>NZ_JAUEUV010000001.1:1512500-5962981 GCF_032487775.1 Bradyrhizobium sp. SZCCHNR3119 | reverse complement strand
CTGGATCGCGAACGGCTCATGCAATAGCCCTTGCGGAGTACCCGCCGCCGTGGCGTTGAATGCGCTCACCACCTGCTCCTGCTCGGCATCGCTCAATAGCGGCAGCGCCGAGAGTGGCCGGTCCGCATCGGCCACGATCGTGCTCAGCAAGTGCTGCAAATGCCCGGCCAGACGCGCGATCGCATCGCCGTCAAATCGCCCGCCGTCGTACATGATCTTCATCGCCAGCGTCTCGCCGACAGCGACCTGCAGCGCGAGCGGATAGTTGATGCGGTTGACCGCGCGGATCATATCAACGCGGACCGCATGATCCGCACCTCCCGCAGACATCTCGTCCGGGTAATTCTCGAACACCACGATACTCTCGAACAGCGGCGTTGCCGCCGGCAGCTCGCTCCAGCGCTGCACCTCGGCAAGCGAACTATACTGATAGTCGGTCAGCTCGCTCTGCCGCGCCTGTACCTCCTCCAGAACGTCCAGCACGCGCGCCTCGCTCGGCAACGGCACGCGTAGCGGCAAGGTGTTGATGAACAGCCCGACCGTACGCTCCACCTCAGGCAACTCGGCCGGACGGCCCGACACCGTGACGCCGAACACCACGTCATTGCTGTCGCCGTAGCGGCCGAGCAGCAGCGCCCAGGCCCCCTGCACCAGCGTGTTGAGGGTCAGCCGGTGCCGGCGCGCGAAGCTCTCCAACACCTCCGGGGCGATCGGCAACTCTTCGTCGTACTCGGCATAACGATCCCCGTCGAACGCCACGCCTGCCGCATGCCCGAATCCAAGGGAGGTCGGCGCGTCGAAGCCGGCGAGGCGCTCGCGCCAATAGGCTTCTGCAGCCGGTATCTCCTGGCGCTGCAGCCAGGAGATGTAGTCGCGGAATGGAGGTGCAGGCGCCAGTTGCGCCTGCTCACCTCGGCGCAGCGCCCCATAGACGGCGAATACCTCGTTCAGCAGAATCGGGATCGACCAGCCGTCAAACAAGATATGATGGCAGCACCACACGAACCGATGGTCGCGACCGGCGAGCCTAACAAGACACAGGCGCATGAGCGGCGCGCGCACGAAATCGAAGCCGCGTGCACATTCGGCATGCTCCAATTCTGCCAGTCGCGCCGTCTGCTCGGCGGCCGAAAGACCTTCCCAATCATGAAACGTGAATGGCAGCGCGGTGTCGCGCAACACGGCCTGAAGCGGCACGGCAAGATCCTGTCCGACGAAGACACTGCGCAACACCGCGTGTCGTCCGATCGAGAGCTCCCAGGCAGCTCGGAATGCCTCGATGTCGAGGTCCCCGAGCAAGCGACAGCTCAACGTCGTGACATAGGCGCGGGATTGCGGCTCATAGACGCTGTGGAACAGCATGCCCTGCTGGGTCGGAGTCAGGGGATAGACATCTTCGACACGATCAGGGCCCCCTACAGCCGCGAGCGCGCGATCGAGATCTCCTTGGGAGACCTCCACAAGCCGAGAGGCTCCATCCGGCAGCCCATCAGCGTTCCGGCTTTCGTGCAGCGAGTTCGGCTCGCGCTCGACAGCGTCATCGCGCGTCACAACCGCCCCGGCACCTGCCGCAGCGGCAAGCGCCTCAATGGTCTGGTGCTCGAAAATTTGCCGCGACGTGAGCTTCAGTCCCGCCCGGTTGGCGCGAGCCACCACCTGAATCGATTGGATCGAGTCGCCGCCGAGCTCGAAGAAATTATCCTCCACCCCGACCTGATCGAGCTTGAGGATCTCGCACCAGATCGACGCAAGTATCTGCTCGCTCGGCGTGCGCGGTGCGACGAACCGGCCGATCTCAGGCCGCCCTTCCGGCGCCGGCAGTGCATTGCGGTCAATCTTGCCGGCCGGCGTCAGTGGCAGCGCATCGAGCATCACGATCGCTGCCGGCACCATGTAATCCGGCAATCGTCGCTGTAACGACTGGCGCAGACGCTGGCCGAGTTGATGCGTCAGCGTGGCCGCGCCGGGATCGTTGGCGTAGGCACGATCGGGACGGCATGAGGGTTGCGGCAGTTGGACCGGCCCATCACACCGGCTGCGGTCGACAAAGACGACGTCAAAGCAACCATCGGCCGAAGCGGAGGTCCAGCTCACGCGCACGTCATAGCCGTACCGCTCGCCGATATCCCAGAAGGTTTCAGGATCCTCGCCGGTCGGCACGCCATCGGCAGCCATCAGTTCGCTAATCCTGGCGTTGGATTCGCTGGCTTCCAGCCACTGCGACGCCGTGAGATCCTGCGCCAGCCGTCGATTTGGCACGTGCAGCACCGCGACACTTGGGGGTCTCTGCTCGGCGAGGATAGCGGCGAGCTCGACCAGCGAACATCCAGTCCAGTCCATCGATTGCGCGGCCGCCTGCGGCTTCTTGCCTCCGATATGCAGGACCACGTCGTAGCGATAGCGAGTCAGCTCGTTGTCGAAATGGCCGCGCCTGAGCAGGATCTCGACAGCTGAGATCCGTGCAATCCCATCCTGGAGGGCCGAGAAGAACGCCGGATCGATCGCGAGCTCCGTCTCATGCTTGGCTGCAGTGGCGGCCCGGCTCTTGATCTCTTCGGCGCGCGATCCTGCGCGCGCACGCGCAACCTGAATTGAACCATGGAATACAGGCAACAGACCAAAATGCCTGACGTCGCCGACGAAGATCCGGCCGCCGTCAGCAACGAGCGCCGAGGCTCCCGCGAGCACGTCGCGCAGGTAGTCGGTATCCGGAAAATATTGCACGACCGAATTGATGACGACAGTATCGACGGATACCGGCGCCATGTCTGAGAGGGCCGTGGCCTCGCGCTGCGCGAGTTCGACATGGGCGAGCTCACTCCGCTCCCTCGCCCACGCCCGCAAGCCGTCAATCGCTGCTGACGAGATATCCGTGCCACGATAGAGGCGGCTGATCGGCGCGAGATGCTGAAGAAGAAGACCGACGCCGCAACCGATCTCCAGAACACGGTCAGGCCTAAACGCCGCGATGCGCTGCACCGTCGTCGTGAGCCATTCGATCATCTCCGGTTCGGGGATCGGCGCGCCGGTGTAGCTGTTGTTCCAGCCGATGAAACTTGGCGCCTTCGCCTCCGGGCTGAGACCGTATGTCTCGTCGAACAAGGTCTGCCATTGCGCAACGCTATCGTCGCCGTCGACGGTGACCTGCCGCCGCTCGGCCTTGAGCCGTCGAAGATCGGGCACGACATAGGCGACCAGCCGCTTGCTGCCCGGCACGTCCTCGCGGGCGATCACGGTGGCCTGCTCCACGCAAGGCTCCGACCGCAGCGCGGTCTCAATCTCGCCAAGTTCGATCCGGAAGCCGCGAATTTTGACCTGATGATCGAGCCGGCCGTGATATTCGAGCTCGCCGTCGGCGCGCCAGCGCACGAGATCCCCGGTGCGATACATCCGTTCGCCAGGCACAAACGGGTTCGGCACAAACCGCTCGGCCGTCAGGCCGGGCCGGAACAGATAGCCGCGAGCCAATCCAGCCCCGCCGATATAGAGCTCGCCGGGTACGCCAATCGGAACCGGCTCGAAATGTTGGTCGAGCACATAGGTCCGCGTATTAGCCAAAGGGCGGCCGATCGGTGGCGTGCGCCGATCGGCGAGGCAGCGGAAAACGGTGGTGCAGACGCTGGCTTCCGTCGGACCATATGCATTGAGCACGATACGCTCGCCGAGCCAGGGAGCAATCATCTCACTGGTGCACGCCTCGCCGCCCACGAGGAGCGTCTTCAGATCCGGCAGGGATTCACCTTTCAGAGCCGCCAGCGCGGAGGGCGGCAGCAGAACGACGGCGATCCTTTGCTGCTGCAAGAGCATGCGCAGCGGTTCGCCCGGCAGCATCTCACGACGGTCGGCAATGACCAGCGCGCTGCCGGTGCGCCAGGTCATCATCAATTCCCACACGGCGGCGTCGAAACTGAAGGAGGCAAACTGCAGGACGCGGCTTCCAGTGGCGATCTGCAGCGGCGCGAGCTGAGCTTCCGCCAGATTTGTCGCGCCGGCATGGGGGACCATGACACCCTTCGGCCACCCGGTGGAACCTGACGTGTAGATCACATAGGCCAGATCTGCAGAGTCGACGGGAACGGCGGGCGCATCGGACCGCAGGCAGGCGATCTCGGACCAGGCCTCGTCGAGGCGAATCACCATGGCATCGTTGAATGGTATCCGATCGACGAGCGTGCCGTGGGTGAGCACCAGCGGCGTCCGCGACTCTGCGATCATGTAGGCAAGCCGCTCGGTCGGATAGTTGGGGTCAAGCGGCAAATAGGCCCCACCCGCTTTCAGGATGCCGAGCACCCCGATCACCATGTCGAATGAGCGTTCGAGGCAAAGACCGACGACGATGTTGGGACCGACGCCACGCTTGCGCAGATAGTGCGCAAGCTGATTGGCGCGGGCGTCGAGCTCTGCATAGCTCAATTGTTCGCTGTGACGGATCAACGCCGGCGCGTCCGGTGCCAGCGCCGCCTGCGTGGAAAACAGCTCGTGCAACGTGCGATACGCGGACTGCACCGCCGGCGTCGCATGCCAGTCGCGCAGGACTTTCCCGCGATCCGTTTCCGACAACAGCGGCAATTGCGAGAGCCGCGTGTCGGGAGCGGCGACCGCCCCCTTGAGCAGCTGCACGAAATGAGACGCGAAGCGCTCCGCTGTCGTGACATCAAACAGATCCGTCGCGTAGACGAGCGAGCCGACCAGTTGCCCGCCGACTTCCGTCATCGCGAGCTCGAGATCGAACCTGGCCGCCGTCTGCTCATCATCGAAGCGTTCGATCTTGAGGCCTGGAAGCTTCATCTGCTCCAGCGAGACGTCCTGCAGGACAAACACGGTCTGAAAGATCGGATGTCGGCTGAGTTCGCGGACCGGCTGCAACGCATCGACCACTTGCTCGAACGGAAGGTCCTGATGTGCGTAGGCGCCAAGCGCCGTCTGCTTGACGCGCCGTACCAGAGCTCGGAACGATGGATCGTCCGCGACATCGCTGCGCAGCGCCAGCATGTTCACGAAGAATCCGATCAATTGCTCCGTCTCAGCGCCTGCGCGGCCTGCAATCGGGCTTCCCACGACGATGTCGGTTTGACCGCTCCACCGCGCCAGCACTGCTTTGAAGCCTGCCAATAGCACCATGAACAATGTCGCGCTCTCGCCGCGCGCCATTGCCGCCAGCGCACTGGACAGCTCGCGATCGAGCACGAACCGATGCGTTGCGCCGTGGAAGCTCTGCGCGGCGGGACGCGGGCGATCGATCGGCAAATCCAGCCCCGCCGGCGCGTCCGCCAGCCGGTCGCGCCAATACGCCAGCTGCGGCTGGAGCACGCGCTTCAACACCCATTCGCGGTGCCACACCGCATAGTCCACGTAGTGAATCGGCAGATCCGGCAGCGGCGAGCGTCGGCCCGCGGAAAAGGCCGCATAAAGGGTCGCGAGTTCGCGGAACAACACACCGACCGACCAGCCATCGGAAATGATGTGGTGCATCGAGAGCGCAAGGACGTAGTCTTGATCACCAAGCGCAAAAAGATCACAGCGCAACAATCGATCATGAGCGAGGTCAAACGGTTGCTCGATCAATCGGCGCGCCCGCGATATTGCATCGGCCAATGCGACCTGATCGGCAACAAGATCGATTCGCCAGGGCGGATCGATCAGCTGACAGGCAACGCCATCCCGCATCACGATGCGAGTCCGGATGCTATCGTGCCGCCGTACGATCTCAGTCAGAGCCGCCGAAAGCGCCGCGGAATTCAACGGCCCCTTCAGGCGAACCGTGAGGCCGATGTGATAGGCCGGCCCCAGCCGGCCCAGCCGGTCAAGGAACCACAGCCGCTCCTGTGCAAACGAAAGAGGTAGCAGATGGCCCCGCGGCGCCTTTGAAATTCCGCTGGATAGATGCTCAAGGCCGCGCTTGAGCTTCAGTCGCAACAACTCTCTTCTGCGACCTAACGTTGCTTTAATTGGCGAGGCTTGGGGCGTGGTCTCCGGCGTAGACAAATCCATTGGTCGTCTGCTCCTAAGCTCGAACACTTCGCCTGAAGCGCCGCGTCGTGCGGCATCAATTCAAGCATCGGCCATTAGATTGGATAATCGCGATCTCAGATCGTGATTACCGGTATGGGCTTGCGCTATCGACGCTCTGCGCGCCAGTTGGATGCGCGGTTCTTCGACGAATAGCGGACCTGCACAATGCGCCGGCTGGTCAGACCGCCTGCGAGCCCAACTCGCGCGCGACGTCCTCGTCGCCCATCTGGGCGACCTCATCGGCCAGGCGTTGCAGCACATCCGCATTTGCCCAAAGCGGAGACGTACGCAGCCGAGCGTGCAGCTGCTCCGCCATCTTGGCGCAGTTACTCTCATGCCACAGCATTGCTGAATCAATCTGCATCATGAAATCAGTCTCGAGCTTGCTCTTCACCCGCACCAACCCGAGCGAGGTCACGCCTAAGGCCATAAGGGATTCACGACGATCAAGATCATCGGCATTCAATCCGATCAGTTCGCCAAAGATATGGCCAAGGTAGTTCTCGATCGAGCGAATCTGATCGGCCTCATCCTGATCCCTCATTCTGAGAATCAATTCGATCGGGTCTATTCGATCACTGCCCGCCGATGAGAGATCATCCTCTGCGCACCACTCCATTCGCACGGGCAAGGTTCCGTCGAGCAGCATCTCGCGCGCTTTGGACCTTTGGATCTTGCCGCTCGAGGTCTTCGGGAGCGCGCGATGATGCGTCAACACGACGCGGTCGAGTTCAATGCCATTGGCGGCGGAAATTGCCGCACGCACCTGCTCGATAAGAGACCCAGCGTCGCCGATGGGGCGCCTGGCCTCCTCAATCACCAGCACCGCACGTTCGGTCGCCTCATCGGCGACAGTGAACGCGGCGGCATCCGCAATATCGGACGCCGTCTGCCGCGCCGCGGCTTCAAGATCCTGCGGATAGAGATTCTGGCCGCGGATGATCATGACATCCTTGATCCGGCCGCTGACGTAAAGTGTACCATCCTGCATGAAGCCGAGGTCGCCCGTTCGGAGGAACGGCCCCTCTCCGCTCGCAAGACGGGCGTTAAAAACACGCGCAGTCTCCTCTGGATTGCGCCAATAGCCCGCCCCCGTAGTCGAACCGTCGATCCAGATCTCACCAACCATCTCCGATGCACATCTCTGTTTCGTCTCGGGATCGACGATCAGAATACGATGTTCGGGAGATGGACGGCCGCTAGACGGAACGCTGTATTCGTCATGCAGACCTTGCGCGCGCTTCAGACCCTTCCGGCGAATTGCTGCGGACGAGACGACGGTGGCCGTCTGCCCCAATCCGACCGGACCGCCGGACACCAGCAGCGTCGCCTCCGCGAGCCCGTAGAACGGGCACATCGCCTGGCGCTTCAATCCATAAGGCCCGAAACGCTCGGCAAAATCTTCCATGGTCTGCAGCTTGATGGGCTCGGCGCCGCATCCGGCGACAGTCCAATGACGCAAGTCGAGCTCGGCGCATTCCTGTTCCGTAATCTGACGCAGACAAAGATCGTAGGCGAAATTTGGTGCGATGCTGACCGTGCCGCCATATTGCGAGATCGCCTCCAGCCATCGTACCGGACGCGCCACGAACGCAGCCGGCGGCATCAGAACCGACGTGATACCATGATAGATTGGCGTGCAGATGCCGCCGAACAGGCCGAGATCGTGAAAGTGAGGTACCCAACTGACCCACACCGACTGACCGTGCAGCGCGGTCTGCTTGCCGAGCAACCAGGCGTTCCGCGCGGCATTCCCATGCGTCACCATGACGCCGCGAGGACTTCCGGTCGAGCCGGAAGTATACTGAAGTACGCAGATCTCGTCCGGGTCGGGCATCACGATATCGTCGTTCGCGGCTCCGTCCGGAGGAAGCTGATCGGTCACGAGCGTTCCGACAGAGCACCCGAATTCGGACAGGATGCTGCTGATGCGCGGCGCCAGTTGCGATGACGTCAGAACCGCAGTCGGCTCCGCATTGTCGATCAAGCCTGCGATGACCCGACTACTTCCCGATCGCCGAGGTGGGCTCAAAGGCACAGCAACTGCGCCAGCGTAGAGCACTGCGAAGAACGCGATCATGAAATCGATCCCGGGGAGATAGAACATAAGGACGCGATCGCCACGACCTATACCATTCGTCCTCAGACTCCCTGCCAGTTGAGCCGCTGCGCGATCGAGTTCCGCAAAGCTCAGATCGATTCGCGCCGATGACGCTGGAAGGAAGCGCAACGCGAGCCGTTCAGGCATATGCTTGGCATTGCGTCGCAACGCTTCAACCATCGTGACTGCATTGCCCGCGACTGAATTGTCCGCGACTGCGTTGCTCGAACTCGTCATCGACATCTGCTCCCCGGCCGAACTCATCAACGACGCGCACCATGGCCTGAGGGCGCGCAGCGGCTCATCGCCTCGATCATCGGCAACCGGTGATCGGACGCTGAGCATAATCAATGGATCGCGCCGGAACTGGTGGCTCCCACAGACTTCCGACGCAGAGTGGAGGCTACATGGAGCCTCTTGGCGGATCCGCCATCGGCGAGATCCTCGATTCGGAAAGAGCGCGACGAGTCTCCACAAGCGCCAGCCGCCCGCGCCGAGCAACATGCGAGACCGCAACATGACCGGCAGGATATGTCACCGCCCCTTTAGTCCGGACGTTTGACCAACCAGCTGCACCCATGATTAGCGCTCCATCTTGACGGCACTATTACGCACCGCGAACGCGTATCTTTCCGGGAGTCGCAAACAACACAGACCCTGCGGACGGATTCCGGTATTCGACCCTGGATCGCATCACGATTCCAAGCTGACCGAAATCTCGTCGCTCGTCATGCGCGCTCAGCCATCCGCTTTCGCAAACTAAGCGGCCTCATATCAGTCCAGACGGCTTCGATGTACTCCAGACACTCCGCCTTGGAACCACGCTTGCCCACCGCTCGCCAGCCGGCGGGAACCGGCTTCTCGGCAAGCCAGATCGAGTATTGCTCTTCGTCATTCATCACAACGAGAAAGATCTCTTCATTTGATTCGTTTGTCAGAGTCATTCGAAACGTCTCACTTCTATTGCCCGCCAGATCATCGTGCGCAAAGAACAGCGACGCGTGTAGTTAGCACCCGTCTCGTCATGCATGCCCCAACAAATGTACGAATTAGTGGCACGCATGATCATATCGTCGTGTTCGATGAACTAAATACGATTCTAATGATGCGACCTATGGTTGCTACGGCGTGATTATCGACAATACGGAATTGAAATATGCCATAGCGATCCCGCGAGTCCGGCGCGTCAGTACGACAGATCGATGACTATCGGCGCAACGTGACATTACAGTTGATGATACGATCAACGGCAGCACTGGAGAGTTGACACCGATGTTCAACGCAGCGCCTCTTGGGCGAACCCCATCAATGCCCATTCGACTTTTTTGTTTCGCTCATGCAGGTGGAACCGGAAAATTATTTCGCTCCTGGCAGAAGCTGTTGCAGCCCGGCATCGATGTTTGCACTTTTGAATATTCCGGCCACGGAACCCGGATCAACGAACCACTGCTCGACACGATCGAACAGATCGCCGACTCTGCAGTCGAAGAAATCAGTTGCTCAAAAGACGGTCCGTACGCGCTGATCGGTCATAGTATGGGCAGCCTTGTTGCCTTCGAGACATGTCACGCACTTGCAAAGCACGGTCTCAAGATGCCTACCCTTCTCATCGTGTGTGGACATCGCGCGCCGCGAGTTCCACCAGTGACTCCTCCGCTACACAATGCTCCCGACAGAGAGTTCCTCGCCCATCTTCACGGGCTCGGCGCAACGCCGCCGGAAATCTTTGACGTACCCGATCTTCTCGATCTGATGCTTCCGATTCTGCGCGCCGATTTTCGCGCCTGTGAGACCTACCGACCGGCCCATCGTCCGTATTTATCGGTTCCGATCGCAGCCTATGGCGGACTAACCGACAGCGACACGAGCAAGGACTCGCTTCTCGCCTGGCAAGCCGAGACAACCAGTCGATGCATGGTTCGCATGTTTCCGGGTGGTCATTTCTTTGTCAGTGATTGCGCGGACAGCGTTGTCGCGCACTTGAAGCGCGATCTGCTCCAGGCCTCGACCGTGGTGCAAGTTTGAGTCCCCCGAGCCGGTCGGCCCCGCCTCCCCCGGCCAGTGCAGGCCGCAAGTCTACAACGAATTCCAGCCCTGCGACTTAACAGCGCATTCGGGCTGAGCAGTTGAGCGGAACATTTGCTCTCAGCCCGATCTCCGAACACTTCCGCGCTGGCCCGAGACCCGCCACGCTGTCCAACGAACGAGAGCGTCACTGCATCAATGTTGAACCCGACCGGGCGTATATCGTTATCGATCACGCAGCTCTAACCAGAAGTCGGGACCTTTACATCGATGTCTGAAAGCCGGCGACCGGCACGCGATAGCCTATCGGCTCGCCTGTGGCCCCTGCTCGCCGTCAACTTCTTCATGGCCGACATGCAATCGGGAATCGGTCCCTTCCTCGGCGTGTTTCTAGTCGAGCGCGGCTGGACCAGTGGGGTGATCGGAACGGCCATGAGTATCGGCAATGTCGCGGGCATGTTGATCACCACGCCCATCGGCGGATTTATCGATGCTTCGCACCACAAGCGCGCCTGGGTGATCGTCCCCGGAATAGCTGTCGTCCTGGGCTCCTCGTCATCCTGCTTTCGCAGAATTTCTGGGCCGTCGCCGCTTCGCAGATTGCGACCTCGATCGCCGGTGCCGCGATCGTTCCTGCCGTGACCGGGATCACGCTCGGCATGGTCGGACAGAAAGGCTTCAACCGGCAGAACGGTCGCAACCAGGCCTTCAAGCGTTCCGGCAACATGATCGGCGCAGCAGCGTCCGGGCTCCTGGGCTGGAAGCTGGGTTACTTCTCGGTGTTCGCGTTGTCGGCGCTATTCGGCGCAATCACCGTCGCCTGCGTGCTGCTGATCCGGCCTGGGTCCATCAATGATCATGCCGCGCGCGGCAACAACGAAGATGACCCGAAAAGTCAGCCCAGCGGGCTTACGGTGCTGCTTCGGCATAAGCCGCTTCTGGTCCTCGGGCTCGCACTCGCGGTGTTTCAACTCGGCAACGCCGCCATCATTCCGTTCTACGGCATCTCAGCCGTATCGAATGGTAAGGCGAATGGCCCGAGCTTCGTCGCAACCACGATCGTGATCGCCCAGGGTGTGATGGTGGTTGCATCCATTGTGGCGATGCGCATCGCGGAGAAGCGAAATTATTGGCTGATCCTGCTGGTCTCGTTTCTCGTCCTGCGCTGCGGGGAATCCTTGCCTGGCTCCTCAATGGCTGGGGGTGTCGTTCCGGTCGAGGTGCTCGACGGCATCGGCATCGGCACCGGCCTGCAGAGTGTCGCGGTGCCCGGCATGGCGACCCGCTCACTTTACGGAACGGGCCGCGTCAATCTCGCCCAAGGCGCCGTCATCACTGTTCAGGGCGTCGGCGCCGCGTTCAGTCCCGCGCTAGGCGGCTGGGTGGCGCATTGGATCGGCTATTCGTCCACCTTTCTTGTCCTGGGTGGCCTCGGCCTCCTCGCCACGCTCGTGTTGGTCGCGCTCGGCGCCGCGGTCAAGCAGTATTAGCCCAGGCTGCTCGCACCGGCGTTATCGCGTCGGCGGAACGAAGTGATCATGCGCAATGGCCGTAGTTCCGGTCGCGGGATCGGTGGCCCTGATCTCGATGTCGAGCGGCACCGGGGGGATGTCGGAGCTCGATGCTTGCACCGACATGCGGATCTCTCGGGTCTGGTCCTGACCGACCTCGACGATCATGCGGCCATCCGCCGCACGTTCGACGCCCGCGACAGAGATCTTCGCATTGGGCAGACCGTTGACCTCGAGCACAACGTTGCGCGCTGCACGCTTATTGAGCAAGCGCACCGTATAATCGTTGCGCACCCCGCCGTCCGAAAGCTGGACGAACAATGGATTGCGCTCGTGCAGGACATTGACGCCGAGCGTACCGCGCGTGGCCAACGTATAAAGCATGATGCCGCCGACAATGACCATGAAGCTCGCGTAGATGACGGTGCGCGGACGAATCAGACGATAGATCGCCGGCTTCCCCTCCATGCGCCGCTGCACATTGATGTCGGTGTCATAGCCGATCAACCCTGTCGGCCGTTCGATCTGCTTCATCACGGTATCGCAGGCGTCGATGCACAGGCTGCACTGGATGCAGCCGAGCTGAATGCCATTGCGGATATCGACGCCGGTCGGGCACACATTGACACATTGATGGCAGTCGATGCAGTCACCGGCGGGTTCGCCGTGCTCGCGCGCCGCCTCCGCCTTCTTCACCGACATACGCGGCTCGCCGCGGTCGCGCTTGTAGGTGACGTTGAGCGCCCATTCGTCCGTCAGGGCGGCTTGGATCCGGGGCCACGGGCACATATAGATGCAGACCTGCTCGCGGGCGTGACCGGCAAAGGTATACGTCGTGGCGGTGAGAATGCCGATCCAGAGGTAGGCCAGGAATGGCGCCTGGAAGGTCGCGAGTTCCTTCACCAGAGTCGGCGCATCGGCAAAATAGAGCACCCAAGCTCCGCCGGTCCACCAGCCGATCATCAGCCAGAGGAAATGCTTGGTCGCAACCTGACGCACATGGGTGACGGTCCAACCCCGCTTATCGCTCAGGATTCGCTCACGGCGGTCACCTTCGACCCAGCGCTCGACCGCGTAAAACAGATCGGTCCAGACCGTCTGCGGACACAGATAGCCGCACCACAATCGGCCCGCCACCGCATTCATCAGAAACAGCGCCACGGCAGCCAGGATGAGAAGACCGGTGAAGTAGTAGACCTCCTGCGGCCACAGCTCGATAAAGAAGAAGTAGAAGCGGCGGTGCGGAAAGTCGATCAGCACCGCCTGATTCGGCAAACCTGGGCCGCGATCCCAACGTACGAAAGGCAGCAGGTAGTAGATGCCGAGCGCAATGCAGAGGATCGTCCATTTGATGCGGCGAAAGCGGCCGTGTACGGCCTGCGGATAGACCTTCTCGCGCGCCTTGTAGAGCGGGCCGACGATATAGGTATCGCCTGAATCAACCATCTTGCTCCTCGTTATCGTCTCTGCGGCGCATCCACCTGCTGCTCGCGAGCTCAGGAGAATGCGTTACCGCTCTTCAGGCCGAGCTTCTTGAACACGATCGCCGCCGGACAGAAGCCGGTGAAGGACGCCTGAATCATGTTCACCCCCGCAAAGGCCGTCAGTAGGTACCAGTACGGATTGACGGTCCAGCCGAGCGCGAGCCCGAGCAGGACGACCAACCCTGCAAAGCTGAGAACTGCTTTATCGACGTTCATGGCATGCTCCTGTGTGATTTGGATTGAGCGTGATCAAGCCCGGCTGAGGCCGGACAGAGTCCAGGCGACAATTCGTTGCGAATCCATCGCACCTGAAACGCGTGCCAGCTCCCGGCCTCCCCTCAGGAGCAGGAGCGTTGGAATGCCCGAGATGCCGAAGCGCGCCGAGACGTCTGGCGCTGCGTCGGAATTGAGCTTGAGCAAGCGGGCGCGCGGCTCGAGTTCCTGCGCGGCCCGTTCGAACATCGGCGCCATCGCCCGGCAAGGACCGCACCAGGGCGCCCAAACGTCGACGAGCAGCGGCAGGTCGCTGTGCGCGAGATGCCGTTTGAACGCGGCCTCGTCGACCTCGATCGGATGGCCGCTGAAGATCGCCGTGTGACATTTTCCGCATTTCGCTGCCGCGGGTGTGTTGGGGGTCTTTCCGACACTTGAGGGCAGACGGTTGATCTGCCCACAATGGCCGCAGACGACCTGGAAGGTCTCACTCATGTGCCGGTTTTGACCTCCTTGACCTTCGCGATGTTGAGCCGATCGAGCAGGAAACGCTCGTAGAACGGCTCCGGGGTGCCGCGCCGCATCTTGCGCAAGAAGTATTTCTCGAACGCGACCTTTGCGAAATGCACCCACTCACCTTTCGACGACCAGTTGACGTTGCGGGGCGGGATCTGGGGCTGCGCCAGAAAGGCTACGCCGGAGTCGCCGAAATCCGCGAGGCAGATCGCATTCCAGGTCGGCTGCGCCGCCGGCTCCCGGCCGCGCAGCAACGCGCCGATGTTCAACGCGGTCGCAGTCACCATCGATTCGATCATGAAACCGGTCTTCGGCACGCCGACCGGGACCGGTGTCGGTCCGATCGGCGGGATCGCGACGCAAACGCCGACCGCGAACACGTTCCGGAATTCGGGATTGCGCTGGTGCTTGTCGACGACGATGAAGCCGCGCGGATTGGTCAGCTTCTCGATCCCGCGCACCGCGGCAACGCCACGGAACGCCGGCAACATCATCGAATACGCGAACGGCAGTTCGTGGGTCTTACGCACGGCACCGTCGTCGTTCAGCTCCTCGACGGTCATCCGCCCCGCCTCGACCCCGGTCACGCGCGCATTGGTGATCCACTTGACGTGCTTCTCGCGCAGCTCGCTCTCGAGCAGCCCCTTGGTGTCGCCAACGCCGTCGAGACCGAGATGGCCTATATAGGGCTCGGAGGTCACGAAGGTCATCGGCACACGATCGCGCAGCTTGCGGCGGCGTAGTTCAGTCTCCAGGATGAAGAGGAATTCGTAGGCCGGACCGAAGCAGGATGCTCCCTGTACGGCCCCGATCACCACCGGGCCCGGGTTTTCGGCCAGCTTGTCGAAGGCGGCTTTTGCGTGCGCCGCATGATCGACGTGGCACACCGACTGGGTATGGCCTTGCGGCCCCAGACCCGGAATTTCGTCGAAGGCGAGTTCCGGACCGGTCGCAATCACAAGATAGTCGTAGTCCACGATCGTGCCGTCGTTCAGCTCGACGCGATCGTCGGCCGCATGCACGCGCTTGGCGCCCTGCGTCAGCAGTCGAATGCCCTTGCGCTTCATAGTGTCGACCAGATCGATCTCGATCTCGTCGCGCTTGCGCCAGCCGACCGCAACCCAGGGATTGGACGGCACGAAGTGATAGACCGGCCCTTCGGAGATCACCGTCAGCCGGTCTTCCCGCCTCACATGCGCCAGTAATTCGTAGGCCATCAGCGTTCCGCTCAGCCCGGCTCCAATCACGACAACTTCCGCCATGGTATTCTCCTCGGTTTCCGTTCTTCCCGTTCGCGCCACGTGAGCCGCGGCTTGTGTGATCTGGTGATCTGCGCTTGATTATATATTCGAATATTCGTATATACGCAATCATGAAAATTGACACCGACATCATGGAAGCGGCGGCGGACCAGGCGAGCAACCTCCTCAAGGCGCTTTCGAACCGGCACCGGCTTCTGATCATCTGCCAATTGATCGACGGGGAACGCCCGGTCGGTGACCTCGCCGAACTGCTGTCCTTGCGCGATTCCACCGTGTCGCAACACCTTGCCTTGTTGCGCAAGGATGGACTCGTGTCCGCGCGGCGCGATGGGCAGACGATCTATTACTCGATTGCAAGCGATCCGGCGCGTGAGGTGCTGAAGACGCTTTACGAAGTCTACTGCGCGCCGGCTCCTGCCAAACCGGCACGGAAGGTAGAGCAACGGCGGATCGGCCCCTTGAGACATATCAAGGGTTGAGAACGGGCCTCATGGCATGCGTGCGCAAGCTTCGCTGCCCGGGCGTCCTCCGGAACTGGAAAAACAGGATTAGCTAATGCGAAGATTGACGCTCCTGAGCTTGATGGCCGTTGCGACATGGTCCGCAGTGCCGGCTCAAGCGGAAACCCTGACGGCGGCGACGCGTCAGGTCACGGACGAAAAGGCTGTATTCGCTACCGTCGAGAGCATCAGCGTAGTCCCGGCGCGTGCGCGCATCGGCGGCACCGTGGCTCAGCTTCACGTCAGGGAAGGCGATGCCGTGACGCGCGGCCAGGCGATTGCCGTGGTCGGCGACGAGAAGCTCGTGCTGCAGATGAAATCGCTGGATGCACAAATCCTGGGGCTGCAGGCGCAGACGGATCAGGCCCAGATCGACTTTGACCGGATCCAGGGATTGGTCGAGCGCGGGACGCTGCCGCGCACCAATCTGGATCAGGCCCGGACCGCGCTCAACGTCGCGCAGAATAATTTGCGGTCCAAGACCGCCGAACGCGCCGTCGTGCAGCAGCAGCAGACCGAAGGACAAGTGCTGGCGCCTGACGACGGGCGCGTGCTGAAGAAGCTCGTGACCGTAGGATCGGTGGTGCTGCCCGGCGATCCCATCGTGACGATCGCGCAACAGAATTTCAAGCTGCGGCTGCGTGTGCCGGAGCGGCACGCGCTGTTCCTGAAAGCCGGCGACAAGGTCCGCGTCGATGCCGCCGAGTTGGGTGAGCAAGGCACGAAATGGGGCGTGATCGATCTGGTCTATCCGCAGATCGAGGAAGGCCGCGTCGTTGCCGACGCCATCGTCTCGGGCCTCGGCCAATATTTCGTCGGCGACCGCCTGCGGGTGTGGATCTCCGGCGGCACGCGCAACGCCTTCGTGATTCCGGCGCGCTATGTGACGACCCGTTTCGGGATCGACTATGTTCAGCTACGGCAACAGGATCAGACCGTCGCTGTGCCGGTGCAGCGCGGCCGCGAGCTGCCGAGCCCCGACCTCCCCGACGGCCTTGAAATCCTGTCCGGTCTGCGCGCGGGCGACCAATTGGTGCTGCCGTGAAACTCGGATTGTCGGGCAAACTTACCCAGGCGACGATCGGCTCGCCGCTGACGCCGCTGTTCCTGCTGGCGGCATTGGTCGTCGGCCTGATCGCGGTCATCGTGATCCCCCGCGAGGAGGAGCCGCAGATCAGCGTTCCCATGGTCGACATCCGCGTCAATGCGGATGGATTGCGCGGGCCTGACGCCGTCGAGCTCGTTACCAAGCCGCTCGAGACCATCGTCAAGGCGATCGACGGCGTCGAGCACGTCTACAGCCAGACCGAGGACGACCGGGTGATGGTCACCGCGCGGTTTCTGGTCGGCACCAAGTTCGAAGACGCCATCCTGCGCGTCCACGAGAAGATTCGCGCCAATCTCGATCGGATTCCGGTCGGAATCCCGGAACCCTTGATCGTCGGGCGCGGCATCAACGACGTGGCTGTCAGTGTCCTGACCCTGTCGCCGAAGCCGGAAGCCGCCGACCGCTGGACCGACAAGGACCTCTATGAGCTCGCGGATAAGCTGCGCGCCGAGTTGACCAAGGTCGACAATGTCGGCCTCACCTACATCTCCGGCGGCGGCGCACAGCAGATCCGGGTCGAGCCAGATCCGGAAAAGCTGTCCCTGTTCGGTGTCACGCTGCAGCAGCTCGTCGCCAAGGTGAAGGATGCCAACCGCTCCTTCCTGGCCGGCGACATCAGAGACGGCGGCATCGTCCGCAACGTCGCGGCCGGCCAGACGCTCGCCGGGATTCCCGACATCGGCCTGCTTCTGATCACCACGCGTGACGGACGCCCGGTCTATGTCCGCGACGTCGCGACCGTCGTGATCGGACCGAATCTCGCCGAGCATCGGGTCTGGAACGATGCCCGCAGCGGCGAGAGCCAGTGGAACCGCGTGCCCGCGGTCAGTCTGGCGCTGGCCAAACGCGCCGGCGCCAACGCCGTGGTCGTGTCGCATGACATCGCTCAGCGGCTGGAAGGCCTCAAGACGCGCCTCATTCCCGATGACGTCACCGTCACGGTGACGCGGGATTATGGCGAAACCGCCAACGAAAAGGCCAACGAGCTCCTGTTCCACCTCGGGCTTGCAACGCTCTCGATCGTCGTCCTGATTGCGATCGCGATCGGCTGGCGTGAGGCGGTGGTCACCTTCGTCGTGATCCCGACCACGATCCTGCTGACGCTGTTTGCCGCCAATCTGATGGGCTACACCATCAATCGCGTCAGCCTGTTCGCGCTGATCTTCTCGATCGGCATCCTGGTCGACGACGCGATTGTCGTGGTCGAGAACATCGCCCGCCATTGGTCCATGCACGATGGCCGTCCGCGCCTGCAGGCAACGATCGAAGCGGTCGCCGAGGTCGGCAATCCGACCGTCGTCGCGACGCTTACCGTGGTGGCAGCCTTGTTGCCGATGCTGTTCGTGTCGGGACTGATGGGCCCCTACATGGCACCGATTCCGGCGAATGCGTCCGCCGCGATGCTGTTCTCGTTCTTCGTCGCCATAGTGGTCGCGCCTTGGCTGATGCTGCGGCTCGCGCCAAAAAAGGACCCTGCCAAAACCGATGGCAATAGCGCGGGACACGCTGCACATGACGAAGGCCGGCTCGGCCGGCTGTACCGCAAGGTCGCCCGCCCGATCGTTGCAAGCAAGCGCTCAGCCTGGATCTTCCTGCTCGGGGTCGGTATCGCAACTTTGCTCTCGATGACGTTGTTTGCGACCAAGTCGGTCACGGTGAAGCTGCTGCCGTTCGACAACAAATCAGAGATCGCCGTTGTCGCGGATCTACCCGAGGGCGCGAGCCTGGAGGAAACCGAACGGGTGCTGTTCGCAGCGGCCGACATCGCCCATCAGCTGCCGGAGATCACGTCGGTCCAGGCCTACGCCGGAACGCCAGCGCCGTTCAACTTCAATGGACTGGTGCGGCATTATTACCTGCGCGAGCGTCCTGAACTTGGCGAATTGCAGGTCAACCTCACCGCGCGCGGCGAGCGCAAGCGAGCCAGCCACGACGTCGCGCTCGACCTGCGCCAACGGCTCAAGGCGGTGCAGATGCCGGCAGGCACCAGCATCAAGGTGGTCGAGGTGCCGCCGGGACCACCCGTTCTGGCGACGTCGCTCGCCGAAATCTATGGTCCCGATGCAGCAACGCGGCGGGAGGTTGCGCGCGAGGTGAAGAAGATCTTTGCCGAGGTGCCGTTCATCGTCGACATCGACGATTCCATCGGCGAGAAGCGGCCGCGCCTGCGGCTCTCGATCGATCAGGACAGTCTCGAATATTTCGGGGTCGAACAGCGCGACGTCTACGACACGATCCAGACCCTGTTCGGAGGCGTGTCCGTCGGCTACTCGCATCGCGGCGAAGAGCGCAATCCGATCGAGATCGCGGTCAAATTGCCGAAGCGCGACAAGGATTGGACCGCCGCACTGGCATCCACCCCGGTGCCCGCCAACACCGTGCCCGGCAGCAAGACCGTCGTCGAGCTCGGCCAAGTGGTCAAGGCAACGCAGGAAGAAGGCTCCCCTGTGATCTTCCGGCGCGACGGCCGTTTCGCCGACATGGTGACGGCCGAGCTGGCCGGCCGTTTCGAGGCGCCGCTCTATGGCATGCTAGCGGTTGCCGACCGCATCGATGCGCATGACTGGGGCAAACTGCCGAAGCCGGTCATCGCATTCCACGGCCAGCCCGCGGACGAGTCGCATCCGACGCTGCTGTGGGACGGCGAATGGGAGATCACCTATGTGACCTTCCGCGACATGGGCGCGGCCTTTGGCGCAGCGATCCTCGGCATCTACGTGCTGGTCGTTGCGCAATTCGGCAGCTTCCGCCTGCCGCTGGTGATCCTGACGCCGATCCCGCTCACCCTGATCGGCATCCTGCTCGGCCACTGGTTGCTAGGGGCGCCCTTCACCGCAACCTCGATGATCGGCTTCATCGCGCTGGCCGGCATCATCGTGCGCAACTCAATCCTGCTGGTCGATTTCATCCGCCACAGTGGCGGCGAAGGCAAGAGCTTGCGCGACGTCGTCCTCGAAGCCGGTGCGGTGCGCTTCAAGCCGATCCTGCTGACCGCGCTTGCCGCCATGATCGGCGCCGCCACCATCCTGCTCGACCCGATCTTCCAGGGGCTCGCGATTTCGCTGCTGTTCGGCCTGGCCTCATCGACGCTTTTGACCGTGCTCGTGATCCCCGCGATCTACATCGCGCTGCGCTCGCCGGCGAAAACCGATCTCAAGCCGACCTCAAGGGGATAATCATGGACAAGAACTATACCGAGCTTTGCAGCGGGCTGTCCGGCAATATGAAGAAGCTGCGCAAGGGCATTCCTGACGTGATGCAGGGCTTCTCCGCGATGGCGCAGGCCGCTACCCGCGATGGCGCGCTGGACAAGAAGACCAAAGAGCTGATCGCACTCGCGATCGGAGTCGCGGCCCGCTGCGACGGTTGCATCGGTTTTCACACCGAGGCGCTGGTTCGGCTCGGCGCAACGCGCCAGGAGGTGGAGGAAACGCTCGGCATGGCGATCTATATGGGCGGCGGTCCGTCGCTGATGTATGCCGCTGATGCGATTGCCGCGTTCGAGGAATTCCAGCAACGGGCGACGGCTGCCGCCTGAGATTGGCCAAGGCTGCCGCGGGAAGACCCGGCTTTCATCCGCCTTCGTGCTGCCGTTTAGGGAGCGGTCTTCATACCACGAGTTCGGATACCGCGCCGGCGGCGTCGATCAGGTGAACCCGTTCGATACCGGCCGGCTGCATCAGCGACCTGATCTGAACCACCGGCATCAGACTGAAGGCGGTCGACATCGCGTCCGCGGCAGTCGCCGTCGCGGCGATGGTTGTGACGCTGCTGTAGAGATGTCCGCAGCCGCCGTTCGTCGGATCAAACAGATGATTGAAGCGTCCTTGCGGACCGAACCGGAAGCCGTATCCTCCGGACGTGGAGACGGCGCGGTCCTCGATAGACAGCACCGTTTGCGTCCGTCCGGGCGTGTCCGGATCGGCGATGCCGACCTCCCAAGGCAGCCCATCCGGACGCGCACCGACGGCCCGGCTTTCCCCCATATCGACGAGCGTGTGCGCAATCCCCTGGGCACGCAGCAGGTCTACCACCTTGTCCGTGACGTAGCCTTGCGCGATTCCGTTCAGCGTCACGGCCGTCCCCTTCGGCGCGACGACCCGATCGCGGCTGACCGACAAGCGGCGATAGCCGACGTGGGCAAGCACCGCGTCCATGGACGCCTTGTCAGGCCCCGACGGGTCCGCGTCCGGTCTTGAGAAATACCTTGCGTAGAGATCCCAGAGCGGCTGCACAGTCGGGTCGAACAGACCGCCGGTCAGCTCCGAATGTCGCAACGAGGTCTCCATCAGTTCGACGAACTCGACCGCAGGATCCACGAGTATCCCCGTGCGGTTCAACCGTACCAAGGCGGAGTCCTCGACATAAAGGCTGAACAGCCGCTCCAGCCGTCGCGCCTCGGCACAGGCCGCAGAGATCAAACGCTCAGCCTCGTTCCGATCGGGATGATAGATCTTCATCGTTGCGACCGCGCCCAGCATCGTGCCGCGCCAGACGGCAAGATCGGCCTTCGCAGTCGCCCTACCAAGCCCCGCAACAGCTAGCCCCGCAACAGCGCCGCTGATGCTGATGAAACGCCGCCGCGACATTGCACGCGCCATGTGATCCTCCTCAATCGAGCGAAGCACGATCCTTCTGCCCCGGACTCGCCCCGCCGCCCTCCTCGTCCGGCCCGAGCACATAGGTCTTCGGGACATCCGCAAAGGACACGATGCGTCCACCGTTTTCATTCACGAATGTCTTCGCCGCGCTGCGATCCGAGAACGGGACGGCCTCTTCGCTCCCCATGCCGCCCCTGACGCTGCTGCCGATCACGAACAGAGCCTTACGCGCCTCGACCCAGTTGTCCGCGCCAGGCTTGTCCCAACTTGCTGCTTTGCCCATGTCGGAGACGTAGATCGCCTGGATGTCCTTCGGCTCGTCGGGAAGCACGGTGAAAGCAATCGTATCCCGCACCGACGAAAACCAGACCGGCTCGATCAGGCTCGCCACCAGGATCTGTCCTTTCGGACCCGGATGCTCCAGGACATTCATGCCGCAATAGTGCCCGATCGCCTCTTCTGTCATGCGATGGGGCGGCGGCATCCGCGCCGCTTGCTTCTCGCCGCAGCCAAGCAGCGCGATCGGAAGCAGGATGGCAAAGGCGAAGGAAAGACCCTTCATAGCTCTCTCCGGGAAAACGCAAACGCGGCAAGTCCGAGCGGAACCAGCGTCCAAAACAGCAGCGCGATCAGAAGCACGCCGGCCGACAAGGTCGTGCTCTGGGCCAGACCAGCCATACCAGCGAAGGTGCTGACATTGGCGAAACCGGTCAGGTTGAACAGGCGATAGGCGTCCGTCGGGTTGATCAGCAGCATTGCATCGACTGCCGAGGCCGAGATGCTGCGCCCCTGGTCCAGGGCGAGAATTCCGAGCAAGCCCATGTCGTAGATCAACACCAGGAGAAGCCATAGACCGATGCATAAGCCGGCTGCGGTGCCGCGATCTCGCACCAGCGCACTCACCAGATAGCCCATCGCGACAAACACGGCCCCGAGCAGCACGGACGATCCGATCATGGCGCCGAAGGCTGCGAGGCTGTCGGAATCGATCTGGTTTCCCGCAGCGATCAACGCGGCAGCTGCAATTCCATATCCGAGACAGGTCGCAAACGCGAGCACAGCCAGATGGCCGAGGAACTTGCCGACCAACACTTGCCAGCGAGCCACCGGGTAGCTCAGCAGCAGGAGCATCGTCCCCCGCTCCATATCGCCAACGATCGCGTCATGCGAGATCAGCAGTGCGATCAGCGGAATCAGGAAGATGGTGAGGCTGGACAGGCTGACGATCACGACATCGAGCGCGCGCACGCCGACCGTACCGGTCGGCGCACTGCCGAGAAACGTGAGCGAAAGCGCGAGCCCGGCAAGCAGCAGGGTCGCGGCCAGCACCCAGCGGTTCCGAACCGCCTGATGGATCTCCTTCCGTGCGATGACCAGCGCGTTCATCCGGCCTGCTCCGCTTGCCGCAGGAAGTGCGCGTAGAGTTCATCGAGCGTCGGAGGGACCACATCGAGATCGTCGACCGGCGTCCCCGCCGCGGTCGCGCGATGCAAGAGTTCGAGTTTCTGCTCCGGCGCAGCGTCGATCTCGACGATATGGCCGTTGAGGCGACGACAGACGGCATCGACCGGCAACCAGGAGAGCGGCCCTGCAGGCGCTGAGTCCGAAACCTTGAGCCTGATGCGGGTCGGCAGCTGGGCAAGGCGCCGCAGATGGTCGATTGACCCGTCGGCGACCTTGACGCCCCGGTTCATGATGATGACACGGCCGGCCCGCTCCTCGAGTTCGGTGAGTGCATGCGAGGACAACAACACGGTCGCGCCGCCCGCGGACAGGTGCTGGATCACTTCGTAGAAGGTCTGGCGCAGCTCCGGATCGAGGCCGGTCGTTGGCTCGTCCAGCAGCAAAACGCGAGGATGCCCGATCAGCGCCTGCGCGAGGCCCAGGCGCTGGCGCATGCCCTTGGAGTAGGTGCCGACCCGCCGCCTCGCTGCATCGCCGAGCCCCACCGTGTCGAGCAGCTTCAGCGCCTCCGCGACCGGCTCGCGCTTCAATCGCGCGTAGAAGGCCAGTGTCTCCCGCCCGGTCAGCGCGGAATCGAAGGAGACGTTTTCTGGCAGATACCCGAGTTGCCGCCGGCCAGCGAATTGTCCTAGAGCGGGATTGTCGCCGAGCACCTCCACCGCTCCGCTGGTCGGTCGGATCAGCCCGAGCATCAGCTTCATCAGCGTTGTCTTGCCCGCGCCGTTATGGCCGATCAGCGCCACGAGTTCGCCCTGCTCGAGTTCGAACGAAACCCCACACACGGCTTTGATGCGCCCATACGCCCTGGTCACATCGGTCAATCGAACCGTGCTGCTCATCGCGCGCCCTCGGCCAGGCGATGCGCTGGTGGCGACATCAAGGGATGACTGTCGATGACCCCGCCCGGCAACAGTGCCGGGAACTGCGCCTGGGCCCAGCGGATCACCTGCACAGCGGGACTGTTGATCAGAAGCTTGGCGGCCGGCGCAGTCCAGAGCACGCGATCGATCATGTCGTTCGGCCGATACGCCGTATCGGCAACGCCGTCGCCGTTCAGGTCAAAAGCCGGGTTGTCGCTCCAGTAATTGCCGCGTCCGTTCTCCGACCAGTCGAGATGGCGCGTACCGACATATTTCACCTGGTTGGAATTGTTGACGAAGGCGTTACCCGTGATCTCGTTACGCTCCGAGCCGGCGGTGAAATGGACGCCGATCTCGCAACCCTCGAACCAGTTGCGCGCAATCCTGTTCTTGTTGGTGTTGTAGATGAACACGCACTTCTCGGGTCCGATGCGTTCAGCCTTGCTTGCCGCCGGAGCGCCCGCGACCGATTGGGGGACTCCCTCCTCTGCCGTGCGATTATCCGAGGTCGCCCAGCGCTCCGCCGATTGCAGCCCGCCAATCACCGTGTTGTCTGTAATCTCCGATTCGTTTGCCGCATTGAACAGGATGCCGCGATCCCGGTCGTGATCAGAGATATTGTTCCTGACGATCAGGTGGTTGGAAAACATGAAGGCGTAACCGATGATGTTTCCCTTCGAGACGTTGTTCGTGATCTCGCCCTCGTTCGCATACATGTAGTGCACGCCGAAGCGCAAATCCCGGAAGCGGTTGCCGCTGAACACGTTGTTGCGACTGGTGATTGCGAAGATGCCGTCGCGTCCGTAGCGGAAGTCGTTGTCGATGACCTTGGCGCCGGGCGCGTTCCAGACCGTGATCCCGTTGCCGGCTTCGCTCGTGCGCGCCTGACGCAAGCCGACGACGACGTTGCGACGCACGACCGCATCGGGCGCTCCGTGAAGATACATTCCGAAGAGATTGTCCTCGAGCCGATTGTCCTCCACCACAGCACCGCGTGCCGACTGCTCGATGAAGATTCCCGAATCCATGCCCTCCAGCGAGCGCCCGGAGCCGCGCACCTCGAGCCCGCGCACGATAGCCCCTGGCGCCGAGACCGTAATGACGCTGCCCTGTCCCGTGCCGCGCACAACGACACCGGGCGCACCCGACAGCGTGATCCGGCGCGTCAAATGCAGTGGCCCGCGATAGGTTCCGGCGGCAAGCCGCACCTCGTCACCTTCTGAGGCGGACTCGAGCACCGCCTGGAGGTCGCTGACATCAGGCGTTACTGAAAGCTCTGTTGCCAGGCTAGCGCGCGGGCCGGCGCCGGCGGCAAACGCAGCCAGCGCCAAGATCGCGATGTAGCGCACCCAACGCATCGTCAGACGTTCTGCGGCGAGACCAGCATTCGCCCCCTCATCTCCATGTGCATGGCATGGCAGAACCAGGTGCAGAAGTACCAGTACACGCCGGGCTTGTCGGCAATGAACGTCACCGATGAGGTCTGTTGCGGGCCGATCTCCATGTTGACGCCGTAGTTGACGATGCAGAAGCCGTGGGTCAGATCCTCCACATCGTCGATGTTGGTGATGTAGACCGTGACCTCGTCGCCCTGTTTGACCTCGAACTTCTCAAGGCCGTAGGCCGGCGCGCTGGAGAACGAGTAGACCCGGACCTTATTGCCATCCCGGATCACCTTGGCGTCGCTCTCGAGCGTGACGCCGTCGGCCTTGGCCTGCTTGACCGCATCCGCGAAGAACGGATCGTCGCGCTTGTAGATGCTTGTGACCTTTCCCTCCAGCTTGGATCGATGCACGATGACGGCGTCATGCGGCTCGGCGAAGCTCGGGCCGTCATGCACCAGCTTCATCTGGTCGCCCGAGATGTCGATCAACTGGTCGTTCTCCGGCTTGAGCGGACCGACGTTGAGGAAGCGATCCTTGGAGAACTTGTTCAGCGAGATCAGCCACTTGCCATCGGCCTCCTTGGTCTCGCCCATCGAGGAGTGGTTGTGGCCGGGCTGATAATGGACGTCGATCTTCTGGATGATCGGATTGACCTTCTCGCCCTTGAAGGCGCGCTTGGCGAGATCGATGCTCCACTTGCAGACCTGGCTGTCGAGGAACAGCGTCGTATAACCATTGCCCTTGCCATCGAAGGCGGTGTGCAGCGGACCGAGGCCCAGTTCAGGCTCGGCGACCACCGTGGCACGCGGCTGGATTTTGTCGTCGAACAGCTGATCGAACAGACGCACATCGAACACCGAGACGGTCGGCGATAACTTCCCGTTGGCGACGACGTGAATGCCATCGGGCGCGGTGTTGATACCATGCGGGCTGTTGGGAATCGGAACATAGCGGGTGTACGGCGAGCCATGCCGACCATCGAGCACAGGAACGCCGTTCATTTCCTTGAAGTCGCCCTTCTTGACGCCCTCCTCGATGCGCTTGAGGTTGAAGATGACGATCCAATCCGTCTCGCTCGCGGTCATTTCCGCGAGTGTGACGCCCTTTTCCGAATTGTAGCAGGTCGAGAAGACGTACTTGCCCTGGTAGTCGGCGTCGGTGTTGTCGAGGTTGCCGTCGACGATAACCTGCCAGGCGACCTTCATTGTGTCGCCATCGACGGCTGAGAACATCGACCAGTACTTGGTCTTGTCGTCGAGGATCTTGCCGTCATTGGGCAGCGGCACTTCGTACTCGCCATTGCAGAACACGTAGCCGGTGCGCGGATATTTTTGCGGCCGCATGCCGTGGATCGTGTACTGGTTCGGCAGCTCGATCATCTTGTCGCACTTCATGATGTCGGTGCGGATACGGGCAAGCCGGGTGTTGGCCTTGTCGTTGATGAAGATGTAGCGCCCGTCATAGGTGCCATCGGTGAAGGACATGTGCGGATGGTGGCAATCGCCGTTCTGCCACACTCCATTTAGGCGGCCCTTCAGTCGATCGCGGGTCTCCTGCGTGAGGCCCTCGTTCAGGATCTTCAGCGACTCGTTGGTCAGGCCCCAGCCGGTCGCGCTATCGCGATTGAAGACCGGAATGCGCATCAGCTCGCGCATCGACGGCATGCCGACGATCCGCACCTCACCCGTCTGGCCGCTCGAGAAGAACACATAATATTCGTCGAGCTCGCCGGGCGCGACCTCGGTCTTCTGGCCTCCAGGGCGCGCCGCAGGTTGCGCGGCAGCCGAGTTCGGAGCGACCGACTTGCCGAGGCCCAGCCCGCCCGCAAGGCCTGCCGCGCCGATCGCGGCGGTGCCAACGACTTGCCGCCGGCTGATGTTATTGTCGTCGTCTTCCTCGCGCGCCATGATGGTCTCCTGTGTGGCTATGGAGAAGGGGATGGATTGGTACCGGCGCCCGTCACCACGGGCTTTCCGGCATGGGTGAACACCGTCCCTGCTCCCTTGCCGCCCGTGCGCATGGACGGTGAGGACATGGCGGCGAACTTCTCTCGCTTGAGCCGCACCTGGATCATGTGCGGGCAGCGATGATCGTCGTAATAGAGTTCCTGACAGTGCATGCAGTAGATGCACTCGTTGACGTTGATGTGCCCCTCCGGATGGATCGACTGCACCGGGCATTCCTTGGCGCAGCGCTGGCAGGGCGAACCGCATTCCTGCCAGCGGCGAAGCCACTCGAAAGTCCGGATGCGTCCGGGGATCGCGAGCGCGGCCCCCAGCGGGCAGAGATAGCGGCAGAAGAAGCGCTCGATGAACAAGCCGATGACCAGCAGACCGACCGCGTAGGCGACGAACGGCCAGCTTCGCGCAAATTTCAGGATGATCGCGGTCTTGAACGGCTCGACCTCGGCCATTCGCTCCGCGAGATCGACCGAGTAGAGCGACAGTCCGAACAGGCCGAGGAAGATGATATATTTGACCGGCCACAGGCGCTCGTGCAGTCCCCAGGGCACGGTGATCTGCGGCACTTTGAACCATTTTGCGATCGTGTTGGTCAGTTCCTGTAGTGCGCCGAACGGACAGAGCCAGCCGCAGAACGGCCCGCGTCCCCAGAACAGAAGCGCCGCTGCGGTGGCCGACCACAGGATGAAAATCAGCGGCGCGGCGAGGAAAAATTCCCACTTGAAACCCGTCACCAGCGCGTTGCTGAACGTCACGACATTGACGACCGAGAGCTGCGCGTTGGCATACCATCCGAGCCAGACCAGGACGAAGGCGAGGAAGCCGCGCCGAACCCAAGTGTAGAACACGGGCCGGCGCACCAGCACGTTCTGGAAGAAGAAGATCACGGTGAGCGCAGCGAGCATCAACGCGGTGATGCCGATCGAGACCGGCTGCGAGCGCCAGATGCGCATCCATAGCGGTTCTTCGTTCTCGGCGGTCGATGCGGCCTGTTGCTCAACTGGAGCGCCCCCCTGTGCCTGCGCCGCAGGTGCCGGAGCGGTGGCTAGAACGGTGACCGCCTGCTGCTCGCGGCGGACATATTGGTCAGGCAAGACGTAATCGAGATCGAAGGTGAGAAACGCCTTGTCCCGCGCGCCGACACTGCGCTGGACGAGAAGCTGAAGCTGCCAGGGCTGCGTCGGATCGAGCGTGAACTCCGGCGGAGTGACGAACAGGCCGATCTCCTGGAAGTCGGGAGAGCCGGCTGCTGCGAGCGCTCCGAGCCGCGTATGATTGCGGTCGCGGAAGCGCGTGCTGGAGCCCTCCTGCAACACTTCGATGCGGTCGAAGATACCGCCGCGGACATAGGCCGAGCCCTTGAAGGAATAGATTCCGTTCGCGGCGATCACGATGGCCTGCTGGCCCGGCTTCAGCCGTTCCTTCAGCCGTTGATACCCGTCGTCGCCGAGCAGACTTCGGCCGATCGTAGGTGCGGAAGCGAGCGCAACGTAGAGATCAATGAAGGTGTCATCCGGCGAACCCGGCTCGGCGTTTTGCGCCGCGACCGCATTGCCCGACTTGGCAAATGCATCGTTGACGTCATTGATGGTCAGATGCAGCCGCCGCACTGAACCGTCACCGATGAGGCTCTGCCAATCGCGCACCTCGCTATGCGAGAGATCAAGCGTCTTGATCACCGGTGGAAGAGCCGATTTCGCGGCAGAAGCGTCCCCGCCGCCGACCCGGCCGGTGCGGATCAGCTTGACGGCCGAGCGGACGATGCTGTCGCTCATGACCAGCACCGTGACCGTCGCGCCACTGACGATGTCCACCTGTGGGGGGCGTTCGGCGCCTTGCGCGACCGGCTTGATGTCCTTGCCGATCAGCGAGTTCAAGGCTCCGACGATGCGGGCCTCGGGAATACCAATCAGGACGATCGGCTCCTTGTGGTCGACCAGCTTCAGTCCGGTAATGATGCCCTTCGGATCGATACCGACGAGAATGTGAATCGGCTTGCCGGAATAACCGACCGAGTTTGCGAAATCTGAATTGAGGTAGACAAAGCCCTGCAGCTGATCGCCGCGATACACGGGCACGACCGGTGGACCGCCCTGCGGAGGGCCAAATCGATCCGCACCCTTGAAGAAATCACCGGGCTGCACCTTGGACAGGTAGGTGCCGAGCTCGGTCGCAGCCGAAGCGGTCCCGATCGAAAGCCATGCGAAGGCCGCGAGCGCGATGGTCAAAGCAAGACCGACGCGACAACAGCGCGACGGGGCTAGCAGACTCCGAGACATGCAGCACCTCAGCGCGGAATAACGCGTCCGACGTGGACGCGTGTTCCATTCTTCTTGAATGTGGTTTGAGTGGGCGTCGGCGCTGACGGCCCGGAGAGGATCGATGATCCCGCCAACCCAATTTGACTCCTGTTTGCGACGGATGTCTAGTCGCACCAGCGAGGATGAAGTTTGTTGCAGGACAAACTTGCTTACAAAGGTGCCTCATGCTGCTCACACAAACTCTGCTCTTGAAGTCGGAGCCGGCAGGAACTTTGCATTCCCTCGATGAGCTGTTTGCGCTCGCCCATGCGATGGAGCAGGAGGCGGCAGACAGATATGGCGAGCTTGCCGAGCATATGCGCTGTCAAGACAAAGATGAATTGGCCGCGGTGTTCACGCGCCTCGCTGCTGCCGAGCGCGGACATGTCGACAGTGTCGCGCGGTGGTCGCAATCCCGGACGGGACATGCGCCTGATCCGGCAACGATCCGGTGGCAGGCGCCCGAGACGTTCGACTCCGAGACTGCGGCCGAGATGCAGTCTTCCCGCCTGATGACTCCCTATCGTGCGCTCGCGATAGCCGTGCGCAACGAGGAGCGGGCGTTTGCCTTCTGGTCCTATGTCGCGGCGTACGCCAAGACACCCGATATCAAGTCTGCAGCCGAGGCGATGGCGCGCGAGGAACTCGGACATGTCGCCACGCTGCGAAGGCAGCGACGTCACGCTTTTCACGCAGAGCGCGACGCAAGGCAGGCGTCCGGAGCGGCAATATCACCTGGTGACGCCGTCGACGCACAGGTGGATGCCGGCGCGATCGAGCATCGGTTGACGCTCCTGCTTGGCCAGATCGACAGCGGCCTGACCGGAGCGGCGGCGGATCGCGTCCGTGAGCTCCAGCGGGAAACCGCCGCTATGGCAGTTGAGGCCGAAGGCGCTGTTCTGGTCACCGTCCCCCTCGCTACGGCCGATGCACCGGCTCTCGCCGAGGCGCTTGCGGACGCTTACCTCGACGGCGCCGAACGCGCCACCGACCCTGAACAGCTTGACCGCTTGCAGCGGCTTGCAGGGAAAGCTGTCGCTCGCCTCGCTTGGCTGCATTCGCTGACGTCAAGCCAGTAGCCGCTGTAGTGGGGTCATGACCAGCGGCTCGCCGCGCGCTCTTTTTCCACCCGTTCGGTGACATCTCGCACCACCGCGACGGAGCCAAGCACTTCATCATTGCCGGCGCTCTTGACGATCGCGAACGTCATTTCCGTGTAAAGTTTCCGCCCACTCTTGTGCAAGGCGCGGGTCAACGTCGGCCGGCCCTGCAGCTTCATGGCGCCGCTGGTCATGGCGGCCTCGAACCCACGCCAGTGCGCGTCCCTGAGATGCTCCGGAATGATCAGGTCGAGGCCGCGACCCAGAGCCTCTTCGGCCGAATAGCCGAACAAAGCGCTCGCGGCCGGATTCCAGCGGAGAATCGTGCCGGTGCGGTCTGCGTAGATCACGGCATCGGCGGTCTGATCGAGAATCCGCTCCGCAAGTTGAGACCGTTCTTCCATCGATTTACTCTTTGCTTCGGTCACCAAACTCCATCCTACGCGAGTTGGGCGGCAATGTCTCAGCGGTCGAAGAACTTGTCCTTGGCGGAAAGAACGTTGGAACCGGTCTCGTCCCTTGCCATGAACACCACGTCGGTTTGCCCGGACTGCTCCGTCGTCAGCGTGATCCGCAGGGCTTCCGACTCGTCCGGCGGCACCTCGACCGGAGCAAGGGTCTCGTGACCGATGATGGTCATCCTGGCATCCATGCCGCTGACCGACAGGGTATAGACATGCGCGACCGAGGATTTGTTCAACAGCTTGACCGTGTAGGCGTTGCGCACCGATCCGTCGGACAGCCGGACAGCAACGGGGTCGCGGTCATGCTGGACCGAAAGCGTGGCCGTCGTTTTGGTCGCGAACGCAACGCCGATCGTGCCGGCGAGCGCGACGCAGGCCGCGGTCAGGCCGATCGTCTTCGGGCGCACCAGGCGATTGACGTGCGCCTCCCTCCGGCGGCCCCGCTCGATGTTCCTCCAGCTCTCATAATCGATCAGCCCGCGCGGGCGGCCGAGCTTGGACATGACCCCGTCGCAGGCGTCCACGCAGAGCCCGCAATTGATGCATGCGAAGTTCGGTCCTTGGCGGATGTCTATTCCGATCGGACAGACCGCGACGCAATGGCCGCAGTCGACGCAATCGCCGGCCGGCTTGCCCTGCAGGCGCAGTTCGGCCGCCTTCTTCGCCGAGGTCCGCTGCTCGCCACGGTAGTCGCGGTAGTTGACCGTAAAGGCCTCCGGATCCCAGATCGCGCCCTGCAGCCGCGGCCACGGACACATGAAGGTGCAGACCTGCTCGCGCGCGAATCCGGCCAGGCCATAGGTGGTGCCGGTGAAGACCAGGATCCAGGTGAGCGCGTTGACCGACATCTCGCCGGAAGCTGTATTCCGCACCAGGCTCGGCGCGTCGGTAAAGTAGAAGATCAGCGTGCCACCGGTCGCCATCGCGATCAGCAGCCAGGCCGAATGCTTGGCAACGATCTGCGCCATCCGCTTTGCGGAGAGCGGAGCACCGATGTTCTTCAGGCGCTGACGGCGGTCACCCTCGATCCATCTTTCGACCAGCAGGAAGAGATCAGTCCAGACCGTCTGCGGACAGGCGAAGCCGCACCAAAGCCGCCCCGCCACCGCATTGGTCAGGATCAGGACGGTCGAGGCAAGCACCAAAAGTCCCGTGACCAAATACAGATCCTGCGGCCAAATTTCGAGGAAGAAGGCGTAGAGGCGTCCGTTCGCGAAATCGAGCAACACCGCTTGGTCCGGCGCATTGGGACCGCGGTCCCAACGGATGAATGGGGTGACGTAGTAGATCGCGAGCGTCAGCAGCAGGATGCCCCATTTGATCCGGCGGATCGGGCCTTTGACGGCCTGCGGCACCACTGGCTGGCCGGCTGCAGCCGTGGCCCTCGCGCGCGTCTTCGCGTGATCGATCTCGATCGTGATCGTCATCTTGGCGCCTCAGCTGACCGCCGCGAAGCCGAGCGATGCGCGGATGGCCGGGGCGATCCGGGCCGGCGTCCACGGGGGATCGAAGGTCATCGTCACGTCGACCGAGCCGATACCGGGCAGGCCGGCAACACTGTTCGTCACCCCCTCTTTGAGGAAGCTGGTCGCCGGACATCCCGGCGTGGTCGCGGTCATCGTCACATGAACGGCGTCGCCAGCGATTGAGATGTCGTAGACGAAGCCGAGATCGACCACGTTCTCGCCAAGCTCCGGATCGATCACAACACGCATGGCATCGCGGATGAGACCTTCGCGTTCGTCGGTCATCACGGAGCCCTCACCGTTAGTTCATACGTCGCGCCGTCAGGTGTGAACCCGCCGAGCCAGCGGAAGCCGCGCTTTTCGAGTTGCGGGAACAGGAACACCGGTTCGCGCCGCAGCAGCGCCGACAAGGTCTCGCCGGGTCCGAGTTGGTCGGCCGCCGCAAGAATCCGGACCATCGGTTCCGGCGGCTCGAGGTCGCGGTTGTCCAGCTTGACGGCGGGTTCAGGCCAATCGTCGAAACCGGCGCCGGCCGTTGCACTCGACGCCTGCTCCAGTTCCGTCTCCACCGGCGTGAACAGAACTTCCCACTCGCCGTGCTCGAGCGGGCGATCCGCATAGGCATAGCCTTTGTCCGCCATGACGGCGAACAGCGGAACAGGCTTGAAGGTCGCGTAGAGGCGAAGGCCCTGCCCCGGCGCAAGCCGCTGCAGCGCGGCCATGATGACCGAGAAGGGTTCGCCTCCAGCGCGCAGGATCGGACGGACGTCGACATCGATATAATCGGTCATGGGTTTCCTCTCTCAACTCCTGGCGAACAACAAGTGTGGCGCGATCGCGCCGCCCGGAAGCCGCAGCGGACTTGCGACATCCGCCAGCCGCCGGATCCGGATCACTTCGTGCACAATGCCGGCTGCTCCAATGGCCATCACCGCGACAGTGATCCGGAACGAAGCGGCGGGCGCGCCCATCAGCAGCGTCAGGGTTCCGGCCCAGACCGCGGCGTAGTAGATGACGAACCACTTCGTCGCCCTGCCCTCCGCGACGAGATCCTGGACGCGCGGCGTGGGAGCGCGTCCCATCACCGGGCCGTAGGTCTCGAGCCAGGTCAGGAAGGCGACGATCTTGTAGAGCTTGGCGAGCACCAGGCCCGACAGCCAACCGAAAACGGCGAGGAAGGCGAAGGCGCCGACGTGCGCGGTGAAGGCGCCAGCCATCGCAAGTGCAATGCCGAGCACCGCGGTCCCGGCCAGGCTGGCGAAGGACAACGTCGCCATCCGCATGTTGAGCTCGAGCTGCCGCCGCTTGCGGGCGCGGTAGATGCCGGCGATGTCGCGCCCGTACAGGGCGCCGGAGGCGAGCGCAAGCATGGCGGCGGTCGCAAGCACGATGCGCAATCCAGACCCGAACCCGATCGCGAGGAGCCCGCCGGCGACGGCGACGACGACGGCGGCGGCACCGGCGGTCAGCGTGGTCATGCTCTGCCGTTCATCGATGTCCGGCGCCAGCATGAACATGGCCAGCAGCCGGTAGCTCACGCCCATGGCCGTCAAGGTCAGCCAGCCCCCGAGACCGGCGATCGCATGCAGCGGAATGCCGGACGCCAGCAGCACATCGCCCACCGAGCCTGCCCGGCCGGCAAGGGCGAATGCGAAGACCGAGCCGAATGCTGCTGTCGCGCTGAGCGAGGCGAGGCCGACGAGAACGAAGCGGGCCGGCCCCGTCGGACGCAAGCACGCCGTGAGGCCCAGATCGACCACGACCAAAGCGAAGCCCGCCACGAGCAGGACCGCGCCGAGCGGAAGCAGCCACAATGCGGGTGGAAGTCGGCCGCCCAAGGCCAGGAACCCCGCGAGCAGCAAGACGAGGCCGGCGGTCAGCAAGCCCAGGGCCGGCAAGGCCCAGTTGTCCGCGAACAGGGGCTTGGCGACCAGCACGGGCACGAACTGGAACAGCGCGCCGCACATCGCAAGGCTCAGCCAACCGATGCCGACCGCATGCACCAGGACCAGCGTATCCGGGGCTGCGAGATCCACGGCCGGATAGCCGATACCGAGCACCATCAGGAGCAAGGCGACGAACAGCCACGCGAGCGCCATTGCGAAATAGCTCATTGTCCATCGTGATATGCTGGCGCCGACCATGTTGGCCTCGGAGTTCGTGCGCGGCACGAATGTAGAGCGTAGATAAGCGACCGTAAGCCGTGGCGACCGGCATCTCTTTGTCGGAGCACAAATTACCGAGCCGTTGACCACTCCGCCAATCCAGGCGCGTCGCGCACGCCGAACGTTGCGCCAGCGCAAGCTTCCTGCAAGTTCCGCGAGGTAAGAGCCGGCGGGGGCATTGAGGCCTGCGCCCGGTCCGGCTACTCTCCACCGCAATTTGAAACGAGGCTACCGATGGCTGCTGTCGACCGTTCGCTGGTCGCGAACCTCCCGATGTTCGCGGGGCTCTCGCCCGCCGAGCAGGATGAGTTGCTGGGCGAAGCGCGTTCGATCCGCTACGCCAAGGGCACGGCCGTCTTCGACCAGGGGACGGAGGCCTCGCGCTTCTTCCTGCTGCTGCACGGGCATCTTCGGGTCGAGAAGACGACCTCGCAAGGACAGCAATCCGTGGTGCGTTACGTCTCCGCCGGCGAGTTGTTCGGCGTCGCCCAGGCGATGAGTCTCTTGCGCTATCCTGCGACGGCGGTCGCCGCCGTGGACAGCATCGCGCTCGCCTGGCCATCGGCCTCATGGGCAAGGCTGATCGCCAAATATCCGAGCCTTGCCTCGAGCGCGCTGCAGACAGTCGGCAACCGCCTGCAGGACACCCAGGCGCGGGTGATGGAGATCTCGAACGAACAGGTCGAGCAACGCGTGGCGCACGCCCTGCTCCGTCTCGCCAAGCAGGCCGGACGAAAGGTCGAGAACGGGATCGAGGTCGACTTTCCGATCAGCCGTCAGGACATCGCCGAGATGACCGGGACGACGCTGCACACCGTCAGCCGCATCCTCAGCGCCTGGGAAGGCGAAGGCCTGGTCGAGGGTGGCCGGCAGCGGATCGTGCTGTGCGACATCCAAAGGCTTCGCGGCTTCGCCGAGGGCGAAGAAGCCATGCAGGTCCGCAAGCGCGGGCCCTAGGCTGCGTTCGTCCGAGGCGTATCGTCGCGATTGCGACAAGTGTTGTTCGCTTGACGTGTCAAACAGCGTGGCAGGCATGGGCTCGCGATCTCGCGGCGGCTTGCGCCCGAGCTTTGATCGGCTGTCCCCTCTTCTGCCGAAGAAGAGGACGCAGGGAAGGCCGGGAGCTTGCCGCCCCCATGGCCCCCGTGCAGTAAAGAATGCACGGGGTAGGAACCACAGGTTCGGCCAAGACATCCCGGCCTTCCCTGCGCGATAGTTTGAGCGGCTTATACGTGATCTCCCCGGGGACCGGCTTGATTGTCCCCGTGTCGCGACAACGCGCTACGCGCGTTGCGCTGGGCATCAGCTCCGGGATGCCAGGACCACACGACTTCGCCGTCGCATCGATTTGTTCGTCCGCATGAGAAAGATCACGCTGCAAATCGACGCGCCCATCGCATCTCAGGCCCAACGTTCGTGACGATCGCGAAGCGCCCCTCTTGCGGGCCGAGACGCCGGAGAATGTGAACTTGATTTGCCCGACGACACAAGCCGAGCGGCGTGCGGCAAACTGGCACGACGGGCCGTTCGGGTATGGAGCATATACGCGGATTGCCCGTCGTGCAGACGACCGGTCTTCGTATTCGTCCTCTGCGAGCTATTCACGTCAATGGCAAGGCCGCAAACCTTCGTCTCGAAGGGATGGAGGTCCGCCCTCGTGCTCTCGGTCGAGGTCACTGCGCGCAGGCAGCCACGTATCGAGGTGGCCGCAGGCCGACGGGCCAGACACGCGCGATTGCGCGCGAGCCTAGGCTCGGACAAATGTCCCCCTATTCCGATTCAATCGTCCCCGCTAGCTTTGATGTCACGCCCATGGCCCTGACCGGCAAGGGCGCAGCAATCGCTGGCCCATTCTTCTAACCGTCTCCAGCGTCCCTGCCCTATCGTCATCGACCTGACGGCGCCACCATTGGCGCCATCGTCATCGCTCAGCGCTGCGCCTTTTCGACATAGGTCGCCACCGCCTTCTTGTTGTGCGCGTCGATCAATCGGCTTCCGTCGGCGACGAGATCGGCGAGGGTTTGCCGGTGCAAGGCACCCCGCCACGCCTCCTCGGCCGCGATCATCCGGGTCTTGATGAAGCAGTCCGCCTTGTAGACGCAGGGGTCCTTCGCCTTGCCGGGACCGCGTCGCCGGATCTCCCGACAGACGAAGGCAGGCTCGCGCCCATCGATCGCTTCGACGATGTCGAGCAAGGTGATGCGCTTGGGATCGCGCGCCAGCCGATAGCCGCCGCGCGGGCCCGGCAGGGCATCGATGACCGCGGCGGCGGTGAGCGCCCGCAAGTGCTTGAGAAGATAGGTTTCCGAAACACCGTGCAACTCGGCGAGGCTCTTGCCCGGTAGCACCTTCCCTTCCGGCAATCCGGCCAGCACCAGGGCACAGTGCAGCGCCGCCTCCACGCCGTCGCTCATGCGCCGCATCGCCACCTCCCAAAACGCGCTTGGATCGCGCTCTAATCATGGATATATATTATCTATGATTCATCGCCAACCCCTTCCCGCGCCGGAGGCTTCCATGCATCCCAGAATGAACATCGCAGCATTGACACCCGATCTCTATCAGGCCGTCCGCGCGCTCGACGGCGCCGTGAGCAAGTCCGGGCTCGACAAGCGCGCTTTGCACCTTCTCAAGCTCCGCGCCTCCCAGATCAACGGCTGCGCCTATTGCGTCGATCTTCATGTAAAGGACGCCCTGGCCGACGGGATGGATTCGCAACTGTTGCATCTGGTCGCCGTCTGGCGCGAGTCGCCGTTCTTCGACACGCGCGACCGGGCGGTGCTCGAATGGACCGAGAGCGTGACCCTGGCCGCACAGTCGGGCATTCCCGACGCCGCCTATGAAGCCGTTCGCGCGGTCTTCCCGGAAACCGACATTGCCAAGCTGACGATCGCCATCGGAACCATCAATGTCTGGAACCGCATTGCCGTCAGCTCCCGGACGCAGCATCCGGTTGGCACTGGGGCCCGAGCAGGTTCACATTGATCGGACGGCCTTCCCCCCCTGACATCGATGTCAGAGGGTAGAATTCATGCTCGCGCCGACGTGACGCCATTGACGTCGACCTTCGGCGCAACGCCCGCGCCCGAGCCTTCAGGCGTCAAGTATCGATGTGCCATATGAGTTGTCTACGGCACACAGCCACCCGCCAGTCTCCGACTTGCGGAAGATATAAGTTGCGCGCCGAACGATCGGCTCATTCCCGTCTCCCGTATCGAGGAGAGTCTCCATGATGACGAGGGCGGTATCCGCGCCTTCGATGACCTCCATCCGGCCCTGCCTGACCTTCAATTGGTTCTTGAAATGGGCAGCAATGGCCACGAATGCTTTCCGTATCTGATCCTTGCCTGAAGCATTCAGGCCGGGCTTCACGACCAGCGTCGCATCATCGGCATAGAACTCCATCAAGCTGTCGAAGTCCTTTGCCGTGATAGCCTTGTCGGCGGCCTTGATCAGTTGCTTCAGTGGATGATCTGACATCGTCGTCTCCTTAATTGCCCGGAGACGGAATACAGAAAACCCGCCTCTAGGGCGGGTTGCTTGCAAAGGACAAATGAAGCGCGCACCCACCAATCAGTGATTGGTGGGAATAATCGACAGATAGGGTGCACAACGGCTGTCCATTTTCTCCCACTAACATGACAACGCCGGCAACTCAATCCTCTGCCCGCGTCAGATTCCAAGGCGGATACGGATTCGGGCGCTTCGATTCCGAAATTCGCGAACGAATGCGCCGCGACATGATGCAACTTCGAAACCGGGTGATGCGCTGGTCATTCGACCGGCGCAATACGAGCTTCCCGCGCGATCGCTTCCCGGACGGATGCCCGCGCGCCGATCCGCTGCATGTAGCCTGCGATCGCCGGCCAAGACGCGAGATCGATCGAAAAGCCCTGCATCCAGCCAAGCACCGTGAAGAGATAGGCATCGGCGACCGTGAAGCGCTCCCCCATCAGATAGTCTCGTGACGCGAGGTCCGCCTCGATCAAATCGAAGCGACGGAACAGCCGCTGCCGGAAGATCGCCTGCACCTCCTCGGGCAACACCCGGTTGAACAACGGGCTCGATCCGGCGTGGATTTCGCTGGTGATGAAGTTGAGCCATTCCTGGAGCCGAACCCGCGCCAGCGTGCCGGCAGCCGGCGCAAGTCCCGCCTTTGGCTTCAAATCCGCCAGATATTGGACGATGGCCGGTCCTTCGGTCAGCACCTCGCCGGTATCGAGTTCGAGCGCCGCGACATAGCCCTTCGGATTGATGGCGAGGAAGTCCCCTCCTTCCGCGGTGCGTTTTGTCCGGTTGTTCACGCGCACGAGATCGTAAGGCAAGCCGAGCTCCTGGAGCACGATGTGCGGCGAGAGCGAGCAGGTGTCGGGCGCGAAATAGAGCTTCATCGTGTGGGCCTCGTTGAGCGGATGCATCGGCCCCCTTTTGGCAGCCACTATGGAATAATGAAAATTACTCGGATATTTTTCTGGTATAAGCAGAGCTACTATGAATCTGACCCAGCTCCAGAGCCTGATCGCCGTCGCCGAAGCCGGCAGCTTCACAGCGGCCGCCGACAGGCTGGGCGTCACCCAATCGGGGATGAGCCAGGCGCTTGCCGCGCTGGAAGAAAGTCTCGGCGTCAAACTCCTCGTCCGCCGGCCGCGGGGCGTTGAATTGACCGCCTTCGGAGAGCGCACACTCGAGCACGCGCGCGCCGCGCTCAGCCATCTGGAAGCGATCGAAAAGGAGGCGATGGCCCTGACCGATGAGGACAGCGGCGCCATACGCCTGGCCGGATTTCCCAGCGTCTTCGCGACTGTGCTTCCGCCGCTGCTTCGGCGCTTCCGCGCGCTCCATCCCGGCATCGAATTGGTATCGCTCGAAACCGATGATACCGAAGTGGAAAGCTGGTTGGCGACGGGGGCGGTCGATCTCGGCGTCGTTCTCAATCCGTCTCCAGACAGGAATGCCGTTCCGCTCGGGCGGGACGCATGGATCCCGATTCTGCCGGCGGCCCATCCCTTGGCGCGACGATCGTCGTTGTCGCTCGCCGAGCTGGCCGCCGCGCCGTTCGTCCTCGCCACCGGCGGGTGCCATACCAACGCCCGCTCGCTCGCCGCGGCGGCCGGCCTGTCGCTCAAGGATGTGCGGATCGAGGTGCGCGACTGGGCGAGTGCGATTGCGCTGGTGCGCGAGGGCGCCGGCGTCAGCCTGGTGCCGGAATCGACCCTGCCGGAACGACGGCAAGGCCTGCGGATCGGCAAGCTCGTTCCAGCCCTGCACCGCGATTTCGGTCTCGTCGCATCGCCGGCCCGGCCGCTGTCGCGGGCAAGCAGCTTGTTCGTCGAAGTCTGTCGTCGCATGAGTGAGACGGCACGCGCATAGTAGAAGCCGGATTGCCGGGCCCTTGTATGGTCTCCAGCTTCATACCGGATCATAGACCTCCCTCCTCCTTCCGAAGGTCAGGAAGCTGAGTGCGGCCAGCACCCAGACGCCGATGGCGCCGTAGAGCATCACATCGCCGAAGCCCGCAGCCATCGCGGTACGGCTGATCGCATCCGGCAAGCCCGGGACTGCATCGTGAAGACCGGCCGCAGTCCCGGCGGCAATCTGTTCGGCAAGGTGCCGGAGCTGTGCTGCCTCGAACGAGCCCGATGCGGCGCCTTTCAGGCTGTAGAGGACACCATCGACCAGCACGAAGCCCATCAGCGCGATGTTGATGGCGAGCGAGATCATCCGCGCGCTCATATCGATCCCTGAGGCCATGCCGGCCCTGTCGCTCGACACCGATCCGGTGGTCGTGTTGGTGACGGGCGTGTTGGTCGCGCCGAGACCGATTCCGGCCGCCAGCGCGCCGATCAGCGTGATCGGCAAGGCCGCCACACCACCACCTGTTCCGATCCGCATGATGAGAAAGCCGAGCCCGATCGCGAACAGCCCTGCGGGGATGACGATGCCCGGGCCGTGACGAAGCGAAAGGCGTTCGGCAAAGGGCGGCACCACCAGCGTCGGCAAGGTGTAGGCGAGCAGCGCAAGGCCGGCCGTCAGGCCATCCAGTCCGAGCCCCGCCTGAAACCAGATCGGCAGATAGATCATGAACGGCCAGAAGCTGAAGTTCATGCCCATCGATCCGAACAGGGCTCCGGAAAAGGGCCGGACCCGGAATACCGAGAAATCGAACATCGGATGCGGCGTGATGCGCTCGGCGACGATGAATGCGATCAGGCTCACGCCGGCGGTGCCGATGATTGCGAGTGCCATCGGGCTGGTGAAACCGAGTTCTCCTCCCTCGGTGATGAAGTAAGCCAGGCAGAAGACGGCGACTGACAGGGTCACGATGCCGGCGAGATCGAGGCGCTGGGCGTCCGGATCCTTCGATTCCCGAACTCCGGCCAGCGCCAGAGCGGCCGTCAGCGCGGCGAGCAGGCCGTGAAGCAGGAACACCCAGGCCCAGCCCATCAGCGCCGCAATCCCGCTTCCGATCACCGGTCCGAAGCCGAGACCCGAGCCGAACACGATGCCCCACCATCCAAAAGCCCAGGCGCGCTCCTTGGCCCCATTGAACTGCTCCGACAGCACCGCGACCTGGCAGATCAGCATTGCGCCGCCGCTCGCCCCCTGCAGCGCCCGGCCGACGATGAAAACCGTCATGTCGGGCGCAACGCCACAGAGCAGCGAGGTCGCGCCGAAGACAACAATGGTCAGGACGAGCAGACGCTTGCGGCCGTATCGATCGGCCAGAGTGCCGGCCGCCATCAGCACCGTCGCCACGGCGATGGTGTACGCATTCATCGTCCACTGGAGCTGCTGAAAATCGGCGCGGAAGACTTTCTCCAGCGTCGGCAGGATGGCCGGAACACTCGATATCTCGAGCCCGAACATCATGGACGAGAGGCAAACGGTGGCCAAGGCAAGGTTGTCTCGCCGAGACGAGGCATAGGTCATCGATCAGGCCTTTCAGCGCCGCGACTATTCGGCGCGCCATGAACTGCCGATCACGCGCGGCGACAGAGGCCGGAGTGTCGGGGCAGTCCTGCGAGTGAACTGTTGTTGATGGGCCGGATCGTAGGCGAAGCTTGACGATATAAAAATGATATGGCTGGATATTTCAGAAACAACAAAATCGGATGATGGAGATGACCTCCCTCGATGTCGATTCCGTCCAGGCCTTCGTGGCGATTGCCGACCTTCAGAGCTTCACGCGAGCGGCGGAATCCCTGGGCACCACGCAGGGCGCGATCAGCGTCAAATTGCGGCGTCTGGAAGAGCGCATCGGCCAACGGCTGATCGAGCGCACCCCGCGCCACGTCCGCCTATCGGCACAAGGCGCCGCATTCCTCGCTCGGGCTCGCGACTTCCTTGCCGCGCATGAAGCCGCGCTGTCGGCGCTGTCGGCCACGTCTCCGCGCCGTTTCGGGCTCGGCATTGCCGCGCATGTCGCAGGTCCCGAGCTTCCGACGCTGCTGGCGCAACTCAACGCGCATGATCCAGGGCTGCGCATCGAGGTCCGTCTCGAAAATTCGCGCACGCTTCTCGATGCCTTCGACCGCGGAGAGCTGGACGCCTGCATCATCCGGCGCGAAGACGACCGGCGTGACGGCAAGGTGCTCGGGCCGGAGCATTTCGGCTGGTTCGCCACGCCGAATTTCGAGCATCGGCAGGGCGAGCCGCTGCGGCTTGCGGCGCTGTCGCCGTCGTGTGGCGTGCGCGATGTCGCGACCCGCGCCCTGGACGAAGCCGGCATCGCCTGGACCGAAGTGTTTCTCGGCGGCGGCTCCTCGGCGGTCACGGCGGCCGTCTCCGCCGGGCTCGCCATGGCTGTCTTCTCCTGGCGCCTTGCCCCGCCCGGTACCGTCGAAGTCGGCGAGCGCTTGAAGCTGCCGCGCCTTCCTTCGTCCGAGATCGTGCTGCACTCGACGCTTACCGACCCCAAATCGCGCGCCGCACTGCGTACGCTGGCCGCCGCGTTCGACGCAGGCCGCGCATAGCAGAAGCCGGATTGCAGCGCCGGTGCGGTGTGAATTCGGCAGGCGAACACTCAACGCTCGATCGTGCCGGCACGCCGAATCTTTTTCTGGAGCAGCATCACCCCATAGAGCAGCGCTTCCGCCGTCGGCGGACAACCGGGCACGTGGATGTCGATGGGCACAATACGGTCGCAGCCCCGCACCACGGAGTACGAATAATGATAGTAGCCGCCGCCATTGGCGCATGAGCCCATCGAGATCACATAGCGCGGTTCGGGCATCTGGTCGTAGACCTTGCGCAGTGCTGGCGCCATCTTGTTCGTAAGCGTGCCGGCGACGATCATCAGATCGCTTTGCCGGGGCGAAGCGCGCGGGAAACAACCGAACCGCTCAAGATCGTAGCGCGGCATCATGACCTGCATCATCTCGATTGCACAGCAAGCAAGCCCGAAGGTCACCCAATAGATCGAACCCGTTCGTGCCCATTTGATCATCTCATCCGCCGACGTGACGAAAAAACCCTTGTCGGCAAGCTCGCTATTGACTTCAAACAACAACGCCCCCAAGGCGCTGAAGCTCGATCCGGCCGAACGACAGCACCTCTTTCTCCTCAGCGATCGACCCGCCCCCGAAATCCGCCGCTCAGGATCGGAAGTCGTTCCCGAACCAATTCTGCGCATGCTCGAAAGCATGGCTGCTCAACCAGCCTATGTGCTGGGCCGCCGCTGGGATATCCTTGCCTGGAACCGGGCCGCCGTCGCCGTCTTCGGCGACTACGGGCGGCTTGCGGGCGACGAACGCAACATCATGCACATGGTCTTCGCCAATCCGGACCATCGCCGGAAGGTCGTCGATTGGGAGACGCTGGCGCCGGCCTCGCTCGCCATGTTCCGGGCCGACAGCGTGCGTTACGCAGGCGATCCGGATTTCGAACGGCTGATCGCGATCCTCAGCGACAAGAGCGCCGAGTTTCGCGCCTGGTGGCCGAAGCACGAAGTGTTGAGACCAATCGGCGGCCTGAAGCGCATCGATCATCCCAAGGCCAAGCGGATGGTCTTCGAGTACACGAGCCTCGCCGTCACCGACCAACCGGACATGAAGCTCGTCGTCTATACGCCGCTCAAGGACGAACAGACCGCGACCAAGCTCGCGCGCTTGATCAAGGCGGTCGACCGTTCGTGAATCTGCCTGGCTCCGCGGTTCGCGCAACCGTCAGGGCTCGGTCGAGCAACGCAATCCCCGCCGCCACAACACCAAGCCCGTCACTGCGGCACGATGAGACGCTCCGTTGCGTACCAAAATTGGGAGCGGCTAAGGTCGACGAAACGCTTTTCATCCTCGATCAACAAATGCAGCGCTTTCGTCCCTTCCGGCGTCTTCCTTGCTGCAAGATGCGACACCAAATCGTCCCACCACAATTCGGCGCAACCGTCGAAATCAACCGGCTCTGTCTCCCGCCCGCTTTGGATGGCCGATTGCGCCGCGGGATTGTCCAAGGGGATGGTTTGCACATAGCGCCGGATGCCGAGCACACCCTGATATTGGCGGATGAGCGCCGCGTGGTTCACGCGCCAGTGGCGATCGAACTCCTCGCGGCTCAGTTCCGGGCGACGCTTCACACAGCCGATCAGTTTCAACATCGGACACCTTCCTCTCTGGTGACCGGCACGCTACACCTTGACAGTACTGTCAGAGTCAAGGAGGAGTCATGAAGATCGGGCAACTCGCATCCAGAGCCGACGTGAGCGAGCGAATGCTGCGCTACTACGAGAGCGAAGGTCTGCTGCGCCCAGGACGGACGGCAGCCGGCTATCGCGACTATTCGGAGAACGATGTTTCGAAGGTCAGGCGGATCGTTGTGCTGAATGGCGCAGGTTTCAAGCTCAAGACAATCGGCCAGCTATTGCCTTGCGCCTTGCCCGAAGAAGGCAGAGAACCTTGCCAAACTCTCAGGGACAAAATCGCTGAGAAAATTGGCGAACTGGACCGCCAGATCGTAGAATTGAGCGAGAGCCGGAAGCTGCTCGCATCGATGATTGCGCCACGTCAACGTTCCGTCACAGATCTCACTTGATGCGTCCGTCGATCATGCGCGAGGGAGCAAGGCTCAACAGACCCAACAGGGCGAGCGCAAGGCCGACCCATAGCGGCGCGGTGAGGCCATAGCCTGCATCGATCCCGACGCCCCCCGCCCATGCGCCGAAGGCGAGGCCGGCGGTGATGGCCGAAGTATGGACTGTGTTCACCAGTGGACCCGGATGCGCGATCCGCATCACACGAGCGACCATCGCAGGATTCATCGGCACCCCGGCAACGCCAACAGCCAGAAACGCCAGGACAGCGACGTAGCTGTTGGTGGCAAAGACGGCGAAGACAAGAAGGGCCAGCGCGAGCGCAATCAATCCACCGAACAGGATCGGGATCGTATACCGGTCAGCGAAACGCCCAACGACAAGATTGCCGAAGACGTTCGCTCCGCCGTAGGCTGCCAGCAGCACCGGCATGGTTGCCGGTGAGAGTCTCGCTTTGTCGATGAAGAGCGGTACGGCGTAGCTGAAAGCGGCGAAGGTCGCGCCGATGATCAGGCCGCTCGTCGTATAGGCCGCCCATAGGCGTGTCTTCCTCAACGCGTCGAGCTCCACGCTGAGACCAACTTCCGCGCGGCTCTTCAAGTCCGGCACGAAGGCGGCGACAAGGACGGTCGACAACATGGCGAGGACCGCGATGCTCCAAAAGCTCGCCCGCCATCCGAGCCCCTGCTCGATCGCCGTAGTCGCGGGCAGACCGAGCACGGGCGCGAGCATGAGCCCGCCCAGCACGATGGATGCAGCGCGGCCTCGCGCCTGAGGGGCGACCAACTCCGCGGCAATCGCCAGTGCCACGCCGAAGCAGGCGGAACTGGCCGCACCGGTCACGATCCGCGCGATTGCCATGACGCCGTAATCCGGTGCGAGCGCCGCGACGACCCCGCCCGCGACATAGAGACCGAGCAGAAGCAGAAGTGCCGGCTTGTTCGGCGCCTTGAGGCGGAGCAGCAACGCTATCACGAGCGGACCGCCGATTGCCATACTGAGCGCATAGAGCGAGACCAGATAGCCGATCTCGGCCACAGAAGCGGCAAAAGCCGCCGACAGGGCCGGCGACATACCTGCAACCATGAACTCCGAGGTAGTGAGCGCGAAGATCGTCAGCCCGAGGAGATAGACGACCAGTGGCATTCCCGCAGGTTCCGGCAAACGATCCCGGCTCGAATCTGGATTACGATCTCTCACCCCGTTCACGGCTCGGCATCCATTTCTATAGTCATAATTATGGAAATGGCTATCGTGCTTGCCCGAGAGGGTCAATTGATTTATATAAATGTCACTACAGAAAGGAATTTGATGGCACCGCGTGGCCGTCCCCGCAGCTTCGATCGCGATCTCGCCCTCGAAAGGGCGATGGAGGTGTTTTGGATCAAGGGCTACGATGGGGCACAACTCACGGACCTGACCGCCGCGATCGGCATAACGCCGCCAAGCTTCTATGCAGCCTTCGGCACCAAGGAGATGGCGTTTCGAGAAGCCGTTGATCTCTACGTCGCAACAGTGGGTTCGGTGCCCATGCGAGCGCTCGAAGACGCAGCCACCGTCCGCGGCGGTATTCGATCCATGCTGGCGGGCAGCATCGACGTCGCCCTATCCACCAAGCCAGGAGGATGTCTGCTGATCCTCGGTGTCGTCAATTGCCTGCCGGACAACCGGGCGGCGCGCAAGCATCTGTTGCGCGCTCGCCGCAAGACGGTCAAGTTGATCGCGACCCGCCTCGAACGGGGTCTGCACGAAGGAGAGCTGCCGATGGATACGGATGTCGCGCAGCTCGCAGCATTCTATCACGGCATTCTGCAGGCCATCTCCTTCCAGGCGCGGGATGGCGCGACGCGGGCGGAGCTACAAGCCTTGATCGAGCCGGCGCTCGCCGTTTTGAAATGACCTGAACCGGCGCTCTGCCTGCAAGACGAGGCATGATCGTGGTCCCGCTACGGCGTCCACGCAGAGCCGGATGCGCCCGGCTCGTCGGCCCGAAACTCCAGTATGCGATCGATGAGGCCCCACGCCAGGGCTTCTTCGGCCGTCATGAAGCAGTCGCGATCCATCGCACGCTCGAACTCTTCGTAGGAGCGCTTGCAGTGCTCCGAATAGAGCCGTGTCATGCGGCGCTTCGTCTTTTCGGTTTCTTCGGCATGGATGAGGATGTCCGACGCCTGTCCCTGGAAGCCGCCCGACGGCTGGTGGATCAGGATGCTGGCGTTGGGCAGGGCCGCGCGCTCGCCGGGCTCGCCGGCCATCAGGAGAAATGATCCCATCGAACGGGCCGTCCCCATGCAGAGCGTGTGCACGGGCGCGCGGATGTAACGCATGGTGTCATACATCGCGAAGCCGCTGGTCACGACGCCGCCCGGCGAATTGATATAGAGGTTGATCGGCCTCTTGGGATTTTCGGCTTCCAGGAACAACAACTGGGCGCAGACCAGAGCGGAGACGGTGTCATTCACCTCCCCATTCAGGAAGATGATCCGTTCGCGCAGCAGACGCGAATAGATGTCGAACGACCGCTCCCCTCTGCTGGACTGCTCGACGACCATGGGGACGAGTTGCATCGCTTCGCGCATCGGCGAACTCCGCTTTTTGGAATGTGTCGGGAAGCTCGCCGGTTCAGGCGGCGAGCATGAGCATCGGGCTGTTGTTGTTTGCTGCCGCCCTTGTCATCCGCTCGCGCCGGGCGTGATCGAGTTCATGGATGATGCGCAGGCACGTTCCGCCGTTCCCGTTCGGGGCGATCCGAAATGTCACCGTGCTTTCCAGAAACGGCGGCGCGTCGTCGCGCATCCGATAACTGACTTCCTCGCCTGGCGTCACCGAGGTCGCCTCGGGATCGGCGAGTGCCTCTCGGGGCAACCAGTTCTCACGAAATTCCGCGAGGCTGATCGCGCGCCACACCTTTTCCGTTGGCGCGTCGAGCTGATACTCGAGCTCAATGCCACTCGTCCGCTCGTCGGCCATTCCGTGGGTCATTGGTCCATATCCTTCAGCAAGACCTTGAGAGCTTCGATGCGTGCGGGCCAGTAGGCGCGATATTTCGCCAGCCATTGCGCGATGAGAGACAGTCCGTCGGGATCGACTTCATAGTTCACGAAACGCCCCTGGCGCTGTTCCCTGACGAGCCTGGCATTGCGAAGAACCGAGAGATGCTGAGACATGGCCGGCTGGCTGATCTCAATCCCTTCGCGCAACGCGCTGGCGTTCATGCTGCCGGCAGCCAGCTTCTCGAAGATCGCGCGGCGGGTCGGATCGGCCAGAGCGCGGAAGATGTCGTTCTCGATCATGCCAATACATAAGCATACACTTATGTCATTGGCAAGTGATGATCTGCAGGCCCGAAGAGCGTCGGCGATTGCGAGACCCGACAAGAGCCGATCTACGAGACCCTGCCCCGCTCCGCGAGGAAATCGAGCAGCGCCCGGACGCGCGAGGGCAGCGGCCCGCCCTGGCCGATATGGATGGCGTGGAAGATTTCGCGGTCGCCGGGGTTGAGATGCTCCAGCACGGGCACGAGCCGGCCGGCCGCGATGTCGTCGCGCACGGTGAAAGCGGCAAGACGGGCCAGCCCGCTGCCGCCGAGGACCAACCGATGCAAGGCTTCACCATCGCTGGCCTGCACGCGCCCCACAACGGGCACGACGATCGTTTCGCCGTTCTTCCGCAACGGCCAGCCGTCGACGCTGCGGACATAGCCGAAGCCAAGACGGTTGTGTGCGTCGAGATCCTCGATCGTCTTCGGCTCGCCGAAACGCCCGAGATAGGTGGGAGTGCCGACGATCATCATCGCGGTGTCGCCGAGCTTGCGGGCGACCAGGCGCGAGCTCTTCAGCGGACCGGCGCGGACCGCCACGTCCGTCCGCTCCGCCAGGAGGTCGACAACCAGATCGGTCTCGACGAGATCGAGCGTCACGTCCGGATAGCGCTCCAGGAATGCCGGCAGGATGGGCGCGAGGATGTAGGCGGCATAGGACGCGCTGGTGTTGAGACGGATGCGGCCGACCGGCTGCTCTCCCGCGCCCGCGCTCCGCTCGGCGTCCTCGATATCAGCCAAGATACGGCTCGCCCGCTCATAGAAGGCGCAGCCTTCCGGCGTGAGCTGGAAGGCACGCGTGGAGCGGTTGACGAGGCGCGCGCCGAGCCGCGTCTCCAGCCGCGCGACGAGCTTGCTCACCGCCGATGGCGTCATGCGGCAGGCACGCGCGGCGGCCGAGAAGCCGCCCTGTTCGACCACCCGGACGAACACCTCCATTTCACCGGAGCGATTGACTTCTGAGCGCGCCACTGGTCGTTCAATTCACAAATGATATGCCTTTCGGCATTCTATATCATGACGCGTCCAACATCTATGTCCTGCTTCGACATTCACCATCGCAGGACAGATCATGCCGTTGGCTCTTTATGCCCTCACGGCCGGAGCCTTCGGCATCGGCGTCACCGAATTCGTCATCATGGGACTGCTGTTGGAGGTCAGCGCCGATTTCGGCGTCACGATCGCCGCGGCCGGCCTGCTCATCTCCGGCTATGCGCTCGGTGTCGTCGTCGGCGCCCCGGTGCTGACCGTTGTCACGGCTCGCTGGCCGCGCAAGACCGTGCTGCTCGCCCTGATGGCGATCTTCGTTGTCGGCAACGCGGCTTGCGCCCTCGCGCCGAGCTACGGTGTCCTCATGGCGGCGCGCGTCCTGACTGCGTTCGCGCACGGCACCTTCTTCGGCGTCGGATCGGTCGTGGCGACCGGCCTCGTATCAGAAGATCGCAAGGCCTCCGCCATAGCCGTGATGTTCACCGGCCTGACCATCGCCACCATCCTCGGCGTGCCGCTCGGCACCTGGATCGGCCAGCATCTCGGTTGGCGCGCGACGTTCTGGGCCGTGGCGCTGGTCGGGCTGGAGGCCTTCGCGATCATCGCCCTGCTTGTGCCCAAGGATAAGCGGCCTGCGGATGCGGGCGACTGGCGCGCGGATCTCGCCGCCATTCTGCGCCTGCCCGTGCTCCTAGGGCTTGCGACAACCGTCCTCGGCTACGCCGGCGTCTTCGCGGTCTTCACCTATATCGCGCCGATGCTGACGCGGATCAGCGGATTCTCCGAGAACGCGGTGTCGCCGATCCTCCTGGTGTTCGGCGGCGGACTCGTCATCGGCAATCTCGTCGGCGGCCGGCTGGCGGACCGCAGCCTCGTTCCGACTGTCTTCGCGACTCTCGCGGCACTCGGCGCCGTGCTGGTGCTGATGGCGCCGGGCCTGCGTTCGCCCGCTGCCGCCGTTGCCCTCACCGGCCTGTTGGGCGCCGCGGCATTCGCAACGGTGGCGCCGTTGCAGATGTGGGTGTTGTCGAAGGCCAAAGGCGCGGGCCAGAGCCTCGCCTCCTCGTTCAACATCGCCGCCTTCAATCTCGGCAATGCCATGGGCGCCTGGGCGGGTGGTGTCGTCATCGACCAAGGCAATCTTTCCGCCGTGCCGCTATGGGCGTCGCTGTTTCCGCTCGTCGCAATCGTCATCGCCTGGGTCGCGGTGAGCGGCGAACGCTCCGCCAAGCGCGTGACCTGCTGAAGTCGCTCACATCCGCAATCGATGAAAGGAATCGCCATGGACTATCGCGCCCTCGGTCACTCCGGGCTCAAGGTCCCGGTTCTGAGCTTCGGCACGGGCACGTTTGCGGGCACCGGACCATTGTTCAGCAATTGGGGCACGAGCGATGCCGCAGAAGCGCGCCGCCTCGTCGATATCTGCCTCGAGGCCGGTGTCAACCTGTTCGACACGGCTGATGTCTATTCCAATGGCGCGTCCGAAGAAGTGCTCGGGGCGGCAATCAAAGGGCGACGCGACGCCGTGCTGATTTCCACCAAGACCGGCTTGCCCATGGGCGACGGGCCCAACGATGCCGGTACGTCGCGGCTCCGTCTGGTTCGTTCGGTCGACGATGCGCTGAAGCGGCTCGGCACGGATTATATCGACCTGCTGCAACTCCATGCCTTCGACGCCGCCACGCCGCTGGCGGAGGTGCTGGCGACGCTCGACGCGCTCGTTCGCGCGGGCAAGATCCGCTATGTCGGCGTCTCGAATTTCCCGGGCTGGCAAATCATGAAGTCGCTGGCCTTGGCCGACGCCCAAGGCTGGCCGCGTTATGTCGCCCATCAGGTCTATTACTCGCTGGTCGGCCGCGACTATGAATGGGACCTGATGCCACTCGGCACCGATCAGGGACTGGGTGCGCTGGTCTGGAGTCCGCTCGGCTGGGGTCGGCTTACGGGCAAGATCAGGCGCGGCACGCCACTGCCGCCGGAAAGCCGGCTGCACGAAACGGCTCGCTTCGGGCCGCCGGTCGATGACGAGCGCCTCTATCGCGTCATTGAAGTTCTCGATGAATTGGCCGGAGAGACCGGCAAGGCCGTGCCGCAGATTGCACTCAATTGGCTGATCCAGCGCCCGACGGTTTCATCGATCATCATCGGCGCACGCAACGAAGCCCAGCTCCGACAGAATCTGGGCGCCGTGGGCTGGAAGCTGTCGCCCGATCAAATCGCTCGGCTCGATGTGGCGAGCGCGGTCATGCCGCCGTATCCCTATTTCCCTTATCGGACGCAGGAGGGCTTCGCCCGCCTCAATCCGCCAATCGTCGGCTGACGGAGGCAGAAGCCATCATCTTTCGAACTGCAATACTGGCGAGACTCTCAGAGGCGATCCCAGGGCGGCTCTGGCAGGAAGCGCTCGACCAGTTCATCGACGACGACGCGGACTTTCGGGCTCATCTGGCGTGTGTGAGGCCAAAGCGCATGAATCGGAAAGCCGCGGGTCGCGGTCTCCGGAAGCACGTGGACCAGTCGACCCTCCCGGAGATGGTCGGCAATCAGCCAGGTCGAAAGCAGCGCAATGCCCTGGCCCGCCAGAGCGGCGTCGCAGATCGCATCGCTATGATTGAACGAGAGCCGTCCGGCGACCGTCTTCGCCAACGGCTCGCCCCTTCCGTTCAGGAACCACCACGGCAAGGTCTGCCCGCCTCGGCCGAAGACGATACAGGAATGCGCCTCGAGATCGTCGAGCGACGCCGGACCTCCGTGCGCCTCCAGATAAGCAGGGCTCGCGCAGAGCACGGATTGCTGGACGCCGAGCCGCCTTGCGACGAGCGTCGCGCTGTCTTCAAGATCGCCGATGCGGATCACCAGATCGATGCCCTCCTCAAAGGGATCGATCCTGCGATCGGTGAGCGAGACTTCGAGTGAAAGTTCAGGATAGCGCGCCCCGATGTCGATGAGAACGGGCACGACCCAGCGCCGACCGAACACGACCGGCAGATCGACACGCAGGCGCCCGCGCGGTCGCAGGCGATGGGCGGTCATGGCCGCCTGCGCGTCGTCCAGCTCGGCCAGCACGCGTACACAGGTCTCGTAGAAGGCCTGGCCTTCGACCGTCAGGGCGAAACGTCGCGTCGTCCGGTTGAACAACCGGACACCAAGCCGCTCCTCGAGCCGCGCCACGCTCTTGGCAATCCCGGATTTGGAAAGGCCGAGCCTTTCGGCCGCCAGCGTGAAGCCGCCGGCGTCGGCGGCCTGCACGAATGCCGTGATGCCCTTGAAATGCTCGGTCGAGATCATCGCAGCTCAATTGACGAAATCTGGTCAACTGAGATTGCCATATCGCCCAGTTTTTCTCCATCCGGATCGTCAATAGAGCTGTCCCGGACGCGACTGACCGCCCGGAGAGAGAGCGTTATTGCCATGCCAGAGCCGGCCCGAAGCGAAAGACGCAAGGAGCCAGGGCAAACAATCACGCCCGCTCTCATCTGGCTGATGGCCATCGGCGCCGGCGTCGGGGTTGCCAATGTCTACTTCATCCAGCCGATCGTCCCGGAGGTTCAGGCTGCGTTCGGCCTTGCGCCCGAACAGGCAAGTCTCATCCCGGCAATATCTCAGGCAGGCTATGCGGCGGGAATGGCGCTGTTGGCCCCGCTCGGCGATCTGGTCGATCGCAAGCGGCTCATCCTCGCCAAATCCGTCCTGCTCGTGCTGGCGCTGTTGACGACCGCTGCGGCTTCGCACCTTGCCGTTCTCATTGCCGCGAGCGTCGCGCTTGGCGTGCTCGGCAGCGTCGGCCAGGACTTCATCCCCGTGTCAGCACATCTTGCCAGTGCGGAGACACGCGGACGCACGATCGGCCTCGTGACCACTGGCCTGCTCTGCGGCATCCTGCTGTCGCGCACCGTCGGCGGTGCCATCGGCGATCTCCTCGGTTGGCAGGCGATCTACGAGATCGCAGCCGTCCTGGTCGCGCTGGTCGGCCTCGCCGTCTGGCGCGTCCTGCCGCACCAACCGGCGATGGTCAGCGGGACGTATGGCAGCCTGCTCGCCAGCCTGCTGACGCTGGTCGTCCGCCAGAGCGTCTTGCGCAAGGCGCTTGCGACCCAGGCGCTGCTGGCATCCACGCTCGGCGCGTTCTGGTCGACGCTTGCGCTGATGCTGGCCGAGCCGCCCTTTAGCCTCGGCGCGAGCGTGGCCGGCGCCTTTGGACTGGCCGGCGCGGCCGGGGCTTTCGGCGCGCCGCTGTTCGGTGGCCTCGCCGATCGTCGGGGCCCGATGGCCGCGATCCGCGCCGGATGCCTGCTGGTCGCCACGGCTTTTGCACTGATGCTCATCGAGCCACGGTCGATGGCCGCGTTGATCGCCGGCGCCGTGCTGTTCGATCTCGGTGTCATGGCGGGGCTGGTCTCGCATCAGACCATCGTCACCTCGATCGATCCCGCCGCGCGCAGCCGGCTGAACGGACTCCTGATGACCGCCGCCATGATCGGCATGTCCCTCGGCGCGGCCGCCGGCGGATGGGCCTGGAGCATCGCCGGCTGGAGCGGTGTCTGCCTCACCGGCGCGGCCGCCGGCCTCCTGGCGCTGCTGCGCTCGCTGCTTCCGCCCGCCATTCCCCTTCTCTCCAAGGAGACCGCCCCATGACCGCCGCGCCATTGACGGTGTTGTTCTCGTTCCTCTCGCGCGCCGATTCCACGCCGCCCGATCAGCGCAGCCGCGCGGACGGCCATGCCGTCGACGCCGACGCCTTCGAGCCTGATCCGAACCTCAATTTCGAGAGCTGGGGCGAGTATTGGCGCAAGGTGCATGGCGTGCGCTTCCTGCACCCCGACGACGCCGCGGACCAAAAGACCATCGAGCGACTGCTCCGGTACGACCAGATCCACCGTCTGGCGCCGGGACCGACCAGCTTGAGCCCGCCGCCATACCGGCCGCCGCTCGATGACAATGGCCAACTCTTCGATACCATCATCGGCCATGTCGAACCCTATCGCCGCCCGCCATGGGACGGCGTCGCCTATCTCACCTTCGCGAACCTCGATGATCTCGGCGCAATGCTCGGCTCGGAGCGCGTCCGGCGCAAAATTCTCCCGGAGGATCGAGCGATCTTCCGCGACCTCGCCCCCCTCCTTGCACGCCAGCACGTGATCCTTCCCAACGCGACCGGCGATGACGCCATCGTTTTGGTGAAGACGCATCGCCGCCGCGATGAGCTCGACCGCGAAACATTCCAGCGCCGCTGGCTCGATGAACTTGCGCCGGCGGTGATCGCGCAATCCGACACCCGTCGTCTGGTCAAGCGCTACGTCCAGCTCCACGCCATCGGCCCTGAGACGGCGGGCCTGCCCTTCTTCCATCCGGCCACCAGCCGCATCGACGGCGTGACGGTGCTGGCCTTCGCCTCGCTGAAGGATGTGGAGAGCTTCCTTCTGTTCGGCGGCCACGCCGCGATCGTCGCGGCCGAACGCTCCATCTCCGACGTCGCAGCCGGTGAATACTGGACCGGCGCGGTCTTCACCGTGGTCGATCAACTCGCGGCCGAACAAGCGACCGGCAGGTGACGACGCGCACGCGGCGCCGCAGGGGATCATCTTTTTGAAGCGAACAGTGAAAGGCAACGAACCGATCGATCAAGCAAGTGAAAGACACGAACGCCGTCACGCAGGATGCTGCACGGCAGGCTCAGAAACGCGTCCGTTCGGCGGACGCATACCGATATCATCCAAATCTCGGCTGTGGCTGATCGGGTTTGACGCGTGCCTCAAATGCTGCGGAGTGCCAGTCGGCGCCTATACTCTCTGAATGAATCGGACAACTTACAAGGCTGACGACGAGACGGTTGGGCCGAATTCCTTCTCCATCAGGATGGCCCGCGAGGTATTGGCTTCGCCGCTGAAAGGCTTGACCTCTCCGGTTGGATGGAAGCCCATCTTCGTCCAGAAGCCGATGACCGGGTTGGTTTCGACCACCGCGAGCCGCATGTTTCGGGCCCCGAGATTATCGCGGGCGAACCGCTCCGCCTCTCGATACAGGGCTCGGCCGATCCCTGAGCCCTGCGCGCTTTCTCGGACAGCAAGGAGGCCGATGAACACCGTTCCAGATGACGGGTAGCCATCGATCATATCCAGAAGCCCGAGCGCCGCGCCTCCACGCTTTGCCACGAATGCATGCTTGTCCTTGAGCGCATGCCCCGGCGGAACCGCCGTCATGAATGTGTCGGCCGCATCATTGCGTCTCGAAACGCCATCGACACGTTGAGAATAAGCAGTAAGCTCATCGAAAATGGCGTTCACCTCGTGTAGATTTCCCGAAGTGACGGGAACAAGCGATACGATGCCGTCGGCTCGCGCAGAAGCTTCCATTGCCCACCCAAGAATTCATGCTCCATCGCCTATGACGGCAGGCTTGCTCTGTCCATGCTTGAAATGGGGCCGTTTCGCTTTTCGCCAGTCGTCGCCGCGATGAAGCGCAACAAGGAGATCTATTTGAACAATCGCCTCGTATTGATCTCCGGCTGTTCGGGTGGTGGAAAATCGACGCTGTTGGCTGAACTGAGCGCGCGCGGTCATGCCGTGGTCGAGGAGCCCGGCCGTCGCATCATAGCCGAGGAAATGGCGAGCGAGGGAAAGAGTCTCCCTTGGGTGGATCTGGCCGCGTTTCTGCGACGCGCGATCGACATAGCGTTGGCCGACAGGATCGCGATGAGCTCTCATGACGGATGGGTGTTTTTCGATCGCGGTCTTGTGGATGCAGCTCTGCGCTGGAGGCGCTGAACGGCGAGCCGACCCTGCGTCCCCTTTGCATGCAGCATCGTTATCACCATCGCGTGTTCATGGCTCCGCCCTGGCCGGAAATCTATACGACCGACGCCGACCGTAAGCACGGCCTCGATGCAGCGAGAGCGGAGTATCATCGCCTGATGGAGGTCGTTCCGGCTTTGGGATACGACGTGATCGAGCTGCCGAAGATGTCGACGTCAGAGCGCGCTGACTTCGTGCTGGCGTCACTCAGCGGTGATCTCATCAATCCGGATCGATAACGAGCGGGTGGCATCCAAAGTGGACAAGCCAAGCCCCTGGGCGCGCTCAGCCGGGCCGACCGAGTCGACCGAGATGGGTGTCGGAAAAGCTGCTCGGATATTTCAGCCCGAAGCCGAGCGCCCGGTCGACGCCGATATGGGCGCACCAGATCAGCGCGACCTCCAGCCACAGTGTGTGATCCGTCATCCGCCCCAGGGCGGAGGCCAAGGCAGTCACCACGGCGGCAAGCAAGGCAGGCGCGACATAGGTGTGGACGAGATTATAGCAGCGTGCGCCCATCGATGATCCCGCGAGATAGCCGAGCATGGCGAGATCGGGCAGCAGGAACAGAACGGCAAACAGTCCCCATCCTCCGCCGAGCGCGCGAAAAGCCAGCACGGCCGAAATCGCCAGCGCGAGATTCTCAAGACGCAGCAGCACCAGGACGCTCCCGGTCGGCGTCCGCACCGCGACGTCGGGGTGAGCGGAGCCGACCATATCGGGGGACGGGTTGGTCAGAGTCTGTCGGGACATTGGAGCGCCTTTGGTGGTGATGGCCGCACCATCCCCCGTCCCCCTCTTGAACGAAATTGATTGATTTGGTTCATTAGCTGTACGAAATTTTATCAGGCTGACATGGACTGGGGCCTTTACCGTACCTTCCTGGAGATTGCCCGGAGCGGCAGCCTGTCGGCGGCGGCGCGGACGCTCGGCATCACGCATCCGACGGCGCGCCGCCATCTGGAAGAACTCGAGCAACAACTCGGCAGCCGGCTGTTCACGCGCTCGACCCGCGGTCTGATCCTGACCGGGCTTGCCGAACGGATGGTGCCGGAAGTCAGCCGGATCGAAGCCTCGATCGGCGCCATTGCGCGCCTCGCGAGCGAGCGCGCGGGCAGCGCGGACGGCACGGTGCGCATATCCGCGAGCGAGGTCATGGGCACCGAGGTACTGCCGTCGATGCTGGCGCGCATCCGCGCCCTTCACCCGGGTCTGACGTTCGAACTGATCCTGTCGGACAGCGAGACGGATATCCTTCGGCGGGACGCCGACCTCGCCGTGCGCATGGTGCGGCCCCGGCAGGGCAGCCTCGTCGCCCGGCGTGTCGGCACGATCAAGGTGGGCCTCTATGCCCATCGAAACTGGCTCGCCGAGCACGGCGCGCCCTCCTCATTCGAGCAACTGCTCGCTGCGCCGAACTTCATCGGTCAGGACCGTCGCCGCACCTTGGCGGATGCGCTGAAGATCGACCAGACGCGCCTGCACCAGAGCCTCGTTCTGGCGACCGACAGCGATGTGGCGCAGATCGCAGCCCTGCGCGCTGGCTTGGGCGTCGGCGTCATGCAGGTGCCGCTCGCCGCGCGAGAGCCCACGCTCGTCCGCGTGCTTCCCAAGCTCGACCACAGAATGGAGGTCTGGCTGGTCACGCACCCCGACCTCAGATCCTCGACCCGCGTGCAGAGCGCCATAGCGGCGCTGCACGCCGAGCTAAAGGGCTATATCCGGTCGGCATGAGCGTCATGCACGACCTGGCCAATTAGGACATCAGTGCGTCAGCCAGCAATTGCGCGTGCGTGATCATCGCATCATGGCTCGCGTCAAGCTCGAGATAGCGCCAGCCGTCCCTTTCCCGTACCCGAGATACAGATTTTTCAAGAAGATCGCCGTTCGCCTGAGTGCAGCGGATATAGGTCTTGCGGGCTATGGGAAGCGTTCCGCGCATCATGGCGGGCTCGAAATAGCTGCCGACCGGTTGCGGCGTCAGGAGGCTATCGACCCACGGCTGATCCTCTTTCCTGATCCCGAAGACGGCTGCCGGCAAGGGTGGAATATGCCAGCCAGGATCTGCCATGGCGGAAGCGCGATAGGACTCGATCAGATGCGGTGCATGGTCGAGCAGGATTTCTCCATCGTCCGGCAAGAAGGCATCGAGCAGCACAAGATGGAAGACGAGGTCGCTCAGGCGATACGCGGCAGCTGTCGCCGGAAAGCCACCGTAGGAATGGCCGACCAGCGTGACGTTCGTGCGTCCGAGATTGAGAACATGGTCGACGATCTCGGCGACATGCGTTTCGAGGGTGATGTCGCGTGAGAGTAGCGGCGCCCGCTCGGCGAGCCCAGCCAGCGTCGGCGCCGAGACCACATGCCCCGCCCGCTCGAGCAGAGGCACGACGCGCTGCCAGCACCATCCGCCGTGCCAGGCACCGTGAACCAGAACGAAGGTCCTCATTCTCCGCTCTCCTGTGCCTTAGCACCTGTTCAGCTCGGTCTTGGCGAATGCGTCGGTTGGTGCCGAACAGGCTGGCCTTTACGCCGCCGCCTTTGTCCGCGCCATGCTCGACAACCTCGCGACGGCCGTTCTCACCGCAATCCTGCTGATGCGCATGACCAAACCTCGTGCGGATAATCGTTGAGGGCTCCGCCCGACGGCCGCCGCGTTCTGGCCGATCGCATATTGGAAGTCTTCTCCAAATTCCGGGCGGAAGCGTCACGTCGACCGCCGGGCATCGATACTGTATGGATTTCCGACAGGCATGGCGCTTGGTACGCTCTCGGCGGGACAATCGACAAGGAAGCAGAAACAATGGATTCTGCGCCACCTCCTCACGCACACCGCTGGCCTTGGCTACGGTTTCCTGGAGCCAGAGAACGGCCCGCTGCATCGGGCTGGCGTCTCGGATGGCATGGATCGGGCCGGCATGACACTTGCGGAAAATCTGCGCCGGCTCACCGATGTGCCGCTCCTGTTTCGTCCGGGAACGCGCCGCTCCTATTCGCTCGGCCTCGACGTCACGGGCGCGCTGATCGAAGCCGCGACGGCATTGGCTCTTCCGCAAGCCGTGCGCCGGCTCGTGACCGACCCGCTCGCGCTCAAGGACACCGGCTTTTCGGTTGCCGATACCGCCCGGCTCGCCACAGCTTATGCCGACGATTGCCCGCGCCCGCGTCGCATGCGCGAACCGGACTTGGTGCCGTTCCTTCCTGGTCTTCCCGGCATCCGAATGGACCCGTCGCGCGCCTTCGACGCAACGGCTTTTCCGTCCGGCGGCGCCGGCAAGGTCGGGAGTGCGCGGGATACGATGGACCTCCTTGAAACCCTGCGCCAGGGCAGCGGAGCGCTGATGCCAGCCGAATGTGCGGCGGAAATGGCGCACGACCACATCACGGAGCTCGAAATCGAAGGCTCGCCGGGCTGGGGCTACGGCCTCGGATTCTCGGTGCTGCGCGAGCCGCGAGCGGCGGGCGTGGCCGAGACGCCCGGCACATGGCGTTGGGGCGGCGCCTATGGCCACAGCTGGTTCGTCGATCCCGCCAAACGCCTGACACTTGTCGCCTTCACCAACACCGCGCTCGAGGGTATGTCGAACGGTGGCCGCTTCTCCGCCGATCTCAGCCGCGCAATCTACGCGGCGGACTGTCGTTAGCGCGGCGTTGGTGACGATCTCGAAGCGCCCCGCTTGCTGACCGAGACGCCGAGACATGTGAACCATCCTGCGACGGAGTGGCGCCACAGGCGATTTGGACGCGATGGATATGGGCAATTGCCCTCCGTTCCGGTCCGAGTCAGCATCCGCCCCAGGGACAAAGGCGGGCCCCCTTGCGAAACGGAGCGCGGCGGCCGATGCTTCGCTCGCATCGCGATTCACAAGGAATTCCTCATGTCCGTCGACACCCAGGCCGCCACCGACCGTCTCATGCGTTTCCTCAGTGTCGAGGGTGTGAGCGGAAAGGAGGCGGCGATCGGGCGCGAACTCGCCGCGGCGCTGAAGGAGAGCGGCGTGCCAGCCAAGGCGATCCGGTTCGACGACGCCAACAGCCGCATTCCCCTGCCGACCGAGACCGGCAACCTCATCGTCGACCTGCCGGGACGCGGCACCATGCACAACCAGCCGCGCATCATGTTCATGACCCACATGGACACGGTGCCGCTGTGCGCCGGCGCCAAACCGAAGATCGCCGGCCGCAAGATCGTCAACGAGGCTAAGACCGCGCTCGGCGGCGACAACCGTTGCGGCTGCGGCATCCTCGTGACGCTGGCGGCTGAGCTTGCCAAGCAGAAGCTCGATCATCCGCCGATCACGCTGTTGTTCTGCGTGCGCGAGGAGACCGGGCTGTGGGGCGCGCGCCACGTCAAGACCGACGACCTCGGCGCTCCGGTGATGGCCTTCAACTTCGACGGCAGCTCCGCCTCCGGCGTCACCATCGGCGCCGTCGGCGCGGACCGCTGGCAGGTCGAGATCTTCGGCCGCGCCTCGCATGCCGGCGTCGCGCCGGAGCGCGGCATCAGCGCGACCATGATCCTGGCGCTCGCGCTGGCCGAGGTGAAGGCTGGCGGCTGGTTCGGCAAGGTGGTGAAGGGCAAGGGGCAAAGCGCGAAGGCCGGCACCAGCAATGTCGGCCCCGTCACCGGCGGCGAAGGCCGCCCTGCAGGCGACGCCACCAACGTCGTCACCGACTACATCCATGTGCGCGGCGAGAGCCGCAGCCACGATGCGAAGTTCTGCAAGGAGATCACCAAGGCCTACAAGACCGCGTTCGAGAACGCCGCCAAGCGCGTCACCAACAGCGACGGCAAGTCGGGCCGTGTCAAGTTCAAAGCCGAGACCGACTACTATCCGTTCCGCATGAAGGAGAGCCTGCCCGTCGTCAAGCGCGCCGTCGCGGCGGTGTCCGACGTCGGCGGCACCCCGGCCATCCGCGCCGGCAATGGCGGGCTGGATGCGAACTGGATGGTCCGCCACGGCGTTCCCACCGTGACCTTCGGCACCGGGCAGAACGAGCCGCACACAACGGACGAATGGATCGATCGCAACGAATACGAGCGGGCCTGCGCGCTGGCGCTGCGGCTTGCGACGATGCGATGAGCTCAGCTGTTCATGGCGGCCGATCCCCTCTCCATCCTCAAGACCGTCTTCGGCTATGACAGCTTCCGCGGGCGGCAGCGGGACATCATCGACCATGTGACAGCGGGCCGTCACGCCTTCGTCCTGATGCCGACCGGCGGCGGCAAGTCGCTGTGCTACCAGATCCCGGCGCTGGCGCGTCCGGGCATCGGGCTCGTCATCTCTCCTCTCATCGCGCTGATGGAAGACCAGGTGACGGCGCTCCGGCAGGCCGGCGTGAAGGCGGCGGCGCTCAATTCCCGGCTCTGGGGCGCGGAGAAGGATCTGCTCTGGCAGGACATCGAGCGGGGCGAACTGGACCTGCTCTACATGGCCCCGGAAACGCTGCTGAAGCCGGAGAACCTGAACCGGCTGACATCCGCGCAGCTGTCTCTGATCGCCATCGACGAGGCCCATTGCGTCTCGCAATGGGGCCATGATTTCCGGCCCGAATACCGCGCGCTGAGCTGTCTCGCTGAGCGCTTCCCCGCTGTGCCGCGCATCGCGCTCACCGCGACGGCGGACGCGCCGACCCGGGCGGAGATCGTCGAGCACCTGAACATCGGCGTCGAGAACAGCTTCGTCTCCGGCTTCGACCGGCCGAACATCCGTTATGGCGCGGCCGAGAAGACCAGCACGATGCAGCAGACGCTGCGCTTCCTGGAGTCCCGCAAAGGCGAGAGCGGCATCGTCTATTGCCTGTCCAAGCGCAAGACGGAGGACGTCGCCGCCGCCCTGACCGACCATGGCTTCACCGCGCTGCCCTATCACGCCGGCATGGAGATGAAGGCGCGGGAAGCCAACCAGCGCCGCTTCCAGCTCGAGCAGGGGCTGATCATGGTCGCCACCATCGCCTTCGGCATGGGCATCGACAAGCCCGACGTCCGCTTCGTGCTGCATGTCGACCTGCCTTCCAGCATCGAAGCCTACTATCAGGAGACCGGCCGCGCCGGCCGCGACGGCCTGCCCTCCGAGACCCTGATGCTCTACGGCGCCGACGACATCGCGCTGCGCCGCCGCTTCATCGACGAGTCGGAGGCATCAGATGCCCGCAAGCGCACCGAGCGCCGCAAGCTCGATGCGCTGCTCGGCTTCGCCGAATCCTGCCAATGCCGCCGGCAGGTTCTGCTGCGCTATTTCGGTGACGACTGCGAGCCCTGCGGCAATTGCGATGTCTGTCTCGATCCGCCCGCGACCTTCGACGGCACCATCGCCGCGCAGAAGCTGCTGTCCTGCGTCCACCGCACCGGCGAGCGCTTCGGACAGGCCCATGTCGTCGCGGTCCTGCTCGGCGAGACCGACGAGCGCATCGAGCGGCTGGGCCATGACAAGCTCTCCACCTTCGGGATCGGCAAGGAGCACGACCGCAACGCCTGGCGCTCCATCGTCCGTCAGCTCGTCGCACATGGGCTCATCACGGTGGACGTCTCAGGCCATGGCGGCCTGTCGATCTCGCCCGAAGGCCGTCAGTTCCTGCGGGACAAGCCGCCCCTGAGCTTGCGTGTCCTCAAGAAAGCCAAGCGCGACCGGGCATCGCGAGATCGCCAGACGGCACAAACGTTTCCTGCCGCCGACCGCGACCTGTTCGAGAAGCTGCGCGTCAAACGGATGGAGTTGGCCAAGGCGCAGAACGTGCCGCCCTATGTCATCTTCCATGACAAGACACTGGCCGAGATGGCCGCGCGGCGGCCGCGATCGGTCGCCGAGTTTGCCGCGATCCCCGGCGCCGGCGCCGTCAAGCTCGCGCGTTATGGCGAGGCCTTTTTGACGGTCATCAATGACCATGCTGCGAGCGCCTGAGACGGCCTGCGCTTGGTCGACTGATCCAACTTGTCAGACAGCCAATTGACCGAATAGCCAAGGCGCGACGTCGCGATCTCGCGGCGGCTTGCGCCCGAGCTTTGCTCGATGGTCCCCTCTTCTCCTTGAAGAAGAGGCGCAGGGAAGACCGGGTATCGGCTGATACCCGCGGTCCGCGTGCAGCAAAAAAGCACGCGGCAGAACCACAGGTCAGCCCAACAACCGGCCTTCCCTGCGCAATGGTTTGAACAGATTATACGCGATCTCCTCGGGGACCGGCTTGTTTGCCCCCGTCGCCGGCGCGATGCGAAGCATCGTCGCCGACTTGGTCTCAGCACCGGGAGACCAGGACCACGCGATTTCACTGTCGCATCGATCCGTTCGTCCGCATGAAAAGATCATGCTGCAAACCGACGCGCCCACCGCATCCCAGGCTCGACGTTCGTGACGATCGCGAAACGTCCCTCTTCTCGAGCCGAGACGCGGGAGAATGTGAACTTGATTTGCCCGACGACACAAGCCGAGCGACATGCGACAAACTGGCACGACGGGCAATTCACGCATGACGCATGTGCGGAGATCTGCCGTCAGGGCAAGAGCGCGGACGATACCGCTCAAGCGCAACGACATGCCGCGCGAGCCAAGCACGTGTGCCCAGGTCGCTCGGCTCTCGCTAGTTCTTGAAGACATCTCCTGTGACGACGACCAGATCACAGCGGAACTCGTCAGAGGTTTTGCCGCCGGCATCTTCAACCCGGCGATAGCAGGCGTTATTGCCGAAGGGTCTGTTCTCAAATTTTCCGTTCTTGTCCTGCACGACCTCGGATTGGATCTTCCCGCCGAGCATATTGAACAGGACGCGTGCCTTATCGCCTTTGCAGGCTAGAATGATGGCGTCACCGCCGTCTTCCAGGCCCCCCGCGCTCACGGATTCTTTCAGGCAGTCGTTGACGCCTGCGAAAATCAACTCCTTCCGTCCGACTTCGGCGGCGGACGCACTCGGCAGAGCGAGACAGATGAACAATATGAACTTCTTCATGACGACGGCTCTCCAGGCCGGGTTGAACGATCGATCGCCTCATCCAAACCATTTGGGACGATGAGGAATGCCTGCTTTGACTATCAGCCGAAAAACTCGGCGCAAGTCAGGCAGACAACGCAAGAGCCCTTCCAAATCTCGGCGCCGGACGAACGCGCGTGCCGGTGCCGGCCTTGCCTCTCTCCCCATTGTCACGGCCATGGAGTCCCGATTCATCCGCGCGCCGTCCGGCTGGATCACGCCGCCGAGCGCGCTACGTCGCTGCGACCCCATTTTTGGTCGTGATGCGCCCCGAGCGCTTCGATCCGAAATGGCGCGGCGTAATCGGCCTCACGTCAGGCGCCTGTTCACTCACGATAGCCTCGCGTTCAGCCACGCATCGCTTCGCTGTCGCGCATCGAGAGCCTGAGCTGGTTATGCTCCTCATTGTCGCCCCCCCGCGTCCTGTACGCTGGCCAGCACGAAATCCGTTGCGCTTCGCCCCTGCAAGGCAGCTGAACGCTTGATCAGGCTCTGGTGCGCGGCACTCACCCGCGCGTCCAGGCGCTCCGCCCGAACAGGCCCCTCTGTTGGCGCGAGATGCGGTTGATTGGACCGTGACACAAGGCAAACACTGGTCGACAGGCTGCAGCGCGGAGACGGACTTGGTGCCGTCGATCCGGTTGCGCTCGCGCGAACTTTGAGCGATTGAATTGAGCCGCTCCACCCAGGGAACCGCGAACATGATCACCGTCTTCGGCGAAGGGAGAGGGTTCCGGGTCGTCTGGCTGCTGGAGGAAATGGGGCTCGCCTACCGACTGAGGCCGGTGGACCTTGCCGGCGTCGAGAACGACGCGGAGTTCCTGGCCGTCAACCCCGCCGGATTCATCCCGGCCATCCAGGACGGCGATGTCACCATGGTCGAGTCGATTGCGATCATGGAGTACCTGATGACCCGCCACGGGCCGACGTCGCTCGCCCCGGACCCGCACGATCCCACCTTCCCCACCTATCAGCAGTTCCTGCACCTGGGAGAAGCCGGCCTCGCGATGGGCGCTTACTTCGTCGGCGGCGCCCGCAATTTCGCCCCCGAGGCCGAGCGGAACAACTGGAGCGCCGGCCAAGCGCTGGAGATGTTCGAGAGCCGGCTGCGGCTGGTGAGGCGGCAGCTTGCGCGCTCGCCCTATCTCGCCGGCGAGGCGTTTACGGCGGCCGACATTTCGGTGACCTATGCCCTGGAGCTGGCCCGAAGATTTGGGGGCATCGCCCTCGGCGAGGCGGAGCAGGCCTATATGGCCCGCACCAGCGCACGCGACGCCTACGAGCGGGCCATGGAAACATGTAAGGGCAGAAGGGCATGGCTCGCTGCCGCGGCCGGTCAATGACCGCTCTCGGCGCTCAACCGCTTACAGAGCGCGAGCCAGTCCCGTAGGCCGCCATGAGCGTAGCGACATGCGCGCCGGCCTCGCCTCCGGGGTCGCTCCCGCCGACGCCCGTTGGGCCTCGGCGGGCGCTCGCCCGGGCTATGCCAAGAGAACACGACGCGCATCACCCATGTGCAGCGCGGCCAGGAGTATGCTCACGACGCGTCCGGCGCGACGACGCCCTTGCTGAAAATGAAGCAGCCGTAGAACCGGCGCTCGCCTGTCGCGATCACGCAATAGGCGGCCTTCGCCTTCTCATAGAACGCGTGGCGCTCGACGCCGACCAGCGGCCAGGATTTTCCTTCGGCGCGATCGATCACGGCCTGGACCTCCTGCTGCACCGGCGGCACCACCTCGGGCTGGCCGACTACCTCCATCCTGACCGCGGCATCGTTGACGAAGGTGTCGAGCGGCAGCACCGACAGCACCGCCTGGACGGCCCGGGCCGCGCTCACATTGTCGATGCGCAGCAGTTCGCCAAACACGGTCTGGCGCGCGATCGCGTCGGCCGGAAAATTGGTGTCGCAGATCACCAGCCGGTCGCCATGCCCCATCGCGCGCAGCGCATAGAGCACGTCGGCATTGAGCAGCGGATCGAGGGTCTTGAGCATGGTCTCTCCCTGCATCACGGTTTGCATTGTCATTCTGCCTGCCCTCACACTTTCGGCCGCGTCGGGCGAGGCGTTCAGTTGGTGGTGCGCTCTTCTCCAATGGGGTTCCAGACATTCTTCAGCTCCACCAAATGGCGCATGATGGGTGCGGGCCGACGGGGATGATCTGCAATGTTCGCGGACGACATTGCAGGGCGCCCCTATAGCAAGGCCGAGCACAACCGCTCCCTGCAGGCAGCGACCGGCTGACCGCCGTCAGCGAAACCCATCCTGACCGAACCAATCAATCGAGGGGTTTCGCCGCCGGCTCAACCCATCCTGCCTACGACCGCAACCGCGCGCGCCCGGCCGTGCGCTGCACCGGTCGGTAGACCTTCAAAATCATCCCGACGGCAGCGCGGCCGAAGGCTGCGCGTCGTGGCCCACCATTTGCTTTGACGTCTATTGCACCATAGGCGACGGGCTGGCGCATCCCGAGTATCTGATCCCGTCGGCTCCCTGACACAACGCCTCGCACGAATGTCGGATTGGCCCCAACCTGAACGTCGTCTGGCCGGTTTGCCACGACGGCAGCAAACGCAACCGACAGCCTGAACCAGGATGGGAGGCAATTTGACGAGATATTCAGGCCGCAGCCAAGACATGTGCGAGTGGGACGAGTTCGATCAGTCCCAGTCGCAAATGCGAGCCGTGCTGGCGCGAGACCAAGGGGGTGAGGTGCCGCCGTTCCTGCTCCTCTCCCTTCCCGGAATAAGCGCGCACGAGCAGCGCGTGTGTTCAGATCTTTGGGTGCGCGATCGGATCGCCGCACGTCGTCCTGAACGCGACAGGCTTGCTTTCCGGTTTCCCATCGCTCCTCGCGATAAGATACGCGTCGCCTATCTCTCGAACGACTTCCACGACCATGCCACATCGCGGTTGCTCATCGAGACGCTCGAGGCGCATGACCACAACCGCTTCGAGGTGCATGCCTATTCATTCGGCGTCGACGACGGCGGAGGAATGCGTCAACGCCTCTGCAGCAGTTTCGACGCTTTTCATGACGTGACGGCGATGAGCGACACGGACGCCGCGCGCACCATACACAGCGCAGGAATCGATATCCTTGTCGACCTGAAGGGATACACGCGGGGCGCTCGGACAGGCATCATGATGCTGCATCCTGCACCTGTTCAGGTGAACTATCTCGGATATCCCGGGACGATGGGCGGGGACACGTGCGACTACATCATCACCGACCCGTTCATGACGCCGATGGAGATTGCCTCTGCCTATTCGGAAGCCTTCGCCTATATGCCACACTCATATCAGCCGCATGGCCGAAAAAGCACCATCGGCCGTCGGCCTGAGCGCGCAGAGCTTGGCTTGCCGAAGACGGGTTTTGTGTTCTGCTGCTTCAATCAGGCCTACAAGATCACACCGCCGCGCTTTGACTTATGGTGCCGCTTGCTCAATGCAGCCCCCGACAGCGTGTTGTGGCTCCTTGCCGACGAGCGCGCGCAAGGCAATCTTCGGGGAGAAGCCTTGCGACGCGGGATCATCCCTGATCGTCTCGTCTTTGCTCCCCACATGACTCAGAGTGATCACCTGAGCCGTCTGCAGAATGCCGACCTCGTTCTCGATACCTCACCGTTTGGCGCTCATACGACGGCAAGTGATGCATTGTGGTGCGGCGTCCCGATCATCACATGCGCCGGCGAGACCTTTCCGTCCCGAGTGGCCGGAAGCCTCTTGCATGCGATCGGGATGCCGGAGCTGATAGCCCGAAACGAGGACGAGTATTTTTCAGCCGCCTTGGCGTTCGCGACACAGCCGGGCCTGCTGCATGCGTGCAAAGCCAAGCTCCGACGCAACCGCATGACGACGCCGCTTTTCGACGTGGCCGCCTATACAGCGGCTCTCGAAAGTCTTTATGGCGCCATGTGGGAGCGCCACCGCTGCGGCATCGCGCACACAACAATTGGCACCGTTGCGATCTGACAAGGGCGCAAGGCTGTTGTTCCCTGTGGCAATCCTGACGGATCAACCTGCAAACGGCGTGACACTGGAAGATGGCCTGCGGATCGCCAAACCATCTGCAGCCGCACGCTGATCGGTACCTGCTACTTGCAGCGTACGGCCGAGGCGAACCACCCTACTCCCACTCGATTGTTTAACACGCAACTAAATCATTGATACTTTGATCTTATTTCGCGGCGCTGCTTCAGGATGCCGATGGTGGCACCGACGATTTTTCTGCGTCTTGATTCCACAGGAATATTTTGCACGATCAGGCCAAGCTCCTTTTGACAACTATCGGCTGCTATCGCTTGCACGGCAATGCCCAACTTCTGAACTGGTGCCAGCTACTATCGAATGAGAGCGGGACGGAAACCACGGGTTACAGTCAGCCGTCGACGCAAGCTGCGCCGCGCCTCTATTCCGATAGCTCTCACACCGCGGTGAGTGAACGGATGTCACGTCGTAGCGTGCTCAACACGTCCTGCTCCGCAGAGCGGACGAAGAAATGGTTACCCGGAAACGCCCTGACGGCGCAGGAGACGGCGGCGTGCTCCCGCCATCCTTCCAGCTCGTCGAGACCGACACTGTTGTCGCTCTCGCCACCATAGACTAGCAGCGGACAGGATAGTTTGAACGCCTTCGGCGCGTCATATGTCGCAACTGCCTCGAAATCGGCGCGCAATACCGGCATCGCGAGCTCCATCAGGTCCCGGTCAGCGAGCAGCTCCTCCGGCGTACCGTCGAGCTTGCGCAACTCCTCGATGAACTCCTCGTCGGGCAGAGCGTGGATCTCCGGCTCGGAGCCGCGCAGGACGGGCGGCCGACAACCGGACATCACGGCGGCGATCACGGGCCGCCTGGGAGACAAGACGCGCAACACCTCGAACGCGACCAGAGCCCCCATGCTGTGGCCGAACAGAATGATCGGCCCGGTCATTTCCGCCACGATCTCGGGAATGATCCCCTGGACGAGATCGGCAATCCGGCGCGAGAGCTGCTCGCGCCGGCGAAATCCCCTGCCGGGATATTCGACGGCCACGACATCGACATGCGGCGACAGCGCCACGGCCCAATCGCGATAGCCCGCGGCCACGCCGCCGGCGTAGGGAAAGCACAGCAACTTCGGGCAACCGGGTCGCGCGCTGGCATAGCGCAACACAGATCGGCTAGACGACGCCTGCACGCGACAACCCTTCATATCCAGTTATGGCCGACATATCGGCTGCGATCCTTCCATCATGGAACCTGACGATGCGATCAGCGACGGCGTCGAATGACTCGTCATGCGTCAACACGATAACGAGCTTCCCGTCGCGCTTCAACGCCGGCAGGAGCGAGAGATAAAACTGCTCCCGCGATCTCGCGTCCTGATCTGCAGCCCATTCGTCAAAGATGTAGATGTCGCGATCTTCCATCAAGGCAGATACGAGCAGCAGCCGCCCCTTCTGACCACGCGACAGATCCTGTGTGTTCAAGAACCTGGCGTGCTCCGTCATGACCTTGCGGTCGATCGACCATTCCTCAAGCAAGCCGCGCGCGCGATCATCGCAGGTCTCGTTTCCGGGAATGCGCTCGAACGCATGCGCATCCTCGAACAGGCAGCTGTAGATCTGGCGATAGAGCTCGCGGCTCCGATCATCGATCGGCCGACCGTCCAAGAGGATCACGCCGCTCGACGGCTCGTACAGGCCGGCGAGCAGCCGCGCAAAGGTGCTCTTGCCGCTGCCGTTTCCGCCCTTGATGAAGACGATCTCTCGGCGTTTCAGCACGAGATCCACCGGCCCGAATGCAAATGCATCGGCGGGCCCGGGCTCGCCGTAGGAATAACAGACGCCCTCGAAGCTAACCTGCCGCCACGGGACATCACCCGCGCCGCTCTCTCCCGCTTCGGGGTCAACGGCTGATGATGACGCAAGCACCACGCCGAGATCTTGAATCCTGCGAAACACCGCATTGACATGTCCGAGCGACGCGAACGACCCGATGGCGGCATCCAACGGGCCGATCAGGTAGATCGCAGCAAAGAAGAACTCGACATGCCGGGCGTCCGGAGAATGCTGAAACAAGAGGATTCCGATCACCAGCAGAAACACGGCCTGCCCAACATTCATCGCGATGGCGCCGGCCCATGTCGCCTGCTCGCGAAAGCGGAGAAACTCGGTCTGACGCCCATCGATGTCCTCGGACAGGTAACTGGACGTTCGGACCGCGCTCAATTTCAGCTGTTTCAGTCCTGCGATCAGGCCCCCCAGCACCTTGTCGAGGCGCTCCCACGCCAGCCAGGCCTGATAGCTCAATCTGGTCGACCGCTCGACCACGGCCCAGTACAGCGGCACGCCAATCATCGCCGCGCCGACGATCACGCCTGCTCCCACCGGCGAGAGCCAGCACATGTAGACCAGGAGGCTCGCGACCATCGCGAGGTTCGTCACCATGTTGACGAGGATGGGAGCCGCCGTCGCAATCGTCTGGACGTCGGCGGCGACGACCGCTTTCAGCCTTCCGGCTCCGATCATCTCGAGCTGGCGGTAGCGCGTATTCAGAATCGCCGAGACCAACGTCTTTCGAAGCCGCAGAATGACTGCGCTGCCAACACGGACCGAAGCTCTCGCGGCGGCGAGACGGCTGACGACCGATGCCGATGCGAGGGCCGCGAATGAGATGACCTCGGGCAGAGCAGCCGGCGCCTGGAGGCGAACATGCGCAAAGACGTAGGCAAACAGCGCGACGGTCGTGGCAGCCGCGACAATGCTGCACCCCGAGGCGACAGCGATAGGCCCGGGCACTAGGCGAAGTAGGAAAGAGACGAGATTGTTCTGCATGAGGATGACCTAGACCGGCTCGACGGCCAATCTCTCGGAGACGGGCTGGGCTCTCTCGAGCTCGGCCCGCAAGCGAGCCGCGATGTGGTCCGAGGCCGGATGCTGGATCATGGAGCCGTGATTGCCTGGGACGTAATGCACGTCAAAGCCGTTCAGCGACTTGGATCGCCAGAATTCCTCAGCCCTGGCGAAGTGATCCGGCGTCCTGACCGGATCTCCGTCCGGCTGGAACAGCAACAGCTTCCCGACATAGGGCGACACCACGTGCTGCTGGAGAGCATGCAGATTGGCCTGGAACACGGAGACCACATGCGCGAACTCTGCGTCCGTCATTTCGCTGGACAGCGACCTGTGGCGCTTGGCCAGACGCAGCACATAATCGGCCTTGGCAGCATCGGAGAGCCGCCAGAACGAATGCCATCGCGACGTCAGCCCGCGCTGTGGCGGAATTTCCAACACGCCCATGAATGTGAGCCACTCGGTGCGTTCGACCTGGCGCCTGTTGTGCCGCCACTCTCCGGTGGAGCTCGGCGGAACGGTATCGATCAGCGCCAGCACCCCGACCTGATGTCCGAGCTCGTTCAGCTTCCTGGCGATGGCAAAGGCGATCAGCCCGCCGGCGGACCAGCCGACGAGGTTGAACGGTCCCGTCTGCTGTATCTCAAGCATGCGGGCGACATGGTGATCCGCCATCTGGTCGATCGAGACCAGCGGATCCTGCTCGCCATGAAGACCAAGCGCCTTGATGCCGTAGACGGAATAGCCGGGCCCCAGCGACTTCGCGAGGTCGCGATAGCACAGGATGCCTCCCCCGATGGGATGAACACAGATGATCGGCGTCCCCTGCTCGCTCAACTGTATCGGAATGATGCAGGAGTAGTCGCGCCTGCCCGATCCCTGCATCTCGAACCCTTGTTTCGCCGCCCGCGCGACGGCGATGTGGGCGGCCATCACCCCAATCGTCGGCTTCTCCTCGAACAGGAGGCGCACCGGCAGATCGACGCCGAGCGCATGTCGGACTTGCGCGATCAAGCGCATCGCCAGCAGCGAATGGCCGCCGAGCTCAAAGAAATCGTCATGCACGCCGACGCCGTGTAGTCCGAGCAGGTCCGACCACAGCTTCGCGAGAATTTCCTCGGCGGCCGTGCGTGGAGCAGCTTCACCGGCGCTGTGCCGCCGTTGCGGTTGCGGCAGCGCGTCGCGGTCGAGCTTCCCGTTCGGCGAGAGCGGAAGCTGATCCAGAATGACGAAGGCCGAGGCTGCAGGCACCATGTAGTCTGGAACCCGTCGCTTGAGATGCGCGCTCAACGCCACCGGGTCGATGGTCTTCTCGTCACCGACGACATAGGCAACGAGCCGCCTGTCGCCGCTGCCGTCAGCCGGCGCCGTCACCACCGCCTGCGACACGTCGGCATGCTCGGCGAGCGCAGCCTCGATCTCGCCGAGCTCGATTCTGAAGCCGCGGATCTTCACCTGATGATCCAGGCGACCCAGATATTCCAGTTCGCCGTCCGTGCGACACCGGACGAGATCTCCCGTCCGGTACAACCGCTCGCCATCTCCGAACGGGCTCGGAACGAAGCGCTCCGCCGTCAGATCGGCACGGCCGAAATAGCCGCGAGCAAGTCCCACGCCGCCGATATACAACTCGCCGGCGACGCCGACGGGCACGAGCGCACCGTGATCATCCAGAACATGGAGCTGCATGTTCGAGATCGGACGGCCGATCGGCACGCTGACCGCATCCGCCCCCAGGCGGCACGCGAACGCGCTCACATCCACCGCAGCTTCGGTCGGTCCGTAGAGATTGTGCAGCTCGCTGCGCGAACGCCGCAGGAACCGCGTCTTCAGCTCTCCCCCGAGCGCCTCGCCGCTGCACATCACGGCACGCAGGCTGACACAGCGGGAGACATCCTCGGTCTCCAGGAACACCTGCAGCATCGACGGGACGAAGTGCGCGATGGTCACCGCCTCACGCTGGATCAGGGCCGCGAGATAGGAGGGATCCTGATGACCCTCGGGCCGGGCCACGACGAGCGGCACGCCCTCGATCAGCGGCCAGAAGAACTCCCACACTGACACGTCGAACGAAAACGGCGTCTTCTGCAGAACGCGGTCGCCGGGGCCGAGCCGGTAGGCCGCCTGCATCCACACCAGCCGGTTGACGATGCCGCCATGCGTGTTGGCGACCCCCTTGGGCCGCCCCGTGGATCCCGAGGTGTAGATGACATAAGCGAGATTGCCAGGACGGCTGCTGTCGACAGGAGCCTGCTGCGGCTCGGCCGCAATGGCGGACCATGCCGCGTCGATCTCCACCACGCGGCCGGCATGCGCGGGAAGCGACGCGGCAAGACGCTGCTGCGTCACGATGACGGGCGCGCCCGCGTTCTGCATCATGTAGCTCAACCGTTCCGCCGGATAGCCCGGGTCGAGCGGCAGATACGCCCCGCCCGCCTTCAGGATTCCGAGCAAGGCCACCACCATCTCCAGGCTGCGCTCGACGCACAGCCCCACCACGACCTCAGGCCCCACGCCAAGCCGACGCAAATGGTGCGCAAGCTGGTTGGAACGTATGTCCAGCTCCTGGTAGCTCAGCTGCTGGCCCTCGAACACCACGGCGAGGCCGTCAGGTGTCCGTGCGGCCTGCTCGGCAAACAGCTCGTGCAGGCATTTGTCCGCCGGATAGTCGGCCTTCGTCGCATTCCAGTCGATGATCAGCTGATGACGCTCCGCCTCGCTCAGCAGCGGAAGCTCCGACAAGCGGGCTTCCGGGGTCGACACGATGCCACCCAGCAGGATTTCGAAATGTTCCGCCAGCCGTTCGATGGTCGCGCGGTCGAACAGATCCGACGCATATTCAAACGTCCCGACCAAGCCGGCCTCGGTCTCGCGCATGAACAGCGTCAGATCGAACAGCGACGTGCGGTGCTCGCTGCCCAGCAGCCGAAGCGTCAGTACCGGCAGCTCGATCGCGTCCTGCGGCGTATTCTGCAGGCTGAAGCTGACCTGAAACACCGGCTGGCGGCTCAGGTCGCGGACCGGCTGCAACTCCTCGACCAGCTTCTCGAACGGAAGATCCTGGTGCGCATAGGCCCCGAGCGCCACCTCCTTCACCCGCCCGAGCAGCTCGATGAAGCTCGGATTCCCGGACAGGTCGGTGCGCATCGCGAGCGTGTTGACGAAGAACCCAATCAGTCCCTCCAGCTGGCGGTCGACGCGCCCGGCGATCGGCGAGCCCACGACGATGTCGGTCTGGCCGCTGTAGCGCGACAACAGAACCTGATGCGCGGCCAGCAGCACCATGTAGAGCGTCGCGCCCGAACGGCTCGACAGCGCCTTGAGCCCGTCCGACAGCGCACGCGACAGCGTGAACGGCACCATTCCGCCGGCAAAGCTCGCGACCGCGGGACGCGCACGGTTGGTCGGCAGCTCCAGCGCTGCCGGCGCTCCCGTCAGCCGCGTCTTCCAATAGGCAAGCTGGCGCTCCAGCGCCTCGCCCTGCAGCCAGGCCCGCTGCCACAGCGCATAGTCCGCATACTGCACCTGGGGATCAGCCAGCGGCGGCGCAGCGTTGGTGCGATAGGCCTCGTACAGCGCTGCGAGCTCTCGGACCAGCACGCCGATCGACCAGCCGTCCGACACGATGTGATGCATCGTCACCAGCACCACATGGTCCTGCGGCCCCAGCCGGATCAACCGTGCCCGGAACAGCGGTCCCCGCGACAGATCGAACGGCTGCACGGCCGCATCGCGGAGCAGACGATCGATCCTGAGCCGGCGCACCTCATCGTCTTCGAGTTCCGATAAATCGTCTCGGCCGAGCCTGAACACCGAGGGGGCGTCGATGATCTGCACCGCCTGCCCTTGCTCCGTCTCAAAGTGCGTCCGCATCGCCTCGTGACGCCGGACCACTTCGGCAAAGCTCCGCTCCAGCGCGATGGTGTCCAGGGTCCCCTCGAGCCGCACGGCAAACGGCAGATTGTAGGCCGCTCCCACCAGCCCGAGCTGATCCAGGAACCACAATCGCTCCTGCGCGTAGGACAGCACCAGCCGCTCCGGACGCGGCTGAACCTGCAGCGGCGGCAGCGCCACTCCGGCGCCACTGCGCAACGCGCTCTCGATCCGTCCCGCCAGATCGCTCAGTCGCGGCGCATCGAACATGGCCCGTAGCGGGAGATCGATCACGAACTCGTCGCGCAGCCGGGAAAGCGCCCGCATCGCCAGCAGCGAGTGGCCACCCAATGCAAAGAAGTCGTCATGCCGGCCAATACGGTCCAGCTTCAGCAGCTCGCACCAGATCTGCGCCAGCCGCTCCTCGACCTCGCCCAGCGGCGCAATGAAGGCGCGATGCCCAAACGCTGCCGATCCCGGCGCAGGCAGCGCCTTGCGGTCGAGCTTGCCGTTCGGCGTCTGCGGCAGAGCCGCCAGCTGCACATAGGCCGACGGGACCATGTAATCGGGAAGACGCCGCGACAGCTGCGCGCGCAGATCTTCTGCGCGCACCGCCGCCTCTCCCACCACATAGGCCACGAGCCGCGTGCCACCGCTACCGTTCTCCTGGGCCGTCACCACCGCCTGCGACACGCCGGCGTGCGCAAGGAGCGCCGCCTCGATCTCCCCAAGCTCAATCCGGAAGCCGCGGATCTTCACCTGGTGATCCAGCCGCCCGAGATAGTCCAGTTCGCCATCCGCTCGCCAGCGCACGAGATCACCCGTCCGGTACAGCCGCTCGCCATCCCCGAAGGGGCTCGGCACGAACCGCTCTGCTGTCAGGGCGGCGCGGCCGAAATAGCCCCGTGCCAGTCCTGCACCACCGATATACAGCTCACCCGCGACACCGACGGGCACCAGCTCGCCATGACCATCGAGGACATGAAGCTGCGTGTTCGCGATCGCATGCCCGATGCCGATCCGGCGCTCGGTCGTGATCCGGCTCAAGCTCGACCAGACCGTCGTCTCCGTCGGACCGTAGAGATTCCAGCTCGCGGATGATCCGTCCGCGAGTCGCGACGCCAGATCAGGTGGCAATGCCTCGCCGCCACAAAGCACCTTCAGCGAAGCGGACGGTCGCCAGCCGGCGTCGGTCAACAAGCGCCACGTCGCAGGGGTCGCCTGCAGCATCGTCGCCCCAATCACGGCAAGCCGCTCGCGCAGGCGTTCTCCGTCGGCGCTGAGCTCGCGGGGCAGCACCACCACGCGCGCCCCTGCGAGCAGCGGCAGGTAGATCTCCAGTCCTGCGATGTCGAACGAGATCGGCGTCACCGCCGCCACGACGTCCGATGCGTCGATGCCAGGACGCACGGCCATGTCCGTCAGGAAATTGATCAGCCCCGCATGCGCCACCATCACGCCCTTGGGCCGTCCGGTCGAGCCCGAGGTGTAGATGACGTAAGCGAGGTTGGCCGGCCGGCTGGTGTCGACCGGCGCCTGCTGCGGCCAAGCCGCGATAGCAGCCGCATCCGCATCGAGCTCCACCACCCGCCCTGCATGAGCGGGCAGCACGCCGGCCAGGTGCCGCTGCGTCACGATGACCGGCGCGCCCGCGTCATGCAGCATGTAGCTCAGCCGATCCGCCGGGTAGCCGGGGTCGAGCGGCAGATAGGCTCCGCCGGCCTTCAGGATTCCCAGCAGCGCCACCACCAGCTCCAGGCTGCGCTCGACGCAAAGCCCCACGACGACCTCGGGCCCCACGCCGAGCCCGCGCAGATGATGCGCCAGCTGGTTCGCGTGTGCGTCCAGCTCGCAGTAGCTCAGTTGCTCGCCCTCGAACGCCACCGCCACGGCGTCCGGCGTACGCGCAGCCTGCGCCGCGAACAGCTCGTGCAGACAGCGCTCAGGATAGGCCTTAGCCTTGCCCGCCCAATCCTCCAGCAGAAGGCGACGATCCGCGGCGCTCAGCACCTCGAGCCGTCTCATCGGCCTTTCCGGATGCTGTGCCAACGCATCCGCAAGCTCTGTCAGCGCCGTCTCCATCATCCTGCACAGCGGGGCCGCTCCTATCGACCTCATCGTCTGCGCCGTCAGGCCAAAGCCGTCTCCGGCGTCATCGACCGACAGCATCACGGGATAGTTCGTGCGTTCCTCTCCCCACAACAGCTCGATTCCGTCCCACGCCGGGTCGTTGGCCACGCCGCCGCTGTAGCGGTAGTTCAGCAGTGACGTGAACAGTGGGCCGGAACCTTTGATGCCGCAGCAGCGCTGCGCGAGTGCGAGCGAAGCATGCTCGTGACGGAGGAGCCGCCCCAACAGCGCATGGACATCGCGAACGCTCGCGGCTGCGCTCTTCTCTCCGATCGCAATCCGCACCGGGAGCGTGTTGATGAACATCCCCGCCGTCCGATCCGCTCCGGACATCCCGTGCAAACGTCCGAACAACACAGTCCCAAACACCGCATCACGCCCTCCCGACGTCCGCGACACCACAAGCCCCCACGCCAGGTGAAACAGGCTTGCAGCACTCACCCCGAGCTCACGCGCGTGGCCGCGCAGTCGTGCCGACAGGGCGGCGGGAAGCGCATGACGCGCGTCCTCGATGTCCGTACCGTCTCCCTGCACATTGACGAGGCCGAACGGTGCTGATGGCTCGGTCACGTCCGCCAACAGCTCGCGGAAGAACGTCTCGTGCTCCGCCGTGCTGACGCCGTGCAGCGCCTGCCCGATGAAGTTGCGGAACGGCACCGGCGCAGGCAGCTCCGCCTGCCGGCCCATCAGATGGGCATGAACCTCATACGTGAGCACCTCCAGGGTCGTATGATCCATGACCAGATGATGATAGGTCAGCAGCAGCAACCAGCGTCCATGCTGCCCGTCGTGGGCGACACAGCCCCGCAAGAGCGGCGCATGCCGTACATCGAGTCGTTGGCTGCGTCCGAAGCGGGACCGCAGCTGCAGAGCCGCATCGCCGCCCGGCTCATCGAGGACCACGTCTTCGACCGCAAGCCGCACGCGCCGCCACACCACCTGCACCGGCTGCGGCAATTGCTCCCACATCACGGACGTTCGCAGAATGTCGTGCCGACTGATGACGGCGTCCAATGCCGCGACGAAGCCGTCGAGCCGCGACCGCGTGTCGAACGCCAGCACGCTCGACAGCAGATACGCATCATGCTCCGCATCCATCATGTGATGGAAGAGGACGCCCTCCTGCAGCGGCGCGAGAGGATAGATGTCCTGAATGTTGGCCATGCCGCCGTCGACAGCCGAGGCAATCAGGTCGATCTCGCTCTGGCTCAGCTTCACCAGCGGCAGCATCGCCGGCGTGATCGCAGTGCAGCCCTCGGGAACTAGATTGGCGGGCACCTCGACAGATGGCACCTCGCTGCTGGCGGCGGCCGCTAGTCCGGCGAGGTCAGACGCACTGAACACGGCCCGGATATCCGCAACGAGGCCCGCTCGACGCATCCGCTCGATCAGCGTGATCGCCAGCAGCGAGTGGCCGCCGAGCGCGAAGAAGTCATCGTGGCGGCCGACACGCGCGACCTTCAGCAGCTCGCACCAGATCTGCGCCAGCCGCTCCTCCGTCTCGCCTCGCGGAGCTTCGTAGCGGTCATGCGGAAATGCTGCCGTTTCCGGTACGGGCAGCGCCTCGCGATCCAGCTTGCCGTTCGCCGTCAACGGCAGAGTAGCGAGCTGGACATAGGCCGAGGGCATCATGTAGTCGGGAAGACGGCGCGCAAGATGGGCTCGCAGATCTTCCGTGGCAACCTCCGCATGTCCCACGACATAGGCCACCAGCCGCTTGCCGCCTCGGCTATCGGCCTGGGCGGCGACGACCGCCTGCGAAACGCCGGCATGCTCGGTCAGCGCCGCCTCGATCTCGCCAAGCTCGATGCGGAAGCCGCGGATCTTCACCTGTTGATCGCGTCGCCCCAGATATTCGAGCACGCCATCCTTAAGCCACCGGGCCAGGTCGCCCGTGCGGTACAGCCGCTCGCCACAGCCGAACGGGCTCGGCACGAACCGCTCCGCCGTCAGGTCGGCGCGGCCGAAATAGCCGCGCGCGAGCCCTGCCCCGCCAATGTACAGCTCACCGGCGACGCCCGCGGGCACGAGCTCACCCTGGTCATCCAGAACGTACAGCTGGGTATTCGAGATCGGCCGCCCGATCGGCACGTTGACGGCCAGTCCAGGCCGCGGCGCGACCGCAAAACAGGCGCTGAAGGTGGTGCCTTCCGTGGGCCCGTAGCCATTGACGAGCTGGCAATCGGGCATCTCGTCGAGGACGCGTTGGACATGAGACGGCGAGAGCACGTCTCCGCCCGCCAGCAGATAGCGCAGCGGTCTGACGAGCTCGATGTCGTGCTCGATGACGGTGTGGAACAGTCCCGCCGTCAGCCAGAGAACCGTGACACGGGATTCCGCGATCACCCGCTTCAGCGTCGCGACCTCGACAAATCCCGCCGGGTAGACGATGAGCCTCGCTCCGTTTAACAACGGCATCCAGATTTCGAATGTCGAGGCATCGAAGGCGAGCGGCGCCAGATGCAGGAATACGTCGTCAACCCCGACGCTCACATAGTTCGCATTCTTGACCAATCGAACGATATTGGAATGGGTGACGGCGACGCCCTTGGGCCGTCCGGTCGAGCCCGAGGTGTAGATGACGTAAGCGAGGTTGGCTGGCCGGCTGGTGTCGACCGGCGCCTGCTGCGGCCAGGCCGCGATAGCAGCTGCTTCCGTATCGAGCTCCACCACGCGCGCTGCATGAGCGGGCAGCACGCCGGCCAGATGCCGCTGGGTCACGATGACCGGCGCGCCCGCGTCGTGCAGCATGTAGCTCAGCCGTTGCAATGGATAGCCCGGGTCGAGCGGCAGATAGGCGCCGCCGGCCTTCAGGATTCCGAGCAGCGCCACCACCAGCTCCAGGCTGCGCTCGACGCAAAGTCCGACCACGACCCCGGGGCCCACGCCGAGGCAGCGCAGATGATGCGCCAGCTGGTTCGAACGTGCGTCCAGCTCGCGGTAGCTCAGCTGCTCGCCCTCGAACCCCACCGCGACCGCGTCCGGCGTACGCGCGGCCTGCGCCATGAACAGCTCGTGCAGACAGTTCTCGGGATAGGACGTCGCCTGGCCCGCCCAATCCTCCAGCAGAACGCGACGATCAGCGGCGCTCAACACCGGCAATGATGACAGCCGGCGCTCCGGCGCCGCGACGATTCCTTCCAGCAGCACCTCGAGATGGTGCGCAAACCGCTCGACCGTCCCACGATCGAACAGATCGAGCGCATATTCCAGACGGCCCTGCAGGCGGCCGTCGGTCTCCCAGACGAACAAGGACAGATCGAACACCGACGTCCGCTGCTCGCCTGCGAGCGGACGAAACGTCAGCGCCGAGAGCTCGATCGCTTCCTGCGGCACGTTCTGCAGGCTGAAGCTCACCTGGAACACCGGCTGCCGGCTCAGGTCGCGGACCGGCTGCAGCTCCTCCACCAGTCTCTCGAACGGGAGGTCCTGATGGGCAAAGGCGCCGAGCGCCATCTCCTTCACCCGCGCCAGCAGCTCCATGAAGCTCGGATCATCCGACAGGTCGGTGCGCATCGCGAGCGTGTTGACGAAGAACCCGATCAGCCCCTCCAGCTGGCGGTCGATGCGTCCGGCGATCGGCGAGCCCACGACGATGTCGGTCTGGCCACTGTAGCGCGACAACAGGAGCTGATACGCGGCCAACAGTACCATGTAGAGCGTCGCGCCCGAACGACGCGACAGCGCCGTCAGTCCATCCGACAGCTCGCGAGACAGGGTGAACGGCACCATGCCGCCGGCAAAGCTCGCCACCGACGGACGCGGACGGTCTGTCGGCAACTCGAGCGCCGCTGGCGCTCCCTTCAGCCGTTCCTTCCAATATGCAAGCTGACGCTCCAGCGCGTCGCCCTGCAGCCAGGCCCGCTGCCAGAGCGCGTAGTCGGCATACTGGACCGGTAGCTCCGGCAGCGGCGATGATTTGCCCTGGCTGAACGCCTCGTAGATCGCCGCCACCTCGCGCGTGAGGACGCCGATCGACCAGCCATCCGAGACGATGTGATGCATCGTCGCCAGCACCACGTAATCCCTGGCTCCGAGCCGAATCAGCCTTGCCCTGAACACGGGGCCGCGTGTCAGCTCGAAGCGGTACGAGGCCTCCTCCTTTGCCAGACGTCGAATCTCAGCTTCCTGAGTGTTGACGCCAAGGTGCGACAGATCCAGCAGCTCAAGACGGAACGAGGCGGCCGCATCGATCACCTGCACGCCCTGCCCGTCCACCAGCTCGATATGCGTCCGTAATGCCTCGTGCCGTCGCACAACCTCCGCCAGGCTCTGCTCCAGCGCGGCAGCGTCAAGTTCGCCATCCAGACGGAGCGCGAAGGGCATGTTGTAGGCCGATCCCACAAGCCCGAGCTGATCCAGGAACCACAAGCGTTCCTGCGCATACGACATCGCCACGCGATCCGACGGCTCTCTGGCCGCCAGCTTTGGCCGGCTGGCCGCGGCGCGATGTGCGTAGGTCAGGAAGCTGATCACGCCTTCCTTGTTCGCGCGGAGTTCTGCCAGCTCGGCCTGCGACAAGCCGCCGGCAGGCGCCCGGTATTTGAGCTGCCCGTTGTCGAGCCAGATGCTCACGCCGTTCTTGCGCAGCGACGTCAGGAGAGCCTGGACCGTGCTCATACGATCCCCACCTCTTCGTCACGATCCTCCGAGCGTTGCGCGCTATCGGCTGCCCGAGGCTGGGCGGCCCAACGGACCGTATCGATCCAATCGGCCAGCCGAGCGAGAGTGGGCGCTTCGAACAGCGCGCGGAGCGGCACCTCAATCGCGAGCGCTTCGCGCAGCCGCGCCATCATCCGCATCGCCAGCAGCGAATGCCCGCCAAGCTCGAAGAAGTTGTCGTCGATTCCGATCCGATCCAGCTTTAGGATGTCGCACCAGATCGCCGCGAGCGTCTCCTCGACCGGCGTACGGGGCGCAACATAGGGGCGTGACGAGGCGCGCGGTCCCGGGGCCGGCAAGGCACGGCGGTCGAGCTTGCCGGTCGGCGTCAACGGGAAGGTCTCCATCGCCATGAAGGACGACGGGACCATGTAGTCGGGCAGGCTCCGCTTCAGATGATTGCGAAGCTTGTCGGCATCGAGTTGCCCGCCATTCTCCGCTCCGACAACATAGGCGACCAGGCGCTTGTCGCCCTCCTCCTCGTGCGCGACCACTGCAGCCTGCGCAACGGATTCATCGGCGAGCAGCGCCGCCTCGACCTCGCCGAGCTCGATCCGGAAGCCGCGGATCTTGACCTGATGGTCCGACCGGCCGAGGAATTCCAGATTGCCATCGGCGCACCACCGCACGCGATCGCCGGTCTGGTACAATCGCTCGCCGTCGCCGAACGGATTCGGCACGAACCGTTCCGCTGTGAGATCAGGGCGGCCGAGATAGCCCCGCGCAACACCGAAGCCCCCTACATATAATTCCCCGGCGACGCCGATAGGGACGGGACGAAGATCGGGATCGAGGACAAAGACCTTCATGTTCAGAATCGGTCGGCCGATGGGAATGGCCGCAGGCATCGGCGTCCCGACGACATAGGACGACGCATCGGCGGAGACTTCGGACGAGCCGTAGATGTTGACGAAGCGGCAGTCCGGCAACGCCTCCGTCAGGCGGACCATCAGGTCCCTGCTCAGGGCCTCCCCGCTCAGCGTGCAGCTTCGCAAGCCCGATAGTTGGGCTCTTGTCGCCGCATCGGACACAAGCGCGAACGCCAAGGACGGCACCATCACGACGCGCGTCACCCCTTGTCCGGCCATCATCGCGACGAGCTCCGTCGGCCGCCGGCCTGCAGCGTCGCGCGCGATGACCAGGCGAAGACCTCGGCAGAGCGGTCCGAGGCTTTCGAAGATCGAGTCCACAAAGCCGATCGAGGTCTTCTGGCAGCAGACATCATCGTCGTCGAACGCCGCGATGCCTTCCTGCGCCACGATCCGGTTCACCATCCCTTCGTGCAGTCCGCACACCCCCTTTGGCCGACCTGTGGAGCCCGAGGTGTAAATGACGTAGGCAAGGTTCGCAGGAACGGCGCTGGTCTCCGGCGGGGTCGCGGGCTGACGCGCGATATCCTCCCAATCCGCATCGATCCGCAACATGGAGCCGGAGTGGGCGGGCAAGTGCGGCACCAGATGCGCCATGGTGACCACGAGCGGCGCTTTCGCATCGTTCAGCATGTAGGCCAGCCGGTCGGCCGGATAGGACGGATCCAGCGGGAGATAGGCGCCGCCCGCCTTGAGGATGCCCAGCAGCGCGATCATCATTTCGAGGCTGCGCCCGATACACAGCCCGACCACCAACTCCGGTCCCACCCCGAGATGACGCAGATGGTGCGCCAGACGGTTCGCGCGGCGGTCGAGCTCCGCATAGCTCAGCTGTCGATCGTCGTCGACGAGAGCAATCGCATCAGGTGTTCGCCCCGCCTGCGCTTCGAACAGCTGATGCAGGCACTTGTCCGAAGGATCATTCGCCGCGGTCGCATTCCATTCCACAACCAGCCGATGATGCTCTACCTCGCTCAACAACGGCAGCGCCGATAGGCGTGCGTCCGGCGTCGCCACGATGCCTTCCAGCAGTCGCGCGAAGTGGTCCGCCAGCCGCTCGATCGTCGTGCGGTCGAACAGATCCGATGCATATTCGAACGTCCCGATCAGCCCCGCGTCGGTCTCGCGCATGAACAGCGTCAGGTCGAACAACGAAGTCCGGTGCTCACCGCTGAGCATTCGAAGCGTCAATGCAGGCAGCTCGACGGCTTCACGCGGCGTGTTCTGCAGGCTGAAGCAGACCTGAAACACCGGTTGACGGCTAAGATCCCGCGCCGGCTGCAACTCCTCGACGAGCTTCTCAAACGGCAGATCCTGATGCGCATAGGCGCCCAGCGCCACATCCCTCACGCGCTTCAACAGCTGCACGAAGATCGGATCCCCCGACAGGTCCGTCCGCATTGCCAGCGTGTTAACGAAGAATCCGATCAGCCCTTCCAGCTCGGGACGCCGGCGGCCGGCGATCGGCGTGCCGACCACAATGTCATCCTGACCGCTGTAGCGCTTCAGCAACAGCTGATACGCGGCCAGCAAGAGCATATACAGCGTCACGCCTTCGCGACGCGCGAGCGCCGCGAGCTTTCCCGACAGCTCGCCTGGGAGCGCGAAGTCAACCGCACCACCGGCGAAGCTGGCGACCGCCGCCCGCGGCCGGTCGGCCGGCAAGTCCAAGGCGGGCGACGCTCCCTGCAGCTGGCGCTTCCAATAGCCGATCTGCTGCTGCAACACCTCTCCCTGCAACCAGCTCCGCTGCCACAACGCATAGTCCGCATACTGGACCGGAAGCTCCGCCAGCGGCGATGGATCGCCGAGGCTGAATGCCTGATACAACGCCGCCACCTCGCGCGTCAGAACGCCGATCGACCAGCCATCCGACACGATGTGATGCATCGTCGTCAGCAGCACGTGGTCGCTGGCTCCGAGACGGATCAGCGTCGCCCGGAACAACGGCCTGCGCGTCAGCGCGAAGCGATGCGAGACTTCGTCCTGCACCAGGCGGCGAACCTCGGCCTGCTGTGCGTCGACGCCAAGCCCCGACAGGTCCCGCTTGGCAAGACAAAACGAGCCAGCAGCGTCGATCACCTGCACGCCCTGCCCATCCAGTGCCTCGAAATGCGTCCGCAACGCCTCGTGGCGCCGCACCAGCTCCGACAGACTCCGCTCCAACGCGACTACATCGAGCTCACCCTCGAGTCTGAGCGCGAACGGCATGTTGTAGGCTGCTCCCACCAGACCAAGCTGGTCCAGGAACCACAGCCGCTCCTGCGCATAGGACATCGCCGGCCGGTCCGGGCGGTCCGGGAGCCGGAGCAACGGCGGCAACACGGCTACCGCTCCGCCGAGCTGCTCCGCCTCGATCCGTGCTGCCAGATCCCTGATCGTCGGCGCTTCGAACAATGCGCGCAGCGGCAACTCGACCTGCAGCGCATCCCGCAGCCGGGCCATCACGCGCGTTGCCAGCAGCGAATGCCCGCCGAGCTCGAAGAAGTTCTCGTCGATCCCGATCCGATCGCGTCTCAAGACCTCGCACCAGATCGCCGCCAGCATTTCCTCGGCCGGGTTGCGAGGCGCCGAATAGGATTCGGTGAGGCGTTGCAGGTCCGGCATCGGCAATGCGCGGCGGTCGAGCTTGCCGTGTGCCGTTCGCGGCAATTGCTCGAGCTGCACAATGGCCGAGGGTACCATGTGCGGAGGCAGCCGAACGGAGAGATGCCGGCGGAGCTCGGCGCCATCCGCGCGGCCTCCATCATGCAGCACCACGTAGCCGATCAGGGTCTTCTCGTGGCCAAGGGCGCGCGCCACCGTGACGGCCTGCCGAACCGCGGGATGCGTCAGCAGCGCCGCGGTGACCTCCTCAGGCTCGATGCGGTAACCTCGGATCTTGACCTGATCGTCACCCCGCCCGAGGAACTCGATGCTTCCGTCTGAAAGAAAACGGGCGCGATCGCCGGTGCGATACAGCCTGCGCCCGGAATCGGAAAACGGATCTGGAATGAAGCTGCTGGCCGTCAGGTCCGCGCGACCGAGATATCCGCGCGCCACTTGGGCGCCACCAATATACAGGTCGCCAACCACTCCGATCGGAGCCGGATCGAGATTCCCGTCCAAAATGAAGGACTGGGTGTTGGCGAGCGGCCGCCCAATCGGAACGCACTCGGTGGTGCCGCGCTGGATACAGCCATCGACACTCTGGACGGTGACCCCGACCGTCGTCTCTGTCGGCCCGTAGTGATTGAAGATCCGGCAGCCGGGCGCCGCGGCTCTGAGTCTCTCGACCCATTCCCACCGACTGACGTCGCCGCCGACGATCAGAACCTTCCTTGGCAGCAACTCGCTGCTCCCTGCGGCGTCCAGCAGCGAATGCAGATGCGGAGGCGCGATCTTGAGACAATCGATCGGGCTCTTCCTGACGTAGTTCGACAGATATTGCGCGTCCAGCGTCTCCTCATAGCCGACGAGATGCAGCGTTCCGCCGCTCAGCAGCGATGGGTACAGCACCGTTACCGAGGAATCGACGGTCAATGGCTGCAGCATCATGTAGCTGGATGTCTCTGCCAGCCCCGCGGCCTCCACGACCGCCGACACGTAATTCGTCACATGTCGATGCTCGAGGACGACTCCTTTCGGTCGACCGGTCGATCCGGACGTATAGAGCAGATAGGCCATGTTGCCCGGCTGCACGCCGCTGCACGGGGAGCGGTCGAGCAGATCGTCGGCATCCGCAAGGTCGGCGTCGACAGCAACCACCCGACGGCCTTCTCTCGCAAACCGCGCCGCGAATGCCGACCGTGTCGCCACGACTGTGGCGGCTGCATCGTCCAGCATGACGTCCAGCCGGTCATCCGGATAACTCAGATCAAGCGGCAGATAGGCCCCGCCCGCCTTGAGAATCCCGAGCAGCGCGACGGTCATCTCGACGCTGCGTTCGAGGCCGAGCCCAACGACCATTTCGGGCCCGACCCCGAGCCGGCGCAGATGGTGCGCCAGCTGGTTCGAACGACGGTCCAGCTCGCGATAGCTCAGCGATGCATCGCCACACACGACCGCCGTCGTCTCCGGCGTCCGGCTCGCCTGGATCCGGAACAACTCATGCAAGCATTTGTCGGCCGGATATGCTGACGTCGTCGCGTTCCATTCCACGATCAGCCGATGGCGCTCGTCCTCGCCAAGCAGGGGCAAATCCGACAAACGTGCCTCGGGCCGCGCCACCACAGCCTCGAGCAGCACCTGAAAATGCTCGACGAGCCGCTCGATCGTCGTTGCTTCGAACAGGTCCTTGGCATACTCGACATGCCCCTCGAGCCGGTCGCCGCGCTCGTAAAAGTAGACAGCGAGCTCATGCTTGGCTCTCGGCATGTTGCTGCGGATCCACCGCGCCCTGATGCCGGCGAATGTCAGCAGCCTCTGCGGCAGGTTCTCCAGTGAGAACACCGTCTGAAACATCGCGGAACGGTTGAGATCGCGGACGGGGTTCAGCTCCTTCACCAGCCGTTCGAACGGCACATCCTGATGCGCATAGGCCCCGATCGCCACCTGCTTGACGCGCTTCAGCAGCTCCAGAAACGGCGGATCACCCGACAAATCCGTCCTCAATACGATTGTATTGACGAACAGACCGATCATTCCCTGGAATTCAGCGCGGGATCGCCCGGCCGTTGGCGAACCCACGACGATGTCGTCCTGCCCGCTATAGCGCTGCAGCAGGACCTGATAGGCGGCGAGAAGCAGCATGTACAGCGTCGCCCCTTCGCGCCGCGCGAGCTCGAACAGCTGACGCGACAGGCCCGCCGATAACGCGACGTTGATCGTGCCGGCGTTGAAGCTCGCCATCTTGGGCCGGACACGGTCGACCGGCAGATCCAGTGCGACAGGTGCGCCCGCGAGCCTCTCCTTCCAATAGCCGACCTGCTTGTCCAGGACGCGGTCCTGCGCCGCCTCACGTTGCCAGATCGCGTAATCACCGTACTGGATCGGCAGCTCGGGCAGCGGCGATGCGTGGCCCTGGCTATAGGCCTCGTACAGCGCGCTGACCTCATCAATGAGAAGCGCAATCGACCAGCCATCGCAGACGACATGATGCATGGTCACGAGCACGACATGGTCGGCATCATCGACGCGAACCAACTTTGCCCGAAACAGCGGCCCGCGCCGGAGATCGAACGGCCGCGCAAGCTCCTCATCGGCGAGGCGCATGATCTCCGCCTCCCTGAGCTCCGGCGGGAGGGCGGAGATGTCGATCCGTTCCAACCGGAAGCCGCCGGGGGAATCAACCACCAGAACCGGCTGGTCGTCCTTCACGTCCAGGCGGCTCCGCAGAACCTCGTGACGCCGCACAATCTCCAACAGACTCCGCTCGAGCACGGCCGTATCCAGCACCCCTTCCAGCCGAACCTCGAACGGCAGGTTGTAGGCGGCGCCGGCAAATCCGAGCAGGTCCAGGAACCAGAGGGACTCCTGAGCGTAGGACACGGGAGAGCCAGCAGCGGCGCGCCTCACCGGGATCGGCGCAGCCGCGCCTCTCGCTCCCTTGATACGCTCTTCGAGAAGCATCTGCTGGCGCGCCGACAATCGCTTGCGGCGCGTCGCAGGATCCATCGTCTCCATGACCACTCTCCAAGAACAACAGCTCGTCGGTCAAACAGTTTGTCAGGCCGGTCGAAGCCGGCGCCGACTATGCGTCCTCGAGGGCGTCGATCTCGTCGATCAGCTTGTTCTCGATGACCCGTGCGATGCCTGCGACCGTACCGCCCTCGAACAGGTCTCGGGGCATCAGCTCGATCTGGAATCGGCTGATGAGCTTCGGGATCATCTGCATCGCCAGCAGCGAGTCGCCGCCGAGTTCGAAGAAATCGTCCTCGGTGCCGACGCGGTCGAGGTTCAAGGCGGTCGCCCAGAATTCAGCGATCACTTGCTCGATCTCGTTGCTCGGCTCCATGAATCTGGCGCTGATGTCCGGCCGCACGCGGCGCTGCCCTGTCTCCTTCCGACCGCCATCAGGGGCATCGCGGGCCGGCTCTTCCGCGGGCCCGCTCATTGCTCCCTCAGCCGACAAATGACCGAGCTTCCTGCTGAGATTTTTCGACACAACGACCTGGGACAGGCCGCTTTGCAGGATCCGCATCAAGGCGTCGATCGCCTCGTCGGTCGCGAGGCCGTCGCGCAAACGAAGACTGCCCGAGCCCTTGAAGTCCTGCGCCAGGCGGGCCGCGATCCCGATCTCGCTCCAGATGTCCCAGTCGATCGACACGATCTTCGGCGGGCGCTTCGCGGCACGGCGGCTGACGGCGAATGCGTCCAGGAACGCATTGCCGGCCACATAGTCGACCATGCCGACTCCGCCGGCCACGGCACTGAGCGACGAGAACAGCACGACGAAATCCAGCGGCTCGTCGCGGAGCAGCTCGTCAAGGATCAGCGTCCCTGCGATCTTGGGCAACAGCACGGTGAGCGCGTCCTCCCTCGTTCGCGAGACGATGATGTCGCGGCCAGGCAGGCCGGCCGCGTGGAACACGCCATTGATCTGGCCGCACGCCCTGCGCGCGTCGTCAACGACGGCGCGCATGGCATTGCGATCGGCGACATCCGCCGTCCCGACGATGACGACTGCCCCCTTCGCCTCGATCTGACGGATGCGGGCCAGGATCTGCTCCACCCGCGAGTCGCCGTCAGGACTTGCCAGACAGTTGTCCCACTCCGCGCGCGGCGGCAATCTCGTGCGGCCGGTCAGGACGAGGCTGCCGGCCCCCATCTCCGCGAGCGCAGACGCCACCGCGAGGCCGAGGTCGCCCAGCCCTCCCGTGATCAGATATGCGCCGCCTGGGCGAATGATGGGCTTGACCTGGTCCGGCGCCTTCAGCGCGATCTTTTCGAACGCGGTGGTCCACGTCCGATCCTGTCGGTAGGCAAGCAGCGTCGGCGTGTCGTCGGCCGCGACATCTCCGACCAACCTGCCAACGAGATCCTCGTCCTGGTCTCCCGGCAACCTGCAGCTCTCCGGAAGGTCGAAGTAGAGACAGGAGATGTATTTGTGCTCGATCGGAGCAACCAGCCAAGGCCCACGCAGGATCGCCGCAGTGGGATCGACGATCTCACCACCGACCACGTCGACGCTTCGCGTTGCGGCGATCGCGATACGCGTCCGTCGTCCCGACTGGGTCCGGTCGATCCACTGAACCAGATACATCAAGCCGAAGAAATCCGTGTCGAGGACCGGGTCGATATTGTCGAGGTCGATACGCGGCGCATCGAGGGACCAGAGATAGACAACACGTTCTGGCGCGAACGACCGCCCTTCGAGTTCGCCGAACAGCTTCGCGAATTGGTCCGGGGTGACGCCCGACAGGGATACCTCGTTGCCAGAAACACCGAAGTCGCGGCCGCGCCTGACGACCACGACGTTTGCTCCGCGCCGGTTCAGATGGTCGACCACCGCGCCGCTCAGCCCGTTGGCGCCGGCCAGCACCAGCCAGTTCTGGCCGTCGAGCTGAACGTCGGCTGCCGAACGCCCTGCCGCGCTCGTGGATCGCCAATACGGGGCCAGGATGAAATCAGGCGCCTGGGATCGCGGTTCGGCCGGCCGCCGGACGTCCGCACGCGCTGGCCGGTCAGACCCCAGAGTGATCCTGTGCAGGATCTCCTCACCTTCGAATGGGTAGTTCGGCAACGACACCTTGACCCGTCGTTCATCGCGATATTGCGCGTCCCAGTGGATCGCGCATCCCGACATCCAGGCCTCGCCGAGCGCCTGGTTGAGAGATCTCACCTCTCCGGCGAGATCATCCGGACTCGGCATCGAGCTCAGGATCGCGGCACCGTCGGACTCGCGCAGGTTCTGGCGCGCCAGGCTCCAGAGCGCACGGCCGGGTCCGACCTCGATCAGCGCGCCCGGTTTGTTGTCCAGGATCGTCCGCACGCCTTCAGAAAACCGCACGGGCGCTCGCAGTTGCTCTCCCCAATATGCGGGATTGGTCGCCTGCTCCGCCGTGATCCACGTTCCGCTGACATTGGACACGTAGGGAATCCTCGGCGCACGGAGCGTGATCCCGCTCATGACCTCGACGAGCGGCTTCACCGCTCCGCTCATCATGGCCGAATGGAACGCATGCGAGGTGTGGAGCGCCGAGCACATGACGGCCCGCTCACGCAGCTTGGCCTCGAGCTCGGCGATCGCAGCTGCAGGCCCCGACACGACAACGGCCCCCGGCGCATTGATCGCGGCGACCGAAACATCGTCTCCCAACAGCGGCAGGACCTCGTCGAACGCCATCGGCACGACGAGCATCTTTCCAGCGGGCTGCTGCTGCATCAGGCGCCCGCGCAGCGCGACGGCCTTCAGCGCATCCTCAAGCGTCAACACCCCGGCGATGCAGGCCGCGGCAAACTCCCCGACGCTGTGCCCGATCATGCCGGCCGGCTCGACCCCGCGCGAGCGCCACAGCGCCGCCATCGCATAGCTGACCGAGAAAATGGCCGGCTGTGCGAACTCGGTCGACGTCAACCTTGCAACGGCGTCATCACTGGCCCCATTGCGCAGAAATACGATTTCGCGCAGATCCGTCTCGATGTGCCGCTTCAGACCGTTGGCGCAGTCGTCGAACGCCGAGCGGTAGGCCGGCTCCTCAAGATAGAGCGCCCGCCCCATGTCCAGCCGCTGCGTGCCCTGCCCCGGAAACATGAAGTACGCCGGGCAGTTGTCGCTGGAGGCCACCGCGCGTGCCGATGACGAACGCAAGGCGTCGACGGCCGAGACGCGGTCCTGGCACACGATGGCCCTTCGGATCCTGTGCAGCGGACGTCCCGTGGCGAGCGTGTGCGCGACGTCGGCAATCTCGACCTCCGGCTCTGCCGACATGTGGTCCTGCAGGCGATCCGCAAGACGCGTCAGCGCCTGCTCGCTCTTTGCCGATATGGGCAGCACGTGCCAGGTCTTGCGGGACGAGATCGGCCGCCGGAGCGGCGCCTCCTCGACGACGAGATGCGCATTGGTGCCGCCGATCCCGAAGGCGTTGACCCCGGCCAGCCGCGGCTTCTCGGAGCGCGGCCAGTCTCGCAGCGAGTTGACCACGAAAAACGGCGTCTGCTCGAAATCGATCTGCGGGTTCGGCGCCTCGTAGTTGATGCTCGGGGGCAAGCATTCGTTCTCGAGCGCCAGGATGACCTTGATGAGCCCGGCAACGCCGGCTGCCGTGTTGAGATGTCCCAGGTTGGACTTGACCGAGCCGAGACCGCAGAAGCCGGTGTTCGCGCTCGAATTGCGGAACGCACGGGTGAGCGAAGCGACTTCGATCGGGTCTCCGAGCGACGTCCCGGTGCCATGAGCCTCGACATAGCTGATCGCCGACGCGGGCACGCCCGCGACCGCATGCGCCTCCACGACGACCGACGCCTGACCTTCCAGACTCGGCGCCGCAAATCCCACCTTCGACGAGCCATCATTGTTGATGGCCGATCCACGGATGATGGCCCTGATATTGTCGCCATCGGCCAGTGCACGATCCAGCCGCTTCAACACGACGATGCCGACGCCGTCGCCAAACACGGTGCCGTTGGCACGATGGTCAAACGGCCGGCAATGCCCGTCCGCCGACGTCATGCCAGGAGACACCATATAGCCGAGCTTCATGAAGCTGCCCGGCGTGGCCGAAACGCCGCCTGCGAGCGCCGCCTCGCACTCTCCCGAGAGCAGGCTCTGACAGGCCAGATGGACGGCGACGAGCGAGGTGGAGCATGCGGTCTGCACACTCAGACTCGGTCCCCGCAAATCGAGCTTGTATGAGACGCGGGTCGACAAATAGTCCTTGTCGCCCCCGAGGAAGAACATCAGATCGGTCTCGAGCGACTCGAAGATGTCCTCGACGGATCCATGGGCTCCCGACAGCAGCCGGTTGCGAAGCGCGAGAAACTGATAGGCGTTCGGATTGACGCCGCCGAACACGCCGATATTGCCGTCGTAGCGCTTCGGATCGCACCCGGCATCCTCCAGGGCATGCACGGCGCATTCGAGGAAGATCCGGTGCTGGGGATCGATATATTCGACCTCCTTCGCACTGATGTTGAAGTAGCGGGCATCGAACAGCGTTGCTCCCTCGATCGCGGGGAATGCCCTGACGTAGTTGGGATCGGCGACCCTGTCCGCACTCAGGCCGGCTTCCTTGAGATCCTTCTCCGACACCTGCCTGATCGACTCGATCCCCTGCGTCAGGTTCGACCAATAGGTCGTGAGATCGGGCGCGCCGGGAAATCTTCCAGCCATGCCGATCACGGCGATGCTGTGTTCGTGGGCGTCCACCATCCTCTTCTCCCATTTTCCCCGGCCGATCCCGTCAATCGACCCAAATATCTAAGCCTCGACAAACACCTTCTTGTGCGCTCCTCCAAGATAGGCATGGAGAAGGACGTGCTGCGGGCCGAGCTGGAACTGCGGTCGATAGGGGGCGAAATCGACTCCTCCCAGATGAGCTAGGCCGATGCCGCAGTCAGGCGCGGCATCGTCGAGCAGCTGGCACATCATCCCTGCTTCAAGGAACGCAAACCGGAGGCTCTCACCGCCATAAACCGGAGCGATCGCATCCTGGTCGCAGATCAGGAACAGCGAAAACGACGCTCGCTTGAACACCGGGCGATTAATCGGAAGGTGCAACTCTGATGCCGACGGTTCATCCGGACTGATCAGCTCCAGGGCATGGCGATCGGGGTTGTAGTAGTAGCTTCCGTTTGCGATCCCCTCGACGCCTCTGGCCTCGGTCAACCGGTGAACGGCGACATAGAGCTGTACGGGATACAGCCCGCCCGCGGAGGCGTACCGATATTTGACCTTGTCCGCCGTGCCCCTGCTGCGAAGATGACACAAGAGGTCCGCGAGCGCGGCGGCATCGACCGGCGCATCCTCGAAGTCGCGCGCGCTGCTGCGGCGCCGCAGCACCGCATCATCCGGACCTCCGCCGGACAGCGCGACCGAGGACAGGACGCCCCCCGAACGAATTCCCGGCCGCCGGCTCTTGAACTCCCCGCGCGCGACCTCCGACTGCAGCGACGGGACAATCGGGTCGCGTTCGACGTGAGCCCGCCAGGAGTGGAGCGTCTGATAGATCCGCGTCAGGACCTGCCAGCTGTCCTCATGCTCGTCGGCGACCGACTGGGTCGGCAACTGGTCAGATCCCCGCCGCGCGAGTCGTCTCCTGCGGTTTTCACCGCGGAACTGGCTCCGGTCGAGATTGCCGCCGGCGTCGGCGTTGCGGAAGAACTGTGCGAGCGTCGCGATCGTCGGCCGCTCGAAGAAGATCGCGGCCGGAACATCGCGCTCGAACTTGGTCTGGAGAATTCTTCGGATCCGCATCAGCGAGATCGACTGGCCGCCAATCTCGAAGAAATTATCATGAAGGCCGGGGCTCTCGATGACGAGCACTTCGGCCCATACACCGGAGATGAAGCGTTCAATCTCGTCGCTCGGAGCCTCGGTCCCCTTGCCGGCGGACGGTGATGGAAGGACTTGAGGAAGCGCCATGCGGTCGACCTTTCCGTTCGACGAAAGCGGGAGCCTGTCCATGCGGACGAAAACGCTGGGGATCATGTAGTCGGGAATGCGATCCGCCAGCTGATCCCGCAGTGCCTCAACGTCGAATTCCGGCGGTGAAACAACATAAGCGACGAGGCGCTTTGCGCCGAACCGCTCCCCGACCATCACGACCACAGCGGCCCGCACCCCGGGACGTTCGAGCAGCGCCTGCTCGATCTCGGACAGCTCGATCCGATACCCCTGCACCTTCACCTGCTGATCGCGCCGGCCGAGGAATTCGATCTCGCCATCCGGCCGGTAGCGGGCGCGATCGCCCGTGCGGTACAAGCGCCGTCCGGTTTGAGGATGAACGAAGAAGCTCCGAGCGGTTCGCTCGGCGTCCCGCCAATATTCCCGCGCAAGCCCGAGGCCGCCGATATAGAGGTCGCCTTCGACCCAGTCGGGACACGGCGCGAGATCGTCATTGAGGATCTCGTAGAACTGGTTGGTCAGCGGATAGCCGTAGGGAATGCTGCTCCAATCCGACTCGATCGCGTCCACCCATTTGTAGTTCGACCAGATCGCCGCCTCGGTCGCACCGCCCATCGCCAGCACACCGAGCCCTTGCGCAACACGCCGTGCCTTGGCGGGCAGGCCAAGCGGAATCCAGTCGCCGCTCAGCATCGCGATCCGCAGGCTCGGAAGCGGCACCTGCGCCTCGATCGCCTCTTCAACCAGAAGATCGAACAGCGCCGGAACCGAATTCCAGACAGTCACGTTCCAGCGCCTGACCGCCGATGTCCATTTCCCCTGATCCGCGGTTTCTGCCCGGCCCGGAACGACGATCGCAGCGCCCGCCGACAGCGGCCCGAAAATGTCGTAGACTGAGAGATCGAAGCTCAGCGAGGAGAGCGCATACACCCGGTCGCTGGCGCCAAGCCGGCACCGTTCATTGACGTCGAGGACGGTGTTGACGACTGCCTCATGGGCGATGACCACTCCCTTCGGATGGCCCGTCGAACCGGAGGTGTAGATCACATAGGCGATGTCGGATGGATCGATCTCCGGCAGCCGTTGGTTCAACGCGACAACGTCGTCACTTTCCTTCATCACGACGACGCACGTTACGCCCGCCGGCCAGCCGGTCGCCTCGGCCAGCCACGGCTGCGTGAGGGCGATCCTGACCTCCCCGTTGCTGAGCATGAATTGGAGGCGCGCATCCGGGAGCCGCGCGTCAATCGGAAGGTAGGCGCCTCCCGCCCGCAGCACGGCGAGGACCGCGACGACCTGCTCCCACCCCTTGTCCATCACGACGGCGACGAGCCGGTTCGGGCCCGCTCCCATCGCCACGAGCCGGCTGGCTAAAAGGCGAGACTGGCGCTCGAGCTCGGCGTAGCTCATCTCGCAATCATCCGCCAACAGCGCCGGCGCCTGCGGCGTCGACTTGGCGCGCGCGAGAAACTCGTGATGCAAGGCGCGCGGCAGAACCGCCCTCGAGGTGGCGTTGACCCGCAGCCGGACCGCCGCCTGCTCGCCGGGCAGCTCCGGACGACAGGCATCCTGCCAACGGCGAGCATCTGCGGCGAGGTTGTTCAGCGATCTCAGATAGCTCTCGAACATCGCCTCCAGGAGGCCATCCGGCAATAGCGCGAACACCGCATCCCAGGCGACGTGCAGCCCATCCCTGCTTTCCGAGACCTGGCAGTCGAGAATGACTTGGGGGGTCTGCGTCAGATTGAAGCTCACTTCCGACGCGCCGAGCAACTCCTTCACCTCGCCGTCCGGCTCGCCGGCGCCCAGCAGGCTCGTGAACACGATCGGCATCAGGACGGGTTTCCCGGCCTGCTGCGACAACAAACGCAGAACCTGAACGCCGCTGATGGCGCTATGATCGAGATCTTGCCAGAGCCGGTCCTGCACACGCCGCGCCCGCGACGCGAACGACGTGGCGGACGCGAGATCGACGTCCAGCAGCGTCATCGACGTGAAGTCGCCGATCACGTCAGCGATAGCTGGATGCAGCGGCTTGCGATCGAACAGGATCAGATTGAGGGCGAACCGCGACAGGCCGCTGAACTGCGCCAGCACATCGGCGAATCTGGTCAGCAGGACGACCGCCGGCGTCACGCCCGACTGCTTGGCTTGGCGCTGCAGCTCCTGCCATGCGCTCGCCGTCACCGTCCTGGACATCCGTTTGAACTCCGGCCGATCGATGCGCCGGATGTCCTGCGTGAGTGGCAGCGCCGGAGCCGGCGGAAAATCCGCCAGCCGCTGTTCCCAATAATGTCGCGCGCGCTCCACGGCAGCAGCTCCGGCGCCTTGGCGCGCCAGGACATAGTCGCGGAAAGCGCAGGCCGGCCGCACAATTTGCCTCGCCGGATCCTGGTAGAACTCCTTGAGGTCTCGATTGAAGATCGAGAAGCTCCACGCATCTCCGATCAGGATGTCGAAGCTGACGAAGACACGGGTCCTGCCTCCCGGCAACACGGCTGCCCGGATTTCGAACAGCGGCCATTGAGAGACGTCGAACACCTGGTGGGACATTCGCCCACGCAAGGCGGACATGCGCCCCGCCGCCTCATCGGGCGACAGGTTACGCAGATCGTCGATCCGCACCTGAAAGGGCGGGACCTCCGGCATAACCTGCTGCTCTCCTGAGGAGAGGATGACCGCGCGCAGCATGTCATGTCGTTCGATGACCGATCTGACTGCCTGCTCGAACCGCCGAAGGTCGAGCTCGGCAGCATCGAACTCGTAGTAGCTGTGAGCGCCGATATTGCCGAGCGGGAATGCGCTGCCGCGGCCGGCCCAATAGGCCTGCTGGATATCCGTCAGCTGGAAAGGTCGAAACCGGGCGTCCTCATCCGGAACCAGGAGCGTCGTCGGATCTGCGACGGCCGCCTGTCCCGCCAGTTGGTCGATATGCTGCGCCAGCCTTTCGATGGTGGGCGCTTCGAACAGCTGGCGGAGCGACAGGTCTACTCCCATCTCCGATCGAATCCGTTCGACGAGGCGAAGGGCCTGCAGCGAATGGCCGCCGAGCTGAAAGAAGTTGTCGCGGATGCCGGGCGCGCTCCGGTGCAGCACATGAGCCCAGATCTTCGCCAGCGTTCGTTCAGTCGCGGTGCGCGCGACCACCGGCGCGGCGGAGCTCTCAGTGACGGCAGCGACATGGCTCGACAGCCTTCGCCTGTCGACCTTGCCATTTGCCGTGAGCGGCAGCCGGTCCAGGACCACGATCTCCCGCGGCATCATGTGCGGCAGCAGGCGAAGCGCGAGCCGATCCTGCAGCTCGCCACGCTTCAAGCGAAGATCGCAGACATCCTGCAGCCGCTTGATGTGGTGGAGATTTCCGAGGATGTCATCCTCGGACACGCCGAAGTCGATGAGACAGGCGATCTCGTCGACCCCGATCGCATGCAGACGCTCGGCGAGATCGGCGCAGCTGCTTGGCGAGCCGAGCAGCGAAATCTGCCCGACATAGCGCTTCAACAGCTCATCGAGCATCAGCTCGGTGCTCACATCGCTGGCTTCCGCAGCCAGATTGCTGGTTCCGAGTAGCCGCCTCCTCAGCTCCGCGTGCGAGGCCAGATACCTGCGCATAGGCTCTTGCGCGAGCGCAAGAGCAGTCTCATCAGTGTCGGCCACCAGCGTATGGAGCATCACGGTGACAACGAACCTGGCCGGATCGAAACCTTTCGACCGCAGCGTGCTGCGATAACGCGCGATATTGTCCGCCAGCTCTTCGATCGACTGGTTCAACAGTCCGGTCAGGACGTTGAGGCCGTTTTCCGCAGCGGATTCGAAGCTCCGCATCGAGCCTGATGTCGTCAGCCATGCCGGCAGCTCGCGCTGGATGGGACGCGGAAGCGTCCGCACGACAACCGTCTGTCCTGCACCGTTGCAGCGCTCGACGGCCTCGCCCCGCCAGAGCCGGCACACCTCGTCGATCATCGTCAACGTCTGCGCGGCCCGATCGGCATAGCGTCCGGGCGCGAAGACGAAATCGTCGGCCAGCCATCCTGGCGCAAAGGCCACCCCTGCCCTGCCGCCGGACAGATTGTCCACGACCGCCCATTCCTCGGCCACCCTGAGCGGTTCGTGCAGCGGCAGCACGACGCTGCCTGCCCTCAGCTTCACGCGCGTGGTCGACGTGGCAATCGCAGCCGCAAGGAGCGATGGGTTCGGATAGGCGGCGGCCACGTCGGTGAAGTGCCGCTCCGGCGTCCAGATTGCTGCCAGCCCGAGCTGATCGGCGCGCCGCGCACTGTCGATATAGAGACGATAGATGTCCGATGGATTGTCGTTGCCGCCGCCCTCGGCGAAGTAGAACAGCCCGAACGGCAGGGTCGGCTCGGCCGTCGCGGGCCGCTGATGAGGAACGACATAGGCGATGAGATGCCGGCCTGCGTCCTCACCGCCCGCCACCACAACCGCCTGCGCCACGTCCTCATGGTCCGCGAGCGCGGCCTCGATCTCACCGAGCTCGACCCTGTAGCCGCGGATCTTGATCTGATGATCGATCCGCCCGAGATACTCGAGATGACCATCGGCGCGATAACGCACCAGATCGCCCGTGCTGTACAGCCGCGTGCCGTCGCCGAACGGATCCGGCACGAATCGCTCGGCCGTCAGGTCGGGCCTATGCCAATAGCCGCGGGCGAGTCCGGCGCCGCCGATATAGAGCTCTCCAACGACACCGATCGGGACGACATTGTAATCCTCGTCCAGCACATAGAGGGCCGTGTTTGCGATCGGATGACCGATGACGACGTCCCGCGCCGGATCCAGCCTGCAGACCGTAGACCAGATCGTCGTCTCGGTCGGGCCATACATGTTCCAGACCGACGAGGCCATCTGCGCGAGCTGCGCGGGAAGATCGACCGGCATCGCCTCGCCGCCACACAGGCATTTCAGCGGCTGAGCCGGACGAAATTTCGCCTCGGCCAGCAGACGCCAGGTGGACGGCGTCGCCTGGACGATGGTCGCCCCGGACTCGTCGAGAACGCGCGTCAGTTCGAAGCCATCGACGGCGACGCGCCGTGGAACGATCACCACGCGCGCGCCTGTCGTCAGCGGCAGATAGATCTCGAGGGCCGCGATGTCGAACGAGATCGGCGTGACCGCAGCCAGCACATCGCTCGAATCGATCCCCGGCGCCTTCGCCATCTCGTGGAGGAAATTGATCACCGCTGCATGTGTCACCAGCACGCCTTTCGGCGTCCCGGTGGATCCCGACGTATAGATGACATAGGCCAGATTGTCGGGAGATGGACCATGGCCGACGGGAGCCGTGGCCGGCCTCGACTCGATATTCTTCCAATCGGCATCGATCAGCACGACGTCACCGTCATGATCGGGCCATGCGCCGACGAGGTCCGCCTGCGTCACCAGTACGGACGCCCCGACATCGGACATCATGAAGGCCAGCCGTTCCCGCGGATAGCTCGGATCCAGCGGCAGATAGGCCCCACCCGCCTTTAGAATGCCGAGCAGTCCGACCACCATGTCCGGACCCCGCTCGACGCATAGTCCGACCACGACCTCCGGCCCGACGCCGATCTCCCGGAGGTGATGCGCCAGCCGGTTGGCGCGGCCATCCAGGTCGCGATAACTCAGACGCTGGTCCTCATGGATAATCGCGACCGCGTTGGGCGTCAGCTCCGCCTGCCGCGCAACAAGGTCGTGAATGCACACATCACGCGGCACTGCGACCGTCGTCGCGTTCCATTCCTCCACCAGCCGATGCCGCTCGGTCGCGGGCAGCATGGCCAGCTCGGATAACCGCCTCTCGGGCGAGACGACCATCGCCTCGAGCAGTGCCTGGTAATGTCCGGCCAGCCGCTCGATCGTGGTGCGATCGAAAAGATCGCTCGCATACTCGATCTGCCCTTCGAGCGCATGATCCTCCGGCGTCATGTACAGCGAGAGATCGAACTTTGCGGCGGTCTTGACCTCCTCGTAGCGCGTCAGCGTCAGTCCCCCGAAGGCCTTGACCGGCAAAGCCGGCGGCTGAAGCGCAAAAAAGACTTGAACGAGCGGATGCCGGCCCGGGTCGCGGGACGGCATCAGCTCTTCCACGAGCGTTGCGAACGGCAACCCCTGGTGCTCATAGGCACCGAGGGCAACATCCTTGACCCGCTTCAGCAGCTCACGAACCGTCGGGTCGCCCGACAGGTCTGTCCGCATCACCACCGTGTTGACGAACAGCCCGATCAGTCCTTCGAACTCCCGGCGCGGCCGCCCCGCGATCGGTGTGCCGATCATGATGTCCAGCTGCCCGCTGTAGCGCTTCAGCAGGAGCTGAAACGCAGCCAGCAGCACCATATATAAAGTCACCTGCTCGCGCCGCACGAAGGCGCGCAACTTCTCCGCCAAGTCGGGCGACAGCGTAAAATTCAGCGCTGCGCCAGCGGAGCTCGTCGTTTTCGGCCTCGGCCGATCGATCGGAAGCTCGAGGGCCGCAGGCGCATCCCGCAGCCACATCTTCCAATAGTCGACATGCTTCTTCAGCGTCTCCTCATCCAGCGCGGTCCGCTGCCACTGCACGAAGTCGGCGAACTGGATCACCGGCTCCGGCAATGGCGATGGCTGCCGCTGGATGAACGCGTCATATAGCGTCGCCAGCTCGCTGATCAGAAGTCCCATCGACAAGCCGTCGGACACGATGTGGTGCATCGTGACGATCAGCAGATGCTCGCGGTCGCCGAGCCGGATGACCTTGGCCCGCAGCAGCGGGGCCTGCGTCAGAACGAAGGGACGGCGCGCCTCTTCCTCCATCAGGCGGCGACTTGCCGCCTCCCGCATATCCGCCCCGAGGCCGGACAGATCAGCCATGTCGATGTAAAACGGTCTGGGCGCATCGACCACTTGCGCGCCTTCCCCGTCCAGAGCCTCGAATCGCGTTCGCAACGTCTCGTGCCGACGCACGATCTCCTCAAAACATTGCCGCAACACCGTTGCGTCCAGCGTCCCGCTGAGCTCTGCTGCAGCACAGATGTTGTAGACCGCATCGTCTCCGAACAGCTGCCCGCCGAACAAGAGCGGCTTCTGCGCAGAGGACAACGGCAGACGTTCGCCGACGCGATGCCGGACGACTGGCTGGCTCGTTCGACCGATGCCTTCCTGTTTCAACAACCGATCGAGAAGCCGCCGTCTGTCGTCGGACAGAGCACCAAAGTCATGCTGCTTATTCACGACGTTCCCCAGCTTCCTGATGCTCGTCCAAGGCCAGCAGGCGGGACACTTCGTCGTCCGAAAGGCTGGCGACCCGCTCGAACATCTCGTCGATGATGGCTGCAGACCGGCGCCGCGCGCCGCTCTCCACCTGAGCCGCCACCTGCTGCACCATGCAGCCGACAGTTCCGGCCTCCAACACTCTGGCCAGCTCGAGCCTGATGCCGAGGCTGTCCTCGATCCTGTTCTGGAGGCGCGAGGCCATCAGCGAATCGATGCCGAGGTCGTAGATTGATCGATCCTCATCGATATGATCCGCCGGCATTCCGAGCAGCTCGGCAAGATGTGCCTTGAAGACATGCCGAACGGCCTGCTCCACATCGGCAGCGTCGGTCAGGCGGATCTCCAAGCTATCAGCCTCGCTCCGTACCGGACTGGTCCGAAATCGCCACTCCGCGACCATCGCGAGCTGCCCGGCCAGGAATTCTGCGCGGCATTGCTGACGCCGGATCTTCCCGCTTGTGGTTCTCGGAATCCTGTTGCGCCTGACCAGGACGATGGCGTGCGGCTGCAGCCCGAACTCTCGGGACAGGATACCTACGACAGCCTCGAAATCAGCCTCCGACGGCCTGCGTCCCGCATCGTCCAGTTCGTACGCGACAACCAGCCTTTCCTCTCGCTCCTCCTCGACCGAGAACACCGCTCCAAAGCCGGCACGAAGCCACGGGACCGCCGCTTCGAGTACATGTTCGATGTCATAAGGATGAAAGTTTGCACCGCGAATGATCAGGAGATCCTTGTGCCGGCCGGTGACGAACAATTGCTCATGCCACACAAATCCGAGGTCACCCGTGCGCAGGAACTCCTTATCCATGCCGAGCGGACGCGCGCGAAACACCGTCAGGCTCTCGTCAGGACGATTCCAATATCCCCGGCCGACGCTCTCGCTGTGCAGCCAAATCTCGCCCACCGCACCATCAGGACAGATCATCCTCGACGCGGGATCGACGATCACCACCCGGTGACCATCGAGCACCGGGCCCGCGCCGATCAAGTCGACACCCTCTTGGTCGCGAGAAGGCTCTGCCACGCGACCGATCTCCAGCGAGGATCGATCGAAGCGCTGCGCGCTGCGATCGCTCCAGCTCTGTCCGCTGACCATCAGCGTCGCCTCAGCCAGCCCGTAGCAGGGAAACATCGCCTCTTTGCGGAAGCCGACCCGACCGAAGGCGGCGCAGAAGCTTTCGACCGTCTCCACACGGATCGGCTCCGCACCCGTATAAGCCGTTCGCCACGACGACAGGTCGATCGATCGCAACGCGTCACCAGCGAGCTCACGCTGGCAATGCTCATATCCGAAGTTCGGCGCACCGCTGATGGTCGCAGCAAATCTCGAAATTGCTTCCAACCACCGGACCGGACGGCGCAGGAACGAGGCGGGTGACATCAAGGTGACAGGAAAGCCTGCATACAGCGGCATCAAAATTCCGCCGATCAAACCCATGTCATGGAAGTGCGGCAGCCAGCTCACCCCCACGCTTCGTTCGTCGACCTGAGATGCTGCTGCTATCAGGCCAACGTTGTGTAGCAGGTTGCGGTGCGAGATCTCGACGCCCTTCGGGGAGGCCGTCGAACCCGACGTGTACTGAAGAAAGGCGAGGACATCCGGGTCGAGGTCCGGCTCGCGCCCCTGGTGCTCACTCTCGAGCGCCTCGGGAAACGACACGATGTCGAATGCGAGCCCTACCTTGCCGCGCGTGAGCTCTCGGCGAACACGCCCGGCCTCCGAGCCCCCCACCAGAATGACCGACGGACGGATGTCCGCGAGCGCCGCGCTCACGCGTCCAGCTCCACCGGAGAAGCTCGGAAGACTGAGGGGGACGGCAATGGCTCCGCCGCGAAGGCAGCCATAGAACGCGAAAATGAAATCCAGGCCGGGCGCAAAGATCAGCGGAATTGGTTGGCCGGAAAGCCCGCGCGATCCGACCCATGCGCTGATCCGGCGCGAACTCTCTTCAAGAGAGCGGTACGAGATCTCTCTGTACGCGGCGCCGTCATCGGACAGAAAGCGATAGGCAATGTCGTCCGGTTGACTGATCGAACGATGACGCACGAGATCATTGATCGTTCGAGATGTGGCGCCACGCAACATAACACCACCTACTTCCCCCGCCGGATGACGAACAATGCAAATCCCGCGGCATTCACGGTCGTCTTATGAGAGGTATTTTCGCTAAGGTTGCAACAGAGTCAATCGGATTTTTTCACAACTAATAGCTTTGCAGATCAATCGATCGCCAAGCGATGAGATCGGCAGTCGTTTTCTACTACAAAATAACAACACAACCCTTAATTGCTTGATGCAACTGAGAAAAAACGGGCCTACCGCGCAAGCTGCTCTGGGTGTCCGCGGCTTGCGAGACACAGCAGCGGACGAGATCAGTCCAATGGAGCCGGCCGGCTCGCGACGTGGCCCATGGCGTCACGGCTTCTTGAAACGCAGCCACTGCCTCGTCTGCCAGGAAGGCAGCAGGTCGCCGTAATGCCTCGACATCAGGTTCCCGGATTGGCCGGGCACGATCATAAAGCGGGAGGCATCGAGATCGGCAAGATCAACGACCATTCGCATCGTCGAGCCGAAATAGCTCGGCAACCTTCCAACATCGTTGGAGAAGGAGATCGCGGCATTACTGACGGTGTCGGTGCTTCCTTCGGCTGGCGGCTCGAAGTTGGACACGCCCGCAATGAGGGGCACGCGGGACCACAGCGGATGGGAAAAAATGGCATGGTGGGCATCACCCCAGCGCCAGCGGTCCGAAGGTTGACCGAGGCGCTCGACGAGCTGCGAGATAGCGAGGTCGAACGCTCTGGCAATCTTGGCGTCACACGCTTCGGTTTCGGTCGTCGCTGGATCGTCACACCAGTCCGGATGCTGCGTCAGGATCAGATAAATGACATCCGGATGGAAGCTTCCATAGCTCTGATAAAGGGACCCGAGGCGAGGCTGCAGCAATGACCTGTTCAACTCCTTGAGCCAGGTCGAGAAAATCAGCGGCTCGATGCGGTCGGCGGCCATCCGCGCGTCCCATCGCTGCAACAGGCCGGCGAGATCTTGCGACAGCGGGGTCGACAATTTTACGTCACGGAGAAACGGCACGAGTTGCCGCGCGGCCAATGACACCGTGTCATGCTGGATATCATCCATGTCGTCCGCGGAGAATGGCCGGTCCCGCCCAAGCAATTCCTTGATCCGCTCTGCACGAAAGGGCGGAATCCAGTCCCGCGCGAGAAAGGGATAGTCGCCCTCCTGCAACTTGTTGTTGGCGGTCACGATCACGCCGGTCAGCGGATTGAAGCTTGCCGGCAGATCGTCGAACGGGACAATTGCGCTCCAATCGTGCTTGCCGTCCCAGCCCGGCACCGGCAGCCAGCCGTCGCCCGCGGACCGGATCGGGATCCGCGCCGGCGCGATGAAGCCGATGTTGCCCGACGTATCGGCGTAGACATAATTCTGTTGCGGCGCGGTCAGCTTACGGAGAGCCTGACGGAATTCGTCCCAGTTCTGCGCGCGGCTCAAGCCCCACGCTGCTTCGGGAGAGGTGTCTTCGCTGCTGAGCCAGGTCGCCTGCAGCGACAGCACGTGATCTGCGGACGGAACCTGCTTTGCAAACTCGGCCAAGTCCGAGATCACGGGACCGTGCCTGGTGCTGCGGACAGTCATCGCGATCGGCGCTTCGCCCTTGACCGCGATGATCTCCTGGCGGCTCTCGAACGGCTCCGACCCATCGGGCGTCAGGTAGGCCTCACGGTTGGCGGCATCGAGCTTCTCTATAAAGAGATCTGCGACGTCGCTCCGGGTCGCGGTGATTCCCCATGCGATGTGTCGATTGTGTCCGATCAGGATGAACGGAGTTCCGGGAGCGCTTGCGCCGGTCAAGGTCTCCGTGGGGGTCTTCACGCGCGCCAGATACCAGGCACTTGGGATCCCGAATCTCAAGTGGGGATCGTTGGCGAGCAGCGGCTTTCCGGATGCGGTTCGCTTACCCGACAGAACCCAGTTGTTGGACGCCTCGAACGCACCGACACCGTCCGGCAGGCTTGCATAGATCTGCTCGATGGGAATGTGGTCAAGCTCGGCCCTCGTACGCTCGAGCACGACGGGCGCCGTTCGCGGGTAGGAGGGAAACAGGACATCGAGATCGGCCGGCGGAAGCTTGCGCAGCAGCTGAGCATGCAACAGCTCGTCCCTGAAATTTCCCGTCAGCTCGATATCGATCAGCTTTGCCCAGAGCAGGCAATCCTCAGGACGCCAGGGTTCGAAGCCGACGTTGAGCGCGTAATAATCCGGCGAGAGCGCTCGGAATCCTGACGCGGCATAGGCGTTCACCCCCTCCGCGTAGCTTCGCAGCATCGCCTGCACTGGCGCCGATAGCTGGCGATATTGCTTTTCGACCAACCCGCTCAGTCCGAGCGTCCGCATGAAACGATCGCTACCCAGACCGGCTCGACCGAACCACTCGGACAGGCGTCCTGCCCCGTACCTTCTCGTCAGGTCCATCTGGAACAGACGGTCCTGCGCATGAACATAGCCAAGTCCAAATGCGCCGTCATCGGCGGTCGGCGCCTCGATCGTCGGCAATCCCGCGTCATCGCGCGTGACAAGGATCGAAGCCTTCGTACCGGGCCTCACCAATGTCTCGGATGGTTGCGGCAGGCCACTGTACAACCAAAACAGGACGCCTCCAATTACAACCACACATATAAAGAGAGCCAACGCGACGCCAAAGAGGACCCTGCGCAGCACCGTTTTGCGGAAGCCTATCTTACGAACCGGCATCAGGTACTTCCGGCATGCGCGAGGTGTCAGCTCAGCCACGAAAAAACATCGCAGAGGTATGCTAATGATCTTGTGCACGCTAGAAATCAACCATAACCTCAAATTGAGTTGATCGACCGACCTCTTTCCAACAAGGACATCCAAAAATGGACAATGACGACGAGCATTCAGACCGTCTGTACCACGTCGTCGTCAACTCCGAGGAGCAGTACTCCATCTGGCGCGCCGATCGCGATCCTCCCAAAGGCTGGTCGATCGTTGGCGAAAAGGCCGCCAAGCCACAATGCCTCGACTACATCAACAGCGTCTGGACCGATATGCGCCCTCTCAGCCTGCGTCAGCAGATGGCTGCCGCGAAGCATTGAGGCTCAACCACCATCCACTCGCTTGCCCTGACAGGGTGTTGATGCGGTTCGACGACGGACTCGACTCCGCCTGAGCGATCGTCGGTCACCTGCCCTTGCAGATCTGCCACGGGACTTCGCACAAACGCGCGTTCTACAATTCAAACAGCGGGCACGACCAAGCTATCTCGCGACGGTCTCCGCCCGAGTTGTGTTTTCAAGCGAACTTCTCCTCTTAACGAAGAGGCGCAGGGAATGCCGCATATGCGTTAAGTTTATTCTTGAGTGTTGGAATCACACGTGATTCCAAGGGGGGATGGCAGACGAATCGCTTCTGAACGAGGACTGGACGAGAGTGGTTACGCAGCTGGGCGGGGCTGCGCAGCTTGAGATAAGTGCGCGCCAGACGAAGGCTTTCGTACGGCGGCGCCAAATTCCAGATGCGGTGTCGTTACTGCGGCTGATGCTGGCCTATTGTCTGGGTGAAAGAGGGTTGAGATCGACAGCCGCGTGGGCCGCTTCTGTTGGCCTTGCCGACCTCAGCAGCGTGGCGTTGTTCTATCGCCTGCGTCAATGTGGCGATTGGTTTGCAGTGCTGGTGGAGGATGTTTCGCGCCGTCGTGCGCCCTAAAGAACCCTGGTCCGCGATCATACCGCCGGTCGCGTGGCGCGCGAGCCTACGATTTTGCCGGCACTCCGGCAATCATCCGTGCTCAACTTGTCAAATAGCGTAGGCGTGAATTCGCGATCTCGCGGCGTGTTGCGCCCGAGCTTTGGATCAGTTCGGCCCTCGTCGGGTATCGGCTGATACCCGCGGTCCGCGTGCAGCAAAAAAGGCACGCGGCAGAACCACAGGTCAGCCCAATAACCGGCCTTCCCTGCGCAATGGTTTGAACGGGTTATACGTGCTCTCCCCGGGGATCGGCTGTCTTACCCCCGTTTTGGCGACAACGCTTGCGCGTTGCGCGGACACCAGCACGGGATGCCAGGACCACACGATTTCGCCGTGCCCAGATGGCGTACCGCAACGTATCGATGCTGCCGACCACACTATCTGGCGATGATTGCCTGCTGACCATTGGTGCGACGGGGGCTCCGCGTCCGGCACAGTCCTCGGACATGCCGATAGTTGAGTGCAGCGTCACCGTAATTCCGTCCCGAGTGGCCGGAAGCCTCTTGCATGCGATCGGGATGCCGGAGCTGATAGCCCGAAACGAGGACGAGTATTTTTCAGCCGCCTTGGCGTTCGCGACACAGCCGGGCCTGCTGCATGCGTGCAAAGCCAAGCTCCGACGCAACCGCATGACGACGCCGCTTTTCGACGTGGCCGCCTATACAGCGGCTCTCGAAAGTCTTTATGGCGCCATGTGGGAGCGCCACCGCTGCGGCATCGCGCACACAACAATTGGCACCGTTGCGATCTGACAAGGGCGCAAGGCTGTTGTTCCCTGTGGCAATCCTGACGGATCAACCTGCAAACGGCGTGACACTGGAAGATGGCCTGCGGATCGCCAAACCATCTGCAGCCGCACGCTGATCGGTACCTACTACTTGCAGCGTACGGCCGAGGCGAACCACCCTACTCCCACGCGATCGTCCCCGGCGGCTTGCTCGTCACGTCATACACTGCCCGGTTCACGCCCGTGACCGCGTTAACGATGCACGTGGCGGCGGCGCCCAGAAACATCATGTCGAAGGGATAGAAATTCGCGATCATGCCGTCGGCCGATGTCGCTGCGCGCAGGCCAACGACGAAGCGGGACGGCAGACGTTGCCGCATCGCCGTCGCCCGTTCAGGCGCTCCTCCATCTGCGAAGATATCGCGGAGCTGCGAGCTGCAATCCGCTTCATCGCCTATCACCAACCAGGCGAAGATCGATCCTGCCGATCAGGTCCGAGCGAAACCTCTCGGCGGCGGCCATCGCGGCCATGGTCTGTCGCAATGTGCCGACGTTCGATCCGAGCGAGACGATGCCGCCCAGCACCGCGGCAATCGCCCCGAGGAGCGCGAGCGCATTGGACCCGAGCAGGCCCAGCACCGCGCCGAGCAGCAAGGCGGCGCCGCCTGCTATCACGATCTTCGAAGCCAGGATGATCTTGCGACACCGCTCGGCCGCTTCGGCAAGCTCCTCGATCCGCGCCTCGATCCGGGAGATCTGTTCACTCCGGTCGTCATCCTCGATCACACGAGCTGTCCTCCGCGATATCTCGCGCCAATCGCATGTCCGCGCGAGCCTACGACGCGTTCCGCGCCTTCGACCGCCGCTCGGCTGAGACCACGACTTAGCCGATATATTGCACAGCCGTCGTAATGCCCGCCTATTGCTTAAAACAGTGCTCCCGGTGCCACTTTAAGAAATGCGGATGTGGGCGATCCGACTGACGCCTCGGCGCAAGCGCCCGGCCCGTTTTGTTGATGATGGTTCGAACTCCTTCCGGATCATTCGTCTGACGAGAGACTAATATCTCCAAGTCGTCAGCCAGACCAATTAGACCGCGATCGAACATCCAGTGTGCCGTACCCGAAAGAGCGATTCCATTACTAACGATATCTGGCCCGTTCGCTTCCACTGGCCGGATATGTGCCGCAGCAACTTCGGCGCGTCCGCTTCCATTGATAAGCTTCAATCCTGTAATAGCGCAACGCTCATCGTAGGCGCGTAGGACCACGCGCCGGAAGATTCGATCGCGCATGACCCTTGAAACGGTGACGCTAATTCGCTCCCGCTCTTGCCCAAACCTAAAGGGCAGCTGCTCCTCGTCTAGACCGGATGATGGCAGATCACCATCAAACCTCGGCAACAAAGGCGTCTTCTCCGCAAATCCCAGTTCGACGATATTATGGAAATCACTCGGCGAGATTGAACGGACTGCCGATTGAGCACGCCCCGAAATCCGTCCCTGGTCGTTGAGAAGGCCTCGCTCGATCGGTCCAGCCGGCCCACTGAATGGAACTGGATTAGCGAAATCGAGATAGCTTCCGGGCTCAATCAACGCCACGTACATTCCGGAAATACTCGGATCAGGAATGATTTGGCTGACCTTCGCGACTGCAAAATAGCCCCGCGTCTCGGCGACCTTGCTCGGTTCATAATAGATTACCCAATCGCCGACGCAGGGCTCCGCGCGACTGAGATACTGGCCGGGAAATTGATACTGCTCGGCTGGACTGTCGTCGTAAATCGAGTCTAACCGGTGAACGAACACTCCAAATGCCATTGGATTTTCAGCACGGCCTCTCTGGCCTTATTTTCTCGTGACAACTTTCCAGAGATCTAGCTTTGACGCCACTTGTCTAGAGGGAGCAAGCTCACTACTCCCACTCGATCATCTCGCGCGCGACTAAACCACTGATCCTCAAGACTTTTGCCGAGATGGTGCCTCAGGGCACCGATAGCGAGACCGGCGATTTTCTTTCGTCTTGATTCCACAGGAATATTTTGCGCGCTCATGCCGAGCTTCCGTTCGGCAACTATCGGCTGCTATTGCCTGCACAGCAACGAGTCATTTCTGAGTATCATTGAAAATCGTGCCTCGGCTTTGGCACGTTTGCACCAACGCCTCGCGCGACTCATGCCTTCCTGTCACGGCTCGCGAGCGAGAAACTCGGCGACATAGAAGCGTTTCCCCAACGCAAGCAGCACGGCCGCGACAGGCGTGGCCAACGCAAGACCCAAAGTGCCGAACAGGACCACGAACAGCAGTTGCATCGATATGGTGAATGCCGGTGGAAGAGAGACCGTTCTCTCCTGAACTCGCGGTGTAATCACGTAGCTCTCGATGAGCTGGATCGCGATATAGAGGGCTGCGATCCACAGCGCCCTCACTGGTCCACCCGACGGCGCAAGAGATGATTTCGCGACAAACTGGCACGACGGGCAGTTGCCGCATGCCAGGCATACAAGGGATTGCCTGTCGGGTAGATCCCCCCTTATCAAATTCGGCAGCGAGGAGTTTCGACAACGGGCGAGGTGCAGGAGTTTTATGCACTGGACCGCACCCCTTAAGTGAGACACGATAATTTCTGTGACAGTGGGGTTGCCACGACGACTATCGTGCCTTGTTTTGCGCGAACGCGGCTTCGAACTCAATAGGCGATCGATAGCCGAGCGCCGAGTGCAGGCGCTCCTTGTTGTAGACATCCGCAATGAAGCTATCGATCCGGCGGCGAGCGTCTCTTATGTCGGAGAACGCCTTGCCGTTGACCTCCTCGGCCTTGAGCGTCTTCATGAAGCTCTCAGCCTTGGCGTTGTCGAAGGGGTTGCCCGGCCTGCTCATGCTGATCGTGATGTCGCGATCCGCTAATATTTGGCGATAGGCGATTGACGCGTATTGGGCGGATTCAAACGGTCGTCGCAACACCAAATGTTTTCACTCATGACAGCAACTCGTCAAGCGCCTCCGCCGGCGTTTTCCAGCCCAGTGTCTTTCTCGGCCGGGCATTGAGGGTCGCTGCCACGGCGGATATCTCGTCGGCGCTGTGGATGCTCAGGTCTGTACCTTTCGGGAAGTACTGCCGCAGCAATCCGTTGGTGTTCTCGTTAGTACCGCGCTGCCAAGGGCTCTGCGGGTCGCAGAAGTAAACCTGGATACCCGCATCGATCTTGAGACGATCGTGCTGAGCCATTTCGGCTCCCTGATCCCAGGTCAGCGAACGACGGAGTTCTTCGGGCAAGGTGACGATGGTGCGCGTGATCGCGTCGCGCACGGCTTCGGCCCCGTGTCCCGCAAGCGCAGGCCCGTTCTTCGCGCGCGGAGCTTCGCCATGCCCCGCCAACCGTGGAAGGTGCAAGAGCATCGTGAAGCGCGTCGTGCGCTCGACCAGCGTGCCGATTGCCGAGCTACCAAGACCGAGGATGAGGTCTCCCTCCCAATGTCCCGGCACCGCTCGATCGGCCGCTTCAGCAGGGCGCTCACTGATCATGATCTCCGGCGAGACAAAGCCCTTGCCTCGCCTGCGTACGCGCGCTCTGGGCATCCGTAACGCACGCCCTGTTCGCAAGCAGGCCGTCAGCTCGCGGCGTAGCGCCCCACGGCCCTGAACGAAGAGGGCTTGATAGATAGCTTCGTGGCTGATGCGCATCGTCTTGTCGTCCGGGAAGTCGATCGGCAAGCGTCGGGCAATCTGCTCAGGGCTCCAGGCTTTGGCCCATCGCCGATCCTTGCGCGGCCCATGCCGGCGACCCTTCCACGGAACGGCGGGGCCAGGAACGGGAGTGCCGCTCGGAGCCACGACGACACCGGCAAGTCGCTCTTCCACATAAGTGCGCAAGGTGGTGTTGAGCGCAAGCTTGGTCAGCTTCGGACGACGGGCCGATCGATCTGCATGCCACTGGGCAGTCGTCGCCCGGTACTCCAACCCGCCGCTACGGGTGGCCGCATTGCGCCGCAGTTCACGGGAGATTGTCGAGGCAGCCCGCCCGAGGCGGCGTCCAATCTCCTGTATGGAATGGCCCTGCACCTTGAGGAGTGCGATCTCCTCGCGCTCGATCAACGAGAGGTACCGCCCAGAGAGCGGCTTGGCCGAAGATCTGAACATCGCTGGTGGCATGCCGCCCGCCTTTCGGAACCATCTGGTTCCGACAGGTTGCGACACTCCGGCTTCGAGCGCAGCCTCTTCGCTGCTCACTCCCCTGGCGATCGCCCGCCAGAATCTATTCTGTTCATCGCGCCCTGCAGCAGACGGCCGCCCTGGCGATGGCAATGGCGCTCGTCCTGATCGTGCCGATCGCCGCTTTCGAATGTTCACCGCAACCTCCAACCTCGGAGTGTTGCGACGACCGTTTGAATCCGCCTTGCACGCCGCGGTCGGAATGGTGGATCAGGCTGCTGCGTTGCGGCTTGCGGACCTCGATGGCCTTGTTCAATGCTGCAATCGCGAGCGAGGCATTGAGCGTGTTCTCGAAGGCCCAGCCAACCGCCTTGCGCGAGAAGGCATCGAGGATGACCGCGAGGTAGGCGAAGGTCGTGGCGAGATGGACTTAGGTGATGTCTGCGACCCAGATCTGATCGGGAGCGGACGGCACCAGGCCGCGCACCAGATTGGGCACCACGACAATGTCCCTTGGTCGCTCTGCAGGCGGCTTCAGGAATGGCGCCTTGCGCTGTGCGAGAAGATTGTCCTCGCGCATGAGCCTGAGCACCTTCTTAGCATTAACGACCATGCCTTTACGTCGGATGGTGGCCGTCACGCGCCGGTAGCCGTAGAACGGATGCTTCAGGCAAATGCGTTGGATCTGGTCGCGCAGCTCGCAGTCGGCAGTCTCACGACTGCGTTTGTTGAGATGCCGGTAATAGGTCGCGCGTGGCAGGCCGGCCAGACCGCAGAGCCGTTGCACGTCGGCGTGGGACTCCGTTGCCTCCGATGTCATGGCTTGGATGACTTCGATGATGCGGGTGCGGGTCCGCCTTGCGCTGCCGGCCGCTCCAATGCGCGCAAGGCTTGCCGAAAAAAATCGAGATCCATCTGCTGACGGCCGACAAGCCGTTCGAGTTCGGCGATGCGAGCATTTGCGCGCGTCAGCGCAGACCGCTTGTCGTCATAGGTTGCCGTAGCTTTGAGCTTCCGGGGGCCGGGCTTCGGCCCTCGCTTGCGGTTCAATCCCTCGGGTCCTTGCGCCTTCCAGGCCTTGATCCAGTCATGCAGGATCTTGCGAGATATCCCAAGCTCGCGAGCCACAGGCAGAACGCCTTCGCCTCGCTCGACGCGCTTGATCGCCTTCAGTTTGTAAGCCGTCGGAAACTGACGGTTCTTCCCTCTTGCTGCCACAGGTCATCCTCGAAATGCCTGTCACAGAAATTATCGTGTCTCACTTAAGGGGTGCAGTCCAGCACTGTCACCGTAATGCCCCTTCCCTGAAGCTAGCCGCCCAGGCGCTTTCGCGGACGCGTCCACATGTCCCCGCGCCAGATGACGACCATGTAGACCTGGTGGTGCATTCCGCCTGGGCACCGTGCCACCCGACCTGCCACGAACGCTAGCATCAGATGTGAGCTCATTTTTGCCGCGCCCCGCCGATGCAGGACCTTAACTCCATCATAGTGACAGCTTACCGATCGACGCGCCGCCATCGACGTGCAGTGTCTGACCGGTCATGAATGCTGCGTCATCGGATAAAAGGAAGGCGACTGCCGCAGCGACTTCCTCCCGCTTGCCGAAACGGCGCATCGGAATTCCGGCGAGATAACGCGCCTCCCCCTCGCTCCCAGGGGCGTTGTTTGCCCTGAACAGCTCGGTCTCGGTCGGTCCCGGCGAAACGGCGTTGATCGTGATACCTGTCGCGGCCAGCTCCAGCGCCCAGCTCCGTGTAAAGCTCACGAGGGCAGCCTTGGCCGCTGCATAGCTCGTGCGCTCGACGCTGCCGAGCACAGTAAGGCTGGAGATATTGACGATCCTTCCCCATCCGCGTGAGCGCATGCCCGGAAGGGCTGCCTGCGTCGCGACCAGCGCCGGATGCAGATTGACACGCATGACTTCCTCGAGCGTCGAGACAGCGATGTCACCAAGGGGGGCCGCACGCACGAGGCCGACATTGTTGACGACGCCGTCGACTTCGGCCTCCCGGATGATCGCCGCGAGCCCGTCGCCAGCGGCCGGATCGGCGAGGTCGAGGAGATGTAGCTCACCGGGAAACCGTTCCGACGCGTTGCGCGCAATGCCGACGATGGTGTGTCCCTGTTTTGCGAGGCGGTGTGACAGTGCGAGGCCGATGCCCTTGCTGGCGCCGGTGATCAGGAAGGTTCTCTTCATGGGATATCCTTCGGCTCCGCTGCTTGTGGGCGGGGCCTGTTGAACGGGTTCGATCAGGCGGCGAGGCTGGCGGCGCGGCGCAGCGCCGGCAGCATGTCTTCCGGTTCGGGACGGCGGGTGTAGTCCGGATTGACCTCGGCATAGAGGACGACGCCGTCCTGGCCGACGACGAAGCGGGCCGGCATCGGCAAGGTCCAGCTGGGATCACCGTTGAAGGCCGGCAGGTCGTTCTTCAGCGACTTGTAGAGATCGATCAGATAGTCCGGCATTTCGAAGCGCAGGCCGAAAGCAGCGGCGACGTCGTTGTGCGGGTCCGACAGGATCGGAAAGGACAGGTTATTCTGCCGGACGGACTTGCGGCTGTTCACCGGATTCTGGGGCGAGATCGCGACCAGGCTCGCGCCGAGTTCCTTGAACTGCGGGAGCGCTTCCTGCAGTGCCTGAAGCTCCATATTGCAATAGGGGCACCAGACGCCACGGTAGAAGCTGATGACCAGCGGTCCCTTGGACAGAAGATCGTCGGACGAGACCTTGTTGCCCTCCGGGTCGGACAGCATGAAGGCCGGCAGCTCGTCGCCCGCCTTCAGAGCGCGCTGGGCAGCACCGGAGGCGATCAGTTCGGCCGTGGCACGGTGCATCGTCTCGATGACTGCGTAGGGAACCTTATACGGTGGTTTGCCGGCTTCGAAATCGGCTTTGAAAGCGTCGAGCTTGGATTGCAGGGGCATGGCTATTCTCCTGAGGGTTTGAATTTCTCGGTGAGGATGCGGTGGTGATCAGCCATTGGCCGCCATCGAGCGGGCAACTTCGGCGGCGCTGATACCTTCCAGCGCGAGCCCGTAGCCGGCGCCTTCATCGACGATGCGGCGCAACTTCTGGGTCAGCGCGATGCGGGTGTACCGGCTCGTCAGTGGCGGCAGAGCGGCAAGGCTCTCAGCGATCTCGTGTGCGCGGGCAAGCAGCCTGTCGGCCGGCACCACTTCGTTCACCGCACCCCATTCCTTGGCGGTCTGGGCGTCGAGGATCTGCCGGGTGAGAATGAAATAGCGGCCGCGAACGCTGCCGATGACTTCCGGCCACAGCAGGTTGACGCCGTCGCCGGGCACGATGCCGAAGTCGAAATGTGGCTTGTCCTGAAAGACGGTCTCAGGCGTCGCCAGCACGATATCGGCGAGCAGCGCATATTCCGAATGCAGGAGAACGGGGCCGTTCAAGGCGGCAATCAGTGGCACCTCGATGTCGAGAATGTTCATGAGGACTTTCTTGCCCTCGCGATAGATCTTGTCGTAGCCGCGCGGCGAGAAGAAATCGAAACCCTCGGGGCTGATCGCATCCATGAAGGCATCGCCGGAGCCGGTCAGGATGACGACGCGGTTGTCCGGATCTGAGCCGATCTGGTGGAAGAGCTCGACGAACTGCTCATGGGTGTGGCCATTGAAGATCAGCTTGCCACCGTCGGTGTGCAGCGCGACCTCCAGGACACCGCTTTCCGAGCGGGTCAGGCGGGCGTTGGCGAAGGAATCCTTGTAGGTGTTGAAATTGGACATGATGATTCTCCTGCTGTCTGGAATTGGATGGATGTTCGGGAAGGATCAGGCGGCGGGCACGAGGGCTTCGACGCGGGCGATGGCTCGCTGGACGGCCGCGCGTGCCGCGACGTCGTCGTACCAGCGGGAAAGGTTCGGCCTTTCGGCCAGCGTCAGGCCGGCAAACTGGCGACGCCACAGCCAGCCGAAGTGGGCGATGTCGGCGATCGAAAAATCGTCACCGGCGGCGAAGGCCTGATCGGCCAGCTTCGCCTCGAGAAGACCGAGAATGCGTTCCGCCTCGCTGGTGAAGCGGGCCTCGGCGATCGGCTGCGGCTCCGGTGAAGAGCGCTTGAAGAAGCCGGCATTGCCGAAGGCGGGGCTCAAAGCCGACGCATGAAAGAAGAGCTGCTCGAAGACCCGAGCACGGGCGGTGGCGCTCTCCGGCAAGAATTTGCCGGTCCTCTCTGCCAGATAAACGAGGATGGCGGCGCTTTCCGTCAGGACGAACCGCTCGCCGTCCACGTCATCGACGAGCACCGGCACCTTGCCGTTGGGGTTCAGAGCAATGAAGGCCGATTCCTTCTGCTCGCCCTTGCGGAGGTTGACCGGTTTCAGCGCGTAGGCCAGCCCCATCTCTTCCAGCGCAATCGGGACCTTGACGCTGTTGGGCGTGGCGAAGGCGTGAACTTCGATCATCTCTGTCTCCATCGGACTGTCGTTGGAGAGAGTTGTGACCATTCCTCTTATATTGCGGCAGAAGCCTTGAAGCGATATTGCTTATTCCTATGGAGAATGAGCGATATGGACAGACTGCAGGCGATGGCCGCCTTCGTGCGCGTCGTGGAGACCGGCTCCTTCTCTGGAGCGGCCCGGCAGATCGGGGTCGGGCAACCGGCGATTTCGAAAACAATCGCGCAGCTTGAGGACCGGCTTCAGGTGCGGTTGCTGGTGCGTTCGACCCATGGCCTGACGCCGACGGATGCAGGGCTCCGCTTCTACGAGCGCGCCAAGACGGCGATCCGCGAAGCCGACGAGGCGGAGTTGGAGGCGCGGGGCGCGGGAGCTGGCCTGACCGGTCAGCTTCGCGTCTCGGCCGCGACGACCTTCGCCAGGCTTCTGGTCGTGCCGCGGCTGCCAGAATTCCTCGCCCGGCATCCCGATCTGGAGATCGACATCGTTCTCGACGACCGCGTCATCGACCTCGTTTCCGAAGGAGTCGATGTGTCATTGCGGATGGGCCAACTGTCGGATTCCTCGGCGGTGGCAAGGCGGCTTGCGCGTGGGCGCCGATCCGTCATCGCAACGCCCGCCTATCTCGAGCAGGCCGGGATTCCGGCTGTGCCAGCCGAGCTCGCGACGCATGAGGCGATCGTCTACAGCCAGCTCGAAAACAACTGGATGTTCCGAAAGGATGGCACCGAAGCATCGGTCGCAATCCGTGGCCGCGTCCGGGTCAGTGCCGCCGAAGGGATCCGCGCCGCGGTGCTCGCCGACATGGGGCTGACGGTCAACTCCGACTGGATGTTTGCACCCGAGCTGGAAAGCGGCGCCGTCGTTCGCGTGCTGAAGGACTGGGAGCTTCCGCCCGTCGATCTGTGGGCGGTCTTCCCGACTGGACGGCTGGCAAGTGCCAAGGCACGGGCCTTCGCCGATTTCGTAGAAGCCGCAATAGGCGACCAGATCCCCAACGCAGCGTCTGAAAGAACGCCAGTGCCACCATCGACTAGAACCAGATAGCGAAAGCCATCGCCGAAACTGCGATATCGCCGCCGGTATCCGTCACCCCCATTCGATGATCTTGCGCGCAATTAAGACATCGATCCTGAAGGCTTTTGCCGAGATACCGCCTCGGGACGCGGATTTCGAGCCCGACGGTTTTCTTTCGTCCTGATTCCACAGAGATACTTTGCGCGCTCGACGTCGCGACGATTCTGGAACGCGCCGCAAGGAGAGCCGATCAAGGCAGCTCGGCGACACGATGACAGGCGACGTAGTGGTGCGGTCCGATCGTATCCAACACCGGAAGACGCTGCGTGCATGTATCGATCACGGCCGGACAGCGCTGCGCGAAACGGCAGCCGGGCGGCGGGTCGACCGGACTCGGCGGATCGCCCTTGACGAGATGGCGGCGCTTCAGCTCGTCGCGCATGGGTCCGGGCGGCGCGGCGGCCGCAATCAGCGACCAGGTATAAGGATGGCGCGGCGCGGCGAAGATCTCGGCGGCCGGCGCCTGCTCGACGATCTTGCCGAGATACATCACCGCGACCTCGTCGCAGAATTTCTGGATCACGCCAAGATCGTGCGAGATGAAGATGTAGGTGAGATCACGCTCGCGCTGCAGCCGCTTCAACAGGTTCAGGATTTGCGCCTGGATCGCCACGTCGAGCGCGGACACCGCCTCGTCGCAGACGATCAGATCCGGCTCGGGCGCCATCGCCCGCGCGATGCACAGCCGCTGCCGCTGGCCGCCCGAGAACTGATGCGGAAACAGATCGGCGGCCTGCGGCGGCAGACCGACCTCCGAGAGCAGCCTGCGCACCCGCTCGTCCCGCTCGCTACGCGTTCCAATTCCGAGCAGATCGAGCGGCTCGCGGATCTGGTCGCCGGCGCGGCGGCGCGGGTTGAGCGCCGAGAACGGGTCCTGGAATACGATCTGCAGATGCCGCCGGACCTCGCGCAACGGCCGCCCGGTGAGGCCCGCGATGTCGCGGTTGCCGAACACGATCTGGCCGGACGTCGCCGGCACCAGCCGCATCACCGCCTGCGCCGTGGTCGACTTGCCGGAGCCGCTCTCGCCGACGATGCCGAAGGTGGTGCCGCGGCGAACGCGGAAGCTGACGCCGTCGACCGCATGCACGAAAGACGGCTTGCCATCGCGGCGGCCGGCCGGAAAATGCACGACGAGATCGTTGACGTCGAGCAGCACCTCGCGCGCCGCCATCGCGTCGATTGCCTCCGCCACGCTCATGCGGCGATCTCCGTCTTGCGCCAGCAGGACACGGCGTGGCCCGTTGCAATCGGCTCCAGCGCAGGCTGCGGCTTCGTACGGCAGACGTCGCGGGCCTGCGCACATCTTGCCAGAAAGGCGCAATCGGTGCCGCGCGCACCGAGCGGCGGCACCATGCCGGGAATCTCGCCGAGATCGACCCAGGGCTGCGGCGCCTGCCCGAGTTCCAGATGCGGCACGCAGCCGAGCAGACCGCGCGTATAGGGATGTCGTGGCGCCTTCACGATCTCACCGGATGCGCCGGCCTCGATGCAGCGTCCGGCGTAGAGCACGAGAATCTGGTGGGCGAGTTCGGCGACCGCGCCGAGATCATGGGTGATCAGCAGGATCGCCGTCCCGGTGCTGCGCTGCAGTTCGGCCAGCAGGTCGAAGATCTGTGCCTGCACCGTCACATCGAGCGCGGTGGTCGGCTCGTCGGCGATCAGCAGCTTGGGCCGTCCGGCCAGCGCCATCGCGATCATCACGCGCTGGCGCATGCCGCCCGAGAGCTGATGCGGATAGGCGTCGATCCTCTGCTCGGCGGCCGGGATCTGCACCGCACGGAGCAGTTCGACGGCATGCGACCGCGCGGCGGCCCGATCGAGCCCGCGGTGCCAGCGCAGCACCTCGCCGATCTGGTCGCCCACCGTGAACAGCGGATTGAGCGCGGTCATCGGCTCCTGGAAGATCATCGACATGGCGCTGCCACGCAACGACCGCATCTCCTGCGGCGGCAAGGTCAGCACGTCCCTGCCCTCCAGCACGATACGGCCCGATGTGATGACGAAATCCTCCGGCAGCAGTCGCATCAGGGCCAGCGCCGTCATGCTCTTGCCGCAGCCGGACTCGCCGACCAGCGCCAGGGTCTGCGCCGGCGCAACCGTGAACGACAGGTTCTCGATGACGGGCACGAGGCGGCCGGAGCCGTTGCGCATGCTCACATTGAGCTTGTCGACTTCGAGTAGCGCACCCATCACGACCTCCGTCGCAGACGCGGGTTGATCGCATCGTTGAGACCGTCGCCGACCAGGCTGGTAGCGAGCACCGCGAGGAAGATCGCAGCACCCGGAAACATCACCGCCCACCATGCATCGAGAATGTAGTTGCGATTCTGGCCCAGCATCAGCCCCCAGCTCATGACGTTGGGATCGCCGAGCCCGAGGAAGCTCAGTCCGCCCTCGAACAGGATGGCGACACCGATCGCCAGCGTCGCCGACACGATCACGGCGGGCAGCGCATTCGGCAGCAGCACCCACAGGATCAAGTTGGCGCTGGACGCGCCCGCCGCACGCGATGCCTTGACGAAATCGAGATCGCGCAGCCGCATGAACTCCGCCCGCGTCAGCCGCGCCACCGAGGTCCAGCTCACCCCGCCGATCGCGAGCGTGATGGTGGTCAGCTTCGGCCCGAACAGCGTGACCAGCACCATCGCGAACAGCAGCGGCGGCAGGACCTGGAAGAACTCGGTGATCTTGACCAGCCCCGCATCGATCGCCCCGCCGAAGAAGCCGCCGATGGCGCCGACGACGAGCCCGATCGCGATCGTGATCAGTGCCGCCACGGCGCCGACCGCGAGCGTCGCGCGCCCGCCATGGATCAATCCAGCCAGCACGTCGCGGCCGAGATAGTCGGTGCCGAACCAGGCGTCGGCATCGGGCGGCATGAGCGGTGCGCCGACGAGATCCAGCGGGTCGACCGGATAGAGCAACGGTCCGATCGCGGCGACCAGGATGATCAGGACCAGCATGCAGGCCCCGGCAACACCGGACGGGCTCTTCATGAATTGCCGCAATGCCACGCGCGCGGGCGACACGGCGGCCCGCGCGGGAAGGTCGATCTGCGGCGCAGGAATCGGCGAGGAAGCCTCCATCGTCGTCATCGCCGCCCCGTCCGGATGCGCGGGTCGACGAGGCGGTAGATCACATCGGTCAGGATGTTTGCAGTCATCACGATCAAGGCTGAGAAAAACAGGACGGCCATCAGGGTCGGATAGTCGCGGCGCAGGATGGAATCGAACACGAGCCGGCCCATGCCGGGCCAACTGAATACGGTCTCGACCAGCACGGCTCCGGCGAGCAAATTGCCGAACTGATGACCGGCGACGGTCACGATCGGGATCAGCGTGTTGCGCAGCGCGTGCTTGCCGACCACGAGCCATTCCGGCAGGCCCTTGGCGCGAGCGGTGCGGACGTAGTCCGCCGAGAGCGCGTCGATCATGTTGACGCGCGCCAGACGACTGTATTGCGCGATGAACACCAGTGCCAGCGTCAGCGACGGCAACACCAGATGGCGGGCGACGTCGAGCGCATAGGCAAGGCCATGCCTGGGATTCACCACGTCGGCCATGCCGACCACGGGAAGGATCGGCCAGACCGAGCCGAACAACAGCAGCAGCAGCAGGCCGGTCCAGAACACCGGCGCCGCATAGCCCGCCAGCGAAACCACCGTGACCGCATGGCTGAACAGGCCATTCGGCTTGCGCGCGCTGACGACCCCGAGCAAGGTGCCGATGGCGAGCGCGCCGACCAGCGCGCACAGCGCCAGATAGAGCGTCGCCGGCAGCCGCTGCAGGATCAGTCCAAGCACCGGCTGGTTGAAATAGTACGAATAGCCAAAATCGCCGACGGCGACGTTGCCGAGATAGATCGAGAGCTGCTGCATCAGGCTCTGGTCGAGGCCATATTTGGCGCGCAGCTCCGCAACGACGTCAGCGGATGCGCCGCCCATCTCGCCGGCGATCACCTGGACGGGATCGCCGGGAGCAAGGTGGATCAGGCAGAAGTTCAGCACCAGCACGGCGATCAGCAGGGCTGCCGCGTTGATGACCTGCCTGGCCAGATGGGTGGCGAATGCCATGGTGCAGCGGCTCTCCTTGCAGCTCTCGTGAGGCGAATGTCCGGTCGGGCCAGCGTCAGGTCTTCGGCGGCGTTTCCCAGTACAGCTCGTCGAGCGGCGACATCATGCCCCAGATCGAGGTCGGAAGGTTGCCGAGCCCCTTGGCGAAGGCATTGTAGTACGGGGTGACGTTGATGAAATAGATCGGAACGTCGGAGACGACGATCTTCTGGAACTCCGAGTACAGGGCCTTGCGCTTCTCGGGCGAGGTCTCGACCGCCGCCGCCTGCAGCAGCTCGTCGACCTTGAGGTTGGAGTATTGCTGCGTGTTCGACCAGATGATGCCCTTGCGGATGTTCGACGTCAGGTAGGTCCGGTTGACGCCGATCACCGGGTCGCCCCAGTTGTAGACGGTATCCATGGTCAGGTCGAAATCGAAATTGGAGACGCGCTGCGCCCAGGTCGGGAAATCCGGCGCGGCGCGTACCTCGAGATTGATGCCGACGCGCTTGAGCTGCGAGCGCATGTACTCCGCGACGTTGCGCTGCTGCTCATCCCCGCCCGGGATGTAGTCGATGGTCAGCGAGAAGCGCGAGCCGTCGGCGCCCTTGGCGTAGCCCGCCGCATCCAGCAGCGCCGCCGACTTCGCATAGTCGACCTTGTAGGGTTCGACGCCGGCCTCGGCGAGCGGCGAATCCGGTGCGATCGGACCGAGCGCGGGCGTCGCCTTGCCGCCCATCAGCTTGGAGACGATGAAATCGCGGTTCGCGGCGTAGGCGATCGCCTGGCGCACACGGACGTCGTCGAGCGGCTTCTTCTTGGTGTTGAAAGCGAGCCAGTTGATCGGGCCGACGCCGGCCATGCCCTTGTCGGTCACGACCAGGTTGGACGCCTTCTGCAGACGGTCGATGTCACGCGCTCCGGCGATGAAGGGAAGCGCGTTGAAATCACCGCGCTCCATCGAGACCACGGCCGCATTCTGGTCCGACACCAGCCGCACCACGATCTTGTCGAGCTTGGGCCGGCCGGGGATGAAGAACTTGTCGAACTTCTCCAGCGTATAATATTCGCCCTGCTTGTACTCGGTCAGCTTGAACGGGCCGGACCCGATCGGCTTCAGGTTTGCAGGGTGCGTCTTCAGGTCCTGGCCGTCGCCATAGATGTGCTTGGGCAGGATCGGCATCAGCGCCGGCGACATTGCCAGCAGCAAAGACGGGCTCGGATTCTTCAGTCGGATGATCGCGGTCGATGGATCCGGCGTCTCGACCTTGTCGACCGCCGCCAGCATCGTCTGGAATGGGTGATTGGCCTTGATCGCCATGATCGAGAAGGCGACGTCCTCCGATGTCACGGGGTGGCCGTCGTGAAACACCGCGTCCTTGACGAGGTGCAGCGTGACGGAAAGACCGTCAGCCGCGACCTCCCACGACTGAGCCAAATAGGGCTGCGGATTCCACTTGTCGTCATAGCGCAGCGGGCTCGCGAAGATCTGGGCCGTCGGCATCGCCGTGGCCATGCCCGATTGAACGGCGCCGTTGAAATGGCGCGGCACCTGCGTGGTGGCGACCACAAGCGTATTGCCGCCGGGCGATTCCGCCTGGGCGGACGGCGACGCGGCCGCGGCCGCAACGAGACCGAGAGCTCCCAGCACAAAATGTCGTCTGATCAACATGACTATCCCGCTTTCCTGGTTCACGACCGGGTGGATGATGAGAAAGTGGCTTGGTGGTCGAATGTCATCGATGTCGTCACGCGGCGGTCAATGCGCGGTCGAGGATCGCGTCGAGCTCGTGATCCGATATAAGATCGACGGTGCCGACCCCCGCAAGCGCGATTCTCTCCGCGGCCGCCGTCGTGTCCTGTTCCGCGGGCGTCAGCGACCAGTCGCGCGACACCAGCTGGAACACTTGCGCCCGCGCGTCCCCGTCGATCATGCAGGTGCCCTTCAGGCGCAGCAATTGTTGCGGCAAGGCGCGTACCGCGATGGCCAGCCTGTCACGATCGAAACGGCCGTCGCGCCGATAGGTCCAGCGGCGGAAGTCGCTCTCGTGATCTATCGTCTCCGCGACTGGCTCGGCGCGGAAGCGTGCGGTCCGCCCACGGCCGAACACGACCGTCTCCGCCGGGGTGGCGGCCGACAGCGGCTCGATCGACACGTCAGGCCGGATGGCACGGATCACCGCGCACGCCGCCTCGCGCTGGATCTCGGTCACCAGATCGCACTTGCTGAGCAATACGACGTCGCATTTGGCGAACTGATTGCGGATGGTGTCGCCGATATGCCGATCTTCGCTCTGCGCCGCGATGCGGGCCGCATCGGCCAGCACGACGACGCCGTCGAGCCGCAGCGACGGTTCGACCAGCGCGATCTCCGCGATGCGCCAGGGATCACCGACACCGCTGGCTTCGATCACGACGCGGTCGAAGCGACCGACATCGTCGAGCAGCCGCGCCAGCGTGTCGAGGAATCCCGCCCCGATGCTGCAGCAGACGCAGCCATTGGTCAGCGACATCGTCGTGCCGTCATGGCTCCGGATCAGAGCGGCGTCGACATTGATCTCGCCGAAATCGTTCACCAGCACCGCACAGCGCTCGGTGCTGCCGGACAACAGTCGATTGAGCAGCGTCGTCTTGCCGGCGCCGAGGAAGCCGCCGATCACGGTGAACGGAATGGGCGCGGACGCCGTCATGCGCGCGGCGCCTCCTTGACGACGCCGCCGACGACCGTTCCCCAGACCGGAACGTCCTTCAGCGCCTCGGGCGCCACTGAGAGCGGATCCTGCTCGAGCACCGCGAAGTCGGCATATTTGCCGGTCTGGATGCTGCCGACGAGATGATCGAGCTTGAGCGTATAGGCCGCACCGATCGTGATGGCGCCCAGCGCCTGCTCCACGCTCAGCGCCTCGGTCTCGGCGCCGAGCTTGCGCCCCGACGACGATACGCGGTTGACCGCGCACCAGGCGGTGAACAGCGGCGACAACGGGGTCACCGGCGCATCGGAGTGAATCGAGAATGGAACGCCGATCCGCTGCGCGGTGCCCGTGGCGTCGAGACGCCCGGCGCGCTCCGGCCCCATCGTCAGCTCGTAGTGGGAATCGCCCCAGTAGAAGACGTGATTGGCAAACAGGTTGACGCACATGCCGAGCGCCTTCATGCGGCGGAATTGCGTCGCATCGGCCATCTGGCAATGCTGCAGCGTATGGCGATGATCGGGGCGCGGATGCGCGGTCTGCGCCTTCTCCACCGCGTCGAGCGCAAGCTCGGTGGCCTCGTCGCCATTGGTGTGAATGTGAAGCTGGATGCCGGCCTTGTGGTAGAGATCGACCAGGCGCGGCAGCTCCTCCGGTGCGATGTACCAGAGACCGTTCGGCGCGCCATTGTGATAGCCGGGCCAGCGCAGTCGCGCGGTGAAGCCCTGGATCGAGCCGTCGACGACCAGCTTGACGATGCCGTAATGCAGCTTGTCGTTGCCGGCCTGGCGCAGCGCCGCGATCTTTTCGATCGCCTGCTCCGGTCCGTGCGTGGCCGAGGCCAGCGCGGGCACGAGGCGTACGCCGAAATCCGCGCTCTGCGTCGCCGAGCGGTAGAGGTCCAGCGTATTTTCGGTGAGATCATTGTGCAGGTCGGTGATCGTGGTCACGCCCTGCACGCAGGCCGACGACGCATAGCGCTGCACGTCGGCCAACGTCAGCAGCTCGGACAACGGATTGCCCACCAGGCGGAACGCCCGCAGCCGTGCCGCGATGCCTTGCAGTTCGCCGGAGGCCAGTCCGTCGGCTCCGGCGACGACGCCGGAGATGTCGGTGGCGCGCAGGAGCTGGGTGCGCTCCAGCACTAGGGTGTTGACCACGCTGATGTGGAAGCTGGCGTGGATCACCATGATCGGCCGCGTGGTCGACACCCGGTCCAGTGCTTCGCGCGTCAGCTTTTGGCCGCCGATGTGCAGCGGATCGAAGCCCCAGGCGAACAGCGTCGCGTTCGGATCGGCCATCCCGGCTTCGGCCTCGCGGAGCCGCGCGACGATGCCGTCGATGTCGGGAACGCCGGCGACGGCCCTGCCCTCCGGCGAGCGCCGTTCGAAGGCTCCGACATAGGGCAGCGACCACATGATGCCTTCCATGATGTGGCTATGGCCTTCGACGAAGCCGGGCAGCAGCACCTTGTCGCTAAAGCGCGCGTCGATCCGGCCGTCCGGCGCGAATTGCGCGATCTCCGCTTCGCTGCCGACCGCAACGATCCGCCCCTCCCGCACGGCAACATGCGTCGCGAAGGGCCGCGACGGATTCATCGTCACGATTCTGCGGGCCGAGTAGACGACCGTATCTGAGCTCACCGTGAACTCCCACAACTTCCCAAGAGCCGTTTTGGGAAGCCTGCGGTCTCGAATGGGTCCAGGCCAGCGCCAGATGCCATGCACAAATGGAGCCAGCCCATGCGAAACACGGCCGTAAGCATTCCGCTATGGCGCAGTTTTTGCTTTAGTTTCGTGCATCTACCAGCTCTCAGGACCAAGTATCTCGATGGCAAAATTCGCTCCCCTGCGGCGATCCGAAGCTGCTGGACCGACGGTTCCGCTCCACGACGTTCTGTTCTGGGGCTCGCTGTTCGACGGGCTGGATCGCGGCGGCACCTTCCTCCAGCTTCAGATTCGGCAGATGATCGTGACCGCGATCGAGGACGGTCGTCTGCCGCTCGGCGTCCGCATGCCATCCAGCCGCGACCTCGCCGCGCTGCTCAAGGTCTCGCGCAACACCATCGTCATTGCCTACGAGCAGCTCGTCGATCAGAACTTCCTGGTGTCGCGCGAACGCAGCGGCTACTTCGTGGCCGGCTTGCCCAAGCAGATCGGCGAAGCGAAGCAGCCGGCGACGGAAGTCTACAGCCGGCGCTGGACCGAGCGGTTCGCGCTGCAGCCGTCGGCGCTTCGCAACATCGTCAAGCCGCTCGATTGGCAGACCTATCCCTACCCCTTCATCTTCGGTCAGTTCGATCCGAGCCTGTTTCCCACCAATGACTGGCGTGAAAGCGCGCGCGCGGCGCTCAGCGTCCCCGAGATCAACAATTGGGCGCGCGACATGATCGACGGCGACGATCCGGCGCTGATCGAACAATTGCAGCGGCAGGTGCTGCCGCGCCGCGGCATCCGCGCCCGCGCCGACGAGATCATGCTCACGATCGGGGCGCAGCATGCCCTCTATCTGATTGCGAAGCTTTTCCTGCAGCCCGATACGCCGATCGGCATGGAGGATCCCGGCTATCCGGATGCACGAAACATCTTTGGCATGATGACGTCGCAGGTCGTGCCGCTGCGGCTCGACGGTCAGGGTCTTGTGCCAGACGAAGCTTTCGCGCGCTGCGCGCTGGCTTATGTGACCGCGAGCCACCAATGCCCGACGACGGCCGCGATGTCGCGGGCGCGCCGCGAGGAGATCCTCAAGGTCGCTCGCGAGCGCGACATCGTCCTGATCGAGGACGACTATGAAAGCGAGCTGATTCCGGAGGGCAGCAGCCTGCCGCCGCTGATGAGCCTGGACCGCGACCAGAGCGTGCTCTATGTCGGCAGCCTGTCGAAGGCCTTGGCGCCCGGCCTGCGGCTCGGCTATGTCGTGGCGCCGGCGCCCGTCATCCGCGAGCTGCGCGCGCTGCGCCGGCTGATGCTGCGCCATCCGCCGCTGAACAACCAGCGCGTCGCGGCATTGTTCATCGGCCTCGGACACTACCGGTCGCATCTGCAGCAGGTCGGCCGCGTGCTGCTCGAACGCGCCGCCCTGCTTGACGAGCTGCTGCCGCAGGCCCTGCCGGACTGCACCTGGTCGCGCGGCCCCGGCAGCACCAGCTACTGGATCGCCTGCCCTGAAGGCGCCGATGCGACGAGACTTTCGCATGCGGCGCGCGCCGAAGGCGTCGTCATCGAACCCGGCGATGTGTTCTCGGTGAACGCGGACGCCACGCGGCATTGCTTCCGTCTCGGCTTCTCGTCGATTCGCACCGATCGCATCGCCGCCGGAATCGCCAAGCTGGGCGACGTTTTCGCGCAGCACATGTCTTCAAGAAGCGCATCGGCGGCTACAGCAGGTCGCTCAGCCCCTTGAGGGCGCTGCCGAGTGCCACCACTGCGAGGCTAGCCATCGACACCCGGCGGTGCAGCGTGTCGCTGCCGCGATGAAAGCCGAGATCGCCGAGCCGGGTGCCGACCAGCATCACGGGAATGCCGAGCGCGGTGAGAACCGCGATATGCAGGTCCAATAGTCCAAACCATGCGAGGCTGGCGGTCGCAACGATCGACGAAACAAGGAAGAACACCATCATCGAGGCGCGCGCGGCAACCCGGCCGAATGCCCCCGCGTTGTAGTAGACGATCACCGGCGGTCCGGGCATGCCCGCAAGGCCGTTGAACAGACCGGCGGCGAGACCGACCAGCGCCGTGATCCAGCCCGCGGGCGCCGCGGCCAGCCGAAATCCCGTATTGAGCAGCACGACAGCGCCGACGGTGATCAGCGCGATGAGAATGCGCGCCGCCGATGCGGATACCAGGCTCAGCACCAGCGCGCCGATCGGCGAGCCGATCAGGCCGCCGAGGATCAGCCAGCGCAAGGAGGGCCAGTCGCAGACACGCGATGCGCGCGGAAAATCGCTGAGCCCGATGAGAAGCTGCAGGCAGACGGCGACCGGCACCGATTGCGTCGGCGGCATGAACAGGCCCAGCAGCGGCACCGCGGTCAGCGCGAAGCCGAAGCCGGTGAAGCCGCGCACCAGCGCCGCGGCAAAGATCGACAGCGCTGCGGCCAGCACCAGGGCCGGGCTCGGCAGCGATGTGGCGGCGATGTCGTGGACGGCAACGGCCAGTTCCTGCAGGGCCATCGTCAGCGTGGGGCGTAAGAACACAAGGGCGGGGTCATCGGGCCAGTCAGCAAGTCCGTGACAGCGACGAAAGGGCCAGCCTGTGCCCGATCACCGGACCAGTTCTGGCCGCAGAGGTCCCCCGCCCTGGTTCTAGGGCCTGCGCCCGATCGCGTGGCACATGCGAAGCCACACCCCGCAGACGTCGCGGCGTGATGCCCGAGGACACGACATGGCCGAAATCGAAACCGTCCGGCGAAAACTGCTCGACACGCTGTTTGCCGCCTTCAACCGCCACGACGGCGCAGGCGTGATGGCCTGCATGACCGACGACATTGTGTTCGACGCGGCCGCCGGCCCCGACATCTGCGGCCGTCGCATCAGCGGCGCCGCCGACGTGCGCGCCGCGTTCGAGGCGACCTGGGGCGGCATGCCTGACGTGAGCTGGGAGTGTACGCGCCACGCGGTGTTCGGCGATCGGGCATTGTCCGAATGGACGTTCCGCGGCACCGCGCCGGATGGCCGGCGCATCGAGGTCCAGGGCTGCGACCTGTTCAGCTTCCGCGGTGACCGGATCTGCGCGAAGAGCGCCTTCCGCAAGGACCGGCCGCCGCAGCCGGCCGCAACCGGGAGTGCCGCACGATGAACATGCACGCTCTGCCGGCGGCCGCCTATGATCCGCACTACGATCCGCTCGTCTCCGACGGACCCGGCCGCAATCGCGACTACGCGCCGACCTACTGGATCGCGACCGCCGGCAAGCCGCCGGAGAGCGACGGTCCGATCACTTCCGACACGACGGCCGACGTCGCCATCATCGGGTCGGGCTATACCGGCCTTGCCTGCGCGATCTTCCTGGCGCGCGAGCACGGCATCAAGGCGGTCGTGCTCGAAGCCAACCGCGTGGCCTGGGGTTGCAGCACGCGCAACGGCGGCCAGGCACAGAACGCCTCGGGCCGCCTGACACGCTCGCAATGGATCAAGCGCTGGGGCCTGGACGTCGCCAAGCGCATGCACGCCGAGGTCACCGAGGGCTTCGAGACGTTCGAGGAGCTGGTGCGATCGAGCCCGATCGATGTCGAGCCGCACCGCGGCGGTCACCTCTACATCGCTCACCGCCAGCGCAATCTCGACAAGATCGCAGCGGAATCCAAGGTGCTCAACGATGTCTTCGGCTACGCCTCGCGGGTGATGTCGCGTGAGGAGTTGGCGCGCGACTTCGTGGACGAGAACGAAGCCGTCGGCGCGGTGCACGAGCCGCTCGGAACGGGCGTGCATCCGGCCAAGCTCGCCTTCGGCTATCTGCAGATGGCGCGCGCACTCGGCGTGCGCGTTCATACCGCAAGCCCGGTGACGCGCATCGAACAGCGCGGCGGCAGGTTCATCCTGCGCACCCCCGGCGGCAATGTGACCGCGAACGGCGTCGGCATCGCCACCGGCGCCTATACCTCGCTGGGGCTGACGCCGGAATTGTCCGGCCGCTGCATGCCGATCCTGTCGAACTCGCTGGTGACGCGCCCGCTCACTGCGGCCGAGCTCGCGGCGACCGGCTTCAAGACCCGGCAGGTGATCACCGACACGCGCACCTTGCGCTTCTACTACCGGCTGCTGCCCGACGACCGCGTCCAGATCGGCAGCCGGAGCGCCATCACCGGCGCCGACGCTGCGCATGACCGGCACCTCCAGCTCCTGATCGACGGCTTGCATCGCAAGTTTCCCGCGCTCACAGGCATCAAGATCGATTATTCGTGGTGGGGCTGGGTCGATGTCAGCCACGACATGATGCCGCGCATCGTGCGTCCCGATGCCCAGGCGAAGCTGGTCTATGCGCTCGGCTATGGCGGCAACGGCGTCTCCTATTCGGCGCAGGCCGGCCGCCGCATGGCGCAGATGCTCGCGGGCCAAGCCTTCAAGGGGCAGGATCTGCCGATCTTCACCTCGGCGCTGCCGACGCATCCCTTCGCGCCGTTCCGCCGCATCGGCCAGCGCCTGCTCTATCGCTGGTATCACCTGCGCGACGAGGCGAGTTGAGGCGCCTCTCGCCGCCGCATGTCGGTCCGACGAGCGTGCGCCTGCAGCAGCAGGGGTTCATGCCGTCGCTTCCCTGATCTCCACACGGATCGGAGTCGGATCGAAACCGTTGCATGGATTGTTCACCTGCGGACAGTTCGAGATCACGAACAGCACGTCCATCTCCGCGGTCACGTCGACGTAGTTGCCCGGCGCGGACGGGCCGTCGAGCACGGTGAAATTGCCGGAGGGCTCGATCGGCACGTTCATGAAGAAGTTCAGGTTGGAGACGATGTCGCGCTTGGTCAGGCCGTAGCGCGACAACTCCAGGATGAAATTCTCCCGGCAGGCATGCAGGTAGCGCGTCGCCTCGCCGAAACGGACCGCATTGCTCTCGCAGGAGCAGCAGCCCGCAGAGGTGTCGTGGCGGCCGCAGGTGTCGGCGGTGATCCGCGCCATCACCCGGCCGCGATTGGAGATCAAGCACGTGCCGAGTTCGAGATAGGCGGAACCCTGGACACGCAACGTATCCTGCGCGCTGTAGCGCTCAGCGGTGTCCTCCGCGACGTACATCAGCGCGTCCACCGCCTGCTCGCCCTCGCTGTCGATGATGCGCAGCGTCTGGCCCCTCTTGAGCACTCGCGACCAGGGCTGCTCGGCGGGAATGTCGAAAGCATAGATCGGTTGGCCCGTATCGATCTCAGACATCGTCGCCCTCCTTCAAACGAACAGCTGATCGGTGAAGGCATAGGCGCGCGCTGCTTCCGGCGATGCCGTGCGGCAGACATCGTCGGTCGCCGGTGGCAGCAGGCGGTGCCGGATCAGCGTGACCGGCGCCGTCGCCGCGGGACGCGCGGGATCGAGAGGATGAGCGCAATTCGACACCGCGACAATCAGGTTCGTCTCGGCGCGCAGATCGACGAAATCGCCGGAGCGTTTGCGCTCCGCGTGCCAGACGAACCGCCCGGCCGCATCTGTCGTGACCGGCGCGAAGAACGTCACGCAGGGCGGGATGTCGCGCAGGCCCAGCCCGATCTTGGCCGCGGCCGAGATGAAGTTCGCCTGCGTGTTGCGCGTCACCTCGCCATAGGCCGCCAACGTCGAGTCCGCGGTCGAGCCGCCGACCAGCAGATCATGCGCGCCGGAGGTATCCTCGATCACCGACAGCAGAACCCGTCCCATGTCCGACAGGATCATCCGTCCCTTCGACAGCGCTGCGCTCCACTGCACCTTCACAGTGTCGGCGCAGTTGATGCGCTCGCTCGGATCCTCGCTGCGCCACGCCAGCAGCGACACGCTGGAGCGGCCAAGATCGTCGCGGAGCCGCAGCGCTTCTCCGCGCGACAGCCGAACCGTCGCGTGCCACCCCGGCGGCACCTGCTCGGACTGCACGATCGCGTCCTCCGCGACCGGCGCGCCATCGAGCGCCGTTGGCGGCGGCATCTGCTTCAGCTCCTGCCCCGCCGCGCGCAGTTCCTCATAGCGGCGGCGGTTGGCCGCAGCCTGCTCCGCCTTGCCTTCTCCGCTCATGCTGATGTCACCGTGAAATGTGCCTCGACGGGCTTCCCAGCCTTGCCGTTGATCGGCAGGATGTCCTGCGGACAGGCCGAGAACGCGATCACCAGATCCATCTCCGCGCGCAAGCGCACATGGCCGCCGGGAACGGGGCGCGGCGGCGCGGCAAAGCCCAGCGTGCCCTCGGCATCCCACGGAATGTTCATGAACAGGTTGAGCGGGCTTGGCACCTCCGGCGGCGTCAGGCCGAGTTCGGCCATGCCGGCGAACAGGTTATCAGTGCAATTGTCGTGATGGCCCTCGTGCCCGAGAAACGCGTAGCGATAGCGGTCGCAGGCCGCGATCAGGGTGTCGTGAATGCCGCCCGAGGTGTCCTCGATCAAGGTCAGGATCGGCCGGCGCCTGTTGGTGCGGAGCACGTCGCCCGGCCGCGGCACCAGATGCAGCGAATGCGCGCGCGTGTGCTCGTTCGACATGAACTCGGAGAGGTCGGCGCGATTGAACGCCCAGGTGTCGACCACCTGCTCGCCATGGGTATTGATCACGGTGACGACCTGGCCGGCCGCGACGAGCGCCGCCTTGCCGCGCCGCGCGGGAATCTCGATCGGATCCATCGCTCTCTCCCTCAGGGCTTGTAGGCGACCATGTCGATCTCGACGATGCCGCCGCGCGCCAGATCGCAGACGCCGATCGTGGTCCGGCCAGGCCGGTGCGCATCGTCGAAATGACTCGAGAAGATCGCATTCATCGGCGCGTAGTCGCGCTTGAAATCGGTCAGGTAGATGCGGGCGAACACGATGTTCGCAAAGGTCATGCCGCAACCCTTCAGCACCCGCGCGAGGTTGTCCATCACCTTGCGCGTCTGCGCCTCGATGCCGTCGGGAAGCGGCAGCGCGTCGTCATCGGGATCGGTCGCGAGCTGGCCGGTGACGAACAGGAACGGACCGGCCTGCACCGCATGGCTATAGGGAGTGACCGGCTTCGGCGCATCCGGGAGCAGATGATAGATCGGATCCATGGCGTGTCTCCTCGCGTTGTTTCTGGCTCATCCGGCGGCGTAGCGCTGGATGAACTGGCGCGCGCGTTCAGTGTCCGGGTTGACGAAGAAGCGCTCTGGAGGCCCGGTCTCGACCACGCGGCCGCGATCGAGAAACAGAATGCGGGTGGCGGCGTCGCGAGCAAAGCCCATCTCGTGGGTCACGATCACCATCGTGCGGCCCTCGCGCGCAAGCTCGCGCATCACCACCAGCACCTCGCCGACCAGCTCCGGATCAAGCGCGCTAGTCGGCTCGTCGAACAAGAGGACGTCCGGCTTCATCGCCAGCGCACGCGCAATGCCGACGCGCTGCTTCTGCCCACCGGACAGCCGCGCCGGGAACACATCGCATTTGTCGGAGAGCCCGACCTTGGCGAGCAGCGTCATCGCCTCCTCGCGCACCTCGGCCACGGGACGCTTCTGCACTTGCACCGGCGCCTCCATGAGATTCTGAAGGACCGTCAGATGTGGCCACAGCGCGAAATGCTGGAACACCATGCCGATCCGCGTGCGGACCCGCGACAGCTCGCGGTCGGACATCACGACGCCACCGTTGTTGATGCCGATGCGGTCGCCGTTGAGATAGATCTGGCCGGCATCCGGCCGCTCCAGCCAGTTGATGCAGCGAAGCAGGGTCGACTTGCCGGAGCCGGACGGGCCGAGCACGCAGACCGTCTCGCCGCGCGTCACCGTGAAGCTGATATCGGAGAGCACCTCGAGCTCGCCGAACCGCTTGGAAATGCCGGCGACGTCGAGCACGGCCATGTCATCGGTCATCCCAGGCTCCCTCTCAGCGCCGCGCCGCGGCCAGCCGGTCGATGCCGCTGACACCCGCCTCGATCACGAGGCAGAGCCCCCAATAGAGGATCACGGCGGTGATGAAGGCGGCGAACGGCACGTAGTGGCGCGACTGGATCGAGCTCGCGGCATGCGTCAGCTCGGGCAGTGCGATGATGGTTAGAAAAGCGCTGTCCTTGACGATCTGGATCATCTGGTTGCCGATGACAGGACCTGCGGCGAGCAGCAGCGGCGGCAGGATGATGCGGCGGAACAATCGCGCCCCGGAGAAGCCGAAGGCGACGCCGGCTTCGATCGGCTCGCGCGGCTGCGCCGCCCAGGCGCCGCGCAGAATCTCGGCGAGATAGGCGGCGTGATAGACGGTCAGCGCCACCAGCCCCGAGCTCCAATTGTCGAGCCTAATGCCAAACGAGGGCAAACCGTAGTAGACGATGTAGGCGAACAGCAGGAACGGCACGCAGCGCATGCCGTCGACGAACACGCGCACGGTGAGCGCCAGCCAGCGCCGCTTCGACATCAGGGCCGGCGTCAGCACGAAGGCGATCACGAGCCCGGCGATCGCCGACAGCACCGAGAGGATCGTGGTGTTGCCGAGACCGCTCAGCAGCAGACCCCGCTCGCTCCAGACGATGGCGAAATCCCGGATCATGCGGCCTCGGCTGCGAGCTGGCGCCGCTCGATGAAGCGCTGAAGCGACACCAGCGCGAACACGATCGGCGCATACATCGCGATCGCCACCAGGAACGGTGGCAGCGGCTCGTAGGTCTCGGCGCCGATACGCACCGCGGCGCGGGTGATGTCGACGACGCCAACCACCGCCAGCACCGGAGTCACCTTGATCAGCAGCGACATCTCGTTGACGAGGCCGGGCAGACTGACGCGTACGATCTGCGGCAGCACGATGCGGCGGAAGCGCAGGCTGGCATGCATGCCGACCGACTGCGCGGCCTCGTACTGCTCCTTCGGGAAGTTCATCAGCGCGGCGCGCCAGACCTCGCAATTGAACGCCGAGGTGTTCATCACCAGTGCCAGGATTGCCGCCGACACCGGACCGATCGCGATCCCGACATTGGGCAGCGCGAAGAACAGCAGCAGCAGCAACGTCACGAGCGGGGTCGCGCGCAGCACCGAGACATAGACGGCGACCACGCGGGCGACGATTGGAACGTTGGCCCAGCGCAGCAGCGCCAGGCCAAGGCCGATCGGCAGCCCGATCAGGATGCCGATCAGGGACAGCGTCACCGTGACCACCGCGCCCTGCAGGATGGCCAGCACGTCGGCCGCGCTCATCGCCGTCCATCCGTGGCGTCGCCGAGCAGCCGCGTCCAGTCGAGGGTCAACTCGCCGTCGAGCGGACCGGCGCGCAGCGATCGCCACCCGCACATCAGCTGCACCCCAACCGCGGCGTCAGAATTCCGGCTCGAACGTGACCGGCAGATCCGGGAAGGCCTCGCCGAACCATTTCTTTTGCAATTCGGCGAACCGGCCGTTTTCCTTCTCCTTGGCGATGAAGCCGTTCAGGAACTCCACCAACTCAGTGTTGCCCTTGGCGACCGCCCAGGCCGGATAGGATTTGCCGGAGACGGGCTGGCCGACCGCGAACACGTTCGGCTTCTCGGCGACCAGCGCCTTGATGTTGATGATCGTGTTGACCACGTAGTCGACGCGGCCGAGCGCGAGATCCTGATAGGCCTCGGGATAAGAGGTGTATTCGACCACCTTGCCGAGCTTGCCGCCCTCCTTCTCCAGCATGGCCTGGAGCTCGGGCAGACGGCCGAGCAGCGCGCTGCCGGCCTGCACGCCGACGATCTTGCCGCTGAGATCCTTGATCGCGGAGATGCTCTTGTCGTCCTTGCGCTTCACGTAATAGTGCGTCGCGTCGGCGATCGGGCTGGTGAAGTCGAGCGACTTCTTGCGCTCCTTGGTGATGATTGCCGCGGTGATGGCGACATCGTACTTGCCGGTGGAGACGCCGGCCAGGATGCCTGTCCACGGCAGGATCTGCTGCTTGATCTCGAACGGCGCGTATTTGCGCAGATCCTCGATCAGTTCGTTGTCGAAGCCGGTCGGCTTGCCGTCCTTGACGAACTCGAAGGGACGGAAATCGTCCTCGGTGGCCACGATCAGCCCGCGCTTCTTGATCTCGTCGAGGCTGCCGGCCTTGGCGCTGAACGCGGCCGGCAGCGTCAGCGCGGCGGCCAGCAGCGCAAGCGCGAAACGCCGCGACGGTGCCGACAGGCGGGGAAACGAAGGCTTGGTCATCTCGGATCTCCTTACATGAACTGATCAGTCGAAGCTGAAGCCGTGCGCGCGCAGATAAGGTGGGAAGGCAGCCCCTTCGGCCTTGGCGGCCTGACGCGCCTTGTCCTCCGACCAGCCGTAGAAATCGGCCTCGCCGAACTCGGCATTGCCGCGCTGCTGCTCCTTCGGAATCGCGTGCCGCGCATGGCGCCGCCGGTCGTAATCGTCGAGCGCCGCAGGCAGTGCATCGTCGCCGTAGCAGTCCACATGGGTGGTGATGCTGCGCGACAGCCGCAGGCTGACATGGCCTTCTGCGGCGGGATAGCCGAGACACAGCCCAGCGACGGGAAACACCATGTCGGGCAGCTCCAGCACATTGGCGACCGTGTCGATCTCGTTGCGGATGACGCTGATCGGACAGGTGCCGAGGCCAGCGGACTCCGCGCACAGGATCATGGTCTGCAGCGCCAGCGCCGCATCGACCGAGGCGTTGAAGAAGCCTTCCAGAGTGCCGTTCCTGACTGGCTTGCCGCGCAGCTCGCCGATCCGCTGCAGCCGCCGCGCATCACCCAGGAAAACGAAGAACACCGGCGACGCACCGATCCAGGGCATGCTCGGAAACAGCCGGCCGATCGCCGCCCGCTTGTCGGCGTCGCGCACGCGCATGACCGAGGCCTGCTGGAAATCCGACTTGGCCGAGGCGCTCAGCGCGCAGGCGACGAGCAGGTCGAGTAGCCCCTCCTCCGGCATCCGGTCGCTGTAGCGGCGCACCGTCTTGCGTGACAGCACGCCGCGCACAAACGCACTGGCTTCGACGTCGCCGCCATCGGGCCCGCCGTCTCCGAAGCGTGTCGCGATGAGATCGGCATGCTCCGACATCACGGCGCCTTTTTTCCGTCGCGCGCGGCGCAGCACGTCCAACGGACGCCGTTGGCCAGGGCAATGATCGGCGGATCCCGCCGCGGCAGACATCGCATCGCTCTCTCCACGCACTGCGACATCGATGTCGCCGCCCCGGATTCATGTCGCCGCAGTTTCTCGCGCAGCGCTTATGAGAGATGTCAGCAAGGGACATGCCAGAGCTCGTGGAGCCCGGCGCAGCGCAGCATCCGCGCACCCGCTGTCGCGGCAATCTCCGATGAAATTGAGCAGCCACGAGCGCCGTTTGCTAAAGAAAACGCAGTAGCAGGGAATGCGGAGCATGCTTCGTAGTTGCGGTAGCGCACACCTCGCCCCGAGACCGCACTTCGGCGATGCGCTGCTTTTCGGGCAGCACGGTGCCCATTATCTAATCGGAGCGCGATGCGGTCAGTCCGGCGATCGTGTCGCGTCGAGCCTCTGCCCCTGCGCCGCGACGATCGCCTGCATCATGGCGATGAACCGTTTCTGGTCGGCCTTGCTGAGATCCGCGATCGTCGCCAGATGCGCCGCCCGCGCGGGGCGCTCGATCTTGCGCAGCAATGCCGCGCCAGACCGGGTCAAACGACAGGTCCGGGACCGCCGGTCGTGCGGCCCGATGCTGCGATCGACGAAGCCGCGCGCCTGCAGCCGTTTCAACGCACCGGTCGTGGTGGTCCGGTCGAGAGCGATGTCCTGGGCGAGTGCGGTCTGGTCCGCAGTTCCCCGTTTCGCCAGCGCCGTCAACAGGCTGTACTGCAAGGGCGTGACTTCATAGGCAGCACATTTTTCCTGGAACAGGGCGACGTGGATCTGGTGCAGGCGGCGGATCAGATAGCCCGGACGTTCCTCGAGCGGCCACGACACATCTGCTTTCGTCTTGTTCCTTCCGGCCATCGAACGGCTCCCCGCATAAGCACTCATCACGCTGCATCAATTTGAAGCTGTCTATGGCACGGATCTTGATGTAATGCGAAGTATGCTTCGTAAATCGGTCGGCGCATCATCCGCGCCGGCTCGTCGAGGACAGCTTTGACCGGGACAAACAAACAACCCGGATAAGGAGAGCTTGCATGTCCGTGAGCGCCTCGTTTGACCTGCTGCTGCGCGGCGGCCGCGTCATTGACCCCGCCTCCGGCATCGATGGACTGAAGGACGTTGCCATCCGCGATGGCCGCATTGCGGCCGTCCAGTCCGACATCCTGCCATCGAGTGCCAAGGACGTCGTCGACGTCACCGGCCAGCTCGTGCTGCCGGGACTGATCGACACCCACGCCCATGTCTATCAGTACGTCACCGGCCGCTTCGGCATGAATGCGGACATGGTCGGCGTGCAGTCGGGCGTCACCAGCCTGATCGACCAGGGCGGCCCCTCCTGCATGACCCTGCCCGGCTTCCGGCACTTCGTCGCGGAGCCGGCGCAATCGCGTGTCTACGCGTTCCTGTCGGCCTATCTGGTCGGCGGCCTCGAGGGCCACTACTACCCTGATCTCTACCGGCCCGACTGCGTCGACATCGACGCGACGGTGAAGTCAGCTATCGCCAACCGCGACCTCGTCCGCGGCATCAAGGCGCATGCCGAGATCGGCGGCTTCGCGCGCTGGGGCATCCGGGTCATCGAGATGGCAGCGGAGATCAGCCGCCGCGCCGAGCTCCCCGTCTATGTCCATTTCGGCCAGCTGTGGGGCCTGCCCGCCAGCGGCACCAACGGCGAGGATGTCGACACCATCCTGGAGCGCGTCATCCCGCTGCTGCGTCCGGGCGACGTGCTGGCCCACCCGTTCACGCGGCATCCCGGCGGCTTCGTCAACACCAGGGGCGAGGTGCATCCGGTGATCCAGGCCGCGCTGGCCCGCGGGCTCAAGGTCGACGTCGGCCACGGCAGCCATTTCTCCTATCGACTGGCGCGCAAGGCGATCGACGCCGGCATCGTGCCGCACACGCTCGGCGCAGACATCCACGGCTACAACACGCATGTGCCAGCGCCGGCCGGCACGCCGGACGAGCATGCCGACGACGAGAACCATCCGTTCGCGGGCCAGGCCAAATTCAGCCTCGTGCAGGCGATGAGCTCGCTGATCGCGCTCGGGCTGACGCTGGAGCAGGTCGTGCCGATGGTGACGTCGAACCCCGCAGCCATGCTCGGACTATCCGATCAGATCGGCGCGCTGCGTCCAGGCATAGAGGCCGACGTGAGCGTGCTCCGCGAGAAGCAGGGACGCTTCGTGCTGCGCGACAACGAGAAGACCGAGGTGATCGCCGAGAAGCTGCTGCAGCCGGTGTTCTGCCTGCGCGCCGGCATCCGCCACGACGCCAAGGCGCCGATCCTGCCCGCAGCGGTCGCGGCCTGACGTGACGGACGCGGCCCCGACCGCCTCGGATGCCCGCGCACAGCGCGGTGTCGGCGCGCGCTTGCCGCGCAAGGAGGACGACCGTTTTCTGCGCGGCCGCGGTCAATACGTCGCCGACATCAGGCTGCCGGGACTGAAGGACGTCGCCTTCGTGCGCAGCCCGGTGGCGCATGCCAGGATCATGGCAATCCATATCCCTGACGCGTACCGCGACGTCGTCTTCACGGCCAACGACCTCGCCGGCATCAAGCCGATTCGCGCCGTCTCCGGCCTGCCCGGCTTCAAGATCTCTGAGCAGCCGGTGCTGGCGACGGGCAAGGTGCGCCATGTCGGCGAACTCGTGGCGATGTGCGTCGCGCGCAGCCGCGCCGAGGCCGAGGACATTGCCGCGTCCGTCGAGCTCGATCTGGAGCCGCTGCCTGCGGTGCACGACATGCGGCTGGCGCGCGAGGCCGGCAGCGCGCTGGTGCATGAGCACTGGGGCGACAACGTCTTCCTGGAAACGAACTTCGAGGTCGACATATCAGCTGCGCTTGACGCGCCGATCAAGGTGACGCGCGAGATCTCGACCGCACGCCAGTGCATGGCGCCGCTGGACGGCCGTGGTGTCGTCGCGACCTTCGATCACCGGCTGGATCAGCTCACGCTGCATACCGGCTCGCAGATGCCGCACATCGTGCGCAACGGCCTGTCCGACTGCCTCGGCGTCGACCAGGGCCGCATCCGCATCATCGCGCCGGATATCGGCGGCGGCTTCGGCCACAAGGGCATCCTGCTGCCCGAGGAGGTCTGCCTGAGCTGGCTCGCCATGGAAAAGGGCTGGACGGTGCGCTGGCTCGAGGACCGGCGCGAGCATTTGAGCGCGAGCGCGAATTGCCGCGAGCACGCCTATCACATCACCGTCTATTCCGATCGCGACGGCCGCCTGCGCGGCATCGACTGCGTGGCCACCGTCGATTCCGGCGCCTATTCGTCCTATCCGTTCTCGGCCTGCCTCGAAGCGGCGCAGATCGCGAGCATCCTGCCGGGGCCGTATCGGATGCCGGCCTATCGCTGCCGCACCTACTCTGTCGCGACCAACAAATGCCCGATCCTGCCCTATCGCGGCGTAGCCCGTACCGGCGTCTGCTTCGCGCTCGAGCTGCTGCTCGATGCCGTCGCGGCCGAGGCCGGACTCGAGCCCGGCGAGGTCCGGCTGCGCAACTTGGTGCAGCCGCAGGACATGCCGTTCGACAACATCACCAACAAGCATTTCGACAGCGGCGACTATCCCGGTGCGCTGCAGCGGGCGCTGACGGCGATCGATGTCCCCGCGGTGCGCGCGCGCCAACAGCGCTGCGAGCCGGATGGCCGGCTGGTCGGCACCGGCGTCTCGATCTACTGCGAGCAGGCCGCGCATGGCACCTCGGTCTATGCCGGCTGGGGTATCCCCATGGTACCTGGCCATGAGCAGGCCACGGCGCGCTTGACGCCCGACGGCGGGCTCGAGCTGCGCGTCGGCGTTCATTCGCACGGCCAAGGGCTCGAGACGACGCTCGCCCAGATCGCGCACGAGATCCTCGGCGTCGATCCCGGCAACATTCGCGTCGTGCTCGGCGACACCGCAATGACGCCGTACTCCACCGGCACCTGGGGCTCGCGGTCGATGGTGATGGCCGGCGGAGCCGTGGGCACCGCCTGCGCGCAACTCGTCGCGCGCGCCACGCGCATTGGCGCCAAGCTGCTGCAGCTCGCGCCCGAGGCCGTTGTGTGGCGCGAGGGCCGCGCCTGCGGACCGAACGGCAGCGTCAGCCTCGCCGAGATCGCCCACACCTGGTACCGCAGGCCGCAGGACCTTCCCGCCGACGTTGACCCGGCCGGCCTCGAGGTTACCAGCGGCTACAAGCCGGTGCGCGACAGCGGCACCTTCTCCTACGCGGCGCATGCCGTCACGGTCGCGGTCGATCCGGATCTCGGCGAGGTCGAGCTGCTCGACTACGTCATCGTCGAGGATGGCGGTGTCCTCGTCAATCCGATGATCGTCGACGGCCAGATTCTCGGCGGCCTGGCGCAGGGCATCGGCACCGCGCTGTACGAGGAGATGCCCTTCGACGCCGCCGCGCAGCCGCTGGCGACGACGCTGGCCGACTACCTGCTGCCGGGTCCGACAGAAGTCCCCGAGCCGCGCCTGTTCCACATGGAGACGCCGTCGCCCTACACGATGTTCGGCGTCAAAGGCATCGGTGAGGGCGGTGCGATCGCGCCACCGGCGGCGATCGCCAACGCCGTCAACGACGCGCTGCGGCCCCTCGGGGCAGAACTCATGCAGTCGCCGCTGTCCCCCCGCCGAATTGTCGCCGCGGTGCTGGCCGCCAAGCGGGCGAGCTCGTCGTGAAGGCCGCATCGTTCGCCTATGAGCGTCCCCACAACTTCGGTGCGGCACTCGACCTGCTCGCCAGGGCTGACGGAGCAAGGATCGTGGCGGGCGGGCAGTCGCTCGGCCCGATGCTCAATCTGCGTCTGGTGCAGCCGCCGCTCATCGTCGACGTCGCCGGCCTCGCCGAGCTTCGCACTGTTGATCGCGATGGCGACGATCTCGTGATCGGCGCCGGCGTCACCCATGCCGACATCGAAGACGGTCGCATCCCCGACGTGACCCATGGCGTGCTGCAGCGGATCGCCCGCGGCATCGCCTATCGCGCCGTGCGCAACCGCGGCACCATCGGGGGCTCGCTCGGTCACGCCGACCCGGCTGCCGACTGGGTGACGACGCTTGCAGCCCTCGGCGCGGGCGTGCGGCTGACGAACTCCACCGGCCGACGTGACCTCGCCGTGACGGAGTTCATCCAGGGCGCGCTGCAGACGGCGCGGCGTCCCGGCGAGCTCCTCACCGCAATCCGCCTTCCCTCCCTGTCGTCCACGGCGCGCTTCGGCTACGTCAAGGCCTGTCGCAAGCCCGGCGAATTCGCTCATGCGATGGCCGCCGTCCTGATCGAGCCGGACAAGTCCCGCAGCCGGGTCGTGATCGGCGCCATCGACACGACGCCGATCGTCGTCGACGATTCATCCCTGTTCGGCGGAACGCTCACCCATCTCAGGCAGCAATTCGATCGCGACCTCGCCGACCGCCTGCTGATGCAGGCCGGCGTGACCGATCCGGCCGCCCGCCACATCCACGTGAGCGTGCTCGCGCGGGCGATCGCGGAGGCCGACGCATGACGACGATCCAGCTGACCGTCAACGGGCGCGCGACCGAGGCCGACGTCGAACCGCGCACCCATCTCGCCGACGTCCTGCGTGATCAGTTCGATCTGACCGGGACGCATCTCGGCTGCGAGCACGGCGTCTGCGGCGCCTGCACGCTGCTGCTCGACGGCGCTCCGGCCCGCTCCTGCATCACGCTCGCGGTAGCCTGCAATCGTGCCGCCGTCACGACCATCGAAGGCCTGGACGAGGATGAGATCGCAGCCGAGCTACGCACGGCCTTTGCGCGCGAACATGCACTACAATGCGGCTACTGCACGCCCGGCATGGTCATGTCGGCGCGAGACCTCGTGATACGTCTCGACAATGCTGACGAGCAGGCCATCCGTGTCGGGTTGAGCGGCAATCTCTGCCGTTGCACCGGCTATGCCGGGATCGTGCGCGCCGTCCGCGCCGTCATCGAGGCACGACGAAAACGAGGCATCGCCGCCGCGATCGGCGCAGGACGGACATCGCTCGGTCCTGTGGGATCACAGACGGGCGCGGTCGCGACCACCATCTCGTCGGCGCTGACAGCGGTGACGGACATCAAGATCTCCCGCGGCATCGCCCTGGGTTCGCTCGATCCTCCCGACACGCCCGCCAAGAGCTTCGATGCGTCGTTCACGGTGAACGCCGCGCCCGAGCAAGTCTTTGCGCTGTTCGGCAGGCCTAAGACCCTGGCCGCATGCTTTCCCGGAGCCACCATCAACGCCATGCCATCCCCGAATTGCATCGAGGGCGAGATCAGGGTTGCGCTTGGCCCGCTTGCTGCCGTGTTCCGCGGCGCCGCACGGATCGAGCGCGATGACGCAAGTCTGTCCGGCCGGCTGATCGGCACCGGACGTGACCAGCAGAGCCGCAGCTCGACCTCCGGGCAGATCAGCTGGCGCATGCTTCCGATCGACGAAGGACGGGCAACCCGCGTCGAGCTCGCCATACGCTATAGCCTCTCCGGTCCACTAGCGCAGATCGCGCGCGACGGTTTGGTGCGCGATCTGGCGGCGCGTCTCACGACGACGTTCGCGCAAAACTGCGACCGGCATCTCAACGGGACGTTGAATCCGGCGGCGACTGCCGAGCCGCAGCGCCTCAACGCACTTGCCCTACTGATGGACATCGCACGGACACGTCTTATGGCCTTCGCGCAGCGCCTGCGCGGGCAATGAAGCCGCCTCTCACCGGCGGACTGGTTCCCGTCCACGGTCAGCTTTGAATGAGCGCCGAACGCCAGCGCGGAACATCGTCCCGGCACCTGTCTCCACGTTTCAAACAGCGGACAAGCTGAGCTTTCTCGCGGCGAGTGCGCCGAGCTTTGCCATCAGTCGACCTCTTCCTCCGAAGAAGAGGCACAGGGAAGACCGGGTATCGGCTGATACAGTTCACACCACGGATCGACGTTAACAGCATCTATTCAGCCGTGGCCGGCCGCAGCATGGCGCGGATCTACCAATGCTAGTGATTTATCCGCAGAGACGGTCTTCGGTCTCCAAGGTCCGCGCCTCTATCGACCTCGCCGTCCCGCGGCCGAAGAAGCAATTCGCGCTGCTGGCGGATAGCACGGCAAGCCGTCGTAAGTCCGCGGCCACGGCTGTGTCGCCTCGCCCCCCCCCAGCGCGGCCTTCCCTCGAGAACCACATGAAATGTAGTATCCCGTTAACACGTCCGACCTGCGGGACGATTGATCCTATCCCGCATCGCACGCTGCTACGCTGGACGCATTGATGTTTCGGTATGTCGTGGGTTTCCACCGTTCGGATGGCGCGCATGTCAATGTCGCTGGACAGAAAACATGCGCGTTCAAATTGTCGCATGATTGATCGGCAACGCGATGAGTTCGGCTTTGCGCAGTTGACCAACGCGTATAAGGTCAGACGTTACCAGCGTCCACGAAGCGCTGGAACGTCGGGGATGTGAAACGCGAGCAAGGTGGTTGACGGGCCGAGCTCGTCGCCCTCGTCGTCGTACGCGCGGCTGTCTTCCGACATTTTGGAGGTATCAGGTTCGATACGCTCGAGCGATTCGACGATTGCGGCTGATGAGCGGCCGGTTGGCCACGACATTCGCAGCAGACGTTTGATCGCGAGGCGAGTGGGCAGCGGGCATCGACACGTTGGAGGAACCGGAATGGACCAACGAGACGTACGGGCCGCATGGCAAAAATTCGTCGAGCGCGGCACGCTGTCGGGCGAGCTGAGATCGACGGTGGCCGCGTCGTGGCAGCGGTCCAGGCAGCACCGCATCACGGTCGATCGCGCCAAGGCGCCGCTCGTTGCGGAAGCGGAATTGTTTCGCCAGCGCTCCAAGAATGCCTCGCTCCGCCAGGCCGCCCGCTGCGCGCTGCAGAACTCGAAGACGTTCCTGAGCGAGGCCGGCTCGATCATGATCCTCGCCGATCCCACCGGCCTGATCGTCGATACCCAGGGCGATGCCAGGGTCATCGATGCCGGCCGCACGGTGCATCTGGAGCATGGCGGGCGCTGGAGCGAGGCCGATATCGGAACCAATGCAATCGGCGCGGCGCTGGCTGAATCACGCCCGGTCCAAATTCACGGCGCGGAGCATTTCTGCACCGAGGTCCAGCGCTGGACCTGCGCCGCCGTTCCGGTTCACGACCCGAGCGACGGCGAGCTGCTCGGCGTTGTCGACATCTCGGGCCCGGCGAGCACGTTCAATCCGCAGAGCCTGGCGCTGGCGGTTGCGGTCGGCCATCACGTCGAGAGCGTGCTTGCGCAGCAGGCGCGGCAGGACAAGGAGCAGCTGCTGTGCGATTTCATCGCCAAGCGGGCGTCGTGGGCGACGGAGGAATGCATCCTGCTCGACCGGCGCGGCGCCATCCTCCATGCGACCGAGCGCGGGCTGCGCGCCATGAAGGACAACGGGCTCAACACCGACGGCGACGCGCCGACGCGCTTCCTGAAAGCGGTCCAGTTCGAAGACTGGCCGGCCAAGCTCAGGGAGATCCTGCCCCATGCGAGCTTCGAGCTCGTCAAGAACGGCAGCACCGGTGTCGGCGCGATCGTCGTCATGCATGCCCGGCGGCGCGCAGTGGCGGATCGCAGCAGCCTCAACGCGAGAGAGACGCGTCAGCGCGGCGACATCCCGCCGTTGGCTCCGTCGCGAAACGCGCAGACATCGCCTCCTCCAGCGAAGCCGACAAGCAACAAGAGTCCCGGCTTCGTCGCCCAGGACCCGAACGTGATTGCGATCGTGCGGCGCGTCGAAGGTGCGGCGGTGCGCAAGATGCCGATCCTGATCCGCGGTGAGACCGGCACCGGCAAGGAGCAGCTGGCGCGACATGCGCATGCCGCCAGCGGACGCACCGGCGCGTTCGTTGCGATCAATTGCGCCGCCCTGCCCGACAGCCTGATCGAGGCCGAGCTGTTCGGCTATGCCGACGGCGCGTTCACCGGCGCGCGCCAGGGCGGCGCCACCGGGCTCGTCAAGGAGGCGAATGGCGGCACGCTGTTTCTCGACGAAATCGGCGACATGCCGGTCGCACTCCAGGGCGTGCTGCTGCGTCTGCTCGATGACTGGACGGTGCGGCCGGTCGGCGGCACCGCCTACAAGGTCGATGTCTTCCTGGTGTCTGCGACCAATGCCGCGCTCGACCGGGCCATCGCCGATGGCCGCTTCCGCGCCGACCTGCTCTATCGCCTCAACACGCTCGAGGTCAGGCTGCCGCGCCTGCGCGATCGCTGCGATTTCGATGCCATAGCACGCCAATTGCTGCGCAAGATCGATCCCGGCTGCGACATCACGCCGGAGGCGCTGCAGAGACTTGCGCCAAACCATTGGCACGGCAACATCCGCGAGCTCGGCAACATGCTGGCCCGCCTCACGCTCGGCGTGTCCAATGGGCTGATCGACCAGGCCTGCGTCGACACGATGCTCGGTGCGGCCCCTGCACCGCCGGCAGCAGAATCGCTCCAGGACGTCCAGCGCGCCCGCATCCTGATGGTCTACGCGGAAACGTCGGGCAATGTCAGCGAGACCGCACGGCGTCTCGGCGTATCCAGAAATACGATCTACCGCGCGCTCGGACAGCCGCGGCCATAGTCCGGCGTGCGCGTCATCCCACGCATCCCGTGAAGCCGGACGTGGACGTCCGGCGTCACGGCTCACCTGCAGCGTAGGCCAAGCGGCTCAAAGTCGCTCGGCGCCCCCACCCAGGGCCGGACCAGCCGTGGGGTCATAGTCGTCCGGCTTCTTCGCGATCAACGTCTGCGTTGTCAGGATCAGCCCGGCGACGGAGGCTGCATTGCGAACCGCGCTGTAGCAGACCTTGACCGGATCGACGATGCCGGCCTTGACGAGATCGACCGACGCGCCGTTGCGCGCGTCGAGACCGTGGCCGTTGGCACCCTTGGCGACCTTCTTGACCTCCGCCTCGGCATCCAGGCCAGCGTTGGCAGCGATGTGAAACAGCGGGCGGCTCAGCGCGCGCTGGAGCAGTTCCGCGCCCTGCCTCAAGCTGCCATCAAGGCCGTTGATCAGGTCGTCGAGCTTTGGCGCCGCCTTCAACAGCGCAAAGCCGCCCCCTGGAACGATGCCCTCCTCGATAGCGGCCCGCGTCGCATTGATCGCATCCTCGATCAGCTGGGTGCGGCGCTTCTGTTCGACGGGCGTCGCTCCGCCCGCCAGGATCATCGCGGTGCCGCCGGACAGCTTGGCAATGCGCTCCTGGAATTTGTCGCGCTCGATATTTTCCGGCGCCGCATCATATTGCCGCATCACCTGCTCGCGGCGCGCGGCAATCTTCACCGGATCGCCTGCTCCTGCCGTGATTAAGGTTTTGGAGGCGGAGATCCGCACCTGACGCGCTGCGCCGAGATCCTGCAGCTCGGCCTTCTCCAGCCGGCCGCCCAGATCGACCGAGATCACGCGGCCACCGGTGGTGATGGCAATATCCTCGAGCATGGCCTTGCGCCAATGGCCGAACTCCGGCGGATGGATCGCGGCGACCTTGAAGTTGCTCTTCTCGCGGCGCGCCAGCAGCTGCATGATCACGACCGGCGCGACCTCCTCGGCGATGATCAGCAGCGGCCGGCCGCTCCTTTCCACCAGCGAGATCACGCCGGCGAGCTGCTCGCCGCTCTGGATCTTGTGGTCGGTCATCAGGATGAACGGATTGTCGAGAACGACCTGCATGCGCTCGACATCCGTCACCATGTGATGCGAGAGATAGCCGCGCTCGAAGGCCATGCCTTCGACGACTTCGAGCGTCGTCTGGACCGTGCTGCCGTATTCGACCGCGACGATGCCGTGCGTTCCCGCGCGCTCGAACGCTTCCGCGACCATGTCGCCGAGCGCGGCATCATTGGCCGCGATGCTCGCGACCGCCCGCAGGCCTGCCGATCCCTGCAGAGCCATCGCGGATCGTTTCAGGTTCTTGATCGTTTCAGCCACCGCCAGCTCGAGGCCTTCCACCAATTCCACCGGATTCGCGCCGGCGGCGAGGCTCTTGAGGCCATCCTGCACCAGCACGTCGGCCAGCACCGTCGCCGTCGTGGTGCCGTCGCCGGCGGTGTCGTTGGTCTGCTTCGAGACCTCGCGCAGCACCTGGGCGCCCATGTTCTCGAACGGGCATTCGAGCTCGATCTCGCTCGCGATGCTGACGCCATCGCGCGACACGATCGGTGTTCCGATCGGTCGATCCATGATCGCGTTCATGCCCCTCGGCCCCAGCGTTCCCCGCACCGCCTTGGCAAGCTTGGCAACGCCGCGTCCCAATGCCGCTCGCGCGGCTTCGTCATGCAGCATGATCTTCGGCATGTTCTCAACCTCCCATTGGCCTGGTCGTTCGCCCCCATCATGGCCGGCGCGACCGTTGTTGTTGTCCCCCGGCCGATCAGGCCGAGACTCGCGTTTTCGGAACGAAGGGCGTCTCGAGATCGAACCGCACCGACAGCAAACCGCGGCACAGCGCACTGTTGAATTCGGCGTTGACGCCGACACGCCTCAGCCCTGAGACGTAGGCGGAAAATCCACCGGCGCGCAGCGGCGATCCCGCAGCATCGACGAAGGCCGGCATCTGGTCGCGGGCGGCCGCCACCACATCGCGCCGCTCGAGATAACGCCGCCGCAGACGATCGCCTTCATCATCGACGGGAAGGCAACGAAGCTCCGCCAAGGTGAGCGCGGTGATCGTTTCAGGCACGTGTCCGAGCTCCGTGAGATGATTGAGCAAGGCGACCTGGCGGCGCTGGAAGGCCTTGAGGAGAAACGTCCGGCGCAGATCGTCCAGGTTGCCATCGGCCTCGACGCCGAACGTCTCCTGAAACGACAGGCCCTGCGCCAGCCCGGCGTTGATCTTGTCGGCAAACATGTGCTCGCCGAGGACCACGCTGACGCTTTCCACCCAGTCGAGCGCGCTGACGGCACGGCGCATGTCGTCCGCCATCAGGAACGAGAAGTTGGCGGCACACCAATAGGTCGGCAGCCGGAATTCGATGTCGACATGATTGCCCGCGTCGACATCCGCCCTGATGACGAAGTTGAGATCGACCACCGATTCATCGAGCTCCGGGTCCGTCACGCCGCGCAGGCAGGCCCACAGCTCGGCCTGCCTGGTCTCGACGTGCCTCGCATAAGCCTGCCGGTCCCGTTCCGGCAGACTCCTTGCAACGCGCCCGCTCATGACGCTCACGCCGGCACGGGTTCAGACAGATGCGCGTAGCCGCCGCCGGCCCGGATCTTCTGCTTCTGGGCTTCGACATCAATTCCGTAGAGCCGCGCCGCGTTGAGGCCGAGAATCTTGGTCTTGGTCTCCAACGTCAGCACCGAGCCGGTTTCCCTGGTGATATCATCCGGAATCTCGAACGCCATGAACTTGTCGATCAGCCATTTCGGCGTCCAGATGCCGTAGTCGCTGCCGTACAGGATCTTATCCGGCCCGAGCCAGAACAGCAGCTCCGACATCACGTGAGCGAAATAGCCGGGACGCGAATGAATGAACGGCAGCGCCACCGCGATCCCCGCATAGACATTGGTCTCCTGGGTCGCGATCCAGCAGAAATCGTCCAGCCGCGGAAGCCCGCAATGCTCGACGATGAAATTCAGATCCTGGAACGAGGTCGCGACGTCGTCGATATCGGCGACATCGAACGCATCACGATTCAACGGGATGATTGTCGGCCCCTTGTGGACGTGAACGTTCTTGATGCCGAGCTTCTGCGCCGCCTCGAGGTAGCGGTAGGACTCCTTGTCGGACAGCTTGTAGCCCTTGGACTCGCCGCGCCATTCCGCCGTGTACAGCTTCACGCCTTGGAGCCTGTGCTTCTCTGCCAAGGCATGAAGATCCTCCAGGCCCTTGCTGCCGTCCCGCGGATCGAACGCGCCGTTGAGGATGAAACGGTCCGGATGGCTCTTCTTCATCGCGGCGTTGCGTTCCGTCGTATTGAAACCGTTCTTGTAGAAATCCGTCAGATAGGTCGGCTGCAGGATCGCCATGTCGTCATAGCCCGACACGAACAGGTCGTCGAACATCGTCTTGGCGTCGTACTTCTCGAACTTCGCCTTTTCCCACTTCTCCGATGGCGGACTGAGATTGGAATGATAGGCATAGAAGCAGTCGATGAACTGCTTGCCGTGAATGTTCTTCTGGTTCGCGGGACTGCCGTCCCAGAAATGGGTATGGCCGTCGATCACGAAAATCTCTTCACCCTTCGCCGTCCTGTACATTGTGCGTCTCCCGCTCCCAAATTGATGTTATGAGGCTCGCCGTGACGGCGTCGCCGATTGGCCCGGCCGGCCTGAGGTCGGCCGGGCGTTCTGCGCGGTCGGATCAGACGATGTATTTCATCATCTCGTTCATGTCGCCGAACAGCATCACGGTGTTGTCGTCGATCATGACCATCCGTCCGTAGTGGGTCGAGGTCGAGATTTCGAACAAATGCGGCGTCATCTCGCGGCCGAGCTCCTCCGAGATCTCGTCCATCTTGAATTCCATCTTGCCGGTGCCGTCGATCCGGATCATCGCCGGCATGTGGGTCACGGTGATGTGGTCGTGGCGGCTCATCACCTCGGCGATGGCGCGCGCCTCGACACTGTCGTTCATCGTGACCCCGCATTGATGAGACACCGTGTCCTCGAACGTGATGTCCTTCATCGATTTGAAGATGTTGTCGGCTTCCTGCATCATTGTCGCTCTCCTGACGGTTTGACTGATGGTCGTGGGGTTCGGCTACGAGGCGAGACCGGCCGGAACCGTCAGGCCAAGCTCGGCGGCAATGCCTCTGATCCGGTTCTTGGCCTGCGCAAGGGCATCACTGAAGGTCACGACCTTGACGCGCGGCTGCGACCAGATCGGCTGGAGGCGGTTGGCCGCGTCGAGCGCGAGCTCGGCATGCTTGGCCAGCCATTTATTGAACAGCGCGATGTTGTGCGCCGAATGCGTGGCATCGGTACCCAGGATGTGGAACAGCTCGACCGTGTTGGCGAGATTGCGCTCGTAGTCGGCCTCCGCAGCCGAGACCACGGCCGGCGTGATGAAGTCGTTCTGTGCCGAGGCGGCCTGCATCAGGAAGCCGGACCGGAACAGCTCGCCGACCAGGGGCTCGAAGACGACGTTGGTGGCGAAATACTGCTCGAGATAGTCGTTCGAGCCCATCACCGACTCGATCGACTTGCGCACGCCCTGCCAGATCGGATCCTCCAGCCAATGCTGCTTGCCCGCGTTGACGTCGAAGCCGGGAAGGTCGAGCGCGATTTCACTCAGATAGAGCGTGATGTCCTGCGCGAAGCGCAGCTTGTAGGACGAGTTGGTCAGAATCGCATTGTTGACCATCTGGGTATAGCCATAGCGCTGCGCCTGCATGGTCGACGTTCCCAGCCCGAACTCGGCGTGCTTGTAGGCGCCGAGATGGTTCTGCAGGATCTTGACCCAGGCCGGGTCGAAGCGCGACGGCGCGCCGGACTTGCGGCCGTTCTCGATGGTGTTCTGCACCATGCCGCAGATCGTCGACTGCCGCTGATAGTGCGTCCGCTCCCATTCCTGATCGACAGCACGGAATTTGTGCCAGTTGGAGCTCTTCGCCGCCGTCCAGTCCTTGCTGTAGGTCGGCGTTCCGTCAGGAAAGGAGATGATCCAATCCTGCAGCAGATAGCGCTCCGGATCGGGCTGGACATCGACCGTCATGTCCTCGTAGTGCGTCGCCTTGCGGCCCTTCGGCTCGAAATAGTTGTATTTGCGGCTATCGGAGCCGGGAAAGACTGCGGATCCCGCCGCTCCCGATTTGACGGCTGACGGCTCCGCCGCGACTCTGCCTGCTTGCATGCTCATGATGGCCTCCCTCTTTTGCTCTTGTGTTGCGACGATTTTCGAACGCCGTCATCGCACTGCCGGCGTAAACTTGTCGAAATAGATGTGGTCCGGCTCGACACCATTGCCCTGCAGGATCGGCAGCACGGCCTCGATCATCGGCGTCGGGCCGCAGGCATAGGCGTCGATCGTTCCCGCCAGCCGTTCTTCGCGCAGATGCCGCGCGACCACCTCGTGGACGAAGCCCGTCTCGCCGTCCCAATGGTCGTCGGGACCGGCATGCGACAGCGCCGGCACGAACTTGAAATCCTCGAGTTGCTTGCCGATCGCCATGAGCTCGTCGAGGTAGAACAGATCGGCGCGCGTCCTGGCGCCGTAGAAGAAGCGGATCGGCCGCTGTTCGCCGCTCGCGATGTGGTCGGCCAGAATTGACCACAGCGGCGACATGCCCGACCCGCCGCCGATCAGCAGCATCGGACCGGTTCGCTCCTCGCGCCGGAAGCAAGTGCCATAAGGGCCCTTCGCGATAACCACGTCACCGACGCCGAGCCCCCCATCGAGCTGCGCGGAAAAGGCGCCATTGGGATATTTCTTGATGATGAAGCGGAGCCTCACGTCTTCGCCCGGCGCGTTCGCCATCGAGAATGCGCGGGTGATACGGCCGTCGTTGATCGTCAAATCGACATACTGGCCGGCCCAGAACTTCATCGGCTTGTCGATGTCGATCTCCAGCAGACGGATGTCCGACGTCAGCGCTGTGATGGCCGCGACGCGGCCGTGAACCGTCTTGACCGCGATCGATCGCCTGAGCAGGTCTTCGTCGTAGTTGAGCAGCTCGAAGCTGACATCGCTATAGGCGTGCGTCCGGCAGAGCAGCACGTGCCCGTTTTCGCTCTCATAGTCCGGCAAAGCGAAGGTCGAGTATTTCATGAGCTCGATGTCACCGTCGACGAGCTTCGACTTGCAGCTTCCGCACTGGCCTTCCTTGCAGCCATGCATCAGCGAGATGCCCTGGCGGAACGCCGCATCGAGCACGGTCTCGCCTTCCTCCACCTCCATCTCGATTCCGACGGGCTCGAAACGAACCTTGTGAACCTGCACGTCCGTCATGACAGCCCCTCTACCAACCGACATCGACAACCTCCCCGACACACGCAAGCTGATGAGAGCAGGGAGCCGGCGAACCGGCCCCCTGCTCTCGCATCCTCAGTGGCAAGGATTGATGGTGAAGCCCTTGCGATAGTCGGCGACGGCGACCTCGCGCTCGATCGGCGACAGCGCACGGAAGCCGCGTAGCGGGCTGCCGAGCTGGTGGCCGCGCACGTCGTCAAGCGTCCACATGTCCTCGGCGTCGAACCGCAGATGCGGCTGGGCCGTCAGGGTCTTGCCGTCCGGACGGACGAAGCCGAGATCCTTGATCGCGTCGGCAATGTCCCAGCCGTGATAGCAGTCCTCCCATTCCCGGCGACCGCTGAAGCGGCCCATCGCCGGCGTGGCGCGGCCTTCATACTCGGCGGCGAACGCCACCTTGTGGGTCCAGCGGCAGCCCTCCGAGCAATAGGTGTACATCTTGCCGTCGACCTCGTCGCAGACGAAGTCTTCGCGGATCAGGCACGGCACCATGCAGCTCCAGCAGCGATGCGGGTAGACGTAGCCGACGTCGCTGTTGAACAGGATGTTGGTCTCGCCCGGCACGCTCAGCTTCGCATACCACTTCCAGAAATCGCCGAACTCGGCGTACCAGCCCGGATATTTGTGCTCGAACCACTCGAAGTCCTTTTCGGTCTGGGCTTCGATCCGCCAGAAGTTCGCCGACCAGCCGACTGCGAAGAACTGCGCGGTCTTGTGGACATAGTTCTTCTTGACGATCCGGTCCCACGCGGCGGCGACGTCGTCGTGGTGGATCTTGATGCCGTATTTCTCCAGCGGCAGCATGTAGGTGCGGTAGTAATCTTCATAGATCCAGCGGTGCCAGAGCTCCGCATAGGACTCCTTGTTCTTGTCGCGGTTGGTGGTGCCGTATTCGATGAAGGTGCCGATCGCCGCATCGACGATCGCATGGTTCTGCCAGAACGCGTATTTTAGGTCGCGCTCGAGCAGCTGGTGGTTCGACGGATCGTTGATCATCGCCATCAGCATCGAGTGGCCGTTGCCGATGTGGCGCGATTCGTCCGACTGCACCGAGAGAAAGACGGTCGGCAGCGCGTAGTCGCCGTTGCGGGCCGCTTCCGACGGCATCGCCACGAACAGGGTGTTGGTGAACGCGGTCTCCGCGACCACTGTCAGGTAGACGTTGGCTGCGGTGATCGCATCGCCGGTCAGGAAGCCCTCGGCGAACTGGCGGCCGATCGTCGTCGCGTAGCACTTGCCGAACGCCGCCTCGGTGATGTCGAACCCAGCCGGGTCGATGTAGTTCTCCATGTACCACTTCTTGAGGTTCATCTGGATCGTCGAGTGCCGGAACTCGTCGACCATCTGCATCGTGAAGCCGGTGCGCAGCTCCTCGCCGGGCGCCAGCCGACCGACCATCGCCATCGACCGCGCGGCCGATATCTCCGGGAACGGGATGATGGCCAGGAACAGCTTCATCCACTCGACCCAGCGCGGCTCGACGTTGCGGAACATGTCGCCGCGCAACGCAGCGTCGAGCGCGCCGTAGACCCGGTTGTCCTTCTCCTCCTGCATCGGGAAATACGATCGCAGCACCTGCTTCATCGGATCGCGCGGAGTCTTCGAAATCTTGTAGTCGGTCGGGAAGGTCATCGCTTCCTGGACGTAGCTCGGCGTCCAGCCGAGATCCGCGACCCGGTTTGCGGCCTCGGCAATCGTGATGCCCTTCTGGGCCGTAATCTTATTCAGCGTTAGACTTGCAGACATTTCCTTCTCCTTTGAACGTTGCACCAGTTTTCTGCATTCAGGCCTTGATCATCCGATCACGGCAGCGGCGACCAACGGCTGCTTCCGCGACGTCTCCTGCAAATTCACGTCAGCCCATCAACTTTGAGTTTCGAAAATTGACTTTCACTCCCGCAACGAATCGGCATTTCAGACCGGCTTGGCAGCGCTGCCGGTGTCCGCGCCGCGACTGGCCAATGGCCGGCCTTCCGCGACGAACTTCGCCGCCAGCACCAGCGTGCCGGTGGCAAACTCACGACCGTGCCGCGCGATCATCGCCTCGGCGAGCTCGCCGACCTGCGCGAAGAACGCGTCCTTCGACCGGTCTTCTTCTGCTTGCTCAGCTTGCTGAGGCGGCGGCACGGCCGAGATCGGCGCGCCTGATGTCCTGAGGTTGAGCCTGCTCATGTCGACCTTGCTCATCATGCGTGTCCCGTCCGTTTTTGGTCGTCGTCCGTGGGCGTGCTGTCGAATTCCAACAGAGCGTGGTTGAGCCATTCGCGCTCGGCGACGAGCCGCGCATGCTCGTCGCGAAGCTTGCCGAGACGCTCGACGACCCTGTCAAACTCGTCCCGCGCGGCGCTGCCGCCTTGCGCCCCCGCAAGGTCGCCTTGTGCGCACGCCAGCTCGATCTCCGCACCGCCGCGAGCGCTCTCGTTGCGGAGCTGCAGCTCGTTGTTGCGGATGATGCCCTCGATCAGTCTGTGCCGGGCGATCATCCGCTCGTGCGCCAACTGCAGCCGGGCCGCTTCCTCGGCCGTCATCTGTGGCTTGCGCTCGTCGGAGTCCACACGCGTCACTCCCGTTCGATGATGGGGTCCGGGCCCGAGCATCTCGCCGCGCACGCATCAGGGAATCAGCACCGCGCGCCCGTGGATGCGCCCATGATGCAGGTCATGCAGCGCATCATTGGCCTCGCTGAGCCTGTATTCCCTGGTGTGCAGGTTCACGAGGCCGCGGTCGGCCAGCGCCATCAGCTCGACCAGCTCGGCATAGGTGCCGACGAGATTGCCGACGATGGTCTTTTCCGTCGTGATCATGTCGATGGTCGGGATGTCGATCTTGCCGCCGTAGCCGACGATGTAATAGGAGCCGGCATTCGCCGTCATCGCGAGGCCCTTGGCGATCGCGTCGCCCTCGCCGACGAAATCGATGACGGCCTCGGCGCCGCGGCCGCCGGTCAGGGCCAGCACGGCCTCGACCGCGCTCTCGCCGGCCTTCACCAGATGATGCGCGCCGCAGGTCCTGGCGAGCTCGAGCGAGTCGGCGGAGCGGTCGACGACGATGATCTCGGCCGCGCAAAGTGCTGCGAGCACCTGGATGCCGATATGGCCGAGGCCGCCGGCCCCGATCACCACCGCATACTCGCCCGGCAGCAGATGACGCGACGCCTTCTTGGCGGCGCGATAGGCGGTCAGGCCGGCATCCGTGTACGGAGCGACGTCCTTCGGCGCCAGCGACTTCGGCAGCTTGATCAGCGCGCGCTGGCCGGTGAGCAGATATTGCGCGTAGCCGCCATTGGCGTTGATGCCGGGAAAGGAGCTATCGAGCGCATGCATGTCGTTGCCGCGCCGGCACGCCAGGCAATGGCCGCTGGTCACCAGCGGATGGCAGATCACGCTGTCACCGACCTTGACGCCTTCGACGCCGGGACCGACGGCCTCGACCCAGCCGGCGTTCTCGTGACCCATGATGTAGGGAAGCTTGACATCGACCTTGCTGCGCCAGATTCCTTCGACGATGTGCAGGTCGGTGCGGCAGACACCGGCGCCGCCGATCCGCACGATCACGTCCATCGGACGCGCGATCTTCGGATCGGTGACCTCCTCATATCTGACGAATTCCTTGGCCGTCAGCGTTTCATCGAATGCACGGAGAACAGCGGCCTTCATCGAACTCCCCCGGATATTTTTGTTTTGCACGGCAACTTGATCAGCGTGCCATTGATCAGGGCTGAGCAAGAGCTATGCCAGCGAGCTAACAAGCTGATAATCCGGACGTTCTGCCGCGCGCTCGCGCCGTCCTTCGGTCCGCCGCGGAGCAAAGCTGATTGCACAACTGTTCCGAGACGGAGCAGTTTTCGCGATGCAAGGACGTTACGGTCGAAATTTGGATTCCGGCTCGATTGCTCTATGATGAGTCGAGCAGCACCACAGAACTAACAATCAAGCGGGCTGCAGCGGACGGGGAACTGCAAAGCCCTCGGAGCGGGAGGATGGACGATGCTGCCAGCCAGCCGGCGCGTCGACGGCGCGTGGATGAAGCTCGACGATCAGGGCCATCTGCCGGCCGATGTTCTGTCGGCCGACATCTACGACAGCTGGATGCGCTGTATCAGCCTCGGCCTCGATGCGCTGCGCCCGCCCTCGCCCGAATTTGTCGACGCGGCAGTGCTGCGGCAGGAGCAGCAGCGCTGCTCGCTGGTGCGCGGCCTTGCGCTGGCCGAAATGCACACGCTGCACCAGCAGATCGCCGGCTCCAACTTCATGATCGCGTTCGCGACGGCGGAAGGACTGCTGCTCGACATCATTTCCGACACCAGCTTCAGCTGCGCATCGGACGCGGCCTGCATCCGGGCCGGCGCGATCTGGACCGAGACGATCTGCGGCACCAACGGGCTCGGCACCGCGGCCCATCTCAAGCGGCCGATCGTCGTGCACGGGCGCGAGCACTTCTTCGCCCGCTACAACAATCTGACCTGCGTGGCGGCGCCGATCTTCGCACCGGATGGCGAAGTCGCCGGCATCCTCGACGCGTCCTCCGACTGCATGTCGCGCCAGGCCCACACCCAGGCTCTCGTCGCGATGGCCGCGACCCAGATCGAGAACGGGCTGTTCCGCGAACAGCATCGCGGCAACATCCTGATCGCCTTCCACAACCGCGGTGAATATCTGCACACGCTCAGCGCCGGGTTGCTGGCGGTGGACAATGACGGCCAGATCCTCGCCGCGAACCGCGCCGCCCGGGTTCTGCTACACGGGCTGCCGGCCTCCGCCGGCCGCCGCTTTGGCGATGTCTTCCGCGCGAGGTTCGCAGATTTTCTCGACGAGGGCCGGCGCAACGAGCGCCAGCGGCTCGAGGATGACGTCGGCAGCCAGTTCGTCGCGACGATCGAGAACACCCGCCAATTCCCGATGACGCATCGCCTGCCGGCCCCGCGGCCGGCGCCGCCGAAGCACGCTGCAGCGGCCTTCGTCTCCGCCGATCCGCGGATAGCGGCCATCGTACAGCGCGTCGCCGTCGCAGCTTCACGCAAGATGCCGATCCTCATTCGCGGCGAGACCGGCACGGGCAAGGAGCAGATGGCACGCCACGCCCACGCGGCGAGCCGCCGCACGGGATCCTTCGTCGCCGTCAACTGCGCGGCCCTTCCCGACAGCCTGATCGAGGCCGAGCTGTTCGGCTACACCGAGGGCGCCTTCACGGGCGCCAGGAAAGGCGGCTCGGCGGGCCTGTTCAAGGAAGCCGATGGCGGCACGCTGTTCCTCGACGAGATCGGCGACATGCCGGTGACCTTGCAGGCGGTGCTGTTGCGCTTCCTCGATGACTGGACGGTGCGGCCGGTCGGAGGCAGCAAACGCGAGGTCGACGTGCTCCTCGTCTCGGCCACCAACGCCAATCTCGACGACGCCATCGCCAAGGGCCGGTTCAGATCCGACCTGCTGTTTCGCCTCAACACGCTCGAAGTGACGCTGCTGCCGCTGCGCGAACGCACCGACTTCGCCGACATCGCGCGCCATCTGATGCACAAGATCGACCCGTCGATCGCGCTGTCCGAGGCTGCCATTCAGCGGCTGGCGCAACGGAGCTGGGACGGCAACATCCGCGAGCTCCGCAACGCGCTGGCGCGGCTCTCGCTCAGCGAGACCAGCCCCGTGATCGACGCCGCCACCGTCGAGGCCGTCATCGGCGCCGGTGGGCCTGAGCGCATGGCGCCGAACATTACGGTGGACGAATGCGCCCCTGCCGACCTGCACGAAATCCAGCGCGCCGTTGTGCTCGCCGCTTTCGCGGAAGCCGGCAACAACATCAGCAGGACTGCGCGGCGGCTCGGCATCTCGCGCAATACCGTCTACCGCGCGCTGCGCGGCAAGCCGGGCTGACGCGCGCGCCGCAATGAGTTGATCAATCCCAAGGGAGGCCACGATGTTCGAACCGGAGAACAGTCTCGAAGCGCTGATGCAGGCGGCCGGCCGCGATCCGGCGATCATCCCGCGGTTCTACCGCGCGCTGCTCGAGGCCGAGATCTATGTCCTGACACCGGAGGCCCCGATCGAGCCCGGGCAGCACCGCTCGCTCGCGCGCCAGGAGCGCATCAACGTCGCGAGCGTCGAATTCCAGGGCCTGACCTGGTTGCCGGCGTTCACCTCCAGGCAGCGCATCTCGGACTATGTGAAGGCGCCGGAAGCCTGCCTCGGCGCTTCGGCCCGCGATCTGTTCACCATGCTGCCGAACGCGAACTTCTGGTTCAACCCGCTGTCCGAATGCCAGAAGCCGATGCCGGCCAGCGAAATCGCGCTGCTGATGAACGGAACGATCTTCGACAAGCTCCCGATGGCGGCCGCAGCCCGGCACGCTGGCCGGTGATCCCACCCTCGCCACCGAGCCGAGGGGAACGAGTCGCGGAGTGGCGGACTCAGGATCGGTCTGGTCCTTCAACGAAGTCGAGGCGAGCGGGGCCTGGACGATGATCATCATTCGCGGTCGGTCGGCGACGCAGGCCCAGGGGCGAACGATCGTCGATCTCTTTCCAGCCAGCCATGATGGGATGCAGGATATCGTCACGGCACCTCTCTCCACGTTTCAAACCGCAGGCGTGACGACGCGATCTCGCGGCCGCCTGAGCCCGAGTTGTTGTCTCCATTCAACCGCCTCTCAACGAAGAGGCGCAGGGAAGACCGGGTATCGGCTGATACCCGCGGTCCGCGTGCAGCAAAAAGCACGCGGCAGAACCACAGGTTCAGCCCAATATCCGGCCTTCCCTGCGCGACGGTTTTGCGACTTATAGGCGCTCTCCCCGGGGACCGGCTGTCTTGCCCCCGTCGCCAGCGGATCATCATCCCCGCCGGCTTGGTCTCAGCGTCGGGAGACCAGGACCACGCCACTTCGCCGTCGCCTCGCTCCGTCCGTCGGCACGGGCTGTGACACCCGGCTGCGGAGCAATGCGCCCGTCGCCTCTCCGGCTCGACGCTTCATGACGACCGCGAAACGTCCCTCTTCAGCGAGCCGGGATGCGCTGATATGTGCAAGTGATTTGCCCGACGTAGCAAGGGATAAGTGCGCGACAAACTGGCACGACGGGTAGTTGGCGCATGCGGGGCATGCGAGGATTGCCCGTCGGGCAGATCCCCCTATTGAATGCGGCAGCGAGGAGTTTCGACAGCGCGCGAGGTGCAGGAGCTTTGTGCACTGTCACCGCAATGCCTTCTCGTAATGACGGATGGAGCGCACGCTCGCCCCCGTCCTTTTTGCAACGTCTCCGATCTTCATCCGCCCTCCTGCCGCATCTCGTAACCCCAGACATCAATGTCAGGGTCAAGGGCAAGTCGATCAAGGAGCAACCGCGTTCTTTTCCGTGCCGACCGGGTGCTGCATGCGGGAACTGACCGCGATGCGGTTCCAGATGTTGATGGTTCCGATAGCGATCGTCAGTTTGGCGATGTCGGCCTCCGAGACGATGGCGCGGACGGTTTCAAACGCAGCGTCGGGAATGCCCGTCTCGGCGGCGAGCGTCACGCTTTCGGTCCATTCGAGAATTGCCCGGTCGCGCGCGTCGAAAAACGGGGACTCGCGCCAAACGGCGACGAGGTGCAGCAATTGGGCGTCCATCCCGTCGGCCAGAGCGCCCTTGACATGCAGATCGACGCAATAGGCGCAGCCGTTGATCTGCGAGGCGCGCAGCTTGACGAGGTGAAGCGTGCGCTTGTCGAGGCCCGACTTGGTCACGGCACCGTCGAGGGTACGAACGGCCTGATAGAGCTCGGGCGCCAGGGCGGCGATGTTCAATCTGGGATGCATGGAGGCCTCCTGTCTCGAATGGAGTTGGCGTGAAATCGTGGATAATATATATCCATGATTAGCCGCGATCCAAGAGCGGAGTGGGAGACGGCGATGCGGCGCATGAGCGACGGGGTGGAGGCAGCGCTGCACTGCGCTCTGGTGCTGGCCGGATTGCCGGAGGGTAAAGTACTTCCTGGCAAGAGCCTCGCCGAATTGCACGGCGTCTCGGAAACCTATCTTCTGAAGCACCTGCGGGCGCTCGCTGCGGCTTCCGTCATCGATGCCGTGCCGGGGCCGCGCGGTGGCTATCGGCTGGCGCGCGACCCGGAGCGCATCACATTGCTCGACATCGTAGAAGCGATCGACGGGCGGGAGCCCGCCTTCGTCTGCCGCGAAATCCGCCGGCGCGGTCCCGGCAAGGCGAAGGACCCGTGCGTCTACAAGGCGGACTGCTTCATCAAGACCCGCATGATCGCCGCCGAAGAGGCTTGGCGGGCTGTCCTGAAACAGCAGACCCTCGCCGATCTTGTTGCCGATGGAGCCCAATTGATCGACGCACACAACAAGAAGGCGGTGGCGAATTACGTTGAGAAGACACAGCGCTGAGCGCTATCGACCGGCCTGATAGCGAATATCCAATCCCGCCGATCACAGCTCGGCGATGCGCGCGCATTCGCCCGGGCGAGCGCCGAACGCTTGTCGTCATACGTCGCCACGCGCTTGAGCTTACGCGGACCGGGCCTGGGACCGCGCTTGCGGTTCAATCCCTCTGGCCCGTGCGCCTTCCACACCTTGATCCAGTCGTGCAGAAGCTTGCGCGCTACGCCGAGGTCACGAGCGACGGGCAGAACGCCTTCGCCTCGCTCGACCCGCTTGATCGCCTTCAATTTGTAAGCCGTCGGGAACTGACGGGTCTTTCCTCGTACTGCCACAGGTCATCCTCGGAATGCCTGTCACTGAAATTATCGTGTCTCACTTGAGGGAGGCAGTCCAACACTGTCACCGCAATATCGAACCCTATCCGCCATCTCACAGTGAATGCCGGTCGCAAATCCGCCAGCCCCATGGTCGACAGAACAACTTCATTTTCATTCTTTCTACTTTTGATTGCATTTTTTTATAGTTCACCTCATACTGCGACGCGCATATCTCCGAAGAAGTCACTTATTAGCGGCCGGACGATCCGAGCCAGCCACACACCGACGTGCACGACACAAGGCCACTTAGTCCGCAGCATGGCCGACGCGCCTGTGACGATTAGATCCTGAAAATGATCGACCAATTCTCTTCAGTTCGCACACGACTTGGGGGAACCACATTTTTATGAAGGGATTCACTGCGATGACCGAAGAATTCTCGTCGGACTCCATCAGCAAATGGGCGACGCGGATTGCAGCAGAAATCGAACCCGAGAGCGAAGCTCTCGCGCCAATGATGATGGAGGCCTATCTGCGTGGCGGTCGAGACCGACGGCAGCTCTTTGAGAATAGAGCGGAACTCGGCGGTTTTCTGCCAGATGGCGGAGCCTTGCTTTTGCCTTTTGCTTATATGGCACTCAGCTACATCGCAAAGGGGCTGCTCAAGCTGTATCAATCAGGCGGGCTCAGCGGAATATCCAACCTGCTGAGCATCTGGAAAAACGCCTCCGATCTCATCAAGACCCGGAAAGCACGTGAAGAAGCACATGCAGCCACGGAAACGGAGGCACGACGCAGTCTGCGCCATACCCTGGACGAGGTGCAGCGCGCTCTTAGGGAACAGGGCTTGTCGACAGATCAGTGCGAGCTGATCAGTTACCGAGTGATGATGGTTCTGCTCGACGAGCCTATCGAGGGAGCACAACTGGTCAGGACATTCCAGAGTGAAAGCGCATAGGGATGACCGAGCCACAGCGACAGAACTCCGACGCGGGTCTGCCACCGTGGCTCTTGCTATTCCTGACGTTGTTAATCTTCGGACTTCCGCAGAGTTATCAGACGATACGCGAAGATCTTGGCGATTTTCAGAAGATCGACGAAATGAACCGGCTGGAGCTCGCTGTAGCAAATGTCGAGGATGTCAGCTCGATCGTCGCCCAAAGTGACGCTCAGCAAGTGATGCAGCATCGTGCGCATTTGCTGAATTGGCTAAGAAATGGCGCATGCATCCGGTTCCGAGCGGAACTAGACCGGGCCCTTGCCGCCATTGAACAAGCGAACTTTCTTGAAGACGACCTGCGGGGCCTTTACCGTCAGCAAGTTAAACTCAAGAGAGATGCGATGGCTCTCATCTTGGAGATGCTTGACGACGACGAACGCTCCGAACTTGTGCAGATCGAGGGCAAACGACCGCCGCCGACGGCAAGTAAAGCCGAGATAATCCATTATCTGCTGGAACCGAAAGAAGACCAGCGCCAAACTATGAGCACGAATTGGCGAACGCTCGCCCCGCAGGCGCGCCCGACCTTGGACACGGGAGATCAGGGCCATATATCCATGGATGACGTATGGCGGTCACGGATCTCCCTGATCTTGAGCAAACCCGCCTTCCTTGTAGATCTAGGAATCACCTTGATCCCGATTTTCTGCTTGTTGACGGTAGCGTTTCCCCGTTGGCGAGCTTGGCACGTGGAAAGGACATTCGGGCTCCGGGAGTATCTCGGAGGGTTTCCGGAGATCGACGAACTACAGGCATTTGTAGCGACGAGCGCTCCGCGCATCGAACTGCGGGTCAACCTGCTGCGTTCGGGCTATGCATTTGTCTATCCACGGAGCTATCGGCGCCCGCGCCTGGCAGTGCTCGGCGGAATGTATGTGCTTTGGAAACGTGATCCCGTGACCGCGAGGGGCATATTGCTGCATGAAATGGAGCATGTCCGCCAAGGGGACCATCTTGTCGTGGGGTATGGAAGCTTCTTCTCGGGGTATCTCAAGTGGCTGCCTGTCATCTTCATCCTAGTGATGGCGATGACCCTGATCTCCTCCATGGCGCTTTCCGTGAGATCGGTCGGTTTGCATATCGAGCACCAGGCGCAGCTCTTTGGGCGGACTGCACTGATGGCGTTATGCTCAACCGCATCGCTCTTCTTCCTGATCATAGCTTCGATTACAAAGCCGCTCGTGGCTATCTGGGCCCTGGAGCTGAACGCAGACTACGGCGGGAGCCGCGCGCAGGTCCTGCACGTCGAATGCGGCACCAAGGCGATGGGAGCCGGTGGACGGATATCCCGAATGCTGGGAACTCTGAGCCATCCGCCGGTCTGGCTGAGAGCATGGTTGATTAGGCGCGACGACTGGATGAGAAGACTACTGCGACAGATTCTCTTTCCAGCCTCGTACCTGATCGCGATCCTGATGCTCTTTCTCATGGGCTTCTTCGCGACGCTACCGGACCATGGACTACGTGCCGAGAGGGTGAAATGGCTCTTAGGCCTATCGTTGGACTCCCTTGAACGCAATTATTGGAAGTTCGGCAGCATGGCGGCGCTGTTGCTGGCATGGCCATGGCTGTCCGGCTACTGGGAGCTATTCTTCATCGGAGCAGCCCGGCAGTACAAATGGTGGGATGGAGGAAGATGGGCTGCGGCGCTACTGCTGACAATATTGGCGATTTTGGCGTGGTTTGGCGGCCGATCGTCTTGAGGCGGCCCAGGCCTGATTCGTGCGCTCGGAACGGAGGCCAACGTCCAAAGGACATTGAATTCACGCCAGATGCCACCGATGAAGAACGTCCCTATGGCGCGATCGGCAACAAGCCGCCTGGAGCGTCAGGCTATTCAAACTCGGCGATGCGAGCATTTGCGCGCGTCAGCGCAGACCGCTTGTCGTCATAGCTTGCTGTAGCTTTGAGCTTCCGGCACTACGGTAATAGTGCACAAAACAACAAAGGCCGCGCAGGGCCGTCAGATCAGCACCTTGAACGAGGCCATGAACTTCCGGTCGGCCGCGTCCCAGCCCTCCAGCGGCTTGCGCTTCATGACCTGCACGAGGAAGCTGTGCGGTCCGGAGACCGTCGTCAGGCCGCCTCCCCATACCTTGTCACTGCTGAAGGTGAAGCGCTTGGCGGGGAGCATCGCGCCGCTGGACGACTTGAACTCGGTCTTGTCGATCGAGAGAAATTCGCCCGACACGCGCTCCACCAGTCCATCGAGCATGGACTGCATCATCAGGGCCGGCTTACCTTGGATCGGCCAGGCCGCATGGAAAACGGCGAACGCCTTGTTTCCGTCCGTGGCCAGAAACGTCGTCGACGAAAGTCCAAGCAGGCCGCTCGACTTTTCCTCCGGCGGGGTCGGAAACTCGACCGAGAAGAAATGCTCGGCCGGAGCGAACGCGTGGCCAGCGAAGGCCGATGCCGGGATGACGGCGCCACTAAGGATGGCCAACAGATGGCGTCGCGATATCCCGCTCATGACGGCCTACCCTACTCCCACTCAATCGTCCCGGGCGGTTTGCTGGTCACGTCATACACCACCCGGTTCACGCCCTTGACCTCGTTGATGATGCGGGTCGCCGTGTTGCCCAAAAACTTCATATCGAACGGATAGAAGTCCGCGGTCATGCCGTCGGTGGAGGTGACGGCGCGCAGGCCCACGACGTAGTCGTAGGTGCGGCCGTCGCCCATGACGCCGACGGTTTTGACCGGCAGCAGCACGGCGAAGGCCTGCCAGATGGTGTCGTAGAGGCCGGCCTTCCTGATCTCGTCGATATAGACAGCATCCGCCTTGCGCAGGATCTCCAGCTTGTCCCGGGTGATCTCGCCGGGACAGCGGATGGCAAGGCCCGGGCCCGGGAACGGGTGGCGGCCGACGAAGATCTCGGGCAGGCCGAGCTCGCGCCCCAACGCGCGGACCTCGTCCTTGAACAATTCGCGCAGCGGCTCGACGAGCTTCATGTGCATGCGCTCGGGCAGGCCGCCGACATTGTGGTGCGACTTGATGGTGACGGAGGGACCGCCGGTGAAGGAGACGCTCTCGATCACATCGGGATAGAGCGTGCCCTGCGCCAGGAAATCGGCGCCGCCGATCTTCTTCGCTTCCGCGTCGAACACGTCGATGAAGAGCTTGCCGATGGTCTTGCGCTTCTGTTCGGGATCGGTGACGCCGGCGAGTTCGCCGAGGAAAAGCTTCGACGCATCAACATGCACCAGGGGGATGTTGTAGTGATGCCGGAACAGGTCGACGACGGTCTGCGCCTCGTTGAGCCGCAGCAGCCCGTGATCGACGAACACGCAGGTGAGCTGATCGCCGATCGCCTCGTGGATCAGCAGGGCGGCCACGGCGGAGTCGACTCCGCCGGAGAGGCCGCAGATCACCCTGCCCTTGCCGACCTGCGCGCGGATCTTCTCGATCGCCTCCTCGCGGAAGGCGCGCATGGTCCAGTCGCCGGAAAGGCCGGCGACCTTGCGCACGAAATTGCGCAGCAGCTTGGCGCCATCGGGCGTGTGCACCACCTCCGGGTGGAACATCAGGCCGTAATATTTCCGCGCCTCGTCCTGGATCACCGCGAACGGCGCGTTGGCCGACACGCCGGCGACGGAGAAGCCCGGCGGCATCCTGGTGATGCGGTCGCCATGGCTCATCCACACCTCGTGCTGCTCGCCCGTTTTCCAGACGCCGTCGAACAGGAGGCTATCGGTCTTCACCTCGACGTCGGCGCGGCCGAACTCGCGATGGTGACCGCCTTCGACCTCGCCGCCGAGCTGGGCCGCCAGGGTCATCTGGCCGTAGCAGATGCCGAGCACCGGGACGCCGGATTCGAAGATCAGCTGCGGCGCGCGCGGCGAGCCTTCCTCATGGACGGACTCCGGCCCGCCGGACAGGATCACGGCCTTCGGCTTCATCTCGCGGAAGGCGGCCTCCGCCTTCTGGAACGGCACGATCTCGCAATAGACGCCGTCTTCGCGCACCCGCCGGGCGATCAGCTGGGTGACCTGGCTGCCGAAATCGACGATCAGAACCTTGTCATGCGCCGAGGCGACATGGAGCGTCGGGTCGGCGGCATCGGGGGATTTTTGTGGGGCTGTCATGGCAAGGAATTACGCCGCCGGGGCGAGTCCTGCAAGGCTTGAGGGTATCGCCCTCCCCGTCATTCCGGGGCGCCCGCAGGGCGAGCCCGGAATCCATGACCACGACCGGGCGTATGGATTCCGGGCCCGCGCCAAGCGGCGCGTCCCGGAATGACACCGAGGGTGGGGTCAGGCCTTCCGCAACACCGAAACGAAGAACCCGCGCGGCCAGGGTCATCGCCAGTCCCGTAGGGTGGGCAAAGCGCAGCGTGCCCACCAATCGCGCCCGTCGATGGTCGGTGGGCACGGCGCGTTGCGCCTTTGCCCACCCTACTTCTTTTTCAAAATGGAGACGAAAAACCCGTCCGTCCCCGTCCTTCGCGGGGTCATCAGCCAGCCTTCGGGCGAGACGAGTGCGGCCTCGCTGAAGGCCTCGGCCTTGTCCCAGAGCACAGAGGCGGTCTGCTCCGGCGGCTGCACCGAAAACTCCGGGTGCCGCGCGATGAAGCCGCGGACCTGCTCGCCATTCTCCGGGTTCAGCACCGAGCAGGTGATATAGGCGATGCGGCCGCCCGGCTTCACCATTCCGGCTGCACGCTCAAGCACTTCGGCCTGGTCCTTCAAGCGGATTTCGAGCGCGCCGGGGCGCATCCGCCACTTGGCGTCGGGGTTGCGGCGCCAGGTGCCGGTGCCCGTGCAGGGCGCGTCGATCACGACCAGATCGGCCGACGCCTTGATGTCGGCGAGCGGATCCTCCTCGCCTTTCGGCGTCCGCACCTCGGCATTGTGGACGCCGGCCCGCGACAGCCGCTCATGGATCGGCGCCAGCTGGCGCTTGTCGTGGTCGGTCGCGATCAGCCGGCCCTTGCCCTGCATCTGAGCTGCCAGCGCCAGCGTCTTGCCGCCCGCGCCGGCGCAGAGATCGATCACCTGCTCGCCGGGCTTGGCCGCGGTGAACAGTGCCGCGAGCTGCGAGCCTTCGTCCTGCACCTCGATGTGGCCCTTGATGAAGTCCTCCTCGGCATGGATGCCGGGATTGCGGGCGTCGGCGCCGAGCTCGATGCGGAGGCCGATCGGCGACCACGGCGTCGGCGTGGGCTTCAGATGGCTCAGCGACTTCATCACCTTCTCGCGGCCGGCCTTCAGCGTGTTGACGCGCAGGTCCAGCGGCGCCCGGCTCGCCATCGCGGCGGCCTCGAGCGCACGGTCCGCGCCGAACACGGCGGCGAGATACGGATCGAGCCATTCCGGATAATCGCCCGCGACATGCGGCGGCGCGCCGTCGGCGGTGCACGAGGCCAGCGCGCTGCGCTCGGCGTCGGTCAACGGCGCGGGCGCAAAGCGGCCACCGTCGCACAAGGCCTCAATGGTCGGCACGTCGAGCCCGCGCTCGACCTTGAGCATGCCGAGCACGCGGGCGCGCGGGCTGTCGTCGTCCATCACGTAGGCGCTCGAGGCGCGCCGGCGCAGCACATCCCACACCAGCCCCGCGATCGCGGCGCGGTCGCCGGACCCGGCGAAGCGATGGCTGGTGCCCCAATCCTTCAACGCCTTGGCGGCGGGCGCACGCTGGGCCTCGATGGTGTCGATCAGTTCAATGGCGGCGGACAGCCGGGCGGCGGGGGTCATTTCAAACTTTCAGAACAAACTAAATCAGGATCAGGATCTTGAGCGCGAAATACAGCCACATCGCCAGCAGCACCAGCGCGCCGGCGAGCCACGCCATCGAACGCTGCCGCGCCTCGGCGGCGCCCACCAGCACCCCGGCATGGACGAAGCGCGTCACCACGAACACCCACGACAGCATCACGATGACGAGATCGGCGTGGCGGATCGGCAGCGTCAGTGCGATCAGCACGTAGAACAGCACGGGCAGGTCGAATTGATCGACCAGACCGTCACCGTTCGTGCGCGACCGCGATAGCCACAACAGCAGTGCGAAGGTCAACCCGACCTGCACGAACACCGGCAGCAAGACCATCTGTAGCGACATCGTGACGTCCTTTCGTTTGCTGCCGGAACTCGCGCAGGCCTGATCTCAGAGCTTGTCCGGCCCGACGCGGACCAGCTGCTTGCCGAAATTAGCACCCTTCAACAGGCCCATGAAGGCGTCCGGCGCATTCTCCAGGCCCTCGGTGACGAACTCCTTGTACTTGACCTTGCCCTCGCGCACCCAGCCTGACATGTCGCGCAGGAAATCGCCATGGCGCGCGGCGAAGTCGGAGACGATGAAGCCGCGGATCGTCAGCCGCTTCGTCAGCACATTGCGCATCAAGGCGCCGGCCCATTTCGGCGCCACCGACTGGGTGTCGTTGTAATGCGCGATCAGGCCGCACACCGGCATGCGGGCGAAATTGTTGAGCAGCGGGAACACCGCCTCGAACACCGGGCCGCCGACATTCTCGAAATAGACGTCGATGCCCTTCGGGCAAGCCTCTTTCAGCTTCGCCGCGAGATCGGGATCGCGATGGTCGATGCAGTCGTCGAAGCCGAACTCGGATCGGACGTAGTCGCATTTGTCCTTGCCGCCGGCGATGCCGATGGCGCGGGCGCCCTTGATCTTGGCGATCTGGCCGACGGCCGAGCCGACCGCGCCCGAGGCCGCAGCGACCACCACGGTCTCGCCCGGCTTGGGCTGGCCGATCTCGAGCAGGCCGGTATAGGCGGTCATGCCGGGCATGCCGAGCACGCCGACGGCGGTCGAGATCGGGGCAATCGCCGGATCGATCTTGCGCAAGCCTGCGCCGTCGGACAGCGCATGGGTCTGCCAGCCGGCGCGCGCGAGCACGATGTCGCCCTTGGCGAAATTCGGATTGTTGGAGGCGATGACCTCGCTGACCGTGCCCGCTTCCATCACGCCACCGACCGGCACCGGCTGGGCATAGGACGGACCGTCGCTCATGCGCCCGCGCATATAGGGATCGAGCGACAGCCAGATCGTGCGCAGCAGCACCTCGCCCTGTCCGGGCGTGGGCACGACGAAGGTCTCCAGCCGGAAATCGCTGGGCTTGGGCTCGCCGACCGGGCGCGATGCGAGAACGATGCGTTGGCCTTGGGACATCGGTGTTTCCTCTTTGTTGTTGGCTTCGTCATTCCGGGACATCGCGCAGCGATGGACCCGGAATCCAGAGGTGAGGGGCAAGACAATTTCGAGATTCCGGGTTCACGCTTCGCGTGCCCCGGAATGACAGCAAGGTCACACCCCGCCCGGATAGTTCGGGCTCTCGCGGGTGATGGTCACATCGTGGACGTGGCTTTCGCGCAGGCCCGCGCCGGTGATGCGGACGAACTGGGCCTTGTCGTGGAACTCGGCGAGGTCCTTGGCGCCGACATAGCCCATCGCGGCGCGCAGGCCGCCAGCGAGCTGGTGCATGACGTTGCCGACCGGGCCCTTGTACGGCACCTGGCCCTCGATGCCCTCCGGCACCAGCTTGAGCGTATCCTTGATGTCCTGCTGGAAATAGCGGTCGGCCGAGCCGCGCGCCATCGCGCCGACCGAACCCATGCCGCGATAGGCCTTGTAGGAGCGGCCCTGCCACAGGAACACTTCGCCGGGGGTCTCGTCGGTGCCGGCGAGCAGCGAGCCGACCATGGCGACGTCGGCGCCGGCGGCGAGCGCCTTGGCGAGGTCGCCGGAATATTTGATGCCGCCGTCGGCGATCACGGAGACGCCGGCCTTCTTGGTCGCCTCCACCGCGTCCATGATCGCGGTGAGCTGCGGCACGCCGACGCCGGCCACGATGCGGGTGGTGCAGATCGAGCCCGGGCCGATGCCGACCTTGACCGCATCGGCGCCGGCGTCGATCAGCGCCTGCGCGCCGTCACGGGTCGCGATGTTGCCGGCAATCACCTGCACCCCGTTCGACAGCCGCTTGATGCGGTTGACCGCATCGAGCACGCGCGAGGAATGGCCGTGAGCGGTGTCGACCACGATCAGATCCACGCCGGCGTCGATCAGCCGCTCGGTGCGCTCGAAACCGCCCTCGCCCACCGTCGTCGCCGCGGCCACGCGGAGGCGGCCCTGCGCATCCTTGCAAGCGAGTGGATGTGCGACTGCCTTCTCCATGTCCTTCACGGTGATCAGGCCGACGCAGCGATACTGATCGTCGACCACGAGCAGCTTTTCAATGCGATGCTGGTGCAGGATCTTCTTGGCTTCGTCCTGGCCGACGCCCTCGCGCACCGTGACGAGGTTCTGATGCGTCATCAGTTCGGAGATCTTCTGCCGCGGATCGGTGGCGAAGCGCACGTCGCGGTTGGTGAGGATGCCGACCAGCTTGCCCGGAATGCCCTTGCCGCCGCCGACCACGACCGGAATGCCGGAGAAGCCGTGATCGTTCATCAGCGCCAGCGCATCGGCGAGCGTCGCGTCAGGACCGATGGTGAGCGGGTTCACCACCATGCCGGATTCGAACTTCTTCACCTGCCGCACCTGGGCGGCCTGGCCTTCGGGATCGAAATTGCGGTGGATGACGCCGATACCGCCGGCCTGCGCCATGGCGATCGCCATCTTGGCCTCGGTGACGGTGTCCATGGCGGAGGCCATGATCGGGATATTGAGTGGGATCGCCCGCGTCACCTGCGAGCGGATATCCACATCGGAGGGAAGGACGTCCGATAGACCCGGCTTCAGCAGCACGTCATCGAACGTAAAAGCTTCGCGAAGTCCCTGCACGGTCGCCATCGTCAACTCCTTGTCTGCGGCGGTGCGGCCGCGATGCGGTTACGGATGAGCGGCGCCGTCAGCAGACCTCGTGATCCGCAGTCGAATCGATGCCCATCGGTGGGGTTGACGCGGGTCGATAGCATGGCCCTGTGACGAATCAAAGGGCCAGCGGCGGGAAATCCCGCAAATGCGAACGACGTGGTCGACATCAGCGGGATATGCGACGGAATAAAAGATCGCGCAGCGCGGGATTCCGGAACGGAAAGTTCCCCGCCCGGCCCCGCCGGTCGCCATCCAGCCTGGCGCTCGCCTCACAGGCTCGTCATCGCGCCTGTCCGATCCCCGAAATCTGACCCGAGTCCCGCTGGGTCCAGGGGGCCATGCGGCCCGGACAATGGTTCCGGCGATGGCAGGATGATAAAGCCGCCCGGCCCGCCTCCCCTCCCGTCAAGCCCGACTTTCGATGAACAAACAACGCGTCATTCCGCTGATCGTCGCCGCCGCCCTGTTCATGGAGAACATGGACTCCACCGTGATCGCGACGTCGCTGCCGGCGATCGCGGCCGATATCGGCACCAGTCCGCTGACGCTGAAACTCGCCATCACCTCCTATCTGCTCTCGCTTGCCGTCTTCATTCCGGCGAGCGGCTGGACGGCCGATCGCTTCGGGGCGCGCAAGGTGTTCAGCCTGGCGGTCGTCGTATTCATCCTCGGCTCGATCGGCTGCGCGCTGTCGCAATCGGTGGCCCATTTCGTGTTCGCCCGCATCCTGCAGGGCATCGGCGGGGCGATGATGACGCCGGTCGGACGGCTGGTGCTGCTGCGCTCGGTCGACAAGAGTGCGCTGGTCGGCGCCATGGCCTGGGTCACGGTCCCGGCGCTGGTCGGCCCCGTGATTGGACCGCCGCTCGGCGGTTTCATCACCACCTATTTTTCCTGGCATTGGATCTTCCTGATCAACATCCCGATCGGCCTTGCCGGGATCGTGCTGGCGCTGCGCGTGATCGCTCCGATCAAGAGCGACAATCCCGAGCCGTTCGATCTCACCGGCATGGTGCTGGCGGGCATCGGGCTCGCCGGCATGGCGTTCGGGCTCTCCGTGGCGGGTCTCAACCTGTTGCCGTGGTCGATCGTGATCGCGCTGATCGGCATCGGCGCCGTGTCGATGACGCTCTATGTCATCCACTCCCGCCGCACCAACTCGCCGGTGCTCGACTTCTCGATGCTGCGGCTGAACACGCTGCGCGCCAGCCTGATCGGCGGCTTCCTGTTCCGGCTCGGCATCGGCGCGATGCCGTTCCTGCTGCCGCTCCTGATGCAGATCGGCTTCGGCCTGTCGCCGTTCCAGTCGGGCCTCGTCACCTTCGGCTCCTCGGCCGGCGCGATGGGGATGAAGACGCTGGCAGCGCGCATCATCCGGACCTTCGGCTTCCGCTACCTGATGACGATCAATGCGCTCGTCAGTTCGGTCTTCCTGGCGGCGTGCGCGCTGTTCACCCCGCATACGCCGCTGCTTCTGATCCTGATCATCCTGGCGGTCGGCGGCTTCTTCCGCTCGCTGCAGTTCACCGCCATCAACACTGTGGCCTATGCCGAGGTCGAGACCGCGCAGATGAGCCGCGCCACCACGCTGACCAGCGTCGGCCAGCAGCTTGCGATTTCGGCCGGCGTCGCCGTCGGCGCCTTCTCGGTGGAAACCACGATGTGGCTGCATCACGCCGCCGAGCTCAGCGCCGACTCCTTTGCGCCGGCCTTCATCGTGGTCGCCATCACCTCCGCGCTGTCATCCATCCTGTTCTGGCAGATGCCCGATGACGCCGGCAGCGAAATCTCCGGCCGCAAGGTCACTGCGATCGCGAGCCGCAAGGGCGCCGAAAAGGGCGCGGAGAAAGCCGCGACCAAATCAGCATCCGAGACCACACAGGACGCGCGGGACCAAAGGCTGGGATAAGCTCCGCTACCACAACTAAGGAAAGTATCGCCCGCTCTCGAAAAGATACGATCTGAGACGATCAAGGCACGAGCCTACCCTGTGGCCCCGCGAAACAGCCTCGCTGTCGGGCCGGGCCACCGCTAGGAACGCGCCAGCTCAACGCCTCCTTTCAACCGGGCTCCTGGTCGATCGCGACCTCTCCGTGCCCGGCTTGAGCGAGCGCGGGGCGGCGCATGTAGTAGAGCACCGTCAGCATTCCCAGCCAGACAGGACCGACAACCAGCGCGACGCGGGTGTCGGGGAAATAGGCCATCACGCCGATCACCAACGCCAGAAAGGCCAGAGCGAACCACGACCCGTACGGCCAAAGCGGCATACGGAATGTCAGGTTCTGGCGCTCGATAGCAGACAGCGTCGAACGGAACTTCAACTGCGTCAGAAGAATTATTCCCCACGTCCAGATCGCTCCGAAGGTCGAGATCGCGGTTACCCAGATGAATATCTTCTCCGGGACAGAGTAGTTGAGCAGTACGCCAAGAAGCAGGGCTATCGCCGAGACCACGATGGCCGGGACAGGCACGCCTCTGGATGTCGTTGTTGCAAACGTGCGCGGCGCCTGCCCCTGTTGCGCCAGATCATAGAGCATGCGGCCTGTACTGAAGAGACCGGTGTTGCATGACGAAAGTGCGGCAGTGAGGACCACAAAGTTGATGATACCGGCCGCCGTCTTGATGCCCAGCCGTTCGAAGATCATGACGAATGGGCTGCCCTGCGTGCCGATTTCGTTCCATGGGTAGATCGACAGGATCACGAACAGCGCGCCGCCGTAGAAAACCACAATGCGCCAAAAGACAGAGTTGATGGCCTTCGGAATCGAGTTCGTTGGATCTACTGCCTCACCGGCAGTCAGACCGATCATTTCCACGCCGAGATAAGCAAACATCACCATTTGCAGTGACATGAGCAGGCCGAGTGCACCATTCGGAAGAAACCCACCCTGCGTCCATAAATTGGAAATGCCGGTGGCAACGCCGTTGTTTCCCAGCCCGAATACCATCATGGTCAACCCGGCGCAGATCATGAGTACAATGGTCACGACCTTGATCAAGGCAAACCAGAACTCGAATTCACCGTAGGCTTTGACTGTCACGAGGTTGACTGCCCCCATCGCGCTCAGTGCAGCTAGTGCCCAGATCCAGCGTGGCGCTTCCGGAAACCACATCTCCATATAGATGCCGACCGCGGTAATTTCCGCAATGCACGTCACGACCCACAGGAACCAGTAGTTCCAGCCGGTCAAGTAGCCTGCGAGCGGCCCCAGAAGGTCTCTTGCATAACGACTAAACGACCCTGCGACGGGATTATGCACCGCCATCTCGCCCAGTGCCCGCATGATGATGAAGATGACGGCGCCGCCGATGATGTAGGACAGAATGATGCCCGGACCTGCCATCTTGATCGCATTGGCCGAACCAAGAAATAGGCCGACGCCGATGGCTGCGCCAAGCGCCATGAGTCGCATCTGACGCTGACCCAAGTCGCGTTGCAATCCCTCTTTCCTCCCAGACATTTGTCGCCTCCCTTTATGTTTGGATGTTTGGTTGCGCGACGGCTGAGCACGTGAACCGCCCGAAAGTTCTGACCGCAGCAACATTGACGTAGATGTGATCCCGCGCGAGGTCGTCAGCCCAATCAGCCTTACTTCCCGCGCCCCTTTAACAGTGACGAAGCCGCTTGATTATTGCGCAGCCGCCGCCGTTCGCTTGGCTGGGCAGCTACCGCTTTCTCAATCATCTGTGCAGCTGCAAACACCCCTCCCGCAGGGTCGATGACGGTCGTGCCGATCTGACAACATGTTTCATCAGAGGCTCCAATGCCTTCCCCTCCCTGTTCCGACAATGACGCTTGGTCCTGCCTTGACGTATTCTCGAATGGCGGGCGTAAGGGCTCATTGGATAATCCTGGTTCTTGATTTCCTCAGGGATCTACCATCGACCTGCGGTTTATTTCTCAGCAAACCTCAATCGAGGATCGTCTGCTGGCGCAGGATTCCTGCGTCTGCCTGCTCTAAGACGAGAGAGTTCGGCAGAACGGCAATTTTCATCCGAGCTGCCGGCCCTTCCATCCTGATTGCCGCACGCCAGTCGCTGGACGATCTACGAATGCGCGAATGAAAGGAGTCGGGGTCAATCCCGGCTCATGTCGATGATTGCCAAACATTGCTGCGGTGCTCCCCGCAACCTCGCCCATCAGGACGGTCGAGGGACGGGTCACCGGCGACCTCAGGGATCAGATCCCGGCCTGTTCGATCGCTGAGAATGGCAGGCCGAGACTCTCGGCCACCGCCCTATGAGTGAGCCGGCCCCGATAGACATTGAGGCCGGCGCGCAGATGCGGATTTTCAAGCACAGCTGAAAATCCCTTTTTGGCGAGAGCCAAACCAAATGGCAGCGTGGCGTTATTGAGTGCATGGCTTGAAGTCAGTGGGACAGCTCCCGGCATATTGGCCACACAATAATGAATGACGCCGTCCACTTCATAAGTTGGATCAGCATGGGTGGTCGCGTGCGAGGTCTCAAAGCAGCCACCTTGATCAATGGCGACGTCAACAATTACCGAGCCTTTGCGCATCCCGCTCAACATGCCACGGCTGACGAGTTTCGGCGCGCCTGCTCCGGGAACAAGGACCGCCCCGACTACGACGTCTGCGGCAAATACCTCTTCCTCAACTGTGTCGATCGTCGAGAACCTGGTATGAACGCGCCCGCCAAACAGTTCATCCAGCTCGCGCAGCCTCGGTATCGAGCGATCAACGATTGTGACCGAAGCCCCCAGACCGACCGCCATGCGTGCCGCATGCGTACCGACAACGCCGCCTCCAATCACAACAATTTGGGCAGGCGGAACACCGGGCACCCCGCCAATCAATATTCCCCGCCCGCCAGCATCCCGCTTCAGGGCCGCACCTGCCGCCTCGATCGCAAGCCTGCCCGCGACCTCGCTCATCGGCGCAAGCAACGGAAGTCCGCCCTGCGCATCAGTTACGGTCTCGTAAGCGATTGCGGTGCACCCCGACCTTAAGAGCCCCTTAGCCTGCTCCGGGTCCGGCGCCAGATGCAGATAAGTGAAGAGGATCTGGCTCTCTCGCAACTGCTCCCATTCGGACGGCTGGGGTTCCTTGACCTTTACGATCATTTCGCTCGATGCAAATACCTCGCGACCCGACCCCAGAATCGTTGCACCGGCCTTCCGATAATTGTCGTCCGTTGCGCCAATGCCGGCGCCGGCATTGGTTTCGACTGCCACGTCGTGGCCGGCCGACACGTATTCGCGGACTGCTCCGGGCGTAAGGCCCACGCGATATTCGTGTGTCTTGATTTCCTTGGGAACACCGACCTTCATTTGCATCTCCCTAATTGGCAAACCGTTTGTAGTCGAAAGAGCGGTTCGTTTTCCTGCAAACTTGCGCACCGAAGGTCAATTGGTGCAGAATTTCAATGATTCCGACAGCGACGCGCAGGATTCCAAACAGATGGACACCGATAAGATTGATATGACAATCCTAGCCGAACTAAGCACCAATGCGCGGATCAGTCAGACTGAACTCTCGAACCGAATGGGATTGTCCAGCACTGCGATCGCGCGTCGGCAGCGCGCGCTGGAGGAGGAAGGATACATCACTGGATATCAGGCGATACTTGACCTGACTCGATTTGGTCTCAGCACCACGGTGCTGGTCAGGGTCACGCTCGACGGTCAAAGTGACGAGGCGCTGAATCTATTTGAAACTGGGGTCGTCAAATGCCCATCAGTGATCCGCTGCTTTCTGATGTCGGGGACCGATGACTATCTTCTCATCGTCCTGGCTCGCGATATTGAAGACTTTGAACGAATCCACCGGACTGAACTGTCACGCCTGCCAGGTGTTTCACGAATCCAGTCAAATTTCGCATTGCGGGAGATCGTCAATCGTGCAATCCCGCCGACCATCTTTCGCGTAGCGGGGCGTTCCGTGCGCAGACAATCTGCAGAGCACGCTGGTCGCATGAAAGCAGAGCGATAAGATATATTGAGGACGCGAAAGCGCCCGCCGCCTGCGAACTGGTTCGAAAAGGGCGCGGAGAAAGCCGCGACCAAATCGGCGTCCGAGACGACGCAGGACGCGCGGGACCAGCGGCTCGGCTGATCGCTTCTCCGCTCAAGGCCGGCTCGCAGCGGACGACTTCCGTTATAGTCGCGCCGTATGGAACAGGACCGAATCGAAGCCCCGCCGCCCGCCGCCTCGGCTTTGACCTCCAAGGCTTTGGCGTCCAAGGCTTTGACATCCATGGCATTGAACTGTTGGCCGACGGCGCTGCTGCTGGTGGCAACGGTGCTGGCGGCCGCGGCACTGGGCGGCCTGGTCAGACCGGTTTTCATACTTGGCTGCGCAGCTGCCGGCTGGTTCGCATGGCGGCGCAGCGCCGAGGCTCACGTCCAATCGGCGATCCTGCTGTTCGCTTTCGCCCCGTTGGTGCGCCGTCTCGTCGATCTGGCTGCAGGCTTTGACACCTCGGGCATCCTGCTGAGCGGCCCGCTGCTGTTCATCCTGGCCCCCGCGCCGAGCCTCATCTCCTCGCTGTCGGACAAGGACCGGCCGAGCAACCCATGGCTCGTGCCGCCGATGATCATCCTCGGCTGCATCGTCTATGGCGCGGCGCTCTCGATGTTCCAGAACGACTGGTTCAACGCGGCCTACGGCGCGATCAAATGGAGCGCCCCCGTGCTCTACGCGGTGGCGCTCCAGCAGCGCGCGCGCTCCGACGGCGCGCTGCTGGAGGCCACGACACAGATCTTCCTGCTGGTTCTGCCGCTCACAGGCCTCTACGGCGTCTGGCAATATGTCGATCCGCAAGCGTGGGATCGGTACTGGATGGAAAATGCCACCATCACCTCGGCCGGCTATCCCCTGCCCTATATGGTGCGCGTGTTCAGCACCATGAACGGGCCCGCGAGTTACGCCACCTTCACCGCAACAGGCCTCTTGCTGGTGGGCTTCCTGCGACCGGGCTGGCAGTCGATCGCCGTGATGGCGCCCGCAGCCCTTGGCCTGCTGCTGTCGCTCTATCGGACGAGCTGGGTCACGCTGGCCGTAAGCGTGCTGTTCTGCATGATTTTCCCGGCGACGCGAAGCCGCGCGCTGTCGATCACGGTGGTGCTGGTTGGCGCGGTCGTCGCGGCCGTCGTGCTGACGCCGTTCGGCGAGGTCATCACCACGCGCCTGGAAACGCTGGGGAGCGTGTCGCAGGATTCGAGCGGCAACGAACGGCTGGACGAGTTCATCACCTTGTGGAATGCGCCCTACAGCATGGTGCTGGGCGCGGGCTTCACGATCACCGACGTCGGGGTCGCCGGCGCGATGCCGATCGATGGACAGATCATCGCGAGTTGGATCACGATGGGCATCCCGGTCGGCCTGATCTGTCTCGCCGCCTATGTCTGGGTTGCGCTCTGGGGCACTGGCGCGGCCTGGCGAATGCCGACGCGCGAGGGCGTTGTTCTCGGCGCGCTCGCCCTCAGCGCGCTGCTGATCCAGATGCCGCTGAGCGGCGTGGCATCGGGCGAGATCTCGGCACTGTTCTGGATGCTGGTCGCCATGGCCTGCCCGATCGATCAGATCGCCGGCGCACCGCCGACCATCGTTGCGGAACAACAACCGACCGGCGCCTAATCCGCCGCTACGACGCGCCGCGCCTATGTGCGCGAAGCCAAATTCGGCAGCACAGCCTCGGACATGATCGTCCTGATGACGCGCGCCTGCTCCATACCGGAGCGGTTGTAGTTGCCGCAGTGGATCACGGTGACGACGTCACGCGCCGGAACCACATAGAGGCGCTGGCCACCCCAGCCAATCCCACCGAACCAATGATCCGGTTGCGGCGGTGTGCCGACGCTCATATCGCCCATGTACCACTGATAGCCGTAGGAACGCCCGGCATCGATTTTCACCACAGGCGTCGTCACGCGCTTGATCCAGTCTGCCGGCACGACCCGGCGCCCGTTCCATTCGCCGCTCGCGAGCATCAGTTGCCCGATCTTCAAAAGATCCGGTGGCAGCAAGCGCAATCCCGAGGCGGCGATGGGATCGCCATGCCGGTCGCGATGCCACTCGAACGCGCCGAATTGCAGCGGATCGAACAGGACGCGCCGGCAATAGGTTGGCAGATCATCGCCGGTGCCCTTGGCGATCAGTCGCCCCAGCAATGCAGTTGCGCCGCCGCAATAGGTCCATTTCGTCCCGGGCTCGGTGACGATCGGCTGCTCGAGGATGTAGCGGAAGCGATCGGGCGCCGCATCCATCGCATCCTCGCTGTTGCCCGGTGTGCCATAGGGAATTGAGAGCTCGTCCCATTGCAGCCCGAGCGTCATGCTGAGCACGTTGTGGATCGTCAGCCGGTCGCGGCCCGGCTGACCGGCGAGATCGGCATATTCCGGGAACTGCTCATAGAGCTTGGCCTCCGGCGGCGGCACCTTGCCGTCCGCGAGCGCGATCCCATAGGCGAGGCCGACGATGCTCTTGGACACCGAGCGAAGGTCGTGCAGCACGTCGGGCGCAAAGGCGACCTCACCAAGCGGCCGGCCGCGGGCTTCGTCATTGCCCTTTTCATAATGCGCGAAGACGAGCTTGCCGCCCTGGTTCACCAGCAACGCATGCAGGCCGAACACGCGGCCACCCTGCTCGGCCTCGGCGAGGCGTTGCGCGATATCCGCCGATACTGGTTGTGCGTGGACGGAACGCGCTGCGATGAGGCCGCCACCAAGCGCGATCAGAAGACGACGGCGATTGAGACTGACCATGACGATTTTCCTCCGGCGAGCCGGCTGCATCCGGCCCGAACCATATCGTCTTTTGGCGCAATGCGGCGACAAATTGATGATATTAGCCTGTTAGGAACCCGCCTCCGGGAGACCTGAGGGACGCCCTCGTTTCAGGACTCCTTGCGCGCAACTTGGAACCGCAACGTTCCAAATCGCTTACAGGACCGATCAATCAGCCCCCTGCGAGGAGAGCCCTGATGACTGAACGCCGCGTCGCATGTTGCATCGTCGGCGGAGGTCCGGCCGGCATGATGGCCGGGCTGCTGCTCGCGCGCGCCGGCGTCTCCACGCTGGTGTTGGAGAAGCATGCCGATTTCCTGCGCGATTTTCGCGGCGACACGGTGCACCCGTCGACCTTGGAGATCCTCGACCAGCTCGGCCTCTACGACGCATTCCGCCAGCGGCCGCATACCGAGGTGACGCGGCTGCGCGGCCGCTTCGGCGATATCGAGGCAACCTTCGCCGACTTCACCCATCTGCCGACGCGCGCCAAATTCGTCGCGCTGATGCCGCAATGGGATTTCCTCGATTTCCTCGCCGCGCATGCGCGCAAGTACCCAGGCTTCGAGCTGCTGATGCAGGCCGACGCGACCGCGCTGCGCAGCGCCGACGGCAAGGTGATCGGGGTCGAGGCAAAGACGGCAGCGGGACCGCTGCAGGTCACGAGCGATCTCGTGCTCGGCTGCGATGGGCGTCATTCCATGGTGCGGCGGGAAACCCGATTGCCGGTCAAGGATATCGGCGCGCCGATGGACGTGCTGTGGTTCCGGCTGTCGCGCAAGCCCGGCGATCCGGACGATCTGGTCGGCAGCTTCGGCGCCGGCCATATCCTGGTGGGCATCAACCGCACCGAATATTGGCAATGCGGCCTGGTCATCGCCAAGGGCACGCTCGAGCAGATCAAGACGCGCGGGCTCGACACCATCCGCCGCGCCATCACCAACCTCGTGCCGTTCCTGGCCGATCGCACCCATGAGATCACGAGCTTCGACGATTTCCGCCTGCTGACGGTCGGCGTCGACCGCTTGACGACATGGCATCGTCCCGGTGTGCTCTGCATCGGCGACTCCGCGCATACGATGTCGCCGGTCGGCGGCGTCGGCATCAATCTCGCGATCCAGGACGCGGTGGCGGCGGCCAACCTGCTGGCGCGACCGCTCCGGGAGAGGCAGGTGAGCGAGGCCGATCTTGCCGCCGTGCAGGCACGGCGGCTGCGCCCGACACAGCTCGTGCAGGCGCTGCAGGTGCAGATCCAAAAGCGCGTCATCTCCGGCGTGCTTGGCAGCGCCCGGCAACCCGAGCCGCCGTTGCTGCTGCGCCTGGTCGCGCATTTTCCGGTGCTCGCCCGAATTCCGGCGCGCCTGATCGGCCTCGGCTATCGCAGGGAGCGGGTCCAGGAGAGCTGACGCGCCTGGGGATCACAACCCCAGAAACTTGAAAGGCTTGCTCTCCTTGAACTGATCGTTCGCGACGCCGGAAAACGTATTGGTCTGATTGGGCCCGAGGTCGAGCATCTTCACCTTGCCGGAGGCTTCCGAGAAATCGATCCTGCTCAGATCGACCCAGAAGACATTCGGCGTCAGGGCGGATTCGAAGAAATAGAGCTTGCGCTTGTGATCGGCCACCGTGCGCCAGCGGGTCGACGAGATGTTGGGCTCGTTAGGGGTGGTGATGCCGTACGGCACCGATGCGTTTCGGATCACGCTGAAGACGCTGGCGATCGCCTCGACGGGATTCTCCGTCTTGGGAATGGCGTTCACATAGAACGAGGCCCGCGCGAAGCGATCGGCAGCCCGGTTCGTGCCCGGCAGCATCACGGTGCCGCCGATCTGCTTCCAATATTCATTGAGCGCGAGCTGCTCGTCGAAGGTCGGCGAGTTGGTCATCACCTGATATTGACGGCCGTGATGGATGACCTGACGGCCGCCGATATATTCGACGATGGCGCTGTCGCCGCGGGCGTCCGACATCGACAGATGCAGCGTCGCCAGCCGGTCCTCACCCGGGACCATGTCGGTCACGATGGTGAACGGCTCCTTTGCGAGCGCGTCCACCGCTTCTTCGACCGTCGCAAAATTGTCGAGGACATATTGTGTCCACGCGGCGATCGAGAGCCCCGGCTTCGCGCCATCGTATTTCGGATAGGACGACTCCACCAGCCAGAGTACGTTGGCGACCAGGCCGGCCTCGTTCATCCCGTCAGTGGTCGAAATGTCGTAGGCCGAGGCGATGACGCTTCCATAGCGCGAGGTCCATTGCAGCGAATTGGGTCCCGCTTCGCCCGAGCGCTTCATGCCGCGCGGAAAGATCCACAGATTAGTCCCGATATCGCGCTTCCAGTCCATGGAGCGCGCGGTAATCACCTGATCGTCAGCTCCGAGATAGACCAGCCGCGTGCACGCATCTGCGGCAACGGCAAGGAGGTTGGCGGCGAGGACGATGGCCGCAGCTGCTGCGACGACATGGTGCCTAGAAGCGATCATGGCTTGCCCTCTTGCGCGCGCCGCTTCAATCACGGCACTTCAAGCTGTCCGGAACAATTCTACCCAGACCGCCTCGTACAAGCAAAGGTGGTAAGCGCTTCGCAGAAGCGATTGCGGAGCAGTCAAGATCCCGTAAAAACGTGCGCCGGGCCAGGACGGCCGGCCCCCTTGAAGGGATGGTCTCGGCTGAGTCAGATCGAAGGGCGTGACGGTGCGGCAACTCACCGCCCGACAAGCCCGCGTCGCGCCAGGCCGGCCAGGGCGCCGCGAAGGCTCGCCTCGCTCGTGATGGCACCGCAGGAGGAGCTGAACAGCTGCACCACCAGTCGGCGGCGCTGTTCGAAATCCGGCTCCAGGCGCACGAGCAGCAGCGCGTCCGCACGCGAGACGATCGTGACGCTGGTCCACCCCAGCCACTCCAGATGGAGGTGGACTCGCGACCCCGGCCGGTCGGTCGGATAGCCGCGCGAACAGACGAGTTGCGCCGAGGACAGCGACAGCGCCGCAACGCGGCATGGGCGCAGTTCGTCATCGGCCGCGAGCCAGCCGTCATCGCCGGCCGGAAACATCTCCTCGCCACGCGGCAGCTCGAAGCAGACCAGAAACGCGACGAAGGCGACGAGCATGGCGATGGCGGCCCACGGCAGGTTGAAGAAATCGATCGCCGAAATCTCGCTCGCCGCATAGGGCGAGACGAAGGCCCAGACGATGCTGGCCGCAGAGCTCGCCGCGATCAGCCCGAAGGTCGCGGCGAGCCTGCCGTGCACGCGCGGCCTGGAGCGGTCGCCGCCTTTGTCAGTGATCTTGAACGGCCGGCCGAACTGCTTGACGATCGAGCTGAGCAAGGTCGCGGTGATCGCAAAGCAGGTGACGGCATGGGTCGCCTCCATGAACAGCGGCAGTGTCCGCGACCGGGATACCCAGCCCATATAGATGATCTGCGCCAGCAGCGCCGGCACGCCGTAGCGCAGGAACGACAGATAGTCCGCCTCGAACGCCGGCAGGCCGGCGAACCAATAGATCGGCGGCGCGATCAGCAGCAGCACCATGAACGGCTTGCAGAACCAGTTGAGCACGCCGTGGAGGAATTGCCAGCGCTGGGTGAAGTTGTAACCGTGCCCGAGCAGTGGACCCGAGCGCAGAAGCGCGACCTGGAACCGCGGCGCCTACCTGGTCGAAGGATTGGCCCATTGTGGCGCCTGCCATACCCCGCGCAATGCGCTCGGCGCCGAGCGCACCGCCGCCACGTTTGCCGGGGGCGAAGCCGAGAACTGGGTCGCCTATGCCCTCAATGCGCAGTCGCCTGCGCCGGTGCCCTGGACCGCGGACGCGCTGTTCGACTACTTGCGCAACGGCTGGCAGAAAGATCACGGCGTTGCGCGCGGACCGATGGCACAGGTCATCAACAATCTGTCCTCGGTCGACGCCGACGATGTCCGGGCCATTGCGATCTACATGGCCGGGGTCTTCGGACCGCCTTCGCCCTCGCGCATCCAAAATGCCGAGGTTGCGCGCGCGGATGCCGCGCAGCCGCGATCCGGCCAGCCGCAAACGTCAAGCTCGACCTCCGCGCCGAATGCGACCGCCCCGGACGATAAGGATGGCGCTGCCATCTACGCCGCGGCCTGCGCGAGTTGCCACGAGACCGCCCGCGCCCTGCCCTACGCCGGCGTCGACCTGCACCTGTCGACCGGGATCAGCGCCCCCGATCCGCGCAACGTCGCCAACACCATCCTCTATGGCTTGCCGGCGCGGGACGGCGAACGCAGTCCGATCATGCCCGGCTTCGCAGCGAGCATGACCGATACACAGGTCGGCTCACTGCTCGCCTATCTGCGCGCACGCTTCAGCCAGCAGCCCGCCTGGAGCAATGTCGATCAAACCATTGCCGTGGCGCGGCAGGCGCAGGCCGCATTTCTGCAAACTGCGGCAGAGCCGCCGAACATCACAATCCACGTGCCGCCGCGAGGCCAGCCATGATGACATTGAAGATCAACGGCCGGGATCACCGGATCGACGCCGAGCCGGACACGCCGCTGCTCTACGTCTTGCGCGACGACCTCGAGCTCAACGCCGCCAAATATGGCTGCGGGCTCGGCCAATGCGGCGCCTGCACCGTGATGGTCGACGGCAACGCGGTGTTCTCCTGCGTCACCCCGATCCTGCTCCTGAAAGACAAAGAGGTGACCACGCTGGAAGGATTGGGCACGGTCGAAAAGCCGTCGCCGATCCAGCGCGCCTTCATGGAGGAGCAGGCGGCACAATGCGGCTACTGCATCGCCGGCATGATGATGCGGGCGCAGGCGCTGCTGCAGCGTCATCCAAATCCGAGCGATCAGGAGATCCGCGCCGAGCTGGCCCCGCCTCTGTGCCGCTGCGGCACCCACATGCGGATCCTGCGCGCAGTGCTTCGCGCCGCGGAGATGATGACCCGGGCCGAAACCACGGATCATGGAGGCACGCTATGACCGCCGCCTTCACCGTCGATCGCCGGCAAGTGCTGCTGGGCGGCGGCGCGCTGCTCGTCAGCTTCTCGCTGCGCGGCGCCGCAGCGCAGGAAGGAGCCGCGACGCCGAAGCGCCCGGGCAGCCTCGCGACCGCCCCCTATCTCGATTCCTGGATCAGGATCGATGCTGACGGCCACATCACCGTATTCACCGGCAAGGCCGAACTCGGCCAGGGCATCAAGACCGCGCTGCAACAGATCGCGGCCGAAGAGCTGGATGTGCCGTTCGAAAGCATCAATCTCGTCACCGCCGATACCAAGCTGACTGCCAACGAGGGTTACACCGCGGGCAGCCATTCGATGCAGGATAGCGGCACCGCCATTCGCAATGCGGCAGCACAAGTCCGCGAACTCCTGATCGCGCAGGCGGCAGAACGTCTGAACCGGCCGGCCGACGGTCTGCGCGCCGAGAACGGCGCCGTGGTCGCCACCGACGGCACGCGGCTCGGCTATGGCGAACTGGTCGCGCCCGAGATGCTGCACGTCGAGGCGCAGACGACTTCGAAACTCAAGGACCCCGCAAGCTTCAAAGTGATGGGTCAGCCGGTCCCGCGCGTGGACATCCCCGCCAAGGTGACCGGTGGCGCGGCCTATGTGCAGGACATGCGACTGCCCGGGATGCTGCATGCGCGCATCGTGCGGCCGCCGAGCTACGGCGCAGAGCTGAGGGACGTGGACACGGCGTCGGTCGAGAAACTGGCCGGCGTCGTCACGGTGATCCGCAACGGCAATTTCCTGGCCGTGATCGCAGAGAAGGAATTCCAGGCGATCAAGGCGATGCTGGCGCTCGCCGCCGCGGCCAAATGGCAGGAGCACGCGCAACTGCCGACCGACCGCGGCGTGCGGGAGTTGCTGACCAGCCTGCCGTCGCAGGATTCGACCATCCTCGATGTCAGCGATCCCCAGGCCATCGGCCGGCGCTCGATCGAAGCGAGCTACACACGGCCGTACCAATCCCATGGATCGATCGGCCCGTCATGCGCGGTGGCGCAATTCAGCGACGGCGCGATGACGATATGGACCCATACGCAAGGGGTCTATCCCGACCGCCGGGCCATCGCGGAGATGCTGAACCTCGGACCCGACAGCCTTCGCGTGATCCATGTCGAGGGCTCCGGCTGTTACGGCCATAATGGCGCGGATGATGCTGCGGCTGACGCCGCTCTGATCGCGAGCCTGCTGCCGGGACGCCCGATCCGGGTACAATGGATGCGCGAACAGGAGCATGCGTGGGAGCCGTTCGGACCAGCCATGCTCACACAGGTGAAGGCATCGCTCGATGCCGACGGACGTGTTGCGGACTGGCATTTCGAGGTGTGGAGCAACACGCATTCGACGCGTCCGGGCACCGCCGGCACGCTCCTCGCCGCGCGCCACAAGGAGCACCCGTTCGCAGAGCCCGCGCCAAAGCCCCTGCCCTTGCCGGAGGGCGGCGGCGATCGCAACGCGATCCCGATCTATGCGTTTCCGAATGCCAAGGTGGTGCACCACTTCATCAGCCAGATGCCGCTGCGGATCTCGGCGATGCGCTCGCTCGGGGCCTATCACAACGTCTTCTCGATCGAGAGCTTCATGGACGAGCTGGCTGTCATTACGGACAAGGATCCGATCGAATTTCGGCTGGCGCATTTGCAGGATCAGCGGGCACGCGACGTGGTGCAGAAGGCCGCGGAGGGATTCGGCTGGGCCAAAGATCAAAAACCACCGTCCGGCCGCGGCTATGGCTTTGCCTTCGCCCGCTACAAGAACGTCGCCGCCTATTGCGCGATCGCCTCCGAGGTCGAGGTCAATCGGGACACGGGCCGCGCGCGCCTGGTGCGCGCGGTTGCCGCCGTCGATGCCGGCCAGATCGTCAATCCCAACGGGCTGATCAACCAGATCGAAGGCGCGATCGTGCAATCCTCGAGCTGGACCCTGTATGAGAGTGTCACCTTCGACGAGACCAGGATCACCAGCATCGATTGGCAGACCTATCCCATTCTGCGCTTCAACGCGGTGCCTGAGAGCATCGAGGTTCATCTCATCGACAGGCCGGGTCTGCCGTTCCTCGGCGCCGGCGAAACCGCACAAGGTCCCGCGGCCGCCTCGATCGCGAATGGCATTGCCAACGCCATCGGCAAGCGTTCGCGCGATCTGCCGCTGACCCGGCAGCGCATCCGGGCGGCCATCGAGGCCTGAGCTTGCAAAGCGCCGCGCCGGAACAGTTATCGGCAGACGCCGTTGCCGTTTGCGGCGACGGTCCGGCCGTCAGCCGCAGGTCCAGACGGCGCCGATTGGCGTACGTGTCCAGCAAGGGCCGAAACTGCCGCCGTTGTAGTGCCCGCGGTAGAAGCCAGGGCGACCGAAATAGTGCCACTCGCCATTATAGAGGTAATAGCGCGGCGTCGGGTCGATGTACCAATGGCGGCGTTTGGAATTAGGCGGCTGGCGCATCGCCTCCTTTTGCGCATAGAGCGGAAGGCTGTTGTTCACCGGCTGATGGTAGCCGGGCAGGAAGCCATAGCCGTGCCAGCGTTGCGCGCGCTTATGCGCAGGCGCGGCGAAGGCAAGCGCCGGCAGCAAGAGAACGAGGAGTCCAGTGGAGACCGACAGGATGCGCGACATGCGCGCATCATAGACAGGCAGCGGCTCGAAAGCGATTCAAATCGAAAAGCGCTTCGACCGGAGAAACAAATCGAAATGAAATTGGCAGCGACGACGGAAGTTGTTGCCAAGTTGTCGCTATGTGTCCGCCCAGACAAGCAAGAGCTACGCAAGCAGGAGAATTGTTCAGTAGGCGTGCCGGTGGCGCCGGTGAGCCCGCAGCGGCCTGACCGGAGGCGGGGTGAAATAGGGATTGAGCACGCACATCGCCGCCCGTCCGGACGCCGAAGCCTGGCACTGCGGCAGCGAGGCGTAGCTGCAATCGATCCATTCGCCGCCGCCGAACGGCCCGTCATAGACCTTCATGCACACGGGCACGCGAGGATCGTAGGTCTGGGCTTTGGCCGGAATGGACAGGGCGGCGGCACACACGAGAAGGCTCCAAACCAGAACACGCATTGGATTCTCCGAATTAGCGGTCGTCGCCGGATAAGCCGGCAAGATCGGCTCGGCACTTTGCTTTGAATCAAGAAATATCATGAAACGCTCGGTGTTCTTGCCTGAGAACCGCCGAAGCGATTGTTGAGCTGTATCAATACACGGCGAGAGCAGGAAGGCAGAATCTAATTAATCGTGATCAAATCAGGATTGTCGCCATGATCGAACCGAAGATTGTATTGATGATGGTGCTGATGGGACTTCTCCTGCTGTCGCTGCATGCTCCGGAGCATCCCTTGCGGACTTTGCCGGTCCGATTGCATGGCCGACGTGGTCGCAATCGCACTGCTATTCGGCGTCCGCGGTCCGATCGCCCCTGAAGCCCATCGCCAGCACGTAGCGCTCGGAGGAATCCTGGCGGCTCGCCGCCGGCTTGATGTGGCGCACATTTGAAAAATCGCGCTTGAGCTGCGCGAGAAGGTCGGCATCGGCGCCACTCTGGAAAGTCTTGGCGAGGAAGGTACCGCCGGGCTTCAGCACCTCGCCGGCGAAATGCGCCGCGAGTTCGACGAGACCAACGATGCGGAGCTGATCGGTCTTGCGATGGCCGGTGGTATTGGCGGCCATGTCCGACATCACGACATCGGCGCGGCCCCCGAGCATCGCGACGAGCTTCTCCGGCGCATCGTTGGCGTGGAAGTCGAGCTGGGTGAAGGTGACGCCGGGGATTTCGCCCATCTCCAACAGATCGATGGCGATCACCCTGCCCTTGCCTGCGTCGGCGCCGACACGCTTTGCTGCGATCTGGCTCCAGCCACCGGGCGCCGCGCCGAGGTCGACCACGGTCATGCCGGACTTGAGCAGATGATATTTGTCGTCAATCTCGATCAGCTTATAGGCCGCGCGTGAGCGATACCCCTCGCGCTTGGCCTGTGCGACATAGGGATCGTTGAGCTGGCGTTCCAGCCAGAGCTTTGAGGACAGCTTGCGCTTGCCCCCGGTCTTGACCTGCACATGCATGCGGCCGGTGGTGTCTTTTGCCATGGTCCAAAAGTCCGATGTATGGGCCTCATGGTTCGAGACGCGCGGCCTTGCCGCGCCCTCACCATGAGGGTCAAAAAATCCTGCCGCGCGTTCAGCCCTTATCCTGAGAAGCACCGTGAAACGATACATCTAGATAGGTCGGCAGCGGAGAGCTCGCACAACGAACAGAGCTTCCGCTGGCTCACGCGCAAATCGGTTCGCAATTTGCCGAGGCGCATGCGCCCCGGAATGACGCCTACGCCGTCCGCAACGCGCCGTCCTCGCGCATCATTTCGACCAGCATGCCCTCGCGCAGACCGCGATCGGCGACCCGCAGCCGCGGCAGCGGGAACGCCTGCCGGATCGCGTCCAGGATCGCACAGCCCGCGAGCACGAGATCGGCGCGGTCGACGCTGATGCAGTTGTTGTCGGCGCGCTGCTGGTAGGTCATGGATAGCAGCCGCGCGATCGTCGTCGTGATCTCGGCGTCGTTGATCCAGATGCCATCGACACGTCGGCGGTCGTAGCGCGGCAGATTGAGGTGGATGCCGGCAAGCGTGGTCACGGTGCCGGAGGTGCCGAGCAGATGCATGCCGGCGAGATCTGAACCGTGCTCGGCGGCAAAGGGCGCGATGTGCTGCTCGACCGCCTCCACCATCGCCGCGTAGATCTCGGGTGTCACGTCCTTGCCGCCGAACCGCTCGGCCAGGGTCACAACGCCGAGCGGGATCGACATCCAGGCCTTGATCTCGGGTTCCGCATCCCGGTCCGCCGGATCACGCTGGATCCGCACCAGCTCGCTGGAACCGCCGCCGATGTCGAACAGGATGGCGCCACGCCCGGTCGGGTCCAGCAGCGGTGCGCAGCCTTTCACGGCCAGGGCCGCCTCGGTCTGCCGGTCGATCACCTCGAGCTGGATACCCGTCTCGGCCGCAACCCGGTCGCGGAACCGGTCGGCGTTGGCGGCCGCGCGGCAGGCTTCGGTCGCGATCAGCCGCAGGCGCCTCGCCTTGCGCGACTGGATCTTGTCCCGACAGATGCTGAGCGCAGCGATGGCGCGCTCCATCGCCGGTTCGCTGATACAGCCGGTGGTCGAGATTCCCTCGCCCAACCGGACAATGCGTGAAAACGAGTCGACCACGCGAAAACTATCGCCCGACGGGCAGGCGATCAGGAGCCTGCAATTGTTGGTTCCGAGATCCAGGGCCGCGTAGACGCTTCCCGCACCATGGGTGGAGGCGCAACCTACCGCGGCCGGGTCCAGTCCCGGAGCAAACTCAGGCTCGATGTTCCCGCGCGGCGCGAGGCTTTCCTGCAGCCGCGTGTCATTGATCATTCATTGTCTTTCCGCCGGCCAGACGGCCGACATGGAATTTCGCTTTCCTGAAACATTAGCAGTGCATAGCCCCTGTGCAACAGTCCCGAACGAGCCCATCGCCTGGACGTTACGAACCATTCCTAATCGGGCGTTGTCGGGGGAAAGGGGGCGGACTATCTGGGACAGCACGCAGTCTTCGCGATCGTCCAGCCTTTTGGGTTCAATTCCATGCAAGATTTCACCTCCCCGGCCGCCCTCGAAAACGCCATGGCGCTGCAGAAATTCGGCGTCGGGCAGCCGGTGCGCCGCAAAGAGGACGACACACTGGTTCGCGGCCAGGGCAAATATACCGACGATGTCAACCTGCCCGGCCAAGTCTACGCCTGGATCGTCCGTTCGAGCCACGCCCATGGCCTGATCAAGGGGATCGACAGCACGACGGCCAGGGCCATGCCGGGCGTGCTCGGGATCTGGACCGGCGCTGACCTCGCGGCCGCCAATTACGGGCCCTTCACCTGCGGCCTGCCGCTCAAAAACCGGGACGGCACCCCGCTCAAGCAGACCAACCGCACGGCGCTGCCGACCGACAAGGTCCGCTTCGTCGGCGATCCCGTGGCTTTCGTGGTCGCCGAGACCATGAACCAGGCCCGCGATGCCGCCGAGGCGGTCGAGGTCGACATCGAGCCCCTGCCCGCGGTCACCAATGCCGAGGAGGCAACCCGACCCGGCGCGCCCCAACTCTACGACCACATCCCGAACAATGTGGCGTTGGATTATCATTATGGCGACACCGCCAAGATCGAGGAGGCCTTCGCCAAGGCCGCCCATGTCACCAAGCTCGACATCGTCAACACCCGCGTCGCGGTGGTGCCGATGGAGCCGCGGGTTGCACTCGCCTCGTTCGACAAGGAAAACGAGCGTTACACGCTCCAGGTCCCGACGCAGGGCGTCTCCGGCAACAAACTGATGCTGGCCAAGATCCTGAATGTCGCCCCGGAGAAGGTGCGCATTCTCACCGGCAATGTCGGCGGCTCCTTCGGGATGAAGAACGTCGGCTATCCCGAATATGTCTGCATCCTGCATGCGGCCAAGGAACTCGGCCGTCCCGTGAAATGGCGCGACGAGCGCTCCGGCAGCTTCCTGTCCGACAGCCACGGCCGCGACCAGATCATCCATGGCGAGCTCGCGCTCGACGCCGAGGGCCATTTCCTGGCGGTGCGGCTGTCCGGCTACGGCAATCTCGGCGCCTATATCATGGGGGTCGCCCCGAGCCCGCTGTCGCTGAACACCGGCAAGAACCTCGCCAGCGTCTATCGCACGCCGCTGTTGTCGGTCGACATCAAGACCGTGCTGACCAACATGACCCTGATGGGCGCCTATCGCGGCGCCGGCCGGCCCGAGGCGAACTATTTCATGGAGCGGCTGATCGATACTGCCGCGGACGAGATGGGCATCGACCGGCTGGCCCTGCGCAAGCGCAACTTCATCAAGCCGAACCAGATGCCGTTTCCGGCCGCTTCCGGCGTGACCTACGACTCCGGCGATTTCGCCGCGGTGTTCCAGAAGGCGATCCAGCTGTCCGATTTCGACAACTTCAACAAGCGCAAGCGCGAGAGCCGCAAGAACGGCAAGCTGCGCGGCATCGCCGTCGGCTCTTATCTCGAGGTCACCGCGCCGCCATCCGGCGAGCTCGGCAAGATCACCTTCGATGCCGATGGTGGCGTGACGCTCACCACCGGCACGCTGGATTACGGCCAGGGCCATGCGACGCCCTTCGCCCAGGTGCTCTCGGCCCAGCTCGGCGTCCCCTTCGAGAAGATCCGGCTGGAGCAGAGCGACTCCGATCTGGTCCGCTTCGGCAACGGCACTGGCGGCTCACGCTCGATCACCGCCACCGGACAGGCGATCGTCGAGGCTTCGCAGCTCGTGATCGCCAAGGGCAAGCAGGCGGCCGCGCATCTGCTCGAGGCGTCCGAGGCCGACATCGAATTCGCCGACGGCCGCTTCACCATCGCCGGCACCGACCGTACCATCGACATCATGGAGCTGGCGCAGCGGATGCGCGAAGGCAAGCTGCCGGAGGGCGTGCCGGCCTCGCTCGACGTCGATCACGCCACCAACAGCACGGAATCGGCGTTCCCGAACGGCTGTCATGTCGCCGAGGTTGAGGTTGATCCTGACACCGGCGTGGTGCAGGTGGTCGCCTATACCGGCGTCAACGACTTCGGCACGGTCGTGAATCCGATGATCGTCGCCGGCCAGCTCCATGGCGGGGTCGCGCAAGGCATCGGCCAGGCGCTGATGGAGCATGTGCGCTATGACGAGAGCGGCCAGCCGATCACGGGCTCGCTGATGGACTACGCCCTGCCGCGCGCCTCCGACATTCCGATGATGGCCGTCGGCGATCATCCGGTGCCGGCCAAGACCAATCCGCTGGGCACCAAGGGGTGCGGCGAAGCCGGCTGCGCCGGCTCACTCTCGACCGTGGTCAATGCCGTGATCGATGCGCTGTCCGAGCATGGCGTCAAGCATCTCGACATGCCCTTGACGGCCGAGAAGGTCTGGCGCGCGATCCAGGACGGCAAGGCGAGCAAGGCGGCTTGACTGTTCGGCGCGAGATGAAAGGCGCGCCGCGGCCGCCCATCATCAAGTGTCATCGCCCGCGAAGGCGGGCGATCCAGTATTCCAGAGACGATCGTGATTCACCGAGAAGCCACGGCGTACTGGACGCCCGCCTACGCGGGCATGACGAATTTTTGTGTAGAGCCGGCGTGCGTAGCCGCTTCAATTACGCCGCGGCCTGCTCGCGCGGCCGGTAGATCGCGACATGGTGGCAATGAGCGAGCGGCGTCGTGCCGTTCGCGATCACCAACGCATCGAGCTCGACGAAGCGGTGGCCCTTCTTCTCGTAATTCGCGGTCACTTTCGCGCGCGCCGTGATCTCATCGTCTTCGAAGAAGGCCGACAGCAGCTGCATGCGGCTGCCGACGTGAATCCAGGGCCCGAGGATCACATTATCGACCAATAGGCGATTCATCACCCGCTGCAGCATGCCGGGATGGCCGAGACGGCTTTCGGCATAGATCGGCTCACGCTCACGGATCTCCCGAAGATAAGCCGCGGCCGCAGGTCCAGGCCACGCCCGCGCCGCCGTGCCGAGCCAGCTTCCTTCCGCGAAAGTATCAGCGCCGACCGGCTTGCGCCTGGCCACCGCACCGACATCTTTGTAGTCGGCCAGGGCCACCAGGGGCGCCGTGGACGGCAGCGAAGCCGCGCCGGTGGCGCAAACCTCGCCACGGCTGCGAACCTCGAGCGCGAGCGCACCATCGCTCTCGCTCGCCCGGACCTCGGCGATTTCGCCGTCATAGACCGGCTTGACGAAGCGCGCCTCGATCAGCCCCCGCTCCAGAAACTCGCGCCCCCATCGCGCAACCGGCATGTGCACCATATAGGCCATCACCTCGACGCCCGGGACCAGTCCGCCGGTGAAGCCGAAGCGTCGCGCCACGGTATCGTCGTGCATCTTGTTCTCGGACTGCTTGGCCGTGTTGTAGGCCTCGATACGATAGGTCTCGAGCCGGCTCCCCATCCGCGTTTCCCCTGTTTTGTCGTTGTCTGCGCGCGATCGTAGCGGCTCGAAATGCGCCGGCCAAGCCGCTCCTTTGGCTCGCAATTCCCCATGCGATGGGGTACCACCCGTGGCGCCCCACGCCACCGGAAGACGGCCAAATTGAACCCGACCCGCATCTATGTCGACGCTGACGCCTGCCCTGTGAAGGACGAAATCTATCGCGTCGCGATCAGGCATGGCGTACCCGTCAGCGTGGTGGCCGGCGTCTTCATCCGGGTGCCGCAGGACTCCCTGATCGAGCGCATCGCCGCGGGTTCCGGGATGGATGCGGCCGACGATTGGATTGCGGAACGGTCGGGCCGAGGCGACATCGTCGTCACCTGGGACATTCCGTTGGCAAGCCGCTGCGTCAAAACCGGAGCCGAGGTGATTGCGCCGAACGGCAAGCCGTTCAGCGAGGACTCGATCGGCATGGCACTCGCCATGCGCAACCTGATGACCGATCTGCGCTCGTCAGGCGAGGTGACCGGCGGCCCGAAATCGTTCACGCCGCGCGATCGCTCCGCGTTCCTGTCGGCGCTCGATCAGACCATCCGCCGTCTCCAGCGCCAGCGCGCAGAGCAGTCCACACTGCAGCAGAAGTAGAATTTTAGAGCGACGTTCATGGCGCCCCCACTAATTCAACTCAAGGACATCAAGCTGACCTTCGGCGGCACGTCGCTGCTCTCGGGTGTCGAGCTCTCGGTCTCGCCTGGCGAGCGCGTCTGCCTGATCGGCCGCAACGGCTCCGGCAAGTCGACCTTGCTGAAGATTGCGGCCGGCCTGGTCGAGGCGGACAGCGGCACGCGTTTTGTTCAACCGGGAGCCACGGTGCGCTACCTGCCCCAGGAGCCGGATTTTTCCGGCCATGCCACCACGCTCGCCTATGTCGAAGCCGGCCTCGGGCCCGGCGACGATTCCTACCAGGCGCGCTATCTGGTCGAACAGCTCGGGCTGACCGGGCAGGAAGATCCGGCGCATCTGTCGGGCGGCGAGGCGCGGCGCGCGGCGATCGCACGGGTGCTGGCGCCCTCGCCCGACATCCTGCTGCTGGACGAGCCGACCAACCATCTCGATCTGCCGGTCATCGAATGGCTGGAGAACGAGCTCGACGGCCGGCGCTGCGCGCTGGTCCTGATCAGCCATGACCGCCGGTTCCTGACCAACCTGTCGCGCGCGACCGCCTGGCTCGACCGCGGCCAGATCAAGCAGATCGACCGTGGCTTCGCCGCGTTCGAAGCCTGGCGCGACGAGGTGCTGGCCGAAGAAGAGCGCGAACAGCACAAGCTCGACCGCAAGATCGTCAACGAGGAGCACTGGCTGCGCCATGGCGTCTCCGGCCGGCGCAAGCGCAACGTCAAGCGGCTCGCCAATCTGCATGCGCTGCGCCAGCAGCGCCGCGACTATCGCGGCACCGCTGGTGCCGCCAACCTCGCGGCAGCGGAAGCCGACAAGTCCGGCAAGCTGGTGATCGAAGCCAAAGGCGTCAGCAAGGCCTTTGGCGAGCGCAAGATCGTCGACAATTTCTCCATCCGCATCCAGCGCGGCGATCGCGTCGGCATCATCGGCCCGAACGGCGCCGGCAAGACCACGCTGGTCAATCTGCTGACCGGCGGCGACACGCCGGACAGCGGCAGCGTGCGGCTCGGCGTCAATCTCGAAACGGCGACGCTCGATCAGCATCGAGAAAGCCTCGATCCGAAAACCACCCTTGCGGAGGCGTTGACCGGCGGGCGCGGCGACCATGTCATGGTGGGCGGCAAGCCCAAGCATGTCGTCGGCTACATGGAAGACTTCCTGTTCGCGCGCGAGCAGATGCGCACCCCGCTGGAGGTGCTCTCGGGCGGCGAGCGCGGCCGGCTGATGCTGGCGCGCGCGCTGGCCAAACCCTCGAACCTGCTGGTGCTGGACGAGCCGACCAACGATCTCGATCTCGAAACCCTCGACGTGCTCGAGGACATGCTCGGCGATTACGAAGGCACGGTGATCCTGATCAGCCATGACCGCGATTTCCTCGATCGCGTCGTCACCTCGGTGATCGTGCCGGAGGGCGACGGCAAATGGATCGAATATGCCGGCGGCTACAGCGACATGCTGGCGCAGCGCGGCGCCGATCTGAAGCGGGAGACGCCGAAGGCCGCAGTGCAGGACGACAAGAAGGAAGCCAAAGCTTCCACGGCGCCGTCCAGCGCACCGAAACGCAAGCTCTCCTTCAACGAGAAGCACGCGCTGGAGACACTGCCGAAGACGATCGCCAAGCTGCAAGCCGAGATCGCGAAGCAGCAGACGATCCTTGCCGACCCCGAACTCTACACCAAGGACCGCAAGAAATTCGAAGCAGCGTCTGTCGCCGCCGCCGCCGCCCAGGCCGAGCTCACCGCCGCCGAAGACCGCTGGCTTGAGCTGGAAATGCTGCGCGAGGAGATCGAGGGCGCGTGAGGGCGACAGTGCCACTCTTAGCCGTCATTTGCGAGCGAAGCTCCTTGTCCGCCATAGCCCAAAGGGCGACGGCGGAAGCAATCCAGAGCTACCCCCAACACTCTGGACTGCTTCGTCGCTATCGCTCCTCGCAATGACGAACAAATAACAACGGAGTAAACACATGACTACGCCGCTCGCCGCCAAGATCGCACGTGAATACGGCACCCCCTGCGCCGTCATCGACATGGACAGGGTCGAGCGCAACATCGCCCGCGTGCAGGCGCAATGCGAGGCGGCCGGAGTTGCCAATCGCCCGCACATCAAGACGCACAAGAGTCCTGTGCTGGCGAAGCTGCAGATCGCGGCCGGCGCGCAAGGCATTACCTGCCAGAAGATCGGCGAGGCCGAGATCATGGCAGGCGCCGGTATCGACAACATCCTGATCAGCTACAACCTGATCGGCGAGGAGAAAATGGCGCGGCTGGCGGCGTTGCAGGCCAAGGCCGACATGACCGTCGCCGCCGACAATGCGACCGTGATCGAAGGCCTGCCGCAGGCCGCGAAGCAATCGGGACGCACGCTCTCGGTCGTGGTCGAATGCGACACCGGCCGCAAGCGCGCCGGCGTCGAGACGCCCGCAGAAGCGATTGCACTTGCCAGGCAGATCGCCGCCTCGGAAGGCCTGCGCTTCGCCGGCTTCATGCTGTATCCGACCGAGAGCGGCTGGGACGAGGCGCAAAAATTCTACAACGAGGCGCTCGCCGGCGTGCGCGCCGAAGGCCTGGATGCTGCGATCGTCTCGACTGGCGGCTCGCCCAACCTGAAGAACCTCGGCAAGCTCAATGGCGCGACCGAGCACCGGCCCGGCACCTACATCTACAACGATCGCATGCAGGTCGCAGCCGGCGTCGCGAGCTGGGATGACTGCGCGCTGCACATCTATTCCACCGTGGTCAGCCGCGCCGCTCCCGAGCGCGGCATCCTCGATGCCGGCTCCAAGACGCTGACCACGGATACCGGCGGGCTCGACGGCCACGGCCTGATCCTGGAGCATCCGGAAGCGAAGATCGCCCGCTTCGCCGAGGAGCACGGCTTCCTCGATCTGTCCCGCAGCAACACCAGGCCGAATGTCGGCGACGTCGTCCGCATCGTGCCCAACCATGTTTGCGTGGTCGTCAACATGATGGACGAGGTGGTGATGGTGCGGGGCGAGGAGATCCTGGGCACGCTGCCGGTCGCGGCGCGCGGGAAGTTGCGGTAGGGCGAAACTCTCGCCATCGTCATTGAAGGGTGCGCACGCTGCGCTTTGCGCGCCCCTACGATCTCAATTATCATTCCGGGGCAGCCCGTAGGGCTGAACCAGGAATCCATAACCAAGGTCCGGGGTTATAGATTCCGGGCTCGACGCTTGCGCGTCGCCCCGGAATGACACTGAGTTTGTGGCTACAGGCCCAGCCACCTCATCACGCCCTTCCCCGCGGCCACGCCGGTCGCAAACGAGGCCTGCAACAAATAGCCGCCGGTCGGCGCCTCCCAATCCAGCATCTCGCCGCAAGCGAACACGCCGGGCAATCGCTTGATCATGTAGTCGGCGTCGAACTCGTCGCGCGCGATGCCGCCAGCCGTCGAGATTGCGCGGGCTAGCCCGGCCGTGCCGGTGAGCTTGAGCGGCAGGCCATTGATCAAGGTCGCGAGTTGCTCCGGCGACGCGGACGACAGAGCGAGGCCAGAGGTCTTCGCCACCTCCTGCACCAAACTGATCGCGAGCGGCGAGAGTTGCAGCGCCTTGCGCAGGAAGTTGGAGAAGGATTGCTTGCCGCGTGGTGCCTTCAGCCGTTCCATCAAGTTCCCGGCCGCAAGATCTGGCCGCAGCGCGATCAGCAATCTTGCTTCGCCTTCAGAGGCGATGGCTTCGCGCAGTTCGGCCGAGAGCGCATAGACCGCGCCGCCCTCGATTCCGTCGCGGGTGACGACCGCCTCGCCGCGCACCGTGCGCGAGCCGAGGCTCAAGGCGATGCCCTTCAGCGGCTGGCCCTCGAAGCGGTCGCGGAAGATATCCGACCAGCCGACGGTGAAGCCGCAATTGGCCGGGCGCAACGGCGTGATGGCGACGCCCTTTGCCGCGAGGATCGACACCCAGCCGCCATCCGAGCCGAGCCGTGGCCAGCTCGCACCGCCGAGCGCGAGCACCGTGGCCTCGGCCGCAATCGCGCGCGTCCCGGCCGGCGTTTGGAACGTGAGCCGTCCCTCGCCGTCCCAGCCGGTCCAACGGTTCCGCAATTCAAAGCGCACGCCCTGCGCGGCGAGCCGGCGCAGCCAGGCGCGCAGCAGCGGCGAGGCTTTGAAACTCTGCGGAAACACCCGACCCGAGGAGCCGACGAAGGTCGGCTCGCCGAGCGCCTCGCACCAGTGACGCAGCCGCTCCGGCGGAAAGGCGCGGATCGCCGCTTCGAGAAACGGCGCCGCCTCGCGGTAACGCGACAAGAATGTCGTCAGCTCTTCGCTATGCGTGAGATTGAGCCCACCGCGGCCGGCCATCAGGAATTTGCGCGCGACTGACGGCATGGCGTCGTAGACGGTGACGGCGGCACCGCTCTCGGCCAGCACCTCGGCGGCCATCAGCCCGGCCGGGCCGGCCCCGATGATGGCGATGTGTTTTGTCAGCGAGGACATCGCGCGAGCAGCGATCCGACGAAGCCGTATCCGCAAAAGAGGTCGTCATTCCGGGGCAGCCCGCAGGGCTGAGCCCGGAATCCATACGCCCGATCGTCGTTATGGATTCCAGGCTCGCGTCTTCGACGCGCCCCGAAATGACAGCTCAACTTAGAGCTTGATCCCAGCCCTTGCCGCGGCCTGCGCCACATATTTCTGCGTCTGCTCGAATGCGCCCTGCAGCGCCCTCGCCTTCGACATGTCGCTGATTTCGGCAAAATGCGCCGCGATCGCGTCCGGCGTCCATTCCGACTGCGGCAAGTTGATGCCCTCAGTTTCGAGGATCTTGATCACTGCGAAGGAGCCGGCGCCCGCCCCCATGATGGTCCTGGTCGGTGCGTCCTCGCTGAGGAGATATTCTACCGCCGGCGTGATCGACTCCGGCTTCATCAGCGCCAGCGCCTGCGGCGGCAGCAGCTCTTCGGTCATGCGCGTCGCCGCGGTCGGCGAGATCGTGTTGACGCGAATGTTGTTCTTGCGGCCCTCTTCCGCCAGCACGTTCATCAGCCCGACCATGCCGGCCTTGGCGGCCCCGTAATTGGCCTGGCCGAAATTGCCGAACAGACCGGACGACGATGTCGTCAGCACGATGCGGCCGTAGTTGCGGTCGCGCATGCCGGCCCAGACCGCCTTACAGCAGTAGAACGAGCCGACCAGATGCACATCGAGCACCTTGGCAAAATCGGCAACCTCCATCTTGCCGAACGACTTGTCGCGCAGGATGCCGGCATTGGCGCAGAGCAGGTCGACGCTGCCCCACTCCTTGGTGGCGCGCTCGACCATCGCGGTGACCTGCTCGAAGTTGGAGACGTCGGCGCCGTCGGCCATCGCCGCGCCGCCGGCTTTGCGGATCTCCTCGACCACGGTCTCCGCCGGGCTCAGCGAGCCACCGGTCCCGTCGCGCGCGCCGCCGAAATCGTTGACCACGACCTTGGCGCCGCGGCTGGCGAGCCCCAGCGCATGGGCGCGGCCGAGACCATTGCCGGCGCCGGTGACGATGGCGACGCGTCCGTCGAATCTGATTGCCATGTTCGCTTCCTACATCTTGTTGTCAGGTCACGCCTGGGCAAATGCGCGAAGCGCGTCTTCGTGCGAAATGCCCTGGGCGTCCATCAGAAAACTGATCAGTCTTTCATCAGTGATGAATTGCCAGGTCAAGCGTTTAGCAGACGCGCTTCGCGCTTTAGCCCGGCAATGGCAGAGGGGTTTAGGTCAGATAGATCAGGCCGATCCAGTCGGCGACCAACGCCGGCTTATCCTCGCCCTCGATCTCGACCGACACATTGGTCAGCGACTGCAATTCCTTCGGCCGACGCAGCTCGGCCTTCGCCAGCGTGAAGCGACCCCGCACGCGCTTGCCCGACTTGACCGGCGAGATGAAGCGCAGCTTGTCGAAGCCGTAATTGACGCCCATCGCCGTGCCCTCGACCGCCGGCATCACCTCGTAGGACATCACGCTGAGCAGCGACATGGTGAGAAAGCCGTGTGCGATGGTGGTGCCGAACGGCGTCGCCTTGGCCTTCTCGGGATCGACATGGATGAACTGATGGTCCTCGCACACGTCGGCATAAGCGTCGATGCGCTTCTGATCGATCAGGTGCCAGGACGACACGCCGATCTCCCGCCCGACCAGGGCTTGATACGATTCGAGAGAAATCGGCGGCTTCTTCCAGATTTGATTCATTCTTCTTCCTACCCCTCATGCCCGGCCGGCCGCGCACGCTGCAGTTCCGGGAAATCCTCTTCGCGAAATTCGACGCCGCGCAGATGGTCGGTGCGGTCGTCATCATGCTCAAGCCGGCGCAGTTGCACGCGGCGAATCTTGCCGGAGATCGTCTTCGGCAACTCGGTGACGAGCTCGAGCCGGCGAATGCGCTTGAACGGCGCCAGCCGCGCCTGCAGATGCTCGAAGATCGACAGTGCCGTGGCACGCGAGCGCTCGGCGCCGGCGACCAGGAGTACATAGGCTTTCGGAATCGCCAGCCGGATCGGATCCGGGCTCGGCACGACGGCCGCTTCGGCCACGGCGTCATGCTCCAGCAGCACGCTCTCGAGTTCAAAGGGAGAGATGCGGTAGTCCGACGATTTGAACACGTCGTCGGAGCGGCCGACGAAGGTCAGATAACCGTCGTCGTCCTGAAACACGACGTCGCCGGTCCGGTACCGGACTCCCTCGGTGCCGGAGAGCTTGCCGTCCTCGGTTTGATAGCCCTGCATCAATCCCGCGGGCCGATCGGCACCAAGGGCCAGCGTGATCTCACCCTCCTTCGCGAGGTTGCCGTCGATGTCGGTGACCTCGACACGATAGCCCGGCAGCGGCCGGCCCATCGAGCCGATCTTCACCTGCTGTCCCGGCGAATTGCCGACGATCGCCGCGGTCTCGGTCTGGCCGTAGCCATCGCGGATGGTGAGGCCCCAGGCCGCGCGCACCTGGTCGATGACTTCCGGATTGAGCGGCTCGCCGGCGCCGCAGGCCTCGCGCAACGAGACCTTGAAGTCGGACAGATGCTCCTGGATGAACAGACGCCACACCGTCGGCGGCGCGCACAAGGTGGTCACGCCACAGCGGCCGACGGTGGCGAGCAAGGCCTTGGCGTCGAAGCGCGGCTGGTTGACCACGAAGATGGTGGCACCGGCATTCCAGGGTGCGAAGAAGCAGCTCCAGGCATGCTTGGCCCAGCCCGGCGAGGAGATGTTCAAGTGGATGTCGCCCGGCTGCAGGCCGAGCCAATACATCGTCGAGAGATGCCCGACCGGATAGCTGCGATGGCTGTGGCGCACCAGCTTCGGCTTCGCGGTCGTGCCGGAGGTGAAATAGAGCAGCATCGGGTCATCGGGCTGCGTCGGAGCATCGGGCGCGAAATCCTCTGCAGCATCGGCCGCCTGCGTGAATGGCAGCCAGCCCTCGGGCGCGACGCCGTCGCCGACCACGATGCGGACGAGATCGTCGGCGCCAAGCGCCGCAAATTTCCCAACCTGGTCCTGTGCCGCGACCACCGCCTTGGCGCGGCCGCGCTCGAGCCGGTCACGCAGTTCATCGGTGGTCAACAGCGTGGTGGCGGGGATCACGACGACGCCAAGTTTCATCGCAGCCAGCATGGTCTCCCACAGCGGCACGACATTGCCGAGCAGGAGCAGCAGGTGATCGCCGCGCTTCAAGCCTTGCGCGCGTAGGAAGTTGGCGACCTGATTGGAGCGGCGCGACAGAGCGGCAAAGGAGAGCTTGGTCTGGCGGTCGTGCGCGGCGTCCACGATCCACAGCGCCGTGCGGTCGCGGCTTTCGGGATCATGCGCAAGCTCCGCATCGAACCAATCCAGCGCCCAGTTGAACGGCACCGGATCCGGCCAGTGGAATCCTTTCACCGCCCCCTCATAATCGGTGCGATGCCGGAGCAGAAATGCGCGCGCTTCCTTGAAGGTCGTCATGGTTCGGCCAATTTGCGAACGTGCTGGATGACGCCCGAAAAGTCGACGCCACCATTCCCGGCGGCATCGAAGGCCTTGTAGATCTCCTGGGCGTGCTGCCCGAGCGGCGTCGCCGCGCCGGCCGCCTTCGCCGCATCCTGCGACAGCGTCAGATCCTTCAGCATCAACGCGGTGGCGAAACCCGGCTTGTAGTCGTTATTCGCGGGCGAGGCCGGCACCGGCCCCGGCACCGGGCAATAGCTGGTCAGCGACCAGCACTGCCCCGAAGAGGTCGAGGCGACGTCGAACAGTGCCTGATGCGACAGCCCGAGCTTTTCGCCGAGCGCAAAGGCCTCGCTCACGGCGATCATGGAAATGCCGAGGATCATGTTGTTGCAGATCTTGGCCGCCTGCCCCGCGCCAGCGCCGCCGCAATGGACGATCTTCTTGCCCATCTTTTCGAGGATCGGCTTGGCCTTGGCGAAGGCACCCTCCTCGCCGCCGCACATGAAAGTCAGCGTCCCGGCCTTGGCGCCACCGGTGCCCCCGGACACCGGCGCATCGACCGAGGCGATGCCGTGCTTGGCCGCGAGCGCATGCGCAGCGCGCGCGCTTTCGACGTCGATGGTGGAGGAATCGATGATCAGCGCGCCGTTCGACATCGCCGGCACCACATCGTTCCACACGGCCAGAACGTGCTTGCCCGCCGGCAGCATCGTCACCACGACCTCGGCGCCCTTCACCGCAGCTGTCGCGCTCTCGGCAATCTCGGCGCCGTCGCGCTTTGCCTGCGCCCGCGAGGCTTCAGCCAGATCAAACGCGAGCACCTTGTGGCCGGCCTTGACCAGATTGGCTGCCATCGGACCGCCCATATTGCCGAGGCCGATGAATGCGATCGTCGTCATTGTTGTTTCCTCCCCTCGGATATCAGTCTTATTTGCCTTGCGGGAATATCAGCTCGTCGGCGCCGATCTCGGCCAGATACGGCGCCAGCATCTCCGGCGTCACCTGACTGATGTCGGGCGGCGACCAGCGCGGATTACGGTCCTTGTCGATGATCGCGGCGCGCACGCCCTCGCGGAAGTCATCGCTGCGGAACACTTCCAGCGCGGCACGATATTCCCGCACCAGACAGTCCTGCAGCGAGCCTGCTTTGCGCGCCAGCCGCAGGAGCTTCAAGGTCACCACCATGCCACGCGGGGACTTCTCGCGCAGCGTCTTCAATGTCGCCAGCGCGAGCTCCGACCCGTCCTGCTCCAGCGCGACGACGATGTCATGCATGCTGTCGTACGCAAACCAGCGGTCGATCCGGTCCTGCAGCGCCGCGACCGGCCCCGATGCCTCGCCTGTGGCGAACCCGTCGATCAGCCGTTCAATGTCGCTGGACTGGGTACCGGGCTTTACCTTGGTCAGCACCTCGCGCAGCGCCGGCCATTTTTCCGACGGCACCACCGCGTCGGCAAAGCGGGCATGAATGGCATCCGGTCCGTTCATGGTCTGACCGGTCAGGGCGAAATAGGTGCCGAGCTCGCCGGGCGCGCGCGACAACAGCCAGGTGCCGCCGACGTCGGGGAAGAAGCCCAGGCCCACCTCCGGCATCGCGAGCTTGGTCTTCTCGGTCACGATGCGGTGCCGGCCATGGGCCGACAGTCCAACGCCGCCGCCCATCACCAGCCCATCCATGTAGGCGACATAGGGCTTCGGAAACGCGGCAATGCGCGCGTTCATGACGTATTCCTGGCGCCAGAACCGCTTGCCGAGATCGCCGCCGGCCCTGGAGCTTTCATAGAGCCCACGGATGTCGCCACCGGCGCAGAGCCCGCGCTCACCGGCGCCTTCGAGGATCACCGCCGCGACTTCCGGATCGGCCTCGAACAAGTCGAGCGCGGCATCGATGCCGAGCGACATCTCCAATGTCATCGCGTTGATCGCCTTGGGCCGGTTGAGCCGGATGATACCGGCCGAGCCCTCGCGGCGCACGATCAGATCGCCTTCCGCCGCCTCGCTCACCGCGCACCCTCGATCAGCTTGCGCGACACGATCAGGCGCATGATCTCGTTGGTCCCTTCCAATATCTGATGCACCCGCAGGTCGCGGACGATCTTCTCGATACCGTATTCGCTCAAATAGCCGTAGCCGCCATGTAGTTGCAGCGCCTGGTTGGCGACCTCGAAGCCGACGTCGGTGCCGAAGCGCTTGGCCATCGCGCACAGCATGGTGGCGTCATGATCCTTTCGGTCGAGCGCTGCCGCCGCGCGCCACACGAACGTCCGCGCGGCCTCGAGCTCGATGGCCATGTCGGCGATGCGGAACTGCAAGGCCTGGAATTCGTCGAGCCGCTTGCCGAAGGCCTTGCGTTCTTTCGTATAAGCCAGCGTCTTGTCGAGCGCGCTCTGCGCGCCGCCGAGCGAACAGGCCGCAATATTCAGGCGGCCGCCGTCGAGACCGGCCATCGCGATCTTGAAGCCGACGCCCTCTTCACCCAGCCGGTTGGCCACGGGCACGCGCGCATTCTCGAACATCACCGCGCGGGTCGGCTGCGCATTCCAGCCCATCTTGCGCTCGTTGGCGCCGAACGAAACGCCTGGCGTCTTCGAATCGATGACCAGCGTCGAAATGCCGCCCGGCCCATCGCCGCCGGTCCGCACCATCGCGACCAGGATGTCGGTTGCCCCTGCCCCGGAGATGAACTGCTTCTGGCCGTTGAGCACATAGTCCTCGCCGTCGCGGACCGCGCGCGTGCGCAAAGCCGCAGCGTCCGAGCCGGCGCCCGGCTCGGTCAGGCAGTAGCTGGCGATCAACTCCATGGTGCAGAGCTTCGGCAGATAACGCTGCCGCTGCGCCTCGGTGCCGAACGTGTCGATCATCCACGAGGCCATGTTGTGGATCGAGATGAATGCCGACACGGTCGGGCAGCCCGTGGCGAGCGCCTCGAAGATCAGTGCCGCGTCCAGCCGGCCGAGGCCCGAGCCGCCCACATCGTCGCGGATGTAGATGCCGCCCATGCCGAGGCTGGCGGCCTCTCGCATCACATCGACCGGGAAATGCTTCTCTTCATCCCAGCGCAAGGCATGCGGCGCGATCTTCTCTGCGGCAAAGGAGCGCGCCATATCGCGCAGTGCGATTTGATCCTCGTCGAGAGCGAAATGCATTCGTTCTCCGCGTTTCCCTGCTTTGTTGCTTGCCTCAGTCTATGACGCGCACACCGTCATTGCGAGGAGCGAAGCGACGAAACAATCCAGGCTGTCTCTGCGGAAACCTCTGGATTGCTTCGCTTCGCTCGCAATGACGGACAGAGCATCTTGACGAAAATGGGAGCCCTCACGGGCTCCCATCGTCGTCAACGCATCGTCGGGATCGAGAACTCCGCGCCCTCCTTGACGCCGGACGGCCAGCGCGAGGTCACGGTCTTGGTCTTGGTGTAGAAGCGGATCGAATCCGGCCCATGCTGGTTGAGGTCACCGAAGCCGGACCGCTTCCAGCCACCGAAGGTGTAGTAGGCGATCGGCACCGGGATCGGCACGTTGATGCCGACCATACCGACATTCACCTTGGCGGCGAAATCGCGCGCGGCGTCGCCGTCGCGCGTGAAGATCGCAACGCCGTTGCCGTAATCGTGCTCGGAGGGCAGCGCCAGCGCCTCGGCATAATCCTTGGCACGCACCACCGACAGCACGGGGCCGAAGATCTCTTCCTTGTAGATGCGCATGTCCTTGGTGACGTTGTCGAACAGACAGCCACCCATGTAGAAGCCGTTCTCATAGCCCTGCATCTTGAAGCCGCGGCCGTCGACCGCCAAGGTCGCGCCTTCCTTGATGCCGATCTCGACATAGTTCTTGACGCGCTCGACGGCCTCCCGCGTCACCAGCGGTCCGAAATCCGCGGACGGATCAACCGAGGTACCGATCTTCAATGCTTCGACCCGCGGGATCAGCTTTTCCATCAGCCGGTCGGCGGTGGTCTTGCCGACGGGCACCGCCACCGAAACGGCCATGCAGCGCTCGCCGGCCGAGCCGTAGCCGGCGCCGATCAGCGCATCCACCGCCTGGTCCATGTCGGCGTCGGGCATCACGATGGCGTGGTTCTTGGCGCCGCCGAAGCACTGGCAGCGCTTGCCGTGCGCCGCGGCGCGCTCATAGATGTATTGCGCGATCGGCGAGGAGCCAACGAAGCCGATCGCCATGATATCCGGGTCTTCCAGGATGGCGTCGACCGCCTCCTTGTCGCCGTTGACGACGTTGAGGATTCCCGGCGGCAGGCCGGCCTCGATCATCAATTCCGCGAGCTTCATCGGCACGCCCGGATCGCGCTCCGACGGCTTCAGGATGAAGGCATTGCCGCAGGCGATCGCGGGCGCGAACTTCCACAGCGGAATCATCGCCGGGAAATTGAACGGCGTGATCCCGGCAACGACGCCGAGCGGCTGGCGCATCGAATAGATGTCGATGCCAGGACCGGCACCCTCGGTATATTCACCCTTCATCAGGTGCGGAATGCCGCAAGCGAATTCCACCACCTCGAGGCCGCGCTGGATGTCGCCCTTGGCGTCCGGAATCGTCTTGCCGTGCTCGCGCGCCAAGAGTTCGGCGAGCTTGTCGTAGTCGCGCTGGGCAAGCTCCAGGAACTTCATCATCACGCGGGCGCGGCGCTGCGGGTTGGTGGCGGCCCAGGCCGGCTGCGCGGCCTTGGCGTTTTCCACTGCCGCACGCAACTCGGCGCGAGAGGCCAGCGCCACCTTGGCCTGCACGTCGCCGGTCATGGGCTCGAAGACATCGGCCGTCCGACCAGACGTGCCCTTGACCTCGCGGCCGCCAATGAAATGACCGATCGAACGCATGCGTTTCCTCCGAAAATGAGCAGTGCCAGTTGGCCGGCATCTTGCAGTCTTTGAGGCGTTTGGGAAGGGCCTAAGCGCTGGACGGAGCTGCGAAAATGCCGCCCCTTGGCTGGGGGCCGAGAAAGTTCGCCCGCTGAGCTGCCATGTCGGCCGACTTCAGCGCTTCCGCGCGGTCGTCGCCTTTCCAGTCGTGCGCTTCTTGGCAGGCGCCGCCTTGGCGGTATCGCCGCCAGCTGTCGCGTTGGCCAGCGCCGCCTCGCGCCCGGCAGCCAGGACTTCGTCGGAGAATTCGCTATTGCCGGCGATGCGCGCCATCACCAAGGCCCCGATCAACGTCGCCAGCATCGCAGAGGCCCGCTTGCGCGCGGCCTTGCGCGAGACGCCCGGCACCTGGTCGGCAAACAGCTCGACCATCTGCTCGAGCTTGGCCGCAAATGCCTTGCGTGCCTTGGGGCCCTCACGGGCGATCTCCGCACCGAGTGCCGGCACTGCACAACCGTGGCTCGCGTCATCGCGGTGCTGCGCATTCAGATAGCCATCCACGATCGCCGCGACCCGCTTCTCCGGCGCGAGATCAGCCAGCATCTTGTGCCATCCCTCCATCGAGCGGTCCATGGCATAGGTAAAGGCTTCGACGACCAGCGCCTCGCGCGAGGTGAAATGCGCATAGAACCCGCCATGGGTCAGCCCGGCCTCCTTCATCAGGTCGGCGACGCCGACGCCGTGTGCTCCCTTCTCGCGCAGCCGCATCGACGCCTTGCGTACGATACGGGCGTGAGTCTCAGCCTTGTGTTCCGGAGAATAGCGCATGGTCGTCCCAAGAAATGTTCCAGATCATATAATAACAGCCGCGAGGCTGAAGCGCTGCAGCTATTTCTTTGGCCGACGTTGATCTGGATCAAGATCATTGACATTTGTGCGATCAGGTGCGGAATTTCTGTCGCGTTGATGACCATAGGATTACGGGAACGGCGATGGACATGTTCAATTCCCACTGTGGCGTGAGCCGCGATGACCGCGGCGTCGTTCGGCTCACGATCTGCAACGCCGGCGCCCTGAACATCCTGAACTCTGCCGTGATCGAAGGCGTACGCGCGGGAATCGAGACGCTCGCGGCCGATTCAGGCATCCGCGTGCTCGTTCTTTGCGGCGCAAGCGAAAGAAGCCTGATCGGCGGTGCCGACATCCGGGAAATGGCTGGCCTCGATCAGACATCCGCGGAAATATTCATCGCGCGACTTGCCGGTCTGTGCGAGGCAGCCCGCGCGTTTCCTGCTCCCGTCATCGCGCGGATACCGGGCTGGTGCCTCGGCGGCGGGCTGGAGGTCGCGGCCGCCTGCGATCTTCGCATCGCCGCGGATACAGCGAAGTTCGGCATGCCCGAGGTGCGCGTCGGCATTCCCTCGGTGATTCATGCGGCGCTGCTGCCGCGGCTGATCGGCTGGGGCCGCGCCCGCCGGCTGCTGTTGACCGCCGAACTGATCGATGCGCCGACCGCACTCGCCTGGGGCCTGGTCGACGCCGTCGCGCCGGAAGAAGATCTCGACGCCGAGGTCGAGCGTACGGTGCAGTCCCTGCTCGCCTGCGGAACAGAGGCGCTGCGCGCACAGAAGGCCTTGCTGCGACAATGGGAGGAACTGCCCCTGAAAGAGTCGATCGAGGTTTCGATCGGCGCTTTCGGGCGATCGTTCCTGACCGACGAGCCAAAGCGGCTGATGCGCGCGTTCATCGAGAGGAAGCGATAGGCCGGCCCCGCTGGCCCGGATCTGCTCGAAATCACCTTCCCCTTATGGACGCGCTGGGCAGACCGGCCGCGCCTCACGTCAAGTTTAGCCTCTCCGTCGCATTGCCTTTTTGGCGGCGAATTATATTATGATCATAATTTAATCTATCCAGGAGCTTCGCCATGGCCGCCTCGTCCGATCCCATCGTCATCGTCTCAGCCGCACGCACGCCGCTCGGCCGTTTCATGGGCGAATTGTCGCCGTTCAGCGCCAACAAACTCGGCGCGCATGTGATCAAGGCGGCCTTGGAGCGCGCGACGCTCGCACCGGAAAAGGTCGACGAGGTTTTCATGGGCAATGTGCTGCCGGCCGGCCAAGGCCAGGCGCCGGCCCGGCAGGCCGCGCGCGGCGCAGGTCTCCCGGATGCCACCGGAGCGACGACCGTCAACAAGGTCTGCGGCTCCGGCATGAAGGCGACCATGCTCGCGCACGACATCATCCATGCGGGATCGGCCGAAATCGTCGTCTCCGGCGGCATGGAGAGCATGACCAACGCGCCCTATTTGCTGGCGAAGGCCCGCGGCGGCTACCGCGCGGGCCATGATCGCATCCTCGACCATATGATGCTGGACGGGCTGGAAGACGCCTACGAGACCGGCCGTTCGATGGGCGATTTCGGCGAGGCCACCGCGGAGGCCTATCAGTTCACTCGCGCCGACCAGGACGCTTACGCGATCGAAACGCTGACTCGCGCCCGCCGCGCGGTGGAGGGCGGCGCGTTCAAAGCTGAGATCGCGCCGATCAGGGTGGTCGAGAAGTCAGGCCCGCGTGACATCGCCGACGACGAACACCCGCTCAAGGTCGATCCGGCCAAGATTCCGGCGCTCAAGCCGGCATTCCGCTCCAGCGGCACCATCACGCCAGCCGCCTCCTCTGCCAATGCCGACGGCGCGGCCGCACTGGTGCTGGCGAAGCGCTCGCGGGCCGACCGCGACGGCCTGCCGGTACTTGCCGAGATCAAAGGGCACGCGACCCACAGCCAGGAGCCGCAATGGTTCACCACCGCGCCGATCCCGGCCATCCGCAAGCTGCTCGACAAGGTCGGCTGGAGTGTCGGTGATGTCGACCTGTTCGAGATCAACGAGGCCTTTGCCGTGGTCGCGATGGCTGCGCAGCGTGATCTCGGCATTCCGCGCGAACGGCTGAACGTCAATGGCGGCGCCTGCGCGCTCGGCCACCCCATCGGGGCCACTGGCGCGCGGCTGATCGTCACCCTGCTGCATGCGCTGGAGGCCCGCAACCTGAAGCGCGGGGTTGCTGCGCTCTGCATCGGCGGCGGCGAAGCCACCGCGATCGCAGTCGAGCGCATCGCGCGTTAGCGGCGATGTCCAAAAACGAGGGAAGTTCGCCATTTATGTCGGACAGACATCCCGCCAAGATAGCGCGCAACCTGTCACACCGACCTTCCGAGGCGATATGATTTCGAACTGGCTCGCGGCCGCGCTGTCCCGCCGCAACATCCATTACGGCTGGGTGATGGTCGCCGTCACCTTCTTCACCTCATTGGTCTCGGCCGGCACAGTGGGCGCGCCGGGCGTCTTCATCGTGCCGCTGCAGCACGAGTTCGGCTGGAGCACGGCGGAGATCTCCTCGGCACTGTCGATCCGCTTCATCCTGTTCGGGTTGATGGCGCCGTTCGCGGCCGCGCTGCTCAATCGTTATGGGCTGCGCAGAATCACCGTGCTGGCGCAATTGATCGTGGTCTCGGCCCTGCTCGCTTCGCTCGCGATGACGAAAGTCTGGCACCTCGTGGTATTGTGGGGCGTCGTGATCGGGATCGGCACCGGCATGACGGCGCTGGTGCTCGGGGCCACCATCGCCGCTCGCTGGTTCGTCGCACGCCGTGGTCTTGTTGTCGGCATCCTCACCGCAAGTGTCGCGACCGGCCAGCTTGCGTTTCTGCCGCTGCTCGCAAGCCTCACCGATCATCTCGGCTGGCGGATCGCGCTGGGGCTCGTCTGCATGATGCTCGCGGTGTCGGCGACAGCCGTAACGCTCCTGATGCGAGACCGGCCGAGCGATGTCGGCCTGCGGCCGTTCGGAGACAAGGGCACCGACCCCGTCGTCGCCCCAGCGCCGGTCACGGCGCCGATCCTCGGGGCCGCGCTCGGCACGCTGCGCGACGTCTCGCGCTCGACGGTATTCTGGATCCTGTTTGCGACGTTTTTCGTCTGCGGTGCCTCGACCAATGGGCTGGTGCAGGTGCATCTGATCCCGATGTGTCTCGACTTCGGCATTCCGCAGGTCCAGGCCGCCAGCCTCCTGGCCGCCATGGGCATCTTCGACTTCTTCGGCACGATCATGTCGGGCTGGCTGTCGGACCGCTACGACAATCGCTGGCTGCTGTTCTGGTATTACGGGCTGCGCGGGCTGTCGCTGGTGTTCCTGCCCTTCAGCGACTTCTCGTTCTACGGGCTGTCGCTGTTCGCCATGTTCTACGGGCTCGACTGGATCGCGACCGTGCCGCCGACGGTCCGCCTGACGGCACAACGGTTCGGAGCCGAACGGGCGAACCTGGTGTTCGGCTGGGTCTTTGCCGGCCATCAGCTCGGCGCCGGCGCGGCCGCGTTTGGTGCGGGCCTGTCGCGCACACTACTGGCGAGCTACCTGCCCGCCTTCTTCATCGCCGGCGCTCTCTGTATCGTCGCTGCGCTGCTGGCGCTTGCGATCGCGCGACAGGTCAAGCCGGCAGTCGCCTGAGCGAAGCCAATCGCGAGTGGCGGATCCGGTCCGCCATTCGCTATGTCCTCCTATTCGCCGCTACGGCCGCGTCGACATCGCGGCCGGTGGACCTGGCGTTCGCAGCGGCTCGGCCAGGCGCGCGAACTCGCAGAGCAGCGCGCGGGTCTTGCGCGGATCGATGATCTCCTCGACCCAGAACTTCTCGGCCGAACGGAACGGCGAGCGCAGCTTGTTCAGCCGTTCCTCGATCTCCTTCAGCTTCGCGGCAGGATCGGGCGCAGCGTCGATCTCGGCGCGATAGGCCGCCTCGATACCGCCCTCCAGCGGCAGCGAGCCCCAATAGGCCGACGGCCACGCATAACGGATCGAGAAGCGATCGGCCGGCTGGTGCACGACGCCCGCCACACCGAAGGCGTTGCGCATGATCACGGTGCACCAGGGGACCGTCGACTGGTTCACCGCCGCCATCGCGCGCACGCCGTGGCGGATGGTCGCCGCTTTCTCCGCCTCCAGCCCGATCATGAAGCCCGGGCAGTCCATCAGATAAACGATCGGCAGATGGAAGGTCTCGGCGAAGTCGACCCAGCGGATCACCTTCTGGCAGGCATCCGCCGTCCACGAGCCGCCATAGTGGAACGGGTCGCTCGCGAGCACCATCACCGCGCGCCCCTCAAGGCGCGCGAGGCCGATGATGATCGGCTTGCCGAAATTCTGCGCCACCTCGAAAAACGAGCCGTTATCGACCACCGCCTCGATGATCGGCCGCATCTTGTAGACTTGACGACGGTTGCGCGGCACCGCGTTGAGCAGCGCCTCATCGGCGCGCTGCGGATCGTCATGGCACGGTATGGTCGGCGGCAGCTCATAGACAGACTGCGGCAGATAGGACAGGAAGCGCCGCGCGCAGGCGAACACCTCCTGCTCGGTGTCGACGGCGTGATCGACGGCGCCGGCCCGGGTCTGGATGTCGGCGCCGCCGAGCTCCTGCTTGCCGAGATCCTGCCCCAGGCGCTTCACTACCGGCGGTCCGGCGACGAACATGGCCGACGACCTGGTCATGATCGAATAGTGGCTCGCGGCCAACCGCGCCGCGCCCAATCCCGCCACCGAGCCGAGCCCGAGCGCCACCACCGGCACACGCGACAGGTTCTCCGTCGTGAGCCGATACCAGCGATTGCCGCCAATGCCGCCCGGCAGATTCGCCGCGCCCTTGGTTTCGATCGTCCTCACCGAACCGCCGCCGCCCGAGCCCTCGATGATGCGGATGATCGGCAGGCGGAAATCATGCGCCATCTCTTCCGCCATCAGGGGCTTGGCGGCAATCGACGCATCCGCGGAGCCGCCGCGGACGGTAAAATCGTCGCCGACCACGACCACAGTGCGGCCGTCGATACGGGCGCGACCGAACACGCAGTTCGCGGGCGTCACATGTTTCAGCTCGCCCTGCTCATCATATTCGCCGAGACCGGCGATCGCGCCGATCTCGTGAAAACTTCCGGAGTCGATCAGCCCGTCGATCCGCTCGCGAACCGTGAGCCGGCCCTGGTCGCGCTGCCGCTTGACCTTGTCAGCCCCGCCCATCTCCCGCGCGAAGGCTTCGCGCCGGGCCAGTTCCTCGAGCTCGGGCCGCCAATTCATCCGCATCCTCCGTCCTGGTGATCTTATTGTTCTTGTGGCTGCGCTTTGCGGTCACCGGAAGCGGCTTTCTCTCCATGTGATTGTTGAACACGTCCCTTTCCGCGCCCTGCAGCAAAGCGCCGATGGTCCGGCCGAGTTCGAGCATCGGCGGCGCGACCTCATCGTGGAGCCGCTTCTCGTCGTACATCGCGGCCAACAGCCCGATCGTCAGCACGACGTAGGTCTGGTATTGCGGCGACCACAGCGGCAGCGCCAGCCCGTTGATATGCGGGCTCCACAGGCCGCAGGCCACGACATAGCCGTGCTCCTTCAGAAACTGCCGGTTATGCTCCAGCCGCGGCCGCAACAGCCTCGCCGCCTCCGGCATCTCCCGCTCCATTTCGGCCAGCAGCGCATTGCCCATTTCGGGCTCGAGAACCGCCATATAGGCGTGGCCGGCGGCCGTGCTCGCCATCGAGATCCGGCTGCCGGTCGTCTCCTGCAGGCCGACCGAATTCTCGGCGCGGCCGAACTCCAGATAGACCAGATGGAAGCGGTCGGGGATCACGAAGCCGATCGTGCCGGGCAATTGCTCGGCGACATCCTGGAGCCGTTGCCGGATCAAATGCCGCAGCTGCAAGCCACGTGTCAGAGACGTGCTCATCGCGACCGCACTCGGACCGATGCGGTATTTCTGATCGCGCGGCAGATAGACCAGCTGCCCCATTCGCGTCAGCGTGTGGGTCAGGCGCGAGACGGTCGAACGCGGCAGGCCACAGCGGTTGGAAATTTCCAGGTTCCCGAGCCGCGACTCGTGCCCTTCGAAACAGCGGAGCACATCGAAGGCCCGCGATACCACCTGAATGACCTCTCCCTCGCCGGCGATATCACCGGGGAGCATCCCCACCCTGCTCAGTCGCTCCGACCGTCGTCCCATGCGCTTCCCGTTCAATTCCGTATTGCGAAATAATATTCCGCTTGCAGAACAAGCTACCTCAGGCACTTTGCAGCTACAACAAGAAGCCGCACGCAAAACACGCGCGTTCCAGCGTGTTGGCACAAGACGTTCATGGGGAGGAGAGCGGGATGCCCGAGATCAAGATCATCACTGATGTCGCGGGGCGCGTGTGCGCGCTGGCCGCAGAAATTGGTAGTAGAATTAGTAGCGGCGACGAGATCGTCTTGGTCGAAGCGATGAAGATGGAGATCCCGGTGCCCTCGCCGACCGCGGGCACGGTGCATTCGCTGCTGGTCAAGGTCGATGATGTGGTGGCCGAGGGGCAAGTCATCGCGATCATCACGACATGACATCCGCCTGATCGGGGCCGAGGCGCAAGATTTGACCTCGCCTGCGGAAAGAGTGGGCTGGCTCGTGGTGCGGAGCTGCGACATAAACCGCCAAGATGATTCCCGGCGAGCTCGACGATGATGCCCCCACGCCCCAGACCGCCTCGCAATCCCCAGCACTGGGCCACCGCTTCGATCCCGCCGTTGCAGCGGTTTCTCTCGGCGTGCCATGCGGATTTCTGGCCCGATCATGACGGTGCGGTCGCCGACTATATCCCCGAGCTCGGCAAGGCCGATCCCTCGCATTTCGGCATCAGCCTCGCCACGCTCGACGGCCATGTCTATGAGGTCGGCGACAGCCGCGTCCCCTTCACGATCCAGTCGATGTCGAAGCCGTTCGTGTTTGCGCTCGCACTCGATACGCTCGGTGCCGACAAGATCGAACGCGTGATCGGCGTCGAGCCGTCCGGCGATCCCTTCAATTCGATTCGCCTCAACGCCGACAATCATCCCTTCAACCCGATGGTCAATGCCGGCGCGATCGCCTGCAGCGGGCTGATCCGCGAAGCCAGGGGTGACGGGGCATTCGAGGCGATCCGCGAGGCGCTCGGCCGCTTCGCCGGCCGGTCGCTCGATGTCGACGACGCCGTATTTGCCTCCGAAAGTGCGACGGGCGACCGCAACCGCGCCATCGCCTACCTGCTGCGCACCTCCAATGTCCTCCGTGAAGACGTCGCCGACGTGCTCGCGGTCTACTTCCGGCAATGCGCGGTGCTGGTCACCGCGCGCGACTGCGCGATCATGGCGGCGACGCTCGCCAATCGCGGCGTCAACCCGGTCACCGGCGAACAGGTGGTGAGCGCATATGCGGTATCGCGCACACTCTCGGTGATGACCTCGTCCGGCATGTATGACTTTGCCGGCGAATGGATCTATCGCGTCGGCATTCCCGCCAAGAGCGGCGTCGGCGGCGGCATTCTTGCGAGCTTGCCGGCACGGCTCGGGCTCGGCAGTTACTCGCCGCGGCTGGATCGGCACGGCAACAGCGTGCGCGGCATCAAGGTCTGCGAGGCGCTGTCGTCGCATTACGGACTGCACATGCTGAGCCGCAGCGACGATGCGCGAACCTCGATCATCGCCGACTACGACATCGCCGCCAACCCGTCGCGGCGCAGCCGCCGCGTGCAGGAGCGCAATATCCTCGCGCAGCATCCCGATGCCGTACGCGTGCTCGAACTGGTGGGGACGCTGTCGTTCTCCAATGTCGATTATGTCTCGCGCCGGCTCGCCACCAATCGCCGGCCCCAATTCGTCATCTTCGACCTGCGCCGCGTGACCGCGATGACGCCCGCAGGGCTGCGCCTGCTCGCCGAGCTGTTCCATGAGCTCGCCGATTTCCATGTCACCGTCGTTCTCTCCGGCATCCGCCGCAGCTCGGCGGAATGGCAGGACATCGTCGAGCGCACTGGCGACATCAACAATGTGCGCGATTTCTTCCTTTTGGATACCGCGATCGAATGGGCCGAGGACCAGATCGTGTATCGCTATGGCGGCGCCATCGATTTCCTGGAAATTACCGAACTGTCCGAGCAGCCGCTGCTCGCCGGGCTCACGGAGGCAGAGCTTCACGAGCTTGCCGGGCTCGCGATCGTCAGGCCCTATAAGCAGGGCGAGCGCATCATCGCGGCCGGCGAGCCCGCAACGAGTCTGTTCTTCCTGCGCTCCGGCGCCGTTCACGTCACCCTGCCCGACGGCATCAGGCTCGCAACCTTGACCGCAGGCCAGGCCTTCGGTGAGCTCGCGCTGTTGGAGCCGCAGCGCTCGGCCGACGTCTTCGCCGACCTGTCCGCCACGGCGTTCGAGATCGGACTTGCCGATTTCAATCGTTTTCGCGAGGCGCATCCCAAAGCCGGACTTGCAATCATGCGCAACCTTGCACAGCTGCTCGCCAGCCGCCTGGTCGCGGCCAACACGCGGCTGAACCTGCTGACGCCGAGCTAAGCCAGCGGCTTCCGCCATTCCATCACGACGAACCACGGCACGCGCCGAAAGCGCTCCTGGTGGATGGGCTCGCCCGACACGGGCGCAGGCTCGTCAAAGAAGGCCAGATCGAGCCCGCTGTCGATGAAGGCGCTCATGTAAGCGGCGAGCGGCCGGTGCCAATTCTGGATCCGGATGCCGGACCATTCGAGCCAGAATGGAAATTCCTCGAGATAGCGGTCCACGGGGAAATGCAAATGGCGGCCGGCCTCGTCCTTGATCCAGCCTTGCGCCGCTCCGGCCGAGGTGAAGCCGGTCAGGTTGGCGATCAGCACCGCGCCGCCGGGCCGCACGACCCGCGCCATTTCGCGGATCGCCGCACGGAAGTCGGGGATATCGATCAGCGTGATGTAGCTGATGACGAGATCGAAGCTCGCCGAAGCGAATTCCATCTCTTCCGCCCGGCCCGCCCGATAATCCCCGGAGGGATCGCGCTCCCGCGCGACCTTCAGCAGATGCGCGGTCGGATCGATCCCGGTCGGCGCTATGCCCATCGATTTCAACAGGCGGCAGAAGCGTCCCTCGCCGCAGCCGACGTCGAGCGCGTTACGGAATTGCCCAGCCTCGATTCGTGCCCGCATCATGGGATCAAGCACGTGCTCCCTCGCCCAATCGCCCCGTTCTCCAACGGAATCGATCCACGCCTGAGCGGATTCGTCCCAACCATTGCTCATAACAACTCTCAATATGCGTCTCGGCCGAACGATCCATTAAGTGGTCATTATTGCAGGTCGATGTCCCCTGGAGCTTTGCGCCCATGAGACGACGCACGAAACAACGCACCAGGATTCGAGCGTCCCTCGATGTCCGTTACTTATAGTTGCAATTCACAGATCAATGCGCATTCAAGTAGTTCGCTGGTATCACAGACATTTGCGCTCGCTCGCCTAAACGTTACCGACAGTCCGACGCAGGACCAACATAAGCGAGCCAAATTGGCGCCGCATTAGCAACCGATCTTCCGTACCGTCGATCGACGCCGAGTGGGGACTCGCGAAGCGGTCATCGACGCGGGGTGTTCCGAGTAAAAATTCCAGCCAGCGTTTCGCGTGTGTTTTTGCGCAACGGTGAGTCGTGTCCAGATCCAGGGAGGAAACGGCATGAAGGAAGCCACTGAGAGGGCGACGTCGGAAGCATTCGCGCACATGCTGGCGGTGACAGCCCTGCTCGTCATCGCCAGCGTCCTCTTCTACGGGCGGTAACGTGCTGTTTCTTGGTTCTGCGTAGCAGTTCTCCATCGCTGGTCGGACGGGGCGTGAGCCAGACGAGGCTCATTCGGGGAGTAGGTTCGGGTCCTGCGTAAAGAGTGCGTATTAGTAAGTAACGAGTAAGCGTACTGCGTAACGAGTAAAAGTACCGAGTAACGAGTAGAAGTACCGAGTGTAAAGGGGTATCGCGCGCGCACGCTGCGATACGGGGCGGGACGAAGAATAGCGTATGGGGTATCGTCCCGCCCCGGCTACCCCGGGCCTATTGCATATGGCCCGAATTGGACCGGGCCTCATGGTTCGAGACGCGCCGCACGAGGCGCTCCTCACCATGAGGGTCCGTCATTTCGCCGCAAAACAAGCTCTCGTCGGTGAGGGATTTTGACCGCGACCTTGCCTCAATGATCGGCCCCGCGAGCACCATCAATACGACTTCGGTAGACCGAGCACCTTCTCCGCGATGAAGCTCAGGATCAGTTGCGGACTGATCGGCGCGATGCGTGGAATCAGCGATTCACGAAGATAGCGCTCGACGTGATATTCCTTGGCGTAGCCGAAGCCGCCATGGGTCATCACCGCCTGCTCGCAGGCGTGAAAGCCGGCCTCTGCCGCCAGATATTTTGCAGCATTGGCCGCCGGTCCGCAGGCCATGCCCTGGTCGTACTGCCACCCCGCCTGCAAGGTCATCAGCCACGCCGCTTCCAGCTCCATCCAGTTCTTGGCAAGCGGATGCTGGATTCCCTGATTCATGCCGATCGGGCGATTGAAGACATTGCGCGCCTTGGCATAGGCGGAGGCGCGCGACAGCGCGAGATGACCAAGGCCCACGGCCTCGGCCGCGATCAGGATGCGCTCCGGATTCATCCCGTGCAGGATGTAGTCGAAGCCGCGCCCCTCTTCGCCCAAGCGATCCTCGACCGGAATCTCGAAATCCTCAAAGAACAGCTCGTTGGAATCGACGGCCTTGCGGCCCATCTTCTCGATCTCGTGCACGGCGATGCTGCTGCGATCGAAATCCGTGTAGAACAGGCTGAGGCCGTGGGTCGGGCGTTTCACCTGATCCAGCGGCGTGGTGCGCGCGAGCAGCAGGATCTTTTCCGCGACCTGCGCCGTCGAGATCCACACCTTCTGCCCATTGACGACATAGCGGTCGCCCTTGCGCACGGCGCGCGTCTTGAGCTGCGTGGTGTTGAGGCCCGTGTTCGGCTCGGTCACCGCAAAGCAGGCGCGCTGCCGGCCATCGACGATGCCCGGCAGCATGCGTGCGCACTGCTCCCTGGTGCCGAACACCACGACCGGATTGAGCCCGAACACGTTCATGTGGATAGCGGACGCGCCGGACATGCCGGCCCCCGACTCCGAGATGGCGCGCATCATGATCGCCGCATCGAGGATACCAAGGCCGGCGCCACCATACTCTTCAGGGATGCAGAGACCGAGCCAGCCGGCGTCTGCCAACGCCTTATGGAAGTCGGCTGGAAAGCCGCCTTCCTTGTCCCGCTTCAGCCAATAGGAATCGTCGAAGCGCACACAGATCTTGGCAACGGCCTCGCGGATCGCGTCCTGGTTGGCGGAGAGTGCGAAATCCATGACGTCAGTCCTTCTTTGCGGGTGACGGCGTCGTCACGCCGTCGCGGACCATGGCGGCAATCGCGTCGGACGAAAATCCGGCCTCGCGCAGGATGGCCTCGCCATGCTCGTTGAGCCGGGGCGCTAACCGCGCTGGCTCCGCCCTGGTCTCCGACCAGTTCGCCGACACTCGCATGCTGCGGATCGGACCTTCGGTCGGATGATCGACGACGTGAAAGAAGTCGGTCGCAACGAGATGCGGGTCGTCAAGAATGCTGGTCAGATCGTGCATCGGCATGACCGGTACGTCCGCCTTCGTGAGCAGCTCGGTCCATTCGGCCGTCGTGCGGGTCAGGAAGATGCGCGCGAGCTCGGCATAGACGACATCGATGTTGGCGGCGCGCCCGGCGAAGGTCGCAAAGCGAGGATCGTGGCGCAGATCCTCGCGGCCCGCGCCGTCGAAGAAGGCATTCCACTGCTTGTCATTGTAGACGATCACGCAGATATACCCGTCGGCAGTTTTGTAAGGCCGGCGGTCGCGCGACAGATGCCGCGCATAGCCGCCCTTGTCGAGCGGCGGCTCGTAGGTCAGCCCGCCCATATGGTCGCCCATGACGAAGCTCGCCATGGTCTCGAACATCGGGATATCGAGCCGCTGGCCGCGGCCGGTGCGATCGCGATGCACGAGGCTCGCGCAGATCGCCCCGACCGCGGTGAGGCCCACGATGCGATCGACCAGCGCGTTCGGCACATAGCGCGGCGTGCCGTCGCCTGCGACCGCCATCAGATGCGCCAGCCCCGCGCCGCCCTGGATCAGATCGTCATAAGCAGGCTTGGCCGCATAGGGCCCGTCCTGGCCGAAGCCGAACACGCCGGCATAGATCAGCCGCGGATTGATCTTCGAGACGACATCATAACCGAGTTCCAGGCGCGCCATCGCCTGCGGCCGGACGTTGTAGACCAGCACGTCGGCATTCTCGATGAGGCGCAGCACCGCCTCACGCCCCGCGGGCTTCTTCAGGTCGAGGCAGATCGAACGCTTGCTGCGGTTGGTGTTGAGATAGACCGGACCCATGCCGGGATGCCTGGTCGGTCCGATCAATCGGGTGACGTCGCCCTCGGGCGATTCCACCTTGATGACATCGGCACCGTAATCGCCGAGCATCTGGGTGGCATAAGGCCCCATCAACACGGTGGTCATGTCGATGACCTTGATGCCCGCAAGCGGTCCCATGGCGGCGTCGGCTCCCTCTGTTCGTTGCTGCGAGCTAACGGCAGCGCGGCGACGAGATCAAGCTCGGCCGGCGTATGGGGCTATGCGCCGAGACTGGTCGTCACCTGGCCTGAACCTGAGAAAGGCATGGGCGGCGTCGCCGTCCGCGGCCGTGATCAACCGCTGTCATTTGAATGCCGAGGCGCCAATGCTAAAGCATCGGCAGAACCGGCCAGTCATCCAATGCAGATTACGATCGTCGTCAAACTGCTCACGCTGCTCACTGTCGCGAACGGCGTACCGGTCATCGCCAAGCTCATCATGGGCGAGCGCTGGTCCTGGCCGCTCGATGGCGGCTGCCGCTTCCTCGACGGGCGGCCGCTGCTCGGTGAATCGAAGACGGTGCGCGGACTGGTGCTGTCCATCGTGACGACTGGCGTCGCTGCGCTGCTGCTCGGTCTCGACGTGAGCACGGGATTTCTGGTGGGCGCCGCCGCCATGGCCGGCGATCTGTTCTCGAGCTTCGTCAAGCGCCGGCTTGGACTGAGGTCGAGCAGCCGGGCCACCGGCCTCGACCAGATCCCAGAATCGCTGTTGCCGACGCTACTGTGCTGGTACGAGCTCGATCTGACGGCTGCCGACGTCGCCGCTGTGGCCGGCATCTTCCTCGTTGGCGAGATCGTGCTCTCGCGCCTGCTGTTCTGGCTGAAGATACGCGACCGGCCCTATTGATCGCGCGGGACGCTGCGATGCAGCCGATGCAAGGTGATCTCGGGCGGGCAGTTGAGCCGGATCGGAACCACCGACGATCCGACGCCGACCGAAGTGTAACCGGTCATGTCATGATATCTCCACACACCCGATCCGAGCCGGCGCGGCAGCGCGGAATCCAGCGTGATCGGAACGGAGCCCGGCAAGCAGATCTGCCCGCCATGGGTATGCCCGCCGAGCAGCAGGTCGAAACCGGCGTGCGCCGCCTGACGATAGATTTCCGGCGTATGCGACAGCAGGATCGTGAAGCTCGCCGGCGGGATGTCGGAGGCGGCCTTCTCGATATTGTCGACGCGATAGAAATGGGCATCGTCGATGCCGCAGAGGTAGATGCGCTCATCGCCGCGCGCGATCGTCTCGCACTCGTTCAGCAGCATCCGAACCCCGAGGTCCTCCAGACCGGGGACCAGCCGGATCGTGTCGTGATTGCCGAGCACACCGTAAACCGGCGGCTTCAGCGCCGCGCAGATCCGTTGCATGCCCTCGAGCACGCGATCGAACCGGCCGAAGGTGGCGCCGCGAAAATCGCCGGTCAGAACGCAGACGTCATAGGTGAGCGTCGGCAACAACTCGATCATCCGCTGCATGGCGCGCTCGTTCATGTCGACATGCAGATCGCTGATGTGGAGCAGTGTGAAGCCCTCGAACGCCGACGGCAGCGCGGCGAAGCCGAGATCCGTGATCCTGACCCGCACGTCGGCCGCATTGCGCAATCCGCGCCAATAAAGCCCGCTGAGCTTGAAGACGCCGCGGATCACCGCATGGACCGAATACCAGTTTTCCAAGTGGAAGAAGTTCAGTCCCTGGCCGAAGATCTGGGCCTCGTGGTCCGCCTCGATGCCGAGCCGCTGGCGCGCATGCAAGCGGCCAAGGCGCTGCTCGAGACGGTTCACCAGACTGGCTTCATCAGCGCCCAACTTGCCCCCCGAGAGTCGTACCGCCGACGACGGGTCACTGCATTCCTCTATACGACCTTTGCGTCGGTTTGGCATGGCCAATAAATGCGGCGCTCCATCTTGACGGCTCCACGGGAAACACCGTCAATGACAGCAATGGCCACGGCCGAACCTCGCGAGCCGCCGTGAACACGATCACGTCACGTCTTGCTCCTCGGCTAGGTCGCCTAAACCGGTCGCCCGCAAAGATCGACCTGCAGATTCGGCCAGCGCCGTCCCATCAGTTCGGCAACCATGCTGCCCGGATAGACGCCGGATTGCCAAGTACCGTCCTTGCCGAGAAACCGAGTCTCGTTCTCAATCAACCTGTAGCCGCTGGAGGCATAGACGCGCGGCTCCAAAGGCGAACAGGATCGAGAACGGGATCTGCCGCTGGCGCAAATAGCCGTGAGCGTTGTCGACGAGTGCGCGAGCGTGCCCTCGTCCGCGGTGTGAGGCTGCGACTGCAACCTCGCCTATGAGCCCGACCGTCACCTCTTCGGCGCCACACCTGATCTGGCGTTCGTAGATCGCGAGATGACCAACGATCCGCTCATCGGATCGGACGAGCAGCGTCGCATGAGGGTGGCCATGCCGCGCGTAATACTGGCCGAGCTCGTCGGGAGCCCCCTCCGGAAACGCCTCGTTCACAAGCTCCCGCACATCGGTTTCATACGGATCGCCGGCGCGGACATGCGAGATTGGGATCAGCTCGACCACACGAGGCTCCTGACCTGATCAATGCCGGCCCGCTGCGGCGGCGCGCGCCCGGTGACGCCGCGCTTTCGCGACGTTGACGGGACAGAACAAGTCGCGCAACCCGCGCGGTCATGCGTACGCCGCGCGGACCACTTGGCCGCTGGCCGCTGACCTAAAACCGCCCTCTCCGGCCGACATGCGAGCGGCACAACGGAGTATGGTCCCGGCTTTCACCGGGACCTCTATCGGATGCGATGACCGCTTACGCCTTCGCCGGCTCCAGGATCGAGACGTAGTTGGCCACTGCGGCGCCGCCCATGTTGAAGATGCCGCCGAGCTGCGCATTCGGCAGCTGCATGCCTTCCGGCGCCTGACCCAAGAGCTGCATCGCGGTCATCACGTGCATGGAGACGCCGGTGGCGCCGATCGGATGGCCCTTGGCCTTCAGGCCGCCCGACGGATTGACCGGCAGCTTGCCGTCCTTCTGCGTCCAGCCCTCCTTGATCGCGCGCGCGCCCTGCCCCTTCGGCGTCAGGCCCATCGCTTCGTATTCGATCAGCTCGGCCACGGTGAAGCAGTCATGGGTCTCGACGAAGGAGAGATCTTCCAGCTTCACGCCCGCCTTCTCCAGCGCGCGCTGCCAGGCCACGGTGCAGCCCTCGAATGCGAGGATGTCGCGCTTCGACATCGGCAGGAAATCCTGCGCATGCGCGGTGGCACGGAAGTTCACGGCCTTGCGCATGCTCTTGGCCGTCTCCGCGTCCGCGAGCACCAAAGCAGCCGCGCCGTCCGACACCAGCGAGCAGTCGGTGCGCTTCAGGGGGCCGGCGACATAAGGATTCTTCTCACTCTCGGAGCGACAGAACTCGAAGCCGAAGTCCTTGCGCATCTGCGCGTAAGGATTGGCGACGCCGTTCTTGTGGTTCTTGGCGGCGATCATCGCCAGCGCATCGGACTGATCGCCATACTTCTGGAAATAGCCTTGCGCGATCTTGCCGAACACGCCGGCGAAGCCGCCGACCGTGTCGCCATCCTCAGGCAGATACGAGGCCTTCAACAGGTTCTTGCCGATCTCGGGTCCGGGCGTGCGGGTCATCTGCTCGACGCCCACCACCAGCACGATCTTCGCGGCCCCCGCCTGGATCGCGCGGAGGCCCTGCTGCACGGCGGCTGAGCCCGTCGCACAGGCGTTTTCCACCCGCGTCGCAGGCTTGAAGCGCAGCGCCGGATCGGCCTGCAGCACCAGCGAGGCGGTAAAGTCCTGCGGCGAGAAGCCGGCGTTGAAATGGCCGAGCACGATCTCGTCGACGTCGCCGGCGGCGATGCCGGCATCTGCCATCGCCTCATTGGCGACCTTCACCACCAGGCTCTCCACCGTCTCGGCGTCGAATTTGCCGAACGGCGTATGCGCCCATCCCACGATGCTGGCTGTCATCATCTTGCTCCTAAATTCTCTTCGAGGCGATCAGGCCACGAACTTACCACCGAGTTCGTCCTCGATGTGAATACGGATGATGTCATCGAAGCTATGCTCTTCCGTGGTGAATCCAAGCTCGCGGGCGCGCCTGGCCTCGAAATTGCGCGGCCAGCCGTCGACGATGCCGATGATGAAGGGATCCGGTACGCGCTTGATCCGCGCCGCCACCTTTTCTCCGGCGACACGCTTGAGCGCGGCAATCTGCTCGCCGACTGTGGCGGAGAGCCCGGGCATGGTGAGGTTGCGGCGCGGGCCGATCCTGGCGGTGTCCATGGTCGCGGCATGCAGCAGGAAGCCGACCGCCGAACGTGGCGTCGCATGCCAATGGCGGACATCCTCGGACACCGGCAGCACGGCTTCCTTGCCCGCCAGCGGCTCGCGCAGGATGTTGGAGAAGAAACCGGACGCCGCCTTGTTGGGGAGCCCCGGCCGGATGCAGATGGTCGGCAGACGGATGCCGACGCCATCGAAGAAGCCGCGGCGGGTGTAATCGGCCAGCAGCAGCTCGCCGATCGCCTTCTGGGTGCCATAGCTCAACAGCGGCGTATGGAAGAATTCGTCGCCGATCGCCTCCGGGAACGGCGCCCCGAACACCGCGATCGAGGAGGTGAAGACCAGGCGCGGCTTGTAGCCGTCGCCGATCAATCTGATAGCGTCGAACAGCATCCGGGTGCCGTCGAGATTGATGCGATAGCCCTTATCGAAATCGAGCTCGGCTTCGCCGGAGACGATCGCGGCGAGATGGAAGATCACGTCGGGACGCGCAGCGACGAGCTTCTCGGCAAAGCCGGGCACGGCGAAGTCGCCGGCGACGATGTCGACCGGACACGTCGCTTTTTCGGGTTTGGTTGGCGCCACGACATCCTGCAAGGTCAGCCGGCTGATCTCAGCGCTGCCGAGGCGGCCGTCGCGCACCAAGCGCTCGACCAATTTGCGGCCGACCATGCCGGCCGCGCCCAGAACCAGGATATGCAAAGAGGTCACTCCTTAATGCGTAGGATGGACAAAAGCGCAAAGCGCCGTGCCCACCGCGGGATCACGTGAAGGTGGTGGGGGCACGCTTCGCCTTGCCCACCCTGGGGCAGCTGCGAGAGCGGCCCTACTCCTTCACCGCGCCGGTCATCGCCGACACATAATGCTCGACGAAGAAGGCGTAAAGGATCACGAGCGGCAGCGAGCCGACCAGGGCACCGGCCATCAGCGAGCCCCATTTGTAGACGTCGCCGTCGACGAACTCGTTGACGATCGCGACCGGCACCGTCTTGTTCGGCGTCGATTGCAGGAAGGTCAGCGCATAGATGAACTCGTTCCAGCACAGCGTGAACGAGAAGATGAAGGCCGAGATCAGCCCGGGCACTGCGAGCGGCACCACGATCTTGACCAGGATCTGCCAGCGGCTGGCGCCGTCGATCAGCGCGCATTCCTCGAGCTCGAAGGGGATGGTCTTGAAGTAGCCCATCAACAGCCAGGTAGAGAACGGGATCAGCAGCGTCGGATAGACCAGGATCAGCGATAGCGGCGAGTCGAACAGGCCATAGGCCTGGATCACGGAGGCCAGCGGGATGAACAGGATCGACGGCGGCACCAGGTAGGCGAAGAAGATCAGGATGCCGACCGTATCGGCGCCTTTGAAACGGAGACGCACGATCGCATAGGCTGCAAGCACGGAGGCGATGATCGACAGCGTGGTGGCGCCGACAGCGACATACATCGTGTTCCAAAGCCAGCGCGGATACTCCGTCTCGAACAGGAGCTTGTAGATGTGCTTGAAGGTTGGATGCACAACCCAGAACGGGTTGTAGGTGTTCATGTCGATCAGCTGCTCGTCCGGCTTGATCGAGGTCAGTCCCATCCAATAGAACGGGAACAGCAGCACGACCAGGATGATGAACAGCGGCAGATAGAGCGTCACCAGCCGTCGCGGCAACGACTCCAGATAGCTCATGCCCTCGCTGTCGTCGGAGGCTGCAAGAGCGGCAGCCGCAGCAGCGGTCTTCGTTTGCAGCGTGGTATCGGTCATTGGTCGGCTCCTTGCTGCCATTTGCGCCGTTGCATGCCGAACCAGGAGATCGCTATGGCGGCGACCAAGAACGGGATCATCGCGGTTGCGATCGCGGCGCCCTCCCCTAACCGCCCGGAGATGATGCCACGTTGATAGCTGAGCGTCGCCATCAGATGCGTCGCGTTGACCGGACCGCCGCGAGTGAGCGCCCAGATCAGCTGGAAGTCGGTGAAGGTGAACAGAACCGAGAACGTCATCACCACCGCGATGATCGGGGTAAGAAGCGGATAGGTGATGTAGCGGAAGCGCTGCCAATTGGTGGCGCCATCGAGGGTGGCCGCCTCGTAGAGCGAGGGCGACACGGTCTGCAGGCCCGCGAGCAGCGTGATCGCCACGAACGGCACGCCGCGCCAGATGTTGGCGATGATGACCGAGGCGCGCGCCCAGTTGGCGTCGCCGAGGAAGTTGATGTTGTGGCTGATGACGCCGAGCTTGATCAGCGACCAGGAGATGATCGAGAACTGCGCATCATAGATCCACCAGAACGCGATCGCCGACAGCACCGTCGGCACGATGAAGGGGATCAGCACGATGGCGCGGATCATCGCCTTGAACGGCATGCGCCGGTTCAGAAGCAGCGCGAGATACAGCCCGATCGCGAATTTGATCGCGCTCGCGACGATGGTGTAAAGCAGCGTGTTGAACACCGCGAGCCAGAAGATCGCGTCATCCCACAGCCATTCATAGTTCTCCAGCCCGATGAAGATGCCGCTACGGCCGATCTTCTCGTCGGTGAAGCTCATCCAGACGCCGAGCCCCAGCGGATAGGCCAGGAACAGGATCAGGAAGGCCGCGGCCGGCAGCATGAACCACAGTGCGATGAAGTTGCGGTTGGTCTGCAGCCGCGACCATCTGGACGGCTCGCCGATGCCGGCGGCGCGTGGCAGTGAAGTCTGAATGGTACTCATTCGCAGTGCAGCTCCAATCTGAACTGTAGGGTGGGCAACGCGAAGCGTGCCCACCGATATGTCCCGTCGAGTAGATGGTGGGCATGGCGCTCCGCGCCTTTGCCCACCCTACGCCGTCTCGCTCACCTCGGGATCCCGGGTCCGATGCCTCGCATCGCCCTCGGAATGACAGCACGTACGCAGGGCAGGCAAAGCGAGTCACGCCCACCCAGCGTCCAGGTCACGTTCTCAGCGGAAGATACGTTTGGCCGAACGCTCCGCCGTGGTCATCGCCGTCTTCACATCCTCGCGTCCCGTACAGTAGTTCGCGAACATGTCGACCACGACGAAGTCGGCGATGGCCGCTGCCGGCCCCTCGCCCATCTTGCCAACGCCGGCCGGTGTCACCGCCGTCGCCGCGACGTCGCGGTATGGCGTATTCTTCGGATCCGCAGTCCAGATCGGGTTGGCGTCGTAGGCCTTGAGGAAGTGCGACAGATAGCCCTGCGCCGCCTCGATCCAGGGGTTGAACTGCGCCGGCTCCAGCAGGAACGCGGTGAACGCCTTGCAGGTCTGCGGATATTTGGTGAAGTTGTAGACCAGGATCGGGAAGCCAAGATGCAGCTCGCGCGTCTTGCCGTCGAGACCGGCCGGCAGATGCGCGTGGTTCATGTCCTCGGCGACCTGCGGATTGTCCTTCTTCGCCGCGACATAGATCGAGATGCCGTTGACCGTCAGATAGAGCTGGCCGGCGACAAAGGCCTTGTTGTTGGACGAGTCGTTCCAGGACGCGGTGCCGGGGACGAAATTGTCGTACAGGCCCTTGACGTATTCCAGCGCCTTGGCCGTCTCCGGCGAGTTGATGACGACCTTGTTGTTCTTGTCGATCAGATTGCCGCCATGGGCCCACAGCGCCCAGTGCAGCCAGCCATTGGCGTCGCCCGAGGCGTGGCCCAGAGCCATGCCGGCCGGCGTGCCGTTCTTGTTCATGCCCTTGATGAGATCGGCAAAGCCCGCGAGGTCCTTCGGGAATTCCTTGTGACCGGCCTTTTCCATCGCCGAGATGCGATAGTTGACGAGACCGCCGGTGGCGGCCACCGGAATGCCGATCCATTTGCCGTCGAGCATGCCATAGGCCTTGCCGGAGTCGGTCCAGCCGTCGGCGACCTTGCCGAGATGGTCGGCGACGTCGCTCATGTCGGTGCATTTGCTCGGAAACAGGAACGGCAGCGAATAGAGGCCCCAGACCATGTCGAGCCCCTGCCCCGTATTGGCCGCGACCGAGGCCTTGGGCTGGATGTCGTCATAGGATTCGTTGGAAACGTTGATCGTGACGTTGTTGGCCTTCTGGAAGGCATCGACGATCTTCATGAAGGCCACGTCCTCGGCCTCGACGAAGCGCTTCCAGCGCAACAGGTTGATCTTGGCACCCGCTTCCGGCTTCCACGGCGAGCTCTGCGCCCAGGCCTTGGCATAGCCGAGCAGCTGTTCGCTGGACATGGTCGCAGCGGCGGCCAGCATGGTCGCGCCGCCCTTGAGCAGCGAGCGCCGGTCGGTCAGGAAATCTGCCATCTGAAGTTTTCTCCCATTTCAATATTTTGATTGTTTGTTGTTGTCGTTCGCGTCGAACGGCAGGCGGCTAAATCCTCCGGCCGTTATCCTTGTCGAACAGATGCGCCGCCGACGCGCGCGGACGCAGATGGATCTTCTCGCCGGGATTGACCTCGTGGCGATCGCGAAATACCGCGATGATGTCCTGGGTGCCGATACGGGCGACGATCTGGGTCTCCGACCCCGTCGGCTCGACAACGACCACCTCGGCTTCGATCCCGTCGCTGGCGAGTTCGAGATGCTCCGGCCGGACGCCATAGACCACCGGACGCCCATCCGAGGCCGTGGGCGCGGTCATCAGCGGCAGCTTGGCGCCATTGTCGGTCTCGACATAGGCCGATCCGTTGGACTTCAGATGTCCGTTGAGGAAGTTCATCGCCGGCGAGCCGATGAAGCCGGCGACGAACTGGTTATCCGGCTTGTCGTAGAGATCGAGCGGCGATCCCATCTGCTCGACGATGCCGTCATGCATCACTACGATTTTGTCGGCCATGGTCATGGCCTCGATCTGGTCGTGGGTCACGTAGACGGTCGTGGTCTTCAGCCGCTGGTGCAGCTCCTTGATCTCGGTGCGCATGGCGACGCGCAGCTTGGCATCGAGGTTGGAGAGCGGCTCGTCGAACAGAAACACCTGCGGATCGCGGACGATGGCGCGCCCCATGGCGACGCGCTGGCGCTGGCCGCCGGAGAGCTGGCGCGGATAGCGGTCGAGCAGCGGAGTGAGAGCCAAAATCTCGGCCGCACGCGCAACGCCACGCTTGATGTCTTCGGGCTTGGCGCCGCGCAGCTTCAGCGAGAAGCCCATATTGTCGGCGACCGTCATGTGCGGATAGAGCGCGTAGTTCTGGAACACCATCGCGATGTCCCGCTCTTTGGGCTGGACGTTGTTGACGACGCGCTCGCCGATCGAAATGGTGCCGGAGGTGATGTTCTCGAGGCCGGCGAGCATGCGCAGCAGCGTCGACTTGCCGCAGCCGGAAGGACCGACCAGCACGACGAACTCGCCGTCCTCGATCGGGATGGTCACGCCGTGCAGGACCTCGAACCCGCCGAACGATTTCCGCACGTCGCGAATATTCACAGACGACATCAATTTCCTCCTCGATGACCGGCAGCTTTTTGCTGCGTGCCGCCGGCGTTCCTGCCGTTCTTGTTCTCGGTCGCTTTTGTTGTTCTTGTTGTTTTTGTTCTTGTTATTCGTTTTGTCGTGCTCGCCGCGTCCGGACTGCACCCGAATTCGGCGGGTATTGTCGGCAGTTTATCCGGCTTTAGCAATGGTTCGATTAGCAACCGCGTGATAGCGCTGTCAATATCCGCTTGTCAGCCGGACCGCCGATGCTTATGAGCGATCCATGGGACGGAAACGGATCAAGCACGGCAAAGTGCGGCTGACCGAAGTCGCGGAGCTTGCGGGCGTCAGCCCGATCACCGTGTCACGTTTCTTCCGCAATCCGCAGACGGTATCGCCGCGCCGGCGCGTCCGCATCGAAAGCGCCGCCAAGGAACTCGGCTACGTGCCGAACCTTGCCGCGCGGGCCCTGGCCTCGCAGCGCACCGAGGTGATCGGCGCGCTGATCCCCTCCCTCACCAACAACGTGTTCTCGGACGTCCTGCGCGGCATCTATGACGCGTTCGAGGGCAGCCGTTACAGCATCCAGCTCGCCAACACCCGCTACAGCGTGCTGCAGGAAGAGCGCCTGCTGCGGCTGTTTCTGATGCAGAAGCCCGCCGGGCTGATCGTGACCGGCATCGACCAGACTGCGGACAGCCGGTCGATCATCGAGGCGGCCGACTGTCCCGTGGTCCAGATCATGGAGCTCGGCTCCGAGCCGATCGACATGATGATCGGTTTTTCCCACGTCGACGCCTGCTATGGGGCAATTTCGCACCTTCTCGACCAGGGCTGTCGCCGCATCGGCTTCGTCGGCGCACGCATGGACCCCAGGGTGCAGCGGCGGCTACAGGGGTATCAGAAGGCGATGAAAGATGCCGCCCTGCTCGATCCGCGCCTGATCGTCACCACGACCGCGCCGACATCGGTGACGCTCGGCGGCAGCCTGTTCTCAGACCTGATCGCCAGGGCGCCGGAGATCGATGCCGTGTTCTGCGCCAATGACGACCTCGCCATGGGCGTGATGTTCGAATGCCAGCGCCGGCACATCGCGATCCCCGATCAGATGGCGATCGTCGGCTTCAACGACATGGAGTTCATGGCGGCTGCCGTCCCGACGCTGAGCAGCGTCCGCACCAATCGCTACGAGATGGGCAACCGCGCGGCCACCATGATCGTTGATGCCATCGAAGGACGCGCGCCGGACCCGCGCGTCGTCGATCTCGGCTTCGAGGTCATGCAGCGACAGAGTTCGACCTTGCACGTGCGGCCAACGATCTGCAGTCCTGCGCAGGCCGGCGCGACGGAACAAAATGGTAGCGCAATCAAATACCCGGGCTTAGAACAGACTTGAACGAAACACGTCGTCCATGTTCAAGGACGAACCAATGCTGCATCCTTGCGGCGCAAGGTCGCGCCTCGGGAAGCCAAATCGAGACGCCGGTGGTTACCAACCGGCCTTGCCACTTCGCAGTGCGGGAGGAATGAATGACAAAAACCAACGGCCACGCCGGCAATGGCGCGGACAAGAGCCGCAAGCTGCGCTCGCAGGCATGGTTCAACGATCCCACGAACCCCGGCATGACTGCGCTCTATCTCGAGCGCTATCTGAATTACGGCCTGACCCGCGCCGAACTGCAGTCGGGCAAGCCGATCATCGGCATTGCACAAACCGGCAACGACCTGTCACCGTGCAATCGCCACCACCTCGAATTGGCACACCGCGTCCGCGAAGGTATCCGCGCCGCCGGCGGCATCGCGATGGAGTTTCCTACCCATCCGATTCAGGAGACCGGCAAGCGGCCGACTGCGGCACTTGACCGCAACCTGGCCTATCTCGGTCTTGTGGAAATCCTGTTCGGCTATCCGCTCGATGGCGTGGTGCTGACGACCGGCTGCGACAAGACCACGCCCGCCTGCCTGATGGCGGCCGCGACCGTCAACATTCCCGCGATCGTGCTGTCGGGCGGGCCGATGCTGAACGGCTGGCACGAGGGCGAGCGCACCGGCTCGGGCACCGTGGTCTGGAAATCGCGCGAGCGGCTTGCCGCCGGCGAGATCGACTATGAGCAGTTCATGGAGATCGTGGCGTCGTCCGCGCCCTCGATCGGCCATTGCAACACCATGGGCACGGCGTCGACCATGAACGCGCTGGCCGAAGCCCTCGGCATGTCGCTGCCGGGCTGCGCCGCAATCCCCGCCCCCTATCGCGAGCGCGGCCAGATCGCCTACGAGACCGGCACCCGCATCGTCGACATGGTGTGGGAGGATCTGAAACCGTCCGACATCCTCACGCGGAAGGCGTTCGAGAACTGCATCGTGGTGAATTCCGCGATCGGCGGCTCGACCAATGCGCCGATCCACATCAACGCGCTGGCCCGCCATATCGGCGTCGAACTCAACATCGACGATTGGCAGAAAGTCGGCCACGACGTGCCGTTGCTGGTCAACATGCAGCCGGCCGGCTTCTATCTCGGCGAGGAATTCCATCGCGCCGGTGGCGTGCCGGCCGTGATCGGCGAGTTGATGCGGCAGAAGCGCATCCACGAGGACGCGATCACGGTGAACGGCCGCCCGATGGGCGACAATTGCCGTCAGGCGCCCAAGCCCGACGGCGACGTGATCTGGAGCTACGACAAGCCTCTGGTGAAGGATGCCGGCTTCCTGGTGCTACGCGGCAATTTGTTCGATTCCGCGATCATGAAGACCAGCGTGATCTCCAAGGAATTCCGCGACCGCTACTTGAGCAATCCGAAGGACCCGAACGCGTTCGAGGGCCGCGCCATCGTGTTCGACGGCCCGGAGGATTATCACCACCGGATCGAGGATCCCGCGCTCGAGATCGACGAGCACTGCGTGCTGTTCATCCGGGGCGCCGGTCCGATCGGCTATCCCGGCGGCGCCGAGGTGGTGAACATGCAACCGCCCGCGGCGCTGATCAAACGCGGCATCCACTCGCTGCCCTGCATCGGCGACGGACGGCAGTCCGGCACCTCCGGCTCGCCGTCGATCCTCAACGCCTCGCCGGAAGCCGCCGCCGACGGCGGTCTCGCCATCCTCAGGACCGGCGACCGGGTGCGGATCGATCTCAACAAGGGCAGCGCCAACATCCTCATTTCCGACGAAGAGGTCGCCGAACGCCACGCCGAGCTGAAGGCGAAGGGTGGCTTCCCGTATCCGGCCAACCAGACACCCTGGCAGGAGCTCTATCGCAAGACGGTGGGCCAGCACGCCACCGGCGCCTGCATGGAATTCGCGACGCGCTATCACGACATCGCCGGCAAGGTCGGCGTCGCGCGCCACAACCACTGACGCTGTCATTCCGGGGCGCGCATAGCGCGAGCCCGGAATCCATACTCCCGATCGTGGTTATGGATTCCGGGCCCATCGCTTCGCGATGTCCCGGAATGACCAACAAACAGACGAGACACCCAGGGAGATACCATGTCCGACCGCCTCAAGGGCAAGCGCGCCTTTGTCACCGCAGCCGCCGCCGGGATCGGCCGGGCCTGCGCCATCGCCTTTGCCCGCGAAGGCGCCACCGTGTTCGCCACCGACATCGACGAGAAGGGTCTCGCCACGCTGAAGAGCGAAGGCATCAGTGAGACCGCCGTTCTCAACGTCCGCGACACCGCGGCCGTCAACGCGCTGGCCGACCGCGTCGGCAAGGTCGAGATCCTGCTCAATGCTGCCGGCTTCGTGCATCACGGCACCATCCTCGACTGCTCGGACGAGGATTTCGATTTCTCCTTCGACCTGAACGTCAAGTCGATGCATCGCACGATCCGCGCCTTCCTGCCGAAGATGCTGGAGGGTGGCGGTGGCGCCATCGTCAACATCGCCTCCGCCGCGGGCGTGTTCAAGGCCGCGCCCAATCGCTACGTCTATGCGGCGACGAAGGCCGCAGTCGGCGCGCTGACCCGCTCGGTCGCCGCCGATTTCGTCGGCAAACGGATCCGCTGCAACTGCATCTGCCCCGGCACGGTGGAAACGCCGTCGATGCTCGGCCGCGCCGCCGCGGCAGGTCCGAACGGGCTGGAGACGTTCATCTCGCGCCAGCCGATGGGCCGGCTCGGTACCGCCGAGGAGATCGCGCATCTTGCGGTCTATCTCGGCAGCGACGAGAGCGCGTTCACGACCGGCGTGGCACACTGCATCGACGGCGGCTGGACACTGTAAAACAATCTCCGTCATTCCGGGGCAGCCCGCGCGACAAAATGGCAAGGCCATTTTGCGCGGAGGGCTGAACCTGGAATCTCGATCTGAGGAGCACGCAAGCCAATCTCGGGATTCCGGGTTCGCGCTTCGCGCGCCCCGGAATGACGGTCACGAATAGTTTGGGGGAAGGACACCATGAACCAGATCGACCTCAATAACCGCTGCGCCGTCGTCACCGGCGGCGCGCAAGGGTTCGGCCGCGCCATCGCCGAGCGCTTCGTGGCCTCCGGCGCCAGGGTCGCGATCTGGGATCACGATCTGGCGCTCGCCGAGAAGACCGCCAGGGAGATCAGTCCCGCGGTGATCGCGCTCAAGGTCGATGTCACCAACACCGCAGCGGTAGAGACGGCACGCGACGAAACGATCAAGGCGTTCGGCCGCATCGACATCCTCGTCAACAACGCCGGCATTGCCGGCGTCAACAGGACGGTGTGGGAGACCGACCTCGAAGAATGGCGCAAGGTACTGCGCATCAATCTCGACGGCCCCTTCATCTGCTGCAAAGCGATCGTGCCCGTGATGCTCGAGCAGAAATATGGCCGCATCGTCAACATCGCCTCGATTGCCGGCAAGGAAGGCAACCCGAACGCCGCGCATTACTCCGCCTCGAAGGCCGGCCTGATCGCGCTGACGAAATCGCTCGGCAAGGAGCTGGCGCAGCACGACATCACGGTCAATGCCGTCACACCGGCAGCGGCGAAAACCGCGATCTTCGACCAGATGACGCAGACTCACATCGACTTCATGCTCTCGAAGATACCCAAGGGCCGCTTCGTGCTCGTCGAGGAGTTGGCGGCGATGGTCGCCTGGCTCGCCTCGGAGGACTGCGCCTTCTCCACCGGCGCCGTGTTCGACATTTCCGGCGGCCGCGCGACGTACTGACGCCGCCAGCCTCACGCGGCAGGCTTCGATTTGGCCGCGGGACTCTCGGTCGTCGCGATCCAAATGCCGGCGAACACGGCCACAATGCCGGCGACGAGGTTCCAGCGCAGCGGCTCGTCGAGAAGAAACGCTCCGACCAGCGACGCGGTCACCGGATTGACGGTTACGGAGATCGCGACCCGGGTCGGCGTCGTCCGCACCAGCGCGAACGCCCAGAGATAGAACGTCAGCGCTGCGCCGAGCGCGCCGAGATAGACCGCGGCAATCCATTGTGGCGCTCCGAAGGTGGCGACCGGCGCGAAGCTGCCGCGCCAGCGGGAAAGAAGGATGAGGGCGACCGCGCCGATCCCCATCGAGAGCGCGGTGAAGCCGATCGGGCTGGCGCGGCGGATGAACGGCTTCGACCAGATGCTGTAAAGCGCCATGCACAACGCGGCGCCGACCATCAGCAGATCGCCGCGCCAAGCGCCGGCGGGGGCAGACGACAACCCCGTCAGCAACGCCAGCGCGACGCCGACCGTTGCCAGCACCACGCCGGCGGACTTGCGCCAAGTGAGCCGCTCGCTGCCGAGCAGCGCGCCGATCACCATGGTCAGGAGCGGCAAGGTCGAGAGCGCGAGTGCGCCGCGCGCCGCGGTCGTGAAGATGAGGGACGCATTGAATAGGACTGGAAACAGCCCGAAGTACAACAGTCCCAAGAGCACAACGCCCAGCCAATCGCCCGCCGAAGGCCAGCGGTCGCCTCTCAGATAACCCAGCGGCAGCAGCAGCAGAACGCCGATACCGAAGCGAAAAGACCCGATGGCGAGCGGATCGATGACCGGTGCCAGGTAGCGGGTGGCGCCGATCGAGGTGCCGCCGAGCCCACTCGATAGCACTGCTGCCAGAACACCCCAGCCTTCTCCACCCAAGTCGAGTCCTCCTGTTGCGCAGATTCCGAAATTCGTATCGTTTTTCGCAGCACCTTGCCGACCAGAGTAAGAACGAGCTACCAATCAACAAATGGAATTTTATTGATACGCCTGATCACGGTGCGTGATGAACCAGCCGCCTCTCGACCCGGACCTGCTCAAAGCCTTCGTCGCCGTGGTCGACCATCGCTCGTTCACCCGCGCCGCCAATATGCTCAACCGCACCCAATCCGCCGTGAGCATGCAGATCAGGCGGCTGGAGGATCGGCTCGGCGTGGCGCTCTTCCGTCGCAGCAAGGCCCGCGTCGATCTCAGCCCGGCGGGCGAGCATCTGCTCGGCTACGCCCGCCAGATTCTCGCGCTCAATGACGAAGCGATCGCGCAACTCGGCGAGAGCAAGATCACGAGCGTCATCCGGCTCGGCGTCATGGACGATTACGGCACCAGCGTCATGCCTCCGCTGCTCGCGCGCTTCATGGCCAGCCATCCGGGAATCCATGTCGAGATGGAGACCGGCCTCACGGCGACAATGCCGGCCCGGCTCGGCGAGGCTTACGACCTCGTCGTCGCGATGCATCCGGAGGGCTGCGGCGACGGCGAATTCCTGCGACGCGAGCAGGCGGTCTGGGCCGTTGGCCCTGCCCCCCTCGAGACCCGTGATCCGCTGCCCGTCGCGCTCTATCCACGAGGCTGCCTGTTCCGCGACTGGGCAATGACCGCGCTCGATGACGCCAGACGCCGCTGGCGTCTCGCCTTCGTCAGCCGCAGCGCCGCGGTCGAGTCGATCGCCGCGCAAGGTTTCGCCGTCACCGTGGTGAAGGCCGGCACCTTCCCGTCGCGGCTTCGTCCGCTGTCGGGACGAGACGGCATGCCGCCGCTTCCCGCTGCCGAAATCCGGCTGCATCGCGCCCCACGGCTGTCGAAAGCCGCCGAGCGCCTCGCGGACCATCTGCAAGATGCACTGACCCAGCGCACCCCGCCACGACATCTGCGGTCATTGCAGGGCCGGAGCGAAATGCCGTAGCGGCTGAGAGCGACGGAGGCTATCTAATGGCGTGAGCCGTCTGGAACCAAGCTGTTGAACATCTCCCTTTACGCCATCTCCACCTGGGTGCTGCCGTTGGTCGTCGCGATCACCTTCCATGAGGCCGCGCATGGCTTCGTGGCCTGGCGGTTCGGCGACGACACCGCGTTGCGACTGGGGCGCGTGAGCGCCAATCCGCTCAGGCATATCGACCCGTTCGGCACGCTGCTGCTGCCCGCCCTGCTGTTGTTCTCGGGCTCGCCGTTCCTGTTCGGCTATGCCAAGCCGGTGCCAGTCAATTTTCGCAATCTGAAGCCGCTGCGCACCGGCATGGTGATGGTGGCGCTGGCCGGTCCCGCCACCAACATCCTGTTGGCGCTGGTGGCGGCGCTCGCATTCCACCTGATGCCCCTGGTCCCGCCGGATGCTGCACGCTGGGTGGCCCGTAATCTCTACAATGCGCTGACGATCAACATCATGCTGGCGGTGTTCAACATGCTGCCCATCCCGCCTCTCGATGGTGGCCGGGTCGCCGTCGGCTTGCTGCCGCGACCCTTGGCCGCGGCGCTGGCGCGTTTGGAACCCTTCGGGATGCTGATTCTGCTGGCGATTTTGATCCTGCTGCCCTTGGCGGGCGCGCAGTTCGGTCTAAATCTTGATTTTGTGTCAAGGCTGCTCCGCGTCACAACCGATTCAATCTTCCAGCTCCTTCTGCTATTGACCGGCAACACCTAGTGCGGCGAATTTGAAGCACTAACCACAGGCGGGATGGGGAAACGAGACCCGAGGCACCATTGGCCAAAGCTGCTGACATGATGATCGCTCGCCGGGCCGACACGCGGGCGCGTGCGGATTTTGCGACTTGGAAGATGATCGCCAAGTTGAACGGCGCATCGGACCTGCCCCCGCAGGCACAGGAGTTCCTGGCGAGCTACAAGACCCGGCTCACCGACATGTCGGAGCACGACGCCACCGAGGCGACCATCCGCGAAATGTACAAGGCCTATTATGCCGAGATGGGCGGCGGCGGCGCACCGCCCGAGGTGAAGGCGGCAGCGCCAGCCCAGCAGCCGGTGACCGACAACGTGACTGCGTTCCGGCGGCTGCCACCGAAAGCCAAGACGGCGCAGAACGGCGCGACCACCAGGCCGAAACTGCCGGTGGCGCTGATCTTTGCCTGCCTCGTCGTGGTCTATGTCGGGATCAGGTATTACTGGCGCTGACGCGCTCTCCGGTCTGCGCTACGAGCGGACCGTGCCATCATCCTCAGTTCCGCTCACTTGGCCGCCTCGAAGTTCACCGGCAGCCTGAACGCGAACTGATCCTGGGTGAGCGCGGTCGGCGGTTTGGGCACAGGATCCGAGCGGCGAACCATGGCGATTGCGGCCTCGTCATAGGCCACGTCGCCGGAGGATTCGACAACGTCCACGGACAGGACCTTGCCAAGCCGGTTCAGCACCAGCTCCAGCTTCACAGTCATCGCTTTCTTCTTACCCTCGGGGTAGCGCTGGTGCAGCTTGAAATACGCGCTGATCTTGCGCTGCCAGTTCGCCGTGAGCTTTTCCTTGTCCTTGCCGATGCCGACATTGGGCGCCTTGGTCTTCTCGGCCTCGGGCGCCTTCTCGTCGAACGATTTTCTGGCGCGGTCCTCCGAGGCTTCCTGCGCAACTGAAGCGTTGGTCTGGACCGCCGCGACCTTCTGTTCTTCCGTCGGCTTCTTCACGTCGGCGGTCGTCACCTGCTGGTCCGCCTCATCCGTGGTGGTCGGCATATCCTTCGGCAGATCGGTCTGTTCGACCTCGGCCTTCTGCTCCTGCAGCTGGGGCGAAGCGGTCTGGGCCACCGAATCCTGACCGACTGGAACCTCGTCGTTCTCGACCTTGGGCGAAGCCATGTCGATGTCGATGATCTCGGCTCCGTTCGCACCAAGCCCGTCGATGTCCTCATCGTCCTTGAGCTGCGTCAGCGCCAACGCCGCGCCGCCGACATGGAGCATCAGCGCGCCGACCGCAGCCAAGAACCATAGCCGCCGCGAAGTCCTGTTGCCGGTGTCGAGATCGCTCATGGCCAGCGTCGCCTGGTTCAAGGCTGCGCGGGCTGAGCCGCCGGCGCCTGGCCCGGCGCGGCGGGCGCGCGCTCCAGTGCCACCAGCTTGACCTTGGTGTAACCGCCGGCGCGCAGCAGCTCCAGGACCTGCATCAGCTCGCCGTAAGGCACGACCTTGTCGGCGCGCAGGAAGATCGGACGGTCCCTGCTCGCTTCGGGCGTCGTATCGAGCGAGCGCACCAGATCGATTCGCTTCACCCCGTTCTCGCCGATGGCAAGCGAAAGGTCCGGCTTGATCGAGACGTAGATCGGCTTGTCCGGCTTCTTCTGCGGCGCGGCGGTCGAGGTCGGCAGGTCGATCGGCAGATCGACGGTCGAGAGCGGCGCAGCCACCATGAAGATGATCAGCAGCACCAGCATGACGTCGATGAACGGCGTCACATTGATGTCGTGGGTCTCGTCGAACTCGTCGTCGAGATCGCCGTCCGAGAGCGAAACGGCCATCGCCTACTCCGCCGCTCGCGAATGGATCGCAACATGGCTGCGATCGAGATCGCGCGACAACAACCGCCCGACCGCGCCCGAGGCACGGCCGACCTGCTCCAGGTAGGCTTTGGTCACGCGCGAGAAGTGATTGTAGATGATGACGGCAGGAATCGCCGCGGCAAGGCCGATGGCCGTTGCGAGCAACGCCTCGGCGATGCCGGGCGCCACCACCGCAAGATTGGTGGTCTGCGACTTCGAAATGCCGATGAAGCTGTTCATGATGCCCCAGACGGTGCCGAACAGGCCGACGAAGGGCGAGATGGCGCCGACCGTGGCGAGCAGACCCATGCCGACGCGAACCCGGCGTCCTTCCGCGCGGGCGATTTCGGCAAAGCTCGAAGCGGCCCGCTCCTTGATGCCGGCATCGCTCGGCAGATCGCTCGATACCCGCAACTCCGCAATTGCCGCATGCAAGAGCGACGACAGCACGCTCGTCGAGCTGCCCATCGCGATCTGCGCTTCAGCCAGCGACTTCGCACCGGCGACCTTGCGCAACGCGCCGCCGAGCTTGCGCTTCAGCACCGCGAACTCGATGCTCTTGGCGATCAGGATGGTCCAGCTCGCGACCGAGGCGAGTGCGAGCGCGATCATCACCGCCTTGACCACGATGTCGGCCTTCAGGAACATGCTCCAGGGCGACAATTCATCGAGACCAACGGCGATCGATTTGGCCGGCCGGGCAGCACCATCCACATTCGGCTGAGCTGCCGGGGCGGCATCGTTCGGCGTGATCGCCAAAGGATTTGTCCCGGTCACGGCCTGGCTGACTTGCGACTTGTTCTCAGTAGGCGCCGGACTAACGGGCGCTGGAGCCGCGGGCGTCTGCCCCGACAAAGCCGCTGAGAACGCCTGGGCCGCCGGAGCTTGCCCTGCCGGCGTCTGCGGAGGCTGCGTCGTCACCTGCTGCGCGTAGGCCAACGGCGCCACAAGCATGACTGTCAGAACGAGCGCGGCGCAAAAGCGGAACGATGTCATCATACTTCGGCCCAGTGGCGGATCAGGTTGTGATAGATGCCGGTCAATCTGACGGTTTCGGGATCGTCGCGCCCCAGCCGTCCCGCAAGACCCTGGATCACATTATCGAGATCAAAGATCATACTGCGGACGTGGGCATCCCGTATCATGCTCTGCATCCAGAAAAAAGAGGCGACCCGGGCGCCGCGGGTCACCGGCGTCACCATATGAAGGCTCGATGACGGATACAATACGGCATCGCCTGCGGGCAATTTGACCTCGTGCGATCCGTAGGTGTCCTCGATCACAAGTTCGCCACCGTCGTATTCCTCGGGCTCCGCCAGGAACAAGGTTATCGACAGATCGGTCCGAATGCGCAGCCCCGTCAGCGGATCGCCGCGCACGGCGTTGTCGACATGGATGCCGAAATGGTGGCCGCCGGAGGCCGCATAGCGGTTGAACAGCGGCGGAAAAATCTGCAGTGGAATGGCTGCCGAGAGAAAGCGCGGATTTTTCGTCAGCGCGGAGACGATCCGCTGCCCCAGCGCCCGCGCCACCTCGCCGTCGGCAGGCAATTGCTCGTTGCGCTTGACCATGGCGGACTGCGCTCCGGCCGTTGAGCGACCGTCCTCCCATTCCGCCGCATCCATGATGCGGCGGAATTCGGCGACATCAGACTTGCTGAGGACTTCCGGAATGCAGACCAGCATGATGTTTCCTTCAGCAGCGCCTTAGTACCGCGCCGAGAGCACCAGATAGGCCGCGCGGCCCGGCGCCTCCAGCACGAACGGTGCTGCACTCTGATAGAGCGCGTCGTAGTAGCGCTTGTCGAAGATGTTGTTGACGAACAGCTTGGCAGTCCAATGCTTGTCGATCTTGGCTTCGGCGAACGCATCGAACCGCCAGTAGCTCGGAATTGACGTGCCCTGGTTCGCCGCAAGCAGCGTACCGCCATAGATCTTGGAACGGTACACGGCCTGGCCGCCGATCTCCCACGTGTCGTTCAGCTGATACTTCGTCAACATGCTGAACGACTGATGTGCGACGTTGGCAAGCTGCAAGCCGACATTCGACTTGTACAGCGTCGTATTTGCCGGCGGCGCAAGCGACTTCGTCACCTCCGACTGCATCAGCACGAGCCCGCCGAACACGCTCCATTTGTCCGTGATCTTGCCGCCGATACCGAGATCGATGCCGCGGATGCGGTAAGCAGCGCCGGCCGTAATGCAGGATACCGTGCCCGTCGTACCGGCTGGATAAGGACAGGTTGCGGTTGCCGTCGCCGCCGTGATGTTCTGCGATTCTCGCGCGTTCTCCTTTTCCGTCTGGAACAGCGCGGCCGTTACCAGCAGATGACGATCGAACAACTCCCACTTCGTCCCGACCTCGATGGCCTTGTTCTTCTCAGGCCCGAAGATCTGGTTCGAGCCGCCGTTGAGCACCGGCGACAATCCGCCATAGGCAGTACTGGTGCCATCGAATTCGGCACCGACCGGATTCGACGAGGTCGCATAGGCGACATAGACGCTACCGTTCGGCTGCGGCTTCAAGGTCAGACCGAGATTGAAGTTCGGCAGGCCGAAATCGGCGGCCTGGGCGCCCCACACGTTGGAAACGCCGTTCACGGTGCCGAAGCCGCTGCTCTTGATGTTGTAGTCGTCGTAGCGGACGCCGCCGTTGAGGATCACAAGATCACGGTAGTTGGCGCTGTCCATGACGTAACCGCTGGTCGTATCGACCGCGATCTTCGTCGGCCGGCCGGACAAGGATGGCGATGTCGTAAACGGCGTCTCCATATACTGGGGCGCGAACACGTTCACGCCCGAGATCGAGCCGCTACCGCTGAAGGGCACGCCGACGGTTTCCGAACTCAACCCCGTATAGCGATCGATGCTGGAGATTTCCCGCGAGATCTCCACGCCGCCGAGCGCCGTGTGCCTGAAACCAAGCCCGTCGTCGAACTTGTAGGTGAACTCGCTCTGATTGGCGACCACATCGGTTTGCTGGAAACGGCTCTGCGGATTGGCGCTCAAGGTCCAAAGCAGCGGATTCGGATTGGTGACCACCGGCTGTTCCGGCAGCGTGCCGATGTAGTTCTGGGTCGATCGCGACAGCCTCAGCTTGTCGCTGAATGTGAGGTCGGGCGTGATCTTGACCTCGGTGTTGATGGTCGCGAAGTCCTGCCCCGTTCGATAAAAGTCCCGATTGAGCAGGCCATAGAAGTTGTTCCGGTTGACTCCGAAATCAGGGAACGGGCCGCCGGCGGTGCTCGCCGTGCTCGGTCGGTAGTACGGCACGCCAAAATCGGGAATCCCGGTCAGTTCGGTATGGACGTAATTGGCGGTGATTTTCACCGGATCGATCGGCGTCCACGTCGTGGCGACGAAAGCGCCGTTGCGATTGTCCTTGATGGCGTCGCGGCCGGCAACGTTGGCGTCCTGGAACAAGCCGCCTGCCCGCACGGCAAGCGTCGGATTGATGACCTGGTTGACGTCGAGCACCACACGCTTGGTGTGGTCGGTGCCGAACGTCGTATCCATGTTGTAGAAATTGCCGGCGGTCGTCGCCTGCTTGGTCACGATATTGATCGCGCCGCCGGTGGTGCCGCGGCCCGCGAAGGACGAGCCCGGGCCGCGCAGGATCTCGACCTGCTCGGTGAAGAAATTCTCGCGCACGCTGACGCCGGCGTCGCGCACGCCATCGATGAATATGTCGTTGCGCGCATCGAAGCCGCGAATAAAGAAGCGATCGCCGAAGGCATTGCCCCCCTCGCCCGAACCGAGCGTAACGCCGGCCGTGCTGAGCACGGCCTGCTTCAGGTTGGTGGCGTTCTTGTCCTCGAGCACTTCCTTGCTGAGCACCGTGATCGTCTTCGGCGTGTTGAGGATCGGCTCCGGGAATTTGCCCGAGGACTGCACGCGATCGACCTTGTAGGGCGCCGCCGCGTCCGCATAGGGATTGGCATCCGGGGGGGCGAGCCCGCCCGCATTGGGGAACGGAACGGCCTGCGATTGCGCCGCCTGCTGCCGCTCCGCCGCGCGCCGCAGGGCATTGCGGGCGCGGACCTGGTCGGCGGTCGGCTTGGAGGCAGTTGGCCTCGAACGCGCAACCGGAGCATCGACGTTGACGGTCGGAAGGTCGGAGGACGGCTGCGCCTCGGCCCCCGACACCGTGGCGACTGCGATCAGTCCCGCAACCGCCGACACCTTGGTGCCGGTAGCGCCATCGAGCTTTGCATTGAAATTGACCGCTGCGATCGCACGCAGCGATCGCGGTGTAATGACCTGTCCCATATCCTCTTACACGCCCCCGTATTCCTACGTCGCTTGTGCGGATCATTCGCAAGCGAACGTGACAACGGTGGTATCGAGCGTGTTTCAGCGGGTCAATTTGAGGAGGTCCAAGTTCAGCTTGAATAGTTCCAGATCAAAACGATTCTAAATCCAGCAAACAAACTTAAAACGACTCTAAGCTGCGATTGTGAGAGTTCGTAGGGTCGACCTCACAACGGCGCGTCCGCGGGCTATCGCTTCGCTGCGAGTTTCGGATGCTAGTCGCTGCTCGGTGGCTTCATCAGCGAGAACAACTCATCGACCGTCTGCTGCGCGATCTGGCGCACGCGATCCGAATTGTCGATGCCGGCGATACGCACGCCCTTCACGACGGCTCTGATCTCGTCGCGGAAATCGGTAAGGAAGCGCAAGGGGTCGCGCTGCTCATTGGCGACCCTGGCGATCAGGCCCGTCACCAGGATCTGGCAGGCGATCATCTTCCCGTTCAGTTCGTCCATTCCGCGCTCCCGCTGCTCGGCCTGATATGGACCGGGCCGCTGCGTGATGACAACCGGAGCGCGGCAGGTTTGAAGTCGTTCTAAACTGGTGCGACCGATCCGAAGCGCCCGACTCACGCGCGGCAAATCTATTGAGAGCTCAGATCAACGGCGGCACTGGAGTCATAAGTTCGCGAGCATCGACACGCTCAAGTAGTAACGACAAGATCGCCCTACTTCGCAGCGGCATGATCGCCGGAATCCGACAGCGCCTTGATGCGGTCCTTGATCTCGCGCAGCGTGGTCAGGCTGGTCGCGACCACGTCGTCAGGGATGCCGTGCAGAACGTCGGCGGCGATCGCATCCCTGAGATCGTCGAGATCATCGACGAGCTTGTGTCCGGCAGCCGTCAGATACAGCCGGTTGGCGCGGCGATCCTTGGGATCGTGCCGGCGCTCGAGCAACCCCTGCTCGACCAGCCGGTCCAACAGCCGCACCAGCGAGATCGGCTGCAGCTCCAGCACTTCGGCGAGATCGACCTGCGATAGTCCTTCCTGCGCGCGCAACCGAAACAGCACGATCCATTGGGCACGCGTGGTGCCGCGCGCTTTGGCACGATGATCAATATAGTTGCGCAGAATGCGCGAGCTTTCGACAAGCTGGGCGACCAGCTGCCGCCTCAGGTCCAACGACATGTCCTCGGGTCCTCGAAGCTGTCAAATTGTTTAGTTTTCTTCAAGCAGCGGTGTGTTTACACATAAAGTGCACGCACACTATATCTGTGCGCGCTGGGAACGGTTTTAAAGACCGGTTATTCTCTTCGCTTCAGCTTCGAAAAGCCGAAATCGAAGAGCCGACGAAAGAGCCGACATGAAGACGTCACAGGCTATCGGTTGGGTCCTGCTGCTGGCAGTCCTTGGCGGGGGCGGCTATTACGGCTGGCAGCGTTATCAGGGCGCGGAAGCCGCCAAGCGCGCCGAGGCGCAGAAGGCAGCGGGGCCGCCTGCCGTTCGTGTCTCGACAGCTCCGGTCGATAAGACCGACTTCCCGGTCTACCTGACTGGCCTCGGCAACGTTCAGGGCTTCAACACCGTACAAGTCCGGACCCGGATCGACGGCCAGATCGACAAGATCGCCTTCACCGAGGGCCAGCTCGTCAAACAGGGCGATCTCCTGGTCGAGATCGATCCGCGGCCGTTCCAGGCGAGCCTGGATCAGGCCAAGGCGAAAAAGGCGCAGGATGAGGCCAACCTCGCCAACGCCAATCTCGATCTGCAGCGCTTCACCAAGCTCGGCGAGTTCGCCACCCGCCAGCAAACCGACACCCAGCGTTCCACGGTGGCGCAACTGACCGCGCAGATTGCAGCCGATGATGCCGCGATCGCCAACGCGCAGACCCAGCTCGACTACACCCAGGTCAAGGCACCGATTACCGGCATCGCCGGCCTGCGCCAGGTCGACATCGGCAACATCGTCAATGCGGCGACGCAGACCGGCATCGTCACGATCGCTCAGATCGAGCCGATCGCGGTGATCTTCACTGCTCCCGAGGAGCAGCTCCCCTATATCAACGAAGGCCAGAAGGTGGCGCCGCTGACGGTGCTGGCGATGACCACCGATGGAAAGAAGACGCTGGCCCAGGGCAAACTCGCGGTGATCAACAATCAGGTCGACGCGACCAGCGGGACGATTCGGCTGAAGGCGGTGTTCGACAACAAGGATCACGCGCTGTGGCCCGGCCAGTCGGTCTCGACGCGGCTCCTGGTGAAGACGTTGAAGGACGCAACCGTGGTTCCCGATGACGCCGTCCAGCACTCCACCAACGGGCTCTATGCCTACACGGTGAGCCAGGACAACAAGGCCGAGCTGCACAAGGTGAAGGTCGGCGTGTCGATCGACGGCCGCACGGTGATCGAGGCCGGCCTGACGCCTGGCCAGCAGGTGATCACGGGCGGTCAGTTCAAGGTTCAGCCAGGCTCGCTGGTCACCACCGCGGTGGCGAGTTCGGACCCGGCGCAAGCGAAGGTCCGGCAGGAATGAACGGCGGCGGCATTTCGGCACCTTTCATCCGCTACCCCATCGGCACCTCGCTGCTGATGGCGGGGATCCTGTTCGTGGGCCTCGTCGCCTATCCGCTGCTGCCGGTGGCGCCGCTGCCCCAGGTCGACTTCCCGACCATCCAGATCACCGCGACATTGCCCGGTGCGAGCCCGGAGACGATGGCGACCTCGGTGGCGCAGCCGCTGGAACGCCAGTTCGCGCAGATCCCCGGCATCGCCCAGATGACATCGACGAGCTATCTGGGGACCGCTTCCGTCACCATCCAGTTCGATCTCAGCCGCAACATCGACGGCGCCGCCAACGACGTGCAGGGCGCGATCAACGCGGCCAGCGGCCAATTGCCGAAGACGCTGCCCTCGCCGCCGACCTACCGCAAGGTCAACCCCGCGGATTCGCCGATCCTGCTGTTGTCGGCCACCTCGGACACCTTGCCGCTCACCACCGTCTCGGACGCCGTCGACGCCCAGCTTGCGCAGCAGATCAGCCAGATCACCGGCGTCGCCCAGGTCATCATCGGCGGCCAGCAGAAGCCGTCGATCCGCGTCCAGGTCGATCCGGCCAAGCTCGTCACCAAGGGCCTGTCGCTGGAGGACGTGCGCAGCCAGATCGCGATCACCACGGTCGACAGCCCGAAGGGTAACGTCGACGGCGAGCGGCGCGCCTATACGATCTACGCCAACGACCAGCTCACCGAGTCCAAGGATTGGAACGACGTCATCGTCGCCTATCGCAATGGCGCTCCGTTGCGGATCCGGGACATCGGCCGGGCGGTGACCGGACCTGAGGACGCCAAGCAGGCGGCCTGGGCGAACGGCAAGCGCGGCGTGTTCCTGGTGATCTTCAAGCAGCCCGGCGCCAACGTCATCGAGACCGTCGACAAGATCAAGGCGATGCTGCCGCGGCTGGTCGCCGCGATCCCGCCGGCGATCAAGATCGAGGTGATCTCCGATCGCACCACCACCATCCGCGCCGCGGTCGAGGACGTCCAGTTCACCCTTCTCCTGACCATCTTCCTGGTGGTGATGGTCATCTTCATCTTCCTGCGCAGCTTCTGGGCGACCGTCATCCCGACCGTCACGGTGCCGTTGGCCCTGCTCGGCGCCTGCGCGCTGATGTGGGTGTTCGGCTATACGCTGGACAATCTCTCCTTGATGGCGCTCACCATCGCCGTGGGTTTCGTGGTCGACGACGCCATCGTGATGCTCGAGAACATCTCGCGCTATGTCGAGGAAGGCGAATCGCCGATGGCCGCCGCCTTCAAGGGCGCGCGCGAGATCGGCTTCACCATCGTCTCGATCTCAATCTCGCTGGTCGCCGTGCTGATCCCGCTGCTGCTCATGGGCGGCATCATCGGCCGCCTGTTCCGCGAGTTCGCGGTGACGCTGACCATGACCATCTTCGTGTCCATGGTGGTGTCGCTGACGCTGACCCCGATGATGGCCTCGCGCTTCCTGCGCGGCGGACATCAGACCCATGGCCGCTTCTATCAATGGAGCGAACGCGGCTTCGAGGCTCTGCTTAACGCCTATGAGAAAGGCCTCGACGTCGCCTTGCGCTGGCGCTTCGTGACGCTGCTGGTGTTCTTCGCCACGCTCGGCCTGTCGGTCTATCTGTTCATCCTGATCCCGAAGGGCTTCTTCCCGCAACAGGACGTCGGCCTGATCACCGCGACATCCGAAGCCTCGCAGGACATCTCCTTCCGGGCGATGCAGTCGCGCCAGGAGGCGCTGGCGAAGATCGTGATGCAAGATCCGGGCGTCGCCAGCGTCGCGATGGCGATCGGCGGCTCGGGACGCGCCGGCAACAACGGCAACATGTTCATCACGCTGAAGCCGCTCGAGGAGCGTGACGCCTCGGCGCAGCAGATCATCGGCCGCCTGCGGCCGAAGCTGGAGAAGGTCGAAGGCGCCCGCCTCTATATGCAGGCGGCGCAGGACATCCGCCTCGGCGGCCGCCCGACCCGCACCCAGTTCGAGTTCACCTTGCAGGACGCCAATCTCGGCGAGCTCAACGAATGGGCGCCGAAGATCCTGGACAAGATGAAGACGCTGCAGGAGCTGCGCGACGTCGCCACCGACCAGCAGACCGACGGCACCACCGTCCAGCTCACCATCAACCGCGACACCGCTTCGCGCTACGGCATCACCCCGCAGCTGATCGACGATACGCTGTATGACGCGTTCGGCCAGCGCCAGGTGGCGCAGTATTTCACCCAGCTCAATTCCTATCACGTGATCCTGGAAATCCTGCCGGAGTTGCAGGCCAACGTGGACACGCTGGACAAGATCTACCTGAAGTCGCCGACAACAGGCGACCAGGTGCCGCTGTCGACCTTCGCGAAATGGACCACCGTGCCGGTGCGGCCGCTGTCGATCAGCCACCAGGGCCAGTTCCCGGCGATCACGATCAGCTTCAACCTCGCCCAGGGCGTGGCGCTCGGCCAGGCCACCCAGGCCGTACAGCGAGCGATGGTCGAAATCGGTGCGCCCGCGACCTTGAACTCGAGCTTCCAGGGCACGGCGCAGGCGTTCCAGCAGTCGCTCTCCACCGTGCCGCTGCTGATCCTCGCGGCGCTGGTCGTGGTCTATCTGATCCTCGGCATCCTCTACGAGAGCTACATCCACCCGATCACGATTCTCTCGACCCTGCCCTCGGCCGGCGTCGGCGCGCTCGCGATCCTGATGGCGTTCGGCTACGATTTCAGCCTGATTGCTTTGATTGGCGTCATTCTGCTGATCGGCATCGTGAAGAAGAACGGCATCATGATGGTGGACTTCGCCATCGCCGCCGAGCGTGACCATCACCTGACGCCCGAGCAGTCGATCCGCCAGGCCGCTCTGCTCCGCTTCCGTCCGATCATGATGACGACCATGGCCGCGTTGCTCGGCGGCGTGCCCTTGATGCTCGGCACCGGCACCGGCGCCGAGATCCGCCAGCCGCTTGGCTATTCCATGGTCGGCGGCCTGATCGTCAGCCAGCTATTGACGCTGTTTACGACGCCCGTGGTCTATCTCTATCTCGACAATCTCAACAACGCCTTCTCGCGCTGGGGCCGCTCCAAGCTGGACACCGAGGCCGATGGCGACGAGCACGGCGCGGTCAAGGAAGCGGCGGAGTAGCGCCGGCGCGCGACGCGGGAGCGCGCGGCTGGGCCTTGCCGGCCGCGACCTCTGCCCACACGATACAAGCCTTTTGCGGATCGCTTGGTGCTCACCTCTCGCCCACTGCGGGGCGACGACGCGCTTCGCTCGCGCAGAGGGATCGGACGGCGTCGCAAGATCCCAGCCGGGAGACGGGAGCGCTGGACCAATTCAGAGTGTCCGATGAAAATCCCACTCCCTGTCCGGGTCAGACGAGATGGTTGGCAAGGCAGACAAAAGACCCCCGCCGCGCGAATTTCCCCCCAATTCCATCCCCTTACGCGCTTGCCAAGCCCGGTCACATGCGGGTAGAAGATCGCCGTGCCCGCCGCTGATTTGGTTCATGCGGCGCTTTGCGCACCACTGCCGGACAGCTCCACAAGCTCTTGAGACTGCTCGGCAATTCCGTTGGGGAATGGTGTAACGGTAGCACAACAGACTCTGACTCTGTTTGTCTTGGTTCGAATCCAGGTTCCCCAGCCAGCTTGACATAAGCGCCACCGAATATGTGCCAGGCCTCGACCTGGCGATCGCCCGCGGCTGGCTGTGGCTGCACGAGGGCGGCACCTATGTGAAGCTGACCGAGGCCGGCAAGGGACATCCACGCCTGAATCCAGGCTTCCCGATGAGGTGCCTTTGAGACTGTCGTCTCGCCTCATCGCCGGAGCAGCGGCGCGCTCACGCTTATGGTTCGTCGACGCGCCCTCCCCCAAAGACCTAGCGGCTTCCCTTACGTGCGCGGGACTGGAACCCTTAGGGCATGCCTGCTCTCACGCGCCGACGGGGCCCCAAGGCCGATAGGCGTGCCGTCTCCGCCTGACAGATGCGCGCACGACCGGCAATAAAGGGAACGCCGCGCCAAGGACGCAGCCTTCGGCACTCGCCGACGGCCTGCTCTTTACGCGGCTCGCACGGTGTCGAGGAACTTGTGGACCTCGGCCTTCAGTCGGCTGCTGTCCTGCGACAGTGACTGCACCGCGCTGAGCACCTGCGACGATGCCGCCCCCGTCTGGGTCGCTTCGTGCTGCACGTCGGCAACATTGGCTGAAACCTGCTTCGTGCCGTTGGCAGCCTGCTGGATGTTGCGCGAGATCTCCTGGGTGGCGGTCCCCTGTTCCTCTACTGCGGCTGCGATGGTCGCGGCGATTTCCGACATCCGGCCGATCGTGTCGCCGATCTCCTTGATGGCAGTGACCGAATGCTGGGTCGCGGTCTGGATGGCGCCGATCTGCTGGCTGATCTCGCCAGTCGCCTTGGCAGTCTGCTCGGCGAGCGCCTTGACCTCGGAGGCGACCACGGCGAAGCCGCGGCCGGCTTCACCGGCCCGCGCCGCCTCGATGGTGGCGTTCAAGGCCAGCAGGTTGGTTTGGCCCGCGATGGTGTTGATGAGCTCGACCACATCGCCGATACGAGCCGCCGCTTGCGACAATTCGCCGACGCGTTCATTGGTCTTGCGGGCCTGCTCCACCGCTTCGCTGGCGATCGCTGAGGATTGCTGCACTTGTCGGCTGATCTCGTTCACGGAGGAGAACATTTCCTCGGTGGCGGCGGCGACCGACTGGACGTTGTTGGAGGCGTCGCCGGAGGCGCCGGCCACGGCGGTGGCAAGACCCTTCGAGCGCTCGGCAGTTGCGCTGAGCGACTGGGCGGATGACTCAAGGTCGGTCGCTGCCGACGAGACGGCCTCGATGATCTGGCCGACCGCGGTTTCGAAGTCATTCGCAAGCCGCCTCGTGTCGACCTTGCGCTGCTGGGCCTGACGCGCCTCTTGCTCCTGATGCTCAGCTTCGAGCCGCTGACGGGCGGCCGCATTGACCTTGAAGACCTCGACGGCACGGGCCATTTCGCCGACCTCGTCGCGCCGCTCCGAGTTCGGGATCTGCACGGCAAGATTCCCGTTCGCAAGCTCGGTCATCGTGCTGGTGATCGCCTGCAGTGGTCGGACCAGGCCGCGGGCGATGATCAGAGTCGCGACACAGAGCAGACCGATCAGCCCTACGGCCCACATCAACGAAACCTTCGCCGAGGCGTAGAACGCCTCGTCGAGATCGTCGACATAGACGCCGGTGCCGACCACCCAGTTCCACGGATCGGCCTTCATGGTGTAGCCGAGCTTCGCCACTGGGACGGTGCTGCCGGCGCGCGCGAACATATAGCTGACGAAGCCGCCACCAGGCTGGGCCGCAGCCGCGATCAGCTCGCGTATCAGAGGCAGGCCGTTGGCGTCCTTCTCGTTGATGACGCTCTTGCCCTCCCAATCCGGTTTCGGGCCGAGCACGAGGTTCACACCGTCCGGCTGGTAGACGAAGATATAGTCGTTCTTACCGAAGCGGATGCCGCGTAGCACCGTCTTGGCGCGACTCTGCGCCTCGTCCTCGGTCAGGGCACCCTTGGCCACCGCATCGGCAAAGCCCTTCACGATCGACACAGCGGATTGCACCTGTCCGACGACTGCGGCCTTGCGCTCTTCGACCAGGGCCGTTCGGGTAGCGAGAAGTTGGCTGACCACGGCAGCGATGCAGACGCCAATGGATAGCGCGACCAGGACCGCAAAGCGGCGTGGTATGGTGAGGACCATGTCAGTTTCCTGCAAGAGGGCATCCAGCCAGCGGGTGCCGTTGGTTTCCTTGGTAGATTCCAACGAAGTGTGCCGTGCGGGAGGTTTAAAATAGTTTAGCAGGTGGCCCCCCGTAGAAATACGCGAGACTCCTCCGCGGCTGCCCAACGGGAATATCTGTTATGCCGCTGTCCAACTCGTCGGGTTTGTGACCGCCGTCGGCGCGGTCAGCCGGATCAGGCTATTGGTTGCAGTGCCGGCCTTGGAGGATGAAGGCTCTTGCAGATTTGAGCATGTGCAATCTCTACTCCATGACAAGGAACGTGGACGCGATCCGCCGATTGTTCGGCGTCGCGCCGGAGCATGACCGCACAGGCAACCTACCCGTTCTGCCGGGCATCTTTCCCGACTACCTGGCGCCGATCGTACGCAATGGCGAAGGCGGGAGCGAGCTGGTCATGGCGCGCAGGGGCGTAGTTCGGCATCTGGTTCAGGAAACCGATGTGCGCGAGGTATCTGATCCAGCGCCATTGCTCCAGCGGCAGGTCGATGCGGCGCTCGCCGTCGGACGGGTCCGACCACCGGCGTCCAGCATCGAAGCCTTTCTGGTACGCCGCCTCGCCCATGGCACTTCCGAGCATCGCCGCGCCCATCAGGTGGAGATCGATCTTGCCGGTGGTGCCGTTCCACGCTTCAGCGTATCGGCCATGTAGTCGAGCGCCTCGTCGACATTCTTCGGCAGCGGCTGATCCTTCTCCTCATAGTGGTAGCTGCACGCCCGCGAAAGGTCGTGAACGGCTTGGCTGGCGCCGGCGAGGCGCTCGTACTGGTAGGCCTTCGCCCGTAGCCATTCGACGATGATCACGCCGATCACCACGGCAATCCCAACCAAAACCTTGTAGTCCATGCCACTTGCCCGAAAATAGATTCCGTAGCGCGCCCTCGATCTTCAGTATAGCGGCTTAATCGCAGGCGATTTTCCATCTCCGGACGGTTGCGGAGAAAGAGACAGGCTTCCTGTGGGCAGCGCGGTGATTGCGGCGCTGGACTGCACCCGTCGAATGCGACACGGTAATTTGTGCGACAGCGCGATTGTCTCGATCTATTGCCATGATTTGTCTGCGCGATCAGCTCCGACCGCCACGCCGCTTTTGGGTCCCCCCTATCGCTCGCGCGGAAACAGAAAATTCGCGAACGATCTCAAGCTGATTTGGGCTGTCCAGATGATCAGCCGAAAATAATCCGCTGGGCAAAGACCCCAAATCAGCTTCATCTTGCGGATATCCCGCCTCGATGCGAGGGGCGTACGCGCGGTCGTCACGAGACGCGAGGCGGGGAGCGGTGGACGCGATGAGCCGCAGCGTGCGTATTGCGCGCGGACGAACGGCAAGTCGCGGACGTGAAGTTGCAGGGTCCTGACACCCCGACGCTGGTGTCCTCGAGCTGACGCGTCAGCGTCATGCGCGACATGGTGGCCAAAAGCCCGGTGCACCAGGGAGACTGCTTATAAGCGTTAAAACCATCGCGCAGGGAAGGCCGGGATGCCTCGGCCAAACCTGTGGTTCCTGCCCCGTGCATTCTTGTTCGCACGGGGGCCATGGGTGCGGCCCGCACCCCGCCTTCCCTGCGCCCTCGTCTTTCACGAGGGTAACGCTACCGGCGAAACTCGGACACGACGCGTGTCGCGAGACCGTGGCCGTGCGTCGCATCAGCTGTTTGAAATGTGAATCAGGACGCGCCCATGCGGATCATGTCCGGCTTCGACGCATCCGGCTCGCCGTCGTCTCAATGTGTCACTGGCCGGCGGTCGCGCTACATGGATGGATCCGGGCAGCCGAAAAAGTGCCGCCCATCCGATCCATCCGCAACGAATCCCGCGGGCAATCGCCTACGGCTTCTTGCCGAATCGGTCCGAATACTGGGCCAGCACGAGAACGCCGCCGAGGCCCGCGGCCGACAGCAGCGCGTCGATCCGCACGGCTTGCCCCGACAGGCCGAGATCATCATGGGCAACGCCCGAGAGCCACCATGCGGCGGCGCCGGCGGCCAGGACGAACAGAAGCAGGGGAAGACTCTTGCGCATGCGCTTAACTATGCAGAGTTGCCGCATTTTCGCAACCCTTGACGCCGGGACGTCTTCATGCCTGCCGGGTGGCCCGTCCCGGCGGAATCGGTGCTCGAACCCAGTCGCCGCTCACAACCTCCCGCCGGCCAGTGCCGCTGCGCGCGGCCGGCCGATGTCGTCGAGCGCATGCGGCATCGGCGAGACCGGAAACAGCGCGTTGATCTGCCCGGTGCCGGAAGACGGAAAGAACGGCGTCACCACCTCGACGCCGCGGTCGTAGTGGTTCCAACCAAGCGCGCCGAGCAGCATCGCGGTATCGTGCATGAAGCCTTCGCCATGACCCTTGCTGGCATATTCCGGCAGCATGTCGCAGAAGTCGGGCCACTCGCCCTGCTCCCACATCTGGATCACCTCGTGGTCGAGCCGCTCCAGGAACGGGCTGAACATCTTGTCGCGATAGTCGTCCGCCGTGCCGTTCTGCGCGAAGCGATGGCTGAGCGAGCCGCTGGCGAAGAATGCCACCGTACCCTCGTAATGATCTTCGACAGCGCGGCGGAAGGCCCAGCCGAGCTTGGCGCTTTCCCAGAGATAATGCGAGGTGCACAACGCCGACACCGAGACCACCTTGAAGCGGCGGTCCGGGTTCATGTAGCGCATCGGCACCAGCGTGCCGTATTCGAGCGCGAGCGAGGTCGCGTCATGCGCCATGGTGACGACGCCATGCGCATTGGCCTCTTCGGAGAGAATCCGGCCCAGCTCCGGATTGCCGTCATACGCGTAGGTCATGTTGGCGATGAAGTGCGGCAATTCGTTCGAGGTGTAGAGGCCCTCGAAATGCGGCGCGCAGTTGATGTGATAGCCGGCATTCACCAGCCAATGCGTATCGAACACGACGATGGTGTCGACGCCGGCCTCGCGGCAGCGCCGCCCGATCTCGATATGGCCGTCGATCGCCGCCTGCCGCTTGCCCTTGCCGGGGCCGTCCAGCTCGCTGAGATACATCGAGGGCACGTGGGTGATCTTCGCAGCCAGTGCGAGCTTGCCCATCGGTCACATCCTCCCATTCCGTTCATTCGCCGCAGGAGGCGGCCTCCCCGGCCGCCCGCAGCGCGTTTGGAACAGGATAGCGCCCTTGCCCGGCTGTGCAAGACGGATCGGCGGCGGGACGAAGCGTCAGTGCGGCGTCCGCGGATGCCGGTGATGTCGGCGGCGCGGCGGCAGCTGGTCCTGGTAGATCCCGGGCCCGGGCTGTTGCCACTGGCGCGCATACGCCGCGCGCGGATTGACATCGCAATAATCCTCGGTGCCGGACGCGGTCATCTGGCATTGCTCATAGGTCTGGAACGCGCAATTGCCCGGATATCCCCATCTGCGCCCCTGCAGGCAATAGGGGTAGTCCTGCGCAGAAGCGGTCTGCGGCGCGAGCGCCAACAGCGCCAATCCGCCCGCCAGCATCCCGCGCACACACCACGTCGTCATGTTGGAATCTCCTCGGCCGAACGGCGATCTTGCCCGGAACACTTTAACGATCCGGAGCAACGAAACCAGGGTGCGATTCGCGCCATCGCGCTACGGATGTAACGGCCGCATCCGGATCGAACCAGATGCGGCAGGTTGAATAACATTGCTCAACATTGCTCACGCGGCCTTGATGGCGATCTTCTTGGCGGCCTGCTGCGCCTCGGCCTTCTTCGGCAAGATCACCTTCAGGACGCCCTGCTTGAAGCTGGCCTCGATCTTGTCGGTGTCGACGCTGTCGGGGACTTGGAACGAGCGCTCGAACGATCCGAAGTTGCGCTCGCGCAGGTAATAATCCTTCTTCTTCTCTTCCTTCTCCTCCTGCTTCTCGCCCTTGATCGACAGCACGCCGTTGACCACCTTCACCTCGACATTCTTTTCGTCGAGGCCGGGCAGTTCGGCGCTCACCTCATAGGCCTTCTCGTGCTCGGCGACGTCTACGGCCGGCGCGACCGCAAACGATCTTGCGCGCGCCAGGCTCGGCAGGGACTCGAACAGCGACGGACTGCGCCAGAAACCGGTGTTGAAATCCTCGAACACGCGGTCGATCTCGCGGCGCAGATTCTCGAACGGCCGCCAGCCCTGCACGGACGGAGCGGACGCTTTCTCGGTGTTGACAGGCAGCTTGGCAGGTTCAGCCATGATCCATTCTCCTGGTTTCAACGCGAGACTGAGCTTCTCGGCAGGGCACAGCGCAACCGGCCGGCAAACCGCTGTTCGCGTTTGACGGGAAAAATGTATCGATGACGCGGTCGTTCAAGATTGATCGCGATCAAACTCGACGTTGGTTCCCTACCCGACCATATGACGGACTGCGGCGCGGGTCAGAAACCGGAGCTTTTCATTGAGGGGGAAGCGGCCGAAATTGGTCTTCACGGTTCCGAGCGTAAAGGCGGTCTTCTTGGAATAATCGATCTTGACCGCCACGATCACCGGCTGGCCGGTGCTCGCGATCTCGTTGGCCTGCGCGATGGCACCTGCAATGGAGGCATTGTCGTTCATCGGTACGAAGGCGGCGCCGGTTGCGAGCGCCACGCCTTCGATGTTCAGCTTGCCGAGCTGCGTGCAGGGCTTGCGGCCATAGGGGATCTGCTGCGCCTGCGCGATCTGCGCGAGCTCACCGTCGTTGAAGACGTAGTAGACGATGCCGAGTCCGTTGCTCGCCGCGGTCAGGATCTCCATGCAGGTCATGGTGAAGGCGCCGTCGCCGACGATCGCCTGCACGCTGCGATCCGGAAACGCCAGCTTGGCGCCGATGGCCGCCGGCACCGCGTAACCCATGCAGTTGAAATCGGTCGGCAGGATCACGCTCTTCGGCGCGTGGATCGGCATCAGCTCGGCGGTGAGGAAGGTGTGATTGCCGTCGTCGATTGCGAGGATGCCGTTGTCCGGCATCTGCCGGCGCAGCTCGTCGAAGAACCGCACCGGATTGACGAGGCCGGCATTGTCGTGGCGATACCAGGTGGCGCGATAGGCGGCCTTGTCCTTGGCGATCTGCTCGCGCAAGGCGCCATCGCTCGCGCGCCGCCCGCCCTTCGTCTCCAGCACCGCGAGCAGCTCCCGCAGCACGGTTGCGGCATCGCCGACCAGGCCGACCTTGGCTGGGAAATTGGCGCCGATCGCGGCCGGATTGATGTCGATATGGATCAGATTGTCCGGAACCGTGACGCCGTAGCTGCCGGTTGCGATCTCGGCAAAGCGCGTGCCGATGCCGACGAGACAATCGCAATCCTTGAACGCGTTCTGCGCCGCAGGCACCGCCGAGCTGCCGAAGCCGAAGCCGACATGCAGCGGATGATTGCCGGGAAAGACAGACAGCCCTTGCAACGTGGTCGCGACCGGCGCCTGCAGCCATTCTGCAAGCTTGATCAGTTCGGCGGTCGCGTCGCGCGTTCCCCAGCCGGCAAAGATGCCGGGACGTTTGGCGGCTGCGAGGAGTTCGGCCGCCCGCGTGATGTCATTCGCCGCTTGCGGTGCCGGCCGCGAAACCGGCTTGAACTGTGGGAGCTCGGACACATCGTCCGTCAGCAACAAGATGTTGACCGGCAGCTCCACGAACACCGGGCCCGGCTCGCCGGAGGTCGCGACGCGGTAGGCCTCGAACAGGGTCGGCACCACATCCTCGTGCCGCGTCACATGGAAGGTCGCCTTGGTCAGGCCGGCCATGAATTTATGCGTATCCATCTGGTGCAGCTGGTAGCGATGACCGCTGTCGGTGCGCGGCCCTCCGGTAATCACCAGCATCGGCACGCCATCGAGGAACGCCTCGCCGATGCCGCTCGCCGCATGCGTCAGGCCGGCAGCCGGCACGACCGTCAGGACGCCGATGGAATCGGACAGCCGGCTCACCGCATCCGCCATGAAGGAGGCGCCGCCCTCGTGGGTTACCAGGACCTGCGTGATGCGGTTGGAGTTGTTGAGCGCGTCATACAGCTCGGTCGTATGCACGCCAGGGATGCCGAAGGTGAAACGCGCCCCGACCTGCTCCAACGCATAGGCCGTGAGCCAGGCTCCGGTTCTCTTCATGTCGTTTCCTCACCCGTTCAAGAATTCTGTTTTGCCATTGATCGAGGCCGCTGCCAGCCGCCCCGACAGGATACAGCCGCCGAGAAAGGTGCCCTCCAGCGCGCGCAAGCCGTGAACGCCGCCGCCGCCGAAGCCCGCGGCCTCGCCGACGGCGTAAAGGCCTGGCACCGGCTGACCGGCTGGGTCGAGCACCCTGCTCTGCAGATCGGTCTGAATACCGCCGAGGCTCTTGCGGCTGATGATGAATTCACGCACCGCGATCAGCGGCAAGGCCTTCCTGTCCGCGATCGGCTGGAATTTGCAGAGCCGGATGCGGTCGCCGCGGTAGCACCGCAGGCTCGCGATGCGGCGGAGCTGTTCGTCGTTCATCAGGCTGGCCCCACGCGCGATCGTCGCGTCATAGGCCTGAACGGCGTCGATGACCGCATCGCGCGACACCGCCTGGTCGCCCTGCAGCGCGTTCATCTTGTCCACCAGTTCAGGCAGGCTCGATGCGGTGACGAAGTCCGGGCACGTCCCGATCAGTTCATCGACGAGCCAGCGATTGCCGAACAGGATGTCGCGCAGGAAGCCGAGCCGGTTCTTCTCCCGGATCGAGGGATTGAATTCGGCGCCGGAGACGGCAAGCTCCTTCAGCGCGATGGTGCGGTTCATCAGCTGCCACGAATAAGGCCGCTCCTGGCGGCAGATGTCGGTGACCAGCCGCCGCGTGTCGAAACCCGAGACCAGCGGCTGCGGACCGATCCGCTGCCCTCGCCAGTTCAGCCAGAGTGCGGAGCGCGGCGGCACCAGCGAGAGCCCATGGCTCGGCTTGCGCGGGTGCGGATGATGCACGCCGGCGGCGTAGTTCCACATGCGGTCGAGGTGGGTGACGGTGCCGCCGGCCGCCACCGTGGCATCATGCAGCCTGCCATCGGCAAAGCGATGCGAACCGTTGAGCAAGACCTCAGGCGGCCTGCCCCAGTCACGATGCCAGTTCTGCCGGACGCGACCGAGATCGCCATTGATGCCGCCGGTGGCGACCACGACCTGTTCGGCACGGAGCTCGAAGGCAGAGCCGTCCTTTTCGCCGTGGCCTTCGGCACCGACGACAAGGCCGGCCTGAACGATCAGCCGTTCGACACGCCGGCTAAACCGCAAAGTCAGTCGGCCTGCATTGGCGTGATTGCGGAGCGCTCCGATCAGCGCGTCCGCAATGCCCTTCCCGGTGCCCCAGGCGATGTGAAAGCGCGGCACGGAATTGCCGGGTTGGAATTCGCCGCGCTCGACCCAGTTGACCACCGGTAGAAAACTGACGCCGAAGCGGCGCACCCAGCGATAGACGTCGGGCGTCGCCCGGTTCACATAGGCCTGCGCCCAGGCCAGCGGCCAGCGGTCGCCCGGATCGAATTCCGCAAAGCTCCGCCAGTCGCGCCACGCAAGCTCTGCACTGTCGCGGATGCCCTGCCGGCGTTGCTCGGGGGAATCGACGAAGAACATGCCGCCAAAGCTTTCGCGGGCGAGCCCTCCGAACGCGGGCTCCTCGTCACGATCGACGAGCAGAACCGAGCGGCCGTCGTCGAGTAGATCGAGGGCGGTGGCGATCCCTGCGATGCCGCCGCCGATGATCAGGATGTCGCTTCGCTCAGCGAGCATGGGCGCCGGTCGCTTTCCTGGCTAAAGATGAGTCGAACTCAACCCTGCCGGTTGGCGCAAATCAACCGGCTCCCGTCGGCCCGCCCGCAACGCGGAATTTACGGGCGCTGCGGGAATGGTAAACCGGACGTAAATAGCCCGTAGCAACGCAGGGAGAGAAAGACAGTGCAAAACCCCTGACTTTGGAACAGCTTACAGTGGTTTGGTGGAACACCGGCCCAGCGCAACCGCAGCTCTTGGCTGCGCGTCCGCGCCACAACGAAATTCGAAGTGAAAGCCGTTTAACACATTTTCCAGGCACAGCCGCCAAGGTAGCGGTCCGACCCCACTCACCACAGGTTCAATGACCGTGACATCCTTCGGACACGTGATCTCGGTGCGAGGCTCCCAGGCTCGTGTCGGCATCCTAGCGGCCGAGCAGCTGAGCGTTTCCGAGATCCGCGCCACAGTCGGACGTTTCATCAGCATCCGCGCTCCGAACGCCACCATCGTTGCCCTCATCACCGAGGTGTCCAGCGAAGCCGTGGCGAACGCGCGGACCTACATGGCGACCGCTTCGGTCGACCTCCTCGGCGAGATCTCAGGTCCTGCCGAACGCCCCAAATTCCAGCGCGGCGTGACCCACTATCCCACCATCGGCGATACCGTGGAGATGATCACGAGCCAGGAGCTGCGCACGATCTACGCCCCGACCGCCGGGGACCAGATCGATATCGGCGCCCTGCAGCAGGACCCGTCGGTGCGCGCTTACGTCAATGTCGAGGAGATGCTGTCCAAGCACTTCGCGGTGCTCGGCTCGACCGGCGTCGGTAAGTCGACCGGCGTTTCCCTGCTTCTGAACGAAATCCTGAAAGCGCGCCCCAACCTGCGCATCTTCCTGCTCGACGTGCATAACGAATATGGCCGCTGCTTCGGCGATCGTGCACTCGTGCTCAATCCGCGCAATCTGAAGCTGCCGTTCTGGCTGTTCAACTTCGAGGAAATCGTCGACGTCCTGTTCGGCGGTCGTCCCGGCGTGCCCGAAGAGCTGGACATTCTTGCCGAGGTCATCCCGCTCGCAAAGGGAGTCTACACCCAGTACCAGAACTCGGACCGGATCGGACTCAAGCGCATGGATCCCAAGACGGTGGGCTACACCGTCGACACGCCCGTTCCCTACCGACTGGTCGACCTCATCAACCTGATCGATGAGCGCATGGGCAAGCTCGAGAACCGCTCCTCGCGCATCATCTATCACAAACTGATCTCGCGCATCGAGACCGTGCGCAACGACCCGCGCTATGCCTTCATGTTCGACAATGCCAATGTCGGCGGCGACACCATGGCCGAAGTCATCAGCCACCTGTTCCGGCTGCCGGCGAACGGCCGGCCGATGACCGTGATGCAGCTCGCCGGCTTCCCGGCCGAGGTCGTGGACTCCGTCGTGTCGGTGCTATGCCGCATGGCATTCGACTTCGGCCTGTGGAGCGACGGCGTCTCGCCGCTGCTGTTCATCTGCGAAGAAGCGCACCGCTATGCCGCGGCCGATCGCTCGATCGGCTTCGGGCCCACCCGCAAGGCGGTGTCGCGCATCGCCAAGGAAGGCCGCAAATACGGCGTCTATCTCGGCCTCGTCACGCAGCGTCCCGCCGAGCTCGATGCCACCATCATCTCCCAGTGCAACACGCTGTTCACGATGCGGCTTGCCAACGAGCGCGACCAGTCGCTGTTGCGCTCGGCGGTCTCGGACGCAGCCGCGAACCTGCTGTCGTTCGTGCCCTCGCTCGGTACCCGCGAGGTGTTGGCCTTCGGCGAAGGCGTCGCACTGCCGACCCGGCTGCGCTTCAAGGAAGTGCCGCCGCACCAGATGCCGCGCAGTGAAGCGACCATCGCGACCGTTCCGTCGATCACCTCCGGCCACGACATGCACTTCGTCAGCGCCGTCCTCGAACGCTGGCGCGGCGCCACGTCGAGCCGCGACGTGCAGGGCGATTCCGTCAGTTCCGACCGAAGCGCCGCACTTTCGATGCCGCTGGACGCGCCGATGCTGCAGCCATCGATGGGGCTCGACCCGGATCGCTTCTCGCTGTTGAAGAAGCCGCTGCGCTGAACCACCCAGCGCGCCATCAGCCAGCGGCACAGCGATGTTGGCCGTCGACATCGGCGACCGGTTGAAGCGCTCGATCATGTTCAGGAAGGCACCGAGCTCGTCGCGAGCCGCTCGGCAACGGTCGAAGTCTTGAACTAGCCCGGCTTGCTGTGTGCTGCCGACGCACTATGGTTGACCGGTCAGAAGCCAAGCCGGACCCATTCGATGACACAGCCCGCCATCAGCCGCTTTCCCGTTCCTGCAATCGATGCCCTCCCGGAGGACATCCGCACGCGCCTGCTCGCCGTCCAGGAGAAATCGGGCTTTGTGCCGAACGTATTTCTCACCCTGGCTCACCGGCCGGACGAATTCCGTGCCTTCTTCGCCTATCACGACGCGCTGATGGACAAGGAGGGCGGGCTCACCAAAGCCGAGCGCGAGATGATCGTGGTCGCGACCTCGGCCGCCAACCAGTGCCAATATTGCGTGATCGCCCATGGCGCGATCCTGCGCATCCGCGCCAAGAACCCGCTGATCGCCGATCAGGTCGCGATCAACTATCGCAAGGCCGACATCACGCCACGCCAGAAGGCGATGCTGGATTTCGCGATGAAGGTCGCGCTTCAGGCACAGACAGTCACGGATGAGGACTTCACGACGCTGGCCGGCCACGGCTTCAGCGAAGGCGACATCTGGGACATCGCGGCGATTGCCGCCTTCTTCGCGCTGTCGAACCGCATGGCCAATGTCACGGCCATGCGTCCGAATGACGAATTCTATCTGATGGGGCGCCTCCCGAAACCGGCGTGAAGCGCCTCAATCGTCCGTTGCCGGACCGCACCAGCCCGGCAGGTAGATCGCTTCCTTGCTCTTGGCGTGCGACAGGGCCTGCTCCATCGCGGACGAAAAGTAGGTCTCCACCGTCTTGCGCGAGATCTTCCGGCGCAGGAAATCCGCCCACAGGAATTCGCTGAACGGCGTCGTGTCCTTGGCGAACCCGCCTGCCCGGCGAAGCTCGCCGGCGAGGCTGCGGAACGGATCGTCCTTCATATCGGAGACCGACTTCGGCAGATCCTTGAAATGACGGCGCTCGCCCTTTGCGTCATAGGGATAGGCCCAGCGCTTGTTGTCCATCACGCCCCAAAACGCGTCGCGATCGACCATGGTGAGATCGCCGATGATTGTCACCAGCACGTCCTTGACACCCTCGTCATGAAGCGCGCGCGCCAGATGATGATGGTCCACCACGTAATGGCGCTGATCGGGCCCCAGGACGACGGGGATCATGTGCCTACCGAGCAATTCGGCCTGCTTCTTCTTTTTGTGCTGTCGCCACCGCTCACGCTTCTCCTTCACCTCGCGCATCCCGACCGTCATCTGGGTCGGTCGCAGTGACAGGATAGGCACCGGGTGCAATGCCGGCTCGCGGGTGTTCGCCATGCTCAAATCTCCGGTATCCAAATATCGCGGCGGTTCTGCGATTCATGTAATTATGCCATGGTCATACGGGTGCTCAAGCGCCACACGCGCCGAGTCCCGGATCGAGTGGGCTTGCAAAGTGGGCTTGCAATTTGAAACAGCTTGCTGGCGAACATAACGACTGGATCACAAAGGGGCGCGTCGTGCGTATCGGTGGGCGCGAGGTCGTCACCGAGGGATTGAATCTCAATTTCTGGGACGACATCAGTCATCGCTGCATGACCGCATCGTGGTCGGCTTTCATCGCCGGGGCCGCGTTCGTGTTTCTCGCCTTTAACGCCATCTTCGCTGCGTTCTATTGGCTCGGCGATCAGCCGATCTCGAACGTCCCGGGGGCCGCCTATATCGATTATTTCTATTTCAGCATCGAGACGCTCTCGACCGCCGGCTACGGCGACATGCACCCGCAGACGCATTACGGCCACTTCATCGCGACGATCGAACTGTTCACCGGCATCTTCTCGATGTCGGTCATGACCGGGCTGATCTTCGCCCGCTTCTCGCGGCCGCAGGCGCGACTGCTGTTTGCCAACCGGCTCGTGATCTCCAATCATGAAGGCATGCCGACGCTGATGGTTCGCCTCGCCAATGAGCGACAGAACCTGATCGGCAATGCCAGTGCCCGGCTGTGGCTGTTCAAGAACGTCGTGACCGCCGAAGGCATGCCATTCAGACGCTTTTACGAACTGCCGCTGTTGCGCAATGAAAGTCCCGTACTGGCGCTGAGCTGGACGCTCTATCACGTCATCGATGACACGAGCCCATTGCACGGCATGGCCACGGCCGATCTCGAAGCCGGCAACGTGTCCCTGTCGGTCGTGGTGACGGGTTATGATGTTGTTGCGGCGCAAACCGTGCATGCGCGCAAGACCTACGACCATCCCGACATTTGCTTTGGCCGTCGTTATGCCGACATTCTGGACGCCACGAGCACAGACGGACGCATCCGGATCGATTACGGCCGGTTCCACGAAACCGTCGAAATCTGATGCTGGCGATTGCAGCCCAAGGTCGAATTGGCGCAAGCGCGCACGTCTGTCCTGCTAAACTTTCTTTGTGAGACGCGGCAGCTGCGTGTTAGAAGATCGGATCGGAGTCAAAGGCCATGAAGACCCAGCGCCCCGTTGCAGCCGAGGACGAGCACCGCGTAGTGCCCTTCCGGCCGCGTAGCGCGCCGACCCGGCGAGTGATGGACGGGGGCGGCCCACCGGTGCCGCTGCCCCGACGGGAGCCCATTCAACCAGATCCCCTTGATTTGTCGCACTACGAGCGGTCCCGCGAGGACGCCGATGATTATCGCCACAGAATTCTCGCCAACATCGCTGCCTTTGCCTTCACCGTCGCGCTGACAGCCATCGGCATATGGCTCGCGATGAGCATCGCGGACCTGCGCAAAACCCAGGATTGCGTTTTGACCGGACGGCGCGACTGCGCCCGCATTATCACGGAGCCCTACACGCCCTGATCGTGCCGTGATCGCGGGCGAAATCGCACCCCGCACTCGGTCCAAGCCGGCTGCAGCCGGCTTGCCTGCCTCCATTGAACTCGCGGCGGCGCTCCGATATACGGGCACTCGACTCCCGGGCGACGGGGACTCCAGGGCTCGTACCAGGACGCAGCCCTCCGCCGCATCACCCGTCGCGCCGCATCGGAATTGTCACCAATATATCAAAGGCTTAGTGATGTCCTCAACATTCGATCAGGTCGCCACGATCATCGCTGAAACCTGCGACATCCCGCGCGACACGATCACGCCGGATAGCCATGCCATCGACGATTTGGGGATCGACAGCCTCGATTTCTTGGACATCGCCTTTGCGATCGACAAGGCGTTCGGCATCAAACTGCCATTGGAAAAGTGGACTCAGGAAGTCAACGACGGCAAGGCCAGCACCGAACAGTATTTTGTGCTGAAAAACCTTTGCGCGCGTATCGACGAACTGGTCGCAGCTAAGGGCGCCTGATCGCCCGCCATGAGAATCGAATATTTCCAGCTCATTGACCGCATTCTCGACCTCAATCTGGACGAGAAAACCATCACGGTTGAAGCGCAGGTTCCGCTCACGAGCACGATCTTCGAGGGGCATTTCCCGGGCTATCCGATCATGCCGGGCGTGCTCCTGATCGAGTCGATGGCGCAGACCTCGGGCTGGCTGCTGCTGGCGCTGATGAAGTTCGAGCGCATGCCGTTCCTGGCCGCCGTCAAGGAGGCCAAGATGCGTGGCTTCGTCACGCCCGGCGAGGTGCTGACCGTGGAGGCGAACGTGCTGCACGAGGGCTCCGGCTACGCCATCACCGAAGCGCGGGTGAAGGTGGCCGGCAAGCTGCGGTCCAACGCGACCATCACCTTCAGCCACGTCCCCTTCCCCAACCCTGAGCTGCGCGGATACATGGACGATGTCGCCAAGCGCGTCGGGTTTCCGCAACAGGCCGAGTTATCATGACCGAGACGACATCTGTGACGCCGGAACCAGTCGAAGTCTGGATCACCGGCATTGGGCTTGCGACCTCGCTCGGCGAGGGCCTTGATGCGAACTGGGAGGCGCTCAACGCCGGCCGCATCAATGTCAACGAGACGGGTCTTGCACCCTATGTGGTGCACCCCTGGGCGCCGGTGAATCTGGAGACGCAGATCCCCAAGAAGGAACAGCGTCAGATGGAAGCCTGGCAGCGCATCGGCACCTATGCCGCCGGCCTTGCGCTCGACTCGGCTGGCCTCAAGGGCAACAAGGATATCCTGTCGCGCATGGACATGATCGTCGCTGCCGGTGGCGGCGAGCGCGACATTTCCGTCGACACCAATATCCTCAACGCGGAAGCCCAGGGCAATTGCACGCCAGGCTTCCTCAACGACCGGCTGATGAACGATCTGCGCCCGACCTTGTTCCTGGCGCAGCTCTCCAACCTGCTCGCAGGCAATATCGCCATCGTCCACGGCGTCTGCGGCACCTCGCGCACCTTCATGGGTGAAGAGGTGTCGGGCGTCGATGCCGCGCGTATCGCGCTGGCGCGAATCGCGGGCGGCCAGAGCGAGATCGCGCTGGTCGGCGGCTCGCATAATGGCGAGCGGAAGGATCTCCTGGTCCTCTACGAATTCGGCGATTACAATCTGAAGAACAAGTTCGTCCCGGTCTGGGCGCGTCAGGAACATCCGGGATTTGCGCTCGGCTCGGCCGGCGCCTTCCTGGTGATCGAATCGAAGGCGCATGCCCTGGCGCGCGGCGCCAAGCCCCTGGCCCGGCTCACCAGCGTCGTTGCCGATCACGCCAAGCGCAAGCAGCCGGGCGCGGTGACCGCGACGCTCGATAAGTTGTGGTCCTCCATCGGAGTTCATGACGGCAGTGGGGCCATCATCACCGGCGCGACCGGCGCCGAACCCGTGACGTCCGAGGAACGCGCCTTTCTCGATCGGCACAAGAATTTCGCGGTGCGATCGAGCGGCACGCGGTTCGGCCACACGATGGAGACGCAGTTCGCACTCGGACTTGCGCTCGCGGCGCTGTCGATCTCGCGCGGCGCGCTGTTTCCGCCCGGAGATTCCACCGGCGTGGAGATTGAAACCAAGGAAGCCCCGACCCAGATTGTGGTGGTTGGAGCTGGCCATTACCGCGGCGAAGGCATGGCCTTGGTCGAAGCGGTCAAGTGAACGCGGCGTTGCCGACCCACACACGCGACGGGGGACATCATGACTGCTGCACGTGACAAGTTTGGACGCCCCATCGTCGTGGTCACCGGCATGGGCGTCGTGACCTCGCTCGGCGCCGGCAAGACCGACAATTGGGCCAAGCTCGTCGCCGGCGAATCCGGCATCCGCACTATCACGCGGTTTCCGATCGACGGCCTGAAGACGACCATGGCCGGCACGGTGGACTTCGTACCCGTCACGCCGTTCACGTCCACCGGACTTGCCGAACGGCTTGCGCATCTTGCCGTCGAGGAAGCCATCGAGCAGTCCGGGGTCGGCCGCAAAGGCGATTTCCCCGGCCCCCTGTTCCTGGCGGTGGCGCCGGTCGAGATCGAGTGGCCGCAGCGCCTCGAACTTGCCCACGCCGTCGGCGGTACCGAGTTCAACTATGACGACCTGCTCAGGGTCTGCGGCGGCGGCAAGTTCCTGCCCTATCACCATCGCTTCTTATTCGGCTCCGTGGCCGACTCTCTCAGCGAGACCTTCGGCACCAAGGGCTCGCCGATCTCGCTGTCGACCGCCTGTGCCTCCGGCGCCACCGCGATCCAGCTCGGCGTCGAGGCGATCCGTCGCGGCGAGACCGATATCGCCCTGTGCGCGGCGACCGAGGGCTCGGTCAACCCCGAGGGTCTCGTGCGCTTCTCGCTGCTGTCGGCGCTGTCGACCCAGAATGAACCGCCGCAGGCCTCGTCAAAGCCGTTCTCGAAGAATCGCGACGGCTTCGTGATGGCCGAAGGCGCCGGCGCGCTGATCCTGGAAAGCTATGACGCTGCGGTCGCTCGCGGCGCCACCATTCTGGGCGTGATCGCCGGCTGCGGCGAGCTCACCGACTCCTTCCATCGCACCCGCTCCTCGCCCGACGGCAAGCCGATCATCGGCTGCATCCGCAAGGCGCTGGCCGATGCCGGCATGGCGCCGGAGCAGATCGACCACATCAACGCTCACGGCACCGCGACGCCCGAAAACGACAAGATGGAATATGTCGGCGTCTCCGCCGTGTTCGGCGAGCACACCAGCAAGATTCCGGTGTCCTCGAACAAGTCGATGGTCGGTCACACGATCTCGGCTGCAGGTGCGGTCGAAGCGATCTACTCGCTGCTCACGCTCGAACATCAGCGGATCCCGCCGACGATCAATTACGATATCCCGGACCCCGCGATCCTGTTCGATGTGGTCGGCAACAAGGCCCGTGACGCACGCGTCACCACCGTGATGTCGAACTCGTTCGGCTTCGGTGGCCAGAATGCTTCACTGATCCTGACGCGCGAACCGGCGTGATCGGCATTCATCTGTCGCGATGAACGCCCTGCTCGTTCGGACCAAGGCCCGATTCCGCGAGGCCTCGAAGTCGCTGGGCGCATCGGCCGTTGGTGCGCTCACCGTCGGCCTGTTGCGCGCGACGCGCTATTTCGATCCGATCAAGACAGCCGACCTGTTCGCCCGCGTTGCGCAACTGATCGGCCCGCGGCTGCGCGAGCACAGGATCGGTCGCGCCAATCTCGTTGCGGCCTTCCCTGAGAAATCGCCGCAGGAGATCGATGCAATTCTCGCCGGCGTCTGGGACAATCTCGGCCGGGTCGGCGCCGAGTTCGCTCATCTCGACAAGATCTGGGACTACGAGGAAGCGCATCCGGAGAAGAGCCGGATCTGGCTGTCGCCGCGGACCTACGAGTTGTTTCATCAGCTCAGGCTCGACGGCAAACCGGCGCTGATCTTCGCAAGCCACCTCGCCAATTGGGAGATGCCGGCGCTGGCCGCGGTCGCCCATGGGCTGGATGCGGCGATCCTTTATCGCAAGCCCAATATCGCCTCGGCCGACCGCATCATCCAGGAGATGCGGCAGGTGAAGATGGGCACCCTGATCCCGGCCGGCCGCGACGCACCGCTGCGGCTGGCGGAGGCTCTGCAGCGCGGCCAGCACGTCGCCATGCTGGTCGATCAGTATCTGGCGAGCGGCGTTGAGGTGACGTTTTTCGGCCGCAAGACGCGCGCCAATCCGACGCTGGCACGGCTGCTCCGCCAGGTCGAATGCCCGGTACATGGCGTGCGCATCATCCGCCAGCCGAACCACCGCTTCGTCGCGGAGCTGACCGAAGAGATACAGCCCGTCCGTGACGCCAAGGGTCAGATTGACATCCAGGGCACCATGCAGGCCGTCACCTCGGTCATCGAGGGTTGGATCCGCGAATATCCCGAACAATGGCTCTGGCTGCACCGCCGCTGGCGGTAGGCCCGACGGAAAATTCCTCCACAAGGAAGATATTCCGCAGCAGGCCATGCTCCGTAAGCGCCATCTTGCGGAAGAAATCAGTTACACCTTCCGTCAACCCTCGCTACCGTAGAGCCGCCCCGCTCGACCCCGCGCTCGCGGGCGAAGTGGCAGATCAGGCGAATCGCACCCCGCACGCGTTCGGGAAACACAGGGAGGACAAGCAGGAATGTTTTCGCACGTCATGATCGGGACCAACGACCTCGACAAGGCCAAGGCGTTCTACGACACGCTGCTCGGCACGCTCGGCGTGAGGCCCGCAAAGGTCGATGGCCACCGCATCTTCTATTTCACGCCGACCGGCGTCTTCTCGATATCGAAGCCGATCAATGGCGAGCCTGCGACCGCCGCCAATGGCGGCACGATCGGCTTTGCGTGCAATTCTGCAGACCAGGTTGAGGCTTGGCATGCCTCCGGCGTCGCCGCCGGCGGCACCTCATGCGAGGAGCCGCCCGGCGTCCGCGAAGGCGCCGCGGGCAAGCTCTATCTGGCCTATTTGCGCGATCTCGACGGCAACAAGCTCTGCGCGCTGCATCGGATGGGGTGATCGGGCTTAGTTAGTCTCGCCTACCGTCACGATCAACTAGGCGACCATTTCTCGTCATTCCGGGGCGATGCGCAGCATCGAACCCGGAATCTCGAGATTCCGGGTCTGGTGCTTGCGCGCCATCCCGGAATGACGGCGGTAATCACCGCCCGGTCTTCACCCGGGTCCAAAGCCGGTTGATGGTGCGCTGGGTGGACGGATCGCGGGCCGTGATGACGAACAGTTTCGCCAGCGTGGCCTCGTCCGGATAGATGTTCTTGTCGGAGAAAATCTTCGGATCGATCAGCTTCTGGCTTGCCAGGTTGCCGTTGGCGTAGGACAGGAAGTCGGAATTCCTGGCCGCGACGTCCGGACGATAGAGATAGTTGATCAGTTCGTAGGCTTCCGCGACGTGCTGCGCATCGGCCGGGATCGCGAGATTGTCGAAGAACATCTGCGCCCCTTCCTTCGGGATCGTGTAACCGATCTCGACGCCGTTCTTGGCCTCGTCGGCGCGGCTCTTCGCCTGCATGATATCGCCGGACCAGCCGACCACGAGGCAGATCTCGCCGGTCGCCAGCGCGCTCAGATATTCCGACGAATGAAACTTGCGCACATAGGGCGCGACCTTGCCGACCGCCTCGGCCGCCTTCTCCAGGTCCGCCTGTTTGGTCGAGTTCGGATCAAGGCCCAGATAGTTCAGCGCGGCCGGAAAAATATCGTCGGCGGAATCCAGCATCTGGACCCCGCATTCCTTGAATTTCGCGAGGTTCTCGGGCTTGAAGACGATGTCCCAGCTGTCGATCCTGGCGCCCGGTCCGAGGATCTTCTCGACCGCCTTGACGTTGTAGCCGATTCCTGTCGTGCCCCACATGTAGTTGGCGGCGAATTGATTGCCGGGATCGTAGGTGGCCAGATGCGCCGTCACGAACGGCCAGGCATTGGCCAGATTGGGCAGCTTCGATTTGTCGAGCGGCTGAAAGATCCTCGCCTTGATCTGACGCTGCAGGAAATACGCGGTCGGAACCACCACGTCATAACCGGATTTGCCGGCCAGCAGCCGCGTCTCCAGCGTCTCATTGGCATCGAACGTGTCGTACACCACCTTGATGCCGGTCTCCTTGGTGAAGTCGTCAAGGACTCCCGGCGCCATGTAGTTCGACCAGTTGTAGAAATTCACGACGCGGTCCGCGCCGAACACCGGCGGCAGGGACAGCAGCAACGCGGCGGCAACGAGGAAATGGAAAGCGCTCTGCTTGCGGCCGCGCGCCATCTTGGTCACCCCCTAGCGTCGGTGGATCGCGTCGGACAGACGCTCGAGTGCGGTGTCGAGGGTTGCATCCTTCTTGGCGAAGCAGAAGCGCACCACCGAGGTCACCGGATCGCGCTCGTAGAAGGCCGAGACCGGGATCGCCGCGACTTTGTAATCCCTCACGATCCGCCAGCAGAACGCCTCGTCGGTCTCGTTGAGACCGAGCGGTGACAGATCGACGGTGAGGAAATAGGTGCCCTGTGCCTTCAGGACCGGAAAGCCGAGGCTCTCCAATCCGGCAGTCAGCCGGTCACGGCTCCGCGCCAGTTCGGCACGCATGTCCAGAAAATAGTCGTCGGACTTGCCGAGCCCATAAGCCACCGCGACCTGCAGATTGGGCGCGGTGGTGAAGGTCAGGAACTGATGCACCTTGGCGGCAACGCGCAACAGCGGCGGCGCGGCGCAGACGAAGCCCACCTTCCATCCGGTCAGCGAGAAGATCTTGCCGGCGGAGCCGACCTTGATGGTGCGCTCGCGCATGCCAGGAATCGTGATCAGCGGGATGTGCTCGCGACCGTCGAAGATCACGTGCTCCCAGACCTCGTCGCAGATCGCCACCGCATCGAACTCCTGGCAGTACCGCGCCAGCAGCTCCAGATCCTCGCGCGGATAGACGACCGCGGCGGGGTTGAGCGGATTGTTGAACAGCACCGCCTTGGTCTTCGGCGTGAAGGCGGCGCGCAGCATCTCCTCGGACAGTCGCCAATGCGGCGGCTCCAGCCGCACGAGCCGCGGAATGCCGCCGGCCTGGCGGATGATCGGCAGGTAGGAGTCGTAGACCGGCTGGAAGCAGATCACCTCGTCGCCCGGCTCGACCACGGCCAGGATGGCCGATGTCAGCGCCTCGGTACCGCCCGAGGTGACCATAACTTCGCTCATCGGGTCGAGATCGAGCTTGTGCCAGCGCGCATAGTGCGCCGCGATCGCCTGGCGCAACTCCGGCAGCCCCATCATCGAGGGATACTGGTTATAGCCGTTCAAGACCGCATCGGCCGCCGCGCGACGGATATCCTCCGGTCCCGGATCGTCCGGAAAGCCCTGCCCGAGATTGATCGCGTTGTTGTCGCGTGCAGCCTGCGACATCGCCTCGAAAATGGTGACGGGAAGGTCCGCGAAGACCTTGTTCATCGAAGTCATGAGGCCGCTTAGCCGCCGGTCTTGGTCGGCAGGCCGGCGGCCTTCCAGCCGAGCATCCCGCCTGCCAGATGCTTGTCGTAAGGCAAGCCGGCCGACTGCGCCGCGAGCGAGGCCGTCACCGAGCGCTTGCCGGAGCGGCAGGCGAAGACGACGTCTTTTCCGGCCGGATCGGGAATGGCTTTCGGATCGAACGCCGAAAGCGAGACGACGATTCCATCCGGATAGGCTTCCGCAGCAACTTCGTTCGGCTCGCGGACGTCGACCAGAAGATAACGGCCTTCCGTGATCCCCTTCGCCACCTCCTGCGGCGTCAAATCATGCACCACTGCCACGCCTATCCTCCAACCCTGCCCGGGGCCGTGCTGGCCCCTGTTTGCAAACTCACTCCAGACGATTTGAAAATCAAGCGTCACGGCCGCAGAGCTGCCACAGGGCCACCAAGGCCCGGCGCGGCCGATCCGCCGCCTAGATGGTCACCTGGGTGCCGACCTCGACCACACGTCCGCTCGGGATCTGGAAATAATCGGTGGCGTCGTTGGCCGTGCGGCTCAACGCGATGAAGAGGTGATCCTGCCAGCGCGGCATTCCGGAATGCGCGGCCGGCTTGAGTGCCCGGCGCGACAGGAAGAACGACGTCGACATGATGTCGAATTGCCAGCCCAGCTTGCGGGCGATCGCGAGCGCCCGCGGCACGTTCGGCGATTCCATGAAGCCGAAGCGCAGCGTCACTTTCGAAAAGGTCGGGCTGATCTGCTCGAGCCGTACACGCTCGGAAGGATCGAGGCGCGGCGTCTGTGCGGTCTCGATCGTCAGGATCACATTCTTCTCGTGCAGCACCTTGTAGTGCTTGAGGCTGTGCATCAGCGCGGTGGGCGCGCTCAAGGGATCGCTGGTCAGGAAGACGGCCGTGCCCGCCACGCGCTGCGGCGGCCGCTTCTCGAGCATGGCGACCAGATCGGCGAGCGGGAATTCCAGCTTGCGCGATTTCTCGAACAGCAGCCGACTGCCGCGCCGCCACGTATACATCAAGGTCATGACGAAGCCGCCCAGCGCGAGCGGCACCCAGCCGCCCTCGAGCACCTTGAGCAGATTGGCCGCGAGGAAAGTCAGGTCGAGGAACAGGAACGGGGCGATCAGCGCCGCGGCCGCGATCGGCGACCACTTCCAAACCTTCCACACCACGACGAAGCCCATCATCGCGGTCACCACCATCGTGCCGGTGACAGAGATGCCGTACGCGGACGCGAGCGCGCTGGACGATTTGAACATCAGGACCAGCAGCACGACCGAAGCCAGCAGCAGCCTGGTAATCCGCGGAATATAGATCTGGCCGGAATGGGCTTCCGAGGTGTGGCGGATTTCGAAGCGAGGCAGCAAGCCGAGCTGAATGGCCTGGCGCGTCAGCGAATAGGCCCCCGTGATCACGGCCTGGCTCGCGATCACGGTCGCAACCGTGGCCAGCGCGACCATCGGGATCAGGGCCCAATCCGGAAACATCAGGAAAAACGGGTTCTCGATCGCCTTGGCGTCAGCGATGACGAGCGCGCCCTGCCCCAGATAGTTCAGCGCCAGCGACGGCAGCACGACGAAGAGCCAGGCCGTCTGGATCGGCTTTTTGCCGAAATGGCCAAGATCGGCATAAAGGGCTTCCGCGCCGGTCACCGCCAGGAAGACCGCACCGAGCGTGATAAATCCGATGATTCCGTGATGGAGCATGAACGTCACGGCGAAATACGGATTGATGGCCCATAACACCTCCGGCTGGCGCAAGATCGGCGGGATGGCGGCAATTCCGATCACCAGAAACCAGACCAGCATGATCGGCCCGAAGAAGGCCGCGACCTTTGCCGTGCCGCGCGCCTGCACCGCGAACAGAAGCACCAGAATCAGCAGCGTAACCGGCACGACGTAAGGGTCGAACGCCGCCGTGACCAGTTTGATGCCTTCGACCGCCGACAACACCGACAGGGCCGGCGTGATCACCGCGTCGCCATAGAACAAGGCGCCACTGATGATACCGAGCAGAACGATGACGCCGGCGCCCTTGCTGACGCCCCGTTGCGCAAGCGCCATCAAGGCGAGCGTGCCGCCCTCGCCGTTGTTATCCGCGCGCAACAGGATGACCACGTATTTCAGGGTCACCACGACAATGAGCGCCCACAGGATCAGCGACATCACGCCAAGCACCGCGTGGGGCGCCGCCTCTCCGCCACTGCTGGCGGCCATCACCGCCTCGCGCAGCGCGTAGAGAGGGCTGGTGCCGATATCGCCATAGACCACGCCAATGCTGCCGAGCGTAAGCGCGGCATAGCTGGCGGTGGAATGGGCATTGCCATGCCCACTGGACGCCGGCGTTTCAGCGGGCGTGACTGCGACATTACTGGTCATGGGAACTGGGGCCTCAAAAATGCTTCACGGCACCATGTGCAATGCGACGCGGCTTATAGCCCTGCGCCTGTTGCATAGCCTAGCCCTATTTTGGGCCCGCACCATGCAAAAACGCATAAAACCGCGATCTACGGTACCGATTTCCCGGCGTCGCACGCGAGTTGGGCATCATACCAGCTTACGGGCCTGAGCGCGAAGGGACCCCACCAGGGGACCTTTGCCATTAGCTAGGTGCCCTCATTACGGCTTCAAGTCCGGAGGCAGCGGCGGATCCTCACGCATCAAGGTGATGGTGACGCGACGATTGGCGGCCAGCGACGGATCGTCCGGAAACAAAGGCTGGGTGTCAGCCTTGCCGGACACCGCAAAGATATGGCTGGCTGGAAGCCCTTCCCGCTCCAGGATCTGGCGGACTGCGTTGGCGCGATCGGCGGACAAGTCGAACGCGCCGTAATCGCCGCGCGACGCCACGAATCCTGCCGAGGTGTGGCCGGTGATCTGCACGCGCAGCGGCGTGGCCTTCAGCGGAGCTGCGAGCTTCTCGACGAGGCGGCGGGTGCGCTCGTAGGGAACTTTCGAGCCGTCGGCGAACATCGACCGGCCGTCCTGGTCGACGATTTCCAGGTTGAGCCCCTGCTTGGTCTCCTCGAACATGATGTGCTTGGAGATCTCCGTCATCTCCGGCATGTCCTGCAGCGCCTGGCGCAAGGATGCCGCGGCCAGCGCGAACTGGCGATCGGTCTTGAGCTTCGCACCATTGGTGAAGCTGCGCTCTTCCTGTTCGGGGCTCGGTTCGCGCGAGGTTTCCTCCGGCGAGATATGCGCGGCATTCTTCAGGCGCGGCCGTGTGGGCAGGCCATCCGATTCCACGATCCCGGAGTACCGCGACTCGGTCTGCACGCCGAAGGCATCGCGCATGGAGCCAGCGACGACCTTCAGCTTGGCATTATCCATCGTGGAGAACGCAACCAGCATCACGAAGAAGCTGACCAGCAGTCCCATCAAGTCGGCGAAGGTCACGAACCAACCGTGACCGCCGCCATGCGCATCGCCGCGCTTTTTCTTGGCCATCCCTCAAGCCCCCGGATTGCCGCTGCGCGCCGTCAGGCGGGCACCGGCTCGCCTTCCGCATGGCGATGCTTCTCCGGCAGGTAAGCCAGCAGCATTTCGCGGACCAGGGCTGGGCTCTTGGAATCCCGGATCATCAGGATGCCGTCGATGATCAGGGTGCGGTTGGTCTCCTCGTCGAGCAGCTTGCCGTGCAGCTTGTCGGCGATCGGCAGGCAGAACAGGTTCGCCACCAGCGCGCCGTAGAGGGTGGCGAGCAGCGCGGTGGCCATGAACGGACCGAGCTTGGACGGGTCGGTCATGTTGGCAAACATCTGCACCATCCCGATCAGGGTGCCGACCATGCCGAAGGCCGGGGCACAGTCGCCGATGGCGCGATAGATCTTGCTGCCCTCGTCCAGGTGCATCAGGAAGTTGTCGCGGTCGCGCTCGAGATTGTCGCGGATGAATTCGAGGTCGTAACCGTCGGCGACGTAGCGGATGCCCTTGGCCAGGAACGGCTCGTCGGTCTCCACTTTTTCCAAACCGACCGGCCCCTGCTTGCGGGCGATCTCGGCGATACGGGCCAGTTCGTCGACCAGGTCGCGCGCCGACAGCCGGCTCATGGTGAAGGCGAACCTGATGCCGAGCGGCACGCCATGCAGGATCGCATTGAGCGGAAAGCGGATCATGGTGGCCGAGAACGAACCGCCGAAGATAATGATGGCGGCGTGTTCGGAGACGAACATCTCAAGATTCCCGCCGAGGAGCATCATTGTCGCGATGACAACGATGCCCGCCACGAGCCCTGCGCCCGTCATAATATCCATGAGCTTACTCCACCCGCGTACGCGAACCACCGGCCATGCTGGACGGACGCGGTCGTGCGGAACCGCGTGGGGGAAACCCTACGGATGCGCCATTAAGGACGAGTTACCGATTTTAGTAGGCATAACAGCCGGTAAATGAAGAGCGGCCCGCCAGCGCGGGCTGCTCCGTTCAGGCGGAAGCTAAGCGATCAGTGAATCTCCGCCGAGCGCTTCAGCGCCTGCTTGAGCTTCTCGAGCGAGAAGTCTGCAGCGCGCGCGATCTCCAGGATTGGCGTTTCGCGGCGCGCGCACAGCTCCGCCGCTTCCGGCAGTTTCTCTGCGATTTCGGATGGAATGACGATCGCACCGTGGCGATCAGCGTGGATCAGATCGTCCGACCGCACGGTCATGCCGGCGACGCGGACCTCGCCGCCGAAGCTCTCGGCGTGGACCCAGGCATGCGACGGACCGATCGAGCCGGCCAAGGCCTGAAAACCCGGCGCCCATTGCGGGATGTCGCGGATCGAGCCGTCGGTGACGACGCCGAGGCAGCCGAGTGCCTTGTGGACGGCGCTCTGCACCTCGCCCCAGAAGGCGCCGTAGCCGACATCCGGACCATCGATATCCTGAATCACGCAGATCCGCGGACCGAATCCGGTGCCGACATATTCGTAATAGGCGGTGCGGCGTCGGGCCTGCTCTTCCACGGAGATTCCAGGCTTCACCACCGAGCGAATGGTCACGGTGCGCGCATAGCCGACCATCGGCGGTAAATCCGGAAACGGGCAGACCAAAGGCTTGGTGGTGTAGCCGATCAGCCGCCGCTCGGGCGCTACGATCTCCATCGCGTTGCAGATCGTGGGGGTGTCGTAGCGCGTCAGCGCCTCGAGCACGGAAGGATCGAGCGGGGCGGCAGAACTGGTCACGGGCGTTTTCTCCGGGCTGGCGGGCGGCATTCGAGGCCGCCCTTCGAGCCGGTATAGACGACGCCAGCACATGGGCAAAGCGGCGGGCGCGCATACGCGCCCGAGTTCATTTGCAGGAGTTTAGTGCAGGAGTTCAGTGCAGCCGTTCCGGCGGCTGCTCCTCGTCGCCGCCATGGCTCAGCGGAGCCTGGAACGAGGTTGCAGGCGCGGCCGGCGCATTCGCCGCGGCCGCCGCGCCGACCGCCGCGGAATGCCGTATGGCCTGCTCGCGATACGATCGCCAGCCGAGGGGCAGGCTCAGCAGGTACAGGATCGAGCCGGCCGACAGGATCTGCCAGGGATAGACCACCAGCAACGCCACGAAGAAGACCACCCCTACAAAGACCACCAGCACCAATTCCGGCGGCACCCGCATCCGTATGGTCTTTCCAGAGAACACCGGCAGCCGCGACACCATCAAAAATGCGATCAACAGCGTATAGAACGCCGTCAGCAGCGCCGGCGGCTTCGGTGTGCCGAGGAAGGCCAGATAGATCGGCAGCAGCACGGTGATCGCGCCAGCCGGCGCCGGCACGCCGGTGAAGAAGTTCGCCGCAAAGGGCGGCTTGTTGGGATCGTCCAAGGTGGCATTGAAGCGCGCCAACCGCAGGCTCATGCTGATGGCAAAGACCATCGCGGCGATCCAGCCACTATCGTGCAATTCGTTCAACTGCCAGAAATAAAGCATCAGACCGGGCGCGACGCCGAAATTCACGAAATCGGCCAGGCTGTCGAGTTCGGCACCGAATTTGGACTGCCCTTTGATCAGCCGCGCGATCCGTCCGTCGATACCGTCGAGCGCGGCCGCAAAGACGATCGCGGCGACCGCGAGCTCCATCCGCCCTTCGGTCGACAGCCGGATGGCCGTGAGCCCGGCACAGATCGCCAGCAACGTGATCATGTTGGGGACGAGCATCCGCACCGGGATCGGCCGAAACCGGCGGCGGCGGATGTCGGAAGCGTTCGGATCGTAGGTCATGACAGGGCCATATAGCTCACCGGTCGCTGCGGCGCCATTGCCGCGATCCCGGAGCCTCCCAAGCCAATACGTCGTTCTCGCGGCTCAGGGGTTCAAGCGGTCCGGAAACTGAGCCCGGAGTTCACCTCATTGAAATCGGCCAGAATGGTCTCGCCCGCGATCGCGGTCTGCCCTTCCGCAACCAGCGCCGTGGTCCCCTCCGGCAGATAGACGTCGAGCCGCGAGCCGAAGCGGATCAGGCCGAAGCGCTCGCCTGCCCCGACGGTCTGGCCCTCGCGCACGAAAGAGACGATCCGGCGGGCGACGAGGCCCGCGATCTGCACCACGCCGACGCGGCCATGGGGCGTCGTGATCAGAAGCGAGTTGCGCTCATTGTCCTCGCTCGCCTTGTCGAGCTCGGCATTGATGAAGGCGCCCGGGCGGTAGGCGATCCGGTCGATCCGGCCCGCGATCGGGCTCCGGTTCACATGGACGTTGAACACGCTCATGAAGATCGAGATGCGCGGCAGCGGCTGGTCGCCGAGCCCGAGTTCGGCGGGCGGCAGCGCACGTGTGATCATCGAGATGCGACCGTCCGCGGGCGCCACGACCAGGCCGTCGCGCTGCGGAGTGACCCGGATCGGGTCGCGAAAGAACAGTGCGCACCAGACCGTGAGCACGGTGGCGATCCAGCCCAGCGGCGTCCAGATCCAGAACAGGATCAGACTGACCAGCGCGAAGCCTCCGATGAACGGATAGCCCTCGGGATGGATCGGCGGGATCTGGGCACGAATGGAATTGCTGATCGACATGGCCTGTTTCGTTGGCTGTTGTCCCTGTCTGCCTATTGATGCAGGCAGGGAAGGTCAAAATGAATCATTTGGAAGGCGGCGATTATTCGGCCGCCGTTGCGAGCGGGTCATTCGGCAGCGGCGGCCGGCTTTCGGAGGCATCGCGATCGTCATCGACTTGTGCGAGCCGTTCGCGCGCAGCCTCGGCCTCGCGCTGCCGATTCCACATGCTGGCATAGAGGCCGCCCAGGGCCAGCAGCTCGCCATGGGTGCCGCGCTCGGCGATGCGCCCCTGGTCGATCACGATGATCTCGTCCGCAGCGACAATGGTCGAAAGCCGATGCGCGATCACCAATGAGGTACGGTTGCGCGACACGCGCTCGAGCGCCTCCTGGATCTCGTGCTCGGTATGACTGTCGAGCGCCGAGGTGGCCTCGTCCAGCACCAGGATCGGCGGTCCCTTCAGCACCGTGCGTGCAATCGCCACGCGCTGCTTCTCGCCGCCGGAGAGTTTCAAGCCGCGCTCGCCGACCTGGGCGTCGTAGCCCTTCGGCGCCATCCGGATGAAGCTGTCGATCTGCGCCAGCCGTGCCGCCTCTTCGACCTCGGCGTCGCTGGCATCCCATCGGCCATAGCGGATGTTGTAGCGGATGGTATCGTTGAACAGCACGGTATCCTGCGGCACCATGCCGATCTTGTCCCGCAGCGAGGCCTGGGTCACCCGGCGGATATCCTGGCCGTCGATCAGGATACGGCCGCCCGAAACATCGTAGAGCCGGAATAGAAGCCGGGAGATGGTCGATTTGCCGGCACCGGAGGGACCGACGATCGCGACCGTCTTGCCGGCCGGTACATCAAAGCTCAGGCCTTTGAGGATCGGCCGCTCCGGCTCGTAGGCGAAGCGCACATCCTCGAACCGGACGTGACCCGACGTCACGACCAGCGGCTTGGCGCCGGGCGCATCCTTGACCTCCGCATCGCGCGACAGCACGCCGAACATCATTTCGATATCGATGATCGCCTGCTTGATCTCGCGATAGACCATGCCCATGAAGTTCAGCGGCTGATAGAGCTGGATCAGCATGCTGTTGATCAGGACGAAATCGCCGACCGTGTTGCGGCCCTCGCGAACGCCATAGGCACACATCAACATCGCCGCCGTGAGGCCGATCGTGAAAATAACGGCCTGCCCCGCATTGAGCACGGCCAGCGAGGTATAGGTCTTCACGCTGGCCCGCTCGTAGCGCTCCATCGAGCGGTCGTAGCGCTGGGCCTCCCGCGCCTCGGCGCCGAAATATTTCACCGTCTCGTAGTTCAACAGCGAGTCGATCGCCTTGGTGTTCGCTTCGGTGTCCGAATCGTTCATCCGGCGCCGGATCTCGATGCGCCACTCGGTGGCAATGTAGGTGTAGTACAGATAGGCCCCGACCATCGCCAGCGTCACGAGCACATAACGCCAGTCGAATTGCCAGAGCAGGACGGCGCTCAGCAGCGAGACCTCGACAATGGTCGGGATCAGCTGCAGGATCACCATGCGGACGATGGTCTCGATCGCGTTGCGGCCGCGCTCCAGCACCCGCGTCAGCCCGCCGGTCTTGCGCTCCAGATGGAAGCGCAGCGACAATTCGTGCATGTGGACGAAGGTGATGGTGGCGAGCTTGCGTACCGCATGCATCGCCACCCGTGCGAAGATACCGTCGCGCCACTGCGTCAGCACCGCCATCAGGATGCGCATGGCGCCGTAGCTTGCGGCCATGATCAGCGGCGAGGCAACCAGCCAGGCCGTCCAGTTCGACGGTGCAATCGGCGCAGTGTCGGCGCCGGTCAGCGCGTCGATCGCCCATTTGAAGGTGAAGGGCACCGCCAAGGTCGCGAGCTTCGCTGCGAGCAGCAGCACCACCGACCATGCCACCCGCCGCTTCAGGTCGACGCGATCGCCCGGCCAGATATACGGCCACAAATGCCTCAGGGTTCCGGCAAGCGTCCCCTGCTCCAGAGGAGCGCGCGCGGGCTGCGGCGCGTCACCGGTATGCGGAGGCAAGTCAGACGGAGCCATCAAGAAACCTGGAACAGCGTGGATCGTGGGATGTTGTGATGCGACGTAGTGCTGCCGTCATATAGAGCGTCTGATCGGCGCCTGCACCCTCGCGCGGAGTAAATCTGTCGCGGCGGCGCAGTATTTGCGCGGCGTTCGCGGATCGCATTTGCTGCTAGACTTTGCTCGAGCTGGCGCAAATGCGAATCAACTGCCACTCCCGTCTTGACGCCTCTATGCTGCAATGCCAAACATTTAAGATGACCGAAATCCGCACCGTCTGTGTCTATTGCGGCTCCGGCCCGGGCACCCATCCCAGTTTCATCGAGTCCGCAAAGGCCCTCGGCAAGATCTTCGCCGAGAACGGGGTTCGGCTCGTTTATGGCGGCGGATCGGTCGGCATGATGGGCGCGGTCGCCAGATCCGTGCTCGACCATGGCGGCAACGTCACCGGCATTATCCCGGACTTCCTGGTCAAGAAGGAAGTGATGATGCCGCTCAAGGATCTCATCATCACGCCCGACATGCATGAGCGCAAGCGGCTGATGTTCGAGCACTCGGACGCCTTCGTGGCGCTGCCTGGCGGCGTCGGGACGCTGGAAGAGCTGGTGGAGCAGCTGACCTGGAAACAGCTCGGTCGCCATCAGAAGCCGATCCTGCTCGCCAATATCGAGGGGTTCTGGGAACCGCTGTTTGCGCTGCTCGCGCATATGGGCGAGACCGAGTTCATCCGCCCAGGCTTCTCCATCGACCTTCTGAAGGCCGAGCGCGTCGAGGACATCCTGCCGCGCCTGCAGGCGGCGGCCGCGCGCGTCGCCAAGGAAGCCACCCAGATGGAGCCGGAGATCGCCAAGCGGCTCTGAGGCTTGGGGGCTTACTCCGAGGGAAATGTGACGGCTTCGATGCGGTTGCCATCGGGGTCGAGAATGAACGCCGCGTAGTAGCGCACGCGATCGTGCGGCCGCAGACCCGGCGCGCCATCGGATGCGCCGCCGGCCTCGAGCGCGGCGGCATGGAATGCATCGACCTCGGCGGTGGTCTTGGCGCGCAGGCAGATGTGCGTGCCGCTCTCGGCGCCGACGCGCGGCATGCCGGCACGGAGATTGATCCAGAATTCCGGGTAAGCCTTGCCGAAACCGACCGTCGCGGGACGGCTGACCAGGCGCGCCAGCCCGAGGGCGGCCAGTGTCGCTTCATAGAAGCGCGCAGCGCGGTCGAGATCGCTGACACCGACAGAGACGTGGTCGATCATGGTGGTCCCCTCTTCCCTCCGTCATTGCGAGCGAAGCAAAGCAATCCAGACTGCCTCCATTGTACCAGCCTGGATTGCTTCGGCGCTTCGCGCCTCGCAATGACGAATACCCTCACCCCGGCGCGCCCGATTTCACCAGCTTGTAGAATACCGAGTCCATCAGCGCCTGGAACGAGGCGTCGATGATATTGGGCGACACGCCGACCGTGGTCCAGCGCTCGCCCTGCTCGTCCTCGCTCTCGATCAGGACCCGGGTGACCGCCTCGGTGCCGCCATTGAGGATACGCACGCGATAGTCGATCAGCTTCAATCCTTCGATGTAGCGCTGATACTTGCCGAGGTCCTTGCGCAGCGCGACGTCGAGCGCATTCACCGGGCCATTTCCCTCCGCGGCCGAGATCAGCCGCTCGCCGGCGACATCCACCTTCACGACCGCCAGCGCCACCGTCACGCGCTCGCCCCGCGCGTTGTAGCGCTGCTCGACATTGACGTCGAACTGCTCGACCCGGAAATATTCGGGCACGCTGCCGAGCGTGCGGCGCGCCAGCAGCTCGAACGAGGCGTTGGCGGACTCATAGGCATAGCCGGCCGCCTCGCGCTCCTTCAACTCCTCGACCAGCCGCGTCAGCTTGGGATCGCTTTTCGAAAACGGGATGCCGGCACGATCCAGCGTCGCGATCACGTTGGAGCGCCCGGCCTGGTCCGAGACCAGCACCTTGCGGTGATTGCCGACGCTTTCGGGCAGCACATGTTCGTAGGTCTGCGGATCCTTCAGCACGGCTGAGGCGTGGATGCCGGTCTTGGTGACGAAGGCGCTCTCGCCGACGTAAGGCGCATGCCGGTTCGGCACACGGTTGAGCATGTCGTCCAGTGTGCGTGATGCCTTCATCAGACCCGCGAGCTGCTGGTCGGACACGCCGATCTCGAAACGGTCGGCAAAATCGCGTTTCAGCTTCAAGGTCGGGATCAGCGAACAGAGATTGGCATTGCCGCAGCGTTCGCCGAGGCCGTTCAGCGTGCCCTGGATCTGCCGCGCCCCGGCGCGCACCGCGGCGAGCGAATTGGCCACGGCCTGCTCGGTGTCGTTATGGGCGTGGATGCCGACGTGATCGCCGGGGACGTGTCTGACCACCTCGCCGACGATCGCCTCGATCTCATGCGGCATGGTGCCGCCATTGGTGTCGCACAGCACCACCCAGCGCGCGCCGGCGTCATAGGCGGCCTTCGCGCAAGCCAGCGCAAACTCCGCATTCTCCTTGTAGCCGTCGAAGAAATGCTCGCAATCGAGCATCACCTCGCGCCCCGCGGCTTTGGCCGCGCTCACGCTGTCGCGGATCGAGGCAAGGTTCTCTTCATTGGTGGTCTCGAGCGCGACCCTGACCTGGTAGGCGGAGGATTTGGCGACGAAGCAGATCGCATCCGCCTTGGCGTCCAGCAGCGCGACGACACCGGGGTCGTTCGAGACCGAGCGGCCGGCACGCCGGGTCATGCCGAAGGCGGTGAAGCGGGCGTGACCGAGCTTCGGCTTCTCGGCAAAGAATTCGGTGTCGAGCGGGTTGGCGCCGGGATAGCCGCCCTCGACATAGTCGATGCCGAGATCGTCCAGCAGGCGCGCGATCACCTGCTTGTCGGCGAGCGTGAAATCCACACCGTTGGTCTGCGCGCCGTCGCGCAAGGTGGTGTCGAATAGATAGAGCCGTTCCCTGTTCATGGCTGCGCTCCCGAGCCGCCGAGCTCTTTCTTCATGGTGGTGTTGGCAAGCCATTCGCCGTTGATCGTCACGCTGTTGCGTTGTTGCGCCGCGTAGCCGCGCTTCTTGAAGAAATCGATCGCGGTATCGCTGGCATCGACGGAGATGGTCTTGGTGCCGCGAGCGCCGGCGAGCTTCTCCAGGGCGTCACAGAGCAGCGTACCGACGCCCTGCCCGGCCACGCTCGGATGCACATAGAGCATGTCGACATGGTCGTTCCCCTTGAGAGCGGCGAAGCCGACCGGCGAGCCCTGCATCGTCGCGATCAAGGTCAGCTCGGAAGCAAGCTTCTTGCCGAAGGCCGCTTCATTGTCAGCCACGGAAGCCCAGGCCTCCTGCTGGTCCTCGCTGTAATCGTCGCCTGTCAGCTCCTGGATCGCGGCGACAAAGATCGTGGCGAGCATGGGCGTATCGGCGGCGAGAAAGGGCCGCAGCGCTGCCTTCGGTAGAGCCTGTCCCATATCCTCACCACAAGCCGTAAAGTTTCGTCACCAGCGCCACCGCGCCCGCGATCAGCGCCAGCTTCAGCAGGATGTAGTACAGCCAATGCCGCGGAAAAGGCGTGTCGGGCCGGCTCATCGCGCGATCTCCCAGGTTGTGACCGGCTTTCCGTCCGGCCCCTTGCCGTCCTTCAGCACCACGCCCATCGCCGCAAGCTCGTCACGGATGCGGTCGGATTCCTTGAAGTCCTTGCGGGCGCGCGCAGCGGTGCGTGCCGCGATCAGGCCATCGACCTGTGCGGCGTCAATGCCACTCGCCTGCTGCTTGCGGGCGTCCCATTGCGCCACACTCTCAGACAGGAATCCGAGCAATCGCAGCGAACCCGCGAAGGTCGCGCGATCGTCCTCATGACCCACGGCAGCCTGGCCGCGCAATCCGTGGAGCAAAGCGATCGTCTGCGGCGTATTGAGATCATCGCATAACGCCTCAATGACTGCATCGGCCGGGCGTCCGCCGGGAACATCGCCTGCGATGCGATACCAATCATCGAGCGCCTTCGCACTCTCCTCCAGCCCCTTCAGCGTCCAGTCGATCGGCGACCGGTAATGCGTCTTCAGCATGTTGAGACGCAGGACCTCGCCCGGCCAATCAGCGAGCAGTTCGCGAATGGTCACGAAGTTGCCGAGGCTCTTCGACATCTTCTCGCCCTCGACCTGCAGGAAGCCGTTGTGCATCCAGACGTTCGCCATGCGCGACGTGTGGAAGGCACAGCAGCTCTGCGCGACCTCGTTCTCGTGATGCGGAAAGACGAGATCGATGCCGCCGCCATGGATGTCGAAGGTCTCGCCGAGATGCTTCCACGACATCGCCGAGCATTCGATGTGCCAGCCGGGCCGCCCCTCGACCTTGATGCCGGCCGGCGACGGCCAGGACGGCTCGCCCGGCTTGGATGGCTTCCACAGCACGAAATCCGTGGCGTCGCGCTTGTAGGGTGCGACGTCGACGCGGGCGCCGGCGATCATCTCGTCGAGCGAACGGTTCGCAAGCGCGCCATAGCGCGGCAGCACCGAATTCGCCGCGTTCATCGCTCCCGGCGAGAACAGGACGTGGTCCTGTTCGACATAGGCAAAGCCGCCGGCGACCAGCTTCTCGATGATGGCGCGCATCTCGGCGATATGTTCGGTCGCGCGCGGCTCGATCGTCGGGCGCAAGCAGCCGAGCGCATCGACGTCGTCATGGAACTGCTGCTCGGTCAATTCCGTGACCTTGCGGATCGCCTCGTTCAGCGGCAGGCCGGGATAGTCACGCGCGGCGCGGTCGTTGATCTTGTCGTCGACATCCGTGATATTACGGACATAGGTGACGTGATCGGCCCCATAGCGATGCCGCAGCAGCCGGAACAGCACATCGAAGACGATGACCGGCCGCGCATTGCCGATATGGGCGAAGTCATAGACCGTCGGCCCGCAGACATACATGCGGACGTTGTTCGGATCGAGCGGCACGAAGCTGCGCTTCTCCCGCGACGAAGTATCGTACAGACGCAATTCCATCGACCCGTTCCCAGAAGCCTCGGTCTGCGACGCAATCGCGACAGCGATGGTCGGACCACAGGCGTTAGCTGACCCCTGACCTGCCCCTTGCCCTCGCCACGGGCTCGGCCGGATGCGACCGCGCATGGCGCAAAACAACAAAAGCCCGACCTACCGGCCGGGCGTCCTGATCATCTCTGTTGAGAATAGACAGCCTCAGCCAGCGAATCGCTAGCGCGTAATCTCGCGGCAAATGCAGCAAATGGCGAGGAGGCCGTTCATGGAAATCACCATGGGCTACGCGGGTGTTGCCGTCAAGGGCCGCAAATCGGCCACCTTCGCCGCCCAAATGCTCGCGCCCCGCCGCCTGGTTAATCATTGTTAACCCCTTCGATCTACAGTTGCGGGCATTCTCCCAACGCTTGGTGCACCATGCGATTCCTCTCGACTGCGCTCGCCTGTGTCCTCGTCGTTGCCGCAACCATAGCCCACGCGGAAAGCCGCATCTTCATCATCGCCAACGAAGCCGACGGCTACGGCGTCGACCAGTGCCTGGCGAAGGGCGACAAATGCGGCGCGCCTGCGGCCCGTTCCTATTGCCAATCACGTGATTTTGCACAGGCCTCCTCCTATCGCCGGGTCGACCCGGACGAGATCACCGGATCGGTGCCAAAACCGGCTGCAAACTGCCCCCGTGGGGCCTGCGGCGAGTATGTCGCGATCACCTGCCAGCGCTGAGCTGCAGGGAACAAGCGGTTCCCGCCACGGCAGCGCCTCGGAAACGGCGTGACGCTGCCGAACAAAGCGGCTATGGGAAGCCGGTCTCGCCGCGATTTTTCCGCGTTCTGTGCTTACTCCCGCGGCACCCATAGACCGGAATACCGCATCTTGATCGCTTCCTCTTCTTCGCGCCTGCTCGCCTGCGCCACGCTGCTTGGATTGGTTCTGATCGGCTCCGACGCCCTCGCCCAGTCCGCGCCCGAACCCTACCCGCAGAGTCCGGGACAGCCCCCCGCGCAGCCGGCGGTGAATCCGATCTGCCCGCGGCTCGAAGCGCAGCTGGCCTCGATCGATCGCGGCGGAGGCGATCCCGGCAAGGAGGAGCAGATCCGCCGCTACCAGGAGGCGGCCGCCAAGCAGCAGGCCGAGCTCGACCGCGTCACCATGCAGGCCAAGCGGATGGGCTGCGAGAGCACGGGCTTCTTCTCGCTGTTCAACGGCCGTTCCGCCGAATGCAGCCCGGTCAACACCCAGATCCAGCAGATGCGGTCCAATCTCGACCAGATCACCGGCAGCCTCGAGCGCCTGCGCGGCGGCGGTTTCGGCGGCGGTTCGGATCGCGACAATCAGCGCCGCTCCGTGCTGGTCGCGCTCGGCCAGAACAATTGCGGCCCGCAGTATCAGCAATACGCCAATGCCGCCCGCGGCAGCAGCGGACCCGGCAACTTCCTGACCAACCTGTTCGGCGGCGGTGGCGACATCAACGCCAATCCCGCCGCCTCCCTGCCGCCGCCGAGCGCGGATCTCGCCGCGCCCACCGGCACCTACCGCACCGTCTGCGTGCGCAGCTGCGACGGCGCCTATTTCCCAATCTCGTTCGCCACCGTGCCGGGGCGCTTTGGCGATGACGAGCGGGCCTGCAAGGCGCAATGCCCGGCCGCTGACGCCACGCTGTTCACCTATCGCAATCCGGGCGAGGACATGAACCAGGCGGTGTCGATCAACGGCCAGCCCTATACGTCGCTGCAAAACGCGTTCAAATATCGCACCGAGTTCAATCCCACCTGCTCCTGCAAGGCCCCGGGCCAGACCTGGGCGGACGCGCTGAAGTCCATCGATGACAAGGCTGCGGCCGAGCAGCAGGGTGACATCATCGTCACCGAAGAGAGCGCCAAACGGATGCAGCAGCAGCGCCAGACCACCAAACCCAACCCGGCAGGGGCCAGGAAGGGCGCCGTGCCTGCTCCGGCCGACACCGTGACCTCGCCCGCTGCAACGCCCGACACCACCGCAACAGGTGCGGACAACAAGCAGATCCGTACCGTCGGCCCGACCTTCATCCCGGCGCGCTGAGCGGCGGCTTCGCCGGAGCGAAATATTCGGGGGCCTCATGGTTCGAGACGCGCGGCTTCGCCGCGCCCTCACCATGAGGGTCTCCGATTTTACGGCGAAATGCCCCCTCGTCCTGAGGAGCTCGCCGGAGGCGAGCGTCTCGAAGGACGGCCGCGCGGGCGAGATTATCAGCCAAATTGTGTGCGATGGCCCTGCCGCAGAGAGTAGATGCGACTGAATTGTCGCCAGGGATTCGAATGAGCCAAACCGCAACGGTTATCGCTCAACCTTCGAACGCGTCGATCGAGGCGCGGCCGCCGCGCGAGACCAACGCCTCATCCGCGGACGGCGCCGCTTCCGCCGTGTCGCGAAAGCGGTTGGTGATGGGGTAGCGGCGGTCGCGACCGAAATTGCGGCTCGAGACCTTCACACCCGGCGCGGCCTGCCGGCGCTTGTATTCGGCCCTCGCGAGCAACTGGTCGATCCGCACCACGGTGTCGCGATCGAAGCCGGCGGCGACGATCTCGGCCAGCGGCTGCTCCTTCTCCACCAGCCGTTCAAGGATGGCATCCAGCACATCGTAAGGCGGCAGCGCGTCCTGATCGGTCTGGTTCTCACGCAGCTCCGCGCTCGGCGGCCGCGTGATGATACGTTCGGGAATCACCGCGCCTGCCGGCCCCAGCGCCCCCTCCGGCTTCCAGCCGTTGCGCAAGGCGGCGAGGCGAAACACCGCGGTCTTGGTGATGTCCTTGATCGGATTGAAGCCGCCATTCATGTCGCCATAGAGCGTGGCGTAGCCGACCGACATCTCGGACTTGTTGCCGGTCGTCACCAGCATCGCCCCTCGCTTGTTCGAGAGCGCCATCAGGATGGTGCCGCGGGTGCGCGCCTGCAGGTTCTCCTCGGTGACATCGGGCGAAAGACCGGCGAACGCACCCGACAGGATCTTTTCAAAGCCTTCGACGGCCTCCGCGATCGGCAGCACCTCGTAGCCGATGCCGAGATTGGCCGCGAGCACCGCGGCGTCGTCTTGCGAGATTTGCGCCGTGTAGCGATAGGGCAGCATCACGCCGCGCACGCGATCTGCACCGAGCGCATCGACGGCCATCACGGCGCAGAGCGCGGAATCGATCCCGCCGGAGATGCCGAGCAGCACCTCGGCAAAGCCGTTCTTGCTGACATAGTCGCGCAGGCCAAGCACGCAGGCAGCGTAATCGGCCTCGTCGCCTTCGGGCAGACTGGCAACCGGTCCTGCGCAATGCCAGGTGTCCCCGTCCCTGGTCCAGGTCAGGGTCGTGATGCTTTCAGCGAAGGCAGGCAGTTGCGCCGCGACCGATAGGTCCGCGTTCAGCACGAACGAGGCGCCGTCGAACACCAACTCGTCCTGCCCGCCGACCTGGTTGAGATAGACCAGCGGCAGGCTGCTCTCGGTGACGCGGGCCACCGCGACCGAGAGCCGCAGATCGTTCTTGTCGCGGCTATAAGGCGAGCCGTTCGGGACCACGACGATCTCGGCACCGGTCTCGGCCAGGGTCTCGACGACGTTTTCGTAGTCCTCCGACTCCTCGAGCCAGATGTCTTCGCAGATCGGCACACCGATGCGCACGCCACGCACGCTGACTGGACCGGCCGCAGGTCCTCGCGCGAACAGCCTCGCCTCGTCGAACACCCCGTAATTCGGCAAGTTCGCCTTGAAGCGCAGGGCGGCAATCCGCCCGTCAGCGAGCAGTGCGCAGGCATTGTAGAGCCTGCCCTCCTCCACCCAGGGCGTGCCGATCAGCATCGCCGGACCGCCATCGGCGGTCTCCCGTGCCAGGTTCTCGATTGCTGCACGACAGGCCGCTGGGAATGCCGGCTTTGCCACCAGATCCTCCGGCGGATAGCCCGCGATGAACAGCTCCGGCAGCACCATGAGGTCGCTGCTATCAGCCGCAGCTTTCACACGCGCCGCGCGCGCCTTGGCAGCATTGCCCGCGATGTCTCCGACAGTCGGATTGAGCTGCGCCAGCGTGATCCTGAAACTGTCCGCCGGTGCGCTCATGGGATCGTCACCTCAGAGAATGCCGAACCGCTCGGCGAGCGCGAACAGCCAAAAGCTGCCGGCCATCAACAGCGCGACGCCCACCGCAGCCGAGCCGAGATCCTTGACCCGACCGATCTGCAGGTCATGGTCGGTGGTCAGGCGGTCGGCAAGCTTTTCGATCGCGGTGTTCAAGAGCTCGACCACCAGCACCAGCATGACCGTGCAGAACAGCTCGACCGAGCGCATCGGCGTCGCGCCGATCACGTAAGCGAGCGGCAGCGCCAGCAGGAGCGCGACAACCTCCTCGCGCACCGCCTGCTCGGAGCGGACCGCGAACATCAGCCCATTGCGCGAGTTGAGCGTCGCGCGCCAAAGTCGCAGCACGCTACAATCCCGCAACCGCCGGCATCGGCGCGGCCTTGCCGCCGCGCTGCTGCTTCAACAATTCGGCGATCAGGAACGCCATGTCGATCGACTGTTCGGCATTGAGGCGCGGATCGCACACCGTGTGATAGCGGTCGTTGAGATCCTCGTCGGTGATGGCCCGGGCACCGCCGATGCATTCAGTGACGTCCTTGCCGGTCATCTCCAGATGGATGCCGCCGGCATGGGTCCCCTCCGCCGCATGGATCGCGAAGAACGCCCTCACCTCGGACACGATGCGGTCGAACGGCCGCGTCTTGTAGCCTGAGGTCGAGGTGATGGTGTTGCCATGCATCGGGTCGCACGACCACACCACCTTGCGCCCCTCGCGCTTGATGGCGCGGATCAGCCCCGGCAAGTGGTCGCCGACCTTGTCGGCGCCGAAACGGTTGATCAGGGTCAGCCGCCCCGGCTCGTTGTCCGGGTTGAGCACGTCGAACAGCTTCAACAGCTCATCCGGCTTCAGCGACGGGCCGCATTTCAGCCCGATCGGGTTCTTGATGCCACGGAAATACTCGATGTGGGCGTGGTCGAGCTGGCGGGTGCGGTCGCCGATCCAGATGAAATGGCCCGAGGTCGCGTACCAGTCGCCGGTGGTGGAATCGACCCGGGTGAAGGCCTGCTCGTAGCCGAGCAGCAGCGCCTCGTGGCTGGTGTAGAAATCGGTGGCGCGCAGCTCCGGATGGCTCTCCAGATCGAGGCCGCAGGCGCGCATGAAGTTCAGCGCCTCCGAGATGCGATCCGCGAGCTCCTTGTAGCGGCGGGACTGCGGGCTATCCTCGACGAATCCCAGCATCCATTGATGCACGCTGCCGAGATTGGCGAAGCCGCCGGTGGCGAACGCGCGCAACAGATTCAAAGTCGCGGCCGACTGCCGGTAGGCGTCGAGCTGGCGCTGCGGATCGGGGGTACGCGCCTGCCGCGTGAAGGCGATGTCGTTGACGATGTCGCCGCGATAGCTCGGCAACTCGACGCCGCCCATCTTTTCGGTCGGCGAGGAGCGCGGCTTTGCGAACTGGCCGGCGATGCGCCCGACCTTCACGACCGGCACCGCGCCGGCATAGGTCAACACGACCGCCATCTGCAGCAGCACGCGGAAGAAGTCGCGGATGTTGTTGGCGCCGTGCTCGGCAAAGCTCTCGGCGCAATCGCCGCCTTGCAGCAGGAAGGCCTCGCCGGCAGCCACCCGCGCCAGCGCCTTCTTCAAATTACGGGCCTCGCCGGCGAACACCAGCGGCGGGAACGTGGCGAGCTGCGCCTCGACCTCGGCCAGGGCCTTTTTGTCAGGATAGACCGGCATTTGCTGGACCGGCTTGGAACGCCAGCTCTCCGGGGTCCACCGCTCGGACATCGCCTTCCACTCCTTCAAGCAAAAACCGCAGGTTTTCCGTCACTTGCGGAGGCCGCCTTATACACAGCCCGCCCCTGAACTGCCACTTGGATTTAGGTGATCAGGGCAAAGCATTGCAACAGAAGGCGTATTCCATTCTGCTCCCTAGCGAGAGGAGCTGGAGTTGAGCTTGCAGCCGATCTTCGTCCTCACGAGCGCACGCGATACTGCGCCTCGTGCTGCGCAAGGCCCCCGACGAACCGCTCGCTGTGCCGCCGCTGCCGGCTCATTTGAGCAGCCAAGCGAACGCGTTGCGGAGAACCGCGGCACCGTTGGTCTCGTGCCACTTGCCGTGCGCGATGACGATCCGCTCTGGATGCCACGCGATCATGGTCTCGACCGCGGCGCGCAGTTGCGCGCGGTGCCGCCACGTGAAGGTCAGACCCAGGTCGCGCGGCAACCCACCATAAGGCGGCTTCACGCCGCCGATCCAGGTCAGATAGGTCATCCATCCGCGGCCGACCTTGGCCGGCTCGAAATTCTCGATCAGGTCGGTCAGGATCAGCGTGCGCGATGCGAGATGAAAGAACTCGACCTCGGTCATGTAGCTGCCGACGACCGGCAGCGTGGCGATCTCCTCGTCCCACGGGTACCCATCGGCATGATAGAGCGGCAGGCTAGCAAAGCTGATCCGGCGCTCCGTCTGCTTGTCCGCCTGCTCGCGAATGCGCGGCGCCAGATAGACCAGCGCGTCGGGAAAGGCGGCGTGCCATTCCGGAAGCCACCAATAGTGGATGCGGTTGGGGCCGATGAGAAAGCGCACCCGGCCTTCGCGTTCGATCTGTGCGCGCAAGTCCGGCGTGAGCGGCGTCGGCGAATGCACGAACAATCCGCCTGACACCAGGCGGATCACCGTCATTCGGGTCGGAAATGGAAGTTTCAGCCCGGGAGGTCCGAACCGGATGGTCGGACCGTCCACGATCCAGATGCCGTCGGCGATCGGCTTCAAGGTGTTCAGCGGCGGATAGGTCTCCGTCGACGCGCTGTGCGCCATCCCAAGCTCTCCTGCCCCCCCTGCTGCACCGGCTCAAGCGCCGGCGCAGACGGCGGTTCCGAGGCATGGTGCCAGGCGGATGCCGTCAGGTCTCCCCGCTTGACGTTCTCATAACTCTCTGGTTATACATCAATCCATAATCAATGAGTTATTGATCAGATGTCGAACAGCCCCGACCTCCTGTTCAGGACGCTCGCCGATCCAACCCGGCGCGCCATCTTCGAGCGCCTGTGCCGCCAGGGCGAGCAGACCGTCGGGGCGTTGACCGCTTCGGCCGGTGTCTCGCAGCCCGCGGTTTCCAAGCATCTCGCGATCCTGAAGCAGGCTGGACTGGTGAACGATCGCCACGAAGGCCGCCAGACGCATTACAGCGCGCAGCTCCGCGCGTTGAGGCCGCTGATCGACTGGACCCAGCGGATGACCGGCTTCTGGGAGAGCCGGTTCGACGACCTCGAAAATCTACTCAGGAGGATGGACCAATGACCGATACCGCGACCGATACACGCACCGTTATCGTCGAACGGGATTTTCAGCATCCGCCCGAAAAGATCTGGCGCGCGCTCACCCAGCCGCATCTGATCGCGGAGTGGCTGATGAAGAACGACTTCCAGCCGGTCGCGAACCATCGCTTCACGCTGAGTGCGGACTGGGGCGCCGTCGCTTGCCAGGTGACGACCATCGAGCCGAACAGGACGCTGTCCTACACCTGGGCGGCGCTTGGCCTCGATAGCGTCGTCACCTGGACGCTCACGCCGACGCCTGCGGGCACTCGTCTGCGCATAGAGCAAACGGGCTTCCGGTCCGATCAGCGGCAGGCCTATCACGGCGCCCGCCATGGCTGGCCGAAGTTCTTCGACAATCTGGAGCAAGTGCTGGCGCGGGAGGACTGAGTGGCCACAAACGATCGCCCACTGACTGCAATCGGTTACGAGGAGAAGCTCGAGTTCAGCTGGAGCCGTTGGATGAGGCAGGGCCACCGCTGGATCTCGATCGCCTTCGTCGTTGCCGTCATCATCAACATCATTGCTCAGATGCAGGGGCAGGCAGCAGTGTGGATCGGCCTCCTGGCATTGATCCCGCTGGTCCTGCTGCTGCTGACCGGCCTTTACCTCTTTGCCTCGCCATACACGACAGCGCGGCGCGCGGGACGCATCGGCTGATGGGAGCACGAGCGATGACGGGCACACCATCCAAGGCCGCCAAGAAAGCCGCAAAGGCAACCACCGACGACTCCCCTGCCCGGATGATCGACGCGCGCATCGCAGAGCTCGACGACTGGCGCGGCGAGAGGCTGGCGCGGATCCGAGCCCTGATCAAAGAAGCCGATCCAGATGTCGTCGAGGAATGGAAGTGGCGCGGCGTTCCCGTATGGTCGCATGGCGGGATCATCTGCACCGGCGAGACCTACAAGTCGGTGGTGAAGCTGACCTTCGCCAAGGGCGCCGCGCTGGACGATCCGTCAGGCCTGTTCAATGCAAGCCTCGACGGCAACGTCAGGCGTGCGATCGATGTTCGTGAAGGCGACAAGATCGATGAAAAAGCGTTCAAAGCCCTCATCCGCGCCGCGGTGAAGCTGAACACGTCGAAGACCAAGCGCTGAGCCTACGCGACAGTCCGGCAGACTGCAGCCTCAACACGATGCATCCAATGTCCCTCGACCTCATTGAAGTGAGAGCTAAAATTCGGTTGCTGCCAAGTGCGGAGAGCGGCCGGACCCAACCTGTACGCGGCAGCTACCGCCCGAACCACAATTTCTCCGGCGCGGACAATCGCGATATGACCGTCGGAGTCATCGACCTGCCCGAAGGTATGGACCTGCATCCAGGCGAAAGCATCGACCTGCTCGTCAAGTTTCTGAACTGGCCGGGTCTCGACAGTCAGATCTATCCCGGGCGTGAGTGGCGCATCCAGGAAGGCTCAAAGCTGGTAGGTATCGGGACGATCATTGAGATAATGGGTACCGACCCGCGAAGTCGGTAGTTCTCGCTTGGCCCGATGCAGAGGCGAGCCCTACTCCGCCGCCTGCCTCACATGCCGCTCGGTCACTGTGCGCATCGTCACCAGCTCTTCGGCGGCGGTCGGATGCAGCGCGATGGTGGCGTCGAAATCGGCCTTGGTCGCCTTCATCTTCACCGCGATCGCGATCGCCTGGGTGAGCTCGGCGGCCATGTCGCCGACGATGTGGCAGCCGAGCACGCGATCGGTCGCCCCGTCGACGACGAGCTTCATCAGCACGCGGGTGTCGCGGCCGGAGAGTGTCGCCTTGATCGGCCGGAAATTGGTCTTGTAGATGTCGACGCGGTCGTAGAGCTCGCGCGCCTGGGTTTCGGTCAGGCCGACGGTGCCGACCTCGGGCTGGCAGAACACCGCGGTCGGAATGTTGTCGTGGTCGACCCGCACCGTCTTGTTGCCGAAGACGGTGTCGGCAAAAGCGTGGCCTTCGCGGATCGCGACCGGCGTCAGGTTGAAGCGATGGGTGACGTCGCCGATCGCATAGATGCTCGGCACCGAGCTCTTCGAGAAATGATCCACCGCGATGCCGCCGTTCACCGGATTGATGGCGACCCCGGCCTTCTCCAGGCCGAGATTGGCGACGTTCGGATGGCGGCCGATCGCGAACATCACCTTGTCGGAGGCGATGCTCGATCCGCTCGACAGATGGGTGGTGTAATCAGCGCCGTGCTTCTCGACCTTGGTGACCGTGCAGCCGGTCAGGATGGTGATGCCTTCCTTCTCCATCTCGGCGCGGACATGCTTGCGGACGTCCTCATCGAAACCGCGCAGGATGTTGTCGCCGCGATAGACGACGGTCACGTCGGAGCCGAAATTGGCGAAGATGCAGGCGAATTCCAGCGCGATATAGCCGCCGCCCTGAATGACGATCCGGCGCGGCAGCTCGTCGAAATGGAACGCCTCGTTGGAGGAGACGACGTGCTCGATGCCGGGGATCTCCGCGCCGTGATTGGGCGCGCCGCCGGTCGCGATCAGGATATATTTGGCGCGGACCTTCTCACCGGTCGTCAGGCGGACCGTGTGAGCGTCTTCCAGCACCGCGCGGGTCTTGACGATGCGGGCGCCCGACTTCTCGACATTGGCGGTGTAGGCCGCCTCGAGCCGCGCGATCTCCTTGTCCTTGTTGGCGATCAGCGTCTTCCAGTCGAAGGTCGCTTCCGGAATGGTCCAGCCGAAGCCGGCCGCATCCGCAATCTCCTGGCGGACATGGGAGCCGATCACGAACAGCTTCTTCGGCACGCAGCCGCGGATCACGCAGGTGCCGCCCATTCGGTATTCTTCGGCGACCATCACCCGCGCGCCATAGCCGGCGGCGATGCGGGCGGCGCGTACGCCACCCGACCCGCCGCCGATCACGAACAGGTCGACGTCAAATTCAGCCATCTCGCCCTCGACCTGTTCGCGCAGCGATCAGATCTGCTTGCCGCGCTTCTTCATCTCGGCGCGGAATTGCGCGGTGACCGTATCCTCGAAAGTGGCCGCCCACTGGTTCATCGCCATCATGCTCAATTGGATAGCCTTGGGCTCGTTCGCAAGCAGCTTCTGGCCGAGCGGCGATTTGTAGAAGGTGACGAGATCCTTCATCTCCTGGTCGGAGAACTCGTTGCAGTAGATCTGCGCCATCTGCTCGCCGATCTCCTTCTCCTTGCCGGCGAAGGCCTGCGCCACCACCACGGCAACTTCGTCCAGGTCCTTCTGATAGTTCAGGTTGGACTGGATCAGGGTCTGCTTGGCGCGCTGCACGATGCCGGGAACCGCGTTGGCGTACATGGCGGACGCATTCTTCATCGCCAGAATCTCGCGCGCCGACGCCATGCAGGCGGGCGAAGCCGGCTTGAGCGCCGGCGGTTGCCCCTGCTGCTGCGCGGCGGCTGGGCCCGTCAAGGCCATGGCCAGAACAAAGCCGGCCGCCGGCAAGATTCCGAAAACGCTCTTCATTCCTCGTCTCCTGTGAGATTGCGGCCCCAGTGCAGGTTCAACTTGCACTAGGGCCGCTCGATAACGCGAATTCCTTGCGCGCCAGCCAGGATCGCCGTGCTGGCCAGACCGATGAACAGCCCGTGCTCGACCACACCCGGTATTGCGCTCAAAAAGCCCGCCAGACGCGGCGCATCCTGGATTTCGCCCAGGCGGACATCGACAATCCAGTGGCCGCCATCGGTGACGAAAACGTGGCCATCGCTGGCCTTGCGCAGCACCATCTGGCCCGACACGCCACTCCTTACGAAGGCATCGGCCATCGCGCGCTGCGTGGCCGCCAGCCCGAAGGGAATCACCTCGACGGGAAGCGGGTATAGGCCGAGACAATCGACCCACTTGCTCTCGTCGGCGATCACGATCATGCGATCCGACGCAGATGCGACGATCTTCTCGCGCAATAGCGCCCCGCCCCCGCCCTTGATCAGGTCGAGCGACGGATTGATCTCATCGGCGCCATCGACGGTGAGGTCGAGCCGGTCGATCTCGTCCAGCGTGGTCAGCGGCACGCCCGCAGCCGCGGCCTGCGCGCGCGTGGTCTCGGAGGTCGGTACGCCGACGACCTTCAGCCCGGCGCGCACCTTCTCGCCCAACAATTCGACGAAATGCTTGGCAGTCGAGCCGGTGCCGAGCCCGAGCTTCATGCCGTCGCGCACATGATCCAGCGCGCGCGCCGCCGCCTGTCGTTTCAAGCCGTCGATATCCACCCGCGAGATCCCACCCTTCGCCAAAATCGGGCGCATATCTAGCGATCTTTTGCCGCGGGCGATAGCGCTTGACCGACCCGAAGCCGGACAAAAATCCGCCGCCCGCCCCTTGCGCACGGACGGTCCGACCGGTAGCGGATCGGCCATGGCACATGCTCGCACCATCGTCTTCGATCTCGACGGCACGCTCGTCGATACCGCACCGGACCTGATCAGCGCGCTCAATTACGTGCTGGAGCGCGAAGGCCTGCCGGCGCTGCCCTTGGCCTCGGCGCGCAACATGATCGGCGCCGGCGCACGCAAGCTGCTCGAGCGCGGGTTGGAGGCCGAGGGCCGGATCGTCGGGCCTGAGGAGATGAACCGCCTCACCGCCGACTTCATCGACTATTATGGCGAGAATATCGCGGTGGCCTCCCGCCCTTTCGAGGGGCTGGAAATGGCGCTCGACGCGCTCGCCGAACGCGGTTGCCAATTCGCGGTGTGCACCAACAAGCTGGAATGGCTCTCCAAGCGGCTGCTTGACCAGCTCGGACTGTCGTCCCGGTTCGCGGCGATCTGCGGTGCCGACACCTTTGGCGTCGCCAAGCCCGATCCGGCGATCCTGCGCCAGACCATTGCGCGTGCCGGCGGCGACATCGGCGCGGCGGTCATGGTGGGGGATGCGGGAACCGATGTCGGCGCCGCGCGGCGCGCTGGCGTGCCCGTCATCGGCTGCACCTTCGGCTATACCGACGTACCGATCGCCGAGCTCAATCCGGACCAGCTGATCGATCACATGAGGGACCTGCCGGCCGCGGTGGAGGCGCTACGACCGGTTCAGAATGGCACCTAATCAGCTGAATATACTCTATAAACCGCCAAAGATTCCACCTTTAACCATCTGTTCATAATGGGATTGAGGCTGTTGCGCCACAGTGCGGACACTCCTATGGTCGCGCCGGGGATTGCGGCGGTTGGCCGCAGGTAGACCGGGCGGACAGATGATGCGGCGGGCGATCGCGATTGCATGTGCGGGATTCAGCCTTGCCGGCTGCTCCTCGTTTTCCATGGATATGTTGAAATCGGCGCCGCCCGAAGTCCCGGTGCAGCTCGAATCGACCCCGCCCGGCGCCGAGGCCAAGACGTCGCTCGGACCGAGCTGCAAGACGCCCTGCTCGGTGCAGGTCGCGGCGCCGGATTCCGGCTTCTCCGTCACCTTCAACCTCGACAAATTCCAGCCCGAGACCGTGCAGGTCCAGGTGATCCGCAACAGCGGCGCCTTCAACACCTCGCCTCCGGTGGTCCTGGATCCCAACCCGGTCACTGCGGAGCTGCAGCCGGCAGCGCCTGCCCCGAAGGCGAAGCGGATGCGGCCGAAGCGGATAAAGAAGCCGGCAGCGGCTGCCCCGGCCAATGCCGCTGCGCCTGCTGCAGCGCAACGCTGATCCGGCCGCGGCCGGTCCTCCGAACAACGGCTTGCGTCACCGATTGTGACACGGCGCGATCGTGACTAGATTGGGTGACGATCTCGTTTTGCCGTCGCTCGCACGGCTGCCCCGTGGCAATGTTGCCACCGCAAGGCCCCCCATGACCGTTGCTTCGCTGACCGATACCAACGCGCTGACGCGCCCCATGACCGACCCGTTCGGGCGGACCATCAGCTATTTGCGCGTGTCCGTCACCGATCGCTGCGACCTGCGCTGCTTCTATTGCATGTCGGAAGACATGACATTCCTGCCCAAGGCCGATCTTCTGACATTGGAGGAGCTCGACCGGCTGTGCTCGGCCTTCATCCACAAGGGTGTGCGCAAGCTGCGGCTCACCGGCGGCGAGCCCTTGGTGCGGCGCAACGTGATGGGGCTGGTGCGTTCGCTGTCGCGGCATCTGAAGAGCGGCGCGCTCGATGAGCTGACGATGACCACCAATGCGACCCAGCTCGCCAAATATGCCGCCGAGCTCGCCGATTGCGGCGTGCGTCGCATCAACGTCTCGCTCGATACGCTGGACCCGCAGAAATTCCGCACCATCACCCGCTGGGGCGATCTCGACCGCGTGCTCGCCGGCATCGAGGCCGCGCGTGCCGCAGGGCTTCGGGTGAAGATCAACGCGGTCGCGCTGAAGAACATGAACGAGGACGAGATCCCGGCGCTGATCGAATGGGCCCATGGCAAGGGCATGGCGCTGACGCTGATCGAGGTGATGCCGATGGGCGAGATCGGTGCCGGCCGCATCGATCAATATCTGCCGCTCTCGCTGGTGCGCTCACGGCTTGCCCAGCAGTTCACCCTGACCGATCTCGACACCACCACCGGCGGACCCGCGCGCTATGCAGAGGTCGCCGAGACCGGCGGAGTGCTCGGCTTCATCACCCCGATGACGCATAATTTCTGCGAGGCCTGCAACCGCGTCCGCATCACCTGCACCGGCACGCTGCACACCTGCCTCGGCCATGAGGACGCCTCCGACCTGCGCAAGCCATTGCGGGCCTCCGCAAGCGACGAACTCCTGAGCGAAGCGATCGACGTTGCGATCGGGCTGAAGCCCAAGGGTCACGACTTCATCATCGACCGCCGCCACAACCGCCCCAGCGTCAGCCGCCACATGAGCGTGACGGGCGGCTAGCCCGTATGATCAAAAGCGGCCCCGCTCTCTCCGTCGTCATTCCGCGGCGCCGCATAAGCGGCGAGCCCGGCGACTGTCTTAGCTGTCAAGCGATTGCTGGGTATATCGGGTGTTGTTTTTGACCATGGTGTTTGCGGTGACCAACAGCTTTCGGGCGATGGCAATGAGGGCGAGCTTGGCGGGCTTGCCCTGTTCTCGCAGGGCTTGGTAGGCGGCTTTCATTCGGGGATTGTGACGGCTGGCGACGAGGGCGGCCATGTAGAGCGCCGTGCGCACGCAAGGGCGGCCGCCCGAGATGGCGGCACGGGGCGGCGCATTGCCGGACTGGCTGACATGCGGCGCGAGGCCGGCCAGGCTGGCGACAGCCTTGCGATCGACGCGGCCAATCTCAGGCAGTTCGGTGATCAGCACAGTGGCCACGCGCTCGCCGATCCCGGGGATCGAGGTGAGGATCTCGAAGCTGCAGGCAAGCTGCGGATCGGCGGCGATCCGGCGGTCGAGTTCGGTCTCGATCTGGCGGCACTGGGTCGTCAGAACAGAGATGGTGGCACGGTGATTGTCCAATAGGAGTGGCTCGGCGGTTTGTTTCAGCCGTGTCTTCTCCATGGCGATCATTTCCGTGAGCTGGCGACGACGTGTGGTGAGGGCCTTGAGCGTCAGCTGCTCGGCGGATGGCAATGGGCGAATGGCGTCGGTCATGGCGAGAGCGAAGCGCGCAATCAGCCGCGCGTCCAGCCTGTCGGTCTTGGCACGGCGCCCTTCAAACTCACGGAATGCCTTGATGCGGCGCGGATTGACGAGACCGACCTCGAACCCGGCCGCGCCGAGAGCGCTGACGAGTTGCCGGGCATAGGGGCCGATCGCCTCCAGCACGACACGGCCGACGCCGGCCTGGGTCAACCGCTCGACCACGGCGGCGACGCCTTCGGCAGCGTTGGCAACCCGGAAAGTCTTGCCCGAGGGAGCAAGGCCGACATCAAGAAAGCGCTGACCGACATCGATGCCGGCCGCGAGCGCAAGAGACTGAGCTGTCATGGGGATCAGACCTGTATGCGAGCTACCGGAAATCGGCGCTCATGCGACTGTTCGATCAGACAAGGCAAGCGGAGACGCCCAAGCCGGGTTACGGTCGCCGAGGCAACCGGGAATCCAACGAGCTGTCTCTACCCGCCGCCACTATGACAGTGACACCCGGTCAGATACAGGAATCCATTCTTCGTGATCATCGGAATTCAGTAGTCGGATGGGGTGAGCGCGGAGATACCCATCAGCTCGACCATCGATGTGTGATTGGCTTCGCGACGCTCAACCCGTCCAACGAATTCCAACTAATTTATGCGCTCGCACAGCCACGCCTCGGCGCGATAGGGAAAGCTGATCTCTTCCTCGCGCAGCGCCGGGAAGAGATCGCGCAGCCCCCGCAGCCGCGCCTCGACCGCGCGCTTCTCGTCGTCCGGCAGCGCCGCGATGAAGCTCACCGACATGGTGCGATCGATCACGACCTGATCGAACGTGCCGACATGGCTGTTGGCGAACACGCTGCACCGAAGCGGGCTGAAGAGATCCTGCTGGTCGAACGGCTCGCGCCAGCGGCCGGTGTAGTGGCGCGGGGCATCGCCCTCATACGGCGTGATGATGGCGGTGATGGCTGCGACCCAATCGACGGACTCCTCGCGCACGTTCCAGACCAGGCCAAGCCTCCCGCCCGGACGCAGCACGCGGTGGATCTCCTGCAAGGCGCGGCCGTTCGCGAACCAATGAAAGGCCTGGGCGCAGGCCACGGCATCGAGCGACTGGTCGTCGAGCGGCATGCTCTCCGCTGTGCCGGCCAGGGCTCGGACGTCAGGACTGGAGAGCGCCAGCCGCTCGCGCATGGCATCGACCGGCTCGACCGCGACCACGTCGGCACCGGTGCGCGCCAGCAGGCGGGTGAACTTGCCGGTGCCGGCGCCGAGATCGACCACCTGCGCGCGGGGCTTGGCCCCCAGGCTGTCGCTCAGCCAGCCGAGCAGCCCGCCCGGATACTCCGGCCGGCCGCGCTCGTAGTTCGCCGATTCCTTGGAAAATCCCTGTCGTGCCGCTTCATGAACAGCCATCGGACCTCCTGCACTGCCGCAACGTGCGCCGCGATGCGCACACGGCCGGCACACTACCGTCCGGACCAAGAACCGCAACGACGACCGGTGCGAGAGCAGGCATGCAGGCCATGGGCCGCTCGGGCGTCCGAAGATGGCTCTCACCCTACTGCGTCACACGTGCCGTCATTCCGGGGCAGCCCGTCAGGGCTGAACCCGGGATCTCGAGATTCCGGGTTCGATGCTGGCGCATCGCCCCGGAATGACCGTGAAGCGGACCATGTCTCGCGCTTGTGAACGCAGTCGTACTAATCCTGAACGGCGTACTGCTTGGACAGGTGGTCGCCGATCTGGACCAGCATGGCGACGCATTCGGGATAGCCGGGCTTGTCGATCGTCGCCTGGTCGGCACTGGCGCGGAATTCCCAGGAGCTGCCGTCACGCACGATGGAAATGCGCATGCCTTCCGGACAATCGGCGTGAACCTTCAGCTCGGCAACCGCCATGGCGATCAGTTCAGCTTCGGTTTTGCTCGGCCTGCTCATCCGCTAATCCCCCGCGTAAGACCTGAATGGATGGCGCTTCCGCCCCGCTACTTCTTCGGCTCGTCGAAGTTCAGCGGCGGTGGCAAGTCGATCTGCGGGATTTCGATCTTGACCTTGTCGAGATCCACCTTGCTCGGCGCGTCCAGCAGCCCCGTGACCGTGATCGGGAATGCGATCACCAGCGCGACCATGATCAACTGCAGGCCGATCCAGGGCATCGCGCCCCAATAGATATCCGAGCTCTTGACCTCCTTGGGCGCAACCCCGCGCAGATAGAACAGCGCGAACCCAAACGGCGGATGCAGGAACGAGGTCTGCATGTTCACGCACAGCATGACGCCGAACCAGATCAGCGCGGCCTCGGCGCCGACCACCGGCGCCAGGATCTTCTGCGCGATCGGGGCGATCATCGGCAGGATGATGAAGGCGATCTCGAAGAAGTCGAGGAAGAACGCCAGGAAGAAGATGAAGAGATTGATGAAGATCAGGAAGCCCCACACCCCGCCCGGCAGCGAAGTCAGGAGATGCTCGAGCCAAACCCCGCCATTACAGCCGAGGAACACGACCGAGAAACAGGTCGAACCGATCAGGATGAATGTCACCATGCAGGTGATGCGCATGGTGGTCTCATAGCCCTGCCGGATCAGGCTGCGCAGGTCGGGGATCTTGATCGCTTCGATGCAGACCCACGCCAAGGCCAGATAGGCCACCGCGAAGCTGATCTTGAAGACGAGATTTTCGGCGACGAAGATGCCGACCATGGTGCCGATGCCGCCGGCGATCACGCCCAGGATCAGGAGCTTGCGTCCGGTCGAGCTGAAATCCTTGTGGTGAATGACCGCGAGCACGATGGCGCCGACCGCGCCCATGGCGCCGGCTTCGGTCGGCGTTGCAAGGCCCAGCATCATGGTGCCGAGCACCACGAAGATCAGCACCGCAGACGGAATGATGCCCAGCAGGCATTTGCGCCACAGCGGCCAGCCGGTCAGCGTGCGCGCTTCCTTCGGCACCGGCGGCACGTGGTCGGGCTTGATGAGGCCGAGCACGAAGGTGTAGCCGGCGAACAGCACGATCTGGAACACCGAGGGGCCCCAGGCGCCGAGATACATGTCGCCGACCGACTTGCCGAGCTGGTCGGCAAGCACGATCAACACCAGCGAGGGCGGCACCAGCTGCGTGATGGTGCCGGAGGCCGCCAGCACGCCGGTGATGTAGCGCATGTTGTAGCCGTAGCGGATCATCACCGGCATCGAGATCAGCGCCATGGCGATGACCTGCGCCGCCACGGTGCCCGTGATCGCCCCCAGGATGAACCCGACGATGATGACGGAGTAGCCGAGCCCGCCACGGATCGGGCCAAACAGCTGCCCCATCGAGTCCAGCATGTCCTCCGCAAGCCCGCAGCGTTCCAGGACGGAGCCCATGAAGGTGAAGAACGGGATCGCCAGCAGCAGGTCGTTCGCCAGCACGTTGCCGTAGACGCGCTCGGGAATGGCCTCGAGAAAGCTGAGGCCAAAGAAACCTTCGTGGATCGCCAGAAAGCCGAACGACAAGCCCACCGCCGCCAGGGTGAATGCGACGGGGTAGCCGATCAGCATCGCCAGCACCAAGCCGCCGAACATCAGCGGCGGCATCATCTCGACTGTGATCATTGGGTCGGCCGCTCGTATTTGGCATCGATGGTCAGCTCGCCGCGCAGTGCGGCGATACGCTTGATGACCTCGGAGACGCCCTGCAGCGCCACCATGAAGAAGCCGGCCGGCAGCACTGCCTTGATGGGCCAGCGCAGCAATCCGCCCGCATTGCCGGAATATTCGCCGATCTCGTAAGCGTTGTAGAACAACGGCCAGGACAGGTAGGCGAGCAGCAGGCAGACCGGGATCAGGAAAAACAGCGTGCCGATAAGATCGAGCCAGAGCTGGCCGCGTTCGGAGAGCATGAGGTAGAAGATTTCGACCCGGACATGCTCATTGCGCTTGAACGTATAGGACGCGCCGAGCATCACGATGATCGCAAACATGTACCATTGCGCCTCCAGCCAGCCGTTGGAGCTGTAGCTGAAGGCGTAGCGGATCATCGCGTTCACGGCGCTGACGAGGCAAGCCCCGAGCACCAGCACGTTGCAGATGTTGCCGACCTTCTCGTTCAGCTGGTCAATCGCGGCGCTCAACGCCAGCAATGCGCGCATAGCCCCTCCCCCTCGCCACAACTCGGACGACGGGCAAGCGCGTCAACATCAAGCGCACGCCTGGTCTCGGCAATACAGTACCGTACTGCTACGGTGCCTGCCCCCGTCCGGCTCCCGCCCATCTTGACGACGCCCGAAGCGCCGTAGGCCTATTCGAGCCGCGGACAAGGAGTGGCGCTCCATCGCAAAGCGACGCGGTCAGGTCAATCGAAAAGTAGACAAACTGTCGCAACCGGGGGCGCCGTGGTGCCGGGATGTTCAATGCCACCCCTGCCACCTTCACGCATGGCGGCAGCGGAAAGACGGTGGCGCGGGCGAACGCATGCATCGCCGAGCTCCAGGCCTCTATCGCCGATCGGCAACGGCTGGCGGATCGCGACGTTCGCCATCAGATGGGCAGGCGCAGCCGCCCCATGCCGAACCCTCCACATCCATACGGACGCCTTGCACATCGATGCACTTAAAGATTGCCTTAGATCAAACAGACGTGCAGGAGCGACTGCTATCGAAAAAGCGTGCGATCGAACGGCGACGAGATGAGATGCCCCCTGTAAAGGAAGCACAACATGCCAATCTATGCGAAATGTTATGCTTGTCTCTGCACGCAGTGCGGCTACAGCTGGGAGCAACTGGGACAGCCAGGCGGGTGTGCTAATCCAAAGTGTGCAGGGCGACAGGTTACCTATCGCGAAATCCCCTGCCCGAAAAGCGTAGAGCAGACAGCGCGTGGCGATGGGGACAAGGATGCGCCGTGGTATTCTTGTCTGTGTACGCAATGCAACCACAGTTGGGAGCAACAAGGCACGCCCGATAGATGTCTCAATCTCCGGTGCGCCGGGAGCCAGGTCATCTACCGAGAAATTCAAAAGCCCGGTCTCGCCTCCTCCACGTCTCAGCCATGAAGGCGCGCTGAAATTCCTTCGCCGAAGCCTCCATTTCTGCAGACGTTCGCGACCTGGGGCGGCGGCGTATTCTGCGCCGGCAGCTCACAAAGCTGGGCGCGTCTCATATCGGTGACATGAATGCAGTCCAACATTGTCGCCGTAAATCCGATGCCGATGCGCTAGACGTTCCCGCAATCCCTGCCCTCTCAGGCCGACGGGCTTCAGCGCCTCCGCGCCGCTGCCGCCACATGAGATCACCTTGCGGTTCCACGCCGCGCGGCGACCGACAAGATTCCGCACCACCTAACCTTCAGCCGACGATCAAGCCGTAGAAGGCGCCGGTCCAGGCAGCGAGAGCAACCAAGATCAATCCCGGGACGACGCGAAGAGCAAACGAAAGTCCGCCGCTCGTGGCGGCAAGCACGATCTTGCTGATCGTATTCGTCGAAAGCCCGGCCAGAATGGGCAGGATCGCGTCAGATCCTGTGATCTTCCCTGACGCAACAAGCGAAGCGACCGAGACCGCAGCGGAGTGTGTATCAGCGAAACCAGCAATGGCTGCGGCGATGATGATGCCATTCTCGCCGAACCGATCCTGCAGCGCGGCGCACGCGACGAGAATGATGGAAAGGGTCAATGCAAACACGAATGCCGTCCAAAGACTGAACGCGCGGCCCCCCTGCAATTCCGCGTCAGTCCTCTGTCGCAGCGCCAGCACGGTGAATGCCGCGCCGTAGACGGTGGCAGCCATACCGGCGCATATCAGAGACACTGCCAGGGATAGAAGGGTCGCCATGCTTGTGACGGCCAAAACGAGTGCCATCTGGATGATCGTTGCTATTGTTGACAATACGGCGCCCGAAGCTGCAGCGGCGATCACTTCCTTTGCCTTGGCAGCACGAGCGCCCATTGCGGCGATGGTTGCTGTGCTCGAAATGAAGCCTGAGGCGAGGCCGGCGATCGGAAGTCCAAATCTGGCGCCCATCATACGTACTACGACATAGCCCACGGCGCTGATCGCCATAATCAGTATGACGACAATCCAAATCGAGTGCGGATTTAGTGCACCGTATGGTCCCGAAGGACGGTCGGGTACGAGCGGCAGGACGACAAGCGTCGCTGCCGCGAAAATCAGGGCGTCTTGCAGTTCGGCTTCCGTGAGAATGTTGCCGACGAACTGATGAAGCCGAGATTTGGCGGCGAGGAGAACAGCGATGACGACCCCGATGCCTCCAGCCAGCGCGGGGCGTTGCATCGCAAGGCCACCGAGCAGGACGGTTGCCGTCAGTGCGATCTCGGTGGTAAGCCCAGGATCATCTCCATGCCCGCGCCAATAGGCGACTGCGATCAGGGCGATTGCGCCCGCAGTCGCAATCGCGAATAGCATCTGACCGCCGACAAGGAAGCTGATAGCACCAGCAAGCGATGTGACGGCGAACGTTCGTAATCCGGCTGGGGAACGCGATGGGCCAGCACCTTTACGGCGTTCTCGCTCGGCGCCGATCAACAGGCCGATCCCGAGTGCGACGGCTAGGTTGAGGATCACGGGATCGACGATGCTCATTCTTCCCTCCGCTTTTCCGACATATGCCGACGCCGAAAGGCAGAAGACGCGTGCGTATCACAAGAACGCCCTCTTAGGAATTGCCAACCTCCCGATCCGGGTCAGACGCCGCCGGATGCCTAGCTCACTGGCTAAACGTCATACGCGATAGCCTTTCCTCGCAAGGGGTGGGACCGCGCCGCCGGCTTCGCAAAGCCCAACGCAACGTCCAAGGATGTGTGCAGGCCTCCAGGCACGGCGGGATTTCGGTGACAGTGCATTTAACTCAAGGGGATTTCGGTGACAGTGCATTTAACTCAAGCGCCATCGCGCTCAACGATCCTCCGGCTCGGCCGGTTTCGGGCCGCGCTTGCCGGCTTTGAGCACGCGTCCGGTCAGCTTCTCGATGCGGGCGAGGAAGCGGTCGCTACCGACCGGCCGGCCGATGCTCTCGGCGGCACGCAGACGGCCGAACAGATCATCCTCGTCCTCCGGAGCGCTGCCCAGCAGCCCGGCGACATCCGGAAAAATCTCCCTCACCGCCGCGCGAGCGGTCACGCCGTCGTCCCTGCCGCGCAGATGCGCGCGCGTGCTCGACCATCGCCAATCCTGCGCGCGCTCGACCAGCCGCGCCCGCACCGGATTGAGACTGACATAGCGCAGCGCCGCCGCGAGATGCGCTTGATCCATCGCCACGGCGCCGAACCGTCCCTGCCAGAAATGCCCGCTGCGCTTGCGGCGAGCCTGGACGATCCCGGCATAGGCGCGATGCACGCGCGACAGCGCCCGGCGCAAGCCGTCGGCATCCGACGGCACCAGGATCAGGTGCACATGGTTCGGCATCAGACACCACGCCCACACTTCCACCTCGGCCGCGAGGCAATGGGTCGCAAGCAGGTCGCGATAAAGCGCGTAGTCGTCATCGCCGAAGAAGGTCCTCGCCCGCCCATTGCCACGCTGGGTGACATGGTGCGGCAGACCGGGAACGACGACACGGGCAAGGCGGGCCATGACGCATTCTGCGCTCTCGGATCACCGATGTCAATTAAATGCACTGTCACCGTAATTACGTAATTAGATTATCTCTTGGTCAAACTGGACGATTTGACCTTCAACGCGCCGATCTACGCCAACTTCTTCGAAAGCGCAGAGACCTACGCCCTGATCGGGTCCCACAGCCGCAAGCCCAACGGCGGCGGAGCGAGGGAATTACCGTATTTCATTCGAGTGGTGCAGAGCGGCACGTGCCCGAGTAGGACCCAATCAAAGTATCCCCACACCGGAATCGGCTTGCGGTTCCCTCCTACGCGGCGTAGCTTTCCACCATAGGTCGTCCGTTCGAAAGCAATCCGTCGGGTTCAGCCAAGCGGGAGAGAGCGATGGCGGACCAAGTCCCGTGGCACCTTTCCGGTGACTATTTCGAGAATTGTAGTTGCAGCCTCGTCTGTCCGTGTCTCGTGTCGGCGGCGCCGCCGCTGACGGCGCGGCCGACCGAGGGCTATTGCGGCGTGCCATTGGTCTTCCACATCGAAAGCGGCCGCTATGGCGAAGTCGCGCTAGATGGGCTCAACGTCTTTGTCGTCCTCCATGCGCCCGGTGTCATGGCCGAGGGGAATTGGTCGCAGGCCACCTATATCGATGAGCGCGCCGACGATGCGCAGACCCAGGCGCTCACCGCGATCTTCAGCGGTGAGGCCGGCGGTCCCATGGCGGCGTTCACGCCCCTGATCAGCAAGAACCTGGGTGTGAGCAAGGCTCCGATCACATTCCAGATCAACGGCAAGACGCGGTCCGCCGAAATTCCCGGCATTCTGCACATGTCGGTCGATCCGTTGCCGACCATGCATCCGAGCGGGGAAATGTGGGTGAACATCGGCCACCCCGTCGCCCCCGACCGAATGGTGATGGCGGTCGGCGCCGCCGGCAACACGTTCAGCGATCATGGCATGCGCTGGGACAATTCCGGCAAGAACGGCCTCTACGCGCCGATCAGTTGGTCCAACCAGGCCTGACACGGCCGGCAACATCCAATCGCACATGAGTGACACCGCCCTGGAAACCGTGCTGCGGCGCGATCGCTGGATCGTCGGCGGCGCGATCGCCCTCATTGCCGCGCTGGCGTGGGCCTATGTGCTGTGGCTCGCCAATGACATGGACATGGGCGGCATGGACATGACCGGGTTCCGCATGATCCCGGCCGGGATCGGAATCATGCTGCCGGCCGATGCGCCGTGGCGCGCCATCGAATTCGCCTATGTGTTCCTGATGTGGGCGGTGATGATGGTGGGAATGATGGCGCCCTCCGCAGCGCCGATGATCCTGATGTACGCCCGTGTGGGTCGGCACGGGAAGGCGCAGGGCAAGCCGTTCGCTGCGACCGGCTGGTTTGCGGCCGGCTACCTGCTGGCCTGGAGCGGCTTTTCGCTGACAGCAACCGTTCTCCAATGGGCCATCGAGCGGGCCGCCCTGCTGGATTCCCGCATGGTGCTCGCCAGCAGCCTGCTCGGCGGGGTTCTGCTGATTGCGGCGGGCGTCTATCAATGGACTCCGCTTAAGGACATCTGTCTGGCCCAATGCCAGTCGCCATTTCTGTTCCTGATGCGGCATGGTGGCTTTCGCAGTGATCCCAGCGGCTGCCTGCTGCTGGGACTTCGGCACGGTGGCTATTGTGTCGGCTGCTGCTGGGTCCTGATGGTGCTGTTGTTCGTCGGCGGGGTGATGAACGTGCTGTGGATCGCGCTTTTGGCCCTGCTTGTGCTGTTGGAGAAACTCACACCGGTCGGACGCTGGATCGCGCGTGCCGCCGGGATCGCATCTGTCGCTGCCGGCGCCTGGCTGCTGCTGTCCTTGGCGTGACGTTCAGCGGTCATCTGCCCCTCAGAAGAACTCTGCTGGCATCGGCGGTCACAGCGCAGTTCGTCAACCGACCTGCCTGGCGCCAGCAGGCCGGGAACTACGGCCGTTTGGGCGAGTTGCAGCAGCGTGGAGAGGATCGTTGGATGAGCGACAGTTCCGCTGATCGCTTGTCCTCCATTCGGCATCGTTTGAACAGAGAGGCGACAATGAAAGCACCCCTTCTTCTTGCTGGCGCAGTGATCATCGGATGCGCCGCCCCCGCAATGGCAGATGAGTACTACGTCGTGCAAGGACCCAGCCATCACTGCACGATCACCACCACGCGCCCGGCGGACAAGGAAATCGTGACGCAGATCGGACCCATGGCCTTCACCAGCCGCGTGGAAGCCGAGGACCGCATCAAGCAGACCAAGGTCTGCGAAGACGAAGGCACCGTGGGCAGCAGCAGCACGACGGTCATCAAGGAGAAGTAGTCGACGGCGTCATTTCAATCGAGCTCCGGCGACATGAGGTCGCGCCGATTACTATCGGCGCGACCTTGTTGTTCGCAACCGACGCCACGGTTCGGCTTCGTCGGGAATGGCCGATCGGACTCAAGGGCTGCACATTGCAAGGGATACCGCACTCATTCCTGCCCGTCGGGCGACTCGCCCCGGCTGAGCAGACGCGCGAATGCGCGATCCGGCTCATTTCCTGCCAATCGAGGAGCGATTGAGGCCTAAATCGACCCGCGCCGAAAAACTCGTTTCGCGAGCCGGTTCAAAACGATCACCCTTGTCCAGTCCCCTCACGAAAAATATCCCTCTTTCGCTTTATCAGAAATTGTGATTTCATTCGCTCGTCCCGCCTCGCTGAGGGGTGTATCGCGATCGTCACGGACGCTGAGCGCGGGATGCGGTGGGTGTGTCGGGTTGCAGCGCGAGCATTCGCGCGGACGAACGACTCCGGCACGCACGGTCAAGTCGCGCGGTCCTGATACCCCGACGCTGGTATCACCTGCGCAACGCGCCTAGCGCGTTGTCGCAGCATGGTGGCCAACAAGCCCGGCGCACCAAGGAGAACGCGAAGCAGCCGTTAAAGCCATCGTGCAGGGAATGCCGGGATGTCTCGGCTGGACCTGTGGTGACTGCCGCCTGCTTTCTTTCTGCAGGCGGGCCATGGGTGCGGCCAGCTCCCGGCATTCCCTGCTCCTCTTCCTAAAGAGGAGGTCCATCATTCAGAGCTCGGACGCAATACGCGCCGCGAGAGCGCGACGTCATGTCGGAAAAGCCACGTGGAGCATGGCATGGTGCAATGCGGAGAACATCGAACGCGGCAGCGAACGCGCTGTCCCGCCGCGATCGATGGCGGTACGACTGCCTCGCTCCGGCTGTCCTCCGCGCAACGCGCGGGGCGCTCCGGGGCCCGCTTGCGGGGCCGCTCTCTCGAGAAAGGGTGCTTTCCGCCCCCTAGCCTCTCACTTTACCACTCCCAAGCAAGGCTTTGACGGGGCGTCAATTTCTCTTTTTTCCGATTGACGGGACCAGTGGCCGCTGAAATGGTGCGCCCGATTTTCACGCCTGCCGGGCCGGATAGGGCCGCTGCGCGACATCCGCAGCCAGAAGTGCAGCGCGAGAGGAAAGCGGCATGGAGGAGGACCGGCGTTGCAGTCGCTGCTGAAATTGAGCCGTGGGATCGATGCGTTCACAACCTGGGTCGGGAAGCGGCTTGCCTGGTTGATCCTGCTCGCCGTCATCGTATCCGCCGTCAACGCCATCGTCCGCAAGGTGTTCGACACCTCCTCGAATGCCTGGCTCGAGCTGCAATGGGTGCTGTTCAGCGTCGTGTTCCTGCTGTGCGCGCCCTGGACCCTGCTCGATAACGAACACATCCGCATTGACATCGTGAACAACATGATGCCGAAACGCGTCCGCGACGTCATCGACATCGTCGGCCACGTGTTCTTCCTGCTGCCGCTCACGATCGTCATGATCGTCACCAGCGTGCCGTTCTTCCTGAACTCGTACGGGATCAACGAGCAGTCCAGCAACGCCGGCGGACTGCCGCAATGGCCGGCGAAATCGCTGATCATGATCGGCTTCGCTTTCCTGCTGGTGCAGGGCATCTCCGAGCTGATCAAGCGCATCGCCGTCATGCGCGGACTGATTCCTGATCCGCATGCGTCGAAGGCGCACGGGATCGAGGCCGAGGTCGAGCACCTCGTCGAGGCGATCGAGAAGAAATGAGCGCCGGGCGGCGGGGGGATTAGATGGAAGCGTTTCTGATTGCCAACCTGGCGCCCATCATGTTCGGGTCGCTGGTCGTGGTATTGCTGCTCGGCTATCCGGCGGCATTCTCGCTCGGCGCGGTCGGCCTGTTCTACGCGCTGGTCGGCATCGGGCTCGGCGAGTTCCGGCCTGACTTCCTGCAGGCCCTGCCCGAGCGCGTCTACGGCGTGATGAACAACGACACGCTGCTGGCGATCCCGTTCTTCACCTTCATGGGCCTGGTGCTGGAGCGCTCCGGCATGGCCGAGGACCTGCTCGATACTATCGGGCAGCTGTTCGGCACGGTGCGCGGCGGCCTCGCCTATGCCGTGGTGTTCGTCGGAGCGCTGCTTGCGGCGACCACCGGCGTGGTCGCAGCCTCCGTGATCTCGATGGGCCTGATCTCGCTGCCGATCATGCTGCGCTACGGCTACGACCGGCGGCTCGCCGCCGGCATCATCGCCGCCTCCGGCACGCTGGCCCAGATTATCCCGCCCTCGCTGGTCCTGATCGTGATGGCCGACCAACTCGGCCGCTCGGTCGGCGACATGTACGAAGGCGCCTTCATCCCCGGCCTCGTGCTGTCCGGCCTCTATGCCGGCTGGGCCTTCATCTCCAGTATGATCTTCCCGAAATCGGCCCCCGGGCTGCCGAAGGAAGCGATCGGCTATCGCGAGGACAATGGCAGCCGCGGCCTGACCTCGCTCGGCCTGCTGTTCCTGGCGAGCTGCGTGTTCGGCTGGTACATGTTGCGCGGCTCGGACTATCACGGCGCCGACTTCGTCGTGCTGTCGATGTTCTCCGGCATCGTGTTCGCCTTCGTGGTCGCGGTCGTCAACTGGGTCATCGACCGTCTGACCGGCTTCCGCTTCCTGTCGAAGATGGCGCAGCAGACCACCTTCGTGATGGTGCCGCCGCTGTTCCTGATCTTCCTGGTGCTCGGCACCATCTTCATCGGCCTCGCCACTCCGACCGAAGGCGGCGCCATGGGCGCGGCCGGCGCCATCATCCTCGGGGCGATGAAGCGGCGCCTGAGCTTCGACCTGATCCGCCAGGCGGTGGAATCCACCGCCAAGCTGTCGGCCTTCGTGGTCTTCATCCTGGTCGGCGCGCGCGTGTTCTCGCTGACCTTCTACGGCGTCAACGGCCACGTCTGGGTCGAGAGCCTGCTCACCTCGCTGCCGGGCGGCCAGATCGGCTTCCTGATCTTCGTCAACCTGTTCACCTTCGTGCTGGCCTTCTTCCTCGATTTCTTCGAGCTCGCCTTCATCGTGATCCCGCTGCTTGGGCCGGCCGCCGAGCATCTCGGCATCGACCTGATCTGGTTCGGCGTGATCCTGGGCGTGAACGTGCAGACCTCCTTCATGCATCCGCCGTTCGGCTTCTCACTGTTCTACCTGCGCTCGGTGGCGCCGAAGGAGCCCTACATCGATCGCGTCACCGGCAAGAAGATGGAGCCGGTGACCACCGGCCAGATCTATTGGGGTGCGGTGCCGTTCGTGGTGATCCAGCTGATCATGGTGCTGCTGGTGATCCTGTTCCCGTCGATGGTCATGCACTACAAAGGCGCGGCTTCGACCGTCGATCCGAACTCGATCAAGATCGAGATCCCCCAGATCGACGCGCCGCCGCTCGACTTCGGCCCGCCGAAGTTCTGATGGGCTGGACAAGATGAGAACCCCCCGGCGTACCGCGCCGGGGTTCTGTTTTGACTTCGATCCCAGCCTCAGCTCTGCGAATTGCGCGCCATGAAGGCGTCGTAGTTGAGCTCGGCGACCTGGAACCAGGCATAGCCGTTACTTGCGAAGTTTGTCAGTGACTCATAGGTCTTCTTGAAATCGGCATTGCTGGCGGCCACCTCGTTGTGCAGCTCGCGCGCCGCCTTGAGACAGGCCTGCATGATCTCGGGCGAGAAGCCGTGCAGCTTGGCTCCGTTGGCCAACAGTCGCCGCAGCGCCGGCGGATTGGCCTGGTCGTACTTCGCCATCATCCAGTTGTTGGCGTAGTGACCGGCCTGCTCGAGGACATTTTGGTAGTGCTTTGGCAGCGCATTCCAACGATCGAGATTGACGAAGGCCAGCAGCATCGGCCCGCCTTCCCACCAGCCCGGATAGTAGTAATGCGGCGCGACCTTGTAGAAGCCGAGCTTCTCGTCATCATAGGGACCGACCCATTCGGCCGCGTCGATCGTCCCCTTCTCCAATGCCGGATAGATGTCGCCGCCGGCGATCTGCTGCGGCACGGCACCGAGCTTCTGCATGACGCGCCCGGCAAAGCCGCCGATGCGGAATTTCAGGCCCTTGAGGTCATTGACGCTGGTCAGCTCCTTACGAAACCAGCCGCCCATCTGGCATCCGGTATTGCCGGCAAGCAGCGATACGACATTATACTTCTTATAGAACTCGTTGAGGATCTCCCTGCCCCCGCCCAGCATATACCAGGCCTGGTTGATCCGCATGTTCGGACCGAACGGGACCGACGAGCCGAAAGTGAAGGTCGGGTCCTTGCCGAAGTAGTAGTAGGAGGCAGTGTGGCCGATCTCGACCGTACCGTTCTGTACCGCATCGAGCACCTGCAGCCCCGGCACGATTTCGCCGGCGGCAAACGGCTGGATCTGGAATTTGTTGTCGGTGGCTTCGCCGACCATTTTGACCATCATATCGGCGCCGCCATAGAGCGTGTCGAGCGATTTCGGCCAGCTCGTCGGCATGCGCCACCTGATCTCGGGCATCGATTGCGCGATCGCCGGCGCAGCGAGCGCGGCAGCACCGGCCGCGCCAAGTCCGCTGACCTTGATGAAATCCCTTCGCTTCATGCTGTCCTCCCTCTTGGACGATGATGTGTCTTCGTTTTTTCTGGCCTTCGTGCGAGGCCTTTTGCGCGTCGATCATTCCGATGACGACACGTAGAGATCAGTCTGGAACATTCACCGACAGGGTGCCATGCGAAAACTATCCCGCAACGCAAAAACCAGCCTCTGAGCACTGGTCTGTCGAGGCGGGAGGAGCAGCAAGAGGAGTTGGTCGTACCGACGGAGAGGGATTAGTTCGCCAGATGACCTGCGCTCGCCGGCGCATCGCCAGCCAGCCGAAAGCGCAGCGTGAACTGCGCTCCGCCTTGCGGCAGGTTCTCGACCGCGATCGTCGCAGCATGGTCGTCGACGACCCCGCGCACGATGGACAGTCCGAGTCCTGCCCCGTCCGTGTGACGATGGTCGCCGCGCCAGAAGCGCTGGAAGATCAGCGCCTGCTCGGACGGCCTGATGCCCGGGCCGCAATCGCGCACGCGCACCGAGCCGTCCCCGGACACCTCGATGTCCACCGTCGTTTTCGGCGCGGTGTATTTGATGGCGTTTTCCGCCAGATTGAAGATCGCCCGTTGCAGCAGATCGGCATTGCCGCGGATCATGACCGGCTCTTCGGTCCCTTTGAGCGCAATCTCCTTGCCTTGCGCAAGCGCATACGGCGCGATCGCCGCGACCACGTCGGCGCAGACCGTCCGCAATTCGGCAGTCTCGGCGGGATCGACGACCAGCGTGTCGAGCTCAGCAATCTCCAGGAGCTGGCTGACAATGCGACTCATGCCCTCGATGTCTGCGAGCAGCTCCTTGGTGCCGGTGCGATCCCCGAGCGTTTCTATTCGGGTGCGCAGCACCGCAAGTGGCGTGCGCAGTTGGTGCGCAGCATCTGCAGTAAACTGGCGTTGCACCCGAAACCCGTCCTGCAGGCGATCGAGCGCACGGTTCACGGCCGTGACCAGCGGCACGATCTCACTGGGCATCTGTTCGGTCGGCAACCTGATGTCCGTGCGCGACGGTCCGATATGGCTGGCCTTCTCGGAGGCGCGCAGCAGCGGCGCAATGGCCCGGCGGAAGATCAGGATGTCGATCGCGAGCACCGCGAGCAACGTCGGAATCGTGATCCATCCTACCCGCCGAAAGAAGTTGGCGGCGATATCGTCGGTGATGACATCGCGATGGGCGAGGTCCTCAGCGACCTGGATCGTCAGGCTTCGACCGCCGATGCTCTTGCTGACGCTCGCTCCCGAGATCGAACCGGAGGAATGCGCGCGCGGCGGCAGGATGGCGGCCCCGCTTTTTCGAGAGGAGAACAGCACCTGCCCGGTTTCGTCGAGAACATCGTAGCCGTAGCGGCCATAGGCTTCGGAATAGAGATCCTTCTGGCTTTCGGAGAGATTGAGACTGACGCTGCCGTCCGCCGCTGCGGCGAGACGATCGGCCAGCGCCTCGGCCTGGCTGTGCATCACGCTTCGCTGCAACTGGTCGATCTCGGAAGTCAGCAGCCAGAACAGGATCAAGGGCAGCACGATGGCGGCCACCGTGATCACCAGGATGTGCAGCAGCACGATACGCGAGATCAGCGATTTGAAGCGCACCCTATTTCTCCTCGGACATCAGATAGCCGACGCCCCTGATGGTATGGATCACGATCTTCGCGCCATACTCCCCCAGTTGCTTGCGCAAACGCGAGACATAGACCTCGACGGCGTTCGATCCGACCTCCCCGGACAGTCCGAACAGATGGTCCTCGACGTTCTTCTTCGGCACCACCCGCCCCTGCCGCCGCAGCAGGATTTCCAGCACCGATGTCTCCCGCGCCGACAGGGTGCGAGGCACACCGTCGACGAAGATCTGCCGGCTCTGGGTGTCGTAGACGAGATTGCCGAGAGCGAGCGAACGGCCGAGCAACTGGCCCGGACGACGGAGAATTGCTTCCAACCGCGCGACCAATTCCTCCAACGCGAATGGCTTCGCCAAATAATCGTCGGCGCCGCGGCGCAGTCCTGCGACTCGATCCTGCACACCGCCGCGTGCCGTCAGCACGATCACCGGCAACGGATCGGCCCGTCGCCTCAGTTCGGCCAGGACCGCCAGGCCGTCATCATCGGGCAGACCGAGATCGAGAATCATCGCAGCGTAGTTCACGTCTCGGAGCGCGTCTCGCGCCTCGGCAGCCGAGTTGACCCTATCGACGTCATAGCCCGCGGCAACGAGCCCTTTCGCTACAAGCTCAGAGAGCTCGACATTATCTTCGACGATCAGAAGACGCATCACGATACTCCCGCGCATCAATCAGCGCCACCACACGCCCATCCAGGCGCAGCACGAGTCCTGCCGCAGCACAAGCCCGACGCCAAGCGCAAATTCTTCGAAAGGCCGTTATTTGAGCACCGCGCCAGGCAAGCGTTCGCTCGTCACGGCTCTTGTAAGGTTGGCGTCAGCTTGCCTTGATAACAGGAACCGTAGTTGTCGGCAGGACAGCGTTGCCGCCCGAGCGCGCGCAGACCTTGCATCCAACAGTTCGTCCAACGGCCGGGGGGCCGCCAACAGCATGACTCCAGTCCGTATCAGATATACGGGTTACGCAGCAGCAGCGGTCCTTGCGCTCGCGCTGACCGGATGGTTCGTGCTGCACTCCGAAGGCCGGTCGGCCGACGCGCCGGCCGTCATGACGGCCCAGCCGGATGTCAACGTCGTAGATCAGTCGGTCGAGATCACCGAGCATCAAGCCGGATCGTTCAAGGTCCTACCAGCCGAGACCAGATCATTTCGCATCACCAAGAACGCCGTCGGTTCGATCGATTTCAACCAGAACATGCTAGTGCAGGTTTTCACGCCCAACCCTGGCAAGATCGTCGATACGTTCTTCAACATCGGCGACGAGGTGAAAAAGGGAGAGACCCTGTTCACCATCGACAGCCCGGATCTGCTGCAGTCCGAATCCACCCTGCTGGCCAGCGCCGGCGTGCTGGCGCTGCAGACGCGGAAGCTCGCGCGCGTGAAGCAGCTGCTGCAGACCGGCGGCGGAGCGCAGAAGGACGTTGATCAGGCGACGTCCGACCAGCAGACGGCGGAAGGCAACTATAAGGCCGCGCGCAACGCGGTGCGCATCTTCGGGAAAACGGACACCGAGATCGACCGTATCCTAGCGGATCGCAAGGTCGATTCCATCCTGATCGTACCGAGCCCAATCAACGGACGGATCGTGGCCCGTACCGCCGCCCCCGGCTTCTATGCACAGCCCGGCACCGCACCCGCGCCTTACACGCTCGCCGATCTCTCCACCATGTGGATGATCGCCAACGTGATCGAGATCGATGCACCTGCATACCGGCTCGGTCAGCCCGTCGAAGTAACGGTGCCGGCCTACCCGACCGAGATCTTTCGCGGCCACGTGACGACGCTTGGCCTCAACATCGATCCGACCACGCACCGCCAGCTGGTCCGCTCAGTAATCGAGGACCCCGAGCACAAGCTGCGCGCGGGCATGCTCGCGAGCTTCACGATCGAGACCGAACAGCCACGCCAGTCCGTCGCAGTCCCATCCGAGGCAGTGGTGCGCGAAGGCGACGGCACCATGACGGTTTGGGTCTCCGCCGATCATCGGCGTTTCGTGCGCCGAATCGTCAAGACCGGGCTCGAGCAAGACGGGTGGCGCCAGATTGTGGAAGGCCTGGCTGCGGGCGAAGAGGTCGCGTCGACCGGCGCGATCTTTCTCAGCAACAAACTGGCCATGGCCGCTGCCGGGGCGTCCTGACGCGACGCCCCTCACATCCAACGAAAAGTAGCCGGTCGTGGTCAAGAGCATCATCCAGTTCGGTCTGACGCGCAGCGCCATCGTCGCGCTGGGCCTGCTGGTATTTTGTGCCGCCGGCGTCGCCGCCTTCGTCAAGCTGAATATCGAAGCCTATCCCAATCCGGCTCCGGTAATCCTGGAGATCACTGCGCAGGCGCCCGGCCTTTCGGCCGAAGAAATGGAGAAGTACTACACCATCCCCATGGAAGTCGGGCTTTATCCGACGCCCGGCGTCGCCAATATCCGCTCGACCTCGTTCTATGGGCTGTCCTTCGTCCGCGTCACCTTCAAATATGGTGTCGATTACTATTTCGCGCTGACGCAGACCGCCAACAGCATCCAGCAAAATATTCAGCTGCCGGGCAATCTGGTTCCGACCATCCAGCAGTCGAGCCTAGTCGGCGAAATCTACCGCTATCAGCTGGTCGGACCGCCCAATTTCGGGCTGACCAATCTGCGGACCCTGCAGGATTACGTGGTCGCCAGGCGCCTGATGACCATTCCGGGCGTGGTCCAGATCAACTCCTGGGGCGGCACCACCAAGCAGTTCAATGTCGATGCGGATCTCCAGAAGCTCGAAGCCTATAACATCACCGTGCCGCAGCTCATCTCGGCGCTCGGCAATGCCAACGTCAATGTCGGCGGGCGCGAAATCGCGATCGGCCAGCAGTCGGTGAACATCCGCGGGATCGGCCTGATCGATTCCGGCGGCGCCGACGACGTCACCAAGGGCTATCACGTCCAGGACATCGAGAACATCGTGCTGACCCAATCGGGCGGGCTGCCGATCCAGATCAAGGACGTCGCCACGGTCTCGGTCGGCTATGTGCCGCGGCTCGGCATCGCCGGCAAGGACAAGGACGACGACATCGCCGCAGCGATCGTGGTGATGGGCCGCACGCAGCACACCAACGACATCATCCCGAAAGTACAAGCCGAAGTCGAGAAACTCAACAGTGACGGCACGCTACCGCCGGGCGTCAGGGTCGTGCCCTATTACGATCGCAGCTCGCTCGTAGGCGTCACCACGCACACGGTACTGCACAACCTGGTGTTCGGCTGCATCCTGGTGTTCGCCATCCAATGGATCTTCCTGGGCGATCTCAGGAGCGCTTTGATCGTCTCCGCGAACATTCCCTTTGCACTGTTCTTCGCCATCATCATCCTGGTGTTGCGCAACGAGGACGCCAATCTGCTGTCGCTCGGTGCGGTCGATTTCGGCATCATCGTCGATTCCGCCGTCATCATGATGGAAAACATCTTTCGGAATCTGCAGTCGAGCCCGCAAGCACGCCAGATCACACTCCAGCGGCTCTCGGAAGGCTATTGGGGCCCCGATCCGACGCTGGCGACCCACGGCCATCCGGCTGCGAGCCACTGGAGCGAACGGCTGCGCATGATCTTCGTCAGCGCGCTGCAGGTCGACAAGGCGGTCTTCTTCACGGCCGCCATCACCGTCACGGCTTTCGTGCCGCTGTTCACGATGCAAGGCGTCGAGGGTCAGATCTTCGGGCCGATGGCGCGTACTTACGGCTATGCGCTGGCAGGCGCACTGCTCGCAACCTTCACGGTCACACCCGTGCTTGCCTCACTGCTGCTGCCCGGGCGCATCGAGGAAGTCGAGACGATGATCGTGCGGGGGCTGCGCGGGCTCTACAGCCCGGTACTCAACTGGTCGCTCGCCCATGTCAGGTTCGCGGTAGCGGGCGGACTGATCTTCCTCGGCCTGAGCGGGCTCGCGGCGAGTCGCCTCGGCAGCGAGTTCCTACCGGCGTTAGAGGAAGGTAATTTCTGGATTCGCGCCTCGATGCCGCCGACGATCTCGCTCGATGCCGGCACTAAGGCGACCCGCAAGATGCGGGAGATCCTTCTCCGGCACCCGGAGATCATCACCGTGGTGTCGCAGCATGGCCGCCCCGACAACGGCAGCGACGCCTCGCCTTTCTCCAACGTCGAGCTGTTCGCGCCGATCAAGCCGTTCGACCAATGGCCACCTGGACTGACGAAAGAGAAGCTCACCGAGGAGCTGCAGCGGGAATTCGAGGCCGAGCTGCCCGGCATCAGCTTCAACTTCTCCCAATATATTCAGGACAATGTCGAGGAGGCGCTCTCGGGCGTCAAGGGGGCCAACTCGGTCAAGATCATCGGCCCCAATCTGCAGGTGCTGGAAGAGACTGCGGCAAAGGTGATGGAAGAGATGGCCAAGGTCCGCGGCGTCGCCGATCTCGGCATCTTCCACCTCGTCGGCCAACCGAACCTCAACATCAAGGTCAATCGCGAAAAGGCTGCGCGTTACGGGCTGAACACCGGTGATGTCACCACCGTGGTACAGGCGGCACTCGGCGGTACCAATGCGACGACGGTGCTGGAGGGGGACCGCAGCTTCGCCGTCGCAGTCCGACTCGATGCGAAATTCCGCAAGAGCATCGATGCGGTCAAGGACATCAAGGTCGCTTATGCGACGCCATCCGGCACCAACGCCTACATCCCGCTTTCCGAACTCGCCGATATCTCGCTCGATACCGGCGCGCTCTTCATCTATCGCGAGCTCAGCCAACGCTACATCCCGATCAAGTTCAGCGTCAGAGGGCGCGATCTCGGCAGTACCGTCAAGGAAGCTCAAGAACGGGTGACGCAGGCCGTGCAGCTTCCGAGCGGCTACCGCATCGTCTGGTCAGGCGAGTTCGACAATCTGGAGGCGGCAAAAGCTCGCCTCATCATCGTAGTGCCGATTACCCTGCTGCTGATCTTCGTGCTGCTCTACGGCCTGTTCAATTCGCTGCGTGACAGCCTGCTGGCGCTCGCCGGCATTCCGTTCGCGATCGGCGGCGGCCTGATCGCGCTCTATTTCGCCAACCTTGATTTCTCCATTTCGGCGGCGATCGGCTTCATCTCGTTGTTCGGCGTCGCCGTCATGGACGGTATCCTCAACATCACCTATTTCCGAGAACTGCGGGCCACCGGCCTCAGCGTGGCGGAGGCCGTATTTCGCGGCTCTGAGCAACGGATGCGGCCGATGCTGATGACAGCACTGTCGGCCGGTGTCGGCCTGTTTCCGGCGGCGCTCTCACACGGGATCGGCAGTCAGGTGCAGAGACCGCTCGCCACCGTCGTTGTCGGCGGCATGTTCATCGGCCCCGCCCTGTTGTTGATCGTTGCGCCGGCGTTGCGGCGCATCTTCCTGGCGCATGACCATACGGTCGCAAATGTCGATGACGTGACCGCCACGCCCCCGGCACCCGCGGAATAGGGAGTCCGGACCAATGCGCACCATTGTCGTTCCGCTTCGGTTTGGCCTCGCACGCAGGACCCGCAAGGCGCGGCTGCATCTGGCAGCCACCGCGGCGGCTGGACTGATGCTCGCAAGTTGTGCTGTCGGCCCTGATTTCACTCCGCCTCCCGCTCCCGATGTAACCGGATATACGCCGGAGCCGCTGACCTCGCCGCGTACGGATCGCGAAGGACCGCGCGTCCCAGGGCAACGATTCATTCCCCGTGCCCAGATTCCGGTGCGGTGGTGGGCGGCGTTTCGCTCCCAACCGCTCAATGCGCTCATCCGGCAATCGATCGAGCACAATCCGACACTTGCATCGGCCGATGCCGCGATCCGCATCGCGAACGAGAATGCGCTGGCCCAGCGCGGCCTGTTCTATCCACAGGTCGGCGCAAACTATAATGTGGCGGACCAGCAGTCGTCCAACATGGCCACCCAGCAGGGCCCGGGCGATCCGCCGCAGTCGCGCTATACCCTGCATACCGCACAGCTGACGATCAGCTTCGTGCCCGACATATGGGGACAGAATCTGCGCTCGGTCGAAAGTCTCGATGCGCTCACCGATCAGGCGCAATTCCAGCTCGAGGCGGCCTATCTGACGCTCACCGCCAATGTGGTGACTGCGGCGATCCAGGAAGCCTCGTTACGCGGACAGATTGCGGCCACAGAGCACATCATCAAGATCGAACGCGACATCCTCGGTATCCTGCAGAGCCAGTTCAAGGCAGGTCAGGCCGCGCAGGTGGACGTCCTGACCCAGGAGACGGCACTGGCGCAGGTCGAACAGACCTTGCCGCCGCTGCAGAAGCAGCTCGCAATCCAGCGCGATCTCTTGACCGCTCTGGCCGGACAATTCTCCGCGAATGAGATTCTCGAGAAGTTCGATCTCGAACACTTGTCGTTGCCGCGAAATCTGCCGGTGAGCCTGCCTGCAGCGCTCGTCGCGCAACGGCCGGACATCAAGGCCGCCGAGGCCAACCTGCATTCCACGAGCGCGCTGGTCGGGGTCGCCATCGCGGCCAGGCTTCCCAACATCACGTTATCGGGCAATCCCGGCAGCAGCGCATTCAAGGCGGCCGAGTTGCTCACGCCAGGCACGCTGTTCTACACGGTCGCGGGTAGCGCCACCTCCACCGTGTTCGACGGCTTCACGCTCTACCACCGCCAGAAATCGAGCGAAGCAGCGCTCGATCAGGCCGGCGCACTGTACCGCCAGGCCGTGATCACCGCACTGCAGAACGTCGCTGACGGCCTGCGCAGCCTTCAGGCAGACGCTCGCGCGGTTCAGGCCGCGATCAAGGCCGAGAATAGCGCCAAGGCGACGCTCGACATCATCCAGAAGCAGCTCGCGCTGGGACAGATCACTCAGGTGACCGTGCTGAATGCGCAGCAGGCCTATCTGAACACTGCGATCGCCCGCGTCCAGGCTGAGGCGACGCGACTATCCGATACTGCGGCGCTGTTCATGGCGCTCGGCGGCAGCTGGCCAGCCGCGTGCACCACACCGGTCTGGCGTGACTGCGTATTGACCGAAGCGATGGCGGGGTCGGTGCGGGCCGTGGACGCCAGTATCAGATGATGACGGCACACTGCCGGGCCAAGGGCACCGCCCCGGTGCCGATAGGCGCGCATCTGCGCATGTCGGCGGGTCTCAAGGGAAGCGGCCCCCAAAGGTCGCCTACAGATATTTCGCGATCAGCTTGAAATCCTTTAACATGGCCTGCGCCTGAGACTTTCTCCCAGACGCGCTCAACCTCCGCTCAAGGCTGTGGCTGATATGATCCTGGATGAGCGCCTTCTTCGCGTTCTCGATCGCCCCCTCGACGGCCTGCAGTTGCTGAGCGATCTTGCCACATGGACTGCCCTGCTCGACCATAGCGATGATGCTTTCAAGATGGCCGCGCGCCCGCCGCAGACGGCGGGCGATCGCGGCGTGTGGCTGATCTGGCATGCGGTCTCTTCTCCTCGTTGGAGGATAGCAGGTGATCCTCCCCCCAGGATAGCGGATGTCGTCGACTCGATGCTTGACTTAGGCCGGGACCGAGCCTATGTGCGCCAACGCAGCTGCGCGCACGTTCGGGCTCGTCGCTGTATTTCAAACCCAACGAAGAGATCATGGGCAGTACCTGCTTTGGCAGCGCCAGACCGGTTGTTTCGATCGGAGCCTCGCTGCCGCCACATCATGAGATCGATCGCGACGGCGGCAGCCGCGCGCGGGCTGGCGGTCGCACCTAGGTGACCGCTTTCCGCTCCCTTCCTGCCGCGTCAGCCGCGGTCAAGGAGGCGAGCGATGTTTACGAAAGTCCCCAAATTCCGGATGCTTCCATCCCGCCGCCGGCTGCGGGATGCGATCATGCCGGCAAACGACAACCGTCAGTCCGCATGTCAACGCGCGGCGCGTCCGCGCCCCCGGCTCATCTGTCGCTGGTCGGTGCCCGAGGGGAGCAATCGCCCTATTTGTGCTTGGGCGGTGGACACCTCCGATGAGCCCAGCCCATCGTTGGCCGCCGACCGCTACAGGAGCGAAGTGTTCGCAAGAACCGCCTTGCAACAGCCACTGACGAGACGTTCCCTGGCGCTGAGGCACTGATCCGAGGCCTGTCATCCGCGCCGGGTCCAACCTGGCACACAATACAAAAAAAGCCCGGCCTCACGGCCGGGCTTCGGATCAGCTAAAGCGATCGTGAGCGCGATCAGCCGCGGGTGCGCGAGCGGATCATGAAACTGTCGAAGGTGTATTCCGCAACCTGCCACCACAGATATTCGTCGGAACGATACGCCTGCATCGCATCGATGACCTTCTTGAAATCGGCGTTCTTGGCGGAGATTTCACCCCACAGCTCGTTGGTTGCCTTGAGGCAAGCCTCGAGCACCTCGTTGGTGAAGGGACGGAGCTGGGTGCCGCCGGCGACCAGGCGCTTCAGCGCCGCCGGGTTCTGCAGGTCATAGCGTGCCGCCATCCAGGTGTTGGCGTTGTTGGCGGCATTGCTGAGAATGGCCTGATAGCTCTTCGGCAGCTCGTTGTACTTGTCGAGATTGACGAAGGCATGCACGGTCGGACCGCCTTCCCAGAAACCCGGATAGTAATAGTACTTCGCAACCTTCTGGAAGCCGAGCTTCTCGTCGTCGTATGGACCGACCCATTCGGCCGCGTCGATCGTGCCCTTCTCGAGCGACGGATAGATGTCGCCGCCGGCGAGCTGCTGCGGAACGACGCCGAGCTTCTGAAGCACCTGGCCGGCGATACCGCCGATGCGGAATTTCAGGCCCGAGAGATCAGCGACGGTCTTGATCTCCTTGCGGAACCAGCCGCCCATCTGGGTGCCGGTATTGCCGCACGGAAAAGCGATGACGTTGGCCGACTTCTTGTAGAATTCGTTGGCGAGCTCCATGCCACCGCCCTGGTACCACCAGGAATTTTGCTGACGCGCATTCAGCCCGAACGGGACCGAGGCGAAGATCGCGTAGGTCGGGTCCTTACCGACGTAATAATAGGAGACCGTGTGGGACATCTCGACGGTGTTCTTGGAGGTCGCGTCGAGCGCCTGCAGGCCGGGAACCAGCTCGCCGGCCTGGAAGACCTGGATCTGGAACTTGTTATCGGTCATCTCGGCGACCTGCTTCGCCATATACTCAGCGCCGCCATAGATCGTGTCCAGCGACTTCGGAAAACTCGAGGTCAACCGCCATTTGATCTCCGGCATCGACTGCGCGATCGCCGGCGAGGCCACCGCGGCCGTTGCCGCCGCACCGGCAGCCGATACCTTCAGAAAATCACGACGCTTCATTAAGCCATCTCCTTGTTGGGCGTTCTTCCCGTTTGAAAAAGTCGCGCTCATTCGCCGATGCGCGTGTCCCGCATCTGGCCGAAGGCGCTCCGGCCGCGCCGCCTTAGCACGGAACCGTCGATGCGAAAACGCGACCATCGCAGTAGGCCACATTTCGGAGCCAGCTATGGATGCTGCAACGCATCAAGCCGCGGCGATGGCGCCCTCGAGCTGCTCGCGTACCTGTTTCGCAATGGCACGATAGACTGCCGCATGCGGGCCGTCGGGTTCGCTGACGACGACAGGATTGCCGGCATCCGAGGTGGCGCGGATATCCATGTGCAGGGGGATCTCGCCCAGGAACGGGACGCCGAGCCGCTCCGCCTCATGTCGCGCCCCGCCATGGCCGAAAATGTCCGAGCGGGTGCCGCAATGCGGGCACTGGAAGTAGCTCATATTCTCGATGATGCCGAGCACCGGCACATCCACCTTCCGGAACATCGCCAGCCCCCGCCGTGCATCGATCAGCGACAGGTCCTGCGGCGTCGAAACGATCACCGCGCCCTTGAGCGGCACGTTCTGCGCCAGCGTCAGCTGCGCATCGCCAGTGCCGGGGGGCATATCCACCACCAGCACGTCGAGCGTGCCCCAGGCGACGTCGCGCAACATCTGGTTGATGGCCGACATCACCATCGGCCCGCGCCAGATCATGGCGGTCTCCTCCTCCACGAGGAAGCCGATCGACATGATCGCAAGCCCAAAGCGCTGCAGCGGGATCATCTTCTTGGCGTCGTCGAGTTCGGGCCTGTCGCGCAGACCGGTCAGACGCGGAATCGACGGACCATAGATGTCGGCATCGAGCAGCCCGACCTTGAGCCCAAGATCGCGCAACGCCAACGCAAGGTTGATCGCGGTGGTCGACTTGCCGACCCCACCTTTGCCCGATGCCACCGCGACGACGGCACCGATGCCGGGAATCTCGGTTTGGCGCGCCATCGGCGAGCCCGCGGGATGCTGCGGCGGCGGTCGATGGGCTGCGACAGGCTGCACACCGGAGCTCCGTGGTGGTGGTGGCGACGAGGCGCCCGGCTTGCGCTCGGCGGTCAACGCGATCATCGCCATCGTCACGCCGGGGATGGCGCGGACGGCGGCCTCGGCCTGGGCCCGGGTGTTCTCCCAGGCGCGCGCCTCCGCCGCATCGACATTGATCGAGAAGAACACCTTGCCATCATTGGCGGTGATCGGAGACAGGACATTGGCGTCCGGCAACGCCACTCCGCGCGGCGAGCGAACCCGCTTCAGTGCTTCGAGAACCTGCTGCTGGTTGACGCTCACGACGCCTCTCCTGAAAAACTTAAGAGCGCGCCACATCACCGCGCTCCATCCCGCTGATTGGACATGATCTTCCGGTCCGACCGGTTCGGTCCGGCCCCCGCTTGGACGCTTCCAATAAAGCGCGTCGGCTCAAAATGCCACCTTGGTTCCAATATCGGAATCCGTCTCGACCGGTGCAGAATCGCCCTGCTCCTTGGCAGCCTCGTAATTGAGCTCGATGGTCACCCCGTTGGGATCGCGCACGAAGATCTGCCAGAGCTCGCCGCCCGGGACCTGCCTTGCATCGAACGGCATGCCCTTGGCGGCAAGCCGCGCTTTCATCCCGGCAAAGCCGCGGCTGACGAAAGCGACGTGATGAACCACGCCGGAATCCGGCTTCTGCGGCTCCGAGGTCGGGGCGATGTCGACCAGATGCACCACCGGCCGGCCCTCGCTGTACATCCAGGCACCGGGGAAGCCGAAATTCGGCCGCGGGCCATTCTCCAGCCCCAGCACGTCCTCGTAAAAGCGAACCGTGTCGGCAAGATTGCGGGTTCGGATGTTGAAATGGTCGAGCACGCCTACGCTGATGCTCATGCGAAACACTCCCTGTTGTCTGCCCGTCTGGCGGATTTCGTTGTCGGATGACGGCTTTGCAAGCCTCGCTGACGGCAAAACCTTAGCACAAGGTTGCGAGCCGTTCGTAGCTGGGCATTGCCCTTATGGGCTCAGCGTTTATGGTGCCCCTCCCAAGCGGCCGCCGCGGTTCCCAGCCGGGCTGGTCCTTGCAGCGTATTTGGATGAGAACAGGCCGGCCAGCGCAAGGCCGCCGGCAAACCCAAGGTAGCTCACATGGCTAAAGTCGCTTTTATCGGTCTCGGCGTCATGGGTTTTCCCATGGCAGGACATCTCGTGAAAAAAGGCGGTCACGAGGTCACGGTCTATAACCGCACCGCGGCCAAGGCGAAGGAATGGGCCGACAAGTTCGGCGGCAAGACCGCGCCGACGCCGAAGCAGGCCGCCGAGGGGCAGGATTTCGTCATGTGCTGCGTCGGCAATGACAATGATCTGCGCTCGGTGACGATCGGCCCCGATGGCGCCTTTGCCGGCATGGCCAAGGGCGCAACCTTCGTCGACCACACCACCGCCTCTGCCGAAGTGGCGCGTGAACTCGATGCCGCAGCGACCAAGGCTGGCTTCAAATTCGTCGATGCTCCCGTGTCCGGCGGACAGGCCGGCGCCGAGAACGGCGTGCTCACCGTGATGTGCGGCGGCACCCAGGACGCCTATTCCGGCGCCGAACCGGTCATCGCCGCCTACGCCCGCATGTGCAAGCTGCTCGGCCCCGCGGGCAGCGGCCAGCTCACCAAGATGGTCAACCAGATCTGCATCGCCGGGCTCGTTCAGGGCCTGTCGGAAGGCATCCATTTCGCGAAGAAGTCCGGCCTCGACGTTGCGGCCGTGATCGAAACCATCTCCAAGGGCGCGGCGCAGTCCTGGCAGATGGAAAACCGCTACAAGACCATGAATGAAGGCAAGTATGACTTTGGTTTTGCGGTGGAATGGATGCGCAAGGATTTGTCGATCTGCCTCAGCGAGGCCCGCCGCAACGGCGCGCATCTGCCGGTGACCGCGCTGGTCGACCAATTCTACTCCGAGGTCGAGAAGCTCGGCGGCAAGCGCTGGGATACATCGAGCCTGCTCGCGCGCCTGGAAAAATAAGCCGGCGCGATCAAGCAGCGCCGTCGCGCCTGGGCTCACAGACAACGACCCAAACGCCCGCCTCGCGCGGGCGTTTTCTTACGATGCAGGTGCGGCGGCACGGCCGAAGTTCGGTTTTAACGCGCCGTTAACGGAAATATTCAGTTCTCTATAATCCCTCTTAAGGATTTCAGGCCAGTTATAGACAATGCGAAGAGCCCGTGCGGCCGCGGGCAGAACTTGTGTGTCTGATGAGTAACTCCGCTGAAACGCCTGAGGTCGTCGAGATTCCGGCCGACCCGCCGGCGCTCGCGTCTGCGAGCCAGCGGCGGGCGGCGCAACAGCGGGTTCGTGAGGCGCGCGACCGGCTGACGTCGACTTCGGGGACACGGCCGGCCTTCGATCGCGAGTTGCTGCGCCAATATGCGCAGACCCGGATCTCCGCTTCCTACGTGGTGATGCTGCTGGTGGTTGCGACCGGCATGCTGCTCAGCGTCTGGCTAAAGCCGCTCGCGGCCGGCGCCTGGACCTGCGGCATCCTCTGCATCCACGCCGCAATCGTGCGCACCTGCCAGCGCTTTCTCGCCGACAAGCCGTCATTGGCCGCGACGCGGCGCTGGCGCACGCGGTTCCTGCTGCTCGACCTGCTCTACGGCGTCTGCTGGATGGCGATCTTGATCGACCCGGCGCTGGCGGCCGTCTCCGGCACGTTGATGATGTTCCTGATGCTGCTGGTGATCGCCGTCTCCAGCATGCTCGCGGCCAACCTGCCGCTCGCAGCCCTTGCCGCCACCACGCCGGTCACGATCGCTATCGCGCTCAATCTCGCATTGACAGGCAAGCTCGACAATTATGTCCTGGCCGCGTTTGCGATCGCAGCCGAAGGCTATTTCGCACTGCTCGCGCATCAACTGCATTCGACCACCCTCGCCACACTCGAGGCGCGCGCCGAGAAAGATGCGCTGATCGGCGAGCTCGAACAGGCCAAGGCGATTTCCGACGAGGCACGCTACCGCGCAGAGGCCGCCAATGTCGCCAAATCGCGCTTTCTCGCGCAAATGAGCCATGAGCTGCGCACGCCGCTGAACGCCATTCTCGGCTTCTCCGAGGTGATGAAGAGCGAGATCTTCGGCGTGCATGCGGTGCCGGTCTACAAGGAATATTCCGCCGACATCCATAATTCCGGCGTGCACCTGCTCAACCTGATCAACGAGATCCTCGACCTCTCGCGGATCGAGGCGGGACGCTATGAGCTCAACGAGGAAGCCGTCTCGCTGGTGCATGTCGTGGCGGATTGTCATCACTTGCTCAAACTGCGCGCCTCCAGCCGCGGGCTGACGATTCACGAGGTGTTCGAGCGCAACATGCCGAAGCTGTGGGCGGATGAGCGCGCGATCCGCCAGGTCGTGCTCAACCTGTTGTCCAACGCGATCAAGTTCACCCCGCAAGGCGGTGATATCTGGCTGAAGGCCGGCTGGACCGCTTCCGGGGGACAATATCTCAGCGTCAAGGACACCGGCTCCGGCATCGCCGAAGACGAAATTCCGATCGTTCTGGCCTCGTTTGGTCAGGGCTCGAACTCGATCAAATCGGCCGAACAGGGCGCAGGCCTTGGGCTGCCCATCGCCAAGAACCTGATCGAGATGCATGGCGGCACCTTCACATTGAAATCGAAGCTCAGAATCGGCACTGAGGTCATCGTCACGTTCCCGCCGGAGCGGGTGATGTCGGCGCTCGGGCCGATGTCGGACGAAGCGCCGCCGCTGCAGCCGGAGCCGGTGGTGATGGCAACCGAAGGCAAGCGCCGACCGCGAGCCAAGCCGATCATGAATGCGGGAACGGGGTTGTGACATGACGGCCCTTGCACCGGCGGGAAGACCTCCTCCATTCTCGAACGATGAGCCAAGAGACCAGCAAAGATACGCCATGCATCAAAATCTGCATGATGGATCCGAAGATCAACCTCTGCTTCGGCTGCGGCCGCACGCTGCCGGAAATCGCGCGCTGGAGCCAAATGGACGACGCGGAGCGGCGTTCGCTGATGGCCGAACTGCCTGCGCGGATGCACGAGGCTGGATTGCCGGATCAGGCTCCGTCACGCGAACGCCGTTGAACGCCTCGGTCGCAATTGGAGTTGCCCCGTGAGCCGTCTCCTGCTCGTTCTGATGACGATGGCGATCACCGCCGGCGCCGTGATCGCCTACAAGGACCCTGAACAGGCCGCGCTCGCCAGCGACACGGTGTCGGAGTTGCTGCGCAAGAGCGCAAGCAGGATGAAGGCAAGCGCGGTCGAGATCCAGCGCGGCCAAGGCGGAGAGTTCACGCTGCGCGCCAAGATCAACGGGATCACAGCTCCGATGGTGGTCGATACCGGCGCAACCTCCGTCGTGCTGACCTATGAGACCGCAAAAGCTGCAGGGCTTCCGCTCGAACTGCTCGATTACGACGTCGATGTCGAGACCGCCGGCGGCCACACCAAGGCCGCCCGCCTGACGCTTGATCGGCTGGCGGTCGGCAAGCTGGTCGAGCGCTCAGTGCCGGCGCTGGTGGTGCCGCACGGCCAGATGAAGACCAACCTGCTCGGCATGAGTTTCCTGGACCGGCTCGAACGCTGGGAGGTGCGCTCCGACCGCCTGATGCTGCACGGCTATCCGGAACGGGGCTGACCGGCGACATTGCGACTGTAACCACAAACATCGCACCCCTCACTTCACGGTGACCGGCATCGGGTTGCGCGATCGTCATGCGGACGGCAGACTTCGGCGTCAGTTCGGTCCCGCCGTGGGAGCAAAACGTGGCTCATCTCGATCGTCGCGAATGGCTGTTGCTCACGACGGTGGCGGCCCTCAATTTGGTACATCCTGCCATGGCCAGCACATCGTCACACAATCCCATCCGGCTTGCCCTCAACGAAAATCCCTTTGGGCCGTCACCTCAGGCCGTGGAAGCCATCCGGACGCATCTTGCCGGCCTCAGCCGCTATACCGGTGACGAACTGACAGGGCTGACCGACGCGATCGCCGCGCGCGAAGACATCCGGCCGGAGCAGATCGTGCTCGGCGAGAACCTCGACGTGCTCGGACTTTATCTGTCCGCGCATGGTGGGCCGGACGGCGAATTCGTCTATTCCGAGCCGGGCTATACCGCACTGGTCGATGCCGTCGCACCCGCCGGCGGCGTCGTGGTCGGTGTCCCCTTGAACCATCGGCTCGAAAACGACCTGCCTGCCCTTGCGGGTCGGATCAATTCCCATACCCGCGCCGTCTATCTGGTGAACCCGCACAATCCTTCAGGCACGGTCAGCGACATCAAAGAGTTCGCCGACGCCGTCCGCGAGATGGCCAAGCGAACGCTCGTCATCGTCGATGAAGCCTATCTCGAATTCACCCCGGATTTCGAACAACGGACCGTCGCAGGTCTGGTCCGCGATGGTGCCAATGTCGCCGTGTTCAGAACCTTCTCGAAGATTTACGGACTGGCCAGCCTTGCCATTGGCTACACACTTGCCCCGAAGAAGCTTGCCGCCTCCTTGAAGCAGATGGGCATAGGCGCCTTCTTCGGATTGAACCGGCTCAGCCTGGTCGCGGCAACCGCGAGCCTCGCTGATGCAGGCTATGTCGCCTCGATACGCGACAAGGTAACGGCCGAGCGCGAGGCCTGGCATCAGTTGTTTCGCGAGCGGAAGGTCCGCTTCACCAATTCATACGGCAACTTCGTCTTCTTCGATGCCGGACAGCCGCAGCAGAAGGTCGCAGCCGCGCTCGCCGCACAGGGCATTCTCATCGGCCGCGCCCAGCCGCCGCTCGACAATTGGGTGCGCATCTCGATCGGCCTGCCGGAGGAGAATGCGATCGCACGAAAGGCCGTGGCAGACCTCCTAGCTCCAGCGTAGTCGCCTCGACTACAGGCCCGTGCCCTTGGCAATGGCCTCAGTGAACGAGCGGTCGACGATGTCGGAGGCCTTGAGCTGCTGCTTGATGAGACCGGTACGGACGTAGAGATCAATCGTGCTCTGCTCGTCCGCGACGACTGTGTCATCAATCGGCGCGATCCGTATCCTGGCGCGCTTCAGCCAGTTCAAGGCCACCGCCGGCGGGATGTTCATCAGCTTGCCCCATGTCTCGGCATAGCCTTCGACATGGTCCTGCGACCAGGCGCGCGCGATCGTCAGCCGCCGTACGAAGTCTGCAAGCGCCTCCCGCTTCTCCTTGATCGCGCCCGGCGTCGCAACCTGGAAGCTGAGTCCCGGGGTCAGCCCCTCAGCGGTAATGATCCGGCGCGACTTGAACAGTACTTCCTCCTGACTCACATAGGGCTCCCAGGTCGACCAGGCATCCACTGAACCTTGCGTGTACGCCACTTTCGCGTCGGACGGCGCCAGGAAGACGAGCTGGACGTCGTTCACTGTCCAGCCCCTGGACTCGAGTGCAGCAAGGACCAGCTGGTGCCCGATCGAACCGCGGCCGGTCGCGACCTTCTTGCCTTTCAGCTCGTCGAAACTTCTGATCGAGGAACTCTCAGGCACGAGGATCGCAAGCCCCTCCTGGGTCTGCCGAATGGCGGCGATCGCCTTCACCGGCACGCCCGAGGCCGCGGCGAAGGTGAAGGGCGCATCGCCAACCAGTCCGGTTTCGATGGCTCCCGCCCCCAATGCTTCAAGCAAAGGAGCTGCCGCGGCAAACTCCTTCCACTCGATCTTGTAGGGCACGTCGTCGAGCACGCCGGCCGCCTCCATCACGGCGCGCGCATTGCCCTTCTGATCGCCGACCCGCAGGCTCACCTGCGCATCGGCCGAGGTGACGAGCCCGAGCAGAAGCCCGGCGATAACGAACAGGCGCATCATTCCGCCGCCACTCCCCGGGTGCGCTGCCGTTCTGCAATGAGCTGACGGGTCAGCGGAATCAGCTCGCGGCCATATTCGATCGCGTCGATCAGGGGATCGAAGCCGCGGATCAGGAAATGGCTGATGCCGAGGTCGTAATAGTCGCCGAACACGTCGGCCACCTGCTCCGGCGTTCCGACCAGCGCGGTGGTGTTGCTGTTGGCGCCGGTGAGCTTGGCGATCTCGGTCCACAGCCGCTTGTCGACGCGCTTGCCCTGCTCGGCGATCGCAAGCAGCCGCTTGGCGCCCGCCGTGGCATGACCGTCCGCCGGCTTGCGATAGCCTGTCTGGTCCTGCAGCGCGGTGGCGCGCTCCAGGATATCCTGCGCCTTGGCCCAGGCCTTCTCCTCAGTATCGGCGAGGATCGGCCGTACCGACAACGAAAAGCGCGGCGCCGGCCGGCCGTGCTGCGCGGCTGCCGCACGCACACGCGCGGTCTGCTCCCGGACCTGTGCGTAGGATTCACCCCACAGCGCAAAGGTGTCGGCATGCTTGCCGGCGACCTCGATCGCCGCATCGGACGCTCCGCCGAAATAGATCCGGATGCCTTCCGGCCGATACGGCTTCACCTGGGAGAAGCCATTTTCGACCTGATAATATTTGCCCGCATAGCTAAATGGCTTGTCACTGCTCCATTCGGAGCGCACCACATCGAGAAACTCGCTGGTGCGGGCATAGCGTTCGTCCTTGTCGTCGAGCGTATTGCCGTCCTGGTGCAGCTCGGCGGCATTGCCGCCGGTGATGACGTGCAGAGCGACGCGTCCCCGCGAGAACTGATCGAGCACCGCGAACTGACGGGCCAGCAAGGTCGGCGCGGTGAAGCCCGGCCGCTGCGCGATCAGCACGTTCAGCCTCTCGGTCACACCCAACACGTGCTGGGCAACTTGCAGGCTGTCCGGCGTCGTCGAGTGGAATGCCAGCAGCGCGCGGTCGAAACCGGCATTCTCATGCGCCTTCGCGACCGTCTCAATATGGATGGGATCGAGCACCGGGCCGTTGCGGACGATGGTCTCGGAGGAGTTGTTGTTGGAGATGAAACCGATGAATTCGATGGACATCGGGTAAGCCTTTCCTTTTTGAAAAATTCAGAGACCGAGCGCCAGGCGGCCGGCGGCAATGCGCGTCGCATCGTCCTGCGGCGTATGCACCCGGCCGCACAGCACGTCGCGATAATGCCGCTCCAGCGGATTGGTCCGGCTGAGACCGTGATTGCTCGATAGCGACAGCGCATCCTCCACCGCCGTCACGGCGTTGCTGGTGACGGTGAGCTTGATGATGTTGGACTCGGCAGCGCTCGGAACGATGCCTTCGTCGAACTCCCGCGCGGCGCCGTCGATCAGCCGCGCATTGACCTGCAGCTTCGCCTCGATGCCGCCAAGAATTTCTTGCGCACGGGGCAAGGTCGAGAGCGGCGCACCAAGACTCGACGGGCTCCGCGCCTTCAGGAACCCGACGATCCAATCCCGCGCGGCACGCGCGATACCGTCATAGATCGCACCGACAAAGATGCCGTGCACCAGTGCCTGAGTCGGATCCTGTACGCGCCAAGCTTCCGGCTTGCGTAGCGCGATCTCGTAGTCGAGCGGGATCACCACATCATCGAAGATCACGTCGTGGCTGCCGCTCGCCCTGAGGCCAAGATGGTCCCAGGTCTCGACGATGCGCGTGCCCGGCAGCCCCGCCGGCACCAGGAACAGGCCGAGCCGCGGCTCGGCCTCGTCGGTCCTGGCCCAGACCGAGTACCATTTCAGGATCGGCGCGCCGGTCGAATAGATTTTGTGCCCGGTCAATCGCCAGCCGGTCTCGGTGCGTCGGGCGACGGTCTCAGGAAGCCCGCCGCGCGAAGGCGATCCGAGCGCCGGCTCGACCCGCAACGTATTGATCAGCCCGCCGGCCTCCACCGACTCCTGCGCAAGCTTGCGCGCCAGCCGTGGCGGGTATTCGTTGCTCCGGGCCATCACGAAATGCTGAATGTAATGCATGGCCAGGATCAGCGCGGTGGATGGATCGGCCTGAGCCACGACGCCGAGCACACGGGACGTCATTCGCGCACCGGCGCCGTGACCGCCGAACGCCGCGGGCACGGTCAGGGACAACAGTCCGGCGTCGAACAAATCCTGGAAGCTCTCGGATGCAACGTTGCCATCGCGGTCGTGCACCACCGCACGCTGGGCAAAGAGCGACGCGAGCTTCTGCGCGCGCGCAATCAGTTCGTCCTCGCCCGCCTTGGGCTGCACCGCCGTCCGTTCGATCGCCGCTACCATGTCGCCTCCAAACCGAGCAGACCGAGAATCCGGCGGCGCAGATCGGCAAGGTAAGGATCGCCGCGATGGCGCGGATAGGGCCGCGCCACCGCGATATCGGCCTTGACCCGCGCGGGACGGTCGCTCAGCACCACGACGCGGTTGGCGAGCACCAACGCCTCCTCGACATCATGGGTGACGAGCAAGGTCGTAAATCCCTTGCGCTGCCACAGCGCCACGAGCTCCGCCTGCATCGCGATCCGCGTCAGCGAATCGAGCTTGCCGAGCGGCTCGTCGAGCACCAGCACCTTGGGATCGTTGACCAGCGCCCGCGCCAGCGCGACGCGCTGCGCCATGCCGCCGGACAGCTGATGCGGATAGGCGTTGCGGAAGCCAGAGAGGCTAACGAGATCGAGCGCGGCATCGACACGATGCCGCTGCGTCTTCAGGATGCCCTGCGCTTCCAGCCCGAGCGCCACATTGTCCCAGACCGAGCGCCAGGGAAACAGCGTCGGATCCTGGAACACGACGACGCGAGACGGATGCGGCCCTTTGATCCGAATCTCGTCCTCGCGCAACACGCCACTGCGCGGCGCCTCCAGGCCTGCGATCAGCCGCAGCAACGTCGACTTGCCGCAGCCAGATGGGCCGAGCAGCGCGACGAATTCTCCGGGCTCTACGATCAGACTTACGTCGTCAAGCACCTGGAGCTCGGTGCCATCGATGTCGAAGGCATGATCGACATGCTCGATGTCGATCGAGGCGCCGACCGCCGGATAGGCGATCGGCTCGACAATCGTTTGCGCTACCATTTGACGACGCCCTTCTGCCAGATAAGAACGCGATCGCGCACCCTGAACAGCAGCGTGATCGCGCCCGAGCACAAGAGGGACATCACCAGCAGCGCGGCGTACATGTTAGCATAAGCGGCCCAGCCCTGTGCCCATTGCAGGTACCAGCCGAGGCCTGCTTTGACGCCGATCATCTCGGCAACCACGAGCACGGCAAAGGACGCGCCGAGCCCCATGAACAGTCCGACGAAGACATGCGGCAGCGCGGCGGGAATGGCGACCTTCAGCACCAGGAATGAGGGCTTGGCGCCGAGGGTGCGGGCTACGTCGTAATAGGCCGAGCTGACGCTCGCCACGCCTGACCAGGTGAGCACAGTCACCGGGAAACCGGTCGCCAGTGCGATCAGGAAGGTCGAGGCGCTCCAGCTCGAGGGGAAGGTGAAAAAGGCGATCGGCAGCCAGGCGGTCGCTGGCAACGGGCCGATGAAGCGCAGCACCGGATGAACCCAGTAACCGATGCTGGTCGACCAGCCGATCGCCACACCGGTGATGAACCCGAGCGCAGCACCGATGATGTAGCCCCCGAGTTGCAGCTTGATAGAGGCGAAAACGCTGTCGGCGAGCTTGGGCAGATCGTCGGTATAGACCTCGACGATCGCCTGCGGCGGCGGGAAGAACGGCAACGGCAGGAGGGCGAATTTGGCGGTCGCAAGCTCCCAGACCGACAGGACCAAGCCGAGCACAATCAGCCACGGCGCGCGCCGGCGCAATCCATCCCCTGCGCGGCCGAGATGATGGCCACCTAACGTCCCCGTCAGAACCAGCATTGCGACGACGAAGGCCGCGATCGCGACCTCCTGCGTCCGCGACCAGTCGCCGAGATCCTCCCGGATCAGGCAGGAGATACCGAATGCAGCCCAGGCGAGCGCGGCGGCGAGCCCGGGCAGCGCCCCGCGAAGCCGTTCGACGAGCGCACTGCCCCGCGACAGCTCACTGGCTGCCGCGACGTCAGACAGAGAAAATGTCGACATAAATGCGCTCCGCGAACCTATTCGTGTCGGTGCTCGGCTTGAAAACCGACACCACCTTCAGATCGTCGGCGTAGGCCTTGAGCTCCTGCTTCAGCGCAGCCCCGGTCGGATGATGATGGTGGGTGTGGTAGCGGACCATCCCCTCGATATCCTCGAGGCTGGCGTTCTTCGGCGCATAAGGCTGGAACGACTTCGCTGCCACGCTCGGATTTTGCGATGTGAACATCGCTGCATCGAGCAGCGCCTGGGTGAGCGCTCGCCCGACCTGCGGCTCCTCGCGCACCAGGCTGCCGCGCAAGCCGACGATGCAGCAGACGCGCTCGCGATATTCACCATCGAGGTTAGAGGCGACCTCCTTGTAAGCGGGGTCCTTCAGCCAGAGATAAGCCAGCGGATCGGAGGCCAGGAACGCCTGCGCCTCGCCCTTGTCGGCGGCGAGGTTGACGACGGCGCCGGGATAGACTCGCCAGTCGACATCCTTCACCGGATCGACGCCGAGCCGCGACAGCTGGATCGAGAAGAAGTTCTTGTCGGGGCCGGCGAGATCGCCGACCGCAACGGCCTTGCCCTTCAGGTCTGCGAGCTTGGTGATGCCGGAATCAGCGCGCGCCAGCACGCGCATGCAGCCGCCATGGGTTCCTGCGGCAATCTTCACGTCGAACCCCTGCTCCAACGGCTTCAGCCAGCGCAGCGCCATGCCGAGCCCGGCGTCGCTCTTGCCGGTCGCAATGGCTTCAAGGAGCTGGTCCGTCGAGCCGCTGTAATTGACCAGCTCGACATCGAGGTTCTGCTTGCGGAAGAAGCCCTGGTCGATCGCGACCGGCAGCGGCGTCAGGCAGACCGCGCCCGCATTCCAGGACAGCCGCAGCTTGCGTGGCGCGCCTGTCAGCGGCGGCGCGTCGGAGCCGGTCTTGCAGATCGGGAACTCCGAGAAGTCGATCTGCGGCGGCGCGCGCAATGACAGAGCCTGCGCGCCCAAGCCCCCGAGCGGCGCCAGCAACGCAGCAGCACCGCCGGCCCGGAGCAACCGGCGCCGGTCCCATCTTGTCTGATCAAGCTTTGCTTCGTCGCTCATCCCACCCCCTGCATTGCAAAACTCCGCCGTCTGCGCGGACGCACAACGCCCGCACACTCAGCCATCAACGGAGCGCGTCAAATGGTTCGCCGAACAAATGCGGCTCTTGCACCGCGAAAAGATGAACTGATGATGCGGAGATGGCTGATCGTCGTCAATGAAATGGATTTTCGAATGTCGCGCGCGGGCAAACGAATATCTCCACGCGCACCAATATCGACAGTGAAAGGATTTTGTAGACATCGTCGTGTCAGACACCCGCAAGACCACGACGTTTGTCGTCGATCTCGTCCACGAACAAGCACGAGACCATCATGTTTCATGCACGTCACGATCAACGACACGAACGTTATCTGCCATCCGCTCAATTCAGTCAGGCATTTCATTGACGGCACAGCGCACGATCTTAGACTCGATGTTGCGCACTCGCGATCTGCACTGACATAGAAAATCCGGGGACCAGGAATGAAGAGGTCGAACTCCCATCGGCATGGCCAATGGCATCGCCGGCTACTTGTTGCAGCGTTGCTCGGCTCAGCCTTGCTCCTGTCGGAAACGCTAATCGCCAAAGCCGCCGAGCAGGTCGTCCTTCGTGTTGGCGATCAGAAAGGCGGCAATCGCTCGCTGCTCGAGATCTCCGGCCTCGCCGACAACCTGCCTTATCGAATCGAATGGTCGGAATTTCCGGCGGCGGCCCCCATTCTCGAAGCCTTGAACGCTGGCGCGCTCGATGTCGGCTACACCGGCGACCTCTCATTCCTCACGGTCTATGCCGGCGGCGCGCCGATCAAGGCGATCGGTGGCACACGATCGGATGCAAAGACGCAAGCGATCCTGGTGCGGCAGGATTCGCCGATCAAGTCGGCCGGCGATTTGAAGGGCAAGCGGCTGGCCGGCACCCGCGGCGGCTGGGGCCAATTCCTGATCGATGCCACCCTGGAGAAAGCAGGATACAAGCTCGACGATGCCACCTTCGCTCCGCTCGGCCCGGTCGACGCCAAGGTCGCGCTGCTCGCCGGCTCGGTCGACGCTTGGGCCGTATGGGAGCCCTATGTCTCCTATGCGGTGCTCAAGGACAAGGCGCGGGTGATCGCCGATGGCGACGGGCTGACGCCCACGATCACTTTCATCGTCGCGTCGGAGGCGGCAATCGTGGCCAAGCGCGCCGCCGTCCAGGATTTCGTCAACCGCCTCAACAAGGCGCGATTGTGGTCGCTCGACCATATCGCGGAGTATGCCAGAAACACGGCCGAGCTGACCAAACTGCCCGAGGATGTGGTGCAGTCAGCCTATCAAGCTCAGCACACCTCACCCATTGCGATCGACGACGGTGTGGTCAACGATGTACAGGCTGCCTCGGACCGCGCCACCCGCTACGGCATCCTCACAAAGCATCTCGAGGTCAGCAGGGCGGTCGACCGGAGCTTCACCGCCGCGATCGGGTCGAATTAAGCGTAAGCCGCAACCGACGCGGCGCGCTCCTCGACCATGGCGACCGCGTCGCGCAGCACGGCGATGCCGGCCTCCGGCCTGACGCCGTACTCGGCGAGATGGCGGCGAAAGGCACGCGCGCCCGGCACGGCGTGGTAAGCACCGACAAGGTGGCGGGTGATCGCGTGCAGGCGCGTGCCGCCGGCGAGTTCACGTGCGATATAGGGCTCGAGCGCAGCCAAGGCATCCTTCATGCTCGCATGCGGCGGCGCTTCGCCGAAGAGTTCGGGATCGACGGCCAATAGCCGCCACGGCTCCTGATAGGCCGCCCGCCCCAGCATCACGCCGTCGACGTGAGCGAGATGCTGCTTCGCGGCCTCGATGCTCGGAACGCCGCCATTGATGATGATCGGTACCTGCGGCAGCGCAGCCTTCAGCCGATACACGCGATCATAATCGAGCGGCGGAACGTCGCGGTTCTCCTTCGGCGACAGGCCATTGAGCCAGGCCTTGCGCGCATGCACGATCAACGCATCGGCCCCGGCCGCGACGACGGCCCGAGCCAACACATCCAGCGCCACTTCGGGATCCTGGTCGTCGATACCGATCCGGCATTTTACCGTGACCGGAATCCTCACCGCGCCCTTCATCGCCGCTACACAGGCGGCGACGAGCCCAGGCTCGGCCATCAGACAGGCACCGAAACGACCATCCTTCACCCGATCAGACGGACAGCCCACATTCAGATTGACCTCGTCATAACCGAAATCCTCCCCGATCCTCGCCGACGTCGCGAGGTCGCCAGGCTCCGAGCCGCCGAGCTGCAGCGCAACCGGATGCTCGCTTTTATCGAAACCAAGCAGCCGCTTCCGGTCGCCGTGGATGACTGCGCCCGTCGTGACCATCTCGGTGTAGAGCAGCGCCCGGCGCGACAAGAGCCGATGGAAAACGCGGCAGTGCCGGTCCGTCCAATCCATCATCGGCGCTACCGAAAATTTATAATGCTGTAACTTCAATAGCTTACTCTGTTTTTCCAATGGACTGGATCAGGCCTCCGCGCGCTCGGTTTGCGTCCCAAACCAGCCAGAATTTCACGCGCTTGTACCGCATTTGATCCCTCGCTGCACACGTTGCGCATGCGAAAATCGGAACGGAGTGCCGTGCAAATACCGATCTGCGAAGCAGGCCACGATGCATCATCCGACGTGCCGGCTGCTGCCGCGCGAGATCGCCATAGCCTTCAGCAATTGCCCCAATCGTGTTTGACCGGTTGACGGGAGAGCAATGCCCCTACCGCGCAGGCGGATTGGTGTTGCTCCAGGTGGGCACCGCGTTGGTCACGCCAACCGTCGGCCAATAGTAGGAGCCAACTGAAGGAGCCGTGACAGTTCCGACGGAAGTTCCGGATGTTCCATAGGTCCTGGGTGGGACCGTCGGCGATCCGGACGTCCCATAGGATTGGGTCAACGACGGCACGTATTGCGTACGTAAAACCGGACTCGGACTGACCACCCGGTGTGCGTGCGCGTGTCGCGTCATTGGCCGGACTCGATCGCGCCCTGCCGCAAACGTGGGAATACACAAGACGAGCAAGATACCACATACCAAAGGACCACGCATGCGACCGCTCCAAATGAGTTGCGCCCGTTTACGGGGGAGGCTTCTCTGCTGATCGCTGGTATCTGGCGACGAAAGCCGATCAGCAATCGGAAGCCCGCATGGTGATTTGCTGCCCGGCAAGGCGACCCGCGGTGCCGATCGTGCCCGGCACCGGCGCAGGCTCGAAACTCCGTCCTTCCACGAGAGGGATCGTTGGCGTCCTTGCCGCGCCGCAAGCACTCACGCTGTACACCGAGCCCGCCGTCTACCTCTACCTCGAGCACCTGCAGAACTGACCGCACGGCAGCGCGACGACAATCGGGCGATCACGCACGATCTCCATAGCCGGCAAAATGGGCGTGCCCGGCTCAAATCCAGCCATTAGCGATACCAACAATGACCGCGACGGCAGACACGATGATGGGGATAGATCCAATGCGGACCCCAGCATGACCGATACCAGTGGTAGCCGGTCTCGCCCAGCCGATAGCAGCCGGCCTGGGCGCTACTGGGCGCTACAGCCGCGACCGAGAGGACCATCGCAGCGGCAGTAAGCAACGCGAACTTGCGCATCTCATCCTCCAACGAAGGCAGATATCGCACGCAATATTGCCGACGAGAGGACAGCCATCCTTGCGCGAGATCAACCTCTGCTGCACCGACGTCGCATGAATTCGGTTTGATGCAGCTCAAGCTGGACTCGACGGATGCATGCAAGACGTGAGCTTCCTTCACCTCAAAGGAGCTCGTCATGAGTGTCACAGGGGTCACCGCTCTGGACCATACGATTCAAGAGGCGAACGTTTGGCTCAAAGGTCTGGAGGAAGAGCTCAGGCTCGACAATCGCCAGCAAGCGTATAGTGCGTTGCGAGCGGTGCTGCATATCCTGCGCGACCGCTTGCCTCCGGAGGTCGCAATCAAGCTGGGAGCTCAGCTGCCGATCCTGGTACGCGGCATCTACTACGAAAACTGGCACGTCGCGGGCACGCCCACCAAGGAGCGTCATGTCGATGATTTCGTCGAACACGTGGCTGCGCAACTGCCGCAGCAATTTCCCGCCCATCCACTGATGGTCGCGCGCGGCGTGTTCGAACTGCTCTGGCAGAAGCTCGATCCGGGCGAATTCGAAAAAGCAATGCACCATCTGCCCGAACAGATCAGGGCTCTCAAGGCCTAGCCCCGGCACTTGCTTACGATGACCGGGTCGATCAGATCATCCGATCTCACCATCCTGCCGTTGGGCTTGGCTGGTACCCTGAACGTACCGAAGAGCCCCGCGGGACTGATCGTCTTCGTCCATGGCAGCGGGTCAAGCCACCTCTCGCCGCGTAACGTCGCGGTTGCCAAAGCCCTGAACTCACGCGGCTTCGCCACCCTGCTGTTCGACCTGCTCACCCCGGAGGAGGAGGCCAACCGCGCCAACACATTCGACATCGCTCTGCTCGCCGAGCGGCTGATCGAGGTTCTGCATTGGCTTGACGAGCAGCCTCTCCCGGTTACCGGCCTCATGACCGGCCTATTCGGCGCCAGCACCGGCGCCGCAGCCGCGCTCGTTGCTGCGGCGCGTGATCCGGAACGGGTCAAGGCGGTGGTCTCTCGCGGTGGACGGCCGGACCTCGCTGGCGATGCACTGTCCCAGGTACTTGCGCCGACCCTCCTCATCGTCGGTGGCGCCGACGTCGGGGTCATCGAGTTGAACGAAGATGTACTCCAACGTCTGCGCGCGCCGAAGGCGCTGGAGATCGTTCCGGGCGCAACGCATCTCTTTCCTGAACCCGGAGCCATGGACACCGTGATCGAATACGCCGCGCACTGGTTCGAGCGATATCTCGCCATGCCGTCCCACACTCACGCAGGCTAAACCTCATGAGTGGACGGCAGCGGCGCCCTTAACCTTTCGGCTCGGCCCGCGCAGGCCCCCAGTGAACGTCATGTTTTGTGCATCGCGGCACATTTAACCATGCCTGCTGCCACATCGGCGTGTGTCACGCTTACGTGGCTATGTCCATATTGCAAGATCGGCCGCCCTGCAATATAGATTCAAGCATAGGTTGTTTTTCGGCCTTCGCTGTTGGGTTTCGTCGCTATAGACCGTTCAAGAGAGGCTACTGTTCTCTGCTCTTCTTAGGTGATCCAAACGGTACTTCTTGCCCACTCCAGGGTATCGGAGGGCGTCATGAGTGATTTCGTGGTCAAAGCCAATATCGATCACTACCTTGACTTACTCGATAACCACAATATTGCGCACGAGACGAGAAGCATTGTCACCAAGCTGTTGATCTTCGAAGAGGACAAGCTCAGCTACGATCTGGAGCAGCTCGAATTCGCGGAAAGCCGAGCGGCCAGCGGACGCGAAAGGGTGAGCCATGTCCGTCGGATACGAGACGCCCTTACCGTCGGTACGGCTGAACACAGCCAGGCGGAAGCACTGCTGATAAACTTCGAGAATCGGCAAACCCTGCTGCAGGATCTTTGTCATCGCTTACGCAACAGCGCAAAGCAGCGGAGCATCTAAAGCTGCGCTTGCGGGCCGCGACAATCGGCGCCAGCACCATTGATTTCCGTCAATGTGTGACCTTGCCGTCCCTTTTCTAATGCACCGTCTCGCAAAGGGGGTGAACATGGCGGACTTCGCAATTACTCTTGTCCAGGCGCGCAGACGCAATATTGAGCGCTATAGCAGGTTGCTCCAGACATCCTTGACGGATGTCGAGCGCGCCTACATCGAGAGGCGACTATTGGAAGAGAGAGCCGCTCTCCGATCCGTCGATCTGCCATACACGAATGCGGCAACATCATCGCAGCGTTCCGAATGCTGATTGCGCACGGGCGACGCATCGTGGCTGCCTAGACAGCCAATTCAGCGTGCTGCAGATCACGCGGATACCGCCTACAACGACCTCCCGTCCATGCTCCGAAGCCAATCGGCGATGCGCGCCCAGAACACGCCAATCGTTTCGCGGCCCATGAAAAGGCCGAGATGACTGGATGGCGCGACGGCGGTCTCGATCTCTGCGTCGGGCGTCCCCAGCAACGACGCGGTCGCCAGAGCCTGCTCGGCCGGCACGACCTCGTCATTGGCGCCAGCGAGCAGGAAGACCGGCACACTCACCCGGTTCAGTTGGACCGCGTGCCCGAGTGCAACGAACTCTCCGGCCGCAAGCCGGTTCTCCCTGAAGATCCAGTTCACTGTTTGGAGAAAGAACGTACCGGGTAAATCGAGCGTCTGCCTTTGCCAACGATCGAACCGCTCGACGAATTGACGGTCACTGAGAATGTCCGGTGACAACGTTCTCTGCAAAGCGGTCGTCGGATCCGGAGAGGCCCCCCAGAACCGCCGCATCTGTTCGCCTCTTACCAAGCCGCTCGTACTGTCCACCAAGGCTTTGAAGGCATCCGACGACATGCACGCCACTGCACGAGTCAGCGCCGAGCCGGCCGACATATCGACCGGAACGCCCGCGAGCACCAAGCAGCGTACCTTATTCGGAAAACGTGCCGCATAGATCAGCGAGAGCCACCCGCCCTGGCACAATCCGACGAGATCGACCGGATGGCCGATGTCATCCACTGCGACATTCAGATCAGAGAGGTAGCTGTCGATGGACCGCGAGCTCATGTCGGGAGATGCCGAGCGCCACTCCGCAAGGTAAAGACGAGCAACGCCGCCGTTCCGAAGCGCCTCGACGATACTATGCCCGGCAGCAAAATCCGCAATCGAAGCCCCATGAAGCGCGTAAGGAGCACAAATCAAAACAGGCGCGCCCGTGCGGGCGAGTGAAAAGTCCCGCAGCCGCAAATCGGCAATTTCAAGCGCGATCGTATTGGGCGTGGTCCACTGCAAGTCAGGCTCCGGCCTGCCCTCTCCAAACTCACCACCTTGGAGCCACCACTGCCAGGCATCGATTGCGATCTTTGCCGCAAGAAAGGACCAGGAGAAGGGGTCATGCGGCCCCCCTCCTCCAGCCTCGCCCATCCGGCTCCCGTATCTCCCCTCTACCATGCCATCCTCACTGATCCGTGCAAACCGGCTTCGTCCTGGAAACTATCTCCCCCGCTGAGCTCGCCTCTGACCCGAACAGCGCTCGGCGGTCATGCCGGGAATTCCGCGAGCTTGATTCTTTCATCCGCGGCAACGGCAAGATGCTGAAGGCGTTCCGATATACACACCGGATAAGTCGCGGCCAGCGCCGGCGTCCTCAGTTCCTGAGGCAATTGTCTCAGTTGCTGTTCGGCGCGGGCACGGCTCTCCTGGAGCGAGACGAGCGGACCGACACGACGTCCAGCCTGCATGACCTGCTGCACGAGGGTCTCGCCTTCTATGCAATCGTCCTCCGTCGACACCACGTCACCACACATGAAGCCGTCGCCATCGAAACATCGCCAGACCTGCTTGCGCCCGGGCCATGTCGCCTTCCCCACCGAGCGCTTACGGCGCGGCAGGCCGGCATATTCCTGGAGCTTGTAGGCGCAATCGAGCCCCGGAACGTCCGATGAGGTCGTCAGGTTGGTGCCGATGCCGATACCGTCAACCGGTGCTTGCTGGCGCGAGAAGCCCAGCAGGACCTCCTCGTCGATCCCGCCGCTTACAAAAATGCCGGTGTCCTTCAATCCGCCCGCGTCCAGAATGTGACGGACACCTCTTGCAAGTGCAGCCAGATCGCCGCTGTCGATTCGAACCGCGCGAATGGGAATTCCGAGCGCCGTGAGCCGGGGCGCCAACGCGACCACCTTGTGCGCAGCTGCTTCGGTATCATACGTATCTATCAGGAGGACCAAGTCGCGCGGCCGGGCGCGCGCAAACACCTCGAAGGCCTTCGCTTCGTCGTCGAACGATTGAACGAAGGAATGCGCCATCGTGCCATAGGCGGGAACACCGAATGTCTTCTCAGCCAAAAGTGTAGCGGTGCCGGAAAATCCGGCGAGATAGCTCGCTCGCGCCGCCAGCAGCCCGGCCTCGGCACCATGGGCACGGCGGAGGCCGAAATCGACCAGCAGCTTGTCCGGCGCCAACAGCTTCAATCGGGCGGCCTTGGAGGCGATCAAGCTCTGAAAGTGCAGGATATTGACGAGACGCGTTTCAACAAGCTGGGCTTCCGGCAAAGGTGCGGTAACCCGGAGAATGGGCTCGTTCTCGAAGAACGCTGTTCCTTCCGGCATCGCATGAACATCGCCGCTGAAGCGAAACGTGGCGAGATAGTCCAGGAGCTGCTGATTGAACTTCCGGGACTGGGCGAGCCAGTTCAGCTCCTCGTCTGAGAATTTCAGATTTTCCAGGAACTGAAGTGCCTGTTCCAAACCCGCAGCAAGCAGAAAATGTCGCTCTCTCGGCAATTTACGTACGAAGAACTCGAAGACAGCCGTATCCGTCTGACCCGAGACCAAATAGGCCTCGATCATGCTCAACTGATAGAGATCCGTCAGCAATGCACTCGGCAGCACTTCGATCGCCCTGTCATTGCAAATCACGGGTTTGCCGATCGCTTTACGGGCTCTTTAGACCCGTACTGCTCTAGCAGTGCGATGACCTCCTCATCGCTGACCTGGTGAAAGTCGCGATAGAAATAGCCGATTGCCCCAAGCTCCACCGGCGTATCCAGACAGACGATGACATCGACCTCCGGTCGGAGCTTTTCAAGTGTCTCCAACGGAGCTACCGGAACCGCCAGAACGATCTCTTCCGGCCCCTGCTTCCGGACTGCCTTGATAGCCGCGTGGATGGTCGCGCCGGTGGCGATACCGTCGTCGATGACGATCGCCAACCTGCCCTTGATTTGCGCCCGATGCCGGCCCTTCAGATAGCGTTTGCTGCGGCGCTCGATCTCGGCCTGTTCGTCGCGGCAGACGGAATCGAACTCCGCCGCAGAAACCTGGCAAAGCTCGATCACATCGGCGTTGCGGACGACCGTTGCCTCCGCTCCCTCCGCGACAGCTCCCATGGCCAGTTCGGGCTGGGTCGGTACGCCGATCTTCCGCACGATCAGCAAATCGAGGGGAGCGTCGAGCAGCGCCGCCACCTCGGCAGCAACCGGAACGCCGCCCCTCGGCAATGCAAGGATCACCGGATTTCTATCCTTGTAATTGAGCAGCCTCCTGGCGAGTTGCCGGCCGGCATCCGTTCGGTTCTCAAACGACATGGCGCAATCTCCAGCTTTCAAAATCCTACCGACGCCCATTGCGCACATGGTTGATCCGCGTCAAGTTCACGGCGGATCGCAATCGATCAAGGGCCACAGCATGCCGGGCGACAGCACGGACTATGACTAGCGACATAGATCAGAACGATATCGACCAAGACGATCCGGCCTCGCTCAGGCGCAAAGTGAGCTTTCTCAGCCGTCCCGAGGCCTATGTGCCGGCTCCGGAGAACGTCGTTGTCCGCGAAACTCATATGTCGTGGGTCTTCATGGCTGGCCACCGCGTCTACAAACTCAAGAAGCCGGTCCGCTTTCCTTATCTCGACTTCTCTACGCTCGAACGCCGCGCCGCGGCAGCGAATGCTGAAGTGACCCTCAATCGCAGGCTGGCACCGGATGTCTACCTCGGGGTCGCGCCCCTCACGATCACCCCGCAAGGCTACACGATCGGCGCTAGCGGAACCGTGGTCGACTGGCTCGTTGTCATGCGCCGCCTGGACGAAAGCCAGACCCTCGAGGCTGCGCTTGGCCGCCGAGAAATCCCGCGAGCCCGGATTCGTCAGCTCGGGGAGATACTGACGTGCTTTTACTCGCGCGCACCACGCCTCCTGCTCGGCGCCGATAGCTATCTGTCCGGACTGAATAAGGCGATCCTGGCCGACCGCCGCCTTCTCCTGGGCGGCACGTTTGACCTGCGACCGGGCCAAATCCAACGGATCGTCAATATTCAGCACCGTTTCCTGCAGCAGCGCCGGCCGGTCCTGGCATCCCGAATCCATCGCCGGCTCATTCTTGACGGGCACGGCGATTTGAGACCTGAGCACATATGGCTCGGCGGCTCCTATCCCATCATCGACTGCCTGGAATTCAATGCGGCGCTGCGTGCCGGAGACGCCCTCGACGAATTCGCCTTCCTTCATCTTGAATGCGAACGGCTCGGAGGGGTCGCGGTCGGCGACACCCTACGGCGACAGTTGGCAGTCGTTCTGAACGACGATCCGGCTTCCGGACTGTTCCTATTCTATCGGATCGGCCGTGCCATGTTGCGAGCTCGCCTGTCCATTGCGCATCTTGCCGACACCCATGTACGAACGCCGGACAAATGGCCAAGACTTGCGCAGACCTATCTGAAGCTCGTCGGCACCGATGTTATGGCGCTCGAACGATTATTGGATCGCGACGGATACCCGTTCCGCTGATCAGGCCTGGTAAGGCAGCAGATCATCCAGTCGCTCGTCCAGATGCAGCCGACCAATGACGGCCGCGAACAATGGCGCCGCCGAGACAACATCGAGCTTGGCTTGAACGGGTCCTGATGGCAACCTGAAGGGCGGAACCGAGTTCGTGATCACGATGCGATCGATCGCACCGTCCGAAAGCTTAGTCTCGGCCCCAGGCATGAATAGACCGTGGGCGACGCAGGCCACCACCTCGGCGGCACCGCGAGCCCGTGCCGCCTTGGCGGCGCGAACCAACGTTCCTCCCGTGCTGATCAGATCGTCAAAAACCACGCAGAACGCGTCTGCGACGTCGCCGGCGAACAGATCGCCAGCGACCTTTCCGGAGCTCCGATGCTTCTCGACGAAGGCCTTGCCGATCGGCTGCCCCAATGACCTCTCGAGGGTCTCGCGGAGCAGATCGGCCCGCTTGCCGCCGCCTAGATCGGGCGAGACCACGCAGATCGGCCGCACCCCGGCCATGTCCCTAACCTTCTCGGTGAGCAAGGGCACCGCACTCAACGCGACCGTGGGGCAGCGAAAGGCATTTTCGAACGCTGCTTGGTTATGAACCTCAAGCGTAACGACACGACCGACGCCAACCGCCTCGAACAGACTGGCAAGATACCGGATCGTCACGGGATCGTTGGTCTTGGTCCGGCGGTCTTTACGGGCGTAACACAGATAGGGAATAACTGCCGTCACGCGCGCCGCGCCCGCATCCCTGAGTGCACCGATGAAGAACAACAACCGGCACAGCTTGTCATTTGGGCTCTCTTGCGGTCCCCCATGCAAACTATGCACGACGTACACGTCGCAACCCGCGACATTGTCCAGTGGACGGATCTTGTGTTCACCGTCTTCGAAGCTGCGCTCCTCGGCCGTGGCAAGTCGGCAACCCAGCGCGTCGGCGATATCCTGACCGATTTCGACCGAGCCCCTCAGCGCGAACAGACGTAACCGGTCGCTGCCATTCAATGGCCGTCGGGACAAAGACGTGCCGCTGGCCACGTTGGGCTCCACCGGTCAGATCTTAAGGGCGTGCTTGCCGAGCACCCTGACCGAGCTCGCCTGCGGCCCCTTTTGGCCCTGCTCCTCGACATAGGTCACGCGCATCCCGACGGAAACCTCGGCGGTGCCGAGAACGCTATTGCGATGAAAGTACACTTCGTGCCCGTCGGCAGCTGCGAGGAAACCAAAACCGCCGTCCTTGTCGAAGCGTACCACCGTTCCGATCGGCTGCGCTTCGTGCTCCTTGACATCGCCACGCATGACGCGCGCCTGGTCCTGCAATTGGCGGCGGGCGCGATTGAATCCGTCGTCGACTGCAAATGTGAGGTCGGCGTAGCGCTCGTCCTGACTCGGCGTGCGTCCGACATTGACCTCGCGTCCATCCGGCAACGCAAGCCGTATGTTGACGTGATATTGACCGCCGGTGCGGTGGTGCTCACCCGGCCCTTTTACCACGACGCGCCCCGAGGTCACGCGGCCGTAACGGCTTTCGAGTTCCGCGAGATGCTTTTCGATAGCCGCTTGCAGTTCGTTCGAAGCCTCAAATCCCTCGAACTCGATCCGAGCTGACGTTTGCATCGCAATTCTCCACCTCAGTTATGAGACATTTGAGCACGCCAACATCTGTTGACTTTGAGCGAAATCAACCTACCGCTCGTGTCATCAAACAGACTGGACCGCCAATTGTTGCGCGGAGAGCATCATGCCTATCCGGATCAAGACCTTTATAGCGACAGTGGACGGGTCCGAGTCTGCCACGCGCGCGCTGGATGTTGCCATCGCCATGACGAAGGCTGCGTCCGGAACATTGTCCCTGCTGGCGGTCGCCGTTCCCCTGACGCAGGCAGAGCAGACCGCGTTCGAACGAGCCGAGGGCAACGTTGCGGATGCGTCCGACATGATGGCCCAACAGATTCTCAAGGCAGCCGAACACCGCCTGGATCTGGCCGGCCTTACAGCCGCAAGAACGCTGCTCAAATGGGGTGACCCGGCCGAGGCCATCCTGGATGCGATCGCAGATCTAGGACCGGACGCCATTGTCGTCGGGCGCAGAGGCCGCGGACGCCTTACCGGGCTACTGCTCGGCAGCGTATCTCAGAAGCTTGTCAGCCTCGCCCCCTGCGTTGTGGTCGTCGTGCCTTAGGACGGCGAACTTGACGCTTCCGATCAAGTTCTTCGTGCGCTCTATCGTTGGGAACGTCAAGCTAACGTCGCGCCAATTCATTCGCTTGCCAGCGCTCCTAGAATTCCGATCCGCGCTCCACGTCGGTCGTTCACTCCCCGAGAAGATGTTTCTCGATTTCGCCGACCGAATGCTTCGTTAGATCCTTGTGCAATTCAGCAATGATGCGCGCCTTGACGTCGTCGTGGAACGCGTCACGCAGATCGGCGAGCGCTCGTGGAGGCGCCACAACGATCAGTGCTTTCGCCTTTTGCGATCGGACCATCTGCTCCATCGCAGCCGCAACGTTGTGCACGAACCGATGCTCTTCAAGTTCATGCCAGTCCACCGCATCCACGGCGCTCCGATGCCCCGACTGATGCGCCTTGCTGACCCGTCCAGGCCGTTCGCTGCCCTGCTCGTGAGTCGGCCGGTTTTCATCCTCGAAGACCTTCTCAGCCTTCAAATTTGGGAATTTCTCGTCTCCCTCGTTGCGGAGGAATAATGCCTTTCGGCCGTCGCCAACAAAGATCAGCGCATCATGTGGGATCTTGAGTTTACTCACCTCTTCCTCCGTCTTGCTGCCGGTCCATCGTGGCAAGAAACCGGCTAGTGCCGTCGCTTCAGCAGCATGCGTAACTCGGCGATTGGACGCGTATTGATCACCTCCCCAGCCTCAAGCCACCCGCGGCGAGCCTGATCCACGCCAAAGCGCATATTGCCGAGGCCGCCAATGGCATGGGCGTCGGACGAAATCGCCAGCCTGACACCGTTCAGCTTCGCCGCATGGGCATGAATATCGTCAAGATCTAGGCGATCCGGATCTCCATTCAACTCCAGACAACAGCCATGTTCAGCCGCCGCGGCAATGATCTCTTCCATGTCTACCTCGTACGGCACTCGCTCATTGATCAGTCTGCCGGTCGGATGCGCGATCACAGATACGTAGGGATTGGTTATCGCCCGAATGATGCGCTCGGTCTGGGCCTTGCGGGAGAGATCGAATTTGTAGTGCACCGCAGCAACAATGAGGTCGAGACGCACGAGCACCTTATCCGGCAGATCCAGCTTCCCATCAGCCAGGATATCGACCTCCGCTCCCTTGAGCACGGTGAAGCCTGAGAGCTTTTCATTCACGCGATCGATCTCGTCGAGCTGCCGGGCAAGATGCGCGGAATCGAGACCGTGAGCAATCGTGACGTGCTTGCTGTGATCGGTGATCGCGATATAGGCGTAGCCGCGCGCCTTCGCAGCAATGGCCATCTCCTCGATCGACGCGGTTCCATCGCTCCAGCGCGAATGAACATGAAGATCGCCGCGAATATCACCAAGCGTGATCAATTTCGGCAGATCTCCTGTGGCCGCCAACGCAACCTCTCCGCGGTCCTCGCGCATTTCGGGTGGAACCATGGCCAGACCGAGCTTGCGATAGATTTCATTCTCCGTGGCACCTGCAATCCGACGCCTATCGTCGAACAGCCCATATTCGTTGAGCTTCCAGCCATGGTCGTTGGCGAGGCCGCGCAACGCAATATTGTGCGCCTTCGATCCGGTAAAGTACATCAATGCCGCGCCATAGCTTGCTTTTGGGACCACCCTGAGATCGACCTGCAGGCCGGACCGGAGGATGATAGTCGTCCGCGTCGGACCGTGCGCGACCACATGAGCCACATTTTCATAGCGGACAAGTCGGTTGCCGACCGCCGCACCATTGCGCGCGATGGCGAGAACATCGAGGTCGCCCACCGTGTCGCGCCTGCGACGAAAGCTCCCGGCGACCACGGCCTCAGCGAGCCCCTTTGTTTTGCGGAGATAGGCGAGCAGCGCCTCCGCTTCGGCCTCAGCCTCCACCAGCTTGAAGCGCCTTTCGGCCGGGGGCTTCGCCAGCGCAGCGACCAGCTTCTGCTCGCTCTTGAGGCCAAATCCCTTCAGATCACGCAAGCGTCCCGATTGGATCACTCGCCGCAGATCGTCGAGCGTCCGCACTCCCAGGCTATCGTAGAGCAACTTGACGCGCTTGGGACCGAGACCCGGCAAAGCGGCAATCTCGCCGAGATCACCGGGCAACTCGCGCTTGAGTCGCTCGAGCACGTCGAATTTGTGCGTGGTCACAATGGCGGCGATCTTGCCGGCCAGGTCCTTGCCGATGCCGGGGAGTTCCGAGAGGTCTTCGCCCGCCTTCAGCAGGCCCGTGATGCTCTTCGGCAACCGCTCGATCACCCGCGCGGCATTACGATAGGCACGCGATCTGAATGGATTATCGCCCTTGATCTCGAGCAGCTCGGCGGTGTGGTCGAACATCTCGGCGATCTCGGCATTTTGGACCGGCATCGTCGTGTCTCCATCCCTCGTCCAAGCCTAGCGACAAGCCGGAGCCAGACTTTGACGTAGATCAGGCCTGCCAGAGCCACCTTCGATGTCGCATCCACCGGGAGCCAGAGGAGCCGACATCCTCCGGATTGATACGGGTCAACGCCAGGCCGCCTCGGCGGCTTAGAGAGACACCATGGATGACGCACTGGGACCATCTCAGCGGGAACATCTGATTTCGCTCGTGCGCGAGTTCGTCCGCGAGCTGCATCCGCAGCGCAGCCGATTTATCCAGATTACTCCCTCCAGCCGCATCGAGCGCGATCTCGGGATCGATAGTCTGGCGCGCACCGAGCTGGTGCTCCGCATCGAACGCGCGCTTCATCTGCATCTGCCGGCGCAAGCGGTCGGCGAAGCGGAAACGGTCGAGGATGTCATTCGCTGCGTCCAACGCGGCGGGCCGGCGGGTGATGTCGCCGCTCTCAAGGTCCTCACCACGACCGCGCTTCCGAGCGTCCCTGCACCGGATGAAGCCGTCACCTTGACGGCCGTTCTGGACTGGCATGCGGCCCGACATGCGGACCGGTTACATCTGACCGTCCTGCAGGACGAAACGGTCTCGCTGGGAACGCTAACCTACGGCGAGCTTGCAGCCCGCGCGCGTAGCGTCGCTTACGGACTGCTCGAGCGGGATATCTCTCCCGGAGACCGCGTGGCGCTGATGCTTCCGACCAGCGTCGATTTCTTCGTGGCGTTCTTCGGCATTCTCTATGCGGGTGCTATCCCGGTGCCGCTCTACCCGCCAATGCGTCTATCCCAGGTCGAAGACCATCTTCGTCGACAGACGACCATATTGCAGAATGCAGGAGCACGCGTGCTGATAGCCGTGCCGGAAGCCCTGCGTGTGGGGAATCTGCTTCGGGCCATGGCAGGCGATCTCGATCACGTTGTCAGCGTCGCCGATATCGAGTCTACTGTATCGGCGGCGCTCCCGCATGTGGACGATCCGGCTGCGGTCGCGCTGATTCAGTACACCTCGGGCAGCACCGGCGATCCAAAAGGCGTGGTCCTGTCACACGCCAATCTCCTGGCCAACATCCGCGCAATGGGAACCGTCATCGGCGCGAACTCATCCGACATCTTCGTCAGTTGGCTGCCGCTCTATCACGACATGGGCCTGATCGGCGCCTGGCTCGGATGCCTGCATTACGCCGCCCGGCTCTATGTCATGTCGCCGCTCAGCTTTTTGATCCGGCCACAAAGCTGGCTATGGGCGATGCATCGCTTTCGCGCGACGTTCTCGGCATCGCCCAATTTCGGCTTCGAGCTCTGCCTTACCAAGATCGCCGACCAGGAGCTTGAGGGCCTGGACCTCGGTTCGCTGCGAATGGTCGCCAACGGCGCCGAGCCGGTCAGCGTCCAAACGCTACGCAAGTTCACCGAACGGTTTGCCAAGTACGGCTTTCCCGCGAACGCGATGGCGCCAGTCTATGGATTGGCGGAATGTTCGGTCGGACTGGCTTTCCGGCCTGCGCGACGCCTTCCGCCGGTCGACCGCATCGACCGGGATCAGCTCAGCCTCCATGGTGTTGCGGTCCCGGCCAAGCCAGAAGATCCGCGACCGTTCGAACTCGTCGGCTGCGGCCAGCCGCTCCCTGGCCACGAAATCCGGATCGTCGATCAGGCCGGGCGAGAACTCGGCGACCGGCGGGAAGGACGCATCGAATTTCGCGGTCCGTCCGCAACCAGCGGCTACTTCCACAATGAGACAAAGACGCGTGAATTGGTCCGCGGCGACTGGCGCGACACGGGAGACCGCGGCTACATGGCCGATGGAGACATCTTCATCACCGGCCGCATCAAGGACATCATCATTCGGGCCGGCCGCCATCTCTATCCGCAGGAGATCGAGGAGGCCGTCGCAGCCTTGCCAGGTGTGCACAAAGGCGGGGTTGCAGTGTTTGGCGTTGCCGATCGCGCAACCGGGACCGAACGCGTAGTGATTCTGCTCGAAACGCGAGAGTCCGATCCAGGCATGCGGGCCGCTTTGCAGGCCCGCGCACATGAGATTGTCACCGATGTCGCGGGAACGCCGCCGGACGAGATCGTGCTTGCGCCTCCCCGCACGGTACCGAAGACCTCCAGCGGGAAAATCCGGCGAAGCGCCGCCAAGGAACTCTATCAGAGCGGCCATATCGGCCCAATCCAGCGGGTCCTCTGGTGGCAATTGCTCCGGCTCACGTTCGCCGGCATCGGCCCGCAACTCCGGCGCGTGGCGCGTCGCATCTCCGAAACATCTTATGCGGCGTGGTGGTGGAGCGTACTAGGCTGTTCGGCCCTGGCCGGATGCCTGGCCGTCCTGGTGCTGCCGAGCGTATCCGCCCGTTGGTCGGCGCTTCGATGCATCGGCCGCGGCGCGCTCCGCACCATGGGCGTGCCACTCACAACTCTGGGCTTCGAAAAGATCCCCCGCCATGCAGCCGTGCTCGTGTTCAATCATTCGAGCTACATGGATGCCTTTGTGCTGGCCGCGACGCTACCGTCGGAACCCGCTATCGTCGCCAAGCGCGAATTGGCTCAACAAGTCATCGCCGGACTGATGTTACGACGGCTCGCCATCCCGTTCGTGGAGCGCTACGATGTTGCAGGCAGCCTGACGGACACGGCGACGTTGACCGCACTCGCACAACAAGGACGCATTCTGGTGTTCTTCCCCGAAGGCACCTTCACCCGGCGCGCGGGGCTTTCGGGCTTTTTCCTGGGCGCATTCAAGATCGCAGCCGAGCTCAACGTTCCGGTTCTGCCGGGCATCATCAAGGGCACGCGAACCATGCTGCGCAGCGATCAGTGGTTTCCGCGTCACAGCGCAATCAGCGTTGCGATCTGCGATCCGATAATGCCATCCGGCTCCGACTTTCAGGCCGTCATTCGTTTGAGGGACCAAGTGCGCCGCGTGATGCTCGCCCACGTCGGCGAGCCGGATCTGGACGAATTGGTGAAGCCGGAGCCGACTTCACTCGCAAGCTGATGGAGAGGCCGCATGAAACTCGCATCCAGCGCCTTCGCGGACGGATCCTCCCTGCCGCAACGCTTCACCTGCGACGGCGAAAATATCTCACCGCCTCTGCAATGGTCAGGCGTGCCGAGCACCGCACGCAGCCTGGTCCTGCTTTGCAGTGATCCGGATGCGCCGGCTGGAACGTGGCATCATTGGGCCGTCTACGATCTTCTGCCCGATCAGGCCGGGCTTGCCGAGGGGGCGGCCCAAGCCGGCAACCTGAAACAGGCGCTCAACGATTTCAAAACGATCGGGTATGGAGGTCCATGCCCTCCTCGAGGCCATGGAGTTCACCACTATCATTTCCAGCTCCTGGCTCTTTCGACCGACCACCTCAAGGTCCATCCAGGGACGTCTTGCCGGGAGGTCGCGCACAAGGCTCGCCAGTTCACGCTCGCCGAAGCGACCCTCATCGGCACTTATCGTCGGTGATGGGGACCGCCTGCCGACGCCCGATCAACATCACCGCGTTGCTGCCTCTCGCCCAGTGTCCACGCTCAGAACTGCACACCTCTCGTCAGAGCTCCGTCGACGACCAGGTTCGTGCCGGAAATGAAGCTCGCGACGGGGCTCGCCAAGAACACGACCGCATTGGCCATCTCATGAGGTATCCCCATCCGTCCGGTCGGGTTGAGCGCAAGCGCCGCCTTATAGAGATCAGGATTGCCATCCTTGATCGTGTTCCATACGCCGCCCTCGAAATAGGTGTTGCCCGGTGAAACCGTATTGGCACGGATGCCCTTGGCCGCCAGCTGATAAGCGAGCCCCTGAGTGTAGTGGATGATCGCGGCCTTGAATGTGCCGTAGGGACCCGCGGCGAAATCGATTTCCCGCCCCGACACGCTGGCAATCGTCACGATGGCCGCTTGCTTGCTCTTCTCGAGATACGGCATGGCGGCATCGACGAGCCGAACCGTCCCCATCATGTCCGTAGAAAATTCCTTGCTCCAGCTCTCGTCATCCTGACCGATGGCGAGCGCGCTCACATTGGCGACCACGATATCGATCCCGCCGAGCGCATCGGCCATTTCGTTGACCCAGGCTTTCAGCGCGGGCCCATCGGCGACGTCGACCGCCTTTCCGGCCGCCGTGACACCTGTTGCTTTCAGCGCGGCCACCGTCGCCTCGACATCTCCGGTGTTGCGAGCGCAGATACCAACATCGGCGCCTTCTGCCGCCAGCGTCTCAGCGATTGCCCGGCCGATCCCCTTGGTAGCACCCGTGATCAGAGCTTTCGCTCCTTTGAGCCCCATATCCATTGTCAGCTCCTCTGCTTCGTCATCAACCTCCGCTGGAGGTCATCGATTGCCGGCCTGTGTGCGGACGAGCCCACGATAGCTGTGGGGCATGCGCATCGCGACCAGATCCTTGCGCCTTACAACGTTGGTTGGATAGGCAGTGTCGAGGTTGCTGGTATCGATCTGCGCGGTCGCAATCGCCGCCCCATCCGATACAATTGCCTCACGGCGCGGGAATTCGAAGGTGTCGGGGCCGAAGATGCCGCTCAGTCCGGAGTAGCCGTGGGCCGGATCATGCACGTTTGCGAACGCAAAGAAGGTGTTGTTCTCTCCCGCCCTCACCCGAAAATGATGCCAATGCTGGGGGTCGGCTCCAGTTGGAATCGGTGCGGGCTGCGCGACCGTGGTGCCCGCGTGCGACGATGTGAACGCCCCCTGCACCGCCGCCGGACAAGCGATCAGATCGCAGCCGCGCAAAGCGAGCACCCGCCCTGCTTCAGGAAACAGCGCATCGTGGCCGATCAACAGGCCGATGCGCCCAATCGGGGTGTCAACGACGGTCCAACTGTCGCCCGCGGTAGCCCAGCTTCGATCGCCGCTCGCAAGGTGCGTCTTTCGATAGACCGAGACGGCTCCGTCGGGAGCGACGAGACAGGCGCTGTTGTAGCTCTCTTCGCCCACGCGCTCGGCCAGCCCGCAGACCAGATAGATGTCGAGTTCGCCAGCAAGCGCAACAAGCCGCTCCGTCACCGGCCCCGGGATCGGTTGCGCCGACCCGGCCGGGTCGGTGAGGCCCGTCGCCGCAAGTTCGGGGAATACCACGAGCTCGGCGCCGTCCACCTTCGCCTTGCGCGCGAGATCGGCAATGATGGACAAGTTCGTCGCGACCTCTGGTGTGGGCGCAAATTGCCCGACACTTACCCGCGAGCGCTTTCCAGCCGGCCATGGCTGATGACCGTAGAGCCCGAAGAAATCGCGGGGGTTCCAGCTGTAAGTATTGGTCAGCAGCTCCGGATAGAGCTCCGGCCGACGCTGCGCCAACACCGACTCTCCGAGCACGCGTCTTGTCCGCGCAACTGCAAGATCGACCTCGGCAAAGGCGATTCCGTCCCCTTTGTCGATTACGGCTGCGACGGCGCCATCGGGCGCAATGACGCAGCTTCCGCCGGAGAATTGCACCGTGCGCTCCAGCCCCCAGCGATTGCTCTCGATCACGTAGCAACTGTTCTCGAACGCGCGGCTGATCCAATACGGCGCCGGAGTGCGTTCGGCGAGCCAGTTCGAGATGTGACAGATGATATCCGCCCCGCCGAGCGCCATCAGCCGCGCAGTCTCGACAAAATGGATGTCCATGCAGATCAGGAGCGCGATGCGCCCGATCTCCGTCTCGAACACCTGATTGTGCAGGTCCCCGGCCGCCGCCCATTTCGGCTCGGAAATATAGGGATGCGTCTTGCGGTGCCGGCCGATGATGCCGTCGGGGCCGATCAGCACCGCGCTGTTGTAATAGATGTCGTCGTCATCGACCTCGGGCATGCCGATCACCACATAGCAGCCGTGGCGGCGCGCCAAAGCGGCAAACCGGTGCGTGGTCGAGCCCGGGATCTTCTCCACGAACGCGGCGACCTCAGCGCGGTCGTACCAGCAATAGCCGGTCGTCCCCATCTCGGGCGTCACGATGAGCTTGGCGCCCGCAGCCGCCGCCTGTTCGCAAAGCTCGAGCAGGCGCGCGATGTTGCGCTCCTTCTCGCACAATGTCGGCTCGAACTGAACGGTGGCGACCTTGTATGTCGACGACATCCTGCAGTTCCCCTCAGACCAGGAACGACTTCTTGATCGAAGCACCGAGCGTATATTTCGGGTCGACCATGTTGCCGAGGCGGACGCGGCCGGCCTGGGTCAGCAACATATAAGCCTCGATCTCTTCGAAGCCGTAGTCGGCGGCCATCCAGCGGCACAGCTCGCGATAGGCGATGCGTGCGGCATCCTCCATCGGCCGCGCCGAGCCGATCGTCATGATGAAATCCTTGGTCTCGAGCCGCGGCCAAGCGATAGTCCAGTTCTTGATCAGGTCGACTTGGACCGTCGTCACCGTCGGATGCTCGATCGCGACACCGCAGAGCTCGCCGTCGCCCTGCGCGGCATGGCAATCGCCCAGATAGAGCAGCGCGCCCTTGGCGTTCACAGGCAGATAGATGATGGCGCCGACGCCAACGTCAGGCAGATCCATGTTGCCGCCATAATAGTCCGGGACCAGCGAGGAAATCGCCTCGATTTCCGGCGAGGTGCCGATGGTGCCGATGAACGGCTCATAGGGTAGCGTGATCTTGTCGTTCCACTTGGTGCCGTTCTCCAGCGTGATCTCGAGCTTCTTGACGCGCTCGGGCAGTGCCGGGTTGAGCAAGGCCGTATTTCCGGTCGAGACCAGGCCGCCGAAATCAGGCATGACCACGGTGGTGCCGCGCGGCTGCGGCCCGCGCGGCACGATGCTCTCGATATAGACCGCGAGCGTGTCGCCCTTCTCGGCGCCGTTGACGTAGATCGGCCCATTCTGCGGATTGAGGAACGGGAAATTCAGGATCTTCGACGGGCTGTCGGTCTCGTGCTTGATCTGGCCCTCGAAGGCGTCATGGGTCTCCGCGGAGACCACCGCACCCGGATCGACGCTCAGGATCGGGTTCACATAGGGCCCGTAGACATAGTGGTACTTGCCCTGATCTTTCTCCGTGATCACGTGCTCGCTGCCGCGCTTGCCCTTGGCGATGCCCTTGCGGGCCATGATCGATTCCGACTGCCAGGCCATTCTCATTCTCCTTGTTCTGGTTGTGACGTTTCTTGCATCAGACTGCGAGGTGGCGGCGCATCTCGGCCTCGTCGTCGAGCGCCGCGCGCGCGAGGCTCGCGGTGATGCGTCCTTTGTCCATGACGTAGCAGCGCTGCGCCATCGCTCGGATCATGTCGAGATTCTGCTCGACCAGGATGATCGTGACACCGGTCTGGCGGTTGAGCTCGACCATGTTGCGCGCGATGTCCTGGACGATGTTCGGCTGGATGCCTTCGGAGGGCTCGTCGAGCAGAATCAGATTGGGATCGGCGATCAAGACGCGGCCAATCGCAAGCTGCTGCTGCTGCCCGCCGGACATGGTGCCCGCGCGCTGCGTCCAACGCTCCTGCAGGATCGGAAACGCATCGAGCACGCGCCGCTTGCCGTCTTCGGGAATGCCGCCTTTGATCGCGGCGCCCACGGCGATGTTCTCGCCGACCGTCAGGCGCGGAAATACATCCCGGCCCTGCGGCACATAGCCCATGCCGAGCCGCGCACGCCTGTGCGCGGGCAGATGCTCGACGGCTTCGCCGCGATAGACGATCGAACCTGACATCGCCGGCACCAGCCCGATCAGGCTCTTCATCAGCGTCGACTTGCCGACGCCGTTGCGGCCGATCACCGCGACGATCTCGCCCTCGCGCACCTCGATCTCGAGCCCCTGCAGCACCGGCTTGCCGCCGTAGCCGGCGCGCAGGCCGAGCGTCGTGAGGATGACTTCCTTGCGCGTTTCCTCAAGCATGAGCCTGTCCCAGATAGATCGCCGCGACGCGCTCGTCGGCGACGATCTCCTCGATCGAGCCTTGCGCAAAGACCTGGCCGAGATGCAGCACCGTGACCCGCTGCGCCACTTGACGGACGAAGGCCATGTCGTGCTCGATCGCAAGCACAGTCACGCCCTCCGCATTGAGCCGCCGCACCATCTCGCCGGTCATATGTGTCTCTTCCGGCGACATCCCGGCTGTCGGCTCATCCAACAACAACAGCCGCGGCTTGAGCGCGATCGCCATGCCGATCTCCAGCCATTGCTTCTGGCCGTGGCTGAGATTGCCCGCGCTCTGCGCCTGCTCGGCTTCGAGGGCGAGAAAAGCGAGCAGCCGATCGATCTCCTGCGCGAGTACGGCGCCGCGATGCCGGCTCTGCAGCGCGATCTCCAGGTTCTGCCGGACCGAGAGCCCCTTGAACACACCGGGCACCTGGAACTTCACCGACAGGCCGCGGCGGATACGTGCGAAGGATTTCAGTGTCGTGATCTCTTCGCCGCTGAAATAGATGTGGCCGCTGCCGACGCTATATTCGCCCAGGATCAGACGGAACAGCGTGCTCTTGCCGGCGCCGTTCGGCCCGATCAGGCAATGGATTTCGCCGGGCTGCAGCGCCAGATCGACCGAATTCGTCACATGCAGGCCGCCGAAATGCTTGTTCAGCCCGCGCAGTTCGAGCAGCGTCATCAGGCTGCCTCCCGCTTACGACGGGTGGCGAGCCGGCCGACCCAGCTGATGATGCCGAGCACCAGCCCGTTCGGTGCGATCAGGACGGTCGCCACTAGCAGAACGCCCATGAATACCAGCGCATATTGGCTGCCGTAGATCGTCAGCGCCTGGAAGCCCGCGAGCACGACGAGCGTGCCGATCAGGGTCGCGGTGATGTCGCTGCGGCCGCCAACGGCGACCCAGATCAAGGGCAGCGACGCAGCGGTCATGCCCATGCTGGACGGCGTGATGTATTGGCCCCACACCGTGTAGAGCACGCCGGAGAGGCCGGCGAGCGCCGCCCCGATCACGAACGTGATCAGCTGATATTTCCGGATGTCGTAGCCGAGCATCTCGGCCCGTTCCGGATTCTCCCTGATCGCGACAATCACGTTCCCGAACGAGGAATTCATCAGGATGCGCAGTGCGAGATAGACCACGACAAGCATCGCGAGCACGACGTAGTAAAGACCGACGTCGGCGAATAGTACGATCGGCTCGTCGAACCAGGGGATGGTCAGCGGCGGCATTGCGCTCATGCCGTTGAACCCGTTCAGGCGTGCGCTTCCGATGTGCCATTCAGGCCCCGCCGTCTGCGCCATGAAGCGCTCGAGCATCAGGGTCACGGCCAGCGTGACGATGCCGAGAAAGACGCCCGCGATACGCCCGAAGAACATGAAATAGCCGAGCAGTGCCGCAAACAGCGAGGCAATCAAGACCGCGAGCACGAGCGCGATCCAGGTGAAACCATAGGCCGAGCCGAAATTGATGGTGAGGATTCCGTACCCGTACCCGGCGATGCCGAAGAAAGCCGTCTGGCCAAACGATAGCGAGCCGCCATAGCCCCAGATCAGGCTGAGACTGAGCGCGATGAACACCCAGACGAAGAAGTACACCGTGTTGCCGACGGTGTAGCCGTCGCTGAACAGCGGATAGGCCACGGCTCCCGCCAGCACCAGCGCGAACAACGACCAAAAGCCCCGGCCCCGACCGAGCGTCTGAGGACCTTCAAGACGGCGAAGCAGCGAAACGAGTCCGGTCACGATCGCTCTCCTTCAGGTCCGCTCGCGCAGCACGAAGCCGGAAATGCCCTTCGGCAGGACCCGGACCACGATGATGACCGCGATCAGCAGCCCGATCTGGCCGAACAATTGCCCCTGCCAGGAGGTCATCGCGGATTTCACGATCGCGAGCACGCCGGCGGCGGGAGCGGTGCCGAGGAAGACATCGGCGCCGCCGATCACCACCGTGACGAACGCCTCCATGATGAAGGTCGCGCCCATGGTCGGCACCAGCGTCATGGTCGGCGCGTAGAGCCCGCCAGCGAGGCCGGCGAGCCCTGCCCCGCATGCGAAGGTCAGACTGTAGATCAGGCGGGTGTCGACCCCCAGCGCTGCCGCCATGTGCGGCACCTGGATAGTCGCGCGCGCGAGCACACCGAAACGGGTCCAATTGAACAACGCATAGAGCAAGCCCAGCACCGCGAGCGCCGCCAGGAACAGCACGATGCGGTAGACCGAGTAGGAATAGGCGCCGACCTGAAAGCTTCCGAACGGCGTGCCGACGCCGGCCATAGTGGAGCCGACCAGGATCAAGGTGCCTTGTGTGGCGATCAGGCTCAGTCCCCAGGTCGCGACAATCGTATCGAGCGGACGCTCATAAAGATGCCGGACCACCAGCAGTTCGACCAGCACGCCGACCAGAGCCGCGACCAGGGTGCCGGCGAGGATGCCGAGCGGCAGCGGCAGGCCGGCATGCACCGTCGCCGCGGTCACGTAAGCACCGCACATGATGAACTCGCCATGAGCGAGATTGATCACCCCCATCATGCCGAATATGACGGCCAGGCCACAGGCCGACAGCACCAGGAACGCGAATGCGTCGCCGAATTGGTAGAGTGCGGAGAATGTCAGTGTCGCGATGTCCATGACTTCGGTCGAGGTTTGCGCAAGGTCAGATATGCGTGGGCGCAGATTTGCGGGGGGGGGGGGTGCAAGAGCCGCCCCGGCGTGAGGGACGCCGGGGCGACTCTTCCGCCGATCAGGGCTTCGGCGGGGGCGGATTCGACGGCGTGTATTGCGCCATCGGATCCTTCTTGGTCAGGTCGCAGCCGGCTTCGCCGAGCCAGTACGGCTTGATGTCCTCCCAGACTTTCGGGAAGGAGATCGAGTGATCGGCGCCGACCTTCGCCAGATAGATCGTGTGCGACATGTGCTGGCTCTTCGGGTCGATGCAGACCTTGCCCTCGGGCGCATCCATGCAGACGTCGCCCTGCGCGATCACCTTGCGAATGTCGTCGCGCTTGGTCGACTTCGCCCGCTCCGCCATCTGCTTGTAGAGATAGACCGCGAGATAGGAATTCTCCGCTTCCTGGTTCACATAAGGCTCGCTCGGGAACTTGGCCTTGAACTTGGCGTAGAACTCCTTGCTCTTCGGCGAATCGATTTCCTCGATATAGTTGGTCGTAACGTACATGTCCTTCAGGCTCGGCGGCTTGAAGCGCTTGTGCTCATAGCCCTGACCGACATTGACCGAGGATGCCATCGGCAGGTTGACGTTGGCGGATGCCGCCTGCTCGTAATAGGAGGCCTGCGCGGTACCGACCAGGAGCGTGACCACGAAGTCCGGCTTCGCCTTCTGGATGTTCTGGATGCTTTGCGAGAATTGGGAAACACCGAGCGGGATGAACTCCTCACCGGCCATCTCGCCGCCGTTTTCCTTGACGATCTTGCGGACCCACTCGGCCGAGATTTGGCCGAAATTGTAGTCGGCGGCCAGGGTGTAGACCTTCTTGCCGTAGGTCTTCATCATGTAGGGAATGAGCGTCGAGAATTGTTGCTCGGGTACCGCGCCGGTCACGATCATATGGCCGTCGCAGACGCCGCCTTCGTATTGGTTGTTGTAGAAGGCAAAGCCGTTGAACTGGTCGACGATCGGCCGGTACGCCTCGCGCGAGGCCGAGGAGAAGCCGGCGAACACGACGTCGACCTTGTCCCGCTGCAGTACGCGCCGCATGAACTCTTGGTAGCGCGTGTTGTCCGACTGTGTGTCGTAGGTCACGAGCTCCAGCGGCCTGCCCATGATGCCGCCGGCCTTGTTGATCTCGTCGGCGGCGAGTTGGATCGCGTGCACCTTGCCGATGGTGGCAGCCGCAAAGTCGCCGGACTGATCCTCCAGCACGCCGAGTTTGATCGGATTCTCCGCCGCGAGCACGCCTGACGCAAGGACAAGCGTTCCCGTGAGGGCCGCGGCGCGCAGCCCTCTCACTACAGATCTGGTCATCGTGATGCTCCTACATCGCTTGCTTTTTTTCGCCTTCCAGCGCGACGCTGATCGCGCGGGCGGGCGTATCGGGCGGTCTCGCCCGTCGTTTCAGAAACTCCTCGCAATAGAGTTCCAGCTTCTGTCGCACGCGCATGCTGTCGCGGCGAAGTTCCGAATAGGCATCGTCCTCATTCGATCCGGTTTCCTGCATGCGCAGGACGACCGCTCGAACCACCGCGCGCCGGCCCCGCTGGCGGCTCTCCAGCTCCTGCAACTGCTCGAACATCTCCGCGCGCAACAGGAACTGATTGATGCCCATGAACAGTGACGTATAGACGGCTCCGCCGTGCACGGGCTTGCGCAGAAACGAGGTCGCGCCCAGGTTGACGAGCGCTTTCAGCCGGCTCGGGGCTTCGACGCCGACCAGCCCGATGACCGGTACCGGCGGCAGCTTCGATACGGGATTGACCTCGAACGTCACGGCGCCATCGAGATCTCCGTCGACGAAGAGAATATCGCGCTCGGGGTGCAAACTGCCGACATCGATTTGGGCGCGGCCGTCGACAATGTCGGGATATTCGCAAGCGACACCGAGCTTGGCCAGCGTCGTCTCCAGCGTGGATTCCCATCCTGCGCGGCGGATGACCACGAGCGCACGGCCACCCTTGAAGTTCTGCAGCAATCGGAATGTCATGATTTCACCATTCGCAGCAGCGGAGGACGCATGGCCGTCGCAAAGCGCGGCGACGACTGTACGAGATAGGGATCTGGCTCGATCGGCTGACGCGCTTCCAGGAGCAGCTCGAATTGTCCGTGGAGGGACGAGCGGCCGATCCGCGGCGTTAGCCAGGCATGATAGGTTTGTGGATCGATCCGCACCTCGCCTTGCGGCGCGCGCAGGCGCTGATTGGCGACCGCGCCGCGCACGAGGCGCGATTCGTCGCTCCCGGCCTGCGCAAGTGTCGCGCCCAACAGCTTCACCGCGATATAGGAGGCCTCCGCATCGGCCGAGGCGACGGGTCCACCAGGAAAGGCGCTCGTATATGTCCGCATGAACGCCGCGTTCTCCACCGTGTTCAGTGAAGAGAAATACACGCTGGAGGACAGGTGTCCGTCGACAGCTTCGGCGCCGATTTCCTGCAGTTCGGGTTCGGAGAGCGTGCAGCTCGCCACCGGTATTCGCGCCGCTTGGTCGATGCCGCGAGAGCGGCAGGCGGCGCGGAAGTCGCGAAGGAATGCGTAAGCGCTCGTGCCGATCAGGTTGTTGAACACGAAGTCCGGGCGCTGGTCGAGGATCGCCGAGATAACCTGGTCGAATTCGATGTCGCCGACCGAGAGATAGCGTTCCGCCACGACCGTACCGCCGCGCGCCGTCAGCGCTTCGCGGAAGATGCGATTGTTCTCCCACGCCCAGATATAGTTGGACCCGACGCAGAAGGCACGCTTTCCGACCCGGGATGCGAGATAGTCGACCAACGGCAATACATGCTGGTTCGGCGCCGCCCCCGTGTAGATGACGTTATCGGAACTCTCGAATCCCTCATAATGAGAGGGATACCAGAGCAGGCCGTCGAATTTCTCGAAACAGGGGATAACCTCCTTGCGACTCGACGAAGTGTAGCAGCCGATCACCTGGCGAATGCCGGACTTCAAGAGGTCGAGGCTGAGCTCACGGTATTTCGCAAGATCGCCGGACGGATTGACCACGACCGGTTCGAGCGTGACGCCATCCTGCGTCTGATTGATCTCGCTCAGCGCCAAGAGCGCACCGTTCAGCATCGAGCGCGCGACGACGCTGTACGGCCCCGTCGTCGAGAACATCACGCCGATCCGAAACTGCTTCCGTGCCATTCCTCGACCCAAAACAAAAAAAGCGCCCGCCGGCTGTGAAGCCGAGGGCGCCCTCGCCACCAACCAAACGCACCCTTTCGGGACGGTGTTGGAAATGATTGAACTCGTTGCGTTGACGGGCCACGCTGCCCAACGCGCATGGCAACGGTCGTCTAGAACCCGGACTCTGTCAAGAGCGTTATCAGAGCGATGACTGCATCAAATCGCACCAGCATGCGTCAAAACTATGCACGGTGAGACGCTCCGGTTGTTCAAGGTCTTACTCTTGACGCTGTAGTCGTTCTGTCATCGGTTCTGCGCACCACGCACTTCGATGCGTCCGCCCGCTCATACATACTGCGAAACGGAGCGCACGCACAGCACGATCCCACGCGGCACCTAGGAAGACTTGCTGCGCGAGCCTGAGAAGCTCAGTATTGGGGACATCGCTCCGCAGCGGAGGATCAATGGTCAAGCAGCATATCAATGGCAGCGCACCCGCCGGCACCGGCGTTCCCGGATCGCGCGCGGGCGATGAAGATTTCCTACGGCGTTCTTACGCCGTCGCGCTCCGATCGCTCGCGCACGGCAACCACCCTTTCGCGGCCATTCTGGCCGATGAGCACGGAAACGTCCTGATCGAGATGGAGAATGGCTACATGCCCACGCGCGACGGCACGGCTCATGCCGAACGACTCGTCGCCACCGAAGCCTGTACCACGCTAAGCGAAAACGTCAGAGCGAAAGCGACGCTGTATTCGTCCGCCGAGCCCTGCGCGATGTGCGCAGGCGCGCTCTACTGGGCTGGCATCGGGCGTGTGGTCTACGGTTTGAGCGAACACCGTTTGCGCGCAATCACCGGCAACCATCCGGAGAACCCGACACTCGACCTGCCCTGCCGCGATGTGTTCGCCAGTGGGCAGCGGCCGACGGAGGTCATCGGACCGCTGCTCGAGGACGAGGCCGAAGCGGTTCACGCCGGCGTGTGGGGGACCTGACGGCGGGTCCCTAGGAAGACGGTCGATGGCGCCGGATGCGATCGCGGCGCCATCGGCTCATCAGATGCGATGATCAGAACTTGACGGTGATGCCGCCATACACCGTCTCCTCGGTGCAGGAGTTGTTGCTGACACCCGCCCGGACGTTGCAGACCGTGCTGACCTTATGGTCGATGCCGAACTTGTTCTGCCAGTAGCGGTAGGCGACCCAGAGATCGACGAAGTGCGAATACTTCTCGCCCAGCACCGCCTTGCTGGCGTCGAAGGTCAGACGAATCGGCTCCGAGTTCAACTCGATCGCGGTCTTGATGCCCGGCAGCGGATTGTTCTCACTCCCCTTCTCGCCATACCATCCGGCGCGGCCGCTGATCGACCAGAATTGCATGTTGGGCGGCAGGAAGCCCAGATCCATGTAGTAATTGACCTCGACAGCCCAGGTCGGGTTGAAGCTGCGGTTGCCGTCATTAAGGCAGTTCACGCCGGGTACGGCAGGCGCCGGCAGTTGCCAGCCAGCTCCGCACTGCGTAAAGGCATTGCGGTTGTAGAACTCCCAATAGACCAGAGGCGCAACGTCGATATAGCCCTTATACGGCAGATCGAACGCGAACTGCAGACCCGCGACCACGTCGCGCTTGGCCGGCGAGAGATAATTGTTCTCGGTATTGGCATCCATGCCCACTTCGAACGAGACGTTGTGCAGCGGCCCCATCGTAAAGGCCTTGGTGTTGAAGATCTCGTTCCAGCCGAAGGTCGAGCGGAACAGGCCATAGATCTCGGTTGCACCTTCGCACGACGCCGGCGTGGCAATTCCGGTCGACGGCGTGAAGATCACACCGGCATTGGTGCAAGGATTGGCCGGATCGTTATGGTCCGACTTGAACATCGAGATCGTGAAGAAGTTGGTGCCGTATTGCCAGAGATCGAAATGGGTAAAGGAGTAGACCTGCTTGGCGGTGGTGCCGTTGATGCTTCCGTCCGGCCGCACCGAAAATACACCGGGATCGGTGCCCTTCGGCATCCATGAGAAGCTTACGCGGTTATCGATCAGCAGGAAGAATGGCAGATCGGCTGCCTTCTTCGCGGCTTTGACCGGCAGATCGGCCGCCGCAGCAGAGCCGATCGTCCCCAGCACTCCGGCCGCCAGCGTCACTGCCGCAATGATTGTCCGACGAAACGTCATGAGCACCCCCAGTTGAAAAGCAATCACATTTGTTGGAGCGGAGAGTTGCGCCGATCTGCCGAGGGGAGAAGCCTCATCTTTTTTCAACGCCTGCCGCGCCTTTCATCAGGGTGGCGCCTCGACGTCATCGGCTTGTATGCACGAGACGGAGCTGCAAGCGCGGTCAGGCCGGCGCCGAAAGCGATCGGCGCGCGAAGCTTATTAGTTCACATTACTGAGATTTTTGTCCGCGGCTCGAACGCCTGAGCCATGCCAAGTCGGAGACTGCCGATGTGCCGAATTGTCGAACCTGCGCGTGGAATGATGCTGCTCATCCAACAAGCAGCGCTAGCTGCATCGGATTGATTTACAAAGACTGTCGTAAATTTACAACAATCCAGCCACGATCCAGGCGAGGCGGTGTGGTCGATCGACGCGGCGGCCTCCGCTCATCGCAGGCTGACGCTGAGCAGGAGTTAAGCACAGGGTGACGCTTTTCGCCTCTTACGTGCAGCGACAAATTAGCCCACAATTCGGGCAAGCCTCCTATCAGCAAGCCTCCCTATCAAGCTGTGGCAGAGAATGTCCGATTTGCCGCCCGCCGCCTCACCTGCACCCGGAATCCCACTCCTGCAGACTGTCGGTTTGACCAAACGCTATGGCGACTTCGTCGCCAACGACGCGATTGATTTCGAAATCTGGCCAGGCCAGATCCACGCGCTGCTCGGCGAGAACGGCGCCGGCAAATCGACCTTGGTCAAGAGCATCTACGGACTGATCCAGCCGAGCGAGGGCGAACTGCGTTGGCAGGGCCAGCGAATCGTGCTGTCCGGCCCGGCGCAGGCACGTGCTCTGGGTATCGGGATGGTGTTCCAGCACTTCTCCCTGTTCGACAACCTCACTGTCGCCGAGAACGTCGCGCTCGGCCTCGACGGCGAGGAGTCGTTCAAGGCGATTGCCGCGCGGCTCGCACATGTCGCGCGCGACTACGGGCTGCCGCTCGATCCCAAACGCGAGGTCTGGCAGCTCTCGGTCGGCGAGCGCCAACGCATCGAGATCGTACGCGCCTTGATGCAGAGACCGAAATTCCTGATCCTGGACGAGCCGACCGCGGTGCTGACGCCGCAGGAGGCAGACCAACTGTTCGTAGTCCTGGAACGGCTGAAGGCGGAAGGCCGCGCGATCCTCTACATCAGCCACAAGCTCGAGGAGGTGAAGCGGCTCTGCGATACCGCCACGATCTTGCGCGGTGGCAGGAAAATCACGACCTGCAATCCCAGGCTCGAAACCGCCGCCTCGCTGGCGCGCATGATGGTGGGCTCGGAGGTCAAGACGGTGAAGCCCAGGGGCGAACGCCGGGTGACCGTGCCGCGGCTCGTCGTCAACGACCTCGCTCTTCCGCCCGATAACCCGCATGGCGTGAACCTGCGGCACATCTCGCTGGAACTGCGAGGCGGCGAGATCCTCGGCATCGCAGGGGTCGCCGGCAACGGCCAGGATGAACTATTCGCGGCTCTGTCGGGTGAGCGGCGGGTGAAAGAACCCGGCACCATCATCATCGACGGCATCGCCTGCGGGCACCTCTCGATCACCGAACGCCGGAAGCTGGGTGCTGCGTTCGTGCCGGAAGAGCGGCTGGGGCATGGCACGGCGCCGCGGATGAGGCTTTCTGAAAATGCTCTGCTGACCGGCCATGCGGCCGGCGAAATGGTTCAGCATGGCTTTGTCAATACCGCAGCCACGCTGCGAACGGTCGACCGCGCCACCGAGGCGTTCGACGTCCGCAAGGCCGAGCGCGATCCGGAGGCTGCGAGCCTGTCAGGCGGCAATCTGCAAAAATTCGTGGTCGGCAGGGAAATCTTGCGCAACCCCGCCGTGCTCGTCGTCAACCAGCCGACCTGGGGTGTTGATGCGGGCGCCGCGGCTGTGATTCGCCAAGCCCTGCTCGATCTGGCGGATCAAGGTGCCGCAGTTCTCGTCACGAGCCAGGATCTTGATGAGTTGATCGAGATCGCCGACCGGATCGCAGTGATGTTCCACGGCCAATTGTCGGTCGCCTTGCCGCGGTCGGAGGCGACGCGCGAAAAGCTCGGCCTGTTGATGGGCGGCAGCAGCCTCGATCAGAAGGATACGGCGCATGCAACTCGTGCTTGAAAAACGCGCCGAACAGTCGCGCACGATAGCACTGGTTTCACCACTGATCGCGATCGGGCTCACCCTCGTAACGATGACGATCCTGTTCGCCCTGCTCGGCAAGAATCCGCTCGCCGCCCTGGCGGCCTATTTCATCGCACCGCTCACCGACAGCTATTCGTTGCAGGAGATCGCGGTCAAGGCGACGCCGCTGGTGATGATCGCGATCGGGCTATCGCTATGTTATCTCGCCAGCGCCTGGAATATCGGCGCCGAAGGGCAGTTCCTGATCGGCGCGGTCGCCGGCAGCTGGATCGCGGTGAAGACCCAAGGCACCGACGCCGGCCATTGGGTCCTGCCCGCCATGCTGCTGGCAGGCGCTGCCGCCGGTGCGCTGTACGCGCTGATCCCGGCGCTATGCCGGGTGAAGTTCGGCGCAAGCGAGATCCTCACCAGCCTGATGCTGGTCTATGTCGCAGATCTGCTGCTTGATTACCTGGTCCGCGGTCCCTGGCGCGACCCGGCCGGCTTCAATTTCCCGACCACCGCCGAGTTCGATCCCGTCGCGACGGTGCCTGTGCTGATCGAGGGCGGACGCCTGCATCTCGGCGCCATCATTGCCCTCCTGGTCGTGGCTGGCGCCTTCATCGTGCTACGGCGAACCATCAAGGGATTCGAGATCCGTGTGGTCGGCGCAGCCCCGCGCGCCGCACGTTTCGGCGGCTTCAATGCCGATCAACTGATCGTCTTGACCTTCGCCGTCTCGGGTGCGCTCGCCGGGCTGGCCGGCATCATCGAAGTTGCCGGACCGGTCGGGCACCTGCAACCAGGAATTTCGCCAGGTTATGGCTTCACGGCGATCATCGTGGCGTTCCTGGGCCGGCTCAACCCGATTGGAATATTAATTGCAGGGCTGTTTCTCGCGCTGACTTTCATCGGGGGCGAGCAGGCTCAGATCACCATGAAGATTCCGCTGGATGTGACCAAGGTCTTCCAAGGCATCCTGCTGTTCTACGTGCTCGCCTGCGATTCCCTGATCCTCTACCGTTTTCGGCTGATCCTCGCGTCACGGGGGGTGCAACGTGGAGTTGGTTGAGGCCATCATCCTCTCGGTGCTGGCGGCTTCGACGCCGCTCTTGATCGCGGCCACCGGCGAGTTGGTGACCGAGCGCTCCGGCGTCCTCAACCTCGGCGTCGAAGGCCTGATGATCGTCGGCGCCGCCTGCGGATTCGGCGGTGCCTGGCTGTCCGGCTCCATCGTCGTGGGCGCGCTCTGCGGGATACTCGCGGGAGCGGCATTGTCGCTGATCTTTGCCTTGATGACACTTGGGCTCGCGGTCAACCAGGTCGCAACAGGTCTTGCGCTCACGATTTTCGGCATCGGATTATCGGGCCTGATCGGCGCGCGCTTCGTGGGCGAGCGCATCTCGACCGCACCGCATTTGCATATTCCCGGGCTAAGCGAGGTCCCGCTGGTCGGCCGGATCCTGTTCGGCGAGGATGCCTTCGTCTACTTGTCGATTGCGCTCATCGTCGGAGTCTGGTGGTTCCTGTACCGAACGCGTGCCGGGCTCGTATTGCGAGCCTGCGGGGACAATCATGTCTCGGCGCATGCGCTCGGCTATCCCGTGCTGCGCATTCGAATGTACGCTGTCCTGTTCGGCGGCGCCTGCGCCGGGCTTGCCGGCGCCTATCTGCCGCTTGCCTATACACCTTTCTTCATTCCGGGCATGACCGCCGGCCGCGGCTGGATCGCGCTCGCGCTCGTCGTGTTCTCGTCCTGGCGCCCAGTTCGCCTGGTGATAGGCGCCTATCTGTTCGGGGCGGTGACGATCCTGCAATTGCACGCGCAAGGCGCCGGCGTCGGCATCCCATCGCAATTCATGTCGGCCCTGCCCTATCTCGCAACCATCATCGTGCTGGTGCTGCTGGCGCGGACCCGGACCGGCGGTTCAACCGCGCCGGCGGCGCTCGGGACGGTGTTCGTGCCGGATCGATGAAGATCACTCGGGGCACATGCGAGGGGGCCGCATGTTGTTCTGCAAGTTCACCCCCGACCGTTTTGGGAGATTGATGATGGCGAACAGATTTTTGGCGGCAGCTGCCGCGCTCATCCTTACCGCTGCCGTCAGCGGCGCGGCGCTCGCCGCCGATAAGCTGAAGGTTGGCTTCATCTATCTGGGCCCGATCGGCGATCTCGGCTGGACCTATCAGCACGAATTGGCGCGACAGGCGCTGGTCAAGGAGTTCGGTGACGAGATCGAGACGACCTATCTCGAGAATGTTCCGGAGGGTCCCGACGCCGAACGCGCGATCGAGCAGCTGGTCCGCGCCGGCAACAAGCTGATCTTCACGACCTCGTTCGGCTACATGGACCCGACACTGAAAGTCGCGAAGAAATACCCCAATGTGCATTTCGAGCACGCCACCGGCTACAAGCGCGACAAGAACATGTCGACCTATTCGGCGCGCTGGTATCAGGGCCGCTACATCCAGGGGCAGATCGCAGCGAAGATGTCCAAGACCGGCGTGCTCGGCTATATCGGCTCGTTCCCGATCCCCGAGGTGATCTCGGGGATCAACGCCACCATGATCGGAGCCCAGTCGATCAATCCGAACATCAAGGTCAAGATCATCTGGGCGAACACCTGGTTCGATCCCGGCAAGGAAGCCGATGCGGCCAAGGCTCTGCTCGATCAGGGCGCCGATATCATCATGCAACACACCGACAGCCCGGCGGCCATGCAGGTCGCGGCGGAGCGCGGCAAGTTCGCCTTTGGCCAGGATTCGGAGATGATCAAGTTCGGTCCCAAGGCGCAGCTGACCTCGATCCTCGACACCTGGGCGCCCTATTACGTCGCACGCGTCAAGGCCGAGCTCGACGGTGCCTGGAAGCCGGAGAACACCTGGGGCGGGCTCGAATCCAAGATGTTCGAAATGGCGCCCTACACCAACATGCCTGATGATGTGAAGAAGATGGCCGAGGACACCCAGGGCGCGATCACTGCCGGCAAGCTGCATCCGTTCAAGTGCCCGGTGTTCGCCCAAGACGGCAAGGAGGTGGAGTGCAAGGGCGGCGATCACCTCGACGACAGCCAGATCCTCAGCATGAACTTCTACGTCAAGGGCGTCGATGACAAGGTGCCGGGGAAGTGACGCGTCGGTGAAGCTTTCGTTTCTCTCTCCCCTGCTTGCGGGGGAGAGAGCCCACCGCTGCAGCAGAACCATCTTTGCCCAGCTGAGAAACTAACCGATCTGCATCCTGCGTGCCGCCGCGCTGTGGCGCCGGATGAGATCGGCCAGATCTAGCCCGGGAACGACGCCGTCCACGACCGCCCATTTTCCGGCGACCATGACGCGGTCCGCGCGATGCGCGCCACATAACACCAGCGCGGCAAGCGGATCACCCGCGCCGGAAAACCGCAGTTCGTCGAGCTTGAACAGCGCGAGGTCCGCGGCCTTGCCGACCGCGATCTCGCCGAGCTCGGGACGGCCGATACAGGCAGCCGAGCCTTTGGTGGCCCAGCTCAGCGCATCCTTGTGGCTGACCTTGCCGACTCCATAGCGCGCCCGTTGCAACAGGAACGCCGCGCGCACCTCCTGCATCAGGTTGGATCCATCGTTGGAGGCAGAGCCGTCCACCCCAAGACCGATCGCGACGCCCGCCTCTTCCATCTCGCATACCGGACAGCAGCCGGACGCCAATATCTGGTTGCTGCAGGCGCAATGGGTGATGCTGGTCTTTGCCTTGCCGAGGCGCGTCATCTCCTCCTTATTGAAGAAGATGCCATGTGCAAGCCAGGTGCGCGAGCCGAGCCAGCCGCATTGTTCCAGATAATCGAGGGGCCGGCAGGCGTGGATCTCCTGACAGAAGGCGTTCTCGTCTTCGGTTTCCGCCAGATGCGTGTGCAGGCGCACGTCGAGCTTCTCGGCCAGTTCGGCGGTCGCGCGCATCAGCGAGGTTGTGACCGAGAATGGCGAGCACGGCGCGAGCGCGATCTGCACCATCGCGTCCGGTCCACGCTGATGATGCTTGGCGACCACGCGGGCGCTGTCGGCGAGAATCGTGTCCTCGTCCTGCACCACGCTGTCCGGCGGCAGGCCACCGTCGCGCTGCGAGCGGTTCATGGAGCCACGTGTCAGCGACACCCGCAGCCCCAGCCGCCTCGCCGCGGCCACCTCGATGTCGACGGCGTCCTCGAGCCCTGCGGGGAACACATAATGATGATCGGTGGTCGTGGTGCAGCCGGACAGCATCAGCTCCGCCATCGCCACTGTCACGCCGAGATCGAGCGCCTCCGGCGTCAGTTTCGCCCAGACCGGATAAAGCGCCTGCAACCAGGGAAACAGCTCCCGATCCATCGCTGCCGGCAACGCCCGCGTCAGCGTCTGGTAGAAATGATGGTGGGTGTTGATCAACCCGGGGATCACGACATGCGCCTTCGCATCGAAAACCGCGGCATTTGGGGTCGCGGGCTCGCACCCCGCCCCGACCAGCTCAACGATGCGGCCTCCGCTGGTGACCACACCGCGCGCGGCACCATCGGCGAGAATGGCGAGAGGGTCCCTGATCCAGATCGGCTGCGACTCGCTCATGTTCATCTTCCGCCTGCGCTCTGTGCCGGCCATATCGGCGCTCACCCCTCGGTTATCCAAGACTACGCCTGCAATCGAAAGGCCAACAGCACGCTATTGCCAGTTGGCGCCGGTCTTGCAAGGATTTCAATGGCGATGGTCGCCTCACGAGCGTCGACAGGTCATGGATTTGAACACCATCACCGAAGTGGTTCGTCCGCGCAGCCGGGCGGAGCTGCCGGTCTGGAAGGCAGGCGACGCCTGGCTCGCCGGCGGCACCTGGCTGTTCTCGGAACCGCAGGCGCATCTGTCGCGACTGATCGACCTCAGCGACCTTCACTGGCCGGCGCTCGAGGTCGACGAAACCAGCCTGGCCATCGCTGCAACCTGTACGGTTGCACAGCTCGACGCTTTCCCCTGCCCCGCCGACTGGCTCGCCGCGCCGCTGATCAATCAGTGCTGCCGCGCTTTCCTGGCCTCATTCAAGATCTGGAAGACGGCAACCGTCGGCGGCAATCTCTGCATGTCGCTGCCGGCCGGGCCGATGATTTCCTTGCTCGCATCCCTCGATGGCGTCTGCACGATCTGGAAAGCCGACGGCAACGAGCAGAGGATTGCAGTCGCTGACTTCGTGACGGGCAATCAGCGCAACGTGCTTGGCCCAGGCGACCTGTTACGACAGATCGATGTGCCGCTCGTGGCGTTGCGGCGACGCGCCGCCTTTCGCCAGATCTCGCTGACGCCGGTCGGGCGTTCGGCCGCCCTGGTGATCGGTACGACCGATCATGGTGGCGATCTGCTGCTGACCGTGACCGCCTCGACCGTGAAGCCGGTCCAGCTTCGCTTCGCCACCAAGCCCACCGCAGAGGTGATGCGAGAGTCGATCCTGCACGATGTTCCCGACGACCTCTATCATCGCGACCTGCATGGCAAGCCGGTCTGGCGCCAGGCGATGACGTTGCGGCTCGCCGAGCAAGTCCGCCGCGAACTGACGGACGACGTGCGAGCATGAGCTATCTCGTCAACGGCAAAGAACTGTCCGCCGCGCCGCGCCCAGGTCAGTGCCTGCGCACCTTCCTGCGCGAGACCGGTCATTTCGGCGTGAAGAAAGGCTGCGATGCCGGCGATTGCGGCGCCTGCACCGTACTGCTCGACGGCGAGCCGGTGCATAGCTGCTTGATCCCGGCGCTTCGCGCCGAAGGACATGCCATCACCACCATCGAAGGGCTGGCATCCGACGACGGGCTGCATCCGATGCAACAGGCCTTCGTCGATGCCCAAGGCTTTCAGTGCGGATTCTGCACGGCCGGCATGATCCTGACCTGTGCTTCGCTGAACCAGGCGCAGCGGCAGGAACTCGGTGTCGCGCTCAAGGGCAATCTCTGCCGCTGTACCGGCTATCGCGCGATCGAGGATGCGCTTCATGGCATCTGCAATATCGAGAATGTGCCTGCCGGCGAGGCTTTCGGCCGCAGCCTGCCGGCACCTGCCGGACCGCAGATCGTGCGCGGCGAGGCCCGCTACACGTTCGATACCGCTATCGACGGGCTCTGCCATATTAAGCTCGCGCGCTCGCCTCATGCGCATGCGAAGATTGTCGGGATCAACAAGGCTGCGGCACTCGCCGTGCCGGGCGTCGTGGCCGTGCTGACGCATGAGGATGCACCAGCCACGCTGTTCTCGACGGCGCGACACGAGAAGGCGTGGATGGATCCGGATGACACGCGCGTGCTCGACGATGTCGTTCGCTTCATCGGGCAGAAGGTCGCGGCCGTGGTCGCAGAGAGCGAGGCGGCGGCCGAGGAAGGCTGCCGGCGGCTTGCAATCAGTTACAAACTCCTCCCCGCGGTGGCCGATCCCGTTGAGGCGATATCACCGGGCGCACCGATCATTCATCCTGGCCGCACGCCGCAAGATCGCGTCGCCAATGCCGCGCGGAACATCGTTGCAGAGAGTCATGGCGAATATGGCGACGTCGCAGCGGCGCTCACGACTTCCGCCGTGACCTATGAGGGAACGTTCACGACGCAGCGGGTCCAGCACGCCGCGCTGGAAACTCACGGCGGTCTGGCCTGGCTCGAGCCCTCCGGTGTTCTCAACATCCGCTCGAGCACGCAGGTGCCGTTCCTGACCCGGCGCGCGCTGTCCGACATCTTCGGCTTGCCGGCGGAGAAGATTCGCGTGTTCTGCGAACGCGTCGGCGGCGGCTTCGGCGGCAAGCAGGAGATGTTCGTCGAGGACGTCCTGGCGCTGGCCGCGCTGAAGACCGGCCGGCCGGTGAAGCTTGAATTCACCCGCGAGGAGCAGTTCATCGCGACCTCGACACGGCATCCAATGCGCGTCACCGTGAGAGCCGGAGCCGACAAGGACGGCAAGCTCACGGGGCTGCAGCTCGACGTGCTCTCCAACACCGGTGCTTACGGCAACCACGCCGGCCCCGTGCTGTTTCACGCCTGTGGCGAATCGCTCGGCGTCTACAATTGCCCGAACAAGAAGGTCGACGCCGTCGTCGCTTATACCAATACGGTGCCATCAGGCGCATTCCGAGGCTATGGCCTGCCGCAGAGCCTGTTCGCGGTCGAAGCCGCGATCGACGAGCTGGCACATCAGCTCAAGATCGATCCGTTCGAGATGCGACGACGTAACGTCGTCAAGTCCGGCGACCCCATGCTGTATCCGCCGGACAACGGCTACCGTGACGTCTTCTATGGCTCCTATGGGCTGGATCAATGCCTCGATTTGGTCGAGCGAGCGATGGCCGCCGATATCAGCAAACCTGACCTCTCCGCGGAATGGCTCACCGGCGACGGCATCGCGCTGACCATGATCGACACGGTGCCACCGGACGGCCACATCGCCGATGTGGCGATCGCACTGCGCGAAGATGGCGGCTTCGATCTCACCGTCGGCACCGCCGAGTTCGGCAACGGCACCAGCACCGTGCATCGTCAGATCGCTGCGACGATCCTCGCCACCGCTGTGGATCATATCAGCCTGAGACAATCCGACACCGCGCATGGCGGACACGACACCGGTGCCTATGGCTCGGCCGGCACCTTCGTCGCGGGACGCGCAACACAGGATGCGGCGGAGCAATTGGCCGATCGGCTCAGGACCTTCGCGGCGCGGCTTTGGGCTGTCGATCCTGACGCGTGCACGCTGGCCGATGGCGGCGTGACGCGTGGACGGCAACGCTTCTCCTTCGCGGAGCTTGCGAAGCAGGCCAAGACCGACGGAACGGCCCTTGCGGCGAACGGCAACTCGCGCGGCACGCCGCGCTCCGTCGCATTCAACGTGCAGGGCTTTCGTGTCGCCGTGAACAAGCATACCGGCGAGATCAAGATCCTCAAGAGCGTGCAGGCCGCTGACGCCGGCCGCGTCGCCAACCCGATGCAGTGCCGCGGCCAGGTCGAAGGCGGCGTAGCGCAGTCGCTCGGCGCGGCACTCTATGAGGAGGTGGTGATCGATGCCAACGGCCGCGTCGTCAACCCCAAATTCCGCGACTACCATCTGCCGTCATTCGCCGACGTGCCGCGCACCGAGGTGCTGTTCGCCGAGACTACCGATGCGCTGGGTCCGCTGGGCGCGAAATCGATGAGCGAAAGCCCTTACAACCCGGTGGCGGCGGCACTCGGCAACGCGCTGCGCAAGGCGACCGGCATCCGCTTCACCGCGGTGCCGTTCAAGCCGGACCGGCTATTTCCACTGCTACAGGAGAAGTTCGGCGGTTGATCGCGAACGAGACGATGAGGTCCGAGACGATGGCGCTATTGCTTCGGCCGCCGGTCGTAGGAGAGGCCGAACAGGCCGCTGCGTTCGGTCTCGGGCTCCGGCTCAGAAGCCGGCTTCGCTTCGGCCTGAGGGGGCACTGCCGGCTTCGGCAAAGTCTCGCACTTCATCGAATAGACCAGCTTGCCATCCTCTGTCCGCCCGATCGGCGCGCAGGGGTCGGCGCGTCCGGCGGCGTCCTTCGCCACCGGCTTCATCTGCGCCCAGGCGGGCTGCGCCAGCAACAGCATGACCAGAACCAGCTTCTTCATCGAACCGCCTCGCTTCATCCTGGCTTATTGAACTTGATCAGGCGCAGGAAGTCCACCGCAACGCCAACCACGCGAATCATGAGAAAGATATGTGGGGATCGATCATATCGGAGTGGCTGAGCCTGATCTTCCGCTGGCTGCATGTTGTGGCAGCAATCGCCTGGATCGGCAGTTCGTTCTACTTCATCCATCTCGATCTCAGCCTCAAACCGCGCCAGGGCCTGCCTTCCGGCGTCATGGGCGAGGCGTGGCAGGTGCATGGCGGCGGCTTCTACCACATGGTCAAATACCTGATCGCGCCGGCGCAGATGCCGAGCGAGCTGACCTGGTTCAAATGGGAGGCCTACACCACCTGGCTGTCCGGCTTCGCGCTGATGATCGTGGTGTACTATCTCAATGCCGACTTGTTCCTGATCGACAAGTCGATCCTCGACCTGACGCCGTTGCAGGCCGGCCTGTTCAGCTTCGGCTCGCTCGCCTTGGCGTGGCTGCTTTACGAGACCGCCTGCCGCAGCGGACTGGCGCGGCATGAGCTGCCGTTTGCGCTCGGCGGCTATGTCTTCCTGGTCGCGCTCACCTATGCGTTCACGCACGTCCTAAGCGGACGCGGCGCCTTCAACCAGATCGGCGCGATCATCGGCACCATCATGGTCGCCAATGTCTTCGCGGTGATCATCCCGAACCAGAAGAAGATCGTCGCGGCACTGCTCGCGGGCGAAGCGCCGGATCCCAAGCTCGGCAAGGCCGGCAAGGAACGCTCGGTCCACAACAACTATCTCACGCTGCCCGTCGTCGTGCTGATGATCAGCAATCACTATCCGCTGCTGTTCGCCACCCGCTACAACTGGCTGATCGTCGCGATCGTGCTGGCGCTCGGTCCCGTGATCCGACATTTCTTCAACGAACGGCACAAGGGCAGACCCTCGCCGTGGTGGGTGTGGGGTGTCGCCGTGGCCGGGATGATCGCGATTGCGCTGTTGTCCGCCGCCGGACCGCGCGATGCCAAGGCCGCATCAGCGCCAAGCGCGCCGACCTATGCGCAAGTCGAGGAGATCGTGCTGTCCCGCTGCAGCATGTGCCACGCCGCCGAGCCGGTGTGGGACGGGATCGTCACCGCGCCGAAAGCGGTGCTGCTCGACAGCCGCGAACACATCCAGCGCAATGCGCGGCTGATTGCGCGCAACGCTGCCTGGTCGAGTGCCATGCCGCCCGGCAACATCACCGAGATCACGCCCGAGGAGCGCGCCGTGCTTGCCGCTTGGGCGGCGAGCCGAGACCGATAGCGCCGCAAGGCCAATCCCATTGCGGCATCTCCGCCGCATTGCGCGCTGCCGATCCAGCACCAGAAAAATGATCGGCAAGGCAACGACCAAGCCACCGCAAGGTCAGAAGCCACGATCCGTTTTCGACGGGTCCGTGTCCGAACGACACGAACCCGTCAGCGGGCTCGCCGTTGCAGATCAGTCCGAGATCCCGTCGTCTTCGTCCGCCTCGTCGATCTCGCCCGTCTCTCCGCCGCTGTACTCGATGCCTTCGGCGTCGAAGACGCGGCCGTTTTCAACGATCCACTCGACGTCCGAGTAGACGTGATCGACCGGCTCGCCCTTCTCTGCTTCGTCGGCATCGTGCTCTTCCATGGCCGAGAAATCCTCCGGATCGGCATGCTTGCGAACGAATTCATGCAAGACCTTCTCGTCGTGCACTACGAAGTGCAGCGTGTGATAGATTTTCTTCATCGGATCCTCGGGAGGTTTTGGGGGGCGGCTCATCCGCCGCGCCGAAGGGTGAAATAGAGCTTCGTGTCTGGAATTCCAACTCGGACCATTCTCTTGGGCCGGTTGTGTGTCCGTTGCGCCACGATCCGCCGTTCGCGCGGCGCGCTCCCGGAAGAACGCTGACATATTCGACCGGACTCGGTCCGAAGCGGTCGGGTTCGATTTGAACACGACGATCCGGTCCTGGCTGCCGGACTCATTTGCTTCACCGCACGAGATCGCGGCCAGCTGTTCCCAAACCGTGACGTGTCAGAACCGCCACTTCAACGTGCCCTTTACCGAATTATCCTGAACGCGGTCGGCGAGTTGTCCGAAATAGACCAGCTGCAGCACGACCTGAGGCGTAACAGTCAGATCCAATCCGGCGTTGACTAGCGCTGCGTCGCGCGCGAGCGGCACGCCGGCGGCAAGGAAGGACGCACCATTGGTAGCGAAGGCAAGCGCAGCCCCAGGGTTCACGCTGCCGAAGGCGTGCTGCCATGCGACCGAGACATGCGGCGTAAGTACCAGACCACTTTGGAGGACATAATTGTCGGCCGCGCGCGCTCCCAGCGTGGAATAGCCGACGTCTTCTCTGCTGCCGAAACCGCTCAGCGCCGCAGCACCTCCCTGTTCCGCGAAGCTGTCGGTGTCGAGATGGACCCACGCAAGCCCGGCAAACGGCTCGGTCGCGATTTGCCCGAATGACGTGCCGTACCCCACTTCGCCAAAGACCTGAGTCGTGGTCGCATGATAACGGGCACCGTCGGCGTCGAAGAATCCGGGAAAGATGACTATTCGATTGGTATCGACCGTATTAAAGCTGCCCGAAGCCGCGCCGCGCAGGTTCCAGGGGCCGAAGTGGCCTCCGACGTAGCCGGCGACATGCGCGGTATCGATGCCGGCCGAGCTTCTCGGGTCGGCGATACTCGGGGAAGAGCTGGTATAGCCGACGGCAAAGCCGGCGAGCCAATCGGGCGCGAAGCGGCGGTCGACGCCGGCAAAGAATCCACCGAGATCGCGGTTCACGCTCGACGCATCTCCCTTGCCACCAAACCTGCCCCAGGCACCAACGCCCTGAGCCCAGAATACATTCTCAGGGTTGGGTGGCTGTGGCACTGCTGCTTTCACCGGAAACGGAGGCCTGGACCGGTCGGCATAGGCGAGCGCAGAGTCCCGCTCCTGACTGAGAGAATATGAGCCGGCCCCGTCCGCATGGGCCAACATGGGGCCTCCGAGACCGAGAGCGGCCATCGGGCCGAGCTCGCCGGCGAACGAGGCTTGGCGCATGCGTCCGAGCACCGCCTCGCGCAAATAGACACTGTCGCCGAACATCACCGTGCGAGCGCTGGCATGGACCTCTCCATCGAGCTGGACGAGCGCGGAGCGCAACGGTCGGGGATCATCTCCGAAATTGAGCACGTCGAGAGCGTTGTACATGCTGTCCATGGCGGTAAAGAGCGCCGGATAAGGTCCCCGGTCGAGCGCTCCGGCAACGGCTCCCGCGTTGCCGCCGCCGGCCCGCGGCGTATAGAGCAGAGCCTGGGCACCGATCAGCTGCGCGTTGATGTAGTCGGCAGTCGAAATGAACAGAGGAGGTTGCGCCGTAGAGCTGCATCCCGCTCCGTTTTGTTGCTGCCCGATGATGTATTCCTGCACCGCGCCGCCGTGGCCCCATACCCCGAGCGGCGGAGCCTGCGAATTGAGGATCGCACCGGCCGTGCCGAACAGAAGGCACGTCCCTGCGGGCACCTGCACCAGCGTCTGCATCGTCGGGACTGCGGGCAGCGCCAGGAGGTCGCGAATCTGTTCCGGCGTCAGACCGCGCACCGCGTTGGTACCAACGATGAAGTTGCCGATCTGGCCGATCCCTGCGTTCGGGGCATAGAAGCGAACGAACTGCGTCGGCACCGCCGTCAATACGACAGCCGCTTGCGAGCCTGTCGTATTGACGAATGACAGCGTGGACGGAGTTATGAGACCATCCAGGAAATTGTTGGCTTCATAGCCATTGATGATTTCCGGGACCGCCGTACCCTGCAGGCCCAACCTGAAAAAGCTCTGCCCGCGCACCACGGGACCAAAAACGATCTGGCCGGGGGGCAGAGTCCCGATCTGGGAAGCCGCGGGACGAATGCCAGCGACGGTCTGAATGACCACGAGGCAAAGGAACATCAAACAAAGCTGCAGCCGCCTGCGCACTGTCCTGTCGACGATCGGCCCGGCGGGCCACTGCAAACAGGCGCCCCTCATGATGGTCCTCCCAGACATCAACGACTTGAAGTTGTATCATGAGAGGGGCAAGATCATTGTTGCACGCAGGAGACAGTTCGAATGAGAATGCTGGTTATCGACGGCAGAACGGCGGCGGTGAGCTACCTGCACCGCGACGACGAGGCCAGGCAGCAGACTCAGCTGAAGCGCATCAATAAGCGTAGCAAGTGGGCGTAATCGCTCCGGCGCACTTTTCGAACAGACCGGGAAGGCTTGTCGGAAGTGTCCAGCCTGGCTTGTCGGAAGTCCGAATCGTTCGCAGCCTAGCCCAAGCCATTGAAACCATTGGAGCGGGTGAAGGGAATCGAACCCTCGTATTCAGCTTGGAAGGCTGCTGCTCTACCATTGAGCTACACCCGCGTTGGGCGCTCTCCCTAACATGGCGGAACGCCCGTCTCAACCTCTCCTGACGCGCGGGGCAATCTGTCCTGTGGGCGCGGGAACCCGGGCGCCCCCTTCCGTCTGGCCTCGGGCGTCGCCGCCCTTTCGGCGCGTGGCACCGCACGCTATATTGAGGGGCCCATCAACAACGAAAGGAGGTGATCCAGTGTCTTATACCAAGCGCTGTCACCTCGCTGGGATCGCCCGCTGAGCATGTTTTGACCGCATGATTCGTCTGGATCATGCGCCGGCTCGGCACTCGGGGCGATCTCAGCCCTGGACCAGCGAGTTCAAGAACCGAGCGCGGCGGGCGCAAGCCCGCCGCGTTTTGCATCAGCCACCGCGGACAGCCTGTTCGCCACCGGGCCGAGCGCGCACGAAACGCCGGGCCAAAAGCCCCCCGAACCCAAGCAGCCAGAAATACTGGACATAGCCAGGCAGGAACGCGGCGATCACCGTGCCTGGAACGAACACCAGGACCGGGAAGATGGCGCCGGCGATCTCAGCCGGACGGTCGCGGCCGGCCGTCCACCAGAGCACGGCGTTGAGGGCGGCGATGGTCGTCAAATGCGCGCCGTAGAGCACGGCGACGGCACTGCTCAGCCGGTAATTGCCATAGAGCCCGTTCGTCACCGGCAGCAGGACAATCGACAGCAGGAAGAACAGATTGAGGATGACGGTCCCTCGCCCGCCATACGGCTGCTGGGCGAGACGGCGGTGATGGCTGACCCAGAACAGCCCCGCAATAATGAAGCTTAGAATCAGAGCCGAGAGCCGGCCGGAATAGACATGGACCAGATCGTCCCAATTCGGCAGCTTGTCGAAATTGGCCTTCGGCAGATCGTAGGCCAGCAGGGTCATCGCCACACCGAAAATGGTGTTGGATAGCGATTCCAGCCGGCGCATCTCGAACAGTTCGGACTCGGCTTTGCTCATGATCGAACAGCGCGGCAGCACGCAGCAAGGGCTCGGCCCCGCTGGAACAGCGAGGACTCTCGTTCCTTATAGCAGCATGCTCCCGACTTTCCGAAACTCGCGCGGCAGCCCCGGCACCTTGCGCGGTACCGGCAGGCGCCCGCCCCGCTACTAGCGGCAGGCGTATGTATGGCCGTCGAAGCCGAGATAGCTCTTGGTCGTGGGATTGTAGCTACGATAGTGCGTGCAAGCTGGAACAGCCGCAGCGGTCTGGAGCTTGGCCTTGGCGTCGGCTGGCGGCTTTGCCGCCGCAGGCTGAGCCGGCTTGACCATCGCAAGCCGCTTGGCCAGCGCAGGGACCAACTTGGCCTCGCCCGCGCCATGCTCGGTTGCAGCGGCGTGACCACCCGCCTTCTTCGATCCACCCGCCTGCGCTACGGCCTTCTTCTCGGACGACACGGCAGGCTTGGCAGCAGCCGGTTTTGCCGCCGCTGCCGCCGCCTCCCTCACGGGCTTGGCAGTCGCAGTCGCGGTCGTCTCCGCTGCCGCAGCCTTCGGCACTTCCTCCTTCGCCGCAGTTCCGGTTTCGATCGTTGCGGGCTTCGCTTCGGCCGTGGAGTTCTCGGGCGTCGCGGCCGACTTGTCCGCCGCCGCCGGCTTGGCGTCGGTCGTGACCGACTTATCGGCGGACGGAGCCTTCTCATCCGACGCGACCGGGGCGTCGGCCGGCTTCTTGATCGCCTTCTTGCACTCCAGCGGGAACACGAGTTCGCCGGATGCCGTCAGGCCGATCGGCTCGCAGCCGCCGAACGGACCACTGTCCTTGGCTGTTTCGCCGGGCGATGCCGGCGGAGCGCTTGGGGGATCTGCGGTCTCGGCCCACGCCGTCCCGCACGCAACTTTAAGTAGAATAGCGCCGCCAATTATTACGGCACGGCCGGCCTTCGGACTCGACTTACGCATGACACGACACTCTACAAACTGCCAGGGAGCAAAGGCCAACATGGCATTGGGGCAAGTCTGTGAACGCAAGCACCAAATCGTGAGCGGCAACGGCGATCGCGAGCCACTGTGCTGATTCTGCAATACTCGCGGTGCGCGTGTGCCAATGAGGGTGACGTATTCGTCCTGTTCAGGGTAACATGTTGCAGCATGTGTCCCGACCGCCAGGGGCAACATTTCCGCTGTGGACCGTGATTTGAGCCCTCTCTCCTACCGACCGGATATCGATTGTCTTCGAGCGTTCGCGGTCATTTCCGTGATCGCCTACCACTACGACATCTCGCCGTTCCGAAGCGGCTATGTCGGCGTGGACGTCTTCTTCGTGATCTCCGGCTTCTTGATCACGCGGATCATACGGGCCGAGGTTCTCGCCGGCACCTTCTCCTTCGCGAACTTCTATAAGCGACGGGCGCGCCGCATCCTGCCAGCCTCGTTCGCGATGCTTTGTACGGTGCTGGCCTGCTCCAGCGTCCTACTGCTGCCGCAGGATACGGTCTCCGTTGCGAAACAGGCGCTCGCCGTCGTGACCTTCTCCTCCAACATCCTGTTCTGGTCGCAGCAGGGTTATTTCGACGCAGCGGCCATCACCAAGCCGCTGCTGCACACCTGGTCGCTTGCGGTCGAAGAGCAGTACTATCTGCTCTTCCCGGCCGCCGCGGTCGCGGCCTTCGCGCTGCGCCGCTCGCTGACGCTGTTCGGCTTCGTGATCGCAGCGCTTGCATCCTTTGCCATCTGTGTCCTGCAAACACGGCTACAGCCGGCAGGCGCATTCTATCTGTTGCCGGCGCGCATTTGGGAATTCGCGCTTGGCGCACTGCTGGCCATCGAGGCATTGCCTGAGCCTCCCACGCAACGGCTGAGGATCGTAGCGGCCGCGCTCGGGTGGATTGCGCTTGGCGCGGCCGTCAACGTGTTCTCGCCGCGAACGCCCTATCCTGGACAAGCCGCATTGCTGCCTTGTCTCGCTACTGCCGCGGTGATCTGGGCCAATCCGGCGCCGAGCAAAGCCGTGCTGATGGTCACGAAGCCGATGATCACCGTCGGGCTCTGGTCCTACTCGCTGTATCTCTGGCACTGGCCGCTGTTGTCTCTGGTCTATGCAGTCTGGGGACCGCCGACGTCCGGTTTCGACAAGTTCGCACTCGTCGTCTGTTGCACGGCGCTTTCGGTCGCAAGCTACTATCTCGTCGAACGGCCCGCACGTCGGGCCGAGTGGCGCATCACATGGCGGGCGCTCGGCGCGACGGGCATTGCAGCCATCGCCTTTGCGGCCGCGATGATCTGGTCCGCCGGCCTGCCGTTCCGCTTCTCGCCACAGGAGCTGGCGATGGCGAGTTTCCTCGATTACGACTATCGACCGGTCTACGAAGATCGCTCCTGCTTCCTGGATCCAACCCAGACAGTCGAGGAGCTCTCGCCCTCGTGCATCGCGGCCGGCCCCAGGCCCAACGTTTTCGTATGGGGCGACAGCCACGCCGCGCACCTCACCCACGGCCTGCGACAAGCCCTCCCGCCAGGCAGCGTCCTGAGGGCAACCATGGCCCAATGCCTTCCCGCCATCAGCTACGGCCAGACGGAGCGATGCGCTGCCTTCAACCGCAAGGTTCCGGCCTTGATCCGCGAGATCAGGCCGGACGTCGTGTTGATTTCGGGCGGTTGGGCGCGCTCGGTCGAAGCTGAGGAAACACGCCGAAGCCTGCTCGCGGCGATTGCCTCGATCACCGCCTCCGGAAGCCGCGTCGTGCTGGTCGGCCCGAGTCTGCAATATGACACGGCCCTGCCGCGCCTCGTCGTGTCCGCAATGCACTTCGGCGCGGCGCCGGACAGTCATCTGCTCCCCTTCGTCGAGAGATCGGATGATATCCTGCGCAACATGCTCAAGGACGTGCCGCTGACGGAGTATGTGTCACCGTTCCGCCTCCTGTGCCCGCCAAACGCACCTTGCCCGGTCGTCGCGACAGGGGCGCCGATCGCCTGGGACCAAGGTCATCTGACCGCGGAGGGCTCGGTGTTGCTCGCCAGGCGGATTGTGGACACATCGACGGCATTGCAGTCGGTCTTGGAACGGGCGCCAACGGCCGAGTCCCAATGAGGCTATTCGCCCGAGAGAACCTTGGCGAAGATGGCGCTGGCCCGCGCTCCCATCCGTTGCGCGCCGGCGACCGTGAAATGGCCGGCGTCCTGGAAGAGCCAGACATCATCGCTCACGACGGGACAGTCCTCGTCGCAATAGATCTCGGACGGCCTCAACAGCGTCACGTTCGTGTCGCTCGCCAGAGCCTTGCCCAAGGCCTCGTCGATGGCGCTCCCGTCCGCGATCGCCGCTTGCTTCGGTAGCGGCTCGCATGGCTTCGGCAGCCTGTGCCAGATCGGCCCGGGCATCATGCGCAAGCGATCAAAGCTGCAATCAACGGGCCGGACCTGCGCCCCGATCACAAGGAAACGGCGTCCCGGGCGGTCGAGAAAGCGGATGGTGGCGGCGACATGATCGGCCAGATCGGCGGCTGACATCGGGACATGCGCTCCGCTCAACATCTCAAGATAGACCTGCCAAGCCTGCCCGATCACCACGACCTCGGCCGGCGATTGCTTGACGCGCGCGAGCTCTCGGTCGCGATGCTCCGCGCATGTCTGCGCGCGCGGCCCTGGCAGGGTGACGTCAAGCAAGACGGGGCAGCCACCGATGGTCGAGGTGTGGCCCGCCATCGCACGTGCCTTCAGCGGGCCATCCAACGCAGCGACATATTGCTGCACAAAGGAATCCCCAACCAGTTCGAGCGAACGCGATCCGCTGGGATCGCCGAACGCGCAACTCACATCGGTTCTTTGCCGACAAACGTTCAAGCCAAAACTCTGCAGCTTCAATAATGCAAGCCGGTCGGCCGGCATCCGCGACATGATGCCATCGGCTCTGAAGCTTCCATAGGTGATCGCCACGCAGGCGGCGATCACGACGCCGAATCCGGTTGCCTGCTTCCATCTTGCCAGCTGCAGCCGCCGCAGCGGCTGCTCGACTGTGAAGAACAGCAGAGCCGTGAGCGCCGCCATGACCGCAAGCTGGGCCGCGATCCCGCCTGGCGTTTCCGCCGGATCCCCGAAGATGAAGCGCGCGAAGAAGATCACCGGCCAGTGAACGAGATACAGCGAATAGGAGGCGCGCCCAATGGCAAGCACCGCTGGGTTGGCGAGCAGGCGGATCGGCCGATTGGCTGCGACGATCATCATGGTCGCAATGCACGGCGGCAACGCAGCGATCCCCGCGGCCTCCTGAAAGCGGCCGATCAAGAACAGGCTGCCGATCAGCACGACGTAGCCGACGGCCGCAACGACGGCGCGCCCCACGGACGATTTGGCGAGCGGCCGCTCCAGCTGAATGGCAAGTGCCCCGAGCACGAATTCGAACACACGGAAGGGCGTCAGGAAGAACACCGCCCCGGGATCGCGCGGCAACCAGATGATGGCGGCCAGCAGCGACATCAGCCCGGTCAGCCCAATCGCGGGAAACGCGTAAGCAGTCCGGCTGAACAGAACCAGAAGCAGCGGCGAGACGAGATAGAACTGCTCCTCGGCCGATAGCGACCACAGATGCAGCAAAGCCAACTGGTCCGCCGTCGGCGCAAAATATTGGTTCGCCTCGCGCCAATATTGGATGTTGGAGATCGACAGCAGGCCGTGCGTTGCCTCTTTGGCGAGCTGGCGCAGGAACTCCGGCGCCAGAAAGAGCCAGCCCGCGACAAAGGTCAGCATGATGGTGGCGATCAAGGCCGGCAGGATCCGGCGCGCCCGCCGCAGGTAGAACTCGGCGAACGAGAACCGCTTCGCGGCGATGTCGCGCAGGATATGGCCGGTGATCAGATAGCCGGAGATGACGAAGAAGATGTCGACGCCGGCAAAGCCTGCTTCGAACCCGCTGATGCGCAGATGGAACAGCACGACGATGCCGACCGCGATCGCCCGCAGACCATCAATATCTGCCCGATACCAGCGTCCCACCGCCCACCACTGCGCAATACCGAGCGGTCGGTAAGCACATCAGGACACAAATGGCAATATCTGGATACAGTTGGCTCCATCAAGCCCGGCGGCTTGGCGGCGCCATTGCCGAGCAAGTTCGGCCAAATTTACCCGAGCCTACCGACATTCGGAGAACGGATTGTCCGAAAGGCTTGACTTGAGCTACCGGCGGGGTTGGTGGGGGAGGCAGGACTCGAACCTGCGAAGCCATGAGGCGGCTGATTTACAGTCAGCTCCCTTTGCCACTCGGGACACTCCCCCGTTTCAATGGCATCGGCGGCCTTCCGCAAAGAGCGGCGTTCGACCATCAGCGCCATAAAGACGGTAAGGCCGCGGGGGCCCTCAAAGCGGGCGCGCGCGGCCGGGGCCGTTATGGTCGAAGGCGGACCGCAAAGTCAACCAAGGGAATGGCAAATTTCCGGGTCCCACACTGCCAAATTGCCAGAATCTGGTCCGCATGACACAAGCCCTTTCATGAAAGAACGCGATCGAAAGCCCCCCGCCCGGCGCCCCGGTGGTAAACCAGCCGGCAAATCCTTCGGTAAACCCGGTGGTTTCGGCCGGCCGCCGGCGTGGCGCGAGCGCGGATCCGATCATGACGGGCCGGTGATCCTCTATGGCTGGCATACGGTGAGTTTGGCGCTCGCCAATCCGCAGCGCCGGATCCGCAAATTGTATCTGACCGAGAATGCCGCACGCCGGCTCGCCGAGGAACAGATCCCGACCCGGGTGACACCGGAGATCGTCCGCCCCAGCGAGATCGATCGCCAGCTCGGGCCTGATGCGGTGCATCAGGGTCTGCTTGCCGAAGCCGATCCCCTGCCCTCGCCCGATGTCGAGACCCTGGAAGCGGCCGGCATGGTCCTGGTCCTGGACCAGATCACCGATCCGCACAATGTCGGCGCCATTCTGCGCTCGGCCGCGGCGTTTGGGGTGAAGGCGATCGTCACCACCGCGCGGCACAGCCCGGAAGCAACCGGTGTGCTCGCAAAGTCCGCCTCCGGCGCATTGGAGCTCGTGCCGATCGTCACCGTGCAGAACCTCGCCCGCGCGCTGAGCCGACTGAACGAGCGCGGCTTCCAGACCGTCGGCCTGGACAGCGCAGGATCCGAGAAGCTCGCCGCGATCGAATTGCGCCAGCCGCTCGCGCTGGTGCTCGGCGCCGAAGGCAAGGGCCTGCGGCAGCTGACCCGCGAGACCTGCAGCGTGGTGGCGCGGCTCGACCTGCCGGGCGACATCAAGAGCCTCAACGTCTCCAACGCCGCAGTGCTGGCGCTTTATATCGGCGCCAGCCAGCTTGGCCTGATGCCCTGATCCGCACGGCGGCCGCTGAAGCTCGTGCATCCGCGATCAGTCGTAGCGGCGCAGCACCGGGCGGCCTTGATAGTACCGCGAATAGCCCCAACGATACGCCCTGTGATGGCGGTAGCCGTACACGGCGGGGCCGGAGACGCCGGCGCCGCGATAGTAGTGCCGGTAGCCATAACCATAGGCCGGCAGCGCAGTCTCCCTGTAGGCCGGATAGGGCGCGAAGGCGCCCGGGCCGCTGTAGGTCGGGCCTTGGTTCACGTAGTAATATTGGGTGGTCGGCTCGACCAGGCGCTCATAGCGCGCGCCACAGGCGCCGCAGCCGGAGTAAGTGTAGGTATAGGTCGGCTGATAAGTATAAGCGGGCTGATAGACGTAAGCCGGCGCACAGGGAGCGTAAGCAGGGCACGCCCCGCAGGTCGTAAATCCGCAGGCCGCCGCGGGCGCGGTGCCCACGACAGCAAGGCCAAGAACGGCAACAAGTCCTGAAATCGTTTGACGCATTACTCTCTCCTGTCGATCAGCTTTTTATTGATCTCGTTTTATTGGTCTCAAACCCTCGCCGTTACCGGCGATAGTCCATCGGCGGGCCGCCGAAATCGCGCTGGCCCCCAGGCGGCGCCAGAATCACCGCAGGTGGGTACATCGGCACCTCCGGCTGCGGCGGCTGCATCATGGATTGGGCGCCCCATGATCGATGATAGCTCTCCGCCGGCTTCGGCAATTTGCGGTTGGCCGGCGGCTCGATCTCCATCCGTCCATAGCCCGGCTTGGAGCCGAGGCTCGGATAGTAGTGGCCGACCGGCGGCTCCGAATCGACATAGCGGCCGCCATAGATGGTGGGCTGCATTTGATAGCCGCGGCCAAGCCCGAATTGCCCCTCGACCACGGCGTAGGATGCATCGATGCCGTTGATGATGATCGGTACACCCGGGCGCATGGGCCTGACGATCTCGAACCCTTCGCTGGCGAAGGATGCGGAGACCGTTCCGATCAGAATGGCCAAAGCCATGGTAAAACGCATTGAGTTCACGTCCCGGTTGTCCTGTTCAAATTACCTCAATGGCCGCCGATAAGGGTTAAGGGCGCACCTCGATCTGGCGGTAAGCCTAACGCGGCGGGCATTCCTCCCGAGTTAATGCCGCCGATCGTCGCTGCGACCTAATTTCCCATTTCGCCGAGAAGCGGTTGTGACGCATGCGTGCGCGTGTTTGCGAGAGCGCGCCTCGCGCCGACAAACGCCGGGCGACGAGCGCCGCGGCAATTCGCAAAGCGCCTCACGTCGGTTTGAACAGCCGGAAATCGAACCCCGGAACCGCGGTCCGAGGTTGCGCTTAGCAGGCGGGGCACAACGACGGAGTAGTCCATGAATAAGATCGCTATTGTCGGGGCGGTGACAGTTCTCGCGACGGCATTGTCAGGGCCGGCGCTGGCCAAGCACGTCAAGGAACACCGCCACATGGTGCGCGAGCAGACCATGCGCGAGCGGACGCAGACCATGCCGCAGCAGGCCAATGCCGGCTGGAACAATGGCTGGAATAGCGGCTGGAACAACGACGGCTGGGATCGCCGCAGCAGCGGCTTCTGGCCGGCCGATGTCGCCGCGGGCGCGGTCGGAACGGCTGCCGGAATCGCTGGCGTCGCAGTCGGAACGGCCGGCGCGATTGCCACCGCTCCATTCCGCACGGCCGATGCGTATGCCTATGATCCCGGCCCCTATCACTACAGCCAGCCAACCTTTGACCGCGGCCCGAACGGCTATTACGGCGATTGGAACAGCTATGCCACGCGCAACGGGCTGGCCTGCCGGCCCGGGACGATGTTCAAGGGCGCCGACGGGGCCATGCACCTCTGTCAGTAACGAGGTCGCAAGGCGCGATCGAAGCGCTTCGGCGGAGGGCGGCGCACTGGCCGCCCTCCAGCCTCAGCCCCCAACCCGATGGCAGGACGGGGAGTAGCCTCGCCACGGCAACTCTGCTAGGAACTGCGCCGACGCTCGCCCCTGCCAGCGCAAGCTGAGATCCGGAAGGCGGCTTGATCCAGACGATGCGTTCGCCGGCTTAGCTCAGCGGTAGAGCAGCGGTTTTGTAAACCGAAGGTCGGGGGTTCAATCCCCTCAGCCGGCACCATCCTGTTCATCCGCTGCCATCAACGAAAATCCACAGCCATCCGAAAGCAAAGCACAGTCAATGGCGTAGCTATCTGACGCCACCGAAATGCTACCAAATCCCTGCGATGGCATTTGATGACAAGCCTGGGTGACGGCCCAGATGACGGTACGAGACTGCCCGCGTTGACCGCGCTCCGACCGGGCGAGTTGCGTCAGTTGCGACGGAGCTGGGTTAGTGCACACGACAACGCCCCAGCCATTTCGCTGCCGGCCGAAATCATGAAGATGCGTCGGCCGCGCGTGTGCCCCTCAACAGCCAAGCGGTCGCCATCCCCGGCGAGTTGCGCGAGCTGACCGGCAGAAGCGAGTTCGTGTTTCCGTCCTCGCGGTCACACATGCGGCCGATGAGCAAAGGCACCCTTGGCGCGGCACGCCGCGGCTTGGGTATTGAGGGCTCCACTTTGCCACATTCGTTGGGCTTCGCCGCCCTGCAAGCCCGTCTCTGGGATGTCAAGCTTGCCGCACAGTCTCCACTTCATGGCGACGCATTATGCCATCCAAATTGGACAGGCGCTCATAGACAGCGCGCGCCGCATGTCGCGCACCTTCGTGTTTATAGGCATCAGCCAGTTCCAGCAGGCTCCCTTCCGCCTCCATCGCCTGGGCGGTCCCGTAATGGTCTTCCGACAACATCCAATACATCTCCATCGCCTGCCACAAACAACCTTCATGGCGGTACTGGTGCGCCATGGCCAAGAGATCATCGAGGCTGCGGTGGATCGTGTCCGATCGGCGTTCTTGCCAAAGAGCGATCTGCCGTGGCGATTGTTCAAGCTCCATAGCCTCCTCCTTCTGTCAGGACGTTGGTCGAACCGTCAAAAAGCAGGACAACCCTACATGATAGTCTTGCACCGTAGCAACCTTTCGTAAGGTCGCATTTTGTTGCACCTTGTTGCGCTCTGTGCGCAGGCGGGCTGGGCTTAATCTACAAAGGATAAGGCGCGACAAGGGGTTCTCGCAGGAGGAGCTTGCGCACTGGGCACGCGTCCACCAAACCTGTTTGTCAGGCGTAGAGGACGGCAAGCGCAATCCATCGATCGGCGTTTTGGAACGTGTCGTGGCTGCGTTGGGCGTCGGCACGGAAGAGCCATTTCGTCGGCCGCGCGCCGAACGACGATAGCTCCAGGCGTCCTCGAAGGTGCGTCCGCCCGAAAGAGAGGCGAGTAGACTGCTGCCCCTTTATCTGAGGGACTGAATCTGAGGGATCGAAGCCCCCTGCACTGATATGCTGAGGTGCGCGCTGATCAGCGCGAGCGCATTGACGACTATCTGGGGTGGACCAATGCCGCACGAGACCACCACCATCACCAAAGACGTATGGGCGGCCTTCTCTCCTTGACCCGCGGGGACATTCGATTGGCGTGATGGCGGCGGTCGAGCCCAACTCGCCGGCTCCTTTGCTAGCGCCGTCGATTGTCGCTCCGCCAACACTTCCGGGCTGGTGCTAGCGATCCCGGTCAGCGCGTTCGATGGCGCCAGGCTTGTCGACCTGCCGGCCCTTCGAGGCGCTTGCTACCGAGATGACGTCCGAACCTGACGCCGGACGTTTGGCCAAGGCGGGCTCGGGCGACCGCTAGCGGCACCAGCCAACCTCGCGCTATTTCTCCGCAAACAGGGTTGGCGAACCCGCTCCCGGCCCACTCCGTTCATCCGCGGGCATCAGGCCCATCTGCACGGCATTCTTGCGGGAGATCATGGGCGCCGTCGCCGTCTCGACGGCTTGGCATGGCGCAAAGAGTGCAGTGACCGAAGCCGCAGATGGGGACGGACACGAGTCGGCGATCTTGGTCGAATGGACCGCCCACCCGGCGCCAGCAGCAACCGCAGCGATGGCGATGGCTGCAACAATGCTCTGTCTCATGGCGACGCTCCTCATCGCCCCCACTCGGAGAACCCAATGCCCCGCTGCGAGTTCCATAGATGTCGCCGCGGCCGCGCGGCAGAGCAACTCAAACGCCAAATCCACGACACTACCGCGCTCGCGTCTTGGCGGCAGTCGCAGCCGGCAGCCGCGGCGCTGCCCATTCGGGGTCGGCGACGGGGCCAGTGGGATCGCCGGTCGGCCCGAGCAATTGGCCCGGCGCCGCGTCTCGCGTCTGGGTCCAGCTCTGAGTGGCGCAAAATAGCCCGAGCAGACAGCCCTTCACGGCCAATCGGCCCGGGCTGTCGCGCCAGACCGAGACGCCGTAGGTTTTGCCGTCCTCGGCATTGTACACCTCGCCGGCGTAGCGGCCGTCGGCGGTTGGCTTGAGACCGAGCAGTATCTGATGGCCGAGCAGCGCCCGCGGCCGCTTGGCCGGATCAGGATTGAGCCGATCGCGGAATGGCTGACCTCTGCTGTCCACCAGCTCCTTCATCCAGACGACGTAGCCGCAGATGCGCTCGGGCGCGGCGCCGCAACGTTCCAACCGCACCCGGGCGCGGCCATCTTCAGTCAGCCAAGTGCCGCCGGGGTCGCTGACGGTCGCGGCCTGGCCTCGTCCTTCGGCCACCGAGAGCAGCATGCTCAGGGCAAGACGCAGGACCACACGCAGCAGGAATCCTATTTTCACCTCGATCGACCTTGTCCTTGTGTCCGCCTCGAGCCATGCGCTGCCTCGCATGCGCTCACCTGAGCTGGGCGAGGAGCGCATCGGCCCCCTTGTCGACGCCCGCCTCCGCAGCTGCGAGCGCACCGACACTGGCCTGGATGTCGTAGGGACTGGGGTATTGCTTGCTGACGAAGGCACTCAGGAGCCGCCCGCTCGGCGCGTCGAGAATCTCGACCACGTAGAACACCGATCCGGTCAGCAGCCCCTCGCCGTCGCGCGCGGTCTGCACGCCGTTATAGACCGCACCTGCCAGATCGAAGCGCGACATGGTCCCCAACACGGGCGTGTTGGTCACCGCACCGGTCAAGGTGAGCCGCACGCGCAACGTGTTCGGCTGGCGCTGGCTCACGGTCGCAAAGCGCGTACTCAGTCGCTCCAGAAAACGCGCCCGCATATAGGTGGCGAGCTTCACCTTGTCCTGCTCGGGCATATCGCCGAATTGGTGGTCGCGGCCGCGATAGATCACGACCGGATCCAGCATGACCTTGTCGTAACCGCGCCAATCGACCGGCGCAGCGTAGCGATACGGCACCCGTCCCGAGGTATCGGATGCGTTCGGTGCGAGGTAATGCGCCGATGCCACTTCAGAATAGGCCACCGGGGTGACGCTATTGCATCCTGCCACGGCGGCGGACCACAGCAGCGCCAGGACGCTGCGGGTCCGGATTGGACCTTTCATCTTCCCTCCAAAACGCGAGATGGCCCCTGCGGCAGCATCCTGATGCGCCGCATCATAAAACCGACTAGACGGTTTGTAAAGTGCCAGAGAAGATGCCGGTTGTGTTTGGCTGCAGCACACGGGGCTCCGATCAGGCGCCCCAGCTCGCAACCATTGAGCCAAGAGGCCTCAGGAGGCTGACGTCTGCTCCAGGGCGGTCCACTGGGTGTCGTCCGCCAGGCGGCCGAACAGCCGTTCCATCTCCTCGTCCGCAATGGGGGAGATCCGCAGCATCGCCATCAACGCCAGGCCGCGCGCCGCCGCCCAACGCAGGACTGCAAGGTCCGGATCGGATGCTTCCGCCCTGATCTCGGCGACTCGCTCAGCGTCTCCAGCGCGCGCGTCCGCCAGCAGCCCTGGATCCTGGGCCAAGGCGCCCAGCATCGCCTGGGCGACTGAGAATTGCTGCGCGATCAGCTCACGCGAGGTCGCGATCTGCGTCGCGAGTTCGGGCTGTTTCGTGGCGCCGGCCGTCTTGCGCCTGAACTCTTTGGAGAACTCGCCGAAATGAACGAACTGCTGCTCGAGCAGCGCCCTCAATACCGCTTCCTTGTTGCGGAACTGATGCATCAAGCCGCCCTTGCTCAAGCCGCTCTCGCGCGCGATGGCGTCCAGGGTCAGCCGCCCCGGCCCGTCGCGTGCGATGATGGTGAGAGCAGCCGATAAAGCCGCTTTGCGCGACCGTTCAGAACGGGAAGGATTATCCATGATCCGGCTTGGAGAAATGGCGAGGCATTCACGACCTCGCACTTGATGGAAGCGAGCTTGGCTCGTCAAGACACCAGAGAGCCGCCGTGCATTGTGCGTCCCAGCGCGGTTTGGAACTATTCCGACGCGAGCGTGTTCAGCTGGGCTGGTGATCGTTGGGGGCGCAATGGGGACGGGAATGCGGCAGTCGTACTGCCCCATTTCATCCGCAACATTCATTCATCCCCAGAACTCACTGGCCCGGCTACTTGATCTGGGCCGAAGACTTTGCTGCAATCACAGCGCGAGGCTGAGGGGTAAAGCGCCATGGGGTGGAAAGAGGAACGCGACGCCTTGATTGCGCAGACGTTGGCTTTCGTCGAGCAGGTCACGGGCAAACCCGTCGATTTTGCCCAGTTGGCTCCCCCTTCGATACCTGTCAGCGCCCCCCATCAGCCATCGGCGGCACCGGTGTCGACCCCGCCGCAGTCCGGCGCAGGCGGGAGCGAGCCCGCTGGGTCCGAGTCCGCCTCTGCCCCGGCCGAACAGGACATCCTCGCTGTAGAGGGATCTGTTGAGCTAAGCGCAGCAAATGATGCGGGCGAAGCGGTGTCTTCATCATCGGCACCGGAGCCGGATAGCTCCAACCCATCCGAATTCGCTCCGGTCGCGGACGAAGGACCGGCTGCCGGCTCGTTCCGGGCCACGCCCTTCAAAAGCACGCCTTCCCCTGCCCTTACCGCACAACTCGGCATTCAGCGGAACATGCAGGACGAAATCCGTGCCCGCATCGCGAGCTTTCGCGCCCATCAGGAGCGCTTCAACCGAGAGCGCCAGGAATATTTCACCACGACCTTGGCGCGGCTGCGCGCGTCGATCGAGCAGACCTCGCGGAACGACAACAAATAGCGTGACGCTTTGCGCGAGACCGTCTCTTGCGTTCGGGAGACCGAATGGATGAAAGCGATCGCCCTAACGCGCAGATAGCCAAGCGCAAAGCAGCGCCACATTGGCCGCCAAAGCCACCAGCAGCCCGAAGGCGAGCGTCAGCTGTATTCGCCCGCAAAAGATGTGGAGGTCGGTCCCCATGGGGTTAACCATCCGGCGATTCTAGGCGACGAGTCCCAGAGATTCTTTTTTCCAAAATTTAGGACTCGTTTACGACTCGCCGAACTGGAAATCGCCGCTTTCCTGCCCAAGCCCCGCCTGCGTCTCGGCGCAAGCTTTGTTCATCCTCGGTTCATCTTGAGTCGACCGGAGCCGTTCAGAATGCCCTACGCGCTGTTTTGCAACGAAGCCAAGTTGAGCAAGGCCTATCCGACCGAGGCCGACGTCTGGAGACTGGCCCGGCAAAGCGGACTTGTGGTTGACGTCACGACCGGTACGCGTCGCTCTGACGTCCACCTCTGTCTCGACAACGACTACGAGATCAGGCCTTGTGCCGTCGAGCCGGAAGAAGATCCGTGGCAGAATTGCGCAGAGGCCGAGCAGCAGCTGCCGCTCCACATCCCATTTTCATCTTGAGCGCTGCTTCGCCCTGAGCGCTGCGAACCCTCCCCCCCCTGGGAGGAATGCTCCGAGGGAGATCCAGGGGAGAATAGAAGAGACACTTCAACCGCCCCCGGACAGCACAGGCTGTCCGCGGTCGATCCACCGCAGCGGTCGCTCGCCTTACGGCGTCGCCGTGGCCAGCGACGCCTGCTCGGCAGGAAGCGCGACGCATGTCCGCTTGCGGCTCAGGCCGCGGATGACGCCCGTCACCTTCAGCACCTTGCCCGGCGGGCACGATGCGTTCTGGACGAACGCGACCTCATAGGGCGCCAGCATCAGCGGCTCGGACTTGAGAATGGTTTGGGCAGAGCACGGCAAGGCTGCCGCGGACAACAACAGCACCGACACCAAAATACGCATGGGGGATGATCCATCAGACCGGCGGCCCCATAATAACCGATCGTCGGCTAAAGTTTCACGAAGCTTTGAAAAAATTTTTGCAGCGGCGAAGGAAGCCCGCCGTGACGTGGGCAAATAGCGACAGCAAAACGCCCGCGAGGGTCGCGGGCGTGAGCAATTTCCTGGCTTAGGCGTCGAGCCGGAGGACCCAGCAGCCGTCGTGACAATCAGTACTTGCTGGCAACCGGGCCGCCCCATCCGAAGCGGTAGTTCACCCCGACCTTGACCGTGTGCTCGTCGCTGTTGAAGCGGCTGCCGACGATCGGCGCAGGACCGCCCGTGAAGGTCGTATTGCCGAAATTGTAATACTGATACTCGGCCTTTGCCGACCAGTTCGGCGCGAACATGTATTCGAGGCCGCCACCGACGGTGTAGCCGTCCTTGTGGTTGCCGTTGGTGGTAAAGGCCGCAGGGATGCCTGCCACCGAGACGCCAAGGCCATTGCCGTCACGCCAGGCATAGCCGCCCTTGGCGTAGAGCAGCGCTGGTCCCCAGGTGTAGCCGATCCGGCCGGTCACCGAGCCGAGTTGGTCGGCACCGGTCGAGGTGACCACGGTCGCGCCGGGGAAACCGAAATTGGTCGTGTTCCGGTCCATCCAGCTGTACTGAGCCTCGATGCCGAGCACCCAGTTCGGCGCGAACTGATAATCGAAGCCGCCCTGCACACCGCCCAGGAAACGGCCGTTATTGCCTTCCAGGCTGTTGCTCTGCGAGAAGGCGCCGCCGAGATGGCCGCCGATATAGAAGCCGGTCCAGTTATAGATCGCCTGCGGCGGGGCATAGACAGGCGCCTTGTTATAGGTGCGCGCAGGCATGTCGGCGGCGAAAGCCGGGGCCGCCAAGGCCGACAACGCGACAGCACTTAACAAAACTCGTTTCATCGAAAGTCCCCGTTATTCAGTTGCGACATCTATCGAACATCGTGGCCGCATTTGGGTTGCCCGATGGCGCTGACGCAGCTGTGAATGGGCGGCGCCTGTCACCCCCGGGCAACAAAGGCCTTTTGTTCCATAGGCTTCCCGAATTTTTCGTGAAGCGCGCCCTGCCACAGGTTTGGTCCGGCAAAGGCGGGATTTGTTCAACCCCTCCTTTAATTGTGATGCGTGGTGGGCGAGCGCAAGGAGCGCCCCCGAGAACGAGGCAAGCCTCGACAGCCAAGGATGGCTCGCGTTAGAGCCCGGCCCTAGCGGGTCATGGCCGCCAGTTCCGGGAAGGGCGCAAAGGTAACGCCGGCACAGAGTTCCCCGGCATTCTCGACCACCCGGTCGAGCCGTCCGTCGACATAGACGATGGCCCGGTCGCTCGATGGACCATAGGAACCGTCGGTGTCGCGGGCGGAATATCGCAGACAGCTGACGTAGCGCAGCCTGCCGCCGACGGTCCGCTGCACCGGCTCGGCCATCGCCGTGTCCTGCAGACCGACCGGGTTGTTCAAATAGGTCCGCATGAACGCCAGGATCTCGGCGCGGTAATTGTTCGGGAACGGCTGGCTGGAAATCCCGCGGTCGCTGGTAAACGAAAGCGTGTTGCTGCTGTCCCCGTCGGTGACACAGGCCGCAAGCAGCAGCGGCAGCAGCATCACCAAAGCCCTCGGCGATATCACCTGGCTCGCCCCGTTCAAGACTGAGATTCGTCGCCCGGCGTTCTAAACAATCCGCGACGCAAAGGAAATCGGTTCTGATCGAAGCCCCCCGCCTCTGTCGAGCGCACATGCTGTGCGCCCGACGACAGACCCCAACTCTTCATGGTTGGCCGAAGCTAGCCGATCTCAGCCGCGGCGGGCTGTCGGCGACACCGGCCTGAAACTGACCTTCGGCATGGCCTTGTGGCTGGTCTTGTTGAACCCGACCTTGGCCTTCGGCGCGCCGTGCACCTTCATCGAAGCCCGCATCGCATTCACCTTCTTGTGATGGCGATGGGCGTAATGCCGATGCGCGCGGTGCTGGCGGGTCACCTTGGTCGGATTGGCTTGCGACTTCGCGACAGTCGAGTTCACGCCGCCGGTCTTCGCTGCCCCGGCATTGGCCGTACCGGTGGTGAGCTGGGTGTTCGGCGCGGTTTGGGTTTGAGTCTGAGCCTGACCGGATTTGGGGGACACGTCCGTCTTCGCGCGGCCGGCGGCAACGGCGGGCGCAGCCAGGATCGATGCGGCGAGCAGTGCAACTGACATCTTCTTCAGCATGGTCATCTCCTTCGGATGGATCTGAGAGGGACCGGCCCGATCAGCCGGCCTCATCGATCATGCAAAGGAGCGTAAGGCGCCTGCACTGAACCCATCCTGAAGCGGGTTTCAGCCTAGCGTTCATGTTGATGACTGACTTGTTACCTAAATGACCGCCCTGTCACCTTCCCGCCGGTATAATGCACAGATCGCGGCGCAAAATCCGCGCAAATAGCCGGGAATATTTCCGCGCTGCGAAGGTTCATGTCGCAGTTGTTACCGTTGGATCGCCAATCGAACTCGGGAGAGATGAATGAATAAGTCTGCGATCAGGATTGCCACGCTGGCGCTGTTCTCGATGGCCGTGGCCTCCGGGCCGCTGCTGCTGTCGAAGGCGTACGCGGCGGGCAGCGACACCCCGTCGGCGCCGCCGGCTTCTGATTCGACGAAGAGCAAGAAGAAGGGCGACAAGAGCTCGAGCATCGAGGATCCGAAATTCCTTGCCGCCTATCGTACGGCCTACACCACGATCTACGACCGCGGCGATTACGCCTCGGCGATCGAGCAACTCAAGGCGTTGCATCGGGAAGACGTTGCCGACGTTGCCAACCTGATCGGCTACTCCTACCGCAAGCTCGGCAACTACGAGGCCTCCAAGCAGTACTACGAACAGGCGCTGGCGGACGATCCGAACCACGTCCGCACCTGGCAGTATTTCGGCTTGTGGCAGCTCGAACAGGGCAACCGCGAACAGGCGCAGTATCACCTGGGCAAGGTGGCGCAGCTCGCCGGCACCAACAGCTACGAATATCGCTCGCTGGCGGCCGCCCTCGAAAAGCAGCCGGGCACCGGCCTCGTCTACTAAGCGCCGAGGTTCCTTCCTCGTCGCCTCCTTGAAAAAATGGCGCAACCTTCGGGTTGCGCCATTTGTTTTGCGGCATCGGATGTTTTGCGGGCATCGGATCGACCCGATCCGATGCCCGCGATGCGAAGGCCGCAGGCACCGAAACGGCGCGTGATTCCCCCTACTTCATCAGCGCTTCGACCTCGCCGCGGAACGCGTGCCGCGAGTCATCGCGCGAATAAAACATGTGGCCGCCGGGATAGACCACGAGCTTCGTCCGTGGCGGCTGCGCGAAGGCCGGCAGCTGATCGAGCTTGATCTTCGATCCGTAGTACGGGGTCGCCAGGTCGAACAGGCCGTGGCCGACCAGGAGCTTCAATTTCGGATCGAGCGCGAGGATCCGGCGGAGATCGCCGACGGATTCCGTGGGATGCAGGCCGCGGCCGAAATCCCAGGCCTTGTTCACCGAACCGCTCAACAGCTCATACGAGCCGTCCGGCCGCCAATTGAGCTTGCGGGTGGTGAGATCGACGATCGCGCTGGTCATCGGCGCGGTCAGCCCATCGCCCGAGGGATCACTGAAATGATAGAAGCTGGAATCTGGATAGGGATCGAATCCCAGCACCGAGGCGTCGTAACGCCCGGTGATCTTGCCATCGCGCCGGTCGAATTCACGACGAAACTCGGCAATGTCGATGCGGCCTGCAAGGCGCCGGCTGACTGAAGGCTCGATCCCGGTGAGGCTCGCGACCTTATCGGCAAGCCGATTTGTCGCATCGGCATCCGCCTCGCCTTTGACCAGATCGAGCAGGAAGTCGCTGCTGGCGTACCGCTCGACATCTGCGAGATCGGCACGCGTGACCGGGCCTTTGAGCTGTCGTGCCACCGCCGCGAATGTGGGCAGGCTCGCGACATATTGCAGGAGGCTCGATCCTGAATAGTCGCGGAAATCGAGGACCGGCGAAATCAGGATCAATCCCTTGATGCCGACCCCCTGCTCGTTCTGCAGATTGCGCACGAGCTTCGGCCCGCGGATGCCGCCATAGCTCTCGCCGACCAGGAATTTCGGCGACGAGAGCCGGTCATGCTTTTCCAGCCAGCGCCGCACCACCAGCGCCAGCGAGCTGACATCGCCGTCGACCGAGAAGAATTTCTTGCGCACGTCTTCGCCGGTCGCCACGAAACGGCTGTAGCCGGTGCCGACGGGATCGACGAAGACGAGATCGGTGAAGTCCAGCCAGGTGTCGGCATTGGACTCTAACGCGGGCGGGCTCGACGGGGTGACGCTGTCGGCGTTCATCGGCAGCCGCCATGGCCCGGTGTTGCCGAGTTGCAGCCAGGCCGACGCCGCTCCCGGCCCGCCGTTGAAAAAGAACGTGACCGGACGGCTTGCACGATCGGAACCGTCGAGCTGATAGGAGGTATAGGCGATATCGGCCTGCGGCTCGCCCTTGTCGTCGAACAGACGAATCGAGCCGGCCGTGGCGGTAAAGGCGAGCGTGCGGCCCGGCAATTCGATCTTGTGCTTGGTCGTGGAATCCGGCGGCAGCTTGTGCTGTTCGGCGGCGGAGGGCGAAGCCGGCGTGTTGGCGGCGCGGGCCCCGGTCGAGCCCGCCCGGGGTCCAGCCGGCGTTGTCGTCTGCTGCGCTTGAGGCGGTGGCTGGTCCTCCGCGCGCGCAATTCCTGCCCAGACCAACAGAGCGCCGGCGAAGGCCGCACAGCCGGCGCGTTGCAACTTAGAACTCGAAACCACCATGTCATTCCTCCAGGGGGGGACCACCTCCCCTCACTACAGCGGCACTCTTGCGGCCGAAAGTTACGATCTCTTACGACAGATGAATGAAGCTGTGCGGCCAACCTAAACCATGTCGTCCACCCGGACGGTCACATCGAGGCGAGTGCCCGGTGCGATCGGGTATGGTATGCGCTCGAACCGATCGCCCCTTTGTCGCGTCTAAATCCAGGGGCATCGGGGATCCCACCTGCCGCCGCTCACGGAGTTCATGAATGAAGACAGCGCCGCTCATGGTCGCGGGATGGATCGCTCTGGCGACGCCGGCCTTCGCCGCTCCGCCGGTCGCGTTGGTCGAGGAGATCCAAGGCGACGTCACCGGGGCGGAACTGATGGATTATGTCGTCCCAGGACAGCACATCAAGCTCGGGCCAGACGGCGCGCTCGTGATCAGCTATCTGAAATCCTGCCGCCGTGAGACCATCGGCGGACCGGGCGGCGTCACCGTGGGAGTTGGAGAGAGCAAAGTCGAAGGCGCCACGCTCAAGAACGACATCGTCAATTGCGATGCTGCTCACGCCGAGGCTACCGCGCCCGAGACCAGCGAGGTCGCAGCAACCATCGTCCGCGGGATCGCTCCTGACAGCGCCCCGATCGCGCAGGCGATCGTCTATGGCGCATCGCCGATCTTCGAGGTCAACGGCCGGGGCATCCTGGTGGTCGAACGCCTCGATCAGCCCGGCGACCGCCAGCAGGTCGAGATCTCCGGCCGGCAGTTCAAAGGCAGGTTCTACGATTTCGCCGGCACCAGCCATCCGCTGACGCCGGGCGGCACTTACGTCGCGAGCTTCGGAACCTCGCGCATCGTGTTCCGGGTGGATCCGCAGGCCAAGGCCGGCCCGGGACCGGCGGTCGGGCGCCTCATTCGGATGAATTGATGGAAGCGGCTCCGTGACGATCGGCCGCCGGGCGCGCGACACGCTTGCCGTTCTAGCGATCGCTCTCGTGAGCGCGGCTCTGTTCGTCTCTCCCGCCTTCGAGCGTGGCCGCGGGCTGTCGCTCGACATCCTGACCTGGCTGCGCTTCGAGGCGTTCGGCAACCGGCACGCGCCGGAGGAAAGTCCGAGCGTCGTGGTCGCGATCGACGAGGAAAGCTACGCGACGCCGCCGTTCAGCGGCTCGCCGCTGCTGACCTGGACCGGAGAGATCGGCCGCGTCCTCGGCGCGGTGATCGATGGCGGAGCAAAGGTGGTCGGGTTCGACATCGTCTTTCCGACCTCGATCGAACAATCCGAGATCCCGCTCGGCGACAGCACCTTGGGCGAGAAGACCCGTGGTTTCGATCGCGAGTTCCTGCGTGCCCTCGCCGCAGGCGCCGCCGCCGGCAAGGTCGTGCTGGGCGAAGTGTTCGCGGAGCAGCCGATCGTGCCCTCGCCGGGCCAGCGCATCGCCGTCCGCCGGCAGCAAAACCTGCGCCCGCTCAACACCTATACCGATAGCGACGACGTCGTGCGTCGTCACCCCCTGACGGTCGCCGTCGATGGCCTGAGGGTGCCGAGCCTGGCGCTGGAGCTGGCCGCACGCGCACGCGGCAACTCACCCGCTATCGATGCGGACGGGACGGTGCGCCTCGGCGATATCGGCACGGCCGGTCGCATCGCCAATACGATCACGTTGAATTTCGCCGGCGGCGCCGACGACATCCCGACCTATTCCTTTGCCGACCTGCGCGCCTGTGCGGTTAACGGGGACAAGGACTATTTCCGCCGCGAGTTTGCCGGCAAGGTGGTCCTGATCGGCACGGTCGGCATCGAGGACCGCCGTCTGACCTCGAAGCGCTTCGCCACCCGGGCCGAAGGGGCACGACGGCCGCGCTGCGCTCTGGCCGAGCGAAAAACCGCAGCGACATTCGCGCGGAGCACGATCGCGGGCGTCTATATCCACGCCACCGCGATCAACAACCTGATCCGGCACGAGGCCGCAATCGAGCTTGGATGGCCCAGCACATTCGCACTCACCCTCGCCTTTGCGGTTCTTGCCGCCGTGCTGGCACGCCTGGCCAAGCCCGCCACAGCCGCAGCCGCGCTGTTGGGGCTGGCCGTGCTCTATACCGGCCTCGCAACAGCACTGTTCAACCACGCCTATGTTCTACCGCTCGGCGAGCCGTTCGGGGCCGCAGCGCTCGCGCTCGCTGCCATCATCGGTTATCGATTCATGGTCAGCGACAAGGACCGCAGGCTCCTGCAGAAGAGCTTTGCCTATTACCTCGCGCCGCATCTGATCGACCGCATGCTCGTCTCCCACAAGCTGCCCCAGCTCGGCGGCGAGACCCGCGAGATCACCGTCTTCTTCTCCGATATCGAAGGCTTCTCGCAGATCGCCGAGCGGATGCCGCCTGCGGCGCTGATGGCGCTGACCAACGAATACCTGTCGGCCATGACCGATGTGATCGAGAGCCATGGCGGCTACGTCGACAAATATATCGGGGATTCCGTGGTCGCCGTGTTCGGCGCACCGATCGACGACGCGCGCCATGCCACCAATGCGGCGCGCGCGGCCCTCGCGTGCAAGGCGCGGCTCGACGAGCTCAACCAGACCTCGGCCGCGTTCCAGGGCATCAAGGTAGCCCAGCGCATCGGCATCAACAGCGGCGAAGCCCTGGTCGGCAATTTCGGCTCGCAGCGTCGTTTCAACTATTCCGTCATGAGCGACGCGGTGAATGTGGCCTCGCGGCTCGAAGGCGCCAACAAGTTCTATGGCACGGTCATCATCGCCTCGGACAGCACCGTCGCAGCCGCGGGCGCCGAATTTGCCTGGCGCGAGCTCGACACCGTCAGGGTCAAGGGCCGCGAACAGTCTTTGACGATCTTCGAGCTGGTCTGTTTCGCGCAGGAGCTGACGCCAGAGCAGAAGCGCGTGCTCGCCGATTATGCGGCAGGTCTCGGACATTGGCGGGCCGGCCAATGCGAAGAGGCCGTCGAGTGCTTCGCACGCTCGGCCGATGCCGACCGTCCCAGCGCGCTGTTCGCCGAACGGGCCCGCCAGGCCGGGTGCGAAGTCCCCTGCCCCGGCTGGGATCCCGTGCGGAGCCTGCAGGAGAAATGACAAGACCATAACAGGGCAAATCCAAGGAGTTCGTCGCGCCGCCGCCGGCCTGAAAACCTGGGCAAGGCAACATTCCGCACCGCAGCCTCATTCCCGGCCGGCAGGGCACGCAATGCTGCCCGATGGTCGTGAAAGAACGATTCGCGGCCCGGTCATCTCGACAACCAAGGCCAAGGTCGGTTAGACGACAAACCAACCGAAAGCCGACCAGCGAGCCTGCGACTGCATGACAACGCCCAAGCGATATGAGCGCATCGCCTTCGTCGCGAGCTCGAGTGCCGAAGCCCAGGCCGCGCTCAAGCAGCTTACCGAACTGTACGGCAGTTGCGATCCCACGACGGCCGACGTGGTGGTCGCGCTCGGCGGCGACGGGCTGATGCTGCAGACGCTGCACGAACACATGCGCACGGGAAAGCCGATCTACGGCATGCATCGCGGCACCGTCGGGTTCCTGATGAACGAGTTCAGCACGGTGGACCTTCGCGAACGCCTGGCCGCGGCGCAGGAATCGCTCATTCACCCGCTTCTGATGCGGGCGACCGATGTCGACGGCACAATTCACATTCATCACGCCATCAACGAGGTGGCCCTGTTCCGGCAAAGCTATCAGGCCGCGCGGCTGCGCATCCTGGTCGATGAGCGCGAACGCATGCCTGAACTCGTCGCGGACGGCGTGCTGGTTGCAACCCCGGCAGGCTCCACGGCCTATAATCTCTCGGTCCAGGGCCCGATCCTGCCGATCAATGCAGCCCTGTTGGCGCTGACGCCGATCAGCGCCTTCCGGCCGAGGCGCTGGCGCGGCGCGCTGCTGCCGAACACGGCCTACGTGATCATCGAGGTGCTCGAGGGCGACAAGCGGCCGGTTGCGGCGGTCGCGGATCATGACGAAGTGCGCGACGTGCGTCGCGTCGAGGTGTTGTCCGACAAGACCATCTCGATGCGGATGCTGTTTGATCCCGGTCACAGCCTCGAAGAGCGCATTCTGCGCGAACAATTCGGTTATTGAGCCGCGCGCTGCCGGCGGCCTTCGACGCTTTCGTCTGCGCCGCAAACCGTTCGTTAACCCGCGAACCTTTATGGTTAATGCAGGTATACCGCTTCAATCGGTCCCCCCTGCAGGCCGGCCAATGTTCCGTATCGATTTCAACAAGCTGCGCTTCCTCGTTTGCGACGACAATCCCCACATGCGCCGCATCCTGCGGACGCTGCTGCACTCGTTCGGCGCGCGCGAAGTCTACGAGGCCGAAGACGGTGCCACCGCGCTGGAAATGTATACCCACTACGTTCCGGACATCGTCATCACCGACTGGGCGATGCCCATCTTCGACGGGCTCGAACTGGCGCAGATGATCCGCCAGCCCGAAGCCAAGGGTAATCCATTCGCGCCGATCATCATGCTGACGGGGCATTCGGAGAAACGGCGCGTGACGGTAGCCCGCGATGCCGGGGTGACCGAATTCCTGGCCAAGCCGATCTCCGCCAAGGGATTGTACCAGCGCATCCTCAACGTGGTCGCCAATCCCCGGCCCTTCATCAAGACCAAGACCTATTTCGGTCCAGATCGTCGCCGCAACACCAGCACCGCCTATATCGGCCCCGAGCGCCGGATCGGCGGCGAAGCCGAAATCCTTCAGCAACCGTCACTTCTGGATAAAGCGCGTTCAGTGCTTTAGCGGCGGACCAGTGAGGCGGCATTAACGCAAACTGGGAAACGGCGCTCCGCGTAAGCGTAACTCAGGTATCAGATTGAGCGAGCAGTCGAACGCGTTCTCTTAGGAAGGCGCAGCGCAGGAAATCCGATGGCGAAACAGAAAGCTCCGGCGATCGAAGTCAAGACTTACGCCAATCACCACGTCATCACCCAGCCGAACCCCTTGAAAAAGGTCCTGCGCCCCGTCGACGACCAGGATCTCGACGATCCGGTCGCCCGCGCGGAAGCTGCGCTCGCCGACCTCTCCGGTGAGTTCAAGTCCTGGATGGTGACGGAAGCCGAACGCCTGTCGAGGGCTTATGCGGCGATCGTGAAGAACGGCTTTGACCAGGAGGCCTGCGACGAACTGTTTCGCGCCGCCCACGACATCAAGGGCGATGCGTCGACCTTCGGCTATCCCTCAGCAGGCGCCGCCGCCGACAGCCTGTGCCGGATCATCGAGCACGCCCCGGACCTCGACAGCGTGCCGCCGGAGCTGTTCACTCACCACATCAACGCCATCAATGCGATCGTGCACGATCATACCAAGCTCGACAGCGTCACCATGGCACGCGAGCTCAGCCGCAAATTGCGCAAGGTTGCGGACGAATACCTCATCCACGTCAACCGCGACCGCCCCGAACATCTCGAAGCGATCCTGGCGCCCAGCATCGTCCCTGGCGATCATCTTTGATGGGGTGCCGAGCGCGTCGTTCAGCCGCGCGCAACCGATCTGTTGATCTTCTGTAACGCCATCGCCACGGTCCTTAAGGGAAGGCGATAACAGGTCGAGCCGCGCCGGATGCGCTGTCGTCGCTCACGCGGCGATCAGCCCCAGCTCGATGCCGGCCACGAAATCTTCGGCCATCACCTCGTCACACAGCAGACGCGCCTCTTCCCGGGCGGATTCGGTTGCGAAGCGGCGCAGCAGGATCAGCAGCGGCTCGGCCGCATCGCGCTCCGTCGCGCAATGCGTCAACACCCGCTCCACCATCCGCCGCCGCAGATTGGCCGCGCTGCTCAGCGTGTCGGTGAACCCGGTTTCATGACAGGCATCGAGCGCGACACGGAAGGCATCGAAGGTAGTCTCCGGGATGCCGGCGCGGAGCAACAATGCGTGCAGGCTGGCCGTGCCGCGATCCCTGAGCAATCCGGACACCCGCGCACGCGGCATGTCGGCGAGCTCCGAGAGCGCCGTCTCGAACAGCTCGATGTTGCCGGAGAGCAGCGCCCGCAAGATCAAGCCCGCAGTGAGTTGCGAGGTGGTCCGGAGATGCCGCACCAGGCCGAGCAGCTCCTCGCCGCGCGAGCGCGCGGCAATCGTAATCGTCGAGCGATCGCGCGCTTCGCTGGCGACTTGCCCGGCCCGGTCGAGACTGAGCCAGTTCTTGGCGACGACGAATTGCGCCAAGGTCTCGGAGAGCTTGTCGACCAGCGCCGCCCGCGTCGCCGCCGGCAGGTCGTCGAGCGCGAGCATGGCTTCGCGGATCGCAGCAAGGTGGCCGTGACGTTCGACAATGCGATCCCAAGAGAACGGCGCAAGCTCGGCGTAGGGATTTTCAATCAGCTCGAGTGCAGCGGCAGCGCTGCCGACTTCCGCGATCGCCGCGCAGACGGGAGCCGGCAACTTGATGCGCCGGGCGATCGCACATTGGGTTTCCGAATTGCCGGTCGCGACGATGTCGACGAGGTCGGCATCGATCAGCAGCGGCGAGTGCTCGAGGATGGGAACGGCGACCGAGGGCTGATCCGACGAGAGCGCCTGAACGATGGCGGCCGGCGCCTCGCCCGATCGGGCAAAGACCTCTGCCATGGCCTGCCGCACCAGCGGCGAAGGATCGTCCAGCAGCATCAACAGCGCGCCTTCGGCGGCGGCGCGGTCCTCATCGGTGAGGTCCGAGATCAGCCAGGCCCGCGCCAGCGCCCGGCCCGCCTCTGCGCGTTCACCGGCTGGCGCGGTTCTAACCCAACTAAGAAACTGCCGAACGATCATGGTCTTTCCGGCTTACGCAACTTGTTCAGGAGACCTGACTTGGCCTCAACAGCACCGAAAATAAACCACGACGCTTAACAAAGCGTTCACCATAAGTGACTGGTATTATTGACGTTTTATTAAGTGACCACGTCCGAAGCTGTATCATGATACAGATCAACGACGTTCTTTGCGCACTCCTGCGCGCAATTCGGAGACACCTCGCGCACACATAGCAAGCGGGCAGCCGAAGGCCGCCCGCTGTCCACGAAGACTGCGAAGAAAGTTGTCGGCCGAGAATCGGTGCGTCAACCGGAGAATGTGCCCTGGGGATCGCTGAATAGATCGAGCGGACGTGCGCCACTGCCCTGCCCCGTCGACGAGGTACTGGCGACCGACGAGGTGCCCCACAATTCGCGTACCGATGCCGACACCGCCTGCGACGATTGACCGTCGACCTGGAAGAGCGAGCGGAACGTCGGATCCATTGGCGCGCTATTCGCGCTCGAACCGTCCGCGCTCGTCGGAGCGGCCTGCCCGGAGCCGCGCACGTCCGGAAACATCGACAGGAAGGTCGCAGTGTCCGTCGTCGGCAGCGCACCTGAGCCCGCTGACGAACCGCCGTACAGCGCGAGTGCGCCGCGGGTGGCCGTTGAGTTGGCTGCGCCGGAATAGCGGGAGGTCAGGACCGAATAGACCTCGGACACGCTGCGCGCCCGGCCGTCGCGATCATAGAAGATGGGCCGGTTGGCGGCGGCGGCATTCGGAAACAGCCGCGCCGCGGATGCTTGCGGCGAGTCCTGCGCACTGGTGATCAGCTTGGCCGCGCCGCCCACCCCCATGAAGTGGGCCATGTAGAGCTCGGCATCGCTCGGCCGCCGGCCGATCAGCCCAGTCAGTTGGGAGCTGTTCGACTGCGTCAGCGCCGCAGCCATTGCGGACGCCGCCTGCGGATCGTCGCGCAGCTTCATGATCGCCTGACGCATCGCGGGATCGTTGACCGTATAGTCGCCGGACGATGTCTTGGTGATGGCATCGGCGTAGTCGCCATAGCCGAGTTGACCGCCGGCCTCCTTGACGGTGCCGAGCCAGGTCTGGTCGATGAACTGGTAGAGGCCGTGCGCCGAGGAAGTCGATGCGCCCGCGGTCGGATTGAAGTCCGACTCCATCTTGGCGGTGGACAAGAGATATTCGAAGCTCGTGCCGACCGTGTCGGCGGCCTGCTTGATCGCGCCGGCGACGCGCGCCCGGACAGTATCGAGGATTCCCGTGGACGAGGAATTGGATGCGTCGACCGACATCAGGTGACCCGCTTTTCGCAGAGGAATCTTGGCAGACCAACGCGCCGGAAACCTCCGGCAACTTGCGGCGGGCATGGTTAATGACGGGTTAAGATTGCCCGATATGGCGGGCCAATGACCGAGCGCCTCCGCAGTGGATGCGGCCTTTGGCTTACTTGCGGTACACCGCCGAAGGGTCGAACAGCCGGTCGGCATCGACAAAGGACAGGCGCGCCGAGCCGTCGCCCGCGTTGTCCACCTTGCGGTAGAAGCAGGAGCGGCGGCCGGTATGGCAGGCCGCCCCAAGCTGCTCGACCCGGAGCCAGACCGCATCCTGATCGCAGTCGGTGCGCATCTCGATGACGCGCTGGGTCTGACCCGAAGTCTCACCTTTGCGCCACAAGGCATTGCGCGAGCGGCTGAAATACCAAGCTTCGCCGGTGGCGACGGTCTTCCGCAGCGCCTCGTCGTTCATATGCGCGACCATCAGCACCTCGCCGGTCGCGACATCAGTCGTGACGCAGGTGACGAGGCCGGAGGCGTCGAATCGCGGAAGGAAGGAAAGCCCCTCCTCGCGCTCAAGGTGATCTGAGGTCGCGGACACGAATTTCTGCCTGGGCCTTCTGGCGCCAATCCCTGGCGCTAATAACGTTGCGGCGCGCGCACCATGGAGAGGAAGCGCGCCTGTTCGGCCGGATTGTCGCGGAACATCCCGGTGAAACGGCTGGTGAAGGTCACCGCACCATGCTTGGCCACACCGCGCACCGACATGCAGGTGTGCTCCGCCTCGACCATGACCGCAACGCCTCGCGGCTTGAGGACCTCGTCGATCGCGGCCGCAATCTGCGCGGTCAGATGTTCCTGAGTCTGCAAGCGACGCGCGAAGATGTCCGTCAGCCGCGCGAGCTTTGAGAGTCCCACGACCCGCTCGACCGGCGTGTAGGCAATATGCGCCCTGCCGTAGAACGGCATCATGTGGTGCTCGCATTGCGAGGTGAATTCGATGTCGCGGACCAGCACGAAATCGTCGTAGCCGGCGGTCTCGCCGAAGGTGCGGTCGAGCACCTCGGCCGGGCACAGATGGTAGCCCTGATAGAGCTCGTCAAAGGCCTCAACTACCCGCCGCGGCGTATCGACCAACCCCTCGCGGGACGGATCCTCCCCGATATAATTGAGGAGCGTATAGACGGCGGCTTCGGCCTCGGCGCGCGACGGACGCGCCCGGTCGGCGCGCACGGCGGCCGCGAGGAATTCCGTCGGATCGAGGTCGGCGGGGCGAGCCTCCGGCAATTTGCCTTCGAGCGCCTTGTTGTCTTGCTTGTTCGTACGCAGGGTCTTGATCAAAGCGTCCATCTCAACTCCGTTCGACCGGCCGGCGATCCGACCGGAGTGTCACCGGCAGACGGGGCGCCTCAGCGCCGGACGCCTGAAGGATTTGGCTGGTTTTTCCGCCAATCGTTTCCATATAGTCCCAATATAGGGCGATGAAACCGGGCCGCCAAGGCCGCCCGGGTGGGTAATTCCGGGACGTCAGGCACATGCTGAACGACATCTACAACAAACGGATCATCGAACTGGCAGGAAATATTCCGCGGCTGGGGCGGCTGGAGAACCCCGACGCCAGCGCCACGGCGCATTCCAAGCTGTGCGGGTCGACCGTCAAGGTCGATCTCAAGATGGAGGGGCCGGTGGTGACCGATTTTGCCCATGACGTGAAGGCCTGTGCGCTGGGCCAGGCATCCTCCTCGATCATGGCCCGCCATGTCGTCGGTTCCAACGCGCAGGAGCTGCGCGAGTTGCGCGAAACGGTGCGCAAAATGCTGAAGGAGAACGGCGCCCCTCCGGACGGCAAATGGGCCGACATCGCCCTGCTCGAGCCGGTACGCGATTACAAGGCGCGACACGCCTCGACGCTACTGACCTTCGATGCCGTGGTCGATGCGATCAACCAGATCGAGGCGAAAGCGGCGGCGAAGGGCAAGGAGCCGGCGGCGGCGCAGGGGTGAATGGCCGGCCCTTCTCAGGGCAGGGTTATCGCATATGGGAAGAAACGCGGCCGCCGATTCTCTCCGCGACCGTCCTTCGATACTTCGCCTCCGGCGAGTTCCTCAGGACGAGGCCCGCTTTGCGAAAAATGGCAAACCCTCATGGTGAGGTGCGCCGCTTGCGGCGCGTCTCGAACCATGAGGCCGGTCCGGGCTTGGGCCGTATGCAGGAAGCTATTGCGCCGGCGTCGTGGCGCCCGTGCTAGCGGGGGCAACCGCCTCCGCGGTCCGCGTCGACTTGAGCGGCGCCTTGTCGGCGTCAGGGCTCGCAGCACCAAAACGGTCCTGCCCCTTTGGCGTGAGCTCCGCCATCGGAATTGCGGGCCTCCCCTGGGGCAACACGTCGGCAGCGATCTGGGTCGTCACGAGGTTGGTGAGCCCGAGTTCGCCGTGCGACAGCTCATGCAGGTCCTCCCACGGCGGCACGTTGAGCGCGAGCGACAACAGATCGCCGGCGCCTCCCATATCGAATGTGTATTTCGCAAGGCGGCCGATATCGCGCTCGACGATCATCATGTCCTGCGCCGTATAGCTTGCGGCCTTGGCATCGTCGGCACGATCGCCCATCCAGATCTGGTGCACGCGGACATGCGCCCGCTCCGGCACGTAACGTGTGGTGCCGGCAAGCAGCAGGAACACGCACATCGATTCGCAATAGGCCTCTGGCGTGATCCGCGCGGCCTCGCCCGGACGGCGCCCACGCACGCTGATGCCTACCGTGGTTCGCAGCTTCAATTCGCGGAACCGGCGCCCGAGCGCGATCGCATCATTGACCGACCCGCCGCTCGAATCCAGCACCACGGTGGTGCCGGTCAAATCGCGGGTTTTGGAGAAATCGTCAAAATCCTTGGGGCTGTCCCCCGTGATGATGCCGACCGCACTGACCCAGCCGCAATTCGGCTCACAGGCGACCCAGCTGAAGCGCATCGGCTGTTTGCGCTCCTCAAGTGAGGACCCTGCCTGGGCACTGTTGGAGGCTGACATCATCGCGCCGCCGAGCGCGGTTCCGACCGCTGCAACGCTCAGAAGCGTCCAGCGCAAAATACGCGACCGCAGCAGCTTCACGTCCAATTCGCCCCCCTACCCAATCTCAGATCCAAACCGCGCCGTCACGCGTGGCCAGTCAAAACGTGGCAAGTTCCACCTCGATGCATTATTTATTCTGTCACACCGACGTCAGGAAAAACTATCCGGGCAATTCCTTACCGTCCAGCCGCGGATCGCTGCGCTGCCCCTAAAAACGTGTGATAGTTGCATCACATAAGCACAAAAATACGCGAGTTCCGGTTCCCCGCTCGGGAACTATGCACCGCTCCGCTCACGAGTCCTGCATTCACCCATGAAGCACGCATGTTCCCATCCTCACCATCACGAGCCGGCGCTCCTGTCCCGTGTGCCACGCCGGATGGCCCGCGCGCTGATCTGGGTCTATCGGCACACGCTCTCGCCTCTGGTCGGATACAATTGCCGTCATCTGCCGACCTGCTCGGTCTATGCTGATGAGTCGATCGAGCGGTTCGGCTTGTGGGCCGGCGGCTGGATGACGTTGGCGCGGCTGCTGCGTTGCCAGCCATTTGGCACCTCCGGCATCGACAATGTTCCGCTTGCCGCGCCAGCTGGCGCGCGCTGGTATCTGCCGTGGCGCTATGCGCGCTGGCGCGGCGTCAACGATCCTTCGACACCGAGGTGACGTCCTGCATCAGCCAGGACGATCGCTCCATTTGCTGCGGCGCATTCACGACCAAAGACCGCGCCCTGGAACTTTGTTCCGATCCTCGCATTGATTTGATGCTTCCCGATGGGAGGACACAACAATGCGCTGGAAAATCAGCCCCAAATTCTCGCCCGTCCGCCGCGACGGCAGACAGCTCGATCTCATCGCTATCGTCGCTCTGCTGATCGTGATCGTCGCCGCGTGGCGTTATTTCGACGACTCCACCGCCCTGCCTCCCAACACCTCGGGATTCATCGTTCCCAGCCAGAACGTGCATTGGTGAGCGCTTCACCAGCCCGGCCAGAACCAGAAACCGCTACGCTGCCGCCGCGGATAGGCCGGGATCGGCTCGGGCGGCCGCGGCCCGCGGCGCGGTCGCACAGTCTGGGTGGCCGGCTCGGCGGGTAACATCGCCTCGGCCGATGACGTTGCCTCCGCGGCTGGCAACCTGACCGCCAGCAGCACGTTGGATTCGCGTGTGCGCCAGCGATAGCCGATACCGAAGTCGAGCGGCTGCGCACGATCGAACAGGTCGACATAACGTTCCTGATACATGCTGGGAAACTTCTCGATCGGCCCCGCGTAGCGCCCGAACGGGAAGAAACGCCACGCCCGCGAGTCGAAGCTGGCAAGCGGAATCCCGGAATCGTCCTGAACGATCGTCGCGCTGTTCTTGAGCAGCCAGCTGCGCACCACCGAGAAATTGCCGGAGTGGAGGAGATAGGATGCGCTCTTGAGCAGGCTGTTGCCGGGCGCCAGCGGCTCACAAAACTTCAGGAAACCGCTGCTCTTGACCCCGGAATTGGAGAGATCGGTCGAGAAGTAGTAAAGCGTCTTCTCCACCCCGTCGCCGCCGGCAAAACTGATGCGCGCGCCGCGCGTTGCGTTCGGGTTGGATTGCTCGTTGCTGCCATGCACAGCACCGGTGTCATCCAGCCAAACCAGCTCGACCGTATGGATGGTCTTTCCGCTTCGCGCCAGGAACACATAGAGGATCGGCAACGTGCCGTTGACGTCACCCTCATGCAGGTCGGTCTTCATCTGTTTGGTGATGAAGAAGGAAAAGCTCAGGATCGATTGCAACGAGTGCTCGACATAGGCCAAGGCCGGCCCGATGCCGCCGCGCGGCAGCCGCGTCAGGTCGGGCACCGGACCGGTCGGCTCCAGCGCGGCCATGACATAGGTCGTCGCTTTGGAATGAAACGCGTCGGCGTAGAGGAAGTCGGGCCCCGAGAAGAAGTAGAACATCGTCGGTCGGGGCGCGGCGAGATTGGTATCCGCCCAGGCACGTATTTTTGAAAGCTGACGCTGTTCGAGCTGGCCGAACGCATTGTCGAAGAATTTCGCATGGCGCTGCCACGACGGATCCTGCGTCAATGCAGCCAGTGGCGATCCGGCCGACGGCTGCATCCCCGCAAGGACCCGCGCGGTGTCGTCAGGCGAGACCGTCTGCGCATGGGCTGAACCGGTCCCCAACAGGACGATCCACAGCACCAGCGTCTGCACGTTGGGAAATCGCACCATCAATCCGCACCTGGCAATGCTGTCGCGGCATCCCGACCCGGCCGCTTGTTAGCAAGGAGATAAATCAGCACGCCGGACATCATCGCCACCGTGCCGAGGCCGGCCTGCAATGGCCGCTCCGCAAACAGGGAGTACATCATGAAGCCGGTCACGAGCAGGAACACCAGGGGCGTCAGCGGGTAGCCCCAAGCCAAATACGGCCGCGGCAGGTCCGGCCGGGTGACGCGCAGCTTGATGAGCCCAAGCACCGTGAGAAAAGAACACGTGAGCAGCGCAAACTGGATGAAATCGAGCACCGCCTCGAAGCTCTCGGTGACCAACATCAGGTTCGCCACCGCGAGCTGAAACAGGATGGCGTAGGTCGGCGCGCCGCCTCGCGACTTCCGGGCAAAGAATGCGAGCGCCGGAATGTCTTCACCCATCGTCATCAACACGCGCGGCCCCATCCACATCATGGCGGCGATCGAAGACACCAGTCCGATGCAGATCATGCCGGCGACGATACGCCCGCCGGTGGCACCGAAGATGTAGGTGCCGGCGATGCTTGCGACCTGGAGCTGTCCGGACAGCTTGTCGATCGGCGCGGCGAGCAGGAACACGGCGTTCAGCGCGACATAGAGCACGAGCACGAGCGACGTGCCCGCGAGCAGCGCACGCGGCAGCGTCCGTTCCGGCGCTCGCAGCTCGCCGATGATGTAGGTCGCGGCGTTCCAGCCGGAGAAGGCGTACATGACGAAGACGAGCCCGATCGCAAACGGTCCGCTCAACACGTAGCCGATATCGGCCCTTACCGGGCTGAACGTGACCGGCTGCGGCGACGGAGAAGCGAAGCCTGCGATCAGGAAGGCGACGATCAGGCCCACCTTCAGGAGCGTTGAGATCAGTTGGAAGCTGCTCGATTGCCTGATGCCGCCAAGTTGCACCAGCGACACCAGCCAGACCGCGCCGACCGCCAGCGCCAGTGACGGTGCGCCCGGAATGACAGCCTTGCCATACTCGCCGAACGCCATCGCCGCGAGCGCAACCGGCGCGGCGAAGCCGACCGTTGCTGACACCCAGCCGGCCATGAAGCCAATGGCAGGATGGAAAGCGCGCGAGAGCAAATTGTATTCGCCGCTCGAGCGCGGAAACATTGCACCCAATTCGGCATAGGAAAGCGCACCGCAGAGCGCGACGATCCCGCCAATGGTCCACAACAGCAGAATGGAGAAGCCGGACGGGATATCCCTGACCTGGAAGCCAAGGCTGGTAAAGACGCCGACCCCGACCATGTCGGCCACCACGAGGGCCGTGGCGATCGGCACCGACACCGACGGCACGGCGCTCTCAGGCACCCGCTCGGGCCAAGTCGCACCATCCGTGTCGGAGGCAGCCATTTCGCGCAGGGGCGTTGAACGCCCCTCCCCTTAGCTCCAGCCCCAGATTCGACCCAAACCATTCAAACATAGTTAACAGGGACTAAATAAGGCCTCAATAAGGAGGTATTTCAGAACCACTCAACCAGGTTCGGCGGTCGAGGGCGTTGCATTGCGGCGCGACCAAGCCCACAATCGCGACACGATCTCGTGCTGTGTCGCGCGATTGGGACACCTTTGAGGCGCCCAGCGTCTCTACAGCGCGGCAAACCGGCTCGAGAACGCGGGGTGTGGTCCGGCGCTCAGGCTTAACGCCACCTCAACATCGCCGGCTCAGAGTTGAGGGACTGAAGCTGGCGCTGTCGGTCGCAGCGCCGATCTTGGGTCTAGGTCTTTTGGGTGAGCTTGTTAGGGGGTCTTGGGGGTTGCAGGGGCGGATGCTCGGATCTTATCCGAAAAGCCTGAGATATCGTCGTGCGCGCGCGCCCGGTCGGCTGAACCTGCCCGCGCGCCGCTGGCTTCCCATCGCGCCGCGCCGAGTCACGACCGCCACCACCGCGCTGCTGCTGTCGCTTCCGCTTGCTCAGTGCAGCAAGGCGCCGAACGCAGGCGTTCTGGCCGCCAATGCAGCGCCAGCTCAGCTGACGACTTTCGACGAGCGTTTTCCCACGCCGCAATTCCGCGACCGCTTCCCCTCGCCTTCCGAAAGTTTCGCGCTGCATAGCCCAGAGGACTTCACACCAAAGCCGGCGGAGACAAAGCCTGCGTCCTATCAGGTCGCGTCGCTCGAACCGCAGGCGCCGGCCTCGCACACACGCGAAGAGCTGACGACGCTGGTCAGCATGAAATCGTCGGCGTTCCCCTACTACGGCACTAACCCTGCTTCCGACGCACCGTTTCTCAACGTCACGAGCGGCGAGCGCCGCGGCCATCGCAGCTTGTCGGGACGCGTCTACTGGCAGGACCAGACCTACAATGACAGCCGCGTGCTGGTGCACGTCCCGGAACATTTTGACGTTCGCAAACCCGGCGTGATCGTCGTGTTCTTCCACGGTAACGGCGCGACCTTGGAGCGCGACGTGCGAGACCGACAGCTGGTTCCGCAGCAGATCAGCGACTCCAGCGTGAATGCAGTGCTGCTGGCCCCGCAGATGGCCGTGGATGCCGCCGATTCCAGCGCCGGCAAGTTCTGGCAGCCCGGCGGCTTCAAGCGTTTCATGGACGAGGCCGCCGGCAGCCTCGCCCGTCTCACGGGAGAGCCGAGCGCGGCAAAGGCGTTTGCAGCCATGCCGATCGTCATCGTCGGCTATAGCGGCGGCTTCCTGCCGACCGCATGGAGTCTCGAGGTGGGCGGCGTCACGGATCGCGTCCGCGGTGTCGTGCTGCTCGACGCCGTGTATGGCCAGCTCGACAAGTTCGCGGGCTGGATCGAGCGCAATCGTTCCGGCTTCTTCGTCTCGTCCTATACGCACTACACGGCCCGCCACGACCGCGAGCTGATGGCAACGCTGCGAGAGCGCGGCATTGCGATTTCCGAGGACATTGACGGGCCGCTCAAGCCCGGCAGCGTGGTGTTCGTCGAGACGCCGGAGGGCGTGACGCATCGGGACTACGTCACGCTGGCCTGGACGAGAAATCCGATCAAGGACGTGCTGACGAAGATGGCCGCCGCCCGGCCGCCGATCCGGATCGCGGCTGGCAGTTCGACGGCGACCAGCCGCTGACCCTGCCCCCCGCCTAACGGCGCCGAGCCCGCCCTGCTCTCGGCTATGCCAGGGCGATCGAGATCAGGATTTCTCGCCGGATTTTTCGTCGGCCTTCGGCTTCGGCATCTTGTCCACGAAGCCGTTGAAGCAGGCGAGCCGCTCGTCCTCCTCCTTGGTGAACTTGCAATCGGCCACCGTCTTGGCCTTGATCGCCTTCGGCTTCGGCGCCGGCGGGATCACGGCGTCATAGCAGTTCAGCCGCTCCTTGGTGCCATCCTCGATCTCCAGACAGGCCTGCAGCCGCACGGCGGCCGACTGCGGCTTGGCGGCAGCCATCGTGTGCGGCTTGACCTGGACCAACGGCCGGTCCCCCACCATCGGCGGGTCGGCCTGGGCAAGGGCGGCCGTCGAAATCAACGCCACGGCCAAGCTCAAAGTTATCCGTTTCATGTCATATCGCTTTCATATGAACGTGCGGAGGGCCCTCGGGCGTCAGCCTGATTAGCCGCCGGTTGTGGCGAAATCAGCGACAGCCCGCCTCCCGCATGAAGCGGCTTTAAGCCAGTCTTGCAGCGTTTGCCAAGCGCCTATTGGCCAAGCCCCGACGTCCGGGGCATCCCCGGCTGGCTTTCTTGGGGACACCCCGTTCGCGCCTGCGAGAACTCATGCCCGAGAACTCATGCCAATGCCGCTACCGGCACGCGCGGCCGGCTGGACAGAATGGCAAGCAGCGCCATGATCAGGAACGCCGTGGCAACATAGCCGGTGCTGTCCAGCAGGTTGCGCGCAAACAGCGTTCCACCAACGGCCGAACCGATGGCCTGACCGATATAGAGAACCGAGGTGTTCAGCGAGACTGAGGCCGACGCGAGCGGCGGCGCGGCCGCAACCAGGCGGACCTGCTGCATGGAATTCGACGAAGCAAAGCCAAGTCCCCAGATCGCCGCCCCGGCCGCCATGACCGGATAAGCTCCCGCCCCCAGCGTCCAGCAGAAGATGCCGGTCAGAACCAGGCAGGTAAACAGCAGTGAGGTCCGAAATGCGCCCCAGGAATCGACGATGCGGGTGGCAATGACGACGCCGACAAAGCCGGCGACGCCATAGAGCGCAAACACGACTCCAATCTCGTTCGCGTCCGCGCCGGTCAGCGTCTTCAACAGCGGGCCCATGAAAGTGAAGACGACGAACTGCCCGGACATCTGCAGCGTCGTGATCAAGAGCAGCAGCACGACCGCTCGATTGCGGCCGAGTTCGGCCCAGGTCTTCAGATCGACGCGAGCGCCGAGCAGCCCCTTTGGCAGGCGCCAGACCAGGAGCAAGCAACTCACCGCGCCGGTCAGTCCGACGAGCAGATAGGCCGTCCGCCAGCCCAGATGACTGCCGACGAAAGTGATCAGCGGCAGGCCCACGGCGGCCGCCAGCGACCAGCCGAGAAACACATAGGCGATGGTGCCACCGCGCCGTTCGGCCGGAACGATCAGCGCTGCGGTACCCGCCGCCTGCGGCGTATAGAGCGCCCCAACCGCGAGCATCACCAGGCGGATCGCGAGCAGGCTCGCATACCCGGGCGCCACGCTCGAGGCCAGATTGCCGAGCGCCATGACCGCGAGCGTGACCGCAAGCAGGCTGCGGCGATCGATCCGGCTGGTGAGCCAGGCCGTCAACGGCGAGCCGATGCACAGGATCACTGCGCCGAAGGTGATCAGCAAGCCCGCGGTCCGGATGCTGACGTCGAGATCTCCGGCGAGCTCCGGCAACAGCCCGGCCGGGGCCAGCACGGAACAGCCGGTGACGAGATTGCCCAGCATCAGGGCCGTGGGTGCGAAACGATGGGATTCGAGATGATCGGTCATATCCAATTGATACCAGACCGCGTCCATGCATTTGCTTGAAACATTGTCATGTCCCGCATGACATCTTCTTGGATGAGCACGCGTGTCGGCCGAAGAGGCGCAATCAGCGGACTGCTCCGGCTACCTGCTCGCGTCCTGCGGACATTGCTGACGTCGCCTTTGCCTGCGGGCAGCCGGAAAGCAGGCGCTGCAGCGCCGCCGGCAGACCGTCCGTGGAGAGTCGGGACGACGCGAATTGCCAGTTGCCCTCACGCAATTCGCCTTCGGTGAGGTCGGTCGCAGCACTGGCCGCGAGCGCGCGAAGCTGGCCACCGTTCAAGCGCGCGCCCCAGGTCTCCTGACCGCTTCCCCTGCGCGGCGGGTAAAGGAAATTGAGCCGCTCGGCCCCGTTCACGATCGCGACCGAGGCCGTTCCCGTCGCGGCCAGTGCGGGCCGCTGGAAATCGAGTTCGAACCGGTCGGCATCGAAACAGACGAGCTGGAATCGCGTCGTGCGGAAGCTGGTATCGCCGGGTTTGCGCGAGATCACCGTCTTATACGCAACGCCGAGGCTAGCGTTCTCGAACATCCAGCGCGTCTCGGCCACCTCGCGCCGGTCGAGGCCGAACCTGGCGATCTCCTCGCGGCTCAGGATGTGCAGCCCCTCGAAACGCACGGAGCGCGAAGCGGCGAGCAGGCCGGAGTCGATCCCCATCTTCTTGAGATAATCGAGCACCAGGCGATCGGCCCGCGCGCTCGCCTGCTGCAAAGCGCGCGTCCGCAGCTCCGGGGGCGGCACGCCGGTGGTGAAGTTCAAAATCACCCGCGGCGAGTGGACGGCCAGCATGGTATCGGGCGCGATCTCGCGAGTCGGCGCGCCGAGGATGAGATAGGGACAGGCCGAGGCACACATCGCACCACGGGTCCAAACGTCTCCGGTCAACTCACGACCGGACTGCTTGAGCTTGACGCAGACCTCGCTGTCCTGAGCCTCCAGGCCGCAGTCGCGGACCATGGTCCGGCCGACCCGCGCGATGGCCTTTCTCTCCCGCAGGAGGTTGCCGATCGCGAGCGCCTGCTCGAGATTGCCGCCCGGCGACTCGAAATAGATCGGCAGCCGGCGGTCACCGACCTGCTTCAGGAATTTGCGAAACCGCGCCACGGCGATGTTGTCGATCCGCCCCTCGGCCGCGATCCAGCTGTCACACCCCTCGCCACAGGCGCCCGGTTGTCCCTTGACCAGGTAGAATGAGATCGGCGGCGAATGATCGGCAAGGTGCCGCGCCGGCGAGGCTGCTGGCGCAGCAAGGCTGCGGCTGCACGTCAGGACCAGCGCCGCAAGCAGAGCGAGGCGCGGAATGATCCCGCCCACACGTTGATGGAAGACAAGCATCGGAAAATAGCACGACCCCAGCACTTTCGGTTGTATCACACCGCCCTACCGCCGCAAGGCTGGCAGGCCATCGCGGCCGGAACTGGCAGCTTTCCCACGCGTGGCGGGTTGCAGGCTCCGAATCCGCTGCTATACCGCTTGCTCCCGCTTACCTGCGCTCGTTCGCAGGAGTGAGCTTTAGGAGAACGCCATGCCTGACCAGTCTAAACCCGACCAGTCCAAATCCGACCAGCCGAAAGCCGAATCCGGCTTCCAATACAGCCTCAGCAATCTGAAGCCCGCCGCACCGGTCGAGAAGATCACCATCAGCTTCCCCGACGGGGCAAAGCGCGAATACCCCAAGAACACCACCGGCTTCGACATCGCCAAGGGCATCTCGCCCTCGCTCGCCAAGCGCACGGTCGCGATGGCGCTGGACGGCACGCTGGCCGACCTCAATGACCCCATCGCGGACGATGCCAGGCTCGAGCTGGTCGATCGCGACGATCCGCGCGCGCTGGAATTGATCCGGCACGACTGCGCACACGTGCTCGCCGAAGCCGTGCAGTCGCTGTGGCCGGGCACCCAGGTCACGATCGGCCCGGTGATCGAGAATGGCTTCTACTACGACTTCTTCCGCAACGAGCCGTTCACTCCGGAAGACTTCGCCGCGATCGAGAAGAAGATGCGCGAGATCATCGCGCGCGACAAACCCTTCACCAAGGAAGTGTGGAATCGCGAGCACACCAAGCAGGTGTTCCGCGACAAGGGCGAGGCGTTCAAGGTCGAGCTGGTCGATGCCATTCCCGGCGACGAGCCGATCAAGATCTACTTCCAGGGCGACTGGTTCGATCTCTGCCGCGGTCCGCACATGACCTCGACCGGCAAGATCGGCAATGCGTTCAAGCTGATGAAGGTGGCCGGCGCCTATTGGCGCGGCGATTCCAACAATCCGATGCTGACCCGCATCTACGGCACCGCCTTCGCGAAACAGGAGCAGCTCGACGCCTACCTGAAGCAGATCGAGGAAGCCGAGAAACGCGATCATCGCAAGCTCGGCCGCGAGCTCGACCTGTTCCACTTCCAGGAGGAAGGCCCCGGCGTCGTGTTCTGGCACCCCAAGGGCTGGAGCATCTTCCAGGCGCTGATCGCCTATATGCGCCGGCGCCTGGCGGGCGACTACAGCGAGGTCAACGCGCCGCAGATCCTCGACAAGTCGCTGTGGGAGACCTCGGGGCACTGGAACTGGTACCGCGAGAACATGTTCGCGGCCCAGTCGGCCGGTGACGAGGCCGAGGACAAGCGCTGGTTCGCGCTGAAGCCGATGAACTGCCCGGGGCACGTGCAGATCTTCAAGCACGGATTGAAGAGCTATCGCGACCTGCCCTTGCGCCTTGCCGAATTCGGCGTCGTGCATCGCTACGAAGCCTCCGGTGCGATGCACGGCTTGATGCGCGTGCGCGGCTTCACCCAGGACGACGCCCACATCTTCTGCACCGAGGACCAGCTCGCGGACGAGTGCCTGAAGATCAACGAGCTGATCCTGTCGACCTATGCCGATTTCGGCTTCGAGGGCGAACTGACGGTGAAGCTCTCGACCCGTCCGGAGAAGCGCGTCGGCACCGACGAGATGTGGGATCACGCCGAGCGAGTGATGGCCACCGTGCTGCAGGAGATCAAGACCCAGCGCAACAACATCCGGACCGAGATCAACCCGGGCGAAGGCGCGTTCTACGGGCCGAAGTTCGAATACGTGCTGCGCGACGCCATCGGGCGCGACTGGCAGTGCGGCACCACGCAGGTCGACTTCAACCTGCCGGAGCGGTTCGGCGCGTTCTACATCGACGCCGACGGCGCCAAGAAGCCGCCGGTGATGGTGCACCGGGCGATCTGCGGCTCGATGGAGCGCTTCATCGGCATCCTGATCGAGCACTATGCCGGCAACTTCCCGCTCTGGCTGGCGCCGACGCAGCTCGTCGTCACCACCATCACCTCGGAGGGCGACGAATACGCCAAGCGGGTGTTGGCGGCGGCGCGCGCTGTGGGCTTGCGGGCCGAGATCGATCTGCGCAACGAGAAGATCAACTACAAGGTCCGCGAGCACTCGCTGCAGAAGATCCCAGCGCTGCTCGTCGTCGGCAAGAAGGAGGCCGAGACGCATTCGGTCTCCGTGCGACGGCTCGGCCGCGACGGTCAGACCGTAATGCCGACCGCGGAGGCGATCGCGGCGCTGGTCGAGGAGGCGACGCCGCCGGACGTCGCACGGCGGGCGCGCGAGGCGGCGTAGATACTGCCCTAGGCTACAAACGACCGCACTTGTCACGACGTGCTTCCGGGAGCGCTTGCAAAGCAAGCGGCCCGGAAGCCATCAGCTGCGGGGGCTCGCCTGTCGCCGCTTTAGAGTCGATCAAAACCGCCGGAGCCATCTGTTGCAGGCGGATCGGCATGCTATCTAAGGCGAGACATCAGCCACCGAGAACATGCAAGTGCCCGACGCCCTTGAACTCCTGAAGACCCGCCGCTCGGTCAAGCCGCGCGAGATGGCCGGCCCCGGCCCCTCGCCTGCCGAGCTCGACACCATCCTGACCATCGGCGCCCGCGTGCCCGACCACGGCAAGCTCGCCCCCTGGCGCTTCATCATCTTCGAGGGCGATGCGCGCCAGCGCGCCGGCGAGATCATCGCCAAGGTGTTTTCTGAGAAACACCCGCAAGCGAGCGAAGCCGAGATCGAGACCGAGAAGAAGCGGCTGACCGATGCGCCGCTGGTGATCGGCGTGGTCAGCAGCACCAAGCCGCACCCGAAGGTCCCTCCGTTCGAGCAGGAGCTGTCGGCCGGCGCGAGCGCGATGAACATCGTCACCGCCGCCACTGCGCTCGCCTATGGCGCCGCCTGGCTCACCGGCTGGTTCTGCTTCGACCGCGACGTGCTCGACCGCTTGGGACTGAAGCCGGACGAGAAGCTCGCCGGCATGATCCATATCGGCACGCCGACCAAGCCGAGCGAGGACCGCCCGCGTCCGGCGCTCTCGGAGATCGTGACGCGGTTTTAGGCCGACCGCTAATTTCTTCCGTCAAGAAATTGGCGTATCGCCTTGATGGTCGCCTCCGGCTGCTCTTCCATCAGCCAGTGTCCGGCGTCGGGAATGACAACCTCGGTGACGTCGGACGCGGCATTGCGCATCACGACGGCTTCCATCGCGCCGAAGGATTTCTGGCCGCCGACGGCAAGCACAGGAATGGTCAACTTTGTGGCGATCGCCTTCTTGTTGTCCTCTGCGTCGGTGCGGATCGACCTGAACTGAGCGAATGCAGCACGCATCGCGCCCGGTCGCGCATAGAGCGCTGCGTAATGGCGGCGTGTCGCTTCCCCAATCTTCGAAGGCGTGCCGGCGAATTCATTCCAGAAACGGTCGAGGTAGATGCGCTCACGGCCTTTGACCAGCCGCTCCATATCAGGGCCGCCGAGATCGAAGTGCCACAGCTGCGGGCTGCGAACGATCTCATCCCAAGGCGGCACGCCGGGCACCGGGGCATCCATGACGACCAGCTTCTCGGTCATGTCGCGATACCGCGCCGCGCAGGCATAAGCCACCATGGTTCCGATGTCGTGTCCGACGACAGCCGCCTTGTCGATGCCAAGCGCGGCTAAAACGGCCCGCATATCGGCGGCCTGGGTCCATTTGTCGTAGCCGCTGTCGGGCTTGCCCGAGAGGCCCATGCCGCGCAGATCCGGAACGACCACGGTGTGGTCGCGCGCCAGGTCAGCCCCGAGCTTGACCCACATGTCGCCGGTATCGCCGAATCCATGGATCAGGATCACGGCAGGCCCCTGACCGCCGACACGAACATGGATTTGCGTCCCATTGGCCGCGATCGTCCTGGTTTTGAAACCCGAGGGGAACTGCTCGACCTCGGCTCGGGCCGCAGGAGCGAGCAGCATGAGGAGAATTGCGAGGCATCTTGCGCCCACCGGCACCCCCTATCATGTATGTTTCGGCCGGCAATGGTGTGATTATAGAACGACCGATCTATAATAGACAAGCCGAAGATCAAGTGGCGCGCGAGGATGAATCATGAGTGCTGGACGACCGCGCGAATTCGACATGGATCAGGCTGTCGAGCGCGCAATGGGCCTGTTCTGGCGTCGGGGGTATGAGGGAACATCGATGGCCGACCTGACCGCGGCCCTCGGCATCACGCGTGCCAGCCTCTATGCCGCGTTCGGCAACAAGGAGGGCCTGTTCCAGCGCGTGATGGACCGCTACGAGGCGAAGGCCGGCGGCTACAGAACCGCCGCCGAACAGGCGGCGACATCTCTCGAAGCGGTGCGCCTCTGGCTGACCGGGCCTGTCGCGCTTCACGGCGACAAGCAGAATCCACCCGGCTGCCTCGGCGTTCAGGGCGCGCTTGCCTGCGGGGTCGAGTCGGACACGATCCGCAGCGATCTCGCTTCGCGCCGACAGCGTGGAGAAGCAGCGATAAGACGCCGCCTTCAGCGTGCGGCGAAAGACCATGACCTGCCTGGCGATGACGATCCCGCGGACCTTGCGCGCTATCTCTCCGCGCTGATCTACGGCATGGCCGTGCTGGCGGCCGGCGGGACTAGGCGCGGCGAACTGCAGGGGGTTGCCGACGTCGCTCTTCACCATTGGCCAAAAGCGCCCCGCTCGCGGAAGCAGCGAAACAAGCCGTCCTGATGTTGTCCGTTGTTGTCTCAGGCGCGGGCCGCACACCGTACCGGCTGGATGGTGAGTATGCGACGGATGAAGGCCCGAGATGAAGCGGACCTTCACCGCCTGCTCTGGAGTTGGTAACGCGCGCTACGGTCCCATCCTTGCCGACGCGGGATGTCCCGACACCTGAAAGCGCTTGCCGGTGTCCACGACCTTTCCGCCCTCGACCTTCAGGATCGAAAAATCCTGGGTTAGGTAGTTGCCGACCAGGAGGTATTTGCCGTCGGGCGTGAACACCGCAGCCTCGGGAAGTCCACCGACCTCGATCTCCTGGGTCTTGCTGACCTTCTTGCCGTCGATTTTCAAAACCGTGATGCTTCCGTTCTTTTGGTAGAAGTAGGCGTTCTTTGCGTTGGAACCGCGGAGGATGACCGACACCGCGAGATCGCCTGTCGGACTGATGGCCAGCCCCTCCGGCCCGTCACCGACGACCACGCGATCGATGATGCGCGGCGGATCGGCTTCGAGATCGATGACGCTCGTCGTATCGACGCTGCCATCCGAGGCGCCTGCATTGCCGTTGTCGGAGGTCAGCGCAACCTTTCCACCCGGCACGACCGCGACGTTGTAGGGCCATTGCCCGGCCGGAAGATCTATCTTGCTGTAGGACACCTTGTCGCCGGCGACATCGAGGATCGAGATCTTGTGAGCCGGGAAGCGGGCGGCGAGCGCGCGCTTGCCGTCGGGCGTGAACGTCACATGGGCGACGCTGTCCGGCATGGCGACCGTATCGACAATCTTGACGTCGGAACCATTGACCGAAAGCACGCTGATCGAATTGTCAGCGCGGTTGGCGACCAGCGCCATGCGGCCATCAGGATTGAAGCTCAGGCCGGAGGGCTGTTTGCCGCCGCTCAGCGTGGCGGCCAGCTTCGGTGGGCTGGCCTGCAGATCGATCACGTAGATCTTGTTGTCAGGCACCTGCTTGAGCGCGTCACCGTCCTTCACCACATCGACGGAGTCGGCGACCAGCGCAACCTTCCCGGTTGGATCGATCGCCACGTTCACCGGTGGTCCGACCACGGAATTCTTGAGCGGCAGCGAGGCGACGATCTTCGGGCTTTCAGGGTCCGCGAGATCGACGATCAGCACCTGGTCCTTGCCCGGTGGGAACAGCAGCGGCTTGCCGCTATCGTCCCACAGGGTCTTCTCGTCCAGGCCAACGATCATGAGTGGCTTGGCCTGTCCAACGCTCAGGTGTGTGCACAGCAAAATCGCGGCTGCAGATAGCAGTCCCGCGGCACGGTAAGCCGGCATTCGGGCATCCTCCCCATTTCAACCCGGCCTCTGTAGGGCCGATCTGAACAGACTACGCTTGGAAGCAAAGCTTCGCCAGCGGTTCGATCCCTTTCTGGACAACGGCTCGAGCTGATAGGCGTGTCGCAACCAATGGCACTCAAAGGGAAGAAGCGCGGGTAAAAGAGCCATCGCGCCCAAATGCGAAGTTTGGAAGCGATTTGAACGAGAACGCGGTTGCGATGCTCTCAGGCAATAAAATTTCTATTTCTTTTTTTCAGAAACCGTGCTTATCTATCGTCATCCCGCCTCATCGAACAGGGGCGTACGCGTCGTCACGATACGTGGAGTGCGGGGAGCGGTGGCCGCGGAGTGGTGCGCAAGACGATCGTGCCAGATCGCGGACGGCGAAATCGTGTGGTCCTGGCGTCCCGGTGCTGACGTCAAGTTGGCGATGATGCCTGCGCGTCACGCCGGCGACAGGGGCAAGAGAGCCGGTCCCTGGGGAGAGCGCGTATAAGCCGTAACCCATCGCGCGGGGAAGGCCGGGATGTCTCGGCCGAACCTGTGGTGACTGCCGCCTGCTTTCTTTGATGCAGGCGGGCCATGGGGGCGGCGAGCTCCCGGCCTTCCCTGCTCCCTCTCGGATTTCGAGCGGGACATGCTGATCGCATCACTCGGGCACGATGTGCCGCGAGACTGCAGAGCTGCGCGTTCTTGCGAGTGTGCTGTCGGGTGGTCGGTCGGAGGTCTCTTGGGAGTGACTGACGGTGGCCTCTTCACGCTGTTTGGCGCGCGCAATAGGAGATGACGCGGACCGGCGTTCAAGCCGCCTTCGACGCGCGGGCCCCGAAGCGAACCAACAACTCCTCGACCTCGGACGCCGGCTTGGCGGCGCTGAACAGGAAACCCTGCACCTGGTTGCAGCCTTCTGCCCGCAACCAGTCGAGCTGGTCGATAGTCTCCACGCCCTCGGCTGTGGTGGTGATGTTGAGGCTGCGGCCGAGCCCGGAGATCGCGCGGACGATCGCAACGCAGTCGGCGCGATGCGCGAGATCCTTGACGAAAGACCGGTCGATCTTGATCTTGTCGAACGGGAAGCTGCGGAGATAGCTGAGGCTCGAATAGCCGGTCCCGAAATCATCCATCGAGATGCTGACGCCGAGCTGACGGAGCTGGTGCAGGGTCGCGAGATTGGCCTCGGTCTCCGCCAGGAAGATCGATTCGGTGATCTCCAGTTCGAGCCGGGTCGGTGTAAGTCCGGACTGCGCCAACGCCGACACCACCATCTGGACCAGGTTGCGGCTGCGGAACTGCACCGCGGAGAGATTAACCGCCACCTTGACGCCGTCGGGCCATTTGGCGGCTTCCCTGCAGGCTTCGCGCAGCACCCATTCGCCGAGCGGCACGATCAATCCGATGTCTTCGGCCACCGGGATGAAATCGGCGGGCGAGACCATGCCCTTGTCAGGATGGCGCCAGCGCAACAGCGACTCGAAGCCGCTGATACGGTTCGACGCGACATCGACGAGCGGCTGATAATGCAGCTCGAACTCGCCATGAGCAAAGGCCCGGCGCAGATCGAGCTCGAGGTCGCGGCGCTTTTGCGCCTGGCGATGCATCTCCTTGTCGAAGAAGCGGTGGACACCACCGCCTTCCTGCTTGGCGCGGTACAAGGCCATGTCGGCGTTCTTCATCAGCTGTTCGCTGGTCGAACCGTCGCTGGGCGAAACTGCAATTCCGATCGAGGCGCCGACCACCAGCTCATCGCCCTCGATCTCATAGGGTGCGCTCAGCACGTCGATCAGATGTGCGGCGAATTCGCCGGTTTCGCTCTGCGGTCCCGCATCGCTCAGGATCATCGCAAATTCATCGCCACCAAGTCGCGCCGCCAGATTGCCGCCGCGAACTTCCCCGCTCAGCCGGTTAGCAACCGCCTGCAGCAGACGGTCGCCGACCGGGTGTCCGAACGAATCGTTGACGTTCTTGAACAGGTCGAGGTCGATGCACATGATCGCAACGCATTTGCCATTCGCGGCGCCCTGTTCCAGCGCCTGCTTCAGGCGTTGCTGGTAGAATTCGCGATTGGGCAGATTGGTCAGCCCGTCATGATGCGCCATATAGGCGATGCGAGCTTCGGCCTTGCGGCGCTCGGTGATGTCGACGATGGCAACCAGAAAGCCGTCGCGGCCGTCGAACGGGACCTGCCGCCCGTAGGTCAAGACTTCGATCTCGGTGCCGTCGGCCTTGAGGTGGCGCCAGTCGCGATGAAATTCATCCGTCTCCGCGAGCAGCTCCAGCGCATCGTCCAGGCTTTCCCATTCGCCGGGCGGCCAGAGCTGCCAGATCGTCTTGCGCAGAAACTGCGCGCGGGCGTAGCCGTAGTGACCCACGGCAGCGTCATTGACGTTGAGGATTTCCGCGGTCTTCCGGTCGAAGATGCACATCGGCACCGGATTGGTATCGAACAACAGGCGGAACGAGGCCTCGCGGCGCTTCAGCGCCGTGACGTCGGCAATGGTCAGCGAGACGATGTCGCCGAAGGCATGCGCGCCGAGCCGCAGATTGCGCTCGTCGCTGTCGACTTCGAACTGATCGTGGCCGCCGCGCGAAACCACGTCGAACAGCCGCGCCACGACTTCGTCGGCGCACAGGATGTTGCCGCCCTCCTTCAGACGGCTCCATTGCAGGCGCGACGATGGCAGCTTCAGATGCTTCGCGGCCGACTGGTTGTGGTGGACGATCTGGAAATCGGACGGCGCGCCGGCCGCGTTGCGGATGGTCGCCAGCGACACCACGCCATCCTCGCTGGTCGAGAAGATCGCATCGAGCAGATTGTACTGCGCCGCCCGTTCGTTGACGTAGGTTCCGATCAGGATGCTGCCCCAGCGCGAGCTGGTCGGCATCGCCAACACATCGTAGGTCCGCACCATGCCGTCGCGCACACAATGACAGGCGGCAAGATAGGGACGCCCGCTCGCCAGCGCGCAGCTCGCGGCTTCGCTGAGGGCCGTCGCGCAGTCTGGCGGCACGAGGTCGACCGCGATGTCCCAGCGCTCGTCCTGGAGCCAGAGCTGCACATAACGGCCGGTGCGGGAGATCTGCAGCGCACCGTTTTCGTGCTTCAGGACCGCGATGTGATCCGCCAGGCGGCCGAGACTGCCGAGCATCACGTCTTCGTAACGCGGCAGCGCCTGCCCGGGCTTCAGTGCGGCTTGCCATTTGCGCTGGAGGACGGGGATATCCTCGAACAGATCATGATTGATCTTGGCGGACGGCTTCTTCTTGACGGCACTCATACATTCCCCACGCAATTCCGCACGCGCAAGCGCCTTTCAGCGCAAGGGCCGTTGCCCCGAACGTCCTGCCCCACGAGCACTCCCTCCCAGGAAGCCAGGCCGAAGCGGCCCCAAGCTTTGCGAGCGCCAATGCCTTGCGTTGTTCGCATAGCGAAGTCACGTCACGACCACGCACTGCACAAGGTTGGCGTTACCGGTATCCAATGAGGGGTGACTTAATGCTGTGTAAAAATGCAAACAATTCCTGCGCAAACCAGCAATTATGACAGTTTTAAGTCGATCGATGGTTATTGCAGTTTAACTACCAATCCATACCGAACTGGCATCTTCTGCGTGCTGGTAGTACGCGCGAAAACCCTGCGCTTAGCGCGCAATCACTTCGACTTCGCCGTCGACGCCGTTCACGACGGTGAAGGTGCGCTCGTACACCTTGCCTTCGTTCTTCGCGATGGCGCGATACTCGCCCTCCGACAGCACGACCTTCGGAAAGGCGCCGATCGATTCCTTGATCACGTCGCCGCCGGGGTTGATGACCGACCACGCCGTGTTGGCAAGTGCCTCGCCGCCATTGTCGGACACCAGCTTCAAGGTGATCACGGCGGCGCGGTGTGTCACCGTCACATCGGTGAGCTTGCCGGCTTGCACGCGGATATCGGAACGCACCACCGAATTGGCGTCGCCGTAGTTGGAGACGATGTAATAGGTGCCTTCGGGCAGCAACAGCACGTCGCCCGCCGCCACGCTCGGCACCAATGGCGGCCGGTCCCCGCCTTCGAACTGGCTGCCCTTGTAGATCGCAAACGACAACTGGTTCTGCGGGATCTTGCTGCTGCCGACACGTCCCTCGAGCCGCAACCCGCCGGCCGGCAGCACGAAGGCTTCCCGGTCGGTCTCCGGCTTCAAGCTCACGGTGCGCATTGCGCTCACCAGTCCGAGCGAGACGTGGACGACGTAGTTGCCGGGCGGCAGCGTGATGTTCGGGCTCGCAGTGCGATCTTCCCGCAGCATCTTGAAAGTGCCGGTCTCGTCAGGCCGGTCCGCAAACACCCGCCAAACCAGGCCGCCATTGATGGCGGGCTGGTCCTTGCCGTAGCGCGCCGACAGCGACAGCACGCCCTGGCTGGGCGCGCTGGGCGGCTGTCCCGGCGGCACCGTTGCAGGGGCTGCGACGGGCGGCACCACCGCGACCGAGGGAGGCGTGGCCGGCATGGGCGGCGGCGGTGATCCGGCCCCCGGGCCTGAGGGCGGGGCCAGACTGACGGCAGCGCCCGGATCCGGCACTGCGGCCGGGGGCACCGGCGGCGGGCGGTCGGTAAAGAACTGTGCCGCAGCCGGGCTGCTCGCAACGGCGCCGAGCAGCGCGGCCCCGGCCAAAACCGCGGCGTCGAGCCGCAATAGGCCTCTGCCGCGCCGGTCTGAAGTGGTGCCGCCACGTTTCGTCATCATTGTCCTGCTTTTCACCGAAAACGCGGCGAATTCAAGCCTGTGTCGCCACGGTGGCCGCGGAGCCCACGCCTTTCGGGCTCAGCGCTCACATCTTCGTGCATTCCCCTGCCCTGAGGCTCGGCACGATGCTGTCTGGCAGCGGGAGGGCTTGCGGGAACTCCAAATCGGCGGCATCAGGTGCGCCCCCATGACGGCCGCCCCCGGAACTCGGAATTCAGGCGCCAACCGGCATAAACCATGCTTCGGATAGGGTCTGGCGAGCAGCCGGCGTGGCCGCGTAGTCTGCCGCAAGACGGACGACGAGCGTACGCCCTGGAGATGTTGTCGTGTTGGATCTGCTGATCGGGCGCCGTCAGAGCGGCACTGAAGAAAATGGCAAGGTTGGGCTTGGCGCGATCCGCAAACCGGTGATCGGTCTCGCCTTGGGTGGCGGCGCGGCGCGCGGCTTCGCCCATATCGGCGTGATCCGCACATTGGCGGCCCATGGCATCGTGCCCGACGTCGTCGTCGGCACCTCGATCGGCGCCGTGGTCGGCGGAGCTTTCGCCGCTGGTCACCTCGATACGTTGGAGGAATGGGCGCGCAGCCTGCAGGTCCGAAGCGTGCTCGGTTATCTCGACATCCGCCTCAACGGTTCCGGCCTGATTGGCGGGGAGAAACTTGCCGCGCAGCTCGAGGCCTCGCTCGGCCGTATCACGATCGAAGAACTCCCGATGAAGGTGGCCACCGTCGCGACCGAGGTGCGTACCGGCCACGAGATCTGGCTAACCCATGGCAGCCTGGTCGATGCGATGCGCGCCTCCTATGCGCTGCCCGGCATCTTCGCGCCGGTGCTGATCGGCGATCGCTGGCTGGTCGATGGTGCGCTGGTCAATCCGGTGCCGGTGTCGGCCGCGCGCGCGTTAGGGGCCGAGATCGTAATTGCCGCCAACCTATCCAGCGACGTCTTTACGCATTCAACGACGATCTATTCGCACGGCCAACCGGTCGAGGTGCCGGAAACCGTGATCGAGCCCACCGCACCGAAGCGGCGCTTCGGGAAATTCTTCTCACCCGAACGCACCGTGAAGCGGGAGTTCTTTGGCGGCGGCGGCCGACCCGGCATCTCCTCCGTGATGGTGGATGCCTTCAACATCATGCAGGACCGCATCACCCGCGCGCGGCTGGCCGGCGATCCGCCTGACCTCCTGATCACGCCACGCGTCGGCCAGATCGGCTGGTTCGACTTCCATCGTGCTTCCGACCTGATCGCGGCCGGCACCCGCGCGGCCGATCGCGCGCTGGATTCGCTCCAGGAGGCGATCGGCGTCATGACACCGCCGAACGGCGCTACGCCGTCTTGATGTACTGACGCAACGCTTCCTGCTCGTTCTCGTATTCCTGGACGCGCCATTTCACGACGTCGCCGATCGAGATCAGGCCAACGACGAGGCCGCCCTCGATCACCGGCAGATGCCGGAATTTGCCGAGCGTCATGGTCTCCATGATGGCGGCGACCGTATCGGCCGGCCGACAGCTCACGACACGGCGCGTCATGATGCTGGAAACCGGCTCGCTGAGCACGTCGGCGCCCCGCTCGCCCAGCGCGCGGACGATATCGCGCTCGGACAGGATGCCTTCCATGCGCGCTCCCGTCATCACCAGAACAGCGCCGATCTTGCGCTCAGCCAAACGCTTGGCGGTGTCGGCGACACTGGTTTCCGGCTCGACGGTTTCAACGTGATGGCCTTTGGTATCGAGAATTGCGCGTACTGTCATGGACCGTCTCCTTGAGAAGCCGATCCCGCCCTTCTTGCGAGGCGGCTGCGGCTTGGCGTTGCACGAGTCTTAATCAACAGTCGGGCGCTGCACGCATTTGCAGCCGAGCGAGGGAGGCCGGCGCCTATCCGCATACGACGCTGCCGCCCGCTCGTGTGGGGCCTTTTTTACCCGCTTCGCGAGTTCTTGATGATGAATGAAATCGCCTGCTATCGCAAGCACACGATCACTGCAGCTCGCGCTCAGGAGCTTCCGGAGACGACGCAGGTGCAACATCCCGCGTGTGCGACACGGGATCAAACAGCGCGAACAGGATCAAGCCGGCGAAGAAGCCGCCGATATGCGCCTGCCATGCCACGCTGGCGCCATCCGTCCCGATCGAAAGCGACCACACGCCGAAGACGATGTTCACGGCGAACCAAACGCCGAGGAAACCGAGCACCCGCGGATTACGCAGCGCACGCGACAGCGACAGTGCGGGAACTTTGGCCGCCGCATCCGCGTCGCCGCGACTGAAGGACAGGAAGCTGCCTTGCACAAACGCAAAGCGCATCGCGGCTGCCATGGTGCCCGAAACGGAAGCCGAGGCGCCGATCATCGGCGCGATTTCGTGCTCATGCGTGAGCAGGTGTGCCAGCGCACCCGCCGCGGCCGTCACGGCCATGAACAGGAAGAACCTCAGAGCGCCGAAACGACGCGCCAATGCGCTGCCGAACGGCAGCAGCCAAAGCACGTTGAAGGCAATGTGCGTGAGATTGGCGTGCAGCAACGAATAGGTGACGAAGGTCCAGATCTTGGCCCCGGCGCCACCAGGGAAATCCACGTCCATCAGCGTCGAATCGTAGCGCTTGGGGATGAAGCCGAACACATCGACGGTCCAGTTCTCCCACTCGGGGGGTAGCAGGACGCGCAAATGGATCACCGCGATCAGAAGCACATAACTGGTCAATGCGCCGGGCAGCGTCAGGATCGGCTCTCGCGGAGTATCCGGCGGGAGCTCTTGCAAGAGGTCTGGCGACGATTCCAAGGGGGCGGACGCCTTCAGCGTGTGGATCGGAACGTCCAGATAGGCGGCTTTGGCTGCCTTGCGCAAGCGCACAAGCTGTCCGTTGATCGCATGGCGATAGGCCAAAGAAATAGGGAGGGCTCTGAGAAAGCCCTCCCTGCTTGGCTCTGCCGGTCTTAAGCCCTCGGGGAGCCGTCGGGATCCGATCCCCACCCCTCCCCGTCGCATGACCAGACTATTTGACGCCGCCTCGTGTCTTCGCTTCACCGTGTCGCACCGGACCTTCCACCTTCCGGCGCGGGCCTGATACGCACGATCTTACGTGTTGTTCCGCTGCCGCCAAGCACATCGTTAATTTAACCTTAACGCGCGGAAGCCCCGGGGAAACCAGGCACAATCAGACCATCGGCATAGACGCTGCAAAGCCCCTCCTGCACAACACTCCAACGAGCCGCCTGGCTGAAAGCAGGACAGAGATGTCCCCGCTTGATCGCGGGGCGGGAGGGCCATCGAGATGAAACATCCGTCCAACCGCGATTTCTTCGCCTACTGGAACGCCCAGCGCGGCTTTGGCCGGGCCCCGGACCGTAGCGAGATCGAGCCTTCCGCGGTCCGCGAGCTGCTTGGCGATATTTTCGTGCTGTCCTGCGACGCCGAGGCGGGCTTCCCGTTCCGGATGGCCGGAACGCGACTCTGCGCGCTGCTCGGCGGCGATATGAAGGATAAAAGCTTTCCGGCGCAGTTCGCACCGGAAAGCCGCAGCGAGATCCAGGAGATCGTGACGGTCGTTTCCGAGGAGATGCTGCCCGCGATCGCCGGCGTGACGGCACCTTCGCCCGACCGCTCGCGGATGCATCTCGAACTGCTGTTGCTTCCATTCAACACTCGCGCGCACGAGCCGATCAGCCTCACCGGCCTGCTCGCCCCGTTCGAGCGACCGCAGGGCACGCTGGGCCCGCTTGAGATCGTCTCCTGGCGCTATATCCAACCGCCACCGGAGCGCATCGTGCCGCGCGCCCTGCGCAAGCTGGCGCTCGCGCGTGGCCTCATGGTCTACGAGGGCTTGCGGTAGATCAGCTCGCTGCGTGTTGAGCCCGGCACGCTGGGGCATTCCGATGGTATGCTGGCAAGAACCGCGATGAGCACACCTCATCGACCGGATGATCAGCTTTGACCGACCCGACCCGCGTCTATCCCTCGTTGCACGGCTGCCGGTAGTATCCTGTAACGCCGCATTAACCCTGCAAGACGTAGGGTCATGTGATCCCGCAGAGCCGGCTTGAGTGGCGAAATATGGCGTTGCCGAACAAAAAACTGACTCTTCCGGCCGCCGAGGAGCGTCGCCGCTTCCAGAGGGTGAAGGTTCACCTGCTCGGCCGTTATATGCTGCCGGATCGCCGCGAATTCCCTTGCCAGGTGATCAACATGTCGCCAGGCGGACTTGCCCTGCTGGCCCCCGGCATCGGCAATGTCGGTGATCGCGTCATCGCCTATCTCGACCATATCGGCCGCGTCGAGGGCAAGATCACCCGGATCATCGACAACGGCTTTGCGATGACGATCGGGGCGACCGCGCGCAAGCGCGACAAGCTCGCCGCACAACTGACCTGGCTCGCCAACCGCGACATCCTCAATTTGCCGGAGGACCGCCGCCACGATCGTATCGTGCCGCGGAATCCGATCGCTGTGCTCACGCTCGATGACGGCACCAAGATGACCTGCCGCATCATCGACCTGTCGCTGTCTGGCGCCGCGATCGCTGCCGAGACCAAGCCTCCCTTGAAGTCGCAGGTGATGCTCGGCCGTGTGGCTTCGCGCGTCGTGCGCAATCTCGAAGACGGCTTCGCGATCGAGTTCGTTCATCCGCAGCTCGCAGACACGCTCGAAGAGAGCGTTAGCGCGCGGTAAAGCGAAGCCCCTCTACATTCCGCCAATCTCGGAAGACAACCAGGGCCGGCCCACGCCGACTGCTGGTTGTTGCGCGCATCCACTTCCGTCACGGCGTGGGCAAAGCGGGCGCATCTCGGCGGGAGGAAAAGCAGCAAGATCAATACGATCCGGCTCGATCCGACGCATTTTAATCAAATAGAGTCCTCTCAAATTTTAATCAAATAAGCTTCAAGTAAAGCTCGAATGAGATTTTAGTTTTACTTGGATTCGTCTCAAATCTACTTTGACTACTTAGCTGCCGGGCAAAATCTTTGTGCGACACGTGGTCCCAACGATAACGGGGGCCACAATGGTCAAGCGGACGGGACTGAGGATCGGATTGGCGGTGGGAGCCATCCTGTTAGCAATGGGCGCTGCAGCGCATGCCGGGGACGACCGGGTGCTCTACGCAAGCCTGGGCGACACCACGCGCGCGCCGATCGGGTGGATCGAATTCTGCACTGAGAATGCCGAGGAATGCCGCGGCGGCCCGTCGCAAGCCCGCGACATCGTCCTGTCGCAGACGGCTTGGCGCGACCTGTTGAAGGTCAATCACTGGGTGAACGAGAACGTCAAACCGCTGACCGACATGGATCACTGGGGCGTGGTCGAGAAATGGTCCCTGCCGACCGACGGCTATGGCGACTGCGAAGACTACGTGCTGCTGAAGCGCAAGCTCCTGATCGACGCAGGGTGGCCGCGCGAGGCCCTGCTGATCACGGTGGTGCGCGACCGCAAGGGCGAAGGCCACGCGGTGCTGACCGTCAAGACCGACAAGGGCGAGTTCATTCTCGACAATCAGAATGAGAACGTGGTCGCCTGGACCGAGACTGGCTACCGCTTCGTCAAGCGGCAATCGCAGAGCGATCCCAACGTGTGGGTCTCGCTGGGTGATGGCCGGCCGGCAGTGGCCACCGCCAGCGCCAAGGAGCGCTGATAGTAAGTCCTGCGATCTATCGCCACGAGATACGAGTTACGCGACCCGGTCACATCCCCACCCCTCCCCGTCCCAGACCGGTTCGCGCGCGGCCAGCTCTCCCCCAAGGGCTGGCCGCAACTTTTTTCGGCCTTGCTTTGAACGTATGGCGTGGATTGGCGGCTGATCCGCAAGCTCAGCCTTGAAATTTCACATCTCGGACGTCTTAGGTTGGGCATGAAGATATTGCGAAGCGCAATGCTATTCGCTGCGGCGGCGACCCTGTCGAACTGCTGCCTCTCCTCCACGAGTTGCAACGCGCCGCTGGCGGCCGCGGGAGCCCCCGTGCAGGCGACCGCTGCTCCGGTCGCGGCTGCCGCGCCGGACTGGGACGGCTTCAGCGCGCCCCAAGCGGCCGCAATGGAGACTGACCCCATTGCGGTGCAGCCGCAGCGCAAGCAGGCTAAGCGCAGGGCTGACGGCGTCGATATCATGTCAGCGCGATCCAGCACCGGCTACCGCAAGGATCCCGACTTTGAAGAGCAGCAAGTGCTCGATCAGGCTGACGAAGACCGGTTGAAGCAGAAACTGATCATCTGCCGGAATTGCTCCTCCGCCCAGTAGCCCCTCCCGTCCCTGGCGCATTGCAACTCATGCGGACGGCGAGGGACTGACGGTTTTTTCATACCGTACAACCGTCCTGCAGCCGCGAATTGGGGCTTGCAGGCATCTCCTTTGTCAGATTTGCTAATAGAAGCTTACCAGTGCAGGGGCGACAGCGGCCCCCGCGGATGTCGAAGTTGCTTTTCGTAGTTTCACCCCGCTTCGATCCGGGGGCATCTGAGGCGCTTTTCGATAGGTTGGTTTCCGATGCATCCTTTGACGCGCGATACCAGACCACAGCTTCCCAAATCAAATGCCCTTCCGCTGATGGGCGCTCAGCCGGTCGCACTCGCCGCCGCAACGTTGCTGATGCTGGTGGCCGGCATGGGCGCGATCGCGCTGTGGCGTGCCTATGGCGGAGCGTCGCCTGAGCTCGATCGCACTGCCATCGCGCGACAGGTACAGGCACACACAGCGCAAGTATCCGAGCAACTGGTGGAAAAGACCAAGGGCCTCGAAGCGACACAGCAGGAATCCATCGATCAGCTGCAGATGGTGCAGGATCAATTGCAGACCTTGCGCCACCTTCTGGCTGCGCAGCAAGCCGACACCAAGCGGCTCTCGGACCAGGTCGCCTCACTGACTGACGCCGTCAGCGGTCTGCGACAGTCCTTTGCGAGCGTGCAGAGTGCCGAGCCTTCAGAACCTGCGGCCCGCAACAGAGCGGTTCGCACCCGCGCTCATGCCAGCCGGAGCGTGCATCGTCACCGGCGAAGCCGGACCTGAAAGTCAGGAGAAGAAGCGCCACCGAATTTTCCCGGAACTTTGTGAACTGTTTCACAGATGACCGCAGGCTTTCGGTCCATCCTGAACTCACCGGATGGCGTTAGCCAATTTCAGGATGGCGCAGGGCCAATTTTAATGTCCGGGGCTGGCAAGGTCGTTGGCGGCATACTGCGCCAGCGGCCTTGTTTTTTGCCAGTTCCCTATTTGCCCTGCCAACCGCGGCAGCGGGGTGGCGTCTCTCGCCCTGGTGACTTGCCTTTCGGGAAATTTTCTTTGCTGAATGCGGCTCCCATCTGGAGAGGAGCCCCCATGACTGCCGAGCTTGCACCATCCGATGTCATCGGACTGACAACATCCGCTCCGTTCTCCCGACGCGGATTCATGAGCGCCTCTGCCGCGGTGGCCGCTGGCTACACGCTGGCCGCCGGCCCCGTCCGCGCCGAGGTCATCACCACCGACACTAACGGACTCAATGCCGGCGACGCCAAAATCAAGGTTGCCGACGGCGAGATGCCGGCCTACTTCGCGCGGCCGACCAACGCCAGCAATCCTCCGGTGATCCTGGTCGCGATGGAGATCTTCGGCCTTCACCAATACATCAAGGACGTGACGCGGCGGCTTGCCAAGCTTGGCGCGTTCGCAGTCGCGCCCGATTATTACTTCCGCAAAGGCGTCGATCTCACCAAGATCACCGACATGCAGCAATTGCTGCCGATCGTGAACGCAAAGCCGGACGCTGAACTCCTCTCCGATCTCGACAGCGCCGTGGCCTGGGCCAAATCGCAAGGTGGCGATACTTCGCGCCTCGGCATTGTCGGCTTCTGCCGCGGCGGACGCACGGTCTGGGAATATGCCGCCCACAGCAGCGCACTGAAGGCCGGGGTCGCCTTTTATGGACCGCTGGTTGATCCACCAAATCCTGCCTGGCCCAAGAGCCCGACCCAGCTTGCGGGGGACATGAAAGCGCCTGTGCTCGGCCTCTATGGCGAAGCGGATACCGGCATCACGGTAGCGCAGGTGGAAGCGATGAAGACGGCGCTGGCCGAACACCACAAGACTGCGGAGTTCAAGATCTATCCCGGGGCTCCGCACGGCTTCCACGCCGACTATCGTCCAAGCTATCGCAAGGAAGCAGCGGAGGATGCCTGGAATCAGATGCAGAGCTGGTTCAAGAAATACAACGTGCTCGGCTAAACGTTCTCGGGAAGCGAAAGGCACCGATAGCGAAGGCACGGCGCGCGGCGGACGAACTGCGCGCCGTCTGCCGATCTAGCGCAGACGGGAACTGCTCCGGCGCGCTTTCGTCGACTGCTCGACCTCCCACATCATCCAGACCAGGGCGGCGCCGAGGCTGACGACGATGCCGAGAAATAGCAGCGTAAGTTCCGGGGATGTCATCGACAATCATCATTCCCGTTTGTCTGCAAGCTGCATACCAGCACCCGGCGAGCTTCACGCCGGGATACCGGCATCAGGCCAACGCAAATCAGAGATGACCGGCGTCAGCCCGTGACGACGCGCTCCTGATCACTCGCAAACTTCGACACGCCGATAGCGCCAGCCATGACGCGTATGCACCCGCTGGCGCACCACGTAGCAACCGCCATCACCCTCATAGTCATAATAGTAGGGGTAGTAACCGCCGTAATAGCCGTAATAGTAGGGATAGCCGAAGCCAAAGGCGAAGCCCGGACCGAAGCCATGGTGGAAGCCGCCGTGGTGAAAGCCACCGGGATGGAAGCCTCCGACCCCACCCTGGAAACCGCCGCCGCGCGGACCTGCGAAACCTCCAACATGGCCGCCGAAGCCACCACCGTGGCCTCCAAAGCCACCACCATGGCCGCCTGCGGCCAAAGCGACCTCAGGCGAGGCCATTGCAAGTGATGCTGCTGCCAGCAGCCCAACCATCGTCTTGCGCATCAACACACCCTCTCCAAACACACGCGTTGCGATGATCCCGTCACCGCAATGGACCCTTACTTAGAATGTATTTGGAACGGGCGTCGGGCATTCCTACTCACATCTGCGCGACGGACCGGCAACATTCAGCAACCGCGGCAGATGCTTTTCACCTTACGATCGATCGCCTGATCCTCTGCCTTGATTGTGTCATCAGTCGCCTGTCCCGTGGCACCCTGCCCCGCGCCTGGTCCGGCGCCAGTGGTGACACCAGCTTGCGAATTGCCGGACGCTCCCGATGACGATCGTCCAGACGACTGAGCCGTGCCTGAGCTGTTGGTGCCGGGCTTCGGAGGCGATGCAGATTTAGATGAGTTACCGGCCCCGCTGGGGTCATGACCTGAATTATTGAGGCTGGCTGCGTTGGCAGGCCCGGGTGGAATGCCGCTCGACGCAGCCGATCCCGTACCTGCCGAGCCGGCGCTCGGGCTGCCGACAGCACTCGGACTGCCGACCGACGGTCCGCTGGCGGAAGCACCTGTGCTCGTGCCACTGGCGCCGCCACCACCAGCTCCGCCTGAACCACCACCTCCGCCGCCCCCACCGCCTTGTGCGAAGGCCGTTGTCGATCCGGCAAGAATGGCAATCGCAACGAATGTCCCCAACGAAGATATCGTCATCTGGCGAACTCCCTTTGCCGTGCAACGGTCGGGAGAGCGCCCCGTTCCGGGAACAGATCAGTATCGAGGGCGATTGATACTGCAAGGAAGCAACGGTCCGTGCACAACCTGAGCGCTCTCGACGAGGATATTTGGATGAGCACAAGCAAGGGCCTCTCGATCAACACCGAGCTTGCAGGACTTGCCGAGGCGATGTCTTCGATTGAGCGAGAAGTACGGCTTGCCGCGACCTCACACGCTTTGCATAGAGGTCAGAGGTGCGGCGCGCTTTGGTAGTGACGATCAGAACCGAGAGAAACAGGGACCAGGACAATAGGACATGGTGACCACCGACCCGGATCCGTTCGAGCAGGGCCAGCGCGCCGCGCGCGAGAGCATTCCAGCCGAGGCCAATCCCTACCAGGAAGGCAGCGAACAATATGCCCTCTGGGCCGCGGGTCACGAGCGTGTCGCTACGGCGGTCGAAAGGAACGAGAGCGAAGGGACCTGACGACGATTTCGTCAGCCGATCTTCTTCAAGCCTTTGCCATAGCGCTGGCCATTGGCGACATAGAAGCGCGCAGCGCTTCCCATCTTCTGGACCTGCGCCGGTTCGAGGGTGCGGATCACGCGCGCCGGGGCGCCGATGATCAGCGAATACTCGGGAAATTCCTTGCCTTCGGTGATGACCGCTCCGGCGCCGACCACGCTGCCCCGCCCGATCCGCGCCCCGTTCATCACGATCGATCCCATTCCGATCAGCGCGTCATCCTCGATCGTGCAGCCATGCAGGATCACATTATGGCCGACCGTGCAATTCGTCCCGATCCGCAGCGGAAATCCCAGATCGGTGTGACAGGTGGAATTGTCCTGGATGTTGGCCCCCTCGCCGACCTCGATCCATTCATTGTCGCCGCGCAGCACCGCGCCGAACCAGACCGTCGCCGCATTCAACAGGCGCACGCGACCGATCACCGTCGCGCTTTCGGCGATGTAGTAATTTCCGTTTGCCGGAAGCTCGGGCGCCTGCCCGTCGAGCTCGTAGATAGCCATCAAGCGTCTCCTTCAAGGAGACGACCTTGGCACAGCCCACGCAAAGTTTTCAAGCAAGCGCGACGCCTCATGAGGGAAGGCGGAACTAGATCAATCCGGCCGCGCGCAATGTCATCACAAAGAAGGTGCCTGACATCATGCTCCAGAAGCCGGCGATGACGGTCGCCATCATCACGAACTCGAAGCGTCGCCGCTCGATGCGGGCTCCACGCAGCGTGTTTCGCATGATGATGAACGGCGCCGCGAACACCAGGAACGGTACGGCCGCGAAGCGCTGAGGCGTCACGCCCTGCTGTAGAAGTTCGAAGCCGGCGGGGCGTTCTGCCCAGGCCTGGTAGGCGCTCGTCAGCGCGCCGGCGAGCGCAAAGCCGATCAAGAGCGAGAACAGGGAATTGAATGCCTCGACCGACATTGCAAACGCACCCACGTACATTTCAGGACTGCCGACCGTCGGTTTCGCAAAAATCGGGGACCGGCGCCAGATTATCCTTAAAGAAAGGTTAATACCGGCTGCGCTTGGCGCGGCGGTTCACCTTGCAACATTTGCGGGTGAAGTTCTCCGGAATGCCACGCCTCCGTGGCATAGTCCGCGCTGATTCGATCCGGAGCCTTCTTTCGCTGATGACGATGTTTTCGGCAAACCAACGCCGCAGCCGCACGATGGGCGCCCCGTTGAGCCGTTACGCCCACGCCCTGCCGATCGCGGCGGGGGGACTGCTCGCGACCGCGGCACTCGCCCTGGTCGCCTATCTGCTGTGGCCGACCTGGGGCGCGGCCCCGTTGAAAGGCCCCGATCAGCTGCCCGTCAGCGTCGGCGGCACACTGTTCAACGTCCCGACCGCGGCGGTCCGCATGAAGATCCAGCGCCATAGCGGACCACAGGAACGGGTCGATCTCGGCTTCGCCTATCCCTCGCTGTCCGCACCCGAGACGCCACGGCATGTCAGCGTCGAGCAGCTGGACGAGGGACCGCAACCGATCGACCGCATTTTCGTGTCAATCGCGGCCCATCACGACGCCCTCTCGCCGGAGACACGGTTGCGCACCATCTATCCGCGTTATCTGGATCCGGCCATCGTGTCGGTGCAGGATGGCTTGACGATGCGCAGCTTTCGCGCCGGCACGCCCTACGACAGCGAAGATCTGTTTCAGGCGGAGCAGCCGCCGCTCGCGGCTCGCTGTACGCGCGACGCGGCGACACCGGGGATGTGCTTGAGCGAGCGGCGCGTCGACGCTGCCGATCTCACCTTCCGCTTTCCGCGAAGCTGGTTGTCGCATTGGCAGGACGTCGCCGATGCAATCGAACGGCTGACGTCGCAGCTCCACCATGCCAAGGGATAAGTCGTACGGATAAGTCGCTCAGCTCGCACTGAGCCCCCAGCCGCGCCGCAAAGATCTATTCGACCAGATCGTCCTCGAGGATCGCCATCTGAAACTGGAACGAGCGATCATCGTCCTCGTCATCGACGAACAGCACACCGATGAATTCCTCACCGATATAGACCTCGGCCGAGTCTTCCTTCTTGGGCCGCGGCACCACGCGGATCTTGGGATTGCCGAACACGCGTTTGAGATACGCGTCCAACTTCCTGACTTCTTGAACGTCCACGGCTGTCTCCAATCGGCATCGAGGTTGCGGGATTTACGACGATATGGCGCGAACCGCCAGTGTCCCGATTCAACATTCCGATCCGCGCATCGGAACGCCGGACCGGAAGGACGCTGTGGATCACAGATTCACGCCGCCGAAACAAACGCGGCGACGATCAAATCCACAGCCCATCAACGTGGTCGCACGAAATCACGGCGTTGAAAAGCTCTTGACTCCATCTCGCCTTTGCCGGGGATCACAGACCATTCACAGACCCATGGCGTTGATCATCTGATCCATCGTCCGTGACGGTTCGGCGCAACCTGCTTCGCCGACGATCTTGGCCGGCACGCCGGCGACCGTGACGTTGTTCGGAACCGGCTTCACCACGACAGAGCCGGCCGCAATGCGCGCGCAGTGACCGACCTCGATATTGCCGAGAACTTTCGCGCCGGCGCCGATCAGTACCCCGTGCCTGATCTTGGGATGACGGTCCTCATTCTCCTTGCCGGTGCCGCCGAGCGTGACGCCGTGCAGGATCGAGACATTATCCTCGATAAGAGCGGTCTCGCCGCAGACAAATCCCGTAGCATGATCGAGGAAGATGCCGCGCCCGATCCGCGCGGCGGGGTTGATGTCGGTCTGAAACACGGCTGACGAACGGCTTTGCAGGTAGAAGGCGAAATCCTTGCGGTTCTTCCGATACAACCAGTGCGCCAGCCGATGCGTCTGAATGGCGTGAAAGCCTTTGAAATAGAGCAACGGATCGATGAAGCGTGATGTTGCAGGATCGCGGTCGTAGACAGCGACGAGATCGGCGCGGAACGCGTGGCCGAGATCCGGTTCGTCGCGCAAGGCATCGTCATAGGTCTGCCGGATCAGGTCGCCCGAGAGTGCGGAGTGGTCGAGCCGATCGGTGATGCGATGTACGACCGAATCTTCCAAACGGTCGTGATGCAGCACGGTCGAATAGATGAAGGTCGCAAGTTCGGGTTCGCGACGGACGATATCTTCCGCCTCTTGCCGAATCCGATCCCAGATCGGATCGAGTGCTGCCACTTTGCCGGCGTGCGGATGGGTCTGATGCATGGCCATGGGCTGCCCTCAACTTCAACAAATATCATTATAGCACGGAGCCCGCCTTGTGTCCTTCAGGCGCGCCGTCTTCGAGCCAACCTGCGTGGCATTCAAAGACCGGCGATCACGGCACTGGCAGCACCAAATTTGACACACTTCCCTGACCGGCGCGCGAACACCGCTCCGGCCAAAGAAGCGCGCAGGTCAAAGGTGGTCTTTGGGAACCGGAAATCAAGCGCTGCCCCTCCAGCGCATCAATGCTGCACTGCAAACTCCGAAAAGATGGCAGGGCGCCTCCGGTATCCACCCGACCTTTACCATCCATTACTCTGCGACTATTGATGAGCCCGCCAGTGTTCCGGCTCCGACATTCGTGTCTTCTCGGAGCATCGTCTCATACGAACGTCTGAGCCGAAGCAACGCTGGCAGCATCGATTCTGCAGTGGTCTTGGATTTGACGTTCGCTGAGCGGATCCGAGGCGGCACCGAAGCGAATGTCGATCCCACCGCACTTGGGCCCAATTCCGAGCCGCGGTGGCCAGATGGGGGATGCTGGCATCAGCAACACACAGACCCTGGATGCGCGGACGGCCGAAACCGCTTCGGTTTGGCTCCCCCTCGTCATCATTCCACTTTTCCTGGTCGCACCGGCCTTGTGGAACGGCTACCCGCTTCTGCAATGGGATACGGGCGGCTATCTGGCGCGTTGGTACGAGGGCTATCTGGTTCCCAGCCGCTCGACGGTGTTCGGCCTGTATCTGCATTACGGCGAAGCTTCGGGTTTCTGGCTCAATCTCACCTTTCAGGCATTGGCGACGCTCTGGATCCTGCAGCTCACATTGCGCGTCCTGGGATTGAGCCAGCCGTTACGGCTGCTCTGGATCGGACTGCTCTTGATCCTCACCACCGCCCTGCCCTGGCTCGCCAGCATGCTGCTGACCGACATTTTCGCGGGCCTGGCCGTGCTCGCCCTGTTCATCCTGGTCACCCAGGCAGACCGGACGTCCGGATTGGAAAAGACCGCGCTGTTCGTATTCACGGCGTTTGCGTCCGCCACCCATAGCGCCACGCTTGGCGTCCTGTTCGGGCTCTGCTGCGTCGGCTGGGTCGCCAAGCCCTTCCTTCGCGACCGGATTTCGTTCTCAGGCTTGGTGCAGGCAAGCGCCACGATCCTGGTCGGCGCGGCGATGCTGCTCGCCGCCAACGCTGCACTCTCGAGACAGTTCGCCTGGACGCCGGGCGGGGTCGGCGTCGCCTTCGGCCGGATGCTCCAGGACGGCATCGTCACGCAATACCTGCGCGACCACTGCCCGCAGCAGAAGCTCAAGCTGTGCCCTTATCGCAATGAGCTGCCGCCCACTGCCGATGACTTCCTGTGGGGCCACAGCATGTTCGACAAGCTCGGTCGCTTCGACGGGCTGAACGACGAGATGGGTTTCATCGTCGAGCGCTCGCTCGCCGAATATCCGCTCTGGCAGGTCAAGGCGGCCGCAGTGGCCACCGCGGAGCAGCTGGTGCATGTCGCGACGGGTGAAGGCACCAACGGCTGGCTGCCGCATACCTATGGCATCATCGACCGCTATGTCCCCGCGCAGTCTCAGGCGATGCATGCCGCGCATCAGCAGCATTGGGAGATCAATTTCGCGCCGGTGAACTGGCTGCATGTGCCGGTCGCGCTCGGCTCGATGCTGGCCGTGGTCGCAATCGTTGGCCACGCGATCTGGCGGCGGCGACGGGATGACGTCGCCCTGCTCGCAGCAACGGTGACGCTGGCTTTGCTCGGCAATGCGGTGATCTGCGGGGTGATCTCCGGACCGCACGATCGTTACGGTGCGCGAATAGTCTGGATCGCAACCTTCACCGGGCTGATCGCGGCCGCTCGCTATCTCTCCGGTGCGGACAAGCCGGCTCCGTCGCTGCGATCGGCGTGAGCTATTTTCGGCGTGACAGGAAGTCGATCACACCGGCCTTGTAAACCTTGTCGCCGACGGCGCGCATATGGTCGCGGTTGGGAATCTCGAGCACGTCTGCGCCGGGAATGAGCGCCCCCAGCGCCGGAGCGGACCCTGCCACTTCGTCTGCTGTACCCACGGCAATGAGTACGGGCACGTCGATGCGTCCCGCGTCCTCGCGCGACATTAGCCCGCGTGAGCCGCGCATGCAGGCGGCGAGTGCCAGCCGATCGGATCGCGTCTGATCGGCAAAAGCGCGAAACGTTCGCCCGACAGGATCTGTGACGTCGTCCAGTGATGGCGCTTCCAACGCGGCTGCGACATTCTCGCCGGGGCCGCCGCCTTCGATCATCGCCATGCCGATGCCGCCGAAGATCGCCGAGCGCACGCGGGGGGGCGCGGTCAGCGCGATGTGACCGGCGATGCGTCCGCCGAGCGAATAACCCATGATGTCGGCGCTTGCGATGCCGAGATGATCGAGCAGCGCGGTGACGTCGCTTGCCATCTCCGCAATGGAATATTGCGCGGGTTCATAAAGCTTCGTCGAGTCGCCATGGCCGCGATTGTCGAGCGCGATCACGCGCCGCCCGTCCTTGCGCAGGTCGCTGACCCAGGTCGGATAGACCCAGTTGACGTTCTTGCTCGAGGCGAAGCCGTGCACCAGGACGATCGGATCGCCCTCCCCCTCGTCCAGAAAAGCAATTTCGACTGTGCCGTTGTGAAAGCTCGGCATCGGCGATTGACCCCGAAGTTGGCGTGGAGAATGGGAGGCAAACTTAGCCGCAGCTCGCCGCCGGAGAAAGCACCGCAGCAGCGGAACCGGCCTGCGCCTGGCGAAGGCGGCGTCGCTTGCGCCGGTCGAGCCAGGATTGCGTCGCCCGCTCGGTCGTGGCCTTGATCGAGGAGAGGAACCCAAACACCATCATAAGCGCACTCAACAGCCAGAGCGCGAGGTTGAAGGTTCCCGTCAGCAGGAGCAGCGCGCCGCGACCGAGCAGTTTCAGGATCGCCCGGGTCTGGCCGCCCTTGGCTTCGGCGAGGCGCGCCGCACGCGCCACGTCTTTCGGGCCCTCGGCGAGCTTCAGCGAATCGAGCGCGCCACGGGTTCCGGACTTCTCGGTGATACGGCCGACATCCTTGGCGAGCCGCACCAGTCCACCTGCCTTTTCGGCCCGGAATGCCGCTTTGATCGCGGTCGCCGTCTCGCCGGGACGCAACACCGAGCTGGAGGCAACCGCCTGCTCGAGCGCCGGCGTATCCACCACCTCACGCGCCGAGCGGCCGGCCCACGCGGCGAGCCCCTCGCCCAGCCGGCCCGCTTTGCGGGCATCCTTCACCAGCGTCAGCCCTGCGCGCACCGGCGTTGCCGTGCCGGCCGAAACATAGGTCGCCGCGGTCACGGCCAGTCCTGCCGTGGCGAGACCCAGCACCAGCCGGTCGGTCGCCTCGCCCATCACCAGATGCTTGCCTTCGCGCACCGCATCTCGGATGTCACCGAACACAAAAAGATCGCCGGCCACGGTTCCCGAGAGGCTCGCGACATCGTCCGCCTGGCCGGTCACAAGCCCGCTGGCAAAGCGCTTGGCAAAATGTGGCGTCGAGTTTTCCGCTGCGAGCGCATCTGCCACTCGCCGGGCCTGCTCGTCGCTGACGTTCACCTGCTTGTCCTGTGCGAGCGCCAGGAAACTGCTCGCAAGATCCGCATCGCCGGCATCGAGCGCGGCGTCGATGTTCTGCGCGATCAGAGCCTCATTGTTCCGCAACAGAGAACTCAGCTGGATATCAGACAGAAGTGCAGGATCGTCCTGCGCGGCGAGCATCGCGCCGGCCTGCCGGGCGTGCGGCCACAACGCGCCGCCGATGGCCACGCTGAATGCAACTCCGGCCAGAGCCAGATTGAGTCGTCCTGCTTTCACGCCGATTCACGCCTTCTCACGGCAATTTGGCAAGACATAGTGCTCCGGTATCAAGACACAACGGCCCCGACGAAAGAAGGGCTTCTCGATCGGACCGCGATTGTGTCGAATCCACATGTAAAAATTAACGGCGAGTGTCGCGCGAAACGCGGGTTCCCCACCCTAGGAATTGCCTGCGCCCGCCAGTATGGTGCGCGCCGTTTCGACGGCGGCCACCGGAGTCCCGCGTGCTGCCCTGATTCTTGCGTCTGCTCCCGTTGCCACCCAAGGTGAACTCGATGGCCGATAACATCGTCCCGCACTTCCACAATGATGCCGGTGTTCCCGTCATTGAGATCGGCTCGCATGAGTTCATGTGCGTGGGCGCCAATCCGCCCTTCGATCATCCGCACGTCTTCCTCGACCTCGGCAACGACAAGGAGATCATCTGCCCTTACTGCTCGACGCTGTATCGCTATGCAGCCGACCTCGCGCCGGGCGAAGCGCGACCGCCGGAATGCGTGCTGAAGGACGTCGCCTGATCGAGCAGTGGCGCCATCTCGCACCATCTTCGTCGCAGGGGCCGGGATTGGCGGGCTGACCGCGGCGCTGGCGCTCGCGACCAAGGGCTTCCACGTCGTGGTGCTGGAAAAGGCCGAGCGTCTCGAAGAAGTGGGCGCCGGCCTGCAGCTCTCGCCCAACGCCAGCCGCGTGCTGATCGATCTCGGACTGAAGCCGCGGCTATCGGCATGCGCCGTCGTTCCCGAATCGATCGCGATCATGAGCGCGCGGGCGGGCGGTGAGATCGTGCGGCTGCCGCTGGGCGAGGCTGCAAGCCGAGCGGCCGGCGCTCCCTATTGGGTGATCCACCGCGCCGACCTGCAGGGGGCGCTCGCGGCCGAGGCCATGGCTCATCCCGACATCGATCTGCGGCTCGGCTGCCAGTTCGAGGACGCCGCAGGCCACGCCAAGGGCCTGACCGTCGTCCACCGCCGTGGCAATGATCGCAGACAGGACCTCGCGCTGGCCTTGATCGGGGCCGACGGGGTTTGGTCGACTGTTCGACATCATCTGTTTCCGCAGGTCCAAGCTCAATTCTCCGGCCTGATCGCCTGGCGCGGCACGTTGGACGCCAAGCAGTTGCCGCGCGAACTGACCGCAGCCCGTGTGCAGCTGTGGATGGGGCCGGACGCCCACCTCGTGGTCTATCCGATTTCCGGCGGCCGGCAGATCAACGTCGTGGCCGTAGTGCCGGGAACCTGGAATCGGCCAGGCTGGAGCACCGAAGGCAGCGCCGCCGAGCTGATGGCTGCTTTTGCCCCACCGCGCTGGCCAAGCCCGGCGCGCATGCTGCTCAATGCGGTCGGCAGCTGGCGCAAATGGGCTCTGTTCGGCGTGCCCGAAGGCAGCGACTGGGCCGAAGGGTCGATCGCCCTCCTGGGGGATGCCGCGCACGCGATGCTTCCCTTCGCCGCGCAAGGAGCGGGAATGGCGATCGAGGACGCCGCCGTCCTGGCGAAGACGTTGAGCGAAGCGCATCTGGAGGGGCCACGCGACGTCGCCGCGGCGTTGAAAACCTATGCCAAGCTGCGCCGTCCCCGCGTGACGCAGGTGCAGCGTACGGCGCGCAGCCAGGGCCGCATCTACCACATGGCCGGGCCGCTGGCGCTCGCCCGCGACCTCGCGATCAAAGCGCTCGGTCCGGCACGCCTGCTCAAGCGGCAGAGCTGGATCTATGACTGGCGGCTGTGACACCGCCGCGGCGCAAAGGTCGACCGGTCAGTAGGTCGAGCCGTCCTTCGGCAGTGTCGTGACCGGAGCCTCTGGAACGGATCGGCTCCCGGGCTTGGCCGGCTTTACCGACCTGACCGATTTGGCCGCCGTCTTTCCATGGGCGGAGGCTGGCGGAGATGGAGGCGTCTCCTGGCATTGGTTACGCCGCCAAGCCTCTTCGGCAAGCTGAGACTGTCCGCGAACCGCGACGTAGTCGTTGCGATAGGCGAGCTCCGCCACCACGGTGCCGCCTGCCCCGGTTTCCGCCTTTGCCATCAAGCCCTGCAATTCGGCCGAGCGGGACGCGAGAGTCTTGCGTTCGGCCTCGAGCTGCTTGCAATCGTAAAGCTCGTACTTGGCGGGGTCGGCGAAGGCGGTCGACATGCTGTCGCTCATGCCTGCGCAAGCTCCGAGCAAGGGCGCAAGCAGCAGCAGCCCCGCAAAGGGGGCCAACAGGGATGGGGCACAGCGGTATCCGGCGACGGTCATTCCACCTCGATAGTTCATGAAGCTTAAGACATCGTCTCAAGTCCGATCCAAAGGCGCCCGTCCCACAAGGCGCCTGACCAACCAGGCAGCCCCGATCCCAAGTCGCCTCGAAGGCCTGAGCCCGTTCTCAAGCAGGTGCAGACGTCCGGATTGAGGCTTTACCGAGGCGGCCCGGCTGGCTTAAGCATTGCGTGAGCTGCAAGGATGCTAGCAGACCTCATTCCCTTTCGCCGAATGAGGCGCTAAGTCCCTGATCTCAAATGCGGACGTGGCGGAATTGGTAGACGCAAGGGACTTAAAATCCCTCGATGGCAACGTCGTGTGGGTTCGACTCCCACCGCCCGCACCAGCAAAAATTTACCAATAAAATCATTCCATTAGCTTGGGATTATCAGGTCGTTTTGTAGTAGAAATGTGGGTGCGTTTTTGGGGTGATTGAGTTGCGCGCAAAGGAAATTGCTGCGACAATATTACTTGTAGAAGCCGACCTTCTCCGCTGATCGGCGAGAAAGGGCTTTCTCTCAACAAGGGGAACACTGAACCACGCAACCGCGCTCGCGGCTGCGGCAGCCCCCTTTTGTTTGATGCCAATCGCGCTCGCTTCGAAGTTTCGGCAACTCATTGGACTGGAGAAGAAAGGCAGCCTCGCCGCGCCCGAACCGTGGCTGTTTGATCTCTTCGGCGCGCGCCCGAGCAGCGCCGGTATCGTCGTCACGCCGCGCATCGCGATGGAATGCGCGCCGGTTCATTGCGCCGTCCAATTGATCAGCGAGGCGATCGGCGGCTTGCCGGTCCCGGTCTATAAGCGGGCCGTGGACGGCGCCAAGACCGCCGACACGAATCACCCGGCCTATGCGCTGCTTCACGACGCGGCAAACGACTGGACCGCCGCCGGCACCTTCCGGGAGCAGATCACCCGGGACGCGCTCCTCTATCCCTTCGGCGGCTTCGCCTTCGTCAACCGCGTGGACGGCGGCAAGCCTGCCGAGCTGATCCGGATCGATCCAGAGCTGACCCCGGTCAGCGTCACTTACGAAAACAGCGAGCCGGTCTACAAGGTCGGCGCCGATATCATCGATCGCCAGAACCTTTTGCATCTCCCCAGCCCGTCACTCTGCGGCCGCGGCTTGATCCATGAGGGCCGCGAGGCGATCGGCCTCGCCCTGACCCTGGAGCGGCACGCCGGCCGCCTCTTCGGCAACGGCGCACGCCCCAGCGGCGTTCTGGCGCTGAAAGGCAACCTCACTCCGGACGCACTCACCCGAGCGAAGGCGGCTTGGCAAGCCGCGCACGGCGGCACCAATTCGGGCGGCACCGCCGTCATTCCCTCCGAAGCGTCCTGGCAATCGCTCACGTTTACTTCGGTCGATAGCCAATTCCTGGAACTGCGGCAGTTCGCGATCAATGAGATCGCCCGGCTCTTCCGCGTCCCGCCTCACATGCTGTTCGAAATGGACCGCGCCACGTGGTCCAACTCCGAGCAGATGGGCGCTGAATTCCTGATCTACACCCTCCTGCCCTGGATTCGGCGATGGGAAGCGGAGATCGCGCTGAAGCTCTTCACACCCGAAGAGCGGCGCCTTTACGTCGCGAAATTCCAAACCGATCAGTTCGCGCGGCCCGACTATCTCCAGCTGATCGAAGGTCTCGGCAAGGCCGTCGCGGCCCGCATCCTCAACCCCAATGAGGCGCGCGCCAAAATCGACGAACCGCCCTACGCCGGCGGCGAGCAGTTCATCAATCCCGCAATCGAGACAACCGCCGCGGCGAAGGTGCTCAATCCATGATGCGGACAATCTACCTATATGGCGCGCTCGGCGCGGAATTCGGCGAGAGCTTCCGCTTCGACGTGGAGACCGCGGGCGAGGCCCTGCGCGCTCTCAATTGCGCTTTCCCCGGCAAGTTCGTCAAAGCGCTTGAGGGCCGCTCCTATCGGCTTATCCGCGGCGACTTCGATAGGGGCATGGATCTGGATCTCGAGCTGGTGAATGGCTTTAGGCTCGGCGCTGCAGATCTCCATCTGATACCGGTTATCGAGGGCGCATCGAACCAGACCGCGAAAGGCACCACCAAGATCGTACTTGGCGCCGCGCTGATCGGCGGCGCGATCTTTCTGTCCGGGGGCACGCTCGCCACGCCGCTCACGATGGGCAGCTTAAGTATTCCAGGCATCAGCTACGGCACGGTCGCAGCTATTGGCATAGGCCTCGCGCTCAGCGGCGTCTCAACTCTTCTCACCAAGCCCGCTGAGCAAGCAACTTCAAATGACTCGAGCACCATGGGCAGCATCAGCGGCAGCGAAGCTGGCCCGCAAGGCATGGCCATTCCCCTGATCTATGGCGAAGTTCTCGCCCCCGGAATTCCGATCTCTGTCGCATCCGACAATGAAGACATCTCGGTCTACGCGAACTCGGCCGGCTCAATCGAAGCCGCCTTTGGAGACAATCCCTCTCATTGGAGCGGCTCATGAAGCCATTCGTTCAGTTCTTCGGCGATGCCGAATATCAGTTCAAGCTCACACCGGCTACCGTGACCGAACTCGAAACCAAATGCGGCGCCGGCATTCTCGCGATCAGCAACCGCGTGTTTGCGAAGCAGTGCTCTCAAGCCGAGATCACGGAAACCATTCGGCTCGCGCTCGTTGGCGGCGGCATCTCGCCGAAGCGGGCGGCCGAACTGGTCGCACTGTATGCCGCCGAACGCCCCCTTCTCGATTCACACCCCGTCGCAGCCAAGACGCTTGAGCGCTTGCTGTGCGGCAACCCGCGTGAGGAGAAATAAGTGCAAGTCAAGCTCACCGAGAACGGGGCGACAGCTCCGATCCCCTGGAGCGGTGGCCGTGGCACCGCAGCTGCCTGGGGCACTTTCGGCGGCGGCACTGCAGCGCTGCAGATGTCACCGGACAACGGCACGACCTGGATCAATGTCGACAAGGCCGCGGAGACCTTCGTCTCATTCACGGCGAACGGCTCCGGCGGCTTCGAACTCGGACTGTGCTTGCTGCGGTTCAGCCTCACCGGCGCGACCACCCCGGCTGTTTGGTGCTCGATATGAGCATGGATCATCTCGAACTGAAGGCAACGCTTTCGGTCTCTGATGCTGGCGAGATCGTCGGCAACGCGTGGCCTTTCGGCTCTCCGGACAGCGCGAACGACATCATCACCAAAGGCGCCTTTAATCTCGCGGTGCCTGAACTGCCGATGCTCTACGGCCACAATCCGGATGATCTGATCGGCTCATGGACCGATGCGACCGAAACCAACGACGGGCTTGTTGTTAAGGGCAAGCTCCATATGGACCGGCCGCGCGCCCGCGCGGTGCATGGCTTGATCAAGGGCCAGCTCGTCTCCGGGCTGTCGATTGGCTTTAGGACCAAGGCCTCAAGCCAGCAAGGCCGTAACCGCATCATCTCCGCGCTCGATCTCTATGAGATCAGCGTTGTTCGCAATCCCTCGCATCCGCGCGCTCGCATCCTCAGCGCCAAGTCCAACGATACGGCGCGTGCCGTAGCCGATCTCATCAAGCGTTTCACGGCAGCGCTGAACTAAGGAGCAACGTCCCCATGAACATGAACGCCCTCGAATTGAAGGATACCGGCCTCGAAAACGAAGATCCAGCAGCGCAGGTCGGCAAGGCCCTCGAAGAGCTGAAAGCCAAGCTCGAGACCAAGGCCGCGAACGACAACAAGCTGACCGAGCGCCTCGATCGACTCGAGGCCAAGATGAACCGGCCGCAGAATGGGCCGGCGAACGATAACGAGCCGAGGCTTGAAACGAAGGCCTTCAACTCATTCATTCGTCGCGGCGTGGAACGCATGGACCCGCTTGAGGCGAAAGCCCTGACGGTCGCGACGGACTCTGCGGCAGGCTACCTCGCCCCGGAACAGTTCGGTGCAGAGATTCTGAAGGCTCTTCGCCAGTTCTCGCCCATTCGGCAGTATGCGCGCGTCATCACCATCGGCGGCAGCGAGATCAAGTATCCGCGCCGAACGAGCAGCACGACGGCCTATTGGGTCGGCGAGACGGATGACCGTACCGAAAGCGAAACCGCTTATGAGCAGGTTGCATTCGCTCCGTATGAGCTGGCGACCTTTACCGACGTTTCCAATCAGCTCCTCGAAGACAACGCCTACAATCTCGAAGGCGAGCTGTCCTCGGACTTTGCGGAAAGTTTTGGCATCGCGGAAGGCTCCGCTTTCGTGACCGGCAGCGGCACTGGCAAGCCCAAAGGCATCATGAATGCCGCCAGCATCCAGACCATGATCACCGGCAATGGCACCGGCTTTCCGACTTCGGCACCAGCTGACGTACTGATCAACATGTTCCACAAGCTTCCGGGTGTCCATGCTCAGAACGGCGTGTGGCTGATGAACCGCAATACGCTGGGATCGATCCGGACGTGGAAGGACAGCATGGGCCGCTATCTGGTCGTGGACCCGATTTCGGACGGTGCACCGACTACCCTGCTCGGCCGTCCGATCGTGGAAGCGATCGATATGGACGACATCGGCGCGAACAAATATCCGATCCTGTTCGGCGACCTCAAGGGATACCGGATTGTCGACCGTATCGGCCTCTCGATCCTCCGCGATCCCTACACGCTCGCGACCAAGGGACAGGTTCGCTTCCATGCGCGCCGTCGCGTCGGGGCCGACGTGACCAACCCCGACCGCTTCGTGAAGCTGAAGGTTTCGGCGACCTAACTGAGGATCGACCCATGCGGCTCGCAACGGAAGCAGACGTCCATATCGTGCTTTGCTCTCAACTCTTCACGTTGCGGGCGACGCTGCGGGCTGCATTCTGTCTGAATCTCAAATATCGTGGCTTCGCCAAGCTCGCGAAGGCAATCCAAGAAGGCCAGTTTGGCGCCTATCAAGATGTCATAACCGCTGGCTGCAACGATCCCGCCTTCCTCAAGCCGTTCAATGCGCCGGATGCCGATGTCTCGCCATTGGGCGAGGCCATTCTAGGCAGCCGTCACGAACTGCTCGAATTCGTCGCTGTGCTGGCTGGAGCGGCCGGCACGGAAGCCGACGCGAAGCCAGCCGGTAAACCCATCAGCTTTGAAGACTATCACACCCGCCTTTACCAGTTCGGAACGGGCTGGCTCGGTTGGACACCGGAAGACACCTGGGAAGCCAAACCAAGCGAAATCCTCAATGCCTATGAAGGCCGCCTGGACATGCTCAAGGCGCTCTTCGGCACGCGCGAGGATGGCACAACGATCGATGCATCGGCCGGCGAGCTGACCGCAGATATGCGCGCTGAACTGAACGCGATGGGCAGAGCAAGGGGCGGCCGTTAATGCCGATTAAGCCCCCTCGCATCTGTGGCTGCGGCAAGATCGTTCCCGCCAACGTCATCTGCCTTTGCCAGCAACGCCGCAAAGCCGAAGCCGACAAGCGCCGGCCCTCCGCGCATGACCGCGGCTATGACAGCAAGTGGCGCCGCGAGAGCAAAGCGTTTCTCGCCCTGCCCGAGAACCGCTTCTGCGCATGCGGCTGCGGCCGGCTCGCCGATTGCGTTGACCACAAAACTCCCCATCGCGGAGACCCAAAGCTCTTTTGGGACCGCGGCAACTGGCAAGCCCTTGCGAGCTCGCCTTGCCATTCCAGCCGCAAGCAAAGCCTGGAGCGCCGGGAATGAGCGAACAGCAATTGTGGTGCGCTGTGATCCAGCAAGCAATCATCGACGCAACCACCCCGCTCTCGACCACCAAGGCGGCGGAGAGACTCGACCAACTGCGAAGCCGCGATTGGCTCACGAAGCCGAACAAAGACTTCAACGCTGTCTGCGCACTCGCAGGTATGGAGCCGATACGCGTCCGCGCATTCGCAGCCAACCTTATCGCGGACGCGTCGAAGCACGACCGGCCATTGCAAACCCGATCCGCCCAACGCCTCGCCAACAGGAAAGCCAATGGCAGCCCGAACCATCACGCATGACGGTCTCACCTTGACCATCCACCAATGGGCAGCCCGCACCCATCAATCGCCCCAGATGTTGCGCTACCGCTTGAATGCGGGATGGTCCATCGAACGAGCACTGTCCGCCCCGCCGACTTACCGCGGACGAAAGCGCATGCCCAACGCAGAGCAACGGGCCATGCTTGCTGCATTGAATGCCGACGCCAGAGCGCTGCGCCGCGACTTCTATCAGCTCGTCAGGGAAATAGACCGCTCCCTCTCAAGCTTCGCATCTAGGCTGGAGCTGTTGGTTGAGAACGCTACCCCTGGGGTATCAAACGACTTTGCCGAAACCGTCGCCGACCGGGGCCCTCCCGTCGCGCAAGATGGCGTCTAATTGGAGTTTTTTCAGATGATCACCCTCAACGACGTCAAGGCGCATTTGAACATCACGACCGATTTCGACGACGCTTTGATCACCGAAAAGCTCGCAGCCGCGGCGGATTGGGTCGCGAAATACACGGGGATCCCTGCAGACGCGCCGAATATCCCGGCTTGCGTCAATGAGGCCGTGCGCCAGCTTACCGCGCACCTCTTCGAAAACCGGGAAGCCTCGCTGGTCGGCATCACGGCGCAACAGCTCCCGTTCGGCTTCCTGGACCTGCTCGCAAACGAGCGGCAATGGGTGTTTTGATGAGTTTCGAGCCCTCTTTAGAGCTGCAGAAGGCCATCCGCGCGCGCCTATTGGCGAGCGCTGAGCTGATGGCGCTTGTGCCGCCCGATAACATCCTCGACACCAACGGACGCCCCGAGCGCGTCCCCTGCCTCAATATTGGCGAGGGCCAGACCGTCTATCGGCGGTTCGACTCGACTTCCTACGCGACCTTGCATGTCTGGTTCCAGGAGCCCGGCCTTGTGAACGCCAAGGCGGCAATCTCTGCGATCGTCCAGGCCCTCCGCGTCGATGCACAGATCAATGGTGTCCTGAACCTCGACAGCTTCGTCGTCCACGACCTGGCTGTCACCCAAACTCGGTTCATGCGTGACGTGCACGGCTCCTATAGCCATGGGATCGTCACCGTTGCCGGCATCATGAAGGCCAACTGATGCGCGCCGGCAACCTCGATCGGATCATAGAGCTGCAGCGCCGGTCCACCGGGATCGATGCCTGGGGAACGCCTATCGATGTCTGGACCACGTTCGCGACCATGCGCGCGCAGTTGCTCCAGAACGCGACGGACGATCGCGAGGGCCCGCGCGGCAAGACGACCAACGCGGTGTTGACGTTCCGGACGAGGTGGGTTGATGGCGTGACGCTGGAAAATCGTGTCGTCTACCAAGGCAGCCAGTTAACGATCAGCCAGACAAAGGAGGTCGGCCGAAGGGTGGGGCTGGAACTCACGTGTGAGAGGGTCGGGAAATGACTACTCTACTGATGGGCAGCCGCAGGGTTCGAATCTCTTACAAATACGTCCCACAGTTCTTGATCGAAGTGCGGCAAGTAGTTCTCCAAACCTCTCAATTGATTCGCAAAATTTTTAAGCGCCTGTTCTCGCGAGATCAGCCCGAATGGCCTCCTGTAGATATTAATCATCGAAGAAAGCTGAAGGATGATAATCAAAAAGAGAGCTCGGTCATTCGGATCCAACTCGCCGGAAATTTCGCGCAGCGCAAAGTGATCCAGCATTGCGCTTACTTGCTCGCAGCATATCGCAACAATTCCATCCCATTGAGTCTTACCAGCATCGGTATTTGCAGCTTCCGCAATCTGCACCGCACGAAGCAGAGCGGAGGCAGCATGCACCGGCTGAGCGAGAGCAACTACAGCGATGGATTTAGCCTCCGCCTGTGCCTTGACGCGAGCTTCGTCAGGTGCAGCGATCTGAGCTTGAACGGCCCTCCAAGCGATAACCGCGGCTATGAGCGCCACACCTGCCACTATGATGTTGCCCGCAAATCCCAGCCAGTCGGCGGGCCGAATATCGTCTTTGAAAATGAAGGGCACCCCCGCCGACAAAAATGCTGCCAAGACGGTCGCAAGCGCAATAATCCAGACGGGCGTGAGGCCTGGAAGGTTGTTTCTCTCCATGGCGCGAACCTGCCGCGTCCTTCCGTTTTTGTCGAGAGGGCTGCGGCATGAGAGGCCGAAAACCACAACTTACCGCAGACGCAAGCGCGGTCGCAGCCCCGTTGAAGGCATCCTCCTGGCTAAGCAAAGATGCCAAGGCGGAATGGCGACGAGTTATGCCCATCCTTTCCGCACGCCGCATCCTCACCGATGCCGATCTTGGCAGCTTGGAAAGCTACTGCATCGCATCCGGTCAGGTTCGCGAGATGCAGCGAATAATCAAGCGAGAGGGCAGCGTGATCATCACCGATCGCGGCCTCCGCGCGCATCCGGCCGTCCGCATCCAGTCCGACGCGATGACCCGCGCCCGCCTCTTGGCTGCCGAGCTTGGCTTGACGCCCGTTTCCCGCAACCGCCCGACCATGCGAACCGATCAGAACGACGATGACAGTGCATCCGACCTGGGTGTTTGACAGCTCGCCCATTCCGGACCCGCACGGCCGCGGCGAGCGCGCCGTGAAGTTCTTCCGCGCGCTGAAGCATCCCAAGTCGACGGCGCCCAAGCATGCCTTTGAGCTGGCGCCGTTTTGGGAACGCATCTTGCGCCGCATCTATGGGCCTTCGGACGCCAACGGCAATCGGCAGGTTCGGACGGTCTACATCCAAATTCCCCGCGGCGCCCGCAAGACCACCTTCGGCGCCGGCCTGGGGCTTCTGCACGCTTGCGGCCATGAGAAGGTCCCGGGCGGTGCCTGCATTCTCGCCGCGAGCGCAGAGGATCAAGCCGAGCTGGCTTTTGACGAGGCCAAAGCCTTCATCAAGGCGACCCCTGCCCTCACCCGTGCAACCCATATCGTCGACTCCGAGCTGGAGCTTGAACACCTTGCTTCCGGTGCAACCCTCCAGGCGATCCCAGCCGAAGGCGACGTTCAGCAGGGCAAGACGCCCTACTTCGTGCTGATCGATGAATTGCACGTCTGGAAGAACCGGCGCTTGTGGCGAGCGCTCAAGAGCGGCCTGCTTAAGGTGCCGAACACGTTACTCGTGATCATCACCACCGCGGGCCGTGGTCAGGACAATCTCGGCTATGAGGAATACAGCTATGCCAAGAAAATCGCAGCCGGCGAGATCATCAATCGGTCTTACCTGCCGATCATCTTCGAGCCACCCGCCAAGTTTGATTGGCGAGACGAGAAGGTTTGGCATCGGGTCAATCCCGGCCTCAAATACGGCTTCCCCGACATCGTTGGCATGCGGCAGGCTGCCGAAGAGGCGAAAGAGAAGCCGGCCGATCGCGAAGATTTCCGTCAGTATAACCTCAATCAGTGGCTCGACAGCGCGTCGGCGCCGTTCGTTGAAATGGCCGTCTATGATCAGGGTGCGGCTCCCGTTGATCTAGACGCGCTCGCCTCTAAGCCGTGCTGGCTTAGTGTTGATCTGTCCAGCAACACGGATTTGGCCATCGTGATGGCTGCTTGGCCAGATAGTGCCGAAGGCTACGACGTCCACCCGTTCTTTTTCTGCCCCCGCGCCAACCTCCGCGAGCGCGAGAACAAGACCGGCGCGCCTTACGCTCAATGGGAGCGCGATGGACTGATCACAGCCACCGAAGGCAGCGTGATCGATTTCAATGCCATTCAGGCCACGATCGAAGACATCTGCAACCGGTTCAACGTCCAGGAAATCGCTTTCGACCCTTATCTGGCGCGCATGATGCAGTCCGCACTACTGGAAAAGGGATTGCCGGTCGTCGACTTCCGGCAGGTGCCGAGCCTGATGATGCCCGCGATCTCTGAGCTGGAGCGCGCGATCATCGCCCGGCGCTTCCGTCACGGCGGACATCCCGTGTTGCGCTTCTGCTTTGCCAACGCCGAAGTTGAGCGGAACAAGCAACAGCACGCGGTTCGCTTCTACAAATCCAAGAAGTGGCTGAGCATTGACGGCGCGGTGGCTGCAGCGATGGCCGTAAGCCGTGCTGCTGCCGGCGGGACCACCCGCTCTCTCTATGATCACCCCGACGCTGTCGAATTGCTGAGCTGGTAGACTATGGCCGATGATCTTGAAGCCCACTTGAATGCGCTTCCCGAACAACTGCGGGAGAGACTGAGCGACGTTCTCCGCGAACAGGCGTTCCGCCTTTCGGATGCGCAACGGGCGGCACTGCAGAGCTTAGAGCAGGATCCAGAAACCGGCGCTCTGGAGGCGTCTTGCACGGTCGCGCCCGGCGCCAACGAGTTGGAATATCTGGTCCAAGCCGGTGGCGACATGACCACCAAAGAAGTGCGGGAAGGTAGCGGCGTCTCTTATGACTATGCCGAGGCTTTCGAGTTCGGGACCAGTCGCCAGCCGGCCCGCCCGTGGTTCTATCCTACGTACAACGCCATGAAGGACGATATCCGAGAAGCGATCAACGATGCACTCAATGAGGTTCTGAAATGACCGATACTAACCCTTGCGCCCGCGCCGTCACTTGGGGAGAGACAACCTACCCTCTCAACCTAAATCACCCCTGGGTCCGGAGGGTCCTCAGCTTCCGTGGCTTGCCCGGGCACAACGGCAATTCGCCAACTGCCTGCATTTCCCGTTTCGAGAACGGCACGGCAAGCATCGAAGACGTGGAACGCGTGCTCGAGCTCGGATTGATCGGCGCCGGCATGCCGGAACGCGAGGCCGAACGGCTGTTGGACAGCCATGTCCGCGGTTTGCCGCTTGGCGATAACGCCGGCCACGCGATGGGCCTTTTAGTTGCGCTCTATCTCGGGAACCCGCAATGACGACATCCGGTCTCAACATCCCGATCACCGTTTCCGGCTTCGACGACTTCAAAAAGAAGATGTCCGAGACGTCGGCGCTCGCCGGCACGGTCACCCGCACGATCGCCCGGCAAGTCATCAGCATGAACGCCTCGTTCCTGGCTTCGCAAGGCGCGGCCGGTGTGGCTACGCTCGCCTTTGGCCGGTTTCTCGGCTTTCTAGGGCCGATCGCACTCGGCATTACGGCCGTCACTGACGCGTTCAAGCTGATGGGCTATGCCACCGATCTCGCCAAGGCCAAGATTGCCGAATTCAACGATGTTGCAGCAAAGGCGAATTCGGCCGGTGTGAGCGCTGACTTTTTCCAGCGCTTCACCACCTCGGCGCCGGCCGCAGCGCTATCGATTGATCAAGTTTCGGAGGCCTTGCAGCGCTTCAACCAATCGGCAGCAGACAAGCTCGGCGGCAGCGAGATTCAGCAGCGCATGAAAGAGCTGGTAGATGCGGGCAACTTCGCCGGCAACTCCGGTGTTACCGCCTTCGCCAGCGCTACGACGACCGAGCAACGATTGCGGGCCATCGTGAGCCTGATCGATCAGGCCACGACCAAGGGCGAGCGGCTGGCCGCGCTCGATATTGCCGGCCGGGCTTTCGGCGAGCCTGTGGCCGCCGCCTTGAGGGCGAACAGCGGCCTCTTGGACCAGATGATCCAGCGCGCCGACACGATGTCAAATGCCAAGTTGATCTCGCCTGAAGACATCGGCCGGGCAATCGAGCTGAAAGACCGGATGGACGCTGCTCAGAAGATTCTTGCCGAGCGGTGGAAGCCGATTCAGGACGACTTGGCCAAGCTCGGCATGAACTACCATGAGAGCTGGGTGAACATCACCGAGGATCTCGCTGCGGCCGTCGGCTATGCCACTCAGCTCTATACGGCCCTCAAGCAAGTCCCGGATTGGTTTGCCAATCGGATTGGCAACGCGTCCATTTGGAAATCGATCACGGACGCGACGACCACGCCGGAGAGCCGCGCCGCTGCAGAGGCTGCACACGGCATCTCCAGCGATCCGAAAGACATCGGCATGATGGGAGCAAATGCCAAGCTCCGTGCCGCGCTCCAGAACTACGGCAACGTCACCCGAAGCATGCAGGACGCCACCGCGGTTCAATCGGCACTCCGCGGCGATACTTCGAAGGCTCCGAGCGATAAGGCGACCGGCGACCAAGCCGACGCGGTAGACCGGGCAATCAATTCGCTGCGAAAGCACACCCAACAGGTAGAAGCGGACACCAGGGCTGTTGGTCTCGGCGAGGCCGCAACCGCCCGTTTTCGGGCCGAAGCGGCAGAACTCTCGGCAGTTCAGGCGAATGGCGGCAAAGAGACCGCAGCACAAGCCGCGGCGTTCAAAGCGCTGCAGGCGCAAGCTGCAGCCGCGGCGGACGCCCTGGCCAAGGCCAAGGTGAACAGCGACATTTCGTTCGGCCGGCAGACCGCGTTTATGTCGCCTGAAGACGTCCAGGTCGCTCAACAGCTCAAGAGCATCTATGGGAATGACGTGCCCGCTGCGCTCAACAGCAGCGAGGCCGCTGCCATGCGGCTGAACAACGCCCTGAAGGGCACTGCCGATGCCTTCAGCAACTCGATCAACGGCCCGCTCCTCGATTTCGAGACAGGCGCCAAGACCGCGGGCGATGCCATGAAGGATTTCGAGCAGCAGTTCATTCGCTCGCTGCTCCAGATGGTCAACCAGGCGCTGATCGTGAAGCCGCTGCTTTCCGGCCTTAGCGGCCTGTTCGGCTTGGGCGGTTCAGCCTCAACGTCCACGGCTGCGGCGATCCCCGGCTTTGCCAGCGGCACTGACAGCGCACCGGGCGGTCTCGCTTGGGTTGGCGAGCGCGGGCCGGAGCTGGTCCGGCTGCCCAAGGGCGCCGTGGTCTATCCGAACCATGTCTCAATGCAGTTCGCTCGCGCCATTCCTGCCTTTGCCGACGGCGGCGTGATCGGTGGCGGATCGCCAGCCCCGCTGATCGGCAGGGCCGACGGCGGCTCCAGCATCACCATGGGCGACATCCACGTTCATGGGGGAGCCACGAACGGCACCCCAGTCCAAAACCGAGAGCTCGCCGCGATGATCGCCCAGCACGTCCAGGACGCGGCGCGTGCGGCGATCGGACAGGAGCTGCGGACCCAAATGCGGCCGGGCGGCATTCTAAGGCGCTAGGGATCAACCCCGGGCGATCTCGCTATAGTCGACGAGCTGAAACGAAAAGAAATGCCGCCCACCACGGCGATCAAACGATGGTGGGCGGCTAACAAGGAGTCATCCGAACGTGCCGTCGCTCGAATATCTACATAATAGCACAAATCCCGAGACTTCAGCGCCGACGCGCGATATTTCTTCAGAGTCTCCTCGCGACGATTTCGACTTCGATCTGAACCTGGACAACGTCGGCGGTGAGACCGACGAGGAGGTGATTGCCGCGCTCGAGAAGATGGAGGATGAACCCGCATCGGCCGTCGAAAAGCTGTCGAAAAATGTTTCAGCCCCGGTGTCGAAAATTGTTTCAAAGCCGGAGTCGAAAAATGTTTCAGGCACGAAGCGCCGCTCTCCTGAAAATGATAGGAAAACCGTCGCGAAAATGAGGAGCTTTCGGCTGCCCGACGCCGCGGCCGGCGACGGATCTTTAGTTAGCTATCCCTCACCCCCTATTCTGTCCCCTCCCAGCCCCTCTCCTACCCACTCTAAGCCATCAAACGACAACCTTCCCGTCTGGTCTCTCACTGGAGAGCTTGTAACGGCAGTATGCGCCGCGGCGGCTCTCCTGATTGAGGACAACCCCGCTATAGCCTTCACCTTCAATCTGACCCCTGAGGCCATAGAGAACGCCAAACGCGATCCCGCGGGCTTCCTGGACCCGCTGAAGCGTCCATTTGATCAGAACCTCCGGAGAGCCGGGATTGTGCTTCCCTATTTCTTTGCCGTGGATATCGATGAAGACGGCCGTCTTCATCTCCATGGGGCTTTCCGGTATCCGGCCCCAACGCTCTCGCCTGTCCTTACCGACCAAATCAGACGGACCATGAAAACGAGCTGGGGCGAATGGACCAGTCCTGGAAAGCACAAGCAACTACACTTCCAGCCGCTGCGAGACGACGATTGGGCGACCTATTGCCTTCGCAACATCAAGGCCGTTCAGAAAGCGATCGGCCATCCCCGGACCTTCACGATCACGCAGCCGCTTGGACGTGATGCCAGATGGGTCTACGCTGAGTTCCGGCGGATGACGAAAGGGGAAGACTAGGATGTCCTGCACGCAACAGGAGCTTGATGCCGCGCGCGCCGAAGGTGTTCAGCAGGCCTTGGCTGCCATCGACGATGAACTAGCGCGAGCAATGAAAGAGGTTAAGCTCTCGAATGCTCCAAACACGACCTTCGCCGCGAGCAATCGCGATAGGGCAATCTTGCGCGTGAACGTCATTAAGCAGGTTAGAGCTCGGGTCGCTGCTCTATAAGTCAGTCTTGACTTACAATCTTTAATTGTTTCAATGGCTTGACGCGACTCCGCGAATATGAGTCTATCGCTCCTGCATCACAGAAGGGGCACCAAATGACGCAGGACGATATCTTTCTGCCTTACGACCGCTACACCCGGCTCACGGCCGCGCTCGCAAACCTGGAGCCCTGTCCATTCGAAGGCCGGATCACGGAGGATCAGATCAAGCGCGTGCTTGGCGAAGCCGGCGACATTTGGCCGCTCGAAATCCGGGGCGACGTGATCATTGCTCAGCTTGAAGACGCAGAAAAGAAGAAGCGGAATTGAGCAATGCGTGAAGCTCTTTTCATGTTTGCCGCGCTCGCACTCTGTGGCTGCGGTGGAGGCCACGGCCGATACGAACCGCCTGCGGTCGACTCCTATGGCCATTCCCCGGAGCAGCTCGCGAAAGACCAACACGAGTGCATCGAGGCCAAACGCGCCCACGGATGGATTGGCGATGCGGGGATGATCACAGATTGTATGGAGAGAAAAGGCTACACAATCCTGACACCGAAAGGGTAGTAGCTCCATCAGAAACAGAAGCAGAATTTGGGAGCCGCAAAATGAGCAAAGCTTTTGATATTCGTCGCGAGCGATGGTCTCTGAAGGAGATTTGGCAGAAGGACGGCGATCGGCCGGGCCGTGGAGCATTCGCGCTCGTGCTTGATGATGAACACTTCCCCTATTTTAGACATCCGCAGTCAAACCACCTTGCGGAAGCTCTAATTCAAGCGGCTGCTGGCAGCGAAGCGCCCTCGATCGTACTCGATGAGGGCAACCCAATACGGATTGTGCCTGAGGGGGATAAGGTTCTGGTCCACTCTCCAGCTGGCGCAAGGAGACAGCTAAGCATTGGAGAGACAAGACTTCTTGCGAAGGACCTTCTCTCCCCACTAGCCCAAACTCTTCTCGGCCAACGTTGAAAGTCATAAGGAAAGGCACGCGCGTCGCCGCGCCTACTTCGTCCGCAGCTCTATTCCGTTACGTTCTCAGGCTCTGGCAGCAACAGAACATCATCCGGCCTTGGAAGCTTCGTCCCATCGTGCCGTTCGCGTGCGCGCCAGATGATCTTGAGAATGGCCTTTGCCTCATCTATGGCAGGCTTTGCATTCTTAGCGAACTGACCAACATAGAAGCTTAGTTCGCCTGCAAATGCGAAAAATCTATCTGTGCGCGTACCATTTCGGTCGATCTCGCGGGCAAGCTCGTTGAGCCGTTCAAACAAGCTGTTCTTCTTGCGATCATCAAGCGACGAACCTTCAATGATGGTCTCCTTATCTTTTGGATGTGCTGGTGTAGTTCTTTCTTTTCTTCACCCTCTAGGACTGCGTATCCAGGCTCGTTCGCCAATGTTGACTTGAGGGCCGCAGTCGCCTTCTCTTTCATCACAAATCTGTAATTTTGCATGATCTGAGCGACGAACGCTTCATACTGAAGACGCGGACGGGCTCTAGACATGTTAGCAGTGTCATCAATATCGCGGACCGAGACGTTGTTGGCATTCAGTGGAGGCGGTGGCTTCCAAGCTTGCGCCTCATAGAATGCCTCCAAAATCCCGCATGCCTCCGTGTAATCCGATGAACTCGGCGCCCCCTGAATAAGTGAAGTTTCCAGACGCTTTAGCAGCTCATAACTCGCCAAATATGAATTGGAAGATAGGTCGCGGAAAATCTGATCTGGATCGACGGGCATTGGTTATCCATAAATATCCGAATTTCACCATCTCTGCGTGTGCGCAACACTAATTAGCGCATAAATGTCAGCCCTTCAATTGTCACAGGCCATTTGTACTCTGAACATTTATGCTCGAAGCCGAACGCCCGGCGCCGCTACACAGAACAGCTACACGAAAGGCGCATTGGCCTTCAGAGTGGAAATCCGTCAAACTTCAGGTTCTGGACCGCTTCTGCCATAGCTTCGATCGAAGCGCCGTGCACGTAACCCGCTCCGGCCGAGTTATCCGCGTGCCCGCATAGCTGATCCCGCATGTCCTTCCCAACCCCAGCCATGGACAGCCCGGTCTTGAACGTGTGCCGGAACGAATGCCACGACTTCCGATCGTCAATGATCCCGACCTTCGCTAGATAGGTCACGTTAAATCGCCGCGGCAGATACCGCGGAAAGTAGTGATCGATGGTCGCGGTCTCCTTCGGCGCCTTGGCCTTGGCTTCCATGCCCTGGCGATACCAGTTCGAAAACAGGTGCGTCTCTTTGCGCTGTCTCAATCCAGCAACGAGTTGTTCGAAGCCAAACCCCAAGAGCTGGCTGTGGACCGGGATCAGGCGCCGTGAGCCCATGTTCTTCGTCTGCTCCTCGATCGCGATCACCAGAACGCCCCGCTCGCGCCGAACGCTATCCAGTCTTACTTGAGCGAGCTCGCTAGCGCGCATGCCGCCAAAGAGCGAAAGCACCATAGCCCATTGATCCTCACCCCATTTGCCGCCTGGGGCGAAATGCTCACCGAACATCCGTGTCAGATCACCGGGCGAGAACGGCACGCGTGGCGGGGTTGACGCTTTGACCGCCTCGACCTTGATACCGGCGGCGGCGTTGTCTGGGATAATGTCAGCCCGAACCGCCCAATTCAGGAACGCGTGCAGCCGCGCCAGATACTTGTCGTTGACCGTTCGCGCATCCAGCAGCGGGTAAGGCTTCGCCCTCCCCTTGTTCGCCTTGACCGCCTCCGGCAGCGTCATCCCCGGAAACCGCTTCGTATAGTTGGCCGGCGCATCGGCAAGCATCCGTTTGAACGCGTGAACGTGCTGGCGCGTAAGCCGGTAAATTGGCAGCGGTTCGCCAATCTGTTCCTCCAGCATCCGAATCGTCACCCGGTTGTCGTGGCGGGTGCGGTCGCTGGTCGCCTTCTCTTTCGCGAACTGTTCCGCGAGATCGCTCAAAGTGCGCTCGCTGTCCGGCCCAAGAATACGAACCGAGGCAGGATCCTCCGAAGCGGGCTTTTTCACCAACAGCGGATGCGACGGCTCAGCGGAGAAGTCGCCCGAATCATGCGCCTGATTCAGGCGAATCGTTTCGAGATGTACCCCGGCGAGCGCTTGGACCAGTTCCCGCCATTCAGGCGTGCCAAAAACCGCGTCCGTGTTCCCCTGCTCTCGATAGCGGTCAATCGACCAGCCAATGAGCGCGTCGGCCTCCTCGTTTGAGGCGAGCCCGTTCACGACGCTCCGGAGCTTCTCGGCATAGAACGGCTGCACCACGTCCCGTTGAAACCGAATCGTCTCCGCGAATCGCGATAAGTCAGCCCGGCGCTCCTCCGCCTGCTTCTGTAGCTGCTCCTCGAAATGCGCTTTGGCGAGGTTGCGGACGCTTAGGATACGGCCCTCCCGCGGCGGGCGGCTCAGTGGCTTCCGACCGGCCTCCAGCTCCTCCCTGGCCTCGCCAAGCCGGACGTGCATGCGCGCCACGGCTCCGGGCAGCTTCCGCCTCGCCTGCATCAGGTCCGGCCCCAACGCCTCCCAGAGCTCGCTCTGCCCGATGATCGATCTCAGGTCCTTCGGCACGCTCAGCCGCGCCCAATAGCGGCCTCCCTGGCTGACGAGATACCGGTGCTTGGTGGACGATTTCGCCGGCATAAAAATGCTCACTTGAAAAAATTTTGGAGTAGAGAATTGTAGTAACGTTCTGGGAATTAAGCCACTAATAACACTTAAGTTTTTCAAATTTCAGAAGAAAAGTTCTGTAGTGATTGGAGTCCCACCGCCCGCACCAGAATCATCTCTCGTCCGGAGCCGGTGCCGATGGACGGAAGCAAGCCGGTCACTCAAATTTCCGTCGACAAGTTCGCGCGAATTCTCACGCGGCTCGCGCGCGCTCCAGCAGCCTCTCCCAGGTCGTGGCCTGAAAGCTCGGCCGCACTTCCAGCCGGTCGATCCAGGCTACGAGATTGGGATACGCCGCAGTGAGCGTAGCCCATTCAGGTGTCGCGGCCAGGAAGCTGGCCTGTGGCCCGGCCTGCAGATCGGCCAGCGTGAGAACATCACCCGCCATGAAGGGCTGTTCGCCGAGGAGGCGCGACAGCTCAGCGAATACGGTGCGTGCGCGCGGCATTGCCGCCTCTATGGCTGCTTCATCGGTCGCAAGTCCCAGCAGGCGCGGGCCGACGATGCGCTGAAAGACGATGACGCTGCAGACGCCCTGGAACAGATACCAATCGCTGATATTCATCACCTGATCCATCCGCGCCGCCTGCTTGGGATCGGCAGGCGTCAGGGATGGCTGGGGCAGGATCCGGTCGAGATAACGCAGGATCGCCTGGGTCTCGTAAAGCATGAAGCCGTCATGCTCCAGCACGGGGATACAGCCGAACGGATTTCGCGCCAGATGTTCCGCGGACTTCGAAGCGCCGGGGGCCATGGCCGCCAGGCGATACGATGTCTCCTTCTCTTCCAGCGCGATCAGAACGCAACGCCCGAACGGGCTTCCTGGTACGGAATGGACGACGAACTCCGACATGACGACCTCCCTGATTATGACCGACTACGCTCGGCTTCCTCGACAAAGCGCCGCATGAGTCCCGGCCAGCCGCCGTCGACATCCTTGCGCATCGAAGCGCCGGCCTCGGGGCCCATGGTCTCGAACTTATGATGCGTGAGCTCGACCCGCGTCAGCTCTGTGCCTTCGGCGATGAAGCGGACATCGACCTCCGAACGCATCGTCGCGTCCGGCTTCCATTGCGCGCTGATTTGCCAGAGCATCACGACACGATGCGGCGGCTCCCACAGGATGATCGTGGCAACCGGCGTCTCGGTGCCGTCCTCGCCGACTTCGAGCCAACGCCCGCCGAGCCGCGGCTCCATCAATACGGCTCGGATCGGTTGCTTGCCGACGCCATGCGTATGCGGCCACCAGCGAGTCAAGCCGCTGGTGAAGACCTCGAAGGCGTGGCCGATCGGCACCCGGACCAGGACCTGCTTGTGCACCGGGGCAATCGCCGCGACGTCACTCATCCCGCTTCCTCCCTTTGCTTTTTCGATGCGATCGCTCCGCCTCGATCTTGAATGCGAGCAGCGCATCGTCCCAGAAACTGTCGAGCCAATCGCGCAGTTCGGATAGGCCCTCGCGCCTCACCGAGTAGATGCGGCGTGTGCCTTCGCTACGCTCCTGAACCAGCCCCGCGTCCTTCAACACCTTCAGATGCTGCGACACTGCCGGCCGCGACACCGACAGTCCTGCCGCGATCAGCTTGACCGGCTGCGGCCCATCGCGCAGCCGTTCGAACACCTGCCGCCGCGTCGGATCGGCCAGCACCGTCAAGGCATTTTGGTAAGCCATGACTTACCGTAAGCCACGACTTACTGACCGTCAAGCGCAAACAAAATCCGCAAATGCAAAGCGCGGCGGAGATGCCCCGCCGCGCGTCTGGAAAACCATGATGTGAGTGCGAGGATCGCTCGCCCTGGATCACTCGCTCTTGTCGACGTTCCAGAACACCGGCACCGCCTGCCCTTCCAGCACGCCGGTGAGCGACTTGCGCCAGGCGCTCGGGCTGAACCATTGGCCGAGCGGAATGTAGATCACCTGGTCGTAGGCTTCCTTCTGCAGTTCGGCCGCGATCCGCTTCTGCTCGTCGAGCGTCGTGGCGCGAGCAAAGGCGTCGCGCAGCTCCTCGATCTTGGGATCATCCGGCCAGCCGAAGGAGGATTTGAGACCGCGCGCGCTGAGGAAGGTGCTGGACAGCGGGTTGCCGACATCGGCAATCACCGAATTGGTGAAGAACATGTTCCAGCCCCCCTCCTTCGGCGGCTTCTGGCTGGCGCGGCGCGTCACCACAGACTGCCAGTCGGTGGCCTGAAGATCGACCTTGAAGCCGGCGGCACGCAGTTGCTGCGCCACCACGATCGGCTGGGGTTTGAGCGTGATCGCGTCCCCCGGCGCGAGGATCACGAGCGGCGTGCCGTCATAGCCGGATTCGGCGAGCAGCTTCTTGGCCTGCTCCAGGCCATTGCCCTTGACCAGCGTCTCCGAACCGACGTCGGCCTCGAGCGGCGTGCCGCAACCGAACAAGGCGCCGCAGATCTTGTAGAATTTCGGATTGCCGACCAGCGCGTCGAGCACATCCTTCTGATTGATCGCCAGGAACGCCGCGCGGCGGATCTTCACATTGTCGAACGGCGGATAGAGGAAGTTCATGCGTCCCAAGGTCTGATAGCCGAACTTGTTCAGCACGTTCATCGTGAGGTCGGGATTCGCGGCGAGCACCGGCTCCAGATCCTGCGGCGGAAACTCCAGGAAATCGATGTCGCCGGCCTGCAGCGCGTTCACCGCGGTCTGCGCGTCGGGCATCGTCACCCACTCGACGCGATCGACCTTCACGACCTTGCCGCCCGCGGTCCAGCTCGGCGGCTCCTTGCGCGGCACATAGTCGGTGTTCTTCTCATAGACCGCCTTTACGCCGGGCTGGAATTCCGCCTGTACGAACTTGAACGGGCCGGATCCGATCTGCTCGGGGATCGGCTGGTTCGCTGGTGTCTCCGCCAGCCGCTTCGGCATCATGAACGGGACGTAGGAGGACGGCTTGCCGATCGACTCCAGCACAAGGCCATAACGCTCCTTCAGCTTCAGCGTGATCGTTTTGGCGTCGGTCGCTTCCAGACTGGCCGTAAACTCCATCAGCTTCTGGCCCATCGGGTCATTGCTGCTCCAGCGCTTCAGCGAGGCGACGCAATCCTCCGCGGTCACCGGCGTGCCGTCGTGCCATTTCAGCCCGTCGCGCAAAGTGAAGGTGTAAGTCAGCTTGTCATCACTCACCTTCCAGTCCGCCATCTGCGGCTGGACCTTGAAATTGGAGTCCGTTCCCAACAGCGTGTCATAGACCATGTAGCCATGATCGCGGGTGATGTAGGCCGGCGAGAAAATCGGATCGATGACACGCAGGTCCGAATGCATGACCGCCGTGATGGTCTTCTTGGCGGCGGCGAGCGCGGGCACCGCGCTCACCGACAAGGCTATGGCAGCGGCGACGAGGCAGGACGCGAGCGCTGGAAATATCCGACGCGGATGATGTGGCATGCGATCTCTCTTAACGTGACGATGTGGAATTGATGGCGCGAAACTGATCAAGACCCGGCGATTCATTGTGCATCGCGTCCGCGCATCGACGCTGACCGATAGGCAGCGTTCTATGTCTTACGATGCCGAGACTTGCAGCTGTTCCCGCGCCCGTCAATCCGCTTTCGCCAGTCTCCAAACGCGACCTCATCCTGGCGCGATGAGATGAGATCATCATGATCACCCCTTCGTCACTCCCGCATTTTGGAACTACCTGTCCCTTCGATCAGTGTCGGTGCAAGCAAAGGAGCGAGATGATGTCCGACAAATGCGCCGAACCGCAACAGCGCGAGCAAGCCCGCAGCGGCCGCACCGAGCGCGAACAGGTGCCCGCGCGCGAGATCGCGCCGCCGTTGGTCGTCGACGGCCTTGAAGCCGTGCGCGACGGCCATTGCTAAGGACTCGGGGCCGTACGCACCAAGGCTCATAAACAAACACGGCGGAGAAGCTCCGCCGTGTTTTCTTCATTCCTGCGACAAATTCGCTATTCGCTCTTGTCGATGTTCCAGAACACCGGCGTGGCGGGACCGTCGAGTACGCCGGTCAGCGACTTGCGCCAGCCGCTCGGCAGGAGATACTGGCCGAGCGGAATGTAGATAACCTGCTCGTAGTTCTCCTTCTGGATCTCGGTCGCGATCCGCTTCTGCTCTTCCGGCGAGGTCGCGCGGGCATAGTCGTCGCGCAGTTTCTCGATCTTCTCATCCGTCGCCCAGCCGAACCAACCGCCCTTGGTGCCGCGGCCGCCCACTGAGACGTTGACCACGGGGTTGGCGACGTCGGCGCCGACCCAGTTGGTGAAGAACATGTTCCAGCCGCCCTCCTTGACCGGCTTCTGGCTGGCGCGGCGCGTCACCACGGTCTGCCAATCGGTCGCCTGCAGGTCGACCTTGAAGCCGGCCTCGCGCAGCTGCTGCGCCACGACCACCGGCTGGGCCTTGAGCGTGGTCACGTCGCCCGGCGCCATGATCACGATCGGCGTGCCGTCATAGCCGGACTCCGCGAGCGCCTTCTTGGCCTGCTCCAGGCCGTTGCCCTTGATCAGCGTCTCGGCGCCGACATCGGTCTCCAGCGGAGTGCCGCAGACGAACACCGCGCCGCAGACTTTCTGATACTTCGGATTGCCGACGAGGGCGTCGAGCACATCCTTCTGATTGATTGCCAGGAAAGCTGCACGGCGGACCTTCACATTGTCGAACGGCGGCAGCAGGAAATTCATCCGTCCGAGCGTCTGGAAGCCGAACTTGTTGGAGACGTCGATCTGGATATCCGGATTGCCTTCCAGCACCGGCAGCATGTCGTAAGGCAGGTTCTCCATGAAGTCGATGTCACCCGACTGCAGCGCGTTCACCGCCGTCTGCGCGTCCGGCATCGTGATCCATTCGACCCGATCGACCTTCACCACCTTGCCGCCAGCGGTCCAGCTCGCCGGCTCCTTGCGCGGGACGTAGTCGGTGTTCTTCTCATAGACCGCCTTGACGCCCGGCTGGAATTCCTCCTTGACGAATTTGAACGGCCCGGAGCCGATCTGCTCGGGGATCTGCTGACCGGCCGGCGTCTCGGCAAGACGCTTCGGCATCATGAAGGGCACCAGCGAGGATGGCTTGCCGATCGACTCCAGCACGAGGCCATAGGGCTCCTTCAACTTCAGCACGATGGTCTTCGCATCGGCAGCCTCCAGGCTCGCCGTGAAATCCATCAGCTTCTGGCCCATGCCGTCGTTGCGGCCCCAGCGCTTCAGCGAGGCGACACAATCCTCGGCCGTGACCGGCGTGCCGTCATGCCACTTCAGGCCGTCGCGCAAGGTGAAAGTATAGGTCAGCTTGTCGTCACTGACCTTCCAGTCGGCCATTTGCGGCTGGACCTTGAAGTTCGAGTCGGTGGCCAGCAAGGTGTCATAAACCATGTAGCCATGGTCGCGCGTGATATAGGCGGTGGTGAACCCGGGATCGATGACGCGCAGATCCGAATGCATCACCGCGGTGATCATCTTCTTGCCCGATGCCGCGAGGGCGTCGGACGGCTCTGCTCCGGAGAGCGCGAGCGCCGACCAGGCAGCCCCCGCGAGCGTGAGAAGTTTCCGGCGCGAGATGTGGAACATTGATATCTCCTGACTTGGCGTAAAAGCGGTCACGACGCGGTCACTGTTTATGCATGTAGTCCGTTCTTTAGGCGAACTAACAGGCTGTAAACCCTTAGATTTCGACAGTTGCACCAGGATGCTGCACAGGTCAATCCGCATTCGGCGCATGCGTGACGTCGGCCGGAATGACGTTAACGCGGGCATGACTTGGTTATACAAAATGCCGACCATTCCGCCGCCGCGCGATAACGCCGGCAAACCAGCGAGAGCTCTGATGAATCCAGCCAATCTTCCCTTCGATGCCGAGGCCATGCTGCAAGGTTTGCGCGGTTGGGTGGAATGCGAAAGCCCGACCTGGGACGCTCCCGCGGTCGAACGCATGTTCGATATCGCAGCCCGCGAGATGGCGATCATGGGCGCGACGATCGAGCGCATCGCCGGACGCCAGGGCTTCGCAGGCTGCGTCCGCGCCCGCTTTCCGCATCCGAAACAGGGCGAGCCCGGCATCCTGATTGCGGGTCATCTCGATACCGTCCATCCCATCGGGGCGATCGCCAAGCTGCCATGGCGGCGCGAAGGCAACAAATGCTATGGCCCCGGCATCTTTGACATGAAGGGTGGCAATTATCTGTCGCTCGAGGCGATCAGGCAGTTGATGCGCGCCTCCATCGCCACGCCACTGCCGATTACCGTTCTCTTTACTCCCGACGAGGAAGTCGGCACGCCCTCGACGCGCGATATCATCGAAGCGGAGGCCGCGCGCAACAAATACGTGCTGGTGCCCGAGCCCGGCCGGCCCGACAACGGCGTCGTCACCGGGCGTTATGCGATCGCCCGCTTCAATCTCGAAGCAACGGGACGGCCGAGCCACGCCGGAGCAACATTGTCATCTGGCCGTTCCGCGATACGGGAAATGGCGCGACAGATCCTCGCGATCGATGCGATGACGACGGAGGATTGCACCTTCTCGGTCGGCATCGTTCACGGCGGGCAATGGGTGAACTGCGTCGCAACAACCTGCAACGGTGAAGCCCTCAGCATGGCCAAGCGCCAGGACGATCTCGATCGCGGGGTGGAACGAATGCTGGCGCTGTCGGGCACCAGCAACGACGTCGCATTCAAGGTGACCCGCGGCGTGACGCGTCCGGTGTGGGAGCCGGATTCCGGAACTATGGCACTCTACGACAAAGCGCGCGGCATCGCCGAACAGCTCGGGATGAAGCTGCCACACGGTTCGGCCGGCGGCGGATCCGACGGCAACTTCACCGGCGCCCTCGGAATCCCGACACTCGACGGCTTGGGCGTGCGCGGCGCCGATGCTCACACTCTCAACGAGCACATCGAGGTCGAAAGCCTCGTCGAACGTGGGCGACTCATGGCCGGCTTGCTGGCCACGCTGGCGTAATATGGCAGCATCAGATTAGGGCCTCGCAGCTTTACGTGCGCCGCGAACTCTGCTGTGTTCGGCACAGGCAAAAACGCGGCGTACATGACCTCGTTCAAAACCATCAGAAGTCGGGCGGAGAAGCGCAAGGGCGGCACACAGGCGTTGATCACGCTGCTGCCGCCGGCGCCCGACATCGCGGTAGTCGCAAAGCTGAGTGATGATCGCGTGCTGGCCGAAATGACCCGGCGCGTGTTCTCCGCGGGGTTTGCCTGGAGCGTGATCGAGTCGAAATGGCCGGGATTTGAGGACGCGTTCCTAAGCTTTCAGCCGGCGCGGCTGCTGTTTCAGCCGGACGATTTCTGGGACGGCCTGTTGCGGGACAGCCGCATTGTGCGCAACGCAGCAAAGATCATGTCGGTGCGGCAGAATGCGGCCTTCGTGCAGGAGATCGCCAAGGAGCACGGCAGCTTCGGCAAGTTCCTGGCGAGTTGGCCGTCCTCTGATGAGGTCGGACTCCTGGCAATCCTCGATAAGCGCGGCAGCCGGCTCGGCGGCAACACCGGACAGCTGTTGCTACGCTTCCTCGGCTGGGATGGTTTCGTGACATCAAAGGACGTCGTGGCCTGCCTGCGTGACTCTGGACTGGACATTGCCGATGAGGTCAAGTCCAAGAGCGACCTCGCCAAGGTGCAGGCGCAGTTCAATGCGTGGGCCAAGGAGACAGGATTGTCCTATACGCATTTGTCCCGCATCTGCGCGCTCTCGGTCGGCGAGAACCGTCAAACATGATGTGCAGCATCGCAATGTGCTTCGGTACATGGCACGCAGCTTGCAGCACATTGCAGTGCGAAATTACCGGGAGTTCTTGAAAGTGACTGATATCAGTGACATGCAGGCGCATTCACCGTGCCGTGTAACCGGCCCAAGCCTAGGATGAAGGCAGTCCTCACCCGATGATCGGATATCTGGTTCGCCGCGTACTCGCCGCCATTCCCGTGATGGGCGTGGTCGCCTTGTTCGTGTTCCTTCTTTTGAGACTAACGCCCGGTGATCCCGCCGCCATCTTGGCGGGCGATAACGCCACCCCCGAACAGCTCGAACGCATTCGCGTCTCGCTCGGCCTGCACGAGCCGCTGTACGTCCAGTTCTTCACCTGGATCAATCAGCTGCTGCATGGCGATCTTGGCGTCTCGCTGATCTCCAAAGTTCCGGTCTTGCAGATGATCGGCCAACGCATCGAGCCGTCGATCTCGGTCGCGATCTCCACGATCATTCTGGCGATCGTGGTCGCCGTGCCGCTCGGCGTCATCGCCGCCTGGAAGCACGGCACCTGGATCGATCGTTTCGTGATGGGGCTCTCCGTGCTCGGCTTCTCGGTCCCCGTCTTCGTGATCGGCTACGTGCTGATCGAGGTGTTCGCGATCAATCTGCGCTGGTTCCCGGTGCAGGGCTTCAAGAGCCTGTCGGCCGGCTTCGGGCCGTTCTTCGACCGCATCATCCTGCCGACCTGCACGCTGTCGTTCATCTACATCGCATTGATTGCCCGCATGACGCGCGCGGCGATGCTCGACGTCCTCGGCGAGGACTTCGTCCGCACCGCACGCGCCAAGGGCATCGGCGAAACCTCGGTGCTGCTGCGTCATGCGCTGCGCAATGCCGCCGTGCCCGTCATCACCGTGATCGGATCCGGCTTTGCGCTTCTGATCTCCGGCGTTGTCGTCACCGAAAGCGTGTTCAACCTGCCGGGCATCGGACGCCTTACGGTCGACGCCGTGCTGGCGCGCGACTATCCGGTCATCCAGGGCATGATTCTGCTGACATCCTTCATCTATCTCGCAGTCAACCTGCTGATCGATGTCGCCTACACCCTGCTCGATCCCCGTATCCGTTACTGAGGCATTGTCCTGATGGCGATCGTCACCCATCCCGAGCCGTCTTTGCCGGTCACCTCGCGGCTGAGCCCGCGGTTCGGCTTTCTCACCTCGACTCCGATCATCGCGGTCGCAACCGTCTGTCTCGCTTTGATCGTGCTCATCTCCGTGCTGGCGCCATTGCTGGCGCCGCATGATCCGGTCCTGCTGGCGCCGGCACAGCGGCTGAAGCCGGCCAGCGCGCAGTTCCTGCTCGGCACCGACGCCTACGGCCGCGATCTGATGTCGCGCACGATCTATGGCGGGCGCGTATCGCTCCTGGTCGGTGTGGGCGCCGCCGTATTCTCGATCGCGATCGGCCTGTTCATCGGCCTCGTCTCCGGCTTCTTCAAATGGGTCGATGCCGTGATGATGCGCGTGATGGATGGCCTGATGGCGATTCCGAGCATCCTGCTCGCCATTGCCGTGGTGTCATTGTCCGGCGCCAGCATCGCCACCGTGATGATCGCGATCACCATTCCGGAAATTCCGCGCGTCGCGCGGCTGGTGCGTTCGGTGGTGCTGACCGCGCGCGAGGAGCCCTATGTCGAGGCCGCGATCTCGGTCGGCTCTTCGCTACCCAAGATCATGTGGCGGCATCTGATGCCGAACACGATCGCGCCCCTGATCGTGCAGGGTACTTATGTCTGCGCCTCGGCGATCCTCACCGAGGCGATCCTCTCCTTCCTCGGCGCCGGCATCAGCCCGGAGACGCCGACCTGGGGCAACATCATGGCCGAGGGCCGCGCTTACTTCCAGATCAAGCCGTCCCTGATCTTCTGGCCGGGCCTGCTGCTGTCGATCGCGATTCTCTCGATCAACCTGATCGGCGACGCCGCGCGCGATGCGCTCGATCCGCGCATGAAGCAGCGGGAGGGGAAATGACGCCGTCTTCCCCTAACCATCATTGCGAGCGAAGCGAAGCAATCCAGAATCGCCTTGCAACATTGAACTGGATTGCTTCGTCGCTTCGCTCCTCGCAATGACGGCAGAGAGTACGATCATGACCGATACCATCCTCGACATCGACAATCTCGTCGTTGCCCTCGGCAAGACCAAGAGCTCCACCGGCCCGCGGATCATCGACGGCATCTCCATCAAGGTGGCCAAGGGCGAGACGCTGTGCGTGGTCGGCGAAAGCGGCTCCGGCAAATCCGTGACCTCGCTGACGACGATGGGCCTGTTGCCGAAGAACACGCTGCACCCGGTCAGCGGCAGCATCAAGCTGGTCGGTGAGGAGCTGTTGACCGCGACCGATCGCCGGCTGCGGCAACTCCGCGCCACCACCATGGCGATGATCTTCCAGGAGCCGATGACCGCACTCAATCCCGTGGTGCCGGTCGGCCGTCAGATCGACGAGGTCCTGCGCGCGCACACCTCGCTGGACGCGCGCACCCGCCGCAAGCGCATTCTCAACATGATGGAGCAGGTGCACCTGCCCGATGTCGAGCGCATCTTCGCCTCCTATCCCCACCGCCTGTCCGGCGGCCAGCGCCAGCGCATCATGATCGCGATGGCGCTGGTGCTTGAACCAAAACTCTTGATCGCGGACGAGCCGACCACCGCGCTCGACGTCACCACGCAGAAGCAGATCCTCACCCTGATCCGCGAGCTGCAGCGCGACCATGGCACGGCGGTGCTGTTCATCACCCATGACATGGGCGTCGTGGCCGAGATCGCGGACCGCGTCGCGGTGATGCGCCAGGGCCGACTGGTCGAAACCGGTGCGCTCGACCAGATCCTGCGCAAGCCGGAAATGGACTACACGCGCAACCTGCTCGCAGCGGTCCCCAGTCTCATTCCGCGCCCTGCCCGCCCCGAGACCAAGGAGCCGGTGGTGCTGGAGACCACCGATCTCGGCAAGGTCTATCGTGAGCGTTCCTTCCTCGGCAAACCGCGCGAGGTGGTCGCGGCGCAGAATGTCACTCTCACGTTGCGCAAGGGCCGCACGCTCGGCATCGTCGGCGAGAGCGGCTCGGGCAAGTCGACGGTGGCGCGCTGCATCGTCCGTCTGATCGATCCGACCTCGGGCGGGGTCCGGCTGGCCGGCCACGAAATTTCGATCCTGACGCGCCGCCTGCTGCAGCCGCACCGCAAGCGCATCCAGATCGTCTTCCAGGATCCCTACCGCTCGCTGAACCCGCGCCTGACCGTGGGCGAAAGCATCGCCGAGGGGCCGATCAATTACGGCACGTCGCGTGACAAGGCGATGGCGCGCGCCCGGGAGCTATTGGAACTGGTCGGACTGCCCGCGGATTCCATCTCGCGCTTTCCGCATCAGTTCTCCGGCGGCCAGCGCCAGCGCATCGCGATCGCCCGCGCACTGGCACTCGATCCGGATGTGCTGGTCGCGGACGAAGCGGTTTCCGCGCTCGACGTTTCCGTGCAGGCGCAGGTGCTGGACCTCCTCGATGAGATCCAGCGCCGGCTCGGCATCGCCATCTTGTTCATCACCCACGATCTGCGCGTCGCCGCGCAGATCTGCGACGAGGTCGTGGTGATGCAGAAGGGCCGCATCGTCGAGCAGGGCCCGGCCGGCGAGATCCTCACGCACCCGAAGGAGACCTATACTCGGGCGCTGCTCGAGGCCGCGCCCGGCCGCAACTGGGATTTTGCCAATTTCCGCCCCGTGGCCGAGGCGGTGGCGTAGCAGCCTCGTCCTCCTCGTCATTCCGGGGCGTGCGCAGCACGAGCCCGGCGACTGTCTTAGCTGTCAAGCGATTGCTGGGTATATCGGGTGTTGTTTTTGACCATGGTGTTTGCGGTGACCAACAGCTTTCGGGCGATGGCAATGAGGGCGAGCTTGGCGGGCTTGCCCTGTTCTCGCAGGGCTTGGTAGGCGGCTTTCATTCGGGGATTGTGACGGCTGGCGACGAGGGCGGCCATGTAGAGCGCCGTGCGCACGCAAGGGCGGCCGCCCGAGATGGCGGCACGGGGCGGCGCATTGCCGGACTGGCTGACATGCGGCGCGAGGCCGGCCAGGCTGGCGACAGCCTTGCGATCGACGCGGCCAATCTCAGGCAGTTCGGTGATCAGCACAGTGGCCACGCGCTCGCCGATCCCGGGGATCGAGGTGAGGATCTCGAAGCTGCAGGCAAGCTGCGGATCGGCGGCGATCCGGCGGTCGAGTTCGGTCTCGATCTGGCGGCACTGGGTCGTCAGAACAGAGATGGTGGCACGGTGATTGTCCAATAGGAGTGGCTCGGCGGTTTGTTTCAGCCGTGTCTTCTCCATGGCGATCATTTCCGTGAGCTGGCGACGACGTGTGGTGAGGGCCTTGAGCGTCAGCTGCTCGGCGGATGGCAATGGGCGAATGGCGTCGGTCATGGCGAGAGCGAAGCGCGCAATCAGCCGCGCGTCCAGCCTGTCGGTCTTGGCACGGCGCCCTTCAAACTCACGGAATGCCTTGATGCGGCGCGGATTGACGAGACCGACCTCGAACCCGGCCGCGCCGAGAGCGCTGACGAGTTGCCGGGCATAGGGGCCGATCGCCTCCAGCACGACACGGCCGACGCCGGCCTGGGTCAACCGCTCGACCACGGCGGCGACGCCTTCGGCAGCGTTGGCAACCCGGAAAGTCTTGCCCGAGGGAGCAAGGCCGACATCAAGAAAGCGCTGACCGACATCGATGCCGGCCGCGAGCGCAAGAGACTGAGCTGTCATGGGGATCAGACCTGTATGCGAGCTACCGGAAATCGGCGCTCATGCGACTGTTCGATCAGACAAGGCAAGCGGAGACGCCCAAGCCGGGTTACGGTCGCCGAGGCAACCGGGAATCCAACGAGCTGTCTCTACCCGCCGCCACTATGACAGTGACACCCGGTCAGATACAGGAATCCATACTCACAGGCGGATGTCGTAACATCGGCTGATCGACGCTCATGCCACACAGATCCTGCTGTGGTTATGGATTCCGGGCTCATCGCTACGCGATGCCCCGGAATGACGCTGTAGAAGCAGGTGGGCCAGCCAACACGCGTGAGGCGCGCCCGGCGCATGCAAATCGGCATCGCTCCCTCGCTTGCGCCCCGCGCGAGGAGCGGTCTAACGTCGCCGATCACGTCAACGGCTTGAGATGACCCGAATGACCCGCATCGCCATCGGCGGCTTCCTGCACGAGACCAACACCTTCGCGCCGACCAAGGCGACCTATGACGACTTCATGCACGAAGGCGGCGCTACGATCGCAGACGCCGCCAACGTGATGAAGATCATGCGCGGCATCAATGCGGGCCAGTCCGGATTTATCGATGTCGCGACGTCGCGCGGGTGGGACGTGGTGCCGACCATCGCCTGTCATGCAAGCCCATCGGCTCATGTCACGGAGGATGCGTTCGAGCGCATCGTTGGCGTCATGGTCGATCGCATCAAGGCCGCCGGCGCCATCGATGGCGTATATCTCGACCTGCATGGCGCGATGGTCACCGAACATTTCGACGACGGCGAAGGCGAGATTTTGGCGCGCGTGCGCAAGGTGATCGGCCCGAGCGTGCCTCTGGTCGCAAGCCTCGACCTGCACGCCAATGTCACGCCTGAGATGATCGCGCATGCCGATGCGCTGATCGCCTATCGGAAATATCCGCATACTGATATGGCCGACACCGGCCGCGCCTCGGCGCATCATCTCGCGCTGCTGCTGGACTCGAAGCAGCGCCTCGCCAAATCATTCCGGCAATTGCCTTTCCTGATTCCGATCAGTTGGCAATGCACCAACGATCATCCCGCCAAGGGCATCTACGAGACGCTCGCACGCTACCAGAGCGAGACCGTGCCGACGCTATCCTTCGCGCCGGGCTTTCCGGCCGCCGACTTCATTCATTGCGGGCCGAGCGTCTTCGCCTATGGCCGGACCCAAGCCGATGCCGATGCCGCGGCCGATGCGATCGCAAGCCTCGTCGCAAGTCATGAGGACGATTTCGACGGCAGGATCTATTCGCCGGACGAGGGCGTGCGCCACGCGATGGAGCTTGCCAGGAATGCGTCGAAACCGATCGTCATCGCCGACACCCAGGACAATCCCGGCGCCGGTGGCGATTCCGACACCACGGGCATGCTGCGTGCACTGGTGCGTAACCGCGCGCAGCGCGCCGCGATCGGAATGATCTACGATCCGCAATCGGCGCTCGCAGCGCACGCCGCCGGCGAAGGCGCCACCGTCACGCTCTCCCTTGGCGGCAAGTCCGGGATTCCCGGCGACGCGCCCTTTACGGAGAGCTTCATCGTCGAGAAACTGTCGGACGGCCGCTTCGTGGCGCCGGGTCCGTTCTATGGCGGCCGCAAGATGGACATGGGCCCTTCGGCCGCCTTGCGCATCGGTGACATCAGTGTCGTGGTCTGCTCGCACAAGGCGCAGCTCGCCGATCAGGCGATGTACCGCTTCGTCGGGATCGAGCCAACCGAGCAGGCCATCCTGATCAACAAGAGCTCGGTGCATTTCCGCGCCGACTTCGAGCCGATCGCGGAGAAGCTGTTGATCTGCGCCGCGCCCGGCCCGATGGCGGCCGATCCCGCCACCCTGCCCTGGACGCGGCTGCGTCCGGGCATCCGCCTCAAACCGAACGGCCCGACGTTCGCGCCTTAACATCTCATCATCTCGCAACGGACAAAGATATCCATGCCCCTGATCGACCGCATTGAAGGCTACGCCGACGAGCTCACCGCGATCCGCCGCGACCTGCACGCTCATCCGGAGATCGGCTTCGAGGAGACGCGCACATCCGGCATCGTCGCCGAGAAGCTTGCGCAATGGGGCATCGAAGTGCATCGCGGCCTCGGTGGTACCGGCCTGGTCGGCGTGCTCAAGGGCAAGGGCGCCAATGGCAAGACGATCGGTCTGCGCGCCGACATGGACGCGCTGCCCATGGAAGAGAACACCAACCTGCCCTGGCGCTCGACCATTCCGGGCCGCTTCCATGGCTGCGGCCATGATGGCCACACCACCATGCTGCTCGGCACTGCGCGGTATCTGGCCGAGACCCGGAATTTCGACGGCACCGTGCATTTCATCTTCCAGCCCGCCGAGGAAGGCCTCGGCGGCGCGCGGGCGATGATCAAGGACGGGCTGTTCGAGAAGTTTCCCTGCGACGAGCTCTACGGTCTGCACAACGCGCCCGATCTGAACCACGGCGAGATCGCCATCCTGCCGGGGCCCGCGATGGCCGGCGCCGATTTCTTCGATATCCGCATCTCCGGCTATGGCGCCCATGGCGCGATGCCCGAGCGCTCCAAGGACGCGGTCGTCATTGCAACCACCGTGGCGCAGTCGATCCAGACCATCGTCAGCCGCAATGTCGATCCGTTGCAGGCCGCCGTGGTCTCGATCACGCAGATCCATGCCGGCTCCGCCTACAACGTCATTCCGGGCGATGCCTGGCTGTGCGGCACCGTGCGCGCCTTCTCCGATTCCGTCCGCGCCCTGATCCGCGAGCGCATGCGCGCGCTCTGCGCCGGCGTGGCGGCCGCCTTCCATTGCGAGATCGACGTCGATATCCGCGATACGTTCAGCGTGCTGGTGAACCAGGAAGAACAGTCCAAGGTGGTCGAAGAGGTCGCACGTAGCGTGGTCGAGCCGTCCAAGGTCGTGACCCGCTCGACCCCGAAGATGGGCAGCGAGGACTTCGCCGACATGCTGCAGAAGATTCCGGGCGCCTATTTCTGGGTTGGCCATGACGGCTCGGTCCCGGTGCACAATCCCGGTTACGTGCTGGACGACAAGATCCTGCCGGTCGGCGCCAGCATGTTCGCCCGTATCATCGAAACCCGCCTCCCAGTGTGAGCGCCCATGCATAAACCGGTCTCGGACGAGATTACCTCGCTGCACGACCTTTCCGCGGTCGATCTGATCGCCGGCTATCGCGCGCGCCAGTTCTCGCCATCGGAGGTGATGGAGGAGGTGCTGGCACGTGCTGCGGCTTGGGAGCCGCACATCAAGGCGCTCTATCTGTTTGATCCCGATGCGGCGCGCGCCGCCGCATCGGCCTCTACGGCGCGCTGGGCGCAGGACGAGCCGATCGGTGCGCTCGACGGCGTACCAACGACGGTGAAGGACAACATGGCCACCAAGGGCCAGCCGATCCCGCTCGGCTCGGCGAGCGTCACGCTGGCGCCGGCCGTGGCGGACGCCCCGCCCGTCGCACGCTTGCGCGAAGCTGGCGCGATCATCTTCGCCAAGACCACGATGCCGGATTACGGCATGCTGTCCTCTGGCTTGTCGAGCTTCCATCCGCTCACCCGCAATCCCTGGGACCTCAAGATGAATCCCGGCGGCTCGAGCGCCGGCGCTGGAGCCGCCGCCGCGGCCGGTTATGGCCCGTTGCACCTCGGGACCGGCATTGGCGGCTCGGTCCGCCTGCCGGCATCGTGGTGCGGCCTGGTCGGCCTCAAGCCGAGCCACGGGCGCGTGCCGATCGATCCGCCCTATGTCGGCCGCGTCGCCGGGCCGATGACGCGCACCGTCGATGACGCTGCGCTGATGATGAGCGTGCTGTCGAAGCCCGATCGTCGTGACGGCAGCAGCCTGCCGCCGAGCGACCTCAACTGGAAGCTCGCCGAGAAATCGCCGCGCAAGCTCCGCATCGGCGTGATGCTCGAGCCCGGCGTCGGACAGCCGCTGGAGCAGCCGGTGCGCGCGGTCGTGCTCGAGGCGGCAAAGGCGTTCGAATCCGCAGGCGCCGTCGTCGGCGAAGCCAAGGGCTTCCTCACGCGCGAGATGCTCGACGGGCTCGACAATTTCTGGCGCGCGCGGCTGTGGGACGATCTCTCCCGGCTCACGCCCGAGATCCGCAACAAGACGCTGCCTTATATCCTGCAATGGGCCGAGCGCGGCGCGACGCTTTCGGGCGTCGAGGTCGTGCGCGGCTTCAACGTCACCATGGCGATCCGCGCCGCCGCCGCCAAGATGTTCTGCGAGTTCGACTACGTGATCTCGCCGACCTCTCCGGGCGTGAAATTTCCGGCGGAGTTCGCATCCCCGATCAACGACCCGCAGCTGCCGTTCGAGCACATCACCTACACCGTGCCGTGGAATATGTCGGAGAACCCGGCGGTCTCGATCAACGCCGGCTATGACGCCCACGGCTTCCCGATCGGGCTGCAGATCGTCGGCCGCCGCTTCGACGATCTCGGCGTGCTCGGCCTGGCGAAGACCTTCGAGGGCCTGCGCGGCGAGCAGCGCCCCTGGCCGGCGCCGCCGAAGGCATAGATATTTCCGCCGTCATTCCGGGGCGATGCGAAGCGACGAGCCGGGAATCCATGCTAGCCAATTCACAATGGTGGTTATGGATTCCGGGCTCGTCGCTTCGCGCCGCCCCGGAATGACGACGTGAGCAGCTACAACGACGACAACAAAAGCAAACAAGCGCGAGGAAACGCCCATGGCCTACGAGACCATTCTCTACGACGTCGCCGACCAGATCCTGACCATCACGCTCAACCGTCCCGAGAAGCTGAACGCCTTCACGCCGACGATGCAGAAGGAACTGATCGACGCCTTCGATCGCGCCGACCGGGACGACGAGGTCAGAGCGATCATCGTCACCGGCGCGGGCCGCGCCTTCTGCGCCGGCGCCGATCTGTCCTCCGGTGCCGACACCTTCGATCGCGACGCCAGGCGCGGACCCGTCAAGCGCCATGCCGACGGCCGCGTCGACTATTCCGATCCGCAGGTCCGCGATGGCGGCGGACAGGTCACTCTTCGCATCTTCAAGTCGCTGAAGCCCGTCATCGCCGCGGTCAACGGCCCTGCCGTCGGCATCGGCGTCACCATGCAGCTCGCGATGGACATCCGCATCGCCTCGGAAGCGGCGCGCTTCGGCTTCGTGTTCTCCCAGCGCGGCATCGTGCCGGAGGCGGCGTCCAGCTGGTTCCTGCCGCGCATCGTCGGCATCTCGCAAGCCTTGGAATGGTGCTACACCGGCCGCGTCTTCCCGGCGCAGGAGGCACTTGCGGGGCGTCTCGTCAGCAAGGTGGTGCCGCCGGAGGAGCTGCTGCCGAACGCTCGCGCGCTGGCGCGCGAGATCGCCGAGAAGACCGCCCCGGTTTCGATCGCGCTGATCCGCCAGATGATGTGGCGCATGATGGGCGCCGACGATCCGATGGAGGCGCACAAGGTCGACAGCCGCGGCATCTATGCACGCGGGCGCTCCGATGACGTCAAGGAAGGCGTGATGGCGTTCCTGGAGAAACGCCCGGCGCAGTTCAGGAACAAGGTCTCCAGCGACATGCCAGACTATTTCCCGTGGTGGGACGAGCGGGAGTACAAGTAGAGTTGCCCACGCTGTCATCCCGGCGAAAGCCGGGATCCATGCCGCGTGATCTATCAGGGGCAATCCGGACGTCGTTCTTCGCCAAATGGCGTTCTGTGGATTTGGGTCCCGGCTCAAAGGCCGGGACGACACCGAACGGGTTGCTTTCAGCGCCGGTTCACAAACCAGCACCGCGACCGCTCAGGCCGCCTTGATGCCGTTGATGAAGGCATCGACCTGTCGGCGCATGCTCTCCGATTGGCGCAACAGCTCCTTCGAGGCGCCGAGCACCTGGCTCGCTGCCGTTCCGGACTCGGTGGCCGCAGCGGTGACCTGCAGGATATTGTCCGATATCTCGCCGGTGCCCTGCGCCGCATGTTGCACGTTGCGAACGATCTCGCGCGTCGCGGCGTCCTGCTCCTCGACGGCTGAAGCAATCGAGACCGCAATCGTGTTGAGCTCGTCGATCGTGGTCGTGATCCCTCGAATGGCCCGTACGGCCTCGGTCGAGATGCCCTGCATCGCCGATATCTGCGCGCGGATCTCGTCGGTAGCCTTGGCGGTCTGCTCGGCAAGGCTCTTCACTTCGCCAGCAACCACCGCAAAACCGCGGCCCGCATCGCCCGCCCGCGCGGCCTCGATCGTGGCATTGAGCGCAAGCAGGTTGGTCTGACCGGCGATCTCGCTGATCAGCCTGACCACATCACCGATCTTCTCGGCCGCGCTGGAGAGGCCCTGCACGGTCTCGTTCGCCCGTCGTCCCTCGACCACCGCTCCACGCGCGATCTCGGTGGACTGCGTCACCTGGCCACCGATCCTTGCGACCGCAGTCGACAGTTGCTCCGATGCTGCAGCCACCGTCTGCATATTGCCCGATGCGGCTTCGGTCGCCTGCGCCACTCTCGCCGCCTCGCCGCTGGTCCGGCTTGCACTCTTATCCATCACGGCGGCGGTCGACTCCAATTGGGTCGATGCCGAGATCACCGTCTCGATCACGCCTGCGATATCGTTGCTGAACCGGTCGGCGAGGTCGCCGACCTGCCGCGCTCTGGCAGTGCGCGCACGTTCCGCCTCGGCATCCTTGGCGGTGAGCTCGGCCGTATGGATCATGTTCTGCTTGAAGAACTGCACCGACTGCGCCATCAGCCCGATCTCGTCGCACCGGTCGACCGCGTCGACCTCCGTCGCAAGATCGCCCTTCGCGAGCCGCGTCATCGCATCGGCGAGCGCGTTGACCGGCTCGGTGATGCTCCGTGCCATCGCAAGCACGGCACCGATGCTGACCAGCAGGGCGACCAGCAGCAATCCGGCAACGACACCGAGACTCCTATCAGCGTCGGCTTCCTTGCGCGCCATCATCTCCGACAGTTCGGCCGCCAGCGCGTCCTCGACCTTTTTCAGAAGATCGATCCGCACAGTCGCCGCGTCGAACCACACCTTGCTGTCGAGCCCCTTGAAATCACCATTGACCGCGCCTTGTTCGACGGTCTTGCGCATCGCGCTGAAACCTTGGATGGCCGAGCTCGCCATTGCGGCCTGGAATGCCGCCTGCGCCTTCGCGGTCGCGACCATTCTGAACGCGCTGAAGAAGCTGTCCTGAGCTGCAGCAAGCCCCATCGCACGGGCATAGCCAGCCGGTTCGAAGCGGCCCGCAGCAAGGCCGCCGGCCACGGTGGCGCGCTCCAAGCCGGCGCGCTCCTTGCCCTCGATCAGGTTGCCATAGGCGATGATGGCTTTGGAAATCTCGTCGTCGTGGCTCAATTTCGACATGCCGTTGATCAGTCCGATCAGACGGCTGACGATCTCGGTGAGATTGCCGACCGCGACGGGCGGCGTGACCGATTGCGCGTCAATCTCACCGCGATAGCCATCGAGCTGGGCCAGTTGCTGCTCGCAGTCGCGCACGGCCGCAGCCAGGGCTTCGGCGCCACGCAGCTCGTTGAGTGCAGTGACCGCGGCTGCACGCTCCACATTGGACTGCTGACGTTGGCGGGCGAGCTCGGGGCCCATCTGCAGGCCCTTGCTGCTGAGGAAGGCCGACGACATGCCGCGCTCGCGCTGCAGCTCGTGAACGAAGCGGCTCAGCTGGCCGACAGCTTCTGCAACCGGCTGCAGGCGCGCCATCTCGGAACGGACCGACCACTTTGTGGAGATTTCGTAGGCGGCCAGTGCGCCGAGTGTGAGGATCGGCAACAATGCCGAGAGGGCTATCCGGTGAAGTATTTTCGACGTCTTGAGCATGATCGGCCTCAACCTGTCCGATCATTTTAGAAATCCAGTGGTAAATAAACCCACAGACTTGCGCGCCGCAATTTTGGGCAGACGCTTGCAAACTAATCCATCATCAGCGCGACACGGCCGATCGCCTTGCGCTCGATAAGCAATCGCATCGCGCGCGCATAGTCCTCGATCGGCACGCGATGCGACACGTGCGGCCGCAGCCTGCCCGCTTCCGCCCAGGCCAACAGCGCCCGCATGCGCGCGGCTGCCAGTGCCGGGTCCTTGCGCGTCGCCTCCCCGGCTCGCACACCGAGTACGCTCGCGCCCTTCATCAGGATCAAATTGGTGCGGGCGAGCCCGATGCCGCCGGTGAAGCCGACGACGAGCAGCCGCGCGCCCCAGGCAATGCTTCGCACGCTCTGCTCGAACACCTCGCCGCCGACCGGATCGAACACGACATCGACGCCACGCCCATCCGTGATCCGCTTGACCGCCTCGCGGAACGGCTCCCGGGAATAGAGCACGAGATGGTCGGCGCCGCGCGATCGCGCGACCCCGAGCTTCTCCTCGGATGACGCCGCGGCGATCACGGTCGCCCCTAACAGCTTGCCCATCTCGACCGCGGCAAGGCCGACGCCGCCACCGGCGCCATGGACGAGGAGAACCTCGCCAGCCTTGAGTTGGCCGCGGTCGACCAGCGCGTGATGGGCTGTGCCGTAGGCGGCAAGATATGTCGCGCCTTCGGCATAGTCGAAGGTGGAGGGCAGCGGCGTCAGCTGGCCGGCTACGACCGCCGCTTCCTCGGCATAGGCGCCGAAGCGCATCCGCACGATGACTTTGTCGCCGACCGCCGCGCCCGTCACGTCCGGACTCACCTCGACGACGTCACCTGCCGCCTCTACACCCGGTGTGAACGGCAATTCCGGCTTGAGCTGATATTCGCCGGCGCACATCAGTATGTCGGGAAAATTGATCCCGGCGGCGCGGATCCTCACCCGCACCTCGCCCTCTTGCAGCGAGCGGCTTTCGATGTTTTCCAGCCGCAACATCTCGGGCGCCCCGAGTTCGCGGCAGACTACGGCGCGCGACATCAGGCTGCGCGCTCTTTGCTTCGAGCCAGCGCTTCGCGCACCAGCGGCAGGCGGTCGTTGCCGAAATACATGTCGGTCTGGTTGAGGAAGATCGTGGGCGAGCCGAAACCTCCGCGCTTGACCACCTCCTCCGTGTTCGCCCTGAGCTGATCCTTGACGGCCTGCTGGCTGATCCCCTCAAAGAACTTTGCGGAATCGATCCCGACCCGCCGGCAGATCTCCGTCAGCACGCCATCCTGCGAGATGTCCTTGTCCTCGCCCCAATAGGCCTCGAACACCGCACGCGCGAACGGCACCATGTCCTCGTTGCCGAGCCAGATGCAGCCGCGCATCGCCTTGACGCTGTTCACCGGAAACACGGTCGGCGGCATCTTGATCTTGAGACCCGCCGAGCGCGCCCAGTCGCCGAGGTCCTTGAGCATGTATTGCGCCTTCAGCGGCACCGGGGTTTCGCGTTGCGCGTAGACGCTCGGATTCACGGTATTGAAAATGCCGCCGACCAGGATCGGCCGCCAAACGATCTCCGCACCGAACTCTGCCGCGATCGGCTGGATGTTGTGGAAGGCGAGATAGGTCCACGGGCTGGAGCAGTCGAAGAAGAATTCGATCATGGCGTTTCCTGCCAGCCACTTTTCGCGGCCGTATTCATTGCTATACCTTGACCATAAGACATGGCAGAGAAGCGCTCAACAACATCGGCCGAAGCTGGCATATGAGGACGCCGCCCATGGAACCGACGGGGAATGACAAGGTGCTGTTTCCATCCACCATCGCAGGCTCCCTGCCGAAGCCGGAATGGCTGGCCGAGCCGAATGCGCTCTGGGCGCCGTGGAAATCGAAGGGCGACGAGCTTGCCCGCGCCAAGCGCGATGCGACCATCCTGGCGCTGAAGCTGCAGGAGGATGCCGGCATCGATATCCTCACCGAGGGAGAGCAGTCGCGCCAGCATTTCGTGCATGGCTTCCTCGAGCGCGTGGAAGGCATCGATTTCGTCCACAAGGTCGAGATGGGCATCCGGAAAGATCGCTATAAGGCGATGGTGCCGCAGGTCGTGGCGCCGCTGTCGCTGAAGGGTCGCGTCCATGCCGACGAGGCGCGGATCGCGCGCACGCATACGACGCGGGCGCTGAAGTTCACGCTGCCTGGACCGATGACCATCATCGACACCATCGCCGACAATTACTACGGCGACCGGGTCAAGATGGCCTTCGCCTTCGCCGAGCTGTTGAACCAGGAGGCCAAGGCGCTGCATGCCGACGGCATCGACCTAATCCAGTTCGACGAGCCCGCCTTCAACGTCTACATGGACGAGGTGCGCGACTGGGGCATCAAGGCGCTGGAGCGTGCGGCCGAAGGGCTAACCTGCCCGACCGCCGTCCACATCTGCTACGGCTATGGCATCAAGGCCAATACCGATTGGAAGGAAACGCTGGGCAGCGAGTGGCGGCAATATGAGGAGACCTTTCCGGCGATCGATGCCTGCGCGATCCAGCAGGTCGCGGTCGAATGCCGCAACTCGAAAGTGCCGGTCGAGTTGCTCGGGCTGTTGAAGAACAAGGTGGTGCAGGCCGGCGTGATCGATGTCGCCAGCGACGAGATCGAGACCGCGGAAGACGTCTGCAAGGTGATCGAAGACGTCATGAAATACGTGCCGAAGCAGAACATCATCGCCACCACCAATTGCGGCATGGCGCCGATGCGGCGCGAGATCGCGGAAGCCAAGCTGATGGCGCTGGGCAGCGGCGCGAAGCTGGCGCGGCAGCGGCTGGCGTAATCAGCTTGGACCCGAGCTATCGAAGCCGGGTACACCGTGTTCCCTCCCCGCCGTTGGGCTAGGGAGGGGGTAAGCCCCACACGCCTGCGCTCGTCCCCCTCTCCAACTCTCTCCCACAAGGGGGCGAGAGCAGACCGAGCTACCCTCGCGTCTTTTGTGCCTGCGCGCTCGGATGCAGCACAGGCTCGTAGCGCGCTTGCAGGGTCCGAACGGTCGACGGCGGGGTCAGCAGCATCGCTTCATCAGGCGGGGCACGCGCATCACCATAGCCGGCCGGCGACCATGGCAACGCCCTGCCCTGCAGAATCAAGAAGCTCTCTTCGCCCGCCTGCACCATCGCGCCATCAGGCAATTGCTCCAGTGGCGCCGGCAGCGGATGCAGCCGCTTCCGGCCGCGCTCCAGCCGCTCGCCATGCAGCACGGTATCAATGTCCGAGGCGTGCACGCCGCTCGCTCCGTTGCCCGCCTCCCACGCCACGCGAAAACGGTTGGCGTCCTCACGGCGGCAATAGAAGCAGGGCCGATGCCCGGCGGCGAGCGCGGTGGCTTCGTCGAGGAAGAACAGTTCGGTCCAGCTTCGCCGGGCCATCACCTCGCGGCGACGGCCGCGGAAGTCACACAGGCAGGTGAGCCAGGCCGGGCTCGACCAGCGCCTCCTCAGCAGCGTCCTGGTCGCGGGATCATGGATGATGCCGCGATTGCCGGTGAACAGGCCGCGTTCGGGCGTCGCGATGATGTCGCCAGTGGGGGTGACGCGGTTTTGCAGCGGCATCGAGGCTTGGCTCCTCACCGCCGTCATTCCGGGGCGGCGCAAAACGATAAGCCCGGAATCCATAACCACCATCGTGAGTATGGATTCCGGGCTCCCGCCCTTCGCGCGTGCCCCGGAATGACGATGTGGGTTGGCTTACGCCGCCCCATCCCGGATCGGCGGCTGGAACGACAGCGCGGTGTCCCAGGGGAAGAAGATCCAGGTATCCTGCGACACTTCGGTGATGAAGGTATCGACCAGGGGCCGTCCCTTCGGCTTGGCATAGACGGTGGCGAAATGGGCATCCGGCAGCATCTGCCGCACCATGCGCCCCGTCTTTCCGGTGTCGACCAGATCGTCCACGATCAACAGGCCTTTGCCGGTCCCGCCGCCGAGCTTGGCCGTATCCGCGGAAATGCCCTTCAGCACGGTCAGATCGCCCTGCTTGTTGTGATCGTAGCTCGCGATGCAGACCGTATCGATGATGCGCAGACCGAGCTCACGAGCGACGATCGCGGCCGGCACCAGTCCGCCGCGGGTGATCGCAATCACCGCGTGAAACGGCCCGACCTCGTTGAGCCGCCAGGTGAGCGCCCGGCAATCGCGGTGAAACTGGTCCCAGGAGACCGGGAAGGCCCGGCCGCCCCGCTCCTCTGCGCTCAACGTCTTGTCGATCATGTCGTCTCTTCCGTAGGTCCTTTGGGTGCGATGCCGATCCTGCCTTAACGCGAAACGTTCAGCCCGGCGAGCATCTCCTTCACCGCCGCCATCGCAGCCGACAACTTCTCCGGGTCACGCGAGCGCACCACCAGATGCGTGTTCGGCTTCTGGTCCTCATCGGTGAACGGATAGCTGCCGATGATGGTGTCCGGGTGGGCCTTGGCGATCTCGCGCAAGGGACCGCCGATATCGCCCTCGCGGGCGTTGGCGCGGACCGTCTCCGAGAGCATGCGCACGCCCGATTTCAGCTTCGGCGCGACGATGTCCATCATCGCCTGCATGATCGAGGGCACCCCGGCCATGACGATGACGTTGCCGAGCTTGAAGCCCGGCGCCAGGATGGTGGCGCTCTGGATCAGCTCGGCCCCGTCGGGGATGCGGGCCATCCGCAGCCGCGCCTCGTTGAGGTCCTGCCCGCTCCAGCGCTCGCGGAAGCGCGCCACCACGTCCGGGTGATGATCGATGCCGACGCCGAAGGCCTTGGCCACCGCATCCGCCGTGATGTCGTCGTGGGTCGGCCCGATGCCCCCCGTGGTGAACACATAGGTATAGCGCTGCCGCAGCGCGTTCAGCGCGGCAATGATGTCGGGCTCGTCATCGGAGACGACCCGCACTTCCTTGAGGTCGATGCCGAGATTGGTCAGGTACTCGGCGATGAAGCCGATATTCTTGTCCTTGGTCCGGCCCGACAGGATCTCGTCGCCGATGATCAGCAACCCCGCGGTGACGATCTCGCTCATGCTTTCTCCTCGCAACCGTCGTCTGTTTTGGCCCGTGGCGCGGCCGATGTCATCCGGAACGTCATGCGTTATGCCGTGAATTTGAGCATCGCGCAGCCAGTTTTTCGGGCAGGGCTGCCCGCCTCCCCCGGCAAACTTATCATGCGCACGCGGCTTTGCATTTGAAGTCCCGATCGCGGGCACGCTGAAAAAGTGGTCAGATCTGGGCCTTGCTACCATCAGGCAGAGTCATGCACTGTAAGGCGTGGCTGAGAGATACGGGCATCGATGGCAGTTGCTTTCGACGAGATGAACGAGCCGGGCGGCGACATCCGCCAAGCCTATCAGGAACTGTCGCGCTGGCTGAAGGAAACGCCGCCGGAAGCCTTGGAATATCGCCGCCACGAAGCGGAATTGCTGTTCCGGCGGATCGGCATCACCTTCGCCGTCTATGGCGAGGCCGAAGCGCAGGAGCGGCTGATCCCGTTTGACGTGATCCCGCGCATCCTCTCTGCCAAGGAATGGGCGCGGCTCGAAAAGGGGCTGAAGCAGCGCGTCAAGGCGCTGAACCTGTTCCTCCGGGACATCTATCATGGCCGCGACATTCTGCGCGCCGGGGTGATCCCCGAGGACCTGATCTTCCAGAACCCGGTCTTCCGCCCGGAGATGAACGGCCAGGACGTCCCGCACGACGTCTACGTCCATATCGCCGGCATCGACATCGTCCGGGTCGACGCCAACGACTTCATCGTGCTGGAGGACAATGCCCGCACGCCCTCGGGCGTGTCCTACATGCTGGAAAACCGCGAAATCATGATGCGGCTGTTTCCGGACCTGTTCGCACGGCACCGCATTGCGCCGGTCGAACGCTACCCGGACGAACTGCTGGCGGCGCTGCGCTCGGTCGCGCCCTTGAGCGCATCGGCCGAGCCGACCGTCGCGCTGATGACCCCCGGCATCTACAATTCCGCCTATTACGAGCACTCGTTCCTGGCCGACAAGCTCGGCATCGAGCTGGTGGAAGGCCGCGACCTCATCGTCAAGAACGACGAGGTGTTCATGCGCACCACCGAAGGGTTGAAGCGGGTCGACGTGATCTACCGCCGGGTCGATGACGACTTCATCGATCCCCTCACCTTCCGGCCGGATTCCGCGCTCGGCGTCCCCGGGCTGATGTCGGCCTATGCGGCCGGCAACATCACGCTGGCCAATGCGGTGGGGACCGGGATCGCGGACGACAAGGCGATCTATTCCTACATGCCCGACGTCGTGAAGTTCTATCTCGACGAGGAACCGATCCTGAAGAACGTGCAGACTTGGCGCTGCCGCGAGCCGCAGGATCTGTCCTATGTGCTCGACCACCTCGGTGAGCTCGTGGTCAAGGAGGTCCATGGCTCCGGCGGCTACGGCATGCTGATCGGCCCTGCCGCAACCAAGGCCACCATCGAAGCCTTCCGCGACAAGCTGAAGCGGGAGCCGGAGGGCTTCATCGCCCAGCCGACGCTGGCGCTCTCCACCTGCCCCACCTGCACGGCTTCGGGCCTTGCGCCGCGTCACGTCGATCTCAGGCCGTTCGTGCTGACCGGCAGCGACCGCGTCACCATCGTTCCCGGCGGCCTCACCCGCGTCGCACTGAAGGAAGGATCGCTGGTGGTCAATTCCAGCCAGGGCGGCGGCACCAAGGACACATGGGTGCTGGATGAATAGACGCTGTTTCAGCGAGGGCGCGCATCTTGCCACAGCGACAGTGCTCCCTCTCCCCTTGTGGGAGAGGGTGGCGGCGAGCGTCAGCTCGGCGCCGGGTGAGGGGTTCTCTCCGCATATGCAAGCGCGGAGAGAGACCCCTCACCCGGCTTCGCTGCGCGAAGCCACCCTCTCCCACAAGGGGAGAGGGTGCACCGAGAACGCCGCGAAGATATTTGCTCAGACCAGTCCTGGAAGAGAGAGGGTCAGAGAGGGCATCCACTCCCTCCGCGATTTCACTTCCACCGTGGCGTGCAGAGGAGCCCCTCCCGGCCCGAGCCAGCGCCACATGCCACCGCCAAGCAGCCGATAGAAACCGCCCATGCTGTCGCGCACCGCCGAAAACCTGTACTGGCTGGCCCGCTATGTCGAGCGGGCGGAGTATCTCGCCCGCACCATCGACGCGACGCTGCGCGTCACCGCCCTTCCCGCAGCCTATATCGGCAAGACCAACGAGTGGGAATCGGCGCTGATGACCGCCGGCGTCAATGTCAGTTTCCACGAGACCTATGCAGAGGCCAACGAGCAGAACGTCGTCGAATATCTCTCGTTCGACCCGGCCAATCCCTCCTCGATCAAGAACTGCATCGAAGCCGCCCGGCTAAACGCCCGCTCGGTCCGCACCGCCCTGACGTCGGAAATGTGGGACACCATCAACGGCGCCTGGATCGAGCTGCAGGAGGTCTGGAGCAAGGGCACCAAGAGCCGGGAGGACCTGGCGAGCTTCCTCCGTTTCGTGCAGGAGACGTCGCTGCGCTTCGACGGCTCGGCCTACCGGACTATGCTGCGCAACGACGCCTATTGGTTCTCGCGGCTCGGCCTGCATCTCGAACGCGCCGACAACACCGCCCGCATCCTCGACGTGAAATATCACGTGCTGCTGCCCGAGGAGGAGCATGTCGGTGGCCCGCTCGACTTCTACCAGTGGAGCTCGATCCTGCGCTCGGTCTCAGCGCTGACCGCCTATCACTGGGTGTATCGCGAGACCCTGAAACCCTGGCTGATTGCCGATCTATTGATCCTCAACGATTCGCTGCCGCGTTCGCTGGCGAGCTGCTACGGCAACCTCGTCCGCAATCTCGACCAGATCGGCGTCGCCTATGGACGCCAGGGCCCGGCACAGCGCCACGCCCGCGGCATCCGAAACCGGCTGGAGCATTCCAACATGGATGATATCTTCCAGCGCGGCGTCCACGAATTCATCCAGGAGTTCCTCGCCGACAATTCGCGGCTTGGTGAGATCATCACCAAGCAGTATCTGATCTAGAAGAGTCACATCGAGCTCCCGGTCACCGTCATGGCCGGGCTTGTCCCGGCCATCCACGCCTCTCTTTCCGGAAAGCCGTGGATGCCCGGCTCAAGGCCGGGCATGACGGAGGCATACATCGAGAGCCTGCACAACTCGAGCTCCGCACTGGACCGCCATGCGCCTGCGTATCTCCCACTCCACCACCTACCGCTACGAGCCGGCGGCCACGGGCGTCATCCAGATCATCCGGATGACCCCGGGCAGCCATGACGGCCAATATGTCGCGGAGTGGCAGATCGATCTCTCTACCGACTCGCGGCTCCAGATGCACGAGGACGCGTTCGGCAACGTCACCCATGTCATCACGCATGGCGCGATCGAGGACCTGACCATCACGGCCGAGGGGCTGGTCGAGACCCACGACACCGGTGGCGTGCTGAGGGGCACCGATGAGCGTTTTCCTCCGAGCCTGTTCCTGCGCGAGACGGCGCTGACGACGGCGAGCCCGGCGATGACAACCTTCGTCCGGGAACTGCGCAGCGAGTCCGAACACGACGTGCTCGGCTTCCTGCATGTGCTGATGACACAGATCAACGAGCATATGACGTTCGACGAGGATCCGACCCATAGCGGCACGGCGGCGGCCGAGGCCTTTGGACTGAAGCGCGGCGTCTGCCAGGATTACGCCCACATCTTCATTGCCTGCGCCCGCGCGGGTCTGGTCCCGGCCCGCTTCGTCTCCGGGCATTTCCTGCGCTCCGATGGTGCAACGCACCAGTCGGCCGGCCACGCCTGGGCGGAGGCCTTCGTACCTGATCTCGGCTGGGTGGGTTTCGATGCCGCCAATTGCCTCTGCACCACCGACGCGCATGTGCGGGTTGCGCTCGGCCTGGATTATCTCGGCGCAGCACCCGTGCGCGGCACCCGCTACGGCGGCGGGGCGGAGACGTTGACCGTCCAGGTCCGGGTGGAACAAGCCGGCCGCGGTAACGGCCAGTCGCAGGCGCAGTCACAGCGGCAGTCGTAAGTATCCACCGGAGTTGACCCTCGGGCTGGAACTGCGCGCAAGACAAGCGCACGCCCCTCTCCCCGCTTGCGGCAGAGCGATCGCATATGGCCCAAGCTGGACCGGGCCTCATGGTTCGAGACGCGCCGCAAGCGGCGCTCCTCACCATGAGGGTCCTCTTGCCGCAAAACAGGCCCTCGTCCTGAGGAGCTCGCCGGAGGCGAGCGTCTCGAAGGACGGCCACGGAAGAAACCTTCCGTCGCGCTTTTTCCGATGCGACAGGCCTGCCGCTTGCGGGGAGAGGTCAAGGATCGGCCGTCCGGCCTTCATGCATCCCTCACCGAGACGTCCACGCGCACGAGGCCGAACAGGGTTGGACGGCCACCGGAAATTGGCTAGTAATTCCGCTCTGATGTGTGGGGACGAGGCAATGACCTATTGCTGCGGAATATTGGTGCGCGACGGGCTCGTGATGATCGCGGACACCAGGACCAATGCCGGGCTCGACAACGTCTCGACGTTCCGCAAGCTGCACATCTTCTCCAATCCCGGCGAGCGCATCCTGGCCATCGCCAGCGCCGGCAATCTCGCCATCAGCCAGTCGGTGCTCTCGACGCTGACCGAAGGCATCGAAGACCCGGAGACGGGTGACGTCGAAACCTTGATGAATGCGCCGACCATGTTCCAGGCCGCGCAACGGATCGGCAAGGCGATTCGCATGGTCCACGCGACCGAGGGCCCGGCGCTGAAGGCCGAAGACATCTCCTTCGACGTCTCCTTCCTGTTCGGCGGCCAGATCAAGGGCTCGCGGATGCGGCTGTTCATGGTCTACACGGCCGGCAATTTCATCGAATGCACCACCGACACGCCCTACCTGCAGATCGGTGAGCACAAATACGGCAAGCCGGTGCTGGACCGCGCCATGCATTACGACGTCGAAATCTACGAGGCGCTGAAGACCGGGCTGATCTCGATGGATTCGACGATGCGCTCCAATCTCGGCGTCGGCCTGCCGATCGACGTGCTGGTGGTGCGCGCCGAAACCTGCGAGGCCGATCTCAATCACCGGATCGAAGCGGGCGAGCCCTATTTCCACGATCTGCGCTCGCGGTGGTCGGCGGCGCTGCGTGCCGCGCATAACAACATTCCGCGGCCGCCCTACAAGACCCAAAACGAATCGAAGCACTGACAACAGAAAAGCAAAGAGTGAGGAAACATGGCTGAAGCGGGCAAGAAGATCGCGCTGGTGACGGGCGCCGGCACGGGTGTCGGCCGCGCCGCATCGCTGGCGCTCATGAACGCCGGCTTCACCGTGGTGCTCACCGGGCGCCGCAGGGAGATGCTCGAGGAAACCGCCAGGCTCGGCGTGCCCGGCATGAGTCTGCCCGTGACCGCCGACATGACCGATCCGGCCTCGATCGCGGCGCTGTTCGCCAAGGTGACGGAGACCTATGGCCGGCTCGATCTGTTGTTCAACAATGCCGGGATGGGCGCGCCCCCGGTGCCGTTCGAGGATCTCTCGCTCGCGCAATGGCAGGCGGTCGTCGCCACCAACTTGACCGCACCCTTCCTGTGCACCCAGCACGCCTTCCGCATCATGAAGGATCAGACCCCGCGCGGCGGCCGCATCATCAACAACGGCTCGATCTCGGCGCATGCGCCGCGGCCGTTCTCGGCCGCCTACACCTCGACCAAGCATGCCATCACCGGCCTCACCAAGGCCTCCAACCTCGACGGCCGCGCCTACGACATCGCGGTCGGCCAGATCGACATCGGCAATGCCGAGACGCCGATGACCGAACGCATGGTCGCGGGCGTGCTGCAGCCTGACGGCCGGATGATGCCGGAGCCGCGCATGGATTCGAAGGCGGTCGGCGACGCGGTGGCCTACATGGCCTCGCTGCCGCTCGACGCCAATGTCCTGTTCATCACGGTGATGGCAACCAAGATGCCGTTCGTCGGGCGCGGTTGAATTCAAATCGGCGCAGGCGGCTCATGCCCTGCGCCGGGTCTGCCCGTCCGGCTTTTCATTCTCGACGAGGACCGCGCCCTGCTCCGCCGCTGGCTGCACGGCCCTGCGGCTCTTCTGCAGCGACGGATGCAGCGGCTCCCTCGGGCTGGCGCTGATGTCGTAGTTGAGAAACGACAGCAGCAGCTGGAAGCCCATCAGGAAGGTCAGCGCCGCGATCATGATCGTGCCCGTCGGCACCAGCTGCTCCGGCGGCGCCGACAGCCAATGATAGAGCCCGAACGCCAGGCCGAAACCGAACAGGCCGAGGCCCGCGACGAGTTGCAGCGAGGCGAGCGACAGGTCGCGGAAGAAATAGCGATAGAGCACGCGGCGAAACGTGTTGCGCAGGTGACCGGCGAAGAACGGCACCAGCTGATGCGACACCCGCAAGTTGGACACCTCCTCGCCGTAGAAGGCGCGCATCGGAAACTCGACTACCTTGGCACGCAACAGGCCGAGATGAAACAACAGGTCCGTCTCGAAGAAGAAGCGGTTGGCGACGCGATCGGCGTCGAGCAGTTCAGCCAAGCGCGCATGGACCGCGAAGAAGCCGTTGGTCGGGTCCATGATGGTCCAGTAGCCGCTCGACAGCTTGGCCATGAAGGACAGCGCGAGATTGCCGAACCGGCGGACCTGCGGCATCGCGGCCGTGTCGGTGAGAAAGAAGAAGCGGTTGCCCTTCACGTAGTCGGCGTTCCCGCTCTGAATCGGATGGATCAGCGCCGGCACCTGCGCGGGGTCCATCTGCCCGTCTGCATCGATCTTGACGATGATATCCGCGCCGCGCTGGATCGCGAACTGCATGCCGGTCAGGAAGGCGCCGCCGACGCCGCGGTTGGCGTCGTGCCGCAGCACGATGACGCGCGGATCGGAGCATTGGTTGGCGACGACAAGGGCAGTGCCGTGGGGGCAGCAATCATCGACGACCACGATCAGCCCAACCTCGGGCCCGATCGCGGCAATCACCGGCAGGACGGTATCCGCCGCACGAAACGCGGGAATGACGACAGCGACGACGGCATCCATGACGAGCTCCCGCTGCGCGCTCCTTGATAGTTAACGGATCGAAACGCCGGTCGCAGCCTTCAGTAGCTTCGCACCCGTCCACTAAACAGTATCTTAATTCGTGACCTGTAGTTCGTGCGAGGACGCACGATATTGTCCGCGATGATCTCCGCGAGCGCCCTGGCCTCGCCAAACGAGCCGAGCTCATGCCGCTTTCCACGCCCAGTGACACGACAGGCACCAGAGGCGTCAGCCGGCTGCTCGACCTCGCGACGCCGGATACCCCCAATGCCGCCGATCGCGAGATGCTACGCAGCCTCATCGTACTCGGCGGGGCGCTATTCGTCCTGATGCTGGCCACCTATTTCTGGACCACGCATTGGAGCTGGCCCTACCCGCGCGACAAGGTCACGCTGGTGCTCGGACGCGATTTCCTGAATCTGTGGATGTATGGCCGGGCCGCATTCGGCGCCGATCCCGCCCGCTTCTACGATGTCGCCACCTACAATGACGCGCTCGCCGCCCTGCTTGGCCCCGGCTATCCCGCGCAGAACTGGCCCAATCCTCCGAACGCGCTGGTGGTGATGGCCCCGTTCGGGCTGATGGACTACTTCCCCGCGCTGGCGTCGTGGTTTGTCGTCAGCCTGCTCGCCTTCTATCTGGCCTGCCGGCCCGCCTTTGCCGACGGCCGTGCGCTGCTCGTGGTCGCCATCTCGCCGGCCGCGCTCATGTGCGTGATCTCGGGCCAAAGCTCGTTCCTGAGCACGGCGGCGCTGTTTGCAAGTCTTGCGCTCATGGACCGCCGGCCGGCGCTCGCCGGCCTGCTGATCGGTCTGCTCACGGTCAAGCCGCAGCTTGGCATCCTGCTTCCGGTGATGCTCGTCGCCTCCGGCCGCTGGCGCGTGATCGCCTACGCGACGCTCGCCGCAGTGGCGCTGTTTGCCGCCAGCGTCGCCATCGGCGGCGTGCAGAGCTGGCAAGACTATCTGACCAAGGCGGTGCCGCTGATGCGCGAGGTGCTGCGCGATCCCAGCGGCATGGCCATGCCTTACCATGCAACACTCTTCATGAGCTTCCGCGGCGTATTGGGCGACCGCATAGCGGACGCGATCCAGGCGGTCGCGGCGGTGGGCGCGGTGGCCGGCGTGTTCGCGGCCTTCCGTTATCGCAAGCATGCCGATCCGGCACGGCTCAGGGCTTTGCTGCTGGCCTGCACGATCTGCGCCTCACCCTATATGGGCACCTATGACGTGCTGCCCCTGACCTGCGCGGCCATGGCGCTGCTCGCCGATGGAAAGCTCGATGCGCTCGGCAGCCGCTTGGCGCAGCTCGTGTTCTGGCTGCCGGCGCTGCAATTGTTGTTCGGCAACATTCAGATGCCCGGTCCCGGCCTGATCGCACCGGCCTTCGCGGCGTATTTGTTGCGGCAGCTGTTCATGCCTGTGAACGAGACCGCGCCTGTCCCTGCTTCGGTCGCAGCCCCCAGCTGACTATTCGAGTCGCTCAACCGCGCGCAGCGTCGGAAACAGCTTCATCCAGAGCAGCGCGATCGCGATCGTGCCGAGACCGCCGAGCACCGCGGCCGGCATGGTGCCGAGCAGCGCAGCCGTGACGCCGCTTTCGAACTGGCCGAGCTGGTTCGAGGCGTTGATGAACAGGAAGTTCACCGCGCCGACCCGGCCGCGCATCTCGTTGGGCGTGGCGAGCTGCACCAGCGAGAAACGGATCACGACACTGATCGTGTCGGCCGCCCCCAGGATCGCGAGCGCGACGATCGACAGCCACATGATATGCGAGACCGCAAACACCGCGGTCGCGATGCCGAACACGATCACCGCCTGGAACATGCGCAAGCCCACGTGGCGACGGATCGTGTGCCGCGCCAGCACCGCGGTCATCGCGAGCGCGCCCACCGCTGGCGCAGCGCGCAGGACGCCGAGCCCCAGCGGGCCGGTCTGCAGGATGTCGCGGGCGTAGATCGGCAACAACGCGGTGACGCCGCCCAGCAGCACCGCGAACAGGTCGAGCGAGATGGTGCCGAGGATCGCCGGGTTCTGCCAGATGAAGCGGACGCCGGCGAACAGGTCGGCGTTGGCCGCATGCTCCTTCGGCGCGGGCACGTCGTCGGGCACTTCCATGACGCCGGTGAAGACCATGCCGGCCAGCCAGAACAACACCATGATCGCATAGGCCAGGGCCGGCATCGCCGCATAGGCGAAACCGCCGAGCGCGGGTCCCGCGATCGTCGCAAGCTGGGCCGCGCCGCTGGACAGCGCGCTCGCGCGTTGCAAAGTCCCGGTCGGCGCAATCAGCGGCAGCAGCGCGGCCGTCGCCGGGCTCTCGAACGCGCCGGCAATCCCGAGCACGAAGGTCGCAGCGAACAGCTGCAGCTCGGTCAGCACGCCCGTATAGGCGCCCCAGCAGAGATAGAGGGCGGTCAGCGCCTCCGCGAGCTGGCAGAGCTGCACCACGCGTTTGCGCGGGTAGCGATCGGCAGCGCTGCCGGCCACGAACACCAACAGCGCCGTCGGCAGGAACTGGATCAGCCCGACCATGCCGAGATCGAAGGCGCGGCCGGTGAGATCGTAGATCTGCCAGCCAATCGCGACCGCCGCGATCTGGCTGGAAAAGCGCGACAGGCTGCGCGACACCAGAAAGAACAGGAACGAGCCTTGTTTGAGCAGCGTGCGCGCGCCGATCGGGATGGTGGAGGACATGACGTGTCTGCGTGACGCACCGCCAGGGGCTTGTCAACTTCAGCTCTGACATCGGCGCATGGCATTGCGCTTTGCTGCGTCGGCGGCTCATACTGGTCGAACTCGGGGGACCAATGCCACAGCTGCAATCTGCGTTCGGTGTCGTCGCGCTGCTCTTGATCGCCTGGGCACTCAGCGAGAACCGCCGCGCGGTGTCGCCGAGGCAGGCCGCGCTCGGCCTTGCCGTCACGCTGATCACTGCCGTCGTGCTGCTCAAAATGCCGATGGTCGCGCGCGCTTTCGGCGCCATCAACGATGCGGTCGGCGCCGTCGCGTCCGCCTCCCGCGCCGGCACCTCCTTCGTGTTCGGCTATGTCGGCGGCGGTGCCCTGCCCTTCGATCTCAAGGCCCCCGGCGCCGACTTCGTCCTCGCCTTCCAGGCCTTGCCGATCGTGCTGGTGATGAGCGTGCTGACCACGCTGCTGTTCTATTGGCGCATCCTGCCGCCGATCGTGCGCGGCATGGCCTGGGTCCTGGAGCGCACGCTGGGCGTCGGCGGCGCCGTGGGGCTGTCGACCGCCGCCAACATCTTTCTCGGCATGGTCGAGGCGCCGCTGTTCATCCGGCCGTATCTCGCCCAGATGACGCGCGCCGAACTGTTCCTGGTCATGACCGGCGGCATGGCCGGCATCGCCGGCACGGTGCTCGTGCTCTACGCAACGCTGCTGGCGCCGCTGATCCCCGATGCTGCCGCCCACTTCGTCATCGCATCGGTGCTCGGTGCGCCGGCTGCCATCCTGGTCAGCCTGATCATGGTGCCGGAAACATCGAAGGAGCTCACCGGCGGCGCGCTGACCGATCCCGAGATGGACGCGTCGAGCACGATGGACGCGATCGTCAAGGGCACCTCGGCCGGACTCGAACTGTTGCTAACTATCATCGCGATGCTGATCGTGCTGGTGGCGCTGGTGCATCTCGCCAATTCGATCTTGTCGCTGTTGCCGCCGATCGGCGGTGCCGACATCTCGCTGCAGCGGCTGCTCGGCCTCGTGATGGCGCCGGTGTGCTGGCTGATGGGCCTGCCCTGGCAGGAGGCAGTGACCGCAGGCAGCCTGATGGGCACCAAGACGGTGCTGAACGAGCTGATCGCCTATGTCGAACTGTCGAAGCTCGCGCCCGGCGCGCTCGACCCCCGCTCCCGCCTGATCATGCTCTATGCGATGTGCGGCTTCGCCAATTTCGGCAGTCTCGGCATCATGATCGGCGGCCTCGGCACCATGGCCCCCTCACGGCGCGAGGAGATCAACGCGCTCGGGCTGAAGTCGATCGTCTCGGGCACGCTGACCACCTGCCTGATGGGCGCGATCGTCGGCCTGCTGACGTGATCCTCATGACGGTTCAGGGCTGCGCGAGCTTGAGGCTCGGCGCCACTCTCGCCATCACATAGGCCGACCCTTCCGCCGTCAGATGCGCGTGATCGAAGGCCAGCGGCACGCCGTCCACCGTGAGCGGACATTGCCGGTCCGGACAGACGGACTCCAGGATCGAGATGTAGGACAGCGCCTCGCCGGTCGGCAGCGCCTCACGCATGGCCCGGTCGAGCTCGAAAATATCGGAGCGGACGAAATCAGCCGGCCGTGCGGCCAGCCCACGCAGCTCCGCCCGCGCCAGCATGGACGGCAGGCGCGTGCGATACTGGATGGCGGGGCCGAGCAGGACGATCGGAATGCCGGCATCGTTCAGCCGCGCGATGGTGTGCTTGAGATCGGCGACCATTCCGGCAAAGCGCGGCGGCCGGGCATATTCCAGCCAGTCCGCCGACATCACCACAAGGTCGGGCTTGTGGCTTCCGAAGTAGTCCCGCATCTGCGCGGCGAAGGCGCGGCAGGAGGCGAGAGCTTGCGTCTCCGCACTCAGGGTCGGCATGCAGGACGGCTGCGTCGCCTGCATGATATTGACGGCCTGACGATCGAGACGCCCGTTCAGCCCGTGATAGTAGTGCGCGGCCAGACTGTCGCCCCACAACAGCAGGTTGGTCTTGCCGGACACCGCGGCGAGACAGGCCTCGCCGAGCCGTCCATCCGGGGTCGTGAAGCAGGTGCCATAGCGATAGACCGGCTTCATGTCGTAGTCGTTGTAGGCGTCGAGCCGCGCCGCGGCGCGATCGGCCTCCGAACTGGTGCTGCCGAACACCAATCCCGCAACGGTGCCGACGAGCAGCAGCAGGCTTGCGAGCGCCGCCATGCTGAAGGCCGCCCGCGGTGTCGGAGCCAAAGCGCGGTTGCGAAACGGCTGCTCGACCAAGCGCCAGGACAGATACGACACTGCGACCGTCACTGCGAACAGGGCAGCTTTTTCCCGGCCATCGAGCACAAGGCCCGGCTTGGCGAAGCGCGCAAACGCGAACAACGGCCAGTGCCAGAGATAAAGCGAATAGGAGATGCGGCCGAAGAACTGCGCGAGCGTCAGCGGCGACAGGGCACTGCGCTTGCCATTCGCGACTCCGATGCCGCTCCAGATGAACAGCGCCGCGCCGATGCAGGGCGACAGGGCATCGAGGCCCGGGAATCCGGGCCCCGGCCGTAGCGACAGGATCGGGATCGCCATCAAGAGCAGCGACAATCCTCGAGCGCTTCGCTGCGCGAGCCCCGGCCATGGCGCCGGCATGCCGGGCATGGCGACGAGGCTGCCGGCCAGGAATTCCCACGCGCGCGGCGGGCTCATGAAGAAGGCGGTCGCGGACGCGCCGTCGCGCATCAACACCAGACTGAACGCAAAGGAAGCGACGGCCAACGCGGCCAAGGTGAACGGCAGCACCACGCGGCGGCCTTGTGCGAGCCGCACGACGCCCCAGACGACGAGCGGCAGCACCAGATAGAACTGCTCCTCCACGCCCAGCGACCACGTATGCAACAGCGGCTTCTCCACTGCCGCATGGTCGAAATAGCCCGATTGCCACCAGAAGAAGATGTTCGCCGTGAAGCTGACCACCGCCGCGGCCGAGCGGAAGAATTCCATGCGCTCGGAGCTGAGGAGAAAGTGGAACGTCGGAATCGCGCTCAGCGCCACCATGACGTAGAGCGCCGGCAGCAGCCGGCGGACCCGCCGCTCGTAAAAGCGCGCGAGGGAGAAGCGGCCTTGCGCGATCTCGCCCTGGATGATGCCGGTAATCAGGTAGCCGGAGATGACGAAGAAGATATCGACGCCGACGAAGCCGCCGAAGATTCCCGGCGCCTCGAAATGAAAGGCGATGACCGAGAGCACCGCGATCGCGCGCAGCCAATCGATATCCTCGCGATACGATGTCACCTCTTCGCCCCTCCTCGCGACGCGAAGAAAGGACGCAGAACTGCGCGTGCCCGTGTGTTGCACGACAACAGCCGTTCGCTTCCCCCGCTTCAAAACTCACGGACTAAGCGAAGCAGCGATTCATGTCTAATTATTGTTTCAGCGTGTTGTCACGCCGTAATTTCGACCGTTTTGAAATCGGCCGGCAGGATTACCTCCAAGAGCTCCACGTCATCGGAGTAGTCGAGGATCATGTGGCGAATGCGCGGCGGCTGGGTCCAGGCGCTGCCCGCTTTCATCAGCGTTTCGCCGACGCCTTCGAGATAGCTCTTCACCCAACCCTTGAGCACGTAGACCATCTGGAATTCGACGTCGTGCGTGTGCAGCTTGGCGACTTCCCGGGGATCACATGGCGGCAGCAGGCGGATGACATGGGCGCGGGCGAGCCCATGGGTCGCATCCGCAATGCCGAGGTCGCGATAATGCGCGTAAGCGCGCAGACCGTCGGCCTTGAAGTCCTCCTCGCGATGATGGCTGACGGCGACCTTCTGCTTCGGCCGCCGCGCAACCGGCGCAACAGCGCCTTTGCTTGCAAGCGATCGGCGTGCGCCGGGTTTGCTCGCAGCGGATTTGGCTTTGGTCTTGGCGCTCTTGCGGGACGATGTCTTGCGCGTCGCCGCTTTCGCGGCGGTGCGTGATGCGGGCTTCTTCGCGCGGCTCTTGGTGGCCATCGTGCTCTCCCTTCTGTTTCCTCGCGTCGCGAAGGGTAGCACAATTCAAGCCGTTCGTCGGATGGGCCCAGTGGCGCTCCAAGATAGGTCGTCATTCCGGGGCGGCCCGAAGGGCCGAGCCTGGAATCCATAACCACGATCGGGAGTATAGATTCCGGGCTCGTGCTGCGCACGCCCCGGAATGACACCGTGGTTGTGGTTACCGCTCAGTGCAGCCGGAACACGCCGTCGACGGCGCGCAGCTCGGCCGGCTTGATCAGCTTGGAATGCGCGACCGTGACGGAGAACAGCGGCCCTTCGAGCTTCTTCTGCCAGAAGCTGAGGAAATCCTGCAGCGCGGGGAATTTCGGAAACAGGTCGTAATTCTGCCAGACGTAGGTCTGGAGCAGCGAGGGATGATCCGGCATCCGATACAGGATCTGCGCCGTCGTCAGCCCGTAACCCAAGATCTGTTTCCGAAAATCCTCGGAAACGGCAACCTTCGACACCATGCCAACCTCCATTCTGTGGAAGCGCATTCCGGCGTGGCCACCGGGATCGAGCCACCCGGGTGAAAATGCGCTCACGTGAGAGAAATGTGACGCATGACCTCAATCCATCACAAGCCTAAATGTTTAACGGGTTGTTGAAATTTCCTGCATTAGCAGCGACTTAGCCCAGGTGCTAATACGGGGTTTCCCGATCTGTTCCGGCCCGGTTAACGATGCCGGGACCTTCTGGCAGACGCCGCGGTTGACTGCTAATTTTTCTGCTACAAGCCCTTGCCGGCCCCAGAACTCTCGCCTATGTCCTGCGCGGCAGGGCTGGCACTCGCTGGCATCGACTGCCAATCTCCAGAAACTGATAATTGCCTCAATAGCTTAGGAGGACTGTATGGCTTTCCGTCCGCTTCACGACCGCGTCGTGGTCAAGCGCATCGACGCCGAAGAGAAGACCGCTGGCGGCATCATCATCCCCGACTCGGCCAAGGAAAAGCCCTCGCAGGGCGAAGTCATCGCTGTGGGCCCCGGTGCCCGCGACGAGAGCGGCAAGCTGGTCCCGCTCGACGTTCAGGTCGGTGACCGCGTGCTGTTCGGCAAGTGGTCTGGCACCGAAGTCAAGATCGACGGCCAGGAGCTGCTGATCATGAAGGAAAGCGACATCATGGGTGTGCTGACCGACGCCGGCGCCAAGAAGAAGGCCGCCTAACCCCACGCTCGCACGCTCACCCCTGAGGAGCGCCCCGCGGGCGCCCCGCGAAAGGGTGAGACAGACATTTCAACTCAGGGAAATCCAATATGTCAGCCAAAGACGTGAAGTTCGGCGTCGATGCTCGCGACCGCATGCTGCGCGGCGTGGACATTCTCGCCAATGCCGTGAAGGTCACGCTCGGTCCGAAGGGCCGCAACGTCGTCCTCGACAAGTCGTTCGGCGCCCCGCGCATCACCAAGGACGGCGTCACCGTCGCCAAGGAGATCGAGCTCGACGACAAGTTCGAGAACATGGGCGCGCAGATGGTGCGCGAAGTCGCCTCGAAGTCCGCTGATGCGGCCGGCGACGGCACCACCACCGCGACCGTGCTGGCCCAGGCCATCGTGCGTGAAGGCGCCAAGGCGGTTGCCGCCGGCATGAACCCGATGGATCTGAAGCGCGGCATCGACCTCGCGGTCGAGGCGGTCGTTGCCGACCTCGTCAAGAACTCCAAGAAGGTCACGTCGAACGACGAGATCGCCCAGGTCGGCACCATCTCCGCCAACGGCGACGCCGAGATCGGCAAGTTCCTCGCCGACGCCATGAAGAAGGTCGGCAACGAGGGTGTCATCACCGTCGAGGAAGCCAAGTCGCTGGAGACCGAGCTCGACGTCGTCGAGGGCATGCAGTTCGACCGCGGCTACATCTCGCCCTACTTCGTCACCAACGCCGACAAGATGCGCGTCGAGATGGACGACGCCTACATCCTGATCAACGAGAAGAAGCTGTCGTCGCTGAACGAGCTGCTGCCGCTGCTCGAAGCCGTCGTGCAGACCGGCAAGCCGCTCGTGATCGTGGCTGAGGACGTCGAGGGCGAGGCGCTGGCCACCCTGGTCGTCAACCGCCTCCGCGGCGGCCTGAAGGTCGCGGCCGTCAAGGCTCCGGGCTTCGGCGATCGCCGCAAGGCCATGCTGCAGGACATCGCGATCCTGACCGGCGGCCAGGCGATCTCGGAAGATCTCGGCATCAAGCTCGAAAACGTGACGCTGAACATGCTTGGCCGCGCCAAGAAGGTGATGATCGACAAGGAGAACACCACCATCGTCAGCGGCGGCGGCAAGAAGGCCGACATCGAGGCGCGCGTTCAGCAGATCAAGGCGCAGATCGAGGAGACCACCTCGGACTACGACCGTGAGAAGCTGCAGGAGCGTCTGGCCAAGCTCGCGGGCGGCGTCGCGGTGATCCGCGTCGGCGGCGCGACCGAGGTCGAGGTCAAGGAGCGCAAGGATCGCGTGGATGACGCGATGCATGCGACCCGCGCGGCTGTCGAGGAAGGCATCCTGCCGGGCGGCGGCGTCGCCCTGCTCCGTGCTTCCGAGCAGCTCAAGGGCCTGCGCACCAAGAACGACGACCAGAAAACCGGCATCGAGATCGTCCGCAAGGCGCTCTCCGCCCCGGCCCGCCAGATCGCCATCAACGCGGGCGAGGACGGCTCGGTCATCGTCGGCAAGATCCTGGAGAAGGAGCAGTACGCCTATGGCTTCGACAGCCAGACCGGCGAGTACGTGAACATGGTGTCCAAGGGCATCATCGACCCGACCAAGGTGGTTCGCGCCGCGATCCAGAACGCGGCCTCCGTGGCTGCGCTGCTGATCACGACCGAAGCGATGGTCGCCGAGCTGCCGAAGAAGAACGCCGGCGGCCCCGCGATGCCTCCGGGCGGCGGCATGGGCGGCATGGACTTCTAAGGTCCGTTCCTCTCTCGAATACGAAGGGCGCGGTGCAAACCGCGCCCTTTCTGTTTGGATAGAAAATTCAGTTGAGCCATGCATCGCTGCTGGCGCGAATCCACAATTGAAACCTGTGTTATGGATTCCGGGCTCGCGCTACGCGCGCCCCGGAATGACGCTTGAGTTTGACGCAACGTTCCGTCGACCACAACGGCGATCGATCTATGAGCGCATTTATCATAGTCAACTCACCGCCCCTGCTCTTCCTCTCCGTCATTCCGGGGCGCGACGCAGTCGCGAGCCCGGAATCCATAACCACGGGACGGAGTGAGTGCGCACGATGCCCGCTCGGAAACGGCAGCAACAGCAGTCTCTCGCTACTACCTCACCATCGTCCCGATCCGCTCGAAGCGGATCCGGCCTGGCCTGCTCGTATCGGATCCGGCGAGCGAGAAGTAGATCGTCGCGGCGCGGCCGATCACGTTCTCGATGGGAACATAGCCAACGGCGCTGAGGACGCGGCTGTCGGTAGAATTGTCGCGGTTGTCGCCCAGCATGAACAGATGGCCAGCCGGCACGACATAGACGTTGGTGTTGTCGAAGAAGCCGTTGTCGACACAATCCAGCGTCTGATAGCTCACGCCGTTCGGCAAGGTCTCCCGCCAACGCTTGACCCGTTCGTCCGCACTACCGCCGCAGGCGGCTTCACCGACCAGATCGTCGAGCCGCTCGCGCTGAACCGGCTGGTCGTTGATGTAGAGCAGGCCCTGCCTCATCTGGATGCGGTCGCCGGGCAGCCCGACGATACGCTTGATGTAGTCGGTCTTGCCGTCCTTGAGACGGAAAACCACGACATCACCGCGCGCCGGATCGCGGCCCCAGATACGACCCGCTGACGGCGGCGTGAACGGCCACGTATAACGACCCCATCCATAGGGGTACTTCGAAGCGAAGAGATAGTCGCCGACCAGAAGGGTAGGAATGTTTGACGCGGATGGAATGTTGAACGGCTGAAAAAGGAAGGTGCGGATCAGCAGCGGCGAGGCCAGCAGCAGGCACAGCAACAGGAAGCCCGCGGTGAAGATGGCTGCAATCGCCCACCATGGCTCCCGCTGCGGACCGATCGCTCCAGCCTCGACGCTCGTCATGACATTCCCCGGCCTGTCCTGCCGCAAGGATGGCCGATGGCGGCACCACACGCAACCACGAAGTGCTTGCGCATGGTGCGCCATCCCTCACTGCTGGCGGCGATACATCACGTCGCTGCGCAGTACGTATTTGCGCCCCCTGGTGACGGGATCACCGCGATGCATGATCGGGTGATGAAACAATAGCGCCATGCCTTGCTCCGGCGTGATCACGTTCGAAGTGGAGGCCGATCCGCGCTGCAAAGGCGATCGCCTGCCCGCACTCTGCATTCGCAGCTCGTCCGTGCCTGGCGGGCAAATCAGTTGTCTCTTCCGACCCGTCTTACGCGCATCGAACAGCCCGACGGGTAGCCAAAATGAGCTGCGCGCAAGAACTAATTCCATCAGCTCGATCAATCGGATCACGCCACCCACCCGGCTCCCGCATAAAATTCCACTTTCGTTTTTTCAGAAATTATGCATATATAGCCGTCGTCCCGCCTCATCCGAGGGGCGTACGCGTCGTCACGAACGTCGAGTGCGGGATGCGGTGGCCGCGACGACGTCAGGCGCTTTTGCGCAAGACGACTGATGTCGTTGCGGACGACGAAATCGTAGGGTCCTGGCGCCGCGACGCTGGCGCTAAATTCGTGATGATGCAACTCGACATCGCTTTGCGATGCGAGGGCATCAGGCGGGTGACGGTGGCAAGAAAGCCCGTTCACCGGGGAGACTACGTATAAGCCGTTCACCCATCGCGCAGGGAAGGCCGGATGATCCGGCTCGTACCTGTGGTGACTGCCGCCTGCATTTTCTTCTGCAGGCGGGCCATGGGTGCGGACGGCACCCGGCCTTCCCCGCGTCCTCTTCTGATTGGAGGACGAAAGCTGCAGCAAAGCTCGGGCACGACGTGCTGCGAGATCGTAAAATTGTGTCTCGTTTAATGGCTCAACCGTCAACTTCGTCATTGCGAGCGAAGCGACGCAATCCAGAACTGTCGACGCGGACGGAGTCTGGATCGCTTCGTCGCGTTGCTCCTCGCAATGAGGTCGAACCCGCGCGATCTACGCGTCGCGCCTCACTGGATCCGTGCGACCACGGCGAGCTTGCGAATGCCCTTGTTCTTGTAGGCATCGAGGAAGGCGTAGTAGTCGCGGAACGACACGCAGCCGTTGGAATCGCCGTTCGGACCGAGCATGAACGTGTGCGCGAGCAGACCGTCGCGGCCGTGGATCGCCTCGCTGCCGCCGATCGGATTGAGGCGCAGCGCCGGCACGCCGTGGAACAGCGCCTCACGCGGCTTGAGCTCATAGATGTGCGGCGGGGTGACGCCGCGCATCCGGATGTTCTCCGAGCGCGGATTGTCGAGATTCTCGCCGAGACCGGAATGCGCCTCGAGCTTGGTGCCGTCAGGCAGATACACGGCCCTGGCCGAGATGTCGTAGACCGCCGTCGAGCGGTCATATGGCGCCTGGCCGCCCTTGGTCGGATCCTGGCTGATGCTCGCGGTGAAATTGGCGTCGGCCGAGGCGTAGGCCATCAGGCCGCCGTTCTGGTCAGGCTTGCCCCACAGCTTCTCCTGGATCGAATGACGCTCCCCGGTGATCGACAGCACCGCGGCCTTGGCACGCTCGGTCATCGCCCGCAGCGTGCCCATGCCGCCCTTGGGTTCGCTGCCATCAGCCGGCGATGGCGATGGCTGCGTCGGCTGTTTCGGATTGGCGAGCGCAAGCCGCATCGGCGGCCGCGGCTCCTTCTTGGGAGCTTCCGCGAGCTTTGCTGCCGTCTTGGGCGCATCGACCGGCTTGTCGCCGGCCTTCTCGGTGACGTCGGCCGCTTCCGCAAACTTGGGGAGCGGTGGCGCGCCATTGGCGGCGTTGGACGGCACGCCCTGCGGCACGGCGGCGGCAAAGCGTTCGCTGAACATCTGCGGCGTGATCGCGGGCGTGCTGGGCCCCTTGGCGATCATGGGCGTCGCGTCGGGCAGCGCTGCGAAGGCCTCGCTGACGGCGTCCGATGCATTGCGCGTGGCGATACGCGGCGCCATGCGCACGACGGGCTCGTCATAACCGTCCGTGCCGAGCGTCGGATAGGCATCGGCCGCGATGATCTTGGCATAGACCAGGACGCCGCACCCCACCACCAGGGAGACGATCGCCGCGCCGCCGAACAGTTTGTGAGACAAGGCCTTCAGGGAGGATTTCCTGCGGTTTCGTGCAGCCAACGCAGCTCGACTGTTACTCATTTACTGACGCCCGGAACGGAGACTTCGGTGACTCGAAACTCTCTGTCGATGCGTCGCGGTTCGCCTAACCGCTGTGCATCTCGCAGAGGCACGAAGCGTCATTAAGGCGACTTTTAGTTAAATGCGGATTAAGTTTTGGCAGATTAAAGGCGGGTTAACCATTTCGGCCTGTGTCGCCGACGAACGCGGCGGAAACAGGGCGCAAATGCGGCACGCGCCCGAGTCGAGGCGCCAAGCAGATCCGGCATGCGGCGGCGAGACGCTGCCGGGGTCCGTGCAACGAGGCAATCCCCACGCCGCCTCAGCGCTGCAATTCCGGCGCCGGGGAGCGGTCGATCACCTCTTGCTTCGGCTGGCTCACCGCATAGAGCGCGTAGGTCTCGATCACCAGCGGGCCGCGCTTGCGCGGGGCTTCCGCCACCTTCTCGATCTTGGCAAAGGTGAAGCTCGGATAGAAGCGAAGACCGATCTGCGCCTCGTCGACGAACAACAGCGTCCCCTGGAGCGCTGCCGGATCGGGCTCGGGAAAATTGACCCAGCGGATGCGCTCGATCGGCTGCAGTACGCAGGTGCCGCGCGGCAGGTAGAACGAGAGCCAGGCGGTGGTGCCGTAGTCCATCGCAAGCACGCAACGCGCGCCAACCCGGGCCCGCACCGCCTCGATTTCATCGGCCAGCGCACGCCAGCCGATGCCGACGCTGCGCACCGTGGAATCCCGAAGGTAGCCCGACAGCCATCCGGTGTCGGCCTGTACGACCAATGCTGCGAACATCACGATGCCGACAGGCGCGGCGAAGCGCCGGCAGAACTCTACCGTTCGCTGCGCACGCGGCTTCCATGGCACGCAATGCGCGGCGAATGCAGCCGCCACCGCAAAGGCCGGATAGATCGGCGCGAACCAGTTGGCCTCGACCCGCGCATGCAGCGAATGCCAGATGAAATAGGCGACGATCACCCAGACCATCGCGCTGACAAGCACCCGCGAACTCGCCTCGCCCACCTTGCGCGCCAGCAACGCATAGAGGCCCATGACGCCGAGAATGAAGATCAGCGGCGTCGCAAAGGCAAACTGGGTCGGGATCAGCTCGGCGATATAGCTGGGTCGGAAATCCTCGATCCTGGCGCGCCCGAGCTGCTTGATGAAGGACACCCATTGATGCTCGGCGTTCCAGATGATGACCGGGCTGAAGATCGCGAGCGCGACCAGCCCGCCGAGATAGGGCCAGGGCGAACGCAGCCAGTGCCGGAGCTTTGGCACGGCAACGAGCCAGATCAGGATCGCCACGCCGAAGAACATCGCGGTGTACTTTGCCGCGAGGGCGAGACCGGCCGCGACGCCGACGCCGAGCCACCACGCGCCGCGCTCCGTCTCCAGCACCTTGGCGCAGCAGAACAGCACGAAGCTCGACGCGACCAGCAGCGGAGCATCCGGCGTCACGATCATGGTGCCGACCGCGGCCATCAGGGTGACGTTGAGCAGCAGCGCGGCGCTGGCGGCCACCCGCACGCTGCCGAACAGGATCTCGGCCGTGCGATAGACCGCGTAGCTCATCGGCAATGCGAGCAGGATCGAGACGATGCGCACACCGAGCTCGGTGTCACCCGCGAGCATGGTGCCGAGCCGGATCACGAGCGCGACCAGCGGCGGATGATCGTAATAGCCGAAAGCAAGATGCTTCGACCACATCCAGTAATAAGCTTCGTCGAAGGTGATCGGCGTCATCGCGGCCGCGACCAGCCGCAGCACGACGAGCGCGACGATGGTCAGCCAGGTGTTGCGGACGAGCCGAGCGTCGTCGGCCGCGACGACAGGCGTCATCGCTTGCGCCAGACGAACAGTCCGGAGATCGCGTAGTTCCAGACCACGCCCATCAGCGCGCCGGCGGCACCCGCCAGCCACCAGATCGGCTCCTGGTCATAGACCGAGAAGGCGACGCCGACATTGGCAAGCAGGCCGACCGAGCAGACGAGGTAGAACGCGAGAAGGCCGCGCAGGATGGCAAAGCCCTTCAGCCGCTGGTCCCGATAGGTGAGGAAATTGTTGAGAATGAAGTTCGAGGTCATCGCGACCAGAGCGCCGATCGCCTGAGATTCGGCGAATGGCAGATCGAATACCTGAAGGCAGAGGAAGAGCGTGCCGAGATGCACGAACAGACCCGTACCCCCGACCATGGCGAACAACAGGAAGCGCAACGAGACCGCGTCGTTGGTCAGCTTGGCCAGCACGAGACCGAGGAAGTCGAGCGCGACCATCGAGTCGAGCTTGCTCTCGCCATGCAGGCGCGAGCCGAAGGTGTAGGGAATTTCCACCGTGCGAAGGCCGCCTTCGGCGCTGGCGATGATGTCGAGCAGGATCTTGAAGCCTTGCGTGGAGAGCTTCGGTGCGATCTGTTCGAAACGATCACGGCGGATCATGAAGAAGCCGCTCATCGGATCGGCGACCTCGACCTTGAGCAGCCGCCGCGCAATCTCGGTGGCAAAAGCGGAGGCCCCTGCCCGCTGCTTGTTGAAGCTCGCCGCACTTCCACCCTCGACATAACGGCTGCCGACCACCAGCTCGGCCGCACCGCTTTCGAGCAGCGACAGCATCTTCGGCAGCTGGGTCTCGTCGTGCTGCAAATCGGCATCGATCACCGCGGCATAGGGCGCGCTGGCGGCGAGAATGCCCTCGATGCAAGCGCCGGAAAGGCCACGACGGCCGATGCGGCGGATGCAGCGGACGCGGCTGTCGGCCTGAGACAGCCCACGCACCACCTGCCAGGTTCCGTCAGGCGAATTGTCATCGACGAACACGACCTCCCACGGCACGTCCTTGAAGGCCGCCTCCAGCCGCCTGTAGAGCGTCGTGACATTGTCGCGCTCGTTAAAGGTCGGAACAACGACCGTCACGATCGGAACGGCGACGGATTGCAGCGGCACGGGCGGGGCCGGTCGGATGGCTTCGTTCATGGCGGGGATGCGTATATCCGCCACATCCTGCCATGCCAAGGTCGGCGCCACCCTGGAGAGGCAAAAAGCGCAGGGTGTGACGGTTCAATCCCGTCCCCCAAAATGCCAACGACCACAAACAAAGGGCGCGCGTACATCCGGCGCAGCCGCTCTGTCGTGGTCGTCCCAATGAAGGAGCCGTACAAGGCTCAACGTCACCGTTATACCTTAAATGGGATCTCCCAGGCCTTTTGCAAGGACCCCTCCGAAGACCGGGCTAGTTCGGGACTTCCCGAACCACAGGCCCACGTACTGCAGGGGCCGTCGGTGCCGCCGGAACCGGCTGGGCCGGCGCCTCAACCTTGGCCGGCATGGACCGCGGTCCGACCGGGACATAATAGAAGGCAGCGGCCAGCACGATTGCCCCGACAATGAAGCCAAGAACGCTACCAATGGATTCGGATGTCATGCGAATGCTTCCCTGTCGCCCCCGCAGAATGAATATCATGGAACCTCGGCCGGCCGAAAGAGCACCGCCGCCACAGAGCCGAACTGGTCAAGGCTGCCGGTATTGATTACTCTCTGCATCCAATCCCCGCCCGCTCCTCCTCCGAACGACGGACCCCATTCCGTGAGCAAGACCCCCGCGCGCGCTGCAAAGCAAAAGAGTCACATCTATATCGGAATCGGCGGCTGGACCTTCGCGCCCTGGCGCGGCGTGTTCTATCCGGAGAAGCTGCCGCAGTCGAAGGAGCTGGAATACGCCGCCTCAAAGCTGACCTCGATCGAGATCAACGGCACCTATTACGGCTCGCAGAAACCGGAGAGTTTCCGCAAATGGGCGCGCGAGGTGCCCGACGGCTTCGTGTTCTCGCTCAAGGGCCCGCGCTTTGCGACCAACCGGCGCGTGCTGGCGGAGGCCGGCGACTCGGTCAAGCGATTCTACGACACCGGCGTGCTCGAACTCGGCGACCGCTTGGGCCCGGTGCTCTGGCAGTTCGCGCCGACCAAGAAGTTCGACGAAGCCGATTTCGGCAAGTTCCTGGAGCTCCTGCCGCGCGAGATCGACGGCCGCGCGCTGCGCCATGTCGTTGAAGTCAGGCACGACAGCTTCTGCGCACCCGGCTTCGTGGCGCTTCTGCGTGAGTTCGAAACCCCGGTGGTCTTTGCCGAACACGGCAAGTATCCGGCAATCGCCGACGTCACCGGCGATTTCGTCTATGCACGGCTGCAGAAGGGCAATGACGAGATCGCCACCTGCTACCCGCCGAAACAGCTCGACGCCTGGGCCGGGCGGCTCAAGACCTGGGCCGAGGGCGGCGAACCGGACGATCTGCCGCGCGTTGACAACGAGCCTGCCAAGAAGAGCCCGCGCGACGTGTTCGCCTATGTGATCCATGAGGGCAAGGTGCGCGCGCCTGCAGGGGCGATGGAGCTGATCGCGCGGCTGAGCTGAGGTTACGTCAGATGGCGAAAGCCAAGACATTGTTCACGATCGGCTACGAGCAGACGCCGGCCAAGGCGGTGCTCGACGAATTGCAGTCTGCCGGCGTGAAGCTCCTGGTCGATGTCCGCGCCATCGCCGCATCCCGCCGTCCCGGGTTGTCGAAGACCCAGCTTGCGGCCGGTCTCGACGAGCGCGGCATCGGTTACGTGCATCTGCGTGGGCTCGGCACGCCGAAGGAAGGCCGCGACGCTGCGCGCAGCGGCCATTACGATACATTACAGAAGGTCTATAGCGCGCATCTGAAGACGCCCCAGGCCAAGGAGCAGCTCGATGAATTATCCGCGCTCGTGAAGACTGCAGGCCCCATCTGCCTGCTCTGCTACGAGCGTGATCACACCCATTGCCACCGGCGCTGGATCGCGGAGATCATCGAGGAGCGCGACCACGTCAAGGTGGAGAACCTGGTCGCGCCGCAGGTGTGAGTGTGAACGCTAGCTCAGCTGCCAGACCTCGACGGCCCGGTCATAGCCGCGGATCGACACTTGCCCATGCGGCACGGCGCCATCGCCATCCGCGCCGATCGCGGCGCGGACCTCCGACGAGATCAAGAGCTGGGAATCGAATTCCTTGTTCAGCGTCTCCAGCCGCGAGGCGAAATTCACGGTATCGCCGATCACGGTGTATTCCTTGCGGCGCGGCGAGCCGATGCTGCCGGCGATCACCTCGCCGAGATGAATGCCGATGCCGATGCGCAGCGGCCAGTCCGAGCCGGCGTTGACCTGCTCCATTGCGGCCACCATCTCGCGCGCCGCCGCCACCGCGTGCTGTGCCGCATCCGGCGTCTCGAACGGCGCGCCGAACAGCGCCAGGAAGCCGTCGCCGAGGAACTTGTTCACGATGCCGCCGTGGCGCTCGAGGATTTCGACCAGCACCGCGAACGCACCGTCGAGACGGTCCACCACCTCCTGCGGCGTGCGCGACCGCGCGGCCGCGGTGAAGCTGCGGAAGTCGACGAACATCACGGCGACCTGCCGGATGTCTCTCGCTTCCGTGGTGCCCTCCTTCATCAGACGCTCGACGACCTGGGGCGAGACGTGCTGGCCGAACAGGTCGGTGAGTCGGTCGCGCGCCGTCGCTGCCAGGATGCTGGCCACGAACTGGCGCCTCAGCTGCAGGCCGACCGCGCCTGCGATCGTGCCGCAGAGCAGGATGATAAAGCTTCGCTCCGCATGGAAATAGATCTCTGGATTCTGGCTGACGTCGAGGACCGGCCGGTCGACGAGCGCGACGACCAGCAGCTCGGCAGCAGCGACGAATCCGGTGAAGCTCGACAGCCAGAAGTCGAGCCTCAGCGTCGACAGAATGATGAAGACGAAGTAGGTCAGCGGCATGCCGAAGGCGAGCGCCTTCTCCGGGCCGATGCTGTCGATCTGCATCACCAGCACCAATGTCGGCAACGAAGTCTCGATCACGGTGCCGATATAGCGCATGACGAGCGGAACGTCGCGGCCGCGCCCGATGTCCGCCAGGATCCGAGAATGGATCCAGGCCTCGAACAGAATGAAAAAGATCAGAATCGCATAGCTGTAGAGAGCCCTGGATCCGCCGTGCCAAATCCAAAGCATGATCTTCGGTTCGAAGATATCGACGAAGGCAGAGATCGCCAAAAACAGAGCTGCGGTGCCGATCAGCACCTTGACCCGAAGCAGTTCCGTGCTCAGGACTTGACGCGTAAAGGCTTGGCCGAATTCGGCCGACGCAGCAGCCCCAAGTGCTTCATTTCGGTCCGACCATGGTGCCAACATCGCGCGCCCCAAGCTCCTCGCCTGCCCCGGCCACATCCTGCCTCAATCGAGGGTGCGGCGGAAGCGCAGCACGGCGACCGTCATCGCAAACAGCATCAAGGCGAACAGGGCAATGGCGTCATATTGCAGGTTCTGCAGGGTCGAGCCCTTGAGCATGATCGCGCGGACGATGCGCAGGTAATGCGTGAGCGGCAGGCACTCGCCGACATATTGCGCCCATTGCGGCATGCCCAGGAACGGAAACATGAATCCGGACAGCAGGATGCTGGGCAGGAAGAACATCATCGACAGCTGCATCGCCTGCAGCTGGTTCTGCGCCAGGGTGGAGAACGTGTAGCCGATCGACAGATTGGCGCCGATGAACAGCGTCGACAGCAACGCCAGCAACGAAAGGCTGCCGAACACGGGCACGCCGAACAGCAGCACGCCGATGCCGATGATGATCGATGCCTGCAGGAATCCGACCAGCACATAAGGGATGATCTTGCCGAGCATCACTTCCACCGGCTTGATCGGCATCGACAACAGGCTCTCCATCGTGCCGCGCTCGATCTCGCGGGTCACCGACAGCGCGGTGAAGATCAGCATGGTCATGGTCAGGATGGTGCCGACCAGGCCGGGCACGATGTTGAGCCGCGATTCGGCGGCCGGATTGTAGCGGGCATGCGCCCGGATCTCGAACGGCAGCGAGACCGGATCACCGGTGTACAGGTCGTGCGCCAGAGCGGTCTGCACAATCATGCCGAGCGATGACAGCGCTGAGGAGGCAGCCACCGGATCGGTGGCATCCGCCGCGACCAGCAGCGCCGGACGGTCGCCGCGGCGGACTGCGCGCTCGAAGCCACGCGGAATCTCGACGCCGAACAGCACCTTGCCGGAGAGCAGCAGATCGTCGAATTCATTGACGTCGTGCACCTCGCGCGTGAAGCGGAAATAGGCCGTGTTCTCCAGCGCCTTCAGGATCGAGCGCCCGAGATCGCTGTCTTCCTGCAGCAGCACCGCGGCCGGCAGATGATGCGGCGTGGTGTTGATGGCATAGCCGAACAGCAGCAATTGCATCACCGGGATCATCACGATCATGGCGAACGAGACCCGGTCGCGGCGGAGCTGGATGAACTCCTTGACCAGCATCGCGTAGGTCCGGTGCAGGAAGCCGAAGCGCGGTTCGGCGGGGCTGCGTTCGTTGATGTCTATAGCGCTCATTGGAAATTGTCCTTCGAGCGGTTCATCAGATCGATGAAGACGTCCTCCAGCGAGGGCGCCGCCTGCTGCCAACGCAGGCCGGGCTTGTCACGCCACGGCGCGATCGAAGATTCCAGTGCGGCTCCATCGCGGCCGGACACGTGCAGGCTGGCGCCGAACGGCGCCACCATGTCGACACCGGGCTGCCCTGCCAGAGCGCTCGCCACCTCCTGCAGGCGATCGCCACCGACAGTGTAGGTGGTGAGCGCCGATTGCTTGATCACCTGCTCGACAGTGCCATGCGCCAGCAGATAGCCATAGGCGATATAAGCGATCTCGTGACAGCGCTCGGCCTCGTCCATGTAGTGGGTGGAGACCAGCACGGTCAGCCCCTCGGCCGCGAGCGCATGGATCTCGTTCCAGAAATCGCGCCGCGCCTTGGGATCGACGCCGGCGGTCGGCTCGTCGAGCAGCAGCAACTGCGGATTGGGCAGCGTGCAGGCGCCAAGCGCCAGCCGCTGCTTCCAGCCGCCCGACAGCTCGCCGGCGAGCTGTCCCTCCCGGCCCGACAGCCCAAGCCGCCTGACCATGTCGCGCGCAGCACCGCGCGGATCGCTCAGGCCATAGAGACGCGCCACGAATTCGAGATTCTCGCGCACCGACAGATCCTGATACAGGCTGAAGCGCTGAGTCATGTAGCCAACCCGCCGCTTGATGCGGTCGGCGTCGCGGCGGATATCGAACCCCAGACAGCGGCCCTCGCCACTATCGGGCGTCAACAGCCCGCATAACATTCGGATGGTCGTAGTCTTGCCGGAGCCGTTCGGACCGAGAAACCCGTAGATCGAGCCGCGCTTCACCCGCATCGACAGATCGTGCACGACCTCGCGGCCGCCGAACGATTTCGTCAGTCCATGAACGTCGATCGCGATCCCGTCGTCCGCCGCGCGCGTCATCGTCGATCGGCCACCGGCGTCTTGGCATTGAGATAGACGCTGACCGGCTGGCCGACGCGCAGCGCGTCGGGCCGCGAAGGCCGCGCCTGGATCAGATAGACGAGCTTGTTGCGCTCATCGAGGCTGTAGATCACTGGCGGGGTGTATTCGGCCGTGGTCGCGATGAAATAGATCCGCGCGGAGAGATCGGGCGCACAATTGTCGCAGGTGACGCGGACCTCATCGCCGATGGCGATCTTCGGCAGTTCCGTCTCGGAAACGTAAAAGCGCAGCTTCATGTTGCCGGGCGGCATGATCGAGAGGACCGGCCGCTGCGCCGCGACCATCTCACCCTCGCGGAAGTAGATCTGCTGCACGGTGCCGGCGACCGGGGCAAAGCCCCTGCGGCGGGCCAGCCGCGTCTGCGACGTGACCACACGGGCCTCGGCGACGCGCAACGCGGAGATCGCCGAATCAAGCGTAGCCTGCGTGCCTGCGCCGGTCTTGCTCAGTGCGGCCGCACGGTCATAGGTCTGCTGCGCATTGGCGAGCGTCGCCTTGTTCTGGTTGAGATCGGCCTGCTGCAGATCGTCGTCGACCGAATAGAGCAGATCGCCGACCTTGACCTCGTCGCCTTCGCGGACGTTGAGCTTGGTTACGCGCCCCGCCTCATCGGGGCTGACGAAGATCATATCGGCCTCGACCCAGCCCTGATAGCCGGGATCGCGCTTATCGTGACATCCGTTCAGCGTGAAAGCGGTGGCCAGAACGACGAAGCAATGCAAGAGGCTCGTCATGTTGCACTCCGTTCGCCAAAGATCAGGTCGAGATGCGTCCGCAGCATCGCTTCGGCATCGAGCGGCGCATGCCGCTCGAACAGGCTCTTCCACAGCACAGCAATCAGCACCGGCGCGATCATGATTTGCGGAAATTGCGCGAGCTTGGGCTCGCGGATCTCTCCCCGCTCGATCGCAAGCTCGATCAGGCCGCGCAGCGCGGCGAGTCCGCGAGATACCACCTCGCGATAGTAGAAATCGGCAATCGCCGGAAAGCGCGTGCCCTCGGCCACGATCAGCCGAACGATGTCGCCGCGGCGCGTAGTCGCGACCTCGTGGATGAACAGGCGCCCCAGTGTTTCGACCGCATCGCGCACCGATCCCGTGAATGACGGCGGTGCAGTCATGCGGCTGACGAACGGCACGATCGCGGTGCGGATCAATTCCTCAAACATCGATTCCTTGTCCTTGAAATGCAGATAGATCGTGCCCTTGGCGACGCCGGCCCGCTTGGCAATGTCGTCGAGCCGCGTCGCGGTGAAGCCGCGCGCGACGAACTCCTCCATCGCCGCCTCGACGATCGCCGCGCGGCGCTCGGCCGCGCGCTCCGCCCGGCTCGCGGACGCTTCGCCTGCCTTGTCCGCTGCGCGAACGACCTGCGATGCGGCCGGCCGGCCAGTAACCCTGCTTGCGACTTTTCGTGTTCTCATCACCATTCTTAAAATATGACTGACTGGTCAGTCAGTGTCAATACCATTGCGATCCGGCTACGGCGCTGGCCTCGGACGACCGGCGTCTGATGGAAGGATGCGCGCTACAAGCAACCATTTCACATCCGCGTGCGCCTTGATCAGGCTCATGCTGAGTTCCGTTCCGCCGAATATTCGCAGGGCACTGCGCAGCCCTAGGACTCATCATCGGGCAGTACTCATCCGGCAATCGCGATGGATGATTTCGAAATTCCCGCGGCTCCATTACCGGCGAACGCGCCGGCGCCCGCAACGGCCGATCAAGCATCGGTTTGGGATCGCGGCCTGACAGCCGCCGAAGCGGCCCGGCGCCTGCGGGAATTCGGCTCCAATGCGACGACGAGCACCGAGCGTCCGCTCTGGCACGTGCTGCTCGGCAAGTTTGTTGCGCCGGTCCCCTGCCTGCTGGAGGCGGCGATCCTGCTGCAACTCTCGCTCGGCGAATATTTCGAGGCAGGAATCATCGGCCTGCTGCTGGTGTTCAACGCCCTGCTTGGCACGTTCCAGGAAGGCCGCGCCAAGGCCACGCTGCAGGCCTTGAAGCAGCGGCTCGCGCTCAACGCCGCCGTCCTCCGCGACGGCATCTGGACCATCATTCCGGCGGCCGAACTCGTGCCCGGAGATATCATCAAGCTGACGCTCGGCGCCGTGGTGCCTGCCGATGTGCGGCTCGGTTCAGGCGCTGTGATGCTCGACCAATCAATGCTGACGGGCGAGTCGCTACCGATCGAGGTCGGTCCCGGCAGCGAGACCTTCGCCGGAGCCCTGATCCGGCGCGGCGAAGCGATGGCCGAGGTGCTCGCAACTGGTGCCCACACCCGGTTCGGACGGACAGCAGAGCTTATTCGGACGGCACATGTCACCAGTTCGCAGCAGAAGGCGGTGTTGCGCGTGGTGCTCGCGCTCGCGACCATCAATGGGACATTGGCGCTCGCGCTGATCGCCTATGCGATCTCCCGTCACCTGCCGATGACGGAAATCGTTCCGCTCGGCCTGATTGCTGTTCTTGCCTCCGTGCCGGTCGCGCTTCCGGCAGCCTTCACGCTCACCGCTGCCGTGGCGGCGCAGGCGCTCGGCCGACGCGGCGTGCTGCCGACGCGGCTCTCCGCGGTCGACGAGGCCGCCACCATGAACGTGCTGTGCGTCGACAAGACGGGCACTCTGACCCAAAACGAACTGCGCGTCGCAGCGACCGTCCCATTTGGAAACGCGAGCGCGCGGGATGTCCTGGTGTGGGCGCGTCTGTCGAGTTCCGACGGCGGGCTCGATCCGGTCGATGGCGCAGTGCGGATGGCGTCCGGGAATGGCCGATTGGACGGATTGCGGCGAGAAACATTCATTCCGTTCGATCCCGCCACCAAGATGGCGGAAGCGACCGTCATCACCGCAGATGACACGCGACGGCGCGTGGTGAAAGGCGCGTTCGCGGCTGTGCTGGCCATGTCGACTGCACCCAATGAGGCAAGGGCCGAAGCCTCAAGGCTGGAGGCCGAGGGTTATCGCGTACTCGGCGTCAGTGTGTCCGCCGCGGATTCGGATGTGATGCACATCGTCGGCTTGATCGCGCTGAGCGATCCTCCGCGGCCCGAAGCTGCCGATTGCCTCGCGAAATTGCAAGCAATGGGCGTGCGCGTCGTCATGGTGACCGGCGATGCCCCGGCCACGGCCTCGGCCGTGGCCAAAGCGATTGGACTGGACGGCAAGGTGTTTCCGCCCGGACCGATCCCCGAGAGGATCGACGCCACAGATTACGCGGTGTTCGCCGGCGTGCTGCCGGAAGACAAATTCGCTTTGGTCAAGGCGCTGCAGCGCTCGGGCTATTCCGTCGGCATGTGCGGTGACGGCGCCAACGATGCGCCGGCGCTGCGTCAGGCGCAGCTTGGCATTGCGGTCTCGACGTCGACCGACGTCGCGAAGTCCGCAGCCGGCCTCGTGCTCACCGAGCCCGGCCTCACCAGCATTCTCACCGCGGTGACGCAGGGACGCGTCGCATTCCAGCGTATCCTCACCTATGCGCTGCGCTCGATCGTGCACAAGGTCCGCCAGGTTTCCTATCTCGGCATCGGCTTCCTGACCGTCGGACATGCCATTCTGACACCGACGCTGATCGTGATCTCCATGATCACGGGCGATTTCCTGGCAATGTCGGCGGCGACCGACAACGTCCGGCCCTCGGCCGAGCCGAATGCGTGGCGCATCGGCGACCTGACGCTCGCCGGCGTGATCATGGGTATGGTCGATCTCGCATTCTGCGTCGGCGTGCTGCTGATCGGCAGGGATCTGCTACGCCTCGACCTCGAGACGCTGCGGACCATGACCCTGGTCAACCTGACCTTCAGCGGCCAATCGATCTATTACGTCGTGCGCGAACGCCGCCGCCTGTGGTCGTCGCGGCCAAGCCGGACCGTCGTCGTCTCCTCGATTACGGACATCCTGATCGTCACGGCGCTCGCCGCCACCGGATCGCTGATGGCTCCGCTGGCGCTGCCGATCATCGCCGGCCTGCTTGCGGTAGCCGTCGTGTTCGCCTTTCTGCTCGACGGCGCCAAAGCCGTGATCTTCCGGCAGCTGCGAATGGATTGATTTGTAGTGCGCGTCTCACGCACAAGGACGAATGTAGGGCCGGTTGATCTCCCACAATTCGTCCAGGAGCTGCCGCGCTGATGTCGCCGAGTTCACCACGGGGTCGATCAGGAGCGCCTGCAGCGCGATCTCCTTGGAGGCCTGCATCGCCGCTTGGACCGAAAGCTGCTGCACCTGGACCTGAACGGTCATGAGCTTCGCGACCGGCTCCGGCAGTGGCCCGAGCGAGACTGGATGAATGCCGATACGGTCGGCGACGACCGGCACTTCCACCGCCGCGTCCGCCGGCAGGTTAGGAATGACGCGATCGTTATAGACGACCCCGGATTCGATCAGCTGCTTGCGGTCATGCAGTACGGAGGAGATCACGGAGACGGCGCGCTCGCCCGACGGCTTCAGCCACCAATCCGGCATCTCCGTACGACCGGCCAGCACGTCCTCGATCAGCCGGTTCACCTTGGCGCGCTCGCCCTCGTCCCAATCGAAATTGTAACCGCCCTCCCCCGCCTCCCAGCCATAGGCGAAATATTCGCCGACATGGCCGTCACCACAGCCTAGCCAATAGCCGAAGCTGCGGAACAGCGCGCGGGTCAGCGGCGAAACCTCGGGATCGTGGCTTGCCTCCTTCTCGCGCAGGAGCGGATAGAGATCGGCCCCGGTCTCGCGATCGCGAATCTCTTTCAAGCATTGGAAGTGGTTGAGACCGGCGCCCCACACGTCCACCCGCGCTTCGGGCAAGCCGAGGATCGCGGCGACCTGGCTGCGTGCGATGAAGATGCCGTGGCAGAGGCCAATGTGCTTGATCCGGCTATGCTGCCCGAGCGCCAGGATGATGCGGCTCTCCGGATTCGAGAAGTTGATGAACAGCGCCTGCGGGCAGCGGCTTTCGATTTCGCGGACGAAGTCGAACACCACCGGCAGCGTGCGCAAGGTGAAGAACAATGCACCGGGCCCGCCATTCTCGCCGAGCGTATGGCGGATGCCGTATTTGCGCGGCACCTCGAAATCGTGCCGCCAGAGCCGGTTGCGGTCGATCGCGGTGGAATGGACGACGAAGCCCGCGCCATCCAGCGCAGCGCGCCAGTCCGTCGTCGCCTCGATCTTCAGTCCGGCGCCGGACTTGTCGTTCAAGAGCTTCGCCAGGCGCTCGGCGCGGCCGAGCCGCTCGGCGTTGCGACCGACCAGCACCAAGGTGCTGCCTGCGAGCTCATGCGTCGAGAACAGGTCCCGGAACATGCTGAGTCCGAAGGACGCGCTGCTCGCGCCGAGAAAGACGATTTTGGTAACCGCTGTCATGGCCGCATCGTGCCAGCCCGATCCACCGAGACGCTGATCCATATCAAAAGGCCGCGGCGCATTTCCATGACGCCGCGGCCTTCTTTAGAATGTGCGCCGATAGGCATTCAGGTGAAATCGAGCACGATGCGGCCGTCGATCTTGCCTGCCTTCATCTTGTCGAAGATGGTGTTGATCTCCGACAGCGGCGCCGTGGTGATCTCGGCCTTGACCTTGCCCTCTGCGGCGAAGGCGATGGCCTCGTCGAGATCTCGCCGCGTGCCGACGATCGAGCCGCGCACCGTAATGCGCTTCAGCACGACGTCGAAGATCGGTGTCGGAAACTCGCCCGGTGGCAGCCCGACCAGGCTGACCGTCCCCTTGCGACGGACCATGTGCAGCGCCTGGGCGAAGGCTGGCGTCGACACGGCCGTCACCAGTACGCCGTGGGCGCCGCCGCCGGTGATCTTGGCGACCCGGTCCACCGCGTCCTTGTCGAGCGCATTGACCGCGTGATTGGCGCCGGCTTCGCGCGCGAGCTTCAACTTGTCCTCGGTGATGTCGATCCCGATCACCTTCATCCCCATGGCCTTGGCATATTGGATGGCGACGTGGCCGAGGCCGCCGACGCCGAAGATGACCACCCACTCGCCCGGCCGGGTCTCGGTTTCCTTCAGGCCCTTGTAGGTCGTCACGCCCGCGCAGAGGATCGGGGCAATCGCAGCGAAGTCGACGTCAGCCGGCAGGCGTGCCGCGAAGGCCGCGGAGGCGATGACGTATTCAGCGAAACCGCCGTTGACGCTGTAGCCGGTGTTGTGCTGGTGCTCGCACAGGGTCTCCCAGCCTGTCTCGCAATATTCGCAGCGCAGACAGGCATCATGCAGCCACGCCACGCCGACGGCATCGCCGACCTTGAAATCGGTCACGCCAGGGCCGAGCGCCGCAACCAAACCGGCCGCCTCATGGCCCGGAATGAAAGGCGGTACCGGCTTGACCGGCCAGTCGCCCGAGGCGGCGTGCAGGTCGGTATGACAGACGCCGCAGGCCTTCAGCTTGACCAGGATCTCGCCAGGGCCCGGCACCGGGATCGGCACGTCCTCGATCACCAGCGGCTTGCCAAAGGCTTTGACGACGGCGGCCTTCATTGTCGACATGTGTCTGCTCCTCTCATTTCGAGGCGCAAACTAATAGAGGCCGGCAAGCTCGAGCTTGATCGGAGTCAATGGACGGCCGTCGCTTCGTCGCGGAGCATATGACAACTCCGTGACATCAACTGGCCGGCTTGTCGCGCCATCTTCAGTGGTGAAACTTCAAGCCGTCCACGACCTTGTCAACCACCTTGCGTTCTCCGCGGAAGGCCAGGCCGACCAGATTGAGGTCGGCGCGAGCGACCGCTTTCACCGCGGCGCGATTGGCCTCGTCATGGGTGGTCTTGAACATGTCTTCGCTATAGAGCGCGCATTTGACGTTGCGAGCCAAGGCCCGTTCGAGTGCCCGCGACAACGCCGCGCGATCGACTGCACCGTAGATCAAGATCGGCTGGCCGATCAGCGCATGGTATGGCGTGCCATCACCGTCCTCATAAGGCACACCGACACATTCGGGAAACGCAGCGGCAATGCCGCTCGCGAGAAAGGCTGCCACGTTCAGCTTCTGCCAGGCTTCAAGGTCGTTACGGATCACCAGCGCGATCTTGGTGTCGAACTGCATCGTTCCTCCGGCAAACGACGCCATTCTCGGGACGCCGATAAATTGACCGAAACCCGATCAATTCTACGCTGACAGCGCCAAGACGCTGTCGTCGTCGCAGGAGTCCGGGTTCGCCGCTGCCCGAACAATGAAAAGCCCTGTCTGCGAAATCAACCCTTGCCGTCGCAGACCCAGGCGCGGATCACGCATTCCTTGCCGCCATATTTGTAGCATTCACGCGTCGCATCGTTGAGCGAGGTCGATATCTTCGGCCGGACCGCATAGCCATGCGGACCGCAGGGATTGGTCAAATCGACCGCGAAGGCCGCACACGCCTTCTTCAGGATCACTGCCGTGCAGTCGCCCTTGCACTGCTTGAGCGCGGCCGCTTTTGCCGAAGGCTCGGACGGGTAATCATAGGCTTGGCCATAGGCGGCGCATTGGCCCATGGCGAACGCACCGGCTGCGTGCGCGACGCTGATGAAATGATCGGTCGCAAGGCGTGCGCCCGCCACCAGAACGGTCATACCAAACGCAAATAGCGCGAAGCGTCGCGCGGCGGTCGAAACGATCACCGAGATCCTCCCCCGAGGCCCAATGTGGCGAAATCTAGGGGAAAAGATGTTTCAACTTGGTGAATAGAAGGTTGAAAGATAGCGCCTGATGCAACGCCGGCCATCGACGGACAACCGCCGTTGCGAGCGAAGTGAAGAACCCTGCGTCATGATGGAAAGCCGTCTCACCCCCGCCGTGCGGCGTCCAGCGCCTGCGGCGTGTCGATGTCGAGGAAGGCGCCGTCTCCCTCGACCGGCACTTCGGCGACGGCCTCCGCATGCTTGGCGATCAGATGCCGCGCACCGACGTCGCCATCCAGCGTCATCAGCTCCTGGAAGAAACGCCGCGACCATAAGACCGGATTGCCGCGGCGGCCGTCGGCGACCGGCACCACGATCAAATTGCCGCGATCCGGCTCGAACGTGCCGATCAGCCGATCGAGCATATCGCTCGAGACCATCGGCATGTCGCCGAGGCAGACTACCGCGCCATCGGCGTTCTCGGACACGGCCGCGATGCCGGCCTTCACGGAACTCGCAAGCCCGCCAGCGAAATCGGGATTGCGCACGAACCGGACACGCAGATCTGCCAGCGCCTGCTCGACCAGGTCGGCCTGATGGCCGATGACGACGATCACCTCGCAAGCCTTGGAGGCCAGCGCCTGCTCGACCACGATCCGCACCAGCTTCTTGCCCTCGAGTTCGGCCAGGAGCTTGTTGGGCCCGCCCATCCGGGTCGAGCGGCCGGCGGCGAGCACGATGGCCGCAACCTTGCGTTCGCCCTCCGTTTCCGGCTTGGCGCGGGGCTGCGGCCTGGTGACGATCTCCATCAGAAGGCCGCCGACGCCCATCGCCATCAGCTCGGCGCGGGTCACCTTGATGCCGGCGAGCAGCCGCATCAGGACCCAATCGAAACCGTTCTCGACCGGCGAACGGGCACAGCCAGGCGCACCGAGCACCGGCACGCCGGCCGCGTTACCGATCAGCAGGAGATTGCCGGGATCGACCGGCATGCCGAAATGCTCGACCGTCCCCCCAATGCCGGTGATCGCAGCCGGGATCACGTCGCGCCGGTCGGCAATGGCCGAGGCCCCGAACACGATGACTAGCTCGGCGCCGAGCCCGAGCAGTTCCTGGATGGCGGCCGACAGCGGCGCGCCTTCATGCGGCACGCGGCGTTCGGCAATGATGGCGGCGCCTGCAGGCGCCAGCCGTTCGGCGGTGACGCGCAAGGTCTTGTCGATGACCTTCGAGGAGAGGCCGGGCAGGATGGTGGAGACCACGCCGACGCGCTTGATGACATAGGGCGCGATCCGGAGCGCGCCCTTGCCCGCCGCCGCGACAGCCGCGTCGCGCAAGCGTCCTTCGACCCCAAACGGGATCAGCTTGACGGTGCCGACCATCTCGCCTTCGACCACCGGCTTGAACGCCGGCAAGGTCGCGAAGGTGATGGCTTCGTCGACCGCGTTGATGCGGTCGACCGCATCGCGATCGATCACCAGCACGCCGGCCTGGGCCGCGAACAAATTGGCGCGGCCGGTGAAGGCGCGATCGACATGAATGCCCTCGCCCGCGACCGCCTTGGCGATGCCGGCGGCAGCTTCATCCTCGGAAACGTCGCCCGGCTCCAGCCTGACGACGACGATCTCCTTGACGCCTTCCCTGGTCAGGGCCTCCACCTCGGCCGGACCGATCGTGGTGCCCTTCTTCAGCACCAGTCTGCCCTGGCGCAGGGTGTGCACCGTCACCCCGCCGACTGCCTCCGCCGGACTGGCCGGGCCGAATTTCATGCCGCTTCTTCTTTTTCCTTGGGCGGCAGCCGCAGCGCCGCGGTGATCTGGGCCATGATCGAGACGGCGATCTCCGATGGCGATACGGCGCCGATGGCCAGTCCAATGGGCGCGTGAATGCGGGAGATGTCGGCCTCGCTGGCCCCCTGCGCACGGAGCCGCTCGGCGCGCTTGCCATGCGTCTTCCGCGAGCCCAGCGCACCGATATAGAAGCAGTCACGCGAGAAGGCGTGCAGCAGCGCCGGATCGTCGATCTTGGGATCGTGGGTCAGCGCGACGAACGCCGTGTAGTGATCGATGTTGAGCGGCGGCAGCGCCACGTCGGGCCATTCCGCGATCAGCGGCACGTCGGGGAAGCGCTCGGGGCTGGCAAACGCCGTGCGCGGGTCGACGACCGTCACGTCGTAACCGAGCGAGCGCGCGATCGGCGCCAGCGCCTGGCTGATATGGACGGCGCCGATGATCACGAGCCGCGCGGTCGGCGCGTAGACATTGAGAAACAACCTCTTGCCGCCAGTCTCGATCATCCCGCTCTTGCCCATCCGCAACTGCGCGGCGAGCTCGGCGCGTAGTGGATCGGCGACAATGTCCTTGGCTTTCACGAGCCGCTGCTCGCCGGTGGCGACATCGGTGACCAGGATCACCGGGCGCCGCGCGGCGCGCTCCGCGTTCAGCTCGGAGAGGGTTGCAAGCTTCATCGTTACCCGACCTTCTCGACGAACACTCGAATGGTACCACCGCAGGACAGTCCGACATTCCAGGCGGTCTCGTCGGCGACGCCGAACTCCAGCATCTTGGGCTGGCCGCTTTCGATCACGTCCATTGCTTCGGTCACGACCGCGCCCTCGACGCAGCCGCCGGACACCGACCCCAGGAACGTGCCGTCATCATTGATGACCAGGCTGGAGCCGGCCGGACGCGGCGCCGAGCCCCAGGTCTCGACCACGGTGGCGAGCGCCACGCCATGGCCGGCCTTCTGCCAGTCCTCGGCAGCCTTCAGAATATCCTCGTCGCGGTTGAGCATGATGCCTCCTTGCGGAATTCAGGCTGCGGGACGGATCGCGCTGCGGTGATGGGCGGACAGCGGGGACGATAGCGCCGAGATCAGCGTCCCGATCGAGGTCAAGTTATGCACGGGCCGGAATTCGTCAACGTGGGGCAGCATCAATTTGATGCCCTGCGCCTTGGCCTCGAAGCCTGAGTAGCGGAGCAGCGGGTTCAGCCAGATCAGGCGTCGGCAGGAGCGGTGCAGCCGGTCCATCTCGAAGGCGAGCTTGTCATCGGCCTCGCGCTCCAGCCCGTCGGAAATCAGCAGCACGATGGCGCCCTGCCCGAGCACCCGCCGCGCCCACAGCTTGTTGAACGTATGCAGCGAGGTCGCAATGCGGGTGCCGCCAGCCCAATCCTCGACCGAGGCCGAGCAGCTCGCGAGCGCCTCGTCCGGATCGCGCTGCCGCAGCGCGCGACTCACATTGGTCAGCCTTGTGCCGAACAGGAACACCGAGACGCGCTTGCGGGCGTCGGTGATGGCGTGCAGGAAATGCAGGAACAGGCGGGTATATTCGCTCATGGAGCCGGAAATATCGAGCAGCGCCACGATCGGCGCCGGCTTCTCGATCCGTCCCAACCGCTGGATGTTGATGATCTCGCCCTCGGTGCGCAGCGCCTCGCGCAAGGTCTTGCGCATGTCGATGCGCGCGCCCTTCGGATCCGGCTTGTGGCGGCGCGTCCTGAGCTCCGCCTGCGGCAGCCGCATCTTTTCGATCGCGCGCGTCACCTCGGCGATCTCGGCCGCGCTCATCTGCGCGAAATCCTTCTTCTGCAGCACCTCGCGGTCGGATACCGACAGCCGCAGGTCCTGCTCCAGCGTCTGCGGCTCCTCGTGCATCTGCGGCTGCGCCATCGCCTCCTGGACACGACGCGACGCCGGCTTCGGCTTCTTCTTGGCGTGATCCGGCAGCGGCACCGAATCCAGCATCGACTTCCACTCTTCGGCGGCGCGGAAGAACAGCTCAAAGGCCTGGGCGAAGATCAGCGCGTGCTCGTGGCGCTTGACGAAGATCGATTCCAGCGTGGTGAAGACGTCGGCGCGCTTGCCGATGTCGATCGCCTCCAGCGCCGTCATCGCATCGATCACCGCGCCCGGCCCGACCGGCAGGCCCGCGCCGCGCAAGGCCCGGGCAAAGCCCGCGATATTGTCGGCGATCGCGCCGGTGGGAGGGGCGAGATGGTTGATTGGCGTGGGCACAGCTCTATCCATTTCGTCGTTCCGGGGCGCGAGTGAAACGAGCGAACCCGGAACCTCGAGATTCCGGGTTCGATGCTGACGCATCGCCCCGGAATGACGGAGAACTAACTCTCGCTCGTCGCGTCCTTGATCACCTTTTGCAGCGCATCGCCCTGCATGCGCGCGATATCGTCCTGGTACTTCAACAGCGCCCCGATCGTGTCGCCGACCACCTCGGCCGTCAGCCCGCGGGCATCCAGCTCGGTCAGTGCGGTCGCCCAGTCGAGCGTCTCGGCCACCCCCGGTGACTTGTAGAAATCCTGGTTACGAAGCGCCTGCACGAAGCGCACGATCTGCTGCGACAGCCGCTGCGAGATGCCGGGCAGCCGCGTCTTGACGATCGCGAGCTCGCGCTCGGCCGAGGGATATTCGACCCAGTGATAGAGGCAGCGGCGCTTCAGCGCGTCGTGGATCTCGCGGGTGCGGTTCGAGGTGATGATCACGATGGGCGGATGCGGCGCCTTGACGGTGCCGAACTCCGGGATCGTGACCTGGAAGTCGGACAGTATCTCCAGGAGATACGCCTCGAACGCTTCGTCGGCGCGATCGAGCTCGTCGATCAGGAGCACCGGTGCGCCCGCCACATCAGGCTCCAGCGCCTGCAGCAATGGGCGCTTGATCAGATAGCGCTCGGCGAAAATGTCGGAAGAGAGCTGCTCGCGGTCGACATCGCCACCGGCTTCCGCCAGCCGGATCGCGATCATCTGCGCGGCGCTATTCCACTCATAGACGGCCGAGGCCACGTCGAGCCCCTCATAGCATTGCAGGCGAATCAGCTTGCGCCCGAGCGCGGCCGACAGGACCTTGGCGATCTCGGTCTTGCCGACCCCGGCCTCGCCCTCCAGAAACAGCGGCCGCCCCATGCGCAACGCCAGATAGGTCACCGTCGCCAGCGAGCGCTCGGCGAGATAGCCGCGCGAAGAGAGCAGCTCGAGCATCCCGTCGACAGATCCTGGCAATGCCGCTGCACTCATGCGCCCGCCCGCCTCTTGCTCGCTACAGCCGGTCTCACGAAGCCGGAGCCTCCGATTCTGCCGACGCTTTGGCCTCGGCATTGGCGGCTTCCACCGCACGCCGCGCCAACACGCCGATCAGATGCGCGCGATATTCGGCACTGCCATGGATGTCGCTGTTCAGGCCCTCATGCGACACCGGAATCCCTTCCAGCACCTTGGGCGAGAACCGCTTCTGCAAGGCTTCCTCGAACGCGGTGACCCGGAACACGCCATCGGCTCCGGCGCCGGTGACCGCCACCCGCACATCCGACGGACGCCGCGCCACGAACACGCCGACCAGCGCGTAGCGCGAGGCCTGATTGCGAAATTTCACATAGGCCGCCTTCTTCGGCAGCGGGAAGCTGACCTTGGTGATGATCTCGTCGCCCTCCAGCGCGGTCGTGAACAGGCCCTGGAAGTACTCTTCCGCCTTCAGCTTGCGCTTGTTGGTGACGATGGTGGCGCCGAGCGCGAGGCAGGCGGCGGGATAATCCGCCGTCGGATCGTTGTTGGCGAGCGAGCCGCCGATGGTGCCGCGGTGGCGCACGGCGGGATCGCCGATCAAGCCGGCGAGATGGGCCAGCGCCGGGATCGCCTCACCGACGGTCGGGGAATTGGCAACCTCGGCGTGACGGGCGGTGGCGCCGATCACCAGCGCGCGGCCTTTGATCTCGATCTCGTTGAGCCCCTCGATATGCGAGAGGTCGACCAGATGCGGCGGACTCGCCAGCCGCTGCTTCATCACGGGAAGCAGCGTGTGGCCGCCGGCGATCAGCTTGGCGTCTTCGTTCTTGACCAGAAGATTGGCCGCCTGCCGCACGGTGCCCGGACGGTGATATTTGAATTCGTACATGGGAAATGTCCTGACGCGCGAATGCGCGGGAATTATGCGAGATCGGATTTCGCCATGGCCTTGGCGCCGGCGGCGATCGATTGCACGATGTTCTGATAGCCGGTGCAGCGGCAGAGATTGCCTTCCAGCTCCTCCCGGATGGTTTCCTCGCTGAGATCGTGGCCCTTGCGATGCACCATGTCGACGGCGGTCATGATCATGCCGGGCGTGCAGAAACCGCATTGCAGGCCGTGATTTTCGCGGAATGCCTCCTGCATCGGATGCAGCGGCGCACCATCCGGCGCCAACCCCTCGATGGTCTTGACCTCATGGCCGTCGGCCATCACGGCGAGGGTCGTGCAGGACTTCACCGCCTTGCCGTCGAGATGCACGACGCAGGCGCCGCATTGCGACGTGTCGCAGCCGACATGGGTCCCGGTCAGGCGCAGATTCTCGCGCAGGAACTGCACGAGCAGCGTCCGCGGGTCGACATTCGCCGTGACGGGGTTACCGTTCACAATCAGGGAAATTTTGGCCATTCAGGACTCTCTATTATCGGCGCCACAGCATTGCACTGCAGCACAGCCCGGCAAAATCAGTCGAAAACCATCATATGGGCCGGATCGGCGGTGGGCAACCTCGCCGACCCCTCGCCCAACTGACGTGATTGGTCGAATTTATCCCTGCACGGCCTTGGCAAAATTGGCGAAAAACTCGTCGGCGAGTTTCTTCGCGGCGCCGTTGATCAGGCGCTGGCCGAGCTGGGCGAGCTTGCCGCCGATCTGCGCCTCGACGTTGTAGGAGAGCAGCGTACCGCCGTCCTTATCGGACAGCCCGACCGTGGCACCGCCCTTGGCGAAGCCGGCCACGCCGCCCTCTCCTTCGCCCGTGATCTTGTAGCCATTGGGCGGGTCGAGATCGCTCAACGTCACCTTGCCCTTGAAGCGCGCCGAGACCGGTCCGACCTTCATTTTGGCCGTGGCGCGGAAGCCGTTGTCCTCGGTCCTCTCCAATTCCTCGCAGCCGGGGATGCAAGCCTTGAGAACCTCGGGATCGTTGAGCTTGGCCCACACGGCCTCGCGCGGTGCCGGCAGTTGAACCTCGCCTGTCATCGTCATCGCCATGTGGAAGCTCCCCGGATGGTTTGGTTTAGGGTATTCACCTAATGCACGGCCGTCACAAAGGAAAGAGTGGCGGATGAACGCGGGCGATGCAGAATCGCCGATGCAGCGCGCTGAATTGGCTCCGAACGGGAGGGGCGAATTTGGGCGCCGGAACACCAGGACAAGGACCTTGCCTCATGCCGATGATCGATGCCGACGGTTGCCTCCTCAACGTCACGGTCGAGGGCCGCGACGGTGGGCCGACCCTGATGCTGTCGAACTCGCTCGGCTGTACCCTACAAATGTGGGAGCCACAGATGCGCGCCCTCACGCAGGTATTCCGCGTGATCCGCTATGACCGCCGCGGCCACGGCCGATCTAGCGTCCCGCCAGGCCCCTATTCGGTCGAGCGATTCGGCCGCGACGTGCTCGCGATCCTCGACGACCTCAACATCGAGAAGGTGCATTGGTGCGGGTTGTCGATGGGCGGCATGGTCGGGCAATGGCTCGGCGCCAACGCGCCGGAGCGGCTCGGCAAGATCGTGCTCGCCAACACCGCCTGCCATTATCCGGACCCGACCATCTGGGACACCCGCATCAAGGCCGTCAAGGAAGGCGGGCTGGCCGCGGTCGCCGACACCGTGATCGCGGGCTGGCTGACGGAGGAGTTCCGCGGCCGCAATCCCGAAATCGCCCAGCGGATGAAAGCGATGCTGCTGGCCACCCCGGTCGAGGGCTATCTTGCCTCCTGCGAGGCGCTGCGGACGCTCGACCTGCGCGAGGCGTTGCCGAAGATCAAGAGCCCGACGCTGGTGATTGCGGGCCGCTACGACCGCTCGACGCCGATCACGATGGCGGAAGCGATCCGCAGCCAGATCCCAGGTGCCAGCATGACCATCCTCGACGCGGCGCACATCTCGAACATCGAGGCGACGCTCGCCTTCAATGACGCGGTGCTGGGTTTCCTGACGCAACGCTGATCGATCTTTGCCGATCGATCTTCGTCGCGTCTGCCGCAGCCGCGCACAGCCAACGTGAAAGCCTCGCGGCTTCGCCGCCGATCATGGTGCCAGCGCGTGCCCTGACTCCATGCGATTTCGATTCGCCCCTCCAACCAGGGCTATCGCATATGGCGTCAAGCAGGCGCGGGGCCTCATGGTTCGAGACGCGCGGCTTTGCCGTGCCCTCACCATGAGGGTCTACGACTTCGCCGTGGAAAACGTCATCATCCTGAGGAGCCCGCCGCCGGCGGGCGTCTCGAAGGATGGCCGCAAAGAAGACTGCTCGAAGCTATTTCCAGCCATATGCGATAGCCCTGCCCCTCCAACGACGGCACGCCGGGCTTGATCAAGGTCAACGGCCACAGCGGGCGGGACTGTTAAGTCTCCGCCGACCCGAGCAAGGCCGTTTGAGAAGGCCATCGAGGCCGCATGTCCGAAGATCGCCGGAATCGAGAGATCTCGCAGAGCGTCACCGAACCGGCGGCGACGGGCTCCGATCCGTCTGCCACGTCCGCACCGCTGGCCAAAGGAACAAAGGCGATCATGTCGCGCGATGCCCTGCAGGCGCTGATCGACGCGCTGGCCTCGGATCACTGCGTGCTGGGGCCGACCGTGCGTGATGGCGCGATCGCCTATGACGAGATCGCCAAGCTCTCACAACTTCCCGCCGGGTGGACCGACCGCCAGGACGCCGGCAAATATCGCCTGGAGCGGCGGACCGATGACGCGCTGTTCGGCTTTGCCGTCGGGCCGCAATCCTGGAAGCGGTTCCTCCATCCGCCGGTCGCGACGCTGTGGACCGCACACCGCGGCGAGGATGGATTTGCAATCGAACCGCCTCCTCCGGCTCCGCGCAAATTCGCCTTCGTCGGCGTCAGGGCCTGCGAAATTCACGCCATCGCCATCCAGGACAAGGTGTTTTCAACCGGCCCTTACGCAGACGTCGGCTATACGTCGCGGCGCCAGGACGCGTTCATCGTCGCGGTGAATTGTGCTGAGGCCGGAGGCACGTGCTTCTGCGCCTCGATGGGCACGGGACCGCAGGTGGAGAGCGGCTTCGATCTCGCGCTGACCGAGTTGCATGACGAACTGCGTCACGATTTCCTAGTCGAGGCCGGCAGCGACCAGGGGGCCGCGCTGCTCGGCCGCCTGCCCCATGGCGCTGCGGATGACGCAGATCTCGCGGCAGCGGCCGCGGTGGTGGCGCGTACGCGAAGCCAGATGGGCCGGACGCTCGACACCGATGGCATCAAGGATCTGCTGCAAGCCAGCCCGAACCATCCACGCTGGGACACGGTCGCCGAGCGATGTCTCACCTGCGGCAACTGCACCATGGTTTGTCCGACCTGCTTCTGCACGACGGTCGAAGACCATAGCGATCTCACCGGTGACACGGCCGAGCGCGTCCGCAAATGGGATTCCTGCTTCACGCTGGATTTCTCCTATCTGCACGGCGGCAGCGTGCGGCGGAGCGGCGGCGCGCGCTATCGGCAATGGATCACCCACAAGCTTGCGAGCTGGATCGACCAGTTCGGCACGTCCGGCTGCGTCGGCTGCGGACGCTGCATCACCTGGTGCCCGGTCGGCATCGACATCACCGAGGAAGCGGCCGCTATCCGCGCCAACCCGACCAGCGGAGAACAGCATGGTGGGACTTGAGCAGATCCTGAAGGAACATGCCTTCTTCGCCGGATGCCCTGCAGACCAGATCGCGCTGGTGTCCGGCTGCGCCCGCAATCATCGCTTCGACCCTGGCCAATATCTGTTCCACGAAGGCGATGCGGCAGACGAGTTTTTCCTGATCCGACACGGCAAGGTCGCGCTGGAAATTGCTGCGCCCGGCCAGCCGCCGATCGTCATGTCGACGCTCGGCGAAGGCGAGATCGTCGGCGCTTCGTGGCTGCTACCGCCCTATCGGTGGACCTTCGATGCCCGCGCTGTCGAGCTGGTGCGTGCAATCGGCATCGACGCAAAATGCCTGCGCGGCAAATGCGATGCCGACCATCATCTGGGCTATGAAATGATGAAGCGCTTTGCTCCCATCCTGGTGCAACGCCTCCACGACACGCGGCTGCAGATCCTCAACGTCTATGGAAAGCGCTGAGATGACCGTGCCGATCGCACCACCCCGGAGCGATCCCTTCGTGCCACAGCTTTATCGCGTCACGCATCTCCGCCGCGAATTGCCGGACGTCGTGACGCTACAGATCGCACCGTCCCAAGGGTCTCGGCCCAGCTACGCGCCGGGCCAGTTCAACATGCTCTATGCGTTTGCCGTCGGCGAAGCCGCGATCAGCATCAGCGGCGACTGCGCGGACACCACAGGCTTCATGCATACGGTGCGGGATGTCGGCGCCGTGAGCCAGGCGATCGCTGCGCTCGAGGTCGGCGCCACGCTTGGCGTTCGTGGCCCGTTCGGCACGGCGTGGCCGGTCACCGAGGCGGAAGGCTCCGACATCCTCATCGTGGCCGGCGGCCTTGGTCTCGCCCCGCTGCGTCCGGCCATCACCCATGTGCTCGCCAATCGCGCTCGTTATGGCCGCGTCGCGATCCTGGTCGGCTGCCGAAACCCTGCGGATATTCTGTTCCGAGACGAGCTCGCGTCATGGCGCCGGCAACTCGACATCAGCGTCGAGGTCACCGTCGATCATGCCGACAAGACCTGGCGCGGCCATGTCGGTGTAGTGCCTGCCCTGATCCCGCGCATTCCGTTCGACCCGCATAACGCCGTCGCGCTGGTCTGCGGCCCGGAGATCATGATGCGGTTCACCGCCAATGCGCTGCGCGATGCCGGCGTCGCGTCGGACCGCATCTATCTGTCGATGGAGCGCAACATGAAGTGCGCCATCGGCCTTTGCGGCCACTGCCAGTTCGGACCGGCCTTCATCTGCAAGGACGGTCCCGTGATGCGATTCGACCGGATCGAACGCATCTTCGCTGTCCGGGAGATTTGAGATGGAGCAGGTGATCGACCGAGACAGGCGCCCGCGGCTCGCGGTCTGGAAATTCGCCTCCTGCGACGGTTGCCAGCTGTCGCTGCTGGATTGCGAGGACGAACTCCTGACACTGGCCGGCGCGGTCGAGATCGCCAATTTTCCGGAAGCTTCGAGCGCCGTTCTCGACGGCCCTTACGATCTCTCGCTGGTCGAAGGGTCGATCACCACCGCGCACGACGCGGAACGCATCATGATGGTGAGACAGCAATCCAGGCATCTGGTGACGATCGGCGCCTGTGCTACGGCCGGCGGCATCCAGGCGTTGCGCAATTTCGCCGACGTGAACGATTTCGTCGCCGCGGTCTATGCCTCCCCGCACTACATCTCCACGCTCGCCACTTCGACGCCGATCTCGGCGCATGTCACCGTCGACTACGAACTGCATGGCTGCCCGATCAACAAGCATCAGCTCATCGAGGTGATCTCGGCCTTCCTTGCCGGACGTAAGCCCGCGATCCCCTCCCATAGCGTCTGCATCGAGTGCAAGCAGCGCGGCACGGTCTGCGTGATGGTTCAAGGCCAGCCGTGCCTCGGACCGGTGACCCATGCGGGCTGTGGCGCGATCTGTCCGGCCTACCGGCGCGGCTGCTACGGCTGCTACGGCCCGATGGAGACACCCAACATGGCGGCCTTGGCGCGCGAGTGGCGCGCGCTGGGCGCCAGCGCACGCGATGTCAGCCGCGCCCTGCAGACCTTCAACGCCGCAGCCGAACCGTTCCGAAAGGAAAGCGAGGCCCATGCCGACTAAGTCAATCAAGGTCGACTATCTCGCCCGGGTCGAGGGCGAAGGCGCGCTGGACATCGCGATCGTTGACGGCAAAGTCGCCTCGGCGCAGCTACGCATCTTCGAGCCGCCGCGCTTCTTCGAGGCGTTCCTGCGCGGGCGCGGATACGCCGAGACGCCCGACATCGTCGCGCGGATCTGCGGCATCTGCCCGATCGCCTATCAGATGAGCGTGGTCCATGCGATCGAGAACGCGTTTGGGGCCAAGGTCGAGGGCCAGCTCCGCGCCTTGCGCCGGCTGATCTATTGCGGAGAATGGATCGAGAGCCATGCCCTGCATGTCGTGATGCTGCATGCGCCCGACTTCCTGGGCTTTCCCGACGCGATCCGGATGGCGCAGCAGCATGGCGAGGTAGTCCGCAATGCGCTCACGCTGAAGAAGGCCGGCAACGAGATCATGCGTGTGCTCGGCGGACGCGAGATCCATCCGGTCAATGTCAAGCCCGGCGGCTTCCATCGCGTGCCGAGCCGCGCCGAGTTGCAGCCGCTCGCCGCTCGGCTGGAGAATGCGCGCGACATCGCCGTTCAGCTGGTGCGCTGGGTCGCAACCTTCCCCTTTCCGGATTACGAGCAGGACTACGAATTCGTGGCGCTGCGCCACTCCGACGAATATCCCTTCAACGAAGGGCGGCTCGTCTCCAGCCGCGACATCGATATCGACATCGCCGATTACGAATCGGAGTTCGAGGAGCGGCACGTTCCGCACTCGACCGCGCTGCATGCGCTGTTGAAGCGACGCGGCGCCTATCTGGTCGGCCCGCTCGCCCGCTACGCGCTGAATTTCGACCGCCTGCCATCGGCGGTCCAGACGCTCGCCGAGGAGGTCGGCCTATCTCCGGTGTGCCGGAATCCTTATCAGAGCATTGTGGTGCGGGCGCTCGAAATCCTGTTCGCCTGTGAGGAAGCGCTTCGCATCATCGCAGCCTATGAGCAGCCGGCGGTCGCCGCCGTGCCCCTCGTCCCCCGCGCGGCCACCGGATTCGGCTGCACCGAAGCGCCGCGCGGCATCTGCTGGCATCGCTATGAGTTCGCATCGGACGGAAGCATCGAGCGGGCGCGCATCGTCCCGCCGACCTCGCAGAATCAGCCGAGCATCGAGGCCGATCTCGCCGCCGTTGCAGGTTCGATGCTCGACCAGCCGGACGAGATCATCCGCGCTCGCTGCGAGCAGACCATCCGCAACTACGATCCCTGCATTTCCTGCTCCACGCACTTTGTGAATCTGACGGTCCACCGATCGTGAACGCCTCTATACAGCGGCGGATCGCCGTCCTCGGCATCGGCAATATCGACCGCGGCGATGACGCCGTTGGCGTGCGTGTCGCGGAGCGATTGGCGGGACGCCTGCCGCCCGGCGTGGCGCTCGCCGTTTGCCGTGGCGATTTCCTCGGCCTTGTCGCGGATTGGGCGAGTTGCGACGCGCTGATCTGCGTTGACGCCGCCGCCCCGATGGGAGCACCCGGGCGCATCCATCGTGTCGATGCCGCCAAGGACGAGATGCCGCCCCGCCCACGTCTCGCCTCGAGTCATGCCTTCGGTCTGGCCGAGGCGATCGCCCTCGCCCGCCAGTTGGACGGCCTCCCGATATCCACGATCGTCTATGCGGTGGAGGGTCGCTGCTTCGATGCAGGCCGCACGATGACGCCGCAAGTGGCCGCGGCCGTCGAGACCGTCATAGAACGGGTCATGACGGAGATCGGCCGGTTGAATGACATCGAGGCAACAACCGACATCTGAAGCCGCAGCGAGCCCGACCAGCCGCGATCAGGCGGTAGGCGCAGCCGAGTGTCCGGCCCCGTGCGGCGCACCCGCGTCGCTTGCAGTTCGTGCCAGGAGTTGCGTCGGCTGCTCCACCAGCATCACGATCGCGGTGCCAAGCAGCAGCATCAATTCGGTCGCGTGCAGCCGCAGCGCCTCGGCCTCCCCGACCCGGGATGCCACGATCATGCTGAAGAAGCTGACGACGCTGCCGAGGCCGAGCGCAATCCCAAGCGTCTCGTCGGCGGCTCCGGTCCGGCGCGCGGCCGGCAAGCTGATCAGGATCAGGAAGATCGCAAAGAAGCCCGCGACCGTGAGCCGCGCCAGCGCCAGCAGCCAGGCTGCGCGCACCGTGCCGACACCGGCCAGATGCAGGTAGTCGCTGACGAACAGCGCAACCGAGATGTTGGGCCGCTCGAACAGGCCATGAACGGGCGCGACCATGATCCGGAACGCGATGATGCTCCATACTGGGATGAAGTAGGCCGCAAGCAGCGCGCCGCTGAAGGAACTGAGCCGCCAGTTCTTGAACATACTGTTCTCCCGCCGTCCCCCTGCCCGAAAGGCCGTGGTGCCGATCTGACGGAGTTAACGCGCTGAAATTACGGCGGGCAATTTAAACCCTTCGTTTACCTTAACTGCGGCGCCCGGTGCTTTGGTACCTGCCCCCCCCCCCGGCGCGCGCAGGCTCCTGCCCAAGGCGTCCCCTCACAAGTCATCCTCAAGTCATGCTCAAGACCGCGGGCCAGGCGCCCCAGGGTAAAGGCGCCCCTCTGCCAAGGCAGAAGGCCCCACCGCTGGGCGGGGCCTTCTTGTGAATTCATCGACGCGAACTAGCGCTGCCGACCCGGGTCCTGCTGTTGCTGGCCGGGCTGTTGCCCGCCGCCCTGCTGCTGCTGGCCAGGCTTCTGATTGGGTTTCTGGTTAGGTTTCTGGCTGGGATTCTGGCTCTGTTGGCCGGGATTCTGTTGACCGGGGTTCTGTTGACCGGGGTTCTGGTTCATCTGACTGCTCATCGCAGGATCTCCCTTTGTGAACGTCGCAGCTATCTAATCCAAAACTCCAACTAACGTTGCATGGAACAATCCGTTCCTCCGCGACTATTCACGGCAATTCTGCGGCGAGGCCGTTACAACCGTAGCGGCGCCGCCAAAGAAGGCGGGATAAGCCTGCATTTGCGGCAGCGCACTCTGTTGCCGCCCGCAGTTCCTTGCTGTTAGAACCTCAAGATGCGTCGCTTCGAGGCGCACGCTCCTCGCCGCGTTTGCGAACCACTCTCGGTAGTCAATGGATTACTTCGCGCAGCAGCTCATCAACGGCCTGGTTCTCGGCTCCATCTATGGCCTGATCGCCATCGGCTACACGATGGTCTATGGCATCGTCGGCATGATCAACTTCGCCCATGGCGACATTTTCATGATCGGCGGGTTCATCGCGCTGATCTCGTTCCTGGTCCTGGTCTCGATCGGAATGACAGCGGTTCCGGTGATCCTTCTGATCGTGCTCCTGGTTGCGATGGCAACCACCGCCCTCTACGGCTGGACCGTCGAGCGGATCGCCTACCGGCCGCTGCGACACTCGTTCCGGCTCGCGCCGATGCTGTCGGCGATCGGCATGTCGTTCGTGCTGACGAACTATTCGCAGGTCGCGCAAGGCGCGCGCGTCAAGCCGGTGCCGCCGATCGTCACCGGGGGCTACACCCTGCACGAGAGTTCCGATGGCTTTGTCGTGCAGCTCTCCAACATCCAGATCGTCGTGGTCGTCACGACAATCGTGCTGCTGGCGCTGTTCACCTGGCTGGTGTCGCGCACCCGGCTCGGGCGTGACATGCGCGCCTGCGAGCAGGATCAGACCATGGCCTCGCTGCTCGGCGTCGACGTCGACCGCACCATCTCCATGACCTTCGTGATCGGCGCGGCGCTCGCTGCGGTCGCCGGCATGATGTATCTGCTCTATTACGGCCTGGTCGATTTCTTCATGGGCTTCGTGGCCGGCATCAAGGCGTTCACGGCCGCGGTGCTCGGGGGCATCGGCTCGCTGCCCGGGGCAATGCTTGGCGGCCTTGCGATCGGCCTGATCGAGACCTTCTGGTCGGCTTATTTCTCGGTCGAGTACAAGGACGTCGCGGCGTTCTCGATCCTGATCGTGGTGCTGATCTTCCTGCCGACCGGCCTGCTCGGCCGGCCCGAAGTCGAAAAAGTCTGAACGGGTCCGGCGTGAGCGCACCACATCCCGCATCGTCGAAGACCGCCCAACCGATGGGGGCGGCCGCCATCTTCAAGAAAGCGTTCCTGAGTGCGCTGGTCGCGCTTGGCCTGTTCTCGCTGATGATCGGAGTCAGGACCGAAGCCGGCCCGACCGGGCAGCTCATCTATTGGACTCGTTTCGACGAACTCGCCGAACTCGTTGGCGCAGTCTTCATCGGATCGATCGCGGTCGAACTGTTCCGGCTCTGGCTGGGGCCCCGCGGCGGCGCGGCCGGACTGATCCCGCCCGTGGTCGGGCGCGGCATGGCGGCGGCAGGCCGGTTCGTCGCGCCGGCGCTGCTCGGCATCGCGTTCCTGGTTCCGGTCATCTTCTACAAGCAGCCCTATATTATCGACCAGGCGATCCTGGTCCTGACCTATGTGATGTTGGGCTGGGGGCTGAACATCGTGGTCGGCTTGGCGGGTCTGCTCGACCTCGGCTATGTCGCGTTCTACGCGGTCGGCGCTTACTCCTACGGCCTGCTCTCGACCAGCTTCGGGCTGTCGTTCTGGATCTGCCTGCCGCTGGCCGGCATCCTCGCCGCATTCTGGGGCGTGCTGCTCGGTTTCCCCGTGCTGCGGCTGCGCGGCGACTATCTCGCCATCGTGACGCTGGCCTTTGGCGAAATCATCAGGCTGGTCCTGATCAACTGGCAGGACCTGACCGGCGGCCCCAACGGCATCTCGGGAATCCCGCGCCCCAGCCTGTTCGGCTACACGCTGACCCCCGGTCCGAACGGCCTCGCCTCCGCCTTCGGGATCCCGTTTTCGCCGAGCCAGCGGCTTGGCTTCCTGTTCTACCTGATCCTGGCGCTGGCGCTGCTGACCAACTGGGCCACGATCCGGCTGCGCCGGCTGCCGATCGGACGGGCCTGGGAAGCGTTGCGCGAGGACGAGATCGCCTGCCGCGCGCTCGGCATCAACATCACGACGACCAAACTCACGGCGTTCGCAACCGGGGCGATGTTCGGCGGTTTCGCCGGCGCCTTCTTCGCCACGCGCCAAGGCTTCATCAGCCCCGAATCCTTCTCCTTCCAGGAATCGGCGTTGGTGCTGGCCATCGTAGTGCTCGGCGGCATGGGCTCGCAGCTCGGCGTCGCACTCGCGGCACTCGCGATGATCGGCGGGTTCGAGCTTTTCCGCAGCCTCGAGGTCTACCGCATGCTGGTGTTCGGCATGGCGATGGTGCTGCTGATGATCTGGCGGCCCCGCGGCATCATCGGCCACCGCGCGCCGACCGTCTATCTGCAGAAAGCGCAGGCGATCTCGTCCGACCTCGTGAAGGAGGGCCACGGATGAGGGCCGATGCTGCCGTACCGCCGATCCTCTCCGTCGAAAACCTGACCATGCGGTTTGGCGGCATCGTTGCGGTCAATGACTTGTCGTTCGCGGCCGGGCCGCGGCAGATCACCGCGCTGATCGGCCCCAACGGGGCCGGCAAGACCACGGTCTTCAACTGCATCACCGGCTTCTACAGGCCGACCTCCGGCACGATCCGGCTCACCCATCCCGATGGCGCACAGTTCGAGTTGCAGAAGCTGAACGACTTCAGGATCTCGAAGCTCGCAAAGGTCGCACGCACCTTTCAGAACATCCGCCTGTTCCCCGGCATGACTTTGCTGGAGAACCTCATGGTGGCGCAGCACAACGCCTTGATGCGCGCCTCCGGCTTCACGCTCCTCGGTCTGCTCGGCGTGCCGTCTTATCGCCACGCCGAGCGGCAAGCGATCGACAATGCGATCGTCTGGCTGAAGCGCGTCAACCTGCTCGACCGCGCCGATGACGCCGCCGGCAATCTCGCCTATGGCGACCAGCGCCGGCTCGAGATCGCGCGCGCCATGTGCACGCAGCCGGCGTTGCTCTGCCTGGACGAGCCGGCGGCCGGCCTGAACGCCCGCGAGAGCGGCGCACTGAGCGAATTGCTGCTTTCGATCCGCGCCGATTACGGCACCTCGATCCTGCTGATCGAGCACGACATGAGCGTCGTGATGGAAATCTCCGATCGAGTCATAGTGATGGACTATGGCGTCAAGATCGCGGAGGGCGCGCCAAGCGAGGTTCGCAACGATCCGAAGGTGATCGCGGCCTATCTCGGCAGCGACGAAGAAGAGGCCATTGCCGTGATGGAGGCTCAGGCGTGAGCGCCCCCCTCCTCGCGATCCGCAATCTCCGCGCGGCCTATGGCAAGATCGAAGCGCTCAAGGGCGTCGATCTCGACATCAAGGCGGGCGAGATCGTTGCGCTGATCGGCGCCAACGGCGCCGGCAAGTCGACCTTGATGATGACGATCTTCGGCCGGCCCCGCGCGAGTTCCGGCCACATCCTGTTTGACGGAGCCGACATCACGCAGGTGCCGACCCATCAGATCGCCCGGCTCAGAATCTCGCAATCGCCGGAAGGGCGGCGCATCTTCCCGCGCATGAGCGTGGCGGAAAACCTTCAGATGGGCGCCGACGCCACCGAGACCAGCGAGGCCGAGCGCGCGAACAGTCTCGATCGCGTGTTCGCCCTGTTCCCCCGGCTGAAGGAGCGGATGGACCAGCGGGGCGGCACCCTGTCCGGCGGCGAGCAGCAGATGCTGGCGATCGGGCGCGCCCTGATGAGCCGCCCGCGCCTGCTACTTTTGGATGAGCCCTCGCTTGGCCTCGCCCCCCTCATCGCGCGGCAAATTTTCGACGCCATCCGTACGCTCAACCGGCAGGACGGGTTGACCGTGCTGATCGTCGAACAGAACGCCAACCATGCGCTCAAACTCGCGCATCGCGGCTATGTGCTGGTCAACGGCCTGATCACATTGGCCGGCTCGGGCGCTGAGTTGCTGCAGCGGCCGGAGATCCGCGCCGCCTATCTCGAGGGCGGGCGCCACGCCTAGCTGCCGGTTTTAGATTCGTTCCGAGCACCATCTGCCCGAATTTTGCCGGTGACTTCGCGATAAAATCAGCCACAATGCGGCCGGTCTTACCACCCGGCCGTCCCGGGACGTCCGTATTGATCATTCGAGGATTTCTCATGAAACCACTCAAACTCTTCGGCTTGGCTCTGGGCGCAACGCTCGCGCTCTCGACGGCAGCGCTAGCGGATGACCTCACCGTTGCGGTGGCCGGTCCCATGACCGGCGGCGAATCCGCCTTCGGACGGCAGATGAAGAACGGCGCGGAGATGGCGGTGGCCGACCTCAACGCCGCAGGCGGCCTGCTCGGCAAGAAGCTCACGCTCGACGTCGAGGACGATGCTTGCGATCCTAAGCAGGCGCGCTCGGTCGCCGAGAAGATTGCCGGTGCCGGCATTCCGTTCGTCGCGGGCCACTACTGTTCGTCGTCGTCGATCCCGGCGTCCGAGGCCTACGCCGATGGCAATGTGTTGCAGATCACGCCAGCCTCGACCAACCCGACCTTCACCGAGCGCAAGCTGTGGAACGTCGCTCGCGTCTGCGGCCGTGACGACCAGCAGGGTGCGGTCGCCGCCGCCTACATCGCGAAGACCTTCAAGGGCAAAAACATCGCGATCCTCAACGACAAGACCACCTACGGCAAGGGTCTGGCCGACGAGACCAAGAAGGCGCTCAACAAGGCAGGCGTGACCGAGAAGCTGTATGAGTCCTACAACAAGGGCGACAAGGACTTCAACGCGATCGTCTCGCGCCTGAAGCGCGAGAACATCGATCTCGTCTATGTCGGCGGCTACCATCAGGAAGCCGGCCTAATCCTGCGTCAGATGCGCGACCAGGGCCTGAAGACGATCCTGATGGCGGGCGACGCGATGGCGGACAAGGAATACGCCTCGATCACCGGGCCGGCCGCGGAAGGCACCCTCTTCACCTTCGGTCCGGATCCGCGCAAGAAGCCGACCGCGGCGGCCATCGTGGACAAGTTCAAGGCCAAGAACATCGATCCCGAAGGCTATACGCTCTACACCTACGCGGCGATGCAGGTGTGGTCGCAAGCGGCGAAGAAGGCCGGCACCACCGACCCCAAGAAGGTGATGGACGCCATCAAGGCGGGCTCGTGGGATACCGTGATCGGCAAGCTCGAATACGACTCCAAGGGCGACATCAAGCAGCTCGACTACGTCGTCTACAAGTGGGATGCGAACGGCAACTATGCCGAGATCAACCCGAAGGGGTCCTGATCGAAGTCCGACACGAATAGCGAACTACGAACGCCCCGGTCCGCCGGGGCGTTTTTCTTTTGCGGGTCAGGCCGAGGCGGCCACCGCCGTCCGTGCGGCGGCGACGGCGCGCATCAGCTCGGCCGGTCGAAACGGCTTTTGCAGATAGACGACGCGTCTCAGCTCGTCCGAAGGCGCAACCCCATCGAAGGCGGTCATGCCGGAGACCGCAACGACGGGCAGGTCCGGAATCGTCTCGCGCATCGCCGCGACCAAATCGAGACCGTTGGAGTCGCCCAGAAAGACGTCGACGATCGCAGCATCGCACGGCGTATCCTTCAACGCTTGAAGCCCGGCGGCCGCACTCGCGGCCTCTGCGACATCGAAATGATTGACGCGCAGCACCATGCAGATCATCGCGCGAACATCCTTCTGATCGTCGACAACGAGAATGCGCGGCATGAACGGCTCCAGCGTTTGTGGGTTCGACTAAGACCAGGAACGGAACCCAGATACAACCATGGGTATGTGTATGGGATCCGCGGTAAAGGTGCAGTTACCTCATCAATCGGCACTTACATATGACAAATTATCGATCGGTAAAATGTGACCTCAATCGATCCAGACCCGCTTACCTCGCCGTCCTCAACCTCACGGTGAAGGCACATGGCGAAGGGAAAATATCCCGATCGCAGGCGTGGGCTGGCATGGGGATCCAGGGCGCGCTCGAACGTTGAGGCGCAGCGCGTGTTGCGCTACGAGCTGGCTGACACGATGCAGCCGAGAGACCGTCACGTGAAGAACCTCCTCACCGATGTCAAAGGTGTGCATGTCGGCAATGCCGACGATCCCAAGCTCGCCTCCGGGGTGACCGTGATCCTGTTCGACACCCCGGCGGTCGCGGCGATCGACATTCGCGGCGGCGGTCCGGGTTTGCGCGACGACGCCCTGCTCGATCCCGTCAATACCGTCGACCGGATCGACGCGATCGCACTGTCCGGCGGCTCAGGCTTCGGCCTGGATGCCGGCGGCGGTGTACAAGCCTGGCTCGCGGAACAGGGCCGCGGCTTTGCGGTGCATGACGCGCTGATCCCGATCGTACCCGGGGCGGTCATCTTCGATCTGCTGAACGGCGGCGACAAGTCCTGGGGTCGCTTTGCACCTTATCGTGATCTCGGCTACGCGGCGGCCGCAGCTGCGGGCACCGATTTCAAACTCGGCAGCGTCGGAGCAGGCCTGGGAGCCACCACCGCCAATTTCCAGGGCGGGCTCGGCTCGGCCTCGGCGATGACGTCAGGCGGAATCACGGTCGCCGCGCTTGCCGTGGTCAATGCGGTCGGCAGCGTCACGATCGGCAACGGGCCGTGGTTCTGGGCAGCCCCATTTGAAGTGAACGGCGAGTTCGGCGGACGCGGCCAGCCCGCCTCGTTCACGCCGGACATGCTCGCGATGCGCATCAAGGGAGGTCCGGCGGCAACGGCGGCAGAAAACACCACGGTCTCAGCGGTGGTAACGGACGCGATCCTGACCAAGGCGCAAGCGAAACGGCTCGCCATGATCGCGCAGACCGGCATGGCGCGAGCGATCTATCCGGTGCATCTGCCGCTCGACGGCGATGTGGTGTTCGCGGCCGCCACCTGCGAGAAGCCGATCGAACCGCTGGTCGAACTGAGCGAACTCGGCATGGTCGCCGCCAACGTGCTGGCGCGGGCGATCGCGCGTGGCGTCTATCACGCGACGGCCCTGCCCTTTGCCGGCGCGCTGCCGGCCTGGCAGGACCGGTACGGAAGCTAGGCGCTGACGGCGGAGGCGGACGAAGCCGAATTTGACAGCGCGTTCGACTCGCGCTGGATCAGCTTCTCGATCAAATTGTAGGACGAACTCGCAGAGCTCGCGCTGGCCGACGCCGCCGGTGAGGTCATGGTCACCTTGGAGCCGTCCGCATAGGTGATGGTGGTCGTGGTCGAGCCGTCGCTATTGTTGCTCGAACTACTCGAGGCACCCGATAGCGCCTGCATCAGGGCATCGCTGCTCGCGTTCATCCCGTTCGAACCGCTGCCGTCGTTGGCGCTGGCGGCCTGATTATGGCGACCGGAATGCCCGCCCTTCAGCGCGGATTTCAGCTCATCGAAGCTGACATTGCCGTCGCCGTTGCTGTCGAGCTTGCCGAACACGCTGTCGGCATTGGCGACATTGGTGCCGCCGGCGCCGAGTGCGCTTTCGAATTCCGACTTGCTGATCTGGCCGTTGCCGTTGCCGTCGAGCTGCGAGAACAGGTCCTGCAGCGGGTCCTTGAACGAGGTGGAGCCCGATGACGCGCTCGTCCCCGACTGGCTCTGCGCCGCGATCAGGGCGCTCATGGTCTCCGAGGAGATCTGCGCCGAGCCGCCGCTCGTGCTCGGCTGCCAGGGCGTGAAGTTTGCCGACGAGTTCGTCGAGCCTGACCCGCCGAGAAAATCGAACAGACCCGAGCCGGAGCCGTTCGATTGGCTCGCGCCGGATCTTGATGACCCCAGCGACTGCAGGCCTTCCAGGATCGACGAGGCGGCCCCAAGCGCAAACCACATGGCAGGACTCCGAAAGAGCGCCCCGGCAAGCGAGGCGAAACCTTATGCGATGCCCTCCTCGCAAGCACCGTGCCAATCGCAACGCGCTGATATGTCCAGCTTTTTCCGATCGCTCCCGCGATGACCCAGGCATTTCATGCCGCAAGCAGGTCAATTTTGCCGGCCTTACGTTGCCGGAATTGCGTCTGCATGTTAGGGCGCTCTGAATGTCAGTCCGCCGGGAGACAACGCCATGACTCAAGCCTTCACGCCGCGTCCACTCGTCATCGCGCCCTCGATCCTGGCTTCCGATTTTTCCAGGCTCGGCGAGGAAGTTCGCGCAGTCGATAGTGCCGGCGCCGACTGGATCCATCTCGACGTGATGGATGGGCATTTCGTTCCGAACATTTCCTACGGCCCCGACGTCATCAAGGCGCTGCGCCCGCACACCAAGAAGGTATTCGATGCCCATCTGATGATCGCGCCCTGCGATCCCTATCTCGAGGCGTTCGCCAAGGCCGGCTGCGACCACATCACCATCCATGCCGAGGCCGGCCCGCATTTGCATCGCTCGCTGCAGGCGATCCGCGCGCTCGGCAAGAAGGCCGGCGTCTCGCTCAATCCCGCGACGCCGCTCAACGCGATCGAATATGTGCTCGACATGATCGACCTCGTGTTGATCATGTCGGTCAATCCGGGCTTCGGCGGCCAGGCCTTCATCCCCTCCGCGCTCGGCAAGATCCAGGACCTGCGCGCCATGGTCGCGGGCCGGCCCATCGATATCGAGGTCGATGGCGGCGTCGGGCCCGAGGTCGCCGGACAACTGGCTGCAGCCGGCGCCAACGCCTTTGTCGCGGGCTCTGCCGTATTCAAGGGCGGCACGATGGAATCCTATCGCGGCAACATCTCCGCCATCCGCAGCGCCGCTGCGCTCGCGCGTGGCGAAGCCATCTGAGCTCGGACCGCCGATGCTGCAGATCACGCCCCAGCCCTTGACCAAGGCGGGCTTTGCGCGCTTCGGCGATGTCGTCGAGATCGACGGCGCCGAACCGATCGAAATCAACCAGGGTTTTGCGCGGCGCTTCAATGGTCTTGCCGGTATCGACGTGACCAGCGGCGGCGCCTCGGTCAATATCAGCCTGTTCGAGGCAAGGCCGCGCCCGCTGCCGATCGAAATCAAGCTGATGGAGCGGCACCCGCTGGGCAGCCAATTGTTCATGCCGCTGCAGGACAGGCCCTGGCTGGTACTGGTCTGCGACGACCCGCGCGATCCCTCAAGCTATCGCGCCTTTACCGCGAGCGGTCGGCAAGGCGTGAACTACGCGCGAAATATCTGGCATCATCCACTTTTGGTGCTCGGGGAAGGAGAGCGCTTCCTGGTCGCCGACCGCCTCGGTGCTGACAATCTCGAGGAAGTATGGCTGGATCGGCCGCTGTCGCTGACGCCGGCATGACGGCGCGCGCAGACTGATACTGCCGGCCTTTATTGCCGGCTTGGAGCAAGACGATGGACGAACCCTATTTCATTCCCCGCGGCGGGCATCCGCCGCAGACTGACCTTCTGACGGGGCGTGCCGTCTTCACCGAGGCCTATGCGGTCATCCCCAAGGGCGTGATGCGCGACATCGTCACCTCGGCGCTGCCGTTCTGGGACAAGACCCGGGTCTGGGTGATCGCGCGTCCCCTCTCCGGCTTCGCCGAGACCTTCTCGCAATACATCGTGGAGGTCGCGCCCGGTGGCGGCAGCGACAAGCCGGAACCGGATCCTGAAGCCGAAGGCGTATTGTTCGTGGTCGGCGGCGAGGTCACGCTGACGCTGGCCGGCACCGAGCACCGGCTGCGCCACGGCGGCTACGCCTTCCTGCCCCCGGCGTGCCAATGGACACTCCGCAACGCCGGCACGGGACCTGCGACCTTCCACTGGATCCGCAAGGCCTATCAGGCGGTGCCAGGCATTCCCGCACCCGACGCTTTCGTCACCAACGAGGCCGAGATCTCACCCGCTCCGATGCCGGAAACACAGGGGCGCTGGGCGACGACGCGCTTCGTCGATCCGCTCGACGTGCGTTACGACATGCATGTCAACATCGTCACCTTCGAGCCGGGCGCAGTGATCCCGTTCCTGGAGACGCATGTGATGGAGCATGGACTCTACGTGCTCGAGGGCAAGGCGGTCTACAAGCTGAACCGCGACTGGGTCGAGGTCGAGGCCGGCGACTTCATGTGGCTGCGCGCCTTCTGCCCGCAGGCCTGCTACGCTGGCGGCCCCGGCCGCTTCCGCTACCTGCTCTACAAGGACGCCAACCGCCACATGCCGCTGCGGCCGTTCCGGTAAGCGGCAGGTCGTCCCGCAACGATCAAGTCACGTATCTCACGTGGCTTGATACTCGACCTCATCCGAGCTGCCGCGATCGAGCACCTTGACCGCCTTGGCGTGGTCGAGATCGTTTTCCCAGGCCGCAACCACGACCGTGGCGACGCAATTGCCGATCAGGTTGCCGACGGCGCGGGCGATGCCGACGAACCAGTCGACCGAGAGCACCAGCACAAGGCCGATCGCCGGGATCGCCGGCACCGCCCCCAAGGTCGCAGCCAGGATCACGATCGCCGAGCCCGGCACACCATGCGCGCCCTTCGAGGTGATCAGAGAGACTCCGAGCACCAGCAGGAGTTCGCTGACCGACAGCGGCGTGTTGGTGGCTTGCGCGATGAACACGACTGCAAGCGTCAGGTAGATCGAGAACGCATCGAGGTTGAAGGAATAGCCGGTCGGGATGACGAGGCCGACCACCTCTTCCTTGACGCCCATCGCCTCGAGCTTGCGCATGATCTGCGGCAGCACGGCATCGGACGAGGCCGTGGCCAGCACGATCATCAGCTCTTCCTTCAGATAGCGCAGGAGCTTGAACAGGCTCAGGCCGGCCAGCCGCATCACGATGCCGAGCGCGACGACGACGAATAGCGCGACCGAGACATAGAACAGCAGGACCAGCGTCAACAGCTGCTGCAGCGAGCCGATGCCGTATTTGCCGACCGTGAAACCGATCGCGCCGAGCACGCCGAGCGGCGCCACGCGCACGATCAGGCCCATGGCGCGAAACAGCACCTTGGCGGTGGCGTCGACGAAGGTCACGACCGGCTTGGCCGGCTCGCCGACCAGCGCCAGGCTGACGCCGAAGATCACCGCGAAGAACAGCACCTGCAGCACGTCATTGCGCGAGAAGGCGTCGAACGCAGTCGAGGGGATGATGTTGAGGATGAAGCCGCCGAGCCCGCCGCCCTGCAGCTTGTGCGCATTGTCCGCGAAGCTCGCGAGGGCCTTCGGATCGAGCTTGGCGACATCGATGTTCATGCCATGGCCGGGGCCGAAGACCAGCGCGAGGATCAGGCCGAAGGCGAGCGCAACGGTGGTCATGCCCTCGAAATAAACCAGCGCCTTGATCCCGACCCGGCCGACTTTCCGCAAGTCCCCGGCGCTGGCAATACCGTGCACGACCACGCAGAACACGATCGGCGCCACCACCATCGAGATCAGCTTGAGGAAGGCGTCGCTGAAGAATTTCAGCGCCTGGCCCGTTTCCGGCGAGACGAAGCCGATCAGGATGCCCAGGATCAGCGCCACCACGACCTGGACGAACAGCGACCCGAACAGGCTGCCGCCGCCGCGCGATGTCCTGACTACCCCCGCATCCGTTGCCGTCATAAGAAGCTCCTATCCTACGCCGCCGCGCCGGTATTGGCGACGACTGAGCCGGGCACTTTGGCGGGGGAACTCATGAAAATCAACGCAGCCGCGCCTCATTTTGCGGCCCTGCACCGGCAAATTCGTCCTCGATCGGCTAGGAGGCTTCGGCCTGGGTTACCGTTTGATCAGTTGACGGCTCGCCCCGCCCAGCGAGGCGCGGTGGGCGCACCACGGTGACCGTGCATCTGGCTTCCGCGGCGACCTTGGCGGAGACGCTGCCGAGCAGCGCGCGCAGCACCGAATCCTGCCGCGCGCCGATAATGATATGATCGACGTGGTTCACTTCAGCGAATTCAAGGATCGCGGTGGCCGGATCGATCGCCTCCAGCACATGCACGGTGAGCCGGCTCGCATCGAGCTTGAATGGTGAGGCCCAATGTTTCAGCGCCACCATGCGGTCGATATGTTTGTTGTTGCCCTGCTCATCGAGGGTACGGTCGATGCTGATGCGGCCGAGCTTCAGCACGTTGACGCAAGCGAGCCGCGCCGATGGCAGTGTCGCCAGGATGCGTTCGGTGGTGACCCGCAACGCGCCATTGAGCTCGTCCGTGCCTTCGGAGACGTCAATCGCAATCGCAACGATCGGACTGGTCGCGAGTTGCACCTGGACGTCGGATTTGGCTTCCGGTTGCATCAGCCCCTGATTGAACCTGCGCCGCCACACCGTGGTCAGTGGATCGCGTCTGGTCTTCTCCGAGCGTGTCGTCAGCTTCACCTGATCGGGATGGCCGAGATCGAAGGCAAGCTGCGAGGCGGTCGGATAGCGCCACACCGGCTCGATCTCCAGGCAGCGCAGCACGATTTCCTGCAGCCATGGCGGATAGTCACTTCTGAGCTGCCGCGGCGGGTGCGGGTCGCGCCACAGCCTGCGCCGCATGCCGCGAAGGGTCTCGGTCTCGCCGAACGGCCGCACGCCGGTGGTGAAGAAATAGAGCAGCACCCCGAGCGAGAACAGATCGCTGCGCGGATCGGAGCGCACGCCCATCAGCCGCTCCGGCGGCATGTAGGGCGCGGTGCCGTAAGGCAGCCGGAATTCCTCCTGCAGGAGGTCGGGCAGATGCCGGTGGCACGACAGGCCGTAATCGATCAGCACCGCTTCGCCCGAGGACCGGAACATGATGCTCGACGGCTTGATGTCGTGATGGATCACGTGCTGGCCGTGCAGGTCGGCGAGCGCGGTCGCGATCTTTGCGACCAGGACCCGCGCCTCCTCGTAAGGCAACGGCAGTTCCGGCAGCCGCTGGTAGAGCGTCTCGCCCGGAATGCGCTCGATCACGACATAGGCTTGGGCAGTGAAATCGCCGGTGCCGAAACAGGCTGGCACATGCGGTCCCGACAGCCGAGGCAGGATCATCTGCTCCATCTCGAAGCTGACGATCGCAGCGGGGTCTTCACCCTCCGCGACGCGTGGAACCTTCATCAGGAGCGGCCGGTCGATGCCGGGATGGCTCACGCTCCAGAGCGTCGCCATGCCACCGGAATGCACGCATTCGCCGATGGTGAAGCCATCGATGACTGCGCCGGGTTGGACTGCGGATTTCGGCATCGCGCTTACCGTCCGATCGCAAGCCGCTCGGCGAGCCAGGGCGGCAGCCCGTTGGCGCGGATGCGCTGCGCCGCTGTTTCGACATCATAAGGCACGCGGCAATAGGTGATCTCGCGCGTCCTGGTCTCGAAGGTCATGAACGCGGCCGCCGGATCGCCGTCGCGCGGCTGGCCGACCGAGCCGGCCACCGCCAGCCACTGCCGGCCGCGCAGGAGCTGCACCGGCACGTTCGCGGTCGGAGTGAAACTCGTCATCTTGGCGGTCACCGACATCGAATACAGCGCGGGACGATGGATGTGGCCGCAGAAGGTCACCTGGGCGTCGGTCGCGATCATGCAGCGCGCGGCGTCGGAGGTCGATTGCACGTAGCGCCAGCGCGACGGGCTCGAGGCTTCCGAATGCACGTAGAGCCGGTCGTCGTCCTGGGCCATCAGCGGCAGTTCGGCGAGAAAGCGGCGCTGCGCGGCGCTGAGCCGGCCGCGCGTCCATTCGATCGCCGCTTGCGCCTCGGCGTTCATGTTTTCGCTGCTGACGGCCACCGCATTGTCATGATTGCCGCGCACGGCGAGCCCACCCTGTTCGACCATCTCCATCACGGCGTCGACCGACCATTCGGGATCGGCGCCATAGCCGACGATGTCGCCGAGACAGATCAAGCGCTCGGCGCCGCGGGCGCGCGCCGCCTTCAGGCACGCATCGAATGCCTGCCGGTTGGCGTGGATGTCCGAGAAAAACGCCAAGAGCACCCGCTTCCTCCTCCTCCACTCTAACCGCGCCCTTCGCACGGGAGTTGAGCAACATCAAATAAGTTGAGCCGGAGCAAGGCGTTTTCGGAGGCATTGTTCCGATCCAAGACCGTGGCCGCATGTGCCGCCTCCGCACCGACGATGCGCTCCCTCCCCCGCTTGCGGGCGGGGCGACCGCATATGAAGATTTGGCCGATCGGCACCAATGCCTCCTGATCGTCATGGCCGGGCTTGACCCGGCCATCCACGACTTCGCTAGCCCCGAAGAAAGACGTGGATGCGCGGGACAAGCCCGTGCATGACGAGTAACCCAATTGGCACCTTTTTGCCGTTGAGAACCATCTTCGGACATATGCGATCGCCCTGCGCTTGCGAGGGACTGTTGGGGTGGCCACATGACCGCGCCTTCTCGCGGCGGATCACGCCCGAGCTCTGCGATCGTTGTGCCCTGTCGAAAAGCGAGAGGGCGCGGGGAATGCCGGGCGCTGGCCGCAACCCATGGCCCGCCTGCAGCAAAAAAAGCAGGCGGCAGTCACCACAGGTTCAGCCGAACATCCGGCATTCCCCGCGCGACGGTTTTAACGCTTATATCGTGCTCTCCTCGGTGCACCGGGCTTTTTGGCCACCGTCCCCCGTGTGACGCAAAGCATCATCACGAAGTTGACACCAGCATCGGGGTGCCAGGACCACACGACTTCACGTCCGCCTGATCGCGCTCGTCTGGCGCCACCAAAACGTCCATCGCATCCCCGCCTCACGTGTCGTGACGATCGCGCGCAACGCCCCTCTCAACGAGGCGGGATGGCGGCATACAATCACAATTTCTGAAAAAAAGAAAGCGATCTTTTTAGCGGGTGGGCTGGATGGTGCCGATCGCGTTGAAAGGATTTGCGAAATTAATCCACCGCCAGCGGCTTACTGCGCTCACACGGTAATCCAAATCTCGGGAAGTTCAGTCAAATCGATCGAAGAGGCTTCTTGATGTCGGCGACGCTCTGATAGCGACCGAGCTTGGGCCAAACCCCGCCATTGATGCACGCGAAACACACAATCAAACACGACGGAGGTTGCTTTTCCGCTGCCGGATCTGAATCAGGCCGACGCCTACTACTACAGACCCTTCAACATTCCGTTCAGGCAAGACGCGAACTTCATCGGGTTTCAAGTCTGGATCGATGGTAGGGAGATCAAGCCGGATGAGGAGGTGCGCGCGTTCGCCGAGGGCGGCGAAATCACCGGCGAGCTTAGGCGTCTGGGCATTGATCTCATCGCCCCAGTCTATAGCAACAGCGATCGGCGAGTCGTTGATGCGCTCCGCCGCCTGAATGCGATTTCCGACGCCAATGATGACGAAGCCGTCGCGTCCCGACGGCGCGACTCTCCCAGCGGGCTGGTGTGAGCCGCAACTTTCCTTAAGCCTATGAGGCTGGAAGCCGGATCGAGAGTGCAATGTGCTCCCTCGCCTCTTGCGGGCTCCTGGGGGCGGGGCTATCGCATACAAGGAAAGCAGCTTGGGAACCAATTGCCTGACGACGAGCTTGGTCCGAGTTGGACTGGCCTCACGATCCGGCAACGCCGCACAGGAGTGCCCCGAATGAGCAAGCGCAAATCGACTAAGTCCCGCAAACCGGACGCTGGGACGAAGGGCGTCGCCAAGCCCGCATCGACGCCGAAGCGCGCCGTCCCGGCCCCCGACCTCACAGGCTCGGACGGCGAGGAACTCCGGGCGGCTCCCGACATCGCAACGAGGCTGCCGGAACTCCCAGGCCAGGAGATTGAAAAACTGCCGCCGGTCCCACCTGCCGAACTCGAATCCAAGCCGGCGCTCCCCCCTCATCTCGCCGAGCCGAAACCGGACGTCGTCCTTCCTGTCGAAGCTCTGGCGGAAGCCAAGGAATCGGTACACGCCGCCACAGGCGAAGCGAGGCCGGCCGGTCCAAAGGTGGACAGCCCCTTGAATGGACCCTTGGGAGCAATCGCGGGTATCGAGGCCTGCCAAGCGCTGTTCATGGAGATCACGCGGGACAATCTCAACTTCGCCGCCAGCCTCGCCGCGACGCGCTCGCCCCTCGATATCCTCGACGTCGCGACGAAGTTCGCCGGCAGGCAGATCGGTATGTACGGCAGGTTATCGAGGGCGGTCGTCAACATCGCCGCCGGACGGCAGGCCCCGACAATCTGACCAGTCCTGGGTTACCCGGCCGGCCCGCATAGCCGGGAATTACGGTAATGCTGTGTAAAACTCGCCTGAAGCAGCAGGCGTAGCCGCATGAGCGGAGCAATATGCGGGACCGAGACCCGGATATCGCTCCGCTCGTCCGGGCTACGCGCTTCGTGGCCTCATGGTTCGAGACGCGTCGCGAGCGCGACGCTCCTCACCATGAGGATTTGAGGTTTCACCGCGAAGAAGCTGATCCGCCTAAGCGAGCTTTGCTCGTCTCGCCCCTCGGTTCGCAGGGGATACGAATGCAGCCCCCTACTGCTCGTCCTTCGGCGGCATGCGCGGTGGCAAGAGCGGCGTGAACGAGACGCCGTCGCCGGCCTGCTGCGCCGCCTTGAACTCGCCGGTCGAGGGATCGCCGCCCGCGGTCTGGATGATGGTCTTGGGCAGGATGTATTCGCGTGCGGCATCGATGATGCCGCCCTCGCCGGTGCCGAAATCGGCGGCACGGCCGCCCTGCGGATGGCCGCTCGCGATCTGGTCGGAGGCATGCTGGGCCTTGCCGGCCAGCCCGTCGGTGTAGGGCAGCCGATAGGCCCGCGGCACCCCGCTCGGCCGGTTGTCCTCGTCGAGCCTCTCGACCCAGAGATAGATCGAGCCGGGATCGCCATCCAGGCTATGCGGCTCGACGATCCGCGCCTGCAACAGCTTGAAGCGCGCCGGCAGCGCGTCGATGCTGGCCCACCCGAGCAAGCCGCGCGCCCCGATGAAGCTGCCGACATAGAACGCGCTGGTCACGACCACGGCGATGGCCTTGGCCGGCCACGGCAGGCGGGCATAGACCAGGACGAGCAGCAGCAGCGCGCCGATCAGCGCATAGCACACCGACAGGATCAAGATCACGCTCTGCAGGTTCGTCACCGCAACATCCTCACGCCCGTTTTCGGATCGATGTCGGCGCCGTTGGCGCGGACATTGCGAAAGGTCTCGAGCAGCGATTTCGGCCGGCGCTGCACATCGACCACCTTGCCCTCCGCATCGAGGCGGAAGCGCAGCGCCGTCTTCTCGTCGCCGGTATGGTCGAGCGTCACCTTGTCGTCGAAGATGACCTGCGCCTTCGGATTGAGCTTCTGCACCTTCACCATCGCATCCACCGGCGTTCCCGCCACCGCCTGGAAGTGCGAGACGTTGACGGTGTATTCGCCGGCGACGATGCCGCGCACCGTCACGATCTCCTCGCGGATCGGCGACGGGATCTTCATGCCGTTGACCAGGATGAAATCGTTGGCGCCACCGCGATCGTCGCGGTCGAGGGTGAGGAAACCGGCCTCGCGATGCCGATACCAGGCGATGTTGCCCAGCGGGTCCTGCACGAACAGGTCGAGATCATCGGGATGATTGTCGGGCCAGTCCAGGGTGATGATGAATTCGGCCTTGGTGTCGATCTTGCCGTCCTTGGCGTCGGGCGAGATCGCGAGCACCGCGATGAAGAAAAAGAACGCGACGATCTGCAGCGCCTTGAACAGCATCACGCTGAACGGATCGAACTGCTCGTCGCGCGGATAGAGTCCGAAATCGTCCATCATCACGGACGCTCCAGCAGCGGCGTGACCCTGGTCTCGGTCAGCATCACGGCGTCGGAGAACACGCGCTGGGTCGCGGCATCCAGCATGTAGTATTGGATGCGGACCAGGATCGAGCCGACCAGCCCCGCGAGCGTCGTGTACATCGCGATCGCCATGCCGTCGCTCATCAGCCCCATCGACGATTTCATCGCCAGCTTGTCGGAGACGTCGAGACCTGCGATCGGCGCCAGCATGATGATGAATCCGATGATGGTGCCGAGCAGGCCGAGCTTCATCAGCGTATCGGAAGCGAAGCCGCCGAAGCCGTTGGAGCCGCGCAGCCGATCGGCCAGCGTGCGGAGCAGTAGCGTCTGATCGATGCGCCCGCCCGCTTGCGTGGCCGCCTTGGTGACGAGGCTTCTGATGTGATCGCTCACCAGGCCCGCGGGAAGCGCGCGTGCATTGCCGTCGAGCACCTTGGCGGCATCGCCCGTGGTGAGGATCGCGCGGCAGCGCCGGGCTGCGTCCGCTTCGCGCGCGATCGCGCGGGTCCGCCAGAAGCAGTGGACGCAGGTGAGGCCGTAGAGAACGACGACCACGCTCGAAATATAGGTGCGGTCCGAGGACAGCATCTGATGGATCATGCCATAGCGCCAGAGCAGCACCGCGGCGAAGATGGAAAGCCCGGTGAAGATCATCCACAACAGGAGCGGCCCGCGCTCCGCGCTGTCGGTCACAGGGGGCGCAATCTCGGCGCTGCTGACCGCACTCATGCTCTCGGACTCCCTCCGCTACGATGTCCCGTTCGCATTCTTCCGCGCGAACCGTCGGCGCGAGTTAAGCAGAGCGGCCGGACGCCGTCCAAAGAGATATGCCCTGAAGCGGCTGGGCAAATTTCCCAAATTCGCCTTGCTGCGGCGCTTTCGCTTGGCGGGTGCCGCCGATGTGTTACGCTCGGCAGAACCAAGGTGGAGGGATCGCATGCGCCTCGTGCTCCAGCTCATCGCCCGCCTGGCCCTGATCGTCGTGCTGTGCCTAGCCACCGCGGCGGTGTGGGTCACGATCGATGCCTATCGCAGTGTCGACCGCGCCACCGCAGCCACTGCTGACCGAGTGTCGCAGGCGTTGGAAGCGCTGTATTGGCGCGAGCTGTTGCTGCGCAGCAGCAGGCGGAGCGAGCATCTGCTGCCCGTGCCGGAATGGCGCACCATCGAGACCATGAAGCTGATTGCGCCGGGCATCTGCGTTCAGTTCCAGCCGCAGGCCGCCTTCGAGAAGCCGCTTTGCGGCCAGAGCAAGGGATTGGGCCAGGCGCCGCCGCACTGGTTCGCCGCCACTGTGCAGACACTGCTTGGCGACCATGCCGCAGTCGCACAATCGATCAGCGCGCGCAGCACGACGGCCGGGACGGTATCGGCCATCGCCGATCCCGATGCGGCGATCCAGCTCGCCTGGCAGCGGATCCAGGACAGTTTTGGCGTCGCGCTCGCCATGGCGCTTGCGATCGGCCTGCTCGCCTCGCTGGCGATTGCGCATGCGCTGGCGCCGGCGCGGGCGATCGTCGCGGCGCTGCAGCGCATGGCCGACGGCGAGCACCGCCCCGCCCTGCCGCGCTTCCGCTCCATGGAGCTTGCGATGATCGGCCAAGCCGTCACCGAGCTCGGCAACCGGCTGGCACAGGCGACCGAGCAGCGCGCCGCCCTGACCGAGCGGTTGCTCGATATCCGGGACGACGAACGGCGCGCCTTGGCGCGCGAGCTGCACGACGAGTTCGGACAGAACCTCACCGCGATCCTGGCCTTCGCCAGCACGATCGAGGCGGAAAGCGCGCCGCAACACAAGCGCGTCGCGCAGGATGCGCGCATGATCACGCAGGCCGTCACCCATCTGATGGCCTGCCTGCGCGGCACGCTGAGCCGGTTGCGCCGGCCGCTCGCCGAGGAGCTCGGCCTCGAAGCCGGGTTGATCGCGTTGACCGAGAATTGTCAGCACGCGGCGCGGCCGACCATCCGGCTCGACCTGCAAGGCGATCTCGCCGACATCCAGGGGCCCGTCGCCGTCACCGCCTATCGCGTGGCCCAGGAGTGCCTGACCAATGCGTTGCGCCACGCCACCGCCAGCGAGATCTCGCTCAAGGTCGAGCGGCGCAGCGGCCCGGATGGCGCGCTGCTGATCTGCATCGAGGATGATGGCGGCGGCGATGCGACGCCGCTCGCGCAATCCAGCGGCTTCGGCCTGACCGGCATCCGCGAGCGGATCGCGGCAGTCGGCGGCTCGCTCTCGATCGTCTCGGCCGCGCGCGGGCTTAGCGTGGCCGCGACCATCCCGCTCGCAGCCTGAGGCGGAGCACAGGCGCGATGGCGGAGCCGGCGGCCATCTCCATCCTGCTGGTGGATGACCATCCGGTGGTCCGCCAGGGCTATCGGCGGGTGCTCGAGAGTCAGGACGGCTTCAAGGTCACCGCCGAGGCCGACAGCGCGGCTGGCGCCTATGCCGCCTTCAAGGCGCACGCGCCCGACGTGGTCGTGATGGATATTTCGATGAAGGGCGCGAGCGGCATCGAGGCGATCCGTAACATCCGCGCGCGTGACGGCCATGCCCGCATCCTGGTGTTCAGCATGCATGGCGAAGCGCCGCTGGTGAAAGCGGCTTTCAACGCGGGCGCCAGCGGCTATGTCACCAAGAGCAGCGAGCCCGCGGCCCTGGTCCGGGCGATCCGCAGCGTCGTCAGCGGCGGACGAGCGCTGAGCGACGACGTCGCCCATGTGCTCGCGGCCGACAATCTCGACGGCGTGCAGACGACGCTGGAGCGGCTCGGTGATCGCGAGATCGAGATTCTGCGCCAGTTCGCCTCAGGCCTGACCACGGAGCAGATTGCCGCCAACCTGCATCTCAGCGTCAAGACGGTCCAGAACTACCACTATCTGGTCAAGGCCAAGACCGGCGCGCAGACGGATGCGCAACTGGTCCGGCTCGCCGTCGCCAGCGGATTGACCGAGCTGTAGCTTCGAGGTGGTCGGCGCATTCTTGTGGCGTGAAGCCGCGCTCGACGTCACGCGGCTGGTTGGTGCCGATCCTAGGCTGGCCGAACATCAGGAAGATTTCCCGGTGCATTGCGGGCGAGGTTCGTTGGACTGCATTGGTCCTCTCTGTTCAAATCCGGCCGAATAGCTTTTCCGCCTGGCTGCGTGATGGGTCCGCTCTCAGCTCGCGAAAGAGCATGCACCTCTTGAACGGCGCCGTATCCGCGGACGCCCTTACAGCGATGAGGCCTGCGGCGATGCGTAAGGGCTTGCACACGAATGCTGCCAGAGCGGCGATCCTTGCTGCTGGACTTCTCCTCGCGCCCCCTATGCTCGCAGGTGACCGCCAATATGGTCAAGGCGCAAGTGATGCTGAGATCAAGATCGGCCAGACGATGCCCTATAGCGGTCCACTTTCGGCAGCCGCGGTGATCGGCAAGGTGCAGGCAGCCTATTTCCGCATGATCAATGATCTCGGCGGAATCAATGGACGCAAGATCACGTTGATTTCCTACGACGATGCGGCGGCGCCTTCCAAGACCGTGGAGCAGGTCCGGAAACTCATAGAGAGCGACGAGGTGTTGTTCACATTCGAGACGCTCGGCAACGCCTCGAACATTGCGGTTCAGAAATATCTCAATGATCGCAAGATCCCTCAGCTCTTCGTGGCCGGCCGGTCGACCCGTTTCGAGGATCCGGTCAATTTTCCCTGGACGATGGGATTTGCTCCCAATCTGCGCACGGAGATTCGCGTCTACGCGCGGTTCATCCTCGATAACTATCCGAATGCCAGGATCGGCCTGCTCTATCAGAACGATGAGAGCGGCAAGGACTATCTGACCGGGTTGAAGGACGCGCTCGGCGCAAGGGCAGCCGACCTCATCGTCAGTAGCGCTTCATACGATGTGACGGACCCGACCGTCGACTCACAGGTCGTGCGCCTCAAGGCGGCCGGTGTCGCCGTCCTCATCAACATGGCCGCCTCGAAATTCGCAGCCCAGGTCATCAGAAAGATGGCGGAGCTTGGCTGGAAGCCCGTTCACCTCCTTGGCGTCGGCTCGTCCTCGATCGACGCGGTCCTAAGCCCCGCGGGCATCGAGAACGCAAAGGGCATCATCTCCGCGAGCTCGTTCAAGGAGGCCACAGATCCGACCTGGCGTGATGACGAAGGCATGAAGCGATGGAGCGCCTTCATGGACGGCTATTATCCGGGAGGCGACCGGAAAAGCGTCTTCACGGTCTACGGCTATAGCGCCGCCGAGCTGCTCGTGCAGGTTTTGAAGCAATGCGGCGACAATCTCTCGCGCGAGAATGTCATGGCGCAAGCGACGAGCCTGAAAAACGTGAAACTTGATCTGCTGCTCCCGGGGCTCTCCGTCAACACCAGCCCGACCGACTATCGTGTGGTCAAGGAGTTCCGGATGATGCGCTTCACGGGCGATCGATGGGAGGCCTTCGGACCAATTGTCACGGATTGATCCGTGCGGCTGTGGCTTCGGCCGGTGAAACTGAATTCAGTGTGGCGCAGCCTCCAGGCCACGGAGCACGAGCGTCAGCACGGCGTCCAACCGGCCCTTGATCGCCGGATCCTTCCATTCGTCGGCATGGGCCGGATGATGGAAACGGCTGGTGGCATCGAAGATCGCGCCGGCTGTAGCTTTGACGTCGTCGATCCGGAACGTGCCCTGCTCGACCCCCTCGGACAGGATCTGCTCGACCTGGGCGACCAGTTGCTCCTTATGCCCCTTCACGACTTTGCACGCCTCGCGCGCCAAGGTCAGGTAGGTCGTGAACATCTCGGGATCTTCAGACACCCGCCTGCATTTGGCGTCGACCAGCTCTCGCAGCCAGCGCTCCAGCTTCAGGGGCGCCGGCCCCGGCTCCGCAGTGATCTGCGCCAAGGGGACGCTGACACGATCGAGCCAGCGCTTCGCCACCGCCTCGCGCAGCGAGGCCTTGCTCGGAAAGTGCCGGTAGACGCTGCCGTGGCTGACATCGAGCGCCCGCGCCACGTCCACCACGGTGGCCTTGGCGAGCCCATAGCGGCGCAGCACATCCTCGGTCACTTCGAGGATTCGCTCGGATGTCAGAACCACGGCCTCGTTCATGCGCGCACCATGTCCTCTTTTGCCGGATAGGCCTCGAGCTGGCTCAAGTCCGGTATTTCCTGGCGATGTGCCGGCCGGAACGTCGCGGCCTGAGCTTCCAGGTGACGGGCCACCTGCTCATTGAGCCAATGCTCGAATTGTGAATTGGGAAAAAGCTTTGCAATCTTCATCGAGGAGGTCCTTGCAGCTCCCTTGACCGCTGGTCGATGGCCAGCAGGCGCGGGTGACACCGATGACGGCATCTTGGGAAGCTGATATAGCATCTCACGCTGACAGATTTCAATATCTGTTACTCGATTTTCGGTATAATGGTATTATGATACGAAGAGGTCTTTCCTCTCCTCTTTGGACCGCCGTATTTGTCTCGCCAAACCTGCTCTGCTAAAGCGCGGCGTAAAAACAATCCGGCGGGAGTGCCTGAACGGCCCCGCTGGCCTCTCTGGAGAGCTTGCGATGATCCCCCGCTATACCCGTCCCGAAATGGCCGCGATCTGGGAGCCGCAGACCCGGTTCAAGATCTGGTTCGAGATCGAGGCACATGCGGCGGACGCGCTGGCGGAATTGGGTGTGATCCCCAAAGAGGCCGCCAAGACCATCTGGGCCAAGGCCAAGGACGCGACCTTCGACGTCGCGCGGATCGACGAGATCGAGCGCGAGACCAAGCATGACGTCATCGCCTTCCTGACCCATCTCGCCGAGATCGTCGGCCCCGAGGCGCGCTTCGTGCACCAGGGCATGACGTCGTCGGACGTCCTCGACACCTGCCTCAACGTCCAGCTCACCCGTGCCGCCGACCTCCTGCTCGCCGACCTCGACCGCCTGCTGGCCGCGTTGAAAAAGCGTGCCTTCGAGCACAAGGTGACGCCGAGCATCGGCCGCTCCCATGGCATCCACGCCGAGCCGGTCACGTTCGGGCTGAAGCTTGCTTACGCCTATGCCGAATTCTCCCGCGCCCGTGACCGGCTGGTCGCCGCGCGCAAGGAGATCGCGACCTGCGCGATCTCGGGTGCGGTGGGCACCTTCGCGCAGATCGATCCGCGGGTGGAAGAGCACGTCGCGAAGGCGATGGGCCTCACGCCTGAGCCGATCTCGACGCAAGTCATCCCGCGCGACCGCCACGCGATGTATTTTGCGACGCTCGGCGTGATCGCCTCCTCCGTCGAACGGCTCGCCACCGAGATCCGGCATCTGCAGCGCACCGAAGTGCTGGAAGCCGAGGAGTTCTTCTCCGAAGGGCAGAAGGGCTCCTCCGCAATGCCGCACAAGCGCAATCCGGTGCTGTCGGAGAACCTCACCGGGCTGTCGCGCATGGTGCGCGCCTACGTGACGCCGGCCCTCGAGGACGTCGTGCTCTGGCATGAGCGCGACATTTCGCACTCCTCGGTCGAGAGGATGATCGGCCCCGATGCGACCGTGACGCTCGATTTTGCGCTGGTGCGGCTCGCCGGGCTGATCGAGAAGCTGCTGGTCTACCCCGCCAACATGGCGAAGAACCTCGACAGGCTCGGCGGGCTCGTGCATTCGCAACGCGTGCTGATCGCACTGACACAGAAGGGCGCCAGCCGGGAGGACGCCTACAAGCTCGTACAGCGCAACGCCATGCCGGTCTGGCGCGGCGAAGGCGACTTCAAGACGCTGCTGAAGAACGACGCCGACGTGAAGAAGTATCTCACCGACGCCGACATCGACGAGCAGTTCGACCTCGGCTATCACCTGAAGCACGTCGACACGATCTTCAGGCGCGTGTTCGGGGAAGCGTGAGGCCTCTTCCTCGCACAACGCCCTGCTTGGACGACGAATCGGACGCGGCCCAGCCCGCGTCCTCACAATTGTATTGCCTGACCTTGAACGGCCGCCGGCCATGCGCCTCCCGTGCGAGCCGGCGCGCATCGAGCTTGGCGTCGCCGTCGCGCAGGTCATCGTTCACGGCGCAATTGGCTCTCCGAAATTGATGACGTAGCGGACCGACGCAGCGGTACTAACTGCTGTTTGCGCTGCCGCAACTTCCTGCCTCAAGATCATCCCTCCGCAGTCGATCTGCACAGGCAATAAGGCATGCAAAACAGGAAGCCGGCATCCAGAGGGACTTGACACAAGTCAAGGCAAGTACTCAAAACCTGAAGTTGCATTCAGGATGTGATATTTTGCGACGAAAAATCGGGTTGAGATCATAGGATTGAAATTGCCGGCAGCGGCCTGACACTGGAACGGCGGAGGAGTTCATGCCCACCCTCGCTTTGCAGTCGACTGACTCACCGTCCGTGGTTATGGCGAATCCCGCAGACGATCTCGAAAAAGCGCCGATTGAAAACGTGTTGACGGCGCTCGGGGTTCAATCGAGCCGAGGACTCAGCAGCGCCGAGGCTCAGAAGCGGCTTGCCCAATATGGCCCCAATGCCATCGTCGAAAAGGAACCCAGCCTAGCGCGCCGCGTCCTCAAATATTTCACGGGGCCGATCGCTTACATGATCGAGGCGGCAGCGATCGTCTCGGCCATCATCGGTCATTGGGACGACTTTACGATCATTGGCGGCCTGTTGATCTTCAACGCCGGATTGGAGTTCTGGCAGGATCACAAGGCTTCCAACGCGTTGGCCGCCCTCAAGAAAGGTCTTGCTCCGAAAGCGACGGCGCTGCGCGATGGCAAGTGGCAGACGATCCAAGCCGCCACGCTCGTTCCGGGCGATGTCGTCAATGTGCGGCTGGGCATCATCGTTCCCGCCGACCTTCGCCTCATCGGCGGAGACTATGCGTCAATCGATCAGGCGGCGCTGACCGGAGAATCCCTGCCGGTGACGAAGAAGGTCGGAGACGAGGCCTATTCCGGCAGCGTGGTCAAGCAGGGGGAGATGCAAGGGGTCGTTATAGCGACCGGCGCCAACACCTTCTTCGGCCGGACCGCGCAGTTGGTCGCTCGAGCGGGCGCAATCAGCCACGCGCAAAAGGCGATGTTTGAAATCGGGAACTTTCTCATCGTGGTCGCGGTGACCTTGGCCCTGATCATGATCTCGGTCAGGGTCTACCATGACATCGTGATCGCCGACGATTGGGGGCTGGCCGACGCGCTTCGGATCTTGCAGTTCGTGCTGGTCTTGCTGGCGGCCTCGATTCCCGTCGCCATGCCCGCCGTGTTCTCCATTACGATGGCCCTCGGCGCCCTCGCCCTGTCGAAGGAAAAGGCAATCGTCTCCAAGCTCTCCGCGATCGAGGAAATGGCCGGGGTCGACATCTTGTGCTCCGACAAGACGGGAACCCTGACCAAGAACCAGCTCAACCTCGGCGAACCAATCCTGTTTTCCGCCAGCGATGGTCAGGACTGCATTTTAGCCGCAGCACTGGCCTCGAAGATCGAAGATGCCGACGCGATCGATACCGCAGTAATCGGCGCCCTGAGGGATCAGCGCCGTCTGAAATCCTGCAGGCAGGTGAAATTTGTTCCGTTCGACCCGGTGACCAAGCGAACCGAGGCGACGATCGTCGACGGCCAGGGGAAGACGCTCGTCGTAACAAAGGGAGCGCCGCAGGTCATCGTCGAGGTCGCGAGCCCCTCTGCTGACATCGTGCAGCAAGTTAAGAGAACCGTGGACGACCTTGCCGCAAAGGGGTCGCGGGCCCTCGGCGTGGCTCGCTCCGAAGACGGAGGCAAGAGCTGGTCGCTGCTCGGCATTCTGCCGATGTTCGATCCGCCACGCGACGATTCAAAGGCTACGATCGACCTGGCGAACGCAAAAGGCGTGCGTGTCAAGATGGTGACGGGCGACGACACCGCGATTGCGATCGAGACCGCACGGCAGCTCGGCATGGGCACACACATCATCCCGGCGGCCGATGCGTTTCCGAAAAATATGGATCCGAACAACGTGCCGCCGGACATCGCCGACGCGATTGAACGGGCCGACGGGTTCGCGCGCGTCTTCCCGGAACACAAATACGCGATCGTGAAGGCACTGCAGGCACGCGGCCACCTCGTCGCCATGACAGGAGACGGCGTCAACGACGCACCCGCGCTGAAGCAAGCCGATTGCGGCACGGCCGTCTCCGGCGCGACCGACGCGGCGCGCGGCGCCGCCGCCCTGATCCTCACCGCCCCCGGCCTGTCGGTGATCAATAACGCGATCGACGAGGCGCGACGCATCTTCGGACGGATCACGAGCTATACGATCTACCGGGTCGCGTTGACGATGGACATCATGTTCCTGGTCGTGCTGTCCACCATCTTTCTCGACTTCGCGCCGCTGACCGCCGTCATGATCGTCATCATGTCGCTACTCGACGACGTGCCGATCATGACCATCGCCTACGACAACACGGCGGTGAGCGAAAAGCCGATCCGCTGGCAGATGCCTCGGCTGCTTGGGGTAGCGGCGGTGCTGGGATTGTTTTCCATCATCGAATCGTTTGGCCTGCTGTTGATCGGCACCAGGGTGCTTTCGCATCCTCACTTGCAGCCGTATTTTGGAGTGGCAACCGCGGGGCAGCTGCAGACCATCCTGTTCCTGCAGCTCGTCGTGGGCGGCCATTTGCTGCTGTTCGTGACCCGCACCGAGCGCTGGTTCTTTACGCCGCCATTCCCGGCGATGCCGCTGATCGGCGCGATCGTGGCGACCCAATTGCTGGCGATGCTGATGTGCCGCTTCGGCTGGCTCGTTCCCGCAATCAGCTGGTCCCTGATCGGGTGGGTGTGGGCGTACAGCCTCGCCTGGATGTTCGTGCTGGGCGGTGTCCGATTGATCACCGAGCGCTTCGCAAGCTACCGGACCTCCCGGCAGGTCAGCAGCGCCAGCATTGTGAACCAGCCGTTGCGGTCGCACGCGGCCGCGTAAATCTGGAGCAGCAACATGGATTATCGCAAGAAGTTTGCAGTCGAGCGCGGTGAGAAGCCGCGCCTGTCGAAAATCGATGCGTCCTACACCGGGAAACACGAGTCGCATGAGAAGGCGCTCCCCGAGATCCAGGCCCATGTCGAGAGCATGGATAAATTGCAATATCTGCTTTACGCCGATGGCAACAAATCCCTGGCGGTGGTGTTGCAGGCGCTGGATGCGGCGGGCAAGGATGGTGTCATTCGACACTTGTTCAGCGGAATGAATCCGCAAGGAACGTCCGTGTTCGGATTCAAGCAGCCGAGCAGAGACGAGGCCGCTCACGACTTCCTCTGGCGTGCCCACCTGCGAACGCCGGGCAAGGGCGAAGTGGTGGTGTTCAACCGGTCCTACTACGAGGATGTTCTCGTCGTACGGGTCCATAAGCTGGTCCCGGAATCGGTCTGGTCAAAGCGCTATGACCTCATCAACGACTTCGAGTCGATGCTGTCCCAGAACGGCACCACCATACTGAAGTTCTACCTCCACATCAGCCCGGAGGAGCAACTGGCCCGCTTCAAGCAGCGGCTCGACGATCCGTCGCGCAACTGGAAAATCAGTGAAAGCGACTATTCGGAACGCGAGCTGTGGCCGCAATACATCGAGGCTTATGAAGATGCGATGGCGGCGACCAGCTCCAAGCAGGCGCCCTGGTATGTCATTCCGTCGAATCACAAATGGTTCCGCAATCTCGCGATCTCGCAGATCGTCAGCGATACCATCAACGAGATGGGGTTGAAGTTGCCGCCGGCGCGCGTCGACATCGCGGAGATCCGCCGGAAATACCATGCGGCGGCGGCCGAAGGAAAACCCGGCGAAGGGCATCGAGCGAAGAAGAACGCCAAAGTGGGCTAAGCGGATCGGCGGTGCAGACATTCCAAGGCCGACCAAGGCAAGCGCCATGGTGCAGTCCCTTGACCGGCTCACCTCGCGGCCCAACGTGATCACCCGAATGTGACGGCAGAACACCTGCGACAGGTTGTCCAACGACGCGTCGTCGACCTCTGACACTTCGACTTGTCGCTGCCGGCGCATTATGGCTCCGCGCAGACTCATTCATGTTGAGGATGCCATGACGTCGGAGACCGCCGCCTACAATCCGTTGCTGCGCTGGATACATTGGGCCACCGCGGCGCTGTTCATCGCGGCCATGCTGATCGGACTCTATTGCGGGCTGCAGCCGCCGGGCACTTCGCCCAGGCGCGAACTCCTGGAGCTGCACAAGTCGCTCGGCGTGACGCTGTTTGTCCTTGCCATCCTGAGGGTAATGGTGCGCGCGGCAACAACGGCGCCGCCCGAGCCGACATCGTTCGGGCCGCTGGTGCGGCTCGCCAGCCGCCTCAATCACTGGGCGCTCTATCTCATCCTGTTCGCGATGCCGGTCACCGGCTACATGTTCTCCTCCGCCGGCGGCTACTCGCTGAAATATTTCGGCACCTTCAGCTGGCCGCGCCTGTTCGCCGGCGACAAAGAGATCGCGCATGCCGGCGAGATCGCGCACGGTACCCTCGCCTACTTCGTCTATGCCGTGGTTGCCCTGCATGTTGCGGCGACGCTCTGGCATGCGCTGATCAAGCAGGACGAGACGCTGGCGCGGATGTGGCCCGGCGCACGCAGACGGCGCGCGCTGTGATGATTGGCCTCGTGCCGCCGATCATGATTGCGTGAGCTGGCACGAACACATTGATCGCCGTCGGCCGCACCGAAAAGCGCGCCGGCGTGAAGGTGACGAGTTGCCCGCATTCGGCCGATCGGTGACGCTCGCCTCCGCTCCACTCGTCATTCCCGACTCCGTGCGATCCGAGGACATGCACGTGAGATCCGGCGCATGCGTTCCGAGATGAAATCTCCGAAGGCGAGGTCGGGTTCCGTGCATGCGCAAGGCCCGAGCAAGGGCGAAGAGCCGGCTCGGCACAGGATTTTGATAGGCCTGCTGTGCATTGTGCCTGCACGCATTCGCGCCATTCGCTCGCAAGTGAGCCGCGGGCTCCAGCCTATCGCGCTGAAGCAGTTAGCAAAAAGCGCGCCACCTCGCGAGGATACACCCTGCATTGCAGCTGTCATCCGCTGCAAGGTTTTCTTCTGTTACTTTGCAGGCATATCGACTATAGCTATGGGCGATTGTCATCAAACTGTTACAGACTGAGCATGCCGGATTCTGATGCGACAGCATCGGTCCGCGACAGCCTGCGTGCTGCTCCCGGACCTGATAGTCCTCCGCGCCCAAACGGTGCTGCGGCCGACACGGATATCGCTGCGGTGAAACAGGACAACACGGCTACTGCAGCGGCGGCGACCGACACAACGACGCCGGATGCGGCAACATCTCCAACGTCCACCGATGTCGTGCGGCCGAATGTCGCTGCTCCCGGCAGCGAGATCGAGCTCAAGCTGCTGGTCGATGCGGATCAGCTGGCGGGCTTCAACAACGCGGCGATCATCGCGGCGCATGCGCGCAACAGGGGCGCGCGCAAGCATCTGAAATCGGTCTATTACGACACGCCGGAGCGCACGCTGTGGCGCAATGGCCTGAGCCTGCGGGTGCGCCAGAGTGGCGCGCGCTTCGTGCAAACGGTGAAGGCGCAGCGCACCGGCGATCCGCTGCGCCGCGCCGAATGGGAGGCCGCGGTGCCCTCGCTCGCGCCGGACCTCGCGCTGGCGACGCCGCTCATTCCGGAAGAGTTGCGGGAGGAACTGCAAGCCGCCCCGCTCGAGACCGTGTTCGTGACCGACGTCCACCGTCACCAGCGCATCATCGAGCTGCCGTCCGGCACGGTCGAGATCGCGTTCGATCATGGCGCGCTGATCGCAGGCGAGCGCAGCCTGCCGGTCAGCGAGATCGAGCTGGAGTTGAAGAGCGGCAGCACCGCGGCGATCTACGAGATCGCGCTCCGGCTCGCCGAGCACGACCGGCTGCGTCCATCGATCCGCAGCAAGTCGGCGCGCGGCTATGACCTTGCCGCGGACGAACCACCGGGCGCGGAGAAGCCGCGCAAGCTGCATTTCGATCCGGCGGTGTCGCTCGACGAGACCTTCGCCATCATCCTGCGCGGCTGCTTCCGCCATCTGCTCCAGGCGGTGCCGGCGGCCGAAGACGGCCGCGATCCGGAAGGCGTGCACCAGCTGCGCGTGTCGCTGCGCCGGCTGCGCGCGGCGCTGCATCTGATGCATGCGGTCGGCGGCAACGGCAGGCTCGCCGGCCTGCTTGCGGATGCGAGATGGCTCGCGCAAAGTCTCTCCGCGGCGCGCGACTGGGACGTGTTCCAGACCTCCACCCTGCCCGCCATCGCCGAAAACTGCCCCACCGTGGCGGGGTTCGACAGCTTGCGCGAGCTCGCCGAGCGGCAGCGCAGTCTCGGCTATCGCAAGCTGCGCCACGCGCTGTCCGAGCGGCGCTGCGCGATCTTCCTGCTCGGCCTCGGCGAATGGATCGAGAGCCGCGGCTGGCGCAGCGACGTCTCGCCGGAGACGCTCGGGCAATTGGCCGAGCCCGCGATCGGCTTCGCCGGCCATATCCTGTCGGAGCGGCATCAGAAGTTGCTGAAGCGCGGACGGCATTTCAAATCGCTGCCGCCGGAGCAGCGCCACAGGGTGCGCCTCGCCTTGAAGAAGCTGCGCTACAGCGTCGATTTCCTGCTGCCCTTCTTCGCCGAGCGCAAAGCCACCAAGAAATATTCCGAGAAGCTCGCCGGCCTGCAGGAGCAACTCGGCCACTACAACGACATGGCCGTGACCGCGGGCCTCTTGTCCGGGCTCGGCATGGAATCGACCGACGGCGCAATCGCCGCCGCCGCGATCACCGGCTGGCAGGCCCATGCCATGCTCGGGGTCGAAGGGCCCCTGCGCAAGGCGTGGCGCAGCTTCAAACACGCCACGACGCCCTGGTCGGATGACGCGGCGTCCTGACCGCCGCAGCGGCGCTGCCATCTGCTGCGGCTGAATCGCCAATTGTTCATCCGCACATTGATCGAGTTCAATGCGCGCGCGGCGAAGTTGAGGTTCCTATCAGCTGCCAGCCGCGCTTCAGCGGAACTTTCGAATTCGATGCCCCACGAGGATCAAATGATCTGTTCGTGCCGCTATGATTCCGAAGTTCGCAGAACGCAGATGCCGCGAGGTGGCGCGAACGTCGGAACCGGAGACGATGGCGATGAAAATCTTCAGCGTGAGCTGTCCGAATTGCGGAGCCTCTTACGAGGTCGCGGAATCGCTGTCGGCGGCGGCAACGCCGGAACGCGCCGAATGTGCGGTCTGCGGGGCCTTGATCATGGACTGGCGGGAGCCGCGGCTGCGAGCGCTGCGGCTGATCGTTCCGCCCGAGAACAAATATCCGCGGGTGACGCCGCCTTCACCCGCCTGAGGCCCCGCTTCCGGCACAGCCGCGCGGTCTGAAACTTGCATCGTCTGCGACGCCGGGTCATAGTTGGCCGGCGCATTCGAACGCGCGCTCTTGCGCGCTTCTCCGTCCAGACAGTGAGTTGTTTCTCTCGTGCCCATCATCAACAGCATCGCCGCGCTCGCCGACGACATGGCCGCCTGGCGCCACGATTTCCATGAACATCCCGAGTTGCTCTACGAGGTGCATCGCACCGCCAGCATCGTCGCCGACAAGCTGCGCGCCTTCGGCTGCGACGAGGTGGTGACCGGGATCGGCCGCACCGGCGTGGTCGGCGTGATCCGCGGCCGCAACACCGCCTCCGGCCGCACCATCGGCCTGCGTGCCGATATGGACGCGCTGCCGATCTTGGAGACCTCCGGCGTTCCCTATGCGTCGAAAACGCCCGGCGTGATGCATGCCTGCGGCCATGACGGCCACACCACGATGCTGCTCGGCGCCGCCAAGCATCTCGCCGAGACCCGCAATTTCGACGGCACCGTGATCGTGATCTTCCAACCGGCCGAGGAAGGCGGCGCCGGCGGCAAGGCGATGATCGACGACGGGCTGATGACGCGCTGGGGCATCCAGGAAGTCTATGGCATGCACAACATGCCCGGCCTGCCGGCTGGCCATTTCACGCTCTCACCGGGCGCGATGCTCGCCTCCGCCGACGCGATCGAGATCAAGGTCACGGGCAAGGGCGGTCATGGCGGCGCCGGCCCGCACAAGGCGGTGGACAGCATCCTGATCGGTGCCCAGATCGTCGGCGCGCTGCAGTCGATCGTGGCGCGCAACGTCGATCCGCTGAAATCAGCCGTGATCTCGATCTGCGCCTTCCACGGCGGCACCACCTTCAACGTCATCCCCGAGACGGTGGAGATGAAGGGCACGGTGCGCACGCTCGATCCGGAGATCCGCGATCTCGTCGAGCGGCGCATCGCCGAAGTTGCCGATGCCACCGCGCGGGCCTATGGCGGCTCAGCCGAGACCATCTACACGCGGATGTATCCGGTGACGATGAACCATGCGCGGCAGGCGGCGTTCGCGGCCGATGTCGCCCGTGACATCGCCGGTCCCGAGCGCGTCAACGACCAGGCCCTGCCGCGGATGGGCGGCGAGGATTTCGCCTTCATGCTGGAGGAGCGCCCCGGCGCATTCGTCTTCCTCGGCATCGGCGAGGGCGCCGAACTGCATCACCCGGCCTACCGCTTCAACGACGACGTCCTGACCCACGGCGCCTCCTACTGGGTGCGGCTGGTCGAGAAGAGCATGCCGGCGGGTTAGTTGGACTGATCGCTCAGCAAAGTCACGGCGGCCGCTCTCAGCCCGTCATTGCGAGCGAAGCGAAGCAATCCAGCCCCTTCGAAGGAAGCCTGGATTGCTTCGTCGCCTTCGGCTCCTCGCAATGACGATGAACAAACAGTTTGGTAGGGTGGGCAAAGCGACTTGTCCGCCGAAGCTCGATGAGCGAAGGCGGAAGCGTGCTCACCGCCCTTTCAATGCGAGCGGGAATATGCGCATCACAACTACGGCCCCCGCACGCTTCGTCCTGGCGATTGCAGTCCTGCTCGCCGCAGCCGTTGCGCCCGTACGCGGCGAGGATAGTTCGTCGCACATCATGCGCTACGAGAAGGCCGAGTTCGACGGCATCGATTTCAAAGGAGAATCGCAGTTTGAAATCTCCGCCCCGGAGCAGTTGCCGAAGCAACTTGTGTGGGAGCTTGAACATTCGGGATGCCGGTACAAGGAGATCATCAAGAGTATCCCGGCGCAGTTCATCGCATTCGAACGCCAGCGGTTTGCTCTCCTGCCATGCCCTGGCATGACCCGCGTATGGCACCACGTCTACGACCTATCGAATGTGAGAAGGCCGAGATTGGTACATCTGCCGGTCATAGCCCCCGACACAGGAATGACCTCCACCTCTGCGCCGGGATTTATCACCTGGCAGAAGGGTACGCCGTACTTTCACTCCGAAACGAGTACGGACATGTGCCCCTGCCCAATGCTGCGCCACGTCTATCGCATCGGCGAAAACCCCGGTGAGGGTATTGGCCTCGTACTCATTCGCGTTGAGCTTCAGAAGGAAAGGCCGGAGGGCGAATGGAGAACGATCTGGGACTCGCCGAAGTGGCCGACAAAGGATGACCTTCGCTAAGGGCACAGCAATCTTCGATCGGCATCGTCGTGCTGGGCGAGCAGCTCTCGCCGACGGCGTGGCTCGGGCTCGCCTTCGTGCTCATCGGCGTCATCGCGATGACCTTGCCGGCACGCCGGATCGTGCCGGCAGGGTGAGCCGTCACCGCACTATTCGGACTCGTGCAGCGCCTCCCGGATTGCGCGCTCGACCGGAGATGTCTCCTTATCCGGCCGGTCCAGCCGCAGCGGCTCGGCCGGATGCAGCGGCGGCTGCGCCAGAAAGCGGGGCGCCCTGCCCCGATGCATCTGCGCCGCATGCACCAGGAACGGATGGCAAAGATAGACATCGCCCGCTTTGCCGGTGGCGAGCACCTCGGTCCGCCGCAGCCCCGCGCAGAACTGACCGAGCGTGCCGAGCGACAGCCCCCCGTCTCCGGCCGGTGCGAGACATCGTGCGACGTCGCGATGCGATCCGGGCTTGATCCTCGTCGGGGCATCGTCCTCGCCGATGTCGGAGAACAGGAACAGCATCAACAGCGCCCGCCCTTTCGAGGTCACGTTGGCGCGCCAATCGGAGAAATCACGCCGTTCGTCCCAGCTACTGCTCGGCCCGGGAAAGCTGACATCGATGTGCCAGCCCGCATCGCCGGGATCGTCAGCATGTGGAAACCGCACCGGGAAGGTGCCGAGGTCGTGGCGCGGCCGCCAGCGTCCGACGCCCACCAGCTGATCGAACGCCGCATGCAGCACGGGGCTGTTCACCGCGCAAGCGAACGGCTCGTCGCCATAATAGCCGAGCCGGATCACCGGACGCGTCCAGCTCGACGGATCATCCGGCGCGCAAGGCAGATCGCGCCATAGGATCGCCCTGCAAACAGCCGCGAGCTCGCTGGAAAAAGCGTTCTCGACGCGAATGAAGCCGTCGCGAACAAATTGCATGATCTGCGCAGACGATAGCGCACGCGTGGTCTCATCACTATTCATATGGAGAATCCTCATACCGCTCGAAGCCAAGCACCGTCGCTGTGCAGCGACCGGCGGGCCGGGTCTATGTGGTCTGACGCGAGGCACGCCGATCGGCCCCGCGCCGCTGCACCGCCTGCGTCGCGCAGGCGCCGACGTCAGCGTCTCAGGAAGAAGACCGAGGCGATATGGGAGGTCGTCATCATGGAGTAAGATTAGCACCCGCGCATCTCGCGGGCAAAGGGATCACGCAGCGCCGATTGCGGCGCAAATCGTTCCCCTATAAACAGGCCCTTGCATGACATCCGCCGCAATCCGGAAGAAACCGATGGCACAGCGCAAGACGAGAGTCGCGATCCTGTTCGGCGGTCGCTCCGCGGAGCACGATGTCTCCCGGGCGTCTGCCGCCAACATCTACCGTTCGCTCGACCCGGATCGCTACGAGATCACGCTGGTCGGAATCACCGGCGACGGCCGCTGGGTCATCGCCGATGCGGCCAATGACAAGGCGAGCCCGGCCCTGGTGATTCCAGCCGATGGGCCCGATCTGGTGCTGCTGCCGGGCGGCCGGGGCCGCGCGCTGGTGGTCGAAAAGGATGCGGCCAGCGTGCGCGAGCTTGCCGCCTTCGATGTCGTGTTTCCGGTGCTGCACGGCCCCAATGGCGAGGACGGCACCGTCCAGGGCGCGCTCGAACTCGCCGACGTCGCCTATGTCGGCGCGCGCGTGATGGGATCGGCGGCGTCGATGGACAAGGACGTCGCCAAGCGCCTGCTGCGGGATGGGGGTCTGCCAATCGTGCCGTACATCACGATGACCGCCGCGGCGCCAGTCACTTACGAAGATGCGGCTCGCGCGACCGGCGCGCGTGAGCTGTTCGTCAAGCCCGCCAATCTCGGCTCCTCCGTCGGCATCTCCCGGGCGCGCAGCGCCGGGGAATTTGCGGCGAGTTGCGAGCTCGCGTTGCGTTACGACGGCAAGATCCTGATCGAACGCTGCATCGCCCCCGTGCGCGAAATCGAATGCGCCGTGCTGGAAGATGCCGACGGCAAGGTCAGCGCCTCCGAGCTCGGCGAGATCGTCCCGGCCGGGCAGCACGGCTTCTATTCCTATGAGGCGAAGTACACCGACGCCGGCGGTGCCTCGCTGCACGTTCCGGCGCAGCTGGACCCCGCTTTGGCCGAACGCATCCGGAAGCTCGCGGTCGAGGTGTTCGGCGTGTTGTGCTGCGAGGGATTGGCGCGCGTCGATTTCTTCGTCAGCGGCGGCGACGTCTACGTCAACGAAGTCAACACGCTGCCGGGCTTCACCAATATCAGCATGTATCCGAAGATGTGGGAGGCGACCGGCCTGCCCCAGCCCGAGCTGCTGAACAGGCTGATCGCGCATGCGCTGGCGCGCCATGCGCGGCTCGAGAAGCTGAGCTTCCAGCGCTGACAGCCCTGCATGTAAGACCTGCCCGGTCCGAATGGGAAATCGGCCGCATTCGGAACGACACATCAGACACATCAAAAGACTGATTCGACGTCTCAGGCGGGCCGCCATTGCCGCCCGCCGCGGAGCACTGCGCCAAATCGAGGGACCATTTTGTACCACCAATTGAAGCGCGTCGCCTGCGCCCTCGTCCTCGCCCTCCATGTGCTGCCGGCCCACGCGCGCGACCTGATCGGCCGCGATCTGATCGGCCAAGCCAGCGTGGTCGATGGCGACACGCTCGACATCCATGACGATCGCATCCGGCTGTGGGGCGTCGATGCGCCCGAGAGCACGCAAACCTGCCGCGGCCGCGACCGACGGCCCTATCGTTGCGGCCAGCAGGCCGCGCTTGCGCTCTACAATTTCACCAAGGCAAAGACAGTCCGCTGCACGCCGTTGGACGGCGATCGTTACGGCCGCATCGTCGCCCGCTGCATGGTCGGTCGCATCGATCTCGGCCAGATGCTGGTGTCGCGCGGGCTCGCCGTCGAGGAACCGCAATATTCGCACGGCGCCTACACCGCCGACCAGCTGGCGGCGCGCCGCGCCGGCCGCGGCATCTGGGCCGGCCGATTCGTCGAGCCATCACTCTATCGCGCCTGCATGCATTCAGGTGGACGGGTGGCGGAGTGCGCGGACGGCGGCCGGAGCTGGCGGTGAAGATCATTCATTGATGAGACGCGGCTCTCCGCGTTATCAACCGCGCCATCATGAAACGCGGATCAGCTCCGGTGCGCCCTCCTGATCTCTCCGGGCGGGCGCCGATAGACCGCGGCGAACACCGCGTTGAAGCGTCGCAGGCTGCCGAAGCCGGCCTGCAACGCGATGGCCGTCATCGGCCAATCGGTCTCGTCGAGCAGGCGCTTGGCACGCTGCACGCGCGCGGTCTGCGCGACCTGCACCGGGCTTGCATCAAGGTGCCGCTGAAAGAGCCGGTTGAGATGGCGGGCTCCAATGCCCAGACGCGCCGCCAGATCCTCGACACTCGCTTCGTCGAGCGCGCCGCGATCGATCAAGCGCAACGCGCGTGCGACCGTGGTCCGCGTGCCCTGCCACGCTGGTGAGAACGGTGCGGTTTCGGGCCGGCAGCGCAGGCAAGGACGGAAGCCGGCTGCCTCTGCCGCCGCAGCGGACGGATAGAAGCTGACATTGCCGGCTTTCGCCGGCCGCACCGGGCAAACCGGACGGCAATAGATCCTGGTGGTCCTGACGCCGATGAAGAAGCGGCCGTCGTAATGCCGATCCCGCGCCACCCGCGCGCGTTCGCATTCCTTCGCATCGAGCATGATCGCTCTCCAGCATCGCGGCAGGACGGAGTCCGATTCCGGCGAGCCCCGATTGGACCGCGATGCTATCTCAAGCGCGATCCGCATCAGCTTGCAAGAGACCGTACAAGAGATGACGATGTCGAGTGGCGCCCCCTTCAGTCCGGCTTTGCAGCGCGCCTTCGCGCACGCGCTCGGTCACCTCTCGAAGGCCGAGGTGAGCCCCGTCAATGCGACGGCAGGCCTTGCCGAGCTTCGCGCCCGCTTCGCCCGGCCATTGCCGGAGCGCGGCACCGATGCGGCCGAGGTGATCGACGATCTCGTGCGCGATGCCGAAGGCGGCCTGCTCGGCTGCACCAGCGGACGCTTCTTCGGCTGGGTCATCGGCGGCACCCTGCCCGCCGCGCTCGCGGCCGATTGGCTGGTGTCGACCTGGGACCAGAACGCCGCCATCCATGCCTGTGCGCCGGCCGAAGCCGTGATCGAGGAGGTCGCGGGCATGTGGCTGAAGAGCCTGTTCGGCCTGCCGCCAACGGCGAGCTTTGCGTTCGTCACCGGCACCCAGATAGCCCACCTCACTTGCCTCGCCGCCGCCCGTCATCGGCTGCTCGAGCGTGCCGGCTGGGACGTCGAAGAGCAAGGGCTCACTGGGGCACCGCAACTCCGTATCCTCACCAGCAGCGAGCGGCATGGTTCGGTCGAGCGCGCCATCCGCATGCTGGGCCTGGGCAAGCGCGCGATCACCGCCCTGCCCTGCAATTCCAGCGGCCAGCTCGAGCCCGATGTGCTCGCGCGGGCCCTGGAATCCGCGCCATCGCAACCGACCATCGTCGTGCTGCACGCCGGCGACCTCAACATCGGTGCCTTCGATCCGTTTGCCGAACTGATCCCGCTCGCCCACCACCAAGGGGCCTGGGTGCACATCGACGGCGCGTTCGGCCTGTGGGCCGCGGCGAGCCCAAAGCATCGCCACCTCGTGCGCGGCGTGGAAGAAGCAGACTCCTGGACCAATGACGGCCACAAATGGCTGAACACGCCGTTCGACTGCGGCTATGCTTTCGTCGCCGATCCGGACGCTCATCGCAGCGCCTTCTCGCACCGGACCAGCTATACCCAGTTCGTCGACGATGCGCGCGACCAGATCGAATGGAATCCAGAATGGTCGCGGCGCGGCCGCGGCGTTCCGACCTACGCGGCACTGCGCCAGCTCGGCCGGACCGGCGTCGCCGACCTGATCGATCGCTGCTGCGCGCAGGCCCATGCGCTGGTGATGCGGGTCGGCGGCCTGCCCGGCGCGCAGGTGATGTGGGAGCCCGTGATCAACCAGGGCCTCGTCCGCTTCTTCGATCCGCAGCCAGGCGCAACCGATGAGGACCATGATCGCCGCACCGACGCGATCACCGCACGCATCACCGCGTCAGGCGAAGCCTTCTTCGGCGGCACCACCTGGCGCGGCCAACGCTGCATGCGCGTCTCCGTCTGCAACTGGCAGACCAGCACCTCCGACGTCGACCGCGCCGTGGCGGCGGCGCAGCGCGCGCTGGAATGCGATTAGTTGTCGCGCCGGATCGATGCGGGCGCACGACCCACAAGCGCTGCAAATTTCTATATTTCAGAATTTTGATCTTTCGCTTTTTCGGAAATCGTGTATGCTTCGCTCCATCCCGCCTCGATATGAGGGGACGTATCGCGATCGTCACGGACGTTGAGCGCGGGATGCGGTGGGCGTGTCGAGGCTGCAGCGGGTTCATCTCGCCGACGAACAGCGTCGATGCGCACGGTCAAGTCGCGCGGTCCTGATACTCCGACGCTAGTATCAAGTTCGCGACGAGGCTTCGCCTCGCGCGGACGACGGTGGCCAAAAAGCCCGGCGCACCGGGGAGAACGCGAAGCAGCCGTTAAAACCGTCGCGCAGGGAATGCCGGATGATCCGGCTGATCCTGTGGTGACTGCCGCCTGCTTTCTTTGTTGCAGGCGGGCCATGGGTGAGGCCTTCACCCGGCATTCCCTGCACCCTCTTCGTTTCAGGGGGTGAGCGAGACGCAGCAAAACCCGGGCACCTCGTGCCGCGGGACGGTGAGGTCATGCGCGAATGGCTGATCAGCCTATTCGGTGTCGTCCCGGCCTTGAGCCGGGCCCCATAGCCACAGGATGAAGTCGTTGCCGCACGCTGGTCGAAACATCGAACCACAACGACATTTCCCTGGGATTATGGGTCCTGGCTTTCGCCAGGACGACGGTGAGATCGTGGATAGCGCGCCAAAACGAGAGGGCGGCCCTGCATCTCTCCGTTGTCCACCGACGCGGGATTGTATCCGCTCCAGGACGGAGTCTTGTGGCGCACGCTCATCGAACGTCGAGTCGAACCGCCTTGCGCCAGGACTTATAGGTCCCGGCGCAAGGCCGGGAGGACAGCGAGTTCTTGGACATCGGCGACGCCCTAAAACCCGCACAATTACCGCCTGAATCCGCGAACCAAATCAGCTACACTCGTCCCGTGACAATCCGCCCAACGATTCTCGTCTTCGATTCCGGCCTTGGAGGCCTCTCGGTGCTGCGCGAGGTAGTCCGCGCGCGGCCCGACGCGCATTACGTCTATGTCGCCGACGATGCCTTCTTCCCTTACGGCCATCACACCCAGGAAGCGCTGATCGCCCGCGTGGTCCCGCTGATGGGGGACCTGATCGCCGCGCATCGGCCAGACCTGATCGTGATCGCCTGCAACACTGCCTCGGTGCAGGTGCTGGCGCCGCTGCGCGCCGCCTATAGCGTGCCCTTCGTCGGCACGGTGCCGGCGATCAAGCCGGCCTGCGCGCAGTCGAAGACCAGGCGCGTCTCCGTGCTCGGCACCAAGGCCACGGTACAGCGCGAATATACCCGCGCGCTGATCCGCGATTTCGCCGGCGGCTGCGAGGTCACGCTGGTCGGCGCGCCGGAGCTTGCCGCGCTTGCCGAGGCCGCACTGAGCGGGGGCAGCGTGGCCGACAGCGCCATTGCCGCCGAGATCGCGCCCTGCTTCGTCGGCAACGCCGCCGACGCCGCTGATCGCACCGACACCGTCGTGCTCGCCTGCACCCATTTCCCGCTGCTGCTCGACCGTCTCACGCGGCTCGCGCCCTGGCCGGTCGTCTGGATCGACCCGGCGCCGGCGATCGCCCGCCGCGTCTCGGATCTGCTGAGGCCTTCCGGCCCGACGGCCGACCCGGCCGGGGCCACCATGGTTTTCACCTCGAACAGATCACATCGGCTGAGCGAGGCCTTCACGCCATTCTTTGGCGGCCGCGTGCCGGCCTGATCGCCTGGAGTTGTGACGCCGATGTCAGCGCCGCCGCTCAATCGTCTCAAGCAGGCCTGGCGCGAGGGACGCCCGACCTTCGGCGCCATTGCCACCATCCCGAGCATCCAGACCGTGCGGATCATGGCGCAGGCGCTGGACTGGATCATCGTCGATCTGGAGCACGGGCCGATCGACCTCTCGACCGCCCACGGCATGATCATGGCGACGGCGGGCACGCCTTGCGTGCCGCTCGCGCGCGTCGCCGCCAACGAGCCGCATCTGGCGAAGGCGCCGATGGACATCGGTGCGCTCGGCATCAATTTTCCGATGATCTCGAGCCGGGCCGACGCCGAGAAGGCGGTGCGCAGCCTGCGCTACCCACCCCGCGGCGAGCGGCTGTGGGGGCCGTTCCATGCCCCGTTCCGCTGGAACGTCTCGATGGCCGACTACATGGCGAGCGCCGACGACGACATGATCTGCATGATCACGATCGAGCATGTCGAGGCAGTCGAACGCATCGACGAGATCATGGCCACGCCCGGCATCGACATCGCCGTGATCGGCCCCGGCGATCTCGCCACCTCCATCGACAAGCGCGGCCTGATCGACGATCCGCAGGTGCAGGAGCTGATGGCCCGCGCCGAGCAAGGCATCTTGCGAAGCGGCGTGCCGATCGGCGGGGTCGCGCGCACCGCCGAGCAGGCGAATGCGATGATCGCACGCGGTTATGTAGCGCTGGCGCTCGGCTTCGACTGGTCGCTGTTTCAGCGCGGCATCGCGGCGAGTTTTGAGGGAATCAAGCGCCGATGAGCTGGTCTTGGTCTTACCCCGATTACCTGCAGCGCGGCGGAAGTTCCCGATGGGACCAGCCCAGCACAGTAAGCGATTGAGGACCCGTGGCGATTTGTCCTGCAAGACGAAGCCGCTTGCCACGCAGGCACCATAAACGGTAGCTAGCCAAGCCCTACGTCGCTGGCGGGAGGCCGGCCAGACCATAACGAGCCTTTCGGGAGTCCGGGACAGGAATGCGCGGAACGAGCAAGAAAATATCGCCGCCGCGCCGCCTCATCATCGACCTGATGCACGCGTCACGCGACGTGCCGTTTGTGTCACTGGCGCGGTCGCTGAACATCCGTGCGCCGCTGGAGGCGCGCGGCCTGCTCGCCCAGCCGCCGGGTTTCGCGGCGATTTTCGCCAAGGCCTTCGCGATCGTCGCGCGTGACGAACCGACGCTGCGCACCGTCTACGCCAAATGGCCCTGGCCCTGCTTCTACGAGCTGCCGCGCAGCATGGCGATGGTCGCAATCGCCCGCGTCGAGGATGGGGAACCTTGCGTTCTGCCGCAGTGCGTTTGTGGACCGGACCGGCTTGCGCTCACCGAGGTCGACCGGCTGATCCGCCATGCCAAGGAGGCGCCGATCGCTGAGGTGCCGATGTTCCGCAAGATCATGCGGGCGACGCACCTGCCCTGGCCGCTGCGGCGGCTGGCCTGGCGGATCGGGCTGAATTTCGCACGCCAGCGCGGCAACTGGTTCGGCACTTTCGCCGTCACCGGCGTTGCTGCCTACGGCGGGGGCGAGCTGCAGGCGCTGAGCCCGGGGCCGTATATCCTCAGCTTCGACGTGGCCAAGCCGGACGGCAGCATCGCCGTGATGATTCGCTGGGACCACCGGGTGACCGATGCGGCCCTGATCGCCCGGGTTTTCAGCCAGCTGGAGCAGGTGCTCAATACCGAGATCGCAACCGAGCTGCGTGGGCTGCGTGCGGTCGAGCTCAAGGCCCTTCGAGAGCCGGTGCGGGTGGCCGGGGCGCGGGGCAGCAGCCATTTGGGCCTCTGATCCCGGCGGATGCGGCCGGTTTTCGTCGGATTCTGGCTCAAAATGGGAGCTGAAGGGTTTGACAAACCACCGGTTTCTCGCCTAGAACCCGCCCTGCTCGCGGGCCGTTTCGGCCCGCGAAGCGTTTCGCGACCCGTGGTCCGTCCCTTTGCAAGCTTTGGGGCCGGACCTGTCGGTGGCCTGACACTCTCGGGCCACACAGGAGGGCGCGTTTCCTCAACCCACGACTTCCGACTTGAAAAGAGGACGCGATGACTAAGCGCAGTGAGGCGAAGTACAAGATCGATCGCCGCATGGGCCAGAATATCTGGGGCCGCCCGAAGAGCCCCGTGAACCGCCGCGAATACGGCCCCGGCCAGCATGGCCAGCGCCGCAAGGGCAAGCTCTCCGACTTCGGCGTGCAGCTGCGCGCCAAGCAGAAGCTGAAGGGTTATTACGGCAACATTTCCGAGCGCCAGTTCCACGGCATCTATGTCGAGGCCGGCCGCCTGAAAGGTGACACCGGCGAGAACCTGATCGGCCTGTTGGAGCGCCGGCTCGATGCGGCGGTGTTCCGCGCCAAGTTCGTGTCGACCATCTTCGCCGCGCGCCAGTTCATCAATCACGGTCACATCAAGGTGAACGGCCGCAAGGTCAACATCGCCAGCTACATGCTCAAGCCGGGCGATGTGATCGAGGTCAAGGAAGCCTCCAAGCAGCTCGCCTTCGTGCTCGAGGCGACCCAGCTCGCCGAGCGTGACGTGCCTGATTACATCGAGGCCGACCACTCCAAGATGACCGCGAAATTCGTGCGCGTCCCCGCCCTGTCGGACGTGCCGTTCGCGGTGCAGATGGAGCCGCATCTGATCGTCGAGTTCTATTCGCGCTGATCTTGACCGGCGGCTTGCCCGCCACCAATTGCAGTCGTCAAAGGCCTCGGCGTTGCCGGGGCCTTTTGTCGTGAATCGGCAACCGATTCCCGAATGCAACAGGTGCCACGAAATCGCCTTACCCCCCGCTGACAGCGAATCCGTCCCGTGATTCAATGTTTGCGTTCGTAAAGTAGCGGGGCGTTCGCCATGGAGTTCAACAGGCGCAGTATCGGTTTTGGCGCGGTGATGACCGAGGCGGTCACTGCGTCCCCCTTGCCGCCGCTGCGGGCCTCGCCCCCGTTACGCGGCCGTCCCTCCGGAATTCGCTACCGGTTCAACGACGGCACGTTTCCTTCGACGGTCTTTGACATTCTCGAACGGTCCGACTGGCACGTTCAATCCGATCCCACCGCCCACGTCATCCGGCATCTGGAGAGCGGGCTGACGTTTACGGACCCCCGGCTTCTTTACGATCCGCACGCGCTCGAGCTTTTGCACTGTTTCGAAGATGCGCGCGAGGTCGCCGATGAGTGGCGGAGCATGCTGATCGGCTGGGCTGCCTTGAATGTCGGTTGGAATGTCCGGCGACAGCGCCCGCCGGGATTGAACAGCGCGTTCTACCTGTCGCCGTCGCGGCAGAGCCGGTTGGACCCTTGGCTGTTCGACTATGCCGAGGCGCCGTCCCTGGTTGCCGTGCCGTTCGAAACGGCCCCTTCCCGCCGGCCGGATATCTGGCTACATCCGCCGCTTGCAGCCTGAAGACCTGAAGCGGACCACAGCCAATGTTCTATACCCCCCCTCCGCGAGATCCGAACGCCCCGCCCGTGCGGATCAATCTTCTATCGGATACGCAGACGCGCCCGACAGCGGCGATGCGCGAGGCGATGGCCCGCGCGGAGGTCGGCGACGAGCAGATCGGCGATGATCCGACCGTCAACCTGCTATGCGAGCGCGTCGCCAGCCTTCTTGGCAAGGAAGCGGCGGTATTCATGCCGTCAGGCACGATGTGCAATGTCGCGGCAACCCTCGTGCACTGCCGGCCGGGCGATGAGATCCTGGCGCACGAGACCGCGCATATCATCTCCCGCGAGGGCGGCGCGCACGCGGCACTCGGCGGCTTCCAGATCATGCCGCTCAAGGGTGATAACGGCCAGTTCACGCCGGACACACTGCGCGCCGCGCTGCACCCGCGCAGCCGCTACCAGCCGCCGCAGACGGTGGTGAGCGTGGAGCAGACCGCCAATATCGGCGGCGGCACGATCTGGACGAAAGCCGCGCTCGACGAGATCGCCGCCATTGCCAAGGCGAACGGCATGGCAACCCATATGGACGGCGCGCGGCTGCTCAATGCGACGGTGGCGACAGGCATTGCTCCCGCGGAAATGGCCGCAGGCTGGGATTCTGCCTGGATCGATTTCTCCAAGGGACTGGGGGCGCCGATCGGCGGCGTACTCGCCGGCAGTGCCGCCTTCATCGACGAGGTCTGGCGCTGGAAGCAGCGGCTCGGCGGCGCCATGCGCCAGGCCGGTGTGTGCGCCGCGGCGTGTCTCTATGCGCTCGATCATCATGTGGAGCGTCTGGCCGATGATCATGCCAATGCGCGAGCGCTCGCGCGGGGGCTATCGCAGATCGAGGGCGTAACGGTGCAGGAGCCCGAGACTAATCTCGTGTTCTTCACCCCTGACGGAGCCGGCGTCTCCGGTGCGAAGATGGTCGGCGAATTGCGCAAGCGCGGCGTGCTGCTCGCCATGATGGACGGCCGCATCCGCGCCTGTACCCATCTCGACGTGACATCGGCGATGATTGAAGAAACCATTGGCCACGTCCGGGAGATCGTGCGCGCGGCGTAAGACTGCGGCTTTACGGCGCGAGCGCCTGATAGATCAGGCGCCGCACCTCGGTCTCGATCCGGCCGCGCTGCAACGGCGATTGCATCATCACCACCGCGAACATGTCGTCCTTGGGATCGACGAAGAAGAAGGTGCCGCCGACACCGTCCCAGCGATATTCGCCGGCCGTGAACGGCGGTGCGGCGGATACCCGCACCGCAAAGCCAAGCCCGAAGCCGCTGTCCGGTCCGGGATGATAGAAATCATCGTGCGCGATCTCCCGGCCGAGATGGTCGCGCGTCATCGAGGCCACCGTCTCGGCCTTCAGATAGCGGCGGCCGTCGAACGTGCCGCCGTTCAACAGCATTTGCACGAACCGCGCATAATCGCCAATCGTACCGGTCATCCCGGCGCCGCCGGATTCCCATCTCCTCGGACGGACGGGATCGTCCAGCCCGGCGATCGGCCCGTCGAAACGATCCTGCGGCAGCGGCTCGACAACGCGGCCACGCTTCTCCGGATCGGTGAGCGAGAATGCTGTATCGAGCATGCCGAGCGGATCGAGCAGCTTTTCCTTCTCGAACTGATAGAGCGTCTGCCCCGAGACCACCTCGATGACGCGGCCCAGCACATCCACGGAATGGCCGTAGTCCCACACGGTGCCCGGCTGCTCCGCCAGCGGCAGCTTCGCCAGACGATTCGCGAAGGTGGCGTTATCGATGTCTCCCTCGAACAGATCCGAGCTCCCATAGAGCTTGCGCACAGCGGTTTCGCCATAGAAGCCGTAGGTAATGCCGGAGGTGTGGCGCAGCAGATCCTCGATTGTGATCGAGCGTGCCGGGGGTTGTAGCGATTGCACAGTTTTGCCGTCGCGTGCCGCCAGCGCGACTTTCACATCCGCGAACGCCGGGATGTATTTGGATACGGGATCGTCGAGCCTGAGCCGCCCGTCATCGACCAGCATCATCGCTGCCACGGATGTGATCGGCTTCGACATCGAATAGAGGCGGAAGATCGTGTCCAGCGTCATCGGCGCGGCGCTGGCCGCATTGCGCATGCCGAAGCTCTTAAGAAAGACAGGCTGGCCGTGCTGCTGGATCAGGACGACGGCACCCGGAATCTTGGCGGTGGCGACCTCGTGGCGGAAATAGTCGTCCACCCTTTGCAGCGCCTGAGAATTGAAATGACGGGCGGACGTCGCTGGCGGTTCGGCGTGCGCGAGCCCTACGATCGCAGCTGCGGCAAGACCGCCAAGTATCTGACGCCGGGAAAGCGGCCCAATAGCCACGGACGAACCTCAACAACTGCCCTGGGCGATGATGTCGCTCAGGGCTTGCTCATGCCATTGCGCGCTTTTGTCCGAGAAGCAGCAGAAAACAATCTGACTGAGGTAGGTTTCCTCCCGCGTAGCCTCGATCGTCACGCCGACCGCGATGGGCGCGGCGCGTTCGGCCAGAGGGCGCTAGAGGCCGGTTGAGATCGCGGGAAGCCCATCCGCCCGCAATGTCGGCAATGACGACCTCGAACGCCGTCGCGCCGATCTTGCGGGCCGGGGAGCTCAGGCGGAGGCTGCCGTGCCGGCCGGGATGCCCTTGTCCGCGAACAACTGCTGCAGCTCGCCGCTCTGGAACATCTCGCGCACGATATCGCAACCGCCGACGAACTCACCCTTGACGTAGAGCTGGGGGATGGTCGGCCAGTTCGAATAGACCTTGATGCCGTTGCGGAGTTCGGCAGACTCCAGCACGTTCAGGCCCTTATATCCGATGCCAACATGATCGAGGATTTGCACCACCTGGCCAGAGAAGCCGCACTGCGGAAACTGCGGCGTGCCCTTCATGAACAACACGACGTCGTTCGACTTCACTTCATTTTCAATGAATTGCTCGATGCTCATTTTCGCTTCCTCTGGGGCGATTGAAGCCCCCTGCCGCCGGGTGGTCGGACCGGCTCGGTCCCCGGCAAACCTTCACTGAATCTATATGTAGCGCAAATGCTTGTTTCGCCAAAGTAAAATGCCGAAGAGCTGGCATGCAAAGGACGGGCCGGAATCGATGGGCTGATGGGAACAATATAATGGCCGGTCGAGGGTTTTATCCTGCAACCGAGCCCCTATCTAGGACGGACTGTCTGGAACCTGTTTCCCTGAGCAACGTTTTCCCCATCCACACGGAGCTCCTCGTGACCAGTCAAGCCTCCGCCGCGGCCACGCTGTCCCCGATCGCCCCAGCGCCCCCCCTCGGCTCCGAGCCGCTCGCCCGGAATCTGATCGAGGCCTATCTGGCGGTGCGCGGCGAAACCGAGCGCCGCGCGGCCCCCCTGAGCCCCGAGGACCAGGTCGTGCAGTCGATGCCGGATGCAAGCCCGGCCAAATGGCACCGCGCGCACACGACATGGTTCTTCGAGCAGTTTCTGCTGACGGACCATTGTAAAGGCTACCAGCCCTTTCACCCTGACTACGCCTTCCTGTTCAACTCCTATTATGTCAGCGCCGGCCCGCGCCATACCCGTGGCGCGCGCGGTCTCATCACGCGCCCCGGCGTCGAGGAGATCGGCGCCTATCGCCATCATGTCGATGCGGCCATGGTCGAATTCCTGGGTGCGGCGGATGCATCGATGTTGTCCGCCGTCGCCCCACTGATCGAGGTGGGGCTGAACCACGAGCAGCAGCATCAGGAATTGATGCTTACCGACATCCTGCATGCTTTCGCGCAAAATCCGGTCGCTCCAGCCTACGACGTCAATTGGCGCTTTCCGTCGTCAAACCGAGGCGGCGACGCGTGGGTGACGCTGCCGGAAGGCATCCATACCATCGGTCATTCCGGCACCAGCTTCCATTTCGACAATGAAAAACCCGCGCATCGCGCGCTGGTCGGCCCGGTGAAGCTTGCACGCAATCTTGTCACCAACGCCGAGTGGCTCGCCTTCATGAAGGACGGCGGCTACGAAACAGCGACCCTTTGGCTGATGGACGGCTTCGCAACCGCCGCCAAGGATGGCTGGCAAGCCCCCGGTCATTGGTACAGGGTCGGTGATGAATGGAAGATCATGACGCTCGGTGGACTCAGGCCAATCGATCCCGATGCGCCGGTCTGTCACGTCAGCTATTACGAGGCAGATGCTTTCGCACGCTGGAGCGGCAAACACCTGCCCACCGAAATGGAATGGGAGGTTGCCGCGCGCAGCAACGAACTTCACGACGCCTTTGGCATCGTCTGGCAATGGACCCGCAGCGCCTATGCTCCCTATCCCGGCTATCGCGCCACAGAAGGCGCGCTCGGCGAATACAACGGGAAGTTCATGGTCAATCAACTCGTGCTGCGCGGCTCGTCGCTCGCAACGCCGGCCGGTCATAGCCGTATCAGCTATCGCAATTTCTTCTACCCGCACCACCGCTGGCAGTTCACGGGGCTGCGGCTCGCCGATTACGCCTGACTACCGCCGTCTTCGACCCGTCTCCAGTTTTCGATCGCAGCGCGCGGGATTGCGTGTTGAGGAGAGTCTCATGAGTATGCACATGTCTGCCTTGGCCAATGCGCATCTGCCCGATGAACAGACCTCGGCATTTGCGAAAGATGTCGTCGCGGGCCTCTCGGAAAGCCGCAAGCAGCTGTCACCCAAATACTTTTATGACGGCACTGGCTCTGAGTTGTTCGAGCAGATCGCGCGCCTGCCGGAATACTATCCGACCCGGACCGAACTCGGCATTCTTCGCGATCGCGGGCCAGATATTGCGGCGATCATTCCCGAGGGCGCGGCGCTGGTCGAGTTCGGCGCCGGCGCTACGACCAAGGTTCGGCTTCTGCTGAAAAGCTGCAACTTCGCCGCCTATGTACCCGTCGATATTTCCGGGGAATTCCTGAATGCGCAAGCCGACGCTCTGCGCCACGATTTTCCAGCATTGGCGGTGCATCCGGTCACGGCAGATTTCACGACAGCATTCAGATTGCCTGATGTCATCGAGGACCTGCCCAAGGTCGGCTTCTTCCCGGGCTCGACGATCGGCAATTTCGAGCCGCACGAAGCCTGCCGCTTTCTCCGCTCGGCACGTGAGATCCTCGGCCCGGGCGCGCTGATGATCGTCGGCGTCGACCTGGAGAAGGATGAGCGGATCCTGCACGCGGCCTATAATGATGCAGCCGGCGTGACGGCGCGCTTCAACCTCAATCTCCTGGTCCGGATCAACCGCGAACTGGGCGGCAATTTTGACGTATCCGCCTTTGCTCACGATGCGATCTACAATCGGGAGCAGCACCGGGTCGAGATGCACCTGATCGCCAAGAAGCCGCAGACGGTGCGCCTGCTCGGCGCGGGCTTCCACTTTCGGGCAGGCGAAAGCATCCACACCGAAAACAGCTACAAATACAGTATCGAGCGCTTTGACGCCCTCGCCCACGCCTCGAGCTGGAGAGTCAGGACGACCTGGACCGATGACGCGAAGATGTTCTCGGTTCACGCGCTGGTCGCGGAGCCGTAAAGAAAGCGGCCGGTTTCAGCGCTCCGGCACGCCGGTCTGGAGCGCCAGCGCGTGCAGAACACCGCCCATCTGCCCGCGCAGGGACTGATAGACGACCTGGTGTTGCTGGACACGGGACTTGCCCCGGAAGGATTCGGAAATGACGGTCGCCGCATAATGGTCGCCATCGCCGGCGAGATCGCGGATCGTCACCTCGGCATCAGGGATCGCAGCCTTGATCATCGCTTCGATATCGCGGGCATCCATCGGCATCCCAGTTTGTCTCCTTCAGTTGAGCCAATCGATCGTCGCGCTCATTCGTGCCGATTGAGCGGCGCGAATCAAGGCCCTCTCGCGCGACCGTGATGCGGAAATTTAGCCCGAACCGCTTCCAGCGTCACCTCTCAAGTGCCTATATAACCACCACAGCGCCGGGGACGAGCAGACCGCATGATCTGCGGCGGATTTTCTCCGGAGCGACTTATTTTGCCTGCGGCGACTTGCTTGCCTGCGGCGATTTGGAGGCCAACCCGTCATGAAACTCCCGGGACCAGATCATCCGATCACGATTACCGCGAATCCGAACCGGGTGCGCGTCATAGCCGACGGCGTGGTGATCGCCGACACCACGAAGGCGCTGACCTTGAAGGAGGCAAGCTATCCCGCCGTCCAGTATGTGCCACGCGCGGACACCAAGATGGAGCTGCTTCAGCGCACCGAGCGTGTAACGCATTGTCCGTACAAGGGCGACGCCAGTTATTTCAGCGTCGCCGCAGACGGCAAGACGCTGGATAATGCGATCTGGACGTATGAGACGCCGTTCCCGGCCATGGCCGAGATCTCGGGCTATCTGGCGTTCTACCCGGACAGGGTCAGGATCGAGGAAGTGGCCGGCTGACTCCATCGTTCAGCCTCCAGCGTCTGGCGCGAAGGCACCGGACGCCGGAGGGCCAACGGTATCGGCACACAACGCTATACCCTGAAGACCGTAAGTCCGAGGACCAAGAGCACCAGGAAGATCACGAGGAAGATGTAGAACAGAATGCGCGCGATGTCGGCGGAAGCCGCCGAGATTCCGGTGAAGCCGAGAATGCCGGCGACCACCGAGATCACGAAGAAGAGCAGCGCCCATCTCAGAAGTGTCACGGTCCAATCCTCCCAGTAGTGAATTGTGCGCCGCAGCGGCGCAGTCCACGTGATTAACGAGGAGGGTTGGAGACAGTTCCAGCGAATGCGCGGAGAGCGAGCGCCAGCCGCCGCCGGAACGGGGGTGTTTCCGCAAGACAGACTGAGCAACATGGTGCGCTGCCCTTGCCATTTGCAGTGCAACCGACAACATGGATCGAGTGCTTCGATTCCGAAGTTCGCTCGGCAAGCTCATTTGCAGGTTGCGGAATCAGGGCATCAGGGGGGCGGGCTCGCATGGTCATCTCGGTTTCGCAATCCGCTGCGGCTGGAAAGGTGGAACTCCAAACGCTGCCGCACACCAGGGCGCGCAATGCCGCGCTCGACCACGCGCGCACGTTCCTGACCATCGTGGTCGTGCTGCACCACAGTGTCATCCCCTACACCTATTTCGGACACACGGACCCGAGCTCGTTCATAGGGTTCGACTGCATCGTGCTCGCCACAGACAGTTTCTTCATGGCGATGTTCTTCTTCCTGTCGGGGCTGTTCGTGTGGCCGGGACTGAAGCACAAGGCGCCGCATGTCTTCTTGCGCGATCGCCTGTTGCGGCTCGGCCTGCCTTTCGCCATCGCCACCCTGACCATCATCCCGCTCGCCTATTATGCGATCGAATTGCGCGCCAATCCCGGCACAAGCTTTTCCGCCTTCTGGTGGACCACCGTCACGATTGGCCCATGGCCAAGCGGCCCGGTCTGGTTCGTCTGGGTGCTGCTCGCCTTCGATCTCTCGGCTTGCTTGCTCCATCAGCTGTCGCCGAACCTGCTCGATCCGATCAACCGGCTATCGCTGCGCGGCTTCGACCGGCCGCGCACCGTCTTCCTGTTCCTGGTCGCCCTCACCGCAATCGTCTATGTCCCCTCGCGGGTCTATTTCGGTCCAAACGAATGGTTCGAATTCGGCCCTTTTTCGGTGCAGACGAGCCGTGTACTGCTCTATGCGGCCTATTTCTACGTTGGAGCCGGCATTGGAGCGGCCAATTTCGAGCGCGGCGTGCTGGGCGCCGATGGCCAGCTCTCGCAAGACGGGCTGCCGCGCTGGATCATCGCCACGCTGATCCCGTATTGCCTGCTATGGGGCCTGATCGCGATCAAGCGCGAGGTGCTGGGCAATCCTCCGGACCAGCCCGACTGGTATGAAGCAAGCTACGGCCTGTTCTTTGCGGTGTTCAGCGCCGGCATGATGTTCTGCATTCTCGCCTACTTCCTGAACAATCGGCGCTCGGAATTCTCCGTGCTCGATCGCATGCAGGCCGACGCCTACGGCATCTTCCTGGTGCATTATCCGTTCGTATTGTGGATCCAATACTGGCTGTTCGACTTCCACCTGCCAGCGATCGTCAAGGCTACGATCGCCTTTGTCGGCACGCTGCTGCTGAGCTGGGGCGCGACGCGGGCGCTGCGGCAGATTCCCGGTGCAAACAGCGTGTTGTAGAGCGATCCGCAATCACAAGAGCGAGATTGCGCACGACGAACAAATACCGCTGTCGTCCCCGCGATCTTCGACCAGCGCGTAAGCCAACTCCGGCCTGGGAGTTGGCTCCCGGCTCGCGCTTCGCTTGGCCGGGACGACGAGCAGGCAATGCCCCCTACAGCTCGCCGCTCATGTAGGCCGGCAACCAGTTCTCGAACCGCGTCTTCAACGCTTCGACCGCGACCGAGGCCTCGCCGGCGATCGCGATGGCGTCGCCGCCGGTGGTGCCGATCCTGACGCAGGGAATGCCGCAGCCGCGCATCTTCGCAAGCACCCGGCCCGCCTCACTCTCCGGCACCGTGACGAGGTAGCGAGCCTGGTCCTCGCCGAACCAATAGGCGTGCGGCACGATCGCGCCGGATGCAGCCAACAGCCGCGCGCCGATGCCCGATGCCATCGCCATCTCGGCAATCGCAACGAGAAGTCCGCCATCGGACAGATCATGCACAGCAGTCGCAGTGCCCGCATGGATCATGCCGCGAACCACATCGCCATTACGTTTCTCGGCGTCGAGATCGACCGGCGGCGGCGCGCCCTCCTCGCGACCACAGAGCTCGCGCAAGTAGACCGATTGGCCGAGCCAGCCATGGGTCTCGCCCACCAGCAGGATCGCCTCGCCTTCCGTTTTGAACGCAAGCGTCGCCGATTTGGTGAAGTCGTCGAGGAGGCCGACGCCGCCGATCGAAGGCGTCGGCAGGATCGCCCTGCCGTTGGTCTCGTTGTAGAGCGACACGTTGCCGGACACGACCGGGAAGTCGAGCGTGCGGCAGGCCTCCGAAATGCCCTTCAGGCAGCCGACGAACTGCCCCATGATCTCAGGCCGTTCCGGATTGCCGAAATTGAGGTTGTCGGTGATGGCGAGCGGCCGGCCGCCGACCGCGGTGATGTTGCGCCAGGCTTCCGCCACCGCCTGCTTGCCGCCCTCGAACGGGTCGGCCTCGCAATAGCGCGGCGTGACGTCGACGGTCAGCGCCAAGCCCTTCGGCCCCTCCTGCACGCGGACCACGGCGGCATCGCCGCCCGGCCGCTGCACCGTGTTGCCGAGGATGACGTGGTCATACTGCTCCCACACCCAGCGCTTGGAGCACAGGTCAGGCGTTGCGAGCAGCTTCTCCAGCGCCGGAATGATGTCCATCGGCGCCTTGACGTCGCGGGCATGAATCACCGGCAGCGCCGGCGAAGCGACATGCGGCCGATCATAGAGCGGCGCCTCGTCGCCCAGCTCCTTGATCGGCAGGTCGGCCATCACGTCGCCGCCATGCTTGACGATGAAGCGCTTGCTCGGCGTGGTATAGCCGACCACGGCGAAGTCGAGCCCCCATTTGCGGAAGATCGCTTCCGCCTCCTTTTCTTTCTCCGGCTTCAGCACCATGAGCATGCGCTCCTGGCTTTCCGAGAGCATCATCTCATAGGCGCTCATGCCGATCTCGCGGGTCGGCACCGCATCGAGGTCGAGGTCGACGCCGAGATCGCCCTTGGCGCCCATCTCCACCGCCGAGCAGGTCAGGCCCGCCGCGCCCATGTCCTGGATCGCGATCACGCAATCGGCCGCCATGATCTCCAGGCAAGCCTCCAGCAGGAGCTTCTCGGCAAAGGGATCGCCGACCTGCACGGTCGGCCGCTTCTCTTCCGAGGCATCGTCAAACTCGGCCGAGGCCATCGAGGCGCCGTGGATGCCGTCGCGGCCGGTCTTGGAGCCGAGATAGACGATCGGCATGTTCACGCCGGAGGCCGCCGCATAGAAGATCTTGTCGGCCTCGGCGAGGCCGACCGCCATCGCGTTGACCAGGATGTTGCCGTCGTAGCGGGTGTGGAAGCGCATCTGGCCGCCGACCGTCGGCACGCCGAAGGAATTGCCGTAGCCACCGATGCCCGCGACCACACCGGACACGAGGTGCCGCGTCTTGGGATGCTCCGGCGCGCCGAAAGACAGCGCATTGAGACAAGCGATCGGGCGGGCGCCCATCGTGAAGACGTCGCGCAGGATGCCGCCGACCCCGGTGGTCGCGCCCTGGTAGGGCTCGATGTAGCTCGGATGGTTGTGGCTCTCCATCTTGAACACGACCGCCTGGCCGTCGCCGATGTCGATCACGCCGGCGTTCTCGCCCGGGCCCTGGATCACCCAGGGCGCCTTGGTCGGCAGCCCGCGCAGATGGATGCGCGATGACTTGTACGAGCAGTGCTCGTTCCACATCGCCGAGAAGATGCCGAGCTCGGTGAAGGTCGGGACCCGCCCGATCAGCTGCAGGATGCGCTCATATTCGTCCTGCTTCAGGCCGTGGGCGGCGACGATCTCGGGGGTGATCTGCGGTTCGTTGCTGTGCATCGTGTCGGATTCTCGCGGAAACCGCGCCTTGACCATCCCACCGGGATCGGGGGCGTCAGTTGCGTTCATAGAAACATCGGCCGGGCCGGAAAAGGCCTTTTACGGCCCTATTCCGCCCTGTCCAGAGCTTTACCCCGCCGACCGGTCCACCGATTTGCAGATCGGCGGTCAATCGGATTTAAGACGGCAAACCAGCAGTTAAAGGCCCTTGCCCGTGCACGACCTCGCCCGATCCGCCTTCGACAACCGTCCCGGCCTCCATGTCGCCACCGAAGGCGAATTCGCCGGCTGGCGCACTTGGCTGCGCGACAGCTATGAGAGCCATACCGGGCCGTTCTGGCACCGGATGGAGGACGACGGCTCGATTCGCTGTGCGTTCCGGGTCGAGAGGAAGCACCTCAACGGCGCCGGCAACGTCCACGGCGGCTGCTTGATGACATTCGCGGACTATTGCCTGTTCGCTTTCGCTGCACCGATCCTGCAAGGTCCGGGCGTAACCGTCTCATTTGCTTCCGAATTCCTCGATGCCGCCCGCGAGGGCGAGCTGGTCGAGGCGACCGGCGAGGTCACCCGCGCCGGCGCCTCGCTGATCTTTTTGCGCGGCATGCTGAAGTCCGGCACGCGGCCGCTGTTCTCGTTCTCCGGCACCATCAAGCGGGTCAAGCGCCGGACGCCGGAGACGGTCAGTTCGCCTTAGTACGGAGATACCGACGAGCTTCCTCGCCCTGTCTGGGGGGCTTGAGCACGAATCTACCGGAAGCGCGATCAAGCCGCGCTTCCGGTCGTAGCCTGCGACCGCTTACTGCTGTTGCTGCTGCGGATCGATCACCTGAACGACCTTCTGATTTTGCGGGTCGACCAGCACGAACTGATCACCGATCGCGACGTACTGATAGGAAGCCAGCTCCGGGTTGCTTTGGGCGAGCTCGTCCGGCACACGCCGCAAGGTCAAGCAGTTCGACCCGGAGGACGATGATGAGGCCGTGCCCACCGTGGTCGACTCGCCTGAAGCGCGGCGCAGGATCTGGCGCTGCTCGTCCGAGAGCACGATCCGCGAGCGGCCGCCGCTGTACGCGTAGCCATAGCCGCTGTCGGCGCTGACGCCGCGCTCCGGAATGACATCGACGATCTCGCGGCTGCGCGGATCGACGATTGCGATCTCGTCGTGAACCACGGTGTACTCGTAATCGCGATATTCGGGCACGATGGACACGATATCAGCCGGCAGCGGACGCGGCCGCACCCGCTCCGGCAGGCGCTCACCGACATTGACGTTGATGTTGATATCGGTCCGCGCCTGGTCGAGATCGCGGTCGCGGCGCAGCCGGTCGACCACCTGCGTGCGCTGCTGGTCATTCACCGAGGCCGACATGCGCGAGCCGTTGCGGTCGGGCTGGTTCTGGTTTTGGTTCTGAGCCTGGCCGGTCGCCTGTCCAGGCTGCGCATTCTGCTGCGCCGTCGAGCTGCCGCGAGGCATTGGCTGCTGCGCGGCGGCGTTGTTGTCCGGGCGATTCGACTGGGTCGTCGCCTGGTTGTTGCGCTCGGTGCCCTGCTTCTCCGCGGCGCGATCGGGAGCCTTGCGCTGCTCCTGGCTCTGCTGCGCGGCGCCGGTGGCATTGCGGTCGTGACGATCGGCCTCACGGTCCTGCGGCTGGTTCGGCTGGCTGGATTTGCCGGTTTCGGCGGCACGGTTCTCGCCCTTGCGCTCGTCCCTCTGGCCCTGCTGCCGCTTGGTCTCCGTCGCCTCCTTGGCGTCGCGGCCTTCGTGCTGGTCGCGCTGAGCGCTGGAGGATGGCGAACGCTCGCTCTTTTCAGACTGCGCCGCATTCGATCCGGCCTTATCGGACTGCGCCGCGCCTTGGCCGACGGTCTGCTTGCTGTCGCGGGAGTGTCGCTCTTCAGCCTGCTCACGGCCGGACGATGCGCCGCCTTCCCCGCGCCGCTGGTCCTGCGCGCTCTGCTTCATCTCAGAGCCGGCGCGCTCGGCGGCGCCCGAGCGTTCGCCGGCAGCAGAACCCTTGGCTTCGCTGCCCGGACGGCTCGCCTCGTGAGATGTCGAGGGCTGCTCGGTGCGTGCGCCCTCGTGCTTCATGTCAGGTTGGCTCTGGGCGAGAGCTACGCCCGAGCCGGTCGCCAGCGCCAGCGCGATGGCCGCAGTGCCAAGCCAATATTTCGATGTCGTCGTCATGGGTGAACCTCCTCCTGGGGTTCCCCTGCCCCGTGGAACGGGCATACAACGCCACGGGCCGCACGCCGTTGCGCGCGACCGCTGCAAAAATTTAAGGAACGATTTCGCCGGACGCGTTACGCCGCGCGGTCGAGATGGGCCACGAGGCCCGCGAAGAGACCACGGCCGTCGGTGCAGCCCATGATGTCTTCGACGTGATTCTCGGGATGCGGCATCATGCCGAGCACATTCCCGTTCTCGTTGACGATGCCGGCGATCGAATGTGCCGCGCCATTGATGTTGGCATCCGCATCGACCGCGCCTTCCGGCGAGCAGTAGCGATAGAGAATGCGGCCATCGCCTTCGAGACGCTTCAACGTCTCTTCATCCGCTTCGTAGTTGCCCTCGCCATGAGCGACCGGGACACGGATCACTTGCCCGGCGTTGTAGCCGCGCGTGAACGGCGAATCCGAGCGCTCGACGCGCAGATGCACGTCCTTGCAGATGAACTTAAGCTTCTCATTGCGCATCAGCACGCCCGGCAACAGGCCGGACTCGCAGAGGATCTGGAAGCCGTTGCAGACGCCGAGCACGAGCCCGCCCTTGGCGGCGAAGTCGCGCACCGCATCCATGACAGGCGCGCGGGCCGCGATCGCGCCACAGCGCAGATAATCGCCATAGGAGAAGCCGCCTGGCACCACCACGAGGTCGGTGCCCTTCGGCAGCGAACTCTCCGCGTGCCAGACCATCGCCGGCTCATGGCCGGAGATCAGGCGCAGCGTGCGCGCCATGTCGCGCTCGCGATTGATGCCGGGGAAGACGAGGACGGCGGATTTCATAGCCTCAACTGGCCCTGTGTGCTTAGCCTCTCTCCTTGTGGGAGAGCGTGGTCCAAATGTCGCTCGGGAGAGGGCGGAGGACGCCTACCCCAACAGCTCCACCCGGTAATTCTCGATCACCGTGTTGGCGAGCAGCTTGTCGGCCGCGGCCTTCAGCGCAGCTTCTGCCTTGGCCTTGTCGGCACCGGCGAGCTCGATGTCGAACACCTTGCCCTGCCGGACGCTGGCAACGCCATCGACGCCGAGCGACTTCAAGGCCCCCTCGATCGCCTTTCCTTGCGGATCGAGGATGCCGGATTTCAACGTCACCGTGACACGCGCTTTCACGTCACTCACCTTCAGCTCTTCACCAGTACCGGGCCGGAGCCGGCCGGCCGCTCGTTTTCGATCAGGATGCCCAGCCGCTTGGCGACTTCGGTATAGGCCTCCAATAACCCGCCGAGATCGCGACGGAAGCGATCCTTGTCGAGCTTCTCGTTCGACTTGATGTCCCACAGCCGGCACGAATCCGGGGAGATCTCGTCGGCGACGATGATGCGCATCATCTCGTTCTCGAACAGGCGGCCGCATTCCATCTTGAAGTCGACCAGCCGAATGCCGATGCCGAGGAAAAGCCCGGTTAAGAAATCGTTGACCCTGATGGCGAGCGCCATGATGTCGTCGATCTCCTGCGGGGTCGCCCAGCCGAACGCCGTGATGTGCTCCTCGGAGACCATGGGATCGTTGAGCTGGTCGTTCTTGTAATAGAACTCGATGATCGAGCGCGGCAGCTGGGTGCCCTCTTCGATGCCGAGGCGCTGCGACAGCGAGCCCGCCGCCACGTTGCGCACGACGACTTCGAGCGGCACGATCTCGACTTCCCGAATCAGCTGCTCGCGCATGTTGAGACGGCGGATGAAGTGGGTCGGCACCCCGATGTCGTTGAGGTGCTGAAACAGGTACTCCGAAATCCGGTTGTTGAGGACGCCCTTCCCCTCGATCACCTGATGTTTCTTGGCATTGAAGGCGGTCGCATCGTCCTTGAAGTGCTGGATCAGGGTACCCGGCTCCGGACCTTCGTACAGGACCTTCGCCTTACCTTCATAAATGCGACGCCGGCGGCTCATTGGGATGTACCGTGTTTTGTTAAAATCCATGAACAGGTGGGCTCCGGACGATTTTGGACAGGACCACGACGGAGCTGCCGCGAAGGCCTGGACCTGATGGAAACAGAACAAGAACCGGGCCTGGGGGAAACCTATCTGATTGGCTCCCCGAGCACAATCGATCCGGGCCGGCGGGACGGAGTTTTACCATTCTTCCCTGCGGCGTCTTGCCGGTTGAGATGGCTTCGCCTTGGCATTGTGTTGGCAAGGTGTTCCAATTATTTAGGCACGCGGACACCTGCCCGCAACCGCCGCTCCGGCTCCTTTTCGGCAACACTGGAACTTCCGGCTATGACCACATTCGACAAGCGCGAAGAAGCCTTCGAAAGGCAGTTCGCCCACGACGAAGAACTCAAATTCAAGGCTGAGGCCCGCCGCAACAAGCTGCTCGGGCTATGGGCGGCCGAAAAGCTCGGCAAGAACGGCGCCGACGCCGAGGCCTATGCCAAGGAGGTCGTGGCCGCCGATTTCGAGGAAGCCGGCGATACCGACGTGCTGCGCAAGGTGCTGGGGGACCTCACCGCCAAGGGCGCTGCGGTGACCGAGACCGACATCCGCGCCAAGATGAGCGAACTCTTGGCCGAGGCGGTCGCGCAGGTGAAGGCGGGACAGTGAAGGGCGAATAGCGAATCGTGAGTGGCGAACAGGGCAATTCACTATTTGCCACTCACTCCGCACCGATCGCCTAAGCCTTGATGTACACCCAGGCTTGAAGACCTGAGCGCAGCCCCACCGTCACGCGCTTGTAATCGGCGACCTCGTACTGGTCCGCCGCGAGCAATTCGGATGGGGTGATTTCGAACACGGTCCCATCCACCTCGTCGTTCGGATTGCCCGTCGGAACAACGATCGGATGAAATCGCTCACCACTCTTGGCGATCACATCAGGATCTGTGATCTCAACCATGCTCTTACTGAAGCCCGGCATTGTATCGGGGCGTCCGACAAGAAGCCTACCGAAAGACGCTAATTGGACACTCTCCAGTTGCAGCGTGCCATAAGAGAACAGGAATACTTCCTTCGCGACTGTCACGCCCGCTCCCGCCATGTCATATCAAAGCTTAGACATATAGCTGAAGCGGGTGACTGGCGAGCGGCAAATCGGCCTTCTGTCCTACTCGCTACTCGCCATTCACTACTCTACTCTTCCTTGAAACCGTATTCCGGCACGTTGCCGCTGGCGCCGTAATATTTGTACGGCAGGAACTTGCCCGACATCGAGATCTTGACGCGATCGCCTTTCGGATTCGGCAGCCGCTCCATCACCATGTCGAAGTCGATCGCCGACATGATGCCGTCACCGAACTCCTCCTGGATCAGCTCCTTCCAGGCCGGGCCGTTGATCATCACGAGCTCGTAGAAGCGATAGATCAAGGGATCGGTCGGCGGCATCTGCACGCCCTCGCCGCGCATCGGCGTCTCGTTCAGCATCGCGATCTCGCTTTTCGAGAGGCCGAACAGCTCGCCGGCATTGGCCGCTTGCGGCTTGGTCAGCTTCATCTGGCCGAGAATGGCGCCGACGATCAGCACCTCGGAATAACCGCCGATCTTTTCGCAGATATATTTCCAGCTCCATCCCTTCTCGCGCTTGATGTCGAGCAGCTTCTCGGTGAGGTCGGATCGTTTCATGTTTAGTCTCCCTGGCTTGAAGGCTAGCCGGCTCTGGCCTGTGCCGAGCCGGTCTCGACTGACTTTGGCGCACTCACGATCGTCGGCTCGGTGCGGCCGATCCGCACCAGCGGCACCTTGCGCGGGTCATGGTCGGGTGTATCGGCGGTGAACGTCTTGCTGCGGCTCACCAGGAAATCGATGATGTGGTTGCGCACGCCGTAGTAAAGCGGATGGCGATGCAGATCCCCGCGCAAGCGCTCTTTCGGCAGCGGGTTCTCGACGATCTCCGCCAGCACCGCCCCCGGACCGTTGGTCATCAGCACGATCTTGTCGGCGAGATAGATCGCTTCATCCACGTCATGGGTGATCATGAACACGGTCTGTCCGGTCTCCAGACAGATGCGGCGGACCTCGTCCTGCAATGTGCCGCGGGTCAGCGCATCCAGCGCCGAGAACGGCTCGTCCATCAGCATGATCTTCGGCGTGATCGACAGCGCCCGCGCGATGCCGACGCGCTGCTTCATGCCGCCCGACAGCTCTGATGGGCGCTTGTGCTCGGAGCCGGACAGGCCGACGAGATCGATGAAGCCTTGCGCATGGGCCTTGACCTTGGCGCGATCCCATTTGCGCCATTTCGAGCTGACGGCATAGGCAACGTTGCCGAGCACGCTGCGCCAAGGCAAGAGCGCATGGCTCTGGAAGATCACGGCGCGATCGAGGCTCGGCCCCTCGATGGCCTGGCCGTCGACGATCACGGCGCCTTCGCTCGGACTGTCGAGACCGGCGAGAATGTTGAGCACCGTGGTCTTGCCGCAGCCGGAATGACCGATCACGCAGACGAACTCGCCGCGCGCCACCGCAAGCCACAGGTTCTCGAAGATCGTCGTGCTGCGCGCGCCATCGTAGCGCTTGGCGATGCCCTCGATGGAGATGAATTTGTCAGTCATGGCAGGCCTCACCGTTCCCTCCCCCCTTGCGGGGTCCGAGGCGAGCGAAGCTCGCTCTCGAGGTCAGGGAGGGGGGTCCCCCACAAAGACTCGCGCCTGAGGCACCCCCACCCCTGCCGCCTTCCCGCAAGTGGGAGGGGAACAGAGTTGCGCCCGTTGTAAGAGCTTGCCCGATCATGCGGCCCCTACTCCGGAAACGTCACGAGCCGCGCAAAGCGCGCCAGGATCTGATCGAGCAGCATGCCGACGACGCCGATCAACAAAATCGCGATGATCACATTGGTGATCGAGAGGTTATTCCACTCGTTCCAGACGAAGTAGCCGATGCCGGTGCCACCGACGAGCATCTCGGCCGCGACGATCACGAGCCAGGCAATGCCGATCGAGATCCGCATGCCCGTGAGGATGGTCGGCGCCGCGGCCGGCAGGATCACGGTGAAGGCGCGGCGGAGATTGCCGACCTCCAGCGTCCGCGCCACATTGATCCATTCCTTGCGCACGCTGGCGACACCAAAGGCCGTGTTGATCAGCATCGGCCACACCGAGCAGATGAAGATGACGAAGATCGCCGACAGGCTGGAGTCCTTGATCGTGTAGAGCGCCAGCGGCATCCAGGCAAGCGGCGAGATCGGCTTCAGGATCTGAATGAACGGATCGAGCGCACGGCTCATTAACGGCGACATGCCGATCAGGAAGCCGAGCGGGATCGCGACCGCAACCGCAACCAGATAACCCAGCATCACGCGCGCGATCGAATAGCCGAGCTGGATGCCGAGCCCCTTGTCGTTCGGACCATTGTCATAGAACGGCCGCTTCAGATGCTCCCACAGCGTAGCCCCGACGTCGAGCGGACCCGGCATGGCCGACTTGCCCTGGGTCGCGGTCATCCCCATCAGCTTGGCATATTCCGGGCTCATATTGGCCGCAGGGCCGGCGCTGCGCGTGGCGATGTGCCAGGCGCCGAGAAAGACGACGAGCAATCCGATCGAGACGACGGCAGCGCGGAGGCGGAGGGATGCGGTCATGCCGATGCCCCCTCCCCGCCGTCGTCCCGGCGCACGCCGGGACCCATAATCACCGTCCTCAGCTGGTAGAAAAGGTCATCGCCGCAGGTGCCCAAAGAAAGGTCACGGCCTATGGGTCCCGGCGTGCGCCGGGACGACAGCATTGGCGTGGTCGACGGCGTCGCGCTTGTCTCCCCCATCACGACGCCTTCCTGATCTTGAAGCTCGCGACGTAATCGTCAGGCTTGCTCGGATCGAAGGTCTTCCCCATCACCGCAAACGACTTGTAGGAGTCCTTCGGCGGAGCGAGGCCCATCTCGGTCATCACCTTGCGCGTGTCGGTCGCCAGATAGATCTGCTCGGCCACGGCCTTGTAGTCGACGTCGCCCTTGATCTGGCCCCAGCGCTTCATCTGGGTGAGCATCCACACCGCAAAGGATTGCCACGGGAACGGATCGAAATCGACCCGCTTCGGGTCGGTCTTCACGCCGCCGAGCCCGTCGGCATAGGTGCCGGTCAAGACCTGCTCCAGCACCGTGACCGGCGCGTTGATGTAGTTGGCGGGCGCGATCGCCTCGGCGATCTGCTTGCGATTTTCCGCCTTGGAGGCATAGGCGGTCGCGTCGACGATGGCGCGCGTCAGCGCCGCAAAGCTGTTCGGCGCCGCCGTGATGAACTCGCGGCTGGCGGCGAAGCTGCAGCAGGGATGGCCGTCCCAGATCTCCTTGGACAGAATATGCAGGTAGCCGACGCCGTCATAGATCGCGCGCTGGCAGATGTTGTCGGGCGCCAGGAAGCCGTCGATGTTGTCGGCGCGCAAGTTCGCGACCATTTCCGGCGGCGGCACCGAGCGGAGCTGCACGTCGGTATCGGGATCGATGCCGTGCTCGGCGAGATAGTAGCGCAGCAGGTAGTTGTGCATTGAATAGTCGAACGGAATGGCGAATTTCATGCCTTTCCAATCCTTGGGATCGCGCTTGTCCTTGTGCTTCATGGCCAGCACGATGCCCTGCCCGTTGATGTTCTCGATCGCAGGCACGGTAAACGGGATCGGCTGTGCGCCGAGCCCCAGCGAAATCGCGATCGGCATCGGCGCCAGCATGTGGGCGGCGTCATATTCCTTGTTGATGGTCTTGTCGCGGATCACAGCCCAGCCGGCAGTCTTGACCACTTCGACGTTCAGCCCCGCCTTGGCATAGAAGCCCAGCGGCGCCGCCATGATGATCGGCGTCGCGCAGGTGATCGGGATGAAGCCGACCTTGAGGTCCTTCTTCTCGGGTGCGCCGGCCTCGGCGAAGGCTTCGGTCGCCGTCTTCAGCGGGAAGAACTGCGAGACCGCGGCGAGCGCGGTCGCTGCGCCGACAGACTTCAAAAAGGCGCGGCGTGTTGCGGACTGCGGAAACACGGCGCGCAGCACTGCCGAGGCGACCACGTTTTCATACCGCTTCTCATCGGTGTCGGCGACCGGCGCACAACGCAGCGCCAGCATGGCGTGGTCGTGTTCGGCTGCAGAACGGTGCTGGCCGCACACGCAGCCCGCATTCGCGCTGCTATCGGCATCGAACGGATCATCGAAAATCGACATGTGCTGCGCCCCTTTGTCGCACCCGCGCGCAGCAACGTTGCGGCGCGCCCTCTGACTGATCATCCGGCGACACCTTCAGCCGCCGGATGATGCAAAACATGCAGCTTCTATGCCGCCTTGCTGGCCATTGCCGGAGGAAGCGGCAGGCCCTCCTCGATCGGCAGCGACGGATCGCGCGACCACTCGTTCCAGGAGCCGAAATACATCCGCACGTCCTTCACGCCGGCATTCTTCAGCGCGAGGAAGGTGTTCGAGGCTCGGGCTCCCTTGAAGCAGTACAAATACACCGGCGTTTCCGTGGTGATGCCGACGGTGGCGCATTCGGCGAGGATCTCGTCCTTCGACTTGAAGCGCGGGCCTTCGGCCGTGGGCTTCATCATGCGATACCATTCCAGCCACACGGCGCCGGGAATGCGCCCCTTGCGCGGGCAGAAGTCCTTGCCGTAGGGCGAAGACGAATCGCCGATCCACTCATCGACGTCGCGCACGTCGAGAATGGCGATGGACGGGTTGCCGACCGCTGCCAGCATCGCCTTGGCGTCGATCAGGATGCTGCCGGCTTCCGGCACGATGGAGAACGACGCCTTCACCGGCGACGGTGCGTCGGTCGTGACAGGCAGGCCGGCTGCGACCCAGGCCTCAAAGCCGCCATGCAGCACCTTCACCTTGGGATAGCCGAGCATGCTAAGCAGGAAATAGCCGCGGCAGGACTGGCCAAAGCCGGAATTCATCGACTGCTCGTAGACGACAGCCGTCTCGTTACCGGACAAGCCGGCGGCGCCGAAGGCGTCCGCGAACTTGGTTTTCAGCTCTTCGATTCCTTCGGGAGTCGAGGTGGCGAGATAGGTGAAGATCTCATGCACATTCACCGCATTGGGAATGTGGCCTGCGCCGTAAGCGTCGGGATTACGGGTGTCGATCAGGACACACGGTTCTTTGGTGATGAGGTCAGCGAGTTCGCCGGCAGAAATCAAAACGTCCGTCATGGCAGGCCTCTCCTGTTATGGAATTCGATGGTCCCTCTTCTCGCCGGCGTCAGCCGTCGGCGAGCATCTTGCGGAGTTGCTTGGTCGCGGGGGTCACGATCGCGACGAAATAGGCCTCGCGCAGTCGCCGCTCGGCGCGATTGCCTTTGATGTAGCCGCGGGCTCCGCAATGGAGCATCGCGGCGTGCGCGGCCGCCACGCTGGCCTCGCCGGCCCGCAGGCGCAGCGCGACGACCTGGCGCCAATAGGTCTCGTCCGGGTTGAAGGGATCGCGGGCGAGCGCAGCCGTTTCATGCGCGAGCTCGGCGGCAAGCTCGGAAAAATTGACCGGCTGTTGCGGCAGATAGCGGTTGACGTGGCCGAGCGGCGCCTCGACCTCCTGCATCACCTTGATGCAATCCTTGATCAGGCCGAGCGCCATGCCGGCCTGCAGCAGGATGAAGCCGGCGCGGATCTTCTTGACGAAAGGCCCAGCCGGGTCGGCAAGGATCAGTTCATCCGGCACGAACAGGTCGCGAAACTGCACACCATAGGTCCCGGTGCCGTCCATCGCCAGGAACGGCTGGCATGGCTGCAGCGTCACCGCCGGATCGGCACAATCGGCGATGAACATCACGATCTCGCCGGGCGCATCCTCTCGCTCGAAGATCGTGCCGAACATGTGGTCGGGGCCGAGATTGGAAACCCAGGGCAGCACGCCGCGCACGACATAGCCGCCCTCGACCTTCCGCCCCTTGAGCTTGAGCTTCTCGATGCCGAAGAAGCTCTTCATCGGGTTGGAAAGGCCGGTGCCGCCGAGCAACCGTCCGCTCGCGGTGTCATCGAGCAGACGATCGACCAACGCCTTGTTAGCTGAGTTGGCGATGTACCAGACCAGCGTATTCTGGCACCACGCCATGAAGGCGGTGGCGCCACAGATCTCGCCCATCGCCGCGATCGACTGGATCGCAGCGTTCAGATCGGCGGCACCATTCTCGGGGACATGACTGCCCCAGGCACCGGCATCACCGAGATGGCGCAGCAGTTCCGCCGGATACACCGTGCCGGCATCGATGGCAGGGGCGATCGGCGCGAGCTCCTTGCGCACGATCGCCGTGACCTGCTCGATCATCGAGGGCACGGGCACGACGCCCGTGTCATCGGTCGCGAGATTCGATCCGAGTGAACCCATGACGCCCTCCGTTGCTGGCGGCTACCGGCCCGCTCAGATGCCGACTTCGAGATTGACGGGGCGGGTGAAGGTATTGGCCACCGGCGACCACTTCTTCACATGTGCGACCAGCGCCTGAATCTCCTCCGGCGCGACGCCCTCGCACTCCATGTCGACCTTGACGCGGACGTCGGTGAAGCCGACCGGCTTGTCGCTGACGTCGCCGGTGCCCCACACGGCCGTGATGTTGAGATCGCCTTCGAGCTCCAGCTCGAGCTTGTTGACGATCCAGCCGCGGTGCACGGCGTTGGCATGCAGGCCGACGGCGAGGCAGGAGCCGAGCGCCGCGAGCGAAGCCTCCGACGGATTGGGAGCGGTGTCGTCGCCGAGCAGTCCCGGCGGCTCGTCGACGATATAAGGCGGCAGGTTGCGGATGTAGTTGGCGTGGCGGAATTTGCCCTCGGCCACCGTCTTGCACTTCAGGGTCTTGATGACCTTGGGATTGGCCTTGCCAGTGGCAATGAGCTGCTCCAGCCCGTTCTTGTCGATGGGGGCAAGGCAGCCCGTGAGCACCGTCTTCTGAACAACAGCGGTCATCTCGTCTTTTCTCCCTGGGATCGAGGATACCGAACGGTCTGTTTCCTGCACGAAGCGTGCCAGCAAGCTGGAAAACAAAAGCCGAAGCATTTCTCGTCGCTTAGAGAGGATGCCGCGAAACTGACCGAGGCCTTCTGCTCAAACCGGGTGCAGTCTGTTGCACGCCGCGATCAAATTGAGCGCAGCAGGGTTGATCATCGAAGATGCAGCTTGATGAGGTGCGCTTGCTCTGTTTAAGCTGCCGCGCATGGGCAGATCGGTTGCGGGCAAACAGCCATCAAAGAAGCGCATCGCTGCAAAAGCGAGCGCGGGGATCGACGATGAATCGGCGCACGGTCGCCTGCTCGGTGCGGCGACGCGCCTGTTCTGCAAGGACGGCATCAACGCCACCGGCATCGACGCGATCATCAATGAGGCCGGCACCGCCAAGACCACGCTCTATAAGTTGTTCGGCTCCAAGACCGCGCTGGTTCACGCCGTGCTCGAAAGCGAAGGCCGGCAGTGGCGGGAGTGGTTCATCGGCGAGATCGAGCGCGGCGGCGGCGATGCCGAGACCAAGCTGTCACGGATCTTCCCGGCGCTGAAAAGCTGGTTCAGCGAAGATCGGTTCTACGGCTGCCCGTTCATCAACGCCGTCGCCGAGCACGACAAGGATCAGAAGCAGTTTCGCACCATCGCGATGCGCCACAAGAAGGTGGTGCTCACTCATATCGAGAAGCTCGCGCGCGAAATGGGCGCGCTCGATCCCGAAAGCTTCGCGCATCAGCTGGCGCTTCTGATCGACGGGGCGATCGTCGCCGCCATGGTCTCGCGCAACCCTGATGTCGCCGACACTGCCGGGATCGCGGCGAACTCGCTGTTCGCCCCGGCGAAACAGAAGCCTGCGAAGCGGACGAGCAAGGCGGACGGTCAGCTCGCCGCGGTGTGAGGGCGCTTACTCCTAAAGCAAATTTCTGCGTCATCGCCCGGCTTGACCGGCCGATCTAGTACTCCGAGACATTCGTGATGTCCCGAGAGACCGCGGCGTACTGGATACCCGCCTTCGCGGGTATGGCGCTGTCTATGCGGTTACGATTGTGCGCCTTAGCGAAAATAATCCAGCACCAGATGCACGTCCGCCAGCGCCGGAGCGAGGCCGCTCAGGCTCGCATCGATGACACGCCGGCAGGCGGCCACCGCCACCTGATCGCCGAGATCGTTGGCGGCTTCGAGCACCAGCCAAGCGGCCTCCGTGGCGGAGCGGTCATCGCCGCCCGGCGTGACGCGCTCACGTGATGCGAAGTGGAAGCTCATATTGTTCATCCTTGACCACCTCGCATGAACGTCGCAGCCTCAATGGGCCAGCAGGCTCGGCACACGCTGCGTGCGCTTGCCGGCGGGATTCTTGCGCGACTGGTAGAACTCCAGCACGCTGCGCGAGGTCTGCACCTTGAGACGGCCGTAGTCCCGCTCCAGATCCTGCAGCTCGCCCGCACTGATGCGATGCTCGCGTGCGCCCAAAAACAGCAGGGCCATGGTCGTATCCCACGAAAACGAGAGCGCCTTGGCCAGCATCAACAGCAATTCGCGATTGCGGTCGAACAGCGCGCGCTCAATCACGTCGACCGGCAGGCCCGACAGCAGCGACACGCCGATCGTGACCTCGTCGACCTTGTGCGCCATCGCATAGCCCGCGATGCTGCGCTCATCCAGATTGCCCTGCCGGTGCTGGATCGAAACCACCCGCTTGGCGACGAAATAGTTGCGCGAGCCGGGGCCGAATTTGGATTGCAGTTCGCCGGCGAGATTCGCCACCGAGCTATGGATCTCGTCGAGCATCTCGGGACGTTCGCCGGCCAGCCGGTTCTTGACGTCGTCGGAAGCCTTGGCGATCAGTTGCTGGAACAGATGGCGGGGAATGTCCCTGCGCAACCCGAGATTCTCCGCCAGGATCGAATCGTTCTCGGCGCGCGTCACCATATGCAGGAAGCCGGCGCCGGAGAACCGGGCGCCCTCGTTACGGACGACCGCATTGGCGACGTCGCGATTGCCGCGCGAGGCCAGCACATCGGTGACCGCCTCGCTCAGGCTCTCGCGTTGAGCGATCGCCAGCAGATGGTCCTGGCTCTTGGTCTCGGCATTCTCGATCAGCGTCGCATCGTCGAGCCGCTCGGAGTGACGCAGCACTGGGCCAGCGACCTCGATCGCGTCGTCGAAGGCAAGCTTGCGGATGACGCTCGCCGGCGAATATTCGATCCGCGCCAGCCGGTCCGCCAGCGTGGCGCGCGCAGCCGTTTCGATCTCATCGGCCAGGCGGCCGATGACCTCGCCGAACACCGCGATCTCCTCCTCACAATACCGTCCGGCGATCAAGAGGTCGGTCGCGTGCCAGAGCGCGCGGGCGCGGCTCTCGGCGCTGCCGCGCGCAATCGCCTCGTCGAGATCCCGCAGTACCGATTTCGTTTCGCTCATCATGGAACAACCGCAACCCGCAAACAGAGAAAATTCAATGCTGCACGATAGCCGCCGAACGCGAGTGTTCCGTAAACTTGCGCGCAGGCATTTTGCTGCGAGTTGTTCCTTAAATGTGCCGGAGTCCGTTAGGAGCCTCTTAAGAGGTCGAAGTGCTCCGCGCCCGATCGACGGGGGATCGCACGAACACAGAAGCCCCTGCTCCAGAGCGCGATGCGAGCGTCAGACGATCATCAAGGCATGACTCTGAGGATGCGCGCTTCTGCATCGGCGACCGATCGTTCGCCTGACGCCGGCGCGCATTCAGCCAGAGCCCGATCGATCAGCCGCATGGCGCCGGCATCCTGGCCCTGTTGCAGCATCAGCTCTCCGGCGAAGAAACTCGCCTCGCAGCGCCGCGTCCTTCGCATGACACGATTGCCCTCCTCGGCCGCAGCAAGCGCCGCCTCTGCCGTCCCTTGGCCGAGGAAGAGGCGCACGATCGGCGCGGGCCATTTGCTCATGTCGAGCTGCTTTGCCCTGTCGGCGAGGTCGCTCGCCAGACCGGCGCGGCGCCGCGCCAGGTCCAGCCACAAGGCGGCTTCGGCATCCTTCCGATCCATCGCGCTGAGCCGCTTGAAATCGTCCTGCGACTGCTCCAGCAGGCCCGCCTCGAAGCTCGCAATCCCCCGTGCGCGATAGGCCTGCGCAACGTACCGAACGCGCTCCGACGTCCGCGCGGACCTCGTCGGCACCGCTCCGGACGGATCGGCGTCGGCATAATCATACGCGGCACGAAGGTCGGCCCGGGACTGCCCAACGACATCGTCGTAGTCGGCAATTGCGTGATCGATATCTCCCTTGCGGAAATAGGCCTCGGCGCGCCTGAATCGGGCCGTGACCACCTGTGGGGTCGCCGGCCTGCCGCGCTCGATCACGGCGGTGCAGCCGGCAATGCGCTCGTCCGGAGTGACGCCCACCGCGATCATGCACCGCTTTGCCGCCGATGATTGGGCGCTCGCCGAGATGGCGGAGATTAAAGCCAAAATCAACGCGCAACCGGTAAGCGAGTACCATCGGTGCCTAGCCATGATCGTCTCCTTGTGTGTTGCTTGATGCTAGCAACACACGCCGATCTCGCCACAATCTTTAGCTGCATTCGCAGATCATGCTTCAGGCGATGTAAATGGAATCGCAGACTCTAACCGCCGTCGCGCGTGGTCATCTCCTCCAGCCGCGAACAGAAAAAGCTCGATGCAGCATGATCGCGTCCGAACGCGAGCGTCCACGCTCGCGCATATCATGGTGTGAACTTCGGCAAGGTACGGAAGGATCGTCCTCATATCGCCAGACCGGCTGCAGGAGATCCACCGTGGTACTCCGGCCGTTATCGGCCACTGCCGAGCCGCCGCAACTCGGCATGAGCGGCGGGCCATTCGACAAAATGCTTCGGGCAGACATCGGTGGCAACGCGCAGCAGCTTGAGAGCCTCGTCCTGAGCGCCGTTGGCGAGCGTCAGCTCTCCCGCATAGAAATTGGCTTCGCAGACTTGGCCTTTGCGCTTGTTTGGATCGGGATCTTCGGCGGCAACAAGCAAGGCCCCGAACGTCAGGCCACCGAGATAGAAGCGAACGACGGGCGCGGGCCATTCCGACATGTCCAGCTGCTTGCTGCTTTCGGCCAGCTCGCTGGGTTCGCCGCTGCGGCGACGCGCAAGATCGAGCCAGAGCTGCACGTAAGAATCCCTGGGCCTGAGCTCGGCGGCTCGGCCGAAATCCTCGATGGCCTCGCGCGATCCGCCGCTTTCCAGCCGAGCAACTCCCCGCGCCCGATGGAGGACGGCATTGTCCGCATCGATCTTGAAAGCCTGGTCGAGCCGGGCCAACGCAGCCTCCATGTCGCCGCGCCGCTCATGCGCGCTGGCCAGATTGAGGTCGCCCTGCAGATTTTTGGGATTGAGCTCAGTCGCCCGCTCGAAATCCGCCACCGCACGATCGATCTGATCCTGGTCCCGATAGGCTGCACCGCGACAGAGATAGCCGTACTCACGCTCCGGGCTGATCTCGATCGCCTTGTTGCAATCAGCGAGCGCCCGCTCCGGATCTTGCTTGGCCCTGTAGGCGCCGCTGCGGCCGACATAGGCGCCGACATTCTCGGGATGAATTAGGAGAACCCGTCCGTAGTCGGCGATCGCGCTGTCCGGGTTCGCTGTTGCCAGATAGACCAGCGCTCGCCCGTTGAGTGCATAGATGCTCTGAGGGTCAGACTCGATGACCCGGTCGTAGTCGGCAAGGGCTGCATCATTGTCGTGCTTCCGCAGATGAGCGGAGGCACGCGCAAGCCGCGCAGGGACATTGTCCGCATCGCGGGCAAGGATTGCATCATAGTCCGCGATCGCGAGCTCCATTTCGCCTTTCTGAACATGGAACATCGCCCGACGAAGGCGGGCCATATTCAGGCTTCTCAATGTGGCCGCAGAACTCTCGATCAAGGCGGTGCAGCCGGCGATGCGATCGTCCAGGGCGATATTCCCGGTCCCGTGGCACTTGATGGTCGGAAACGATATGATCGGAGACGATTGCGCGAGGGCACCTGGGATCGACGTCAACGCACCTAGTCCCGCCGCCATTGCCGCAGCGACGAACACCCGCCATTCCGATTGCATCCCAGCCCCCATTTCCAAGCCGGATCATGTTACCAAGTCCGGCGGCGGCAACGGCTGCGCCGCCGCTCAGGGTGCCGATCAGCTACTTCGTCTCCGCAACGATCCTCGCCAGCCGTGCCAGCTCCTGCTCCAGGTCGGCCTCGATATCGGCGACGTTGATATCGACCACGCGGTAGTTGCGGCTCTCCAGCCAGGTGCGGCGCGCGGCGCGGTCGGCGGCGATCGCCTCGCTCTCCTCGGTGTTCACGAGCTCGATCGCGAGGCGATGGACGAAGGAGACGAAATCCGGAATCTGGCGGCCCACCGGGGTCTGCCGCTTGAACTGGCCGGCGAAGCGGCGGTCGCGGGTGAGCGCATGCCAGAGCATGCGCTCGGCATCGGTCGGATTGCGGCGGAGCAGCCGTGCCAGCCCACGCAACGAGCCGCGTGAATCCGGCAGGCTCGCCACCGTGCCCTGCTCGGCGATCAGCGCCCGCAGCCGCGTGGCCTGCTCGCTGTCGAGCACCCCGCCCTTGGCCGGGCCCTTCCGCCCTTCCGCAATGGCCATGATCACGCCGTGCAGCGTGTGCACGTCCTGCTTGGTCGGCTCCATCCGGAAGAAGATGTTGCGCAGGTTGACCAGCATGGTCTCGCGCTTCTCGACAGGCCGCAGGAATTCGACCCGGTCGAGCTCGCGTACCAGGTTCTCGAAGAAGGCTTCCATCTGGTGCTGGGAGGCCCGCTCGGAGCGCTCCGGCATCGAAAACGGCAAGGCGCCGGAGGTGATCAGCTTGAACCATTCGTAGCCCATCAGCAGCACCGCCTGGGCGAGGTTCAGCGACGCAAAGCCCGGGTTGACCGGATAGGTGATGATGCGGTTGGCCCGCGCCACCTCCTCGTTGGTCAGCCCGGCGCGCTCGCGGCCGAACAGGATGCCGGCCTTGCCGCCGGCGGCCACGTGGCCCTGGATCTCGCGCGCGGCGCCCTCCGGCCCCATCACCGGCTTGGCCTGGTCGTGCGACCGGGCGGTGGTGGCGAACACCAGGTCGAGATCGGCGATGGCCTCATCAAGGGTCGCGAACAGCCGGACGTTTTCGATGATGTGGTCGGCGCCCGCCGCCGCGCGCCGGGCGGCGATGTTCGGCCAGCCGTCGCGCGGATTGACCAGGCGGAGCTGCGTCAGCGCGAAATTGCCCATGGCGCGGGCAGCCATGCCGATGTTCTCGCCGAGCTGCGGCTCGACCAGGATGACGACAGGGCCGTCGATCTCCACCCCCGTCTTGGTCTTGTCGGTCCCGGACACGTCGATCCTTCTCCAGTTCATCAAGCGGCTGAGTGCCTACCCGGCCACCCAGCTTTGGACCACTCTGCCCCCGTTGACCCGGCTGGGCAGAATTCTCAAGCAAAATAACCCGGTTAATGGCCGATTTTGCCGTTTTACCGAAGCTGTGGGGAGCCTGGGCCGCAGCACAGGCCGAGAGCGCCTCGAAGAACGCCGGGCTCACGCGGCAAATCAGCTCCGGATGCATACCAGCTCGGCTTTCGCCCGCCCCGGACCGGTGCTATGACGCGCTGATTTTCACATCCCGCTCTTCGAAAAAGTGCGCTGTTCCCAAGAGGCCCTATCCGCATGGCAAAGATCAAGGTGACCAACCCCGTCGTCGAACTCGATGGCGACGAGATGACCCGGATCATCTGGCAGTACATCAAGGACAAGCTGATCAACCCCTTCCTTGATATCGACCTGATGTATTTCGACCTCGGGATGGAAAACCGCGATAGGACCAACGATCAGGTCACCATCGATTCCGCCAACGCGATCAAGAAGGTCGGCGTCGGCGTCAAATGCGCCACCATCACCCCGGACGAGGCGCGGGTGAAGGAGTTCGGGCTGAAGGAGATGTGGAAGTCGCCGAACGGCACCATCCGCAACATCCTCGGCGGCGTCATCTTCCGCGAGCCGATCATCTGCAAGAACGTGCCGCGCCTGGTGCCCGGCTGGACCAAGCCGATCATCATCGGCCGTCACGCCTATGGCGACCAGTACCGCGCCACCGACATCAAGTTCCCCGGCAAGGGCACGCTGACGATGAAATTCGTCGGCGAGGACGGCACCGTGATCGAGAAGGAGGTCTTCAAGGCCCCCGGCGCCGGCGTGGCGATGTCGATGTACAATCTCGACGAGTCGATCATGGACTTCGCCCGCGCCTCGCTGAACTACGGCCTGCAGCGCGGCTACCCGGTCTATCTCTCGACCAAGAACACCATCCTCAAGGTCTATGACGGCCGCTTCAAGGACATCTTCCAGGACATCTACGACCGCGAGTTCAAGACGCAATTCGAGGCCAAGAAGATCTTCTACGAACACCGCCTGATCGACGACATGGTGGCGGCGGCGCTGAAATGGTCCGGCGGCTATGTCTGGGCCTGTAAGAACTATGACGGCGACGTGCAGTCCGACACCGTGGCGCAGGGCTACGGCTCGCTCGGCCTGATGACCTCGGTGCTGATGACGCCGGACGGCAAGACCGTGGAAGCGGAAGCCGCGCACGGCACCGTGACCCGCCATTTCCGCGAGCACGAGAAGGGCAAGGAGACCTCGACCAACTCGATCGCCTCGATCTTCGCCTGGACCCGGGGTCTCGCCCACCGCGCCAAGCTCGACAACAACGCGGAGCTCGCCAAGTTCGCCGCCACGCTGGAGAAGGTCTGCGTCGACACCGTCGAGGCCGGCTACATGACCAAGGACCTCGCGCTCCTGGTCGGCGCCGACCAGCGCTGGCTGTCGACCACCGGCTTCCTCGACAAGATCGCGGAAAACCTCACCAAGGCGATGGCGGCCTAAGCCGCCTCCCCATTTTCGCCAGAGTGCGACTGGCATCATTACGGGCCGCGCCACCAGCGCGGCCCGTTCGTTTCCACGAACCAGAGAGCACCTTCGATGCGCGCGACCCCTGCCCTGCTCATCCTTGTTGCAGCTCTGACCGGCAGCGCCCGCGCCGGCGAAACCACGATCCCCGATGCGCTGATCGCCCCCGGCGAGAAGGTGGTGCTGACGCTGCATGCCGAGGGCGCGCAGGTCTATGAGTGCAAGGCCGACAAGGACGGCACGCTCGCCTGGACGTTCCGCGAGCCGATCGCGACGCTGATGGAAGACGGCAAGACGGTCGGCCGCCATTACGCGGGGCCGAACTGGGAGCATCAGGACGGCAGCGTGGTCACGGGCCGCGTGGTGGGCACCGCGATCGGTGCGACCGAGAACGACATCGCCTGGCTCAAGCTCAACGCCGTCGGCCATCGCGGCGACGGCATTCTTGCCAACATCACCACCGTGCAGCGGGTAAATACCAAGGGCGGTGTGCTGGAAGGCGCCTGCGACACGGCCGGTACCTATCGCAGCGTGCCCTATTCGGCCGACTACGTGTTCCTGCGCAAGGACTAAGAACTCACGCCTCGCGATAATCTAGCAGGATCAGCCCGACCAGCACGAAGGCAACCGGCCAGACCCAGGCGGCGATCCGGCTGGTCCGCCCCGGCAGGCGCAATTCCAGCCAGCGCGCCCAGCCTGCCGTCATGCCGCACAGCGCCAGCGGCGTGTGGCTCATCTCGATCAGCAGCTGGTCCTTGACGTTGGCGATGGCGTGAGAGTGCGTCATCAAGAGCGCGCCGCCGACCGCGACCGTCAGCGGAAACATCAGCGCCGCCCGTCCCGCGGCCTCGCCACGCAGCCGCACCCGCCATTCGAACAGACCGAACAGGATGATCAGCACCACGAACAGACGGTGCTGGGCCACTTCGGGATCGCGCAGCGAGGCGAAGAAGCCGATCGGCCCGATCGGCCAGGCCATCTCGTCGGCGCGGAAGAACAGGAATGCGGCCATGACCAGGAACAGGAGCGGCCAATGCCGCGCCCATCTGCCCCAGCTGAAATGTTCGATCAGCGCGAGCAGCCCGATCAGCAGGACGAAGATGCCGGCCCAATGGTGGTTGTATTCGGACCAGGCGATGTCCTCGGCGCTGCGCGGCAGGATGATGCCTTCGCCCGGGACGTAAGCCGGCGGCGCGGTCACGCGCTGCGCATCGGCGGCGTCGATCTTGGCCTGGAGCTGCGAGATGGTGAGCTGGTCGGCCGGCGGACTGATCAGGCGCGGCCATTGCGGCGCTGCGCGCTCCACGATCTCCTGCCAGCTCAGGCGGTCCTGGCTGAGATCGACGCCGGGTGGCAGCGACGTCAGCGATCCTGCGGTCATGAGCACCGTGAGTCCGACGCCGAGTTCGACCTCGACGAAGCGCTTCAGCCGCAGCAGCGGCGCTTCCGGATCGCGCCGGCGCAGCCGCTCCACGGCGAGGAAGTTGCCGGCGCCGAGCGCGAGCAGCATCAGCAACATCGCGACCTTGGCTGACGTCATCACGCCATAGGCCGTGCCGTAGATCGCCTCGAACGAGCCGAGATAGGCGATCGCCATCACGGTGCCGCCGACCACGATGGCTGCCACCGCGGCCATCGACATCAGCGAGTAGCGGCGTCCGATCAGCCGCTCGTCACCGGCAGCCTTGCAGCCGTTCAGCGCCATCAGGAAATATGGCAGGCCGCCGATCCATACGCCCGCCCCCAGCATGTGCAAGGCATCGGCGAGCATCAGTGGCCAGCGCACCTCGAGGCGGCTTGCCGCATGCGTCAGATTGAGCTGCAGCGCGAGCGCGAACGCGGCGATGACGATCAGGGCTGTCGTTCGCCACGCGGTCCACGTGCCTGTCCGCGCCAGCAGCGAAAGGACGAGCGCGCAGCCGGCCACCGCAAGCTCGAAGCGCGCGAAATCCGCGCCAGCCGCTTCGCGCCATGACACGTCGAGCGTGCCGGTCAGCGCCGCGACATTGATCGCGAGCGAGGCGAGCGTCACCGAGAACCATGCACGCGCGCTGAGGCGCAGAAAGCGCTGGCACTTTTTCCCCACGACGATCGCGTCGGCTGACAACTTGTCCTGCAGCGGCCGCAACAGCAGCGCCTGGAAGGCGATGCCGCCCAGCGTGAACGACTGCGCAAGCAGGGTCAGCCCGCGCAGCACCACCGACAGATAGCCGAAGATGTCGAGAAAGAGCGACACGGCGGGCGGCTCAGCGGACGGTGAATGGGATATCGCCGCGCGTGATGTGCCCGTCGACGCTCAGCACCTGCCAGCGCAGGCGCCAGGCGCCAGGCGCGAGCGCCTTGGCTTCGGCATCAAGCTCGTCCGGCGGTGTGCCGGCCGTCGGCGTCAATGTCTGCTCGGTACCATCGGGCGCGAGCAGCTTCAGCCGCGAACGCGCATGATCGATGCGGCTGTTGAAGCGCAGCCTGATCGCGATCGCATCCTTGGCGACGGTCGCGCCGGACGCCGGCTGGGACGAGATGATGATGGCATGGGCCGCGGCGCCTTGCGGCGCGGTGAGCAGCAGAAATAACGGCAGCAGGTAATGTCGTTTTCGGGCAGAATCCATGGCTTCAAGACCCGGCAGCTCAGGACGACGTCTCAAACACGCGACGTGGCCGGTTGAACATTGCACTGCACTGTATTTAGGTGCCGGCAAATTCCGCAAATAGGCACAAAGTTGTGACCCACGCTGCGATCGGCAAAGTGTGGCCCGGCAGTGACAGGATTGCGCGCGCCGGGCCCTGATGCGGCCGCCGGATCGATCACGCCGGCATCGCTGGACTACAAAATTACATGTCGCATCATCGGCTTGTTCGCGGTATGCCACGCGTCATCCGTTGCTGCCCGTCCGGCCCCGGACCTGTTCCCTGCCCGCCGGACCAACATTGCCGTCATCTGAGGAACCGTCATGCCCGCCTACCGCTCCCGAACCTCCACCCACGGCCGCAACATGGCCGGCGCTCGCGGCCTGTGGCGCGCCACCGGGATGACGAACGAGGATTTCGGCAAGCCGATCATCGCGGTGGTCAACTCCTTCACCCAGTTCGTGCCGGGACATGTGCATCTGAAGGATCTCGGCCAGCTGGTCGCCCGCGAGATCGAGAAGGCCGGCGGCGTCGCCAAGGAGATGAACACGATCGCGGTCGATGACGGCATCGCCATGGGCCATGACGGCATGCTCTACAGCCTGCCCTCGCGCGAGCTGATCGCCGACAGCGTCGAATACATGGTCAACGCGCATTGCGCCGACGCGATGGTCTGCATCTCCAACTGCGACAAGATCACCCCGGGCATGCTGATGGCCGCGATGCGCCTCAACATTCCCGCCGTGTTCGTCTCGGGCGGGCCCATGGAAGCGGGCAAAGTCAACCTCGCCGGCAAGCTGCGCAAGGTCGACCTGATCGACGCCATGGTGACGGCCGCCGACGATAAGGTCTCGGACGCCGACGTCGAGGTGATGGAGCGCTCGGCCTGTCCGACCTGCGGTTCCTGCTCCGGCATGTTCACCGCCAATTCGATGAACTGCCTCACCGAGGCGCTCGGCCTGTCGCTGCCCGGCAACGGCTCGGTGCTGGCGACGCATGCCGACCGCAAGGGACTGTTCGTCGAGGCCGGTCATTTGATCGTCGATCTCGCCCGCCGCTACTACGAGCAAAACGATGCCTCGGTGCTGCCGCGCTCGATCGCCAACTTCAAGGCATTCGAGAACGCGATGAGTCTCGACATCGCGATGGGCGGCTCGACCAACACCGTGCTGCATCTGCTCGCCGCCGCGCATGAGGGCGACGTGCCGTTCACGATGAAGGACATCGACCGCCTCTCGCGCAAAGTGCCGGTGCTGTGCAAGGTCGCGCCAGCGGTGCCTGACGTCCACATGGAGGACGTGCATCGCGCCGGCGGCGTGATGGCGATTCTGGGCGAACTCGCCCGCGCAGGGCTGTTGCACACGGAGTTGCCGAACGTTCATTCGGCTTCGCTTGCATCTGCGCTGGAGCGCTGGGACGTCAGGCGCACCCAAAGCGAGAGCGTGAAGAACTTCTACATGGCCGCGCCCGGCGGCGTGCCGACACAAGTGGCGTTCAGCCAGGACCGCCGCTATGAGGACCTCGATCTCGATCGCGAAAAGGGCTGCATCCGAGACCTCGCGCATGCCTATTCCAAGGATGGCGGCTTGGCCGTGCTCTACGGCAACGTTGCGCTCGACGGCTGCATCGTGAAGACGGCCGGCGTCGATGCCAGCATCCTCACCTTCGCAGGCCCCGCCCGCGTCATGGAGAGCCAGGACGCCGCGGTGGAGGCGATCCTGACCAACAAGATCAAGCCCGGCGACGTCGTCGTCGTCATCTATGAAGGCCCGCGCGGCGGCCCCGGCATGCAGGAAATGCTGTATCCGACCAGCTATCTGAAGTCGAAAGGGCTCGGCAAGGTGTGCGCGCTCGTCACCGACGGCCGCTTCTCCGGCGGCTCGTCGGGCTTGTCGATCGGCCACGTCTCGCCGGAAGCCGCCGAAGGCGGCCTGATCGGACTCGTCAAGGATGGCGACCGCATCGAGATCGACATCCCCAACCGCACCATCCACCTTGCCGTCGACGACGAGGAGCTGGCGCATCGCCGCGCCGCGATGGAGGCCAAGGGCACGGAGGCCTGGAAGCCGGCCAAGCGCGCACGCAAGGTCTCCACCGCGCTGAAGGCCTACGCCGCGTTCGCCTCGAGCGCCGCCAAGGGTGCCGTGCGCGTGCTGAAGGACTGAGTTGATAGTTCGATGACGTCAGGTGGGCAAAGACGCGGAGCGTCGTGCCCACCTTTCTTTCATATGCGCGATACGGTGCGCGCTTAGCTTAGCCGCCCAGCGGCAGCCTCCCGCGAAACCGAGCGGTGCGGCCGCTTCACTGTGGCCGTCCGAAGCTCAAAGGCTCCGGCTCTGGCTTCTCGGAACGAGACCAGTCGGCGCTGCGCCTCGTCCCACAGCACAAGCCTGACGCAGCGAAAGCTCTGCGGCAGCGTGATGCGACAGGCCTCGCGCAGTTCCGGATGGTCACGCAGCACGCGCGGGAGCCGGTAATATGGAATCCGGCTGCACAGATGGTGCACGTGATGGATGCCAATGTTGGCCGTGAACCAGCGCAGCAGAACCGGCAGATCGTAATGGGAGCTGCCGTACAGGGCGGCATCATGCAGGTTCCAGCGCTCGTCGCGCTCCCACGCGGTCTGCTCGAATTGATGCTGCACGTAGAACAACCATACGCCGGCCGTGGCCGCGAGCAGCATGATCGGAAGATGCACCAGCAGGAATGCGTTGATCCCGACGAGCCAACTAAGAGCGGCGACGGTCGCGGCGATGGCGAGATTGGTGGCCATCGTGCTGGCCCAGAGTCGCCAACCGTCGCGCATCAGGCCGACCGGAAGCCGGTGTTGCAGCAGAAACAGATAGGCCGGTCCGACCCCGAACATGACCAGCGGGTGGCGGTAAAGCCGATAGGTCAGACGGCCCCACCATGAGCGGGCGGCGTATTCGCGCACCGTCAGCGTATCGATGTCGCCGATACCGCGCCGATCGAGATTGCCGGTGGAGGCATGATGGATCGCATGGGTGCGGCGCCACCAGTCGTAAGGCGTCAGCGTCAGCACACCGATGACGCGACCGACCCAGTCGTTCGCCCGACGACCGGCGAAAAAGGTGCCATGGCCGCAATCGTGCTGGATCATGAACAGTCGCACGAGAAAGCCGGCAGCTGGAACAGCGATCAGCAACGAAGCCCAGGCATGGCCAAGGGAGAACATGAACCAGGCCGCGGTCCATAATACCGCGAGCGGCACAGCGGTGATCACCAATTCGGCAGCGCTGCGCGCGCGATTTGGCTTGCCATAACTGGCCAGAATGCGCGTCCAGCGCCGCGAGTCGGGCCTCGATGCGCCCGAATGATGTTCAGTGCTCAAGAGAATATCCGAGGCTTGCCGATGCGGGCTTCGTCTTCGGCGCAGCCGCGATCTGCTTGTTGACTTGCAATGTGATCTTCACCTGCTTTGTGGCGATTGTGGCCAGATGGAAAAATCCCGCGTGCCGACGGATCGGACGCGGGACTCAGAAAACCAGAAAGCTCTGCCAGTACATCCGTGGTCAAAGCACCATGGTCCTTCGCGCGGCCGCTCAGGCGGCGCGCAGGTTTTCAGCGGCGGATTTGCCGGTTCGGCGGTCGGCCACGATGTCGAAGCTGACCTTCTGCCCCTCATTGAGGGTGCTCATGCCGGCGCGTTCAACCGCGCTGATATGAACGAAGACGTCATTGCCGCCGCCGTCGAGCTGAATGAAGCCGAAGCCCTTTTGGCCGTTAAACCACTTCACAGTTCCTGTATTCACTGTCGATGTCCTTTCACCTGACAACGTGCACGTAAGACTCAAGGCGCCGAGAGTGCGGCGGCCTTCGTCGATGGATCGATTTTTGGAGAAGGGGGTCTGAAACGTGCGCGCCTGTCTGTGACGAGGCGAAGCGGCCCAGGTCGTTCGGCCAAGTGTCGATGACCGCTATATGGGCATAAATCGAGCCGGCGTCAAGATTCGCCACTTGCGGACCGTAGTACCCCGTAGCCGGGCCCGATCTAAGCCGCAACTTTACACCCGCAGCGGGTAGATCCGCCCTCACCCCTGATACGCGAACAGTTCGATCGGCTCGGAGAAGCCGCGTACCGGGTATTCACCGACGCGCTCGAGCGCGAACTCGTCTTTCACGAGATCGGCGAAGGCGCGCGACAGCAGCACCGGCTTTCCGACCTGTTTGGTGAGGGTTTCGAGCCGCGAGGCCATGTTGACGGCAGGACCGATGACGGTGAAGTCGAGCCGCGCGCGCGAGCCGATATTGCCGTACATGACATCTCCGACATGGACGCCGACGCCGTAATTGAGCGGCGCCTGGCCGGCTTCGCCGTTCTTCTCGTTCAGGGCAAGCATGGCCTGACGGGCCTCGGCCACGGCATGCAGCAGATTGGCGCAGGCGCGTGGCTCGCTGAGCGGAAAGATGGCGAGCAGGCCGTCGCCCATGAATTTCAGGATCTCCCCGCCATGGCAAACGATCGGCTCCGACATCGCGTCGAAATAGCCGTTCAAGAGATCGATCACGTCGTCGCGCGGCCAGTTGTCGGAGATCCTGGTGAAGTCCCTGAGGTCACAGATCATGATCGCGGCGCGGACCGTGGTCCCGCTGCCGCGCCTGGTGGCGCCGGCCAGGATGAGTTCGCCGGCGTGCGAGCCGACATAGGTTTCGAGCAGGGTCCGCGCCAGCCGGTTCTTCATCCGGATTTCGCTGACCAGCGCCAGCATCGGCAGCAGCTTGAACAGAGCTGCGATATGCGCGTCCTCGAAGCCGCCGGGCCGGTCGGTCGCGAAGGTCACGATGTGGCGCTTGCCGAGCGTATGATACAGTGGCCAGGCGACATAGTCGGTCAAGCCCTGTGCCCGCATCTCGTCATAGACGGCGTGTCTGCGCCCCTGCCCCGGATCGCGCTCGAGATTTTCACGCACCTGCGCGGCGCCATCATGGATCTCGTTGGCGGGACTGCCGATATATTCGGACCGTCCCATGACATCGTAATCGACCCGCGCAATCTCGGCCTCATGCGTCCCGTCGTTCCACAGGATCCGGGCGCCGAGCCATTGCGGGTGCTGGATCAACAGATGAAGCGTCGCCCGCTTGACCGGAATCCCGGCACGCTGCAGGCGGATGCACATCTCGGCGAAGATGTTGTCGAGGAAGCGCTGGTCACGCGTACCGTGCGTCAGCCAGTGCACGATGTCGCCGTCGGACTGTACGGTGGCGGGATCGAGGTCTGCTGACGCCTTCATGTCTTGCTCCTGGGCCCGAAACCTGACCAACCGATACTGGATAGGTCGTGTCCCCGCGCGCCGGAGTCAATCGACGTCATGGCATGCCCGCAAACGGGCATGCCATGTCTTGATCGAAACGCATGACGACCTGGCCGTCGCGTCAGAAGTGAACCACCGTGCGCAGGCCGAGAACCCAGGCATTGCTGGTCTTGATGCCGGCGGCGTTGAAGCCGCGTCCGCCGGGATTGATCACATACTGGGCATCGAACTTGAGGTTCATCCAGCCAGTCGCCTGCCAGCCGTACCAGGCTTCGATCGGAACCTCGTTCCCGCCTGCGTTCGGGCTCAGCGCGGCCGAGTTCACGTGGGTGGTGCCCACCGCGAAGCCGACTTCGTCCTTCGGGCGGAAGGAGAACGTGCCGGTGTGCCTGACGCCCCACGCGATCTGGTAGTCCTGGAACGCAGTCCGGTGATCGGCGACAGTCGTATTGAGGAACGTGTACCAGCCCTGGGCGTCCGGACCGTCGACGGTCAAGCGCTGCAGGATCGATTCGTAGACGCCGTAGCGGCCTCTTTGATCGCCAATATTTTGATCCGGAACTCCACCGACGCCGGGGATGGTCATGATGATCCCGGGAAGGCCGCCATCGATCGTCGAGGCGTTGTCATACCAGCCGCCGAAGCGCCAGGTGCCGTTCAGCGGACCGCTCGGCTCCCACTTCAACTCCACCGGCACCAGCACACCCGCGCCGGGGCTTCGGGTGGGAATGCCCGGCGCCAGATAGATGCCGGCGTCCGAAGTCGTCAGATATTGCGGATTGGCGTCGTAGACGCCGGCCGAAATTGACAGTTCCTTGGTGATGTTGAAATGGGCGACACCGGCCCACTGGCTCACCGGCCAGTTGAAGATGTAGCCGCCCTGGATGTTGCCGGGCTGGCCGCCGCAGAAGGTCAGGTTGATGAACTCGCACAGGCCGAAGAAGAAGTCGTTGCCGACCGGAAGACGGCCGCCCTTGAGGGTCAAGCGATCATCGAACAGCTTCTGCTGATAGTAGAATTCGGTGAGGCGCACGATATTGCCGCGGCCGAACACTTCGTTGGTCAGCTGCAGCGCCGGAATGCCGGCCTCGGAATTCAGATTGTCGCCGAAGCGGTCGACCAGGGTAAGGCCGACCATGCCGCCCTGGATGCCGGCAAGCTTGGCCATGTCGAACTTGGCCTCGAACCACAGCTGGCCTGCGTTGGCTGAGGTGTTCCTGGAGCCGCCCGAGAGGTTGGTGACAGCTTCGTCGCCCAGCGTCAGGGCCAGTGTAACGCCCTGCTCCTTCAGCCATGTCCGGCCGAGATCGCCGAACAGATACGGTCTTGTCCAGAAATCATCGGCCGACGGATAAGGAACGGGCGGCGCCTTCGTCGGCAGATCGGCCGCATATGCGCCGCTGCCTAACAGAGACAAAACGATCCCCACGCCGCACGCACGTGCGGTCGTCACACACCAATTCATTTTCTTCTGCTCCTCGCAGCGTTCCCAGGCTCTGGATGTTTTTATGTCGCGTCCCGGCCAAAGCCGTTGTCCCGGAACGCGCTTCCCCTCGGCCACCCGCAGCCGCCGCCCCAAGAAGCGACTGAATCGCAATTGCAGGTTGGACAGTCACCCTAACGGGCATTTGAGCGGGCGTGAATAGTCATACAATATAGACGCATCGGTAAAACCGTAACTGTGTCAGATCGGACACAGATATGTCGGTGACCGAGGAACTGCTCTCTGCGCGCCGGCCCGAACGCGGTCAGGCTGGGGCCGCCGATATCGCCGAAGCGGTGTCCGGCGCAGACGAATTCTGCGCGATATCGTGCGGCGAGAGGGAGGTCTCCACCGTTCGACGCAAAGCTTTACAGCAGCCTGTAGCGCCGCTTCGCCTGATCTCAGCCGGCAGGCGCGACGACCACGCGCGCCCCGGCATCGGCCAGGCATGTGCGCTCTCTCTCGGATGCGCCGTCGTCGGTGACCAGAGTCCAGCGCGGCGGCAGCGGCGCCCAGGCCGACTGCTCGGCCCGGCCGAGCTTGGTCGCATCGGCGAGCACGATCAGCTCCCGCGCCTGCTGCATCATCAGCGATTTCAACGCGACCTGATCGAGATCGGCTTCGCACAGGCCACGGCCATGAACACGCCATCCGCGCTCATGATGGCGCGGTCGGCGGTCATGCGGCGCAGCGCCTCGATCGCGAGCGGCCCCATGGTGCTCATGCTGGTCGGGCGCAGCGTGCCGCCGAGCCCCACGAGATCGATCGCAGGCGCCTTGGCGAGAAAGGGCAAGAGCGCGAGGTTGTTGGTGATGATGCGCAGCCTACGCTCGCGGAGCAGCCGGCCGAAGGCTGCGACCGTGGAGCCGGCGTCGAGGATCAGCGTGTCGCCGTCCTCGATCAGATCGATGGCGGCGCGCGCGATCGCCTGCTTCTCGCGCCCCTGCACCGCAAGCCGCTGACCGCAGCGCATGGGCCGTCGCACCGTGACGCCCACCCCGGAACCGATGCGATTGAAAATAATGCGGAGACGAATGGCGGGTTGCTCGCCCGCTTTCGCGCTTCACCTTCGCGCCCATTTGCCCCGGCGATGCGGGCTCAGGCTCTCGCTGGTCCGCTCTCTGCGCAGTTTCGACTCTCGTGAGGCGGATGAGCCAAAGGCGTAACCCGCCGCTTTTCCTTCACAGCGGATCACGCTTCGCTATTCGACCGACGTGCCAGGCCTGATAGCTGCTCAGTCCGCCATGGCATCTTGTAGTGAAGCTGCGAAGCGCGACACGGCGGGACCGAAGTTGGAATTCGCGACGTCGATTTGGCGTATGGCGACGGTGGCCTTCGGCGCGGCACCGGCCAGGTCTTTCATCTCGCGAAACGACCTGCCCGGTGGCGAGCCGCCATGGGTGAGGAAGAAGGCGACGTTGTTCAACTTGCCCGCCTGCGCCTGGAGATAGGCACGGATGGGCGTGGCGGGCCGCCACGCCCAGATCGGAGAACCGACGACGACCAGGTCGTAATCCGACGGCGCATGCTGCAAGCGTCCGATCTGCGGCAGGCTGTTCGACCAGCTGTCATAGGAAGCCCTGAGGTAGCTGCCGAAGCTCCGCTGGTATCGCGCGCAGCTGATGTCCTCGACATCGGCCGAGAGCGCCTTTGCGATCACCTGCGCAACCGCGCGCGTCGTCCCTGACAAGGAATAGAACACGACAAGCGTTCGCATCGCTCTCACGCTCCTCGGCATGCTCGCCAGTCACAATAGGGTGGCACCGGTCGTCGACCTTGAGTCAGATCAAGAGTCAAGAGTACGACGGTCGTAGGCAGACACATGACTGACCGATCGTACGGCGGGCTCACCGAAGCCGTAGCCCGCGACGCCTCCTCCGACAGATTTTGTAGCCGACTACACTGCGGCCGATCCGCCTTACGGCGTTCCAATCAACCCTGCGACGCCATCTGATGGGATCGCAAAAGGCCACCTAGAGCACCCAGCGCCGGGCTCATTAGCAAACAGGCGAGATAAGACCATTGATGGCCCGCGGCTGTTCCGCTGATCAAGGCATATGGAGCGCTGCCGACGCACAGAATAGATGAAAGAAAGTATGCCGTTCAGCACTTCGTCATGTTTGGAGATACGCGCCGCGACGTAACCACCTAACACAGAGCCGAATGAGCCAAATATCCTGCCCCAGACTACAAACCAGGCATTTCCCATCAGGATTCTTGCGGAGGCGGCACCATGATCTGGACGCACTCCTGATCCTGATGCCACTGTGAAATAGACAGCTAAAAGGATCAGAATAACGTAGCTGAATACTACATCCGTGATGCTTCCTATTACAATTCCTTTGAGGGATGCTTTTTGCATTTCAAGTCTCTGCTCGCACTGAACGCGATCATGCGGAAGCTTGAAATCGAAAGCAACTAAGGGATCGCGATTGATGCGCCTAGGCCGATTTGCCCGGCAGGCAAAAATGAGTCCTCCTGGCGGATGGAAGCGACAGCAGACATGCCCGAAACACGCCTACGCCAAAGAGCCAATTTCACTTGCCATTCCAAAGCCATCGCTCATTTCAAGATGCCTGGCCAAAATAAACAACTTCCGAAAATCAGCAAATCAGTCGTATGCTTCGCGCGTTCCGATCCGGATGAGGGGCGTACGCGTCGTCACGATACGTTGGACCGGCAATGCGATGGACGCTCGCAAGACCAGGCGCGTTTCAAAACGCAGACGACTGGCAATGCGGCGGACGGCGAAATCGCGTGGTCCTGGCCTCCCGGTGCTGAGGCCAAGCTTCACGGGACGCGCTCGGCGCATCTCGTGAAGTGACGGGGGCAAGAACGCCGGTCCCCGGGGAGAGCGCGTATAAGGCGTAAACCATCGTGCAGGGAATGCCGGGATTATCCGGCTGGACCTGTGGTTTCCGCCGCGTGCATTCTTTTTCGCACGCGGGCCATGGGTATCAGCGGATACCCGGCATTCCCTGCGCCCTCACAAATTTCGAGGGCTCGAGCTTCACGCATCCCGGGCGCGTCGTGTCGCGGGAGCGATGGGGCACGCCCGGAAGATGAAAGAGCTTCGCAGCTACCAGACTCTCGCTCGCTCAACAGGCGAAGCTGTTGAGTACGATGGCTAACGCTGCGATCACAGTCTTACCCTCCCCTTGAGGGGGAGGGTCGATCGCACGCGAAGCGGGCGAGCGGGGTGGGGTGAAGCCACAGACGGCAGTGCGCATGGAGAGATCCCCCCACCCCGGCCCACATTCGCGTTGCTCATGTGCGCCGACCCTCCCCCTCCAGGGGAGGGTCGCAGCGAGATGCGCTGTCCGTCCCTATGTCTCCGGCTGGTCGTCATGTGCGGCGCCTTCGGAGATCTCGACGACGGCGAGATCGCCGCTGTCGGCCATCCGCGCCTTGGCGACGGTCTTCACATGGGCAGCGAGCGCTGGCATGCGCTCGATCAGCGCATGAAAGTCCTGCGCATCGAGCACCAGCAGCCGCGTCTTGCGCAGCGCCTTGACCGTGCCGCTCCGCTTGGTCCGGTGCAGCAGCGCGATCTCGCCGAAAAAGGCGCCGTCGACCAGCCGCACGCGCTGGGTCGGCAGCTCGATCTCGACCTCGCCCGCGGTGATGAAGTACATCGACGTCGCGGTGTCGCCGCGGCGCGCCAGCACCTCGCCGGCCTCGATGGTGCGCGCGCGCAACAGCCGCATGATGTCGGCGATCTCGCCGGCGGACAGACGCGCGAACAGCGGCACCCGCGCCAGCATGCCCCAGGTGACGACGAAGTCGCGCCGCTTCACCTCTTCGGCAAAGGCGCTGGAGATGATCGCGACCGGCAGCGCGATCATCGCGAAGCCCGCGACGATCGCGAACACAGTAATGAGCTTGCCGAGCGTGGTCACCGGCACCACGTCGCCATAGCCGACGGTGCCGAGCGTGACGATCGCCCACCACATCGCATCCGGAAGCGTGCCGAACTTGTCGGGCTGTACGTCGCGCTCGGCCGCATAGAGCAAGGACGCGAACAACAGCACCGCGCCAATCAGAATGACGATGCAGCCGACCAAAGTGCGCCGCTCGGCCTGGATCGCGGCGAGCAGCGAGCGCATTGCCGGCGAATAGCGCACCAGCTTGAGGAACGGCAGCACACAGAGCATCGCCAGCATGGCGTGATCGCCGATCGCGAGCACGATCGCCGCCGGCAGGAAGGCGCCGAGATCGATGATGCCGAGCGCGGAGAAGACGTAGCCGAGCCGGTCGCGGACGGCCGAGCCCCTGCGCGGCGTGTGGCCGGCGATGCTCCAGAGACGGGCGAAATATTCGAAGGCGAAAACCAGCAGGGCCATCACCTTCGCCGCGGTGAAGGTCGGGCCGAAGCGCGCGTCGAGCTGTGGCACCGAGGCCAGGGTCGTCACCAGCACATCGACGGCGATCACGATCACGATCATCCGCACGAAGCGGGAGCCGACCGACAGCGGCAGATGATCGTGTTCGAGCAGCTCGTAGAGCCGGTCGCGCAGATCGGGATCCTTGATGGTCCTATGACGCCCGATCATCGCGACAGACTCGCGCTCATTGTTTACCCGGCCATGGCCTTCTCGATCGCGGCCAGCGCGGCATCGGCCTTGGCTCCATCGGGCCCGCCGGCCTGGGCCATGTCGGGGCGGCCGCCGCCGCCCTTGCCGCCCAGCGCCTCCGAGGCCGCGCGCACCAGCTCGACCGCGTTGAAGCGCGCGGTGAGATCCGTGGTCACACCGACCACGACCCCGGCCTTGCCATCCTCGCTACGGCCGACGATCGCGACCACCCCGGAGCCGAGCTGCTTCTTGGCCTCGTCGACGAGGCTCTTGAGGTCCTTCACCTCGACGCCTTCGACAGCGCGCGCCATCAGCTTGACGCCGGCCACCTCGCGGACAGCGGAAGCGCCGCCCCCCGCGGAAGCACCACCGCCCATCGCGAGCTTCTTGCGCGCGTCCGACAGCTCGCGCTCGAGCTTCTTGCGTTCCTCCATCAGCGCCGTGATTCGCGCCGGAACGTCGTCGAGCGTGGAACGCAGCTCGGCGGCGGCGTGCTTGGCGAGCGCGATGGTGTCGTTGGCGTGCTTGCGCGCGCCGCGCGCGGTCAGCGCCTCGATGCGGCGCACGCCGGAGGAGACCGCGCTCTCGGAGGTCACCGAGATCAAGCCAATGTCGCCGGTGCGCTTGACATGGGTGCCGCCGCAGAGCTCGACCGACCAGCCCATGGTATTTGCGGCCTGGGCGTTGCTGCCGTGGTCGCGCGCGGCATTGCCCATCGCCACCACGCGGACCTCATCGCCATATTTCTCGCCGAACAGCGCGCGGGCGCCGGCCTCGCGGGCGTCGTCGAGCGCCATCAGCCGCGTCGTGACTTCGGAATTCTCCAGCACGACCTCGTTGGCGATGTCCTCGACGCGGGCGAGTTCGTCCGAGGTGATCGGCTTCGGATGCACGAAGTCGAAGCGCAGGCGGTCCGGCGAGACCAGCGAGCCGCGCTGGGCGACATGGTCACCGAGCACCTGGCGCAGCGCCTCATGCAGGATGTGGGTGGCCGAATGGTTGGCGCGGATCGCGGAGCGGCGGCCATGATCAACATCGAGCTGCAGCGCGGTACCGAGCTTGAGGGTGCCCTGCTCTACCGTGCCGAGGTGGACGAACAGATCGCCGGCCTTCTTCTGGGTGTCGGTGACGCGGAACGTCACGCCGTCGCCGCGCATCACGCCGAGGTCGCCGACCTGGCCGCCGGATTCGGCATAGAACGGGGTCTGGTTGAGCACGACGGCGCCCGTCTCGCCGGCCTTGAGGCTCTCGACCTCCGCGCCATCCTTGACCAGCGCGGTCACCGCGCCTTCCGCAGTCTCGGTCTCGTAGCCCAGGAACTCGGTGGCGCCGAGCTTCTCGCGCAGCGGGAACCAGACGCTCTCGGTCGCCGCGTCGCCCGAGCCGGCCCAGGCAGCGCGCGCTTTCGCCCGCTGCCGCTCCATCGCGTCGGTGAAGGAAGCCTGGTCGACGCTGATGCCGCGCGACTTCAGCGCGTCCTGGGTGAGGTCGAGCGGGAAGCCGTAGGTGTCGTAGAGCGTGAAGGCGACATCGCCGTCGAACATGTCGCCCTTGGTCAGGCCCGCCGCCTTCTCATCGAGAATGGCAAGGCCGCGCTCCAAGGTCTTGCGGAAGCGGGTCTCTTCCAGCCGCAGCGTCTCCTTGATCAGGCTCTCGGCGCGGATCAGCTCGGGATAGGCCTGGCCCATCTCGCGCGTGAGCGCGCCGACCAGGCGGTGCATCAGCGGCTCGCGGGCGCCGAGCAGCTGGGCGTGGCGCATGGCGCGGCGCATGATCCGGCGCAGCACGTAGCCGCGGCCTTCGTTGGAGGGCAGCACACCGTCCGAGATCAGGAAGGAGGAGGCGCGCAGGTGGTCGGCGATGACGCGGAGCGAAGCCTTCTGCGGCCCTTGCGGATCGGCATTGGTGAGGTCGGCGATGGCCCGGATCAGCGCGACGAACAGGTCGATGTCGTAATTGTCGTGCTTGCCCTGCAGCACGGCAGCGACGCGTTCGAGCCCCGCGCCGGTGTCGATCGACGGTTTCGGCAGCGGTGTGCGCGCCCCGCCCTCGAACTGCTCGTATTGCATGAACACGAGGTTCCAGATCTCGATATAGCGGTCGCCATCCGCCTCCGGGGAGCCGGGCGGGCCGCCCCAGACCTTGTCGCCATGGTCGTAGAAGATTTCCGAACAGGGGCCGCAGGGGCCGGTGTCGCCCATCTGCCAGAAATTGTCCGAGCCGGCGATGCGGATGATGCGCGATTCCGGCAGGCCGGAAATCTTCTTCCAGAGTCCGAAGGCTTCGTCGTCATCGATATAGACGGTCGCCCACAGCTTCTCCTTCGGCAGGCCGAATTCTTTCGTGACGAGCTTCCAGGCGAGCTCGATCGCGTTCTCCTTGAAATAGTCGCCGAAGGAGAAGTTGCCGAGCATCTCGAAGAAGGTGTGATGGCGGGCGGTGTAGCCGACATTGTCGAGGTCGTTGTGCTTGCCGCCGGCGCGGACGCATTTCTGCGAGGTGGTGGCGCGGCTGTAGGGGCGCTTCTCGACCCCGGTGAAGACGTTCTTGAACTGCACCATGCCGGCATTGGTGAACATCAATGTCGGGTCGTTGCGCGGCACGAGCGGCGAGGACGGCACGATCTCGTGGCCGTTCTCGGCGAAGAAGTTAAGGAAGGTCGACCTGATCTCGTTGACGCCGCTCATAGCAATCCAATCGAAAAAGTCCGGGAATTCGGCGCAACGCTTTTAGACAAGCCCCCCTGCCCTGTCCAGGAACTGTGCAGGAAATCATGCACTTGGCCTGCGCGCTTGAAAGCCCGTTGAAAGCTTGCGGGCCGCGTTGACAGTTTGCATGCTCTCGTGTTTCTTCCCACATACTGACGACAGCCGCGTCGGGAGAGACCGGTCTTCAAGCTTCTTCTTGAGCTTGAGGGATCGGCGCCGAAGGAGCAACCGCCCCGGAAACTCTCAGGCAAAAGGACCGCGCGGCTTAAACTGCATCTGGAAAGAGGCGCCGACGGGCATCAGCCCGGACCGCGTCCGCCGACGGGATAATACTCTCAGGCACAGCGACAGATGGGGCTTCGATCGGTTGGCCCGGGAATGGTCCCGGGAACCTTCGAGGGTCCCTGTGATGGCTGCTCCAGATGCTAATTCCGCTCCTCTGAAACGTACCCCGCTTTACGGCCTGCATGTCAGCCTCGGCGGCAAGATGGTGCCGTTCGCCGGCTACGAGATGCCGGTGCAATATCCGGCGGGCGTGCTGAAAGAGCACCTCCATACCCGCGCGGCCGCGGGTTTGTTCGACGTTTCCCATATGGGCCAGATTGCCCTGGTTCCGAAATCCGGCCAGGTCGCCGACGCCGCGCTCGCGCTGGAGCGGTTGGTACCGCAGGATATCGTCGGCATCGCACCGGGCCGCCAGCGCTACGCACAGTTCACCAACGAGGCCGGCGGCATTCTGGACGACCTGATGGTCGCGAATTTCGGCGAGCATCTGGTGCTGGTGGTCAACGCGGCCTGCAAGGAGGCCGACGAGGCACTTTTGCGCGCCGGGCTGTCCGACATCTGCGAGGTGCGGCCGCTGACTGACCGCGCGCTGTTGGCCCTGCAAGGACCCAAAGCGGCATCCGTGCTGGCGAAGCTGAGCGCAGACGTCGAGTCGATGCGGTTCATGGATGCGGGACCGCGCAGCGTCGACGGGCTCGATTGTTACGTGTCGCGCTCCGGCTACACCGGGGAGGATGGGTTCGAGATTTCGGTTCCGGCCGACCAGACCGAGAAGCTCGCTGACGCGCTGTTATCGGACAAGGACGTGCTGCCGATCGGGTTAGGGGCCCGCGACAGCCTGCGGCTGGAAGCCGGCCTCTGCCTCTATGGTCACGACATCGACACCACGACCACGCCGGTCGAAGCGGCCCTGGAATGGTCGGTGCAGAAGATTCGCCGCACCGGCGGCGCCCGGGTCGGCGGCTTTCCCGGCGCCGAAAAGATCCTGGGCGAATTTGAGCACGGTACCACGCGCCGGCGAGTCGGGCTGAAGGCCGAGGGCCGCGCGCCGGTTCGCGAGGGTGCATTGCTGTTTGCGGCGCCCGATACGACGGAGCCGGTCGGCAAGATCACCTCCGGCGGGTTCGGTCCGACGCTCAACGGCCCAGTGGCGATGGGCTATGTGCCGACGTCTCTCTCCGCGATCGATACACGGCTTTTTGCCGATGTGCGCGGCCAGCGCCTGCCCTTGCGCGTCGCCGCCATGCCCTTTGTCCCCAACACCTACAAGCGCTGAAGGATGCCCATGACCACGCTCTACACCTCCGACCATGAATGGCTCAGCATCGATGGCGATGTCGCCACCGTCGGCATCACCGATTACGCGCAGGCGCAGCTCGGCGACGTCGTATTCGTGGAGTTGCCCAAGGTCGGCCGCACCTTGAAGAAGGCAGAAGCCGCCGCGGTGGTCGAATCCGTCAAAGCCGCATCCGACGTCTACGCACCGATCTCTGGCGACGTCGTCGAGGTCAATCAGGCGATCGTGGACGAGCCTGCGCTGGTCAATACCGATGCCGTCGGCAAGGCTTGGTTTTTCAAGGTGAAGATCGCCGACAAAGGCGAGCTCGGCGGGCTGATGGATGAGGCCGCCTACAAAGCGCACACGGCGTGATGGGAAGATCGCGGCATCATTCTCCGCTGTCATCGCCCGGCTCGACCGGGCGATCCAGCACGCCGCGCTCCCTCCGTTTGATTTCGACGTCAGTGTTGACTGGATGCCCCGCCGTCGCGGGGCATGACGAGGCATAGCAAGGATCCTCTCATGACCGCGCCGTTCAAGCCGCTCGATGACGCCGCTACCACCTTCGCCCGCCGCCACATCGGCCCATCGCCGCGCGACGTCGCCGCGATGCTCGAGACGGTGGGCGCGAAGAGCCTGTCTGAGCTGATGGCGCAGACCTTGCCCGGCTCGATCCGGCAGACGACGCCGCTCGATCTCGGGCCCGCGCTCAACGAACCCGAGGCGCTCGACCACATGCGCGTGCTTGCAGGCCAGAACCAGCTGTTCACCTCGCTGATCGGCCAAGGCTATTCCGGCACGATCATGCCGGCGGTGATCCAGCGCAACATCCTGGAGAACCCGGCCTGGTACACGGCCTATACGCCCTATCAGCCCGAGATCAGCCAGGGCCGGCTGGAGGCGCTGTTCAACTTCCAGACCATGATCTGCGACCTGACCGGGCTCGATGTCGCCAACGCCTCGCTGCTCGATGAGGCGACCGCAGCGGCGGAGGCGATGGCACTCGCCGAACGCTCCGCCGGAGCCAAGGCAAAAGCCTTCTTCGTCGACAAGAACGTGCATCCGCAGACGCTCGCGGTGCTGCGCACCCGCGCCGAGCCGCTCGGCTGGCAGCTGATCGTCGGCGATCCCGCAACCGATCTCGACAAGGCGGACGTGTTCGGCGGCATCCTGCAATATCCGGACACGACCGGCGCCTTGCGCGATCCGCGCACGGCGATCGCGAAACTACATGAGAAAGGCGCGCTGGCGATCATCGCCGCCGACCTGCTTGCGCTCACCTTGATCGCCTCGCCTGGGGAGCTGGGTGCCGACATCGCGATCGGCTCGGCGCAGCGCTTCGGCGTGCCGATGGGCTACGGCGGACCGCATGCTGCTTACATGGCGGCGCGCGATGCGCTGAAGCGCTCGCTGCCCGGCCGCATCGTCGGGCTGTCGGTAGACTCTCGCGGCGCCCCGGCCTATCGGCTGGCGCTGCAGACCCGCGAGCAACACATCCGCCGCGAGAAAGCGACCTCCAACATCTGCACCGCGCAGGTGCTGCTGGCGGTGATCGCCGCAATGTATGCCATCTATCACGGCCCGGAGGGACTGACCGCGATCGCGCGCACCGTCCATCGCCGCGCAGCGGTGCTGGCGGCCGGCCTGCGCAAGCTCGGCTTTGCGCCGTCGAACGAGGTCTTCTTCGACACGGTGACAGTCGAGGTCGGCGACCGGCGCGACGAGATCGTTGCGCGCGCGCTCGGCGAGCGCATCAATCTTGGCCTCGGCGCGCGCAGCTTGCGTATTGCGCTGGACGAGACCACGACGGCCGAGACCGTCGAAGCGGTATGGCGTGCCTTCGGCGGAAAACTGTCTTATGCGGCCATCGAGGCCGAAGCGCGCGAGGCGCTGCCGGCCGGTTTGAAGCGTCAGCGCCGGTTCCTGGCCCATCCGGTGTTCCATGCACATCGCTCGGAGACCGAGATGCTGCGCTACCTGCGCAAGCTCGCAGACCGCGATCTCGCGCTCGACCGCGCCATGATCCCGCTCGGCTCCTGCACCATGAAGCTGAACGCGACCACCGAAATGATCCCGCTGACCTGGCCGGAATTCGCCAGCCTGCATCCGTTCGCCCCGCGCGCGCAGGCAGCCGGCTATCATGCACTGTTTGCCAAGCTTGAAGACTGGCTGTGCAGGATCTCCGGTTACGATGCGGTGTCGCTGCAGCCGAACTCGGGCGCGCAAGGCGAATATGCCGGGCTGCTCGCGATCCGCGGCTACCATGCCTCGCGCGGCGAGAGCCATCGCAAGATCTGCCTGATCCCCTCCTCCGCTCACGGCACCAATCCGGCCTCTGCGCATATGGCGGGCATGGAGGTGGTGGTCGTCGCCTGCGATCCGGGCGGAAACGTCGATGTCGCCGATCTCAGGGCCAAGGCCGAGAAACACGCGGCCGATCTCGCCGCCATCATGATCACCTATCCGTCGACCCACGGCGTGTTCGAGGAGCACATCCGCGAGATCTGCGACATCGTTCATGCTCATCGCGGCCAAGTGTATCTCGACGGCGCCAATCTGAACGCGCAGGTCGGGCTGGCGCGTCCCGGCGACTACGGCGCCGATGTCAGTCACTTCAACCTGCACAAGACCTTCTGCATTCCGCACGGCGGCGGCGGTCCCGGTATGGGCCCGATCGGTGTCAAGGCGCACCTCGCAGCATTCCTGCCGGGACATCCTGCTGCCGATGGCGAGAGCTCACGCGCGCAGGGGCCGGTCTCCGGCGCGCCCTACGGCTCGGCGTCGATCCTGACCATCTCCTACATCTACATGCTGCTGATGGGCGGCGAGGGTTTGAAGCAGGCGACAGAGATCGCGATCCTCAATGCCAACTACATCGCCGCGCGGCTCGATTCGCACTTTCCGGTGCTGTATCGCAACGAGCGCGGCCGCGTCGCACATGAATGCATCATCGATCCGAGGCCGCTGAAGCAAACCAGCGGCGTCACCGTCGACGATATCGCCAAGCGGCTGATCGACTACGGCTTCCACGCGCCGACGATGAGCTTCCCGGTGCCGGGAACGCTGATGATCGAGCCGACCGAATCGGAATCGAAGGCGGAGCTCGATCGCTTCTGCGACGCGATGATTGCGATCCGCAAGGAGATCGCCGAAGTCGAGCAAGGCCGGTTCAAGATCGAAGCCTCGCCGCTGCGGCACGCGCCCCATACGGTGCACGACGTCGCCGACGATGATTGGAACCGCGCCTATCGCCGCAGCGAAGGCTGCTTCCCGGCCGGCTCCGCGCGCACCGATAAATATTGGTGCCCTGTCGGTCGCGTCGACAACGTCTATGGCGACCGCAATCTGGTCTGCTCGTGCCCGCCGGTGGCGGACTACGCGGAAGCGGCGGAGTAAGCCGGTCACGCATACTCCGGGGAATCGATTGAGCGCCACGGCTCGCGGCATTCGAAGATATGCAGCGGGTCGGGGTCCGGAGCGATGAGCACCGCATGCCAACGCCAGAGATTGGCGTTGGTCAATTCGGTGCCGCCCCACCAGCGCCGGATCGGATTGTGCCGGCTGAAATCCTCCTGCCCGGCCAGGATCGCCTTGCCGAGCGGCGTCAGCGACAGCGTGCTGGCCTTGTAGCGATCGAGGCGCTCGCGACTGTCGTGCATCTCGACCGAGAACGGCCATTCGGCAAGGCCCGAAATTACAGGCGTCGTCGCCAGCGCCAGATTTTCCAGGAGTGCGCCTGCTTCCCAATAGTCGAAGACGCGCCGCTGAAAGCGCTCGCGATAATGCGGAAACAGGTCGAACGGATGCTGATAACCGGCCGACAGCAATTCGAGGATGCGCAGTTCCGAGGCTCCGAGCCCTGTCGCTGCCCCCGGAAGCTCATCGAGCATCTCCTGCACGCAGCGGCGCAGCTGCGGCAATGCGCTGAGATCGTAGTTCAACAAATCGAACCAGGGTTGCGGAGTCGGCGCCCGAAACGACTGCCAGGCCAAATGAGCCAAGTCGAGATGCTCGCGTGCGAGTTCAACCCCGGCAATCGTTCGACTGGCGAGTTGCTTCGTCGATGCTTCGAATAGTGCCGCATCGACGTGCCGCAACACGATCTTCGTTGCGACCTGCGCATGATTGCGCAGATAATCCAGCAACCAGACCAAGACCAACTGGTCATTCGGACGGGTATCCATCCATAGCTCGACGCTGTCGCAACGCTCGACGAGATCGAGGAAGCTGTGCGTCCGCCCTCCGACCGCCATGAAGTCGCGGCGCGAGGCGAAATCCAACCAGTGACCGATCTCGCGCCGCGTGGTGTGGGTGCCGAGATAAGCCGACAGGTCGGCATCGGGCGGCAGCGGTCCCCACACGAACCGGTGGAGAATTGGCACCACAAGGTCGGCAAAGCCTCCCCTGCGAAGCGCCCCGGCGCTGGAATCATCGGCCGTTAGAATCAAACGCGTCATGCTCCTGCCTCCGCAGAGCTGGTCGGCTCAAGGCGCGATCAAGACGTTCGCGATCGGGTCCCACCGCCACAAATTTCCGTTGGTCAGTTCAGTACTGCCCCACCAGCGATGGATCGGATTGTGCCGGCTGAAATCCGTACGGCCGGTCAGGACTGCCTCACCGAAATCGGTCAACCGAGGCCAACTTTCCCGATAGATATCGAGGCGCCGCCGAAAATTTCCGAGCTCAACGATCTGGAGTTCGGGATTGAGCTCCATGATCGCAGGTACCGGGCCAAAAGCCAGCGGCTCAGCCAGAACAGCGGTCTCCCAGTCGTTGAAGATCGTGTGGCGGTAATAGCCGTTGAAATAGACGAGCGTGTTGAGGATGACGCTGAACCGGTGCGGAGGATCGGGATAGATCAACTCCAGCAATCCCATCTCGGTCGACCCAAGGCCGGTGCCTGGGGCTGGTAATTCAATAAGCAACCTCAGCACGGTGTCGCGCATAAGCGGAAACGCGCTCAAATCCTCTCGTAGCAGATCGCACCATGCTTGCGGTGTCGGCGAACGATAGGCTTGCCAGGCTCTGGAGGCGAGATCGACATGCGCGGACGTAATTGGAATCCGGGGAACTTGCATTTCGGCCAACTGCTCGGTGGAACGGCCGACCAGCCACTCGACCGGACGAACGAAAAAATGCGGCGGAACGGCTTTGCGACGTCTGAGATAGTCCAGCAGCCAAATCAGCTCGAGCTGGTCGTTGGCGGTCGACTCGACCCAAACCTCAACGGTTTCAAAACATGCGCAAAGCTGGGCCAGACCAATGCCACGCACCTCGAACTGGTCGAGACGTTCCGAGGGAATGAAGTCCAGCCAGTGCGAACCCCGCTTTTGGTGTCGTTGTTCGGATCGCACATCGAAGCGGTCCTCCAGTTCATCCGTGGTGGGCGGACGACCAAACACCAGCCGTTGCAGATGACGTCCGAAGCAGTGACCGAAATGCAGGAACAGATCAGTCTGCTCGGTCGTATCCGATTTCGAGTAAAGATAGTTCGGCGTCAGGATAAGGCGCGTCATCGCTCGCCACCATGCAGCGCATATGACAGAGACAAGTGCGAAATAGTTGCGCGGATCCAGTCAGTTCGCCCGCGCGCTCGTCGTCAATTCTTCAAGTCGAGATCTGTTTGTATTGAACATCGGAAAAACGGGTGTTCTCGCCTTCCGAATCGAGGTGGATCAGCCTGAAGATACGTTTCGGCGGAGCCCCACGCGCAAACGGGCGCAGGACGGCAAGTCGACATCCTTAGCGCCCGCTGTCGTCGTAGACTTACTCTTCGGCCGGCTCTTCGCCGTCGCTGTCGGCATCGCGCTCTGCGCCAGCCAGGATCTGCTCGGCAATCAGGCCTGAGTTCTGGCGGATTGCAGCTTCGATCTTGGCAGTGAGGTCCGGGTTGGCGCGCAGGAAAGCTTTGGAGTTCTCGCGTCCCTGCCCGAGCCGCTGACTGTCATAGGAGAACCAGGCACCTGACTTTTCGACGATGCCGGCCTTGACGCCGAGATCGAGGATCTCGCCCATCTTGGAGACGCCCTCGCCGTACATGATGTCGAATTCGACCTGCTTGAACGGCGGCGCCAGCTTGTTCTTCACGACCTTGACGCGGGTGGAATTGCCGATCACCTCGTCGCGCTCCTTGATCGCACCGATGCGGCGGATGTCGAGACGAACCGAGGCGTAGAATTTCAGCGCATTGCCGCCGGTGGTGGTTTCCGGCGAGCCGTACATGACGCCGATCTTCATCCGGATCTGGTTGATGAAGATTACCATGGTGTTGGACTTGTTGATCGAGGCGGTCAGCTTGCGCAACGCTTGGCTCATCAGCCGCGCCTGCAGGCCCGGCAGCGACTCGCCCATCTCGCCTTCGAGCTCAGCCTTCGGCACCAGCGCCGCCACGGAATCGACCACCAGCACATCGACCGCGCCGGAGCGCACCAAGGTGTCGCAGATCTCCAGAGCCTGCTCGCCGGTGTCGGGCTGAGAGATCAGGAGCTCGTCGATATTGACACCGAGCTTGCGCGCGTAGATTGGGTCGAGCGCGTGCTCGGCATCGATGAAGGCGCAGATGCCACCCTTCTTCTGTGCTTCCGCCACGCAATGCAGCGCCAAAGTCGTCTTGCCCGAGGATTCCGGCCCGTAAATCTCGACGATACGCCCCTTCGGCAAGCCACCGACCCCGAGCGCGATGTCGAGCCCAAGCGAGCCGGTCGACACCGTCTCGATATCCATCGAGCGGTCGTTCTTGCCGAGCTTCATGACCGAGCCCTTGCCGAACTGGCGCTCGATCTGGGACAGGGCTGCGGACAGCGCCTTACTTTTATCCATGGAGGAACCTTCGACGATACGCAGGGCGGTGGCGGACATTGGCGCTCCTTATGGCGGGGATTCGCGGGATGGACAAACGGTTAACGAGACTGGGGCCGGTAATCTTTGGTGCATCTGCCGCGCAATGTACCCGATCCGTTCTATGTTCGCAATATGTTCCGTTGCCAGACCTGCGACTTTTAGGCGTCCGCCCGATGGGCCCCCCTCCGCGTCCTAACCCGAGAGCGAGCAGGCCGGCCCGCCGTCGATTGCGGCAGCAACCGCGACGCGTCTCGCGCTCGACGTCGATAGCCAGCAAGGCGGATCGGCGACTCTCTCTCATTCCGCACCTGTGAAGGTTGCGTGTCGCGCGGCGCGCAAGAGCGCCAACTGCGCCGATGGAACCCGTCCAGAACCAGGCTTGCCCGCCGCCGACGCTCGCGCGCGATCTCGCTCGCGAGCGGGATCGAAGCAGCCGCCTTCCCTCGCTCCGCTCCGAATGCGGCCTTCAGTTTGAAATTCCGATGACGAGAGTGCGGCAACGACTTGATCGGAACTTCATTTCGCCGCACCGGCGCAAAGCTCACGCCACGAAGACACAACTAATAATTGATCATCGCCATAAGCGCTGTGAATTATGACACGATGTGACATGAAGCGCAGCCGCTGCGCGCATTAGAGCGTGTGATCTCCAACTAAATCACTCATGGCGAGCATTGGTCTTCTCAACAGATCTCGTCCCTGCCACAACCCGCACGAACAAGCGATCAAGAGTTTCCCGTTTAGATCGCCCGTGGTTCTCCTGAGAAGAACGAAGTTCCGGCCGAGCTTCCGCTTTTGTTCGCATGCAAACGCTACCCGTTTAGGCAGCCGCAAACCATGTCCACAATTCTCCCGCGCGAATGGAGTTCGGCGGCGAAGCCTGCCACGCGAACCAACAACCTGCTTTCGCTCGGTGCGGGGGCGGCGCCGAAGCCGGACGCCGCTACTCGCAGGCCGCACGGACCCGGCGCTCGCAACAGCCCGCAACACGACCACGGTGTCGGACGTCCACACCGCAAACATCGCTTGGCTACCGTCTAGGCAACTTCTGCGCGAGCGGCTCATGCAGCGAATGTGACGTTCCGATGATTTGGGCGGCCTTGCGGAAATCAGGCCGCCTTCTGCAAGCGCCTAAAGCGTTCCAAACGGAAGGGTGCGGGGTCGACGCAAGGCGTCGATCCCGTCACCAGATCAGCCATCAACGCACCAGCTCCGGGACCGATGCCGAAGCCATGACCGGAAAAGCCGGTCGCGATATGAAGGCCAGGAACTGAACCGACCGGCGCTATGACCGGAACGGCATCGGGCGTGACGTCCATGAGGCCTGCCCACATCTGCGTAACCTTGGCGCCGCGGAACGCTGGGAAGGCTTCGCTCAGATGGCTGAGGCCGCCATGGACCAGTCGCCACGACGGATCGGGATCGAGAATGCGGACCTGTTCGAAAGGCGTCACCTCGTCGCTTTTCCAGCTTCGGGCCATCGACAGTTCGCGAAAGAATTGTCCGCCGATGCGAAGCGTCAGCTCCCTCCAGCTCTTGATGAGAGTCGGCGTGTAGTCGCGGAACAGACGGAAGCTGTCCGGCGTGATCGGCGCGATGTTCGCGTTCCGCTGGGCAACGGTGAAGCCGCCGTCGAGGCGACGGCGGAAGGCGAAGTTGCCGGCACCGACGGCGAAATCAGGAACACCTTCGACCGCTGACACACGGGCGACACTGCCGAGAATCTTCAGGACAGGAAGATCGATACCCATGTTGCCGGCGAAGAGACGCGACCATGCGCCTCCCGCAAGAACGACCGACGAACAGCGGATCTCGCCGCGCTCGGTGACGCAGCCGCTCACCCTGCCCGCCGATCGTTCGATGGTACGGACCGCGCAATTGGTGAGGATGTGCGCTCCCTTGGCGGCCGCGCCGCGGGCAATGGCCGGGGCCGCGATGAACGGCTCAGCCTTGCCGTCGCTCGGCGTATGCAAGGCAGCGCGGAAGGATTTCGCCATTCCGGGCATGAGCGCCTTCAAAGACTCACCTCTGACAAGACGGGAGTCGAGGCCGAGCTGCTTGGCATGTTTCAGCCAATCCTCATACATCGCAACATCGGCGTCCGTGTCGCAGAGATATGCAATTCCAGCCTGCCGGAAACCCGTCTCGCCGCCGATGCGCGCATTCATGCCGCGCCAGATCCGGAGACTTTCGATGGCGAGCGGCAGCTCGGCCGGATCGCGCCCCATCTGACGTACCCAGCCCCAGTTTCGCGCCGACTGCTCCGCAGCGATCAATCCCTTTTCGCACAAGGCGACGCTCACGCCGCGCTCGACCAACGACAGCGCGGTGGATACGCCGATGATGCCGCCGCCGATGACGACGACATCCACCTTCGCCGGCAGTTCCTGCGGCGTCACGACAAGCTCGGGAATAATTCTAGACACGTCGTCCTCCTGGAAACGAACAAGGCGGTATGGATCAGGTGCGCCGTCCAGCCCTGAAATGGGCAATCAGGCGCTCGGTCCGCTCAGGGTCTGTGTAGGCAGAGACGTCTCCGAAAAGGAGAGCTGCCTCCGCCTCACTCATGAGACCTTGGGCGATCGCGGCATCCCGAATCGACAGGCCGTGTGTGGCCGCATGCTTTGCGATCGCGGAGGCCGTCGGATAGTCGTAGATCGCCGCAAGTGCGGTCGAAAGCGCAAGCGAGCCGGACGCATCGGCGAGACAGCGCTCGACATTCGCCGCGATTCCCACCACGCAGTTGGAGACGAACAGCGGCACGGCGCGGCGCATCAGGCGGATGGACTCGCTGAGCGCTTCGAGAATGATAGATTCCCAGACGTTCAGATCCAGTTCGCCCTCCGCGGCGCGTGTCACCGTTGCATCGTTACCGATCACGCGAAACGCGACCTGCATCATCATTTCCGGCATCACGGGGTTCACCTTACCGGGCATGATGGAAGAGCCGGGCTGCACGGCAGGGAGCACGATCTCCCCAAGACCAGCCCTCGGTCCGGAGGACATCAGCCGCAAGTCGGCCGACAGTTTCGACAGGACCAGCGCGGTCGCCTTCAGAGCGGCAGAGACGTGCACCCAGTGATCCGCGTTCTGAAGTGCATCGAACAGATCCTGTTCCGCGTCGTAGCGCTTGCCGGTCAGGACAGCGAGCTCGTCGAAAATCGCCGCACGATAGCCCGTCGAGGCACCGAAGCCAGTTCCAATCGCCGTCGCACCGAGTGGCAGCCGAAGGCAGGAGGCCTCGAGCCCGGCAAGATCCACGATCTGGCGCTCGAGCGCCGCGCGATATCCCGAGATCTGCTGTCCGAGCATGACCGGCAGAGCATCCTGCAGGCAGGTGCGCGCCAGCTTGACGACGCCGGCGAATGCCTCCTCCTTTGCAGAAAGCGCTTCGACAAGACCGGTCAGTGTGGCGCGCAACGCGGCGAGCTCTCCACCCAACGCCATCTTCATGGCCGAGGGAATGACATCGTTCGTGGATTGCCCCATGTTCACATGGGTGTTCGGGTGAACGGGATCCGGCCCCCTGCGCCCGGTCAGGATTTCACTCGCCCGGTTCGCCAGGACTTCGTTGACGTTCATGTTGGCGGCCGTACCGCCGCCGCCGTGATAGATGTCGACGGGGAAATCCGCACGCCTGATGGCACCGGCATACTCCGATGCGGCCCGGTCGATCGCCTCGGCAATTCGCCCATCCAGATTGCCGGCGCGCCGGTTGGCGCGGGCCGCGGCCTGCTTGATCGTGATGATCGCGGCAACGAACCCCTCGATATCGGCGATGGATCGTCCGGAAATCGAGAAGTTCTCGACCGCCCGCACCGTTTGGATTCCATAGGCGAGATCATCGGGAATGAGACGCGTACCAAGCGCGTCCTCTTCCAGGCGGACTGAAGTGGCGGGCTCGTCCATCTCAGCGCCCCGGCCGATCGAACAAATCGCGCAACCGATACCAGCCCGCGAAAAGCGGTACGAACCATGGCCTGCCCGAGTAGAGGGGCACGGCCGTAAACGTCTCCCGGTCGAATGCCGATGGCATGTTCTGCTGGCCGAGAATTTTCCGCGCCGTCTGGTAACCGAGATAGGTCATCAGCGCGACACCGTTGCCGTTGCAGCCGGCCGCAAAATCCGTCCCGTCCCGCGTGCCGAGATGGGCGATCTTGTCGACAGTCATGGCGACACGTCCGCTCCAGGCATGGGTGATCTTGACGCCCGCAAGCTGCGGCCAGATCGCCAGCATGCGCGCATAAAGCCGCTTCGCAGCAAGCCTGTCCGGCATATCGAAGATGCCCGGGCGCGAGCCGAAGAGAAGCCGCGTTCCATCAGGCGACGGCCGTGCATAGATGAGATCGCGGCGCGTATCGGACACCATGCGGGCCTGCGGTATGAGCTCGGCCAACAGATCTGCGGGGAGCGGCTCGGTGGCGATCTGATAGCTCTTGACCGGCACGATGCGCCTGGCGAGACCGGGCGTGGCATCGGCTGCGGTGTAGCCGTTAGTCGCGGCGACGACGTGGGCAGCGCGGATGCTGCCCCTTGCCGTCGGCACGATCTTTTCTCCCGGCCGCCCGTCCTGCACGATGCCAGCTCGCGCATGCGATCGCAGCATGACGCCGGCCGCACGCGCGCGGTCCCGCATTGCCTTGTGATATTTGCCCGGATGGAGACCGCCATATTGGTCGATCACCATGCCGCCATGATAATAGTCCGAGCCGATGGCGGCTCGCTGATGCGCGCGATCGAGGAAATGGACCGTGACGCCGGTCTTCTCCGCCAGCAGCGCGCCATGCCGCTTCAGGATGTCGTAGTCGCCAGCGGCATGGGCGCCGAAAAAGCGGCCGGTGAGCGCAAGGCCCGCATCCAGCTTTTCCGTCTCGACCAACATTTTCAGATAGTCGAAGCTCTCGTTGCTCTCGCCGATCAGGCGCGAGAACAGCGCGGGATCGATGCCCCGGATCGCGCCGCCGACAACCAGCTTCTGGCCACTCGACACCATGCCGCCCGACCGCGTCGAGGCCCCCTCGCCGATCCGGTCACCGTCGATGACGACGACCGAGCGGCCGGCGCGTGCCAGATGCGTCGCCGCGTTCAGGCCGGCATAGCCCGAACCTATGACCACGACGTCGGCGCGCGCTGGCAGCGGATCGAGATCAGTCTCTGGCTCAGCGGCCTCCCACCAATATGGCGCCTCCTTGAAGTCCTTGGCGTAGATATCTTCGAAACGGGCCATGATGCATCGAGCCGTGCGGCTCGCCTTTCATTGAACGTGGGAAGGAGCACGGAGCCACTCCCGGAACGTCGACTGCGACGGGCCGGACGGCGTTCGTCCGGCCCGGCGGTGCGATCAGAGAACCTGACCGAGAAATTCACGCGTGCGAAGGTCCTGCGGATTGTCGAAGAGTTCTGCCGGAGGCGCGCTTTCCACGATCAATCCATGATCGGTGAAGCAAACGCGGTGCGAGACTTCCCGCGCGAATTTCATTTCGTGAGTCACGAGGATGCAGGTCAGGCCGTCGTCCACGAGTTCGCGGATGGTCCAGAGCACGTCCTTCACCGTTTCGGGATCGAGTGCGGCCGTCACCTCGTCGAACAGGATCACCTCCGGCTGCATCGCGAGCGCACGGGCGATCGCCACCCGCTGCTGCTGGCCTCCGGAAAGCTGCCCGGGATAGCTGTCCGCCTTCTCCAAGAGCCGCACTTTCTTCAGGAGTTTGCGGGCCCGATCCTCGACTTCAGCCCGATCGTGGCCGAGCACCTGGATCGGCGCCATCATGATGTTTTCCAATGCCGTACGGTGCGGGAAGAGATTGTATTGCTGGAACACCATCGCGACCTGACGCCGTAGCGCCCGCATCGCCCTCTCCGACTTCATTTCGTGCACGCGGTGCGCGCCGACGCGGACAAAGCCCTGGTCCACCGGGATCAGGCCGTTGATGCAGCGTAAGATGGTGGACTTCCCCGACCCGGAAGGGCCGATGATGCAGACCGCCTCGCCTTTTTGCACGAACATCGAGATGCCCTTGAGGACGGGAACGTCGCCGAACGACTTCTTGATGTCGTCGACTTCGATCAAAGCACCGCAACGACTCATAGATTGTCTCCTTTCACGGCACGTTCCAGCCGGCGCGCGACGACCGCGATGGGATAACAATAGGCGAAGAACAGGAAGAGAATGGTCAGATAGAAGTATACGATCACACGCTCGCTCTCGATCGCGAGCGAGGTGTTGAGGATGGTCAGGACATCCTGGATGCCGGTCACCGTCGCAAGCGCGGTTGCGATCATCACCAACGCGTAGAGATTCATCCAACCTGGGATCATGCGCCGCAGCGCCTGCGGCATGATCACGTGGCGATAGATCTGGCCGGTGGTATAGCCGAGCGAGCGCGCTGCCTCCCACTGTCCGCTGTGGATGGACTGGACGGCGCCTCGGATCACTTCGGAGAAATTCGCCGCGGTCGGCAGCGCAAGACCGATCACTGCCTTCACAAAAGGCGGGAAAGGAACGATCCAGCCGAAGACGTGGATCTCGAACGGCAGGATGTAGAGCATCGCAAAGAGCAGAACGAGCCAGGGCGCATTGCGCAGGAAATTCATCGTCAGCAAGGAAGGAATGCGGACCAATCCGAACTTGGACAGCGTGGCAATGCCGATGATCGTACCGAGGACCGTCGCCAGCGCCATCGCGGCGATGGAGACGAGAATGTTGAGCGCAAAGCCGCCCGTCACCGGCCAGCCGCTGCCGGAGCCTGTCAGAAGCAGAGGAAGCCGCAACAGCACCCGCGCCCAATACGCCGAGCCGCCCGCCGCGGCATCGATTCCGACCCAGACCACCACAGCCAAGGCAATCAGCAACAGAACGGCGCGCTTCTTTTGCTCGTAGGAAAGCGTGTAGCCCACGATCAATGCCCCTTTCCGTAGCCGGGAAAGGCCATGAAGGCTTCGAGCCTCGCCATTGCGAATGTCAAGATGGACACGAGCGTGACATAGATGAGGAGCACGAGGATCATGACCTCCAGCGTGCGGAACGTGTCGTTATAGATCTGTCCGGCGTAGTACATCAGCTCCGGCACCGTAATGACGGATGCCTGCGATGTCGTCTTGAACAGATTCGTCAGGATGTTGGTCAACCCCGGCAGGCAGATGCGGGTCGCGATCGGTGCCTCGATGCGCCAGAACCTGGCCCATCGGCCGTACCCCAACGACCGCGCGGCCTCGACAATCGACCGGGGCATAGTTTCGATGCCTGAGCGAAACGTCTCTATGGCCAGCGCTCCACCGAACAGGCTGAGCGACATCGCGGCACAAGCGAACGCGCTGAGAAGCGGAACCGATAATCCCGTCGAAGGGTCGATCACCCGCAGGCCAAGGGTAGACAGGGTGAAATAGGCGAACAGCATCTGCAACAGCGGCGGCGTATTTCGAAACACTTCCACGAACAGCTCGATCAAAGCGTCGAGCCAGAATATCCGCAGCGTGAGACCAAAGGCTCCGAGGATGCCGATGAGCATGGCGACGCTCGATGAGAGCGCCGCCAGCTTCAGAGTGTTGACGACCCCGGTCAGCAGCCAATGCTGGTATGTCGAGTCGGCAAGCCAGGAATAGTCGAGACCGAACAAGGGTCGCTCCGCGTCGGTCAGTTCTTCTTCGCGGCCGCAGCCTTGGCCCGCTCGGCGATGTAGGCGGAGTGCGGCATGCCGAATTCGGTTTCCCACGCGATCAGCTTGCCTTCGGCCTCGGCCTTCCCGATGGCCTTGTCGACAGCTTCGCGAAATGCCGCATCTCCCTTGCGGAGACCGCCGGCCATCGGCTGGAATTCATAGGGCGCAACCGCGATCTTGTAGTTCGTCCAGTCGGCCTCCTTGAGCTTCTGTTGGAGCGTCATGTCGTCGAAAACGAAGCCGATGCAGCGATTGTCCTTCAGCGCACGATAGGCTTCCGGCTGGGTCTTGAAGGCGACGAGATTGATGCCGAACTCCTCGGTCATCTTCTTGTTGTAGTAGGAGCCCTGGATGCCGCAGACCTGCTTGCCCTTCAGATCCTCCCACTTGGAGATCGTGGCCTCCTTGGCCATCAGAACCGAGGGGCCCGCGGCGGAGACATATTCCGTCGTGAAGTCGATCACCTTGCCGCGCTCGGCGGTGACGCCGAGCGTCGCGAAGATCGCATCGATGCGGCCGGCGGTCAGGAATTCGATGCGGTTGGCGGCGACGACCGGCACGAGTTCGATCTTGTCCTCCGAGCCGAGCAACTCCTTGGCGACGTATTTCGCGAGCGAGACCTCGAAGCCGACCACTTCGCCCTTGTCGTTCAGATAGCCGTACGGCGCGTAGTCATTCTTGACGCCGACGACGAGCTTGCCGCGCGCCTTGATGTCATCGAGCGTGCCGGCTATGGCGGCGCCATCGACAAGAAGGGCGACGAGCGCAAGAGCCGAAACACCTATCGTTTTGAGGTTCGTCATTGGTCCCCGTGGGTCAATGATGACCTGCCGGCGCTGTTGCGACAGCGCCGCTTCAGCCATCAGCTTTGCGGATGCGCGGATCGCCCAGAATTTATGCAATTCTTTGTGGCGACCTATTTTTCATCATTGAAGGCATAAATTTCTCATTATACAAGTTACCAGAAGAAAATTTTTCATAATATGAGAACTTCTGTGCCGAGAGCCGACCATTCGCCGTCCGGAGGAGCGCAACTCCTTGACCGCGCAATCATCTTGCTGGACCTTGTCGCCGACGGCGGGGTCGAGGGCCTCTCACTCAAAGAGCTGACAGCCCGCTCCGGGCTCAACACGGCCACCTGCCATCGCATCCTCAACACGCTGGTCGGCCACAAACTGCTGGCCCGCGATGACAAGAAGCGGCGCTACCGGCTTGGCGCGCGCATGGCCATTTACGGTCTGCGCGCAGCCCGCGGCCCCGGCCTCATCAGCCGTTGCGAGGTCGCGCTGACCCGCCTGAGGCGCCGCACCGGCGACACGACCCATCTGATGACCCGATTCAACCACGATTCGGTCTGTCTCGACCGGCGTGACGGCGAGTGCATCGTACCGACACTGACGGGATCGATCGGCGGTGCCGTGCCCCTCGGCGTCGGTCCGGGCTCGATCGCGATGCTCGCCTTCCTCGACGGGGACGAGCAGGACTACATCATCCGCGCCAACCTCCAGCGCTACGCGTCCTATCGCGATCTCACAGAGGACAAGGTTCGACAATTGATCAGCGATACACGCCGGCGCGGATACGCGGTCGACATCGGTGAACTTATTCCTGGCATTGCGGGGATAGGGATGCCGATCATGACGCCGGGCGAAAAGCCGGGCGCCGCCCTCAGTTTCACGTTTCTCTGCGCGAAGCTGGCGCCAGGCGTCGTCGAACACTACGCTTCGCTCCTGAAGGAGGAGATCGACGCGATCGTCGGTCAATAGGAAGTGTGGAGCGGGAAACTTACGACGACCTCTGCGGTGGCGAGCCTGAAGCTCCGATCAATTCGATCGCACGCTCACCATCGGAACTTCGACTTCAAAGCCGCGCGACGCGCAATGTTCTAAATGCAAGGCCCTGAACTCCCTCCGCGCGAAGGAAGCCCTGGCTGCAACGCCGGGCTTTTGACGAAGGTACAGCTTCGAACCACCACAACAGGATGCTCGATCATTGAGGTCCGACACGACGAGCAAAAAAAGGCGGTCACACGGCCGGCACCCCGGAACAGCCAAGCGGGACTGCGCTTAATTGACGTATGCGAACAGACGATGTGATCTGCCCCAGTTGCAAGGCAGGCTTCCGCCGGATCGAGCTTCAGTCGCAGACCGGAAGCGCCGGCGAGATCAGGTGCCCGCTTTGCGGCGAGCTTCTCGAAGTGGTCGACGGCGCAACCGAGGTTGCATATCGGCTGACGGTCGCTCCGGAACGAATCTCCGACGAGAACGGCTGACGCCGTGCATCTCCGTGTGTTTCCGGGGACGCGAACTGCTTTGACCTGACTCAAGGTGTGGTTGAACAGCCCGCACTAGAATTATGTCGTCATTGCCGAACTGCCCTTGAAAAGGGAGCTACGACGTTGACGCCGAGCCTCGGCCCGCGGCGGTCCGAGGCTCGGTCACTTTTGCGCGAGGGTATCGCGGCCTGTGGCAACCGGACGACACGAGTCACCTTCGCATGTCACTGCAGCGTCCGTCAGCCGCAGATCGGCGCGCCATATGGATTGACATTGCTCCGCTGAAGCGGCTGCAATGGCCATATCGGTTGCCGCTCCGCGACCTCGTGAACGCCTCCAGTTGAACGATGACTGTCCATACCCCTCCTCTGCTCACGCCTGAAGAATTTGCATCACTGCTCGAGATCGCAGTCGGCGAATCCAAATCCAGCGTACCGCAGGCTCATGTGACCAGGCTGGTGACGTTGGGCTATGTCGCCATTGCCGACAATGCTCCCGTCGTCACAGGCGATGGATTGCTGCGGATCACGGAAAGCGAATGAATTCGGCGCCAACCGGCGCCATATCGACGGCAGCTAAATTCGGCAGAACGGCTCGCACTCCGCAACCAAAAGCTGAACGGATCAACCGTATTTTCCCGGAATTGATCTGAGCGCTGTTTGCGCCTCCATTGTCCGGCATTCGTGGATTAACCCAGCGGCCTGGGGCGGTCACGGCTCACCGGTTTTGGAATGCCGCTCTATTTTTTTCGTATTCGAAACGGCTGCTATTCGGGGGTCTCGGAATATGGGACCGAATGTCCCGATCGCAATGCTGCCTGGAAAGAGATGACCACCGTCTGCGCCGACATGGCGAGCAGCATCTCGCGCAAGCTTGCCGAAAATTCCGAATGGCAGATGGAGCTGCTCGACGAGGCCAAACAGCCGGTGTTCCGTATCCGGATCGTGGCAGAATCTCTCGACCGAGCCTGATCCGACCGCCCAGCGCCTTCCGATTCCGCCATTCGCATCGGATCCGGGCCGGGCAAGCGTGCCTGCAAATTTCGGAACCGAGGGGTACTGACAAACCGTTGATTCCACGACCGATTTGAATGTGCATGTCCGAGGGCGGATGCGCGGACCGCAGAACCTTGATCTAGATCAACACATTCGGTCCGATCCTGGCCGACTTATCCCAAAAGATGGGTAATCTGATCTTTAAATGTCCCCGGACCGGGATGAACGTGCAGCATTGGCTGGAAGAGTCTAAGGCCGGCGATCCGACCTCGTATGAAACCGTGGTCTGCAAGGCCTGCACCCGGCTTCATTTCATCAACCGTCACACCCGGAAGCTCCTCGGAGAAAACGAACCGCGTCCGGATGTTTCCTGACGCCGATCGGATCTAATCCGCATTGGGCAGCCGCCGCATGGTGAATTCGATGGTGCCGTCCGGCAATTCCCGCCAGCTTTCGACAGCACTCATATAGCCTGCCTTGGGATATCGGCTGAGGTATTCGCGAGCCTTGGCGCGGGCTGCCTCGCGCGGCAGCATGAATGTATCACGCACGTAGCCATCGCCGCCCTTGCGCCGGGCGGCCATCCGACTGGCGAGATCTCGTGGACGCAATCTCACTCACGACCTCCGTACACGCCTCCCCTGTTAATATAGACAAGAGCTGGTCGAATCCGAGTCGGAAGTAAGATCGTTCGCTGCCTGCAGAAGCCCGGAACTGGTTCAGTTGGCGCTGGCGCCCATCTTCTTCTTGGCGGCGGTGGTGGTCTTCACCGCCGGGCTTTTCGGCGCATCAGCCGCGCGCACCCCACCCCATGGATCTGAGCTCGTCTGGGCGTTTGGAATCTTCTTCAAGGTCTCCTTGTAGGCCTTCTCCCGGGCCGCATCGGCTTCCTTTTCCTCATCGGTCTTCGAAGGGCTATCCGCGAGCAGATTGATGTTCGGCATCTGCGCGGCAGCGGGCAGGATCCATGCCGTCAACACTGCAACGGTGACCGCCAAACCAAGCTTTTTCATCGCATGCTCCCTTAAAGCCTCGGCCGTTTTATAGCACCGCCTGCTCTGCCGCCAAGCGCGGACCTATGGCTGAAGACGACCCGCCCGCCTGCATTCGGCCCGGCGCTCGTCGATCCCCGCTTCTGCACCCGGGCCATTGAAACCAAGACTACGGGCGACACGGCGATAACCCGATACGGCGTGCAAACCCTTACGCGTACCCGTCCCGGCTTGCGATCATAGAGTGACAACTCCGGCGTTTTCAAGCCGAGCGTCTGCGGCATACTGCTCGATCACACGTTCTCGACGCCACCCAGCGAATATCGGAGGATCGCCCACCATGCCGCACGAGAGTTCAGCTTTCCGCATCGAGGATGCACGACGTGTCCTCGACGACGTATTCGCCCCCTGGATCAAAGAGCTGGCGCTGTCGGTCGAAAGCATCGTGCTTGCAGATGGGCAGGAGCCCGGCGCAATCCTGCGCCTACCCTTCTCCGAACGGCTCTGCCGCGACAATGGTGTGGTCTGCGGCCAGGCGCTCATGGCGTTTGCCGACACTGCGATGGTGATTGCCATGGTCGCGGCTAATCGCGGCTACCGCCCGATGACGACGGTCGATCAGACCACGCATTTCATGCGTGCGGTCGCCTCCTCCGACGTACTGGCCGACGCACGTGTGGTGCGCCTTGGCCGTACCATGAGTTTCGGCCGGGTGACGCTCACAAGCGCTGCCGATGCCAAGCCGGTCGCGATGGTCTCGAGCGCATTCGCGATGCTGTGAGGCTCCTGGTGCACTTTCGGATCCATGGCCCGACATCCGAAAACGTGTTTCCTGAAGGGGGATGCGAATGTTGGCGCCGGATCACGAGCATCATCGTTAACGGTGCGTAAACCGTGGCGCCAGTGGTGAATGGTATTGCGTTCATCTGCACGAAACAGTTTCGCAGTACTTTTAGGTACATTTTGAAGTGAAGGCGGTGATATCAGATCGGTTACGGCCATGAGCGACATCACGACGGACAAACGCATTGCGCCTCGCCACCGGGTGCTCAAACAAGGTCGGCTTGCCTTCGACGGCGGCGGCGCCGTCGATTGCATGGTGCGCAACCTTTCCGACACCGGCGCTCGCGTCGAAGTCGTCACCCCGGTCGGTCTGCCTGAAATCTTCACCCTGGTGATCCCGGCCGACAAGTTCACCCGCCGCTGCCACGCGGTGTGGAGTCACGACAAGCGGATCGGGATAGCGTTCGACTGAGTTCGCGGCGGACGTTTGCAGACGATCGACAGGTCAGACCAGGGCTGATGTCATCGGGCCCATAAGCGCGGGACGCGATCACGGAGCGATGCCCCGATGACGATCCGATCGGCCAGCACCGACATCGTCCATCTGAACGCCGCCGGAGCCGGCTTGATGCCGGAGAGTGTGACCGCGGCGATCACATCGCATCTCCACCTCGAGCGCCGGCGCGGCGCACATTGGGCTATGCAGGAAGCGGGAACGGCGCTCGATGAGACGCGCCTGCTCGCGGCGCGTTTGCTTGGCGTTGAGCCGCATCATCTCGCATTCGGCGAGCAGACCAGTCGGCTCTGGGCGCTCGCCTTCGCATCGATGCCCCTCGAGCGCGGCGGCCGCATTCTGCTCGCACGCAACGATTGGGGCGGCAACATCCTGAACGTGCTGCAGCGTGCGCAAGCGAGCGGCGCCGAGATCATCCGTCTGCCGATGTCCACATCCGGACTCATCGATGTCGAGCGCACTGCATCGCTGATCGACGACAGCACGGCCGCTATTTGCGTGTCCGCAGTCGCCAGCAGTTTCGGAGCGCTGCAACCGGTGGCGGCGCTCGGCGCCCTGCCGCGCCCGGAGCATTGCCTCTATTTCGTCGATGGCGCACAGGCCGTTGGACAATTCGATGTCACGCTGCCCGGTGTATCGGCGGATGTCATGGTCGCGCCGGCCAGGAAATGGCTGAGAGGCGGACGCGGTCAAGCCATGATGGCACTGTCGGGCCGCGCAATGCGGCGTCTCGGAGCGCCCCCTGTCTTGGACCAGATTGCAGGAAGCTGGCAACCCAACGACACCTTCCGGCTGCGGGAGGATGCACGGCGGTTCGAAACCTGGGAATTCTCGGCGGCCGGACGCCTCGGCCTGCGTGCCGCGCTACAGGAGCTGAACGGGATCGGCGTGGCCGGTGTTCGCGCCGATCTCGCCGATAAGCTCAGCCGCCTGGAGACAGCCTTGCACGCCGTGCCAGGATTTCAGATCTTCGAAAGTGAACACGGTGATCGCGCCTTTCTGACGCTCCATCATGCAAGAATTCCCGCCGACGCGCTCGTTCATGCACTCGCGACACGAGATATCGCCATTGCATCGATCGGCCCCGACTATGCGCGCTGGGAGCTCGAATCCCGCGGCCTCGACAAGATCGCGCGGATCGCGCCTCACATCTATACAACGAACGACGACCTCGCCCGATGTGCCGATGAGATCGCCAGGATTGTGCAAACCCAAGCGTGCACAGATTAGGCCCGTGTCGGTGGCACCAAGTGGACTGCTACTCCTCAGGCCGCTTCTGTAGCTACTTCTGCTTCTTGTCCGGCTGTGACGGCCGCGCCCCACTCCAGGGATCGTATTTTTCCTTCGGTTCCGGGATGCGCTCGAGTGCCGCCTTGTAGGCGCCCTCATCGATTTGCGGTTTCTTCAGCTCGCTGCTGCGCTGATCGCCGCCGCGAGACCGTCTGCCGCCGCCCATCTGCGCCTGCGCCGGCCAGGCCACGAGCCAGACCAGCACCGCAATCAGCACGATTCTCATCGCACGCTCCGTCCCTCGTATGCGGACGAACTTACCCGTTATCGCCTCCAGGGCAACGGCATATTGCATGGCGGGGATTCCCGAGGCGGCCGCCGTCAAAAAACGGCCAACGACCACATATGCTAGTAGTCACGCCGGCTAGGAAAATGTGGCGGGATGCGCCCGTAGCCGCCGCCATATACGCCACCAATCCCGATGCCAACCGGCGGCACGCGAACGGGCGGAGCGTAATATTGGCGAACCGGAGGCTCATAGACCACGACATCCTCAAAGTCGCGGACATGTGGCGTACGGCTTGCGCGCCGGGGCGGATTCGCCTCGTGCTTCTTTGAAGGCTTTTCTTCGACCTTATTTGTCCCGTTGTTTCTGGGCGGCATTGAACAGGGACCGATCGCTGCATTGGTCAGTGCAATCGAGGGACTCCCCTGAGGTGCCGTGCTCCCGACCGACGTGCTGGCAACCGCCGCTACGGGCGTCACGACAGGACGGTTGCGTAAGCGTTCGATCAATTTCCGCGCAGTCGGTGTGAGATCGCTCTCGGGATAGCGGCCAAGAAAGGCCTGATAGGATGCCACCGTATTGATCAGCACGGCCTCATTCCACGCGGCCATCCGGTTGTGAAGATCGAGCCAGGCGCGGGCCTGCGGTCCAAACGGTGGCTGGGTATACAAGGTGACAAAGGCCTCATAGGCCTCCACGCTGCCGTCGCCGACGATCATCTCATGGGCGAGCTCGACCGGCCTGCCCTGCAATGTCCGCCGCCATTCCTCCACACTCAGCTTGGCTGTCACGAGCTTTGGTGCGGCATTCGCCGCGGACGCATCGGTGGCGGCGATGAAGCGGAAATCCTCGGTCAGAGACGAGGACTCCCATGGCGTCTGTCGTCCCTCGGTCTCCTTGTTGACGGCGACACGCACCCGCTTGAACGCCTCCTCGATCGGAAGGCCCGGCTCCCGCGCGGCCTTGAGCAGCGCCGCTGTATAGGGGCTGTTGCTGCCGCTGCCGTCCTCCGCCTCCGCGCCGGGCGAGGTCGAATAGGACAGGAAGGTGCCGGGTGCGCCGGTCTTGGCGTCCACCAGCGCGAGGCCATGGCCCGCGGTCTGATTGAGCGCCGGGAACGGATTGTTGCGGCAGGCGTCGAGCAGCAGGATGCGCATCCGGCTCGGCACCGAGTTCAAGGTATTCAGCACGTCGTTGAGCCGTACCGCCTGCAGCGGAATGTCCGCCTCACGCTGCGGATCGACATCCACCGGGATCAGATAGTTCTCTCCGTCGATCTGCAGGCCATGCCCGGCATAGAACACGAGCGCCACCGTATCCGGCCCCTTCGCTGCGACCCTCGCGGCAAAGTCGCCGACCTGCCTGTTGATATCCCGCTGCGACAGGTCGGCAGCAGCCGTCACATCGAATCCGGCATCGGTCAGCAATTGCGCCATGGCTTTGGCATCGTTGGCCGGATTGGGTAATGCCGTCACTGCACGATAGGCGGACTGCCCGATCACCAGCGCCAATCGATTTTCGGCCGCGGCCGGCTTCGCACCGACCAACAATCCGCCGACAGCGAGGGCGGCACACAGCAGCTGGCGAAACATGGCGATCTCCTTGCTCGTCGATGACCCTCGTTGCGCTTTGGTCGGAACAATTCCGATCCTGGTTCATGGCGGTCGGTGGCTATGTGAGGTGGTGCACAGTCGGCTCGTCGGCACGAAACGGTGAGCGGCAGGGGTCGCACGATCAGCAAATGTTGATCGCTCCGGCCGGGTCTTCGCCGCGATCATGGATAGGCTCTGCGCAGATGCGTGGACCAGCGCAGCGCAGTTGAATGTCCGGTCGGTTCTCGATGCCCTCTCCCTCGGAGTTCAATCAAAACCGTACTGCAATCAATGGGTTTTCCGATTCCGAAGCTCGCAAACGAGCCTACCGCGAGCCGATGCGAGCTTCGAAAGCGGAGCATTAGCTTGCCAGTGCAGCCGGCGGTCCCTCATTCGGCGTTGATGACGGCCATCGCATGGACAGCGTTGGCATTGACGCTCTCCGGATGCGGCACCGCCGACAGCCGGGCGTCCGTTCCGGCGTTCATGCGAGCCCGGGAGCCGGACCCGCCGCGACCCGAGCCGGCGCCTGATGTCAAACGCCTGGTCAACACCAACCTCGACAGCATCTTTCTCGCCAGTTCCTATCCGCGCAACATGCGGGTCTCCGAGCCGCATCGCGCCGTCCGCGGTGACGGCTGGACAGCGTGCGTTCGAGCCGACCTGACATCGGCGACGGGGACCCCGCTCGGCTCGCAGACCTACCGGCTCCTCATCACAGAGGACGGGATCAAGGACCGGCGTCGCGTCGGTAACGAAGATAATTGCGTGTCCGAATCCTTCACGCCGCTTCTGCCAACCAAATAGGATCAGGCGCGCGGCCGGAATTACCGCTCCGGCCCAAAAACCTTACCTTCCTATTAACGCGTGCCGTCGCTCGGCGATTTACCCCTCCGCGCAAATTTAACGAATCTTCGGCACCATCCCCTCCGTATATCAAAATGTATATGACGGGCTGGTCAGATTCTTCATGAACATTCATCTCGTGAGCGACGACGTAGCCAAGCTCGCCGTGCTTCGTGGCATGCTGGAAGATCGTTGTTCGCTGACATCCGAATTGCTTGATGGCGCGCATGTAAGCGGCCGCAATATCGACTCCCTCGTTGTCGCCGCAGATCTGCGAAGCGTCGACAACATCACGGCGCTGAAGGAAATCTCCGATCAGCTGTCGCGCATTCCGAAACGGATATTCCTCACCGACCACAAGTCGCGGCTATCTACCGTTCAGGCCTATGCGCTCGGTGCGACGAGCGTGATGTCCAGCACGCCGACCCGTAACCAGCTGTTGAGCAAGCTGCTGGATCTCCGGCCATCGTCGCTTGCGCCAAGCATCACACAGGACGGCGGACGGCAAGCGGCGTTCGCCGGTGCCACCTGCATTGCCTCGATGTTCGCGGCCGTCCTGAGCGGCGGCGAGATCGACGTCGAGGAGACGCGGCGCGCCGGCAAACGCATCGCCGATTGCGTTGCAGAGAACGGATTGGCCGAGTGGCTCGCCAACGTCCGTCGCCATCACGAAGGCACCTATCAGCACTGCCTCTTGGTCACCGGCATCGCGGTCGATTTCGGTTTGAGCCTCGGCGTCCGAAACTACGACCTCGAACGCCTCTACATGGCCGCGATGTTCCATGACATCGGCAAGGCTAGGATTCCGCTCGCGATCCTCGACAAGCCCGGTCGCCTCGACAGCAACGAACGAGCGCTGGTCGAAACCCACCCCGCTGCCGGCTACGACGCACTCAAGGGCAACGCTGCCATCACGCCGGAGATGCTTGATGTCGTCAGGCACCATCATGAATTTCTCGATGGCAGCGGCTACCCGGACGGGCTGTGCGATGCGAGCATTTCGGATCTGACCCGCATTCTGACTATCTCGGACATCTTCGCGGCGCTGATCGAGTATCGCATCTACAAGCCGGCCATGCCACGCGAGAAAGCCTACGAGATTCTCCAGAGCATGGAGGGAAAGCTGGAGATGCCGCTGGTCGGCGCGTTTCGCGAGGTCGCGCTGGCGCGGTGAAATTCGGCCGGCGTAGCACCGACGGTTAACACGACCGCTCAAATTGCAGGCAAACTGCAAGTCTCTGTTGCCAGCTCTGGGATAGCATCGCTCACAAGGGATGTGGTTGGCAGGGGATTTGGACGTGGCCGAGGTAATCGATCGAATGCCGGTCTGTGAGCGACCGCGCACCGAGGCTAGCGGTTCACAACGAGCATCCACCCTCGGGAACACCTTGCTGCCGCTCAGCACCGTTCCGCTCGACGAGTGGCGCGCGCTCTGCAGTCGGATGGTAGAGCCTAACGGCTATTATCTTCCGGACTGGCACATCGCCGTGAACGGCTCCGCGCGTGGCCGGACCGGCACGTCGGCACTATGCGCCTGGAGCGGTGGCTCGACCACGCGCCTGATCGGGCTCATGCCGGTCACCTCCATGTGGCGCGCGTACAAGCTGCCCCTGCCCGTGCTGGTGAGCGGCCATCCCTACGGCACGCTATGTACCCCGCTCATCGATCGCGACGTGATCGACACTGCAATCACCGGTCTGCTGCAGGCGGCGCGGCAGGCCGGCGCGCGGGCATTGCTGCTGCGCGATGTGGCTCTTGAAGGCCCAGTCATGCAAGCGATCACGGCGGCATCGGCTCGCGAGAGCCTGGCACCACGGCCCCTGCAATCGCATTTGCGCGCGTGCCTCGATGCCGGCGGTGATGGCGAAGCCGTCTTGCGCGAGGCGCTGGGGCCCAAGAAGCTCAAGGAGTTGCGGCGGCAGCATCATCGGCTGGCGGAGCATGGCCCCGTCAGCTTCGAGGTTGCCCGCACGCCGCAGCAGGTGGCGCCCGCACTCGAGAACTTCCTGAGGCTGGAAGCCAGCGGCTGGAAAGGCCGGCGCGGCACCGCGCTGATCCAGCACGAAGGCGACGCGGCCTTCATCCGCCGTGCGGCACCTGCCCTTGCCGCCAACAGCCAGTGCGAGATCCTGACCTTGCGCAGCGGCGACACGGCCATAGCTGCAGGCGTGGTGCTACGGCATCAGAATCGCGCCTTCTTCTTCAAGCTCGGCGTCGATGAGCGCTATGCGAAATATTCTCCGGGCGTGCAGCTCACCATCGCGATCACGCGGCATCTTTGCGCCGATCCCGCCATCACCTCGGTCGATTCCACCGCCGGGCCCGATCACCCGATGATCAATCCGATCTGGCGCGGGCGCCTTGCGATCGGCGACATCCTGCTGCCGCTCCGCGCCCGCGATCCCGTGGTGGACCTGATCCATGCCACTCTGCTCGCGCGGCGCTCTGGGCTTGATCTCGTCCGACGCGGCGTTCACGCACTGCGCAGCTCACGAGGGCGCTGAAAGCAGCGCCTACTCCGCCGCCTGCGCATTCACCTCGGCCGAGACCTGGCGGATGGCGCGGGCCAGGAGCTGCGGATCCTGCGCACCTGAGACGGCATATTTCTGCGCAAACACGTAGGTCGGCACGCCGGAAATGCCTTTCTCCGCCGCTTCCTGTGCCTGTCCGGAAACCAGCGCGACGTCCTCCTCACTTGCAAGACGACGACGAACGTCCCCTGCGTCGAGCCCACAATCGGCCGCGGCCTGCACGAGAACATTGATGTCGGTGAGGTCACCGCCGTCGCGGAAATACAGCTCCATCAAGCGCTGCTTCATCTCGGCCGCCTTGCCGCTTCCACCGGCCCAGTGAATGAGCCGATGGCAGTCGATCGTGTTGGGCTGGCGCGCGACGAGATCGGGCCGATAGCTCAGCCCCTCCTGCTCGGCAGCGGCGACGACCCGGCCGGCGATTCCCTTGTAGGCCTCGACCGAGCCGAATTTGGTGGTGAGATACTGCTCGCGGCTGATCCCCTCGCGCGGCACCCAGGGATTGAGGAAGAACGGCCGCCAATGCACCTCGACCGGAACGTCCGGCACCAGTTGCAACGCCTGTTCGATCCGCCGCTTGCCGATATAGCACCAGGGGCAGACGACATCGGAAACGATGTCGATCACCAGCGGCTTCAGACTACTCGTTGACGTGCCCATGTGCGGATCCTCGGCGCTCGGGTGCTCCGCCCAAGATAGGCCGGCTGCAGCCGAGCGCAAGCAGAGCTATAGGCTCGCCGCCAGCTCCCGCAGCTGCGCTCTGGTCAATTCGTCCGCCGGAAAGAAAGTCTCGAGCGCCAGTTCCGACAGCGTGATGTCGACCGGCGTGCCGAACACCATGGTGGTCGAAAAGAAGCTCAGCACGTCCGCGCCATGCCGTAGCCTCAAGGGGATCGCGACATTGTCAGTCGCGAGCGGCCCCGATCGTGCAGGAATCGGATAGGTCCTCAGTTCCTCGTACCGCTTGAGCAGCTCGGGATCGGCGGTCGCCTCGCATTGACGATGCAGCCGTTCCAGCAGGTGACCGCACCATTCGGCGAGATTGACCGTGCGCGGGGCCAGCCCTTCAGGATGAAAGGCAAGACGCAAGACGTTGACCGGAGGACCGAGCAGCTGTGGCGAGACGCCGCCGAGCAGCGGTGCGACCATGCGATTGGCAGAGACGAGATTCCAGTGCCGGTCGACCGCAAGCGCCGGATTGGGCTCGTGCGCTTTGAGCACCAGCTCGACGGCCTCGCGCGCCGCGGTCAGCGCAGGGTCCGCCAGCGAACGCTGCGGAAAGGCCGGCGCATAGCCGGCTGCGACCAGAAGCACGTTGCGGTCTCGCAGGGGCACGTCCAGTCGCTCCGCCAGTTTGAGGACCATCTCCCGCGACGGCGCGGCGCGACCGGTTTCCACGAAGCTCAGGTGCCGCGCCGAGATTTCCGCGTCGAGCGCGAGGTCGAGCTGGCTCAAATGACGCCGCTGCCGCCACTGCCGCAAATGCTCGCCGACATGAACAGGCTTGGCGCGGTCGGCGCGCGCCAGAGATGCGTGTGCGTTCATGCTGAAAAACCTATCACGCGCCTTGCAGCGCTTCCATTACGCGGAAGGTAATCGATTTACCTCACCCGCCGGATCATCTTCGTAGCCCAAGGAGATGACCATGAGCACGCCGACCGCCCCCAACGCTCGTCCCTCTGCCGGGATCCTGGACTGGTTGACCGGACTTGCCACCTGGCTGCTGGCGCGCTCATTCCACATGCCGGAGCCGCTGGTGACGGCGACCGGCAGCCTCGTGTTTGCGCATGTGCAGGCGATCGAGGCCAGAGCGGTCAAGACGCTGCGGCCACGACGTTTGTCGCGCCGTCTGCAATCATGGCTTCGCTGAACACGCGATCGCGAGCCGCGGGCCTGTTCATGGATTCCGGTGATGCGCGCGCGTTTTTCCGGCATAAAATCTGCCGGAGAAATGCGAGGAGTAGCCATGGCAGATCACGTGAGCGGGACGGAGGGCTATGCCGAGGAGGCAGACGATCTCTTTGTCCGCTATGAGACCCATCGTGCGGAAGATCTGCATCGTGCCGTGCTCCACCTCATCCCGAAGCAGCCGGCGCGCGTGGTCGACATCGGCGCGGGCACCGGCCGCGATGCCGCATGGTTGGCTGGACTGGGCCATCAGGTGGTCGCCGTCGAGCCCACCGACACCTTGCGGCTGCGGGCGATAGCGCTACATCCTTCGCCGGCCATCACCTGGATCGACGACAGCCTGCCGGAACTTGCCGCGCTACGGTCGCGCGCACAGACCTTCGACCTGGTGATGCTGACCGCCGTGTTCATGCATCTCGATGCTGAACAGCGGGCGCGGGCGATGCCGAATATCGCGAGCCAGATTGCGCCTGGTGGCCGGCTGATCATCCGCTTGCGTCACGGCCCGGTCCCGCCCGGCCGACGCATGTTCGAGGTCGCAAGCGAGGAGATCATCGCACTGGCCGGCGCTCAAAAGATGACGCTGGTTTTCGACGAGCATGCCGGTTCGCAAGATGCGCGAAACCAGGCCGCCGGCGTGACCTGGACGACGCTCGGCCTTATGAAGGCGTACTGAGCGGATTGAGTGAAAGCGCATCGAGCAAAGCGGCGCTGCTGACGCAAACGTACGGCGACAACGCACCGACTATAGGCGCCGCTGCCAACTCCGTTCAGGCGGCCCGGGCCTGCCCGCTCAGTGAGCGCCCCTTGGCCCGCTTGGCGCTGCCGTTCAGGCCGCGCTTGACCTTGGCGGTTGCCCTGACCTTGTCCGTCTTCGTCTTGCGCCGCGTGCTGGCCTTGCCCAGCTTCTCGGCCTTGCGTTTGGCCTTGCGCTCTTCCTTCTCCTTCAGCCGGAGGCGTTCCACCCGGGCCTCGGCGCGCTTCTTCTTGCGCTTCTTTTCGCAGGCGTCGCACTTGCAGCCAATCGGCTTCAGATAGGACTTGAAGTAGTCGGTACCGTAATCGTAGTTGATCTCCTCGCCGGGCTCGATGTTCCGGATGGCGCGGATGAAGATCTTCTTCTTGCGCGGCTTGACGTCGGACTCGGCGTTCGGCTTGCAGGAATGGTTGATATAGCGGGCGATATTCTCTCGGATCGAACCGTCGATGGTCCAGCGCTTGTCGAGCTCGAACAGATATTTGTTCTCGATCGCGTCGTCCTTCTCCTTCCTGGAGTCCAACAGCGGCCCGAAATAGCGGATGATCTTCTCACCCTTCTTGATCGGCTTGGTGGCGAACAAGCCAAGACCAGTCTTCGAGCGGCCGATACGGTAGGGTTTGTTCGATGGAATGACAGGCATGATCGAGGTGGCAGGAGGTGACGACGTCGCAGGGCCGCCGTTCTAGGACAATTTCTTGGCGATGTCAGGTCCTTCCGGGCGCTTTATCGCCCCGTCCCCAACTTGAGAACGTCGAACAAAAGACACCGTTGGAGGGCTGAAAAGAGCCATGAGGAATTATCGGAAACGATCGGCCGTTTACGCGGCCTTGAACACGTCCGTTGTGCTCATCTTCCTGGCAGCCCACCTGGACGGCGCCCTTGCCCAGCCGGTGTTCGGCAGCACCTATTCCACGACGGCCGCCGCCAATTGCTGGAGCGCGAACGGCAGCAAGGACGCCGACGAGCATGCATCACGCATTTGTCGCGGCAAAGCCGGCCTGGTCGTGTCGGTCACCGTCGATGATTTGCGACAGACGCTCTCGGTCGGTCGCAATCGAACCGAAGCGGCCCAGCAGCCGGCTGCGCAGGCTTGGTTCGGTCCGTTCAGTTCCGCCTCGACCAGGGTCGAATGGCGCATGGCGGGCAGCGAGCCCTTCGCGACGATCCAGCGTTGGCAGATCGCCGACCAATCCGATCCGGACCCGGCCGGGCGTGCCCAGGACAAGCCGTTGCTGATCGTCACGCGGCTACCGCCCGGCCAAGTCTGCCATGTGGCCTATATCGACGCCGCAGCGAATCCGGACGCCAATGAGCTTGCCCGTCAGGCGGCCGACGAGATCGCGCGCGACTTCGACTGCGGCAAGGACCAGGTCAAGATCGTCGGCAATCGCGGGCGTGCCGTCGAGCTGGCCACCCAGCATTAGCCGCCCCAACCCACGACTCTCATTCGGGTTTCGCGATCTACGCTCACGGCTCCGGGCGGGTGACAGTGGTCTTCAGCATCGCCTCGAGCAAGATCTCGGCGTTCGTGCCGGCCGGCAACCGCCGCAAAATATCGGCCAATCGCCCATCGAGCAGCAGCATCGTGTAGCCATGCACGAGCGACCACGCACGCGCGATAACGGCAGCATGGTCGAGCGACAATGTCCGGTCGCTGATTTGCTCCTGACGATCGGCTCCAACCGCGCCGGCAAGTCCGGCAAAAGAGGCCTCCGCCGCCTCGCGCAGCGAGGGCCGCGTATAGTCAAGGCGCTCGGTCCGGAACATCAGGCCATACATGCCAGGATTGGCCTGCGCGTAGGCGACATAGGCGCGGGCGCGCGCCAGCGCCTTGTCGATCGGCGTGGCCGCGCTGTTTCCGGCGGCCTCCATTGTCGCATTGAAGCGACGAAAGCCGATGGCGGCGAGCTCGCTCACAAGCCCGGTCAAATCGCCGAAATGATGTGCCGGTGCCGCGTGCGAAACACCCGCCTCGCGCGCGACAGCGCGCAAAGTGAGCCCGGCGAGGCCATCCCGTTCCAGCACGGTTTCAGCCGCTTTCAAGAGGGCGTCGCGCAAGGCGCCATGATGATACGGGGCGGCCTCCCCGTCGTCCCCGGCGCGCGCGGGACGGCGCGGACGCCTCGGCCGCACAACGCGCCCAGGCTCCGTCAGGCTGCGGCGACGGCGCGTTTTTGCGGGCTCGGCTTTTCTTGTCATCTGAACAAGATACTATATAATTTTGACAGTGGAAAGATTATTTGGGCTGGGTCGATCCGTAAAGGCGCGGGAGCCATCCGAGAGGATAAAGGAGCAGCCGAGCCTCGGTCAGCGCTGGCCTGCCGGCTTGGTGCCGACCATCCACCGCTCTCGTCCCTCCTGCTGCGTTCACGTAAGCTTGACACTGTCAAGATTCTGCTTGCCGAGCCCGGTCCCAGGCGATAGTTATCTTTCCGATGTAAAGATTGGCTCAGGAGCAGCCATTCATGACGGTCTTCCTGATCCTCGCCCCATACGGAATCTACGCCGCGCTGCTGACGGTCGTCTCGGCCACGCTGAGCCTGTCGGTCGGCGCCATCCTATGCTTCGTGGTGATCGCGAGCGATATGCGCCGCGGCCGCTCGGTCAAGATCCTGGGTGCGGGTTCCGGGGTCATATTCGCGATCCTCGCGTGCTACTGCGCCCTGATCGATCCGGCGATCAGCCCGGCCACAGTGCGGCTCGCCGTCGACGGCGGCATCTTCGCGCTTTCGCTCGGCTCGATTCTGCTGCGCATGCCCTTCACGCTGCAATATGCGATCGAAGCGGTGCCGGCGGAAACCGCGGCCATGCCGGGCTTCCTGCAAGCCAATTACGTGATCACGGGGGCCTGGACCTTGGCGGCGCTGCTGATGATCGTCGGCAATCTGATGACGCTCTATGTGCCCGGCCTGCCCTACTGGACCGGACTTGCGGTCGCCTTTGCCGCGCGAAACAGTGCGCTCTACTTTACGCGCTGGTATCCGACCTATCGACGTTTGAAGGACGAGGCCGCGCTGGCTACCGCCACGCTGGCGAAATAATAGCAGCCGACAACCGAGGATGAACCATGAAAGATGCCTTGCTCGAGCTGGGCACCGACTTTCTCTCGGCCATCGTCTTTTTCGTACTCTATCTGGTCAGCGGCAGCGCCGTGCTGGGCACGAGCGTCGCGATCGCGACAGCGATCGCACAGGTGGCTTATGCCCGCGCCAAGGGCCGGCCGCTCGGCTTCATGACCTATGCCAGTCTCGGGCTCGTCGTCGTCCTCGGCACCGTGACCCTGCTGACCAACGATCCCCGTTTCATGTTCGCGAAGCCCGCGATCGCGCATTTTGCGGTCGGCGTCATCATGCTCAAACGTGGCTGGATGTCGCGCTACGTACCGCCGGTCGTCGCCGAGACCATCCCCGAATATGTCATGGCAGCAGGCTATGCTTGGGCGGCCCTGATGTTCGTCCTCGGCATCGGTACCATCGCGGTGGCGATGACTGGCGATCTCAAGCTGTGGGCGATCTATATCTCAGTCGTGGCAGCAGGAGCGAAGGTCGCCGCCTTCGCGATCCAGTTCATTACCTTTCGGCTGGTCACAACGAGCCGCATTCGGGCCGCGCGCGCCTGATCGCCGCAATGGGCTTATCTCTCAAGATGCGGTATAGAGCCGCCGAGCGACGCCTGGGCCGGACCAGCCTATCAGACTTGCTTTCCGGGCTCGGCCGCGTCGGAGCGGTAACATCAGGAGAACAAGCGGATGGCTGTGGACGGCAACTGGAATCTTACCCTGAACACGCCGATGGGCGAACGGACCGCGACCTTGAGCCTGACAAGCTCCGGCAGCACGCTGACCGGCACGCAGGCCGCGGAGGGCGATTCAGCCGAGATTTTCGATGGTACCGTGAACGGAGACGATGTCGCCTGGAAGGTCTCGATCACAAGCCCGATGCCGTTGACGCTCGACTTCAAGGGCAAGGTCACCGGCGACGCAATCGCCGGCGAGATGGGCATCGGCTTTATGGGCAGCTTTCCCTTTACCGGCGCGCGGGCCTGAAGACCGATTTCCGTTTGACGGATTGTGGGCCCGCTTCACCCGACAGCGGGCCTTTTCCTTGCCCCCTTCTGCCGATCATCGAGAGACTTCGAGGAAGTGGCGGCCTTCCTTGTCTTCGATCTCGATGATCCAGGCGTCCGGATCGAAGCGGAGCTCTTTGGTGAGCCGCTCCTCGATCTGTGCTTCCGGCAAGGGCTGCGCTGAAGCCGCGACGAAATAGCGATCGATCGGGCGGCTGTCGTCATACATCGTCTGCGGCGCCGGCACGTACAACACCGCGGTGCCGTCCATCAGGGCGATCTTGACGAAAACAGCACCGGCTTCCTCGGCGCCCCGCCGACGGACGGCGCCGAACATGCCCGCAGCCTGGCAGCGGCGCAAATAGGCCGCCACCCATATGCTGGATTTCAATCGCATCGGAGAACTTCAGACCGCCACATCGGCGCGCAAATCGCAGCGCGCGCCTGCTCTATTCGATCGGGTGGCCGATGACAATCGCGAGTTCGCGCACCATGCGATCGGACACCTGTCCGGTCACCGGCAGCTTGCGTTCCCGCTCGAATCTCTGGATTGCGGCCTGAGTATCCGGCCCGATCATTCCGGTCGGCTTCAGCTGTCCGTAGCCATATTCGGTCAACGCACGCTGGACGGCCGCGATACGACGCGGATTGCCGCTCTGAGCCACGGGCTGCTGCGCCCGCGATGCCGATCCCTGCCCGCCGCTGACCGATCTGACGAGGTCCGCCAGGGGATCGGAATATTTCTGATCTCCCTTGGCTTCCCCCACTTTCGCATCGACAGCCTTCGTCTCGGCGGACTTTGCTTCCGGCGGGCGCGTCTCGATCACCTTCGGGTCGAATGGCGAGACTTCGGCGTCGATCGGACGCGGACGCGGCAATGGATTTGAAGTGGGCAGGACTGGCGGGACAGCAACGAACGAGCCGAACATCGGTGCCGGATGCGGCCCCGATTGCAGGAACACCGCATTGACAATGATGGCGCTCGCTGCAGCACAGGCGAGCAGGCCCGCAAACAGATCCTTCGGACTATAGAGCAGCGCACGCATCAAGAGGCCGCGCTCATCGGCAGCCTCCACGGCGGCGGCCGCGGTCCGCTTGCGACGGCGCGGCGCCTCGTCCTCATCTGCGGCTCGTCTAGGCACTCTTCTTCACCTGAAACGCCTGCCCCTGCGGCAGCGTGCGTCCAGCCGGAGCCAGGGTCATGATCTTGCCTTCGTCCGGCGGCGCGAAAGCCAAGGGCAACACCACGGTCACCGTCGTTCCTTCATCGAGCTTGCTTTGTATCGACATTTCGCCGGCGTGCAAGCTCACAAGGCTCTTCACGATCGAGAGCCCAAGCCCGGTTCCCTCATGACGACGCTCATAGGTCTTGCCGGCCTGGAAGAATGGATCCCCGATCCGCTTCAGGTCGTCGGGAGCGATCCCCACCCCGGTATCGCTGACGCGCAGAACCAGTTGCGCCTCGTCCGCTGCGGCAGCGACCGTCACCTTGCCGCCACGTTCGGTGAACTTGATCGCGTTGGAGACGAGATTGAGCACAATCTGTTTGAAGGCGCGTGGATCGCCGGTGATGTCAGGCAGATTTTGGGGCACATCAGCCGACAGATCGACGCCGTTCTCGCGGGCGCGCAGGGCCAAGAGGTTGCAGCAACTAATCAACGCCGTACGGGCTGCGAATGGTTCGGGCGTGATTTCGAAATTGCCCGATTCCATCTTGGACATGTCGAGGATGCCGTTCACGACGGAAAGCAGATGCTGACCGGAATCATTGATCAACTGGGCATATTCGCGGCGGCGCGCGGCGTTCAGCATCAGGTTCTGCTCCTGAACGAGCATATCGGAAAAACCGATGATCGCGTTCAAGGGAGTGCGGAGTTCATGGCTCATCGTCGCCAGGAAGCGCGTCTTCGCGGCATCGGCCCGCTCGGCCGCACCGCGCGCAACATCCAACGCCTGCTCCTGGAGCTTGCGGTCGGTGACGTCGCGCATCACCGCAACGACCTCGGCCTCGGAGCCCACGCCCGTCGGGCCGGCCCGATCGAGCGGACGGCAGCGCATCTCGACCCAGATGAATTCGACGAGATGGTTTGAACCGCACGAATCGACCGGAACGTTCCGGCGCAGCCTGAACTCGACACTGGAGGCTTCGCTCCCACGCGCGGCATCCGATAATGCCGTCAGGTAGGCCGGGCGATCAGCGACATGGACACGCTCGAACAGGCCATGCTCGTGAAGCTGCATCGCCGGCACGCCAAGCAAGGTCTCCGCGGCCGGCGAGATGAACATCACGGCGCCGTTGCGCCGATGCCGCGAGATCACGTCGCTCATGTTGCGCGCGAGAAGGCGATAGCGCTCCTCCTCTTTTGAAAGCAGGACAACGCTGGTGCGTGCCAATGCGTCCGCGGCAAAGGCGAGAACTGCCGCATAGAGGGTGGCCGAGGCGACGCCAAAGCCGATCAAGCTCGCACGTAGCGCGGGATTGCTTTCCGCCCGCGGCAGCGACTCGAAATGGTCGATCAGGATCAGCGTGGCCACGCAGGCCAGAGCAAGCATGGCAGCGAACACGACAACCCTGCGCGAGGCGGACAGCGCAGCTTCGAGCGGAATGACGATCAGCCAGACGGCGGCGAAGGATTCGATGCCCCCGGTCTCGATCGCGACCCCCATGATCAGTGCCGAGAGCGCGAGCGACGACAGCGCATAGGCGCCTTCGTAACGGCCGGTACGCGACAGAAACCAGGACAGCAGAATCGGCGCGATCAGCCAGGCCAATGCTCCGACCTCGAGCGCGCTGGGCGCGCCGCGCATGGCGAGATAAGCGGGGAAGATCGCGAAGGCGCCCAAGCTGCCGAGCAGGCGCGGTGCGATGAAGGCGCGGTGGCGCGCGCACGTCAGCGCGTCGTTTCGAGCCGATGGATGCAATAACGCATCAAGACAATCGCGGATGATACTCAACACACTCACGGCTCTCGCGCCTCGGCCTATCGGTCGTCCTATCGAAGGACGCGCCGGGACGCCCTCTGTCGTCGTGCGTCAACGTCTCAGACTCGCATTAAGCGAACGCTAAGGCCCATGCCCTGCGGACTGCGGCATTCGGCCAGGATGGTGAACGCAAAGTTGCTGCACGCAGGCATAGGCGCAGTGACGTGCAGAAGCCCGGCGCGCTGAGCTCCGGAGCGAGCGCACTCGCAAGCAATTATTTACACATACAAAATCAGCGCACGGTTTCGCGATTTCTCAACCAATTAAGCTCAATGCAAGCAGTTGCGGCTTAGACAGAAGGGTGGCCACCGACCTTGCGCGGAATGGAAGCACCGCAGGACCAGGCCAGACGATCGGGGTTGCGTGATGTTTTTTCTGCTTCGCATGGCGTTCTGGCTCGGGCTGGTGCTTGTGCTGCTGCCACGGGAAAAGACGCCCGAGTCCGACAAGCTGCCGCAGATCAATCCTCAGGAAGCGGTTCAGGCCGCGACCGCAGCGGTGTCGGACATGAGCCAGTTCTGTAAGCGCCAGCCGCAGGCCTGCGAGGTCGGTGGTCAGGCGGCCACGGTGATCGGCCACCGTGCCCAGGAAGGTGCGCGCAAGCTCTATCAGATCATCACCGATAAGAACGAGAAGCAGGCCGCGCCTGAGAAAGCGATCGGTCCGGAAAAGCCGGCCGGCTCCGACAAGCGCTACGCCGATCGGACCGGCTCGATCGACGCGCCGGTGACCGAGGAGTTGCCGGATGGAGAAGCGCCGGCCGACACGCTCTCGGCCGACGATCTCGCGACGGAATGGCATCTGCCGCCGACCGAATAAGCGGCTGGAACTCGTATCGCTTTCGCTCTCCCAAGTCCCTATATAGAGGCCTGGATGGGACCAAAGAGCATCATGACGATCGACGAAATCCGCGACAACTTCGCCCTGCTCGACGATTGGGACGACCGCTATCGCTACGTGATCGAACTCGGCCGGACTCTGACGCCGATGCCCGAGGCGGATCACTCGGCCCAGAACAAGGTGCAGGGCTGCGCGAGCCAGGTCTGGCTCTCCAAGCACATCGATCAGGGCGACTCGGAACCCGTATTGAACTATGTCGGCGACAGCGACGCCCATATCGTGCGCGGCCTGATCGCGATCCTGCTGACACTCTACTCCGGCCACACCCCGCGTGAGATTCTTGCGACGGATGCGCTCGCCGTGTTCGACGAATTGGGTTTTCGCGAGCATCTGACGCCGCAGCGCTCGAACGGCTTGCGTTCCATGGTCGAGCGCATCCGCTCCGACGCGCGCGAAGCGCTCGCCGGGGTGTCGTAAACAGCTATTTTCCCCGTTCGGGGCGCTGCTGACCCAGTCCCATTTTCTTAGCGAGCTGCGAGCGCGTCACCGCGTAGTTCGGCGCGACCATCGGATAATCCGGCGGCAGGTTCCATTTCTCGCGATACTGTTCCGGGGTCATATTGTACTGCGTGCGCAGATGCCGCCGCAGCGACTTGAAGCGCTTGCCGTCTTCAAGGCAGACCAGATAGTCGGGGTGAATCGATTTTTTCACCGCCACCGCCGGCTTTGCCGGTTCCGGGGTTCCTTCGGGGCGGCCGCTGGCCACGCGCTGCAAGGCGGCGTGGACCTGGCTGATCAGGTTCGGAATTTCCGCCGCCGGCGTAGGGTTATTGCTCAGATAGGCCGAGACGATACTGGCCGTCAGGTCAATAAAGCTCTTGCCTCCGCTGTCTGTCATCGGACCCTCGCTGCGGCGCCGCCGCCCTAGTATCGCGACAGGCCAATACCACCCCTGATCTTGCCGCGAGCAATATTATGGGCCGGGAAGCGAGGGCGTGACAACTAGAGCAAGTCACTATTCTTGCGAATAACGTGAGGTACCGAAGTAGAGCGCAGGCGATGCGCTCTGCTACGGAGATTCCGGGGCAACTGCGCTGATCCCCGGGTCGGCTGCGCCGATCCCGGAGTCAGCTGCGCTGATCCAAGTGCGTCCGCAGTTCGTCGATGGAGGCAAACCGCATCATGCCTTCGGGCATCTGCGCCTCGATCGAACCGTCGGAATAGAGCGAGTAGGCCATCCCATCTACAACACCGGACTTGATGACCGTTACAGCCGCAGGTTCGGGCGGCCGCGATGGCACCAGGGATTCGCTGAAGGCAGGCGCCGCTCGCGCCGGACGGCGCGGCAAGGGCGGCAAAGGTGGCAGAGCCGGCTCCGGCGCACGCGCCCGCTCCGGCTTCGGCCAAGCCTCCTCGAAGCTGGGGGGCGATGCAGGCGGGGCGGGTTCGTCGGCGGATTCTGCTGGCTCGCTCAAGGGCGGCGCGCGGAAGTCCGGCAGACCCGACTCAGCCGGGCGCTTTTCGGCGCGCTCGCGCTGCCTGCGCGCAGCCGCTTCAAAGAACAGGTTACGCCGCGGCTTGTTGGATTCCGGCGCGATGGGTTCCGGTTCGGGCTCCGGCTCGGGCAGCATCGGCCTCTCCACCGTACGGCCGCCACGGCCTCGCGGCGTTCCGCCCTCCCGCCATAGATCTTCCATCGGCGGGGCGGCGGCAAGATCGACCTGCTCGTCGGTGTCGCGGTCGCTGCCCGGTAACTGTAGCGCCTTCGGACTGCCGTCGGGGGACAACCGCAGACGGAGCCGATGCGACATCATCTTCAGTTCGCCCAGAACGGCGGAGAGCCCGAAGAGGAGCAGCCCAGTGCACACCGTGATGGTCCCGGCCAGGACCATGGTGTTGCCGAAGCTGAATTCCTTGACCGGAATTCCGTATGCGATCGCTCCGAGACCCGCCAGCACGGCGACAGTCCCGGCGATCAACAGGGCACTCATCATCAAACCCACCCCCTAATGTGGCGGCCTCAGGAGCGCAGTCCTAAGCCAAAACTACATTAGAATCTAACAGTTGCGTGTCGTTTTTGACCCGGGTTCTTGGCGATGGGGCACGATATATCTTGCAGTGGAGAATCAAGTTGCGGTCCCAAGCTCCGCATGTCTCCAGGGCAAGATTGCCACAATACCGTCATAATGTACATGGGGCCAGTCCCGCTTCTGCCGCGGCCCCTCGCCTGATCTCCAGGCACTATGGTTCAGCGCGCATTCATGTCGTATGTCCATAGTGCACAATTACGCACCATTATCCAATCCTTGCTGCGATGCAGCAGAAAACTATGCCTGATCTGCCAATTGCTTGAAAACACAATCGCGCTGTTCGGAGCGGCCACGGAATAGGCCTTCGGCACATCAGCGGGGATCGTTAGGGACGCCGGATCACCACTAGCCATGACATCGATTACAACTTCGGCCCTCGACACGCCGATACGGCGCACGGTCGAGCGGACTTGCGACGATCTTGCCATCTTCGTGCTCGCAGCGGTGGCGGTGGTCGCCAGCCTAACGTTCCGCGACTACGGTCTCGGCTGGGATGATTACACCCACGCCGAATATGCAGACCTGCTGCTGCGCATGTACGGCTCCGGCTTCAAGGACACCGCGGCACTCTCGTTTGCCAATCTCTACATGTATGGCGGCGGCTTCGACATGGTCGCGGCGTTGCTGCACAAGGTCATTCCGCTCGAACTGTTCGAGACCCGGCGGTTGGTGGGTGCGATCGTCGGCCTGATCGGCCTTGCGGTGACTTGGCGGTTGGCGCGCCGGATCGGCGGCGCCGTGGCCGGCCTTGCCGCGTTGCTGCTGCTCGCGCTCTGCCCGATCTATTACGGTCACATGTTCATGAACCCGAAGGATGCCCCCTTCGCGGTCGCCATGGTGATCCTCCTGATGGGCTTGGTTCGGCTCGCGGAGGAGTATCCCTACCCTTCGCCGCGCACGATCCTGATCGTCGGCATCGGTGCCGGCCTGTCGATCGGTTCGCGGATCCTCGGCGGCCTCGCGCTGGTCTATGCGGTGGTCGGATTCATGCCGCTGTTCCTGGAGGAATTCCGGACCCAGGGCGCACGGGAAGCCGTGCGCCGTCTGGTTCGGTCGCTCTATCTGCTGATCCCCGGCCTGATCCTCGGCTATCTGATCATGGGCCTGATCTGGCCGTGGTCGATCATCGAGCCGGCGAATCCGTTTCGCGCCCTGACCTATTTCTCGCACTTCTTCGAAAAGCCCTGGAAGGAGATGTTCGACGGCGCGCTGGTCTCGGTGCCGGACATGCCCTGGTCCTATCTGCCGACCTTGTTTGCTCTCCAGCTTCCCGAATTGATGCTCGGCCTGTTCATTGCAGGCGCGGCGGCTTCGATCGTGGGGCTATCCCGCGATGATATGACGGCCCGCAAGAAAAGCATCCTGCTGATGCTGACCGTGGCCGCCACCCTGCCGATCCTGATCGCGATCGTAAAGCGCCCGGCGCTCTACAACGGTATCCGACATTTCGTGTTCGTGATTCCGCCGATGGCGCTGCTGGGCGGCATCGCCTTCGCGAGACTCTTGAATTGGCTCGGTGCCGAACATCGGCGGGCCTGGCAGCCGGTCGCGGTGACCGTGTTCAGCTTCGGTTTGCTCTTGCCGCTCGCCGAGATGATCCGGCTTCATCCCTATCAGTACGCCCATTTCAACTATATCGCGGGAACGGTGCGCGAGGCGGATGACCGCTTCATGCTGGACTATTGGGGCCTCGCGCTCAAGCAGGCCTCCGACGGCCTGAAGCAGCAGCTCGATGAGCGCGAGGAAGTGCCGCCGCTTGGGCGCAAATGGAAGGTCGCCGTCTGCGGGCCGCAGCGGCCGGCGCAGGTCGCGCTCGGGCCCGACTTTACGATTGGCTGGGACAGCCAAGGTGCCGATTTTGCGATGACGCTCGGCGAATTCTATTGCAAGGGCCTCTCCGCGCCCGTGATGTTCGAGGTCAAACGCGACGACGTCGTGTTTGCGCGGGTCTATGACATCCGGGGCAAGAGCATCTCCAGCCTGCTGTCGATCCCGGCGCCATAAGCCGTAGCTGAAGGATCATGATCCGATTCCATCCGATCGGATCATGCCCCGATGTCCCGGCCTCGGCCTTTGCTGCCGCGCCTCAGAAATGCGCGTCGATGTCGACGACGTCGATGAGCTTGTGATTGACGAACTCCTTCAACCCCAGCCCGAGCAGCTCTCGACCATAGCCGGACCGCCGGATGCCGCCGAACGGCAGATCCGCCTCGACCTTGGTCGGATGGTTCACGAACACCATGCCGGTCGAGATACGGTGAGCGACCTCGGCGCCATGGGCGGGGTTGGACGTGAACACCGATCCACCGAGGCCGAACGGCGAATCGTTGGCGATGCGCACGGCGTCATCCTCATCCTTGGCCCGGAAAATCATCGACACCGGTCCGAAAAACTCCCAGTAGCGGGCCGGATTGTCCTCGCGGACCTCCGTCAGGATCGTCGGCTGCACGAATGCGCCGCGGTTCGGGACCGGCGGCCCAACCTCCTCGGCCGTCGCCCCCAGCTTCACGGCCTCGCGGATTTTCTCCCTCACCTCGTCGGCGGCCCCCTGCGACGAAAGCGGCGCCAAGGTCGTCCTGGAGTCGAACGGGTCGCCCGCGATCAAGCCCGCCACGCCCTTGCGGTACCGCGTGAGGAATTCGTCATAGACCGGATCAACGACGATCATGCGCTTCGAGGAGACGCAGACCTGACCGCCGTTCCAATGGCGACCGAACACCGCCCATTTGCTGGTCTTTTCGAGCCCGGCATCCGCCAGCACGATGAAAGCATCGGCACCGCCAAGTTCCATGGTCGACTTCTTGAGCGCCTTGCCGGCTTGGGCTGCGACGAGTGAGCCCGCGGCCTCCGAGCCTGTGAGCGCAACCCCGTGAACTCGGTCATCGTTGAGGATCAGCTCGATCTGGGATCGGGTGGCATAGAGATTCTTGAATGCGCCCCGCGGCAAGCCCGCCTCCGCCATCAGCCGCTCGAAAGCCGCAGCCGATTGCGGCACGTTGGAGGCATGTTTCAGGAGCAGCGTGTTGCCGGCCGAAAGCTGCGGCGCCAGGATGCGCGCGATCTGGTAGTAGGGAAAATTCCACGGCTCGATCGCCAGCAGGACGCCGAGCGGCTCGTGGACCAGGATGGCCTCGCCTTCGGCCGCATCGAGTACGGGCAGTTTTTCCGGCGCGAGCAGCGCCTCGGCGTGGCGGACGTAATATTCGAAAATCTTGGCGGACAGTTCGACCTCGGCCTTGGCTTCGCCGAACAACTTGCCCATTTCCAGCGTCAGCAGTCTCGCATAGGCGTCGCTGTCACGCCGCAGAAGATCGGCCGCGTTCTGCAGAATGCGACCGCGCTCGCCGAACGAGGTCCGCCGCCAACCGAGAAAGGCATGATGTGCGTTGCTGATCGCTGCCCGGACCTCTTCATCGGTCGCATCTGGAAAAGAGGCAAGCGTCTCACCGGTGTAAGGGTTGATCGTCTGATAGGTCATCTGTCATTCCCTTGCAGCTTTCCGTTACAACTTCTCTTGCCTGTGCTGCAGATCAGGCGGCGAAATTGTTCAGGCCGAACGATGTGCGTGTCCGCACGATGTCGCGCCGCATGCTATTGACGGCACGGAGCTGCAAGTTGACCAAAATCAATGGCTCGGATGTCGCGCGATCTTCGCGACGAAACCGACGGCGGACGTGAGGGAGTAGACCATGACGTTTCTGGTGACCGGCAGTTCCGGCCATCTCGGCGAAGCGCTGGTCCGCACGCTGCAGGCGGGCGGGCGCAACGTCCTCGGCATCGACATCCTGCCCGGCGCCTTCACGCATCGGGTCGGCTCGATCGCCGATCGCGACTTCGTGCGCCGATCGATGCGGGACATCGCAACCGTGTTGCACGCGGCGACCTTGCACAAGCCGCATGTGGCGACCCACGGCCGCCAGGCCTTCGTCGACGTCAACATCACCGGCACGCTGAACCTGCTGGAAGAGGCAGCCGCCGCCGGCGTCGGAGCCTTCATCTACACCAGCACCACGAGCGTGTTCGGCGACGCGTTGATCCCGCCGGCCGGCGAACCCGCGGCCTGGGTGACCGAAAGCGTCGCGCCGGTGCCGAAGAACATCTATGGTGCGACCAAGGCTGCGGCCGAAGATCTTTGCCAACTGTTCGCGCGCAACCATTCCCTGCCCGCAATCATATTGCGGGTCTCGCGCTTCTTTCCCGAAGCGGACGACAATGCCGAGGTGCGCGCGGCCTACGCCGATGCCAATGCCAAGGTGAACGAATTCCTCTACCGCCGCATCGACATCGAGGATGTGGTGGACGCGCATCTGAAAGCAGCAATCCACGCGCCTTCGGCGCGATTTGCAAAATACGTCGTCAGCGCGACCTCGCCATTCACGCCTGAGGACCTGGCGGGGCTACGCCGGCATGCGCCGGTGGTCGTGAGACGTCATGTGCCGGACTATGAGCGGGAATATCAACGCCGCGGCTGGACCATGTTCGACGAGATCGACCGGGTCTATGTCAACGACAGAGCGCGGGCGGAGCTTGGCTGGCGACCGCGCCATGACTTCCGATCGATCGTAACGCGTCTTGCGGCCGATGAGGATTTCCGCAGTCCGCTGACGCAGGCGATCGGCAGCAAGGGCTATCATGACCGCAGTTTTGCCGACGGTCCTTTCCCGGTCGGACACGGACCGGCCTAGGCTGCACGAGGCGTGCCGGACTGGACCCATCGGAGGCGATGTGCTAACGAATGAGCACACACCCTCTACACGTTTTGGAATGAAACGCCGCCCAATTCCGGGCGGCGTTTTTGTTTTGCGAGTTCAGCACGTCTCGGCGCCGGCCAGACCGCGCCGCTCCGAAAGCGTGCTCAGTTCCTCGGCAAGCCGCCGCTCGATGTAACACCGCTCATGATCGGCGAGCTTGGTGGTGAGCAGCTTGCGGTAACGCCGCACATTGGCCTCGCGGGAAAAGCGCGCACGTTGCGATAGCCTCAAGGGGCCGACGCGGCTCTCGCCCGCGGCAAGGCCGCCGCCTCCTGTCGACGCACCGTGCGCGCAGACGTCGCCACGACGTATGATCCGCATCGCAGCACCGCCGCGCGGCCGCGGCGGGTCGTCCTCCTGATCGAGCTGCCGCAAGGCGCCGAGAATGTCGGGCAGCCGCAGCGGCCGGGCGCTCCCGGGTATCTTGCGCAGGGACGGCTGATCCTCGACCGCATACATGTCGGACGCCCACGATGACAGGATCAGCCGTTTCTCGGCGGTCGAAAGCCTGCCGTCGCCGAGCACCGCCGCGGGGGAATCATAATGCGACACGGGATGAAACGCGGCATCGCCGACGTTGATCGAAACACTGCGTTCGCTCATGTCGTTTCTCCTGGTACCACTCCTTCGTAGGAACAATTGTTGGATAGGGAAGGCGGCCGCCCGGCTGCCTCCCCTGAACGACGGATCAAGCCGTCTGGATCGGAATCTGCCTGACCGCGCGGGCGGCTTGCTCGGCTTTCGGCATGGTCACGGTGAGGACGCCGTTCTTGAATTCGGCCTTGGCCTTGTCTTCCTGCACATCCTCGAGCGGAATCCGCCGTTCGAACGCGCCATAATAGCGCTCGGTGAAGAAGCGCCCTTCCCCATTGCGCTCGGTCTTCTTCTCGCCGCGGATCGAGAGCACGCCGTTGGCGATCTCGACATTGACGTCCTTCTCCGACAGGCCCGGCAACTCGGCCGAGATCGTCACGGTGTCGTTGGTCTCGCGCAGCTCGACCTTGGGCCAGCCGAACTGGCCTTCCATCAGGGACGGACCGAGCCCGCCGAAAGAGCCGATGCCGCGGAAGGCGTCGTCGAACAGACGGTTCACCTCGCGATGCAATGCGAGAAACGGATCAAAGGTGTCCCGCGACGCCAGTTGCTGCGGCCGGGACCACGGAATCAGGTCGCGAATAGCCATAGGGATATCTCCTCCTTGCATGGGATCAGCGCGCGCGGGGGCTCAACGCCCCGCGCGCCGGCCACGCCCAGTTTCAGGCAGCTTTCTTCTGCTCGATCTTCTCGACCGGGCCGGTACCGATCGCGATCCGCCGCGGCTTCATGGCTTCGGGGATTTCTCGCACCAGCTCGATCCGCAGCCGGCCGTTGTCAAAGGAGGCGTTCGTCACCTGCACATAGTCGGCGAGGTTGAACTGCCGCTTGAATGGCCGCGCGGAGATACCCTGATAGAGATATTCACGCCCCTCCTTGTCGGCCTTGCGGCCTTCCACCGTCAGCACATTCTGTTCTGCAGTGATCGCGAGTTCGTCCGGGCCGAAGCCCGCGAGCGCCAGCGAGATCTGGTAGCGGTCTTCGCTGAGCCGCTCGATGTTGTAAGGTGGATAGTTGTCGTCGACCGCGCGCTGCGTCTCGTCGAGCAGGCCAAGGAGACGATCAAAGCCAATGCTCGAGCGCCAGAGCGGCGTGAAATCGTAAGTCCTCATAGCCAAGTCCTCCTAAGAGCAAGATGGATACGAAGGAGCGCAAGGCCGGTGCTGGACCCGCTCGGTACAGAAACCGGTCCTGCGCCCAGGCAGTCCGCCGGGCCCGACAGGGCACCCGGCGCCGCTTGCGGCGGCAACAAGCGAGTTAGAAAAACGGAAGACGAATTCAAGGGGGCATCAGAAAATTTTCGGGACCCTCAAGGCGCCCGCTGGCGGGACCGAAAATTTCACGGCACAGGCTCGACCGATTGCGGACCCCCTCTTGACCGAGCCTGGACATTTTCCCAGCTAAATCGCCGCCAGAATCCGATTGAACCTGTTCGAGGGGGTTGACGATGCAGCTGCTGCGTTGGGTCCGGCCGTTGGCAATCGCGCCGGCTATCGTGTTGTGCCTACTGGCGGCTCCGGCCGGAGCCCAGATCCCCGACCTCAAGCTCGGGCGGGTGCCGACCCTGGCCCCGCTCGTCAAGGAGGTCACGCCCGCGGTGGTCAACATCTCGGTCGAGGGCCGCCTTCGCGAAGACAATCCGCTCTATCACGACCCCCTCTTTCGCGAATTCTTCGACGTGCCGAAGCAGGTCGAGAAGCAGTTCAGCGCAACCGGCTCCGGCGTCATCGTCGATGCCCAGCGCGGCTATGTGATGACCGCCAACCACGTCGTCGAGCATGTCACGACAGTCCAGATCCGGACCAAGGACGGCCGAAAATTTGCCGCGCGCCTGGTCGGCCGCGATCCTGCCACCGACATCGCCCTGCTCCAGATCCGCGATCCCGTCGATCTGAAAGCGATTGCGCTTGGCGACAGCGATGCGCTGGAGGTCGGGGATTTCGTGATCGCGGTCGGCAATCCCTTCGGCCTTGGCCAGACTGTCACCTCGGGCCTGGTCAGCGCGCTAGGGCGCACCGGTCTCGGCAAGCAGGGCTATGAGGATTTCATCCAGACAGATGCTGCGATCAATCCCGGCAATTCCGGCGGCGCGCTGATCAACCTGCGCGGCGAGCTGGTCGGTATCAACACCGCGATCATCTCGCCGGGCGGCGGCAATGTCGGGATCGGCTTTGCCGTGCCGATCAACATGGCGCGACGGGTGATGGAGCAACTGGTGCAGAGCGGTCGGGTCGAGCGCGGCCGTATCGGCGTGACGCTGCTGGACCTCGATACGCCCGGCAACGGCCGTGTTCACGGCGCGCAGATCGCCGACGTCAGCGCCGGCTCTCCGGCGGAACGCGCCGGCCTGCGCAAGGGCGATATCATCGTCAAGGCCAACGACGTGCCGGTGCGCAGCGCCACTCAGGTGCGCAACCTGATCGGGCTGACGCCGGTCGGCCAGCGCGTCCGCCTCACATTCGAGCGCGATCGCACCCTGGGCAATGCGGTGGTCGAGGTGGCTCCCGTTCCGGAGGAGCGGGCGCGCGTGCGAACGTCAGGCTGAGAGCTGCGGATTCAACCTTCAGTCCCGCTACCGGCAACGCTCACGACGTGGGGTAGATTTTTACCGCACATCAAGCATGCAACGAGACGCCGATACGTCCATAAAGACCTGTTAAGTGCCCCGCTGCTTAGTGCGCCCGTGCGGAGGTATTGAAATGCGGGGTGACGGTCTGGCTTTCAGTTTGCCACGCTGGCGCGCGACGCGCTGGCTGGCAGATCCGGGATATCCGGTGTCATCCGACATTCGCCTCGCATTGATCGGCGAGCTCTATGGCTGCTGGTCTGTTTTCGCCGGTGGCGTCATCAACACCGTCGCGGTCGCTGCTGCGCTTGCACTTCGCACGCCCACGGTTCTCTTCATCACCTGGTTACTGATGGAAGTCGTGATCTGCCTCTCGCGGCTGATCGTGATGATGATCGCCTATCGCAGGGCGCGCGAGCAGCGCGCGACTCCGACCGATATCCACATCCTGCTGTCGGTTGCATGGAGCGCCAGCGTCGGTTTCGGTGTCGGCATCAGCCTGGCGTCCGGCGACTGGATCGCAGCGTCACTCGCCTGCATTTCATCGGCGGCCATGGTCGGCGGGATCTGCTTCCGCAATTTCAGCGCGCCCCACCTCGCGGGAACGATGATCCTGTGCAGCATCGGCCCGGTGATCCCGGGCGTCGCCATCTCCCATGAGCCGCTGCTGTTCGTGATGTATCTGCAGATGCCGGTGTACTTCCTCGCCATGACCGGCGCGGCCTTCCGGCTGAACAAGATGCTGGTGGCCGTCATGCATTCCAAACGCGAGAGCGACGAGCTGGCGCGGCTCGACGCGCTGACGGGCCTGCGCAACCGCGCCGGATTGATCGACGCGCTGCAAAGCAGGCTCAATGGCAAAGCCTCTGGACATCAGAGCTTCGCCGTCCTCTATCTCGATCTCGATGGCTTCAAGCCGGTCAACGACACCTTTGGTCATGCCGCGGGTGATGAATTGCTGAAGATCGTCGCCGCAACGCTGCGGGACACCGTCTCTCCGACCGACGTCATCGCGCGGATCGGGGGCGACGAGTTCGTCGTGCTCGCCGGCGACCCGGCGATCGATCATGCATTGGCACTCGGCGAGCGCATCATTTCCGTCATGACGGCACCCGTGGAACTGCCGGACGGCGCGCACGTCCACATCGGAATGAGCATCGGCATTGCCGCTTCGCCCGATCATGGCACCGACCCGGAGGCCCTGCTGTCTGCAGCAGACGCCGCGCTCTACGAAGCGAAATCGAGCGGAAAGTCATGCTGGAGATTGGCCTCCGCCGAGGCCAATCTCGCAGCCCTGCGCAAGTTCGCCGGCAGCAATCAGGCTACTGCCACGGCTCTGTCCGCAGCCTGACATATCGGCATGGAGCAGCACGATCCGGAAAAGTGGAAACCGGCTTTCGGACGCGCACGCGAACTCGGGGGGAATGGAGCGGCGCTCACGTTGCTGTCGCGAGCCATTCGTCCAAACCAGTTGGACCGAGGCGGGCCGACCCAAGCGGGACCAGCGAACGATCATCGATCGCAGCTCCATAATACTGCGCATCGGGGTCAGCAACGACCGGCCGGGCGTCCCCCGCCGCTTTCAAGCGGCGCGCGATGAACGTGTTGAAGGGGGCTTTTTCCGGACCAGCGATATCGATCGTAGCGTTCAGTGGAGCGCCTGTTGCAACGCTGGCAAGCGCGCTCACGACGTCATCAGCAGCAATCGGCTGAAAAGAGGCCGTCGGAACCACGACCTTGCCGTCGACGACGCCCGCATCGGCGATCGCGCTCAGGAATTCGAAGAACTGCGTGGCGCGGACGATCGTGTATGGCACGCCGGACGACTTGATCACCTGCTCCTGGGCGAGCTTGGCATGGAAATAGCTGTTGCCGGGTGCACGGTCGGTCCCGACGATCGACAATGCAACATGATGCTTGACCCCAGCGACGGCCTCTGCGGCGACCAGATTGCGGCTCGATGTCTGAAAGAAGTCGAGCACCGCGGCGGGCTCCCAGCTCGGAGCGTTGGAAACATCGACGACGACCTCGGCGCCGGCGAGCGCCTCGGCAAGGCCCTCCCCTGTCACGCTGTTGACACCTGTCCGCGGAGAAGCGGCGAGAGCGTCATGCCCTCGCTGCTTGAGTACGGCGACCAACTTCGATCCGATCAGGCCCGAGCCGCCAATCATGACGATCTTCATGACATACTCTCCTGTTCAGCCAACGATCTTGAGCGGGAACCTCTCGTAAACCTCCAAGAATGCCATGCGAGTAGCTTGACGAACCACAGCGCGGAGACCGCGAAGCGCCGCTCTGACGTGTCGCGATCGAGCGTGCGCAGCTTCTGATCCTAACGCGGCAATTCCGCCAGCGCAGCGAGGATGCGCGCCCAGGAGCGGATGCCCTTGTGGTAGCTCTTCAGATCATATTTCTCGTTGGGCGAATGAATGTTGTCGTCATCGAGACCGAAGCCGACCAGCAGCGAGTCGAGGCCGAGCGTCTTCTTGAAGTCGGCCACGATCGGGATCGACGCGCCGGAGCCGATCAACAGCGCCTCCTTGCCCCATTCGTCGGTGAGTGCCTGCTTAGCAGCAGCAAGCGGCTTCATGTTCCAGTCGAGCGCGATCGCAGGGCCTGCCGAATGGTCGCCGAACTCGACCGAGCAATCGCCGGGAATGCGCGCCGAGACGAAATCGCGAAACGCCTTGCGGATCTTGGCCGGGTCCTGCCCTTCGACAAGGCGGAAGGAGACCTTCGCAGACGCATGCGCCGGGATGACGGTTTTGGAGCCCTCGCCGATATAGCCACCCCAGATGCCGTTGATGTCGCAGGTCGGACGCGAGGAGATCTGCTCGATCAGGAGCCGATCTTTTTCGCCGGCCGGAATCGACAAGCCGATCGGCTTCAGAAACGTCTCCGGCGTCAAGTTGAGGCTCTTCCACTGCTCCAGCACCGCAGGCGGCAGATCCTTCACGCCATCATAGAAGCCTGGAATGGTGATGCGGCCATTCTCATCGAACAGCCGTCCCAGCACCTCGGTCAGCACCCGGATCGGATTGCGCGCACCGCCGCCGAACACGCCGGAATGCAGGTCGCGATTGGCGGCCTTGATCTTGACCTCCTCGTAGAGCAGACCGCGCAGCGCAACGGTGATCGCGGGCGTGTTCGGATCCCACATGCCGGTGTCGCAGACCAGCACGCAGTCGGCCTTGAATTCATCCTTGTTGGCCTCGAGCCACGGCACGAAGTTCTTCGAACCGACCTCCTCCTCGCCCTCGATCAGGACGGTGATGTCGAGCGGCAGCGAGCCGGTGACGGTTTTCCAGGCTCGGCACGCTTCGATGAAGGTCATCAATTGACCTTTGTCGTCCTCGGCGCCGCGCGCGACGATGATCTTGCGACCATCGGCATGATCGGTCACGACCGGCTCGAACGGCGGACGGTGCCACAAGTCGAGCGGATCGACCGGCTGCACGTCATAGTGGCCATAGAACAGCACGTGCGGCCTTGAAGCACCGTGCCCGTTGCTCTTGCCGACGACGGCAGGATGTCCCGCGGTCGGCCGCACTTCGCTGGCAAAACCGAGCGTGGCCAAATCCTTGGCAAGATGATCGGCCGCCGCCTTGCAGTCCGCGGCAAAGGCCGGATCGGCGGAGATCGACTTGATCCGGATCAGCGCAAACAGCCGCTCCAGACTGTTGTCGAAATCGGCGTCGATACGATCGAGGACGGACTGAAGCTGCGCGCTGGCCATGATCGCCAATTCCTTCAAGCTGATTGCTGCGCCGGTTTTAACCCCGTTGTCCCCGGCGAGCTAGCCGCCTCCTGCAGGGGCGGATGCAGGATATGCCAGACCAGCGCGCCGGCCATGACGGCGGTTGCGGCAAGATTGTTGCCCCATGCCTGGATATCTTTCGGGAATGGCGGCAACGACAGCAGCAGCAGGATGCCCGAGAGCGCCAGCGCAAGCCATGTCCACAGACGCACCCGCGGCCGGGAGTCATAGGCTGCACGATGCATCAGGATCGTCATCGGAAAGAACAGCCATATGAAATAATATTGCCGCGCAAGCGGCGAGGCCACCGTCATCAGGCAGAACAGGATTCCAAGCTCCTCGGCGTCGGAGCGCGGCGTCCGCCGTTTCTGCGCAGGCATCACCGCCAGGAAGCCCAATCCCAGCGCGAGCGAGACCGCGAGCACCACGAGGTTTGCTTCCTGGAACGAGATGTCGACGACGTTCATCGTGCGCACCGGCTTGGACGGATCGTCCTGGTTGTAGTTCACCGGACGCGTCAGACGATGCGTGACCGCGATGATCGACTGATTGACCCAGGACCAGTTCTGCTCGTCACGCTGGCCAAACCCCTTCTCGGAACTGGTGCCGACCATGCCTCGATACCAGGTCTTCAGCTCCGCCACGTTGTGCTGGAAGCCGCGCACCGGCGCCGGCACCACGAACAGGAACACCAATGTGAACACGATCATGCTGACCGCGGCCCACCATTGCCGGCGCCAGACGAGGTACGGCAAGACGGCGACCGGGAACACCTTGATGGCGGTTGCAAGCGCAAACATGCTGCCGCCGAGCCACGGCCGCGCATGCTGCAGGAGCCAGAAGCCGTAGAGCATCAACGCCAACAGCATGAGGTTGGGCTGCCCGAGATCGAACATGTCGAACACGAAGCTGATCGTCACGAAGCCGGGCAGAAAATAGAGCCATTGATTGGGCTCCCTGCCCGAACCGGTCATGGCGTGAGAGAGCTGCGCCGTGATCCACCACGCCACCACATTGAGCAGCCCCAGACAGGTGTAGAGCACCACCTTGCCGAACCAGGCAGGGATCGCCAGCAGCACGGCCGGGAACGGCGGATAGAGGAAGGCGAAATAGTCGGCGAGGTTATGCGGATACAGGTCCTGGCCCAGGAGTACCTGCTGTCCGGCCCAATACCAGAGCGGATAGTCCTTGGTTTTGCCGTTGCCCCACAGCTCCGGGACCAGCACGTCACCGATCAGCAGCACACAGCAGATCAAGAAGAGGATATCGACCGGCGCGCGCAACGACGGCCATCGCAACCTAGGCATTGGTTCGGACATCAGCAGGTCACGCGATCAGCAAACATGTTCATCATCATCGTCGCAACAACCCACCGAGCGCGCCACGTACCAGGGAGCGGCCGATCGAGCCGCCAAGGGAGCCGCCGACCTGCTTGCCGAGATCAGCCGCCACGCCGCCGACCACCTTGTCGGTGACCGAGCGCGTGATATTCCGCGCCATCAACTGGCCCGTCGAAAGCCGGCCGCGCTTGACGTTGGTGCCGAAGATCGCAGCGGCGATGTCGCCGATCCTGCCGAGCACACTGCCGGATGAGCCTTCTGCGGTGGCCGCGGTGCCCGCAATCCGCTTCTGCAGCATCTCATAGGCCGACTCCGCATCGATCGCGGTGTCATATTTGCCCTTCACCGGGCTCGCATCCATGATCGCCTTGCGTTCCTCCGGCGTGACCGGTCCGATCCGCGCCGACGGCGGCCTGATCAACACCCGCTCGACCATCGCCGGCGTGCCGTTGCCTTCGAGAAACGACACCAGCGCTTCGCCCTTACCGAGTTCCATGATCACCTTGGCGGTGTCGAGCTTCGGATTGGGCCGGAACGTCTCGGCAGCCGCAGCGACGGCCTTCTGATCGCGCGGCGTGAACGCGCGCAAGGCGTGCTGCACGCGATTGCCCAATTGGCCGAGCACGCGATCGGGGACGTCGAGCGGGTTCTGCGTCACGAAATAGACGCCGACGCCTTTGGAGCGGATCAGCCGCACCACCTGCTCGATCTTGTCCATCAGCGCCTTCGGCGCGTCGTTGAACAACAGATGCGCTTCATCGAAAAAGAACACGAGTTTCGGCTTGGCGAGATCGCCGACTTCCGGCAGTTCCTCGAACAATTCCGAGAGCATCCACAGCAGGAAGGTCGCGTAGAGCCTCGGGTTCTGCAACAGCTTGTCCGCGACCAGGATGTTGATCATGCCGCGCCCGTCCCGGTCGGTGCGCATGAAGTCCTGCAGGGACAGAGCTGGTTCGCCAAAAAATTTGGTGCCGCCCTGGTTTTCCAGCACGAGCAATTGGCGCTGGATCGTTCCGACGGTTGCGCGCGTCACATTGCCGAACGACTGTGCGGCCTTGCGGATCGGCGCCAACGGATCCTCCTCGGCATCGGCGCTCTTCTTGGCCACCTCGGGAATGATGGCATCGAGCAGCGCACGCAGGTCCTTCATATCGATCAGCGTCAGCCCATTGTCGTCGGCGACGCGGAAGGCGACGTTGAGCACGCCCTCCTGCACATCGTTCAAGTCGAGCATGCGCGCCAGCAGTAACGGTCCCATCTCGGTGACGGTGGCGCGCACCGGATGCCCCTGCTCGCCGAACACGTCCCAAAATACCGTCGCGAACTGGTCGGGCTGATATGTCAGGCCCAGTTCGCTCGCGCGCTTGAGGATGAAATCCTTGCCCTCACCGACCTCGGCAATGCCCGACAGATCCCCCTTAATGTCGGCAGCAAATACCGGAACGCCGGCGCGCGCAAAGCCCTCGGCCATCACCTGCAGCGTCACCGTCTTGCCGGTGCCGGTCGCACCGGTCACAAGACCGTGGCGATTGGAAAGCGCAAGCGTCAACCAGGCCGGCTGTTCTCCTTTGCCGACGAGAATTTTGTCCTCGGTATCGGCCGAGGATGTTCCGGAGAATGCCATTACGACAGGTCTTTCGCTCGTTTTCGTCTTAAGTTGGCGGTCTGCAATCGGCCCGGCGTCATACTTGCTTGGTCTTGGCTCTATCTTGGCTCTGCTGGAACCGCAGCCGCCTCGTATCCGCTCTATCAGCCCGTTGCAGTCAACAGAAATGCGATAGGAGCAGATATTACGCTGCCAATCCGCAAATTTCACACGCCGTCTTGCATCGCTGCAACACTTTTGCCGCGATCGCGAATCTGCGCGCGTCGGCGTGTGCTCATGACTTGTCTTTCACCGGTCGCCCGATCAAGATAAATCCTCAAGGACAAGTCCGGTCTTGGGGGGCCGGATCGAGGACGGGGCAAGATGGACGAATTAAGTGAGCTGCTGGCTGCAAAGGCTGGCATCGGTAGAGCTTTGGCTGAAAATGCCATCGGCATCATACTTGACTTTCTTCGCACCGGGTTGATGGCGCAAGATTTCTACATCCAAGATCTCTGCCGCGCTGGGATCTGCATCCGCACAGGTGAACTTTTCAAGCTCTGCAGCGACACAATCGAAGTCGATCGAATGGGCGCGATCGTCGCAAGACACCGGGCCTGACCCATCTCGCCTGAAGCACTTTCGCACCCATTGAAGATCATGACATACCCAATTTCCGAAATCGAAGGCATGATGGCCTTTGCCGCGTCCAAACTGAAGGCGCTTGGCATCCGGACCACCGACGCGCTGCTTGAAGCCGCTCGCACCTCAAAAGGCCGCAAGACGCTCGCCGCCCAGACCGGCATCACCGAGCAGCAGTTGCTCGATTGGGCAAATGTGGCCGACTACATGCGAATTCCGGGCATGGGCAAAGCGAAGGTCGGCCTCGTGCGTGCCGCCGGCGTCACCACGGTGCGCGAACTGGCTCACCGCAACCCGGCTCGCCTCGCCCAAAATATCAAGGAGGTGAACACCAGGCGCAAGCTGGTGCGCATCCTGCCTTCGGAGAAATCGGTCGGGCACATGATCGAGCAGGCACGCAAGCTGGAACCGAAGATCAGCTATTGACGGCATCGGCGCCCTTGCGCGCGTGCAGTGCATCATCTTGACTCCGTCGCCGCGACCGCGCAAAGCGTCGCCATGAATGCGCCAGCGCCAAAATCCCGCCTGAGCCCAGCTTCGGCTGTGCATCCGCTGCTGCGCGAATGGGTCGCAAGACCCTACCCGGCCGTGATGGGCATTCTCAATGTCACACCCGACTCGTTCTCGGACGGCGGCCGATTCAATGCACCGGAACGCGCGATCGCACAGGCCAGGCGTATGATCGCCGAGGGTGCCGACATCATCGATATCGGCGCCGAATCCACCCGTCCCTATACCGGGGCGACGCCCGTGTCGGCTGATGAGGAACTGGCGCGGCTGAGGCCTGTTCTTGCTGATGTCGTGGCGCTCGGTGTACCCGTCTCGATCGACAGCATGAAGGCCGAGGTCGTCGCGTTTGCGTTGGAGCAAGGCGCAGCGATCGCCAATGATGTCTGGGGGCTGCAGCGCGATGCGGAGATGGCCAAGGTCGTGGCTGCACACAACGCGCCGGTGGTCGTCATGCACAACCGCCTCTCGATCGATCCCGCAATTGACATCGTGCAGGACGTGCTGGATTTCTTTGCCCGCTCGCTGGACATCGCCGCGAAGGCCGGCATTCCCGACGGCAACATCGTGCTCGATCCCGGCATCGGCTTCGGAAAGACGACGGAGCAGAGCATGACGATGCTGGCGCGACTCGGCGAGCTTTCGTGCTTCGGCCTGCCGCTCCTGGTCGGCGCGTCGCGCAAGCGCTTCATCGGCTCCGTCGTGCCCTCGGAGCCGAGCGAACGGCTGGGCGGTTCGATTGCGGCGCATCTGATTGCCGCCGAGCGCGGCGCCAAGATCATCAGGGCCCATGACGTGGCCGAAACCGTGCAAGCCTTGCGCGTGGCCGCAGCGATCGAGGCGCAAAAAGGATGAGCGGCACCATCTTCATCAAGGGAATTCTGATTCATGCCCGCCATGGCATGTTGGAGCACGAAAGCGAGGTCGGCCAGCGCTTCGTGATCGATCTCGAACTCGATACCGACCTGTCCGAATCCTCGCGCTCCGACCGTCTCGCCGACACGGTGAACTATTCCAACGTGGTGGCCACCGCGACATCAGCCTTCAAGGACACTAGCTACAAGCTGCTGGAGCGCGCGGCCGGCGCGGTCGCCGATGCGATCCTAGCGGCTTTCCCGCGGATCCGCGCCGTGAAGGTCACGGTGCACAAGCCGCACGCGCCGATCGCCGCGATCTTCGAGGATGTGGGCGTTGTCCTGACGCGCTCGCGCGACTGATGGCGAGCGCGCTGATCGCCCTCGGCGGCAATGTCGGCGATGTCCGCACCACGTTTGAACGCGCCATCGCGGAAATCTGCCGCCCTGCTCAGTCAACGCTCGCAGCGCGATCCGCCGATTACTTGACGCCGCCCTGGGGTGAGACGCAGCAGCCGCCCTTCATCAATGCCTGTATCGCGATCGAGACGCAGCTCGATCCGCACGCTCTGCTCGCCGCCCTGCACGAGGTCGAGCGGATGTTTGGCCGCGACCGCGCGCACGAGAGCCGCTGGGGACCGCGGACGCTCGACCTCGACCTGATCGCCTATGACGATCTCGCGATCGACACGCCCCAGCTGACCCTGCCGCACCCTCGCCTGTTCGAGCGCGGTTTCGTGCTGGTGCCGCTGGCCGAGATCGCACCGGAGCGGCTGATCGCAGGCCGCCGCATCAAGGAGGCGTTGGCGCATGTCCCGTGCGACGGAATCGAGCGTCTGCCCCCTCTCGAACGATAGGTCCAAAGCCGAAACAACCGTTTGGCTTGGCCGTTCCGACGTGGCATTTTGCGGCCAACAATGGTGAAAACAGGCGCCCGGGAGACTTAGGCCGAATGACATCCGTGACCGAGGACCTGCGGTTGGCCGCCGAGTTCGCGCCGGCCAGTCGTGACGATTGGCGCAAGCTGGTCGATGGCGTACTGAAGGGAGCGCCATTCGAGAAGCTGGTCGGCAAGACCTATGACGGCCTCTCTATCCAGCCGATCTACACCCGTGCCAAGGGTGCATCCCCGGTTACCGGACGCGCCGCCGCCGCGCCCTGGTTCATCATGCAGCGGGTCGACCATCCCGATGTCGCCAAGGCCAATGCCCAGATCCTGACCGATCTCGAGAATGGCGCGACCGGGATCGAGCTCGACTTCCAGAACGGCCCCGGCGCGCGCGGCTTCGGCATTCCGGACGCCGAGCCGGCAACGCTGCAGCGGCTGTTCGCCGGTGTCATGTTTGATGCCGGGATCTCGATTGCGCTCAATCCGGTGCTCGGCCGCGGCAATGCGGGCGAAGCGGTCGCATCGTTGATCGAAGCCCAGCACGTCGATCCTGCCAAGGTCGATCTTCGCATCAACTATCAGGCCCTCTCCGCCCTGGCCGTCCGCGGGAGTGCCGCCGCCACCTGGTCCGAGATGGAGGACGGGTTCGCCAAGGTGGTGCGCGGCCTGAAGGACCGCGGCTTCAGTCGGCATCTGGTCCTGGCCGACGGCCGCCCGATTCATGACGCCGGCGGATCGGAAGCGCAGGAATTGGCGTTTGCGATCGCGTCTGGCCTCGCCTATCTGCGCACGCTCGAAGCCGGCGGCATCCCGCTCGACGAGGCGCGCGCGGCGCTCTCGTTCCGGCTCTGCGCCGACGCCGATCAGTTCCTGACATCGGCGAAATTCCGCGCATTACGCCTGCTATGGGCGCGGATCGAAGCGGCTTGCGGCCTTACGCCGAAGCCGATTTTCATCGCCGCGGAAACCGCTTGGCGGATGCTGACGCAGCGCGATCCCTATGTGAACATGCTGCGCGCCACGATCGCGACATTCGCGGTCGGAATTGGCGGGGCCAATGCGATCACCGTGCTGCCACACACGCTCGCCCTCGGCCTGCCGGATGCGTTCGCCCGGCGCGTGGCGCGCAACACACAACTGATCCTGCTGGAGGAAAGCAACCTCGCCAAGGTCGCCGATCCCGCGGCCGGTTCGGGCGGCATCGAGGCATTGACCCAAGAGCTTTGCGAAACGGCCTGGGTGCAGTTCCAGGAGATCGAGAAAGCCGGCGGTGTGTTCGCGGCGCTGCAGGCCGGGCTGATCCAGGGCAAGGTGGCGGCGACGCGACAGGCGCGCGCGGCCAATATTGCCAAACGGCGTGACGTGCTGACCGGTGCCAGCGAGTTTCCGAACCTCACTGAGGCCGATGTCGCGGTCGAGGCGGTGACGCCGATCGCGGCCGCGACAAACGATCAGGCGAAGGTCACGTTCGAGCCCCTCGCCCCGATCCGGCTGGCCGAGCCGTTCGAGCGCCTGCGCGATCGCTCCGACAGCCTGCTGAACAGCAAAGGCAAGCGTCCGTCCGTGTTTCTTGCCAATCTCGGCACGCCTGCCGATTTCACCGCACGCGCGACCTTCACCAAGAGCTTCTTCGAGGCGGGCGGCATCGCTGCGATCGGCGGCGAAGGAGCATCCGATCCGTCCGCGTTGGCGGCGGCCTGCGAGGCGTCCGGCGCGACGCTGGCCTGCCTCTGCTCCTCGGACAAGGTCTATGCGGAAATGGCAGTTCCGGCCACCAAGGCCCTGAAAGACGCCGGTGTCCGCCATATCTATCTGGCGGGGCGCGGCGGCGAACAAGAAGCGGCGCTCCGCGGGGCCGGTGTCGATGGGTTCATCTTTGCCGGCTGTGACGCGCCCAAGACGCTCGAGGACGCCTATACATTTCTGGAGTGAGCATGACCGACGACACCAAGCCTCTCCTGACCGGCGGCTGTCAATGCGGCGCGGTCCGCTTCGCGTTCAAGACCACGCCAGGCAAGGTCAGTATCTGCCATTGCCGGATGTGCCAGAAGGCCGCCGGCGCGCCGTTCGCCTCGTTTGCCGAGATCGACCGCGAGCACTTCGCCTGGACGCGCGGTCAGCCCGCCGCGTTCCGCTCGTCCACGATCGCCGAGCGATTCTTCTGCCCCGCCTGCGGCACGCCGCTCGGCTTCGGACGCATTGATGGGCCGCGGATCGAGATCATGACCGGCGCGTTCGACCGGCCGGATCGCGTAGTGCCGACACGACAATACGGCACGGAATCCCGGCTCGGCTGGGTCGTCGCCATTGCCAATCTGCCGAGCCAGACCACGCAGCAGAATTACGGACCGGAGAAGATGGCGACGATCGTCAGCCATCAGCATCCGGATCACGATTGACCGATGAGGACGCCAGGAATGACCCGCATTCCGAACTTCGCCGACATCGCCTTCGAGCCGACGGCCGTGCCCGCATCCGCAGGCTCCGCCGAGCCTTGGCTGACACCGGAAGGCATCCCGGTGAAGCCGGCCTATGGCGAGACGGATCTCACCGGCATCGATTTCCTGGAGACTTGGCCGGGCATCGCGCCCTACCTGCGCGGTCCCTACCCGACAATGTATGTCAACCAGCCCTGGACTGTCAGGCAATATGCCGGCTTCTCCACGGCCGAGGATTCCAACGCCTTCTACCGGCGTAATCTCGCCGCGGGGCAGAAAGGCCTTTCCGTCGCCTTCGATCTCGCCACCCATCGCGGCTATGATTCCGATCACCCGCGCGTCGCCGGCGATGTCGGCATGGCCGGCGTTGCGATCGACTCCATCTACGACATGCGGACGCTGTTCTCCGGCATCCCGCTCGACCAGATGAGCGTGTCAATGACCATGAACGGCGCGGTGCTGCCGATCCTGGCGCTCTACGTCGTTGCCGCCGAGGAACAGGGCGTGCCGCCGGAAAAACTCGCGGGCACCATTCAGAACGACATTCTGAAAGAGTTCATGGTGCGCAACACCTACATCTATCCGCCCTCGCCTTCGATGCGGATCATCTCCGACATCTTCGCCTTCACCTCGCAGCGGATGCCGAAGTTCAACTCCATCTCGATCTCCGGCTATCACATGCAGGAGGCCGGCGCGACGCAGGATCTCGAGCTCGCCTATACGCTGGCCGACGGCGTCGAATACTTGCGCGCCGGCATCGCCGCCGGCCTCGACGTCGACCGCTTCGCACCGCGGCTGTCGTTCTTCTGGGCTATCGGCATGAACTTCTTCATGGAGGTCGCCAAGCTCCGCGCCGCCCGCCTGTTGTGGGCGAAGCTCTTGAAGCCGTTCAACCCCAGGGACCCGCGCTCGCTGTCGCTGCGCACGCACAGCCAGACCTCGGGCTGGTCGCTGACTGCGCAGGACGTCTACAACAACGTCGCACGCACCGCGATCGAGGCGATGGCGGCGACGCAAGGCCACACCCAGTCGCTGCACACCAATGCGCTGGACGAGGCGTTGGCGCTGCCGACCGACTTCTCCGCCCGCATCGCCCGCAACACGCAGCTGTTCCTGCAGCAGGAGAGCGGGACCACGCGGATCATCGATCCCTGGGGCGGCTCGTTCTATGTCGAGCGGCTGACTCATGATCTCGCCGCCAAGGCCTGGAGCCACATCCAGGAGGTCGAGGAGCTCGGCGGCATGGCCAAGGCGATCGAAGCTGGCGTTCCCAAGCTGCGCATCGAGGAAGCTTCCGCCAAGACCCAGGCGCGCATCGACACCGGGCGCCAGTCGGTGATCGGCGTCAACAAGTACAAGCCGACCGACGAGCCGCCGCTCGATGTGCTCAAGGTCGACAATTCGACCGTGCGGCGGCTGCAGATCGACAAGCTCGCGCGGCTGCGATCCGAGCGCAAGCAGGCCGAGGTCGATGCCGCCTTGGCCGCGCTGACCCGCTCGGCCGGCGAAGGCAATGGCAACCTCCTGGCGCTCGCAATCGATGCCGCACGCGCCAAGGCGACCGTCGGCGAGATCTCCGGCGCGCTGGAAAAAGTGTTCGGCCGTCACCGTGCCGAGATCAAGTCCATCACCGGCGTCTACAAGCGGGAGACTGCAGGCATGTCGAAGCAGGTCGAGAAGCTGCAGGCGCTGATCGAGGCCTTCGAAGAGGCGGAGGGGCGCCGGCCGCGCATCCTGGTCGCCAAGATCGGTCAGGATGGCCACGACCGCGGCCAGAAGGTGATCGCCTCGGCGTTCGCCGATCTCGGCTTCGACGTCGATATCGGGCCCCTGTTCGCCACCGCCGACGAAGCGGCGCGCCAGGCGGTCGAGAACGACGTGCATATTCTCGGCGTCTCCTCGCTGGCCGCCGCCCATCTCACCGCCGTGCCCGAGTTGAAGGCCGCGTTGAAGAAACAGGGACGCGAGGACATCATGATCATCGTCGGCGGCGTGGTGCCGCCGCAGGATTACGATGCGCTCTACAAGGCTGGCGCCGAGGCGATCTTCCCGCCGGGCACGGTGATCGCCGAAGCCGCGGAAGAGCTGATCCACAAGCTCAACGCCCGCCTTGGGCACAGCGAGGCGGCGGAATAGCCGCTCGGCTCAACTGCATTCCTGCGGACAAATTCACGCGGCTCCCCCTGGCCGCGCGTTCGATCTGGGCAGGGTCTAACCTTTCAGGTAACTGGGCGCACATATGTCCAGGAAACCGGATCGTATTTCCATGCATTGTTCCAGATTCTCTTTCGCCCTCCTGCTTGGGCTGCTCGCGCTCGCGCCGGGCTTTGCCGCGGAGCCCAAGCCGGACGCGTCGATCAAGACCAAGGCCGTCGAGGCCACCGTCACGCTCGACGCACAGATCAAGGCCGATCCGGCGCTTGCCGCGAACTGCCTCGCCGAGGGGCGGAAGTGGATCGACAAACAGGCTGCGGATGCCGCCAAGGAGTTCAAAGAGGACAAGGAGCTGTTCCGCGACGGCCCCTACTCCTTTGGGCGCGATTATTCGGTGCGCTCGATCGTGGCCGATCGCTATGTCAGCGTGGTCCGAAACGACTATATGGACACCCACGGGGCGCACCCCAACAGGACGGTGGACACCATCCTATGGGACAGGGCGGAGAACAAGCGCATCTCGATCCGCCCCTTCTTCACGGAGACCGCCGATAACGGCCCGACCATGAAGGCGATGCTGAAAGCGATCATCGTCTCGTTGACGGCCGAGAAGAAGAAGCGCGATGCCGCCGAGACCGCGACCGACGAATGGTTCAAGGGGCTCGAACCGAAATTGCTCAAGATCGGCGCCGTGACGCTGGCGCCGTCGACCGAAGCGGGCAAGAGTTCAGGACTCACCTTCCACTATCCGCCTTACGCGGTCGGCCCCTATGCCGAGGGGGACTATGTCGCCTTCGTTCCGTGGGAGACGTTGAAGCCTTATCTCAGTGCGGAGGGCCAGGCGATCTTCGGCGGCAGCCGGCCGAAGGGGGATGCGGAAGAGAACTAGCGGGCGAGCCTCGATCGGCTATAACGAAGGCATGTCCCCACGTTCGACTGTCCAGCCTCCCGACATTGCTGGCCTCGCCCGCGACCTTCGCGCCGGCCATCGCGCCGCGCTCGCCCGCGCCATCACCCTGGTCGAGAGCCGCCGTGCCGACCACCAGGCCGCGGCGCGCGAGCTGGTCCAGGCGGTGCTGCCGCAGACGGGGCGCGCGATCCGGGTCGGCATCACCGGCTCGCCAGGGGTCGGCAAGTCCACCACCATCGACGCGCTCGGCATGTATCTGATCGAACAGGGCCACAAGGTTGCGGTGCTCGCGGTCGATCCGTCTTCAGCGCGCACCGGCGGCTCCATCCTCGGCGACAAGACGCGGATGGCACGGCTGTCGCACGCCGAGCACGCCTTCATCCGCCCTTCGCCCTCCTCCGGCACGCTCGGGGGCGTCGCCGCCAAAACGCGCGAGGCCATGCTGCTCTGCGAGGCCGCCGGTTTCGACGTGATCCTGGTCGAGACCGTCGGCATCGGGCAATCCGAAACCGCGGTCTGCGACATGACCGATTTTTTCCTGGCCCTGATGCTGCCGGGGGGCGGCGACGAACTGCAGGGCATCAAAAAGGGCCTGGTGGAACTCGCCGACATGATCGCGATCAACAAGGCCGACGGCGACAATCTCAAGCGCGCCAATATCACCGCAGCCGATTATCGCGGCGCGCTGCATCTGCTCAGTCCGCGCTCCGAACACTGGCACCCGCCGGTGACGACCTATTCGGCGCTGACCGGCGCTGGGATCGCCGAGCTCTGGCAAAAGGTCCTGGATCACCGCAAGGCGATGACCGCGTCAGGCGAATTCGCGCAACGCCGCCGCGAGCAGCAGGTGAAGTGGATGTGGTCGATGCTGGAAAGCCGCATCATGGCGCGGCTGCGCAGCGATGCCGCTGTTCGCGCCAAGGTGAGGAAGCTGGAGACCGAGGTGGCGGAAGGCCACATTGCACCCGCGGTCGCAGCCGAAAAGCTCGCGGAGATGCTCCAATGAGCAAGCCCCTTCGCATCCTCATCACCGGCTTCGGCCCGTTCCCGGGCGCGCCGTTTAATCCGACCATGCCGCTGGTCAAGCGGCTCGCGGCCCTGCGCCGCCCCGCGTTGGACGATGTCGAGCTGACCAGCCACATCTTCCATGTGACCTACCGCACCGTCGATCGCAAGCTGCCCGAGCTAATCGCGCAGCGGCGCCCCGACGCGATGCTGATGTTCGGGCTTGCCAGCCGCACGGCGCACGTCCGGATCGAGACCCGCGCCCGCAACGCAATCACGACGACCTTTCCCGACGCCGACCGCGACGTCGCGCGCCAAGGCTCGATCGTGCCTGGCGCAGCGCCCATGCTGTTCGGCCCGCATACGGCCAAACTGCTGCGCGCCGCGCGCATGGCCGGCATCGATGCAAGGCCATCGCGCGACGCCGGCAGCTATCTCTGCAACTACTTGAGCTGGCGGGCGATCGAGGCGACGAGGACCGCGGATGGGCCGGCGCTTGCCGCCTTCGTCCATATCCCGCTGCCACCCCGTGACGGCGCCATGCTGCGCAAAGGCTATCGCGCCATCAGCGTGGAACACCTGGTCGACGCCGGCGAAGCCATGCTGATGGAGCTGGTGAAGCTGACGAGGCAGGACGCCAGCACGCGCATTCGCGGGCTGGCTTCTTTTGCAATCGATGGCCGTGGTTCAAGCTGAGACGATGGCCGTAACCGGTTACCACGCGCCGCGGCGGCGATAACCAAATCCACCATTGATCAAACGGAGGATCAGCAGCAGCACCACCGCGCCGATGAAGGCGTTGAGGATCGCGGCGACAAGGCCGACACCGAGATGAATTCCGAGTTTCGGCAGCAGCCAGTCGCCGATGAATGCGCCGACGAGTCCAACGAGCAAGTCGCCGATCAGGCCGAAACCGCCGCCTTCCATGACACGCCCCGCGAGCCACCCCGCGATGATGCCGACAAAAAGAATAACCAGCAGACTTTGACTGGACAGATGCATAACCCTTCTCCTCGCCGAGCGATTCTTCTGGACCAAGTTCGGCGCCTGTTATTGGTTCCCGCACGATGGCGGCATATCGGCAAATTGTCGCCCGCCTGTTGCTTGTCGAGGTGACGGCCTTGCAGCTGTGGCCTCCAGTAAAGATTTAACCCTACGGGCAACAAACACCTCCACCTTCCTCAGCCATTACCGTCCAGGTTCAGCGTTTCGGCTTAAGTGGTGGCAGCACGCCACTTTCGCGCGAGATGCTGGTCATGGACGTCAATCGCCGTGCTATTCTGGGCGCCTCCGTTGCCGGTACCGCCGGTGCTCTAACCCTGCCGGCCGATTCCGCACGTTCCGCCCCGCTGACGTCGACGCTCGGCCGCGATGCCACGCAATTTGGCGTGCGGCCCAATAGTCCTGACGACCAGACCCGTGTGCTGCAGCGCGCGATCGACGAGGCTGCGCGTGCGCAAGTGCCGCTGGCGCTGCCGCCGGGCAACTACCGCACCTCCCTGTTGCACCTTCCGAGCGGCAGCCAGCTCATCGGCGTCAGGGGCGCGACGAAACTGCTCTTCGCCGGCGGCGGCCCCTCCCTGCTATCGGGCGAAGGCGCCGACGGCATCGGCCTGACCGGACTCACGCTCGATGGCGGCAACATCCCGCTCCCCGCGCGGCGCGGCCTGGTGCATGGCCTCGGTGGACGCGATGTCCGCATCATCGATTGCGAGATCACCAACGCAGGCGGCAGCGGCATCTGGTTCGAGCAGGTTTCCGGCGACGTCATCGGCAACATCATCACCCATATCGCGGCTACGGCGATCGTCTCCTTCGATGCGAAGGGACTGATCGTCTCGCGCAACACGATTACAGATACGAGCGACAACGGCATCGAAATCCTGCGGACCGCCATTGGCGACGACGGCTCGCTGGTGCTCGACAACCGCATCGAGAACATCAAGGCTGGCCCCGGCGGCTCCGGCCAATACGGCAATGCCATCAACGCGTTCCGCGCCGGCAATGTGATCGTGCGCGGCAACCGCATCAGGAACTGCGATTACTCCGCCGTGCGCGGCAATTCGGCGTCGAACATTCAGATCACAGGCAACAGTGTCTCCGACGTGCGCGAAGTCGCGCTCTATTCCGAATTCGCGTTCGAGGGCGCCGTCATCAGCGGCAATACGGTGGACGGCGCCGCGTTCGGCGTCTCCGTCTGCAATTTCAACGAAGGCGGCCGCCTCGCGGTGGTCCAGGGCAACATCATCCGCAACCTGCTTCCGAAGCGGCCGATCGGGACCGCCCCCGATGACGATGCGGGCATCGGCATCTATGTCGAGGCTGATACGTCCGTCACCGGCAATGTGATCGAGAACGCGCCGTCGTTCGGCATCGTCGCCGGCTGGGGCCAATATCTGCGCGACGTCGTGATCTCCGGCAACGTCATCCGCAATGCGCTGGCTGGCGTCGGTGTGTCGGTGGTTTCCGGCGCCGGCAGTGCTCTCATCAGCAACAACATGATCTCAGGTGCGCCGCGCGGCGCGGTGCTCGGGCTCGATCACCTCAAGCCGGTCACGGACGACCTCTGTCAGGATGGCACAAAGGCCCATGCACAGCTTGTCGTCACCGGCAACGCCGTCGTGCGATAGTCGTCTCAGAGCGCGTGGCGCAGCGCCGGATAGCGGCGCTCGATCTCGTCGAGATCGAGCAGCGGCGGCCCGACATCGGCCTTCATCCCAACGCTCAAAGCTTCCTCAAGCGCGGCCATATCGATCCGCGGCGTGCTCGGCACCGGCTCAGGCGCGACCATCTTCTCCGGGACCACGATATCGGATTCCGCCAAAACGGTCTCGATCGTCGGCGGGACTTCGATGGGCTGGAGAACCGGCTTGTGGCGATCGACAGGAGGCCGAAAGCGCGGCCGTGGCGCCGGTACGGCCTCGACATCCATTTGGGCAGAGCCGGTCTCCCGGCCGACGCTCTCGCCCAGCGCCAGCGCCCGCCACGTCTTCACCGCCGCTTTCGCTTCCCGGATGTTTTCGAGAAGGGATCGCTCGGTGTGATAGCGGCGCCAGCGGCCGCTCTCGAATAGCTCGGTGAGATGATCCAGACGCCGCTGGGCGAGCGCACACCAGCGCTCAGACAGCTCGCGGCTGCACGCCACGTTCAGTCGATGTGTCATAAGGAGCCCGCAAGGAGAGAGGACGGACGCAACTTACTCGGCACGAATCAACACGACGTGACGGCAATATTTTGTGGAGAAGGTTAATAAAGTCTAGCTAACGCCCAAATTTATGTCGGCCGGACCGTAGCTGCGCCGGCTCCCTGGCCGATGCGACGGCGAGAATGCCGTCAGAACTACAATCTTTGCGCACGTTCACGCGCAGCAAACCAACTATAAATTGCATATTACTGACTGACCGGCTTTCTGAAGCCGATACGAAAGACCCGTCCGGGGGGACAACCGGACGGGTCTAGCTATATGGGCGCTTGGGGTGGATGGGCGCTCGCGCCCAGATACAGCTATGGGGAGGGTTAACCGCTCCCACATTCTTTTGTCGCGACCGGTCCGGCCCACGTTCAAGCGACCCGGCGAATTATTCGAGCATTCGCGAAAAATCTGGCTGCTGCGCCAAAAGCATGATCCGAAGAGTGCGAAGCGGCTTTCCCCGCCGCGCGGTCGGTTCGGCACCGACCACGGGCGCTCGAACCTCGCCTTATTCCAGACGGTTACGGCACGGCCGTCGCGAGGCCGACGATCTTCTCTCGCCGCAGGCGACCGATCAGATTGTCAGCGTCGGCCTTCGACATCGGGCCATCACCGAATTGCAGCTGGAACATGCCACCCTTGGCGCCACCGATGATCGATGCCTGGTAGCGGTCGAGCAACGCCGTGATGTCGGAGATGCGCGCATCCGGCGCAAAGCGCACCAATACATGCACGGGAGCCGCCGGCTGCGTCCCAAGGGAACGCGTCAAGGGCTGGCTCGCGCTGGGCGCTACGGCGCGGTTGTCCGCCGCCCTCTCGTTCGTGCTCAGAGAGGCCGTCTGGTAGGTCGCGGTCTGACCACTCACCAGAAGCGCGCCGATCAGGCCGGCCTGCAACAGCACAAGCAACGCGCCGAGACTCGCCGACCAGGCCAGCGTCCGCGACGACAGGCCGTCGAAAAAGCCAAGCACGCGCGCGAACATGCCGCGCGATACCACGGCACTTTGCGTGGGGTCGGCATCGATCGCAGCGAACAATTTCTGCATGGCCCGCACCGAAGGCGCGCCGAGGCTTTCGTTGAGGCCGATGGTCTCGGCATATTCCTGCTGGATGACGGCATATTGCCCGGCGAGTTCGGGATCGCGGGCCAGCGCCTCCTCCACCCGCTGCTTGTCGCGCAGATTCAGGGTGCCTGCTGCATACCAGGGCAACAGGAGTTCGATCTCACTGGGCTCATGGTCCAGCATCTTCTTGCTCAAAGCGATCATGGCCAGCCTCGCTCAACGCCGGCCGCCTTCAAGAGTTCGGCCAATTTCTTGCGCGCATAGAACAGGCGCGTCTTGACGGTGTTTTCCGGGATTCCGACGATCTCAGCCACCTCTTCCACGGATTTCTCGTGGTAGTAGACGAGATCGATGATGTCCCGGTGGTCGGGCGAAAGTGCCGTCAGGCACTTCCGCAAGGCTTCCCCGGTATTCTTCTTCTGCGCCGCCACTTCCGGATCATCGGAGGTATCCTCGATCGCATTGGCAGCCTCGTCTTCCAATTCGACGTCCTTGCGGCGCCGCAGTGCCGAGAGGGCCTTGAATCTCGTAATCGCCAGGAGCCAAGTCGAGACGGCGGATCGGCCTTCGAACTTGCCAGCCTGACGCCACACGTCGAGGAACACCTCGCTGATCAGGTCCTCAGCGATCTGTTCGTGCCGCACGAGTCGCAACCCGAAACGGTACACCCTGACGTGGTGCCGCCCATACAGCACCTGCATGGCGAGCCGGTCGCCTCGAGCGATCCGGGCGATCAGGGTTTCGTCCGATTCCGCCTGGGTCACGCTCAATGGCCGTCTCGCATGTTTGGTCGGGGGTAAGCCGTACGCGGTTCGATGGGCCGTGCAAAAATCTTCAAGGTATTGGAAAGCGCCGATCCGCTCTGTGAATTAGCGCACATTACAGCATTTTCCGCAGCCCTCGTCCGCAGGATGGCATCGGGCCGCTGGCCATACCGCACTCGGGTGAAATCTCCCCAAAACTCAGCCCAAACGACGGCGCCTGACGGCGCATCCTATCGGTGGGCGCCTTGCGGTATCGGGTATGGACCCATGTCGGGCACGAATACCCGGCGGTTTCCTTGGATACTAAAACGAAAGGCTTACGACCTAGCTTTTCGGCCCGAGTTCCACGATTGACAAGAACATGGGCTCGCCAGCGCAAGGGCACTCGCTCCCGGAGGCGGCATGGCGCCGCCGGCCGCTGAAAGGCGACTTTGTATTTCGATTTCAGTTCGAGCCTCTGAGGCTCGTAGAATGCGTCAGGTCTCTTAGTAATGAATTTGAAGCCCGTCCACCGCACCCGGAGCCTGCTCGACGAACTCGAGAGCACGCTCACCCATGGGACGGTCGCACGGCGGGTCGAAACGTTGCAGCGCGTGACGGACCTCTTCGTCCGCAATGCGCTGGATTTCTCCGCCGAACAGATCGTGCTGTTCGACGACGTCTTCCAATGCCTGATCGAACATATCGAGGTCTCGGCCAAGGCTCTCCTCGCGCGACGTCTGGCGGCGGTCGACACCGCCCCATTCCAGACCATGCACAGGCTGGCGAAAGACGACGCCATTGAAGTCGCAGGACCCGTGCTGTCCAAATCCGAACGGCTCGACGACGACGTGCTGATCGAGACCGCCCGAACCAAGAGCCAAGCGCATCTGTTGGCGATCTCGATCCGCCGCGTATTGAGCCGGGCCGTGACCGACGTGCTGCTCCTGCGCGGCAATGATGAGGTCGTCCGAAGCACCGCAGCCAATCCAGGCGCAGAGTTCTCCGAGGGTGGCTTCGAACAACTTGTCGACCGGGCCGAGCAGGACGAGGAGCTTGCGGACTGCCTTGCGCTCCGGCCGAACCTGCCGCGGCACGTCTATCTCAAGCTGGTGACCAAGGCCTCCGAGACGGTACGACAGCGGCTCGAGGCGGCGCAGCCCGATCAGGTCAGCCAGATTTGCGTTGCGGTGCGCGCGGGCGCAAGGCGGGCCCGCTCAGCATCCGTCGCCCAGACGAAACAGACCGAAATCGCCCATGCCCTGGTCCGTTCGCTCCATGCGGACGGCCGGCTGGATGGTCCGCTCATCGAGCAGTTTGCCGAGGAGAAGAAATTCGACGAGGCCAATGCAGCGATTGCGGCGCTGGCCCATGTGTCGGTGGATGTGGCCGAAACGATTATGGTCGAGGGTCGTGCCGAAGGGGTGATGATCCTGGGCAAGGTCGCGGGACTGCCATGGTCAACGGTCGCGCTGCTCATCGACATGCGCGACGCGCTGAACGGCAGCAACCCCGTCGATCTGTCGGTCTCCAAGGCCGCCTATGAGAGGCTGCGCCCCTCGACCGCGCAGCAGGTGCTGCGCTTTCATCGCATGCAGGAGTTCTCCGCCTCGGCCCCGACGGCCTGAGGCTCTCCTCAATAGCGCAAGACTTTCCTGCCGATCAGCGCCCCGAGGCCGGCCACGAAGGCGACCGCGATCGTATACCAGGTGGCCACGAACAGCGGGGAATCGTCGGTGCAGTGAGCGGCGTAGAGCGTGGCCGCGAATCCCGACGACAAAAGGCCAGCAATTGCCCCTGCCACTGCGGGGCGGCGGGGGGCACCGTGACGCAAACCGAACATGGCGGCGGCCAACAGCGGCAGCGACAACACGGGGACCGCGCTCATGCAGAGCAGCCAGTTATGCCCGACGAGACGCGTCAGCATCGGCAGCCGCTGCGGCAGCATCATCTCGCTCACGATGGCGCCGGCAAGCACGAGAACCGGCGCCAGCAACAGCCAGCCCCAGCCGTGCAGCGAGGCCTCTGGTCGGGACAGATGCAGGCTGATGATCGTTGCGGGAATCGCAAGCGCCAAGGTCACGGCGAATTTCAGGTCGAAAAACGGGTTGCGCACCGCAACCATGATGTCGGGCCGGATTCCGAGCCCAAGCAGGAACATCGCGGTGGAGAGCGGCGTCGCGGCAAGCAAGGCCAGCGCAAGCACGATGCCGACCGGCAGCGCGCGTTGCGCATTGTCGGCGGCCAAGGTCCGGATCAGTTGATCGGTCTCCATGGTCACTGTTCCCGTAGCTTGGCACTGAGGCCCGTCAGGGCGCGATGCAGCGCCACCCGGACGGCGCCCTCGCTCATCGAAAACTTCGCAGCTGTCTGCCTGATCGAGCTGGCCTCGACCGCGATCGACTGCAGCACCTCGCGCTGACGCTGCGGCAGGGTCTTCAGCTGCGCCTCGAGCTCGGCGGCCGAAACGGTGGGCGCCGGCGGCTCCTCCGCCAGGATCTCGGCGAAATCATCGACATTGACGAAGATGCGCCGCCCGCGACGACGCAGCGTGTCGATCAGCTTGTTGCGGGCGATGGCAAACAGCCAAGGCCCGAACGGGGCGCTGGCGTCCCAGGTATGTCGCTTCAAATGCACTGCCAGCAAAATCTCTTGCACGATGTCCTCGGACTGGTCGGCCGGCTGGCCGGCACGCGCCAAGCCACGGCGCGCCGCGGCCCGCAACACCGGTGTGACCGCTTTCAGCAGACGATGGTAGGCCTCGTCGTTGCCGGCGATCGCCTGCCGCATCAAGCCGGTCCATTCGTCGTCACGTTCGCGCACACGCGCACCTACAAGAGCTATTCGCCCCAAGTTTCAGGTTGTTACGCCGGTTGCCGGAAAAATCACGAAGCCGTGACGGCAATATCTTCATGGCAAATCCCGGCAAGAGTCCTGTCAGCATGGCCCTGTCGGGTCTTAGCATCGAATTGGCGCGCGGGCAGCCTCGGCGTGCGGTGCCCCGTTTTGGCCTTCGCGGACGGAAAAATTCCCTTTTTCCGCCCCGTTCCCGACACGCGTCGGGGTCTCACTTGCGGCGGGACTGGCGGGATGGGGAGATGACCAAATGACAATCCAAGCCAGTAGTGCACGTTCGGCATTGATTCTTACAGCCGCGCTCGTCCTGGGCGTCATCGGCTCTGCCCCTGCATTTGCCACCGACTGGGGCACAATTCCCGCCCCGGCCATGACATCGGACAACGCTGCGGCAAGCTCCGACGGCAGCGCGCCTGCCACCCCCGCGACCGAGATGCAGGCCGCTCCCATGGCTCAGCCCGCCGACGCCAGCGGAGCGACTGACAACGCCGCCGTGGCAGCGTCCACCCCGGCCGAGGATGCACCGGCCAGCGTTGCGACGGTCAGTAGCGACGACAGCTCCGGCTGGGACAAGGCGTCCATTGTCGGCAAGATCTTCATCGCCTGCGGCACCCTGCTCACCTTGGGCTCCGCCGCTCGCATGTTCATGCTCTGAGACCCTGCGCCCGCCTGTCTGGCGGACGCGCAGCTCTTTCAGCGACCTTCCACTTGATGCGCATGCCGGCAGCGGGCAAATTGTCCGCTGAACGATTTGCGGGGTGGGAGCATGAGCGTGTTCGAGCACATCATCGTCGAGAGCAAGGGTGCGGTCGGGATCATCACCCTCAACCGTCCGAAAATGCTCAATGCGCTGTCGTTCGGCGTGTTTCGGGAAATTGCCGCGGCCGTCGACGACCTCGAGGCCGACGACGCGATCGGATGCATCGTCATCACCGGCAGCGACAAGGCGTTCGCGGCCGGCGCCGACATCAAGGAGATGCAGCCGAAAAGCTTCATTGACATGTTCTCCAGCGACTTCACCGCGATCGGCGGCGATCGGGTCGCGAAGTGCCGCAAGCCGACGATCGCGGCCGTGGCGGGCTACGCGCTGGGCGGCGGCTGCGAACTCGCGATGATGTGCGACATCATCATCGCCGCCGACACGGCCAAGTTCGGCCAGCCGGAAATCACCTTGGGCACGATCCCGGGCATTGGCGGCACCCAGCGCCTGACCCGCGCGATCGGCAAAGCCAAGGCCATGGATCTGTGCCTGACCGGGCGCATGATGGATGCCCAGGAGGCGGAACGGAGCGGCCTGGTGAGTCGCGTGGTCCCGGCCGACAAGCTCATGGATGAGGTCATGGCGGCAGCGGAAAAGGTCGCATCGATGTCCCGCCCGACCGCCGCAATGGCCAAGGAAGCCGTCAACCGCGCGCTCGAGACCACGCTGGCGGAAGGATTGAGCGTGGAGCGCAACCTCTTCCACGCGACCTTTGCCCTGGAAGACCGCGCCGAGGGCATGGCCGCCTTCATCGAGAAGCGCAAGCCGGTGAACAAGAACAAATAGCCCTGCCCGCCGCGAATCCGCGATCTGTGTCGCAATCGGTTTTCTTGGCGAGCTTCTTTGCGAGCTTGCTGGCGAGGCTGTCGCCCCCAGGTTGATCGCACCCTACTCGCACACCTCGTAAATCGCGCCGCTATGCCGCAGCGCTGCGACAATGAGTCTGTGGCGTCGCAGCAACAACAAATCCCGGAAATATCTGGGGTTTTTCACAGCGACGCTTTGCCTGTGGCGATGCTGCGGCATAAACATGTAAACAGGCGTTGGAACAATAAACGGGATGCGGCGGAGTCGGGATGGTGAGGCGAGCCAAAGAACTTGGCGGCGGCCGGAGACATGTACCTTGCACAGGCTTGTCTCTCGCGCTGATCGTGTGCCTTGCCGGTCTGACCGTGCCGGCGCGCGCGGAAGATCTCGCCGCGGCGCTGACCAAGGCCTATCAGACCAGTCCGCAGCTCAATGCTGAGCGGGCGCGTCAGCGCGCCACCGACGAGAATGTACCGCAAGCGCTGTCCGGCTATCGACCCCAGATCGTCGGGACGCTGAGCGCCGGCCTTCAGGCCGTGCGCGACCTTCTGCCGACCAACACGATCCAATCCGAGAACTTGAAGCCGTGGGTGATCGGCGTCACCGTGACGCAGACACTCTTCAACGGCTTCAAGACGGCCAACAGCGTCCGTGTCGCAGAGCTGCAGGTGCAATCCGGGCGGGAGTCGCTGCGCAATGCCGGCCAGGGCGTGCTGCTCGATGCCGTGACCGCCTACACCAACGTGCTCGCGAATCAGTCGCTGGTCGAAGCGCAGCGCTCCAACGTCGCCTTCCTGCGCGAGACGCTGGCGGTCACGCAGCGGCGACTCAATGCCGGCGATGTCACGCCGACCGACGCCTCGCAGGCTGAAGCGCGGCTGCAGCGTGGGCTGGCCGATCTCAACAGCGCCGAGGTCAATCTTGCGGTCAGCCAAGCCACCTATGCGCAGGTGATCGGCATGCCGCCCGGGGCATTGAAGACCGCCGATCCGATCGACCGCTTGCTGCCGCGCAGCCGCGAAGATTCGATCGCACTCGCGATCAAGGAAAACCCGGCCGTCACCGCGGCGGGATTCGATGTCGATGTGGCCTCCACCTCGATCCGGGTCGCCGAGAGCAGCCTGCTGCCGACCGTCACCTTGCAGGGCAGCGCGAGCAAGAGCCGCGATAACGATCCGACGCTCGGCACCCGCGGCACCGACCAGGCCTCGATCGTCGCCAACATCAACGCGCCGATCTATGACGGCGGCATGGCCGCATCGCAGACCCGGCAGGCCAAGGAGGTCGCGGCGCAAAGCCGGCTCGTGCTGGATCAGGTCCGCAACCAGGCGCGCACCGCCGCGGTCAGCGCCTGGGTTGCCAATGAGGGCGCCAAGATCGCGGTCAGTGCCTCGGAAGCCGAAGTGCGTGCCGCCACTGTAGCGCTGCAAGGCGTCTCCCGCGAGGCACAAGGCGGGCAACGCACCACGGTCGATGTCCTGAACTCGCAGGCCGACCTGATCCAGGCCAAGGCGCGGCTGATCGGCGCCCAGCGCGATCGCGTGATCGCCTCCTACACGCTGCTCAGCGCGGTCGGCCGGCTCGACGTCAAGAACCTCAACCTCAATACGCCGGACTATCTGCCCGAGGTGCACTACCACCAGGTGCGCGACGCCTGGCACGGCTTGCGCACGCCGTCGGGGCAGTGACGAGGGCGCGTCGAGCGCCGTCCCGTCATTGGCGCTTCACTTGATTGGCGCTTCACTTGCCCTCGCGCTCGACCTTGCTGCGCTCGCGCTCGTTCATCTCCTTGACCGTCTGATCCTGACCGGACTGCCCGGTGGTCTGGGTGCGCGAGGCCGGCGGCGCCGCGTTCGGCACGGAGCTTTGATCCGGGCCGCTGGCCGAAGGCCGGCTGGCCGTCGCGGGCGGCGTCTTGTCCTCTGCCGCGGCCGGCTGCGTGACGAAACAAACGGCGCCCGCGAGGATGAATATCGCCGCGAGCGCCTTGAAGGCGCTGCTCATCGTCTGTCCCTCCAAGTGCACTGAGTGCAGTGGTCAGATCAATGAACAGGGATTGCGAAGGTCCGTTCCCTCTTACGCCTCCAGCTGCTTGCCGATCGGCAGCGCGCGAATGCGCTTGCCGGTCGCGGCGAAGATGGCATTGACGAGCGCCGGCGCGAACGGCGGCACGCCGGGTTCGCCGACTCCGCTTGGCGGTGTGTCCGCCGCCGGCGGCACGATGTACACGTTCGTGACCAGCGGCGCCTCGTCGATGCGGAGCACCGGGAAGTCGTCGAAGTTCTTCTGCTGCACACGGCCGTTCTTGAAGGTGATCTCGCCGTACTTGGCGAGGCTGAGACCCATGATCGCGGCGCCCTCGATCTGCGAACGGATGCGCTCGGGATTGACGTAGGTGCCGCAATCGATCGCCGTATCGACCCGCGGCACGGTCAGCTTGCCCTTGTCGTCGATGGCGACCTCGACGACGGTCGCGATGTAGCTGACGAAGCTGCGATGCACGGCAATGCCGAGCCCGTGTCCTTTCGGCAGCGAGCGGCCCCACTCGCCCTTCTCCGCGACCAGCTCGACCACCTTGCGCAGCCGCGCGGTGTCGATCGGATAGCTGGAGTAAGGCTCGCCGTAATTCCAGGGATCCTTGACCGAGGAGAGATCGACGTGCCGCGGCGAGCCGATCATCTCCAACAGCATGTCTTTCTGGTCGCGGCCCGCCGCCTGCGCGATCTCGCCGACCATCGACTGCACGGCAAAGGCGTGCGGGATGTTCGAGACCGAGCGGAACCAGCCGATCCGCGTGTGCGCGGCGGCTTCCGGATTCTCGCATTGGATGTTGGCGATCTCGAACGGCACGTCGATCAGCCCCATGCCGAGCTCGAACGGCGCCTGGTGCACCGCGCCGGCGGCGAAGGTCGAGGCGATGCTGGGCGCGACGCTGCGGTGGCGCCAGGCGATCACCTTGCCGTTCTTGTCGAGGCCTGCCTCGATGCGCTCCACCGAGACGGTGTGCAGGAAGTCATGCTGGACGTCGTCCTCGCGCGTCCACTGCACCTTCACCGGCGTGCCCAGCTCCTTCGACAGCAGGGCCGCTTCGAGCGCGAAGTCGCACTTGGACTTGCGGCCGAAGCCGCCGCCGAGCAGCGTCACGTTGATGGTAACGTTCTCCAGCGGGATGCCGAGCGTCTTCGCGACGTCTTCGCGCGTGCCGCCGGGACTTTGCACCGGTGCCCAGATCTCGGCCTTGTTGCCCGTCACGTTCGCCACCGCAACCGGAGGCTCCATGCTGACATGCGCGAGATGCGGAATGTAATACTCGCCGACGACCACCTTGTCGGCCGTCTTCAGCGCGCCGTCCACATCGCCCTCCTTGCGGACGATAAGGCCCGGCTTGCGTGCCGCCTGCTCGAGCTCGGCGCGATAGGCGACGGAGTCGTATTTCGCATTGGGGCCATCGTCCCAGACGATCTTGAGCGCATCGCGTCCCTTGATCGCCGCGCCGGTGTTGCGTGCGATCACTGCCACGCCGCCGAGCGGCTGGAATTTGGAGGGCCAGGGCCAGCCCTTGACCTCCATCACCTTTTCCACCCCGGAGATCTTCTGCGCCGCCGCAGCATCGAACGAGACGAGCTTGCCCCCGGTCACCGGCGGCCGCGCGATGACAGCGTATTTCATGCCCGGCAGGCGGATGTCGCCACCATAATGCGCCGCGCCCGTGGTGATGTCGTGCAGGTCGACGATGCTGATCTCGCCCTTGCCCAGATAGCGGAAGTCCTTCGGGTCTTTCAGCTTCAGCCCTTCGATGCCGGGCACGGACTCCTTGGCTGCGTCGGCGGCGAGATCGCCGAAGCCGAGGCGCCGACCGGTCGCGTCGTGGACGACCTCGTGCTTGACCGCCTTCACCTCAGTCGCCGGGACGCCCCAGCGCTTGGCCGCGGCCTGCTCCAGCATGGTGCGGGCCGCTGCGCCGATCTGCCGCATCGGCAGCAGATAGTGCCGGGTGCTGCGCGAGCCGTCGGTATCCTGGTTGCCGAACTTGGTTTCGTCACCATGGGCCTGCTGAACATGGACGCGGGTCCACTCCGCCTCCATTTCCTCGGCGACGATCAGCGGCAGGCTGGTGCGAACGCCTGTGCCCATCTCCGCCCGGTGCGCAAGGATGGTGACAGCGCCGTCAGGCGCGATGGCGACGAACACTTTCGGATCGACCACCACGCCGTGCGGCATCTTCGCGGCGCCGGTCTCATAGGCAAAGGCGGGACGCGACAGGATCGGAGCGGCGAGCACGAAGCTGCCGGCCAAGCCGAGGCCCTTCAGAATGTTGCGGCGCGATACGTTCTCGACCCTGATCGCTTTTTCAAAGCCGCGAGGCTTGTTCGAACTGGCGATGAAATTCATGTCACACTCCCGTAGATGCGAGATGGACGGCGTTCTCGATGCGCTGATAGCAACCGCAGCGACAGATGTTGCCCGACATCGCCTCGCGGATCTGGTCGTGCGATGGCTTGGGATTACTGGCGAGCAGCGCGGCGGCCTGCATGATCTGGCCAGCCTGGCAAAATCCGCATTGCGGAACGTTGACCTGACGCCAGGCCTTCTGCACCGGATGGTCCCCGGTCGGGTGCAAGCCTTCGATCGTCGTGACCTGGCGATCGGCCACGTCGGACACGGAGGTGATGCAGGCGCGCACTGCGTTGTTATCGACCATCACGGTGCAGGCCCCGCACAGCGCCTGGCCACAACCGAATTTGGTGCCGGTCAGGCCGACCTCGTCGCGAAGGAACCAAAGCAGCGGAAGATCGGGGTCGCCATCCCAGCTCTGTTCCTGACCGTTGATTTTCAGCTTGATCATGATCGTTCCTCGCTCTTCTTAAGCATCTCGGAAAAAGGATCCAAAGTCCCCTCCCGCCCGCGCTCCTGTAAGGCACACCTGCCCGACAGCAGACGGTCGGTCGTGTCGAAAATTGCTGCTCGACGTCTCTGCACCTGCTGAGGCTATCAGAGACATGGACGTTGCATAGACCTCACGACAATGTTCACGTGATGGTCATCATCCATACCGCATATGCTTGCATCCCGTGACCTGATGGAACTTCGCGCCGACCTGATTGCAATCCTGATCGTCTTCTTTGTCCCTTGTTTCCTGTCGTGGAAGCGGTCACGCTTATCCGCAGAATGACGCATCATCCGCAACAACGAATGCGCCGCATCCTGCGGGGAGGACCTGATCGTGCTGAATCGACGCACCCTATTGCTCGCAAGCATCGCGGCCGGAATGACCATGCCTCAACAACGCGCGCAGGCGAAGGCGGCGCAGCCGTCGACGCCGGTCGACTTCGACGTGCCGGCGCATGCCTGCGATTGCCACACCCATATTCATGGCGATCCCGCGAAATTTCCGTTCTTCGCGGGGCGCGTCTATACGCCCGAACAGGCCTCGCCCGAGGAAATGGCTGCGCTGCACAAGGCGTTGCATATCGAGCGCGTGGTGATCGTGACACCGAGCGTCTACGGCACCGACAATTCAGCGACGCTGTTCGGCATGAAGGCACGGGGGGCGAATGCGCGCGGCGTCGCTGTGATCGATGACAAGACGCCAGAAGCCGATCTCGACCGGATGCAACAAGAAGGCTTCCGCGGCATCCGCATCAATCTCGCGACCGGCGGCATCAACGATCCCTCGGTCGGACGCGCGCGGTTCTCCGCCGCGGTCGAACGCATGAAGGCACGGGGCTGGCACATCCAGCTCTACACCAACACGCCGATGATCGCGGCGATCAAGGATCTGGTGACGGCCTCGCCGGTGCCGGCCGTGTTCGATCATTTCGGCGGCGCACAGGCCGAGCTCGGACTGGAGCAGCCCGGCTTTCCGGACCTCATCGAACTCGTGAAGAGCGGCAAGGCCTATGTGAAGATCTCCGGCGCCTATCGCGCCTCCAAGCTCGTCCCCGATTATCGGGATGTCATTCCCTTCGCCAAGGCACTGATCGAAGCCAATCCGGATCGCATCGTCTGGGGCACCGACTGGCCGCATCCGGACTCCACCATTCGTCCCGACCGCAAGCCGACCGACATCGCCCCGCTCTATCAGATCGACGGCGGCCGGCTGATGAACCAGCTGCCGGTGTGGGCGCCGGATGCTACGATCCGCAAGAAGATCCTGGTCGACAATCCGGCCCGGCTCTATGGGTTTTGAGATTTGATGCAGCCAGCAAGATTTGCTTTGTCGTTGCTTCGTTGCTGCGCTCCTCGCAATGACGGCCATCGGCGCTGAAGCGCTCATTTCATGAACGACTTCAATGACAAGACCTGCTTCAAGAGGCCGCAGGAAAAATAAATCGCTTCTGAAAATCAGCAAATCAGTCGTATGCTACGCACCGTTCCGGTCCGGATGAGGGACGTACGCGTCGTCACGATACGTTGGACCGGCAATGCGGTGGACGTGAGAGCATCGCGCGCATCTTGCGCGGACGAGCAATGCTTTCATGGACGGCGAAATCGCGTGGTCCTGGCGCCCCGGTGCTGGCGCCCAGCGCGACGCGCATAGCGCGTCGTCGCGACACGGGGGCAATCAAGCCGGTCCCCGAGGAGAGCGCGTATAAGCCGTAAGCCATCGCGCAGGGAATGCCGGATGTCCCGGCTGAACCTGTGGTGACTGCCGCCTGCTTTTTCTTCTGCAGGCGGGCCATGGGTGAGGCCAACACCCGGCATTCCCCATAGGCGTTAAGTTTATGCTTGAGTGTTGGAATCCGCCGTGATTCGAACAGGGGATGGCAGACGAATCGCTCCTGAACGAGGACTGGACGAGAGTGGTTGCGCAGCTGGGCGGGGCTGCGCAGCTCGAGAAAACTGCGCGCCAGACGAAGGCCTTCGCGCGTCGGCGGCAGATTCCAGATGCGGTGACGTTACTTCGGCTGATGCTGGCCTATTGTTTGGGTGAAAGAGGGCTGAGATCGACAGCCGCATGGGCGGCTTCTGTTGGCCTTGCCGACCTCACCAGCGTGGCGTTGTTCTATCGGCTGCGTCAATGTGGTGATTGGTTTGCGGTGCTGGTGGAGGGCTTGCTCGCTGCGGCAGCTCCGAAGGCGAGCCAAGGCCGCCTGATCCGCATCATCGATGCGACGACAGTGCCTCAGGCGGGACCGGCTGCGCGCAAGAACAGTGAGCTTTGGCGCGTTCATAGCGCATTTGATCTGCCCTATGAGCGCTTTGGTCACTTCGAGCTGACAGATCAGCAAGAGGGCGAAACGTTTGACCGGATACCAGTGGTCAAGAACGAGATCCGCATTGCTGACCGCGCTTATCTGCAACCTGACCGCATTGCGGCCGTCCGCGAAGCCGGGGCCGACGTTTTGATCCGAGCGGGCTGGAAGAACGCACGTTGGCTTGACGCCAAAGGCCTTCCGTTCGATCTGATGGCCCAATTGCGTGCCGCGAAGGCGCGCGGACTGGTCGATCGGGAGATTTGGATCAAGCGCAAGGGCGGCGCGCCTCTGGCTATGCGTCTGGTCGCAATCAAGAAGCCCACCGGTGCGGCTGCTGCTTCTCGGCGTAAAGCCCGGCAAGACGCAAAAGATGAAAACCGCATCATCTCCAAAGAAACTTTGGAGGCTGCGGATTGGGTCATTCTGATCACGTCGCTCGCGCGGGACGAGTTCTCCACCAAAGATGTGCTTGCGCTCTATCGATTGCGATGGCGGATCGAGCTTGGGTTCAAGCGACTGAAGAGTCTGATTGGCCTCAAGACGCCGCCAGGAACCGATCCGCGCTCTGCCAAGCCCTACCTGCTGGCCCACCTCCTGATCATCCTGTTGCTCGAGCCGCTTGCCAGCGACTTCGAGGACTCTCCCCACTGGACGCAGGCCGCTTAACGACGCCTGGCGCTTGGCGGGTCCTGCAGCAGCTCGTTGCATCCTTGCTGCAAGCAATCATTCCACAACCAACCATCCGTTGCTTGCGCCGCAGAAAACGCGCGTTGGGGCGCCACCTTCGCGAGCCTCCTCGAAAACGCAAGTATCAATCGATGCTCGCGCTACCTTAACGCCTATGCGGCATTCCCTGCGCCCTCATCACTTTCGAAGAGGGCATGAACTTCACGGATCACCCGGACGCAACCAGCGCCGCGGGATTGCCGATACGCGTCCGCAGTCGTCGGAGACAACGACCATGCTGATGAATCCCAATCGCATGCCTGCGGCCATCGCGCTACGAAACCGGTGCCCTGCTCGCTGTCGTCTCCTTTCTCTTTTCGAGCTACGACTTTCCAGCCCCTGGCCCGGCAGGAGGTGCCCTCGTCCCATCGGCCTTGTCGTCGCGCAGCCAGCGGGCCGCCTTGCGGAGACCGCCGAAGGGAAACAGGTGGAAGCCTGTGATGGCTTGCGTATCCGCAGGCGGCGCGTCGGCAAGCCCGCACGCCACCTCGTCTGGTCCCGTTTCGGTCATCAGTCGGCCGTAGCGTCCAATCCGGTTGCGCGCCGCGCGCAAGGAATTGCCGACGCCGCAACGCAAGGCGAACTTCACCAACGTCGCAGGGGTGGCAGGACCGGCCAGCCCGATCGTGACCGGCAGCAGCACGCCGTGGGCGCGGAGCTGCCACAACCAGTCCAGGATCGGCGCGCTCTCGAAGCAGAACTGGGTGATGATGTTGATGGGAACGCCGCGCCGGTCGCTCCAGTCCTGCCAATCCAAAAGCAGCTTCAAGACGCCGGTTGGATCGAGGTAAGGATGGCCTTCCGGGTGGCCGGCCACGCTGACGCGCGCAAAACCGTGCTGTTCGATCAGGCCGGACTCGGCGATGTCGCGGCTCGCCTTGAACGGGCCCTTTGCAGCCAGCACGTCGCCCGCAATCAGCAGCAGCGATGTCACGTCGGCTTCGCCGCGCAAGCGGGCGAGAAAGTCCGCGAGCGCATCTTTGGAACTGATCTCGCGCGCAGCAAGGTGCGGGATCGGATTGAAGCCGGCGCGGCGCAAGGCGGCGGCCGTCTCGACATTATGATGATAGTCGTCGCCGGGCAGAAACGTGATCGAGACGCTGGTGCCCGGCGCAAAATTGTCTCGCAGCTCTGCAAGCTGGTGACCGCGCGAGGAGATCTCGACGGACGCCGCAGCGAGCAATCGCATCAGGCGCTGGGATGAGAGCTGGTCCTGCGCAAGCATCGGAGGCTCCCTCAGGCTGGCGCGCGGCGGCGCGAGATCACATAGGTCTCGTCATTGAACCAGAGGCCGCCATGCTTCTTGAGCACGCGGTCGGTGGCTTCGAGATAGCGGCCGTCGCGAACCACCTCGGACAGCCTGTTGTCCTCGATCTGGGCGACATAGATCGCCGCGTTCCAGGCTGCAAACAGCGTGGAGGTGCCGATCGGCCCCGACACCTCGTCGGGCAGCGTGTGCATGCGGTAGCGGAAGATCGACCGCGCGTCCGAGGATGCGTTGAAATTGTAATGGCGCGCGGCAGCGCCGAGCTCGTGCTTGACCTGCCGCAGGATGGCGTAACGGTCGGTGGTGAAGGGATTGTCGCCCGGCCAGACCTGATCGATGATCTCCATGCCGGGATCGTGGCCGTGGGAATGGATGCCGATCAGCCGCCCGCCCGGACGCAGCGCGCGCACCAGCGGCGTCACGACCTTCGAGGCCTTGAACGCGACGCTGGCGCGGGCGCGATAGGGCTGCGATGCAATGACGAGATCATAGTCGGCCCTCACCCGCCCCGGCCGCGGCATGATCGGATCGAGCAGGAACGAGTGATCCTCGCGCGACAGCGTCAGGATCACCGGCCGCTTGTAGACGGGATTGCCGGTGGTCGGGCTGATGCCGGCCCGCCAGTTCTCGGCCAGGAACGGCTCCAGCGCGCCGATCTGCTCGGCAAAGCCGTGGGCGGTGTTGCCGGCGAGCGCGACGTCCTTCCACAACAGGCTTTGGGCTGCGGTGGCCGAACGCGGCGTCAGCCACGGCGCTTCGCCATAATAGAGGTTGGTCACGACGACGACGGTCGCCGGATGTTCGAACAGCCGATCGGCCATCTTCTCCAGCATCATCCGCACGTCTTCGTAGGAGATCTCCTTGGCGACGACATAGAGCGGCATGGTGGGCAGGCGCGCATGCAGCGCCCGCATCACCCGAGACAGAACGGTGCCATCGCCGACGCCGGCATCGAACAGCCGCAGCGCCGGCGGCGCCGGCTGCAGATTGGAAAGCTCGAGCGAAATCCGGTTGGCGACCTCGGTCTTCTCGCTGCAGGTGGAGACGAACAGCAGATATTTCTGCCGGTTGTCGAAGAAGCGGAAGCCGGACGGCGCTGCGCCGGTATCCGCAGAAACCTCGCTGCGCGGCGCGATCGGAACGAGGGCCTGATCGGCCGGGCTGTCATGACCATTCCGTCCATGCGTCGCGAGATAGCCGCGCACCTTGTCCAGGGTGCCGGTGGTGATCCGGGCCCCATCGCGCAGCCGCGACACCAGCTTGCCGTCATTCACCGCCAGCCGGCCGAAGGTGGATTCCGAGGTCTTGGTGGCGCGGCAGAATTCCCTGATCTCGGCAAGCACCTGCTCCGAGGTGCCGATCTCGAGCCGTGCATGATCGGCGCTGGGACCCGGCTTGTGGCCCGACATGTGATCCGCCTTGGCGCGCGCGACCGCCGGCTCATCCACCCTGTGCTGGCGCTGTTCGGCGCGCATGGCGACCTCCTTGGCCGTTTTCTTGATTGGCATCAATCAAGGCGCACCGGCCAGGGGTCGTCAACCACAAAGGGAGTGGGCAAGATTTATGGGCATGTGCCCACATGCCCAAGGCAATTAGCGCGCACCGCGGCGCGAGAAGAACGAGATCAACACCGGCAAGGTGATCAGGATCACTATCGGCGCCAGCATCATGCCGGTGACCACCACAATCGCGAGCGGCTTCTGCACCTGCGAGCCGATGCCGCTCGACAGTGCCGCGGGCAACAAGCCGACGCCGGCCACCACGCAGGTCATCAACACCGGGCGGAGCTGCAACTCGCCGGTGCGGATCACCGCGGCGACGCGGTCGTAGCCTTCGTCGATCAGCTGGTTGAACTGGGACAGAATGATGATGCCGTCCATCACGGCGATCCCGAACAGCGCGATGAAGCCGATCGCCGCCGAGACGCTGAACGGGATGCCGGACAGCACGAGACCGACGACGCCGCCGAAGATCGCCATCGGGATCACGCTCATCGCGAGCAGCGTGTCGACCATCGAGCCGAAATTGAACCACAGCAGGATCGCGATCAGCGCCAGGCTGATCGGCACCACGATCGACAGCCGCTTGATCGCGTCCTGCAGATTGCCGAATTCGCCGACCCATTCGAGATGCGATCCCGGCGGCAGCTGCACCTGCTCGGCGACCTTCTGCTGCGCTTCCTGGATGGCGCTGCCGAGGTCGCGCTCGCGCACCGAGAATTTAATTGGCAGATAGCGCTCCTGCTGCTCGCGATAGATATACGCCGCACCGGAGACCAGCTTGATGGTGGCGACTTCGCTGAGCGGAATTTGGGTGACGCCGTTCGGCCCCTGCGCGCCGATACGCAAATTCTCGATCGCCTCGGCGCTCTTGCGATATGCCGGCGCCAGCCGCACGATGATCGGAAAATGCCGGTCGCTGCCGGGCTCGTAGAGGTCGCCCGCAGTGTCGCCGCCGACCGCGACCTTGATCGTGGCGTTGATGTCGCCGGGGGCGAGCCCGTAACGCGCGGCTTTGGCGCGATCGATGTCGATCTGTACGGTCGGCTGGCCGAGCGAGGTGAACACCGCAAGATCGGTCACGCCCTGCACGGTCGACAAGACCTGCTTGATCTTGTTGGCGGTGTCGGTGAGCGCCTGCAGGTCGTTGCCATAGAGCTTGATCGAGTTCTCGCCCTTCACGCCCGACACTGCCTCGGAGACGTTGTCCTGCAGATATTGCGAGAAGTTGAACTCGACGCCCGGAAAGCGGTCATCAAGCTGCTTCAGCAGTTCGGCGGTGAGCTGGTCCTTGTCCTTGGTGCCCGGCCACTGGCTGACCGGCTTGAGCGGCGCGAAGAACTCGGCGTTGAAGAAGCCGGCCGCGTCGGTGCCGTCGTCGGGACGGCCGTGCTGCGAGACCACGGCCTCGACCTCGGGCCGCGCGCGGATCAGCTTGCGCATCTCGTTGACGTACTGATTGCCTTCCTGCAGCGAGATGGTCGGCGGCAGAGTGGCGCGGATCCAGAGATTGCCCTCTTCCAGCTTGGGCAGGAATTCGAGGCCGAGCAGCCGGCCGAACACACCCGTCATGACCACGAGCCCGACGGCGCCCATCATCACCAGCTTGCGGTTGCCGACCGCCCAACGCAGCACCGGCCCGTAGAGCCGATGCAACAGATGCATCAGGCGCGTCTCGGTCTCCTGGACATGAGCAGGCAGGATGATGGCGCTCAAGGCCGGCGTCACCGTGAAGGTCGCCAGCAGGCCTCCGGCCAGCGCATAGGCATAGGTGCGCGCCATCGGGCCGAAGATGTTGCCTTCGACGCCGCTCAAGGTGAACAGCGGCAGGAAGGCGGCAATGATGATGGCGGCGGCAAAGAAGATCGAGCGCGAGACGTCGGCCGCCGCGGAGAGGATCGCGTGGCTCTTCATGCCCATCATCGTCTCGGGCGAGATGTGACTTTCCTCGACCTCCGACAGCGGCGTGGTCTGCGTCAGTCTTCGGAAGATCGCCTCCACCATGATCACGGTGGCGTCCACGATCAGGCCGAAATCGATTGCGCCGACCGACAACAGGTTCGCGGACTCCCCGCGCAGCACCAGGATGATCACGGCAAAGAACAGCGCAAACGGAATGGTGGCGCCGACGATCAGTGCGCTCCTGAGATCGCCCAGGAATATCCACTGCAACAGCACGATCAGGAGAATGCCGACCACCATGTTGTGCAGCACGGTGTGGGTCGTGGTGTCGATCAGGTCCTTGCGGTCGTAGATCCGTTCGATCCGGACACCCGGCGGCAGAATGGTGGAGTGGTTGATCTGGTCGACCAGTGCCTCGACCCGGGCAATCGTCGGCGAGCTCTGCTCGCCGCGCCGCATCAGCACGATACCCTGGACGATGTCGTCATTGTCATTGAGGCCGGCAATGCCAAGCCGCGGCTTCTCGCCAACGGTGACGGTCGCGACATCCTTGACCAGCACCGGATTGCCGCTCGTCTGCGACACCATCGTGTTGGCGAGATCGTCCATCGAGCGGATCAGGCCGACGCCGCGCACCACAGCCGATTGCGTGCCGATCTCGACCGTGTTGCCGCCGACATTGATGTTGGAATTGCTCACCGCCTGCAACAGCTGCGGCAGGGTCAGCCCGTTGGCGACCAGCTTGTTGTTGTCGACCTGGATCTCATAGGTCTTGGTCTTGCCGCCCCATCCGGTGACGTCGATCACGCCGGGCACGGCGCGAAAACGCCGCTGCAGCACCCAGTCCTGCAGGGTCTTCAGATCCAGCACGCTGTAACCAGGCGGGCCTTTCAGCCGATAGCGATAGATCTCGCCGATCGCGCTCAACGGCGAAATCTGCGGCGTCACGTTGCCCGGCAACGGCGACAGCTGCGAGAGCCGGTTCAGGACCTGCTGCAACGCCTCGTCATAGGTATAATCGAACGAGAACTGCAGCTTGACGTCGGACAGGCCGTACAGCGAAATCGTGCGGATGGTGCGCAGGTTCTTGATGCCGGCGACCTGGGTCTCGATCGGGATCGTGATGTAGCGCTCGATTTCCTCGGCCGACAGGCCCGGGCTTTGCGTCACGACGTCGACCATCGGCGGCGTCGGATCGGGATAGGCCTCGATGTTGAGCTGCTTGAACGCGATCAGGCCGCCGGCCAGGATCGCGATGAACATCCCCACCATGAGGAAGCGCCGCTGCACGGCGATGGCGACCAGGCGATCCATTCAGGTTCAGGCTTTCACCGCGTTGGGAAGAGTTGGACCCGCACGTCAGCTACCGGACGCGGCACGGTCGATGAACAGGCTGCCCTTGGTGACGATCTGCTCGCCGGCCTTCAGATTGCCTTCGACGGCGACGAGATCGCCATTGACGAGGCCGGTCTTGATCTTGCGCAGCTCAAGCGACTTATCCGGACGCGCGACCCAGACACGCACCTGGTTACCTTCGTAAATCAAGGCCTGCCGAGGCACCGCCGCGGCGGGTCGATCGCCCGGCGAATAGATCGTCACATTGGCGAACATTTCCGGCTTGAGCAGGCCGTCCTTGTTGTCGATGGTGGCGCGAACCAGGAGCCGGCGGGTGGTCGGATCGATCGCTGCCGCCACATAGTCGATATTGGCCTTGAGCGGATGGCCCGGCAGCGCCAGCACGCTGACCGAAATCTCCTCCCCCACATTGACGACTGCCGCATCGCTTTCGCGGACAAAGGCGATCAGCCAGACCGTCGAAAGATCGCCGATCACAAAGACCGGATCGCTTGCGCCGGCCTGGACATATTGGCCGGGGCCGACCTTGCGCTGCACGACGGTGCCCGTGATCGGCGAGTTGACCGTGATCTCGCGGTCGATTGTGCCTTTGGCTTGGAATTCGGAGACCGCCGCATCGGAGTAGCCAAGGATGCGGAGCTTGTTGCGGGCGGCGTCCAGCGCGGTCTGGGCCGAACGCATGTCGTTCTGGGCCTGGACGAAGGTCGCTTCCGCCTGCTGGAAATCCTTGAGCGGAACTGCCCTGCCCTCGAACAGGTCCTTGGCGCGCTTGTACTGAATCTCCGCCAGGTCCTGCGCCGACTTGGCCTTGTTCATCGCCGTGATCGCAGTGATGAAATCGTTCTGCGCCTGCACGGTATCGGCGGCTTCGATCACGAACAGCGGCTGGCCCTGCTTGACGGTCTCGCCCGGCTTGACCAGCAGCTTGGTCACGCGGCCCGCATACGGGGAAAATACGGGGGTCGAGCGATCCTCATCGACCGCGACCTTGCCCTCAGTCACGTGTTCCGCCCGAAAGATCTTGTCACACACCGGCTCGACGGTCAGCGTGGCCCATTCGGAGGGCGACGGCGTGAACGTCTGGCCTCCCTTGCGCGACTGGCTGGACAGCTCGAGGCTGTCTTTTTTCGGTGTTTGACCGAATTGCGTGAAGCCATAGGCGCCCGCAGCGGCGAGCGCAAAGGCCGCCAAGCCGATGATCAGCCCTTTTTTACTCAGCATCTGCGGAGATTGGTTCATGTCGGCACTATGGCCCATCCACCTTACATTCGCCTTACGGGGACGCCGGCGATGACCGTTCTTTCTGCGCTAATAGTGCGGAACCGTTGTTCTAAACAACCTAAAAATCGCCAAAATCACCTCCGTTCTGGGTTAAAAATTTGAAACTTCAATGACAGGCGTTCATCCACCGTTCAGCTCATTTGGCTTGCCCCCTGGGCCGCCGTTGCGACGCATCACGCGAACGCCTCGGGGCGGCCACGTCGCCGGCGGTATAGGCGGCGGATTCGAACGTCTCTCCCTCCATCAGCGTCGACCCGCAGGTGCCGCGCGGAGCGAGTTTGCATCCGAAAGTCCGTTGCCTCGAACTCAAAGGCGCAACGACCAAGTCGTTTAATTCCAACTCGCATTGTCTCACGACTAACTATTGATCCACGTCAAATTGAAGATTGCATTAGTATGGAGGCTCAACCTTAGGATTCGCACCGAAGGTGAACTATGCAGCGTTCGAATGCAGAGCGAGTGAAGTCGTACCTGGAGCTGATTTCGCGCAAGAAGGATCCGGACAGCCTCTTGAAAGCGGCGGAACCGGCGGTGAGTGGCCTCGAAATGGCCGAAGCCCCCGAAGCGAGGAATGCGCGAGCCGGCTTCGAGATGCTGCTGAACAAGCGCGAGCCCTCCCCCGATCAACTGGTCGGCATGGAGGCCATTATCATTCCCAAGCTTCGACCCGCGATCGATATCATCGACGGCAAGTTCGAGGTCTCCCACCATCTGTGGCAGAAGCTCACGACCGACGCGGCGATCCGCACCCGCATCGAGGATGTGATCCCGTCGGTCGGCCGCATCGAACTGCCGGACAACCCGGATTATCCCTATGGCGGGACCGGTTTCGTGGTCGGCACCAACCTCATCATGACCAATCGCCACGTTGCCGCGATCTTTGCTCGCGGCTTGGGCAATCGGGCGATCGCCTTCCGGACGGGCTGCAAGGCTGGGGTCGATTTCCTGCACGAACGCGGCCGGCCGACCGGACCGACGTTGGTGGTGCGGCGCGTAGTGATGATCCATCCCTATTGGGACATGGCAATCCTGGAAGTCGAGAACTTGCCGGCCGGCCGCAAGCCGCTGAAGATGTCGCTTGCAGATATTTCCGATATGGACGGACACGAGATCGCCGTCATCGGCTACCCGGCCTTCGACCCGCGCAACGATGCGGCGGAGCAGGACCAACTGTTCGACAAGGAGTATGGGGTCAAACGTCTCCAGCCGGGACAACTCCACGGGGTGTCGCCGACCGAGAGTTTCGGCAAGATTGTTTCTGCGGGAACGCACGATTGTTCCACCCTCGGCGGCAATTCGGGTTCATGCGTCATCGACCTCGCGAGTGGTGAGATTGTCGCGCTGCATTTCGGCGGCCGCTACCAGGACAAGAACTACGCGGTGCCGATGTTCGAGTTGGCGCGCGACGGACGCGTGGTTGATCTGGGAGTCAATTTTGCGAGCGGCGCGCCGGGCGGGACGCCGGCCTGGTCCGACTGGTGGAGCAAGGCCGATCTCGCCGGGTTTTCCGATGAAGATGTGACGGCGGATCAGACTGCTCAGGCGCCCGCACCGCGCCCATCCGCCGACGTGAGTCAGAGCGTGGTACGGGCGACGGCTGACGGGATCACGCTGGAAGTACCGCTGCAGATCACGATACGGCTCGGCGCGCCATCCATCGTCGGCAAGCCGAGCGGCACTGAGGCTGCCCCGGCCGGCGGCGGGGCCCTCACCGAGGCCATGGTGGAACCGTTCCGGGATACGAACTACGCATCCCGCACCGGATATGACAAAGACTTTCTCGGCGCCGAAATCCCGATGCCGGAAGCGGCCGATCCGAGCGTGCTGGCCACAACGCGTCTCGGTGGAAACATCCTGCCCTATCAGAACTTTTCGATAGCAATGCATGCCGCGCGCCGCCTTGCGCTGTTCACGGCCTCCAACGTCACCGCCGACCCACGGCTGAAGCGCCCGGATCCCAGCAAGAAGTACACCCGCAAGGCATTGTCCGGGCTCGGCGACCGCGACCAGGAGCGCTGGTTCGTCGATCCGAGACTCGAAGAGAAGTTCCAACTTCCGGACGTATTCTTCACGCGCGATCGCGGCGCCTTCGACAAGGGGCATATCGTCCGCCGTGAGGATGTCGCCTGGGGCGAGACCTATGATGATCTGCGGCGCGGCAATGGGGATAGCTATCACGTGACCAACTGTTCGCCGCAGACCGCCGAATACAACCGGTCGGGCAGCGGCGTGGACAATTGGGGTGATCTCGAAAACCATGTTCTGGCATCCGCCGCCAGCGAGAAGCTCGCGCAATTTGCCGGGCCGGTTCTCGATGCAGCAGACGAGGTGTTTGTCGGAGCGGGCGGCGGCCGCAACAAGATCAGAGCCAAGATTCCGGCGCGCTTCTGGAAAGTCATCGTGGCCTCGACGGCCGACGGGCTGGCGGCGTTCGGTTTCGTGCTCGAGCAGGACCTGTCCTCCGTGGAGTTCGAATTCGTCGTGCCCGCCGAGTTCGCGCCGCACATGTATCCGCTCTCCGAGATCGAGGCGATGACGGGTGTGCGGTTTCCAGCCAACGTGCGCGCTGCCGACCAGTACGACACGCTGCGCGGCGCCGAGGTGTCGATGCGCTCAGGCGCCAAGCGCCGGCGGCTCGAGCGACGTTGAAAGCCGGCGATCCGTGCCGAGGCGATGGAGGAAGCCAGATGCCCGAGTTGCGCGGCGAGGACATCACGAAGCTCAGCAAGTCGCTCGCAAGCTCCCTGAATTTCGACGATCTCGAGGACTTCGTCCAAGCCAGCACGGGCGACCGCCTCTACGTGGAATATGTCGGTAAGGGAAAGCCACTAAGGCCAACGATCAGCGATCTGCTCAACGCGCTCGAAGAGCACGGCACGACCCCGCTTTTCCTTCACTACGTTCATGCGCGCCGCCCCGGGAAACCCGATCTGCAGCACCTGATCGAACAGCTCTGTCCGGAAGCGATCGGCGCAGTACCGGACCAAAGCATTACGCTGTCATTGCAGAAGGCAGGTCAGGTGCAGGCCGATGCACCGGCAAACGCCCTCGCTCCGGGCCTGCAGCGCAACATACGGCCCTACCTCGCCAAGCCCGACGTGCGCGTGTGGCTCGAGCGGGCAATTGAAATCTACCACCGCGTCTGCCGGATCGAGCGCGGCGGAAATGGCCTCGGCACCGGGTTTTTGGTCGGCCCGGATACCGTGCTGACCAACTGGCACGTCGTCAAGGATATCAAGGCCGAGGGCAAGCTGGCGGAGATCGGCTGCCGGTTCGACTACGTCAGGCTTGCGAACGGCACGCTGAATCCCGGTCACCTCGTGGCGCTACGCCCGGACGGCTGCCTCACGTTCTCGCCTTACAGCAATGCTGAAACGACGGCCAATCCCGAGGTACCCTCGCCGACCCCAGAAGAGCTCGACTTTGCGCTGCTGCAGTTGGAAGCCACTGCCGGGCAGCAGCAGGTTGATGGTGCGTGTCGCGGATGGATCGCGCTGCCGCGTGATGCAGCTCCACTACCGCGGGACGCGCCACTCTTGATCGTGCAGCATCCTGAAGGCGGGCCGATGAAGATGGCGATGGATACACAGGCCGTGATCGGTCCGAACGCCAATGGAACGCGGATCAAATACCTAGCGAACACCGATCCGGGCTCGTCGGGTTCCCCCTGCTTCACGATGGAGTGGGAGATCGTCGCCATGCATCATTATGGCGACCCGAACTGGCAGAGGCCGCTGTTCAATCAAGGGGTGCCGATCAACCTGATCCGCCAGCGCATCGAGGCGCAGGGCTTCGGGAACGCGCTCGGCAAGTGAGGACGTGCAATCGCGGGGAGAGCAAGCGATGGCCATACCGGCAAAATATCTCGATCTCGTGTCTGACGAGATTGCCAAGGCCTTTTCCACGGAGCAATTCGCAGAGATCGTGCTGGCCGCGACCGGCCACGAACTTTACAAGGAATATGCCAGCCCCACCGATCCTCTCCATCGCGCGGTCCGCCGGACGCTGGACCGCTTGATCGAGGATGGAACGGAACGCTGGCTGCTTATCCAAGTGCTCGTATCCGCGGTCGCCAACGAGCAACTGCGTCGACTGATCATCAAGGCCTCGCCGGAGACGCTCGCGGCGCTGCCGAAGGTGGATAACGGGGTCGATCGCGCCCTGCAAAGCCTCACTCTCGTGACGGCGATGGTGTTGAAACCCGAATTCCTGCCCGAACTCCAGCCGTCGCGCGACAAGATAGCCGCCATATCCGAGCAGATACGCACGCTAGCGGCTTTCAAGAACCTGCACGAATGCCTGCATGCGCTTCATCTCAAGCTCGCATTCAGGTCCGTCGCCGTCGACGATCTCGAGGGCCTGAAGAACATCGGGAACACTTGTACGGCCGCGCGCGCCGCAGCGGTGCCGCTCGGCGCCGCCGCAAGCGCCGAACTCGTCTGGATTGCCGAGCTCGACCGCTTGGCGGATGGGCTCGGCCCGGCGATCAAGACGGCGAATTCGTCCGCCACGCAAGAAGGATTCGGCGGCGTGCAACGCCTCGTCCGCCTTCAGCTCTCACGCCTGAACGCACGGATCTTCGATGCCGCTGACAAGCTGTCGCTCGACGAGTTGATTCTCGTCTTGCCGAGCGTGATCATGCTCGAAGAGTCCTTTGAGCAACTGTCGCATGCGATCCGTGACCTGAAGGCTACGGTCATGGCACGCGCACTGGTGCACAAAATCTGGCAGGATGCCGAAAACGAGCTCTCGCTGGTCGAGGATGTGCTCAGCACGCCCGCAACGAGCGCCCAGAAACTCATCGCGCAGAATTGGTACCGGCTGCACTCGCACGTCCAGTTGCTCGCCTCGCTCGATCCCGGGGCCGCGTGGGCGAAGGAGGCGATGACCTATTCGGACCGCGTCGACACGGAGCTGACCCGGGAGACACTCAGCGATACGATGAAGCCATCGTTCGACGCCTTCTGTCGTGTCCTCAAATTCCATTTCTTCGAGGTCGATGCCAAGCTGAAGGAAGATTGCGGTTCGCTCGGCAAATTCCACGAGCCGCTGAAATCGATAGTCGAGGAGATCGGCGATGTCTGAACTACCCGGCGATGCAGCGCGCGCGGCAGCGTTGAACAAACCCTTTTCATCGATGGCCGAACTCTGGCGCGCGCATCTCGACTTGCGATACACCCTCTCGAATGCCGAAAGGGGTGCTGCGGAGGCACCTCGGACGGCATCCGACATTCGCGCGTTCATCGTGCACGCGCGCGCGACCGGAACCATTCTTACGGACAAGAACGAACGTCAGACCGCTCAAGGCATCCTGGACTACTGGTCGACCGAACTGCTCAGCCTTCCGGCTGCGGCGGCAGAGGACTTCACTCCGGCGCTGCTGGAGCCCTTCGATAGCTCGCAGACTCCTCCCGCCGCCGGCGAGCCGACCCGCTCAGAGAAATTGCCGGAGGAAGAAGCGCGCGAGCTGATCCGCTTTGTGGCCACCGCGCGGCTGTGGCGAGACTCTGACAGGCAGCCCGGCTATCTGCTGAACGACGAGGAATCCATTGCTCAGGCGTCGCGCTTCAAACACCAGGACCCGGATGTCTTCGAACTGGTCGCGGAGAGCAAGATCGCCCTCAGCAAGAAACGAACGACCCAGCGCTTCCTCGCCATCGTCGGAATTCTGGGCCTGATGATCATTGGGATGCTTGGGGTCACGCTCTTTCAAGAGTCCCGCCTGCGTGAGGCGGATAGGAAAGCAGCCGCTCAGGAGTTACGTACGCGTGAAGCAGAACTGAGCGCGGCCACGTCCATCAACGCCGTCGAACGCATCCTGAAGGTGCTGTCCAAGCAAACCAGTGACCGAGCCATCCCGATTGCGGCCGCAGCGGAATTGTTCAAGGGCGCAGAGAGTATTCTTTCGTCCGGCGACCAGGAGCCCGACGGAAAGCGGCCTGAAGTGATCGAAGCGCACGCCAAGCTGCTCATACAGTTTTCGGATGTATACCTGGATGCAGGCGATTCCCGGACGGCGCTTGCGCTCGCCGAACAAGCGGAGAAACTGGCGGGCCAACTTACCGGGCAAGATCCCGGCAACGACGCCTGGCAGAGCCTGGTTTACAAGACCGCATTTCGTATCGGGGACATCGTCGTGAACTACGATATTGGAGCAGCGAAAGTAAAATATGACCTTGCGCTCAAGGTCGCGGAAACGTTTGCAGACAAGGATCCCAGCAACGTCGACCGACAGGCGGACGTCGCCTTGGTGATGAACAAGGAAGGCGACCTTGACCTTATGAAGGGCAACTGGGATTCTGCGCTGTCCCGGTACCAAAAGTCACTCGATATCGGCAAGGCGTTGAAGGGAGGGGAGCCGCAGCAAAATCCTGCCGCGCGAAAGATCGTAGGCGACGCGTGGGCGAGACTCGGAGGACTTTCCGCCGCCCAGGGACGTTATGACGAGGCCCTCAAGCAATATCAGGAAGCATTCAACATACGGAAGTCCTTGGCCGACGAGCATCCGGAGGAAGGCGTATATCAAGGCAATCTTGCAGCGGCCTATCATTTCATGGGCGGCGTATATCGGAACTATTACAGCGCGACCAAGAATGATGACCTGCTGGACAAGGCGCTGCAACAATATGGTGCAGCGCTCAAGATCAGGCAGGCGCGTGCGAACGTGGATCCCGGCAATGCCTCCTGGCAGGATTCGCTCCAGCAAGAGGAACTCGCGATTGCGGACGCGCTCTTACGGAAGCAGGACCTGGCGGGAGCCATGGAAAAGTACCGAACGGCGCTCGATATTCGGCAGGCACTGGTCGTCAAAGATCCCAATAACGCCGCGTGGAAAGCGAATCTTGCCAGCACCCATGATGGATTGGCCAGCGCTCTTATGCAGGATCAGCAATTTGATAGCGCGTTGAAGGAATACGACGCGGCTCTTGAGCAGCGGAAAGACCTCGCGGCGAAGTTTCCCGACGATCGCAGTCGCCAATCTCAGTTCGCCACCGCATATGAGCATAAAGGGGACGCGCTGGCGACACGAGGAAAGGCGCAGAAGAGTCAATCTGACCTCCGGGATGCTGGCGATGCCTATCAAGCCGGACTGACCGTCATTGAAGCATTCCTGCGCAAGGACCCGGGCAGCCGCCTGGAACCGGCGCGCGACCGGCTGCGGAAGAAGATGGATGCTCTGACATCAATCGCGCAGTGAAGCTGCAAGACGTGCGCGGGCTTTGGCCTCACCCGAGCCCCGTTGAACCTCTTGACCTGAGCGGCCTTATGCTCACGTGAGTTCCCTCACCCCGGCCGGTGTTTCGATCTGCGCACGATACCGCAGCTTGGAACCTCTCACGATGTCGGGCGCGCGGTCCACCTTCAGCGCGCGATACAGCGTCTCTATGGCGGCGGGGTTCGGATGTTCGAGAGCGAAGGATCGCAGGCGCGCACCGAGATCGGCAATTGTCGCCATCGCACGTGGCCTGCCACGCCTATCGATAATGGAAGGCGCCGCTCCGTCCAAGGGAAGAGAGCCGTCGTCCGGAATGGCGAAATCAAAGGACGAGTCGACGGTCGGAAGCGGGACCTTCTCTCCAAAGATGTGCCCGTGGGTTGCCAAGATCGCGTCGATCGCATCGGTTCGCGCGACCCAGGCTCGCAAACGCCGGCCCTCGTCCCAATCCAACTCGACCTTGGCCAGGTCATCCAGACCGAACCAGCGTCGGCGACTCAGCGTCCCCGCCTCCGGGTCGAGAGCAACGATCTCGAGGTAGACCGTGTCACCCAGCTGAAGCAGGTGATTGTGAGTGCCCATATAGGCGTGGCGTTGCCCAAACGGGACATCGAGATTGAGGCAGTTTCGAACGTGCAGGACACCTTCGGCCAAATTCGGAGCAATAACGGTGAGATGGTCGAGCTTGAGCATGTCTGCCGGACCGCCAGCAGCGGTGACGGACAGTAGCCTGTCGCGGAGCGACTAACGCAGCATGGCCCATTCAAGGCCGGTACCGACGATCGCGGCGACACTGACGAGCATGACTGCGATGAATAGAATTTCGGTCGTCGAGACCTTGTCCCACTGGATCATCATTTGACGCCTCACCCCCCGAATCATTCTCATGAGTATGAGGAATATCCTGCGCGAGCCAATTGTATTTTCGCCACAATCCCAATTCGATTCGCGAGTTTCCCCCGCGCGCTGCGGATGGGTCCGCGCGCGCCGAGGACGTCGAAATCGGAGGACAAGCCTGACCTGAGCAAGTATGGCATCTCGTGCGGCAAGAGGAATTGATCGCGGAGCTGGACCGGGACGGCCACGATACGAAGGACGCCAGAGCCATTCTGCAGACGCTTCGGACAAGTCAGGCCCTGCATCTGCAAGACCGCGACCGCATCCTGAAAGAGCTTGCCGAGTAAGAAGCTGCGCTGCGCTATACGCGGCTGGGCGCTCCGAACCAAGTGGTCAGCGCATCGGCAAGCCCGTGCCCGGCCCGATCTCCCACCCACGCGATATATCCGTCGGGCCGGATCAAAACAGCCATGGGTGCAGTGACAGCGCCGAGGACCGGAAGCTCCCACGCACCGGCATATGCGGCATCGATCTGTCGCACCCGGTCAGCCCAGGCTGTGATGTCGAGACCCGCGGGCTCACCGAGATTGAGCAGCACCGGCCGGGCGTCGTGCAACAGAGCGTAGAGCCGCAGCGATCCATTGGCGGTAACGAGATCGAGATCGGGCATGCGGCAGCCGAGGAGCGGATGTCCCTCGCCGAGATCGTAACGGATGTCGAGACCGGAGATCATGCCGGCGATCCGCTTGCGCGGTTCGTCCATCGTCAACAATTCGGACACGGTATCGCGCAATGCATCGATGCGGTCGCCGTGGCCTAGCAGCGGGGTCTGCGCCATCGTGTTGCGCAGGACGCGCGCCGCGACCGGATGACGCTCGGCGTGGTAGCTGTCGAGCAGGCTGTCCGGCGATGTGCCCTTGACCACCTGGGCCAGCTTCCATCCGAGATTCACCGCATCCTGCACACCGGCGTTGAGCCCCTGCCCGCCCACCGGAAAATGCACATGGGCGGCGTCGCCGGCCAGCAGGACCCGTCGATTCCGGTACGATGCCGCTTGCCTCGTCATATCGGTGAACCTGGAGATCCAGGTCGGGGTGCGGATTCCGTAATCTGTCCCATAGACAGCGATGAGTGCCTCGCTGAGATCGCGCAAGCCGGGCTCGCTGACGTATCCACGCTGTCCGACGTGCGGCTCGGTCACGAGAAGGCGCACGCGCTTGCCGTCTTCCAGGCGCGAGAAGGAATGAATGCCCTTGTCGTCGCGGCGTAAGCCCCACGCCGGCTCTTTCGTCACTTCGATCTCGGCGATCAGACAACTGATGGTCGGATCCCACCCGGGAAAATCGATGCCGGCTGACTTGCGAATGAGGCTACGCCCGCCGTCGCAGCCGACAAGATAATCCGCCCGCAGCGAGCGGCCGTCATCCAGCGCGATATCGACGCCGGTGTCGTCCTGCGCGATCGCAGTCACCTCGCGTCCGCGCTGGATCTCAACGCCGAGTTCGCCGACCCGGTCGGCCAGGATGCGCTCGATATGGCTTTGCCCCAGCGCGAGCCCGTAAGGATGCCGGGTGGGAAAGTCGCTGATGTCCAGCCGGATCCAGGCGAAGCTTGCGACCTGCGCGATCTGGCCCTGTGCCAGGAAACGATCGGCGATGCCGCGCTGATCGAGCACCTCGATGGTGCGCGCATGCAGACCGCCTGCGCGGGAGCCAACAATATCCTGGCTGGCGCGACGTTCGACGATCACGACGTCGACCTTCGCCAGCGCCAGTTCGGCCGCCAGCATCAGCCCTGTCGGGCCTGCGCCGACGATCACCACCGCATGATTGGTCACGTCGCTCCGCTCTGCGGCGCGCGCTGCAGACGTCGACAATGATGCACGCATTTCGTCACCCCATGGGTTGTGGCAGGGGCGGCGGTTCTACGGGATGAGCCGGGGCTTGAAGCAAGCCCCTTGCACGCCCCATATCAAGCTGGGAGGAGCGATGCTTCTCTCCGCGATGCCGCGATCGAGACGATCCCCCGCTAATGAAAATCGCGCGAGCGCGGCAGAATGCGAACGTTGCGGGGATGGCCGACCTTCTGGGCGGGATTGTCGTGATGCTGCCGGCGATCATCCTGCAGCGGTTCGGCCGGCATCGGACCATGCGGCACGGCCTGTGGGCCGAGGCGATCGTCTGAGAGCAATGACAGATCGGCGGAGCGATCGATCAGCCGTTCAGCGACAAGATGTACGACCTTTTCGGGGCTGCTCTGGATGTGGCCCTCGACCAGCACGAGCCGCGCGCCCATCACTTCTTTCCGGAAGCGCTCCATCACCTTCGGCCACACCACGATGTTGGCGATGCCGGTCTCGTCCTCCAAGGTCATGAATACGACGCCCTTGGAGCTGCCGGGCCGCTGGCGCACCAGCACCACGCCGGCGCAGCGCATGAAGCGCCTGTCATTGGCATCATTGACATCGCGACAGGCGATCACACCCTCACGCGCGAAGCGCTGCCGCAAGAATTCCATCGGATGCCCCTTCAGCGACAGGCGGATGGTCTGATAATCGGCGACCACCTGCTCCGCTAGCGGCATCTGCGGCAGCGGCTTTGCGCACTCGTCCGGCTGCTCGCGCGCCACCGCAGCCTCGAACAAGGGCAGCGGCACGTCATCCGGCAGCCGGCGGACAGCCCATAGCGCGGCGCGGCGGTCGAACCCGAGCGAGCGGAACGCATCGGCATCGGCGAGCAGCAGGAGCGCACGCTTGGGCAAGCCAGTGTCGCGGGCGAAATCCTCCAGCGAGGTGAACGGCCGGCGCGCACGTGCCTTGACGATGCGCTCGCCCCAGTCGTCGAGATCGTGGTTGTCGTTGTGCGCTGTGTTCACTTCGTCGTTCCGGGACGCATGCAGTGCGCCCCCGGAACCTCGAGCTTCCCGGTTCGATGCGCCTTGCAAAATAGCTCCGCCATTTTGTTGCGGCGCATCGCCCAGGAATGGCGACGTGGAGATAGCGGGAGCCTTATCCCCGAATGATGCCTGGAGCTGCTTCGATCGTTTCAACCCCTCCTCGTCCGGATCGATCCAGGAAAAGCCGTCGATCTGGCGAAAGCCGAGCCGCACGGCACAATATTTGCCGTCTCCCTCCTCCAGCGTGTTCTGCGCGAAACTGTAGGACACGTCGATGTCGCACACCTCGACGCCGTTCTTGCGGGCGTCGCCGACGATCTGCGCTGGCGCGTAGAAGCCCATCGGCTGCGAGTTCAGGAGCGCGCAGCAGAATGCGTCGGGATGGAAGCATTTCAGCCAGGAGGAGATGTAAACAAGCTGCGCGAAGCTCGCCGCGTGGCTTTCCGGAAAGCCGTAAGAGCCGAAGCCCTTGATCTGGTCGAAGCAGCTTTTCGCGAAGGCCGGGTCGTAGCCGCGCGCGATCATGCTGTTCACCATCTTGTCCTCATAGGAGCCGATGGTGCCGACATTGCGAAAGGTCGCCATCGAGCGGCGCAGGCCGTTGGCCTCCTCGGGCGAGAACTTCGCGGCTTCGATCGCGATCCGCATCGCCTGTTCCTGGAACAAGGGCACGCCGAGCGTCTTGTGCAGTACCTTGTAGAGCTCGTCCTTTGGGCCTCGATCGGGTGATGGCGACGGATAGCTGACGTTTTCGAGACCGTTGCGACGACGCAAGTAGGGATGCACCATGTCGCCCTGGATCGGCCCGGGGCGCACGATCGCGACCTCGATGACGAGATCGTAGAACTTGCGCGGCTTGAGCCGCGGCAGCATGTTCATCTGCGCCCGGCTCTCGACCTGGAATACGCCAAGCGACTCGCCCTTGCACAGCATGTCGTAGACCGCCGGCAACTCGCGCGGCACGGTCGCAAGCTCGTGGCGTTCGCCCTTGTGCCGCTCGATCAGGTCAAAGCTCTTGCGGATGCAGGTCAGCATGCCAAGCGCCAGCACGTCGACCTTCATCATGCTCAGCGCGTCGACATCGTCCTTGTCCCATTCGATGAAAGTGCGGTCCTCCATCGCGGCATTGCCGATCGGCACGTAGCTGTCGAGCCGGTCCTGGGTCAGCACATAGCCGCCGACATGCTGGGAGAGATGCCGGGGAAATTCGATCAGCTCGGCGGCGAGCTCGACCGCAAGGCCGACCATCGGATTTTTGGGATCGAGCCCGGCCTGCCGCACCTGCATCTCCGACAGCCCGTCGCCCCAGCTGCCCCACACGGTGTCGGCAAGCAGCGATGTGACGTCTTCCGTCAAGCCCAGCGCCTTGCCGACATCGCGGATCGCACTGCGTGGGCGATAATGGATCACGGTGGCGATGATCGCGGCGCGGTGGCGGCCATAGCGGCGATAGACATATTGCATCACCTCCTCGCGCCGGGAATGCTCGAAATCGACGTCGATGTCAGGCGGCTCCAGCCGCTCCTTGGAGATGAAGCGCTCGAACAACAGATCGACCTTGGTGGGATCGACCGAGGTCACGCCGAGTACGTAGCAGACCGCGGAATTGGCCGCAGATCCGCGGCCCTGGCACAGGATGCCACGGCTGCGCGCGTAGCGCACGATGTCGTGGACGGTGAGGAAGTAATGCGCGTAGTTGAGTTCGGCGATCAGCGCGAGCTCCTTCTTCAAGGTGGCGCGCAGCTTCTCGTCGATTCCGTCACCGAAATATTTTTCCGCGCCGTCCCAAGTCAGGTCTTCCAGATGCTGCTGCGCGGTCTTGCCGGGCGGCACGGGCTCGTCCGGATATTGATACTTCAACTGATCCAGCGAAAAGGTGATGCGGTCGGCAAAACGGACGGTCTCCGCGATCGCATCCGGGTGGTCGCGGAACAGCCGCGCCATCTCCTGCGCCGGCTTGAGATGACGCTCGGCATTGGCCTCGAGCTTGCGGCCGCCCGCCTCGATCGTGGTCTTCTCGCGGATGCACGTCAGCACATCCTGGAGCGGACGTCGCGCGGGATGATGATAGAGCACGTCATTGGTCGCGATCAGCGGCACGTGAGCTGAGGCGGCAAGCCGCGCAAGCCGAGCCAAACGCCGGCGGTCATCGCCGCGATAGAGCAAACTTGCCGCCAACCACACGCCCTCAGCCTGGCTCTCTTGCAGGCGCACCAGGACCTTGCGCAAGCCGGCTTCCTCAAAGCGATGTGGTGGCATCACCACCAGGAGCTGGCCTTCGGCAAACTCCAGGAGATCATCGAAAGCGAGATAACAGGCGCCCTTCTCGACCTTGTCGGTGTCGTCGCCGCGCTTGCCGCGGGTCAGGAGCTGGCACAGCCGGCCATAGGCGGCGCGATCGCGCGGATAGACCAGGATGTCTGGCGTGCCGCAGGTGAAGACGATGCGCGCGCCATAGAGCAGCTTCGGCCGGTAAGGGAGCTTGTCATTGTCGAGTTCGGCATAGGCGCGGACGATACCGGCGAGCGTGTTGCGGTCGGCGATCCCGATCGCCTTCAAGCCATAGATGGCGGCCTGCTGCACATAGTCCTGCGGATGGGAGCCGCCGCGCAGGAAGGAGAAATTGGTGGTGATGCCGATCTCGGCATATTCGATGCTCATGCGAATAGACCGTGCATGTACCAGGCGGGCTGCACGACTCTGCCCGGCTGCTGCTCGATCTCGCGGTCGTAGAGGCCGTCGCGATAGAGCCAGAACCGCAAACCGTTCTCGTCCTCGACGCGAAAATAGTCGCGCGTCAGCCCCTGCCCATCCGGCCGCCACCATTCCATCGCGATCCGCTCCGGCCCTTCGGCACGCACGATCGCATGTGCGGCACGCCGCCAGACGAAGCGCGCGGGCGGCCCATCCGGCACCTGCGCGATCACCTGAATTTCCTCAGGACAGTCAAAAAGCCGCAAGGGCCGCAGCGGCGGCTCGCCCTCGACGCGCGCGGGCCAGTCGGCCTTCGAAGCCGCAACAAGCTGCTGCTGCGCTGGAGCCGGCAGGCTTGCGCGCTCGGGAATGTGGGTATCCACAGGCAGATGCACGATGACGCGCTTGCCCCCGATCCGCGCAGCAATACGATCGATCAGCGCGGCGATCTCGTCATTATCATGAACATGGGCGTCGAGATCGCGCTGCTCCTGCACCACGAGCTCGCTGCGGCTGGCGCACAACCGGATCAGGTCGAAGCCGAAGCCGGGATCGAGCGGATCGCTCAAGGCGTCCAGCCGTTCGCGAAACAGCCGGTCGATCACGCGCATCTCCGTCACCGGCCGGCCGGTATCGACCGCGATCATGCGCACCACACCGTCGGTGCGGAAGAAATAAGCCTCCAGCCGCCGCGCGCCCTTGCCTTGCTGCGCCATCGCAGCCACCAGCATGGATGCGAGGCTCGACAGGCTCGCGGCGATGACGGTGTCGGTCGCCACCGGTTCGGCAAAGCGCTTCTCGACGATGTAGTCCGGCGGCGGCTTGCGCGGACTGATCGGCGCATCCGCTTCGCCCAACGCCTGGGCCAGCACGCGCGTGAAGACCGCGCCGAAGCGCGCGGTGATCTCGTGGCGGCCGCGGGATGCGACATCGCCGATGGTCTTCAACCCCGCGCGGCGCAGCCCCAGCGTGATCGCCTCGCCGGCGCCGAGTGCCACCACCGGCAACGGACTGACGACAGCCGCCTCCTCACCGTCAAGCACGATGCGGCCGTGGACATGGTGGTTCAAGGTGCGCGCACAGATCGCATTCGACGCGATCGCAGCCGACACGGTGAAGCCGCGCGCGGTCAGCGCGTCGCACAAGAGCTTCATCAGCATGGCCTCACCGCCGAACAGATGGGCGCAGCCGGTAACATCGAGCGCCAGACCATGCGGCGGGTCGAGCGCCACCAGCGGCGTGAAGCGGTCGCACCAATCGGCGATGTCCTCCAGCGTCTTGGTATCCGCCGCGGTATCGGCTTCGTGCACCAGGAGGTCCGGACAGATGGCGCGGGCATTGGCGAGCGGCAGGCCATGCGTCAGGCCCCAGCGGGCCGCCGCCTCGTCGAGCGAATGGATCAAAAGCGCGTTGCCGTCCTTGATGACGACGACGTTCGGCTTGCCGTCATCAGGCGTGGCGCTTGTGGATGCCAGCTTTCGCTTGATGCGATCGATCGGCAGGCGCGGCAGCCACAGGCTGAGGATCCGCCGCCGGTTGGCTGAAACACTGGTCATCGCAGGTCCACTCCATGATCCATCGCCCGGTCTGGCCGTGACGGTTGCGAACAAGCTCGGCATCGAAGCGCGGCGCGCCCCACGCGGTCCAAGACGCCCCGGGCAAAGACGGCGCGGTGCGCAACATCCAGCGCGTTTCGGCGGTCGAAGGGACGGGCTCGGCGGCGATCCGCAACATCAACCCGGCGACGCCGGACGCTTGTGCCGCCAGCGTCAGCTTGCGGCTGGCGACGAGATCGAACTTCTTGGTCTCGCCCCAGACCTCGATCATCACGGCGCCGAGCGCATCGCAGGCGAGCGCATCCGCGCCTGTGCGCAGCGCCGTTTCGAGATCGGGCGCACGCACCGTCACCAGCAGGCGTGGATCGAGGCCGAGTTCGGCCAATCCACATGGCGACAGCGCGCCGCTCTCCCGTTCGGCAAAATCCTGCCTGATCCAGATCAGCGGCCGCCGCGCCGAGACGCGCGCCGCAAGCCCAAAGACAAAGCCGGTTGCGGCTGCCGCCTGCGTTCCGCTCGGCGCAAACACTTCGTGCAATGCGCCGGTGGCGAGCCCGCCCTGCAAGGTCGCGTCGACCTCGTCATGGCCGAGCGCGACACGGCGCCCCTCCAGCGTGCCCTCGCCCGCCTCGAGGCGGGCGATGCCGCTGCGCAGGCGCGCAAGCGTGTCCATGCGTGCGCCGGTCATGCGTCGCCGCTCCTTCTCGCCCCGTTACAGGTCCTTGCGGTTGAACCCGCAACGAACCTCTTTGTTCATGATACGTTCTAATATAAAGCTAACGCCTTGCGATGAGTCAATCGGGATTGACCCGGACGAGATTCACGCAACGGAATCAAAGGGATTCAGGCCGATGGAGCTGCTACGCAAACTGGAGATCCTGGCCGATGCCGCCAAATACGATGCCTCCTGCGCCTCCAGCGGTACCGAGATGCGGGATTCCAGCGACGGCAAGGGTCTCGGCTCGACCGCGCCCGGCATGGGCATCTGTCATTCCTATGCGCCCGACGGCCGCTGCATCTCGCTGCTCAAGATCCTTCTTACCAATGCCTGCAATTACGATTGCCTCTATTGCGTCAATCGCGCTTCCTCCAACGTCCCTCGCGCACGCTTCACGGTGGATGAGATCGTCAAGCTCACCATCGACTTCTATCGCCGCAACTACATCGAGGGCCTGTTCCTCTCCTCCGGCATCATCCGCAGCCCCGACTACACGATGGAGCAAGTGGTGTCGGTCGCGCGCAAATTGCGCGAGGAGCATCGTTTCCGCGGCTACATCCATCTGAAGACGATTCCCGAAGCGGACGAAGCGCTGATCGCGGAAGCCGGCAAATATGCCGACAGGCTCAGCATCAATATCGAGATGCCGCTGGAGACGAGCCTCGCCAAACTCGCACCGGAAAAGAACCAGCGCGCGATCCGCCGCACCATGGGGCGGCTCCGGCTCAAGCTCGACGAAGCGGATGAAGCCAAAAAGGCGATCCGCAAGGCCCGGCCGCCGCGCTTTGCGCCCGCAGGCCAGAGCACGCAGATGATCGTCGGCGCCGACAGCGCTAACGACCGCACCATCCTGGCGACCTCGGCCAATCTCTACGGCGCCTACAAGCTGAGGCGTGTCTACTATTCCGCCTTCAGTCCGATCCCGGATGCCAGCCGCGCGCTGCCGTTGCAGGCGCCGCCCCTCGCGCGCGAGCACCGGCTCTACCAGGCCGACTGGCTGATGCGCTTCTACGGCTTCGACGCCGAGGAAATCGTCGACGAAGGCGAAGGCATGCTGCCGCTCGACATCGACCCCAAGCTCGCCTGGGCGCTGCGCCACCGCGACCGCTTTCCGCTCGACATCAACACGGCGAGCCGCGAGGAGCTGTTGCGCGTGCCGGGCTTCGGCACCCGCACGGTCGAGCGCATTCTCACCATGCGCCGCGCGACCTCGATCCGGCTCGCCGACCTCACCCGACTGCACGTGGCCCGGAACAAGGCGCTGCCGTTCATCGTTCTCTCAGACCATCGTCCGTCTCGCGGGCTGCTTGATGCCGCCGGGCTGCGGACGAGGCTTCAGCCGAAGCCGCAGCAATTGGGATTTGGATTCTAACCGAGCCGTCATTGCGAGGGACGAAGCCCCGAAGCAATCCAGGAGCCAGACAACGATTCTGGATTGCTTCGTCGCCTTCGGCTCCTCGAATGACGGGAGGAGACAGATGCACATCGTCACCCTCGACAGCAACACCGACTTCGACGGCTGGCGCAAGGCGGCGCGGGCGTTGGCGACGAACGACGTCAAGCCGGCGGAGGTGACCTGGCGCGTGCGAGGCGCGACGGCTGACCTGTTCGACGATCAGGCCGAGACGACGCTGCCGGAGGTCCCGGAGGGCACGTTCTCGGTGCCGGCGTCATTCGTCGAATTGGCGCAATCCGCCATCCTGCATCGCGATCCCAATCGCTTCGGCCTGCTCTATCGGCTGTTGTGGCGCTTGCGCGCCAATCACGACCTCATGACCATCGCGACCGATCCCGATGTCGCCCAGGTCAATGCGATAGCGCGGGCGGTGCGCCGCGACGAGCACAAGATGCACGCCTTCGTCCGCTTCCGCGAGATCGGCCGGGAACGCGAGACGCGTTACGTCGCCTGGTTCGAGCCGGAGCACCACATCGTCGAACTCGCCGCCCCCTTCTTCGCCCGCCGCTTCGCCGACATGCCCTGGTCTATCCTCACCCCCGACCTCTGCGCGCATTGGGACGGCAGCCGAGTCAGCTTCACGCCCGGCGTGAGCAAAGCTGAGGCGCCGTCTGAAGATCGGCTCGAGGAGGTCTGGCGGCGCTATTATGCGAGCATTTTCAATCCTGCACGGCTGAAAGTGAAGGCGATGGAGAAGGAGATGCCGAAGCGATATTGGCACAACCTGCCCGAAGCCTCCCTGATCAAGCCGCTGATCGAAACCGCCGCCCAGCGGGCGAGCGCGATGATCGCCGAGCCCGGCACCGAAGCGCACAAAGCGCAGAAACGGGTTGAGGAGACAGTGATGGCCCGCAAGCCCAAAGCTCAAACTAAGGCTCACGAAACTAAGGCTCATGCATCCAAGCCGCACGAGACCGATGCCGCCGCTCTTGAGACGTTGCGTGAAGAAGCTGCCTCTTGCCGCGCCTGCCCACTGTGGAAGAACGCCACCCAGACCGTGTTCGGGGAAGGGCCGGCGCACGCCCCGATCATGCTGGTCGGCGAGCAGCCCGGCGACAAGGAAGACCTCGCGGGCCAGCCGTTCGTCGGCCCGGCCGGGCAGATGCTCGACCGCGCGCTGGACGAAGCCGGTATCGACCGCACCAAGGTCTATGTCACCAACGCGGTGAAGCATTTCAAATTCGTGCCCCGCGGCAAGATCCGCCTGCATCAGAAGCCGACGACGCCGGAGATCAAGGCCTGCCGGCAATGGTATGAGCGCGAGCTTGCCGCAATCCGCCCAGCCCTCGTCGTCGCGCTCGGCGCGACCGCCGCGCAATCCGTGTTCGGCAAGATCACTCCGGTCAACAAGAGCCGCGGCCATGTGGTGGACCTGCCCGACGGGGTCAAGGCGATGGTGACGGTCCATCCCTCCTATTTGTTGCGATTGCCCGACGCGGATGCCAAGGCGCGCGAATATCAGCGCTTCGTCGAGGACCTGCAGATCGCTGCGCATGCGATGAAGCGGTCGGTTCGGGCAGCGTAGTCGTCGAAAATCTTCGTAGCCAAATACCGGGAATGAGCTCGCCGGCCCGTGTCCTGTTCGGTCTTTATCTTTGAGTTGGGTCAAAACCCCGCCGCCAGCACGAACTATCGTCCAGTTCAGATCCGAACGGCCTGCAAGGTGCTCGGATCGCGGGGTCGGATCATTCCGAACCGCAGGACAGGGCGAATGGCACACGGGCGAGGCTGGCTTCGATGCAGCTCGCCTGCTGTTCGCCGGGAGCTCCGCCGTGCGATCTGCCACGAGCAGTCCAGAGTAAGCGCGTCATCAGCATCCGGGCACGACGGCCGCGCGGAGCCACTGTGCGAGTCTCGGCGCCTTTTCACATGAGCAGCGAATCAGCGGAGAGAGACGGATGAGACAGCCTGGATTGGATCACCGCCATCGTGACAAGAATGGCGAAATCAGCAGAAAGCACGGCAACACCCTGATCCGCACGCTGCGCACGATCTACGGCCCCGGCTTTGCGAAGGGAGCCGCCGACTCGGACAGGCTCGCAGACGTGCTACACCGCATCGACGAGGAGTCGCTCTCGCAGCTGGTGCATCATCATGAGCGCGGCGAACTGGACGACAAGATCAAGAACGCGGCGTGAGTGCGCGACTCCTCGGACCGACAAAGCGATCGACCCCATCGGCACCGCTACGATGCCGACGGGACGTCGCAAGGTGATGGCGAGCTTGAGACCGCTCCGGCTCACGCCGCCAGCGTGTTCTCCACGAGCTTGATGAAGTAGGACGTGCCGTAGACGATCGCCTCGTCGTTGAAATTGTAGGCGGGGTGATGCAGCCCGGCCGAGTCGCCATTGCCGATGAAGATGAAGGCACCGGGCCGCGCCTCCAGCATGTAGGAGAAATCTTCCGCGCCCATCATCGGCGGCATCTCATGTACATTGGTCTCGCCCGCGACCTCCTTGGCGGCGCGCAACGCGATCTCGGTCTGCTCGGCATGATTGACCGTCACCGGGTAGCCACGCGTATAGGTGAGGTTGATCTTGGCGCCGGTGATCTGGGCCGTGCCCGCAACCACCTCGCGCACGCGTTTCTCGACGAGATCGCGGATCTTCGGCGTCAGCGTTCGCACCGTGCCGCGCAAAGTCGCCGTCTGCGGAATGACATTGCGGGCGTTGCCGGCGTGGAATTCGCACATCGAGACCACCGCCGACTCCAGCGGGTCGACATTGCGCGAGACGATCTGCTGCAACACCGTGACCAGCTGCGCGCCGACCAGAAGCGAATCGATGCAGTTGTGCGGCTTGGCCGCGTGGCCGCCATGGCCTTCGATGGTGATGTCGATGTTGTCGGTCGCGGCCATCAACGGACCCGGCCGGATCGCAAACGCACCGACCGGGATGCCGGGGCCGTTGTGCATTCCATAGACCTGGTCGATCTTGAAGCGCTCCATCAGGCCATCCTTGATCATGGCATGGGCGCCGCCGCCACCCTCCTCGGCCGGCTGGAAGATCACGGCGACCTCGCCGGCGAAATTGCGGGTCTCGGCGAGGTAGCGGGCCGCGCCCAGCAGCATCGCGGTGTGGCCGTCATGGCCGCACGCATGCATCTTGCCGGGTGTCTTGGAGGCATAAGACAGGCCGGTGGCCTCCTCGATCGGCAGCGCGTCCATGTCGGCGCGCAAGCCGATCACCTTCACCTCACCGTTGCCCGGCTTCCTGCCCTTGATCACGCCGACCACGCCGGTCTGGCCGAGGCCCGTGGCGACCTCGTCGCAGCCGAATTCGCGCAGCCGCTCGGCCACGAACGCCGCGGTCCGATGCACGTCGTAGAGCAGCTCCGGATGAGAATGGATATCCCGCCTCCAGGCCTGGATATCGGGCTGCAGATCGGCGACGCGATTGACGATAGGCATAGGAAATTCTCGTGATCCCTGTTGGCATTGAGGCCTGTGTAGCATGCAAGATGCACACCGCCCAACCGATAGACGTCCGCGAGCAATGCGGCCATGCGCATGAAGATGGACTTGTCCCCCGGCCATCCCGCTGACTAAAACCGCCGCAAGCAGACCAGGGAAGGACGCCGATGCCAAGGCAGCTCGAGGGACAATTCGACTATATCGTCGTGGGCGCCGGCACGGCCGGCTGCATCCTGGCGAACCGGCTCTCGGCCGACCCGACCAAGCGCGTCCTGATCCTGGAAGCCGGCGGCAACGACAACTGGATCTGGTTCCATATTCCGGTCGGCTACCTCTTTGCGATCGGCAATCCCCGCTCCGATTGGATGTTCCGGACCGAGCCGGAGCCGGGGCTCAACGGCCGCTCGCTGGCCTATCCCCGCGGCAAGGTGATCGGCGGCTGCTCCGCCATCAATGCGATGATCTCCATGCGCGGCCAGGCGGCCGATTACGACCATTGGCGCCAGCTCGGCCTGGCCGGCTGGTCCTATCAGGACGTACTGCCGGTATTCCGGCGGCTGGAGGACCACTTCCTCGGCGAAAGCGAACACCATGGCACCGGCGGCGGCTGGCGGATCGAGGCTCCGCGCCTGTCCTGGGCCGTCCTTGACGCGGTCGGCGACGCCGCGGAGGAGATGGGCATCCGCCGGATTCCTGATTTCAATACCGGCGACAACGAGGGCGTCAGCTATTTCCATGTCAACCAGAAGCGCGGGCGGCGCTGGTCGTCAGCACGGGGCTTCCTCAAGCCGGCACTGAGCCGTCCCAATTTGCGGCTGGAGACGCATGTGCTGGTCGAGCAGCTGATCGTCGAGAACGGACGCGCGGTCGGCGTGCGCTTCATCCAGAACGGCGAGACGATCGAGGCACGCACGCGAGGAGAAGTCATCCTCAGCGCCGGCGCGATCGGGTCGGTCCAGGTGCTGCACCGCTCCGGCATCGGGCCGGCGGAGTGGCTCAGCCCGCTGGGGATCGACGTGACGCTCGACAAGCCTGGCGTCGGGCGCAACCTGCAGGACCATCTGCAGCAGCGCGCGATCTACAAGGTCACGGGCGTCCGCACGCTGAATGAGACCTATTACTCGCTATTCCGCCGCGGCCTGATGGGGCTGGACTACGCCCTCCGCCGCCGCGGCCCGCTCACCATGGCGCCATCGCAGCTGGGCATCTTCACCCGCTCGGACTCGACGCGCGACCGCGCCAATATCCAGTTTCACGTGCAGCCGCTCTCGCTCGACAAGTTCGGCGATCCCCTGCACCGCTTCCCCGCGATCACGGTCAGCGCCTGCAATCTGCGTCCGACCTCGCGGGGCACCGTGCGGATCCGCTCGGCCAAGCTGGATGAGGCGCCGTCGATCGCGCCGAACTATCTGGCGACCGAAGAAGACCGCCAGGTCGCGGCCGACGCCATCCGCGTCACGCGCAGGCTGATGAAGCAGAAGACGCTGGCGCGCTTCAACCCGGTCGAATTCCTCCCCGGCCCTGCCGTCGGCGACGACGACGCGTCGCTGGCGAAGGCGGCCGGCGATATCGGCACCACGATCTTCCACCCCGTGGGCACGGCCAAGATGGGCACCCGCGACGATCCCATGGCCGTCGTCGACGAACGTCTGCGCTTCCATGGCATCGCGGGGCTTCGGATCGCAGACGCCTCGATCATGCCGACCATCACCTCGGGCAACACCAACACGCCGACCGCGATGATCGCGGAGAAAGCCGCGGCAATGATTTTGGAGGATGCGAAGTAGTCTCTCTCGATCGTCATTCCGGGGCGCCCGCAGGGCGGACCCGGAATCCATTTCACCACCGTCTGCAAGGCCAAATGGATTCCTGTATCTGACCGGGTGTCACTGTCATAGTGGCGGCGGGTAGAGACAGCTCGTTGGATTCCCGGTTGCCTCGGCGACCGTAACCCGGCTTGGGCGTCTCCGCTTGCCTTGTCTGATCGAACAGTCGCATGAGCGCCGATTTCCGGTAGCTCGCATACAGGTCTGATCCCCATGACAGCTCAGTCTCTTGCGCTCGCGGCCGGCATCGATGTCGGTCAGCGCTTTCTTGATGTCGGCCTTGCTCCCTCGGGCAAGACTTTCCGGGTTGCCAACGCTGCCGAAGGCGTCGCCGCCGTGGTCGAGCGGTTGACCCAGGCCGGCGTCGGCCGTGTCGTGCTGGAGGCGATCGGCCCCTATGCCCGGCAACTCGTCAGCGCTCTCGGCGCGGCCGGGTTCGAGGTCGGTCTCGTCAATCCGCGCCGCATCAAGGCATTCCGTGAGTTTGAAGGGCGCCGTGCCAAGACCGACAGGCTGGACGCGCGGCTGATTGCGCGCTTCGCTCTCGCCATGACCGACGCCATTCGCCCATTGCCATCCGCCGAGCAGCTGACGCTCAAGGCCCTCACCACACGTCGTCGCCAGCTCACGGAAATGATCGCCATGGAGAAGACACGGCTGAAACAAACCGCCGAGCCACTCCTATTGGACAATCACCGTGCCACCATCTCTGTTCTGACGACCCAGTGCCGCCAGATCGAGACCGAACTCGACCGCCGGATCGCCGCCGATCCGCAGCTTGCCTGCAGCTTCGAGATCCTCACCTCGATCCCCGGGATCGGCGAGCGCGTGGCCACTGTGCTGATCACCGAACTGCCTGAGATTGGCCGCGTCGATCGCAAGGCTGTCGCCAGCCTGGCCGGCCTCGCGCCGCATGTCAGCCAGTCCGGCAATGCGCCGCCCCGTGCCGCCATCTCGGGCGGCCGCCCTTGCGTGCGCACGGCGCTCTACATGGCCGCCCTCGTCGCCAGCCGTCACAATCCCCGAATGAAAGCCGCCTACCAAGCCCTGCGAGAACAGGGCAAGCCCGCCAAGCTCGCCCTCATTGCCATCGCCCGAAAGCTGTTGGTCACCGCAAACACCATGGTCAAAAACAACACCCGATATACCCAGCAATCGCTTGACAGCTAAGACAGTCGCCGGGTTCACGCTTCGCGTGCCCCGGAATGACGATCTCAAAAAGCTCCGCCAGCCCCCTATTTCCGCTCCAGCCTCCAGGCCCCGTCCCAGTCCGACCCGGGCGGATTTTGCTTCAGGCCTTCGATGCGCGCGACCAAAGCCAGCGAGGGACCATCTCCAGGCGCCACCTCGAGCGCGGCCGTAAAAGCGGCGAGCGCCTCATCCCAGCGCTGCGCCCGGTAGGCGGCGAGGCCTTCGTCGTAATGGTCGCGCAACAGTTCCTGCTCCGGCGTCAGGCCGCCTTTCGCGCCCATGATCTCGAACACGGTCTGCGGTTGGGTCTGGCCGAGCACGACGATCCTGTCGATCTCCCGGACCTCGATCACTGCTTCCCCCGCTTCGGCGGTCGCCTCCGAGATCAGGCAGCGGCTGCCGTAGAGCTTGTTGGCACCTTCCAGGCGCGAGGCCAGATTCACGGTGGCCCCCATGACCGTGTAGTTCATCATGAACGCCGAGCCGATGCTGCCGACCAGGGCCTCACCGGTCGCGATCCCGATCCGAAGGTCGCACTCGGCCGGAATCGTACGCACGCCGAGCAGCTCGGGTAGCGCCTTGCGCAGGCCGGCGACGCGTCCCACCATGTCAACCGCCGCAAGACAGGCGAGGTTTGCCTGCTCAGCCTCTTCAACGAAGGGCGGGCCCCAATAGGCCATGATCGCGTCGCCGATATATTTGTCGATGATGCCGCGATGGGCGTGAATCGGCTCCGACATCGTCGACAGATACAGGTTCATGATCTTGACGAGGCCTTGCGGCGTCACGCCTTCACTGAGCGTCGTGAACCCTTTCATGTCGCAGAACATCACGGTCATGGTGCGGCGCTGGCCGTCGGCGGCCGCAAGTGCCGGCTGATCGAGCAATCCTTCGGCGACCCGCGGGTCGATATACCTGCCGAAGGTCTCCCTGATCTGCTGATTCTGCCTGAGACGTTCGATCATGCGGTTGAAGGCGGCCGAAAGCTGGCCGATCTCGTCCCTGGTGGTGATGCTGATCGGCTGATCGAGCCGGCCGGCTTCGACCTCCCGCGTCCCTTCGAGCAGCCGCATCACCGGCTGGGTGATGCCGCTGCCGACCAGCATCGCGAAGACGAAGCCCAGCACCGAGGCGATCGCCGTCACCGCGGCCGAAATCGCGATCGCGTGCCGCTGTTCACTGACAACGGTGGCGGCGCTGGCTTCGACCTGGCCCAGCATGTCGGCGCGGATGCCGTCGATCCGGCCGTTGAACTCGTCCCGTAACTGGTCGACTTCCGCCATCATGCGAGCGGCCTCGGGAAAATCATGCGCGTCGAGCCGCTCGATCACCCGCGCACTGTCCTCGTTCACGCGGCGGCGCAGATCGCTCATGGTCGCCTCGATCCGGGCGTCCAGCCGCCCCAGCGCGGCGTTGTCCGATGGCGTGCTGGGATCCTCGATGATCGCGTTGATGAGCTGACGCGCCGCCGCGGCCTCACGGGCAACATCGGCATCGAGCTCCTGGAATCGCTTCAATTGCTCGGCATAGGAGGCCTGGTCCGGTGCGGCTTCCATCATCCGCGCGCCCATCATGCGACGCAGCGCAACCGAACGTTCGAGCGACTTGATGTTCACCCGCGCCAGATGGCCGTAGGCCGGAATGTATCTGCCGGTCAGCTCTTCGAGCAGATGGCCGACCCTGCTGGCCAACACCATCGACAGGATGGACGTGATCACCGCGAGGACGATCAGTCCGGCCGCGATGCCGATGATCTTCTGCCTGATCGATTTGCGAAACATGACGAGCGCCCCCCCGATTCCGAGGTTCGCATCCTATCGCGGCAAACCCGTTTGCGAACTATCGAAGAGCGCTAACAACTCATTGATCGTTAAGGAAGATCGATTGGGACCGTGCCTTCGCCGCGGCTTCCCTGATAACCGACCCGTCAGCGCCAAACGAGCGCAGCAGCCTGGACCAGACGACAATGCCGCCCGTACGACACGGGCGGCATGACGCGATACTGAGCTCCGAACGCGCGAGGCTTAGCCGACGGAGCTGACAATCGGCTGACAATTGCACGACAGGCGGGAGGCCGGCAGACTGACGAGAAGATCGGGGAAAAGACCTCGTCCATCATCGGCATGTCAACGAGATGTGCCTGGCGGGCCCACCTCCTTTGACCTGAGGTCCGCGTTACCTCACAAGCACGTCATCCGCGGCTCAAAGCAGCCGGGCGGGAATAAAGCAGCTCTCCGACCGATCTCCTCGCCCGCTAGCCCAATGCTGGGCCGAAGGAGAGCGCGATGAGCCATCACGATCACGACGAGGAAAGCGGCGTCAACCGCCGCAAAGTGCTGGAATGCATGACCTGGGCCGGTACCGGCGTGCTCTGGACCATCGCGGGAGGCGTGCCGCGCTCGCTTGGACTGGTCGATGCGGCCAAAGCCGCCCAACAGGCCTCCCCCCTTACCTTCCTGCAGATCAGCGACAGCCATGTCGGCTTCGACAAACCCGCCAATCCGAATGCACTGGGCACGCTGGAGGAAGCGATCCAGAAAGTCGGCGCGATACCGGTCAAGCCCTCCTTCATGATCCACACCGGCGACATCTCGCATCTGTCCAAGGCGTCCGAGTTCGACGACGCCGACCGCATCATCTCGCAGGCCAGGCTCGACGTGCATTATGTGCCGGGCGAGCATGATTTCCTCGACGAGGAGGTCAAGCTCTACAAGGAACGTTACGGCAAGGGGACGCGCGGCGCGGGCTGGTACTCCTTCGACGCCAGCGGCGTTCATTTCATCGGTCTCGTCAATGTCGTCGACCTCAAGGCCGGTGGCCTCGGCAATCTCGGTGCCGAGCAACTCGAATGGCTCGAGGGCGATCTGAAGGGCCGTTCGAAATCGACGCCGATCGTCGTGTTCGCGCATATCCCACTGTGGACCGTCTATCCGCAATGGGGCTGGGGCACCGAGGACGGCGCGCGGGCGCTCGATTATCTGAAGGGCTTCGGCTCGGTCACCGTGCTCAACGGCCATATTCACCAAGTGATGCAGAAGGTCGAAGGCAACGTCACCTTCCACACCGCGCGCTCCACCGCCTTCCCGCAGCCGGCGCCCGGCACGGCGCCCTCGCCCGGCCCGATGAAGGTGGAGGATGCCAGGCTGCGCAGCCTGCTCGGCATCGCCAGCATCAATTTCAAGCTCGGCGACGAACGGCTCGCCATTATCGACACGCCGCTGCAGGGCTGAAGGACCTTCCCATGAACCGACGCGATGTTCTCCTCCGCGGCGTGCGTCTCACCGCGGTCGCTATTTTGTTGCCATCGGAAACCCGCAAGGCGAACGCCCAGACGGCTGCGGTCGTGATCGACAATTTCACGTTCAATCCGCCCGAGCTGACCGTGAAACTCGGCGACACCGTGACCTGGACCAACCATGACGACATTCCGCACACGGTGGTATCCGCAGGAAAGTTCCGCTCCAAGGCGCTGGACAGCGACGACAGCTTCTCCTTCACTTTCACCGCGGCCGGCGACTACAAATATTTCTGCTCGCTGCACCCGCACATGACCGGGCTGATCAGGGTTGAGTAGCGCGCCAAACCAGGGCATCAGCATATTCCCTGGCCGGAGGCTCGCCTCCGGCCAGGCGTCTCCCGCTTCCCCAAAAGCCGGTCCGCAGACGATGCCGCTGAACACCGACGATGCCGCGCGTAACCGGCGCTTCCGCGAGCTGGCGCTGCCCTATCTCGACGACGTCTATACGCTGGCGCGCTATTTGTTGCGCGATCCGACGGATGCGGAGGATGCCGTGCAGGAATGCTACCTGCGCGCCTTCAAGCATTTCGACACCTATCGCGGCCCGGCGATGAAACCTTGGCTGTTTGCGATCCTGCGCAATGTCTGCCACACTGAATTCACCCGCCGCAGCAGTGCGAAGATCCAGGCGATCGACGACGCGCCGGAAGCCGAGGACAAGCCGCCGCTCTGGCACGAAGCCCAGGAGACGCCGGAAGGCACCGTCCTGCGCGAGCGCGACGCCTCGGCGATCCGCAAGCTGATCGACCGGCTCGCCGAACCATTTCGTGAGACCTTCGTGCTGCGCGAGATCAACAACCTGTCCTATCGCGAGATCGCGGACAGCGCCGGCGTGCCGGTCGGCACGGTGATGTCGCGGCTTGCCCGCGCCCGCGCGATGCTGCGCACTGCGTGGCTCGCGGAAGAGGAGTCTTCGGAATGACCTGCGAGGAGGCCGACATCCTGATCCATGCCCTCGCCGACGGCGAGCTCGACGCCGGCCACGCCAGCGAGGTGGAAACCCATGTCGCCGGCTGCCCACGCTGCACGGCCGAGTTAGCGGCCATCAGAGAGATGAAGGAGGCCATCGCTCGCGCCGATCTCGGCTTCAAGGCGCCGCCGCAATTGCGCCGTCGCATCGAAGATGCGCTGCCGGCGGTAGCCACGCCGCCGAACCGCCGCTCGGTGCTGAAGGGCTTTGCCCTGGGATCCGCGGTGTCGGCGCTGGCCGCGACCGGGCTGGTCGCCATCGTGCTGCGCCAGGACGGTCAGCAGCGCATCGAGGCCGAGATCGTCTCGGCCCATCTGCGCTCGCTGCAGGCCGGCCATCTCGCGGACGTGCTGTCGACCGACCAGCATACGGTCAAGCCCTGGTTCAACGGCAAACTCGACGTGGCTCCGCCGGTGATCGACCTGACCGCGCTCGGCTTCACCCTGATCGGCGGCCGGCTCGACTATGTCGATGCCCGCCCGATCGGGGCCGTGATCTATCGCCGTCGGCAGCACATCATCAACCTGTTCGTCGCGCAGACCGCCGACACCGCGCAACACGCCGCGAAGATGGATACCATTCAGGGCTTCAACATCCGCCGCTGGGGCGAGCGCGGGCTGAAATTCTGGGCGATCAGCGACATCGGCGCCGACGAGCTCAACGAGTTCGGCGAGAAATTCGAGACCGCGATGCGGGGGAATAAGGAGGGGTGAAAAACGCAGGGTAAGCAAAATCGCTTCTCCGCCGCATCCCAAGGGCGAAGTCATCCTGGTCATATTCGTAGGGTGGGCAAAGCGAAGCGTGCCCACCGTTACGTTACAGCGCCGTTTCAGGAGACTCTGCGGTGGGCACAGCGCTTCGCGCTTTTGCCCACCCTACGATCAAATCCGCCTCACGCCGATTTGCGGATGGCGTTGTCGACCAGGGTCTTGCCCAGCGACCAGATCGCGCCGGGCACCTTGTGGCTTTGGGCGATCACGTCGTCGAAGGCGCGCTCGATCCAGGCGCAATCCTCTTCGGTGATGGTGAGTGGCGGCAACAACTTTACCGTGTGCAGACCGTGACCGGCAACCTGAGTCAGGATCTTGTGATCCTTGAACAGCGGCACCGTGATCAGCTGCACGAACAGCCCCTTGTTGGCGCTTTCCAGCACGTTCCAGGACGCCTTCAACCGCAGCGATTTCGGCGGTCCGAACTCGACGCCGATCATCAGGCCCTTGCCGCGCACCTCTTTGAGCAGCTCATAACCCGGCACCATGCGGGTCAGTGCCAGACGGAGCTCGGCGCCGCGCTTGGCGGCGGCTTCGATCAGTTTCTCGGCCTTCAGCACTTCCAGTGTGGCGATACCCGCGGCCATCGCGAGGTCGTTCTTCGCGAAGGTCGAGCCATGCACGAGGGCGCGATCCATGCGGTTGAAGATCTTGTCGAAGATCGCCTTGCGCGTCAGCAGCGCGCCGACCGGGACGTGCCCGCCCGACAGCGCCTTGGACAGCAGCACCATATCGGGCTCGACATTCCAGTGTTCCACGGCAAGGAACCGGCCGGTGCGGCCCATGCCGGTCTGGATCTCGTCGGCGATGAAGATCGTGCCGTATTTTTTGCAGAGCGCCGCAGCCCCGGGCAGGAACTCGTCGGTGGGCATATTGACGCCCTTGCCCTGGATCGGCTCCACGATGAAGGCCGCGATCTCGCGTGACGACAGCGCCTGCTCGAGTGCTGCGAGATCGTTGAAAGGGATCGCGGTGCAGCCCGGCAGCAACGGCTCAAAACCCGCGCGGAAGTTCGAATCGTCCGTCAGCGACAGCGCGCCATAGGTCAGACCGTGATAGGAATGGCTGCAATAGACGATCCCGGGGCGGCCAGTCGCGCCACGCGCGATCTTGATCGCCGCTTCCACCGTCTCGGCGCCGGAATTGGCAAAGAACACCTTGTCCAGGTATGGCACATGTTCGAGCAGGCGCTCGGCGAGCACGCCGGCCAAGGTCGAAACGTCGAGTTGCACCAGGTTCGGCAGGTCGCTGTCGAGCACGCTCTTGAGCGCATCACGGAGCGTCGGGTGATTGCGGCCGATTGCGAAAACGCCAAATCCACTCAAAAGATCGAGATAACGGACGTCCTCGCGGTCGTAGAGGTACTGCCCCTGCCCTCTTTTGAAACCGACATCGTATCCGATCGTTTTGAGAACGCGGACCAACTGCTCGTTCAGATGCCGAGAATGCATGGAACTGCGCTGCGCTTGGCGCTCCACAAACATCTCGGAAACGTCTAGATTGGATTTTAGCATCGGCTACATACTTCGGTTGATGGACGCTTCGTCAACTGAAAACGCGCAATGCGGCGTTTTGCCCCCATTCGCACCATCAAAGCAAGCACGGGTTTCAGCCAATGTTGCATCGCCCCAAATCTCTCATGCGCACAGTCATATCATGTTCTGGTGTGCTGTTCGCAGTAGGATTTTCTTCCTTTCTGTCGCCCGCTTTGGCCGCCGATCCGACCGGAGACTGGCGAGTGGCAGATGGCGTCGCTAACATCCGAGTCGCACAATGTAATGGCAGCATGTGGGGCGTGGTGGCCTGGGAAAAGACACCCGGTGGCCGCGATACCCACAACCCCGATCCGGCCAAGCAGAGCCGGCCGACGCTGGGCATGTCGATTCTGATCGACATGAAGAAAAAGGCAGGCACGGATCAGTGGGAAGGCCAAGTCTACAACGCCAAGGACGGCCAGCTCTACAGCTCTACAATCACCCCGACTGATCAAGACCACCTTGAAATCCAGGGATGTGTGCTCGGCTTCCTGTGCGGCGGCGAAACCTGGACGCGCGTCGGTCCGCCGATCCCGTCGAGCCCGGTCAACAGCATGGCCAAAGGTACGCAGAAACCGATCGCTCCGGCGCCGAAAACCACTGGCGCGGCGACGACGGCAGCCAAAAAACCGGGCGATCAGATCGGCGATATCTGTCTGCTTCCGGAAATCGAGCACACCCACTAAGACGGGCCGATGCTCAAGAGGTGGAAGCGGCCGAGATCCTCGACCGCTTTCATTTTTTTGGTTAGCTCTTCGGCGCTAATTTTCTTTGATCACGCGCGGCTTGCCCATCAGCGCCGGCTGGAAGAGCAGCACGGCAGCCAGCGTGGTCACCAGCGACAGCGCCAGCAGCTTGCCCATGCTGGACGTCCCCGGATGGCTCGACAGCCACAGGCTGCCGAACGCCGTCGCCGTCGTCAGCGCGCTGAAGAAGATCGCGCGCGTGAGGCTGGTCTGCAGCAGGTTGGTCCTGCCTGACCGCCAGGCCACGACATAATAGATCTTGAACGCCACGCCGATGCCGAGCAGCAGCGGCAAAGCAACGATGTTGGCGAAGTTGAGCGGGAGCTTGATCAGCACGCAGATCTCGAGCGTGACAGCCCCCGCCACCAACAGCGGCACGATGGTCATGAGCACATCGGTCAGGCGCCGCAGCGTCGCCCATAAGAGCAGGCTGATCACGACCAGCGCATAGATGCCGGCGTGGATGAACGCCTTTACGATGGTGTCGCCGGATTTGAGAATCGACACCGGCCCGCCGATCGCCATCGGCTCCGCCGCCAACACCGCATTGGCGAAGCGGCGCAGATTGTCGTTATCGTTCGGATCGCCCTTCGGCTCCGCTTCCACCCGGATCAGGCCATCCTTGCTCTTCCATTGCGAGACCAGTTCGTGCGGCAGGTTGCTGAGGCTGACGGGCTGGGCCTGCAGCGCCATGTTCAGCTGCTCCAGCACGATGCGGAGCGGCTCGACGAACACCGCCTGCGCCTTATTGCGCACCGTTTCATTGGAGGATGCAAGCTTGGCCAGCGCGTCGGCCAGCCGTCGCGAGGCCACCGCACCCGGTCCCTTATCCTCGCCCGCCGTCCGGCGCAGATTGGCGACCGTCGAGTTGAGCGCCTCGACATTTTCCTGGTCGGTCGGCGGAGCGTCGATCTGATCCGGATTGATCGCCGGCCCCAAGACCTTCGCCCCCTGTGCGATCAGCTTCAGCTTGGTGGGCTGGTCTGCAGGCACGAAGGTGTCGAGCGAGGTCACACGCGCCACTTCCGGCAGCTTTGACAGCTTGTCTTCGATCGCCTTGGCCTCCGCCTCCGAGCGCGTCAGCACGTCGATCGCATTGGCACCGGTGTTGGGGTCCTTGCGCAGATCGAGATAGGTCGCGATCGATTCCGCCTTCGGGTTGCGCAGGTTCATCGGGTTGAAGTCGAACTTCATGTAGTAGAGCAGCGGCAGGCCTGCGATCACGATGCCCAGCGTGCCGACGATGATCGGCACGCGGTGCTTCTCCAGAAAGCGGTCCAACGGCGCGAGAAACGCGTAGCCCACCGGCTCCATTTCGCCGGGCGGATTGAGGATCTTCAAGAACGCCGGCAGCACCGTGATCGAGGAGATGAAAGCGATCAGCATGCCGGCGCCGGCGATCTCGCCGAGCTCGGAAATGCCCTTGTAGTCGGTCGGCAGGAAGCACAGAAAGCCGGCCGCAGTCGCCATCGCCGCGAGCGACAGCGGCACCGCCGAACGGCGCGCGGCTTCCGCCAGCGCCTCCGGCAGATTGTCGTTCTTGTAGCGCTCGGAGCGGTAGCGCACGCTGAACTGGATGCCGAAATCGACGCCCAGCCCGATGAACAGCACCGCAAACGCCACCGACAACAGATTGAGCGAACCGACCATCATCAGCCCGACCGCGGTGGTGAGCGACAGGCCGATGAACAAGTTGACGAACACGGCCGAGATGATCTTGGCCGAGTGCAGCGCCAGCCAGAGAATGACCAGCACCACCACGACGGTGCCGATGCCGTTGGTGACCGCGCCTTCCTGCACGGTGGCATATTCCTCGTTCGCAATCGGGACCGGCCCGGTCAGGCGCACTCGCGCCTTGTACTTGCCGGCAAAGTCGAGCTCGGCCGCCGCCTGGCGGATGGCATCGGTGGCCGCTTTGCCAGGCTCCAGGGCCTGGTAGTCGAGGATCGGCTTGAACTGGATGAAGGCGCGCTTGTCGCTGTCCTGAAGCGGCTTGTCGCTGATCAGCTGACGCCAGGAGAACGTGGCGTCACCCGTGTTCAGCACGGTCTCGACGGTCTCCGAAATGTAGTCGAACGGCCGCGCCGTGCTGTCGAGCTTGACCTGGCCGCGCTTGACGCCGGCAAGGCCGGTCTCCAGCGCGCCGGTCAGCCCGCGAATCGAAGGGTCGCCCGCCATGATCTCGAGCAGCGGCGCAGCCGATGTGAACTGCTCGGTCAACTGCTTGACCTCGTCGGTCGGCAGGAACAACAGGCCGTTCTTGGCGAAGAACTCGCCGGTGCCGAGCGGCTCGACCGAGGAGAAATGCGTGGTATCGCCCTTGAGTTTCTCCACCAGCGCGTTGGCCGCAACGCCGGTCAGCTCCGGTGTCGGCGCTTCCACCACGGCAAGGATGGAGCGATCGCGATCGAAGGCCTGCTCGTATTGCTGATCGCGCTGACGCCAGTCCAGATTGGGGGAAATCAGCGTATTGATGTCAGTATTGATGACGAAATGATGCGCCGTATAAAACCCGGCGCCCACCGCAAGGAGGAGTCCCACAATCAAGGTCGGCCATGCAAACCGGGTACTGGCCCTGACGATCGAGACAACAATAGTTGTGAGCACTTCTTGACTTTCTCATATTTGAGCTCGGCTGAAACGTCCGCTGCCTATCGGAGTTCCATCGTCCGGGCTAGCCCAACAGGATGATGTTCTGCTGCGGAAGGCGGGCTGGATCACACACGGACGGCCCTGCCCGGGGCGGCTGATATAGCGGCGCTCTTCGGCGGTAAAGTGACGAACGGGTGAGATTATAATATGTTGTAATTACTTATATTATTCATCCTTATTAAAATACCACAATTGATCCGACTGTGTATTTCCAGTCACATGCGAGCCATTTGCAAACAGACTTCCCTCTTCCCGGAAATTTTGACACAAAGCCCTGCGCCTCCATTGCGCTTGAACGGCCGGAAACTGGCCTAAACCGGGGCACATCGCTGGTGTGGATATTGCACCCCGTCAAGCGTTGATCCGGCCGCGGGGTGACGGATGACAGTGAGGCAACGTGGGTAACGGACGTCCGATGCAGGTCTATCTCGCGCAACCACGCGGTTTTTGTGCAGGAGTCGTGCGCGCGATCGAGATCGTGGAGCGCGCGCTGGAGAAATACGGGCCGCCCGTCTATGTGCGCCATGAGATCGTGCACAACAAATACGTCGTCGAAAACCTGAAGAACAAGGGCGCCATCTTCGTCGAGGACCTCTCCGAAGTGCCGCCGCTGGCGGTGACCGTGTTCAGCGCCCATGGCGTGGCCCGCTCGGTGGAAGAGGAAGCAGCCGTCCGGGGCCTGCCGGTGCTCAATGCAACTTGTCCGCTCGTAACCAAGGTCCACAACCAGGGCAAGCGTTACATGTCCAAAGGCCGGACCCTGGTCCTGATCGGCCACGCCGGGCATCCCGAGGTCGAGGGCACCATGGGCCAGGTTCCCGGCCCGGTCCACCTGGTCCAGAATGAGGCAGAGGTGGCGGAATTGCCGATGCCGGCCGATACGCCAATGGCCTATATCACCCAGACCACACTCAGCGTCGATGATACCAAGGATATCATCGCCGCCCTCCAGGCCCGCTTTACAGACATTCAAGGTCCGGATATCCGGGATATCTGCTATGCGACACAGAACCGCCAATCTGCGGTAAGGGACCTATCTAAGCTGGTGGATGTGATCTTGGTGGTCGGCGCCACCAACAGCTCCAACTCGAACAGGCTGCGCGAGATCGGTACCGAGGCCGGGGTCGCGAGTTATCTGATCGCAGACGGGAGCGAGCTCAATCCTGAATGGCTGAAGGAGGCCAAGGCCGTCGGCATCACTGCCGGCGCCTCGGCGCCGGAAGTTCTTGTCGACGACGTCATCGAAGCCCTGCGGCGCATCGGACCGGTCGAGGTCTCCGTGCTCCCGGGACGGGAAGAAAACATCGAATTCCGCCTGCCGGCCGAGCTGGTCGCGGGCTAATCGCAATCCGTTTGGTCCAGAAAGAAGACACGCAATGGCAATCCCCTTCCATAAGGAACTGCGCATCGGGGCCTATCTGATGAAGCAGAAGCTTCTCGGCCGCAAACGCTACCCGCTGGTCTTGATGTTGGAGCCCCTCTTCCGCTGCAACCTCGCCTGTGCCGGCTGCGGCAAGATCGATTATCCGGATGCGATCCTGAACCGTCGCATGACGGCGCAGGAGTGCTGGGACGCCGCCGACGAATGCGGCGCGCCGATGGTGGCGATCCCCGGCGGCGAACCCCTGATCCACAAGGAGATCGGCGAGATCGTGCGCGGCCTGGTGGCGCGCAAGAAGTTCGTCTCGCTGTGCACCAACGCCCTGCTCCTGGAGAAGAAGCTCGACCTGTTCGAGCCCTCGCCCTACCTCTTCTTCTCGGTGCATCTCGACGGTCTGCGCGACCACCACGACAAGGCGGTGTCGCAGAAGGGCGTGTTCGATCGCGCGGTGTCCGCGATCAAGGCGGCGAAGGCGCGCGGCTTCACCGTCAACGTCAACGCCACTGTCTTCGACGGTCATCCGGCCGAGGAGATCGCCAAGTTCCTCGACTTCACCACCGAGCTCGGCGTCGGCGTCACCATGTCGCCCGGCTATGCCTACGAGCGCGCGCCGGACCAGGAGCACTTCCTGAACCGCACCAAGACCAAGCAGCTGTTCCGCGACGTGTTCGCGCGCGGCAAGGGCAAGAAGTGGAATTTCATGCACTCCGGCCTGTTCCTGGACTTCCTGGCCGGCAATCAGGAATTCGAGTGCACGCCCTGGGGCATGCCGGCCCGCAACATCTTTGGCTGGCAGAAGCCCTGCTATCTGCTCGGCGAGGGCTATACGAAGACCTTCAAGGAGCTGATGGAAACCACCGATTGGGATTCCTACGGCACCGGCAAGTACGAGAAGTGCGCCGACTGCATGGCCCATTGCGGTTACGAGGCGACGGCAGCCAACGCCGCGCTGACCAACCCGCTGAAGGCGATGTGGGTCAGCCTGCGCGGCATCAAGACCACGGGCCCGATGGCACCGGAGATCGACCTCTCCAAGCAGCGCCCGGCGCAGTACGTGTTCTCGGCCGAGGTGCAGAAGCGCCTGTCCGAGATCCGCCGCGACGAAGCGCTGGAAGCGCAGCAGCCGAAAAAGGCATCGACGGCGGCCTAAAGCCACGACGCAACGGTCCGCGAGCCACACGGGCCGCCGGTTTGCCGAGACGATCTCGGCAAACCGGCGGCTTTTTTCGTGTGCCAGCAGAAATCCGTCGCGCCAACTCAGCCCGCCCCCATCAATGCGTCAGGCCAAGGAGGCTGTCCGCCAGGACATCTCGATCGCCCTGACGACGACAGCAGAGCGTAGCCGGCGCTCAGCAACACGGCCGCCCGCCCCCCAACGCGATCATCGCCTCACCGACCCACTATCCAAGCTCGTGACGACGCGAGCCGGCACCGCGCTGCCCATTATATATGCTGTGATATAGCGATATCTCCCGCACCCGCATTGCTTACCGTCATATAAGCGCAACTATAGCGGTATATGTAACTAATTAGGTAGACCCTGGGGTTGAGTCTACCGTTGGTGGCTCCAAGGATTGATACTGACCTTGGGCGCATGGAAAGAAATGAAAGGGAATCACGTTGAACAGAGGCAATAATATAAGGCGTGTCATGCAAGGCGGCCTCGCCGCGGCTTTGCTGGCGACATCGTCGTTCGGGGCACAGGCAGCCAATATCAACATCGCGGTTGCATCGAATTTCTACAATTCGGGCCAGGCCGGCAGCAGCGCGATCGCGGATCTCATCGCCGCCTTCCAGACCGCCAACCCTGGAAGCACGGTCACAGTCGTCCAAAACGGGGCGACCGGCACGCTCGAAAGTCAAATCACGGGCGGCAATGGGCTCGGCGTCGACCTCTTCCTGGCCGCCGACACCGCGCATCCCCAGGATCTCGCGACCAATTATTCATCACTGGTGGTCGGCAGCCCATTCAACTACGCCGTCGGCACGCTCGTGTTCTGGAGCAATACGCCGAATGTGAACGTGACCTGCAGCAGCGGCGGAAGCTGTGGCTATAATTCGAGCACCTATCACAACGTGGCGATCGCCAATCCGAGCACGGCTCCCTATGGCCTCGCGGCCAACACGGTGCTGACCGGTCGCTACGGCCTGACAGCGCCGCTTTCGACCAATCCGTTGGTCAGCGAGTACAGCAACATCGACACGACACTTGCCGCCGTGAAGAACCAGACTGCGACTGTCGGTTTCGTGGCTTTGTCGCAAATCTGCCAGAACGGAAGCTACCCGACATCGGGCAGCGCCTTGGTCTATCCGCCGACCGATACCAGCGTATCTCCTGTCATCTTCAACTATAACCCTATCGTGCAAGCCGGCATCAGAATTGCGCGTACCCGCACGACGGACCAGAACACCGAACTTGACGCTTTTGTCGCCTATCTGACCGATTATACGACGTTGCCGCCGTCGCAGATGATCACCACCCTGACGAACTATTGCTACAGCACTCCATAGCAAACAGCCGTCCGCATCGAGCTACGGCGCTGCTTCGGCAACGCTGTAGCTCGTCTTCGAGGCACATCATGGCATGATCGCATGCGCGCGCGTACCTTTGTGATGAACACAGCTGTCGGCGGAAAAAATCAGCAGTATCTGACGAGCAGTGTTGCCGACTGAGTATTGACTTACCCACCGCAGCTCCTTTAACGATATGTTTACTTATATATAGCGCATGTCGTTAGTAGTGAGTTTCCGTGATGTTCGATCAGTTCCTGACTGTCCGCATCCGCCGGACAGAGCGTCGCCGGCCTCCCGTTTGTTTCGCCACCATGACTGCGGTGACGGCGTTATTGATCGGACAACGCGCGACATTCGCCGCTCCCCTCGGCGGCACAGTGGTCGAAGGCTCAGCCGGCATCTCCCAGGCCGGAAGCACCACCAACATCAATCAATCCTCCAATAAAGCGATCATCAACTGGCAAGGCTTCTCAATCGGCACGGGTGAAACCGTCAACTTCAACCAGCCAGGCAGTTCGTCAGTCACCCTCAACCGGGTGATCGGCAACGAGACCAGTGTCATTTCGGGCGCGCTCAATGCCAATGGACAGGTTTTCATCGTCAATTCGGCCGGCGTTCTGTTCGGCAAGAACGCCCAGGTCAATGTCGGCGGCTTGGTCGCGTCGACGCTCGATATCTCCAACGCCAATTTCATGGCGGGCAAGTACACCTTCTCCGGCAATTCGGCGGCGTCCGTCGTCAACCAGGGCAGCATCCACGCCCATGGCGGCGGCTACGTCGCGCTGCTCGGCAACACGGTTGCGAACGACGGCGTGATTTCCGCAAGGCTCGGCACCGTCGCCATGGCCGCCGGCAGCCAGATCACCCTCAATTTCGGCGGCAACTCGCTGCTCGACGTCACCATCGACCGCGGCACCTTGAATGCGCTGGTCGAGAACAAGCGCGCCATCATCGCCGACGGCGGGCAAGTCATCATGACCGCCAAGGCGGCAGATGGCGTGCTGTCGGCGCAGGTCAACAATTCCGGCATCATCCAGGCGCGCACCATGGCCGCCCTCACGGGCGGCTCGGGCAAGACGCGCGCCGCCAAAACCGGTTCGATCAAGCTGATCGCCGACGGCGGCACCACCACAGTCTCGGGCAAGCTCGACGCCTCGGCGCCGAAAGGCGGCGACGGCGGAGCGATCGAGACCAGCGGCAACAAGGTGAAGATCGCGGATGACGCGGTCATCACCACTCTGGCTCCGAGCGGCAAGAGCGGAACGTGGCTGATCGATCCGGATGGCTACACCATCGCATCGAGCGGTGGCGACACCACGGGCGCCGCCCTATCAGCCCTGCTCGCCACCAACGGAACGGTGACTATTGCTTCGACCAGCGGGAACGGGACGGACGGCAACATCAACGTCAACGACACGATCAGCTGGTCGACCAACTCAAACCTCGTGCTGAATGCCACCAACGGCATCAACATCAATTCGGCCATCACGGCCGCCAGCGGCGGCTTGACATTGAATGCGACCGGCCAGATCAGCACGATCGCCGCCGTCAATGTCGGCACCTTCACGCTGGCGAGCGGCACATGGCGACAGGTCGGCACGGCCCTGGCAAGCTTCAGCGCGGCTGACTTCCGGATAGCCGGCGGGACATTCATTCGTGCGTTGGGCGGCGATGGCAGCAGCGCCAACCCGTATCAGATCGCCGACGTCTACGGCCTGCAGGGTATCGGCTCGACCTCCCTGTTGGGGAGTTCGGTCGTGCTGGCCAATGACGTGGACGCGAGCGGAACGGCAAGCTGGAACAGCGGTGCCGGCTTCACGCCGATCGGAAACTTGACGACGGCGTTCTCAGGCGTTTTCGACGGCGGCAACCATACCATCAGGGGCCTGACCATCAACGCGGCGACCTCCAATGTCGGCCTGTTCGGCGTAGTCGGATTGAACGCGGCAGTCCACGACATCGGCATCACAAATGCCACGATTGTGGGGTCCGCCGGCACTGTGGGCGGTCTCGCCGGAAAAAATAGTGGGACGATCAGTAATTCTTACATCGCGGTCTCGAATATATCCGGGAGCGGCAATCTGGGCGGCTTGGTCGGCTGGAACAATTCGGGCGGCGTGATCCAAAGCAGCTACGCGGATGGTGTCACGGTGGCCGGGACCGCGACTGCCGTCGGCGGTCTGGTCGGGGCCACGTCTGCACGCAGTACTGTCAAGGATAGTCACGCGACCAGCGCGGCAGTTTCTGGCAAACAGTACATCGGCGGGCTTGCGGGATCCAATGCCGGCACTTTGGACAACACCTACGCAACAGGGACCGTGAACGCAGTCAGTTCGACCGTTGTAGGGATCGGAGGACTGGTCGGTTATAGCGTCGGTACGATCTCGAACTCCCACTCCGATGTGGCGCAAATCACCGTCACAGGCGGCAATGCCGTCGGCGGGCTCGCTGGAGGCGCATCCGGTTCGATCAGCAACTCCTACGCGGACACTGCCATTTCTGCGACGAACAGCCTCAACGTCGGAGGTCTTGTCGGCTACAACTCAGCTACGATCACAGGTTCACACGCCACTGGCGACATAACCGTCGTCGCCGCAGTTTCCGGTGGCACAGGGATCGGCGGACTGGTCGGGACGAGTTCGGGCTCCACCTCCATCTCCGATTCCTATGCGAGCGGCAACGTTACCGTGACAGGGGCGGCCGCGGGATCTTGTCCGAACAACCGTTGCGGCATCGGCGGCCTTGTCGGCATCCTCGGCGGCGGAAGCACCATCTCGGGCTCGCACGCGACCGGCAATGTGACGGCGCCAGACAGCAGTTCCGTCGGCGGCCTGGTGGGCGACACCGGCGGAGTCACCATCGTGGATTCGTATGCGACGGGCAACGTTATCGGGCGATCGGCAGTCGGCGGACTCGTTGGCAGAAGTACGGGCGTGGCTTTCCCGAGCGGCAAGGGTAGCACGTTCAGCGGGGATCACGCCTCGGGAAACGTCACGTCGAACGATCCAAACAGTGCAAATACCGGCAGCCTGGTCGGCATGTCCGACAACACAACCGTCACCAACTCGGCCGGATCTGGGCGCGTGTCGACCGTTGCCAGCAGAGCGCAGGACGCAGCAGATGCCGCTGCCCAGGCTGCGGCGGAGGCAGCCGCCAGGGCCGCTGCCGCCAAGGAAGCAGCAGCCAAGGAAGCCGCTGCCAAGGAAGCCGCTGCCAAGGAGGCAGCTGCCAAGGAAGCAGCTGCCCAAACTGCCCAGGCCGCTTCGCGATCCGCCAACACTGTGGCGAGCAATGCAGCAACGTCCGCCGCGACACCGCCAAACCCGGCGTCTTCCACGGCCGGCACGCAGGCAACGAGCTCTCCGGCCGGCGAGAGGATGGACGACAGCCTCAAGACAATCGGGAACCGCGTCAAGGCCGACGACGATCGCGCCCGCCGCCGCACGACCGCGGCAGTCGCCGGCGCGTTAGCTGCACGCCGCGGCCGTGGCAACAATGGCAATGGCGGTTCCGATCTGGGCGCGACCATCCGCAGCATCGAGGTCGACGGCGAGCGGTTCGACCTGCAGGGCGGCGGCAAGAAAGGCGCTCCGGCTGAGAAGCCCCAATGACCGCCATTGGTGAACCGGCCGTCCTCATCACAGCAAATTCCAAAGGTAGTTGGTCCATGAAGTCAGCCGCAATTCTCGTTTGCTGTGGCGTGCTCTCCACGACGCTGATCTCAGCCCAACCGTCGCAGGCGCAGACACAAGCACAGACGTTGCCGGGCATTGGCGACGCGGTGCGGCAGGCGGACGAAACCCGCAAGCATGCTCCGTCCCCTCAGACCAATGCCGAGCCTGTGCTGCCGCGGCTGGTCGACCCGCCATTCACGCTCAACGACCACGAAAAGCTGCTGGTCCGCTCGATTCAGGTCGACGGCCCGAAGCTGACGGGAGAGGCCGAGTTGCGCGCGATCCTGGCGCCCTACGAGAACCGCAGGCTCACCTTGGCCGAAATCTACGAGGCCGCCGACAAGGTGACGCTGCTTTACCGCAACAGCGGCTATCTCGTCGCCAAGACCTATGTGCCGGCCCAGAACGCGCGCAAGGGCGTGCTGCGGTTCAAGATCGTCGTCGGCAAGTACGGCACCATCACCCTGAAGAACGAGTCGCTGGTCCGCGACGATTTCCTGCGCGGCGTGATCGATCAGGCGCTGGCCGCCTCGCCGTTCATCCACCAGGACGAGCTCGAACGGGCCATGCTGCTGACCTCCGATCTGCCCGGCGCCGGCATGCCGCGGGTTGCGATCGCGCGCGGGCAGCAGCCTGAGACGTCCGATTTCGTGTTCGGCGTGCCGGAAGCGCGGCGCGTCGACGGCTACCTGCTCGCTGACAATTTCGGCTCGCCCTACACCGGCCGCGACCGGCTCACCGGCGGCATCAACCTGAACTCGCCGCTCGGCTTCGGCGACCGGCTCTCGGCGTTCGGGATCGTGACGGACGACAAACATCTCTTGAACGGGCGGATCGCCTATTCTGCTCCGCTTGGCTATAATGGATTGCGCGGCGAGATCGCAGCCTATCGTACCACCTATACGCTCGGAAGCATCTATCAGAGCCTCAACGCGACCGGCACTGCCGACGCGTTCAGCGCCGCCCTGACTTATCCCGTGCTGCGCGGACGCGACGAGAGCATCTATATCTCAGGCGGATACACCCATAAGAAGCTGAACGACAACGTCCTCGGCGTGTCCATCGCCGACCGCAACATGGACGTCGGACTCCTCAGCGTCACCCGCGACACCGTGGGCGCTCTTGCGGGGCTGCCACTGATCACCAGTGCGATGTTTTCCATCTCCGGAGGCACGGTGGATTTTCCCGATCCGGCGCAACGGGCGGCGAATCTCGCCGGCGTCCACACTGCGGGCGACTTTGCGAAGATCAATCTGAACCTCAATGCGGTGCTGGCCTTCACGGACAAGCTGTCGCTTGCGACCAGCGTCCGGGCGCAAAAATCCCTGCGCGGCAATCTGGATTCCAGCGAACAACTCGGCCTGACCGGCTATTACGGCGTGCGGTCCTATGACGAGGGATTGGCCGGCGATAGCGGCTATCTGTTCACGCCAGAGCTGAGATACGCCCTGCCCGAGATTCAGAGTTATCGCCACTCGGTCGGCCTGTTCACCGATGTCGGTGCGGTCTGGCTGGAGAACCCGGCGTTCACGACGCTGCAGAAGGGCTACACCCAACTCAATGCCGTCGGCCTCGGCTATTACGCGAATTACGAATATTCGCCGAGGCGGCTGGTGCTGCTCAAGGCCCAGGTCGCCCACAGCTATGGCTCGAATGCCGGCGCGCAAACTTACGACCGCGGCACCAAGGCCCTGGTGCAGATCGGCGTGACCTTCTGACCAAACCGCTCAACCTCCGGGAAGATCCACATGGAGATGCAATGGCTGTCGGCCGCAATCGACTACGGCATCATCGGGGTTCTGATCGCACTGAGCATCGTCGTCGTCGCCATCGTGCTCGAGCGGATCTTCTTCTTCCGCGCCGTGGATCTGGACAGCTTCACGAATATCAAGGCGCTTGAACTGGAACTGACCCGGCGCCTCATCGTCGTCGCCTCCGTCGCCTCCAACGCTCCCTATATCGGCCTGCTCGGCACCGTGCTCGGCATCATGCTGACGTTCTACAACATGGGACTCGATGCCTCGGCGGATGCCAGCAAGATCATGGTCGGCCTTGCACTGGCGTTGAAGGCCACCGCGGTCGGCCTCGTGGTCGCCCTGGTGTCGGTGGTCTCCTACAACGCGCTGCTGCGCAAGACCAAGGTATTGCTCGTGCGGTGGGAGATCGCCCATGGATGAGAAACCATTCGAGACCCTCAACGTCATTCCCTTCGTCGACATCATGCTGGTGCTGCTGACCATGGTGCTGACGACAGCGAACTTCATCGCCACCGGGCGCATTCCGCTCGCCTTGCCTCAGGCTTCGCAGACCAAGGTCGAAAAGCACAAGGACATCATCATCGAGATCTCCGCCACCGGCGCGCTGGCATTCGACAGCGCGCTGGTGACGAAGGACGAGCTGGAAAGCCGGATCAAGGCGCTGCCGCCGGAGACGTCGTTCCTGATCCGCGCCGATCGCGCCACGCCGTTCCAGAACTTCGTGGACGTCGCCGACCTTCTCAAGCGGCTCAACTTCAGCAAGACCGCCGTGCAGACCCAGACTCTGTCCCGGTAGCGGCGTTCTCCGGGAAGGAAGACCGCCATGCCTGCAGACAACACCAGCCGAAGATCCTGGTTCACGATCTGGCATGGTCTTGCAGCCTCGCTGCTGCTCCATGCCGCGCCGGCCGCTTCGTACGTCTGGTCCACGTGGGCCGCACCACCGGACGAACCGTCGAGCCTGGTGGTCGAATTGCAAGGCGCCGTCGCGGACACTCAAACCGAAGCGATCGTGCAGCAGGAGATCAAGGGCTCCGTCGAGCAGGATAAGCCAGAACCGACGAAGCCCGCGCAAACGCCCGCTTCGGAAGCCGCCGAACAACATCCGATCGATGACCAGGATGCGGCGATGCCGCCGCCCGCGCCTCGACCGACGGAACAGAAGCCGGAGCCGCAGGCCGACACAAAATCAGCCGGCACCAGCGACAACACCATCGCCGGTGCTCAGGAGGGTCAGGTCGCCCATACCGTCCAGCCCGATCGCAAGGCGGAGATCGCTCTGCGCCGCGAATATGGAGCGCGGTTGTCGAAGAGAGTGCAGGCCCACTTGGTCTATCCCGACGACGCTCGCAAGGCCAAGCTTCAGGGCACCGCGAAGGTATCCTTCGTCGTTCTGCCAAGCGGAGATATCCGTCCGGAAACCCTGAAGATCGTTGCCAGCAGCGGCCAACCGCTTCTCGACACCAGCGCGCTGAAGACCATTCGCGCCAGCGTGCCTTTCGATCCCGCACCGGCCGAGATGCCCATCGCCATTGCCGTCGAGTTCGGGCGCCAGCGTTGACGTCCCGCTCCGAAGGCCGGGACTGAACTCAGCCCTCGGCGGCAGCAAGCTCCGTGGTGCCGGCAAATGCCTCAGCCCCCAAGAGGCTGTTCAGTAGAAAATCGCGGCAACCGCGCAGCGACCGCAGAGCAAGATTGAACTCGATGCCGGTCGAGACCAAGCCCCGCAGCACGCCGGGATTGCGCGCTACGCCGCGCAGGATCAGCGGCAGATCGATGTCGCCATTCGGCTTGATGGCGTCCTTGGCCAGCGACGGCAGCGTGCGGTGGGCAGGATCGGAGATCACGCGCAGCGCCGCGAAAGGCAGGCCGTATTCGGTGGCATAGGCCGCCGCGATATGGCTCTCCATATCGACCGCAGCCGCGCCCGTGCTCATCCGCAGCGCCGCCTTGCGCGCCTGCGCCACCACGACCTCCTCGGCCCCGGCAAGCACGCCGCGAACCACCCGGCGTCGGCCGAGGGCCGCGCGCGCGATATGCGACTCGCTCAAGGACAGCCCGGCAAACCAGCGCGCGTCACCGGCGGTGACCTCCGTCGCCACGACGATATCGCCGGCCTTCAGTGACGGATCCAGTCCGCCAGCCACGCCGAAGCTGATGACGCCGCGAATCGAGGTCGGGTCGAACACGGTGAGCAGCGAGCGCAATTGCTGCGGATCGCTCGAACTGCAGATGACCATCATCCCAGGACCAGCCGCGATACGGGCTTCCTGTACCAGGCCAGTCACAACCAAGACTGGCCGCGGATCGATCGGGCGATCCGCGGACGTTCTGTCCCCCGTCCCCAATTTCACAATCCGACCCCTGCTATCTCTTGTCCCAATTTCTCCGCCGCGGGGGACACCCGAAGCGAGAAGCATTCACAAATCCTACGATTACGCAGAAAGAATTCGTCAGGAAACCCCGTTTACGCCGCAGTGCGGCCGTCCGACATGCGTTTTTTGCCCGGTGTTGCCATTTGGTCCTGCGTGCTGTGCGAAAGCGATGGAGGGCATGCCTTCATCAGCGCCCGGCCCGTTATATAGCAAAATTCATGCCATTCCAGCAGAACCGAGCCGCAAAATCGACTCAGGCGTCGCCAATACCGGCCCGAGGGTAGCCGAGCTCAACCGCTCGCCAGCATGAGATCCGCCGCGCGGTCCCCGGAGCGCACCGAGCCTTCGATGGTGGCTGGCAACCCGGTATCGGTCCAATCACCGGCAAGCGCCAGATTCTGGAACGCGGTCTTCGGGCCCGGCCGGAGCGCGTTCTGTTCCGGGGTCGCCTCGAAGGTGGCCCGCCGCTCGCGGACGATCTGCCAAGGGGGCAATTGCGCCGGCAGGTCGGCCGAAATCCCGGCGGCCTTGCGGATATCGGCCCAGATCGCCGCGGCGAGCTCCTCGCGCGGCTGGTCGACCAGGCGGTCGCCATTGCTGATCGTCACCGACAACCGCTGCGGAAAAGCAAACAGCCATTCGACCAGGCCGCCGACCACGCCCAGGATAGGCGCGGCGTCGCGCGGCGGGTCGACGCGGAAATGCGCATTGACGATCGCGCGGAATTTGGTCGGCGCCGGCAGGCCCGGCAGCAGCGCCTGCGCCGCCCTCGGCGGCACTGCCAGCACGACCACATCGTTCGGACCCACTGCGATGGTCTCGCCCCCGCCGAAGGCCAGCCCCGACACGCGGCCGCCGGAGGTTTCCAAGCTGCGCAGCTCGCGCCCGGTGCGCACGCTGCCGCCTCTGCTTTCCAGGAATTTGACCGCAGGATCGATCAGCACGCCGGAGAGACCGTCGCGCGCGATCAGCGGCCGGCATGCCTGCCCGCCGGCGAGCAAGGTCTCCCGCACGATCGCGCCGGCAAGTCCGGCCGAGCCTTCCGGCGGGTCGCAGTTCAGCGCCGCCAGCAGCAGCGGCTGAACCAGGCGATCGTATAAAGTGCCCTTGCAGGGAATGGTGCTGCCGATCGTCTTGTTCGTGCCGGCCCAAATCAGCGGCGACAGCGCGAGATAGTCGCGCAAGGCCGTATCCGGCACGCGCCGGCTCGCATCGAACACCCACAGCGGCAACCGGCCATCGCCGAGATCGAGCAGCCAGCGCTGACCCGTCCTGATGTCGACGAAGGCGAATTGCGCCTGTTTGGGCCCGACCAGGCCCGCCTCCGAACCAATGGTGCGCGCGTAAGCCAGCGCATGATGGTTGGCCGACAGCAAAAGGTGATTGCCGTTGTCGATCACCAGATCGGTCGCGGCATCATAATAGGAGCGGCAGCGACCGCCGATCTGCTGCGTCGCCTCGTGGACATGCACGACATAGCCGGCATTGGCGAGCCGCACGCCGGCCGAAAGACCGGAGATCCCGGCACCGATGATGTGAGCGGTTTTCTGCATCAGATGAGGGCGTAACGGAGGATGATGCCGAGCTTGGTGAGCTTGCTCACATGCACCGGCTCGCGAGGGGCATTGAAGCCGCGCGCGAGCAGCAGATCGAGCACGGCACGATAGTATTTGGACATGATCCGCGGCGCGCGCACCGCCCGGCGGCGATTGCGCTGCATGATCTCGTCGGATTTTTCGAAATGTGCCTTGGCGTGAACGGCGAGCGAGTTGCAGACCTTCGGCAAGGCGCGCTCTGCGGTCACCTTGGCCGGATCGTCGCCGGTGATGCCGGCATGCAGGAGCGCTTCGCGCGGCAGATAAAGCCTTCCGAGCTGCGCGTCCTCGTCGATATCGCGCAGGATGTTGGTGAACTGCAGCGCGCGGCCGAGATGATGCGCAAGCAGAATGCCGTCCTGCTCCGGCATGCCGAACACACGAACAGAGAGGCGTCCGACGGCGCTCGCCACCCGATCGCAATAGAGATCGAGGGTCGCGAAATCGGGCGCGCGGATGTCCTGCGGCACATCCATCTCCATGCCGTCGATGACCGCAAGGAAGTCCTCGCGCTTCAGGCCGAACGTCTTGACCGTGCGGACGTAATCGCGCAGCCGCGCCGGCGGATGGCCCTGATACAATGCGTCGATATCCTCCCGCCAGCGCTGCAGGGCGGCGAGCCGCTCGTCGCGTGGCCCCTCGGAGTCGGCGATGTCGTCGACCTGGCGGCAGAAGCTGTAGATCTGCAGCATCGCCTCGCGCTGCGCGCGCGGCAGGATCCGCATGGCCGCGTAGAACGAGCTGCCGGACGCGGCAGCCTCGTAATCGGGAGTCTCGGCGGTGGCTTCGAACGTCATGCGCCGGCCGCCGTTTTCGAGGCCGGATGACGTCCGGCCAGGCGACGGCCGATTTCGCCGGTGACGGCGCCGACGCTGCAGCCAAGTAGTTCGAGCGGGCTGAGATGGACGCGTTCGCTCAAGGGGTCGCGCTCCTTCAACATGCGCACGATACGATCCGCAAAGGCCTGAATCAGGGCGATCTCGAGCCCGAGCCGGAAATCCTTCACGCCGCTGTTCAAATCCCTGCCCTCGTCGAGCAGCGCTTCATTGCGTTCGGCAAGCTTGTGCAGACAGGCGAGCAGCGGCGCCGGCGCCTTCGGCTCGCCCAGCATCTCGACGGTGGCGCCATGGTCGGCCAGCACGTCTTGCGGAAGATAGATGCGGTTGAGCGCCCTATAATCCTTGCCGCAGTCCTGAAGATGGTTGTTGATCTGCAAGCCCGCGCAGATCGCGTCCGAGGCCGGCCAGGTCGCGGTGCTCTCGCCGTGGACATCGAGCAGGAAGCGCCCGACCGGCATGGCGGAATAACGGCAGTAGTGAATGAGTTCGTCCCAGTTTTCGTAGCGCAGCTTGGTCACGTCCATGCGAAAGGCGGCCAACAGATCGAGCGCATGGCGCGGCGACATCGCCCGTTCGGCGAAGGCGCGACGCAAATTGACCGCGACGTCCTGCGTGTCGCCCGTGCCGGTCAGTTCGGCCTCGAGCAGATCGAGCAGCCGCAGTTTCTCATCGGCCGCGAGCGTCGGATGGTCGGCGATGTCGTCTGCGGTTCGGACGAAGTTGTAAAAGGAGAGGATCAGCGGCCGGTGCTCTGGGCGGATGATCCAGGAGGCCACTGGAAAGTTCTCGTCCCGGTGTGTCTTGCCGGATCGCAAATCGCTCGCGGTGGTCATAGGGAAAACAAACTATCAGGTTGACAGGCGCAGTGGCGAACAATGCCCGTCCCTCGCCGATCGCGAAGGATTGCCGGTCTCATATAGGCGAAGATGCAGCCAAAACCAATGCAAACTGCACAATCCGGCCCGCCGGCGCCTCAAACGGTGCGGGCGGGCCGTTAACCCAACTTCGGAAGACGAGGGCTTATTGGTTGTGGGTCTTCAGGACTTGATCGCAAGCCTGGCTGATCTTGGTGCGATTCTCCTTCAGGCAGGCCAAGACGGTGAAATCGCCCTGATCCATCACGGGCCGGCAGTATTTCTGCACGTCACGCGTACAAGCCGCCTGTTCCTCGGGAGTACCGCTGCGCCCAGCGGCCTGCTGTGCGTAAGCACCGGTGGAGACGGAGAGCGACAGCAGGGAAAGTGCAAGAAAGATCTTACGCATCTTGTTCCTTCATTCGACAGCCGGACATTCCCGACGACCGATGGCGTCAGGAAACGACCGTTCGGTTTGCAAGAGCCGCACGCCCTCCCAGCGCCCGAAACGCTGCCAAATGCGGCCAGATTTGCGTCCAAAAGTTCCGAACCGAACCGGCTCGGGGTCGATCATTTCGCATAAACAAGCTTTTGATACTAGGGCATTATTTTACAGTCGCGGTTTTTCGCATTTGGCTGTTGCATGCATGCCGCGCACACCGTTAGATGCGCCGCCGCCGAAACCACGAGGAGCGGTTTGCGGCTTCGCCAACCGCAGCCTTCGAACCGCGCCGCTCGTCCGTCATTTGAACCTCACTGGGTGCGGAGACACTAAGTGGTCGATGCGGCGAGACGTGTCTTGCGGAAGAGCGTCAATTTGGATGGGAAACTCGATATGAAACTGTTTGGCTCAAGTCTCTCTGGACGCGTGATCAAGGCCGCAGGTCTGTCCGCTGCGTTGATGCTGTCCGTGTCCGCAAGCTACGCCCAATCCGGCGGCCCGTTTGCCGGCTTCGACGGCAACTGGTCGGGCACCGGGACGGTCGCGCTGTCGGATGGGACCACCGAGCGTATCCGCTGCAAGGCCAACTACCGAGTGGCCGGCGTGACCCTCAAGCAGAGCCTGCAATGCGCCAGCGACAGCTACAAGTTCATCCTGTCGAGCGACGTGACCAGCGAGGGCGACCGCATTTCCGGCAACTGGAGCGAGGCCAGCCGCAACTTGAACGGCGAATTGCAGGGCACCGCCGGCCGCGGCCAGATCGAGGTGTTCGTGCAGGCCGCCGGCTTTGCCGCCAGCCTGTCGCTGCGGACGAGCGGCAACAAGCAGACCGTGAGCATCAGCTCGAAGGGCGAAATCCGCGGCGTCAATATCACGATGTCGAAGACCTGATGGTCCCGGACGCGATCCGACACATCCGAATTCGCCAACGGCCCTGACCTCGTCAGGGCCGTTCGTTTTTAGCGGTGGTTTGCTCAACGCCTGCGGCCAAGCGCTTCGTTCAACCTGTCACATCTGCGCGGGCGTACGCCGCCGATATCCCCCATCGGCCCCGTCATTCGAGCGGCCGCGATCACACTGCCTTGCGTCCGAACTTCTGCGCGATGTTGATCAGGAACATCGCCGTCGGGCGCAGGATGAAGAGGTCGGCGAACAGTGCCGCGACCATCGAGAAGGCGCTGAGCCAGCCGAACAGGCGCAGCGAGGGCAGATCGGAAAACACCGTCACGACCAAGCCGCAGGCCAGCACCACCGTGGTCAGGATCAGCGCGGGTCCGACCAGCACGGTGGCGCGTTCTACCGCGACCGCCGCGCTGACATCCGGCCTGCCCTCCAGCCGGAGGCGGTTGAGGAAATGGATGGTCGCCGACAGCCCGAGGCCGAACGACACGGTCAAGGCCACGACGCTGGCGAACTGCAGGCCCTCCCCCATCGCCCACAGCAGGGTACCGGACATCACCACCGGGAAGATGCCGGGCAGGATGCAGGCGAGCATCACCACCCAGGAGCGGAAGGCAAGCCCGATGAACATCGCCACCAGCGCGAACTCGATGGTCAGGCCATGGTTGAGCTTCTCGATCATGCTGGCGGAGTTGCGTGCGGCAATCGCAGCCAGCCCGGTGACTGCGACCTCGTAACCCGGATGCTTCTTCCTGACCGCGTCGAGCTCATGGTCGAGCTTATCGACCACGGGCAGGAGCTGACTGGAGTCAAGGTCGGGCACCCGGCCCGCCACCACGACCGCATCCTGCTGGGCGTCGATGAAACGGCGTACCAGATGCTCGGGGATCAGGTTGACATATTCCTTGAGCGTCGCGACGTCGTCGCTTCCCGCCTTCTCGGCGAGCCAGCGTCGCAGCGTCTCGACCGACCACACATTGCCGACCCCGGCCGCCTTCTCCACGGTGGCGTGGACGTCGGCGATCGTCTGCAATGTCTCCGGCGCATAGAGCGAAGCGCCCTTCGGAAACTGGATCAGCACGTTGACGGGATTGGCGCCGGTCAGCTTTGCGTCGAGCCGGTTGCTCGCGGCGACCGCCTGCCGCTTGTCCGGCACCTGGTCGGCCAGCCGATAGCGCGGCTGGAGATTGGCATAGATCACGGCGAGCGAACCTACGAACAGCACCGCGATCAAGCTGAACAGCCCCGGCCGGCCGACCATGCGGACCGCGATCCAGTAGCAGAAATTGCGCAGCCCCTGCACGCCGGCGTCCGCGCTCTGGAACTTGACGGCAAAGATCCGCTCATTGCGGACCAGCAGCACGCCGAACACCGGCACCAGCGACAACACCGCGAGCAGCGCGATGATCGTCGCGGCGAGCCCCGCCTCGCCGAATTTCCGGATCAGGTCGGAATCGGAGAATTGCAGCGCGATGAAGGAAATGCCGGCCGTCGCATGGGTCAGCACGCAGGCCGGGCCGACGACCAGGACCGCATTCTTGAACGCGGTATATTTGTCCTGCCCCGCGATCAGCCGGTCGCGCGCCGCGAAAGTCAGCTGCATCGAATCGGAGAAGCTGATCACCATGATGAGCGGCGTCATCACGTTCAGGAACATGTTGAGATTGAAACCGGCCCAGCCGAGCGCGCCGAGCGCCAGCAGAATCGCGATCAGCGGCGGAAACGCCGCCACGATCATGAAGGAAATCTTGCGGAAGAAGATGATCGCGATGATGCAGCCGGCGAGGATCCCGAGCACGTTGTAGGTGAGCCCGTCGCGCTCGACCGCGTTGCGGATTTCCAGCTGCATGACCGGAACGCCGGAGAGATCCGCATTGAGGCCGGTATCGGCCAGATCCTCCGTCATCAGCTTGCGGATGTCGCCGACGACCTTGCCAAGTTCGCTGCTGGCAACCACCTTGGGATCGAGCGACAGCACGACCAGCGCGAGCGTACCGTCCTCGGAGAGCAGCTTGCCGCGGATGATCTCGTTGGACTTCACCGTCTCGATGAACTTGTCGTAGGCCTCCCCTTCAGGAAGGTCGGAGGGAAACAGCGCTGCCGGCAGCTTGCCGGGCGCCGGCGCCTGGCGGGCCGAGAACAGCGAGACAAGGCCGCGCGTGCCATCGACCAATTGCAGGTCGGTGACGAAGTCGCGCAGCTTCTGCAGATTGTCGCGCGACAGCAGGTTCTTGCCTTCGACCACGACCAGGACGTCGAACTCCTCCGCCGGGAATTTCTTCGTCACCTCTTCGTACTGGTGGAATTCCTGGGTGTCGGACCGGAACAACTGGCTGAGCGAATCATCGATCTTGATTCGGTGGATGCCGAACACGGCGCCGACGATCAGGACCAAGAGCACGATGCAGGAGATGACCGGCGCCTTGACCGCGAGCAAGCCAATCCGCTCCAGGCCGAAGGCGATGCTGCCAAGCGGCCGCGTCTCGACCTTTTCGACATGGACTTCATTGTCGCGTCTGACTTCGAGCATGCCCTGTCCAGTCGTTGAAGCTCGGTCCTGGCTCAAGCCTGAGCAGAGAGGGCGAAAATAGGGCCGCTCAGCGCAGAATGATTGGCCGCATTATGGCCCGAAGCCGATCTTAACCCTTGAAAACATACGAAAATTCTTCGGCCCGTTTAGCAGGTCTCTCGCGCTGCTCGCAAGCGCACACCGCGACACAAGTCGGAGAGAGGCCATAATTTCCGCCTACGTCGCGATTCGGCCACTGCGGATTTAAGCCGATAGTTGCGGCGTACCGTCGCTCTCGTCCTTCAATGCAATGCCGGTCAGCTGGCGTGCCAAGCCCTCGCGGATCAGCCAGGCGATCTTGGCTGCAGCCTCGTCATAGCTGAGCCCGGCGCGATGGATGTTGGAGACGCAGTTCCGCTCGGCGTCGCTGCGGCCGATTCGAGGGGCGAAGGTGATGTACGCACCGAGACTGTCCGGCGCCGACAGGCCCGGCCGCTCGCCGATTAGCATCGCGACCAGCCGCGCCCCCAGCAGCTCGCCAATTTCATCGCCCAGCGCGACGCGCGCGCCCGTGGCGATCACGATCGGCCCGAGCGTGAGCTTGGCGGCAGCCAGCCGGGGCGCCAGCGCCCGGATCAGGGCGACGGCGTGCCCCTGGACCGCTTTCGGGGACAGCCCGTCGCCGATCACGATCACGACATCCCCTGCTCGTCCCCCGGTCAGGGCTTGACTTGAAAGCGCCTGAGCCGAAGCAGGATCGAGCCGGCGGCCGAGATCAGGGCGGCTGAGATAATCCCTGCGGTTCGCGGCACGGCTTGCAACGGTGAACGCGGTCAGATCGAGCTGCGCCAGATCTTCAGCAACCGCAGCAGCATCGAAGTGCGCATGCACCGCATCGCGAGCGCGCGCGTGATCGAGCGTGAACGCGAGCAAGGGCCGGGTCGGCAGGCTGGCGCCGGCGCGTCCCAGCGCAAGGCGTGCCGGCGTCAGGTGACGCAGATCCGCCAAGGAGAGCGGCTTGACCGATGCTGCCTTAGGGGCCTGGGCGACCGGTTCCGGCCCGTCCGACGTCGATGATGCGGGTGTGTCTTTCACCGGCGGCTCATTCGGCGGGAACGGCGGCCTCGCGTAGCCGAAGCGAGTAGTTCGAGGCGTTCTGGTGACCGCGGGAGGCGGCGCGCGCGAACATGATCAAATGATGGGAAATCAGCGACACCGCGATGAAATTCTCGATCTCGCCGCGCTTGAGCTGGCCGAGAGCGAACTTCCAGAACGGCCGCCTATAGTCGCCGAGCACGCCGACCTTCCAAACGATCTTTGCGATCATGATGAGGCCGCGCCTGACGTTCGGCCAGCTCTTCATCTCGTCGCTGACCGGGACTTTGATCCGGTTGGCATAGGTGTGATCGCATTGATACTGGAAACGTGCGAACAGTTTTTCCGGCTCGTAGGCCTCCTCCATGCAGCGGCGCCAGGAGTCGAGCACCTGCTCATAGGGCATCAGGAATTTGACATTGGAATCGCGGCCGTCGTCGTGAACCAGACGGCCTTCACGCTCCAGGCGGTCCCACAGCGGTGTCTTCGGCAGCGCCTGCAAGAGGTTGATCGTGAGCAGCGGGATCTGCGATTGCCCGATGAACTGCAACAGCGCGTCCGTAGTTTGCGGCGTGTCGGTGTCCAATCCCATGATGATCCCGGACACCACCTCCATGCCGTAGCTGTTGATGGTCTTGATGCCCTCCATGATCGGGACCATCATGTTGTGGTCCTTCTGCATCGCCGTCAGCGCGTCGGGATCAGGCGTCTCGATGCCGCAGAAGATGGTGATGAAATAAGCCTCCTTCATCTTCTCCAGGATCTCGGGTCGCTTGGCGATGTTGAGCGTGGCCTCGCAGGCGAGCCGCATCACATAACCCGTGCGCTTCTGCCACTCGATCAGATGCGGCAGCAGCTCCAACGTCGCCTTGCGGTTGCCGATGAAATTATCGTCGACGAAATAGACAGAGCCGGTGACACCACACTCCCTGAGCTTGTCGAGCTCGGCGATGATCTGTTGCGGCGTCTTGATGCGGGGATTGCGGCCGTAAAGGCCCGGGATGTCGCAGAACTCGCACTGGTATGGGCACCCGCTGGAATATTGGATGCTACCGAGGAAATATTTCGTCACCTCGGCAAGCTCGTAGGCAGGGACCGGGAAATCGGTCATGGCCACGCGCTCTTTGGTCTGCAGCACGACCTGTTGCGCCGGCCGCGACACGTCGTGCGACAACAGTCTGATCAGTTCGTCCGTCGCGTCGCCGAGTTCGCCGACATGCAGATAGTCGAAATCGGGATAATAATCCGGACAGGCGCTCACCGAGGGCCCGCCGAGCGCGACCGGCAGATTGAAATCGTGGGCACGGCTGCAGACATCGTTGATCTGCTGCCGTTGAATATGCATGCCGCTGACGAACACGACGTCCGCCCATTCGAAATCATCCCTGCTCGTGGGCTGGATGTTCTCATCGATGAAACGGACTTGCCATTCTCTCGGCAGATAGGCCGCGATCAGGAGCAGCCCCTGCGGGGGCATGAAGGCCTGCACACCGTCGGTGAGTGGATAGGCGTATTCGAATGTGCCGAATGAGGACGTATAGCGCGGGAACACGCAAAGAATGCGACGTACGGTCTCGATGCATTCGAATCTCATCGATCGTCCCTTGCGACATCATGCAAAGCAACGCCAGCATAAGGCCGTCACGCCCGACGCGCCACCACTTCCTTGAGATTTGAATTGCGGGAGATTCGACAGCGGCTCGGCGACGCTTTGACGCACGACGAATAGCCTATGTTCATTGCCGTTCGGAACTAAGACCTGCCCCCCGCGGATCAGGTGATCAGGCGCGCGGCGAAATCAGGCAACAGGCCGTTGCCCGCGGCAGGCCGGCCGTTGCCGTCGCAGAGGCCGACCCGCACCAGCCATTCCTCGAACTCAGGGGCGCGCTTGAGGCCGAACAAATCGCGCACATAGAGCGCGTCCTGGAACGAGGTCGATTGGTAGTTCAGCATCACGTCATCGGCGCCGGGAACCCCCATGATGAACGTGACGCCAGCGGCCGCGAGCAAGGTCAGGAGCACGTCCATGTCGTCCTGATCGGCCTCAGCATGGTTGGTGTAGCAGATGTCGACGCCGAGCGGCAGGCCGAGCAGTTTGCCGCAGAAATGGTCCTCCAGCCCCGCGCGGATGATCTCCTTGCCGTCATAGAGATATTCCGGCCCGATGAAGCCGACCACGCTGTTAACGAGCAGCGGCTGATAGGCGCGTGCAACTGCATAAGCCCGCGCCTCGCAGGTCTGCTGGTCGACGCCGTGATGTCCATTGGCCGACAGCGCCGAGCCCTGCCCGGTCTCGAAATACATCGCGTTGTCACCGACCGTGCCGCGGCGCAGCGCGTGCGCCGCATCCAGCCCCTCGCGCAGCAGCGCGAGACTGACGCCGAAGCTCGCATTCGCAGCTTCCGTGCCGGCGATCGACTGGAATACCAGATCGACAGGCATGCCCTGCTCGATCAGCCGCAAGGTCGTGGTCACATGCGTGAGCACGCACGCCTGGGTCGGAATCGCGCCGCGCGCGATGATCTCGTCCAGCAGGCGCAGCAGACCGCCGATCACGGCGGGATCGTCGCTGGCCGGATTGATGCCGATGCAGGCGTCGCCCGCCCCCAGCACGAGGCCGTCGACGATCGAGGCCGTGATGCCCTTGGCATCGTCGAATGGATGGTTGGGCTGCAGCCTCACGCTCATGCGACCCGCCAGACCGATGGTGTTGCGGAAGGCGGTGGTCACCCGGCACTTCTTCGCGGCCAGGATCAGATCCTGGTTTCGCATCAACTTGGACACCGCCGCCGCCATTTCCGGCGTGATGCCGGGCGCAAGCCGCGCCAGCGTCTCCGATGTCGCGGCGTCCGAGAGCAGGAAGTCGCGAAAGCTGCCGACCGTCATCGACGCCAGCGGCGCGAACGCCGTCGCATCATGACAATCGACGATCAGCCGGGTCACTTCGTCGCGCTCGTAAGGGATCACCTGCTCCTGCAGAAATTGCGCGAGCGGTAAGTCTGCCAGCGCCATCCGCGCCGCGATCATCTGTTCGGCGCTATCGGCCGCGACGCCGGCGAGCCGGTCGCCGGAACGCGGCGGCGTCGCCTTGGCCAACAGATCGCGAAGATCGTCGAAGACATGGACCGTGGAGGCGATGACGTGGCGATAGACCATGGGTTCTCATCCATCTTCGAAAGGCGTCGCGCGACGGATCAAGGCCGCAGCCTATCATCTGGTCATGACCGCAGCGCAGCGATGCGATGCGATGGCGGCCTCCACAAGCTGCATTGCCGGCTTTCCGAACAGGCCAGGCCGGGGCTCATCCCTACGCCTTCGCGCCCCGCCGAAGCGACTGAAACTGCTTCCAAAAAGATCTTATGGTTGCATGGTAGTGGAGCACTCACCTTAACGCTTTGTCCATGACCACCGATGCATAAGGTCTTGACGACCGAGCTTGCCCGGCCCCGGAAGCGAGCCCGCATGACCGAGCCCATGATGTCCAGTCCGTCGACCTCAGCAATCCCGCCCCGTCACTCGCTTGCGGTGAAGCTCTATGCGATCTTCGCCTTGTTTGCACTGCTCACTGCCGCGATCACCTGGCTGTCCGACTACAATTCGCGCCGCGCCGGCGAACTGACGCACGCGATCCAGACCGCCAATCTCGCCGCGCTCAATGTCGAGCGCGTGAATTCGCTGGTCTATGCCGTGGTGATGGAATCGCGCGGCGTCTACATGTCGACCGACCCTGCCGTGGTCCGCAAGTACGGCGAGGGTCTGCTGAAGTTCAACAAGGAAATTCTCGACGTCGTCGGCAAATGGGAGGCGATCGTTCAGACAGATGACGCCGAGCAGTTCGCCACCTTCAAGAAGCGCATCGAGCAGTTCGTGGAGTTCCGCAAGGAGCTGGTGCGCCGTGCCAACGAGATCAGCCCGGCGGCAGGTCGCGAATGGGGCGACAACGACGCCAATCGTTCGGTGCGTTCCGCGCTGAACAAGGATCTCGAGGCGCTCTCCAAGGTCTATGCCGAACGCGGCCGCCGCATCGCCGACGACACCGAGACCAATCGGAAATTCTCCCTGCTGCTGACCGGCCTCGGCGGGCTCGCCATGCTGCTGGTCGTGGCCGGCGTCGTCATCATCGCACGCTCGATTGCCAAGCCGCTGTCGGTGATCACCACCACGATCCGTCAGGTTGCAACCGGGGCAAAGAACATCGTCGTGCCGCACGCCGAGCGCGCCGACGAGATCGGCGAGCTCGCCCGCGCGATCCGCGTGTTCCAGGAGGCGATGGCGCACAACCGCGACCTCAACGCGCAAGTCTCCGATGACGCCAAGATTCGCGAGGCCCGTGCCCGTCACATCGAGCAGGCAGTGGAGGAGTTCAGGCAGGCGATCGGCACCGTGATGCAGACGGTCAACCAGAACGCGGCTGCGATGCGCCGCACCGCCGAGACCATCAACCAGCTCACCACCAATGCCAATGAGCGCGCGGCAGCGGCCGCTGGCGCCACCACGCAAGCCTCCAGCAACGTCTCGGCCGTTGCCAGCGCTGCCGAAGAGCTGTCGGCCTCGGTCGAGGAGATCGGACGGCAGATCCGGCAGTCTGCCAGTGCGGTCGAGCAGACCGGCCAGCGCACCGAGCGGTCGATCTCGGAGATCGAGGGGCTCGCCGCCGCGACCCAGCGCATCGATGGCGTCCTGACCCTGATCCAGACCATCGCCGAGCAGACCAATCTCTTGGCGCTGAATGCAACCATCGAGGCGGCGCGGGCCGGCGAGGCCGGGCGCGGCTTTGCCGTCGTCGCCCACGAGGTGAAGGCGCTGGCCGGCCAGACCGCCAAGGCCACCGAGGAAATCAGCGCCAATATCGGCCAGATCCAGACCTCGACCAAGACCGCCGTCGACGCCGTGCGCGAGATCGGTCACGCCGTGCGCGGCATCAACGAGATCACGTCCAACATCGCCAATGCGGTGGCGCAGCAGGACACCGCCACGCGCGAGATTTCGGTCAATGCACAGTCGACCGCGCAAGGAAACCAGACCCTCGTCGTCAATATCGGTTCGCTGCGCGATGCGATCGGCGAGACCAGCAGCGCCGCGGTCTCGGTACTGACCGCGTCCGGCGACCTCGACGCCACCGCCGAAAGCCTGGCACGCGAGGTGGAGAAGTTCTTCCAGAACCTCCGGTCCGGTCCGCAGGACGTCCGCAAGGCCAGCTAGACCCCCTGGCCTGGGTGCCCGACCGAGGCCCGACAAAATCCCGGCTTCGGTGATCCAACCCACGCATTCACGCGTTCTGGGCAGATGGAACCAGGCGCGCCAGGACGATGACCACCGGAGTTCGAGCTGCTAAACTTGCGGGATGGAACATCGCATCCCCCCGGCGGAGAGCGCCACGTTCGCCTCTAGGCGCACGGTTGCGCGACGTGAGCAGAAGGCCGAAGGCTAAGGTGGACTGGGCGGAATTGATTGGACGCGTCGCAACGCGCGGAGACCGCGAGGCGTTCAAAACCCTGTTCGAGTACTTTGCGCCGCGGATCAGAGGGTTTTTGATCAAGACCGGCTCGAACGCCGACGACGCCGAGGAGATTGCGCAGTCCGCGATGGTCGCGGTCTGGACCAAGGCCGCCCAGTTCGATCCGGCGAGCGCCGGGGCATCCGCCTGGATCTTCACCATCGCCCGCAACCTGCGGATCGATGCGGCAAGGCGCGCGGCGCGCGCTGGCCGACTCGTCGACGCAGAAGCGTTGGACGATGAGGCCGACCCGGCCCTGGCGGCGGATCTGATCATGTCGCGGGCTGAAGACGCGAGGCACGTTGCCGCAGCGATCGAAAGATTGTCCACCGAGCAATCCACGGTGATCCGCCTGTCGTTCGTCGAGGAGCGGCCCCATTCGGAAATTGCAACGGTGCTCGGCCTGCCGCTGGGGACCGTCAAGTCGAGGATCAGATTGGCGATGAATCGCCTGAGAGAACTGTTGGACGAGCCGACATGACGATCAGCCATCACCCGCCGGAAGACCTGCTCGCCGACTTCGCGGCCGGCAAGCTCGACCAAGCCGAGCAGCTCGTGGTCGGCGTCCATGTCGCGGGCTGTCCGCGATGCCGGCGTTTCGTGCGCGCCATCGAACAGCTCGCCGGCGCTTCGCTCGAGGCCGCCCTGCCGGTCGCGATGGCAAACGGCGCATTCGATGCGGTCATGGCCCGCATCGAGAACAGGCCGAAAGCGCCGAAAGCCGCACCGCGGATCAGCGAGCCCGCGAGCCTCGATCCCGAGCTGGCCGATCTGCCGGAACTGGTTCGGCGCTGCACGATCGGCAAGCGCAGGCGCGTCGCGCCGGGCCTCAGCATGCGGCCGATCCTGCTCTCCGGCGCGGCCAACTCGCGCGCGTTCCTGCTGCGGGCCGAACCGGGCACGCGGATGCTCGACCATACCCATTCCGGCACCGAGCTCACCTGCGTGCTGCGGGGCAGCTTCAGTCACACCGGCCGCCGCTACGGTCCGGGTGATTTCGATTATGGCGATGACGAGGTCGATCATCGTCCCATCGTGGGCGACGAAGGGCCGTGTCTGTGCCTGGTGGCCATGACCGGCGATTTGCGCATTCACGGCCTGCTCGGGCGGTTGATCAGCCCCTTCGTCCGGCTCTGACCAGTCCGCGCCGTAGTGATCCACGGTGCCGCCCCGCTCGTTTCGTATCGAGAAATGAGGGAGACGGACGATGCGATCGGAGCTGTTGGCGCCGCCCGGAGGCGTGGCACATCTGGGTGCGTTGCTGAAGGCCGTAGCGGCCGGTGACGACGCGGCCTTCGCCGAGCTCCACGCGCTCACCAAGACCAAGATGCGCAAGACGGTACGCGCATTGCTGCCCGCCTTGGCCGATATCGATGACGTCCTGCAGGACGGCTATTTGAAGATCTGGCGCCACGCCAGGAGCTTCGATCCGGCCCGCGCCTCCCCGATCACCTGGATGTGCACGATCATGCGAAACACCGCGATCGATGCGATGCGCAGTGGGGGCGTTCCGACCTCCGAGCTCGACGAGGCGTTGTCGGTGCCCGATCCTGCGGATGAGAACGACGACGACTTCGACTACGCGCGGGCCGAGCCGATCGCGCACCAGGCCTTGCTGCGGCTTCCCGAAGAGCGGCGGCAGCTCCTGGCGGCGGCCTATCTCGAAGGCGAAAGCCGGACCCGGCTGTCGCAGCGCTTCGGCGTCCCGGTCGGCACCATCAAGACCTGGCTGCATCGCAGCCTGCGCGCGGTGCGCCAGGACTGCCTTTCCAGCGCGCCCGAGCTTGCGGCAGCCTGAGCGGCACACGCAGGACGCCCTGCGCCGCTTGCTGCTCGCACCCTGATCGGTCATACCTGCGGCGAGCGTCCCTCCAACCCGCCAGGCCATGACCGCAGCCGTCGTCCTCGTCTTTGTGCTCGCCTACGCCGTGGTGGCGCTGGAACATCCGCTGAACGTCAACAAGGCCGCCACGGCGCTGGTCGGCGCCGGCCTGATGTGGACGATCTACGCGGTCCTGGGCGGCGATACGCATGACGTCACGGGTCAGCTCAACGACTCCGTCGCCGCGACGGCCCAGGTCATCTTCTTCCTGATCGGCGCCATGACCATCGTCGAGGTCATCGACGCCCATAACGGCTTCGAGGTCGTGACCTCGCTGGTCAGCACCTCCAGACAGGTCACGCTGGTCTGGATGATCGGCATCGTGACGTTTTTCCTGAGCGCGATGCTGGACAATCTCGCGACCGCGATCGTGATGATCTCGCTGATGAAGAAGCTGTCGGGGCGCGACGAGGACAGGCTGTTCTTTGCGGCCATCATCGTCATCGCGGCCAATGCCGGCGGTGCCTGGTCACCGATCGGCGACGTCACCACCACCATGCTGTGGATCGGCGGCCAGATCACGCCCTTGGCGATCATGAAGGGCGTGTTCATTGCGTCGCTGTTCAATCTGCTGGTCCCGCTCCTGGTGGTGAGCTTCGCGCTGCGCGGCAAGCATCTCGCTCCGCCCGCCGCGGAGCGGCCGACGACCAGTCCGATCGCCCTGTTCGAGCGTAACCTGATGTTCTTCCTCGGTCTCGGCATTCTGGTCCTGGTCCCGTTGTTCAAGGCGCTCACCCATCTGCCGCCCTTCATGGGCATTCTGTTCGGGCTGGGTATCCTCTGGATGGTCGGCGAGATCGTGCATCGCGAAAAGCCGCACGAACACAAGCACCGGCTGACGCTCGCCCATGCGCTGACCCGGATCGACATGCCCTCGATCGTGTTCTTCGTCGGCATCCTGCTGGCGGTGGCTGCGCTCGAACACACCGGCATCCTCGAGGCCCTCGCGGCCTGGCTCAACAAGACCGTGGGGCGGCTTGATCTGATCGTCATCGTGCTGGGCCTGGCCAGCGCCGTGATCGACAACGTGCCGCTGGTCGCGGCCTCGATGGGCATGTACAGCCTGGCCCAGTATCCGCCCGACAGCTTCATCTGGGAGTTCGTCGCCTATTGCGCCGGCACCGGCGGCTCGATCCTGATCATCGGCTCGGCGGCAGGCGTCGCGGCGATGGGTCTCGAGAACATTCACTTCTTCTGGTACGTCAGGCGGATCAGCGCCCTGGCGCTGCTCGGCTATCTCGCGGGCGCCGGCGCCTATATCCTGCAATACCATCTCATCCATTGAGGGCGATGGCCGATGAGCCGGACATGGCAGCAGCTGGTGTTCGGCGGCGCGCTCGCCTTGCTCGCGACAGCGAGCGGTCTCGCCTCTGCACAGCCGGCCAAGAACGGCTATGCGCTCGGCCCGGCGCAATGCGGCAGCGCCGCCCTGGCCTTCCCACGGCTCCAGCTCGATATGAAGGCCGGCTTCTGCGCCGGCCTCGTCGCGAGCCGCGACGACGGCTTGAAATTCCCGCGCGCCATCCTCCAGGTTCCAGGACAGAAGCTGTTCGTGGTCGCGGACATGGGTGGCTGGGGCCATGAGGACGGCCGTCTGCTGCTGCTCGATCCGACCGCAGCGGAAGGCCAGCGCCTCAAGGAGCTGATCACGCGCATCGCCTACCCCTTCGGCCTGGCGACCGGGCCGGACGGGAGGGTCTATGCTTCGACCGACACCAGCATCTTCCGCTTCGATCCGCTGGCTGCGCAGCCGAAGACCACGATCGAGACCATCGTCCACGATCTCCCCGGCCGGCGGCTGACCCTGCCTGACGGCACCCAGATCGAGGAGAGCGCGCACCCGTTGAAGCAGTTCGTGTTCGACAGGACCGGACGGCTGTTCGTCAATGTCGGCTCGCACAGCGACAATTGCCTCACGCCGGCACCGATCACGCAGCCTTGCGCGGTGACCGAAGGTAACGCGCCACTCGCCGCGATCTGGATGTTCACACCGCCCGCGGGCGGCATCTTCCCTGCACTCAAGCCGACCGATCCCAATCCGCCGCACGAGGTCTACGCGCGGGGCTTGCGCAACTCGATGGCGCTGGCGCTGCATCCGCGCTTTCCCGACGACGGCTACGCCTTTCTGCAAGCGGAGAACGCCCGCGACCTGCAGGACATCTTCGCCCCCAACGAGGAGATCAACGCGATAGAGCCCGGCCGGCACTATGGCTGGCCCTATTGCTACGACCTGACCACGCCGAGCCCGGAGTTCAAGCGCGTGCTGCAGGCCGGACCTTACAAAAATTTCTGCAGCACCAGCGCCGTGTACAAACGGCCTTTCTCGCTGCTGCCGCCACATGGCGCGCCGCTCGGCATGCTGTACTACAAAGGAGGCAAATTCCCCGAGCTCGACGGCAGGCTGCTCGTCGGCCTCCACGGCTATCGGCCGACCGGCAGCCGGCTGCTCGCCTACGAGGTCGATGACCACGGCTTTCCGAAACTGAGCCCAGCCCCAGTGCGCTATCACGTCAGCTGCGCCGCCGAGCCGACACGCGCCTTCCAGACCGTCTCCGGTCTCGTCCCTGCGGCCGCCTTCGACGAGATCATCTCGGGCTGGCACCGTGTCAACGGCATCAGGCCGCAAGGCGCACCGGTCGGCATGACGGTCGCCGATGACGGCGCGATCTGGCTGGTCGAGGACAAGAACCAGACCGTGATCCGCATCGACCGCACCAGCGATGATCCGCCGCCCGCCCTGCCCTGCGACACCAGGAGCGCCGCGCTGATCGATCAGCTTGCGCGCTTCGTTGCCGATGACGTGGCAAACCGTGCCCGGCTCACATCCATCCGCAAGGGCCTGATCGAGACACATTGTGCGGGCTGCCATTCCGAGTTCGGCCTGAAGCCCGGCCAGTCCGATCAGGACAAGGATCAGACCGTGCTGCGCTTCATGCTGGCCCAGGACGGCTGGATCTATCCTGGCGATCCCGACGCCGGCCGCCTACGCCAGCGACTGCGCGGGCTCGGCGCGGAACGGCTGATGCCGCCGGGTGGCGAAAATCTCCCCAGGACGGAACCCGGCTACACCAAGCTGCTTGATGTCGCCGATGAGCTGATCGCGACGATGGTGCCGGGCGTCCGGATGCGGGTGAAATCCGGCGGCCCGCCACACCGCAAATTCTTCGCGCGCGACGGCAAGGAGTGCGGCGAGATTCCCTTCGGGAAGGTCGTCGTGGTGACACAAAGAAGCGCTGACGGTAAGCCCGGGTTCAGCCGGTTCTTCCGGCCGGCCGACACTTACCTGAACGGCACCTGCACGGACGACGATGGCTACTACATCCAGCAGCAATTTCTGGTGCCATTGTGACGGACTCGGCGATCCCATCAGGCACGCACCATCCACAAGCGCGTCGCGCTCCCCTCCCCCTTGCGGACAGGGCCTTCGCATATGGGAAAAACTCGGCCAATGATCTCTCCCGCAACCGTCCTCCGAGACTCTCGCCTCCGGCGAGCTCCTCAGGACGAGGGCCTGTTTTGCGGTAACATGACAGAGCCTCATGGTGAGGGCGCGGCCAAGCCGCGCGTATCCGGACGATCTGCGCATCGCCGGGAGAACCATGAGGCCCCGATGCGCGACAGCCATCCACGCACCGCCTTCAAGCGAACGCAGCATCGCATCGCGCCTTTGCCCACGCTGCGCATCCCGCGCTTTACGTTGCTCATGGTCCTCGTGCTAGCAGCCATTCCCGCGACAGCCGCACCGAAATTGTTCGAGAGCAAGCAACTCACCCCGTCGGGCGAATACACCTTCGGCATCGAAGGCCCGGCGGTCGACAGCGACGGCAATCTCTTCGTCGTGAATCTCGGCAAGCCCGGCACGATCGGAAAGTTGGCGCCGGGAGCCACGGTCTCGCAGAGCTTCACCGCGCTGCCCGAGGGCAGCATCGGCAATGCGATCCGGTTTGATCGCAGCGGCACGATGTTCATCGCCGACTACAAGAAGCACAACATCTTTGCGATCGAGAAGGGCAGCACCGAGCCTCGGGTCGTGTTTCATTCCGACCAGATGAGCCAACCCAACGACATCACGCTCGGCCATGACGGCGCGATCTATGCGAGCGATCCGAACTGGAAGGGCCGTAGCGGCCAGATCTGGCGCATCGCGAGAGATGCAGACGGCGCCATGCAAGGCATGGTCATGACCGCGCCGCGTGCGATGGGCACGACCAACGGCATCGATCTCAGTCCGGACGGACGCACGCTCTATGTCGGGGAATCCAACAGCGGCGAGATCTGGTCCTACACCTTGGCCGGCAACGCGTTGCTCAACCCGCAGCTGATCAAGACGTTCGAGCCGAACACGATCGATGGCCTGCGCACCGATCTCAGCGGCCGTCTGTTCGTGGCCCGCATCCTCAAGGGCGCCATCGCCGTGCTGACGCCGGACGGCCACCCGCTGCGCGAGATTCATTTGACGGCAAAAGAGCCGACCAATCTCGCCTTCGGCGGCGAGGACGGCAAGACCGTGTTCGTCAGTCAGCGCCAGGGCGGCTTCATCGAATCCTTCCGTACCGACGTCGAGGGCCGTGAACATTGCCTGCAGAGAGGCGCGTGCTGATGCCGATCTTTCATTGGATCATCCTCGCGCTCTGGCTCGTGTTCATCGTCTATTGGGCGATAGCGGCCTTGGGCGCCAAGCGCAGCGTCGGCGGCACGATCTGGTGGCGACACTTGGCCGTTCGGCTGGCGGCCGCAGTGCTGATCATCATCGCAGTCCAGGTCCCTACCATTCGCCATGCCCTTCAGGCGGCACTGCGCGAATATCCGCGCAGCATGCTGGTGCAAGCGATCGGAACATTGCTGGCCGGACTTGGCATCGGCTTTGCGATTGCGGCGCGGATCTATATCGGGCACAACTGGGGCATGCCGATGTCGCGGAAGGAAGATCCCGAACTGGTGAGCGGCGGCCCCTACGCGATCGTCCGGCATCCGATCTACGCCGGCATTCTCCTGGCCCTGCTCGGCTCGGCGATCGGATACGGTCTGGTGTGGCTGCTGCCACTGTTGCTGTCGGCCCCCTATTGCATCTATAGCGCCCGCCGCGAGGAGGCGCTGATGTCCGAATAATTCCCCCGGCTTACATGCAGCGGACAAAGATGCTGCTGCCGTTCGTACTATGACGATACGTCGCGGCCCCATGGGGCTCGTTCTGCTGCCGCCCGACAAGCGAGAGGAACAAGCGCGGCACAACACCTGTTCTGCGATTGCCCGTCGGCCAAATCGATGCTGGGGATTCCTGCGAACGACGCGTAAAACCGCCCTGTAAACACGTCGCCGAGGCTTCATTTTTCCCGCGCCGAAAAACTCATTTATTCAAGCCGATCAATTTGATTGTGGCAGTCAAGCCGATCGGCCAAAATTTTTAGATTTCTTTTTTTCAGAAATCGTGTTCTTATTCGGCATCCCGCGCTCATTGAGGGGGCGTATCGCGATCGTCACGAACGTTGAGTGCGGGGAGCGGTGGGCGCATCTGGCTGCAGCGTGATCATGCACGCGGACGAACAGCACGACGCGCACGGTGAAATCGTGATGTCCTGATACCCCGACGCTGGTATCCAGCGCAACGCGCTCTCGGCGCGTTGTCGCTGACGCGACGGAGCTTCGCTCCGCGCGGACATGGTGACCAGAAAGCCCGGCGCACCAGGGAGACCACGTATAAGCCGTCAGACCATCGCGCAGGGAATGCCGGGTTGATCCGGCTGCACCTGTGGTACCTGCCGCCTGCATTTTTTTCGCAGGCGGGCCATGGGTGAGGCCATCACCCGGCATTCCCTGCACCCTCTTCCTGACAAGAGGGGCGAGCCGATCAGCATCACTCGGACGCGTCGCGTCGCGAGAACGCAGGTACTCGTCGTGTCGACTCAATTCGTGCCGTCTCTATCAGGCTCGGCCGTCATTGCGAGGCGCAAAGCGCCGAAGCAATCCAGGCTAATCGAGCCCGGATTGCTTCGCTTCGTTCATAATGACGCCGACATGTATGATCTACCGGCCGTACACGACCGGCGCGCGCCGCACGATCATTGGCGGCGGCAGGTCGCGCTGCCAGACGCGGCCGTCATCGAACTGGATGCGCACGCCATCGGGCGAATAGACGGCGCCCTCGTCGCGGGCATCGATCCACAGCCGGCTGTCCGGAGCATTCCAGTCGGGCCAAGCCTGATAGGATTCACCGGTCTCGGTGGTGAGATTCACAGCATCTCCGTTCTGGGTCACGAAGGCCGGCGCACCGATCATGCCGTCGCGGCACATCTGGATGCAGCGGTAGGTGCCGGTGAGATTGGGAAGAGGTTGCGCGGACGCACTGCCGGCAACACAGGCGGCCAACAAGCCAACTACAACCGATACACGTGTCATGACGATCACTCCATTGTTCGGAATGGAACCTGGCGGTCCCCCGCCCTCGGCCTGATCAAGCGCGACTGCAGCAATTCGTTCCGCCGGTTCCGGCGATCGAAACCGACTTTGCGGCGCGCCTACGCCACGGGAATCACGTCGACGGCAACGCCGAGCTTCTGCTTGGGCGAGCCGACGATGACGCCGTCCACCGGTGAAATGTCGGCAAAGTCGCGACCCGTGCCGAGGATGATGTGATCGTTGGCAACGATGAGGTCATTGGTCGGATCGAAGCCGAGCCAACCGAGCTCTTCGCCGCACCAGAGCGACACCCAGGCATGCGTCGCGTCGGCGCCCTGCAGGCGCGGCTGTCCTTCCGGCGCAGTCGTGCGCAGGTAACCGCTGACATAGGCGGCCGGCAGACCGAGCCCGCGCAGGCCGGCGATCATCACGTGAGCGAAATCCTGGCAAACGCCGTGGCGGTTGGCGAACACCTCGCGAAGCGGCGTCGAGATCACGGTCGCCTTGGGATCGTATCTGAACTCGCTGCGGATGCGGTGCATCAATTCGGCAGCTCCGGCAATGATGCCGGCGCCCACAGGGAAGCTCACAGCCGCGTAGTCGGTGACCGGCTTTTGGATCGGCACCAGCGCGCTGGCGAAGACGTATCCGATCGGCGACGACGGGCCGAGGCTGGTCGCGGCGAACGCGGCGTCGCGCACGGTCTCCCAAGCGGGGCTCGGGGCGCTGCGTTCAGGCGGCGTGCGCGACAATTTCACGCGCGAACGAGAATCGATGCGCAAATTGCGATGCGACTTGTCGATCACGATGCTTTCGGTCAGCGTGCCGAAGAAATCGCGCCGCGCGGTGCGCTCGACCGGGCGTGGGCGGATGTCGACGCTATGCGAGATCAGCTCCTGGCCGCTGCCGCTCGAGGGCTCCAGCCGCAGCGTGCAGCGCGCGAAGCTCACCGCGCTTTCGTACTCATAGGTCGTGACATGCCGGATGTCGTAGATCACGCCAGTCCCGTCAGCTTTTCCGGGCGACTGGCATGAGCCCCATGCGGAAAGTAGTGCTGCCCGATCGCGTCAGAGAGCGCGAGCAGATCCTGCTCCAGCGCGAACATGATCCTGGTATCGAGATGCGCGGCCTCCGCCGTGGTCAGCGCCGCTTGAACCGAAACGGCGAGCCGCTGCGGGCGCTCGATCAGTCCGTTCTCCTTCAGGACCGGCAGGCTCGCGATGTGCTCGTTCAAAGCTTCGACCTGGAACGCGACGGAGCGTGGATTATAGGGATCGAGCACGACGAGATCCCTGATCGGCGCGAGCAATGGTCCGATCAGGTAGCGCGAACGATAAGTGATCTGGCAATCCACCAGCGTGAGCAGGACGTCAAGATCCTCGGGCGTGGCCTCGTCATAGCCGAATTGGCGGGCGAAGCGCAGCGTGTTGATGCCGCGCTCGACGCGGCGGCCGATCTCGAGAAAGCGCCAGCCGGCAGCGCGATTCATGTTCTCCTGCGCAAGCCCCGCAAAGCTCGCGAGCGCGCTGAGGGTCGCCTCGGTCGCGCTGACGAGGCCGTCATCATCGACGATCTCCTGCGTGAGCAGCGTCGGCATCTCGGCGATCACCTGCCAGGCATCCGGCGACAGCCGCTCCCGCAAGGAGGTCGCGGTCCGCTGGGCCGCGCGCAACAGCGACAGCGCCGAGCCGAATTGCGCCTCGGCTTGCAGCGCCTCGGCGGCGGCGCGCGGATCCTGCCCGCGCGAGCCTTGCGCGATCGCGCCCCAGGCGAGCAGCAGCCGGCGGATGCGTTCGGCGGCCGCGAGCGTTGCGGGCGAGCCCCTGCCGGGATCGCGCTGCTGCGCGCCGAGTGCGCGGATCAGCCGCAACGTGGCTTCCGCGCGTTCGAGATAGCGGCCGAGCCAGAACAGATTATCGGCGGCACGGCTCGGCAGCACGCCGGCAATGCGCCGGATGTGCACGCTGTCCGAACCAGGCAAAAGCGTATGCGCCGCTACCGCCTTGTCAGCGACGACCCAGACATCCGCGGCGCGGGCGCCGTCCCCCATCGTGACCGCGCGCGCATCGGACTTGTCGGCGATCCGGCAGAAGCCGCCCGGCATGATCGCCCAGCCGTCGGCGGTAGCGGCAGCGAACACGCGGAGCACGAACGGCCGCGGCGTGATCTTGCCCTGCTCCCAGACCGGCGTCGTCGACAATCGCACCACCTCCTGGCCGACATAGTCGACGCCCCGCTCGGCGATGGCGGCCCGCAGCCGCTCACGGTCAGCAGCCGACAATTCGCCCGGAAGCACTGGACCGTCCGTGGCGAAGCCCGGCACGCCGCGCCCGTACGCGCCAGCAATGGCGAAGTCATCGAGCCGCGCCAACACCTCCTCGCGCGCGGCCTTCTGGCCGCACCACCAGGTCGCGATATGCGGCACCTTCAGCTCCTCGCCGAGGACGCGCCGGCACAAGCTAGGCAGGAAACCGAGCAGCGCCCGCGCCTCCAGCACGCCGGAGCCAGGCATGTTGGCGACCACCACCCCGCCCTTGCGCAGCACGTCGACCAGCCCGGGCACGCCGAGCCGCGAGGCTGCGTCGAGCTCGAGCGGATCGAGCGAGTTGGAATCGACCCTCCGCAGCAGCACATCGACGCGCTTCAGACCGGCAACGGTGCGGATATGAACGCGATCGCCACTGACGGTAAGATCGTCACCCTCGACCAGCAGGAAACCGAGATAACGCGCCAGGGTCGCGTGCTCGAAATAGGTCTCGCTGAACGCACCCGGCGTCAGCAGACCGATGCGCGGCTCGTCCCGGTCGGCGCTGGCGCGCAAGGAATCGCGGAAGGCTTCGAAGAACGGCGCCAGCCGAGCGACGTTCATGGACTTGTAGAGCGAGGAGAAAGCGCGCGACAGCACCAAGCGGTTCTCCAGCGCATAGCCGGCTCCCGACGGGGCCTGCGTGCGGTCGCTCAACACCCACCAGCGCCCGTCGGGCCCGCGACCGATATCGGCGGCGTAAACGCCGAGAAACCGCCCGCCGGGCGGCTTCATGCCCGCAATCGGACGCAGATATTCGCTGGAGCCGGCAACGGCGGCCGCGGGAATGGCGCCTTCCGCCACCAGCCGCCCCTCGCCATAGAGGTCCTGCAGGATGCGTTCGAGCAGTTCGGCGCGCTGGATGATGCCGGCGGAGAGCTGAGCCCACTCCGCCTCGTCGATCAGGAGCGGCAGATGGCTGAGCGGCCACAGCCGCTCGGTGCCCTCGCCCGGCGCGCGATAGGTGACGCCGGCCTCGCGCAGATGGCGGTCGGCGGAAGCGAAGCGCCGCTCGATGTCGGCAGGCGCGAGCGCAGCAAAGCTATCGATGAAGCGGGACCACACCGGGCGTGCCCTGCCATCGCCGGCGATGAACTCGTCGGGGATTCCAGGCAGCGGATGATAGTCGCGCAACCATTGCGCCACCCGCCGCGAGGCCGGACGCGCCTCGGCAGCCAGGCTGTTGGCGGCCTGACGGTTCCCCTGCTGCTTCGGGCCGGTCGCATCGACCATGCCTGCTCTCCTGCACAAAGCTGTCTCATCTCAATGACGGAGCGGCCGTCGCAAGTCGAGGGTCATCGGAAATTCAATTGTGCGTTCCTCGCGCGGCGAATCGACCTTGCCGGGCGTGTGGCCGTGATCCTGGAAGCGCGCCAGTCGGCGGGCCTCCGCCTCGTAGGAATTGACCGGCTTGGTGTCATAGTTGCGACCGCCGGGATGGGCGACGTAGTAGACGCAGCCCCCGAGCGAGCGGCCGTTCCAGGTATCGATGAGGTCGAATGTCAGCGGCGAATGCACCGGGACCGTCGGATGGAGGCCCGAAGCCGGCTGCCAGGCCTTGAAGCGGACGCCTGCCACCGCTTCCGCCGAACGGCCGGTCGGGGTCATCGGCAGCCGCCGGCCATTGCAGGTCACGACGTGGCGCCCCTCGACGAAACCTTCCGCCTTCACCTGCAGCCGTTCGACCGACGAATCGACATAGCGGACAGTGCCACCGGCCGCGCCCTCCTCGCCCAGCACGTGCCAGGGCTCGAGCGCCTGGCGCAGTTCCAACGTCACGCCGCCATGCTGCACCCGGCCGAAGGTCGGAAAACGGAACTCCAGCTGCGCCAGATACCATTCCGGCGAGAACTCGTAGCCGGACTGCCGCAGTTCATCCAACACATCAAGAAAATCTTCCCAGATGAAATGCGGAAGCATGAATCGGTCATGCAGCGCCGTGCCCCAGCGCACGAATTTGCCCTCCTGCGGCTCGCGCCACAGCTTTGCGATCAACGCCCGGATCAGAAGCTGCTGCGCCAGCGACATGCGGGGATCCGGCGGCATCTCGAGCGCGCGGAATTCGACCAGGCCGAGCCGGCCGGTCGGGCCTTCCGGAGAATAGAGCTTATCGATGCAGATCTCGGCGCGATGGGTGTTGCCGGTGATATCGACCAGCAGATGCCGGAACAGACGGTCGACCAGCCACAGCGGCACGCTCTGACCGGCCGGCGGCACCTGGGCGAGCGCGATCTCGAGCTCGTACAGGCTGTCATGCCGGGCCTCGTCGATCCGGGGCGCCTGGCTGGTGGGTCCGATGAACATGCCGGAGAACAGGTAGGACAGCGACGGGTGGCGCTGCCAATACAACACCAGGCTCTTCAACAGGTCGGGCCGGCGCAGGAACGGCGAGTCCGGCGGACTGCTCCCGCCGACCACGACGTGATTGCCGCCACCGGTGCCGGTGTGGCGGCCGTCGATCAGGAAGCGGTTGGCGCCGAGCCTGACTTTGGCCGCGTCCTCATAAAGGCCAAACGTAATGCCGACCGCCTGCCGCCAGTTTTGCGCCGGCTGGATGTTGACTTCGATCACGCCGGGATCGGGCGTGACCTTGATCACTTCGATGCGAGGATCGTAAGGCGGCGCATAACCTTCCACATGAACCTTGATCTGCATCGCCTCTGCCGTCGCTTCGACAGTTGCGATCAACTCCAAGTAATCTTGGATATTTTCGACCGGAGGCATGAACACGCAGAGGACGCCATCGCGAATTTCGACCGACATCGCGGTGCGCACCCCTGGCCCGGTCCACGATTGATACTGCACGTCCTGCTGCGGCGGACGGTCTACTCTTTCCAGCGGCGGGATCGAGGGGGCGATCGCCGTGCGCCCAGACATAAACTCCGGCAAGGGACCGCGCGCCTCGAGCGGATCCTGCTGGTGGACGTAGGGATAATCCTCCGGCGGGATGTACATCAGCGAGCCGATCGGCAGCCGCAGGCCGAGCGGCGAGTCGCCCGGCACCAGGAACAGCCGGCCGCGCCGCAGCTTCCAGCGCTCGCTGCGCCAGCGGCGGGCGTCCGCATTCCAGCGCTGGATCGGCAGCACAAAGCCGCGCGGAATATGCAAGCCTTCGTCGAACACCCGCGCCATGCGCGCGCGCTCCTCAGCATCGGCGAGCTTGGAATCGAGGACGTCGACATTCTCCGGCAGCGCGGCTTCCTTCTGCAGCCAATGTGCGGGATCCTCGAAGGCCGGCTGCACGTAATCAGGACTGAGCCCGAGCGTCTCGGCGGCCATATCGAGGAATTGCTCGGCGTCTTCGATCGTGACATTGCGCGGGCCGTCCACGCTTGCGATCAGATCGCCATTCCGCCAGATCGGCTGTCCGTCCTTGCGCCAATAGAGCCCGAACGCCCAGCGCGGCAGGCTCTCGCCCGGATACCATTTGCCCTGGCCGTAATGCAGCAGGCCGCCGGGCGCGAAGCGTGTCCGCAACCGCCTGATGAGATCGTCGGCCAGCCCGCGTTTGGCCGGGCCGACCGCCGCCGTGTTCCATTCCGCCGATTCCATATCGTCGATCGAGATGAAGGTCGGCTCGCCGCCCATGGTGAGGCGCACGTCATGCGCAGCAAGATCGGCATCGACGGCTTCGCCAAGCCGATCGAGCTTGGTCCAGGCCTCGTCGGAGAACGGCTTGGTGATCCGCGGCGCTTCGCGGATGCGTCTCACATTCATCTCGAAGCTGAATTCGACCTCGGCGATGCCGGCACTGCCCGAGATTGGTGCGGCCGATCGGTAGTGCGGCGTGGCAGCCACCGGGATATGGCCCTCGCCCGCCAGCATGCCGGAGGTCACGTCGAAGCCGATCCAGCCGGCGCCGGGCAGGTAGACCTCGGCCCAGGCATGCAGGTCGGTGAAGTCGCTCTCGACCTCGCGCGGTCCCTCGACCGGGTCGATGTCGGGGCGGAGCTGAATCAGATAGCCGGACACGAAGCGCGCCGCCAATCCAAGGTGCCGCAAGATCTGGATCAGGAGCCAGGCGGAATCGCGGCAGGATCCGGCCGAGGTCGACAGCGTCTCCTCCGGAGTCTGAACGCCCGGCTCCATCCGAATGATGTAACGAATCTTCTTCTGCAGCTCGGCATTGAGATCGACCAGGAAGCTGACCGTGTTACTCGCCTCGCGCGGAATCGATCTCAGATAGTCCGCAAGCAAGGGACCAGGCTCGGTGGTCTCGAGATAGGGGGCGAGCTCCGCCTTGAGCCCATCCGGGTAGTTGAAAGGATAGCTGTCCGCATAAGGCTCGACGAAAAAGTCGAAGGGATTGATCACGGTCATCTGGGCCGTGAAATCGACCTCGATTTTGAGTTCATTCACCTTTTCCGGAAAGATATAGCGGGCCAGCCAGTTGCCCTGAGGGTCCTGCTGCCAATTCACGAAATGGTTCGGCGGGGTCACCTTGAGCGAGTAGCTCAGGATCGGCGTACGGGTGTGCGGCGCCGGCCTCAATCGGATGGTCTGTGGGCCAACGTCGATTGAACGGTCATACTTATAATGAGTAACGTGATGTAACGCGACGTAGATTGACACGGACTGATTGCTCCAGCAGCTTTTTTAAGCAGAACATTGCCGTGCCGCAGGATCAAGCATTAACAACGGGCAATCCTGCCTACGAACTACCCGCTCCGGTACCGCCGCTCCCAACTCCGCTCCGCGAAGAGCTTCCCTGGCTTTCCAGGAGGTCAGATCGAAAAGCGTTACTAAAATCATAAGTTTGCCGGGATCCGGAATTCGGGATTCGCCGACCTCGCAGCGACCTCGGAAGCGCGCTCCTGGATCGAACGGCGGCCTTAGAAGTCCTCAAATCCGGGCTGATTTGTTTCAGACGTTAGCTCGCCGGTAGCTTGCAGGAGCTTGGCTCGAGGAACCGAAGCTAATTCCCGGCCGCCATCCTCATACCCGGAAGATCGAGTAACAGTGTAGTTCGTAACTCACTGGCCGGCGAGATGGATGGTTAAAGCACAGCCGAAATTGCCGACCTGCCGCGCCGGTTCCATCTAATTAGACCGGAAATGAGCGCATGCCATCGCAGGTTACGGCACGGCCTATGGTAACATATTGGAGTTGATCTGGTTCGAAGATGGAATTACCAGTGTCCCGGCCGAAGGCGAGTTGTCCACAGGCGGAGACCGCCCCTCACATAAGATTGACCTCGTCCTCTGGTGTTATATCAACAACCATGACACCAACTAACAGCGACTAATAGCGATTTCACGCGCCTCAGTTGCTTGATAGCCGGCAAAGGCGTGTTATTTAGAGCGAACCATCAAAGGAGAATCAGGTGGCCAAGGCAACCAAGAAGGCAGCGAAGAAGAAGCTGGCGCGTAAACCCTACACGGCAGCCGACATCAAGCTGTTGAAGCAGCATTCGAAATCAAAGACCCCGGTCTCGAAGATCGCCAAGCAGATGAAGCGGACCGAAGGCTCGCTGCGGCAGAAGGCCCTGGCGCTCGGAATCGGCCTCGGTCACCAGCGCTGAAGCTTTGGGGGCGCGCGGCAGCCCGGACATTGCGCCGGGCTGCGCCGCTCCTTACTAAGCTACGCGGCAGCTACCGGGCCACGCCGAAGTTACATCGGGCCTGAGTTACATGGCTCTCGGTTACATCGTCGCTCCCAGCACCCAGGGAGCGAATTCGGCGCCGCCAAAATCGAAGCTTTCGCTCTTGGTCGGCTGACCGGAGGCGGTTTTCAGCATCAAGTCGAAGATGCGCTGGCCGCACTCCTGCACCGTCTCCTCACCATCGAGGATGGTGCCGCAGTTGACGTCCATGTCGTCTTCCATCCGCGTATACATCGGCGTGTTGGTGGCAAGCTTGATCGACGGCGCAGGCTTGCAGCCGAAAACGCTGCCGCGTCCGGTGGTAAAGCAGACCAGATTGGCGCCACCCGCAACCTGACCGGTGGCTGCGACGGGATCGTAGCCGGGCGTATCCATGAACACGAAGCCCTTCTTGGTGACGGGCTCGGCGTAATGCAGGACATCGACCAGGTTGGTGCTGCCGGCCTTGGCCATGGCCCCCAGTGACTTCTCCAGAATGGTCGTGAGCCCGCCTGCCTTGTTTCCCGGGCTCGGATTGGCGTTCATTTCCGCGCCCTCGCGCGCGGTATATTCTTCCCACCAGCGCATCAATGAGACCAGCTTCTCGCCGACCTCGCGGCTCACCGCGCGCCGGGTCAGGAGATGCTCGGCGCCATAGGTTTCAGGCGTTTCCGACAGAATCACGGTGCCACCGTGGCGGACCAAAAGATCGCTCGCCGCGCCGAGCGCGGGATTGGCTGAGATACCGGAATATCCGTCGGAGCCGCCACATTGCAGGGCTACGGTCAACTCGCTCGCGGGGACCGGCTCGCGCCTGACCTTATTGGCGTCAGTCAGCGCCTCCTTCACGAAGGCGATGCCGGATTCCACCGTCTTGCGGGTACCACCGACCTCCTGGATGTCCATCGCACGAAGCCGACCCGCAAGCTTCTGCTCCTCCATCAGCCCGCCAATCTGATTGGCCTCGCAGCCCAACCCCAGCACGATCACGGCAGCGAAATTCGCGTGACGCGCGTAGCCGCCGAGCGTTCGTCGCAACAGCCGCAAGGGCTCGTCGAGTGTCATGCCGCAGCCGGTCTTGTGGGTCAGCGCCACGACACCGTCGACATTTGGATAGTCCGCCAATGGATTGTCGCCGGTGAAGGGGTTCTTCTTGAACACGTCTGCGACCAGACCCGCGACATGAGCGCTGCAGTTCACCGAAGTGAGAATGCCGATATAGTTGCGGGTCGCGACACGGCCGTCCGGCCGACGAATGCCATCGAAGGTTGCCGGCAGATCGAAATTCGGTGTCGGCTTAACGTCAACACCGAACGCGTAGTCCTTGGCAAAATCCCCCATGCTGCAATTCTGGGTATGGACGTGCTGCCCCGGCCCAATCGGCGCGCTTGCGAAGCCGATGATCTGGCCGTAGCGACGGATCGGCTCGCCCTGCGCAATCGGCCGGATCGCAACCTTGTGGCCGGCCGGAATCCGCTCTGAGGCCACGATTCCATCGGCAAGGACCGTGCCGGGTGGCAGGCTCGCGCGCGCGATCAGCACGCTGTCGTCGGGATGCAGATGGATAACGGGAACGGGTGCCATGGAGAGATCTCTCAGTAGATACATAGATCGCCGAACGCCGACGAATGGTGAGTAGCGAGTAGCGAATGGAAGAGCCTCCCTATTCGCTACCGCCTATTCGCAATTCGCCTCTCAAGCCTTGCCGCCGGAATCATTCCGCGTCTGCGCGACCTGCATCTTCGCGTAGGTCGCCATCAGCCCGACCTCGTTCGACAGGGTGACAAGCTTGAAGCCCATGTTGATCGCGCGCACCGCGCCCTCAGCCCCGCTGCAGTGAATCCCAGGATTGAGCCCGCGTTTGCCGCATTCCTTCACGATCTTCTCGTAGATCTTGAGGATTTCCGGCTCCTCACGATCGAGCTTCGGCACCAAGCCATAGGAGAAGCCAAGATCGGACGGACCGATATAGACGCCGTCGATGCCCTCGACGTCGAGGATGGCTTCCATGTTCTCGACCGCCGTCTTGGTCTCCATCATCGGCAGCAGTACGATCTCGTCATTCGCCGTCTTCTGATACGCGCCGGCCGCACCATACATGCCGGAGCGGATCGGTCCGTTCGAGCGCACGCCATGCGGCGGATATTTTGAGTACGAGACGAGATTCTTGGCTTCCTGCGGCGTGTTCACCATCGGGCAAATCACCCCATAGGCGCCGCCATCCAGCACCTTGCCGATGATGCCGGGCTCGTTCCAGGGCACACGCACCATCGGCGTCACCGGGTGGCCGTGCATGGCCTGGAAACACTGCACCATGGACAGATAGTCCTGCACCCCGTGCTGCATGTCCACTGTGACGCTATCGAAGCCGCATTGCGCCACGACCTCTGCGGAGAAGCCCGAGGGAATTGCAAGCCATGCGTTCACGACGGCTTTGCCCTGCGCCCAGAGTTGCTTGACGTTGTTATTTGCCACTTTCCGTATTTCCTTCCCCTATCGTCTCCGCGGTCACTGCGCAGATGACTTCGATCCGTGCATAATGGAGGCGCTACGCGGTTGCCCGCTGGATGCTCGCTTCGCTGACGCCGACCTCGCGCGCCGCATTCACTATCGCCGCCCAGGTGTCATCCGGCAAGGGCACGCCGTTCGCGGTACGCTCTGCGCGCATCTTCCGCTCGGGATCGCCGGGAACGAGCACCTGATCGACGCCTGCGATCGGCTTGGTCGCCCGAATGAAATCCGTGTAGCGCGTGACCTCCTCGTCGAAGAAGCTGGACGGGTCGACCACCTTGGGGTCGATATAGAACGCCAGCATGCCGTTGGCGAAACGTCGATTGGCGGAGGTTGCTCCAGTACCAGTCAGCGCGCCGCCCAACAATTCGCAGATGAACGCCAGCCCCGAGCCCTTGTGCTCGCCGAAGGCGCGGATCGCGCCGGTCCCCTTGGTATGGTCGCGCGGTCCTTCCGCCTCATAGGGTCCATAAAGCACGGCTGGATCTTCGCTCAAGCTGCCGTCCGCATCGATCAGCGCGCCTTCCGGCAGCTTCTTGCCGCCACGGCTTGCGACCAGCACCTTGCCTTCGGCGACGACCGAAGTCGCGAAATCCAGCACGATCGGGTCCTGCCCGGGGCGCGGGATCCCGACGCAATAAGGCGCGGTGGAAAACCGCTTCTCGACGCCGCCAAACGGCGCGACCAGAAGCGAGCCGGCGGCGGTCACGAAATGCACGGACACCAGCCCCTCGGCCGCAGCCATCTCGGCCCAATCGCCAACCCGGCCGAGATGGCCGGAATTGCGTAGCGCGAGCGCGGCCAACCCTGCCTTCTTACACTTCGCGATGCCGAGTTTCACGGCCTGCGGCGTCACCGTCTGCCCGTAGCCGAACTTGCCATCGACGACCACGAGCGAGGGCGTATCAACCACGATCTCGGGCGTCTGGTTGGGCACGATCGAGCCCATCTTCTTCCATCGGATGTAGACGGGCACGCGGATGACGCCGTGACTGTCATGTCCTGTGAGGTTCGCGGTGGTGAGGTAGGTTGCGATCCGACGCGCTTCATCCGACGAGGATTCGGCATGCTCAAAAATGTCGGCGACGAAATCGATGAGGTTTGCGACCTTGATGGTGACCATGAGAACTCGCTGAGACGATCGGGCAGACAGAACACGGTTAGCATGAATGCCCATGCAGGCGACGCAGCCGGTCTCCGCTCAGTTGCATTGCTTCTTATCAAACTGGTCAAGAACCTGCCAAGCGCAGCAACGGCAATGCCGCTCAGTCCTCATTCTTTGCGTCGTCCCTTGCATCATCGAACCCCTCAACGCTCCGTTCCAGCGCCTCAAGCATTTTGTGCAACGCGGCAAGCCTGCGCGCGCCGTAGCGGCTGGCGATGGCGCCATAGACGGCCTCGGAGTCCGGCGCGACCTTCGCTATCAGCTTGAGCCCTCTCGGTGAAATGGTCAGCAACCGGCGGCGCAGATCGTTCTCGTCAACCGTCCGCGCGATCAGGCCGCGACCTTCGAGGTCGCGCAAAATGCGGGACAGGCTCGGTCCGAGCAGAAAGGCAACGCGAGCCAGCTCGGTCGCCTCGATCGCATCGACGGCCGCCAGCGCGCGCAGAATCCGCCATTGCTGCTCGGTGAGATCGTGTCTGCGCAAATTGGGACGAAACTGCCGCATGACGGCTTCCCTCGCCCGCAACAGCGCCATCGGCAGCGAGCGCGAAAAGTCCCGCATTGGAACCGGATGCGCGTCCTTTGCAATCGCGGCTTTTATGTTTTTTGATTTCTTCGCCATCACAAGAGTTTGCACCGCACAACAAACGGTCGGTTTGCCTCAATAAACTTAACATGTTAATCATGTGCCCGCAGCTCCGACCGGTCAAGTTCAGCCAGCAAAAATATCCGCACATGGCACTCGCATCTCACGATATCGCGCTCTCTGCCAAACGCTTGGACGCAGCGGAGAAAAGCTGCATCCAAATCCGCCAGCTGTCGCAGGAATATCCGCAGATCACGATCGAAGACGCCTACGCCATCCAGAAGGCGTGGATCGAGATCAAAGTTGCCGAAGGCCGGACCGTCAAAGGCCACAAGATCGGACTGACCTCGAAAGCGATGCAGAGCGCGCTCGGCATCGACGAGCCGGATTCTGGCGTCCTGCTCGATGACATGTTCTTTGCGGATGGCGGGATTGTTCCCTCCGATCGCTTCATCGCCACCAGGATAGAAGCCGAGCTGGCCTTCGTCATGAAGCAGCGGCTCTCGGGTCCGGACTGCACCTTGTTCGACGTCCTGAATGCGACCGATTTCGTGGTGCCGGCGCTGGAGATCCTCGATACGAGAATTCAGCGGGTCGACCCGGAGACCAAGACCACGCGCAAGATCTTCGACACGATCGCCGACAACGCCGCCAATGCCGGCATCGTGCTCGGCGGCCGCCCGCTGCGGCCCCTGGACGCGGATCTGCGCTGGGTGGGCGCGCTGTGTTCCAAGAATGGCCAGATCGAAGAGACCGGGCTTGCCGCCGGCGTGCTCAATCATCCCGCCATCGCCGTGGCTTGGCTCGCCAACAGGATTGCCGCCCAGGGGCTCGCGCTGGAGCCGGGCCAGGTGGTGCTGGCGGGCTCGTTCATCCGCGCGATCGAGGCGCGGAAAGGTGACACGATCCAGGCCGACTATGGAGCGTATGGGACTGTGAGCTGTTACTTCGCTTGAGCGTTTTCGCTTGAGAGGTTTCCTGGAGCGATCCAATCATGCCGCATTTCAGCATCGAATATTCCGCCAATCTCGAGCCGCGCGTCGACATGCAAAACCTCTGCGAGGTCGTCCGCAAAGCGGCAGCAGAAACCGGCATCTTTCCGGTCGGCGGCATCCGCGTCCGCGCCATCCGCTGCGAGCATTATGCGATCGCCGACGGCAAGCCGGACTACGGCTTCCTTGCGATGCTGTTGCGGCTCGGCGAAGGCCGCGATCTCCCCGCCCGCCAGAAGGCCGGCGAACACGTCTTCCAGGCTCTCTCGAGCCATCTCGAGCCCATCTTTGCAAGCAGCAAATTCGCGCTCTCATTCGACATGCAGATCAACGATGCTGCGACGAGCTGGAAGCGCAACAACATCCACGACGCCCTGAAAGCGGACGCAGCCCATGGATAAAGCCACGCCCAAACAAGACATCTTCAAGGCCAATCTGGACCGCGCGGCTCCCCTGCTCGCCAAGCTGAACGCCGACGGCATCGGCCATTTCATCGACGGCAAGATCATGCCTTCGGTCTCCGGCGCGACCTTTGAGACGCGCTCTCCGATCGACGGCGCATTGCTCACGACCGTGGCACGCGGCAATACCGAGGACGTCGATCGCGCCGCGACAGCCGCCGCACTGGCCTTCAGAAGCTGGCGCGAAATGACACCATCGCTTCGACGCAAGCTCCTGCACCGCGTTGCCGACGGGATCGAGAATCACGCCGAAGACATCGCGGTGCTCGAATGCATCGACACGGGACAAGCCTACCGCTTCATGGCCAAGGCTGCGATCCGCGCCGCCGAGAACTTCCGCTTCTTCGCCGACAAATGTACGGAGGCCCGCGACGGCCGCAACATGCCGAGCGAGGAACATTGGAATGTCTCGACACGCGTCCCGATCGGCCCCGTCGGGGTGATCACGCCCTGGAATACACCGTTCATGCTATCGACCTGGAAGATCGCCCCGGCCCTGGCGGCCGGCTGCACGGTCGTGCACAAGCCGGCGGAATGGTCGCCGATCACAGCGTATTGGCTGGCGAAGATCGTGAAAGAGGCCGATATTCCCGATGGTGTCCTGAACACCGTGCACGGCTTCGGCGAAGAGGCCGGCAAGGCGCTGACACAACACAGCGCGATCAAGGCGATCGGCTTTGTCGGCGAGAGCGCGACGGGCTCGGCCATCATGGCGCAAGGCGCGCCGACCCTGAAGCGCGTACATTTCGAGCTCGGTGGCAAGAACCCGGTCATCGTGTTCGACGACGCTGACCTGGATCGCGCACTGGACGCCGTGATGTTCATGATCTACTCGCTGAATGGCGAGCGCTGCACGTCGTCGAGCCGCCTCTTGATCCAGCAAGGCATCGCCGATGTTTTCATCGATAAGCTTGCGTCACGCGTGAAGGCGCTGAAGGTCGGCCATCCGCTCGACCCTGCTACCGAAATTGGGCCGCTGATCCACGAGCGGCATCTTGCGAAGGTGTGCTCCTATTTCGAGATCGCGCGGCAGGATGGTGCGACCATCGCCGTCGGCGGTCGCTCGCATGATGGACCGGGTGGCGGACATTATGTGCAGCCGACCCTAGTCACCGGCGCCGACAGCAAGATGCGCGTCGCGCAGGAAGAGGTGTTCGGCCCGTTTCTCACCGTCATCCCGTTCCGCGACGAGGCGGATGCGATCGAGATCGCGAATGATATCAAATATGGCCTGACTGGATATGTCTGGACCAATGACATGGGCCGCGCGTTGCGCGTGGCGGACGCGCTGGAGGCCGGCATGATCTGGCTGAATTCCGAGAATGTGCGCCATCTGCCGACACCGTTCGGCGGCATGAAGGCGTCCGGCATCGGCCGCGACGGCGGCGACTACTCCTTCGACTTCTATATGGAGACCAAGCACGTCTCGCTGGCGCGCGGCACCCACAAGATCCAGCGGCTCGGCGTGTAAGGAGAAACCCATGCCCGCCCCTGCCCGCTTCACAACCTACGCCATCGATGGGACCGTTCATTACGGGGCCGTTACGGACGGCGGCATCGTCGACCTCTCCTCGCGCTTTGCCAAGGACTATCCGAGCCTGCGCGAGGTGATCGCCGCCGGCACCCTGCAGCAGCTGGCTGAGGCCGCGGCTGGCCGCGCGCCGGATCACCCGCTCGAGGCGATCACCTTTCTGCCGCCGATCCCGTCGCCCGAAAAGATCATCTGCATCGGCGTCAACTATCCCGATCGCAATGCGGAGTACAAGGACGGCCAGGACGCCCCGAAATATCCATCGATGTTCATGCGCACGCCGCGCTCGTTCGTCGGCCACAACACGCCCCTGGTGCGCCCACACGCCTCGCTGCAGCTCGATTATGAAGGCGAGCTCGTCATCGTCATCGGCAAGGCCGGCCGCCATATCGCCGAGAAGGATGCGCTCGACCACATCGCCGCGCTGACGCTGTGCAACGAAGGCACGATCCGCGACTGGGTCCGACATGCCAAATTCAACGTCACCCAAGGCAAGAATTTCGATTCGACCGGCAGCCTCGGGCCATGGATCGTGCCCTATACGGATGAGGCGCAGATCGCGGACATCAGGCTCACCACCCGCGTGAATGGCGAACTGCGCCAGGATGACCGCACCTCGCGGCTGATCTTCGGCTTCCGTTATCTCATCAACTACATCTCGACCTTCACCACGCTGGTGCCGGGGGACGTCATCGTGACGGGCACGCCGACCGGAGCCGGCGCGCGCTTCGATCCGCCGCGTTATCTGAAGCCCGGCGACATCGTCGAGATCGAAGCCGAAGGCATGGGCATCCTGCGCAACGGCGTCATCGACGAACCTCTGTAACCCCCTTCGAATTGGAACTGCCCATGACCACAATGACCGGCGGCGAAGCGATCGTCAGCGGCCTCCTCGTCCACGGCGTCGACACCGTATTCGGCCTGCCGGGCGCGCAGGTCTATGGCCTCTTCGATGCCTTTCACCAGGCCCAGTTGAAGGTGATCGGCGCCCGTCACGAGCAGGCCTGCGGCTATATGGCGTTCGGCTATGCGCGTGCGAGCGGCCGCCCCGGCGTGTTCAGCGTGGTGCCTGGCCCCGGTGTGCTCAACGCCGGCGCTGCGCTGCTCACCGCGTTCGGCTGCAACGAGCCGGTGCTGTGCCTGACCGGCCAGGTGCCGACCGATTATCTCGGCAAGGGCCGCGGCCACCTTCACGAGATGCCGGATCAGCTCGCGACCTTGCGCACCTTCGTGAAATGGGCCGAGCGGATCGAATATCCGGATGCCGCGCCGACGCTGGTGGCACGCGCTTTTCAGGAGATGCTCTCCGGCCGGCGCGGACCGGCCGCGCTGGAAATGCCGTGGGACGTATTCACGCAGCGGGCCGAGACGGCAGCAGCCAGGCCATTTGCGCCGTTCCCGGCACCGATGCCCGATCCGGATCGCATCACAAAGGCAGCAGCCCTGATTGCCAGCGCGAAGGCGCCGATGATCTTCGTTGGCGCCGGCGCGATCGATGCGCGCGAGGAGATCCTCGAACTGGCCGAGATGATCGACGCGCCGGTGGTCGCCTTCCGCTCCGGCCGTGGCATCGTCTCCAACGCGCATGAGCTCGGCCTGACGATGGCGGCGGCCTATAGACTCTGGCCGCAGACCGACCTGATGATCGGCATCGGCAGTCGCATGGAGCTGCCGACCACCTTCCGCTGGCCGTTCCGGCCCGACGGGCTGAAGTCCATCCGCATCGATATCGATCCGGCCGAAATGCGGCGAGTCACCGTCGACGTCGGCATCGTCAGCGATGCCAAGGCCGGGACGGCTGCGCTCGTCAGCGCCGTCAGTAAGGCGGGTCATAAGAAGACCGCCGGCCGACGCGCAACAATTCGCGAGGCCACCGTTATGACCCAGCAGGAGATCCAGAAGGTACAGCCGCAGATGGCCTACCTGAATGTGTTGCGCGAGGTGCTGCCGCACGATGCCATCGTCACCGACGAGCTGTCGCAGGTCGGTTTCGCCTCGTGGTACGGCTTCCCGGTCTATGAGCCCCGCACCTTCATCACCTCAGGCTATCAGGGCACGCTCGGCGCGGGCTTTCCGACTGCACTCGGCGCCAAGGTCGCCTGCCCCGACAAGCCGGTCGTCGCCATCACCGGCGATGGCGGCTTCATGTTCGCCGTACAAGAACTCGCGACCGCCGTGCAATACAACATCGGCGTAGTGACGCTGGTGTTCAACAACAATGCCTATGGCAATGTCCGACGCGACCAGCGCGAACGCTTCGATGGCCGCGTCGTCGCCTCCGACCTCGTCAATCCCGACTTCGTCAAGCTCGCCGAGTCCTTCGGCGTCGCCGCGAGCCGGGTCACTGCGCCCGATCAGTTCCGCCCGGCATTGGAGAAGGCCTTGGAGCATGGCGGACCGTATCTTATCGATATCGAGGTTCCCAAAGACAGCGAAGTCTCGCCGTGGGCGTTCATTCACCCGGCGAAGCCGTGACCGGGATCAACGCGCGCGGCGGAAGGTCAGGTTGATCCGCCTGCGGCCGAGCAACCCGTGCTCGCCATCGGCGAGCGGCGCAACACCATGGAAGGCCAGCCGCGCCGGTCCGCCCCACACCACGACATCGCCATGCGCCAGCCGATAGCGCTGCGACTTGTCGCTGCGCTTCAGCCCGCCGAACAGGAACGTGGCCGGCAGGCCCAGCGAGACCGACACGATCGGCGCGCTCATGTTGCGCTCGTCACGATCCTGGTGCAGCGACATCTTCGCGCCCGGCTCATAGCAATTGATGAGGCAGGCGTCGGGCGCGAAACCGGCAAAGCCGGCCTCGGCTGCGGCTTGCTCAGCGAGGTCACGAAGCAGCGGCGGCATCGATGGCCAGGGCCGGCCGCTGTCAGGATCGATCGCGTCATAACGGTAGCCGCTGCGATCGGTGATCCAGCCGACCTCTCCGCAATTGGTCATCGCGACCGACATCTGGTGGCCGCCAGGCGTGAACATGCGCCTGAACGGCGCCTGCGCAGTGATGGTCTGGATTGCCGCAACCAACTCATGCTGGCGCGGACGGGCGAAACCACGCAGCAGCACCGCGCCGACCGCGAGTTGCTCGCGGATCGGCGCCGAGGCATCGAGGTTTTCAAACAGATCGGCGGTCAATGCGGATCACTTCGCATCATGGAAGATCACGCCGAGTGTGTGACGCCGCCCAGACCTGAGCCGACTGACGCCATGGCGCATGTTGACGCGGTAGCTGCCGCGCGTGCCCTGCACGGGGCGGACATGCACGGCGAAGGCGACCGCATCGCCCCGCCTGAGCGGCACCACCTCGGCACGCGACTGCATGCGCGGGCGCTGCTCGGTCAGCACGAACTCGCCGCCCTCGAAATCGCGTCCGGGCTCGGAGAGCAGGATCGCGACCTGGATCGGGAACACGTGCTCGCCATAGATATCCTGATGCAGGCAGTTGTAGTCGCCTTCCACATATTGCAGCAGCAATGGGGTCGGCCGCGTCTGCCCTGCCGCATGGCAGCGAGCGAGGAATGCCTCGTGATCCCGAGGGTACTCGATCTCGATCCCCATCGTCCGGTTCCAGCGGTTGGCGATCCCCACCAGGCGCGCATAGAGCCGTGGGCGCAAACTCGTGATCGGCTCCGGCAAGGGATAGCAGAAATACTTGTATTCGCCGCGGCCGAAGCCATGCCGCGCCATGACGATACGGCTACGGAAACGGGAGTCATCGGGATAGAGCGCAGCCAGTGCCTGACATTCGTCCGGCGAGAGCAGGCTCGCCAGGACCGCGCAGCCTTGTGCGTCGAGATCACGTTCGACCTGCGCCCAGTCGAGCGTGTCGATGCGGGAGAAAGCATCTGGAGTCGGACTAACTGTCTTCGTTGCGGCTCTCATACCGACAAGATGGCACCGGCAAGAACGCGGCGCCACCCGATTTCCGGCAAAATTGAGCCTGCAGGTCCGCGCCCCCCTCCCTCACCGGGAGACGCCAAAGGCGACCGGTCCAGTCCCTTCATCCTAAGCAGGGTTGCTTCGCTCGCGATCACAGAACCAGCGCAGGTCAGCCCCGGATCACGCCCTCGATCGCCGCGGCCACCTCGAACAGCTTGCGATCGTTGCCTCCAGACTGCGCCAGCATCAAGCCGACCGGCACCTCGCCGGCGCGATGCGCCGGCAGCGAGATCGCGCAACCGTCCATCATGTTGATCATGGTGCAGTTCCGCAAGGCGCGGATGTTCTCGCGGCCAAACGCCTCGTCGCTTTCGAGGTCGGCGATCTTCGGCGGTGCATTGGCGGTGGTCGGCAGCACCAATGCGTCATAGGGGGCGATGCGCGCAGCGGCACGCGCCACCAGCGAGCGCCGGCCGGCCTGCATCTCGATATATTCCGGCACGGTGATGGCTTCGCCGCGCATGATGCGGACCGAGACACGCGGATCGTACACATCCCCCTTGCTGGTGATGAGGAAACGATGCCAGGCGTAGCTCTCGGCGGCCGCGAAGCCTCCCTTCATGCCGATGATGCCGACGTCGAGGAACTCGGGAAATTCGATGCGCTCAACCAGCGCGCCCTGCCTGGAGAGCGCTTGCAGCGCACGCTCGAAGGTCTGCGCGACCTCCGCATCAAGCTGATCGAGCACGACCGTGGTGGGAACCGCCAGCCGCAGTCCCTTCACCGGTCGCCGCGGCAACGGCCTGATCGGCTCATCCGCAAGCACCGCATCGAGGATCGCGCAGCATTCGACCGTGTTGGCAAGCGGCCCGAAGCTGTCGAGCGAGGTCGAGAGCGGTACGCCGCCTTCCAGGGGCACGCGACGCTGCGTCGGCTTGTAGCCGACAATGCCGTTGAAGGCCGCCGGAATGCGGCAGGAGCCACCAGTGTCGGTGCCGAGCGCGCCGTAAGCCATGCGGTCAACGACCGAGACCGCCGCACCCGAGGACGAGCCGCCCGGAACAAAGCCGATCTCGCGCTTCCAGGCGCTCTTCGGCGTGCCATAATGCGGATTGATGCCGATGCCGGAATAAGCAAACTCGGTCATGTTGGTGCGGCCGATCACCACAAAGCCGGCGCGGCGCAGCCGCGCGACAACGGGCGCATCGGCGTCTGCCGGTGCGGAATCCTCCAGCGCGCGCGAGCCGGCGCGGGTCACCTGCCCCTTGATATCGAACAGGTCTTTGACCGAGACAGGAATGCCGGCAAAGCGCGACGGCACCGCATTGGCTTTGCGCAGGCCGTCCATGGCGTCGGCAGCGGCAAGGGCCGCGTCCTTGTCGACATGGACGAAGGCACGCGCCCCCTCCCCCGCCGGATCGGCGATCCGGGCCAGGCACTCCTCGACCAGCTTGCGGGATGTGGTGCGGCCAGCTTCGAGGTCGTCGGCCAACGAAACAAGGGTCGGATTTGCTGCGGTCATGATTCCCATCGTCCCAATCCGCGGCTGCGCCGCAACGTTCGGCTGCTCATAGCGGACCGGTTTGCCCGCGACAATGCCGGTAGATGGGACCTAGCCCCGCGGAACCCTCGCCTGACCGGGGCGGATCACTTCAGCCCGAAATAGGCCCGCCGGAGCGCCTCGTTGTCGGTCATCTCCGCCACCGTGCCGGAAAAGCGGATATGTCCGCCCTCCAGCACAAACACCCGCGTCGCGACCTCGAGAAAGCCGATGTTCTGCTCCGCCACCAGGAGCGCGATGCCGCGGCTCTGCAGCTCTTTCAGGATCCGGATCACCTCCTTGACGAATAGCGGCGACAGGCCGGCGGACGGCTCATCCAGCACCAGCAGCTTCGGTTCGGCGGCGAGCGCCTTGGCCATGCCGAGCATCTTGCGCTGGCCACCCGACAGGCTGGACGCCGGATCCTTTCGCTTGTCGCGCAAGACCGGGAATTGCGCATAGAGCAGCTCCACATCCGCAGCGCGGTGTCCCAGCGCCTGCGCCCCGATGCGAATGTTCTCCTCGATCGAGAGATCCGGGAAAACCGCAAGTTCCGACATATAGGTCATGCCGCGACGCATCCGGTCGCTGGAGCGCATGCGCGTGATGTCGTCGCCCCCGAGCCGGATGCTGCCATGACGCGCCTCGATCAGACCGACCAGCGATTTCAAGAAGGTGGTCTTGCCGGCGCCGTTGGCGCCCAGCAGCAGCACCGTCTCACCGGCCCGCACGTCGAGGTCGACGCCCCACAGCACCTGCATGGTACCGTAGCCGGCGTCGATCCCGGAAGCCTGGAGCAATGGCGTATCAGGCGGCATGCTCGCCTCCCAGGAACACCTCGATCACCTGCGGCTGTTTCACCGCCGCGGCGAGCTTACCTTCGAAGATCTCCTTGCCGGCATTCATCACGATGACGCGGTCGGTGATGTGCTCGATGAAACCCATCAGATGCTCGACCACGATGATCGCCACGCCGTTGGCGGCGAGCGCCTTGATGCGGCCCGCGATCCAATCGAGCTCGGCCGGGTTGAGGCCAGCTGCGAGCTCGTCGAGCAGCAGCAGGCGCGGCGCGGTGGCGAGCGCCCGGGTCAGATCCAGCATCTTCTGCTGAGCGCTGTTGAGATCGGCCGCCGGTCGGTTGGCGACATCGGCGAGCCGGTATTCCTTGAGCAGCGCATCCAGCGACGGCGGCGTGCCGTCCGCGCGGCCATAAGCGAGCGCCACCTCGACATTCTCGCGCACCGAGAGCGACATGAACGGTTTCGGCACCTGGAAGGTGCGGTTGATGCCGCGATGGACCAGCTTGTGCGAAGCGACGCCGCCAATCGCGCCACCGACGAAAGTGAGCTCGCCGCCATCGGGCGCGTAGAGGCCGGAGATCACGTTGATTGCGGTCGTCTTGCCGGAACCATTGGGACCGACGAGCCCGAGGATCTCGCCGGCCACGACATGAAAGCTGAGACCGTCGAGCGCCGTGAAGCCACCGAAGCGCTTCACAAGCTTGCTGACCTCGAGGATCGGCTTGGCCTCAGGGGACATGCCATCCCCTCCGCGTTGCCAGCGACATCAGGCCAGCCGGCAGGAACAGCACGAGTCCCATGATCAAGAGCCCGTAGACGAGCTGGAAATATTGCGGCGTGGTGAAGCCGATCAGATTGTAGATGCCATAGAGAATGAGAACGCCGACGATGGGGCCAAGGATGGTAGCGACCCCACCGAACAGCGCGAACACGATGGCGAAGATGGAGAACTCGCCGGAGAACACGTTGTCGGGATAGAATACCGAGACATACCAGGCGTAAACGCCGCCGGCGAGACCCGCCACCAGCGCCGAGGCAAGCCAGGCGATCACCCGCATCTTCACGACATCGACCCCGGCCATCGCGGCGCTGACGGAGTCCTCGCGCACCGCCTGCAGCGCGAGGCCGAAGCTCGAATTGCGCAAATAGATGACGACGCCGACGGTCAGTGCGAGCACGGCCAGCGCGGCATCATAGGCGAAGGCGGGATCGAACGTGCCGCTCAACGAGACGCCGTAAGGCCCCTTGGTGATGCTCTCCAGCGCCGGATTGGCTACGAGATGCAGCACCGCCAAGGAGGCTGCAAGATTGGCGATCGCGAAATAAGCCCCGGTCAGCCGCAATAGCGGCGTCAGCACAAGCCCAAGCGCCACGCCGACCAGACCTGCGGCGAGCACAGCCGCAACCGCAGGCGCCTGGAAATGCATCACCATGATGGCAAAGCCATAGGCACCCGCCCCGAAGAAGCCGACATAGCCGAACGGCAGATAACCGGTGAAGCCATAGATGATGTTCACGCCCTGAGCGAGGATCAGGAAGATCACGAAGTTGAACAGCAACAAATGGTTCTGATAGACCCCGGGCGCGATCGCGAACACGATCAAGAGCGGCACCAGAATGGTCAACGTGTGCTTGAGGCCGCTATGCAACGCGCACCCGCCTTCCGAGCAGTCCACTCGGGCGCAAGAGAAGAATGAGGATCAGGAGCACATAGGGCAGAAGGTCGGCCCAAGAGCTCAAATATGTCTGCACCAGCATGTAGCAGACGCCGTACACGACACCGCCGAGGGCGGTACCGAGCGGATTTCCGAGTGAGCCGAGCACGACGATCGCAAACGATGTCACGGTCGCATCCGCTCCGAACGCCGGCGTGATCGAGCCGAACATGAACGGCGCGAACACGCCGGCAATAGCCGCAAGTCCCAGCCCGATGCCGAACGCAACGGCCGAAACACGGTCGACATCGATACCGGTTGCAAAGGCCTCGTCACGCCGGGACATCACCGCGCGGGTCAACGTCCCGAGCCGGGTCCGATAGAGATAGAGATAGACGAGGCCGATCGCGACCAGACTGGTGACGGCCGCAATCACCCATGGCGCCGGAAACCCCTGGCCGAAAATCTGGATCGGCCCGCCGCGGCCCGGCGTGCCGCCGAACCATTTGACCTTGATGGTGGTGAAGACGGTGCCGAGCAGCCGGCTCTGGATCGAACGCTCGCTGGTGCCGGCGAAGATCGTGGTGATGGCTTCGATGACCTGCGACAGGCCAAAGAACAGGATGATCGACAGCATCTCCGGATTGGCCGAGCCCTGCAGCCGCGGCACCAGCACCCAATAGAGCAGCACGCCTGCGAGCAGGAATACGACGAAGGCGAGCGGCACCGCGAACAGTGGGTCGATGCCGGCGAGCGTCACCACGCCGAGCGCGATGAAGGCGCCCAGCATGATGGTATCGCCATGCGCGAGATTGACGATGCGCATGACGCCGAACACCAGATTGAGGCCTATACCAACCAGGCTGAAATAAAGGCCGAACAGAACGCCGGCGATCAGCGCGTAACTCAGCATCTCCAGCCCAGCCCCCCGGCGTCCTTTCTCCGCTCTTGCGGCGTTACGGCGCCGGGTAGACCGGCTTGCCGGTGGCGGTCTCGTGCGGATAGATGGACACGAACTTGATGTGCCCATGCTCGTCCAGCGCAAGCTGGCCCAGCGGCGTCAACTCGCCGATCTGGCCGCCCATCTCGTCGAGCGCAAAGGTGCCGTCGAGCGTCTTCAATTGATTGGAGAGCGAGAACACCGCCCGCCGCAACTCCATCTGATCGAGCGAGGTGGCAACCGAAAGCGTCTTCTCGATCACAAGGCCGGTGGTGTAGCCGGCGACCGCGTTGAAGCCGAACTCGATCTTGCCGTCGGGATATTTTTTGTTCCAGGCCGCCTTGTACTCCTTCATCGTCATTCCGAAATTGACAGGATAGTCGATCTCGGAAGGCGGCACATAGGTCCAGATGTGCTCGAGTCCCTTGGCGCCGATGTTCTTCTCCAACAGCTCCGTTTCCAGTCCGGCATAGATTGCAAACAGCATCTTGAAATTGACGCCGACGTCCTGGACATTGCGCAGGAATGCGATGTCGTTGGGGGCGTAGCCAAAATGGATCACGGCATCCGGATTGGCGTTGTTGATGTTGTTGATGATCACCGTGTAGTTGGTGGTCTCGGTCGGCACGCCCTGATCATAGACGATCTCGATCGGCGCACCGGAGTCCTTGACGAACTTGCGGAATGCGTTGGCCTGCGTTCCCGTAAACTCGTTGGTGGCGTAGAGGATCGCGATCTTCTTGATGCCGAGCCCGGGCCCGTCATGGGTGATGAAATCGGCGACCGGCTTCGGCCAGACGGTCGAGACGGGGTCTGCGATCAGCGCGATATAGGGATTGTCCTTGGAGAAGAAGCTCGCGCCGGTGCCGGTCTGATCGAACAGGAACATCTTGTGGTCGCGGGCGATCGTCACCGCCGGTGCCGTCAGGACCGAGCCGGAATCGGCGACCAGAAGGTCGACCTTGTCCTGGGTGACGAGCTGATTATAGAGCGTCGACGCCGTGGCCGTGTTGCTCTGATCGTCATAGGCGACCAGCTTGACCGGGATCTTCTTGTCGAAGGCCTTCACGTAGACGCCGCCCTCGGCATTCTTCTGGTCGGCCCAGAGCTTCAGTGCGCTATGGACGGGCATCGAGATCGAGGCATAACGGCCGGATGAAGCATAGAGCGTGCCGATCTTGATTTCGGCCGGAGCATCCGCAGCGAAAGCCGAACCCGCGAACGCGATGCACGCGGCCAAGCCCGCACCGATCAGCTTGAACATCCGTTCCTCCCTTGATCTTTTTTGTATGACCTTTTGGTCTTTTTTCGCATGGCGGCAATTGAGCGTGCGCTTGTCAGGTGACAGGCGCGCCGTGTCGTCCGCTTATGCGCATGCCGTTGGCCGGCATGCATGCAGTGATGGACCGTTGACGCCCAATAGTCAAATGGCGCATCACCTTTGCAAACAAGCGGGTGGCCGAGCCCGCCTTTCGGGAGGACGAGACAGATGGCCGAAGCTGCGCGTGCGCGCCCGAAACCGACACCCGAGACGCAGCACTTTTGGGACGGCACGAGGCTTGGCGAATTGCGGCTGCAGCGCTGCGACGCCTGCGCCCATGTCTACTTCCCGCCGCGGCCGTTCTGTCCGTCTTGTGCCAGCCGCGAGGTCAGCGTGTTCAAGGCCTCCGGGAGGGGCACGCTTTACAGCTATGTCATCAATCATCGCCCGACCGCACCCGGCTTCACGCCGCCTTATGCGATCGCTGTCGTCGCACTGGATGAAGGCCCGCGCATGATGAGCAACATCACCGGCTGCCCGCAAACGCCGGAGGCACTTGAACTCGACATGCCGCTCGAGGTGACCTTCGAAAAGCTCGACGAGCAGATCACCCTGCCCTTGTTCCGACCGGCCAAGGGGTAAGCGCATGCGCAGAAACCAGGTTGCCGTGGTGGGCGCGGCAGAGACCACCAAGCTCGGCGTGATCCCCGACATGTCGCAGATCCAGTTGCATGCGGACGCGGCGCTGAACGCGCTGGCCGATGCCGGCCTGAAGCTGTCCGACATCGACGGTTTCGCCACCGCCGTCGAAACGCCGCAGCAGATCTGCCATTATCTCGGCATCACCCCGACCTGGGTCGACGGCACTTCGGTCGGCGGCTGCTCGTTCATGCTGCATGTCCGTCATGCCGCAGCCGCGATCGAAGCCGGTCTGTGCAAGACCGTGCTGATCACGCATGCCGAGAGCGGCAGGTCGATGATCGGCAAGCCGCCGCGGTCGATTCCGGCCGACAGCCTACAGGGGCAATTCGAGGCGCCGTTCGGCATATTCGGGCCGCCCAGCATGTTTCCGATTCCCGTACTGCGCTACATGAAGACCTACGGCATTACCCATGAGCAGCTGGCGATGGTTGCGGTCGTGCAGCGGGAATGGGCGGCGAAAAATCCGCGCGCCATGATGAAGGAGCCGATCACCGTCGAGGACGTGCTCAATTCGCGGATGATCGCCTATCCGTTTCGGCTCTTGCAGTGCTGTCTCGTTACCGACGGCGGCGGCGCGCTGATCCTGACCTCCGCTGACCGCGCCAAGGACTTCCCGCAGAAGCCGGTGTATATTCTCGGCACCGGCGAGAGCGTGGAGACGCCGATGGTGAGCCAGATGGAGACCTTCACCTCCTCGCGCGCGTTCAAGGTCGCAGGTCCCCTCGCCTTCAAGGAGGCCGGGATCACGCATCGCGACGTCGATCACCTGATGATCTATGACGCCTTCGCGCATCTGCCCTTGTTCGGGCTTGGCGATCTCGGCTTCATGCCGCATGAGGAAACCGGGCCATTCATCGCGGCGGGCCATACGCGCCCCGGCGGCAAGCTGCCGCTCAATACCAACGGAGGTGGCCTCTCCTACATGCATTCCGGAATGTACGGCATGTACGCGTTGCAGGAGAGCGTGCGACAGATGCGCGGCATTGCCCCGGCCCAAGTCCCGAACGCGAAGATCTCGGTTTGCCACGGTGTCGGCGGCATGTTCGCCGCGTCGGGAACGATCATCTTTGCGAATGAGAAGTAGCACGCTCGTCATTCCGGGGCGGTCCGCAGGACCGAACCCGGAATCTCGAGATTCCGGGTTCACGCTTCGCTTGCCCCGGAACGACAGCAGGAGGCAGCATTGACCAAACTACTTCAAGACAAAGTCATCATCGTCACCGGCGCTGGCCGCGGCATTGGTCGTGCGATCGCCCTGCTTTGCGCCGCCGAGGGCGCCAAGGTGGTCGTCAATGATCCTGGAGTCGCCTCCGACGGTTCCGGCACCAGCGCCGCGCCGGCCGAGGAAGTGGTCGAGGAGATCCGTAAGCGCGGCGGTACGGCGGTCGCCAATTTCGAGTCGGTCGCCGAAGCCATTCCGGCGAGCCGGATCGTCAAGACCGCGACCGATCACTTCGGCCGGCTCGACGGCGTGGTCAACAATGCCGGCATCCTGCGCGACATGATCTTCCACAAGATGAGCGTCGAAGCCTTCGAGGCCGTCATCAAGGTACATCTGTTGGGCTCCTTCTACGTGGCCCATGCCGCTGCGCGGCTCTTCCGGGAGCAGGAAAGCGGTTCCTTCGTGCACTTCACGTCCACCTCCGGCCTGGTCGGCAATTACGGACAGGCCAATTACGCTGCCGCCAAGCTCGGCATCGTGGGACTGTCCAAATCGATCGCGCTCGACATGCACCGCTTCAATGTGCGGTCGAACTGCGTCTCACCTTTCGCCTGGAGCCGGATGATCGGCACCATTCCGACCGAAACAGACGCCGAACAGGAGCGCGTGGAGCGGATGAAGCGGATGGGACCGGAGAAGATCGCACCCGTCGTCGCCTATCTGCTGAGCGAGGAAGCGAAGGATGTCACCGGACAGGTTTTTGCGGTGCGCATGAACGAGATCTTCCTGATGAGCCAGTCGCGCCCGATCCGCTCTGTCCACCGCGGCGAAGGGTGGACACCGCAGACCGTCGCGGAACACGCGATGCCGGCCCTGAGGCCGTCCTTCTACAAGCTCGACCGCTCCGCCGACATCTTCAGCTGGGATCCGATCTGATTGGCGCCCGATGCGCCGTCGACGGCTCCTTGCAGCGCAAACTATCATAAGTTGTTTTATTCTCACACTGCCCGCTTTGTGCCGAATTATGGCGTATGATCTCCTCCCAACAAGAACGTGGGAGGACACATATGACAAATCCACGACACGACTCCGACGCGGCGGGCGAAGCAGATCACTTCGACCGCCGTGCCCTGCTGAAGGGCGCAGCGGCTTTTGCCGCCGCGGCCGCGGCGGTCTCGCCCGCCACCGCGCGCGACTACGGGAGAGGCACGCAGCCGCAGCGCTATCCTGATCCTGACATCGTTGTGATCGACGAAAAGCGCTTCAAGGCGAAGGTCGGCAACACCGCGATTCACCGGCTCTATACCGGCTGCCTATGGGCTGAAGGGCCGGCGTGGAATGCGCAGGGGCAATATCTGGTCTGGAGCGACATCCCGGCCAATCGACAACTGCGCTATCTCGATGACGACGGCCACATCTCCGAACAGTTCCACAAGCCGTCGAACGAAGCCAATGGGAGCACCTTCGATACCGAGTTCCGGCAGATTACCGCCGAGCGCACCCGCCTGGTCCGCTACGAGCATAACGGCTCCGTCACGACCTTGGCCGAGCAGGCCAACGGCAAGCCACTCAACGGGCCGAACGACATGGTCGTGCACCCGAACGACAAGTCGATCTGGTTCACCGATCCGGGTTATGGCGCGCTCAGCATCTACGAAGGTCAGCGCGTGAACATGGGTTCCGTGCAACCTTACCAGAAGGAAGCGGTCTATCGCATAGACGCGCAATCCGGCCAGATCAGCAAGGTCGCCGACGATCCCTTCAAGCCCAACGGCATTGCCTTCAGCAATGACTACAAGAAGCTCTATGTCTGCGATACCGGCAGCACGCATTATCCGCAAGCGAAGAACGTTGTGTGGTCGTACGACATTGATGGCGATAAACTCTCCAATCCGAAGCAGTTCATCGACATGACGCTCGACGGCAAGTCAGGGCTTGGCGACGGCGTACGCGTCGACATCGACGGCAACATCTGGGTCGGTTCCGGCTGGGTCGGCGAGGGTTATGACGGCGTACAGGTGTTTGCGCCGACGGACGGCGTACGGATCGGCCAGATCCGCCTGCCGGAAACCTGCGCCAATCTCTGCTTCGGCGGCAAGAAGCGCAATCGCCTGTTCATGGCTGCGAGCCAGTCACTCTACGCGGTCTATGTGGAGACGATGGGCGCGCATTTCTGTTAGCGAATAGCGAACGAGAAGAGCGAATAGCGGACGATCCATTCGCTACTCGCCCTTCGCGACTATCCCGTGTTCCTCAAGCCCGCCGAAATGCCGTTGATCGTGAGCTGTATCCCACGCAGAATCTGCTCATCGGGATTCTGCGCGCGGTGCTCCTTGAGAAGTTCGACCTGCACGTGGTTGAGCGGGTCGAGATAAGGAAAGCGGTTGCGCACGGAGCGCTCAAGCAGCGAATTGCCCTGCAAGAGCCGGTCCTGCCCCATGATGTCGAGCAACGTCTCGATCGCCAGATGGTATTCGCGGCGGATGCGGCCGAAGATCTTTTCGCGCAGGTCCTCGTCCGCCACCAGCTCGGCATAGCGCGAGGCGATCGCGATCGAACTCTTGGCCAGCACCATGTCCATGTTCGACAGCAGCATGCGGAAGAACGGCCACTCGCGATAGAGCTCCTTCAGGAACGGCATCCCCTGGTCCGGATGCTCCGCGATCCAGGCCTCGACCGCGCTGCCGAACCCGTACCAGCCGGGAAGCATCAAGCGGCACTGCGCCCAGGAGAACACCCAAGGAATGGCACGCAAATCCTCGATGGCGCGGGTCTTCTTGCGCGAGGCCGGCCGGCTGCCGATGTTGAGCGTCGCGATCTCGTTGATGACGGTCGAGGCCCAGAAATATTCGACAAAGCCGTCGGTCTCATAAACGAGGCCGCGATAGGCCTTGAAGGCGAGTTCCGACAATCGATCCATCGCGGTCAGATATTCGCGTTTCGGCGCCGGCTGCCGCGGGTGCAGCAAGCTCGCCTCCAAGGTGGCCGCCGCAAGGATTTCCAGATTGCTGCGGCCGACCTCGGCGTTGGAATATTTGCTGGAGATGATCTCGCCCTGCTCGGTGATCCGGATCTGACCATTCACCGCGCCGCCGGGCTGCGCGATGATCGCATCATAACTCGGTCCACCACCTCGGCCGACCGAGCCGCCGCGGCCATGAAACAGACGCAGCCGCACATGATGGCGTTCGAAGATCTCGACCAGACCTATCTCGGCCTTGTAGAGCTCCCAGCCTGAGGTGACGAAACCGCCGTCCTTGTTGCTGTCGGAATAGCCGAGCATGACCTCCTGCACGGCGCCGCGGCTGTCGACCAGCCGGCGATAATCATGGAGCGCCAGCATTCGGTCCATGATGCCGCTGGAGGCCTGCAGATCATCGATCGTTTCGAACAACGGCACGATGTTGACGGCGCTGCGCCCCGCGGGGTCGATCAACCCGACCTCCTTCAAGAGCAGCGCGACTTCCAGCATGTCCGACATGCCCTTGCACATCGAGATGATGCATTGCGGTATTACGTCCGCGCCGAACGTAGCATGTGCCTCGGCGGCGGCACGGAACACCGCAAGCTCACTGACCGTCTCGTCGCTGTATTTGATGAATTGCGACACCAGCGGCCGTGCATTGCGCAGCTCGCTCGTCAACAGCGCGATGCGAGCCTCTTCGCTCAGTGCAAGATATGACATCCCGGGCATCGCGGTGTCGAACAGCTCGGCGACGGTGCGTTCATGGACGGCCGAGTTCTGCCGGATATCCAGCCGGGCCAGATGGAAACCGAAGCAATCGACCGCGCGGCGTAGCATCCTCAGGCGGCCGCGCGCGATCACCCGGGCGTTGTTGGCGATCAGTGAGCGATGCAGCACATCGAGGTCATCCTGGAATTCCCGGACGCTCTTGTAGGGCGCGCCTTCGCCGACAGGCGGCCGGCTGATCTGAATGCCGAGCTTGTTCGCGGTCGCGGCCAGCCGCGCATAGATGCCGGAGACCGCCAGCCGGTAGGGCTCGCCGCTGCGATGCGGCGAGATATCCGGCGAACGCTCGGCAAGCGCCCGCAGATCCTCGGAGATCTCCGCCAGATGCGCGGCGATCGACAGCTCGCCGCCGAGCAAATGCAGCTCTTCAAGATAGTAATGCAGCACCAGACTGGACTGCAGCTTCAAGGTCCCCCGCATGACCTCGGCGGTCACGAACGGGTTGCCGTCGCGATCGCCGCCGATCCAGCTGCCCATCCGCAAGAACGAGGCGAGATCGCCGGCCAGGGCCTCGCCGTCGTTGAGGCGATCCTCGAGCGAGCACAACAGTGCCGGCACCTCGCGGAGAAACGTATAGTCGTAGAACGACAGGCCGTTGGTGACCTCGTCGAGCACCGTGAGCTTGGTCCGGCGCAACAGGTTGGTCTGCCACAGGGTCAGCACCGCGCGCCGCAGCGCTTCGTCATTGGCCTCGCGCTCGTCGGGCGTGAGCTGGACCCGCTCGCGGCGATCGAGCAGCGTGGCGACCTCCATCTCGCGATCCATCGTGCTCCTGCGGCGCACTTCGGTCGGATGCGCAGTCAGCACCGGGCTGACCAAGGCGGTCGCAAAGAACTTGCGCAAATCGGCCGCGCCAAAGCCGGCTGCCTTCGCATGCGACAAGGTCTCGGCGAGCATGCCGCCCCCGCCATTGGAATCGGCGCGGGCGCGCATGCGGCGGATGTTGTTCTGATCCTCGGCAATGTTGGCGAGATGGGAGAAATAGCTGAACGCGCGGACGATGCGCACGGTCTCGGCGATCGTCATGCTGTCGAGGATCTGCTCCAGCTCGCGCCTAGCCTGGCGGTCCTCATCGCGGTGGAAGCGTACCGACGTCTGCCGGATACGCTCGACCAGATCGAACACGTCGGCACCTTCCTGGTCGCGGACGGTGTCGCCGAGGATCCGTCCCAGCAACCGGATATCCTCCCGCAGCCTCGCATCGTCCTCCATCGCCTGAGCCTCTTGGGCCCGATCGCGCCTGATCTCGGCGTCGGAAGGATCAACGTCTGAAGGCATGGGCTGCGGCGACATGGCTCTTCTCCCCAGAAGCGGCCCGGCAACACTCAGTCTGCAACTTTTTTGCCGCAGCGCAAGATGAAGATGGAGGCCGCTCGGGAAGGCCTAGGGGCATCAGACGTCAACGAACCTTGGCGCCCGCTTCTCGATATTGGCGCGAACGGCCTCGAGCTGGTTCGGGCTGCCAATCAGCTTCTGCTGCTCGACCGACTCGGCCAGCAGCGCCGGACCGGGATCGACCGAGAGGCTGTTGAACATGCGCTTGGCGGCGCGGATCGCATCCGGGCTCCTGCCCGCGATCTCAAGCGCCGTCGCGAGCGCGGCGCCGCGCGGATCGTCGCAGATGCGCGTCACCAGGCCGTAGGACTGCCCCTCCTCTGCGGAAAACACACGTCCCGTATAGGTCAGCTCACGCAGGATATCGTCGCGCATGAGCGTCGCCAGGATCGGCGTACCCGCCATATCAGGCACCAGGCCCCATTTGATCTCCATGATCGACATCCTGGTGTCGGGCGCGACGTAGCGCATATCGGCGCCGAGCGCGAGCTGGAAGCCGCCGCCAAACGCCACGCCATGCACCGCAGCAATCACCGGTACCGGCAATTGGCGCCAGCCCCACACCGCCTGCTGGGCGAAATTGGCCTGACCATGGGTGCGGACGGTGAGATCGCGCGTCTCGCCGCCGGCAATGCCGTTGCCGCCGTTCTCGTTCATCGCCGCAAAGCGCCCCATGTCCAGGCCGGCGCAGAACGCCCGCCCTTCGCCCGAGAGCACGACCGCGCGCAGGCCCTTCTCCTTGGACAGCCGCTCGGTCGCCTTCACCAGCGCCTCGAACATCGCCATGTCCAGCGCATTCATCTTGTCGACCCTGACCAACCGGACGTCGGCGACGCCGTCCTTGATCTCGATCGCGACTCGTTCCATCGAACGGCTCTCCCTGTTCATCTTCTTTCCGGCTTTACAGGAAACCGGCAGAGCGATTTAGTCAATCAACCAATTAACGATGGGATTTTGAGGCAGGAACGATGTTCAAGGACAATCTCCTCGCAGGTCGACGGATTCTTGTGACGGGTGGCGGCACCGGGCTCGGCAAGGCCATGGCCGCGCGTTTCCTGCAGCTCGGCGCCGAAGTGCATATTTGCGGGCGACGGAAAATCGTTTGCGACGAGACGGCGACCGAACTGATGGACCTCCATGGCGGCCGCGTCACCAGCCATGGCGTGGACATCCGGAACGCTCAGGCCGTCGAGGAGATGATCGAAAACATCTTCCAGGAAGGCGGCCTCACCGATCTCATCAACAACGCCGCCGGCAATTTCATTTCCCGCACCGAGGATCTCAGTCCACGCGGCTTTGACGCGGTCGCGAACATCGTGATGCACGGCACCTTCTACGTCACGCATGCGGTCGGCCGGCGCTGGATCGCGGCCAAGCAGCCGGGCAATGTCGTTTCGATCACCGTGACCTGGGTGCGCAACGGCTCGCCCTATGTGGTGCCGTCGGCGATGAGCAAATCGGCTATTCACGCGATGACGATGTCGTTGGCGACCGAATGGGGCCGCTACGGCATCCGCCTCAACACGATCGCTCCGGGCGAGATTCCGACCGAGGGCATGAGCAAGCGCATCAAGCCCGGTGACGAGGCCGGCGCGCGCACCAAGGCGATGAACCCGATGGGCCGGGTCGGCACGATGGAGGAATTGCAGAACCTTGCCGTGTTCCTGATCTCCGGCGGCTGCGACTGGATCAATGGCGAGACGATCGCGATGGATGGCGGCCAGGCACTCGCGATGGGCGGCAATTTCTATCAGCTGCGCGACTGGACCGACGACGACTGGACCAAGGCCAAGGAATCGATCAAGGCGCAGAATGAGAAGGACCGCGCGGCGCGAAACGGTTGAGGTGACCGCGCCCGACTTCACCGTTTTGCCGCTCCCATGTAGCCGAACAGGAAGCCCGCGACCTTGCGCATCTGAATCTCCTCGCTGCCCTCGGTGATGCGGTAGCGGCGGTGATGGCGATAGATGTGCTCGAACGGCTTGTGGCGCGAATAGCCCATGCCGCCGTGGACCTGAATGGCGCGATCGGCGGCCTCGCAGCAGAGACGGTTGGCCCAGTAATTACACATCGAGACCTTGTCAGACAGCGAGTGCTCCACCTCCGCCTGCGTCATCCAGTCCATCTCCCAGGCCGTCTTGCGGATCAGAAGTCTCAGCATCTCAGCCTGGGTGGCGAGCTCTACCAATGGCCACTGGATCGCCTGGTTCTCGGCCAGCGCCTTGCCGAACGGTTTACGCTCGCGCGCGTAACTCACGCTCTCATTGATGCAATAGACCGCGGCCCCCAGCGAGCTGGCGGCCTGGCGGATGCGGTTCTCGTGAACGAAACACTGCGCTAGCGACAGGCCGCGGCCGACCTCGCCGAACACAGCGTCTTCCGGCACGAACACATCGGTGAAAGAGACACGCGGATGGTCGGTCGGCATGTTGAAGGTCCAGAGATATTCTTCGACCTTCACCCCCTCCGCTTTTGCCGGCACCAGGAAACAGGTGATGCCGCGGGCGTCGCCGTCATGGCCGGAGGTGCGGGCGAACAGCGCGCAATGCGTCGCGACATGCATGCCGGTGGTCCACATCTTCTCGCCATTGATCAGCCAGCCTTTGACGCTGTCGCGCACAGCCGGCACCGCCCGGGTTTCCATATGGGTGGCGTCGGAGCCGTGATGCGGCTCGGTGAGCCCAAAGGTGATGCGATATCTGCCGGTGATCGCGCCATCGATCATCTCCTTCTGGGCATCGGTGCCGTAGCGGTCGAGCATGGTCACGATCGGAAAATTGCCGACGATGGAATGCTCGTTCTGCAGATCGTTGTGCAGGCCGAGCCCCTTCGAGGCGAAGTGCTCACGAATCACGGCCATCCACAAATTGGAGCCGTCCTTGCCGCCATAGCGTTTTGGGATCGCGAAGCGAAGGTGACCGGCTCCGTCGGCACGGTCCTTGGCCTGACGCAAGAGCACCTCCCACTCGTGCCGCGGTAGGCCGCCATTGTCGAAATCGGTGCGCGCCCATTCGCGACGGTGATCGAAGAAACGGATGTTGTCATCGGACTCTTCCAGCGGCTTGATCTCGGCCGCTATGAAACGGTCGAGCTCATCGAGATAGGCGACGAGATCCTGAGGCAAGGAAAAGTCCATGGCGTATCTCCCGGCATTTTGTTGTTCGCTTCGCCGCGCGGTCGGCGCATCTTAAGGTGATCAGCGGCGGTCTGCTCGTGACGCGCGACGTCCTTGCGTATTTGCAGCTCCACACGAGCCACGCTTGCGCTAGTGTCGCGTGTAATCGTTTCGCATCATCAAAAAACTGGAGGGACCGCCGATGGAGCTGAAATATTCGAAAGTAACCCGCAAGGGCCCGATCACGATCGTCACCTTGGCGCGTCCTGAGGTGTACAATGCGCTGCATATCGAGGCCCATTACGAGCTCAACAGGGTGTTCGACGACTTTGCCGCCGATCCCGAGCAATGGGTCGCGATCGTCACCGGCGAAGGCGACAAGGCCTTCTGCGCCGGCAACGACCTGAAATGGCAAGCCGCCGGCGGCGCGCGCGGCTGGGACAAGGGCGGCTTCGCCGGGCTGACTTCGCGGTTCGACTGCGACAAGCCGCTGATCGCCGCCGTCAATGGCGTCGCGATGGGTGGCGGTTTCGAGATCGCACTCGCTTGCGACCTGATCATTGCCTCGGAGAATGCGACCTTCGCCCTGCCCGAGCCGCGGGTCGGTCTCGCCGCGCTTGCCGGCGGACTGCAGCGATTGCCCCGACAGATCGGGCTCAAGCGCGCGATGGGCATGATCCTGACCGCGCGCCATGTCAGCGCGCGCGAAGGCTTCGAGCTCGGCTTCGTCAACGAGGTCGTGCCACAAGGCGAGGCGCTGGCGGCCGCAGAACGCTGGGCCGAGACGATTTGCAAGAACTCGCCGATGTCGATCCGCGCGTCGAAGCAGGCGATCGAAAAAGGCCTTGCCGTATCGCTGGAGCAGGCCATCACCGAGCAGCGCGATTATCCGGCGGTGCAAGCGATGATCCATTCGCAGGATTACGTCGAGGGTCCGAAGGCCTTCGCCGAGAAGCGTCCGCCGAAATGGCTGGGGAGGTAAGCTCTCCAGGATCTCGTCATTCCGGGGCGCCCGGAGGGCGAGCCCGGAATCCATACTCGCGATCGTGGTTATGGATTCCGGGCTCACCGCTGCGCGGCGCCCCGGAATGACAGGCGAGAGAGATGCGCTAGCCATTCTCCCTCTCTGTCTCCCGCTTATACGACGCATAGTTCGGCTGATCGACGGCGAGCTTGTCGAGCGTGGTCTGCCAGAGATGCTCTTTCAGCCCGGGGGTCGAAAGATCGATCGCGCCAGTGGCGATCTTCCCGGCGAGCGAACGGTTCAATTCGAACAGTGAGCCGTCCGAACCCAGCAAAGCCTTGAGCCGCTCCAGCTCCATGACCTCGTCCTGCCCGGCCTTTGCCAATTGCCGCACGATAAGATCAAGCGCGTTGATGCCGACGCGCAGCTTGAACGCCTCATGGCCGGAGATCAGCGGGATGATGTCGCTGCGCAGGAAGTCGGCGACCGCCTTGGCGAGTTCAGCCGGTGTCGGTTCATCCTGCATGATCAGGCTCCCCTCGGCGCTATCAGCCGCAGCAGATCGATCTCCGTCTCCGAAGCGCGGCGACCGATCATCGCGCGCTCCATCGAATGATCAGGCGCTTCCCGGAAGCGCTGCATCATGCCGCAGCACATCACGCCCCAGCGCAGGGTCCCCATCACTTCCCAGAACATCACACGCGCAGGGTCGACCTTGCGGCCCGCAGCCTCGTAGCCGGCAAAAAGATCCTCACGCGAGCCGAAGCCGCCAACCGGCTTGTCGATTTCGCCGAAGCGCCAGGAGTTGACGCAGATCCAACCGAGATCCTCCATGGGATCGCCGAGATGAGCGAGCTCCCAGTCGAGCACGGCACGAACACCACCGGGCCCGATGATCAGGTTGCCGTGGCGAAAATCGCCATGCACCAACGTCACCTCGTCAGGCGGTCCGGGATCGTGGTCGGCGAGCCAGCGCAGGGCCAGCTCGAACACCGGACGCGGCCAGCCGAAGCTCTGGTATTCGCGTCTCAGCTCGGCAAGCTCTCTCGCGGACGTCATTTCGCGCGGGCTCGGCAGTTTGTCGCGGGGGATGCCGTGAATGCCGGCCGCGATGCCGCCGAGCTGGCGCGCAAGTCGCGGGCGCACGGCCGCGAATTCGGCATCACGCAGGATCCTGCGCGCGATGGTCTCGCCTTCGACCCGCAGCATGATGAATCCGGTGCCGAGATCGTCCTCCGGCGTCAGCACGTGCAATACACGCGGCGACGGCACACCGGCTTCATAAGCCAGCTGCATCAGCGCCGCTTCATTGGCGAGGCCCGCCGCACGTCCCGGCGCGGCGCCATAGCCCTTCGGCGCGCGGCGCAGGATCGCGCCGACATCGCCGCCGGGACCAAGAATGTCGAAGCGCCAGGTCTCCTGGCTGGCGCCGCCCGACAGCTTCACAGCGCCCCTCACGCCGGTCGCCGCCGGCATGAAGCGCGCCACGCAGAGGGACAGCGCCGCCTCGATCATTGGCCCTGAAACTTGGCAGGACGCTTTTCCAGAAAGGCGCTGACGCCCTCCTTGAAATCGCCGGTCGCGCCAGCCACGCGCTGCAGCTGATATTCGAGGTTGAGCTGATCCTCGAAGGAATTCTCCGGGCTGTCCCAATAGAGCCTGCGGATCAGTGCGAGCGCCACCGTGGGACCATTGGCGAGTTCACGGGCGAGCTTCATGGCTTCGTCCATCAGCACGCTGTCCTCAAAGACGCGATTGACGAGGCCCCATTCGAGCGCCTTCTCCGCCGGCAGCTTCTCGCCCATCAGCGACAGCTCGATCGCGCGCGCCTTGCCGACCAGGCGCGGCAACAGCCAGGTCGAGCCGCAATCGGGCACCAGACCGATGCGGCGGAACGCCTGCAGGAAATAGGCTGACTTCGCGCACAGGATCATGTCGCCCATCAGCGCGAAGCTCATCCCGGCGCCCGCGGCGGGGCCGTTCACCGCGGCGACGATCGGGCAATGCAGGTTGCGCAAGCGACGCAGGAACGGATGAAACGCGGTCTCCAGCGCCGCACCGGCATTGCTGCGGCCGGGCTTCTGCTGATTGCGCCCTTGCAGATTGGCGCCGGTGCAGAAGGCACGGCCGGCGCCGGTCAAAACCAGGCAACGAACCTCCGCTTTCCTGTCCTCGATCTCCTCAAGCGCCTCGACGAGGCCGCCGAGCATGTCGATCGAGACCGCGTTCATGACCTCCTGATGGTCGAGCGTCAGAACGGCGACCGAACCGTCGAAATCGAGCGTGACGTGCTTGAACTGCATGGTTTCCTCTCAAAGCATTTCCAAGGCTGCATTCTCCGTGGTGGAATTCCAAGGTCAGCCTGATCCTTCTGCATATTTGATTTTTGTACGCACCTTGTCCATGGTCGGACTATCGGAAGAGAGTTGCGAAAGCGCGCAGCTGAGACGCGCCATCAATTCGGAGGATCGCCCATGAGCATATTCGATCTCACCGGCCGCGTGGCCGTCGTCACCGGCGGCAATGGTGGCATAGGCCTCGGCATCGCGCAGGCACTTGCGTCGAGTGGCTGCAATGTCTCGATCTGGGGCCGCAATGCCGAGAAGAACCGGGCGGCGGCGGCCTCGATGGCGGCAGCTCCGGGCCAGGTCGATACCCGCGTCTGCGACGTCACCGATCCTGTGTCCGTGAACGAGGCCATGAAAGCGACGCTCGACAGGTTCGGTCGCGTCGACGGCTGCTTTGCCAATGCCGGCATCGGCGGCGGTGGCCGAAAACCCTTCATCGAGCGCAGCGAGGAGGAATGGCGCACGATGTTCGCCACCAATCTGGATGGCGTCTTCCATGCGTTCCAGGCCGCGGCCAAGCACATGACCGAGCGCGCAGAAAAAGGCGACGCATTCGGCCGGCTGGTTGCGACCTCCAGCCTCGCCTCGCTGTTCGGCACGGCGCGTAACGAGCACTATGCCGCCACCAAAGCCGCGATCAACGCGCTCTGCCGTGCGTTGGCGGTCGAGCTCGCGCGCTACGGCATCACCGCCAATGCGATCCTGCCCGGCTGGATCAAGAGCGACATGACCGCGGGCCTCATGGCAAACGACAAATTCGTCGCCAATGTCATGCCGCGGATTCCGATGCGCCGCTTCGGCGAGCCTTCGGATTTCGGCGGTATCGCCGTCTACCTGATGAGCAAGGCTTCGTCCTATCACACAGCCGATTGTTTCGTGATCGACGGCGGCTACACCGCCTTTTGACCCCGAACTTGAAACACGAGCAGGAACGCAGCCAGCCCCGCCGGGCTGGTCGCGCGCACTCCTTTCCGATATCCCCGGGCGTTCATATCGACATTCTCGGAACAGCCGGCAGTTCCTGCGACGTTCCGTCACGTTTCGTAAATTTAATGAACATCGCGGTGTGACGGCTCCGTGATCTCCGCGTTTTCTCCTCTTAGATAAGAAGAAGATTTGATCGGGACGGAAGCGATGAGACGGGGAATAACGGTTCTGGCGTGCGTCTCTGCCCTGGCGGTTGCGGGCTATGTCGCGATGAGCAAATTGGGGATCGAGCATGAGAGCCTCGACCTTTATGACGCAGCACGACAACGGCCGGTCACGGTCGATGTCGCCGTGCGCAAGGACTACCAGATGAAGGCCGATGCCGGCGTCTGGCGGCTGCCGGTCGCCGTCATCAGTAATGGCAATACTGTCAGAAACACGGAATATTCCTTCCTGGCCAACGTATTTGCCGCGCGAGGCTATCTCGTCGCCAGCATCCAGCAGGATCTGCCGACCGATCCGCCGCTCGTGACCAAGATCGGCCTGCCCTATGTCGGACGGCTCCCTGTCTACAAGAAGGGTGAAGCCAACATCCTGTTCGTGCTGGACGAGCTGAAGAAAAGACACCCCAATGCCGACTACAAGCATCTGACCCTGGTCGGCCATTCCAATGGCGGCGACACTGCGATGTATTTCGCCAAGGAACATCCGGACATCGTCTCTCAGATCGTGACGCTCGATAATCTGCGGGTTCCCTTCGTCATCCGCGACAAGCTCAAGATCCTGTCGTTCCGCTCCGATGACCCCGTGTTCAAGACCGACCCGGGTGTGCTGCCGGCCCCCCAGGTGGCAAAGAAGGACGGAATTGACATCGTCAGAACCGAGTTCCAGCACACCTGGATGAGCGACCGTGGCCCCACCACCGTCAAGGAGCGCATCCAGGCGACGCTCGACAACTTCTTGGGCGGCGACACATCCAGCGATCTCGCACCCGCGCCGACCGACCCGAGCAACCTGCTCGTCAGCAACGCTGCAGCCGCGCTGCCATGATGCAAGGCGCGGACGCGCGTCCACCTCCCCGCGGCGCGGCTCGAGCGCCCGAGTTGTTCTGATCAAGACCCACTCGGGAGCGAGAGGGCGCAGGGAAGGCCGGGCGCCGGTTGACGCCCTGCGGCCCGCCTGCAGAAAAAAAGCAGGCGGCAGTCACCACAGGTCCAACCGGGATCGACCGGCCTTCCCTGCGCGATGGTTTGAACGTTTATACGTGATCTTGTGTCTTCCGAATGTGCCAGAATGTGCGAACGGGCGGTTCTCACCAACCGCCCGTCGCTGGATCTGAGCCCGAACGTGCTCAAAGGCCGGAGAGCCTGACGGGGAGCTAGGGACAGATCCGGTGTGTCTTCCTCAACCCGAACAGTTGCATGGGCTTCGAGCCCGGACGAGCAAGGAAGGGAGTGGATGATGGCACAAAACGATCGCGTTGTCGTCGGTATCGATGTGGCCAAGGACAAGGTGGATGCGTGCATCCGCTCGTTGTCACAGCGGCTAACGTTTCCGAGCACCGCAGAGGGGCACCGCAAGCTGGTAGCCTGGCTGCGCAAGCACAAAGCAGCCAAGGCGGTGATGGAGGCGTCCGGCGGCTATGAGCGGAACTGGGCCAAGGTGCTGCGCCAGGCTGACATCGAGGTACGGATTGTCGATCCCAAGCGGGTGCGCAGCTTCGCCCGATCAGCCGGGCGGCTCGCCAAGAACGATGCGATCGACGCGGAGATGATCACCTGGTTCGCCGAGACGTTCGACGAAGCGTCGGGCCAGACCCACGATGCCGCACGCGAGGAACTGGCGGCACTGGTCAAAGCACGCAAAGCTCTCATTGATCTGAGCACCCGCTTGCAAAGCCAGAACGAACATGCCGTGCCGGGAGCGGTTCAGAAAGCCCACGCCCGCGTCTTGAAGGGCTTGGACACTGAGATCACCAAGATCGACCATGCCATCGCCGCCACGATCAAGGCCACACCGGCATTTGCCGAACGCGCCGAGATCATTGAAAGCGTGCCGGGTCTCGCCGAGGTGGCCTCTGCGGTCCTCATTGCGGGCCTTCCGGAGCTCGGGACGGTACGTGAGGAAATCGCTGCCGCATTGTTGGGAGCCGCCCCTTATGACGACGACAGCGGCAAACGGCGTGGTGAGCGCCATATCAAGGGTGGCCGCCGCTGGGTCCGTAACGCCCTCTACATGCCCTGTCTCGGCGCAGCCACCCAGAACAACCCGGTACTCAAGGCCTACTATGAACGGCTGATCGCCAAGGGAAAGCTGAAAAAGGTCGCAGTGATTGCCTGCATGCGCAAGCTGATCGTCATCCTCAACACGATGATTGCACGCGGCGAAAAATGGGACTCCAGCCGCCACGCGGTGCGGTGAGCTGATCGAGCGCCTTACCGCGCTCGGTCCATGACCGAGCGCATGCCAAGCCGACAGACCGGCGAGCGGACGGGGTCAAGGCCTTCAGCCGCCGAAGGCGGTGGCGCGTCTTCGCGCCAGCCTTGAGGCCGGCCGATCGGCGGTCTACTTCAGCACAGTTGCTCCCCGGGGACCGGCTTTCTTGCCCCCGTATCCGCGACGATGCGAGCATCATCGCGTCTGCGGCAACGCGTTGAACACGTTGCGCATGGCGTCAGCACCGGGACGCCAGGACCACACGACTTCACGTTACGCACCAGGCTGTTCGTCCGCATGATCGGATCATGCTGCAGCCCGATACGCCCATCGCATCCCGCGCCCTGCGTGCCGTGACGATCGCGATACGCCCCTCTGCATGAGGCGGGACAGCGCGAGTTAAACATGATTTCTGAAAAAACGAAAGAAGAATTTTCGCCGCCGGATGTGACGGCTAGGCTCGGATGGGTGATCGGCTTGGAGCGATTGGCAAAATCCGGCTTTCCACGCATTCCGATCGCCGGGGCCACGGCCACGAAGGTCACCCGCACTCGGCAGGAGACTGAGCAAGTGATTTGCCTGACAGGCAGCGTTTGCGTTTGATGGCGACGCCTACCTGTTGTCAGTCCGGCCGCGAGCAAACGCGCGCGCCCGGACTGACGGACCGACAGGTCACTGCTTCGACGGCGACTTGACCGCCGGGCCGCTCTTGTTGCCCGGCATGCCCTTGACGTTGGCCGGATCCTGGTTGCTGACGTCAGGATTGTGGCGATCCATCGACGTGCTGGAGCCGACCGTGCCCTTGTCCGCCGGCGGCCCGTTCTTGTTCCCCGGCGCGCCCTGGATGCCGGCACCGGAATTCTGCGCGCTCGGCGGATTGCTTTGCGATCCACTCTGCGCCGACGCCGCGCCTGCTGCCAGCAGACACGCAATCGCAACTGCACTCACCATCGCTTTCATGGCGATCCTCCAGATCTGTGTTCTGTGCAGTTTCGAACGTCGCGGCCGCCGCAGCGTTCCGGCAAGCGGCAAATTAAGCGGCTCCGTTCCGCGCAGCTCCTGCCCGCTTTATCGGCTTGGTCGCCACGCTGCGGCGCACTACGCTCGCCGGCGTCGCAAGCAAACAGGACCCACCATGGAATATCTTCCCGCCGATCTGTCCCCGCGCGAGCGCTACAAGATCCTGACCTCCTTCGTGCTGCCGCGGCCGATCGCCTGGGTGACGAGCATGGGTGAGACCGGCGTGGTCAATGCGGCGCCGTTCTCGTTCTTCAATGTGCTCGGCGAAGACCCGCCGCTCTGCGTATTCGCGATCAATCTGCGGCCGGACGGCCGCGTCAAGGACACGCTGGTCAACATCCGCCGCTCAGGGGAATTCGTGGTGCACATCACCGACGAGCCGCTGGCGCAGGCGATGCACGATACCGGCGGCGACTTCCCGCCCGAGATCAGCGAGCCCGATCACCTCGGCCTGAAGCTCGCGCCCTCCAGCACGGTGCTGGTGCCGCGGCTGGCCGACGCCCCGTTCGCAATGGAATGCCGGACCTGGAAGATCATCGACGTCAACGGCGACCGTCAGCTGGTGTTCGGCGAAGGCGTCAATTTCTACATTCGTGACGAATTATGGGATCGCGACAAGATGCGGGTGCACATGGAGCTATTCCACCCGGTCGGGCGCATGTTCGCCGACCGCTATTGCCGCACCAATGACCGGATGGATTTCCCGCCGGCGAAGGGGATGGAATAGCAGCATACGGGCTGTCATCCCTGGGAAGGCGGGATCCGGTCGGTAGGCAGGGCGATCGCATATGGCGCAAACTAGACCGGGGCCTCACGGTTCTCCCGGCGATGCGTAGCATCGTCCGGAGACGCGCCGCATGCGGCGCTCCTCACCATGAGGGTCTGCCATTTTGCCGCAAACAAGCCCTCGTCCTGAGGAGCTCGCCGGAGGCGAACGTCTCGAAGGACGGCCGCGGGAGAGATCGTCGGCCGAGTTTTCCCCCATATGCGATCGCTCTGGTCGGCAGGGGAGGCAAAGCGCAGCGTGCCCACCATTGCAGGCGTGATGCAAGTCGGTGGGCAGGCGCCGCCTTACGCCGGCGCTTTGCCCACCCTACGCAATGACTACCCGCCCTGCCCGATCTTGTCCTGCGTCTTGGTCTCGAAGTCGCTCGCCTCGTGCCGCTCGTGCAGCTGGCTCTTCGGGTCGCCGGAGACGCGATTGACCATGCGGCCGCGCTTCACCGCAGGTCGCTGCGCGATCTGGTCGGTCCAGCGCTGCACGTTCTTGTATTCATGAACCGAGAGGAATTCGCCAGCGTCATAAAGCAGCCCCTTGGCGAGCGCCCCGTACCACGGCCACACCGCCATGTCCGCGATCGTGTAGTTGCTGCCGGCGAGATATTCGCTCTCCGCCAAGCGACGATCGAGCACGTCGAGCTGGCGCTTCACCTCCATCGCAAAACGATCGATGGCATATTCGATCTTGGTCGGCGCATAGGCATAGAAGTGACCGAAGCCGCCGCCGAGATAGGGTGCGGCGCCCATCTGCCAGAACAGCCAGTTGAAGCATTCGGCCCGCTCCGCGGCCGCGGTCGGCAGGAAGGCGCCGAACTTCTCGGCGAGATAGACCAGGATCGAGCCGCTTTCGAAGACGCGGATCGGCACCTCGCCGCTGCGGTCCATCAGCGCCGGGATCTTCGAATTCGGATTGACCGCCACGAAGCCCGAGCCGAACTGGTCGCCCTCACCGATGCGGATCAGCCAGGCGTCGTACTCGGCGCCGGAGTGGCCGAGGGCGAGCAGCTCCTCCAGCATCACCGTGACCTTGACGCCGTTCGGCGTCGCCAGGGAATAGAGTTGCAAGGGATGACGACCGACCGGCAATTCCTTCTCTTGCGTCGGACCTGCGATCGGCCGGTTGATGTTGGCGAAGCGGCCGCCGCTCGGCTTGTTCCAGGTCCAGACCTTGGGCGGGATGTAGACGTTCTCTTCCGACACGGCATCCTCCGGACATCACGGGCGTGAGCCTCGTTTTATGCGCTGACCGGACCGGGCGGAAGTCCGGCTTGCGCGTCTGCGTTGCGCATTTCTGCATTGCCTGCGCCGCATCGCAATGACAGAACGATGTAACGACAGAACATGACGGCCGCAATCGGCCGCACCTTTGGAAACGCCATGTTGACCACTTCGGCCGCCGGTTCGCTTCCTGCCGAGCGCATTCCCGTCATCGTCGGCGTCGGCGAAATCGTCGACCGCCCCAAGGACATCCTGGAGGGACTCGAGCCGCTCGCCCTGCTCGAACAGGCAGTGCGGCGCGCCGAGCTCGACGCCGGGGCAAAGCTGATCGGCGACACCGGCTCGCTCGACGTGGTCAATTTCCTGAGCTGGCGCTACCGCGATCCGGACAAGCTCCTGGCGCAGCGGTTGGGTATGACGCCCGCGCATTCCCATTACGGCCCGGTCGGCGGCGAGAGTCCGATCCGTTTCCTGCACGAGGCCGCCTTGCGCATCGCGCGCGGCGAATGCGAGGTGGCGGTGGTCTGTGGCGCGGAAGCGCAATCGACCGCGACCAAGGCCGAGCGCGCCGGAGTGACTTTGCCCTGGACCCCGTTCGCGCATGATGTCGAGGAGCCCAAGCGCGGCGCTGCATTCCAGAAGCCGCTTGCGGTGAAGCTCGGCGTCTTCCGCCCGGTATCGGTCTATCCCTTCTACGAGGTCGCGACCTCGGCGGCCTGGGGCCAGACTCCGCGCGAAGCGCTGCAGGAATCCGGCGACTTGTGGTCGCGCTACTCGGCGGTGGCGGCCTACAGTCCGAATGCCTGGCTGAAGCGGCATTTTTCGTCCGACGAAATCATCACGCCCTCCGCCGACAACCGTCCGATCGCCTGGCCCTATACCAAGCTCATGGTGGCCAATCCCATGGTCAACATGGGCGCGGCGCTGATCCTGACCAGCCTCGCCCGCGCACGTGCCGCCGGGATTGCCGAGAACCGCATGGTGTATCCGCTCGGCGGCGCGGCCGCCGAAGACCCGCGCGACTACCTCGCCCGCGACCAGTTCGTGGAAAGCCATCCGCAAAACGCTGTGCTGCACGCGGCACTGGATCTGGTCGATGGCCAAGGCGGCAATAACGGCAGCGCGTTCGACGTCATCGAACTCTATAGCTGCTTTCCCTGCGTGCCGAAGATGGCGCGGCGGACGCTCGGCCTTGGGGCAGATGTCGAGCCGACCGTGACCGGCGGCCTGACCTTCTTCGGCGCGCCGCTCAACACCTACATGACGCATGCCGCCTGTGCGATGGTGCGCCGAGTGCGCGGCGGCGCCGGGCGCGGCCTGCTCTACGGCCAGGGCGGCTTCGTCACCAAGCACCACGCGCTGGTGCTGTCGCGCGAGGCGCCGCGCGCGCCGCTTGCGCAGGAGACGAGCGTGCAGGCCATCGCCGACCGCAGCCGCGGCGCGGTGCCGGACTTCGTGACCGAGGCGAGCGGCAAGGGCAAGGTCGAAAGCTTCACCGTACTCTATGATCGCGATGGCGAGATCGAGCATGGCGCCGTCATGCTGCGCACCGAAGCGAATGCACGAACGCTCGCCCGCGTGCCGGGACGAGACACGATGACACTCGCAGCGCTGATGGATCTCGATCGCACGCCGGTCGGGTCGATCGGCGAGATCACCACCGCCGGGGACGGCGTGCCGGAGTGGCAGCTGTCGTAGCTGCAGCTTCGGTTTACCTCACGTCTCCCGTGTCAGGTCGCCGTCGGTTCAACGCATTCCGCCCGGTGTCGTCTTCGGCACCGAGCTGGTCATATCAGTACCGGGCGCCGGAGGCGGCTCGCGGCCACTGCCCGCGAGTTCGCGCTTGCGCGCGAGCGCCGCGTTGCGACGCGCCAGCGCACTCGGTAGCTGCGGGTTGAGCGCGAGCGCCCGGTCCAGATCGGCCAACGCGCGATCGTAGCGGCCCTTGGCGAGCCACACCGCGCCCCGATCGCTATAGACGTCGGCATCGCTGAAGCTCATTCGCACGGCGTGGTCCAGATCGAGCAGAGCTTCGTCGAACTCCCCTCTCTGCTGCCGGATCAGGGCGCGATCGTGAAACAGCCCCGGATTCTTGGGATCGAGCCGGATCGCCTGATCGTAATCGGCGAGCGCGCGATCGAGGTCGCCCTTGCGGCTCCATCCGCGGGCGCGATCGCCATAGGCTTCCGCATTGGCGGGCGCGAGGCGGATCGCCGCGTCGAAGTCGGCGATGGCGCGATCGAGCTCACCCTTGCGGCTGAAATCCAGAGCCCGTTCGAGAAAGGCGGCAGCCGTGGAAGGCTCCTCCACACTGAGGCTCATGAGCATGTCTTGCGCCGGTGCGACACCGAGCGGAAACCTCGGCGTTCGCGCAAGATCGTGATCATCGGTCTCCGCTCGGTGCGCCGCCGGCGGCACAGCACCGGTCTCCTGCGCGCTCCAGGCCGACGCCGCGTCGGCGCTCGGCTCATGCGCAGGCTCGGACCGCGACTGCAGCTGCAATCGCAACGCCATTGACCGGATCGAGTCGATCGAGACCCAGTCCCGGATCGAGGGCAGGAACAGAACTTCCAATCCGATCAGGATGATGCTCAGGACGGCTGCCATCGCCGTGAACTGGACGATCGCGTTCCAACGCTCCAGTCGCGCGCGCTCGCGCGCCTCGGCAAGCAGGCCGTCGTATTCCGCGCGCAGACCAGCGTCGCGCAGCACCCTGTAGGCGGCGATGATCATCTTGACGTGCCGATCGGCATCGGCGTCATGGCCGCGGCGCAGGTCCGGATGATGCGCCTTCACGGTCTTGCGGAAAGCCTGCTTGATGGTCTCGATATCGGCACATGGCGAGACGCCGAGAACCTCGTAGTGGGTTTTCATCGTCATGCGCGGCACCCTGCTCCAACGACCCGCATGGGGTCATGCGTGGAGCATGTCGAGCGCATAGCTGCCGCCGTCGCGCGTGAGCCGGCCGAAGCCGGGCCAAGGGAAATGCGAACCGCAGATCAGCATCCGCTCCGCCACCACACGGTCGAGCAGCTTGCGGCGGCTGACCTCCGCCATCGGGCCGTCCTGATCGAATGCGCCGTGCCAGCCGGGATGCCGCGCGCACAGCGCCGGCACGTAGGCGGTATCGTTCGAGATCATCAGCTGCTCGTTTCCGGAGCTGAGATGAAAGGCCGTGTGCCCAGGCGTATGGCCGGGCACGCTGACGAAGCGAATGCCGGGAACGACCTCATCCTCTCCCTCGACCGGCAAGATATTCTTCCAGTTCGGCATCACGGTCTGGATGCGGTGGGCCAGCGGCTGCCGGCCCGGCGGCAACCGGCCAGTGAGTGACGCATCGATCCACCATTTGTATTCCGCCGCAGCCACGACGATCTCGGCATCGGGAAAGACCGGCGCGTTGGTGTCCTCGCCGAGCAGACCGAAAATATGATCGGGATGAAAATGCGACACCAGGATCGTGTCGATGTCCCTGGGCTGGATGCCCGCCGCTTTCAGATTGCCGAGCATGCGGCCGGACACGAACACCGAATCGGGATTGAAGCCCTGCACCTGGCCCCCGCCGCCGGCATCACACAGCACGGTCTTGCCCTTCAACCTGACGACATAGGTCGTGATCGGGATCGTGACGAATGCGAATGGCAGGCCGGCCGCGGCGAGCGCCTGCTTGGTCTCGCTCACGCTCGCGTTGCTGATGAAGCCCGTTTCGTGCGGCTTCTCCCAGACGCCATCGTACAATGCAATGATCTCTGCCTCGCCGATCCGAGCGCGGAAATAACCCGGCTCCGGATCCTCGGTACGACGATGCGGCCGCGCCGCAACGACGGCCAGCTTGGCATCAAGGCCAAATGCGGCCGCAGCGCTGGCCGCCGAGAGCAGCAGCCTCCGGCGCGAAGGACAATATGTCATGAGCCACTACCACGAATATTGGACCGTCAATCGAATAGGCCCCGACTTGGGAGGCAAGCTCGCAACGTAACCGGGAATATGGCGCCATGGCGGCCCTTCGACGAGAAGGTTGTTGGCCGCGTGCTCGTCACACGCTTATGCAGGTCCATGCCGATCGATGCGATCAACCGGTAGCGATCGCGATCAGCACGGCTTTGCCTTCAAATCGGCGAGATTAGTGAGGAGTATACGTAGTCGGTCCTCCGAGACTTGGACGGCGCTCGATAGCGTAGTGGGGGTCTTCATTACGTTCGCAGCCGATCAACTTGCCTTCGGCGCGTCGAGCGCTGACGTTTTCGTCATAGTCCAGCGGGTCATAAGATCGCACTCGCATATCCGCTGAGCATGGTTCGCGCGCCGGTCTGGTTAGAGATCATCGTGACCGGCAATGGCGCACCAGAGCAACGAGTGGTAAGGTGCTTCCGCGAGGATCGACCGCCGCCTAACACTCCGAAATCTAGAACATGTTGACCGGAATTTTTCAGGCCGACGGCGAGACCCTCGCCTATTCACACTATATCCCACCGAACGCCCCTCACGAGGTGGCGCTTTCGTTGCATGGCGCGGGTCCTGCGGGCCGTGAGCGCATCAGGTATCTAGCGGAACATTTAGTCTCGGGCGGATCGAGCCTGTTCTGCTTTGACTTCTCCGGCCACGGCGACAGCTCAGGGCATCTTGCGCACTCCAGTCTCTCGAGGCGCTCGTCCCAAGCCGCTGCTGCGCTCCGTGAGATGAACGAGCGGCCGACCATTCTGATCGGAACGAGCATGGGTGGCCATGTCGCTACCAGCATCCTCACGGCCACCGCTCCGGCATTTCTGGTCCTATTCTGCCCTGCCCTGTATGCCGATGACAGCACTGACCTGCCATTCGACGACCGCTTCACCGAGGCGATCAGGAAACCGTCCAGCTTCGAACGCTGCTCACTGAAGCGGAATCTGGCGCGCTTTTGCGGTAAGTCGCTCCTGATCATCGGCGAGGATGACCGCATCATTCCGCCTCGGGTCGTCGAGATCTACGGCGAAGAGCTCCGGAAAAATGGACAGTTCAGGCTGCTCACCTTGCCCGGCGCGCCCCACAATCTTCACGGCTGGGCCACTCATAGTGAGGAGAACAAATCGGCGATTCTGAAAGCCGTGGACGAACTGCTCGAAAGTTAGTCGGAGACGTCCAGCTAATCCGGACGAGACAGCTCGCGCTACGCTGGGCGACGCTCGCAGAGCATGCTCCCGCTAACGTTTGCAGCCGCCCTAGCCCTTGCCGTCCTGCGCGGCGGAGAGCTTCTCGGGCTTGGCATCCTTCTTGGGACCGGCGATGCGGACCGGATCGCCATCGGCCAAGCCGTCCGGGGGCGCGACGATGACGCGATCCCCCACCGTCAACCCGGAGCCGAGCTCGATGTTGCGGCCGAGATCGCGCGCGATCGTCACCGACCTGAACTTGACCTTGTTGTCCGCATCCACCGTGGCGACGCGCAGGCCGTTCTGATCGAACAGAACGGCGCTGGCCGGGATGTACAACGGCTTGCTGTCCCGCTGCAGGTTCAGCTTCACGCTGGCGTAGCCGCCCGGCATCAGCTCGCTCTTGCTGTTATCGAGCCCGAGCTGCATCCGCGTGGTGCCGGAAGCGACGTCGACGGACTGAGCCGAGGCTTCCACCGTCGCTTCGAAACTTCGGATCGGATATTCCGGCACCGATATCGTGGCCTTGGCGCCGATCTTCACCGCCGGCACGTAGTTCTGCGGCACGTTGACATAGACGCGCAGCTTCTTGATGTCCGAAATGACGAACATCGGCGTCCCGCCGCCCCCGGCATTGATCAGCGCGCCGACATCGGTGTCGCGCGCGGTGACGACGCCGTCGAATGGGGCGGTGATCTTCTTGTAGCCGGCCAGCGCCTCCAGCCGCTCGACATTGGCCTGGCCGGACTTCACCGCGGCCTTCTTGTTGTTGAGGTCGGCGGTGCGCTCGTCGATCTCCTGCATCGAGACGAAGTTCGAGGCGATCAGGGTCTTACGCCGGTTCAGCGTCGCTTCCGACAGCGCAGCACTGGCCTGCGCGCTGGTCAGGTCGGCGCGGGCCTGCAACAGCTGCTGATCGAGGTCGGGCGCCTCGATCTCCGCAATCACCTGGCCCGCCTTCACCGGCGCGCCGATGTCGGCGCTCCAGCTCTTCAAGTAACCGCTGACGCGGGCGAAGATCGGGGCGCGATAATAAGCTTCCAACCGCCCCGGCACATCCAACGTCGAGCTCAACGCCTTCGCATCGGGACTGATCACCGCAACCGTCGGGATCGCCTGGTCGTCAGTCCATTCCTTGAGCTTGGCGTCGCTGTCTTCACGGGCGCGGATCCCGGTGACCACCGCAAACACCAGCCCCGCACCGGCGGCAAGCGCGAACATCCCGAGCTTTGCGCGCGAGACCGGCTTGTGCGTTTCAGTGGGCATGCGCGGTCTCCAATGCGGCGGCGTCTTTGTCGGCGCGCTTCTTATGCACGAGGCTGAACACGACGGGAACGAACATCAAGGTGGCGAAGGTAGCAAAAATCAGGCCGCCGATCACGGCGCGGCCGAGCGGTGCATTCTGCTCGCCGCCCTCACCCAGGGCCAGCGCCATCGGCGTCATGCCGATGATCATCGCGAGCGCGGTCATCAGCACCGGACGGAAGCGGACGAAGCCGGCCTCGATCGCCGCCGCAATGGGATCGCCAAGCTCCTCGTAACGCTCGCGGGCAAAGCTGATCACGAGCACGCTGTTGGCGGTCGCCACGCCCATGCACATGATGGCGCCGGTCAGCGCCGGCACCGACAGCGTGGTGTGGCTCAGGAACAGCATCCAGACGATGCCGGCGAGCGCCGCCGGCAGCGCGGTGATGATCACGAACGGATCGGACCATGACTGGAAGTTGACGACGATCAGGAGGTAGATCAACACGACGGCGCCGAGCAGGCCGAACAGCAGGCCGGAGAACGCGCTGTTCATGGTCTGCACCTGGCCGAGCAGCACCACGGAGGAGCCCTTGGGCACCTCCTTGGACGTGTCGGCGATCGCGGCTCTCACATCGTTCGACACGGCGCCGAGGTCGCGGCCCTGCGTGGTCGCATAGATCTGCACCATCGACTGGATGTCGTATTGCGAGACCACCGCGCTCGAGCTCGAGCGCTTGATGTCGGCGATGCCGCCCAGGATCGGCGCCGAAGGCGAATTGGTCGCGGAGATCGGCAGCGTCTCCAGCTTGCTCAGGGAGTCGATCGCGAATTGCGGCGTCTGCATCACGATCGAATAGGACACGCCGTTATCGGGATTGAGATAATAGGTCGGCGCGACCTGCGATGACCCGGCGAGGTTGACGACCAGGCTGTTGGTGACGTCGCGCTCGGTTAGGCCGACATATTGCGCGCGGGTGCGGTCGACATCGATGTTGAAGGTCGGGTTGCTCGCCGACTGCTGGATGCGCGCATCGGCAATGCCCGGGATATGCCGGATGCGGGCGAGCAGCTTGCCCGCATAGGCGAAGTTGGCCGCGACATTGGCGCCGCGCACCTGCAGGTCGATCGGCGCCGGCGCGCCGAAATTCAGGATCTGGCTGACGATATCGGCCGGCAGGAATGCGAAGCTCATGCCCGGAAACTGACGCGGCAACTGCTCGCGCAGGGCCTGCACATACGTCTCGGTCGGGCGATGGCCCTCCTTCAGCTTGATCTGGATGTCGCCATCCTGCGCGCCGATCACGCCGGTGTTGTTGTAGGTCATGTTGATGCCGGAGATCGGCATGCCGATGTTGTCGGCCACCGTCTCGATCTCACCGGGCGGGATGATCTTGCGGATCGCCTTCTGGACCTCGGCGAACTGGTTGGCGCTTTCCTCGATGCGGGTGCCGACCTGGGTGCGCACATGCATCAGGATCGAGCCGGCATCGACTGCGGGAAAGAAGTTGCGGCCCAGATAAGGCACCAGCAGGAACGACAGCCCGACAAAGGCGAGAAAGCCCAGCAGGAACACCGCCCTCCCCTGCATCGCCAGGGTCAGAAGCCCGCGATAGCCGGACCGGATGCGCTCGAACCGCGCCTCGAAGCCGCGCTGGAACAGCGCGAACGGATTGCGGGTCGGCGCCGGGCCATGCTCGCCATGGGCGACATGCGGCTTCAGCAGATATTTCGCCATGGTCGGCACCAGCGTGCGCGACAGGATGAACGACCAGATCATCGCGAACATCACCGCTTCCGCCATCGGCACGAACAGGAAGCGGGCGACGCCGGTCAGGAAGAACATCGGCACGAACACGATGCAGATGCAGAGCAGCGAGACGAAGGCCGGCGTCACGATCTGGTTGGCGCCGTCCAGGATCGCGGGCTCGACGTCCTTGCCCTGCTCCAGGTGCCAGTTGATGTTCTCGATCGTCACCGTGGCGTCGTCGACCAGGATGCCGACCGCGAGCGCCAGCCCGCCGAGCGTCATGATGTTCAGCGTCTCGCCGATCGCGGCCAGCATGATGATCGCGCCCAGCACCGACAGCGGAATCGAGACGGCGATGATGATGGTCGAGCGCCAGCTGCCGAGGAACAGGAGGATCATCACGCTGGTGAGCAGCGCGGCGATGACGCCCTCGAAGGCGACGCCCGAAATGGCCGAGCGCACGAACACCGACTGGTCGCCGATGAAGCCGATCTTGAGCGCGTCCGGCAGCTGGTCGCGGACCTCGATCACCTTCTGCTTGATGCCGGAGATGATGTCGAGCGTCGACGTGGCGCCGGCCTTCAGCACCATCATCAGGACCGAGCGGTTGCCGTTGACGTGAACGATGTTGGTCTGCGGCGGGTTGCCGTCGCGGACCGATGCGACGTCGCGGATATAGACCATCGCCCCGTTCACGGCCTTGATCGGCAGGTTGCCGAGTTCCTCCATCTTCAGAGGCGAGTTGTTGAGCTGGATGTTGTATTCGAAGCCGCCGATCTTCTGCGTGCCGACCGGCGTGATCAGGTTTTGCGCGGCCAGCGCATTGGCAACGTCCTGGCCGGACAGGCCGCGGGCCTGCAGCGCTGTCGGGTCGAGATCGATCTGCACCTGGCGCTGCTTGCCGCCGAACGGATACGGGATGGCCGCACCCGGGACCGTCACCAGAGGCGTGCGCAATTGGTTGATGCCGATATCGGCGAGGTTCTGCTCGGTCAGCCCCTCGCCGGACAGCGCGACCTGGATGATCGGCACGGTGGAGGCGCTGTAATTCAGGATCAAGGGCGGCGTCGCGCCCGGCGGCATCTGCTTCAGCAGCGTCTGCGAGATCGCCGTCACCTGCGCGTTCGCTGTGCGGATGTCGACGCCGGGCTGGAAGAAGATCTTGATGATGCCGAAGCCGTTATAGGAATTGGCGACGATGTGCTCGATGTCGTTGACGGTCGTGGTCAGCGCCCGCTGGAACGGCGTCGTGATACGGCCAGACATCTGGTCGGGCGGTAGTCCGGTGTACTGCCACACGACGCCGATCACGGGAATGCGAATATCGGGAAAGATGTCGGTCGGCGTCCGCAATGCGGCCAGCGGCCCGACGATCAGAAGCAGCAGCGCGAGCACGACGAAGGTGTACGGCCGGCTCAGGGCGATGCGGACCAGTGCAATCATGGATCAAGCTTTTCCAGGCCCGCCCCCGCGCGGACGTCATATGGAAGCATTCGCATTGATCTAGCGCAACTGCAGCAAAATAGAAAAGAGGGGAGCGGAATGCTCCCCTCTCACTTCTGCATGACAATGCTGGACGAGGCCGTCCGCACGGCGCGCCCTACGCCGCGGCGGACGGTTCTCGAACAGCTCCCTGCGTCGCTATCCTGCTCTTTGACGCCCTCAGGCGGCCCGTACCGAATCCAGGAACTTGTCCACTTCGAGCTTCAGACGGTTGCTCTCGTCCGACAGCGATTTGGCGGCGGAAAGCACCTGCACGGAGGCCGAGCCGGTCTCGGTTGCGCCATTCTGGACGTCGGCGATGTTGGAGGAGACCTCCTGGGTGCCGATCGCCGCTTGCTGGACGCTGCGGGAAATCTCCTGCGTCGCTGCACCCTGCTGCTCCACCGCAGCCGCAATCGCCGAAGAGATTTCGGACAGCCGCTCGATGGTGACGCTGATGGCCTGGATGGCGCTGACCGATTCCTGTGTTGCGGCCTGAATGCTGGAAATCTGCTGGCCGATCTCGCCGGTGGCTTTCGCGGTCTGCTCCGCCAGCGCCTTCACTTCCGAGGCCACCACGGCGAAGCCGCGGCCGGCTTCGCCGGCACGCGCCGCCTCGATCGTCGCGTTCAGTGCCAACAGGTTGGTCTGGCCGGCGATGGTGTTGATCAGCTCGACCACGTCGCCGATCCGGGTTGCGGCCTTGGACAATTCGCCGACGCGATCGTTGGTGGCGCGAGCCTGATGCACCGCCTCGCCGGCCATCTTCGCCGATTCCTGGACCTGCCGGCCGATCTCCTGGATCGAGGATGCCATCTCTTCGCTCGCGGAGGCCACCGACTGCACATTGGTGGACGCTTCCTCGGAGGCGGAGGCGACGACGCTCGCCAGTTCCTGGCTGCGGTCGGCCGTGGAGGACAGCGTCGTGGCGGATGCTTCCAATTCGGTCGAGGCCGAAGAGACCGTCTCTACGATCTCTCCGACCGCGCCCTCGAACATGTCGGCCAGCTTGGTCATTTCACTACGGCGCTGGAGCGCAGCGCGGTGCTCGGAGGCCTTCAGCTCCTCCTTGCTGAAGCGAACGATGGTCTGCACAGTCTGGAGATTGCGTAAGGCCTCGCCGATCTCATCGTCACGTTCGATCATCACGCGGGTGTCGAGCTTGCCCTGCACGATGTTGCCCATGGTCTCGTTCAGGTGCCGCAGCGGCGCGCCGAGCGCCTGGAGCAGTTGCATCACCAGCAGGCCCGCGAAGGCGGCGTCAAGCACCGCCAATGCCGACACCGCGATGCCGGGCAGGCCGAACAGCGCGCTCGCCGCGATCCCAAGTATCATCGCCGTCTGCACCGCGAGGAGCGTCAGGAGCCGCGCGTTGAGCGTGCGCGTGAACATCGCAAAGATGTCAAAAACCGAACGGCGACGGATGACGCCGGCCGCGATCTTGTAGTTATGCGACCGCTTCTCGCGGATCGCCGCATAGACCTGCTCGGCCTCGGCGCGCTGGTCGGCAGGCAGCTTGGTGCGTACCGAAGTGTAGCCGGTCACCTGCCCGTTCTGGCGGATCGGCGAGGCGGTTGCCAGCACCCAATAGAAGTCCCCGTTCTTGCGCCGGTTCTTCACCGCGCCGACCCAGGGCTTGCCGGATTTGAGCGTGCTCCAGAGATTTTCGAAGGCTTCCGGCGGCATGTCCGGATGGCGGATGATGTTGTGCGGCTGGCCCATCAGCTCCGCGGGCGTAAAGCCCGAGGCGGCGATGAAATCCTCATTGAAGAATGTCAGCTTTCCCTTGGTGTCGGTCTGCGACACGATCAGGGTTTCGTCGGTGACCGGATATTCGACGGTGGTGACAGGCAAATTCTTACGCATGGCAGATCTTTCAGGGCAATCACGATCGGCAACCGCACAATTGCGTGCACCGCCAGGAATCAGGAACTGAATCACGAACATCTGCCGCCTGAGGTGGCAGCGAATGATTAAGGATCGAGCGAAAAGGCTAGGATCGCGTTAAATTGCCGCACCGTGAAATTACGTAGCCGACTCGAGGGCTGCGATTCTGGCGCTCCGATTCCGAAATTCACATCATCTCGCGGCTATCGCGTTTGCGAGCGTCGGAGCCGAAGAGCACTTGCAACAATCTGATTTCATAGGGCTCCGCGGTGTCGTGCGCGCGGACAAACCGGCCGAAACTTCAAATGCCTCGCACTAGCGACGCAAACAGGGAGCTGCGGCGGTACGCCGCGGCTCCCTGAAGCATTCGACGATGGTCCGTTGCCAGACTTAGGATTCTACGCCGCGCGCACCGAGGTCAGGAACTTGCTGACTTCCTGGCGGAGGCGATTGCTGTCGCCGGACAATGTCTGGGCGGCCGACAACACCTGGGACGATGCCGATCCGGTCTCGGTCGCGCCGCGCTGAACGTCGGTGATATTGGACGACACGTCTTGCGTGCCGCGCGCGGCCTGCTGCACGTTGCGCGAAATTTCCTGCGTGGCGGCGCCCTGCTCTTCGACTGCCGCGGCGATGGTCGAGGCGATCTCCGACAACTTCTCGATCGTCGACGAAATATCGCGGATCGCACTGACCGATTCCTGCGTGGCCGCCTGGATGCCGGAGATCTGCTGCCCGATCTCGCCGGTCGCCTTTGCGGTCTGCTCGGCGAGCGCCTTCACCTCGGTGGCGACGACGGCGAACCCACGACCGGCTTCACCGGCGCGCGCCGCCTCGATCGTGGCGTTCAGGGCCAGAAGATTGGTCTGGCCTGCGATGGTATTGATGAGCTCGACGACGTCGCCGATCCGTGTCGCCGCCCGCGACAGCTCGCTGACGCGGCCGGTCGTGCTGCGCGCCTGGTCGACCGCCTCGTTGGCGATCCGCGCCGATTCCTGCACCTGCCGGCTGATCTCATTGACCGACGAGGCCATCTCTTCGGTCGCGGTCGCGACCGACTGAACATTGGCGGATGCTTCTTCGGATGCCGAGGCCACGGTGGTGGCGAGCTGCTGGGACCGCGCAGCCGTGGAGGTCAAAGTGCCCGCGGAGGCTTCCAGCTGCGTGGACGCTGCGGAGACCGTGCTGACGATCTCGCCGATCATGGCCTCGAATTCGCGCGTGATGCTGTCGACCCTCCGGCCACGTTCGATCTTCGCCTCGGCGTCGCGCGCGGCCGCCTCGTCGGCAGCCTTCTTGGCAATCAGCGCTTCCTTGAAGATCTGCAGCGCATCCGCCATGGCGCCCATTTCGGTCTTCTGACCGCGATGCGGCACCTCGGCCGCAAGATCGCCCTGGCCCAAGGCCTGCATCGGGGTCACGATCGATGCGATTCCCCTGGAGACGTCCCGGACCAGGTACAGGCTGACCACGATGCCTGCAACCACCGCGATGGCGACGATGGCGACCAGCAGCATGAAGGACGAGGAATAGGTGTCGGCGGCGTCCGTCGAGGCCTTGTCCGCGCCGGCATCGTTGAGATCGATATCCTTCTTGAGGACTTCGTCGGCCTGCAATCCGATCTTGTTGACGGTCTGCTGATTGAGCTCATGCGCCTCGTGCGGGACCTTCCCGGCCTCCTTGCGCGACAGCGCCATCACCTGCTCGGTGCCCTTGCGGTACTCGTCCCAGAGCCGGGCCCACTCATTATAGATCGATCGCTCCTCCGGTGAGGAGATCAGCGGCTCATAGGTCAGCCGGCTTTTAGCGATCATGTCGTTGACGAGGGCGGCAGTCTTCTCCTGCGCAACCTTCTCGTCCAGAGTCTCGGCCAGCATATGCTCGCGGATCACGTTGCGGAAGGTGATCGCATTGGCGCGGAGCTCACCGAGCACCCGCACGCTCGGCAGCCAATTGGTGGTGATATCGACGGTGTTGGCGTTGATCGAGCGCATGTTCTTCAGCGAGAGCAGACCCATGCCGGTCATGGCAACGAGCAGGAACGCGACGACCGTGATGATCTTCGCGCGGATCGACATGGAGGCGAGCATGGTGCAGATCTCTTCTTGCAGCGGCGCAGCGCACTGCCGCTTCAGCGCGGACAGTTGCGAGAGTGAAAATTTCCTTCGAGTAAGACCGCACTGCAGCTTAAACCGAGTTAACGGGCCGCACCGTAGCAGTACGGAATGAAGAGAAGCGATCGACTCGATTCATTTCGGGCCGAGCAAGATGCCCGGGGCGAGCCCAGGCCCCGGGTGGCGTGTCTGACATTCGCATCACGAGATCTGCGCGCCGCTTAAGCGAATGTCAGGCACCAAGCCCGACTTGAATCCTGAACTTGTCAGCGCGCCAGGCTCCCTCGCGCGCCTGACAGGGACCTGTCGCAAATCCGCTCCTGCCGTCAGGTTCCCTTGACTAGCGTCAAAGTAGCGGAATTCGTTCATGCTACCTGGAAACAAGCGGCTGCGTTGCGCGCAGCGATCGAACCGGGGGTGCTGCAGAAGACTGCTGCACGGGATGGGCGCATGAAACTGGGTCGCATCATCATCGGCGTCCTGCTGCTGGCCGGCGGCCTCTACATCCTCATCGGCGAGCATTTCGCCGGAACTTCGGGAGACGCGACCGTCAATGCCCGGCTCTACGTCGTGCGCGCGCCGATTGAAGGCCGCGTGACGCTGGCGGTGACGAATATCGGCGCCCGGGTCAACACCGGGGAACTCATCGCCGAGATCGTCGATGACAGGTTCGATACCACACGCCTGCTCAATCTCGAACGCGAGCGTGACGAGCAGAAGATCGCGCTCAAGCGGATACCGGCACAACGTTCGGCGCTCGAGCAGTCGCGGGCCGCCTTCAAAACCCAGTCGACCGACTACAAGACGGGCCGCGTCCGCCAGATCGAAGCGCGCATCGCCGAGGCCAAGGCGGCGCAGGATGCCGCCGCCGCCCGGCTGAAGCTCGCGGACGCCACCTTCGCGCGCGCCAACGAACTGAAGGAGCGCGGGGTCCAGACGGTCGCCAATCTTGACCAGGCCAGTTCCTCGCTCGACGTCGCCAAGCAGGATGTGGAAAGCGCGAAGCAGCGCACCAATTATTTCGAGACAGAGCTCAGCTCCGCGCAGTCGGGGGTCTTCATCGGCGACTCCTACAACGACGTGCCGTTCTCGATGCAGCGCATCCGCGAGCTGGACCTGCGCCTCGCCGAACTGGCCGTGGACGAGCAGCAGATCCAAGCGCGCCTTGCCCAATACGAGCAGCAGATCGACGCCGAACATGTCCGGATCAACCGGCTGACATCGGCGACGCTGAAGGCCCGTGTGCCGGGCATGGCCTGGGACTTCCTCGTCGACGATGGCGAATATGCCCGTCGCGGCCAGGATCTCGTCAAGCTGGTCGACTGCAACAGTCTCGTGGTGACCGCGAGCGTTCCCGAAACACTCTATGACAGCCTGACGATCGGCGTGCCGGTGCAGTTCCGCCTGTTCGGCGACGACCGGATATTCGATGGGACGGTGACCCGTCTCGGAGGCTCGGGCGCGTCGCAACTCTACGCCAATCTCGCCGTCGGCCCGACGCCGCAGCACTTACAGCGGTTCGACGTCACCGTTGCGGTGCCCGATCTCGCCAAGCAGCCGGATCTGTCCTGCGCCATCGGGCGCACCGGCCGAGTGATCTTCACCAGCGGTCCAATCGCGGCATTCCGCCGCTTCGTCACACGGTACGGCTACTGATGCCGACGCTGTCGCCATTCCTGTCCGCGTTCGCAGGCGCTGCCATCATCGTCGGACTGCGCCTCCTGATGCTGCCCCTCCTCGACCCGAAGATATGGTACTGGCGGGCCCTGCTCCTGGGCGGCTCCATCCTGCTGGGCTGGCGTTACATCGCTTGGCGATTCACCGTCACGCTGGCGCCACTGGGGTGGACGACGAGTGCGGCGTTCAGCTGGGGCTTTGCCATCCTGGAGGCGCTGACGCTTCTGTCCTCGTCCGTGGCCTTCGTCATCCTTGCCCGTACGAAGGAGCGGACCACCGAGGCCGACCGCCATGCCGGCTGGTGGCTTCCGGGACCGCCGCCGCGGGTCGACATCTTCATTCCGACCTACGACGAACGAATCGAAGTCCTGGAGCGAACCATCGTCGGCGCCAAGGCGATCGATTATCCGTCGTTACGCGTGTTCATCCTCGACGACGGCAGTCGGCCCTGGCTGCGGGATCTCTGCACGGAGCACGGCATCGGCTATTTCGCCCGTAGCGACAAGTCGCATGCCAAGGCCGGCAACATCAACAATGCCTTGCGACTGCGGGCGCTGGATGCGGACCGGCCGGACTTCGTCGCCATTTTCGATGCCGACTTCGTGCCCCATGCCGACTTCATCGAACGGACGCTGGCGCTGTTTCATGAGCCGACCGTGGGCCTCGCGCAGACGCCTCAGCACTTCTTCAATTCGGACCCGATCCAGCACAATCTCGGCATCGGCACGGCCTATCCCGACGATCAGCGCCACTTCTTCGACAATGTCCAACCGTCGCGCGACGCCTGGGGCATCGCCGCCTGCAGCGGCACCTCATCGATGTTGCGGGCTCGCGCCGTCGAGGAGATTGGCGGCGTACCGACCGAGAGCGTCACCGAGGATTTCTTGCTGACGCTGCGGCTGTCCGAACATGGCTGGCGAACGGTCTACCTCAACGAGGCCCTGTCGGAAGGGCTCGCGGCCGAAGGCCTGCCGGAATATGTGACGCAGCGCAGCCGCTGGTGCCTCGGCATGATGCAGATCGTCCGCAACGTGTACAACCCGTTCGGACATAACAATCTCCGCCTGATCGACCGCTTGAGCGTCCTGGACTCGTTCCTCTACTGGAGCACAACCTTTTCATTCCGCCTCGCCGGCGTGATCTGTCCACTATTGTACTGGTGGACCGGCATCATGGTGGTCAATGCGAACGTCACCGACGTCATCAGCTACTATGTGCCGTATTATCTCGCGCTGATGGCGACCCTGAACTGGATCTCCAAGCGGCTGTTCGTGCCGATCCTTAACGATGTCACGCAGCTCGTGGTCGCATGGCCGATCTTCAGGGCCACCGTTCTCGGCCTCCTGACCAAAGGACCGCACAAGTTCTCGGTGACGGCCAAAGGCGGCGATCGGGCGAAGATCATCGTCCAGTGGCCCTTGATGCGTCCCTTCATAATGTTGCTCGCACTCTCGGTGGGCGGCCTGATCGTCTCGCTGACCTCCGACTTCGTCTTCAATACGGCGCCGACCGCCGGAGACGGCGTCGTCGTCGTGATGTTCTGGACGGTCTACAACATTCTGGTGCTGTCGGTGGCGATCGCCGTGTGCATCGACCGTCCGCGCTACAACCGGCCGCAACGCCAGATCGTCGAGCCGATCACCCTGACGGTCGGCGGCGAAGCACAACGCGGCTGGATCGTCAATCTGGGCCCCGGCGGCGCGCGCGTCAGCGGTCCGGTCGGCCTTGCGACGGGCGCCACCGGCACGCTCACGCTGCCGCTGATCGGCGACATCGAGACCAGGGTCGCGGCGCCGACCGACGATGGTTACCGGCTGATATTTGCGGTGACGCCACAACAGCGAGCCCAGATCATCGAGCGGCTGCACACGGCGAGCGGGGTGCCCGGCGCCGACAGTGGCGATCTCGGCCGCATGCTGCACGAGCTGGCGCGAGCCATGGCAGATTGAGGACATGGCAGATTGAGGAGAAGCCGATGACGAGGCGACGGTGGAGCTTGCAGACTGCGGTGTTCCTCGGCGGCGCGACGCTGATCGTCGTGACGGCGCTGGCCGCAGCCGTCCTCTATTCGGCGTCGCTGCAGCGACGCGGCGAGGAACTCGCGATCGAGCAACTGAGGACGCGTGGCGAGCTCAGCGCAAGCCTGCTGGCGCGGCAGATGTACAGCATGTGGATCGACGTGTCGCGCCTCGCCGCGATCATCGATCCCGCTGACATCCCGGAGGCGCGGCGGCAGATCCAGTTCGTGAGCCAGCTCGAGCAGCGCTATGCCTGGCTCGGCATTGCCGACCCCGGCGGCAAGGTGATCGCGAGCAAGGACGGAATGGCGGAAGGGCGAAGCGTCGCGGACCTGCGCTGGTTCAGGCAGGGGCTCGGAGCGCCGACGGCGGTGGATGATCACGAGTCCGAGGCGCTGGAACGGCTGTTGCAGACGGCATCGGGACCGTACCGCTTCATCGCCATGTCGGCTCCGTTGATGCATGACGGCGCCCCCGCCGGTGTCATCGGCGCCCAGATCGACTGGAAATGGGTCATCGAATCCGTCGCGGCGCTGGCGTCGCGCAACATCGATCTGGTGTTGCTGTCGCGCGACGGCATCGTGCTATTCGGCGCGCCGGATCTCGTCGGCAAGCCGCTGACGATCGGCTCGGCGCAAGCCGCAAGCCGCGGGGCTTCGGTCGCTCTCATCGAGCGATGGCCCGACGGCAAGGACTATTTCACCGTCACCATCCCCACTGTGGGGTACGCCGATCTGCCGAGCTTCGGCTGGTCCCTCCTGATCCGGCAGGACGCCGTTGCCGCGATGGCGCCGACGCGCGAGCTGGTGCGCTCGTTCTGGTTCAATGTTGCCGGTGGCGTGTTCTCGATCCTGGTCCTGCTCAATTTCGCCGCGCAATGGGTGGTGACGCCGCTGCGCCGTCTTGCCCACGCTGCGGAGGCCATGGTTAAAGATCCGTTTTCCGGCATGCTGGCTCGGGAAACCCGGTACGACGAGGCGACGCGGCTGCGCGACGCCCTGGTCAGGCTTCAGTCGAAGCTGATGGGGAAAGTGCGCAGCCCACCGGAAGACAGCGGAAGCGGCATATGAGCGGTGCCCGCGACAAAATCCGCGACGACGGTCACGACCGAATGCGCCTGACGCCGAAGGTCGCGGGCCTGGTCGCTCTCGCCTGCATCGCCATCATTGCCCTCAGCGGCTGGCGCGAGTGGACGGCGCGGCAATCCGAGCTGCGCAACGCCGAAACCGATATGGCGAACCTCGCCGTCTCGCTATCGCAGCACGCCGACGACACGTTCGAGCTCGCTGATACGGTGCTCAACATGCTCGTCAACCAACTCGAACTCCGCGGCACAAGCCCCACAGCGCTCGCCGAGCTCCAACGTTATCTCGATCGCCGGAAGAAGGACAACCGCATCGGCGGCGTCGTCGTCCTTGGCGAAGACGGCCGCTGGCTTGCCACCAGCGAAACCGTCGACCTCACCGGTCGCAACGACGCCGATCAGGTCTATTTCGAGCACCATCGTACCTCGACCGATCGCAGCTCCCTCATCGGCCCGCCGGTGAAAAGCGCCATCACTGGGCAATGGGTCATCACCGTGTCGCGACGCTTCAACCGCCCCGACGGCGCCTTCGGCGGCGTCGCCCTTGTCACGGTCGACGCGAACTACCTTGAAAATTTCTATAGTCAATTCAACGTGGGCAGGAACGGCTCCATATTCCTGATGAGCAGAAAGGGAGTCATTCTTGCCCGCGCCCCCGATGACGGCCACTACGTCGGCCGGAATCTCTCGAGCCTGGATCTGTTCAAGCAACTCGATGGGCGGCCGTCGTCCGGCACCTTTCACTTCACCTCGCCGCTCGATGGCCGCGAAAGGGTCAGCTTCTATCAGTTCGCCAAGCGTTACCCGGTCGTGGTGGTCGCCACCGAAGCGAAGGACGAGTTGCTCGCGTCCTGGCGTCATGCTGCGCTGATCCGGATGGGGACGGTGCTCCTGCTGACCTGCATGATCGCGGCCGCCGGCATCATCGTGGTCCGCCAGTTGCGTCAGCGCGAGGGCCTGGTGTTGGCACTCTCGGAAGGAGAAGCGGATTTCCGGCTCATCGCCGAACATTCGGGCGACCTGATTACGCGAATCGGCTTCGACGGAGAAATCCGCTACGCCTCCCCCTCCAGCCTGCAGGTGATCGGCTGGCGGCCGGAGCAGCTCGTGGGCACGTCGGCTCTCGCCGGCCTCAACAATGAAGATCTGCCCGGCATTCAGCGTACCGCCAACGCGCTGCAGGCGGGCGAAATCGAGGAAGCCCGGATCGTCTACCGCAATCGTCACCGCGAGAAAGGCGAGATCTGGATCGAAACCGCCCTGCGCGTCACCCGCAATCGACGCGGACAGATCGATGGCATGGTGGCAATCTCGCGCGATATCACCGAGTTCAAGACGGCGGCGGAGAAGCTGACGGCGCTAGCGCTGTCGGACGGCCTCACAGGACTTGCCAATCGTCGTCACTTCGACGCGCACCTGAAGGAAGAATGCGGACGGGCGCGGCGCGAGGGTGGGCCGTTGTCGCTGCTCCTGATCGATGTCGACCTGTTCAAGAAATACAACGACAATTACGGTCATCAGGCTGGCGACGACTGTCTGCGAGCGGTAGCCCGTGTGCTCGCCGAACAGGCTCAGCGCCCGGCCGACGTGGCCGCGCGCTACGGTGGCGAGGAGTTCGCGCTGCTGCTGCCGGGCACCGACGCCAACGGCTGCATTCAGGTCGGAGAGCGAATCCGCGCGGCCGTCGGCGCGCTCGGCATTCCGCACGATCTCAACCCGCCGTCGCGGACGGTCACGCTGAGCCTCGGCGGCACCACGATGATCCCGATCGGCGAAATGGATCCCAACCGCCTCGTCGATGCAGCCGACAAGGCGCTCTATGCCGCCAAGATGGCCGGCCGCGACCGATTGATGATGTCGGCACAAGTCGTGCCTCTGCCCAATGTCGCACGGGCATGATCAACAATAGCGGCACTGCGGCCGGCGCTGCTGACAGGGTCGCGTCAGACCCGCGCCATCAGGCCGCGCGAACCGAACCCAGGAACTTGCCGACCTCGACCCGCAGCCGCTGACTGTCTGCGGACAGGGCTTTGGCGGCCGCGAGCACCTCGGTCGAGGCCGAGCCGGTCTCTGTGGCGCCGCGCTCGACGTCGGTGATGTTGGACGAGACCTGCTGAGTGCCGTGGGCCGCCTGCTGCACGTTGCGCGAAATCTCCTGGGTCGCTGCGCCCTGCTCCTCGACAGCGGCCGCAATCGTCGACGAAATCTCCGCCAGCTTCTCGATCGTGGAGGAGATATCGCGGATCGCACTCACGGATTCCTGGGTCGCGGCCTGAATACCCGAAATCTGCTGGCCGATCTCGCCGGTCGCCTTCGCGGTCTGCTCGGCCAATGCCTTCACTTCGGACGCCACCACCGCAAAGCCGCGGCCGGCATCACCGGCGCGCGCCGCTTCGATCGTGGCGTTCAGCGCCAGGAGGTTGGTCTGACCCGCGATGGTGTTGATCAGTTCGACGACGTCGCCGATGCGGGTCGCCGCCTTCGAGAGTTCGCTGACCCGGACGGTGGTGGTGCGGGCCTGGCCGACCGCCTCGCCGGCGATGCGCGCGGATTCCTGCACCTGCCGGCTGATCTCGGTGACCGAGGAGGCCATCTGTTCGGTCGCAGATGCCACCGACTGGACGTTGGTGGTCGCCTCCTCCGAGGCCGCCGAGACCGCGGTCGCCAGCTGCTTCGAGCGATCGGCCGTCGAGGTCAAGGTGCCGGCCGAGCTCTCGAGCTGCGTCGAGGCCGAGGAGACCGTGTTGACGATTTCGCCGATCATCGCCTCGAAATTGCGCGTGATGTCGTCGACACGGCGGCCGCGGGCGATCTTGGCTTCGGCATCGTGCGCGTTGGCCTCATCCGCGGCCTTCTTGGCGATCAGGGCCTCCTTGAACAGCTGCAAGGCATCGGCCATCGTGCCGATCTCGGTCTTCTCGCCCCGGTGCGGCACTTCCGCCGAGAGGTCACCGTCGCTGAGCGACTGCATCGGCTTCACGATCGAGGCGATTCCGCTCGAGACGTCGCGAACCAGATAGGCGCTGAGCGCGACGCCGGCGATCAAGGTGAGAAGCAGGATGGCCGTCATCATGGTGAGGACCGATGAATAGCTCTGCGCGGCATCGTTATTGGCCTTGTCCGCAAGCCTGTTGTTGAGTTCGATGCCGTTCTTCAGAACCTCCTCGGCTGCCATCAGAAGCTTGGAGGCCTTCCTGGTGTTCAGATCGTTGGCCTCGCGCGCAAACTTGCCGGCGTCCCTCTGCGAAAGCGCAAGCACGTCCTTGACGTCCTGCTTGTATTGTGTCCAGGCCTTCGACCACTCGTCGTAGTTGGCCCGTTCTTCCGGCGATGCGATCAAGCGCTGGTAAGCTTCGATGGCGCGCTCTGTCGCCTGCGCATTCGACGCCAGGGTGGTCTCGATCCTCAGCTTGTCTTCCATGGTCTCGGCAAGCAGATGCGCACGGACGACATTGCGATTCTGGATGAACCCCTGCCGTATCTCGCCCAGCAGGCGCACGCTTGGGAGGCGGATAGTCGCGATCTCGACCGTGTTGGCGTTGATCGCGCGCACGTTGACGACCGCCAATAGTCCGGTGCCGGTGACGGCAAGCAGCAGGAAGGCGACGACCGAGATGATCTTCGCGCGGATTGAATATTGGGCAAGCATGGCTGTCGTCTCTTTACTTTCGGGCGCGGCGCGCGCGGGCAGCAGAATGCGGACGCCGGCGGGCTTACGCGGGCCGAAGGTCCAGGGAACGCCCTGATGCAAGCCTTGAAGGGTGAATCGAGAACCGTTCCGTAATTTCACGGAACGAAAAAATGATTGAGATCGCATTAAGGTACGGCCGTACCGTCGGTACAGCCGCCATGTGATCACGCCGGAGTGAACGACGTTGCGATATCGCGGCAAGCCGCGTGATGCTCCGTGACCATTCGTCGTTTCGAACGGCGTGAGCTAGGCCGCGCGAACCGAACCCAGAAACTTGCCGACCTCGACCCGCAGCCGCTGGCTGTCTGCGGACAGGGCTTTGGCGGCCGCCAGCACCTCGGTCGAAGCCGAGCCGGTCTCTGTGGCGCCGCGCTCGACATCGGTGATGTTGGACGAGACCTGCTGGGTGCCGTGCGCCGCCTGCTGCACATTGCGCGAGATTTCCTGGGTCGCCGCGCCCTGCTCCTCCACAGCGGCGGCGATCGTCGACGAAATTTCCGCCAGCTTCTCGATCGTGGAGGAGATGTCGCGGATCGCGCCCACGGACTCCTGCGTCGCGGCCTGGATACCCGCGATCTGCTGGCCGATCTCGCCGGTCGCCTTCGCGGTCTGCTCGGCCAATGCCTTCACTTCGGACGCCACCACCGCAAAGCCGCGGCCGGCATCACCGGCGCGCGCCGCTTCGATCGTGGCGTTCAGCGCCAGGAGGTTGGTCTGACCCGCGATGGTGTTGATCAGTTCGACGACGTCGCCGATGCGGGTCGCCGCCTTCGAGAGTTCGCTGACCCGGACGGTGGTGGTGCGGGCCTGGCCGACCGCCTCGCCGGCGATGCGCGCGGATTCCTGCACCTGCCGGCTGATCTCGGTGACCGAGGAGGCCATCTGTTCGGTCGCAGATGCCACCGACTGGACGTTGGTGGTCGCCTCCTCCGAGGCCGCCGAGACCGCGGTCGCCAGCTGCTTCGAGCGATCGGCCGTCGCGGTCAAAGTGCCGGCCGAGCTCTCGAGCTGCGCCGACGCCGACGACACCGTGTTGACGATCTCGCCGATCGCCTCCTCGAACTGATAAGCGAGCCGCTGCATGTCGGCCTTGCGATGACGGGCCGTCATGGCATCCTGCTCGCTCTTGGCCTCCGCCTCGGCATTAGCCTTCCGTTCCGCGTTGGCCTGGATCACGGTCACGGTCTTCGCGAGGTCGCCAATCTCGTCGCCGCGGCCGGCGCCGGGAATGCGGATGTCGAGCCTGCCTTGCGCCATCTCGGCCAGCGCTGCATTCAATCGCATCAGCGGCCGGGCAATGCCGAGGAAGGAGAATACGACCGATGCCACCACGGAGAGAAGAACCGCCACGCCCGCGATTAGCGTGAGTTCGCCGGCCTGCGCCGCCACTTCGTCGGCGTGCCGTCTGGCACTTGCCTGCTGCGCGTGCGCATCGCTGATCGATGCATCCATTAATTCGCCGGCCTCGCCGAGATATTTGAGCGTCCGATCGCGCAGCAGCACCTCCTTGAGACTCTCGATCTTGACCACCTCATCGTTGGCGGCCGTAAAATCGGATGCGATGCCGTTCAGCCGGTTGATCGCGGCTTGCAACGCGCGATCGTCGGCAAGCATGCGCGCATCGGTCAGCGCGCTTTTCAAGAACGGCATGGCCCGCTTGAGCAGCGTGGTCGCGTTAGCATCGCCGGTCATGCCGAATTGCCAGGCCATCGCGCGCATATAGTTCAGCTTGGCATCCGCGGCATGAAGCTGCCGCTCAACGCGCTCGCGGAAAGCAAGGTTCGGCAACGCCGGCGATGTGAGCACGGCCTGAAGACTCTTGGTCCATTCGTCGGATACTGCGCTGCGCTTGTCGATCTCCCGCAGCAGGGACTTCTGCGCTTGCGCCAGCTCGACCGCACCGGAGGAATAGTTCGTCATCAGTTCCCTGAGCCGGTTGAGCCGCGCGCGATCTTCGGCGCTCGTCACGTTGGCCAGGGCTCCATCAATATCCCTGGTCATCGCAGTGGAGAACTGCTGAATATCGGCCGCTGCCTTCTCGGCCTCGACCGGCACCCGTGCCAACCGCGCCGTACGACCGGCAAGCTGGCTCTGCTGCATGTCGATGCTCGCCGCCATCACGCTTTCGACGACGCGCTGCGAACGCTCGGTCTGCTCGTTTGCCGCGTTGACCGCATGCTCTGCGATCATCTGATTTGCGATCATGCCGATCGCGAGAGTCGCGCCGATGGCGCCGGCGAGTCCGAGTTTGTAGCCAATCCGATTCAGTTTCATTGCCCCACCTACAGATGGACGCATCAGCGGCGTCCAGCTCCAGGGTATAAGGATAAGGTCCATAGAGACCGTTAATCTACGGGATGACCGTGCATCGCTAAGCACGAGCGCACGTCGAACTGTGGCCCGACCCAAGCCAGAGAGCGGCGCGAGACCCAGCACTCCGGCTCATCAGATGTGCATCTGATGAAAACTCATTCAGACCGTTCGGACTAACAGGTGGCGGCTCACCTCCCGCCGCAACCGCGCCAAGCATTTTTGCATGGATAAAATTGGCGACACCAGGCTCAGCGCATCAACCCAAGCGCGTCCAAGAAGAATTGGGGACCGCCAAAATTGCCGGATTTGAGCGCCAGCAGCATTTCGGCAGATCGCGCGCCGACAGTGCGCAACACCGGCACGCCGGGTGCGATTTCGGGTCCGACCAGGAAGGCCGGAATCTTGAGCCGATCGACCACCGCCCCCGACGTCTCGCCTCCCGCGACGACGAGCCGTCGCACGCCTGCCTGCACCAGCCCCTCGGCGATCTCAGCCATCGTCTGCTCGATCGCGTGTCCGGCGACCTCACGGCCATGGCGTGCCTGCACGGCGGCCACCTGTTCAGGCGCGGCGCTCGCAGCGATCAGCACCGGATCGTCCGCAAGACATTCGATCGCCCAGGCCAGCGCGCGGCGTGCCTCGTCCTTGCCCGCGAGGATCTGCTCGGGATCGAGGTGGAGCACCGGCATGATCTTTTCAGCCTGAGCGATCTGCGCCAGCGTCGCCTGCGAGCAGCTGCCGGCCAGGCATGCCGCCGGGCCTCCGACCGGAGCGTCGTTCGCGGCATCGGCAGCCGCAGCTTTGACACCGCCGGATTCGACCAGCGCCCGCGCGAGCCCAAGCCCGATGCCCGAAGCACCGACCGATACGCGATGGCGCACCGCCACCGTCCCGATCGTGGTGAGATCGGCATCGAACGCTGCATCAATGATGGCAGCGCCGATACCTTGGCCGGCGAGGTCTGCCAGGCGGGCACGCACCGCCTCGGGGCCGCGAACAACAGTGGCGAGATCGACCAGGCCGATCTTGGCACGGCTCTGGCGCGACAACACCCGCACCAAGTTGGCATCGTGCATCGGATTGAGGGGATGATCCTTCAACGGGCTCTCGTTCAGCGGCACGTGGCCCACGAACAGATGCCCCTGATAGACGGTGCGACCGGTCTCGGGAAAGGCCGGCGTCACCAGCACGATCGTTTCGCCGGCATCGTCGCGCAGCGCGTCCATCACCGGACCAATATTGCCGGCGTCGGTGGAATCGAAGGTCGAGCAGATCTTGAACAGTACGTGATCGGCACCGCGGCCGCGCAGCCATGTCTCCGCCTCGCGCGAGCGGGCCACCGCCAGCGGTGCCGCGATCGATCGGCTCTTCAGGGACACGACGACGGCGTCGACGTCCGGCAGCGCAAGGTCCTCGGCCGGCACGCCGATGGTCTGCACGGTGCGAAGCCCTGCGCGCGTCAGCGTGTTGGCGAGATCGGAGGCTCCGGTATAGTCGTCGGCGATGCAGCCAAGCTTGATGGTCATGGCTTCACTCTCCTATATGGCGCGAACCATCCCAGGCCCTCTTCCGTCTTGCCGCGCGGATTGTATTCGCAGCCGACAAAGCCGGCATAGCCGAGCCGGTCGAGCTCGGCGAACAGGAAGGGGTAGTTCAGCTCCTCGCCGTCGGGCTCGTGGCGCGAGGGGATGCTGGCGATCTGGATGTGGCCGATGATGTCGATCATCTCGCGCAACCGCATCGTCACGTCGCCATGGATGATCTGGCAATGATAGATGTCGAACTGCAGCTTCAGGTTCGGGATCTTCAGCTCCCGGATCAGGTCGCGCGCAAAAGTAAAGTCGTTGAGGAAGTAGCCGGGGACGTTGCGGGCGTTGATCGGCTCGATCACGACGTCGAGGCCGTGAGGCGCCAAGAACTCCGCGGCCCATGTCACCGATTTTATGAAGGCCTCGACCGCCTTGGCGTCACTGCGCTCGGCGATGCCGGCCATCAGATGCACGCGCTTCACGCCGGTCGCCTCCGCGTAAGGCAACGCCGTCGCGAGGCTCGCCTTGAGATCATCGAAGCGCTCCGGCAGCGCCGCAAAGCCCTTCTCGCCGGCGTCCCAATCCCCAGGCGGCAGGTTGAACAGCGCCTGGGTCAGGCCGTTGTCATGCAACCGCTTGCCGACCTCCTCGGCCGGATAGGCATAGGGAAACAGGAATTCCACCGCGGTGAAGCCGGCCTTCGCGGCCGCCGCGAAGCGGTCGAGAAACGGATGCTCGGTGAACATCATGGTGAGATTGGCGGCAAAACGGGGCATGCTGAGAACTCGTCGTGACGTCGTTACTTGGATGAGCCCGGCAGCGTCGTGCCGGTCACCTGCGCATACATCCGAGCCACCGAGGCATCATCGTCGCGGCCCATGCCGGCCGCTGCCGTCATCAGGAACATCTGCAACGCGGCCGATGCGACCGGCACCGGGAAGCGCGTCGATCGCGCCATGTCCTGGATGATGCCGAGATCCTTCACGAAGATCTCGACCGCGCTGCGCGGCGCATAGTCGCCGTCGAGCACGTGCGGCATCCGATTCTCGAACATCCAGGAATTGCCCGCTGAGGCCGTGATCACTTCATAGACCTTCCTGATGTCGAGACCCTGCTTGGCGGCGAACGCGATGGCCTCGCACGCAGCGGCGATATGGACGCCGGCGAGCAGCTGGTTGATCATCTTGAACGCAGCACCCTGCCCTGCCGCCTCGCCCAATTCGTAGAGCTTGGCCGCCATCGCATCCAGCGCCGGCCGGGCCTTGGCAAAGGCCGCGGCGCTGCCGGAGGCGAGGATCGTCAATTCGCCTTGCGCGGCGCGCTGCGCGCCACCGGAGATCGGCGCATCGAGATAATGCCGGCCCGTCGCCTCCAGCTGCTTGGCGAGCCGACGCGCGACGTCGGGGTCCATGGTCGCCGAGGAGATGAACACGGACTCCTTGGGAAGCGTCTCGGCCACGCCGCCGGCGCCGAACAGGATCGCCTCGGTCTGCGCGGCATTGACGACGACGCTGACGACGATGTCGGCACTTTCAGCCGCTTCGGCCGGCGTCTTGGCTCCCTTCCCGCCCTCCGCCACGAAGCGCGCAACCGCATCCGCGGAGACGTCGCAACCGGTCACCGCAAAACCGCTGCGCCGCAGCGAAGTGGCCATGCCAAAGCCCATCGAGCCGAGCCCGATCACGGCGACTTTCGTTTGAGATGGCGATGACATACGGCAAATCCTCAAGGCGTTTCCTGATCTCAGCCGGTTGGCCCGGCTCCCCCTTTCGGTAGCATGGCTTGGCCACGCTGCCAAAGCATGAGAGAACATCGCCAGAATCCGACGGGCCCTCGGAGCGAAGCCGCATGCCCCCTACATTTCTGATTTTTTTGTGGGTACTGATCGGGTTGCCCTCAATGATCGCCGGCAGCGTGTTGACCATCGTCGCGATCTATGGACGACGCCTTTGGCGCCTACGTCGCCGTCGGTTGGCTTCAAGGGCAAAAAGCAAAGGTCCATTGATCGTCTAGATAACAGCGAGGACTCCACGCCATGGCAGAAACGAGATTACGCGAAGCCATCTGCCGGTTCGGCCGCTCGCTGTTCGAGCGTGGGCTGACCCCGGGTTCGTCCGGCAATATCAGCGTCAGGCTCGACGATGGCGGCTGGCTGGTGACGCCGACCAATGCCTCGCTCGGTTTCCTCGATCCGGCCCGGCTGTCGCGGCTCGATGCCGGTGGCAAGCTCGTCTCCGGCGATGCGCCGACCAAGGAGGTGCCGCTGCACACCGCGCTGTACCAAAGCCGGAGCACGGCCCGTGCCGTTGTGCATCTGCACTCCACCCATTCCGTGGCGCTCTCGATGCTGCCCGAGATCGACCCGCGGGCCGCCCTGCCGCCGCTGACTCCTTATTATCTGATGCGCTGCGGCCAGACCGCGCTCGTGCCCTATCACCGGCCGGGCGATCCGGCGGTGGCCGACGCAATCAAAGGCCTGGCCGGACGCTATTCCTCGGTGCTGCTCGCCAATCATGGCCCCGTCGTATCCGGCGACACGCTGGAAGCGGCCGTGTTCGCTATGGAGGAGCTGGAGGAGACGGCCAAGCTCTATCTCCTGCTGCGCGGGATGAATCCCCGCTATCTCTCGCCGCAGCAGATCGCCGACCTCGTCAAGACCTTCGGGCTGACGCTGCCTGAGCCGCACGTTCACACGTGAGACGTCAGCCTGAGATGTAAGCCTTTGGCTCGCGGCACGGCAAAGCCGAGGCTGCTGGCGTTCCCGGCTGATACATTGCATGCAGCCCCTTGAGCCTGTGCCTCAAATGAGGAAAACTGCCCAGAATTAAGGCAGCGATCATGTGGAGCGAAGCTCTCGTTGGGCACTGAGGCGGGGCCTGCTCAGCACCAGCACCAGTGTTGCTCCCGGTGGCGCTCACGGCTCCTCGACTTGCGCGTGCGCCGTCTTGCGCCTGCGCGCCCCTATCGCTGGATACGATCGAGCTGAGTGCAAATACGGAGCGCGCCAGCGCGTCCACCCCGGCAGCTGGCATATCCGTTGCAGATGTCTGGCGGTTGGAACGCGGCGCCGACCGGAGCTCAAGCCGCGCTTCCAGCCTTACGAGAGGGATGGAATTCGGATGGCGGCAGGCGCGAGCTTGGAACTGGTGCAGGTCACGAAAATGTACGGCCACGTCACCGCCGTCGACGCGATCGATCTGAAGATTCCTGCCGGCTCCTATTGCTGCCTGCTCGGCCCCTCCGGCTGCGGCAAGACCTCGACCCTGCGGATGATCGCGGGGCACGAATCGGTGTCCTCCGGCGACATCATAGTCGGCGCGAAGAACGTCACCGATCTGCCGCCGGCCGGGCGCGGCACCGCGATGATGTTCCAGTCCTATGCGCTGTTCCCGCATCTCTCCGTGATCGACAACGTCGCCTTTGCCTTGAAGATGAAGGGCGTCGCAAAAGCGGAGCGCCATGCCGAAGCCCGCAAGCTGCTCGAGCTCGTCGACATGCAGGCCTATGAGGCGCGGCTGCCGGCGCAGCTCTCCGGCGGCCAGCAGCAGCGCGTCGCGCTGGCCCGCGCGCTGATCACCTCGCCGCAGATCCTGCTGCTGGACGAGCCGCTGTCGGCGCTCGACCCGTTCCTGCGACTGCGCATGCGCGCCGAGCTGAAGCGGTTGCAGCGCGAGCTGGGGCTGACTTTCATTCACGTGACCCACGGGCAGGACGAGGCGATGGCGCTGTCCGACCTCGTGGTGCTGATGAATGCCGGCCGCATCGAGCAGCAGGGCAGCCCGCGTGAGATCTTCAACCACCCGCGCACCGAATTCGCCGCGAAATTCATCGGCGGCCATAACGTCATCACCCTCGGCGATGCGAGCTACGCGGTGCGCGTCGACCGCATTCTCCTGAAGAAGCCGGGACAGGCGATCGACGGGCCGCAGGTCTCGGGCACGATCAGCAAGATCGAATATCAGGGCACTTATGTGCTCGTCGCCATAGCCGCGGCCGATGGCGGCCGCGAGATCTCCGCTCAGCTCACCGACGATCAGTTCGACGCCACGAGCTACAGCATCGGCGAGCAAGTGATCGCGACCTGGAATCCAGCGCTCGCCGATCCGCTGACCTCGCCGCGCAGCCCGGCAGCCGCCACATCGCCTGAACTTGTCGCTTGATATCCTCCATGGAGACCACCATGACCGATCGTTCGAAGAAGACCACCATCAGCCGGCGACGCCTGCTCAAGGGAGCCGCCGGTATCGCTGGCCTCGCCGCGGGTTCGGGCGCCATCACCGGCTTTCCCTATGTCAAGTCAGCCGATGCGAAAGTGCTGCGCTACCTCGGCACGGCCGTGAACGAAGGCGACGAGATCTCGAAGAAGTGCCTCGCCGATACCGGCATCAAGATCGAATACATCACCGCGACCACCGACGACGTGACCAAGCGCGTCATCACCCAGCCGAACTCGTTCGACGTGCTTGACACCGAGTATTTCTCGCTGAAAAAGCTGGTGCCCTCGGGCAACATCTTTCCGCTCGACGCCAAGAAGATCAAGGAATTCGACAACATCACGCCGGTGTTCACCAAGGGTGAGCTGCCGAACGGCAAGAAGATCGGCGGCCAGGGCACCGCGCCATGGAAGGTGCTCTACCTCGACGGAGCGAACTCGAAGACCTTCTCGGCCACGCCGACCGAGTACATCACGCTGATCCCGACCGTGTACAATGCCGACACGCTCGGCATCCGCCCCGACCTGATCAAGCGCCCGATCGACTCCTGGGCGGAGCTGCTCAACCCCGAATTCAAGGGCAAGGCTTCGATCCTCAACATCCCCTCGATCGGCATCATGGACGCCGCGATGGTGGTCGAAGCGACCGGCCAATACAAATATGCCGACAAGGGCAACATGACCAAGGCCGAGATCGACCTCACCATGAAAGTGCTGACCGAAGCCAAGAAGGCCGGCCAGTTCCGCGCCTTCTGGAAGGACTTCAACGAGTCCGTCAACCTGATGGCCTCAGGCGAGACCGTGATCCAGTCGATGTGGTCGCCCGCCGTGACCAAGGTGCGGTCGATGGGCATCCCCTGCATCTTCCAGCCGCTCAAGGAAGGCTATCGCTCCTGGGCCTCGGGCTTCTGCGTTTCCAAGGCCGTGGCCGGCGGACCCAAGCTCGACTGGGCCTATGAGTTCGTCAACTGGTATCTCTCCGGCTGGGCCGGCGCCTATCTCAACCGCCAGGGCTACTATTCCGCCGTGCTCTCCACCGCCAAGGCCAACATGACCGAAGACGAATGGGGCTATTGGATGGAAGGCAAGCCGGCGAAGAACGACATCAAGGCGCCGGACGGCACCCTGCTCGAGAAGGCCGGCGCGGTGCGTGACGGTGGCTCCTACGACGATCGCATGGGGGCGGTGGCCTGCTGGAACGCCGTGATGGACGAGAACGACTACATGGTCCGCAAGTGGAACGAGTTCATCGCGGCCTGATGATCACCTGATTGCGTGTCGCGCCGGATGGCGCGGCACGCACCTTCCATAGACTTCTCCAAAGATCGTTGTCATGACGCAGGATACCGGCACCGCCGATCTGACCTCGCAGCTCGCGCCGATGGCCGCGTCCGGTTCGGACCAGGCAACATCCGGCAGCGGACTGCGCAAAGCTGCGATGCGGTCCATCGCCTGGCTGCAGGCCGGGCCGATGATGCTGGTGTTTGCGCTGTTCTTCCTTTTGCCGCTCATTCTCGTCATCATCGTCAGCGCCTGGGACTACAACGAATATGAGATGATCCCGGCGTTCAGCCTGCGCGGCTACACCGATACGTTCGAAGGCTGCATCTCGGGCTTGCCCGAACTCTGCACCATCCTGAAAACCTATCTGAAGACGTTGAAGCTTTGCCTGCTCACCTGGAGCCTCACGCTCTTCATCGGCTTCTGGGTGGCCTACTTCCTCGCATTTCACGTCCGCAGCAAGACCTGGCAGATCGTGCTGTCGCTGCTCTGCACGATTCCGTTCTGGACATCGAACGTGATCCGCATGATCGCCTGGATCCCCCTGCTCGGCCGCAACGGTCTCGTCAACCAGGGCCTGATCGGCACCGGCCTGATCGGCCAACCGATCGAATGGCTGCTGTTCTCCGAATTCTCGGTCGTGTTGGCGCTGGTGCACCTCTTCACCTTCTTCATGGTGGTACCGATCTTCAACTCGATGGTCCGCATCGACAAGCGGCTGATCGAGGCCGCCTATGACGCCGGCGCGAGCGGCTGGCAGACCCTGGTGAACATCGTCATTCCCTTATCGAAGCCGGGCATCGTGATCGGCTCGATCTTCGTGATCACGATCGTGATGGGCGACTTCGTCACGGTCGGCGTGATGGGCGGCCAGCAGATCGCATCGGCCGGCAAGATCATCGAATCGCGTCTCTCCGCGCTGCAGTTTCCAGCCGCGGCGGCGAACGCGGTCATCCTGCTCGGCGTCACCATCCTGATCATCTCCGCGCTGACGCGGATCGTCGACGTGCGCAAGGAGCTGTAAATGGGAGACAGACGTCCACGCTCCTTCTACATCCTCGCCGCATTCTTCGCGGCCTATGTGCTGTTCCTGTACGGCCCGATGATCGCGATCTACATCCTGTCCTTCCAGGGGCCGGATGGCGGCCTCACCTTCCCGATGAACGGCGTATCGCTCGTCTGGTTCGGCAAGGTGTTTTCCGGCGCCGGAATCGTCGATATCGGCGCCGCGTTCAAACGCTCGCTCGCGCTCGGCCTGGTCGTGATGGTGATCACGGTGGTGCTCTCGGTGGCCGCCGGTATGGCGTTCCGCAAGCCGTTCCGCGGATCGTCGATCCTGTTCTACACCGCGATCGCCAGCCTGATCATGCCCTCGATCATCACCTCGCTCGGCATCGCCTTGGAATTCCGCCTGCTCGACGATTTCATCAACAAACACGGCGCCGATGTCGGGCTCGGATGGCTCGCCGACGGCTGGACCACCGGCATGGGCCTGTTCACCTCAGGCCTCGGCGCGCATCTGACCTGGACGTTGCCATTCGGCCTGCTGATCATGTTCGCGATCTTCAACCGCTTCGACGGCCGTCTCGAGGAAGCCGCGCGCGACCTCGGCGCCACGCCGTGGCAGACGTTTCGCTACGTGGTGCTGCCGATCATCCTGCCATCGGTGGTCGGCATCGGCCTGTTCGGCTTCACGCTGTCCTGGGACGAGCTGGCCCGCTCCAGCCAGGCGATCGGCTCGGTCAACACCCTGCCGCTGGAATTGCAGGGCCTGACCACGACGGTGACCAAGCCGGACATCTACGCGCTCGGAACATTGACGTCAGCGGTGTCGTTCCTGGTGATCTTCGCCGCACTCGCCGTCATCCTGGTGCTGCAGGCGCGCCAGCGCCGCCACGGCTCCGACGCCGGCAAGGGCACGTTGTAGGGCTGCCCGCGCCAATAGCTTCCGTCATTGCGAGTAGGCTCTTCGTCATTGCGAGGAGCGAAGAACCGTAGGGTGGGCAAAGCGAAGCGTGCCCACCTTGCGCTTTAACGCTCGCAGCCGGTGGGCACGGCGCTCCGCGCCTTTGCCCACCCTACAAATCTTCGTCGCCTGCGGCTCCTCGCAAATGACGATGGAGAGTGCCTACAGCCCCAGATACGCCTTGCGGACATCGGCATTCACAGCGATCTCGCTGGCCTTGCCGTTCATCAGGACGCGGCCGGTCTGCAGGATGTAGGCGCGGTCGGCGATCTCCAGGCACTCGGCCATGCGCTGCTCGACGATGAGCACGGTCATGCCGGCGTCGCGGATGCGCTTGACCGACTGGAAGATCTCGTCCACCAGCTTCGGCATGATGCCCTGGGACGGCTCGTCCAGCATCAACAGCCGCGGCCGCGTCATCAGCGCCCGACCGATCGCAAGCATCTGCTGCTCGCCGCCCGAGAGCGTCTCGGCGCGCTGCTCCAGCCGCTCCGACAGCCGCGGGAACAGCTTGAACACGAACTCAAGCGGCTCCTCGCGGTTGCTCTCGCTCCGATAGAGATAGCTGCCGAGCCGCAAATTGTCGCGCACCGACAGGCGCGGAAACAGCCGCCGGTTCTCCGGCACGTAGGCGATGCCGCGCGCGGTAATCAGATGCTGCGCAAGGCCGTCGATCCGGCTGCCATCGAAAGTGATGCTACCAGCGCGCGGCCGCTCGGCGCCGGCGATGGATTTCAACAGCGTCGACTTGCCCGCGCCATTGGCGCCGGCGACGCAGACGATCTCGCCCTTCTCGACATCGATCGAGACATTCGAGATCGCGACCAGGCCCTGATAGGCCGTGGTGACGTCACGCACCGACAGCATGGCGGTCCCCAAGATAGGCAGTGATGACTTTCGGATCGCGGACCACGTCGGTGGGCTTGCCTTCGAGCAGCACCTTGCCGAGATCCAGCACGATGGCGCGATCGACCAGCGGCATCACGATCTCCATGACGTGTTCGACCATCAGCACGGTGACGCCGGTGTCGCGCACCCGGCGCACCAGCTCGACACCTTTCTGCGACTCGACCGGCGTAAGACCGGTGAGCACCTCGTCCAGCAGCAACAGCTTCGGCTCGGTCGCCAGCGCACGCGCCACCTCCAGACGTCGCTTCTCCGACGGCACGAGATCGCTCGCCAGCACATCAGCCCGGGCGTCGAGCCCGCAGAACGCCAGCACCTCATGCGCCTTGCGGCGCGCTTCGCGCATCACGGTGGTGCGCACCAAGGCGCCGACGATGACGTTCTCGATCACCGTCATGCTCTCGAAACTCTTAACCACCTGGAAGGTGCGGCCAATGCCGCGCTGGCACCTTTCCGCAGCAGGCAGCGCCGTGACATCCTCGCCGTCGAAGACGATGGTGCCTTCGGTCGGGCGGAACGCGCCAGCGATCAGGTTGAACAGCGTCGACTTGCCGGCGCCGTTCGGACCGATCAGGCCGACGATTTCGCCCCGCTGCACCGAGATCGAGACATTGCTGTTGGCGGTCAATCCCGAAAAGCGCTGGGTGATGTTGCGGGTTTCCAGCAGAATCGTCATGGCGTCACCGCCTCTCGGACGGCCCCTGCGGCCGGCTTTGGCTTGCGCGTGAACAGGCTGACCAGGCCTTGCGGCCGCGCCAACGAGATCACGACGATCAGCGCACCATAGACGATGAGGTCGACGCCGCGTCCGGAGCCGCCGATATAGGAGCGAGTCAACTCGGTCAGCGGAATCAGGATCACGGCGCCCAGCGCCGGGCCCCACAGCGTGCCGATGCCGCCGAGCACCGCGGGAAGCGCCATGAGCAGCGAGAACTGGAAGCCCATCACGCTTTCAGGATCGATGTAGGACACGAACAAGGCGTAGAAGCTGCCGCCGATCGCCACCAGGAACGCCGAGACGGCCGCCGCGCCCACCTTGGAATCGAACACGACCACGCCGAGGCTCTCGGCGGCGTCCGGATTGTCCTTCACCGCGCGCCACCAATAGCCCCATTTGGAATCCTCCAGCCACCAGGTCACGAACCAGGCGACGCAGGCCAGCGCCAGCGCAAAATAGAAGTAAGGCAGCTTTGAGCGGGCGAACTGGAACGTCAGCCAGCTGTCGCGCTTCATCGGAAGCGTGATGCCGAGCGCGGCCCCTGCCCAGTCCCAATTCTGGATCAGGAGCAGCGCGATCTCGGCGATGACGATAGTGGCGATGACGAAGTAGTGCCCGCGCAGCCGGAAGCAGGGATAGCCGAGCGCCATCGCGACCCCCGAGGAAATGGCCCCGCCCGCGAGCATGCCGAACCAGGGCAGCACGCCGAACTTGGTATAAAGGAGCGCCGTCGTGTAGGCGCCGAGCCCGAAATAGAGCGCATGTCCCAGCGAGATCTGGCCGCAATAGCCCGACAGGATGTTCCAGCTCTGCGAGAGCGCCGCGTACAGCAGGGTCAAGACCATGATGTTCTGATAATAGACATCCTTGACGAACAGCGGCACCAGCGCAGCAAGCCCTGCGAGGCAGGCAGCGATGATCAGGTCGCGGCGGCGGCGTTGAGCGAAAGCCTTGTCCATCAGATCGACCCGAACAGGCCGCGCGGCCGGATGAAGACGACAAACAGGTAGACGGCATAGATGCCGACCGTTTTCAGCGAAGCCGGCAAGATCAGCGTTGTGACCGCCTCGACCAGGCCGACGATGATGCCGCCGGCGAAAGCGCCGAACACGCTGCCGAAGCCGCCGAGCGCCACGGTGACATAGGCGATGGTCGCAAACGATGCGCCGACATCCGGGAAGACGTAGAAGAAGATCGCCATCACCGCGCCGGCGAGCCCGACCAGCGCAGCACCAAGGCCCCAACCCAGCGCAAACACCTTGTTCTTGTCGATGCCGACCAGCGCCACCGCGCCCGCATCCTCGCGGGTCGCTTCCAGCGCCCGGCCGAAATCGGTGCGATGGATGAAGAAATAGAGCCCGGCAAAGGCCGCGATCGCGATCAGCGCCCCGACCAGCTGCGGCTCGGGCAGATAGATGCCGGCGATCGAGATCGTCTTACCGCCAAGCCAGGAATGGGTGATGCTGCGATAGTCGGGCGTGAAGAAATACTGCGCCAGCCCGCGCATCAGCACGGCGAGACCGAAGGTGGAAAAGATCTGCACCATGCCGGTATTGGCCTTGGCTCTGACCGCAAATCTCACGACCAGCAAGTAAACCACTGCCCCGAAGATGAAGAGCGCGGCGGCGACCAGCGGCGCCGCCAACAGGGGATCGAGCGCGAAGAAGGCGAACAGGAAGAAGGTCGCATACATCGCGATCATCAGGAATTCGCCATGGGCGAAATTCACCACGTCCATCAGCCCGAAGATGAGGGCAAGCCCCACGGCGATCAGGCCGTAGAGCAGACCCATCAGCAGGCCCGACGCGAGACTTTGAATGATGGTCTCGGCTGTCACAGCAAGTCACTCCATTCCCGTCATTGCGAGCGAAGCGAAGCAATCCAGTTTTCGCAAAATGCTCCGGATTGCTTCGTCGCTGCGCTCCTCGCAATGACGGAGCAAAATGGATGCTCCGTCATCATCCCAACCGTCACCGCCTGTCGCGCCGGACGGCCCTTACTTCATCGGCCAGATGGCCTGAGCCACCGCCGCCTGCTCCGGGAAGATCGTGACGAACTTGCCGCCGACATATTGCAGCAGCACCGGATCGGCGTCGTTGTTCTGGCCGCTCTCGTCGAACTTCACCCGCTTCCACGGCATGATGGTCTGCTCGCCCGGCATGTCGGTCGCGACCAGCGACTCGCGGATCTTCTCGCCATCGGTCGACTTGGCACGGTTGATGGCGTCGGCCATCACGATCAGGCCCATGAACTGGCGCGAGGAGAAATCGTTCAGGTCCTTGCCCGACTTCGCCTTGAACATGTCGTTGATCTTGCCGACCATCGGCCGCTTGGCGGCGAGGTCGAGCGAGAACGAGCCGCGCGAGATGACACCTTCGAGCTTGTCGCCGACGGCATCATAAAGCGCCTTCTCCGAGAAGCCGGCATCCTGCGCCACGATCGCGTTCGGCTTGTAGCCGAGCTCGGCCATGGTCTTGACCAGGAGGATGCCGTCGGTGGTGTAGCTCGACGGCATCAGCACGTCTGCGTTGGCCGCCTTCAGCTGCTGCACTTCTGCCGAGAGCGATGGCGAGTTGGCGCGGTATTTGATGTCGGCCACTACTTTGTAGCCGCGCTCCTTGGCGAGCTTGAGCTGCGAGTTGCCGGAATCGGTGCCGAAGATCGTATCCTCGTGGAACAGCGCCAGCGTCTCGATCTTGGTGCCCTTCTTCTTCATCGCATCGAAGAAGTCGAACATCGCCTGCGAGAACATCTCGTCATGCGGGGCGGCGCGGAAATAATACTTCAGCCCGCGGCGATGCAGGCTCGGCGAGGAATTGTCGGCCGAGATATAGGGGATCTGATAGCGCTCGCAGGTCTGGCTCGCGGTGACGGCCACCGCGCTCTGGTAGGAGCCGATGACGGCGCAGACGTTTTCCTGGGTGATCAGGCGCTCGGTCTCGGCGCGACCCTTCTGCGGGTCGGCCTGGTGATCGGCGAAGATGAGCTTGACCTTGGCGCCACCGAGCCCCGGCAGGCCCTCGGTGCGCGCGAGCGGCAGATCGAAATCATACTTGTTGTTGATGATCTCGGCCGCGGTCTCGAAGGCGCGTTGCGCGTCGACGCCGATCTGGGCGCTGGCGCCGGAGAACGGATAGATGATCCCGATCTTCACCTCGGACGTTTGCGCGCGGGCCGCGATCGGCCCGAGCGCAGCGGCGGCAGTAGCTCCCAGCAAGACATTTCGGCGCGTGATGCTCATTGCAAGATTCCCTTATCAAACGGCTGGCATCGATGAAGCGATTAATGCGGTCGGTAAAGCCTCAAGAAGCGGCAGACACTGCCCATTAAAGCACGGCAAGGTCCTTGTTTTTAAGATCGGTGATCAACATCAACCCGGGCGCGTGGGTGATCGCGAACGGCAACCTTGCCGCTGCTATCACCGCCTGGGGCGTGACGCCGCAAGCCCAGAACACCGGAATCTCGTCGGCCGCAACCGGCACCGGATCACCATAATCAGGCTTGTTGATATCGGCGATGCCAATCAGATGCGGATGGCCGAGATGCACCGGCGCGCCGTGGACGGCAGGAAAGCGCGTGGTGATCTGCACCGCCCGGATCGCCTGGGCCGGTTTGAACGGGCGCATCGAGACCACCATGGGACCAGCGAACGGCGCCGAAGGCTGGCAGGCAATGTTGGTGCGGTACATCGGGACGCGCACCTTGCGTTCGATGTGCCGGATCGGCAGCCCGTCCGCCATCAGTGCTTCTTCAAATGAAAAGGAGCAGCCGAGCACGAAGGCGACGAGATCGTCCCGCCAATGCGAGAGAATGTCGGTCGGCTCCTCGACGAGTTCGCCATCGCGCCAGACGCGATACCGCGGCACATCGGTACGAATGTCGAGATCGGTGCCGAGCGAGGGAATGTGCGGATCACCGACGTCCGAGATGCCGATGATCGGACACGGCTTGGGATTGAGCTGACAGAAACGATGAAATGCGCCGGCATAACGCTCCGGCAGAATCGCAAGATTGCCCTGCACGAAGCCGTTGGCGACGCCGGCTGTGCTCCAGCCCCTGCCTGCCCGATAGTCGAGCCGCGCCTGATGGCTGGGCAAAATCCCTACTTCATTACCATCCATGCTGCACTGCCGCCGAAACAGTCATTTGAGCCATTTGCCTAATATCTCGACAAACGCACTCAACCCCAGCCGTGCTATAAAGTCTAATCTTCGTTTTTAATCGGAAACGATAAATCTGATTGATCCAACGCGAGTGACAATGCTGGATTTCCGATCGATCGAAACTTTCCTCTGGGTGGTGAAGCTTGGCAGCTTTCGCGGCGCCGCCCAGCGGCTCAACACCACCCAACCTGCCATTTCCCAGCGCATCGCCCAGATGGAGCGCGAGCTCGGGGTGAAGCTGCTCAACCGCGATCACCGCGCGGCCTCCCCAACGCCGAGCGGACGGCAGATGCTGGTGTATGCAGAGAAGCTGATCGGCTTGCGCACCGAGATGCTCGCCGAGGTCGGCGATCGCTCGGCCATGCGCGGGGTGCTGCGGCTCGGCGTCGCCGAAACCATCGTGCATGACTGGCTGCCGCGGCTGATCAAGCACGTCAACGACAGCTACCCGAACCTCTCGCTGGAGATCGAGGTCGACGTCACGCCGAACCTCCATGCCCGGCTGCTGGCGCAGGAGATCGAACTCGCATTCGCCCTCGGCCCGCCATCGGCGCCCGGTATTCGTAACCGCGTGCTGTGTGACTACCCGATCAGCTTCCTGGCAAGCCCTGCGCTCGGTCTCGGCGGTGCGCTGCTGACGATCGCGGAGATCGCGAAGTTTCCCATCATCACCTTCCCACGCAAGACCCAGCCCTATGAGAACGTTCGCTCGCTGTTCAACCGCCCCGACCTGCCGCCGATCCGGCTGCATGCCAGCGCATCGCTGGCGACCGTGATTCACATGGCGATCGAAGGGCTCGGCGTCGCCGTGATCCCGGCCGCGATTGTCGCGCGCGAACTCGCCGATGGCCGCCTGCAGGAGCTGAAAACCGATATGCGGATCTCGCCGCTCACCTTCACCGCAAGCTGGCTCGCCTCGCCCGAGATGATCGCGATCGAGCGCGTCGCCGAGCTTGCAGCCCAGACGGCGCAGATGAGCAGCCAAGCGCCGGCATCGGTTGACGCGGAATTGGTGCCGAGCCATTGAAGGCCTCGATGCCGGGTGAAATGGAAGATGCAATGAGCCGAGCCACCACCAATCTGCAGATCGATTCCGCCCGCCTCTGGGGTACCATTCACGAGACCGCCAAGTTCGGCGCCACGGCAAAAGGCGGCGTACGCCGGCTGACCTTGAGCGAGGAAGACAGGCAGGTGCGCGACTGGTTTCGCAAGGCTTGCGAGGATGCCGGCCTCGAAGTGCATGTCGATGCGCTCGGCTCCATGTTCGGCCTGCGCAAAGGTCGCGACATGTCGAAGCCGCCGGTCGGGATCGGCTCGCACCTCGATACCCAGCCGACGGGCGGCAAGTTCGATGGCATCCTGGGCACGCTGGGCGCGCTCGAAGTGATCCGCACGCTGAATGATGCTGATATCGAGACCGAGGCGCCGATCTGCGTCGTCAACTGGACCAATGAGGAAGGCTCGCGCTTCGCGCCGGCGATGATGGCCTCGGCCGCCTATGTCGGCGATTTCACCGTCGAGGACATCCTGTCGCGCAAGGACGCCGAAGGTGTCACGGTCGGCGAGGCGCTCGACAGAATAGGCTATCGCGGCGAGACCAAGGTCGGCACCCAGAAATTCGGAAGCTTCGTCGAGCTGCATATCGAGCAGGGCCCGATCCTCGAAGCCGAGAACAAGACCATCGGCGTGGTCGATTCCGGCCAGGGCGTATTCTGGTACGACGGCCGGATCACGGGATTCGAAAGCCACGCCGGCTCGACGCCGATGCCGCTGCGCCGCGACGCGCTGTTGACGCTGTCGCAGTTCGCACTGGCGCTCGAGCAGATCGCAATCAGGCTCGGGCCGAATGCGGTCGCCACCATCGGCGAAGCCGTGATCCTGAATCCCTCGCGCAACGTCATTCCCGGCGAGATCGCCTTCACCATCGACTGCCGCAGCAAGGACGCCGACACGCTCGAAGCCCTCGACAAGGGCTTGCGCGCAGCCGCTGCCGAGATCGCGACCAGGCGCAAAGTCGATATCGCCATCGATCTGGTCTGGCGCAAGCCGCCGACGCATTTCGATCCCAAGCTGGTCGATGCGGTGGAGCATGCCGCTGCAAGCCTCGGCTATTCGCACCGTCGCATCACCTCCGGCGCCGGGCACGATGCCTGCAACCTCAACACGGTCATGCCCACCGCGATGGTGTTCGTGCCCTGCAAAGACGGCATCAGCCACAATGAGCTGGAAGATGCCACGCAGACGGATTGCGCCGCCGGCGCCAATGTCCTGATGCACACGGTGCTGGCGCTCGCCGGCGTCGCGTCGTGACTTCCGTCGTCTTGCTGAACTAATTGTCTGTCAAGCCGATCGCCGCAGAACGCGCTGCGCTCCCCTCCCCCCTTGCGGGGAGGGGCCGGGGGTGGGGGTCCACAGCGGCAGTCTTCACGGGGTACCCCCCTCCCCGGCCCTCCCCCACAAGGGGGGAGGGAGCGTACCTTTGTTGGCGCGAGTGCTCGGGCCCACTCTTGAAGGAGAATATCACGTGCGCGGAGTTTTCATCGACGCCAATGACTCGCTTGCGGAGATTTTCGAACGGCAGCGCAGGCCGGATGACATCGCGGTCAAGGTCAACCTCGATCCCAACATCACCCCCGAGGATTGGCCCGCCGTTCTCGACGGCGCCGAGATCGGCATCGTCGATCACACCGCACTGCCGACCGAGGTCGCAAAGCATTGCAAGGGGCTGAAGCACGTCGTGTTCCTCGGAACAGGCGCGCGCAGCTACATGAACCCCGAAGAGCTGGCAGAGCTCGGCATCACCGTGCACCTGATCAAGGGCTATGGCGACACGGCCGTGGCCGAAGCCGCCATCGCGCTGATGTGGGCGTCCGCGCGTGGGCTGGCGCAGATGGATCGCGAGATGCGCGCCGGCAACTGGCTGCGCGATGACGGCATGCAGCTCACCGGCAAGACGCTCGGCCTGATCGGCTTCGGCGGTATTGCCGCGGAAGTGGCCCGGATCGCATCCGGCAGCGGCATGAAAGTGATCGCCTGGAACCGGACGTCGAAGACGCATCCGGGCGTGACTTTCGTCAACCTCGACGAGCTGCTTGCAAGCAGCCACGTCGTTTCACTGCACCTGCTGCTCAACGACGAGACCCGCGGCTTCCTATCGCGCGAGCGCATCGCGCAGATGCGCAAGGGCGTGATCCTGGTCAACACCGCGCGCGGCGCCATCGTCGACGAGGCCGCGATGATCGAGGCGCTGAAATCAGGCCACATCCGCCATGCCGGCCTCGACGTCTTCAACATCGAGCCGCTGCCGAAGGATCATGTCCTCACGACGATCCCCAATGTGACGCTGTCAGCGCACTCCGCGTTCCGCACGCCGGAAGCGAGCGAAAACCTGATTGACGCCGCCTGGGAGCATTGCCGGCGGGTGGCGAAGGCATAGACGGTTATTTCTTGTAGGGTGGGCAAAGCGAAGCGTGCCCACCATCCGGCAGCGTTCGTATGTAGTGGTGGGCACGGCGCATGCGCGCCTTTGCCCACCCTACGACAGCACACGAACAGCGGTGATTACTCCACCATATCCGCAACCGCCCTCCCGCACGTCACAGTGTCGGCATTGCCGCCGAGGTCGCGGGTCCGCAAAGTGCGCTCGGCCAGCGTGCGCTCGATCGCGCCGACGATCGCGTTGGCGGCGGTCTTCTCTCCGAGATGCTCCAGCATCATCGCGCCCGACCAGATCATGCCGATCGGGTTGGCGATGCCCTGCCCCGCGATATCGGGCGCCGAGCCGTGCACCGGCTCGAATACGGACGGGAAATTCCGCTCCGGATTGATGTTGCCCGACGGTGCGATGCCGATCGTGCCGGTGCAGGCCGGGCCGAGATCGGAGAGGATATCCCCGAACAGGTTGGAGCCGACCACGACATCAAACCAGTCCGGATGCAGCACGAAATTGGCGGTCAAGATGTCGATGTGATACTTGTCCCACTTCACGCCCGGATAGTTCTTCGCCATCGCCTCGACCCGCTCGTCCCAATAGGGCATCGTGATCGAGATGCCATTCGACTTGGTCGCCGAGGTCAGATGCTTCTTCGGCCGCGACTGCGCGAGCTCGAAGGCGAATTTCAGGATGCGGTCGACGCCGGTGCGGGTCATCACCGTCTGCTGGGTGACGAATTCGCGCTCGGTGCCCGGGAACATTCGGCCGCCGACCGACGAATATTCGCCTTCGGTGTTCTCGCGCACCACCCAGAAGTCGATATCGCCCGGCTTGCGGTTCGCGAGCGGCGACGGCACGCCCGGCATCAAGCGCACGGGCCGCAGATTCACATATTGGTCGAACTCGCGGCGGAATTTGATCAGCGAGCCCCAGAGCGAGACGTGGTCCGGAATCTTCGCCGGCCAGCCGACTGCGCCGAAATAGATCGCGTCGTGCTTGCCGATTTTTTCCTTCCAGTCCTCCGGCATCATCTCGCCATGCTTCTCGTAATAGTCCCAGGAGGCAAAATCGAAATGGTCGAACTGCACAGCCACGCCATGCTTCTTCGCGGCGGCCTCGATGACGCGCATCCCCTCCGGCATCACCTCCTTGCCGATGCCGTCGCCGGGAATGACTGCGATCCGGTAGGGTTTCTTGACGCTCATCGATGAGATTCCTTGTTCTTCGAGCCGGTTGGTACGGCCGCTGTCTGCGGTCCATGCAATGGCTCAAAGCAACGTGAAGCGCAACGCTGCACTGCAATGTTGACCGCGCCGGCTCGTCACTTGAAATTCATCGGACCTCTCCGCCCCACCAGCCCCCGAGTCATCCCATGGATCTGCATTTGTCCGGCAAGCGCATCCTCATCACCGGCGCTTCCAAAGGTATCGGCGCCGCCGCGGCCGAGGCTTTCGCCGAGGAAGGCTGCCATCTCCGCCTCGCCGCGCGAAGCGGCGATCAACTGAAAGCGCTTGCCGACCGGCTTCGTGCCCAACACCAGATCGATACCGCAGCCCACGTCGTCGACCTGCGAAAGCCGGAAGATGTCACCAGGCTTGCGCAGGAAGCCGCAGACATCGACATCCTCGTCAACAATGCCGGCGACATTCCCGGCGGTTCGCTCGACAAGATCGACGAGGCGACCTGGCGCCATGCCTGGGACCTCAAGGTGTTCGGCTTCATCAATCTGACCCGGCTCGTCTATGCGCAGATGAAGGCCCGCGGCCACGGCGTGATCGTCAACGATATCGGCGCGGCCGGTGAAAAGTTCGACGCCAACTACATCTGCGGCAGCGCCGGCAATGCAGCGTTGATGGCGTTCACCCGTGCGCTCGGCTCCAAGAGCCTTGCCGACAACATCCGCGTCGTCGGCATCAATCCCGGGCCGGTCGGGACCGACCGCCACGTAACGCTGCTCAAGACCCGCGCCCGCGACCTGTTCGGCGACGAAAGCCGTTACCGGGAATTCCAGAAGAGCCTGCCGCTGGGCCGGCCGGCGCATCCGCGCGAGATCGCCGATCTGATGACGTTTCTCGCCTCCGACCGCTCCGGCTATACGTCTGGCGTGATTTTTACCGTCGACGGCGGCATAGCCGCCGGCTGGGCGTAACTGCCCTGCTCCGCCCCTGCTGCGGACGAGGATGTGGCGCACCGTGACGCCACCCGGGACTGACGAAGCGCACCCGGCGCAGGCCAGACCGATATACTTTTGACATTTTGACAATCCGGTCGCGTGCCGTAGAAGGGCCCCAACAATCGCGTTCCCGGAGACTTGAAATGACAGACCAGGCGCTGCAGCCTGCAAGACAAGAAACGACAACGTTCGTCGATGTAGAGCGCCGGATCCGTGCGATCCTGATCGGCTCAGCCGGCAACCTGGTCGAATGGTACGATTTTTACGCCTACACGGCTTTCGCGCTGTATTTTGCACCAGCCTTCTTTCCGTCGAAGGACCCGGTCGTCGAGCAGCTCAATGCCGCCGTGGTGTTCGCGGCCACCTTCCTGATGCGCCCCTTGGGCGGCTGGCTGTTCGGCTATATCGCCGACCATTTCGGCCGCAGGCTGTCGCTGACGGTCTCGGTGCTCTGCATGTGCTTCGGCTCGCTGATCATCGCGGTGACGCCGACCTATGCGTCGATCGGAATCGCCGCACCGATCATCCTGGCCCTGGCGCGCGTGATCGAAGGCCTGAGCCTCGGTGGTGAATATGGCGCCAGCGCCACCTATCTCAGCGAAGTCGCGGACGCCAAGCATCGTGGCTTCTATTCGAGCTTCCAATATGTGACGCTGATCGGCGGTCAGCTCACCGCGATCATCGTGCTTCTGCTGCTGCAGAAGGTGTTCCTGACACCCGATCAGCTGAAGGACTGGGGCTGGCGCATTCCGTTCGCGATCGGCGCGGGGCTCGCGATCTTCGTCGCGGTGATGCGACGGAACCTGCAAGAGACCGAAGCCTTCGTCGAAGCGAAGAAGAAGGTCCGTCCCTCCGGCTCGATCGTCCAGCTGTTCAAATATCCGCGGGAGCTGTTGCTGGTGGTCGGCTTGACGGCCGGCGGCACCGCGGCGTTCTACACCTTCACCACCTACATGCAGACGTTCGTGAAGCTTTCGGTCGGCCTCACCGCAGACCAGACCACGACCGTGATCTTCGGCTCGCTGTTGTTCGCGACCATCCTGCAGCCGATCTATGGCGCGATCTCCGATAAGATCGGCCGCAAGCCGCTTCTGATCTTCTTCGGCGTCGCCGGCACGCTTGCGACCATTCCGATCCTGACATTGCTGAAGGAGACGAAGGAGCCGTTCATCGCCTTCCTCCTGATCTGCGGCGCCTGGATCTTCACCGCCGGCTACACCTCGATCAACGCGGTGGTGAAGGCCGAACTGTTCCCGACCAATGTGCGCGCGCTCGGCGTCGGCGTCCCCTATGCGCTGACGGTCTCGATCTTCGGCGGCACGGCGCCGGCCATCGCGCTCTATTTCAAGAGCATCGGACACGAGACCTGGTTCTATTATTATCTGTCCGGCATCATCTTCCTGTCGCTGATCATCTATGCGACGATGCGCGACACCAAGCATGCTTCTGCCATGCATCGGCACGAATGAGGTGTTGAAATGGCCGACGGGGACGAGGTTCCGCCCGAGAGCAAGCTCACCCGCAGCAAGCAGCGCTGGGCCAGCGAAGGCAAGTTCCTCACCGGCAAGATCGTGCGGCCCGAGGATCAGCGGCTGCCGCCGGGACAGCACCTGACGCGGGACTGGCCCGTGCTTGATCTCGGGCTCACGCCCGGGATCTCGCGCGAACGCTGGCGGCTCGACGTCTACGGCACGGTGGAAAATCCGCTGTACTGGGACTTTCCGACCTTCCTCGCCCAGGACCAGCGCCAGTTCGTCTCCGACATCCATTGCGTGACCACCTGGTCGCGCTACGACAACCAGTGGGAAGGGCTTTCGACACGCGACCTGCTCGCCGCCTGCCGGCCGCGCGACGCGGCGGATTTCGTCGTGCTGCATTCCTATGATGGCTACACCACAAATCTTTCGCTCGAGGATTTCGCGGCTGCGGACGCGCTGCTCGCGCACAGCTGGTCCGGCGTTCCCTTGACCGGCGAGCATGGCGGTCCCGTCAGGGTCGTCGTGCCGCATCTGTATTTCTGGAAGAGCGCCAAATGGCTGAAGGGGATCGAATTTCTCGACAAGGATGCGCCCGGCTATTGGGAGGTGCGCGGCTATCATAATCGCGGCGATCCCTGGGCCGAGCAGCGCTATTCGGAGTGACAAGGGGCGGCCTCGTCATGAAGAAAAGCGCCGGAGATAGAGCATGGAATTTACCTCAGAGACGGGCGAGATCCCGAAAGGCTATGGCTATCTCCTCAAGCCCTCCGTCATCGTCGAGGCACTCACGAAGGCAAACATCGGAATTCACGTCCAACTCGTTCGTAGCCACGGCAGGCGGCTGTTTGATGCACGATACTGGCCGCCAAACGGCCACGTGCCTTTTGAACGTCTCCACATCAAAGTGGGCACCGCGATGGAGCGGGACTTGCCCGAACTTCGTCGGCGAGCGAAGGACGAAGCCCTTCCAGCACTCGTCCGATGGATCTCCGATATCGTCGCCCAAGACCTGCGGTCAGTGATCCGGAACGGCGAACAGGAAATTCAACTTTTGCCGCCTCGAGACTGACCATTGCTGTGTCGCGAGTGAAACTGCTGAGGTCGTCCGCGCCCTCGGCTTGAGCGGTGGTTGAGACGCAACGATTGGGGACCAGACGATGCCGACCGAACGTTTCCAGTTTGACGGCGCAAATGGCGAGAAGCTGGCCGCTGCGCTCGATCTGCCGGATGGCCAGCCGCACGCCTATGCGCTGTTTGCGCATTGCTTCTCCTGCGGCAAGGAAACCCACGCGGCGCGACGGATCGCAATGGCGCTCGCAGCCCACGGCATCGCGGTGCTGCGTTTCGATTTCACCGGGCTCGGCTCCAGCGAAGGCGACTTCGCCAACACGGCCTTTTCCTCCAACGTTGCCGACCTCATCCGTGCGGCCGACCACCTGCGCGAGACGCGGGCCGCGCCGGCGCTCCTGATCGGCCACAGCCTCGGCGGCCCCGCCATGCTCGCCGCGGCCGCGGAGATCCCGGAGGCCAAAGCCGTGGTCACGATCGCGGCGCCCTCCGATCCCGCCCATGTCGCGGGTTTGTTCAAGGACAAGATCGAGGACATCCGCGTCCAAGGCTCGGCCGAGGTCTCGCTCGCCGGCCGGCCGTTCCGCATCAGCCGCTCCTTTCTCGATGACGTCGCCGAGCAGCGTCTGCTCGACAAGGTCGTTCACCTGCACAAGGCGCTGCTCGTCATGCATTCGCCTGTCGATGACACCGTGGGTATCGACAACGCCACGCGCATCTTCGTCACCGCCAAGCACCCGAAGAGCTTCGTCTCGCTCGACCATGCCGACCATCTCGTCAGCAGCAAACAGGACGCCACCTATATCGCAGACGTCGTCGCGAGCTGGGCGAGCCGCTACATCGAACCGCCGGTGTCACAGCCGACGGCCGCGGCAGCGGATGAGGGCCCGCGCGAAGTGGTCGTGCGCGAGACCCGCAGCAGCAAATTCCAGCAGACGATCAGTGTCGGCCCGCACCAGCTCACAGCCGACGAGCCGATCGCGGCCGGCGGCCAGGACTCGGGGCCCGGCCCTTACGACTTCCTGCTGACCGCGCTTGGCGCCTGCACCTCGATGACGTTGCGCCTTTATGCCGAACGCAAATTCCTGCCGCTCGATCGCGTCACCGTGCGGCTGACGCACAGCAAGATCCACGCAGAAGATTGCGCGGAGTGCGAGACCAAGGTCGGCCTGATCGATCAGATCGAACGGGTGATCGTCATGGACGGCGCGCTCGACGAGGCCCAGCGTGCGAAGCTGATGGAGATCGCCGACAAGTGCCCGGTGCATCGGACCCTGACCTCGGAGATCCGTATTCTCACGCGGCGAGCGGACTGAACGGGCCTCAGCGCGCGGGCTCGCTCTTGAGAGCCTGTCCCGGCTCATGCGCCAGCGGCTGAACCCGCAGCGCCCCGCGCAAGCCCAGTGCCGTGCCGGCAAAGATGCCGGCGACGGCGACGAACGAGGCCAGCGCCAGGGTCGACAGGCCAGTCAGCCCCTGCCCGACCGAGCAGCCCAATGCCATCACGCCGCCGACGCCCATCAACGCCGCTCCGCCGGCCGACCGCAGCATATGACGAGGCGAATGGAAGCCTTCGAGCTTGAAGCGCCTCGTCAGCAGGGCCGTCCCGAAGCTGCCGGCCAGAACACCACCGACCGTGGCAACACCGAAATTGACCGTGAGGCCGGTCGAGAGCATCACGTATTGCAGGCTGTCGGCGATCGGCGCGACGAAGGTCAGCGATGCCACCGGCACCGGATTGAAATCGTCGGCCCCGAGATATCCGGTCGCGAACCATCCGGCCGCGATCAGAAGCCCGACCAGGAGCCCTGCGGCGATCTGGCCCGGTGCGCGGCGAAACCGGCGATGTGCGAAGGCAAAGCTGAGAAGCGCACCGGACAGAACAAGTGCCGGCAACAGCCGAGCCGACGCGCCATGCAGCCCGCCGCTCGACAGCAAGGCCGGCAAAGACGTCGCTGTCGTCGTGGCCTGCGAAGCCTGCACAAGCGCAATCCGCACCGGCGCGATCAGTCCCTTCAAGGTCATCTCGGCCACGATCCCGAGCACAACCACCACGACGAAGGAGCGCAGATTGCCACGTCCGAGCAGCACCAGGGCCCGCGAGCCGCAGCCGTTCGCCAGCACCATGCCATAGCCGAACAGCAGGCCGCCGGCGAACATCACGGGTACGGAGAAGGTCGGCTGCAGATAGATCGACTTGCCAAGGTCAACGAAGCCCTCGATGGCCAACATCTGCGTGGCCAAGATGGCGACGCCCATCGCCAGGGCGTAGGTGCGGACCAGACGACTGTCGCCGCCCGCCCACCAGCCGCGCAACGAGCTCATCATGCAAAACCCGCTCAAGAGCCCCACCGCGCCATAGACGAGGCCGATCACAAGACCGGCGATGACAGCCAGATCGGCGGCTTCGCGCAATGGCGGGATCCTTCTTGCAGCACGGAAACGGGGACAGCGATGCCGGGGCATCACCGGCTTTCGCTTGACGCGCGCGGAATCTTTGCCACGATGCGTGTTTAACTAGTTCAGAAAGCTTGTTCCAACAAGCACCATTGGGAGAGAACGCCGTGGCTGCGCAACCGGAGATTCGCCGGCGGTTGGAGATATGGCGATGACCGGCGAGCGAGCTTCGCCGGAGGCGCTGGCGCGAGCCTGCGCCGAGGCCATGTGGAAGGACGACCGGGCGAGCCAGGGGCTCGGCATGGAGATCGTCGAGATCGGCCCGGGCCGGGCAACGCTGCAGATGACGATTCAGCCGCACATGGTCAACGGTCACGGCATCGCCCATGGCGGTTTTATCTTCACACTCGCCGATTCTGCCTTCGCCTTTGCCTGCAACACCCACAATGAGCGCACCGTGGCGGCGCAAGGCAGCATCACCTTCATCCGCCCAGGCAAGCTCGGCGACCGTCTCATCGCGCGTGCGACCGAAATCTCGCGGAGCGGACGCTCCGGCATCTACGACGTTCGCGTCTTTGCAGGCGAAGTCGTCATCGCAGAATTCCGCGGCCACTCCCGCAGCATCGGCGGCACGCTCGTGACCGTCGGCGATGCCCACGGCCCAAGCTGACGCCGGAGAACAAAGAGCCATGGCCCTCACCAGATCCCAATCACAGCCGGACGGCTACGTGCCTGAGATGGACGAGACCGAGCGCGCCTCGCGCGACCAGATCATGACGCTGCAGACCGAACGGCTGGCCTGGTCGCTCAAGCACGCCTATGACAACGTCGCGCATTACAAGCGCGCGTTCGACCGTATCGGCGCGCACCCGTCCGACTTTCGCGACCTCTCCGATCTCGCCAAGTTTCCGTTCACCTCGAAGACCGACCTCCGCGACAATTACCCGTTCGGCATGTTCGCGGTCCCGCGCGAGCAGCTGGTCCGTATCCACGCCTCTTCCGGCACCACCGGCAAGCCGACCGTGGTCGGCTACACCAGGGCCGACATCGCGACATGGTCGAGCGTAATGGCGCGCTCGATCCGCGCCGCCGGCGGCCGACGTGGCATGATCATCCACAATGCCTATGGCTATGGCCTGTTCACGGGCGGCTTAGGCGTGCATTACGGCGCCGAGCAGCTCGGCTGCACCGTGGTGCCGATCTCCGGCGGCATGACCGAGCGTCAGGTGCAGCTGATCAACGACTTCCGGCCCGAGATCATCACGGTGACGCCGAGCTACATGCTGGCGATCCTTGATGAGTTCAAGCGGCAGAACCTCGATCCACGGCAGAGCTCGCTCAAGCTCGGCATCTTCGGCGCCGAACCCTGGACCAACGCGATGCGTGCCGAGATCGAGGACGCCTTCGCCATGGACGCGACCGACATCTACGGGCTCTCGGAGGTGATCGGTCCCGGCGTCGCGCAGGAATGCCTGGAGACCAAGGACGGCCTGCACATCTGGGAGGATCATTTCTATCCGGAGATCATCGACCCCGACACCGGCGCGGTGCTGCCGGAAGGCGAGATGGGCGAGCTGGTGTTCACCTCGCTGACCAAGGAAGCCTTTCCCGTGATCCGCTATCGCACCCGCGACCTGACGCGCTTGTTACCCGGCACAGCGCGGCCCGGCATGCGACGGATGGAGAAGGTCACGGGACGCTCCGACGACATGATCATCCTGCGCGGCGTCAACCTGTTCCCGACCCAGATCGAGGAAATCTTGCTGGCGACCGACTGGTGCGGCGGCCACTTCATGCTGGAGCTGACGCGCGACGGCCGCATGGACGAGCTGACGATCTTCGCCGAGGCGCGGCAGGAGGTCTGGGACGGCAGCGGATTGACTGGCCATGCCGACTTCATCTCCACGCACATCAAGAACACGATCGGCCTGACTGCGAAGGTGAAGGTGGTGGCCCCCGACACGCTGGAGCGCTCGGCCGGCAAGGCCAAACGCGTGAAGGACAGTAGGCCGAAGGATTAATCAAGTTCGCACTCACCGTCGTCATTGCGAGGAGCAAAGCGACGAAGCAATCCAGACTTTCAAGACGGACGCATACTGGATTGCTTCGCTTCGCTCGCAATGACGCCGCGGTTACATATGATCGTAATCCACGACGACGCGCTCCGTCGTCGGTTTGGCCTGGCAGGTGAGCACGAAACCGGCCTTGAGCTCCCACGGCTCCAGTGAATAGTTCAGTTCCATTTCCGCTTTGCCTTCGACGAGCCGGGCGCGGCAGGTCGAACACATGCCGCCCTTGCAGGCAAAGGGCAGATCGACGCCGGCGCGCAATGCGGCGTCGAGGATCGCCTCGCCCTCGGCGACCGGCACCTCGCGCCGCTTGCCGTCGATGATCAGGGCCGCCATTGCCTTTGGCGGCGCCGACGCTGGCACGACCGCTTTCGGCCGCGGCTTGCCGCCGAGCCCGGAGACGAAGCGCTCGACATGAATGCGGTCTGCGGCGATGCCGAGCTCACGGCAGGTCGGCTCGAGCTCGTCGCTCATGCCCGAGGGACCGCAGATGAAGACATGGTCGACGCTCTCGGCCGGCACCAGCGAACGCAACAGCACCCTCACCTTCTCGGCATCGAGGCGACCGTGCAGGATCGGGATGTCCTGCTCCTCGCCGGAGATGACATGGAATATCGACAACCGATCGAGGTAGCGGTCCTTGAGCTCCTCCAGCTCTTCGCGAAACAGCATACCCGCGGTGGCGCGGTTGCCGTAGAACAGGAAGAATCGGCTCTTCGGCTCGCGCGCCAGCACGCCCTTGATGATCGACAGGATCGGCGTGATCCCGGAGCCGGCCGCGAAGCCGACATGGATGCGTGCCGCATCCGGCTCGGGTGCTACGCCGAAGCGGCCGGTCGGCGTCATCACGTCGAGCTCATCGCCGCACTTCAGTTCATCGGTCACGAAACTGGAGAACGCGCCGCCATCGACGCGCTTCACCGCAATGCGGATCTCGCCGTCATCGGGGCCTGAGCAGATCGAGTAGGACCGCCTCACCTCCTCGCCGCCGAGCGTGGTGCGCAGGGTGAGATATTGCCCGGGCGAGAAATGATAGTCGCCGGCAAGCTCGCGGGGAATCGCAAACGTCAGCGAGACCGCATCAGGCGCCTCGCGGCGCAGGTCGTTGACAGCGAGATGATGGAAGCGCGGAGTGGACATCGAACCTATCCCTCCGTCATTGCGAGGAGCAACGCGACGAAGCAATCCAGGCTCTTGCCATCCGGGCATTCTGGATTGCCTCGTTGCGCTCGCAATGACGGATGTTCATGAGCTAGTGGCACTTGAAATAATCGAACGGTTCGCGGCAGGCTTTGCAGCGCCACAGCGCCTTGCACGAGGTCGAGCCAAATTCGGACAACAGCTCCGTCTCCGCAGAACCGCATTGCGGACAGCTCACCTGCTCGAGGCCGAACAGCGCACGGCGGCTATTTGCGGCTAGTGGCGGCGCGATACCGTATTCCCTCAGCTTGCGGCGGCCCTCCTCGCTCATCCAATCCGTCGTCCAGGCCGGCGACAATACGGTGCGCACGTGAATCTCACGAAAGCCGGCGCGCTCGAGCGCAAGCTCGATCTCCAGCGCGATCATGTTCATCGCGGGACAACCGGAATAGGTCGGGGTCACAGCGACCTCGACGCGGTCGCCGCTGACCTCGACCTCGCGCAGCACGCCGAGATCATCGATCGTCAATACCGGAATTTCCGGATCGGTCACGCTCGCGGCAGCCTCCCAGGCGCGCTGGCGCAGATCGGCGTCGCTGGTCGCAGTCGCTACCATGTAGCGCCCGGAAAACTGCGCTGCATATATTGCAGCTCGCTCAGCAGGTGGCCGAGATGCTCGCTGTGGCGTCCGTCGCGGCCACCCTGCTGCATCCAGTCGTTCTCCGGCAGAACCAGCGTGGCTTCGCGCGCGATCTGCGACACCGCCGCCAGCCAATCCGGTAGCAGCGTCGTCGGATCGATCGCAACCCCGGCGTCGATCAACCCGCGCTCGCTGTCATCGATGCTGAACATCTCGCCGGTATAGGCCCAGAGGTCGTCGATGGCCGCCTGCGCCCGCGCATGGCTTTGATCGGTGCCGTCGCCGAGCCGGATGATCCATTCGCTCGCGTGGCGCAGGTGATAGGCGCTCTCTTTTTCCGACTTCGCTGCGATCGCCGCAAGTGTCGCGTCGTTGGAGCGCATCATCGCCTGCCAATAGCGATCGGCGAAGGCCGAATAGAACCATTGCCGCACCATCGTATAGGCGAAGTCGCCATTGGGACGCTCGACCAGCAGCAGGTTGCGGTATTGTCTCACGTCGCGGAGATAAGCGAGCGCGTCCTCGTCATTGTCGCGAGCTTCGACTTTCGCGGCGTAGCCATAAAGTTCGCGCGCCTGGCCGATCAGGTCGAGCGCCATGTTCGACAGCGCCATATCCTCTTCGAGCATGGGCGCGTGGCCGCACCATTCGGACAGCCGATGACCGAGGATCAGCGCATCGTCGGCGCGGCGCAGCGTGTAAAGCACTAGCGGGGTTTCGGTGACTTCGATCGAAGCGGCGGCCATGCTCGATACCTGCGGCATACTCGACGTCATTGCGAGGAGCAACGCGACGAAGCAATCCAGACTATCTCCGCGCACACAGCCTGGATTGCTTCGCTGCGCTCGCAATGACGGATGGCTGAACGTCCGTCGGCAATCACATATGCCCGACCTCATCGGGCACTTCGTAAAAGGTCGGGTGGCGATAGATCTTCGACTCAGCTGGCTCGAACATCATGCCCTTGTCGGCGGGGTCGGAAGCAGTGATCGCGCTCGACGGCACCACCCAGATCGACAGCCCCTCGCCGCGGCGGGTGTAGATGTCGCGCGCCGCCTGCAACGCCATGGTGGCATCAGGCGCGTGGAGCGAGCCGCAATGCTTGTGGGCGAGGCCGTTGCGGCTGCGGATGAAGACCTCCCATAGCGGGGTGTCCGGAGTTGCCATGGCGATCTCCCTTCGATCTATTCGGCAGCCTGCGCGGTGTCGCGATAGCGGCGCTTGCGCGCATAGGCGGCCGCTGCCTCGCGGACCCAAGCACCGTCTTCGTGAGCCTTGCGACGTGCGGCCATGCGGTCGCGGTTGCAGGGACCGTTGCCGGCGAGCACCTGCTTGAACTCATTCCAATCGATCGTGCCGTGAATCCAATGCCCATTATCGTCCTGCGTCATCTCGGGATCGGGAATGGCGAGCCCGAGATATTGCGCCTGCGGCACCGTGGCATCGATGAATTTCTGCCTCAGCTCATCGTTAGAGAAGCGCTTGATCTTCCACTTCGTGGAAGCGTCGCTGTGCTGGCTCACCTGATCGGGCGGACCGAACATCATGAGCACCGGCCACCACCAGCGGTTCAGCGCATCCTGCGCCATCGCCTTCTGCTCGGTCGTACCGCGGCACAGCGTCAGCATGATCTCGTAGCCCTGGCGCTGGTGGAAGGATTCCTCCTTGCAGACGCGGATCATCGCGCGCGCATAGGGGCCATAGGAGCAGCGACAGAGCGGAATCTGGTTCATGATCGCAGCGCCATCGACCAGCCAGCCGATCACGCCGATGTCCGCCCAGGTCAGCGTCGGATAATTGAAGATCGAGGAATATTTGGCCTTGCCGGCCAGCATCGCGTCGACCAGTTCCTCGCGGGACGCTCCGAGCGTTTCGGCGGCGGCGTAGAGGTAGAGGCCGTGGCCACACTCGTCCTGCACCTTGGCGAGCAGCGCGGCCTTGCGGCGCAGGCTCGGCGCACGCGTGATCCAATTGCCTTCCGGCAACATGCCGACGATCTCGGAATGGGCGTGCTGGGAAATCTGCCGGATCAGCGTCTTGCGATAGGCGACCGGCATCCAATCGTTGGGCTCGATGCGTTCCTCGGCGTCGATACGCGCCTGGAAGCGCGCCGCCTGTGCCATGTCCTCCGCAAGGGAGCCCTCCTCGGGCGTATTGAGCGCCTGCGTATACATGCGGCGACGTGTCCTCCCAGGACTTGGTTGCCGGCAATATATAACACAATCTAATCTATGCAATCCATTTTTGTAATATATCAGCGCAGATCATCAATCGCCGAAACGGCGGCCGAGCGCCTCCCCGGCTGGCGGTAGCGGGCCATTCTCGTCGGTTGCGTGCCGGTCGAGCCAGCGCTCGGAACCAGGCAGCAGGGCGCGATAGATCTCGCCACACAGCCTCCGCGCCCGACCTCCCGGCCAGTCCTTCGGCAACAGTTCCGCCGGCAGCAGCGGATCGCGCAGCACGATGCGGCGGTAATGGTGGATCAAGAGGATGCGCGCGGTGAAGGCGTCACCCTCGGACAAAGCCTGCTGCTTGTGCAGGCAAATCTGCAGCGGCGTGAAGGTGGCAATGAACTTCAGATAGGCCTCCGCCGTGCGGTCCAGTGTCCAGCTCTCGGCCAAGAGGCGCCGGGCCATGTCGGGGGCGGCGGACGCATCGAGACGCAGCGCCTCCCGGGCCTCCTCCGGTACGACGGTGCCCGCCGGCGCGACAAACACGCCCGGCAGCGGACTGCCGAAGCCCGCATTCTTGAGCGCATCGCGCGCCGCCTCGCGCTGATCGGCGCCGCTGATCAGGAGCAGCTCGAAGCTCCCGGTCCATTCCGTCGGCGGCGGGTCGTAGATGTGGCGGGTCGCGGCGGCAAAGCTCTGCTGTCCCTGCTTCACCAGGCGATAGAAGCTGTTACGGCCGACCTTACCGCGCTCGAACCAGCCTTCGGCGGTGAGGCGCGACATCGCCGTGCGCACGACGCTGCCGTCGATATCGAGGCCGGCGAAGAATTCCAACAGCGTTCCAAGCCACACCGTCCCGCCGCGCGGCACGATGGCGTCGCCGAACACAGTGATGATGAGCGAGCCGGTGCGCGAGGGCTCGCGCTTGAGCTGATCGATGATGTGGGAGAGCGGCTGCGGCATGGTGACCACGCATAGCGTGTTTTGTCGCACTCCGACACCGCAGGTCCAAACGGATCAAAAAAGAAGGCCCGCAAAGCGCGGGCCCAGGCGGCATTCAGTACGTTGAGGGCCCGACGGCGATCAGGCCGACTTGGTGTAGGCCTTGGACAGGTTGTCCTGGATGGTCTTGGCGCCATCGGCCACCAGCTTGCCGAAATACTCGGTGCTCGACTTCGCCCGCGAGATGAGCGCTTCACCGCGCGCCCGCGCGAGTTCCGACTGGATCTGGACCGCCTCGCTGAAGGTCTTGGCGGACGCCAGCTTGTCCAGCCCGTCAAAGAACGCCTCGGTATCCTGATGGATCGCCTGCTGGATGTTGCGGGTGATCTTGGTCGCTTCGCTGACACCCTCAGCAACAGCGGTCTCGATCACTGCGGTCACCTTTTCCGAGCCGGCGAAAGCATCGGCGACGCGCTCCTTGGCCGTCGACGTGGCCTTCTTGAAGAACTCGCGCGCGGATTCCGGCATTTCCATCGTTTGCAGGTTCTTCAGGGCGTCGGTCATCGGCCCGAAGGCCTGCTTGACGCTGTCGAACCCAGTGTTGGTTTCAGTGGTCATTGATTTCTCCATCCTCTGCTGAGCTATGGCTTCTCCCCCGCCCACATGGACCCGGGGTTTCATAGTCATGCCACGCCCCATGTTGCATTGCAACATAAATATTGCAATGCAACATGAACTATCGTTTATGCGGGATGCGGGATAGAGAACGCCAAGCGCTTAATCGGGCCGTTTCACCGAGTCCGGGGCTTCTGCATCCGCGGCTGCACGCCTAGAGCTGCGTTTGCCGGCTCGAGGGGCGGTTTGCTTGGAAGGAGCAGTCTTGACCGCCTGCTGTAGCAGCACCTTGATCTCGCTTAATTCGAGCTCGATCGACCGGAGCCGCTCGACCATCTCGTTGAGCTGGCCGCGGCTGGGCAGGTTCATGCCGATGAAATAGTTTTCCATCAGATCGGCGATCTGTTGCTGCGCTCCCGGAGCGGACGCTCCCCGGTTGTCCGCTTGGCGTCCCATTGGCGATGAGCCCAAGCCTTGCTTGGCGAAGGCGGCAAAGCTCTTCTGCATCTCGCCGACCATTTGCTGCCACAACGCAATCGCATCACCCGTCTTGTCCACCATCGGCATCCTCCTTGTCGCCGAGCGAGATCACGAGACTCAAACCTTGGTGGCCACCATATCATGGGCCAGCCTTCATGAGCCGATCGAGACATGCGGCGAATGAGGCGGCCTGCGCACCGCCTTCTCCCGGTTTCGGCAACATGCGATACAGTTCCCCCCGCTTTGCAACGAGGAACCCAGTTGTGACCGCCATTGCTCGTCAGCCTCCGCAAATCGCGCGCGCCAACGGAATCGACATCTGCTACGAGATCTTCGGCGATCCCAGCGCGGAGCCGCTGCTGCTGATCATGGGGCTTGGCGGCCAGATGCTGATCTGGGACGATGAGTTCTGCGCGCAACTCGCTGCCCGCGGCTTTCGCGTCATCCGCTTCGACAATCGCGATATCGGCCAATCCGGCAAGATGCACGGCGGCAAGCGGCTCACGCCGTTCGAGCTGCTCAAGCTGCGCTTCTTCCATATTCCGGTGTCCGCGCCCTACAAGCTCATCGACATGGCCAAGGATACGGTCGGGCTGATGGAGGTGCTCGGTATCAAGTCCGCGCATCTGGTCGGCGCCTCGATGGGTGGCATGATCGCCCAGGAGCTCGCGCTCTCCTTCCCCGACCGCGTGAGGTCATTGACCTCGATCATGTCGACCACCGGCAATCCGCGGATTCCGCCGCCGAGCCGGGAGGCCGCGATGATGCTGATGATGCCGGCACCCAAAACCAAGGAGCAATATATCGAACGCTTCGCCCTCACCTGGAAGATGCTGCGCGCCGGTTCCTTCCCGGAAGACGAAGCACGCGACCGTGCGCTGGCCGAACGCTGCTTTGCCCGCGGCATCAATGCAGCCGGCGTCGCCCGGCAACTCCGGGCGATCCTGGCCTCCGGCAGCCGCAAACCACGGCTGCATTTGGTGGAGGTGCCGACCTTGGTCATTCACGGCACCCGGGATCCGCTGGTGCATCCCGCCGGCGGGCGGGACACGGCTGAGTCGATTCCGAATGCCAAGCTGCTGATGATCGACGGCATGGGCCATGCGCTGACGATCCGGACATGGCCGCAGATCATCGATGCGATCGCAGCGCATGCGCACGGCGCCAGCGCCGAGGCGGCGTGACGCATTTGGGCACGAGCGGTTGCCGCAAGGAAAAGAAAGGTGTCGTCCCTGCGAACCAGGGACGACACCGCCTGTCTGGCTAACTGGCGGAACGTCTTATCTCTTCAGATCACCCGAACCGCCGCCTACGCCATTCGATCAGCTTGGCGCTGACCTCCGCCGGCTGTTCCTGCTGCGTCCAATGGCCGCTGTCGCGCACCAGATATTTCTCGAGGTCAGGCACCAGCCTTTCCATGCCGTCCGCAGCAGACGGCGGCAGCACGGCATCGTTCTCGGCCATGATCATCAGGGACGGCACGCGGACGGTGTGATCCAGCCCCTCGGATCGCCGCCAATTGCGGGACATGTTGCGGTACCAGTTGATCCCGCCGGTGAAGCCGGTCTTTTTGAACGTCTCGACAAACACCCGCTTTTCATCGTCCGAGAGGATCGGCTGTCGGTTGTCGCGACTGGCGTCATAGGCAGCCACCATCTGCGGAAAGGCCAAGTTGACCGTTCTCGCCGCGCCGATGCCGCCGACCGGCGGCTCCTTCGCATCGGCATCGTTGCGCGGCAGCGGCTTGCGCATGAAGGCGTCGAAGGTCTGTTCGACCCTGCTTCCAAATATCCGGTCCGGCTCGCGTCCCGGATCCTGGAACTGGACGATATACATCGTCTCGCCAAAGCGCTTGCGCATGATATCGATCGGGTCGGCGGGCGCGCGGGGAAGATGCGGCGTGTTGATGCCGACCACGCCGGCGACGCGGTCGGGATAGCGCAAGGGCATCTGCCAGACGACGAAGCCGCCCCAGTCGTGACCGACAAAGATCGCCTTGTCGATCTTCAGATGATCGAGCAGGCCGACCAGATCGGCGGTCAGATTCTCGAGGTCATAAGCCTCGACCGGCTCCGGCCGATCGGTCGCCCCATAGCCGCGCTGGTCGGGTGCGATCACCCGGATGCCGGCTTCGCCGAGCGCCCTGATCTGATGCCGCCAGGAGAAAGCCAGTTCCGGCCAGCCATGGCACAGCACCATGGGAGGCCGGTCGGTAGCCGGTCCCGCCTCGTAATAGCCCATGCGGATGCCGTTGGTTTCGGCAAACTGCAGCGGCGGCATGGCCGTGGCCTCGCTCATAGCTCCTCCCGTTCGTGTGCTTTGTTATCGGGCGGCGCAGCAGTTGAGCCGCCCGCCATGATCGTGCAGGTCAGCTCAAGCCAACGCAAGCGGCCGCCGACGGCGCCGCCTCAGACGACATGCCAAGCAGGCGATCAGGCAGATTTCCGGTCGTTCGACCGGGGGCCACCGAGGCCGGTCATGGTCACGAACAGATCCTGAAACTTCTCCGCCAGCTTGGGATCGAAGCTGAACCAGCTCTGCAGCAGGGCCTCCGGGGCCATCTTGTCGATGTTGCTCATCATCTGTTGCTGCAGCTTGTCCATGACGGCGGTCTGCATCGGGCCGACGTCAGGCAGTCCGAAGAATTGCCGCGCCTCCAACGGCGTGCAATCGATCTCGATATTGACTTTCATGTCGCGCTCCGCGCTGTTCGAACCGCCCTCGTGCCGCCGACCTGAAGAGCCCTGCCCCCAGCCAACAAGTCGCCGGGACCGTTTCAGTTCAGAAGCGATGAGAAGAGTATCACCGCACCAAGTCTCTCTCGCAAGCGAGCCGCGCTGCAGCGCACGCGATTCCTGCAATATGGTCAACCGGGGAGTAGAGCGAGGCTGTGCCCCGGACAGTCGCTCCCTGATCCACCCTGGTGCACTGCGATGTCGGGGGCGGCGGCTAACCATACCCCAATGGGTAATCGGGGCGGGCTTGTCCGCGGCAGGAGAACTCTGCAACATGCCGGCCGTCGGAGGACGTCCGGCCTGAACTGCTGGCAAACGCCTTGCACCTGAAACGGCCGCTTTGGCCCGGCACCAGTCTTGCAAGCGACCGGCATCTTGCGGCATCTCAAGTGCGCGCGCTGCCTGTTGCCTTCCGAAGTCCACTCGGGACGCGTTGCGACGATCATCAGGTCAAACACGAATGGGCGCCAGCTCATCAGACTGCCGAAAAGACTAGCGGCTTAAAGCGGAGAATTTGAACATATGGCGATACGCCACTCGCTTATCTCAGCGCTCACCCTCGCGCTCCTCGCCTTCGTGACGGGGCCGGCATCGAGCCAGAGCTTGCGCTATGCCAACCAGGGGACCTTGAAATCGCTCGACCCCTATTCCTTCAAGGAATCGACCACGATCGCGCACCACGCCCATATCTATGAAGGCCTCACGGCGCGCGACAAGGATCTCAAGATCGTTCCGGGACTGGCCGAAAGCTGGGAAACGCCGGAGCCGACCCGCTGGCGCTTCCACCTGCGCAAGGGCGTCAAGTTTCACAACGGCGATCCCTTCACCGCAGACGATGTGATCTTCTCGGCCGAACGCGTCCGCGCCAACGGCTCGAACTTCCTGTCCAACGTCCCGCCCGATGCGAAGTTCATCAAGGTCGACGACTACACGGTGGACGTGAAGCTGGCTGCGCCCAATCCCATTCTGATCTCGCAATGGGATACCTGGTACATCATGGACAAGAAGTGGTGCGAGGAGAACAACTCGGTCGCGCCGACGCCGGTCTCGGCGACAACGCCGAGCTATGCCTCGCTGCATGAGAACGGCACCGGCCCGTTCATGGTCGAAAGCCACCAGCCCGGCGTCAAGACCGTGTTCAAGGCGAACCCGAACTGGTGGGGCAAGCCCGAGCACAATCTGAAGGAGATCGTGTTCACGACCATCGCCTCCGATGCGACGCGGGTAGCGGCGCTGCTCTCCGGCGAGGTCGACATCATCGAGCCGGTGCCGGTGCAGGACATCCAGCGGGTCAATTCGAGCGGCACGGCCACGGTGCTGACCGGTCCGGAGCTGCGCACCATCTTCCTCGGCATGGACGAGAGCAGGGACGAGCTCCTGTTCTCCAACGTCAAGGGCAAGAACCCGTTCAAGGACGTCCGCGTCCGCGAGGCCTTCTACAAGGCGATCGACGTCGACCTGATCAAGACCCGCGTCATGCGCGGCATGTCGACGCCGACGGCGCTGATGATCGCGCCGCAGCTGTTCGACCTGTCGAAAGACTTCACCCGGGAGAAGGCCGATCCTGACGCCGCGAAGAAGCTCTTGACCGAAGCCGGCTATCCCGACGGCTTCGAAGTCACGCTGGATTGCCCGAACGATCGCTACGTCAACGACGCCGCGATCTGCCAGGCCGTGGTCGGCATGCTGGCCCGCATCGGCGTCAAGGTGAACCTGCTGGCCCAGCCCAAGGCGCAGTATTTCGCCAAGGTCCTGAAGCCCGGCGGCTACAACACGTCGTTCTTCCTTCTGGGCTGGACCCCCTCCTCGATGGACTCGCACAACGTGCTGCATGACATCATGGGCTGCCGCGACGACGCCAAGGACCCGACCCGCGGCGAGGCCAATCTCGGCAATTACTGCAACAAGGACCTCGACGCCCTGACGGACAAGATCCTGGTCGAGACTGACACCGCCAAGCGCGATCAACTGATCAAGCAGGCGTTTCAGATCGGCATCAAGGATTACGGCTACATCCCGCTGCACCAGCAGGCGGTCGCCTGGGGTGTCTCGAAAAAAGTGAAGATTCCGCTGCGCGCGGACAACATGGTGCTGCTGTACTTGGCCACCAAGTCCGAATAAGCGGCAAGCCTCAGAGCCCCGGAAGCTTGTGTCGCTTTCGGGGCTTTTCATTTGCGGCGCGCGATGCTACCCGCCACGCTTTCTGGAGGAAGTTAGAGACAAGATGCTCGCCTTCACGCTTCGCCGGGTCATCCAGGCCATCGGCGTCATGATTGTGGTCGGTGTGATCGCCTTCGCGATGTTCCGCTTCGCCGGCGATCCCGTCAGCCAGATCGTGGCGCTGGATACATCCGCGGCCGAGCGCGCCAACATCCGCAAATCGCTCGGTCTCGATGATCCCGTAATCGTGCAGTTCGCGCACTACCTGATCAATGCAGCGCAATTCAATTTCGGCGTGTCTTATCAGTTCCGCCAGCCGGTGGCCGACCTCCTCAAGGAGCGGATGCCCGCCACGCTGGAGCTTGCGATCTGCGCCACGATCCTCGCCCTGGTCTTTGGCATCCTGATGGGCGTCTATTCCGCGCTGCGGCGCGACTCGCTCTCGGCGAAGCTTCTGCAGGCGGTCTCGTTGATCGGCATTTCGCTGCCGACTTTCCTGATCGGGATTCTGCTGATCTACCTGTTCTCGGTGACGCTCGGCTGGCTGCCATCATTCGGCCGCGGCGACACGGTGAAGCTCGGCTGGTGGAGCACCGGCCTTCTCACCGCCTCCGGGCTGAAAGCCCTGATCATGCCTTCGGTGACGCTCGCGCTGTTTCAGATGACGCTGATCATGCGGCTGGTGCGGGCTGAAATGCTGGAAGTGCTGCGCACCGACTACATCCGCTTCGCACGTGCCCGCGGGCTGACCACGCGCGCGATCCATTTCGGGCATGCGCTGCGCAACACGCTGGTTCCCGTCATCACCGTGGTGGGCCTGCAATTTGGCTCGGTTATTGCCTTCTCAATCATCACCGAAACGGTGTTCCAGTGGCCGGGAATGGGCCTGCTATTCGTCCAGGCGGTGCAGAATGTCGACATCCCGATCATGGCCGCCTACCTCGTCATGGTTTCCTTGATGTTCGTCACCATCAACCTGATCGTCGATATCCTCTACACCGTGGTCGATCCGCGCCTGCGCGCGACCATCAGCCGGCCGGCCTCGTCATGAGCGACACCGTCGTCCCCCACAACGCCGAGGCAAGCGCGCCGGCCCCGGGCGGCTCCGACAGCTGGCTGAAGCGCGCGCTCGCGAGCGACCTGCTTTATTCCTTCCGTCGCTCGAAGCTCACGATGGTGGCAGCCATCGTGACGCTTGCGCTGTTCCTGCTGGCGGTCTTCGCTCCCCTGCTCGCGGTGCAAAATCCGTTCGATCCGGCGCAACTGCAGCTGATGAACTCGCGCATTGCCCCGCTGTGGACTGCCGACGGCCAAAGCCCGTTCCTGCTCGGCACCGACGAGCAGGGCCGCGACGTGCTGTCGGCGATCCTTTATGGCTTGCGGATATCGCTCGTCGTCGGCGTGCTCGGCGTCGTGCTGTCGGGAGTGCTGGGCGTCGGGCTCGGGTTGGTCGCCGGCTATTTCGGCGGCGTGGTCGACACCATCATCATGCGCATTGCCGACGTGCAGCTGACCTTCCCCGCGATCCTGATCGCGCTTCTGGTCAACGGCGTCGTCAAGTCCGTGTTCGGCGACCGCCTCGATTCCGCGAGCATGCTCGCCGTGCTGGTGATCGCGATCGGCTTGAGCTTCTGGGTGCAATATGCGCGCACGGTGCGCGGCTCGGTCATGATCGAGAAGAACAAGGACTACGTCGCGGCAGCACAGCTGATCGGCCTGCCGGCGCCAGTGATCCTGCTGCGCCATGTGCTGCCCAACACCACCGGGCCGGTGCTGGTGATTGCGACCATCAACCTCGCGCTCGCCATCATCACCGAGGCGACGCTGTCCTTTCTCGGCTCCGGCATGCCCGAAACCATGCCCTCGCTCGGCACCCTGATCCGTATCGGCAACAATTATCTGTTTGCCGGCGAGTGGTGGATCGTGGCGTTCCCGGGCCTGACGCTGGCTCTGCTCATTCTTGCGATCAACCTGCTCGGCGACTGGCTGCGCGACGCACTCAATCCGAAGCTGCGGTGAACCGCCCGTCGCGATCTGAAGGTATCAGTTGATGTCTGTCCCCGTTCTGTCCGTGCGCAATCTGCAGGTCGAGTTCGCCAGTCGCCGCGGCATCCTGCACGCGATCGACGGCATCTCTTTCGACATCGCCAAGGGCGAGGTGCTCGGGGTGGTCGGCGAATCCGGCGCCGGCAAATCCGTCACCGGGCTGGCCGTGATCGGCCTGATCGACCGGCCCGGCCGCATCGCCGGCGGCGAAATCTATTTGTCCGGCTTGCGGATCGACAATCTCGAGGCGGAAGCGATGCGCCAGGTGCGCGGAAAGCGGATCGGCATGATCTTCCAGGATCCGCTGACCTCGCTGAACCCGCTCTACCGGATCGGCGATCAGATCGTCGAAACCATCAAGACCCATACCAGTCTCACCGACCAGCAGGCCCGCCGGCGCGCGATCGATCTGCTGGCCGAAGTCGGCATTCCCGCGCCGGAGAAGCGCATCGACGGCTATCCGCACGAATTCTCCGGCGGCATGCGCCAGCGCGTCGTCATTGCGCTCGCGCTCTGCGCCGAGCCCGAACTGATCATCGCAGACGAGCCGACCACCGCGCTCGACGTCTCGGTGCAGGCGCAGATCATCGCGCTGATCAAGCGGCTCGGCCGCGATCATGGCACGGCGGTGATGCTGGTGACGCACGACATGGGCGTGATCGCCGAGACCTGCGACCGCGTCGCCGTCATGTATGCCGGCCGCATTGCCGAGATCGGCCCGGTGCAGGAGGTGATCAAGAATCCGCTGCATCCTTACGCCAAGGGTTTGATGGGCGCGATCCCGACGCTCGCAGGCGAGGACAAACGGCTGGTGCAGATCCCAGGTTCGATGCCACGGCTCTCCGCCATACCGGCCGGCTGCGCCTTCAATCCGCGCTGCGACTTTGCGTTCGATCGCTGCCGGATCGAGCGGCCTGAACCGCTGCGCCAGGGAGCCCAGGCCGTCGCCTGCCACCTCTATGATCGGGCCACGGAGAGCGCAGCATGACTGATTTCGTCGAGGTCAGGAATCTGCGCCAGGTCTTCGACGTGTCGAAGCCCTGGCTCAACCGCGTGCTCGAGGGCGGGCAGCAGGAATTCCTGAAGGCTGTCGATGGCGTCAGCTTCAACATCAGACGCGGCGAGACTTTCGCCCTCGTCGGCGAATCCGGCTCGGGCAAGACGACGGTGGCGCGGATGGTGGTCGGCCTGCTGCCGCCGACGTCGGGCGAGGTCATCATCGACGGCGTGTCGATGACCGATCCACGCCAGGCTCTGGTGCGCCGGAAACTGCGCCGCCGCATTCAAATGGTGTTTCAGGACCCCTATGCGAGCCTCAATTCGCGTTTCCGCGTCCAGGCCATCATCGCCGAGCCGATCCGCGCGTTCAGTGTGATCGACGGTGAGCGACAGATCAAGGATCGTGTCGGCGAATTGTTGACCCTGGTCGGCCTGCATCCCGACGATGGTCAGAAATTCCCGCATGAGTTTTCCGGCGGCCAGCGCCAGCGCATCGCGATCGCACGCGCGCTCGCCTCCGAGGCCGAGTTCATCGTGTGCGACGAGCCGACCTCCGCGCTCGACGTGTCGGTGCAGGCGCAGATCCTCAATCTGATGCGCGACCTGCAGGACCGGCTCGGCCTCACCTACCTCTTCATCAGCCACAACCTCGCGGTCGTGCGCCACATGGCGAGCCGCATCGGCGTGATGTATCTCGGCCGCATCGTCGAGATCGCGGAAGGACGCGCGCTGTTCAGCAATCCGCGCATGCCCTACACCAAGATGCTGCTGGGTGCGGTGCCGGACCTCTCGATGTCCGGTCGCCAGCGCATTCCGGTCAAGGGCGAGATTCCGAACCCGATCAATCCGCCGCCCGGCTGCAGCTTCAATCCGCGCTGCCCGCTGGCGTTCGACCGCTGCCGTCTTGAGGCGCCGGCTCTGATCGACGGGGTGGCCTGCCATGCCGTCAATCAGACCGCAGCGACGGCCGTGCCGGCGTAATCACCCAAATGCACACGAGGTCTGTGGCCGCGGTGGTTGGCATGCCAGCGGAGCCATGATCAACTCCACGCGTCACCGCCGCGCTGCCAGATGGAATGCACATGAGCTTCATCAATCCCGATCCCTTCACCACCCGCCCCGAGATCGAGGGCACATTCGGCGTCGTGACCTCCACGCACTGGCTCGCGACTGCGGTCGGCATGGCCATGCTGGAGAAAGGCGGCAACGCCTTCGATGCGGGCGTCGCGGCGGCTTTCACGCTTCAAGTGGTCGAGCCGCATCTCAACGGCCCCGGCGGCGACGTGCCGATCATCCTGCATGATGCGAGGCGCGGCCGGACCGAAGTGATCTGCGGCCAGGGGCCCGCGCCCGCACGCGCCACCATCGCGCATTACCGGAGCGAGGGTCTCGATATGGTGCCCGGCACCGGGCTTCTCGCGGCCTGCGTGCCCGGCACGTTCGAGTCCTGGATGCTGCTGCTGCGCGACTACGGCACGATGCGGCTGCGCGACGTGCTGGAGCCTGCAATCGCTTATGCGCGCGACGGCTATCCGCTGGTCGAACGCATCTCGGCGACGATCCGGACCGTGGAGGAGTTGTTCCGCGCACACTGGCCGACGTCGGCGGCGGTCTATCTGCCCAACAACGATGTCCCGAAACCCGGGACGCTGTTCACCAACCCGCAGTTGGCGGCGACCTATGCGCGCATCCTGCAGGAGGCAGAAAGTGCGGGCGAAAATCGCGAAGCGCAGATCGAACGCGCGCGAACGACGTGGTCGCAGGGCTTCGTCGCCGAAGCCATCGATCGCTTCTGCCGGTCGCAGGAGATCATGGACGTCTCGGGTTCGCGGCATCGCGGCGTGCTGTCCGGCGACGACATGGCGCGCTGGCAGCCGACCGTTGAGGAGCCGCTCACTTATGAGTACGGCCGCTACACCGTCTGCAAGGCCGGCGTCTGGAGCCAGGGACCGGTGCTGCTGCAGCAGCTCGCGCTGTTGAAAGGCTTTTCGCTCGACGGGCTCGATCCGACCGGACCCGACTTCATCCATTTGCAGATCGAAGCCGCCAAGCTCGCCTACGCCGACCGCGAGGCGTTCTATGGCGATCCCAATTTCACCGAAATCCCGATCGCGACGCTGCTGTCCGACACCTACAACGACGAACGCCGCAAGTTGATTTCGGACAAGGCCTCGCTCGAACTGCGGCCCGGCTCGGTCGAAGGTTTTGGCGCGCTGGTCAAGCTGCGCCATGCCGAGGGCGCACGCGAGGCGGTCGGTGCCATGGGCACCGGCGAGCCGACCGTCGGCCGCTTCGGTGAGGTGCGCGGTGACACCGTGCATTTCGACATTATCGACCGCGACGGCAACATGATCTCGGCCACGCCCTCGGGCGGGTGGTTGCAGTCGTCCCCCGTCATTCCCGAGCTCGGCTTCTGCTTGGGGACACGGGCGCAGATGTTCTGGCTGGAAAAAAACCATCCAGCGGCGCTGGTGCCGGGCAAGCGTCCGCGCACCACACTGTCGCCGACCATGGCGTTGCGCGACGGGGAGCCGTATCTGGCCTGGGGATCGCCTGGCGGCGACCAGCAAGACCAGTGGAACACGCAGTTCTTCCTGCGCCACGTCCACGCAAAGATGAATCTGCAGGAGTCGATCGACGCGCCGGCCTGGCACTCCGAGCATTTCCCGATCTCGTTCTGGCCGCGCACCGCGCGCCCCGGCGTGCTGGTGCTCGAAAACCGGGTGCCGAAGGCCACGGTCGAGGAGCTCCGCCGCCGCGGCCACATCGTCGAGATCGGACCGGACTGGTCCGAAGGCCGCCTGACCGCAGCCTCCAAGATCGGCTGTCGCCGCCGCGCTGCCGCCAATCCGCGCGGCATGCAAGGCTACGCAGCCGGACGATAGGTCGCCCTGCATGACCTGGTCGATCATCGCCAAGGACCGCTCCACCGGCCAGATCGGGATCGCCGTCGCCACGCGCTTCTTCGCCGTCGGCGCTCGCGTCCCCTTCATCGTCGCCGGCCGCGGGGGCATCGCGACCCAAGCGCTGGTCAATCCCTATTACGGCATCGACGGCGCAAAGCTGCTGCGCGAAGGCAGGTCCCCGCAAGAGATCATCCAGATCCTCACATCGGCCGATCCCGGCCGCGACAGCCGGCAACTACACATCCTCGATCACGCGGGGCGGATAGCTGCGCATACGGGCAAGGCTTGCATCCCCTGGTGCGGGCATCTCGAAGGCGAGGATTTTTCGATCGCGGGCAATATGCTTGCCGGCGCAGAGGTGCTGAAGGAGACTGCAAGCGCCTATCTGACCAATGCGGCCCTGCCCTTCGCGCCACGGCTGATCGCTGCCTTGCGGGCGGGCGAAGCGGCCGGCGGCGACAAGCGCGGCAAGCAATCGGCCGCTCTGTCGATCTATGGCGAAGAGGAATGGTCGATCCTTGACCTCAGGGTTGACGACCACCCCGATCCGCTCGCCGAGCTCGAACGTCTCGAGCAGGTGAGCCGGGCGCACTGGACGAAGTTCCGCGAGTTCCTGCCCACGCGCGCCAACCCCGCCGGCGTCACTGATCGGGCCGTCATAGAGGCCGGAATCTCAGCCATCGTGGCGAACCAGCCCTGAGCAAAGTCGATCGAGCCTCAAGAACCGGTCGTACGGCGACGATGATCAAGCATTGAAGTGCTTTCGCGATGCCGCGCGGTCGATCACACCGTGCACATGCCGCAGGCAAACCACAGCTGCGTTTTGCTACTCGACAGATTTCGGCGCGCTGTACACGCACCTTCTCCGGCAGTCGGCGTCGCGCCGCTCGTTCGCTTCGAAGTGTCCAGCGCACATTGATACCGCATGGATCACGCAACTCTTGAGACGGCTCTTGGGGCGGCGCGCCGGTCTCGCAATGCGGAACGGCTTGCCGCGGATGCGCTCATTTGCCCGAGCGGGAGCTGATCGCCACCACTGGACAAACCGATCGCCGCGGTCGACCGTACGGAAGGATGGTTCGCATCCGGTGTTGGTACGAATGGTGCAATAGCGCTGCTGCAATCGCGCCGCCGCTGCAATAGCGCGGCTGCAACGGCCCCGTTGCAATACGGCCGGCGGAAGCTCGAGCATGGAGTGAGTACGATGAGAAATGTTCGCCTGGCCGCTGCAGCGGCCGCGTTCATAGTGTCCTTCGCTGTCGCAGCGCAGGCCGAGACCACCTTGCGCATCGGGCTCGCCGAAGATCCCGACATGCTCGACCCGTCGCTCGGCCGCACCTATGTCGGCCGCATCGTGTTCTCAGCCTTCTGCGACAAGCTGTTCGATATCGATGAGAAGCTGAACATCGTCCCGCAGCTCGCGCTCTCCCACGAGACTTCCGCCGACGGCAAGGCTGTCACGATCAAGCTCCGTCCAGGCGTCAAATTCCACGACGGCGAGCCGCTCGACGCAGAGGCCGCGAAGTTCTCGATCGAACGCCACATGAACATGCAGGGCTCGTTCCGAAAATCGGAACTTGCAAGCGTCGATCATGTCGAGGTCGTCGATCCCCTCACCATCAAGCTCGTTCTCAAGGCGCCCTTCGCCCCGCTGATCTCCCAGCTCACCGACCGTGCCGGCATGATGGTCTCGCCCAAAGCCGCGAAGGAGGAAGGCGACAAATTCGGCCTGCATCCCGTCTGCGCAGGTCCCTACAAATTCGTCGAACGCGTGCAGCAGGACCGCATGGTGTTCGAGAGGTTCGCCGACTATTGGAACAAGAACAATGTCTTCATCGACAGAATCGTGTTCCAGCCGATCGTCGACGCCACGGTGCGGCTCGCCAATTTGAAATCCGGCGGCCTCGACCTGATCGAGCGCGTGCTCGCAACCGACATCAAGGACGTGCGCGCCGATCCCAACCTCGTGCTCTCGACCGCCTCGGAGCTCGGCTACTACGGCCTCACCATCAACGTCAGCAAGGACAAGGCGAAAGGGGGACTGAGCCAGTCGGAGAAGGTGCGCCAGGCGCTCGACCTTGCGATCGATCGCGAGGCGCTGAATCAGGTCGTGTTCAACGGCGAGTTCACACCGGGCAATCAATGGGTGCCGCCGACGCATCCGTTCTATCAGCAGGCCTTCCCGATCCGCCCACGTGATGTCGAAAAGGCCAAGGCGCTGCTGAAGGAGGCGGGTGTCGCCCTGCCCGTCTCGGTGGACTACATGGTGCAGAAGGGGGCCGAGAACGAGGCCGTGGCACAGGTCGTGCAGTCGATGGCCGCCGAAGCCGGCTTCGACATCAAGATCCGCGTCATCGAGTTCGCAACCTCTTTCAAGCAGGCGCAGGCCGGCGAATTCCAGATCTTCCAGATCAACTGGAGCGGCCGGATCGATCCCGACGGCAACTCCTACGTCTTCCTGCACACAGGCGCGCCGCAGAACGACGGCGGCTATTCCAGCGCAGCGGCCGACAAGCTGATGGAAGATGCTCGCGCCGTCACCGATCCTGCGCAGCGCAAGGCGCTCTATGAGAAGCTGACCAAGGTGATCCTGAACGACGAGCCGATCATCTATATCTATCACCGCAAGCTGCTGTTCGCGCACACCAAGAAGCTCGAAGGCTACAAGCAGATGCCTGACGGGCTGGTGCGCGTGATCGGCCTGAAGCTGAAGTGAGCATGTCCGCAAAGTGAGAACGATCATGCATTCTGGCGTCGGTCACCCTGCTAGGGCTCCCTCCCCCCTTGTGGGGGAGGGTTGGGGTGGGGGATGCCACAAGCGAGACTTCCACTTGGGTTACCCCCCTCCCTGTCCCTCCCCCACAAGGGGGGAGGGAACGGTGGGGCCTAGACCTGAAAACAAGCATAGTTCGAGCCTGCGGCACGCGAGGCACCGGCCATGCTGACCTTCCTCTTCCGCCGCCTCCTGCAGATCGTGCCGACGCTGTTCTTCGTCTCGATCCTGATCTTCTCGCTGCAACAATTGCTGCCGGGCGATCCGGCGCTGGTGATGGCCGGCGAGGAGCGCGATCCGGCCGTCATCGAACAGATCCGCAAGCAGTACCGGCTCGATCAGCCGATCCCGGTGCAATACGCCTATTGGGTGAAGGGTGTGCTCACGGGCAACCTCGGCGAATCGCTACGGGTGAAAGTGCCGGTGCGCGAGCTGATCGCACAGAAGCTGCCGGTCACGCTGCAGCTCGCCTCGATGGCGATCGTGATCGCCTTCCTGATCGGAATTCCCGCCGGCATCGTCTCGGCCGTCAAGCAGGGCACAGCGTGGGATTATGGCGCCAACCTGTTTGCGTTGTGGGGCATCTCGACACCGAATTTCTGGCTCGGCATCATGCTGATCTTCCTGTTCTCCATCAAGCTCGGCTGGCTGCCCGCGTCCGGCTATGTGCCGCTGACCGAGAATTGGCGCGCGAGTCTTGCCTCCACCATCATGCCGGCCTTCGTGCTGGGCAATGCGATCGCGGCCATCCTGATGCGCCACACCCGAAGCGCGATGCTGCAGGTGCTGGAAAGCGATTATGTCCGCACCGCGCGCGCGAAGGGCATCTCCGAAAGCAGCGTGATCCTGAACCACGCGCTGCGCAACGCGCTGACGCCGGTGATCACGCTGGGCGCGCTCGAGCTCGGCACGCTGCTGTCGGGCGCGGTGCTCACGGAGCAGATCTTCTCCATCCCGGGCTTCGGCAAGCTGATCGTGGATGCGGTGTTCAACCGCGATTATGCCGTGGTGCAAGGAGTGGTCCTGGTCACGGCGACCGTCTACATCATGCTGAACCTCTTGGCCGACCTCGCCTATGTCCTGGTCAATCCGCGGTTGAGGGGCTGACAATGGCGGACGTCGCAATCACCACCGGCGCCGCGGGAAGCCAGGACGGGCTGGAGAGCCCGGCGCGCCGCGCCCTCCGGCGGCTGCTCGAACGCAAGGGCGCGATCGTCGGCCTGATCACCATCACGCTGTTTATCCTGCTTGCGGTGTTTGCCCCGCTGATCGCGCCCTACGATCCCGTCAAGACCAGCTGGGCGCTGGTCCGCAAGGCGCCGGCGGCACAACACTGGTTCGGCACCGACGATCTCGGCCGCGACGTGCTGGCGCGCGTCATCTATGGCGCCCGCGCCTCGCTTTCCGCCGGCGCAGTGTCGGTCAGCATCGCGCTCGCGATCGGCGTCCCGCTGGGGCTGCTCTCGGGTTACATCGGCGGCGCGCTCGACGCGCTGATCAGCCGGATCACGGATGCGATGCTGGCCTGCCCGTTCCTGATCCTGGCGATCGCGCTCGCCGCCTTCTTAGGCCCGAGCCTCGCCAATGCGATGATCGCGATCGGCATCTCCACCACGCCGATCTTCGTTCGCCTGACCCGCGGCCAGGTGATGAACGTCAAGGTCGAAGAGTATATCGAGGCAGCGCGCAGCGTCGGCGACTCCGATCTGCGGATTGCGCTTGTGCACATACTGCCCAACATCCTGCCGCCGCTGCTGGTGCAGGCGACGCTGTCGGTTGCTGCCGCCATCATCGCCGAAGCCGCGCTCTCTTTCCTCGGCCTCGGCCAGCAGCCGCCCTACCCGTCCTGGGGCAGCATGCTCAACGCCGCGCAGCGTTTCCTCACCAACGCGCCGTGGATGGCGGTCTGGCCGGGGCTTGCAATCTTCCTGGTCGTGCTCTCGCTCAACCTGGTCGGCGACGGCCTGCGCGACGCGCTGGATCCAAGGGAGCGGTGACGGGCGCTGCGAAGCAGAGGCATCGTGGTTCGAGACGCGGTGCCCGCTCCTCACTGTAAGGGCAAGGATCTCTTCACGAACACGACCTCGTCCTGAAGAGCATCGCGGAGCGATGCGTCTCGAAGGATGGCCGCGAAGTGAGATTCGGAACTCGGGAAGCCATCGCGATCACACCAAACGAAAACGGCGGCTGCCATCGGCAGCCACCGTCGATGTGAACCTTTATCGCCGACCGCTCAGGTCGCCTTCAGCGCATGCGAAGGTTCGGCGTCGAACTCCGCGATCTCCTTGGCACGCTGCGAGTTGGCCTTGGCCTGGTGATTGGTCGCCAGCACCGTATAGACGGCCGGCAGCACGAACAGAGTGAACAGCGTGCCGATCGACATGCCGGCGACCACCACGAGGCCGATCGAGAAGCGGCTCGCCGCGCCAGCGCCGGATGCCGTCAACAACGGGATCAGGCCGGTGACCATCGCCGCCGTGGTCATCAGGATCGGGCGCAGCCGGATCCGAGCCGACATCTCGATCGCGGAGCGGCGATCCAGGCCCTCATTGAGCTGCAGTTCGTTGGCGAACTCCACCATCAGAATGCCGTGCTTGGTGATCAGCCCGACCAGCGTCAACAGTCCGACCTGCGAATAGATGTTCATCGTCGCCATGCCGAAGAACAGCGGGATCATGGCGCCGACGATCGCCATCGGCACCGAGATCATGATCACGAGCGGGTCGCGCAGACTCTCGAACTGCGCCGCCAGCACCAGGAAGATGATCACGAGGGCGAACGCGAAGGTGATCGCAAGCTGGTTGCCTTCCTGGACGTATTGGCGGGAGTCCGCAAGGTAATCGTGGCTGAAGCCGGCGGGCAGCTTCTTCGCCAGGCCCTCCAGGAAGTCGACCGCCTGGCCCATGGTGACGCCGGGCATCGGCACCGCCGAGAACGTCGCCGAATTGAGCTGGTTGTAATGGGTCAGCGCATTCGGATCGGTCGCGGTCTCGATCTTGACGACGGTCGAAAGCGGCACCTGCTGGCCGGTCGAGGTCGCGACGTAGTAGCTGCCGAGCGCCTCCGGCGACAGCCGCTTGTCGCGCGGCACCTGAGGAATGACCTGATAAGAACGGCCTTCGAGATTGAAGCGGTTGATGTAGTTGCCGCCGAGCAGCACGGCGAGCGTGTTGCCGAGCGCCTGCATGGTGATGCCGAGATCGCTTGCCTTGCTGCGGTCGATCCAGACCCGCACCAACGGCTGGTTGAACTCGAGGTCGCTGTCGCTGACGATGAACAGACCGCTCTTGTTCGCCGCCTCCTTCAGCTTCGTCATCTGCTCATAGATCGGCTGGAAGCCGGCCGTCGAGTTGATCACCATCTGCACCGGCAGGCCGCCCGGGCCGCCCGGCAGCGCCGGCAGGTTGAAGGCGAAGGCATTGACGCCCTCGATCTTCGACAGCTGCGCCTGCACCAGCGATTTCAGCTGCATCGCCGAGCGCTTGCGCTCGTCCCACGGCTTCAGCAGCATGCCGGCGATGCCGCCCTGCGGGCCGTTGATGCCGTTCAGCACGAACGTCAGGTCGGTCTCCGGGAATTGTTGGAACGCCTTGTTGAGCTTGTCGCCGTAGAAATTGATGTAGTCGATATTGGCGTATTTGGGCGCCTTGGTGATCGAGAACACGATGCCCTGATCCTCTTCGGGCGCCAGCTCCCTGGAGGTGTGCATATAGAGGTAGCCGACGAGACCGAGCATCGTGACAGCGAACAGCGCGGTGACCGGACGATAGTCCAGCGAACGGTCGAGCTTGCGGCCGTACCAGCGCGTGATGGCGCCGAACACGCGGTTGACGAGCCGCGAGAACCTGCCCTCCTCGGCGCTCTTCAGGAGCATCGAGCACATCATCGGCGACAGCGTCAGCGCGATGATGCCGGACACGATGACGGAGCCCGCCAGCGTGAACGCGAATTCGCGGAACAGCGATCCCGTCAGGCCGCCGAGGAAGCCGATCGGCGCGTACACGGCGGCGAGCGTGATCGTCATCGAGATCACGGGGCCGACGATCTCGCGCGCGCCCTGCAGCGCGGCCTGCACCGGCGTCTTCCCCTCCTCCAGATGGCGGTGGATGTTTTCGACCACCACGATGGCGTCGTCCACCACGAGGCCGATCGCGAGCACCATCGCCAGCAGGGTCAACAGGTTGATGCTGAAGCCGAGCGCCAGCATCAGGCTGCAGACGCCGACCAGCGACAGCGGGATGGTGACGACCGGAATGATGACGGAGCGCAGCGAGGCCAGGAACAGGAAGATCACGACGATGACGATGAGAACCGCCTCGCCGAGCGTATGCTCGACCTCGTCGATCGAGGACTGGATGAACTTGGTGGAGTCGTAGGCCACCTTCATCTTCATCGAGGGCGGCAGGTTGCGCTCGATGTCCGGGAACAGCGCCCGCACGCCGCGGACGATGTTGAGGGGATTACCTTGCGGCGTCGCCTGCACGCCGATGAAGATGGCGCGCTCGCCGCTGAAGGCGACACTCGCATCGGTGCTTTGCGCCGCCAGTTCGACGGTCGCGATGTCTCCCATCCGCACGAAGCCACCGTTCGCGGATTTCACGATCATCTTCTTGAACTGGTTGACGTCGGTCAGGCCGGTATTGGTGTTGATATTGGAGACGGTGAGATAGCCCTTGGACTGGCCCGCCGCCGACTGGAAGTTGTTGGCGGCAATCGCGGCGGCAACGTCGGCCGGCGACACGTTGCGACCGGCCATCCTGACCGGGTCGAGCCATAGGCGCATCGCGAAGGTCTGGCCGCCGAGGATGTCGGCGGAGGCGACGCCATCCACGGTCGAGAGCACGGGCTGGACCACGCGGGTGAGGTAGTCCGAGATCGCCGATCCCGACAGCTCGTCGCTGGAAAAGCCGATATACATCACGGCCGTGGTCTGGCCGGTGGTCTTGGTGACGACCGGATCGTTCGATTCCTTCGGGATCAGGTATTTGACCGAATTGACCTTGGCCAGCACCTCGGTCAGCGCCTGGTTCGGATCGAAGTTCAGCTTGACGTAGACCTGGATCGTCGAGGTGCCCTGCACCGAGCTCGACGTGATGTAGTCGACGCCCTCGGCGGAGGCGACCGCCTGCTCGATCGGCGTCGTGATGAAGCCCTGGATCAGGTCGGCGGACGCGCCGGGATAGACGGTGGTGACATTGACCACCGTGTTCGAGAGCTTCGGATATTGCCGGATCGGCAGCACCGTCGCCGCCCTCAGCCCGATCAGCAGGATCAGCAGGCTGACCACGACCGACAGGACCGGACGCTTGATGAAGATATCGGTGAGACTCATCTCGGCAATCTCGTTAGCTCAAAGGAGCGGTTCAGGTCGTGATGGCCGCCGGATGCCGGCGTCCTGCCCTGGCGTTCAGGTCACGCTCAATAGCGCGGCGGGGTCGCCGGGATCGGCGGCAGAGGATCGGTCGAGATCGTGACCGCAGCACCGGACTGCAGCTTGTTCTGGCCGACCGCGGCGACCTGATCGCCGTCCTTGAGGCCCTTCAGGATCACGGCACGGCCCTCGATACGATCGCCCGTCTGCACATAGGTGCGGGTGGCGGTCAGCACGGTCTTGCCGTCCTCAGTCTTCTTCTCGCTGATGAGGAAGACGGAGTCGCCGTAGAGCGTATAGTCCACGGCCGTCTCCGGAACGGTGACCACCGGCGGCTTATCCGGCAGCACGACCGTGGCGGTCACGAACATGCCCGGCTTGAGGATATGTTCGGGATTGGCGATCGTGGCCTGCACACGGATGTTGCGGGTGTCGGTCGCGATCTGCGGCTCGATCGTCGTGATCTTGCCCTCGAAGGTCCTGCCCGGATAGGCATCGACCACCAGGCGCACGGTCTGGCCCGCCTTGAGCTGTCCACTGTCCTTTTCGGTGACGGTGAAGTTGGCCCAGAGCTGCGACAGGTCGGTCAGCGAGACGATCTGCGTGCCGGCGCTGAGATATTGCCCGACCTCGACCTTGCGGACGCCGAGTTCGCCGTCGAACGGGGCCCGCACCAGCTTCTGCGCGATCAAGGCTTCCGTCTTGGCGATCATCGCCTGCGCCTGATCGAACGTCGCCTGCGCCTGATCGACCGTGGCCTGCGGTCCGAACTGGCGCGAGGCCAGCTGCTTGGCGCGATCGAGCGAGAGCTGCGCGACGGTGGCCTGCGCCTTGTAATTGGCGAGGTCGCCCTGGTCCGGCGCATCGTACAGTTGCACCAGCGGGGTCCCCTGCTTCACATGCGAGCCGGGCGTGAACATGATGTCGGTGATGCGTCCGCTGACATCGGTGGTGACGTTCACCTGATGCACGGCCGCCAGCTCGCCGACGGCGGTCAGGAGATTAGGCACGGTCTCAGACTTGGCGGTCGCAGCGCTGATGCTGATCGGCGGCCTCGGCGCACTCAGGAACTGCGCGATCATCTTGGCGCGGAACATGTTGAACCAGACCAGTCCGCCGACCAGCAACGCCAGCAAGGAGCCGACGATGATGAACCACAGCACGGATCGGGTCCGCTTGCGGGGCTTGTCGTCGATCGGCTTACCGGACAATTTGGGTTCGGTCGCGATGTTCATGTCATGCACTCTCTGCAGTGACCGGTGGAACGGAGGGCTGTGCCAATTCGCGGTCGAGATAGGACGCAATCGCGGCATCGGTAAGCCCGATACCACGCAGGATGAATTCGGAAAGCTGGCGCACCAGCCTGTCGGCCCCGGTTTCATAATTGAGACAGGGCGTCGCTGGAAGCCGGGTCAACGCTGCGGTCATGCCCGTGTGATGCGCGAACCAGAACAGATCGAGCGGCGCGGCATCCATCCGCACGGCGTCGCCGGCAGCAATGGCACTCTCCAGCGACGCAACGAACTTCCCGCCGATCAGACCACTGACCTTGGCATATAGCAAGCGCGCGAACTCGCCGTCATCGAGGTGGCTTGTGACCATCAGCCGCAGCCTTTGCTCTTCTTCCTCGTTCGGCCGGTTGGCGATCCCGAGGAAATGCTCGACCATCGCGACCGTGAACCTCACCAAGGTCGCCGTCGACGGCGCCTGACCGAGCAGGAACTCGAGATCCGGATCCGCCTCGCACTCCTCGGCCAGGATTTCCGCGTAAAGTGCGGCTTTGGACGGGAAATGTTTGAACAGCAGCGCCTCGGAGATCGCCGCCGCGGCCGCCACGCTCTTGGTCGTGGTGCCTGCGTAACCGTAGCGGGCAAAGCAGCGCTTGGCCGCGCCAAGGATCAGCTGCCGCCGCAAATCGCTAGTCATTCGCAACGTCGACATCGGGTGTGAGTAAATACTCACTTTACCGTTGTCAAGAAATATACCGCAACGCGGCAGCCACGTCCCGCTAAGCCATTGGAAATGCGTGCCTCCGCTCGCAACACAAGATTGTAAAGCCCCATAGGCTCCATCGGTATTTTACAACCGCGCGCCCAGCACGTGGGTTTTTCTTTCGCCCGGTGTCTTTCTTTCGCCTGGCATCGTGCATGATGCGCGCCGGGCCGGCCGAACGCAGCCGATCAGAAAGAACCGCCGGGAGGATCGTCGCAACCATGAACGCCGCCGATGCGCGCGAGCTCGCAGCCAATTTCGACCTGCAAGACCTGACGCCGGGTTTCTACGCCGACCCCTACCCGACCTACCGCGCCTTGCGCGACCACGAGCCGGTGAAACGCCTGCGCAACGGCAGCTATTTTCTCACGCGTTATGACGATCTCGTCACCGCCTACAAGAACACCAAGGCGTTCTCCTCCGACAAGAAGCGGGAATTCGCGCCGAAATACGGCCCGTCCCTGCTCTACGAGCACCATACGACCAGCCTCGTGTTCAACGACCCGCCGGCGCATACGCGCGTGCGTCGGCTGATCATGGGCGCGCTGTCGCCGCGCGCGATCGCCGAGATGGAGCCGGCGCTGATCGCGCTGGTCGACCGCCTGCTCGATGCGATCGAAGCCAAAGGCAAGTTCGAGCTGATCGGCGATTTCGCCTCCGCGATCCCCGTCGAGGTGATCGGCAATCTGCTCGACGTTCCCCATGAGGAACGGGGGCCGCTGCGCGACTGGTCGCTCGCCATCCTCGGCGCCCTGGAGCCGGTGCTGTCGCCGGAGCAGTTTTCGCGCGGCAACGAGGCCGTGAAGGATTTCCTGATCTATCTCGAAGATCTCGTCGCGCGCCGCCGCGCCCGGCCCGGCAACCCCGAGCGCGACGTGCTGACCCGGCTGATCCAAGGCGAGACACATGGCGAAGGCAATGGCGAGCGGCTCAGCGAGAAGGAATTGCTGCACAACTGCATCTTCCTGCTCAATGCCGGCCATGAGACCACCACCAACCTGATCGGCAACGGACTGGTCGCGCTGTTGCAGCACCCGGCCGAGAAGCGCCGGCTGCTGCAGGCGCCGGAGCTGATCCGCACAGCGGTGGAGGAAATCCTCCGCTATGAAAGCTCGAACCAGCTCGGCAACCGGATGACGACCGAGCGGGTCGAGCTCGGCGGCATCACGCTGGAGCCCGGCACCTTCGTCACCCTATGCATCGGCGCCGCCAACCGCGATCCCGCGCAGTTCGAAGACCCGGAACGCTTCGATGTGACACGCATCTCGAACAAGCACCTCGCTTTCGGCACCGGCGCGCACCAATGCGCCGGCATGGCGCTGGCGCGGCTGGAAGGCGCCATCGCAATCTCGCGCTTCCTGAAGCGGTTTCCGAACTATGCGCTGAATGGAGAACCAGTGCGGGGCGGACGGGTACGGTTTCGAGGATTTCTGAGCGTGCCCTGTGCGGTGGAAGGCTAGATTGTGGGCGTGATCTTAAGCACAAGCGGCGTGCCGCGCCCACTGCGAGAGGTTAACACCTTACGGTCGTGGGCTACGGGTCAAGGGCGGCTGTGCGGTCGGCAGATAGCGCAGCCGGTGTACCCCCAGCTTCGGAAATAACCCCTCCGTTCGGGGACTTACGTTTCGGGCCAGAAGCCGACGTTAGCGCTCAATAGTACGCACGGCCATTGATCCCGGATCGGTGCGGATCATGTTCGCTTTTCTGCCGTCGTCCGTCACAAAAATATCGTAGTGCGTCCGGAGCTTCGGATCGACCAGTGAGATCATAGTCATCGATCCCGTACAGTCCGGGTTCAGAGTGTAAGTGCCTGTGAGTTTCTGTTCTCGGGTAACGATACCGCGACGGCTGGACGTCTCCTTTCCAAGCACATCCGCGACGCCATCAAATACATATACTCCCGAGTGTACGCGCTGAGCGGTTGGCGCAAGAGGCTCAATGAACCCCCTTCCTAGAAAGATATACTGTCCTGCCAATGTTTTCGGGGTGCAGGCTGACCACGCGACCGACGGCGCAACTAAGAAAAAAGACATAACGGAAAACGCGAGAAACCTCCGCATTCTATCTCCCTGGGTCGGTTAGCGCAGTTTAACTGCACAGGTTCGATGGCTCCGCCAAAGTCTGCCTTTCGCGCAGCGGTGGGCCGTCAGAGTGTCCTACCGGAACAGTCGCTTGGGGTCAAAGGCCGAAGAACGTGGGGCGAGCACAACTGAAGCTCGCAATTATCGTAATGGTGCCGGTCAGACTACCTTGATTCTGCCGTCGACATAATTCTGTATGTCACACCTTAAACAATTTCCTATCGCGCCGGTCCTTTCGCCAATCGTCCAGATCTCCAGGTAATCTCATGCGATGCTCGGCATTGTTCGCAGTCATGCTGCTCTGCTCGGAGCCGGCAAGTGCCGAGCCAGGAATCGACTGGAAAATCGTCGAGTCCGGCGACGCGGCGCCCATTCACAACGCGGTCCGAAACTACGCTCGGAAATACAGGCCGACATCGATCATGGTTGTGCAAGGCGACCTCGTTGTTGCGACGTCGGGCGACATCACGCGGAAAGTGAATGTTCGCTCCGTCCGCAAGAGCCTGCTAAGTGCTCTTTTCGGAATCGCCGTCTCACGGAACCAGATAAATATTGAGAACACGCTTGAGCAACTGGGCGTGGACGATAGTGCACCATCGCTGACGCGAGAGGAGAAGCAGGCGACTGTTCGTGAGCTGCTCATGGCTCGTTCCGGAGTCTATCATCCAGCAGCTTACGAGACCGGGGAGCAGAAGTCGACACGCCCTCCGCGTGGCGCTCATCCGCCAGGTACGTTCTGGTACTACAACAACTGGGATTTCAATGCGCTTGGCGCAATCTACGCGAAGGCGACAGGCTCAAACGCCTTTGAGAGCTTCGAAAAGGCCATCGCCCACCCGATCGGGATGCAGGATTTCACTGCCCATGATGGGATGTTCGTGGGGGATCGTTCCTCTCTTTACCCCGCCTACGTGTTCAGCATGAGCGCGCGCGATCTTGCGCGCTTTGGCTTGCTATTCCTCAAAAAGGGTGAATGGAACGGAGCGCCTGTCATTCCGTCCCAGTGGGTTATTGACTCGACGAAAGCGTACTCGGAAACAGATAGAAGAGATCGCAAATATGGCTATCTATGGTGGGTTCTGGATGCAGGTGCATGGGGGAGAGATGCAATCCTTGCCTCGGGCTATGGAGGGCAACAGATCGCCATATTGCCGGAGAAGCGCCTGGTGGTCGTTCAGGTGGTTGAATTAGATCAATACCAGAAGGGGATTCATACGGCGGACTTCCTCGACCTTGTCCGGCAAGTCGTGATTTTCGCTCATTGATGCTGGGACGGCCTCAGCGTTTGCTTCGGGTCAAGGGCGGCGGTGGCCGGTCGGCTGATGGCGCAGCCAGTGTCCCCCCAGCTTCGGAAATAACCCCTCCGTTCCGGGACTTGCGTTTCGGGCCGATCGCGAAGGTCTCACGCGAGCAAACGAGATCGCCGCCTCGCGGGACTCGGCGGTTACGTCGGATTGGCTGCGAATGCTACCAGCTCTTTTGGTGATCTGATGTGGATGATCCGCAGCCGATCAGATTTTGCGTAGATCGCCTCTATGAGCCGGGGCCTCATCTCACGGTGAAGCCCCCACATCATCTTGTAGAGGCGGAACGTGACCGGCAGCATCGGACAACCCGGAGGGCCATCAGGTCGCCCAAAGAACACCGACTTCACCTGGCGCTTGGTCGCCCACCAGAGATGAATCCAAAACGGATGGTCAACGAAAACAACAGTATCGCATGCGGCAATCCGGTCGAGGACAGAGAACCAAGGCCCGTATCCATCAAGCAACCAGCGCTCCTGCGACAGCAGGGCATCGTGGCTCTCGCGTAGTTCTTCGTCAGGAACCCGCACCCAGTTCGGACGCCACAAAATATTATCGATGGCGAAGTAAGGCAACGAGTGCGCACGACATAATGCCTTGCACATCGTGGATTTGCCGCCGCCAGCGTTGCCGATCACCATTACGCGCGTCATCGTGTGTTGTTAACATAGCGATTGGCCGCATGGGAAGCGCCTTTGGGTCAAGGGCCGCCGCGGCCGGCAGACGGATGGCGCAGCCGGTGTACCCCAACTTCGGAATAACACCCGCGGTTCCGGGACTTACGTTTCGGGCCAATTGCTGCCATTGGCGCTGCGTGCGGGCCGGCCTTCTGCCCCGGTCGCAGAGCCGGATACTATTTGTGAATCGTGGTCCCAAAAGACATTCTGAATTCTTCCTGCAATCTTGGAGGGGGGGGACACATGAGACGCGCAGCCTTGATCACCATCGCGGAGTTTGCCGCTGCGGTCGACAGGCCACATCCGGTACGGGTAGCCATCGACGGCCGAACTGCATCGGGTAAGACAACTGTCGCCAACGAAATGGCTCATGAACTCGACCGTATCGGCCGAGCGACCATTCGCACCTCTATCGATGGCTTTCATCGACCGAAGCGCGAACGTTACGCGCGTGGTCGCCATTCGGCCGAAGGTTACTATTTTGACGCCCGGGACCTCGATGCCGTGCGGCGGTTACTCCTCGAGCCGCTGGGTCCCGGAGGAAGCCTAATCTATAGCACCGCTTCCTTCGACCTCGATAAGGACGAGCCTATCGTTGCGCCCACCCACAGGGCGAATCAACGCGACATCTTGATCGTCGATGGGACATTCTTGCAGCGATCAGAACTGCGAGATGCTTGGGAAGTCGTCATATTTGTTGACGTCGATGTAAAGACAGCTGGCGAAAGGGGGACGTTGCGCGACGCCAACCAACTCGGTGGCCGTGAAGCGGCGGAGGCTCTGTACCGGGATCGGTACGCGCCGGCGTTCGAGATTTATGAGCGGCTAAGTCAACCCATCCAAAATGCCAACATTGTGCTGGACAATAGAGAATTCGAGACTGCGACGGTGCGCATCAACCGCCCCGTCTGACCTCAAGTACGATCGGCCGCGCGCTGGGCCGTAGTGTGCCAGAAGCGGACGTCTGTCTGACCACCATGAACGACTCACTTGCGTCGCCAGGATTCGACTAAGGCAGCGAGCTTGGCGTCCGACGTCTCGTCGCCCTGAGCTAAATCTGCTTCGTAGCCAAACCAATAATCGCCGACCAGCGTGCTGGTGGGTGCAGAACCTGCCGTTGTCCAGTCGGCATGCCACGAGCCGTGTCGGCTCTCCCATCGCATTCAGGCGCACGAAATAATGCTGGATCCGCGTAGGCGCGCCGGGCTGCAGCTGATAGCTCAGATCAAACGATCGATACCCGTCGTGATCGGGACCGGGAGTCATCTCCGACCGGTATTTGCGCCATGAACCCAGGGTCGGATCGGCAACGTCCTTATCACCTGGAAGAATCCGGACCTGTTGAATCCAACTACAATCGATGTCGGTGCGCCCCCCGAGATTGGACAGGCAGAGATCGACGGTGAAGCCGATCTCGCCGGGAGGGTCGCGGGGAGGACGGCCGGGGCCGGCATCCGCATATTTCCAGGGTACCAGGAACACCTCCGAGCCGATATGCCGCTCGTAATAATCAGGTCCCGGTTCGACGCGGGCACGGGCAATCTGGTTGCCGGCAATGGTCGCGGTCCAGATCAGAATGACCAGCAAGGACGCGGTGGCGCGAAACCCCAAGGTGAAGGCAACCGAAGACAGCACCGCGGCAAGGCCGGCAGCGGCCATGATTAGTTTCGATGCGTTGAGATCATACGCATCCAGTGTCGCGTGCGGATGCGCAGGGAAGTAGAACTTGTCGAAGCCCGCCGCCGCGCCGACAACAAAGCAGACCGGGATCGCCACCACAAGCAGGACCCAGGCGGCGACAACAAACGTCTTGGCGTGGCTCCGGAATAGTTTCACGATTCACCAAATAACCAAAGCTTCCTGACTGGCATCTTAGCAAGAATATGATGCACTGCTATTTCTTGTCGAGCACTCATGCGCGACACACTTCCGCTTCAAGCCAAAGGCGGCCGTGGCCGGCAGGCGGATGGCACAGCCGGTCTACCCCCAGCTTCGGAAATACCCCCTCCGTTCCGGGACTTACGTTTCGGGCCAGGAGCGGCCACTCGTTGTTTCTCAAACTGGCGGCGTGCTTGCCAAGCTCGATAGTGCCCGCTATCGTCAACTCCAACATCAAGAGTTGGGCCGACGCCCAGCGCCAACCTGCTCCCGAGCAAGGTGGCTTTCTTCCTTCGGAAGAAGATGTGGCCGGTCCGGCAACTAAACGGGACAAGCCACCACGGCGTCATGCGCTCCTCTCTTCGAAGAAGAGGGACGAGAATGACTGTCGATCGAGTCGAAATTGAGCTGGCCGATGCAAGGTCCCCGGACCTGATCAACCTCGTCACCGCGCTGGACGATTTCTTGAACAAGGTCAGCGGGGTGGACAGGAATCACGGCTCTCCAATTGAGCGGCTGGCGCACGACGACACGCAAATGTTCATCGCGCGGATTGCCGGACAAGCCGTCGGCTGTGCAGGGCTGCAGGTGTTTGCGGATGGCACCGGGGAGGTGAAGCGCATGTATGTCGTCACCGAGGTTCGGACGACTGGCATAGGCAGCAGGCTCCTGACGCGGGTTGTGGAAGCGGCCTTGACCGCCAAGCTGTCGGTTCTGCGGCTGGAAACCACGGAATTTCTTCCCGATGCCCAGAGGCTCTATCGGGCGAAGGGGTTCGTTCCGTGCCCGGCGTATGGCCCTTACGTTTCCAACCCGATCAATTTGTACTTCGAGAAATGGCTAACGAAATGATTCGTCGAGGGCGATGTGCCGACAAGGAATAGCATGGCGTAGGGCGGGTTGGAGCCGAAGGCGTAACCCGCCATCTAGGCGACTCGGAACGGCGGATCACGATCCGCCCGAGCCGTAATCCTGCCGGCGGCGCCGCTAGCGCTCCGCAAACTTCCGCTTTCAGCCCTTACCGGACGTCAACGTTCGACATTATCGAGGCCGGGTTTTTCAGAGCGGAGGGAAATCTCGTTCCGGAAGCTTCGTTGACCCCAAGAGTCGATAGGCCAGAAATCTGTTCATGACGACCCAGGCACGCTCTACGCCGACGCGCAATTGCGGAGTCGGGATGTGGCTCCTGTCGCCATGCCGCGGACCGATCGACAGATCCGTGATCACCTGCAGGTAATCACGGCTGAGATTCAGCGCGTCCCGCATTGGTTGCCAGCCAGCGCTGTAGTCGGCCCCAGGCGGAACGAAATAGTTTCTGATCGTTTCGACTGCGCGCTGAGCAACGACTGGACCGGTATGGAAAGTTCTAAGTCCGTCGGCCAGATCCCTCAAAGCTTGAGCAAGTGCATGATCCGTCAAAACGATGTGGTGCAGCTGGGCGACTTCCTGCTCTGTTGGGACAACTGATACGAGGCTCGCTAGCGCTTGATCTTGAGGAATAACCGGCTGCTCTGCCCCACCATCGATGCTCACCTTCTCTAGAATCGCCTGAAAGCCAACTCCCGTGCAGAAGGCGTGAAAATTGATCGTGGCGCTGACTAGATCCGACGCGCGCGCATAGACTTCGGTAAAGTGCTGGGATTCGAATCGGTGTAGTTCGCAATCGACAGTGATTGCGTTGGCTACGATCGAGATCTCGAAGCGGCCCTCGGTACCTGAGAGCCCCGATTTCCACGAAATCGTTGGATGATCTTGAACCGAAAGGTTGATCGCTTCAGGTAGAATGCGGCCGGCAAAACGAATTTTCGGCATTGCTGACTCCAGAGAGAATCTCGGCCCGAAGGCTCAAGCCAAAGTCGTAAAGTAAGGTAGATTCAGCAAGGTCCCATGTCATCCACCGAGACTCGTCGATCCGATGGCCTCGGTTCGCGCCCATCTCGAGGCGGAAAGGCCTGCGACAGTTTCGTCACCGTCGAGCGGCTCTTGCTCGGGCTGGCGCTGGAGAAAAGTCGTCCAATACGCGCCGGGCCTATGCCTCGGACTGAGCTGACTTTTCGGCCTGGTGTGGAAGAGTTTCGCTAAATCCGCTCCCGGCTCTTCCAGCCATGGTCGCCCGGTGCTTGGCGCACCGACGTCGGCCTGAAGGCCTCGACCATCGAACGGCGCAAGTCTGCGATCGCAGCCGAGCACAAGGCGGCCGGCCACGGGCCGCCGACCTATTTCGAGGGTGTCAGGGCCACAATGCGCGGCATCCGCCGGCGCCTAGGCAAATGCAAGCGAGAGGTAGCGCCCGGCGGAGATTTTCTCTGATTATCTGTGGCCCTCGATCCTGCACAAGATACCTGCATAGACCCTGGTAGGGCCCGCTGGCGTTCCAGATATGCTATTCAAGTTCTTCTCGTCGAGCGCGCACAAAATCTTCCAGTTCGAATATTCGATCTCTCTGTTGGGATCGAGCCTGATGGTGGCTAGCGTCGGGAAAACGAGCGTTTGATTCCCGGCGTCGATCTTTGGCTCTCCGACGTCACCGACTTCGAAACCATCCTGGTAGATCTTGAACGGATTGAGTTTTGCCTGGGACGCGAGGGCGACTTCTTTTGCTGCTCGCTCAACGTCCCATGCTCTGAAATTTGCGTAGCAGAATGCGATCGCCGCAATCCAAACAAATAGCAGACGTCGGCTGCCCGCCGGCATGATCTCGTTGAGCTTCGCGCTGATAAGCGTCGGTAGATATCGATCTAGCGCGCGCTCGACGAAGAACGCCACGGCCACCCAGAACTGCCAAAAGGGCGCGATCGCGCTGAGATACTCTATCAGTTTTGACATTGGACCCCCGCCGACGGCGTGAAGCATACCCGAAGCAGGCTTGCATCTGGAGTCCGATAATCGCCCTTAACGGGCATTCCCGGACTCTGATGAGAGGTGCGTTGTCGGACAACTCGGTGGACGGCGCAATACAGTCCATCTGCGCCGCCTGCTAGTCTCCGGCCTGCTTGCGCTGTCCGTACAGCCCGCGCCGAAAAACTCATTTCGCGAGCCGCTTCAAGCGCATCCCGCTATCCAGCCCGCTTCGGAGAAATATTCCTCTTTCGTTTTATCAGAAATCGTGATTGACTGTCGTTATCCCGTCTCGATACGAGGGGCGTTTCGCGATCGTCACGGACGTTGCGGCGGGATGCGGTGGGCGTGTCGATGTTGCAGCGTGGTTGATCCGCGCCGACGAACGACGTTGATGCGCACGGTCAAGTCGCGTGGTCCTGATACCCCGACGCTGGTATCACCCGCGCAACGCGTTTCAGCGCGTTGTCGCGGCACGGTGGCCAAAAAGCCCGGCGCACCGGGGAGAACGCGAAGCAGCCGTTAAAACCATTGCGCGGGGAATGCCGGGATGTCTCGGCTGAACCTGTGGTACCTGCCGCCTGCATTTTTTGCTGCAGGCGGGCCATGGGTGCGGCCAGCGCCCGGCATTCCCCGTGCCCTCTGCTTGAAGAGGGCAGGTTTTGCAGCATAGCTCGGACGCGACAGCGCCGCGAGAAGGTGAACTTATGTCTCACCACCGTCATTGCGAGGCGCGCGAGCGACGACTTGTCCGCCATGGCCGGACCTGTCCACTGATGCGCGCTCTCGAGGTCGGGGTAACATCACAAAGACTGCCGATCAGGCGCCCCCACCCCAGCCCTCCCCCGCAAGCGGGAGAGGGAGCGCACAGCATTCTCGGCGGCAGCTTGATAACTCTGGGCACCGGACAGAAATGCCCCCCGGCAACATCGCGATCATCGACCGAACACCATCGCAGGCCTATAGTGGTCGACGACGAGGCTCGGTTTTGCGGCAGCGATGTCCGCAAGCTCACGACATCAGGCTCTGCGCGGCGTGACGTTCCCCGCCCCCGGCCTGCAGCCAACAACAGCAGCGGTGACGAACATGTCTGCACCGGTCAATCCATTCATCGCGACGGAGGCGCGGCTCGGCGCGCAGAACTACAAGCCGCTCGGCGTCGTGCTCTCGCGCGGCGAAGGGGTGTTCGTATGGGACACCGACGGCAACCGTTATCTCGATTGCCTCTCGGCCTATTCGGCCGTCAACCAGGGGCACTGCCACCCGAAGATCCTGGCCGCCATGATCGAACAGGCGGGACGGCTGACCTTGACGTCGCGCGCCTTTCACAACGACCAGCTCGCGCCGTTCTATGAGGAGATCGCAAGCCTGACCGGCGCCCACAAGGTGCTGCCGATGAACAGCGGCGCCGAGGCGGTGGAGAGCGCGATCAAGGCGGTGCGCAAATGGGGCTACGAGGTCAAGGGCGTGCCGGATGGGTTGGCCGAGATCATCGTCTGTGCCGACAATTTCCACGGCCGCACGCTCGGCATCATCGGCTTCTCCACCGATCCTGTGGCGCGCGATCATTTCGGCCCGTTCGCGCCGGGATTCAGGATCATCCCGTTCGGCGATGCCAGGGCGCTGGAAGCCGCGATCGGGCCGAACACCGTCGCCTTCCTGGCCGAGCCGATCCAGGGCGAGGCCGGCGTGATCATTCCGCCATCAGGCTATTTCGCCGAGGTGCGACAACTCTGCACCGTCAACAATGTGATGCTGATCCTCGACGAGATCCAGACCGGGCTCGGCCGCACCGGCCGGCTGCTGGCGGAACAGCATGACGGCATCGAGGCCGACGTCACCTTGCTCGGCAAGGCCCTGTCCGGCGGCTTCTATCCGGTCTCGGCGGTGCTTTCCAACCACGCCGTGCTCGGCACCTTGAAGCCCGGCCAGCACGGCTCGACCTTCGGCGGCAATCCGCTGGCCTGCGCGGTGGCCCGCGCAGCGCTGCGGGTGCTGGTCGAGGAAGGCATGATCGAGAATGCCGCCTTGCAGGGCGCGCACTTTCTCGAAGGGTTGAGGAGCATCCGCGCCAACACCATCCGCGCGGTGCGCGGACGCGGATTGATGCTGGCGGTCGAGCTGCACAAGGAGGCCGGCCCTGCTCGCCGCATTTGCGAGGCGCTGCAGGCGCGCGGCATCCTTGCCAAGGACACCCACGAGCACACCATCCGCTTCGCCCCGCCGCTCGTCATCACAAGGGATCAGGTCGAGTGGGCGCTGGAGCAGATCGGCGCGACGTTGATGCAGGAGGTCGCGTGACGGCGGTCTTCGTCTTCGGCCCTTGCTGCTGCGGAAAGCCCCGGTCAGACCTCTGTCTTGGCGGTCCATTCCAGGACCAGCGTATGAATGCCGCAGGTGCCGCTGTAGAGGCTCATGACGCGCGTGCCCGGCTTGCGCCCCGCCCGCGGCTCCGAGACCTGGACGCCAGCCGCCAGCAGACGCTCGCGCGCGGCATCGATATCGGCCACGCGCCAGCTCAAGCCCCACAATTTGTCATGCGCCGCGTCTCCGCCGGCCACCGGACGCTTCACGACCTCGACGATCAGGTCGCCGCAGCGGAAGAACATCAGCTGTCCCCACTCCTGGTGGGTGCGGTCGAGCGCCATGTCGAGGCTGAGCCGCGCGCCATAGAGCGCGGCGGAGCGTTCGGGATCCTCGGTCGATATCACCACATGGTCCAGTCCGAGGACCGGCGAATCCGCCGTCGCGACCGAACGCGGCCGCTCGGCCGCAAGCTCGAGGAAGAACATGCGGACCCCGCGGGTCAGCTCGGTGGCGGCGCGGGTGCGCTTCCAATGCAGGCTCGCGCCGGACAGCGCGTCGGTGTTGCTGACCTCGACAATCGGGTCCGGCTTCAGCGCGACCCGCTCCAGTCTCCGATGCATTTTCGCGACGTCGTTGGTGGCAAAGCAGATGCTGGCGAGGCCCTCGCCCCAGATCTTGATGACGTTGCGGATGCGGTCGGCGGCGACGCTATTGCCCAACGGCGCCATCAGTTCGAGCGTCATATTGTCGAGCGTGAACAGCACGCGTTCGGCACCATCGTCGGCATTTTGCCATGAGGGCTTTCGGCCGAGCAAGGTCTCGTACGCGGTCGTGGCCGCCTGGATGTCCTCGATGAGAACGACGATATGGTCGAGACCCGTGATCACGGAAACAGCCCTCGCGAGTTCTTGGCTGCGCGGACCTTTTCCACGCCGATCGCCATCGCTGCGGTCCGGTGCGCGACGTTGTCGGCGCGCACGCGCGCAAGCATGTGCTCGAAGGCGCGGTCCAGGATCTGATACTCCCGCCGCATCACCTCCTCTTCCTCCCAGAACAATTGCTGCAGATCCTGCACCCATTCGAAATAGCTGACCACGACGCCGCCGGAGTTGCAGAGAATGTCTGGGATCAGGAAAATCTCCTTGCGCCGCTGCTCGAGCACCAGGTCGGCATCGGGCGTGGTCGGGCCATTGGCCGCTTCCGCCAGCACGCGGCATTTGAGATTTTCCGCAACCCGCGCATCGATCACGCGCTCGACCGCGGCCGGAACCAACACATCGCAAGCAAGCGTCAGAATCTTGGCCGGATCGAACGCAAGCTCGGTCGCGAAACCGGCGATGCTGCCGTGCTTGACCGCATGATCCATGAGCGCGGGGATGTCGAGGCCGCGGTGATCGTGCAGCGCACCGGTATGGTCGCTGACCGCGATCACCTTCATGCCCATCAGATGCAGCCCAAGCGCCGCATAGGAGCCGACATTGCCGAACCCCTGCACGACCGCGGTGGCCTTGGTCGGCTCGATCGAGAGGACATCCATCACGCGCCGGGCGAGATGGGCCACCCCGCGCCCGGTCGCCTCGCGGCGGCCCAAAGTCCCTCCGGAAAACACCGGCTTTCCGGTGACGATCTCCATCACGGTCTGGCCCTGGTACATGGAATAAGTGTCCATGAACCAGGCCATGACCTGCTCGTTGGTACCCATGTCCGGCGCCATCACGTCGGTGTGCGGACCGACGAACGGGATCATCTCCTGCATGTAGCGGCGGGAGAGCGACTCCAGCTCGCGCTTCGACAGCTGGCTCAGGTCGACATTCACCCCACCCTTGGCGCCGCCGTAAGGCAGCCCGACCAGGGCGCACTTCCAGCTCATCCAGATCGCGAGCGCCGCCACCTCTCCGATATCGACAGTAGGCGCGAATCGCGTGCCGCCCTTGGTCGGTCCCATCGTCAGGAGGTGCTGAACCCGATAGCCTTCGAACACGGCGATGGTGCCGTCGTCCCGGTGGATCGGACAAGACACCGTGATGGCGCGCTTGGGCAGGAGCAGACGGTCGCGCTCGTCGCCTGGGATATCGAGATGATCAGCGATCACGTTGAATTGCTTGGCTGCCATGTCGAACACCGGACCCGCATAGACCGTCATCGATCGCTCCTGGTTTCGAATCTGCGCCCGTTGCAGGATAGCGCGCATGCCTCCGCTCCGGCAGGGGGCCTCCGTTGTATCTCGGCCCATCCGAAGCGCAATCGTGACGAATCTGCCAACAATTTCAGCGTTGATCCGTCTCCTCCGATTGCTAATCTGGTAAGGCGGTGCCGGAACACCCCCTTTAGCGGATGACGGAAGATCTTATGCAGGCCCTCTTTATCGGACAGACCTACATCGACGTCACGTTCATTACCGACCATCTGCCGACCGGGGACGAGAAACACGTCGCTTCGGATTACGCGGTCTCGTTCGGCGGCAATGCGGTGACGGCAGCATTTTGCTGCGCCAAGCTGGGGATCGTGCCGGACCTGATCGCCACGCTGGCGAATGACTGGCTGGGGCGCATGTTCCAGGACATGTGCGCGAAATACGGCATCTCGATGCATCCGCGGAAGGTCAACTCCTCGTCGCTGTCCTTCATCATGCCCAAGGACGGCAAGCGGGCGATCGTCCGCTGCCGGGACGACGCCCATATCCATCCTTTTCCGCTGCTCAATCTCGGCAATTGCCGCGCCCTGCATGTCGACGGCCATCAGCCGGACGCTGCCATCCATTATGCCAAGCTGTGCCGCGAGGCCGGCATCCTGACCTCGCTCGACGGCGGCGGCCTGCGGACCAACACCCATGAGCTACTGGAATTCATCGACGTCGCCATCGTCGCCGAGCGGTTGTGCGAGCAGATGGACCTGACGCCGGAGAAGATGCTGGATTATCTCAAGAGCCGAGGTTGCCGGGTCGGTGGCATCACGATGGGTGAGAGGGGCCTGCTCTGGTATGACGAGACCAGCGCGGTGCAATCGTTGCCGGCCTATCCGATTCCGCGCGAGCGCGTGATCGACACCAACGGCGCCGGCGACGTGTTCCATGGCGCCTACATCTATTCCTATCTCGCCAATCCCGCCAAAAGCTGGCAGGAGCATTTCGAGTTCGCGCGCGCGGCCTCGACGTTCAAGATCCAGCGCCTCGGCAACGAAGCCGGGCTGCCCGCGCTGGCCGATATCGACGCTGTGAGGCAGGAATTCGAAGTCCGCGTCTAGCCGGACGCAAGGGGGAGTATTGGCATGGGCCGCGTGGTTGTCGCCGGCAGCATCAACATGGATGTGGTGGCGACAGCCGAGCGTCACCCGCGCATCGGCGAGACGGTGGCCGGCCACACGGTGACGTATTTCCCCGGCGGCAAGGGCGCCAATCAGGCGGTGGCGGCTGCCAAGCTCGGTGCACCAACCACATTGATCGGCCGTCTGGGCCGGGATGCGTTCGGTGTGCAGTTGCGCAGCTTTCTCGAGGCGCAAGGGATCGATCTCACCGGCGTAAAGGACAGCGAAACGGCGCAGAGCGGCACGGCGATCATCACGCTCGCCAATACCGAGAACACCATCGTCGTCGTTCCCGGGGCCAATGCCGAGGTCGGTATCGACGATGTAACTGCCGTTGCGCTGGCGACAGGCGACATCGCGGTGAGCCAGTTCGAGATTCCCCGCGCAACGATCGTCGCGTTTTTCCAGCGCGCGCGTGCGGCCGGAGCCACGACGATCCTCAATCCGGCGCCTGCCCGGCCCCTGAGTGCCGACCTGCTCGAACTGGTCGACATCCTCGTGCTGAACGAGACCGAACTCAGCCTGCTTGCCGGCATGAACCTCGGCGAGGATGCCGAGGAGGAGCGTATCGTTCAGGCCACGCAATCGCTGAAGGCCCGTCCGGACCAGACGGTCTGCGTCACCCTGGGAGCTCGTGGCGCCGTCGCGATCACCGGCGAGGAGACGTTCTGGATCGAGGGCCGTCCCGTCACGGCCGTCGACACCACCGGCGCCGGCGACTGCTTCGTCGGCGCGCTCGCGGCCAGGCTGTCCCAGGGTGCGGCGATCGTCGATGCGATAGGCTACGCCAATCTCGCCGCGTCGATCTGCGTGCAGCGGATGGGCGCCGGGCCGTCGATGCCGACCGCGGAGGAGGTGGAAAAGCTGCTCTAGCCGAGCGCGCTCTTGAGGTCGAAATTCAGGTCGGCCGCGTGATCGGGATCGATCGTGCCCCCCGCCGCAAGCAGCTTGCGGCCGAACATGTGGTCACCGGCGCGGTTCACCGATTCGATGCCGACCAGCCTGCCCTCCTTGTAGCAGAAGGCCGAAAACGCCTTCTGTGCGGGATCGCCGCGCAGCACCACCTGATCATAGCCCGTGGTGAGCCCTGCGATCTGCAGCTTGTCGTTGCCCTGGTCGCTCCAGAACCAGGGCTGCCCGTCATAAGGCTTGACATCGCCTGTCAGCCGCGCCGCCACGCAGCGTGCATGATCGGTGGCGTTCTGCACCGATTCCAGCCGCAACGTGCCGCCGAAGCGCGGGCTGACAAACAGCGCGCAATCGCCGATCGCGGAGATGTGCGGATCAGACGTCAGCAGATATTCGTCGACGACGATTCCGGATGCGACCGGCAGCCCGGCCTCGGCGGCAAGTTCGACATTTGGCAGCACGCCGACCCCGACCACCACGAGATCGGCCGGGATATGCCGGCCATCGCTCAAACTCACGCCCGTCACCCTGGCTCCGTCGGCCTCGATGCTGGTGGCCTGCACGCCGAGATGGATGCGCACGCCGGCATCGGCATGCTGCTTCTGGAAATAATCGGAGATCTCGGCCGTCACCGCCCGCGCCATCACGCGGGCACCGAGTTCGAGCACATCGACATCGAGGCCCTTGATGCGCGCGGTGGCTGCGAATTCCAGTCCGATGAAGCCCGCTCCGATCACGACCACCCGCTTGGCGTTGGCAAGCAGGCTCCGCAACGCCTCGCTGTCGTCGAGGATGCGCAGGTAGCGCACGTCGGAGAGATTGGCGTTCGGAAGATCAAGCAACCGGTTGCGCGCGCCGGTGGCAAACACAAGGTGGCCGTAGTCGAGCGTGGCGCCGGAGGCGAGCAGCACCTTGCGGGCGTCACGCTGGACAGTCACCGCGCGGTCATAGACCAGGTCGATGTTCTGGTCGGCATAGAACTTCAACGGCCGGAACATCAGTGTCTCCGGCCCGCCTGTGCCTTTCAGATAGGCCTTGGAGAGCGGCGGCCGCTGGTATGGCAGATGCGCCTCGTCGTTGATCAGGTGAATCGGATCGGCGAAGCCCGCCTGCCGCAGCGACGTTGCAAGCTGAAAGCCTGCATGTCCCGCGCCCACGATCACCACCGGCCCTTTTGCCACCGCGCCCTGCCCCATCGCACCTACTCGCTACAGCCTCACATGAAGGCCTGTGATCGGCCCTTCGACCAGCCTCAGCCAGAGCCGGGTTGTCGCAAACTTCTCTGGGATTGTCACCGCCCCGGCTCTGCGATTTAAATCGCCGCCAACGATAGATACCTGGGGAGGAATCCGATGCCGGAGCCTGCACAATCCGAGGAGCCCGCGCTCCTGTCGATCGATGGGCCGATCGCCACCATCACGCTCAACCGGCCCGCCGCGTTCAACGCCATCAATCTGGCCATTGCGCAAAGTTTGGAACACCTGGCTCTCCAGATCGAGGCGGACAAGGACATTCGGGTGCTGGTGCTGCGAGGCGAAGGCCGGGCTTTCTGCGCCGGCGGCGACCTGCAGACCATTGGCGCCGCAGCGGAGGCAGATACCATCACGCCCGTCGTCGGCGAGCTGTTGCACCATTATCACGCCTTCATCGCCTGCCTCAGGCGGATGCCCAAGATCGTGCTCGCCAGCGTGCACGGCTCGGCGGCGGGCGCCGGCCTGTCGCTCGCCTTTGCCGCCGATCTCTGCATCGCGGCCGAAGAGGCGCGCTTCACGCCGGCCTATGCCAAGCTCGGCGTCTCGCCCGATGGCGGCGGCACCGTCGGCGTGGTGGCGAGTGTCGGTATCCGCCGCGCGCTGCAGATCTTCCTCGCCGAAGACAGCTTTACGGCCCAGCAGGCTTACGAATGGGGCCTCGTCACCAAGGTGGTGCCGGGCCTCGAACTGATGGCCGCGACGCGGGAGATTGCGCAGCGGCTGGCGCAGAACATGTCGGCGGGGCTGGCCGCGACCAAGGCCCTGATCCGTCGCGCAGCGACGAGCACTGTCGAACAGCAGCTTGACGCCGAGCGCGACGCGATCATCGCCTGCATGCACACGGACGAATTCAAGGCTGCGGTGAAGCGCTTTACCAGCAAAGGGAAGTGAGCCCGATCTCACGCTTTCCCCGTTCGCCGCATGAAGTCGAAATCGCAGCCCTCGTCGGCCTGCAGGATGGTCTCGTGGAACAGATGCGCATAGCCGCGCGAGGCCCAATCCGGCGTTGACGCCGCCGTCAACGCGGCACGGCGCGTTGCAAGCTCGGCGTCGTCGACCTGCAGATCGATGCTGCGCTGTTCGACATCGAGCCGGATCCTGTCTCCCGTCCGAACCAGCGCCAACGGCCCGCCGACAGCGGACTCGGGCGTGATGTGCAGCACGATGGTGCCGAAAGCTGTCCCGCTCATGCGCGCGTCCGAAATCCGCACCATGTCCTTGGTGCCGCCGCGCGCCAGCTTCTTCGGGATCGGCAGATAGCCGGCCTCCGGCATGCCCGGCGCGCCTTTCGGCCCGGCATTGCGCAGCACCAGGACGTCGTCCGCCGAAACGTCGAGGCCGGGATCATCGATCCGCAGCGTCATGTCCTCGATCGACTCGAACACGACGGCGCGTCCGGTATGCTGCAGCAGCCTCTCGCTGGCCGCGGAATGCTTGATCACGGCACCGCGCGGCGCAAGATTGCCGCGTAGCACCGCCAGACCGCCCTCGCGCTTGATCGGATCCTGCCGCGGCCTGATCACATCCTGCCCTGGCACGTCCTCAGCCTTGGCGACGACCTCGCGCAGCGTCTCGCCGGTGACGGTCTTCGCATCGAGGTCGATGAGATTCCCGAGTTGCTTGAGCAGTTTCGGCACCCCGCCCGCATGATGGAAATGCTCCATGTAATGCTCGCCCGACGGCTTGAGATCGACCAGCACCGGCACCTCGCGGCCGAGCCTGTCGAAAGCGTCGAGGTCGATCGTGTGTGGCGTGCGGCCGGCAATCGCCGTCAGGTGAATGAGGCCGTTGGTCGAGCCGCCAATGGCCTGCAATACCACCTGCGCATTCTTGAACGCCGCCGGGGTCAACAGCTCGGTCGGCCGCGGTCCCTTCGCCTTGGCCATCTCGGCTGCAACGCGCCCGCTCGCTTCGGCCGAGCGGAAGCGCTCGGCGTGCGGTGCCGGGATGGTCGCGCTCATCGGCAGGGAGAGACCCAGCGCCTCGGTGATGCAGGCCATGGTGGAAGCCGTCCCCATCACCATACAGGTGCCGACCGATGGCGCGAGCCGGCCATTGACCGCCTCGATCTCCTGATCGTCGATCTCGCCGGCACGATATTTTGCCCACAGCCTGCGACAATCGGTGCAGGCGCCCAGCACCTCACCCTTGTGATGGCCGACTACCATCGGCCCGACCGGAATGACGACAGTCGGCAGATCGGCAGAAACCGCCGCCATGATCTGCGCCGGCAGTGTCTTGTCGCAGCCGCCGATCACGACCACGGCATCCATCGGCTGGGCCCGGATCATCTCCTCGGTTTCAATCGCCATCAGGTTGCGCAGATACATCGAGGTCGGATGCGCAAAGCTTTCCGCGATGGAGATGGTCGGGAACACGAAGGGCATTGCGCCGGACAGCATCACGCCGCGCTTCACCGCCTCTAGGATCTGCGGCACGTTGCCGTGGCAGGGATTGTAGTCGCTATAGGTATTGGTGATGCCCACGATCGGGCGATCCAGTGCATCGTCCGAATAGCCCATCGCCTTGATGAAGGCCTTGCGCAGGAACAGCGAAAATCCGGCGTCGCCGTAAGCGGTCAATCCCTTCCGCAATCCGTCGGTCATGCTTGGTCTCTTTTTGTTTTCTGTTTGAACCGTTATTCCGGGGGCAACCGCGCCACCGGATGAAACCGGGATCTGGAGCTTGTCTTTCGTGGCTCCCATATCGAGATTCCGGGTTCACGTCCTTCGGACGTGCCCTGGAATGACATTGCAATTGTTACCCCCAGTCGATCATCCCGCTTGTGTCCCCGTCGAATTCGACGCTGCAGAACGAACCGCCCTGGTAGTAGTCGGCGATCGGATCGGCGGGCAGCTTGGCCTGTTCGGCAAACGCGTGCTCGCGAAAATCCTCCGCGCGCCCGGTCGGCCGGTAGCCAAGATCATAGGCACGCTGATTGTCCCACCAAGCGCGTTCGTTGAGCGAGGCGCCATAGAGAACCTCGAAATGAATGTCCGGGTGTTCGAGCCCGATCCGGCAGAGCTGCACCAGGTCTTCCGGCTTCAGCCAGATCGAAAGCCTGCGCCGATCGAGCGGTCTTTCGCCGAAATTGCCGATACGGATGCAGGTCACCTTGAGACCATGCTTGTCGGCATAAAGCGACCCGACCGCCTCGCCGAAAACCTTGCTGACGCCGTAACGGCCATCAGGACGCGGCTGGACATCGTTGTCGATCTTGCGATGTCGCGGATAGAATCCAACGGCGTGGTTGGACGAGGCAAAGACCACCCGCTTCACGCCCTTTTTGCGGGCGGCCTCGAACAGGTTGTAGCCGCCGACGATGTTGGCCTGCAGGATATCGTTCCAAGGGCCTTCGACCGAGTAGCCGCCGAAATGCAGGATGCCGTCGATCCCTTCGCACAGCGCCTCGACCTGCGCGAGATCGGCCAGATTGGCTGCCTTGAACGTCTCCTGGCTGGACAGATCGGCCGGCGGCTTCAAATCGCTGAGCAGAAGGTCCGGATAGATCGGCGGCAGCAGCTTGCGCAGCGATGTGCCGATTCCCCCGCTCGCGCCGGTCATCAAGATGCGTGGCATTTCGTCCCTCGTATTCGCTTCGCTCGTGGTTGGATTCCAACCACTCGTTTGCGGTCATTGCACAAGAATGATAGCAGACATTCAGTGAGGGAACGCAACAACGAGATCAGCAAATGTCCGATGCGAATGCTCCGTCCCAAGGCTGGCACCCGGCGACCTATTATCCCGATCCGGCAATCCAGGCGCTCGATCCGCGGTTCGAGACGTACTGGCTGAAACTCTCGGCGGTGGAACGCCTCGCCACCGGCCTGCGCTGGGCCGAAGGGCCGGTATGGTTCGGCGACGGCCGTTATCTCCTGTGCAGCGACATCCCCAACCAGCGCATCCTCAAATGGGAGGAGGAAACCGGCGCGGTCAGCATCTTCCGCAAGCCATCGAACTTTGCCAATGGCAACACCCGCGACCGTCAGGGCCGGCTCGTCACCTGCGAGCATGGCGGGCGGCGCGTCGTGCGCACCGAGTATGACGGTTCCATCACGGTGCTGATCGACTCCTTCGACGGCAAGCGGCTGAACTCTCCCAACGACGTCGTGGTGAAATCCGACGGCTCGGTCTGGTTCACTGATCCAACCTTCGGCCTGCTCGGAAATTACGAGGGCTACAAGGCCGAGTCCGAGATCGACGCCAATGTCTATCGCATCGACGGTGCAACCGGCAGAGCCAGCATCGTCGCCGAAGGCGTGCTGGGGCCGAATGGGCTGTGCTTCTCGCCCGACGAAAAGATCCTCTACGTCGTCGAGTCCCGCGGGGAACCCAATCGCAAGATCCTGGCCTATGACGTCTCGCCCGATGGCGCGACGCTCCGCAACAAGCGCGTCCACATCGACGCCGGGCCCGGTACGCCGGACGGCATGCGCTGCGACGTCGACGGCAATCTCTGGTGCGGCTGGGGCATGGGCAAGCCCGAGCTCGACGGCGTCATGGTGTTTGCGCCCGACGGCGCCCCAATCGGCCGGATCGCGCTGCCGGAGCGCTGCGCCAACGTCTGCTTCGGCGGCCTCAAGCGCAACCGGCTGTTCATGGCGGCGAGCCAGTCGATCTACGCGCTCTACGTGAATACGCAGGGTGCGCTGGGCGGATAGCTTGGCCATCGTAGGGTGGGGCAAAGGCACGCAGTGCCGTGCCCACCATCTCTCTTCGCGACGTGAAGGGTGGGCACGCTCTCGCTTTGCCCACCCTACGCCTCTTCACTCGCAGTTAAGCCGCGTTGTAGCCCGCGACCGCCTTGACCTCGAGATATTCCTCCAGACCGAACTTGCCCCATTCGCGGCCGTTGCCGGACTGCTTGTAGCCGCCGAATGGCGCGGTGCGATCGTTCGGCACGCCCTGAAGATTGACGTTGCCGGCGCGGATCTTGCGGCCGATCTCGCGGGCCTTCTCGATCGTCCCGGCCGAGACATAGCCGGCGAGACCATAGGGCGTATCGTTGGCGATCCGCACCGCATCCGCCTCGTCCTGCGCGCCGATGATCACGAGCACCGGTCCGAAGATCTCCTCGCGGGAGATGGTCATCTCTGGCTTGACGTCGGCAAAGATGGTCGGGCGCACGTAGTAGCCCTTGTTTACGCCCTCCGGCAGACCGGGACCGCCGGCTACCAGGGTCGCGCCCTCCTCGATGCCCTTGTTGATCAGGGCCTGGATCTTCTCCCACTGGCCGCGATTGACCACCGGACCGATCGTGGTGCCTTCGCCGCGCGGATCACCAGCCTTGGTCTTGTCGGCTGCGGCTTTCGCGATCGCGGACACTTCCTTCATCTTCGACAGCGGCACGATCATCCGCGAGGGCGCGTTGCAGGACTGCCCGGAATTGTTGAACATGTGCATGACGCCACCGGTCACCGCCTTCGTCAGATCGGCGCCCTCGAGGATGATGTTCGGCGACTTGCCGCCTAGCTCCTGGCTGACACGCTTAACGGTTGGTGCGGCACGCTTGGCGACATCGATGCCGGCCCGGGTCGAGCCGGTAAACGAGATCATGTCGATGTCGGGATGCTCGCTCATCGCAGCACCGACCTCCGGGCCGAGGCCGTTGACCAGGTTGAACACTCCCTTCGGCACGCCGGCCTCGTGAATGATCTCGGCAAGGATCAGCGCCGATGTCGGGGTGAACTCCGACGGCTTCAAGATCATGGTGCAGCCTGCCGCCAGCGCCGGCGCAACCTTGCAGGCGATCTGGTTCATCGGCCAATTCCAGGGCGTGATCATGCCGACCACGCCGACTGGCTCGCGCAGGAGGGTCGCGGAGCCACAGGGCTCCTCGAAGTGATAGTTCTTCAGGATTTCCAGCGTGGTCATGAAATGGCCGAGGCCGGCACCGGACTGCAGCTTCTCCGCCATCGGCAGCGGTGCGCCCATCTCGTCGGAGATCGCAGCGCCGATCTCCTTCATGCGGCTCTTGTAGATCGCGACGATCTTCTCGAGCAGCGCGACGCGCTCCTCGCGCGAGGTCTGGGAATAGGTTTCGAACGCACGCTTGGCGGCGGCGACGGCCTTGTCGACATCGGCTTTGGAGCCGAGCGCAACCTCATACATCGCCTCCTCGGTCGCAGGATTGACCACAGGAGTGGATTTCTTGACGACCGGATCGACCCAGGCGCCGTCGATGTAGAATTGCATGCGGTTGACCATCGGAAAACCTCTTCAAATCGGGAGAGCAAATGGAGGGGGCGTTTCGTGCCAGCATCCTTGCACGAATGCCTTTTTGGATGAACCCGCCATATGCGGGCCAGCGTTGCGGCTGGCGAGGATATAAGGGTGCGAGCGTGACGCTGGCAAGGCGGCAACCACGTACTCGCCGTCATCCCGGCGAAAGCCGGGATCCATCCCGCAGGATACAATGTTGGCTCGCTGCCCGTAATCCCTTAACTGCTAATCAACAATTTCTCCCTGTGGTTATGGGCCCTGCTTTCGCAGGGGCGACAGCCGCATGCGACTGGCGTATGTGTTGAACGAAGTTTTGATCACACCGCCATTTTGCGATGCAGCACGGGCGCACCGGTGAGGCTTTCGGCCGCATCGATGATCGCGTTGGCGTCGATGCCGTTGAAACGATAGAGGTCGTCGATCGTACCGGTCTGGCCGAAGCGTTCGACGCCGAGCGCTTCGACGCGATGGCCGCGCACGCTGCCGAGCCAGCCGAGCGTCGCCGGATGGCCGTCGATCACCGTGACGATGCCGCAGTCGCGCGGCAGCGGCGCGAGCAGCTTTTCGATATGGCTCAAATGCTGCACACCGCGGCGGGCGCGCCGAATATTCCGCGCGGCGGTCCATCCGGCGTGCAGGCGGTCGGCCGACGTGATCGCGAGCAGGCCGACATCGCGCCGGCTCTCGCCGATCAGGCCGGTCGCCTCGATCGCCTCCGGTCCGACCGCACCGGTATAGGCGACGATCACCTCCGCATTGGGACCCGGCTTACGCAGCCAATAGGCGCCCTCCGTGATGCCGGTCTCCAACTCCGGGGTCATGATCCGCTGCGGCTGCTCGATGCTTCGCGTCGACAGCCGCAAGTAAACCGAGCCGCCCTCGCCCGCCTCGCGCTGCATATGGGCAAAACCCCATTTCATGATGGCGGCGAGTTCGTCGACAAAGGCCGGCTCGAACGACGAAAGGCCATCCTGCGCGATGCCGATCAATGGGGTAGCGATCGACTGATGCGCGCCGCCTTCCGGCGCCAGCGTGACTCCCGACGGTGTCGCCGCTACCATGAAGCGCGCATCCTGGTAGCAGGCGTAGTTCAGTGCATCGAGGCCGCGCTCGATGAAGGGATCGTAGAGAGTGGCGACCGGCAACAGCCGCGCCCCATTGATCGCATGCGAGAGGCCGAGCGCGGAGGCCAGGATGAACAGGTTCATCTCGGCAATGCCGAGCTCGATATGCTGGCCTTTCGGCGAGGCAGCCCAGTTATAGGTCGACGGGATCTTCTCGCTGCGAAACAGGTCCGCCTTCTCGGCACGCGCGAACAGGCCGCGGCGGTTGACCCAGGCGCCGAGATTGGTCGAGACAGTCACGTCGGGCGAGGCGGTGACGATGCGCGAGGCCAGCGGCGTGTCGCCACGGGCGAGATCGTTGAGGATCAGGCCAAAGCCCTGCTGGGTCGACATCTGCGCCGACGCCGTGAACGTCAATCGCTCCGGCACGTCGAACACGGCATCGCTCAGCCGCCGCTCGCCGCGATTGAACGGCACGCTTGCGAGAAAGGCTTCGAGCTGTGCCGGATCCTGCGGTACCCCCTCGAATTTATCCCACTCGTGGCCCGGCCGGATGTCCTGCTTGCTGCGCCATGTCTCCATCTGCGCCACTGTCATCAGCCCGGCGTGATTGTCCTTGTGGCCCTGGAACGGCAGGCCGACGCCCTTGATGGTGTAGGCGATGAAGCAGACCGGGCGGTCGTGGTCGATGGCTTCGAATGCCTCCAGCATGCTCGCCATGTCGTGGCCGCCGAGGTTGGACATCAGCGCCAGCAACTCGTCGTCGCCGCGCTTGTTGATCAGGCGAGAAACGTCGCCCTGATCGCCGATGTCGTCCAAAAGATGCTTGCGAAACGCCGCGCCGCCCTGGAAGCACAGCGCCGCATAGAGCGCGTTCGGGCAATTATCGATCCAGCGCCGCAACGCTTCACCGCCGGGCTCAGCGAAGGCCTCGCGCATCAGGCGTCCATATTTGACGATCACCACGTCCCAACCGAAATTGCGGAACATGGTCTCGAACTTCTCCCACAAACCTTCGCGCACCACCGCGTCGAGACTCTGCCGGTTGTAGTCGACGATCCACCAGGTGTTGCGCAGGCCATGCTTCCAGCCCTCCGCCAGGGCCTCGAAGATGTTGCCCTCGTCCATCTCGGCGTCGCCGACCAGCGCGATCATGCGGCCCTCGCGGCGGTCCTTCATCCAGCCATGCGCGCTGACGTAGTCCTGCACCAGCGAGGAGAACAAAGTCTGCGCGACGCCGAGGCCGACCGAGCCGGTCGAGAAGTCGACGTCATCGGTGTCCTTGGTGCGTGATGGATAAGACTGCGCGCCCTTGAAGCCGCGGAAATTCTCCAGCTTCTCGCGGCTCTGCCGGCCGAACAGATATTGAATGGCGTGGAACACCGGGCTGGCATGCGGCTTCACCGCGACGCGATCCTCGGGCCGCAGCACCGCGAAATACAACGCCGACATGATGGTCGCGAGCGAGGCCGACGAGGCCTGATGGCCGCCGACCTTCAGCCCGTCCACATTGGGACGGATGTGGTTGGCGTGGTGGATGGTCCAGGACGACAGCCACAGCACTTTGCGGGCCAGCGCATTCAAAAGGTCGAGACGTTCGGACCGCGCAGACGACGTCGCCATGGTGCTCCTCCCCGGAGGCTTTCGGATTCGAGCATGTTAATCCCGGCGGCACGGCCATTATTCTCAATTTCTTGCGCTTCGACCCTGATTTTTGGTACAGTTTTCCAATGTAACCCGCGCATCTCGGATTTTGTTCCAATGCCTGACCTCGACGCCATCGACCGGAAAATCCTCGGCATTCTGCAGGCCGACGGCCGCATCACCATGCAGGAGCTCGCCGGCAAGGTCGGGCTGTCGGTGTCGCCCTGCCACCGGCGGGTGAAGCTGTTGGAGGAGCGCGGCGTGATCACCAACTACATCGCCACCGTGGACCAGAAGGCGTTGGGGCTGCACGTTTCCGTCTTCATCTCGATCAAGCTCGCGCGGCAGAAGGAGGAAGACCTCGCGCGTTTCGAGCGGGCGATCTCGAAATGGCCGGAAGTGCTGGAGTGCTATCTGATGACGGGCAATCGCGACTATCTGCTGCGTGTCGTGGCGGCTGATCTCTCGTCCTATGAAGCCTTTCTGAAAACCAAGCTGACCAAGCTCGACGGCATCGCCTCGATCGAGAGCAGCTTCGCATTGAGCCAGGTGAAGTACTCGATCGCGCTGCCGGTCTGAGCAGGTGCCGGCCACGATCTCCGCTGTCGTCATTGCGAGGAGCGCAAGCGACGAAGCAATCCAGTCCAGCCGCTGTGCAACACTCCGGCTTGCTTCGCTTCGCTCGCAATGACGGCGTCGAGACATACGTTTTCATTCCCGCGGCGCATTTGCGTCCGAGCTTTGCAAGTTCGTTTGTCCCTCCCTCATAAGAGAGGGCACAGGGAAGGCCGGGAGCTCGCCGCTCCCATGGCCCGCCTGCAGAAAAAAAAGCAGGCGGCAGTCACCACAGGTTCGGCCAAGACATCCCGGCCTTCCCTGCGCGATAGTTTTAACGGCTGCTTCGCGTTCTCCCCGGTGCGCCGGGCTTTCTGGCCACCGTGCGCGACAACGCGCTTGCGCGCGTTGCGCGGGATACTAGCGTCGGAGTATCAGGACCGCGCGACTTGACCGTCCGCATCAGGCGCGCTCGTCATTCCGCACCATCCGCGTCTACCGCTCCCCGCCGCTACGTTTCGTGACGATTGGCCGAAACGCCCTCTTCGTCGCGAGCAGGATGACCGAGATGATCGTTGTGATTTGCCCGACACGGCAAGGCCGCAGCTATGCGGCAAACTGGCACGACGGGCAAATTGTGCATGCGCCTATGCACCGTCGACGTAGGCTTGGCCCGCTCACGCAGCCAGCACCCGGATCACCAAGATCCGACGGGAGCGACCATGGGGAGCGCGGCACTGACAATGTGCCCGCCGGCTCCGTCGCGTCGGCGCATTGATCTGGATCAAAAATCGATGACCGTTTGATCCAGATCAACCCGCCGCAGGCCGACCGCAGCAAGGCCCCGGGATGTTCATAATGGCCATCCAAAACGGCCACATCTTCCTACTAGCTTCACAGTTGAGTGTGCGCGGCCATCAGCCGCAGGCTATCGGTGTCGGATCCGTCGCGCGCTCTTGATGTCAAACCCCGCGCCTGGACAGCAATGCAGAACAACAGCGCCCGTCAGTCAGCCAAATTCGAGTCTCCGCGGCAGCGCCGAGGATCATTCTCACAGGCCAACATGGCCGTGCGCGTCGCACCCACGAGATATTGCCCGAAATCAGCTTCCAGCAGTCGCACGGTAAGCCCCAAGAGCCGGCGCGTCTGGGTCGCGCTTCAATCCGTCATGTTCACCGTGGGCGTGGTCCTGGTCGGCTTGCTACTGTTCTGGCCGGCCGCGGGCATCGCGCTGATGTGGAATTTCCTGATCCCCATCGCGCCGGCGCTGGTGACGATCTCGCCCGGCCTGTGGCGCAATGTCTGCCCGATGGCGACGATGCACATGCTGCCGCAGAAGCTCGGCATCTCGCGCAACATCAGGATGCCCGAATGGGGTGCGGCCGGGCTCGGCCTGATCAGCGTCATCCTGCTGTTCGTCGTCGTCCCCATGCGGCGCATCGGCTTGAACGTGGACGGCCCGCTGACGGCGATCATGCTGCTATCCGCGGCGGTCATCGCCTTCACGATGGGATCGCTGTTCGAGATGCGATCCGGCTGGTGCACCTCGCTATGCCCCATCCACCCGGTGGAGCGGCTGTACGGCACCAACCCCGCGCTCACCTTCAAGAATGCGCGCTGCAATCTGTGCGAGGGATGCAGCAATCCGTGCCCGGATTCGACGCCCGAATTGTCGCCGACCGTGACCAGCGGCAACAGGCTCCAGCAATTCCTCGGGAATTTCCTGGTCGGGAGCTTTCCCGGCTTCGTCTGGGGCTGGTACCAGGTCAGGGATTATGCCCCGGACGAGGTGGACAACCACGCGGTCATGATCACCTACGCCTGGCCGCTGATTGCGTGCGTCGTGACCTATCTCGTCTTCAAGTGCTGCGAGTACGTCCTGCGCCACAAGCCCGACGCGCGCGCCACCCTGCACCGCATTTTCGCGGCCGCCGCGGTCAGCACCTATTATTGGTACCGTCTCCCCGGCCCGGCCTCTCTGCTGCCGGACTGGTTTCCGCTCGTCTCACATCTAGTGACCACGCCGTTCTTCTTCTGGTTCATCGTGCTCCGCGCGCCCAAGGTGAGCTGGTTGAAGCGCCCGGTGATGGCGTCGACCTACTGGTCCGGCCGGTTCGAGACGACGGCGAACAAGAATCTCATTCGTGTAGCACCAGGCAAAGCGTGACGTCTCGCGCGAGGTCGCGTGATCCGGGGCCGCGGCAGGCACGCCCCAGACCACGCCGTGTCCTTGCGCCCGATTTGAGGAGTGAACCATGAGCAATTTCAGGACTGTTTCGGTCAAGGGCCGCACCTTTCGGGTCCGTGCCGGCGATGTCTTGCTCGACGGAGCGCTGGCGAACGGCGTCGAGATTCCATACGACTGCCGCGCCGGGACCTGCGGCACCTGCATGGTGCACGTCGCCAAGGGCCAGACCGTGTGCGGCGAAACGCATACACAGGGCATGGTTCATGCCTGTCAGGCGCGCGTCGTCTCCGACCTCGAGGTCGAAATGGAGGATGTGCCCGAGATCGACACTGCCCGGGCTCGGCTCGTCGGCTTGCGCGAGCTCGCACCCGACATCATGGAGCTCATGATCGCGCCGGAAAAGAGCATCAGCTATCTGCCGGGACAGTATTTCCGTTTCACCTTCAACGGCTTTCCGGCACGGGCCTACAGCCCTACCGCATCCTTCGACGGCCGCATCGGCGGACGCGTCATCCATCTCAACATCAAGCGTGTACGTGGCGGGCGGCTGACGTCGGCGCTCGGCACCAGCATCAGGCCCGGCCATCGGCTGCGCATCCAGGGTCCTTATGGTCATGCGTTCCTGCGTCCCGGCGGCTCCGGCCGGCTGATCTTGGCCGGGAGCGGCACCGGCTTCGCGCCGATCTGGGCCATCGCTTCCGTTGCCTTGCGCGAATCCAGAGAGCGCCCGATCGTCGTGATCGCGGGCGCGCGCCGGCTGCCTGCGCTCTACATGACTCCGGTGCTGGCGCAGCTGGCCCGATTGCCGAACGTCACGGTGATTCCGACGGTGGAGGAAGGACCTGCCAATCACCCGTCCATTCGCAGCGGTCGGATCGAGGCCCATATGCCGACACTGACCGCATCCGATGTGGTCTATGCCTGCGGCTCGCCGCGCATGGTGAGCGCACTGGCCGGTCTCGTCGAGAAGGCCGGCGCGACCTTCTACGCCGATCCGTTCGAGTCGGCGCCTGCGGAGGAGCCGGCCGGCCTGCTCGGCAAGCTCAAGACGCTGGTGGCGCGGCGACCTCAGCCACAAAGCAGCAGCGAGACGCCGATCGATCCTTTCGAGAAGGTGCTTTCGCTGGTGCCGACACAGTCCGCTGACGAGGAGATGCGCACCCAGCGGCCGCACGAACCGCGGCGCGGCGCACTTGCTACCGATCGCGAGCATTCACCTTCGCGCATGCCGCAGCGTGCCGTTCTCGCGGATCAGGCAAATCAGCAGGGCCGGCTGCGCAAGGGCGCAGGACAATTCGCCTGAGCCAACTCGCGTCAGGTCGTGCTTGAGGCGGTCAAATCAGCTTGCGCCGTGCCAGGCTGCGCATCAATGCGCCAACGCCGAAAGTCCAGGGCTCGCATTCGTCGCTGGGGCGCATGCGGTTGACGAGCTTGCCGAGCTGAGGCGCTGCGATGGTGACGATGTCGTCGCGTTTGTGGGTGAAGCCCTGCCCCGGCGCGTCGCGGTCCTTCACCGGCGCGAACATCGTGCCAAGGAACAGCGCAAAACCGTCCGGGTATTGATGCACCCGGCCGACCGTCTGGCCGACGAGATCGGTCGGATCGCGGCTGATCTTGCTGATGGATGAATGGCCGTCGAGCACGAAGCCGTCGGCGCCCTTCACCTCGAGCGCGACCTCCATCTGTCTGACGTCATCGAGCGAGAACGTCGCGTCGAACAGGCGCAGTAGCGGGCCAATGGCGCAAGAGGCGTTGTTGTCCTTGGCCTTCGACAACAGCAGCGCCGAGCGGCCTTCGAAGTCGCGCAGGTTGACGTCGTTGCCGAGCGTGGCGCCGACGATCTTGCCCTCGCTCGAGACCGCGAGCACGACCTCCGGCTCCGGATTGTTCCAGGTCGATTTCGGATGCAGCCCGGCATCCATGCCGGTGCCGACCGACGACAGCACGGGCGCCTTGGTGAAGACTTCCGCGTCCGGCCCGATGCCGACCTCGAGATACTGGCTCCAGGCGCCCTGCTCGATCAGCACCTGCTTCAGGTGCATTGCCTGATCTGAGCCTGGCTTGAGCTTGGAGAAATCGTCTCCCACGAGGCGCACGACCTCTTTGCGGATCGCCTCCGCCGAGGCCGGATTGCCGCGCGCCCGCTCCTCGATCACGCGTTCCAGCATCGAGATCGCAAAGGTGACGCCGGCGGCCTTGAGCACCTGCAGATCGACCGGCGCCAGCAGCCACGGCTTGGTGGAATCGCGCCTGTCGGGCGGCGTATTGGCAAGGATGGCGGCGAGATCGCCGATACGCTCGCCCTTGGCGGCGCGCAGCGCAGCGGCCGGATCGCCCTGTTCGCACAACGTGCTCACAGTCGGGAAAGCGGCGGTGACGTCGAATACGCCGTCGCCGCGCACCGCAACGACAGCGGGGCCTTCGACATCTGGCCGCCACACGCGGCCGACCAACGTCCCCTTGGTGCCGTCGTCCGGCAACACGGCTTCAGGCGTCAAGGCGATCATGGCGGCGTTCTCCCGTGAGGCTTGTTGTCCGGCGAGAGGTAGCATTGGAGCGAAAGCGATCCAAGCTCGAACCGCTTGCAGTCATTCCAGGCTTCACGGATTGGGCGAAGTCTCGCCAACCACGGTCAAGAGCTGCGAGCGCCGGACGCGCTCGCGATGGGCGGTATAAAGACCGCTGGAAACGATGAAGACCGCACCGGTGATGGTCCAGGCATCCGGCACCTCGCCAAAGACGACGAAGCCGAAAATGCTGGCCCACAGCAACTGGATGTAGGAGAACGGCGCCAGCACCGAGGCGTCCGCATAACGGAACGCCAGCACCACGATCCACTGTCCCGTGGTCGACGCAACGCCGACCAATAGCCCGAACAGAACGTCGTGCCAGGTCGGCGCCACCCAGACCAGCGGCACCAGGGCCGATAGCACGCAGACGCCGGCGATCGACGAATAGGTCATCGTGGTCATGACATGCTCGCGCCCGCTCATCACGCGCGTCATCACCAGCGTGCAGGCCCAGGCGAAAGCGGATGCGATCGGAAACAGCGCCGCCATCCGAAACGCGCCGGTGCCGGGACGCAGGATGATGACGACGCCCGCGAGCCCGACCATGGTCGCGATCCAGCGCCGCAGTCCGACCTTCTCGCTGAGAAAGACGATCGACAGCGCCGTGACGAACAGGGGCGCAACGAAGCTGGTGGCTGAGGCCTCCGCGATCGGCAGGTAACGCAAGCCGCTGATGAACAGGATCGAGGAGCCGAGCAGCGCCAAGCCGCGCAGCAACTGGAACCGAACACGCGTGGTCCGCAGCGCAAAGAGCGGCGAGCCGGGCAGCATCGCCGGAATCATGATCGCAGCGAATACGACGAAGCGCATCCAGGTGATCTCGATCGGCGGCAGCGTCTTGGTGAGATATTTCGCCGTGACGTCCGAGGTGGCGAGGAACAGCGTCGAGAGCAGGATCAGCGCGATGCCGCGGAACGGTCGGTCGGCCCGCGCGGGTGCGCGCCGTCGCGGCTGCGGCTTCTTCTCGGGCAAGGGGAGCGCTGCGCTATCGCGCCTCGCGGCTGCGCCGTGGGGCGGAGACACGATCAACCTCTGACTGCAGTGACGTGAACGACTCGGGCAAGGCCCGACAAGACGTCAATCGGACGCCGGCGGCAACCCGTAGAAATCGGGCAGCCGATATGCGCGTTTGCTCCGCGCAACAGGCGGTAACAATCTGTGAGCGATGCTGCACTACAGCACCGGTAATCCGCGCGGCTTCGGCCCGCGCGGAAACGCGCGATCGAGCGCAGCGATCTCGGCAGCCGTCAGATCGAGGCTTCCCGCCGCAGCATTTTCCGCTGCATGCTCGGGCGAGCCGGCTTTCGGAATCGCGAACAGCCCGGAGGCCCGGGTCAGGAAAGCGAGCGCCACCTGGCGCGGCGTCGCGGCATGCGCCTGCGCAATGCGCTGCAGCACCTGCCCACCCGGGCTCGTCGTCGTCGGAAAATCGTCATGACCGAACGGCGAATAGGCGACCACGGCGACACCATGCTCCCCGCACCAGGGGATCACTGCGTGCTCGATCGCGCGCTCCTGCAAATGATAGAGCACCTGGTTACAGGCGATCTGGCCGGGACCTGCGACCTCGAGCAGTTCATCGAGATCGTCGGCATCGAAATTGCTGACGCCCCATGAGCGGATCTTGCCCGCGCGTGTCAACTCATCGAAAGCGGCAACCGTCTCCGCGAGCGGATAGGAGCCGCGCCAGTGCAACAGGTAACAATCGAGCCGGTCGGTGTTCAGCCGCTTCAGCGAGCGCTCACAGGCCGTAATGGTGCCGCGGCGCGAGGCGTTGCTCGGCAGCACCTTGGAGACCAGGAACACCTCGTCGCGCCGACCGGCAATGGCGTCGGCGATGACGAGCTCGGCATCGCCATACATCTCCGCTGTGTCGATATGGCTCATGCCGAGATCGAGCCCGCGTTGCAGGGCGGCGATGGCGCGCTTGCGATCGCCGTGGTCGAGATACCAGGTGCCCTGCCCGATGACGGAGACGTCGGGTCCGCCGCTGCCGAAAGTTTTGTGCTTCATGGCCAACGTATAGCGGAGAGGCTGCGCGAGGTCGATTGCAGCGATATCAAAGCGACGTCACCGGGGCACGCGAAGCGTGAACCCGGCGACTGTCTTAGCTGTCAAGCGATTGCTGGGTATATCGGGTGTTGTTTTTGACCATGGTGTTTGCGGTGACCAACAGCTTTCGGGCGATGGCAATGAGGGCGAGCTTGGCGGGCTTGCCCTGTTCTCGCAGGGCTTGGTAGGCGGCTTTCATTCGGGGATTGTGACGGCTGGCGACGAGGGCGGCCATGTAGAGCGCCGTGCGCACGCAAGGGCGGCCGCCCGAGATGGCGGCACGGGGCGGCGCATTGCCGGACTGGCTGACATGCGGCGCGAGGCCGGCCAGGCTGGCGACAGCCTTGCGATCGACGCGGCCAATCTCAGGCAGTTCGGTGATCAGCACAGTGGCCACGCGCTCGCCGATCCCGGGGATCGAGGTGAGGATCTCGAAGCTGCAGGCAAGCTGCGGATCGGCGGCGATCCGGCGGTCGAGTTCGGTCTCGATCTGGCGGCACTGGGTCGTCAGAACAGAGATGGTGGCACGGTGATTGTCCAATAGGAGTGGCTCGGCGGTTTGTTTCAGCCGTGTCTTCTCCATGGCGATCATTTCCGTGAGCTGGCGACGACGTGTGGTGAGGGCCTTGAGCGTCAGCTGCTCGGCGGATGGCAATGGGCGAATGGCGTCGGTCATGGCGAGAGCGAAGCGCGCAATCAGCCGCGCGTCCAGCCTGTCGGTCTTGGCACGGCGCCCTTCAAACTCACGGAATGCCTTGATGCGGCGCGGATTGACGAGACCGACCTCGAACCCGGCCGCGCCGAGAGCGCTGACGAGTTGCCGGGCATAGGGGCCGATCGCCTCCAGCACGACACGGCCGACGCCGGCCTGGGTCAACCGCTCGACCACGGCGGCGACGCCTTCGGCAGCGTTGGCAACCCGGAAAGTCTTGCCCGAGGGAGCAAGGCCGACATCAAGAAAGCGCTGACCGACATCGATGCCGGCCGCGAGCGCAAGAGACTGAGCTGTCATGGGGATCAGACCTGTATGCGAGCTACCGGAAATCGGCGCTCATGCGACTGTTCGATCAGACAAGGCAAGCGGAGACGCCCAAGCCGGGTTACGGTCGCCGAGGCAACCGGGAATCCAACGAGCTGTCTCTACCCGCCGCCACTATGACAGTGACACCCGGTCAGATACAGGAATCTCGAGCTTGTAGAAATGGATGCAAGCCACTGTCGAGATTCCGGGCTCGATGGCTTTGCCATCGAGCCCGGAATGACGGGCAAGGTTCTAGCCCGTCGCGGCAAGACCCGGCGGTTGCGCCGGCACCTGCGCGATCAGCCGCTTCATCTCGGGAATGCACGAGCCGCAATTGGTGCCGGCCTTCAGTGCAGCGCCGAGCGCAGCCGGCGTCCTGGCGCCGGCAGCGATGGCGTCGCAGATCGTGTTGCGGCCGACGCCGAAACACGCGCAGACGATCGGGCCGCCGCTCGCCGCTCCCTCGGGCGCCCGTCCCGACAATAGCATGCGGCGCTGCTCGTCATCGAGCGAAGCCGCCGCGAACATCTCCTTCACGACGTTCCAATCGCCGGCGTCGTGCGCCGGCCCGACGAACACGCAGGTCTCGATGCGCCCGCCGGTAAAGGAGGCCGCGCGATAGACCCCGCCGCCGAAATCCATGTATTCGGCGAGGTCCTCGCTCGCGCGCGCCTTCAGCCAGGCTGGCCAGCGCGCGAGGTCGCCATTGTCGGCGAACAGATAACCGAAGCCTCCGGCGACGGCCGCGCGCGCCCACCACAGGTGCTGCGGCAGCGCGAGTTCGGTGCGCGACAGCACGAAGCCGCGGAAGACATATTCGTAAGGCGCGACCGCCGCCGGCGTCGCCTTGGACTCCGGCTGCCCAGAGAACGGGTCGGTCGTGGAGCCCACCAGCGCGCCGACGCGGGCATGGGATGCGTTGGTCTCGTTCCAATGAATCGGCGCGAACAGCATGCCACGCTGCTGACGCTCGCTAACGACGACCTTCAGGATACATTGGCCGTGATCGGTGGTGATGCGGGCAAAACCGTCGTGCACGAGGCCGTATTTCAGCGCATCATCGGGATGCACCTCGACGAATGGCTCCGGCAGATGCGCGCCCAACCGCGGGCTCAAGCCCGTGCGCGTCATCGTGTGCCACTGGTCGCGGATGCGCCCGGTATTGAGGCGCAGCGGCCGCGCCGGCGTGGTCTCGGTGCGCAGTGCCGGCACTTCCGGCGCGATGAAGCGCGCCTTGCGGTCGTTGGTGAAGAAGCCGCCATCGGCGAAGAAGCGCGACCAGGGCGGCGTGCCTTCGCGCGCGGGCCACTGCACCGGCGCCAGCGCGTCGTAGTCCTCGTCCGACAGCGAGCGCAGCGCGCCGATATCGAAATCGCGCGCGCCGTCGTTCTCGAAGGCCGACAACGCAGCATGCTCGCGGAACACATCCGCGGCGGAGCTGTAGTTGAACGCAGCACCGAAGCCCAAGCGCCTGGCGACCTCGCTCAGCATCCACCAGTCCGGCTTGGCCTCGCCGGGAGCGTCCAGGAAGGCACGCTGGCGCGAGATGCGCCGCTCCGAATTGGTCACCGTGCCGCTTTTCTCGCCCCAGGCCTGCGCCGGCAGCAGCACATGCGGCCCGGCATTCACGGTGTCGTTCGAACGCACGTTCTCAGAGACCACGAACAGCTCGAGCTTCTTCAGCGCGGATCGGACGAGGTCTGCGTCCGGCAGCGACACCGCCGGATTGGTGCCGATCACCCACAGCGCCTTGATCTCGCCGCGCGCGATCGCCTCGAACATCGCGACCGCCTTCAGCCCCTCATGGGTGGCGATATCGGGCGCCTTCCAGAACCGCCTGACACGGTCGATGTCCGGCGGCGTGAAGGCCATATGCGCGGCGAGCTGGTTGGCGAGGCCGCCGACCTCGCGGCCGCCCATCGCATTGGGCTGGCCGGTCAAGGAGAACGGGGAAGCGCCCGGCTTGCCGATGCGTCCCGTCGCAAGGTGACAATTGATGATCGCATTGACCTTGTCGGTCCCCTGCGCCGACTGGTTGACGCCTTGCGAATACAGCGTGACGACGCGGGGCGTGTCGCGGAACAGCTTGAAGAAGGCCGCGACGTCCGGCTCCGACAGGCCGGTCGCCAGCGCGGTGGCGCCAATGCTGCCGGCAATGCTGCGGGCCCGCGCGAGCGCATCATCGAACCCGCTGGTGTGCCGCTCGATATAGTCACGGTCGAGCGCGCCGTGATCGGCGAGGTGCACGAGCAGGCCGGAGAACAATGCGGTGTCGGTGCCGGGCTTCACGCCGAGGAAAAGGTCGGCTTCGCTTGAGGTGTCGGTGCGGCGCGGATCGATCACGACGAATTTGGCGCCACGGCTCTGCTTGTTGGCGAGCATGCGCTGGTACAGCACCGGATGGCACCAGGCCGCATTCGAGCCGACGAACACCAGGAGATCGGCAAGCTCGAGATCCTCGTAAGCGCCCGGCACGGTATCGGCGCCGAAGGCGCGGCGATGGCCGGCGACGGACGACGCCATGCACAGCCGAGAATTGGTATCGACATTGGCGGAGCCGATGAACCCCTTCATCAGCTTGTTGGCGACGTAGTAATCCTCGGTCAGCATCTGGCCGGAGAGATAGAACGCCACCGCATCCGCGCCGTCGCGGGCAATGATGTGCTTGAGCCGGTGCGCGACATGGTCGAGCGCGTCGCTCCAGGCGACCCGCTCCATCACACCCTTGCAGCGGATCATCGGATAAAGCAGCCGGCCGTCCTGTGTGAGCGTCTCGCCGAGCGCCGAGCCCTTGGAACAGAGCCGGCCGAGGTTGGCCGGATGCGCCGGATCGCCGGCAATGGCGGCACCACCCTGGCCGTCCGGCTTGGCGAGCACGCCGCAGCCGACGCCGCAATAAGGACAGGTGGTGCGCACCGCGCGCAGGTTCGGATTGACAGCGTTCATGGTCGTGCGTGGTCCCTCTTCACGCGGCGCGCGGCCGCGCCGTCGCGCGGCCGAACATCATCTCGGTCCTGATCGGCGCGACCGGCTCGCGGGCGCGGATCAGGTCGCGATACCAGAGCGCATCCCTGGTATCACCGATCAGCACCGCGCCCGTCAGCCGCCCCTCGGCGATCACCAGCTTCTTGTAGATGCCGCGCCTGAAATCGTTGAGCACGATGGCCTCGCTGCCGTCGGCGCCGACGTAGTCGCCGGCCGAGAACACCGAGACGCCGGAGACCTTGAGGTTGGTCGCGACGACGCTGCCCTCATAGGCGGCGCTTGCGCCGGCCAGATGCCGCGCCAACACGCGGGCCTGGTCATGGGCGGGCTCGACAAGGCCGTAACAGGTACCGCGATGCTCGGCGCATTCGCCGAGCGCGAAGATGTCCGGCGCGCTGCTCTGCATCTGGTCGTCGACGACGATGCCGCGATTGACGGCAAGACCTGCTTCCTTGGCCAGCGCGACGTTCGGCCGGATGCCGGCGGCGAAGATCACGGCCGCGGCCGCGATCCGGCGGCCGTCAGCGAGCTCGACGCCCTCCACTCTGCCGTCGCCTTCGATGCGCGCAGTATTGGCCTCGAGCAGCACCTCGATGCCCTTGCGTTCGACCAACGACTTCAAAAGGGCCGCCGCGGGCTGGTCGAGCTGCCGCTCCATCAGCCGGTCCATCAGATGCAGCAGCGTCACCGGTGTCCCGGCACGAGCGAGCCCGTAGGCCGCTTCCAGCCCGAGCAGGCCGCCGCCGATCACGACCACGCGCTTCTTCTGCGCCGCGAGGGCCAGAAGAATATCGGCGTCGCGGCTGTCGCGAAACGTGTGCACGCCGGTCAGATCCGCGCCCGGAACGTTGAGCCGGATCGGCAACGAGCCGGTCGCCAGCACCAATTTGGAGAACGCGATGCTCTCGTCATTCTCCACCTTCAGCTCGCGCCGGCCGACATCGATCTCGGTGGCGCGCGCACCATATTTCAGGGTCACGCCGCGCTCGCGCCACCATGCCGCCGGCTTCAGCTCGATCTCGTGCGAGCCGACCTCGCCCGCGAGCACCGACGACAGCAGCACGCGATTATAGGCGAGTCTCGGCTCTTCGCCGATCACGGCGACCGCATAGCGGCCGAGCGCAGTCTTCGACAACTCCTCGACCAGCCTGGCTGCGGCCATGCCGTTGCCGACGATGACAAGCGGTTCGCTCAAAGCTCTTACTCCGCGGCCTGCTTGTTGCCGTAGGCTTCCGCAATCATGTAGTTCGACAGTGTGCCGTAAGCCGCGGTCCAGGCGTCCGCGACCTCCGGCGTCCAGGCATCGCCCAAGCCCTTCTCCAGCGTCCAGAGCAAGGCCGCACCGACCACCGGATAGTGCTCCGGCTTGGCGCCGTAGTCGACGTGACGGATGGCGAGCGCGCTTGCCGCCGGCAGGATGGCTTCGAGATTGGTGAGACCGTTGACGACCACCGCAAGCGTCGCCATCAGCTTCTTGCGCTGCTCGGTGAGATCGTCGGGAAACAGGGCCCGCACCTGCGGGGCGACTTCGAAGAGCCGGTCGTAGAAGATCATGGCGGCCTGATCGGAGATCGGCGCGACCTTGGCGAAGCTGTCTTGGAGCAGCGTGATCTGTGAAGGCGTCATCTGGGCGATCCAATGGTTTGAGGAAAGGCCATTCGTCAGACGAAGCGGATGGTGGTCGAGCCACCATCCGCCCCGCAGCGTCAGATGCGGGCTTCCGCAAGGCTCGGCGCGCCGGCGGTTTCCGGCGCGCGGCGCAGGTAGAACCACCAGGTGAGCGCCAGGCAGACTGCGTAGAAGGAGAGGTAGACGATGAGCGCAGTCTGCGGGCCGCCGGTCGCCGCGATCGACTTGCCGAAGCCGCTCGGGATGAAATAACCGCCGACCGCACCGATCGCGCCGATGAAGCCGACCGCCGCACCGCTCTCGATGCTCGCGGTCTTCAACGCCGCAAGACGTGCGGCATCGCCCTGGCCCTTCACCTTGTGCAGATTTTCCTCGCGGAAGATCGACGGGATCATGCGGTAGGTCGAACCGTTGCCGATGCCGGTGGTGACGAACAGAACCAGGAACGAGACCAGGAAGCCGGTGAAGTCCTTGACGCCGACGAAGTAGAGCACGCCGATCGTCGCGGCCACCATCGCGATGAAGTTCCAGAAGGTGATGATGGCACCGCCGATGCGGTCGGCCAGCAGGCCGCCGAGCGGACGCGACAGCGAGCCGACCAGCGGGCCGAGGAAGGCGATTGCGATGGTCACCGCCGGAAACTGCGTCTTGATGAGCAGCGGAAACGCCGCCGAATAGCCGATGAAGGACCCGAACGTGCCGATATAGATGAACGACATGATCCAGGTGTGCTTGCGCTTGACGATCGCAAGCTGGTTCTTGATCGAGGCCTTGGCTGAGGTCAGGTTGTTCATGAAGAAGGTGGCGCCGAACACCGCGATCGCAATCGGCAGCACCCACATCAGGCCGGCATTCTGCAGGTAGACGCCGCTGACGGGACTGGCCTGGTACAGATTGATGAGGCCGAGGCCCATCAGGATCGGGGTCAGCAGCTGCACGCTGGATACGCCGATATTGCCGCCGGCCGCATTCAGCCCGAGCGCCCAGCCCTTCATGCGGTCGGGATAGAAGAAGGAGATGTTGGTCATCGACGAGGCGAAGTTGCCGCCGCCGAGGCCGGCGGTCGAAGCGACCAGCAGCATCAGCCAGAACGGCGTTTCCGGATGGCTGACGAAATACGCAAGCGCCAGTGTCGGGATGAACAGGATCGAGGCGGAGAAGATGGTCCAGTTGCGGCCGCCGAACGTGGTCACCGCAAACGTATAGGGGAAGCGCATCAGAGACCCGATCAAGCCGGGCAGCGCGACCAGTTGAAACAACTCGTCGGTCGAATAATGAAAGCCCGCCTGCGGCAGCTTGGTCGCGACGATCGACCAGATCAGCCACACCGAGAAGCCGATATGCTCGGCGACGATCGACCAGATCAGATTGCGCCGGGCGATGATCTTGCCCGTCTTATTCCAAAACGTCTCATCCTCCGGATTCCAATCCGAGATCCAGGTCGGGTTCTGTTGGCTCATGCGAGATGTCCTTCACACGCGCGCACGCACGGGTGCACGCTCTGGGGAGGCCCCAGGCTGGCGATTTCAAATGTCGGGTGATGTGAGCTCAGCGACGGCGTCGGTGGCGTCTGCAAGCTCTTTCATTCAAGCTTCGTGCCAGCGACCACGGAGAGAGGTCTTTAAAAGAAATCAATTACTTACAGCTGCCTAAAAACAGGTCAGCCGATCAGAGGCGCCCCCAAATTTTGCGATTCGCCCACCTCCTGTGCAACGCACAAGAAGTGGGCAGTTAACTCGCCGGCTATTCCGCCGCCTCGGCAGCCGTTGCGCCCAACGGTTTCGGCGCAATCCCGGCCCCGGCCTTCATGCGGAATTCATAGGTCATCAAATGCCAAGGCGCGGCGACGGATTCGCCGTCCGGCATCACCGGATCCGTGCGTCGCTCGACCTGCGCGATGAGTTCGTCCTTCACGCCGAACACGACGTCACTGTCGAGATATTTGTCGCCCCCGATGAAGACGTGGGTGATGAGAGGCTCGTAACCCTTGGCATCGACCAGAAAATGCACATGCGCCGGCCGCATCGGATGGCGCTGCGCATAGAGGATCATTCCACCGACAGGACCATCGGTCGGGATCGGATAGCTGCATGGCAGGATGGTACGGAAGAAAAAGCGGCCGTCGGAGTCGGTGATGAAGCGAGCCCGCAAGGATGGCCCCTCCGTCTCATAGGCCGGCCGCTGCGAATCGTAGAAGCCTTCGTCGTCGGCGTGCCATACGTCGACCGCCGCGCCCGCGACCGGCGCACCGGCGGGATCCGTGACCCGGCCCTGCACGAACATCTTCTCACCCACGCTCGTTCCAGAGATATCCGTGCCATGAGCCATGACCTTGTGCTCGCCGACATAGAACGGGCCGAGCACGGTGGTCTCGGTGGCTCCTCCGCGCTCGCGATGATTGACCGCATCGACCAGCATGGACACGCCGAGCACGTCGGACAGCAGGATGAACTCCTGCCGGCTCGCGGTGCATTTCTGCCCGGTGCGGGTCAGGAAATCGACCGCACTCGCCCATTCGTCGAAGGTAGGATTGGTCTTGCGGACATAGTCGTGCAGCGACTTCACCAATTCCTGCAGCAGGAATTTCGTCCGCGCATCCGGCGTGCGCTCGAAGCTGGCGACGACGGCCTCAGTGAGCTGGGCTTCGTTGAATTGGGTCATTGGCAGTCCTCCCTTGCGTCAAGGCTACACCAGGCATGCTACCTCTGTAAGCTGGCTCCCTTGGAATGGTAGCCGGTTTTCGGCTATCAAGATCATGTCGCGAAGAAGAGACCCCAACGAAACCCGCACGACGGATGGAGATGCCCTGATGCTTGCCCCCACGACCGCCGTCCCCGAATCCGCTGGCATGTCCAAGGCTGCACTCGAGCGGATCGATGCACATCTGAAGGCCCGTTATGTCGACAGCGGCCGCTTCCCGGGCACCCAGCTGCTGGTCTATCGACGCGGCCACGTGGTGCATATGAGTTCGATCGGGCTTGCCGATGTCGAGCGCAACGTGCCCGTCAAGGACGATACGATCTACCGCATCTACTCGATGACAAAGCCGATCACCTCGGTCGCCTTCATGATGCTGTTCGAGGAAGGCAAGGTCGCGCTCGACGACTCCGTCGCCAAATATATTCCGGAATGGAAAAACCTCGGCGTGTTCGTCGCGGGCACCGCGCCCGCCTTCGTGACCCGGCCGCCGGCCCGGCCGATGCAGATCGTCGATCTGTTGCGGCACACATCGGGCCTCACCTACGGCTTCCAGCAGCGCTCCAACGTGGACGCAGCCTATCGGGAGGCGAAGATCGGCGCGGTGGAAAAGGCCGGTACGATGCAGTCGATGATCGCAGACCTCGCAAAAATCCCGTTGGAATTCTCCCCGGGCGAAGCCTGGAACTACTCGGTCTCGACCGACGTGATCGGCTACCTGATTGGCAAGATCGCCGACCAGCCGTTCGAGCAATTCCTGAAAGAACGCATCTTCGATCCGCTCGGGATGAGCGACACCGATTTCCACGTACCGGCCGCCAAGGCGCACCGGCTCGCCGCATGCTATTCGGCCGATGCGGGCGGCGGACTGAGCTTCCATGCCGCCGAGCGCAAAGGCGGCCTCACGCTGCAGGACGACCCGGCCACCAGCACGTTCCTGTCACCGCCGGATTTCATCTCGGGCGGCGGCGGCCTCTGCTCCACCTCGTCTGACTATCTCACCTTCTGCCGCGCGCTGATCAAGGGCGGCGAGCTGGGCGGCGTGCGCCTCCTGGGACCGAAAACGCTGCAGCTGATGACGTCCAACCACCTGCCCGGTGGCGTCGACCTGCCGGCGATGTCGCGCTCGATGTTCGCGGAGGCAGCCTATAACGGCATCGGTTTCGGACTCGGCTTCTCGGTCACGATGGACCCAGCAAAGACACTGATCCCGGGCAGCGCCGGCGAATATGCCTGGGGCGGCGCGGCCTCCACCGCATTCTGGATCGATCCCGCCGAGGAGCTGATCACGATCTTCATGACCCAGGTCCTGCCGTCGAGCGCCTATCCGATCCGGCGCGAGCTGCGTACCATGGTCTACGCCGCGATCACAGATAGCAATCTTTGATCGACAGCACCAGAAATGTTGCAACGGCGGCGCGCGCGGAACCTGCCATCTGCGCGGTAAAGCGCTTGGCGAATGGTGATCGCCCCTCCTATGCTGACGATGATGTGAACGGCTGCCCGCCGCAACATGTGTTGCTGAGGCAGCCGCGCCGGCATGATATCCTGCAGCCTTCTTGAGACCAGCGCGTGCTGGACCTGATGCCTCAAGGTCTCCTGTCGCCGCACCCATGGGCGCATCGGGGGCAATTAGAAACGGAACACCGTTGCCGAAGCTCTCCCTGCCCGTCCGGCTTGCCCTCCTGGTCGCAGGGACCACGCTACCCTTGATCGTGTTCGCAGGTGGCATCGTCTTCCACAACTACGTACAGGACCGCAACGAGGCCCGGCAACGCGTGCTGGACACGGTGCACAGCATCCGTTTGACGCTCGATGCCGAGATGCAGAGGATGACCGGAGGAGTGCAGGTCCTCGCGCTCACCGATGCTTTGAAGTCTGGCGACTTCGAACGCTTCCGCCCGATCGCGATGGGCTTCCTCGAGCAGTACGGCAAGGACGGCACCATCCTCGTCTGCGACCGCGACGGACATCAGCTGTTCTCCTCCGCAACGACCGATACGGCAAGCCTGCCTGCGCGCAACAACCGGGAGATCGTCGAACAGGTCTTCAGGACGCGGCAGCCGCAATATTCGAACCTGTTCTTCGGCGCCATGAAGAGACAACAGGTAGTAACAGTGGAGGTGCCGGTGTTTCGCGACGGCGAGGTGATCTACGAGATCTCCTTCAGTCCGCCGATCGCGATGTTCCAGACCATGCTGGAAAAGCAGCAACCGAGCACCGATTGGACGCTGTCACTGCTCGACCGTGACGGCATCGTCTTCGCCCGCGTTCCCAATCCCGCTGATACGATCGGCAAGCGCGCGTCCGACTCCGTATACGAAGCGATGATGCAACGGCAGGAAGCAACGCTGTCGAGCGTCTCGCTCGACGGCGTGCCGCTGATGTCGAGCTTTACCCATTCCGCACTCACCGGCTGGATCATCGGCGCTGGGGTTGCCGAACACTCGCTGGTTGCGCCGCTGTGGCGTAACCTCGCCGTCACCAGCCTGATCGGCGGCGTGCTGCTCGCCATCGGGCTCGCCTTCGCGGTGCGGATGGCGACCACGATCGCACGCGGCGAAATGCTGCACGACCTCCTGATCGAGGAGCTCAATCACCGGGTCAAGAATACGCTGGCGATCCTGCAGGCGATCGCCGTGCAGACCTTCCGCAGTGCGAGCCGCACGGAGCGCGAGAAATTCGAGGGACGGCTCGGTGCGCTCGCCGAGGCGCACAACCTGCTCAGCAAAGAGAAATGGCAGGGCTCCGAACTCGACGACGTGATCAGGCGCGTGCTGAAGCCCTACCAGCTGAGCAGCCCCGATCGCATCAGGATGTCCGGCCCTCAGGTGCCGCTGTCGCCGCGGCTCGCCCTCGTGCTGTCGATGATCGTGCACGAGATCGCGACCAACGCCGCCAAATATGGCGCGCTCTCCAACGACAGCGGGACGGTCGATCTCTCCTGGGATCTGCTTCTCGACAAGGATGTGACCAAGTTGCAAGCCCCGAAGCTCAGGGTGGTATGGCGCGAATCCGGCGGCCCCGTGGTGGCCGCGCCGATCCGGCGCGGATTCGGCTCGCGGCTGATCGAGCGCAGCGCCCGCGACCAGCTCGGCGGCGAGGCCACCGTCGACTTCCTGCCGCGCGGCGTGGTCTACACCATCACTTGCGCCCTGGAGCAGTGATTTGGAGCAGTGCCCCGGGGAGCAGTGAGCGGTCTCAGCCGAACCTCTGCAGGGCCGGAAAAGTCTCCAGGAGCCAGATGCTGAAGCTCGACACCGCGCCGGTCAAAAAGCCGATGCCGGTGACGATCATCAAGACGCCCATCGCGCGTTCGATATTGACGAGGTGGCCGCGCATCCGCGCGAGCAGCGTGGAGAATTGCTCGATCATGAAGGCTGCGATCAGGAACGGAATTCCGAGCCCCGCCGAATAGACCGCGAGCAGGCCGGCGCCCTTCGCGACGGTGGCTTCGGCTGCCGCAATCGACAGGATCGCGGCCAGGATCGGGCCGATGCAGGGCGTCCAGCCGAAAGCGAAGGCAAGCCCCATCACATAGGCCCCCCAGAGTCCGACAGGCTTTGGAATCGGCAAGCGTCCCTCACGCATCAGCAGGCTGATGCGGGTGAGCCCCAGGAAGTGCAGGCCCATCACCACGATGACGATACCGGCCAGGATCGAAAGCTCCTGCGACCAGGTCCGGATCAATTCTCCGATCAGCGAGGCGCTCGCGCCCAGCATGACGAAGACGGTGGAGAAGCCGAGCACGAACAGCGCGGCCGAAATCATCACGGCGCGTTGTGAAACTGCCGGGGGCTCGTCGCTCTCGATATGCTCGATCGTTGCACCGGTCAGATAGACCAGATAGGGCGGGACCAGAGGCAGCACGCAGGGCGAGAGGAAGCTGACGAGGCCCGCGATCAGCGCAGCCGGAATCGACACGTTTTGAATCATGCGGTACCTGCAAAGTCCTCGCCGGGGCCGAACGCCAGCAGCCGGCGCTACGCCGCGTCATGCAGCCGATGCAGGAAATACGCAAGAGAATGCGCGGACAGTTGGGCCGGCCACATCGCCCCTGTGAACCGAGTTATCAGCCATTTCAACCGGGCTTCAGCCAAAGGGACCGGTTGCGCCGATCACAAACGCGCCATTCAACGCGTCCAAGACATGGTGGTGGTCTACTTGACGAGCCTCAGGAGCGGCCGCCGGCGCTGGCCCGGCTGAAGTTTCGGATCGCGCAGCTTGTTCGGATTGTCAGCCTGGACCATCTCGTCGCACAGGGCCTGCAAATCCTCCTCGCTGAGATCATTCAGCTTCATCCGGAGGTCGAGAACCGCAACCGAAACCAAATGCGCCGTATCCCGCTGACCTGCTGCGGCCAGCGCTGCGCGGCACTGCTCAAGCGTGGCAAGCACAGCAAGCATCTGTTCGTCTGAATTAACCACAGCCATATTCCGTTTTTTGCCAATAACGAAGTACAAGTGGGTTGATCCCGTTGGTGCGCACGGCCCGCGGACGCAGCATATCTGCCCCTTCCGACCTTTGCGTCACCCTCTCCCTGCCCGCGCACCACAGGCCCACCATCCCATGGGCGCACGGATCGAACGCTCGGTGCAAAGCCTCGCGGCCCAAGTCGATCGACTTCAAGTCGGTCGACCTGACAAACCGTTCAGCACGATAGCATGTCGCGCCATCTCCTTCGAATACCATTTCGTTGCAGCTCGATAAAATGCATCCGTGGTCAAAACCAGCGGAAGATCCCGTCATTCGCCACACCGGCAGGCTGGCCGAGACCGGTATGACGGTACGGCGAAGATCACACACCTCTCGTTCCGGCATGGCAGATCGGCCAACATCGGCCTCAAAATCCATGGCGCGGAACCAACCATGTCCGTATTTTGGCGTCTATCAGTCTATCAGGCGGAGACGGCTTGTATGCGCTTTGCAAGGGAACGGGGCGTTCCTCAGGAGGAACACCGGACCGATGGTCCAGACCAGCCCGCGCTGGATGCGGCGGGCTTTGCAGAGGCTGCGGGACCGGGGCTTGTGCCGGGCGATTCGACTATCGCTGATAGCGGCGGAGGACCCGCCCTGGGCAGACCGCCACTGCGCGGCCTGGCGGGCAAATCCGGACCACCTAAGGTCGCGATCGGCAAGCTGCCACTTCCCAGCTTGCACGACTGGGACGCCGCACGCATTTTCCTGGAGGTCGTGCGCGCAGGGAGCTTCCGCTCGGCCGCCGAGCGGCTCAGCCTCTCCATCAATGCGGTGCGCCGTCGCATCGATGATTTCGAGCGTCAGGTCGGCGCGACACTATTCACCCGGGACGTGCATGGCGCCAGACTGACCGATGAGGGCGCCCTGGTGGTGTCCGCGGTCGAACGCATGGAGGCGGCCGCCTTCGAGCTCCTGCGCGCCGGCGACAGCGTCGCCAACGCGGCCTCCGGCGAGGTCAGGGTCGCCGTGACCGAAGGACTCGGCACATTCTGGCTCGCGCCGCGCCTGGTCGAATTTCAACAATCGTTTCCCAATATCTCGATCGATCTCCACTGCGCGATGCGATCTGCCGACGTGTCGCGGCATGAGGCCGACGTCGCCATTCATCTGTCACGGCCTGCTGCGCTCGACGTCAAGCTGGTCAGGCTCGGCCGCATGCACCTGATGTTCTTTGCGAGCCGGAAATATCTGGAAACACACGGCTCGCCCAAGACGGTTGACGATCTCGCCAAACACCGCATGGTGTTGCAGGTCGCGGATGAAGCCGCTGCGAACGAAGCCTTCGTGAGCCTGTTTCCCGGTCATGATCAGCGTGACCTGATAGGGATGAGGACGAATGTCTCGAGTGCAAACTACTGGGCCGTCGCCCATGGGGCCGGAATCGGGGTATTTCCGACCTATGCCTGTGCGCTAGGCGGGAAGATTATACCTCTTGAGGTTGATTTGCGCTGGTCTTACGATATCTGGCTGACGTATCATGCGACAAGCGGCCGCATCCCTAGGGTGCGGCACATGATCGACTGGCTTGTGGAGGCCTTTAACCCCGGCAAATACCCGTGGTTCAAGGACGAATTCATCCATCCACAACAACTTAAAACAGTATATATGGGTGAACCCCTGACCCATCTGTTCGGGGGATTTTCAACTGAAGGACGGTAACACTCGAATGAACAAATCAGCGGCAAAAAAAATGAAACAGCGCAGTGCCGGCAAACCTGACATTGAACTCGGTAAGCGCATTCGGCTGCGGCGCGTGGAACAAAAGATCTCGCAGGCTGAACTCGGCGAAAAGCTCGGGGTGAGCTTCCAGCAGGTTCAGAAGTACGAGAAGGGCGTCAATCGCGTCGGCGCTGCGCGTCTGCAGCAGATTGCCAACGCGCTCGATGTGCCCGTCACCTTCTTCTATGACGGCGACGGCAAGGCGCGTGAGGTCGAGAGCCTCCTGTTTCTGGACAGCGCTTTCAGCCTGCGGTTGCTACGCGCCTACAGCAAGATCAAGGACCAGACCGTGCAGCGTCAGCTGGTGGCCCTGATGGAATCGATCGCGGCCAACGAGGAATAGAATAGAGCCGTATCTGACGTCGTCAGATACGACCACCTCATGCCAGTGAAGTAGTTTCGCTCGAGGGCGCGACTTGGGGGCGCCGAGCATGATGCTAACTCGAGCGAGTTCACTGCATCGGTGTCGATAAGACAGGCCATCCGGCGGGATGAGCCATTTGACAAGACGACAAGCCATAGTGGCCGGGCTCCCCCGGCCTTATCGGCCGCAATGGCCAGCTTTGGCGTCACGTCCCCTAGGTTTCATCGGAGTCATTCGCCTGACGCCCATTCGGCGGTCCGGCGGACTTTGCTGCTGCGGCGACCATTTTGCGGAGTCCGGCGCTTGGCCCCCCGTGTGACCGCTTACGCCTCATGATTGATGGTAACGCGAGATGAATCGGCGCTACCGGCGCGCCGAGCTCCATCGACCTCAAAGCGCCCGATCACTCCCTTCGCGATATCGATCGCGCCGCTCGGGCGCCGAGATGGCGACGCCAAGTTGCCGAGGGATGAGAGCCGGCGCGCCATGGGCGATCAAGCTCACGGGCGACGCTTTCATTGATTCCGAAGACCACCGCGACGGGCCACCTCGCTTTCGCAGGAAAGCGCAAGCCGCAGTCCAAGGGGAGTGAGCCGCTCCCCCGCGCGCCGCTCCTGACGCAAAAGCGGCGCTTCATTTTGCGGCGCCCGTGCCCGCAAAATCGTCTTGCCGCCCTGCGGGCACAGATGTCAGTCTTCTGACATGAGTGCAGTTCAGCGACATCCGACCAATGTCCGGGACGAATACGCCGCCATGACACGGCAACGCATCGTCGCGGCGTTCGTCGAGACTCTCGAGGACGAGGCTGCCGACGATACGTCCATGGCCGCCGTCGCAAGGCGCGCCGGCATCGCCGAGCGGACCATCTACCGTCACTTCAAGAACCGCGCCGAGCTGATGGAAGCAGCCGCCGAATGGATCGAGAACAGCGTGTTCGGCTACATCCCGTTCAGCACGCCGGACGAACTGCCGACGACCTTCCGTGAGCTGTGCCGGCGCTACGACCGACATCCGCAGCTCGCGCGCGCCCTGGCGCTGACACGTGCCGGCCGCTCCATGCGCGCGGAATTCCGCCGCCGCCTGATCCGGCAGCATCGCAAGGCGATGGCCCCGCTCGTCAGGAATTTGACGCCGAAGGAGGCCCGGCAGGCCGAGGCCCTCGCCGCCTATCTCAACAATACGCTGGCCTGGAATGCGCTGCGCGAGGACTTCGGCATGTCGAGCGCCGAGATCGCCGACGCGATCGAATGGGCGACAACGACACTCCTGAAGGACGTTCGCCGGCGGGATGCGGCTGCTGCGAAGCAGGCGACGCCTGCCGCCGACGCATCATCGCGCAAAGGCCGGGCGGCCAAGCCATAGGCATAGCAAGGACGATTGGTATGGTGCTCGTGCCGGACACTGCAGACGACCTTCTGATCGATGCCACGCAAGAGGTCCGGCTCCGCCAGGATCTGGTCCTGACCGCGCTGGGCCGTCGTCCCGCCTGCCGCGCGCTGCAGGTCGGCCGCCTGCTCGACGTGCACAGCCGCACTTGGAGCGAGGACCAGGAGATCGTCTTCAAGGGACGGCGTATCGCCTGGGTCGGCCCGGCCGGAAGCTTTCCGGGCGAGGTGGGTGAACGCGTGCATCGGCCGGACCTCGCAGCTGTGCCCGGCTTCGGGGAGGTGCACAAGCACATCGAGAGCTCGCATCTGACCCCCGAATGGGAGGCAGCCCTGGTCCTGCCGCGCGGCAATACCTGGACCTGCGAGGCGAGCCACGAATTCTCGAACGTCAATGGGGTACGCAATCTCGAGTTCTGGTTCGAAGCGCGCCGCCGTGGTTCGCCGCTGAAGATCTTTCCGCAGCCGGGCTCAGCAGTGCCGCCCACCGCCTATGAGTGGGGTGGCGGCTGGTATGGCGGCGCGGAGCAGGCGCGCTTCATGCGCGAGAGCCTGATGGTCACCGGCCTCGACGAGGTGATGGACTGGCCGGCAGTCTGGAATCCGGACAATCCCTCCTATGAGCGGCTCTGGAGCATGATCGGCGCGACCTTCGCGGCGCGAGGGGTCGTCGAGGGCCATGCCTCGGGCTTGCGCGAGCTGCCGGAGATCAACGCCTTCGCCGCCGCCGGCCTTGCCTCCGACCATGAGGTGCAGACGCCGGAGGAAACCTGGGACAAGCTGACCCGCGGTCTCTTCATCGAGCTGCGCATCTACGCGATGCCCGAGATCGTCGCCTGGCTGCTGAAGAAGGGCCTTAAGGACTGGTCGCAGATCGCATTCACCACGGACGACCGCAGCGCCAGCCACACGCTGGCGCTCGGCGCCAGCGATCACAATGCGCGCGTCGCGATCGAGGCCGGTCTTGCTCCGGAAATCGCGATCCAATGCCTCACCATCAACCCCGCACGGCATATGCGGCTGACACCGTTCGTCGGCAGCCTCGCGCCCGGCCGATTCGGTGACGTCGTGCTGTTGTCGGACGTCGAGAACCTCACGATCGCGGAGGTCTGGGCCGACGGCCGCCAGGTCTCAGAAGGGACGCGCTATCTCGGCGAGGTGCCCCGCATCGCCTGGCCGGACTGGGCCACCAAGACGATCAACATCAAGCGCGAAATCATGCCGGAGGATTTCGCGCTGCCGGCTGCCGCCGGGCGCACGACGATGCAGGCGGCCGTGATCCGCCCATTCCATTGGCATCCCGATTTCTACTCGTTCGAATTGCCCGTGCGTGACGGCGCCGTACAGCGCGACGAGAACCTCGCCATCACCAAATTCGCCATTGTCGATCGCTTCTCGGGCGATGGCCGGGTGTCGAAGATGTTCTGGAAGGGCTGCGGCCCGCGCACGCCGGAGACGGCGCTGGCCTGCTCGGTCGCCCATGACAAGCACAACATCTGGGTGGTCGGCTCGTCGGATGCAGCGATGGCCAAGGCCGTCAACGCGCTCGTCGCCCAGCAGGGCGGTTGGGCGCTCGTGCGCGAAGGCGAACTCGCGGCTACCGTCCGCTTCGAGGTCGGCGGTCTCATGAGCTGCCGTTCCGCCGAGGCGCTCGATGCGGAGATGCAAGCTCTCTACGCCGAAGGCCGCAAGGTCGACTGGATGTACGAGCCGACGTTCCGGCCGCGCTGGTATCCCGGCTTTCCCGAGCGGCTGATGTTCGCGACCCTGACCTGCGCGCCCTGGAGCTGGGTCCTGGTCGCCCCCTGCGAGCAGGCACCGCTCGGCTTCATCAACGTGCAGACCGGCAAGACCCACCCGGTGGTGTGGTGATCAGGCGTCGAAAGACCGCGCAAGGACGGAGACCGCGATGCAGGACATGACGAAGGCGCAACCCGCTGCGGCATCCGTGGCAGCGGCTTCGGGAGGATCATCGGCTCAAGACGGCGGCGTGCTCGACCGCTTCTTCAAGCTGACCGCGCGCGGCACCACGATCGGCCGCGAGATCATGGCGGGCGCCACCACCTTCGCCGCGATGGCCTACATCATCGCAGTCAATCCAGCCATCATGTCCAATGCCGGGATGGATCGCGCCGACCTCGTGAGCGCCACTGCGCTCGCGGCGATCTTCGGCTCGGTGCTGATGGGCCTGTCGGCCAACCTGCCGCTCGCGGTCGCCCCCGCCATGGGCTCCAACATCATTTTCACCTATGTCATCGTCAAGCAGATGGGCATGCCCTGGCAGGGAGCGCTTGCCATGGTCGCCTTCACCGGCGTCCTGTTCCTGATCCTCAGCCTGACGAGATTGCGTGAGCGTGCCGCCAGGGACGTTCCTGAGACCCTGAAGATCGGTATCCAGGCTGCGGTCGGCACGCTGATCGTGTTCATTGCGCTGCGCGGGGCCGGCTTCATCGTGGCGAGCCAGTCGACCTATGTCGCGATGGGCTCGCTGCGCAGTCCGCCGGTCGTGCTGACATTGGCGGGCCTGCTGCTGACGCCGGTGTTGGTGGCCCGCCGCGTGCCGGGCGCGCTGATCATCTCGATCGCGGTTCTGACCCTGGTCGGGCTGGTCGTGCCCGGTGCCAACGGAAAGATGGTCACCTCGATGCCGCAGACGCTGCTGTCGTGGCCGCGCTGGCCGGCAAGCACGTTCATGGCGATGGACGTCGGCTATCTCGTCAGCCATTTCCTCATTGCCCTGCCACTGCTCTTCTATTTCCTGTGCGCCGAGTTCTTCTCCACGCTCGGCACGCTGATCGGTGTGACCGGTGCCGCCAATCTGCGGCGCCCGGATGGGTCGATCCCCAACGCGACGGCGGTGTTCGCGACCGACGCGACGGCCTCGATCGTGGGCCCCCTGCTCGGCGCCTCGGTGGTGACCGCCTATATCGAGTCGATCACCGGCGTGCAGGCCGGCGGCCGCACCGGGCTGACCTCGCTGACGGTGGCCGCCTTCTTCTGCCTGGCATTGTTCTTCTGGCCGATCTTCGTGATCATCCCGCCGCAGGCTACCGCGCCGGCCCTGATCATGGTCGGCGTCCTGATGATGCAGGGGTTTGCGCGCGTCGACATGACCGACCTCGCGACCGCGGTGCCAATTGTCCTGATGCTGCTCGTCACCGTGCTGACCAATAATCTGATCAATGGCATGGCGCTGGGCACCCTCAGCTATGTCGCGCTCGAACTCGCCTTCGGCCGGGGCGGCCGGATCCCGGGAATGGTGTGGGGCCTCAGCGTCGTCTTCATCGCCTATGCCGTCGTCACCGCCCAGATCTTCTGACGAGGACGGCTAAAGGGATTCACAGCGCATCGAGCACGGCCCGGGTCACCTCGGCGGTGCCGGCACTGCCGCCGAACTCGATCGGCTTGAGGCCGGACGCATAGACCTTGTCGACCGCCTGCTCGATCCGCTGGGCCGCTTCAGCGGCTCTTTCGATGCCGCTGACGTCGGCGAGCCAATCCAGCATCATCGCGGCCGACAGGATCATGGCGGTCGGATTGGCCTTGCCCTGCCCCATGATATCGGGCGCGGTGCCGTGGCACGGCTGGAACACGGCGTGACGATCGCCGATGTCGGCTGAGGGCGCCATGCCCATGCCGCCGACGAGACCGGCGGCGAGATCGGACAGGATGTCGCCGAACATGTTCTCGGTGACGAGGACGTCGAAGTCCCAGGGCCGCTTCACCAGCATGAGAGCGCAGGCGTCGACGTAGAGACGGTCCGTCTTCACATCCGGATGAAGGTGAGCGAGCTCATCGAAAATCTTGCGAAAGTAGGCGAAGGCCTTGAATACATTGGCTTTGTCGACGCAAGCCAAGGTGCCGGAGCGGCCGCGCGCCTTGCGGCGGGCGGCAAGCTTGAAGGAGAAGTTGAACAGCCGCTCCGATGTCTTGCGGGTGATGACGAGCGTCTCGCGCGCATCCTCATGCGTGACCACGCCTTTCCCCATCGAGGCGAACAGCCCCTCGGTCGACTCGCGGATCACGACGAAGTCGATGCCGCGCTCGGCGGCGCCGACGATCGGGCTCGGCACGCCCGGGATCAGCCGCGCCGGCCGTACGCCGGCATAGAGGTCGAAGTGGAAGCGCAGCTCGATCTGCGGCGCGATCTCGGTGTTGTCGGGGTAGCGCACCGACGGCAGCCCGCAGGCGCCAAGGAGGATCGCGTCCGCCTGCTCGCACAGCCGGATCGTGGAGTCGGCGATCGACACGCCGGTGGCGAGATAGTTGTTGGCGCCGGCCTGGGCTTCCTTGAAACGGAACGAAAGACCCGCCCTGGTTTCGACCTTGCGCAGCACTTCGAGCGCGGGCGCCATGACCTCCGGGCCGATGCCGTCGCCGGGGAGGACTGCGATGTGGAGTGCATTGGTGGTGGGCATGGTTTCTTCGCGATCCGAGTGAGTTAGGGTCGTCATTGCGAGCGAAGCGAAGCAATCCAGGGCCCAGGTTGAGACTCTGGATTGCTTCGTCGCTTCGCTCCTCGCAATGACGAAAGAGCGGGTGAGTACTACGGCGTCAGCACGGCGCGGCCGACCAAACGGCCCGCTTGCAGTTCGCGAAGCGCGTCATTGGCCCTGGCGAGCGGCATCGGCGTCACCGGGATCGGCGCGATCTTCTTCGTCCTGACAAGATCGAGCAGCTCCTGGGTCTCCCGGAGGTTGCCGACGTAACTGCCCTGAATGGTGATGGCCTTGATCGGAATCAGCGGCAACGCCCACGGCGCGCCGCCGCCGAACAGGCCGACCATCACGAGCTTGCCGCCCTTGGTCAGACAGTCGAAGCCGAGCTGCGCAGTGGCGGCATTGCCGACCAGATCGATCGCGGCGCGGATCGGCTCGCCAGCCTTCTTGACCAGTTGCTCCAACGCATCGGGCGCCTTGCCGTCGACGGTCGCGAGCGCGCCGGCCGCCTCCGCCGCCTCGCGCTTCTTGGCATCGATATCGACCACGATCGCGCCCTTGCCGCCCATCGCCTTCAGCAGCGACAACGCCATCAGGCCAAGTCCGCCGGCGCCGAAGATCACGATCGGCGTGCCGAAATCCTTCTCGACCTTCTTCAGCGCGCTGTAGGTGGTGACGCCCGAACAGGCGTATGGCGCCGTCGTGACCGGATCGAGTCCCTTGAGGTCGAGCAGGTAGCGCGGGTGCGGCACCGTCATGTGGTCGGCATAGCCGCCGTCGCAATAGACGCCCAGCGAGGCCGGCTTCAGGCACATATTCTCGTCGCCGGCGAGACAGGTCGCGCATTTGCCGCAGCCGATCCATGGATAGACCAGCACGACATCGCCGATCTTGAGCCCACCCTTGTCGGCCTCGGTCACCTCCGGGCCGAAGGCCAGGACCTCGCCCGCGCTCTCGTGGCCCATGATCCGCGGCAGCGACACGCCGCGGTCTTTCAGGGACAGCGGCTTGCGGCCGTGGCCGAGATCGTAGCCGCCTTCCCAGATGTGCAGATCGCTGTGGCAGACGCCGGCTGCCTTGACCTTGACCAGCACCTGCGTGCCCGAGGGCTGCGGGGTCGGCTCGTCGATCTCGTGCAGCGGCGCGTTGAAATCGGTGACCTTAAAACTCTTCATGTTCCCTCCGGTCGCGCTGCGCATGGGAGACGAGCGCAGGCTGACAGATGGCCGGAGAAGACACGTGGCCGCGGGGAGAGCCATCGGCGGGCCCTGCGGTGTTTCCTCCTGCCGCACGTCCGGTTGTTCCGGACCTGGTTGATACCGTTCGCGGACATTGGACGGAAATCTGTTGAGCGGCAAGGCCGCCGCTGAACGCCGCGCTCATGCCTATCCGGATCAGAACGCATCACTCGCGCGATTGCTCAACGCGCATCGACGCGAGGCCGACCTCCTTCAACACCGCATCGGTATGCTCGCCCAGAGACGCGGCACGGCGACCGGCCGCGACCTTCGCTTCCGACATGCGGAACGGCAGATTGACGACCTTGAATGTGCCGCCGTCATCTTCGACCTCCGCCAGGGCATCGCGATGGGCGAGTTGGGGATCGTTCAGTGCCTCGGCGACGGTGCGATAGGCCGAGCTGGGCACGCCACCGGCGCTCAGCGCCGCCAGGCATTCCGCATTGGTCAGCTCGCGCGACCAGGCCTCGACGCCATCCATCAGCGCGCCCCAGTTCGCGCGGCGATCGGCATATTTCGCGAAGCGGACATCTTCGACCCATTCGGGACGGCCGATCACCTTCATCAGGTTCTGAAAGGTCTTTTCGCTGGCAACGGCGATCATGACAAAGCCGTCGCGGCTCTCGACCGGCCCGAAGGTTGGTCGCGGCGGGAGCGGAACGGGAAACTGCGACAATTGGATCTCATTCAAGGTCAGCGTCAGCATCGATTCCAGCATCGAGCAGTCGATGTGCTGGCCGCGCCCGGTCCTCTCCCTCTGGTAAAGTGCGGAGGCGATCGCGCCAAAGGCATAAGCGCCGGTCACCACGTCCGCGTGGTAGATGCCGCAGTAATCGGGCCGGTCGCGCCCGGGCTGATAGGCCAGATGCGCCATGTCGTAGCCGGAAGCCGCGTGGATCACCGGCGCATAGGCCGGCAATTCGGCGGATGGACCGGTCTGGCCGTAGCCGGAGATCGAGCAGTAGATCAATCGCGGATTGAGGCCCGCGAGCGCCGCGTAATCCAGCTTCAGGCGCGGCATCACGCCCGGGCGGAAATTCTCGACCAGGATATCGGCCGTGGCCGCCAGCCGACGCACCGCCTCGAGACCGGCCGGCGATTTCAGATCGAGCACCACGCTCCTCTTGCCGACATTGAGCTGGCCGAAGGTAGAGGAGCAGCCGCTGCGAACCGGCGGCCGGGTGCGCATCGTTTCACCTTCACCTGACTCGATCTTAATCACCTCGGCGCCCATGTCCGCGAGCATCCGCGTACAATGTGGACCGGCAATGGTGGTCGAAAAGTCGAGCACCCGAAGGCCTGCGAAGGCTCCTGTCAAATTCCCCTCATCGTTTTCGCCTATCGTCACGCACAGCTCCCTGATTCCCGGAGTTTCCTCATTCGCGCAGCAGCGTCCCGGCGAGATCGACCTCGCGTCCGTATTGGATTTACGGATTATCAGTCATGGCGCACGGCGCGGTGGCACCCTAAATCGAACCGTAGTTCGCCGAAAGCGTTTCGCCCTTACGGTTCTCACGGTCCTTCGCTTTCCGGCTGATGGTTACTTTGGACCTTTTCTTGCATAGGCATTCCATGGGGCTTGATCGAGGGCATCTCTTGAGGGTTCTGTTCGTTACGACCGAGATGGACGACTTCGTCCGGGTGGGCGGACTGGCCGCCGTTTCCGCTGCTCTTCCCAGAGCACTTCGCTCACATACCGACGTCAGGATCATGCTGCCCGGCTATCGGGACGTGATCGAACAACTCACCCATATCGACATCGTTGGCCAATGCGAGGCGCTCGCGGAGATGCCGGCCTGCGCGCTCGGGCGATCGTCGACACGCGACGGGCTGCCGGTCTACGTGCTTCTTTGCGACCAACTCTACGATCGCCCTGGCAATCCCTATGGCGACGAGAACGGTCAGGATTGGCCGGACAATGATATCCGCTTCGGTCGTCTCGCCGCGGCCGCTGCTGAATTAGCTGCAGGCACCTTGGACAAGAACTGGGCAGCCGACCTCGTTCATGCCAACGACTGGCAGGCGGCACTGGTGCCCGCCTATCTCGCCTGGCGCGGCGTCGACGTACCCTCGATCCTCACCATCCATAACCTTGCCTACCAGGGCCTGTTTCCGCGGGAGTCGCTGCGGCGGATCGGCGCACCGGAGTCCTCGTTCCATATCGACGGGCTGGAATTCTACGACAAGCTCTCCTTCCTCAAGGGCGGGCTGGTCTATGCGTCCCACCTGACCACCGTCAGCGCCACCTACGCCAAGGAGATCACGACGGAGGAGCTCGGCTGCGGCCTCGAAGGCCTGTTGCGCCAGCGCTCCGATGCGCATGAGCTCACCGGCATCCTCAACGGCATCGACGAGAGCTGGGATCCCCGCTACTGCACGCAACTGGCGCAGCAGTTCGGCGCCGGCGACTGGGAAGGCAAGCGCGCCAATGCCGCTTACGTCCGCAGGCAGTTCGGGCTTGCGGTCTCGCGCGGGCCGATGTTCGGCCTGGTCGCTCGTCTGGTCCACCAGAAGGGCATCGATCTCGTCCTCGAGGCGGCGGACCAGATCGTCGAGGCGGGCGGTCAAATCGTGGTCACGGGCTCGGGCGAGCCGGCGATCGAATGGGCGCTGCTCGAGGCGCATCGCCGCCGCCCCGATGCCATCGGAGTCGCGATCGGCTTCAATGAAGCGCAGGCGCGACGCATCTTTGCCGGCAGCGACTTCACCTTGATGCCGTCACGCTTCGAGCCCTGCGGCCTCAGCCAGATGTATGCCCAGCGGTTCGGCTCGCTGCCGATCGGTCACCAGACCGGCGGTCTGGCCGAGACCATCACCGACGGCGAAACCGGATTCCTGTTTCCGAAGCCGTCGGCGGAATCCTTCCTCGGCGGCGTCCGCCGCGCCTTCTCGGCCTTCATGAGCGCCGAGCGACTGAACGCGATGCGGCTCTCGGCGATGGGGCGCTCGTTCAGCTGGAATCTGTCGGCTGCCTGCTACAGCGCGCTGTATCAGAAGACGGTGGCGTCGTAGCCGGCGCTCAGCTCCAGCACAGCTGCAAACAAAAGCCCGGATGCGATTCGAGCTTTTTCATGCGAACACCGCAATGGGATCGCCGTTACGGCCTGGCGAGACGATCTGGCGAGCTCCGCCGTCCTCACGCCGTGCGCAGCGCCTTGAGGAAATTCCCTACTTCACGCTTCAGACGGCTGGAATCCCCGGCCAGCGATTTAGCCGATGAAAGCACCTCCGCCGAGGCGGAGCCGGTCTCGCTCGCTCCCCGTTGCACATCGGTGATGTTCGCCGAGACTTGGTGCGTGCCCTGCGCAGCCTGTTGAACGTTGCGGGAAATCTCCTGGGTCGCGGCGCCCTGCTCCTCCACTGCGGATGCAATCGTTGCGGCAATCTCCGAGACGCGTTCGATGGTCTCGCTGATCTGCCGAATCGCGCTGACCGACTCCTGTGTGGCCGCCTGAACGCTCGAGATCTGCTGGGTGATCTCATCGGTCGCCTTGGCGGTCTGCTCGGCCAAAGCTTTCACCTCGGTGGCAACCACCGCAAACCCTCGGCCGGCATCGCCGGCGCGGGCGGCCTCGATCGTCGCGTTCAGCGCCAACAAGTTGGTTTGCCCGGCGATGGTGTTGATGAGCTCGACGACGTCGCCGATCCGGGCCGCCGCCTGCGAGAGCTCCCCGACCCGGCTGGTGGTCTGGCGCACCTGCTCGACCGCCTCTCCGGCGATCTGAGCCGAATTCTGCACTTGGCGGCTGATCTCGTTCACCGAGGACGAGAGCTCCTCGGTCGCCGAAGCCACCGACTGGACATTGGCCGAGGCTTCTTCCGATGCGGACGCAACCATCGTCGTGAGCTGTTGCGAGTGGTTGGCTGTGGCAGTCAGCCGGTCGGCGGAGGCTTCGAGCCCGGTCGCCGCCGAGGACACCGTCTCCACGATCTCGGCAATCGCCGCCTCGAAGCCGCGGGTAATGCTGTCGAGCCGACGCGCACGATCGATCTGCGCCTGCGCCTCGCGCGCACCAGCCTCGTCCGCCTCCTTCTTGGAGATCAAGGCATCTTTGAAGATCTTCAACGCCCGCGCCATCGCGCCAATCTCGTCCTTGCGGGTCTCGTCCGGAATCTCCGCACTCAGCTCGCCATTGGCGAGACGATGCGTCACAGCGGTGAGGCCGCTGAGCGGCCGGATCACCTGGCGAATCACCGCGATCATTACGCCGGCCGAGGCAGCGGCGACGAGCAGGAACGCCGCGAACGCGCCGAACAGGCGCATACGCGCGGCCTCGATCGCCCGATCATTGGCCTGGTGGGCGAACTTCAACGCGGCATCGCGGAGCACCAGAATGTTGTTCAGCATCGGCGAGGTCCAGGGGCCCCACTGCGCGCCATCGACCGGCGATGGGCGACCATCCCGCGCAGCGTTGACGACGTCCCGATAGCGCCGCTCGCCCTCGCTCATCATGGTCGAGCGCACATGCTCGAGAGCGGCCGTCAGCTCCGGCGCATCGCGAACGTTCCTGACCGCCAACTCGATCTGCTGCCAGAGCAATGCGACCTGTCCGGTCTGCTCCGTGACTTCGGCAAGGCGCGCTGGGGTCCAGGACAGGTTCTGAATGAAGAAGCGCAGAACGGCGGACCTGGCACCGCCGACCGTTCGCATCGCCTGCGCCAGCTGCGCGACCTGAACCGACGGCAGGACATTCTCGATGTCACCGGCCGTGCGCGATATTTCGATCAGCGTTTCGTCCGTGCCGGCCGTCAGGGCATCGACCGCACGCCCGAGACTGTCGATGGTCGTCGCCTGGATGTTCTGCGGGCGCTGGGCCAATGGCAGCACGACGGCAGCGCGCGCCGCCCCACGGAGCTGCTTCAAGATGCGCTCGGCGGCCTCGACATTGTTGGTCGATAGGCCGGCCTTCTGAAGATCGGCCTTGGCCTTGAGGATGCCCGCATCGGTAGCGGCAATCAACTTGTCCAGCCCGGCGACTTCGCTGGTCGAAGCCGCTGCCGCGCCGGCAAGCAGGTTCCAGGCGCTGCGCTCGAGCGGAATCTGGCTGTTGACCTTCATCACCGATTCGAAGGCGGTCAGGACCCGCGCCGACTGCTCGCGTTCGCGCAGATCCGTCCAGCCTGTCCACGCGACCAGCCCGGCGAATGTGAGAGCCAGAAGAGCCGTCACCAAATTACCGGCGAGCACTCTCCATTTCAGGCTGGCCCCGCCAGTCCTGGACGTGAACGAGCCATCTTCGAGCATGGTGTTTCGCCTTCGCCACCAAAGTCGGCCGGCTGCCCGCGAGGGATCGTCGCCTGGCCGCTACGGCAGGCGATGCAATGACACCGGCTCGGAAACTGAAGTGAAACTAGCTCGCAAACTGCAACCGATCTCTTAACCGCGTGGTTTTCGCATACCAGCGGCAACAAATAACTCGCAGATGTCTGGCTTATCAGCTCGCTGCAAACAAGCGGCGGCACGGAGCAACATTCGCTGATTATAGAACCGCGCCTGAGGCGGACCGGTAGCGGCGGTCAGCGGCCCCTGGAGGAGGCCTGCCGGGGCAGCTCCGTCGGCTCATCGTCGTCGGCAATCGCGCGCCACGCAGCGCCCTCGAGATCGTCATACTGACCGCTCTTGAGCGACCATAAGAACGCACATAGTCCCATAAGGCCGAGGGCAAGCGCCAGCGGCACGAGAATGATCATGACTTCCATGACGTCTGCTCCTCCCTCACGTTGCGGGCACGTAGCGCATTCAACATTACGAGGATCGACGAGCCGGACATGGCCGCGGCCGCGATCAGCGGAGTCACCACGCCGCTGATCGCGATCGGCACCGCGAGCAGATTATAGCCCACCGCGAGCCAGAGGTTCTGCCGCATCAGCTGCAGCGCCTTGCGGGCATAATCGATCGCCGCGAGCACGGGTGCCAGCGGCCGGCCCAAGAACACCAGGTCGGCGGTGGCCTGACTGAGATGCGCGGCCGAGATCGGCGACATCGAGACGTGAGCGGCCGCAAGCGATGGCGCATCGTTCATGCCGTCGCCGACCATCATCACCTTGACGCCCTGCCGCTTCAATTCCTCGATGCGGGCGATCTTGTCGGCCGGCGTGACACCGGCGCGCCATTCGCGGATGCCGAGGGCTTCGGCGGCCGCTTTGACCGCCGCTTGGCGATCGCCCGACAGAATTTCCACCGCGATACCACGGCGCTTCAATCCGGCAATGATCCTGGCTGCATCCGGCCGCAGTCCCTGGCGGACCGAGAACAGGAATTTCTCCTCGCCACGGCTGAAGGCCACGATCGACGCTTCGGGATCGATATCGGTTTTTCCGGCGGCAAGGCCGTCAGCGCCGCAGAAGGAGGGCCGCCCCAGCCTGATTTCCACACCCTGCACCGTCGCCCGCACGCCCTGCCCGGGTTCTTCCACCGCGCCGACCAGCGGCGCCTTGGCATTGGCGGCCTGCGCGACTGCCGCCGCCACTGGATGATGGCTCGACAGCGCGAGCTGACCCGCGAGCGCAAACACATCCGGCGGAATGTCGGCCGCGTTGACCACTTCGAGTTCCGGCAGCGTCAACGTGCCGGTCTTGTCAAAGATCACGTGATCGGCTTCTGCGAGACGCTCGATCGCATCGCCTGCATTGAGCAGCACGCCGGACTTGAACATCGCACCCGAGGCGACCGTCTGCACCGTCGGGATCGCGAGCCCGAGCGCGCAGGGGCAGGTAATGATCAGCACGGCAATGCCGGTGACGACGGCGTCATGCCAGCTTGCGCCTGCGAGCACCCAGCCGAGAACGGTGAGCAGCGCGGTCGCATGCACCACCGGCGCATACAGCCGCGAGGCACGGTCGGCGAGGCGCATGTAGCGCGAGCGTGCTTGCAGCGCGTTGTCGAGCAGGCGCGAGATCTCGGCCAGCAGCGTGCCTTCGGCCGCCGCTGAGACCTTCACGCGCAGCGTCCCGGATATGTTGAGCGAGCCGGCATACACCGCGGTGCCCTGCTCCGCCGGCACGTAGAGCGTTTCGCCGGTGATCAGGCTCTGGTCGATCTCCGAACGTCCTTCGATGACAACACCGTCGACGGCGCAGCGTTCGCCGGGCCGCAGCAGCACGATGTCGCCGGCACGGATCGCCGCCACGGGCACCTCGGAGATCTCGTCGGCGCCGACGAACTTGGTCGCGGTCTCGGCTTTCAGTGCCGCCAGGTTTCCGGCGACCGCACGCGTCCGCCGCCGCATGTTCTGGTCGAGATAGCGGCCGACCAGGAGGAAGGTCAGCAGCATGATGGCAGCGTCGAAATAGGCATGTTCGGCGTGATGGAACGTTTCCACCACGGACATGCCGAGCGCCAGGATCACGCCGATGCAGATCGGCACATCCATGTTGACGTTGCCGGTTTTGAGGGCGCGCCACGCCGAGCGAAAGAACGGCTGACCGGCATAGGCAGCGGCCGGCAACGCGATGACGGCCGACAACCAATGGAAGAAGTCACGCTGCTCCGGCAGCATGTCGCTGACATTGCCCGACCATACCGGGATCGACAGCATCATCACGTTCATGGTGGCGAAGGCCGCGACACCCAGGCAGCGCAGCAGGAAGCGCGACTCCTCGGCCTCGGTCGCCTCCGCGCTGGCCTTCTCGAACGGATAGGCCTTGTAGCCGAGCTCGGCGAGGCGGTCGATGAACTTGGCGGGATCGAGCGTGCCCTGCTTCCACTCCAGCGCCACGCGGCGGTCGGTCAGGTTAACGCGCGCCAAGGTCACGTCCGGAAGCGCCGACAGCCCGCGCTCGATCTTGGCCATGCAGCCGGCGCAGCTGACACCCTCAACCGCCAGATCGATATGCTTCAGGCCCGAACCGAGATCCTTGACGTAATGGGAGAAATCGCGCGTCACCTGCATGACGAGTCCCCTCTCAGTTCAACAGCACGCGATTCTTGGACAGGAACATCCGCTCTCCGCGGGCGTCGCCTTCCAGCACCAGATCCCACTGGCCCGGCGCGATCTGCCCGGCGCTGCCGCGATAGACCCCCGTGCCGACTTCATCGAGTTCGACCGCCTGGTCGGCACGCTTGTCGGCCGGCCGCTCCAGCCGGCCTTGGAATGCGAGCCCGGTCACCGGCTTGCCACTGCGGTCATGGGCCGCGACCCGCACGACGGCCACTCCATCCTGGCCACGCTCGATATGGGCGTCGACCTTCCAGCCGCGCGCGGCCTGCGCTCGCGCTGCCGCGATTTCCTTCTCATAACCAAGGCTCGCGCTGTAGGCGCTGTCCACCTCGGTGCCGGGCAGCGTGGAGATCGCCAACCGCATCATGGTGACATTGACGCCGATCACGGTGCCGAAGAAGGCGATCAGCATCAGAAGCACCATGCGGCCGGTCAGCGGCTTCGATGGCTTGGAATGACGGCTCATGACCTAAGATCCTCAAAGCTCAAGGATTGACGAAATTGTCAGTGGCGGAGGCGACTACGCCGAGCCCGATATCGGTGATGTGGAACTTCACCGGGATCGACTTTTCCGGATTATTCTCGGCCGGCGCGGTGACCAGAAGCCGCAGCTCTTCGGTCTGGTCGCGTCCGACCACGATCATCGGCCGGTCCGGTGTGACGGAATCGGCGCCGACGACGTGGACAGTCGCGTTCGCCGGCCCCTCGATATCGATGGCGATGACGCGATCAAAACCGTGCTTGTTGAGCACGCGCATCGTATAGGCGTTGCGGATCGAGCCGTCGGACAGCTTCACCGCCAGCGGATTGCGGTCATGCAGGACGTTGACGTCGAGCAACGAGCGGGTCGCCAGCGTGTAGACCATGAAGCCGCCTACCCCGGCAATGATCGCGCCATAGACCAGGGTGCGCGGACGCACCGGCCGATAGATCGGCGGCTTGCCTTCCTGGCGGCGGTGGATGTTGATGTCGTTGTCGTAACCGATCAGTCGGGTTGGACGGCCGATCTTGGCCATCACGGTGTCGCAGGCATCGATGCACAGGCCGCATTGGATGCAATCCATCTGCGCGCCGTTGCGGATATCGATGCCGGTCGGGCATACTGCGACGCATTGCCGGCAATCAATGCAGTCGCCGGCCTTCACGCCCAGGGCCCGCAGCTCGGCGGCCTTCTTGACCGACATCCGCTTCTCGCCACGATCATAGCGATAGGTGACGTTAAGCGCCCATTCGTCGGTGAGCGAAGCCTGGATGCGGGGCCACGGGCACATGTAGACGCACACCTGCTCGCGCATGAAGCCCGCAAGCAGGTAAGTGGTCGCGGTCAGGATCGCGATCCAGACATAGGCGAGCACCGGTCCCTGGAAGGTGACGAGATCCTTCACCAGGGTCGGCGCATCGCTGAAATAGAGGACCCAGGCGCCGCCGGTCCACCACGCGATCAAAAGCCAGATCGAGTGCTTGAGCACGATTTCGGAGACGCGCTCAAGCTTCATCGGATCGTTCGAGGCGTCCTTCTTCATGCGCTCGCGCCGGTCGCCCTCGATCAGCCGCTCCACCGCATAGAACAGGTCGGTCCAGACCGTCTGCGGGCAAAGATAGCCGCACCAGATGCGGCCGCCGATCGCGTTCATCAAGAACAGCGCGACCGCAGCGATGATCAGAAGCCCGGTGAAATAATAGACCTCCTGCGGCCACAGCTCGATGAAGAAGAAGTAGAAGCGGCGGTTCGGGAAATCGATCAGCACCGCCTGGTCAGGCGCGCCGAGACCGCGATTCCAGCGCACGAACGGCAGGAAATAATAGACGCCGAGGCAGAGCGCCATCAGTGTCCATTTGATCCGGCGAAAGGTCCCGGAGACGCTCTGTGGGTAGACTTTCTTGTGCGCCGCGTAGAGCGGGCCGGAATCGTCAACCGGCTGCAGGTCTTCCGGTCTTACCGTCTTGTTCATGGCTGGGATACATCTCGCATTTGCGGCCGAAGGTATGCTCGCCTCCGGCCGCGCGTTTGATCCAGCTCAATCGAAGCGAAATTTCCGTTGGAATTCCGCTACTTTCCACCACCCAGGGAGTGGACATACACCGCCATGGCCTTGATGGTCGCGGGATCGAGCCGCCCTTCCCAGGCAGGCATGACACCGGCCCGACCATTGGTGATGGTCTCGATCAACGTCGCCTCATCCGAGCCGTACAGCCAGATCTTGTCGGTCAGATTTGGCGCGCCGAGCTCCGGATTGCCCTTGGCATTGTCGCCGTGACAGGCGGCGCAGTTCTCCGCGAAGATCTTGGCGCCCGCGGCAGCGTCGTAGCCCTGCCGGGTGGGCAGGCCCGAGAGTGACCGCACATAATTGGCAACCGCAATGATCTCCGCCGGCTTCAGGACTCCGTCCTTGCCGAAGGCGAGCATCTGGCCTTCATGCGCTTTCGCATTGCCGGAACGTGCGCCGTAACGGATCGTCTGTTCGATCTGGTCCAGCGTACCGCCCCACAGCCAATCGTCGTCGTTCAGATTCGGGAAGCCCTTCGAGCCGGTCGCGCCGGTGCCATGGCACGGAGCGCAATTGTCGCCGAACACGGTCTTGCCGCGGGCGCGGGCCAGCGCGAGCAGCGCCGGGTCCTTCTCGATGTCGGCGAGCGGGGCGGTCGCGAGCGCCGCCATCTTCTCCCCGCGGATCTTCTCCAGATTGGCGAGTTCGACCGCAACCTCCGCACGGGAGGAGTAGCCGAGCAGGCCCTTGGTGTTGGTGGAGATCAGCGGCCAGGCCGGATAGACGACCCAGTAACCGATCGCCCAGACGATGGTAAGATAGAAGGTGATCAACCACCACCGCGGCAGCGGCGTGTTGAGCTCCTTGATGCCGTCCCATGCATGGCCGGTTGTGGCGGTGCCGGAGACAGTGTCGATTTCGTTATGGTCAGCCATGATGATTAATCCTCCCGCAACGGCATGCGCGCCGCCTCGTCGAAAGCGGCCTGGTTGCGAGGCCAGAGGGCATAGGTCACGATCGCGATGAAGATCGCGACGAAGATCGGGGTCCACAGCGTCGTCACCAGGGACGACGCGATATTCTCAATCACAAGGATGGGCTTCATGATTCTTGCCTTCCCAAGCTCAGCGGAGGTTGGCTTTTTCGTTGTAGAGCTTGAAGTCGACCAACGTTCCAAGCATCTGCAGGTAGGCGATCAGCGCGTCCATCTCAGTCGGAGCTCCCGGCTTGCCGTCGAAATTGCGGACCACCGCCTTCGGATAACGCTTGATAAGCGCTTCCGCGTCGGCGCTGTCCGGATCGACCTGGGCCTTGAGATCGGCCGCGGCGTTGGCGATCTGCTCTTCCGTATAGGGCACACCGACCTCACGCAGCGTCTTCAGATGATCCGCGATATTGCTGGCGTCGAGCTCGGTCTCCTTCAGGAACGGATAGCCGGGCATGACGGATTGCGGCACGATCGCGCGCGGATTGGTCAAGTGAGTGACGTGCCAATCGTCGGAATATTTGGCGCCGACGCGGGCGAGGTCAGGACCTGTGCGCTTCGACCCCCATTGGAATGGATGGTCGTACATGCTCTCCGCCGCGAGCGAGAAGTGGCCGTAACGTTCCACCTCGTCGCGCAGGGGACGGATCATCTGCGAGTGGCAGAGGTAGCAGCCCTCGCGGACGTAGATGTTGCGGCCGGCCAATTCCAGCGGCGTGTAGGGACGCACCCCATCGACCGCCTCGATCGTGCTCTTCAGGTAGAACAACGGGGTGATCTCGACGAGGCCGCCGATCGCGATCACCAGCAGGATGCCGATGACCAGGATGATCGAGTTCTTCTCGATGACTTGGTGTCGTTGCCAGAAAGACATGGTGTAACCGCTCCTCATTCCGCCGGCTGAAGCGCGACGGGCGATTCGACTTCCGCCTCACCGACACGCACCGTCATCCAGAGATTGTAGGCCATGATCAGCGAGCCGATCAGGAACAGCGCGCCGCCGGCGGCACGGATGATGTAGAAGGGATGCATCGCCTCGACGGTCTCGATGAAGGAATATTCGAGGAAGCCCAACGAGGTGTAGGACCGCCACATCAGGCCCTGCAGGATGCCCGAGACCCACATCGCGGAGATGTAGAGCACGATGCCGAGCGTCGCCGTCCAGAAGTGCCAGTTCACGAGCTTGAGGCTGTAGAGACCGCGACGATTCCAGGCCCACGGCACCAGGCAGTACAGCGCGCCAAAGGAGACGAAGCCGACCCAGCCGAGCGCACCGGAATGCACGTGGCCGATGGTCCAGTCGGTATAGTGGCTGAGCGAGTTGACCACCTTGATCGACATCATCGGCCCTTCGAAGGTCGACATGCCGTAGAAGGCGACCGAGACGACCAGCATGCGCAGCACCGGGTCAGTCCGCAGCTTGTCCCAGGCTCCCGACAGGGTCATCAGGCCGTTGATCATGCCGCCCCAGGAGGGCATCCACAGCATGATGGAGAAGGTCATGCCGAGCGTCTGCGCCCAGTCCGGCAGCGCCGTGTAATGCAGGTGGTGCGGACCGGCCCAGATGTAGAGGAAGATCAGCGCCCAGAAGTGGATGATCGACAGCCGGTAGGAATAGATCGGCCGCTCCGCCCGCTTCGGGATGAAGTAGTACATGATGGCGAGGAAGCCGGCGGTCAGGAAGAAGCCGACCGCGTTGTGACCGTACCACCACTGGAACATCGCGTCCTGCACGCCGCCCCACGCGATGTAGGACTTCGAGCCGAGCAGCGAGACCGGCAGCGCCGGGTTGTTGCCGAGGTGCAGGACGGCGATGGTGACGATGAAGGCAAGATAGAACCAGTTCGCAACAAAGATGTGCGGTTCCTTGCGCTTGATGACCGTCACCAGGAACACGAGCAGATAAGTGACCCAGACGATCGTCAGCCACAGATCGGAGTACCACTCCGGCTCCGCGTATTCCTTCGACTGCGTCACGCCGAGCAGATAGCCCGTGCCCGCGATCAGGATGAAGAAGTTGTAGCCGACCACAACGAACCAGGGCGCGAGATCGCCGGCCAGGCGCGTGCGGCAGGTCCGCTGCACCACGTAGAACGAGGTCGCAAGCAGCACATTGCCGCCGAACGCGAAGATCACCGCCGAGGTGTGCAGCGGACGCAAGCGCCCGAAGCTGGTCCATGGCAGATCGAAATTGAGCCAGGGCCAAGCGAGCTGGGATGCGATCAGCAGACCGACCGTGAAACCCGCGATGCCCCAGAACATCGCCATGAAGGACGCGAACTTGACCGGGCCGAGGTTGTAGTTCGGACGGCCGTTGATCTCCTGGGCGGGCAGTTCGGCCGGCCGCTCGAAGTAGCGGTTGAGAATCACGAACACGGCCGCCGCGCTCGCCGCCGCCCCGAGCGAGGCGTGGAACGCGAAAGCCGGATCCAGCGCTTTCGCCGCGGCGAAGACGCACAGGAAAGCGGTGACGGCGAATATGAGCGAGAGCCCACTTTCGCCGATGGTCATTGATTTTGCTGTTGAGGACGCGCTCATGCGGAATCTCGCTGAAAGAAGACGAGACCAGCAACCATAATCGCGCACACGGGGAATTGATCGAAATCAAGATAGGCTGCTAATGCACGCTCTGCTCTCGATGTATTCAGCGGAACGACCAGGATAGATCGTCCATGACGAGATCGCCCGTATCGATACGGGCAACGTCAAGCCGCGTTGCGCGATCGCGGGCGCAGCACGCGTTGTCGCTCGCCCCCGAGCCTTTCGGAGCCGATCGACGGTAAAGCTCGCACGACGTCCGAGATCCCGCCCCTATCCACGGCGGCTTTGAATTTGAACTTCCGATGACGAGCTGCGAACGACCTGACCGGGCTTCAAATTCGCCGCGCTAGTCGCCTGCCGCCGCGGCAAGCGCACGCACGATGTCCTCGCGGGCGATGATGCCGACCAGATGATTCTGGCCGTCCGTCACCGGCACGCTGCGGATGCGATGCTCGACCATGAGCTGCAGCACGCGCGTCAGCTTGGTATCCGGCCGGACGTAGATGAACTCCGTCGTCATGATGTCCGCGACCGCACGGTTCATCAGGTCGCTGTAACGCGGCAACATCTGATTCGGCGTGAATGCGAAGCACTTCAGCATGTCGAACTTGGTGACGATGCCGATCACCGCGCCGTTTTCGACGACCGGATAGGAGTTGAAATCGTCGCGGTCGAGCATTTCGCTCAATTCGCGCACGGTCGTGTCGCGGGTGACCGTCTTCACTCCCCGCATCATGTAATTGCCGGCGGTCTCTTCGAGAAATCTGTACAAGGTGCTATCCTGTTCAAATTCGTCGCATCAATGTGACAGCAACACGCAACGTCGCGCCTGGGTCACGAGATGTTCCGTGACCCCGCCGAGCACGAGTTCGCGAAATCGCGAATGGCCGTAGGCGCCCGCGACCACGAGGCTTGCCGTGACGTCGTCAGCCACCGCATCGATCGCGGCGGCCACATCCCGCCCCCCGGTCCGCTCGACCACTCTGGCCGAAGCGATCACGCCGTGCCGCCCCAGCCAGGAGACCACGTCCCCAAGACGCGATTCGCACGCATCGCGCTCCCCGTTGTCTTCGAGGATCTCGGCCACCACCACGTTCTTGGCCTTGCTGAGCAGCGGCAGGGCATCTGCCGCCGCACGGCGCGATTCCGGGCTGTCCTTCCAGGCCACCAGCACGCTACGCAGATCGAGCCAGCCGGCGCTGTCGGGTACGAGCAACAACGGACGGCCCGACTCCATCACCAGGTCCTTCGGGCTTGCGGATGTGAAGGCATCGGAAAAGGCCGCGCTCTGGCCGCCGCAGACCAGGATGTCGGCGGCGCGCGCCTGGGCCAGCACGTAGCGGGTCGGGAAATCGAGCGCGCTGCGCCAGCTCACGGTGCCGGCACGGGTCTTGAGGCTCTCGCGAAAGACCGTTTCCAGCTCTGCGAGCTTGCGCTTCACCGCCGCTTCGCCCTGCCAGATCAGGTCCTGCGCCTGTTCGCCGGTCGTAAAATACAGCGGCGGACTGAACTGCCCCGCCGCCACCCCGATCACCTCAGCACCAAAACGTTCCGCAATATCACCCGCAACATGGAGGCGGGCCTCGTTCGGCTGGTCGAGCGCAAGGCTCACCATCACCGTTGCGAATGTCATCCCATCCCTCCACACATTGCTTCCATGCCTTCTTAGGGATGAAATCCGAGAACGTGATGAGATAGATCAATGTAACCGGCGGTCAGCCGGACCGGTTCGTCCGGACGGCGGACGAGATTTCTTCCGGGCAAGCCTTGAATCAATGGCCAAACTTTGGACGATGCGACACTTCCAACGGTATAATTTGGTGTAGGATGGAGATCCCACCGGGAACACCGGTGGCAACAAATTATGGGGCGAACGACTGAACGTGCGCGGCGTAACCCAACCCTTTCCCGACGCAGCCATACGTCCCGAAAATGCCCGCTCCCTGGGCTTCGGGGCCTGGGACCTCGATCTCGTAACCCAGGAAATGTACTGGTCGGAAACCACCCGGAAGCTGTTCGGGGTTGCAGCCGACCAGCCGGTGACGCTCGCCTCGTTCCTGTCGCTGCTGAATGAGGGCGACCGCGCCTCCGTGACAACGGCGATCGAACAGGCTCGCCTCCGGGGCGCCGGCTTCGACATAGCGTTCAAGGTACCCGGCGCGGCCACGAGCGGACAATGGGTTCGCCTGCTGGCCGGAATTGCGGCCGGCCCTACCGGGGAGGCGCGCTATCTTCGCGGCATTGCGCTCGACATCAGCCAGGAGAAGCAACTCGAAGACGCGCTGCGGATCCGAGAACGGCATTTCCGCTCGATCCTGGACACGGTGCCCGATGCGATGATCGTGATCGACGGCCATGGAATTATCCAGTTCTTCAGCACTGCTGCAGAGCGGATGTTCGGCTATAGCGAGCCGGAGGCGATCGGGATGAACGTCAGCGAGCTGATGCCCGAGCCGGACCGATCGCGGCATGACAGCTATCTGGCGCGTTATCACGCGAGCCATGAGCGCCACATCATCGGTATCGGGCGAATCGTGACCGGACGGCGCCGGGACGGCACGACCTTCCCGATGCATCTGTCGATCGGCGAAATGCAGTCGGGCGGCCAGCCCTATTTCACCGGCTTCGCCCATGACCTGACCGAGCACCAGCAAACCCAGGCGCGGCTGCGGGAGCTGCAATCCGAGCTGGTTCACGTGTCGCGCCTGACCGCAATGGGCGAGATGGCATCCGCACTCGCGCACGAGTTGAATCAGCCCCTGGCTGCCATCAGCAACTATATGAAAGGCTCGCGGCGGCTGCTCGCCGGCAGCACCGATCCGAACACGGCCAAAGTCGAGAGTGCGATGGATCGCGCCGCCGAGCAGGCGATTCGCGCCGGACAGATCATCCGGCGGCTACGCGACTTCGTCTCGCGCGGGGAGTCGGAAAAGCGTGTCGAAAGCCTGTCCAAGCTGATCGAGGAAGCCGGCGCGCTGGGGCTCGCCGGCGCGCGCGAGCAGAACGTCCAGCTCCGCTTCAACCTCAACCCGGAGGCCGACCTGGTGCTCGCCGATCGGGTGCAGATTCAGCAGGTGCTTGTGAACCTGTTCCGTAACGCATTGGAGGCGATGGCGCAGTCAAGCCGGCGGGAGCTAGTGGCCACCAACCGCAAGTTCAGTGACGACTTGATCGAGGTCGCGGTCTCGGATACCGGAACAGGGTTCCATGAAGACGTCATGCCCAACCTGTTCAAGACCTTTTTCACCACCAAGGACAGTGGAATGGGAGTAGGCCTGTCCATCAGCCGTTCGATCATCGAGGCCCATGGCGGACGCATGTGGGCCGAAAACAATGATGCGGGCGGCGCCACGTTCCGCTTCACGCTCCCGGCTGCGTCCCACGAAGGTTGAGCCAAAATGGCGGAAAAGGCGAGAGTCTATGTGATCGACGACGACGAGGCGATGCGGGATTCGCTCAACTTCCTGCTCGACTCCTCGGGATTCGAGGTCACCTTGTTCGAGAACGCCCAAAGCTTTCTCGATACCCTCCCGAAACTATCCTTCGGCTGCGTCGTCTCGGACGTGCGGATGCCCGGCATTGACGGGATCGAACTCCTGAAGCGGATGAAGGTCGAGCATTCCAGCTTCCCGATCGTGGTCATGACCGGGCATGGCGATGTCCCGCTCGCCGTCGAGGCGATGAAGCTCGGTGCGCTCGATTTCCTGGAGAAGCCCTTCGAGGACGAGCGCCTGGTCGCCATGATTGAGTCGGCCATTCGCCGGGCCGAGCCCGCCGCCAAGAATGAAGCTGCCGCGCAGGACATTCTCGTGCGGATTGCGACGCTGAGCCCGCGCGAGCGTCAGGTGATGGATGGATTGATGGCGGGCATGTCCAACAAGTTGATCGCCCGCGAATACGACATCAGCCCGCGCACCATCGAGGTCTATCGCGCCAACGTCATGACCAAGATGGGCGCAAACAGCCTGTCCGAGCTGGTGCGACTTGCGATGCGCGCCGGTGCACTGAAGGATTGAGCCAGATCAAGCAGATCTTTTGGATTCGGATGCATGTTGAAAATTATCCTTTCAACATGCACGTGCGCGGCACTCGCAATGTCGGCTATCCCGAAACCCAAGGTCTATGTCGCCGACGATGACGTTGGCGTGCTCAGCTCGCTCCAATTCCTGCTGGAGACCGACGGCTTCGACGTGCGGACCTTTCGCAGCGGCACGGCGTTGTTGAATGCGCTCGACCATGCCCCGATCGACTGTTTCGTGATCGATTACAAGATGCCCGATATGAATGGGGTGGACTTGACCAACGACTTGCGCAGGCGCGGCGCCACGGCACCGGTTGTTTTGATCACGGGCCATTATGACGACAAGCTCGCCACGCGCGCCGCCGCCGCGGGCGTCTACGATTTCCTGCTGAAGCCGCTGTTGGACGAGAACCTGGTCAAACGGGTACGGAATGCGATCAATGAGCGGCAGATCGATACCGATCCCGGCCCGGCCGCCTGACCACCTACGTAGATCTACGTAAGGGAACCCCCTTAAGATATCGCGCTAGATTTCCTGAACGGGTGCCGCACTGTAGCCATTCACCATCCGCCGCAAAGGAGATGGTTATGCTCAATCAGTCGCTCACCGGTTCGCTCATCAGCACGAATATCGGCCAGCCTGCTCCAGCTCCTGTCGTCAACCAATTTGCCGAGATCACCGGCCATGCCGGGCTGATCGCCACCGAATTCTCCTACAAGAAGGACGAGGAGATCTATGGCGAGGACGAGCCGGCCGAATACGTCTATCAGGTGATTTCAGGCGCTGTCCGCAGCTACAAGTTGCTATCCGATGGCCGCCGCCAGATCGGCGCCTTCCACCTCCCCGGCGACGCGTTCGGGCTTGAATCCGGGACCGTGCACCGCCTCGCAGCCGAGGCAATCATCGATACCACGGTGCGCCTCGTGAAGCGCCGTAGCCTTGAGCATTCCGCGACCGTCGACGTCAACGTGGCTCGCAAGCTCTGGACCATGACGGCCAATGATCTGCGCCACGCCGAAGACCACATGCTGCTCCTGGGACGCAAAACCGCGATGGAGCGGGTCGCGACCTTCCTGTTGGAAATGGATCGCCGCCTCGCGGTCGCCGGCATGATGGCGTTGCCGATGTGCCGCCGCGATATCGGCGACTATCTCGGCCTCACGCTCGAGACCGTGTCGCGGGCGCTGTCGCAGCTGCACAGCCAGGGCATTCTCGGCTTCTCGGGCGCCCGCCAGATCGTGCTGCGCAACCGCCAGCGCCTGTGCAGCATGGACGCCTGAAGCCGCCTCTGCCCCCCCCCCGTCGCTCAAGGACGCCCTCTGTTGTGGCGCTGCCGTGTCTCCGGCATCAGCAGCGCGATCAGCAAGAGGCCAAGCATCGCCACCCCCGAAAGGCCGGCAAAGGCGGTGGGACTGCCGAATTTGTCACTGACATAGCCGGCAAGCACGGTCGACAGCGATGCGCCGATGCCTGTCGCGGTTCCGACGATGCCCTGCGCCAGATTGAAGTGACCGCTGCCGAAGGCAACGTCCGCCACGATCAGCGGCACCATCACGCTGAAGACGGCCGCGGTGATGCCGTCGAAGATCTGCACTGCGACCAGCAGATAGGGATCGTGCACCACCGCAAACAATAGCCCGCGAATCACCAGCGCTCCGAACCCCAGCAGCAGAAGCGGACGCCTGCCCCAGGACTGCGCCGCGGCCCCCACCGACGGCGAAGTCAAAGCCACGATAGCCTGCGGGACCACGATGCAGAAAGCGATCAAAACCGTGGCCCATTCGCTGGAGCGCGTCGTCACCACGCCCGCCATCAAGGGCAGCATCGCGGCATTGGCCATCTGCAGCAGGAACACGCCACAGGCGAAGATCACGAGTGCCCGTTTCCCCAGCAAGTTCAAAAGGCTTGCAAACCAAGCGTCTTCCTGGTCGCGCGGGCCCGCCTCGCCATGCGCTCGCGCGATATCGATCTCGTTATCCCGAATCCGCGACAGCGCAATGAGCGTCGGAAACGCCAGGACGAAGGTAACCAGGAACACCGAGCGGCTGGAGAGCAGATAGCCGCAGGTCCCCATCACGGCGGCAGCCACGCCATTGCCAAGCGAGGCGAAGCGGGCATTGCGGCCCAGCCGCCGGGCCATGCCACGCGGTCCGACCAGCCCGAGGCTGATCGCCGCGATCGCCGGCCCCAAGACGCAGCTGGCTGCAGCATGCAACGTTGCCGCCGCCGCCACCACGGGAAAGATCGGCCAAGCAGCATAGGCGAGCGCCGCGCAGCCGATCGTCCCGACGGCAAGGCCCGCAACCAGTCGCTCCGATTTCGCGGCATCGATGATCGCTCCTCCCGGCATCTGGCCAATCAGGCCGACGATGCCGCCGATCGAGAGCACCAGGCCGATCTGAGCCTGTGTCCATTTCTGGGTGGTCAGATAAACCGCAATGAACGGTCCGAACCCGGTCTGCACATCGGCGAGGAAGAAGATGAACCAGTCGAGACCACGCCGGCTCTGCCGAGAAGGCTGCGGCTGTCGCGGCGGCGGCGGGCTCGGGCTCAGCCCGGCGTTGGGGCGAGCGCGCTTGTCCGCGTCATCGCGGCGATCGGGACTGCCTCGGTCAATCGATCTGGACGGCCGCGCAATCAGCATGGCTCTCCGTGTCTCAATATAGAGTCTCGATCGGTGGGCGCAGACACCCTGTCCTCCAGGCCGGCGCAAGCACCACGTCAGACCCGGAATCTCAGAACGAACTCAATGATCAAAAAGCCAAGGTGACAACTTGCCCGCCGCCCCCAACACGACAACGGGTTTGTCTTCCTTGTATTCCGGCGCCGCCTTGACCTGCTCTTTGTTCAGATCGAGGGTGATGTGATCGCTCTTGTCGGCGAGATGCGCGAAATTGAGCGCAGTCCAATCGACCACGATCTTGCGGCTGCCGACTCCGAGGAAGCCGCCGAAGTCGATCACGGCCGCCCGGACCGTGCCCGTGAGGTCCACGATGACGTCGACGATGTGGCCCATGTCCTCACCGCTGGAGCTGCGCACGTCGCGGCCAAGGATGCTGTGCGCGTCGCGCGCGCCGAGAATCGTGACCGATGGTGGCGGCACCGGTTCCTTTGCAGCCGGCGCTGGCGTCTCCGTCGGAGCAGGCGACGGTGTCGCAGCCGGCAGCTCATCTGCTCGCGTCAGTCCGTTCGCCAGCATTGCGAGCAGCGATGTGACAAAGGCGATGTGACAGCGGCGCATGCGATCTCCCGGGCTCCTGTCAACCGTCAATGCGCAAGCACGATCGAAACCTGGATCTGTCCGCGCCGGCGCAACACCTCCAGGGAGACATCCTCGCCGTGACGGCGCAGGCGCAGATCCACCATCGAGGATCCGAGTTGCAGATCACGCAGCACGACCCAATCCAGAAACGCCGGCAGCCGCGGGTTACGCAGCCGGATCTCACCTCTGACCGCATCGAACTCCAATCCGAGCGAGGCTTCCAGCAAGGTGAGCGGGGTTGCGCTGGCCCAGGCCTGCGGCACACAGGCGACCGGGTACAGCGTCGGCCCGCGGTTTCTCTCCCGGCGGAAACCGCAGAACAATTCCGGCAACCGGCGCAGGTCCATATAGGCTGCGGCGTCGAACAGGCCCTTGAACACCCGCTCGACCGCATGTTTGAAACCGTAGCGCGCCAGCCCAAGCGCGATCAGGGCATTGTCGTGCGGCCAGATCGAGCCGTTGTGATAGGACATCGGATTGTAACGCGTCTCACCATAGGCCACGGTGCGAATGCCCCAGCCCGAGAAGAAATGCGGCCGCATCAGATCTGCAGCGACTTTACGGGCGCGATCGTCGCGCGCCATGCCGCTAAACAGGAGCTGACCTGCATTCGAGCTGCGCACGCGACATGGCTTCTTTTCGCCGTCGAGAGCGAGGGCGTAAGTGTTGAGTTCATCGCACCAGAAGGCGTCCTCAAAACGGACGGCAAGACGCGCCGCCTGGGCTTCGAGCCCGTCGGCAAACTCCGATTTGCCGAGATGCCGCGCGGTGCGCGCCGCCAGCAGCTTGCCGGCGAACACATAGCCCTGCACTTCTGCAAGCGCGATGTAACCTTCCGCGAGCCTGCCGTCCGCATGAAAGACCGCGTCGTAGGAATCCTTCCAGCCTTGGTTGGCGAGGCCCTGCTCGGAGGCGCGCTGATATTCGACGAAGCCGTCGCGATCGGGATCGCCAGGTCCATCGATCCATCGTAGGCCCGCCTCGATCGCCGGCCATAGCTCGCGGAGCGTATCAATATCGCCGGTCCGCTCGTAATAGAGCCCGGCGAGCAGGACGAACAATGGCGTAGAATCGACGCTGCCATAATAGCACGCGAACGGCACCTCGCGCAGCGCTGCCATCTCGCCCCCCCGCATCTCATGCAGGATCTTACCGGGCTCTGCGTCGGCAAGCGGGTCGGTCTCCTTGGCCTGATAGAAGGCGAGCCGGCGCAAAACGCCACGGGCGATCCGCGGATCCACCCACAGCATCTGCATCGCCGTAATCAGCCCATCGCGGCCGAACGTGGTCGAGTACCAGGGAATGCCGGCGTAGGGGTAACGGCCCTGCGGCGTATCGGTCATCAGCATGTTGAGGTCGGCCATGGCCTGGCATAGGACCTCGTTGAAGATGTCATTGGAGGTCTCGATGCAGGTCGCGCCAGAGCTGCAGCGGCGCATTTCGCGACGATGGGCGAGCAGACTGCGGAAGAACCGTCCCGACCGCTCGCCGGCCGGTGTATTGCAGGAGACCGCTACGAAGAGAGAGGTCGTTTCGTGCGGCGCCAGCTCCAGATGATAGGTTGCCATATTGACCAAAAGCCGCGTCGGGCGCGGGTCGAAATTGAGAGCCGTCGTCCGCGTGACGCCGTCGAGCCCACGATATTCGAGCCGCACGCCCGCCGGCCCGTCCAGTTTGCTCGAACTCGTCCCGCGACGCCGCCGAGTGGTGCCGCGGACCTCAAACAGGTCGGCGAAGTCGTTGTCGAAGGTCAGCTTCAAATCGAAGGAGGCGCGGCGGTCACCGTGGTTTTGTATCCCAATCCGCTGGTAGGCCGTGCCGCGCCAGAGGAAGATCGTGCGCACGATGTGCAGCATGTCCTTCGACATCACCAGGCGGCCCTGGTTGTAGACATCGGGATTGGTCAGATCGACGGTGAATGCCGAATTGTCGTCACGCAGGCTCGATCCCAACAACAGCGGCTGGACCTCGTCCAGCATCAGTTCGAGCCGTGCCAGATAGCGCGTGTCGGCATTGAAGAGTCCGTCGGGGCCGCCGGCCGACGCGCCGATGTCGCCATGGTCGTCCAGCACGATGAAGGTGTCGTCATGCTTGAGCGAGCGCCGCGGCCTCGCCGCGGGCCCCATCATCGGAATATAGAAGGGCTGCTCGGCCACAGCCTCGTCGGTGCGCGCCGTCGATGAAAGCTTGCTTGCCACTTCGGCCGACATCTTGACCTCGTGCGTTGTTGGATTGCGCTTTGAGTGGAGGCAATGAACGCAAAACGGATGAGCGAGGTGTCCCCTTCTACACCACGCTCATGTGTCGTGCATCGGTCAGGCCGCGAATTTGGCGAGCCGGCTCATTTCCTGGGTCACAAGCTCGCGATAAGGCCCCTCGCCCTGCATCAGGCGGTCCGGCGGACCGTCCTCGAGAATCCTGCCGGCCTTCAGCACCACCACGCGATCGAAGTTCCGCAGGGTGGTGAGCCGGTGCGCGATCGCGACCACGGTCCGTCCGCGCATCAGGCGGTTCAGCGCCTCGCGGACCGCTTCTTCGGATTCGCTGTCGAGCGCGGCGGTGGCCTCGTCGAGCAGCAGGATCGGAGCGTCCTTGAGGAAGGCGCGCGCGATCGCGATCCGCTGGCGCTGGCCGCCGGACAGCTTGACGCCGCGGTCGCCCACCATCGTCTGCAGACCCTCGGGCAGGCTGTCGACGAAGTCGCAGCGCGCAGCGATGGCGGCCCGCAGCACCTCGTCGTTGGTCGCATTCGGGCGGCCGTAGCGGATGTTCTCCAGAATCGAGCGGTGGAACAGCGAAATGTCCTGCGGCACCACCGAGATCGCCTCGCGCAGGCTCAGCTGCGTAACCTTCGCGATGTCCTGACCATCGATCGTGATATTGCCGCCTTGCGGATCGTAGAACCGCTGCAGCAGCGTGAACAGGCTGGACTTGCCGCCGCCGGATTGGCCGACCAGGCCCACCCGCTGTCCCGGCTGCAGCCGCAGCGTGAAGTTCTCGAAGATCTTCTGGCCGCCGGGATACTGGAACGTGATGTTGTTGAAGGCGATCGCGGCCCCGCTCTTGGCCAGCGGCTCGGCGTCGGGATGATCGCGCAGTTCGTGCGGCTGCAGAAGAGTGGCAATCGCCTCGCTCATGCGCGCGACGTGCTGGGTGACATCGACGAGAGCCACCGCGAGATCACGAGTCGCGTTCAGAATGCAGAGACCTAGCGTGCACACCAGCACGACGTCGCCCGTGGTCGCGCCACCCTTCTGCCACAGCGAGATCGCCCAGGCCATCAGGGCGATCGTAAGTACGATCGTGACGGTCGCGTGCAGGACGCGCAGCTTCTCCAGATAACGAAGGCTGCGGCCGCGCGCGATCAGTTCTTTGTCCACGGTGGCGTCAAAGCGGTCATGCTCGTGACGCAGACCACAGAACGCCCGAACCAGCGGCATGTTGGAGATCACATCCACCATTTCGCCGTCGACAATCGCCGCCTTGTCGGCGAAGTCGTCGTGCAGCGGCTTGCCCGCGGCAGCGAGGCGGAACATCGCGAACACCATGGCGGCGGCGATCAGGAGCATCCCCGCAGCCATGGCTCCGCTCACGGTTCCAATCAATATGATGGCCGCGATCGTCGCGAGGCACGGCGGCAACACATTCCACATGAACATGTTTTCCACCGTGAACACGGCATTGGACGTTGCGGTGATACGGCTCGACAACATGCCGGGAAGCCGGTCACCGAAATAGCTCGGGGAATGTCCTGTGAGATGGCGAAAGATGTCACGGCGCAAATCGCCGGTGACGCGGACAAACGTGAAACTCGCGATCCAGCTCGCCACGCGCCACAAGATGTTGTCGGTCGCAATCAGTGCCATCAGGACGGCAAAGGCGGTCCAAACCTGCCCCACGCCCCCAGGTCCCGCGGACAGGCTGTCGACTAGAAATTTGACGCCATATTGCGTTCCCACCGAGCAGGCAACTGCCCCGACAACGGCCGACAGGATCGTGAGGTGTGAGACAGGGCGCTGGCGCAGATAGCGCATGACGAAGGGAAAGGGTCGATGCGCGTAACCTGAAAGCTGGTCCATGTGATGTCCGTTTTGGGCTGATGAGGAACTAGCCCGGGCCCCGAGCAGATCAACGACGAACTCATTTGTTCGGTTCCACTCGCGTGGCGGATCGGACATTCGCGACAGTAGGGAGGCGAGTTCTGATAGCGAATGTCAGATCCAAAGCCAAACTATAATCTTGAATCTGCTAGTGTTCTTCGATCCTGACGCTCGTCAATGAGCGCGCCACGAAATGATACGAACGTCAGAACCGTGACACTTGCATCTCCATCGAAGCGGCGTCCCACGCACGCGGCCGACTAGCTTCGGCGGACGAGATGGCATCAATGAGACCTCGGGTGGAAACGTTGTGGCGGAGAAACAATGATTGTTGAAGGGAACTTCGCAGATGCGAATACGTTCTCGCTTTCGTCGACGCCGGTGCCAATCGGGGGATCTTCATCCATGATCAGAGACGGGAGACGGTGAGATGCGCATTGCGCAGATTGCTCCATTGACGGAGGCTGTGCCTCCGAAGCTCTATGGCGGCACCGAGCGGGTGGTTCATTGGTTGACCGAAGAGCTGGTCGCGCTCGGCCATGACGTCACCCTGTTTGCAAGCGGGGATTCACAGACGTCGGCGAAGCTGTGTGCGACATGGCCGCGGGCGCTGCGCCTCGACGGCTCGGTCCGCGACCCCAATGCCCTTCACATGGTGATGTTGGAAAACGTGCGGCAGCGATGCGACGAGGAGGAATTCGACATACTGCACTTCCATCTCGACTATTATCCGTGGTCGCTGTTCTATCGCCAGCCGACACCGTTCCTGACGACGCTGCATGGCAGGCTTGACCTGCCCGAGCATCAGCCGGTGTTCTCCGCGTTCAAAGACGTTCCGGTGGTTTCGATCTCGGATGCGCAGCGCCGCCCCGTGCCGAACGCGAACTGGGTCCGCACCGTGCTGCATGGCCTGCCGGAGATGCTGCTGAAACCGAAGGCCGCGACGCCGAGCTATCTTGCCGTACTCGGCCGCATCGCACCGGAAAAGGGCGTCGACCGCGCGATCAAGATCGCAATGCGCTGTGGCATTCCGCTCAAGATTGCGGCCAAGGTCGACCGCGCCGACCAGGATTATTACGATCAGCTCATCTATCCCCTGATCAACGGCAATCCGCTGGTCGACTATATCGGCGAGATCAGCGACAACGAAAAGGCGGAATTCCTCTCCGGTGCCCTCGGGCTGTTGCTGCCGATCGACTGGCCCGAACCGTTCGGCCTGGTCATGATCGAGTCGATGGCCTGCGGCACACCTGTAATCGCCTACAACCGCGGCTCGGTGCCGGAGGTGATCGACGACGGCATCACCGGCTTCATTGTCGAGGACGAACTCAGCGCGGTCGCAGCCGTCGGCCGGCTTGCCGATCTCAGCCGCGCCCGTGTGCGCGCGCAGTTCGAGCGCCGTTTCACGGCTCGGCGCATGGCGCTGGACTATCTCGCCGCCTATCGCAGCCTGATGAATGAGGCGGAGCCGCGCATCAAGCTCGTCAGCAGTGCCGAATAGCACACCACATACGTAATGGCAGGGCCGGATCAATTCACGGTCCGGCCCTTCGCGTTACGTCAATCGTGCGGCGATCGCAGCGCCCGCCGCCGCGGTGCCGAGCGTGCCGCCGATGTCGCGGGTCGCCTGCCCGTCCGCGATCGCCTTCGCCACGGCGCGTTCGATCGCGGCGCCTGCGGAGACGAAGCGAGGTGCGCCGATACGGTCGCCGTGCCAAGCCAACAGCAGAGCGGACGAAAGAATAAGTGAGACCGGGTTGGCGACGTCCTGCCCGGCGATATCGGGCGCCGAGCCGTGGGCGGCCTGCGCCATGGCATGATCCGCGCCCCTGTTGAGCGAGCCCCCGAGCCCTAGACTGCCGGATAGCTCGGCGGTGAGATCGGACAGGATGTCGCCGAACATGTTGGTGGTGACCAGCACATCGAAGCGGCCCGGCTCGCGCACCACATGCGCCATGACGGCGTCGACGAGCACCTCCTCCACCACGAGGCCCCGATAGCCGAGCGCCATCTCCCGGCAGACGTCGAGAAACATTCCATCGCCCATTCTAAGGACGTTGGCCTTGTGGACGATCGTGAGCCGCTTGCGCCTTGCCATGGCGAGATCGCAGGCAACCTTCGCGATGCGCTCGCAGCATTGCCGCGTGATCCGCCGCAGCGAGACCACGACGTCAGCCGTGACCCGCAGCTCGGCATTGCCTTCCTCCATGTTGCGGTCGGCGTAGAACCCTTCGGTATTTTCGCGCACCACCACCAGATCGAATTCGCCGACGCGGCCGGGACGGCCGGGATAGGTCCGGGCCGGGCGAATATTGGCGAACAGATCGAGGTTCTTGCGGAAATAGCGCGACGGGTTGATCTCGCCGCGCGCCTCGTCCTTGAAATCGAAAGTCGCGCTCGGCCCCAGGATCAGGCCGTCGGCGCCGCGGACAATGTCGAGCAGGTCAGGCCGCACGGTGGTGCCGAATTGTGCGAGGCTTGCATGGCCGACCGCGTGCTCCTCGAGCACCAGGCCAAGCTGAAATTGTTCGGAGGCCGCGCGCAGCACCTGGCTGGTCGCCACTGCAATTTCCGGCCCGATGCCATCTCCGGGCAGAACCACGATCCGCATCGCTCACCTCTCCATGTCTGGAATTCGCGTTGTTTGAACATGGGGATCGCTGCCGCGCCACCGCCGGTAGAGCGACATCCGCGCATACGGCCATGCGCTGGGACCGCTGGGGAAACCGACGGCTCCGTAGTACATCGCCACATCCGCCGCCGGCATACCCCAGGGCTCTTGCATGTCCAACCGCCACCACGCCCCAAAGCATGCCGCGACCGGCGAGACGGCCTCCGACGGCTTGCCGGAAGGACGGAGGCGCTGGGCGATCGCCGCCATCTTCACCGCGCTGGCAATGGCCTCGCTCGACACCGCGATCGCCAATATCGCCCTGCCCGCCATCTCGTCGGACCTGCGCGTCAGCGCTGCTGATGTCGTCTGGGTGGTCAATATCTATCAGATCGCGCTGGTCGCAACCCTGCTGCCGTTGGGTGCACTCGGCGAGATCGTCGGCCATCAACGCATCTATCTGGGCGGGCTGGTGCTGTTCACCCTGGCGTCGGTCGGCTGCGCACTCGCCTGGTCATTGCCGAGCCTGGTCGTGGCCCGCGCGCTGCAGGGCTTGGGGGCCAGCGGCATCATGAGCGTGAACACGGCGCTGGTGCGCTATGTCTATCCCGGCAAGATGCTGGGGCGCGGCCTCGGCCATAATGCGCTGGTGGTCGGGATCGCCTTCACCTTCGGGCCGACGATCGCTTCAGGCATTCTCGCGCTCGGCTCCTGGCCCTGGCTGTTCGCGGTCAACCTGCCGTTCGGCCTGGTCGCCATCATCATCGGCTTGAGGATGCTACCGCGGACGCCGCGCGCCGCGCACGGCTTCGATTTTCTTGGCGCCGCCTTGGCGGCCGGCTGCCTTGGCCTCTTCATCACCGCCATCGGCAGCGCCGCTCACGGCGCGGCTCCGCTCGCGGTCGTGATCGAACTCGCCGGCGCGGTCGTGCTCGGCTTGATCCTGAACCGGCGCCATGCCGAGCATCCGGCGCCGATGCTGCCGATCGATCTGTTCCGCCGCGGGATGTTCGCGCTGTCGGCGGCAACCGCGGTCTGCTCGTTCTCGGTCCAGGGTCTCGGCTTCGTGTCGCTGCCCTTCTATTTCGAGGACATCCTGCATCGCTCGCAGGTCGAGACCGGCTTCTTCATGACGCCGTGGCCGCTGGCGGTTGCGATCATGGCGCCGATCGCCGGCCGGCTCTCCGACCGCTTCCCGGCCGGTCTGCTCGGCGGCATCGGCCTCGTCCTGCTCGGCCTTGGCATGGCGCTGCTCGCGCTCTTACCTGAGAACCCAAGCATCCCAAACATCGTCTGGCGCATGCTGATCTGCGGCATCGGTTTCGGCTTCTTCCAGGCTCCCAACATGAAGGCCATCATGTCGAGCGCACCGCCGCACCGCAGCGGCAGCGCAAGCAGCATCGTCGCAACCGCCCGGCTCACTGGCCAGACCACAGGGGCGGCGCTCGCTGCGCTCTGCTTCAGCCTGGCGGGCCACCAAGGCGCAACGCTGGCCCTGGCGCTGGGCGCCGGATTTGCCGCGCTCGGCAGCGCCATGAGCTTCCTGCGGCTTGCCGTGACACCGCCGCGGAACGCATAGGCGGTCGCTGCTCGCACGCACACAACGGCTCAACGTGATTGCGAACACCGCACGATCACGTCTCTTCCGCGACTCAAACGCGTATTCTTGATTTGAAGGATTCCAGGCTTCGGGCCACAGTGCCGCCATTAGTTCAACGGGCGCGTTGAACGAACCGGGGACATGCGATGGCAAACCTCACGATCAATGGAAAATCCTACACGCTCGATGTCGAGCCCGATACGCCGCTGCTCTGGGCGATCCGCGAGAACGCCGGACTGACCGGAACCAAATATGGCTGCGGCATCGCACAATGCGGCGCCTGCACCGTGCATCTGGATGGCGCCGCGGTGCGCTCCTGTGGAGTCACCGTTTCAGAAGCGGATGGCAAACAGATCACCACCATCGAAGGTCTGGCGAGCGAGGGCGCCCTGCACCGGGTGCAGCAGGCTTGGCTCGACAACGACGTGCCGCAATGCGGCTATTGCCAGACCGGCATGATCATGGCGGTGGCGGCGCTGCTCAAGGACAATCCGAAGCCGACCGACCAGGACATCAACGACAACATCACCAACATCTGCCGCTGCGGCACCTTCCAGCAAGTCCGCGAGGCGATCCATGCCGCGGCGAACGCATAAGGAGGCGATCATGAACCAGCACGTGACGCCTCGGCTCAATCGTCGCGCTTTCGTGATCGGCACGGCCGCACTCGGCGGTGGCTTCGCACTCGGGCTCGACATCCCCTTCGGGGGACCTCAAATGGCACGCGCCGCCGACGGCGCGCCGGAGGTCAACGCCTGGGTCGTGATCCGGCCTGACGACACCGTCGTGATCCGGATCGCCCGCTCCGAGATGGGCCAGGGCACCTTGACCGGCCTCGCGCAGCTCGTCGCCGAAGAACTCGCCTGCGACTGGAGCAAGGTGACGACCGAATATCCGACGCCCGGACAGAACGTCGCCCGCAAGCGGGTCTGGGGCGACTTCTCGACCGGCGGCAGCCGCGGCATCCGCGCTTCGCAGGATTATGTCCGCAAGGGCGGCGCCGCCGCACGCATGATGCTGATCCAGGCCGCGGCAAACGAATGGAAGGTGCCGGCCTCCGAATGCGCCGCCGCCAACAGCATCATCTCCCACACGCCCTCAAAGAGGAGCACGACCTACGGCAAGGTCGCCGAAGCTGCCGCGAAGCTTTCGCCGCCGGCAGACGTCAAGCTGAAGGATCCGAAGGATTGGACCCTGATCGGCAAAGGCGTGAAGCGGCTCGACACCGCCGACAAGGTCACGGGCGCCATGACCTACGGCATCGACGTCAAGCTGCCCGGCATGCTGAATGCCGCGATCAAGGATTGCCCGGTCACCGGAGGCAAGCTGAAGAGCTACGACGAGGCCAAGATCGCCGGCATGAAGGGCGTCAAGAAGGTGGTCGCCGTCGACGGCACCGCGGTGGCCGTGATCGCCGACACCTGGTGGCATGCGAAGACGGCGCTCGATGCGCTGCCGATCGTCTGGGACGAAGGCCCGAACGCCAAGGTGTCCTCCGCCTCGATCGCGCAATGGCTCGCCGAAGGTCTCGCCTCCGGTCCGGCCTATGTCGGCAACGAGAACGGCGAGGTGAAGGCCGCGCTCGCCGGCGCGGTCAAGAAGGTCGAGGCCGTCTACAACTATCCCTATCAGAACCACGCCAATATGGAGCCGATGAACGCGACCGCGCTTTACACGGCCGACAAATGCGAAGTGTGGTGCGGCACGCAGAACGGCGAAGCGGCATTCGCCGCGGTGCTGGAGGCGACCGGCTTGCCGGCCGACAAATGCGAGGTGCACAAGATCATGCTCGGCACCGGCTTCGGCCGGCGTGGTCAGACCGACTATGTCCGTCAGGCCGTGCTGATCGCGAAGCAAATGCCGGGGACGCCGATCAAGCTGCTCTGGTCGCGCGAGGAAGACATGACGCACGGCCGCTATCATCCGATCACCCAGTGCAAGCTGACCGGCGGCTTCGATGCCGACGACAACCTCACCGCGCTGCATATCCGGATCTCCGGCCAGTCGATCCTGTACAGCCTGCGCCCCGACGCGCTGGTGAACGGCAAGGACCCAGCGACCTTTGCCGGGTTCAATGCCTCGGGCGATGCGATGATTGGCTATTCGGTGCCGAACCTGCTGATCGAGCATTCCATGCGCAATCCGCACATCATCCCGGGCTTCTGGCGCGGCGTGAACGTGAACCAGAACGCGATCTATCTGGAATGCTTCATGGACGAACTCGCCAATGCGGTCGGCCAGGACCCACTCGAGTTCCGGCGCAAACTGATGAAGGACCATCCGAAGCACCTCGCGGTGCTGGAGGCGGTTGCGGACAAGATCGGCTGGGGCACGGAAGCGCCGCAGGGCGTCTATCGCGGCCTCGCCCAATTGCATTCCTATGGCAGCTATGTCGCGGCCGCCGCCGAGATCTCGGTCACGGACGGCACCAAAATAAAGGTGCATCGGATCGTGGCGTCGACCGACCCTGGCTACATCGTCAATCCGGCGCAGGTGGAGCGGCAGATCGCGGGCTCCTTCGTCTATGGTCTGAGCGGTCTCTTCTATGGCGGCTGCACCGTGAAGGACGGCCGCATCGAGCAGACCAACTTCGACAGCTACAATTCGATGCGCATCAACGAGATGCCGAAGGTGGAGTCGATCCTGATGCCGAGCGGCGGTTTCTGGGGCGGGGTCGGCGAGCCCACCATCAGCGTCGCTGCTCCGGCGGTGCTGAACGCCTATTTCGCTGCCACTGGCAAACGCATCCGCTCGGTGCCGCTCCGCGACCAGAACATCAGCTTCGCCTGATACGAGCCGGCGGCGGCCTCACGCTCGATGCCGCCGCCGTGATATGCTGGCCTCATGCCGAATGATCCGAAACAGGCGCTGACGCGCAGGCAGGTCGTAGCCGGAATGGCCGTGACCACGAGCGCCGTTGCTTATCCCCACGTGTTGAGGGCGAAAGCCTCGGCGCATGTCGTCGTGATCGGCGGCGGCTTTGGCGGCGCCAGCTGCGCGCGGACGCTGCGCTGGGCGAATCCGAATCTCGACGTGACGCTGGTCGAGGCCAACCCGACCTTCACCTCCTGCCCCCTGAGCAACGAGGTGATCGCCAGCCTGCGCGACATCACCGCACAGCAGTTCACCTACGACAAGATCGCAAATGAAGGCGTGCGGGTGATCGTGCAGGCGGCGACCACGGTCGATGCACACGCGCACAGGGTGACGCTCGCCGACGGCAGCGCGCTCAGCTACGACCGTCTGGTGCTCTCGCCCGGCATCGATCTCGATTTCACGGCGTTGCAAGGCTATGACGAGACAGCGTCGGCCAGGATGCCGCATGCCTACAAAGCCGGCGAGCAGACACTCTTGCTGCGGCGGCAGATCGAGGCGATGGAGGATGGCGGCACCGTCGTGATCGCGGTGCCCGCCAATCCCATGCGCTGCCCGCCCGCGCCATACGAGCGCGCCAGCCTGATCGCGCATTATCTCAAGGCCAACAAGCAGCGATCGAAGGTGCTGATCCTCGATGCCAAGGACACGTTCTCGCAGCAGAAGCTGTTCGAGCAGGCCTGGGATCAGCTCTATGGCGGCATGATCGAGCGCATCTCGCTGTCGCAGGGCGGACGCGTCACCGCCGTCGACGTTACGGCCGGTACCATCGTCACCGAGTTCGGCAACTACAATCCGCAAGTGGCGAACATCATCCCGCCGCAGAAGGCCGGCCGCATTGCCGCACTTGCCGGCGCGGCCGATCACACCGGCTGGTGTCCGATCGATCCCGTGACGTTTGCATCGAAGCTCGTCCCCGACATTCATGTGATCGGCGATGCCTGCCTCGGCGGCGGTATCCCGAAATCGGCGGCGGCGGCGCAGGCGCAGGGCAAAGCTTGCGCCGCAGCCATCGTCGCGCATCTCGCGAGCAAGGCGCCGGAGACGCCGACGCTGACCGGCATCTGCTACAACATTGTCGCGCCCGGCTACGGGTTCTCGCTGGCCGGCGTCTATCAGCCCAAGGGCGAGATCTTCGCCGAGGTCGAAGGCAGCCGCACCAGCCCGCTCGATGCGCCACGCGAGATGCGCGCCAAGGAGGCCGCAACGGCCGAGACCTGGTTCAAGACCTTAACGGGTGATGCGTTTGGTTAGGCGGTTGGTTGCGATCGTCGTGCTGGCAGCCGCGCTGTCCCATATGGCGTCTGCGCAGACGCGCACGTCCGCCACGATCACCGGCGACGGAATTGCCGAGTCGCTGACCGGACGGCCGGGCGATGCGGCACGCGGGCGCGCGCTGGTGGTGGACCGCACGACCACCTGCATCCTCTGTCATTCCGGTCCGTTCCCGGAACTGCGCTTTCAGGGCGATCTCGCGCCCAATCTCGCGGGCGCCGGCGGCCGCTGGACGATTCCGCAGCTGCGGCTGCGCCTGGTCGATGCGTCCAAATTCAATCCGGACACCATCATGCCGTCCTATTATCGCATGGACGGGCTGACACGGGTCGGCCGGAATTGGCAAGGCAAGCCGATTCTCGATGCGGAACAGATCGAAGACATTGTCGCCTATCTCGCAACCTTGCGCGACTGAGACCATATGAACCGGATGGCCATAACGTCACAAGTTTCACGTCGTCACGTCCTGCAGTTTGCAGGAACGGCGGCGCTGTGCGGCGGCTTGCCGATCGTCACTGCCCGTCGCGCCGAGGCAACGCCGGCGATGCTAAACTCGGCGATCCGCAACCTGGTCGGCGAAGCGAGCGTCCAGCAGGGCAAGGTCAAGCTCGAGATCCCGCCATTGGTCGAAAACGGCAACACCGTGCCGATGACGGTCAGCGTCGACCATCCGATGACGGATGCGGACCACGTCACGAGCATTCACGTTTTCAACGAGAAGAACCCGCAGCCGAACATCGGCAATTTCTATCTGACGCCGCGGGCGGGCCGCCCGCAGGTCACAACCCGCATTCGGCTCGCCGACAGCCAGAAGGTGGTCGCGATCGCCAAATTGTCGGACGGTTCGTTCTGGTCGACGAGCGTGGACGTGATCGTGACGCTCGCCGCCTGCACCGAGGAGGTGCCGTGATGGCAGCCCTGGTCAATGTGCCCCCGAAAGCCAAGCGCGGCGCAGTCATCGAGATCAAGACCCTGATGAGCCACATCATGGAGCCGGGCTACCGCCGCACGGCCGCCGGCGAGATGATTCCGCGCGACATCATCACCAGCTTCACCTGCCGCTTCAACGGCGCCGAGATCTTTCGTGCCGATCTGTTTCCGGCGATCGCAGCCAATCCCTTCCTGTCATTCTTCACGGTCGCGACGGAGAGCGGCAAGTTCGAATTCGAATGGATCGGCGACAACGGCTTCGTCGCCAATGCCGCCGCCGCAATCACGGTGGAATGATGCGGCTGCGCGCTGCGGTTCTCGCCTTCGCTTTGCTCGGCACCCTGCCGGCGCTGGCGACGGAGATCCCGTCGGCCGAGCGACGCTCGGGCGCCAGCTTCATGTCTTCGGACACGAAGAAGATGCAGGATGACGACACCGCCAATCCCGGCATGCTCGCGGTCCTCGAAGGCGAAACGCTATGGACCGCCAAGCAAGGCGATGCCGGCAAGGCCTGCGCCGATTGTCACGGCGACGCTGCGTCCAGCATGCAAGGCGTGGCCACGCGCTATCCCGCCTTCGACTCCAAACTTCAGCATCCCGTCGACCTGGAAAGCCGCATCAATCTCTGCCGCCGGGATCACCAGCAGGCGCCCCCGTTTCCAGCCGAGAGTCATGAGCTGCTCGCATTGACAGCCTATGTCGCGCGGCAATCGCGCGGGCTGCCGATCACGACAGGCGACGATCCCGCCCTCGAGCCTTATATCGCCAAGGGCCATGATCTGTTCGTGCAGCGCGAGGGCCAGCTCAATCTCGCCTGCGCCAATTGCCACGACGACAATTGGGACAAGCACCTTGCAGGCGCCGCGATCACGCAAGGACAGCCGACCGGCTATCCGATCTACCGGCTGGAATGGCAGGCGATGGGCTCGCTCGCCCGGCGCATCCGCGGCTGCATGACCGGCGTGCGCGCGCAAGCCTTCGACTTCGGCTCGGACGAGATGGTCGCGCTCGAACTCTACCTGATGTCGCGCGCCCACGGCATGACGCTGGAGACCCCGGCCGTGCGGCCGTGAGCATCAGGCCCGTCTCTTGCCTTTGCTGATCACCGGGCGCCGCTTCGCCATCATGACGTCTGCTGGCCGCGTGGCGGATGAGACTGCGGCAGCCTGTTTCAGGCGCGGATCAGCGGCAATGAAATCGATGAAGGTCCGCACCTTCGCCGAGAGATATTTCCGACTTGGATAGACCGCATACAATTGTGCCTCGATCGTGGTCCATTCCGGCAGCACCGGCTCAAGCCGCCCGGCTGCGAGATCGTCGGCAATCAGCCAGATTGGCAGCACGGCAACCCCCATGCCCGCCACGGCGGCGTGATGCAGCAGGGTCTCGTTGCCGCTGAGCAGCACGTCCTTGAGTGCGAGCGTCACCTCGCCGTCAGGGCCAGGCAACGTGATCTCGCGCACGGGATAATACGCATATTTCAGAAAGGCGTGGTGACCAAGGTCGGCCGGCGCCTTCGGACGGCCCGCAGACTCGAGATAGTGCGGCGAGGCAACGAACTGCATGATGATCTTGGTCAGCGGTCGGGCGATCAGGCCTTCATCGAGTGAAGGCGTCACCCGTAGGGCAAGGTCGAATCCTTCATCGATCAGGTTCACCAATCGGCCGCTCAGATCGATATCAAGCTGAACCTCTGGATGGAGCGAGCGATACTCCGCAAGCGCACGCGCGAAATGCGGATTGGCGAACCACACGGGAGCACTCAGCTTCAGGCTCCCACGCGGAATCACGGTGGCCCTGCTCACGACCGCTTCGACCTCGTCGAGCGAGTCCAGCATCTGACGGACTTGCTCGAAATAGACCATGCCCGCTTCGGTCAGGCCGACGCGCCGGCTGGTCCGGTTGAGCAGCCGCGTCGACAGCCGTCGTTCGAGCTGCATCACATGCTTGGAAGCCATCGCCGGTGACAGTCCCAGTCGGTCGGCGGCCGCCGCAAAGCTCTTGAGCTCGACGACTTGGCAGAACACCCGGATGCTGACCAGTGTATCCATCTATCATCAACCAATAGGAAACGATCACTCAACCGTTAGCATAATGATTAAACCAGAAGAAATCATCAATCTTGGTCCAACATTGCAATCCCTTCTGGAGACCGATCATGTCCACCACCGCGACCACCGATCTTACCCCGGTCCAGCCTTCCCTTGCTTTGCGCATCGGCCTGTGGATCGCCCAAACCCTGATCTTTCTGCTGTTCGGCTCAGCCGGTCTGATGAAGCTGCTGACGCCGATTCCACAGCTTGCGGCGATGATCCCGTGGGCCGGCGATCACTCCGAGAGCTTCGTGCGAGTGATGGGTTTGATCGATCTGGCCGGCGGCATTGGCATCCTGCTGCCCGCCCTGACCCGCATCATGCCTGGGCTCACGGTGCTCGCAGCCTTGGGCTGCGCGACCTTGCAGTGCTTTGCGATCGTCTTCCACGTCTCGCGGGGCGAAGCTGCAGTCACGCCGCTCAATCTGGTGTTGCTCGGGCTGTCGCTGTTCGTACTGTGGGGACGCAGCCGCAAGGCGCCCGTTCAACCGCGAAGCTAGAGCATGATCCGGAAAAGTGGAAACCGGTTTGCGAAAAAATCACGCTCAATCAAAGAGATGAGATCATGATGCGATTCTTTCTGATCGCATCATGATCTCAAGATCTCCGCGCCAAGGCGTGCCGACGACGACCCGTCATCGTCGGCCATTTCTCACGACGAGACCCGTTTCGATGAGTGACCCGACAAGCGATCTTTCACGACGCGGCTTCCTGGCCGGAGCACCGGCGGCGATCGGGACAGCAGCGCCAACCGTCCCCGTCCTCGCTCCTCGTCGCGCAGGCTCTGGGATCGTCATCTTGATCGACAGCAACGATCCGCATGTGATGGGGCACGCCATCAGCTACTCCGCCAATCTTTCCAAGCATTTTGCCAGCAAGCGACAGAGACTGCCGATCGAGGTCGTCGCCAATGGCTCAGGCATCGACGTGTTTCGCGCCGACAAGTCGCAGTTCAAGGAGCCGCTGGCGGCCGTGCGCCAGATGTATCCCAACATCGCCTTCAGCATGTGCGCATCATCGAAAGCGATTGCGGAGGCCAAGGAGAACATGACCATCCAGCTGATCGAAGGCGCGCAGCTGGTGCCATTCGGAATCGGCCGCGTCGCCGAACTGCAGATGAAGGGCTGGGCCTACATCCATGGCTGATCAGCTCGCATCGCTGGCGATGGGCCGGGCACGGCGGCAGCTGCTGCTGGACGGCGCCGGGATCGGCCTCGCCCTGCTGCTCGCCGGGCGCGTGCGCGCGGAGGAGCCGAACCCGCCGGTGTTCGGCACCGCGCGCAGCCAGTTCATCATCGTCCGGCCCCGCAAGCCTCTTGCGCCCCTCCGGCTTCAGGACCTGAACGGCAAGGCCATGGTGCTCGCGCCGAAACCGGGACACGTCACGCTCGTCAATCTGTGGGCGACGTGGTGCGCGGCCTGCAAGACCGATCTGCCGATGCTCGCCAAGCTCGACCACATGCAGTTGCCGCGGCTCGACGTCTGGGCCGTCTGCACCGACCAGCGCGACTTCAGGACCATCCGACGCTATGCCCAGGAGGTCGCAATGCCCCGCCTCTCCTTTGCCGACCCGGATGCGTCGGCAACAGATCCGGCCAATCCCGACGCATCCACTTTCGTGCTGACGGCGATGCCGATCACCTATCTGATCGGGACCGGCGGTCTGATCGAGGGCTACATCACGGGTGCTCCGGAATGGCTGTCGGCACCCGGTCAGGCCCTGCTCCGCTACTATCTCGATCAGCCGGCTTGAGATCGCAGCTCCGAAGCCATCGCGATCAGGACGTCATCGCGTGCAGAACGTCGCCGGACTCCGCGACCCAGCCGAAGATGCCGCCCTGGGCCTTGATCATCTTCAGGCCCATGTCGTGAAATTCGGGGAAGTACGAGGCGCAACCGTCCGCGACGACGACGCAGCGATAGCCGCGGTCATTGGCCTCGCGCACGGTGGTGTTGACGCAGACCTCGGTGGTCACGCCGCATACCAGGAGATTGCGGATTTCGTGCTGCTTCAACACGTCGCCGAGCTCGGTGGCGTAGAACGCGCCCTTGCCCGGCTTGTCGATCACGACTTCTCCCGGAAACGGATAGAGCTCGGGAATGATGTCGTGACCCGGCTCGCCGCGAATGAGAATGCGGCCCATCGGGCCAGGGTCGCCGATGCGCAGGGATGGCGCGCCGCGCTCGACCTTGGCCGGCGGCGCATCGGAGAGATCGGGCAGATGGCCCTCGCGCGTATGAATGACCAGCATGCCCATGTTGCGGGCGGCATCGAGCACCTCGGCGATCGGCCGCACCGCACGGCCAAGTAGGGAAACGTCATTGCCGAGCGTCTCGCCGAAGCCGCCGGGCTCCATGAAGTCGCGCTGCATGTCGATGATTAGAAGGGCGGTCTTCGGCCAGTCGAGATTGATCGGCTCCGGCTCGGCGATAACAGTTGCCGTGGCTGATGGCGCGTAATCCGTCATGGCCGAAAATCCCCCTGCGAGAGCGAGAGAATAAGGCCTCAACGAAGCAAGCGCCATGCCATCGCGTGGCAATCACCACGTCCGCAAGGAGACATCACGAGGCGAGCGGCTGCCGCGCGGCCGGCTTGCGCTCGACGGGGTGGATGTCGATGCCGCGCAGCCGTCCGAGCCGCAGCACGTCCATCGCCAAGGTCCGGCCGATGCGATCACGGTCGAGCACGCGGATCAGGTCGTCGACGCCGTTGATCTCGACGCCGTCGAGCTTGATCACAACGTCCCCCGGCAAGAGGCCGGCGCGGGCCGCCGGACTGTCCGGCTCGATCTGCATCAAGAGCGCGCCCATCTTGTTCTCGACACCAGCCAGCACCGCATGCCGGCGCGGGATTGGCGCGGTCTGCCCGGAGACGCCGATATAGGCGCGGCGCACGTAGCCGTGGCGGATGATCTCCGACAGCACGAACTGCGCGGTGTTGCTGGCGACTGCAAAGCAGATGCCCTGGGCGCCGGAGATGATGGCGGTGTTGATGCCGATCACCTCGGCCGCAGACGACACCAGCGCGCCGCCCGAATTGCCGGGGTTGAGCGCGGCGTCGGTCTGGATCACATCCTCGATCATGCGCCCCGAGACCGAGCGGATCGAGCGGCCCAGCGCCGAGACGACGCCCGCGGTCACCGTCGATTCGAAGCCGAGCGGATTGCCGATCGCGACCACGAGCTGGCCGCGGCGGAGCTTCTTGGAATTGCCGAGTGCCGCATAGCGGAGGTCACGCGCATGGTTGGCACGCAACAGCGCAAGGTCCGTGTCGGGATCGACCCCGAGCACCTGCGCATCGGTGACCACACCTTCGGTGTCTCGCAGCCGGATGACCTTGGAGTTGCCGACCACATGGCTGTTGGTCAGCACGAGACCATCAGGCGAGATCACGATGCCCGAGCCAAGCCCACCGCGCTCGCCGCGACTGCCGGCAGTCGTCCCTGCTTTGGGCCCGGTCTCGACGCGCACGACCGCAGGGCCGACACGCTCGGTGACATCGATGACGGCGTTTGAATAGGCGTCCAGCAGCGCCTGATCGTTGGCGGGCGACGCGTCAGACGCTTGCGCCGGTGACACGCCGTCGCCGGGAAAATCAGAGGTAAAGTCCAACATGGCGAAATTTCCTTCGCCACGTCAGATGGGTAGCAAGCCGAGACAGCGCAAGAGCACAGTTCGGTCACGACCGCATGATGCGTGCAGCGATATACACCTCGATCAGCCGTCGGGTTTCGGCGCGCACATCGTCGTCGGCCCATTCGGCATTGATGGTGATCACCTTGACGAGACCGAGCAGCACCTTCGCCCTCACCTCCAAATCTCCGATCGACAGCTCAGGATTGGCAGCGCTGACGATCGAGCGCAGGCGGTCCAGCATCAGCGTGCGGATGCGGGCGCGCTGAGCACCGGTGTTGCTGCGCGCCTCCACCAAGGTCACCGCTGCGGAGCGTTCGATTGCGCGCGCCTCGATCGTGTCGCAGATGCCGGCCGCCAACTCCGCCGCGGAAAGGCGACCTGCCCGCTCGGCCAATTCAGCCAGCTCGGCTTCGAGGCGCTCGCCATAGCGCGCGAGCAGCGCATCGGCCAGCAGCTCCTTGGTCGGAAAGAAGCGGTAGAGCGAACCGATCGCAGTCGCCGAGCGCGCCGCGATCTCGGTCATGGTCACGGCGTCGTAATCCCGCGCCGCGAATAGCGCGGTTGCGGCGTCCAAGATGGCGGCGACGCGCAAATGGCCCCGCTGTCGCGTGGGCTGAGCGGCCGCTGGGACCTCTCTTGACTTTTGCGAGGACATCCTCAACTATCCCTATTTGAGGGGCTCCTCAAATATAGCCTATCCGCCCCGGCGGTCACCTCCTTCGATCGCCGGGTGAACTGAAAGCCGTGCCTCATGATCACGCTCGATCCCCAAACCACCGCACTGGTCTTGATCGATCTTCAGAACGGCATCGTCGGCCTGCCCCTCGCTCCCCGTCCCGGCACGGAGGTCGCGCAACGCGGCCGCGAAGTGGCCCGTCGCTTCCGCAGCGCCGGATCAGCGGTCGTGCTGGTCAGCGTGGACTTTGCACACGATTTCGCCGACGCACCGTCGCAGCCGGTCGATCAGCCGATGGCCCGGCCTGAAGGCGGCCTGCCGGAAAACTGGGGCACATTGGTCGATGATCTCAAGCAGGCGGGAGACGTCACCATCGTCAAACGACAATGGGGCGCGTTCTACGGCACTGAGCTCGATCTGCAGCTGCGCCGCCGAGGCGTGAAGACGATCGTGCTTGGCGGCATCGCGACCAATTTCGGCGTGGAGTCCACGGCGCGCCTGGCCTGGGAGCACGGCTATGCTGTCGTCATCCCGGAAGATCTCTGCACCAGCGTGTCGGCAGAGCTGCATCAGCTGGCCGTGCGCCATATCTTCCCGCGCATCTCGCGCGTCACCCGGAGCGATGATCTCGCCTTTGCGGCGGCCTGAGTGGCCCGCGGCGGCGCCTCCAAATAAAAAATCCATCACGGCGATCTCGTTCGCCGTGATGGATCGATCGTTACGCGCGGCGTAGCGGATCAGTCCGCCGCGCCGGTCACTTTGGCGCGAATGCCCTTGACCGTATCGGCCGTCACCGGCGAAGCCGCATTGCCCCAGCTGTTACGGACATAGGTGACGACGGCTGCGATCTGCTCATCGCTCAGCCGATAGCCGAACGAGGGCATGGTGGGAGCGGTCGGATGCGTATCCGTCGCCGCCGCCTGGCCGCCGGTGACCACGATATGGACCAGCGAGGCCGGATCCTCCTGGGTCGCGATCGTGGCGCCCGCGAGCTTCGGGAAGACGTGCGGAATGCCATCGCCACTGCGGACGTGACAGGCCGCGCAGGTGTCGATGAAAATCGCCTCGCCCACCTTCATCCGGCTGTCGCTCGCCGCCAGCGGGCTCGGGGCCGACGGGCCGACCGCGCCGCGCTCCTTGAGATACACCGCCATGGCCTTCAGGTCGGCGTCCGGCATCTTGGCGGTCGAGTTCTCGACCACATCCTTCATCGGCCCCGAGGCGATCACACCGCGCGCCTGCCCGGTCTTCAGATATTGCACGACCTCATCGACCGACCACTTGCCGAGCCCCGCCTGCGCATCGTTGGTGATGTTGGGCGCGGTCCAATTGTCGACCACGCCGCCCTGCAGATAACGGTCAGCCTTGTTGGCGCCGAAAGCGTTCAAGGGAGTGTGGCAAGCACCGCAATGGCCGAGGCCGTCGACCAGATAGGCGCCGCGATTGTACTCCTCCGACTTGGTCGGATCGGGCTTGAACTCGCCGGGCGTGAAGAACAGCCCGTTCCAGACCGCCATCGAGCTGCGGATATTGAACGGGAACGGCAGCGTGCTGCGGTTGACGCTGTTCGACACCGGCTCCAGCGAGCGCAAATAGGCGAAGATCGCATCCGAATCCGCCCGCGTCACCTTGGTGTAGGCGGTGTAGGGAAACGCCGGATAGAGCCGCGTTCCGTTCGGGCGTTTGCCCTCGTGCATGGCGTGCGCAAAATCGTCGGCAGTCCAACTGCCGATGCCGGTCGGATTATCGGGCGTGATGTTCGGCGTCATGATGGCGCCGAACGGCGTCTGCAACGCGAGCCCGCCCGCGAACGGCACCCCGCCCGGCGCAGTATGGCAGGCGACGCAGTCGCCGGCCGTGACCAGCGCCTTGCCGCGCGCAAGCTCGACGGAATTATCAGGGTCCGCGAGCACAGCGCTTGGAAACGCCAGCATGGCCAAAGCAAGCCATGGGCGCAGGCGGCTGAAACGGCCTGCATGTTGTTGCTTCACGATCGAGCTCATTTGCTACACCAGTGCCCCAGGCGATTTCAGATATTTGTTCTGGATGGCATCGAGCGCCCAATAGGTCAGCGCGCCGACGGTGCCGGTCGGGTTGTAGCCCGCGTTCTGCGGGAACGTGCAGGCGCCCATGACGAACACGTTCGGCACGTCCCAGGACTGCAGGTAGCGGTTCAGCACGCTGGTCTTGGGATCGGCGCCCGCCACCGCGCCGCCGGTGTTATGCGTGCTCTGATAGGGCACAACGTTCCACGGCGTGCGCAGGTGGTTGACCTGCGTCGTCTTGGCTCCCATCGCCTTGGCGATCTCGTCGCATCGCTCGGCCATCCAATTGGCCATCTTGATCTCGTTCGGCTGGAAGTCGAACGTCATGCGCATCAGTGGCCGGCCGAACTGATCCTTGTAGGTCGGATCGAGATCGAGATAGTTGGCGCGGTAGCTCATCACGCTGCCCTGCGCGCCGAGGCTGACGACCCGCTGATAGGTCTCGCGCACCGCCTTCTTCCAGGCGGAGCCCCAGGTCGGGGTGCCGCGCGGTGTCGGGTGGTACATGATCGGACGGCCGTTGGTGTAGCCACAGGTGATGTTGGCGCCACCGACGAAGCCATGCGGGCCGTGATCAAAATTGTCGCTGTTGTAGTCGTCGATCGCCGCGCCGAGCGAGCCGGCGGCAGCGAACGGGTTGAAGTTGACGTTCTCGAAGAACGCCGTTGAGCCGGAGCCGGTCTGATAAGCGTAGTTTCGGCCGACCACGCCCTCGCCGCTCGCCGCGTCATAGGGCTTGCCGATGCCGGACAGCAGCAGCAGCCGCACGTTGAACAGGCCGTAGGCGCAGAGCAACACCAGATCGGCGGGCTGCTCCCACTCCTGGCCATTGGCATCGACATAGGTGACGCCCTTGGCCGTCTTGCCGTCGCCGCTGAGGTTGACCTTCATCACCTCGCATTCGGTACGCGCCTCGAAGTTCGGCTCGCGCACCAGCGCCGGCAGCACGCAGGTCTGCGGCGATGATTTCGAGTAGTTGGCGCAGCCGAAGCGCTCGCAGAAGCCGCAATAGGTGCAAGGCGCCATGCTGCAGCCATACGGATTGGTGTAGGCGGTCGAGATGTTCGCGGACGGACGCGGGAACGGATGCAGGCCCATCCCGCTCGCCGCCTTCGTGAACAGGTCCTGGGCATAGCCCTGCTTCAGCGGGGGCGTCGGATATTCGCGGGTGCGCACACCCTCGAACGGATTGCCGCCGGGCTGGACCGCGCCCTTGAGATTGCCGGCCTTGCCCGAGATGCCAAGCGTATATTCGAACCTGTCATAGAACGGCTCGAGCTCATCGTAGCTCATCGGCCAGTCCTGAATCTGGTGCCCCTCTGGCATGATCTTCTCGCCGTAGCGCTCGATCATGTGGCTGCGGATGCGGAAATCATCGGGGAGGAAGCGCCAGGTGTGGCCGTTCCAGTGCGAGCCGGCGCCGCCGACGCCATTGCCCGGCAGGAAGCTGCCCCAGCGCCGAATCGGCAGCGCGGTCTGCGACGAGTTGTTGCGCATGGTCAGTGTTTCCTGCCGCGGGCGCAGGAAGATGTCGTGACGGACGGCGTAGCGCAGCTCATCCGGTGCGGTGCCGATGTTGAAGTCGGTGGCAGTGTCGCGCCAGGGGCCGCGCTCGATGGCGACGACATTGAGGCCGGAGCGGGCGAGCTCGAGCGCCAAGATCGATCCGGTCCAGCCGAGACCGACGATGACAACGTCCTTGTGTGGAAGACGGCGGGCCATGTCAGCGTTCTCCCCAGGCCTGACGGCCCTGCATGCTGACCGGAGGCAGCGTGTACGGTTTGTTCGGATTGTCGATCACATCGCGATAGTCGTAGCGGACACCGGGGAAGCCGATCAGCTTCCAGCCCGCCATGTCCTTGTTGCCGCCATAGATCGGATCGGCGAAGAAGCCTTCCATGGTATTGGCATAAACGGTGCTGAACAGCATGCGGCTGGAGAAGCCCTCGAACTTCACATCGCCCTTTTCCATACCGGAGAGCAGCTTCTCCTTCTCCTCATTGGTGAGGTCGATGAAACCGCGACCTGCGTAGTTCGCCTTGCAATAGGCCGCGAGCGCTGCAAGCCCCTGGCGATATTGCTGGCGCGGCGTGAGCGGCGATTGCAGGCCCTGCGTCGGCAGCGGATTGGACGAGAACGGTCCCTGCATATAGAGCCAGTCATGACCGCCATAGGGGCCGGTCAGCTGACGGTCGATGAAGGTGGTAACGCCCGCATCCTTGGCGCCAGGCCCGAGTTCGTCGGTCGGAATCAGGCGGTCGACGATGGCGTCGACGACAGCGGCTTCATCCGCGGTGAAGAACAGCCAGCCGCCGGGCACCACCGGCGTCACCGGATAGACTTCGTTCGGCCGCCAGGGCAGCACCTTGGTGACGACCTTGGCGGTCGCCCCGGATGTCGTAATCAGCAACGCAGCCGTTGCGAGCAGGCTCCGGCGTGACATGCCGGCGTGTTTCGGCTTCTCCGCCGGCGGCGCAAACTTTGCGCGCATCAACGAACGATCGTCGGTTTGCATCATTTAACCCCCCGCCGGGCCTCGATGGATGGTCCGGTCGTGCCGCTTTCTTTAGACAGATTCGTAAACAAATCCGTTGCGAACCGAATGCAATTCGCTCATGGCGCTCTGCGCTCCAACGCCGCGCGCCTAACGTGGCGCACACATGCGTGCCCGCTTGCCCACTCAGTTCCGGATTTCGGGGCTACTCGCGCAACTATGACCCGAGATTCGAAACGCACTCGCTCCCTCGGTGCCGATGCAACCGTCATGACGCAGCGATTGGTTCTGCGACGCTCTGATGTGCTAGCGTGTGACCGGCATGGACCAAGGGGGAAGGCATGCGCGCGCCGAGCCGGCTTTTTGCATTTTCGTTGATTTTTATTTTGCTCGAAGCGAGCGGCCCGGCAGCGGCCGCAAGCGCCATCGTGAAAGATGGAGACACCATCCAGCTTGGGAACACCGTGTTTCGGCTCGACGGCGTTGATGCGCCTGAATTCGACCAGCTCTGCATCGACGATCACGCTGATTCATGGACCTGCGGCATCGAGGCGCGGGACCAACTCGCCAAGCTGATCGGCGGCCGCCCCGTGCGCTGCGATGATCTCGGTCCGGATAAGGCGCGCAAGGGCCGTCGCATCGGCGCCTGCTTCATCGAGAGTGATGCCGTGAGCCTCAACCAGCAGATCGCGCGCGCTGGCTTCGCCGTCAGTGCCGAACCGGCGGCGAAGGTTCACGTCAAGGACGACGTGGCCACAGCCAAGGACGGCTGGCGCGGCATCTGGAAGGGCTGCTTCGTTGCCCCAAGCGAATTCCGCAGCGACAAGAAGGACGGCCCGCTGCTCGGCGCCTCCTGCCGCGCCGACCGCGACCGCGAGATTCGTGCCGTGCTGTTTCCGGACGCGCCGGCCATGCCGCCGGGCTGCAGCATCAAGGCCAAGTTCGCGGTGCGGGCACGGTTCACCGGCAATGTCGGCGTCTACCATCTGCAGGGGTGCCCGAGCTATCCCGCTCTGGCCGAGCCCGATCGCTGGTTCTGCTCGGAGGATGACGCCCGCGCTGCCGGCTTCCGGCGTGCCTTCAACTGCAGGGCGCCAAAGAGCAAGTAAACTCAGTCCCTATCTTTGCATCTGCATCAGCTGATCCATCGGCATCATGTTGTGGTTCAGATGCGACATGATCCAGAACGAGCCGCCGACGACCAGAAACACGATCAGGAGCCCGAACGCCAGCGCGAGCACGTTGTTGGTGTTGTCGGGCCCGGTCGTGATGTGCAGGAAGAACACGAGGTGCACGCCCATCTGTGCGATCGCGAGCACGATCAACGCAACCGGTATCGACGGCTGCCAGACCAGGTCCGTATTGGCAATGAAGAACGACGTGGCGGTGAGTAACAGCGCAAGCGCGAGGCCGACGACATAGCCGAGCAGGCGCGAGCCTAAGCTCATGGGCTCCTCTTCACCCGGTGCGAGGTCGCCGTGATGGCCGAGGGGCTCGTAGTCCAAATGCTCGCTCATGCCGCGGTCCCCATGAGATAGACGACGGAAAAGACGGCGACCCAGATGATGTCCAGCGCGTGCCAGAACAGCGCAAAGCAGAGGATGCGGCGCTGGATGTCGGCGCGGAATCCTTTGGCGACCACCTGGGCCATCATGGTCAAGAGCCAGAGGATGCCGGCGCTGACGTGCAGGCCATGGCAGCCCACCAGCGTGAAGAAGGCGGTCAGAAAGGCGCTGCGGCTCGGACCGTTGCCGTGCGCCACCAGATTTGTGAACTCGCGTGCCTCGAGCAACAGGAAGCCGGCACCGAGCACGGCGGTCACCGCCATCGCGATCTGAAACCACAGCGCGTTGCGCATGTCGGCGGCGATGCTCGCCATGCCGCAGGTGAAGCTCGACAGCAGCAGCAAGATGGTTTCGATCGCGACGCTTCTCTGGTCGAACAGCTCCGCTCCGCCGGGACCGCCGGCCGTCTGCCCCACCAGCACCGCGTAGCTGGCGAAGAAGCAGGAGAACATCACGATGTCGGAGAGCAGGAATATCCAGAAGCCGAATCCGGTCACGATCCGCTTCGGTGCCGGCCCTCCATGCTCGGTGACGCGCAACTGATGCGGGTCGGCATTGGCTCCAACGCTGACCGCCGCAGTTGCCGTCATCGCCATGATGCATCTCCTGCCCAGCCGCGCCGAAATGCAGAAAACGGGCGAGATAGCGGGATCTGAACAAGCTCACCTGACATTGCGGGCTCCGCCCTCCGGCCTCACCTCGTTCGCGCTCATCTGCGGTCCTGGTGCCGGAGCAATCTTCTGGGTTGCGATCTTGCCGAACAATTCGGGATCATCGAGGCGATAGGTCTTCGTCTTCTCGATCGATTGCTGTGCAAGCTTCTTGTAGGCGGTCTCGTCGAGCACCTCGGTACTACGCGCCGTCGACTGAGCCCAGTCGTCGAACGCCACCTGCGACATCACCTGGGTGTCGAACATCATCTCGGGAAAGCCGTCGCCGCTGAATTGCGCAGCCAGGCCCTTGTAGGTCCCCTCCTCGTCCGCACGCAGCTCGAGCCGCGTGACCATGCCGTTCATGGTGTAGATCATGCTGCCGAGCTGCGGGATGAAGAAGGCGGTCATGACGCTTCCCGACGTGAGCTCGAAGCGCAGCGGTGCCCCGACAGGCACGGTCAGGTGATTGACGGTTGCGATCCGCTGATCCGGATAGATAACAGCCATTTCCAATCGAGCGAGACAACCTGGATACGGATCGGCACGCCGGTGCCGGGCACCGGTTTGCCGGGATCGAGCTCATGCGAACCGATCCAGGCAACGCCACCGAGCAGGATGATGGTGGGCGTCGGGATGAACCAGACCACCATCTCGATGCGGCCCGAATAGGCAAAGTTCGGCATGTAGCTCGCCCTGGCATTGGACGCGCGATACCAGAAGGCGAACACGAAGATCGCAATGATCGTCGGGATGATGATCGCGAGCATGATCGCGACCGAGTCGATCAGGAGGGTCTTTTCGGCCGCGGCGATCGGTCCTTGCGGATCAAAGATGTTCATGCGCCCGTCAATTCCCACGGCGGCCCCTGGCGACAAACGTTGTGGCGCACGGCTGGTTCCTATGCGCCTTGTCATCGACTGACTGGCCGCTCCCGGGAGGGGCTGCCGCCCGCTCTATCCGTTTGAGCCTGCTGCAATCTTCCGGTTGCGCCCCCGGCCGCACCTCCGCTCGGACGATAGCCGCGGAAAAATGGCGTGACGGACGGAATAGAAGCGGACCGCCAGCGTCATCATCCGTGCCATCCGACATGGAGTTTGAGATGCCCCACCCCGTTCCGCATCTGGCATGCCCCCGCAGCGCGCGGTCCGCGCCGGTCCACCTGAAGCCGTCCTGGAGCTGATCCATGTGGCGTTGTCTCAGACCAACTTCTGCCAAGGCCATCTTTGCCGCGCGCGTGCTGATCGCATTTGCGCTGCCTCCCCTCGTCTTTGCGCATGAAGCGCATCCCGGCCACGCGATCGCCGCCTCGACCGAAGAACGCGCATTCCTCGACGAAAATGACGCCGCCATGACCAAGATGATGAACGATATGGCGGCCAAGCCATCCGGCGACATCGATCGGGACTTCACCGCGATGATGATCCCGCATCACCAGGGCGCAATCGACATGGCGGTGATCGAGTTGCGTTATGGCAAGAACGAGCAGCTCAGGCGCATCGCGCAGGAGATCATCGTCGATCAGTTGCAGGAAATCGACGCCATGAAGCTTGCGATCGGCGAAGCCGTGACCACCGCAACGCCAGCGCCCACCCAACCGGCGCCTGCCTCAATCCCCACCGCTTCCTCCGGCCACCATAACGGCATGCCAATGACCATGTCGCCAGACATGAAATAGGAGTCCATCATGAACGCCCTGAAGACCGTCTTTCTGGCCGGCACCGTACTGGCGCTGTGTCCCGCCGCGTGGGCCGGACAAGCCCCTGGCACCCTCGCCGCGTCCGAGGTTCCGATCAGCCATCACGACCGCGTCTATGCCGCGGAACAGTTCTCCAACACGGTCTCCGTGACCGATCCCGTCGACAACAAGCTGCTCGGCGTCATCAAACTGGGCGATCCGCAGCCTGGTAATTTCAGCCCGCTCTACAAGGGCCAGGTGCTCGTGCACGGCATGGGCTATGCACCCGATCACCGCACGCTCGCGGTGGTGTCGATCGGCTCCAATTCCGTGACCTTCATCGACACGGCGACCAACGCGGTCAAGCACATCACTTATGTCGGGCGCTCCCCGCACGAAGCGTTCTACACGCCCGACGGATGCGAGGTCTGGGTCACCGTTCGCGGCGAGGACTACGTCTCCGTGATCGACGCCAAGACGTTCGAGGAGAAGGCGCGTATCAAGACGGCGAACGGTCCCGGCATGCAGATCTTCTCACCTGACGGCAAATACGGCTATGTCTGCTCGTCCTTCACCCCGGAGACGGCGGTGATCTCGGTCGCCGAGCACAAGATCGTCGCCAAGGTGAAACAGGAGAGCCCGTTCTGCCCGAACATCGCCGCGACGCCGGACGGCAACCAGGTCTGGTTCACGCTCAAGGATGTCGGCCGCACCCAAGTGTTCGATGCCAAGCCGCCGTTCAACCTGCTCAAGACCATCGACACCGGTCCGATCACCAACCACGTCAACTTCGCCCATACGCCCAAGGGCACGTTCGCCTATGTCACCGTCGGCGGGCTGAACCAGGTCAAGGTGTTCCGCACCGATGACTTCTCGCAAGTCGCGACCATCCCGGTCGGCAATCTGCCGCATGGCGTGTGGCCGTCCGGCGACGGCAGTCGCATCTATGTCGGGCTGGAAAATGCCGACGCGCTCGCGGCGATCGACACCGCGACCAACACGGTGATCGCGAACGTCCCGATCGGACAGGCGCCACAGGCCATCGCCTATGTCTCCAACGCCGCACCAAATGCGGACGATCGCCAGAATCTGCAGCCGATCGGCGTCGCCGGTCAGGTCGCGCATCTGACGCTCGCGCCGAAGGAGCGCGTCAAGGAGGGCAGCGGACCAACCAGCGTGTCGCTGTTCGATCAGGGCCTGATCCAGATCCTGCAGGCTTCGGTGACGGGGCTGCAGCCGAAGCAGAAATACGTGTTGGCGCTCGCCGAGCGCGCCGACGGCACTGGATCGCTGCAACCGCTGTCTTCCTTCATGACAAATCCGGCGGGATCGGCGATCGTGAATGCGGCCGGTCCGATCCGCCAGATCGTGGCGCAGCCGCGGGGTGCCGAGCGGCGCTATCTGGTGATCGCATCGGGCGAGCCGGCGACGCCGGGCGCCGTGGTGCAGATCCAGGCCGAGTGAGCGGATCAAGGCGGCGGAGCTGAGTTCGATGGAACAGATGCTACGAGAGGTCGAGCCGCTGATCCCGGCGCTCCGCCGCTACGCCAGGGCGCTGATGCGCGACCGCGCCAGCGCCGACGATCTGGTGCAGGACTGCCTGGAGCGGGCCATCAGCCGCTGGTCGCAACGGCGCGATGGCGAGGTCCGCTCGTGGTTGTTCACGATCCTGCATCATCTCGCGATCGATCGCTTCCGCCAAACGAAGACGCGAGGGGTCCATATTGCGCTTGAAGAGACGCTTGAGGGCGAGTTCGGCGCCGCAGCCACGCAGGATCAGAACCTGATGTACCAGGACGTGCTCAACAAGCTCGCCAACCTGCCGGACGATCAGCGCGCGGTACTACTGTTGGTTGCGGTGGAGGATCTGTCCTATGCCGAGGCTGCCAAGGTCCTCAACATCCCCGTCGGCACCGTGATGTCGCGGCTGTCGCGCGCGCGGGAGCGGCTGCAGCGGGAGATCGAGGGAACGGCGTCTCTGTCCGGCAATGTCGTGCCACTTCGGAGCGTGAAATGAACCAGCGTCCGATCGCGGAAGATGACCTCCACGCCTATGTCGATCATGCGCTTGCGCCGGAACGGCGCGCCGAGGTCGCAGCCTATCTGGAGGACCACCCCGACATCGCCAAGCGCATTCTCGGCTATGCCGACCAGCGCGAACGGCTGCGCGCGGCGCTGGCGCCAGTGGCCGACGAGCCGCTGCCCGCCACGCTCAATCTCGCGCGCATGATCGAAGCGCGCCGGCGCCGCCGCTTGCCACTGCAATGGGCCGCCGCCGCGGTACTGCTGCTGTGCATCGGCGGCATCGGCGGCTGGGTGGCGCGCAACTCGCTGCAGCCTGCCCCTGGCGGGCTGATCGCGCTCGCGCAGGAGGCCACCGATTCCTATCACGTCTATGCGCCCGACCATCTGCGTCCGGTGGAGCTTCGCGCCTCCGACACCGCGCAACTGACGCGATGGGTCTCCGACCGTCTGCACCAGCCGGTGAAGGTGCCGGACCTCGCCGCTGCGGGTTACCGGCTGATGGGCGGACGTCTGGTCCCGACGTCGCATGGCCCCGCCGCGATGTTCATGTACGACGATGACCATGGCGACAGGCTGGTGATGCTGACGCGGCCGATGAACAAGACCGATCAGAACGCGCCGATGATGGCGCAATCGAGGGGCGATGTCGGCGGCCTGGTCTGGGCCGATGCCGGCATCGGCTATAGCCTGGTCGGCCAGGCGCCGGCCGAATCCTTGCGCCCGATCGCAAACGAGGTACGCAAACAGGCGCGCGAGATTTGAGCGTGATCAGGATCAGCGGCTCACGCGCCAGATCGTGCCGTTGCCGTCCTCGGAGATCAAAAGGCTGCCGTCGCGCGCGACCGCGACGCCGACCGGCCTGCCCCAGACCTCGCGGTCATTGATGACAAAGCCGGTGACGAAATCCTCATATTCACCGGTCGGCTTGCCATCCTTCAGGCGGATGCGGATCACCTTGTAGCCGGTGCGCTTGGACCTGTTCCAGGAGCCGTGCTCGGCGGCAAAGGCATCGCCGCGATAGTCGGGGGGAAACAGGCTGGCGTCGTAGAAGGTCAGGCCGAGCGAGGCCGAGTGCGCCTGTAGCAGCACGTCGGGAACGGTGATCTTGCCCTTCAGATCGGGCCGCGCCCCCTCATGCCGCGTGTCCAGATTGTCGCCGATATAGTACCAGGGCCAGCCGTAGAACCCGCCCTCCTTCACGCTGGTCACATAATCAGGCACGAGATTGTCGCCGAGCCCGTCGCGCTCATTGGTCGAGCACCAGGGCGCGCCGGTCGCGGGCTGGATCGCGAGGCCGACGCAGTTGCGGATGCCAGCGGCGTAAAGCGTCTGATTCTTGCCGTCCGGATCGAAGGCAAGGACGGCGGCGCGGTTGGTCTCTTCGCCCCAGGCGGCGCCGAGCGTATGCGCGCTGCTCCATGCCGCGAGGCCGCCCGGCGGCTCGCCCATCCCTTCCCCTGCATTGCCGACGGAGCCGACCGACACCAGCATGCGCTTGCCGTCCGGCGTGAACACGATGTCACGGGTGGAATGGCCATAACCGGCCGGCAGATTGGCAACCACCGTCTCCGGCGCGCCGGAGGCCTTCATGTCGCCCGCGTGATAGGGAAAGCGCACCACACTGCCGGTGTTGGCGACGTAAACCCATTGCGGGTCCTTTGCTGGAAAGAATGCGATGCCGAACGGGTGATTGAGCCTGTCGGCGAAGATCTCGCTGGAAGCCGGCTTCGATCCGTCGTCGCTCGGGCGCAGCACGCGGATACGGTTCGCACGCGTCTCGGCGACGAAGACATCCCCGTTGGGCGCCACGCGCATGATGCGCGGTCCACTCAGACCTTCGGCGAACAGCGCGACTTTGAATCCTTCCGGGGCCTGCGGTGTGGCAGAAGCCGGCCGCGCCACCACGCGCGAAACATTGGCAGCCGATGGCGTGGCGCCGGGCTTTGGCAGGTCCTCGGGGCGGATCAGGCGGATGGTGCCGGGTACATCGTTCTGCCAGCTGCCGAACGCATCCTTGCCCTTGAGCACGGCGGGCTCGGCTGCGGCTGCGGCGATCGTCAGCCCGGCAACTGCCGCTGCAACCAAAGCCCGAACACATCCCACCATATCGTCGTTGCGCGTCATCGCCCCTCAAGCCGCGGTTGCCGCCAATGTTCCTGCTGACGAGATCACATATTGCGCGCGTGACGCCCTTACGACAGCGCACCCAGCACGCCACGCGTCGCCTGGTCGATCTCCTCGACATAGCGGCGGCGCGCGAAGGATTCGGTGAGGAATCCGATCACCTTGCGGCTGTTCTCGGATTCCAGCACCGCGAGCACCTCTGCGCCCTCGTCGTCGAAGATCTTCATCGCGGTCTTGACATTCATTTCGGGCAGCAACGCGACATCGATATATTTGGCGAGTTCGACCACCTGGATGTCGTCCGCGATCGAATCAAGCTCCCCGGAGAACAGGTCCGGCAACGACACCAGCCCGCAATAATCGTCACTGTTGTTGACGACAATGATCGCCTGGCGCGAGCCGAGCACGAATTCGCGCCGCGCAGCCGCGATCGTGGTGGAGGTCGGACATTTGGCGACGTCGGTGCGCATCAGGCGCTCGACCGTCAGGTTGCGCAGCCAGCCGACATCGTTGGCGCTGCGGATGGTCTCGCCGCGCAGATGCAGGCGCCAAGTCGAGAACGAATGCCCGAACATGAAGCGGACGCAGATGCTGGTGACGATGCAGGCGGCCAAAACCACCGCGGTGACGTCGACGCTGCGCGTCATCTCCAGCACCAGGAACGACATGGTCAGCGGACCGCCGACGATCGCCACGCCCAGCGTCGCCATGCCGGTCAGCATCGCCACCATGGGATCGACGGCGAAGCTTGGAAGGACGATGGCGAGCAGCGCGGCGAACAATTTGCCGAGCAGGCTGCCGATGAACAGCGAGGCGAAGAACAGGCCGCCGCGAAAGCCGGAGGCCAGCGAGATCAGGCAGGCCGCGAGCTTGAGCACGATGATGGTGGCGATCATGCCGGCCGCCATCTCGCGATGCAGGTCGAGTAGCATGGCGCCGTGACCGGCCGCCAACACCTGCGGCGTGACGATCGCCATCGCGCCGACGCAGACGCCGCCGATCGCGGGCCTCAGCCAGACCGGAATCCGTACGAACAACCGTTCGACCGCCGGCGAGGAGCGCATCACGACGATGCCGATGCCGCTGACGATCAGGGCCAGCACGATGAAGGCCAGATATTGCTCGAGCCCGACCGAGCCAACCTTGGCGATCTCCAACGAATAGGGTGCGCCGGCGAGATATTGCGAGGTCAGTGCGCCGGATAGCGAAGCGGCCAGGATCGGCGCCGCGCTGCCGACGGCATAGACGCCGACGATCAGCTCGCAGGCATAGAAGGCGCCGGTGATCGGCGCGCCGAAGGCCGCGGCGATCGCAGCCGCCGCGCCACAGCCGACAATCAGGCGCATGTCATTGCGCCGGAGCGTCAGATATTGTCCAAGCAGCGACGCTAGGCCGGCGCCGATCTGGGCGTAGCCGGCCTCGAGGCCGACAGATGCGCCGGAGCCATTGGAGACCAGCGTCTGGCCGGTCACCACCACGCTGTCGCGCATGGACAGCCGTCCGCCACGCAGCGCGTTGGCCTCGACCGGGTCGACGGCGGCGCCGAGCTTCCAGCGCCGGCGCAGCCATTCCATGATACCGAGCACCAAGCCGCCGCAGGCAGGCGCAATCACTGCAATCACGGGATTGACCCAGGAGTTGGCGCTCAGGCGGACGTCGATCGGAATGCCGAAGATGAACACATGGGCAAACTGCGCGAGCAGAGTGATCACCGTCACGGTGGCCCCCGTCGCAACCCCGATCACCAGCGCCAACGGAATCAGGTAAAACTCGTTGCTGCGCAGCAGCGCGCGCAGCCTGGTCACAAACCGGTTAGGCCCCTTGCGATCGATGATGTGTGCGAATGTCGACAGCACGAGCAGCCATTTATTCTATGGATCGGCCTCATCTGAGGCCATAACCCGCTATTTTCCAGCGAACAAGCACGAATTCCTTCTTCATCCCGCAAAGGTTATCGCGCGATCAAGACGCCCGACCACCATCCGGACGGTAGGAAAGACTTTCGCTCCAAAACACAATCTCAGCGACCTTTAAAAAAGCGGAATGTCCCTGTGATTGTATCATTCTCGACATGCGGCGCGACCGGGGCCCAAGGTTCACCCCCAAAACTTACACCTGAGACTCGCAAACGAGCGTCTCCGCTGCAATGCCAACCGTAACGCACGGGGCTCGTTCCATTGTCCTTTCCCGGCGCCGCCACGCTTGCCGGCTGCCCTCCGCTTTCGGAACCGGCGTCCCTCGGCCGGATCGTGCATCGGATTTGACGCCCCTGCCCGAAGCTTTAATGAAGGCTGGCCCACCCGCAGCGCGGTGTCGGCGCATGGCGACAAGCAAACCCTGACGAGAACTGGTGATGACCGCATCGACCCTGGCTGCCGAGAGCAAAAGCAGTCCGCGCCGCGCCTGGTGGAAGGAGCTGTGGATCCAGGTGCTGATCGCGATGGCCGCCGGCATCGTGCTCGGCGCTGTCAGGCCCGAGCTCGGGGCTCAGATGCAGCCGCTGGGCGATGCCTTCATCAAGGCGATCCGGATGCTGATCGCGCCGATCATCTTCTGCACCGTGGTCAACGGCATCGCGCATATGGCCGACATGGCCAGGGTCGGCCGCGTCGCTGTCAAGGCGCTGATCTATTTCGAGGTGATCACGACCTTCGCATTGATCATCGGGCTTGCAGCGGTGAACCTGTGGCAGCCCGGCGCCGGCATGAATATCGACCCCGCCACCATAAACGCCAGCGTGGTCGAGCCCTATGTGAAGCAGACGGCGGCGGTCGGCCTGGTGCCGTTCCTGCTCAACATCATTCCGCACAGCTTCGTCGGCGCCTTCGCCGAAGGCAACATCCTGCAGGTGCTGTTCATCTCCGTTCTCTGCGGCTTCGCGCTGATCTGGCTCGGCGAGCGCGCCAAGGTCGTCACCGACGTGATCGACGTCGGCGGACAGATGATCTTCGGCATCGTACGGATCGTGATGTGGGCGGCCCCGCTCGGCGCCTTCGGCGCGATCGCCTTCACCGTCGGCAAGTTCGGACTCGGATCACTTTCCTCCCTCGGCCGCCTGCTCGGTGGCTTCTACGTGACCTGCATCCTCTTCATCGCGGTCGTGCTCGGGCCGATCGCCGCTCTCTCCGGCTTCAGCCTGTGGAAGCTGATCCGCTACATCAGGGACGAGATCCTGGTCTGCATCGCCACCACCTCGTCCGAGACCGTGCTGCCGCGCATGCTCGCCAAGATGGAAGCATTGGGCTGCGAACGCAGCATCGTCGGACTCGTGATCCCGACCGGCTATTCATTCAATCTCGACGGCACCTGCCTCTACCTCGCGACGGCAGCCGTGTTCCTGGCGCAGGCCACCAACACGCATCTTGATATCGAGCACCAGATCGGCCTGTTGATCATCCTGCTGGTCACATCCAAGGGCGCTGCCGGCATCGCTGGCGCCGCCTTCGTCGTGCTCGCCGCAACGCTCGCCGCCACCGGCACGATACCGGTTGCGAGCGTCGCGCTGGTGCTCGGCATCCACCGGCTGATGTCGCAGGGCCTGACGCCGACCAACCTGATCGGCAATGCGGTCGCCACCGTGGTCATCGCGCGCTGGGAGAATGCGCTCGATCACGAGCGCCTCAAGCGGGTGCTCAACGCCGGCGAGGTGCCGGCTGCGACGAATTGAGAATCGTTCTCGCTTAATAGGACGGATCGCAACTGCATCGGACATGATGCAGATCAAGCGGCGCATGACGCAAAATTAATATCTTTGTTCTTCTCCAGCCGCCGTCGCTCCACTAGTTCTGTGGCACAGCAATCGAGTCGCTGTGCCAGCCGGTCACAACTAACAGACACGAACAGAAACGGCGGCTACACAAACAGGCGGGGAGGAAGCGCGCAGCAGGGCAGCACGATCGCGTCGCAGGATGGCGACGATCCTTCGGGAGACGACGATGAACAAGCAATTTCTGCTCAAGCTGCACCGCTGGATCAGCCTGACGTTCGCAGTGCCACTGCTCCTGATCATTACGACCGGCCTGATCCTGTCATTCGAGCCGATGGTCCAGGTCGCAGCGGTGAAACCGCAAGCGATCGATGCGACACGCGTGATCGACCTGATCCGGCAGTATGATCCTGACGGCAAGGCGCGCGGCATCACCATCGACGCAGCGGCACAGCATCTGACCTTGCAGGGCACCCCGGGCGCCGAAATCGATCTGACCAACGGCGGCTTGACGTCGAAGCCGATGACGTCGAGCCTGTTCAGATGGGCGCGCATGATGCACGAGCATCTGATCGCGATGTCCTGGCTGGTGATCGCTTCCACCGCCGCCATGGCCATCGTGATGCTGATCGGCATCTTGATGGGACTGCCGAGGCTGCGCAAAACGCTGTCCGGCTGGCACAAGGGCATCGCCTGGTTCACCCTGCCGCTGATCCTGCTGAGTCCGCTCACCGGCCTGTGCATGGCGTTCGGGCTGACGTTCCAGAGCGGCGGCGCAGCGGCGCCGGGCACACGCATCTCTCTGCCGGAGGCCGTTGCGATCGTCGCCCGAGACCATGATCTCGCAGCGGTCAACTCGATCGGCAACCGCGGCGGACGGATTATGGCGCGAGTCATCGAAGGCGATGAATTGCGCAACTACGCCGTGACCGCGGACGGCATGACAGCCCTGCCGCGCAACTGGCCACGGCTGTTGCACGAAGGCAATTGGTCGCTGATCGGCAGCGCCGCCAACCTGTTGATCTCGCTGGCGCTGCTCGCCCTGCTCGTCACCGGTGTCCTGATCTGGAGCCGCCGCCGGCTGCGGCGGCCGAATCGTCAGCGCGATCTGCCTGTACGATCAGCGATCGCATCGTCCATCACCTGACGCGAACAGCGCTCCGGGCGAACCCGGATGCGCTGGCTTTGCGAATCAGCCATTAGTTAAGGGGCGGCGTTCATTGCCGCCGTGTTCGGGTGGCGCACGCATGCGGCTTGCGATCAGCCGCTCTATAGGCTGCAAGAAAGACCTTGATGCCTCCATCGACCAGCATGCGGTATTCGGCGGGGCTCGGCGACTGCATTGACAGCGACCATTTCAGAATCAGCCGGCCCTGGATGAGTGACAGAAACTGCATCGCGGCGAGCGCGATGTCGGGAATGTGCAACAGGCCTTGCGCCTGCGCCGCGCGCAAGAAGGCCGCAACCTCTGCATCGCAGCGGTCCGGGCCAACCTTCATGAAGACATCGGCAATCTCGGGATATCGTGACGCGCAGGACATGATCAGTCGGTGCATCGCCAGGCCCCGGCCGTCCATGAAGAAGGACAGGAAGCTTCGCGCGATCGCACGCAGCTCCTTCTCCAGTTCGATCGGGCCGTCATGGGGCTTCCACAAGGGTCCGCCGACGTTCCGGCACTCGTCCTCGACAAGCGCAAGCAGCAATGTCTCCTTGTCCTGAAAGTGCGAGTAGAGCGTCGCTTTCGAAACGCGCGCGTGGCGCGCGATCGCATCCACACTGGTCGGATCGAATCCATGCGCGAGAAACAGCGTGCGCGCGCTGTCGAGAATCTGGCGGTGCTTGCGATCGGCGCGTGTCGTCTCGACGGTATCGGGCTCGTCCGCCACGCGTTGCGAGGCTGCTGCTTGGAGCTTGGATGTGGGCATGTTCCTCCTGGCACCCTTGTGACTTGACTCCACTTAGGCCACAACGCATGTTGCCGCAACAGAAACAAAACGGTTTAGTTTTATGACTGCTCCACCTCAACCCTGTGTGGTATGGCGCACCGACCGCATGCGCAGATGCGGCCGCTCGGCCGGCATCCTGCTGCCTGGGATGCTGCTGGCGTCATGCGCAGTCGGTCCGGACTTCGTTGCACCGGCGGCGCCCGATGTCACCGGCTATGTCAGCGAGCGTCGTCTGCCGACGACAGCAAGCGCGGCGACGCCGGGCGGCAACGCGCAGGGCTTTGCGCCGGGCGCCGATCTGCCCGGGCATTGGTGGACGCTGCTTCGCTCCCGACAAATCAATGCCTTTGTCGAAGAAGCCATTCGCAATCATCCGGACGTTCGGGCCGCCCAGTTCGCACTGCGCGCGGCGCGCGAAAACGCGTTGTCGCAGCAGGGATCACTGTTTCCGCAGATTTCGGCCACCGGGTCGGCGGAACATGATCAGAGCTCGACCACACAGCAGGGCGCGTGGCCGGGTCAGACATCCAACTACACCCTCTACAACGCCTCGGTCAGCGTATCCTACACGCTCGATCTCTGGGGCGGCACGCGACGCCAAGTCGAATCGCTTCAGGCGCAAGCCGACTACCAGGCCTTCACGCTCGAAGCGACTTATCTGGCGCTGACCGCCAATGTGGTGACATCAGCGATCACCGACGCATCTCTGCGCGATCAGATCGCCGCGACGGAAGACATCATCAAGGCCGAGACCGATCAGCTGACCCGCATCCAGCGCCAGTTCGATGTCGGTGCGGTGACCAAGGCCGACGTGCTGTCGCAGGAATCGACGCTGGCGCAGGCCAAAGCCACGCTGGCGCCGCTGCAGAAACAATTGGCCCAGCAGCGCAATCAGCTGATGGCCTATCTCGGTCGGCTGCCGAGCCAGGACCGCGGCGAGCACGTGACCCTCGCCGAGTTGCGTCTGCCCGGCCGGCTTCCGGTCTCGCTGCCCTCCTCGCTGGTCCGGCAGCGACCCGATATCCGCCAGGCCGAGTCGACGCTGCACAAGGCGACCGCCACGGTCGGCGTCGGTGTCGCCGACCTCTTGCCGCAGGTCACACTGTCCGGCAGCTACGGCGCGAACGCGCCGGAGCGGCTGTTCACGCCGACCACGATCGTCTGGAGCGCGGCCTCGAGCGTCACGCAGAAGCTGTTCGACGGCGGCACGCTCTATCACACCAAGGAAGCGGATGTCGCGACCTTCGAGCAGGATCTGTCGTTGTACAAGAGCACTGTGATCACCGCGTTCCAGAACGTCGCGGACTCACTGCGTGCCGTCCAATACGACGCCGAGGCGCTGAAGGCCGATGCCGCCGCGGAGAAAGCCACCGCCGACAGCCTTGCGATGTCGATCGAGCAGTTCAAGACCGGTGCGATTCCTTACGCCAACGTCATCACCGCCCAACAGAACTATCTCAACGCGCGCGTGACCCGAATCAAGGCCCAGGCGACGCGCTTCACCGACACCGCGGCGCTGTTCCAGTCGCTCGGCGGCGGCTGGTGGAAACGCAACGATCAGACGCCGGATTCCGTGCCGCGCGCAAACCCCGGCTATTTCTCAGGTCCCGACCGCAATTCCCAGGAAGCAATGCGATGATCAAACGCATGACAATCATGCTCGCCGTGATGGGCCTCTTGTTCGGCGGCCTCTACGGCTTCCAGGTCTTCAAAGGCGTCATGATCAAGAAGGCGATTGGTGCCATGGCCAACCCACCGCAAACCGTCTCCACTGTCGTCGCCGCCACGGCGCCCTGGCAGTCCTCCTTGACCGCCGTCGGATCCCTGCGCGCCGTCAACGGCGCGGATCTTGCGCTACAAGCCTCCGGCATCGTGCAGAACATCCAGTTCAACTCCGGTGATACGGTCGCAGCAGGCCAGCCGCTGTTGCAGCTCGTCGCGACCGACGACATCGCCAAGCTGCAGTCGCTGGAGGCGACCGCCGAGAATTACGCGATCGTGCTCAAGCGCGACCAAGAGCAGATCAAGTTCAGCGCGGTGAGCCAGGCGACGCTCGACAGCGACAAGGCAAATCTGAAGAATGCCCAGGCGCTGGTCGAGCAGCAGAAGGCGATCGTGGAGCAGAAGACGCTGAAAGCTCCCTTCGCCGGCCGGCTCGGCATTCGCGCCGTCGACCTCGGGCAGTATCTGAGCGCCGGCACCAGCATCGTCACGCTGCAGAGCCTCGACCCGATCTATGTCGATTTCTACCTGCCGCAGCAGGCGCTCGAAGTCATCAAGATCGGCGAGGATGTCACGACGAAGGTCGATGCTTATCCCGGTGAGCGCTTCACCGGACAGATCAGCGCCATCAACTCGAAAGTGGATTCGACCAGCCGCAATGTGCAGGTGCGCGCGACGTTACACAACGACCCCGCCCGCCTGCTGCCCGGCATGTTCGCCAAGGTCGAGATTGCCGTCGGCAAACCGGAACAGCTCGTCACCGTGCCGCTGACTGCTGTCGTCAACAACCCCTATGGCGATCTCGTCTATGTCGTCGACAATCTGAAGGACGGCCAGGGCATCGCGCGGCAGATGTTCGTCAAGACCAAGCCGGCCAAAGGTGACCACATCGTCGTGACCGAAGGCGTGAAAGCGGGCGAGACGGTGGTGATCGCGGGTCAGCTCAAGCTGCGCAACGGCAGTCCGGTCAAGGTCGACAATTCCCACGTGCCGGTCGCGGAGACCGCGCCTGATATCGTCGATCAATAAGACCGGCATCGTCTCCCAAGCGACGGATTGAGAGCCCCCGTTATGCGCTTTACTGACATCTTCATCCGCCGGCCCGTGCTGGCGCTCGTGGTCAGCGCCCTGATCGTCGTGCTCGGGCTGCGCTCGATGACGACGCTGCCCATCCTGCAATATCCGCGTACCCAGAACGCCATCGTCACGGTCTCGACCACCTATGCTGGCGCGGATTCCGACATCATCGCCGGCTTCATCACCACGCCGCTCGAAAACGCGATCGCCCAGGCCAACGGCATCGACTACATGACGTCGACCAGCGTGACCGGCGCCAGCACCATCACCGTGAACCTGCGGCTGAACTACGACTCCGGCAAGGCGATGACCGAGATCAACGCCAAGGTGAACTCGGTGCTCAACCAGCTGCCCTCCGGCACGCAGCAGCCGACATTGACGTTGAAGGTCGGCCAGACCATCGACGCGATGTATATCGGATTTGCCAGCGACGTGCTGGCGCCGAACCAGGTCACCGACTACCTGACCCGCGTGGTGCAGCCCAAGCTGCAGTCGGTCGCGGGTGTGCAGACCGCCGAGCTGCTCGGCGCCAAGAAATTCGCGCTGCGCGCCTGGCTCGATCCGGACAAGCTCGCCGCCTATGGCCTGACCGCGAGCGACGTCTCAGCCGCGCTGTCGGGCAACGACTACATCTCCGGTCTCGGAACGACGCGGGGCCGGCTGGTGCAGGTCGATCTCGCCGCAGCGACCAATCTGCATTCGCTGGAGCAATACCGCAATCTCGTGGTCAAGCAGGTCAACGGCGCCATCATCCGTTTGCAGGACGTTGCCCGCGTCACGCTCGGCAATGATGATTATGATTCCGCCACCCGCTTCAACGGCAAGACGGCCGTCTATATCGGCATCCAGGTGGCGCCGACCGCCAACCTGCTCGACGTCGTCAACGGCGTGAAGGCGGTGTTTCCGGACCTGCAGAAGCAGCTGCCGAATGGCATCAACAGCGAGATCATCTACGACTCCACCGATTTCGTGAACTCTTCGATCAGTGAAGTGGTCCATACGTTGGCGGAAGCCATCGGCATCGTCATCGTCGTGGTCTTCCTGTTCCTCGGCTCGTGGCGCTCGGTGCTGATCCCGATCATTGCGATCCCGCTGTCCCTGATCGGCACCTTCGCGCTGATGCTCTTGATGGGCTTTTCCATCAACCTGCTCACCCTGCTCGCTTTGGTGCTCGCGATCGGCCTCGTGGTCGACGACGCCATCATCGTGGTGGAAAGCGTGCACCGCCTGATCGACGAGGGCGAAACGCCGGTCGAGGCCGCGATCCAATCGGCGCGCGCCCTGGCGAGCCCGATCATCGCCATGACCGTGGTGCTGATCGCCGTCTATGTCCCGGTCGGCTTCCAGGGCGGCCTGACCGGCGCGCTGTTCACCGAGTTCGCGTTCACGCTGGCCGGCGCCGTGACGGTCTCGGCGGTGATCGCATTGACGCTGTCGCCGATGAATTGCGCCTGGCTGTTGCGGCGGACCGAGCGTGACGCGACCAATCTCGAAGCCCGCCTGGTGCGCGCCATCGATCACGTGATGGAATGGCTCGCCGGCGCCTATCGCCGTCGTCTCGAGGCGATGTTCCGGATGAAGCCGGTGGTGGCCGTGTTTGCCCTGCTGCTGCTCGCCATGATCCCCTGGCTCTATTCGAGTTCGACCAGCGAGCTCGCGCCCGATGAGGATCAGGGCGTCGTGCTCTCTCTGACTTACGCCTCTCCATCGGCGACGCTGGAGCAGCGCCTGTTCTACGATCAGCAGCTGAATGATCTCATCGCCAATCGCCCCGAAACCAAGACCGTCTTCCAGATCGATACCTCCACCCAGGTGATTGGCGGCTGGGTGCTCAAGCCATGGGATCAGCGCACGGCGACCACCAAGACCTTGCAGCCGGAGTTCCAGCAGCTGCTCAACACCATTGCCGGCACCCGCTCGGTCGCGTTCCAGCCGGCGCCCCTGCCCGGCAGCAACGGCCTGCCGATCCAGTTCGTCATCGGCACCACCGGCTCGTTCGACGAGCTCAACGATGTCGCACGCGACTTCATGGCCAAGGCGCTGGCGAGCGGCCAGTTCATCTTCCTCGACAACGACCTCAAGATCGACAAGCCGCAGACCACGGTCGTGTTCGACCGCGAAAAAGCCGCCGATCTCGGCCTGAAGATGAGCGATCTCGGCGGTGCGCTCGCCACCATGCTGGGCGGCAATTACATTGACTACTTCAGCCTGGACGGCCGCTCCTACAAGGTGATCGCGCAGGTGAAGCAGAACGACCGCCTCACCACCGATCAGCTGCTCAACTACTACATCCGCGCCAGCGACAATTCGATGGTGCCGCTCTCGACGGTCGCGCATCTCGAACACAAGACCATTCCGGAATCGCGAAACCACTTCCAGCAGATCAACGCGGCAACGATCTCCGGCGTGGCGATGCCCGGTGTTGCGATGGGCGACGCGCTGGCGACCTTGAAGGGTCTCGCGAAGTCGCTGCCGGTGGGCTACTCGATCGACTATGGCGGGGCGTCGCGGCAGCTCGAGCAGGAATCCGGCGGCTTCGTTACCACCTTCGTGTTCGCGCTGATCATCATTTTCCTGGCGCTGGCTGCCCTGTTCAACAGCTTCGTCGATCCCGTGATCATCCTGGTCTCGGTGCCGATGTCGCTGGCGGGCGCGCTGATGTTCATCAGCCTCGGCATCGGCGGCGCCAGCATCAACATCTACACCCAGGTCGGCCTGGTGACGCTGATGGGGCTGGTGAGCAAGCACGGCATCCTGATGGTCGAGGTCGCCAACGAGCTGCGCGCAGCAGGCAAGGATCGCAACGAGGCCATCATCGAGGCCGCGTCGATCCGGCTGCGGCCGATCCTGATGACAACGGCGGCGATGGTGCTCGGCGTGATCCCGCTGATCACGGCGAGCGGGGCCGGCGCAGTGTCGCGCTACAATATGGGCCTCGTCATCGCGACCGGACTCGCCATCGGCACCCTGTTCACACTGTTCGTGGTGCCGGTCGCCTACGCACTGATCGCCCGGCGCGGCGCGCACACCGAGGCCCATGCCGAGGCTCTGCCAGCGGGCGCGACGCATTAAGCGGCGCTTTGCGGACGACCTGATCCAACCAGCATCAAAAGGGGCGCCCAGCAGGCGCCCATTTTATTTTGTCATTTACTTCAAAGACTTGGAGTATCTCTCGGCAAATCCTCTCCGATGGCATTGACAAATGAAGCCGTTAAACGATATATCGTTTGTGTATAACGGAGGCTATCTCACATGAGACATCATCGCCATCACTGGGGTTTCCGGTACGGCAGCCGACATGACGAGCGCGACGACCGAGGCTGGGAGTACCAGGGCCGACATGGTCACGGCTGTCACCACGGCGCCGACGAAGCGAGGCTCGGCGAGCGCGGCCCCGGCGCTGGCCGACATCGCGGCCCTGGCTTCTTTGGACGCGGCGGCCGTGGTCCGCGCGAGGAGTTCGGCCGCGGCGGCGGCGGGCGCTTCTTCGGACCCGGCGATCTGCGCGCCCTCCTGCTCTGGCTGATCGGCCAGAAGCCGCGCCACGGCTACGACCTGATCAAGGCGGTCGAGCAGCTCGTCGGCGGTGCCTATTCGCCGAGCCCCGGATCGGTCTATCCGATCCTCAGCCTGCTCGAAGATCTCGGCCAGATCGAAGCGACGCCGAGCGAGGGCGGCAAGAAGCTGTTCGCAATCACCGAGGCCGGGCGGCAAGTCTTGAAGGATGACGCCGCGGCGATCGAAGGCCTGTTGAGCCGTTTGCGCATCATGGCGCGGACCATGGGCGGCATGCGGCCGCCGGAACAAGTCTTCCAGGCCATGCAGACCCTGAAGATGGCGCTCGCCTTCCATGCTTCCGGCTGGAGCGAGGACGAGACCAAGCGCGTCAGCGACATCCTCAACCGCGCCCTCGCCGAGATCGAGGGCGAGACGGAAGGCGGCGGCGACCAGGCGATCTAGTCTAGCGCTCGGGCCACATCGGTCCGAGGCAATGGGTGCGCTCGCCTCCCTCATAAACAAGCATATCAATTAGTTACTCGTCATGCCCGGGCTTGTCCCGGGCATGACGACGCGGAGACAGATGACCATAAGCTTAAGTCCTCATACGCCGTGGCCGTGCCGCAGGCGGGAAGAGGAAGAACGTCACGCGGGCTCCAGCACCATCAGTCCGGTCGCGGTATTCGAGATCGGGATGTGGTAGTTCGCATGCTCCTTGCGCACCTTCTCGGGCAACGCGCCGCGCGCGACCATCCAGTTCAGCAGTTCGACGCCTTGCGTGCCGGACAGCTCGACCAGCTCGGTGGTCGAATATTTCGTCGCCCAGGCCGGATCGTTGACCATGCTGTCCATGAACTTCAGGTCGAAATCCTTGTTGATGAAGCCGGCGCGCTCGCCGTCGAGCTGATGCGACAGCCCGCCGGTACCCATGATGACGACGCGCTCATCCCCAGGCCAGGACTCGATCGCCCGCGCCAGCGCCTGCCCGAGCTTGTAGCAGCGCGCCGCCGACGGCAGCGGCGCCTGCACCGTGTTGACCACGACCGGCACGACGCGCACCGGCCATTTCTGGTCCGGCCAGCACAGCGCCATCGGCAACGTGAAGGCGTGATCGACCACCATCTCCTGGCAGGTCGTGAGGTCGAAATCCTCCGCCACCAGATGCTCGATCAGATGCCAGGACAGTTCGGAATCGCCCCTGAACGGGGCGGTTTGCGGAATGCCCCAGCCTTCGTCGGCGTTGCGGTATTCATCGGCGGCGCCGACCGCAAAGGTCGGCATCTTGTCCAGAAAGAAGTTCAGCCCGTGGTCGTTATACACGAGCACGACGACATCCGGCTTCACCTTGCCGAGCCATTCGCGCACGTGCGGAAAGCCGTCGAAGAACGGCTTCCAATAGGGATCCTGTTGCAGACCCTTGGCGATCGCACCGCCAATGGCAGGCACGTGCGAGGTGGTGATGCATCCTACGATCTTGGCCATATGAGCCCCCTATCCCCTTGCCGCCAAGAGCTTGGCCTTGAACTGTTCCTTGGTGAGACCGGTCTGCTGCGCGCCTATGTCCTGCATGTCGAGCCCGAAAATACCGGCGAACTTGGCGAGGTAATATGCATTGCCGCCGGCCTCGATCAGCTGAAGCACGTTGCGGCTCCTGATCGCCTCGCGCTGCTGCGCGTTCAGGCCGTATTTGGCGCAATAGCCGTCTTCGTCTTCGACAAAGGCGTGGCGGTTGGCGGCCTCGTTGAACGAGTAGCACATCTTGTTCAGCGCATAGCCTTTGCGAGCCTGCTCGCCGTCGAAGATGGTGGTGCCGGGCACGGGCTGCCGGGCGCTCGGTGTGGGCATCGTCCTCTCCCTTGATCGCATGGTGGCACGCGCGATTTGAGCTGGATCAAACGCCGCGCCGCTCATCCCTGCACTATTCCGACGCTACCTCCCGGAATAAAGGCGCCGCCTTCGATCTGATCCATGAGCCAATTCGATCATTTGGACCTTGACGGCCATCTGCTGCAGCTGCTGCTTGCCGTGATCGAGGAAGGCTCGGTGACGCGTGCCGCGCTGCGGCTCGGCGTTACTCAGTCCGCCGTGAGCCACCTGCTCGACAAGCTGCGCGCGATCACCGGCGATCCGCTGTTCGTCAAATCCGGCCGCGGCATCGTGCCGACGGCGCATGCGCAATTGCTGGCCGTTCGCGCCCGCGCTCTGCTCGACGACCTCAGAAGTTTCTCCCATGCATCGGTGTTCGACCCGGCCAGGATTTCGCAAGCGGTGACGATCGCGGCCAACGATCTGCAGCGCGATCTCCTGCTGCCGTCCTTCCTGCGCTATGTGCGCGCGCAGGCGCCGGGCCTGCGGCTGCGCGTGATCCGCTCGGGCGCACCGGCGCCGGAGCTGCTGCGCGAGGAGCACTGCGAGCTGATCATCACGCCGCGGCCGCCGGCGGGCAGCGACATTCTGCAGAAGCGGCTATTTACGGATATCTACCGCGTGTTTTACGACGCCACACAGCGCGAGGCGCCCACGACGCTGGAGGACTATCTCGCTGCGGATCACGTCACCGTGCTGTACGAGCCGCAGCGCCGCCTCGATATCGACGACGTGCTCGCCGAGCAAGGCATCGTCAGGCGCTTCGTCGCACAAGTGCCCGGCTTCGGCGGCATCGGGCCGTTCCTGCGCGGCAGCCGGATGATCGCGACACTACCGAGCCTTTTGCGTGCGCATCTGCTGCGCGGGCTCGCCGTGGCGCCGGTGCCGGTCGCATGCCCCGACATGCCGATGTACATGGTCTGGCACTTGCGTCATCAGGACGACCCGATGCATCGCTGGCTTCGCCAGCAGCTCGAGCTCGTGGTGGCGCCGTGCCTTGCGGCCGCCGCGGAGTACATGCCGGCGATGGCGTGAACGCGCGCCCTGAACGACCTCACGCGAATTGGACAAGTCCGTGACCGACAGACCAGTTCTCTGTTGGAGCGTCGAGAACGTTCACGAATACATCCTCCGGCCGAATGCCGGGGCTTTCACCAAGCAGTTCCGCGATGCGCCGGAACAGGGCTTTCTTCTGCTCCACGGTGCGGGTGTCGAGCACAGTGATCCGGATGAACACGAGATCGTCGCTGCGGGCGACGCCGAAGGCCGAGCCGTAGCGAAAGTTCGCAGGCTCATGCTCGGTGATCGTCATGAACTGATCGTCTTCAGGCACATCAAGCGCATCGCGCATCGCGCGGTAAAGGCTGTCGAAGATCGCCTGCCGGTAGGCGTCCGGCTTGCCGGCACGGAGAGAGATGTGAATGAGCGGCATCGCGGGTCCTTTCTTGTTCCCGCACGTTAGTCGGATGCCGACTATTTTGGTACGTTATCGATATTGATTTCAGTGATAACGCTTCAAGATGACTGAACCGCCCCTCGACCTGGATGCCGTCCGGGTTTTCGTCCGTATCGCCGAGCCTGGCAGCTTCACGCTCGCGGCTGACGCCATGCGGACAACGCGAGGCCGCGGCCGTCATGGCGGGGCTCGGCGTTTGCTGCCCTGGCTCCGCAGACGTTACCGTTCGGCGCTGTCGATGTCAGGCCCAAGCTCGGGCTGGCCGATCTGCCGCGCCTGCCGGTGCTGCTTCACACGCGAGCGAAGGACGGACGGGGCCATGCGTTGGCGGCGCTGTCGGCGGCGTTCAGAAGTGCGGTGCACGGCTAATGGAAGAGAATTTGGCTTCCACGCTCAGCGTAGATGCGCCGTGAAGAAATCGATCGCCGATCGCACCGTTTCGGCGTGGACCGCCTCGCGGTCGACACCCTCCGGGTCGCGGCAGGCAGCTCGGAGCATCACGCGTCCCGCCAGGGTGCACGTGCCAAAGAACACATAGTGGCCGGCGTGCGGGACGAGCTTCAGCGTCGCATGTGGGATCTCTTTGGCGAGAGCCGAGGCATTGGATGCCGGCGGCACGATCTCGTCGGCATCGCCGCTGATGATCGCAACTGGAAGCGAGATCCGACCGAGGCTCTCCGGCGTGAACATCGGCACCAGCCCCGGTGCCATGACGAAGGCGGCACGAATACGTTCATCGCGATAGGATCGGGTGGCACCGGCGTAGCGTTGGCGGAATTCGGGATCCGAGTTCAGGCGCACCAACCTTCTTTTTTGCAGGTCGGACGATTCCGGCGGCGGCTTGCACGATTCGTCGGCGCGCGGCGAGCGACAGAACGCCTGGAACTCCGCCGGATCGGTGATGCCGCCCCCGATCGCGATGACAGTGTAGCCGCCGGCGGAATGACCGGCGGCGCCGATGCGAGCGGGATCGATCCGACTGCCAAAGGTCTTATCATCGAGCATAGCATCAAGAGTCACGCTGAGATCGACGGCCCTCAGCCACCACAGCGAAAAGCCGTCGACGGTATTCTCCCGGGCGTTGTTGCCGGGATGATCGACTGCGACCGCGATAAAGCCGTGGGCGGCGAGCGCCGTGCCGAGCCAGCCGATCCCCGCCGCGGTCCCGCCGGCGCCGTGAGAGAGCAAAATGAGCGGACGCTTCAACCCGGCCGCAGGCACCGCGTCAGGGGCAGCCCGCCCGGCGCTGAAGTATGGAACGAAAGGCGGGCCGATCCATTGCGGCTCCTCTTGCACATCGGCCTCGGCCGGATACCAGATCATCGCACGGAGGACGTGCGTCTTGGCCCCTCGCCAGTCGTAAGGCTCGGCCGGTCTGACATCGCGCGTAGTGACACCAACCTTGAAGGCGGTGTCATCGGCGTGCGCGACGTTGAACGTCGCAAGCAAGATCAGCCACAACGACAGCCCCTTCATCCTCATATGTCGCTTCAGGATCTTCTTCACCAATCAACTTGTTTGCTTTAGGGCTTCTCTGCCGCTGGCTCCGACTTCATGTCCTCCCACTCCTTGGACATCTGCAAATCCATCGTCGACAGTGAATTTGAGACGGCGGCTATGTTATCTGCTGTTGGCGAGGCTGGAAGTTCGTATTGGAGCCGCCTCCTCAATGCCCGGAGTCCATCCGCTTTCCGATAGTGCCAATTCGCCTTTTGCTGAAATCCCACCTGGCGACTGAAGGTGGTGAATGCCACGGATAACGCTGAAACCAAACCCAGCTGCCATTTCTCGACCTCGTCGGACAATGATGGAACGAGCCCAAAAAGCGCGGCTAGACTCCCAGCAATCAGCGAGGCCCAGAGTAATCCTTGCGCCGAGAAATAGTTTGATCTTGCAAAGCGAAGGTAGCGCTTCTCGTCCGTCACGATTTCCGCAAGCAAGGCGCTCTGTCGTTTATCAAGAAGCGATGTGTCTTCTGGCATCGGCCCCCTCCAGCCTAAGTCCGCCAATGGTTGCCGAGACCGATTGATCTGCCATAGGGAAACTCGATTTGTCCGCCATTGGACAGCAAGAACAATCCGATTGCCGCAACCATGTCCGGTTCCGGCAGAACATCGGATGTGATATCGGTCTCGCGGCTTCTTTCCCTTCAGGTCGAGGCCATCGATGCCCTCGAGAAGTCTCAGCCTTGTCACGGCGACAACAGTGCGTAGTATCGCTGCCGGCTAAAGTTACGATCAACGCACTTATAGCACAGTATTCGCGCCACCGATACGCTGAGACGCACTGCATGCAGTGCACGACGGACGCAGGCTACGGGCGGGGCAGCAGCTAGGCGCCTGACGACAGTTCCCCAACCGAGGTGCCTTTGAGATGGATCAATCTCCTGCTTCGCAGAGGCGGGGCATAGTTCGAGCGTCACTCGCCCCCGACTTGCAGCAGCCCAGAAGGTCAAATCGCCATGTGCATCATGTGCAATTCGGCATTTGCCGAGGGACTTCGGACGATCTCGTTGTCGTCACGCCGGCAGATCCTGAAATCTGCGGCGACGATGACGACCGGAGCTCTGTTATGTGAGGCGGTTGGATCCGGTGCGGCACTGGCCGAGACAGCATCCTTTCAGGATATGCTCGATCAGCTCGATCCGAAAAAGCTGCCGGTGGCTACGATCTTTCGCGCCAAGGAGATCATTACCCTTGACCCGGTTCGGCCGGCGGCAACCGCCGTCGCAGTGCTAGGCGACCGTATTCTCGCGGTCGGCTCGCTCGAGGAACTGAAAGCCGCGGCCGGTGGCCAGCCCTACATCATCGACGACACATTCGCCGACAAAGTGATTGCGCCCGGCTTCCTCGCTCAGCACGACCATCCGCTTTTGACCGGCCTGACGATGATGTCGGAGATCATCGCCATCGAAGACTGGGTGCTGCCTTCCGGAACCATACCGGCAGCGAAGAACCGCGAGGACTATCGCAAGAGGCTTGCGGAAGCGAATGCAAAGCTGAAGGACCCGAACGAGCTGCTGGTCACCTGGGGCTATGATCCCAGCTTCCACGGTGATCTGACCCGCTCGGATCTCGACAAGCTCAGCGGCACGCGGCCCATCATCGTCTGGCACCGGTCCGCCCACGAGTTCATCGTGAACACCAAGGCGCTGGAAACCTATGGCATCGATGCGGCGTTCGTCGGAGCCATGTCAACGGAAGCCCAGAAACAATCCAATCTGGACGAAGGTCACTTCTGGGAAGGCGGCATGTTCGGGGTCGTCCCCAAGCTGCTTCCGGCCATTGCGACTCCCGAACGGGTTCAGCACGGACTCGAATTCGTCATGCGGTATTACCACGCCAACGGCGTCACTCTCGCCTGCGAACCCGGCGGCCTGTACTCGAAGCGGATGCAGGATGCCCAGAATGCGGTCCTATCCCGACCGGAAAGTCCCTTCCGCTTCTACTTCATCCCTGATGGGAAGTCGATCATTGCGGCCTTCCCGGACACCGCCATCAGCGAGACAGAGAAGGTGCTCGGCTGGGGCCAGGGCATGACTGTCATGATACCCAGGGCGATCAAGCTGTTCGCCGACGGCGCTGTCTATTCCCTGGCCATGCAGGTCCGCGAACCCTATCTCGATCGGCATCCCGGCCAATGGATCATGGATCCCAAGCTCTTCGCCAGGGCGTTCCAGGTCTACTGGGAGGCCGGCTATCAGATCCACATCCATGCGACGGGCGACGCAGGCCTGGACTTGGTCCTCGACAATCTCGAGGCCAACATGCGCCGTCATCCGCGTTATGACCACCGTACCGTCGCAGTCCACTTCGCGATTTCACAGCAGGATCAGATCGAGCGGATCAAGCGGCTCGGCGCCATCGTCAGCGGCAACCCCTATTACGTGACCGCACTGGCGGATGTGTACGCCAAGGAAGGGCTCGGTCCCGAGCGGGCCGACAACATGGTCCGCCTCGGCGACGTCGAACGGGCCGGCATCTCCTATTCCCTCCACTCGGACATGCCCATGGCCCCCGGCCAGCCACTGTTCCTGATGCACTGCGCCGTCAACCGGACCACCGTATCCGGCCGCGTGGCAGGGCCAGATCAGCGCATTAGCCGCCTGTCCGCGCTCAAGGCGGTCACGCTCGAAGCCGCCTACGCGCTGCGACTGGAAAATGAAGTTGGAAGCATCGTCCCGGGCAAGCTCGCCAATTTCACGATCCTCGGCGAAAGCCCGCTGACCGTTGATCCAGCGAAGATCAAGGACATTCCGGTCTGGGGCACCGTCCAGGAAGGACGGGTCCTGCCGGTCAAATAACGGCAAACCCGACGGGCACTTCCAGCCTGCGCCCTGGTGCCTGAGGCGGATGTCGTCAGTCCTGATCCTGTCCCGGCGTCTGCCGCAGCATGAAATGGCCGAATGCGGTTGCGATCGGCTTGGCCGGATCGTCCTGCCAGGACCGGGCCTCGAAGGCGACCACGCGGCGGCCTTGCTTGACGATCGACGCTGACGCAACGCTGTCGAGCGCCCGCCCCGAGCGAAGATAGTTGATGGTCAGGTCGATCGGCTTTGGTAGCGCGGCGGTATCGAGCTCGCGCATCACCGTGACGATCGCAGCTGTCTCGAGGAACGCGCCGGTCATGCCGCCATGGATCGCAGGCAGCACGGGATTGCCTATGATCTGCTGCGAGAACGGCATGATGAGCGTCTCGTTCTCGGCGAGACGGATGCCGAGGCAGCGCGCGAACGGGCTGGTGGCGAACGGCCCTGTCGCATCCTCGGGCGCCTCGAGCGGCGGCGGCGCGCCGGTGAAGGCCGGCCGGTCGGTAAGCATGTTGGTGCGGTTGGCGCCGATCATGAAACAGGCGGTCGCGGTGGCAACCGGCGCGCTCTCCTCCCCCTGATAGGCCGTTGCACGTACGAAGGCGATCGAGCGCGTGACGCGAAAGCAAACGGCATGCGCCTTGATGTCGAGCCCCGGCGTTGCCGGCTTTTGATAATCGATGCGCAGATCCAGCGTGGCGATCGCGCGCGTGCCGTCCAGCGCGAGCTGAACCGCCATGCCGCAGCTCTCGTCGAGCATCGCGGTGACGACGCCGCCATGGATCACGCCGGTGTCGCTGTCACCGACGAACACCGGACGATAAGGCAGGGTCGACCAGGCTTCGCCGGGCGCGAAGCGGTCCATCCTGAGGCCGCTGATATGGCCGTAGACCGAGCGGCGATGCCTGATCGCCTCGGCGAGCTCGTCGAAAGCCGACGGTACGGCAGGAGTCGGGGTGTCGGTCATGGTCGGATTTTAGAACATGATCCGGAGGAGGTGCGAGTTTTTTCCGGGAGCCCGGAATGGGCACACCAGCATCAGCTCGCCGCGCCCGCCTTCAACGAGCCGTCGGCTATTCGAACAGAAAACTCAACCTCTGGCAGTGATTTACCCCCGCAATATCCGCCGAGCTACGTCTCTGTAGCTGCGCTGCAAAGCACGTGCTCTTCCGCAAATCTATGTGGAGAAAATGCTCCGCTGGCCGGGCACGCTTAGAACATTGGCAACCTTAATTTGATCATAATGCTCTCAATCGAATCCCGGAGACCTGTCGATGCGCAAACCCGCCAAGACGCCGCAGCTTCCGCCGAGCCGCGGTGCGGCCTCATCACGAATCGTCATGAGTCTGGCACTCGCCGTGAGCGCTGGAGCAGTGTGGTGGAGCACCGGCGGAGCCAAGGATTTCTCCTTCGCACGCGACGAGGCGCCCACCCTCGAGACGCGCGTTGCCGCCCTGACGTCGGAACTCCGCGAACTCAAGGCCGAGACGGCCAAGCTGCGCGAGCGTCAAGACGACACCTCCGGAGAGCTCCTCCAGCTCCGCGCCAGCCTCAGCGGTGCCGAGACCGGCCTCGCCACGCTGCGCACGGCCGCCGACGAGAGCGAGGTGCGCCGCCGCGACACCGCCGATAAGATCGAATCCAATATCGCGATGCTGAAGCGCCTGACGATCCGCCTGCGCACGGCACAGGAAGACACTGCGGGCCAGCTGGGCAGCCTCCAGGCGACTGCGGCGAACAATCAGATCGGCATCGACGAACTGCGCGCGAGCACCGGCGACATGCGCCAGCAGATCGCGCGTATCGAAATAGCCCGCGACGCGACCAGCTCGATCGGCCGGCCTCACAGGACTCATCGTGTCAGACGGGCAATGCGCGCTCCCGAAACCGGGCCGCAACTCTCGCAGCCATTCCTGGCGCAGTGGCCTGGCCTGGTGCCCGCGGGCCGCAATTGAGCTTTGAGTCTTGGTCCGGACTCATTGCCCCCCTGCCGCGCACCTCCGCGCGGTCTAGCACGAGCCTTGGTTGGTTCGGCTGGCCCATCAGAAAAAGAGGCGACCCAAGCATCGACCAAAGCCGAAGCGAGGGCCGCCAGTTTTCCCCGGGAGGAACCAAAGCGTTTTCAAGCGAAGTGGTTACCGGTTCGCCCAAAGAAAACGCGTTAGAACAATATTCAGTGTAAGAGCTGCGCGACGTTGTCCTTGGTCACGAGGTCGAGGCCGGTGTAGATGATCTCCGGCACCTTCTGGCCTTTCTTGATCGCCAGCAGCGTGTCCATCGCCTTCTCGCCCATCTCGAACGGCCGCTGTCCCGTGAGCGCGTTGGAATAGCCGTCGCGCAGCAATTCGAGCTGCATCTTCAGCGTATCCGCGACCACGAGCGTCAGCTTGCCGGCATTGATGTCCTTGCGGTTCTGGTTGACGAAGGCCTTGTAACCCTCCGGCGCGAACATCGGCCAGCCGCCGACCGGAATGATCGCCGCAAGATCAGGCGTGGCCGTGCGAAGATCGGTCATCTGCTGGACCGCGAGCGCCGGATCGTCGTTGCAGAAGGTCGGAGAACCCGCGACCTCGCCCCACTTGGAGCCCTTCAAGGCTTCGCGCACGCCGTCGACACGCTCCGCAAGGTTCTTGGCGCCGGGACCGCCGGAGACCATGGCGTATTTACCGCCTTCCGGCTTCAGCTGCAGCAGCTGCTTGCCGAGCGCGACACCGAAATCCTTGTTGTTGGTGCCGATATAGGCGATGCGCTTGGACCCCGGCGCATCGGAATCGAAGGTGATGACGGGAATGCCCGCCGCGGTCGCTTCGTCGATCGACTTGGTCATCGCGGCGACATCGGCCACCGAGATCGCGAGACCATCCACCTTCTGGGTGATGAAGTCTTGGATGATCTGGGCCTGGGTCGCGGGCTCGTGCTCGACCGGCCCCTTGTAAATACACTCGACATTGCCAAGCTCCTTGGCGCGCTTCTCGCAACCGTCGCGGGCGACGTCGAAGAACGGATTGTTCATGGCCTTCGGCACGATCACGAAGCGGTATTTTGTTTCCGCATGCGCCGGGGCCAGCATGACTGCGAGCGCTGCAGCCGCATAGAGCAGTTTCCTCATAGCCTTCCCTCCATGTCTATCCCTGTGATTGTCTGGCCGGGCGCGGATAGACTGACATTCACATCCCGGCCAGTATTGGGGTCACAGCAGCCGCGAGCGCAGGCGATCGACCAGCACCGCAGCGATGATGATCACGCCGACCAAGGCCTGCTGCCAGTACGAGCTGACCTGCGCGAGCACGAGCCCGTTGCGGATCACTTCGAGCAGTACGCAGCCGACGATAGCGCCGAGCGGCCCGCCGATGCCGCCGGCGAGATTGGCACCGCCGATGACGGCGGCGGCGATCACGTTGAGCTCGTAGGAGGTTGCCATGTTCGCCGGCGCCGAGCCCAGCCAGCCGGAGATGATGATGCCCTGCAGCCCGGCCGCCAGCGCGCCGATCACATAGACCTCGATCTTGACCCGCCGCACCGCGACGCCGGTGAGCTCAGCCGCCTTCTCATTGCCGCCGATCGCAAATACGTGGCGACCGAAGCTCGTGTGGTGCAGCACCAGCCCCATCAGCGCTGCGAGCACCATGAGATAGATGAAGGGGATCGGCAGGCCGTACACGTCGCCTTGGGTGAGCGCGTAGAAATAGTCCGCGTCCGGGCCGCCCGGGAAGCTGCCCTTGCCGTTCGAGATCACGTATCCCAGTCCGCGCACGATCGAGAGCATGCCGAGCGTGGTGACGAACGGCGACAGGCCGAGGATCGCGATGCAGACGCCGTTGATGAGGCCGACGATCAGCGACACCGCAAGCCCGCACAATACCGAGATCAGCAGGATCAGCCCCGGCACATTGGCGACCACCGTCTTGCCGTCGGCGGCGAGATGCACGAACCACGACGCGAGCGGCTCGCCCGGAGTGGACAGCGCCGTCATCACCATCGAGGTGATCATCGCGGCAAAGCACATCATCGAACCGACCGAGAGGTCGATGCCGCCGGTAATGATGACGAAGGTGATGCCGAGGGTCGCGATCGCGATGAACGAGAAGTTCTTGGCGACGTTCTGCAGATTGCCCTCGGTGAAGAAATACGGGCTGGCGAAATTCATCACCACGATGAGGATCAGCAGCGCCAGGGTGACATAGGCGGTCTGCGAGGCGAACAGGCCGCGGTGCCACCACCTGACGGGACCGATATTGGTGAAGGAGATCTGGGCATCTGATGGCACGGACATCACGCAGCCTCCTTGGCGCCGGTGATCAGCGCGGTGATTTCTTCGGGACTGGTGTCGGCGATCGGCTTGTCGGCCCTCTTCTCGCCGCGGCGCATCACAACGACGCGGTCGCACACCGCGAAGATGTCGGGCATGCGGTGCGAGATCAGCATCACGGCGATGCCCTGCTCCTTCAGCCGGTGGATCAGGCTCAGCACCTGCTCGACCTGCCGTACCGAGATCGCCGCGGTCGGCTCGTCCATCATGACGAGCTTGGCATTCGACAGGCGGGTGCGCGCGATCGCCACCGCCTGGCGCTGGCCGCCCGACATGTCCTTGACGAGATCATGCGGCCGCGTCTCCGAGCGCAGTTCGCGAAACAGCTCCAGCGCGCGCGCCTCCATCGCCTTGTGGTCGAGCAGCGCGAGCGGGCCGAATTTGCGCTTCAGCTCGCGGCCGAGAAAGACGTTCGCGGCGGCGGTGAGATTGTCGGCGAGTGCGAGGTCCTGATAGACGACCTCGATGCCGACGCTGCGCGAATCCACCGGCCGGTAGAAATGCACGCGCTTGCCGTCGAAATGGATATCGCCGTGGCTCGGTGGAAAATTGCCGGCGATGATCCGCACCAGGGTCGACTTGCCGGCGCCGTTATCGCCCATCAGTCCGACGACTTCGCCGGGACGGACGTCGAGATCAACGCCCTGCAGCGCGCGGATCGCGCCGAACTGCTTGCCGATTCCCTTCAGCTCCAGAACCGGTTGCCCGGTCGCCGCCGTGTTCATGGCGGTCCTCCCATGGATTATTTGTTGTTTTGTTTGTCTATTGCAGCCGTTCGGCTGTCGTTCTGTTCGTCAGACGTAACGGTTCACCACACCTTCCAGATATTCCTGCCGGCCTGAGCGCGGCTTCGGATCAAGGCCCGAGCCAACAGCGCGATCGGCCAGATCGGCGAGCGAGCGCTGGCCGGTGAGAATGGCGCACCCCTCCTCGCTCTGCCAACCGGCGTAACGCTCAGCGAGCGGGGCGGTCAGCGCGCCGGCATCGAGCATATCGGCAGCCGCCAGGAACGCGCGCGCGCAGGCATCCATCGAGCCGACATGGGCGTGGATCAGATCGTCGGGGTCGATCGATTGCCGCCTGATCTTGGCGTCGAAATTGAGCCCGCCGGTGGTGAAGCCGCCGCCTTTGATGATCTCGTGGAACGCAAGCGCAAGTTCGGGAACGTTCATCGCGAACTGGTCCGTGTCCCAGCCCAACAGGTCGTCGCCGCGGTTGATGTCGATCGAGCCGAACACGCCCAGCGCCTGCGCCAGCGCGATCTCGTGCTGGAACGAGTGGCCGGCGAGGATGGCGTGGTTCTGCTCGATGTTGAGCTTGACGTCGTCGAGCAGATCGTAACGTTCCAGGAAGCCGTAGCAGGTCGCGACGTCGAAATCGTATTGATGCTTGGTCGGCTCCTTCGGCTTCGGCTCGATCAGGATCGGCCCCTTGAATCCGACCTTGTGCTTGTGCTCGACGACCAGTGAGACGAAGCGGCCGAGCTGGTCGAGCTCGCGCTTCATGTCGGTGTTGAGCAGAGTCTCATAGCCCTCGCGGCCGCCCCACAGCACGTAGTTCTGTCCGCCGAGCCGGTGCGTGACTTCGAGGGCGGCGCGCACCTGGCCGGCGGCATAGGTGAAGACCTCCGGATCCGGATTGGTCGCGGCGCCCGCCATGTAGCGGCGATGCGAGAACAGGTTGGCGGTGCCCCACAGCAGTCGCACCTTGGCGGACGCCATCTTCTGCTCGAACAGATCGGCGATCGCGTTCAGGTTTGCGACGGACTCCTTGAGCGTCGCCCCTTCCGGCGCCGCATCGACATCGTGGAACGTGAAGAACGGCACGTCGAGCAGGCGGAACAGCTCGAAGGCGACATCGGCCTTGGCGCGCGCCATCGCCATCGCGTCATCGCCATGCTGCCAGGGTCGCAGGAATGTTTCGCCGCCGAACGGATCGCTGCCCGGCCAGCAGAACGAATGCCAGTAGCAGACGGCAAAGCGCAGCTGGTCTTCCAGGCGCTTGCCGCCGACCAGACGGTCCTTGTCGTACCAGCGGAACGCCAGCGGACTGCGCGCATCCGCGCCCCCATAGGAGACCGTCGTGCCGGTCTGAAAGAATGGAGTAGAGACGTTCACGAGGCACACTCCTTCAAGGCAGGATAAAGCTTGCGCCATTGCGCATAGGCGTCGTCATAGGCGGCAACGAGCGGCGCGCGCGGGACGTAGCTTGCCAGCCGCAGGGGTCGTCGGCAGACCTCGGCGGGATCAGCGCCGGTTGCAGCGAGGCGGCCGAGCCGCGCAGCGCCCACCGCGGCGCCGACCTCGCCCTCCTCGACCCGGTGCACGACCACGCCGAGCACATCGGCGGCGATCTGCGCCCACAGCGGCGAGCGCGAGCCGCCGCCGACGAAATCCAGCTCCGTGATCGGCCGTCCGCCGTCGCCGAGCGCCACCAGCATGTCGCGCGCCGCAAAGGCAACGCCTTCGAGCACCGCCTGCACCAGCTCGTTTCGTCCGGCCGCGCTACGCAGGCCGACGAAGGCACCTGCGGCAGTCGCGTCATTGTGCGGGGTCCGCTCGCCATCGAGATAGGGCAGGAACTGTACTTGGCTCGGCCGCGTGACGGCGTCGCCGAGCGGCGCCAGAAGATCGGCCTCGGAGCTATCCAGAATACGCGCGAGCCAGCCCAGCGACGCCGCGGCCGACAGCATCACGCCCATCTGGTGCCAGAGCCCGGCGAGCGCGTGGCAGAAAGCATGTACCGCCAAAGCCGGTGCCGGAGCGAAGCGATCGGTGACACGGAACAGCACGCCCGAAGTCCCGAGCGAGAGGAACGCATCACCGGGCGCGATCGCGCCGAGGCCGATCGCGCTCGCCGCGTTGTCCCCGGCGCCGCCGGCGATGACCACGCCAGAGCTCATGCCCCAGCGCCGCGCCAGATCAGGAGAAAGCACCGCGCAGGGCTCGTTGCCTTCGACCAGCCGCGGCATATGACTGAGATCGAGGCCGGTCGCGGCGAGAAGCGTTTCCGACCAGCGGCGATGACCGACATCGAGCCACAGCGTGCCGGCCGCGTCCGACATGTCCTCGACCATTTCACCGCTCAAGCGATAGCGCACATAGGCCTTCGGCAGCAGCACCTTCGCTACTCTTGCAAAGACCTCCGGCTCGTGATGCGCGACCCACAACAGCTTGGGCGCGGTGAAGCCGGGCATTGCGAGATTGCCGGCGATGGCGTGCAGCTCGGGACAGCGCCGCTCGAGCTCGGCGCATTCGGCGTGTGAGCGGCCATCATTCCAGAGAATGGCCGGCCGCAGCGGATGACCATCGGCGCCAAGCAACGTCGCCCCGTGCATCTGTCCGGACAATCCGATGCCGCGCACCGCTGCCGTCTCGCGCGGATGCGCGCGCACGAGATCGTCGACAGCACCGATTGCGGCATCGACCCAGCTTTCCGGATTCTGCTCGGACCACAGCGGCTTCGGATGTGACAGCGCAAGCGGCCGCGAGGCGGTGGCGACCAGCGCGCCCGTCTCGTCCTCCAGCACGGCTTTCACGCCGGATGTGCCGACGTCCAATCCGAGATACACGCAACTCCTCCCACGCCATCCGTTCGTCACCGGCGATCTCTGTCGCCTTGCCTCGACTTTCTCGCCTGCCTTTTTCTCGCCTGCCCTGCCCCGCTTGGCGCGACCGAAGTGGCCGCGGGCCTCAACGGTTCACGGCAGATTGTCCCGCATCACGATGTCGATGCGGATCTTCTCCTGTTCGCTCAAGATCGGTTCGCCGCGCGCCAGCGCGAGCAGCACGCGCAACGCCGACCGCGCCTCATGGCCGGGGTTTTGCGAGATCGCGGCGTCCATCACGCCGTTTAACAGCAGCCGCCGCGTCACGATGGTGACGTCATGGCCGACGAACACCACCTCGCCGGCTCGCCCGGAATCGGCCAGCGCCTTTGCCACGCCCGGCGTGCCGGCCCCGACATTGTACAGGCCGATCATATCGGGATACTCCTTCAGCAGCCTCGTCGTGATGCGTTCTGAGCGGTCATCGTCATCATGCCCCTCAACGACCGGCAATACTTCGAGTTGCAAAAATTCCGATGCCATGACTTGGCTGAAGCCGAAGATGCGCTCGGCATGGTCGCGCAGCCCCTGCGATCCCGCGACGATGGCGACGCGGCCCTTGCGTCCGCCGATGAAGCGGCCGACCAGCGCACCGGCGGTGCGGCCCGCGGCGATGTTGTCGATCCCGACATAATGATGCCGCCGCGACGACGGCACGTCCGACACCAGCGTCACCACCTTGACGCCGGAATCGACCAGATCGTTGACCGCCGCGCGCACACTCGGATGGTCGAGCGCGACCAGGGCGACGCCGTCGACCTGCCCGATCAGGCTCTCGAGCTTTGCGGCCAGCACCGCGGGATCGAACACGTCGGTCAGGACGGTATCGATGGTCAAGCGCCGCGCCGCCACCCAGCCGGTCATCTCGCCGAGATGCGACAAAATCTGCTGCATGAAGAGGTTGGCGCCGGACGGCATCACGAGGGCAAAGCGCCGGGCGCGGGCCCGTGCGAGTTCGGAAGCCGCAGCATGGGGGTGGAACGCGCTGCGTTCCATGGCGTCGCGCACCCGTCGCACCGTGTCGGGCCGGACCCCCGGTCGGTTGTGCAGCACGCGATCGACGGTGGCCAAGCTGACCCCTGCCTGCCGCGCAATGTCCCGCAATGTCAGCGGCGCGTTCATGCCTCTCCCTCTGGTTGATGACCTTATCCAGAAATTTGAGGTACGCAACTCATTTTTGAGGTTCGCGCGAACGCAGCCGCCGAGCAGCGACCAAAGGAAAAGGCGCGGTGGGAGCCCCACCGCGCCTTTCAATCGATCGCTCTTGATTGCTTTGGTTGCAGCCCGTTTAGGGCGCGCAGCTAAAGCTGCTCGCTGCTTCGGTCGGACCGGACGTGTAGTGCGGCCACGCCGGCCAGCGGCATAGCGGCAGGCCGCGCGTGGTGGCAAAGGCCGGCGCCTCGATCTTCTGTTCGACCACTTCGAGGTTATCCGGCGCCTTGCCGTTCTCGACCCAATCGACCAGCACGCTCAGCATGTCGACATTGGCCGGCGCACCGCTGCCGACATGATCGACGCCCGGCGCGGTATAGAGTCGGGCGAACTCCGCGGTCTCGGCCTTTCCCAGCTTTCGTTCCACGCTCTCGAAATAGCGGATGCCGGCGTAAGGGCTCTGCGCATAATCCGCCATGTGCTCGAGCATGATGAGCTTGCCGCCATGCGCGCGGAAGGCACTGATATCTGGATTGGTGGAGTCCATCAGGCTGGAGACTTCGAGCAGCCGCGCCTTGTGATCCTCCGGTCTGTAGGTGGTCACATCCAGCTTAGGATCGCGGGCGAAGACATATTGCATGCCGCCGGCGCCGAAGATCCAGGCGATGCCGTTCGCCGGGGTCGGTGGCTGCGTCGGTGCCGCCGTCCCGAGCCACCACGCCATCCAACCGCCGGCCGAGGCCGCAGGCGGTGTGCCCTCGCCCGAAACGCCCCAGCCGGGATAGTCGTCGAGACCATTGGCGAGCGCGAACGGAAACTGGTAGACGTCATGCAGCGTGTCGATGGCCTTGATCTGCGCGTCGTTGAGGCATTGGTCTCCGCTCTGCCCCACGGCGCAGCGCAGGGTCTCGGGCTTGAAGCTTGCCTTGCAGGCCACCGCGTTCGCGACCAGTCCGTCTTCCGCGCCGTCCGCCTTGTCGCAGGCCTTCAGCACGGCTGCGGCAACGAGCTTCACCTGAGCCGGGTTGATCCAGCCCTCCCCCATGGTCACCAGGCCGCTGCGCGTTCCCGCATGTTGCAGGCCGACCCAGTTGATCACGGGCACGCGCGCGAAGATGCCGTCGAAATCGTCGGGATAACGCTGCGCCATGGTCAGCGCCTCGCGGCCGCCTTCCGAGGAGCCCATGAAGTACATCTTGGTAGGCCGCTTGCCGTAGGCCCGCTGCATTAGATCGACGGCAGCGTCCCGCACCTTCTTGTAGGCGGCGTGCGCGAAATTCTCGAAGGCTTCGTCGTTGAGCGCAAAGGTCTGCGGCGGCTCACCCGGCTTGGCCTCGTGACCGGAATCGGTGCCGTAGGTGACAAAGCCTCGCGCCAGTGGGGAGGACTTGTCAAACGGATAGGCAGGCGGCAGGCCAAGGCCCGAGATCAGCACCCCGTTGAAGCCGCCGCCGCCATATTGCAGCGAGCGCCCGTTCCAATCGGCAGGCAGATTGACCTCGAACTTGATTGGCGGCGCATTGGCGTCGCGCGGGGCAATGTGACCGAGCACCTTGCAGAAGGCGGGATTGGCTGGAGAGATGCGCGCCGCAGGCGAGCCGGCCTTCTCTGCCACCGACAACGTCGACGGCGCTTGCATGGACGCGGAGTCGATATGCACAGATCCCTGTGCCGGAGCAGCAAGCCCGCTGCAGGTCGCAGCCGCATCGCCGACGAAACCATCGGCCTTCACCGGTGAGACCGCCACAGACAGCATCAATGCTGCGCCGCATGCGCGCGGCGCGCTCATCCGTATCATCTCGTTTCCTTCCCCTGTTTGTCCGATCGATCGTCGGGCATTTGTCACTGGCTCGCAGTGGCAGTGATATCTTGCCCATCCTTGGGACGACCCACGTTCGGCGGGCTTCTCAGGATGGGACTTCGTCGACATGCCAAACCTCATGGCGAGGGGCGTCGCATTCGCGACGCCTCTCGAACCATGAGGCCAGCATCAGCAATTTAGAGATTTAGCGTTCGAAGCACAAACTCAGAACGGCAGACCGACATAATTCTCCGCCAGCGATCGTTGCGCCGCTTCCGAGGAGAAGAGATAGGCGACGTCGGTGTCCTGCAGCTTGTCGTCGTAGGGCAGACGGTCGGGGAAGCGATGCAACAGCATCGTCATCCACCAGGAGAAGCGTTGCGCCTTCCAGATCCGCGCTAGGGCCCGCTGAGAATAGCCGTCGATGCCCTTGTCGTCGCCCTTTTTGTAGTGATCGACCAGCGCGTGATAGAGGTAGTAGATGTCGGAGGCGGCCGAGTTCAAACCGCGCGCACCGGTGGGCGGCACGATATGGGCGGCATCGCCGGCCAGGAAGAGGCGGCCATAGCGCATCGGCTCGGCGACGAAGCTGCGCAACGGCGCGATGCTCTTCTCGATCGACGGCCCGGTGATCAGCTTTGCGGCCACTTCCGGCGGCAGGCGGCGCTTCAGCTCCTCCCAGAACGCATCGTCGCTCCAGCCTTCGACCGTGTCGGAGAGCGGCACCTGAATGTAGTAGCGGCTCAGCACCTGGGAGCGCAGCGAGCACAGCGCGAAGCCGCGCTCATGCTTGGCATAGATCAACTCCGGCGACACCGGCTTGGTGCGGGACAGCACGCCGAGCCACCCGAACGGATAGACCCGCTCATATTCGGTCAGCTTGTCCTTCGGGATCGACTTGCGGCTGACGCCATGGAACCCGTCGGCGCCGATGATGTAATCGCAGTCGACCCGAATGGTCTCGTCGCCGACGCGATAGGTCACGTAGGGGTGGTCGGAGGCGATGTCATGCGGCGTCACGTCGGCGGCATTGTGCACAACCTTGCCGCCGAGCCGGTCGCGCGCCTCATAGAGATCGCGGGTCAGCTCGGTCTGGCCATACACCATCACCGAATTGCCGCCCGAATATTTGTGCAGGTCGACGCGGTCGAGCATCCCGTCGTGAGCGATGAAGAAGCCGTGATGGATCTCGCCCTCCCGGTCCATCCGCTCGCCGCATTGCGCCTCGCGCATCAGCTTGGCAAAGCCGTGCTCGAGCACGCCGGCGCGAATGCGCGACAGCACGTGCTCGCGGCTGGATTTCTCGAGGACGATGGTGTCGATGCCCTGCAGATGCAGAAGCTGCGACAGCATGAGGCCGGACGGCCCGCCGCCGATGATGCACACCTGGACCTTCATTGTCTCCTCCTGCTGCTGTTGTTTGCTCTTGGACAAATTGATCCAGTTTTTCGCTGGATTGAATGGATCAAACTCGCTTTGTCTTGTACAAATCGAACATGACCCGTCGGCTGCCCCATCCGGCCTCGATCCGCACCTATAACCTGTTCGGCGAAGCCGGCGACCTGCCGGACGTTGTGCATTGCGAAACCATTGCCGCACGTTCGCAGCTGCATGAATGGGAGTTCGCCCCCCACCGGCATGCGCGGCTGCATCAAATCCTCTTGGTCGAGAAAGGCAATGGGCAGGCCACGTTGGACGGCCGCGCCCATCCATTGAAGGCGATGCGGGCCGTCAATGTTCCGAGCGGCCACGTCCACGGCTTCTCCTTCACGCCGGGCATGCAGGGCTTTGTGCTGACCATTGCGGTGGAGATGCTCGACGAGGCGCTGACCCCGGCGGAAGGCCTGCGACGTGCGCTTGCGGACTCCACCGTGATCCGGGCCTCAACGCAGATGCGCGACCTGATGCGCCAGATCTACAAAGAATATAGCGCGCGGCATTTCGCACGCGCGCACATGTTGCGCGCGCTGTCGGCAGCGCTCCTCGGGCTCGTTGCACGTGAGCTGGCCGATGAGAGCACCACGCACAGCGCGGGAAGCACGGACCTGTTCAGGCGCTTCGAGACTCTCTTGGAGCGGCACTTTCTCGATCACTGGTCGGTGGCAGATTACGCCAAAGCGCTTTCGATCACGGCCACCCATCTCAGCCGGCTGACGAAGGCGGCAACCGGACATGCCGCCTCCGAGCTGATCCAGGAGCGCATCGTGCGCGAGGCGCGGCGCAATCTGGTCTACACCAACCTCTCGGTGTCGACGATCGCGTATGAACTCGGCTTCAACGACCCCGCCTATTTCAGCCGGGTGTTTGCCGGCGCGACGGGACTTTCACCGCGGAGCTTTCGCGAGAAGGTGGTGAAAGGCGGGTGAGCCCCAGCGAACTCCATCTCCGCGGTCCGCTTGCACCCCCGAGCGTTGGCCGCAGCGCGACCAATCGCGATTGAACGAAGGGGGCGGGCCGAACTGGCCCACCACCCAGACTTGCCGTTCAGGCCAGCTCCCTCAGATCCGCCGCATCGAACCCCTTGAGGTCCGCCTTGTCGCCGGACTTGATCTTGGCGACCCATCCGGCATCGCTGATCAGGGCGCGGCCGACCGCGATGAGATCGAACTCGTTGCGCGCCATCCGCTCGAGCAGATTGTCGAGATCGGCGGTCGTGGACGGCTTACCCGCGAAGGCGCCGAAGAAGTCGCCGGAGAGGCCGACCGAGCCGACGCTGATGGTGGCGGCCCCCGTGATCTTCTTGGCCCAGCCGGCGAAGTTCAGGCCCTTCTCGCCATCGATCTCCGGAAACTCCGGCTCCCAGAAGCGGCGCTGCGAGCAGTGCAGGATATCGACGCCCGCATCGACCAACGGCTGCAGCCAGTCCGCCATACGCTCCGGCGTCTCAGCGAGGCGCGCGGCATAGTCCTGCTGCTTCCACTGACTGACGCGCAGGATGATCGGAAAATCGGGGCCGACGGCGGCACGAATGGCGGCCACGACCTCACCGGCAAAGCGCGACCGCTCCTTGATCGTCGCGCCACCATAGCGGTCCTCGCGCTTGTTGGTGCCGGACCAGAAGAACTCGTCGATCAGATAGCCGTGCGCGCCGTGAATCTCGACCGTATCGAACCCGACGCGCTTGGCATCAGCGGCGGCCTTCGCGAAGGCCGCAACGGTGTCGGCGATGTCCTGTTCGGTCATCGCCTGGCCGCGCGGCTTGTCCGGCGCGAACAGTCCGGATGGGCTTTCCACCGGCGCGTCCGGCTGCCAGCCGCTCATGCCCTTGGTCGAGCCGGTGTGCCAGATCTGCGGACCCATGCGGCCGCCCGCAGCATGAACGGCGGCAGCGACGCGCTGCCAGCCCGCGAGAGCCGCCTCGCCATGGAAGAAGGGGATGCCCGGCTCATTCCTGGAGGCCGGACGATCGACCACGGTGCCTTCGGAGAGGATCAGCCCGACTTCGCCCTCGGCGCGACGGCGGTAATAGGCGACATTGGCGTCGCCCGGGATCCCGTTCGGCGCCGCGTTGCGCGTCATCGGCGCCATGACGATGCGGTTCTTCAGCTCCAGCGTTTTCAGACGAAAGGGCCGAAACAGAACGCTGGTATCGAGGTCGGACATTCGAAAGAGCTCCATTGAAAACGGAGCGAACCAAGTATACTTCGTAAACCTTCTGTCAATAAGGCACTCCAAGTCGCTCAGGTATACGCGAGGACACCACGCATGATGCTGAACTGCAAGCCGCAGCACTTCTCGTCGGAGTGTCCGAGCCGCGTGCTGATCGACCAGATCGCCGACAAATGGTCGATGATGGTGCTGGCGGTGCTCGATGCGGGACCGTTGCGGTTCAACGCCATCAAGAAGCAACTCGAGGGCGTCACCCAGAAGGCGCTCACCCAATGCCTGCGCCGGCTGGAGCGCAACGGCCTGGTGTCGCGCCAAGTGATCGCGGACTCGCCTGTGGCAGTCCAGTACGAGATCACGCCGCTCGGGCGCACCCTGCAGCCGCCGTTTCGCGCGCTCTATGCCTGGACCATCGCCAAGCTGCCGGAGGTCGAGACGGCACGGCAGGCGTTCGATCGGCGCCTGGCGCGGAGCGGGCGCTGAGCGCGAAGCGGCTGTCACGCGCAGCTTACCGAGCAAGATACGCAACTAATTTTAGTCCGTCATTGCGAGCGCAGCGAAGCAATCCAGAGCCCCAGAGGAAGTCTAGATTGCTTTGTTGCAGAGCCGCCGTCAGCCGCGCTTTGCGCGGACCCGTTGACTCCTCGCAACGACCCGACATTGCGGTAGCACGCCTATGCTTCGCGACCCCACGATGTCTGTGCGTCCTGCTCGCATAGTCCGGCTACTTGTCCGCGAGCAGCGGCTCGATCGGCTGGTCCTTGGGACCGAAAGCGTGCACGGCATCGTCGATCGTAAACGAATCAAGATCGTGGCCGATAATGAGCGGGCCGCGATACGTCGTTCGGGTGCGGGCGATCAGCATGTCCTCGGGGACGTCCTGCACCGGCTTCAAGGTTGCGAACACGATGTGCGAGTAAATCGCAAGCTTCGGGCCGGCCATCGAGAATATCTTGCCGGCCTCCTCCGGTGAAGAGTGGTGAGCCTCGATGTCGCGATAGGACGGATAGCTCTTCGACAGTTCCGGCTCGATCACGGCCACCTCATGAATGAGGAGGTCGGCGCCCTTTGCGGCATTCGCGACCCGCTCATCATATTTGGTGTCCCCGGAAAGAACGACCTTTTTGCCATCGTACTCGACCACATAGCCGAACGAGGGCTTGATCTTCTCTCCGTGGTTGACCTCGATCGCCGTTACCCTGACGCCGTTCTTGTCGTAGACCAGTCCCGGCTCGATATCCTTGGCCGCGAAGGCGACGCCCTCCGGAGGAAGATGCTCGTCATCCTCCCGAATCCGGATGTCCTCGGCGAAAGCTTTGGTCAGGTTCTCGGTCATCGCCACGGTCCCCTTGGGGCCGAAAACGATCATGGGAGATTTGCGCGAGGCCCAGGGGGTGCCGATCCAACCGCTCAGCCACATGTCCGGGAGGCCGACCACGTGATCGGAGTGCAGGTGCGTGATGAAGTGCGCGGTAATAGCCCCCAGAGGGACGCGCTTCTGAAAGAGCCTGATCGTTGAACCGCGGCCGAAATCGAACAACAGCTTTTCGGGACCAGCCTCGATCAACGTCGCCGCACTGAAACTGCTCGCTCGCGGGGTCGGAGTGCCCGTACCGAGCAGGGTGACTTTCATTGGCTCCGCCCTCACGATCGGAGCGGACACAAGCGTCAAGACGGTCAACACCGCCGAGGCGATTCGCATTCACTTCCTCCACATCGTCCGATCTTGTTGTTGTCGGCGCAGCCGGAACCGCCCGGGTCGAAGCGACAGATGGCGTAAAATGGACGAAGGTGCGGCTGTCAGCGGCGCGCGCCTGCTGTCTCGCGTCATCACGAAAAATGGTGGGCACGCTTACGCTTTGCCCACCCTACGTAGTTACATACCAGGATGGTCTGAGGATCATCACCGTCGCAGCGAGTCCGTTCTTCTCCCCTCCCCCTTGCGGGGAGGGGGGGTGGGGGTGAGCCACAACCAGCGATGCCTGCGGTACCTCCCTCCCCAACCCTCCCCCCGCAAGGGGGGAGGGAGCGCACTTCCAGCGCCGGAACAGCGCGATGACCTCATGCCATTGACAGCTCAGCCCTGCGCGAGCTGCTCGTCGAGATCGTGCAGCACCTGATAGCACGGCAGCACCTGGGCCACGCTCGCGTTCGGCTCGCGGCCTTCGCGGATGGCGGCGAAGAACTCGCGGTCCTGCAGCTCGATGCCGTTCATGGAGACATCGACCTTGGAAACGTCGATCTTCTCCTCCTTGCCGTTCACGAGATCATCGTAGCGGGCAATGTAGGTGCCGGTGTCGCCGATGTAGCGGAAGAAGGTGCCGAGCGGGCCGTCATTGTTGAAGGACAGCGACAGCGTGCAGATCGCGCCGTTGGCGGCCTTGAGCTGGATCGACATGTCCATGGCAATGCCGAGCGTCGGGTTGATCGGCCCCTGCACCGCATTGGCCTTCACGATCGGCGCCCCCGCCTGATAGGCGAACAGATCGACCGTGTGCGCGGCATGATGCCAGAGCAGATGATCGGTCCAGCTGCGCGGCTGGCCGAGCGCGTTCATGTTGGTGCGGCGGAAGAAGTAGGTCTGCACATCCATCTGCTGGATGTGGAATTCGCCGGCCTTGATCTTCTTGTGCACCCATTGATGGCTGGGGTTGAAGCGCCGGGTGTGCCCGCACATCGCGACCAGCCCGGACTTCTTCTGCAACTCGACCACCGCCTGGGCGTCCTTCAGCGAGTCCGCCAGCGGAATTTCGACCTGCACATGCTTGCCGGCCTTCATGCATTCGATCGCCTGCGCCGCATGCATCTGGGTCGGCGTGCAGAGGATCACGGCGTCGACCTCCGGCAGCTTCAGGCTGTCGGCCAGTTCGGTCGCGACATGCTTGATGCCGTATTTGTCGGCGACTTCCTTGGTCTGGTCGAACCGGCGACCGACCAGGGAGACCACCTCGACATCGGCGATGTTCTTGATGCCGTCGAGGTGCTTGATGCCGAACGCACCGGCGCCGGCCAGCGCGACCTTGATCGTCTTGGCCATATCAGTTGTTCTCCAGGATCAGATGGCCGACAGCGGTGTTGCTCGCCGGCACATGATAGAAACGGTGGCGCACGGTCGGCGCCTTGCCCTTGTTGGTGTCGCTGACATCGCTCATGGCGCCGCGCGCGATCAGCCACATCACGAGCTCGATGCCCTCGCTGCCGGCCTCGCGAACATATTCGATGTGCGGCACCTTCGAGAGCCCCTCGGGATCGCTGATCAGCCGGTCCAGGAACTTGTTGTCCCATTCACGGTTGATCAGGCCGGCGCGCGGGCCCTGCAGCTGATGGCTCATGCCGCCGGTGCCCCAGATCTGCACGTTGAGCGGCTCGTCATAGGTCTCGATCGCCTTGCGGATCGCCTTGCCGAGCATGAAGCAGCGGCGCCCCGACGGCACCGGATATTGCACGACATTGACGGCGAACGGGATCACCGGGCACGGCCAGGCATCGACCTGCCCGAACACCAGACTGAGCGGCACGGTGAGGCCGTGATCGACATCCATCTTGTTGACGATGGTGAGATCGAAATCGTCCTGGATCACCGACTGCGCGATGTGCGCCGCGAGCTTCGGATGGCCCATCACCTTCGGCACCGGACGCGGACCCCAGCCCTCGTCGGCCGGCTGGTATTCCGCGGCGGTGCCGATCGCGAAGGTCGGGATCATCTCCAGGCTGAAGGCGGTGGCGTGATCGTTGAAGACCAGGAACACGACGTCCGGCTTCTGCTCCTTCTCCCATTGCTTGGTGAAGTCGTAGCCCTGGAACACCGGCTTCCAATAGTCCTCGCCGGTCTTGCCGAGGTCGAGCGCTGCGCCGATCGCCGGCACGTGCGAGGTGTAGACGCTAGCCGAGATATGGGCCATCACTTCTTCTCCTTGGTGTAGCGATTGCCTTCGATCGAGCGACCGCCCTTCACCATCATGTCGCGGTATTGGTCTTCGGTCATGCCGGTCATGCTGCCGGCCATCTGCTGGAAGCTCTTGCCGTCGGTGGCGCCGATCTTGGCAAGGAAGTAGATGTTGCCGCCGAGCGCAATGCAGCGGTTGAGATCGCGATCCAGCACCGCCTGCTTCTGCTCTTCCGTCATCGGCCATTCGTCGAGATAGGCGCGCTCATTGGCCTTGAAGCGGGCGCGGTTGTCCGCCTTCATCAAGGACATGCAGAACTGATTGAGGTGATAGCCCATCCGCGACATGTCGGCGTCGAAGATGGTCGTGCCGGGAACGTCGGTATAGGGTTTGTCGAGCGACATCGATCGTCTCCTCGTTAGGATTCTTCGCGCTAGGATTCTTCGGGCCAATAGAGCCGCATCGGGTTGTCGACCAGGAGCTTCTTCTGCAGCTCCGGCGTCACCGCGATATGCGGAATGAAATCGACCAGCAGGCCATCGTCGGGCATGTGACCCTTCAAATTCGGATGCGGCCAGTCGGTGCCCCACAACACGCGATCCGGGAAGGTCTCGACGATGCGTTTCGCGAACGGCACCACGTCGCGATAGGCGTTCTGTTCGCCGTCCAGCGCCGGCGGTCCCTTCACCGACAGCCGCTCCGGGCAGCTCACCTTGGACCAGACATTCTGGTGCTCGCGCATGAATTTCACGAACAGCTCGAACTCCGGACCATCGACCGGCTTGGTGACGTCAGGGCGTCCCATGTGGTCGACCACGACGGTGGTCGGCAGCGCGGTGAAGAAGTCCCACAGCTCCGGCAGATCGACCGCCTCGAAATAGATCACGACATGCCAGCCGAGCTTACTGATGCGCCCGGCGATCTCATTGAGCTCGTCCTTGGGCGTGAAATCGACCAGCCGCTTGACGAAGTTGAAGCGGACGCCGCGCACGCCGGCCTCGTGCATCGCCTTCAGCTCGTCGTCGGTGACGCTGCGCTTGACCGTGGCGACGCCGCGCGCCTTGCCGTTGGCATGCACGAGCGCATCGACCATGGCGCGGTTGTCGGCGCCGTGGCAGGTCGCCTGCACCACGACGTTACGCTCGAAGCCGAGGTGGTCGCGCAACGCGTAGAGCTGATGCTTGGAAGCATCGCACGGCGTATATTTGCGCTCGGGCGCATAGGGAAATTCCGCGCCGGGGCCGAACACGTGGCAATGTGCATCGACCGCGCCTGCCGGCACCTTAAAATGCGGCTTCGACGGACCTTGGTACCAGTCCAGCCAACCCGGGGTTTTCTGAAACTCCATAACGTCCATTACTCCTTGGACTTGATGTCTGTGAGAATGCGGTCGGCCTCGGTACGCCAGTCGGGGCTGCGGGCGAACTCTTTCGTGCCGCGTTCGCCGAACAGGCCTTCGTCGGCGAGATCGGCGACCCAGGCCTGACGCTCGGCGGTGCCCTGCGCCGACCACGGCGTCAGCCCGGCCTCGCGCACGGTCTCCGCGACCTCCCTCACCTCCTCGGCACGACGGCGGCCGTGCTCGATCACGCGCTGGAAGAAATAGGCGCCCTGCTTCTCCCAGTCGATGCCGGGAAACGTCTCCTGGAGCGAGGCCAGCACCGCATCCTCGACGCCGTAGGCGCGTGCGGTGGTGAAGCTTTCGATGACCATGGCTTCCAATCCCTTGATCATGATGCTGCGGCACATCTTGGTGGCCGAGGCAACCCCGAGCTTGTCGCTAGCGGGCTTGGCGGCGAAGCCGAGATCGTTGAGCAGCGGTGCCAGCTCGCGCGCGCCGGGGCCGCCGAGCAGCAGCGGCACCTTGATACGATAGGGCGGCACCGAGGTCATCACCGCACCCTCGACATAACGCCCGCCGGAGCCGTCGATCAGCACGGCCGCGCGCTGCTTGGCGCCGGGCGAGGCCGAGTTGAAGTCGAGGAACCAGGCCCCCTGCTTCACCGTATCGGCGCAAGCCTGCGCCACCGGCACCGCCTGGCTCGCGGTCACCGCCGAGACGATGAAATCGGCTTGCGCCGCCAGCTCGGCGTGCGAGGCCGCCAGCGTCACACCGATGCGCGCGGCGTGCTCGCGCATGGCATTCCCGCGCTCGTCGCGCAGCTTGACGTCATAGGCCGAGACGCGCACGCCGTCCTTGCGCAGGTCCTCGGCGAGGATCTTGCCGACCTCGCCGTAACCGACGATCCCCACATGCCATCGGTTTGAAGGACTCGGGTTGGAGGCGCTGGTCATGGTGCTCAATCGATATATTTGAGTCCCGCCTTCGCCAGCGGCTCGCGCATCTTGTACATGTCGAGCCCGAGCACGCCGGAGGCGAGCTTCTCGCGCTTGTCGGCCTCGTTGGCCTCGCGCGCAGCGGCGGCATCCGCCGCCTGATGCGCCACCGCGGCCGGCACCACCACGATGCCGTCGACATCAGCGACGATCACGTCGCCAGGATTGACCGCGACGCCGGCGCAGACCACCGGGATGTTGACCGAACCGAGCGTCGCCTTGACGGTGCCGCGCGCCGAGATCGCCCGCGAGAACACCGGGAACTGCATCTCGGTGAGATCTGCCACGTCACGCACGCCGCCGTCGATCACGAGGCCCTTGGCGCCGCGGGCGCGGAAGCTGGTCGCCAAGAGATCGCCGAAGAAGCCGTCGGTGTTCTCGACCGTGCAGGCCGCGACCACGACGTCGCCGGGCTGGATCTGCTCGGCCGCCACATGCAGCATCCAATTGTCGCCGGGCTGCAGCAGCACGGTCACCGCCGTGCCGCACATCTTGGCGGTGGGATAGATCGGCCGCATGTAGCATTGCATCAGGCCGACGCGGCCCATCGCCTCGTGGATGGTGGCGACGCCGAACTGCGACAGCTTCTCCACCGCCGCCTTGTCGGCGCGGGTGATGGTCTTCTTGACGATGCCGAGATTGTTCATGGGAGTGCTCATATCCGCGGTCCCTAACTTACTTGCCTTTGGCCTTCAACGCGGCGTCGAGCCGCGGGAACACCCGCCGCGCATTGCCTTCGTAGATCTGGTGGCGCTGCTCGGCCGTGAGCTTCGCGCCCTCGATATAGCGCTTGGTGTCGTCGTAATAGAAGCCGGTCTCGGGATCGATGCCCCTGACCGCCCCGATCATCTCCGAGGCGAACAGGATGTTGTCGACCGGGATCACGCCCGTGAGCAGGTCGATGCCGGGCTGATGATAGACGCAGGTGTCGAAGAAGATGTTGTTGAGCAGGTGATCCTTCAGCAGCGGCTTCTTCAGCTCCTGGGCGAGGCCGCGGAAGCGGCCCCAGTGATACGGCACCGCGCCGCCACCATGCGGAATCAGGAACTTCAAGGTCGGGAAGTCCTTGAACAGGTCCGACGTCAGGCACTGCATGAACGCGGTGGTGTCGGCGTTCAGGTAATGCGCGCCGGTGGTGTGGAAGCAGGCGTTGCAGCTGGTCGAGACATGGATCATCGCGGGGATGTCCAATTCGACCATCTTCTCATAGATCGGATACCAGTGCCGGTCCGACAGCGGCGGCGAGGTCCAATGCCCGCCCGAGGGATCGGGGTTCAGGTTGATGCCGACGAAGCCGTACTCCTTGATGCACTTCTCCAGCTCGGGAATGCAGGTCTTGGGATCCACGCCCGGCGATTGCGGCAGCATCGCCGCGCCGATGAAATTGTCCGGGAACAGCTTGCTGACGCGATAGCACAGCTCGTTGCAGATCGCGGCCCAGGTCGAGGACACCTGGAAGTCGCCGATATGATGCGCCATGAAGCTCGCCCGCGGCGAGAAGATGGTGAGATCGCTGCCGCGCTCCTTCATCTTCTTCAGCTGGTTGGCCTCGATGCTCTCGCGCAGCTCGTCGTCGCTGATCTTGAGCTCGCTGACCTTAGGCGCAACGGACGGGTCCTTGATGCCCGCGATCTGCCGGTTGCGCCACTCCTCCAGCGCCTTCGGAGCCGTGGTGTAATGGCCGTGCACGTCGATGATCACGTCAGTCTCTCCCTAACCTTTTAACGCGTGGCAGGCGCGCCGTTTCAATGGGCTGCGACCGCAGCGCCGATCCCCTTGTCGCTCGACCGTCCCGGTCCCACGAACTGCTTTACCACAAGCGCGACCGCCGCGATGGCGCCGGGAATGGCCATCACCGCGAAAATCTGGCTGAAGGAGAGCTGCCGCGCCGTCATCTCGGCGACCAGGAAGGAACCGGCGATGCCGCCGAACCGGCCGATGCCGAGCATCCAGGACACGCCGGTGGCGCGCCCTTGCGTCGGATAGAACGCCGCCGCCAGCGCCGGCATCGAGGACTGCGCCGTATTCATCAGCACGCCGGCCAGGAACACCGCGGCCATCAGCAGGCCAACCTGGCCCGCTGCCTGGCCGATGAAGAAGATCGAGACCGCGGTCAGGGCATAGCCCACGGCGATGATGAGATTGGCGTTGAAGCGGTCCATCAGCCAGCCGAAGAACACCGCGCCGACCCCGCCGAGCGGGAACAGCGCCGAGATCAGGGTCGCGGTCTGCGGATTGAGGCCGGCATCCTTGAACAGGATCGGCATCCAGTTGATCAGCGCGTAGAAGATCACGAGCCCCATGAAATAGGCGATCCACAGCATCAGCGAGCCCGCGCGCAGCACCGGCGACAACACCATGCCGATGCCGCTGGCATTGACCCGCTTGGTCACCTCGGCATGCTCCGGCTCCAGCATCACGAACTGGCTGACCTTTGATGCCGCCTCCGAGATCTTCCGCATCACGTTGCGGACGCGCTCGACGGAGGCGCCGCGCGACAACAGATAGTGGACCGATTCCGGCAGGATCACGACCAGCCCCACGGTCAGGATCAGCGGCGTGACGCCGCCGAGCAGCAGCACGCTGCGCCAGCCCCATTGCGGGATCATCCAGGCCGCGAGGAAGCCGCCGAAGGCGGCGCCGAGCGGAAAGCCGCAGAACATCAGGTTGGTCATGGTGGCGCGCAGCCGCTGCGGACAATATTCGCTCAGCAGCGTCACCGCGTTGGGCATCGCGGCGCCAAGGCCGATGCCGGTGACGCAACGCAGGACGGTGAGCTCGGTCAGATTGGTCGCAAAGGCGGAGGCGAGGCAGGCGATGCTGAACACGAGCACCGAGCCGACCAGGACGACCTTGCGGCCGAGACGGTCGGCGAGCGGCCCCGAGAACAGCGCGCCGGCGGCGAGTCCGAACAGCGCGGCGCTGAGCACCGGGCCGAGCGCCGACTTCTCGACGCCCCACTCCTTGAGCAGCGACGGGGCGATGAAGCCGATCGCCGCGGTGTCGAAACCGTCCAGCAGCACGATCACGAAGCACAGGCCGAAGATCAGCCACTGGAACGGCGAGAACGGGTGCTCGTCGAGAAAGGTTTGAACATCGACTCGGCTGGTCGCAGGCATCGTCGTGCGCTTCCTTGGGATTGATTTCGAAAAATTTCTTCGATCCGGCGAGCGCAGGTCGCGGCGGCTCCGCCCGGATGTGTGATTACCGGGGTATGTGACGCAGCGCGGAAGCCGGCGCCAGCGCCGGGCGCCTATATCAGATATTCCAAAATGGTATAATATTTCCACAAGCCATACTGGAATTGGAATGGCTCCAATCCAAGGCAAGGCCGGCAAAGCCACGCGTCTCGAACCATGAGGCCCCTCCTCTGCTTGACGCCATATGCAACCGCCCTGCCCTCCAGGGGCGGGTGGCGCCTTCCAAGCCGAGCCAGATCCGGCGGCTACCGCGGCAGCTTGCGGATCAGCGCCGAGGCGAGCTTCATGGTGCTTTGGGCGAGCGGCGTCGGGCGCTTGTGCGCGGAGGTGACCAGGCAGAGCACGCTGGTCGGCGTCGGATCTGTCAGCGGCCGGATCGCGAGCTCGCCGGCCCGGCCGGAGGCGGCGACCCCGCTCGGCGTCAGCACCGCATGGCCGTAGCCGGCGCAGACGAGATCGATGATCGAAGGCACGCTCGACACCTCCCAGGCGATGTCGAGCTTGACGCCGGCGAGTGCGGCCTGCGTCTCCAGCAGCCGGCGCATCGCATGCACCCGCTCCGGCACGATCAGCGGATGGCGCGACAGCTCCTTCATCGGCAGCGGCGCGCTGACGCGGCGCTTGCCCTTCGGCGCGTGGCTGACCAGCGCGAGCGCCTCCTGCAGCACCGGCGTGATCTCGATGCCCGGCTGCGCCTCCGGATTATAGACCATGCCGACATCGATCCGGCCGGTCGTCACCCACTCGACGATGTGGGTCGACAGCCCCTCGACCACCGCAAGGCGCGCAGCCGGAAATTCGCGCTTGAAGCGATCGATCAAGGGCAGCGTCAGTTGCCGGGCGATGCTCGGCGGCAGCCCGATCGTCACCCGCCCGACTGGCGCATCGCGGCTGGCGCCGAGATCCTCACGGGCATGCGAGACCAGTTGCAGCACCGCGACACTGTGATCGAACAGCCGCTTGCCCGCCTCGGTCAGCGCGACGCCGCGGCCGTTGCGCGCGAACAGCTGCTGCTTCAATTCGGACTCCAACGCGCGCACCTGCCGCGACAGCGCCGGCTGCGCCACCTCGAGCACGGAAGCCGCCTTGCTGAACGAGCCGAGCTCGGCAACCTGCACGAAATATTCGAGCTGCCTGAGGTTCATGGGAGTGAGGCCCGGACATCAGGCGTGATCTCGCACAGCTGCGGGCGACGCCCCGAACTGTCGTCCCCGCGAAAGCGGGGACCCATAGCCCCCGGCGCCCGTTGTCGACTAAGAAGGACGACCCCGAGCCTTTTCCAGCCATTGACTATCAGCAGTATGGGTCCCGGCGTTCGCTGGGACGACAGCGGGTTATGAGTTCGTAGGGTGGGCAAAGCGAAGCGTGCCCACCTTCGTTCTGCATTCCGAAAGCCGGTGGGCACGGCGCTGCGCGCCTTTGCCCACCCTACGCATCGCGGCTGCAGATTGTCCCTCATCTCAAATTCATCACGTTCAGCGACGCATTCAGCACCGACGCAAATGCCACCCACAGGGCGTAGGGCACGAACAACAGCGCCGCGATCCGATCCTCCCGCCACGACATCACGATGAACGCGACGATCAGCGCGAACATCGCCACGATCACGCCGAGCGCCACCCACATCAGATGCGCGGTGAAGAAGATCGGCGACCAGGCGAAGTTGAGGAGCAGTTGCGCCCACCAGACCTGCATGACGACGCCGCTGCCGACCCGCTCGTAGGTCCGCCAGCCTGCGATCGCGATCAGCACATAGAGCACGGTCCAGGCGACCGGAAACAACCGGTTCGGCGGCGTGAACGGCGGCTTGTCCAACGAGCCGTACCAGGGGCCCGGCAGGTTGGACGCGCCGATGATCCACCCTCCCCCGACCACGAGGACCAACAGGACGATGAGAGGCAGGATGGATCGTTTCATATTCCACTCGACGTGATGTTCCACTCGGCGTGATGCGACATCCGGCACCCGCGCCCCGCGTGCGCTGGACATTCCAGCCCGAGGCGCGTAGCCAGGAGATAACACAAAGACCGGTCATGCCAGGGCATTAATACCACGGCTTGCGGTCGGCAATTCCATGGGCCGGAAACGCAGAGATCGCCGCTTCGCCCGTAAGATCGGAGCGCATTCCTTGGTTAATTCCCTGGCTGATCCCCGGCCCGCCTCCCACGCCGTCGCCTCGATCGAAGCCGTCGAATCCGGCCTCGCCGCCCAGGGCTATATCGCCAACCGCCAGATCGCGACCGCCGTCTACCTCAGCCAGGCCATCGAGAAGCCGATCCTGGTCGAGGGCCCCGCCGGCGTCGGCAAGACCGAGCTGGCCAAGGCGATCGCCGCCTGGCGTGGCCTGAAGATGATCCGGCTGCAATGCTATGAGGGCCTGGACGAGGCCAAGGCGCTCTACGAGTGGAAATACGCCAAGCAGCTGCTCTACACCCAGATCCTGAAGGACAAGCTCGGCGAGGTGCTGGGCGGCGCGCAAACCCTGCCTGCTGCGCTCGACCAGCTGCATAGCTTTGGCGACGTGTTCTTTTCCAAGGAATTCGTCGAGCCGCGGCCGCTGTTGCAGGCCCTGCTGCAGCCTGAAGGCTGCGTGCTCCTGATCGACGAGATCGACAAGTCCGACGCCGAGTTCGAATCGCTGCTGCTCGAAATCTTGTCCGACTTCCAGGTCACCATCCCCGAGCTCGGCACTGTCGCCGCGGCCGCGCCGCCGACCGTGATCCTGACCTCGAACAGCGAACGCAATCTCGGCGACGCCCTGAAGCGGCGCTGCCTGCATCTGCATATCGGTTTCCCCGAACAGAGGCTCGAGGAACGCATCGTCGAGAGCCGCGTGCCGGGCATTTCGCAGACATTGCGCCGCCAGCTCGTCGCCTTCATCCACGACATCCGGACGCTGGACCTGAAGAAGCAGCCGTCGGTCAGCGAGGCCATCGACTGGGCGCGGGTGCTGGTGCTGCTGCAGGCCGCCGAACTCGGCCACGAGATGGTGAAGGACACGCTCAACGTGCTGCTGAAATACGAGTCCGACATCGAGGTGGCGCTGCCGCAGGTGACGAACTTCGTCGCCAAGGCCCAGCGCCAGCACGCGTTCTAAAATCCGATGCAGGAGAACCTGCATCGCTTCTTTCGCGCCGCGCGCGGCGCCGGCGTGCACGTCTCGCCCGCCGAGAGCATCGATGCGATGCGGGCTGTCGCGAGCGTCGGCCTTGCCGATCGCGCGGTGCTACGCGACTGCCTGCTGCTGACGCTCGCCAAGAGCGAGGACGAGAAGAAGGCGCTCGGCGCCTGTTTCGATCTGTTCTTTGCCGAGCCTCAGCCATCGCAGCCGGAGAGCCAGGGTCAAGCGAACGACAAGAGCCTAGATGCAATCCCGCAGCCTTCAGCAGGCGCTGACGAGGCAACAAGCCAGGCCCTGGGATCGTTGGCCCAGATGCTGCTGTCGCAAGACCGCGCCGAAATGTCGGCGGCGCTCGCCAACGCCTCGGCCGCGGCCGGCCTGTCCGGGATTCGCTACTTCACCCAGCGCGGCCTGTTCTCCAGCCGCATGCTCGACCTGATGGGGATCCAGCGGCTGCGCGATGATCTGGACGCGCTCGCTGAGCAGAATCCGGCGCTGGCCGAGCGGCTGCAGGACGCGACCGAAGCCCTGCGCGAGACCGTGCGAGAGACGGTGGCGCAGGCGCTCGCGCTTTACGGCCGTGAGGAAGCGGAGAACCTGCGGCATGACGTGCTGCGCAATGCGCCGCTGTCCCGGATCGAACCGCGCCAGATCGCGGAGATGCGGGCCCTGATCCGGCAGATCGCGCGTCGCCTGCGCGAGCGCTATTCGAAGCCGCGCAAGCGGCAACGCCGCGGCCATCTCGACGTGCGCCGAACGCTCCGCCGTAATGCGGCCTGGGGCGGCGTTCCGTTCCTCACCGCCTGGAAACGCCGCCATCGCGACAAGCCCAAGATCGTCGCGCTCTGCGACGTGTCGGGTTCAGTGGCCCGCGTCTCCGACTTCTTCCTGCTGCTGATCCACAGCCTGCATGAGGTGGTGAGCGACGTGCGCTCTTTCGCCTTCTCCGGCCACCTGATCGAGGTCAGCGAAATCCTCGATGGCAAGCCGGCCGAGGAAGCGATGGCCGAGATCATGAGCAAGGTCGGCTTCGGCTCTTCCGACTATGGCACCTCGCTCGCCGATTTCGAGAAGGCGTTCATGGCCTCGGTGACGCCGCAGACCACGGTGATCGTGCTTGGTGACGCCCGCAGCAACAATCTCGATCCGCGCGCCGACATCTTGAAGCGCATCGCCGAACGCGCCAAGCGCGTGGTCTGGCTCAATCCGGAAGGGCGCATGACCTGGGGCTGGGGCGATTCCGAGATGCCGCGCTACCAAACCTTCTGCAACGTCGTGCGCCAATGTGCCACGGCCCAACAGCTCGAGCGCGCCGTCAGCGACATCGTCGCGACGTACCGTTAGGTCGCCTTGCGCAAATTTGTTCGCTTGCAGCATCCGTCATTGCGAGCGAAGCGAAGCAATCCAGCCCTGCAGGCAAGATTCTGGATTGCTTCGTCGCTCCGCTCCTCGCAATGACGGCGATGAGGCACCGTGCTATGTGATCAACCCCCGTCCTAGTCAAACGAACTTCCCGCAACGCGAGGCATCGTCCGGCACGAGCGCGAGTCGGGCGTGAAGTGAACAGAAGCCGATAATATCTCCGCTGTCGTGCCGGCCTTGAGCCGAGACCCATACTCACCGTGCGATGTTGCAGCGCTTCATCTCAGCCACGCGGGCCTAAAAGAGATTCCGCGGTATGGGTCCCGGCGTTCGCCGGGACGACATCTGTTGTTTGTTTGGCTTCGGCTAGCAGCCCACCCCAAGTGCCCCCCGACGTACTGTGATCCCTTGTGTGACTGCCCGTCGCGTTAACGTGTCGCAGCGCGCCGGGCTTGCCGCGTCGGGCAAATCACGACGATGATCTCGCGCATCCCGCCTCATCGAAGAGGGGCGTACGCGTCGTCACGATACGTGGAGTGCGGGATGCGGTGGACGTGTGAGTGACAGCCGACGACTGGCACAAACGCGGACGGCGAAATCGTGTGGTCCTGATACCCCGACGCTGGTATCCAGCGCGACGCGCTTTGCGCGTCGTCGCGACACGGTGGCCAAACAGCCCGGCGCGCCGAGGAGATCACGTATAAGCCGTAAGCCATCGCGCAGGGAAGGCCGGAGCACTCCGGCTGAACCTGTGGTTCCTGCCCCGTGCTTTTCTCACGCACGGGGGCCACGGGCATCAGCCGATGCCCGGCCTTCCCTGCGCCCTCTCGATTTTCGGAGGGTCGCGATCACACAAAACTCGGGCAGGCCATGCCGCGAGGACGCAGATGTATGCCTTCGGATCAGCTTGCAGCCCGACCGTGGACGCCGGGCGGTCGCGATCTTGCCGGACGTCGCCTGGGCCGATCAGGACCGGCCGCTCCAGTGCATGCAGCTTCAGCCGAAGCGCCGCTCATATTCGGAAATCGCCTTGTTGGCCATCCGGAGCTTGTTGGTCTGGCCATGGTCGATCATCTGCGAGATCTGACAGGCCAGAAACCGGTAGGTCTCGAACTCGTTGCGCACGACGCCGGTGCGCCAGAGATAGTCCAGCGCGATCTCATAGGCCTCAGCGGCGGCGGGGTCGCGGAAATCGTTGCAGATCAAACGTGCCATATCGGAGAAGGCACGAACCACGCAGTCGTTCCTAATTGGTGGCGCGCCCCGAAAGGGCTCCCACCATCAGTGCGGGACGACGGCAGTGGCTTCGATCTCCAGCCGCGCGGCCGGCTCCACCAGCCGCACCACCTGGACCAGTGCCATCGCCGGATAATGGCTGCCGAAGATCTCGCGATAGGCAGCCCCGAGCTCCCTCAGGTTCGCGAGATATTCGTCCATGTCGACGACGTACCAGGTCAGCCGTACCAGGTGTTCCGGCCGTGCATCGCCCTCGGCCAGAATGGCTGCGATGTTCGACAGCGTCTGCCGCGCCTGCGCCAGGAAGCCGTCCGGCAGCCGTTCGTGTTGATCCCAGCCGATCACGCCGCCGGTGACGACGAGGCGCCCCTCGGCGGTCATTCCGTTGGCGTAACCCTTCGGCATCGGCCAGCCGCTCGGCTGCAGCACCCGCGGACCATTGGCCCCTTGCGGCTTCGTAAGCGCAAGTGTGGGTGCTTTCGGCGTGCTCACGAACGTCTCTCCCTGTTATGCGGCCGCGCCGGGCGAGGCCTGGTTCTCGGCTTGAGTTTGCGCAATCTGTCTCAGCGCAAAGCGCTTCAGTTTGCCGGTCTCGGTCTTCGGCAGATGGGGCACGAACTCGATTGCGCGCGGATATTTGTAAGGCGCGATCTCGCGTTTGACATGCTCCTGAAGCTCGGCGACCAGCGCATCATTGCCGACGCCGCCCGGTGCCAGCACGACATAGGCTTTCACGACCATCCCGCGGGCTTCGTCCGGCGCGCCGACCACGCCGCACTCGGCAACCGCCGGATGACTGAGCAGTGCCGCCTCGACGTCGGGGCCCGCGATGTTGTAGCCAGCCGACACGATCATGTCATCGGAGCGCGACTGGTACCAGAAGTAGCCGTCCTCATCCATCAGGTAGGTATCGCCGGTGATGTTCCAGCCGTTCTGGACATATTTGCGCTGGCGCTCGTCGGCGAGATAGCGGCAGCCGGTCGGGCCACGCACGGCGAGCCGTCCCATGGTGCCCGGCGGCACGTCGCGCCCCTCGTCGTCGACGATCTTCGCCTCATAGCCCGGCACCGGCTTGCCGGTCGCGCCGGGCCGAATCTCGTCCTCGACCGCACTGATGAAGATGTGCAGCATCTCGGTGGATCCGATGCCATCCATCAGCTTCAATCCGGTTGTCTTGAACCAGGCGTCGAACGTCGCCTTCGGCAAGGTCTCTCCGGCCGAGACGCATTTGCGCAGAGACGCGACGTCGCGGCCGGCGAGCTTGCCCAGCATGGCGCGATAGGCGGTCGGCGCGGTGAAGCAGACGGTCGCCTTGTAACGCTCGATCGCGGCGAGCAGATCGTCGGGCGAGGTCTTTTCCAGCACCACGTAGGACGCACCGATATGCATCGGAAACAGCACGCCGCCGAAGCCGAAGGTGAAGGCGAGCGGCGCCGAGCCGATGAAGCGGTCCTCCTGGCGCGCCCGCAGCACGTTGCGCGCATAGCCGTCGCAGACCGCGAGCATGTCGCGGTGAAAATGCATCGTGCCCTTCGGATCGCCGGTCGTGCCCGACGTGAAGGCGATCAGGCAGAGATCATCCGAGGCGGTATCGACGGCGGCGAACTCCGCGCTCTGATCGGCGATCAGCGCCTCCAGCGAATCCGCCCGCCCGGTGCCCCAATAGACCACGCGCTGCAGCGCCGGCGCGCTCTCTTTGGCTTTTTCCATTTCATCGGCCAGCTTGCCGTCGCACAGCGCCAGCGCAATCTGCGCCTTCTGAATCGGATAAGCGAGCTCCTTGGCGCGGAGCAGCGGCATGGTGGCGACCACGATGCCGCCGGCCTTGATGACCGCAAGATAAGTCGCCACCATCATCGGGTTGTTCGCGGAGCGCAGCAGCACGCGACCGCCGGTGACCAGCCCGAGCTTGTTCACCAGCGCGTTCGCGATCCTGTTCACCAGCGCCTGCAGATCGCCATAGCTGTAACTGATTTCAGGGCTGATGATGCAGGGCGCATCCCCCCGCCCCTCCTCGACCCAGCGGTCGAGGAAATGCGTCACGCAGTTCAGTCGCGGCGGATACTGCAACTCGGGGCGCGCGAATACGAACTCGGGCCACAGCTCGCGCGGTGGCAGATTGTCCCGCGCGAACGTATCCGTATGGGCCGTCGCGGCCTTGGAGTTCAAGCTTTCCGGCATCTGGGCTTTGGCGGCACTGGCCATCGCACGCTCCTCTCGTTCAAGGGACGCCCGGCACGTTTCAGTCCTAAACATTTTAGGCTTAAAACATTTGGACGCAAGAGCCGAACATTGTGCAGTGCGCGCACGTTCTTTAGGCGGTCAGCGCCCGGCCAACGTCTTCAGCCGCAACACCATGGCGGAGGCGGGATCGGCGAGCGGTGCGATCGCGGTGAAATGATTAGCGCTGGGTACGGTGCCGAAACGCGTCGCAGCGCCGGCCGCCCCCCAGCGCTCGACGATGGTCCGGCTCTGGCGCAGATATTCCGCGCTCTCCTCGGCACCGACCACGGCATCGAGGCTGCCAGTTGTCGGCGGCATCCAGAACAAGGGGCTCGCCGCGCGCGCAGCCGCAGCGTCGAGCCCGAGCGCCTTGTTGATAGAGGTCCCGACCAGCGGCTCGAGCTCGAACAGGCCGGAAATGCTGTAGGCGGCGATCACCAGATCCTTCGGCAGCGCAGCGTCGCGTGCGGGCCAGTCGGTTGCGAGCATGCAGGCAGCCAAATGCCCGCCGGCAGAATGCCCGCTGACGACGAGCGGGCGTCCGAGCCCGCCGAGCGCGCGCATCGCCTCGCGCATCTCGTCGATGATCGCAGCGACCGAAACCTGCGGACACAAATCGTAGGTCGGCACCGCCAACGTGACGCCGTGCGCATTCAGGCCGCGCGCACAGTGACTGAAGGAGGAGCCGTCGAGCGCCTGCCAGTAGCCGCCGTGAATGAACACGACGATCGGACCGTCGCCCCCAGCTTCGAACAGATCGACGATATGGCGCGGCCCGGGACCGTAAGTCATCCGGCGCGGCGCGTTCTGCTCGCGGTAGGCGGCAGCATCCCTCGCCCACCCCGCCATCAGCTGCGGGTTTTCCGGCACCCGCGCGCGATTGTTGTACTCGGCTTCGTAGTCGATTGCGCCTGCACTGCTCACGTCATGCTTCCCGCCGCTGCACGGCTTTCTGCGCCGACCCCTTGGTCTTCGCCAGCAGCCGCATCAGGTCGCGCACGTCCTTTTCGGTCAGTTCGCCGAAGATATCGGCGATCCAGGTTTCGTGCTCGGCTGCCATCTTGCGGAATTCGGCCCGGCCGAGCTTGGTCAGCCGGATCACCTGAACCCGGCGGTCGGTATCCGAGGTCCGGCGGTCGAGATGGCCGGAGTCCACCAGGCGCTCGACCAGCCCGGTCACGTTGCCGTTCGATACCATCATGCGCTTCGACACGTCCGACAGCGTCATGCCGTCGGGCGCCTTGTCGAGCTGCGCCATCAGGTCAAAGCGCGGCAGGGTCACGTCGAAGCGCTCGCGCAGCCGGCTGCGGATCTCGCCCTCGATCAGGTTGGTGCACGTCAGGAGTCGCAGCCACAGCCGCAGCTCCTCGGCGTGGTCCTCGGGCATTTCGACAGCCTTGGTTTCGGCATCAAGGGTCATGTCAGCATCATCGGCGTGAAATCGAAAGTTGTAAGCGGAGAATCATTCTGGCCTTCCGCGCATCGATGGCGCAAGGGAAAACGTGCGTTCGACATCGAATACCATATCTCGTCTGCAATTCCTTTAGGCTTCAAGTAATTGGCGCGTTGCTTGCATGTCTGCGTCGCCCGCCTCTAGGCGCTGCGTCTTGCTTGCGGCGAAGGGCTGCATCGGACTAGGCTTGAGGTGGAAGCATTTGCCTGGCCGAGTGCAACAGCACCGTGTCGAATGTCTGAATCCGGGGGAGTTGTCATGAAAGCGTTTCTGAAGCTGGCCAGTTTTGGCGTTGCCACCGCGCTGATTGCGCAGCCGGCCATCGCGGCCGACAAGATCAAGATCGGCGTCATCGTGACGCTGTCGGGACCTGCCGCCGCACTGGGCCAGCAGGTCCGTGATGGGTTCAACCTCGCGGTCAAGGATCTCGGCGGCAAGATGGGCGGCAAGGACGTCGAGGTCATCGTCGCCGACGACGAACTGAAGCCGGATGCGGCCATTACCAAGGCGAAGGGCCTGCTCGAGCGCGACAAGGTCGACTTCGTGGTCGGCCCGATCTTCTCCAACATGCTGCAGGCGATCCACCGTCCGGTCATCGAGAACAAGACCTTCCTGATCAGCCCGAACGCAGGACCATCGAGCTACGCTGGCAAGGAGTGCAGCCCGTTCTTCTATGTCACCTCCTACCAGAACGATCAGGTGCATGAGGTCCTGGGCAAGGTCGCGCAGGACCGCGGTTACAAGCGGGTCTATCTCCTGGTGCCGAACTATCAGGCCGGCCGCGACTCGGTTGCCGGCTTCAAGCTCGACTATAAGGGCGAGATCGTCGAAGAGTCCTACGTGCCGCTGAACACGCTCGACTTCCAGCCGGAGCTGTCCAAGATCTCCTCGCAGAAGCCCGATGCCGTGTTCACCTTCATGCCAGGCGGCATGGGCGTCAATCTCGTCAAGCAGTACAAGCAGGCCGGCCTCGCAGAGAGCATCCCGGTGCTGTCGGCGTTCACAGTGGATGAATCGACTCTGCCGGCGCAGCAGGACGCCGCGGTCGGCATGTTCGGCGGCGCCGATTGGGCGCCCAATCTCGACAATCCCCAGAACAAGAAGTTCGTGGCAGGTTACGAGGCAGCCTATCACAGCGTGCCCGGCACCTACGCGATGCAGGCCTATGACACAGCGCTTCTGATCGACAGCGCGGTGAAGGCCGTCGGCGGCGATCTCGGCAACAAGGACGCCGTGTCCGCAGCCTTGAAGAAGGCCGACTTCACCTCGCTGCGCGGCAACTTCAAGTTCAACAGCAACGGCTATCCGATCCAGGACTTCTACCTGACCAAGGTCGCCAAGCGTCCGGACGGAAAATTCCAGACCGAGATCGTGCAGAAGGTATTCGAGAATTACGGCGATCGTTACGCCAAAGACTGCCCAGCCAAGTAACAAAGGGAGCGAAACATATGAGCCATCCGGAAATCGCCGGCATCACCCGCGCCAATGAAGGCATCCAGGGCATTTCCTGGAGCATCCTGGGCCAGACCTATGTGCCGAAGAACCGCACCGAGCACAGCTTCTCCTGGCACGCGACGTTTCCGAACGGCACCTTCGTGCCGCCGCACGTCCATCCGGACCAGGACGAATATCTCTACATCCTGGAAGGTCGGCTCGACTTCATGCTCGACGGCGCCGACGAATATGCGACGGCCGGCGATACAGTGCGGCTGCCGATGGGCAAACCACATGGCATCTTCAACAAGTCAGGTCAGACCGCGAAGACCCTGTTCTGGGTGTCGCCGACGCGGCGGCTGTACGACCTGTTCTGGGCCATCCACAACATGCGCGAGCAGAACCCGGATGATGTCGTCAAGCTTGCGGCCGAATACAACATCCACTTCCTGCCGCCCCCTCCGCAATAAGCGGAGGGATCAAGAGGCTTGCCGCGTCAGCATGCGCGCGGCAAAGCCGGCCCGGGCGGCATAGCCGCGCACGATCGCCTCGCGGGCTTCGTAGTTGAGAATGGTGTCGACGTCGCTGAAGCCTTGCGGTGCGAGCTGCTCGACCGCATCGATCACCCCCTCCGGGCCGCCGCGGCGATTCGAGGCGACGATATCGGCGGTCATCGGCAGCCGTTTCTGCTGATAGGCCATCAGCGCCTGGCGCGGATGCTCGGCCTGCGCCAGCGCATCGGCCAAGGCGCGTGCATCGAGGATGGCCTGCGAGGCGCCATTCGATCCGACCGGATACATCGGATGGGCGGCGTCACCGAGCAGCGTCACCCGGCCACTGCTCCAATAGGGCAAGGGATCGCGGTCGCAGCAGGGATATTCCCAGAACTCCGGCGTCGCGCGCACCAGCGCGCCGAAATCGAGCTGGGGAATATGGAAGCCCGCGACATGCGGCATCAGTTCGTCGGCCCGGCCGAGCCGCGACCAGTCCTCGCGGCGCGGCGGCGCGGTGTTGGCATCGCCGATGCGCACCAAGACCGCCCAGTTGGTGAGCCGCGTGGCCGGGCTCGAGCCTTCCGCGATCGGATAGATCACGGCCTTGGCGTTGAGCCCGCCGGCGATGATCATCGACTGCCCGGTCAGGAACACCGGCCAGTCGGTCGCGCCGCGCCACAGCATCAGCCCGTTCCAGCACGGCGGGCCTTCGTTCGGGAACAAGGTCTGCCGCACCTTGGAATGGATGCCGTCGGCGCCGATCAGAATATCGCCCCGCGCGGTATGAACATGAGCACCGGAGCGGTCGAAGAAATAGGCGGCCACCCCGCCCTCATCCTCGGTGAAGGATCCAAGTCGGCAGCCGGTGTGAACCTTCTCCGGTCCGAGCCGCTCCAGCACCGCCTGATGGATGACACCCTGCAGCCGGCCGCGGTGGATCGAGAATTGCGGCACGTCATGGCCGGCGTCGAGCCCGCGCTTTTCGTGCCAGACCTGCTGGCCGTGACGGGTCAAGTAGAACAGCTCGTAAGTGCGGATGGCGGCCTGGTCGAGCCGATCGAGCAACCCGAGCTGGGCCAGTTCGCGGATCGCATGCGGCAAAGTGTTGATGCCGACGCCAAGCTCACGGATCGCATCGGCCTGTTCGAACAGCTCGCAATCGATGCCGCGCGCCCGCAACATCAACGCGGTGGTCAGTCCGCCGATACCGCCGCCCACGATGATCGCCTTCATCGCCTCTACTCCACTCGCACAAGACCTCGCCGGCACCAGCGTGGCACGGCGGCTTACTCCGCCGCAAGCGGCTTCGTCGCCGCCAATTTCAGCTCGGCCCGGGTCTTCGGCTTAGCCTTAATTTTCAGGTCCTCGAAATCCTGCCGCTCGCGCACGCTGTTGCGGAAGATCTGCTCTTTGCCCGGCAGATATTGCGGCGGGCAGAACACCTCCGCGCCGTACCAGGCAGCAGCCTTGATGGTGAAGGACGGATCGACCAGATGCGGCCGTCCGAGCGCGACGAGGTCAGCGCGGCCGGCGGCGAGGATCGTATTGACCTGGTCGGCCGTGGTGATGTTGCCGACGCACATGGTGGCGACGCGCGCCTCGTTGCGGACCTGATCGGAGAACGGAGTCTGGAACATGCGGCCATAGACTGGCTGAGCGTCGCGCACGGTCTGCCCCGTGGAGACGTCGACGAGATCGACGCCCGCCTCGGCAAAGGCCCGCGCGATCAGCACCGCATCATCGCCTGTGATGCCGCCCTCGGCCCAGTCGGTGGCGGAGAGGCGCACCGACATCGGCTTATGCGCCGGCCAGGCGGCGCGCATCGCGCTGAAGACTTCGAGCGGGAAGCGCAGCCGGTTCTCCAGCGAGCCGCCATACGCGCCGGTCCGCTTGTTTGTCAGCGGCGAGATGAAGCTCGCGAGCAGATAGCCATGGGCGCAATGCAGCTCCAGCATGTCGAAGCCGCAGGCCGCGCCGCGCTCGGTCGCCGCGACGAACTCGGCCTTGATTCGATCCATCGCCGCGCGGTCGAGTTCGCGCGGCACCTGGCTGTCCGGGAAATAGGGCAATGGCGATGCCGACACCACTTCCCAGCCGCCCTCTTCCAGCGGCCGATCGATGCCGTCCCACATCAGCTTGGTCGCGCCCTTGCGGCCAGCATGGCCAAGCTGCAGCGCAAATTTCGCGTGCGAATTGGCGTGGACGAAATCGACGATCCGCTTCCACGCCGCTTCCTGCTCATCGTTCCACAAGCCGGCGCAGCCGGGCGTGATCCGCGCGTCGCGGCCGACGCAGGTCATCTCTGTGAAGATCAATCCGGCGCCACCGATTGCGCGCGAGCCGTAATGCACAAGATGAAAGTCGCCCGGCACACCCTCAGCCGCCGAATACATGCACATCGGCGAGACCACCGCACGGTTCGCCAGCGTCATCTCGCGCAGACGCAGCGGCTGAAACATCGGCGCCGCCGGCTTTCCGACATCGACGTCAAAACCCTTGGCGCGAACCTGGCGAGCGAACGCCTTGTCGACCTCGGCGACGAAATCAGGCGCACGTAGTGTCAGATTGTCATAGGTGATCGCCTTGGAGCGCGTCATCACGCCGAAGGCGAACTGCACCGGATCGAAATCCCAGAACCGGTCGACGTGCTCGAACCAGACCAGCGAAACGTCGGCGGCATGCTGGGTCTTCTCGACCTCCTCGCGCCGTCCGTGCTCATAGACATCGAGCGCAGCCATGACATCAGGCGCATGTTGCATGGCATCCGCCAGCGCGATCGCGTCCTCCATCGCGAGCTTGGTACCCGAACCGATCGAGAAATGCGCGCTGGCCTTGGCATCGCCGAGCAGCACCATGTTGCCCTTGACCCAGCGCTTGTTGCGGATCATCGGGAAATTGCGCCACATCGAACGGTTGGTCAGGAGCGGGTGATCGCCCAGGAACCAGCCGAAGATCTCCTTCATCCGATCGGCAGACTGCCGCTCATCAAGGCCGGTGAGCCCGGCGCGCACGAACGTCTCAGGATCGGTCTCGAAAATCCAGGTCGAACGGCCCGCTTCGTACTGATAAGCGTGCGCGATGAACGGGCCCCATTCGGTCTCCTGGAAAATGAAGGTGAAGGCATCGAGCGGCTTGGTCGACCCCATCCAGGCGAACTTGTTGCTGCGGAGATCGACCTCGGGCTGGAAGTGGTCGAAATATTTCTCGCGGAAACGGCTGTTGATGCCGTCGGCGAGGATGATGAGATCCGCATCGGCAAACCGCGCCTCATCATCGATCTCAACCTCGAAATGGATGACAACGCCGAGTTCGCGTGCGCGCTCCTGCAGGATCGTCAGCAAAGTCCGGCGCGAGCAGCCGCAAAAGCCATTGCCGCCGACGCGATGCACGGTGCCGCGGAAGTGGACAGCGATATCGTCCCAATAGGCGAATTCCTCGGTGATGCGACGGTAGCTCGGCAGATCGTATTTCTCGAAATTGTCGAGCGTCGCGTCGGAAAACACCACGCCGAAACCGAAGGTGTCATCGGCGCGGTTGCGTTCGTAGACCGCGATGTCGGCACTCGGGCGCTGCTTCTTGAGCAGGATCGCCGCATAGAGACCAGCCGGTCCACCGCCGATGATCGCGATCTTCATTCATGCCTCCCGACCGATGCCGAGCCAACCTCGAATTATTTTAAACCTAAAATATATTCTGACAAGTCCCCCGCCCACTCGGCACCGTCAATTGCCTTGAAATACCGGCTTGGTCTTGGCGGCGAACGCTTCGAAGGCGCGCTTGAAATCCTCTGTGGTCATGCACAACGCCTGGGCAACTGCCTCCGCTTCGATCGCCTCCTCCACCGACATCGCCCATTCCATCGCCAGCATGCGCTTCGTCATGGTATTGGCAAAGGTCGGCCCATGCGCGATCTCGCGCGCCATCGCCTCAGCCTGGGACAGCACCTCGCTCGGCGCGACGAGGCGGCTGAAAAAGCCCCAGCGTTCGCCCTCTTCCGCGCTCATGAAGCGCCCGGTGTAGAGCAGCTCGGCGGCGCGCGACTGGCCGATGATGCGCGGCAGGATCGCGCAAGCGCCCATGTCGCAGCCGGCGAGCCCGACCTTGTTGAACAGGAAAGCCACCTTGGCGCTCGCGGCGGCAAGCCTGATGTCCGACGCCATCGCGACGATCGCGCCGGCGCCGGCGCAGATTCCCTCGACGGCAGCTAAGATCGGCTGCGGACAGGCTCGCATCGCCTTGACCAGATCGCCGGTCATGCGGGTAAAAGCGGTCAACCCCTTGGTATCCATCTGCACCAGCGGGCCGATGATCTCGAACACGTCGCCGCCGGAGGAGAAATTGCCGCCGGCGCCGGTCACCACGATCGCCTTCACTTCATCGTCGAACGCGCAGGCACGAAAGAAGTCGGTCAGTTCGCGATAGCTCTCGAAGGTCAGCGGGTTCTTCCGCTCGGGACGGTTCAGCGTCACGGTCGCGACCCGGTCCGTCACCGTCAGCAGGAAATGGCTCGGCTTGTAGTCCGCCAACGGCACGGTGACGGGATTGGCCGGTCTCATCATGAATACTCCCTCTGCTTCCTATCCCTCGACCCGCTTCAAATCTCGCCGCCGGCCACCGCAATCGCCTGGCCGGTGATCGCGCTGGCGTGCTCGCCACAGAGCCACAACACGGTGTCGGCGACCTCCTGCGGCGTGACGAGGCGTCCTTGCGGATTGTGCCTGGCGAGCTCGGCGGCGGCCTGCTCGCGGCTGCGGCCGGTCTTTTTCATGATGGTCTCGATGCTGCCGGCCACGAGATCGGTGTCGGTGAAGCCCGGGCAGACCGCGTTGACGGTGACGCCTGTCGCTGCGAGCTCAAGTGCCAGCGACCGGGTCAGGCCGATCACCGCGTGCTTGGCCGCCGCGTACGCGGTGACGTAAGCGTAGCCTTTCAGTCCGGCGGTCGAAGCCACCGTGACGATGCGGCCGTAAGGCCTCTCCTTCATCGCGGGCAGCACCGCCTGCACGGCATGCACAACGCCCATGAGATTGACGTCGATCATGCGACGAAACAGCGCCGCATCCGACTTCACGAACGGCGCGGATTCCGCGCTGCCCGCATTCGCGATCAAAATATCGATCGGCTGCCGTGCCGCGGCGCCCGCCACCGCGGCGTTCAGCGCCGCCTGGTCGGCGACATCAGCCACCGCGGCATGATCGGCGCAGCCACCCGCGACCGCCTCTTCTAAAGTTGCGGCATTGCGACCGACGATCGTGACGGTGGCGCCGGCCTGCTTCAGGACACGCGCGATCTCGCGACCGATGCCGCGGCCACCGCCGGTGACCAGCGCATGGGCCGAAACAGGCAAACCCGACATGCGCGTCCTCCTCGCATCTGCCGACCATTCGATGCGGGACGATATTTTAACCTTCAAATATTTGCAACACGGCCGCTGCGCGAGGGCAAACGCGGTTCGCCGCGCCGCTAAAACCACCCGCCGATCGATCCGCCTTGGCCGCAGCGCGCCTAATCCGTTGCGCGCCGGCCGGTGCGTCGATTGAGCGGATCGCGCCGTTCGCGGAGCAACCCTTCCGGCAACACCGGCTCGGTGCCCGGCAGCGGCTCGGCGCGCACATCGGCGCCCCATTGCTCGCGCTGGCGCGGCGTGGTCGCGTCCTTCACCTGGTGGCCTTGCGGCAAGCCATCCTTGTTGATGGGGTCGTAGGCGCCGGAGCGGATGTCGCGGGTGTCCTTGGAGATGCTCGTCATCATGAAGGATTAACGAGCAGCGACGGCCGATCGTTCCCGAGATCGGCGAACTGGCTGGGGCGGGAGGGATCGAACCTCCGAATGGCGGAATCAAAATCCGCTGCCTTACCGCTTGGCTACGCCCCACCAGACAAACCGGGACAAAGGCGGCCTCGCCGCCTTGCCGATTCCGGCTTCCGCCCGGTGGTCTACAGAGCCGGGTCCGGGTTTTCAACCGGCTGCCGGCGGGAATTTTGGGGGCCTCCGCCCCGATCCGCGGCGGATGCGGATTCATCAAGCTTCTGAATGCCTTGCGCCGATCTCCCAAACCGCGATCCCAGCGCCTTCGCAAAGCGCGCGAAAAAGTTGAGGCTTGGGCGGTTTCATGGGAAGACGGCGCCAAATCCCAATCTCCATTCGAGGAAGCGTCATGACCTACCGCGCGCCGATCAACGACATCCTGCTCGCCCTCAACCACGGCGCCGGGCTCAAAGCGGCCGTCGAGGCCGGCCATTACGGCGATTTCGACCCCGACATCACCACAGCCGTGCTGGAGGAAGCCGGCAAGTTCGCCTCCGACGTGCTGGCGCCGCTGAACAAGGTCGGCGACCGCAACGGCGTCAAGCTGGCCGACGGCAAGGTGACGACCGCGCCGGGCTGGCCGGACGCCTACAAGCGCTGGACCGAGGCTGGCTGGAATGCGGTCTCCGGCCCGGAAGCGTTCGGCGGCCAGGGCCTGCCGCTCGCCATCAACGCCGCCTGCACCGAAATCTGGAGCGCCTCCAACGTCGCCTTCGGCCTCTGCCCGCTGCTGACGCTGTCGGCCATCGAGGCGCTCGATGCCCATGGCAGCGAGGAGTTGAAGCGGATTTATCTCGCCAAGCTGATCTCCGGCGAGTGGACCGGCACCATGCAGCTCACGGAGCCGCAGGCCGGCTCCGACGTCGGTGCGCTCCGCACCCGCGCCGAGCGCGCCGCCGACGGCAGCTACCGCATCACCGGCAGCAAGATCTTCATCACCTATGGCGATCACGACATGACCGACAACATCGTGCATTTCGTGCTCGCGCGGCTGCCCGATGCGCCGGCCGGCACCAAGGGAATCTCGCTGTTCCTGATCCCCAAATTCCTGGTCAACGCCGACGGCTCGCTGGGCGCCCGCAACGACATCTATCCCTCCGGCATCGAGCACAAGCTCGGCATGCACGCCTCCCCCACCTGCACCATGACCATGGGCGATCATGGCGGCGCGATCGGCTATCTGATCGGCGAAGAGAATGCCGGCATGCGCTGCATGTTCACGATGATGAACCAGGCCCGGCTCGGCGTCGGCCTCGAGGGCGTCGGCGTCGCCGATCGCGCCTATCAGCAGGCGCTCAGCTATGCGCAGGAGCGCAAACAAGGCCGCGCGATCGGCAGCAAGGGCACCGGCTCCGACCCGATCATCGTGCATCCCGACGTCAAGCGCATGCTGCTGCAGATGCGCGCGCTCACCGCCGCCTCGCGCTCGATCTGCTACGCCACCGCGGTCGCGCTCGACGTCGCCACGCGCGCCAAGGACGCAAGCGTGCGCAACGAGGCCGCCGCGCGCGGCGCGCTGCTAACGCCGATCGCCAAGGCGTTCTCCACCGACATCGGCAACGAGGTCGCCTATCTCGGCGTGCAGGTGCATGGCGGCATGGGCTTCATCGAGGAGACCGGCGCCGCGCAGCATTATCGCGACGCCCGCATCACCGCGATCTATGAGGGCACCAACGGCATCCAGGCGATCGACCTCGTCACCCGCAAGCTCGGCGCCAATGGCGGCGCCTCGGTGTTCAAGCTGCTCGACGAGCTCACCGACATCGTCCGCCGCGTCGAGGCCTCCAACGATCCGGCTTTCGGCACCACGGGCGCGAAGCTGCGCGACGCGCTGGGGTCGCTCGACCGCTCCAGCCGCTGGCTGCTGGAGAAGCTGGCATCGAACCCGAACGACGCGCTGGCCGGCGCCACGCCCTATCTGCGGCTGTTCGGCTCAGCGCTCGGCGGCTGCATGCTGGCCAACGAGGCGCTCGCCGCGCGCTCTGAGGGTGAAGCCGATGGCGCCCGTCACGTCGCCCTCGCCCGCTTCTTCGCCGAGACCTTCGCCGTGCAGGGGCCGTCCTTGGAAAAGACCGTCACCGACGCCGCCGACAGCGTGATGGCGGCGGACGCCGTGCTGGTGGGGTGAGGACGGACGCGCTCGCGCCACTTGACGCGCCCCAAATGAGGAACGTCATGCCCGGGCTTGACCCGGGCATCCACGCCTTCGGTCCCGCGCGGCACGACGTGGATGGCCGGGACAAGCCCGGCCATGACGGCGGAGCTTGAGGCGCGCAGCCGTTCATCAGACCGCTTCCGTTTCACATCTCAAACAGCAATGTTGCGACATGCGCCCGCTTCCTCGCGACGCCAACGCGTCCGAGCTTTGCATCTCGCATCGCCCTCATGAAGTGGAGGGCGCAGGGAAGGCCGGGAGCTCGCCGCCCCCATGGCCCCCGTGCGAACAAAAATGCACGGGGCAGGAACCACAGGTTCGGCCTGAGACATCCCGGCCTTCCCTGCGCGATGGTGTTACGACTTATACGTGATCTCCTTGGGGACCGGCTGTCTTGCCCCCATCGCCTGCGCGCTCGTCGCACGCCGGCTTGGCATCAGCACCGGGATGCCAGGACCACACGATTTCGCCGTCCGCGCCAGCGCGTTCGTCGGCGAAGTCATCACTCCGCTGCGCGCCGCCGCGTCCATCGCATTCCGTTGCCAACGTCCGTGACGATCGCGATACGCCCCTCCGGCGGAACAGAACGGGCACACGATAAAACTGATTTGGGGCAAACGCGAAGCGATTTATGTTTTTCCGAAGGAGTTGACAGGGCTTTGCGAAAGCCAGGTGGTTTGCCCGACAGGCGGCGATGGAGCGTTTGCAGCATCATTCCGGCCTGGGCTGATCATCGGTCAGCACGGCCGATCCTTCAGGATCTGGCGCGCCGCCAGCGCGATGCGTTTCGCCAGGTTCAAGGCGGTCTCCTCGTCCCTTACGTAGAAGATGTCGTCGCTCATCAGGCGGTCGTCGAGCCAGGCGCGAAACGCCTGCTCGCTGTCCGCGGTGAACGTGCCGTCTTCATAGATGAAGCCGCTCAGGGGACCTTCGATCACATAATCCGTATCGGCCGGATTCGGAGATGGCCTGGCGCATTGGGCCCAGATGCGGCCATCCTCATCGACGAACGCCAGCACGCCATGTTCGCGCTCTTCGAGTTTCATCCGACCTCCGGCGCGACAACGACCGTGATCACCGGAGCCGCGCAGCTAGCCCTGCCCCGGGCAGCTGATCTCCTTATAGACGGCGTCGGCGAACGCCTTGATGCCGGTATTGATGCGCAAGGGAGAGGTCAGCGTCTGATAGGTGACGATGCCGCGCGTGATCGAAATCACCTTGTAGCTCTCCGCGATCTTCGTCTTGTAGCATTTGCCGGCCTGGATGGCGTCCTCATTCAATGGCATGTTCGTCCCACAGTGTTCGAGCGGTCGCGTCCCGGACATCAATCAAGAATCACGCCAGCGGCGCCACGCGCCGGACCGTCGAGGGGGCCGGCGGATCACGATCGACGGCCTTGAACGCATCGAGGCAGGCAAGCAACGCCTGCTGACCGTCCGCCACGGCCTCTTGCCGGTTCTCGCCGATGCCGATCACGCCAGGTATGTCGGGAAAGGTGACGAGACAACCGCCGCCATCCTCGGCCGCGAGCGTCGTCACATCGTAGACATAGGCAGTTGGGTCGATCATCGCCCGGCCTCATCCATATGGTCGATCATCGCAACGAAAGCCCGGATATGCGGAGCCCTGAGCTGCTTCGTGAGCGGAACGGTGACGCAATCGGGGACCGAGGGATGCAGGAAGACCTCGTGCGTGCCGGTGGTCTTGCGAAACTTGATTGCGTGCTGGGACGCGATGATTTCGAGGTCCACCGGCCTCCAGTCGCCACCCGGATTGGCTCTCAGCGCCTCGAGACGCTGATTGTGCATTTTGCGCTGTCCGGTTTCCGACATTTGGCCGGATGCCGACGCGCCAGGGATCCCAGCGATCTGAGGGGAAGCGGCCTCGCCAGGCGCCACGATCTGAACGAACGCGCCGATGAAGTCGCCGACGGTGTCGCGCCGATGCGCCAGCCGCCAGTTCTGCGAGAGGACCAAATGAGCGCCGTTCAGCTCGTTATGAAGCGCAACGAGCTCATCCATCATGGTCAAGACCCTGACGACGCTCAAATTGTACGGCTCCTGGGTGAATTTCCGCGCAAGGTCGATGCGTTCTTTCCTGAGACCTGCATTGCTGGCGAGCCAATCGACGATCGTGCCGCGCCAGAACTCCCTAGTGTTTGGCTCAGACATGTTTGCCTCAGACAATGTTTGGCTCGGACATGGCCGTGCTCCCATGGCGCTCTGCTCCAGGCGCGCATCCTCAAACGGCCGCCAACGCGGGGAGCTGATCGACGACGGAGGGAGCGATCCGCGGAGCGCCGTCCGCGTCCGGGTAGGCAAGCCTCGTGCCAGGGCGCACCCACGGACGGGACTGCCGGTGCGACAGCGCGACACACGCGCTACCCAGCAATTTCTTACAACCGAAGCACGTCGATTGCCGACCGATGCGCCGAGCCTAATCATAGGCGAAATGGCTCGCGCGCCACAGCTCGCACCGCCTCTCAAGGAGGGCGCAGCGAAGGCCGGGAGCTCGCCGCCCTCATGGCCCGAGCGCAACAAAAGCGCAGGCGGCGGTCACCACAGGTCCGGCCTGAGACATCCCAGCTCCGCGTCAGCGCGTTCGTCGGCGAAGTGATCACTCCGCTGCGCGCCGCCGCGCCCATCGCATTCCGTAGCCAACTTCCGTGGCGATCGCGACGCGCCCCTCCGCCGGAACGGAACGGGCACACGACAAAACTGATTTGGGGGGAAACGCGAAGTGATTTACGTTTTTCAGCAGGGCTTGACAGGACTTTGCAGCACGGAGGTGATTTGCCTGACAAGTTACCACCTCCTGCATCCAACAACGCTTGACGACAAACTACTTTAGCGTGCTATTCTTACACTAAATCACCCTGCGCACACGCCCACCATTGCAGAATCTAGCTTTATTTTGATCGCCCACTTGACCCACCCTCGCGTTCACTACCCGCTCGCTGCGCCATTTTGAGCTGATCTAGCAACATGCCACGGAAAATCGACCTACATAAACTCCGCCAACGTGCTCAGAAGAGCCTAAAGACGGCAATAGATCGCATCGAAAACGCCGAACAAGCCAAGCTCGACTACTTGTTAGTCCGCTGGATGTCTGCGATGACTGCAGTTGAAATACACGGGATATGGGAGCGGTACGCCGAAGATCGAATAGTCGCAGGACTAAACCACGATTCATCGCACTTCATCTCCGAAGAATCCATATCAGGCGTGTCGCACGTCACCGTTGGCCTAGCATCATTCATTGTTCGAAGGGGCAATAAGTACTTTGATTTTAGATCAATGGGAGACTTAATCGGCAAAGCCGACGGCTGGCTAGGAATGGGATCGAAGAATCCGTTCAGAAGCTTGCCGGCTCACGATCGAAACTACATTGATGTTCTGGCAAGCATAAGAAATTGCGTAGTGCACGGCAGCGACGCTGCCTGGGGCAGCTACAGGGCAAAGCTAGAATCGGTATATGGAATTTCTTACGCGCCGGAACCTGACGAATTCCTCAACGCAAAAGACAACCGTGCAACAAGTCCACTAAGATATCAGAGCAGATTGAAAGGACTCGCCAAGATTGTCGAACGCTCGATAAGCCAGACATAGAATCACCTTCTCCAGAACCTGCCACGCGGGCACGCTTCCGAAAGTCTCTCAGCAAATGGGCGAATCAGCAGATTGGTATCCAGCAATCTTGCACCGAGTTAGCCCTAGTTCCTACACACGCGCACCGGTAAAGCTCTTTGTGTGGAGAACCACGGCTAAGACTTGCGCTTTACGTAACAGAACGCACTGATCCAAAATCTCCATCTCGGCCCGAGGACCATATGGCAAAGAAGGTCAAGAACACCGGAAAAACGATCACCAAAAAGACGAAGAAGACTGCAGTCAAAAGGGCCGTTAAGAAGACGGCGAAGACAGCGCGGCGCAGAACTGCAAAATCAACCGATTGGATGCGACCACCACGAAAAGGCAAGAAGAAATCATGAGCGACGACAAACGAGACCATCAAGGGCCTGATCGGCCCCAGCCGCAACGCCCGCAGGATCGTCCGAAGCCATCAGACGATCAGGTTCGCAAAGATACGGACAGTGGTCGAATCCACCGCACGACAGATTGGAATAAGCCACCACGAAAGGACGACGATTGAGCGACTGGTCCGAGGACGGCTACTACGACACTTGCTTCGCAGTAGAACGAAGCCGCCGGTATCATGCCAAAATGCAAGCCTTCTACGATGGTTGTTACAATTTAACTCGGGTTGCGACGGCACTGACGGGCACGGCAAGCTTCTTCTCGTTGATTTCAGGAGGGGCAGGCACGACGATTGCAAAATGGCTCACTGGGATCGTCGCAGCAGCCGCTACTTTTGATCAGGTATTTCGCTTCAATCGAAAAGCGCGTGCTCACGAAGCACTAGCTCGAAGGTTCACAGAGTTGAGCTCAAAGCTTGCCGGTTGGGAACCTGTACCTCAGAATTTAAAAAGAGCCCGCACGGAACGACTGCGCATCGAAAGAGACGAACCACCTGTCAAGCGCCTAATCGATCTGTTAGCTCAAAACGAGGAAGTCCGTGCTCGTGGAATATCAAAGGATCATTGCGTTCCGCTAAGTCGACTCCAACGGACATTCGGCTATGTCTGGACCTTTGACATGCTCCGGCTCGAGAGATGGGAAGCCGAGCGAGGACAGCAGATGGAAGAATTGAAGATTCCGCAGTGATCAGGCCGCTTGGTAAATCTCGGCAAGCCCTATTCAGAATCATAAGGCGCGTAGAGGGACTACTCAGCGTAGCGTAGGGCGGCTTAGCCGAAGGCGTAACCCGCCGCCTTTCCGCTCATGCCGAGTGCTGGCGGATTACGCTTCGCTGATCCGCCCTACTCACTGCAACGGTGGTGACGTCACGACGCAATCACACCGCGCGCCAGAGGTCCGGCCGCTTCTTGTCGTTCAAATGCCGGACCCGGGCGACGTGAGGCGAATGGCCGTTGGCCTTGGCCCATGCTATGGCCTCGTGCTGGGTGCCGCAGGTCGCGAGCACGTGGTCGGCGTGGTCTTCCACGACGTAGTCGGCGATCGGACTTCCCTCCGGCCGGCCTTTGGGACGGGCCTCGACGAACACAGTTGCCATGCGACAGCTCTCCGACTCGTTATCGGAGATTGAGCATCCCATATTTGCATCGTTTGGGAGAGCCTCCATCCACGATGCAACGGCGGAGGTCCGGAAGCTCCCGGCCGCTACGCCAGCATCTTCGCAGCGACGGCAGTGTCAGCAAATTCGATCAGCTCGATGACCTTTCCATCGCGCAGCCGGAACAGGTCCAGGATCTCGGTCTCCTGTTCGACGTTCTTGGGAGCGCACCGCACGGTCACGCGAGAATGCACGGCTACCCGGTCCCCATCCACAAGTTCGGTCAGGACCCGCCGCTCCCTGAACTGGAACGTGTCGATGAGTTGAGCCATGCGCTCCCTCACCTGCGGTACCCCGCACGCGCTTCCCGCGACGCCCTCGCATCCCTCGTCCCCGGCCAGGGTGAAAACCGCCTCCGAATGGAATTCAGCCATCAAATCGTCCAACGCTCCCCTGTCGCGCGCTGCATATGCGCGCCTGACCTGCTCAAGGACGATCTCGCGATTTCCCATTGACCCCTCCCAAGGTTCAGCACGACGACCTTATCGACCTAAGGCTGTATTTGCAATCGAACTCCCGATGGACTCGCAGTTTAACTACGTAAGCCTATCGGACCTAACAGGATGCGATGCGACGAGACTGCTCCAGGACCTGCGAGGACAGCCGAACTAATCAGTACGTGTGCAAGGAGGCAAAGATGCCACACGAAAATACCAGCACCGTTGTTCATCCGGGCATCCCGTATCGCCGGCTTCAATCGCGAAGCCTGCAGCCCTCTCGAATGAACACCGCCCCTGGCCCGGCGACGGACGTTTGGTCCTGGGCGCGCGAGGTATGGTAAGCAGGCGGGCAACCGGCGAATCTCTCGCCGGGCAACAGCTGCCACCATGCAATCCGTGCCGCTCGTCGCCGAGCAGCGCCATCGAAACCGACGAGAGACGCCCGTGATACCCTGGAAACTGATCGACACCGCGGACGTGCCGGGCGGCGGTGAACAGCTGCGCCTCATGCAGCGCGGCAAGGAGTTCAGCATCAAGCTCGGCCAGAACGAATTGATGAGCAGCCGGCTGTTCGGGTCGGAAGAGGCGCTGGCGACGCTGAGCTGTTTCCGGATCAAGGAGCGACCGGCGCCGCACCTCTTGATCGGCGGGCTCGGCATGGGCTTCACGCTGCGGGCGGCGCTGAAGGTGCTCGGGCCGCAGGCGCGCGTCACCGTCGCCGAACTGGTGCCGGCGGTGATCGCCTGGGCGCGCGGGCCGATGGCCGAGCTATCCGGTGGCAGCCTGGACGATCCGCGCGTCACCATCCGCGAGGCCGACGTCCGTTCGATGATCGCCGCCGGGCGCGGCACGTATGACGCGATCCTGCTCGACGTCGACAATGGTCCGGAGGGCCTGACCCGGACCTCCAACGATGCGCTCTACGACATGGCGGGCCTGCGGGCCGCATTCGGCGCCTTGCGCCCGGGTGGCGTGCTGGCGGTGTGGTCGTCGAACCCGAACGACAAGTTCACCGCGCGTTTGCGCAAGGCCGGCTTCGTCGCCGAGGAGGTCAAGATCCGCGCCACCGGTACCGGCGGCGGTGCGCGTCACGTGATCTGGATCGCAACCCGGCCGGCAAAATAGCGCGGCGGCGATGTTCCCGTTCAACGCGGCCGTCAGGTCCCAGTCCGCCACTGCCACGCAACTCACGTCCGCGATGCTCGGATCGTGCCCTATGTCCGACCAAGCCCCTCGATCAGGACGTCGACGATCGCCGTCGCGCGCGATTTTCCTGAACGTTCGTCGCGAGCATCGACGATCGTGCCCTCCAGTCTGAGACTCACATAGCCATGAATGAGGGACCAGGCGGCAATTACCTGTGAATCGATGCTCGCCTTGGCCGTCGCGGCATCGGCACTCAGGATCGATTTGACGAGATCGTAGAGTACCGTGCCGGCAGCTTCCGCAGCCGATCTGTCGGATGCGAAATTGTCGCTGCGCCACAGCAGCCGGTAACGGTTCGGATGCTGGAGCGCATAGCCGACGATCACTTTGGCGACGGCATGCAGCCCCTCCCGCGACGAAGACGGCGCGCCGGCGAGCGCCTTTTTTACTTGCCTGACCAGCTCCTCGAAGATCCGGGCGGCTAGCGCCCCAAGTAATGCGTCCCGGTCCTTGAAATGGTTGGCCGGCGCCGAATGCGCGACACCGGCCTCCCGCGCCACCGCACGCACCGTGACCGCGTCGATGCCGCCCTCGTCCAACAGCTTCTGCGAGGCGTCCAGCAACACCTGCGCAAGGTTGCCGTGATGATAGGCCTTTTGAACCGTTTTGGCATTCCGCATATTGACAGCGTCCATATTCGAAGGGTATTCAATATGGACAATGTCCATATTGAGGTGAGTTGTGTCAACAGCAAACGCATTGTGCATCGCGGCCGCACTATCAATCGCGATCTCGCAACCGGCGCCGGCAGGCGAACGCCTGACCGGCACCTGGTTGACCGAAGACGGATCTACTCATGTGACGTTCAAATCCTGCGGCGACATGGATTGCGGGCAGATCGTCTGGCTGCGAGAGCCCATCGATCCCGAGACAGGCAAGGCATGGCAGGACAAGCTGAACCCTGATGCCTCGCTGAGGCAGCAGCCGCTCGTCGGTCTCACGATGATTACGGGCCTGATGGAGAACAGCCCGAACACCTGGACCGGCACACTTTACAATCCGCTGGATGGCAAGAGCTACACGGGACACTTTCTGATGCTCAGTGCCGCCAAGCTCGAGCTGAAGGGCTGCACGTTGGCTGGCTTGATCTGCCAGACGGAAACCTGGGTCCGGGTGAAGTGACGCGATGAGCCGTCTTCTGAAAGCCTCCCTCTGCTTCACAGCCGCCGGCATCTGCGCCTACTGGGGAGCGGTTTTCTCCGGTGCCGTTCCTGTCATCGAGCTCGTGCCGGGCTACCGCAGTTGGTTCATGTCGTTTCCGATTCCGGACTTCTGGATAGCAATCACCTCCCTCCTCGCCGCGGTGCTGGCAAGGTTCGATAAGCGCCTCAGCGCGATTGCGATGGCGGCTGCCGGTTCCGGCTTGGTTTTCCTCGGACTCTATGCGTTCGCCTACGGCTTCAACTCGGGCCTCGTCTACGAGCTTACCGTCGACGAGCTCATCGAGATCGCGATCAAGATCTACTGTCTCACGATGGGCGCGTGGCTGCTCGCATCTGCATATCTGCAGATATCCGGCCCGCGGAAGGCTGCACCCTACCCGCCTCTCACCGTGGCTCGATGAAACTTCGGTGGCGGGTCACGGGCTCGCTGTCGGCGCGACGACGGCGTCGGAGGCCGACCTCGCCGTCTTGCGCGCAGAAAAATGGCACGGCCAATCTTGCGCGCCTTAAGGCTTCGTTAAGGACGCTCCCAGCGACACGATCAGACACAACTCGTGACGCCAGCTCTGAGGAACATCCGCGTTGAAGGAGCGGGTCAATCGCCATCCGGCATGACCCACACCGATCCTTCTTCACGCGAGAGTCCCATGTCGATCAGCTCCGTCAATTCACTCACCGCGGCCGCCACGACCCAGGCCGCCACCTCCACGCAATCCACGTCCGCGACGTCTCAGACTTCCGCGACATCGCAGGCCGCATCGTCCTCCGACGCCGACGCGACCAGCAGCGCGTCCAGCAGTTCCTCCAGCAGCTCCTCGGGCAGCGGCGGCTCGTCGTCGAGCAAAACGGTGGTCAGCGAGGTCTCGATCACCATCGACGGCGTCACCACCACGACCATCACCTATTCCGACGGTTCGTCCGAAGTGACCAAGAGCGCGGCCGCCAGCTCTGGCGGCAACAGCAGCAAGGGCGCCCAGACCTACAACGCGCAAGGAACCACCAACGGCGGCACGGCCAGCGGCGCCAGCAGCGGCGCAAGCGCGACGTCGAGCCAGAGCGTCACCGCCTGAGTGGCCTTCCGGTAGCGGCCAACGGCGCCGTAGTCGAAGTCCCGGGTCGGCGCTTCGACGACGCCGAGGCGTTTGCCCGGGCCGACAGCGGAGGAGTGGCGTGCCTGTGCGCGGCCCGCCGCCACTCCTCATCGTCGCGCTCCTCACCGGTCGTCGCCGCGATCGCTGCAGAAAGCTGCGAACGCGGAGCTGAGAGCATCAGCCCCGCTTGCGGAACGCCGCTTCGCCGGCGTCGGACACCTCGACCCACCGCTTGTCCGGTGCGGCGCCTTCGACATAGCTGTCGTGCCAATTCCACCATTTGTAGGTCGGCGTCTGCGGATAGCCTTCCGGCGAATCCTCCCAGACCTCCTGGCGGCCGAGCGGCGTGATGTCGAGATAGTTCCAGGTGCCGCCCATCTGCTCGTCGCCGCGACTGTTGATGAAATAGGTGCGGAAGACGCGGTCACCGTCGCGGAAGAACACGTTGGTGCCGTGCCACTGGTCGACGCCGAAATCGACATCGAAGCTGTCGGTGATGGTGACCCACGGCATGGTCCAGCCCATCTTCGCCTTCAGCCTGGCAATGTCGGCCTGTGGCGCCCGCGAGGCGAAGACGAGCGTGGTGTCGCGGGCATTCAGATGAGCGAGATGGGCGACCTGGTCGGCCACCATGGAGCAGCCGCGGCAGGCATGGTCGGGCCAGCCGAACACGCCCGGCTCGAAGAAGGCGCGGTAGACGATGAGCTGATGCCGGCCGGCGAACAACTCGCGCAGGCTGACCCTGCCCGCCGGCCCCTCGAACACATAATCCTTCTCCACCGCCATCCACGGCATGCGCCGCCGCTCGGCGGCCAGCGCGTCACGCGCCCGCGTCTGGGCCTTCTCCTTCGCGAGCAGCTCAAGGCGCGCCGCCTCCCAGGCTTGCGCCGATACGATCGCCGGCCGCTTCATCGTGGGCTCTGCGCCTATCCGTCCGGTCTCGGCTGTTGCAGTCATGGCTCGATCCTCCTGGTGTAAGCGCGGTGCCGCTGACGCGGCTGACATGCAATTCATTTGCGTCTTCGCGCGGTTCGTCGTGAGATGGTTCTGACACCGGACGATCGAACGGCGGGAGTAACAAGTGTGGCGCCATTTCTTGCCGACATCGCTGCCCGGCGGCTGTGATGCGCCGCGCACGGCACCGCGAAGGCTTCGCCATTGCCGGAACTGGCGGTGGTCTCGCGCGTTGATCAGCTTGCCCTTTTTGAAAGCCCCGCCTCGATGACCCGCCCGCCCGCGGCCTCCGCGTTCCGAACCGTCCTGCATCGCGCGTCGCTGGCCGGCCTTGCGGCGTCATTCCTGCTCTGCGGCCCCGCGCACGCCCAGGACTCCGGGACCAGCGGGATTCCGCTCGGACCGGCCAACATCAACGGGCTCAACGGCTCGGTGCGTGATCCCTCGGGCATCGGCAATGCGGCGCGGATTCCGCCGCTCCCGCAGCCCAACCTGGCGCCGGTCCCGGTGCCGAGCGTGGCGCCTTTGAACTCGACGCAGCCGGTCTATTCGCCGCGCCTTGGCTATGCTCGCCAATGGCGGCATCTGTCGAAACGGCAGCGCGCGAAGCTGGAGCGCCAGACCGTCAAGGAGAACGACCGGTTGCTGAGATACGGCGTGCCCAGCATCTGCCGGGGATGTTGAGCGACCCTGCGCTGCAGCTGCAAGCGGCTCTTAACCACGCACAGCCATTTGCCGCTCCGATTGAAGTCCCGGCCCGCGGCAAAGGCCCGCACGCCGCTTGGCCTGTCGCACGAATGATGTAGGCTGAAGATCGGAAAGACTCAGGCGCAGGTGGCGGCGCACGCCGCCGGTGCAAGGCAGGACTGACATGACCGACCATCTGATCGTCACCGACGAGGGCGAGGCGCGGGTGATCAAGCTCCGCCGCCCGGAGAAGAAGAACGCGATCACGCAAGCCATGTATCGCGGCATGACGGATGCGATCGACACCGCGCAGAACAATCCGAACATCCGCTGCCTGGTGATCACCGGCGGCTCCGGCGTCTTCACCTCCGGTAACGATCTGGAGGAATTCCTGCATGCCGGCACCGTCAATAGCGAGGCGGTGCGCACTTCCAACATGGTGAAGTTCCTGTATTCGCTGGCGCATAACGTGAAGCCGATCATCGCCGCCGTCGACGGGGTCGCGATCGGCATCGGCACGACGATGCTGTTTCACTGCGACTATGTGCTGGCCTCGACGGCGGCGACCTTCTCGACGCCGTTCCTGCGGCTCGGTCTCGTGCCGGAAGGCGCCTCCAGCCTGTTGATGCCGCAGACCATGGGCTATCAGCGCGCTTTCGCCATGCTGGTGATGGGACGAACCATGACGGCGGCGGAAGCCCACATTGCCGGCTTCGTCAATACGGTGGTGGCGCCGGGTCACACCGAGGTCGAGGCGCACAAGGTCGCGCGCGAGATCTGCCGGCTGCCGGCGGAAGCGGTGGCGATCTCGCGCAAGCTCATCCGCACCCCGCCGGACGAGCTGACCCGCCGCATCGACCAGGAGGCGCATATTTTCGGCGAGCGGATGAGCTCGCAGGAAGCCGTGGCCGCCTTCAAGGCGTTCCTGGAGCGGAAGAAGCTTTGAGGCCGGGCCGCCCGGAGCCTGACGCCAAGAACGCCATCAGCATCGACGACCGACCTACTTCGCCGCCCCCGCCGCGGCCGTCTGCTTGGCGAGGCCGTCGGCGAACTGCGTCTCCAGCTTGTCGAGATAGGCGTTGAACTCGCCCGGCTTGACGAACGGGTTCGGCGCGCCCGCGGCGATCTTCGCGCGCTTGCCGGCCATGTCGTACATCTCGGGATGCGGCGCCAGCAGGATATCGGGATGCACGGTCTTCGACCACGCAAAGGTCTTCTTGTAGTCGTCGATGATGCCGGGATAGGTCGGTCGTCCGACCAGGCGGTTCAGCGCCACCGTCGCGCTGCAGAAGAAGATCACGCTGCGTGTCGCCTCGCCGTCCTTCACGGTCGTGGTCCAGCTGGTGCAGCCGGGCGAGTGTCCGGGAGTTTCGTGCGCCGTCAGCGTGACGCCGCCGAGCTGTATGGTATCGCCCTCGTGCACGGCGCGATCGACCTTCACCGGCGGAAACATCAGATGCTTCTCTTCCTCGCGGCCGGGATAATAGCCGCCTTCGAGCAGCGGCTGGTCCTTTGCGCCGGCCACCATCTGCGCGCCGGATTCCTGCTTGATCTGCGCAAGGCCGCCGGTGTGATCGATATGAGCGTGGGTGTTGATGATGTATTTGATATCGGCGACCTTGAAGCCGAGCTTGGCGATGCTGCCCTCGATCTGCCCGGTGGCCTCCGGCATCGCGGTGTCGATCAGGATGTGCCCCTGCGGCGTGGTCACGAGATAGGAGGCCAGCCCGTCGGTGCCGACGTAATAGATGTTATCGATGACCTTGAACGGCTCGGTCGGAGTGTTCCAGTGCTTGATCATGTCGCGCATGAAGTCCGGCAGCGACTGCGCTGCGGCCTGGGTGGCAAGCAGCATGCCCGCGACCACGACCATCAACCTTTTCATCGAAACCTCCCGATTTCTTGCTTTGATTGACTCTCGTTATGTCATCACGGCGAACGCCACGCAATCGCAGCCGCCTTCGTGACAGTGTCGCCTCCCCGCTTTATGAGTCCGCCATGACATTTCGCTGCTGCGCGATCCTCGCCTGTCTCCTGATCAGCTTCGCACCCGCCCGCGCCGAGCGCGGTCTGCCGGTCGACCTGCGCATTCTTGCGATCAACGATTTTCACGGCAATCTGAAGCCGCCCGCATCGGGCATCCGGATCAGCGATCCCACCGACCCGACCAAGACCACGCTCGTCCCCGCCGGCGGGGCCGAGCAGATGGCGAGCCTGGTGAAGCAGCTGCGCGGCAACCACGCCAACAGCATCTTCGTCGCCGCGGGCGATCTGATCGGCGCGAGCCCGTTCCTGTCGGCCATGTTTCACGACGAGCCGACGATCGAATCGCTGTCGCTGATGGGGCTCGCGATCGCCTCGGTCGGTAACCACGAATTCGACGAGGGCAAGGACGAGTTGCTCAGGATGCAGAACGGCGGCTGTCATCCGAAAGACGGCTGCCAGGGCCCGCATCCGTTCCGCGGCGCGGACTTCCATTATCTCGCCGCTTCGACGGTCGTGACGGAGACCGGCAAGACCGTATTTCCGCCCTACGAGATCAGGACGTTCGAGGGCATTCCGGTCGCCTTCATCGGCCTGACCTTGAAGGGGACGTCCGAGATCATCTCGCCGGCCGCGGCGGCCGGATTGGATTTTCGCGACGAGGCGGAGACCGTGAATGCGCTGGTTCCTGAATTGAAGGCCAAGGGCGTGGAAGCGATCGTGGTGCTGATCCACGAGGGCGGCTGGCCCAGCGGCGGCTACAATGAATGCCCGGGCATCTCGGGCCCGATCGTCGCGATCGTCAAGAAGCTCGACCGGGCGGTCGACCTCGTCATCTCCGGCCATACCCACCAGGCCTATGTCTGCGAGATCGACGGCCGGCTGGTGACCTCGGGCGACAAGTTCGGCACGCTGGTGACCGCGATCGACGTCAAGCTCGACCCGGCGACGCGCGACGTGATCAGCGCCAAGGCCGACAATGTGATCGTGCGGAACACCTTGCCCAAGGATTCCGAACAGACCGCGCTGATCGAGGCTTACGACAAGGTCGCGAGCCCGATCGCCAACCGGCCCGCAGGCATCATCACCGAGAGCTTGTCGCGGCTGCCGAATGCATCGGGCGAAAGCGTGCTCGGCGACGTCGTGGCCGACGCGCAGCTCGCTGCCACGGCGGCGGCCGACAAGGGCGGCGCCGTGCTCGCGATGACCAATCCCGGCGGCATCCGCACCGACCTTGTCAGACGCGCGGACGGTGGCCCGGTGACCTATGCCGAGGTGTTCGCCAGCCAGCCCTTCCGCAACCAGCTGGTGACGGTGACGCTGACGGGCGCCGACATCAAGGCGGCCTTGGAGCAGCAATGGCACGATCCGAAGCGGCCGCGCATCCTGCAGGTGTCGAGGGGATTTTCCTACGCCTTCGATCCGGCCAAGCCCGATGGCGAACGGATCGATGCGGCCTCGATGAGGCTGGGCGGCACGCCGATCGATCCCGCGGTATCGTATCGCGTGACCATCAACACCTATCTCGCGCTCGGCGGCGACAATTTTACCGCGTTCAAACGCGGGCGCGAGGCGCTGACCGGCCGGTATGACGACGAGGCGCTGTTCGCCTATCTGAAGGACAACAGCCCGCTGACGCCGCCCGCGCGGGACCGGATCAGCAACCGGGCGCCATGAGGGAAACCCGTCCCTCAGCGCTCCCGGCTCTTCCCGAGCCTGCCGCCAGCGCCTAGATTAGGGGTTTCAACCGCAACGCGCGAGGGCCTGGGTCCCGTATGTCCACGCTGTATCTCTCCCATCCCGCCTGCCTCGATCACGCCACGCCATCGGGACATCCGGAGCGCGCCGACCGGCTGCGCGCCGTCGAGGAGGCGCTGACCGAGGAGCGCTTCGCGCTGCTCGACCGCGACGAAGCGCCGGAGGGCGATCTCGACCTGGTGCTGCTGTGCCACCAGGAGCACTATGTCACCGAGCTGAGGCACGTCGCGCCGACCTCGGGTGTGATCTATCTCGACGGCGACACGTCGATGTCACCCGGCACCTGGGAAGCGGTGATGCGCGGCGTCGGCGGCGCGGTCGCCGCGACCAGCGCCGTGATGTCCGGCAGCCACCGCAACGCGTTTGTCGCGGTGCGTCCGCCCGGCCACCACGCCGAGATCGGCAAGCCGATGGGCTTCTGTTTCTTCGACAATGTCGCGATTGCCGCGCGCTATGCGCAGCGCCAGTTCGGCATCGAGCGCGCGGCCATCGTCGATTTCGACGTCCACCACGGCAACGGCACCCAGGACATCTTCTGGGCCGACAAGAGCGTGATGTACTGCTCGACGCATCAGATGCCGCTGTTTCCCGGCACCGGGGCCCGCAGCGAGCGCGGCGACCATGATACCATCGTGAACGCGCCGCTGGCCTCGGAGGACGGCAGCCTCGAATTCCGCTCGGCCTTCGAGAACCTGATCCTGCCGCAGCTCACCAAGTTCAGCCCCGAACTAATCCTCATCTCCGCAGGTTTCGACGCGCATTACCGCGATCCGCTGGCCTCGCTCAATCTGCGCGCCGAGGATTTCGGCTGGGTCACCCGCAAGCTGATGGACCTTGCCGACAAGACCGCAGGCGGCCGCGTGGTCTCGGTGCTGGAGGGCGGCTACGATCTGCAGGGCCTGAAGGAATCGGTCGCCGCCCATGTCGCGGCACTGACCGGGGCATGATCCCCAGCTTCCTTCGATCCGCAGGTTCCACGGCCCGCCGGGGGCCTGACATGACCGGCGGCGGGGTGTAAAAGCCGGCCCCGGTCGAATCCCGGCCGCGGAGCGCTAATCGCAGGAACCCGGTATGGCAGACAACACCCTCCCCGACGTCAAGACACTGTCGTTCGAGCGCGCGATCGAAGAGTTGGAATCGATCGTCAAGCGGCTCGAGGAGGGCAAGGTGCCGCTGGAGGAGTCGGTGGCCATCTATGAACGGGGTGAGGCCTTGAAGCGGCGCTGCGAGGAGCTGCTGCGGCAGGCCGAAGCGCGGGTCGAGAAGATCACCACCGACGCCAACGGCCAACCGGTCGGCGTCGAGCCGCTCGACGTTCAGTGAGTTCCAGCCCCTCTCGTTAGGGCGAGATGGGCACTCCGGGCCGGCCGCATCGGCCGTGCCGCATTTCAACTGCGAATGATTGACCACTTCGGGCTGCGCGCATTCACCGCGGGACAGCCGCCTCTCGATCGTGCATAGCAGCCCAAAACTTTCGCAAATCTGTCCTGGAGGGCGGACCGGGCTGCTATAGTCCACGGCGAGGAGGAGACCGCCAGGCCGTTTGCCCGGGGCAGCCGCGCGAAGTTGGAACGCCGGCCCATACCAGCGACGCTTTCGACCCCGTCCTCATCCAGTTCATTCAAGGGATTGCAAACCCGCGTGCGCGTGCAGAACCGCCATATCATTTATGTGCAGGGCTACGACCCGCGCGGGCTTGCGCAATATTACCGCATGTTCCGGACCGAGCTGCGCAAGTTCGGCCGCCTCTACGGGGTCAACGCGACGATCAGCCGGCCGCATTCCAGCTCCGATGGCGACATTGCCTCCTGGTCGATCGAGACCAAGGGCGAGACCTGGCAGACCCGCACCGCCTATGACTTCCTGCGCTTCGAGGATTTCATTCAGAACGACCTCACCGCGCCGATTTGGCGCATCGTGCTGGAGGCGGTGTGGATCTATTGGCGGCTGATGTTCCGCGGCACCATCGCGCGGTTCTGGCGAGCGAACTGGCGGTTTGCGACCTTCATCACCTGGCCGCACATCATCCTGCTGCTGGAAGCGCTGGGCGCGGCGGCGGTCGGCTTCGTCTTCGGCAAGGGGTTGGGCGCGCTCGGCGTGCCCTCTCCCCTCAGTTTCACCGCAGGCGCAGCCGTTTTCTTCGCCCTGCTGTGGGGCGCGCTGCGCTACTTCGAAAACCAGACCTACGTGCTCTACCTGCTCTGCGACACGATCTGGACTTGGCAATACGCCCATCGCGGCCGTCCCGAATGGGATCGGCGCATCGACCGTTTCGCGCAATACCTGACCGAGGTGGCGCGTAACAGCGATGCCGACGAGATCGTCATCGTCGGCCACAGCTCCGGCTCGTTCCTGGCCGCCGAGATCCTGGCCCGCGCATTGAAGCTCGATCCCGCCCTCGGCCGCGGCAGAGCCCGGCTGATGCTGCTGACGCTCGGCGGTAATTTCCCGATCGTCGGCTTCCATAAGGCCGCCGCCGACTTCCGCGCCCATCTTGCCGAACTTGCGGTCACGCCGCAGGTCGACTGGATCGACTGCCAGGCGCGCAAGGACGTGATGAACTTCTTCCTGTTCGATCCGATCGCCGCCCACGGCATCAAGCTGAGCGCCGAACGACGCAATCCGACCATCGTGTCGGTGCGCTTCCGGGAGATCATCAAGCCGGACCACTACAAGCTGTTCCGCTGGCAGTTCTTCCGGGTGCACTTCCAGTTCGTGATGGCCAACGAACGGCCCCACGCCTACGATTTCTTCATGATCGTCTGCGGCCCGGTCCCGCTCCGCGAGCGCATGGCTCATCCTGAGGCAGCCCTTGCGGTCGTCACGACAAACGACGCCAAGACCCGCGACAGCAGCTGGGTGGTGTTGGACCCGCCCGGCGCGTCCGAACCGCCTGCTGCCGCCGATTTGGGCAGCTACGTGGAACCCACCGCACGCCGCCGGGGTTAGGTGTTGCCGGAAGGACCCGATGAGGGGCTTGCCATATTCCGCTGGCTTGGCTTTAAGACGCACTTTGGTGTAAAGGGGTTCGGAACTGTGGGCTTTTGGAGGCCCCGTCCATGCTGGGATGGCGGAAGTAACTGCCTGAAAAACCACGAGAAAATGAGCTGAACGCGACTTGGCGAAATGACGAGGACAATGACGCCGCCAAGAGTGATTTGCATCACATAGAGGGATCCGAAGCGCGGTTAGGCTTGTTCCGCGGCTTCGGCCCGCGCGGATGAGACCTGGATTCGACGTCCTGGATCCGACTTGGTGTCGCCGCCTGCTACGATGAACCCGTCTCACGTCGGCCCTTGAACCCGACCTGCAAAATTGGAATATCGCCGTGACCACATTTAGTAAAACGCCGCTTCTCGATACCATCAAGACACCGGACGATCTGCGTCGGCTCAAGGTGGAGCAGCTCCGGCAGGTGGCGGACGAGTTGCGTCAGGAGACGATCGACGCGGTTTCGGTGACGGGCGGCCATTTCGGTGCCGGCCTCGGCGTGGTCGAGCTGACCACGGCCATCCATTATGTTTTCGATACCCCGCGCGATCGCCTGATCTGGGACGTCGGCCATCAGGCCTATCCGCACAAGATCCTGACCGGCCGCCGCGACCGCATCCGCACCCTGCGCACGGGCGGCGGCCTCTCCGGCTTCACCAAGCGCGCCGAGAGCGACTACGATCCGTTCGGTGCGGCGCACTCCTCCACCTCGATTTCGGCGGGCCTCGGCATGGCGGTCGCCCGCGACCTCTCCGGCGGCAAGAACAACGTGATTGCCGTGATCGGCGACGGCGCGATGTCCGCCGGCATGGCCTACGAGGCCATGAACAATGCCGGCGCCATGAACTCGCGCCTGATCGTGATCCTCAACGACAACGACATGTCGATTGCGCCGCCCGTCGGCGCCATGTCCGCCTATCTGTCGCGGCTCTATTCTGGCAAGACCTACCGCACGCTGCGCGAGGCGGCGAAGCAGATCAACAAGCACCTGCCGAAGGTGCTGGCCAACCGCGCCAACCGCGTCGAGGAATATTCCCGCGGCTTCATGATGGACGGCGGCACACTGTTCGAGGAGCTCGGCTTCTATTACGTCGGCCCGATCGACGGCCATAATCTCGATCACCTGCTGCCGGTGCTGAAGAACGTCCGCGACATGGAGACCGGGCCGATCCTGGTCCACGTCGTTACCCAGAAGGGCAAGGGCTATCCGCCGGCGGAGGCCTCCGCCGACAAATATCACGCCGTGGTCAAGTTCGACGTCGCCACCGGCACCCAGGCGAAGGCCAAGCCGAACGCGCCGGCCTATCAGAACGTGTTTGGCCAGAGCCTGGTGAAAGAAGCAGAGAAGGACGACAAGGTCGTCGGCATCACCGCCGCGATGCCCTCCGGCACCGGCATCGACATCTTCGCCAAGGCGTTCCCGAAGCGCACATTCGACGTCGGTATCGCCGAGCAGCATGCGGTGACCTTCGCCGCAGGTCTTGCGGCTGAAGGCTACAAACCGTTCTGCGCGATCTACTCGACCTTCCTGCAGCGCGGCTACGACCAGATCGTGCACGACGTCGCGATCCAGAGCCTGCCGGTCCGCTTTGCCATCGACCGCGCCGGCCTGGTCGGCGCCGACGGTGCCACCCATGCCGGCTCGTTCGACAACGCCTATCTCGGCTGCCTGCCGAACATGGTGATCATGGCCGCCAGCGACGAAGCCGAACTCGTGCACATGGTGGCGACCCAGGTCGCGATCAACGATCGCCCGAGCGCGGTGCGCTATCCGCGCGGCGAAGGCCGCGGCGTCGAGATGCCGGAGTTCGGCGTTCCCCTGGAGATCGGCAAGGGCCGCATGATCCGACAGGGCAAGCAGATTGCGCTGCTCTCGTTCGGCACCCGTCTGGCCGAATGTGAGAAGGCGGCCGACGAACTCGCCGCCCTCGGACTATCGGCATCGATCGCGGATGCGCGCTTCATGAAGCCGCTCGACGAGGAGCTGGTCCTCAAGCTCGCCCGCGACCATGAGATCCTGATCACGATCGAGGAAGGCTCGATCGGCGGTTTCGGCTCGCATGTGATGCAGTTCCTGTCCGATCAAGGCATGCTCGACGGCGGGCTGAAGATGCGCTCCATGGTGCTGCCGGACGAATTCCTTGATCACGATACGCCGGCGGCGATGTATGCCCACGCCGGGCTCGACGCCAAGGGCATCGTGCGCAAGGTGTTCGAGGCGCTCGGCAAGGACTACAAGGCCGAGGTCGTCAAGCTCGCCTGAGCGCTGTCGCAGCGCGGCTTTGGGTGATCCATGAAGATCTATCTGGCAGGTCCCGACGTGTTCCTGCCGGATGCAGTCGAGGTCGGGCGCCAGAAGGTCGGAATTTGCGCCCGCCACGGCCTCTTCGGCCTCTATCCGCTCGACAACACAGTCGATCTGGCATCGGCCACGATCTCGCTCGATATCTTCCACGGCAACGCGGCGATGATGCATCAGGCCGACGCCATCATCGCCAATCTCACTCCGTTTCGCGGCCCTGGCGCCGATGCCGGCACCGTCTATGAGCTCGGCTACATGGCAGGCCGTGGCAAGCTCTGCCTCGGCTATTCCAACGATCCCTCCGTCTACGCCGAGCGCGCGCAGCGCTTCACGACCGTGATGACGCAAGGCAGCTTGCTGACGGATATCGAAGGCCTGGCGGTTGAAGATTTCGGGCTCAGCGACAATCTGATGATGATCCACGCGCTCGACCTGCATGGCTTTCCGCTGGTGACGCCGCGCGAACCGCCGGAGGATGTCTGGCACGATCTCGCGGCGTTCGAGATTTGCGTCAAGCTGGCAGCCGAGCGGCTGCTGGGCACGGATCCGTAGGGTGGGCGCGAGGCGTCAATTGCGATACGACCTAGGGAACGCCGGAAGCCACGCGCCTTTGCCCACCAACGCATCTCACTGTAGGGCATCATGCTCTTCACGATTCCTGCTGTCGTCCCTGCGAACGCAGGGACCCATAACCACAGGACGTTGTTTGTGGCAGACGAGTGGTTAGATCCCTTCCCGTCAACTGCGTCCTGTGGTTATGGGTCCCGGGTCGGCGCATCGACGCGCGATGCGCGTCGGTGCTTGCCCGGGACGACAGCGAATTTGGTGCGCGAGCTTCACAACTCATAAAAGCCGACCGATCAACTCATGCCCCCTCCTCGCAAACGCGCTGATCTCCTCTTGGTCGAACGCGGCCTGTTCGAGAGCCGCGCACGGGCGCAGGCCGCGATCGAGGCCGGCCTCGTCTTCGCCAACGCCAAGCAGGTCGCGAAGGCCTCCGAAACCATTCCGCTCGATGCTGATCTGCAGGCCGAGCCGGCGCATCCTTACGTCTCGCGTGGCGGCGTGAAGCTCGCCGGCGCGCTGGAGCGTTACCCGATCGAAATCGAGGATCACGTCTGCCTCGACGTCGGCGCCTCGACCGGCGGCTTCACCGAGGTCTTGCTCGCGAACGGCGCGGCGCTGGTGTTCGCCATCGACGTCGGCCGCGATCAGCTACATCCGTCGCTGCGGGAGCATCCGCGGATCGTCTCGATGGAGACGACCGACATCCGCTCTTTCGAAGGCAAGCGGCTGCCGCAGCGGCCCGACGTGGTCGTGATCGACGTCAGCTTCATCTCGCTGAAGCTGGTCTTGCCGGTCGCGCTGTCGCTTGCGGCCTCGCCGATGAGCCTGCTCGCGCTGATCAAGCCGCAATTCGAGGCCAAGGGCGCCCATGGCAAGGGCGGCATCATCCGCGATCCGGCCGTACACCAAGAGGTCTGCGACGATATCGCCGCCTTCGCCGCCTCGCTCGGCTGCACCGGGATCGAGGTGTTTCCTTCGCCGATCACCGGCGGCGACGGCAATGCCGAATTCTTCCTTGGAGCGCGGCGCCATGGTTGAGCGGCTCCTGATCGATCATGTCGGCCATCGCGGCGATGGCGTCTCGCTCACCGACGGTGAAGCGCTTTACGTGCCCTATACGTTGGGAGGCGAAACGGTCGAAGCCGCCGATATCCCCGGCCATCCCGACCGGCGCAAGCTGCTCGCCGTGGAGACCCCGAGCCCCGAGCGGATCACCCCCTTCTGCCCACATTTCGGCGTCTGTGGCGGCTGCGCCATCCAGCATTGGCAGGTGGATGCGTATCAGGCTTGGAAGCGCAATCTCGTGGTCGAGACGTTGAGGGCCGCCAAGGTCGATTGCGACGTCGGAGCTTTGGTCGACGCGCACGGCGCCGGCCGCCGCCGCGCCACCTTCCATGCGCGGATGGGCACGCACGAGGTGCTGAGGGTCGGCTTCTCGGCCGCCAACAGCCACGACATCATCCCGATCGATCGCTGCCCCATCCTTGATCCTGGCCTCGATGGCGCGTTGGAAGCCGCATGGGCCTTGACCGAAGCGCTCAAGCCGACCGGCAAGCCGCTCGACATCCAGGCCACCGCCACCAATAACGGCCTCGACGTCGACATCCGCGGCTCCGGTCCACTGCCGTCGCCGCGGATCACGGCGCTGTCTGTCGTCGCCGAGCAGCACCGGCTGGCGCGGCTGACGCGTCATGGCGAACTGGTGCTGATGCGCAATGCACCGGTCATCAGCATCGGCGCGGCGCAGGTGACGCTGCCGCCGGGCTCGTTCCTGCAGGCGACCGTGGCCGGCGAAGAGACCCTGGCGAAGCTGGTGGGCGAGCGGATCGGCCGCGCCAAACACGTCGCTGACCTGTTTTGCGGCGTCGGACCGTTCGCGCTGCGGCTGGCGTCGACCGCGCGGGTCACCGCACTCGACAGCGATGCCGCTGCGGTGATGTCGCTGCAGAAAGCGTCGGCGAATACGCCCGGCTTGAAGCCGATCAAAGCCGAGACACGGGACCTGTTCCGCCGCCCCCTGATGCCGCAGGAGCTGCGCGATTTCGACGCCGTCGTGTTCGATCCGCCGCGCCAGGGCGCGCAGGCCCAGGCGAAGCAGCTAGCGGCAAGCAAGGTCCCTGTGGTGGTTGCCGTGTCCTGCAACGTCACCACGTTCGCGCGCGACGTCAGGCTATTGATCGACGGCGGCTACAGGCTCGAGACCGTGATGCCGGTCGATCAGTTCCGCCATACGCCGCACGTCGAGCTGGTGGCGCGACTGGTGCGTTGAGCGCGCGGGCTCCTCGCCCCAGGCGCTTCACCGCACCACGTCGAGCTTCACATTGGCGACGCCGGAATGGGTCATGCCGAGCGCTTCGGCCGCCGAGTAGGACACGTCGACCACCCGTCCCTTCACGAACGGGCCGCGATCATTGACGCGCACGACCACCGACTTTCCGGTGGTGACGTTGGTGACCTGCAGGCGCGTGCCGAACGGCAGGCTGGGATGCGCCGCCGTCAGCTCATGCGGATCGAATCTCTCGCCGCTCGCGGTCTGCTGTTCCTCCGTATAGAAGCTCGCAACGCCGCGTAAGCCGCCGGGCGCGGCGACGACGGTGCGCTTCTCCGGCTCGCGGAGGCGCACGATCGAAGCCCGGGCAACGTGGCGAACCTCCCGGTGCGGCGGCTCGAGCATGGCCTGCCTGGGGGGAGCAGCAAGCCCCGCCTGCCTGCTGACGACCGATGATTGCGCGCACGCTGCAAGGGAGACTGCAAGCAGACCGACGGCTGCCGCCTGCGTCAGCTTGCGGCCGACCTGGCCGCGAGCGAGATCCGGCGCCCGGCCGGCTGGAGCGCGATCGGATCGGGTCGAACCGCTATCGCGCTCGAGATGGTCGACTGAACATGATCTCTTTCGGAAAGCCGCATCGCGCCCTTCCAGATCATGCACTGGGCCACAGTTGACCCCAAAGTTCCTGTCGTCACGGTCGATAGTACGCATGTTCTATGCGCCTCCGCCCCAGCGAGGCCAAGGTCGCCAACAGATCAGGGCAGCATCGTGGCACGAGAACAGAACCGCCGCACAACCTACGGTTTTTAGCCTTGGGTGTGTCTTTGATGTGACATGTTCCGGGCCAAAGGCTGAGCCAGCGCTCGCGCGCAGCTTCCGCACGTCCGGATCGCGCGATGGCCGCGGCGCTCACCCGCGAGTTCGTGGCAGAAGCGGCCTTGACATGAGCTCCGCCGGGGACCCCCTACCGCCCCCACCTGTCCTGCCAGATCTTCTCGCCGATGGTGCAGGACACCCGTGGCTCCCTCGGCTCGTCGGCGACCGGCACGATGTGGCGCTCGGGTATACGACCGGCGACTTCCATCAACAGCTTGGTGCGGATCGCCTCTTTGAATTCTTCCCGGCTCTTGATCGGTATCACGAAGGAGCCCGTGCCGCCGGTGACACAGTCCTTGTAGTACAGATCGAGATTCTCGATATCCATCGTCGAGAAGGACGGCTCCTTCACCATGACGGGCAAGCCGTTGATCACGATGCCTTTGGAAACAGCTTCATCGCGCGCGATCGTGACCGGCCCGCCGCTGTTGTTGGGCCCGTCGCCGGAAATGTCGATGACCCGCCGCAATCCCCGATAGGGATCTTCATCGAACAGCGGCATCGCGAAATTGATCGCCCCCGAGATCGACGTGCGCGAGGCGCGGCGGATCGGCGTCTTCATGATCTCCGCTGATACGGCATCCGCGCTCTCCGGCCCCTCGATCAAGCGCCAGGGAATGATGATCTTCTGGTCGCCGGAGGCCGCCCATTCGAAATAGGTGATGGCAATGCGTCCGTTCGGACCGTTCTTCAGCGCCTGCAGGAATTCCTTCGAGGCGATCGCCTGGGCGTAGCCTTCGCGCTGGATCGCGAGCTCATCGAGGTCCATCGAATAGGAGACATCGACCGCAAGAATGAGTTCAACGTCGACGCTGCCCGCTTCTTTCTCATTCAGTTGCTGCGGTTGCTGGGTCGGCTGCGCCCTGGGGGCCGCGCTGACCTGTACGACGTCCCCCCAGTCCAGCACGCCCATGACGCACAGGGTTCCGATCGAAATCCACCAGCGCATGCCGCCCTCCAATCGTATGGAGGGATGGTGACATGCAATCCGCCGACGGCAAGGTGGGAACGAGCGGCCCCATTCACATTCGAGTTAGCTCTGTCATACCGGATGCCGGCAATAAAGCAGGCATGCCGGGCTGACCTGCAACCCCGTAGTTCCCCGGCCGAGTCGGAAACTGTATGGTCGACCGGTCCTTTCACCAGGATGGGTGCCGCTGGAATGAATGACGCTGTCACCAAGCCGGAGACGAAGGTCAGGACCAGGGTTCGGACCAAGGTCGAGCGCCCGCGTCTCTACAAGGTGATCCTGGTCAATGACGACTTCACGCCCCGTGAGTTCGTCGTCTCGGTGCTGAAGGCGGAATTCCGCATGACCGAGGACGAGGCCTACAAGGTGATGATCACGGCGCACCAGCGCGGCGTCTGCGTGGTCGCCGTCTTCACCAAGGACGTGGCCGAGACCAAGGCGACGCGCGCCACCGACGCCGGCCGTGCGAAAGGCTATCCGCTGCTGTTCACCACCGAGCCGGAGGAATAACAGCTAAGCTGCGGCCTCCTCGCGCAATCCGAACACTTTTTGCTCGGTCGAGAAGCCAGCGATCGGAAATGCGCCGAGCTCGATCCAGTCTTCACCGGACACCCCGGCGAACGTCTCCGAGGCCACGATGGTGCGCTTCAGCCGCGAGGTGAGCTTTTCCAGGCGTGCAGCGAGGTTCACCGCCGGACCGATGCAAGTAAAATCGAGACGGTTGCCGCCGCCGATATTGCCGTAGAGCAATTTGCCGACGTGCAGCGCCACGCCGAAGCGGAAGCGCTCGATCGTATCTCCGACTGAGTATTCGAGCGCGGCGACGCTTGCGCGCGAGGCACGCGCGGCGGCAAGCACGCGAGCGCAGACCTCCGCAGGATCGCCGTCCCGCTCGGCGATCGGAAACACCGCGAGCAGACCATCGCCCATGAACTTCAGCACCTCGCCGCCCTGCTCTCCGATCGCGGCGACCTGGCAATCGAAATAATGATTGAGGATCTCGACGACGGTCTCGGCCGGCAGCCGGTCGGACAGCGACGTGAAGCCACGCAGGTCCGACAGCCAGATCGCCGCATGCATCGTATCGGCGTGGCCACGACGGATCTGGCCGCCGAGAATGCGCTCGCCGGCGCGGTTACCGACATAGGTGTCGAGCAGCATCGCGGCGGTCCGCTGCAGTGTCACAATCTCGATGTTGCGCGCGAGCGCCGGAAGTACCGCGCGGATCGCCTGCATGTGCACGTCGGTGAAACCGCCCGGGCATCTGGTGGTCCAGCTCGACGCGTTCACCGAGCCATCGTGGAACGCCAGAGGCAGGGCGATATAGTCGGTCCCGCCTTCGGCGCGCAGGTCCAGCAGAAGAGGAAATCGCTCCGCATCGGGAGAGGTCGGATCCATCCTGAATTCGCCGCTGCGCTCGAACACCGCCGAGAGCGGGCTCGTCCTGAACATCGGCGATTCCAGGAAGCTGAAGTCGACGCTGCCGACTTGGACCTCCGCACCCGGGCGCCAGATCAGATTGCGGCCGAGAATCTCTGGGTGCAGGGTGCGGACGAAGATGCCGGTCCGCCATAGCGGCACGCCCAGAGCCACCATGCGTTCGCAGAAGGCAGACATCATCTGCTCGGGCGTCACGGAAGTGTGCGCGCCATCGATCAGCCAGTCCTTGATGTCCTGTAGTTTGGATACGTCCATGCGCCGAACATTAAGCGAGCGACAAGCTGCCGGCAAACGGCCGTCGCTGCGCGAGCAGCTATCCGACCTGGCCACGATGACGCAGCAGATGGTCGGCGAGCACGCAGGCCATCATCGCTTCGCCCACCGGCACCGCGCGGATGCCGACGCAGGGGTCGTGCCGGCCCTTGGTCAGGATCTCGGTCTCGTTGCCCTGGCGATCGACGGTGCGGCGGGGGTTGAGGATCGACGAGGTCGGCTTCACCGCAAAGCGCACCACGATCGGCTGCCCCGTGGCGATGCCGCCGAGGACGCCGCCGGCATGGTTGGACAGAAAGCGCGTGCCGTCATTGCCGGAGCGCATCTCGTCGGCATTCTCCTCGCCCGTGAGTTCGGCCGCGGCAAAGCCGGCGCCGATCTCGACGCCCTTGACGGCATTGATGCTCATCATCGCCGCCGCGAGGTCGGCATCGAGCTTGCCGTAGAGTGGCGCGCCCAGGCCGGCCGGCACGCCTTCGGCAACGATTTCCAGAACTGCGCCGATCGAGGAGCCGCTCTTCCTGATGCCGTCGAGATAATCTTCGAAGAACGCCGCCTTGTCCTTGTCGGGGCAGAAGAACGGATTGCGCGCGACCTCGTCCCAATCCCATTTGGCACGGTCGATCTTGTGCGGGCCCATCTGCACCAGCGCGCCGCGCACCTTCACATCGGGCAGGATCTTGCGGGCGATCGCACCGGCCGCGACGCGCGTCGCCGTCTCGCGCGCCGAGGAGCGGCCGCCGCCCCGATAATCGCGCAGGCCGTATTTGGCTTCGTAGGTGAAGTCGGCGTGGCCCGGTCGAAACTTGTCCTTGATCTCGGAATAGTCCTTCGAGCGCTGGTCGGTGTTCTCGATCAGCAGCGCAATCGGCGTGCCGGTGGTCACCTGCACACCGGTTTCGGGATGAACCATCACGCCGGACAGGATCTTCACCTGGTCCGGCTCCTGGCGCTGGGTCGTGAAACGCGACTGGCCCGGACGGCGGCGGTCGAGATCGTGCTGGATCTCCTCAGCGGTCAGCGGAATGCGCGGCGGGCAGCCGTCGACGACGCAGCCGATCGCCACCCCATGGCTCTCGCCGAAGGTGGTGACGCGGAACATGTGGCCGAAGGTGTTGAAGGACATGAGCGGATCTACCAATCAGCAAACCGTCGTTCCGGGATGGTCCGAAGGACCAGACCGGGAACCTCGAGATTCCGGGTTCGATGCTGCGCATCGCCCCGGAATGACATGAACTAACTAAACTTCTCGAACCCGTCCGGGCCGAACACATAGACCGCGCCCTGCTGGATCGGCAGATCGACCGCGCGCTGCGGCGTCGCGAAGCCGAGCGCCACCATCAGCGCCCGCGCCGTGCCGCCGTGCGCAACCGCGACGGTATCGGCGTCAAGCGTATCGTACCATTGCCGCACCCGCTGCTCGACATCAGCATAGGTCTCGCCGCCCTCGGGCGCCAGGGTCCATTTCTCGGTCAGCCGCTGGGCGTAGAAGACGGGATCCGCAGCCTCCATCTCCGGCAGCGTGAAGCCTTCCCATTTGCCGTAGCCGATCTCGCGCAGCCGCGGATCGAGCGCATAGTCTTCCGGGGGAAGCTGCAGCGTCCGGCGCACCAGCTCCATGGTCGCCCTGGCCCGGCCCAGCGGGCTCGCCACGAAGGGCAGCCTCGCGAGTTCGTGGCCATTCCGCCCGGCGAGCTCGCTGAGGATATTGCCGGCCTGAACCGCCTGCACCCGGCCAAGATCGTTCAGCGGAATGTCCTGCGTGCCCTGCAGCCGGCCCAGCGCATTCCATTCCGTCTCGCCGTGGCGGATGTAGTAGATCGTCGGCGCAGGCATTGCGGCTTGACGTCAGTCCTTTGCGAGCGACATGTCCGGCGCGTCCGGACGCTTCATGCCCAGCACGTTGTAGCCGGCATCGACATAATGCACCTCGCCGGTGACGCCGCGGGCGAGATCCGAGAGGAAATAGAGCGCGCTGTCACCCACCTCCTCGATCGTCACGTTGCGACGGAGCGGCGCGTTGACCTCGTTCCACTTCAGCAGGTAGCGGGAATCCGCGATGCCCGCGAAGGCCAGCGTCTTGATCGGGCCGGCCGAGATCGCGTTGACGCGTATGTTCTTCTCGCCGAGATCCACGGCAAGATAGCGCACGCTCGCCTCCAGCGCCGCCTTGGCGACGCCCATCACGTTGTAATGCGGCATCCACTTCTCGGCGCCGTAATAGGTCAGCGTGATGATCGAGCCGCCGTCGGTCATCAGCTTCTCGGCGCGCTGGGCGATCGCAGTCAGCGAGTAGCAGCTGATCAGCATGGTCTTGGAGAAATTGTCGGCCGTGGTCTCGATGTAGCGGCCGTCGAGCTGGTCCTTGTCGGAGAAGGCGATCGCGTGCACGACGAAATCGATCTTGCCCCATTTCTCCTTCACCACGTCGAACACCGCATCGATCGTGGCGGCATCGGTAACGTCGCAATGGCCGAGCATGAGAGCGCCGAGCTCCTGCGCCAAGGGCTCGACCCGCTTCTTCAAGGCGTCCCCCTGGTAGGTCAGCGCGATCTCCGCGCCCGCCGCGCGCGCCGCTTTGGCGATTCCCCAGGCGATCGAGCGGTTATTGGCGACGCCGAGAACAACCCCGCGCTTGCCCTGCATCAGACCTGAATTTTGCGGCATCCGGCTTCTCATCGAATTGGTTAAGCAGTGGACGTACACCACCGGTTTGGCCCGGTATAGCCCCTTTCGAAGGCTCGGCGGCATAGTCCTGCCCCGATCTGCCGGTCGGAATAGGCCCGTCATGCCGGGGTTATGCTGGCTGGGGCGCGGCACGATCGAAGGCTGTGCCGCAGGTACGACAGCCGAGAGATCTTTGCGATGAGCCCGTTTCGCCAGAGTGTGGAAGCGATGATACCGGCGCTGCGCCGTTACGCCCGCGCGCTGGCCCGCGACGCAGATGCCGCCGACGACCTGGTGCAGGATACGCTGGTGCGCGCGCTGCGCGCCGAACGGCTGTTTCTCGGCGGCGACATCAGAAGCTGGCTCTACACCATCCTGACCAACCTCAACAAGAACCGGCGCCGCTCGCTGGCGCGGCGGCCATATTTCCTGCCCTTGCAAGACGATAATCCGGACGCCAGCGGCACCGAGGCGGAAGGCCGCGACATCGAACGCGCGCTGTCGACCCTGGTCGAGGAACAGCGCGCCGCGCTCGTGCTCGTGGTGCTGGAGGGACTGAGCTATCGCGAGGTCGCCGAAATCCAGGGGGTTCCGATCGGCACCGTGATGTCGCGGCTGGCCCGCGCCCGAGGCCATGTGCGCGCGGTGCTGGATGGCGAACGTCCGGCGCTGCGGAGGATCAAATGACGGCCGCGCTGCTGACTGCCGACGCCATCGCTGTGGCCAGCCTGGAGCCGATCGCCCCGGGCTGCAAGATCGCCACGCCTTCGACTGAAGTGAGACGACGACAATGACCGATCCGAAGATTCCCATCACGGAAGACGAGCTGCATGCCTATGTCGATGGCGAGCTGCCGACGGAACGCCGTGGCGACGTCGAAGCCTGGCTCGCGACACATCCGGAGGACGCCGAGCGGGTGCAGTCGTGGCGCGCCGTCGCGGATGCGCTGCATGCGCGCTACGATGCGGTGGCCAACGAGCCGGTGCCGCCGCGGCTCGAACTGGAGCGACTGCAGCGGCCGCCACGCAAATGGCTGTATGGTGCAATCGCCGCAAGCTTTGCCGCTTTTGCCATGGGTGGCGCGACCGGCTGGATCGCGCATGACGTCACGGCGTCGCCCTCCGCGTTCCAGGCGTTCACCGGCGATGCACTCGAAGCGCACCGGCTGTATGTGGTCGAGGTCCGCCATCCGGTCGAAGTACCCGGCGACGAGAAGGCGCATCTGCAGCAATGGCTGACCCGCCGCTGCGGGCGGACGGTGCATGCGCCGGAGCTCGAATCCAGCGGGTTGAAACTGGTCGGCGGACGGCTGCTGCCGGGGCCATCCGGACCTGCGTCGTTCCTGATGTATGAAAGCGCCTCCGGCGAACGTTTCACCATCTATGCAACCAGGACGACAACCGACGCGACACAGATGCGCTACACCCGCGAGGGCACTAACGGCGCACTGTCCTGGGCTGACCGCGGCGTCGGCTATGTCGTAATCGGCGGCAATGATCGTGGACGTCTAACAGAGGTTGCACGCGCGGTTTACGATCAAGCCGAACGCAGTGGCGGATAGCGCGCATGAGCTATCATCCACACGCGATAAGCGAGATCGCGATTCGCGATTCCGACGCTTCCGAGAAGCAGTTGCCCCGCATCGTACTTGCGATCGCTGAAGTGGAGGGATCGGCGTACTAAGACAGCAGGATGACACGCGAAGGTCGCGTCCAAATTCGGTCATCGAAAATCTGGAATGAGGCCACCGACGCGTCTCAATATCGTACCGAATACTCACGAAAAAATGAGGAGCGTTCGATCCGCCGATCGACGCGTCAGCGGCCTCGATTGGGGTTTTGCACCGCGCTGGTCCCCCTCTCGAGGCCGCACTTTTTTTGCCCCTCGCAATATCGCCTTGTCACCGTTCCGCGTGCGCTGGCACGCGCGCGGAACGCCGCAGCAAAGCGGCACCCGCAGGTGATCTCATTTGATTGACGAAGACGTCGCGGCCGCGGCGTCTGCATCCAGGCACCGCGACCAGTGTTACGAAAGATTGCTACGCGGGTTGTAGGGGTGGCGATCGCGCCACTTGGTCATCAGGGCCTCGAGATCCGCATCGTTGCCGTCGGGGAGCATGATGCGGGTCGTGACGAACAGGTCGCCGCTTCCGCCGCTCTTCGGCAGGCCCTTGCCCTTGAGGCGGAAGGTCCGTCCGCTCGACGTATTCTTCGGGATCGACAATTCGACCGCGCTGCCCAGCGTCGGCACCCGCACCTTGGCCCCGAGCACCGCTTCGTACAGCGTGATCGGCAGATCGAGCCGGATGTCGCTGCCTTCGACCTTGAAATACGGATGCGGCGCGATCTGGATCGAGATCAGAAGGTCGCCCGGCTTATGGCCCGGCACTGTCTCGCCCTGCCCCTTGAGCCGGATCTGCTGGCCGGCGGCAACACCGGCCGGAATCTTGACGTTCAGTTCGCGCCCCGAGGGCAGCCGCACCCGCTTCTCGCCGCCATTGACCGCTTCCTCCAGCGTCACGGTCATCGCGACGTTGAGGTCAAGGTCGAGGCCTACGCCACCGGGTTCGAACTCAAACGGACTGCCGCCGGCGCGCGCACCGCGCGGGGCGCCGCCGAACATGCTGTTGAGAATGTCCTCGAAGCCGCCCGCACCGCCGCCAGGCCCACCGCCGCCGCGGAAGCTGTAGCTCTCGAAGCCGCCCGGTCCGGCCCGCCCGGCTCCACCGCCCGGAAAGCCCTGGAAGCGCGGCTTGCCTTCGGCATCGATCTCGCCCCGGTCGAACTGCTTGCGCTTCTCCTCATCCCCGAGGATCTCGTTCGCGGTATTGATCTCGGAAAATTTGGCCGACGCCTTCGGATCGTTCTTGTTGCTGTCGGGATGGTGCTTCTTGGCGAGCTTACGATAAGCGCTCTTGATGGCCGCAGCGCTGGCGCTCCGCGGCACCCCCAAGACCTCATAGGGGTCGCGCATCCGTCACGTCTCCTTACAGAAAATCAGATACTAACCTATGGGCTCCCCGCCCGCTTTGCATTTCATCTGGGGTTTCCGTTGTATTTTTGCAACGGGTTCCCGTAGATGAGCTAACTTTGCTGCCAGAGCTTCAGGCTCTGGATGCGCCAGCGGCCGCGTTCGATCCGGCAGGCGGACCCCTGCAGCCAGCGCTCCGTCCTGCCGTTGACATAGCTTGCCAGGAAATCGCGGCAAGTCCGGCCGTCATCACTGGTGTAGACCTTGGCGATCGGCGTCACCGAGCCACGGGCCCCGGTCTGCGGATTATGCCAGGGCTGGCTGGAATCCTTGTCCCCCTTGGTCAGCACGTCCGAGGCGGCATTGCGGGCAAACGCCAGATCGCCGTCGGTCGGCTCGACCGCCGCCGGCGCGCTGATCGATCCCGTGACGGGAGCCTCCTCCATCCTGGCGAATGCGGTCTCGGGGCGAGACATGGCGCAGCCGCCGGCGGAGAGCCCGATCAGAATCAGTGTAAGCGCGGTACCGGCGGAGCCGATCGTCGATAGGCCAAACCGCACCGATGCCCTATATAGGGCCGGAACAGACCGGCACTGCGCGCTCTTGGCCGCGAGTGAACGCAAAACTCGGACTCCCCTCCATGACCGACCCCACGACCATCAAACACCAGACAACCTTAACATCGGGTCACTCCGCCGATTTCACGCAGGCGGGCGAGCCATTTGCGCTGTTTGCCGGGTGGTTTGCCGAGGCCGCCAAAAGCGAGCCGAACGATCCCAACGCGATGGCGCTCGCCACCGTCGACGACACCGGCCTGCCGGATGTCCGCATGGTCCTGATGAAGGGCTATGATGAAGCCGGCTTCGTGTTCTACAGCCACAAGGCCAGCCAGAAAGGCCGCGAACTCGCCGCAAACCCTAAGGCGGCTTTACTGTTTCACTGGAAGTCGCTGCGCCGGCAGGTGCGGATCCGGGGCCCCGTCGTACCGGTGACGGACGAGGAAGCGGATGCCTATTTCGCCACCCGCCCGAAGCAGGCGCAGCTCGGCGCATGGGCCAGCAAGCAGTCGGAACCGCTGGAGAGCCGCTTCGCGTTCGAGCAGGCCATCGCCAAGGTCGCCACGCAATACATCATCGGCGACGTGCCGCGCCCACCCGGCTGGAGCGGCTGGCGCATCACGCCGCTGCGGATGGAATTCTGGCACGACCGTCCATTTCGCCTGCACGACCGGATCGAATTCCGCCGCGATGCGCCGGACCAGGGATGGACGAAGGTAAGGATGTATCCGTAGCCGCAACGTCATGGCCGGACCGACCATCAAGCCCGGCCATCCACGTCTTAGACACGAACACCAAGGCGCAGATGACTGCGCCTCCGCCACGCCGAAGGGACTGCGGTCCCGCAGGCGTGCTCAAGCCCGGGCATGACGACGCGGAAAGACGAAAGAAAGTACCATGGCTCCCTCATCCAACCAGCCGCGGCGCACGATGCTCCTGACGGGCGCAAGCCGCGGCATCGGCCACGCCACCGTGATTCGATTCTCCTCGGCCGGCTGGCGGGTCATCACCTGCTCGCGGCACCCCTTTCCGGAGGAATGTCCATGGGGGGCAGGACCCGAGGATCACATCCAGGTCGACCTTGCCGATCCCGACGACACCTTGCGCGCGATCGCCGAGATCAAACACCGGCTCGATACCGGCGAGTTGCATGCGCTGGTCAACAATGCCGCGATCTCGCCGAAGGGGCCCGGCGGCGCGCGGCTCGGCACCGTCGACACCGATCTCGACACCTGGAATCACGTTTTCCGTGTCAACTTCTTCGCGCCGATCATGATGGCGCGCGGACTGATCGAGGAGTTGAAGGCGGTCAAAGGCTCGGTCGTCAATGTCACCTCGATCGCCGGCTCGCGGGTGCACCCATTCGCCGGCGCCGCCTACGCGACCTCGAAGGCCGCACTCGCCGCGCTGACGCGCGAGATGGCATCCGATTTCGGCCGTGTCGGCGTGCGCGTCAACTCGATCGCCCCGGGCGAGATCGACACCTCGATCCTGTCGCCGGGCACCGAGAAGATCGTCGCCGAGCAGATCCCGATGCATCGGCTCGGCACCCCCGACGAGGTGGCGAAGATCGTTTACGTCCTCTGCACCGAGACGAGCTCCTACGTGAACGGCGCCGAGATCCACATCAATGGCGGACAGCATGTGTGAGGGCTGACCGCCCTCGAACCGGAGACGGGCGATCGCCTCGCCCGCTTGCACCCTCGCCTGGCCAACCAGACCGAAACCTGCGCGCAAACGAACGGCGCCGGAGCGTATGCTCCGGCGCCGCTGCACGACCTCGTCCGTATCAGTACCGACGGAAATGGTGGTGATGGTGATGATGGTGGTGGTGGCGGTAGCGCGGCGGCCTCACCACGATCACCGGGCGACGCCAGTGATGATGGTGGTGATGATAATAGCGGCCATACTGCACCTCCATCACCTGTGCTTCGTCCGATACAGCCCCCTGTTCGCGGTCCATCGCCTGGAGGATGGCGCCGGCATTCGGGATCGGCTCCAGCAGTTCGGCATAGGAGTTTGCGCGCAGCGCGTCGGCCGGGACCTGCAGCGGTGCAGCCTGGGATGACGCAAATGTGCCGAGTGCAGCCGCGGCACCCAAAAGTCCGGCGATCTTCTTGTCCAAAGTCTTCTCCGATGTGGTATTCGCCCCGCGACCAAAACCGCGGTCGCGGATAATAGTTCCTCTATTCCCGATTTGGGCTGGGGACGTGGCGCCGAAGCCTGATCGGCGACGACTCGCTCCATGCTCCGTCGTATCCTATCCTCCAGCGGATTGAACGGCGGATGAACATCCGCGATGGGACGCTTTGCCACATGAGGTCGCCGCGATGCTGGACGACGTGGAGGCACGGCTGGCGCCGTTCGCCGACAATGGCCTGGTCACGGAAGGGGTAGCGGCGACCGCACAGACGGTTCGGCGACGGCAACGTGACTGATTTGGACGGTCACATTTGGGCCGTCATACCTTGGCTGTCATACTGGACCGTTACAGCCGTGGTCCCGAACTTCGCGTCATATGGCCGCAGGTCGGGTTTGCGAGTTCGGCGTCAGCGATGCAGCAGTAAACTTGTTGATCGCGTACGGCCTTGAATTTGAAGTGCCGATAAGTGCGTGGGAGAATCTACCCCTCGCACACCAAGCCGCGCAAAATCTGGGCGGCGCGCCAGCGCAGGCGTGCGGTCTCGACGTTGAGCGCGGAGGAGCATTCCTCCTCGCGCTCGCCATCTTCCAGTTCGGCGCCGCAAAAGCGGCATGATCGGGGCGACAACGCGTAGCTGGCAAACGCGCCGGTACGGCCACGCTGATAGGCCGCAAGCTCGACCACGTTGTTCGATGCCGTTACGCGTTTCTCAATCATTGCCTGCCTCTTGGCTAAGGCGCGGTGACCGCGCCTTCGTGCTCGTGAGCGGGGCTCCAGAGGAGACGCGCATGCGTCATCACGGCCGTGCTCATGCATGGCTTATCGCAGAGAAGTTTCTTTCAAAGGTTCAGCGTACCGCTCAAATTTTACCTGAGGAATTGAGGCGGCTTTGCAGCTGCATGCATTTGGATCAGCGATTGCAGGCATGCCTGCGCAGGCGAATTTGCATGGGCTCATGCGACCTGTGTGAAGCGATCGTGAATCCTAGTTGCGAAAAACCGGCGTGAATAAGGCGCATTGGGCACCAATCAATTTGGCGCTTAGCTTTGATGCCAACTCTTCGCGGCAATTTCTGCCGGGCTCATAGCCATTTCTTCAATTTGAAGATGTAGTACGGGACGACCGCCGCGATCAACATCATGATCAGCGCCATCGGATAGCCGTGCACCCAATCGAGTTCCGGCATCACCTTGAAGTTCATGCCGTAGATCGATGCAATCAAGGTCGGCGGCATCAACACCACCGCCATCACCGAGAACAACTTGATGATGTTGTTCTGCTCGAGATTGACGACGCCGAGCATGGCGTCGAGCACGAATGTGATCTTGCTGGCGAGATAGGATGCATGGTCGGTCAGCGAGGCGACGTCGCGCTGCATGGTCTTGAGTTGCTCGCGCATGTCCTTCGACCATTTGACGCCCTCGACCGCGGCGGACAGGAAGGTGACGAGGCGGCCGATCGAGACCAGGCTCTCGCGCACCTTCGAAGTCAGGTCGCCCTTGCGGCCGATGGCGATGAGGATCTGCGAATATTGCTTGGCATGGCCGTGCCGCTCGGCATGCGGCTCGAAGATGTCGTGCGAGACTTGGTCGATATCGGCTCCGATCCGCTCAAGGATATCGGCGCAGCGGTCGATCACCGCGTCGAGCAGCTCCATCATGATCATTTCACCCGTGATCGTCGACGGGCAGCCGCGGGCAAGCTTGGCCTCCACCACCGCGAACGGCTTGGGCTGATCGTAACGGACCGTGACCAGGCGATGGGCCGACAGGATGAAGGTCACGGCCGTGGTCCGCGGCATGTCGCTGTCCGAATGACACATCAACGTGGCGGTCATGTAGCGCGCGCCGCTCTCGATATAGAGCCGGCTGGAGATTTCGATCTCCTGCATGTCCTCGCGGGTCGGCACCGCGATCCCCGCGAGCTTTTCCACCGCCCTGTCCTCGGCCCCGGTCGGGTTGACCAGATCGATCCAGACCGCGTTCTCCGGCAGCGCCGCGAGATCCCCAATCGCCGCCTTCTTCAGCGCGGATTCGCCAGGAACAAACACCGAGAACATCCGGGTCTCCAGAAAAACAAGGCCTTTGAAGGGCTTCTAACGTGATTCGAGCTGCTGCCTTGTGACGCAGCCTTGCCGACCGGTCCATCGGCTTTTTCGCAACGTGATTGCGGTCGGTTTGGAGCAAAATCGTTCAGACTGTGAACGGTCGTGCCCAGGACGGCACAGCTGGCACCGCCATCCCTGAAAATGTTGCGGCAAAAAGGCAACAACAGCGGCGCTGCAACGTCCGATCGGCATGCCAGCGCTGGAATTGTGATGCGATTTGTCGATAATGATGAGCAACGGAATCGTCGCGTTGGGGCTGCGTCGACCTGGGCTTGCGCAACCCAAACTTTAACTGGAAATTTACCATGTCGCTGAAGGTGAAATTCGGACTTCTGGCCGTGGGCCTGATGCTGTCGGGTTGCATGCAGGCCACCACCTACGAGGCGACCAACGCACAGGCCTTCAAGCCGAAGGACAAGGAACTCTTGTCCAAGATCCGCTACACCAACACACCGGTCGCCGAGCCGTTCCGGCGCGCCATCGTGGAATATCACCGCAAGGAAGCGCCGGGCTCGATCGTCGTCGATTCGGACAATCATTACCTCTATTACGTACTCGATAACGGCAAGGCGATCCGCTACGGCATCACCGTCGGCGAAGAGGCCATGGCTTGGTCGGGCATCGCCAAGGTCGGCGCCATGACCGAGTGGCCGGCTTGGCATCCCACCAAGGGCGAGATCGAGCGGCTCGGCGTGCCGACCTTTGTGCCGCCCGGACCGGACAATCCGATGGGCTCGCGCGCTATGTATCTTTATTCCAACGGCAAGGACACGCTGTTCCGCATCCACGGCACCAACCAGCCGGAATATATCGGCGCCTCGATCTCCTCGGGCTGCATCCGCCTCACCAACGAGGACGCGATCGACCTTTACAACCGCGTCAAGGTCGGCACCATCGTGGTGGTGCTGGAGCCGCACAAGGGCGACTCGCCGTTCAACTCGCAAATGGCTCTGCAGGGCGGCGGCAACACGGTCGCGATGCAGTAAGCGGCCTGACGGCAGAAACAAGCTTCCAATCAAAGCACAGAAACGCGTACACCATCCTTGCGAAAGCGCCGGTCGTTCCGGCGCTTTTTGTTTTTCAGCCTCCGGCTACGTGTGGAGCATCGGGGCGAACCCGGTTTGCAGCCGGTTGCTGCAAAGCGGGCGACCGCCTTCCGCGGGTGACATCAAAAGAACGACGCGAACGGATTCCAGATACGCGCCCGGCGGCGGTGTTTGCTCGGTACGGCCCGGTCGGCAGCCAGTTTTCTGCGCCCTGTCTTCTCGATGGCAACCTTGTTCGTCGAGACCTTTTCGGCTGACGCTTTATCGGGCGCCGGCGGCTTGGCCTGGCGGCCCATATCGGCAATGGCCTCACTGCGCGGCTCCGAATCAACCGAAGGCTTGTTCATCGATTTCTCGCTCCCGCCCGTGCTGCCGGTCGTCTGCTCGGCACCGCGTGCGGGCGAGGTCAGCTTCGGCGCCGCCGACTTGTCGGCGTTGGCTTCGGGAGAGGCTTGTTGTCGTTGAACTCCGTTACCGGCCGTCTGTTGGTCGCGGGGTTTGTCCGGGCTGGTCTTCCCGCTTGCAGTCTTGGCCTCTCCGACGGCCTCTCCCACGCTGGCGCCGGACCTAGCCTTGGCGCCGTTACCGCCCTGCCCGGCGTCTGCAACCGCGCGCGGCGGCGCCTCTTGCGGCCGTTCTTCCGGCAGCAGCGGTGCGACCTTGGGCATGGGATCGAGCACATCCCATTGGCAGATCCGATAGTCGTTGTGCCGCTGCATCAGATCTAGGTGGATGTGGTTCTCGTGATACCAATCGGAGTCCGGACCGAGGACCGTGGTGAAGCGCGTGCAGGCCGAATGCAGCAGGCTCTCGCGCAGTTCGCGCGGCTCGGTGCGATCGGTGAGCTCGATCATGCGGCCGTCGGCCAGCTTGAACCCATGGACGTCGATGGCATTGGCACGGCCGTGCTCGGAGAGCGGCGCGCCGGATTTGCCGTTGCGGCCGCGGCATTGATAGGCGTCGAAATTGTCGAGCGCGGCGACCTCGCTGCCAAGCTTCGCCACTTCCGGCGCCACATCGTTGCGGACCCAGTTTGCGAGCTCGGTCGCCATCGTGCAGCGCATCGTCGCGGCCGGCGTCAGCGCGACGCGTTTCTTGTCCGGCAGCACGATCGCCTCCAGCCGCACCAGATCGTCGCCGCCGCACTCGCCAGGCCCGTGGATCGCCGGAACCGACGGCGCAATCGCGATGTCCTCGGTCAGGGCAACCCGACAGGCCGAAGGTGGCGGGGGAACGGGCGCCTTCGCCTCCTCCTTGGCCGGCTCAGTCTTGGCTGATCCGGATTTGGCCGGTTCGGACGCCGGGGTAGCTTTGGCCTGATCCCGTTGCGGGGCATCGGCCGGACGCGGCTGCGGCAGCGGCACCTTGGCCAGATGAACCGGCGGCGTGACATGGCGCGCTTTGTCCGCATGACGGGATTTGGCGGCGGCGGGAGGCAGCGCCGCGAGCCCGATCAGAGACGCGAACGCCACTGCGATAACCATGGACGAGCCTGCGGCATTGCTGCGTCCACAAGCCCATTTGCGCTGCGCCCGGCGCGCGCTAAACTCCGGGGAACCTTTCAAAATATCTCGCTGCAACAAGCGAATACCGCCTGGAGGAACGACCTGATGCTTGGTTTGATGCAAGACTGGCCCCTGCTCTGTCACCGGATCATCGAGCATGCCGCCACGATTCACGGCACGCAGGAGGTGGTGACGCGGTCGGTCGAAGGCCCCATCGTTCGCACGACTTACCGACAAATCCACGACCGGTCCCTCAAGGTCTCACAGATGTTGACGCGCGACGGCATCAAGCTCGGCGACCGCGTCGCCACCATCGCCTGGAACACCGCGCGCCATCTCGAAGCCTGGTACGGCATCATGGGCATCGGCGCGATTTGCCACACCGTCAATCCGCGCCTGTTCCCGGAGCAGATCGCCTGGATCATCAATCATGCGCAGGACCGCATCGTGATGACCGATCTGACCTTCGTGCCGATCCTGGAAAAGATCGCCGACAAGCTTACGAGCGTGCAGCGCTACGTCGTGCTGACCGATGCGGCACACATGCCGCAGACCTCGCTGAAGAACGCGGTCGCCTATGAAGACTGGATCGCGCAAGGCGACGGCGACTTCGCCTGGAAAACCTTCGACGAGAACACCGCGGCCGCGATGTGCTACACATCCGGCACCACCGGCGATCCCAAGGGCGTGTTGTATTCGCATCGTTCCAACGTGCTGCATGCCTTGATGGCCAATTCGAGAGATTCGCTCGGCACCTCGGCTGCAGATACAATGCTGCCGGTGGTTCCCTTGTTCCATGCCAACAGCTGGGGCATCGCCTTCTCGGCGCCCTCGATGGGCACCAAGCTGGTAATGCCAGGCCCGAAGCTAGACGGCGCCTCGGTCTATGAGCTGCTCGACACCGAGAAGGTGACCTACACCGCGGGCGTGCCGACCGTGTGGCTGATGCTGCTGCAGCACATGCAGGCGAACAATTTGAAGCTGCCGCATCTGAAGATGGTGGTGTGCGGCGGCTCGGCCATGCCGCGCTCGATGATCGAGACCTTCCTCGGCATGGGCATCGGGGTGCGCCATGCCTGGGGCATGACCGAGATGAGCCCGATCGGCACGCTCGCCACGCTGAAGCCGCCGTTCCTCGCCGCCGAGGGCGATGCCAGGCTCGACGTGCTGCAGACGCAGGGCTTTCCTCCGTTCGGCGTCGAAATGAAGATCACCGACGATGCGGGCCAGGAGCTGCCCTGGGACGGCAAGACCTTCGGCCGCCTCAAAGTATCGGGTCCCGCGGTCGCCAAGGCCTATTACCACGTCGACAGCAATATCCTGGACGACGAGGGCTTCTTCGACACCGGCGACGTCGCCACCGTCGATCCACACGGCTACATGCGCATCACCGACCGCTCCAAGGACGTGATCAAGTCCGGCGGCGAATGGATCTCGTCGATCGAATTGGAGAACCTCGCGGTCGGCCATCCCGCCGTGGCCGAGGCCGCGGTGATCGGCGTGTGGCACCCGAAATGGGACGAGCGGCCGCTCCTGATCATCCAGCTCAAGCAGGGCCAGCAGGCCACGCGCGAGGACATCCTGAAATATATGGACGGCAAGATCGCCAAATGGTGGATGCCGGATGACGTCGCCTTCGTCGACGGCATTCCGCATACGGCGACCGGCAAGATCCTGAAGACGGCGCTGCGCGATCAGTTCAAGAGCTACCGCTTCCCGAACGCGGCGGCGTAGCGTTCCGACGTGCTGAGTATCAGGCACGGCCTCTCCCGGAAGAGGCCGTGCCTCCGAGATGCGCCGACGCGTTCACCGGTATAACCGTATCAGCGTCGGTTCCATATCGTCCGGATGCACGACGAAAGACGAATAGGAGTGGCCGGCGGGGCTTTCTAAGTTCCCGGCCATTCAACGATAAAAATCGGGAAGGAAACGCCAATATGACCAAATTCGTCCGTCTCTTGCCCTGGCTCGTGAGCGCCTCGCTCGCGGCAACCGCGGCTCATGCCGCCGGCAACAAGGTCGTCATCGGCGACATCGACGACATGTCGGGACTCTATGCCGACGTCATCGGCCCCGGCGGAGTCGAGGCCGCCAAGATGGCGATCGAAGATTTCGGCGGCAGCGTGCTCGGCAACAAGATCGAGTTCATGGAGACCGACCATCAGAACAAGCCCGACATCGGCGCGCAGAAATTCCGCGAATGGGCCGACCGCGATGGCGTGACCATGATCCTTGGCGGCTCCAATACCGGCGTCAGCCTCGCCATGAACAACGTCGCCAAGGAGAAGAAGATTCCGTTCATCGCGATCGGCGCGGCCGGCGCCTCGCTGACCGGCAAGGACTGCACGCCCTACACCGTCCACTACGCCTATGACACGACTGCGCTGGCCAATGGCACGGCCAAGACCATGGTGAAACAGGGCGGCAAGAGCTGGTTCTTCCTGACCGCGGACTATGCGTTCGGCTATCAGTTGAAGGAAGCTGCCTCGAAGGTGGTCGAGGCAGCCGGCGGCAAGGTGGTGGGCGAGGTGCGCGTGCCGCTGTCGACCTCGGACTTCTCGAGCTATCTGCTGCAGGCGCAGAACTCGGGCGCGCAGGTGCTCGGCCTCGCCAATGCCGGCAACGACTTCACCAATTCGATCAAGGCGGCCGACGAATTCGGCATCGCGAGCACCATGAAACCGGCCGCACTGCTCGCCTTCATCAGCGACATCCACAGCCTGGGACTGAAGACCGCACAGGGTCTCTATCTCACCACCGGCTGGTATTGGGACCTCAACGACAAGACCCGGGCATTCGCCAAGCGCTATTACGAGAAGACCAAGCGCGAGCCCACCATGAACCAGGCGGCCTATTACTCGGCCACCCTGACCTATCTCAACGCCGTCAAGGCCGCCGGCACCACCGATTCCGACAAGGTGATGGACCAGCTGCGCAAGATCAAGATCGACGACATGTTCACGGACAACGGCAAGATCCGCGCCGATGGCCTGATGGAGCACGATATGTACGTCATGCAGGTCAAGAAGCCGGAGGAATCCAAATATCCGTGGGACTACTACAAGATCGTGCAGACCATGTCGGGCGAAGAAGCGTTCGGCAAGCTTTCCGACAGTGCCTGCCCGCTGGTCAAGCACTGAGCTGATACGCGCTCAATTTCGTCGAGCCAATTCTATCGAGTCATGGCGGCCTCCCTTCGCGACGAGCGATCGGAGGCCGCAATGATTTGCGGAACACCGCGTTGACGTGGCGCAACGTCCTGGGCTGTCGTTGCGATAGAAGGCCGTGATGACGAACGCAAAGCAGCCTGCCCCCGCGACCTGGCGCGACGTCCCCACCACTGTGCTGATGCTCGGGCTGGTGTCGTTGCTGATGGACATCTCCTCCGAGCTGATCCACGCGCTGTTGCCGGCGTTTCTGGTCACGACGATGGGCGCCAGCACGGTGATCGTCGGACTGATCGAGGGCGTCGCGGAGGCGACCGCTGCCATCACCAAAGTCTTCTCGGGCGCGCTGTCGGACTGGATCGGCAAGCGCAAGCTGCTGGTTGGGCTCGGCTACGGACTTGCCGCCGCGACCAAACCCGTGTTCCCGCTGGCCAGCACAGCCTGGCAGGTGCTGGCGGCACGAATCGTCGACCGCATCGGCAAGGGCATCCGCGAGGCTCCCCGCGACGCGCTGATCGCCGACGTCACTCCCGCAACGATCCGGGGAGCGAGCTATGGACTACGCCAGGCGCTGGATACGACCGGTGCCGTTGCCGGTCCCCTGATCGCGGTCGCCCTGATGGCGCTTTATACCGACGACTTCCGCGCCGTGTTCTGGTGGTCGGCGGTGCCGGCTGCACTCGCGGTGCTGTTGATCGTCGCCGGCGTTCGGGAGCCCAGCATGAGCGTCGAACAGCCGCATCGCCGGTCGCCGATCCGCCGCGAGGAGCTGCGACGGCTGTCGCACCTCTACTGGATCGTGGTCGCCACCGGCGCCGTATTCGCGCTGGCCCGCTTCAGCGAGGCATTCCTGGTGCTGAAGGCGCAGGCCGACGGCCTGCCCCTCGCGATGATCCCGCTCGTCTATGTGCTGATGAACCTGATCTACGCCGCGGTCGCGATGCCGGTCGGCGTGCTCTCCGACCGAATCGGGCGGAGCAACCTGCTGATCTGCGGACTGGTCGTACTCACCGGGGCGGACCTCACATTGGCGTTCGCGCCCGGCCTGACCGGCACTGCCGCAGGCGTCGCACTTTGGGGCCTCTATCTCGGATTGACACAAGGCTTGCTCTCGGCGCTGGTCGCCGACACTGCGCCGCTCGATCTGCGGGGCACCGCCTTCGGGATCTTCAATCTGGTCACGGGCGGCGCGCTGCTGGTTGCAAGCCTGCTGGCGGGATGGCTCTGGCACGCCTTCGGTCCACAGGCGACGTTTGCCGCAGGTGCGGCATTCTCGGCGGCAACGATCGTGATCATGCTCACCGCGCTGAAACCCGGCATCGGCCGGCACGCCTGAGCGCGGTACGGATCAACCGCAGCCCGCCAGGAGTTCCTGCCGGATTGATGCCCCCTTGAATTTACCCGATCCACGTGGTCTCACACCAGTCGAAGCGCCTTCGTCACGACGCAACAGCCCAGAGCCCAGATGGCCCGCAGATTTCACGCTCCCTATCTGTCGGAGCCCGTCTCCAGCCTGGCGACCTGGACCCGCAATCTCGCGGTGTTCTCGGTGGTGGCTGTGTTCGTCTCGATCCTCATTGTCCGCTTCGACTTCCTCGAGATGAAGCCGGCGCTCGCGACCTTCTTCGGTGCACTGGGGCTTGCGGTGCTCTCGATCCTGGTCGGGCTCGCCGCGTTCGTGGCCATCTGGCAGAACGGCAGCCGCGGCATGGGACGCATCCTGCTCGCCTTCCTGATCGACGCGGCCGTGCTCGCCTATCCCGCCTACCTCACTCTGCAATACCGCAAGCTGCCGAAGATCTACGACATCACCACCGACCCGATCGATCCCCCGCGCTTCGAGGCGCTCGCGCCTCTGCGCAGTGGTGACGGCACCAACACCGCGGTCTATGCCGGGCTCTATGCGGCCGAGCAGCAGCAGAAGGCCTATCCCGATATCGAGCCGGTGCAGCTCGAACTGTCGCCTGAGCGCGCCTACGCGATCGTGCTGAAGCTGGTCACCCGCCGCAAATGGTTCATCGTCGACGAGCGGGCGCCGCAGCCGCCGCGCCGAATCGGGCGGATCGAGGCGATCGCGCGCACCCCGATCATGGGCTTCCGTGAAGACATCTCCATTCGCGTGCAACCCGACGGCGAAGATGCCCGGATCGATATCCGCTCGGCCTCACGCTATTTCGATTCCGACCTCGGCAGCAACGCAGCGCGGGTGACGAAATTCATCGAGGATCTCAACACGGCCGGCGACGCCGAGGCGCAGAAGCCGGTCAAGAAGGTGATCCCGCCGCCGCCTGCCAAGCTGCCGGCGAAGACGGTGAAGAAGTGACGAGCTAATCGTTCGCCAACCGATACGTCCCGCCAATCACCGGATCGCCTTCCGTGGCAACCACGCCGCGAGCGACGAGGTCCTCCAGATGCGCGAGCACTGAATAGCCGGCCGCGGTCGTCAGCCGCGGATCGATGCCGATATAGCTGGCGCGCACGATGCTCGGAATGTCGGCCTCGCTCTTGCCGAGTCGATGCAGGATCGAGGCCTCACGGGCCTGGCGATGCCGGATCAGGAACCGGACGTAGCGCGGAGCCTCGGGAATTTCGGGGCCATGACCTGAGAAATAAAGTTCCTCCGGCCGCGCCGCGAGCCGCTCCAGCGAGGCCATGTAGTCGACCATGGAACCATCCGGCGGCGCGACGATCGAGGTCGACCAGCCCATCACGTGATCGCCGACGAAGCTCGCACCTCGCTCAGGCCAGGCAAAAGCGAGATGATTGGCAGTGTGGCCGGGCGTGGCAACGGCCTCCAGCCGCCAGCCGTCACCTTCGATGACGTCGCCCTGGGCAACCCGTACATCCGGATCGAAGTCGCGGTCGGCGCCGGATTCCGGGCTGTGCTTCTCGCTCTCATAGCGCGGCCGCGAGGCCCGGTGCGGCCCTTCGGCATAAACCGTTGCACCGGTCGCAGCCTTCAGCCGGCCGGTGTTCGGCGAGTGGTCGCGATGGGTGTGGGTGACGAGGATGTGCGTGACGGTCTCGCCGCGCACGGCATTCAGCAGCGCCGCCGCATGGGCCTCGTTGTCGGGACCGGGATCGATGATCGCGACCTTGCCCTTGCCCACGATGTAACTGACCGTGCCGGTGAAGGTGAACGGGCTCGGATTGTTGCAGAGGACGCGGCGGATGCCGGGACGAACCTCTTCCACCACCCCTGGCTGGAGCGGGAAATTACGGTTGAATGGGACGTCGTCCTCGGCCATTGCAGCACCTTCTTACGCGAGGGGCAAACGGGCGCTCCGCTCTCGGCTCGTCATATCCCGCGAAAGCGGGATATCCCGTACGCCGCGGCGTGCATGAGACTCGATATGCCGGTGTTTACTGGATCGCCCGATCAAGCCGGGCGATGACAGCAAGAGCAACGGAGCGATAGCGACAACCTACCCGAATGCCTGGATGCCGGTGATGGCGCGGCCCAGGATCAGCGCGTGCACGTCATGCGTGCCCTCGTAGGTGTTCACCGTCTCGAGGTTCGCGGTGTGGCGCATCACGTGATATTCGATCTGGATGCCGTTGCCGCCGTGCATGTCGCGCGACATGCGCGCGATGTCCAGCGCCTTGCCGCAATTGTTGCGCTTGACGATCGAGATCATCTCCGGGGCCATCTTGCCCTCGTCCATCAGCCGGCCGACGCGGAGCGAGGCCTGCAGGCCGAGCGCGATCTCGGTCTCCATGTCCGCGAGCTTCTTCTGCACGAGCTGGGTGGCGGCGAGCGGCCGGCCGAACTGCTTGCGATCGAGCGTGTATTGCCGGGCGCGGTGCATGCAGTCCTCGGCCGCACCGAGCACGCCCCAGGAGATGCCGTAGCGGGCGCGGTTCAAACAGCCGAACGGCCCCTTCAGTCCGGAGACGTTCGGCAGCAGCGCGCTCTCCGGCACCACCACGCCGTCCATCACGATCTCGCCGGTGATCGAGGCCCGCAAGCTGAGCTTGCCGCCGATCTTCGGCGCCGACAGCCCCTTCATGCCCTTCTCGAGAATGAAGCCGCGGATCTGGTTGTCATGGGCGGCCGACTTGGCCCAGACCACGAAGACGTCGGCGATCGGCGCGTTCGAGATCCACATCTTGCTGCCGGTCAGCCGGTAGCCGTCCGAAACCTTCTCGGCGCGGGTCTTCATGCCACCGGGATCGGAGCCCGCATCCGGCTCCGTCAGGCCGAAACAGCCGACCCATTCGCCGCTCGCGAGCTTCGGCAGATATGTCTTGCGCTGGTTTTCGTCGCCATAGGCGTAGATCGGGTACATCACCAGCGAGGACTGCACCGAGTTCATCGAGCGGTAGCCGGAATCGACCCGTTCAATCTCGCGCGCGACCAGGCCGTAAGCGACGTAGCTCGCATTGGCGCAGCCATATTCCTCCGGGAGCGTAATGCCGATCAGCCCCAGTTCTCCCATCTCGTTGAAGATCTCGCGATCGGTCTTCTCCTCGAGATAGGCCTTGGTCACGCGCGGCAACAGCTTGTCCTGCGCATAAGCGCGCGCGGTGTCGCGCACCATGCGCTCGTCTTCGGTGAGCTGATCGTCCAGCATGAACGGATCATCCCATTGGAAGCCGGCCTGGGACGGCTTGTCCTTCGCCTGGGGGCGCACGCTCATGAAAAATCCTTTCGCGTCATGACTGCGTATCTTGGCAGTTAATCTTGGCAGTTATGGAGGTTAAATCGTCGGGTTTCAGCCTTCAAGGCGTTCGTTGGCGACGATCTCGATGCCAAATCCGGACAAGCCTTTGTAGTCGTGCACCGACGAGGTGAGGTTCCGGATCGAGGTGATGCCGAGATCGCGCAGGATCTGTGCACCGACGCCGACCTCGCGCCACTGGCGATGACGATCCGCCTCCGCCGTTTGCATCTCGCCGACCGGCTCGACGGGCACGCCGGCCGCTCCGTCGCGCAAATACACCAGCACGCCGCGCCCGGCCTTCTTGAAGTGCTGCAGCACCTCCTGGACCCGCTGCGGACCGGTGATGAGATCCTTGACGATGTTCGGCTTGTGCAGCCGGGTCAGCACGTTCCTGCCGTCGCCGATCCCGTTATACACGAAGGCTGCGTGCATGATCGGGTCGAATGGCGAGCGATAGGCATAGCCCTGCAAGGGCCCGATCGGGCTGTCGGTGGTGAAGGTCGAGACCCGCTCGATCAGCTTCTCGCGCGCCTGCCGATAGGCAATCAGATCGGCGATGGTGACGTGCTTGAGCTTGTGGGCGGCGGCAAAGCGGACGACCTGCTCGCCCTTCATCACGGTGCCGTCGTCATTCATCAACTCGGAGATGACGCCGACCGGCGGCAGCCCTGCGAGCTTGCAGAGATCGACGGCCGCCTCGGTATGGCCCGAGCGCAGCAGCACGCCGCCATCACGCGCGATCAAGGGAAAGATGTGCCCGGGACGCGCGAAGTCATTGGCGCCCGCGTTCGGATTGGCCAACGCGCGGCAGCAGGAGGCGCGCTCTTCGGCCGAGATGCCGGTACCGCCGTCCGGCTTGTAGTCGATCGAGACGGTAAAGGCGGTTGTGTGCGCGGAATCATTGTACGCCACCATCGGGTCGAGCCGCAGCCGCCGCGCCTCTTCGGTGGTGATCGGGGCGCAGACGATGCCGGAGGTGTGGCGGATGATGAACGCCATCTTCTCCGACGTGCAGAACGACGCCGCGACGATCAGATCCCCCTCGCCCTCGCGATCATCGTCGTCAGTCACGACCACGAGCTCGCCCCTGGCGAACGCCTGCAAAACTTCCTGGATTGAATCGGCCATCACAGATCTCACTTGGTTCCCGGTGCTTTAGCCGGGTTCGCCGGGGGGCGCCAGAGGCCTGTTGGCAGGGCTTCCGCCATGCGAAACGCGCGCATCGACGTCCATGTCGGGACAATCTTCGCGGAGTTGTTTAGGATCGGCGGCAAACAAGAACAAGGGAGGCGCCGCACATGGCCTTATTCGATTTTTCTCCCCTGCTGCCCGCCGGCCTGCCGGCACCTGCGGCACGCTGGAACGGCCTTGCAAAATACAGCTTTGTCGGCGGCAACAACGATCCGGATGGCGTCCCGGTCGAGGATTTCCGCGCAGCGGCGGACGCCGTTCTCGTACGCGAGGGCCGCGGGCTTGCCACCTACGGGCTCGGGCACGGCCCCCAGGGATATCGGCCCCTGCGCGCCTTCCTTGCCGAGAAGCTCCGGCGGGACGCTGCGATCTCCTGCAGCGCCGACGACATCATGATGGTTTCGGGCTCACTGCAGGCGCTCGATCTCATCAACCAGGCGCTGCTTGCACGCGGAGATACCGTGATCGTCGAGCGGGACAATTATCAAGGCACATTGACCCGGCTCGCCAGGCTCGGCGTCGAGGCGGTGGGGATCCCGCTCGATCAGCACGGCATGCGGATGGACGCGCTGGCAGCGGCGCTCGCCGGGCTCAAGGCCCGCAGTATCCGGCCGAAATATATCTATACCATTCCGACCGTTCAGAACCCGACCGGCACCGTCATGCCGGAGAGCCGGCGGCTCGAGCTGCTGCGCCTGTCAGAACAACATGGTGTCCCGATCTTCGAGGACGACTGCTACGCCGATCTCACCTGGGACGGCCAGCGGCCGCGCGCGATCCACGCGCTCGCCGAGCATGGTGGCGTCATTCATATCGGCTCGTTCTCGAAATCCGTCGCTCCGGCGCTGCGGGTCGGCTTCGTGGTCGCACCCTGGCAGCTCATGTCGATCATGCTGGCCTTGAAGACCGACGCCGGCTCGGGCGCGCTGGAGCAGATGCTGCTCGCGGAATACTGCACGGCGCATTTCGACAGCCACGTGCCAGGGCTCGTCCGTGGCCTGCGCGCCAAGCTGGAAACCCTGATGGACGCGCTGAACGCAGAATTCGGCACGGCGGCCGAATTCGCAGCGCCGCACGGCGGCATCTTCCTCTGGGTCAAGCTGCCGGACCAGGTCGATGCCATGAGGCTCGCCCAAGCGGCCCTGAAGGCAGGCGTCGCGATCAATCCGGGACCGGAATGGTCGACCGATCCGGTTCATGCCGGAAGCCGGCTGCGGCTGTGCTTTGCCAGCCCCTCGCACCAGGAGATCCGCGACGGCGTGGCCATTCTTGCCGAGGTCTGCCGCCAGGAGTTCGGCGTGCCAATCCGATCAGCAAATATGGATAAGACGCGCCTCTAGAGGCGATCAACAGCGCTTGCAGCAATGCGTCCGACCGAAGTCGGATCCGGGAACGGAGGCGGAGGCATTGCACTGTTGGCGTGGCACGTTACGTTGGCTCTCGTCGCTCACCTCACTACGAAGCAGATTGCCCGTGTTGCATCCCCGACCGCTCTCCGCCGCAGTGTTGCTGATCTGTTTCGCGCCGCCCGTCGCGGCGGAAACTGCGGTCGAGGTCGCGCGCGATTGGGGGCTGCTCGGGACCTGGGCGGTCGATTGCGCAAAGCCGCCCAGACAAGGTCAAGGCAGTACGATTTCTTACGAAGCCACATCGGAGGGACACCTGATCTACCGGCGGGATCTCGACTCCTCCGACAACAACGAGGTTACGGGCGCCCGGATCGAACCCGATCACACGCTGGTGCTGTCGATCACGATGCCGCGCTATCGGCAGACGCGCGAGAACGGCGTCACGAAGGAGGCCGACGGCAGCATCCGCTCCATCTTCAATCGCAGTACTGACGGCAGCTACACGATCCGCGACGGCCGCTTCGTTGCCAATGGCAAGCCCACGCCGTCCTTGCGCAAGTGCGAGTAGGCGCCGCACCAAGTCGCGCCGGCTTCCGTCAGCTAAAGCAATACCGCACTCGGCCTGAACAAGCGTTCAGGAATTTGCTGTTAGTTCCAGCGGAACGTTTCCTCCACACGCGAAGTTTATCGTCCACCAAAGCTTGAGGAGGAGGACGACATGAAAAAGCTTGGCTTGGCTCTTGCCGCTCTGGGCGCGATGGTGATCGCGCTGCCGTCACTTGCCAGCGCGGAGACCGTGGTCATCAAGCGCGGTCATCGTCATCACTGGGACGGCGCGCGTGCCGAATACCGCGTGCACCGCGAGTGGCATCGGCCGTTCTACCACCACCACGACCGCACCGTGGTCATCAGGCACCGCCACGGCTACTGATCGCGAGCGCCGAAACCAGAATGGCCCCTTGCAGGGGCCATTCTCTTGCGCGCAAACCCTCGGACTTATTCTATTCAGTCCCACTCCGGCGCGAAGCCAGGATTCACGAAGCGCTGATCCTTGGGCAGCGCGGCGATGGTCTTGCGATCCTCATCGTCCAGTTGAAGCTTGAGGGCGTCGAGATTGGCTGTTTGGCTCTCCTTGCGCGCAGCCTTCGGAATCGCGGCTACCCCCTTCTGATCCAACAGCCATTTCAGCGCAACCTGAGCCGCACCTGCATTGTGTTTCCTGCCGATCGCGATCAGGGTCTCGTTCGACGCGGCGCGGCCCTGCGCCAGCGGGCAATAGGCGACCAAGGGGATCGAGCGCTCGGCCATGTAGCGCATGACCTTACTCTGATCGAGCATCACGTGATACTCGATCTGATTGCAGGCGATCGGAGCCTTGACCTGCTCGACCGCCTGCTTGAGCAGCGCGACGGTAAAATTGGCGACGCCGATGGCGCGGGTGCGTCCCTGCTCCTTCAGTGACATCAGCGTCTCGAGCGCGGCCGGAAGATCCATGCCGGGGGCCGGCCAGTGGATGAGATAGAGGTCGACGAAATCGAGGCGCAGCTTCTTCAGGCTGGTGTCGAACGCACGGCGGATCGAATCCGGTGCGAGGTTCTCCGGCCAGACCTTGGTGGTGACGTGCAATTCCTGGCGGGGCACCCCCGCCGCAGCCAGCGCAGCCCCGACCGCATCCTCATTGGCGTACATCTCGGCGGTGTCGATATGGCGGTAGCCGAGCGCGAGCGCGCTCTCGACCGCCTCGCGGCACACGGTGCCCTGCATGCGGTAGGTGCCGAGCCCAAGCCGCGGCAGGCGGATGCCCTGAGTTTCAATGCTGTCCATGGAGGCCCTCGGGAAGCGCAGCGCCGAACGTGCAAAGCGCAAGCGATGACGACTGGCTGGATAATCAACGTGTTGGCGGGTGCAGATCAATCTGCCTGCGAGCGGATTGAGAGATCAAGCGCTCGTGCAGCAGATAGCAATCAAGATGATGCGAGGGGGTTCCAATCGGCATCACGGAGCCACTTCCAGGGGATGCGCCCTCACCTCCAGTTGCAGATGGCGCCGTTGCCGGGCCTGCACGGCCAAGTCTGGATCCGGGTGTCCATCGCTTCTGCATCAAATGGGTTGCCGCGACGGTGGGCAAGCCGGGCGCGAGCCGCACCGCGCGGCCGCGTTACCGCCGGCTCGGCCGAGGCACGGCGTGAGGCGGCAAGCGACTTGTCATGGGACTTGTCGTGGGATTTGGCTACGTGAATCCGCCGCGTGGCAATCGCGCGCGGCACATCGGCCTTGGTGTCGGGCTGTGCCGCGACTACCGTGTGATCACCCTTGGCCTCGATCGGAACCGGCTCGAAATGCGCCTCGGGGCCGAGCGGCGTCGGCGACAGCACCGCCTTCGAGAGTTCGAGCTGCAAGAAATCGTCCGGGCGGTACTCGCCCGCCAACGCCGCCGTCCCGGCGAACAGCGCGACGCCTGCAACAACCGCAAACATTTTCAGGACCATCGCTTCCTCCTGAATACGCGTACCGCAATACGCGCCCCGCCCCGCGAAATCAGATCACCGCAGCAGCCACTCATACGTGCTGATGGGGTCCTGCCGAGCCTGTTGTTCAAGTAACAGCTCAGTCCCCCCGGATGGCCGGCCCCTCTGGACGCCCTCGATCAGTACGGCCCCGCTGCGCAACTCATCTAAGTTGCGCCCCGGCCATTTCCAGACGGCGATTAAAAATCAGGGTTAACCCACGGTCGTCGCGATGCTCACAGGACGTCAGATCGCGCTGCAGAGCGCGATGCGAAGCCGCAAGCTCTCCGCCGCACCAGGCGCGATATGCATGAGACCGGGCTTATCGACGAATTCGCCGTCGAAATCGACCGGGCTGGCACAGCCCCGCCACGGCTCGACACAGAGGAACGGTGCGCCGGATGGTTTCGACCAGATGCCGAGCTCGCGGAAGCCCTCCCAGGCGATGCCGATTGCCGGTTCGCGGTCTCCGGCATAGCGGAGCGAGCGGCTACCGACCCGATCCAGGATGACGGCATCCTCGGCGAACAGGGCTTCCCGCAGCGGCAGCACCCGGCCTTGGACCGGTGAGGGTTGGGGCGCGACACGCGTCAGCCCGCCGGCCAGGCGGCGGATCGGGGCCAACTCATCCTGCGCGAAGATCAGCCGGTAGCTGTCTTTCGGCGCCTCCGGGGAAAGCGGCCAATTGAACGCGGGATGGGCGCCGAACGAGGCCGGCAACACCTCGGCGCCGGGATTTTCGATTGTGACGGCGATGTCGAGGCTAGCGGCCTCGATCCGGTAGCTCACGGCCAGGCGGAAGGCGAATGGATAGCGCGCTCGCGTCGTCTCGCTGTCGGTCAGCAGCAGCGAGCAGGAACTGGCCTCGCGCTCCCGCCAGGCGAAACGAAGATCGCGGGCAAAGCCGTGCTGGGTCATCGGATAGGTCCGGCCCCGGTGATGCAGCTCGTCACCCTTCAGCCGGCCCACGATGGGAAACAGCCAGGGGGCATGACGCGGCCAGGCCGGCCCGGCCTGCCAGAGCAGTTCCAGCCCTTCCGGTGTCTTCAGCGAGCACAGCTCGGCGCCATCGGCCTTGATGCTGGCCGTGAGGCCGCCCGCACTGATGGTCTGAATGTCGTCCGTCATGTCCCTACCCGCACCATGATGACCAGTCTCGGCTGTTGATGCCGGATCGCGCAAATGCCGTCCAGCGGCACCATACGAATTGCCGCGCCGACAGGCGGGCTGCGCCGATTCTTCATGCAGCACGGCCGCTTGCCGGTCACGTTCATTCGTGTACGAATGAACAATCCGGCTTGATGCTGCGCCGCGCCCCGGCGCAGAGTCCGAGACAACCGCTTTCGTGAGGAAAGGAACGTTCGATGGCCCATGACGCGCCGCAAGTCACCGGCCCCAGCAAGCTGGTGATCCGCAATATCGGCTTGATGCTGTCGGGCGCGCTGGAGCGGCCCATTCTGGACGCCGACACCATCGTTGCTGAGAGCGGCAAGATCACCGCGGTCGGCCGCTTCAAGGACGTGGACACCGAAGGCGCCACGACGATCGTCGATGCGCACGGCACCACGGTGGCGCCGGGCCTGATCGACAGCCATGTGCACCCGGTGGCCGGCGATTGGACGCCGCGGCAGAACCAGATCAACTGGATCGATTCCTATCTCCATGGCGGCGTCACGACGATGATCTCGGCGGGCGAAGTGCATATGCCGGGACGGCCGCGCGACGTGGTCGGGCTGAAGGCGATGGCGATCTTTGCGCAGCGCGCGTTCTGGACGCTGCGTCCGGGCGGCGTGAAGGTGCATGCCGGTGCGCCGGTGATCGAATGCGAGATGGTCGAGGACGATTTCAAGGAGCTTGCGGCGGCCGGCGTCAAGCTGCTCGGCGAGGTCGGCCTCGGCGGCGTCAAGGACGGCCCGACCGCGCGCAAGATGGTCGGCTGGGCCCGCAAATACGGCATCCAGAGCACGATCCATACTGGCGGGCCCTCGATCCCGGGCTCGGGCCTGATCGACAAGGACGTCGTGCTGGAGGCCGATACCGACGTGGTCGGCCACATCAACGGCGGACACACTGCCCTCCCCGACGATCAGATCCGCTGCATCTGCGAGGGCTGCAAGCGCGGGCTCGAACTCGTGCATAACGGCAACGAGCGCTCGGCGCTGTACACCCTGCGTACCGCGCGCGAAATGGGCGACCTCGCCCGGATCATCCTCGGCACCGATGCGCCGGCCGGCTCCGGCGTGCAGCCGCTCGGCATCTTGCGCATGATTTCGATGCTGTCCTCGCTGGGCGAGGTGCCGGCGGAGATCGCGTTCTGCTTCGCCACCGGCAACACGGCGCGGATGCGCGCGCTGGATTGCGGGCTGATCGAGGTCGGCCGCTCCGCCGACTTCGTCCTGCTCGATAAGGCACAGCACTCGCCGGCCAAGACGCTGCTCGACAGCGTGCAGCTCGGCGACCTGCCGGGCGTCGGGATGACCATCATCGACGGCATCGTCCGCACCCAGCGCAGCCGCAACACCCCGCCGGCGGAAAAGGTGCCGGAGATCGTGGCGAAGTAGTTCTTCGGCGCCGCGCACCGTCATTCCGGGGCGCGCGCGAACCCGGAAATCCCGATGTGAGCAACGTCATTGCGAGGAGCGTAAGCGACGAAGCAATCCGGATTTCTAACCGGACTCTGGATTGCTTCGCTCGCAATGACGGCGCAACGGACTCAGCGCAACTTGTTCAGCAGCGAAAGCAGCGTCTCGCGCTCCTTGGGGTCGAGCGGCGCCAGTGTTTCCCTGGAGATTGCCAGCGCGAGCGGCGCGGTCTTGTCCGCGAGCTGCTGGCCGGCACGGGTGAGGCTCACCAAAAGTCGCCGGCCGTCCTGCGGATCGCGCGTGGTCTCGGTGAGGCCGCGCGCGGTCAGGCGGTCGATCACGCCCTTGATGGTAGCAACGTCCATCGCGGTCAGCCGCCCGAGCTGGTTCTGCGAGCATGGTCCGGTCTCGGCGAGCTTCGACAGCGCCGCCCATTGCGTAGGCGTCAAATTGGTGCCGATGTCGCGCGCGAAGATCATGGTGTGGCGCTGCCAGACTTGGCGCAGGATGAAGCCGATCTGCTCGTCCAGGACGTACGGCGTGCGGGATGACTTTGCCACAGTCTTAGGTAGAACCTTCGTCGAAGCCTTACCTGGTCGTTTCGGCGCGGCGCTCTTTGCCATTTGATTTCTTACCTCAGATCGACAGATGCGCGTCGCGGATGTCGGGCCGCGCGTCAAGCTCGGCCATGGTGCCGGAGAAGCAGATGCGGCCGCGCTCGATGATATAGGCGCGATCGGAGATCAGCCGCGCAAAATGCAGGTTCTGCTCGGACACGATCATCGAGACCCCGGCCTTCTTCATGGTGAGGATCGCGTCCACCATCTGCTCGACGATCTTGGGCGACAGGCCCTCGGACGGCTCGTCCAGCAGCACCAGCGAAGGATTGCCCATCAACGTGCGGGCGATCGTCAGCATTTGCTGCTCGCCGCCGCTCATGCGCCCGCCCGGACGGTTTTTCATTTCGCCGAGATTGGGAAACAATTGATAGAGCTTCTCGCGGGTCCAATATGGCGCATTCGGCCGCTGCTTCTGGCGGCCGACTTCGAGATTTTCCTCGACCGAGAGGTCGGTGAAGATGCGCCGCTCCTCTGGAACGTAGCCGAGACCTGCGCGCACGATCTCGTGCGTCGGTGCCTTCGAGATATCATTGCCCTCGAAGATGATCTGCCCCTCGCGCAGCTCGACCAGGCCGACGATCGAGCGGAAGGTCGTCGACTTGCCGGCGCCGTTGCGACCGAGCAGCGCCACCACCTCGCCCTCTCCGACCTCAAGCCCGATGTCGAACAGGATATGCGCCGGACCGTAGTGGCTATTCAGATTGGAGACGCCGAGCTTCATGCCGAGGCCCCCTCGCGGTGGCGCGCATCGTAAAGCAGGCCTTCGCCGAGATAGATCGCCTGTACCTCGCGGTTGCCGCGCACCTCCGCCGGCGAGCCTTGCGCAATCAAGGTGCCGCGGTTGAGCACCAGGATGCGATCGGCGTGCTCGAATACGACGTCCATGTCATGCTCGGTAAACAGCACGCCGATCGACTGCTCGCGCGCGATCTTCGCGGTCAGCCGCATCAGCTCGACCCGCTCGCGCGGCGCCATGCCGGCAGTCGGCTCGTCCATCAACAGCAGCTTCGGGTGGTTGGCAAGCGCGATCGCAAGCTCGAGCCGCTTGAGGTCGCCATAGGCGAGTTCGCCGCAGGGCCGTTCCGCATAGCCGGCCATGCCGACGAGATCGAGCAGCCGGTCGGCCTCGCCGCGATCGATCGAAGCCATCGGGCTCCAGAAGTCGAACAAACGATGATGATACGACACCAGCGCGACCTGGATGTTCTCACGCACCGTCATGGTCGGATAGGTCGCGGTGATCTGGAAGGTGCGGCCGACCCCGAGCCGCCACACCTCGCGTGGCTTGCGGCCGGTGGTGTCCTCACCCATCACGCAAATGCGTCCGGAGTCCGGCACGTTCTGCCCATTCAGCATGTCGAAGCAGGTGCTCTTGCCCGCCCCATTCGGGCCGATCAGCGCCAGGATCTCGCCGGCCTGCAGCATGAAGGAGACGCCGCGGACGGCGTGAATGCCGCCATAGGATTTGGTCAGGCCCTCGACCGAGAGCAATGCAACGCCGAGGCTCATTGCGCGCTCTCCATCTTGGCCGCAAGCACCGGTGACTGCGAGGCCGCCCTGCGTCGCCGATAGGCAAGGCTTTCGAACATGCCGACGATGCCCTTCGGGAAGACGACGACGATCAGCACGATGAAGATGCCGAGCACGAGCTTGGACAAGTCGGTCTGGCTGACCAGCCAGATGTTGAGCGCCTTGTAGACGATGGCACCGAAGATCGGGCCGGCCACAGTCTCGACGCCGCCGAGCAGCACCATCACCAGCGCATCGACCGACAATGAGATGCCCATGTTGTCGGGGAAGACGCTGCCCTTGAGATAGGCGAACAGCGCACCGCCAACGCCGGCCGTGGTGCCCGCGACGACGAACGCGGTCCATTGGATCAGCTTGCCGTTGATCCCGATCGCCTCGCTACGCAGCGGCGAGTCGCGCATCGCGCGCAGCGCGTAGCCGAACGGCGAGAAGGTGATCAGCCTGAGCACGCTCACCACCAGCGCAGCGACGCCGAGCGCCAGCCAATAGAAGTGCGACGGCGAGGCAGCCCATTTCTCCGGCCAGAGGCCCAAAATGCCGTTGTCGCCGCCGGTCACGGCCACCCACTGAAATGCGATCGACCAGACGATCTGGGCGAATGCGAGCGTCAGCATCGCGAAATAGACACCCGAGAGCTGCACCGCGAACGCGCCGAACACGATCGCGCCCATCGCTCCGAGCAACGGCCCCAGCAGCAGACACGCGACCATCGGCAATCCCGCCATCTTGGCCAGAAAGGCGACGCCATAGGCGCCGAGCCCGAAATAGGCGGCATGGCCGAACGAAGCGAGCCCGCCGACCGCCATCAAGAAATGCAGGCTGGCGGCAAAGATCACGAAGATCGCGACCTCGGCACCGACCGTCAGCAGGTAGTTGCCGCCGACGAAGGGGAGCAGCGCGAGAAGCGCGAGCGCAGCCAGCGCAACCAGCCGCTCGACCGGGGTCAACGGATGCCAGGGAATGACGGTGAGCCCCGGTGTGCGGCGCGCGGGGGCTTCCTTCTTGCCGAACAGGCCCCAGGGCCGCACCACCAGCACCACCGCCATGACCAGGAACACCAGGATCAGCGAGATGGTCGGGAAAATCAGGATGCCGAAGGCATTGAGCTCGGAGACCAGCACGGCGGCCACGAACGCGCCAATGATGCTGCCGAGCCCGCCGATCACGACGACGACGAACACCTCGACGATGATGCGCAGATCCATCGCGTGATGCACCGCGTCGCGCGGGATCTGCAGCGCGCCGCCAAGCGCCGCGAGAAAGACGCCGACCGCGAACACGCTGGTGAACAGCCATTTCTGATTGACGCCGAGCGCTGCCACCATGTCGCGATCCTGCGTGGCCGCGCGCACCAGGATGCCCCAGCGGGTGCGCTGGAACAAAAGCCAGAGCGCGCCAAGGACGACCGGCCCCAGCACGATCAGGAACAGGTCATAGCTCGGGATATTCTGACCGAAGAAATCGACCGCGCCTTTCAGGCCGGGCGCGCGCCGCCCCAACAGATCGTCCGGTCCCCAGATCAGGACCACGAGGTCCTCGACCATCAAAGTAAGTCCGAACGTCGCCAGCAGCTGGAACAATTCCGGCGCGTGATAAATGCGGCGGAGCAGGATGATCTCGACGACGACGCCGACGGCCGCGACCACCAGCGCGGCCGCGACGATAGCGCCCCAGAAGCCGAGCGCGCCGGACCAATGCTCGGTCAGCGTGAAGGCGACGTAGGCGCCGAGCATATAGAAGGCGCCATGCGCGAAGTTCACGATGCGCGTGACACCGAAGATGATCGACAGTCCCGACGCCACCAGGAACAGCGAGGCCGCGCTGGCAAGGCCGGTCAGGAACTGGACGATGTAGAAGGCCATGAGCGGTCCGCGTCAGGAAATCTTAAAGTCCGGGCCTCATCCTTCGAGACGGCGCTTCGCGCCTCCTCAGGATGAGGATCAACGAAATAGGCTCTCAAACCCTCATGGTGAGGAGCGCGGCGACGCCGCGCGCCTCGAACCATGAGGCCACCGCTTTGCCCGAACGACCGAGCTCGGTCCGCTCACTCCTTCGGCCGGAGCTTCGCGACTTCCGCATCGGGCGGCAGATAGTCCGAGCCCTTGCGATAGGCGGTGTCGACCATAATCCCCTTGCCGTCCTTCACCGCCGTCTTGCCGACGAAGGCGCCCAAGGTGGACTGGTGATCGATCTTGCGGAAGGTGATCTCGCCGAAGGGCGATGGCACCGAGAGCCCTTCGGCCGCAGCCACCAGCTTGTCCGCATCGGTCGAGCCGGCCTTCTTCAGGATCGCCGCCGCCGACTTGATGGTCTCGTAGCCGACGATCGAGCCGAGCCGCGGATAATCGTTGTACTTGGCCTGATACGCCTTCAGGAACGCATCATGTTCCGGCGTCTTGATGCTGTACCAGGGATAGCCGGTGACGATCCAGCCCTCCGGCGTCTCGTCCTTCAGCGGATCGAGATATTCCGGTTCGCCGGTCAGGAAGCTCACCACCTTGCGATCCTTGAACAGGCCGCGGGTGTTGCCCTCGCGGACCAGCTTGACGAGGTCGGCACCGAAGGTGACGTTGAGGATGGCTTCCGGATTGGCCGCAGCCACCGCCTGCACCACCGGACCCGCGTCGATCTTGCCCTGCGGCGGCCACTGCTCGTCCACCCACTGGATGTCAGGGCGCTTCTCCGAGAGCAGCTTCTTGAACACGGCAACCGCCGACTGGCCATATTCGTAGTTCGGCGCAATCGTTGCCCAGCGCTTGGCCGGAAGCTTGGCAGCCTCCTCCACCAGCATGGCCGCCTGCATGTAGTTCGACGGCCGCAGGCGGAACGTGTAGCGGTTGCCCTTCGACCAGGTGATGGCGTCGGTCAAAGGTTCGGCCGCCAGGAAGAACACCTTCTTCTGGTTGGCGAAGTCGCTGACGGCGAGACCGATATTGGAGAGGAAGGTGCCCGCCAGCATCGCGACATTCTCGCTCGACACCAACTCGTTGGCCGCCGTTTGCGCGTCCGCCGGCTTGCCGCTGTCGTCCTTCGAGACGACGACGAGCTTCTTGCCGTTGATGCCGCCGCTAGCATTGATTTCCTCGACGGCGAGCTGCCAGCCCTTGCGATAGGGTTCGGTGAAGGCCGGCAGCAGCGAATAGCTGTTGATCTCGCCGATCTTGATCACGTCCTCGGCAAGGGCCGTCCTGGCCGTGCCGGCCGCGGCGATGGCCAGGCCCGCCGCAAGCAGAAATCTCCGTCGCATCCTTCAGCCTCCAACTGTTAACTTGGAAATTAACGCAACCCGTCGTCACCCTTGATCTCGGCGACCGTGAGACCGCCGACCCGCGGCAACGGACGGCCGCTGTCGGTCACCGCCAATGCGACCATGATCTCGTTGGCACGCGGCGCGTCGTTGATCTGCACTTCCATGCCATCGAAATGACTGCGCACGAAGGCGGCGTCCTTGTGCCCGAGCGGAATATCGAGCGTGCAGCCGACCCCGCCGCGCTTCTTGGACGACGGAATCAGGGCCGCGCCCTTGCCGAGCACCTTGCGCACCGGCGCGCCCATCTTCGGATGCAAGATCGCGGCCGCATGCTCCAACTCGCCGTCGGCACCGACCGCAGCGGCTTTGCCATAGCTATGAGCCGAGGCCCCCTCGATGCCGAGCGCGGCAACCGCCTTTTTCGCCAGCAGTTCGCCGAGTTCCTCACCGATCGCGATCAAGGGCGAAAGATCCTCGACATAACGCCCGGCAAACGGGTTCTCGATGACGGCCACGGCGGCCGCGCGACGGGTCGGCGGCGAAACCGTCTTCCCCATCTCAAGATGGACCTCCTCGACTACGGTGACGATCTTGCGGATGACGGCACTCATCGTTCGCTACCCTGCCTCTGAACCCACATGTATCAAACCTTACGCCGCGGCCGCCTGCAACCGGTCCGGACGGCCGATGTCGATCGGCCGCGCACCGACCTGGCGCATCTCGCCGCCGAGTTGCAGCACCGCGCCTTCGATCAACCCGGCTGCCAGCAATTGTCGCGCCATGGCCTCGCCGTGCGCAAGCGCAGCGGCAATCTCATCATTACAGAGCGCGCCGACCTCGCATGTGACGAGACGGTGATCGAGATCGGACTCCGGCTGCAGCTCATTGGCGGGCCGACGGACGACCGCGGGATGACCGGGCAGATCGACCGCATTCGCAACGATGGTGGCCGCGGCATCGGCCTGCGCGGCGGTGCGCGCCAGCACGGTGACCGCATCGGCAATGCCGAGCGAGAAGCTGCGGCCGTGGCGGCCGGACGTCGCGACGCCACGGCTGGCATCGTCGGCACGAATGGTCATCGCCCGCAGGACGCCATGACTATCCGGGCGGTCCATCAGACCGACGCTGAAGCACGCGGGGTCCAGAAGATGCAGCGCGATGTCACCGCCATTGTTGACATAGGCACGCGAAACTTTTGCAGCGCCAAGCATCGCACCGAGGATCTCCTCGGCCACAGAGCCTGCCACCGCCGCCATCGGCGTGATGAAATGGTTCGCAGCGTAAGGCGCAACGGCATGGTACATACGGCGGGCGACGACACCGCGCAGCCTGCAGCAGACAGGATCGGCAGCCTGGCGCAGCTCCGGCAATTCCGTGCAGAGCTCGTCGAGCAGGCCAGTGAAGCGCAGCACGGCGGCCTGATAAGCGCGGCCGATCTCGGCCTGGTCACCGTCGGCCCCGATGATCAGATCGATCGGCCCATCCTGCAGATGCAGCCGGCAACCGTCGGGCAGCAATGCGATCTGTGGCCGTCTCATCATGCGCTCCGTACCGGCCAGGGCAAGTGACGGATATCCTTCGAGACATCTTTCATTGAGGCCAGCGACTGCACATAGTCCATGTGGCCGCCAAGCGCCGCATAATCGGACAGCTTCAACGTGAATTCGATGGGCGCCACGATCGCCGGGGTCGGTACGTAGCCGAACGCGCCAGCCGGCATCTGCGTGACATCGACCATGAAGGTGATGCCGCCGCCCGGCCAGACATAGACCGGCGCGCCGCCCGAGGTCACGCGCGTCAGGGCGTCCTTGACCGAGCGCGTCAGCCGGACCGGATTGTCAGTCACGCCAGCCCGCAGCGAACCGCCGGCGCCGGCCATGAACAGGACGGTGCAGAGCGCCGGCTCGCAATTCTCCTGAATGCGCTCGACAGAGAATTTAAGGTCTGGCGGCATCTCCTGTTCGACCGGCCTCAGCGCGTCATCCAACACGTAATAACCCGCATGCTCGCCGGTCGTGGAGACCATCAGCATGGTCGTGCCTGGGCGCGCGGTCTTCGGATCGAACGGCCCGAGGATCGACAGCGGATCGGAAATATCGGTGCCGCCCCAGCCGGTGCCGGGATGGGCCACCTGGAAATAGCGGCCCGGCGTCGAGCGCCGACCCTTCATCTTGATTCCCGTTCCGGGAATATCGAGCAGCTTGCCGGCTTGATGCTCGGACAAGACGCCGGTGATGTGGTCATCGACCACGACAACCTCGTCGACCTTGCCCTGCCACTGCTTGGCGAACATCCCAATCGTGGCCGAGCCGCAGCCGACCCGCATGCGCTCCTCCTTGACGCCGTTGACGACCGGCGGAGCGCCCGCCTGCACCACGACCGCGGCACCGCCGTCGATGACCAGTTCGACCGGCTTGCGGTTGCTGAGGTCCATCAGCGCGTCACAGGTGACACGCCCCTCTTTCTTCGAACCGCCGGTCAGATGATGCACACCGCCAAGCGAGAGCATCTGCGAGCCATATTCGCTGGTCGTGACATGGCCGATCGCCTCGCCATCGACACGCACCGTCGCGGCCTCAGGCCCGAGATAGCGGTCGGTGTCGATCTTCACCTTCACGCCGCAATAGCTGAAAATGCCCTCGGTCACCACGGTGACCATGTCGACACCATCGACTTCCGAGGAAACGATGAACGGCGCCGGCTTGTAGTCGGGATAGGTGGTTCCGGCGCCGATCGCGGTCACGAACAGTTCCGGCTGATGCACGATCTTGCCGTCCCAGTCGCCGCTCGCCTGAAACGGCACTAGCCGTCCCCCATGCGACATCGTGCGTTCCAAGAGGATATGCGGATCGACGCGCACCAGCACGCCATCCTGATTGGCGTAGCGGTCGCAGGCGCCCGCCGCGCCCGGCTTGATGTAACACATCACCGGGCAGGCATCGCAGCGAATCTTGTCGCCAGCACTCTCGCTCGCCGTCTCAATCGTCATGCGAAAAGCCCAATCGAAGCCATGGTCGTCACGCGATATCGTCACGTGACCGAACGAAGCTGCCGCGGCAAATTCGTTCGTATACGAATGATGATGTTCGCAGCGACCGACTGTCAAGCGCCGCCGCAACGCAAAAACCGCTTTGCCGGATAAACGATCAGTTTGCCTCGCCCAATGACGAGAAATCGTGCACACGCTGCAGTGCGAAACGCGCCCCTTGCATGTTAGTATACAAACGATACGCTCGGCAGATGAGCCGCGCCGCAACCTTTGTTAACGATAGCAGATGTTGAGACCGAAGGGATGACGCCAGTCACGCTCCGCCTGACCGTCAACGGCCAAGCGCATGATGTCGCGGCCGCGCCCGATACGCCCTTGCTCTACGTGCTGCGCAACGACCTTGCGCTGAACGGCCCGAAATATGGCTGTGGTCTCGGCGAATGCGGCGCCTGCACCGTATTGATCGACGGCCGGGCGGCACGTTCCTGCGTGATTCCCGTCGAAGGCTGCGTCGGCCGCACCGTCACGACGCTGGAAGGACTCGGCTCGCGTGAGCACCCCGACGTCGTGCAGCAGGCGTTCATCGCCGAGCAGGCTGCGCAATGCGGCTATTGCCTCAACGGCATGATCATGACAGCGAAGGCGCTGCTCGCCGTCAACCCGCAGCCCTCGGAAGACGAGATCCGCGAGGCGCTCCGCTATAATCTCTGCCGCTGCGGTGCCCATGTCGAGATCATGCGCGCTGCGATGCGCGCCGCCGGTTATGCGCTCGAGGCGCTGGATCGATGACGAAGAGCGGATCAGACGTGAAAGGCGCGCTCGCCGGCTTCCTGTCGGTGGTGCGCTCGGCCGCTGGTGGCGATGGGTCCGAAACCTTCATCCGGATCACGGCCGCCGGTGAGGTCACGGCCTATAATGGTCACGTGGATCTCGGCACCGGGATCCGCACCGCGCTCGGACAGATCGTCGCCGAGGAGCTCGATGTCTCCTTTGCGCGCGTGGTCGTGGTGCTCGGCGATACCACTCGGGTGCCCAATCAAGGCGCGACGATCGCCAGCGAAACCATCCAGATCACGGCCGTACCGCTGCGCAAGGCGGCGGCGCAGGCGCGCCATTTCCTGCTGGCGCGCGCCGCCGAACGGCTCGGCATCGCTGTCGATCATCTCGCGGTCGAGGATGGCCTGATCCGCGGCCCCAACAACCGCACGCTCAGCTATGGCGAATTGATCGGCGACGAGACGATCCGGCTCGAACTCACCGATGACACGCCGGTGAAACTCGCCGGCGCTTACAATATCGTCGGCAAATCGATGCCGCGCGTCGATCTGCCGGCAAAAGCGACCGGCGAACTGACCTATGTGCACGATGTGCGCGTCCCCGGCATGCTGCATGGCCGTGTAATCCGGCCGCCCTACGCCGGCGTCGATGCGGGGCCATTCGTCGGCACCAGCCTGCAGGCCGTGGACCGAGACTCGGTCCGCGACGTCCCGGGACTGATCGATGTCGTTGTGATCGGTGACTTCGTCGGCGTCGTCGCCGAGCGCGAGGAGAATGCGGCTCTCGCCGCTGAAAAGCTGAAGGTCAGCTGGAAGCCAACACCCGCTTTGCGCGATCTCTGCGACGTCGAAACCGCGCTGCGCGCCAATCCCTCGCGGCCGCGCAAGCTGCTCGACAAGGGCGACGTCGAGAGCGCGATCGACGCTGCGGCGAAGCCGATCCGGCGGACCTATCTCTGGCCCTATCAGATGCATGGCTCGATCGGGCCATCCTGCGCGGTCGCCGACTATCGCAAGGATCACGTCCAGGTCTACTCCGGCACCCAGAACCCACACATTTTGCGCAGCGATCTCGCGCGGCTGATCGAGCGGCCGGAGCACGACATCGAGGTGATCAGGCTCGAGGCGGCCGGTTGCTACGGACGCAACTGCGCCGATGACGTCAGCGCCGATGCGCTCCTGCTCTCTCGCGCGGTGGGTCGGCCGGTGCGCGTGCAGCTCACGCGCGAGCAGGAGCATCTCTGGGAGCCCAAAGGTACGGCGCAGCTGATGGACGTCAGCGGCGGCCTCACCGCCGACGGTTCGGTCGCGGCCTACGACTTCGCCACGCGCTATCCCTCGAACGGCGCCCCGACGCTGGCGCTGCTGCTGACCGGCCGTGTCTCTCCCGACGCCATCGTGTCGGAGATGGGCGACCGCACCGCGATCCCACCCTATGATTATGACCATATGCGCGTCACCGCGCATGACATGCCGCCGATCGTGCGCGCCTCCTGGTTTCGCGGCGTCTCGGCATTGCCGAACACCTTCGCGCATGAATCCTATATCGACGAGCTCGCGGCGGAAGCCGGCGCCGACCCCATCGAATACCGGCTGCGCTATCTGAAGGACGAGCGCGCCAGAGAGCTGGTCAACGCGGTGGCCGAGCGCGCCGGCTGGGTGCCGCGGCCGGCACGGGAAGAGAAGACGCCTGAAAACGATGTCGTGCGCGGACGCGGCTTTGCCTATGCGCTCTACGTGCACAGCAAATTTCCGGGCTACGGCGCAGCCTGGTCGGCATGGATCGCGGACGTCGCCGTCAATACCGCGACCGGCGATGTCAGCGTCACCCGCGTCGTCGCCGGACAGGACTCCGGGTTGATGATCAATCCGGATGGCGTACGCCATCAGATCGAAGGCAACGTCATCCAATCGACCAGCCGGGCACTGATGGAGGAAGTGCCGTTCGCGCGCGGCCGCGTGGCGGCGCGGGAATGGGGCGCTTATCCGATCATCACCTTCCCCGACGTGCCTGAGATCGACGTGTTGATGCTGCCGCGGCCGGATCAGCCGCCACTCGGCGTCGGCGAATCCGCCTCGGTGCCGAGCGCAGCTGCGATCGCCAACGCGATCTTTGATGCGACCGGCGTGCGGTTCCGCGACCCGCCGTTCACGCCGGAGCGCATCCTGCAAGGGCTGCGCGGTGCGCCGGCGGAGACGCCGGCAAGTCAATCGTTGGCCGGCCCCACTGCAGACAAATCACGTCCCATCTGGACCAAGCCGTTCGCCAAACGCACTGGGCTCGTTGCAAGCATAGCCGCGACCTGTGCGGCGGCGGTGAGCATCGTCGCCGCGGCCATGCCCTGGCGCGCCATCGCTCCGATCGCACCGCCCGATCCGTCGGTTTATTCGGCCGCGACGATCGCGCGCGGCGAGCAACTGGCGGCGCTCGGCAATTGCGCGGTCTGCCACACCGCAGACGGCGGAATCGTCAATGCGGGCGGCCGCGGTTTGGAGACGCCGTTCGGCACCATCTTCACCACCAACATCACGCCCGATACCGAGACTGGCATCGGTGCCTGGTCCTATCCGGCTTTCGAGCGCGCGATGCGCGAAGGTGTGCACCGGGACGGCCGGCAGCTCTATCCCGCCTTCCCCTACACCCATTACGCCCGGACCAGCGAGGCCGATCTGCAGGCGCTCTACGCCTATCTCATGGCACAGGCGCCGATACATCAGCAGGCACGCGAGAACGAACTGCGCTTTCCCTTCAATCTGCGCCCCTTGGTCGCCGGCTGGAACGCGCTGTTCCACGACACGGCCACGTTCAAGCCCGATCCGACCAAATCCGAACAGTGGAATCGCGGCTTCTATCTGGTCGAGAGCCTCGGCCATTGCAGCGCCTGCCATTCGCCGCGCAACGCGCTCGGCGCCGAGCAGCGCAACGCCTATCTTGCCGGCGGCTTTGCCGAGGGTTGGGAGGCGCCGGCGCTCACCTCGCTGTCCGCAGCGCCGATCCCGTGGACCGAGGACGAGCTTTACGCGTATTTGCGCACCGGTCAGTCGCGCTTCCATGGTGTGGCGGCCGGACCGATGGCCCCGATCGTCAAGGATTTGACCGGCGTTCCCGACGCTGACATCCGCGCCATGGCGATCTATCTCGCCTCATTCCAGGAGGCGCAACCCGGGACCGCCACACTCCAGCAGCGCGCCGAGAAGCTCGAGGCCGAAACCAAGGTCACCCCCGCTTCCTCCCCTGCGGCACGGCTCTATCTCGGCGCCTGCGCGGTCTGTCACGAGGTCGGTGGCCTGGCGCTATTCGGCAGCCGTCCGTCGCTGTCACTGAACAGCAATCTGCACGGTGCAACGCCCGACAATCTGATCCAGGTGATCCTGCACGGCATCACCAAGCCCGCTTCATCCGATCTCGGCTACATGCCCGCATTCGGCGCGCATCTCAGCGACGCACAGTTGGCCGATCTTGTCTCCTATCTCCGCCGCCAATTCGCGCCCGACAAGCCGGCCTGGCAGGACATCGCTGCGACGATCAGCCGGATCCGGTCCACCCGACCGCCCTGACCGGCCCCTCGCACGCCACACGCGGACGTTGTTCAGCGGCTTGCGCAATCGTGCATCACCCGTTGCTGGATATTTCGTCTTGCGGATCGCATTACCTCAATCCTAGAATTCGGCACCACGTTCCGGAATTTGGAACTGAATGGATCCAACCATGAGCGCCCTCACCTCCGCTATCGACATCCTGCGCTGCTTCTCCACCAAGCGGCCGAACCTCTCCTTCGCCGACGTCCAGGCGCTGACCGGTAAGCCCAAGAGCTCGACCTCGCGGCTGCTCCGGTCGTTGCGGGACTGCGGATTGCTGGAGCAGGACCCGATCAGCCGCCGCTACCGGCCGGGCTTGCTGACCTTCGAGCTGGGACGGTTGCACCGCGCCCATGACGATCTGATCGCCACGGCGGAGAGCGAGCTCCGCGAGGTCTGCGCGCGCACCGGCCACACCGGCTACATCGCGGTGCTCGACGGCTACCAGCAGGTGGTCCTGCGCATCGTGCCGGGATCGAATCCGCTGCGTGTCGTCAATCCGCCGGGGCAGCGAACACCCGCAATCATCACCTCGAACGGCCGCGCGATGCTGGCGCGGTTGTCGGACCCCGAGATCCGCGCCCGGGTGCCGCTCGATTATCCGAAAGTGCCGGCGAACTCGCCGCAGAATTTCGAACAGCTGATGGCTCGCCTGAACGAAATCCGCCGCACCGGCGTCTCCGATGCCGCCGACGAGGCGATCGAGGGCGTGGGCTCGCAGGGCTTCGCGCTGGCGAGCGGCGATACCCGCGAGCTGATCGGTATCGCAATCTCCTACTCGGTCCAGGCAACGACGGAAATCGAGCGCGCCATCGTCCGCCGCGAGCTTGCCGCCATGGCCGAGAAGTTGCGGCGCCTGACCGGCGATCCGCTCGGACAGCCCCTGGAGCGCCGCGCCGGATTGGCATCCTGATGCGCCGCACCGCCGGGCCCCCCATCAACGGCCTCGCGCTATTGATCCTGCCGAGTGCGCTTCTGTTCGCGCTGTTCTTCTTTCTGCCGATCGGGCTCATGGCCGTGATGAGCCTGCTCACCGGCAATCCGGTGGTGATGCCTCACGTGGCCTGGACGACCAAGCATTACGCGCGGATCGTCGAGGACAGCTATTATCTCGACGTGGTCTGGACCACGATCCGGATCGGACTCTGGACCACCTTGATCGCGCTCGTGATCGGCTATCCGCTGGCGCATTGGATGGCGCGGATCAAGAGCCGGACCGGGCATGCCCTGCTGTTGATGGCGGTGCTGGCACCGATGCTGACAGGAATCGTGGTGCGCACCTTCGCCTGGATGACGTTGCTGTCCGACAAGGGCGTGATCAATCAGATCCTGCTCTCATTCGGCCTCATCGGAAAGCCGCTGCAACTGATGTATAATGAGACCGGCATCATCATCGGACTGGTCCACATCTATGTGCCGTTCATGGTGCTGACCCTGACCGGCGTGATCGGCCGCATCGACGAGCGGCTCGAACAGGCGGCGGAAAATCTCGGTGCCAGCCCTTTGCGCGCTTTTCTCGAGGTGACCTTGCCATTGAGCCTGCCCGGCGTTCTCGCAGGCTCGCTCCTGGTGTTCGCGCTCGCGATCAGCGCCTATGTGACGCCGATCCTGCTCGGCGGCTTCCAGATCATGACCTTGCCGATCCTGATCTATCAGCAGATTTCGGCGAACTTCAACATCGGCTTTGCCGCGGCCCTCGGCATGATGCTGCTCGTGATCTCGTTCATGCTCGTCATCGCCTACAACCATATGCTTGGACTGTTCTCCGGTCAGCGCGAGCTGCAGTAAGAGGGTGATGGATGACGACATCAGTGACGCCCTCGCGGACCATGGCGCAACAGGGACTCGCGACCGCGAGCCCCGCGGTTCGGGCATCGAGCCGTCGGCCTGTCCCACGGCGCACCGGCCGCACCATCTATCTTGCGGCCAACATCGCGGTCCTGGTGTTCCTGCTGGCGCCGATCGCGATCGTCTTCGTGTTCGCGCTCAATCCCACGCCATTCATCCAGTTTCCGCCCGTCGGCATCTCGCTGCGCTGGTTCGAGAAGTTCTTCTCGGCACGCGACTTCATGCACGCGCTGATCTTCAGCCTGGAAGTTGCGGTCTTGACGACCGTGGCGGCCACTGTACTCGGCGCCTCTGCCGCGCTCGCGATCGCGCGCGGCAATATTCCGGGAGCGCGGGTCATCATCGCCACCATGCTGTCTCCCTTGATGCTGCCGGCGATCCTCACCGGCCTCGCCCTCTTCCAGGCCTATGTGCTGCTCGATGTCGGCCGGCCGCTCTGGGGCCTCGTCGCCGGCCACACGCTGGTCACTATCCCTTACGTCGTCCGCACCACGCTCGCCGTGCTGCATAATTTCGATATCAGGCTGGAGGAAGCCGCGCAGAATCTCGGCGCGAGCCCAGCGCGCACGTTCTTTGAAGTGACGTTGCCGCTGGTCAAGCCGGGCGTGCTCGCGGGCGCGATCTTCGCCTTCATCGTCTCGTTCGATCAGTTTCCGGTCTCGCTGTTCCTGGTGTCGCCAGGCAACGAGACGCTGCCGATCACGCTGTTCAACTATCTGAAGTTCGACCTTGACGGCACCATCGGCGCCGCCTCAGTTGTCTCCATCCTGCTCGCCTTCTTCGTCGTTATCGCGCTCGACCGTACCGTCGGCCTGCGCTCCACCGTCAAACTGTAACGGAGATCTTGGACATGACGCCCTCATCGCGCCCGCATCTCAGCCGTCGCCATCTGCTCGCCGCCGGCGCTTCGCTCGGCGCAGGCCTCCTCGCCGCGCCCTACGTCGCGCGCGCCGAGGAGCCGGTGCTCAACATCACCGGATGGGGCGGCAAATGGGGCGACGTGATGAGCGCCGAGATCGGACCGGCGTTCGAGAAGGAATTCAAATGCAAGCTGAGGACCGACACGGCGCTGCCGTTCCTGCCGAAGCTGCAGGCGAGCTCGCGCTCTGCGCCGATCTATGACGTCCTGCATACCAACTCCAACGAGCAGTGGGCCGCGGTCGAGATGGGCCTGGTCGAACCCAAGATCGATCCGAAGCTGGTGCCGAACATTGCCGATGTCTACCCCTATGCCGTGAGCGACAAGATCGCCGGAATCTGCATCTTCACCAGCGCCATCGGGCTCGGAATGCGCACCGATAAGGGCTACGGTCCCATCACCTCCTGGAAGGAATTGTGGGACGCGAAGTATAACGGCGTCCGCGGCGGGTATGTGATCCCGGTCAACAGCCTCGGGCAGGCCTTCCTGATGATGTGCGGCACGCTCTATGGCAAGGGGCAGACCGATCTCGATGCCGCCTATACGGCACTGGAAAAGCTGAAGCCGATCAAGCTGGTCGACTTCACCGGCGCGATGGAGAAGCTCTTCCTGTCGGGCGAAGTCGGTCTCGGCGTCATCCACGATTCCGGCATCTACCGCTACGACGGGCAGAACCAGCCGATTGATTTCATCACGCCGAACGAAGGCGTGCTATCGCTGGAGCAGGTGCTGACGATCACGCCCGGCAGCAAGATGAAGGAGCTCGCCAACGCCTACGTCAACTACATGCTGCGGCCCGAGGTACAGAAGCGGCTTGCCGAGACCGTCTGGTATTCGCCCGCGAACAAGAAGGTGAAGCTGGAGGCCAAATACGACGCCAAGCTCCTGACCACGCCGGAGAAGGTTTCCAAGCTGATCCAGGTCGACTGGAAATGGTACAACGCCCAGAAGGATGCGATCGACAGCCGCGTCAACCGGATCTTCCGGGCATGAGCGCGGCCATCGAGATCGCCGAGGTCAGCAAGGTCTACGACGGCGGCGTCCGCGCCGTCGATGCGGTCGCGATGGATATCAGGGCGGGCGAATTCTTCTCGCTGCTCGGCCCGTCCGGCTGCGGCAAAACCACCACCTTGCGCATGATCGCCGGTTTCGACACCCCGAGCTCGGGCGAAATTCGCGTCGACGGCACGGACATCACCTACATGCCTGCGCACAAGCGCGACATGGCGATGGTGTTCCAGAATTATGCGCTGTTCCCGCACCGGACCGTCGCCGAGAACGTCGCCTTCGGCCTGCGCATGCGCAAGGTCGACAAAGCGACGATCGCGACCAAGGTGAAGGCCGCATTGGCCATGGTTGAACTCTCCGGCATGGAGGATCGCCGGCCGGCGCAGCTGTCCGGCGGCCAGCAGCAGCGCGTGGCATTGGCCCGCGCCATCGTGATTGAGCCGCGCGTGCTCCTTTGCGACGAGCCGCTCGGCGCGCTCGACAAGAAGCTGCGCCAGCAGATGCAGTTCGAGCTCAAGCAGCTGCAGAAGAGCCTGGGACTGACGCTCGTCTTCGTGACCCACGACCAGGAAGAGGCGCTGGCCATGTCCGATCGCATCGCCGTGATGAATGCGGGCCGGGTCGAACAGGTCGGCACGCCGGTCGAGATCTATGATCGCCCGCAGACGCGCTTCGTCGCCGACTTCATCGGGGACACCAATATCTTTCGCGGCCCGTGCGTCTCGATCGGCGATAAAGCCGGGATTGCGGCCGGCAACGGCCTGGTGCTGATACTACCCGACGCCCCCGCCGCTGATGGCGGCGTGCTGTCGGTGGCGCTGCGGCCGGAGAAGATCCGCATCGCTCCGCAAAACGATGCGACGGGATCAGTCAAAGGCGCAGCGGCGAACGGCACGGTCGAGAGCACCAATTTCCTCGGCGGCGCCGTGCTCTATCGCATTGCGCTCGAGAGCGGCCATCGCGTCCTGGCGCAGCAGCCCAATGCGGGCGCAGCGCAGCTTTATGCACCCGGCGCTCCGGTCACGCTGGGTTGGACGCCTGCCGATCTCGTCATCCTCAAGGATTAGTTCTGAACATGAACATGCCACTTCAACACCGGCGCATGGGCGTCGTGGTGATCGGACAGAGCCCCCGGCCCTCGGTGCAGGCGGAGATCGCCGCCGTGTTGTCGCCAGGGATTGCGATCGAATTGCGCGGTGCGCTCGATGGCATGAGCCGCGAGGAGATCGATGCGATCCCGCCGGTTGATGGCGCCGACTCGCTGTTCACGCTGCTGCCCAATGGCGACAATGTCCGTATCAGCAAAAAGGCGGTCGAAGGTCGCGCCAACGCGCAGCTCGCACGCTTCAAACAGGAGGGCATCGATGTGACGATGCTGGCCTGCACCGGCAAATTCCCCAACCTTGCGCCGGATGGCCTGGTGATCCTGCCCTCCGCGGTGCTGCATCGGATGGTCGAAGCCGTGCTGCCGAAGGGCCGGCTTGGCGTGTTCTCGCCACTGCCGGAGCAGACCGCGCTGATCGCCGGCAAATGGCAGCGCGAAGGCGTCGAGGTGGTCGGCGTTACGCTGCAGCCCGGCTCGGACGATGCGGCGGTCGACGCGGCCGCGCAAGAGATGGCGAGCAGACAGCCCGATCTCGTGGTGCTCGACTGCATGAGCTACAGCAGCGCCAACAAGGCGCGGGTGCGTCAGCACTATCCGGGACCGGTGATCCTGTCGATCGCGGCGGCCGCACGAGTTATCGAGGAGCTGATCTCGTGAGCGCGGCCGAACGGAAGACGATCAGCCTCGAAGAGATCGAGGCGCTGGCGGTCGGCGCGTGGATTCTCGGCACCGGCGGCGGCGGCAGTCCTTACCTTGGCTTGCTCAATCTGCGCCGGCTCTATGCCGAAGGCCATCGCGTGCAGCTGATGTCGCCGCTCGATCTCGATGATGATGACTGGGTCGCGGTGGTCTCCAACATGGGCGCGCCGCTGGTCGGCCAGGAGCGGCTCGCCGACAGCCGCAGCATCGCGCGCGCGGTGCGGATGCAGGAGGAGATCAACAATATCAAGTTCCGTGCGGTGATGTCGGTCGAGATCGGCGGCGGCAACGGCGTGCAGGCGCTGATGGCCGCGGCTCATCTCGGCATTCCTGTGGTCGACGCCGACTGCATGGGCCGCGCCTTCCCAGAGGCGCAGATGACGTCGGTTGCAATCGGCGACCTGCGCCCCTACCCCTGCACGCTCTACGATCCCCGCGGCATCGAGGCCGTCGTCACCAAGGTCCCGAGCTGGAAGTGGATGGAGCGGGCGAGCCGCAAGATCTGCGTCGAAATGGGCTCGATCGCCTCCACCAGCAAGGCGCCGCGCACCGGGCGCGAGGTCAAGGATTGGGGCATTCATTTCACCACCACGAAGGCGATCCGCATCGGCCAAGCGGTGCAAGAGGCCAATCATCGTCACGAAGATCCCATCGCGGCGGTCCTTGCCTGCGAGGGCGGCCAGAGGCTGTTCACCGGCAAGATCGTCGACGTGGCGCGCCGTACCACCGAAGGTTTTTTGCGTGGCAGCGCGGTCGTGGAGGGCAGTGATGCCGATCGCGGCACCAAGCTGAAGCTGTCGTTCCAGAACGAATGGATCGTCGCCTGGCGCGATGGCGAGGCGATCGCGATGTCGCCGGACCTGATCTGCGTGCTCGACAGCGTCAATGGCCACGGCATCGGCACTGAGACGGTCCGCTACGGCCAGCGCGTCACCGTGGTGGCGCTGCCCGCGCCCGCGGTGCTGACCAGCCCTCGCGGGCTCGAATTCGTCGGCCCGCGCGCCTTTGGTTATGATCTCGATTTTAGGTCGCTGTTTGCGCCCCCCGGAGTTTGATTGATGAAGCGTATTGGTATCGATGTCGGTGGCACCAACACCGACGCCGTCCTGATTGCGGACGACAAGGTGGTTCATTCCGTCAAATGCCCGACCACCGCCGACGTCACCTCGGGCATTCTCGCCGCGCTGAAGCTGCTGCGCACGAAGCCCGCGGCAGCGGTGCCGGTCGATGCGGTGGTGATCGGCACCACGCATTTCATCAATGCGGTCGTGCAGCGTCGGCACGTGCAGAAGATCGGCGCGGTCCGCATCGGCATGCCCGCCTCCGCCTCTCTGCCTCCCTTCTGCGACTGGCCGGCCGATCTCGCCGCCCTGGTGAGTGGCGAAGTGTTCATGCTTGAAGGCGGCCACGACTATGACGGCCGCCCCTTCATGCCGCTCGATGTCGCCGGATTGAAGGCTGCTGCACGGAAGGTCAAGGACCGGGGGCTGCGCTCGGTCGCGGTGAGTTCGTCCTTCTCGCCGCTCGATCCGAGCTGCGAGACCACCGCGCGCGAGATATTCGCCGAGATCTGTCCGGACGTCGCGGTCACCTTGTCGCACGATCTCGGCCGCATCGGTCTGCTCGAGCGCGAGAACGCCGCGCTCTTGAATGCCGCGCTTCACGATCTCGCGGTGACGACCGTGGCCGCCTTTCGCAAGGCGATAGCCGATTCCGGCATCGATGCGCCGCTGTTCCTGACCCAGAACGACGGCACCGTGATGCAGGCGGAGATCGCAACGGCTTTTCCGGTGATGAGCTTCGCCTCAGGCGCCACGAATTCGATGCGCGGCGCGGCCTATCTCTCGGGCCTCGACGATGCAATGGTGGTCGATGTCGGCGGTACGACCAGCGACATCGGCCAGTTGCGCCACGGCTTTCCCCGCGAAGCCAATGCGGTGGTCGAGGTCGGCGGCGTCCGAACGCTGTTCCGCATGCCCGACCTGCTCTCGATCGGCCTTGGTGGCGGCAGCCATGTGGATGAGGATCCGGTCCGCGTCGGCCCGCTCAGTGTCGGCTACCGGCTGACGGAGGACGCGCTGGTGTTTGGCGGCGGCAGGCTCACTGCCACCGATATCGCGGTTGCAGCAGGCCTCGTCGACATCGGCGACCGCACGCGCGTCGCGCAGCTGGGCAGGGGTCTGATCGAGGCCGCGCTCGCCGATGCCCATCGCAAGCTCGCCGACGACATCGACCGCATGAAAACCGAGGCCGGCGATGTGCCGCTGCTCGCGGTCGGCGGCGGCGCTTTCCTGGTCCCCGATCGGCTGCCCGGCATTTCCGAGATTGTGCGGGTGCCGCACGGCGACTGCGCCAATGCGGTGGGCGCGGCGATTGCGCAAGTCAGCGGCGAGGCCGACCAGGTATTCCGCGATCTCTCCCGCGAGGAGGCGATTGCGGCGGCACGCGGCATCGCCGAGGATCGCGCGGTGCAGGCCGGCGCCGCGCGCGAGAGCCTGAAGACGGTCGATGTCGAGGACATGCCGATCGCCTATCTCCCTGGCAATGCGCTGCGCGTGCGTGTGCGCGTTGCCGGCGCGATCGCCGATCCGAATGTCGATGCGGCGGCGTAAGCCGTCGCTTCTCGATCAGGCAAGATCGGCAATCCGCAGCACCCCGGCCTCGCCCATCTCGGCATAGGCGCGCGCCAACGAGCCACCGAGATCGATTGCCCGGCAGCCGGCGTCGATCACGACGGCCTCGAAGCCGAGCCGCCGTGCATCCATCGCCGAATAGTGCACACAGAAATCGGTGGCGAGCCCGGCCAGAAACACGCGCGCGAGTCCGCGCTCGCGCAAGTAGCCGGCGAGGCCCGTCGGGGTGATCTTGTCGTTCTCGAAAAATGCCGAATAGGAATCGATCGCGCGACGAAAGCCCTTGCGGATGATCAGCTGCGCTCTATCGGTGTCGAGCCTGGCGTGGAACGCGGCGCCCGGCGTGCCCTGCACACAGTGATCCGGCCACAACGTCTGCGGACCATAAGGCATGGCGGTCGTCTCGAATGGCGCGGCACCGGGATGGCTCGAGGCAAACGAGCCGTGGCCTGCCGGGTGCCAATCCTGGGTCAGCGCCACGTGATCGAATTGCTGAGCGATGCGATTGACGATGGGCACCACGGCATCGCCATCGCCGACGGCCAAAGCCCCTCCCGGACAGAAATCATTCTGGATGTCGATGACGAGCAGCAAATCCTCGCTCGGGCGTATCTGCATGATCTCCGCAACCTGCACTGATTATTGTCGATATCCAAGCATGGCGAGCGGAGGAGCCAACCGCAAGCGGCCGTTTAATATTTCTGTCAAATGGCGCGCCCATAAGACACGGACGCACGGGATACGCAGCGGGTTGCAGCGTGCCGCTGTGAGGTTCCCAAGCACGCTCATGACGACCGTCTCATCTGATACCGATCGCAATTCGGCAGCTTCGCAAGCTTTCAAAGCAACCGGGCTTAGTCTTGCGGCATCTGAGAGGCGCGGAGCCCTGGCAAGCTGGGCCCTACTCCCGATCGTCGCTGCTTCGGGCTTTGCCGGGCTCGGTTACGAGATCGTGTGGACGCGGCAGCTCAGCCTCGCCCTCGGCACGGAGATGATGGCCGTGCTCGGCGCGATCGCTGGCTTTTTTGCTGGCCTCGCGCTCGGCGCCTTCGTGCTGGATGGCCTGATCCGGCGCACGCGCTCGCCGGCCCTGGCCTATGCCGCACTCGAAATCGTCATCGGGCTGTGGGGCGTCGTCGCAATCTGGCTGTTGCCCGCTGCGGGCCGCGCGCTGGCCCCCCTGCTCGGCACGGAGCCGGCGCCAGCCCTGTTGTGGGCTGCAAGCTTCGCCCTTCCAACCCTCGCGCTGTTGCCTGCAACGGTCGCGATGGGCGGCACGCTCGCCGCCCTGGAACGGATCACGCGCGAGTTGCAGGGCAATCCGCGCGTCAGCGCCGGCGTCTACGGTGCCAACACCGCTGGCGCCGTTGCGGGCACGTTGGCCGCCACCTTCCTGCTGATCCCTACGGTCGGCTTCTCCGGCACGCTTCTATCTCTCGCCGGCATCAATCTGCTCTGTGCATTCGGCGTGCTTGCGCTGACTCGAGTCGCACAGCCGGTCGAGCCCAAAGACGCACAAACACAGCCCCGGAACATCGGCGATCTGCGGCTCATGCTGACGCTGTTTGCGACCGGCTTTCTCGGCATCGCATTCGAGGTGCTGGTGGTGCGCCTCGCGGCCCAGGTACTCGAGGATACGGTCTATACATTTGCCGGCCTGCTTGCGGCCTATCTGCTGGGCGCCGCGGGAGGCGGACTGATCTGGCAGCGCATGGCCGGCGGCGCGCGCGACGGCGGTGACGGCCGGCTGCTGGGATTAACGTCGTTCGCCTGTCTGGTCACGGCGTTCCTCATTCCGGCAATCCCGTACATCGCGGAATTAGCGCGTGAGTTGGGGATCATCGGTGAGCTTGCCGTGGCGATGGCGCTGTTCCTGCTGCCTGCAGCCGCGATGGGCGCGCTGTTCGGGCAGTTGGCCCAGCATGCGCGCGATCAGCGCGGGTCGCTCGGATGGGCGGTCGGCATCAACAGCATCGGGGCGGCGTTGGCGCCACTGGTTGCCGCACAAATCCTGATTCCCGGGCTCGGCGCATGGACGGCGCTGCTCCCCGTCGCGCTCGGCTATCTCCTGCTCCTGCCGCCGCGTCGGATGGCACTGGCGTGGTCGGCAGCGCCCGTCCTCGCCGCGCTGGTGCTGGGGCTCCGTCCGACACCGCTGCTCACACGCGTTCCCGCGGGCGGTTCGCTGCTCGCGATGCGCGAAGGACCGATGGCCACCGCAAGCGTGGTCGATGATGCCTCCGGCACGCGCTATCTCGAAATCAACGGCCATTTCCGGATGGGCGGCACCAGTTCGAGCCGTTCCGATTATCGCCAGGCGACGTTGCCGCTGCTTCTGCATCGGGCGCCGCGCAGCGCGCTGTTTCTCGGCATCGGGACCGGCGCCACGGTGATAGGGGCTGCGCATATGCCGGGCGTCAACGTCCACGGCGTCGAGCTGTCGCGCGAAGTGGTGGAGCTGTTGCCCTACTTTGCCAATCCGGCGGCGGACGATCGCATGCCGCCGATCACGGTCGCGGATGCACGCCGCTATGTTGTTGCGGACAACCGCAGTTATGACGTCATCGTCGCCGACCTGTTTCACCCGGCGCTCGATGGCAGCGGCGCGCTCTACACGACCGAGCATTTTGCAGCTGTCAAACGCCGGCTCGCGCAGGGCGGCATCTTCTGCCAGTGGCTGCCGCTCTATCAGCTCGACCTGCCGTCCTTGCGCGCGATCATCAGAAGCTTCCTGGCGATCTATCCGAACGGATCGGCCTGGCTCAATCATTACAGCGTTCGCACACCGATGCTGGCCTTGATCGGTCCGACCGGTGCGGGTGATCTCGATCTCGCCGCGGTAGCTGCGCGACTGCGCGATCCCAGCCATCGCACCGTGCTGGAGCCGCTCGGCTTCGAGACGCCGATCGATCTGCTCGGACAGTATGTCGGCGGACCGCACGCGCTTACCGCCTTTGCGGGCGAAGGTCCGCACAATACCGACGACTATCCCTTCGTGACCTTTGATGCGCGCCGAAATGTCGTCGCATTGACGGCGCCGCCCTGGTCGCTGCTGCTCTCGGTGATCAGAACCATCCAGCCCGATCCCGCCGAGTTGCTCGCGGAGTCGCAGCGCGATGACCTTGGCGAGAGGCTGCGCGCCTATTGGCGCGCCCGCGATCGTTTCCTGGAGGCCGGGGCCGCCCTGCCCGGAGACCCGCGTGGCAAGGCATTGATCGAGGCCGCGTCGCCGGGTCTCCTGGCGGCGCTCCGCCTCAGCCCTGAATTCGATCCGGCCTATGGACCGCTGATCGGCATGGCCAGGTCATTGCTGGGCTCCGACCGAGTTGCAGCACAGCACCTGCTGCAGGCGATCGCCGCGGCTGCGCCGGCGCGCAGCGATGCGCGCGAGCTGCTGGCACGTGAGTTCGGCCGCTAAGCGCTCATTGGTTTATGGCGCAAAGGTGACCCGATAGCCCCAGCAATCGAGATGATCGGGAATGGCGTTGAAGGCGATCGTGATCCGCTGGTCGCCCTGGTTTCGCGGCACCTCGTGATAGAGATAGCTCGGAAACAGCACGAGGTCGCCCGCCTCGACCTCCGGCACCATGTATTTGCCGGCGTTGTACGGACCGACTGCCGCACTCCGCGTATGATGCCGGAAGGAGAAGTCATAGCCGCCGGGCGGCCGCACGAACACTGTATTGCTGGCTGGATGCGACGGCGTCAGATAGAAGATGCCGGAGATGAAGCTGTTGGCATGGGCGTGCAAAGTCTGGTTGCCGCCCGTCTCCAGCATGTTGGTCCACATCTCCTTGACGGTCCATTTCAGCTTCTCGCCGAACAACAGCTCGCCAAAGTCGACCAGCTTCGGAACCGCCAGCTCCGCGATGGTCTGAAACAGGTTGTTGTTACTGGGATCGGCGACTTGCGTGTGGAACAGCTGCCCGGACCGCAGATTGGTCTCGATCTTGGCGCCGCGGATGGCCGCCACGGCAGCGTCCTTCAGCTCCGCACTCAACAGACCGGGCGAGCGCATCAAGGGAATCGGAAAAAGCGGCTCGATCTGATCCATGATTCAAGGCGTCCGGCGGATTGAACTCGGGCGGACAATGTGCGCAGGAGCATGACACCCGAATGACAGCGCAGCCCGGCCGCACATCGATGCCTTGCTCTCAGCGCGGCGGTATTTCGTTCGCCTGCAGCACGTTGAGGCGCTCGCCGGGCTTCAGGCTGTGGCGGCGTTCGCGCAGCTCCACGGTGGCCCGTTCGGCCGCCTCCAGGCAATCGTCGAACTCGCCATTGCCGGCCTCGACCAGCGCCTGATGCAGGTGCCGCTCGGCGAAATAGCGCGACACATCCTCGGCAGGGAACGTCTCGGCCAGCACGCGAGCTTCCGATACGGCCGCGTCGCAGGCCTCTCGCGTCGGCTCTTCCTCTGCCGAGGCTGTTGCGCCGACGGCCATAAAGACGATACCGGCAAGTATTCTCCAAACAATATCGGGACGCTCTCGCAAGACACGCTCTCCAAAGAGAAGCGCCGGACGCAAATCCGGCGCAGGAAGTGAAACCATCTATCCGGCGAGGCACCGGCAACGATGCCCCGCCGGATCCGACGCTCTAGAACTCAGTCTCGGTCGTTGTCGTCCCGGTCGTTCGAGGCCCAGTCACCCCATTGACCCGAATGCCCCCAATGATCCCAGTCGTTATGGTGGTGGTGATCTCCGGCCAACTTACGCGCGAGCTCGGCATTCTTCTCGACCAGAAGCTTCGGCGAGCCGAAGGGCCGGACGAAGATCGGGTTCGCGTAGAACCAGAGATTGGAGTAGGCCTGGACGTCGTAGGTCACCTTCTTGACGCCGTTGACGACGTCGAGATGCGCCGGACAGGCCGCATCCGTGCAGCTGACGTTGGTATTGTTGACGTCGAGCAGCGGGTTGCCGGCGCTGTCCGTGACGTTCGGCGTCGCAACCGGGATGTTGGTGCCGCGTGCACGGATGTAGAACGGCGTCTTGGTCGCGGTGAAGGTCGTCGTGAAGCTCAGCCGGGTGGACCCGTCCTTCAGCTTCTGACTCTTCATCGTGGTGGCATTGATCTGCTTGGCGATCTTGGCCGAAGCATTGTAGACGATCGCCGCACCGGCGGTGCCGCCGGCGTTCGCCACCGCGTAGCCCGGAGCACCCGGCTGGATCACACCGGTGATGTCGCTGGTGATCAGGTCGACGTGATCGAGCGACGGCTGATTCAGCGGCTGGTTGATGCCGACCTGCGCCAACAGCGGGTTGTTGAAGCTGTAGGGGCTGTTGTTCTTGGCCGGGATCGTCAGCTGCATCTCGACGACGATCTTTTCGCCGGGATACACTTGGAGCGTTTCACCCATCGTCTTCCAGTTGAAATCCCACTCGCCCTTGGCGCGGAACTTCAGGTCAGGTCCGATGATGTCGCCATTGACCGAGTAGGAATTGCCCGAGCGCATGCCGTCGATGATCGACTGTGCACGGAAGTTCTCCGTGTTCGGCACGTAGAGCTTGGTGTACTCGCCCGGAATGAAGTCCGACGTCGTCGCAGCGTCGCGCGCACCGAAGGCGCCGCGATTGTGCCAGTCGGAGCTCACATAGACGAACGTGTTGCGGCCTTCGCCGAGCATGCCATCCCAGAGACCGCCGACCTTGGCCGTGTAGACGCCGGCCATGCCGTAGGTGCCGCCGCCGACTGCGCCGGTGCCGTAGGATCCCGAGCCGCCCTTCAGACCGCCTTGCGCCATATGGCCAGGCGATTCGATGCCGAACGCCACCGTCGGGCCCGCATTGTTGAAGTCGCGGAAGTGCTCGATGTTGTAGCCGGCCGAGCTGTTCGGATTGAACGGCCCCTGGCGCTCGGTATGCGTCGGAACCGCATAGGAGGTCAGCGGGTAGTTCGCCTGCAACCACTGAATGCCGGCGATGGCCTTGCCGTGTCCGGCAGTACCGGAATTGTTGACGTTGTCCTTGCCGCTCCAGATCGATTTATTGCTGGCGTCGACAGGGCCGATTGCGTCGGTGTCCGCACGATCATAGCGGTATTCGAACTCGGCCATCTTGTCGGCATTGCCGTAGCCGCGCGGATTCTGGCCCGCGATCACCGCGACGTCGGTGTGCTCATGACCGGGAACGATCCACTCCAGGCCTTCGACCAGCACCTTGTCGTACATCGAGGTGCGGTTGACGATGATCGGATACTCGACCTCCTTGATCGACTGCCAGCGCCACATCGTTTGACCGGTGCCGCTGCCGTTCGGCGTGCCCTTCAGACTGGTGATGGTGATACCGTCGATGGTCTGGCCGAGCGTCTGGCTCCAGGTGGTCGTGGTTTCGCCCGGGATGTTCGCGCTGGTATCGCTGAAGCGACAGTCGCGGTTGCCCGAACCGCCGTGGTTGCCGAGCGTGAACCAGTCGAGGTTGAAGTTGTTGCCGCCCGCGGCGGCCGTGCCGGTGCCGACTGAACGATCGATCGAGTAGCCGGCCGCCACCGAACCGTCGGTGCAGGTATTGTGGTTGTGCATATCGCCGGCAACATAGGGATTGCCCCTGTGCCCTTCATGCTTTTCGCCCCAGCGCTCATCGGCGCTGGCACCCTGCGTCAAGGCCAGCGAGACCGAGGCCGCTGTCAGCAGGATCTTCCTGGAAGATGGAACCATGTAGTCGCCCCTACAGTATTTTCACGAGTGCAAAACGAAAGCGCCCACGCAGACGCGGCGCGCCAATTCTTCGCGGGCCGGACCAAATCAAATCTCCGAGACAGTTTGTTGAAGGTTTTATTAGGAAGACCGCCTTCGTGGAGAAATGCACCGCCGAACGGGCTTGCGAAATTTTTATGACAGCGCCGATTGTCGGGTGACAACAGCGACTTGCCCGTTGCATATACGCGCCGCACTTGCTCCCTCGCGGAATTGTAAGAAGTATGGCCTCGCCAGCGATGTCGAACGCGACACACACTTTTGATATCACCTCTGCCGTTCCCTCCGATCACAGCAGCAGCAAGCAAGATGAGCGAATCGCGCGCAGCACACGCTCGACGTTCTACGCAGCAATGCAGAAACTCGCTCGCGAGCCGCTGCTGCATTTCGCAGTGCTGGGCGGCCTGATCTTCGCGGGGGATAGGGTTCTTCACCCGCCTGCGAAGGACGATAAGGTCATCGTCGTCACCAAGGCGATGCGCCAGTCCTTCATCGACAATTTCGACGAGGACAAGGAGCGCAAGCCCAGCGACGCCGACATTCAGAAGATGGTCGACGCCTGGGTCGCCAGTGAAATCCTTTATCGCGAGGGCAAGGCTCTCGGCGTCGATCGCGGTGACGAGATGATCCGTGATCGCGTCGCGTTCAAGCTGCAACTTCTGATCTTCGACCAGGTCCGCGTGCCGCAGCCGACCGAAGGGCAGTTGCAGGCCTGGTTCGCCGAGAACCACGCCCGCTTCGACGCGCCCGAGCGCGTCGGCTTCTACCTGACGCCCGCGACCGATCAGGCTATTGCGCAACGACAGCTCGAGGACATCCGCGCACAGCGCGAATCCGAAGAGCTGCGCGATCAGACCCGCGCGATCCTCGGCCGCCCGGTCGCCAGCCTTGCCGGCGCGTTCGGCCAGAGCTTCAGCGACGGGCTCCAGAAACTGTCGCTCGGCGAGTGGAGCCTCTTGCAGTCGAAGGACGGCTGGCATGTCGTGCGGCTGGATTCGCGCGAGCCCGGCACGCCGGCGAAACTCGACGATGTCCGCGACGATGCTGCGAAGATGTGGCACACCGAAGAGACGCGCAAGCAGGCGTGGGAGGCGGTGACCCGGCTCAGGGCCAACTACAAAGTGCGGTACGAGCCGTGATCAGCCTTCGGTATCTGCGGATCGCGCTGCTGCTTCTCACGGCCCTGACCGTTCCTCGCGCGCTCTTCGCCCATGAAGCGTCGCTGGGCGTGCTCGAATTCCGCGAAGTCCGGCCCGGCGCCTTCATCGGGCTCTGGACGATGGAGCCGACCGCCGGCGCCGACCATGTCGACCTCAAGGTCCCCTCCCACTGTTTCTTGCGCCTGCCCGAATTGAACTGCGGTGAGAAGGGGCTGGTCGGCCAGATCACGATCGGCAATCTCGGCGCCGACATGTCGGCGGCGCTGATCAAGATCATTCCGCTCAAAGGCGAGCCGCGCAGCTACACGATCTCGACGGCGAACCCGGTGGTCACGGTGCTCGGCACCGACGCGCCGACGCTCGACACCTGGCTCGAGCTGGCCAAGACCTATATCAATTACGGCATCGATCACATCCTGCTCGGCGCCGACCATCTGCTGTTCGTGCTCGGCCTGATCTGGATCGTGAAGGGCGGCTGGCGCCTGGTGAAGACGATCACGGCCTTCACCGTCGGCCACTCTGCCTCGCTCGCCGCCGCTGCCTTTGGCGTGATCGGCGTGCCGGAACGCCCGCTCAACGCCTGCATTGCATTGAGCATCGTCTTTGTCGGCGTCGAGATCATCAAGCAGCAGCGGGGCGAGATCGGCCTGACCGCGCGCTACCCATGGGCGGTCGCCTTCACCTTCGGCCTCGTGCACGGCATCGGCTTTGCGAGCGCGCTCGCCGGCCTCGGGCTCGAGCGCCGCCTGTTGCCACCGGCGCTTCTCTTCTTCAACATCGGCGTCGAGATCGGCCAGCTCGCCTTCGTGCTCCTGGTGCTTGCGCTGATCTGGGCGCACCGCCGGCTGAATGCGGTGCTGCCGAACTGGGGCGAGGCGCTGCCCGCCTATGCCATCGGATCGGTCGCGATGTTCTGGTTCATCGGCCGCCTCCTCATCGTCCTTTCCACATGACCCGCGATCGAATCATGTCACTGCGACATCTCCGCACGCTGCCGCTCGCCGCGGCTGCCGCTCTCCTCACCCAACCCGCGCTGGCGCATGAGCAGGCCGATGTCGGCGGCGGCCTTGCCGCCGGACTGCTGCACCCGCTGACCGGCGCCGATCACCTGATCGCCATGGTCGCAGTCGGCATCTGGGGCGCGCAGCTCGGCGCGCCCGCCATCTGGGTGCTGCCGATCACCTTCCCGCTGGTGATGGCCCTCGGCGGCGTGCTCGGCATCATGCATGTAGCGCTGCCGATGCCCGAGGTCGTGATCGCGCTCTCGGCGCTGGTGCTTGGCGGTGTCGTCGCGCTGCGGCTGAAGCTGCCATTTGCTGCTGCGGCGGCCGTCGTCGCAGTGTTCGCGGTGTTTCACGGGCACGCCCATGGCGCCGAGCTGCCCGGCTCCGCCAACCCGCTTGCCTATGGCATCGGCTTCGTTGTCGCCACCGGCCTGTTGCATCTCTGCGGCATCGTGATCGGCACGTTGACGCGCTGGCCGGCCGGCGAGCGCGTAGTGCAGGGCCTTGGCGCCGTCATCGCGTTGCTCGGCGGCTATTTTCTCGTTCATAGCCTCGGAGCCTTCGCATGAGGCGCGCTCTCAAGCCCGGCCTGATCGCACCCGCCTTGTTGCTCGCGCAGGCGCAGGCGGCGGACGCCCATATCGTCGCGATTCGGCTGGGCGATTTCTATGCCGGCGCGCTGCACCCTCTTACCGACCTGCAGGACGTCTTGCTTTGGCTCGCCATAGGCCTGCTCGCGGGATCGCTAGGTGCACTGCGCGGGCGCTGGCTCGTGCTGGTGTTTCCGATCGGGCTGCTGGCAGGCCTCGCGCTCGGCGAAAGAATCGGAGCGATCGCTGCCAATCCCGCGGTTGACGCCGTTATTGCGGTCGTGCTCGGCCTGCTGCTGGCCGCTGCTGCACGCGTGCCGACCATCCTGCTGTGCGTGATGGCCTTCGCGATGGCCGTGCTGCGCGGTGCGGCCAATGCCAGCGACCTCGCCCCCAAGACGGATCGGCTGCTGTTTGCGTCCGGCCTGGCCTGCGCCGGCTATGCCGCGATCACCCTGATCATGGCGCTGACGCTCGCCTTCCGTGGACCGCTCGCCGACAGTTCGAAAGCCTGGCGCGGTATCGCGCTCCGGGCGCTGGGCGGCTGGATCGCTGCAATCGGACTGATGATGGCGGGCCTCGCCTTCGCCTCGTAAGACCGGTCGCTCCGTCCCGCGCTGAGCGGAGCCTGCAATTGGGAATCCCTGCCCTGTGCGGAGGAGGAACAGCAGAGGGGCACGGCAGATTCTCTTCGGAGCGAGGTGCAGATGCCTATCGTAAGCGCTCTGCGATGAAGAGTTTGGAGCGTTGGGCGATCACGGTGTTGCTGGAGGCCGGCGCCATCCGTGAATGCGAGACGCATGGCTGGATGCAGGATCGCGCCGATCCGCACACCCGTGCGCGCGCACGCATCATGGCCTGCGACGAGATGCCACCGGGAATCTCTAAAGAAGTGGCGATCGCTGCTGTCGAAGACGTACTGGCTTCCATCGGAGACACATGCCCGGACTGCGATAAAGACGTGACATGATCGCGGTTCGGACTCAGAGGACCCGAACGGCAGTCCAATACTACCGAGCCGGCAGCTGTGGCGGCTGCAAGGACCGGCACCGCGGATACTCACATAAGTGATTCCACAACGGAGCCGCTCTCGCCTACGCTCGATACCCGATGGGGAGATCGCACCTTGGCCAAGCCACCGGAGCCGCCACAACGCAAGCCGTGTCCGACCTGCGGCAGGCCGCTCGCCACGCGCGAGCAGAACGACGGAGAGCCGGAGCTGATCTGTCCGACCTGCGACGGTCCCGATCCGCTGTACTCACCGAAGGCGATCGGCTGGACCAAAGGATCGCTGCAGCCGCCAAAGCGGCCGCACTGAGTTCACCGCGAACGCCGCCGCTCGACCTTGCTGCGGCTATTACCGACCTCCTTGACGCCTTCGTCAGAGCGCAACGCACGAATCTCCAAAGCAGTTCCAGCATCATTGCTGCCGGAAGAAGGCGTAATCCATCGGGTTCACCTCGCCCGGCTCCGGTGAGCGCGCCGCGCGGAGCTCTTGTCGCCCGCCGGAATCGCCGTAAGCTGCGCGTCCCAGCGGACCGAGGATATTGGTTCTGATGAGATCGAACGACGCCCGCGAGCGCACCGACGATGCGGCCACGACGCCCCTTGTCCGATCCGACGCGACCATCGTTCGGCGCTATATCGTGGTGATCACCGTCCTGTTCCTCATCCTCGTTCTGCCGCTCTCGGTGGCGCTGATCTGGGTGGCGCATCCATTCCATGCGCTCGCGACACCGGCCCAACTCGCAGCGATCCAGACCCGCAATCCGGATGCCGTTATCCTGCCGGTCGACCTGCGCTACAATGCCGCCTTCAAGCTCGCCCGGGTCGCAGAGCAGCAGCCCGAGATCATGTGTTTCGGCAGCTCGCGCGCCGGGGGCTTCCGCGCCGAGATGTTCCGGCCCGCGCGCTTCTACAACCTGTCGTTCACCGCCTGGACCACCGATCAGCTCCTGGACGTCTTCGACCGGGCAACCCGCGAGTCCCGGCCACGCGTTGCGATCCTGGAGCTCGACTACTTCCTGTTCACCGAGCGATGGGAGCGCTGGTTCGCGACGACGCGGACGATGATCCACGACCGTCCGTTCCGTTATGCAATGGCGAGTCTCGGCACATTCCTCCGCAACGCCGCAGCCAATCGTGTCCCGTTCGAGGCTTATCGCAGCGCTCCGACGAATTTCATCGGCCCCGAAAGCGTCCGCGCCGAGGAGGGATTTCGCAGCGACGGTTCCTATGTCTATTCGGCAGGACATATCGACTCCGCCCATCAGCACTATCGCTCGGCCGATTTCTTCGCGAGCTCGGTCCCGGCCGGCGCCGCAATGTCCGCGCGCCTGCAGACGCCGATCGCGCAGCTTGCCGAAATCGCACGCGAGCGCGGGATCAGGCTCATTGCCGTGCAACTGCCCCTGATCCGTGCCGGGGTCGACCTGCTGGACCACGACGAGTCCTACCATTCGCAAGCCGGCACCTGGCGAGACTTCGAAAGCGAGAAGACCAGGGCGTGGCTCGCTCGCCTGGGCATCCCGCTGTTCGATCTCGCTCACTCGCCGATCGACGACGATCCGGACAATTTCGTCGATGCCATCCATTTGTCCGAGGGTGGCATGCACAAGGCGATGCGTGAATTGTGGGCCGATCCCGGATTTCGCGCCGCGTTCGCTGGAATCGATCTATCTCCCCAGAACTGATGGCCCGGCGGCGCAAGCGACCGGGGCGCCCGTCCTTCCGTCTATGCGCCGAACTCACCCGATATCGAACCTCACGCCCTGTGCGAGCGGCAAGGTGCGGCCGTAGTTCACGGTGTTGGTGGCGCGGCGCATATAGGCCTTCCACGCATCCGAGCCGGATTCGCGGCCGCCGCCGGTCTCCTTCTCGCCGCCGAAGGCGCCACCGATCTCCGCTCCGGACGGGCCGATATTCACATTGGCGATGCCGCAATCGGAGCCGGATGCGGACAGAAACAGCTCGGCCTCGCGCAGATCGTTGGTGAAGATCGAGGAAGACAGGCCCTGTGGCGCCGCGTTGTGCATCTCGATCGCCGCGCCGAGATCGCGATACGGGATCGCATAGAGAATCGGCGCAAAGGTCTCCTGCATCACCGGCTCGGCCTGCGCCGCCATCTCCACCAATGCGGGCCGCACGTAATAGGCCTGTTCGCAGCCGCCAACCATGACGCGCTCGCCGCCGACCACGGCACCGCCGTGGTCTTGCGCGGCAGCAAGCGCCGTCTGCATCGCCTGATAGGCCCTGGCATCGATCAGCGGCCCGACCAGCGTGTCCACCTCCAAGGGATTGCCGATCGTCACCGACGCATAGGCCTGCTTAAGCTGCGGCAAAAGCTGGTCGTAAACGTCCGCATGCACGAACAGCCGGCGCAGCGTCGTGCAGCGCTGTCCGGCTGTGCCCATCGCGGCGAACGCGACCGCGCGCAAGGTCAGGTCGAGGTCGGCGGACGGCGTCACGATCGCGGCATTGTTGCCGCCGAGCTCCAGGATGGCCCGGGCGAAACGGCCAGCCAGGCGCGCGCCGACAACGCGCCCCATCGCCGTGGAGCCCGTGGCGGAGACCAGCGGCACACGGGCATGATCGACCAGCATCTCGCCGACCTTACGGCCACCGAGCAGCACGGCGCTGAGCCCGTCCGGTGCCTGTCCGCCCTCGCGCCGATATCGGACAATCGCCCGCGCCAGCAAGGCGTCGGTCGCAAGCGCCGTGAGAGGCGTCTTCTCCGACGGCTTCCAGACGACACTGTTGCCGCAGACCAGCGCCAGCGCCGCATTCCAAGCCCAGACCGCCACCGGAAAATTGAATGCCGAGATGATGCCGGTCACCCCGAGCGGATGCCAAGTTTCCATCATCCGGTGCTCGGCGCGCTCGGTCGCGATGGTGAGACCATAGAGCTGGCGCGACAGGCCAACGGCGAAGTCGCAGATGTCGATCATCTCCTGGACCTCGCCAAGGCCTTCGGACACGATCTTGCCGGCCTCGATCGAGACCAGCCGGCCGAGTTCAGCCTTGTGGGCACGCAACTCCTCGCCAAACAGGCGCACGAGTTCGCCTCGCTGCGGTGCCGGCACCAGGCGCCAGCGCAGGAAGGCCGCATGCGCCTTCTCGATCCCGAGCCCGACCTCGGCGGCGCTGCTCTCGCGCACATGGCCAAGGATCTCGCCAGTGATCGGTGAATGCGCGGCAAGCGTACCGCTTGTGATGCTGTCGGCTGCGATACCGAGGGCCGTCAGCAGGGCGGCGGCTTCGGATGCAAGGTTCGGATGCATGTCAGGAATGGGGGACATCGCGAGAACTCCTGGTCGCTTCACCTGGCCGTTGAGGCGCGGCGGAAGGCTCTATCGACCAGGTTGATAGATCAGATCGCGCCTTGGCGCGACCACCTTGCACGCGCGGCATCGATCTCGGGCGCGTCCGAGTTCTACATCTAGGCACCCTCCGCGACGAGCGAGGCGCAACCCGGATATCGCCTCGATCTGGCGGGCGCTGCTCGCCAAGGCAGCGACCGATGGCCGACGCGGCGTCTTCCTACCGCTGGCGCCGCGGCCCGAGACTCTGCGGACGCTCGGTCTGACCACCGCACTCCAGGCTCCTGAGTTTTCTGGTCAGACGACTTCAATGCGAAGACGAGCTCGGCCGGATCAGCTCGCAGCTCCGATCGTATCGGCCACGGCGCCGCGCGTGCCGATCGGCTTGGCCGCACCGGTGGTGGTGTCTGACGCTCCAGCTCCGCATCCAGTTCGGCCCCGACCAGGATCACGGTGGCGGAGATCCAGAGCCATGTCATGAAGCCGACCACGGCGCCCAGCGAGCCGTAGGTGGCATTGTAGCTGCCGAAACTCGCCGTGTACCAGGAGAACAGCACCGAGGCCACGAGCCACAGCGCCCCCGCGAGCGAGCTGCCCCAGCTGATCCAGCGCCATTTCGGCCGTTCCCGGTCCGGGCCATAGCGGTAGATCAGCGCCAGTGCCAGCGCGACGCAGACGAAGATCGCGGGCCAGCGTCCGATGCGAAGCAGACTATCAGCGGCGCTCGACTGCCCGACGTAATTCAAGACAATCGGGACCACCACGATCGCACCGAGCGCGATGATCGCGAACAGGATGGCACCCGCCGTGAACAGAAGCGAGATCGCATTCAGCTTGATGAAGCCACGCCGCTCGCGCTCGCCATAAACGACATTGAGAGCGTCGAACAGCGACTTCATCGCCGCGTTGGCGCTCCACAGGGAAATCGCGAGACTCACGACGAACGTAATGCTGAGCGCCTGCGATCCCTTCGATGCGACCCGTGTCAGCTGGTCGCGCGCGATCTCGATCGCCCCGCCCGGCAATATGCCGTTCATCTGCCCCAGATGCGCAGCGATGCTCGCGGGATCGGCAAACAGCCCATAGATCGCGACCAGCGCAGCCAGGCCGGGAAAGATGGCGAGCAGGCTGTAAAACGTCATGCCCGCGGCGAAGGCGAGGACGCGGTGCTCGCTGACGTCCTCGTAGAGCCGGACAAGAACGTCTTTCCATCCGCGCGGCGGGATCTCCGACGGCGAATTGGCCAACCGGCCATGGCCGAGTTCTTGGTTGGATTCTTGGCCGGATCCTTGGCCATATCCCTGGCCGAGCTCCTGTCCCCGGCCGGAGCGTCCGCGATCGGTCTGGCGCTGACCGAGATACTGGACCAGGACCGCAAGACCCAGCAACGCCAGCACGCTGCCGGTACCCGGAAAGCGAATGGGTTGCGCGGCGACTTCACTCGCGCCGGAAGATTTGGACCGTCGGAACATGTGATTGTCCGTGCTTATGCGTGAAGCAACCGGACCCATCCTGGATTGTTCCCGCACGCCACGTAGAGCGGCACACGGATGAACTGAACCAGGCGTAAGCGACACTAAACCGTTGTCGGCACCACCCGCCTGTCATGGCGGAGTCAGTGCCGCCGACCGACCACCGCCAAATGAGATCGGCAAATTGGATCGCAGTGCAATCGCCAAGTGATCACCGCCCAATCACAACAGATCCCAAGCTATCGCGGCGGGAGGAACGGCGACGAGGCACACCGCGTTGAAAGGCCATCATATTCACCCTCTGTGGAGACACTCCATGCGCCGTCTGTTGCTTGCCACCCTCTCCACGCTCGCGCTGGTCGCGGGCTTCGCCTCGCTGTCGCCAGCCGACGCCGGACAGGCCCGCTATTGCCTGCAGGGCCGCATCTGGGGCTATCCCGGCAACTGCCAATTCTCCACCTACCAGCAGTGTCAGGCGTCCGCATCCGGAACCGATGCCTATTGCGGCATCAATCCTGCACATGCCTACGCCCGCCAGCGCGGCCCGTATCGTGGCTATTATCGCTGATGAGCCACGGCTCCTCGCGCGGCGTCAGTCGGGGACCGGCACGTCGAACGTGTTCAACGTGACGGAGACCATGCAATAGACTCCGACGAGATAAGACAGTTCGGCCGCACCATGCGTTCCGAACTGTTCGACCGCCGCGCGGTAGGTCAGTTCAGGCAGCACGCCGCCATTGACCAGGGCCGAGGCGACATCATAGGCAACGGCTTCCTGCTTGGTCAGGTCGACCGGCCGCTGGCCCGCAACGATCGTTGACAGCTTCTCGTCCGTCAATCCGCGCTGCTCGGCGACGAGAACGTGGGCATAAAGCTCATACGCCGAGCGGAAGTGTGCCCCTGTCACGAGTATCGCGACTTCCCGCACGGCCGCCGGCAACGATGGCGCTGCGACCATCGCCTTCACCAGCTCCCAGACCGGCTTGCCGAACTTCGGCTCGCGGAGCCACGGATTCCACGGCCCGAGCAATGCGCCATCGGCGCGGAGGTTGACGAACCCTTTGAAGTGATCCCGCATGCCCTTCTTCATATCCTCGTAGAGGGGCTTCTGTTCGTCGCTCAGTTCATCCGGGCTGACAATCGGCAAACGCATGTCGCTCTCCTGTTGATGTCGTAACGCTGACTGCAATTGCGCACGCAATCAAGTGAAGTTCCCGTGACGCGTGTGATCGCAGCGCGCGAGGCCGGCGAGCCGAAGTCCGGCACGGCGGCGCCTGCTCAACATCGATGCAACGACCTTCACGTCTCTCTTAGAGCAATTCAAGTCCACGCGACATTCTCATGAGCCGCGGTGACTGATAGAGGCACCTGGTAGCCTTGGTGGACGTGGAAGTGAATTGAAGTGACGAGACGAACTGATTGCCGGCTTGGCGCCCCATGCGATCGAGTCGGCAAGCGACTGAATGCCGTGGCCGGCACCGTCGCATTGTTGGCCGATATCCTCTCTCCAACCTCAAGCGCCAACGCGCAATCGACACTGCCGGCGGTGACGGTGGATGCCCCGGCGCCAAAGCGGAAGATGATACGAACAACTGCAGATTCTCCGCGCCAGGTCGGAGCGGCTGCGACGCCGGGGCACACCGTGCCACCGGCTCGCGCCGAGCCAACGCGCTCCGAGCGCGCTGCCGCTGCAGCCGCAGCGCTCACCGAAGCCAAACTCGGCTATCGCGCGATGCCCAGCGCGACGACCTTGCGCAGCGGCGCCTCGCCACTCGACACCTCGCAAGCAGTCAATGTCGTTCCCGAGCAGGTGCTCAAGGACCAGCTGCCGCGCAACCTCGATGACGCGCTCATCAACGTCAGTGGCATTACCCAGACGAACACGCTGGCCGGCACCCAGGACGCGGTGATACGCCGCGGCTTCGGCGACAACCGCGACGGCTCGATCATGCGCAACGGCATGCCGCTGGTGCAGGGCCGCAGCCTGAATGCCGCAGTCGAAAGCGTCGAGGTGCTGAAAGGACCGGCTTCGCTGCTCTACGGCATCATGGATCCCGGGGGCATCGTGAACACGATCAGCAAGCGCCCGGAGCTTTACCAGCACGGCTCGATCACCCTGCTCGGATCAGCCTACGCCAACAGCCGCACGGGCGCGGACGGCACCATGGACATCACCGGCCCGATCGGCAATGGTGGCCTCGCCTATCGCTTCATCGGCTATGGCGTCAGCGAGGATTATTGGCGCAATTTCGGACGGCACCGCGAGATGCTGGTGGCACCTTCGCTGGCCTGGTACGGCGACAGCACCACGGTGCAGCTCAACTACGAGCATCGCGAATTCATCTACCCGTTCGACCGCGGCACAGCGTTCGATTCGACGACGAAGGCGCCGCTCGCCATTCCGGCAACCCGCCGCCTCGACGAGCCCTTCAACAACATGTGGGGCCGCTCCGAGCTGATCCAGGCCTCGGTCGAGCAGAAACTCAGCGAAGACTGGAAGGTCACAGCGGCGTACAGCTACAACACCGAGACCTACAACGCGAACCAGCTCCGGATCACCTCGGTTGACGCCAGGACCGGAGTCGAGAAGCGCAGCGATGACGGCACCTCTGGCGCGCTCTCCAGGGTGAGCTACGGGACGTCCTACCTGCAGGGCGGCTTTTGGCTCGGCGGCCTGCGCAACGACATCCTGGTTGGAGGTGATGCGCAGTATCGCACGATCTATCGGCAAGATATGATCCGGCAGGCGACAGCGAGCTTCAACTTCTACAATCCGACTTACGGCCTGGTTCAGCCTGGCACGACGGTTTCCGCCAGCGACAGCGACCAAACCGACAAGCTCGGCCAATACTCGCTATTCCTGCAGGACACGCTGCATCTGACCGAGCGGCTCGCCTTGGTCGCAGGCGTCAGGTACATGGACTACGAACAACTGGCCGGCAAAGGCCGGCCATTCGTGACCAATACCAATCTGGCCGGCGACAAGGCCCTGCCGCTCGGCGGCGCGATCCTCAAGCTCAACGAGCAACTTTCGCTCTACGCAAGCTATACTCAATCGCTCAAGCCCAGCTCGACGATCGCTCCGCTGACGGGGGGCGTCGTGATCGGCTCCAACGTCGCTCCTGAAGAGGGCACATCGTGGGAGACCGGACTCAAATTCGATATCGACCAACGCCTCTCCGGCACAGTGGCCATCTATGACATCGACAAGAGAAACGTGCTGGTTTCCCAGCTCAACACGGCGACCGGTCTCACCGAGTACAGCGCCGCGGGCAAGGTCCGCTCACGCGGGGTCGAGGTGGACGCCACCGGCAAGCTATCCGACCATTGGAGCATGATCGGCAGCTACGGCTATACCGATGCGCGCGTGATCGACGATCCGACCTATGCGGGCAACAAGCTGCAGAACGTCGCCCTCAACACGGCTTCGCTGTATCTGGTCTACGATTTCGGAACCGCCCTGCCCGGCCGGCTGCGGCTCGGCGCCGGCGCGCGCTATGTCGGCGACCGGCCGGGCGATGCCGCCAACAGCTTTGTGCTGCCGTCCTATGTGGTCGCCGACATCTTCGCGACCTACGAGACCAGATATCAAAACCTGCCGCTGATCTATCAGCTCAACGTCAAGAACTTGTTCGACACCGTCTACTATCCGTCGGCCAACAGCATCCTGACCGTCGCGATGGGCGATGCACGACGCGTGTCGCTCTCGGCGACAGTGAAATTCTGAGGCATCGCGGAACATGCGCACGGGCTGTCAAGCTAGAGCTATTACAAACTGGATGGTACCGGATTGGGTGGCGGGTCGAAGGACGCGTCGCTATGGTTCAGCCGCTGGCGACCATCTGCGCCTGCAGAACATTTCCTGATCTCGACATCGCCACGCCCGCAGATTCCGACGTACATGGTCAAGTCTTTCGTCAAGGCCGCGCTGCTGGAGTTGCATTCGGTCATTGGTCTGGTGTTCTCGCTGGTGCTGACGGTGATCGGGATCACCGGCGCGATCATGAGCTTCGAGGATGAGATTCAGGCGAGCCTCAACCGCTCGCTGATGAAGGTCGAAGCGCGCGCCGCAGCGAAGCTCGCACCGGACGAGTTGTTAGCGCGGCTGCAGGCGGAGCATGGCTTCGGCAGGGTGTCGGGCCTGACGATCCCGAACAACCCGGCGGCCGCAGTGCTCGTCCGATTTCCACGCAGCGAAAGCAGAGCGCGGCCCTCCTCGGTCTATGTCGATCCATATGATGCCCATGTGCTCGGCGTGCCCATGGGGGCAGATTTCTTTGCCACCGTGCGCCGACTGCACCGCTGGCTACTGATCCCCGGCGACGGCAACGGCTATGGCCGGCAGATCACCGGCGTTACCGTGCTCGGCCTGATCGCCCTTATGATCTCGGGGCTGGTGCTGCGCTGGCCGCATCGCGTCACGAGCGTCAAGATGTGGCTCAAGCCCAACCTGGCCTTGAGCGGACGCGGCCTGCATTGGTCGCTGCACGCGGTGATCGGCACCTGGCTCCTGCCGATCTATCTGGTGATCGCGTTGACAGGCCTGTGGTACTCGTTCGAATGGTACAAAGCCGGCGCAACCTGGCTGCTGTCGCGACCTGAGACGGCTTCTGCGGCCATCGCCTCCAAACCGTCCCGCACATCGCGCGCGACCGATGCGAACGCCAGTGCCGCTAAGCCGGAGGCGCCACTGAACCTCGATCGCGCGTGGGAGGCCTTGCTGCGCGCGCAGCCGAACGGCTTCGTCACGGCGCAACTGATCCTGCCATCGGGCGCGGGCACGGTCATCCGCGTCCGATCATGGCACCACGACGGACTCGACGGTGCACGCGACGAATTCCGCATCGATGCAACAACCGGCCAAATCGTCGCCTCCGAACGCTATGCCGACAAGACGACCGGCGAGCGGATTCTGGCCCGCGTGCTCGATATTCACCGCGGCAGCATCCTCGGCTGGCCGGGTAAACTGCTGTTCATGTTTGCCGCGGCCCTGATGCCATTGTTCCTCGTCACCGGCGTCCTGCTCTACCTGTCGCGCCGGCGTCACCGGCACCTGAGACGACGCACGCCCACCCCGAGCCTCGTTACGGGTGAATGAACAGCGCGAGCAGGCTGCCAGCACTTTCTCGCGTTCCAGCGAACGTGCTCACTGGCACACAGCCGCAACTGATCGAACGCGGTCGAGAATACTTGCCCGCTCCTCGCAGGTTGACTTCCTACGGCGCTCCTCGTATTAAACGATACGGTATATTTCACTCCACGCTCCTCGACTTGCCAAGACCGAGTTCGCCATGCCGCGGTTCAAAGGTTGCGATTCCCACGACATAGCCGCGAACCTGGTTTTGGCAGGTCGGCGGTCCCCAGCGAAACGAGGAAAGGACGAGCTGCGCCTGCTGAAATTCAGCGTCGCCGCGACCATCCTGGTCGCCTGGGTCTGCGGACCGGCTGCAATGGCTCAAGACGATCGTGCGGACAATCGAGGCACGCCCGAGCAACGGGCGGCATGCACCTCGGACGCGTTCCGGTACTGCAGCGGCGAGATCCCTGATGCTGGCAGGGTCGAAGACTGCCTGCGACAGCGCAAGGCATATCTGAGCGACGCTTGCAGATCGGCGTTCGAGCCGCGCTCGGCGGGAAGCCGAGCACGATAAGATTAGCGGAGGTTGTGCTGCGTCGCGCGCCCCAGTGACGGCTCAGAATCCTTCGGTTTCACTTCGATAGAACGTGTTCAGGATCGACATCCGCGGCCGGGCGGTGGCGATGGGGGGCCGCCCGTGCCAACTCATCCCGAGCAGCGAATGATAGGCTTTCAAGACGACGAAGGCGTAGCCGATGTTCGGCAGGAATGGAATCGTCTTGACCGGCTCGAGACAATACGAGCCGACGTGCAAGAGCCCCTTCAGCGAGGATCGATAAAGCGTGGTGCCGAGCACTTCCTGACTGGCATCAGCCGGACAATAGAGCTGCATCGTCACCACCTTCTTACGCGTATCGGGATGCGGCTTGATGCGATATCCGTCGTTGTCCCGGTAGATGACCGGCTTCGCAATCAAATCGAGCTCCTCAGGACGGACCTTGTCGCCCTTGGCGCGGACCTCGAGTCCGTCCTTGAGCATGAGAGTGATCGCCCGCGCGACCGCTTCGGAGGTCAGCATCTGCGAGACGGCAGTCCACATGGACCGTAGCTCGGGCGATATCTTCTCCAGATGATTGCCATAGAGCCGGAGCGCCACCCTTGTGCCGGTCGCGGTGATGGGCTCGTAGCCGGTGGTGGGAAAAGAGCGAACCATCTCGCGGTAGAACGCAGCGGGAAAAAAATCGCGAAAGACGATGTGCGGAAACGGATCCGCGAAATAGGCCGCAGAGCCAATGCTTGCGACTGCGTGATCTGTAAGCTCGTCTGCGAGGCAGCGCTCGACGGTTCCTAGAGCTCCATCCATAAAATCCCCCCGTGTTACACGAGCCGATTCCTATGCAACCACAATGATACATACCTAACAAGAATAAACCGGCAAGCCGGCATGGAACCCATGGATTCCCGTCGTCGTCACCGACGTGTGGCGGCGATCGGACATATGGAAGACGCCACTAGCAGCTGCGGACGATCCTTTGCGCCGGCAATTACCGCCGGCACAATCGCGGTGCTTTTTCGCGACAGGCATGTGCCGGCAGGAACATCGCGCCATCACGGACATTCACCACCTCAGACGCAAACAGGCGGAGGATCCCCCATGGCCGAAGTCACCACCGATCACAAAGCGATCCGCCAATGGGCCGAACGACAAGGCGGGAAGCCGGCAGCCGTCGATCGCACGCACAAGGGCGACGATGTCGGCATCATCCGCATCATGTTCCCGAACGCGCCGAACTCCGAGCACGGCAATCTGGTCGAGATCTCGTGGGACGAGTTCTTCACCGAGTTCGAGGAGCGAAATCTGGCGCTGGTCTATGATCCCGGCGGCTTGTTCAGCAAGATCGTGGGGCGGGACACGGCAGAACGCCGTGAGCATGGCGATCATCGTGCAGCCCGGCATTCCGGTGATGGAAACGGCGGCGGCCGGAGCGGAGGTCGCGCGCAAGGATCGGACGACGACAGCGCGCTGAAGCAACGGGAATACCGCGACAGCGATGGCACGGCGCACCACCATACCAAGGCCTACATGGAGCAGCACAGCAAGAAGGGATGACCTTCCACCATCGTGGTCGGTGCAGCCCCGTCTATCAGTTTTGTCCATGTCGATCTTGGCGCGGGAGCGCCACGCCGCTCTGCGCAATTGTGCATTGTAGCAATCCGCGCGGGCGCCCCGGCGGCACGTCCATCGCAGACGACGTGCACTGCGCTTCAGAGCGCTATCAAATCCGGAACCTTGTGGTCCGACCTTACTTATAGGAACCGAACCCGTCTCGAGGAGGAGGACGACATGGACGGACTGATCTATTTGATAGGCCTCATCGTGGTCATCATGGCGATCCTGTCTTTCTTCGGTCTTCGCTGAGGCGCGGCGGCCATGACCATCGAAGCAATCTCGCCGGAGACGGCGCCGCCCGCTCGCCCAGCTCCGGACAGCTGGATCCTGCAATGGACGCCGATCGTGGCGGGAGCCCTGACCGCCGCTGCGGTCTCGTCCATTCTCATCACCTTTGCCGCGACCGTCGGTCTCGGCGTCAGCTCGGCGGCGCCCACCTGGCGCGCCGCATCGGTCGCGCTCTGGCTGCTGTCGGGCATCTATCTGGTTCTGCAATCGCTGATCAGCTTCGGCTGCGGCGGCTACATGGCGGGCCGGGTTCGTACGCCCTATGAAGCGCCCCGGGGTGACGATACCGAGCGGCGTGACGGCCTTCACGGTGTCGCCTCATGGGCCCTCGCGGTCGTGCTCGGCGCGGCGCTTGCCGCAGCTCTTACCTCCGCGGCGAACCGTCCGAACGCGTGGCGACAACCGTCTGCGACCACCGAACCGTCGGTTCTCAGCTCCGAGCTGGACCATTTGTTCCGCTCGCCACGGCGACCGCCGACGGCTGAACTTGCACCCGCGCGTGCCGAAGCCGGGCGCATCCTGCTGACCTCGTCGAGCCATTCTGGCGTCAGCTCGGACGATCGCACCTATCTCGTCCAGCTCGTGACCGCCACCACGGGGCTCGCGGGACCGGACGCGGAGCGCCGGGTCGACAGCATCATCGCGGAGTCCAAAACCGCGATCGGCCGGGCACGTGCCGGCACCGTCATCCTCGCCTTCTCGGCTGCGACAGCGCTGCTGCTCGGTGCGGTGGCCGCCTGGGCGGGCGCCGAAAGCGGCGGACGCCACCGTGACGGCTTACCGATCTCCGGCTGGATGCTCCATGCCAACCATCGCTTCGGCCGCCGGCGCGACATGTTGGGAGGGATTGCCTCGTAGCCGATACGGCCCTAAAGCCCCAAAGCAAGCTCGGCTGACATGCCGGGCTTCAGCGGCAACGATCCGAGCTCCGCCCAAAGCAGCCCTGCGTTCGGCGGAGCTTCGCTGTTTCATCTGACCAGGCTTACCCAGCGTTCGGTCGCCGCCAGCGCATGGTCCCAAAGCGGGCTCGTGGGCAGGCCGCGATGCAACGCCTTGCCGACCTCGCAGATCGACATGAACGCGCTGGAGCGCGCTTCATCGATCTCGAATTCCTGGTCGCCGCCGGCGCTTTTGGCCATGCCGATCAGGCCGTTCAGAAGCTGTAGCGCCGGCTGCGGTGCAGCCGCTTGCGCCGACTTCAGCACCTCGAGGAAATGCTCGGCCTTTTCCAGCTCAGTCACCTCGATCTCCTGTCCCAACAATGGCCCGCGCCGTCTCCAACCCGCTCGCCAGCGCCGCCTCGACGGTCCCCATGTCCCGCCCCTGATAGAGCGCTTCGCCGGAAAAGAACACCGGCCGGCCGTCGAGGTGCGAGAGCCGCGCCTGCGCCGCGCGCGTTGCCGGCGTCGCATAGGAATAGGCGCCGCCGGCGTGCGGATCACGCCCCCAGTCGATCACCCGCGCGGCCACCAATATCCGCTTCAACTGCTTTGGGTCGCGGCCGAAGATCGCGGCGAGCGAGGCAAGCCCGGCATCGATCAAGCCGCCCTCATCGAGATGAGCCATCGCTGCGGTCTTCGGGCCGGCGAGCCACCCCGTGAGCACAGGCGCATCTGCAGGGTGCTGCGTCCACCACACCGGGATCTCCGCTTCTGAAATCAGAAAGGTGAGATCCGCAATATCCTCGTGCTGATCGAGCCACCAGCGTCTGTCGAAGCGCAGCAGGAGCTTGATGACGTTGCCGAAGCCGATGTCGGCCGCCGCGAGCACCTTCTCTCGCTCCGGCAGCGGCAGCGCGATCCGGTTCAAGAGAGGCGGCGGTACGGTCAGGACGACGGCATCAGCTTGGTGGGCATCGCCGTTGGCGCAGCGGACCGAAACGCCTCCATCACCCGCTTCGATCGCGACCGCGGCGGAGGCAAGATGCAGTGCGACCTGGTGTTTGCGGCATTCCGCCGTCAAGAAGTCGATCAGCGCGCCATAGCCGCCACCGATGCGCCGCGCCTGCCGGCTTTGTTCACCGCCCATCCACTCGTCACGAAGGGCCAGCGTGCTCGCCCGTTCCGGATCGGCCGCGTCGTAGCCCTCGACCATGCGCCGGATCGCGTGCCGAAGCTGCTCATGTTGCGCGCCGGCAAAATATCGCCGCAGGAATTCGGCGATCGGCATATCGTCCGTCACATCGCGTAATGCCTGCTGAAGCGCGGCATCGTCGGTATCGTCAAATGACTCCAGATGGAGTTGTCCGGCTTGAGCTGTCCAGCGCTGTCCCTGAACCGGCGCCAGGGAAAGCCCAGCCTCGCGCAACAGAGCGCGCGTCACCGGCGCTTCGCCGTGGACGAATTCGGCACCGCCGTCAGCTCTGTATCCGAAGCTTGCGGCAGCAAGCGGATTAATGCGCCCACCGCAGCGGTCGCGCGCTTCCAGGATCGTCACCCGCCTGCCGGCACGCGCAAGCTCGCGGGCAGCCATCAACCCGGCAGCGCCGGCGCCGATGACGATGATATTCCCAGACTGCGGTCGCGCCATGAAGGTTACCGTGAGGCCTCGTTCTGGATCTCATATCGCAGCAAGATGGCACCGCCGTCCAGCAGCTGGCTGCTCTCCAGCGTCATCTCGGTAACGGGCGCGCGTTGATCGGCCTCCGCTTCGGTCGAATCGAACACACTCGGTGCGCCCTTGGCGCCGTCGACCGCCGGACAGATGATCAGGTTCAGCTCATCGACCAGCCCGGCGCGCAGGAAAGCGCCATTGGCTCCGCCGCCACCTTCCAGCAGCAGCCGCTTCACGCCGAGGTCGCGATTGAGACATTCAAGCGCGAGTGCGAGATCGATCTGCGTGCGTCCGGCGAAGATGTAGGACACGCCCTCGCTGCGCAGGCCGGCCAGATGCGCATCCGATACCGCCTCGGTGAGCACCACCACGATGGGATCGCCGCCAATGTCAGAGCGGCCCCAGGCAATCTTGCCGCTGGCATCGAGCACGACGCCATAGGCGTCGGCGTCGCGCCGGGGCAGCCAGGCGGTCCGCGGAAAGACTTGATCCGTTGTGGCCGGATAGGGCTTGCCCTTGGCGAACTCCTGTCCGGTGACGCGGCCGATCAGCCATGCGTCGCCATCGAGCTGATCATGCACGCGCTCGAACAGATCGCCGGCCGCCCCCTTTGGACGCCAGCGGCTCGGAAGCGCGCGTCCATCGACGCTTGCAGCCATCAGGCAGATCACATGCGGCTTCATGCCATCCTCGTTCAATGCGGTTCAATTCTCGTGAGGCCGACCTTGGCGGGTGCGGTCTCAGGGATCAGGCTCATTGCGACCAGCCCTGCGGCTGCAGCCAACAACAGATACCAGGACGGCGCCAGCGGATCGCCGGAGACATGGAGCAGCCAGGTCACCACGAGCTGCGCGGTGCCGCCGAAAGTCGCGATTGCGACGGCATAGATGGTGGCGAACACGCCGCCGCGGATTTCCTGCGGCAACGCTTCGGTGAAACTCGCATAGAACGCTGTGTAGGGCAGCGACCCGATCAGCGACAGCACGCCGAAGCCGAACAACAAGGAGGCGACGCCGGGGGCACGCACGATCCAAAGAAAGATCGGATAGGTCAGCACCAGCACGACCAGCTGCGGCCAGATCATCACGGGCTTGCGACCATGGCGATCGGCCAGCCACCCGCCCAGGATCGCGCCCAGGATCTGCAGGCCGTTGCTGACGACCGAGACGGCAAAGGCGAGGTTCGCGGCGACGTTCAGCGTGGTCTTGGCATAGGTCGTCATGTACTGGGTGACGTAGGTCGAGATCGTCCCGCTCGCCAGGATCATCAGCGCCAGCACGATCAGGCGGAGATGCCGGCGCGACAGCGCAAGGTGACCCGACTTCGTGATCTCCTTCGATCCATCCTCGCCGCGACGGATGGTTTCCGGCAGGCTCCGCCGCATCCACAGTCCAAAGGGCAGGCACGCAGCGCCGATCAGGAACGCGATCCGCCAGCCATAGGCGTCCAGCGCCTCCGGCGACATCGCGGCGCTCAGGATGACGCCGACCAGGGCGCCCGCGGTCGCGGCGATCTCCTGGCTCGTCGGCTGCCACGCAACCACCAGGGCGCGGCGCTCGGGCGCGGCAATCTCCAACAGATAGGCCGTGGTCGGCCCGACCTCACCGCCGAGCGCAAAGCCCTGCACCATGCGGGCGAGGATGACGATGACCGGCGCCGCGAGGCCGATCGCGGCATAGGACGGCGTGAGCGCGATCGTGAGGATCGCCACGCCCATCAGCGCGAAGCTGAGCAGCATCGCAGGCCGCCGGCCGACCCGATCCGAATAGATGCCGAGCACGATGCCGCCGATCGGCCGGGTGACGAAGCCGGCGCCGAAGGTCGCGAGCGACAGCATCAGACTGCCATAGGCGGTATGGGCGGGAAAGAAGGCGTGGCCGATCTCGACCGCGAAGAAGCTGTAGGTGATGAAATCGTAGAACTCGAGCATGTTGCCGACGGTGGCGGCAAATGCGGCACGCTGGACGCTCAACGGCTTTTCCCCTGCGATGTCCAACGCCAATTCCGGCTCTCCGCTGGCCTGCTCCAGGCGGCAATTGTTCAGACCTGAACGACTTGAAACCCATGTGGCACGGCGGGGTTCCAGCGGGCAGCGTCGCGGCACGATCCCCATCGCCTGCCGGGTCGGCGCGCGCAAACGTTGACACTCTCGAAGCATTATATTCAGTATGCCGCAAGGCCGGCTACGGCTCTGGCCGCATGGGGTGATGCTCGTGCCGCAATCATCGATAGCTCCAGTCGGTCTTTGTGTGGTCGGCTTGGCGGCTTCTCTCTCCCGACAGAGCACGCCGGGAGGCCCCCGGAGAGACCAACAGGCCGTCCTCGACAAGATCATCAGGTTTGCCGATGAGACCCGCCCCCTGTCGTGGCGAGCCGCGACCGTTGCCGCCGCTTGTGTATTATCGGCCACGGTGCTTCGCCTGCTGGTCCCCTGGCTCGGGACCGAAGTTCCTTTCGCGACCTATTTCCCGGCAATCCTGCTGACGGGTCTCTTGGCCGGCGCGCCCGCTGCCTTCGGCGCCGCGATCGCATCGACACTCATCGCATGCTGGGCGTTCATGACGCCCAGGTTCGCATTCACTGCGGACAAGCTGTCCTGGCCGCTCCTCGCGTGGGCGGTCTCGGTTTCCCTTCTGCTCGTGTTCACCCATTACAGCCGCCTCATCATGCTGCGAATGAGGGCGAGCCAGCAGGAGCACGAGCTGGTCGCGCGTGAGCTCGAACACCGGGGCCGCAACACCTTTGCGGTGATCCAGACCGTGGTGCAGCAAGCGCTGATCGATCAACCGGAAGCGGCAGACGCGATCCTTGGCCGGATCAGGGCGATCAAATACGCCAATGACCTCGTGCTCAACCAGCAGGCGCACGCGGCCTTTATCGATGCGATCCTCAAATACGAATTCGCGCCTTACGGGTCCGACCGATACCTGCTCAAAGGTCCCGAGGTCAGCGTTTCGCCGGACGTCGCTCGCTATCTGGTGTTGATCGTGCACGAACTCGTCACCAATGCCGTGAAGCATGGCGCGCTGGCGACGCCGGAAGGAACGGTCCATGTCAGCTGGCAGGCCCAGGACGGGAAGGCCGTGCTTCGCTGGAGCGAAACGGCAACGGCCGTTTCGAGCGCGGCTCCCGATCCCCGGAGAAAAGGATTCGGCACCAAGCTGATCGTCCAATGCCTCAAGCCCTTATCCGGACGGATCGAGACATCGTTCGATGAGCGCGGCATACGCCATGTCATCGAATTCGCATTGCAGACGGTTCAACAACGCTGAGCGACCATTAGACACCACGATCCACGCGCCGACGCGGCCTCGCAGCGCAGATGCGCCCGAGCTTTGCGGCAGGTCCGCCCTCTTGCAATGAGGGCACAGGGAAGGCCGGACCTCGGCTGAGGCCCGTGGCCCGCCTGCAGAAAAAAAGCAGGCGGCAGTCACCACAGGTCAGCCGGATGATCCGGCCTTCCCTGCGCGGTGGCTTTACGGATGCTCCGTGATCTCCCTGGTGCACCGGGCTTTCTGGCCACCATCACCAGCGCGACGCGTCAGCGTCGTCGCAAGCTTAACACCAGCGTCGGGGTGTCAGGACCACACGGCTTGGCCGTCCGCGACAAGCTGCGCTCGTCATCGCGCAGCTCACCACGGCCACCGCATCCCGCCTCCACGTTCGTGACGACGCGTACGCCCCTTCGATGAGGCGGGACGGATGAGATATAACATGATTTCTGAAAAAACGAAACATAATTTTGTGGCGACGAGCACGCTATTTTGGGGGACGGCCATCCCGCTTCCGTCGCGACCAAACCGAGCAAACGCGGCCAGGAGGGCATAAAGTTCAGGCTGAAGTTCTCTACAGCGCTCCCAAGACAGGCTTGGCAGCTCAAGCGCGACCTCAAGGAAGCGCCGTCGCGCCGCCTCTAGGTGAAGCTCCGGCGATCTATTGTGCCGCGGACGATTTATCGTCGAGCATCGCGGGCTGGACCGCGCGCCGAGATGCGCGGCGGATCGTTCGCCTACACGACTACCTGTGATCGTGAGCTGGGTGCCCGAGCGCGCGCGCCAGCACCCGCCCGAACATATCGGCCTGCGATGCGCTGCCGCGCCAGGCCACGATCTGATCGGGACGTATCAAGGCAAGATCCGCCTCATAGAGATCGCGCAAGCCTCGTGGCAATGAGACGATCTTCAGATCGGCACCGAGCGCGCGTGCAGGATCCATCAACCTGTCTGGGTCGGATAGGACGTCACCGAACTGCAGCAGCGTCCATTCAAAGCCGAATAGATCGTACAGCGACGCGCCCTGCTCCAGCCAGACGTGCGGCGCGCGACCGCCGGGACAGGCGCTCGGCACATAAACATTGGCGGAGTCCGGCGGCGGCAGGCTGCCGTCGGAGACGATGATCGGCGAACCATCGTAACGTCCGCCAAAGGTGATGCCGGGAATGTTGAACTCGGCGCGTGCATGCTGGTCGAGATAGGCACCCGCGGTGCGCCTGGCCCGCTCGCCCGCGTCCGTGCCGTCCTCGATCTCCGGTGCGGCGGCAAACAGGCCGAGCGAGTCGGCAAACCGGCGCGCATGATCGGTGTTGCGCAGCGCCACTGGACGGCGTTCGCACGCGTAGCTGTCGAGCAGCGCAGGCGGGCTCACGCCGTTGACGACGCTGGCGAGCTTCCAGCCGAGATTGACGGCATCCTCGATCGCGGTGTTGTAGCCGAGGCCGCCGGTCGGCGTGAACAGATGCGCCGCGTCGCCGCCGAGAAAGACGCGCCCGCGCTGCATGCCCTCCGCAACCAAGGCATGACCTGCGGTCCAAGTGAGAAACGAGAGCACCTCGCATGCGACCGGCGCCCCGCAGGCGCGTTGAAACGCGGCCTTCGCGTCATTCACGGTGATCGCGCTCTCGTCCTCTCCGAGCCGGAGCTGGGTGTGGAAGGCGAATTCGTCGTGCCCGTTCACCGAGGCCATGAAGGCGCGGCGGTCGCGATTGAAGCAGTTGTACATCCACGCCTTGGCATGCGGGACGCTTTTGTAGAAGTCCTGAGAACGCAGATAGACCGCCAGCATGCGGCCGCCCATGAAGTCGCGTTGGATTCCTGTCATCCCGCCGTAGGAAATCCCGAGCGACTGCCGCACCATCGAGCGCGGACCGTCGGCCCCGACCAGGAAGTCGGCGCGGACCTGAAAGCGGCGGCCATCGTCCAGGCACTCGATCTCGCCGATGATGCCGTCGTCGCGCTCGACATAACTGATCAGCCGGTGCGCGTAATGAAGCCTGATTCCAGAAAGCCGCTCGGCATGCGCCCGCAGGATGGCCTCCACAAACTTCTGCGACACGCGATGCGGCAGTTCGGCGGCGCTCCATGAGCCCGACAGGCCTTTGACGAGCTCGGTCGCGCGACTTGAGGACGGCAGCTGGAAGCGTGCCAACTCGTAACCGGTGTAACGGGTGAAGTAGGCGACGTCGGTCGGATAGTCGGCGGGCAAGCCGGCGCGCCTGATCTCGTCGGCGAAGCCCAGCCGCCGATAATGCTCCATCGACCGGGCCTGGGTCGCATTGGCCTGCGGATTGAAGGCTGTCCCGGGCTTCTCATCGATCAGGACGGCCGACACGCCGCGTTGGCCGAGCTCGTTCGCCAGCATGAGCCCGCAAGGGCCGCCACCCACAATCAGGACGGAGGCGGTCAGACCTGTCTCCAAGATGCTTCTCCCCCGAACGACATTTATTCAGGGTAAGGCGCTCAGCCAGATAGTCAAGTTACCTGACTATTTCTCCTCCTCGAGCGTGTCGAACTCGGTGCCATAGGCCGCGAGCCCGTTGAGAATGGCATCCATGGCTGCCTCGCCGAGTGCGGCGCGCATCTCGCGCTCGGCGACATCAACCGCATCGCGGAATGCATCCAGCCAAACCAGGCCCGCGGGCGTGAACCGGACGATACGGGCGCGCCGGTCGCTCGGGTCGGCAAGCCGCTCAACAAGCCCCAGCGCCATGCACTGATCGACCAGCTCACCCATCGCCTGCTTGCTCATCGAAGCCCGCCGGGCCAGCTCCGTCAGCCGCGTCCCCTCCACGTCGAGATTTCGGGTGAGATTGACATGCGCGATCCGCGTCTGGCCGTGGCCGCTCGCGCTCATGAGCTCAAGGACGCGCGCTTCGAAACGGCGCACCGCATTGTTGAGCAGCCGGCCGACATTGGCATGCCGCCACGCGGTTCCTGAGGCCCTGGTCATCGGACGAACCCGCCTGGCTGAGGATCGCGCATGCAATGCACAAGCTCCTGACCGCCCACTGAAGCGCCTCAAGAGTGATGCGGCAGCAAGCGCAAGTGAAAGGCTAACCTGATGGCCTTAACCTGCGTCCAGCATCGATTGGAAGGGAGTCGTCGCCGGAATTGACGATGGTCGGGAAATGGTCGGAGCGGCAGGATTCGAACCTGCGACCCCTGCGTCCCGAACGCAGTGCTCTACCGGGCTGAGCCACGCTCCGACTTGGGAAGCCGGCTTATAGCGTCGGGTTTCGCCCTCCGCAAGGCACAGGCGCAACGAAATCTGAAGGAAATCATCTCCCGCCAGCGGCGAGTTAAGCCCTTGCCGCAACGAGGCTTTGCCGCAAGGCCATTGGAGGCGACGCGGCGAGAGAGTACGGTCCGGCCGGAAACCGAGCCCACCCACCCCGATTGGCTCCCGCGAACCACGCCGGAGGCCGATCGAGCTCTCCCGATCAGGGAGCTGAACCGAAACCGCAAAAATCACGCTGATCGCTGCCATTCATGTCCGTACCCGAGACAATCGCCTCCAAAACCGAAGTCCTGCCGGCCGATCCGGCCGGGATTGATGCGGCCGCGGCGACGCTGGCCCGCGGCGGGCTGGTCGCGTTCCCGACCGAGACCGTCTATGGGCTCGGCGCCGATGCCGCCAATGCCGGCGCGATCGCAAGGCTCTATGCGGCCAAGGGCCGGCCGGCCTTCAACCCGCTGATCGCCCATGTCGCCGACCTTGCGGCTGCGCGGCGGATCGGCCGATTCGATGCGACCGCGGAAAAGCTGGCTGCGGCGTTCTGGCCGGGGCCGCTGACCCTGGTCCTGCCGAAGACCGCGGACTGTGCGGTCGCGGAGCTCGCGACGGCCGGCCTCGATACGGTCGCGATCCGGGTGCCGGCGCACCCCCTCGCCCACACCCTGCTCGCCGCTTTCGGCGGACCGGTGGTGGCGCCATCCGCCAACATCTCCGGCCATGTGTCGCCGACCACGGCCGCCCATGTGCAGGCCGACCTGACCGGCCGGATCGACCTGATTCTGGATGGCGGCCCGGTGCATGTCGGGGTCGAATCCACCATCGTCGGCTGTTTCGAGCAGCCCAGCCTGTTGCGGCCCGGCGGTGTGCCGACCGAGGCGATCGAGGCCGTGCTCGGCGAAAGGCTCGCCCGGCCATCGGCCGAGGCGGCCGCGCCATCCGCACCGGGCATGCTGGCCTCGCATTACGCGCCGCGCGCCGCGGTGCGGCTCGAAGCGACATCGCTTGCCCCGGGCGAGGCGCTGCTCGCGTTCGGCTCCCAAACCCTGCATGGCGCGGACCGCGCGGCGGCCGTGCTGAACCTGTCCCCCACCGGCGACCTGGCGGAGGCAGCGACGCATCTTTTCGGCTATCTTCGCGCGCTCGACGCCAAGGATGCGCGCGCCATCGCCGTGATGCCGATCCCGCATGAGGGACTCGGCGAGGCCATCAACGACCGGCTGCGCCGCGCCGCCGCACCGAGATAACACTGGAAGCAAGACACGATGAACATCAGCCAGCCCGCCGTGCCGCCATTGCCGCCCGACCTGATCGCGAAATTCGCCGCCATCGTCGGCGAGCGCCAGGCGCTGACCGAGGCGAGCGACATCGCGCCCTACGTCACCGAGGAGCGAAATCTGTTCCACGGCCGCTCGCCGCTGGTGCTGCGGCCGGGATCCACAGCCGAGGTCGCGGCGATCTGCAAACTTGCCAGCGAGCATCGGATCGCGCTGGTGCCGCAGGGCGGCAACACCGGGCTCGTCGGCGGCCAGACACCGCATCACGGCGAGGTGGTGGTGTCCTTGAAGCGCCTGGACAAGATCCGCGAGATCGACACCGCCTCCAACACCATGACCTGCGAGGCCGGCGTGGTGCTGCAGGTGGCGCAGCAGAAGGCGGCCGAGGTCGACCGGCTGTTTCCGCTCTCGCTCGGCGCCGAAGGCAGCTGCACCATCGGCGGCAATCTCTCCACCAATGCCGGCGGCACCGCTGCGCTCGCCTATGGCGTGGCGCGCGAAATGGCGCTCGGGCTCGAAGTGGTGCTCGCGGACGGCCGCGTGCTCAATGCGCTGTCGAAGTTGAAGAAGGACAATACGGGCTACGATTTGCGCAACCTCTTCATTGGCGCCGAAGGCACGCTCGGCATCATCACCGCGGCCAGCCTGAAACTGTTTCCGAAGCCGCGCGCGATCGAGACCGCCTTTGTCGGGCTGAAATCGCCGGCCGATGCGCTCAAGCTGCTGTCCATCGCGCAGAGCGAGGCGGCCGGCGCGCTGACGAGCTTCGAGCTGATCGCGGCGATCGCGCTCGATTTCTCGATCCGGCATGCCGCCGGCAATCGCGATCCGCTATCCTCGAAGCATTCCTGGTATGTGCTGATGGAGCTGTCGTCGGCACGCGACGACGCCCGCGCCACGCTGGAGACGATCCTCGAAAAGGGCCTCGAGGACGGCATCGTCGACGACGCCGCGATCGCCGACAGCCTGGCGCAGCGCATGGCGTTCTGGAAGCTGCGCGAGGACATCTCGGCGGCACAGAAGCCCGAGGGCGGCTCGATCAAGCACGACATCTCGGTGCCGGTCGCGGCGGTGCCCGCGTTCATTGCCGAGGCCAACGAGGCGGTGGTGAAGCTGATTCCGGGCGCGCGCCCGGTGCCATTCGGCCATCTCGGCGACGGCAACATCCACTACAATGTCAGCCAACCGGTCGGCGCCGATACGAGCCAATATCTGGCGCGCTGGCACGAGGTGAATGCGGTTGTATTCGAGATCGTGCTGCGCATGGGCGGCTCGATCTCGGCCGAGCACGGCATCGGCGTGCTCAAGCGCGACGAATTGCCCGACGTGAAGGACAAGACCGCGATCGCGCTGATGCGCTCGCTGAAGGCGATGCTCGATCCGCTCGGCATCATGAATCCGGGGAAGGTGCTGTAGCCGAAGCGACGCGGCCGTGACCTGACAGAAATCTGTCAGACACGCGCGCTAAGAGGTTGTGAAGGAACACCCTGTCTTCGAGGCAATCATCAGAAGCTCCATACCAAACGCGATAGACTTACTTGGTCGTGCTGACGCGCTGGTCTTACCAAGATGACAATCCGGAAAACTCATGAAGATTGGCGACGCAGTTGATCGTTTCCTGCAAGCTCTTATCCGAACAGTTGGTGGATACTTGTCCGGTCTTACCTCATACGAAGTTATTGAACTTAGTGACGCGTTGTATTTTCGTGTGCCAAAGGCGAAGCTCGATTTGAGATGTGTAGGGCCTGGCGGGCCTGAACTAATCCAATCAATGGAGCTTTCGATCGACGAAGCTAAGGACATTTTTCGGGCAATCCAGTTGGCAATCGACAGTCGAGAGTGTACCGCAGTCACGGTAGGTGGGCTGAAGTGGGTGACAGATGCACGATCTCACCCCCAGGTCGACCAGATTATTATGATGTTTGATGGACCGATCGGGCGCACGCGGCAGCTGGCGCGGCGAGGGGACGTCGTGAGGGCGATCGCAGAGTTCAATAGACGGTTTGGGCCGATCTAATCGGCAATAAGGCTGGGGGAGTTCGATGGGACTGAATTGGCGCCTGCCGAAATTTTCGGCAAGTTGAGTATACGGATTGGAACCACCAGCTAAACACGCGCTTTCGATTCTGCGACATCAAGAGTTCCGAAATGGATATCGTCCAAAGTCCTGACATCCAAAACCTTGACAATCAAAGCCTTGCCATCGCGCCCATCGGCGACGATGACGTGCCGACCGTGATCGCCTTGTGGGAGCGCTGCGGGCTGACAAGGCCGTGGAACGATCCGGCCTCCGACATCGCACTGGCGCGCAGCGGCGACAACGCCACCATCCTGCTCGGCCGCGACGGCAACACGATTGTCGCCTCGGTCATGGTCGGCCATGACGGCCATCGCGGCTGGGTCTATTACGTCAGCGTCGATCCCGATCACCGCGGCCGCGACCACGGCCGTAGCATCATGAACGCGGCGGAGGACTGGCTGCGCCAGCGCGGCGTCGCCAAGCTGATGCTGATGGTGCGCTCGGACAACAGCAAGGTGCAGGCGTTCTACGAAAAGCTGGATTATTCTGAGCAGGATCGCGTCATCTATGCCAAATGGCTCGACGGTCGCGAGGCGACACCGTAACCTTCCGGAATCCCGATGAGCATTTCCGATCGCATCCGCGTCGAAGACGTCCGCGTGCTCTCGCAGAGCTACGGTAAGCTGACCAACACCAAGCTGGCGTGGCGACGCGACGACGGCAGCTGGCAGACCCAGCAGCGCGAGGTCTACGATCGCGGCAATGCGGCGGCGATCCTGCCTTATAATCTGCAAAAGCGCAGCGTCATCCTGGTCAAGCAGTTCCGCTATCCGGCTTTTGTCAACGGCCACGACGATCTCCTGATCGAGGCCGCCGCCGGACTGCTCGACGACGCCACGCCGGAAGAGCGCATCCGCCTGGAGACGGAAGAAGAGACCGGCTACCGCCTGCATGACGTCAAGTTCGTGTTCGAGGCCTTCATGAGCCCGGGCGCGGTGACCGAGAAGATCCATTTCTTCGTCGCCGAATATGAGCCGCAAATGCGCGTCAGCGCCGGGGGCGGCCTCGCGCATGAAGGCGAGGAGATCGAAGTTTTACAACTATTGATTGAAGATGCCCTGGCAATGATCTCCAATGGGCGCATCGTCGATGCCAAGACCATCATGCTGCTGCAACATGCGGCGCTGAAGATTTTCGTCTAGAGCGGATCGCGCGATTCGATCGGGCATCCCGGCCAACACTGGCGCGCAACGATTGACGCCAGTGATCATGGGCCTGCGCTTTCGCCGGGCGAGGAGCGAATTCAAAACAAACTGCCCTGCCCGTCGTCCTGAGGCGGCGCTGGCGCCTTTCGCGCAACCGCCTTCTTCGGGGCTTTTTTCGGCGCCTCCTGCGCCGCGCGCTCTTCGTCCGTGATCGGCAGGATCAATTGCGCGTCGTCATTGGCGACGGAGTTGACGCGTGTCGAGACCTCGTACCAGCTGAACACGCCGTCCTCCGGCGGCCCGAGCAGCTGCATCGCCTCGTCGACATCATGAGCATTGCAGTCCAGCCATAATGTAAAATCGGCCGGACTGATGGTGACGGGTACGCGATGGTGCAAACCGGCGAGTTCGGCGCTTGCAGCTGCAGTGACGATCGCCACCGTGTCGACCTCCTCGCCATTGGGCCCGGCCCAGGTCTCGGCGAGAGCCGCAAACCCCATCGGCGCACCGTCGCGACGATGGATGAAGAACGGCCGCTTGCGGCCATCCGCGCTCTGCCATTCATAATAGCCGTCGGCGGGAACCAAGCACCGCCGCCGCTTCAGTGCGTTCTTGAACGCGGGCTTCTCGCGCACGGTCTCGCCGCGTGCGTTGATCAGCAACGTGAAATTACGGGGATCCTTGACCCAGGCCGGAACCAAGCCCCAGCGCATCAAGCGAAAATGTCGCGCGCCGTTATCGAGGATGATAACGGGAATGGGTTGCGTCGGTGCGATGTTGTGGCGCGGCGGGAAGTTCGGCAGCTCCTCGTAACCGAACATCTGCCGCAATGCTGCGGGTGGTGAAGTAATGACGAAACGTCCGCACATAATCCCACTCAAATTATTTGACCGTTCAGGACCTTTTAACTCCAAACGCCAACACTGCAGCGGATGAGCACAGCGGCCCTACCACCCGTGCAGACCGATCGCACGAACGAGCAAGTGACGGGCACCGTTGATCGTGCCGCAATGCTGCGCGCCGCCAACATCAACCCACGCACCGGGCTCGCAACCGACTACCTCAATCATTTCAACGAAGCGGTGATGCTGCTGGAAATGATCCCGGACATGCCGGAATGCGCCGAAGATTTTCTGGCATGGAAGCCGCTCAGTTATGCAGAGCATTTCACCGCGACCAATTTCAAGGCCCGCGATCTCGTCATCGAGGCCTATGAAACGGCCGATCCTTCGATTCGCGAACGATTCGATCACATCACCAAAACCATGACCGACATCCTGCTCGCTGTCGGAACGGCGATGCGCGACGCCAAGCAGGATGCGACCCGCGCCAGGCTGGCCACCCAGGCCACAGGCTGGGTCAAACCCTTGATCGCAGAGGCCGGCGGCTTGATCAATGGCGACCTCGAACCGGATCCTGTTCCCGACGAGGGCGAGATCGACGAGGTCGATGCCGTCGACGCCATCATGGCGAGCTTCTGATCGAAGCGGATTTGGACCGCTGCAAGCCTGACGTAAGATGGCGGTACCGTCACTCCGGAGCCTCGCCGCGATGTCCCCGACCGCCACGCCGAACCATCCCCAGCTCGCGGTTAGTGCCGCCATCTTTCGCGCGAACAAGCTGCTGCTGGTCCGGCGCGCACGCGCCCCTGCCAAGGGGGTCTACACCCTGCCCGGCGGCCGCGTCGAGTTTGGCGAGCCGCTCCATGTGGCCTTGCGCCGCGAGGTCGAGGAGGAAACCGCTCTGTCGATCGACATCGTCGCCCTCGCCGGCTGGCGCGAGGTGCTGCCCGAGACCACCGGCGGCGGCCATTTCGTGATCCTGCCCTTTGCCGCGCGCTGGCGCGCCGGCGAGGTACGGCTCAACGCCGAGCTGGATGATTTCCAATGGCTGGCACCGGATGCGCTCGGCGGCCTGACGCTGACCGCGGGCCTGCCCGAGATCGTCGCGGCGTCTCAACGGCTACTGTAAGGTCAGCGCGACCTGTTCCGCCTTGCCTCCGCACCTTGCGAAGGCCTATCACGGACCCCTGATGTCGAAACGTCTCCTGGCCGTCCTTCTCGTCATTGCGGCGTGCGCCGCGGCGCCTGCGCGCGCACAGCAGGCGGCTGCCCCGTTCGACGGCGACCTGCAGCGGCTCGCCGAAATCCTCGGCGCCCTGCATTACCTCCGCGGCATCTGCGGCGCCAATGAGGGCGCCAAATGGCGCAACCAGATGCAGGCGCTGATCGATGCCGAAACGCCCTCAGGCGACCGCCGCACCCGCATGATCGCGGGCTTCAACCGCGGCTATAACGGCTTCCAGCAGACCTATCGCACCTGCACGCCGGCAGCGATGGTGGCGATCCGCCGCTATATCGACGAGGGCGCGAAGATCTCGCGCGACCTCACGGCGCGCTACGCCAACTGATCCAGTCGAACACTCTGTTCGCCGCGCCCGTGGCAGCGCATCGTGGTCAGACCATCCACGCGATTATGCGATCCCGTTAACCTTTCCTAAAGAACTGCCTAGGCGCGCGCCCTGGCCGTGGTAAACAGCTCGGGTCCGGCGCGCCCGCCCGGAGAATCGCGCCAACAGTCCGACCGACAGTCTTCATGAGCCATTCCGTACCCTTCAGCACCGTCCACGCCGTCCTGCCCGATCACGAGCAGAAGCAGGCCGCGCTCAGCTATCTCAACGAGGCCTGGGCGGAAGCGCGCCATGATGGCGTCGACGGCGATTGCCTGGCCCAGGCGAGCCTGTTCGCCGCCTTGGCCGAGCTGGTCGGCACCTATGGGGAGGACGCCGTCGCGACCTTCGTGGAAGCGCTGTCGACCCGGGTGCGCCACGGCGAGTTCTCGCTGTCGCGCGCGACGCAGTAGCCGCAGCACTCCGCTATCGTCGTCCGGCATGACCGGACACGCCGGTATTCCAGAGACGCCAGTCTTGTAGGGTGGGCAAAGCGAAGCGTGCCCACCACCTTCCGGCACGGCAGGCGCACGGCGCTTTCCGTCACCGCGAACGCGAAAACATCGTCGCGCGCCTTTGCCCACCCTACGATTCTTGATCAGGGCTTCAGCGTCTCCAGGAACCGCACCGGCTCGCCGGTCGCAGGCGTCAACAGCTCGCCCTGCCACATCACCCGCCTGCCGCGGACGACGGTGCCGACCGGCCAGCCGGTCACGCGCAGGCCGTCGTAAGGGGTCCAGCCGGCGCGCGAAGCGACCCATTTGTTGGTGATGGTCTCGCTGCGCTTCAAATCGACGATGGTGAGATCGGCGTCGTAGCCCGCGGCGATCCGGCCCTTGCAGGCGATGTCGTAGAGCCGCGCGGGGCCGGCGCTGGTGAGATCGACGAAACGCTGCAGCGAGAGCCGCCCGGCATTGACGTGGTCGAGCATGATCGGCACCAGCGTCTGCACGCCGGTCATGCCGGACGGCGAGGCGGGATAGGTCTTCGCCTTCTCCTCCAGCGTATGCGGCGCGTGGTCGGAGCCCAGAATGTCCACGATGCCCTGCTCGACGCCCCACCAGATCGCGTCGCGATGATCGGCCGAACGGACCGGTGGGTTCATTTGAGCGTGGGTGCCGAGCCGCTCGTAACATTCGGGCGCGGCGAGCGTCAGATGATGCGGCGTCGCCTCCACCGAAGCGACATCCTTATGGTCGCGCAAAAACGCGATCTCCTGCTTGGTCGAGACGTGCAGCACATGGATGCGCTTTCCCGTCTCGTGCGCGAGGGTGACCAGCCGCTGCGTCGCCAGCAGCGCCGCCTCTTCGTCGCGCCACACCGGATGTGAACGCGGATCGTCCTCGACGCGCAGGCTCTTGCGATCGTTCAGGCGGTATTCGTCCTCGGCGTGGAAGGCCGCGCGGCGGCGGATCACCTGGAAGATGCGACGCAGGCTGTCGTCGTCCTCGACCAGCAGCGAGCCGGTGGACGAGCCGACGAACACCTTCACCCCGGCGCAGCCTTCGGCGCGCTCCAGCACCGGAAGCTGCTCGACATTCTCGCGGGTGCCGCCGATGAAGAAGGCGAAATCGCAATGCATGCGATGCCGGCCGGCGCTCACCTTCTCCGTGAAGGCCCGCTCGGTCACCGTCAGCGGATTGGTGTTCGGCATCTCAAACACTGCGGTGACGCCGCCCATCACGGCGCTGCGCGAGCCCGTCTCGAGATCTTCCTTATGCGTGAGCCCAGGCTCACGGAAATGCACCTGGGTGTCGATGACGCCGGGCAGGATATGCAGACCCTTGCAGTCGATCACCTCGGCAGCCGAGGCCCCGCCGAGCGCGCCGATCTCGGCGATCCGGCCGCCGGTGATACCGACGTCGCGCACGCCCTCGCCGTCCTGATTGACGACGGTGCCGGATTTCAGAATGAGGTCGAAGCGCTGGCTCATGATCCCTCGTAGGATTTCATTCTCCACACGGCTTGGCGCAGCAAGCGATCATGCTACACGCCTGCCCATTTGCTAGTCTGCTGCAGGCAGTTCAACTTCATCTTGAGAATGAAGCCACCCTGCGACACCGTTTCCGCCTTGTGGTTTGTGCCAGGGCGGCTTACGTTTCGGTGCGGCGTGTCGCAAGAGGTTTTTGCAGAATGAAAGCGACCTTTCTCCCCGACCGGGGCGTGGTCCAGGTCAGCGGCGCCGACGCACGCAAGTTCCTGAACGGCCTTGTCACCACCGATGTCACCAAGCTCCATCCTGGCGAGGCGCGGTTCGGCGCCCTGCTGACGCCGCAGGGCAAGATCATCGTCGATTTCCTGATCGCCGAGATGCCCTCCGAGGCTGGCGAGCGCTTCCTGCTCGACTGCCCGCGGGCACTGGCCCAGGCGCTGACCGACAAGCTCAACTTGTACAAGCTGCGCGCCAAGATCAGCATCGAAAACCTGTCCGATCGGCTCGGCGTCGTCGCGGCCTGGGGCGGCACGCCCGCAGCTCGGCCGGAGTTGAGCTTTGCCGACCCGCGACGGCCCGAACTCGGCTGGCGCGCGATCGCGCCGCAGGACGAGCTGCCGCGCGTGGCCGCCGAGCTAGGCGCCGAGATCGCCGATGTCGGCGCCTATGATGCCCAACGGATCGCTCACAGCGTCCCTCAGGGCGGCCTCGACTTCGCCTATGGCGATGCCTTCCCGCATGAGACCAACATGGACCGCCTGAACGGCGTCGATATCGGCAAGGGCTGCTATGTCGGCCAGGAGGTCGTCAGCCGCATGCATCATCGCGGCACCACGCGCACCCGCGCGGCTCAGGTGACGCTAGAGGGACCCGCGCCGGAACCGGGCACGCCAGTGGTCGCGGGCGACAAGACGGTCGGCACGATGGGCTCGGCGGCGGCGCAGGCGGGTATCGCGCTGCTGCGCATCGACCGCACGACCGAGGCGATCGAGACCGGCACGCCGCTGACCGCGGGCGGTCTCGCCCTGCGGGTGGTCGATCTCGAGGCGCTACAGGGCGCACCGAAGCAAACCGTGGCATGAGCAGATCTGCGCGCCTTCATCCTGATGGTCTGAGGCGATGTCCTTGGCCGGGCGACGATCCGTTTTACGTCGCCTATCACGACTCCGAATGGGGCGTGCCGGAATATGACGATCGCGCGCTCTATGAAAAGCTGATCCTGGACGGCTTCCAGGCCGGGCTGTCCTGGATCACGATCCTGCGCAAGCGCGACAATTTCCGTCGCGCCTTCGACGATTTCCAACCGGAGAAGATCGCCCGCTACACCGACAAGAAGATCCACGCGCTGATGAACGATGCCGGCATCGTCCGCAACCGCGCCAAGGTCGAGGGCACGATTCTGAGCGCCAAGGCTTGGCTCAAGATCCAGGAGCAAGGCGAGGGCTTCTCGAAATTCCTGTGGGACTTCGTCGACGGCCGGCCCAAGGTGAACGAGTTCAAGACCACCGCGAGCGTGCCGGCCTCGACCCCGCTCTCGATCAAGATCTCCAAGGAACTATCGACCCGCGGCTTCAAATTCGTCGGGCCCACGATCGTCTACGCGTTCATGCAGGCGACCGGCATGGTCAACGATCATCTCGTCACCTGCTTCTGCCACGAGACCTGCAGCGGCAAACGCCGCACTCCGCGCCTCAAAGCCCCGCACCCCAAAGCCCTATGAGCGTCAAGAAGGCTTCACCCGGCCAGACCCGCGTCTGGCAGCGCATGCTGTCGGGCCGCAGGCTCGATCTGATCGACCCCTCCCCGCTCGACATCGAGATCGCCGACATCGCCCATGGGCTCGCGCGCGTGGCGCGCTGGAACGGCCAGACGCGCGGGGCGCACATCTTCTCGGTGGCGCAACACACGCTACTGGTGGAGGCCGTGATGCGCGCGCGCAATCCGAACATCGACGACCGGCTGCGGCTCGCCGCCCTCCTGCATGACGCACCGGAATATGTCATCGGCGACATGATCTCGCCGTTCAAGGCGGTGCTGGGAGCGGACTACAAGACGGTCGAGAAACGCTTGCTGGGCGCGATCCACATCCGCTTCGGCCTGCCGGCGGAGCTCGCTCCTGACATCGAGAGGCAGATCAAGGCCGCCGATCGCGGCGCCGCCTATCTCGAGGCCACGGAGCTTGCGGGCTTCTCCGAGAGCGAGGCCAAGCGGCTGTTCGGCCGCGATCCCGACCTGCCCGAAGCGACACGCGTCGACTACCTGACGCCGTGGAGCGCCTCGAAGGCCGAGAAACGCTTCCTGACGCGCTTCAATGCCGTTCTAGGGACCTGATGCGATGCCGCTGACGCCGGACGAACGCCGCAATGAGCGGCTGAAGCTGCTTGCGAACTGGGCCAATACCTTGGCGACCGCGATCATCTCCGTCGGAGTCTTCGTCCCGATCGGCCAGGAGATCTATGGGTTCCTGCCCCAGAGCACCGACCCCACCCTGGTCTACGTTTCGGCCCCGGTTTGCTTTGCGGCGGGTTTGCTCCTACATTTAGGTGCACAGTGGCTTCTGGGAGGCCTCCGATGACGGTCGGTCAGATCTATGCTTTGAGCATGCCGTTGGCAGTCGCGGCCATGGTGTGGATCCTTGCCCTGTTCATCCGCCGCCCCTGGGCCGAGAAGCCCGTCGAGGCCCCGTCCCAGCCCACGCCGGCCCGGCGCGAACGTCTCTTCGATCGTCTCGAGCGGCTGAATGCCGAGATCGAGGGCAACGCCTCCCTCGCCCGCCAGCAGCTGCGCCAGCTCAAGCGACATCGACAACCCTGAACGCGACATCTTTTCGGGATGATCCACGTCTGCTCTCTCGCCGCCCTGCCCGACACCGTCCGCCGCACGCGCGCCAGCCACGTGCTGACGATCATGGCCAATGTCGACCAGGTGCTGACGCCCGAGGCCATCCTGCCGCACAATCACCTCAAGGTTTCGGTGGACGACATCACCGAGGAGATCGAGGGCTTCGTCGCGCCCTGCGAACACCACGTGGCGCAGGTTCTCGACTTCGTCCGCGGTTGGGACCGCAAGGCGCCGCTGGTGGTGCATTGCTATGCCGGCATCAGCCGCTCGACCGCCAGCGCCTTCGCGGCCGCCTGCGCGCTCAATCCGCACCGCGATGAGTTCGCGATCGCAAAGGCCATCCGCGCGGCTTCGCCCATCGCCGCACCGAACCGCCTGATCGTCAGCCTTGCCGACGCGGCGCTGGGGCGGGAAGGACGCATGATCCGCGCCATCGACGCGATCGGCCCGGGCGCGATGTCGACCGAAGGCCGGCCGTTCCGGATCGAGCTCGACTGAGCGGATCGATGCGGGCGGTTTGAACTTTTGCCAGCGGGATCGAGACTTACGGGAACCTGCCATCTGCTCCATTGGCCGCGGTCCGGCCAGCTGGGGAATGACGCGGTGCGGTTGACCTTTGCGGCAACCGCCGGACCCCGGCACCGAGTTCGAGACGCAGCATGTTCGACTGGCCGCTAGACTGGATTGCGCTCCTGATCGCGATCGGCGCGCTGGTCTTTGCCCGCAAGGCTGCAGGAGAAGCCGCACGCTTGCGCGCACGGCTGGATCGCCTGGAGGCAGGAGCGGGAGCCGAAGCCACGACATTGGTGGCGGTGCCACCGCCGCTCACGCCCGCGCAGGAGCCAGAGGCCTCGCTGGAAGCGGAAGAGTCCGCCGCGCTCCCGCCCGACCAGCCCGAGATCGCCAGCACAAGCGCCGCTGCTGGCCCAGGGGAGACCAGCGACGAAGCGCGGCACCTGCCCCCGCCACTTCCCTCAGCCGCGCCGCAGCCGGCTGCCCAGGGCTTCGAGGAACGGATCGGCACGCGCTGGGTGGTGTGGATCGGCGGGCTTGCGCTCGCACTCGGCGGCTTCTTCCTGGTGCGCTATTCGATCGAGGCCGGCCTGGTCGGCCCTGCCGTGCGCGTAACCCTGGGCGGGCTGTTCGCGCTGGCGCTGCTCGGTTCCGGCGAATGGGCGCGGCGCAAGGAGAGCCTGTCGCAGATCGCGCCGCTACCCATCGCCAACATCCCGGCGATCCTGACCGCGGCGGGGACGGCGGTGGCATTCGCCACGGTCTATGCGGCCTACGCGCTCTACGATTTTCTCGCTCCCGCAACCGCCTTCATGCTGCTCGGGATCGTTGCGCTGGGCACCTTGGCAACGGCCCTGCTGCACGGGCCGGCGCTCGCCGGACTCGGCATTGCCGGCGCCTTCGTCACCCCCGTGCTGGTCTCGTCGGACGAGCCGAACTACTGGGCCCTCTACATCTATCTGGCGGTCGTCACCGCTGCCGCCTTCGCGCTGGCGCGCATCCGGCTGTGGCGCTGGCTCGCGATCACCACGATCGTGCTCGCCTTCCTGTGGACCTTGCCCTGCCTGGATTGCGGGCTGTCGATGGTGGCACCGCACGTCTTCCACGTCGTCGTGGGCTTCGCATTGGCAGCCCTGATCGTCGTCTGTGGCTTCATGTTCGGCCCCGACGCCGCCGGCGACGAGTTCGAGCCGATCTCCTCGGCATCGCTGGCGATCTATTTGTTGGGCGCGATGCTGATCGTGCTAGCCAGCCTGCATGACGGCGTGGCGCTGATCGCCTTCGCGGCGCTGGTCGCGGGCACCCTGATGGTCGCCTGGCGGGCGCCTGCCGCAAGCGGTGCCATCGGCGCGGCGGCGGCGATGGTCTTCATCGTGTTTGCGGAATGGGCGGTGCGCGACAATCCCGACATGCTGGTGTTGCCGGGCGGCGCCCTGCCCGGCATGGGATCGAGCCCGACCGGCGAATCCGTCGCCTTGCATCTCACGATTGCGGCCATCTTTGCCGCCGGTTTCGGCGCAACCGGCTTCCTCGCGCAGGGCCGAAGCCGTCATGCCATCGTACCCATCATCTGGTCGGGCGCCGGCGTCTTCACGCCCGTGGCGCTCCTCGTTGCGCTTTACGCGCGCATCGCCCATCTCGACCGCTCGATCCCGTTCGCGATCCTTGCGGTGCTGCTGGCCGCAGCCTTTGCTGCCGCAACCGAAGCCCTGTCGCGCCGCGAGCCCAGGCCAGGGCTGAACGTCTCGGTCGCGCTGTTTGCGACCGGCGCACTCGGCGCGCTGGCGCTCGCACTGACCTTCGCCCTGGAGAAGGGCTGGTTGACGATCGCGCTCGCGCTGATGTCGCTGGGCACCGCCTGGATCGCCACGCAGCGGCCGATCCCGTTCCTGCGCACCCTCTCTGCTGTCTTCGCCGGCCTCGTGCTGCTGCGGATCGGCTATGAGCCGCGGATCGTCGGTGACGATGTCGGCACCACGCCGATCTTCAACTGGCTGTTGTGGGGCTATGGCTTGCCGGCGGCGTCATTCTGGGCGGCGAGCTCCCAGATGCGGCCGCGCGGCGACGATGCGCCGCTGCGTGCGGTCGAGGCAGCCGCGATCCTGTTCACGGTCCTGCTCGCCTTCCTGGAGATCCGCCACGCCATCAATGGCGGCGACATGCTGGCGGTGCCCTCGCTCGCGGAAGCCGGCCTCGATGTCTGCGTCGCGCTCGCGCTCGCCATCGGCCTCGAACGGCTGCGCCTGCGCAGCGGGAGCGTCATCCATGATGCGGGCGCGGTGCTGTTGACCGTCTTCGCCGTGCTCGGCAGCGTGTTCGGGCTGTTGCTGCTGGAAAACCCGATGATCTCGGATGTCGAGATCAAAGGCCGCATCCTCAATCTGCTGCTGCTCGCCTATGCGTTTCCGGCAATCCTGATGCTGCTGTTGTCCTACGCCGTCGCAGGCCGACGCCCAGTCGTCTACGCCAACAGCCTGGCCGCCGGCGCGCTGATCCTTGCGTTGAGTTACGTCAGTCTGGAAATCCGCAGGCTCTATCACGGCCCCGACCTGGCCGAGGGCGCGACCAGCGGAGCCGAGCAATACACCTATTCGATCGCATGGCTCGGCTTCGGCGTGGTTCTGCTCGGGGTCGGCATCCTGATTCAGTCGCAGCGCGCGCGGCTCGCCTCGGCCGTGGTGATCGCGCTGACGATCGCCAAGGCCTTCCTGATCGACATGTCCACGCTGACGGGCGTCTACCGCGCGCTGTCGTTCATCTGCCTCGGCCTCGTCCTCGTCGCGATCGGCTGGCTGTATCAGAAGATCCTGTTCCGCAAGCGGCTGCCGGAAGCAGCCGCGCCGAGCCAATAAATCTCACGCCGCGCGGACGGACTGCAGGAACTGCGCCACCTCGCGCTTGAGGCGGTCGCTGTCCTGCGCGAGCGACTTCGCCGCGCCCAGCACCTGCGAGGAGGCGCTGCCGGTCTCCGTCGCGCCGCGCTGCACGTCGACGACATTCGACGACACCAGCTCCGTGCCCTGCGCCGCCTGCTGAACGTTGCGCGAGATCTCCTGCGTTGCGGCCCCCTGCTCTTCGACGGCGGCGGCGATCGCGGACGAGATCTCCGAGAGCTTCTCGATCGTGCCTGAGATCGCCTTGATGGCGCCGACCGATTCCTGTGTCGCCGCCTGGATGCCCGAGACCTGCTGGCCGATCTCGTCGGTCGCCCTGGCGGTCTGCTCGGCAAGGGCCTTCACTTCGGTGGCAACCACCGCAAAGCCCTTGCCGGCTTCGCCGGCCCGCGCCGCCTCGATCGTCGCATTCAGCGCCAGCAGGTTGGTTTGCCCTGCGATCGTGTTGATCAGTTCGACCACATCGCCGATGCGAGCGGCGGCCTTGGTCAACTCGCCGACCCGGTCGTTGGTCATCCGCGCCTGCTCGACAGCCTCGAGGGCCATGCGCGCGGAGTCCTGTACCTGACGGCTGATCTCGGTGATCGACGAGGAGAGCTCTTCGGTGGCCGATGCGACGGACTGAACGTTGGTGGAGGCTTCCTCCGAGGCCGCAGCGACCATCGTCGAGATCTGCTGCGAGCGGTTTGCGGTCGACGACAGCGAGGCTGCGGAGTGCTCGAGCTCGGTCGAGGCCGATGACACCGTGTTGACGATGTCGCCGATCGTGGCTTCGAACTGGCGCGTGATGTTGTCGACCCGGCGGCCACGCTCGATCTTGGCTTCGGTATCATGCGCAGCAGCCTCGTCCGCGGCTTTCTTCGCGATCAGCGCCTCCTTGAAGACCTGCAACGTGTCGGCCATCGCGCCGATTTCGGTCGTTTCGCCACGATGCGGAACCTCGGCGCTCAAGTCGCCAGCCCCCAGCGCCTGCATCGGCGTGATGATCGAGGCGATGCCCTGCGACACGCTGCGCACCAGCGAGATTCCGACCGCGATGCCGGCAATCATGGCGGCGCCGATGATCATCAGCACCAGCCAGAAAGCTCTGGCATAGCCCTCGGCAGCCGCCTGCGTCGCCTGTTCCGCCCCCTTGTCGTTGAGCTGGATATCTTGCACGAAGTAATTGTCGGCCGCACGCGCGATCACGGCGACCTGCTTGTCCAGAAGCTCGGTCGCCTCATGCGGGATTCTGCCAACGCTCTTGTGCGACTCGTCCATGACCTGCCGTACACCGACGACATACTTGTCCCAGGCCTGCAACCAATTGTCGTAGATCGCTCGCTCTTCCGGCGACGTGATCAAAGGCTCGTATTTCTTGCGATCGTTTGCGATCGCCTCGAAGATGCCCGCGAGCCGCTTGTCAGCTGCCTGCTTGGCTTCTTCCGTTTCCGACATCACCTGGGCGCGGAGCGCAATGCGCAACAGGTTAATATCGGCGCGCAGCTGGCCGATGGTGCGTACGCTCGGCAGCCAGTTCTCCGCGATGTCGACGGTGTGCGCATTGATCGCGCGCATGCTGTACACGGCAAGAAGGCCGAGGCCCGACGTCGTTGCGAGCATGAAGACGATGACGGCAATGATCTTGGCACGAATGGACAGAGTGGCCATGTGATGTCCCCACCAGGGAGTGCAATCAGCCTGCGAGCTGCGACAACGGCGCATGCGCGTAGGCGGCGCGAACTGCACTCGAATGCGAAATGATCCGATCGGAAATTCCGATCGCCACATTGATGCAGTTCCGCAAAGGGTTCCTTAACCGGAAACTCCGCTCTACTACGGACAACACTCCGATACTGATGAGATCGCCGGTATCGGGGGGAGTGGTCATGGCTGACGCGGCACAGCGGCGCGAGGGACTAAATCAGACTCCGGATCATGCTCTATCCGATGGACTCCGCGACCAAGCGAATTCGAAACACCGGCTGCTTGGCTTCGTCGAGCAATTCCATCCGCCACTCCGCATCTTCCCGAAGGGTACGCGAGATGCCGCCGATCAGGTCGGCGCAGACCGCCGTCAACTCGTTCCACGCCGACTCGCGATTGGCGAATTCGTAAGGCTGATCAGCCGCGCCCGCAAAACGACCGTGACTGATGCGGAAGAAATAAAGCGACATCAACGCCCCTTTTCACATGGCCCCCCTCGACCCAAACTAACCGAGAGTTGCTATCGGGACATGAATCTAGGGGGCCGTGGGACTACGGCGCAATCATTCAAACCGCTTTGCGAGCAGGAGATTTGTTGCGAAACATTGCTGCCCGCAGCCATCGGCTGAGGCGCGCATTGCAGATGTCGGGAGTTGCCGCGAGACGAAGCTATTACTCTGTCGACCGGCGCAATTCGGGAGCGCCCTCCGACTTGCTGTCGGACGGTGCCGCGCTGTTGGCCCTGACCGGCTCCGGCTTCATCGCCTCGGACCTGATCGGCTCGATCTTGCTGCTTTCGACGCGCGGCGTCTCGACCCGTGCGGTCACCTGCGAGCTATCGGCCGCGCCGACAGTACGCGTGCTACGCGCATGCGGGCGCGCCACCGCGCGCGCCATCAACATGGTGGCGCCGCCTTGGTGCTGAAAGTCGCAGTAAGCAAAGCCGAGTCCGGACACGGAGCCGCGGAAACTGCGATCGTCTTTTTTGTCGAGGTTGAAGCAGGGCTCGAACGGCAGGCCCTTCAGCGAGGCGCAGACGTTCTGGCCGCGGATCTGCAACGTGTTGCCGGGCAGGCGGATATGGCGGACCGGACCGGAGCCGGCAAACTGCACCGCACCCGCAGCCCCCATGTCGTCTAGGATGCGGCCCGCGCCGCGCGTGCCATCGACACAGGTAAAGGCGAACACCTTGCCGGCCACAAATTTGCGGGCCTCATCGGCGGTCATCGATCCCCCGATTGCGGGCGCGATCATGGCACCGGCGGTAACGGTCCCCAGGATAAGACGCGCAAGCATGCTGAAACTCCGACCCTAACCATGCAGCGAGCAGGCGATAATACTTTTACCCGATGCTTACCATACCAACCGTGGCAACATTGGAGCAGCTTGGTTGGCAAAGTCTGAACGTCCTCAGGATATTTTTACCACTAGACGGCCCCGAATTTGGCCCGCCAGAATCCGTGCCCCCGCTTCGATGACTTGGTCGAAGCCGATTTCGTGAGTGATTTCAGCGAGTTTTCTCCGGTCCAGATCGCTGGCCAACCGCTTCCAGGCAGCCTGTCTGGCGAGCTGAGGGCACATCACCGAATCGATGCCAACAAGGGAGACCCCGCGCAGGATGAAGGGCGCCACCGAGGTCGGGAGGTCCATGCCGGCCGCCAGCCCGCACGCCGCGATCACCCCACCATATTTCGTCATCGAAAGCAGGTTGGCCAGCGTGTTCGAGCCGACGCTGTCGATGCCGCCCGCCCAGCGCTCCTTGCCTAGCGGCTTGGCCGGGGCGGACAGCTCGTTGCGGTCGATTACCTCGGCGGCCCCGAGGCTCTTGAGATAATCCGCTTCCGCCGATCGGCCGGTCGAGGCGATGACATGATAGCCGAGCTTGGCCAGGACGGCGATCGCGACCGAGCCGACCCCACCGGCCGCTCCGGTGACCACCACCGGGCCACGATCCGGAGTCAAATCGTGCTTTTCCAACGCGATCACGGCCAGCATGGCCGTGAAACCCGCGGTCCCGATCGCCATGGCCTCGCGCGCCGAAAGGCCGTCAGGAAGCGCCACCAGCCAATCGCCTTTGACGCGGGCCTTTTCTGCATAGGCGCCGAGATGGGTCTCACCCATGCCCCAGCCGGTGCAGATCACCCGATCTCCGGGCTTCCATTGCGGATGCGACGACTGCTCGACTGTGCCGGCAAAATCGATGCCGGCGATCATCGGAAAACGCCGGACCACCGGAGCCTTGCCGGTCAGCGCCAGTCCATCCTTATAGTTCAGGGTCGACCATTCGACCCGAACCGTGACGTCGCCGTCCATCAGTTCGGCTTCGTCGAACTGGGTCAAGGCAGCCGTCGTGCCTTTATCCGCTTTGTCGATCCTGATCGCCTTGAACATCGCCACGGTCCGCGCTCCCGATCCCTGTAAGATTTGCGGTATCTTTAGCGGATCGGACAGCCGGCGCAATCAGGTCGCCGGCACCGGCCGGGCGACCGGTTTTTCCACGATCGGCAGGTTGATCAGGGCGGAGAGCACGCCGAACAGGATCGAGAGCCACCAGATCGGGGTGTAGGAGCCGAAACGTTCGAACACGATGCCGCCGAGCCAGACGCCGAGGAAGCCGCCCACCTGGTGGCTGACGAAGGCAAAGCCATACAGCGTTGCCAACCAGCGGGTGCCGAACATGATCGCGACCAGCGTCGAGGTCGGCGGCACCGTCGACAGCCAGGCGAGCCCGGAGACGGCGCCGAAGGCGATCGCCGTGAATGCGGTGACCGGAAACGAGATGAAGGCCAGCGTCGCAAGCGCGCGGGTGAAATAGATGAAGGACAGAATGTAGCGCTTGGGCAGCCGGTTCTGCAGCCAGCCGACGCTGAGCGAACCGATGATGTTGAACAGGCCGATCGCTGCGATCACCCAGCCGCCGACCTGCGCCGACAGCCCGCGATCGACCAGAAACGCCGGCAGATGCACCGTGATGAAGGCGAGCTGGAAACCGCAGGTAAAAAAGCCGAGCACCAGGAGCACGTAGGAACGGTGTCCGAAGGCTTCCATCAGCGCCGTCGTGAAAGATTGCTGCTCGGCGTCCGTCGGCTTCGGCTCCGCCGCCGGCGGCGTCGAGATCGCAAGCGATAGCGGCACGATCAGGAGCATCAGCGCGGCAAACACCATCAGCGCGGTCTGCCAGCCGAACTGGCCGATCATCGCGACACCGAACGGCGCGAACAGGAATTGCCCGAGCGACCCCGCCGCCGTGCCGGCCCCGAGCGCGAGGCTGCGACGTTCCGGCGGAAGCAGCTTGCTGAAGGCCGAAAGCACCAGGTTGAACGAGCAGCCCGACAAACCGAAGCCGACCAGCACGCCGGCGCCGATGTCCAGCGACAGCGGCGTCGCCGCATAGCGCATCAGCACCAGCCCGCCGGCATAGAGCAGCGCGCCGACGCACATCACGCGCAGCACGCCGAACCGGTCCGCGATAGCGCCGGCAAGCGGCTGGCCGAGCCCCCACAGCAGGTTCTGCACGGCGATTGCCAGGCCAAACACGTCCCTGCCCCAGGAGAAATCGCGGCTCATCGGCTGCACGAAGAAGCCGAAGCTGGAGCGGGGACCGAAGCTCAACAGTGCGATGGCGCAGCCACAGACGATGATGACCAGCGGCGTGCGCCAATTGGAGGCGGTTGAGGGCGAACCCAGCTCTGTTGCCTGGACCGACATGATGCGTTTCCTCTGCTGCTGGTCGCAAGTCACGGCCGCGACGCCGCCGAGTTAATGCATTTGCATGGAAAGCCTGGCAAGGGCCAATTAATATTTTCGATGCCGCACCGTGAGGTCAGTCCGGTCGGATCGGAGCGGTTTGGCGCGCTTGATGCACCATAATACCTCAAAACTGTCCGCCTACGCGAACCTCCGAGGCGATCCTCGCCGGTAGCGCGAGCGACCTTCAGGAAAGCCGCGTTTTGTCGCCAAACACGCTTAAACAGCGACGCTTGTTTCTGAAGAAAGCGTAACCCGCGCTGCCTAATCATGGCGAGCCTGGCGCAAGCTGCGCAGGTGGCGATAGGCGAAGCGGTTTCCCATGGATGGTCGGGCTCATCATCGGATCGAGAGCAATGGTGACGTCGTCATCGTTGGCGCGGGCATAGCCGGCCTGCTCTGCGCGCTGAAGCTGGCGCCGCGGCCGGTGACCCTGGTTTCAGCCCAGCGCTTTGCCGAGCAAGCCTCCTCTTTGTGGGTGACAGGCGGCCCCGTGGCCCCCGGCAGAGTCGACAGTCCGGAGGCCTTCACGGCCGATGTGATCGCTGCCGGCGGCGGCCTGGCCGACACAGAGACGACGCTCGGGTTTGCGCGCGAAGCGGAGCTGCGGATCGACGAGTTGCGCCATTTCGGCATCAGCTTCGATCGCAACCGCGATGACCGACAGGGGCACGTCCGCGTGGCCTCCGCGCCGGTCCGGCGCCTTGTCCCGATCGATGGCGACAGGACCGGACACACGATGCTGACCACGCTGATGCAGGCGGTCCGCAACACGCCGTCGATCCGCGTCGTTGACGGCTATGCGGCAGAAGCGCTGGTGATGGATGGCGATGCCGTCGCCGGCTTGCAGTTGCGCAGATGCGATGACGCCGCAGCCCCGCCCGCTATCCTGGCCGCGCGCAAGGTCGTGCTGGCGACCGGCGGCATCGGCCGTCTCTACGCGGCGACGACGAACGCGCCGCTCGCCAATGGCGCAGGCCTTGCGATCGCCGCGCGCGCGGGCGCCGTGATTGCCGATCCGGAGTTCGTGCAGTTTCATCCCACGGCGATGATGGTCGGCCGCGATCCGGTGCCTGCGATCACGGAGGCCTTGCGCGGCGCGGGCGCCATCCTGGTCAACCGCCGCGGACAGCGGTTCATGCTACCGCGCCATCCGCTCGCCGACCTCGCGCCGCGCGACATCGTCGCGCGTGGCGTTCTGGCCGAAATCGCCGCCGGCCGCGGCGCCTTTCTCGACGCGCGGGAGGTGCTCGACGACGATGTCGGGAGCGCCTATCCGATGCTTGATGCGAGCTGCCGTGCAGCGGGCATCGACCCGACCCGCCAACCGATTCCGGTGTCTCCGGCGGCACATTTCCATATCGGCGGCATCGCGGTCGATGCACGCGGTCGCAGCTCGCTCGACGGCCTGTGGGCAGCCGGCGAAGTCGCCGCGACCGGCATTCACGGCGCCAACTGTCTTGCCGGTCACGCGCTGCTCGAAACCGTAGTGCTGACCTCGCGGGTTGCCGAAGACATTGGAGGCCAGATGACGGCGCCCCCACCTGCTCTCGGCAACGTCGCAATCACGGAGTCGAACGGACCATTGCCGCCCTTTGCAGAGAAGGCGCTCCGCGAGACCATGACCGCGCAGGTCGGAGTCGTCCGCGACGAGGAGCGACTTGCGGAAGCCGTGCTGACGACCGCCAAGCTCGAACAAGAAACGCCAAACCTGGCACTGCGCAACATGGCAACGGCGGCGCTCCTGATTGCCGCGAGCGCGTGGAGCCGACGCGAGAGCCGCGGCGCGCATTATCGCGCCGACCATCCGGCCGACAACCCGGCTGCGGCCCAGCGCACGATGACCACCCTCGCAGCGGCGCGACAGGTGGCGGCGGAGATTGCCGCCAATCCGCCGACCCGCAACCCGCGAACGCTGAGCGCGTAGCAGTCGATCGATAAGCTATCGCCGCGTCCAGTTCGGATTGATCTCGGCTTCGCTCTTGGCCTCTTCCGCAAGCTCCTCGGAAATCGCCGCGGTCTGCGCCGGCGTGCCCCAGCTCGGGGCATCGCTGCCGTCACCCCAGGCCTTCGGCCGGTAGAAGGTGTGGACGCCGAACCTGTACATCCGCTTCATTTCGGAGACCCAGGACGGACGCACCCAATACGCGTGGTAGTGCGTCGACTTGCCGACCTCGGGCAGCCAGATCAGGCCGTTGAGCATGGCTTTGGCGATCTTCCTGGCGCGCTCCCACATGTCGGGTTCACGAATGACATCAGGCGTGCCGTCGCAGGCAAAGGTGAACTGACAGGCGTAGTGCCGATACTTATTCTGGTACACCACGCCGCAGACCGTGGTCGGATAGTAGCCGGAGAAGGCACGGTTCAGCACGACCTGTGCCACCGCGATCTGGCCGCGCACCGCTTCACGGCATGATTCGAAATAGACCGCTTCGGCAAGGCATTTCTCGGACTTCGCGCGCGCCTTCTCATCGAACAGGCCGAGCCGCTCGGCCGGCGTCTTGGCGTGCTGATTGTCGGCGTTGATCTCGCCCATATGCGCGATGCTCTCGCCGCTTTCGGAACGCGCTGCCGCATCGTTCGAGGCTGGCGGCAACGCCGCCATCGGCTTCAAGTCGGGGCGACGCGGCTGCGCGTTGGCAGTTGAACCGGAATCTCGAGATGTTGAGACCGAACGCAAGACAGGTTCGAGATTCCAGGTTCAAGGCTTGCGGCCTTGCCCCGGAATGACGGTGATCGTGGCGAAGCGGCCCTCGCCGGTCGATATAGACATTCGACTCGTTGTTTTTTGCCGCCTTGCTGGCATTTGGGGACAAGGCGCGACCTAATTAGTGCGCCCTGTCTCCGTCGTGAACATCCAATTGATCCGCGTTCGCTCGTCGAACAAATTGGCCGTGCCGTTGCGCCGGTCCTCGTCATCATGACGCGCGCGATCCAGGCGGACCTCGCTAGATGAGGTGGACGGGGCCATTTCGTCGAACAGATCAGCAGCTGACGCGGATGGTGCGGCCGGCCCGCCGCACGGATCGAGCACACCCTTCACGCGCGCAACTACTTTCAAGCGACCTTTGGGAGATGCACCGTGCCGGCGACATTTACCAGCAGTAGCGGAATAGCTGTACAGGCTCGCCATGATTTCGGCAAAAGAACCGCAGAACCTGTACAAATAAGAAAAAGAGATGGTCGGAATTTAGCGGTGCCCAAGTAGTAGCACGTGTTTCTGTCCGTCCTGATGACGAAGGGAATAGAACGTCACGGCAGCAGGAGATCGCGATTCATCGCTTGGCATAGCCATAGAAGCGATCGTCGGTGTCGCGGTCGGCCTGCAAGGCGAGTCGCCGAGCGAAATGGCGGCAAAGGGTCCAAGGAAGGACGCGGGCGGCGTGATGGCGCAGGTCCGCAGGAGTAGTTGGGATGAGTTCTGCATTGCGGAGTGGCGGATCGCGGATCGCCGCGGCTGATGCGCTGAGCGAACGTTGGCCCCCGGCAAAGCCTGCCGCTTTGTTCGACAGCCTCGCGCACGCGACTTCTGCGCCGGATGAGGATGCGACCACCGATCTGCCCCCGCCGTGGTGGCAAACCGCTTCAGCGGTCGACGATGCGGAGATACCGTTGACGCCCGTAGAGGCGGACCGATCCCGGCGGATCCGCGCACTCGATCCGGTCGTGATGCCTCCGCCTCCGCCCGAACGACTCGAATTCAGTTCTGTTTTCCGGTTCGGTGTCGCTGCGACTGTACTTTCGTGCCTCACGTTCCTTGCTGTAAGCATCATGCAGGTTCCGAAGATTGAAGCAGTTGCGAATTCCGACGCCACCGCTTCACCGTCTCCCCAAAGCTTCGGGCTGGTGGGGAAATCGAAGTCCTATGCCGGCCAAGCATCTGACGGACAAGCATCGGCGGAGGCCGCGGCGCACGCGATCGGACGGGCCGATTCGGTCGTAGCGACGGTCCAGATCGTCAAGCCGGCTCCGGACGGGGGCGAGCCCCCACAGTCAATTCCGCCGAAAGCGTCTCGCACGATCGCGACCGGGAGCCCTGCACCGTCGGCCGCGTCTACGCTGACCAAGGACGAGATCAGAGAAATGCTGAAGCGCGGACGCGATCTCATCGGCGCAGGCGACATTGCGAGTGCCCGTCTGATCCTGGCGCATGTCGCGGAAGGCGACGCCGAAGCATCACTGATGCTGGCCAATACCTATGACGCCGCGGTCTTGTCCAAGCTGAAAACCGTTGGCGTCGCGCCCGATCCGGCCCAGGCCCGCGCTTGGTACGCGAGAGCCGCCGAACTCCGGTCACTCGAGGCCCGGCGGCACCTCGAGTGACCCGAGCTTCGAGACCGAGTGATCCAGCGCGGTCTGATGCCGGTCGTTGCGCCGCATCTGCGACGGCCCGCGGACCGCTGAACAATGGTCGATTGAGTCGTGCGGGCGATGCGCGTCCCTGCAAAGTGTTTTATTGCGTGATGAGGTCGTGATGGGAATGTTTGATCGATTGTTGCGGCGGGCCCGGTCGTCGGCGTCCTGGGATCCGCGATTGCTTTGCGCGGCGTGTTCTCCGACCGTGGCGTTGCTCCTCGTGCTTGTCGCCGTGCCAGGCCTGGCGCGTGCTGCCGAGGGCGAGATCCGGATCGGCAATACGACGCCTTACACCGGGCCGGCGGCCGCCTACGGTATCGTGGGTAAGGTCATCTCGGCCTATTTCGAGAAGGTGAATGCCGAGGGCGGGATCAGGGGCCGCAAGATCACCTTCATCTCCTATGACGACGGCTATAATCCGCAGAAGACGGTGGAACTAACACGACGGCTCGTGGAGGAAGATAAGGTCGACGTCATCTTTGCGAGCGTAGGAACAGCGACCAGCGCGGCCGTGCGGCCTTATCTCAACGCGAACAAAATACCGCAATTGTTCGTCGGCTCCGGCGCTTCGATCTGGGATCAGCCTCGCGACTATCCTTGGACCATGGGAGCGCAGCCCAGCTACCAGATCGAAGCTCATATCCACGCGCAATATCTGCTCGAGCAACATACCGGTGACGCGCGCATCGGTGTGCTGTATCAGGATGACGAGTTCGGCAAGGACTATCTCAAGGGCTTGAAGGACGGGCTCGGCGGCAAGCTGCCGATCGTCGCTGAAGCGGCTTACACGGTCACCGATACCGACATCAATCTGCAGATCGCGAAGCTGAAGGCCGCCGGCGCCAACATCCTGATCGACGTCAGCACCCCGAAATTCACGGTGCTCGCGATCCGCCGCCTCGCCGAGCTCGGCTGGAAACCCGAGCACATCATCCCGACGATTTCGGATTCGATCGCCACCGTGCTGCAGCCTGCAGGCCTGCAGAACGCGGAAGGACTACTTTCCGCCACGATCCTGTACGAGGGCGGTGTGCAGGGCGGCGATCCCGGCTACGCCGAGTGGTCCGCGTTCATGGACCGCTATGCGCCTTCAGTCAGCAAGATCAACAGCCTCGGAATCGTGGGCTACGCGCTCGCCAACCTGATGGTTGCCGTCCTGCATAATTGCGGCGACGACTTCTCCCGCGACAATATCATGAAGCAGGCGCGTTCCTTGAAAGGGACGCAGCTTCCGATGCTGATTCCCGGGATCGTCGCCAATACCAGCGCCAGCGACCACGCGCCGATCGAGCAGATGCAGATGAAGCGTTTCGTCGGCGGTCACTGGGAACGGTTCGGACCGGTGCGCAGCGGAATCGACCCGGGCGCCGTCAGCGATTCGTTCAAGGCGATCTTCCGCTATGCGTCGGCCAAGCGGGACCTTGCAGGTCAGCTCAACATAAATACGGTGAGCCTGATGACCGGCTCTTATGGCAGCACCTATTCCCAGATGGGCGCCGACGTCGCCTCGGTGCTCAACGACGGGATCAACCTGCGGGTCATGCCGATCCTCGGCAGCGGTTCGGTTCAGGCGGTGGCCGATATCCTGATGCTCAAGGGAGTCGACGCGGGAATTGTGCGCAAGGACACTTTATATTATCTCGAACGCAAGGGCTTCGCGAGCAACATCCGCAATCAGCTGGTCTATGTCACCAAGATGTTCAACGAGGAAATGCATGTTCTGGCGCCGCGATCGATCCGCACCATGAAGGACCTCGACGGCAAGACCGTTGCCGTCGACCTCCCGGATGGCAGCACTTTCGTGACCGCGATCAACGTGTTCGAGCGGCTCCAGATCAAGCCACACCTGCTCTATATCGAGCCGCGCATCGCGCTCGAGATGTTGCGCAAGGGCGAGATCGACGCGATCATTGCGGTCGACGGCAAGCCGGTTCCCTGGCTCAGCCAGGTCACGGATACCAATCTGCATTTCGTTCCGGTCGGCTACGACAAGCCTTTGCGCGAGGAGTATCTTCCTTCTCGGCTCGACGCGGACGACTACCCCAACCTGATCTCCAGATCCGAGCCGGTCGAAACGATCGCGGCTGAAGCGATCCTGGCGTCGTATAATTGGCAGCCGGGAAGCGACCGCTATCGCCGGCTGTCGCTGCTGGTCAAGTCGCTGTTCTCGCGGATGTCGGAGCTGCAGCGGCCTCCCTTCCATCCAAAATGGCGGGAGATGGCGCCGCGTGCGCCGGTGGCCGGATGGACCAGGTTGCGGGTCGCGCAGGAATGGCTCGATGGGACGATTTCCGGACCCGCGGCGACCGCTCCGACCACCATCAGATCGTCGAAGCCGGTCACGGCCGCCGCACCGTCCCCGCGCATTCCCGTCGCCGCGAAGCCGCCGGCCGCAACGCCGCCTGACCAGTCGCGTCAGCCCGAGTTGTACCGCCGCTTTCTCGAGTGGAACGCGACGCATCACTAATTCGGCTCCGCCCGGCATCGACGTCCGCATCGCACCCGAATGCAGGGGACGTTGCAGGACTTAGATCAACCGTCAGAAGCCTGTGCCGAGATCAGCGCCGCGTCCAGTTCGGATTGATCTCGGCTTCGCTCTTGGCCTCTTCCGCAAGCTCCTCGGAGATCGCCGCGGTCTGCGCCGGCGATCCCCAGCTTGGGGCATCGCTGCCGTCGCCCCAGGCCTTCGGCCGGTAGAAGGTGTGGACGCCGAACTTGTACATCCGCTTCATTTCGGACACCCAGGACGGGCGCACCCAGTAAGCATGGTAGTGCGTTGACTTGCCGACCTCGGGAAGCCAGATCAGGCCGTCGAGCATGGCTTTGGCGATCTTCCTGGCGCGCTCCCACATGTCGGGTTCGCGGATGACGTCGGGCGTACCGTCACAGGCAAAGGTGAACTGACAGGCATAGTGCCGGTACTTGTTCTGATACACCACGCCGCAGACCGTGGTCGGATAATAGCCGGAGAAGGCACGGTTCAGCACGACTTGCGCCACCGCGATCTGGCCGCGCACCGCTTCGCCGCGTGATTCGAAATAGACCGCTTCGGCCAGGCATTTCTCGGATTTCGCGCGCGCCTTTTCATCGAACAGGCCGAGCCGCTCGGCCGGCGTCTTGGCGCGCTGATTGTCGGCGTTGACCTCGCCCTTAGGCGCGATGCTCTCGCCACTTTCGGAAGGCGCTGTCGCATCGTTCGACGAAGGCGGCAGTGCCGCCATCGGCTTCAAATCGGGATCCGGCAGCACGATCAGCGGCGCCTCACCGGGCTCCCAGCTTTCGATGCTGCCCGCCGTGCCGCCGAGCGAACTCGTGCCGAAATAGAGACTGGTCGTCTTGATATCGAGGCCGTCGTAGGACACCGCGCTGTCTTCGGGCGAACCAGTCGACAGCTTCGCTTCGTTCGTCGATTGCGACGAGGACGGCGCGCTATACTGCTCGAGCGGCGGCGCGCGCAACGCCTCCTGCAGTTCCGGATCGAGCGGCGCGCGCGAGGCGACTGGCATATCCGTCGGCGCCTCTGCCGTCTTTGCGCCGAACACCGAGGAATTGGAGTTGGCCGGCTGCCCGGGCGGCGACGCGGACTCTGCGGGGGTGGGCTGTTCAGTCTTGTCAGCCGGCACTGTCGGCGGCGTGACCACCAGACGGTCGCCCTTCAAGGTACGATCGACGGTCGGGAAATCCGACGCTTGATACCGCGGCGGCGCCTGCAGCACCGGATTGCGCGGCACCGCGCCGGTGACGTCCGCGTCGCGATTGACGAAGCTTGCGAGCCGGACCATCGCGCTCTGCGGCACGGACGTGCCGATCGGCCGGCTGAAGCTGTAGGTCGCGAGCTGAATGGAAGCGGCTGCGGAGAACACGCGCTTCTGCCAGCGCTCGGCAACGCCGGGCTGCCGGGCAAGCAGTGATGCGATGTCTTGGTAACCGGTCTCCGTCGGCATCAATGCGAAGACGCAGAGACCGAGTCCGAAGGACGCAAATCGCGCGCCCTTCGGACCGGGACGCAAAACTAACATCGATACGCTCAACGCAACGCTTACTGGTTTCGATCGAACACGGTGCGTCCGTGCAATTCGATCGTTTCCCTTCGTAATCGGTTTAGGTTGCTGAGGCGTTAAAGCGCGTTGCAGTCATGAGACACGCAAGTCGGCATGTCATGCCGACCGGAGCAATCGAATAGCTTGGTAAACAGGGCGGCGACGAAAACAGTAAATTCGAGGTCAACGCGCGTGGTGAATAAATTGCTGCGGGAAGCGCGCAGCACAGCGCGCTTGCTTGAATTGCGGCGTCATTTTCGGGGCGATGCGCGAACACAGTGATGGAACCATTCGCGCAGACCCGTGACGAACGACAGCGCGCATTGCGCCCATGAGAACTGCGGGATTCCGCCTCGGACACATCTCGCGCCAAATCGCTGCGCGATTTTGTCGCACGGCATTGCCGCGGAACGACGCGGCTAAGAGGAACATCTCGCAAGTTCCACAGGCCGGCATGAAAAAAGGCCGGCAAGTTATGCCGGCCTTTTCCAAACTCCCTGCAACGATCCTTACGCCTGGCTCGCGATCTCCTTGCCGAGCGCGGCCTGCGCGGCAGCCAGACGCGCGATAGGCACGCGATAGGGCGAGCACGACACGTAGTTCATGCCGATCTGATGGCAGAACTCGACGGAGGCGGGATCGCCGCCATGCTCGCCGCAGATGCCGACCTTCAACGCCGGGCGAGTCGCTCGGCCGCGCTCGACGCCGATCTTGACCAGTTCGCCGACGCCGGTGCGATCGATCGAGATGAACGGATCGATTTCGAGAATGCCCTTGGCGATGTAGGTGCCGAGGAAGCTCGCAGCGTCGTCGCGGCTGATGCCGAAGGTGGTCTGGGTGAGGTCGTTGGTGCCGAAGGAGAAGAACTCGGCAGCTTTGGCAACCTCGCCCGCCATCAGCGCCGCGCGCGGCAGCTCGATCATGGTGCCGACCTGGTATTCGAGCTCGGCCCCGGTCTCGCGCATGACTTCCTTAGCCATGGCATCGATGCGCGCCTTGACCAGATCGAACTCGGCCTTGGTCGCAATCAGCGGGACCATGACTTCAAGGCCGACGGCCTCGCCCGTGCGCTTCTCGGCCTCGACCGCCGCCTCGAAGATGGCGCGCGCCTGCATTTCCGCGATCTCCGGATAGGCGATCGCGAGACGACAGCCGCGGAAGCCGAGCATCGGGTTGAACTCCGCGAGCTCGCGGGCGCGATCGGCGAGCCGGCGCGGATCGGTGTTCATCGCGCGCGCGACTTCCTCGACCTCGGCTTGCGTGTGCGGCAGGAACTCGTGCAGCGGCGGATCGAGCAGGCGCACCGTGACCGGCAAGCCCTTCATGATCTCGAACAGCTCGACGAAGTCGGCGCGCTGCATCGGCAGGAGCTTGGCCAGCGCGGCGCGGCGCTCCTGCTCGTCTTCGGCGAGGATCATCTCGCGCACGGTGCGGATGCGGGTCTCTTCGAAGAACATGTGCTCGGTGCGGCAAAGCCCGATGCCCTCGGCACCGAACTTGATCGCAGTGCGGGCATCGTCCGGCGTATCGGCGTTGACCCGCACGCCGAGCTTGCGGACTGCATCAGCCCAGCCCATCAGCGTGCCGAACTCGCCCGACAGCTCCGGCTCGATCATCGGCATCCGGCCGGCAAGCACCTGCCCGAGCGAGCCGTCGATGGTGATGATGTCGCCGGTCTTGAAGGTGCGCGAACCGATGCTCATGGTGCCGCGGCCGTAATCGACGCGGATGTTGCCGCAGCCGGAGACGCAGGGCTTGCCCATGCCGCGCGCGACCACCGCCGCATGCGACGTCATGCCGCCGCGCGTGGTCAAGATGCCCTCGGCCGCGTGCATGCCGTGGATGTCCTCAGGTGAGGTCTCGATGCGGACCAGGATCACCTTGTGGCCGTCGGCCTGCAGCTTGGCCGCTTCTTCCGACGAGAACACGATCTCGCCCGAAGCCGCGCCGGGCGAGGCCGGCAGGCCGGTCGCGATCACGTCGCGCTTGGCCGTGGGATCGATGGTCGGGTGCAGCAGCTGGTCCAGCGAAGCCGGCTCGACGCGCAGCACCGCATCGCTCTTGGAGATCAGCCCCTCATTGGCGAGCTCGACGGCGATGCGCAGCGCGGCGCGCGCCGTGCGCTTGCCGCCACGGGTCTGCAGCATCCAAAGCTTGCCGCGCTCGACCGTGAACTCCATGTCCTGCATGTCGCGGTAATGCTGCTCCAGCAGCGTGTAGATCCGCGTCAGCTCCGCGAAGGCATCCGGCATCGCCGTTTCCATCGACGGCTTGTCCGAACCCGCCTCGCGCCGCGCTTCCTCGGTGATTTCCTGCGGCGTGCGAATGCCCGCCACCACGTCCTCGCCCTGCGCGTTGATCAGGAATTCGCCGTAGAGCTTGGCCTCGCCGGTGGACGGATTACGGGTGAAGGCGACGCCGGTCGCCGAAGTGTCGCCCATGTTGCCGAACACCATGGCCTGCACGTTGACCGCTGTGCCCCAGGATTCCGGAATGTCGTGCAGCTTGCGATAGGTCACCGCGCGCGCATTCATCCAGGATGAGAACACCGCGCCGATTGCGCCCCAGAGCTGGTCGTGCGGATCCTGCGGGAAATCCTTGCCGGTCTCGTGCGCGACCGCTTCCTTGTATTTGCCGACCAAGTGCTCCCAGTCTTCCGAAGTCAGGTCGGTATCGAGCGTGTAGCCCTTGCTGTCCTTGTAGGTATCGAGGATGTCCTCGAAGTGATGATGCTCGAACCCGAGCACCACGTCGGAATACATCGTGATGAAACGACGATAGCTGTCGTAAGCGAAGCGGCGATCGCCGGACAGCGAAGCCAGGGCCTCGACGGTCTCGTCGTTGAGGCCGAGGTTGAGCACGGTGTCCATCATGCCCGGCATCGAGGCGCGTGCACCGGAGCGCACCGAGACCAGCAGCGGATTCGCGGCATCACCGAATTTCTTGCCGGTCAGCTTGCCGACATAATCGAGCGCCTTCTCGACCTGCGACACGAGCTCCTTCGGGTAGCTCTTGTCGTTGGCGTAGAAATAGGTGCAGACCGAGGTCGGAATGGTGAAGCCGGGGGGCACCGGAAGGCCGAGATTGGCCATCTCGGCGAGATTGGCGCCCTTGCCGCCCAACAGATCGCGCAGGCTCGCTTTGCCCTCGGCCTTGCCGTCGCCGAAGGTATAGACCCACTTGTTCGGCTTGATCGCGCTCGCAGCGCTCTTGGCCGCTGGCTTCGCGACCGGCTTCGACGCTGCCTTTGGTGCAGTCTTCGACGCGGGCTTGGATGCAGTTTTGGGCGCCGTCTTCGGAGCGACCTTTGCAGCGGGCTTCGGAGCCCCCTTCGGTGCAGACTTCAGCGCAGACTTGGGAGCAGCCTTAGCTACGGCCTTGGCGGGCGCCTTCGCGACCGGCTTGGCAGCAGCCGACTTGAGCGCCTTGCGTGGCGGTGCGAGCGCGGCGGCCTTCGCCTTGGGCTGCTTAGAAGCCCTTGATTTCGCTGCGACTTTCTTCGACTTCGCTACCGCTTTAGCCATGAGGTGCTTCGATCCGCAAGTAAGGAGGAGAAATCGCGCGCCTTACACCACTTTGGGGGCGCAGGCGCAAGCGAAAGGGTTCCGGAATCCGGCGTTTAGGCGATTTAGAGGTGAATCCACTTCAACAGGCCAAGCCCGATCAGGCCGTTGAGGATGAGGAAGATCGCGACGATGAAGTTGAGAAGGCGTGGCATGATCAGGATCAACACTCCGGCAACGAGAGACATGATCGGCGACACGTGGGCGACGGTGAGGGTCATCGAAAGACTCTGGCTTTTGCAGATTTGACGGGCGGGACGATTCGAGCGGCTCGGACTTTATCCTCGCTCATCGTGGCGGAATAGAAGACTCCTCCGGGAACATTGGTTCCCGCGCCCGCTGAAATTGCTCAAAAATCCGATCGAAGCGCGCCTCGGCGGAACGATGCGCGGAGAGCTGCATTGGGAAGCGTGTGCCGGCCGCGTGCCGGCTTCACGAAATGCAAGGAGTTCGGTCCCATGCGAAACCATCTCATCGTCGCGGCCCTGATGGCTGCGGTCGTGACGCCGGTGGCGGCGCAGGCGCAATCCTACGGCGTGGTCGTCGACGACGATGCGCCGGCGATTGCCGTGGAACAGCGCCCGGCGTTCCGCGAATATGTGGTGCGCGAACGCGTTCCCAACTATGTGATTCCGGATCGCGTGGTTGTTGGCGGCGTCCTGCCGGACACCGGCGTAACTTATTATGACGTGCCGCCGAGCTTCGGCGCAGCGCGGTACCGCTACACGGTGGTGAACGGTGAAACCGTACTGGTCGAGCCGCGCACACGGCGGATCATTCAAGTCGTCGAATAGGCTTGAACCGAGCATGATCTGCGCAAGGGCTTGAACGGCCTTGTCAGGACGGGAAGCAATCCCCACTTTCCTGGTCATGCTCATGAGCTGCATTCGGTCGCCGACGCCCCCGCAAGTGGCCGGATGTGAAGGCCCTGCCCGGTTCCCCCCGCCGGGCGGGGCTCTTTCGTTGGATGACCTGTCGGAAGGCCTGCGCGGTTCAGTCGGGCTTTCTTGCAACCAGCCGATGGATGGTCTTGCCTGACGACGGACTGACCACCTCCTCATCGAGCAGCAGGACAGCGGCCGACAGCTCGGCGCGCACCGAGGCAACGTCGACCGCAGCGTAGAGGCGTCCCTGCCCGTCACGGACATCATCGCCCTTGGTGACACGCCAGCTCAGATACAGGGTGCCGCCGGGCCTTGCGATCGCCAACATGCGCCGCACCGAAGGCGCCACCAAGGCGCGGTCGAGATGCATGATCACGGTCTCGCACAGCACGTTCTCGAAGCTGGCGTCCGCAATGCCTGGCAACTCCGGCAGTTCGCTGCGATCGAAGACCAGCTGCGGATAGCGCGCGCGAGCTTCGGCTAGCAGGCCCTCCGAAGCGTCGAAGCCCTGTGCCGGATAGCCATTGGCCTCGAGCCAAGCGACCTCGCGGCCGCTGCCGCAGCCGATGTCCACGGTGCGGCCGCCCTTGATGAAGAAGCGCCTGACGATGTCCTGCAGATCCTCGGGCGCCGGCTGCGTATGCCAATCGGCGGCAAACGCCGCCGCAGCCTGGTCATACGCTGCGAGCGTCTGCGGATCAGCCATCGTTAGCCCTCGATCTTGGAGAAATCCGCCACGGCGCGCGTCGCGCTGCGGATCTCGTTCAAGAGCTTCAGGCGGTTCTCGCGGATTTTTGGATCGTCGTCATTGACCTTGACCTTGTCGAAGAACGCATCGACCGCAGGCCGCAGCTTGGCCATGGCGGTCATGGCCGCGGCGAAGTCTTCCCTGGCCACCGCTGCATTCGCGTCCACGGTCACTTCGCCGATCGCCTTCGCCAGCGCCTTCTCCTCGTCGAGCTTGTACAGCGACGCATCAGGCGCGCCCTCGAACTTGCGCTTGTCCTTCTTCTCCTCGATGGCGAGGATGTTGGACGCACGCTTGGTGCCGGCGAGCAGGTTCTTGCCGTCATCGGTATCGAGGAACTTGCCGAGCGCCTCGACGCGGCGGACCACCATCAGAAGATCGTCCTGGCCACCGAGCGCAAAGACGGCATCGACGAGATCATGCCGCGCGCCCTGCTCGCGCAGCTGCACCTTGAGGCGGTCGGCGAAGAAGGAGAGCAGGTCGGCTGCGAGCTTTTCCGGATCGCCGGTGCCTTTGCCCTGCAGCCCCGACAGTGCAGACTTCGCGACCTGCAGCAGTGACAATCGTAGCGTGTTATCAGTAATCAGCCTGATCACACCCAACGCCGCGCGACGCAATGCATACGGGTCCTTCGAGCCGGTCGGCTTCTCGTCGATCGCCCAGAAGCCCACCAGCGTGTCGAGCTTGTCGGCGAGCGCAACCGCGACCGAGACCGGATCGGTCGGCACGCGATCGTTCGGGCCCTGAGGCTTGTAGTGCTCCTCGCAGGCGGCGGCGACCGATGCGTCTTCGCCCTGCGCCAGCGCGTAGTACTTGCCCATCAGGCCCTGCACTTCCGGGAATTCGCCGACGACCTCGGTCAGGAGATCGGCCTTGGCGAGCTTGGCGGCACGTTTGGTTGTCTCGACGTCAGCGCCAACGAGCGGCGCGATCTCGGCGGCGAGGCGCTCGATCCGCTTGATCCGCTCGGCCTGGGTGCCGAGCTTCTCGTGGAACACGATCTGCTCGAATTTCGGCAGGCGATCTTCCAGCCGCGTCTTCAGGTCGGTCTCGTAGAAGAACTTGGCATCGCTCAGCCGCGCGCGGATCACGCGCTCGTTGCCGGCGATGATGGTCTTGCCGCCGTCGCTGGCCTCGATATTGGCGGTGAGGATGAATTTCGGCGCGAGGCCCCCTGTCTTGGGATCACGCACCACGAAGCATTTCTGGTTGTTGCGGATGGTGGCGCGGATCACCTCGCCGGGGACCGACAGGAAGTCCGGATCGAACGAGCCCATCAGCACCACCGGCCATTCGACCAGGCCCGACACCTCGTCGAGCAGCGCCGGATCTTCAACCAGCTCGTAGCCTTGCGCAAAGGCAAGCTGCTTGGCGTCGGTGACGATGGTGTCCTTGCGCCTGTCAGGATCGAGCACGACCTTGGCATCGAGCAGCTTGGCCTCATAATCCTCGAAGCGGCGCACGGAGATCGGCGCAGGCGCCATGAAGCGATGGCCGAACGTCGTCTGCCCGGCTTCGATGCCGTCCACCGCGAAAGTGACGACATCGGGCTCCTCGGTCTCGAGGCCGAACGTGGCGGCGATCGCGTGCAGCGGCCGCACCCAGTTCAGCGCGCCGGGCCGTTCCGAGCGCTTGCCCCAGCGCATCGATTTCGGCCAGGGGAAGGTGCGCACGATCACCGGCAGCATCTCGGCGAGCACATCGAGCGTGGCGCGGCCCGGCTTCTCGATCAGCGCGACGTAGAAATCGCCCTTCTTCGGATCGCGCTGGACGGTGGCTTCCTCGATCGAGGACAGACCGGTGGCTTTCAGAAAGCCCTGGATCGCGGCCTCAGGTCCGCCGACGCGCGGGCCCTTGCGCTCGTCCTTCAGATCGGCCTGCCGCGCGGGGATGCCGTGCACGGTCAGCGCCAGCCGCCGCGGCGTCGCAAACGCCTTGGCGCCCTCATAGACGAGCCCCTCGGCGACGAGCTTGTCCGTCACCATGCGGCGCAGATCCTCGGCCGCCTTCGCCTGCATGCGCGCGGGGATTTCTTCGGAGAACAGTTCAAGAAGGAGATCGGGCATGTCTCAAATCTCTCTGCACGAAGAACCACCCTCCCCTGGAGGGGGAGGGTCGCCTGCCGAAGGCAGGCGGGGTGGGGTGACCGCGATCTCCGCGTAAATGGCTTCGAGCACCGCCTCAGTCCTGGTCATAACGTCGTTGTTCCAAAATCGCAAAACACGAAAGCCTTCCGAGTTGAGCCAATGCGTACGGACTTCGTCGCGTTGGATGTTCGTATGGTCTCCGTGCTGCGAGCCGTCCACTTCGATGATGAGACGCAGGACCAGGCAAGCGGAGTCCGCAACATACGGACCGATGATGACCTGTCTCCTGAAATGCCTCCCATCGATATCGAGGCGTCGCAGGTGCCGCCAAAGAATGTCCTCAGCGGCCGTCGTATTTTCGCGCAGCCTTTTCGCGGTTCGCCGTTTTGAAATCGCTGATCGGCCGTTTGCCCACCTAGCACCTTCACCCCACCCCGCTCGCTCCGCGAGCGACCCTCCCCCTCCAGGGGAGGGTGAACCGCCATCGGCCGAGTTCGTCTTAACCGGCCCCCACCCCGCCAGCCTCCGTGTGCAGCCAGGCTTCGCCGCAGGCCTTGGCGAGTTCGCGGACGCGTAGGATGTAGCTCTGGCGCTCGGTGACGGAGATGACGCCGCGCGCATCCAGGAGGTTGAATACGTGGCTGGCCTTGATGCACTGGTCATAGGCCGGCAGCGCCATCAGGTGTTCCTTGCGATTGCCCAGCTTTGAATTGTCTTGCCAGCCGGCGGCGAGATATTTCTTGCAGGCGTCCTCGGCCATCCGAAACTGCTCGAACAGCATCGCGGTGTCGGCATATTCGAAATTGTGCCGCGAATATTCCTGCTCGGCCTGCAGGAAGACGTCGCCATAGGTGACCTTTGCGTCGCCGTCGCGGCCGTTGAAGTTGAGATCGTAGACGCGGTCGACGCCCTGCACATACATCGCCAGACGCTCGAGCCCGTAGGTGAGTTCGCCCGCGACCGGCGCGCATTCGAAGCCGGCGACCTGCTGGAAATAGGTGAACTGCGACACTTCCATGCCGTCGCACCAGCACTCCCAGCCGAGGCCCCAGGCGCCGAGCGTCGGGCTTTCCCAATCGTCCTCGACGAAGCGGATGTCGTGCACGGCGGCGTCGATGCCGATCGCTCCGAGCGACTTCAGGTACAGCTCCTGAAGGTTTGGCGGCGACGGCTTCATGATCACCTGGAACTGGTAATAATGCTGCATCCGGTTCGGGTTTTCGCCGTACCGGCCGTCCTTCGGCCGCCGTGACGGCTGCACATAGGCCGCATTCCACGGCTTCGGCCCGAGCGCGCGAAGAGTGGTGGCGGGATGGAAGGTGCCGGCCCCCATCTCCATGTCGTAGGGCTGCAGGATGACGCAGCCCTGCTCGGCCCAGAACCGTTGCAGGGCCAGGATGAAGCCCTGGAACGAGCGTTCCGGGCGCATGTGCAGGGGCAGCGAATCCATCGTCGGTATCAGTCTTTGCGCAAAGCGGGGAAAAGCGCGCGGACCGTATCGGCGGGTGGGCCAGGAATCAAGGCAATGGCGGCGACTAGCGCCGCCATTTGCAAGGGTTACTGCAAGGCTTACGGCGAGCCTCAGCCCGGCCGGTAGGCGCCGGTGACGGGGTCGCGGCGCAGCGTCTTGATTTCGCCGGCATGCGCGGTTTCCGCCATGCGCGACAGCCGGACCTCTTCCAGCTCCCGATTGATCCTTTGTGCGGTCTTATAGGCCCAGCGGACCATGGCAAGCCCGCCCAGCACACCAGCAACGGCGACAAACGGCGGCATCGGTCGTTCCTTCATCCTCGTGAGGAGAGCCACCCCCACTGATATATTCGCCGATCCGGGTTCCCCAGGCAATTGGGATCGCTGGGACCAAATGGCGCGGATGGCGCGTGTTTACAGCCCGAATCTGGCCCAAATCGCGCGTGTTTCGACCGCTGAGATCACTTCCTCGGCAAGGCCGCTCCAGCCGCCGAGCGCTCCCGCCAGACTGCCGGCTCCCGGCGAACGGCGGCCGAGCAGCCCGCTCAGCATACCTCCCGGCGGCACCACGACGGGCGTTACGACCTCTTCGCCGAACCGGGTTCGCAAGGTCGCGCGCAGATCGCCGACCGCATCGGCGAGCCCGAGCTGAATGGCGCTGTCGCCGGCCCAATATTCGCCGGTGAACAGCACGTCGTCCGGACCTTTCAGACGGATGCCACGGCTTTCCTTCACCAGCGAGATGAACAGCGCGTGGATCTCGCGCTGGATCTTCTTCAGCCGCGCCACGTCATCCGGGTTTTCAGGCAGGAACGGATCGAGCATCGCCTTGTGCTCGCCGGCCGTATAGAGCCGGCGCTCGATCCCGATCTTCTTGATCAACTCATGAACACCGAACGAACCGCCGACCACCCCGATCGAACCCAGGATCGACGACGGATCGCAGAAGATCTCATCGCCGGCGCAGGCGATCATGTAGCCGCCGGAGGCGGCGACATCCTCGACGAACACCAGCACAGGCAGCTTCTTCTCCGCCGCGAGTTGGCGGATGCGCAAGTAGATCTGGCGGGACTGCACCGGCGAGCCGCCGGGAGAATTGATCACGAGCGCCACCGCCTTGGCGTTGCGCATCGAGAATGCCCGCTCCAGCATCTTGGCGACGCCGGCAAGCGTCAGTCCCGGCCGCAGCGGGGTCACCGCGCCGATCACACCCGACAGGCGGACGACAGGGACGACAGGCGCCCCCCGGAGCCTCGCCGGCAGCATCGCCTTCCAACGCTCGAACAAGGTGGGCGTGCTGTCGGCTTGGGTCAAATTGTCCACCATCGACTTACCTCGAATTAACCATTTTTTATCGCGCCGCTGCCATCCAAACGGCTGGAACGCGCGATGTAATCGCGTGGTTAGCAGATGCAGGGGCGGCGGAGGAACATATGAAGATTTATTTGCTGGTGCTGCTGCTCGGGACGCTCCTCACCGCCATCCGCTTCACCGCGGTCCCCGAGCGCCGCTCGGAAACGCTGCCGCAATAACGCCGAGCCTACCTCAAGCGTTCGCCTTGCGATTCATGGGGGCAAGCGGCAACGTGCCCTGCCCCGCCATCGCGGCCTCGATCACAGCATTTGGCTGGCCCGGGGATGGGTTCAGCGCAATACCAGCCAGGATCTGAAGCGGCGCGCGTCCACCCTTGATGGCGCGCACCAGGATCCGGATCGCAGGCTTCCTCACATCGCCATGAACTGGCAGCAGCACCAGGCTGCCGAAGCCGCGTGACAGTGCCGCCAACACCTCGCCCACCCCATCGGCCCGCCAGATCAGGGTGAGCGCGCCGCCGGATTTCAACATCCGCCGGGCCGCGTGAATCCATGCACCTAAAGTTGCAGGCTCGGCCATATGTGCTAGGGAGCGTGCAGGATCGGGCGATGCCCGGTGCCGGCCGGCATCATGGAACGGTGGATTCATCAGCACGACATCGAAGCTGTCAGGCGCAAGCCCTGCGCCGGCAAGGGCGCTCGCTTCGCCGGTCACATCGCACACGATGACATCAGCCGGAATCGCATTGGCCGCGGCATTGTGGCGCGCGAGAGCTGCGAGATCGGGATCGATCTCGACCAGCGTCAACGCGAGCCCGCCGACCCGCGCCGCTACGGCAAGACCCGCCGCGCCGACGCCTGCGCCGAGATCGACCACACGGTCGTCCGGGCGCACGGCCGTGGCCGCCGCGAGCAGGATCGCATCATGCCCGGCGCGATGACCTGAAATCGGCTGGCGCAGCCGCAACCGCCCGCCGAGAAAGGCATCCTCGGAAAAGGCGGCGGCCTCATTCATCAGGGCGCAACTCATGTGCAAGACCAGCCTCGGTCAGCAGCCGGCGGGCCTGAACATTGTCGTCCTCATGCACCAGGATTCGCCGCGGCAGGATGCCGAGCGAGCCCTCGATGACGCTCATGTTCTGGTCCAGCACCAGGTGATCGATATTGGCGCCCTGCAGCAGCGCCTCGATCGCCGAAACCAGCACGATGTCGTTGGTTCGAACCAATTCCCGCAAGCGTCCTGCCTCCCTGTCCGGCCCGGTCAAGGTTCCGTGTCAAGCCTTGCCGCGCCGCGCCGCAGTTTCTATTGTGCAGCTCATGTCCCGGCTCCGGCATTCGTATAAGCATTCGCCGCAACATGATACGAATGTCAGAGCCGGGACACTAGATTGGCAAGAGCGGAGACCAGCGTGGCGGTGATTGTACCTTTCGAGAGCCCATCGAGCGCTTCGATCGACGGGCTTGTCGCGCTGGTTGCCGCCGACATGGAACGGGTCAACGCCACGATTCTTTCGCGGACCGGATCGGACGTGACGATGATCCCGGAGGTCGCCAACCATCTGATCTCTTCCGGCGGCAAGCGACTGCGGCCGATGCTGACGCTCGCCATGGCCAACCTCGCCGGATACACCGGCGACGGCCACATCAAGCTCGCCGCCGCCGTCGAATTCATGCACACCGCGACGTTGCTGCACGACGACGTCGTCGATGAGAGCGAAATGCGCCGCGGCAAATTGTCCGCGCGCATGCTGTGGGGCAACGAGGCGAGCGTGCTGGTCGGCGACTTCCTGCTCGGCCAGGCCTTCCGCATGATGGTCGAGGTCGGCTCGCTGCGCGCGCTCGACATTCTCTCCGCTGCGGCCGCCACCATCGCCGAGGGCGAGGTGATGCAGCTCGCGGCCGCCAAGAACACCGCGACCACCGAGGACGAATATCTCGCCGTGATCCGCGGCAAGACCGCGGAACTGTTCGCAGCCGCCTGCGAAGTCGGTCCGGTGCTGGCCAACCGGCCCAAGGCCGAGCAGACCGCCTGCCGGTCGGTCGGCATGAATCTCGGCATCGCCTTCCAGCTCGTTGATGACGTGCTCGACTATGGCGGCAAGTCGGCAAAGCTCGGCAAGAACATCGGCGACGATTTCCGCGAGGGCAAGATCACGCTGCCCGTGGTGCTGGCGTTCCGCCGTGGCAGCGACAGCGAGCGCGCCTTCTGGATCCGCGCGCTGGAGCGCGGCGAGATCGGCGATGCCGATCTCGATCACGCGATCGGGCTGATGAACAAGCATCGCGCCCTGGAGGACACCATCAGCCGCGCCCAGCACTACGGCGCCATGGCGGTCGATGCGCTGGCGCTATTCCCGGCCTCGCCCATGAAGACCGCGCTGGAACAAGTAGTCGCGTTCTGCCTGGCGAGGTCGCATTAGCAGTTTCCGTCATTGCGAGCGAAGCGACGCAATCCAGAGCCGACCTGAAGATTCTGGATTGCTTCGTCGCTAGCGCTCTCGCAATGACGAGCGTTACTTAACTCAGCGTCCCCGCATGCACCCACCACTCCGGGTGGTCGGTGCCGATCCGCCGTCCGGCGGTTTGCGCTTCGGCAGCATCGCCGAAGATGGCAAAGCAGGTCGCACCCGAGCCCGACATCCGCACCAGCAGCGCGCCTGCGCAGGTCCCGAGGGTCGCCAGCACGTCGGCGATGACGGGCTGCACTTTGAGCGCTGGCTGCTCGAGATCATTCGGCACCCGCTCGAGGGCATGGACCCAATCGGTTATCGAGGCCCCCGCTTCCGGCCATGCCGGCGCGGTCACCACATCGGTGACACCGACCCGCAGATCTCCCGGCCTCAGCCCCAGCGCCTGGAACACGTCCTTGGTCGCCACCGGCACGCGCGGATTGACCATCACGCACGGCAGGACCGGAATATCGAGCGGCAGCAGCTTCTCACCGACACCGGTCATGTCGCAGGCCTGCGATGCCAGGCACACCGGCACGTCGGCTCCGGTCTTCAGGGCCACCGCCACGAGCCTGGGATCGTCGAGCGCAAGACCGTTCAACCGCGCCAGCAGCCGCAGCGCCGCCGCCGCGTCAGCTGAGCCGCCGCCGATCCCGGCCGCGACCGGCAACACCTTCTCCAGCGTGAACGCACCGAACTTCAGATCAGGAACCGCATCCAACAACAGCCGCGCGGCCTTCAGCACCAGGTTGTCCGAGGTCTCACCGCAGGCTGCGGCCAGCGGCCCGGCCGCGGTCAGGGCCAATTCCGGGCCCGGCGCCAGACCCAGCTGATCGGCGCAATCTGCAAACGCCACGATGCTTTCGAGGTCATGATAGCCGTCGGCACGACGACCGACCACGCGCAAGGTCAGATTGACCTTGGCGCGCGCCTGATCGCTGAGCCAGTCTGCGCTGCACTCTGTCCCGGACGCCGGCATCGGCGGAAAGCCCCCAAGCTGCGGCTCTCAGCCGCCCTTGCCGTCTTCCTTGCCGTCGTCCTTCTTCTTGTCAACAGCGGCGTCCTTATTGTCGGCGGAAGCCGCTGCCGGCGTAGGCTCGTCCGGCAGGCCGTTCTGGATCTTGGCCTCGATCTTCGGCAGGTCGTCCGGCTCGGGCTTGAGGTCGCGCGCATGTGCCCACTGGAACTTGGCTTCCAGCTTGCGACCGATACGCCAATAGGCATCGCCGAGGTGATCGTTGATGGTCGGATCTTCCGGCTTCAGATCGATCGCACGCTCGAGGTTCTTCACCGCCTCCTCGTAATTGCCGAGGCGGTAATAGGCCCAGCCGAGCGAGTCGACGATGTAGCCGTCGTCGGGCCGCTGCTCGACGGCATGCTTGATCATCTTCATGCCTTCGTCGAGGTTGGTGCCCTGGTCGATCCAGGAATAGCCGAGATAGTTGAGGACATGCGGCTGATCGGGCTGCAGCTCCAGCGCCTTGCGCATATCGGCCTCAGCCTTGGGCCACTGCTTGGAACGCTCCTCGCAGATGCCGCGATAGTAGTAATAGATGCTGTTGGCCTTGTCGTTGTTCGGCGGCAGCGAGTCGATGCCGAGCGAATAGGTCTGGGCGCAGTCGGCGAACTTCTTGCGGCCACGCTCGATATTGCCGAGCGCCATGATGGCTTCGAGGTCCTTCGAATCCTGCGCGATCACGTCCTTCAGGATCTTGATCGCCTCGTCGCTGCGGTCGGCCTGGTCGAGATCGGTCGCAAGCTGGATCTGCGCATTGCGCTTCAAGGGCGACGACGCCGGCACCCGCTCATAGACCTTGATCGCCATCTGCGGCTTCTTCACGGTCTCGTAGAGATCCGCGAGCGACAGCAGCGCCAGCGGGTGGTTCGGCTGCAGATGCAGCGCGAGCTGCAGATAGACCAGCGCGAGATCCTCGCCGCCGCGGCGGGTCAGCGTCGCGCCGATTCCATAGAGCGCCTCGGCCGCACCGGCCTGCGCCGAATCCACCAGCGGCGGCAGCTTCTTGCCGGCCTTGGTCTCGCGCAGACCTTCCATCACCAGCGGATGCCGCGCGAGCTTCTTGTCAAACGCCTCATAGATGGCGGTCGCAGAAGCGGCGTCCTTGTTGCGCGAGAGCCAATGCGCATAGGCCTCGGTGATCCGCAGCATCGAATCGTCGAGCTTATAGGCGCGCTCGAAGCGCGCACCGGCGTCCTTCTCCTTGCCGGCGAGCTCATAGATCATGCCCGCATGCAGGTCCTTGAAGATCGGATACCATTCGGGACCAGCGAGCTTGTCGATATTCGCGACCGCCGTCTTGGTATCGCCCGCGCCATAGGCCGCCCAGGCGGACAGCAGCGTGGCGACGAGATCGGTGATCGGACCGCGCACCGACTGGTTGATGTTGGCCTGCGCGGCCGCGTATTTCTTCTGCTTGATGTCCTGCACGCCGACGACGAGGCGCGCGATCTTGTTGGACTTGTCGACGGTCAGGATGCGCTCGGCGAGCTTGACCGCTTCATCGATGTCGCCATCGGCGACCGATGAGATGAACGCGCGGTCGAGCAGTTCGTTGTTCTTCGGATCGCTGCGCAGCGCGGAGCGATAGAAGGCCGCCGCGGAGGCCGCATCGCGCTCGACGCTGGCATGGCGCGCGGCGAGATAGCTGCCGGAGGTGGTGAGCGATTTCAGGTCGTGGCTGGTCGGAAACTGCGCGGCGCTGTCGCTCGGACGATCCGGCGTCTGCGCCGCGGCTGCAACCGGAAGCAGCAATGCGGCAAGGGCGACGGCAGTCCAGCGGTTGCGACGAGTTGATGACATCACGGTTCGCTCTGGTTGGTGGAAATCACGAGAGATCGTTGCGGACACGACCCAAATCGGCAGCTCTCCGAAGCGCCGACAATGCCGCGTTTGGCGGCCAACCGCAAGGACGGCCGGGCGTTTCGATCGAACAGCCCTCCGTGGGACGGGCAAAGTGGCTGCCTGAAACGCGTTTACTATGGCCGTATCGTGACCGGCGGTCGGGGATTCGACAGCCGGCTCACGCAATCGTGCATTACATCGCCTCGTAGTTCGGGCCGCCGCCGCCCTCCGGCGGAACCCAGGTGATGTTGCCGTTCGGATCCTTGATGTCGCAGGTCTTACAGTGGACGCAGTTCTGGGCGTTGATGACGAAGCGCGAGCTCGCGCCCTCCTCGACCCATTCGTAAACCCCGGCCGGGCAATAGCGGCCCGACGGCCCGGCATAGACGTCGCGTTCCGAACTCTTCTGGAGCGCCATGTCGGCCACCTTCAGGTGCACCGGCTGGTCTTCCTCATGATTGGTGTTGGAGAGGAACACCGATGACAGGCGGTCAAAGGTCAGCTTGCCGTCGGGCTTGGCCGCCGGAATCGGCTTGTGCGCCCTGGCGGGATCGAGCGTGGCGCGATCGGGCTTGCCATGCGACTGGGTGCCGAATAGCGAGAAGCCGAGCGTGTTGCACCACATGTCGAGGCCGCCGAGCACGACGCCGATCACGGTGCCGAACTTCGACCACAGCGGCTTGACGTTGCGAACCTTGTAGAGATCCTGGCCGACCGGAGAGCCGCGCCAGGCGTTCTCGTATTCGCCCAACTCGTCATTGGCACGCCCCGCCGCGATCGCGGCGCTGACATGCTCGGCCGCCAGCATGGCGCTGCCCATCGCATTGTGCACGCCCTTGATGCGCGGCACGTTGACGAAGCCGGCCGCGCAGCCGATCAGCACGCCGCCGGCAAAGGACAGCCGCGGCACCGACTGATAGCCGCCTTCGGTGATCGCGCGGGCACCATAGGCCAGCCGCTTGCCGCCTTCGAACACCGCACGAATGGCAGGGTGCGTCTTGAAGCGCTGGAACTCTTCGAACGGCGAGAGGTAGGGATCGCTGTAGTTCAAGTGCACGACGAAGCCGACCGCGACCAGATTGTCGTCGTAGTGATAAAGGAACGAGCCGCCGCCGGTCCTGGTGTCGAGCGGCCAGCCGAAGGAATGCTGGATCAGGCCTTTCTGATGCTTGGCCGGATCGATCTGCCAGACCTCCTTCAGACCGATACCGAATTTCGCAGGCTCGCTGTTGGCGTCGAGCGCAAACTTCGCGATCAGCTGCTTGGACAGGCTGCCGCGCGCGCCTTCGGCAAACAGGGTGTACTTGCCGAGCAGTTCCATGCCGCGGGTGAAGGACGCCTTCAACGAGCCGTCCTTGGCGATGCCCATGTCGCCGGTGGCGATGCCGCGCACGGCACCGTGTTCATCATAGAGCACTTCGGTGGCGGCAAAGCCCGGATAGATCTCGACCCCAAGCGCTTCGGCCTTGCGCGAAAGCCAGCGGCAGACATTGCCGAGCGAGCCGATGTAGCAATGATGATTGTCCATCAGCGGCGGCATCATGAAGGCCGGCAGCGAGATCGCACTGCTCTCGGTCATCCAGAAGAACTTGTCGACCTTGACCTGGGTCTTCAGCGGACAGTCATCGTCCGTGCGCCAATCCGGAATGAGCTTGTCGAGCGCGGTCGGATCGATGACGGCACCGGACAGGATGTGCGCGCCGACCTCGGAGCCTTTCTCAACGACGACGATGTTGAGGTCGGCATTGATCTGCTTGAGCCGGATCGCGGCCGAGAGCCCCGAGGGGCCTGCGCCGACGATGACGACGTCGAACTCCATGGATTCGCGCGGAGGTAATTCTTCGATGCTCATGTTTTTTCGGTCTCAGCCCTTTTGCGAGCGTTTCTTCCCTGGGTTTAAGGGGTATTCGCCCTCTTGTTTCCGATTTTTCCGGGAAGGACAACCACGGAAATGCATTCCGTCAGGGGCGGATGCGGCGTATGCTGGCCTCGACTGACCATTCCCATGACACCCGAGCCCCTCCCCAACATCAGGCAACTGCTCGCCTTCTATTCGGAGGCCGGCGTCGACTGCGCGCTGGACGACGCGCCGGTCAACCGGCTGGCCGAGCCCGAGCCTGCGCCCATGGCCAGCGCTCCTGTAGCCCGCGACGCGCCGCCGCCGCAACCCTTCCGCGCAGCGCCCGCGGTTATTCCGCCGCGCGGCGAACCGCCACCTCCGCCGGATGCCGCGATCGCCTCGGCGCGGGAAGCGGCGCGCACCGCCCCGACCCTGGAGGCACTCCGCGCCCTGCTCGAAACCTTCGACGGCTGTGCGCTGAAGAACACCGCGACGCGTTTGGTCTTCGCCGACGGCAACCCGCAGGCCCGCATCATGTTCGTCGGCGAGGCGCCGGGCCGCGACGAGGACATCGAGGGGCTGCCCTTTGTCGGGCGTTCCGGCAAGCTCCTGGACCGCATGATCGGCGCCATCGGGCTCGACCGCACCAAGGTCTACATCGCCAATGTCATCCCCTGGCGGCCACCGGGCAACCGGACGCCGACGCCGCAGGAGACGCAGATCTGCCTGCCCTTTATCAAGCGCCAGATCGAACTGGTCGACCCTGACGTGCTGGTCACGCTCGGCAATCCCTCGACGCAGGCCATTCTCGGCACCCGCGAGGGCATCATGCGCACGCGCGGGCGTTGGATCGAATATGACACCGGCAAGCGGGTAATCCGCGCGATCGCGACCTTCCACCCCGCCTATCTGTTGCGCTCGCCGTCCTATAAGCGATTGTCCTGGCAGGATCTGCGCGCCATCGAGAAGGTGCTGGCGATTTAAGGCCGCGCCCCCCCCCCCCGCGTTCCTCGTCTACTTCCCCTTCGGGCGCACGATCGCCCAGCCGATCCGCAATAACGGCTGACGGCCGTTGATCAGCCAATCGAAAGAGCGCGGCACCTCCGGCACGATGCCGGGGAAACGTTGCGCGATCTCGGGGGGCGGCGTGCCGACCGTGTCTGCAGCGCGCCAGACGACGATGCCCCCGGTCTCATTGAACTTGGCGAAGCTCTCCCACGGCGTCCGCTGCGGCGTCGCATCCAGGAACAGATGCGGCCGGCCGTGGCCGAGCGCGATCAGGCCCGCAAGTTCGGGATCGCCGGCGACCACGCGCAAAGGCTGATTGGTACGGCGAGTGAAACTCTCGACGAAGAACTGCGCGATCTGCCGTCTCGGCATCGCCGTCCGAAGCTCGCTGCCGCCGGTCCAGGGCAGCACCAGGGTCGTACCGACCACGAGCACCGCCGGTGCGGCGATTGCGGCGGCCCATACCGCGCGCAACAGCCGCTGTCGGTGCAGGCGGATCACCTCGCCAGACGCAACCACGACGGCCAGTCCCGACATCAACAGGGTGACGCCGGGACCGGTGATCACCGTGTCACGGCCGAACAGGCCCGACAGCAGGCTGAAGGTGAGCGGAGGCGCGAGCGCAAAGCAATAGACGAAGTCCCGTGCAAGCGGCACGAGCGCAGGCCGATAGATGATCGGCGCATCGGTCTCATCGCCGCTGACCCAGCTCGCATTGAGAACAACCAGCAGCCAGATCGCCGCCATGGCGAGCAGGAGGCCGCCAAGCAGCCAAAGCCACAGCACTGCGCGTTCGCCGAGTTCGGCCAGCACAGGCAATGCGGGCCAGGTGACGGTATCGGCGCGAACGACGAAGATCAGGTAAGGCAGCGCCAGGACCAGCACGACCAGCAGAGCAAACAGGGGATCGAACGATCTCAGGATGCGCCGCCCTCGCGCGCTGGACACGACAAAGCCGACGATCAACAACAGCAAGCCGAAGGCCGCCGAGGTCGTCAGCAGCAACAATCCGGCCTCGATCGACCAGGCGAACCAGGCATTGCGCCGGTTCTGTCCCAGGATCTGCCAAGTATGCAGCAGCAGCAGCGCCCAGAGCGGGCGGGTGAGAACGTCTGGGCCGAAATCCAGTGTCGGCGCACCGAACGCGGTCACCGTCATCGTCAGAAGGACTGCGAGCACGGCGTGCTGGCTTCCAACGATCGCGCGTCCGAGCGCAAAGACGGCCCACAAGGTCACCGCCGACGAGAGCGCCGCCAACAGGTACACGCCGATCATGTGATTACCCACCAGCCGATAGGCGATATCGGCCAGCCAGAACGACAGCGGCGGCCCGAGATCGGTGCCGACCTGATATTCCCGGCCGAAGGCGAGGACCGTCGCGAGATTGCCGGGAGGGCTGCGGTAGAACAAGACCGCGACCGCCAGCCACAACAGCGCCTGGCACAACAGCACGATCACCACGACCAGCCGCGGCCGGGCGCGAATCAGTTCGACGACCAGGGATGTGAAACGCATGGGAGGCTGGATCGCTGGCGATCGTCTCTCGTTCACTTGGAGCCGTCTAGGTCGATCTGGCGGTCGAAACCGCGAGGCCGAGGTGGGCGGCGGCCCGTAGCGAGGAGTGACGCTTGGTGCTGGTTGGACGCCAAAATTATTAAGACCGCGGCCCCGCTGAGGCAATCGGCATTACAAGCCAACTGCAACTTCCGCCGATGTGACCACTGCCGTCTCGGCAAACAGGTCAGGCTCGGGCATCACCGTCCAAGGCTGGTGTTTCCGGCGCGCGGCCACTACCGGCGCGAACAGGCTGCGATGATGGACCGAGGGTCCGAGGCGGTCGAGCGCGGCCAAATGCTCCGGGACGGCGTAGCCCTTGTGCTGCTCGAAGCCATAACCCGGACAATCCTGCGCCAGCGCGCACATCAGCCGGTCGCGGGTCACCTTGGCGACGATGGACGCGGCCGCGATCGACATCACCAGGCCATCGCCGCCGATCACAGCCTCGCAATTGCAGTCGACCTCGATCTTGTCACGACCGTCCACGAAAACATGCTTCGGCGGCTCCGGCAGCGCACCGACGGCGCGCGAGAGCGCCCACAGCGAGGCCCGCAGGATGTTGTCGCGATCGATCCGCTGAGGTGAGGCGAAGGCCACTGCAAAGGCCGAGGTCTTGCAGATCTTCTCGAACAGCACCTCGCGCTGCTCGGCCGTGAGCCGTTTCGAATCGTCCAGGCCCTTGGGGATCCGCTTGGGGTCGAGCACCACGGCCGCAGCAACGACCGGACCTGCGAGCGGCCCCCGTCCGGCCTCGTCGCAGCCGGCGACCGGCCAGATCCCCTGCTTCCGCAACGCGCGCTCGCGACGAAAGCTCGGCAGCGCCACCGCAATGACGCCTTTGGCGGGCTTCGCCAACGCGACGTCGCCCGCCTTGGATGCGGTCTTAGCGGCGGTCCTGGCGGCGCCCTTCCCGGCTTTCGCAGGCTTGGCAGGCTTTTTGGCTGGATCCCGAATCATGACCGCGATCGTGCTTAAGCCGGCCGAATCACGCAACCGGGAACTCGGCCGAAATTCCCGCTATCCTCCGCCTCTAATCTGGAAGATGGACCCGTTGGTCCGGACCGACCTCGATTCCGGGCGCGACGACCACCTCCCAAACATGCCCGTCGGGATCGGCAAAATACCCGGCGTAACCGCCATAATCGGTGCTCTGCGCTGGCTTCAGCAGCGTGGCTCCGATTGACAACGCGAGCTGCAAGGCTCGATCGACCTCCTCGATCGACCTGCAATTCCACGCCAATGTCAGGCCACGAAACGTCTCCGGACGGGATTTCCCCGACAGACCCGCCTCCCGCGCGAGATCGTCCCAGGGATAGAGTCCGAGCACGCTGCTGCCTGTGTCGAAGAACGCCACCGCCTCGCCGGTTGCCCGAAATTTTCGGGCAAAACCCAGCGCCTCGTAAAACGAAATGCTGGCGCGCATGTCAGCGACGCCCAGCGTGATGACGGTGAGCCGCGGCGTCGATGGCAACAGGCCTGCGCTCATTGTACTCTCCCTGCAACTGACGTTTCCTAGAACAGGCTGAGCTGCTGCCCGCCCCCCTTCGGGCGCACGAAATGGTCGGTGGTGAGCTTCGACCGGCGCTTGTTCAGCCCCAGTCTTTCACAGGCAATCTCGAAGCGGCGCCCGATCATCCAGGCCATCGGTCCGGTACCCTTCATCCGGGTACCCCATTGCGAGTCGTAATCGCGGCCACCGCGCATATCCCGGATCAGAGTGAAGACGTGGCGATAGCGGTCCGGGTAATGCTCGAGCAGCCATTCCCGGAACAGGTCGCGCACCTCAAGCGGCAGCCGAAGCAAAACATAGGCGGCTTCCTTGACGCCGGCATGGGCGGCCGCATCGAGAATGCGCTCGATCTCACTGTCGTTGAGCGCAGGGATCACCGGTGCGACCATCACCGTGGTGGGGATGCCGGCCTTGGACAAGGCCTGCAGCGCCTCCAGCCGTTTCGACGGCGTCGAAGCGCGCGGCTCCATGGTTCGCGCCAGCTTCGGGTCGAGCGTCGTCACTGAAATCGCCACCTTGGCGAGGTTCTTCTTGGCCATCCGCGCCAGGATGTCGGCGTCACGCACAACTAGCGCCGACTTGGTCACGATCCCGACGGGATGGCCAACCCGCTCCAGCACCTCGAGGATGCCGCGCATGATCTTCCGCTCGCGCTCGATCGGCTGATATGGATCGGTATTGGTGCCGATCGCGATCATCCGAGGTTCGTAGCCCGGCGCGGAAAGCTCCTTCTCCAACAGCGCCGGCGCGTCCGGCTTGGCGAACAGCTTGGACTCGAAATCGAGCCCCGGCGACAGGCCGAGAAAGGCATGGGTCGGCCGGGCAAAACAATAGACGCAACCATGCTCGCAGCCCCGATAGGGATTGATCGAGCGATCGAACCCGATATCGGGCGAATCGTTGCGGGTGATAACCTTGCGTGAGGTGTCGGTCGCGACCGTAGTCTTGAAGGGCGGTAACTCCTCCAGACTCTGCCAGCCGTCGTCGAAGGCGACCCGCGCCTCAGCCTCATAGCGGCCGCTGGCGTTGGATTGTGCACCCCGGCCGCGTCGCCGGCCCTGGTCGATGGCGACAGCGAGCTCGGGAAAATCAGCAGAACTTGGAGGTGCACCCGCCGGCTCGGAGGGCGCCTTGACCGGCGGGTGCTTGAGGGCATGTGAAGATGCTCGGCTCATGGCCAAGAGATAGCAGACATTACGAACAAAGCAAGAACAAAAGTACAAACAAAGAACAAGAATGCCAATGGTCGAGGTCTGCGCCAGCGCAAGCTCGCTATCACAATCCCGTTCTATCCTACCGACCGGATGGAACGAGCCGGGTTCGCCGTCACTCTTTCCGTGCGCCTACCTTGAACGGAACGGGTCAGCGAGGTCCCATGCAAATCACCCCCACAGAGCAGAACAAGCTGGCCAGCGATCTGGAGCTGCTCGATCGCTACTGGCGTGCGGCCAACTATCTTTCGGTGGGGCAGATCTACCTGCTCGACAATCCGCTGCTGCGCGAACCTCTGCGTCCTGACCACATCAAGCCGCGGCTGCTCGGTCATTGGGGCACCACGCCGGGACTGAACTTCATCTATGCGCATCTGAACCGGGCGATCCGCGCGCAGGACGTCGACGTGATCTATATCTGCGGCCCAGGCCATGGCGGCCCGGGCATGGTGGCGAACACCTATCTGGAAGGCACCTACAGCGAGATCTACCCGGACATCACGCGCGACGTGGACGGCATGCGCAAGCTGTTCCGGCAGTTCTCCTTCCCCGGCGGCATCCCGAGCCACGCGGCGCCGGAGACGCCGGGGTCGATCCACGAGGGCGGCGAGCTCGGCTACGCGCTGGTGCATGCCTATGGCGCAGCCTTCGACAATCCCGACCTGATCGTCGCCTGCGTGGTCGGCGATGGCGAGGCCGAGACCGGGCCGTTGGCCACCTCCTGGCACTCCAACAAATTCCTGAACCCCGCACATGACGGCGCGGTGCTGCCGATCCTGCATCTCAACGGCTACAAGATCGCCAATCCGACCGTGCTCGGCCGCATGAGCGATACCGAGGTCCGGCAGCTATTCGAGGGTTATGGCTACGAGCCATTATTCGTCGAGGGCGATGAACCGGAAGCCATGCACCGCGCGATGGCCGACGCGCTCGATGTCGCACTCGCGAGCATTCGCTCGATCCAGCAGAGCGCTCGCCAGCAGGATGCGAATGTGCGCCGGCCCAAATGGCCCATGATCGTGCTGCGTAGCCCCAAGGGCTGGACCGGGCCAAAGGAGGTCGATGGCCTGAAGGTCGAGGGCTTCTGGCGCGCGCATCAGGTGCCGATCGCCAATCCCCGCGGCAAACCCGAGCACCTCGCTTTGCTCGAATCCTGGATGAAGAGCTATGAGCCGGAGAAGCTGTTCGACGGCGACGGCCGACTGATGCCGGAGCTGCAGGCGTTGGCACCGCATGGTCCGCGCCGGATGGGCGCCAATCCGCACGCCAATGGCGGACTCCTCAAGCGCGAGCTGAAACTGCCGGACTATCACGCCTTCGCGGTGGAGGTGTCCTCACCCGGCGCCGTCATCGCCGAGGCCACTCGCGAGCTCGGCAAGTTCCTGCGTGAGGTCGTCAAGCTGAATGCGGACAACAGAAACTTCCGCATCATGGGTCCCGACGAGACCGCGTCCAACCGGCTCGATGCGGTGTTCGACGCCACCGACCGGGTCTGGATGGAAGGGATCGAGCCTTACGACGTGCACCTCGCCCATGATGGCCGCGTCATGGAAGTGTTGAGCGAGCATCTCTGCCAGGGCTGGCTCGAAGGCTATCTGCTCACCGGCCGCCACGGCTTGTTCTCCTGCTACGAGGCCTTCATCCACATCGTGGATTCCATGTTCAACCAGCATGCCAAGTGGCTGAAGGTCTCGCGCGCCCTGCCCTGGCGGCGGCCGATCGCATCGCTGAACTACCTCCTGACCTCGCATGTCTGGCGCCAGGACCATAACGGCTTCAGCCATCAGGACCCCGGTTTCATCGATCTCGTCTCCAACAAGAAGGCCGACATCGTCCGCACCTACTTCCCGCCGGATGCGAATACGCTGCTATGGATCGCCGACCACTGCTTGCGCACCTATGACCGCATCAACGTGATCGTCGCCGGCAAGCAGCCATCGCCGCAATGGCTGACCATGAAGGAAGCCGCCACGCATTGCGAAGCCGGCATCGGCATCTGGCCGTGGGCCGGCACCGGGCCCGCCGACCAGGAGCCCGACGTCGTGATGGCCTGCGCCGGCGACATCCCTACGTTGGAGACGCTCGCCGCTGTCGACCTCTTGCGCAAGGCGCTGCCGAATTTGAACATCCGCGTCGTCAATGTCGTCGATCTGATGACGCTGCAGCCGAAGGACCAGCATCCGCATGGCCTCAGCGACCGCGATTTCGACAGCATGTTCACGATCGATAGGCCGGTGATCTTCGCCTATCATGGCTATCCGCATCTCATTCACCGGCTGACCTACAACCGCACCAACCATGACGGCATGCACGTGCGCGGCTTCATCGAAGAGGGCACCACGACCACGCCGTTCGACATGGTGGTGCTGAACGAGCTCGACCGCTTTCATCTTGCGATCGAAGCGATCGAGCGCGTGCCGGGGCTCTGCATCTCGGCCGCCCATGTGAAGCAAAAGTTCCGGGACGCCCTGATCGAGCACGCCCGCTACATCCGCCAGCACGGCGAGGACATGCCGGAGATCCGCGACTGGGTGTGGCCGAACAGTGCCGGCGGTCTCACGCCGCAGGAAGCAGGAGATTGATCGGCGGGGCGCGCCAATGTGACGGCTGGATGAATGATCTAGCGCAACAGCCGGCCGGCCCGGTCAGGCAGACTGGCACCATCAGTCTCTGACCAGACGCCGCCATGAAATCGCAGATCATCAAAGAGCTCGGCCAGGCCGACATTCTGCTGCCGCAACTGATTGCGGATGGTCTTGCCGCCAACGACCGCATCAAGGTGCGCCTGAGCGCGCTGCAGGCTGCGAGCCAGCATGCGCGAGCGCCCGAGCGGCGGCTGACGGATCTGTCGGCCGAAAGCCGGGCCGCAGGGATCACATCGGCCGATCTCTCCACCTTGATCGGCGGCGCCCATCGGACTGCGGAGGGACGCTTGGCGGCGCCAGGGCTACCGCAATTGATCAGGCATATCGAAGACGACGCGCGCGCGATGATCCGCGCCGTGGCCGGCGGCCGTCCCACCGAGGGTGACGCCGCCGAGAAGCGGCTCGCCGCCATCCGTGGCGCAGGCCTGCTCGAGGGCGGCAACGACGTCGAATTCGCGCGCGTGGCACGGCTCACCAAGGCGCAGGAAAGCGCCGACAGCCTACACCTCCTGGTGATGGATCTGCACAAGACGCTGAACCGGATGGCTGCCGACTGTGCAGAGGAACTGCTTGACGGCGCCCATGTCTATGGCCTCACCGAAGCGGATCGCCCGGCGGTCGCGGCCTTCATGCGCGGGCTCAACGCCACGCACGCCCTGAAATTCGATCACCCGGGCCTGGACACGATGGCTACCCGCTCCGGCGATCGCCTCCTGATCCAGAACGATATCGGCACCACCGACGCCCATGTCATGGTGATCTCGGTCCGGAATAACGCGGTCACCGTGACCTACACCGACGTGCATCTGGTGCGGGCGAAATTCTTCATCCAGCTGTTCGATGCCTTTGCCGCGCATTGGAGCGGACTCGATCGCCACGACGCCGCAGGTCTTGGTGAAGAGAACGCTTTCTTTCTCGTGACCGGCCAGTTCGACGGCGACAGCGCCAAAGCACGCGATGACTTCCTCGCCGCACTCGGCGCCGCGCTGGTGTTCCTGATCGATTGGAACAAGGCCCGCAAGCTGCTGCGCAGCTGGGTCGCCAAGGACGATGCCGCGCGCATCCTCGATTGGGCTGCGCGCAATCGGGTCGGCCATCGCGCCTTTCTCCAGCTCGGCGGCAATGACCTGCTGGCAGCTGCCGTGCGCAATGCCGCCCCCAATCGGATCGGCTTCGGCGAGCGGCTGGACCAAGCGCTCGGCCGCAACGCTGCGATCGATTTTCTGAAAGCGGCGCTACGCGCCTCGACCGAGGGGCTCTTGGCAGGACGCTCGGTACGGCTGGTCCGCGATCAGATCGAGGCCGATCTGGTGCGCCATCTCGACCGCGCCGATAGCGCCCTGCTGACCATCGTCATGCGGCAGCTTGGGCTCGCCCACGACATCGCCGGCGGCCTCGCCCGTCACCTCTCCGCACTGCAAGCCGGACGCCCCGCAGACGGCAAACTGCTCGCGATGCGCGCCGGCCGGATCGAACAGAAGGCCGATCGCATCGCGATCGAAGCCCGGCACGAGGTCGCACGGCTCAACGCCAAGCCGCTGGTCGGCCAGTTGGTCGACCGCGTCGAGGAGGCGATCGACGAATTGGAGCAGGCGGCCTTCATCGCCTCGCTGGCGCCGGCCTGCATCGGCGGCAAACCGCTCGGGGCGCTGTGCGATCTCTGCGGCGTTGCCATTGCCGCGATCGAGGCTGCGGCCAGCGGCCTCGCCGCAGCAGTCGAAGTGCCCGAGGGCCGCCAGGCCGATGCCGAAGATGCGCTCGCCGCGGTGGTCCGCCTGATGGATACCGAACATGCGGCAGACGCGCAGGAGCGGACGATCACCGCCCTGGTCTTCATCGGCGGCTTCGACGTGGCGACCTCGCTCTCGCTCCTGGAACTGGCGCGCGCGATCGAGCGCTCGACCGATCGCCTCGCCGGTTTCGGCCATCTTCTGCGTCAGCACATCATGACCGATCTCTCTGCGTAAGGATGAGCCCATGTCTATCGTCCGCATCGGCGGCACCGCGACCGAACAGCGCCCGGCCGACATCGTCGGCGCCAAAGCCGCCAATCTGGCGCGGATGGCCGCGCTTGGCCTGCCGGTGCCACCCGCCTTCGTGCTTCCCGTGGAGCTCTGTGCCGACATCATCGCCGGGAAGACACAGGCCGAACATGATCTACGTGACGGTTTGAAGGACGGCGTAGCCTATCTCGAACACTCGACCGGCAAGATCTTCGGCGACCATCGCCGTCCCCTGCTCGTTTCGGTGCGCTCCGGCGCAGCCCGCTCGATGCCGGGCATGCTCGACACCGTGCTCAATGTCGGCTGCACGTCGGCTGCGGTGCGTGGCTTGATCCGCACCACCGGGCGGCCGCGGCTTGCATGGGATTGCCGCCGCCGCTTCATTGAGAGCTATGCGGAGGCGGTGCTCGGTCTCGATCCGGCACCGCTCGCGGCTCAGCTTGCCGAACTCATCGCGCGCGAAGACGTCGCCAGCGATCGCGAGCTCGACAGTGCCGCAATGGAGCGGCTCGCGACCGACGAACAGGCGCTGGTCGAGGTCGGCAGCGACGGCTGGCTGGAAGACGCCGCCGCGCAACTCGAGGCAGCCGCACGCGCCGTCTATCAGTCCTGGATGAGCGAGCGCGCGCGGACCTATCGCAAGCTGCAGAACCTCGACCATCTGCGCGGCACGGCGGTCACGGTTCAGGCGATGGTGTTCGGGAATGGCGGCTTCGCCTCCGGTGCCGGTGTCGCGTTCTCGCGCGATCCCTCGGCCGGTGCGCGCAAGCCGATGATCGATCTGGTGCTGGACGCCCAGGGCGAGGACGTCGTCTCCGGCCGCCGCACGCCCGACACCGAGGAGACCATCGCACGCGCACTACCGAACCTGACGACCGAACTCGGCGCGATACTGGAGCGGCTCGAGCAGGCGTTCTGCGACGTGCAGGACGTCGAGTTCACGGTCGAGGACGGCAAGCTCTGGATCCTGCAAACGCGCGCCGCCAAGCGCACGCCGCGTGCAGCGCTGCGGATCGCGATCGATCTCGTATCGGAGGGCCTGATCACGCCGCGTGAGGCGCTCGCGCGGCTCGCCGACGTCGATCTCGCTGCACTGGTCGAGACCCGGCTCGCCGCCGCGGGCGAACCGGTCCTGACCGGCATCGGCGCCTCCGGTGGGATCGCGGCGGGGCGAGCCGCGTTCGATGCCGAGAATGCAGAGCGGCTCGCCGCCGGCGGCGAACCCGTCATCCTGATGCGGCCGGATACATCGACCGCCGATGTCGCGGGCTTTGCGGTGGCCGCCGGCATCGTCACGTCGGTCGGCGCGCGCACCTCGCACGCTGCACTGGTGGCCCGCCAGCTCGGAAAGCCGTGCATCGTCGGCTGCGGCGCCCTGACGACCGAGCCCGAGGCTGACCGCGCGCGCCTTGGCGCAGCGCAGATCGTCGGCGGGGACTGGATCACCATCGATGGTGATCGGGGCGATATCTATCTCGGCCGGCGCGAGGTCGTCGCCACCCGTCCGGAAGCCGAACTCGCAGAGATTGCGCGCTGGCGCAGTGATGATCAAGACGAGCTGAAACGTCATTCGGCGTGAGCGCGATCCGACGCGACGCGCCTGAGCATCTGCCGCAAAATTCTGCAGCGAAAGGGCTGTTTTGATTGTGACAAGATGCTAACAACGTTCGCAGTGGCCGCTTAGATAACAAATGCCTGCGACATGTTGAGTGTGATCATTCCCACTGACGGTGCGGAGCAGCCCGCGGTGGCGACGTTGTCCGCGCTGGTCCCCGGCGCAGCAGCCGGTGTCATCACCGACGTACTCCTGGTCGATCGCTCATCCGACACCAGCGTGATCGAGCGGGTCGCCGACGTTGCCGGCTGCAACTTCATGAAATTCGAAGGCTCGCATGCGGCCGCGCTGGCCGCTGGCGCCGCCCAGGCCAAGGCGCCATGGCTGATGTTTCTCCCGGTCGGCGCCGTGCTCGATCCCGGCTGGGTCGACGAGACCGTGCAGTTCGTCCAGAGCGTGGCGGCGTCTGGACGTCCCCGCGCCGGCGTGTTCCGTTACGCCCGCTCGCCCTATGCGGAGATCAGCTTTCGCGACCGGCTTCGGGCGATCGCACGCACCCTGGTCGGTCCGCTCGGCGACCAGGGGCTATTGATCGCACGCGACCATTACCGGCAGCTCGGCGGCCACGCCCCGAATGCCCGTCGGGCGGAAACCCGCCTTTTGCGTCAGATCGGCCGTTCGCGCACCCTGTTGCGTAGCCGAATGGTCATGATCTAGCGCGGCCCTCAAGATGCTTGCCAAAGTCAATCAATCGATTGACAATGGCAAGTATCGAGGTGCGCCATGCTCAATCCATCACCCCACGGTCAGCAGTCCGACAGCCATGTCTCCGCCGTTCGGGCTTTCAACCGCTTCTATACAAAAAAGCTCGGGGTGCTCGACCAGCACCTGCTGAAGAGTCCCTTCTCGCTCTCCGAGGCGCGGGTGCTCTACGAACTCGCTCAAGGCGAGGGTCTCTCCGCCAAGGAGATCGCCGCCACTCTCGACCTCGATCCCGGCTATCTCAGTCGCATCGTCCAGAGCTTCGACGAGAAGGGATTGATCATCCGTACGCCATTGCCATCGGACCGACGACAGCAGGCGCTCGGCCTGACCGCAAAGGGACGTCAGAGCTTCGCCAAGCTCGACCGTAGTTCGCAGAGCGAGATCGCGGCGATGCTGGACGAACTCACCGGGCGGGACCGCGACCGCCTGGTGCAGGCGATGGCGACAATCGAAGATGTCCTTGAACCGAGGGCGATGCCCCGGTCGGCCTTTCTCCTCCGCAGCCATCGTCCTGGCGATATCGGCTGGGTGGTCTCACGCCATGGCGCCGTCTATGCCGACGAATATGGCTGGGACATCTCATTCGAAGCCTTGGTCGCGGAGATCACCGCGCAATTCCTGCGCGCCTTCGACGCTGAATGGGAGCATTGCTGGATCGCGGAGATCGACGGCGAGCCGGTGGGTTCGATCTTTCTGGTCAAGGGCACGGATGATGTCGCAAAGCTGCGCTTGCTGCTGGTCGAGAAAAAGGCCCGCGGGCTCGGTGTCGGCCGCGCCCTGGTCGAGCAGTGCATCCGCTTCGCACGCGAGAAGAACTACCGGACCATCGTGCTGTGGACGCAGAGCATCCTCACTGCCGCACGCGACATCTACCGGCGCGCGGGCTTCCAGCTCGTCGCCGAAGAGCCGCATCGTTCATTCGGCGTCGATCTCATGGGCGAGACCTGGGAGCTGAAGCTATAGTCGACGAGGCGCGCTCTACACCGTGGCGCCCTGCGCCTTCGGCCGGCGCAGATGCTCATCGAGCCGCGGCATGATCTCGACGAAGTTGCAGGGGCGCGTACGATAATCGAGCTGCGCGGCCAGGATGCCGTCCCAGGCATCGCGGCACGCGCCGGGCGACCCAGGCAGGCAGAAGATGTAGGTCGCGCCGGCAACGCCCGCCGTTGCGCGGCTCTGGATCGTCGAGGTGCCGATCTTGGCATGGCTCAGCATGTGAAAGGCGATCGAGAAGCCGTCCATCCGTTTCTCGAACAACGGCTCGATGGCCTCCGGCGTCACGTCGCGACCGGTGAAGCCGGTGCCGCCGGTGGTAATGACGACGTCGACGCCGGGATCGGCGATCCACCGCCTCACCACGGCACGGATCGCCTCGACATCGTCGGTGACGATCTCACGCGCCGCGAGCTTATGGCCGGCCGTGGTCAATCGATCGCTCAGCGTCGTGCCGGATTTGTCGTCGGCAAGCGAGCGCGTATCGGAAACGGTCAGCACCGCGATGTTGAGCGGAATGAACTGCTTGGCTTCACCGGCCGATGACATCGTCACCTCCTTCATCAACTCCAGGCGCCGACCCGCATCACAGCGAATTTGCGCCGAAAGTATCGCAGGCTTTCACCGTGCCCTGCTGGAAGCCGGTCATGAACCAACGCTTGCGCTGTGCCGCCGAACCGTGGGTGAACGAGTCCGGCACCACGCGGCCCGTCGCCTGCCGCTGCAGCGTATCGTCGCCGATAGCCGAAGCGGTCGTCAGCGCCGCGTCGATATCGCCCTCTTCGAGATAGCCGGGACGCTTCTTCTGCTCGCGATTGGCCCAGACGCCCGACAGGCAATCCGCTTGCAGTTCGACCTTCACCTGCAGCGCATTGGCGTCGGCCTTGCTGCCCGACTGCTGCTGCAGCCGAGTCACCCGCGGCAGGATGCCGAGCAGGTTCTGGATGTGATGGCCGGCCTCATGCGCGATGATATAGGCCGCGGTGAACTTGCAGGCATTGCCTGAACAACCGTGGAAGCGCGTCTCGACCTGGCGGAAGAAATTGGTATCGAGGAAAATCTGGCGATCCGGCGGACAATAGAACGGCCCCATTGCCGACTGCGCCATGCCGCAGCGCCCGCCATTGGTGGCGTTGCGAAACAGCACGACCTTCGGTCCGGTGTAGCTCTGGCCACTGGCCTGGAAAATCTCGCTCCAGCGGTCGTCGATCTCGCCGAGAATCGCGGAGACCATGTCACCCATCTCGTCCTTCGGCGCGCCGGTCTTGCCGGGCGAGCGACGGTCGGCCTGATAGCTCTGCCCGCTGTGGCTGACCATCTCGGCGCCACCGATCAGGATTCGCGGATCGATGCCGAAGGCATAACCGATCAGGCCGAGTACGATGATGGTGCCGATGCCGAGCCCGCCACCGCCCATCGGCAGACCCATACCGCCACCCATTCCGCCTTCGTCGCGACGATCCTCAACGTCGTCGCTGCGGCGAAAATCATCGTAACGCATGGCGGCCTTTCCTCGATTGATCCAACGCGGGCAAACGCAATACCTAACGCCGCAGACAGGTAGAATTTCCACTCCGTTAATCAATAACCCGGCCGGCAAGTTTTTCCTAGCGCCGGCCCGACAAATCACGCCGCGATTGCCCATGCACGCGACGGCAACGCGGCACGCCGTCGGGATAAACCGTCGACAGATCGTCAGCTTAGCGAGCTTGGACCGATGCCACCTGCACGCGGCACATCGGACGGCGCGTGATGAATCAACGCGCAATGATGCGAAAAATTTTCCCGGTTAAGCCGATTTTTACTTTGCGCGATCAAGGTAGCGCCAGTCGGTTGTTAGGTCCCGCGTCGCCGACAGCGTCGCCTGAGTCAGAGTTCTTGAGTCATGGTTGTGTCGCGTCGCGGGGCGTCTGCAAGGGCGCCCCGCACCAAATTTGAGACTCTCGAGAGCTCGAGCATCATCGTCGGCGACTGCGTCGCCGAGATGTCGAAATTGCCGGCCTCATCGGTCGACCTGGTGTTCGCCGATCCGCCCTACAATCTGCAGCTCAAGGGCGAGCTCAAGCGTCCTGACGAATCGCATGTCGATGCGGTCAACGACGATTGGGACAAGTTCTCGTCCTTTGCCGCCTACGACGATTTCACCCGCGCCTGGCTGCTCGCCGCCCGGCGGCTGATGAAGCCGAGCGCGACCTTGTGGGTGATCGGCTCCTATCACAACATCTTCCGCGTCGGCGCCATCATGCAGGATCTCGGCTTCTGGATCCTGAACGACATCGTCTGGCGCAAATCCAATCCGATGCCGAACTTCCGTGGCCGTCGCTTCACCAATGCGCACGAAACCATGATCTGGGCGGCGCGCGACGAGAAGGCCAAAGGTTACACGTTCAACTACGAGGCGCTGAAGGCGGCCAATGAAGACGTGCAGGCGCGCTCCGACTGGCTGATTCCGCTGTGCACCGGCGATGAGCGGCTGAAGGACGAAGACGGCAAGAAGATCCATCCCACCCAGAAGCCGGAAGGCTTGCTGGCGCGGGTGCTGCTCTCGTCCTCAAGACCCGGCGATCTCGTGATCGACCCGTTCAACGGCACCGGCACCACCGGAGCTGTGGCAAAACGCCTCGGCCGCCGCTACGTCGGCTTCGAACGCGACCGCACCTATGCCAAAGCCGCCGAGGCGCGCATCGCGGCAATCGAACCGCTGCCCGAGGCGACGCTGGCCCCGTTCATGACTGCGCGCGAGGCACCGCGCGTCGCGTTCTCCGAGTTGATCGAACGCGGGATGATCCCGCCGGGGACGAAGCTCGTCGATGCCAAGCGTCGGTACGGTGCGCTGGTGCGCGCCGATGGCGCCATCATGCTCGGCGATAAAGTCGGCTCGATCCATCGCATCGGCGCGGTGGCGCAAGGCCTGCCCGCGTGCAACGGCTGGACCTTCTGGCATGTCGAGACCAAGAGCGGGTTGAAACTGATCGACGAATTACGCGCCGAAATTCGCTCCGAACTGGCCGCAAGCTGAACGGGCTAAGATCTCCGGCGGTTCTGTCCTGAGTACCGCGCTAGCAGATCTTCGACCTGATATTGCTCCTCGTAGTGGACGTCGTCCTGCGGGACCACCGACAATCGGGATCGACGCGGCTGTTCGAGATCGCGCGGCTGCGGCAGCGAGGGGTAATCATCCATCGGCGCCAGCTGCATCCGATCGAGCTCCGGTTCAACCGGCCAATGCGCGCTGCGCCGCATCTGCGCTGGCGCAAGCTGGATGCGGCGCCGGGCGCGCGCCCGCGCAAACAGCACACTGGTGGCAAAGCCGGTCAGCGCGATCGCGCTGAGGAAAGCAAACAACTGGGTCCGAGAGGCGTCGTCCGTGCTCAGCGCGGCGGAGAAAGAAGAGGTCGTGTCGCTCACGCGCACCGGCTCAGGCGTCGCCGGAGATGCGCTTGCGTCAGCAGGAATGGCAGGTGCAGAAGCTGCGGCGAGCTTGTAGGACGGCGCAGTCTGCACCGGATCGGCGGGGGCCTGCAGCGTGGTGGAGGTCTGCTCGGGCCACCGGGTCGCGATCGTCGACGTTTCGGCCGGCGCGGCGCTGCCGTCTGCGGCGCCCTGTGTCGGTCCGGCATCCGCGACCGGAGCCGCACCTGATGGGACCATTCCGGAAGGTTTCGCCGACTCAGGCGAGGGCGCAAGCTTCACATCATCGTTACCGGAGCTGGCCTGCGTCTCATATTCAGCATGCGCATTCGCCGTCGCGGAGGAGAGCTTCGCGCGTTCATCTTGCGCAGCAGTTTTTCGCGCTGCGAGAGACGCGCCCTGCCCGCGGTCATCATCGCGCAAATACCAACACTGACGCTTCGTCGCACGGTCGATCCGGTAATACCAATGCTTTCCTGCAACGCCTTCCTTCGGCTTCGCCAGGCAGTCATCAGCACTCCACGCCGGTTGGAACTGGAGCGTCACCAGTGCCGCGCTGGCCAACATGGTCGCCGCGAGACACGGCACCAGACTCGTCGCTCGATTCGTCATCAGACCTCCGACGATTCAGTGCAACCCCCAGCGCCGTTTCGTCGAGGACTTCGTTCGCAATAAGGCTGCGCAGGTTCCATTTGTCGAAAGAATGTTGGGATCACGGTCTCGTTTTGATGGTTTCTAATTTTGTCGCGCTGTTTTGTCGCGGCAACACTTGGCATACGCACCAAAACGGAGCCGATTTGCACCATTCGTCGAACCGCGGCATGCCGGGGCACGTGATGGAGCTCGTTCCGGCCATCCGCGTCGCGAATAGCAGCAATGCGATAAATGCTGTGCACCGAGACAAGACAACTCATTCGGACCCGCCCGGACCAACAAAAATCCATTCCGACTTGGTCGGCGATCCCACGCCGTTAATGTCTACGTGAGATGTCTATCTGCAGCGCGCCGTGCACAACGCCGCAAGTAACACTCCAGGGGAAACACCAATGCTCAAATTCTACTTCAACGGTTCGCCCAATCCGACCAAGGTCGCGCTGTTCCTCGAAGAGTCCGGCTTGGCTTACGAGCCCATCGCCATCGACACCCGCAAAGGCGACCAGTTCAAGCCGGAGTTCCTGCAAATCAATCCGAATGGAAAGGTGCCTGCGATCGATGATGACGGGGTCGTCGTGTTCGACAGCAACGCGATCCTGCTCTATCTCGCCGAGAAGACCGGCAAGTTCCTGCCTGCCGATACGCCGGCGAATCGGGCTGAGCTGCTCTCATGGCTGATGTTCGTCGCGACCGGCGTCGGCCCCTACTCTGGTCAAGCGGTCCATTTCAAGCACTTCGCGCCCAAGGATCAGGACCACGACTACGCCCATAATCGCTATCAATATGAAGGGCACCGCCACTACAAGATCATCGACGATCGCCTGGCGACGCGCCGCTACATCGTCGGGGACACCTATACGATCGTCGACATGGCGCTGTGGGGTTGGGCCCGCATGGCGCCGTTCGCGTTCGGCGACGACGCGCTGACGAAATATCCCAACCTCAAGCGTCTGGTCGACGAAGTCACGAGCCGTCCGGCCGCACAGCGTGCGCTCGCCTTGAAGGACAAGTTCATCTTCAAAGCCGAACTGGACGAGGATGCCCGCAACATCATGTTCGGCCATCTCAAGACCAAGGTGGCGTGAGGACGGGCGCGCATCACCCGCACTTCGCGGCCGGATGCGACGGGGCCATCGGGGGAGGCCCCAGCACGTTTTCGACCAACAGGGTGTCGCAATATTCGATCCATTCCTTGAACTGCCCTGCCTCGAGCCTGATGACATTGCAGTAAGTATTGTCATAGGCCCTGCCCTCCGTTGTCGTGTTGCGGCCGCGCGCCTCGACGACAACGAGATCGCCTTCCGCGATCAGCCGGACCGGGATCGTGGCGATCCGGCCCGCAATCCTCTCCCGCAGCGGAGCAAACAGCTCGGTGAGCACGACGGCCTTGCCGTCGAAGCTGCGCGACCATGATCCGGTCCCCATGATCACGAAGCGGAAATCGTCAGCAAGACGATCCAGCAAGGGCTTCGAATTGCCCTTGGCCAGTTCATCGAACACGCCCTGAACGATCTTCTTGTTCTCGGTGCGATCGTTTTCAATCGTCGTCATCGGCGTCCTCCTGCCATTTATCAGCCGCGCTGTTTCATCGATGCCGGAAACGGGCCGAGCACGGCTTCGGTCAGCGCGGAGTCGCAGTACTCCCTGATTTCGATGATCCGCCCGCTCTGCAGCCGGTAGATCAGGCAATAATCGTTGTTGTAGGGAATACCGGCCTTGGTGCGCATCTCGCCCCTGGCTTCGACGATGACGTAATCGCCGTCTGCGTAGAAGCGCAGCGGGATGGTTCGCCGGTGAGCCAGAATGGTCGCGAGATAGTCGTAGAGATCCCGCACGAGCGCTTCCTTGCCCCTGAACGTCTGCGACCAGGAATAGTGTCCCGTGATCTGCATCGTCACGTCGTCGGCGATATGGTCCACAAACCGTTGGCGGTTGCCGGCAGTGATGTCGGCAAAGAGATCTTGCAGCAACTGCTTGTTGGCGGCGACGGTCATGACGAGTCCTCCTGATGGATGGAGCCGGATGCTGCCGCAGCGCTTCTCATTCTTCCAATCGATAGGCGATATGATATCTATTCGCCTGATGAATTTGACTGCGCTCGATCTCAACCTGCTGATCGCGCTGGATGCGCTGCTGCGCGAGGCCAGCGTGAGCCGCGCCGCTCTCCGGATCGGCTTGTCGCAACCGGCCACCAGCCACGCGCTGCAGCGGCTGCGTGATCTGTTCGGCGATCCGCTGCTGGTGCGCACCGGTGCGCGAATGGAATTGACGCCGCGGGCGCTTGCCTTGCGCGCACCTCTGGCACAGACGCTGGATCAGGTGCGCGGCCTGTTCAAGTCGGATGCGTTCGACGCGGCGAGCAGCGAACGCCAGTTCCGGCTGATGATGCCGGATCTCGCGGTCGAACTGCTGATGCCGATGCTGATGGCGAAGGTGACGCAAGCCGCACCCAACATCCGCATCGACGTGGTGCCATGGCGGGGACCTGCGATCTTCCACGCTGAATTCGCCCGCACCATCGACATGGTGATCTCGATCGGCAACGCCTTCAAAGGCTTTCACCGCCAGCTGCTTTATACCGACAGCGACGCGCTGGCGGTCCGTCGCGGCCATCCGGTGGGCGCAAAACTGAAGCAATGCGACGCCTTCCTGAAGGCCCGCCACGTCGCCGTCGTGCTGCGCGGCCGGAATGAGGACCTGATCGATATCTGGCTGCAGGAGAAAGGCATCGAGCGGCGGATTGCGCTGGTCGTGCCGAGCTATTTCGAGGCGCTCCATGTCGTGGCCCGCACCGATCTGGTCGCCTTCGTGCCACGACGCCTGATCGCCGCACTGACGAGATCATTGTCGCTATTGACGATCTCACCGCCGCTCGATCCCGGCATCGATGAGCAATACATGTTCTATCCGACCCGGGCGCAGGTCGACCCGGGCTCGATCTGGCTGCGCAAGCTGATGCTGGAGACCGCGCGCGAGCTCGATCACGGCAAGCGCGGTTCCGTCTAGCGCTGTTCGGCCAGCGCCTTCTTCACGGCCGGCCGCTCCGACATGCGAGTGAAATGATCAGCGATGCCTGGGAACGCTTTGATGTCGACGCCGTCCCCTTCGAGCCATTGCGCGATCGTAAACAGATAGGGGTCGCAGATCGTATACTGCTCGCCCATCACCCACGGCCCCCTGAACATGGCGCGCTCGATCATCGCGAAGCAGCCACCGACGGTTTCAGGGACTTTGCGCTTCATGTCGGCGAAGGAGGTTTCCTCGCTGGCCCAGCGCGAGCCGCGTACCCGATGCGCATGCGCGACATGAACGGTCGAGCACAGGTAGGAGTTGAACGACTGCACCTCGGCGAACGCAAAGGCATCGTCCACCGGCGCGAGCTTGGCCCGCGGGAAGCTCTGCGCGATGTAGGCGAGCAGCGCCGGCGTCTCGGTCAGGACACCGCGGTCGGTGACCAGCACGGGCACCCGCCCCTTCGGGTTGATCTTAAGATAGTCCGGGCTGTTCTGCTGGTTGGCCTTGAAATCGACCTTCTGCAGCGCGTAGTCCGCGCCGGCTTCAGCCAGCGCGATATGCGAGGCGAGCGCGCAAGTGCCGGGTGTGTAATAGAGCTTGAGCATGGCGATCCTGATCGGTGGACCGCCAGCCTAGCGGGGCTGTGCTCTCACGTCCATCCTGAATGGGCGGGAGCGGCAGCTCCATGACCTTAATCGTTGTCAGCGCAACGCTCGCGCGCTCGCGATCAGTCGCGCGCTGGCGGTTGCGGTCGCAATCAGCGTACCATCGGCCCGCGCGAGCCGGCCCTCCATGAAGGCAATCGTCTTGCCGAGCTGCGTCACCCGCGCTTCGCCGGTGATCGGCCCGGGTTCGGCGGGAGTCATGAAATTGACCGTCATGGTGACGGTTGCCGTATAGAGGCGGCCATCCGTCATCGCGAATACGGCCGGGCCCATGGTGTCGTCGAGCATCGCCGACAGGATGCCGCCCTGGATGAATCCGGCCGGATTGCAGAACTCGTGCTTGCCGTCGAAGCCGACCCGGATCCAGCCTGCGGCGGGCTGCGCATCCAACAGACGCCAGCCTAACAGCTTCGCGGATGGCGGGGCTGGGATGTCATCGAGTGCGGTCTGGATCATGAGCGCGTCTCCCTTTCACGCGCCCTCACTAAGCTGGCGCTGTTGCCACCGCGCTGTCAGCAGCCCGACCAGATGCAAGCTTCAATCGCCGAGCCCGTGGGCGACCACCTTGCGCATCACGTTCGGCAACGCCTCGTCCGCGAGGGTCGCGATCGGCACCCAGCGCATGCCGGATGGCGCACGCGTGCGGGCACGCGCCGTCGCCGTGTAGACCACCAGTTCCAACGGAAAATGCGTGAAGACATGGGTGACGACGCCGGCTTTGCGATGCCAGCGCGACAAGCCGGCAAGCTGCGGCGCCTGCGCCAGCGCGGATTTATCATCCTGACCGGTCAGCCACTCCGAGCCGGGCACCTCGGTCATGCCGCCAAGCAGACCTTTCTCTGGCCGCGAGCGCACCAGAAGCTCGTCGCCCCGGGTCACGACGAAGGCCGCGCCGCGCCGCAGCGCGCCGCTCTTCTTCGGCGCCTTGCGCGGAAAGGTCTCCTGATCGCCGCGCAAGCGAGCCGCGCAATCCTCGCTGAACGGGCACAGGGCGCAAGCCGGCTTTTTCGGCGTGCAGATCGAGGCCCCCAGATCCATCAGCGCCTGGGCGCTATCCCCGGCGCGCGTCTTCGCGTCGCCCGCGCGCGTCTCCGCGTCGCCGGCCAGGGACGGGCTAAGCAGGCCCGCGGCCAATTGCTGAATCCGCGGCTTGGCCTGCGGAAGTGTCTCTTCGACCGCAAACAGGCGGGACACCACGCGCTCGATATTGCCGTCGACGGGCATGGTGCGGCGATCGAACGCGATCGCCGCAATGGCCGCCGCGGTATAGGGCCCGATCCCCGGCAGCGCGCGCAGGCCCTCCTCGGTGTCCGGAAACACGCCGCCATGATCGCGCACCACGGCCACCGCGCAGGCATGCAGGTTGCGCGCGCGCGAGTAATAGCCAAGCCCGGCCCACATTCTCAGGACATCATCGAGCGCTGCGCTGCCGAGCGCCGTCACATCCGGCCATCGGATCAGAAACTTCTCGAAATATGGCCCGACCGCCTTGACCGTGGTCTGCTGCAGCATGATCTCCGACAGCCAGACCCGGTAGGGATCGGCGCGCTCCCCAGCAGGCGCCCGCCAGGGCAGCCGGCGGCGATGGCGGTCGTACCAGGCGAGCAGCCGCACCGGGCGGCCATCCCGAGGATCAGCCTCGGGCGATTTCCGTTGGGAGCGAAGGGCGGATGACATCGTGCCTGCAATCTAGTACGTCAGACGAAACAGTCTCCCGTCATGATCCGTGCTTGTTGCACGCATCCACGGTTTTCTTCTTACGCGCGGCAGTTTCCGAGGCTGCGACGATGCAAAAGTAGACGATGTCCAGGCCCGGACGACTCAGCGCCAAGCCTCTGTCCGTCATGCTGGGGGACCTATTTTCGGCCGCCTATGCCAAGCAGGGCTTCGCCGCCCGCGAGCTTGTCACCCGCTGGGCCGAGATCGCGGGACCCGAGGTCGCGCTGCACGCCGAGCCCCTGAAAATGCAATGGCCGCGACCCGTGGAAGGACAGCCGCAGGAACCGGCGACTCTCGTGCTCAAGGTCGAGGGGCCGATGGCGCTCGAGATCCAGCATTCGTCCGATGTGATCCTGGAGCGGGTCAACCGCTTCTTCGGCTGGCATGCGGTCGGCAAGCTGGCGTTGCGCCAGGGACCGTTGTCGCGGCGCCCGCGGCCGCGCCGGCCGCCCCCGCCGGATCCGACGGCGGTCGCGAAAGTGGCGGAGAGCCTGTCGGCAATCGAGGACGATGCGCTCCGTGACGCGCTCGCCCGGCTCGGCGCCGCCATCAAGCGAAATTGACGCCGGCCGACTGATCGGTCCTCACCCGCCGGCATTGCCAGTCGAGCGGTTTCAAGCTAGCGACATGCCGCGTCTTTAGAGTATCTCGTGCGCAAAGATGCGCCAGTCCGGAGCAGAGCCTTGATCATCACCCGCCGCGCCTTCACTGCCGCTTTGTCCCTGACCGGTCTCGCCGCACTTGCGGGATTCTCGCCGCTGCGGCTGATTTCGGGGGCGATGGCGCAGAGCGCCGCTGACGTCGCCAAGCCGGTGTCGCTGCCGGACATGGTGCTCGGCCCGGCCGACGCCGCCGTGACCATCACCGAATATGCCTCGATGACCTGCCCGCACTGCGCCGCCTTCAATAAGGAGGTGTTCCCGAAGCTGAAGGCGGAATACATCGATACCGGCAAGATCCGCTACATCTTCCGCGAATTCCCGCTCGACATCAAAGCCGCGGCGGGCTCGATGCTGACCCGCTGCATCGCCAATGGCGACGCGCAGAAATATTTCGCCGTGACCGATATGCTGTTCCGCTCCCAGAACGACTGGGTCGTGAAGAACACCACGGAGACGCTGACCCGGATCGGCAAGCAGGCCGGCCTGAGCCAGCAGCAGGTCGAGGCTTGTCTGAAGGACCAGACTTTGCTCGACAAGATCGCGGCCGACCAGAAATACGCCAGCGAAGTTCTCAAAGTCGATTCGACGCCGACCTTCTTCATCAATGGCGAGAAGATCAAGGGCGAGACCTCGATCGAGGAGTTCGAGAAGAAGATCAACCCGCTCCTCAAGAGCTGATCTTTCTCTCCAGGGATTCCCGCCAATGGTTCTCGCGGCCGCATCGATTGCGGCGGCAAGGCTCTGAAGAGCCGAGACATTCCGGCTCGCGGCGATTTCGCCCGGGCCAAGCTTGCGTCCAGAAAGCCTTGGAAAAGCAGGGCCTGCGGGTTGCCCTTGTGCCCGGCCATCGCCATTGTCCCGCCCTCAAGAGGCGCATGAAGCGACTCGGGCCACATTGACATTGCCTTCTATGGTATTGTCACGGCAGGGAGATTCGTCTCCCGCCAACAGAGAATCTGTGCATGAAACTCACGCGTCTTCGTCTCCACGGGTTCAAGACGTTCGTCGAACCCACGGACTTCGTGATCGAGCCGGGCCTTACCGGCGTGGTCGGACCGAACGGCTGCGGCAAGTCGAATCTGGTCGAAGCGCTGCGCTGGGCAATGGGCGAGACCTCGCACAAATCGCTGCGCGCGGCCGACATGGACGCGGTGATTTTCTCCGGCTCGAACACACGGCCCGCGCGTAACCACGCCGAAGTGGTGATGACGATCGACAATGCCGATCGCACCGCACCCGCCGCCGTGAACGACCGGGACATTCTGGAAATCTCGCGCCGGATCGAGCGCGAGGCCGGCTCGGTCTATCGCATCAACGGCCGCGACGTGCGCGCCCGCGACGTGCAGATCCTGTTTGCAGATGCCGCGACCGGCGCCCGCTCGCCGGCCCTCGTCCACCAAGGCAAGATCGGCGAGATCATCCAGGCCAAGCCCGAACAGCGCCGCCGCGTGCTGGAAGATGCTGCCGGTGTCGCCGGCCTCCATGCGCGCCGGCACGAGGCCGAGCTGCGCCTGAAGGCGGCCGAGAGCAACCTCACCCGCGTCGAGGACGTCATCGGCCAGCTCTCCGGTCAGATGGAAGGCCTCAAGAAGCAGGCCCGCCAAGCCATCCGTTTTCGCGAGGTGGCCGCCAAGGTCCGCAAGGCCGAAGCCACGCTCTATCACCTGCGCTGGATGGGGGCCCATGCCGACCTCAATGATGCCGCGCAGGTGCATGACGTTAGCGTGCGCGAAATGGCCGAACGCACCCGCGAGCAGGCCGAATCCGCCCGCGTCCAGGCAATCCGTGCCTCGCAGCTTCCTGCGCTCCGCGATGCCGAGGCCCGCGCCGCTGCGACGTTGCAGCGGCTGAAGAGCGCCCGCGACATCCTCGACCGTGAGGAGCAGCGCGCCAAGGAGCGCGCAAGCGAGCTCGATCGCCGCCTGATGCAGTTGACCGCAGACGTCGCCCGCGAGCAGCAGCAGACCCAGGATGCCCGGGTGGCGCTGCAGCGCCTGGAGACCGAAGACGCCGAGCTGAAGGAAGAGATCAAAGCGCGCGTCGAGATGCGCAGCGGCGTCGACGAACGGGTTGCCGAGGCCGAAGCCAGCCTGACCGAGACCGAGCGGCAGTTCACCGAGCTGACCACGCAGCTGGCCGATCTCACCGCCAAGCGCAATCAGCTTGAGGCCAATGTGCGCAGCCATCGCGACCGGCTGGCGCGGCTCGACCAGGAGATCGCCTCGGTCCAGGCCGACGAACAGCGGTTGGTGCAGGAGACCGCCCATCTCGGCGACCTCGATACTCTCGCCGCCACGCTCGAAGCCGCCGAAGAAGCCGTCGCCGTATCGGAAGGGGCAGCCCAAGCCAGCGAAGCCGCGCAGGCAGCCGCCCGCCAGAAGCTCGAGGCGTCGCGCGCGCCACTCGCAGAAGCCGACAAGCGCGTTCAGCGGCTCGAAACCGAGGCTCGCACCATCTCGAAGATGGTCAACAGCGAGACCAAGAATTTGTGGCCCCCGATCATCGACGGCGTGACCGTCGCCAAGGGGTACGAGAAGGCCTTCGGCGCCGTGCTTGGCGACGATCTCGACGCGCCGGTCGATCCGTCTGCGCCGATGCGCTGGACCATCGCCGGCGCGGAAGGCAGCGATCCCGCGCTTCCCGACGGCGTCGAGCCGCTCGCAGCCCACGTCCAGGCGCCGCCGGAATTGGCGCGGCGCTTGGCGCAGATCGGCGTGGTGCCGCGCGAGCGCGGCGGCCAGCTCGTCTCGCAACTCAAGACCGGCCAGCGGCTGGTGTCGCCGGAGGGCGACGTCTGGCGCTGGGACGGCTTCATCGCGGCTGCGCATGCTCCGACCGGCGCTGCCCGCCGGCTTGCCGAGCGCGCGCGCCTGATCGACATCGAGGCGGATCTCGAGCAGGCCCGCGTTGACGCAGCGAACAGGCGCCAGGAGCTGGAGGCCGCCGAGCGCGAGGTGCAAGCTGCCGGCGCCGCCGAAAGCGCTGCGCGCGAGGCCTGGCGCGCGGCCCAGCGCGAAGTCAACGCAGCGCGGGAGCGCCATGCCAATGCCGAGCGCGAGATCAATCGTCACGCGGCGCGCAAGTCCGCACTGACCGAGGCGCAGAGCCGTCTCGCGTTGGACCGCGAGGAGGTCGCTGCTGCGCATCAGAGCGCGATCGAAGCCATCGAGGAATTGCCGCCGAACACGGATGCCGAAGGCAGGCTGTCGGCCGTGCGCGCCGAGATCGAGGCCAAGCGACGCGCTGCCGCCCAGGTGCGCGCGGAGGCGCAGGCGCTGGCCCGCGAGGCCGAGCTCGCCGACCGCCGCGTGCAGGCGATCATCAAGGAGCGCAACGACTGGCTGGGCCGCATTCACGGCGCCGGCTCGCAGATGGCGACCATCGAGGAGCGCATCGCCGAGGTGCGGGAGGAGCGCGCCGAGCTCGAGAACGCGCCGACGGTTTTTGCCGAGAAGCGCAGCGCGCTGATCGACGAGATCGGCATCGCGGAAGGAGAGCGCCAGGTCGCGGCCGATGCACTCGCCGCAGCCGAGACCGAGATGGGCGACACCGACCGTGCCGCCAAGGCTTCGCTGGAATCGCTGTCGCGTGCCCGCGAGGCCACGGCCCGGGCCGAGGAGCGGCTCGAAAGCGCCAAACGACGCGTGGCCGATGTCGAGCGCGAAATCCACGACATGCTCGAAGTCGAGCCGCAGGCGGTGGCCGCGCTGGCCGAGATCGGGCCGGACACGCAATTGCCGCCGCTCCATGAGATCGAGGACAGCCTCGACAAGCTGCGCCGGGACCGTGAGCGGCTCGGCGCCGTCAACCTGCGCGCCGAGGAAGAGCTGACCGAGGTCGAGGGCCAGCACACCGCGCTCACCACTGAGCGCGACGATCTGGTCGAAGCGATCAAGCGGCTGCGCCAAGGCATCCAGAGCCTGAATAAGGAGGCGCGCGAGCGCCTGCAGGCCTCGTTCGAGAGCGTCAACACCCACTTCAAGCGGCTGTTCACCGAGCTGTTCGGCGGCGGCGAAGCCGCCTTGCACCTGGTCGAGAGCGACGATCCGCTGGAGGCCGGGCTCGAGATCATCGCCAAGCCGCCGGGCAAGAAGCCGCAATCGCTCTCGCTGCTCTCGGGCGGCGAGCAGGCGCTGACGGCGATGGCGCTGATCTTCGCGGTGTTCTTGACCAACCCTTCGCCGATCTGCGTGCTGGACGAGGTCGACGCGCCGCTCGACGACCACAACGTCGAACGCTTCTGCAACCTGCTGCACGAGATGAAGAACTCGACCGAGACCCGCTTCATCATCATCACGCATAACCCGATCACGATGGCGCGCATGAACCGGCTGTTCGGCGTCACTATGGCCGAGCGCGGCGTGTCGCAACTGGTGTCGGTCGCCCTCGATGAGGCCGTGAAGATCCTCGACCAGCAGGTGGCGTGATCCCGCCGGATCTCCCCGCCGCGCTGAGAGCCGCGCTGGAAGCGAAGCTGCACGGCCTGTCGCGTCAGGATGCCGCGGCGCGTGCTGCCCGGATTTCGCAAACCTACCGCAGCGGCGGCACCTCCGGCGCCATCGCCAGCGAAGCCGATGCGGTAGCCTATGCCGTGGTGCGGATGCCCGCGACCTACGCCGCCATTGCAGCCTGTTTGAATGCGCTCATGCGGGCAAGGCCGGACTTTGCACCGACATCGCTGCTCGATGCCGGCGCCGGACCGGGCACGGCGAGCTTTGCCGCAGCCGAGGCGATTGCATCGCTGGCATCGTTCTACGCATTCGACGCCAACCCGGCATTGCGGGCGCTTGCGCTGGAGCTTGCCGACAGTAGCGACGGCCTGAACCGCCTCGAATACGCGCTCGGGCCCGCGCGCACGCAGCTCGGAGCTGCGACGCCTGCCGATCTCGTGGTCGCGAGCTACATGATCGGCGAGGTGCCCGAAGCGGAGCGAGGCGCACTGATCGCAGCGCTGTGGAAGAAGACACGCGATACGCTGTTGCTCGTCGAGCCCGGCACGCCCGCCGGTTACCAGCGGATCGTCGCGGCGCGCGCGCAGTTGATCGCCGCGGGGGCCCACGTGGTCGCGCCCTGTCCGCATGACCATGCCTGTCCGCTCATATCGCCGGACTGGTGTCATTTCGTCCAGCGCCTGTCGCGCTCGCGCGCCCACAAGCAGGTCAAGGATGTCGAGCTCCCCTATGAGGATGAGAAGTTCAGCTACGTGGCGCTGACGCGAGGGCCTGTCCCGCATTCGCCGTCCGCGCGCGTGCTGGCGGAGCCGACTCTGAGCAAGGTGGCAGTCACGGCCAAGCTCTGCTGCGCCGACGGCGCAGCGCGGATCGTCACCATTCCGCGCCGGGACAAGAGCGCCTTCGCCGCCGCGCGCCGCTGGGATTGGGGCGACGCTGTCGAGCCTGGAAGCCTGCCGCAACTCCCGTCGTAAGCGCGGCAGTTGGTTAACGACAGGTGCTGTTCGACGATCAATTCTCCGGGTTTCCGAAACCTGCAACTAATTCGCGCATGCTAGTGTCGCCCTGCAACCGACGTTTTCTTTTGCCGCTCAAACGGGGACCCTTGGAATGCTTCGGACGATGATGATAGCTGCGGCTCTGTTGGCCACGGCGGACACGGCCTTTGCTGGTAGCCACGAGGCCTCGGCTCCGCCCCCGGCCCCGAAACAGGAGGGTCCGCCGGCCAAGGCCATCATCGGCAAGAACGGTCCGATCCTCGTCGACCTCAAGGGCATGACGCTCTACACGTTTGCGCACGACACCACCGGGACCGCCTCGACCTGCGACGCGAAGTGCGCCGAAAAACGGCCGCCGTTGGTCGCGCCGGACAACGCGGTCGCCACCGGCGATTTCACCGTGATCACCCGCAGCGACGGCAAGAAGATGTGGGCCTATCGCTATCGCCCGCTGTACACCTCGCAACTGGATGGCGCGCCGGGCGAGGTCAACGGCAACGATCCGTCGCAGGCCTGGCACATCGCGCGCCCGTATTGAACTCCGCCCATCTCGGACCTGGCGGTTTCGGCGACGGGAACCCCGGTCCGGATTTGAGATCGGCCAAAGCAGTCGACGCTGAGGCATTGAACGTCCGGATCGACTTTGACGACCAATGCACGCCGGATCTGGCGGACCTCCCGTCGCCTGGCGGCATCGGCTAGTCTGTGCCGAGCGCCCTCTTCCCTTCTTCCTCGGAGCCTTTCATGTCCGGCTGGATCGTCCTCGGCATCATCGTCATTCTCGTGCTGTTCGTCCTCGGTGCCTACAATCGGCTGGTGGCGCTCAGCCAGCGCGTCAACCAGGCCTTCGCCGACATCGACGTCCAGCTGAAGCAGCGCCACGACCTGATCCCAAATCTGGTCGAGACTGTAAAGGGCTATGCCGCCCATGAGCGCGGCACGCTCGACGAGGTGATCAAGGCCCGCAATGCCGCGATGTCCGCGCAGGGCCCTGCGCAGGTCTCTGCGGCGGAAAACCAGCTCAGCGGCGCGCTGGGCCGGCTGATCGCATTATCCGAGGCCTATCCCGATCTCAAGGCCAACGCCAATTTCCAGCAGCTCGCGAGCGAGTTGTCCGACATCGAGAACAAGATCGCCGCCAGCCGCCGCTTCTTCAACAACGCGGTACAGGAATACAACACCAGCATCCAGCAGATGCCGGCCGTACTGTTCGCCGCTACGTTCGGCTTCACCCGCAAGGAGTTCTTCGACCTGGGCGCCAGCCGCACCGAGGTCGAGGCTGCGCCCAGCGTGAAGTTTTAAGCTCACGCCATCCACGATGACAGGCCGCGTCGCATGGCCGCCTACGGTCTTTACACCCACATCGCATCGAACAAGTTCCGTTCGACGCTGCTGCTCGGCGGCCTGTTTCTCCTGATCTACGTGCTGGTCTATGCCGGCGCGCTGGTCGCGGAGGTCATGATCAGCAGCGACGGCAATCTTGCCTATTACCTGCGGGCAGCACTCTTCGACCTGATCAAGGCCCTGCCCTGGGCCACGCTCGGCGCCGCGGCGTGGATCGTCATCGCCTATTTCTTCCACCAATCGATCATCGATGCCGTCACCGGCGGGGAAGCGGTGACCCGGCAGGAGCAGCCGCGGCTCTACAATCTTTTGGAAAATCTCTGTATCTCGCGCGGCATTCCGATGCCGAAGCTGAAGATCATGGACAGCGAGGCGCTGAACGCCTTCGCAACCGGCCTCAACCAGAAGCAATATGCGGTGACCGTGACCACGGGGCTTTTGAACGCCCTGAACGATCAGGAGATCGAGGCCGTGCTCGGTCACGAGCTCACCCATATCCGCAACGGCGATGTGCAGATGATGGTCGTCGCGGTCATCATCGCCGGCGTGGTCGGCTTCCTGGGTGAACTGTTCTTCCGCCTCTTTACCAATCTGAGCTGGAGCGGAGGCGGCGGCTCCTGGAGTTCCTCGTCCTCCTCCTCATCATCCTCGTCCTCCTCGTCGGATCGCAAAGGGTCGGGCGGTGCCGCGGTCGTCGTCATCATCATCGCGGTGATTCTGATCCTGCTTGCCTGGCTGTTGTCACAAGTGGTCAAGCTCGCGCTGTCGCGCACGCGCGAATATCTGGCGGACGCCGGTTCGGTCGAACTGACCAAGAATCCGGACGCGATGATCTCCGCGCTGCGCAAGATCGAGGGCCGCGGCGAACTGCCGGGTGCGACTTCGGCGGTGATGGAGCTGTGCGTCGACAATCCCCGCGAAGGCTTCGCCGACCTGTTCGCCACCCACCCCTCGGTCGAATCGCGCATCCAGGCGCTGGTGAAGTTCGCCGGCGGCCACGACCCCGGTCCGCTCGCGCTGCCCTCCGAAGCGGAGCAGCCGTCGGCGACCGAGCCGCCCGATGCCGATGCGCCACCTGCGCCGCCCCGCTCCGGCCCATGGGGCACGGCCGACGGTACAACCAACTCGCCCGCGTCCGAACAACCAGCACAGGATGCGCCGCGAGGTCCGTGGGACGAGCCGGCGAGCGGACCCTGGGGCCGCCGCTGACATCTCACTGTCACATCGATTCGCCTGCCGATACCCTTGATCGTACACGCATTTTCGCCAACCGCTCGCAGCCATCATCGCCGCGTGGCCATAAGACGGGCAGACTTCCCGCTTCATCCTCCACCTTCACCTGCAGATGGGGAAATTTCACGGACGCCTCGCTTCAATGAATTTGAATTCTCCGTTGTTTCTGCCATGGTCGCGCACAACGCAGAATGCAAAGCGCCGGCCTCCGCCGGCCCAGATTTCAGGGACATTCCATGGCGAAACCGGCAGTTGTTGTGGTGGGTGCGGACAAAGGCGGGGTCGGCAAGACCACGGTTTCGCGCACCTTGCTCGATTATTTCAGTGCCAATAACGTCCCCACCCGGGCGTTCGACACCGAGCATCCCCGCGGAACGCTGAAGCGCTTTCACCCGGAGATCACCGAGATCGTCGACATGAACGCGACCTCGGACCAGATGAAGATCTTCGACACCTTGAGCGCGGTGGCGCCATCGGTGACCGTGATCGACGTCCGCGCCGGCCTGATGTCCCCAACCCTGGCGGCACTGCGCGACATCGGCTTCCTCGACGCGGCCCGCTCCGGCCAGATCACCTTCGCGGTGTTCCACATCCTGGGCTCGTCGATCGCCTCGCTCGACGAAATCGCCGAAACCGCAAGCTACATGGTCGGCGCAAAGTACTTCCTGGTGAAGAACTTCATCAACAACACGAGCTTCTTCGAGTGGGACCAGTCGACCTACGCGTCCTATTTCAACCGCATCAAGGATGCGACCGAACTCACCATTCCGAAGCTCAACGAAATGGCCTACGAGCAGGTCGAGGTGGCCTCGGTCCCGTTCCTGAAATTCGTCGCCAACAAGGGCCCGCATGACGAGGCGGCCAACTACTCCTTCGTGCTGCGCGGCTATGTCCGGCATTGGCTCGCCAACGTCTGGAGCGAGTACGACCGGATCAAGCTGACCGACATCGTCGGGTCGACCAAGCCGGTCGCGGCGGTGCGGCCCGCAGGGGAAAAATGACAGCTCCGCAAACGAGGGGGCTTTATCGGAGGCGCGTTTGACCTGATATAGGTCAAATGCCCGCGACGCCCGTCTACATCGTCTGCTCGCCCCGACCCCAGATCGGCAAGACGCTGCTTGCGCGCCTTTTGAGCGAATTCCTGCTGCTCAAGAACGGGCAGGTGCTTGCCTTCGACATCTCGGTTCGCGAGCCCTCGCTGGTCGATTTTCTGCCTGCGGTCACCGAGACCGCGGAGATCGAGGACACCTACGGCAAGATCCAGCTGATGGACCAGGTGATCCTGAACGACGGGATCGCCAAGGTCATCGACCTCGGCTACTATTCCTACGGCGAGTTCTTCAAGATGTCCGAGGAGATCGGCTTTTTGAAGGAAGCGGCACGGCGAAATGTCGTCCCGATCGTTCTGTTCTGCGCCGAAGGCGACCGGGTCTCGATGCGCGCCTATGACGAGTTGCGACGCCAAATTCCCAGCTCCCAGCTGATCGTCGTCGAGAACGCGCACGTCCTGCGTGAAGAGTTGCCCCAGCAATTCAGCCATAGCCGCATGCTGCGCATTCCCGCCCTGCCGCTGTTCCTCAAGACCTATATCGACCGGTACTCCTTCTCCTTTACCGGCTATCTGCGCCAGGAACGGGATTCCTCGACCGAGCTCTATCAGTGGATCCGGCGCAACTACTACGCGCTGCGGGAGATCGAAATGGGGCTGCTGATGCAGCGGTCGTGAGCGGATCCTGGTCCGCCCAAGTCCCCCACCAAGTCCCCCAAGCTCCGTCCGACGAGCCCCATTCCGCCGCGCTCAATGCCCCTCGAACGAGATCAGGGTGCGAACCGGCACGTCCATCGCGCGCAACTTGGCGGCGCCGCCGAGATCCGGCAGGTCGATGATGAAACAGGCCGCCACCACCGTGGCGCCGATCTGCTTGAGCAGTTTCACCGCGCCCTCTGCCGTGCCGCCGGTCGCGATCAGATCGTCGACCAGGATCACCCGCTCGCCCGGCTGCACCGCATCGACATGCATCTCCATCTCGTCGGTGCCGTATTCCAGCGCGTAGGACATGCTGACGGTCTTGTGCGGCAGCTTGCCCTTCTTCCGGATCGGCACGAAGCCGGCCGAAAGCTGGTGCGCCACCGCGCCGCCCAGAATGAAGCCGCGCGCCTCGATGCCGGCGACCTTGTCGATCTTGGAGCCGGCCCAAGGGTGTACCAGCTCGTCCACCGCGCGGCGGAACGCGCGCGCATCCGCCAGCAGCGTGGTGATGTCGCGGAACAGGATTCCGGGCTTCGGATAGTCCGGAATGGTGCGGACCGTGTTCTTGATGTCCAGATCGAACGTCATCGTGCTCTCATCCACTCTGTGTGTTTGCCGTCATTGCGAGCGAAGCGAAGCAATCCAGGGCCGCGAGAGAAGAACTGGATTGCTTCGTCGCTTCGCTCCTCGCAATGACGGCATTGATCAATTCCCCGGCCGATTGAGCCGGAACGCATTCTCCACGATCTTCAAGCCGACCTCGTCGCCGAGCGACATCAGCGATTCCGGGTGGAATTGCACGCCACCGACGGGCAGGCTCTTATGCTCGATCGCCATCGCCACCCCGTCCTCGGTCGAGGCGGTGACGGTGAGGACATCGGGCATGCCCTCGCGCTCGACGAAGAGCGAGTGGTAGCGGCCGATCACGATCTCATTCGGCAGACCCTGCATCAGCCGCCCGCCGCGCACCTGCACCCGCGAGGGCCGGCCGTGCGCGGGCTGGCTGAGCTGACCAAGACGCCCGCCGAAATACTCGCCCATCGCTTGAAGCCCCAGGCAGACGCCGAAGATCGGCAGCTTCCTGTCCAGCGCGGCATCGATGGTCTTGGATATCTTGAAGTCCTCGGGCCGGCCCGGGCCGGGCGACAGCACCACCAGATCCCAGCTCCGCTCCTTCAACATCTTCAGCGCGTGCACATGGCGGACCACGGTGACGCTGGCGCCGACCTGGCGGAAATAGTCGGCCAGCATATGCACGAAGCTGTCGTCATGATCGATCAGCAGCACCTGCTTGCCCGAGCCGGTGGCGTCCGGCGCCGTCGACGACAGCGGCTTGGGCGGGTCGCCGCGCAGCGCCTGGAACAGCGCGGCGGCCTTGACCTGGCATTCGCGATCCTCCGCTGCCGGATCGGAGTCGAACAGGCAGGTAGCGCCGACCCGCACTTCGGCGAGCCCATCCTTCATCCGGATGGTGCGGATGGTCAGCCCGGTGTTGATCGAGCCGTCGAAATTGACCACGCCGATCGCGCCGGCATACCAGCGGCGCGGCGAGCGCTCATGGTCCTCGACGAACTGCATCGCCCACAGCTTCGGCGCACCGGTCACGGTCACCGCCCAGGCATGGGTCAAAAAGGCATCCAGCGCATCGAAGCCCGGCCGCAGCATGCCCTCGACGTGGTCGACGGTGTGGAACAGCTTCGAATAGGTTTCGATCTGCCGCCGCGCCAGCACCTTGATGGTGCCGGGCACGCAGATGCGCGCCTTGTCGTTGCGGTCGACGTCGGTGCACATGTTGAGCTCGAACTCGTCCTTCTCCGAGTTCAGGAGCTGGCGGATCTGCTCGGCATCGCCGATGGCATCGCGGCCGCGGGCGATGGTGCCGGAAATCGGGCAGGTCTCGACCCGGCGGCCGTCGGAGCGCACGAACATTTCCGGCGAGGCCGAGACCAGGAATTCGCCCTGCCCGAGATTCATCAGCGCGCCATAGGGCGACGGGTTGATGCGGCAGAGGCGTTGGAAAACTTCGGCCGGCGAGCGTTCGCAGGGCTCGCCGAACAGCTGGCCCGGCACCGCCTCGAACAGGTCGCCGCGGGCGAACGCTGCGCGGGCCAATTCCACAGTCGCCTGGTATTCGCCGGGCGCGTGGTCGGCAAAGCCCTGGCGCGGCTCCTTCAGGTAGACGCTGGCATCGGTCTCGCGCGGCAGGCCGGCTGTCGACTGGCCGTTCCAGGCGAAGTCGTAAGTGAGGATCACGCCGCGACCGGTGGCGCGGTCGTAGGCCAGGAGGCGATCCGGCACGTAAAGCACGATGTCGCGCTGATCCTGCGCGCGCGGCCGCTTCTGGACGAGGTCCTCGATCTGGAACACGAGATCGTAGGCGAAGGCGCCGAACAGCCCGAGCAGCGGGTCGTCACTGGCGGAGAACGCCGCGATCAGCGCCCGCACCAGCGACATCACGCTGGCGCGGCGGGTGCGCTGGTCTTCCTCGACCGGTGCTGGGCCGCGAACGATATGTCCCGCCAGCCGTGCCGGGGTGTGCTCGGTGATGACGACCGCGGAGTCGCGCAGGGTCGCGCCGAGAAAGGCGATCAGCACCTCGCCGCGGCGGTTCAACGCCTGCAGGGCGAAATTCGTCCCCGTCGTCTCCAGTGCCAGCGGCGGATCGGCAAAGCCGAGGTCGAAACTGTCATACCGCCCGGGGACGGTGGTCCCGGACGACAGCACCACCCCGCGGCGCCGATCCAGCAGGTCGATGAGGTCGTCAAGACGGCTGGCGCCGCCGGAAAACTGTTCGGTGGCGCGCGTGATCGCAAGCCCGCCGCGGGTGCGGTACTCGCTCAAGGCCGGCAGGGAAAAAACGGTCCTGTTCATGGGGGTCCTCTTGGCGTCCTCTTACGAAACTTGCCGAGGGAACGCCACACAGGACAAACGGAAGAGCCGCCGCCGGGTGGCGGCCTCAAGCGATTGAATGTCAGGAAATCGCAACGGCCACCTTGTTACAAGGTGCGCCACCAGAGACGGGCTGGGCGGAGGACGGTGCTCATGGGCGGGACCAGACCATGACAGGGGACGGAGGTCAAGGGCGATCAACCTTAGCAAGCTGCTGCAAGCGCCTGCGCGATACAGCACCCTCTCCCCTTGTGGGAGAGGGCATCTCCGGCCCATCCAGGCACTCGGTTGGGTGAGGGGTCTCTCTCCGCAAACAGCGCTCGCGGAGGCATACCCCTCACCCGACCGAGTTTTCCGATCGGTCCGACATGCCCTCCCCCACAAGGGGAGAGGGCGCATCCGCGGCGATACCGCTGTCTCGAAGGTCGCAAACCATCGTTGGATTCCGCTCCACCATTCGGCCACCGAGATTGCGAGCTGAACTGCTCCCGCAGCCCCTCCTCTGGAAGGTGCTGGCGCTCCACTCCGAGTGGCGCGGCGTAGTGGATCCTCGCTGGAGCCTATCCTCGGCCGAGCTGAAAGCGAGACCCGGGATGATGATGAGCATGGGACATGCAGCAGCATTCTCGCGACACCTGATGCCCGAGTGATGATCATCGACATCGCCCTCTCAAAGGCGAGGGCGCAGGGAAGGCCGCATAGGCGTTAAGTTTATGCTTGAGTGTTGGAATCCGCCGTGATTCGAACAGGGGATGGCAGACGAATCGCTCCTGAACGAGGACTGGACGAGAGTGGTTGCGCAGCTGGGCGGGGCTGCGCAGCTCGAGAAAACTGCGCGCCAGACGAAGGCCTTCGCGCGTCGGCGGCAGATTCCAGATGCGGTGACGTTACTTCGGCTGATGCTGGCCTATTGTTTGGGTGAAAGAGGGCTGAGATCGACAGCCGCATGGGCGGCTTCTGTTGGCCTTGCCGACCTCACCAGCGTGGCGTTGTTCTATCGGCTGCGTCAATGTGGTGATTGGTTTGCGGTGCTGGTGGAGGGCTTGCTCGCTGCGGCAGCTCCGAAGGCGAGCCAAGGCCGCCTGATCCGCATCATCGATGCGACGACAGTGCCTCAGGCGGGACCGGCTGCGCGCAAGAACAGTGAGCTTTGGCGCGTTCATAGCGCATTTGATCTGCCCTATGAGCGCTTTGGTCACTTCGAGCTGACAGATCAGCAAGAGGGCGAAACGTTTGACCGGATACCAGTGGTCAAGAACGAGATCCGCATTGCTGACCGCGCTTATCTGCAACCTGACCGCATTGCGGCCGTCCGCGAAGCCGGGGCCGACGTTTTGATCCGAGCGGGCTGGAAGAACGCACGTTGGCTTGACGCCAAAGGCCTTCCGTTCGATCTGATGGCCCAATTGCGTGCCGCGAAGGCGCGCGGACTGGTCGATCGGGAGATTTGGATCAAGCGCAAGGGCGGCGCGCCTCTGGCTATGCGTCTGGTCGCAATCAAGAAGCCCACCGGTGCGGCTGCTGCTTCTCGGCGTAAAGCCCGGCAAGACGCAAAAGATGAAAACCGCATCATCTCCAAAGAAACTTTGGAGGCTGCGGATTGGGTCATTCTGATCACGTCGCTCGCGCGGGACGAGTTCTCCACCAAAGATGTGCTTGCGCTCTATCGATTGCGATGGCGGATCGAGCTTGGGTTCAAGCGACTGAAGAGTCTGATTGGCCTCAAGACGCCGCCAGGAACCGATCCGCGCTCTGCCAAGCCCTACCTGCTGGCCCACCTCCTGATCATCCTGTTGCTCGAGCCGCTTGCCAGCGACTTCGAGGACTCTCCCCACTGGACGCAGGCCGCTTAACGACGCCTGGCGCTTGGCGGGTCCTGCAGCAGCTCGTTGCATCCTTGCTGCAAGCAATCATTCCACAACCAACCATCCGTTGCTTGCGCCGCAGAAAACGCGCGTTGGGGCGCCACCTTCGCGAGCCTCCTCGAAAACGCAAGTATCAATCGATGCTCGCGCTACCTTAACGCCTATGGGGAAGGCCGGGAGCTCGCCGCCCCCATGGCCCGCCTGCGAAAAAAATGCAGGCGGCAGGTACCACAGGTTCGGCCGAGACATCCCGGCCTTCCCTGCGCGATGGTCTGACGGGTTATACGTACTCTCCCCGGGGACCGGGCTTTCTTGCCCCCGTTTGCGACAACGCGCCTTCAGCGCGTTGCGCAGACCTCAGCGTCGGGAGGCCAGGACCGTACGACTTCGCCGTGCGCCTCGGGCTGTTCGTCCGCATGATGAGATCATGCTGCGGCCCAGAGCGCCCACCGCATCCCACCCCGCGTGTCGTGACGATCGCGATACGCCCCTCGTGCCGAGGCGGGACGCGCCGACATAAGCACAATTTCTGAAAACAAGAAACAAGAATATTTTCGCGGCGAAGACTGGACAGCCCAAATCAGCTTGATGCGGCTGATGAATTTGGCGTTTCAGGACATCCAGCCAACACAGATCGCGACTCCTCTTGCCGGCAAGACTTCAGAATTGTGGCTCAGGCCGCGCCCATTGTATTGTTCCGTTGCTGCGGACCTGTGGAGCGCCGGTGAAGTTGCAACAGTTTTCGTTCGCCCTGTTGGGAGCCGCGATCGTTGCAGGAGCGCAAACCGCCCCTGCCGGTGCGCAGACCGAACGACAAATCGCCTGGTGCCTAGCCTCCGCCTTCTCGCCAGATTTGCGGATCGAGGGCTGCACATGGGCGATCCAATCCGGCCGATGGTCCGGAAAGGATCAGACCCAGGGCTATTTCAACCGCGGCAATGCCTACTTCGAGAAGAAGGACTACGATCGGGCCATCGCTGACCTCAGCGAGGCGATCCGGCTCGATCCGGATTTCGCGCCGAGTTTCAACAACCGGGGATTCGCGTATTCTGCTATAGCTGATTACGATCGAGCGATTTCCGACTATGACGAGGCAATCAGGCTAAACCCAAAATATGCCCTTGCTTACTATCACCGTGGCCTCATTTACAATTTCAAGAATGATTACGACCGAGCTATCAGTAACTTCAATCGCACACTTGAGTTAAACCCGCGGCATGCCCAAGCATATCACAGTCGCGGCCTCTCGCACCTCGCCAAAAAAGACTATGATCGCGCAATTGAAGACTTCGGAAAAGCGATCGAGCTTGCCCCTCAGTACGTCAGATCTTACTACGATCGCGCCCTCGCCTATGAAGGCAAGGGAGATGACGATCATGCTCTCGCAGACTTTAGTGAAAGTATCAAACGTGATCCGAGCGACGCGCTGGCCTATCAGCATCGTGGTCTCATCTATCGGCACCAGAACGAGCACGACCGCGCCATAGACGATTTCACAACGGCAATCGGCCTTGATTCCAAATCCACGAAAATCCACTATTATAATCGTAGCCTCGAGTTCTACGAAAAGAAGGATTACGAACGCGCCATCGCGGACCTGAGCGAAGCGATCAAGATCGATCCAAGCTACGTCCGCGCCTACAATGTCCGGGGCGTCGCCTACGACGACAAGGGCGATCATGACCGCGCGATTGCCGACTTCGACGCGGCAATCAGGCTCGATCCAAAATATGTGCAGGCCTACAACAACCGTGGCCTTGCCTTTGAGCATAAGGGAAATCTCGATCGCGCCATCGCTGACTTCGATGAGGCAATCAGACTCGATCCCAATTATGCCGAAGCTCGCGCCAATCGAGAAAAGGCGTCCGAGCACAAGCTGGGAAGCGCCCCGGAAGTCTCAGATCCGACGAGGCGATAGGTCTTGCTCCTGCTGCTGCATCAGGCAAGACCGCAGCCGGATCTGAGGCGCCGTTTGGTCACGTCCCCGGCTTCGTCAGCCCATGCTCCTTGAACTTCAGCTCCGTCGCCTGCACCGCGTTCTCGTAGACTTCGCCGCGCTCGACGAAGTAGTTGAAATAGCCGGCCGGCGTTGCCGGCTGGATCTCGATCAGCTCGACCGGCTTATATTTCGGATCGGTGAGAGCGCCTGAAGCGATCAGGTCGTTGATGCGCTTGAGCGTGTCGACCTCGGCCTTGTAGCCGACCGAGAACCACATCTCGTACGTCCAGTCCTGCACCTCGAACCAGTTGGCCGGCGCCTGTCCCTGCCAGCCATTCGCCAGCGGCCGGACCGCGAAGATGCGCTCGAAGCCGTGCAACTCGGAGACGATGCAGGCGCGATGATAGGCGCCGTCCATCTGTCCGCCTGGCAGGTTCTTGAAGCCGTAAAGCGAAAGCCACAGCGCCGATTTGATCGCCCCAACCGTGATCGGGAGGATCTTGCGTTCCTGCACGACGTCGGACGCATAACGCAGGTCGCGCTTGGCCGCCGAATGCAGCGCCGCGGCGGCGCGCGTGTTGGGAATCGATTTCTGCTCGGGCAACAGCCTGCGCGCGACGTCGTTGCCGTAAAGCAGGCCGACGCCCGACCGCGGATCGTAGGTGTTGAACACCACGCCGGTCGCGCTCTCGTTCAGCACCGTCGCGACATGGGCAAGCTCGTCATCCGAGCGCACCGGCACATATTGCTGCGCCGGAACCAGGCGATCGGCGACCACGTTCAGCAGGCCTTCGCTCCAATCCGGCACCGCCGCCAAGCGGAACAAGGCCTCGGCATAGGCCGGCCTGAAGACGCCGGGATAACCGAACAGAACGGTGCGGGCCTGAGCGACCGGATTGTTCTCGGCCTCGGGCGAGACGAGCAGCGCGCGTAAGTCGTGACCCTGCAGCCATTCCGCCAGCACCAGGATCTGGCCGGAGGTCGCCGTCACCAGATCCGGCGTCACACCCCAGGCGCGGGCGGTGTCGAGAAAGCCGGCGCCATGTGCATTCAGCCCGCCCAGGCCCGCCAGCGCGAATGCGACGCTCATTCCGCCCCTCCGTTGCCGCGCCAAAAATACTATCTTAGATTGTATTCGCCGTACAAACGAGGCGATTTGGAGCTTCGAGCATAGGATTGGCAGTGCCCACATCCGGCAGGCGCTGAGCGCCCTCCGCCCGAATCAGTCAGGCCGCAGGCTCCGAATCGAATGCAGCACGGCATGCGTCCGATACAGCCATCGGCTGTAGAGAGCGTACGACAACCTCATGTTGCGCGCATGCAACTATGGCCGAGCACACACTGCTAGTTGCTTCACGAGATGGCAAACACCGGAAATAGGGAGATATCTGCGCAACACTGTTGCCAATTTGCGATAGGAGCGCAAAGAATAATTAACCATCTTCCGCTACCAAGAATTCATCATGGCCCGCGGCAAACAGCCTCCTGTGTCGCATGCGCTTCAGAAGCAGCAGACGCTGCTCGATTGCTTCCTCGAGGCGCAGGCCAAGCGGCTCGGTCGCCGCCCCGCAGGATCGCGAGCGGGTAAAGGCCAGCCTGGGGACAACGCCTCTACCGGGAATGAACTCCGCAAGATCGCTGGCGAGGAGCCCGCGGAGTGACGTAACGGGCCGCTGACCATTCGCCACGCCCGCGTCGATTCCCGGACTTCCGCACAACGGCGCCAAGAGGGATGCGCACATCGCCATCCTGCGTGGTGCCGGGAGAGGGTCTTATTCCTCTTTCCCGCCGAGCCCCTGTGGGACCTGCCTGTCGCGCATATCTGGCGCCCCCTCCCGGGTCTCCCCCTACCGGGGTAGGTCGCCTACTATTGCAATGCAATATCAACATCGACGCGTCGGTGCTGCTTCACCGCCGGGTGACTGGGAGGATACCCGGCTGTTTCGCGCCGCGACGCCCCGCCTTTCTCCGCCCCTGCCTACCTCGACTGCCTTCCACCCAGATCGACACGCTCGGACATGAACCAGATCGCCGATCCCTCGTCCTTTGATCACGCCCCATCGAGTACTGCGGCCGGCTCGAAACATCATCATCCGGGCCTGGTGCTGCTGGCACTCGCGATCGGCGGCTTCGCCATCGGCACCACCGAGTTCGCCGCCATGAGCCTGGTGCCGTATTTCGCGCCCGATCTCGGCATCGGGGCCACCACCGCAGGCCATGTCATCAGCGCCTATGCCCTGGGCGTGGTCGTCGGCGCGCCTGTGATCGCGGTGCTCGCGGCACGGTTGGCACGGCGAACATTGCTCGTGCTGCTGATGCTGCTGTTCGCAATCGGCAACGGGCTCTCCGCGCTTGCACCGACCTATGGTTTCCTGGTGGCTTTCCGCTTTCTGGCCGGTCTGCCGCATGGAGCGTATTTCGGCGTCGCCGCGCTGGTAGCGGCATCGCTGGTCCCGCGCGAACGCCGCAGCCAAGCGGTCTCGCGCGTTCTTGCCGGACTGACGGTCGCGACGATGGTCGGCGTGCCGCTCGCCAATCTGATCGGCCAATTCATCGGCTGGCGCTGGAGCTTCGGCTTCGCCGCGCTCCTCGCCCTGTTGACGGCGACTTTGGTGCGGCTCTACGCGCCCTATGGCGCGCCGCTGAAAGGCGCGAGCCCGCTGCGCGAGCTTGGCGCGCTCAGGCGCGGCCAGGTGTGGCTGACGCTGGCCACCGGCGCGATCGGCTTCGGCGGCATGTTCGCGGTGTACACCTATCTCGCATCGACCTTGCTCGAGGTCACGCACGCGCCGCCGTCCATGATCCCGGTGATGCTGACGGTGTTCGGCTTCGGCATGACGATCGGCAATCTCGCCTGCGCCTGGGCCGCGGATCGCGGCGTCATGCGGGCGGCGGGCGCGACCCTGGTCTGGAGCGCGGCGGCGCTCGCCCTCTATCCGTTCGCGACCGGCAACGTCTGGACGTTGGCGCTCGTCGTGTTCCTGATCGGCTGCGGCGGGGGCCTCGGAACCATCCTGCAGACCCGCTTGATGGATGTCGCGGAGGATGCGCAGACCTTGGCGGCCGCACTCAATCACTCCGCGTTCAACACGGCCAATGCGCTCGGTCCGTGGCTCGCCGGTCTCGCACTCTCAGCAGGCTTCGGCTTCCCCGCGACGGGATGGGTCGGCGCCGCGCTGGCGCTCGCGGGGCTCGTGATCTGGGGCGTGTCGGTCGTGACGGATCGGCCGAGGCGCGCGGAGCAGAGGATGTCGCAATCTCGCGCGGCGTGAAGTAGCTCGCGTCCTTGTGGAGCCAAGAGCTCCCGTCCTCACGAAAGCCGGTGGTTATGGGTCCTCGCTTTCGCGAGGACGACGGCAGAGCATTGGGCTGCGCCATTCGCCACACAATTGGTGTCGTCTCGGCTCAAGGCCGGGACGACAGTTGAAATTGCCACGCCAACTACACAAACCGTGACTGCCTCACCCCAGATGCTTATGGAAGAACGCGGTCGCGCGGCCCCAGGCGAGCTCGGCGGCCTCGCGGTCGTGCACCGAGGCGCGCTGCTCGTTCACGAAGGCATGCTCGGCATCGTAGCGATAGAGCTCGAGAGATTTGCCGGCATCCTTCATCGCCTTCTCGAAGCCGTCGACCAGCGCCGGCGTGCACCAATCGTCCTTGTTGGCGAAATGCGCCTGCAGCGGAATCTTCACGTCGGCGGGCTTGGCCGCCTGCTCCGGCGGGATGCCGTAGAACACGACGCCGGCAGCAAGTTCCGGGATCTTGGTGGCGCCGATGATGGTGACGGCGCCGCCGAGGCAGAAGCCGGTCAATCCCACCTTGGCGCCGGTGCGCGACAGATATTGTGCGGCGCCGCGCACCGTCTGCGTGGTGGCATCCATGAAGTCGAGCGAGTTCATCTCGCGGCCTGCGGCGTCCGTGTCGTGATAGGGCACCACCTTGCCCTTGTAGAGATCGGGAGCCAGCGCATCGAAGCCGGCCAGCGCAAAGCGGTCGCACATGCCCTTGATCTGCTCCTGCAGGCCCCACCATTCCTGGATCACGACCACGCCGGGCGCGTTGCCGCCGGCTGCGTTGGCCAGATAGCCGCTCGCGTCCTTGCCGTCGGGGCGCTTGAAGGTGATGAGGGTGCCCATGGATGTCCTCCGTCGTGAGGTTTGTTGTTCAAGTGGGATTGATGGCCATTGTGGCCGCTGCGCGAAGGTCAGGCAACTGGCCTTCGCCGGATCGTGACCGGCCGCAATAGGTGGCGGGTAGCGGACACATGTGACGGGCCGACAACGGCCGATCATCACGCAGCTGCGATCCTTGCCTTGCGGGCTCTGAGTTCGCCGAGCGCCGTGCGCACCCGCGCGATCACGTCGTCCCAGTCGCGGCTGTCGCTCTGCCGGAACAGGCGCGCGGTCCGATACCAGGGACTGTCGTCCCGGTCGAGCAGCCAGCGCCAATCCGGCGCGTGGGTCAGCATGATCCAGACCGGCTTGCCGAGGGCGCCTGCGAGATGCGCAACGCCGGTGTCGACCGAGATGACCAGGTCGAGCTGGGAGATCAGCGCCGCCGTATCGGCGAAATCCCCCAGCCTGTCGCTGACATCGAGAATTCCGCTCTGCGCCAGCAGCTCCGCCTCGCCGTCGCGCAACTGCTTCTGCAGGCTCACGAAGCTCGCATCGATTCCTGAGAGCGGCAGCAGGTGGCGGAGCTCCATCGATCGTTCGCGATCGCGGACATGGTTGGGATTGCCGGCCCAGGCGAGCCCGATCCTCAGAGGGCGCCCGTTGCCAAGCAGCGTCGCCCACTCCGCCGCGGCATTGTCGGGCGCGCACAGATAAGCTCCGTCGGCCGGGATCGTCTCCAGCCCGGTCCCGAATGCCAGCGGCAGGCTCGGCAGCGGGCAGCGGAGATCGACATCGGGAATCGGATCGCCCTTGGCGATGACCTGGCTGCTGCCCGCAAGCGTCTGCATCAAGCGAGAGAGCGGCCGTTCGACCTCCAGCACGACGCGCGCGCCGCGCGCCGCGACCAGAGGCACGTAGCGGCAGAACTGGACGGAGTCGCCGAACCCCTGCTCGCTGTGCAGCAGGATCGTCTTGCCCGTAAGATCTTCGCCGCGCCATGACGGCTGCGGCAGCGCCCGCGGCGTCAGCCGCGCGACCGGCGCCTGGTGCCGCCACTCATAGCCGGCCCATCCGCCGGCGAGGTCGCCGGTGACGAGACTGGCGAGACCCTTCAGGAAGCGCGCATCCGCGTAATCCGGCCGCAGCGCCAGCGCGCGATCGTAGCTCGCCAGCGCCTCGTCGAAGCGTTTGAGATCGGACAGAATGATGCCGCGATTGGCGTGAGCCTCGGCGTAGTCCGGCCGCGCCGAGATCGCCTGGTCCTGGCTGGCCAGCGCCTCCTCCAGCCGCCGCAGCCTGTGCAGAGTCACGCCGCGGTTGTTGAGAGCGGCCGCATCGTCCGGCTGCATGATGACCGCCTGATCGTGGTCCGCCAGCGCCTCGCCATAGCGCGCGAGATCGTGGAGGACGACGCCGCGATTGGTCAGCGCCTGGACATTGTTCGGTTGCAAGACGAGCGCGCGCTCGAAGCTTTGCAGGGCCTCATCCAGACGCCCCAGCTCGTGCAGCAAGGCGCCGCGATTCACGTAGGCCTCGGCATGGCCGGAATCGAGCGCGATCGCCCGATCGTAGCTCGCCAACGCCTCGTCCGGGCGCTTGAGGTCATGCAGCGTGAGCCCGCGCTCGACCAGCGCGTTCGGATCGTTCGCGCGCAAGGCCAGCGCGGCCTGATGGCTTGCGAGCGCCTCCTCGAGCCGGCCGAGCCGGCGCAGCGCGATCGCGCGGTTGTTGAGTGCATCGACGTGCCTGGGCTGCAGCGCAAGCACGCCATCGTAATCCACCACGGCCTCCTCGAACCGCGCCAGCGCACTGTGGGCCATGCCGCGATTGACCAGCGCCTCGACAAAAGCGGGGCGAAGCGCAAGCGCTTGGCCATAGCTCTCCAGCGCCTCGGCTTGGCGGCCCAGGGCCTGCAGCACGACGCCACGATTGTTCAGTGCCTCGGGATAGTCGCCCTGCAGCGCCAGCGCGCGGTCGTAATCGGCCAGCGCCTCATCGAGCCGCCCGAGCTCCTGGAGGACGGCGGCGCGGTTGTTGAGCACGCTGACATGATCGGCGCGCAGGGCGAGCGCGCGATCAAAGCTCTCCAGGGCATCCTTAAGCCGCCCCGTCGCCTTCAACAGCGCGCCGCGATTGCTCCAGGCTTCGACGAAGTCGGGCCGCAGCGCCAACGCACGGTCGTAATGCACGAGCGCCTGCTGGTTGCGCCCGCGCGCCATGTGGATCACGCCCAGCAGGTTGAGGGTGATGGCGGAGGCAGGATCGGCCGACAGGATCTTGAGGCAGGTCTTCTCCGCCTGGCCGAGCTTGCCTGCGGCATAGGCCTTCAGGGCGATATCGAAAACCTGCGAGACGGTAAGGGAGACGGTCTTCATTTCCGATAAGCCGAGCGAGCTGGATCATCCAGATCTATCTGACTCGCGCGGATTCTGGCTAGCTCCCAAGCCCGCCTGTCGCGGGAGAGGAAATGACGCGACAACAAAAAAGCCCCCGAAGGGGCTTTTTCAGATCGCATCAAGCTCGTCCGATCGCATCAATGCGCGGCGGCCCAGACCCTCTTCTTGGTGAAGTACATCAGGCCGGCGAAGATGATCAGGAACACGAAGACCTGATAGCCGAGCTTCTTGCGCGCTTCCATGTGCGGCTCCGCCGCCCACATCAGGAAGGTCGCGACGTCGTGGGCGTATTGCTGCACGGTGGCCGGCGAGCCGTCGTCGAACGTCACCTGGCCGTCGGACAGCGGCGGCGGCATCTTGATCGCGTGCCCCGGGAAGTACTTGTTGTAGTACGAGCCATCGGGAAGCGAGAAGCCGGCCGGCGGATTAGCCTCGAAGCCCTGCAGCAGCGCGTCGATGTAGTTCGGCCCCTGCTCCTGGAACTGGGTGAAGAAGTCGAAGATGAACCAGGGGAAGCCGCGCTCATAGGAGCGGGCCTTGGCGATCAGCGACAGGTCCGGCGGGGCCGCGCCGCCATTGGCCGCACGCGCCGCCTGCTCGTTCGGGAACGGCGAGGGGAAATAGTCGGCGACCCGGCCCGGACGCTCGAACATGTCGCCGGCGTCGTTGGGGCCGTCCTTGATCTTGTACTCGGCGGCGAAGGCCGCGGCCTGCGCCGCCGTGTAACCAGGTCCACCGTCCTCAGCCAGATTGCGGAACGCCACATAGGACAGCGAGTGGCAGTTCGAGCAGACTTCCTTGTAGACCTTCAATCCGCGCTGCAGCGCACCGCGGTCATAGGTCCCGAAAGGACCGGCGAACGACCATTTCAGCGACGGCGGGGTGCCCTCCTCCGCGGCACGGGCCTGGCCAATCGAGCCCGCGAACAGCGTGGCGGCGACGAACAGCGCGATCACCGTCGAGACCATCGGCACGCGGCCGGACTTGGCCAGCACGTCGTCGGCGATCGAGTTCGGCAGCGGACGCGGCTTCTCGATGCGGGCAAGCAGCGGCAGCACGATCAGGAAGTAGGCGAAGTACAGGAACGTGAGGATGCGGCCGGCGATCACATAGATGCCCTCCGGCGGCTGGGCGCCGAGATAGCCGAGCAGCACGCACACGATCACGAAGATCCAGAAGAACTGCTTGCCCAGCGGCCGGTACTTGTTGGAGCGGGTCTTGGCGGAATCGAGCCAGGGCAGGAACACCAGCACGATGATCGCCGAGAACATCGCGATGACGCCGGCCAGCTTGTTCGGGATCGAGCGCAGGATCGCGTAGAACGGCAGGTAATACCATTCGGGCACGATGTGGGCCGGCGTCACGCCCGGATTGGCCGGGATGTAGTTGTCGGCGTCGCCGAGATAGTTCGGCATGTAGAAGATGAACCAGGAATAGAAGATCAGGAAGCAGGCGACGCCGAAGAAGTCCTTGATCGTCGCATAGGGCGTGAACGGCACCATGTCCTTCTCGGTCTTCGGCTCGACGCCGGCCGGGTTGTTCTGGCCGACCACGTGCAGCGCCCAGACGTGCAGCACCACGACGCCGGCGATCAGGAACGGCAACAGGTAGTGCAGCGAGAAGAAGCGGTTCAGCGTCGGGTTGCCGACCGAATAGCCACCCCACAGCAGGGTCACGATGCTCTCGCCGAAATAGGGCACGGCCGAAAACAGATTGGTGATGACGGTGGCGCCCCAGAAGCTCATCTGGCCCCACGGCAGCACGTAGCCCATGAAGCCGGTCGCCATCATCAGGAGGTAGATGATGACGCCGAGGATCCACAACACTTCGCGCGGCGCCTTGTACGACCCGTAATAGAGGCCGCGGAACATGTGGATGTAGACGGCGAAGAAGAACATCGAGGCGCCGGCGGCGTGCATGTTGCGCAGCAGCCAGCCGTAGTTCACGTCGCGCACGATCAATTCGACCGAGCGGAAGGCGAGATCGGCGTTCGGCGTGTAGTGCATCGCCAGGATGACGCCGGTGACGATCTGCAGACCCAGCATCACCGACAGGATCGCGCCGAACGTCCACCAGTAGTTCAGGTTGCGCGGCGTCGGATAGGCGATGAAGGATGAGTGGACCAGGCTGATGATGGGAAGTCGCTGTTCCAGCCATTTCACGGCAGGATGGCTCGGCTGGTAGTCGGAAGGTCCACTCATGATGCGTTCCTGAAGAAATATTATCTTGGCATGATCAGCGCTGGGCCGCTCGGGCAAACGCCCGATCAGCCGATCTGGATCTTGGTGTCGGAAACGAACTGGTAGGGCGGAACGGGCAGGTTCGCCGGGGCCGGCCCCTGGCGGATGCGGCCGGAGGCGTCGTACTGGGAGCCATGGCAGGGGCAGAAGAAGCCGTCGTAATTGCCCTCATGCGCGATCGGAATGCAGCCGAGATGGGTGCAGATGCCGATCACGACCAGCCACTGCTCGTGGCCCGCCTTGGTGCGGGACTGGTCGGTGGCGGGATCGGGCAGGCTCGACAGCGGCACCGCTTGCACCTCCTCGACCTGCTTCTTGGTGCGGTGGGAGATGTAGATCGGCTTGCCGCGCCAGAACACCTTGATGTCCTGACCTTCGGCGATCGGGGCGAGATCCACCTCGATCGGGGCGCCGGCGGCGATGGTCGAGGCATCGGGGTTCATCTGGGCAATAAAAGGCCAGAGCGTGGCCACTCCCCCGACGGCGGCCACCGCTCCGGTGGCGACGAACAGGAAGTCCCGGCGTGTCGGGTGATCCACAGTAGACGCTGTCACGATTCCAACCCTTTCTTATCGTTGCAGCCGGAGGAACCGCCCCGTTCGACGTCCACCACGTGACCGGGAGATGCCTGCCGGCGCCCGCGACCCCCGCGGCGGCAGAAATGGGCGCGCTCCACCGCCCCTGGTGGAACACCCCGTCCAGAATCGATCTATTGGCACCCTTGCGATACGAGCGCAAGCCCGCTATCGGCCGGTTCGTGCGCCATGCACCACATCCGCCGGGACAAGCGGATTTTCGGCACCATTTTCCTTAAAGCCCTGAGACTCGTTTGCATGCAGATCGCGCTCTATCAGCCGGACATTCCGCAGAATACGGGCACGATTCTGCGGCTGTGCGCCTGCCTCGGTGTGGCCGCACATATCATCGAACCGGCCGGATTTCCGGTCTCCGACCGGCTTTTCCGCCGCGCGGGAATGGACTATCTGGACCGCGTGACGTGGCTGCGACACGACTCGTGGGCGGCTTTCGACGCCTGGCGGACCGAGAGCGGTCATCGCCTGTTGCTGTTCACGACCAAGGGTGCAACCTCCTACCTGGATTTCGCCTATCGGCCGAACGATATCCTGCTGTTCGGACGCGAAAGCGCCGGTGTTCCGGAAGCGGTCAGCGAGGCGGCGGACGCGCGGCTCCTGATCCCGCTCCAGCCGGGATTGCGCTCGCTCAATGTGGCCATGGCCGCTGCCATGGCAATCGGCGAGGCGCTGCGGCAGACGAGGCACGGGGCGGGCGCCGAGTCGTGACCGGCCCGCGCTGAGCATTGTCGCAAGCGATTGCCAAGCTCCCTCTTCCCGCACGCGGGCAGAGGTGACAACCACATGGCGCTGGAAGCTCGAGGAGACCTGACGACGGTGAGCTACGCGGTGAAAGAAATCTTCATGACCCTGCAGGGCGAAGGCGCCCATGCCGGCCGCGCCGCCGTGTTCTGCCGTTTTGCCGGTTGCAACCTGTGGAGCGGCCGGGAGCAGGACCGCACCGACGCCATCTGCCGGTTCTGCGACACCGATTTCGTCGGCACCGACGGCACCCTGGGCGGGCGCTATGCCACGGCCGAGGAGCTCGCCGATACCATCGCGGGGCAATGGACAGGGGGCGAGGCCAACCGCTATACGATCCTGACCGGCGGCGAGCCGCTGCTGCAGGTCGATGCGGCGCTGATCGAGGCCCTGCACGCGCGCGGTTTTGCGGTCGGGCTCGAGACCAACGGCACGCTGCTTCCGCCCGAGGGCATCGACTGGATCTGCGTCAGCCCCAAGGCCGGCGCCGAGCTGAAGCTTCGTCACGGCCACGAATTGAAGCTGGTGTATCCGCAAGCGGGCGCACGGCCTGAGGACTTCGAGACGCTGGCCTTCGAGCGCTTTTCGCTGCAGCCGATGGACGGGCCTGAGGCGGCCGAGAACACCGCGCGCGCAACCGAATACTGCCTGACGCATCCGCAGTGGCGGCTCAGCCTGCAGACGCACAAGATGATCGGGATCAGATAGAGGATTTAGACCTTCACGATGTGGGAATTGACCAAATCGTTCACCTTCGAGGCCGCGCACACGCTGCCGATCACCACGCTCGGCGAAGCGAGCCAGGAGATCCACGGCCATTCCTTTCGCGTCGAGGTGACCGTACGCGGCAACACGACCAATCCGGACACCGGCATGGTGGTCGATTTCGGCGTACTGACGCAGAGCCTCGCCGAGATCCAGAAGATGCTCGACCACAAGTTCCTCAACAAGATCGAGGCGATCGGGCTGCCGACGCTCGAGAACCTGTCGCGTTTCATCTACGAACGGGTCCAGCATATTGGAGAGGTCACCAAGGTCAGCGTCCATCGTGACAGCTGCCACGAGACCTGCACCTATTTCGGACCGCAATCGTAGACCGGGGACAGCCGATGGATACAGCCGCAATCGAGGATCACAAGGCACGCGCGCGGGCCTGGTTCGAGCGTCTGCGCGACGACATCTGTGCCGCCTTCGAACGGCTCGAGGACGAGGCGCCGGCGGAGCTTTATCCCGGTAGTCCCGGCCGTTTCGTGCGCACGCCGTGGGAGCGCACCGACCATTCCGGCGCCAAGGGCGGCGGCGGCGTGATGGGCATCATGCATGGCCGGCTGTTCGAGAAGGTCGGCGTGCATTGCTCGACCGTGCACGGCGAATTCGCCCCCGAATTCCGCAGCCAGATTCCCGGCGCATCCGAAGACCCGCGGTTCTGGGCATCCGGCATCTCGCTGATCGCGCATATGTGGAATCCGAATGTGCCGGCGGTGCACATGAACACCCGCTTCGTCGTGACCACGAAGGCATGGTTCGGCGGTGGGGCCGACCTCACGCCCGTGCTCGACCGGCGGCGCAATCAGGACGATCCTGATACGATCGCCTTCCATGCGGCGATGAAACGGGCCTGCGATGCGCATCACGCAGTGGCGCCTTACGACAAATACAAGAAGTGGTGCGACGAGTATTTCTATCTGCCGCACCGGAAGGAGCCGCGCGGCATCGGCGGCATCTTTTACGACCACCACGATTCCGGCGACTGGGAGGCGGATTTCGCCTTTACCCAGGATGTCGGCCGCGCGTTCCTTGCTGTCTATCCCGACCTGGTCCGGCGCAATTTCGGGGCGCCCTGGACGGAGGCCGATCGCGAGGAGCAGCTGATCCGCCGCGGCCGCTACGTCGAGTTCAACCTGCTCTATGATCGCGGCACCACCTTCGGGCTCAAGACCGGCGGCAATGTCGAGTCCATCCTGTCGTCGATGCCGCCCGCGGTGAAATGGCCCTGAGCCCGATGATCCCTGCCCTGCCCCGCGCCATGCTGATCGACATGGATGACACCATCCTGTCGGCTTATGGCAAGCCCGAGCTCGCCTGGACCATCATCGCCACCGAGTTTGCCGGCGAGATCGCGCCCTACGAGCCGCAGGTCGTCGCGGCGGCCATCACCGGTGCCGCGCGCCAATTCTGGTCGAATGCCGGCGCCGAGTGGCGGCTGAAGCTGATCGAGGCGCGGCAGCTCGTGGTGAAGGGCGGCTTTGCCGCGCTGGCCGCATCCAGCGGTCGCGTGTTGCCAGATGACCTCGCCGTGCGCATCGGCGACCGCTTCACGGCCTATCGCGAGGAGCAGATGTTCGTGTTCCCCGGCGCGCATGAGGCGATCGACGAGTTGAAGGCGCGCGGCGTCAGGCTGGCGCTGGTGACGAACGGCGCCGCCGACATGCAGCGCGCCAAGATCGAACGCTTTGCGCTGGCGCACCGTTTCGACCACATCCAGATCGAAGGCGAGCATGGCTTCGGCAAGCCGGAGGAGCGCGCCTATCGGCATGCGATGGAGGCGCTCGGCGTTGCGCCGCAGGACACCTGGATGGTCGGCGACAATCTGGAATGGGAGATCACAGCTCCCCAGAAGCTCGGCATCTACGCGATCTGGATCGACGTCCACGGCGACGGCCTCCCGGAAGGCTCCGATGTCAAACCCGACCGCATCATCCGCTCACTGACCGAACTGGTGCCGGACGCCTGAACGAACGACCCGGCCACCTTTGGAGCGCCCAGCGCGCCGCAACCTGTCGAAGCCAAGCCCTCCTGGTGGTCGCGCGTCCAGAACTGGGACCGCCGCCTCTCAGTCGCCAAGGGCACCCCGGTCCGGACCGCGGCGAACTAGCGTTCCGGCGCGTGATGCGTGCGACCGATCCGCGCGATGTCCTCTGCCAGACGCTGAGCATGCGTCACCATCACGCCGTGGGCGACGTCCGGGTAGACGATCAGTTCGGCGCCAGGGATGAGCTCGGCATAACGGCGCGCCGTCAGCTCGAGCGGCGCCGAGGCGTCCCGGTCGCCGTGGATCATTGTAACCGGCAGATCAAGTGCCGCCACCTCGGCCCTCAGATCGGCATTGACGATCTCGCGCTGAAAGCCGAGCGCCGAACGGCGCGAGGTATTCATGATCATCGCCGCGATCCAATCCAGTGTGCGGCGGGTGGCTCCGGGGGCAAAGGGCTCGGCATTGGCATCGATCCAGCCCGGCAGATCGGTCGCGAGCTGATGTGCGATGGCGTCGACGACGTCATCGGGAAAGCCGAGCGGATTATCCGGCTGGCGCCGCATGCACGGCCCCGTGGCTCCGACCAGCACCAATCGCGCCAGACGCTGCCGGCCATGGCGCGTCGCGTAGCGGATCGCCTCGCCCGCCGCGCCGGAGTGCGCGACGAGCACGACATCACGCAGCTCGCGACAGCTCAGCACGCAGGCAAGATCATCGGCCAGCGCATCGTAGGTGTAGTTGCCGGGATCGGTGGAGCGGCCGTGACCGCGACGATCATAGGCGAGGGTGCGAAAGCCGCGATCGTTCAAGACCGTCATCGTCGCGCCCCAGATGGAGCTTTCGGTGGCCCAGCCGCCAAGCAGCACCACTGGAGGCCCTGAACCCCAATCACGAACATAGAGGTGATGGCCGCGGTCGGTCGCAACGATGTCTGCGCAGGGCAGCGGCTGTGGGTTGGTGGCAATGGTGTCGGGCATGTGCGTCACTCCTGGAGCGGTCGCAGGAGTTTGCTCCGGCGTCGGCCCCCAACGCGATTACGTCGCGGGTAAACGGGGCTGGACCTTCGACGCGCAACCACCGACCAAGCCGCGGCTGATCGCGTTCGTGTTCTATTGACATCCGCAGGACACGCTTCCTCAACCAGCCGCGCCGGTTACAGGGCGCGCTACGGCAGGAGATCCTGCCGTAACTGATCGGCAACTTGCTCAAGCTTTAGTCGAATGCGGCCTCCGGGGAGGACGCCAGCCCGGTGTGCGCAGCTTCGAGCGATCGGATGATGTCCTTCCAGACGCGGTCGCAATGCAGTTCGATCTCACAGGCGCCGCGTCGGCAGGCGTTCACGACCGCCCGTCGCGGTGGATGCGTGCTGCAGCCTGGTCGGCGATCGCGTGCAGGCGCGGCGCATCGAGCGGAAAATCCGCGGCGAGCCAAGCATCCTCGGCCAGCGTCAGCACGTGACCGAGCAGCGGGCCTTCGGCGATGCCGCGGGCGATGAAGTCGGCGGCTTTGAGCGGAAATTTCGGCGGCGAGAACCGCTGCGGCAGAAGCGCGAGATCGCGCCAGCGTGGCGCGTCGCGGTCGCGCCCGGCCCGCGCCCAGCCAAGCAGCAGCCGGTCGCGATAATTGGTCTCGCCGAGCCGATAGAGCAGCCGCCGCGCCCGCGCCTCGTCGGCCGAGGCGAGCCGCCACCAGCGATGTCCCATCGAATCCAGCGCCTTGGTCTCGGCATTGGAGAGCTTCAGCCGCGTGCCGAGGCGGCGCGCGTCCTCCGTGACGGCGACCGCGAGCGCGGCGAGCCGGCGGATCGGGTTCGGCGAAAGGCCAAGCTCGCGCTCCGCGGCGACCATTGCGGCGAACGGACCGAGATAGGCGACGCCGCCGAGGATCGAGGTCAAGAGGCCGGCATCCACCATCGCGGTCAGCGCGCCGGCCGCGCCGTCGGCGACCAGAAGCTTCAGCATCTCCATGCGCACTCGCTCGGCCGATAGCGTGACCAGGCCGGCACGGGCGGCAATACAGGCGAGATAGCCCTCGCGGTCGGGCTCGCCATGGCCGAAGGCGGCATGGATGCGGAAGAAGCGCAGGATGCGCAAATAGTCCTCGGCGATGCGCTGGGCCGGATCGCCGATGAAGCGAACCCTGCGCACGGCGATGTCGGCGAGACCGCCGACATAATCGTGCACAAGGCCGTCGGCGGTCACCGACAGCGCGTTCATGGTGAAATCGCGCCGATGCGCGTCGCCGACCCAGTCGCGGCCGAACTCGACCTTGGCCTTGCGACCGAAGGTCTCCGTGTCCAGGCGCAAGGTCGTCACCTCGAACGGATGGCCCTCGAGCACCAGCGTCACCGTGCCGTGGTCGATGCCGGTCGGCACGCTCTTGATCGCGGCGACCTTCGCGCGACGGACCACCTCGGCCGGAAGCGCCGTGGTGGCGATGTCGACGTCGCCGATGGGAATGCCGAGCAGCGCGTTGCGCACGGCGCCGCCGACCACGCGCGCCTCCTCGCCGTCGCAGTTCAGGAGCGCCAGCACGCGGGCAGCCGGACCGGATCTGAGCCAGGGCGCATCCAGCATCTGCGCGTCGGTCATCGCTCAACTCCGGGAACGAGTTTGCCGTGCTCGATATGCGCCGGCGTGTAGGTGGAGTTCGGCGGCGCGCCGGAGAACTGAGCGAGCAAAACGAGGCTCACGATCACCAGCACGAGCGCTGCCACCGTGAGCTTCGCGATCAGGGCGAGCGGCCAGGCGGCCGGCACGAACAAGCCGGAGCGGGTCGCCAACAGAAACAGCGCGTAGACGGCAAAAGGAATGAGGAAGATCCCGATTTCCGTCAGAATGGATCGGATCATGAGAGATAGATCCGCTCATACAACAGCCGCAGGATCCCGGCCGTCGCGCCCCAGATATAGCGCTCGGCAAACGGCATTGCGTAATAGGTCCGCTCCATGCCGCGGAATTCCTTCGCATGCAGCTGATGATTGGCAGGGTTCATGAGGAACGACAGCGGCACCTCGAAGGCGTCGTCGACCTCGCCCTGGTTGATCTTGAGCGCAAATCCGGGCCGCACCCGCGCCAAAGTCGGCAGGATACGGAAGCCGAAAGCGGTGCCGTAGACATCGAGATAGCCGATCGGATCGACGAAGCCGCGGTCGAGCCCGACCTCCTCCTCGGCCTCGCGCAAGGCGGCATCGAGCGGCGAGGCGTCGGTCACGTCGATCTTGCCGCCGGGAAAGGCGATCTGCCCGGCATGGTTGGACAGATGCGCGGAGCGCTGGGTCAGGAGCACGGTCGGCTCGGGATGCTCGACCACCGGAATCAGCACGGCGGCGGGACGAATCGGCTGCTCGCGCGCGATGATCTCGAGCATGCGATCGGTGCCGGAATCCCCGCTCTCGGGAATGATGTTCGGATCAAGCAGCGCGGGCGGCACATCGAACCGCAGTCGCTGCCGGCCACGCTCAAAAAAATCGGCTGAGCTGAGCACGGCCGCCCCATTCCTCACCATGGCCTCGGTCAACCTGCGGCCCTCACCTCTTCCGCATCCGCCATCGGGAAGAAGTCGCCGCCCGACTCCAACCCAAACACCGCCCGACCATCGATCATCCGCTCCTCACCCATGTCAACCAGCTCATAGTAGAGCGGCCGCGTGACTTTGGCCCAGAGCCCGGCGCGAACGTGCAGATAGGGGGTGAGCCCGCCGCCCTCGCCCGGCTCGAACCGCAGGCGATGCGCCGCATCGCAGGCCACCCAATCATCAACATTGGTGCGAAAATGCAGCAGCCGGCCGCCTTGGCCTGGTTCGACCCGCATTTCTACGGCCATGAAGGGCGCATCGTCGACGCGGATGCCGACCTTCTCCACCGGCGTGACAAGGAAATATTTGTCGCCCTCGCGCTTGAGAATTGTCGAAAACAGGCGCACCAGCGCAGGCCGGCCGATCGGCGTGCCCATATAGCTCCAGCTACCGTCCGAGCCGATTCGGATGTCGAGATCGCCGCAAAATGGCGGATTCCACAGATGCACCGGCGGCAGCTTTCCGGAGGCGCTCGCCGTGCTGGCGGCGGCGGTCAGACGATCGAGGCCTGGACCGGTCCCGGCATCCGTGCTCTGCCCTTGGTTCGCCATTGTTTCCTCTGAGGTTGCGCTATCGGCCTTGGCACGATTGGTGCAGATTATCTTGGTGCAAATTGTCTTGGTGCAAATCGTCATCGCAGAACGACTGGTAAAAGTTCCGGATGCGGGCGCCCTGACCAGAGGTCGCCATATCGTGATGCGCTCGATACCCCAGAATGCCGATAAGATGGGGATAGTTTAACTCAACGAATACAGAGCCTTCGCGCAATCTGGCCGCGGTTTCATTGGAAAAATGGAGCGGATCGGCGGTCAGGGACTTAAAGGCTGCGGGGCAGAGGAGAAGCGGGAATGGCTGAGAGTGCCGAGAAGCTCGAAGATGCGATCGTCCGGTCGGCCGAACAGGTGTCGGGGCAGATTCGCGCGGCGAAGGACGCCATCTCCGCCGTCATCTTCGGCCAGGACAAAGTGGTGGAAAACACCCTGGTGACGATCCTCTCGGGCGGCCACGCCCTGCTGATCGGCGTTCCCGGCCTTGCCAAGACCAAGCTGGTCGAGACGTTGGGCGTGACGCTCGGGCTCGACGCCAAGCGCATCCAGTTCACCCCGGACCTGATGCCGTCGGACATTCTGGGCGCCGAAGTGCTGGACGAAAGCTCGGCCGGCAAACGCTCCTTCCGCTTCATCGCAGGGCCCGTGTTTGCGCAGCTTCTGATGGCGGACGAGATCAACCGCGCCAGCCCGCGCACCCAGTCGGCGCTGCTGCAGGCCATGCAGGAGCAGCACATCACGGTTGCGGGCGCCCGCCATGATCTGCCCAAGCCCTTCCACGTGCTGGCGACGCAAAACCCGCTGGAGCAGGAAGGCACCTATCCGCTGCCCGAAGCCCAGCTCGACCGCTTCCTGATGGAAATCGACGTGGAATACCCCGACCGCGATGCCGAACGGCGTATTCTGTTCGAGACCACCGGCGCCGAGGAGGCCGCGGCCAAAACTGCCATGACGGCGGACGCGCTGATCGCGGCGCAACGGCTGGTGCGCCGCCTGCCGGTCGGTGATTCCGTGGTGGAAGCGATTCTGTCGCTGGTCCGCTCGGCGCGTCCGGGACCGGATGCGGGCGAAGCGGGCAAGCTGATCGCCTGGGGCCCGGGCCCGCGCGCCAGCCAGTCCCTGATGCTCGCAGTGCGCGCCCGCGCGCTGCTCGACGGCCGCCTTGCGCCCTCGATCGACGACGTGCTCGATTTGGCCGAGCCCGTGCTGAAGCACCGCATGGCGCTGACCTTCCCGGCGCGCGCCGAAGGGCGCACCATTCCGGACGTGATCCGGCAACTCAAAAGCCGGATCGGTTGATGGCCGCAACGCGAGAGCACGCCGACAAGGAGATCGTCGCAATCCGGCGTGCCGATGGCGAAAGTCGCACGCTTTCCGCATCGTTGCCGCGGCTGGTGCTGGAGGCCCGCCAGATCGCCGCCAACGTCATCCATGGCCTGCATGGGCGCCGCCGGTCGGGTCCCGGCGAGAGTTTCTGGCAATATCGCCGCTTCGTCTCGGGCGAACCGTCGCAGCGCGTCGACTGGCGGCGCTCGGCGCGTGACGATCATCTCTATGTCCGCGAGCAGGAATGGGAAGCCGCGCACACCGTGTGGATCTGGCCCGACCGCTCGCCATCGATGAGCTTTGCCTCGAAGGACGCGCGCGACAGCAAGCTCGAGCGCGCATTGATCGTGACCTTTGCGCTCGCCGAGCTGCTCGTCGCCGGCGGCGAACGGGTCGGCATTCCCGGCCTGATGAATCCGACTGCCAGCCGCAGCGTGATCGACCGGATCGCGCAGGCGATGCTGCACGACGAGACGGACCGGCCGAGCCTGCCACCCTCCTTCGTCCCCTCGGCGCTCGCCGAGATCGTCGTGCTATCCGATTTCTGGTCGCCGATCGGAGAGATCAAGACCATGCTGGCGGGCCTTTCCGCCTCCGGGGCGCATGGCACGATGGTGCAGGTGGTCGACCCCGCCGAGGAGAGCTTCCCCTATTCCGGCCGCGTCGAATTCGTCGAGCCCGAAGGCGGGCAGATGATCATTGCGGGCCGCGCCGAGCGCTGGGCCGAGGACTATGTCGCCCGCGTCGCACTGCATCGTGAGGAGATCCGCGCCGAGACCGGCAAACTCGACTGGCTGTTCAGCACGCACACGACCAGCCGTTCGGCGGCTGAGCTGCTGCTTTTCCTGCACGCCGGGATGACCACCAGCAAAGGCGGCATCCGTGGCAACATCAAAGCCGGACATAGCGCATTGGGACCTGGCGCATCAGAATTTGGCGCATCAGGATTTGGCGCATGATGGGTCTGCCGCTCTCTTTTACCGAACCGCTGCTGCTGATCGGACTGGTCAGCCTGCCGGTGCTCTGGTGGCTGCTCAGGCTGATGCCGCCGCGGCCGCGGCGCATCGAGTTTCCGCCGACGCGGCTGTTGTTCGATATCACACCGCGAGAGGAGACGCCCTCGCGCTCACCCTGGTGGCTGACCTTGCTGCGGCTGATCGCAGCCGCGCTCGTCATCTTCGCAGCCGCAGGTCCCATCTGGAATCCGCGCAACCAGGCCGCGGGCAGCAAGGCGCCGTTGGTGCTGCTGATCGACGACAGCTGGAGCGCCGCGGCGAGCTGGGACGCCCGCCTCAGGACCGCCGACGAGACGATCGCCAATGCCGATGCGGACCGCCGCGGCGTCGCGCTGGTGCCGCTGTCGGAGCCTGCGCGTGACATCACGCTGATGCCGGCCGGAGCTGCGCGCGTCGCGCTGCGGCAGATTGCGCCCAAGCCGTTCACCGCCGAGCGTGCCGACGCGCTGCCGATGCTCGATCGCTTCCTGAAAGCGACCGGCGACGCCGAGATTGTCTGGCTGTCGGACGGCGTCGACCCCGGCCGCGGCGGCGAGTTCGTCGCGGGTCTCGGCAAGACCATCGGCGAACGTCCGCTCACGGTCTTCGAAGGCGGCACCCTGTCGCCGCTGGCGCTGGCCGACGCCGAGAATGCCGCCGCCAAGATGACGGTGAAGGTGCTGCGCGCGGATCTGAGCGTGCCCGGCGGCATCGTTCGCGCGCTCGACGCCAAGGGCTCGCCGGTCGGCGACGCCCAGTTCAGCTTCTCCCCGGGTGCGCACGACACCGAAGCGAGCTTCGACCTGCCGGTCGAACTGCGCAACGACATTACGCGCCTGGAGATCGCGGGCGAACGCTCCGCCGGCGCCGTGCAGTTGCTCGACAAACGCTGGCGCCGGCGTGCAGTCGGCATCGTGTCGGGCTCGACCAGCGACACGGCGCAGCCGCTGCTCGCGCCGACTTTCTATTTGACGCGCGCACTGGCGCCCTTCGCCGACCTCAGGCTTGGCGACCGCGGCGCGCCACAGCAGGTGATCAGCCAGTTTCTCGACCAGAAAGTGCCGATGATCGTGATGGCGGACGTCGGCACCCTGTCGCCGGAACTGCGCGACCGGCTCACCGGCTGGATCGAGAACGGCGGCGTCCTCGTCCGCTTCGCCGGGCCGCGGCTGGCGCAGGGCGACGACGACCTCGTGCCGGTCAAGCTGCGCCGCGGCGGCCGCACGCTCGGCGGCAGCCTGACATGGGAGAAGCCGCAGCATCTCGCCGCCTTCGCCGCCGACGGCCCGTTCGCCGGCCTCGCTGTCCCGAAGGATGTCACGGTCAGCCGGCAGGTGCTGGCCGAGCCGGACGCGGTGCTGGCGACCAAGAGCTGGGCCTCGCTGGAAGACGGCACACCTCTGGTCACCGGCGAACACCGCGGCAAGGGTGTGATCGCGCTGTTCCACGTCAGCGCCGACATGCGCTGGTCGGATCTGCCCATGTCGGGCGCGATGGTCGAGATGCTGCGACGGATCGTCGACATGTCCGGCTACACCGGCACACCTGGTGCAGGTCCGGCCGGCGAGACGGCCAAAGCGACGCTTGCCCCGCTCCACGTGCTCGACGGCTTCGGCGCGTTCGGGCCGCCGCCTTCGACCGCCAAACCGCTGCCCGCGAACTTCCAGGACCGCGCCTCGCTGGACCATCCACCTGGCTTCTACGGCCCTGCCGAAGGACCCACTGCCGTGAATACGCTTGCCGCCGCCGATCGGATCCTGCCGCTTGATACGTCGAGCCTCACGGCACGCCGCGCGAGCTACACCAACGCCGAGCCGCGCGATCTGAGGGGCATCCTGCTCTCGACCGCGTTGCTCCTGTTCCTGATCGACGCTGTCATCGTGGCGTTGCTGGGCGGCGGCTTGGCAGCGCTGGTGCGACGGCGCGCCGCGCCGGCGGCCGTCGCCGTCGCGCTGCTCGCCACCGGTGCCATACTCGCGATCGGCGTCCCCTCGCCCGCGCGCGCTGACGCCGCCAGCGACGAGTTCGCGATGCGCGCGGTGTCGCAGACCCGGCTCGCTTATGTCGTGACCGGCAATGCCGACGTCGATTCGATCGTCAAGGCCGGCATGACGGGACTCACCCTGTTCCTGGCTCAGCGCACCGCGCTGGAAGCCGGCGATCCTGTCGGCGTCGATCCCGCCCACGACGAACTCGCGTTCTTTCCGCTGATCTACTGGCCGATCGTGCCGGGCGCGCCAAAGCCGCCGCAGGACGCGATCAACAAGATCGACGCCTACATGAAGCAGGGCGGCACCGTGATCTTCGACACCCGCGACGCCGTCGAGGCGCCGCCCGGCGACAACGGCTCGCAAACTCCCGGCATGCAGGCGCTGCGTGAGATCCTCTCCTCGCTGGATGTGCCCGAACTCGAGCCGGTGCCGCGCGAGCATGTGCTGACCAAAACGTTCTACCTGCTGCGCGACTTTCCGGGGCGCTACACCAACGGCCAGACCTGGGTCGAAGCGCTGCCCAAGGAGGACGAGGACGAGAGTGCGGCGCGCCCGGCGCGCGGCGGCGACGGCGTGTCCCCGATCATCATCACTTCAAACGATCTTGCGGGCGCCTGGGCGATCCGGCCCGACGGCCAGGCCATGCTGCCGCTGGTGCCGGGCGAACCGCGCCAGCGCGAATTCGCCTTCCGCGCCGGGGTCAATATCGTGATGTACACCCTGACCGGCAACTACAAGGCCGACCAGGTGCATGCGCCAGCGCTGATCGAGCGGCTGGGGCAGTAAGGCTTCGCTATGAATTACGGCATCGCGTTCACGCCCCTCGTCCCGTCGATCGTATTGTGGCTTGCGATCGGCGCCATCGTGGTCATCACAGCGCTGCTGCTGATCGGCCGTGCGCGCGGTGCCTGGGTCCGCATCGCGGCGCTGGCTCTGATCGCGTTGGCGCTCGCCAACCCGCAATTCACGCGCGAGGACCGCGAGCCGTTGACGTCGGTCGCCGCCGTCGTCGTCGACAAGAGCCCGAGTCAGAATTTCGGCGACCGCAACAAACAGACCGCGCAGGCGCAGGAGGCGCTGGTCAACGCGCTGAAGAAGATCAAGGGACTTGAGGTGCGCGTGGTCGAGGCCGGACAGGCCGACGGCGAGACCGACGGCACCCATCTGTTCGGCGCGCTCACCTCGGCGCTGTCCGACGTGCCAGTCGAGCGCGTGGCGGGTGCCTTCCTGATCACCGACGGCCGCGTGCACGACATCCCTGCCAATGCGGCGGCGCTCGGCTTCCAGGCCCCGGTACAGGCGCTGATCACCGGACAGAAGGCGGAGCGCGACCGGCGCATCGCCATCACCGCAGCCCCGCGCTTCGGCATCGTCGGCCAACCGCAGACCATCAGCTTCCGCCTCGACGATCAGGGCGTCAGCGGCGAGCGCGCCAAGGTAGTGATCCGGCGCGACGGCGAGGTGATCAGCGAACGCTCCATGACGAGCGGCCAAAGCGGAAAGGTCGATGTCGACATCAAGCATGAAGGGGCCAACATCGTCGAGATCGAGGCCTCCCCGCTCGAAGGCGAGCTGACGCCGGTCAACAACCGCGCCGTCGTCTCGATCGACGGTGTGCGCGACAAGCTGCGCGTGCTGCTGGTCTCGGGCGAGCCGCATTCCGGCGAGCGCACTTGGCGCAACCTCCTGAAGTCCGACGCCAGCGTCGACCTCGTCCACTTCACGATTCTGCGGCCGCCGGAGAAGCAGGACGGGACGCCGATCAACGAATTGTCGCTGATCGCCTTTCCGACCCGCGAGCTGTTCCAGCAGAAGATCAACGAATTCCAGCTGATCATCTTCGACCGCTATGCGCGCCAGGGCGTGCTGCCGATCGGCTATTTCGAGAACATCGCGCAATATGTGCGCAATGGCGGCGCGGTGCTGGTATCGGCGGGTCCGGACTACGCTTCCAACACCAGCATCTGGCGCACGCCTCTGGACTCGGTGTTGCCGGCTGAGCCGGTCGGGGTCACCGAGAAGCCGTTCTATGCGCATCTCTCGGAGATCGGCAAACGCCACCCGGTCACGCGCGGGCTGGAAGGCTCGGACGCCGAACCGCCGCATTGGAGCCGCTTCTTCCGCACCGTCGACACCCGCAACGCGGTCAACCCGCCGGTGATGACCGGTCCCGATGGCAAGCCGCTGCTGTTCCTGTCGCGGTTCGGCGAAGGTCGTGTCGCACTGCTGCTGTCCGACCATATCTGGCTGTGGGCGCGTGGCTACGAGGGCGGCGGACCACATCTCGACCTGCTCCGGCGCATGTCGCATTGGCTGATGAAACAGCCAGACCTCGATGAGGAAGCGCTTCGGCTCAAGGTGGAAGGCCACGATCTCGTCGTCGTCAGGCAGACCATGGCGGACACGGTGTCGCCGGTCACGGTGACCTCGCCGTCCGGCGCTGCCCGCGAACTGACCTTGAGCCAGGGCGAGCCCGGCGAATGGCGCGCCAGCCTGCCGGCCAACGAACTCGGCCTGTGGCAGGCGACCGACGGCACCTTGAAGGCGCTAATCAATGTCGGCCCGACCAACCCGAAGGAATTCTCCGAGGTCACCTCGACCACGGAGACCTTGAAGCCGCTGACGCAAGCGACCGGCGGCGACGCCAAGCGGATCGCGGACGGGTCCGGCGTGGAGATCCCGCGCATCGTGCCGGTGCGCTCGTCCACCTTGTTCAGCGGCGACGGCTGGATGGGCGTGCGCATGCGCGACGCCAGCATCGTGAAGGGCGTCGGTGTGCTGCCGATGTTTGCCGGCCTGATCGGCCTGCTGCTCCTGCTCGGCGCCTTCGCCGCAACCTGGCTACGCGAGGGCCGCTGATCGCACGCCCCGCGATCATTTTGCCGCATGGATCATCTGATGAGCCGGCACCAGCGTCGTGGCGTGAAGGTCACAACGTTGCTGATTTTGTCTGCCGCGTCAGCCGACTGATTGACACTCTCGAACCGTCCCTGCGATGTTACACTATAACATCGGCTGGCTCGCTCCAGCCGAACAGGGGCGTTGGTTCAACTGATTCAGATGACCTGGTTTCGCACGAACATCAGGGCGGGCTCCCTGCTGGCGCTCATGGCGCTCGCGGTGCAGATCGCGCTCGCGTTCGGGCACAACCATTGGCCTCCTGCGCAGACGCCGCCGGCCTCCATCGTCGCAGCCCTGAACGGGGATGGTGTCGCAAGCGGCGCGCAGAGGCTCACGACCGAGCAGAGCCCGAGCAAGCAGGATCGCGATCAGCAGCCGGCTGACGCCTGCGCGATCTGCGCCGTCATGGCGATGGCGCAGACGCTACTGCTGTCGCCACCGCCGGTGCTCGCACCGCCGCAGGCTGTGGCGTTCCATCGCGGCGTCGCGCTGCTCGCCGATGTCGTTGAACTCGCAGCCATCGAGCTCCCCTTCCAGCCCCGCGCGCCTCCTCTCTCCTGACCGTCCGCCGTTTGAGACGCAAACGATCCTGGCGGGTGCGCCCGGATCCTCAGCTCGTTGGAATTGGTCCGTCGCGTGTCGACGGCAGGCGCGCCCGTTCGATCGAAGGAGATCTGGGCCGCCTGACTTAGGGGTCAGGACTTGGAAATCATGTTTTCTAAACGAATGATGTCGGGCTGCAGCATCGCAGCCATGGTGTGCGTGCTCGGCGCCCCCGCGCTGGCCGAGGACAGCAAACCAGCAGCCGAATTGCCCGCGGTCACGGTGACTGCGCCGAGCCCGATCCGGGCACGCAGGCCGGTCGTTCCGCATGCCAACCCGACGCATGTCGCACGCGGCACGCCGAGCCGGCAGTCCACGCCGGCGCAGCAGGCGCAGACCGCGTCACCAGCCGCCCCACAACAAGGCGTGCTGCCGATCGTCACCGATCAGTTCGCCACTGTCACCGTGGTGCCGAAGGACGAGATCCAGCGCTCCGGCGCTGCGACCCTCGGCGACCTCCTGTTCTCCAAGCCCGGCATCACCGGCTCGAGCTTCGCGCCCGGCGCGTCCAGCCGGCCGATCATTCGCGGCCTCGATGTCAACCGGGTCGGCATCGTCGAGAACGGGACCGGCGCCGGCGGCGCCTCCGATCTCGGCGAGGATCACTTCGTGCCGATCGATCCGCTATCGACCGATCAGGTCGAGGTGGTGCGCGGCCCGGCGGCGCTGCGCTACGGCTCGACCTCGATCGGCGGCGTCGTGAGCGCCACCAACAACCGGATTCCGCAGGCGCTGCCGGTCTGTCCCGCGGCGGCGTTCCAGACTTATGGCCTGCCGGCGAAAGCCCCTGCGATCGACGGCGCGCCATGCGTGACGGCGGAGACGCGCACCTCGTTCAACTCGGTCAATCGCGGCGCCGAAGGCGGCGTGCTGATCGATGCAGGCGGCGGCAATTACGCAATCCACGCCGATGCCTACGGCCGCAAGGCCGATGACTACGCCATTCCTGGCTATCCCTACCGCTTCAACCCGAACCTGCCTGTGAACGGTCGCCAGCCGAATTCGTCACTGCGCAACGACGGCGTGTCGCTCGGCGGCAGCTATTTCTTCGACGGCGGTTATGTCGGTGCCGCGCTGACGCAGACCGATGCGCTCTACCACATCCCCGGCATCGACGGTGCCGCGAACAACACCCGCATCGACGCCCATCAGACCAAGATCACGGCCAAGGGCGAATACCGGCCCGATGCGGCGGCGATCGACGCCGTCAGGTTCTGGCTCGGCGCCACCAACTATCGCCACAACGAGCTCGGGCTTGCCGATCCCGCCGTTCCGACCAGCGATGGCGTGCGGCAGACCTTCAGCAATCGCGAGGAGGAGGCGCGGGTCGAGCTGCAGCTCGCCCCGTTCAATGTGCGCTTCGCCAGCCTGACCACGGCGATCGGGGTGCAGGCCGGCCATCAGGAGCTGGATGCGCCGAGCCCGGACAATCCCGGCTCGACCTTCAACGGCCTGTTCGGTCCGAACACCAACAACCGCGGCGCTGCCTATGTGTTCAACGAGCTGACCTTCTCGCCGACGACCAAGGCGCAGATCGCCGGGCGCATCGAGCATGTCGAGCTGCAGGGATCGACGCCGGACTTCCCCGCAGGCTATCTGCCGGACGGCAATCCGCAGAGCAACATCGCCCGCAGCCGGTCGTTCACGCCGAAGAGCGCGAGCGTTGGCCTGCTGCAGGACCTGCCGGGCGATCTGGTGGCGAGCATCACCGCGCAATATGTCGAGCGCGCGCCGAAGCCGGCGGAATTGTTCTCCCGCGGCGGGCATGACGCCACCGCAACCTTCGATATCGGCAATCCCAACCTGACCATCGAGACCGCCAAGACGGTCGAGGTCGGCCTGCGCAAGGCAACCGGTCCGTTCCGGTTCGAGGTCACCGCCTACTACACGCAGTTCAACAATTTCATCTACCGCCGGCTGACCGGGGTGATGTGCAACGACGATTTCGCCTCCTGCGGCGCGCCCGATGCCACGCTCAACCAGGCGATCTATTCGCAGCGCAACGCCATCTTCCGGGGCGGCGAATTCCAGAGCCAGCTCGATATCGGGCCGCTTTATACCGGCATCTGGGGCATCGAGAACCAGTTCGACGTGGTGCGTGCCACGTTTTCCGACGGGACCAACGTGCCGCGGATTCCACCGCTACGCGTCGGCGGCGGCCTGTTCTGGCGCAACGACCATTGGCTGACGCGCATCAACCTGCTGCACGCTTTCGCGCAGAACGACATCGCCCCGATCGCAGAGACGCCGACGCCCGGCTACAATCTTCTGCGGGCCGAGGTGAGCTACAAGACCAAGCTCGACCCGAACATGTTCGGCGCACGCGAGATGCTGGTCGGCCTGGTCGGCGACAACCTGTTGAACGAGCAGATCCGCAACTCGGTGTCCTACACCAAGGACCAGGTGCTGATGCCCGGCCTCGGGGTCAAGGCGTTCGCGAACCTGAAGTTCTGATCACCAACTTGCGTGGATTGCGCGGCAAGCCTGCGCAATCCATTGGTCTTCGTCATTGCGAGGAAGCTTCGCTCGCAATGACGAGACACGCGGATTAAGCCGCCTTCAAACCGGCAAGTCTCGTCGCCTCTTGCGAGGCAGTCAGCGCGCGAAATCCCAGTCGGGACGGATCGCACCGGAGACGCCGTCGAACGCGCCGGCGACGAGTTCGTTCACCAGCAGGCGCTTGGGGTCGACCGGGCCGGGCATGACCGCCCGCCCCTTCTCGATCTGCTTGAAACCGAAGCGCGCGTAATACGGGGCATCGCCGACCAAGATCACCAGGCGGTGCCCTTTGGCTTTGGCATCCGCCAGCGCCCGCTCCATCAGGCGGCCGCCGATGCCGTGCTTGCGGAACGGCGGCTCGACCGTCAGCGGTCCAAGGAGCAGCGCCTTGGTATCGCCGATGCAGATCGGAAGCTGCCGCACCGAGCCGGCCAGCAAGGTGCCGATATGGGCGGTAAAGGACAGGTCGAGCAGATGGTCGACATGCTCGCGCAGCCGGTAGGCGCTGAGCACGAAACGGCCCGGCCCAAAGGTCCGCTCATGCAGCCGCTCGATCACCTGCGCGTCGGACGGCTTTTCGGGTGCAATCGTAATGGACAGATCACTCATGATTCGGACGCGGGATAGCACCTCGTTCAACGAATTTGAAGTCGTGCTCCCTCGATTCCGAAGTTTACGAGCAAGGTTGCCGGGCCGGGATGCGAAGATCGAATTGGAACGCCGGGAAAGGCGCCCATAGCCGTCAGCACGACGTCGGCTCGGAATCTGCTCCCTCCTCTGCGAAACACGAATTTCCCACCCAGACACCTGGAGCGCAGCCCACACGCGACATCCAACCGCGACCACCCGATGCTGAAATTATGGGCACAGAAGGAGCGTGGCATGAAATTGTGCTGAGATGTCAAGTTTTCGGGGTCGGTATCCTTTAGCCTGCACCAGGTCATGAGCGTTGCGGCCGTCATTGCGGCCGTCGGGACCGCTCAGACGCAGCACGAGCGGCAGGTCGAAGATGGCGGGTGCGTTCCGGTCGCGCCATGGTGGCGAAACCCATGTGTTCGACGATCTCAAGACGCTGCTGGGCTGCGCGTCACCGCGCCGCTCCGGCGATGAGCTCGCGGGTATTGCGGCCGACAGCGCAGCGCGGCGGGTGGCGGCGCGCATGGCGCTGGCCGACGTGCCGCTGCGACGCTTCCTGGACGAGCCGCTGGTGCCCTATGAGACCGACGAAGTCACGCGTCTCATCTTCGACAGCCATGATGCCGCCGCCTTCGCGCCCATCGCCTCGCTGACCGTCGGCGAGTTGCGCGAGTGGCTGATGTCGTGGGAAGCGGATGCCGACCGGCTTGCCGCGCTCGCCCCCGGCCTCACGCCGGAGATGGTGGCCGCCGTATCCAAACTGTGCGGCAACGGCGACCTCGTCGCCATCGCCGCCAAATGCCGGGTGGTGACGCGCTTCCGCTCCACCATCGGCCTGCCCGGACGGCTGTCGTCTCGCTTGCAGCCCAATGATCCTACCGACGATCCGCTCGCGATCGCAGCCGGCACGCTCGACGGGCTGTTGTTCGGCATGGGTGATGCCGTGATCGGCATCAACCCGGCGACGGACAACGTCGAGGCCTGCATGAGACTGCTCACCATGCTGGACGAGCTCAGGCTCAAATTCGAAGTGCCGACGCAATCCTGCGTGCTCAGTCACGTCACGACCTCGATCCGTGCGATCGAACAGGGCGCGCCGCTCGATCTCGTGTTCCAGTCCATCGCCGGCACCGAGGCCGCCAACGCCGGCTTCGGCGTGAACCTCGCTGTGCTGGCGGAAGCGCAGCAGGCGGCCTTGTCCCTCAAGCGCGGCACGATCGGCGACAACGTAATGTATTTCGAGACCGGCCAGGGCGCCGCCCTGTCGGCCGATGCCCATCACGGCATCGATCAGCAGACGGTCGAGGCGCGCGCCTACGCGGTGGCGCGCGCCTTCTCGCCGCTGCTGGTCAACACGGTCGTCGGCTTCATCGGGCCGGAATATCTCTACGACGCGAAGGAGATCACGCGCGCGGGCCTTGAGGATCATTTCTGCGCCAAACTGCTCGGCGTGCCCATGGGCTGCGACGTCTGCTACACCAATCACGCCGAGGCCGATCAGGACGACATGGACGATCTGGCGCTGCTGCTCGCGGCGGCGAACGTCAACTTCCTGATCGCGGTGCCCGGCGCCGACGACATCATGCTCAACTATCAGAGCCTGTCGCATCACGACGTGATGCGGCTGCGCCATCTGCTCGGCCGCCGCCCGGCGCCGGAGTTCGAAGCCTGGCTGGCACGGATGGGCCTGCTCGACGCCAGCGGCCGCCTGCCGCCGCTGTCCGGCAGCGCGCCGGCCGTGGCCCGGCTGATCGGCCATGGAGCGCGGGCATGAGGGACGACGCGCTCGACATGCTGCGCCGGATGACGCGCGCCCGTGTTGCGCTCGGCCGTTGCGGCGACGGGCTTCCGACCCAGGCGAAGCTGGAATTCCAGATGGCGCATGCACTCGCACGTGACGCCGTGTGGGGACGAGTGAATTTCGCGAGCATCGCGGCCACGCTCCAGCCGCGCGAGGTGATCCGGGTCGCGAGTGCGGCGGCCGACCGCGCGAGCTATCTGCGCCGCCCCGACCTCGGGCGCCGCCTCGCGGAGGGCGAGGCCGCGAAGCTGCCGTCCGGCCCGTTCGATCTCGTGTTCGTCATTGCCGACGGCCTGTCGGCCGATGCGATCGAAAGCCATGCGGCGGCGGCGGTGATCGCAACCGAAAAGCGGCTCGTTGGACTTGCGATCGGGCCCGTCGTGCTGGCCTCGCAAGCACGTGTTGCACTGGGCGACGAGGTCGGCGCCACGATGGGCGCGCGCCTGGTTGCCGTTCTGATCGGCGAGCGCCCGGGCCTATCGGCCGCCGATTCCCTCGGCATCTATCTCACATTCAATCCGACGCCGGGACTGCGCGACAGCGCGCGCAACTGCATCTCGAACATCCACGGCCATGGGCTCGCGCCCGACCGCGCCGCCGACAAGCTCGCTTGGCTCGCGCACGAGGCGCTGCGGCGCGGCTTAACCGGGATCGCGCTCAAGGAGGCGGCGCCGGACGCCGCGCTCGACACGGCCGCGCCGACCGGGCTGCCGGAGGCGGCGCCCCGCGACATTTCGCACGAGGTCACCGATCGCAAAAACGACAGGAGAGAGTGGACATGAGTGAAGAGACGCAACCGACGCTTTCGAAGAGCCTGACCGGACTCCATCTGTGGGGAATCGCGGTCGGGCTCGTGATCTCCGGCGAGTATTTCGGCTGGAGCTATGGCTGGGACAAGGCCGGCACGCTCGGCTTCCTCATCACCACGATCTTCATTGCGGTGATGTACACCACGTTCATCTTCTCCTTCACTGAACTCACCACCGCGATCCCGCATGCGGGCGGCCCCTTCGCCTATTCGTACCGCGCCTTCGGTCCGCTCGGCGGCTTCGTTGCCGGCTTTGCGACATTGATCGAGTTCGTGTTCGCGCCCCCCGCCATCGCGCTCGCGATCGGTGCCTATCTCAACGTCCAGTTTCCGGCGCTGTCCCCGAAGACGGCCGCACTCGGCGCCTATCTGGTCTTCATGGCGCTCAACATCGCCGGTGTGACGATCGCGGCCACCTTCGAGCTCTTCGTCACGATCCTGGCGATCATCGAACTTTTCGTATTCATGGGCGTGGTATCACCCGGCTTCTCCTTCGCCAATTTCGCCGCGAATGGCTGGGCCGGAGAAAACTCCTTCTCGCTGACGAGCGTCGGCGGCATCATCGCGGCGATCCCGTTCGCGATCTGGTTCTTCCTGGCCATCGAGGGCGCCGCCATGGCCGCGGAAGAGACCAAGAATCCGACCAGGACCATTCCGCTCGCCTACATTGCCGGCATCCTGACCCTGGTCGTGCTCGCCTTCGGCACCATGATCTTGGCGGGCGGCGTCGGCGACTGGTCGAAGCTCTCAAACATCAATGATCCGCTGCCGCAGGCGATGAAGATCGTGGTCGGCGAGAATTCGGGCTGGCTGCACATGCTGGTGTGGATCGGCCTGTTCGGCCTGATCGCCTCGTTCCACGGCATCATCATGGGCTATTCGCGGCAGATCTTCGCGCTGTCGCGGGCCGGCTTCCTGCCGGCGAAACTCGCCGCGCTGCATCCGACCTGCCGCACGCCGCATTGGGCCATCCTGGCCGGCGGCGTGGTCGGCATCGCCGCGATCTATTCCGATGAGTTGATCCAGTTCGCCGGTCAGACGCTGACCGCCAATATCGTGACCATGAGCGTGTTCGGTGCGCTCGTGATGTACATCATGAGCATGGCGGCGCTGTTCCGTCTGCGCGCCTCCGAACCGAACCTGGTGCGGCCGTTCAACGCGCCGCTCTATCCCGTGTTGCCCGCAATCGCGCTGGTGACGGCCACGCTCTCGCTGCTCACCATGATCTGGTTCAATCTGCAGGTGTTCGCGGTCTTCGTGGTGCTCTTTGCCGCCGGCCTGCTGCTCTATCGGCTGACCGCCGGCCAGCGCAGCACCGCGACCAGCGACAGTCTGCTCGACGTCGCACTGAACGAAGCCCGCGCCCTGGTCGATTGAACCGATCCGGAGGATGATCGGCCGCCAACTCCATTGCCTTTCCGTGTGATCGCACCTCGCGATCGAGCGGCCGGCTGGAGTTGGACGGCAGACAGGCATACGACTTGCATAACTCGTGACTGCAGGAGTTAGATGATACATCCTCAAGGCGAGGACCTTCCATGTCCAACGGCTTCGAGATCGAACAGCGCGGTCCAACGGATCGCAGCCGGAACATTCTGGCAGCAGCGGCAACCGGTGTTGCTGATTTCATCGTCCAAACGGGAGGCAGACCCGAGGCCGTATTCGAGCGTGTCGGCATCGATCCCACCTGCCTTGGGCGCAAGCACAGTGCACTCGACCTCGCCGATTACGTGGCCATGATGGAAGAGGCGGCGCGCGAGACCGGCAATGACAATTTCGGCCTTCGGTTCGGTCAGCGTTACCAGCCTCATATGCTTGGGCTGATCGGCGAGATCGCGCTCGCCGCACCGACTCTCGGCTCCGCGATCGAACACCTCGCGCTGTGGTTTCCATGGCACCAGCAGGCGACCGAGACCAGGCTCGCGCGCCGTGACGGTTTTCTCAGGCTCGAATATCGCATTCTCGATGGCTCGATCGTCGACCGCCGGCAGGATGCCGAACTCACCATGGGCATGTTCGCGAACGTCTTCCGGGCCTGTCTTCCGTCGGGCTGGGCACCGGAGATCGTATTGTTCGAACATGCACGGCCCACCGCGTGGCGCGACCATGAGGCGGCCTTCGACGCCGAAGTGGAGTGGTCGCAGGGCACCAACGCACTGGTGTTTCGAGACCGCGGCCTGGACCGGGCCATGCCGCATGCCGACTTGTCCCGCCTGCAGCGGCTGACGACCGACCTTGCTGATGTCGCCGGCTCGCGTGGCACGCCGGCGTTCCTGGATCTGGTCCGCGGCGAGATCCGGCGCCGGCTATCTGCCGGCACCATTCACCTCGAGCAGATCGCCGACGCGCTGTCCACGACGTCCTGGACGCTGCAGCGTCGCCTTGGCGATCTCGGCGCCACGTTCTCCGAACTCATCGAGGCGACGCGCCTCGATCTCGCCCGCCATTATCTGCGCCAGGCGCATCTGCCGCTCGGCGACGTCGCGTTCCTTCTCGGCTATTCGGAAGCGTCGGCCTTCTCCCGCGCATTCTCCCGCTGGACCGGCTGCAGCCCGCGCCAGTGGCGCCGGCTGTCCCGACCGGCGGCTACACCGCAGCTGATGTCCCGCACGTAGCACCGCAGCGAACGCCAGCCGCTGATCGCGGTTGCCAGCGATCAGCGCGTCCAGGCGCCGGCGTCAGCCCACCGGCATCGTCTTCTCGACCAACCGCACCCAATAGGAGGCGCCATGGCCGAGAATATTGTCGTTGAAGCGGTAGGCCGGGTGATGGCAATCCTTGCCGTCGCCCATGCCGAGGAAGACGAAGGCGCCGGGCCGCGCCTCCAGCATGAAGGCGAAATCCTCGCCGCCCATCAGCGGCATCGTCTTGTCGTCGACCCGGTCGGCCCCAACCACGTCGCGTGCGACTTCGGCCGCGATCTGGGCCTCGCGCGCATGGTTCATCGTCACCGGATAGAGCCTCGTGTATTTCGTCGTCGCCGAGCCGCCATAGGCGCGGGCGACGCTGTCGGCGACCTCGGCGATCCGGCGCTCGACGAGATCGCGAACCTCGGGATCGAGCGTGCGCACGGTGCCCTTCAGCTCGACCGTCTCGGGAATGACGTTCAGGGCCTTGCCGGCCTCGAAGACGCAGATCGAGATGACAGCCGATTTGATCGGGTCAACGTTGCGCGACACGATCGACTGCAATGCCGTGATGATGTGCGCGCCGATCAGCACGCTATCGACCGCTTTGTGAGGACCGGCGCCGGCATGACCGCCCTTGCCGTGCACGGTGATCTCCAAATCATCTGACGAGGCGAGCAGAGCGCCCGGCCGGAGTGCAAAATGCCCCTCAGGCAGGCCGGGCATGTTGTGCAAGCCGTAGACCTCCTGGATGCCCCAGCGGGTCATCAGGCCGTCATCCACCATAGCCTTGCCGCCGGCGCCGCCCTCCTCGGCCGGCTGGAAGATCACCACCGCGGTGCCGTCGAAGTTGCGCGTCTCGGCGAGATGTTTGGCGGCGCCGAGCAACATCGCGGTGTGGCCGTCATGGCCGCAGGCGTGCATCAAGCCGGGAGTCTTCGAGGCGTAGGGCACGCCCGAGGTCTCCTCGATCGGCAGCGCGTCCATGTCGGCGCGGAGGCCAATGGTCCGCCCGGACGTCGCCTTGCGGCCGCGGATGATGCCGACGACGCCAGTGCGCCCGATGCCGGTGACCACCTCGTCACAGCCGAATTCACGCAGGCGCTCGGCGACGATACCCGCCGTGCGATGCACCTCGTATTGCAACTCGGGATGCTCGTGGAAATCGTGGCGCCAGGCGGCCATGTCGTCGGCGAGTGCGGCGATGCTATTGAGAATGGGCATGTGGATCGGTGTTCTCGTTGTGGGGAGTGAGCGAAAGACCAGCCCGAACCATGACCGCAGAGGCGGCCGGACACAAGCTTCCGCCTCGCATTGGCAGCACCTCACACGAGAGGTCAGCCTACGACGGGCGATTGTGACAGATAGGCGAGCAGTTTCATCTCGCGCCGGCCGCGCGTGACCGTATCCAGCACCAGGCCCGACGAGGCCGACAGCAGCGCCATGATCATCAGGCCCATGGACAGCACGGCCGTCGGCAGCCGTGGAACGAGCCCGGTCTCGAGATAGGTGACGAACACAGGGATCGCGAAACCGATGGAGATCAGCGCGAAGAAGATCCCGATGACGCCGAAAAAGCGTAAAGGCTTCTCCGAGCGGTAGAGTTTGAGGATCGTGCCGAGGATCCGGAAGCCATCCCGCCAGGTGTTCAGCTTCGAGACGGAGCCTTCGGGGCGCGCGTAATAGGGCGTTGCGATTTCCGCGACCGGCAGCGCCAGCTCCAGCGCATGCACGCTGAGCTCGGTCTCGATCTCGAAGCCGTCGGACAGGACGGGGAAGGATTTGACGAACCGGCGCGAGAACACGCGATAGCCCGACAGGATATCCTTGAACGCCTGGCCGAACACCTCGGCCAGGAACCGCGTCAGCATCCAGTTGCCGGTACGGTGACCCATTCGGTAGGCCGCCTGCTCCTGGTCCACCCGCAAGCCGACCACCATGTCGAGATGTTCGCTGACGAGGCGCTCGATCATCCGCGGCGCACTCGGCGCATCGTAGGTGGCATCGCCGTCGACCAGCACGTAGATGTCAGCATCGACGTCGGCGAACATGCGGCGGACCACGTGGCCCTTGCCCTGCCGCCGCTCGCTGCGCACCTCGGCCCCCGCCTCGCGCGCGATGTCGATGGTACGGTCCTTCGAATTGTTGTCGTAGACGTAAACGGTCGCCGTGGGCAGCGCCTGCTTGAATCCCTTGACCACGGAGGCCACAGCCGCCGCCTCATTGTAGCAGGGCACCAGCACGGCGACCCGTAACGATGGTGGTATCATTGGCCCAACTCCCCTGGTGGGAGAGCCTGCAGCCATTTCGGTGCAAAAAGTCATAACGGCGGATTGGCCACCGCGTTTATCCCGGGCGCCAGGTCGGAATGATCTTAACGCCGTGTAGCACCTCGCGGATGCGCGACAGCGTGCCGAGCGTGGTACCCTCCGGCAGGCCGTCAATGGAAAAAAAGCCGGTCTCGACGATCTCGTGGTTGGGCTCGGGCAGCCGATCCTGGGTGAAATCCTTAACGATGAACACCGCGACATGGTCGCGCCGCGAAACGTGACTGTTGAGGAAGATGCCGTGCAGGACAGGCTCGCCGGCGAGGGCAATCCGTCCCTCCTCGAGCAGCTCCCGCTCCAGCGCCTCGGCAAAGGTCTCGCCGACTTCGACGCCGCCGCCCGGCAGATGCCAGCCGGAGACATAGCTGTGCCGGACCATGAAGACCCGATTGTCCGCGTCGAGCACGACCGCGCGGACACCGAGCGTCATGCCGCGGGCAAAGCGCCAATACAGGTGGAACACGTGCCGCAACCAGGGCTCGAGCCGAGTGCGCAAATTGTTTGGACTTGTCACCGCCGCATCCAGGGTTTGCCGGTTATCCTTGCACCGGCGCCGCAGGCTTGCCAATAGAGCCGTGACCTTCCGGACACCACCTCACGATCGCGGCGCCCCGGTGCCGATCGTCGACAGGCAGACCGATCATGGCGGCGTTCACGCTGGCGCATCTTTCCGACCCGCATCTTTCGCCGCTGCCGCGGCCGCGCTTGATCGAGCTCGCCGGCAAGCGCGCGCTCGGCTACATCAACTGGACACGCAACCGCTACAAATATCACCGCCGCGACGTGCTCGACGTGCTGGTCTCGGACCTGCACACGCAGACGCCGAACCAGATCGCGGTCACCGGCGACCTCGTCAATTTCGCCATGGAGGCGGAGTTTCCGCTGGCGCTGGCCTGGCTCAAAACAATCGGGCCGCCGGATCGCGTCACCGCGATCCCCGGCAATCATGACGCCTATGTGCGCCAGACCCGGCTGCACTTTGCCAAGAGCTTCGCCGACTATTTCTGCGGCGACGAGAATGCCGTCGGCCCGCCCAGCTTTCCTTCCCTGCGCCGGCGGGGGCCGCTGGCGCTGATCAGCCTGTCGTCCGCCGTGCCCACGGCGCCCTTCATGGCCACCGGGCGGATTGGACCCGAACAACTGGCCGCACTGGAGCGGCTACTGGAGACACTGTCGACCGAGCAGGTGTTCCGGGTGCTGCTGGTGCATCATCCGCTGCGCTCGACCAACCGCATGAAGTGGCTGACGGACGCCGCCGATCTGATCGCGCTGCTGAAGCGCCACGGCGTCGAGCTGATCCTGCACGGCCACGACCATGTCCATTCGACGGTCTGGATCGACGGGCCCGAGCACCAGATCCCCGTGGTCGGCGTGCCCTCGGCCTCGAGCATCGCGCATGGGCATTATCCGGCCGCGGCCTACAACCTCTTCGCCATCGCGCGCGAGGGTAATCACTGGCGCTGCGACATGACGGTGCGCGGGATCAACGACGCGCTGCGCGTGCGCGAGATCCGGCAGGTCCGGCTGTTCTGAAGCGATCAGATCAGCTGCAGCGAGGCGAGCAGCGCAAGACCGAACAGCGCCAGTCCGCCGAGCAGGAAGCCGAGCAGGAACAGCCAGACTCCGCGGCGCCGGCGCGGCGCCTCCGCGATCGGTGCAGGCTCGCGCGGCAGGCTGAAGGCGCGCTCGCGCTCGACCATGCGCCGGGCGACGTAGTCGGTCACCGCCCGAACGATCGCCGCCGCCTCATGCGATTCCGCGATCACGATGCGGCCGTTGCGGGTGTCCTGCACGAAGCGATACTGCCGCTTGTCGCGGCCCATCGCGACATGGGCGACCACGTCGATCCACAGCCGCGGCGTCTCGCCTTGGCTGATGCCGCGATCGAACAGATCGATGTCGCCCGGGACCTGTTCGAACAGCGGGTCGAGTGCCTCGTTCAGGATCTCCAGCCGCGCCACCTCCGCGTCGCGCAGGTCGACCACGACGCCGGTGCGGTCGGCGGCCTCGATCCGCGCCTGCCGCAGCGCCTCGCGCAGCCGCACGGGACGGGCTTCGTGACCACTATCGGGCACCTGGGACATGACTGGCTTCGCAGCTCCGGCTTTCAAAGGCTCTCTGCCCGGCAGCCTAGCAGCTACGCGAATTTGCGCAAACGCTTATTATTTCCAAGCACTTACATGTATCGAAATGGACGTGGGCGGCCCCGCCCGGCGTTCACCGGATGAGACCGCCCCGTCCTTGGGCTTAACTTGATGCAGATACCCGACGCCGATCAAGCGGCGGGGGCGCGCTGCGGTTCCTCGACGATCGAGAACCGCACGCCGGCCTTGTGGCGGTGCTCTTCCGACACCTCGCGCCAGCAGTCCTCGGCTTCCTTGCGCGTCTTGAAAGGGCCTTTGACCTGGGCCGACCCTTCCACGAGCTTGTGGAAGTTCATCGAGCCGAACTCGCCGCCAATCACCCAGAAATTGCTGCCTTTGGTCATTGTCAGTCTCCTGTAGCCGAACGGATTGCTAGCCGAACTGGTTCATCGTGTTGTGGGCGCCGCCCGCCTTCAGAGCGGCTTCGCCGGCGAAGTACTCCTTGTGGTCGTCGCCGATGTCGGAGCCGGCCATGTTCTGGTGCTTGACGCAGGCGATGCCCTGACGGATCTCCGCGCGCTGCACGTTCTTCACGTAGCCCAGCATGCCCTGCTCACCGAAATATTCGCGAGACAGATTGTCGGTCGACAGCGCGGCCGTGTGATAGGTCGGCAGCGTGATCAGGTGATGGAAGATGCCGGCGCGCTTGGCCGAATCCGCCTGGAAGGTGCGGATGCGCTCGTCGGCCTCGATCGCCAGCGGCGTGTTGTCGTACTCCGCCTTCATCAGCTCGGCACGGTTGTACTGGCTGACGTCCTTGCCGGCTTCCTTCATCGCGTCGTAGACCTGCCAACGGAAGTTGAGGGTCCAGTTGAAGGACGGCGAGTTGTTGTAGGCGAGCTTCGCGTTCGGCACGACCTCGCGAATGCGATCGACCATCTTGGCGATCTGCTCGATATGCGGCTTCTCGGTCTCGATCCACAAGAGGTCGGCGCCGTTCTGCAACGAGGTGATGCAGTCGAGCACGCAGCGGTCCTCACCGGTGCCGGGACGGAACTGGTAGAGGTTGGAGGCCAGCCGCTTCGGACGCATCATCTTGCCGTTCCGGTTGATGATGACGTCGCCGTTGCGGGCCGTCTCCGGCGTCACGTCCTCGCAATCCAGGAAGCTGTTGTACTGGTCGCCGAGGTCGCCGGGCTTGTGGCTGACCGCGATCTGCTGCGTGAGGCCGGCGCCGAGCGAGTCGGTGCGGGTCACGACGATGCCGTCTTCGACGCCGAGTTCGAGGAAGGCGTGACGGCAGGCGCGGATCTTGGCCAGGAACACCTCGTGCGGCACGGTGACCTTGCCGTCCTGGTGACCGCACTGCTTCTCGTCGGAGACCTGGTTCTCGATCTGCAGGGCGCAGGCGCCCGCCTCGATCATCTTCTTGGCGAGCAGGTAGGTCGCCTCGGCATTGCCGAAGCCGGCGTCGATGTCGGCGATGACGGGGACGACATGGGTCTGGAAATTGTCGATCTTCTCGATCAGCGCCGCTTCCTTCGCCTTGTCGCCGGCCTTGCGGGCCGCATCGAGGCTGCGGAAGATGTCGTTGAGTTCGCGCGAGTCGGCCTGACGCAGGAAGGTATAGAGCTCCTCGATCAGGGCCGGCACGGCGGTCTTCTCATGCATCGACTGATCGGGCAGCGGCCCGAATTCCGATCGAAGCGCGGCGATCATCCAGCCGGACAGATACATATAGCGCCGATCGGTCGTGCCGAAGTGCTTCTTGACCGAGATCAGCTTCTGCTGCGCGATGAAGCCATGCCAGCACCCGAGCGATTGGGTGTACTTGGTGGGATCTTTGTCATAGGCCGCCATGTCGGCGCGCATCAGCGCCGCGGTGTAGCGGGCGACGTCGAGACCGGTCTTGAAGCGGTTCTGCAGACGCATGCGCGCCACGGCCTCGGCGGTGACGCCGTTCCAGGTCGGCTGGGTCTTGAGCAGCGCCTCGGCGGCTGCGACCTCGCTCAGATAGGAGATCGGGCCCTGGACAGCTTGGTCATTGATGCCGCGCGGCTGGTAATTCATGTGCTTGATCCTCTTCGTTACGACCGTTTGCACTCTCGACATTCTTGACAGTGCATCGCGAAATACGTGACCAGAGCTAAACGCGAATCCAGGAAGTTCGTATAGATGGCTTGTATTCGAATGGTGATGTCATGTAACATCACCACTTGTAACAAATGTCATTTTGTAAATTTTGTCACAATATAGGTCAGCAAGACTGACATTCGGGACGGACGATGGCAGCTGAATCCGGGAAGAAACTGTTCGTTGGGCCCCGCTTTCGGCGGATCCGCCAGCAATTGGGCCTGTCGCAGACCCAGATCGCCGAAGGGCTCGGTATCTCGCCGAGCTATGTCAACCTGATCGAGCGCAACCAGCGCCCGGTCACGGCGCAGATCCTGCTGCGGCTGGCCGAAACCTACGACCTCGACCTCCGCGACCTCGCCACCGCCGACGAGGACCGCTTCTTCGCCGAGCTGAACGAGATCTTCTCCGATCCGCTGTTCCGGCAGATCGACCTGCCGAAGCAGGAGCTGCGCGATCTCGCCGAGCTGTGCCCGGGCGTGACCCATGCGCTGCAGCGGCTCTATGCCGCCTATACCGAGGCGCGGCGCGGCGAGACCCTGGTGGCGGCGCAGATGGCCGATCGCAACGAGGGCGGCGCCCGCTTCGAGGCCAACCCGATCGAGCGCGTGCGCGACCTGATCGAGGCCAACCGCAACTACTTCGCCGAGCTCGAGCAGGCGGCGGAGACGTTGCGCGACGAACTGAATGTCCCGGCCGAGGGTCTCTATGCCGCGCTCGCCGCGCGGCTGCGCGAGAAACACGGCATCGTCAGCCGCATCATGCCGGTCGACGTCATGCGCGAGACCTTGCGGCGCTTCGACCGCCACCGCCGCCAGCTGCTGATTTCCGAGCTGATCGATTCCCCCGGCCGCACCTTCCAGCTCGCCTTCCAGCTCGGCATGGCCGAATGCGGCCAGCAGATCCAGGCCATCGTCGGCCGTGCCGGCAGCCTCGACGACACCGCGCGCCGGCTCTACCGCATCACGCTCGCGAACTACTACGCCGCCGCGGTCATGATGCCCTACCCCGCCTTTCTCGCCGCGGCCGAGCAGCTCAGCTACGACATCAACGTGCTGGCGCAGCGCTTCCTGACCGGGTTCGAGCAGGTCTGCCACCGCCTGACCACGCTGTCGCGGCCGAACGCGCGCGGCATTCCCTTCTTCATGCTGCGCGTGGACAACGCCGGCAACGTCTCCAAGCGTTTCTCCTCGGGCACGTTCCCGTTCTCGAAATTCGGCGGCACCTGCCCGCTGTGGAACGTGCATTCGACATTCGACACGCCGGACCGGCTGCTCAAGCAGGTGATCGAGCTGCCGGACGGCACCCGCTATTTCTCGATCGCGCAGATGGTCCGGCGCCCGGTCGCGCCGCATCCCCATCCGCAACCGCGCTTTGCGATCGGCCTGGGATGCGAGATCCGCCATGCCGCGAAGCTGGTCTATGCCGCCGGCACGGATCTCGAAAAGACCGAGGGCACGCCGATCGGCGTCAACTGCCGGCTCTGCGAGCGCGAGAACTGCAGCCAGCGGGCCGAGCCGCCGATCACGCGCACCTTGATCCTGGACGAGACGACGCGACGCGTCAGCTCGTTCGCGTTCAGCAATGCACGGGAGTTGTGAGCGCTGCATCACACCCTCTCGGTCCGAGGCTCGGTGCGCAGAGAAGCCGAATGCACGTAACGCAGAACTCGGTGTCGTCCCCGCGAACGCGGGGACCCATACCCACAGGATGCGTTCGTGGCAGAGGCGCGGTGAGCTCTCGCACACCAACACCATTTGTGGTTATGGGTCCCGGGTCTACGCCCGGGACGACGCTGTGATTGCGGCTTCGTCCTCGCGATCCATGACGAGCAAGGCTCGACAATCATCGTAACACCTACACCCTTGCCTCTGATGCAGACGAGTTCGATCTTCTCGCGGCGCATCTGCGTCCGAGCTTTGCTATTCGTTTCGCCCTCTTCAATATCGAGGGCGCAGGGAAGGCCGGGAGCTCGCCGCCCCCATGGCCCCCGTGCGAATGAAAAGCACGGGGCAGGAACCACAGGTTCGGCCGAGACATCCCGGCCTTCCCTGCGCGATGGCTTTACGGCTTACTCCGCGCTCTCCCCAGGGACCGGCGTTCTTGCCCCTGTCGCCCGCGCAAACGTCGGCGCGAACTTGGCATCAGCACCGGGATGCCAGGACCACGCGGCTTGACCGTGCACATCGGACTGTTCGTCGGCATGATGAGATCACGCTGCAGCCCGACACGCCCACCGCATCCCGCACCCAACGTTTGTGACGATCGCGAAACGCCCCTCTTGATCGAGGCGGGATGCGCATAGACAAACACAATTTCTGAAAAATAGAAACAGGAATATTTTTCAGTTAGAGACTGGACAGGGGTGATCGGATTGAAATCCCGAGCAAAATTAGTTTTTAGGCGCGAGCAGATCGACCGCAACAGCTGCGCCCGGCCGAGGCATGCCGAGGTGATCACCAATTTTGCTGGAACGAGCAATGTTTCCTGCGCCGAGGTGGTTCGTCTTGAAAGCAAAACGAAGTGCCGTGAAAAGCAAAATCGAGCTGCACGAAACGTTTCACTAGGCGCAATGGTCCTAAACGAGCCACCGAGCGCCAAAAGTGCCATCGTGGACAGATACCGGCTATTTTAGCGGATACGACGACTCGAACAACTGAATATCCAAACTGAAGCTGCGGCTATTCGGGAGCGATATACGCAATGGCGCTGATGGGCTATTTCGATGAGAGCGCTGCCGACGCCAGAGCCAACGCAAAGCCGATCAACGTCAACCACCGCACAGTCATTCTCCCTTTTAAGGCAGGTGAATACAACTCGGCGCAAGAAGCAAGAAGGTAGTCAGTCAACCAATCTACCACCTGCTTGCGGCTGCACGGCGTGATGGACACAGGGAACCACAATTTCTAAAAATAAGAAATCTAATCGCAGCAGGACTGGACAGAGGTGATCCGACTGAAAATGCAGGTATAATGAGTTTTTTAGGCGCATGATCGTCGAGATAAAGCGATCGGCCCATCATGTCCTGATGTATCCGTCGAGAATGATCCAGAGCCGCAAGCTCGAATCGAGCCCAGCGCGGCGTTTCTTCGCCGCGGTCCGCTTCCCGGACCCATAGATGAGGGAAAACGGATGACGCAGCCCGCGCAAAGCCGGCCGAGGTTCACCTGTCCGCGACGTCACGCACGGCCGGGCCTGTGCCGGCGACGACCCGCGAGCCCCCCCCCTCAACGCGCGGTGCGCGCACGGCACTTGCTTCCTTACAAGCACGCCATCGAACAGACTGCGGATCGCGTCCGCTGACAGCTGCTTTACCATCTCGGACGGCACGGCCCTCCCCCGATTGCCAATCGGGAGACAGAACTGCATAGTCCCGCGCGCTTTCAGCCGTTGAATTCGGCTGATTCGTGATGACGCGTGTTTTGTGATTCCTAGGGACGATTGAGGAAGACTATGGCGGATGCCGACCTGGATGCCGTGATCCGGCAGCTGGCCAAACAACAGAACAAGACCATTCTGGCGGCGGCGAAGAAGCGGCGCGACCGCTTCAGCGGCATGGCCGTCAAGGCCAAGGACAAGGACGCCAAGGAACGTTACAAGATGCTGGCGCGGGAGGTCATCGAGCAGGCCAATTCGGCCGCACGCCGGCTCCTGCTCTCGGCCGACAATGCCGCCGACTCCTATGCCCGCGCCATGCGCCAGGCTGCCGCCGCCGAGTTGCCCAAAGCCACTGAAAAGGTCGCCGGGAAGAAGGCGGAGAAGCCGAGCCGGAAGGCCCCTGAGTCGCAAGCCGATGCCAAGGTCGCCAACAAGGTGGCCAAGAAGGCAGCCAAGAAACCGACGACGAAGACGGGCACAAAAAAGGCTTCCAAGAAAGCCGCCTGAACGGCGTCGCGCGCCTCCGACCACAGCTTCATACTTTCCGGCTCGTCTCGCGCGGCGACTCGCTCGAGGCGGCCAGCATCGGCCGCATCCTTCCCGAACGGCCTTGCCGCCGTCCAAGGCGTCGCGCTGCCGCAGCCGGCGAGCGCGAGCGCAACGTGACGCCGCGCGGGGTGATCACGCCTAGCGGGTGGGCAGCGGGACCTCGAACAACGTCAAACCCGCGATCTTGGGAAACGCTTCCGCGACCTCGGGCGTGACCAGCGCGACGACGGCGGCGGCGACTTCGCCACTGGTCAGCCGGCTGATGGCCGTCGACTGGCCTTCCAGCACGAGCACCTCCGGAGCGCCGGCCGCAGCGATGGCCGTCGTGATCCGCCCGTTCGAGGCGACGTAGCGATCATCGATCGCGATCACCTTGCCGCGCAGCTCCGAGACCGCCTTGACGGTTGGTCCTGCCAGCAGCACGGCGACAAGCCGTCCCTTCGTCTTGTCATCCGCCTGGGCCGATGCGGTTGCCGAGGCAATCGCGGTCATGCGCTCGGCAAGCGCTGTCGCAACCGTCACCTGCTCCTGAACCTTGTCGGGACTGGCAATGCCGGCCGCGCGTGCTTCACCGCTACCGCTCTGCCTCGGCTGTGCTGGCTGTGGCTGTGCTGACTGCGGCTGGGCTGGCTGCGGCTGGGCTGGCTGCGGCTGGGCTGGCTGCGATGGCTGGACGGCGACCTGGGGAGCGGGTGCGGCCGTCGCGGCCGATATCGGCTTGGCAACCTCCGCGGCCGGGCTCGCATGGGCGACCTTGGGCTTGATCGTGCGATGAACGGCTGGCCGGTGTCGAGCAACACGGCGGTTGGAAGACGGAGCATGGCGGGCTGCGGCTGAACGATGCTGTGTGCCCTGCTCCACACCCGCAAGCTGGCCTGCAGGCGGCTCCGGCGCACAGGCCGTGCCATTCAGATTGACGCATGGCGCAGCGGATTGCTGCGGAGCTGAATGGCTGCAGCCAGCGACTGTCAAGGCCAGGGCGCCTATCATAAGCGCTCTCATTTGCTGCTCCCCAATTGTTGACGCACCCGGTCCCGTTGCGCGCGTGTTGCGTTACGCCCCCAATCTTTTCGACCAAGCGTTAAGTCCAGGCTTATGCGGCCGGCGCCGTACGGCGGCGTGGTTAATGATGCCTCATGGCACAGCGGACGGACGCGTCACGGTGGTTTTCCGTTGATCGAATGGACGCCGCCAGCCATGGTAATCTCATGAGCTCACGCATATGACGTGACGGCGCGGCCTTGTTTCGCTGCGCTACCAGAACGTCAGCGGAACCAAGTGCCGCTGCAGCCGTTTCGAACTTGCGAAGGACGTTCGATGCCGAAGATTGACCCCGCCGCCGGCAAGCCCGCCACCAGCGCCGCGCTTGCCAACATTCCGAGGCTGATCACGGCCTATTACGCGCTCAAGCCCGATCCCACCGAGCCCACCCAGCGCGTTGCCTTCGGCACCTCGGGTCACCGTGGCTCGTCGCTGAAGACCGGCTTCAACGAGGACCACATCCTCGCCACCACCCAAGCGATCTGCGACTACCGTCGCCAGCAAGGCCTGGACGGCCCCCTCTTCATCGGCATCGACACCCATGCGCTGGCCGAGCCGGCGCTGGCGAGCGCACTGGAAGTGTTCGCCGCCAACGGCGTCGACGTGATGATCGATGCCAATGGCGGCTACACGCCGACGCCTGTCGTCTCGCACGCGATCATCTCCTACAACAAGGGGCGCACCGAGCATCTCGCCGACGGCGTCGTCATCACGCCGTCGCACAATCCGCCCGAGGATGGCGGCTACAAATACAATCCGCCGCATGGCGGTCCGGCCGACACGGACGCGACGGCTGAGATCGAGCGGCAGGCCAATATCTATCTGGCCAACGAGCTCGCCGGCATTTCCCGGATCACCTATGCGCAGGCCCGCAAGCAGCGCTCGGTGCACTTGCACGACTACGTCACGCCCTATGTCGAGGACCTCGCCAATGTCGTCGATCTCGCCGCGATCAAATCGGCCGGCATCAGGATCGGCATCGATCCGCTCGGCGGCGCCGCCGTGCATTTCTGGCAGCCGATCATCGCGCGATACGGGATCAACGCCGAGATCGTGAACGATCTGGTCGATCCGACCTTCCGTTTCATGACCGTGGATTGGGACGGCAAGATCCGGATGGACTGCTCCTCGCCCTACGCGATGGCGAGCCTGATCGGCATGCGCGAGAAGTTCGACGTCGCCTTCGCCAACGATACCGACGCCGACCGCCATGGCATCGTCACCCGCACGGGCGGGCTGATGAACCCGAACCATTACCTCGCGACCGCGATCGCCTACCTGTTCACGCATCGGCCGAACTGGCGCGCCGACGCGGCGATCGGCAAGACCGTCGTCTCCTCCTCGATCATCGACCGCGTCGCGCGCAAGCTGAACCGCAAGCTGGTCGAGACGCCGGTCGGCTTCAAATGGTTCGTGGAGGGCTTGGGCTCCGGATCGTTCGGCTTCGCCGGCGAGGAAAGCGCCGGTGCCTCGTTCCTCAAGCGCGACGGCACGGTGTGGACCACCGACAAGGACGGCATCATCCTCGGCCTGCTCGCCGCCGAGATCATGGCCAAGCGTGGCCGCGACCCGAGCGAGCTCTACAAGGAACTAACGGCTGAACTCGGCGCGCCCGTCTATGAGCGGATCGATGTGCCGGCCACGCCGCCGCAGAAGGCCGCGCTGAAGGCGCTGACGCCGGACAAGCTCAACCTGACGGAGCTCGCCGGCGATCCGGTGCGCATGGTGCATACCAAGGCGCCGGGCAACGGGCAGTCCTTCGGCGGCATCAAGGTCGAGACCGACTATGGCTGGTTCGCCGCCCGCCCGTCGGGCACCGAGGACGTCAACAAGCTCTACGCCGAAAGCTTTCGCGACGCCGCGCATCTGAAGCGGATTCAAGAGGACGCACAGGCCGCACTGGCGCAGGTGGGGTGAAAAAGGGGGAGTAGCGCGTCAGGGAAGAACTCTCTTCCAATTCGCTGCGCCCCATTCGCTATTCGCCACGCTCCATTCCATTTGCGACGGGTGTCGCGCCGCGTAAAGCCGGTCATACTCCTCCCACAAACAACAAAGTGCTCCAGGGAGGAGACATGACCATCACCGGCGTCGCCGCGTCTGCGGCTACGGCACCATCTGCCGTTTCGCCCCGCAAGATCTTCTGGGTCACATGGCTCGGATGGATGCTCGACGGCTTCGATTCCTCGATCTACGGCTATGTCCTGGTCGCCGCGCTGAGCGAACTGCTGCCGGCCAGCGGGATCGCCGTGAGCCCTGCCAATATCGGACTGTATGGCGGCATCCTGTTCTCGATCTTCATGCTGGGCTGGGCCTGCTCGATGGTGTGGGGCTGGGCTGCCGACCGCTACGGTCGCGTCCGCATCATGTGCTGGACGGTGCTGGTCTATTCGCTGTTCACCGCATTATGCGGCCTCTCCACCGGCATCGTGATGTTCGCGATCTTCCGCTTCATCGCCGGCTTCGGCATCGGCGGGGAATGGGCCGCCGGCACGCCGCTGCTGCATGAATCCGTGCCGGAAGAGACCCGCGTGCGGTACGCGGGCTGGCTGCATACGGCGACGCCAACGGGATTGTTCCTGGCGGCACTGGTCGCGCTCGGGGCGGCCGGAACGCTGGGTTGGCGCGGCATGTTCCTCCTCGGCATCCTGCCGGCTCTGCTGATTGCCTATCTGCGCTTCAACGTCCCCGAACCGCAGCGCTCGCGACCGCTCGACCCGAGCCAGCAATCCGTCACGGCGCTGTTCGCGCCCGGCCAGGCGCAGACGACCTGGGCCGCGGCGATGATGATGGCCTGCATCATCTTCGGCCTATGGTCCTCGAATTTCTGGGCACCCACTGTCATCATCACCAAGCTGACATCGGCCGGCGCCACACACGCGCATGCGCAGGCCATGGGAGCCGTCGCCGGTCTCGTCACCAATGTCGGCACCCTGCTCGGCTGCCTGCTGATGCCCGCCATCACCGAGCGCCTCGGCAGCCGCCGCAAGACGGCCGTGCTGTTCTTCGTCGGTGCGCTGATCTCGGTGGTCGTCGCCTACGAAGTCGCGATCGCCCGTCTCGACAGCCTGACGCTCTTCTTTATCGCTCTGCCGGTGCTCGGCTTCTTCACCAATGGCGTGTTCGGCCTGTTCACGATCTGGCTGCCGGAGATGTTCCCGTCGATGCTGCGCGGCGCAGGCTCAGGCTTCGCGTTCAGCCTGGGCCGCATCCTCGGCGCGGCCGGCCCGACCCTGATCGGCATGCTCGCGGCCGCGACCGGCAGCTTCCCACTGGCGATCTCCGTGCTGTCGCTGATCTATCTCGTCGGCCTGCCCTTCATCGCACTGGCGCCGGAGACTGCGCGTCGGCCGCTGGCGCGATGAGACAGGCGGCGATTTGCCGACCCCAAGGGGGCCTCCTGTCGGCGAGACAGGCGGCCCATGGACTTTGCGGCCCGCCTTTTGCGATTTCCCTTTTCGCCGCGGTTCGGATATCTGTGGTTTCACAAGGACTAACCTGCGATCAGTGAGACCGAATGCGAAGCTTCTCGTCCGCTCTGCGAGCCATGTTCACCGCCGTCGCAGCATCGCTCGCCCTGCCCTTCGCAGCATCGGCGCAATTCGCCCCGGCTCCTGGCCCGGCCGCCGCGGCCGTACATCGTGCCGCAGCGCCCTCGCCGCGCGCGGCGGCCTGCCATAACGGCCAGAGCTTCGCTCAATTCCTCGCTGAGCTGAAGCAGCGCGCGGTCGCCGAGGGCGTGTCGCAGCGGGCGATCGCGGAAGCCTCGCCCTATCTCACTTACGACCAGGGCATCGTCAACCGCGACCGCGGCCAGCGCGTGTTCGGCCAGCTGTTCACCGAATTCGCCGGCCGCATGGCGGCGAACTACCGGATGCAGAACGGCCAGCAGCACATCCGCACCTATGCCGCCGCCTTCGCCCGCGCCGAGAAGGAGTATGGCGTGCCGCCGGCGGTGATCGCCGCGTTCTGGGGCCTGGAGAGCGACTTCGGCGCCAACATGGGCAAGCTCCCGGTGCTGCCCTCGCTGGTGTCGCTGGCCTATGACTGCCGCCGGTCCGAGCGCTTCCAGAACGAGACCATCGCCGCGCTGAAGATCATCGACCGCGGCGATCTGTCGCCGTCCGAGATGATCGGCTCCTGGGCCGGTGAGCTCGGCCAGACGCAGTTCCTGCCGACGCATTACGTCACTTACGCGGTGGACTATGACGGCGACGGAAGGCGCAACCTGTTGCGCAGCGCGCCCGATGTGATCGGCTCGACCGCGAACTACATCGCGACGGGGCTGAAATGGCGTCGCGGCGAACCCTGGCTCGAAGAGATCAGGGTGCCGCAGAGCTTCCCCTGGGACCAGGCCGACCTCACCGTCAAGGCGCCGCGCAGCAAATGGAATAGCCTCGGCATCACCTATCCCGATGGGCGACCGCTGCCGAACGATGCGCTCGAAGCCTCGGTGCTGCTGCCGATGGGGCGGAACGGCCCGGCCTTCCTGGCCTACGCAAATTTCGGCGCCTACACCGAGTGGAACAACTCGCTGATCTACTCGACCACGGCGGCCTATCTCGCCACCCGCATCGCCGGCGCGCCGCCGATGCGAAAGGCTACGGGGCCGGTGGCGCAACTGCCGTTCAACGAGATCAAGGAATTGCAGCAGCTCCTGGTCCGCGCCGGCTACGATGTCGGCAAGGTCGATGGCGTGCTCGGACAGCAGAGCCGCATCGCGATCAAGGCGATGCAGGTGAAGTACGGCCTGCCGGCGGATTCCTGGCCGACCGCGGAGCTGTTGGCCCGCATGCGCGGCACGCCGCGGGCGCAAGCCGCGCCTGCCTCCGCCACCGCAACGCGCTAGAACCAACGCATGAGCCGCCTCTGCGGCTCCTATCGTTCAGATCGACCGGCAGCGCCGCGGCGGTAGGGATCGTGTCACCGACAATATCCTCGACATTCACGGCAAGATGGCGGGCGGAGGGTTTTCAGGACCGCCATACGACGCTAGCATCGCCGTCGCACGTGCCCGCGCGGCGTCGTAGCCGCGATAGCCGGGGCGCAGCCCGATTGCCTCGTCAAAAGCGGCAACCGCCTCGCGCAAGAGCGGCATGCCGGCACGGTGGGCCATCGCTTCGGCGCGTAGCATCAGACAAGTCGCCAGGTTGGCGGCAGCGTCCGCACTACGCGGCGCAATATGACGTGCGATCCGGAGAAGCGACTCGGCGCTCGATAGATCGTCCGCTTCGAGATGCGCCAAGCCTGCATTGACGAAAAGCGTACCGCCGTACAGCGCACACCCTACGCACCAATGCGCGCCGTCCCGTAGAACCGCCTGATGCGGAAACGTGGCGAGGGCCTCCTTGTATAACGCAAGCGCGGGCGCCAGTTCAGCGGGGTCGGTGAGGCGCTTCGAACGATAGGCAGCGAGCAACATGTCGGCCACTGCTCCCAGGTGACACGCTCTCTGCATTGACGCAATCGCCGCGGAATCCTCCTGCAAGGCCGCGGCCCCAGCGATGAGGGGTGTTGCGAAGCTGCTACCGAGCGCGCCCTCGGGCTGAATCAGCGTGTAGTCGGCGGCGTCCGACTGGCTGTAGCCGCTCGGCGGGGACGCCCAGGCGCTCTCGCCGCGCTCGGGATCGGGGATGCGCCGTTCGAGCTGGAAGCCGATCGCGCTGGCGGCTTGCGCCATGGCCGGGCAGAACAGGCTGCCGGCGTCATTCCCGACCGCGGCGAACACCGCGCGATCCCCCACAGACCCGACCGCCTCGCACAGGCAGCCTGAGGGTATGGGGCATTGCCGCGGCCGAGCTGCTAGCAACCGCCGCGCGTCGGCCACCAGCGTGACGTCAGCGATGGGCACGGGCACCCCGAAGCTCATGCACAACACCGTCGCGTCTGAGGCGGCGACCTTGCGCAGCGCGGAGCGAACGGCGTGACGATCCGGCCCGCCAGGACCGCCGATCGCATAGAGGTCGAGCGTGGCTTCGGGGGCGACGGTGCGCACCAGCAGCGCGACCGCAGTGCCGTGCGACAGGTCGGCGCCAGAGCGGTTGGGCAGGCACGCCGCCGCATCGTGCGCGAGCACGGGCGCCGAAAGGTCGAACGCCGAATCAAGGATCGCGATGCGCCGCCCAAAACCGCGCTGTCCGCGTCGATGCACCTCGGCGACCGCATCCCAGAACGGGCCCAAGCGCGGAAAGGCCCAACTTCCGCTGGAGCGGTCGTAACCGGCGATCAGCGCCTCGGCCGCCGCGCCCGCATATTGGAGCGCCGGCTCAAAGCTCTTCGTCATAGGGCGAGACCTCCTCGAACGGTGCCATGTCGGCATCTGTCCCGGGCGCCGCTTCGAGTGGCACGACCTTGCCGTCCTGAAAAAAGCCGGTACGCGCCTTGTAGAGGAGCAGGCCGTAGGGATAGAAGGCCTGGCCCTGCGGATCGCCTATCGAGGTCGTGTAGGACGCAGCCGAAGTCGCACCGAACGAGATCGAGGCGTCGGCGATATCCAGCGCTTGCAGTGCCACCGCCTTGCCGGTGAGATCGACGCTGGTGTCACCGGTCTCTGACAGCACCAGCGCGATCGCCTTTGCCAACCGGACCTCCGAAACCAGTACGGTATCTTCGCCGAAATCCTTGCCGCCCCACGGGAGCGCGCGTAGTACCTCGCGCAGGTTGCTGATATAGCGCCGGCGCTGATTGGGGATGTGCAGCACCACGCCACCGCCGCGCCTGATGCTGAGCTTGCCACCGATCTTCGCATTCGGGTCAATCTTCGCCTCGGCGCCGAGCCCGAGCGAGACGGTGACGCCGACCGAGAACTTGCTCTTGGAAGAGACTGGGATTTCCTCCTCGACGATGTTCGCCGTGACCGCCGTATAATCAGAGAAGTTGCCCTCACGCATGAAGATGCCGTCGCGCATCACGCCGATATCGCCCGGCACTATGCCTTCGCCCGGCAGCCAGACGGGATGGCAAAGCATCTCTTCGCGGAACTGTTTGGAGAAGAATTTTGGCAGCGACATCGATCGGCTCCCGTTCTTAAGCGGCGGCGCCCCTGGCACACGGTTCACGCATCTCTTGAACGGGACTCGTCAGCGACAAGAATTCCGAGGCGACAAGGGCGAAAGCGTGCAGTTGGAAAAGAGTGTTGCCAGCGTCGAGGCAGCAGCGCCGTACATTTTCCGTGTAGCGCCCCTACACAATTTAAGATTGCAAAACTCCAAGCTCCTTGCTGTTGATTTAGATCAACGAATGCTCAGTGTTCAGCGAAGCGGCTGAGTTCAATCACTGGCCTTGTCGGCAAGGTCGATGGCGTGCTCGGACAGCAGAGCCGCACCGCGATCAAGGCGGTGCAGGTGAAGTACGGCCTGCCGGCGGATTCCTGGCCGACCGCGGAGCTGTTGGCCCGCATGCGCGGCACGCCGCGGGCGCAAGCCGCGCCTGCCGCTACGGCGACGCGCTAGACGGCGCGCTCAAGAACGCGCCATGCTCGTCCCATAAGAGCAGCACGAACGCGGACTTTGCTCGATGTCGCAGAAGGGGCCAAGGGACTGAACGCGGCAGCAGTGCCGGAAAGATGAGCAACAAAGTATCCTGTCCTGAGACGAGAAGTCGCAAGCTTCATCCAAGACAAGCTTCACTCAAGACAGGAATATTCCCATGACCAGCGAGCGATGAGCTCGTTGCACCGGCGAGGACCAGCGACGGTCATTTGTGCACCGAGCGCTTTTTATATGCTGAGCCGCTCTTGCCAGAACTCTGGCTCGACGAATTCAGAACGTCCCCCTTGCGCCAGATGCGCTGCGAGTGGTCAACTCCTGATCGGAGTGTTCCTGCAGCGTTGGGGAAGAGATGATGCTCAAGAGGATCGCGATTGTGGCCGGTTTGGGACTGGCACTCTCGGTCATGGCGGAGGCCCAGACACCGCACCGGGGCGGGACCATCCGGATGACGGCGCCCTACGGCTCAAGCTTCACCAGCATGGACATTCATACGACCCAGCGCGCCCAGGACGAGATCTATGCCAAAGCTCTGCATCGGTCGCTCTACATCTGGAATTCCGCTGAAGGCAGGCCGGTCTTGGAGCTGGCCAAGGAGGACACCGTCTCGGATGGCGGTCTCGTTCACATCTTCAAGCTGCGCGACGACGCTTATTTCCACAATGGCCGGAAGATGACGGCCGACGACATCATCTGGTCCTACACGCGCATCATGGACGGCAGCAAGGCCTATCCCGGCGCGCGTTTCGTCCGCATCATCGAAGGCGCGGCCGCGGTCGAGAAAGGGCAAGCCAAGGAGATCTCGGGCCTGAGGAAGATCGACGACTTCACGCTCGAAATGAAGCTGACCGAGAAAGTCGATCCGGGCTTCTACTTCTTCACCGCGCTCACGTCGATCTATCCCGCCGACGAGGGCGCCAAGGAGGACTTCATCCAGCATCCGATCGGCCTTGGACCATTCAAGTTCGTCGAGCACGTGCCGGGATCGCGCATCGTCCTCGAGCGATGGGACCGGTTCTACAAGCCGGGCAAGCCCTACGCCGACCGCGTCATCGTGTCGATCATGGGCGAGGCCGCGGCACGCGATGTCGCCTTCCGCAACAAGGAGATCGATACCTCGGTGCTGGGGCCCGCACAGTATGTCGCCTATCAGGCCGACCCCGATCTCAAGGGCACCATCGTCGAGGTCGCCGAGGTCTTCACGCGCTACATGGGCATGAATCCTGCATTCAAGCCGTTCGCTGACAAGCGCGTCCGGCAGGCGATCAACTATGCGATCGATACGGACCTGATCATCAACAAGCTGGTCAAGGGCAAGGCCTATCGCGCCACCAGCTGGCTGCCGCTGACCTCTCCTCTCTACGATAAGACCATGAAGCCCTATGCCTACGACCCCGCCAAGGCCAAGCAGCTGCTCGCCGACGCGGGCTATCCCACGGGCTTTGAATTCGAATGGACCACCAGCCAGAATGAAAGCTGGGGCTTGCCGATCGTCACGGCCGTCATCCCGATGCTCGACAAGGTGGGTATCAAGGTGAAGGTCAAGCAGGTCGAGACCGCGGTGCTGGCGGAGGTCGTTCGCACCGGCGACTACCAGGCCTTCATCTATTCGCAGCCGACCGGCCCGGATCCCCAGGCCGCGCTCAAATGCTTCCACTCCTCGACGCCGCCATCGGCCTGCAACTACATGAGCTTCAAAAATGCCGACTTTGACAAGCTGCTCGATGAAGCCGGGCAGACCGACGATTCCGCGAAGCGCACCGAACTGCTGCAAAAGGCCAATGCCCTGCTCTATGACGAGGCGCCGATCTGGTTCTTCAACTACAACAAAGCGGTCATGGCCGTGCAGCCGTGGCTCAAGGGGATTCAGTTGAATCCGACGGAGTTGACGCATCAGAACGTCGAGGAGCTCTGGGTCGACGAGACCTCGCCCGCGAAGTGACCCGCGCTCACGCGCTCCCTCCAGCGCAACCAACGATGGAGGGAGGCAGGAAAAATGTCGATGCTCTCCTTCCTGATCCGCCGAATCCTGCAAGCCATTCCGACCGTGCTCGCTGTCGCGCTGCTGGTCTTTGCGCTGTTCAGCGTCGTTCCCGGCAGCATCGTCTCGACGATGAGCGACGACGGCGATCCGCAGGTCGAGGCGCGCATGAAGAAACAGCTCGGCCTCGACCAGCCCGTCTATATCCGCTTCGGCGGCTACATCGCCGGTCTCGCGGCCGGTGATCTCGGAACCTCGTTCCGGACGCACGAGCCGGTCACGACCATGATCGCAAAGCGGATGGGGCCGACGCTGAAACTGATATTCGCAGCCATGGCGTTTGCGACCGTCGTCGGCGTGCCGCTCGGCTTCGTCGCGGCCTTGCGGCCGGGCAGTCTCGTCGACACGGCCGCGATGGTCCTGGCGGTGTCGGGGCTTTCGATGGCCAAATTCTGGCTCGGGCTGCTGCTGATGTACCTGTTCGCGTTGAAGTTCGGCTGGCTGCCGAGTTTTGGCTATGGCGACGGCGGCCTCAAATATCTGATCTTGCCGGCAATGACCCTCGGCGTCTCGCCGATGGCGCTGCTGGCCCGGACAACGCGCGCTGCGGTCCTCGAGATCATGACCGCCGATTTTGTCCGCACCGCGCGCTCGAAGGGCATGAGCGAGACCCGGGTCGTGAAGTGGCACGTGATGCGCAACGCGCTTGTCCTGATTCTCACGACGACCAGCCTGCAATTCGGCGCGTTGATGGGACAGGCGGTCGTCGTCGAGAAATTGTTCTCGTGGCCGGGCATCGGCTCGCTGCTCGTCGACAGCGTCCTGCAGCGCGACATTCCGGCTGTCCAGGGCTCTATTCTGGTGGTGGTGCTGTTCTTCCTCGCGATCAACTTGCTGATCGACCTGCTCTATGGCGTGATCGATCCCAGGATCAGATACGCATGAAGCTCCGCGCCAATCTCATCATCGGCGGGGCGTTGTTCACCCTTGCGGTCCTCGTCGGCCTGCTCGCGCCCTGGCTGGCGCACACGGACCCGGTCCTGGACGCCAACCTGATGAATGCGGAAGAGGCCCCGAGCTGGCTCTGGTGGTTCGGGACCGACGGCCAGGGCCGCGACATCTATTCCCGCGTCGTGTACGGCGCGCGTGTCTCGCTGACGGTCGGCATCGTCTCGCAGCTGATCAACAGCGTCATCGGCGTGGGACTGGGCCTGAGCGCCGGCTATTGGGGCGGCTGGTGGGACGATGTCGTCAACGGCCTGACCAATCTCATGCTCGCGATCCCCTCGCTGATCTTCGCGCTCGCCATCATGGCGGTGCTTGGACCCGGCCTGACCAGCCTGCTGATCGCGCTCGGGCTGACCAACTGGTCGTTCACCTGCCGGATCGCACGGGCGTCCGCGCTCTCGCTCAAGAGCCAGGGCTATGTGCAGGCTGCAACCGTGCTCGGCTACGGGGATTTGCGCATCATGATCACGCAACTGCTCCCGAACATGCTGGGACCCATCATCGTCATCGGCACGCTCGGCATGGGCAGCGCGGTGCTGTCCGAAGCCTCGCTTTCATTCCTCGGCCTCGGCGTCCGCCCGCCCTACCCAAGCTGGGGCAGCATGTTGTCAGAAGCCCGCGACCAGATCACGACGGCGCCTTGGCTCTCGGTCTTTCCGGGCCTCGCCATCTTCCTGACGGTGCTCGGCCTGAACCTGCTCGGCGATGGCCTGCGCGACATTCTCGATCCACAATCGCGGAGCCGGCGGACATGACGGGCGCGCCGCTGATCGACATCGAGGACCTGCGCATCGATCTCGACCAAGGGGCGAGCCAGTCTCCTGCCGTGGAGGGTGTTTCGTTCCGCATCGACCGCGGCGAGACGTTCGGCCTTGTCGGCGAATCCGGCTGCGGCAAGAGCATCACGGCGCTCGCTTTGATCGGCCTGTTGCGCCCCCCCTTGTCGATCGGCGGCGGCGTCATCCGCTTTGACGGGCGAGAAATCCAGAGACTTCCAGCCGCCGCGCAACGGGCGCTGCGCGGCAATCGCATCGCCATGATCTTCCAGGAGCCGATGACGGCGCTGAACCCGGTCTCACCGGTCGGCCGGCAGATTGCCGAAATGTTCGTGCTGCACAAGGGCAAGAGCTGGCGGGACGCCAACGAGCTGGCGGTCGAGGCGCTGGCGAGCGTCCGCATCCCCGCGCCCGAGCGACGCGCGAAGGATTACCCGCACCAGCTTTCGGGCGGCATGCGCCAGCGCGTGATGATCGCCATCGCACTCGCATGCGGCCCGGATCTTCTGATCGCCGACGAGCCCACGACCGCGCTCGACGTCACCGTGCAGGCTGAGATCATCGAGCTGATGCGGACTTTATGCGCCGAGAAAGGAACGGCGATCCTGATGATCAGCCACGATCTCGGCCTGGTCGCCAATGTGTGTCGCCGCGTTGCCGTCATGTATGCTGGCCGCATCGTCGAGGAGCGCGGCTCGGCGGACATTTTCCGGACGCCCTCCCACCCCTATACGCAAGGCCTGATCGACTCGCTGCCGCGGCTGGGCAGTCGCGCTGCGCTTGGCCGGACGCGGCTCAAGGAAATCGCGGGCGTGGTCCCGGCCATCACGAGCTTCCCCGACGGGTGCCGGTTCAATCCGCGCTGTGCCCAAGCGACCGATATCTGCCGGACCTGCGCGCCGGAGACGTCGCTGCTGGAGGCCGGCGGTCTGGTCAGGTGTCATCACCATGCATGACCCCCAGCAAAGGCCGGACGACGACGTCATTCTCAGCGTCGAGGATCTTGCGGTTCATTTTCCCGTGGGGGGCGGGTTGCTGGGCCGCGGCCGGCGGCTGTTGCGTGCCGTCGACGGTGTCGATCTCAAGCTGAAGCGAGGCGAATGCCTCAGCCTGGTCGGCGAGTCCGGCTCCGGCAAGTCGACCGTCGCACTTTCAATGCTTGGTCTGCTGCGGCCTACGCGCGGCCGTATCGTGGTGGACGGACAGGTCGTGGCCGGCCGGCGCTCCCGCGAGCGAAGGACGTTGGCCCGGATCGTGCAAATGGTCTTTCAGGATCCCTACGCTTCGCTCAATCCACGCCAGACCGTTCGTCGCACGCTTGCAGGCCCGTTGCGCGTGCATGGCGTGACCGCCGCAAGCGAGATCGAGGATCGCGTTGCGACGATGTTGCGGCATGTCGGCTTGCGGCCCGAACAGGCCGACCGCTATCCGCATGAATTCTCCGGCGGCCAGCGCCAGCGTATCGGCATTGCGCGCGCGCTGATCCTCAATCCCAGGATCGTCATCTGCGACGAACCCGTATCAGCGCTCGATGTCTCGATCCGCGCCCAGATCATCAACCTGCTGCTGGAATTGAAGGAGACCCTCGGCCTCTCCTATATCATGATCAGCCATGACCTCGGCGTGGTCGAGCATATGAGCGACAGGGTCGCCGTCATGTATCTCGGACGCATGGTGGAGACCGGCGACTGGCGCGACATCTTCGAACGGCCGGCACACCCCTATACGCGAACGCTTATCGGCGCCATTCCCGATCCGTTCCGTCGCGCACCGCTCACAACGACAAAGGGCGAGCTTCCCAATCCCCTCAATCCTCCGGATGGATGTGCGTTCAGCCCGCGCTGTCTTTACGCGGAGGCCGCGTGCCATCGCGAGCCTGGCCCACCGCTTGAGACGCGTCCCGATGGACATACGGTCCGGTGCTGGCGAGCCGACGAGATTGCGGAGCAGACGGCGTCGGCCGTGACAGTCAGTGGACATCCCTAGAGCTGACGGCGTGTCTTCTACTGCGGTCCATCCCCAACATGCCTGTTCGATAACTTGGAATTTTGCCCTGCGATTCGCAGTCGATGTCGACAAAGGTCAACGAGGTCATGGGCCAACAGAGCCGCGATCAAGGCGATGCAGAACGCGCTAGACAGCGCCGCGCATTCGTAAACGCGCGATGTCCGCCCTACCGGTGAAGAGCAGGACAACGCGGGCATCGACAGATGTCGCAGAACGCCAAGTACGGTCATTGCGTTTTATCTGTGACGCCCTGAAACATCGACCGCACCAACCGGATCAAGACAATGCCCGCCCAGCATGCCCCCGCCACGAAAGCCGCGTCGATCGCGATTAAACTGGCCAAATTCAACGGGTGATCTGCGAACGTTATGCGCGTGTAGTTGTTTGGATCACCCCTGCTTCTGAAGTTAGCCCAGTGCTCACCGGTTGAGTACCATTCCAGCAGATTATATGCTCCATAAAAGCCTAAGAAGATAGCGAACAAGAGTACGACTAACTGCTGAAGTTTTTTCCAGAGCATACTCTCGCGCCTCTTCACTTGGCTGCCGATAGCCGTCGTCTGCGACGTTATCAGCACATGCGCCAGCTCGTGTCATGCTTCAGAAAGCCGCAGCACACCTGTCCGGGAGGCCTTGGACAAACATTCACCGTGCCGCTTCCGCCCCGCCCGCCGCGGTGATGACCGCCACGATCACGAGACCAGTCAGCACCAGGCGGACGCCGGCGCTGACGCCGAAGGTGTTGAGCATTGTGAGCAGCAGCACCAGGAACAGCGCCGCACCCCAGAGGCCGGGGACATTGGCCTTGCCGCCGGCGACGGAGGTGCCGCCGATCACGACGACCGCGATCGAGGCCAAGAGATATTCGTTACCGATATCGACGTTGGCGCCGCGGAAATAGCCGGCCAGCAGCGCGCCGTCGATGCCGCCCAGCATTCCTGACAGCGCATAGGCGGCAAAGCGCACCCGGTTGACGCTGATACCAGCCAGCCGCGCGGCTCGCATGTTCTGTCCGATCGCCAGCACGGAGCGGCCGAACACCGTGCGCTGCAGCGCAAGCCCCGCGGCGATCGTGAACAGCACGGTGAGACCAGCCAGGATCGGAATCCCGAAGAGCTGGATGTTGGTGAAATCCGCAAAGCCCGGCGGCGGCTTGATCTGCAGCCCGCGGCCATAGCTGATGTCGATCGACTGGATGACGAAGCTGGCGGACAGCGTCGCGATGATCGGCGGAATCCGCAAGGCCCAGATCAGCAGATAGTTGGCCGTTCCGATCGCCAGACCACACGCCAGCGCGGCGGCAAGCCCGAGAGCGATGCGGCCGTCGTCGCCGGCCATCACCGTCATCGCCACCGCGCTGGCAAGCCCGATATTGGCCGGCAACGATAGATCGACATTCCCAGGGCCAAGCGTGATGACAAACATCTGGCCGACGCCCACGATGACCGTGAACACGGCGAGCGAGAGCGCCGCGGTCAGCATGCCGCCGGCGCCATAGCCGCCGGTGAAGACGACGGCCGCCAGCCAAACCGCGAGCGCTCCGGCGAACGACCAGATCCAGGGTCTGGCGAAAGCTCTGGTGAGCGTCCCCTTCATCGCTCCGCCTCCCTTCGGCTGATCAGGACGCGCGCGGCGAGCACGACAATCAGAATGGCGCCGTTGGCGGCGACCTGCCAATCCGGCGGGATATGCATGAAGGTGAGCAGCGGGGACGCGGCAAGCGCCAGGGTGAGCGCGCCGATGACAGCGCCGATCGGCGAGACCCGGCCGCCGACGAATTCGCCGCCGCCGAGGATGACTCCGGCAATCGACAGCAGCGTGTAGCCGTTGCCGATATTTGCATCGGCCGAGGTGGTGATGCCGATCAGCGCGAGCCCCGACAGCACGCCGAACAGGCCAGTGCATGCGAACAGTGCCATCTTGGCCTTCAGCAGCGACCAGCCGGCGCGGCCGATCGCGACCGCGTTGCCGCCGGAGCCGCGCAGGATGGCGCCGTAGGATGTCCGCATCAGGCCGACATAAGCGAGCGCGGCGATCAGAGCCGCGGCCAGGATCGGAAACGGGACGAGAGGCGGCTTGACGCTCATGATGGCGAGCAGCCAGTCAGGCGCTTTGCCACCGGGCTTCGGCAGCACCAGGATGGCAAGCCCCTGCCAGACGAAGCTCATGCCGAGCGTCACCACGATCGAGGGCAGATTGCGCAGATAGATCAATGCTCCAAGTCCTGCATAGGTCGCAATGCAGCCAAGCAGCACGAGAACTCCCATCAGGGGGGCGTCGCGCAGCCACGTCGCGGTGACGCAGCCGACAAAGCCGACGAAGGCGCCGATCGACAGGTCCAGTTCGTTACCGGCGATGACGAACATCTGCGCGATCGTCGCAAGCGCGATCGGGACCGCAAGGTTGAGCATCAGCGTGAAGCCGAAATAGCTGATCGCACGCGGATTGAGGTAGCTGATCGCCAGCAGCACCAGCGCGAGCGACAATGCGGGCAGCAATGCCCGCAGGAGCCGCGGTGTGCTACCGCTCCCGAGGACGCGCGCGGCCTCCTTCGCTACGACGCTTGCTCCGCTCATGGCCTCAGTTCGCCTCCGCGAAGGAGGACTGGATGACCTTCTGCTCGGTCACCTCGTCGCTGGTCAGGTCGGCGACGATCGCGCCGTTGCGAAAGACATAGACATGGTCGCATTGCTTCAATTCGTCGGTTTCGGTCGTGTACCAGAGGAAAGTCCGCCCCCGGTCCGCCTCTTCGCGGATCAGATCGTAGACCTCAAGCTTGGTGCCGACGTCGACGCCACGCATCGGATCGTCCATCAGCACGATGCGCGCGTCCGAACCGAGCGCGCGGGCGAACAGCGCCTTCTGCTGATTGCCGCCGGACAGCGAGAGAATGTTGTGGTGAACGTCGGGCGTCCGGATTCCGATCTTGTCGCGCCAGACGTTGGCCAGTTCGTCCTCGCGCCGCGGCGAAATCAAGAGGCCCTGGCGTAGGCTGGCGAGGGAACGCACCCCGATATTCTCGGCAATCGACCAGAGCGGGAACACACCGTCCGCCTGGCGATCCCCGGCGACAAAGGCCACGCTGGCCGTGACCTCCGTGCCCGCCTGAGCACGCGTTGCAGCCGAATATACGCCGAGCAGCAGGTCCGTCTGGCCATGGCCGGCGAGGCCGGCAAGGCCGATGATCTCGCCCTCATGCGCAACGAGCTCGGCAATGCCGCTCTGTCGCTTGGGGCGGGCGCGGACGCGGAGGGGCGACCGGCCGCGGACACGCCCGTTGCCGCTCCGCGCCTCGCGGCCGTGAATCTCGACGTCGCCCATGGCCGCGACCAACCCGTCGCGATCGAACGTCGTCGCGGCGGCGTCGGCAACCGTCCGGCCATCGCGCATCACCACGATGCGATCGCAATTCTCGAGCACCTCGCCCAGCAGGTGCGAAATGAAGATGAAGCTCACACCCTCGGCGACGGCACGGCGCATAAAGGCGAGCAGTTGCCCCGCGGTGTGGACATCGAGTGACGACGTCGGCTCGTCGAGGATGATCAGCCGCACCGGCTCGTCGGTCGCGGTGAAGGCGCGCGCGACCTCGACCATTTGACGCCGCCCGATCGGAAGGTCCTGTACCAGGTCAGAGGCACTGACGCCGTGCGCCGGGAAAATGGCGTCGAGCTTCTCGAGGATCAGCCGACCGGCCTTGCGACGCCAGTTGAAGCCGGTCAACGAAGGATGGAAGACGCGGGTGTTCTCGGCGACCGTCAGGTTGGGGCAGAGCGAAAGCTCCTGGAAGACGCAGCGGACCCCGAGCTTCTTCGCCAGCCCGGGCGAATAGCCCGTGGGCTCCTCGCCCAGGATCGCCAGCTGCCCGCGATCTGCAACGGCGGTGCCCGCTAGGACATGCATCAGGGTCGATTTGCCTGCACCATTGTGCCCGACCAACCCGAGGCATTCGCCCTGGTCGAGCGCGAGATCGACGCCACCCAGCGCGCGGACGGCGCCGAAATACTTTTCGACGCCGTCCAGCTTGACGAGCTTCGGACCGGTGACCGTCATTCCATCCTGCGTTTCGCGAACCGCCCGCCGCTTCAGCCGTTACTTCATGTTGGCTTTGATGGCCGCGATCGATTCCGCTTGCGTGTATTCGTGGCTGGCGACGCCCCCCTTCGGGATGTTGGGCAATTCGGCCTCGAAATTGTCCTGCGTGAACGCAAGATAAGGCACCAGCAGATCGTGGGGGATGGTCTTGTTGCCGTCCAGCACCTGCTGCGCGACCCAGAATGCCAGCGTCGATACACCGGGCGCGATCGAGGCGGACCAGGACTTATAGCCGTCCTTGGCCTTCTGCTCCTTCCACCACTGCAACTCGTCCTGCCGGTTGCCCATGATGATGGTGGGGCGCGGCTTGCCGGCGGCTGCGAAGGCCTGCGCCGCGCCATAGCCGTCGCCGCCCTGATCGACCACGCCGACGATGTCCGGCAGCGAAGGCAGAACGGTGGCAACGGCCTTCTGGGCCGTGGTCTGATCCCAGTCGCCGGTCACCGAACTCACGATCTTGAACTCCGGATGCGCCTTGATCCCTTCAAGGATGCCGGTGTGGATGGCGTCGTCGATCGAGGTCCCGGCAAGGCCGCGAATCTCGAGCAGATTGCCGCCCTTGGGCTGGAACTTGGCCATCTCCTCGACTTCCTGCTTCCCCATCGCCTTGAAATCCACGACGACCCGGTAGGCGCAGGGCTCGGTGACGATGCCGTCGAACGACACGACGATGATGCCGGCATCGCAGGCCTGCTTGACGGCGCCGTTCAGCGCATCCGGCGAAGCCGCATCGATGACGATCGCGTCATATCCCTGCAGGATGAGATTTTGGATCTGCGCCGCCTGGGTGGGCACCTCCTTGTCGGCGGTGGTGAAGACATCGGCGGCGGCGACGATCTTGTCGGCGACCGCCTTCTTGGTGACGATGTCATAGCTCTTGAGCATCGCCTGGCGCCAGGAATTGCCCGCATAGTTGTTTGAAAATGCAATCTTCTTTCCGCTCGTGTCAGCGAGCGCCGAGCCGGTGACCATTGCGCTAGCAACGGCGCAAACAGCCACGATCCTGATGCCGGACATCATGCGTTTCCCTTCCCTGCACGGCCACTTCTTCTGGCCGAGACCTTTTTGATTTTTCTCACAAGTCGCACCCGACGATATCGCCGCGTTCGCAGTTCGACAAGCAGACATGTGTCCTGCGTGATCGGTGTGACAACTCCCGGCCTCGCAGCCCAACCGAGGATGCGATGAGTGATCCGCGGACAAGCCACTCAGCCCACCCCACGGGCCATGCAGCGGATCGCGCGGGATCCGCAAAATAGAAAAAGATGCAGTTGCATTCTCTTGGAGGCAACCCCATCTCCGAGGGCGGCGTCTTGCGACGTCTCCTCTTAACGAGAGCATCACATGTCTTTCTACGATTCGACCGTTCCCGCCTATCTGCAGATCCTCACCAGCCTCACCGGCCTGCTTGCCAAGGCAGAAGCCCATTGCGAGGCCAAAAAAATCCAGCCCGAGGTGCTGCTGAACGCGCGACTTTACCCGGACATGCTGCCGTTCACGCGCCAGATCCAGCTCGCCTGCGATTTCGCTGCCAAAGGATGCGCGCGGCTCTCCCATAGCGAAGTGCCCAGCACCCCGGACACCGAAACAAGCTTCGCCGAGCTCCACCAACGCCTGTCGAAGACCATCGACTATCTGAAGACCTTCAAGCCGGCGCAATTCGAGGGCGGCGAGGCCAAGGACGTCACTTTCCCGAGCGCGCCGAACGTCACGACGACACTGAAGGGCCAGGACTTCATCAACCGCGTCTCGTTTCCGAACTTCTATTTCCATGCCGCAATCGCGCACGGAATCCTGCGCCACAACGGCGTCGAGATCGGCAAGCGGGATTTCCTGGGCATGAACTGACCGATGCGGTGAGGCCCGCGGCTACCGATCGCGGCCCTCCTCTGCGTAACGCGAATGGCTCGTCCAATTGTGCCTTACGCGGCAACGCACAATTGTCCCTCATAGTCCATCATCCGGAGATCACATGAGCACGTCGAAACTGTTTGAGCCCTTCAAGCTTGGGCCGATCACGCTGGCCAACCGCGTCGTGATGGCGCCATTGACCCGCAATCGCGCTGTCGAAGGCATGGTGCCGAGCCCCTTGGCGGCCGAATATTACGGTCAACGCGCCTCCGCCGGGCTTCTGATCACCGAAGCCAGCCAGATCTCGCAGCAGGGCCAGGGCTACCAGGACACGCCCGGCATCTATTCCAAGGCGCAGGTCGAGGGCTGGCGCAAGGTCACCGACCGCGTGCACGCCGACGGCGGCCGCATCTTCATCCAGCTCTGGCATGTCGGCCGCATCTCGCACGTCTCGCTGCAGCCGAATGGCGGCGCGCCGGTCGCGCCCTCGGCGATACAGGCGAAGACCAAGACCTTTGTCGGCGGCGCCTTCACCGACGTCTCCGCGCCGCGTGCGCTCGAACTGTCGGAAATCCCCGGCATCATCGAGAGCTACAAGCAGGCGGCGCTGAATGCGATCGAGGCCGGCTTCGACGGCGTCGAGATTCATGGTGCCAACGGCTATCTGCTCGACCAGTTCGCGAAGGACGGCGCCAACAAGCGCACCGATGCCTACGGCGGCTCGATCGAGAACCGCGCCCGACTGATGCTCGAAGTCTCCAAAGTCGTCTCAGATGCGATCGGCGCCGACAAGACCGGCATCCGCATCTCTCCGGTGACGCCCGCCAACGACGTCTCCGATTCCAATCCGCAGCCGCTGTTCGACTACATCGTCGATCAACTCAACGCGCTGAATCTCGTCTATATCCACGTCATCGAGGGCGCGACCGGCGGTCCGCGCGACATCGCGCCGTTCGACTACGCATCCTTGCGCAAGCGCTTCAAGGGCGCCTACATGGCCAACAACGGCTATGACCTCGCGCTCGCCAACAAGGTGCTGGATGCCAATGCGGCCGACCTGATCGCGTTCGGCAAGCTGTTCATCTCCAACCCGGACCTGGTCGAGCGGCTCAAGGCCGGTGCGCCGCTCAACGAGTTCGACAAGTCCACGTTCTATGGCGGCGGCGCCAAGGGCTACATCGATTATCCGACGCTGAAGCAATCGCAGGCGGCGGAATAATCGGGAAGGCTCTCTCACCGTCATTGCGAAGCGCAAGCGAAGCAATCCAGGTGCGAGAGACCTGCTCCTCGCAATGACGAAGAAAAAGGCCGGGATCGCTCCCGGCCTTTTTGCCACGGTGGAGGCGGCCGTGGCGGCGCAGATGCGCCTTGGGATCCGTGTCAGTCCGTTTTCTCAGAACGTCGCCTTGATGCCGGCATAGACCGCGAGAGGCGCGCCCGGCAGCATGCTGCGCGGATCGTTGAAGCTGAGGATGTTGGCACCGCCGGGCGTCGAGTTGTTGAAGCCTGCGGGACTGAACACGGTTCCGGCCGAATAATAATGCTTGTTGAACAGGTTCTGCACCAGCCCGAACACTTCCACGTTCTTCGTCACCTGATAGGACGTGTGCAGGTTGACCACCCAATAGGCCGGCACCTTGGGATAGATGTTGGAGTCGTCGCGCAGCAGATATTGGCTGCCAATATAGTTGAGATCTCCGCCGATCTTCCAGGCGTCGGTCACGGCATATTCCGCACCGAGCTTGAGGCGATGGGCCGGGACCGCAGGGATGTGGCTGCCCGGCAGCACGTCGACCGTCGTCTGCGTGTTCGGGTCGTTGGCAATAAAACTGCTCCGGAAGGTCGCGTCGACGAAGGTGTAGTTGGCGTAAGCCGTCCAGCGATTCCAGGCCAGATCGACCTTGGCTTCGACGCCCTGGCGCAAGGTGGTGCCGGCGTTGGCGAAGTAACCGAAATTCGGGACCGCCAAGCTCGCGATGTTGATGATGTCGTCGCTGTTCTGGGTGCGGAACAGGCTCACGCCCCAGCGCAGCCGCCAGCCATTGTCGATGGCCTTGGCCGGCGCCTTGCTCGGCAGCGGCTCGACGGCAACGGCGCCGCCCGACCACTCACCGCGCAACCCGCCCTCGACCGTATGCGACACCACCTGCTTGAGCGGCGGATCGGCAATCAGGAAGTTGTCGATCTGGCACGGCGTGGCAGGATCGGAGCAGCCGAGCTCGAGCGGCGTCGGCGCGCGGTTGGCCTCCGAATATCCTGCATAGGCCGTGAGATTGGGCGTTACCCGATAAGTCAGGCCGACCACCGGATTGAACCGCGAATAGTTGTTGCGGCTGGTGAGCAGCGGATTGAGGCCGGTCTCGTCCTGCAAATTGATCTGCGCGAAGTTGAAGCGGCCGCCGGCGGTGAACGACAGCTGTGAGGTGATGTCGAAGGTGTTGGTGGCGTAAACACCGACATAGGTGTTCTTGGCGGTGAGGTTGACCGGCGTCAGGTCGGCTGCAGGCTGATCGATGTAGACGCCGGTCCCATTCACGAAAAGAGTGTTGGGATCGACCGTGCCAAGCTCGGAATTGGCCTGGAAGCGCGTCCGGCCATGATCGACGCTGGTGCCGACGACGAAGTGATTATCATGCTCGAACAGCTGATTGGTCGACGTCGCCTGCAACGAGCCGCCATAGCTGTTCGAGCGCGTCCAGTTGCGATCGATCTCGCCGAGCGCGGTGTTGCCGGCCAATGTGTTGAGAACCGCCATATTCTGGTTGAGCGGCGTGGCGCCATCCCCGATACAGAGCTGGCCGGCGAACGCGCCGTTGTCATCGCAAGCCTGCGCATCGGTACCATTACCGTCGACATGGGCGGAACGATAGGCGCGGAAATAGGAGTTGGCCTGCACGGTGAACGTATCCGTCGGCGTCCATTTCGCGTTGGCCTGCAGGAAGACCAGTTGCAGATGGGTGCTCTGCGGCCAGGTGTAGACGCTCGACCAGCGCTGGTTCAGCATCTCGATCGGCGTCGCCGCCACCGAGCCGAGCTTGTTGTCGGCACCCGTGAAGGAGACGTGGAATTCGGTCTGGTCGCCGCGCGCGCCCAGATCGACATACATGCGCCTGATCTGGGACGATGACGAATAGTCGCGCCAGCCCCGATCGTAGGTGCTGTCGGCGGCGACATAGGCCGAAAAGTTTCCGTCCTGATAGCCGGATTGCGCACTCCCCGAAATGCGACCGAAGGAGCCGCCGAACAGCTGCGCCTCGGTGCCGTGGTAGGTGAAGCCGTTCTTCATCTCGATCGACAACGCGCCGCCGGTCGCGTTCAGGCCGAACAGCGGGTTGTTCGGCATCAAGGTCATGCGCGCGATCGCGACCTCGGGGAGCAGATCCCAGTTGACGACGTCGCCGAAGGCTTCGTTGATCCGGGTGCCGTTCTGGTAGACCGCGATGCCCTGCGGCGTGCCCGGCACCGGAGAGGCAGTGAAGCCGCGATAGTCGAGATTGCGCTGGAACGGATTGCCGGACTGATCGCTCAAGGAGACGCCGGGCAACGACTGCAGCATGCCGTCCAGCAGCGTCGGCGTCTTGGTATGATCGAGGTCGTGCGCATCGATCGTCTGAACGTTCGACGGGACTTTTTCCTTGTCGATCTCTCCGCCCCCTGGCACCGGCGCCACGCCGACGACTTCAATGGTCTGCAAGGTCTGCTGCGCGAACGCAGCCCCAGGTAGCATCGTGCAGGTCAACAGCAGCGCACGCTTCAGCGCTCCAAGCTTGGTCAAGACGTCCCCCACTTCAATCTTCGACGATTCCCGTCCGCGGCTGCCCGGCGCCCCGAGCTTCGAACAAATCAGTCGAACTACGTGTTTACATGCATTAACATTGCTAGAGACGGGTTCCGACCGCTTCAATAGGGATTTTTCCCCGACCTCCAGGGACATTTTTCCCGCCGCCAAGAAAGGGGCTGCGATCCCGGCCTAAAGGGCCGCTGCATCGCCTTAGGATCGCGCCATTCGCGGCACCCGATATAAATCGTTTCCCGCTGATGCGTCTTGGCCACACCTTTCTCACCGATGAGCAAAGTTCTTCTTGTCGACGATCATCCGATCGTCATCGCCGCTTGCCGCCTCCTGCTCGAGCAAGCCGGCGTCACCACCGTCCTTCACGCCAACGACTCTGCAACCGCCTACCAGACCTTTCTCGATCGCCAGCCCAACGTCGTCGTCATCGACCTCCGGTTGCATGGCGAAGAATTCGGAGGGCTCGCACTGATCGAGCGTCTCCGATCTCATGCCACCCGACCGGCCATTCTCGTATTCAGCATGCATCTCGATCCGCGCATCGTCAGGGCCGCGATCGCGGCCGGCGCGACCGGCTACCTTGCCAAGGACGCGCCGCCGGAAGAACTGGCCAAAGCCGTCGAGCACGTCCGCTCGGGGCAGCGCTATATGGATCTGGAGCTAGCGAGGAGGGTCGCGCTGGTTCGCGCGGAAACCGAGAACGATCGCTTTGCTGCCCTGACTCCGCGGGAACAACAAGTCGTCCGCCTGCTTGCAGAAGGCAGGCCTTACCAAGCCATCGCCGATCATCTCGGGATCAGCTACAAGACCGTCGTCAACCTTACTTTTCGGCTTCGACGCAAGCTCGGCGCGCGCGGCCTCTCCGATCTGATCCGTCTCGCCGTCGAGATCACGCGTCAGAAATTCGGCTGATGCCCCGCCGACCGCAGGTGCTCCTGCCGGCAAGCAAAATGCGACGGCTTCCGACCGAAGCGCATCGCACTTTAATGTTCAAAACCATGTGGTTGCGCCGATCACCCTGATCGGACGCCTCACTTCAGCAGGCGCGCGACCGATTTCAGCTCTTTCGCATCGAGCGTGCCGTCATTGTCCGGGTCGGCGGTCTTGAAGCGCTTCACGACCAGGGCGAGGAACTCGTCCTTGGTCAGGGTGCCGTCGTTGTCCGGATCAGCCGCGGCAAAATCCTTCGCCGACACCCGGCCGTGCAGTTCCTTGCGATCCAGCGTGCCATCGTGGTCGCGGTCCAACCGGTCGAACAGCAGCGAGGCCGCCGCCTTGGCTTCGTTGACATCGACGGTTCCGTCATTATCGGGATCGATGGACTTCAGGAAGCTGGAGGCTGCCGATGCGCCGGTTGCAATGGTCATCGTGCCGAAAATTGCCGCCGCGCACAAGCCGGCTGCCGTGATCGCCTTTTTCCAATTCATCGAATGTGCCCTCTTGGTCCCACCGCGATCAGCTCTGCGCGGGGGTGAAATGATCAAATTCGCGTTCCACGTGCGCAAGGAAGAGGCAGAGCGCTTCCCTTCAGCCACGCGATCCGCGCGAGCTAACAAGTCTTCGCATATGCCAGATGTCCCGGATCTTCAAGGACGAATGCCCGGCCGTGGCGGGACGATCAGGTAGATTTGCACTTGCGGCCGAAGATCAGAAGCGGGGACCATGAAGGAAATAGGAGCCGGGACGGTCATGGACGTCAGCCCGTGTCGGCTTTGCTACACCGACAGCGCCATGTCGACATCGCATGACAGGATGCGAAGCGCAAGAGCGCGCCACCGTGCTGCGATGGGACGAATGTATACCGACCGGGCCTGGTCGCACCCGCTGCAGATTATCAGCAAAGGCATGGCCGGAGACGATCATCGACATTGCCATAGCCACTGCCGCGGTTCGCAGGCCCCGTTCACGGCAGCCGCGCCGCGCGCGGACGGGATCTTCCAACAATCGAATGCCTCGCATCAACCAAGACTTGCCGGGTGGCGGAGGTGACGTCTGCCATCCGTCTTGGGCTGGAATATGTTGGCAGGCTGCCACATTCGCTCATATCGGCCAGCGTGCGGGTGACAGGGACCTGCCATGTTCCTCGGTCAAAATACCCCTACAACCTTGCCAAAAGCTCCCTATCGACGCCGATCGCGGCACATCTTTAGTAAAATGCGGCGTCGATTGTTTGTAGTTCCTCGATTGGGTCACCTTTCAGCCGAGGCCGACGCATTTTTTCGCCCTGCGCACTCATTAGCTCCGTCGATGAGGGGAGCGCGAGGGCAATGCGGTCGATCATCGGCAAAGAACCGTCTGGTCCGCAGATACAACTTCTGCGACGGCTGATCGTCGTCGCCCTTTTCGCGTCGCCTTGCAGCGTGAGTGCCGAGGAGATCCAGGGCAACGATCCCGCCTCGCCCGGACATTTCCAGGTCGAGCAGCGCTTCGGCTACGTCACCACCTTCAATCCGCCGGCGCAGGCGGGAGGACAGCGCGTACCTCAGCACGCACTGACAGGCGAAACCGAAATCGGCTATTCGCCGACCGAATGGTACGAGATTGCGCTCACATCGCCTTACGCCTTCGCGCGCGCCAACGTGCCGATGACCATGGGCGGCATGGACAACGGCATCCCCGGCTATTCCTTCCAATCCGGCGGCGTGACGATCCGCCAGACTCTCATTCAGGGCGATCGGCTGGAGCGCACCGTATTCCTGGGCCTCGTCTCGCGGACCATCCTCTCGCCGCAGGGCGGATTGACGCCGGACCTGTGGGTTGCGAACAAGGCGGCCGCCGGCAATCCGAACGCGCCGCGGTTCGTGCAGGAAGCCAATCCGCGCGTCGCCCAGATGTTCACGCCGATCATCGGCGTGAACCTGCCGAACGACTACCAGCTCATCTTCAACGCCAACATGACGTTCGGCATCGATGGCGCCGGTTCGGCGTTCGAGCCCTCGATTCGCTTCGTCAAGCGCCTCAACGACAGATGGACGGTCGGGATCGAGCATTTCTCGAACTTGGGGCCGATCGGCACCGTCCTGCCGTGGCATCAGCAGATGCAGACGCTCTATGCCGTCGCCGACACCAGGTTCAAGGGCTTCGAACTCAGCTTCGGCATCGGCTACGGACTGACCAACGCATCGCGCGGCCTCGCGCTCAAGACCAGCATCGGCAAAGATTTCTAGGCATCCCTCCCCTCCATCGCGACGGCGCTGAGCTCGTCCGATCCCGCACCACAAGGAGACGTCCCATGCACCGGACTTTCGTCATCAGCGTTCTGCTTGTCCTCGCGAACTCGGCCGCATGGACCGACGACGGCCCACGTTTCCTCAACCGCACCGGGCAGACCGTAGTGAAGATGCAGCTCGCGCCGGTCGGCTCGAAGAGCTGGGGACCGGACCAGTGCAAGAACGACGACGAAGGCGAGGTCGATCACAACGAACGCATGACGCTGGTCGGCGTCAAGTCTGGGCGTTACGACATCAGGCTCGCCGACAAGAACGGCCGTATCTGCATCGCCAAGAATATCGACCTCAAGGAAGGCACGCAGTTCGTGGTGCGCGATACGGATCTGGCCGATTGCACGAAGTAACGGGACGTATGAGCCCGTGATCGCTAAGTGGTGACGCCACTCAGCGCGGGCGCAGATGCAGCGGAACAGTGCGCGTAACCTGCGCCTCGGTCATGCCGGGTGCAAAAGGCGGATACGGCTGCGCGCGTTCGACAATAGCCAGCGCCGCGCGATCCAACGCCGGTGAGCCGGAGCTGCCGGCCAGCCGGTGCGACCGCAGCCGACCGCCATGATCGATGACGACGCTGACCATCACCGTGCCGCTCGCTCCCCCGCCATCGGCCGGATAAGCCGCGTAACGGCGGATTTGCGCCACCACTTCGCTGTTCCAGGACGCCTGCCCGGCCCGTGCGCCTTCGCTCTGCGCACCGGGATTGGGCGCGGCGGCCATCCGGGTCGGCTTGCTCGCTTCGGCTGCAGGCTTCGCACGCGCCGTCTTGTGCTCGGGCTTATCGTGCTTGTCTTCCGGCTTGCGCTCCGCGCGCTCATGTGGCGTCACCGGCTTGTGCTGCTCCGGCTTCGCCTCGACAGGCTTGGGCGGCGGAGGCGGAGCGACAATGGCGTCCTCCGTGCGCGGCGGCTCCGGCGTGGTCAACGCGAGCGGCGGCGAAGGCTCAGGCGGCAGTTCGACCTTCTCCTGCGGTTCGGCTGGTGCCGGTGCGGGCGCAGTGAGGGCATCCGGCGGGACGACCGGTTCAACTTGCGGCTCGACCTGTGGCGCCTCGAGCGCCGATTGCTCAACCGGCGGAGTCGGCGCGGCCTGTGGGGCGTCCGGCGCGGCAACAGCCGGCGGAGCGGCTGCCGGCACGAAAGCGACGTCGATGGCAGGTGCTTCCGCGCGCCCGTCCGGCACGGGCTTGAGCAGCAGATAGGCCGCGGCCAGCCCGACATGGAGCGCCGCCACCACCAGCGCGCTCACCGTCCACAATGCCGTGTCCCGGCCCTGCTCCGGCTGATACGGATCGACCGTCAGCACGCTCACGGGCTGCCCCGATTTTCCACCGCAACGAGCGCGACCTTGGTGTAGCCCGCATTGCGCAGCAGGTTCATCACATCCATCACCTCGCCATAGGACAGCGCCTGGTCGGCCCGCAGCAGCACGCGCTGATTGCGATCGGAATTCGTTGCGGCATCGAGCGCGGCGGCAAGCTCGTCGCGTGCGACCGTGCCATCATCGACCGCGAGCGAGTGATCCGCCCTGAAAGTGACGAAGATCGGCTTGTCGGGGCGCGCCGCGGGCTCGGCCGAGGCCGACGGCAGGTTGACCGGAATGTCGACCGTCGCAAGGGGCGCCGCGACCATGAAGATGATGAGCAGCACCAGCATGACGTCGATGAACGGCGTCACGTTGATCTCGTGCGTCTCCGCAAACTCGTCGTCGCGCTTGGCAAGCCGGATCGCCATGGCTCACTCCGCGCTATCGGCGATCGACAGAGTAGGCGCATCCGCCGCACGCAAGCCCCGCCTCACATCGAGCGGCATTGCCTGGCGATCGAGATCGCGGCTCAACAGGCGCATAATGGCAACCGAGGAATCGGCCAGCACCGCCCGATACGTGCCGGTGGCGCGCGCGAACACGTTGTAGATCACGACCGCCGGGATCGCTGCGGCAAGACCGAAGGCGGTGGCGAGCAACGCTTCGGCGATGCCGGGCGCCACGACCGCGAGGTTGGTCGTATGCGCCTGCGAGATGCCGATGAAGCTGTTCATGATGCCCCAGACCGTCCCGAACAGCCCGACGAACGGCGCGACCGCGCCGACCGTAGCAAGGAGGCCGATGCCGCGGCCGATGCGCTGCACAGCCGCCGCCTCGATCCGCTCGAACTGCCAGCTGACGCGTTCCTTGATGCCATCGGCGGGCAGGCCGCGCGACTTCTCGATCTCGTCATCCGCCATGCTAAGAAAGCGGCCGGTGACACTGCTCTGCTCACCGAGCTGGCGAATCGCGTCCATCAAGGAGCGGGCGGCAATGACGACCGACAGCGCGCGCCGTGCCTCGCCGCGCACGCTGCGCAGCTGGATCAGCTTGACGACCAGCACGGTCCACGTCGCCACCGACGCCAGCGCAAGCCCAATCATCACCGCCTTCACGACGATATCGGCCTGCATGAACATGCTCCAGGGCGACAGCCCCTGGGGTAGCGGCATGACCAGGCCTACGCCCGCAACCGGCGCTGGCGGCGCCCCCGCCTCCTCAGCCAGGACGGCCGCGGGCATGAGCCCGAGCAACGCCGCGGTAAAGGCGCCGACAAACCGGGATGCAACCAATCTGCGCGGTGGAAGCTGCGCATCACTCATGTTGTCCTCCAGGCGCGGCCAAGCCGTTCGACGTCGCGGCGGATGCCCAGTTCCAATGGGATCTGGCTATCATCTTGTGTTGCCTCGCCTGGCGCGAGATTGCGCACTGTTCTCGACCAGTTCAAGGCGGTCTTGCCTGGAAAGATTTCCCGTTTCAAACGGGAAAAATTCCCGATCTGCTTCGGGACCAGGGCCTGGACTCAGAAGTCCGTGTCCAACGGCGGCTACCTGGTTTGCGAACTTCGGAATCGAAGCGCATTCCGTCGCCGACGGGACACGGCCAACTCTGGCACTCGTTCAAAGTCGGCCAGCATTCCGAGCGCTTCGTGCGAGCTGACAGCCTTGACGCTCCATCTGAGAGAGTGCGTCAGCTTCACCTGGCAAGTGAACTAATCGATCAAAATCAGTAGAACATTACTACATCATCTCGGGATATCTCCATGCCCGCTCCATGATGATTATCCTTCGACGGATATCACCGTCGACTTTTTCGTCGCGATCCGATGTAGTTCGCGCTTTCGTGCAACAATCACGAACTTCCGCCACAGACGTCGAGGAAACTTTCTCGCAATCCCAAACAGCAAGGCCCCTTGTGATGCGCAGAAAACCTTCCAAATCAACACCGACCGATCTCTCCGCACATCACAAATTTCCTGATGGGACTGCAGGCCTCGCACGACGGGCGCTCTTTGCTTCAATGCGTAACAGCTATCGCGCGAGCCTGCTGCTGTTTGCCGGGACCGTCGCCCTGATCACAAATGCGCCTTCTCTGCATCTCGCCGCGGCTCGAGATCTCGACGGCCGCTATGCCAACTCTCCATTGAAAAGCTGGTTCGAAAGTCTTCGTTCGCGCAAAGGGCCCTGCTGTTCCGACGCAGACGGAACGGCGCTGTCGGATGTCGATTGGGATATGACGGCGGGTCATTATCGCGTGCGGATCGAAGGGCAATGGTGGGACGTTCCGGAGGACGCCGTCATCACCGAGCCGAACCGGTCGGGGCGGACGATGGTCTGGCCCATCTACTATCGGGAGCTCGACAAGTGGCTTCACGTGGAGATCCGCTGCTTCCTCCCCGGCAGCATGACGTGAGCGGCTCGATCAGCAGTTCGGCCAGAAGCCGCGCATCAAGATCGCCGCGCCTGTCGTTGCGTCGGGAAGGTCGTACCTGTTCGGCTTCTCGTTGGCGCACGCCGCGGAACGCGATAACGTCCCCGCATGGGATCGACGACTGAAGACATCGTGCGCCGCGCCGCGGCCGCTTTCAACGCGGGACGCGCCGGCGAGGCGCGCCGGCTCTGCGAGCAGGAGCTGAAACGTACGCCCGGCGAACCGAGGCTGAGCCATCTCTTGGCCGCGGTGCTGTATGCGCTGCACGACATTGCACCCGCCCGCCCCCATTTGGCGGCGAGCCTGGCGCAACGCCCCGACAACGCCGCCGCGCAACTGCTTGCCGCGCGCATCGCGCGTGCCGACAAGGATTTCGCTGCCGCGCTCGACCATGTCGACCGCGCGCTGGCGCTGGCCCCGCAGCGGGAAGCCTTCGTCGAGAAGGCGCGCATCCTCGACCAAGCGGGTTACCGCGCCCAGGCGCGCGAAGCCTGGCAGGCCATCCTCAAAGTGGTTCCGCAGCACGGCGAAGCCGCCGCGCGGCTCGGGCGGCTGGCCTTCGAGGATGGCGATCTTGCATCCGCAAGATCGCATCTCGAGCGTGCCGCATCCGATGACGCTCCCGCCTCGACTTGGTTCGATCTCGGCCTGGTTCGCCAGGACCAGCGCGACCACCTCGGCGCGGCCGCAGCCTACAGGAAGGCGCTCGCGCTCAAACCCGATTTCGCCGAGGCCGCACTCAATCTCGGCATCGTGCTGCAGGAAAGCGGCGACCGCGATACCGCGATGCAGGCCTATCGACAGGCCTATCATCTCAGGCCTGAAATGTTCGGATCGATCGCCATGGCCCTGACCTCGGCGTCGCACGGCCGGCTCTGGCTCGACGAGGCCGCCTTGCGGCTCGCTTTAGCTGGTTAGACTAGCCGGCCCCGGCGAGCGCGAAACCGCTTGCGGTAGACGTTCGGCGCAGCCAGCACCTCCGCGACGGTCTTGGAATACGCTGCGCCATGTGCCGGGTCGAACGGCTCGAACGCAAGTTCGATGGTTTCCCGCGGCACCGGAAAACATTGTGCGACCGGCGTTCCTTTCGCAAGCACGCCGCAAAAATCGAGCGCCGTCCACAGCGCCGGAAAATTGATGCCGCCATCATGGAAGCGGTCGGCATCGACGAGCCCGGTCACGGTGCGGAACGGCAGATCGTCGCGGTTGACGGGATGAGTTGCAAACAGCGACCAGCCGTCGGGACATTCGATGGTCCAGAAGCTGTTGAACTTGATCGCCGAGCGTTCGCCTTGCGCAAACGGAGCGCCGGCAAATTGCGCGGCGACGTGAAAGCTGAGCGGCGCGCGGGGATGCCCTTCGGTCGCAGGCTCCGGAATCTCCCAGTCCCAGGAGAATGTACCGCGTTCGACATTGACGTCGCAGGGCAGCAGGATCATCACGCCGTGGGCCATCGCATCGACGAAGGGCGGGCACTGCTTGACGGTGCGGATGTCGCGACCATGCAGATCGGAATGCGCCGACGCCGGCATCCGCCGCAGCCAGTCCGGCAGCATCGTGCGCGCCGGCACAGGTCGCGGCAGATACGGCTCCAGCGCAGGATCGCAGCGGAAAATCATGCGCATGGCAAGCTCCTTAGATCATCATGCGGTTAGAAGGAGCCGCATCATGATCTCATCTGTTTGATTGAGCATGATCTTTTCGGAAAACCGGTTTCCACTTTTCCGGATCATGCTCTAAGGCGATGCGGCGAGCACGCCCGAATAGTAACCGTCATTGCGAGCGAAGCGAAGCAATCCAGTCTTGCGCAGCCAAAGATCTGGATTGCTTCGTCGCTTCCGCTCCTCGCAATGACGAAGGACAGAGCAATGCAAAAGGCCGGGATCGCTCCCGGCCTTTCGTATTCTTTCTCCTCCGTCATGCCCAGCGCAGGCGGGGCATCCAGTACTCCGAGACGGTAGCGGCTCTCGCGGCCGCCGCGGCGTACTGGATCGCCCGGTCAAGCCGGGCGACGACCGTGAGTGTGGACGACCTGACGGCCTGCGGCCGTCACTTCGCCTCGGCGCGCTTCGGGGGAGTCGCCGGCCACGACTTGATCAGGGTGTCGTAATCGATCGTTTCGCCCTTCGGCTTCTCGTTGGCGAGCTTGCGCTGCGGCGCGATGTTGCCGTCCTTCGCCGACTTGTTGAACCAGTACTCGGCGCTCTCCTTCTTGTTCAGCTTCGGACCGCAGTCGCCCTGCACCTTGGATTTCTCCAGGCGTTCGAGCACGGAGTCCTGAGCCGCAGCGAGCGAGTCCATCGCCTGTTGCGGCGTCTTGGCTCCGGAGGCCGCATCACCGATGTTCTGCCACCAGAGCTGCGCGAGCTTCGGATAGTCAGGCACGTTGTTGCCGGTCGGGGTCCACTGCACGCGCGCCGGCGAGCGGTAGAACTCGATCAGGCCGCCGAGCTTCGGCGCACGCTCCGTGAACGACTTGTCCCAGATGTCGGATTCACGGATGAAGGTGAGGCCGACATGGCTCTTCTTCAAGCTCACCGTCTTCGACACGATGAACTGCTGATAGAGCCAGGCTGCCTTTCGGCGGTCGACCGGGGTCGACTTCAGCAGCGTCAGCGAGCCGACGTCCTGATAGCCGAGCTTCATGCCGTCCTTCCAATACGCGCCATGCGGCGACGGGGCCATGCGCCATTTCGGCGTGCCGTCGGCGTTCATGACGGCCAGACCCGGCTTCACCATGTCGGCGGTGAAGGCGGTGTACCAGAAGATCTGCTGGGCGATGTTGCCCTGCGCCGGCACCGGACCCGACTCCGAGAAGGTCATACCCTGCGCCTGCGGCGGAGCGTACTTCTTCAGCCAGTCGAGATATTTGACGATCGAATAGACCGCAGCCGGTCCGTTGACGTCACCACCGCGCTCGACCGAGGAGCCGACCGGACGGCAGCCTTCCATGCGGATGCCCCATTCGTCGACCGGCAGGCCGTTCGGAAGGCCCTTGTCGCCGTTGCCGGCCATCGACAGCCAGGCGTCGGTGAAGCGCCAGCCGAGCGAGGGGTCCTTCTTGCCATAGTCCATGTGGCCATAGACCTTGACGCCGTTGATCTCCTTGATGTCGTTGGTGAAGAAGTCGGCGATGTCCTCATAGGCCGACCAGTTCACGGGCACGCCGAGATCATAGCCGTACTTGGCCTTGAACTTGGCCTTGTACTCCGGGTTGGTGAACCAGTCGTAGCGGAACCAATAGAGGTTCGCGAACTGCTGGTCCGGCAGCTGATAGAGATGGCCGTTCGGAGCAGTGGTGAACGACTTGCCGATGAAGTCGTTGACGTCGAGATAGGGATCGGTGACGTCCTTCGCTTCCTTCGCCATCCAGTCCGTCAGGTCGACCGCCTGGCCGTAACGGAAATGCGTGCCGATGAAGTCGGAATCGTTGATCCAGCCGTCATAGAGGTTCTTGCCGGACTGCATCTGGGTCTGGATCTTCTCGACGACGTCACCCTCCTGGATGATGTCGTGCTTGACCTTGATGCCCGTGATCTCCTCGAACGCCTTGGCCAGCGTCTTGGATTCATATTCGTGCGTGGTCAGGGTCTCGGAGACGATATTGATCTCCATGCCCTTGTAGGGTTGAGCGGCCTTGATGAACCACTCCATTTCCTTCATCTGGTCGTCCTTGGAGAGCGTGGACGGCTGGAATTCGGAATCGATCCATTTCTTTGCGGCCGCTTCGTCCGCATAGGCAGGTCCAGTAACTACGGCGGATGCCGCCAACAGCGCGAGCGCGCTGCTCATCATCAAGGCCTTGACCTTGAGAGCCTTAACCCTCGTCGCAGGCCCCTTTCCTTCCGGCAGATATCGCATGGTGTTCCTCCGTTGCAGCGACAGACTTCTCCAGGCCCGGGTTGCCCCCGGATCTGCTCTTTTTCGCCTGCCTCAGACCGTGCGGAAGATCGCAAAGGCTGACGCAAGTGAAATGACGGTTGCGAGCCACAGGCCCGAAACCTCGATGCCATCCTCGCCGATCGGCAAGGTCGCAATCGTATCGGTGCCGACCAGGCCGATCCACGCGAGGTGGATGACGGCGGCCAGGATCAGCGAAATGAACAGGCGGTCACCGCGCGTGGTCGGGATCCTTAAGACCCCGACACGCTCGGCCTCGGGATAGGCGGCAGCGAGCCAGGTCATAACGCCGAGCATGCAGGCGAGGACCACGAAAAAGATCGCGGTCGGCAGCGTCCAGGCCATCCAGGCGATGCTGTCCATGGCTCAATGCCTCCAGGCAACAATTGACGGAGAGGAACTGGACGCTCTCTCACCGAGGATGGTCCACTCCCCTCCCCGGCGAGGGAGCGCACCGAATTCATTTCGGCGGGCTTGCCAGTTCATGGTCACACCCGACCTAGCGCGAAACCGCGCGCGATGTAGTTGCGGACGAACCAGATCACGAGCGCGCCGGGGATGATGGTGAGCACGCCGGCGGCGGCGAGCAGGCCCCAATCCATGCCGGCGGCGGAGACCGTGCGCGTCATCACCGCCGAGATCGGCTTGGCGTTGACCGAGGTCAGCGTGCGCGCCAGCAGGAGCTCGACCCAGGAGAACATGAAGCAGAAGAAGGCGGCCACCCCGATGCCGCTTGCGATCAGCGGCACCAGGATCTTCACGAAGAAGCGCGGAAATGAATAGCCGTCGAGGAAGGCGGTCTCGTCGATCTCTCGCGGCACCGAGGACACGAAGCCTTCGAGGATCCAGACCGCGAGCGGGACATTGAAGATGCAGTGCGCCAGCGCCACCGCCCACGGCGTATCGAACAGGCCGATCGCGGAATACAGGTTGAAGAACGGCAGCGCATAGACCGCGGCCGGCGCCATCCGGTTGGACAACAGCCAGAAGAACAGATGCTTGTCGCCAAGGAAGCGGTAGCGCGAGAAGGCGTAAGCCGCCGGCAGCGCCACGGCGATCGAGATCACCGTGTTGAGGATGACGTATTTCAAGGAATTGATGTAGCCGGAATACCAGCTCTCGTCGGTGAAGATGAGCTTGTAATTCGCGATCGTCGGCTGATGCGGCCACAGCGTCATGGTCGAGACGATCTCGGCATTGGTCTTGAAGCTCATGTTGACGAGCCAGTAGATCGGCAACAGCAGAAAGACCAGGAAGACCGACATGATGATGCGGCGGCCCGGAATCGAATGCATCACGCGCCTCCCTTCTTCGCCGGCCGGCGATCGGCGCCGGCATTGGTCATGATCGTGTAGAACACCCAGCAGACGATCAGGATGATCAGGTTGTAGACCAGCGACAGTGCCGCCGCCTTGCCGAGGTCGAACTGGCCAAGCGCGATCTTGACGAGTTCGATCGAGATGAAGGTGGTGGAATTGCCGGGTCCGCCACCGGTCACCACGAACGGCTCAGTGTAGATCATGAAGCTGTCCATGAAGCGGAGCAGCACCGCGATCAGGAGCACCCGATGCATCTTCGGCAGCTGGATCGCGGTGAACACCGCCCAGCGCGAGGCGCCGTCGATCTGCGCCGCCTGGTAATAAGCATCCGGAATCGACTTCAGGCCGGCGTAGCAGAGCAGCGCCACCAGGCTGGTCCAATGCCAGACGTCCATGACGATAACGGTTGCCCAGGCGTCGAAGTCGTTTGAGACGTAGTTGTAGTCGATGCCGATCCGGTTCAGCACGTAGCCGAGCAGGCCGATATCCGAGCGGCCGAAGATCTGCCAGATGGTGCCGACCACGTTCCACGGAATCAGCAGCGGCAGCGCGAGCATCACCAGGCAGAAAGCGACGGTCCAGCCGGCGCGCGGCATCGAGAGCGCCACCACGATGCCGAGCGGCACCTCGATCGCGAGCACCACGGCAGAGAAGATGAGGTTGCGCCAGAGCGAGGCGAGGAAGCGGCCGCCGAGATCGGTCGAGGGATCGAGCAACTCCTTGAACCAGCCGACGCCGTTCCAGAAGAACTGGTTGTTGCCGAAGGTATCCTGCAGCGAATAATTCACCACCGTCATCAGCGGGATGATGGCGGAGAACGCCACCAGCAGGAACACCGGCAACACCAGGAGCCAGGCCTTGTTGTTGATGGTCTTCTCCATCAGGCGACTCCCTCGACCAGACGGCTGTCGGCGTAGACGTGCACATGCGACGGATCGAACTTCAGCCCGACGGACGAACCCGACGGCGAGAAGCCGGCCGGCACGCGCGCGGCGAACTTCACGTCACCGACCCGCACGCGGGCGAAGCGGATACGTCCGAGATCGTCGATCCGCTCGAGGTTGGCGGCGAGAAGCCCGGGCCCGGGCTCGGCCACCTCGACGAATTCGGGACGCACGCCGACCTCGATCTTCCCGGCCGCAGCCAGCGCGTCATAGCTGCGCGACAGCGTCAGGGTGTGACCGTCGATGCGCGCCTCGTGCCCTTTGACCTCAGCCGCCAAGATGTTCATGCCGGGCGAGCCGATGAAGTAGCCGACGAAGGTGTGCGCGGGCTTTTCGAACAGTTCGGCCGGCGTGCCGCTCTGCACGACGCGGCCGTCATGCATCACCACGACCGTGTCGGCGAAGGTCAGCGCCTCGGTCTGGTCATGGGTGACGTAGATCATGGTGAGATCGAGTTCCCGATGCAGCGCCTTCAGCTTGGAGCGCAGCTGCCACTTCAGCTCGGGGTCGATCACCGTGAGCGGCTCGTCAAACAGCACGGCGGCGACGTCGGAGCGGACGAGGCCCCGCCCGAGCGAGATCTTCTGCTTGGCATCCGCCGTGAGCCGCGTCGCCTTGCGGTCGAGATCCTGCGTCAGATCCAAGAGATGAGCGATCTCGGCAACGCGCTTGTCGATCTCGGCTCTCGGCACGCCGCGGTTCTTCAGCGGAAATGCGAGATTCTGGCCGACCGTCATGGTGTCGTAGATCACCGGGAACTGGAACACCTGCGCGATGTTGCGCTCACGGGTCGATCGCTGCGTGATGTCGGTCCCGTCAAACAGGATCTTGCCGCGCGAGGGCGTCAGAATGCCAGATATCAGGTTGAGCAGCGTGGTCTTGCCGCAGCCGCTGGGGCCGAGCAGCGCATAGGCGCCACCCTGGCGCCAAGTCATCGTCACCGGTTTCAGCGCGTAGCTTTCGGTGTCGGCAACGTTGCCGTTGTAGGCATGGGCGAGGTCGACGAGGTCAATGCGGGCCATTCGGCATCTCCCTCAGGCGCTGGGGGCCGCGACCAGCCGGTCGGCGGCATCAAAGACAAAGATATTGCCGGGGTCGAGCACGGCGTCCAGCGCCTCGCCGGGTTCGTATTCGTGCACGCCGTGCAATACCGCGACCCAGTTCACGCCGTTGCGGGACAAATGGACGAAGCTCTCGGAGCCCGTGATCTCGGTGACCGAGACGGTCGCCGGGAAAGCGTGGCGGCCGTGGCTGGCGCCGCTCTTGGTCAACCCGAGCTGATGCGGCCGAAAACCGACACGATAGGTCCCGTCGGCCAGACCGGCATAGAGCCCGGTCGCCGGCGCAGCAACGTCGCCGTCATAATGCACCTGGTCGCCGCGCTTCACGATGCCGACGATGTTCATCGGCGGATCGGAGAACACCTGCCCCACCCGCAACGTGTCCGGGCGGCGGTAGACGCTGGCGGTCTCACCGACCTGCAGCGCCTTGCCCTCCCACATGCAGATGGTACGGCCGCCGAGCAGCAACGCCTCCGACGGCTCGGTGGTGGCATAGACGAAGATCGCGCCCGAGGCCTCGAAGATGCGCGGCAACTCCGCGCGCAGCTCCTCGCGCAATTTGTAGTCCAAATTGGCCAGGGGCTCGTCGAGCAGCACGAGGTCGGCGCCCTTCACCAGCGCGCGGGCGATTGCCGTGCGCTGCTGCTGACCGCCGGAGAGTTGCAGCGGCGTGCGCTGCAGATAAGGCTCGAGCCGCAACAGCTTCGCCGCCTCCGCGACGCGCTTTTCGATCTGGTCGCGCGGCTTGCCCTGCACCCGCAGGGGCGAAGCGATGTTCTCATAGACCGTCAGCGACGGATAGTTGATGAACTGCTGATAGACCATCGCGACCGAACGCTGCCGCACGTCGGCGCCGGTGACGTCCTTGCCGTCGACCAGCACGCGACCGGTGGTCGGCTTGTCGAGCCCGGCAAGCAGCCGCATGATCGAGGTCTTGCCCGATAAGGTCGGGCCGAGCAGCACGCTCAAGGTGCCGCGCTGCAGCGTCAACGACACATCGCGAATGGTCGGAAGACCATCGACGACGCGCGTGACCTGGTCGAGCGTCACGCTCATGCGCGTCCTCCCGCCTCACGCGCGGGCGCGACAACGGAGGCGCGGTTGGCCTCGATCCAATGATCGAGCGCCGCGATCTCCTGCGGCGACATCCGCAAACCAAGCTTCGATCGACGCCACACGATGTCCTCGGCCGTGCATGCCCACTCTTCCGCCATCAGGTACCTGACTTCGCGCTCCGTCAAGGTCGCGCCGAAATCCTGGCCGAGATCGGAAGCTGCGGCAGCGTTGCCGAGCATTTTTGCAGCGCGCGTTCCGTAGGCATGGGCAAGCCGGCGCGCATGCGCCTCGGCCAGGAACGGATAGGCCTTGCGCAACTCCGCAGCCAGGGCCGGCACGCCGGAAACCACCATCTCACCGCCGGGCAAGGGCGACTGGCCCGTCCAGCCCGCGCCCGCCTTGCCGCCTTTCAAATATGGCGACAGGCGCTCCAGCGCCTCCTCGGAGAGCCGCCGATAGGTCGTGATCTTGCCGCCATAGATCGACAACAGCGGCAGTCCGTCGGGCGTGTCGAGCTCAAACACATAGTCGCGCGTCGCGGCTTTGGCCTCGGACGCGCCGTCGTCATAGAGCGGGCGCACGCCGGAATAGGTCCACACCACGTCTTCGGGGCGGACCGGCTTGGCGAGATACTCGCCGACCGCCGCGCAGAGATAACGGATTTCCTCCTCCGTCGCCTTCACCTTGGCCGGATCGCCGTGATAGTCGCGATCGGTAGTGCCGATCAGCGTGAAATCCTGCTGGTAGGGAATCGCGAAGACGATGCGGCCATCGGCATTCTGGAAGATGTAGGCCCGATCGTGGTCATAGAGCTTCGGCACGACGATGTGCGAGCCCTGCACCAGGCGGACCTTGGCCTTGGCATTCACGCCGGCGCCGCGCGCCAGCACCTCCTCGACCCAGGGGCCGCCGGCATTCACGAGCGCACGGGCGCGGATGGTTTCGCGCTCGCCGGTCTCGGTATTCACGACGGTCAGTTGCCAGACGCCGCCGGTCTGCCGGATCTCGGTCGCGCGGGTGCGGGTGCGGATGACGGCGCCGCGGTCGGCGGCGTCGCGCGCGGTCAGGACCACGAGACGGGCGTCGTCAACGAAGCAATCCGAATATTCGAAGGCGCGTGAATATCGCCCCGCAAGCAGCGGCTTGCCGACCTCGTCGCTGCGCAGATCGACCGAGCGCGTCGGCGGCAGCAGCTTGCGGCCGCCGAGATGGTCGTAAAGGAAAAGCCCGAGGCGCAGCAGCCAAGCCGGCCGCAGGCCCGCGTGATGCGGCAGAACGAAGCGCAGCGGGCTGATGATGTGAGGCGCGATCCGCCAGAGAACTTCGCGCTCGATCAGCGCCTCGCGCACCAACCGAAACTCGTAATATTCGAGATAGCGCAGGCCGCCATGCACCAGCTTGGTTGACCAGGACGAGGTCCCGCTGGCCAGGTCATTCATCTCGCACAAAAATACCGAATTGCCGCGTCCGGCCGCATCGCGGGCGATGCCGCAACCGTTCACGCCGCCTCCGATAATGGCGAGGTCGTAAATCCGCTCCAACCGACGTTCCCCCGGCAATCGCCTTCACTCCGGCGATTTCGCTTTCGTTTGCGAGATAAACACAAACGAAAGTGAAAGCAAACCGAATTTCACAGGAATGTCGCGAATGCGCCGCAGCAAAATGGGCTGGCGAACGTGTCCTCAGGCCCGGCGAAGTATCGTTGAAGTTGAAGCCTCGGGCACATCGCCACCGTCCTCCAAATCGGCAGTGGGCATCGCCGTGACGACCTGGATGCCGCGGCTGTGACACAGGCCGGCGAGCCCATCGGGCAGAGGACGATCAGTAACGAAGGTCTGGATCTGGCTGAGATGCGCGATACGCACCGGCGCGGAACGATGAAGCTTGGTGGAGTCGGCCACCAGCATCACGCTACGCGCGTTGGCGATGATGGCCTGCGCCACCTGCACTTCGCGATAGTCGAAGTCGAGCAGCGCGCCTTCCTCATCGATCGCTGAGGCGCCGATGATCGCGTAGTCGACCTTGAACTGGCCGATCAGTTGCGTCGCCGTCGACCCGACCACGCCGCCATCGGAACGGCGCACTGTGCCGCCGGCGACGATCACCTCGATGCGCGGATGGCGATAGAGCAGCATCGCGACGTTCAGATTGTTGGTGATGACGAGCAGGTCCTGGTGCGCCGAGAGCGCGCTCGCGACCTCCTCCGTCGTGGTGCCGATGTTGATGAACAGCGAGCACCCGTTCGGGATTCGCGCCGCAGCCGCCGCTCCAATCGCCTTCTTCTCCTCGGCTGCGACGAACCGGCGCGCTTCGTAGGCCAGGTTCTCAACGCCGGAGGCGATGATGGCGCCGCCATGGATACGGGTCAGCGCGCGCTGCTCGCAGAGATCGTTCAGGTCCTTGCGGATGGTTTGTGCAGAGACTTCGAAGCGGCGGGCGAGATCTTCGACCATGACACGGCCCGAAGACCGCGCCAGATTGAGGATCTCGGTCTGACGTTGAGAAAGCAGGGCCATGGCACGCCTCTTGATAGAGCGCCATGGTGCGGCGGATTCTCGCAAGCGTCAATCCGCCCGAGCCCTCGAAGCGGCCGCCACTCACGGGAGATGACAGCCGGAACCGCCGCATGCTCTTTGTCCAGAGCCTGCCGTGCTTACGCCGCCGCTGACAATTCACCGTTGACGAGCCGCATCGCCGCGCGCTCCGCCTCGCGCGCATTGCGAAATACCTGGCCCTCGAGTGGGTTGAAGCGATGCGACGCAGCAAAGAAACGATAGCCACCGCAGTCGCGCACGACGATCCCTGCCGCCTGATTGCTGACCTCGATGATGTAGGTGTCCGACATTACCCAGTCCTTCAGCTTAAGTCCGGGCCTATAACGGAGGATGACGGCAGGAGTTCCAGGGACCAGGTGCCGCACCCCGGTGTTCCGATGAAGACGGCCCGGCGGATTTGATCGGAACTTCAAATTCGCCGCACGGCTGGTCATGCTTCCTTATTGGTGGGCGGCGCTGATCCCAGCACAGCAACGACGCCCGCCACAGTCCTGCAGGTCACCGGCGTCCTTTGCTTCTACCCGCCGGCGAGGCCAGCCCATAAGCTCGAACGCACGCCCTTGTCGAACCAATGGAGAGCACTCTCATCGGGATTCATCGCGCGACACCAGCGTCGGCTTCGATGGCCCGCGCGCATGGATCAAGCTTTCGTGGTGCTGGCCGAGCAACTCATAAATCTGGTGCAGATCTCGAAGCACTGAAATCTGCTGCTCTCGAAATAGGTTCAGCTCGATCTCATAATCATCAATCTTGTTCTCGGCACGATGAAGCCGCTGCTGAAGCCTTTTAAGAACTTCCAAAGTCAACCTGTCGTCAACATCGGACATATCCAACTCCACCAATCATAACTCCCGTCGCATTGCTGCTCGCCATCGTATTCGCTTAGCGGAGGCCGAAGCCTCGTCGGATGGCGAGCCACCGTCATGAACTGGACGACGCCGTTGTCTTGATGCGTCAATCTCTGTCCTGCTGGAGCAGCAAGTCACGACTACACACCACAAATCATCATGATAGTAGCTACACAACCACTGGTGCGCAATACGTCACCCGAATGGCGCTACGCTAAGATGACTAACGAAGACCTCGCGCCTTGAACAGACAAACGTAGCGGGCTGCGGCTAAAAGTACCGTCGCAATACGCACGGCAATTCTTGCCGAGTGATCGGCTCACCGGGATCGGCCGCATCGATTGCGCCTGATGCCAATGCGTTCAACCCCGCCACATGCCTGCAAATTCCTAGCAGAAGCGGCTCGCTATAGCGCGAGAAGCAGAACGATTATGCTAACAACTGCATACGTCCAACTGCACGCGCTCCTGGGCCTATCTAGCTGGCCGCCGCCGCGCCGTCCCGTTTGATCATCTGCGGACGACCATCATCGTCGATCGAGACGTAAGTAAAATTACCGTCGGTCACAAGGATCGGCTGCTCCTCTTTGCGTCGCAGCACCCAGGCTTCGAGATGCACCGTCATCGACGTGCGGCCGAGCCGAACGAGGTTGGCATACACGGAGACCAGATCGCCGACATAGACAGCTTTACGAAAATTCATCGCTTCGATCGCCACCGTGACCGTACGCGATCTCGCGACCTTGGAAGCGAACACGCCGCCGCCGACATCCATCTGGCTCAACAGCCAGCCACCGAAAATATCGCCATTGGCGTTGGTATCGGCCGGCATCGCAAGCGTGCGAATGCAGAGATCGCCACCCGGCTCGCTCGATGTGGTGAATGCGGCATGAACAGAAGCTTCGGTCACCTGAAAGTCTCCCAACCGGTATCGGGGGTGAACCGATCACCGAATTTCTGCGCGAGGCTGCGCAAGGTGGTCACGACATCCTCGATGCCGCGCGTGCGCGCATAATTCAAGGGGCCACCGCGAAACGGAGCATAACCTGTGCCGAAGATCATCGCTCCATCCACACTATCAGCATTATCCACAATGCCCTCACGCAGGGCAGCAACGCAGACATTGGAGATCGGCAGGATCAGGCGATCGATCATCTCTTGCGAGGGCTTGCGCTCCGTCGGTTGGCTCGCGATGCGCTGAGGCTTGCCGTCTCGCCAACTATAGAAGCCTTTGCCGGTCTTGCGGCCGAGCTCGCCTCTCGCCACCTTCTCGCGCAGCCACGCCGGCGTCGGCGGCAGCGCGTCGCCGAATTTGGTACGCAGCATGTCGCCGACGTCGAGGCAGATGTCGAGCCCGACCTGGTCGGCGAGCTCGATCGGTCCCATCGGCATGCCGAACCTGCGCGCGGCGGCATCGATGACGGTCTGGTCGATCTTCTCATCCAGGAGCACCATCGCTTCCAGCATGTAGGGCGTCAGCGCGCGATTGACGAGAAAGCCGGGCGAGCTCTTCACCGGTAGCGGCAACCGATCGATCGCGCCGACAAAGGCGAGTGCACGGCTGAACAACGCCTGATCGGTGCCCTCGTGATGGATCACCTCGACGAGCTGCAGCCGCGACACGGGATTGAAGAAGTGCAGCCCCAATAGCCGTTCCGGCCGCAGCAGGCTGGTGCGCAGATCCTGAAGCGGAATGCTCGACGTATTGGTGGCAAGGATCGCATCGCCCTTCATGCGAGGCTCGATCGCGGCGTAGACTTTCTGCTTGAGCTCGAGCTTCTCCGGCACCGCCTCGATAACCAAGTCGGCGTTGCGCACACCTTCGCCCGCCATGTCCGGGATCAGCCGGTCGAGCGCATCGCGCACTTCGGGGCCTGTTCGGATGATCTTATTGAACAGATCGGCGGCGCGCTTGATCGCGCCTGCGATCGGCTCCGGCTTCATGTCGGCGAGCGTGACGCGCAAGCCCTGATTGGCGCACCAGGCCGCGATATCGCCGCCCATCGCGCCGGCACCGATCACGTGGACATGCTGGACCTGGCTGCCGGTGCCGGCGCTCTTCTTCATCTGCTCGCGCAGGAAGAAGACGCGGATCAGGTTCTGCGCGGTCGGCGTCACCATCAGGCCGGCGAACGAGGTCTGCTCCGCCCGCAGCATCGCGACCTTGTCGCCACCATGCCGTTCCCACAAATCGATCAGCGCGTAAGGCGCAGGATAATGCTCGCGCGGCGCGCTCTTCTCCGCTTCGCTCCGCATGCGATTGGCGAGCAGCCCGCGCACCGGGCCGGCATTGAGCAGCGCGTTCAGCATGCCGGGCTTGGCGCGCTTCAGCCGCCCGAACACGGCATCCTTCACCGCGCCGCGGACATGGCGCTCCTGCGTCACCGCATCCACCAGTCCGAGCGATTTGGCGCGGCGCGCATCGATGGTCTTGCCGGTCAGCATCAGGCTCATCGCCTGCACCGGATTGACCGCTTGCGTAAAGCGCGCGGTGCCGCCGAGGCCCGGGTGCAGGCCCAGCATCACCTCGGGGAAACCGAAGCGGGCTCCCTCGATCGCGATCCGTGACTGACAGGCAAGCGCCACTTCGAGCCCGCCGCCGAGACAGAAGCCGTGGATCACGGCGACCGTCGGGACGCGCAGCGCCTCCAACCGGTCGACCACCGCATGCGCGCGCAGCATCTCGGTGCCGACCGCGCGCGCATCGCTCGCGCCGCGGAAAGCATTGACGTCGGCGCCGGCAATGAACCCGGACGCTTTCGCAGAGCGGATGACGAGCCCGGACGGCCGGTGCGCTTCCAGCTCGGCGAGGACGCGATCGAACTCCTCGAGAACGTCCGCAGACAAGGTGTTGGCACTGGTCCCGGGCCGGTCGAACAGCAGCCAGGCGATGCCGTCCTCATCGCGTGTCAGCTTGAAGTTCTTGTACGGGCCTGCCGCATCAGCCACCGGCCCAAGCTCGCGCACGCGATCACTGAGGACATCCATGATTTGCGATTTCATGATCACACCGCCTCGATCAGCATGGCACCACCGAGCCCACCGCCAATACATTCGGTGGCAACGCCGCGCCGCGTGCCGAGCCGCTTCATCGCATTGACCAGATGCAGCACGATCCGGTTGCCCGACGTGCCGACGGGGTGACCGAGACTGATCGCACCACCATCGACGTTGAGCCTGGCGCGATCGATCGATCCGGCCGCGCCGTCGAGGCCGAGCACCTCGCGGCAGAACCGCTCGTCTTGCCAGGCAGCGAGACAGCCAAGCACCTGCGCGGCGAAGGCTTCGTTCAGCTCCCAGGTCTCGACATCCTGCAAAGCGAAATTGTTGCGCTTCAGCAGCGCGGTGGCCGACAGCACCGGACCAAGGCCCATGATCGAGGGATCGAGCGCCGACCACTGGCTGTCGAGAATGACGGCTTTCGGCGACAACCCGTGCTTCGCCACCGCATCTTCCGAGGCCAGGATCACCCAGGACGCGCCATCGGTGATCTGCGAGGAATTGCCCGCGGTCACCTGGCCCCAGGGACGTTCGAACACCGGACGCAATTTCGCCAGCGACTCCGCCGTCGAGTCCGGCCGCACGCCGTCATCGTGATCATAGAACTTGCCGTCGCGCGCGAACGCGGTCTCGACCTCGCCCTTCAGCCAGCCCTCGGCCTGGGCGCGGGCAAGCCGTCGGTGGCTCTCGGCCGCATACTCGTCCGCCTGCGCCCGGGTGATCCCGAACAGATGGCCGACCTTTTCCGCGGTCTGCCCCATGTTGAGCTCGGTGACGGGATCGGTGAGCCCGCGCTCCAGCCCGATGACCGGCTTGAAGTAGCTGGGCCTCACTCTCAACGCGGCCGCGATCTTGGCGGCCAGTGTCTTTGCGGTGGCAAGCCCCGCGAACCAGCGCACGCCCTGCTGCGGCCAGACCAGCGGCGCATGGCTCAACGCTTCGGCGCCGCCGGCGAGGATCAGATCGGCGTGGCCCTCGCGGATATAGCGGTAGGCGGTGTCGATCGATTGCATGCCCGAGCCGCAATTGATTTGCATGGTGAAGGCGACCATCCGCTCGCCCATCCCGAGCCGGAGCGCAGCGACACGAGCCGGGTTCATCTCGTCGGCGATCACATTGACGCAGCCGAGGATCACCTGGTCGAAGCGATCTGGCGCGAAGGGTTGGCGCGCGAGCAGCGGCCGGCCGCATTGCACGGCGAGATCGACCGGCGTGAAGGGCCCCGGCCCGGAACGCGCCTTCAGGAACGGCGTCCTGCTGCCGTCGATGATGTAGACCGCGCGTGCCATCAGCTTGCCGCCCTCTGTTCGCCGAGCTGCTGAAAGAATTGATGCACATCGGCCGGTTTGCCGGCGATCGGCGACAGCGCCTCGGCTGCGAAATCGTCGACCTCGATCACTTTGGCCGCCGCCTCGTGGGCCGCGATAAGCCGGTCTGCATCACTCTGCGTAATGACGCCCTTCTTCACCGCTTCGGCGGGATCGCGCAGCCGCGCGGCGCGCAGCCGCTTCACGATGTCCTCGGCGGCGACGACAAGCCGCAGCGCCTTCTCCAGTCGCGCCACCGGCCCGTCATCATCGACCTCGGCGAGGTCAGGCGTCAGCCGGTCGCGCGCTGCTGATGGCGCGAGCAGGATCTGCGCGCACTGATGAACGATGCGATCAGAGGGCCCGAGCACGCGCGAGCCGAACGGCTGCACCGCGAATTTCAGAAGCCCTGCCACAAACCGGTTCGGCAGATTGGCGATGATCTCGGCGAAACGGTTCTCGATCGTCCTGCAGCCCGATGCCATGCACCATTCGAGCAGCGGCAGGTCTTCGGCTTGACGGCCTTCATCCTGCCAGCGCTTCAGTGCGGCAGATAATAAATAGAGCTCGGAAAGGATGTCGCCAAAGCGCGCCGACAACATCTCCTTGCGCTTCAAGGCGCCGCCCAGCGTGAGCAGCGCCACGTCGGCGCAGAGCGCGAAGGCCGCCGCATAGCGCGAGAGCCGGCGATAATGCCCGGTCGCACTCCCCGCTTCGGGCGCCGGTGCAAAGATCCCAAAGGTCCAGCTGCGGCCCCAGGCACGAAACAGTGTCGTGATACTGTGGCCGACATGCTTCCAGAACGCGGTGTCGAAGGCGTCGAGCCCGGTTTTGCGGTCGCTATCCGCAAGCGCATTCATCTCCTGCAAGAGATAAGGATGCGCGCGGATGGCGCCCTGCCCGAACACGATCAGGTTGCGGGTGAGAATATTGGCGCCTTCGACCGTGATGCCGACCGGCACGGCGCGATAGATGCTGCCGAGATAGTTCTGCGGTCCGTCGATCACTGCCTTGCCGCCATGAATGTCCATCGCATCGTCGATCGCGATCCGCATCCGCTCGGTCGCGTGCAGCTTCATGATGCCGGAGATCACGGCAGGATGATGCCCGGCGTTGAGCGCGGCACAGGTGAGCCGGCGCGCCGCGTCGAGCAGGTAAGCCGTCGCGGCGATCCGCGCCAGCGGCTCCTCGATGCCTTCGAACTTGCCGATCGGGATGTTGAACTGCTCGCGGATGCGCGCATAGGCGCCGGTGGCGCGGGCGGCGAACGCCGCACCCGCGGCCGACAGTGACGGCAAGGAGATGCCGCGCCCGGCAGCCAGCGCCGTCATCAGCATCTGCCAACCCTGCCCAAGCCGCGCCTTGCCGCCGATGATGTAGTCCAGCGGGATGAAGACGTCCTCGCCCCAGTTCGGACCGTTCTGAAACACCTGCATCGACGGCAGATGACGGCGGCCGATGCGGACGCCGGGCAGATGGGTCGGGATCAGCGCCACCGTGATGCCGAGTTCGTCCTGGTGGCCCACGAGGTGATCGGGATCATAGGCCTTGAAGGCGAGCCCGAGCAGCGTCGCGACCGGGCCGAGCGTGATGTAGCGCTTGTGCCAGTTGAGCCTGAGGCCGATCACCTCGCGCCCTTCGAACTCGCCCTTGCAGATGACGCCGCTATCGACCATCGCCGCCGCATCCGAGCCGGCCTCCGGGCTGGTCAGTCCGAAGCAGGGAATGTCACGCCCATCCGCCAGTCGCGGCAGCCACCGCTCCTGTTGCTCGCGGGTGCCGAAGCGCATCAAGAGTTCGCCCGGCCCGAGCGAGTTCGGCACCATCACAGTCACGGCTGCCGCAATCGAGCGTGAGGACAATTTGCGCACGACTTCCGAATGCGCATAGGGCGAGAAGCCGAGCCCGCCGAATTCCTTCGGAATGATCATGCCGAAGAACTTCTTGCGCTTGACGAAGTCCCAGACCTCGCGCGGCAGATCGCGCCATTCCCAATTGATCTTCCAGTCGTCGAGCATTCTGCAGAGCTCGTCGACCTCGCCATCCAGGAAGGCGCGCTCCTCCTCGGTCAAGATCGCCGGCGGGACAGCGAGCAGCTTGGTCCAATCGGGGTTGCCGGTGAACAGCTCGGCATCCCACCAGACATCGCCCGCCTCCAGCGCCTCGCGCTCGGTCGCCGACATCGACGGCAGGACACCGCGGGCCCAGGAGAAGATCGGCTTGGTGATGAAATCGCGGCGGAACGAATTCATAGCCATGTCCTCGAACGGTTTTGTCCTCGAACGCTCTTTCGACGAAGGTAGCGCCGGCGCCGGAGCGACGCCATCTTAGCCCAACACCCGGCGATTCAGGTGACAGTTCTCAGCTGACACTTTCGCATGAGAATCGAGTGAGTTACGCGCGCCCCCGATCAACGGCGAGCGAACAATGCGGTTCCGGTCGCCGCAGAGCAGGTCCAGGCGCTAGAATAGCGCCTCAATCCGGCCGCGCCATCTCGAACATCGCCTCCGGCGTGATCTCGAAATAGTCGCCGCGGCGGCCGGCGCGCACGATCGGATGCGCGAGCGCGGTCTGGTAGACGCCGTCCTTGATCAGCGACCTGTCGATCGTGACGCCGACCACTTCGCCGAGCGTGAGCCAGGCATTGGCCTTGGTGCCGTCGGCGCCCTGCAGCTGGATGATCTGGGAGACCTTGCACTCGAACGCCACCGGGCTCTCGCCGACCCGCGGCACATTCACGAACTTGCAGGGTACGGGGGTGAGGCCGGCCAGCTTGAATTCATCGACGTCGCGAGCGACATGCGCGGCGGTCGCGTTCATGCGTTCGGCCAGGTCGCGGGTGACCAGATTCCAGACGAATTCGCCGGTGTCCTGGATATTGGCGACCGAGTCCTTCCAGTTGGTGGAGGAGAAGCCGACGATCGGCGGGGTGTAATTGAAGGCGTTGAAAAAGCTGTAAGGCGCGAGATTGACGTTGCCGCTCTTGTCGCGCGAGGAGATCCAACCGATCGGACGCGGCGCGATGATGGCGTTGAAGGGATCGTGCTTGAGGCCGTGGCCGTTCTTCGGTTCGTAGAAATGCAAGTCCTGCTCGGTCACGCCTTCACCCTTCCGTCATTGCGAGGAGCGCAAGCGACGAAGCAATCCAGCGCTTCCTTGCGGCCCTGGATTGCTTCGCTTCGCTCGCAATGACGGGAAACTAGCTCGCAACCTTCCTTGAACCAAGCCCGACCAGCACGAAATCGATCATTTGATCGATGGTCGGTCCAGGCTTCCGCTCGCATTGAGCGATCATCTGCGGGTGGAAGAATCGCAGCATCGCGGTGGTGACGCACTGGGCCGAGAGCGGCAGATCGACCGCCTCGAACTCGCCCGATGCCGCGCCCTGCCCGATCACCCGGCCGATAATCTCCGTGATCAGAAGCATATGCGCCTCGCAGACCTCCCAGCTCTCCTCCATGGCGACCGCAACCATCTCGTGCAACTTGGCGTCGCCGACATAGCGCTCGGTATTCATGATATGGATGGTGGCGAGCAGTTCACGAAGGCGCGGCACCGCCGGTCCGGGACGCGCCGCAATCTCCTCCGCCGCCACCTCGACCTGGCCCATCAGCGTTCGCGCGACACCGTGATGGATCGCCTTCTTGGAATCGAAGAAGCGATAGACATTCGCCGGGCTCATGTGGAGCTCCTTGGCGATGTCGGCCACGGTGGTCTTCTGGTAGCCGATCTGCCGGAACAGCCGCTCCGCCACCACGAGAATCCGCTCGCGCGTATCGGGCTCGATATGGTCGGAAACCAGCGCCATGCTCGCCATCATTCTCCTCTGTCCAACGCGATTTTCAGCGCGATCCATTCAGCGGGATTTATTCAGCAGCCTCGGCGAGCGGAATGGTCTCATCCGCATGCCGCTCATGCTGCGCCGCAGGATCAGTTTCAGCGTCCGTCCCACGCTGATCGAGGCTCTTGCGGAACCAGAGAGCATACAACCCTGGCAAGTACAAGAGCGTGAGGAAGGTTGCGACGAACAACCCGCCCATGATGGTGATCGCCATCGGTCCCCAGAAGGCCGAGCGCGACAGCGGGATCATGGCGAGGATCGCAGCCAGCGCGGTCAGCACCACCGGCCGGGCCCGGCGCACCGTGGCCTCGATGATCGCCTCCTTGCGGGTCAAGCCATGGGCGACGTCGGTCTCGATCTGATCGACCAGGATGACCGTGTTGCGCATGATCATGCCGGCGAGCGCGATCAGGCCGAGCAGCGCGACGAAGCCGAACGGCGCGTTGGCGACGTTGAGGCCGAGCGAAGCGCCGACGATGCCGAGCGGCGCGGTCAGGAACACCAGGATCAGGCGCGAGAAGCTCTGCAGCTGGATCATCAGAAGCGTCAGCATCACGGCGACCATCAGCGGGAATAGCGCGAAGATCGAGGCATTGCCCTTCTGCGATTCCTCGACCGCGCCGCCGATCTCGATCCGGTAGGCCGGCTCGAGATGCGCGCGGATATCGGCAAGCTTCGGCCAGATCTGGTTGGTGACATCAGGCGCCTGCACGCCGTCGGCGACGTCGGAGCGCACGGTGATCGCCATGTCGCGGTTGCGTCGCCACAGGATCGGCTCCTCATGTGAATACTCGATCTTGGCGATCTGCTGCAGCGGCACGGCCAGGCCGTTGCGCGAGGTGATGGTGAGGTCGCCGACATGGGCAAGGTCGAGCCGCTCCGACGGGACCGCGCGGGCAATGACGCCGACCTTCTCGATGCCGTCGCGGATGGTCGTGACCTGCAAGCCCGAGATCAGCATCGCCAGCGACTGCGAGACGTCCTGCGGCGTCAGCCCGAGCGCCCGGGCGCGATCCTGGTCGACGACCAGCTTGAGGTACGGCGACTGCTCGTTCCAGTCGAGCTGCGGATCCCTCACATTCGGATTCTGCCGCATCACGTCGCGCACCTGATAGGCGATGTCGCGCACCTTGGCGGTGTCGGGGCCGATCACGCGGAACTGCACGGGGAAGCCCACCGGCGGACCGAAATTGAAGCGGTCGACGCGGACGCGCGCTTCGTTGATCGCGCCATCGGCGGCGGCGTTCTCGATCTTCGCCTTGATGCGCTCGCGTGCGGCGACATCCTTGGCGACGATCACGATCTCGGCGAAGGCCTCGTTCGGCAGCTGCGGGTTGAGACCGAGCCAGAAGCGCGGCGAGCCCTGGCCGACATAGGCGGTGTAGGTCGCGATGTCCTTGTCGTCCTTCAGCAGCGCTTCCGCCTTCTTCGCCGCCTTTTCGGTGACGTTGAAGGCCGTGCCCTCCGGCAGCCGCAGTTGCAGGAACAGCTCGGGCCGCTCGGACAGCGGGAAAAACTGCTGCTGCACATGGCCGAACGCGACGATCGCGGCGACGAAGACGCCGACGGTCGCCGCGACCGTGGTGATGCGATGCTCGACGCACCAGCGCACGATACGGCGCAAACCGCGATACATGCGGGTGTCGTAGATGGCGTGCTCGTCGTGACCGTGATGCGCCTTCATGTCGGGCAGAAGCTTCACGCCGATGTAGGGGGTGAAGATCACCGCCACGAACCAGGAAGCGATCAGCGCGATGGCGACGATCCAGAAGATGCTGCCGGTATATTCGCCGACCGCCGAATTGGCGAAACCGATCGGCAGGAAGCCTGCGGCCGTCACCAGGGTGCCGGTCAACATCGGGAAAGCGGTTGATTCCCAGGCGAAGGACGCCGCGCGGATCCGGTCCCAGCCCTGCTCCATCTTCACCACCATCATCTCGACCGCGATGATGGCGTCATCGACCAGAAGTCCGAGTGCGATAATGAGGGCACCAAGAGAAATGCGGTGCAGGTCGAGCCCGATCGCGTTCATGACGATGAAGACGATTCCGAGCACCAGCGGTACCGACAGTGCCACGACGATCCCGGTGCGCCAGCCGAGCGCCAGGAACGAGACGAACAGCACGATGACCAGCGCCTCGACGAAGGAATGCACGAACTCGCCGACGGCGTGCTCGACCACGTTGGGCTGATCGGCGATCTGCTTGAGTTCGATGCCCTGCGGCACCGCTTTCATGAAATCGTCGGTCGCGGCATGCACATCCTTCCCGAGCTCGAGGATGTTGGCGCCCTTGGCGGTGACGACGCCGATGCCGAGCGCCGGCTTGCCCTCCTGGCTCACCTTGAAGCTCGGCGGATCGACATAGCCGTGGGTCACGGTTGCGATGTCGCCGAGCCGGAACACGCGACCGTTGCTTTCCACCGGCGTCTCGGCCACCGCCTTGGCGCCGTCGAGCGCACCGGTGACGCGCAGCGGCACCCGCTGCGCCGAGGTCTCGACCGTGCCGGCCGGTGTCACATTGTTCTGCTTGGCGAGCGAGTCGAACAAGGCCTGGGGCGTGATGCCGAGCGTGGCGAGCTTGGCGTGGCTGAACTCGACATAGATGCGCTCGTCCTGGGTGCCGTAGAGATTGACTTTGTTGACGCCGTTGACCTTCAGCAGCCGCTGACGCAGGCCTTCGGCGACCTTCTTCAACTGCGCATAATCGGCGCCATCGCCGGTCATCATGAACAGGATGGAATCGACATCGGAGAACTCGTCGTTGACGAACGGCCCGAGAATGCCCGACGGCAACTGGCCGGCGACGTCGTCGAGCTTCTTGCGCAGCAGATAGAACAGATGCGGCACGTCCTTCGGCGGCGTGGAGTCGCGGAAGGTCACCTGCATCGCCGCGAACGACGGCTTCGAATAGGTCTGCACCTTCTCGAAATAGGGCAGCTCCTGCAGCTTCTTCTCGATCGGATCGGCGACCTGGCTCTGCATCTCGGCGGCCGTGGCGCCCGGCCACATCACGGAGACATTGACCACCTTCACCGTAAAGAACGGGTCCTCGGCGCGGCCGAGCTTCTGATAGGAGAAGAAACCCATCACGCCGAGCGCGAGGATCAAGAACAGCACCAGCGGCGGATGGCTGACCGCCCAGGCCGAGAGATTGAACCGCTTCATGGCACGCTCCGAGAGATGATCCGCTTGGTCACTTGCGATTGCCGATTTGGTTCGTCATTGCGAGCGAAGCGAAGCAATCCAGAATCTTTCCTCAGATATAGTCTGGATTGCTTCGTCGCCTTCGGCTCCTCGCAATGACGAAAGTTGTTATCTCCGTCATTCCGGGACGCCTCGCAGAGGCGAACCCGGAATCTAGAGGTCCGGGTTCGATGCTCCGCATCGCCCCGGAACGACCGCGAATTAGAACGACAGCGCCGACACCACCCGCACCTTCTGGGCGGGGTCGATCTTCTGCACGCCGAGCGCGACCACTTTCGCGCCCTCCTCGACGCCGCCGGTGACCAGCACATCCTTGCTGTCGTAGGATTTCACCGTGACCGGCGTCAGGCTGATCTCGCCCTTGTCGTTGACGACGTAGAGCGACGGCTCCCTGCCCTCGCTGAACAGTGCCGACAGCGGCAGCCGCGCCACGCGCGTGGTGGCGGCATCGGCGAGCGTGAGCGTTGCGGTCATGCCGAGCGAGACATTGTCGTCGGCATCGGGCAGCGAGAATTTGGCGAGATAAGTGCGCGTGGCGGCGTCGGCCGCAGGCGCGATCTCGCGCAGGCGCGCCGCGTATTTCTTGTCGGGGCCCGACCACAAGGTCACGCTGGCCGTACCGGTCTTGGCACGCTCCAGCAGCGTCTCGGGGATCGCCACGACCGCTTCCTTCTCGGCAAAGCGCGCGACCCGGACCGCGGCCTGGCCGGCCGCAACGACCACGCCGGGCTCGATCATGGTCGCCGTGACCACGCCGCGGGCGTCCGATTCGAGCGTGGCGTAGGACAGCGAGTTCTTGGTCAGCTCGACCGAGCGCTCGGCGCGGTTGAGCCGGGCGCGCGCTTCGTCGGCTGACGCCCGCGCCTGGTCCATCTGCGCGTCCGTGGTCCAGCCCCTGGCGCGCAGTTCCCTGGCGCGGGTCTCGGCCGCGGCAGCCTGGGCCAGCACGCCGGTGGCGGCGCGGCGTTCGGCTTCCGCCTGCTCGGCCTGTAGCTTCAGGTCGACCTCGTCGAGGACGGCGAGCGGCTGCCCCACGTCGACGGTCTGGCCGACCTCAACCAGGCGCTTCGCCACCTTGCCGGCGACGCGGAAGCCGATATCGGCTTCGATCCGCGGCTTGACGGTACCGACGAAGCTGCGCTCGGGCGTCTCGGCCTCGTAATGCACGGTCGCGACCAGCACCGGCCGGATCGGCTCGGCCTTCTGGGCGACGGTATCGTTGCAGCCGGCCAGGGCAATCGCGCCGACGGCCAGCGCAGCGCCGGTCAAGAGCTTGGAATCGCTGAGCAAAAAGGATCGGAACAGCATCCGACACTCCCATGTTGCAGTTGCACGGAGTGTCGAATGTTGACTGACGAATGTCAATAATCATCAGTGATCATGACTTCGTGAATGTTAAGACATGTTGCCGCAGGGGGCTTTGGGGTGCAGCGCCCTTTCTGGAGCGCGCGTGACACGCTCGCCCCCGGGATTTCCAGCTTGTTTGCCAGATGGTCGCAACGGCGAAATTCCGGGTTCGGTCACTTGGAGGCCGCCTCGGAAAGACGAGCGACTGGCCTTCACTCTGCCGGGCTCTGCCCCGCAAACTCGACCTTGCTCTCATGCCCGCCAAGGAAGGTGAGCACGCCCGCGACCAAGGGCAGCACGGCAAGCGCCAGCAGGCCGTTGGCGGTCGAGCCGGTGGAATCCTTGATCCAGCCGATCAGATACGGGCCGCCGAACCCCGCGAGATTGCCGATTGAATTGATCAGCGCGATCGCGCCGGCGGCAGCCGTGCCCGACAGCCACGCGGTCGGTAACGTCCAGAACACGCCGAACACGCAGAACACGCCGATCGCGGCCACCGTCAGCACGATCATGGTGACGGTGGGATCGGTGATATAGCTGGAAAGCGCGAGCGCGACCGCGATCAGCATCAGCGGCGCGCCGACATGGAAAACGCGCTCGCGGCTCGCATCCGAATGCCGCGCCCACAGGATCATCGCCACGGTGCCGAACAGATAGGGGATCGCGGTGACGAAGCCGGTCTGCGCGTTGGTGAGGCCGAACGCCTTCACGATCTGCGGCAGCCAGAACTGCATGCCATAGAGCGCGCCAACGAAGCCGAAATAGATCAGGCTCAGCATGATCACCTTGGGCGAGGACAGCGCCTCACCGAGCGTCATCTGATGGGTCGCCTGCTTGGCGGCGATCTCGGCGTCCAGGCGTGCCGCGAGCCACGCCTTCTGCTCGGACGAGAGCCAGTCCGCATGCTCAGGTCTATCGGTGAGATAGAACCAGGTGACCACGCCCAGCAGCACGGACGGGACGCCTTCCAGGATGAACAGCCACTGCCAGCCCTGCAGGCCCATGACACCGTCCAGCCCGAGCAGCAGGCCCGAGATCGGCGCGCCGATCACGGTCGACACCGGCACGGCCACGGCGAAGGCCGCGAGGAAACGGGCGCGATACTGCGCCGGATACCAATAGGTCAGATAGAGGATGATGCCCGGAAAGAAGCCGGCTTCGGCCACACCGAGCAGGAAGCGCAGGATATAGAAGCTGGTGGCGCCGGAGACCATGGCCATCAGCGCCGAGATGATGCCCCAGGTCACCATGATGCGGGCGATCCAGCGGCTGGCGCCGAACTTCTCCAGCGCCAGGTTGCTCGGCACCTCGAAGATGAAATAGCCGATGAAGAAGATGCCGGCGCCCCAGGCGAAGATCAGCGGCGTGAACTTCAGCTCCGCGTTCATCGTGAGCGCCGCGAAGCCGAGATTGACGCGGTCGAGATAGGAGAAGAAATAGGCGAGCACCAGGAACGGGATCAGCCGCCAGGAGATGGCGCGGATGGTCGAGGTCTCGATGTCGCCGGCGCGATCGCGCGCGGCAGATGAAGTGGCGGACAGGCTCATGGCGCTTCTCCCGGACTACTCTTGTCGTTCTGTTGGGATCGGGTTTTCAGCATCGGCGGAGGCAAGTCAATTGGAATTGTGCATATATCAGCCATCATCGACGGAGCGCTGCGAGTTGCCCCGCACATGAGCGTGCTGCCCGTGCCCCGCGCCGCAGCCGCGCGCCGCGCCATCGTGGCCCTTGCGCTGGCGCTGACGGTGATCGCGCTCGGCCTCGGCTTGCGCTTCTACGGCCGCGGGTTCGGCCTGCCCGTCTTCATCGTCAAGTATGGCGGCTCGGCCCTGTGGGCCACGATGGTGTACTTCCTGCTCGCCGCAACGGCGCCTCGCCTGTCGCGGTCGCGACTGGTGGGCATCGCGCTGACGGTCGCGATCCTGGTCGAGCTGATCCGCCTCGTGCATACGCCCTGGCTCGACAGCTTCCGCCTGACGCTCGCCGGCGCCCTGCTGCTCGGAAGGATCTTCTCGGTATGGAATATCGTGGCCTATGCGGTGGGGATCGCGCTGGGCGCGGCGGTAGATCTGAAGGTTTGCGCTGATGCCTCTCGCAATGACGGCAATTGAGCCGTAGCGCCGCCGGATCAATCCCTCAGTTGAAACCGCTCGAACCGGTGCAATTCCTCCTCGATGCGCCGCTTCAGCGCTTTCCGCGCTTCACCCCGTGCCGCTTTGCCGGACCCGACCCAGCTCCATTTCTGCATCAACAGCTTCCGCTTCTGCCGGTCGGTCTTCAGATCGAGCGCCGCAACGATGTCCTCGCCGACCAGGACGGGCAGCGCGAAATAGCCGAACTGCCGCTTCTCCTTCGGTACATAAGCCTCGAAGCGGTGCGCATAGTCGAAGAACAGCTCGGTGCGCTTGCGCTGGATGATCAGAGGATCGAACGGCGACAGGATATGCACACGGTCCGAGCCAAGTTCGCCGATGCGATCGAGCATCTCCGGCCGGGCCCAATGCTGCAGCTTTCCAGCCCCTTCGATATCGACCGGCACAAGTTCCCCGCGCCGCTGCCGCGCCTCGATCAAGCGCCGGACTCCTGGCTTGGCCGGCGCATCGAGATGACAGGCCGAGTCGAGACTGACGACGCCTTGCGCACGCAGCGCACGGTCGAGCAGATAGGCTGTGATCTCAGCCTGGGTTGCGGGCTTGGGCGGCTTGTCCCAACCGAAATGCCGGCTGGTCAGATCATAGGTCTTGAGCATGCCCTCACGGCCGGAGATCGTGAGCGTGCCCTGGTAGAAGCCGAGCTGCAACGCGCGCTTCGACGGCTTGCGGCTCGCCCACAGATGTTCCTTTTCGGTCAGGACATCGTCTTCGATGTCGCGGATCGTCAACGCGCCCTGGCGGATCAACCGCATCACCTTGCGCATGTCCTCCGGCTTGACGGAATTGAGCCAGCGATGGCCATCGCGGCGATGCAGCCGCATCGCCGGCAGGAAGAAGCGGAAATCATGCATCGGCACATAGGCCAGCGCATGCGTCCAGTATTCGAAAACGCTCTTGTCGACGCTCTGGGCCTGGCGGAGATCGGCGCGGCGATAGGCAGGAATGCGCGTGAACAGGATGTGATGATGGCAGCGCTCGATGACGTTGATGGTGTCGATCTGGACATAACCGAGATGGGCCACCGCCGCCGCGACGGCTTCCGGGCCAGCACCGAAGGGCGTCTCCTCATCCAGCCGTTGTGCCCGCAGCCAAATGCGTCTTGCCTGAACCTGTGTCAGATGAACTGAGGGAATCGCGCGCGCCATCGCACCGATTGTAGCGGGATTCGTACCGGCATGGGCAGCCGGCGATCACTGGGGCGTGACCTCGCCGCGTCCCGACGGACGAAAAAAGACCGGCTCCCCCGGGATGAGGGAGCCGGTCTCTCGACGCGCGCACATTACAAAGCCGTCGAGTGAACCTCGCTTAGAGATTCTTGTTGACCGTTGAAGCCGCGCTGTTCGCAGCGTCCTTGGTGGCCTGCTTGGCGTCGCCTACCGCCTTCTGGCCCTTGCCCTTCACTTCCTGCATGGCACCTTCGCCCTGCATGCGATCCGAGCCGACCGCCTCGCCGATGCCCTGCTTGGCCTTGCCGACAGCCTCGTTGGTTGCGCCTTTGATCTTGTCAGTGGTGGCACCCATGGTCATTTCTCCTCCGTTGTGTTGCTCTCCCACAGACAACGCCGGCCATGCCAAAAGGTTCGCGGAACCTTTGTGGCGTTGCCGCGGCCTTTTCGTTAAGCTGCGCGTAGTTCCATCCAAGAAGAAAAGCATCCATGTCCGGTTCTCACCATCACGACGCACACGGCCATTCTCACGATCACGCTGACGAGCGCTGGAAGCACGATGGCATCCGCGTCATTCCCGGCGATCAGCTCGATCCCAACGTGCCGTCGACCGCCGGCATGGACCGCAAGGCCGCGATCAATTTCGCCCGCGTCGGCGCGCAGAAATTGTGGGCCGGCACGGTGACGATCAAACCCGACGCCAAGACCGGCGCGCATCATCACGGCCATCTGGAAAGCATCATCTATGTCGTGAAGGGCAAGGCGCGGATGCGCTGGGGCGAGAAGCTGCAGTTCACCGCCGAAGCCGGCCCCGGCGATTTCATCTTCGTGCCGCCTTACGTGCCGCACCAGGAGATCAACGCCAGCCCGGACGAGGTGCTGGAATGCGTGCTGGTGCGCTCGGACGGCGAGGCGATCGCCGTCAACATCGACATCGAACCGGTCGAAAAACCGGAGACCGTGCTGTGGGTCGATCCCGTGCACCGGGATCCCTCTGAAGGGAAGCCGTAGCGCCCGGTCGAGTGGCTGTTGATCCTGGGCTGGTGCTCTGCCCGGGTGAGATCGCCCTGAGGCACGTCTGGCGCGCCCCAGGGCGCCCTCGCAAAGCCGTAGGCGACGGCGTTTATGCAAGTGGCATGTGAACAGGCCGTTCGGCGGTGCTAGGCCGGCTGGCCGGCGCGGCGCCAATCCGGAAACGGGTCCGACAGCTTGGCCCATGTCGCAACATCCATCGACGGCTGACCCGGCAGCAGGCAATCATCGAGGCGCGCGCGCAGGGCCGCCTCGTCCATGTTGGTGCCGATGAAGACGATCTCCTGCCTGCGGTCGCCATAGATGTCGTCCCAACGTTCGAGCAACCGTGAACGCCAAGCCGGATCCTGCGGCCAAAGCTTGGACGGCACAGCGGCCCACCAGAAGCCGAGCGCATGGGTGCGTACCAGGGCGCCTGCCTGGCTGACTTCGCCGAGCCATTGCGGCCGCGTCGCCAGCCAGAAATGGCCTTTGGCGCGAATGACACCCGGCCAAGATTGCTTGATGAAGCGATCGAACTTCTCGGGAACGAAAGGGCGACGGGCGCGGTAGACGAAGCTGGCCACGCCATAGGCATCGGTCTCCGGCACGTGATCGGCAAAGCCGTACAGTTCGTCGTACCAGAGCGGATGCTGCTGGGCCTTCTCGAAATCGAAGCGACCGGTCGCCAGTACGCGATCGAAGGGCACCACGCCATGATTGGTCTCGATGAGGTCGGCACGCGGATTGAGCGCGCGGATGATCTTGCGCGCAGCATCGCGCTGGTCGGGCGTCGCGTCGTCGGTCTTGTTGAGCACGATGACGTCGGCGAACTCGATCTGCTCGACGAGAAGATCGACCAGCGCCCGGTCGTCGCCTTCGAGCGCCTCGCCGCGATGGGCGAGAAAATCCGAGGAGGAATAATCCTTCAGCAGGTTCACGGCATCGACCACGGTGACCATCGTGTCGAGTTGCGCGATGTCGGAAAGGCTCCCGCCGTGCTCGTCGCGGAAATCGAAGGTCGCTGCCACCGGGAGCGGTTCGGCGATGCCGGTGGATTCGATCAGGAGGTAGTCGAACCGGCCGCTCTCGGCCAACGAGCGCACCTCCTTGAGAAGATCGTCGCGTAGCGTGCAGCAGATGCAGCCATTGCTCATCTCGACCAGTTTCTCATCCGTCCGCGACAGGTTGGCACCGCCATCGCGAACGAGGTCCGCATCGATGTTCACCTCGCTCATGTCGTTGACGATCACCGCGACTTTTAGGCCGCGACGATTGTTCAGGATGTGGTTCAGCAAAGTGGTCTTCCCAGCCCCTAGGAAGCCGGACAAGACGGTGACGGGGAGTCTGCGCATGGAGATCGAAGAGCCTCTTCAACGGGATCGGTCGCGGGTGTCGCATGGCTGCATATGTTACGTTATAACATAACATCTCTTGAGCGGCACTCCCTGTCAAGGCGTTGCTGCAGGAGACGCTTCACCCCGACTTGATGGCTGCGGCGTCCGGACCAAGTTCTGCGCTTTTCATGTCCTGCGCTGTCGGCCCGGTAGCTTCTCGTTCGTCCTCCGGGCATCGCAAAGCCCGAAAGGAAAATGGATGTCCAAGATCGTCCCCTGCCTGTGGTTCAATGGCGACGCTGAGGAGGCCGCCAATTTCTACGTCTCGCTGCTTCCGGAGTCGCGGATCGAGACGGTGATGCGCGGCCCGATGGACAACCCCTCGGGCTCGGCGGGTGCGGTGCTGGTGGTCGAGTTCACGCTGGCCGGCCAGCGCTTCATGGCGCTCAACGGCGGGATGAAGGTCGAGCACACGGACGCGGTGTCGTTCAAGATCGGCTGCGAGGACCAGGCCGAGGTCGACCGTCTTTGGGATGCGCTCTGCGCCGACGGCGGTGCGCCGGTGCAATGCGGCTGGCTCAAGGACCGCTGGGGCATGCGCTGGCAGATCGTGCCCAATGCGATGATGCGCTATCTTGGCGGGCCCGATCGCGCCGCTGCGCAGCGGGCGATGGCGGCGATGATGAAGATGGTCAAGCTCGACCTCGACGTGCTGCGCCGCGCCTATGAAGGCGTCAGCGCGGCGTAAGGCGCCAGATATGGCCTGACATCAACACCGGGCTGCAGATCGCGGCGTAGGCCAGCAGCGAGAGCATCACCATGGCGGCAAGCGCCGCCATGCCGCCGCCGAACTGCGCGACGACAAGCCAGCCGCCTCCGGCCGCGATCAGGATACGCACCACCGAGGCGAGGAACGGCCACAGCACGTGACCGGCGCCCTGTCCGGCAAAGGCCAGCACGAAGCCAAAGCCGAGCGCGGCATAGGCCGGTGCGACGAAGCGGAGATAGATGGCGCCTTCGCGCAACACATCCGGCTCATGGCTGAACAGCGTCAGCCAGAGCGGCGGATACAGCGCAACGCCACAGCCGATCGCACCGACGAAACCGGCGCCGACCAGCGCGCTGAGCCTTGCGATATGCCGGGCGCGCGCACCGTGGCCGGCGCCGATATTGATGCCGACCATGGTCAGCGTCGCGGTGCAGAGCCCGAACAGGATCGGGATCATGATGTAGTCGAGCCGCGATGCGATGCCGTAGGCGGCAAGTTCCGAAGTGCCGAAGCGGCCGGCCGCGGAGGTCACCAGGATCACGGTGAGGTTCACCAGCACGGCGCTGGCCGAGGTCGGAAGTCCAACCTTGAGGATATCGGCGAACAGCCGCCACTGCAGCGGCGCGATGCGGCAATGCAGGCTGGAACGCCCTGAGGCCATATAGCGCACCAGGACCAGCATTGCTCCGGCATAGTATAGTCCGAAGGCAATGCCGGCGCCGCCGATGCCGAGGCCAGGCATCGGGCCAAGACCGAAGATCAGGAGCGGCGACAGCGGGATCATTACGCCAGCGCCGATCAGGGTCACCAGCGCCGGCACCCGGACATTGCCCGAACCGCGCAGCGCCGCCGCCTGCAGGTTGACGATCCAGACCGGTATCGCGCCCGCGAACAGGTAATTGGAATATTTCAGCGCCGCGTCCAGCGCGCCGGCGCGTCCGCCGAGCGCGTGGTACAGCGCCGGGCCTCCGAGCGCGGTGCCGATCGAAAAGAGCGCACCCGCCACGACCGAGAGCACGATGGCGTGAAACACGATGGCATCAGCATCCGCCTTCCGACCAGCCCCGATCGCACGCGCGACCGCCGAGGAGACGCCGCTGCCGATGCCGCCGTTCGACATCATCGTCATCAGCATGAAGAGCGGAAACACCATCGCAACGCCCGCCAGCGCGTCGGTGCCGAGGAAGCCGACATAATAGGCCTCGGCGACGTTCACCGCGGTCTGCGCCAGCAGCACCGTCATGGTCGGCAACGCCAGCTTGAACAGCGTCGGCAGCACCGGGCCGGTCAGGAGCGCCGCCCGGGTCCTCTCGGCGTTGGAGGCGGGCTGGCGCGCGGCGCCGCTTACGGGACGCGCCGCTTCGGCGACACCGGGCCGAGACGCAGTGGTGGGGGCGTCAATATCCATCGCTTCACGTCCCTCGCCCCGGCCAGGGTTATTAGATGATACTCATCATTCAATATAGCCGAGCGATTGCCGGCACAAGCGCATACGGGTCATGAAATCTTGAGCGGGCTCAGTAATTGACCCGCAGGCCGACACCGCCATGGATGGTGTTGCCGACCGGCTGCGGTCCCAGCGTTCCGTTGACGAAGAGATCGGCAACCCAGCCCTGGGCGAGGCGAAAACCGAGACGGCCGCCATATTCGAACCAGCCCTGGTTGCCCATGGTCGGTGTCACCGTGCCGTTGCCGGTCACGGTCGCGACGATGCCGGAGCGGGTGGCGAAGGACTGCACATAGCCGCCGTTGAGATTGGCCTCGAGGCTGGCGCCGAACAGATGCGTCCACTGCCCGCCGAGCTTGACCAGGCTGGTGCGGTCGGTGCCACCGGCGACCTGTGCGTCGAACGGGTTGAAGATCACCGCGGGATCGCGATAGCCGGAGATATGCTGCCAGAGCTGCCAGAGTTCGACCGAGGCGGCGAGTTCGTCTCGCGGCGAGATCCGGTTGATCCAGCCGGCACGGCCGTAGATGGCGTAGTTCGAGGCTGTGGTGCTGCTGTCCAGCGTCACCGTGCCGAGGCTCGTCGTATAGCTGCGGCCGTAGCGTAGCTTCTCGTAGGGCGTCAGGACGGTGCCGACGTCGAAGAACGGCCGCGACGAGCCCCAATCGGTGAAATCATAGCGCAAGGCGAACGCGCCGATCGGCGCACTGGCGACGTGATAGCCGCCTTCATTGTATTGCGTGTAGGCGAGGCCGGCGAGCAGCGACAAATTGTTGGTCAGCGTCTTGCGGCCGTGAATGCCGGCTGAGAACGAGCCGGCCGAACCGAACGCGCTGACACAGTCGCTGCAATTGACCTGCTCGTTGACACCGAGCAACACGGTGCCGAGCACGCGGTTGGTGATCATCTGGTTGAAGCGTTGATCGGCAAGGCTATTGATCGAACGTCCACTGGAATCCGAGCCGGTCGGCGTCGGGCTCGGCGAAGGATTCGGTGTCGGGGTCGACGTTGGAGTCGGCGAAGGTGATGAGCTCGGGCTCGGGCTGGGGCTGGACGTCGGGCATGCCGCGGCGACGAGACTGGAGGTCGCCGTGCCGGAGCAGCCCTGGGCGGCCGCGGGCGCTCCCTGCAGCAGGGTCACGGCAACGGCCAATGCCGTGGCGAATATGAGGAATGCTGCGGATCTGTACGCAAATCTCGCCATGATCAGCGCCCGCACAAGATGCCGGTGAAATCCTGGCCCGGCGTGTTGCTGGCAAGATCCGTCACGGTGCACAGTCCCGCCGTGGACGCGCAACTCGCAGCGAAGCTCCAGGGCGGATTATTGGTCTTCTTGATCGTGCTCTTGCCTCCGCCCGTTGCAATGACGATCGCGGTATCGCCGGGCTGGGTCAGCTGGATGCACTGGAAGGTAAGCGTACAGACGGTGGAGGCGCCCTCTTGCAGCACCACCATGGTCTGGCCGCGCTGCGACTTGATGTCGAGAATGGTGCCGCGCACGCCGATCGTCGCAAGTTGCGTATTGATCTTGTAGGCCGCCTTCTCGGAATGACCGGTCACGAAACGGAAGACGCCGGTGCCGAGCCGGATGGCAATGTCGCGATAGCTCGTCTCGCCGTTGAAGACGGTCCGATCGAGCGTCAGCGTCGCATTGGGACCGAGCGACAGATTGGTACTGTCGATCATCACAAGACGTGCGGCGCTCTCGTTGCCGGTCCGCACCGTCTCGTCGCGGACCACCTGGTCGCCGACATTGATCGGGCTCATTGCAGCACCTGCAATGCGCAACACCTGATTCTGGATGACGGCGGCCTCCCCGATTCGGGTCTCGGCGCATGCAGGGCTCGCTGCAAGCGGTGCAGCGATACAGGAAAAACCGATCATCAGAATGAGGTGACGCGAACGCATTTCAATACCAATGGATTGCCTCTATGATCGTAACCGAAAACCGCGAGCTGCGATGTTGTCGAAGCGCAACAGCGGCGATTCATCCGCGTAGCTTGTTAGTGGCGCCAGGCTCGAACTCAGTTCAAGGCGATGGACACAAAAGTTGCCCCTGACTCGGTCGCGACCGGACGTGCTCGCACGCCTCAGCGCCCTTCAACTCAGCCGAGCCTCTCGGCTCCTCGGTGCGCGGCGATTGCGTTCGCTATTTTCGTAAGCACTCATGTCGCGCTCCTGATCGGCCTGTCCGCACCGGAGAAATTCGTCTTCGACGAGTTGCACTACGTGCCAGCGGCGCGGCAGATGCTCGGCCTCATGCCGGCTACGCCGCAGCTCAACCCGATGCATCCGCCGCTCGCCAAGGAATTGATCGCGCTCTCGATCCGCAGCTTCGGTGACAATGCGTTCGCCTGGCGCTACCCGGGGACGCTGTTCGGCGCGCTTGCGGTGGTGGCTATCTACCTCTGCGGACTTACCCTCTTTGCCGCGCAAGCCCCCGCGCTCGCTGCAGCCCTGATCGCCGTCTTCAATCAGATGCTGTATGTGCAGGCGCGTACCGCGATGCTCGACATCTACGCGCTGGCCTTGAGCCTGCTCGCGATCGCGGCGTTCCTGCATGGCTACAGGCGGCGCAGCCCGCAAGCCGCCTTCGCGCTTGCGGGCGCAGGCTTCGGATTGGCCGCCGCCTGCAAGTGGAGCGGCGCGTTTCCGCTCGTCGCCGTGCTCGGCATCGTTGCGCTGGTCCGACTGCTGCAGCATTGGCGAACATCGTTTGCCGAGCCGCGCGAGGACGACTGGTACCGGCCCGAGCTTTGGGCAAACCTGAAATCCTATCAGATTGCGCTTTGCTTCCTGGTCATTCCCGCCGCTTGCTACTTCGCGACCTTCATCCCGCTCTATGGCCTTTCGGTCGCCGACATCCTCGAGGCGCAGCGTCGCATCTTCGCCGACAACATCACGACCGCGATCGCGGGCCACACCTATATGAGCGCCTGGCCGAGCTGGCCACTGCTGCTGCGGCCGGTGTGGTTCCTGTTCGACAAGACCGATGATCAGCACATCGCCGCGGTGGTGTTTCTCGGCAATCCCGTGGTGCTGTGGCCGGCGCTGCTGGCGCTGCTCGTGTGCATGCGTGACGTCGTGATGGCGCGCCGAGCCGGGCCGTTCCTGATCGTCGCGTTTTATCTGGGCTGCTACCTGCCCTGGGCCCTGCTGCCGCGCGCACTGAGCTTTCTCTACTACTACCTGCCATCAGCGACGCTCGCGAGCCTGGCGCTGCCTTATGCTCTGGCGAAGTCGCGCAGGCCCTGGGTCTTGTGGCTCTATGTGGCTCTCGTCGCCGCCGGCTTCGTGGCGATGCTGCCGATCAGCGCCGCCTTCATCGGCACCTCGATGCAGACCTTCAACCGCCTGATGCTGTTTCAGAGCTGGATCTGAAACTTTGCTAGCGCGCCGCTAATTGCAGACGGCGCGCGCAAGCCGTCATTTCGTGGCGGTCTTGGTCTCCATGTTGATCACCTGGACACGACGGTTGACGGCGGCAGCCGGATTGGCGGGATCCTTCAACTTGGTCCTGCCATAGCCGACCGTGACGAGATCTTTGCCCACGATGCCGAATCTATCGACCAGATAACGCCTGATGGTGTCTGCACGACGCTCGGACAGGTCCTGATTGAAACTGTCGCCGCCGATGCCGTCGGTGTGACCGGCGACGACGAAGGTCGCGCCCTTCAGGCTCGGATCGGACAGCGCCTTTCCAAGCTCCTGCACCGCCGGCATCGCTGCTTTGCTGATCTGCGCCGAGTTGTAGTCGAACTGAATCTCCAGATCGATCTTCGGCCTGCTCGCCGCAAGCTCGGCGAGTTGCGCGCGTTCGCCAAGCGACAGCGAGCGGGTGTTGCGGTTGCGCACGCTGTCGATAAAGCTCGCCTCCTTGGCTTGCTGTGCCGGGTCGGGCTGCGGCGTCGTCGCTTGCGCGCCGGCTGAAAGGCCGCGCGTGACCGGCTTCGGCTTCAGTGCGTTCAGGATCTGCTCCGCCGAAACGGTCCCCTCGCCCGCCAGCGCGAGACCGCCCCCGACCGAGAACGCGGCACCGAGCGCAATCGCATGCAGTCCAAAGCGTGCAATGAAACGTGTCATCTTCGTCATCCTCGAAATCGCGCCTGACAGCAATTGGATGGCGGAACGATAGGACCGGTTCAAACGCACCGATGTGACGGAGATCACATCGCAGAGGACGAGGAACATGCCGCCCGCGCAGAACGTTCTCAGGTTGAAACGCCAGTGAGTTGCGTTGCTGCGCGCCGGCCGCAAAGCAGTCGTGAGGCTGCCGGCCTGCGGACAAGAAAACGGCCAGAGACCGCTCTACGCGGTTGTTCGATCACAGGATAGGCTTCAGCGCGCGACGACGATCAACCACAGCAAGAAACGACCAGAAAAGCAGACGACGTGTTCAATTCTCCGCGCCGGCGTGACTATCAAAACTACCGCACGGGCAATTCGGATCAGGCTGGCTCCAGTTCCATGTCGATCCTGATCGGCGCCGGCTTGATCGCCGCGGCGATCCTGCTGTCGACATTGATCTCGGCCCTGGGCAGTCGCTATGTCGGCCTTGAGAGTCCGGCAGACGACACGGCCTGGCTGGTCGACCGCCTCACCGGGCGGGTCTACAAATGTCAAGCTGCGGAACCCGGCCGGGCGGCCTGCAAGGCAGACGCCGCAACCGGCAGCATTTCCGACAAGCCCAAACCTTGATGAGGGACATCATCTCGGCATCGTGGGCATGCCGAACGACCCGCCGGCCGTGGTCTTGCTGCCGCGCCGCCCGACCCGAGGCGGCGCGGCTTTGGACTACTTCACGCCCAGCAATTCGACGTCGAACATCAGTGTCGCGTTCGGCGGGATCACGCCGCCGGCGCCGCGTGCGCCATAGCCGAGTTGCGGCGGAATGATCAGCGTGCGCTTGCCGCCCACCTTCATCGTGGCGACGCCTTCGTCCCAACCGGCAATCACGCGCTTCATGCCGATCGGGAATTCGAACGGCTCGTTGCGGTCGACGGAGGAGTCGAACTTCTTGCCCTTCTGGCCGTTCTCATAAAGCCAGCCCGTGTAATGCATCACGCAGATCTGCCCCGGTTTCGGCGAGGGTCCTGTGCCCTCCTTGATGTCGATGATCTCGAGTCCGGAGGGCGTGGTCATGATCTTTCCTTTGGTCTGAGGAGCAGCACTCTGCGCCGACGCAGAGGTCGGGACAGACGCGGACAAGGCGGCCAGCGCAATTGCCGCCGCCGTGATCGCAAGCTTCGTAAACTTCGGACGCCGCATCGGTCACCGTCTTGGCTTGTTCGAGGGACCGCTGTTTAACGCAAAGCGGCGCCTGTTTCCAGCCGCTCACATCCCGCTCCGCCTGCGCCGCGAAGCAGATCCAGCACCGCACGGAGGCTCTGGATCGTTTCGCTGCGCGCGCGGCGATGACGCTCAAGCCGGCTCAATAGCCCAGCGCGCAGCCGTCCTTGCGCGGATCGGAGCCGCCGGTGAGCGTGCCCTTGTCCCAATCGATCCAGACCGCCTGGCCGCCGCCGAGCGGCGCAACCAGCTTGGTGGTCTTGTGACCGATCTTCTGCAAGCCCTCGACGACATCGGCCGGAATGCCGTCCTCGAGCTGATAGACGCCCTCGTAGTGCAGGCCGCGCGCCATATCGATGGCCTCCTGCACGTCGCAGCCAAAGTCGAGGATGTTGGTCAGCACGTGGGTCTGGCCGGTCGGCTGATACTGGCCACCCATCACGCCATAGGACATCTGGGCGCGGCCGTTTTTCGTCACCAGCGCCGGGATGATCGTGTGCAGCGGCCGCTTGCCGGGCCCGATGCAGTTGGGATGACCGACCTGGATGCGGAAACCGCCGGCGCGGTTCTGCAACAGCACGCCGGTCTTGTTGGAGACGATCGCCGAGCCGAAGGAATGCGCGATCGAATTGATGAAGGAGCAGACGTTGCGGTCGCGGTCGACGACGGTGATGTAGACCGTATCCGGATTCATCGGCGGTGCCACGTTCGGCAGATCGAGCAGACGGTCCATGCTGATACGGCCGATATACTCGTCGGCGAATTCGCGGGCGAGGATCGCGGCGACGTCGACCGTCATATGCGCCGGATCAGCCACATGCTGCTCGCGGATCATATAGGCGATGCGCGCTGCCTCGGCTTCGAGATGCATGCGTTCGACCGAGAGCGGCGCAACCTTGGTGAGGTCGAAACGCGACAGGATGTTGAGCATCACCAGCATGGTGATGCCCGGGCCGTTCGGCGGGCACTGCCAGACGTCGTAATCCTTGTACATGGTGCCGATCGGCGAGGTCACCTCGGTCCTGTGGTTGGCGAAATCCTCCAGGGTGTGGAGGCCGCCGATGCCGCGCAGCGTCTCGACGATGTCGTCCGCGATCGGACCGGTGTAGAAGGCCCGCGGCCCGTCCTTGGCAATCGCACGCAGGGTCTGCCCGAGTTCCGGCTGGCGGATCACATCGCCAGCGACCGCGGGCTTGCCATGCGGCAACAGATACCGTTCGGTGTTGGTGCCGTTCTTCAGCTTCTCGAACTGGTTCTTCCAGTCGAAGGCGATGCGCGGCGCCACCACATAGCCTTCTTCTGCCGCACGAATCGCCGGCTGCAGCAGCCGGTCGAGCCCCAGCCGGCCGTGATCCTGCAGGATGCGATGCCAGGCATCGACCGCGCCGGGGACCGACACCGCGTGCGCCGACGTGAGCGGCACCGAGTGGATCTTGCGCTCCAGATACCACTCGACATTGGCTGCCATCGGAGCCCGGCCGGAGCCGTTATAGGCCGTGATCCTGCCATCGCCCTTCGGCTGCACCAGCGCGAAACAATCGCCGCCGATGCCGGTCGATTGCGGCTCGATCACCGCGAGCAGCGCGGCAGCTGCCACGGCCGCATCTGCCGCAGTGCCGCCGGCCCGCAGCACCTCGATCGCGGCCAAGGCGGCCTGCGGATGCGACGTTGCAACCATGGCGTTGAGGGCGTGAACCGTGGATCGACCGGGGAAGTGGAAGCTTCTCATTCTTGCTCGCTGCGTTCTGCTAGAAGGGCAAAGGAGCCCGCGCTGGCCGCCGTCATGACATATTCTGTCCCGCCTGGGCAATGGCTGGGATACCAGCTTTTCCGATGGCAGTTCTGCTGGTAAACGGCGGCATGGCTTTCAAGGTCGCAGCCTTCTATCAGTTCACCGCACTGCCGGATTTCAGGGCACTCCGTGCGCCGCTGCTGGCGCTGTGCGGCCGGCTGGGAGTGAGGGGCAGCCTGCTGCTGGCGCAGGAAGGGATCAACGGGACCTTGGCCGGCAGCCCCGACGGCATCGACGCCCTGATGCGGGAATTCTGCGATGGACCGCTGTTCGGCGGGCGGCTGGACAACCTCGAACTGAAATTCTCGACCGCGCGTGCCATGCCGTTCCAGCGGCTGAAGGTGCGGATGAAAAAGGAGATCGTGACGTTAGGCGATCCCGCGGCCGATCCGACCCGGCAGGTCGGGACCTATGTCGATCCCGCCGATTGGAACGCGCTGACATCATCGCCCGACGTTTTCGTGCTCGACACCCGGAACGCGTTCGAAGTGGCGATGGGCACCTTCGAAGGCGCCGTCGATCCCGCCATCAAGAGCTTCGGCCAGTTCAAGGATTTCGCGGCCGCCCATCTCGATCCCGCCAAGCATAAGCGGATCGCGATGTTCTGCACCGGCGGCATCCGCTGCGAGAAGGCGAGTTCGCTGCTGCTCGCGCGCGGCTTTGCCGAGGTCTACCATCTCAAAGGCGGCATCCTCAAATATCTGGAACAGATCCCCCAGGGGGAAAGCCGCTGGCGCGGCGAGTGCTTCGTATTCGATGAACGCGTCGCGCTCGGTCACGGCCTGCGAGAACATTCCGAACGTCGCCAGCAGGAGGGCGCGGGTGATGAGTGAAGCCGGAGAGCTGAATGCGACCAAGGAGTTGAGCGAGCGCATCGACGCGCTGGAAGCGCGCGTGATGTTCCAGGACGACACGATCGAGACGCTGAATCAGACCGTCATGATGCAATGGCGCGAGATCGAGGCGCTGAAGCGGCAGATTGCCGCACTCGGTGAGCGGCTCGATGAAGCCCAGGCAGGTGCGGAAGGGCCTACCAACGAGCCGCCGCCACACTATTAGGGTCTGGCGCGAACACCCGTGCGTTCGCCTAGGCTGGTGTCGCCGTCAGGGGCTAGGCTCGGCGCCAATGGGATCAACTCGCCCGCCATGATGACGCGGTCGCGGCCGCCATCCTTCGCCGCATAGAGCGAGCGATCGGCCGCCTCGATCAACGATGCACGCTCCAGCGAACGCTCGCTGCCCGGCCGGCACACGGCACCGCCGATACTCGCCGTCACGATGCCGAATGGGGCGTTACCCCGATGCGCGATGGCCCTCTCGCGGATCGCGCGGCGAATCCGCTCGCCGATGCGCGCGCAGCCGGCCGCATCGGTGTTTGGCAGCAGAATCGCAAATTCCTCGCCGCCATAGCGCGCGGCAAGATCGGAGGTCCGTTGCACTTCCCCGGCGAGAACGACAGCCACGGTGTGCAGGCATTCGTCACCGGCCTGATGCCCATAGGTATCGTTGAAGGCCTTGAAATGGTCGAGGTCGATCATCAGGAGCCCCAGCGAGGTCTTCTCGCGATAGGCGCGGCTCCATTCCTCGAGCAGCCGTTCGTCGAAACGGCGGCGATTGGCGAGGCCAGTGAGGCCGTCCACGACTGCCAAGGTTTCGAGCTTGCCCTGCAGCGTCATCTGCTGGGTGACATCGCGCGTGATCGCTACAAAGCCATCGAGCGAGCCGTCATCGTTGCGGCTTGCGCTCAATGTGGTCTCGACCCAGATCTCCGATTTGTCGCGCCGCCGGGTACGATAGGTTGCGCGCGCCTCTTCCGTTTCACCGCGCTTGATCGAGAGGATGATCTCTTCGATCGGCGAGGCGTCGAGCGGATGGATGCCGGCGAGCGCACGCTTGCCAAGCAGTTGCGCCGGCCTCCAGCCAAGCACCCGGACCACCGACGGCGAGATGTAGCGGATGCGATCGTCCGGCCCGATCCGAGCGACGATATCGCTCGAATCCTCGGCGAGCAGGCGGAAATTCTTTTCGCTAGAAACCAATGCCGACGCCAAGCGCCGTCCTTGGAGTATCAATCGCACCAGGAAAAGGCCGATTCCCAATATCAGGAGGACGAGGCCAACGATGACCGCGATCCGAACGAATGAATGCCTTTTCCATTCTGCCAGTACATCCTCCTGCGTCCGTGTCACGAGCAGCAGGAATGGATAGCGCTGCCCGCGCTGGTAGAAGCCGATCCGCTCGGAGTCATCCTGCAGGAACTGCACATGCAGGTTTCCGGAGCTCGGATAAAAGGGAATGTCATCGGCGAGTGGCTGCGGTGCCGCATCGGCCACCAGATCGACGCTATGCGCGAGGATCGTTCCGTCGCGGCGCATCAAGCTGATGGTCCCGTGCGGGCCGACATCGAACTGATGGTAGAAATCGGAAAAATAGTCGACCTCGATCGTGGCAAGCACCACGCCCGCAAAGCGGCCGTCAGGATGATTCCACCGGCGCGACAAGCTGATCACCGATTGGTGGCCGGACTTGCTCTGCACGGGCCCGCCGATCAGGAGCGAGCGGTCCGCCGATTTTCGATGGTAACCGAAGTAATCGCGGTCGGCATTGTTGACGTTCGAAAGAGCGACGTCCTCGGTCGCCGCGAGACAGCGCCCATTCTCATCATAGGCAAAAACGCCCCGGATCCGGCCCAGGCTGGATCTACCGCTCGTGAGAATGGCTTGTAGCCGCAAAACCGTCGTGATGCTTCCATCGTCTGTCTCGAGCGCGCTCACGGCGCCGCGGATGGTTGCTTCAGCGAGTTCAATCGTATCCTCGGCATGTTGCGCAAGCGAGCGTGTCAGATTGCCGAGCTCAACTTCGGCGCTCCGGAGCGTGTTGTCGCGAGAGGCCCATTCGCTCCCGCCGCTCAAAACGACGATGGCTGCGCAAACAGACAGGACAAAGACAGCCGCCCACATAGGCAGGCGGCTCAGTCGGTTATGCGCGACAACATCCATTCCGCGGGACTCTCCAGATCGAGGAAAAATCCCACGCACATCTTATTTATCTCTGAAATGGACGCCGAACGGCGAGGTCGGATGACGGGTACATTCCCGTATGACTACTGTTATCGCCGTATATTTACGGGTCGTGGCACCAGTCAGGACTCGGATGCCGCGACGTTTTGGCGCACGGCGTTTTCCGATACCTCAGCGCACGAAGACGGATCGGAACTTGTCCCACAAAGATGGGGCGTGCGCATCCGCGCTTTCGTCATCGACGCTGCGCCCCCTCTTGGTGACGACCGACGGCTGTTGCGCGCTGACCGGATCGGATGCGGGAAACGTGTCCATCAAACCGTTGTCGAGTTGCGTCGTCGTCTCGCGATCGCGCCGTGCCGCTTCACGCGGATCGTCGGCATGCTTGTCGTGCGGGGCGGGATCGAACTTCTCAGCCATGATCATCTCCCTTTGAGCTCGATAATCTGAGTGAGACAACGCAGGGGGAAAACCGGCGTTCCGACCGGATTTCGCGGGCTCTGCACGGGCACAGGGATCGCTCACGAACGCCGCATCGAGCCCACGTCCGGATGCCGGATTGACCTTGGCCGGAACCGCATCCCCATGTATCACAGCGGTCAATCGTTCCCGATGATTGCGGAGCCTCAAGCTTGACCCAGACCGAGACGAACAAGCCCTTTATCGCCGTGCTCTCCGGTCAGCGACAGGCTGTGCCGCCGATCTGGATGATGCGACAGGCCGGCCGCTATCTGCCGGAATACCGCGAGGTTCGCGCCAAGGCCGGCGCTTTCCTCGACCTGTGCTTTTCGCCCGAGCTTGCGGCCGAAGTGACCTTGCAGCCGATCCGCCGCTTCGGGCTGGACGCAGCAATCATCTTTTCCGACATCCTGGTCATCCCACATGCGCTCAGCCGCAGCGTGCGGTTCGAAGTCGGCGAAGGTCCGCGCCTCGACCCGCTGGACACGCCGGAGAAGATCGCGACGCTGGCGACGGAAGCCGATTTTTCCAAGCTCGAGCCGGTGTTCGAAGCGCTACGCCGCGTCCGCGGCCAGCTGGCGCCGGAGACCGCACTGATCGGCTTCTGCGGCGCGCCATGGACGGTTGCGACTTACATGGTTGCGGGCCAGGGCACGCCCGACCAGGCGCCGGCGCGCCTGCTCGCCTATCGGCATCCTGAGGCCTTCAGCAGGATCATCGACGTGCTGGTCGAGGCCTCGATTGCCTATTTGCTGAAGCAATTGGAGGCCGGCGCCGAGGCGCTGCAAATCTTCGACACCTGGGCCGGCGTGCTTTCGCCGCGCCAATTCGCGCGGTGGTCGATCGAACCAACCCGACGCATCGTCGAGGGCGTGCGCAAGGCGCGGCCACACGCCAAAATCATCGGATTTCCGCGCGGCGCGGGCGCACTGCTGCCGGACTACGTGGCAACAACCGGCGTCGACGCCGTCAGCATCGACTGGACAGCAGAGCCGAACCTGATCCGCGACCGAGTCCAGAGCAAGGTCGCGGTGCAAGGCAACCTCGATCCGCTGGCGCTGATCACCGGCGGCGCAGCGCTCGATCAGGCCGTCGACGATGTGCTGGCGAACTACGCGCAAGGACGGCACATCTTCAATCTCGGCCACGGCATCCTGCCGGAAACGCCGATCGCGCATGTCGAACAGATGCTCGCGCGCGTGCGCGCCTATCGCGGCTGACTGTTAACGCGGCCGGCTGCGCTCGATCAGCTCGGCCGCGCCCTGAGCCAGCAGTTCGAGCCCGACCGCGCGGCCAAGCTCGCGGGGACGATCGGCCGGCCCTGTGCGCTGCGCCTCGATGAAGCGGTCACCGGCTTCGTCGAGCACGGAGGCGGTCAGCGTCATCTGCATGCCGGCGATCGTCGCAAATCCGGCGATCGGCGAATTGCAGTGACCGTTCAAGACCCACAGAACTTCACGCTCGGCGTCCGCACAGCCACGCGCAACCGGGTCGTCGATGGTCGACAGAATGCGCCGCGTCTCCCAATCGGAAGCCGCGCATTCCACCGCAACAATGCCCTGCCCCACTGCGGGCAGCATGTCGGCAATCGGAAAATCGTAGGACGCACGATCCGCAAGGCCGACCCGCTCGAGTCCGGACCGGGCCATGATCAGTGCGTCCGCCGGTCCGACGGCGCCCCCGTCGGGCAAACGCTGCAGCTCGCCACCATCGAGCTTGCGGATGCGGGTGTCGGCGGCGCCGCGAAAATGGATCACGTCCGCGTTTGGAAGCAGCCGCCGCGCATAGGCCGCGCGCCGTACCGCGTTGGTGCCGATCTTGAAGCCCCTGCCGCCCTCGCGGCGGAAATCGTCCAGCGACAGCCCCTGCCGTAGCACCAGCACGTCGCCGGGCGGGTCCCGCGAGAGCAGCGCGGCGACAACCAGTGCCGGCGTTTCCTCATTGCCCGGCATATCTTTCAGCGAATGCATGGCCGCATGCAACTCACCGGTAAGCATCGCGCGGCGGATCTCGGCCACGAAGGCGCCACCTTTGCCGCCATGGGTCAACAGCTTGCTGGTCTGGTCGGTATCCCCCGTCGTCTCGAACCTGACGATCTCGATGTCGAGCGAGGGGATCGCGGCGCTCAGCCGGCGCGCGATCTCCTCGGTCTGGGCCAAGGCCATGGTGCTCTTGCGTGTGCCGATCCGAAAACGAGTCACAACTCTACTTCCTGCTCAGTGCGCATCCTGCAAGATCATGTCGGAGGCCTTTTCCGCAATCATGATCACCGGCGCGTTGGTATTACCCGAGACCAGATCGGGCATGATCGAAGCGTCGACGACGCGCAGACCTTCGATGCCGCGCACCCGCAAGCGCTCATCGACCACGGCCAGCGCATCATTCCCCATCCGGCATGTCGAGGTCGGATGATAGATCGTGCTCCCGGTCTGCCGGCAATAGGCCAGGATGTCCTCGTCGGCAATCACTTTCGATCCCGGATAGGCCTCATCGGTCACATAGGGCTGCAGCGCCGGCGCGGCCAGGATCTTCCGCAGGATGCGGAGGCCGTCGACATTGGCCCGCCGATCGGTTTCGCTGGCCAGATAATTGATGCGGATCTCCGGCGGCGCGGCCGGATCGGCGCTCCTGATCTTGAGCGAGCCGCGGCTTTCGGGCCGCAACTGGCAGACGGAGGCGGTGAAGCCCGAATAGGTATGCAGCTGTTCACCCATTTTATCCGTCGAAAACGGGATGAAATGGATCTGGATGTCGGGGCTCGCGAGCCGCGGATCGGTCTTGAAGAAGGCACCTGCGGTGCCGGCCGCGATCGTCAGCGGTCCTTTTCGGAACGCGACATAGTGAGCGCCGGCCAGCACCCGGCGTAGCGGATGGTGGACGATATCGTTCAGCGTGATCCGCTGACTGCAGCGCATGACGATCCGCACCTGCATATGGTCCTGCAGATCGTTGCCGACGCCGGGCGCGTCGAGCACGATATCAATGCCATGGCGCTTCAGGAGCTCGGCCGGACCGACGCCGGACAGTTGCAGGAGCTGCGGCGAATTGTAGGCACCGCTGGCAACCAGGATTTCCCTGCGGGCGCGCGCGGTGCGCACACGCCCATGCTGGCGGAATTCGACCGCACGGGCACGGCGGCCTTCGAAAACGATGCGCTGCGCCAGCGCATCGGTCTCGATGTGCAGGTTGGCCCGACGCTTCGCCGGACGCAGATAGCAGAAGGCGCTGCTGGCACGCCGGCCGCGGAGCGTCGTGGTCTGGAAGAAGCCTGCGCCCTCCTGGGTCGCGCCGTTGAAATCGGTGTTGTAGGGAAGGCCGGCCTCGACAGCCGCCTTCACGAAGGCCTCCGAGAGCGGGTCGTCGTGCCGCCAATCCGACACCGGAAGCGGTCCGCTGACCGCGTGGTAATCGTCGGCGCCGCGCTGCTGATTTTCCGCCCGCTTGAAATAAGGCAGCACGTCGTCATAGCCCCAGCCGACATTGCCCCGCTGACGCCACCGATTGTAATCCTCATGCTGGCCGCGAACGTAGAGCAGTCCGTTGATCGAACTGGAGCCGCCGAGCACCTTGCCGCGCGGCTGGAATACCGAGCGGCCATCCAATCCAGGCTCGGGCTCGGTCTGGTACATCCAGTTGACCGTCTTGTCCTTGAACAGCTTGCCGTAGCCGAGCGGCACATGGATCCAGATATTGGTGTCCTTGGGACCTGCTTCCAACAGCAACACCTTGTGCTTGCCGTCGGCGCTCAGCCTGTTTGCTAGCACGCAGCCGGCCGACCCCGCACCGACCACGACGTAGTCGAACTCCAAATCCGCCTGCTGCGACGCCATATGGCTGCTCATGTTTCCCCCGAGCTATCCTGTTCTTATCCTGTCCTGCAGATACCAAATCGGCGGCGCAGGCAAGGGCAATTCGGACAGCCGTCCTCTGCGATGGGCTCGGGCTACCGGCTTGCGGCCAACAGTCGCGCGGTATGGCGCGCAATCATCATCTCCTCATTGGTGTTGATGACGAAGACGCGGGCGCGCGAGCGATCCGACGAGATCACGGACTCGCCGGCCCGGTTCCTGATATCGTCGAGTTCGATACCGAGCCATTCGAAGCCCTGACACAGGCGCTCGCGAATACGCCAGGCATGCTCGCCGATGCCGCCGCAGAACACGACGGCATCAAGGCCCGAGAGGATCGCCGCCATCGAACCGAGCTCGCGCCGGATGCGAAAGACGAAATAGTCGATCGCCTCCGCCGCCTCGCGGCTGCCGGCCGCCTCCAATTCGCGCATGTCCTGCGAAAGACCAGACAGGCCTTTCAGCCCCGAATGCTTGTAGAGCAGGTCTGTGATCTGCTCGGCCGTCATTCCCTTTTCCTGCAGCAGATAGAGCACGACGCCAGGGTCGAGCTGGCCGCAACGGGTGCCCATCGGCAATCCGTCCAGCGCGGTGAATCCCATGGTCGAGCCGACGCTCTGGCCATCGCGAATGGCACACATCGAAGCACCGTTCCCGAGATGCATGACGACCACCCGCCCCTGCTCATAGAGCGGCGCGATCTCTTTCATTCGCTCGACGATGAATTCGTAGGACAGGCCGTGAAAGCCGTAGCGTCGGATGCCCTCGTCATAGAACTCACGCGGCAGAGCATAGACGTCGTTGACCCACGGATGCGAGCGATGGAAGGCGGTATCGAAGCAGGCCACCTGAAGTGCGTCGGGAAACGCCTTGTGGGCGGCGTGGACTCCGGACAGATTGTGCGGCTGGTGCAGCGGCGCCAGCGGAATGAGTTTTGCCAGCTTCTCGATGTTGGCGACGTCGAGCACGATGGATTCGGAGAACTCGATCCCGCCGTGCACGACGCGATGTCCGACCGCCTCGATCGCGGTCTTACCGATCACCTTGCCCAGAAGCGACAATATGAGATCAAGCGCAGCTTCATGGTCGGCCGCCTTGGTTGCATCGACCTGCTGGTCTGCGACCGTCTCAGCGCCCTGCTTCGCCTTCAAATAAGGGCCCGCAGTGCCAAGGCCGTCGATCTGGCCTTCAAGGCGCTGGGCGATTTCGGCATCCGTCTCGAACAGCGCGAATTTGATCGAGGACGAACCTGAATTCAGAGTGAGGATGTGCTGCACTATTGAGCCGCCTCATCGATGTGAACCCGCGCCTGACCGCCATCCTTCCACGCTTTATACAGCGCCGCGATGGCGCAGGACGCAAGCCGCGCCTTCTCGCCGTCGGCGCGACTGGTCAAGATGATCGGAACGGTCGCACCGAGCGCCAGCCCGGCGGCTTCCGCCTGAGCGACGAAAACGAGTTCCTTGGCGAGCATGTTCCCGGCTTCCAGGTTCGGCACGATCAAAATATCGGCGTGGCCGGCAACGAGCGAAGATATCCCCTTCGTCTGGGCAGCGGTGACATCTATGGCGTTGTCCATCGCGAGCGGCCCATCGACCACCGCGCCGCGAATCTGACCGCGATCCGCCATCTTCGCGAGCGCGGCGGCGTCGAGTGTCGATGGAATTTGCGGGTTGACGGTCTCAATCGCGGAGAGCACGCCGACCTTCGGCTTGTCGATGCCGAGCGCGAGCGCCATGTCGATCGCGTTCTGGGTGATGTCGACCTTGGCCGCCAGATCCGGCGTGATATTGATGGCCGCGTCCGAGACGATCAGCACGTGATCGAGCCCCGGCACGTCCATCACGAAGGCGTGGCTGAGGCGTCGGCTGGTACGCAAGCCGCCGTCGTGCTTGACCACGTGATGCAGAAGCGCATCTGTATGCAGGTGCCCCTTCATCAGCGCATCTACCTTCCCGGCCCGCACCAGCGCCACGGCCGCGGCCGCGGCCGCATCATCGCCCCTCACGTCGATGATTTCCACACCGGTCAGGTCGACGCCGATCTCCTTGGCGACCTCAGAGATGATGGCTGCCGCCCCGACCAGAATGGGACGGATCAGGCCATGCTCGGCCGCCAGCATCGCGCCCCCGAGCGAGCTCTTGTCTTCAGGCACGACGACAGCCGTGACAAGCGGCGGCAGCCCTTCGCAGGCCTTCAGCAGACGATCAAAATGCCGATGCCGCTGGATCGGGCACTCAGGCACGGAACTGTCGTCCCAGCAAATTTTTCGGGCTGGCGCCAGCACTTCGGCAACGCCTTCAGCCACGAGATCACCGTTCCGATGAGTAATGGTCGTATCCAATCGGATACAACGATCGGGCAGCTTCTCGCGCACGGTGACGCCGACATGCAACTCGTCTCCGATGTGGACACGGCTGGTAAAGGTGAAGCTCTGAGCTTTGTAGAGCGTTCCGGCGCCTGGCAGGATGTTGCCGAGGACGGCCGACACCAGCGCGCCGACCCACATCGATGGTGCAACGGCATCCGAATACGTCGTGCCATTCTGCTCCGGCAGATGCAGCGGGTTCAAATTCCCCGAAGCGTGCGCAAAGATATAGAGGTCGTTGGCGGTACAGACACGCGTGATTGAGGCGGTATCACCCACCTTCATTTCGTCATACAGCTTGTTCTCGCGGATCATGCCGCGCTCTCTCCTTCAGTGCACAGTTGCTTCAGCTTGGTCTGCGCCCCGTCGACCCGCATTGCCTGCGAAACATATCGACGCCCCAAGGTCGAAGCGTCCATGGCGACGCCCGCCTCGGAAGCCGGTATGAAGCTACGTCGTACGCCGGATATTACCTTGCGGTGCATCAACGAATGCCACGCAAGTCACGGGATGCAAGTGACGAAACGATGACAATTGAACCGGGGGGCAAAAGGGCGCCTCGGCGCGCAAGCAGCCCGGCAAACCGACGGGCAAAAGCCCGTCGGTCGCACGATGACAGCACCCAACGATGGACAATGAAAGGTTGCCGCAAGTAGGCGCTACTCCCTAACCAAATCATCAGGCCTTTTCTGACGCATACTGCGCGAGACCGTTACCGAATGACCAGTTCTCCGGCACGACTTCGACAAGATTGATGAAGATGTCCTCCGGACGCAGCCCGGGATCTTGGCTCAGCTGTGCGACGATCTCGCGATAGAGCGCCTTCTTCTTGGCAAGCGGGCGCGTATTGCTGACCGTCATCTGAATCATGACCAGATCGTCACTGCGGTGAATGCCAAGATAATCGGCGCCGTACCAGAAGTCGGGACCATCATGCTCGTTCACCACCATGAATCGGTCATCCTCGGGCACGTCAAAGACCATCCGTTGCGCGCGGTAAATGCCCTCGAGGATGGCGTGTCGATAGGCCGTCGACTTACCGGACCGAAGTGAGACGCGTGTGAAAGGCATGGCTGGCTCCCGAATGTTTGGACAGATCGAAGATAGCGGCTGCCCTATCATTTAAAAATGCTATGCTATGGTATATGAGTGATATTCATTTCAAATGGTACAGGCATGAAGGCCTTGGATATCGAAGCGGTGCAGGCGTTCGTTTTGGCCGCCGATCTGAAAAGCTTCACGCGCGCGGCGGAGGCGCTGGAAACCGCACAATCGGCAGTCAGTCTCAAGATCAGGCGGCTCGAGCAAGAGCTTGGCCGCAGGCTGCTCGAGCGGACACCGCGCAACGTCCAGCTATCAGCGGATGGCAACGCGTTCCTGGAGCCGGCACGGACGCTCATCGCGGCGCACCAGGCCGCGCTGCAATCGTTCCGGGCCGAGTCACGCCGTCGCCTGACCATCGGAATCAGCGATCACATCGTCGGCGCTGATCTGCCGTTGCTGCTACGACGAATGAAGCGCACAGAACCCGGCCTGGTGCTTGAAATCCGCATCGCGGCCTCGCGCGAGGTGCTCGCGGAGTTCGACAGGGGCCTCGTCGATGCGGCGATCGTGTTCCGGCACGACAACCGCCGACGGGGCGGCGAGGCCATCATCAAGGAAGCATTCGGTTGGTTCGCCGCCCCGGACTTCACTCATCAATCCGGCGAGCCGCTGCCGCTGGCGACACAGGCCGAACCCTGCAGCGTGCGGAGCCTGGCTGTCGGCGCCCTGAAGGCCGCCCGAATTCCCTGGCGCGAGGTGTTTGTGGGTGGTGGCATCGGCACCATTGGCGCCGCGGTGGCGGCCGGGCTCGCGGTTGCGGCACTAGGCCGGCGGGTGGCTCCGCGCGGCACAATCGAGGTGGGCGCACAACTTGGCCTGCCGGTGTTGCCGGCGCGTGACGTCGTCATGCATGCGAAGATCGCCGATGCATGGGCTCGCGCCTCGCTGAAGACCCTGGCCGCAACGCTGCGCGCCAGCGTGGGTTAGAGCGAGGCTGGCTGCCCGGCGCCGACGTCAGTCGTTCACACGCCAAGCCGATCTCGCAGCCGGCCCGCCAGCACCGTTGCGGTCACCGCAACCGGCCACAACGCGTGAAACGGCATCGGCTTGATGCCCATGATCGGCATGTCGATGTCGGCCTTGGCACCACCGATCAGCCGCCGCGCGAGCTGCGCGCCCATCGCAGTCGACAAGGCGACGCCGCGGCCATTGCATCCCAGCGAGACCAGGAGATTGTCGGCCGGCTCATGCACGTGCGGATAGTGGTCGGCCGTGATCGCGAGCCGACTGTTCCAGCCATGAGTCCAGACGACGCCCTTCAGCTGCGGCCACAGCCGCTCCGCATAGTGGATCAGGTAGGAGATATCGGTTGGACTCTTGATCCAGCGCATCGGACCGCGGCCGCCCATCAGCAGACGGTGACGCTGGTCCATCCTGTAATAGACGGTGATGTGGCCGCTCTCGTAAAGCACCGAGCGCGTGGGCATGATCGCGCGCGCGATCTCGTCGGGCAGCGGCTCGGTCGCTGCGATCGAGGAGAACACCGGCACGATGGTGCGGCCCAGGCCTGGCCAGAGATCGTCGGTGAAGCCGTTGGTCGCAAGCAGCACCTTGTCTGCATGCACGGTCGCGCGCGGCGTGGTGATACGCCAACGGCCGCCGTCGCGGGAGAGTGACAGCGCCCGCGTCTCGCCATGGACGGAAGCTCCCGCCGAGATCGCGGCGCGCGCGAGCCCACGCGCATAGCTCAACGGATGCAGGTCGCCACCGCGCACATCCAACATCGCGCAGAGATAGCGATCCGTGCCGGTCATCGCGCGCACCTCATCGCGGTTCAGAAGCTTCACCGGCATCCCGCGGCCGATGCACTGCTCGGCGGTGGTCCGGATGCCGACCGCGGCCGCCTCGTTGTAAGCGGCGCGCAGAGTGCCGTTCTGGCGCGCCTCGCAGGGGATCTGATAGCGTCGGATCAGATCCAGGGTGAAATTGGTGGTGCCATAGGCGAAATCGACCATGCGCCGCCCCAACTCAGGCCCGAAATCGGCTTCGATCTTGTCGGGGTCGTGCTTCAGGCCTGGATTGATCTGCCCACCATTGTTGCCGGACGCGCCCCAGCCGGGCTCCTGGGCTTCCAGCACGGTGGCCTCGATGCCCTGCTCGGCCAGATGCAGCGCGGTCGAGAGCCCGGTGAAGCCGCCGCCGATGATCGCGACCGGGACGTGTTTGTCTGCTTCAAGCGGCGGTGAGGCCACCGGCGGGACCGCGGTGTCGGCATAAAGGCTCGGGGGCAGAGGAAGCCGCACGGGTGTGGCCATCGAGTGATCTCTTACAAAGGATGCAGCACGCGACGCAGAAAATCCTGTGTGCGCGGATGCTGCGGCTGGTTGAGCAGGCTCCTCGCCGTCCCCTGCTCCACGATGACACCACCGTCGATGAACAAGACGCGGTCGGCGACCTCGCGGGCAAAGCCCATCTCATGGGTCACGACGACCATGGTCATGCCGTCATCGGCGAGCTTGCGCATTACCGACAGCACCTCGCCGACGAGTTCCGGATCCAGCGCTGAGGTCGGCTCGTCGAACAGGATCGCCTTCGGCTGCATCGCGAGCGCGCGGGCGATCGCAACGCGCTGCTGCTGGCCACCGGAAAGCTGCGGCGGATGCGCGTCGGCCTTGTCCACCAGCCCGACCTGCGCCAGCAGCGTACGACCACGCTCGATGGCTTGCGCGCGCGGCTCTTTCTTCACGAACACCGGCCCTTCGATCACGTTCTCCAGCGCCGTGCGATGCGGGAACAGGTTGAAGCGTTGAAACACCATCGAAACCTGGGTCCGGACGGCAATGATGGAGGCGGCGGCGCGGTCGACCCGCAAGCCTTCGACGCGAATGTCGCCGCGGTCATAGCTCTCCAGACCGTTGATGCAGCGGAGAATGGTCGATTTGCCCGAGCCCGACGGGCCGATGATGCAGACCACCTCGCCCTTTTCGACCGCGATCGAGATCCCCTTCAACACCTCGTTGCGCCCGAAACGCTTGTGAACCTCCGTGAGCTCGATCATCGGTGGCTCGCCCGCTTTTCGAAGTGACGCACCAGAAGGATCAGCGGAATGCTCATGGTCAGATACATCAACGCCACCAGCGTGAACACGCTGGTATTCTTGAAGGTCGAGGACGCGATCAGCTTGCCTTGCAACGCGAGCTCGGCAACCGTGATGGTCGAGGCCTGCGAGGAATCCTTCAGCATCATGATCATGACGTTGCCGTAGGGCGGCAGCACGATGCGCACCGCCTGCGGCAATATCACCCGGCGCATGGTGAGCCACCAGCCCATGCCGATCGCCTGCGCCGCCTCGATCTGTCCCTTGTCGACCGCAGCGATGCCGGCGCGGAAATTCTCAGCCTGATAGGCCGAATAAGCGACGCCCAGCCCGATGATAGCGGCCTGCAGGGCCGTCAAAGACACGCCGAGATCTGGCATCACGAAATAGAGGTAGAACAGGAGCACAATGATCGGAATGCCGCGGATCACGTTGATGAAGGCGGCACTCAGCCAGGCCAATGCGCTGACGCCCGAGACCCGCATCATGGCCCAGACTAGGCCGAGAAGCGTCGATAGAAGCAACGACCCCAGCGTGACGATGACCGTCAGCGCGACGCCGTGCATCAGGATCGGCAGGAACTCGGCAGCGTCGCGCGCAAACTTCTCCATCAGAGCGCCTGCGCCTTCAGGCCCCATTTGTCGAGGATCTTCGCGATCGTGCCGTTGGCTTTCAGCTTCGCGAGCGAGGTGTTGATCCTGCCCAGCAGCTCAGAATCGCCCTTGCGCATCCCGATGCCCACCGAGCCGATGATCGTTGGCTTGTAGCTCTCGACGATGCGAACATCGGAGAACGCGCCCTGCTTCAGATTGTAGGCGAGGATCGGATAATCGGCGAAGCCGGCCTTCAGCCGTCCCGCATTCACGTCGCGCAGAATATCCGGGATCGTATCGTAGGCCTTCACCTCGCTGAACTGTCCCGACTTCTTCAACGCATCGACGAAGGCGGTGCCGACCTGCGCGCCGACCGCCTGGCCCTTGAAATCATCCTGGCCGATGTAATCCTTGGTGTCGTTCTTCGGCACCACCAAACCCTCGCCATAAGTGTAGATCGGGTCGGAAAAGTCGATCACCTCCTTGCGGGCCGGGGTGATGAACATCGCAGCCGCGATGATGTCGATTTTGTTCGAGGTGAGCGAAGCGATCAGCGCCGAGAACTGCATCGGCTCGATCTGTACGGAAAAACCCGCATCCTTGCCGACCTCGGTGATCAGATCGACCATCACGCCCTGGATCGAGTTGGTCTTGGTGTCGAGAAAGGTGAAGGGAATGCCGGTCGGCGTGCTGCCGACCTTGAGCACCTGCTCCGCCGCAGCCGGAATGCTTGTTGCAGGGCTGGCGAGAAGCAACGTTCCCAGTACCAACTGCGTGAAACGCTTGACGAGCATGGCTCCGCCTCCTCCTGGCCCGGGTCTATTGCGATGGCGCGCTCGGAAAGGGCGTGCATATCGTCAGGGCCATTTTCACCTATATGAAAATTTGATCATCTTGTGCTGGACTTGGCAAGCGGTTTTCATGCAAATGAAAAAGGCTGAAAGAACCGGGTAACGACGCGGGAATGGGCAAACAGGCATCCAGAGCGAAAGCAAAGCAGGCCGAGCCGGCAATGGACGTGGCAGTCGGGCAGCGGCTGCGCGAGCTGCGGCACGGCGCCAATTTGTCGCTGGAGGCAGTCGCAAGCCGCAGCGCGCTCTCGGTCGGCTTCCTCAGCCAGGTCGAGCGCGGCCTGTCCTCGCCGTCATTACGGGTACTGGCGACGCTGGCCGATGTGCTCGGCGTCGGGATCGCCGCGCTGTTCGGCGATGGCACCGGCGGCGCGGAGGCGTCGGCCGGGATCGTCACGCGCGCCACCGAACGCGCGGAGCTGAAACTCTGGCGCAGCGGCATTTCAAAGCAGCTGCTGCACCCGACCGGCACCGACGGCAAGCTCAATTTGTTTCTGGTGCACATGGAGCCCGGCGGCTCGACCGGCGATGAGCTGTACACCCATGACGGCGAAGAGGCCGGGCTCGTGCTCGAAGGCGAGATGACGCTGACCGTCGATGACGAGACCTGGACGCTGAGGAGCGGCGACAGCTTTCGCTTCGCGAGCCGCCGCCCGCACCGGTTCAGCAATCCCGCCAAGCGGGCCAAGGCGGTGGTGTTGTGGGTGAACTCGGTGACCTGACACCGATCAGCCTCAGATCGCGTCGGCGCGCTCCAGCGTATCGATCGTGACCACACCATGGGCGCGCGAGACGCAGGCGCACAGCTTGCGGCTCTCCTGCTTCTGATGCTCGCTGAAGAACACGTCGCGATGATCGAGCTCGCCGTCGACCGCGACCACGTCGACCGCACAGACGCCGCACTCGCCGCGCCGGCAATCGGCCATGATCTCGTGACCAGCCGCGTTCAGGACGTCCAGCATCGAGCGGTCACGCGGCACATCGATCTCCTCGCCGCTGCCGCTCAGGCGGACGCGGAACGGCTCGGCCGCAAACCGGCCCGAGGAGCCGAAGGTCTCGTAGCTGAGATCGGTCGATGCCCGGCCGCTCGCCGCCCAGGCGCTGCGTGCCGTCTCCAGCATACGCATCGGACCGCAAAACAGCACCGCGGCATCGGATGGAAGCGAGGCAAACAGCTGTGCGAGATCGAGCCGCCTGCCTTCATTTGCAGGATAAAGCACGACGCGCTCGCCGAGCACGTCGGATAGCTCCTCGGCATAGGCCGCGTCCTCGCGCGACCGCACCGCATAATGCAGCGAGACGTTCGGCGTCTTGCGCAAGAGCGCCTGCGCGACGCCGACCAGCGGCGTGATGCCGATGCCGCCGGCAACCAGACAATAGTGCTGACGCTGCCAGTCGACCTGCAGCAATGAGGTCGGACTCGTCACCTGCAGCCGGGCGCCCGGCTTCAGCGACCACAGATAACGCGAGCCGCCGCGCGAATCCTCGGCGAGCCGGACCGCGATACGATAGCCGGCCGGATCGGCTTCGCCGACCAGCGAATAGGAGCGCACATCCGGCTGGCCCTCGACGAGAACGCCGGTCTTGATGTGGCTGCCGAGCGGATAGGGCGCGCAGGCGTAACGATCTGGCCGCAGGGTGAATTCGCGGATGCCCGGTGTCAGGTCGCGGATCGCGACCAGCGTGGCGGACTCCCAATTGTCTTCAAACCGCATGCTTGGCTCCTGTCAGCTCGCGTTCGGCGCCTTGATCAGCACCGAGGCCGGGACCAGATCGAAATGGCTGCGCGTCTTCAGCGCGGCCCGCAGATTGCGGGCGGCGAGCCGGGCGTGCTCGCGCATGATGCCTTCAGCCCGCGCACCCTCGCGGTTCTCGATTGCATCGAGCACGATGCGATGGTGATCCTGCGCCAGCAGGAGGATCAAATGCGCCTCCGGCAGCGCCGATTGCGCCATCACGAAGCCACTCGGCGAGGCGAAAGGCAGGGCGCAGGCGCGATCGACCTGGCGGATCACCGGCGGGCTGCGCGAGAGCTCGGCGAGCAGCGCGTGGAAGCGCGCGTTCAGGGCCACATAGGATGAAAACGACTCGATCGAGATCGGGTCCTGCGCCACCAGCTCATCGATCTGCGCCAGGCACTCGCGCAAAGGCACGAGATCGCGCACGGAGACGCCGCGCTCGGCCGCGAGCCGCGCCGCCAGTCCTTCGAGGGTGCCGCGCAGCTCGATGGAATCGAGGATGTCGCGCTCGGAGAAGGATTTCACCATGAACCCGCCGGAGGGGATCGCCTCCAGCAGCCCCTCCTCCTCCAGCCGCACCAATGCCATGCGCACCGGCGTCCGTGATGCACCGGTCGCCTCCACCGCCTGCAGTTCGCTGATGCGCTCACCGGGCCGCAACGATCCGGAAAGGATCAGATCACGCAAGGCGAGCTGCGCCCGCACGGTCTGTGAAACGGAACGGTCGGCGTCACGCTCGGTCATGGTGATTACTCCGCAGCTTCCCTCAACGGCGTTTCGCGCGCGATCAGGCGGTCGATGATCCGCCGCGACCACATCGCTCCCGCATCGATGTTGAGATTGTAGAACACCCGGCCGGGATTCTCATCCATCGCGCGCTGCTGTGCCTCCAGGATCACTTCGTCCTCGCGGAAGATGCCGGAGACGCCCTCGCGGATCTCGGTGGTCAGCCGCTGCTCGGAGAGGCGGTAGTTGCGGACGAACGCCCAAAAATAATGACAGCTGCGTTCGGTCTCCGGCGTGATGGTGTTGAGCACCATGCCGTTGACGCCCTGCGAGCGGTCCCCCTCCGGCGCGCCGGTGCCGGTCGGCGCGACGCCGACATCGATGGCCACCGTGCACGGCGCCTCGAAGCGGATGATCTGCCAGCGGTCGACAAGGCCCGGCTTGCCGAGCTGCTTGGCCCAGAACGGCGGCGGCTCGATGCCGCGCATCCAGCGGGTCACGGTCGCGGTGCGCTCGCCATGGGTGACGTCAAACGGCGCCTCGGCCACGGCATCATTGCCGATCGAAGAGCCGTGCACGAAGGTCTCGTGCGTGAGGTCCATCAGATTGTCGACCACGAGACGATAGTCGCATTTGACATGGATGGTCTTGCCGTCGCCCGCCCAGGCCGGATCATGATTCCAGTGCATGTCCGGGATGGTGGCGGGATCGGCCAAGGCAGGATCGCCCATCCACAGCCAGATGAAGCGGTGCCGCTCGACAGCCGGATAGGCGCGCACGCAGGCCGATGGGTTGATGGTTTCCTGCGAGGGCATGAAGGTGCAGCGGCCCTGCGGGTTGAACTTCAGGCCGTGATAGCCGCAGACGACGGTGTCGCCTTCGAGCCGGCCCTTGGACAGCGGCACCAGGCGGTGCCAGCAGGCATCCTCCAACGCGGTCACCGTGCCGTCGGCCTTGCGGTACATCACGACGTGTTTGCCGCAGATCGTGCGCGGCAGCAGCGCCGGCTTCACCTCGGCGTCCCAGGCGGCAGCGTACCAGGCATTCATGGGAAAGGAGGCGGCCATGGGGATTTCCTCGCGTCGTCCTTATTGGATGCCGTATGTATACAATAACTCCACAATTGAAGGCAAGACCTGGCAAATCAGGCGTTACCAACGGGCGTCATGTATACATGTACGGCCTAGTCGCGACGAAAAACGGTAATAAGAAACCGCAACGTGACAGCTTTCGGCTCAGAGCCCCTCGCCTCTGAGCCAAGCGGCGCCACGCGCGTAGAGCGCCTCGACCTCGGGCCCCTTCAGTCCCGGCATATCCCGCTTCACCGCGTAACCGATCCGGGTCTGCAGATAGGCGAGATGGCGGTAGCCGACCGGAAACTGCTCGAGCAGCGCGCGATCGAGCGCCGGCACGGCGCCCGGTGTCACCGGGTCCATGCGGTCCTTCTCGTAGATCGGCTGGCGCAGCACGATGCCCCATTTGCCATCGCGCTTCTCGATAAAATCATAAAAGCGCCCGGTGCAGAGCACGTCGCACAACACGCCCTCGACCTCGGCGCGCTGCGAGATCGTCATCTTGGTCTGGCTGATCGCACGGGGACCTGAAAGATCGACCGAGATGCCGCCCAGGAAATGCAGGATGTTGACGCCCTTGGCCCAGGCCTGCTTGCTGATCTCGATGAACTCATCGCCGGTGCCTTGCGTCCAGGTCGCCATCATGCGCCCGTCGGGATGCCAGACCGTGCGGAAGCGCTCCCAATCGCCGGCATCGCGCCAGATCGCCCAGTTCTGCAGCAATTCGCGGATCTGCCTGATGTCTTCGATCTCGGCGGCGGTCTGGGTCATGGCGACGTTTCCTCGTTCGTTTTCGGCTGCTGAATACATGTATCTTGCGATCGCGGCAAAGCTGACGTGTCCAAATGCTGACCATGGATGTCCACCATCCATGTCGAAGCAGCCGAGGTGAAAACAGCCGTTTGCACCCCGCAGCACGTCATGCCCGGGCGATGCGGCGGTCATGTCCCTTTCGAAAATCGAGAGGGAGCGGGGAAGGCCGGGAGCTCGCCGCCCCCATGGCCCGCCTGCAGAAAGAAAAGCAGGCGGCAGTCACCACAGGTTCGGCCGAGACCTCCCGGCCTTCCCCGCGCGCATGGTTTTAACGGTGTCCTTCGTGCTCTCCCTGGGGATCGGGCTTTCTTGCCCCCATTTGCGACAACGCGCCTTCAGCGCGTTGCGCAGACCTCAGCGTCGAGAGGCCAGGACCACACGACTTCGCCGTCCGCGCCGGCCTGCGCTCGTCGGGCACAGGCGTCGCGTCCACCGCAGCCCACCTCCACGTATCGTGACGACGCGTACGTCCCTCTGCACGAGGCGGGATGCAAAGAGATAAGCACGATTTCTGAAAAACAGCAATCAAAATCTTTCTCGCCGCAGGACCGGACTGAGCGCCCACCTTGAAGTTGCTTGCGAACTTCGTCGTTTGGCGCAGGCGAAATCAGCGGCATCAGCCTTGCCCTCCGCCTCCGGTCTAAGCGCCATCGCGACTGAGGCGCCCTACGGGCGAGCGCCAGCGGCGCTGACGCTCGCAGATAACATCTCGGACTAACCTCGACGAATTTGCGACGAGGTGCCCGTATCCCGCCTGCTATTCCGGAATCCTGGCAATCAACTGATGATGGGCGGCGATGCCGATCTCGCCACGTTGCGCGCCATGCGCCGTCCCGTCGCTGTGATAGACCAGCAGCACCGCGTTGTCGTGCGTCAGCGGCTGCGGGGCGGCGATCGTCAGTTTCGCAGTGCCATCGGCGGCGGCGACGAAGTCGCTGGTCTTCGCGGTCCCGTCGAGCGGGGTGAAGCCGATGGGCTTCTGATCGAAGTGGTTCTCGAACAGGCTGTAATGGCCGCCCGGCTTCAGATGGTCGAAGCTGAGTGAAATCTCGACCTTGCCTCCGGCCACCGGCGTGAGGATCACGGTGCCGCTCGCCGCAAGCCAGTCACCGAGCGTGAATCCGATCGGTTCCCCCTTCGCATTGGAGACCGCGGCGGTCTTCGGATCCTGATCGATGAAGGCCGGCCGAAAACCAGCAACATGCGAAATGTTCTGCGGTCCGACAGCGGCCGGCGCCGCGGCATCGGCGACGAAGGCATGAGGATCGAGCGGCTTGGGCTGCTTCGTCTCTGCCGAGAAGAACGCAGCATGCGTGGCGAATGTCAGATGGCTTGCATCAGCCGCGACGCTCGCACCGAACGGCGCGACTGCCGCCAGCATGAGCGCCGCGCCGGCCCACAAGGTCAAGTTCTTCGATCGTTGCATTATCCCACTCTCCTGGCGGCAGTGAATGTCGATGTGCGATGCATGTCCGGAATGGGGCTTGTCCGCGCCGAAGCCCGCTGTCTATTCGCTGCGGCCGCGGCAAAGGTTACGCTCGCCACCTGCCCGGCCAGAGCGGGTCGCGCCGCGCGCGACCTCAATCCTGAGCGAACGCGCGCGGCGCGACCCAGAGAAACATCCGCCGGCCGAACAGAGCGGCCGCCCCCATTAGCAGGGCCGCCGTTCCCAGATTCCACATCAGGATCATCACCGTGGCATCGATGGTATGGAACAGGGCCAGGGCAGTCGAGGTGATCGCGGATACGGCAAGGCTTCCCATAAGGGCGACCATCGTCGGACGAAGCCGGGCGGCATAACGCAGCATCACGAGCAAGGCGAGCGACAGCGGCAGGCTCGTCACCAGGAGCGTCGTGAAACACCTCGCGGCTTCTCCCGGGCTCATTCCGTCGGGGCCGATCGAGACCCAGTCCGTGAGGCACTGATAACCGATGTTGGACAGCCAAAGCACGAGGGCGGGCAGCGGCAGAAGCATCCACAATCGTGAGCGGTCGGGAAGGCTGACCAGAAACGCCGCGATGACGGCCAGCACGCCGGTCAGGATCGAGCCGGCGAGGCTCATGACAAAGGGCGTATCGTGCAGACGCTGAGCCAGGTCAGGTCGGATCCCCTGATTGACTGCAAGCAGCGCCACGACGGCGGCCGCCCCGAGCAGCCAGCCGCACGCGCGCAGCAGCGGCGGTCGCAGCCGTTTCACCGGCCGCATGTCGGTCGCAAGAGAGTCGATCAGATCGGTCGTCTTGATCATGGCTCGTCCCGCGGCATGAGCAGCTTCTGAAGGCTCTTCAGAGCGCGGTGCATATTCACCTTCAGTGAGGTCGTGGACATTCCGGTCGCCGCCGAGGCCTCCTTGAGCGACAGCTCCTTCAGCTTGAGCAGCCGCACGGCCTGTTGCTGCGCCGGCGGGAGAATATCGATCGCACGCTCGAGCTCGCGGCGATCGGGCGTTGCCTCCACGCCGGTCTCGGGCTCGGCAGCGACCTCATGCTCCGGCGTCAGCGCGATCTCGCGCCCGCGCTGACGGATCTGTCGTCGCATCCGGTCGATCAGGCGGCGGTTTGCGATGGTCACCAGCCATGGCGCGAAAGGCCTTGTCGGATCATAGGTGTGCCGGATCGAATGAATGGTCAACAGGACGTCCTGCACCGCGTCCTCGATGTCGCTGCGGTCGTTGCAGCGCCGGGCGGCAAGCGAGCGCAGATAGGGCGAGATCTCCTGCAGCAGTCGCTGATACGCCACGCGATCGCCGTCCTGGGCATGCGCCATCAGGATCGCCCAATCGAGCGCACGCCGCCCGGGCTTGACCTCGACGCCCATGCGATCATCCGCGGTGACGAGCCTCAGCCGCGGCGCGGGACCATTCGGGTCACTGCTCATCCAGCGCCTCGGCCTTCCGGCGGAACGATGCGACGAGATGATCGAGACTGAGAGGCCCCGGTCCCAAGGCGATGATCGCCAGGATCATTGCAGCCCAGGGCAGATGAAAATTGGCCCAGCCTTCAGGGACGACGAGCTGGATGATTGCGGTCATGACAAGCAGCATAAGCGCACTGATCCGGGTTGCGAGCCCGGCCATCAGCAGCACGGGCAACACGATCTCGGCGACGCCATCGAAATACGCAAATGCGGCAGGCCACGGAAAGTCGTAGGCGCGCCCGAACAGGTGCAGCTTAAACTCATCCTCAAACAGATAGATCGCGGCCGGCGACAGCGACAGGACTCCGTCCCATTTGGTCAGGCCGGATCTGAAGAACGGGACCGCCAGCGCAACGCGCAGCACCGGCGGGGCCGCGATCCAGGCCAGGCGGGCGAGCCGATCCGTAGCCTCCTGCACGAGGAGCGCGAGCGCCGGGCTGGTTGCGGCCGCGCTCATGCTGTTCCCGCCATCGGCTCGAGGTCGAAGCCGATCGCGGCTCCGCTCTGGATCAGGTCGTGGAGCGTGCCGGCGAGGTTGAAACCGGGATCGGCGCGCAGCGCGCCTTGCAGCGCAGCCAGCATCGATTTGCCGACCACGACCGCCTGGACGAAATCGAAGCTGCCCGGCGGGATCGAGCGGACCACCACATCGGCGTCGGGACGGACGATCAGAACCGCCTCTCCTCCTCCGTCAATATCCACAGAGCCAGGAATACCTCCGGCCGCATTCATCTGCCAGATCGTGAGCACGGGAAAGCGGGAATCGATGAGCCGCAGCGACGGGTGAAAGCGCAGGCGAAGTGCCGGCAGATCGGCCGGCGCGATGGCGGCGAAGGCTGCGGGCGCGATCGGCTCCGCCTCGGCCGCATGGTAGGCCTCGATCCAGGCGCGCTCGAGCCGTGCGACATCGGCCAGATACGGCAGTATCGAGGCCGGTGCGAAGCCGCTGATGAAGGCGGGAAAGCCGGCGCCATAGTCGAGCAGGATCGGAGAGCACGGCGGCTCGGAGACCAGATAGTGGTGCGCCATGGCCTGGAAGAACTCCGCCCCGACGATGCGATGCACCGCCGGATAGGCGTCCTTCAGCGTGTGCGTCAAGCCGACCACGACGTTGTTGCGATAGACGCCGAACCGTCGCCGGCTCGGCCTGCCGTCCGGTCCGACCAGACCGGCCGGCACCGGCTGCTCGGGATCGAGCAGCGCGCGCGCAAAGCCGTCGAGACGTTCAGCAAGCGGCGGCATCACAGGCCACCTCCGTCGCAGGGAGAAGCATGAGCGCCTCGGCGCGGCTGGCTTGTGCGGCGAGCACAGGCCATGGCGGCACATCGGCGTCCCACTCGATCAGCGTCGGCACCGCGCCGGTCGACCGCACGGCGCGTGCGTACAGCGCCCAGACGATGTCGTCGACCGGACGGTCATGCGTGTCGATGAGCAGCGGCTGCCCGTTCTCGTCGACTTCGCGCGCATGTCCGGCGAGATGAATCTGCATCACCTGCGTGAGCGGATAGGCGTCGAGATACGCAAGCGGATCCCACTGCTGATTGGTCGCCGCGACATGAACGTTGTTGACGTCGAGCAGCAGTCCGCAGCCGGTGCGGCGCGCGATTTCGGCAATGAAGGCGGGTTCTGACCAGTTGCTCTCGGCGAACGCGACATAGGTCGAGGGATTTTCGAGCAGCATGCGGCGACCAAGCGCGCTCTGCACCTCGTCGATATGGGCGCAGATGCGGATCATGGTCTCTGTCGTATAGGGGACCGGAAGCAGGTCATTGAAGAAGGCGGCGTCGTGCGACGACCAGGCCAGATGCTCCGAAAACAGCCCCGGCTCGTAGCGATCGATCAGGTGCCGAAGCCGGCTGAGATGCGCGCGATCCAGCGGGCGATCGGCGCCGATCGATAGTCCGACGCCGTGAAGCGACAGCGGATAGCGCTCGCGAATCGCCGTGAGATAGCGGTGCGGCGGGCCGCCGGCGCCCATGTAATTCTCGGCATGGACTTCGAAGAAGCCGATGTCGGGCCAGGTTTCGACGATGCCGCGGTAATGCTCGGCCTTCAGACCGACGCCTCCGCGGGCAGGTATCTGGCCAGTCGCCTGGAATTGCGAGCGTGACACGTGCAGACTCCGATCGAGAGATGAGGCGGGCCGCGCACAGCCCGCCCGCTGCGTCTCAGGCCTTCGGGGCGAGGCTTCCCGGCCCCTTCGGCGTCTGCATCGTCGTACAGGTACCTTTCGGCTCGAGCTTGAACGCATTGCCCTGATAGTCCGCCGTGCTCGTTCCCGCGCACGTCGTGCCAGCCCCGGCAAAACAGTCGTTCTGTCCCTTGAGCGCAACGCCGAAGCACTTCTCCATCTTGCCGTCCTTCATCGCCTTCATGGTCTCGGCCTGCTTGGCCTTCATCATCTTTTCCATGTCGCCCTTGGGCATCATCTCGGCGGAAGCGGACGTGACGGCGAGCGTGCCGGCGGCGACCGCAAATGCGCTGACGATGAGTGCGGACAGCGTGCGATTGGACATGCGTGTTCCTCCATTTTCCGGGTTCAGCCTGCGGATATGCAGGTGATCTGGCGGCCATCGGCACGCCTGCTCAGTGGTTCGCTGCACGCGCCAAAAGGTTACGTGCCTGTTGCGAGACATCGCCCGACCGCATCCAAGACGCCGGCAGTGCGGCTCCCGACAGCGCCTTGCGGTGCTGCTATACTGCACAAGGTCTATTGATGACCGGAAAGGGACGGAAACGTATGGCGAGAGAACTGGAAGGCAAGGTTGCCGCCGTGACCGGGGCTGCCTCGGGCATCGGGCTGGCCAGTACCGAGGCGATGTTGGCTGCAGGCGCGCGCGTGGTGATGATCGACCGCGACGAAGCGGCGCTGAGCGCGCTGTGCGCCAAGCATGGCGATGCGGCGATCCCGCTCGTCATCGACCTGCTCGACGCGAAGGATTGCGCGACGCTGCTGCCGAGAGTCCTGGAGAAGGCCGGTCAGCTCGACATCTTTCATGCCAATGCCGGAACCTATGTCGGCGGCGACCTGGTCGATGCCGACAGCGCGGCGATCGACCGGATGCTGAACCTGAACGTCAACGTCGTGATGAAGAACGTGCACGACGTGCTGCCGCATATGATCGCGCGCCGGACCGGCGACATCATCGTCACAAGCTCGCTGGCGGCGCATTTTCCGACGCCCTGGGAGCCGGTCTATGCTTCGTCCAAATGGGCCATCAACTGCTTCGTCCAGACGGTCCGGCGCCAGGTCTTCAAGCACGGCATTCGCGTCGGCTCGATCTCGCCCGGTCCCGTCATCACCGCCCTGCTCGCGGACTGGCCGGCCGAGAAGCTGCGGGAAGCGAAGGACCAGGGAAGCCTGCTCGAGGCCGGCGAAGTCGCCGAGGTCGTGATGTTCATGCTGACGCGGCCGCGCGGCATGACCATTCGCGATGTCGTGATGATGCCCACGAATTTCGACCTCTAACGGCAGTCTTCCTACGAAAGGCGTTGGCAGACGCCCCGAATGCAGATGGACTGGGCGACTTGTGTGGCGCGGCGGCCGAAAATCGGACGCGGAGCGCTCGATCGCCGATGACCCCAGAGCGCCGCTTGACGGAACGTGATAGGATCAATCCCACTTGGATGGAATTATCGGACCGTGATCACCCTTTGAGGGAGGCTTCAATGTACCGGCACATCCTCGGACTGACGACATCTGCTCTCATACTGGCGTGCGGCACCGCCGGCGCCTTGGCCCAGAGCCAGACGACACCCCCACCGGGTCAGCAAACGCAATCGCCCGCCATGGGCCAGGACGGCGGAGGGATGATGGGGCCCGGAAGCATGATGGGCGGCGGCATGATGGGACAGATGATGGGGCGCGGCATGATGGGGCGCGGCGCGATGGCACGACCTCTCATCATGCGGGTGATGTTTGCCCTGATGGACACCGACAGCGACGGCACCCTCTCGCTGCAGGAGTTCCAGGCAGCTCACGAACGAATCTTCAAGGCCATGGACACCAACAAGGACGGCAAGCTCACGCCGGAAGAGATGGAAGCCTTCATCCACGGAACCAAGTGATCGGCTTGCGTCGGCGCTCCAGGCAGCCGGAACACCGAGCACGGCGCATTTGAAACGCGGGAAGCGCCAGCAAGAGCTCAGCAGACGGGCGCAGCTTTATCTTCGCGCCCGATGGTGAAAGCGAACCCATCATCGTTCGCGCACCTGTCCGACGGTGATGGACGTCGCTTCACCTATGTGAAGCAGGCGGTTTCAATCCGCGGCTCCTGTCGTGTGGAACCGCATCCCTCAAGACATCGTCATCGGCCCGGACTGCATTGACAGTGACGGCCGAAGGCGATTTGATGAGGCCCACGGGGATTGCGATCTCCCCGCGAGGCGACATGCCCAAGTATCGCGTCCTGATTTTTGAAAGGGCGCAGCATGTCTACTTCATATACCTCCATCTCATCGGAAAAACTGTCCCGGCTGATCGGCACGTCCAACGCGCCGGCGCTGATCGATGTCCGCACCGACGAGGATTTTGCTGCACACCCGCGGCTGATCCCGGGTGCGAGCCGGCACTCGCACCTCGACGTTCAATCGTGGGCTCCAAGCCTTGCTGGGCACTCCGTCGTCGTCATCTGCGAGAGGGGCCAAAAGCTCAGCGAGGGCACAGCCGCATGGCTGCGCTACGCGGGCGTCGCCGCCGAGATCCTGGAAGGCGGCCATGCCGGCTGGGTCCAGGCCGAGCACCCGACCGTCCCGATCGCAAAGATTCCCAAACGGGACGAGCACGGCCGCACCGTCTGGGTCACACGCGCGCGCCCCAAGATCGATCGCATCGCATGCCCCTGGCTGATCCGGCGCTTCGTCGACCCTGCCGCCGTCTTCCTGTTCGTGGCCTCGTCCGAGGTCGCTGCCGTTGCCGAGCGCTTCGAGGCGACGCCCTTCGACATCGAGAACGTGTTCTGGAGCCATCGCGGCGGGCTCTGCACCTTCGATATCATGGTGAAGGAATTCGGCCTGACGACGCCAGCCCTTGAACGTCTCGCCACCATAGTCCGCGCGGCGGACACTGCGCGGCTCGAGCTCTGTCCGGAAGCGCCGGGGCTGCTCGCCGCCTCGCTCGGGCTCTCCCGGATGTTCGACGACGATCTCGCGCAGCTGAATGCCGGCCTGCTCCTCTATGATGCGTTCTATCGCTGGTGCCGAGACGCGACCAAGGAGACGCACAACTGGCCGACCAACAAGGCGATGCCATGACCGATGTCGCGGCAAACCGAAAGGCCGCCCCGCAGGCCCAAGCTCACGGGATCGCCTTCACCGAAGCGCTCGTGGTCTGGATTCGCGTAGCGATCCTCAGCTTCGGCGGGCCGGCCGGTCAGATCGCCGTGATGCACCGGATCCTGGTCGAAGAGAAGAACTGGATTTCGGAAGCGCGTTTCCTGCATGCGCTCAACTACTGCATGCTGCTGCCCGGTCCGGAGGCGCAGCAGCTCGCCACCTATATCGGCTGGCTGCTGCATCGGACCGTCGGCGGCATCGTGGCGGGCGGCCTGTTCATCCTGCCCGGCATCTTCGCGATCATGGGCCTGAGCTACATCTATGCGGCCTATGGCAATGTCGGTTTCGTCGAAGCTCTCTTCTTCGGGCTCAAGGCGGCGGTGCTCGCCATCGTCATCCAGGCAGTGGTGCGCGTCGGCAAGCGGGCGCTGCGCAACCCGGTGATGATCGGCCTCGCGGCGATCGCTTTCGTCGCCATCTTCTTCTTCGCTGCGCCATTTCCGGTGATCGTCATCGCCGCTGCCGCCATCGGCTTTGCCGGCGCGCGGCTCGGCAGGACGGAGTTCGCGCCCGTCGAGCACGGCGGGAAGAGCTCCGCCGCGATCGACAGCATGCTCGGCGAAGCCGTGCCCGATCACATCAGGCCGAATCCGGCCAGGACGCTGCGCGTCGGGGCCGTGTGGCTCGCGCTCTGGCTCATTCCGGTGTTCGCGCTCCTCATCGGCCTCGGGCCCAACGACGTGTTCAGCCAGATCGCGATCTTCTTCAGCAAGATGGCGCTGGTGACGTTCGGCGGCGCCTACGCGGTTCTCGCCTACGTCGCGCAGCAGGCCGCCGAATACTATCATTGGGTCCAGCCGCGCGAGATGCTCGACGGCCTGGGCATGGCGGAGACCACGCCCGGTCCGCTGATCATGGTGGTCCAGTTCGTGGGCTTCATGGCAGCGCTGCGCGAAGCCAGCGGATTGTCACCGATCCTCGCCGGCACGCTCGGCGGCCTGCTCGCGACCTGGGTCACCTTCACGCCGTGCTTTCTCTGGATCTTCGTCGGCGCGCCCTACATCGAAGCCTTGCGCGGCAACAAGGCGCTCGCAGGCGCGCTGTCGGCGATCACGGCCGCGGTGGTCGGGGTGATCCTGAACCTCTCGATATGGTTCGCGCTGCATACGCTGTTCCGGCAGACCGTTGCGATCCAGAGCTTCGGTCTGGCCTTCGATGCGCCGGTGCTACGCAGCGTCGACCTGCCGGCGCTCGCGCTTTCGGTCGCGGCCGCAATTGCGATCTTCCGCTTCAACGCGGGGATGCTCGTCGTCCTCGCCGCTTCATGCATCACCGGCATCCTGCTCCGCTTCGCGGGTGTCATCTGACGAAAGGGGCTGACAAGGATCGGGAGTGAAACATGATGACGATAACGAGAATGATCGCCGCTTTGGCCGTTGCCGCGCTTCTGCCCGGCGCCGCCGCTCAGTCGATCGATTGGAAGAAGGTGGATGCAGCCCTCGGGAAGAGCGCCAGCGTCAGCGGAGAGGTCCACCGTTACGGGCTGCCGCGATCCGACCTGCACGTCACCCTCGATGGCGTCGAGATCAAACCGGCTCTCGCGCTCGGTGGCTGGGTCGCCTTCGCACCGATGCATGGTGAAGCGATGGTGATGGGCGATGTCGTTCTGCTCGATACCGAGATCACGCCCGTCATGACCAAGCTCCTCGGCAGCGGATTGGACATCACGGCCATCCACAACCACCTGCTGCGATCCTCGCCCGCCACGTTCTACATGCATGTCGCCGGCCACGGCGATCCCGAGAAGATGGCGGCGGCGATCCGCGAGGCGCTGTCGACCGGAAGCAAGACCCCGTTCGAGCCGCCGGCCACGACGGCCAGCGCCGCACCGGCGCTTGATCTCGACACCGCAAAGCTCGACGAGACCATGCACGCCAAAGGCAAGGCGGTCGGCGGCGTCTACCAGTTCGGCATCCCGCGCCGGCAAGCGGCCACCGAGGGCGGCATGACGGTCAGCGCGGCGATGGGCGGCGCCAACGGCATCAATTTTCAGCCGACCGGCAACGGCAAGGCGGCCATCACCGGCGACTTCCTGGTGACGGGCGACGAGGTCAATCCGCTGATCCGCAGCTTGCGCGAGGGCGATATCGAGGTGACCGCGATCCACAGCCATATGCTGGACGAGCAGCCGCGCATGTTCTTCATCCATTTCTGGGCCAATGACGACGCGCAGAAACTGGCGCGAGCCGTGCGCGCGGCGCTCGACAAAACAGCGGTCGCACAGAACTGATCGGAGCGGCTGCAGCCGTTCAAAACCGCTTCTCGGACAGAATCCGCGCGGCGTGCTGCAGCCGGTCGACGGAGCGCTCGGTGTCGGTCAGGGCGCAGCAGCTGACCAGGGTGTCGATGATGGCGAGCTGCGCGACTCGGCTGCTCATGGCCTCCGGCCGATATCGGGTTTCGTTGGCGACCGTATAGAGCAGAACGTCGCAATGCGCGGCGAGCGGCGACTTGCCGAGCCGCGTGATGCCGATGGTGCGGGCACCCGCCTCGCGCGCCAGCCGCGTCGCCAGCACGGTCTCGACCGTACTGCCCGAGTGAGACACGGTGACCGTGGTGATGGCCGGGCCGGTCATCCCGGCACTGACCGCCTGAACGTGGGAATCGACGACGGCGCTCGCGGCAAGGCCGAGTTGCAGCAGGCGGTAGGAGAGATCCTGCGCAATCGGCGCCGAGCTTCCGATGCCGTAGATTTCGATCCGCTGCGCTTCCCTCAGCAGGCTCGCCGCCTTCGCCAAGGATTCCATCGAGAGCAGGCGGCGCGTCTCATGCAGCGACGCGGCATGCGCGGCAAAGATGTGGTCGGTGACGGTGGCCGGATCGTCACCACGATGCAGATCCTCTTGGATCAGGCGCACCGGCTCGATCAGATCCCGCGCCAGCAGGATCTTCAGCTCCTGAAACCCGCGTACACCGACCCGACGACAAAAGGAGACGATGGTGCCTTCGCTGACGCCACATGTCTCGGCGACGTCGGTGATCGACATGTGGATGAAGGATTCGGACTGCGCGATGATCAGCTCGGCGATCTGCCTCGCCTTCGGCGGAAGGTCGGTCTGCAATTCACGCACGCGGGAGAGGACACCGTTCACGGACGGTCCTGCATTCAAGGTCGGAAGTGTCACCCGCGCCCCCGCGTACCACGTGAGAATCCGTTTGGTAGATCATCCGGAGCGAAGTGCAGTGCCGGTTGTGATGTCAATGGCTGCTTGTTTGCCGGATGTGTCCGGCGCGACCTGCGCTGTGCTCCGGTCCGCGCGCGAAGGCTCGCTCTCCTGTCTGACGATGTCACCGGCCGGTCGCGCACGGATGCGATCATTCTATTCCTCCTGCCACCCTGCGAATTCCCTATGAATACCCGATACTGAGAAAATCTCATAGCAAATTCTCATAGAAATAAAAAATTCACACCCACGTCAACTCCCGCTGCTACGCCCCGTCCCGCTGACGCGCAGTGCGCCACACGCGCGCACACCGCGATCCGTCGTTTCGAACCGTTTCAACCCAGGGAAGGGCGATACAGGATGACTACACGTCGTAATTTTCTGGCGGGCGCCACCGCGGCGGCTGCCTTTGCCAGCATCCGCCAGGCGCTGGCCATTCCGGCGCGGCGCCGGACCGGCACCATCATGGACGTCAAGCACATCGTGATCCTGATGCAGGAGAACCGCTCGTTCGACCACTATTTCGGTACGATGCGCGGCGTGCGCGGTTTCGGCGATCGCTTCCCGATCCCGCTCGAAAGCGGCAAGCCGGTGTGGTTCCAGTCCGACGGCACCCGTGAGATCCCGCCCTATCACCGCGATTCCTCGACCTCGAACGCGCTGGTGGGCTACGGCACCCCGCACTCCTTCGGCGACAGCCAGCCCGCGTGGAATCAAGGCAAGATGGGCTACTGGCCCAAGTACAAGACTCCCTACGCGATGGGCTATTTCGGCCGCGACGACATCCCGTTCCAGTTTGCGCTCGCCGAGGCGTTCACGCTGTGCGACGCCTATCACGCCTCCGTCACCACCGGCACCGACCCCAACCGGATCGTGTTCTGGTCGGGCTCCAACTTCAATCCGGCGCTGCGCGCGCAGGGCATCAACTGCACGACCAACGATTCCGAGCCCAACAACCTGCGCTGCTGGCCCAACCCTCACACCTGGGTGGACGGCCTGCCGCAGCCCCAGCCGAACTACAAATATGTCGGCAGCGACTTCGCCTGGGACACCCTTCCCGACCTGCTGAACAAGGCCGGCGTCAGCTGGCACATCTATCAGGACATGAACGACAATTGGACCGGCGCCATGCACGGCTGTCTGGCGTTCTCCAGCTTCCGCCATGCCCAGCCCGGCGATCCCAACTACGTCCACGGCCTGACCGGCGGCCCGGACTATCTGGACCGGCTGAAGGCCGACGTGATGGCCGGCACCCTGCCGCAGGTCTCGTGGATCCTGCCGACGCAGGCCAACTCCGAACATCCCGGCGGCGGCAGCCCGACGCGCGCCGGCAATTTCACCGACCAGGTGCTGGAAGCCCTGACCGCCAACCCCGAGGTCTGGAGCCAGACCGTCTTCTTCCTCACCTTCGACGAGAATGACGGCTTCTTCGATCACCTGCCCGCGCCGGCGGTGCCGTCCTATGACATCAACAACAACCTGATGGGCAAGGCCACGCTGCCGCTCGATGGCGAGTATTTCTCCAACACCGTCGGCAACGTCCTGAACAGCGCCGACACCATCAGCGGCAACATCCGGCCGTGGGGTCTCTCCGCGCGCGTGCCGATGTATGTGGTGTCGCCGTGGAGCAAGGGGGGTTGGGTCAACTCGCAGGTGTTCGACCACACCTCGATCGGACGTTTCCTCGAGCAGCGCTTCGGCATCAAGGTCGACGCCATCAGCCCCTGGCACCGCGCCATCTCTGGCGATCTCACCTCCGCCTTCGATTTCGCGAGCCCGAACGATCCGAGCTTCCCGGAGCTGCCCGACCAGAGCAACTGGCAAGCTTCGGATGCGCATCAGAAGACGCTGCCGGCCCCCGTCGCGCCGGCGACGCCGCAGCCGCTGTTCCAGGAGACCGGCGTGCGTTATTCCCGCGCGCTGCCCTACATCCTGCACGCCACCGCGCAGGTCGATGCCGGCAACAACAAAGTCAAGCTGCTGTTCGCCAACACCGGCTTTGCAGGCGCCGTGTTCCACGTCTACGACAAGCTGCACCTCGATCTGATCCCGCGCCGCTACACGGTCGAGGCGGGCAAGATGCTGAACGACGAATGGACGGTGGGCGCCGACGGCCTCTATGATCTCTGGGTGCTCGGCCCCAACGGCTTCCATCGCCAGTTCAAGGGCGACCTCAGCAAGGTCGCGCAGAAGAACGCGCCGAACCCCGAGATCTTCGTCGGCTACAACGTCCACGACGGTGGTCTGCACGTGCAATTCCGCAACGACGGCCACAGCCACGGCGAGGTGGAGTTCACGGTGAAGTCCAACGCGATCTATGGGCCGCTGCTCGGCGTCCGCGCTTCGGTCGCCGCCGCGGATCAGCCGATGTGCCCGGGCTTCGGTCCGCGTCCCGACTTCCATCCTGTGGGCTTCGGCCAGGTGCCTGGTTTCCGGTGGGCGCCGGACTTCCGCGCGCCCGGCTTCGGCTTCGGTCAGCCGGTCTTCTTCCCCGGCCCCGGCCTCGGCGGTCCCGGCACTTCGTGGGAAGTCGAAGTCCACGGCCGTCCCAAGGAACTGTACTGGAATCTGCGCAAGACCGGCTTGTGGTATGACTTCGTCATCACCTGCGAAACCGACGATAGCTTCTATCGTCGCGTCGCCGGCCATGTGGAGACCGGCCGCGCGTCGGTGAGCGACCCCGGCATGGCGCTGACCGATCGTTTCTAAGCTTTAGCAGCGCAATCATCACAGCGACTGAGGCGCCCGCGCCGGCGCCTCTTTCATTTCATGCTGGCCGTCATTCCACGCCTTCCGCCAGCCGGCTCACAGCTTCGGCCGGCATGATCCAGCGTCGCCACTCCGGGTCCTCGGTCGCGCCGAGGCCGCGATAGAACGACTGAGCAGCTGCGTTGTCGTTCAGCACGAACCAGCAGAAGCGCTCATGCCCCGTCGCGCGGGCGTGCCTCGCCATCTGCCGCAGCAGCCTTTGGCCGACGCGAGCGCCTCGCCACTGCGGATCGACGTAGAGCCACTTCAGCATCAGCAGCGGTCGCAGCGTATGCATGAACGGGATCTCGTAGTGCACCGCCATGCCCGCGAGAGCCCCTCCGCCTGCATCCGCGACATAAGCGCCGAATTCGGGCCGCTCCCCGAAGCCGCGGCGAAGCAACTCCGCTTCGGTAAGATTGAAATCCTGACCGCGCTCGAAGCTGACGATCGCATGCATGAGCCGAAGCAGCTCCGGCACGTCACGCTCGGTCATCGGGCGTATCGCGCTCGGCGGGGTGCTGGGCGGGAGGAAGCTTTCGGAACTTTGCATAGAGAGCACCATTGACGATCTGTGGACCAGGACATGGTTCGACAAAAGCACGCCGCGACCTTGAGGATAACGACCGGCATTGCCATAACTCATTACCATTCCACACATTCAATTACCGAGACCGGCTCTTGTGGCCTTCTGCGGTCCAGTGTCGCGCGGATCCGGCAAGACAGTTCTCCTCTTCCGGGTGGCCCCCGCGAGAAATAGCTGCCATAATCGCAGCATAACGGGGGTATGCCGCGTGGCTTCTCACTCTCCGCTGCCAGAAGCAGTGGCTCGCGTGTTCATCACCGACGAGCTGGCGAACCGCGTCTCGCCGCCTCCAGATTACCTGCGCGAGAAGTTGGCCGTCCACGAACTGGCACGGCATATGTCCGGGCCGCCGGATGCCGTGATGACCCATCTGGTCGAACTCGCCAGGGACATCTGCGCAGCGCAATCCGCCGGGATCAGCATTCTGGAAGAGGATACAGATCAATTCCGCTGGTTCGGCCTATCGGGTACGCTGGCCGTGTTCGAAGGGGCCACGACGCCGCGCAATTTCAGCCCGTGCGGCGTCTGCCTCGATGTCGGCGGTCCGATCCTGATGGCGCGGCCGGAGCTGGCCTATGATTGGATCCGGGATGCCGACATCACCGTCCCGGAAGTCCTGCTGGTTCCGCTCAAGATCGAAAACGGCGCTCAGATCGGCACTCTCTGGATCGTATCGGAGACCCCTGGGCACTTCCACCAAGGCCATGCCCGCATCATGACGGAGCTGGCGGCTTTCGCAGGTCTGGCGCTGCGCATGGTGCAAGGCGAGCAGCGGCTACAGGCCGCGCTTGCAAAGCAGGAAATGCTCACACACGAGATGAGCCATCGGGTCAAGAATTTCTTCGCGATCGCAGAGGGACTGGTCCGCATGACCGCGCGGGCCGCCAGCACCAAGGATGAGCTCGAGACCAATCTGTCGGGGCGCTTTCGCGCGCTGTCGGTTGCCAATGCGCTGGTGCGGCGATCCTTCGGAGATGATCAAGCCCAAGGCGTCACCTTCGATGAACTCATCCAGCGCATCCTGCTGCCCTATCACAACGAGACGCCCGTGCCGCATGGGCCGACGCTCGTGGTCGGCGAGCGCGCCATCAACGACCTCGCATTGATCTTCCACGAGATGGCGACGAACGCCGTGAAGTACGGGGCTTTGAGCCAGGACAGCGGGAAGATATCCATCGACTGGTCCGCGGACGATCATCTCGTTCGCGTGGTCTGGAACGAGACCGGCGGCCCCGCGGTCGGTGAACCCGCATCGACCGGCTTCGGCATGCGCCTGCTCCAGGCCACGATCACCAGCCTGGGCGGAACGATCAGCTATGATTGGCAGCCCGAAGGTCTCTCGGCGACCTTGACCCTGCAGCGCGCAGCGTTGCGCTGAGCAGTTGCCCCCGATACGTCGGACCAGCTGATCCGCTCCTCTGCCCAATCTCAAGGCGGTCTCGACGCGCGTCGCGGCTCGCTCTCCAATCGTCCTCCGCTTGGCCCCCTCCTTGCATCGCCTCATCAGCAGGTTGGTTTGATGGAGTGGAGCAATGACAGACGCCCTGCACACAGTCGTCGTGGCCAGGAAGGCCATCGAAGCCTACAACATGGCCTCGTTCGAACTGGTCCCTGCAGACGATCAGCCGCTGCCGGGGTTCACCCCGGGCAGCCATATCGACGTCACCCTGCCGAACGGGCTGATCCGGCAATACTCGCTCTGGAATAGCTCATCCGAGCGCAACCGCTACTGCATCGGCGTGTGGAAGGATGCCAACAGCCGCGGCGGCTCCAAGGCGCTGCATCTCGACATCCAGGAAGGCGACAAGCTACAGGTCAGCCGTCCGCGCAACCGTCTGAAGGTGCCGAAAACCACGACGCGCGCGTTGCTGCTTGCCCGCGGCATCGGCGTGACGCCGATGCTCAGCATTGCCGACGCTTTGAAGGCGAAGAACATCCCGTTCGAGCTGCATTATGTATTCGCGCTGATGTCGCCGGATTCGTTCCGCAGCACCATCGAAGCGTCGTCCTTCGCCGAGAACACCACGTTTTACAAGGAATCCAGCGAGGACAACCAGCTCCTGAAGCCCACGACCGTGCTCGCAGATCGCCCCGAGGATACGCAGCTGTTCATCTGCGGGGTGGATTGGTGGCAGGATCCCATCATCGCGCTCGCCAAGCAGAAGGGCTTCGCCGAGGAGCGCATCCATGTCGAGCGTTTCACCGCCAAGGCAGCGGCGGCCCTGCTCGACAAGGTGTTCGAGGTCAAGATCGCCTCGACCGGCGCGACCTTCAAGATCCCCGGCGACAAGACAGTTACGGCCTTCCTGGAAGAAAGCGGCGTCAAGATCCAGACCTCGTGCGAGCAAGGCATGTGCGGCACCTGCAAGACCAAGGTGCTGGAAGGCGAGATCGATCATCGCGACAAGCGGCTGTCGTCCGAGCAACGCGCGCAGGGCTATTTCCTGCCTTGCGTCTCGCGCGCGAAGGGCGACACGCTGGTGTTGGATTTGTAACAAGGCCGGACACGGGAGCGCTGTTGTGACCTCCGAGGCCGATCATTGGCGGACCGCCTGGATCATCGCCGAGCAATATGGCAGCGATGGCGCCGCCTTTGCGGACCAGATGGCATCGAGCTTCAAGATCGGCCACAAGCTGGAAGCGCACCGGACATGGCTCTCGATCAAGGCCAAGGTCGAAGCCCTGACATTGCGGGAACGCTCCGAGCCTGTCGTGACGCAATGAAGATTACGATGTTCTGAATCGGACAGAGCGCATAGCTCTGTCCGGAATCGAACAATCCTGATCCCGCCCGCAGACGGATTCGCGCTCCCGTTCTGCCCCATGGCCCTCGGCGGAATCGGGAATAGAACTTGCTACATCGGAGACGGCCGGACTACGGCCACCAACCGTGAGCGGGCGCTGTGCGCGCCCGCTCTGCGAGAGGAATATTGCGTGCCGACTTCCATTGCTCCAAGGCCTGCGACGGACGCCGAGCTCACCTTGAGCTATCACGTCCGCACCAAGCATAGCCTCAAAGCCTATGCCGCCGGCCCCGAGACGTTGGATTGGGACGCACAGCCCAATCCATTCCGCGAGTTCGCCGACGCCGCACGCATCGCGCTGCCGCTGACCTCGGATCGGCTGGCGACCACGTTCGCGCAGCTCCATGAGGCGGGCACGCCATCTGCGCCGCTCACGATCGACAACATCGCTTTGCTGCTCGAACTCTCGTTCGGGCTGGCTGCCTGGAAAGAGTTCGCCCCCGATCGCTGGGCGCTGCGCTGCAATCCCTCCAGCGGCAATCTGCATCCGACCGAGGCCTATGTCATCGCGGAGAACGTCGGCGGTCTCGCTGACGGACTCCATCACTATGTGAGCCGCGATCACGTACTCGAGCAGCGCTGCAGACGCACGGCGCCATCGCAAGGACCGTCACGCCTCTGGCTTGGCCTCTCGTCGATCCATTGGCGCGAAGCCTGGAAATACGGCGAGCGCGCCTTCCGCTATTGCCAGCTCGACGTCGGCCACGCGCTCGGCGCCATCGCCTACGCCGCCGCGGCGCTGGGCTGGCGCAGCCGTGTGGTCGAAGATGCCGACAGTCGAGCGCTGGCTGCATCGATGGGACTCGATCGCGCTTCGGATTTTTCCGGCGTCGAAGCGGAAGATGCCGAGTTGTTGCTCGCGATCGAGCCGCGTGATGCGGCTGGTGCTCCGCCTGCCGCGCCCGAGGCTCACGCGGCGGCGGACCAGTGGAGTGGGCAAGCCAACCGGCTCGATCCCCATCCGCTTTATCGCTGGCCGGTGATCACGGAGGTCAGTGCAGCGACGACAGGCGAAGGTCACGGCGACGCCGAGGCCTCGCCGCCCTGCCCGCCTCTCCACACTACGTCGGACGCACGTGCGGCCGAGATCATCCTCGGGCGCCGCAGCGCACAGCGCTTCGATGCCAGGTTCACCATGCGCGGCGATCAGTTCTATCACCTCCTCGATGCGCTGCTGCCACGGCCGACGCTGCCGTGGGATCTCTGGCGCTTCACGCCCCGGCTGCATCCGATCCTATTCGTGCATCGGGTCGAGGGCGTCGCGCCTGGCGTCTATGCGCTGCCGAGGCGTGCCGATGCCGAGCATGCGCTGCGCCGAGCGCTACGCGCCGATTTCGACTGGCGGCGCGTCGACGGCGCTCCCGCGCATCTTCCGCTGTTCCGGCTGCTGCCGACCGACTGCCGCGGCGTGATCCGCACCGCAAGCTGCCACCAGGCGATCGCCGGCGACAGCTGCTTTGCGCTGGCCATGCTCGCCGAGTTCGAAGGCCTCGTGCGCGCCAATCCCTGGCGCTACCGCCAACTGCATTGGGAAGCCGGGCTGCTCGGCCAGGTGCTGTATCTGCAGGCCGAAGCGGCGGGCCTGCGCGGCACCGGCATCGGCTGCTTCTTCGACGATTCCGTGCACGAGATGCTGGGCATCACGACGCAAGAATTCCAGACGATCTATCACTTCACCGTCGGCCAGCCCTTGACCGACAGTCGCATCACAACGCTCGCCGCCTATCCCGGCCGCATGCGCAACGAAGCGGGAGTTCTGTCATGAGACCGCGCATTCCCTTTCAACGCATCGACGTCGGGTTCGCAGCGGAGCTCTTGCAGCGCGGCGACGTGCTGCGCTTCGACGTCCGCGATGCGGCCTCATTCGCACAGGCCCACATCGACGGCGCACAGCATCTCACCCAGCGCAACCTGTCGGAGTTGATCACAACGACGGCTAAGCGCACACCCGTCCTGATCTACTGCTATCACGGCAACGCCAGCCAGGAATATGCCCAGACCTTCTCCGACCTCGGCTTTACCGAGGTCTACAGCCTCGATGGCGGCTTCGAGGCCTGGCGGCTGCAAAGCCCTGCCGGCCGCGCAGTGACTATCAGCGAGCCGCTGGCGCGCTGGCTCGCAGACCATGGCTTCCCCGGGCAGGACGTGAACGCGACCATCGCCAACCGCACGACGCCGCTGATGAAGGCGGCGCATCTCGGCGACGTGGCCATGACGCGCGAACTGCTCGCGGCAGGCGCCGCGATCGCAGCGACCAATGCCGACGGCAACAACGCGTTGTGGCTCGCCTGCGTCGGCAGCCATCTCGACGCCATCGATGTGTTGGTCGAGGCGGGCATCGATATCGACAACCGCAACGACAATGGCGCGACCGCGCTGATGTATGCATCATCATCCGGCAAGGCCGGCGTGGTCGCACACCTGTTGGCCAAGGGCGCCGCCACCGGCACCGAGACGCTCGATGGTTTCACGGCACTCGATATGGCCGCCTCGCTCGAATGCCTGCAGCTGCTGCGCCGCGCGAGGCAAGCAGGCGCTGCCCCCCTGCGCGAGGCGAGCGCATGAGCATCATCGAACACGATTTCGGCCTCAAGCTGCGCCAGACCGAGCGGCGCTTCCGCAAGCTCTTGAGCCTCAACGCGCTGCACGAAGCCAACGTGCGGGCCAACCCGGTGCCGTATCTCGAGCGCGCCAGCGAACGAATCTATCAGCTGGAAAAGGCGCTGTTCGAGGCGGTGCAGGCGGCAACGCCAACCACGGACGAACCGGCTGACACCGTCGTGGTCGGCAAGGCCGAATATCAACGGCTGCTGAACTGCCAAGCGATCGTCGCGGCGGCGTTCAGCAGCCTCGTGTCCGATGATAGCGAGCCCTGAGCTCAGCCCAAGATAGGAGATAAGGTGAATGTCGGAGCCCGCAGGCTTTTTCGTGGATTGGGACGGCAATCTGCGCAGCACCGCCGATCCGGGCGGGGGGTATCTCTGCGAGACGGATATGGTCGCGCGCTATGTCGCAATCACGACCAAGACCGGGACCCTGGTGCACGAAGCCACCTATTTCAAGACGGTCGCCGACGTCGAGAAGGCCGGCATCAAGGCCCCGCTGGTTCCAGGCAGCCACCCATGGGGAAAGAAGGAGGACGGGTTTTAGCGGAGTTGGGACCGTCGATATCGCGCGCCATGACCTGGAGATGCGTAGGGCGGGCAAAGGCGCGAATGCGCCGTGCCCGCCAATGATCTGTTTGCTGCTTACGCTGGGCACGCTTCGCTTTGCCCATCCTACGGATCTAGCATGCCGCCAATTCAAGACCTTGCCCGAGGAGCCGCGCAAAGCGCGGCGTCTCGAAGGGCGCCCCACAACAGCAGCATCAATGGTTGACTAATCCGGATGGATCATGATTTCCATGGTATCGTCCAGCTCCTCGAACGGATCCGGAATTCCGTCGTCCTCGACCAGCGTGACGCCGCACAGGCAGACATCACCGTCCACCACTGCAAGCGCGATGGGCTCGAGACTCTCCCCCTTGCACGGACCGTCGATAGCGGCGCCGCTCTCGATCTCGAACGTCGCGCCGTGGCGGCCGCATTTCAGCAGGCTACGGTCGTCATTGAAGAACTGGCCGCTGCCGATGTTGAGCCACTTGCCCTCATGCGGGCAGGAATTGACGTAACCGACGAAGCCACCAGCGGCCGTATGGACGATCACGATCGGGAACGGCCGCGCCTCACCATTGTCGCCGATGCGCGACAGGCTGAAGGCCTTGGCGTCACCGGGCGCGATGCTCCTCGCGGAACAAATAACGAAGACATCCGGTTCGCGGGGTGTCATGGCTCGCCCTCTCACAATCCTCACGACAGAGACAACTGCACCGATCCTTGCATGAAGCATGCCGGGTGGGCGCGCCGGTGCGCCATCCGGTATGGGGACAATGATGGCCATCATGAAATTCTACATGACGCCGGGCTCGTGCTCGACCGGCATCCACATCATCCTCGAAGAGCTGGAAGAGGTGTTCGAGGCCTACATCGTCAACCTGCCTGCCGGCGACAATTTCAAGCCGGACTATGTCGCGATCAATCCGAAATCGACGATCCCCGCTCTGGTTCGCGATGACGGCAGCGTGCTCACCGAGGTCCCCGCGATCGCCTATTGGCTCGGGCGGACGCGACGGTGCGGCAAGCTTTGGCCTGCCGATGTCGAGACCGAAACCCGGCTGATCGAGGCCATGAGCTACATCGCCGGCACGGTGCACGGCCATGGCTTCGCACGCATCTTCGCCACCCCTACCTTCAGCCGCAATGAAGCCGATCAGGAATCGGTGCGAGCACTCGGCCGCAATATCGTGATCAAGGGCTTTGCGGTCTTGAACAAGATGCTCGATGAGCGCCCCTATCTGGGCGACGCCTTCACCGTCGCCGATCCGATCCTGTTCTATGTCGAATTCTGGGCCGACAAGACCGGCATTACCCTGCCCGCAAACCTCGCCGCGCATTACAAGCGGATGCTCGCGCGCCCCGTCGTTCAGCAAGTCCTACGCGAGGAGGGCTACAATCCGGCCACGCTCGGGCAGGCCGTGTAGACCGCGCCTACTCCGCCGCAAGCGCCACGTCGTCGCCGAGATCGATGCCGCGGAAGATCGCGCAGCGCCGGAACACCTCGATCGTCGGCCGAACGCCTTTGTGGTGGCAATATTTGGCGACCAGTTTCGCCAGGCCCTTGATGTCGCGCCCGGAAGCGCCCGGAAACGTCTCGACCAGGACATCGACCAGCGCGATCTCGACCTTGAGGCCGAACTGCTCGCTCATGACCTGCCAGATGCGGCGGCGCGCCTCGGCGTCCGGGGAGGTGAACTTGATCAGCGCGATGCAGCGCGACACGATGGCCTCGTCGATGTCGTCGATGCGGTTGGTGGTCAGGAACAGAAGCCCATTGAAATATTCGAGCACGCGCAGGAACACGCCGACGACCGCGTTCATGGTCATGTCGTCCTCGCGGCGCTTGATGTAGACGTCGGCCTCGTCGATCAGCATCACCGCGCCCCAGCGCTGCGCACGGGTCAGCGCCTCCTTCAGCGCATTCTCCATCGCGGCGACGTTGAGACCGAGCTGCCCGGAATGCACCCGGTACAGCGGCCGGCCGATGATCTCGGCATAGACTTCCGCCGTCAGCGTCTTACCGACGCCGGGCGGGCCCGCACACAGCACCGTGGTGCCTCCGGATTTGCCGGCGACGATGTCGTCCATCAGCAGATCCATCTCGGCCGTGAGGATGTCGATCAGGTCGGTCTGCTCCTCCGGAAGCACCAGCTTCTGCTTCAGGTCGGGCTGGTAGGCATAAGGCTCCATGTCATCGGCGTGCACCCAGATGTAGTGGTGCAGTTCGAGATGGAACATGAGCATGTAGGGATGCACCGGAATGCGGCAGAACAGGCCCTTCGGAATCGCGGCGCGGGATTGCTCGACCTCCTCCTCGGCTTCATAGATGTTGCTCTTGGCCGCTTTCCGCAGATATTGCCCGAGGATGTCTCCGGTGACTTCCAAGGTCAGGGCCCGCTCCGTCAGAATGCCTTCGTCGTTGACCAGCCGCGCCGCGCCGCCGCCGGACGACAGCACGATCACGTCCTTGCGCGACCAGTCGATGTCGCGATGCGACGAGTTCGGATCGTCGGCGAAGAAGCCGGTGCCGCGGCCGGAAAATTGCGCGCCGTAGCGGCCGCGCCAAGCGAAATAGCTCTCGGTGGTCTCGTCATAGGCCGCAATCAGCTCGGGCGTTTCCTTCAGGAAGCCCTTGGCGGCGAAGATCTCCGCAACCGTCCTGCCGACGATGTCGCCGGCGGAAATCCGCAACGTGGCGGTCGTGATCGCGCCCTTGGCGTTCGCCTTCAGCTCGATAAAGACGCGGCCCGCCTCGTCGTTCGATGGCGCCGTATAGTCGAGCCGAGTGACCACATAGGGCAGCGGCCGGCTCGCGACATTGGCGGTGAACATCCAGCCGCGGATCGCGTCCGCGATCAGATAGCGGGCGATCGCCGGCAACACGGATTCGAGCTCATTCTCTGCGAAGCGCGTTCCGGTATCGGCGAGGGCGCGTTGCAGGGTCGCGAGATGGGCGGCGCGGGCGTGGAACTCGGGTCCGGCCTGCTGATAGGACGCGCGCAGCGCGTCGACTTCAGCGCTCGCAAGCTGCGCAAAGTCGACCTCGACCTTGTCCCCGAACCGCAATTGCTCCTTGAGCGGTGCAAGATGCGGAAACGCCGCGGCCATCGTTTCGATGAAGGGCCGTTCGATCTGCAGCTTCATGCGACATCATACCTGTCAGTTCGGGTCATGCTCACGACGCTACGCCGCTCGGCTGGCGCGCCGCCGCCTCCGCCTTCATCAGCAGCAACCGATTGGCCGCGAGCGAGAATTCCTGCCAGGCGGCGGCGATGTCGCGCAGAATGGCCTGCACGTAGTCCTTCGAGGGCTTGTGCTCGTGCGGGAAGTTCGACAGCGCGCAGGAGGTACGATTGAAGGCGACGGCATCGTCGAGCAGCGACTGCATGAAGTCGCGGAACGGCTTCTGCACCTCCGGCGTCAGGGCGGACCGGCCACGCTCGACCGCGACGTCGCGCATGTCGAAGCTCAGCGCCTCCAGCACCTTGAGTGCAGCGGCGAATACGGATTCCATGACGCCCAGAACAGCCAGCTGCGTCAGCTGCTCGCGCTGCTGCGCGGCGAGGCTGCGCGTGAGCCGTTGCCGGTAATCATCGAAAGCAGGATCGCGCTGCGCGATCACCCAGGAGGCGAACCAGGCCAGACTTGCGGCATTGCCTGACAAACCGGAATCGATCGCGATCTGCGGGCGCGCCGTGCTGCCTTCCGTCGCGGAGTTGCTCCGCGCCAGCGCACGCTCGATCCGCCTGGCGGCGTTGACTGCGCCCTCGAGATAGCCGGCCGCGTGACTTGCGGTCTCGGCGGAGCCGAGATGCAGCCGGCCGTCCCACAGCGCCCTGCGCAGCATCGGATTGGCGATCTCGATGTGCTCGCCAGGCGGATCGGAACGGTCAGCAGCGCTGCAGGTGAAGCGCTCGCTCGCCCAGTCCTGATAATGCTGCTCACCATCGTCGAGTGCCGATCCGAACAGCTGCACCATCTGGCTCGCCATCAGCATCGGAAGCCCGACTGTGAAGGTCTCGCGCAGCTCCGGTGAGAATGCCAGGAAGCCTCCGAGCGCGGCCTTGGCTCCGTCGGCATCGCAGGCGTCGAAGATCTCGCCGACCACCGCCTGTTCATGGCTGACGAACGCGTTGCCGGAATGGCCCTTGTCGCGCCAATGTGCGCGGTCATAGGCAATCAGTACCTTGGCCTGCGCCGCCATCCAGGTCGCGGCATTGTGCATCGCCTCCGACGTCGCCTCGTCGAGCTCCGGCGAAAAGCTGACGCGGTCGGCCAAGAGACGCGGCGGCACGGCCAGGACTGCCCGCTTGGCATCGATGGCGACGGACTCGGTCGCGGTCGCGAAGACGAGCCGGACGTGGGTCGCGCAATCGACGATGCGCGTCAGCTCATAGCCGAGATGGATTTGCTCCTGCGGCAGCTCGCGCGCCAGCGCGGCGACCAGGCTGGCCATGCCGCCCTGCACCCGCTGCGCGCCCTGATGGATTGGCGGCCCGCTGATCTGCTGGGCCGCCTTGTCGGCGTCGGTCAGGTGCAGCACCGTGCCGTCATCATGCTGAGGGAAATGGACCAGCCCGAGTTCGCCGATCAGGCTCGTGAGCAGCGGCTGCGTCTCCGGCCAGAACCAGGTCGGGCCGAGGTCGAGCGCCAGCCCGGAGCCGGCCGCGACCGACAGGATCCGTCCGCCAAGCCTGTGTCGGGCTTCGAACAACGCGAACGTCGTTCCCCTTTGCTGCAGGCTGCGCGCCAGTGCCAATCCGCACAATCCACCCCCGACAATGGCCGTTTCGAGCATGGTCAAGACCTCGCATGATGCGTTGCAAGGACGGCCTTGCAAGATTCGCGCAATGCCCGACGGGCGCGCGTCCGTCCAATTGCTGCTTGATTTCCGCACCACCTTGGCCCAGGCCATGGATATGAGCGACGCCAGCGAGATCATCGCCGCCAATGCGGCCTTCTACGTAGCCTTCGCGGCCGGCGACTTTGTCGCGCTCGCCGCGGTCTGGTCCGATCAGGAGACGATCTCCTGCATTCACCCGGGCTGGCCGGCGATCGTCGGCCGCGCCGGCGTGATCGGCAGCTGGCGCGAGATCCTGAAGAATGCCGCGCGGCCGCAAATCGTCTGCGCGGACCCCTATGCGATCGTCGATGGCGACCACGGCCGCGTCGTCTGCATCGAACTCGTCGACGGTGCGCCGCTCGCAGCCACCAATTATTTCCGGCGCGTCGACGGAGCCTGGCGCATGGTCCATCACCAATCCAGCGCGATTGCCCAATTCGCCGCGAGCGTGGACGACCAGACCGAGCACGGCCGCAGCATCCACTAACTGGCACGAAATTTGATTTGCACGATACAACCGGCCGTATTCACCGGTTTGTCGAATGTCGTGCGTCGGATGTCGGCCAATGTCCGGTTCCGCGCTGGGGTGGTTTGCGCACTGTGGAAGGCAGCGTGCAGATCGCGAGGGAGGAATGCGATGGCGCGTGCACTGACGGCCTATCTGAAACGCGCTGACGTTCCGGCGCGCAAGGCGCTGCAGCAGGCGATCGATCGCCTGCCATTCGCGTTGATGCTCGACGATGCTTATGCCCCGTTCGAAACGGCCGGCTATCTGCCCTGCACGCTCGACGGCGAGGACGCCGGCTTCGACCTGCGATTCAAGGACGCGGCCGCCGAGCTTGCAGCAACGCCCGCGCTGCAGAGCGCGATCGGCGACCGCGACGTGGCGATCTCCTGCAAATGGGGCGGCGATCCGCGCGAGGAAGCGGCCGCGCTGGCCGTGTGTGCGGCTTTCATGCGGGAGTTCGACGCGATCGTCGTGCGCGACGGCGCGCTGCTGACATCCGATGACATGCTCAGGCAGGCAAAGGGAGCACTGGTATGAACATGACGGCTCCGCTGCAACCGAGCGCCATTCAGGCCGAGCCTGCTGAACTGGGCGAGTCCGGCTTCCGCCTGCTGATGATCCGGCAATTCAACTCCGGCGCGGTGCCGCCGGCGTTTGCGATCATCGACCAGCGCGTGATGCGGATGCCGCAGCGGATCGGTCGCCACGGCGTCTCCTTCGCCGCGACCTTCCTGCCCGAGGTGATGAATTGGCTCATCGATCACCTCGGCCGCCCGTCGCTGCACGACGCCTCGGGCCGCGCCTACCGCAATCCGCGCTGGCCCGTCGTCTGCTGGCACGACCAGGAACGCTTGTGGCCCAGCGGCGCGCTCACCGTCGAATGGTTCGCCGAAGTCGCCTTCCAGGACACCGCGTCGTGGCTGGCCTTCAGGACGCATTGGCGGGAGCGGCTGCAGCCGACAGGCGCGGATCGTGCCGAGGAGACAGCGGAAGCGAACCGATGCGCAACGCGCGTGACGCAAAATGAATCAGCTGAGGACGCACTCCAGCAGGCATGATCCTGCCAAACTTGCGCGAGCGCGGATTTGGCTATGTTCGACGGCAGCAGCCTCGTGCTATCCAAACGGGATGCCGAAGCTTGCGTGGAGGTCCTCGTGCGCTACGTCTCGTGGTTCGGTCACTGGATCTATCGCCTCATTCCGACGCACGGCCCGCAAGGGCGGCAGACCGCGAGACATCCGGGCATGCCAGCGCAGCTGTCGGCCGAGGATCTCTTCTACATCGCAATGCTCGGCCCTCACGTGTGAGCCGGAGGACCGTGACTGCGTCGCGTGGTCAGATCCTCAGGTCACTCAGGGACGAACAGGTTTGGGATGAGTGACATTACGAGGTTGCGCACCTTCGTCGTCGACACGGCGCGCCTTTTGCAGAACGAAACCAGCGAAGCCACGATCCTCGCGCAGCTGGCGCCAAGGCTGGAAGACCTGATCCGGCACGATGACTGGCTTCCCGAGGTCTCCGCGAGTACGGCAGGCGACCATTATCGGCAGCATCTGCTCTACGCGGACCCGCTTGACCGCTTCTCGATTGTGAGCTTTGTCTGGGGCCCGGGCCAGGGCACGCCGATCCATGATCATCGCGTCTGGGGCCTGGTCGGGGTGCTGCGGGGAGAAGAGATTTCGGTGCGTTACCAACAGCAGCCTGACGGCTCGCTCCGTGCCGGCGCACCCGAACGGCTGACGGCCGGCCAAGTCGCCGCGGTATCGCCTGCAATCGGCGATATCCACGCGATCTCGAATGGCCTGTCGGACGCGTCCTCGATCAGCATACACGTCTATGGCGGCAATATCGGTCGTATCCGCCGCGCGGTGTACGACGCGGAGACTGGCGCTGCCCGCGATTTCATTTCCGGATATTCGAATGACACTGTACCAAACCTCTGGCCCGGTCACCCTGCCTGAACGGACAGCGCTGTTATCGCCGACCGAGCTGCGCCGGCGCTGGCGCGCAGGCGACGAAGTTGCGCTGCTCGATGTGCGCGAGGAAGGCCCCTACTCGCTGTCGCACCCGTTCTTTGCGGTCTCGCTGCCGCTGTCGCAGATCGAGCTGCGGATTCTCGACCTGGTGCCGAGGCTCTCCGCCCCTGTCGTCGTCTATGACGGTGGTGAAGGCTATGCCGCGCGCGCGGTGCCGCGGATCAAGGCGCTCGGCTATACGGACGTCGCGATCCTCGACGGCGGGCTTGCCGGCTACGCGCGGGTCGGCGAAGTATTCCGCGACGTCAATGTGCCGAGCAAGGCCTTTGGCGAATTGGTGGAGGCTGTCAGGCATACGCCGTCCCTTTCGGCCGACGAGGCCAAGGCGCTGATCGAGACGGAGTCCAACCTCGTCGTGCTCGATGCCCGCCGCTTCGAGGAATACCGCACCATGAGCATTCCGCGCGGGATCAGCGTGCCCGGCGGCGAGCTCGCCTATCGCGCACGCGAGATCGCGCCGTCATCCGACACCACGATCATCGTCAACTGCGCCGGGCGCACGCGCTCGATCGTCGGCACCCAGTCGCTGATCAACGCAGGGCTGCCGAACCGAATCTACGCGCTGCGCAACGGCACCATCGGATGGACCCTGGCCGGCCATCAGGTCGAGCGCGGCAAGACCGCGCGGTTTCTGGAGCGGCCGCAGGCGAGCTACGCCGCGGCGTTGGAGGATGCGAAGGCCTGGGCCGAGCGGGTCGGGGTCAAGAGCCTCGATCGCACGGCATTCGAGCGGCTGCGCGCAGAAGCTGGCCAGCGCACGCTGTATTGCCTGGATGTTCGCACGCCCGAGGAATATGCCGCCTCGCATCCAGATGGCTTCGTCTCCGCGCCAGGCGGCCAGCTGGTGCAGGCCCTCGACGAATGGGTCGGCGTACGTGGTGCCCGCCTGGTGCTGTTCGATGATGACGGCGTGCGCGCCCGGATGACGGCATCCTGGCTGGTGCAGATGGGATGGGATGCGTCGATCGTCGGTCCCGATGTCATCGCGGCAGACGACGCCGGCGTTCGTCCGCCACGTCGGCCGCGCCTTCCCGATATCGGCGAGGCGGCGATCAGCGCCGATGAGCTTGCCGCCGATCCCTCCGCCTGGACCATCGTCGATCTCACCCGCAGCCCGACCTATAAGGCCGGCCACATTCCCGGCGCGCATTTCGTGCTGGCGTCCCGCTTTGCCGAGGACATCGCGAAGCTGCCGGGTGACGGCGGAATCGTGCTCACCAGTGAGGATGGAGCCGAGGCCGCCTTTGCGCTGGCCGACGCACGAACGGCGACGAAACGCCAGTTCCGCGTGCTCAGCGGCGGCACGCGCGCCTGGACCGCATCCGGCCGTGAGCTCGATCGCGATCGGCCGTCGTGGATCTCGGATGCAAACGACGTCTACAAGCGTCCCTATGAAGGCACCGACAACGCGTCAGCGGCGATGCAGGCCTATATCGACTGGGAGCTGCAGCTGGTGGCACAGCTCGCCAATGACTCGGTGTCGAATTTCCACGTGGTGTAGCAGCGAGATCCGTAGAATCTTAGGGTGAGCAAAGCGAAGAGTGCCCACGCTTCGAGACCAGCGAGCACAACGTGGGCACGGCGCATTCGCGCCTTTGCCCACCCTACGCATCTACTTCAAGGCACGATCTCGACATCGTCATTGCGAGCGAAGCGAAGCAATCCAGGGCCAGGAAAGCAGCCTGGATTGCTTTGTCGCATTCGGCGCCTCGCAAATGACTCGATCGGTTGAACTACGCGCTTGTCAAAGCTGTGCCGGATACAGGTGATTGATCGCGACCAGGATCACCAACAGCACGATGCCGATGCCGAGGCTGTAGCCGATCAGCTTCTTCTCGATCGGCAGCAGCGGCTCGGCCCCATTGTTGTTCTGCGCATTCAGATCATTGACTGACATGGCCACTTCTCCTCGAACTCAGCTGGCGAGCGGCGGCTTGATGCCGCTGAAGAACAGCCAGGAAATCAGTAAGCCGACCCAGATCACGAAGCCGAACAGGCTGACCACATAGACCGCGGCGAGCTTGCCGAAACCGTCCTGCCAGAGCTTGCGGAAATCCGACAGCACGCCGATCGAGAAGAAGGTCAGGATGAAGAAGATCACCCGGAACACATTGGCCTCGCCCGCCGCCGCAGGCAGCGCCTTCGCGATCTCGGGCGTGGTGCCGACCGCAAGCCAGAGCGAGATTGCGAACACGACCACGAAGCCGAGAATGAATTTCGGGAATCGCTCCCAGATCTCGGAGGTCTTTGCCTTGTCGGCGCGAGGGGTGATGTAGTTGGTCCAGATATAGCCGAGGATGAAGGCCCAGATGCCGATGAAGATGTCGATGAACACCTTCACGGTGGCGGTGGTCGCGAGAATCCAGCCCGGCTGATATTTGATGCCTTCGGCAGCCGCCTTGGCCATGATCAGCGATTCCGTGATGCCGCCGCCGGCCACCGCCGCGCCATCGGTCTTGATCGCAAGGCCCATCCAGGCGCCGGCGACCAGCGGCTCCTGCCACAGCAAGGTCTGCGCCAGGAACGGCAGGATCAGGATCTCCACCACCGCGAACACGACAACCAGCGAGGAGACCAAAATCGGCACCGAGGGGCGCGCGCGGATGGCGCCGCCGGTGGCGATCGCCGCGGCCACGCCGCAGATCGAGATGCCCGATGCGAGCGGCACCGACCATTCGCGGCTGAAGCCGAAGAATCTGCGGGCGACGAAATACACCACCGACCAATAGATCAGATAGGCCTCGATGATGGCGGCGACGCCGCGCAGCAGGACCGAGGACGCGAGGTTGAGCCGGCCCGCTGCGGTGACCGCGATGGTGGCGCCGAGGATCACGATCGCGATCTTGATGTAGAGTTCGGGGCGGATCGCCTCCTTCAGCCACTCGGCAAAACGCGGGAAGAAATTGGCGATCACCAGGCCCGACAGCAGCGCGACGACGAAGCCGCCCTCATTGGTCAGCTTCAGCGACCAGGCAATGCCGAATTTCTGCTGCTCCGCCGGCGTAACTGCCGCAACATAGGCATAGCTGCCGACGATCCAGCTCGCATAGGCGATCGCGAATACGACGGTGAAAGCGAGCGCGAAACGCTTGACGTCGCCGCCCAGCGCCGCAACCCCGGCTGTGAGTACGACCAGCAGCGATGCAAAGGTCGCAATCAGCGCACCGAGACCGCCGAGCGCCGCATAGCCCTTGGCGACCGGTGCCAGCGCCTTGCCGATGTCGGTATAGACCGACGTCGTCACCGCCCAGCCGAGCAGATCGGTGCCGGCGAGGCTGAACAGAGCGAGTGCGAAGACCAGCACGCCGATCACGAGCGCCAGCCAGTCCTCCGTCAAGCTTCCCTTGGAGACGACCCCTGTGGCGGGTCTCACCGCAATATCCGACATAAAATCCCCTCAGCGCCCAGCGCGGCTCAGCCGCTGCAATCCGCGCGTTATGAAACCATGTCGGGGCAAACAGGCAATCTTATAGAATTTTTTTCTTCGTCTTATCTGGAGCACAAACACCGCGCCGAAGTCCCCCGGAGTAGGAGAACGTTCCTGTGCGGTGCCTGTTGCGGGCGCGGCTGCGCCACGCAACGGCCTTGGAGCCACGCTAACGGCGCTGGTTGTAGACGTCGATGCAGACCGCGCCCAGCAACACCAGGCCCTTGATCACCTGCTGGTAGTCAATGCCGATGCCGAGGATCGACATGCCATTGTTCATCACGCCCATGATCATGGCGCCGATCACCGCACCGCCGACGCGACCGACGCCGCCATAGGCCGACGCGCCGCCGATGAAGCAGGCCGCGATCACGTCGAGTTCGAAGCCGAGGCCGGCCTTCGGAGTCGCGGTGTTGAGACGCGCGGCGAACACCAAGCCGGCCAGCGCCGCCAGTACCCCCATGTTGACGAAGGTCATGAACACCAGCCGCTCGGCCTTGATGCCCGAGAGCTTGGCCGCCTTGGCGTTGCCGCCGACCGCATAGATCTGCCGGCCCACCACCGTTCGCCGCGTCATGAAGCCGTAGAGCGCGATCAGCACGGTCATGATCACGAGCACGTTGGGCAAACCGCGATGCGAGGCGATCAGGAAGGTGAAGTACAGGATCACCGCCGCCAGGACGAGGTTCTTCGCAGCGAAGAAGGCGTAAGGCTCGACCTCGATGCCATGCGCCTGCTCACGCGAGCGCCCCTTCACGCTGGCATAGACCAACGCCAAGGTGAGCAGTCCGCCGATCGCGAGCGAGGTCGGATAGAGATGCGCCGCGCTCGGGAACATTTCCGGGATGAAGCCGGAGGACAGTTTCTGGAAGGTTCCTGGGAACGGTCCGACCGACTGCCCCTGCAGCAGCGCCAGCGCCAGGCCCTTGAACACCAGCATGCCCGCCAGCGTGACGATGAAGGAGGGAATGCCGAAATAGGCCACCCAATAGCCCTGCGCCGCGCCGATCGCAGCCCCGACCACGAGACAGGCCAGAATGGCGAGCGGAAAATCGACGTGGTAGCGGACCATCAGCACGGCGGCGACCGCGCCGACGAAACCTGCGACCGATCCGACCGACAGATCGATATGCCCGGTGACGATGACCAGCAGCATGCCCAGCGCCATGATGACGATGTAGCTGTTCTGCAGCACCAGGTTGGTCAGGTTGAGCGGCTGCAGCAACGTGCCGTCGGTCATGAATTGGAAGAACAGCATGATTGCAGCCAACGACAGCATCATGCCGTAGCTGCGCAGATTGTTCTTCAGGAAGCCGCCGTGCGGCCGCTCCTCGGGAAGCGAAACCGTCTTGTCGGTCATGATCGTTATCCTCCCACCCGCTCCACGAGGCGGCCGTCCTGTTGATTGTTAATGGCTTCGTTGCGCATGATAGCACGCATGATCTTCTCCTGCGTCGCCTCATGGCCCGGAAACTCGCCGACAAAGGCGCCGTCGTTCATGACGCAGATCCGGTCGCAGATGCCGAGCAGTTCCGGCATTTCCGACGAGATCACCACCACGCCGCGACCCGCCTCGGCCAGTTCGTTGATGATACAATAAATCTCGTATTTTGCACCGACGTCGATGCCTCGCGTCGGCTCGTCCAAGATCAACACCTTGGGGTCGGTCATCAGCCATTTCGACAGCACGACCTTCTGCTGATTGCCGCCCGAGAGCTGGCCCGTCTCCTGATAGACATCGGAACAGCGGATGCGCATGCGCCCGCGATAGCCGGCGGCGGCCTTGAGTTCCGCGATGTCGTCGATCACCCCCTTCGGCGCGACCTGATCCAAGCTCGCCAAGGTGATGTTCTTGCGGACGTCGTCGGCCAGGATCAGGCCGAGCTGCTTGCGGTCCTCGGTGACGTAGGCGAGGCCTGCATCGATCGCGGCCGGCACGCTGGAGAGATCGACATCGTGTCCCTCGAGCCGGACGCGGCCGGTGATGTGGGTGCCCCAGGAGCGGCCGAACAGGCTCATGGCGAATTCGGTGCGGCCGGCCCCCATCAGGCCGGCGATGCCGACGATCTCGCCGCGGCGCACCGCGAAATTCACGTTCTTGATCACCTGGCGGTCGTGATGCTGCGGATGATAGACGGACCAGTTCTCGACCTTGAAGACGGGCTCTCCGATCTTCGGCTGGCGCTCCGGGAAACGGTGCGCCATATCGCGATTGACCATGCTCTTGATGATCCGGTCCTCCAGGACCGGCTCGGCGTGGCAATCGATGCTGTCGACGGTCCGTCCGTCGCGCAGCACCGTGATGCGATCGGCGACACGGGCGACCTCGTTCAGCTTGTGCGTGATCAGGATCGAGGCAATCCCCTGCTCGCGGAAGGTGATGAGCCGATCGAGCAGCGCCTGGCTGTCGGCTTCGTTCAGGCTCGCCGTCGGCTCGTCCAGGATCAACAGCTTGACCCGCTTGGACAGCGCCTTGGCGATCTCGACCAGTTGCTGCTTGCCGACGCCGAGATCGGTGATCAGCGTATCCGGCGATTCCTTCAGGCCCACCTGCGCCAGCAGCTCCCGGCTGCGCCGGTACACCTCGTCTCGATCGATGACACCCAGGCGTGACGGTGCATGCGACAAGAAGATGTTCTCGGCAATCGACATCAGCGGGATCAGCGCGAGTTCCTGATGGATGATGATGATGCCGAGCGCCTCGGAATCATTGATGTCGCGGAACCGCCGCTCCTCGCCCTCAAAAATGATCTGGCCCTCATAGCGGCCGTGCGGATACACGCCGCTCAGCACCTTCATCAGGGTCGACTTGCCGGCGCCATTCTCGCCGACGAGGGCGTGGATCTCGCCCGCCTCGACCGTAAAGCTAACGTCGCGCAGCGCCTGCACATTGCCAAAGCTCTTGCTGACGCTGCGCATCTCCAGGATTGCCGTCATCGCCTTGTGTCCCTGTCCTTGACCTCATCTCTCCCCGCCTGCGGGGACGGATGAACGGGAGCCGCTGCGAACCCAACCATTCGCGTTCGCGGCGCCTCCCCCTCACCCTGCCCCCTCTCCCCGCAAGCGGGAAGAGGGAATCGAAGGAAGCATCACTCGACCTGCGACTTCGTGTAGTAGCCGCTGCCGACCAGGACCTTCTCCCAATTGCTCTTGTCGACCACCACCGGCTTGAGCAGATAGGCGGGCACGACCTTGACGCCGTTGTTGTAGGTCTTGGTGTCGTTGACCTGCACCTGCTTGCCGTTCAGCACGGCATCGACCATGTCGGCGGTCACCTTGGCGAGGTCGCGGGTGTCCTTGAAGATGGTCGAGTATTGGTCGCCGCGCAGGATCGCCTTGACCGACGGCACCTCGGCATCCTGGCCGGAGATGATCGGCATCGGCTGGTTGCCGCTGCCATAGCCGACGCCCTTCACGGACGAGATGATGCCGATCGAGATGCCGTCATAGGGCGACAGCACGGCGTCGAGACGCTTGTTGCCGTAATAGGCGCTGAGCAGGTTGTCCATGCGGGCCTGCGCGGTGGCGCCGTCCCAGCGGAGCGTCGCGACCTTGTCCATGCCCATCTGGCCCGAGGCGACGACCAGCTTGCCGGAGTCGATATAGGGTTTCAGCACCGACATCGCGCCGTTGTAGAAGAAATAGGCGTTGTTGTCGTCGGGCGAACCGCCGAACAGCTCGATGTTGAACGGCCCCTTGCCGTCCTTCAAGCCGAGCTTGTCGACGATCGATTGCGCCTGCAGCACGCCGACCTGGAAGTTGTCGAAGGTCGCGTAGTAATCGACATTCGGCGTATCGCGGATCAGGCGATCATAGGCGATCACGGTGATGCCGGCCGCCTTGGCCTGCTTCAGCACGTCGGACAGCGTGGTGCCGTCGATCGCGGCGATCACCAGCACCTTGGATCCCTTGGTGACCATGTTCTCGACCTGCGAGAGCTGGTTCGGGATGTCGTCCTCGGCATATTGCAGGTCGGTGTTGTAGCCGCGCTCCTTCAGCACCTTCACCATGTTGTTGCCGTCATCGATCCAACGCGCGGACGATTTGGTCGGCATGGCGATGCCGATGGTCGGCTTGCTCTGCGCCATGGCTGCGCCGGACAGCGCGATCGCGCCGAGGCCGGCGAGCGCCGCAGCCATGATGGTCTTTACTCTCAACATGTCTCACTCCCTTTGTCTTTTCGACGTTGAACAAACAAACCTGCGATCCGCGATCGCGGTTCCTGGATAGTTCGGTAGCACCCACTCGCCTTGCTGAACGATCCTCCTCTTAGCTCGAGAGCCTGACGTCGGGCTCGGCGCGACCGCGCGCGCCGACCTCCAGCAGAAAGGTTCGCCCGTGCTCGGGATCGGCCGCCTTCGCGGCCTCATCCATGTCCTGCCAGGCAGAAGTCACCAGCAGGCGCGACAGATCGGCGCCAACGAAGGCCGGGCAGCTGGCTTGGCTCGCCGGCACCTTGACGCAGCGCAGGTGCACGCCTTGCGGGCTGTAGACGTCGACACAGCCGGCGCCCCAGCGCGCATTCCAGATCCTGCCCTCCGCATCGACCACCGCACCGTCCAGATCGCCACCGCCGCGATGCCGGACCAATACCGTCGGCGTGCTGCGCGGCAGGCCGGTGTCGGGATTGAGTTCGACGCGATAGAGCACGTTCTCGGCACTGTCGGTGAAATAGCCGATCGCGCCGTCGGCGCTGAAACAGATCGCGTTGGGAATCGTGATGTTCGGAAACAGCCGGACGATCTCGCCGCGATGGAGCGCGTAGATCGCGCCCAGCTCGCGCTCCGCCTTGCGGCCCATGGTGCCGATCCAGAACGTACCCGAGGGGTGGACCCGGGAATCGTTGGAGCGCGTCGCCGGATTATCCGCTTCCAGCGACAGATAGAGCGAGAGCGCGCCATTGGTGACGTCGCGGATATAGAGCCCGTCCTCGGCGACGATCAGCTGGCGCGCGGCATCGATCCGCCCCAGCGCGCTGGCCATCTTGCCCAGCACATGGCGCCGCACCTCACCGCTGCTCAGTGTCGCCTCGAACAGCAGGCCTTCGCGGATGTCGAACCACCACGCAATGTCGGTCAAGGGATCATAGGTCGGCCCCTCGCCGAGGTGGCAGCGCTCGGCGTGGAGCACGGACGTCGGCACCTGCTCCATCATGCGCGGACCCCCGTGGTGGAGAAGCGATATACAATGGTGTGCTTGTAGGTCTGATCCGGCGAAAGCCGCGGGCTCGGAAAATCCGCCCGGTTGGGCGCGTCGGGCCAGTTCTGCGGCTCCAGGCAGATCGCATCGGACTGGCGATGCAGCCGCCCCTTGCCGCCTTTGGCGCCGTCGAGGTAGTTGCCGGAATAGACCTGCAGTCCGGGCTGGTTGGTCAGGAGCTCCATGACGCGGCCGCAGCGTGGCGCTTCCAATCGCGCGGCGAGTCGCAGGCCGCCGGCATCGCGCAGACAGTAATTGTGGTCATAGCCACGCCCGCTGCGAAGCTGCAGATCGGCTGCGCGGATGCGTGCCCCGATGGCGGTCGCTTCGCGGAAGTCGAACGGCGTGCCGGCGACGGGGCGCGGCGGCCCGGGCAGCGGGATCGCGCTCTCGTCGATCGCGAGAAAATGATCCGCGGCGACCGATAACCGATGGCCGAGGATATCCGTCTGCGCCGACACGCCGTCGAGATTGAAGAAACTATGATTGGTCAGGTTGACGATGGTCGGACGGCTGGTCTTGGCCACGAACTCCACCGACAGCTCGCTCGGCCCGGTCAGGCGATAGGTGACGCGAATGTCGAGCCGCCCAGGATAGTTCTCTTCACCGTCGGCGCTGACATAAAGCAAAGTCACCGCCGGCTGGGCGCCTTCCTCGACCTTGGTGATTTGCCACAGCCGGCGATCGAAGCCGTCCGGTCCGCCATGCAGCGCATGCGGCCCGTCATTGGGGTTGAGCCGGATGGTCTGGCCATCGAGCACGAAGCGCGCGTTGGCGATGCGGTTGGCGTAGCGGCCGACGGTGGCGCCGAAAAACTGGCGATGCGCGAGATAGCCCTGGATATCATCATGGCCGAGCAGGACGTCGTCGCAAACGCCATTGGCGTCAGGCACGACGAGCGCCTGCAGCGCGGCCCCATAGGTGATGATCCGCGCCTCGAAGCCCTGCGCGCCGCGCAGCGTGACGCGATCCACCGCGCGCCCGTCAGGCAGGGTGCCGAACACATCCTCGCTGATCCGTGCGCCTGTCATGCGGTCAATCCTCGAACGGCTCGACGAGGCGGCGGCTGCCGAGCAGGAACGCGTCGGCCACCAGCCGCAACGGCACCAGATCGACGTCGATCGCGCCGCGCGCGGTCAGTTCGACGAAGCGACGATAGAGTCCGGGATATTCGGCCTCCTTCTCGTCCACCAGCACCTCGTCGCCCGCCACCAGCCTGGCGCCACCTTTCGACAGCTTCAATGACCCGTCGTCGGTGTCGACGATGATGTCCCAGCTCTGCGGGCCGGTCTGGCGGAAATCGAATTCGGCTATGATCGGCAGCGCGTTGGTATCGGTGAGTTCAAGGGTTGCCGCGATCGGTGCCGCGCGATTGGACGGGAACGACAAATCGGCCGCGGTGACGAATACCGGCTCGGGCAATATCCGCGTAAGGATGGAGAGCGCATTGATGCCGGGATCGAACACCCCGAGCCCGCCGGGCTCCCAGATCCAACCCTGGCCCGGATGCCAGACGCGCACGTCTTCCTTCCATTCGATCTTGACGTTGCGGATCTCGCGCGAGGCCAGCCATTCGCGCGCGGGCTCGACGGCCGGCGCATAGCGGGAATGCCAGGTCGCAAACAGCGTGCGCTTCTGCTCGGCGGCGAGCGCGATCAACGGATCGAGCTCGCTCACCGCCGCGCCCGGCGGCTTCTCCAGCATCACATGTTTGCCGGCCTGCAGCGCGGCGACCGCTTGCGCGCGGCGGACCTGCGGCGGCGTGCAGAGCGCCACCGCATCGATCTCGGGTCCCTCGCGCAACAGATCCTCGATCGTGCTGAAATGCGGCAGGCCCGGCAGCGAGGCATTGCGGCTCGCGACCGCCGCGAGCGTCACGCCATCGGTGGCGGCGATCGCCGGCACATGCTGATCGCGCGCGATCTTGCCGAAGCCGACAATGGCCACTCGAAGCTCGCCCATGCTCAGCGTCCCCAGCGCAGCACGACCGGATCGAGCCGGCGCGCAAGCTCGATCAGGCCGGCGCGAGTGGCCGGATGCATCGCCGGCTGGGGGCTGCGCAGCGTGTCATGCCTGATGACGCCGCCCTCCTTCATCAACGCCTTGCAGGCGGCAAGCCCGCACTGCCGGTTCTCGTAATTGATCAGCGGCAACCAGCGTTGATAGGCATCGACGGCCTTGTCGCGTTCGCCCGCAAAGTAAGGATCGGTGATCTGGCGGATGCCATCGGGATAGCCGCCGCCGGTCATCGCGCCGGTCGCGCCGGCGTCGAGATCGGCCATCAGGGTGATCGCCTCCTCGCCGTCCCACGGGCCTTCGATCGCCGCGCCGCCGGCCTCGATCAGCGCGCGCAGCTTCTCGGCAGCGCGCGGCACCTCGACCTTGAAATAAGCGAGGTTCTCGATTTCCTTGGCCATGCGGGCAAGGAAGGCGACCGACAGCGGCGTACCCGCGACCGGCGCATCCTGCACCATGATCGGAATCGAGATCACGTCCGACACGCCCTTGTAGAAATCGTAGATCGCGGCCTCCGGCACGCGAAAGGTCGCGCCATGATAGGGCGGCATCACCATCACCATCGCGGCCCCGAGCTCCTGCGCCCGGCGCGAGCGCTCGGCGCAGACGAAGGTCGAGAAATGGGTGGTCGTGACGATGACAGGCACACGCCCCGCGACATGCTCCAGCACCGCCGTCATCACCGCGTCGCGCTCGTCATCGGTCAGCACGAACTGCTCGGAGAAATTGGCGAGGATGCAGATGCCGTGCGAGCCGGCATCGATCATGAAGTCGATCGCGCGCTTCTGGCCTTCGATGTCGAGGCGTCCGTCGGCATCGAACACGGTCGGCGCGACCGGGAAGACGCCTTTATAGCGCGGGGTGGCGGATGCGGTCATGCAACACCTCTAGTGATTGTCGCGCGGCACGGGCGAGCCGCTGTGGCCGACCAGGAAATCGAAATCGACGCCGCGATCGGCCTGCAACACGTGATCGATGTAGAGCTTCTGATAGCCGCGCGCCGCATGCGGCTTCGGTGGAGTCCAGGCGGCACGGCGCGTCGCGAGCTCCTCGTCACTGACATGCAGATGCAGCGCGCGCGCGGCGACGTCGAGCGTGATCATGTCGCCGTTCTTCACCAGTGCCAGCGGACCGCCGACGGTGGCTTCCGGGGCGACATGCAGCACCACGGTGCCATAGGCGGTGCCGGACATGCGGGCATCCGAGATGCGGATCATGTCGCGCACGCCCTGGCGCAACAGCTTGGCCGGCAGCGGCATGTTGCCGACCTCGGCCATGCCCGGATACCCCTTCGGCCCGCAATTCTTCAGCACCATGATGCAGGAGGCGTCGATGTCGAGGCTCTCGTCATCGACCGCGTCGTGCATTTCCTCGACGCTCTCGAACACGACGGCGCGGCCGGTATGGCGCATCAGCTCCGGCGAGGCGGCCGATGGTTTGATCACGGCACCATTGGGCGCGAGATTGCCGGTGAGGATCGCGATGCCGGCCTCGGTCTTGAACGGCGTCTCGAACGGCGTGATCACTTCGGAATTCCAGTTCGGCGCGGAGGCCACATTCTCCCACAGCGTCTTGCCGTTGACGGTGCGCGCATCCTTGTGCAGCAGCCCGCGCTCGCCGAGCGCGCGCAGCACCGCTGGCAGGCCGCCGGCGTAGTAGAAATCTTCCATCAGGAAGCGGCCGGACGGCATCAGGTCGACCAGGCAGTGCACGTCGCGGCAGAGCCGGTCGAAATCATCGAGCGAGAGCTCTACGCCGAGGCGGCCGGCGATGGCGAGCAGATGCACCACCGCATTGGTCGAGCCGCCGATCGCAGCCAAGGTCCGGATCGCGTTCTCGAAAGCGGCACGGGTCAGGATGTCCGATGGCTTGAGGTCCTCGCCGACCATTTCGACGATCCGCCGGCCGGCCATGCGTGCCAGCAGGTTGCGCCGCGCGTCGGCAGCAGGAATGGCGGCATTCTCCGGCAGGCCGATGCCAAGCGCCTCGACCATCGAGGCCATGGTCGAGGCGGTGCCCATGGTCATGCAGCTGCCGGCGGAGCGGTTCATCGCCGCCTCGGCCTCGTGGAACTCCGCCAAGGTGATCTCGCCAGCGCGCAGCTGCTCGCTCATCGAGATGATGTTGGTGCCGGAGCCGATGATCTGGCCGCGATAGACGCCGCGCAGCTGCGGCCCGCCGGAGACGCCGATGGTCGGCAGGTCGGCGGAGGCAGCGCCCATCAACAGCGCCGGCGTGGTCTTGTCGCAGCCCATCAGGAGCACGACGCCGTCGAGCGGATGGGCGCGGATCGCCTCCTCCACGTCCATCGAGGCGAGATTGCGGAACAGCATCGCAGTCGGGCGCATCGTCACCTCGCCGAGCGAGGAGACCGGAAACTCCAACGGATAGCCGCCGGCATCGAGCACGCCCTGCCGCACGTGATCTGCAATCACGCGAAAATGCGCGTTGCACGGCGTGAGCTCCGACCAGGTGTTGCAGATGCCGATCACCGGCCGCCCCTCGAAGCGGTCCTGCGGCGTGCCGCTGTTCTTCAGGAACGAGCGATAATAGAAGCCCATCTTGTCCTGGCGGCCAAACCACGCCTGACTGCGCAGCGGTTTCTTGGGTGTGTCGTTGCTCATTTCTGATTCGCCTGTTCGACCGACTGCGCGTGGCGCCGCCGGCCGTTGTGAATGACTTCGATCATTGCCGCCGACGCCGCCTCGGCATCCCGCGCGGCGATGGCATCGACGATGCTCTGGTGCCAGATCAGAACCGTCTCGCGATCGGCGCTCTCCACCGGCGCGCTCAGCACGAAGGAGGCACGTAGCGCCGCCTCGATGACGGCGCCGATCGAGCGCATGAAGGGATTGCCGGCGGCGTTGGCGACCGCAACGTGCAGGCTGAGATCGGCTTCCGCAAAAGCGATCGAGGTGGACGGCTCGCTTCGCATCCACTCCATCGCCTTGCGCATCTCCGACAGGTCGTTCTCAGTGCGACGTTCCGCCGCAAGTGCCGCCGCGCGCGGCTCGACGGCAAGGCGGATCTCGGCGAGGTCGGAAAGGAAGCGCCGGCCAATGCCGGCGTCCAGATGCCAGGCCAGCACGTCGGGATCGAACATGTTCCAGTCCGCCCGCCCGCGCACGACGGTGCCGACGCGGGCCTTGGTCGAGAGCAGGCCCTTGGCGACCAGTGTCTTCACGGCTTCGCGGAGCACCGGTCGCGACACCCCGAACATCGCGATCAGCTCGGCATCGCCCGGCAGCCGCGTGCCTTCAGAATAGCGCCCGGCGATGATGTCGATGCCGATGCTGCGCGCGACTTCCGCGTGGTTGGAATGCGCCCGCCGGGTCGGGATGACGACGATGCTCGAGGTCATGCGTGGCCCCTCACCGTCTTGGCCGCCGAGCTGCGCGAGAGCGCCATCAAGCCCTGCTGCAGTGCAATGAAGGCGAACAGCAGCACGCCGGTCGCGATCTTGGTCCACCAGCTCGAAAGCGTGCCGTCAAAATTGATGTAGGTCTGGATCATGCCCTGGATCAGTACCCCTAAAAAGGTGCCGATCACCGAGCCCTGTCCACCGGTGAGCAGCGTGCCGCCGATCACCACCGCGGCGATGGTGTCGAGCTCGACGCCGACAGCGGAGAGTGAGTAGCCGGCCGCAGTATAGAAGGAGAAGACGATTCCGGCGAGACCCGCGAGTACGCTGGAGAGCATGTAGATGCGCACCGTCATCGCCCCCACCTGGATGCCCATCAGCGCCGTGGTGGCGCGGCTGCCGCCGAGGGCGTAGACATTGGCGCCGAACCGCGTGAGATGCAGCAACAGCGCGCCCGCGATCAGCACCAGCAGCATCGCCATGGCGATCGCGGTCAGCCGCCCGCCGCCAGGAAGGTGGATCGCGAAGTCGGAGACGGTGGAATAGATCGGCGCCGTGATCGGGATCGATTCGGTCGAAAGCAGGAAGCTTACGCCGCGCGCCAGGAACATGCCGGCCAAGGTGACGATGAAGGGCGGCAGGTCGAAGACATGGATGATGGCCCCCATCGCAGCGCCGAACAACGCGCAGAGCAACAGGACCATGGCGAACGCCAGATAAGGCGGAATGCCCCAGCGCTCGATCGCGAGCGCCACGAACACGGTGGTGAAGCCGATCACCGAGCCGACCGACAGGTCGATGCCGCCGGAGATGATCACGAAGGTCATGCCGGTTGCGACGATGCCGAGGAAGGCGTTGTCGGTGAGGAGATTGGCGACCACGCGGGTCGAGGCGATGTTCGGAAACTGCAGCGCGCAAAGGGCGAAGCCGGCGACGAGCACTAGCGCGGTGACGGCGATCGGGGACAGGCGTTTCATGGCTTGCTGCTCCGCCAGCGCGCAACGAATCCGGACCACTCGCCGAGCCGCGGCGATTGCACGAGCAGGACGGTCAGCACCACGACGGCCTTGACCAGCAGGTTGAGCTCCGGCGGATAGCCCGACAACAGGATGCCGGTGTTCATCGCCTGAATGATCAGCGCGCCGGCGACGGCGAGGATCAGGCTGAAACGCCCGCCGAACAGCGAGGTCCCCCCGATCACCACCGCAAGGATCGCATCGAGCTCGAGCCAAAGCCCGGCATTGTTGGCGTCCGCGCCCATGATGTCGGCGGCCGCGATCACGCCGGCGAGCGCGGCGCAGATGCCGCACCAGACATAGACCGAGAGGATCATGGCGCGGGTGCCTACGCCCGAGAGTTCGCTCGCGCGGGCATTGCCGCCGGTCGCCTCGATCAGAAGCCCGAGCGCAGAGCCGCGCACGACGCCGGCGGTCAGCAGCAGCATGCCGATCGCGATGGCGACCGGCGCTGGCAGCCCGAGCACGGCGCCATTGCCGAACCAGACCAGATCTGGCGAGGTAAAGGTGACGATGCGGCCTTCCGTGATCAGCTGCGCGATGCCGCGCCCCGCCACCATCAGGATCAGCGTGGCGACGATCGGCTGAATGCGCAGCACCGCAACAAGGATTCCGTTCCAGAGGCCGCAGAGCAGGCCGACGCCGAGCGCCGCCCCGAGCACGACCGGCAACGAATGGCTATCGGCGAGACTCGCCGCCGTGGCACCGGCAATCGCCATGACCGCGCCGACCGACAGGTCGATGCCGCCGGTTGCGATCACCAGCACCATGCCGAGCGAAAGCAGCGCCACCGGCGTGCCGCGGTTGAGCACGTCGATGACCGAACCGAACAGCCGTCCGTCCTGCAGATGCAGGTTGAAGAATTGCGGCGACACCGCACGATCGACCAGCAGGATCACGAGCAGCGCGAGCACTTGCGCAAGGCCACGGCGCGGCAGGCGGAGCGTCATGACACCGCCTCTTGCGCTGAGGCAGCATCGGCGGCGATCGCGGCCAGGATGCTGGAGACTTCGATCGCCTCGCCCTTCAATTCCTCGACATGGGCGCGGTCGCGCAACACCACGACGCGGTTCGAATAGGTGACGATCTCGTCGAGCTCGGAGGAGATGACGAGCAGCGAGAGGCCCTGGTCGCAGAGCTCACGCACCAGGCGGATGATCTCGGCATGGGCGCCGACATCGATGCCGCGGGTCGGCTCGTCCAGCAGCAACAGCCGCGGCTCGGTGGCGAGCCAGCGCGCCAGCAGCGCCTTCTGCTGATTGCCGCCGGAGAGCAGCCCGATCGGTCGCTCCGGGTCCGGGGGGCGGATGTCGAGCAGACGGATGAAGCGCATCGCGATTTCGTCCTGCTCGCGGCGGGACAGCGGCCGATGCAGGCCGCGCCGCGCCTGCAACGCCAGCACGATGTTCTCGCGCACGGTGAGGTCGGCGACGATGCCCTCGGTCTTGCGCTCTTCCGGACAATAGCCGAAGCCGAGGCGCGCGGCATCGCGCGGCGAATTCAGCCGCACCGGCTTGCCATCGACATTAGCTTCGCCAGTATCGGCGCGCTCGGCGCCGAAGATCAGCCGCGCGGTCTCGGTGCGCCCGGAACCGAGCAGGCCGGCGAGGCCGACGACCTCGCCGCGACGCAGATCCAGATCGAACGGCGCGACATACCCCTGCTTACCGTACCCCTTGAAGCCGGCGCAGACCTCGCCCGCGTTGGCTGATTGTTCGGCTGCGCGCGTCTCCGTGGTCTCGGCGAGCTCGCGCCCCAACATCATCCGGATCAGGTCCAGCCGCGGCAGCGCGGCGGTTTCGCGCTCACCGATCAGGCGGCCGTTGCGCAAGACCGTGATGCGGTCGCAGATCTCATAGACCTGGTCGAGGAAATGGCTGACGAAGATGATGCCGATGCCACCAGCCGCAAGCTGGCGCATCACCTTGAACAGGATCTCGACCTCGTGACGGTCGAGGCTCGCGGTCGGCTCGTCCAGGATCAGCACGCGCGCCGACAGGTCGACGGCGCGCGCGATCGCGGTGACGTGCTGGATCGCGACCGAATAGCTCGACAGCGGCGCGCCGACATCGATATCGAGGCCGAAACCGTTGAGCAGCGCCTTGGCGCGCCGCCGCATCTCGGCCTCGCGCACCACGCCGAAGCGCGTCGGCTGCCGCCCGAGATAGAGGTTTTGCGCCACCGACAGGTTCGGCAGCAAATTCACTTCCTGATAGACCGTGGCGATCCCGGCGTCGAGCGCGGCCTTGGCCGAGCGCGGCGCGATCTCCACTCCTGACAACCTGACGACGCCGGCGTCACACGCGAACACGCCGGTGACAACCTTGATCAGCGTCGACTTGCCGGCGCCGTTCTCGCCGAGCAGCGCGTGGATTTCGCCTTCGCGCAACGTGAAATCGACCTCCTGCAAGGCCTTCAGCGTGCCAAAACTCTTGGCAAGTCCGCGCACTTCAAGCAGCGGCGATATGGGACCGATATTTGTTTGCATCGCAAGGTCAACCACGCCGGCGTCCGCACCATGTACGGACGCCGCGCGATGTATTTGCGTCGTCCCGGCGAAAGCCGGGACCCATACCGCGGACCGATTCAATTAGGCACATGGCCAATACCGCGCGCCTCGCCAGCGTCTGTGGTTATGGGTCCTGGCTTTCGCCAGGACGACGGTGATACGTCCATCAGAGCTCTCGGCTCAGTAGCCGAGGCCCTTCTTGCTGTCGTAGACCTTTTGCGGATCGTCCGCCGCGGTGTAGAGCTTGGACTCGGTCTGGATCCACTTCGGCGGCGTGGTGCCCTTGTCCTTGTAGGCAACGATCGCATCGAGCGCGGGTCCGGCCATGTTCGGCGTCAGCTCGACCGTGGCGTTGGCTTCACCGGCGGCCATCGCTTTGAAGATGTCCGGCACAGCGTCGATCGAGATGGTGAGGATGTCCTTGCCGGGCTTGAGACCCGCTTCCTTCATCGCCTGGATCGCGCCGACCATCATGTCGTCATTATGCGCATAGACCGCGCAGATCGACTTGCCGCCGTTTTCGGCCTTGATGAAGCTCTCCATCACCTCCTTGCCCTTGGCGCGGGTGAAGTCGCCGGTCTGGCTGCGCACCACCTTCAGGTTCGGATGCTTGGCGACGACGGTGTCGAAGCCCTTCTTGCGATTGGTGGCGACACTGGCGCCGACCGTGCCCTGCAGCTCGACGACGTTGCAGGCCTTCTCGCCGACGGTCTTGGCGAGCCACTCGCCGGCAACTTCGCCCTCATGCACGCTGTCGGAGGTGACGGCGGTGAGATACAGATCCTTCCCCGAGGGATCGATGTCGCGGTCGAGCAGCACGACCGGGATCTTGGCTTCCTTGGCTTCCTTCAGCACGGCGTCCCAGCCGCTCGCGACCACGGGAGCAAGGAAGATCGCATCCACGCCTTGCGCGATGAACGAGCGGATCGCCTTGATCTGGTTCTCCTGCTTCTGCTGCGCGTCGGCGATCTTCAGATTGACCTGCCGCTTGGCCGCCTCCTGCTTGGAAACCGAGGTTTCTGCCGCGCGCCAGCCGGATTCCGATCCGATCTGGGAGAAACCAATGGTGAGCTGGGCGGCGCTCGCCGGCTGCGCGAACATCAAAGCGGCGGTAGCGGAGGCCGCAAGAAGAAGGGCTTTAAGAGTCATATGGCGCGTTCTCCCAATAACGATCCGGCGGGTTCGATCCCGCGTCGCAGGTGCTGTTGCACCTTTCCGGCCGGCCTCGTGGCCAGCGCGGCCGTTATTTCACGGAAGCGGCACTCTGACTAGTCATATTATTTGACTATTAGACGTTTTGCGGAAGAGAGGGGGATGCCTGGCTGGCGGCCCTTCGGAACACCAACCGTAAGTTTTAGAAGTTTCCGTAATCTTGGCAAGATTGCTGGCGGCACGACACCGCCAGCGGCTTCAGTCTGAGGATCATGACAGCTCTATCGCAGCGCGGCGGCGGCCCGCGCGCGGCTCTCGATCGCATCCCACGCACCTGCCTTGATGTCGGCCGCAGGTGCCACCCAGGAACCGCCGATCGCGACGACCTTCTTGTGCGCGAGCCATTGCGCGGCGTTACCGGCGTTGATGCCGCCGGTCGGACAGAAGCGGACGGTCGGGAACGGGCCGGTGAGCGCATCGAGCGCAGCCAATCCACCGGCCGGCACCGCGGGGAAGAATTTCACCAGCTCATAGCCTCTGGTGACGCAGGCGATCAGATCCGACGGGGTCTGGATGCCCGGCGCGAACGGCAGCGTGCCCTGCGCCGCTGCTTCCAACAGTTCGATCGACAGGCCGGGACTGATCGCGAAAGCAGCGCCAAGCTTTGCCGCGCGTTCATAGTCGGCTGATGTCAGCACGGTGCCGATGCCGACCGAGGCCTCCGGCACTTCGGCGATGATCGCGCGTGCCGCATCGAGACCGGCTTGGGTACGCAGCGTGATCTCGATCGCGCGCAGTCCGCCTTTGACCAGGGCGCGTGCGAGCGGCACGGCCTGTTTGGCGTCCTCGATGGTGATGACCGGGATCACCGGTGCCAGCGCAAAGATCGCGTCGAGCTTCGCGCGCTTGTCCTGCATGCTCATCATTGCTCTCTTTCGAAAATACGCTGCGGCATCGCCGCACGCGGGATCACCGCGCCTGGCGCCATGATGACCGCAGCCGCCAGCCGGTGCCCGGCATGGGCCGCATCGCCGGGTGAAGCGCCGCTGATGCGGGCGGCGAGATAGCCCGCATTGAAGGAGTCGCCGGCCGCAGTCGTGTCGATCGGCTGCACCACCTGATGCGGCGGAACCTCGGTTCTCTTGCCGCCGGCATGGATCAGGCATCCAAGCGGACCGCGCTTGACGACGATCTCGCTGACGCCGATCGCCTTCAACCGTTCCATGCAGGCGTCGGCTGTCGCATCGCCGAACAGCATCTGCTCGTCTTCCAGCGTCGGCAGCGCGAGATCGACCAACGGCAGGATGGCATCGAACGCCCGCTGCGCGGCTTGCTTGTCGGCCCAGCCGCGCGGGCGATAGTTGCCGTCGAACGCGACCCGGCCGCCGCGCTCGCGCGTGGCGACCAAGAGCTCCCGCAGCCTGGCCCTGCCGGTCTCGCCATACAGGGACAGGCTGATGCCGGAGAAATAGAGCCAATCGAAGCCGGCGAGCCGGTCGAGCATCGCATCGTCGGCCCGATCGAAGAGCTCCCGCGCCGGCGCGCGGTCGCGCCAATACAGGAAACTGCGCTCGCCCTTGGCGTCGCGCTCGATCATGTAGAGCCCGGGCACGCGGCCGGAGATGCACATCACCTCGTCGGTCTTGATGCCCTCGGCGCGCCAGGCCGCCAGCATCATCTCGCTCAGGGGATCGTCGCCGAGCGCCGTCACATAGGAGGTGTCGATCCCGAGACGCGAGAGATAGAGCGCGGTGTTGAGTGTATCGCCGCCGAAGCCGCGCCGGAACAGATCGCCGTCGGCCTGCGCGAATTCCACCATGCACTCGCCGATGCAGGCGATTTTCATCGAAACACCCGTCAAAAGGTGAGCTGAACCTTCATGGATTGCGCGCGGTCGCTGGCGAGCTCGAACGCTGCAACCGCCTGCTCGAACGGCAGCGACGCCGTGATCAGCGGCTTCACATCGATCAGGCCCTCGCCCATCAGCTTGAGCGCCAGCACGAATTCGCGGTCGAAGCGGAAGGTGCCGCGCAACTGCAGTTCCTTGGTGACCAGCGTATTCAGCGGCAAGGTCATCTCGCCGCCGAGCCCGAGCTGCACGATCACGCCGCCGGGCCGCATCACGTCCAGCGCGCTACGGAGCGCGGCCTGATTGCCGGAGGCCTCGAACAGCACGTCGAACGTCCCCTTGCCGGCGCGCCACGGCTCAAGCGCAGCGGGCTCATGTGCGACATTGAGCGCGTGACTTGCGCCGAGCTTTTTGGCGAACGCGAGCGGCGCATCGGCGATATCGGTGACCACGATCTCCGCCGCGCCGCCGTAACGCGCGACCAGAACCGACAGCGCGCCGATCGGCCCGCAGCCGGTCACCAGCACGCGCTTGCCGAGCAGCGATCCGGACTGATGCGCGGCGTGCAGACAGACCGACAACGGCTCTGCCATGGCGGCTTCCGCGAGCGACAATGTCGGGGCGATCGGAACCACCTGCGAGGCCTCGACCGTGACGAATTCACGGAAGCCACCCTGCACATGGGGATTACGCATCGCGCTGCCCATGAAGCGCATATCGAGGCACTGGTTGCGCAGCCCCTCGCGGCAATAGGCGCAGTAGCCGCAAGGCAGGCTCGGATTGACGGCGACGCGCATCCCTTCCGCAAGCTCAGTTGCGCCCGCGCCCACCGCGGCAACCACGCCTGCAATCTCGTGGCCCAGCGCCATCGGCTGTTGAATCCGGACGGTGCCGAAGCCGCCGTGATGATAGTAATGCAGATCGGAGCCGCAGATGCCGCCGTTGGCGATCTGCACGCGCACTTGACCTGCAGCGGGCGCCGAGTCCGGAAACGAGTCGATCCGCAAATCCTTCGGCGCGTGAATGACGACGGCGCGCATGAGCCTCTCTCCGCTTCCCAATTACATCGCGGCGAGCATGCCGCCATCGACATAGATGGTCTGGCCGTTGACATAAGCCGACGCCTCGGAGGCGAGGAAGATGGCTGCGCCTACCAGCTCGTCAGGTCTTCCCCAGCGCTTGGAGGGTATGCGCGACATCAGCCAGCTGTTGAAATCAGGATTTTGCATCAGAGCCTGGTTCATGTCGGTCAGCATGTAGCCCGGACCGATCGCATTGGCCTGGACGCCGTGCTGCGCCCATTCCACCGCCATCGCCCGGGTGAGATTGCGGATGCCGCCCTTCGCCGCCGTATAGGGCCCGACGGTGGGCCGCGCAAGCTCGCTCGCAAGCGAGCCGATATTGATGATTTTGCCGCGGCCGCGCGGGATCATGCGTTTCGCCGCCTCGCGGCCGATAATGAAGGCGCTGGTGAGATTGGTCTCGATCACCCTGCGCCATTCGCTTGAGGTGAACTCCAGCAGCGGCTTGCGATGCTGAATGCCGGCATTGTTGACGAGGATGTCGATCGCAATGCCGGCGGCATCGAGCCGCTCGAACGCCCCGATCACGGCGGCTTCGTCGGTCACATCGAAGGCAGACGCCTCCGCCTGATGACCGGTGGCACGAAACTCCGCGGCAGCCGCGTCCGTGCGCGCCGGATCGGTGCCGTTGATGACAAGCCGCGCGCCGGCGCGTGCAAAGCCTTCGGCAATGGCACGGCCGAGGCCACGGGAGGAACCCGTCACAAGGGCGGTGCGGCCGGTGAGATCGAAGAGCGAGGTCAACATCGGTTCAACTCATGTGAAAAAATTCGGACAGGCATCCTCAATCACGGAACGAGCGCTGACAAGCCGCCGTTCAGCGCGCCGCCCGGTTTCCGTCAGACGGGCAGCCGGTTGATGGCGGCAATCGCCGTCATGACACCGCGTATCTCGGCAAGGCCCTTGAGCCGGCCGACCAGCGGATAGCCGGGATGGGTGCCGCGGCCAATGTCGTCGGCAAGTTCGTGGCCGTGGTCGGGCCGGAACGGAATCCGCCAGTCCGGCTCGCCCTCAGCGTTGCGACGGGCTTGCTCTTTCAACAGCGTCGTCACCACTGAAACCATGTTGACGTCGCCGCGCAGATGTTCCGCCTCCATGAAGGAGCCATCGAGCATCTTGGTGACGTTGCGCAAATGGACGAAACGGATATGCGGCGCGAACCGCTCGGCCAGCGCCGGCACGTTGTTCTGGCCGCCAGCCCCAAGCGCGCCGGTGCAGAAGGTGATGCCGTTGGCCCGCGACGGACAGGCATCCACGATGAACTGCAGATCTTCGGCATTCGACACCACGCGCGGCAGTCCGAACAGATCGCGCGGCGGATCGTCGGGATGGACGCAGAGGCTGACGCCACACTCCTCCGCCGCCGGCACCACCTCACGCAGGAAGCGCGCATAGTTGGCGCGCAGCTCGGCATGACCGATATCGCGATAGCGCTGGAGCATGCGGCGCAAGCCGGGCACATCGTAGCGATCGAACGCCCCGGGCAATCCCGCCATGATGGTCGCAAGCAGACGGTGCTTGTCGGATTCCGAGGCCTGGGCCATCCAGGCCCGGGCGCGGTCGAGCACGTCGGAGGAGAACTCCGCCTCGGCGCCTGGCCGCTCCAGGATGTAGCAATCGAACGCTGCGAACCGATCGGCATCGAAGCGCAACGCGGTTGCGCCTCCGGGAAGCCGAAAGGCGAGCTCCGTGCGCGTCCAGTCCAGCACGGCCATGAAATTGTAGCAGACGGTGGTCACGCCACAGGCGGCGAGATTGCGCAGCGACAGCCGGTAATTGTCGAACAGCGGCGCGAGATCGCCCTCGCCAAGCTTGATCGCTTCCGCCACTGGCAGGCTCTCGACCACGCTCCAGCGCAGCCGGAGCGACGAATCCGCCTCGATCATGCCGATGCGCTTGACGATCTCGTCCGCGCTCCACACCACGCCATAAGGAATGTGATGCAGCGCCGTCACGATGCCGGTCGCGCCGGCCTGACGGACCTGCGGCAGGCTGATCGGATCATCGGGTCCGAACCAGCGCCACGTCTGTTCCATGTCGTCCACCTTTCTGAAAACTGCATGTCACCGCGCCACGACGAGCAACTCGCTTCGCGGCATCAGCGTCGGCGCCGCGCTCGCGTGCGCGGCTCGCCCTGCGCCGTCTCCTCCTGCCGTGCAAAGATGCCGTCGGCGCGACGGAACACCTCTCGCAGATGACGGCGCATCGCCGCCACGGCCTGGGCCTCGTTGCAGGCGGCGAGCCCATCCAGGATCTCCTGATGCTGCGCGATCAGGAGCGGAATGTGGCCGGCGTCCTCCTGCAAGGTCAGATGTCGCACCCGATCGAAATGGATCTTGGTCTGCCGGATCACCTGCCAGACATGCGGGTGGCGGCTGGTGCGGGCGATGGTCTGATGGAACGCCTCGTCATGGGCATAGAACTCCGCCGGCGTGGCGGCCGCCTGCTGCCGTTCGATCAACTCGTTCAATTCACGCAGCGACGTCGCATCGATGTAGCGCACGGCTTCCGACACCAGCGCACATTCCAGGTGCTCGCGAATGAACTGGGCCTCGCTGAACGCCTCGCGCGAGACCGGCGCGACCACGCTACCGCTCTGCGGATAAATGCGCACGAGATCCACGTCGGCAAGCTTGATCAGCGCCTCACGGACCGGCGTCCGGCTGACGCCGAGCCGCTCGCACAGATCGAGCTCGGCCATCGGTGTCCCCGGCGGCAGCGCGCCCGAGACGATGTCGTCCAAGAGCCGCTCATAGACCTGATCGGCGAGCCGCCGTCCGGCCTTGCCATCCATCCTCGTCAGCCGTGGCAAATCGTCATCCATCGCGCCAGTCTATCCGATTCACAGGAAGCCGATCGAGATCCACGGCAGGAACACGATGAGGAGCAGCGCGATCACGAGCGCGGCGAGATGCGGCCAGACGCGGCGAATGACGTCGTCGGGCGAAGCGCGGCCGACCGCGCAGGCGAGATAGAAGCCGACGCCGAAAGGCGGCGTGAACAAGCCGAGCCCCATCGCGAACACCGCGATGACGGCATAGTGCACCTCGTGCACGCCCATCATGCGCGCGATCGGGAACAACAGTGGCCCGAACAGCACCACCGCCGGCACGCCCTCGAGCACGCTGCCGAGCACCACGAAGGCGAGCGCCGAGATCAAGAGGAAGCCCCAGCGGCCGCCGGGCACGGCCACCATCATGTCAACGAGCTGCTGCGAGAAGCCGGACTGGGTCAGCGCCCAGGCCATGCCGGTCGCGGCCCCCACGACCAGCAGGATCGCGCCGGACAGCGAGGCCGTATCGACCAGGATCGGATAGACGCGCTTCCAGTCGAACTGGCGATAGAAGAAGATGCCGACCAGCACCGTGTAGATGACGCCGATGGCTGCGACCTCGGTCGCGGTGGCGACGCCCTCGACGACCGCCGAGCGGATCACGATCGGAAGCCCCAGGCCGGGGATGGCGATCGCGAACAGACGCAATCGCGTCTTGGCGTCGAAGCGCTGCGCCCCGCTCATGTCCTCCTTGCGGGTCTGCATGAAGACCACGACGGAGAGCGCGATGAGGCCAACCACCGCCGGAAGGAGTCCGCCGGTGAACAGCGCCGCAATCGACACGCCGGTGACTGATCCGACCGTGATCAGCACGATCGAGGGCGGGATCGTCTCCGACATCACGGCCGACGCCGACAGGAGCGACACAAGGTCGCCTTCCGGACTGCCGCGCTGCTTCATCTCCGGAAACAGCGCGGGCGCAACCGCCGCCATGTCGGCCGCCTTGGCGCCGGAAATGCCGGAGACCAGATACATCGCGCCGAGCAGTACATATTGCAGGCCGCCCCGCAGATGGCCGATCAGCGAGACCAGGAACGCGATCATGGCCCGCGCCAGCCCCGCGATCTCGACCAAAGCGCCCAGCAGCACGAACATCGGCACGGCCAGCAGCACCATGTGCGACATCCCTTCGCTGACGCGGCCGGGCACGATCAAGACCGGCACCGTCGTGCTGAAATGCAGATAGGCGACGGTTGCGAGCAGGAAGGTGAAGGCGATCGGTGTGCCGATCGCCATCGCTGCCGCGACGAGCGCAAAGAAGAAGATCAGGAGATTGTAGTTGCCGAGATCCTCGAGCACGTGGGCCGCCGCATGGAGCGCGCCAGCCCCGGCCAGCACCACGGCCAGCGCACCGACGATCTGCAACAGGCTCGCTTGCTGGATCAGACGGTCGACTGCGGTCAGCAACATCAGGAGCACGCCGGCCAGCATCGCGGCCTCGCGATAGCCCTCGCTGATCTCGAGCACCGGCATCTGGCTGATTATGTGGCTCTCGAGGTGATCCCAGCACGGCACCATCAGCGCGACCAGAACCGTGCAGACGAGCATCAGGCCGAGCGCATCGGTGCGCGCCCGCCAAGCAGGGGACAGGTTACGCACGAAGGCGGTCAGCCGCATGTGCTCGGTACGGCGGAGCGCGACCACGGCGCCGAGCATTGCCAGCCACACGAACAGCACGGTGGCGAGCTCGTCGGACCAGATCAGCGGTGCGTTGAAGACGTAGCGGGCCATCGTCGCTGCACCCAGCAGGACCAATTCGGCGACCACGAGGGCGGCGGCCAACGCCTCGACCGTACGGCCGAGCAGCTGGTCGAACCGCGCGAATGCGCCATGCGACGGCACAGAGGTCGTCGCCGTGATGTCAACGGCCATTCCATCCTCCCCGCAGGTTTGCTCCGACTCGCGGACGCAGCATCAGGCTCAAAGCTGGCCAGCCGACTGTTCGAGAAGGCCCCAGGCCTCGGCGCCGAACTTCGTCTTCCATTCGGTGTAGAAGCCAGCGGTCCGCAGTGCGTCGCGGAACGGCTTGGTGTCGACCTTGTTGAAGACAACGCCGGCGCCCTGCATCTCGGTCTGCACCTTCTCGTTGAAGCTCTGAATGTCCTGCCGCTCCTTGATGGCCGCATCCGACAGCGCCGCCGTGACCGTCTCCCTGACGTCGGCGGGCAGGCTGCTCCAGCGCGTGGCGTTGGCGAAGATGTAGTGGCCGTCCCAGATATGGCCGGACAGCGCGATGTATTTCTGCACCTCGTAGAGCTTGGCGCTCTGGATCAGGGCCAGCGGATTTTCCTGGCCATCGACGATGTGAGTCTGCAGCGCAGCATAGAGCTCGCCGAAATTGATCGGCGTCGGCGCCGCACCGAGCGTCCTGAACAGCGTCACCCACAGCGGATTGCCAGGCACGCGGATCTTGAAGCCCTTGAGATCATCGGGGGACGTAATCGGCTTGGCGCCGGAGGTGATGTTGCGATAGCCGTTGTCGAGGCATTTCGGCAGCACGTGCAGGCCGACCTTGGCGAACTCGCCACGCACATGGTTACCGAGATCGCCGTCCATCGCCGACCAGACCTGGTCATAGCTCTCGAAAGCGAAAGCGACCGCGTTGATGCCGCCGATCGGAACGATGGTCTGGTTCACGCCCGAGGTCGACATGAAGTCGAGCGCTCCGGTGCGCGCCTGCGAGAACATGTCGGGCTCGCTGCCGAGCTGGCTGTTCGGATAGACTTGCAGATCGACCAGGCCACTGGTCTGCTTCTTGATGATCTCAGCGGCTTCGATGATGCGGATGACGCCGGGATGACTTGCGGGGAAGGCCGTGCCGTAACGCAGGCGGTACTTGGCGGATTGAGCTTGGGCGCGCCCGAGCGCCAGGACTGAAGCCCCCGCGAGCGTGGTGCCGACGAAGCTGCGACGAGACATGGACATTGGCAAACCCTCCCCTGCCGGCCCACTACGGGGCCTTTTTGTATGTCATTCCTATACCCAAGCCCTATAATGGATACCAAATAACGTTTCAATACATAACTTGTATCCAAGTTTTAGCATTGCTATACGACTTCAGCTCACAGTCGAGATGAGCGCGCAAGGGATGGGAGAAACGCGTGAAGAGCCTGGTGGTGGAGCGGCCCGGCCGCCTGTCGATCGAAACGCGCGCCATCCCCGAGCCCGCGAGCGGCGAGGTCCGCATCAAGGTCGAACGCGCCGGCATCTGCGGCTCCGACATCCACATCCTCCACGGCAGCAATCCGTTCGCGCGCTATCCGCGCGTGATCGGCCACGAATTCTTCGGCCGCATCGACAAGCTCGGCGACAGCGTCACCGCACGGCTCGGCGTCCGCGCCGTGATCGATCCCGTGGTCGCCTGCGGCAACTGCTATCCCTGCTCGGTCGGCCGGCCCAATGTCTGCGCGCATCTCGCCGTGCTCGGCGTCCACCGCGACGGCGGCTTCTCCGAATATACCTGCGTGCCAGCCGCTAACGTGCATCTGCTGCCGGACAGCGTCGACGACGACAAGGCGCCGCTGGTCGAGCCGTTCTCGATCGCCGCCAACATCACCGACCATACCCGCGTCTTCGCTTCCGACGTGGCGCTGGTCTATGGCGCGGGCCCCATCGGGCTGACCGTGATCCAGGTGCTCAAGCGCGTCTATGGCGTGAAGGAACTGATCGTCACCGACCGCATCGACGCAAGGCTCGAAGCTGCGCGACACAACGGCGCCGACCGCGTCATCAACACCGCACAGACCGCCCTGCCTGCAGCGCTCGCCGCTGCATCCTTGCCGCCGACGCTGATCATCGATGCCGCCTGCCATCCCGCCATTCTCACTGAGGCGATCGAGATCGCCTCGCCCGCGGCGCGGATCGGCCTGCTCGGCTTCTCGGCCGAGCCGTCGACGATCGTGCAGCAGAAGGTCACGGCCAAGGAGCTTGCGATCCACGCCTCCAGGCTCAACAGCGGCAAGTTTGCCAAGGTGATCGACTGGTTCGCCAGCGGCACCCTGCAACCCGAGCGTCTGATCACCCATCGCTATGGGCTCGATGCTTACGCCACCGCGTTCGACACGTTCGAGCACAATCAGACCGAATGCTGCAAAGTGCAGCTCATCTTCTGACGTACCACATGGACCGCCTCAGCCTCGCCACGCTCGACCGGCTGCCTGCCGGCATCCTCCGGCCGGACTACGACCGCACGACGGTCGCAACCGGGATCGTCCATCTCGGACTAGGTGCCTTCCATCGCGGTCACCAGGCCGTCTATACGGATGCGCTGCTCAAGGACGATCCGCGCTGGGGCATCCTCGGCGTCTCGCTGCGCTCGCCGGACGCCCGCGATGCGCTGCGGCCGCAAGGCGGGCTCTACAGCGTCAGTGCCAGCGACGGCGCCGGCCATCGGCGTCGCGTCATCGGCGCGCTCACCGACGTTGCTGTCGCGCCTGAAAATCCCGCGGGCTTGCTCGCGCGTCTCGCCGATCCCGCCGTGCGCATCGTCTCGACCACCGTGACCGAAAAGGGCTACAGCCATGATCCGGCGACAGGTGCGCTACGCGCCGATGATCCCGATATCCGTCACGATAGCCTCAACCTCACGCATCCTCGCAGCACGCTCGGCGTCATCGTCGGCGGATTGCGCCTGAGGCGGCAGCAGGGACTGCCGCCCTACGTGGTGCTGGCCTGCGACAATCTTCCGACCAACGGCCACACGCTGCGCGGCCTCGTCATCGCCTTTGCCGAACTGGTCGACCGCGATCTCGCCACATGGATCGCGGGCGAAGTCCGCTTCCCCTCGACCATGGTCGATCGCATCGTGCCGGCCACCACCGAGACCGATCGCAACGAGGTCCGCGCTGCGCTCGGCCTCGACGATGCCTGGCCGATCGTGACCGAGCCGTTCAGTCAATGGGTTATCGAGGACGATTTCGGCGGCGACCGTCCCGCATGGGACCGTAGCGGCGCCCAGTTCGTGCGCGACGTTGCGCCGTTCGAACTGATGAAGCTCAGGCTCCTGAACGGTGCACATTCGACGCTCGCCTATCTCGGTTATCTCATGGGATGTCCCACAGTCGCTGCGGCCATGGCTAAGCCCGATCTCGCCGGACTCGTCGAGGACATGATGCGTGACGAAGTCACACCGACCTTGCCGACGCTCGGCGGCTTCGACATCGCCGCCTATCGGACGGCGCTGCTGGCGCGCTTCCGCAATCCCGCGCTGAAGCACCGAACCATGCAGATCGCGATGGACGGTTCGCTGAAGCTGCCGCAGCGCCTGCTCGACACCATCCGCGACCGGCTGGCGCGGGACCAGCCGATCACGCGCCTGGCTCTCGCCGTTGCGGCATGGATGCGCTACGTCAGCGGCACCGACGAGCAGGGCGCACCGATCGAGCTGCGCGACCCTCTGGCAGGGCGACTGCGTGCGCTCGCCGACGACGCCGGTCCAGTCGCCGGCCGCCTTGCTCCCACGCTGCTGTCCCTGACCTCGATCTTCGGCAGCGACCTGCCAGCCGATGCGCGCTTTACGACGGCGGTGATGACGGCGCTGGAAAGTCTTTTGCGAAACGGGACCCGCACGACGGTCGAGCAGACCCGCCGGGCAACACGCTGATCCCGCGCCTTCATACCTGGCTGCGGCGGACGGTCAGGTCGGAGCGGTCGAACACGGCCGGCAAGAGATCGACGCCGAGCCCCGGCCCTTCCATCGGATAGACATAGCCATCCTTGATCACGGGCATGGTGGTGACAAGCTCGTTGTACCAGCCCTTGTAAAAGGCTCGCACCGATTCCTGAATCAGCGTGTTGGGCTGGCTGAACGACATGTGCACCGCGGCAATGAAGCCGACCGGGCCGATGCAATCGTGCGGCGCAAAGGGGCGGTGATAGGTCTCGGCCATGGCCGCGATCTTGCGCCCTTCCGTGAGCCCGCCGGTCCAGCACAGATCGGCCATCACCACATGCGCGGCATCGCGATCGAGCATGTCCTTGTACGGGTAGCGCGAGCCGAGCGTCTCGCTGGCGGTGACCCAGACATGGGTGGAGCGGGCGTATTCGGCGAGCGCCTGCGGCGAGTTCATCCGGATCGGATCCTCGTACCAGGTCGGCTGGTAATCCTCGAGCACGCGCGCGATCTGCTTGGCGGTCGGCAGATTCCACAAGCTGTGGAATTCCACCATGATCTCCATCCTGTCGCCGACGGCCTTCCTGATCTTCTCGAACGGCGCGACCGCCACCTTCATCTGCGCCGCGGTGATGTAGAGGCCCTGGTTCTCCTGTGCCGCCGGATCGAACGGCCAGATCTTCATCGCAGAGATTCCGCTCTCGAGCAGGCTCTCGGCCAGCTGGTCGGCGCGGTTCATGAATGCGTCGAGGTCCTCGTAAGGACTTTGCGTCTCCAGGCTCCAGTTCGATACCGGGCTGATATTGGTCGAGCGCACGTAGCGGGTGCCGGCGCAGGTGTTGTAGATGCGCTGCTTGTCGCGGCAGAGCCCACCCAGCATCTGGTGCACCGGCTGGCCGCAGACCTTGCCGAACAGATCCCAGAGCGCGATGTCGATCGCAGACGCCGCGCGATACTCGACGCCGGTCGAAGACTGCGCCATCGGCAGATTGAGCATATCGCGGTGGATGGCTTCGATCCGCAGCGGATCGCGCCCGAGCAGCCGACCGGCAAAGGTGTCATGGATCTGGGCCTCGACCGCGCCCGCGCCGTAAAACGTCTCACCGAGCCCGATCACGCCGGCATCGGTGTGGACGCGGACCCAGATGACATTGGCGAATTCCTCTGTCCGCAAGGTCTCGATCGCGGTGATCTTCACGGCTGCCGTCCTCCCAATGACCGGTTCTGTCTTGCATGTGTTACATGCGCGGCCCAGGCATACGCCCCCTTGTAATATATCACAATATGTTTATTGCTGATCACCGGGCCCCGAGGAAGAAGTGGCCAGAGGAAATGCCGAGGACACCACAGATGGCGCGCCGCAAAAGCGCTCTCGTAAAACCGGATGCCGACGACGCGGCGCCATCGCGCGGCGCGGGCAATCTGTTCGAGGCCGCCTATCTCAGGATCGAAGAGCTCCTGGTGAATTGCACGCTGAAGCCCGGCCGGTTTCTCACCGTGCAGGAGCTGCAAAGCGTGACCGGCTTCGGCCGCACACCGGTGCATGCCGCCGTCAACAGCCTCGCCGCCGATACGCTGATCATCATCCGGCCACGCCATGGGCTGCAGATCGCGCCGATCGATCTCGCCCGCGAGCGCCTGCTGCTCGGCCTGCGCCGCGACATGGAGCGCTTCGTCGTGCGGCTGGCGGCCGAACGGGCCGGCCTTTCGCACCGCAACCAGATGCAGCACATCGCGCGCGTGCTGAGCGAGCGCCGGAACACGCTGACGATCGACGAGTTCAACCAGCTCGACCGCCGCATCGACGGGCTCATCCTTGCCGCGAGCGGCGAGCCTTTCCTGGTGCACACCATGCGCCCGCTGCACACGATCTATCGCCGCATCGGCTACATCTATCACCGCCTGCTGCCGGATCACGACCTGAGCGGCACGATCGACCGCCATTTGGCGATCCTCAGTGCCGTGGCCAGCCAGCGCGCCGCCGGAGCGGTGAAGGCGAGCGATACGCTGATCGCGTTCATGGATCAGATGTTCGAAGAAATGGAGGCGGGGATCGATCCCGGCCTGCTCGACTGCAGCATCGAGCCGCTGCCGGTCGCTTGAGCTTTCAGACCAATAACAACAAGGAAGGACCAGTTATGAGTACCGCAGCCACGACCGAGGTCCCGCAGCGGGCGGAGATCGATAGCGCAGTCCGCTATCTCATTCAGAACTACAGCCCCAAGGGCAACCGGGTCGGCTGGCTGATGATGGCCTCGATCCTGGTCGAGGCGTGGGATCTCTATTCCATCGCCTTCGTGCTGATCTTCATCAAGGAGCAATATAACCCCGGTCCGCTCGAGCTCGGACTCGCCGCGGCCGGCACGCAAGGCGGCGCGCTGATCGGCGCCCTGCTCGGCGGCTGGCTCTCCGACAAGATCGGCCGCCGCTGGATGTTCCTGGGCACCATGACCATGTTCGTGGTGCTGGCGCTGGCGCAGGCTTTCGTGCCCAGCATGACCTGGCTGATCGTCATCCGCTTCCTGCTCGGCGTGCCGCTCGGCAGCGACATCTCGACCGGCTACACCTACATCATGGAATCGATGGCCAAGGGCCAGCGCGAGGTGATGGGCAATCGCTGGCAGTTCATGTTCGCCGTCGGCGAAGTCTTGACCCTCGGCGTGATCGCGATCTTCCTGGTGATCGAGCTCAACCACGAAACACTGTGGCGCGTCACGCTGGGGCTCGGCGCCGTGCCGGCCCTGATCATCCTGTTCCTGCGCCACGACGTGCCGGAGACCGCCGTGTGGCTGGTGCAGCATGGCCGCTTCAAGGAGGCCAAGGCGGTCGCGCAGCAGATGTATAACGACGATCTGGCGATGCTGCCGAACCACGACGTCGCCGTCGAGAAGCCGAGCACCTGGGATTTCCTCGCCGATTTGCGCAAGGACCCGATCCGCTGGCGCGCCACGATCTACGGCTGGATCGCCTGCTTCGCGCAGGGCAGCGAGTTCTCCACCTTCGCCTTTTATCTGCCGGTGCTGTTTGCGATGGTCGGCGTGTCCAGCGTGCTCGGCAACAATCTCGTCACCATGGCGCTGTTCAGCTTTGCTGCAATCTCGGGCTGGGTCGGACCGCTGTTGACGCCGAAGATCGGCCATCGCGGCATCGGCATCGCCGGCTTCGGCATCGTGCTGGTGTCGCTGCTGGTCGCCGCCGCCGCGCTCTACACCGACCACAAATACATCCTGCCGTTTGCAGCGGCCGGCATGCTGTGGGGCCATTATTGGGATGCCTCGAACTGCATGACGATCCCGACCATGGTGGCGCGGCCGCGCTATCGCGGCACCGCCAGCGGCTTCGCCTACATGTTCGTGAAGCTGCCCTCGTTCCTGGCGATCTTCCTGTTCCCGATGCTGTTCACCGCGATCGGCCAGGCCAACGCGACGCTGTTCGTCGCCATTTTCCCGCTGATCGGACTGCTGGCTGCGATCTTCATCCTGCCGGAGGTCTACGGCTACGAGGCGGATTGAGCGGATTTGCAGTGTAGGGACCTGTAGGGTGGGTAACGGCGCGCAGCGCCGTCCCCACCGCCGCGAGTTCGACAACAAACCGGGCGGCCACGCTTCCGCCGACGCCCTTCGGGCTATGGCGGACAAGTCGCTTTGCCCGCCCTGCTTTCTCTGCGATCCGCAAAGTCGCGAAGGAGACGGCCTCACCAGAAAATGCGCGACGCCGGCAGCAGCGAAGGTTACACTGCGTTCCGAGGGGCAGTGTTAGCGATGCGACGTTTGGCAGCCATTTTCTTCATTTGGTTGTCCAGCCTCACGACCGCTGGTGCGGACGAAGCCACTTACAGGCAGCGGCTGGCCCGCTACCTCTTGGAAAACTCCCAGGAATTTCGCAACGAGCTTAAGGGCCGGCCCGCGGACATCGACGTCATCCTCACGATCGACCGGAACGGCAAGCTCTTGGGTGCCGATATCGCCCGCAGCTCGGGGGTGCCGCAAGACGATCAGAACGTCCTCGCCGGCCTCCGCCGAATGTCCGCGTTTCCGGAGGTTCCTGCCGACGTTCAGGTCCCCTTAGAGCGTTTTTCGATCAAGTTAGGTCATATCCTGCGGCTTTGAAGTAGTTGGCGCATTCGGCCGGTTCGAAGCAGTCTAGGCAGCGTCCGATGGCGTTCCATAAACCATCAACAGTTCGTTCCGCGGCGGCTCGAAGTAGCGCTTTCAGCTTGGAGAAGGCGTTTTCGATCGGGTTGAAGTCGGGACTATACGGCGGAAGATAGAGCAGTTTCGCTCCAGCGGCCTCGATCGCCGCTCGCACGCCTGCACCTTTGTGGCTGCTGAGATTGTCCATCACGACGATGTCGTCCTGCTTCAATTCGGGAACGAGAACATGATCGACATAGGCTTGGAAGGCGTCACCGTTGATCGGGCCATCGATCACCATTGGCGCCATCAGTCCCGACTGGCGCAGGCCAGCGACGAAGGTCGTCGTCTTCCAATGACCATGTGGAATTGAAGCCCGCAGGCGTTCGCCGCGAAGGGCGCGGCCGCGGGTTCGAGCCATATTGGTCGAAGCCCAGGTCTCGTCGATGAAGATAAGCTTGGTAGCGCTCAACTCGGCCTGCTTGCTTGCCCAGTCCTTCCGCTTGCTCAGGACATCCGGCCGCTCCTGCTCTGCGGCATGCGCTGTCTTTTTTTAAACGTGATGTTTCGACGAGCGAAGAAGCGGTGCAAGGCTGACACGCTGAAGCTATGTCCTTTGGCGGAGAGGGCCGCCTTCAACTCCTCCAGTGTCATGTCGGGCTTATCAGCAACCAGCGCCAGAATGATATCGGCTTGCGCCTCAATCGCCTTCGAACGCTGATCGCCGCCAAGCTTCTTCGGCGCTATATCGCCAGTTTCTTCCTCAAGCGCGACCCACCGGATCGCGCTTGATGCGCCCACTTGGTAATGGGCCGCAGCTTGCCGCCGCGACATGCCACCTTTAACTGCCGCGACAACCCGCTTCCGAAGATCGACCGAGCACGATCCTGCCATTCTTTGCCTGCCTCCGTTGCTGCAAGCAAATTGAATCAGAGCCGAACCGATTTGGGAATCCCTCGCGATTCAACCCGATCGCAAACCGCTCTAAGAGTCAGGATACCGTTCACATTTTTTGCGCAGACGCGCGTCGGCTTCGTCGATCTGAAGTGGACCATGACGTCCAGTACCTCCGGCCCGGAGATCGCATTCCGCGGGGATATCCTTCATTATCTCCAGGCGCATCCGCTGAAGCTGCCCGATGATACGCAGAAGCTGAACGACGCGCACTCGATCGTCGAATTTTCGATCGATCGTGATGGCACGCTTCTGGACGCGAGAATCACGAAGAGCTCCGGCCCCAAAGCCACGAATGACGACACGCTCGCCTGGCTCAGGAAGCTCCAACCCTTTCCTAAGCCGCCATCCGAAGTGAAGGTCCCGATGAAGCTCACGGCAGAAATCGTGTTCAGTCCGAAAAGCATCTGGAACGACGAGGAAACCAGGCGAAAGGTGAGCGGCGTCTGCCGGGGCTGTTAGTTTATTGCCAGCCTTATCGTCATTGCGAGGCGCCCTTGCGCCGAGGCAATCCAGGCTGTTTCCGCGGCGGCAGTCTGGATTGCTTCGCTTCGCTCGCAATGACGGTGGTACTAAACATATCACTAAGCCGGTGCCAATTCTGCCTGCTGGATATGCGGCACGGCCTCGACCAGCTCGCGGGTGTAGTCGGTCTGCGGATTCGCGAACAGTGCCCGGCTCTCGCCCTGCTCGACGATCTGGCCTGCGCGCAGCACGATGGTGCGGTCGCACATCATGCGGACCACGTTGAGGTCGTGGCTGACGAACAGGAAGGCGAGATTGTCCTCGCGGCGCAGCCTGTTCAGAAGCTGCAGCACCACCGCCTGCACCGAGACGTCGAGCGCGGCGGTCGGCTCGTCCAGGACCAGGAGCCGCGGCTTGCAGGCGATCGCCCGCGCAATGCCGACGCGCGCCTTCTGCCCTCCGGACAGCTGGTGCGGAAAGCGCGACAAGAGCTCCCTCGGCAGACCGACGCGATCGGCACATTCCTCGACGCGGCGGCGCAACGCATCGCCCGATCGCATCGCCATCAGCCGGGTCAAAGGATGCGCGATACAATCGAACGCGGTGTAGCGCGGATTGAGGCTGTCGTTCGGATCCTGAAAGACGATCTGGATGTCCTTGCGGAATTCAGAGCGGTGAAAGTCGCGCGCCGGAATCTGGCCGATCGCCTGGCCGTCGAACAGGATCTCGCCCGCGCTCGGATCGATCAGCCGGCAGATCATGCGCGAGGTCGTGCTCTTGCCGGAGCCGGATTCGCCGACCAGACCGATGCTCTCACCGGGACGCATCGTCATCGAGAAATCGGCGACGCCGAGCGTGCCGTCGTCGAAGTGCTTACCAATGCGCTTGACGTCGAGCAGCAGCGGCGTGCCATGCGGTGGAGGCGGCAGTTCGCTCACTTGAACCAGCGGCACCGGCGCGCCATCCGGCACCAGGTCCTCCACCCGCGAGGATGCGGTCGGTGAGGCCGCGACCAGGCGCTTCGTGTACGGATGCTGCGGCCGCTGAAACAGCGCCAGCGGCTCGGCTTCTTCGACCAGCCGTCCCTGCTCCATCACCACGGCTCGGCGGCAGTAGCGCGCAGCGAGGCCAAGATCGTGCGTGATCAAGATGGTCGCCATGCCGCGCTCAGCGGCGATGGTCGCAAGCAAATCCATCACCACCTTCTGCGTGGTGACGTCGAGGCCGGTGGTCGGCTCGTCGGCGATCAGAAGCTGCGGATTGCAGGAGATCGCGATCGCGATCATCACGCGCTGGCACATGCCGCCTGACAGCTCGTGCGGATAGGCATTGATGCGCCGCTCGGGCTCGCGGATCTGCACGGCGCGCAACAGCTTCAAGGCCTCGCCGCGCGCTTCCTTCGCCGAGATACGGCGATGCGCGAGGATGGCGTCGGCGATCTGCTCGCCAATGGCGCGGATCGGGTTCAGCGCCGCGCGCGGATTCTGGAAGATCATCGCCATCGCGGCGCCGTGCAGGCTGCGCAGATCGGCGCCGCCGGCGCGGGTGATGTCCTGGCCCTTGAAGCGTATCAAGCCGTCGGTGATCCGGCCGGCCTTGTCGAGCAGATGGGTGATGGCAAAGCCGGTGACCGACTTGCCGGAGCCGCTCTCGCCAACCAGGCCCAGCATCTCGCCCGGCTGCAGTGACAGCGACACGCCGCGCACGGCCTCGACGATGCCGCGACGGGTGGAGAAGGTCACCTTGAGGTTCTCGACCTCGAGCAGCGGCGCGGTGTTTCCCAATGCTATCACGTTCTCATCCTCGGATCGAGGATGTCGCGCAAGCCGTCGCCGAGCAGGTTGAAGCACAGCACCGTCAGCATCAGTGCAAAACCCGGACACGCCACCAGCCACCAACGCCCTGTCGAGATGAAGCGCGCGCCTTCGGCGACCATGATGCCCCATTCCGGTGTAGGCGGCTTGACGCCAAGACCGATGAACGAAAGGCCGGCGGCATTGAGGATGGCCCAGCCGAGATTGAGCGAGATCTGGACGGCCATCGCCGGCAGCACATTCGGCAGCAGGAAGCGCAACACCACCGCAACGTGGCCTTCGCCGCTAGCGCGCGCGGCCTCGACCCAGCCCAAATTGCGGCGGATGTTGACCTCGGCGCGGGCGAAGCGGATGTAGAACGGTAGGTTGATGATCGCGGTTGCGATCACGATGTTCTCGACGCGGTTGCCGAGGGCAGCGACCATCGCCATCGCCAGCACGAACAGCGGAAAGGCCATCAAGACATCGACGAAGCGGCCGATCGCCTTGTCGAGCCGGCCGCCGGCATAGCCGCACAGCGCACCGATCACCGAGCCGATCGCAAAGGAGACCGCGACGGCGCTCACCGCGATCGCCAGATCCAGGCGCGTGGCGATGACCAGGCGGCTGAAGACGTCGCGGCCGAGTTGGTCGGTGCCGGCCCAATGCGCCGCGCTCGGCGCCTGCAAGGCCTGCGGCACATCCGACGCAATGGGATCATAAGGCGCGAGCCAGGGCGCAAGGATGGCGACGATCGCCAGCAGCAGCGCGCCGCAAGCGGCGACGGCGGTCACCGGATTGCCGCGCAACACCCAGGAGGTGTGACGGAGCGTCGAGGATGTTTCCATCGTGCTCATGCAACCGTCGCCCGGGGATCGGCGATGCCGTAGAGCACATCGACGAGCAGATTCACGATGACGAAGATCGTGGCCATCAGCAGCACGAAACCCTGCACCGGCGCGTAGTCGGAGACGAGCAGCGCATCGAGCGCGTAGGAGGCGACGCCCGGCCAGGAGAACACCTTCTCGACCAGCACGTTGGCGCCTAACATGGTGGAGAAGACGATGCCGGCGATGGTAATGACCGGCAGGATGGCGTTGCGCAGCGCATAGGTGACGACGATGCGCCACCCGGACAGTCCGACCGAGCGCGCGGTGCGGACGAAGTCGCTGCCGAGCGAGACCAGCATCGAGGCGCGGGTGATGCGCGCCAGCGGCGCGATCACGAACAGCGCCATGGTGAAGGCCGGCAGCATCAATTGCCGCACCGCCGCCCACCAGCCTTCGAGATCGCCGGCGAGCAGGAAGTCGACGATCAGGAAGCCGGTGCGCGACGGCGGCAGCGTGGTGAAGATGTCGACGCGGCCGGTCGGGTCCGGCGCGAGGCCGAGCAAATAGTAGAATACGTAGATGAGGAGCAGGCCGGACACGAAGGTCGGCACGCAGACACCGAGCGAGCAGAACAGCCGCGCGCCATGGTCGACCAGCGAGCCCGGTCGAAGTGCGGCGATCACGCCGAGCGGCACCGCCGACACCAGCGCAATGAGCAGTGCCGCCAGTGTCAATTCGAGCGAGGCCGGCAGACGTTCGCGCAGGTCCTTGGCGACCGGCTGCCCGGTCATCATCGAGCGCCCGAGATTGCCGCGGCCGACGTCGTAGAGATAGATCGCCAGCTGGTTCGGCAACGGCTTGTCGAGCCCGAGTTGCTTGCGGATCACGTCGATCTCCTCCTTGCCGGCATTGGGCCCGGATGCGAAGAACACGGCGGGATCGCCGGGCAGCACCCGCATCAAGAGGAAGGTGAAGACCAGCACGCCGAACAGCGCCGGCATCGACGAGATGAACCGCCGCCCCGCCCGGATCAGAGTTGCGCCGATCGTGCCCATGCTTCGCGCTGTTCTCGCTCGCCTACTTGCGGCTGAGATTGCGGTAATCCACCTGCCGCGTGAACTGGTAGACATACCCCTCGACGTTCGGCTGCATCACCGCATCCTGCGCCGCCTGCCAGATCGGAATCTGGAACATCTGGTCGAAATGGATGGCATTGAGCGCCCTGCCCTCCTCCTCGTACTTCTCCCTATCGGGCTCGAAGCGCGCGGCCTGCGCGATCTTCTCCAACTCCGCATTGTCGGTGGAGGAATAGTTCCAGCGCTGATTGCCGGTGTAGAAGTTGCGGTAGAAATAGTCGGTCGACGGCAACCAGGCGACGATTCCTTCCGTGAAGAACGGCAGCTTCTTCTCGTTGATCGCGGTCGACATCTGCGCGTCCGGCAGCTTCTGGATGTCGACCTTGATGCCGATCTTGGCCAAGGATTCCTTGACCAGCGCCGCCATCGGCTCGGCGGTCGCCGCCTGGCCGACATTGAAGCTGAACGTCGTGGAGAAGCCGTCCGGCATGCCGGCGTCCTTGAGATAGGCCTTCGCCTTGTCGAGATCGAGCTTGACCGGCTGCGGGATCGGATAGGCGCCGCTCGGCGGCTTGCCATCAGCCCAGGTCGCGCCAAACAGCGGCGCGCCACGGCCGAACAGCGTCGCCTTGAACATATCGTCATAGGGCAACGCATAGGCGATCGCGCGCCGCACGTTGACATTGTCGAACGGCGGAATCTTGTTGTTCATCGAAATGAAGTTCACCGCATTGTACTGCGGCGTCGAGATCACCTTCAGCTTGCCCTTCCCTTCCAACGCTTGCACATCGCTCGCCTGCAGATCGATGACAAGGTCGGCATCGCCGCGCTCGACCAGATTGGCGCGTGTGGCGGGCTCCGGCACCGACTGGATGATCAGTCGCTTGAACCCGGCCGGCTTGTCCGGCGTGCCACGATTCCAGGCCTCGTTACGCTTGGCGATCACCTGCTCGCCTGGCTTGAAGGTCTCGACGATATAGGCGCCGCTGCCCGCGGCATTCTCCTTGGTCCAGTTCAGCGCCCACGGATCGTCGGCAGTCGCATGCGCCTTCGCGAGCTTGGAGTTGATGATGATCGGATAGACCGTGGCGAGGTTCGGCAGCGCGAGCTTGTCCGGCTTCGGCAAGGTCACTTCGAACGTCAGGGGATCGATCACCTTGAACTGATCGGGGGACGTCAGTGAGCCCGTGAGCAGCTGCGCCTTGCCGAGGATCGGCGCGCTGACGCAGCGGTCGAGCGACCATTTCACGTCCTCGGCGGTGACGGGTGAACCGTCCTGGAATTTGGCATCGGGGCGCAGCTTGAAGGTGATCTTCAGGCCATCCGGACTGACCTTGTAGGACTCCGCGAGCTCGCCGGAAATGGTGTCGAGATCGAACACCCATTTGCCATTGAGCTGCTTGCGGCCGAACGACACCAGCCGGTCATAGCTGCTCATCGAGAGCGCGAAGGCCTCGCGGGTCGAGCCCGGAATGTTGGGATCGAGCGTGTTGACGGTGGCGCCAGTGACATAGCGCAGCGTCTCGGCGCGACTCTGCGCATGTGCGCCTGGCACGGCTGGTGCCACCGCAAGCAATGCTGCTGCCGCGACCAATATCCGTTTGGAAATCGAAAAGCTCATGCTCATGCCCTTCGCCTCATCTGTCTGGGCCCAACGGCCCGGCCGTGTCTCGGTCTGCGAGAGTCCGAAAAGCAGCAAATCATGTGCCAGCAGGACACTTCGAAGATCCACTCGCCGGCTCGCGCCGCACCACCGCCTGCGGCACGTCATAGGCCTGGAATGCCGCCCAGTGCTTGTCGAGGTCAGCGCGGAACAGCCCCCGCGTCAGCCCATGCACCAGCTTCGGCACCGCCGTCGTCATCGCGTTGATCGACGAGCCGGACGCGCCGAAGCTCATGGTGGAGGCGATCGCGAACACGTGGATGTTGGCGATCCACGGCGTTTCCCCGAATGTTCGCTCGCACAGCGCGTAGTCGTCGGCGAGATAGGGGAATGCGCCAAGCCGCGCGTTGCGCTCTTCGGCCGGCGGCGTGTAGCGGTCGCCCCAGCGCGCGATGTTGTGCGCGAAGCGCTTCAGCTCGGCACGGCCGGCGAAATCCGTCGCGATGCCGGTCGCGCTGACGACGAAATCACAAACGATCTCGCCGCGCGGCGTTTGCAACACGACGCCGTCGGGCGTCTCCCGTGCTGCCTCGACCGGCACTCCCTCATGCAGACGGAAGGCCGCATGGCGCGCGCAGCGGTCGTAGGTGTGCTGCGGAAAGCCCTCGCGCAGCTCCAGGACTGCCCGCATGAAACGCCAGCGCCAGGCATCGTCGAGCTCGGAGAAGTGCCGCAAGAATCCGCGGAAGGTCAGCCAGCGATAGGGCTGCACCAGCTGGATCTCGGCGCGGCGGCAGAGCAGATCGACGCGCTCTGCGCCTGCTTCCAGTGCCGTCGCCGCATTGTCGAAGGCCGAGGCGCCGGCGCCGATGACGGCAACACGCTTGCCGCGCAGCGCCTCGAAATCGATCGCGGCAGCGGAGTGGACGCAGCGCGTAGCAGGGAGATGGCGCAACGGCGCCGGAATGCTCCAATCGCCCATCCCCTCCTGGCCAGTGGCAAGTACGATCTTGCGCGCATAGAGCGCCTCTTCGCCGGCGCGGCTCCGAACGCTCGCCTGCAACAAGCCATTGGCGGCGGGTGCGATATCGATCGCCTCGCAGCCGTTGCGCACCGGAAGGTCGAGCACGCTCCGATACCACGCGAGATACTCTGCCCAATATTCGCGCGGAATGAGATCAAGATCGCGCCAGCTCTGTTCGCCGAATTTCGCCTCGTGCCAGGACTGATAGGTGAGGCTGGGAATGTCGAGATCCGGACCGGTAAAATCTTTGGGCGAGCGCAGGCGCGGCATACGCGCATAGGTCAGCCACGGCCCCTCGCGCCCCTGCTCCGCTTTGTCCAGCACCATGATGTTGGTGACCTGCGAGCGCATGAGCCCGAAGGCCGTCGCAAGGCCCGACTGGCCACCGCCAACGATCAGCACGTCCAGCGCGGGGCGACCGTCGGGACCAGGCACCGGCTTCAGCCAAGGCATCTTGGGGTGGGCGATCCTGTCGAGATCGCGCCGGACCTGAGCGGCAAGCGCGGCGAGCCCGTCATTCATGGCGCGCACCGGGACGCGTTGCAGTGTCGCGCCCGACACGATCGATCTCGCCCACGCCCGCTCCATGCATTCCTGATCCGGCCGGCGCAGCCTAGCAAAGCATCTTCAGCGGCAGAAATCTCAATTTGCTGGGGACTATTCACCGGACTTATAGACCGAAGCCTCAGGCCACGAGCCAGCCGCCATCGACCGGCAGCACCACGCCGGTCACGAAAGAGGCTTCATCGCTGGCGAGGTAAAGCACGGCGGAAGCGACCTCCTCGGCCTCACCGAAGCGCTTCATCGCGTGGCGCTGGCGCGAGGCGTCGCGCACGACGTCCGGATCGGCATGGCGCGCGAAGCTGCGGCGAAGCATCGGCGTATCGATAGCTCCCGGGGCGATCGCATTGACGCGAATGCCGTCGGTCGCGAAATCGACCGCCATGGTGCGGGTCAGGCTGATGATCGCGCCCTTGGCGGCGATATAGGCGCTGTTGCCTTTGCCGCCGGCAATCGCCAGCTGCGAGGCCAGCGTGATGATCGCCCCCTTCTGCTGGCGCTGCATGACCGGCACCGCGGCCTTGGCCCACAACCAGGTGCCGCCGACATTGGCGCGGAACACCGCATCCCAATCCGCAGGGGCGGTCGTGACGATGGTGCCGCCGCAGGAGAAGCCAGCCGCACACAGCAGCACATCGAGCCGGCCGCGGCCTGCGGCCACGCTTTCGACCGTCGTCGTGGCAAAATCGATTTCGCCGACGTCGCCGATATGAATGCTGCCCTCGCCGCCAGCCTCCTGCAGCTGCGCCAGCGTTGCCTCAGCGCCTGCCGCGTCGCGGTCCACAAGGGCAACGAAGGCGCCCTCGCGCGTGAACGCGACCGCGCTGGCGCGGCCGATGCCCGAGCCGCCGCCGGTGATGATGACGGTCCTTCCCGCGAGTCTCATGCTATGCTCCAAGGTACTCATCGAACCAGCGGCTCAGATGCGCCGCCGAGTCCAGGCAGCTGAATTGGGCACGCCAGCCGAACTCATCAGCCAGTCGCGCCGTCGACAACGGCGCACGCGCCGGCCCATGCACGGCGATTGTGGGCCTCTCGCCTTGTTCAGCCAGCCGGCAGACGAAGCCCGGCCGCAGGTCAGCAAAGCGGTCGCCCCACGCTTCCACGGTATAGGTTACGCCGCTGGAGATGTTGTAGAGCGTGTACTGCGGCTTAGCCGCCTCCAGCAGCAGCGCAATCGCGTCCGCGACATCGAGCGCATAGACCCAGTCCCTTGCGCCAGCGTCGCTCAAGAGCGCCGGCTCGCCACGCGCAAGGCAACCGAGGATCAGGGCCTGCGGCGATGGCGTATCGCGCACGCCACCTGCGCGCTCGAACGGCCCGAACACGGCTGATAGCCGCACGCTGATCACATCGGTCTGCCAGAGATCGCCCAGGCGCGCGGCGACGCGTTCGGAGGCGAACTTGGTGATGGAATACAATGACACCGGATCGCAAGGCGTTGTCTCATCCAGGAACTGAAAGCGCTGTCCGCTGGCGCCATAGGCTGCGGCGGAGGACAGGTTGATGACACGCTTCACGTTGGCGCGGCGCGCGGCCTGCAGCATGGGCACCTGCGCCAGCAGGTTGACCGCAAGAATACGCTCCGGCTCGGCCGCGTCGCGCTCGACACCGGCCGTGATCGCCGCGCCCAGCACCAGGGTATCGCAACCAGATGCGATCGCGGCGGCAACGGCCTGATGATTGGTTACATCCCCCTGCAGCACGCAAAGCTGTTTGCCATAGACCGCAAAGGCACGCTGCGCGGCGTTCGGCAGATCGGCGTGGTCGAACAAGGTCACCTGATGGCCGCGCGCGAGCAGCGCTTGCGCGACATTGAGTCCGACAAAGCCGCACCCGCCGAAGATCAGGACGTGCATGGCGCTCCGTCCAGCCTACAGCAGCCGCGCGCCAAAATTCTGCTCGGGGTCCATGTCTGCCACCAGGCGTCCGGTCGGCTTCGCTGCCTCGCCGCCGCTGCGGGCCAGGAAGCGGCCTGAGCCGGCCTGCGCCGACAACTTGCCGTCCTCGACGATGACGCGGCCGCGCGACAGCACCGTCACCGGCCAGCCCTGCACGGAGCGGCCGGCGAACGGCGTGTAGCCGGCGCGATCGTGCATCATCGCGTCGCTGATCGTGACACGCTTCTCCGGATCCCAGATCGCGATGTCGGCGTCGGCGCCGATCGCGATCGCGCCTTTCTTCGGATGCAGATTGTAGATCTTGGCCGGCGCCGTCGCGGTCAGCTCGACGAACTTGTTGAGGCCGAGCCGGCCCTTCGACACCATCGCGTCGAACAGCAGCGGCAGCCGCAGCTCCAGCCCCGGCAGGCCGTTGGCGATCTGCTTGAAGTTCGGGTTGGGGCCGGCGCGCAGCTTGCCGGTCTCATCGAAGCGATAGGGCGCATGGTCGGAAGAGATGGTCTGCAGGTCGCCGAGCGAGAGCGCCTGCCACAGCGCATCTTGGTCGGAGGCGCGGCGCGGCGGCGGGCTGCACATCCATTTCGCGCCCTCGACGCCGGGCTTGTCGAGATCATCGGCCGTGAGGAACAGGTATTGCGGGCAGGTCTCGGCGAACACCTTCAGCCCCTGGCCGCGCGCGTCGCGGATGACCTTGGCGCCCTCGGCGGTCGAGACGTGGAAGATCATGATCGGCTGGTCGATCAGCGCAGCCATCCCGATCAGGCGGTTGAAAGCTTCCGCTTCGGAGAAGCGCGCGTGGCTGATGGCGTGGTATTTCGGATGGGTATAGCCGCGCGCCAGCAGCCGCTTCACCATCCACGAGATGATGCCGTGGTTCTCGGCATGCGCGCACAGCATCGCGCCGCCCTCGCGCGCCGCAACCAAAATATCGAGCAACGGCTCATCGTCGATCTTCAGGAGATCATAGGTCATGAAGATCTTGATCGAACCGTGCCCCAGCTTGATCAGCGCGGGCAGATCGTGCTCCAGCGTCTCCTTGGTCGGGTCCGCGACGATCATGTGGAAGGCGTAGTCGATCACGGCACCTTTGCGCGCGAGCGCATGATACTCCTCCAACACCTGCGGCAGTTTCATGCCGATATGCTGGGCGGCAAAGGAGATCACCGAGGTCGTGCCGCCAAAGGCGGCCGAAGTGGTCGCGCTCTCGAACGTATCGGCATTGACGATGCCGGCTGCCGATAGCTGCTCGATATGGCAATGGCTGTCGACTCCGCCAGGCAATACCAACTTGCCCCGCGCATCGATCTCGCACTTGGCCGGACCAAGGCCACGGCCGATCGCGACGATGCTCTCGCCCGCAATGGCGACGTCGGCCTCGAATATGTCGGTCGTCGTGGCGACGCGCCCTCCCCGGATCATCAACTCATAGGCTGGCTCGGTCATGGCGGTCCCCTTATCAGTTCTGCCCAATGGAACACCGCTGATGTCGCGGCGCGCCGTTGCGCCCGGCGCATGACGATCGCATGCGCCACGTGGCATAGTGATTGCGTTTCACGCTGCGTCAACACGTCTCAAGCAGGAAGCTCCCATGTCCCACCCGCGCATCACGGTGATCAATCCGAACTCCAATCAGATAGTCACCGACGGCCTCGCCGAGGCACTGAAGCCACTGATGTTTGCCGACGGACCGGAGATCGTCTGCGAGACCCTGAAGGAAGGCCCGTACGGAATCGAAAGCCAGAAGGACGCCGACAGCGTGACCATGCCGCTGCGGCGGTTCGTCGAAACCGACAACGCGTCGAGCGCCTTCGTGATCGCCTGCTACAGCGATCCCGGCCTGCATGTCTGCCGCGAGGCGACGGCGCGGCCGGTGCTCGGCATCGCCGAATGCGGCGTGCTGACCGCACTGACCCGCGCCGACAGTTTTGGCGTGATCGCGATCGCCCAGCGCTCGATCCGGCGACATCTACGCTATCTCCGCCAGATGGGGCTGATGGACCGGCTCGCCGCCGAGCGGCCGCTCGACATGACGGTGGCCGAGACCGCTTCTGGCGAAGGCACGCTGGCCAGGATGATCGCGGTCGGCCGCGCGCTGAAGGAGCAGGATGGCGCCGGCGCGATCGTGATGGGCTGCGCCGGCATGGCGCGCCATCGCAAGGGCCTGGAAGATGCGCTCGGCATTCCCGTGATCGACCCGACTCAGGCGGCTGTCACCATGGCGCTCGGCGCGGTGGCGTTCGCGCACTGATCTTCACTCCTCCGGGGGAATCGCACCGGTGCGGCTGGTGATCAGGCCGTAATGCTCGATGCGGCGGTGGCTCGCAAAATCGAAGATCGTCTCCTTGCCGAACTTGGTCGCGTCGAGATCGCAACGCGCGACCAGCACCTCATCGCCTTCGGTCGTCGCTTCAGCGACGATCCCGCCGTCCGGATCGACAATCAGACTGCCGCCGATCAGCGGATGACCGTCCTCCACGCCGGCTTTGGCGACCGCGACCACCCAGCAGGAGTTCTGATACGCGCCTGATTGCACCGAGAGACGATTATGGAACAGCCGCTGTTCCGGTCCCTCGGCATTCTTCTGCGAGTTGACCGACGGCGTGTTGTAACCAATCAGCACCATCTCGACGCCCTGCAGGCCCATCACGCGATAGGTCTCGGGCCAGCGGCGGTCGTTGCACACCGCCATGCCGATGATGCCGCCGAGATTGCGCCACACCGGAAAGCCGAGATCGCCCGGCTCGAAATAGCGCTTCTCCAGGTGCTGGTGGCTGCGCGTCGGATCGTACTCCTCGTGACCCGGCAGATGCACCTTGCGATATTTGCCGACGATGTTGCTGTCGCGATCGGTCAGGATCGCCGTGTTGTAGTGATGGCCGTCCGGCGTCAGCTCGGCATAGCCGAAGTTCATCGCCATCCGGTGCTGCCTGGCGCGATCGAACAGCGGCTGCACGGCCGCATTCGGCATGGCGCGCTCGAACCAGGTGTCGACCTCGGCCTGATCCTCCATATACCAGCGCGGAAAAAAGGTGGTCAGCGCCAACTCCGGATAGACGATGAGATCGGCGCCTTTGGCTTTGGCCTCGTCCATCAGCGCGATCATCCGCGCGACCACGACCTCGCGGCTGTCGGCCCTTTGGATCGGCCCCATCTGGGCGGCGGCAACATTGATCACGCGCATGGTGTCACTCCTTGGTCGAAAACTCCAACGTCATTACGAGCGATCCAGACGAGGAGAGAGTCCGGATCGCCGCGCTCGCGATGACACCTGACGTCGTAGGGTGGGCAAAGCGACTTGTCCGCCATAGCCCGAAGGGCGTCGGCGGAAGCGTGCCCACCGCGATATCGCGCGGCGCCCGACGGTGGGCACGGCGCTTCGTCCACTTGCGAATGTCGAGACATCGTTGCAACGCGCCTTTGCCCACCCTACGCTTCGGTATCCGTCATTGCGAGCGAAGCGAAGCAATCCAGGGCTGCACGGGGATTCTGGATTGCCTCGTCGCTGCGCTCCTCGCAATGACGGTGAATGACGAGCAATCATCTCATCGTCGCCCGCCCGCATCACCCCGGTCCATGCAGCATCGGCCGCGGGCGCGTGAACGAGGGCCGGCCGCGCTTCAATCCCCACAGCGGCTGCGCAAGCGTTGCGATCGCCTCGGTCGGGCTGCGCGCGTCGATGCAGACGAGATCGGCCGGCGCGCCGAGCTTGACGCCGTAGTCGCCAAGCCGCATCAGCCGCGCGGCATCGCTTGTGATCATGTCGAGGCAGCCGGCGAGATGATCGGGACGCGAGACATGGCAGACATTGGCATAGAGGTTGGCCATGCGGATGAGCGAGCCGTCGCCGTAAGGCGTGAACGGATTCAGCACATTGTTGGTCGAGATCGAGCAGGTGACGCCGGCGGCGCGGAGCGGCTCGAGCGGCACCACGCCGCGGGGAATCGCATGATCCTGCCGTCGTCCCATCAGGTGCAGATCGGTCGACGGCAGCACGGTGACGGCGACGCCGGCATTGGCGAGCTGCATCGCGATCGCGTTGAAGCGCTCCGGCGGCAGCAGCGACAGCTGCGTGACATGGCCGACCGCAACGCGCCCACCCCAGCCATACTCTTCGGTCTTGCGGCAGACATATTCGATCTGCATGCGGTCGAGCGTCTCGGCGAGATCGAGATGCATGTCGATGTCGACATCGAACTCGCGGGCGATGGCGAAGATGCGATCGATCTGCGCCGCGGGATCGGTGTCGAAATACGGTGCGGCTCCGAGCGTGCGCGCGCCGCGCCGCAGCCCTTCGATCAGCAGCTCCTCGGTCCCCGGATAGTTCGTCAGCCCTTCCTGCGGGAAGACACAGAGCTCGATATCCATGGCCCAGGCGTAATCGCGCTTGAGCTGCTCGATGGCATCATAGCCGATCATGCCGATGCCGGGATCGAGCTCGACATGGGTGCGCATGCGCATCGTGCCATGACTGATGCAGCGCTCGACCGTCTGCTTCGCCCTGGCGTAGACATCCTCGGTGGTGAAGTTGCGCTTGGCCGCGGCGGTCTCGCGCACGGCTTCGGCGACGGTGCCTTCCGCAATCCGGCAGCGGTCGAGAATGCAGGTCTTGTCGAGATGGATGTGCGTCTCGATCAGGCCGGGCACGACGAGGCAGGTTTCGGCGTCACGCTCGCGCGCGCCGGCCTGCAGCGCCGCATCGATCGCGACGATCTTGCCATCGCCGATGCCGATGTCAGTGCAGCGGGTCTCGCCCTCGCACCACAGCGAAGCATTGCGAATGATCAGGTCCAACACGTCATTCCCCGAGGGTGCGGCCCCTGCTGGCCGCAGAGCCCACCAAAGGCAAGGGCCGTGCCACCGCCAGCTGGAAAGCGTATCGCGAAAGCGGATGTGTCAACATGATGAAACGAACTGTCGGCATCCACGTAACCATTTGCCTACAAACAAGGCGCTCGCGGCGTTCGCAGGAGCAGCATCCCGGAACCCTTGTTTTGGGCCGGGAACATGCTATATTGATGCATGGAAACTAACAGCTCTTTTCGGTCAGGCCCGTCATCTCGGCGGGCCGTTGCCGTTTTGGGGGTGGCTCTGATGGGGTTACTCTGAGATGACGCGCTCCAACCGCACTGACCATATCCGCCTGACCTCGCATCCGGTTCCGGGCGCCAAGCACAATTTCCCACTCCAATGGGGCGCCCCGAGCGCGCGCGAACGCGGGCCAATCATCGGCACCGTCTCGCGTCCGCAGGACCGCAACGTGATCGGCAGCCATGGCGGCTCCTACACGGTCTATCGGGCGCTCGCGGTCTCCTCCGGCGCACTCGATCCGATCCGCCGCCCCGACCTCACCAACACCCATCCGGCCGCGAGCATCGGGCCGTTCGCGCAATGGCGCGATCCCGCCAAGATCGTCGCGCTCGATCCATGGGGGCATCTGGTCGCGGAGAATTTCGGCGCCGAGATCGCCGAAGGCATCGATATCAGGCCGACGATCGCGGTGACCAAGGCGCGGCTCGACCTGCCGGAGCTTCACGCAGCGCTGGCGGCAAAACGCATCACGACAGACGGCGATGTCGTGCACGCCAACGGCAGCGTCTCCGTGGTGAAGATCGCGATCGATCCGGTGTGGTACCTACCCGGCGTCGCAGCGCGGTTCGGCACCAGCGAGACCAATCTGCGCCGCGGCCTGTTCGAGCAGACCGGCGGCATGTATCCGGAGCTGGTGACGCGGCCGGACCTGCAGGTATTCCTGCCGCCGATCGGCGGCACCACCGTGTATCTGTTCGGCGATGTCGACAAGCTGAACGATGGCAAGACCAGGATCACCTGCCGCGTCCACGACGAATGCAACGGCTCCGACGTATTCGGCTCGGATATCTGCACCTGCCGCCCCTATCTCATTCACGGCATCGAGGAATGCGTGCGCGCCGGCCAGACCGGCGGTCTCGGCATCATCGTCTATAACCGCAAGGAAGGCCGCGCGCTCGGCGAGGTCACCAAGTTCCTGGTCTACAATGCGCGCAAGCGCCAGGAGGATGGCGATGCCGCGGCCGCCTATTTCGAGCGCACCGAATGCGTCGCCGGCGTGCAGGATGCGCGCTTCCAGCAACTGATGCCCGACGTGATCCACTGGCTCGGCATCACGCGTATCGACCGCTTCATCTCGATGAGCGACATGAAGCATGATGCATTGACGGGCCAGGGCGTCGAGATCGTCGAACGCGTGCCGATCCCGGACGAACTGATTCCGGCCGACGCCCATGTCGAGATCGCGGCCAAGAAGGCGGCGGGCTATTTTTCGCTCGAACCACAGAAGCCGCAGGAGCTCGGAGATACGGTCGGGCGCCCACTCGAGAAGTACTGAGCAAACCAAGATGGTCGATGCCTCCTCCCTCTTGTCGGCCCGGGCGGTGCGCGAGCGGGCGCACCGGCTGCTTGCTCTCGGCCTTGAGGACAAGCTGCCGCATTTCCGTATCGATCTGACCAGGCTCGATGCGGTCGCGGAGCTTGTGCTCGCGGTGACCCACAAGGCCTATCCGAGCGGCGACGTGCCGTTCCATTCGCGCTGGCGGCATTTCGTGATCGCAGGCCAGGATCGCTGGGCAGCGGTCGCCGACAAGGTGAGCTGGCCCGATGCGGCGGCGCGGGCGCGGGCGGAATTCGATCTCGCCATCGTCAGCGTACTGCTCGATGCCGGCGCCGGCGCCGCATGGCGCTATCATGATGCGGTGAGCGGCACCCGCGTCGGCCGGTCCGAGGGACTGGCGCTCGCCAGCCTCGACATGTTCGCGCACGGCGCATTCTCGGATCAGGTCACAGCTCCCCTGCGCGCAGACGCTTCAAGGCTTGCGCAGATCACCGTCGCGGATCTCGAACGCGGCTTCCAGGTCAGTGCCGAGAATTCGCTGCTCGGACTTGAAGGACGGACCGACCTGTTACGCCGGCTCGGCGGCCTGATCGGCGGCAAGCCCGACGTCTTCGCGAGGAAAGACAGCGCCCGGCCCGGCGGCTTGTTCGACCATCTCGCCGCGCGCGCGGAGAGCGGCCGCATCGCCGCGCCCGCGATCCTCGCCGAGGTGCTGGTTCAGCTCGGACCGATCTGGCCGTCGCGCATCACGCTCGATGGCGTCGCGCTCGGCGATTGTTGGCGCCATCCAGCGCTCAAAACCGAGGATAGGACGAGCGAGTTGGTGCCGCTGCACAAGCTGTCGCAATGGTTGACCTATTCGCTGATTGAGCCGCTGCAGCGCGCGGGCTTCACCGTGACCGACATCGACGGCCTCACCGGGCTCGCCGAATATCGCAACGGCGGACTGTTCGTTGACGGCGGCGTGCTGGTATTGCGCGACGGGAACGACGCGACGCGCGCACATGCGGTCGACTCCGCGCTGGTGGTCGAGTGGCGAGCGCTTACCGTCGCCCTGCTCGACCGGCTTGCAATCGTCATCCGACAGCGCATGGGGCAAGATGCCGAGAGCCTGCCACTCGCCAAGATTCTCGAAGGCGGCAGCTGGGCCGCAGGACGCAAGCTCGCCTTCGAGTGTCGCCCCGACGGTTCGCCGCCGCTCAAGGTGATCAGTGACGGCACGGTGTTCTAGTTAGGATCGCGCATCGGGGCGCGGTGCGCTCCCTCTCCCCGCCTGCGGGGAGAGGTTACAGGAGACACAGGAGCACGAAGGTCATGCAAGGCGTCACGGTCGTCGATCATCCGCTGGTCCAGCACAAGCTGACGCTGATCCGCGACAAGTCGATCTCGACCAAGTCATTCCGCGAGTTGTTGAAGGAGATCGGCATGCTCCTCTGCTACGAGGTGACGCGCGACCTGCCGCTCACCGAGGTCGAAGTCGAGACGCCGCTGGCGCGCATGCAATCGGCCAAGATCGCCGGGAAGAAACTCGTCTTCGTGCCGGTGCTGCGCGCCGGGGTCACCTTCGTCGACGGCATGCTCGATCTGGTGCCGACGGCGCGCGTCGCCCATATCGGGCTCTATCGCGAGCCGCAGACCTTCGTCGCGGTCGAATATTTCTTCAAGGCGCCGTCTGACCTCGGCGAGCGGCTGGCCGTCGTGGTCTCGCCGGTGCTCGCAACCGGCAATTCAGCGGTCGCCGCCATCGATCGGCTGAAGGAACGCGGCGCCAAGGACATCCGCATGGTCTGCATGATCGCAGCGCCCGAAGGTGTCGAGCGGGTGCGCGGCCTGCACCCGGACGTGCCGCTATGGACCGCTGCGATCGACGACGGCCTCGACGACAACGCCTTCATCGTGCCCGGCCTCGGCGATGCCGGCGACCGGGCCTACGGCACGCGGTGAGACGGCCGGCATCTCTGGATGTCGAGACGTATCGCTCCGCGGCCCGAATTTATCCCGCGAACGCCGCCTGCGCCTCCGGCAGCGCCCAGATCTTCTCGATCGCAGCAGCGCCGGCCGAAGTGATGGCCGCCTCATCGCCATGCAGATAACGGCCGTCGTGGATCAGCAGCCGGCCGTCGACCATGACCTGATCGATGTTGGCGCGGTTGGCGAGCGCGATCAGGCCGCGGCGGGGATCGTGCAATGGCTGGAGATGCGGATGCGTCATGTCAACGACGGTGAGATCGGCAGTGGCGCCCGGCGCGATCACGCCGAGATCGTCGCGCTTGATCATGGCGGCGGCGGTCGCAGTGACCGCATCGATCAGTTCCGGTGCGCTCGCGGTCTCCGCGTTGCCCAGCGCAACCTTGGAGATCAGCGACGCCGCGTTGAGCTCACCGAGCAGGTCCATGTTGTAGCCGTCGGTGCCGATGGCGGTACGCACGCCATGGGCGGCGAAGCGGCCAAAGGCGGCAGTGACCCCGGCGCGCGCGAACACCCGCGGACAGTTCAGGACGCCGGTGCCGCGCGCCGCCATCAGCGCAAGGTCCGCATCCGTCGAGGCGTGGCAGTGCGCGGCGAGCAGGTCGTCACCGAGCACGCCGAGCCAGTCGAGATATTCCGCCGGGGTGCGGCCATCATAGCGCGCGGCAATGGTGGCGACTTCACCCTGACTCTGCGCCATATGGATCGTGATCGGCACATTCAGTTCGCGCGCACGCGCCGCCGCGGCGCGCAGCAGATCGGGGCCGCAGGTGTCGGTCGCGTGCGGGCTCATCGCCAGGCGAATGCGACCCTGCGCCTGCCCATGCCAGCGCTGATACAGCGCGTTCCAGGTCGCCATGTCGGCCTCGCCGTCGTCGCCGGCATAATGCACGATACCGTCGGCGCCGGCCTTGGCATCGCCGGTCGAGAACAGATAGGGCGCACCATAGAACCGGATCCCCATCTCCTCTGCCGCATCGAACAGCTCGGGGATCGTGTTGCGCGACGGCTCCATCACCGTGGTCGCCCCACCTTTCAACAGTTGCAGCATGCCCATACGTCCGACCGCGCGCCGTTCCTCAGCCGAGAGGATCTCGGCGCCGCGCTTGGAGAGCGGCAGCAGCACCGTGTAGACGATGCTCTTGTTGTTGCGGCGGCCGTTGCCGTCTTCCGTCAACGTCCGCGCGATCGCCTCGCTGAAGATGTGGTTGTGCAGGTTCAACAGGCCCGGCAGCACGAAGCGGCCGGGGCGGTCGAACACCTCATCGGCGGCCGGCTTGTCTGGCGTGATCGCCACGACACGCCTGCCCTCGATCAGCACCCAATGGTCGCGCAGCACCTTCTGCGCGCCCGCGTCGCGCGTCAGCACATAGCTGCCGAAGATCGCCGTGCTCATGCGGGCCTCACATTCCAGAACACCGCGGTGCCGTCGAGAACACCGGTGATGCTCTTGCGGTACGCCGTCGGCTGCTTGTAGAGACCGATCGGATAATACGGGATCTCCTCGAATGCCAGCGCCTGGATCTCGCGGCAGATGCGCTGCTGCTCGGCAAGATCGGGCGCCGCCAGCCACTGGCTACGCAGCGCGCCCATCTTCTCGCTTCTGTACCAGCCGGCCACCGCGCCCTCGCCGCGCAGATTGGTGTTCCCGGCCGGATTGAGCCAGTCGATGCCCTGCCAATTGCCGACCGCGGCACTCCAGCCGCCCTGCTCGATCGGATCCTTCTTCAGCTGGCGCTGCAAGACGGCAGCGAAATCCAGCGCGACATACTCCACATTCATGCCGGCGCGCCGCATCATGTCGGCCGCCACCTCGCCGAGCGGCCGCTGCGCCTGCGAATTCGCGGGCACCAGCAGCACGACCTTCTCGCCACCGTAGCCGGCGGCCTTCAGGTCCGCTTTCACCTTCTCCATGCTACGCGGGCCGCGGAACACATCGAGGCCGATGTCGCTCGCCATCGAGGTGCCAGGCGCGAAGAAGCCGATCGGCGTGGACTGATAGGCAGGATCGCTGCCGGCGACCGCGGTCATGAAGGCGGCCTGATCGATCGCCCCCAACAGCGCGCGGCGGATCGCCGGATTGTTGAACGGCGGATGCAAGTGGTTGACACGCATCATGCAGGCATAGCCGCGCGGATCGAGGACGCGGACAACGATGTCCTCCTCGGCCTTCAGCACCGGAAGAAGATCGTGTGGGGTCGTCTCCTGCCAGTCCTGTTCGCCGGTGCGCAAAGCCGCGGCTGCGGTGCCGGCATCGGGCATCGTCGACCACACCACGCGGTCGTAGTACACGATCTTCGGACCGGCGGTCCAATTCGGCTTGCCGTCGCTGCGCGGCCGATAGTGCTCGAATTTGGCGTAGACGTTGCGGATGCCCTGCACGCGCTCGTCCCTCACGAAGCGGAACGGCCCGCTGCCGACCACCTCGGTGAGCGGCTTCATCGGGTCCTGGCTCGCGAGGCGTTCGGGCATCATGAAGGCTGGCTGTACCGCGGCTTTGCCGAGCGCCTGCGGCAACAGCGGAAACGGCCGCTTCAGCCGGAAGCGGATGGTCTTGTCGTCGAACGCGGAGAGCTCATCCGTCGCCGCGATCAGCTCGGCGCCGAAGCCATCGCGCGCGGCCCAGCGCTTGATGCTGGCGACGCAGTCGCGCGCCAGCACCTTCTCGCCGTCATGCCAGACCAAGCCCTCGCGCAAGGTCAGATCCCACTGCTTGCCGTCGTTGGAGACGGCATGACCGGCCACCATCTGCGGCGACACGTCGAGCGCGGCATCCATGCCATAGAGCGTGTCGTAGACCATGAAGCCGTGATTGCGCGTGACCTGCGCTGTCGAGAAGATCGGATCGAGGAAGGCGAGATCGATCACCGGAATGAAGCGCAAGGTGGTCTGCGCCTCGGCGCGAACGAGTCCCGGCATCGACAGCGCGGGAAGCGTGGCGGCAGCGCCAAGCAGCGAACGGCGGGAAATGCGCATGGACATCCTTTTGACACCGCTACATCGAAAACGACTTCTTCCCCTCATCCTGAGGGGCTTGCGTAAGCAAGCGTCTCGAAGGAATGAGGTCCGACATCGCCCTCATGGTTCGAGACGGCGCTAACGCACCTCCTCACCATGAGGAACTACCGCTGCCCGGCCGCCTCGTGGTGCCGGTAATTCGCCGCGATCTCAGCCCCCGTCGTGATCCAGACGTCCTTGCAGGACTTGGCGTAGCTGAGGAATTCGCGCAGCAGCCGGAAGCGCATCGGACGGCCGGAGACCTGCGGATGCAGCACGGTCGTGACCATCGCGCCCCACTCCCTGACCTCGTCGAGTTCGTCCTTCCACATCGAGAGCACGTGCTCCTTCGGGAAGATCGAGCGCGGCGAGAACCGCGCCGAGAGCCCGTGCATCCAGTCGTCATAGCTTGCGGTGACCGGAATTTCGATCGTACCGGGCCTGCCGTCGGCGAGGCGATGGCGGTACGGCCTGACATCATCGCGGAACGAGGACGTGTAGACGATGCCATGGCGCATCAGTGCGACGCGCAGCTCTTCCGTGAATTCCCCGAACGGCGCGCGATAGCCGATCGGTGTGACACCGAGCCGTCGCTTGATCGCCTCGAACCCCTTCTCCAATTCCTCTTCGAGGTAGGGATCGCCGGGATCCGGCAGCAGATGATGATAGCCGTGATGGCCGATCTCGTGGCCGGCCTTGAGGATGGCTTCCGCCATCGCCGGGTGTGCGTCGACCGACCAGCCGGTGACGAAGAAGGTCGCCTTCAGATCGAGCTCGCCGAGCAGTTCCAGGAGCTTCGGCGTGCCGACCCGCGCCTCGTAGCCGCCATAACTCATCGTGACCAACCGCGCCGCATGCGCCGGGTCCTTCGAGGTCCAGGCGGCCTCGGCATCGACATCGAACGACAGGAACATCGCCGAGGTGAACGGCTTCGGCCAGGGATAGTCCGGGGCCGCCGGCGCCGTGTTGGCGGGGATGAGCGGGATGCTTCGAAGCGCCTTACTGTCCAGCATTGATCACCACCTTCTCGATCCCGTTGCCGCTCAACTTCCATTTCGCCAACAACGCCTTGTAGCTGCCCTCGGTGATCAGCTCCTCCAGCGCGCCCTGCAGTGCCTCGCGCAACTCCGCGGCCTTTACCGGCGTGGCAAGCCCCGTATATTGGATCGCGATCATCTCGCCCACCGGCACATAGGCGTTCGGCTCCTGGTCCATGATGTAGGGCAAGGTCTCGTTGCCCTGCACCGCGGCGTCGATACGGCCCTGCCGCAGCTGCGTGCGCGCATCGGCAGAGCCTTCGGTGCCGACGAATTGGATCGGACTCGAGCCACAATTCTTTGCGCTCCAGGCTGCGATCTCTTCGGGAAACTTTGTGCGCCTGCTGGCACCGACCTTCTTGCCGCACAGCGCCTGTGCGTCCTTGAACTCGTCGCCGCGCGACGCCTGCACAAAGAAGCGAGGGCCGCTGCGCAGATAATCGATGAAGGTCGCAGAATCCTGCCGGCTCTTGGTGTCCGTCATCCCCGAGAGAATGATATCGAAACGCTGGGTCGCGAGTCCCGGCATCAGCTGATCGAAGCTGGTCTCCTGCCAGACCGCCTTGACGCCGAGCTTCCTGGCCAGCGCCTCGCCGAGGTCGACGTCGAATCCGGTCAGCGTTGATGTAGCGGGATCCTTGAATTCCATCGGCGGATAGTTCGGCACCACCGCGATCCGAAGGCCATTCTGCTTGATCTCGGCCGGCAACTCTGCCGACAGCGCCGGGCCGGTGACGACAGCGCCAAGCAACGCGGTCAGGGCAAACATAGTCAGTCGCATCGATCCCCCTTCACACTTCCGCAGCCAGGAAGGCGCGGGTGCGCGCCTCGCGCGGCGCATTGAGCACGTCCTTGGCCGGACCAGCCTCCACGATCGCGCCCTGGTCCATGTAGACGACGCGATCGGCCACCTCGCGCGCGAAGCCGAGCTCGTGCGTCACCACCAGCATAGTCATGCCCGACGTCGCAAGCTCCTTCATGACGGCGAGCACTTCGCCGACCAGTTCCGGATCGAGCGCCGAGGTCGGTTCGTCGAACAGCACGAGTTGAGGCCGCATCGCCAGCGCCCGCGCGATCGCGACACGCTGCTGCTGGCCGCCCGAGAGTTGCGAGGGATACGATGTGGCCTTCTCGGCAAGCCCGACGCGGCGGAGCAGCTCCATCGCTTCGAGCTTCGCTTCGGCCGCCTTCCGCCGCTGCACCTGCACCGGCCCTTCGATGACGTTCTCGAGCGCGGTCATATGCGGAAACAGGTTGAAGCGCTGGAACACCATGCCGCATTTCAGCCGCTGCCGCCCGATCTCCCGGTCGTTCAGACGATGCAGTTTACCAGCATCCTCGCGACAGCCGAGCAACTCGCCGTCCAGCCAGATGCCGCCGCTATCGATCGCCGTCAGCTGATTGACGCAGCGGAGCAGCGTGGTCTTGCCCGAGCCGGACTTGCCGATCAGGCACACGACCTCGCCGGCCCAGACGTCCAGCGAGACCTGCTTCAGCGCCTGGAAGTCGCCGAACTGCTTGCTGACCTTGCGGATCGCGACCAACGGCGTGTTCATCGCGCCACCTGGACGATGCCGCGGGCGAAGCGCCGTTCCAGCAGCATCTGCAGCGGGGTGAGGATGGAGACCACAAGCAGATACCAGAGGCCGGCGACGATCAAGAGCTCGATCACACGCGAATTGGCGTAGTAGATGTTCTCCGCCGAGTGCAGCACTTCCGGATATTGGATCACGCTGGCAAGCGAAGTCGCCTTGACGAGCCCAATGAACTCGTTGCCAAGCGGCGGGAGCACGACGCGCATCGCCTGCGGCAGGATGATCCGGCGCAGCGCCTGCAGGCGGCCCATGCCGATCGCCTGCGCCGCCTCATATTGTCCGATGTCGACCGACAGCAGCCCGGCGCGCATCACCTCCGACGTGTAGGCGCCCTGGTTGATGCCGAGCCCTAGCAATGCGGCAAGGAACGGCGTCATCACGTCGACGGCACGCGCGCTCCAGAGCCCGGGAATGCCGATGGTCGGAAACACCAGCGCCAGGTTGAACCACAGCAGCAGTTGCAGGATCAGCGGCGTGCCGCGGAACAGCCACGTATATCCCGCGGCGACCGCCTTCAGCACCGGGTTGGGCGACAGCCGCATGATCGCGACGATGACGCCGAGTGCGATGCCGAGCGCCATCGCCAGCACCGCCATGATCATCGTGTTGACGATGCCGTGCAGGATCACCGGCGCGGTCAGGAAACGGTTGACATAGGACCATTCGATCTGCCCGCGCGCAAAGGCACGGCCGATCGCCACCAGCACGACGAGGATCACGGCAGCCGTGATCCAGCGGCCCCAATGCGCCTGCCGGGCCACCGGCAACGAAGTAAGATCGGGGAAGCCGTCGGCCAGCGCGTCGGCGCGTTTCATTGCGGCGCCGCGTTCAGCATCGGCTCGCGCACCGCATTGGCGCCGAGGCCCCATGTGTCGAGGATCGCCTTGTAGCTGCCGTCGGCGATCATCGCCTTGAGCTGCTCGGTCACCACATCGCGCAACGCGCCGTCGTCCTTGCGGACCATGATGCCCTGATAACCGTACGCGATCGGCTCGCCGACGATGCGATACTTGCCGGCCTCCTGCGACTGCGCATAGGGCAAGGTCTCGCTGCCCTGCACCGCGGCGTCGATGCGGCCCTGCTTCAGCTGGTTGCGCACGTCGATCGAGTTCTCGCCGGGCACATATTGCGCCGCCGGCTTGCCGGCCGCCTCGCAAACCGCCTTGCTCCACTTCTCGATCTCGGCCGGAAAACTGGTCGAGCGCGTGGTGCCGATCTTCTTGCCGCAGAGATCGGCCGCGATCTTGGCCTCGCTCTCGGTGAGCACGAAGAATTGTGGGCCGGTGACGAGATAGTCGACGAAATCGGCGGTCCCGCGGCGCGACGCGCGATCGGAAATCCCTGAGATGATGAAATCGGCGCGCTTCGTCTGCAGCGAGGGGATCAATTCCGCGAACGCCGTCTCGCTCCAGACGATCTTCAGCTTGAGCCGCTTGGCCAACTCATTGGCGAGATCGATGTCGAGCCCCTTCAGCTCGTTGGTCGCGGGATCGCGATATTCCATCGGCGCGTAGGTCGAATTGACCGTCAGCCGCAACGTGCCGGACTGTTTGATCTCGGCCGGGAATTCCGCCGCCGCGGCCGATATCAGTGAAGCCAGCCCCATCACACAGATGCCGAACCAACGACGCATCATGTCCCTCCCCTCGCCAACGCTAGGCCGGCTCGACTGCGCCGGCGCGTTCGGCGATGACGCGGTACTGCTCGGGCCGGCGATGCGCCGCGAAGTTGAACATCTTCTCCTTGCCCTGCCGGCAAAGATCGAGATCGATGTCGGCCACGATCACCTCGTCGGCGAGCGATGTCGCTTGCGCAACGATCCGCCCGTTGGGATCGACGATGCAGGAGCCGCCGATCAGCCCGGAGCCGTCCTCGTCGCCTGCCTTGGCCACGGCGATGGCCCAGGTCGCGTTCATATAGGCGTTGGCCTGTGCGACCAGCGTCGAGTGGAAGGTGCGCAGCGATGCATCCTCGGTGTTGCCGCCGTTCGGATCATAGGCCGCGGAGTTGTAGCCGATGCAGACGAGTTCGACGCCTTGCATTCCGAGCACGCGCCAGGATTCCGGCCAACGACGATCGTTGCAGATCATCATGCCGATGATGGCGCGGCCCCAATCGGCTCCAGTGCGCACGGCGGGAAAGCCGAGATCGCCATAACCGAAATAGCGCTTCTCGAGCTGCTGATACTTGGCGCCCGGCCGCGGCTCGACCGAGCCCGGCAGATGCACCTTGCGGTACTTGCTGATGATCTGCCCTTCGCGATCGACCAGGATGGAGGAATTGAAGCGCCGGCCCTCGGCGGTCAGTTCGGCGTAGCCGACATAAAAGCCGACGCCGAGCGTACGGGCGCGGTCGAACAAGAATTGCACATCCGCATTCGGCATGCTGCGCTCGAAATGCGTATCGAGCGCATCGTCTTCCAGGAGCCAGCGCGGGAAGAAGGTGGTGAAGGCCAGCTCCGGGAACACCACGAGCCGTGCGCCTTGGCCGGCGGCCTGCTCCAGCAGCGCGATCATGCGCGCCAGCGTGTGCGCGCGGGAATCGGCCCGTTGGGTCGGCCCCATCTGGGCAGCGGCGGCGCGGACAATACGACTCAACATTGCCTCCGATCTGTGCGCATTGCTGAATTCCAAGGCGGCACAGCCTTGCCCTTGGCGCAATGCGAGAGGGGCGATTACGCGGAAGCGGCGCAAGTTTTGCAACGGGCCACGAAAGCCTCGCGCTATGATATTTTGCCCGCGACCATAACGACAGCTTATAAGGCGTTCATCCCATGAACCTGCGCCAGCTCGAAATCCTGCGTGCGGTCATTCGCCACCGCACCACCGTCGCCGCCGCCGAGGAGCTCGCGCTGTCGCAGCCTGCGATCAGCAACGCGTTGAAGGCGATGGAAGCCCAGGCCGGCTTCACGCTGTTCGAGCGCATCAACAACCGGCTGTTCCCGACCGCCGAGGCGATGGCGCTCTATGAGGAGAGCGAGGCGATCTTCACGTTGCATGCGCGGCTGGAGAACCGCGTCCGCGATCTGCGCGAACAGCGCACCGGCCATCTCTCGATCGTGGCGACGCCGCCACTCGCCTACAGCATCATCCCGCCGACGCTGTCGGGCTTCCTGCGCCGGCGCCCGCAGACGCGCGTGTTCTTCGACGTGCGGCGTTATGAGGGAATCATCGACGGCGTGCTCGGCAATGTCGCCGAGCTCGGATTCGCGCTCGGGCTATCCGATCATCCGGGCATCGCCCATGAGGTGGTGCATACCGGTGAAATGGTCTGCGTGCTGCCGCCGAAGCATCCTTTGGCGGAGCGGCTGATGATCTCGGCAGCCGATCTTGCCGGCTTTCCGCTGATCGGGCTCGAACGCGGCACGCGGCTCGGTGAAGCCGTGCGCGAAAGTTTTGCCCAAGCCGGTGCAACGTTCCAGCCCAGCGTCGAGGTGCGCTACTGCAACACGGCTTGCGTGCTCGCCGCGACTGGCGTCGGCGCTGCGGTGGTCGATCCGTTCTCGCCGCAGCAGGGCGGCCACGATCTCGTGGTCCGTCCCTTCACGCCGAAAACGCCTGTGTCGGCCTATATGTTGTGGTCGGAAGCCAAGCCGCTGTCGAACCTCGCCAAGACCTTCCGCAGCGAGGTGCGCAACGCCAGCCGGACATTGACCGGCTGCACATCCACAGAGACTGCATACCAGTCCTCGGCGCAGCCGAGACTGGAATCCGGCCGCGTTTGACCGGGCTCACCCCCTCGCCAGCTCGATCTCCTGTTCCTGGCGGGTCGCCACGTCATAGACTTTGATCTGCAGCATCGGGAAGCGCCGCTTCAGGTCCCTTGCGCCGTTCTGGGCGCCTTCCTTGGTCTTGAATTCGGTCTTGACCTGGCCATCGACAACGACGGCGTAGCCGCCCTGCGACAGATCCTTCGACATATCCTTGGAAGACTTGTCTTGAGCCGATTTCTCTTGGACAGATTTCTCTTGAGCAGGCTTGGGCATTTCGTTGCAGACGTCGATTGAGTTGAGGGGACGCGGTGGCAGCGCTTTGAACGACCTCGATCTAAGGTGAGTCTGCCGGCAGGGGCAAGCGGAGAAGCGTTCTACACAACCGAGCTAGATGCGACTCACTCTCTGCCTGTAAATGACCGCAAAGCGACTTCTGGATGTCAAGCACAGCGAGCCGTCAATGCGCGACCTGGCGATAGATCGCGGGCAGCGCCGCCGGCAGCCGGCGGATATTGCCGACGATCGCGTAGCCGCCGCGGCCGAACAGCGTCGGAAAATAGGATTGCGCCGCTGCATCGATGGTCACGCCGAACACCGAGACACCCTGCCGCCGCGCCTCCTGCACCGCCTTGCGCGTGTCTTCGACGGCGAAGCGGCCTTCATAATGATCGACGTCGTTCGGCTTGCCGTCGGTCAGAACCAGCAGCAGGCGCTTGCGCTGCGGCTGCCCTGACAGTTCCGCCGCGGCGTGACGCACGGCGGCACCGATCCGGGTGTAATAGCCGGGCCGCAGCGCGCCGATTCGCCGCTCGACCTGCGCACTCATCGGCTCGCCGAATCCCTTGACGGTTTCGACACGCACCCAGTCGCGCCGGCGCGAGGTGAAGGTGAGAATGCTGTTGGTGTCGCCGCAGGCCGCAAGTCCATGGGCCAGCACCAGCAGCGCCTCCTTCTCGACGTCGAGCACGCGATAGCCATCGACCCAGGCATCCGTCGACAGCGAGACGTCGACCAGCAGGGTGACGGCGAGATCGTGTCCCTGGGGACGCATCGCCAGATGCACCCGATCCAGCGCGCCGCTTCCGGCCCGCAGATCGCAGCGTGCGCGGACCAGCGCATCGAGGTCGAGATCATGGCCGTCGTCCTGGGCGCGCATCACCTCGTGTCGCGGCCTGAGCGCCTCAAATCTCCGCCGTACCTGGCGGATGCGGCGGCGCATGGCATCATCCGGCATCCAGCTCTCGCCGGTCTCCGGCGCATCGCCGGCGACCACGCGGCAATGATCGGCCATGTAGTTGCCGCTGCGATAGTTCCATTCCGGATAGAGCCGGCCGCTGGCGAGCCGGGAGGGATCGACAGCCTCGGGCGGCAGGTCGAGATCGAATTTCAGCTTGGTGGCCGGCTTGCCCTTGCACCTGGAGATCGCGAGTTCATCGAGGTCATCGGCCGCCTTGCGCGCGTCCTCGTCTTCGCTGTCGTCGGACGGACGATCGACATTGACCATCTCCGCCATGGCCATGATCTTCTCGAAGCGATTGAGGATGAAGGGATCGCGCTTGGCCGCATCGTCGCGCTCGCGCGTGGCGAAGCGCTTGCGCGGGTCCGGTGCTGTGGCCTCCTCGCTCGGTGCGAGGAGATCGTCATCGTCGGCCTGCACAGGGACGGCCTCGCGGGACCAGCAATCGCCCCACAGCGGACAGGGCAACATCGCCTGATAGCCGGGCGGCGCGCGGCCAGGCAATTCGCGCGACCGCATTGCGGCGTCCCACAGCGCGCGCTCGGACGAACCGCCGCTGCTGAGCAGCGCCATCACGATGTGTTCGACCTCCTGTTCGACGCGAGGCAGCGGCCGACGCGGCCGCGCAACCGCCATCGCCTGAGCGAGTCGCGCATACGGCGTGGCGAGCCCTGGAAAACGCGCAATGACCAGCGCCGTGATCCCGCAGGCCCGCCGCAGCGTCGAGAGATCACGCTGCAGCGGATCAAGCGCATCGAGGCCAGGCGACGGCCCGGTCGCAAACCACGCAGCGAGCCAGCGATACAGCATCGCGTTGAGATCAGCGTCCGGAAACAGCGCGATGCACTCCGGAAGAAATATGGTGGCGCCGTCGCGCCCGGGCTGATCGAGACATTCGTCACCCAGCCCGATGCGCTGACGCCAGCCGAGTCGGTGGCCGGATTTGCGCGCCTTGGCTGGCGCGATCTGCACGCCCGTCTCGCCGCCGAGCGCGCGGAACATCACCGCGATCTGGCCCTGGATGTCGGCGAGCGCCACCGCATGCTCGGCGTGAACCGGATAGCTTGCAGTCGCGCCGACGAGGCGGTGCCAGGCCCGTCCGACCGTCTCCTCCAGTTCGAGGAAGTCGAGCATGGCTCACCCAATCACCGCATGAGCAACCTCGCGCAGCGCCATCTTGACCTCGGCATCGTCGGTCAGCGGCTCGATCATGCCCGCGAGCACCGCTTCTTTCACCGACGTTCCCGCCGCCACCAGCGTCGCGCAATAGACCAGCAGCCGGGTCGAGACCCCCTCCTCCAGGTCGTGCCCCTGCAGGGCGCGGAGGCGATGAGCAAGCGCAACCAGCGGCCGCACCCGCTCAGGCGCCAGCCCGCTCTCCGACGCCACTACCGCAATCTCCTGGTCGGCCGGCAGGAAGCCGAACTCGATCGCGATGAAGCGCTGCCGCGTCGATGGCTTCAGCGCCTTGTGCAGGCTCTGGTAACCGGGATTGTAGGAGACCACCAGCATGAAGCCGTCAGGCGCGACCAGTTCCTCACCGGTGCGCTCCAGCGGCAGGATGCGGCGGTCGTCGGTCAGGGGATGCAGCACGACAGTCACGTCCTTGCGCGCCTCCACGACCTCATCGAGATAGCAGATGCCGCCTTCGCGCACCGCCCGGGTCAATGGTCCATCGGTCCAGACCGTGTCGCCGCCCTTCAGCAGATAGCGGCCGGTGAGATCGGCGGCCGTGAGATCGTCGTGGCAGGCCACCGTATGCAGCGGCAGGCCGAGCCGCGCCGCCATATGGCCGACGAAGCGGGTCTTGCCGCAGCCGGTCGGGCCCTTCAACAGCACCGGCAGCCGATGCCGCCAGGCGTGTTCGAACAATGCACATTCATTGCCGCTCGGCGTGTAGGCCGGGAGGTCGAGCGTCGAGGCTTCGACGGCGTGAAGGGCGGCTTTCATCATCATTCTCCGCGATCGGGGATACAGGCGGCCGCGGCAATGCGGCCGCCTGCCGCTTGTCATTCGGCCGGCTGCAGCGCGCCGGAGATCGCCGGCTGCTTGGCGCGGCCCGGCACCAGTACGGCCCAGACGAACATCAAGGCCGAGATCGCGACGAACACGCCGGAGCCAAGCCGGACCCAGTAGAACATCGCAAGCTGATCCTGCACGTCCATGTAGCTCTGGCCGAGCACGCGCTGCAGATGCACCTGGATGATGCCGGCAAAGGTAAGCGCGAAGGTCATCACCATCATCGCCGTGCACATGATCCAGAAGCTCGCGATCGAGAGCCACTGATTATAGGGCGCGCGCTGCCTCAGCTGCGGCACCGCGTAGGCCACGACCGCGAGGTTGAGCATCACATAGGCGCCGAAGAAGGCGAGATGGCCATGGGCGGCGGTGATCTGGGTGCCATGGGTGTAGTAGTTCACGCTCGACAGGGTGTGCAGGAAGCCCCAGACGCCGGCGCCGAGGAAGGCCATCACCGAGCAGCCGACCGACCAGAGCAGCGCCGCCCGGTTCGGATGCCTGCGCCCCGCCTTCAAGGTCATCTGCACGGTGAAGATCACCATGGTGAAGAAGGGCGCGACCTCGAGCGTCGAGAACAGGGAGCCGATCCATTGCCAATAGCCGGGAGCGCCGATCCAGTAGAAGTGGTGACCGGTGCCGAGGATGCCGGAGAACAGCGCCAGCCCGATGATGACGTAGAGCCACTTCTCGACCACCTCGCGATCGATGCCGTTCAGCTTGATCATCAGGAAGGCCAGCACCGAGGCCATGATCAGCTCCCAGACGCCCTCGACCCAGAGATGGACGATGTACCACCAGTACATCTTGTCGACCGCGAGATTGGCCGGGTTGTAGAAGGCGAACAGGAAGAAGATCGCAACGCCCCACAGGCCGAACAGCAGGATGTTGGTCACCGTCGTCTTGCGTCCCTTCAGCGCCGTCATCGTGACGTTGAACAGGAACATCAGGCAGACCACGACGATGCCGATCTTGATCGGGAACGGCTGCTCGAGGAATTCGCGCCCCTCGTGGACATGGAAGAGATAGCCGACCACGGCGGCGCCCGCGGCGCCGAAGAACAGCCAGAACTGGATCTTCGCCAGCAGCGGGCTGTACAGCTCGGTCTCGGTTTCCTCGGGCAGCAGGAAATAGGTCGCGCCCATGAAGCCGATCAGCGACCACACGATCAGCGCGTTGGTGTGGATCATGCGCACGATGTTGAACGGCAGGATCACCGACAGCGTATTCGGCAGCACATAGATGGTGCCGGCCAGCACGCCGAACGCGACCTGGGCGAGGAAAAGCGTCAGCGCGCCGTAGAAATACAGCATCGCGACCTTCTGGGTTTCGTATTTCATCGATGAGGCTCTCTGTGTGGAGGGAGGACGGGATCCGACTCAACCCGCCTTGTTCGGCGGCCAGTCCTGGCGCTTGATGCTGTCGGTCCATTGCAGGAAGTCGGCGAGATCGTTCAGCTCCTGGTCGGAGAGATTGAACTGCGGCATCTGCCGGCGGCCCGGCGCGCCGGAAGGCTGAGACTGCATCCAGGATTTCAGCATCTCGCGCGCGGCCGCAGGGTCCTCCCTGCCGCCCCAACGGTCCCAGACATTGCCGACCTCCGGCGCGAAATAGGCGCCCTCGCCCAGCAGCGTGTGACAGTTGATGCAGGAATTCCTCTCCCACACATGCTTGCCCCGCGCGACGGAGGCGGTCAGCGTCGAGGCGTTGGTCGAGGTCGTGACCATGTAGTAATGGCTGTGCGCCGTGAGCGCGAGAAAGATCACGAAGAAGAAGGCCGAACCGCCATAGAACACGTTTCTGGCGGCCGACTTGGTCAGGCGTTCAGCCATGACACGTCCTTTCCGGTTGGAGGAGTCGAGGTGCTGAAGCAGTCTACCGACGCGCCCGGCCGGTTCTTTGTCGCGGCGCAATCAGCGCGGCGATGGCGTGGGAAGCCTCTCAGATGGAAGTCTCTCAGATGAAGGTGCGCAGCGCAGCTGTCGCCCAGGCGAACGCCGTCACCGCGACGACCCAGGTCGTGATCAGGCCGCGCCACAGCGCCGGTGCTGCACGCAGATCGAGATAGTCGAGGATGATCTTGCGGCCCTTGATCGCGGCCAGGGTCAGCACGAGCGCATTGCCCGTATTGCCAAGCAGCGCGTCGCCGGCGCTCGAGAAGATCGCGATGGTTGCGACCGCGAGGCCGAGCAGCATGATCCAGGCGACATCCAGCCGATCGAGATGGAACATGGCTCACCGCACCAGATAGAGCATTGGGAACATGACGACCCAGACTAGGTCGACCATGTGCCAGAACGCAGTCGCGGTCTCGACGTGCGTGGGCTGCGCGCGGCGGCAGACGACGGCGATGATGACGATGCCGAGCAACACATGCAGCAAGTGAAAGCCGGTCAGCAGGAAGTACAACGTAAAGAACGGACCGCTATCCAGCACAGCGCCGCCGGCGATCTCACCGCGATATTCGGTGAGCTTGATGGCGATGAAGGCGGCGCCAAGCGCCATCGCCAGCAACAAGAAGCGACGCGAACGGCCCGGCCTGGCCGCACCCGCGGCTGCGGTTCCCCGCGCCGCGGCCCAGCCGCTCGTGACCAGCACGATCGTGTTGAGTCCCGCCAAGCGGACGTCGAGCACCGCCTGCCCGGACGCGAACGATGCGGGATTGACGACATGCGCGACCGCGAACGCGCCGAGCAAAAGGCCGAAGGCGACGAGCTCGCTGCCGATCAGCACCCACATCATGGGATCGCCGGGCAGCCCGTCGAAGCCCCCCCAGCTCTCTTGTTCCAGTTCGCAGTCAACCGCCGACATCGCTCTCTCCGCTTCCCGACGCCAGGAGGCTAGCGCTCGTGGCGAGGCGCCTCTTTGTCGGAGCACAAACACGGGGACGGCAGCGAACGGTCCGGATCGTTGCTGGGGCGCAAATTGCCGCGCAGAGAGATGCGATAAGAGCCGCAGCAACGGATCAAGGAACGGCGGACGGAGTCATGAGCGAAGCGCAATGGGGGCTCATCACGGTCACACCCATCATCATCGTCTTTGCAGCAGCTCTCCGGCGCATCGGCGTGCTGTCGACGACCGGCACCGTCTCCGCCGTCGCGCTCTCGGTCGCGATTGCGGTCGTGCTGTTCACCACGCAATGATCGCGGGATTGCCCGTCGTGCCAATCTGCCGCAGAGGTTTTCTCTTGCCGCGTCGGGCAAATCACGACGATCATTCCGTGCATCCCGCCTCGAGCAGAGGGACGTTTCGGCCGATCGTCACGACACGTGAGGCGGGGATGCGATGGCCGTGTTGGAGTTGCAGCGTGATCTGATCGCGCCGACGAACAACGCCGATGCGGACGTGAAATCGTGTGGTCCTGACCTCCCGGTGCTGAGGTCGTGCTGACGCGAAAGCGTCATGCGCAGCGGGGGCAATCAAGCCGGTCCCCGGGGAGATCACGTATAAGCGTTAAAACCATCGCGCAGGGAATGCCGGTTGATCGGCTGCACCTGTGGTAACTGCCGCCTGCTTTCTTTTCTGCAGGCGGGCCATGGGTGAGGCCTTCACCCGGCATTCCCTGCACCCTCTCGCATGCGAGCAGGGTGAACCTCCTGATCAACTCGGGCGCACGGCGCCGCGAGAGGGGTCTTGCTCGCCCATCAACAGGAACTTCCGGTATTGGGAACATTTATGGTGCCCGGACGTAAGAGCCTCGGAGGTGCCACATGGACGAAACAAGATTCGCCCAGTTGCTCGGCCAGGCCGCGATCAGCGTCTGGGGCGACATGCCGCGGGACATTCAGGAAGCGCTGTTCGAGACCGCGATGCGCGATCGCAACGAACTGCGCCATGATCTGGCGAGACTGCTGCACGAACGCCACCCGCGCACCGAACATCCGCCGCGGCCGGTGTGACCGCGCGACCGAACCGCCTGATACCGCGTCAGCGGCTATCAGCCTAGTCGCGGCGGTTCTCGGGCCTGTACTGCGCCTGCTCGTCGTAGCCATGGCGGCTGCTATAAAATACCAGCGCCATCAGTCCGATGCCCACGATCAACGAGAACACGACACCGAGCGTGAGCGCGATCCAGCCCTGGGTCGGCATCGGCTCACCCGGCGTCGTCAGCCCGAGATAGGCGAAGGCCACCGCACCGGCCAGAATGACCAACATTGCCGCGATGGCTGCAATCGATCCTGCTCGCATGAGGCAGCGCTCCTTCGAGCAAGAACGGACCGCGGCCGCAATCGTTCCCGCCGGCCTATTCCCGCAACCGCGTCGGCGCTCCCCACGAGATCGTCGCCACAGCAGAACTCACTGTCTTATCCCCTGGCGAGCCGGCGCCCATGGCTCCCCTGCCCTGAGACGCGCAGCAAGCGCGGCGGTGCAGGCATCGAGCAGCTGCCTGCCCTTTTCGGCGGAGGCCTTGCGCGCATCCCCGGCCACGCCGGATGGCGTGAGCTCGGCAAAGGAGCGGAACATCTTCAGCTCGGGCACCAGGGAGCCCATGATGTCGAATTTCGGCCCATGCGCTTCACCGAGCCGGCCCGCGTCGACGAGGGCAGGATGAACCGCCATCATCATCGATGTCTCGGCCTCGCAGGCGTGCATCACGCCGTCCTGGTCCTCCAAAAGGCCACGCATCCCCTCGCGTCCTTCCATGAAATAAGTCACCGTTGCGATCGGCGCATTCAGCTCGCGCGTCAGCTCGCCGGTGAAGGTCGCCAGCGCCTGGATGTTGCCGCCATGACCATTGACGATGACGATGCGGCGAAAGCCGGCATTGAGGATCGATCGGCAGAGATCCTTGAGTACGGCATAATAGGTCGCAAGGCTCAGGCTGAAGGTGCCGCCGAACGCGACGTGATGGTCGGCAAGACCGCACCACAGCGTCGGCGCGACTACGACCGGACAGTCCGGCGCAAGCTGCGCCGCAACGCGCCGGCAGACCTCGCTGCAGAGGAAATCGTCGACGCCGGTCGGCAGATGCGGCCCATGCTGCTCGGTCGATCCGACCGGCAGCAGGACGATTGCGTCCGCTGTGGCCAGCGCCCGCAGGCGCTCGGCAGACATTCTGTTCCAGGCAATTTCGGTCATGGCGTGCTCGACTGGTCGGATTGCGGAATACGGTCGGTACGCGCCTTCGTCGCCCCTCACCGGCCTTCGTTGCCCATCGTTATATACGATGCGCCGAATCGTCGAAGAGCTATCGCGCCGCCAAGGCGGCGGTCCTCACGTCTTTTGCAAGCGCAGGAGACCCCCGAGCAGTTCCAGAAAACGAGCCTCGACTGGGAGAGAGGCGGCCTGACATCACGGTCAGCGCCGTTGCGCTGCAGAAGGCGGCATGTTGCCCAGTACAATGCACAACGTGCACTCAGATTCGAGCACACAGAGGCGGTCTCATGATGCCGCGCATGGCTGCTAACGGCGAGCGTGCTAGGCGCGGGAAAGCGAAGCTGATAACCATGCAGCATCCCAACCAACATCACACTTCAGGGACCTAAGATGGACAACCGTAGCGACATCTGGCGTGACGTCGACGCAATCAAGCCCCGCTTCATCGAACTCAGCGACAGGGTTTGGGGCATGCCGGAAGTCTGCTACACCGAGGCGCGCTCCGCCGCCGAGCACCTCACCGAGCTGCGCCACCAGGGCTTTCGCATCACCGAGAATGTCGCCGGGATTCCGACTGCGCTGATGGGCGAATGGGGCGAAGGCGGCCCGGTGATCGCGTTTCTCGGCGAGTACGACGCCCTGCCCGGCTTGAGCCAGGAGGCTGGCGTCGCCGAACACCGGCCGGTCGAGACCGGCGGCCACGGCCATGGCTGCGGCCACAACCTGCTTGGCTCCGCCGCGTTGCTTGCCGCCACCGCCGTCAAGGATTGGCTCGCCGCCAACAAGGTGCCGGGGCGCGTGCGCTATTACGGCTGCCCGGCCGAGGAAGGCGGCGCCGCGAAAGCGTTTATGGTGCGCTCGGGCGCTTTCAAAGATGCCGATATCGCGCTCACCTGGCATCCATCGAGCTTCTGGGAAGTGGTGATGACGCCATCGCTCGCCAACACCCGCGCCGATTTCATCTTCACCGGGCGCACCTCGCACGCAGCTGCTTCGCCGCATCTCGGCCGCAGCGCACTCGACGCGGTCGAGCTGATGAATGTCGGCGTCAACTACATGCGCGAGCACATGCCGAGCGATGCCCGCGTGCATTACGCGCTGCTCGACACCGGCGGCATCGCGCCGAACGTGGTGCAGGCGCATGCGCGGGTGCGCTATTCGATCCGCGCCCGCGATCTGCCTGGGATGAACGAGCTGGTCGAGCGCGTGCACAAGATCGCGCAAGGCGCGGCATTGATGACCGAGACCAAGGTCGAGATGAAGATCATCTCGGCCGTCTCCAACATCCTGCCGAATGCGCCGCTGGAGCAGGCGCTCTACAGGATCATGGAAGAGCTCGGGCCGCCGCGCTTCGACGAAACCGACCAGGATTTCGCGCGCCAGATCCAGGCGACGCTGACCGACAAGGACATCTCTTCGGTCTATTACAGCATCGGCATGGAGCCGAGCGACCGGCCGCTTGCGGATTTCCTGGTGCCGCTCGATACCAAGCGCAATCCGCAGATCGGCTCCACCGACGTCGGCGATGTCAGTTGGGTGGTGCCGACCGTCCAGGTGCATGCGCCGACGGTCGCGATCGGCACGCCGTTCCACACCTGGCAGGTGGTGGCGCAGGGCAAGTCGCCGGCCGCGCACAAGGCCATGGTGCAGGCCGCCAAGGCGATGGCGGCGCTCGGCGTCAAGGCGCTGAACGAACCTGAGCTGATCGAAGCCGCCAAGGCCGACTTGAAGCAGCGCACGGCGCGGACGCCCTATGTCAGTCCATTGCCGGACAAGGTCGAGCCGCCGCTGACGATGTCCATCGCTTGAGAAAAGGTGTCCATCGCTTGATGGTAAGGAGGCACGGGAGCTGACCGATGGAAGCAAAGTTTCCATCCCGTGTCTCCGTAAGCTCCGCCCGGCTCTGTCACGCGCGCGTCGTCGTCGCGCAGTCACCATGTCGTCGCCAACTCCATGTCGACTTGCGTCGACGAATATGCGTTGATAGCTGGCGGAAACGGCGATCTGTGGGCTGATCGGCATGAGCGATATCGTCTTGATCGGAGACAGCGAGGAGGCGCGTCTGGCGCCGCATGCGCTGCGGACCGCAATTCTCGGCGAGGTTCATGCCCGGCCGTCGCATCCCGTGACGGTGCCGGCCCGCATCCTGCATTTCGGCTTCGACACGTCCGGTCCGCGGGCGCTCGCCGATCGCACCCAGCTGATCGAATTGTGCAGATCGCGCGGCGTGCCGCCACCGCTGCCGCAGGACAAGCATTTCCGGGTTTCGCTCGGCGGCACCGTGCTGCGCTGGGAGCAGCATTCCGAATTCACGACCTATACCTGGGAAGTGCCGGTCGACCCGAATGCCGGCGCCTTTCATCCGTCGGCTGCTTCGCTTGCCGCGCCGATGCGGCTGGTGCCGCAGCCGGGACCGCTGCTGGTCGCGGTCGATCTCAACGTGCTGCCCGATGACGACGCCAGCAGCAGCCTGCTTGCGATGTTCGATTCCGTCAGTCTCGCCATGGCCGAGATCGCCGACGGCACCGGCATCTACGCCACCGACTTCCAGGCCAATCCGGAAGGCTACGTGCGCATCCTGCTGCTCGATCGCGGCATGAGTCCGGCGCGGATCGGTAGCACCGTCCAGCATCTCCTCGACATCGAAACCTATCGGACGCTCGCGCTGCTCGGCCTGCCCGAGGCGCAACGGCTGGCGCCCTCGATCAACGCGGCGGAAAAGCGCCTTGCCGAGGTCACCGAACGGATGCGCAGCGCCACTGACCTGTCCGACAACAATCAGATGCTCGACGAGTTGACCGCCCTCGCCGCCGAGGTCGAGGCGGGTGCCGCCGCGAGCCTGTTCCGCTTCGGCGCGAGCCGCGCCTATGACGAGATCGTCACGCAGCGCCTTGACAGCATCGGCGAACGCAAGATGCCGGGTTTTCCGACCTGGTCATCGTTCCTGGCGCGGCGCATGGCGCCGGCGATCCGGACCTGCATGACGGCTGAAGCGAGGCAAGCCGCGCTGTCGCTGCGGCTGGCGCGCGCCGCCAATCTGCTGCGCACACGCGTGGACGTCGAGCTCGAGCAACAGAACCAGGAACTGCTGAAGTCGATGAACGCGCGGACCCGGCTGCAGCTGCGGCTGCAGACCACGGTCGAAGGTCTTTCGGTCGCGGCCATCACATACTATTTGACCGGACTGTTCTCCTATCTCGTGAAGGCCGCGCATGAGACCGGCACGCTGCATTTCGAACCGGGCTATGCCATTGCCGTGTTCGTGCCGCTGGCCGCGCTGACGATCTGGCTGCGGGTGCGCCACATCCGCCGCGAACATATCAACGAGCCGTTATGACCAAGCGATCAAATGGCGAGTTCGGTGAGATCGTCGACAACAGCAAGCGCGCCGTCGAAATCGTCATCGCTGAAATAGCGGCTGCGGGTGATCAGCACCGGAATGCCGGCACGCCTTGCGGCGAGAAGGCCGTTGCCGGAATCTTCGATGGCCAAGCAGCGTTCTCCCGAGAGGTCGAGCTGCGACAACACCTCGAGGTAGACATCAGGCGCCGGCTTCTTGCGCGCGACATCGTCGGCCGCAACGACCGCGGCAAACCTGGCTTCCCAGGCCTGGCTCAGCGCCGGCGCGAGCAATGCGTCGAGATTGGCGCGCGTCGTGGTGGTCGCAATCGCCAGCGTTTGCCCGCGCGCCAGCGCCGCATCGAGCAGCGGCCGAACTCCAGGCCGCAACGGACAGCCCTTCTCCGCCATCAGGGCAGCGAAGCGCGCGGTCTTCACACCATGCAACTCGGCGACCACGGCATCGGTCAAAGGTGGACCGGACCGCCGCATCTGGTCGAAAGCGCGGATGCGCTCCTTGCCGCCGGCCACCTGCAGCAGCTCCTTGTAGATGCGTGGTCCCCAATGCCAGTCGAGGCCAAGCTGCACGAAAGCCTCGTTGAAGGCCTCGCGATGCAGCTCCTCGGTCTCGGCCAAGGTGCCGTCGACGTCAAAGATCAGCGCGGAAGCTTCAGTCAGCCGATATCGGATCTCGTCGAGCGGCGTGGTCGCCGTCGCCAGCGCGAGGTTCATGCTTGCTGCTCCGCGTTGCGAAACACCCGGCTCGCCAGCACATCCGCCGCCTCGATCGACATGACGTCATTCGAGGTCAGCACCCGGTCGAGCCGCGACACCAGCCGGTTGGCCTGCCGGAGGCGGACGCGATCCAGTGCGTTGCGGATCGAGCGCGCATTGGAGAACAGCGGCTGCGTCCTGCGCACCGCGATATATTTCTCGAACGCCACGCGAGCCTCGGGGGTGAAACGATAGTTCTGTCCTTCCAGCATCAGCTCGGCGATGGTGAGGAGTTCCGGTTCGGAATAGTCGGGAAAGTCGATGTGATGCGCGATGCGAGAGCGGAAGCCGGGATTGGACTGGAAGAACTTCTCCATCCGGTCGGCATAGCCGGCGAGAATGACCACGAGATCCTCGCGCTGCTGTTCCATGATCTGCAGCAGGATTTCGATCGCCTCCTGGCCGTAATCGCGCTCGTTCTCCGGCCGATAGAGGTAATAGGCCTCGTCGATGAACAGGACGCCGCCCATCGCCTTCTTCAGCACCTCCTTGGTCTTCGGCGCGGTGTGGCCGATATACTGCCCGACCAGGTCGTCGCGCGTCACGCTGATGACGTGGCCGCGGCGAACGAAGCCGAGCCGGTGCAGGATGCCGGCCATGCGCAGCGCCACAGTCGTCTTGCCGGTGCCGGGATTTCCGGTGAACGACATGTGCAAGGTCGGGAAGGTGGTCGCAAGCCCCATTTTCTGCCGAATGCGTTCCATCAGAAGCAGCGAGGCGATCTCGCGGATCCGTGTCTTGACCGGCGCCAGCCCGACCAAGTCGCGATCGAGCTGTTCGAGCACCGGCGCGATGTCGACGTCCTCGAATTCGCGACGCAGGTCGATGGTGTCGACCGGCGTCGCCTGGGCCGCGTTCGCCTGCGTGGTCTGCATCATGAGTACCGTTCGCCCTCGGGCCGCCCGGTCGCATATGCATGCGTGGCATAGCGTACGTTGCGCCCGGCGGCTTCTTGCCGGTCGAGCCGGAAGCCCGGCTCATGCTGTGGCCGGTTGACAATGAAGGAAATACGCACGGATTCCCAGCCGTGGCTGGAATCGAAGCCGGAGATGCGGATATAGCGGTCGCCATAGATCTTCCGACAATCGGCAAGCTCGCGCATGATGCCGGCCGCATCGCGCAGATCGAACATCGGCAGCCCCCACATTTCCCAATAGATGTTGCGTGGATGCGGGTCGTCGGTGAACTCGATGTTCACCGCCCATCCCTTGTCGAGACAGTATTGGACCTGCGCCGTGATCTGCTCGTCGGTCAGATCGGGAAGGAAAGAGAAGCAGCCCTGGGTGACGCGCATTGTGATCTCCTCTCAGACCGCAGCCGTGACGCTCGGCACAAAATCCGGCGTATCGGTCGATTCATAGTTGAAGGTGACGTCCTTCCAGACCTCGAGCGCCTCGCGCAGCGGCGTGCAGCTTTGCGCTGCCTTGGCCAGGATCTCCGGGCCTTCGTGCACGTAGTCCCGCCCTTCGTTACGGGCCAGGATCATCGCTTCCAATGCGACGCGGTTGGCGGTCGCGCCGGCGGCGATGCCGCGCGGATGGCCGATGGTGCCGCCGCCGAACTGCAACACGACATCCTCGCCGAGCAGATCGAGCAGCTGGTGCATCTGGCCGGCATGGATGCCGCCGGAGGCGACCGGCATCATCTTGTTGAGGCTCGCCCAATTCTGGTCGAAGAACACGCCGTGCTCGAGCCGCATCGGATTGAAATCCTCGCGGCAGATGTCGTAGTAGCCGCGGGTCGTGTTGGGATCGCCCTCGAGCTTGCCGACCACGGTGCCGGCATGGATGTGGTCGACGCCGGCGAGCCGCATCCACTTGGCGATCACGCGGAACGAGACGCCATGCGAGCGCTGCCGCGTGTAGGTGGAATGGCCGGCGCGGTGCAGGTGCAGGATCATGTCGTTCCTGCGCGCCCACTTCGCCATCGACTGGATCGCGGTGTAGCCGATCACGAGATCGATCATGACGACGACCGAGCCGAGTTCCTTGGCGAACTCGGCGCGTTCATACATGTCTTCCATCGTCGCCGCGGTGATGTTGAGATAGGTGCCCTTGACCTCACCGGTCGCAGCCTGGGCCTTGTTCACCGCCTCCATGCAATATTGGAAGCGCTCGCGCCAATGCATGAAGGGCTGCGAGTTGATGTTCTCATCGTCCTTGGTGAAGTCGAGGCCGCCCTTCAACGCCTCATAGACGACGCGGCCGTAATTGCGGCCGGAAAGGCCGAGCTTCGGCTTCACCGTGGCGCCGAGCAGCGGCCGGCCAAACTTATCGAGCCGCTCGCGTTCGACCACGATTCCGGTGGCCGGGCCCTGGAAGGTCTTAACATAGGCGATCGGCAGCCGCATGTCCTCGAGCCGCAGCGCCTTCAGCGGCTTGAAGCCGAACACGTTGCCGATGATCGAGGCGGTGAGATTGGCGATCGAGCCCGGCTCGAACAGGTCCAGATCGTAGGCGATATAGGCGAAATAGCTGCCCGGCGAATTCGGGACCGGCTCGACCCGATAGCATTTCGCACGATACTTTTCGGCAGCGGTGAGCCGGTCGGTCCACACCACGGTCCAGGTCGCGGTGGAGGATTCGCCCGCAACCGCAGCACAGGCCTCGGTCGGGTCGACGCCATCCTGCGGGGTGACGCGGAACAGCGCGATGACGTCGGTGTCCTTGGGCTGGTAGGACGGCTCCCAATAGCCCATGCGCTTGTATTCCATGACGCCGGACTTGTAACGATCCTTACCGCGCACCGTGATCGACTGGTCGTTCATGTGTTCCTCCTCGTGTTTCTGCATGCTGGTCCGCTGCTCACGCAGCCTCTGTCATTCCCCCGATGCGTGGATCGAGCGCGCCTGAGCGATAACGCCTGGCCATCTCCGCCAGCGGGACGACCTTGATCCGGGATGCGTTTCCGGCAGCACCGAACTGCTCGAACCGCTCGCGGCACAGCTCCCGCATCGAATCCATCGCCGGCTTCAGGAATTTGCGCGGATCGAATTCGCTCTTCGACTGCGACGCCACCTTTCGGAATATTGCGGTCATGGCGAGCCGGCAGTCGGTATCGATGTTGACCTTGCGCACACCGTGGCGGATGCCGCGGACGATCTCTTCCACCGGCACGCCCCAGGTCTGCGGCATCTCGCCGCCGAACGCATTGAACATGTCCTGCAGCGCCTGCGGGACCGAAGACGAGCCGTGCATAACCAGATGCGTATTCGGCAGCCGCCGATGGATCTCTTCGATCACATGCATCGCGAGAATGTCGCCGTCCGGCTTGCGCGAGAATTTGTAAGCGCCATGCGATGTGCCCATCGCAATCGCGAGCGCGTCGACCTTGGTGGCGCGGACGAAGTCGACGGCCTGCACGGGATCGGTCAGCAGCTGGTCGTGGCTGACCTTGCCCTCAACGCCGTGGCCGTCCTCCTGCTCGCCGCCGCCATGCTCGAGCGAGCCGAGCACGCCGAGTTCGCCCTCGACGGAAGCGCCGACCCAGTGCGCCATCTCGACCACGCGCCGCGTGATATCGACATTGTAGTCGTAGTCAGCCGCGGTCTTGGCGTCCGCCTTGAGCGAGCCGTCCATCATCACCGAGGTGAAGCCGTGCTTGATCGCCGTGGCGCAGGTGGCCTCGTCGTTGCCGTGGTCCTGATGCAGGCACAGCGGGATCTGCGGATACATCTCCTCCAAGGCATCGATCATCTTCGACAGCATGATGTCGCCGGCATAGGAGCGCGCGCCGCGCGAAGCCTGGATGATGACGGGCGCATCGACGGCCGCAGCAGCCTCCATGATCGCAAGCCCCTGCTCCATATTGTTGATGTTGAAGGCCGGCACGCCGTAGCCGCGCTCGGCCGCATGATCCAATAGCTGCCTCAAAGTGATCCGCGCCATGATCTGTCTCCGTCCCTGTTGTCTGATTGCTTAAGATGCACGCGCGCGGATGATGCAGCGCAAGGCGGCGTCGGCTACCGCCGCGGGCGTGATGCCGAACTCGCGGTAGAGCACCTCGGCCGGCGCCGATGCGCCGAACCCTTGCATGCCGACGAACTCGCCGCTGTCGCCGAGCCAGCGCGTCCAATCGCCTTCGATCGCAGCTTCAATGCCGATCCGCGGCGCCTCCCCGAGAACATCGGCGCGATAGGCGGCAGGCTGCTGCCGGAACAGTTCGAAACAGGGCGCTGAGACCACCGCAGCGCGCACGCTGTCGGCGGCAAGCAGCTTGGCCGCGTCACGTGCGATGGCAACTTCGGAGCCGGTCGCGATCAGCGTGACGTCGCGCCCGCCCTCCGGCTCATCCACGACATAGGCACCGAGCGCGACGCGATTAAGGTCGGATGGCTCGGTCCGGAACGGAGGCAGCGCCTGGCGCGAGAGACAAAGCACGGACGGTGCGGTCTCGGTCCGCAGCGCGCAATCCCAGGCCTCTGCCGTCTCGACAGCATCGGCCGGCCGGAACACCAGCAGGTTGGGAATGGCGCGCAATGCCGCCAGGTGCTCCACCGGCTGGTGCGTCGGCCCATCCTCGCCGAGGCCGATCGAGTCATGCGTCATCACATGAATGACGCGGATGCCCATCAGCGCCGCCAGCCGGATCGCCGGCCGGCTATAATCGGCGAACGCCAGGAACGTACCGCCGTAGGGAATGAAGCCTCCGTGCAGCGCAATGCCATTCATCGCAGCCGCCATCGCATGCTCACGCACGCCGTAGTGGATGTAGTTGCCGTCCATTGCCTCGGGTGTGACCGGCCTCTGCGTCTTCGCTTTGGTCAAGTTGGAATGGGTCAGGTCGGCCGAGCCGCCCAGCAGATTGGGCAGCGCTTCCGCGATGGCATCGATGGTGACCTGCGAAGCCTGGCGCGTCGCGATCTTCGGCTGTTCGGTCGTCAGTTGCGCCAGCAGGCTGGACATCCGCTCGGCATAGGTCGCCGGCAACTTCTTGTTCAGCGCGTCGTGACAGGGCGAACGGTCGCCCGCGCACAGCCGCCGCGCACGCTCCTTCCAGGCCTGGCGTTCGATCCGCCCGCGCGCACCAGCCGCGCGCCAGTTCGCCAGAATTTCGCCCGGAATCTGGAACGGAGGGTGCGGCCAGTTCAACGCAGCCCGCGTTTTCTCGACCTCTTCCGCGCCGAGCGGCGCGCCATGCGCCTTCTCCGACCCCTGTCGTCCCGGCGAGCCGAAACCGATGGTGGTACGGCAGGCAATCAGGCTCGGACGATCACTTTGCCGCGCCTGCGCAATCGCATTGGAAATCGCACTTGGATCGTGACCATCAATCCGGCACGTCGCCCAGCCTGACGCCGCAAAGCGCGCCAACTGATCATCCGAGCAGGACAGCGAAGTCGAGCCGTCGATCGAGATATGATTGTCGTCGAACAGCACGATCAGGCGGCTGAGCTTGAGATGCCCCGCAAGCGAGATCGCCTCGTGGCTGATGCCTTCCATCAGGCAGCCATCGCCCGCGATCACATAGGTGTAGTGATCGACCAGGTCGTCGCCATACCGCGCATTCATCATGCGCTCGGCAAGCGCCATGCCGACCGCGGTCGCAATGCCCTGACCGAGAGGCCCGGTCGTGGTCTCAACGCCCGGCGTATGGCCATACTCGGGATGTCCCGGCGTCTTGGCGCCCCACTGGCGAAAAGATTTCAGCTCGTCCAGCGTAACGGCCTCGTAGCCCGTCAGGTGCAACAGCGCATAGAGCAGCATCGAGCCGTGCCCTGCCGACAGCACGAAACGGTCGCGATCTGGCCAGGCCGGATCGGTGGGATCGAATCTCAGGAACTCTCGAAAAAGCACGGTGGCGACGTCGGCCATGCCCATCGGCATGCCAGGGTGTCCCGATTTCGCCTTCTCGACGGCGTCGATCGCGAGAAAGCGGATTGCGTTCGCCATCTCGGCGTGGCCGATCTCCGGCTTCGCGGCCACGGTTTGCAGGGCGATTGCGGTCATAGCGTGCGCCTCTTTCGTTCCATCAGTTGCAGGATCATCGGCGTGAGAATCAGCTGCATCGCAAGATCGAGCTTCGCGCCGTGGATCACGATCGAATTGGCACGCGACATGAAGCTCTGCGGGATCATCGAGAGCAGATAGGGAAAGTCGATGCCGCGCGGGTTCTTCAGGCGGATGACCACCATCGATTCGTCCGGCGTCGGGATCCAGCGCGCGATGAAGGGGTTCGACGTATCGACCGTCGGTACGCGCTGAAAATTGATGTCGGTCTCCGAGAACTGCGGAATGATGTAGTTCACATAGTCCGGCATGCGCCGCAGGATCGTGTCGGTCACCGCTTCAGTGGAATAGCCGCGCGAGGCGCGGTCGCGATGCAGCTTCTGGATCCATTCCAGATTCATCACCGGGACAACGCCGATCTTCAGATCGGCATATTTGGCGATGTTCACCTTCTCGGTGACGACGGCGCCGTGGAGTCCTTCGTAGAATAGCAGATCGGAATCGCCCGGCAGCTGCGTCCAGTCCGTGAAGGTTCCTGGCTTTCCCCCATAAAGGCTCGCCTCCTCGTCATCATGGACATAATGGCGGGTCATGCCGGTGCCGGATTCGGAGTAATCGCGAAACGTCCGTTCCAGTTCCTCGAACAGATTGGTATCGGGGCTGAAGTGGCTGAAATGCTTGTTGCCGCGTTCCTGCTCCTCGACCATCTTGCGCCGCATTTCCTCGCGGTCATAGCGATGGAAGGCGTCGCCTTCGATGTAGGCAGCTTTGACATTCTCACGACGAAAGATGTTCTCGAACGTCTTCTTGACCGATGTGGTCCCTGCGCCGGATGAGCCGGTGATCGAGATGATGGGATGACGACGTGACATGGCGGCCCCTCAGAGGAACAGGCCGCGGCGCGCGAACAGAGGCGCGTCGCTGCTTTCGAACAAGGGTTCGACACCTTCATGCAGGATGTCGATATCGCGCACCGCGCGGGAATCGCCCATCATCAACGGTGCACGCTGGTGCGGCGAGCGCGCCGAGAGTTCGAGAACGCGTGATCGCCCGTTGGACGCCGCGCCGCCCGCCCACTCCATGATCAGCGCCATCGGATGCGCTTCGTAGACCAGCCGCAGGCGGCCTTCGCGATAGGCGGGACGAGCATCGGCCGGATAGAGGAACACTCCGCCGCGCATCAGGATGCGATAGGCTTCCGCGACCAGTGATGCGACCCAGCGCATGTTGAAGTCGCGGCCGCGCGGACCGGCTGCGCCGGACAGGCATTCGTCCACGTAATCGCGCACCGCACCATTCCAATGCCGCTTGTTCGATGCGTTGATCGCGAATTCCGGCGAGTCCTGAGGAATCCGCAAGCCGGTCTTCGCGAGCACGAACTCCCGCAATGACGGATGGAACACGAACAGATCGACCCGCCCGTCGATTGCGAGCACCAGCGATGTCTGCGGTCCATAGATGAAGAACCCCGCCGCGAGCTGGACAGTGCCCGGCTCGAAGAAGCTCGAAACGACATCGCGGCCTCGTGGCCTGATCGAGAAGATCGTACCGACCGAGATGTTGTTCTCGATGTTGGCCGAGCCGTCGAGCGGATCGATCGCGACACAAAGCGGCGCCGCCGCATCGAGCGTTTCCGGCGCATCGACCTCTTCGGACAGGATGCCGGCCACCGGTGCGTTCCGGAGAGCTTCACGCATGAGTCCATCGGCGATCAGATCGAGCGGCTTCTGGCTGTCGCCGTCGGAATTGGTTCCCGCTACACCGCCATTCCCTTCGGACAATGGCGCGATGGCGATCAGCCGAGAGAGATCGCGCGCCGCTCCAGCCAGCGCCACGATGACGGCGGCGCAGGAGGCCTCCGCGCCTTGCGCCGCAAGATGTGCCTGCAATGTCAGATGTCGGTCCATAAAGCCCCTCCCGTGCCGTCAGCCATCGTTGTTCGGGCTTGACGCTTGCGGCGTCTCGGCATCGCCGTCCGCCTATCAAGCCGCGAATTGCATAATTAGTGAAATTTCTTTATCTTTGGAATAACAAAAGAATTTTTTATGGTGGGAGAACATGGCGAAGCGATTTTCGCGCGACCTGACGATCCGGCAGCTGCGTGCGCTCGCCGCGGTTCAGACCTCCGGTTCCGTGACCTCCGCGGCCGGCCGGCTTCACCTGACCCAGCCCGCGGTGACCCTGCAGATTCGCAACCTGCAGGAGCTTGCCGGCCTGCCGCTGATCCAACGCACCGCCGACGGCATGGTCCTGACGGATGCCGGGCGCAGCGTGCTCGCCTTGACCGAACGCGTCGAGGCTGCGCTGCTCGATTGCGAGCAGGAGCTCGAGATGATCGCCGGCCGCAGCGGCGGACGGGTGTCGATCGGCGCGGTCAGCACCGCAAAATATTTCGTGCCGTTCGCAATCGCCGAATTCTCCCGCCGCTTCCCGAAGATCGACGTGTCGCTGCGAGTGGGCAACCGCGACACGATCCGCGAGGCGCTGCGCGGCTACGATCTCGACATTGCGATCATGGGACGTCCGCCCGCCGACCTTCAGGTCGACATGCGGCCGCTCGGCAAGCATCCGCACGTCGTGATCGCATCCGCCAACCACTGGCTCGCGAAGAAGCGGCGGATTACTGCAGCCGATCTCGCCAGCGAAGTCTTCATCACTCGCGAGATCGGCTCCGGCACGCGCATGCTGATGGAGGACTTTTTCCGGAAGAACAGATTGCAGCCGAAGACCAGCATGGAGATGGACAGCAACGAAACCATCAAGCAGGCCGTGATCGCAGGCCTCGGCGTCGCCTTCATCTCGCAGCATACGGTCTCCCACGAGCTCGAAGAGGGCCGGTTGGTCGCGCTGAAAATCCCGGGGCTGCCGATCATTCGCCAGTGGCACGCCATCCGGCGGGCCGACAAGCTCTTGTTGCCCCCCGCCCAGGCCATGCTCGATTTCCTTGGCCGGGAGGGTGCGCGCTATTTGCCCGATGCCGCCAAGCCCTGACCACTCGCAAAAAGCTTCGTCCGCCTGATTGTCGGATATCCGACAGGCGCGGACGCGCCAGCGGCTACGGTCCACATCGCCCGCTGGCGCACCGACCGCCGAGGGCGGTTGACGATGACGCCGCATCCCATTTACCGTGGTATATACATAGTGATATAGCTTCACTGCTGATCAAGCTGGACGCTCCCCCGACAATGGAACGGCACTTGCACCGCTCTTCGGGTCGCCGATGGCAGCGTCGGCTTCGAGACATTGAAGCCCGGAGGCGATCGAGCCGCGGCAGGCAACTGTCGGGTGCGGCGCCGGACCGGCGCGATGAATGAGGTTAATGTGATGAAACTGATCCGTTCGGTACTGGTCGCCGCCCTTTGCGCCACGACATGGCTGTTCACCAGCGCGGCCGCCTTTGCCGGCAGCGCCAATGTCGCGGTTGCCGCCAATTTCACCGAGCCGGCGAAGGAGATCGCGGCGCTGTTCAAGGCCAAGACCGGCCATGAGGTCGTGCTGAGCTTCGGCGCGTCGGGTCAGTTCTACACCCAGATCAAGGAGAACGCGCCCTTCGCCCTCCTGCTGTCCGCCGACGATGAACGGCCGAAAAAACTGGTCGCCGAAGGTCTCGGCGTGCCGGACAGCCGTTTCACCTATGCGATCGGCAAGCTCGTGCTTTGGAGCAAGGATCCGAATGCCGTGAAAGGCGAGGAGACGCTGAAGGCAGGCGCGTTCAACAAGCTCTCGATCGCCAATCCCACGGCCGCCCCCTATGGGGCCGCCGCGGTCGAGACCCTGAAGGCGCTCAAACTCTACGACACGGTGCAGCCCAAGATCGTGATGGGCAATACGATCTCGCAGGCCTTTCAGTTCGTGGACACCGGCAATGCCGAGATCGGCTTCGTCGCCCTGTCGCAGCTGATGCCCAATGCCGGCGGCTCGCGCTGGCTGGTGCCGCAAAATCTGTATACGGAGATTCGCCAGGACGCCGTGCTCTTGAAAACCTCCGCCGGTAACGAAGCCGCCACCGCGTTCCTCACCTTCCTGAGGAGCCCGGAGGCTCGCGCAGTAGTCGAGAAATACGGCTATGCTCTGGATCCGAAGTCGGGTTCGTAGGAGTTGGATGTATACTGATCGCCTGCGCATGTCGGCCACAGAGTTGGCCGCCCCCGTTGGAGAGCGGAAGACCCTGGGCTTGAGCGCGTCATGACTCTCTCCGGCGATATCTGGCAGCCGGTCCGGCTGACGCTGGAGCTTGCCTCGCTCACGACTGTCATTCTGATGATCGTGGGAACGCCCATCGCCTGGTGGCTCGCGCGCTCGAAACGCTGGTGGAAGGAAGCTATCGCCGCGCTGGTGGCGATCCCGCTCGTCCTGCCGCCGACTGTGCTCGGATTCTATCTCCTCGTGGCGCTGGGGCCGAATGGTCCTGGCGGCATGCTTGCGGCGCTATGGGGGGCCCGTACGCTGGCCTTCACATTCCCAGGGCTGGTGATCGGCTCCGTGCTGTTCTCGATGCCGTTTGTCGTGCAACCGATCCGCAACGCGTTCGAGGCGATGGGCGATAAGCCCATCGAAGCTGCGGCAACCTTGCGGGCCTCGCCCTGGCGGGCGTTCTGGACCGTCGCGGTGCCGCTCGCAAGCCCAGGCTTCCTCACCGGCGCCATTCTGGGCTTCGCCCACACGGTCGGCGAGTTCGGGGTGGTCTTGATGATCGGCGGCAACATCCCCGGCAAGACGAAGGTGCTGTCGGTCGCGATCTACGATTATGTCGAGACGTCGCAATGGACCGAGGCCTCGGTGCTCGCGCTCGGCATGGTGATCTTCTCCTTTTGCGTGATCCTCGCCATGATGCTGATCGAGAAGAAGGTCAGCCGATTAGCATCATGACGTCCAACACCATCAAGGTCGATTTTCGCGGGCTCCTTGGAAGCTTCGAACTGAACGCCCAATTCGAGCTGCCGGCGCGCGGTGTGATCGCCATCTTCGGTCCGTCGGGCTGCGGCAAGTCCGCGGTGATGCGCTGTATCGCGGGTCTGAACCGCATGAAGGCCGGGTTCTGTTCGGTTGCCGGCGATGTGTGGCAGGACGAAAAATCCTTCCGTCCGGTTTACCAGCGTCCGATCGGCTACGTGTTCCAGGAAGCCAATCTGTTTCCACACCTCTCGGTCCGCCGCAACCTGACGTACGGCCGTCCCGCGAAAACAGATCCCGGCGCGATCGCCTTCGACGAGGTCGTGGCGCTGCTCGGGATCGACCGGCACTTGGACCGCTCACCGCGCAACCTGTCCGGAGGCGAACGGCAGCGCGTCGCGATCGGCCGCGCATTGCTCAGCCAGCCCAAGCTCCTGCTGATGGACGAGCCGCTCTCGGCACTCGATCAGATGACCAAAGACGAGATCCTGCCCTATCTGGAGCGGCTGCACGGCGCGCTCGACCTGCCGATCCTCTATATCAGCCATGATATGGCGGAGGTCGAACGGCTCGCGGATCAGCTGGTACTGATGAAAAGCGGCCGTGTGATTGCGGCAGGATTGCTCACCGACCTGCAGGCTGATCTGGCGTTGCCGCTCGCAGTATCGCGCGATGCTGCAGTCAGCCTCGATGCAACGGTGGTCGCCCAAGACGAAGCCGATGGCATGACGACGCTGGCAGTGCCCGGCGGCCAATTCCTCTTACCCGCCGAGCCCCTGCGGATTGGCGACCATCGTCGTCTGCGGATCCTGGCCGACGACGTCAGCCTGGCCCGCGAGCAGCCCAGCCGGAGCACGATCGTCAATGTGCTCCGCGCCAAGATCCTGAGCATCCGCAGCCAGTCGGACCACCGGGTGACCGCGCTGCTCGGCCTCGGCCTCGACGGCAGCGGCGCACGTCTGCTCTCGCGCGTCACCCAACGCTCCTGGAAAGAGCTCGATCTCGCGGTGGGACTCGAAGTCTACGCTCAAGTCAAAGGTGTCGCGCTGGTACGCCGCGAACAGCCGTCCGTCTGACGCGCCGCAAATCCAAACGATCATATCGCTGTTATATCCGCGACAATATAGGATGCGTTGTTATATACGAGACAATACAGCTTGAACTCTCGAGAAAACACCAGACCAGCCGTTTCTGATGACAATCCAAATACTTAAGATCGCTCCCGACCGTTGGCGCGGTGCTTGCTATGAAGGATCTCGCAACACGAGGTCTCCCTATGAAGCCCGCCGCCGTCACCTGGCACCCCAACGCACCAAGACCCCTCGCGCTTGTGCTTGGCACAAACGAAATCGCCTCCGCCGTCGCGACCAAGCTCAATGACGCACGGTTTGCGGTGGTGATGTGTCACGACCCCTTTCCCCCGGTGATCCGCCGCGGCATGGCGTTTCACGACGTCTTGTTCGGCGAACGTCGCGAACTCGCAGGCATTGTCGGTGAGCGTGCCGAGGGGGTCGCCGACATCGTCCGGATTCATCGGGAGCCCGACCGCGTTGCCGTCACCGAGATGCATCTCACTGACATCATCGCCTTCCGCTATCCCGCAGTGATCGTCGACGGTCGCATGCAGAAGCGCCTCATAACGCCGGACCTGCGCGGCGTCGCCCGCGTCGCAGTCGGCATCGGACCGCACTTTGCGGTCGGCTTCAACTGCGACGTCGCGATCGAAACCCACCCATGCGCAACGGGGGCGATCATTTCACACGGCACGACGCAACTTGCGGACGGAAAGGCGCGCAGCCTCGGCGGTGCCGGCCGCGAACGCTTCGTCTATTCGGATCATGAGGGCATCTGGCACACGCCGGTCGATATCGGGACCCGCGTCTACAAGGGACTTCAGCTCGGCTCGCTCGGCGGAGTGCCCGTGTTTGCGCCGCTGGACGGTGCGCTCCGGGGCATTGCTCGTGACGGCTCGCGCGTGCCGGCAGATGTCAAGCTGCTGGAGATCGATCCGCGCGGTCGGCACGCATCCTGGAGCGGCATCGACGAGCGCGGCCATGCCATCGGCACCAGCGCGATCGCCGCGATCACCGCCATTATGCAGACCGACCGGAAGGCGGGCCGCGTCTCCGCCAACGCATGAGGAGAATTGCCATGGGTATTGCCGAGATCGCAACGTGTCAGATCGTGGCGCTGCAGGGTGCCGCCTCCGCAGTCATCCAGGGCATGCTGCACGACTTCGCGGCGCGTCTTTCTGCAACCGGCCTGCGGGTCGTCGGCGTGGTCGAGAGCGCAGCCGACCATGACCATCCGTGCAAATCCATGGTCCTGCGCAGCCTCGATGACGACCGTGTGTTCTCGATCTCGCAGGATCTCGGCCCCGGCTCACAGGCTTGCAGTCTCGCCCCCGAAGGACTTGCGCTCGCCTGCGCCGCGGTCCAGGAGCAGATCGCACGCGGCACCGACATCGTGATCCTGAGCAAGTTCGGCAAGCAGGAGGCGATGGGGCGCGGCCTGAGCGATGCCTTCGGCACCGCAATTGCCGCGGGGGTGCCGATCATCACATCGGTATCGCCGGCCTTGATGAGCGAATGGCGGAACTTCGCTGGCGAGTTTGGCCAATGCGTCCAGGCCGAGATCGCACAGCGCCCCGGTTGGCTCGAGGGGTGGTCGGGCCGGGTGGTGACAGCCTCCTACGCACGTGACATGATCAGGCCGGTCAACGACTGGATCGGCACCGGATGAAGGACGCGGCACAGATCGAACTGACGATCAATTTCGGCAATGGCGGCCGCCTCACGCCGGAGGATCTTCTGTTGATTGAGACGATCAGGAGAGAGCGCTCGATTCTCGGGGCAGCGCGCGCAAGCGGCATCTCCTACCGCAAATGCTGGCTGATGGTTGATGCGCTCAACCGCACCTTCGAGACCCCGGTGTTCGAGACCCATCCTGGACGGCGCGGCGGCGGAGCAGAAATCACGCCGTTCGGCGAGCGGCTGATCGCGCTGTACCGCTCGATGGAGCGGCGCACGCGCACGGCGACGACGGCCGCGCTCGGCGAGCTGCAGAAGGCTACTGATCCGGACTATCAGAAGCGGGCCAACGGCGTGGCCGAGGCAGCTCCGAAGGCCGAACCGCGCCGGGTCCGATCGCGACGCTCTTGATCATCGCCCAGGCCGACAGGCCGGCCTCGAGCGCCAGGCGCTCGACCGATTCCAGGGTCACCAACGCGTGTAGCCGCGTTGCGCCGAGACCAAGCGTGACTCGGACGTAAGGCGCCTCCAGCGGCAGGATCTCCTCGATTTTCCCGGGCAGGCGGTTGGTAATGGAAACGTCCATCGGACGCGACAACGCGATCGAGACGTCGCGCGCTTCGATCGTCACCGACACACCCGCGTCGACCGGCGCATCGACCATCGGCACCCGCAACTCGCCGTCGGCAAAGAACAGCGTCGACATCCCGTATTGTGGGTCGTGTCGCAGCACCCGCGCCGGCACTGTCGTGCTCAGAACAGTGGAAGCAGCCGCCACAGGCAACGGTTGACCGGTCATCATCATCTCGACAGCGCGAGGCCGTCGTTCTCAGAGGCAAAGCCAGAACGCGATATCATCGACGCACTCTGCCGCATTGTCAGGCTGTAGGCAAATCAACAGGCCTGTCCCGAAGGCGACAGCGGCCAGGCGGCTTCCTGAGCTGTTTCGCCCATAATACAGCTGGCATGACGATTGCTCCATGAGCACCGCCACGGCATGTGCCGGACAATACGCCAGCGTCCCGTTTCGCGCGGCTCATGCTATATTGACATGGATATAACTTGCGGAGTTCTGCCATGAGTCATTCCGCGCTCCCTCTCCTCTCCCGTCGCAGCCTCGTTGCCGGTGCGGCGCTGGCCGCCCTGCCGCTTGGACGCAGCCTCGCCAAGGTGGTGCCCGGCCTTGAGATCCTGGGGGCGCCGACGGGCGCCACCATTACGCTGGTGCGGGCGCTCGCCTCCGGCGCATTGTCATCGGCGGCACCTGAAGCAACGTTCCGACTCTGGCGGGACACCGACGATCTGCGCGCCGCTGTCGTCAGCGGCCATACCAAACTGTTCTCCACGCCGACCCATGTACCCGCCAACCTCGCCAATCGCGGCATGCCGTTGAAGCTGTTGTGCCTGCTCGGCATGGGGCACCTCACGGTGGTCGCCGAAGACGAGAGGATCAAGAGCTTCGCCGATCTCGCCGGGCAGCCGGTGCTCGGCTTTTTCCGGAACGACATGCCGGATCTGGTCTTCCGCGCCTGTGCCAAGATGGAGGGCCTCGACCCGGACGAGGACCTCAAATTGTCTTATGTGCAGACCGGGATGGAGGCGGCACAAATGCTGGCGGCGGGGCGCGCCACGGCCGCGATCCTGTCGGAGCCGCCAGCCACCGCCGCGATCATGATGGCCGCTCAACAGGGCCGCACGCTTCATCGCGCCATCAGCCTGCAACAGGTCTGGACCAAGCACGGCGCCAAGAATGGCGCTACGACTGGCATTCCCATGGTCGGTGTCGCCGTGCATGCCAGCCTGCTCGACGATTCGCCGGAGCTGATCAATGCGCTGCGCAAGAGCCTGCCGCAGGCGAAGGATTGGGTCCTGGCGAACCGCAGCGAGGCCGCAGCCCTGGCCGAGGCCAAGATGCAGATGCGCCCGATGATCTTCGAGAAGGCGCTGGAGCATTTCAACATGAGCATCGTTCCGGCGGAAGCCGCACGTACCGAACTCACCCGGTTCTACCAAGCCATCCTCGATCTTGCGCCCGACGCGCTGGCAGGCAAGCTGCCGGGCGACGATTTTTATCTGGCACCGTGACCATTCCGGGACGCATCCTGTGGGGAACGGCCGGGCTCGCGACCGTGTGGGTGGCGTGGGAGTTCGGGTCCCGTGCATTCGGTCCGCTGGTGCTGCCTCGACCTTCGGATGCAGCATGGAAGCTGCTGACTCTGACCGAAAGCGGAGAGGTTAGCGCGGCCTTGAAGCTCACGGCCGTGCAGTCGCTGACCGGTTGGAGCTGCGGCTGCGTTCTCGGCACGGGTCTCGCCGCTATCGCGGCAGCATCGCGACGTCTCCGCTTTGCACTGAGGCCGGTTACGACAGCCTTTCTCGGCGTTCCACCGGTCGCCTGGCTCGTGCTCGCCTTTCTCTGGTTCGGGGCGTCGGGCTTCATGCCGGCCTTCACGGTCGCGATCACGATTTTCCCGGTTCTCTTCCTCTCGGCCTTGCAAGGGCTCGATGCGCGCGATCCGGGCCTTGCCGAAATGGCGCGGCTCTATCACGCATCGCGCCGGCAGACATGGATCGACATCGACTTGCCGCAACTGCTCGACCATCTTGTGCCGGCAGCTGCAACCGCGCTCGGCTTCGCCTGGAAGGTCTGCATCATGTCGGAGGTGATGGGGAGCGGGACGGGGATTGGTGGCCGGCTGGCGACCGCCCGCGCCCATCTCGACCTGGCGGAAACGATGGCCTGGATCATTCTCGTGATGCTGCTGGTGCTGGCCTGCGACTTCGCATTGGTTGCTCCGCTCCGTCTGTGGGCGGCGACACGGCGTGCGCCCAGCTTCGAGGCAGGCTGACGCATGCTCCGGATCGAGAACCTCGCCATGCACTTTGCCGACGTAGCCGTGATCCACAGCCTGACGCTTACAGTGCGATCCGGCGAATTCGTTGCCGTACTTGGCCCGTCCGGTTGCGGCAAAACCACGCTGCTGCGGCTTGCAGCCGGCGTGCTCCATCCAAGCGCCGGGACCGTCGGCAACAGCTTCCGGCGCAGCGCGTTCGTGTTCCAAGATGCGCGTCTTGCGGGGTGGATGACCGCGCTCGAAAATGCGGGCTTCGGCCTGAAAGCCGCTGGAATGGCGAGGAGCGCGCGGGAAACCGCCGCGACTCGCATCCTGCTTCGGCTGGGGCTGGAGACTGCCGACCTCGCCAAGCGACCGCACGCATTATCCGGCGGCATGCGTCAACGCGTTGGCCTCGCGCGTGCGCTTGCCGTGGCGCCGGATCTGTTATTGTTGGACGAGCCGTTCTCGGCGCTCGATGTTGGCCTGCGGCGAGATATGCAGCGGCTGATCCGAAACGAGGTCGACACGGCCGGCATCGCTGCCCTGCTGGTCACTCACGACGTCGCCGAGGCCGTACGTCTCGCCGATCGCATCGTTGTGCTGTCGCCTCGCCCCGGACGGATCGTCGCAGAACTGCTCAACCATCCCTGCGACGACGAGGCGTTGATGTTCGAATCCGCGGCGAAGCTGTTGCGCACGCCAGGCGTCGAACAAGCCCTGCTCCGGACTGGGCCGCCGCGACGCCAGAGATCCCTTACATATGCCGCCGAAGGATAGGACGGCTTACGGCCGGTCGTGATCGTACAACACACGCACCCGGATCGTGCCGTCGACCGCCCGCAGCTCGGCGAGCAGTGCCTCGCCCTCCCCGCCGACCACGTCGGTTTCCAGCACGACATAGCCGACTTCCGGATCGGTCTGCAGATATTGCGCCAGGATATTGATGTTGTGGCGAGACACGGCTTCGTTGATCTGGCGGAGCACGCCCGGCACGTTGCGATGGACGTGGATGAAACGCGTGCCCGTCGGGCGCGCCGGCAGCTGCACCTGCGGAAAATTCACCGCACCAAAGGTCGAGCCGACGTCGGAATAGTCGATCAGCTTGCGCGCGACCTCGCCGCCGATCCGGTCCTGCGCTTCCTCGGTGGAACCACCGATGTGAGGCGTGAGGATCACGTTGGGCAGACCCTGCAGCGGCGAGACGAATGGATCGGCGTTCGAGGCCGGCTCAACCGGGAAGACGTCGACCGCGGCACCGGCGAGCTTGCCTTCGCGCAGCGCGCTTGCAAGCGCCTCGATATCCACCACCGTACCGCGCGAATTGTTGATCAGATAGGCGCCATCCTTCATGTGCCTGATCTGCCGCTCGCCGATCATGTTCGCGGTGGCCGGCGTCTCCGGCACATGCAGCGTGACCACATCGCTCATGGCCAACAGCTCGTCGAGGCTCTCGACCGGCTCGGTGTTGCCATGACGAAGCTTGTCGGTGAGATCGTGAAAGATCACGCGCATGCCCATCGCCTCGGCGAGGTTCGATAGTTGCGAACCGATATTGCCGTAGCCGACGATGCCGAGCGTCTTGCCGCGGACCTCACGGCTGCCCGCCGCCGACTTGTCCCAGCCGCCAGCATGCGCCGAGACTGAACGCGGGAAGATGCGGCGGAACAGCATCACGACTTCGGCGATGGTGAGTTCCGCGACGCTGCGCGTGTTCGAATACGGCGCATTGAACACGGGAATGCCGAGCCGCTTCGCCGCGTCGAGATCGACCTGGTTGGTCCCGACGGAAAAGCAGCCGACCACCATCAGGCGATCGGCAGCCTCCAGCACTTCGGCGGTCAGATGGGTCCGCGAGCGAATGCCGAGCATGTGCACGCCGGACAGCATCCGCTTCAGTTCGGCCGCGCCGAGCGCCTTGGGCAGCCGGTCCACCTCGGTATAGCCGTTGGCCTCGAACATGCGAACGGCGGAGTCGTTCACGCCCTCCAGGAGCAGGACACGAATTTTTTGTTTCGGCAGCGATAGCGGCATGGGCGTACCTGAATCAGTCTTCGGTTTGCGACAGTGTAGCGGTTCTGACACCCGCCAAGCGTTAAACTTCACGGACGGCGCTGCCGCAAGGCGCTTTCTGTCGCTTTCTCAAGCCGTTGTCTACAGCGCGCCGGATTTTCACCGGCAATGCAAGATCAGCACCGTCCTGATGTGACCGCAGCGCAGCAATCATAGATTGCTTTCTGGCATGATGACAAATCTCGCGCGCAGAACTAGCCTCCTGTCTCAACCATAAAATCATCGGGAGGAATCGCATGTCAGACGCAACGGTCACGGCAAGTGCTCCACAATCGGGCTCCAGCGAGACGCAACAGGTCGATGTTGCGGTGGTCGGCGCGGGATTCGCCGGCCTCTATGCGCTGTACCGCCTGCGCAAGGCCGGTTTTTCGGTTCTGGCGCTGGACACTGCCGATGACGTCGGGGGCACTTGGTATTGGAACCGCTATCCCGGCGCGCGCTGCGACATCCAGACGGTCGACTACAGCTACACTTTCGACCCAGAGCTCGACAGCGCTTGGCATTGGTCGGAGAAATACGCCACCCAGCCTGAGATCCTGCGTTATCTCGGCTTCGTCGCCGACCGCTACGATCTGAGGCGCGATATCCGTTTCGGCACCAAGGTCATCGCGGCAAATTGGGACGAAACCAGCGAGCGCTGGCTGCTGACCACCGACAAGGGACCTGCCGTATCCTGCCGCCATTACATCATGGCGACCGGCTGCCTGTCGCAGCCGAAGCCGCCGGAGATCGATGGCGTCCAGGACTTCAAGGGTGAGATCCACTTCACCAGCCGCTGGCCGAAAGACGAGGTGACATTCGCCGGCAAGCGCGTTGCCGTCATCGGCACGGGATCGTCCGGGATCCAGTCGATACCCGTGATCGCCGAGCAGGCCGCGCAGCTGATCGTATTTCAGCGCACACCGAACTTCGCGCTTCCAGCACATAACGGCCCGGTGCCGCAGGATCGCGCCGCCCAATTGGCGCAGGATCGCGCCACCTTCCGCGAACAGGCGCGGTGGTCGCTCGCCGGCGTGCCGTTGCCGCCCGCGACCGAATATAGCTGGCAGATGAACGAGGCCGAACGCCGCGCGCGGTTCGAGACGCTGTGGGCGGCAGGCGATCTCGTCGGCATGCTGACTCAGCTCTGGGCGGATCAGGGCGTCGACCCCGACGGCAATGCACTGCTCGCCGATCTGATCCGCGAGAAGATCCACGAGATCGTCAAGAATCCCGACACCGCGGCGGCATTGACCCCACACGATCATCCGTTCGGCGCCAAGCGGCCCTGCCTCGACACCAACTACTACGCCACGTTCAACCGGCCGAATGTCACCTTGGTCAACCTGCGCCAGGAGCCGATCACGGCGATCACCGCGAACGGCATCAAGACGGAGAAGCGCAGCTTCGATATCGACATCATCGTGTTCGCAACCGGCTTCGATGCGATGACCGGCGCGATCAGGGCGGTGCATCCGATCATGGGACGCGGCGGCAAATCGTTGTCCGACCTCTGGGCCCACGGTCCCGAGACTTATCTCGGCCTGACCGTTACCGGCTTCCCCAATCTGTTCCTGATCACCGGGCCGGGCAGCCCGTCGGTGCTCTCCAATATGGCGGTCTCGATCGAGCAGCATGTCGACTGGGTGGTCGATCGGCTGATCGCGATGCGCGAGTCCGGCTTCACTGCCATGGAAGCGACCGAGACCGCGCAGGCCGGTTGGGCGCGACACATGGCCGACTGCGCGATGCTGACGCTGCATCGCCTGGCCAACACCTGGTATACGGGCGCCAACGTGCCGGGCAAACCGCAGGGCGTGATGCCTTATACAGGCGGCGTCGGTCCCTACCGCAGCATCTGCAACGAAATTGTCAGCCGCGGCATGCTCGGCTTCAAGCTGAGCGGACCGAACGGCGCCACGCAATGTAACGACGGCGAAATCGTGCGGCTGCAGCCGGACGTGCGGCTGGTGTTGAACATGCTCGCCGAGATGAACCTGCCGCCGATCGAATCCATGGGCGCGCAAGGCGCGCGCGAGTTCGTCGCGCAGTTCAATACAACGCGGCCGCCGGGCCGGCCGGTCGGTGAAGTCAAGGACGGCACCTTGCAAGGCGCCGATGGTCCCCTGCGCTATCGGCTGTATCGCCCGGCAACACCGGGACCACATCCGATCGTGGTCTATTTCCATGGCGGCGGCTGGGTGCTTGGTGACGAGCAATCCGATGATCCGTTCTGCCGCGACATGTGCCGCCGCTCCAACATGATCTTCGTCAGCGTGGACTACCGCCACGCGCCGGAGCACCGTTTCCCGGCCGCAGCGGAAGACGGCTACGCGGCGACGCGCTGGGTCGCCGACCATGCGGCCGAACTCGGCGGCCGCAACGGCCCGGTGCTGGTCGCGGGCTGGAGCGCGGGCGGCAACATCGCTGCCGCCACCTGCCAGCTCGCGCGCGACCGTGGCGGACCTGCTATCGGCGGGCAGCTGCTTATTTGTCCGGTCACCGACTGCAGCTTCGATCGCCCCTCTTATACCGAGAACGCGACCGGCTACTTCCTGACCCGCTCGCTGATGTACTGGTTCTGGGACATCTATTGCTCGCCGGCCGACCGCACCGATCCGCGCGTCTCGCCCCTGCGCGGCAAGCTCGCCGACCTGCCGCCGGCCTATATCGTCACCTGCGAGTTCGATCCGTTGCGCGACGAAGGCATTGCTTATGCCGAGGCCTTGGCGGCTGCCGGCGTTCCGGTCAGCCAGCTGAAGGCGCATGGTCACTTCCATTCGTCGTTCACGATGGTCGACGTCATCATCACCGGCGTCAGCGGGCGCATGCAGATGGCCGAGGCTCTGCAGGTGTTCGCGCGATCGCATGATGAAGCCGTCAGCGCGCCGCCGGAGATCCATGCCGCGGCCAGCTAATCAGTGGCAGCCCGCAGCTTGCGAAAAGCTGCGGGCCGCTCGATGAGCTTGCCGGCCGCTTGCGCCAGAACCTGCGCGGTGCCGGAGGTCTCCACGGATAACCCTCGCGCGGCAGCGAGTAAGGCCCGCGCCGCGCGTGCGGGGTCCGCGCCCACCCGGTGCAGGCGCTTCAACGTTGCAGTCAGTCGCCGCTGGAGCCCCTGCGAGGAGGCGACGATCGCAAAGTCGGCAAGATGCTCGATTGCCTCTGCGACGCAGAGCAGCGCCAGCGCATCCTCGGCCAGCCGCGACGCCGGCAATGAGGCGCGCTCGCCCCAATAAGTCGCCAGCAGAATGCGATGATGCAGCAGCGCGCGCCATCTCCGTCGCCGTGTCGACCGAAGCGCGCTTGCCGCAAGGTGCTCCAGATCGTCGATCATGGCGGTGCGGACGGCCTCGTAGCGCCCGCGGCTGTCGATGGGATAAATCAGCTGGAACGCGACCAGGCCAACAGCAGGACCGATGATGACGGCAAGGCTTGCCATCAGCGAATGTTCGAGCGTCATCGTCTGCGGCCAGGCCGGCTGCAACATCAAGAGCAGCACCATATTGTAGTCGAACGCCATGCGCTGCGTCAGCCGGTGCGCAAACAAGGGCGCGCCGAGCAGAATGAAGGGCATCATGGCCACGACCAGCTCGAGCGGGCCGTTCGCGAGCGGCCAGACCAGCCAGCGGCAGATCAGGGCGAACGCAGTACCGAGCAATTGTCCGACCAGGACATGGCGCAGCATCGATGCCGGGTTCTCGAAGGTCGAGAAGATCGACAGCATGATCGCGGTGCCCAGCATCATGAAGCCGCCCATGTCCCAGCCGGTCGCAAGCCAGATGGCGCCGGTCGCAAGCAGTCCGATCATGGCCCGCAGCATGGCGCGACGCGCCAGCAGCCAATCGCGATGCAGATCGAGTTCGGCGGCGGAATCGCCTTCGAGGTCACCAAGGTCGCAGGTTGCGGCCGCCAGTTCGTCCAGCACCGTCGTGAGATCATCCCTCGGATCTGCCGCGCCGATGGCCTGACGCAGCAATTCAAGCGCCCGCTCCGGATCCGATGTCGCGCACCGTTCGGCTCCCTCGAGGATTTGGTCGGATAGCATAATCGCTGGGGCCACATCCGATCGCAGCCACAGCACAGCCGCCACCTGCGCGGCCAGCAGCGCCCGAATCTTCTTGACCAGCCGGCGCCCCTGGCGCGAGCCGGCACTGTGCAGATCGAGCGTGCCTTCCAGGGCGGCAATGTCCGAGAGGATCGACCGCTGCTCGTTCTCCGAAACCGGAGCCCCATGCAATCGCGCGACGAGATCGCCAACAATACGGGCGCTCAGACTGCGCGCCTTTTCGATCACCGTGACGTCGTCGCCGGCAGCTGCGAACAGCAGGCCTACGATCAAGGCCGCCACGATACCGACCGCGACCGTGAGCACCCGGTCGATCCCCAATGCCAGCACATGTTCGGGATGGGCGGCATCGAGCAGCGCCACCATCGCAGCGGAATAACCGGACAGCATCGCGGCGTAGGACGCGTAGCCGCGAACCAGATTGCCGATGAAGGCGCAGAGGCCGATCCACGCGGCGATGCCGATCACGAGCACCCAGGGCTCTCCACGCGACATCAGCACCAGGCCCATGCCGAACAGCGCGCCGACGATGGTGCCGGCGAACCGTGCAGCGCTTTTTTCCAGGAGGTGGCCACGCAGCGGCTGCGACGCCGCCCACACCGTCATCGCAGACCACTGCGGATGTTCGAGCCCGAGTAGCCAGGCCAGCAGAAGCCCGAGCGAGGCAGCAATCGCCGTGCGCAAGGCGAAGGCGAGCTTCGGCGGCTCGAAGCCGAGGCGCGCGAGCGCTTGGATCGTCATGGCTTGTCTTCCTTTGCCAGCCGGTGCTCGATCCGCGCGAAGACCTCGAGCGTCGCCTGCAGGTGCTCGTCGTCGACATCCTTCAGCATCGCGACCTCCGCCTGGTGCAGGACGCGATAGACCGACGTCAGCGCGCGCCGCCCCTTTGCGGTGAGAAAGATGAGCCGCGCGCGACGGTCGGTCGGCGACACACGCCGCTCGACCAGCCCCTGCTCGCCGAGAATGTCGAGCAGGCGCACCAAAGTCGATCCGTCGATGCCGCAACGGACCGCGAGTTCGTTCTGGGTGATGCCATCGCCGGCCCGATCCAAATGCACCAGCGGCGGCCAGGCGGCATCCGACAGGCCGAGCGCGGCCATTCGCGCGTCGAGCGCGCGCCGCCAACGGCGGCCGAGGCCGACCAGGGCAAAACCGAAGCGCAGACGGGCATTTGAAGCGGAGCCTTGCATTGGGTAATTACTTGAAGTAAAATTGTTTGAATTCAATCTATTTTCTCACAAAATCACGCAACGCTGCCCTGCTTCCCACGCCGCCCTGAACGCGTCTCTGCCCGCAGCCATCGACCTCGCCGCGACGCTCCGGCATGCGACAGCGACTTACCGGACGGACGGATCCGTTCGGGGCTCGCGGTCTCCGTCGCGCGTCGGCGAAGTGCTGCCCGCCACTGTTGGCGGCCCCACCAGACACCGACCGAAACCCCGAGCCATGCAGCGGAGGCTGCAATGAAGGCGGCGGGAATGCTGTGACGGACCAGCAGCAGAAAACAAGCTGCAAAGGCCAGCAGGCCAAGACTGCCAAGCGCGGCGCCGACCGAATCCAGGGCCGCAGCCTCTTGCCCGCGCCTGGTCCCACCGAGGCCGGCCTCGCGCTTGCGCCGTTTCTCGTGCCCCTCGATCAGCGTGGCGCTGGCGCAGAAGATCGCGGGCAGAGCCAAGAACAGGCCGCCGAGCGCGGGACCGAAGCCGCGCGCGATCAATCCGGCCACCACGGTCACGGCGCCGCCGAGTGCGAAGCGGACCAGATGTTCGTACCAGCGCCCCTCCTTCAGCGAAGATAGTGAGAACCCGACCCGCATCAGGCACCTCCCGGAAACAGCGCCTGCAGGCCGAGCGCCGCGATCAGCCAGACCGTGAGCGCAAGCAGGGTCGCGGACAGTGCGCGCATGCGCGCCCGCATCAGGAGTTGGCAGACAACGATGCTGTAGATCGCGAGCGCGATGGCACCAAACATCATCGAACGGCTCTGGATGGCGGCATATTCGGCGCCATGGACGGCGATCGCGATGCCAAGTGTCGCCAGCGCCACCGACGGCGCCGCGCTGAACAGGCCGGCAAAAGTCTTTGGACGCAGCACGTCGCCAAGCACGGCGAAAGCGGAGACCACGAGGCCGCCGAGGACGAAGCGAAGCAGATATTCGGTCATGAACGCCCCTCCGGCTTCTTGTCGCGAACAGGCGCCAGTGAGAGCTGCGCCGGACATCCGGTCACCAGGCGGAGAATGCGGTCGAGCGCCACGCCCATGACGAAGCCTGCGACGACGTCGCTGGCCCAATGCGCCAGGATGAGCACCCGTGTCAGCGACAGGCCAACGGCAACGCTGCGAATGAGCGCACGCGGGCGCAAGGGCAGCAGGCCTGCCGCGGAGGCGACCGCTCCCATGTGCAAGGCGTGGCCGGAGGGGAAGGCGTCCTCGCGTTTGCCGGAATAGGAAATCCCGTTGATATGACCGAGCAGGGTCTCGCGGTCGGGGCGGGTTTGATCGATGTACCTCTTGAGGAGATGCGGCAGCACCGACGCGGCGGCCGTCAGCAGCAGCATGTGATCGGCCACGCGGCGCACCGATTTCTCCTGACCGCGTGTAGCAACCCAGCCCAGAGCAGCCAGTGCAAGCAGCACATGCTCGTCTGCGCCCCAGGAGAGAGCGCGCCCGAGCTTTTCAGGTGCGGGCCTTGCGTGATGTGCGATTGCATCGGCGATGGCGATATCGGGTTTCGTCGGCTGCACCCTCACCAGCGGCTTCGGATGAGCTTTCTCGAACATGCCAGCAAGCGGCGAATGCGTCACCTTCTCCAACGCGTCGAACACGGGCATCCTGGAGCTTTATGAAAGGGTTCCGTTCCAACGCCCCCGTGTCAAATAAGTTTCACAAAACCGTCACACGGGTTCCGCTGCTCCCGCTCGGTTCGCCCTGCTCATCGCGCCATTGCGGCATCATAGGCGCGCACGGAGGCAAGCGCGGTATCGCGCACCTGCGCGGCCGTCATGCCCGGCTTGTAGAGACTTGATCCCAGGCCGAAGGCGCGAACTCCCGCCGCGGCATAATCGGAAAGATTCTTGTCCGACACACCGCCGACGGCGCCGACCACCACGCCCTTCGGAAGCACGGCGAGCTGCGCCGAGATACCCGAAGGCCCGAGTACGGACGCCGGAAAAAACTTCAGCGCGGATGCGCCGGAGCGCAGCGCCAGAAAGGCTTCCGTCGGCGAGAACACGCCGGGCATGGTCACCAGGCCCCGCGCGCCCGCCGTCGCCAGCACATCGGGATCGACATTGGGGCTGACCATCAAGCGGCCGCCGACATCAGCGAGGCGCGCGCAATCGGCAGCGCTGAGCACGGTGCCGGCGCCGATGAACACGTCGCTGCCGAAGCGCTTGCACAGGCGCTCGATGGACACGAAGGGATCGGGCGAGTTCAGCGGGACCTCGATCAGCTCGAAGCCGCTCTCGATCAGCACACCGACGATTGCCTCCGCTTCCTCCGGCTTGATGCCGCGTAGGATCGCGACCAGCGAACGTTTCACCTTGGGCCAGGATACCGACTGCGTCATGTTCAGAACTGAGCTCCCCAAATCTGCAAAGCGGCCTTGGCAAGGCCTTGCCGCGAGGCCTGCTCGGCATCGACGACGGTGACGGCAAAGCCGGCCTGCGCAAGAGCCTGCTGATAGAGCAGGCCGAGCGCGCCGGCGCCAATCAGACGCACGGCCCGCTCGCCGCGGAAACGTCGGGACGCATCGGCGAGTTCCGTGCCGATCAGGAGACCGGACAGGGTCGCAGCCCCGTCGGCGCGCTGCGCGAAGCCGAGCAGCTGCGCGGCCCGTAGCCGAAACAGCGACGTGGTCAATCCGCTCGGAGAGACTTGCGCGGCGGCAAGCGCGTCGCGAAACGCCGTGCTCTCCGCTGCTGGCGCAGCCGACGGCTCGACCGCATGGGCGAGGATGCTGTGCTGTGAGATCACCGCAAACAGCTCTCCCGTCATGTAGGTCGTGAATTCGCCCACGCGGCCGGCTTCGATCGCGATCCACTTGCTGTGCGTGCCGGGAATGCAGACCAGCCCGGTGAAATCGGGCTCGGTGACGCCGAGTAGCTGCGTTTCCTCGCCACGCATGACATCCGGCTGATCAGCTCGCGCCTGGGCGAGCCCAGGCAGGATGCGGATGTCACCACCAGCCTCGACATGAACCGCTCCTTCATGCAGGCTGTCGAGCCGGGTCGGCGTCCGCACATATGGCGCCTCGACCCAGCCCTGCTTGGCGCCGGCCATGCCGCAAATCAACACCGGCAGATCGTCGGGCGCGCCGAGCTTGGCGCAATGATCGCGCAGCACCGGCGCGAAACCGGTCGCCGCACAATGCAACATGCCTTCGGGCCCGCGGCTTTCGGCAAGCACGTCTCCTGCTGCCGATATCAGCCAGCCGCGAAAGCTCGACGTGCCCCAATCGACAGCAACAAAGGCGGGCTTGGCGTCCACTGACTTTGCGCTCACTCACTTCTCCTCACGCGCGCCTGCACCGGTAAATCCATCTCGCATCCAGCCCCATTTCGACAAAAGGTCAAGCGACCGAACGCCGACGATCCGCAGCATCGGTCACGCCAGTTCCGCCCGGACCGGGACGAGCAAGGCGCGCCTCCTCGCCTTCGCGGCGCGTTCGCGCCCGAATTATGGATCGTGAGCCGCCTCCGAAAGCAAAGAGGCGCAGGGAATGCCGCATAGGCGTTAAGGTAGCGCGAGCATCGATTGATACTTGCGTTTTCGAGGAGGCTCGCGAAGGTGGCGCCCCAACGCGCGTTTTCTGCGGCGCAAGCAACGGATGGTTGGTTGTGGAATGATTGCTTGCAGCAAGGATGCAACGAGCTGCTGCAGGACCCGCCAAGCGCCAGGCGTCGTTAAGCGGCCTGCGTCCAGTGGGGAGAGTCCTCGAAGTCGCTGGCAAGCGGCTCGAGCAACAGGATGATCAGGAGGTGGGCCAGCAGGTAGGGCTTGGCAGAGCGCGGATCGGTTCCTGGCGGCGTCTTGAGGCCAATCAGACTCTTCAGTCGCTTGAACCCAAGCTCGATCCGCCATCGCAATCGATAGAGCGCAAGCACATCTTTGGTGGAGAACTCGTCCCGCGCGAGCGACGTGATCAGAATGACCCAATCCGCAGCCTCCAAAGTTTCTTTGGAGATGATGCGGTTTTCATCTTTTGCGTCTTGCCGGGCTTTACGCCGAGAAGCAGCAGCCGCACCGGTGGGCTTCTTGATTGCGACCAGACGCATAGCCAGAGGCGCGCCGCCCTTGCGCTTGATCCAAATCTCCCGATCGACCAGTCCGCGCGCCTTCGCGGCACGCAATTGGGCCATCAGATCGAACGGAAGGCCTTTGGCGTCAAGCCAACGTGCGTTCTTCCAGCCCGCTCGGATCAAAACGTCGGCCCCGGCTTCGCGGACGGCCGCAATGCGGTCAGGTTGCAGATAAGCGCGGTCAGCAATGCGGATCTCGTTCTTGACCACTGGTATCCGGTCAAACGTTTCGCCCTCTTGCTGATCTGTCAGCTCGAAGTGACCAAAGCGCTCATAGGGCAGATCAAATGCGCTATGAACGCGCCAAAGCTCACTGTTCTTGCGCGCAGCCGGTCCCGCCTGAGGCACTGTCGTCGCATCGATGATGCGGATCAGGCGGCCTTGGCTCGCCTTCGGAGCTGCCGCAGCGAGCAAGCCCTCCACCAGCACCGCAAACCAATCACCACATTGACGCAGCCGATAGAACAACGCCACGCTGGTGAGGTCGGCAAGGCCAACAGAAGCCGCCCATGCGGCTGTCGATCTCAGCCCTCTTTCACCCAAACAATAGGCCAGCATCAGCCGAAGTAACGTCACCGCATCTGGAATCTGCCGCCGACGCGCGAAGGCCTTCGTCTGGCGCGCAGTTTTCTCGAGCTGCGCAGCCCCGCCCAGCTGCGCAACCACTCTCGTCCAGTCCTCGTTCAGGAGCGATTCGTCTGCCATCCCCTGTTCGAATCACGGCGGATTCCAACACTCAAGCATAAACTTAACGCCTATGGGGAATGCCGGGCGCTGGCCGCAACCCATGGCCCGCCTGCGAAAAAAATGCAGGCGGCAGGTACCACAGGTCCAGCCGAACGATCCGGCATTCCCTGCGCGATGGGTTTAACGGTTGCTCCGCGCTCTCCCTGGTGCACCGGGCTTGTTGGCCACCATATCCGCGCATGATGCAGACGCATCAGCGCGAGGACACCAGCGTCGGGGTGTCAGGACCACGCGGCTTGGCCGTCCGCAACAGCGTCAGTCGTCTTGCGCAACAGCGCCTGACACTCTCGCGGCCACCGCTCCCCGCCTCCACGTATCGCGACGATGCGCACGTCCCTCTTCATCGAGGCGGGATGCCCTAGACAACCACGATTTCTGAAAAATAGAAATCAAAATATTTTTCGCAGAGCATCTGGACTGGGGTGATCCGCCTGGAAGCTCAAGCAAATTTGGCTTTTTGACGCATCGATATTCAAGGCACGCAGGGAGATCCGGCGAAGGCCGGCAAGGACGATCCGCGCTGACCTTCGGATGTCTGCATGTTTATGCACGTTGTTATTCTTGTTTTTGCATGATAGGGTCTCGGCCATGTCAGACGAAATTCCGATGGCGCGGCGGGACCTGATCGGCGAACGCCTGGCACAGGGACAATCGGTCATTGCAGCAGCGCTGGCGGCCGAATTCGACGTCTCCGAGGACGCGATCCGGCGCGATCTGCGGGCGCTGGCGGCCGAAGGACTTTGTCGCCGCGTCTATGGCGGGGCGCTGCCGATCACGCCGGGATGGTTGCCGATGGCGGCTCGCATCGGCGCAGATCGTGAGCGCAAGCAAGCGCTGGCGCGTGCTGCGGCTACGGCGATCAGGACCGGCGAATTCATTTTTCTCGACAGCGGCAGCACCAATCTGGCGCTGACCGAATTCCTGCCCGAGGATGCCGAGCTCACGATTGCGACCAATTCGATCGACATCGCAACTGCGGTGCTGCAACGCCAGGACCTGAAGCTCATCATGATCGGCGGCGCCGTCGATCCGGTGATCGGCGGCAGTGTCGATGCCGGTGCGGTTCTCACGATCGGGCAGATGAACGTCGACCGGCTGTTTCTCGGCGCCTGTGCGGTGTCAGCCAAGAGCGGGATCAGTGCGATCGACACTGCCGACGCGGTATTCAAGCGCACGCTGCTCTCGGTCAGTCGAGAGACTCTCGTGCTGGCCACCACGGACAAGCTCGAGACCCGCGCACCGCATCGCGTCGCCGCGATCAAGGACATCGCACACCTCGTCGTGGAGCATGACGCGCCCACCGCTCAGCTCAAGGCCCTTACGAAGGCCGGCGCCTCCATTCTCAAAGCCGGTCCACCGGCATGACGACAGCCAAACCATCATGCGGCCCGATGAACGCGGATCGCACCTGCTCGTCGCTCACCTGTCCCCACTTGCGGGACGAGCGCCCTGCGCCCTAGCCTGAGAGTTCATCATGTCGTCTTCTGTTCAGTGCGCGGCCAAGCTCGCGACACGGCTCGGGTTCTTCGTCGCCGGGTTCGGCATCGCTTGCTGGGCACCGCTGGTGCCGTTCGCCAAGCAGCGGCTCGCGGTCGATGATGCGACGCTCGGCCTGCTTCTGCTTTGCCTCGGCATCGGCGCGGTCGCCGCAATGCTGCTGACGGGCGTGCTGACGAGCCGCCTTGGCAGCAAGCCGATCATCGTCGCAGGCGGCTTCGGGCTCGCGATCATCCTGCCCCTGCTGGCATTTGCAGGCACGCCGGCAATGCTGGGAGCCGCGTTGTTCGCGTTCGGCGCCTCGCTGGGCTCGCTCGACGTCGCGGTGAACGTTCATGCGATCGAAGTCGAGCGTGCCGAAGGACGGCCGCTGATGTCGGGCTTTCACGCCCAGTTCAGCATCGGCGGCTTCGTCGGAGCCGGCATGATGACGCTATTGCTGGCCATGGGGGCCGATGCGCTGATCAGCACCCTCGTCTGCTCGAGCCTCATGGGCCTAGCCATGGGGCTCACCACGCCGCGGCTCCTGCGCGCGCGGCCGCCCGAGGCCGGACCGCTCTTCGTTCTCCCACATGGCTTCGTGGTGCTGCTGGCCGCCTTGGCCGGCATCATGTTTCTGGTCGAAGGCGCCATGCTCGACTGGGGCGCGCTGCTGCTCACGGCTGCGGACCACCTGCCCAAGGCGCAAGCCGGCCTCGGCTACATGCTGTTCTCGATCGCCATGACGGCTGGCCGGCTCGGCGGCGATGCCATCGTGAGCCGCACCGGCGACCGCGCCACCCTGTTCTGGGGCAGCCTGATCGCAATCGCGGGCTTCGTCGTCCTGCTCACCATTCCCTTTGCCGCCGTCGCCATCACCGGCTTTCTGTTGATCGGCCTCGGCGCATCCAACCTCGTCCCGATCCTGTTCCGTAAGGCAGGCACGCAGGACGCCATGCCGGTCAGCCTCGCCGTCGCAGCGGTCACCACGACGGGCTATTCCGGCGTTCTGTTAGGACCCGCAGCGATCGGCTTCGTCGCCGAGTTCGTCAGCCTGCAGGCGGCATTCTGGATGCTGGCCGCGCTGCTCGGCATCGTGACGCTGTCGGCGCATCGCGCCGGCGCGGAACAGAACTGAACGGACCTCCCAATGCATCTCGCCCATGTCGCGCTCTGGACCAGCGATCTCGACGCCGCAGCAGCGTTCTGGCAACGCTACTTCCATGCAACCGTGAGCCCGGCATATCATAGCACGCGCCGCGCCGGCTTCGTCTCGCGCTTCGCCACGCTGCCCGGTGGCGGCACGCGGATCGAACTCATGACCGGCCCGTGGCTTGCCGGTGCGAATGCGTCTGACTGCATCGGTTGGGATCACGTCGCCGTTGCGCTCGGCAGTGCGGCTGACGTCGATGCGCTCGCTGAACGTTGCGCGGTCGATGGCGTCCTCGTCTCGGCGCCACGCACGACCGGCGACGGCTTCTACGAGGCGGTGATCGCCATGCCTGACGGAAGCCGCGTCGAGGTCACGGCGTAGCAGCGCCGACATCGGCGATTTCACGCGATGACAGTTGTTTGAAATTCCTGCACACGTTGTAGGTGCCACAAATCTGCAATGGCAGGCTGCTACTGCTGTCCAACAAGGCAGCGGGACAGTGCAGCGATGATAGGCCGACGACATGGGATGCGCATCCGGCTCGCGGCGTGTCGCGCGCTTGTCTGGGCATCGGTCGCGGCGATCACGTCGCTATCAGCAACGTCGTCGTGCGTGCAGGCGGCCGAATTCTCCATCGTCAACGCATCGCCCGTCCATCTGCAGCACCTCTATGTCTCGCCCTGTCATGTGCGGCAGTGGGGCCCCGACCAGCTCGCCGAGCCGCTTGCGCCGTCCCGGCTTGCAACGGTCTCGAACCTGCCCGCCGGCTGTTACGACATCCAGTTCGTTGTCGCGCCCTGGAACAATTGCGTCATCGCCGGCGCGAACCTGCGCCGACGGACGCTCTGGAAGGTGACGCAGTGGACCGTGTTCGGCTCCCAGAGCGGCGATTGCTCGCATATCGCGGGTTTCGTTCCGACCACGCCGCGGCCGTGGGCCTGGCCTACGGATTCCGCTGCGGCTCCGATCATAAGGAAGGACTGACGTGGCCCGGGTGCTGGTGACCGGCGGCGCCGGATTTCTCGGCTCGCATCTGTGCGAACGCCTGCTCGATCGCGGCGACGACGTGCTCTGCGTCGACAACTACTTCACCGGCCGCCGGGCCAACATCGCGCATCTGATCGGCAATCCGTATTTCGAGGTGATGCGTCACGACGTGACGTTCCCGCTCTATGTCGAGGTCGACCAGATCTATAATCTCGCCTGCCCGGCCTCGCCGGTCCACTATCAGTTCGATCCGGTGCAGACGACCAAGACCAGCGTCCACGGCGCGATCAACATGCTCGGCCTCGCCAAGCGCGTAAAGGCAAAGATCCTGCAGGCCTCGACCTCCGAGGTCTATGGCGACCCGGAAATCCACCCGCAGCCCGAAAGCTATTGGGGCCGCGTCAATCCGATCGGGATCCGCTCCTGTTACGACGAAGGCAAACGCTGCGCCGAGACCTTGTTTTTCGATTACTGGCGCCAGCACGGCTTGCGCATCAAGGTCGTCAGGATCTTCAACACCTACGGGCCGCGAATGCATCCGAACGATGGTCGGGTGGTGTCGAATTTCATCGTGCAGGCCCTGCGCGGCGAGGACATCACCATCTATGGCGACGGCCACCAGACGCGCAGCTTCTGCTACGTCGACGATCTGATCGAGGGCATGATCCGGACCATGGACACGCCGGACGACTTCACCGGCCCGATCAATATCGGCAATCCCAACGAGTTCACCATCCGCGAGCTGGCCGAGCGGGTGATCGCGCTGACGGGATCGTGCAGCTCGCTGATCTTCAAGCCGCTGCCAGCGGACGACCCGCGCCAGCGCCGGCCCGACATTTCGCTGGCCCGCACCGTGCTCGACTGGATGCCACGCGTCCAGCTCGACGAGGGCCTGCAGAAGACCATCGCCTATTTCCGGCGCCTGGTGAACACGGCGGCCGAAGCGGCAGAGTAAGTGCGGCGGTTGCGGCGCGCCGCTCAAGCGCTCGGGCGGCGCCAGAACGCATGCACTGTCAGCGTGACCTTCAACACCGGATCGGCCGCGTTGCGCTCGGTCGAGCCACCGAGCTGCATCAGAAGCGAATCCACGAACACATAGGGCATTCCGCTCTCCAGCCGGTACAGCAGCTCCTGCAGCGCAGGGATCGTCGCCGTCAGTGCGAGCTGGAGCTTGATCGCATCGCTCTTGTCGTCGCGCTCGGCGGCCTGAATCCCCGATGAAACCAGGACCGCCTTCTGATCCGCGATCAGCTGCGACAGATAGGCCTGGAATTGCGCCGCTGCGAGCCCGCCGGTCGGCGCGTCGAGAAAGGCGAGCGCAGGCGCCGCCATGGCTTGCGACTTGCGCTGCTTGACCGTCGCGCCGACTCGCGACTGCAGGCTCGCGAGCTGATCGCGGCGCTCGCCAAGGCTTTGCGCCGCTGCGATCCAGGTCTGCAGCGCGTTGGCAGTGGTGAGCATGCAGATCAGCAGCAGCGCGCCGAAGGCGCCGGCCGCAAGCAGCTGCTCGCGGTTGAGGTCAAGCTTCAGCTTGAGGTTCAGCTTCGGCATGTCAGCCTCCGGCCATCGTCGGATGCGGCTCGACGCGCGCCTCGATGTGAAAGATGAAACGGGCGCCATCGGCGCTGCGCGTGGTCGGTGCGTAGAAATGAACGTCCTTGAACTGGCCTGATTGTTCGAGCGGCGCGATCAGCGCGGGCGCGTCCGTGGCAATACCGGCGATCCGCACCGTCGAACCGTCGATGTTCAGCTCGGTCAGATAGGCGCTGTCGGGCAACACCCGCGACAGCGCCTCGATCACGATCGCCGACACCAGCGAGGTCTCCTTCAGCGCCCATGCCCGTTCGGCGGCCGGCAGCGATGCGATCGACTGCGGCGAGTAAGTGCCTTTGACCTGGCGCTGCAGTCTGGCGATCTCTGCGACGATCTCGCCGCTCTCGGCATCAGCCGCCGCGGCCGCCATGAACGCCCAGACATTCAGGACCACAGCGAGGCCAACTGCCGCGGCCATCGCACCGCCGATGATCCAGCGCAGCCGGATCAGGCGTGTACCGTCGGCATCCGCAAGCCGCGACCACAGCGTGATGCCGTTGGCTGCTCCCGCCGATGCTCCGCCGGCGACGACCGCGTCGACGTGCAGGCCCAGTGCCGCCATGCGATGACGTGCATCATCCACGACCGCGCGCGGCGTGATCAGAACCCGGACATCGAGGTGATTTGGCTCGGCACTATCCTGGACATCGAAGCCGTAACAGGCCTGGGTTGCGCGCCAGGGCGAGAGCCGTTCGATCTGGTTGCGGACGATGCCGGGCAACAACTCGCGGGCCTGCGCAGGCACGCTCATGCGGCGCGAGACGATCTCCTCGCTGCCGAGCTCCAGCATCACGAAAGCGCGCTGCGCCGAGCGCGCAAGCTCGCCCGGAAGGGCGGCTCCCGGCGACAAGGCGCCGGGCCAGGTCTGCTGCGTCCCGTCGCTCTGCCGCACGATCAGATCGTCATCGTCCTGACGAAGCTTGAGCCAGTTGCGGGCGCGGCGCCGGTCGCGCCAGCCAAGCCAGAGCCGCGCGAGATGATCGATCCAGGCCTTTGCGATCGCCTCAAGGTCCATCGGTATCCCCCGACACCATCGCGGCGTCTCGCACAACGCGCCGTCCGCCGGGATTCCAGGCCAGAACACGGTAGGGCTGTTTGTCACCCTTGAGCAGGACGATGAAAGCCCTCGCTTTGACCGAATATCCGTCGGTGGTGCGCGCCGCGAGATCGACCGAGATCACCGATCTCTGCTGAACCTTCAGATATTGCTGAGTGCGGCCAAGCAGAAAGCCGAGCCGCTCGCCATCCACCAGCAGCGTCCCGCGCATCGCAAGAAAGCTCTCCATGCGGGCTTCCTCAAAGAACGGCAGCGCCCTGATCACCGCGACTGGGGCGGTCAAGGGGTTCACAGCCTCGCTGCCATAGACGGTGATCAAGGGCGCCATCGCCGTGATCCATTCCAGCCGTATGCCGGGCACCGCGGCGAGCTGCCGGATGTCGCTGAACGGCGACTGCGCTTGTGGAGCGGTAGGCTGCTCGGGCTTCTTGTCAGCCACCGACCGCTGGCGCTGCGCGCCGTCTGCGGGCGGCGCAGCGTGATCCTGATCGCGCAGCGCCACGATGGCCTTCGCCAGAGCGTCGGCCTCGTCATCATCGGCGCCGACATGGCGCAGCAGCGAAGCCAGCACGTCGGCAGGCGCCCGGCCGATATCGATGCGGCCGGTCTCGTCGTCGACACTCACACGCACCTCCCCAGTCGGCAAGGTCACGACGGTACTGCGCGCGGTGAGCGGCGCATCCTTGACCGCAGCGGACATGCCGGCCGCGACCTCCAGCCCGGCGCTGAGCAGCGCATCGGCCTGGACGCGGTCGCGGTCGATCGCCACTATCCCGGCAAGGCTGCGGAAGGTCATCGACGTCGCCATCACCAGCACCGAGCAGAACGCAATCGCCCACAGCACGGCGAACAGGACCATTCCGCGCTCGCGGTCCCGCGCACTCATCCACGTGCTCCAGCCGGCTCAGTCCTTGGTCGATCCTGCTTTGGCGCAGCCTGCGCCGGCGCGCCTACCTTCAGGCAATCGGCGCTCGCGTCGGCCTGGGCGCAGCCAAGCGGCGCGTCGGAGCGCAGCCGGAACGCAAGACCCGGAAGCAGCTCGGCGCCGCTGGCCCGATCCCGGATCGTGAGCCGAACCAGCCGAGGCAGCAGCGGCTGGCTGCGCCAGCTGTCGCTCCAGATCAGATTGCCGTCGGCTCCGAAGCTGCCAAACGCGAAAGCGATATCGACATTGCCTTCGATCAGATCGATCGGGTCGCGTAGGGCCAGGCTCTCGAACAGCGTACGCGGCCCGGACCACGGCGCGCGGCGTCGGATCAGATGAGCAGTCCCCTCGACATCCTCGACCGTGAGACTGACCACCTCCTCACCTTGCGGTCCGGCAGCAACCCCACCCGCAGCGATGAACCTCAGCTGCCCCGGCTCGCCGACAAAGGCCACGCCCGCCTTGGCGTCGCGCCCGCGCGGAAGCTGGCGCGCCGACCCCAGATCCGCGCCGATCCGCTCCGCCGCCAGCAGCAGCTGATCCGCTTTGCCCGCAAGGCCGGTGCCCCGATCGAAGTTGAGCGCGACATTGTGGATCAACGCCGCCACGCCCGCGATCACCGCCGCCCCGATGGCAAGCGCCGCCAGCACTTCGATCAGGGTAAAGCCGTGCTCGGCTTGGCGGCGCGCGGGAAGCCGGAGGATGATCATTGATCTTCCCCAGGCAGGCCCAGCTGCAATGTGTCGGCAGTGACCGTTCGCCCCGGCGCCCAGAACACTGTCGCGGTCAGGTGATAGGCGATCCAGTTCGGGCGCTTCTCGACGGGTGCGTCCGGCTTCGCGGTCTTGGCCGGGACCAACTCAGCCTTCGGCGGGATCATGGCGTCGATGAACATCGGCTCCGCGGTGATGCGCCAGCGCATGCCGCCGGTTTCGCCGTCGCGAGGTCCCCGCGAAAGCGCGGCACGGTCCGGCGGCGCGTCGAGCAGGGAGCGCAGCAGCGCCTGCGCCGCGATCCGCCCGTCGATGCGATCGGCAATGCGGCGCGCGTGGAACAGCTGAGGCCCCAGCACGGAGACGAAGGCGAGCAGCAGCGTCATCGCCACCAGCGCCTCGATCAGCGTGAACCCTGCGCGAGCGGCGCGGCGTTCATTGAAGATCGACCGCGACGCGGCCGTTGTACCAGGAGACATCGACCTCATAACGCACCTTGTCCCAGGAGAATTTGACCGCGGCGCCGGTCGAAGCGCCATCCGGCTCGAACCGCACCACCGCCTGCCGTCCCGCCCACGTTTCGTCCACGCCGACCACATCGACCACCACGTCGCGCGGAATCGCGATCACCCCGCTGTCTCCGACGAGCGTACGCGCGCTCGTATCGAGCGAGATGCGGCGGCTGCTTCCGGTGAGCACCGCCACGAGACGCTCACGCCGCATCATCGCGGCCGTCTGCAATGTGAGCGCCTTCAGCCGGCCGCGGCCGGTGCCCGGCAGCAGCACGCCGACCAGCGAGGCCAGCATGGCGATGATCACCATCACCGCCATCATCTCGATCAAGGTCGAGCCGGCCCGCGGATCTGTCTCGATGGCGTCCGTCATTTGGCGAGCTCGGTGATGCTCAGCAAAGCGCTCATGATGGAGACGATCAACGAGCCGATGCCGATACTGACCAGGATGATGGTGACCGGGCCGATCGCACCCATCATGCGATCGAGACCGATGGCGAGCCGCTGCTCGTAGAACTGCGATGCGTGCTGCGCGATCGCCGAAAGGTCGCCGGTCTCGTCGCCGACGCGGAGCATGCGCACGGCCAGCGGCGGCACCAGGTCGCTGTCGGCCAGCGCCTCGATGAAGCGGCGGCCGTTGCGGACCTGCTCATGCACCTGCTCGACCGCGGCGACATAATCGGGCTCGCTCACGACGTCGCGCAGGATCTTGAGCGCGGCCGGCAGCGCCACGCCGTTCTCCACCAGGAGCCCGAGCGTGCCGATGAAGCGCGCGGCGCGCCGATCGTGCATCAGCCCGGCAATTCCCGGCAGTGCCGTGAACGTGGCCATCAGTCGCGCTCGCGCCGCCGGCTGCCGCAGGACGAGCCAGCCGACCAGCAGCACGCCGGTGCCGACGCCGAGCAGCAGGTCGAGATGGGCGCGCAACCAGGTCGAGGCGGTGAGCGCGAATGCCGCCCCCGCATTCAAATGGCCCTGCATCTCGCTGAAGATGGGCTCGAACTGCGGCACCACGTAAAGCAGGAAGAAGAACAGGATCACGATCGCCGCTCCGACCAGGAACAGCGGATAGCGGACCGCGGTGGTGATCCGTTGCGACATCTGCTCGCGCCGGGTCCGGTCCTCGACGATCGCGCGCAGGACGATTTCGAGCTTGCCCGACGCCTCGCCGGCCCGGACCATGGCGATATACATCGGCTCGAGCAGCGCGGCCTGCCGCTCCAGCGCCTCGGCAAAGCCGTCGCCGCCGGACACGGCGGAGCGAAGGCCGCCCGCAAAGCGCGCCACCGACTTGTTGGTATCGTCCTCCAGCGTCTGCAGCGAGGCTTCGAGATTCAATCCGGACCGCAGCAGGAGCGCAAGCAGCCGCAGGAACGTCGTCAGCTCGCGACCGCCGAGCGATCCTCGGCTGACGATATTGGTTCGTGTCACGCCGCCGCCGGCGATTTCCGCCTCGACCGGAAGGTGGCCGAGATACTCGATCCGCCGCAGCACCTCCTCGCGCGAGGGCGCCTCGACGTCGCCGAGGATGATCTCTCCGGCCCGGGTCAGCGCGCGGTAGCGATAATGGGGCATGACCGCTACAGGCTCGTGGTGAGGCGAAAGATCTCGTCGAGCGTGGTCTGCCCGGCGCGGAGCTTGATGATGCCGTCCTGCGTCATCGTCGTCATGCCTTCGCGACGCGCCGCGGCTTCGAGATCGCTGGCGTCCGTCTTCGGACCGATTGCACGCCGCAGCGCGGGGCCGATCTCCATGATCTCGAACACGCCCTTGCGGCCGCGAAAGCCGGTGAAGCCGCACCACTCGCAGCCCTTCGGCCGGCAGACGGTCTCCCCCGGTTCGATGCCGAGCGCGGCATAACGCTCGTCGGCGGCGATCTCTGCAGCCGTCAGGCGACAGGCCTCCTTGCAATGGTCGCAGAGGATGCGCACCAGGCGCTGCGCCACGATCACCCGCGCACAGGAGGCCAACAGAAAACTTTCGATTCCCATGTCGATCAGCCGCGTGATCGCGCCGGCTGCGGTGTTGGTGTGCAATGTCGTCAGCACCAGATGCCCGGTAAGCGCGGCATGCACGCCGATATGCGCGGTTTCGGAATCCCGCATTTCGCCGACCATGATGACGTCGGGATCGAGCCGCATGAACGAACGCAGCGCCGATGCAAAAGTCAGTCCGATCGCAGGATGGACCTGGGTCTGGTTGATGCCGGGGATCTGGTATTCGACCGGATCCTCGATGGTCAGGATCTTGCGCGTCGGCTCGTTGATGACGGCGAGCGACGCGGCGAGCGTGGTGGTCTTGCCGGAGCCGGTCGGCCCGGTCACGATGACCATGCCATAAGGCGCGAGCAACGCCTTGCGCAGGATGGCTTCGTCGCGGGGGCTGAGCCCGATCTGGTTCAGCGCGGCGAGGCCCGAGCCCTTGCGCAGCAGGCGGATCACGGCGCACTCCCCGTGCATGGTCGGCATGGTGGCGACGCGCAGATCGATCTCGGTGCCGCCGACCGCGATATGCGCCCGGCCGTCCTGGGCCAAACGGCGTTCGATAATGTTGAGGCCGGCCAGGATCTTCAGACGCGACAGGATGCCCTTGGCCATGCTCATCGGCGGCGCCGGGACGTTCTTGAGCATGCCATCGACCCGCAGGCGCACCTGCAGGCCTTCGCCGTTGGGCTCGATGTGCAGATCGGTCGCGCGCTGCTCGGCCGCCATTCGAAACAGATCGTCCAGCGCGCGCACGACCGGCGCGCCGCGCGCGAGGTCGCGAAGGTTGTCGAGGTCGTCCTCGCCCGCATGCGAGCTGGCCTGCGGCGCAGCCTGGCTCTGCTCCGCCTCGAGTTGCAGCGACAGCGCCGCATCGATATCGTCGGCGGTGGCCACCGCCAACACCACTGGCTCGCGCAACGCGATTTCGATCGATCGCAGCGTTTCGTCGTCGATCGGCGCGGCCACGGCCAGCTTGAACGCGCCGCCTGCACTCTCATAAGGAAACAACCGGCCTTCCTTCAGGAAGCGCATCGACATGTCGCCGCCGGCAAAACGGTTCTGCGTGAGATCGTCGCGCTTCACCCGGCTGCAACCGTAGAAGCTTGCGAGCTCATCGGCCAGCGTCGATGCCGTGAGCTTGGTCAACGCACTCCAATCGGGCGGCCCGGAGAGCCCATCGCCTTGACGGGACGCCCGCGCGACCGCAGCGCCCTGCCCGTCGCGCAACGCACCTCGCGCGGCGAGATGCGTCATGAAATCGGCCGGCAGCGGCCGCGGCATTGCAAGCTTTCTCTTCTGCGCAGCCAAGCTCATGCGCGTCCGACCTCATGGCCCCAACGGGCGTGCCGGCACCTTCCGGCCAGGACATCCGGGCGAGGATTCCCAGCCGAGGCGCGCAAATTCACAACGGCTCGTCCGGCGTTGCCGCGCACGACTGATCGCCGATAGCAACTGTCCGGGTCCAGTACACTGCACGGAGCGCGCGACCTTGCTGATAGACGTGATTCCGGGGCCGGAGCGGCGGCGAGTCCTGCGTCGTCCGTTCGAGGCGCGCCGCGCAATGGACCAACGCCTGTTTGAGCTCCACCTGCACGGTCCGGACGCTGACGCCGAAGCGCAGCGCCGTTTCCCGCAACGGCACTTCGTCGACAAAGGTCGCCATGAACATCTCGCGGCGGCGGGGCGGCATTTCCGAAATCACCCGCTTCAGTGCGCCGATCTCGGAACGCGCCTCGATCACCCGATCGGGTCCCGGCTTGTCGTCCACCATCTCGAACACTGCATCGCCTTCCGATACGGTGCGACGACGACGTTCCGCGACGCGCCGATTGCTGACGATGCTCAGCGCAACCCGAAACAGATACGCCTTCAGATCGCGGACCGGTCCTATTCCCGTCGCGTTCGAAAGGCGCAGGAATGTATCCTGAAGCGCCTCGTCCGCCAGCTCCGCAGAACCGGCACGTCGCACCAAGCGCGATCTGAGATCGTCGTAGCTCGCGACGAGAAGGCTGAGCAACGCCGCTCGATTGGTGTCGCTCATAGCTGGGACCCCATCCCCGGCCGCAGCGTTCTACTCGCTTGAGTTCAGCCGCGCTGTTCATAACCAAAGTTGATGACATAGCAATGAACTCAACCGCGGAAGCGACATCGCGCGATGCTCGCGACCGCCAACACATACAACGCACGATGAGTGATGCATCGCGCGATCGACTGGACTGTACGGCCACAACAGACACAGGCCCCACGCCTCGTCGCAAGACGGCACTCGCAGGCCCTGCATTAGTTGCGCGAACTACACGCATGTTACGGCGCTCCGCTCGCCTCGCACGTGTGTACAGAGCGCGCGCGTTCCACACCGCTTTGCGCCTCGGTATCGCTCGGATCGAGAGCGAGCGCGGCGCGAAACGCGGCTTCCGCGTCGGCCGGCCGGCCAAGCCCCAGATACAACTCGCCAAGCGCATGATGGGCGCTCACGCACCTTCGATCGAGCACGAGCGCGTGCTTCAGGCTGATCTCGGCCCCTTGCGAATTGCCGCGCGCGGCACAGGTCCGGCCCAGGGCTTCGTAGAACCGCGGCGACTGCTGCTGATTGATCCTGGTCGCCGCGAGAAAATGCGTCATCGCGCCCTCGAGATCACCGAGCTGCCGCAGCGCCATCGCATATTGCGCGTGCGCCAAGTCGCTGTCGGGAAGGAGCTCCAATGCTTTGCGATAATGAGCCCCCGCCTGCTCGAACCTGCCGCCGGCCATCAAGGCATCGGCGAAAGCGATCCGCGCCGGCGCGAGCCCGGGCGCCAGGGTTACGGCAGATTGCAACAAGGTCTGCGCTCGCGCGACGTCGCCGCGCGCCAGGGTGATCGATCCGAGATTGCACAGCGCGTTGACGTGAGCCGGATCGATCTCGAGAATGCGCTCGAAGAACCGCCTCGAACGCGCGATATCACCGCCGCGATGGTGGCGGCAGCCTTCCATGAACAGCGCCTCGCACAGCGTGGCGCTGGCGACACGCGGCGTCGCAGTCATCCGCAGCGCTACGGCCGTCACCGGATCGGTCCCCCGGTCGGCGTTGGCGGCCATATCCACGGCGCCTGCAGCCTCTTCGGCGCCATCGGCCGGTTCGGCAAGTTCGTGCGCGATCCGAAGCAACGCCTCATGGTCTGGATGGCGCGCCAGCATCTCGTCCAACAGCGCCTTGGCATCTTCGCGCCCGCCATGCGCGTCGAGCAATTCTGCCAGCGCCGCAGCCGCAGGCGCCTCGGCCGGTTCGGGCGAGGCCGTGAGTCCGTCGCGAAAGGCGGCGAAGGCAAGATCGGGCAGGTCGGAGCCGGCCAAGGCGCGCGGCAGGCCGAGCCGCGCCGCGGCGTTATCCGGCTGCAGCGTCAAGGCAGCGGCATAGGCCGCCAGCGCCTGCGGATATTGCCCCGACTTCAACAGCAGCCCGCCGAGATTGGCGTGCGCGTCCGCGTCGGCGGGTTCAAGCCTGATCGCCTCTTCCAGGAAATCGAGCGCGTTCTCGTCCTCGCCGCGATACAGAGCGATCACACCGCGCAGGTGCATGACCCGCTGCCGGACCACGGGCTCCTGCTCCATGGTTTCGAGCAGCACATCCGCACTGTCGAGCTGACCGTTGCGGAACAGCGCGAAAGCGCGGTCCAACACGGCTTGCGCGAATTCGGCCTGGCGCTCGGTCGAGGCCTGCTTCAGCATGGCCGCCGCGGCTCTCGATGCCTGCGCCTCAGAGGTCTCCGCTCCCGCCATCACCACGTCCCTTCCGTGCCCGCCTCACAAACAGTTCAGCAGCCGTGCGCCCCCAAACGAAGCTTCAGAGGCCGGCGTCAGGCGGCGCTGCGCGCGGCGCACCACTCGGTCCAGAGCTGCATCAGGGCGCTCGACAGATTGTCGGCAAAGCGCGGCGCGTCGCAGAGCGGCGACGCCGCCACCCGTTCGCGCAGAGAGCGGCGAAGCTCCGCCAGATCACCGCGCCGTCGCGCCCATTCGACGGCAAGCGCGACATAATCGTCGACGCTCGAGGTGCTGAACTGGCCGAGGCCCGCGGCAGTCAGATGCGTGGCCGAGTGACGACCGGCGAAAGTGTCGCCGGCGAAGGTCACGGTCGGCACGCCCATCCACATGGCTTCGAGCGTGGTGACGCCGGCCGAATAAGGAAACGGATCGAGCGCCAGATCGACCTTGCCATAGGCTTCGAGCAGCTTGGCCTGCTCGCTCTCCCCGACGAGTTCGACGCGCTCGCGCGAAAGGCCGCCGCGCTCCAGCACGGCGTAGACGGCCTCGCGCGTAGAGGCCTCGCCGAGACCGCCATAGACCATCAGGATGCGCGAATCCGGTACCTCGGCGAGAATGCGCGCCCACGCCTTGCCCACCTCGGCGTTGAGCTTGGCCGGACGATTGAAGCAACCGAAGGTGAAACACGCGCTCGTCTCGCTCGGCAGCGACGCCACATCGGGCGCGCTGGTCGGCGGCTGGTAGCAGACGTAGCAATCCGGCAGCCGGATCGCCCGCTCGACATAGCCCGCATCATGCTCCGGCGGAATCTCCACGGGATCGGCGATCAGGCCGTCATAGGTATCGAGCCCGACCGTGCCGACATAGCCGGCCCAGCCGAGCTGGATCGGCGCGGCACGAGCAGCGAACAGGGACAGACGGTTGCCGGCGGTGTGACCGGCAAGATCGAACAGGATATCGACGCCATCCTCGGCGACCTGTCGCGCGAGCGCCGCATCGTCGATGCTCGACACGTCGCGCCAGGCGAGCGATATCGCCTTGTAGCGCTCGCTGAAATCGTCATCCTGACTCTTGCTGTCGGTCTTGTAGCAGAAAATCTCATAGCCGAGCGCGGCGAGCTGCTCGAAGGCGCGCAGGGTGAGGAACGACACCGCGTGCCGATGCAGGTCCGCCGAGACCAGACCGAGCCGCAGCTTGCGGGCCGGATCCGGCGGGTTGGCAAACGCCAGCCGGTCGTTCGGCATGCTGGGACGGTACAGCGCGGCCCAGCGCTTGTGCTCGCGCAACAGCTCCTCGCGGGTCACACCCGGCTTGTGCTGGAGCGCAAACAAGACCGTACCCGCGACCGCCGCATTTGCCGGATCGAGCTCGCCGGCACGCCGAAAGGCTGCGACGGCGTCCTCCACCCGGCCCTGGCCAAAGAAACCGAAGCCGCGCGCGATGTGATGCTCGGCCTGCAGCGGATCGAGCGCAAGCGCGCGGTCGACATAGCTGAGCCCGCGCTCGAACTGGCGCTGATTGATCAGGAAGTGGCCGTAGAGATATTGCGGCAACGCGACGTTCGGCGCGCTCTCGGCGGCGAGCTCGAACAGCCGCGCAGCCTGCTGGTGACGCTCCGCCGCGCCGAAGTTCATGCCGAGCTCGAGCATGGCCTTGTAGTTCTGGCTGTCGATGGTCGATGCGGCCTGCAGGTCCTCGACCGCCTTGTCGAACTGACCGTCCATCACATGAGCGAGGCCGCGGGTCCGATAGGCCTCGGCGTAGCCGGCATCGAGGGCAACGGCCTGATCGAGCGCCTCCAGCGCCTCCTTGCGCCGGTTCTCGGTGAGCAGCGCAAGGCCGAGGCTGTATTGCGCCAGCGGCATGTTCGGCAGCAGCCGCAAGCCTTCCTGCAGATAGGGAATGCCCTCGCGCGGGCGGCCGGTCCGCGCAAGACAGGTGCCGATCTCAGCCAGCGTCGGCGCATGCGTCGGCGTCACCTGCAGCTCCGCCATGAAGGCGTGCCGCGCATCGTCGAAGCGATCGAACCGGCACAGCGCCACACCCTTGCAGTAGTTGAAGCCGGGCTGATCGGGCGCAAGCCGCACCGCTTCATTGAATGCGCGTAGCGCCTGGCGCCAGCGCTCCTCCCGTGCATGCGCGATGCCCTGCTGATGCAGCTCCTGCGCACGCCTCACATTGCCCGAAGGCCCCGAATGATGACCGCCATACGACAGCGGGCGGGCCAACAACGCATGACCGCCATGCTCCACGCGAATCGCAAGTCGCCCGCTCGAATTGTCTTCCATGTGGAAGCCCCGCCTCACCGCCACTCGTGCAAAGGTTGCATATGCACGACTAAGCAACACGATCGCGCCGCGTTTCCATAGATCACGTCACGCGGTATTGCCAAGAGCTTTTTCAAAATAAGGCTAGAAATATTCTCTGCGCGAATCTCATCTTCGAGTTGTCTATGAGACGTTAGCCAATCATCGACGAACGGAAACATTCCTTCGGTGCAGGAGATACTTAGGCCTATTTTAGATATATCTATTAGGCCTATCAAAAAACGACAAATAATACATCAGACATCCTGATGTTTACTTGTCGATCTCATGACGACGGAGTGACGCCGCAGCGCCGATGGTTACAACCCTCGAGATGAGTGAGATGAACATGCAATCGACTACCAAGTATCTGCTCGGCACGTCGTCGGCGCTGGTGCTGTCGGCCGCTGCCATGCTCTCGGCCGTTCAGCCGGCCAACGCGCAAGCGACCAACGGCCTCTACTTCGGCGGCAGCACGCTCGCCTCCGAAGCGTTCCGCCAGATCTTCGACTGCTACACCGGCGCGACGGTCGGCAATGACGGCTTCAGCTTCTCGGCGAGCTTCAATGCGGCCGGCCCGACCCCGGGTCTGCTGCCGGCGGCTTGTGCCGGCGTCGACACCACCGTCCAGGGCATGTATGCCGGCGTCGGTTCGGGCAACGGCTTCCGCGGCTATATCAGCAACACTCCGTCGCAGTGGTACAGCGGCAACGTGACCGCGGGCTCCGTCGTCGCGACGCCGTTCCCGGCCGCCCAGCCGCCTTACGTCGACACGCTCAACTCGGCCAATTTCGGCAGCTATCCCTATCCGCGCGTCGACGTCGGCCTGTCCGACTCGCCGCTGGCCTCGACCCTTGCGGCGCTGACCACGGCGGCGTTCAGCTTCACTCCGTCGGCCAATTGGGCCAGCGGCGGCGCCACTGCGACCACCCAGGTCGCCGTCGGAAGCAGCAGCCCGGTGAGCTTCAACGTGGCTGCCTGGGGCAACCCGGTCCAGTTGCCGGCGTTCGAGGTTCCGGTCGCGATCCCGGTCAACGTCAACAGCACCTCGTTCCAGATCAACTCGCAGATCAAGTCCGGCGGCGCCATCGTGACCGGCGGCGCGATCCAGCTCTCGAGCGCCCAGCTCTGCGCGATCTTCTCGGGCCTGGTCACCGACTGGAACAGCGTCGCCACCATCCCGACGCTTTCCAGCACGGGCACCGTTGTGAACCAAGCGTTCAACTACACCAACGTCGGCAACGGCGTCGGGACCGCGCAGCCCTACGCCAGCGCCTCGCTGCCGATCTCGGTGGCGTACCGCTCGGACGGCAGCGGCACCAGCTTCATCATCACCAACTACCTGAAGGCGGTCTGCCCGCTGATCGACCCGACCGACACCTACAAGTACAAGTCCATCTTCGGTGCTGCGAACCTGCCGAGCACCAGCTTCTCGAACCTGATCTCCAACATCGCCGCGGCCCGTGGCAACGGCCCGTGGAACGCAGCATCGACCGTCGCTGGCGCCTGGGCCGGCAGCAGCGGCAGCGGCGGCGTTCAGGCCGCGGTCGGCACGGCCGCGGCGCAGGCGGGCCGCATCGGCTATGTCAGCGGCGACTTCGTCAAGCCCTATGCGATCGCAACCAACGCGCCGTATGCGGCATCGGTGCAGAACGAGGCCCAGCGTATCGCAGGCGTGACCACTCCGGCCACTGCGGCGACCACGCTGACCTTCATCCCGCCGACGCCGGCGGCGGTGGACCTTGCCTGGGGTGACACCCGCCTGACGCCTCCGTCAGCTACGTCGACCTGGGCGAACTGGAACGTCTACGGCATCAACTTCGCGTCGACCGAACCGCTCCATGGCGGCGTCGCGGTGGCCGGCCTCTCGGTTCTGCCGCTCACCAACCAGACCGGTGCCTATCCGCTCTCGGGCACCACGTTCATGGCGACCTACAGCTGCTATGGCAACGCGACCAATGGCCAGAACCTGCTGAACTTCCTGAACTGGTACTATCAGTATCCAACAAGCGATGTGAACGTCAAAAACATCCTGAACAACAACAGCTTCTCGCCGCTGAATAAGCAGTGGCTGACTGCTGTCCAGGCCGTCTATCTGACCCCGGGCACGGGCGTCGCCCTCGCCCTCGCCTCGGGCGGCAGCGCGGACGGTTGCACCGGTGTCACCGGCGGCGCCAATCCGTGATGCGTGACGATGCAGGATCGGATGACTGCGCCTGATCCGGCATCTCAGCTCTGACGACAGCGACCGGGCGTCTCATCCGAGGCGCCCGGTTTTTCTCTTAATCTCCAAATACGGGCGAGACCGCGCTGGACAGAAAAGAAGTCGGAAGGTCCAGGTGCCGGCCTACAGCCCGGTTCCCCTCGAGCGCAGCTAATCCGTAATACGATCGGACGTGGCTCCGGTCATCCGCGACAACAGGCTCCGCGAGCCCGATCCGGCCCGGGCGTGGGCGGTCCAGAGCCAGCATCTGCAAGCCCAGCAGTAAGCTGGCGCCAGCGCGATCGCAGCAATGCAGCCGGCAGTCAGGTCGACGGTTGCCACACGTCATCACCCGTGATGGGTCATCACGTGGGACGGCGGCGTGATCCGCGCGTCGTCGCCGGATCGCGCCGCTCTCTCCGATGCGTTGGCCGCCGCTTCAGAGGGACAGGGAGCGCGCTGACGTCACGGATACAAGCAGATGCGACTGCGTAGCCTAAGTGCGGCCGACTCATAAGGCTGCCGCATCGTGCTTCACGGCTGCGGCTGTCCGCGTCGGCGCCCATCGTCCTTGTCGGCCGGCTTGCTCGCAGTGCCTCCGGCCGGAGGCTGGGTATCGAGGCTGGCGCCGCCGCTTCCGCCGCCATAGCCGACCACCTCGACCATGATGATCGACGGCCGGTCGTTGGACTGCGGCTGCGTCACCGGTGCGGCCTGCTGGGTCGCCGCGGTCGCGTTGGAGGCCGAGGTCAATGCCGCCGTGTTTGGCGGCGGCGTGAAGCTGAGGCCGGTGACCGAGGTCGCCTGGACATTGAAGCTGTTGAGCACGGTCAGCGCGGCCAGGGTGACGCTGGTGCCGCGCAGGCCCGCGGAGCCGAGGTCGATGGTGCCGTGCGGCGCCACCAAAGTGACGTTGCTCTTGCTCGGATCCTGGCCCGGCAGGGTCAGCAGCGCGGCGATGCCGGCGCCGGTGACCAGGCCCTGCGGATTGACGTAGCAATAGCCGTCCATGGTGCAGATCTCGCCGACGGCCGGGCTCGAGGCGTAAGTCTTCGGCCCGGAGCCGGCGCTGATGTCGCCATTGGCGACGAACACGCCGATGTCGCCGCCCTCCTGTGTCATGATGCGGCTCTGGTTCACCGCGACGGAATCGTCGGTGAAGATGCGAATGTTGCCGCCGCCGAGCGTCAGGATGCCCTCCTGGCTCGGCGACAGCACGTCGGTGGAGCTGTGGCCGACGGTAATGCCGCCGCCGGGGCCGATGATGTTGACGTCGCCGCCCTTCTGGGTCTCCAGCACCGACGAGGCGACGTTCATCTTGCCGGTTGCGACCTTCGCCGCCGCGCCATTGGCGCCGCCCGTAGCGTTGTCGGTGTAGCCGAGAGCGGCGGGGAACAGGGTCGAAATGGCAGCATAGGCGCGCGCGTACTTTCCAGCATACTGGCTGGCCGGATCCTTGGCGTCCTTGCCGACCCGGATCAGCAGATCCAGCAACGCGCGGTCGACCAGCAGATGCTGCCGCGTCGCCGACAAGCCCTGGAAAGTGGTCCGGGCCTGGTCACGCGACTGGCCCAGCGCGGCCGCGATGTCGGCGAGGAAATCGATGCCGCCGCTGCCGGCCCGGGCCGGATCGACGTACTGCGCGATCGCTGCCGCATAGTCGATACCCGGCTTGACGCCGAACAGGATATCGAGCTCGGCGCCCTGCGATGGGAGATAGTGCTTGACGGTCGCAAGAGTGCTTCCGTTGTTCGCCGCTGTCAGTGCGCTGCCGTCGCCGACCGTGAGGACGCCTTGCCCATTTGTTGTGAAGGGACCGAGGTCACGTCCAGCCTGCAGCAGGAGGGTGCCGGGACCATAGAGCAGGTAGTTGCCACCGACCAGATCGTTGCCGGCGACGATGCTGGTGATGTCGCCGGCATTGTTATTCTGGCCGGTAAATTGGAAGCCTGTGATCTGCGGACCACTGCCCGTTGTCGCCACCACGTTTCCCGTAGCCGTGGCCGCGTAGATGTTGTTGCCAGCCTCGATCCGCGCCGGCTTGATCAGCGTCATGTTCGTGGGGACGGTCGTGGCGGGGTTGACCGCGTAGATATCCTGCCCTGCGGCGATGATCACCGGCTGCGGATCGTTGGCGTGCAGCGCCTCGGTCAAGCTGGGCAGCACCAGCCCGAGCGGGCTGATGTAGCTGGAGAGGCTGACTTGACTGTTGCCGACCACCTGGGTCGACGTCGTGACGAGGTCCGGCATGTTGAGCGAAGGCCCAAGAAAAATCGACTGTGCCGCGACGATACTAAGAGTGCCGGTATCGCTGCCGCTTCGGGTCGGAATCGGGACCAGGTTGGCCGCGGTTGCGCCGCTGAGATCGACATTGCCCTGCAGCGATACCACGTCGAGCGTGGCTGGCAGCGACAATCCTATTCTTGCTCCATTCGAGCTAAATGACGTGAGGGTGTGATAGAATAGACCACCCACGTTATTCTGGGTCGTCGTATCGATGGTCAGGGCGGTCACGTTGCCGGCAGTGCTCGCCAGTGCGATACCGCTGCCGGGACCGAACGTGGTGAAAAGATTGCCCCAGCCCGGTGCCAACGCCCCACTGCCGTTGGGCCAGAAGCCCAACGGCGTGCGCACGTCGCCATCAGACGGAAGGGATGCGGGATCATAGACCCCACCGAGAGTGATCGATCCACGCGCGGTGACGGTCACAAAGCCGTCCTGCACCGCCAGCAGCAGCGGCAGCGGGATTTGTCCGACGACGGCGGGGATGATGATGCTCGACCCCGGCAATGGCGCCACCTGCGACAACATCGTCTGTTGTTGGGTGATCGGATTCGACGGATCGACCTGGACCGAACCGCCGACCTGGATCATGCCGGTACCGCGGCCGACCAGGAAGTCGCTGCTCAGGAGGTCGCGGCCGGCCTTCACCACCAGATTGCCGCCGCCATAATAGGTAGCCACAGGGCCGATCAAATTGCCGCTGGCATCGCGGGCGCCGGTGCCGCCGCTGACCACCAGGGTTTCCGGCAAGGAGGCGCCGACATCGACGATGTCGGCGCCCGACGTCAGCGTGATGTTGCCGCCGCCGAGCGCGCCGAAGCCCTGGAAGAAGGTGTTGAAATTGATCCAGGCGGCCGTCTGGCAGTTCTTGGGGGCGGGGCAATTGACGGTGTTCGTAAATGGCGTCGCCGTTCCGTTCGACAAGCCGTAATGGATGTACCACGAACTCCAGAACTCGCCGGTCGGCCCATTCGGGATGCCGTACTGGCTGCCGGTGGAGTTATCGGTGGGGGTCTCGATGCCGATGATCGAGCCGCCGGCCGTCACCGTCACCGCGCCGCCGCCGCTCGACCAGGCCGGCAGGCCGACGAGGCCGTTCGGAGTGGTCTTGTAGAAAACACCGGCCGCAGGCACGGTGTAGCCAGCCGGCGTCACGACCCTTGCGCCCGCCGTATAGACGGCGCCGGGCGCCGCCTGGTCGATGAAGGCAACGTTGTCGGCTGCGGTCATGTCGATCGATCCGGTGCCGGTCCGGACCAGCGTGGGGATATAGATTTGTGTGCCAGAGACCGCCGCATCCAGATAGGTCGTATGCCCATTGATCAGCACGCTGCCGGTGGTGTTGCTGGCGGACGCCGGATCGGAGATCGCCACCACGGCATTGGGATTGGCCGAAGGCGTGGTGCCGAGCACAGCGCCGGCGACGAAGTCGTAGGAGAACGAGCCGTTGTTGGTCCCCTGCGTGATCGACATCAGGCTCGCCGCTGAGGTGGTGTTGAGGTCTCTGACGACCGCACCGGAAACCGAGGTCTGCGCCGGATTGTTGGCGATCAGGTTGGCGACCAGTCTGTAGCTCGTTGCGGCATTCTTGCTGAAGCCGTCGAACGGCTCGTAGAAGCCGTCGCTGATGGTGGCATTGATGGCGACGTTGTTGGCGGCGCGCAGCGCCAGCGTGCCGGCATCGCCGGCAAAGCCGCTCACGGTGGAGCGATAGGCCGGAGTGTAGCTCGTCAGCGGCACATTTCGGCTCGACGTCGGGACGCTCGCACTCGTCGGCACCATGCCGCCGAGATTCCAGTTGCTGGCGACCGTAATGTTGCCGCCGTTGACGGCCGTCGACGGATTGACGAGGGCGATCTCGGGCCGCAGGTGCAAGGTCGAGCCCGGCGTCAGGCTCTGCGCCGCCGCGCCGGGCGCCGTCGTCCTGATCGTCGCACCGGACAGGTCATAGCCGGTCAGGCTGGTCTGCTGGACGAACTTGACCAGCGTGTTCTGATAGAAATCCAGATGCGCCAGATAGGCGCCCGCGGCCGCGGTCGCATTCCCGGTCGCAGCGTTATAATACGAGGTCGGATAGATGCCCGTCGAGCCGGTCACGGCGGTCGGAGTGACGACCTGCGTACCCGCCCCATTGAAGAAGCCGGCGGGATCGATGATGCCGTCGAAATGCTGGTCCATCTGCGCTTTTTGCGCCGCGCTCAGCGCGTTGTACTGGGCGACCGTGGTGATGGAGCCGCAGCCGGCTGCAATCAGCGAGCATCCGTCCGTGGTGCTCCACACCGCATAGGCATCGAGCACCAGCCCGCCGCCGCTCGGCTGGCCGCTGGCACCCGCGCTGGTGGCGATGGTGCCGTGGAATTGCGCATTGAAGCCGCCGCCGGCCAGGATCGGTGCGCGCAGGATCACCTGCCCGCCGGTGTTCGAGATGTTGGCGCCACCGGGGCCGCCGCTGACATCCAACGTGGTGTTGGCGGCGACCGAAATCGCGCCCGAGGATGTCACGTTCTCATAGCCATAGGTCGAATTCAGCGAGCCGTCTGCCGCCGGCGTACCCGAGGTGCCGAGCTTGATGATGCCGCCATTCTGCACCAGCAGCGAGCTGCCTTTGGCGTAGTTCGGATTGTTCGGATCATCTGCGACCCAGGCCGCAGTCAGCCGCGTCCCGGCCCCGATGCTCACGCCGTTGGAGCCGTAGAGCGAGATCTGGCCGTTGAGGCCGCTGGCATCGAGCACCGTGAGCTGGTTGGCGGGGTTGCCGGCGTCACCGCTGCCATAGACCTGCACGCTGCCGTTCTCGGCATCGAGCATGATCTGCCCGGCGTTCAGGGCCAACGCCCGCGTACCGGCAACATTGCCGATCACGATGTCGCCCTGTTGCAAGGTCACCGCGACGCTGCCGGTGAAGCTCGTCGGCAGCACGCTGCCGGCCTCGAGCGTGCCGGCCTTAAGCGTGAAGTCGCCGCCGAGATCCTTGAAGGCGGCGTGCCCGTCCAGCGAGCCGGCCAGCCTGACAACGCCTGGGGCCTGCATGGTCAGCGACCCGGCAAAGCCGATGCCCACGCCTGAGACGTCGACGCTCGCCCCGTTGTCGATCAGCACGTTGCCGGTGCTCGACACCAGCCGGACCTTGCCGCCCGGCGCATCCTTGACGATGTCGAGCACCGTGACCTCGGAGCCGGACGCACGGATCGAAGCTCCGTTGCCGAGCTCGACGTCGCCCGCGGTCGCGATCAGGCTGACATTGCCGGATAGCGCCTGGATCTTCGCGGTATCGAGGATCGATGCGGCGGTGATGGAGAGGGCGCCGCCGATATTGCTGGCGACGGCGGCAGGCGCGGTCCCCGCCCCTGTCATCAGGTTGACGGCGCCCGTGGTGGTGATGGACTGGGTCGCGCCGCTGTTGACCAGGAGCACCGGGGCCGAAAGCTGCATGTTCGCAGCGCCGGCATTGAGGCTGCCGGTGCCGCTGAACGCGATCGCCCGGCCGGCCTTGAGGACGACCTGGCTGACGCCGCCGATCGTCTTGGCGCCGACATCCTCCGTCAGGGTATCGCCGGCACTCAGCGTCAGGCTGCCGCTGCCCGCGCTGCCGGTCGCCGTGACGCCGCGGCTGTTGGCGAGGCGAATGTTGGTCGCATTGACGGTGGTCTGCCCGCCCTGGCTGATCAGGCCGGCACTATCGAAGATCAGGGTATTGATGGGGTTTGCAGGATCGGCGCCGACGATCAGATTGCCGGAATCGACGAGATTGATCACGGTCGCGCTGCGCAGCCGGACCGTGCTGGCACCGTTGAAGTTGGCGAGCACGGCCGGGTTCAGCGAGATGCCGGACGTGCCATTGCCGATGTTGATGACGGAGCCGGCGATCTCGTAGTTCTTGGCCTTCAGCGAAGCCGTCGCGTCGAGCGCGCCGCCGCCGCTGGTGTCCAGCGTCAGCGCGTTGCCGCCATCGATCACCGCACCGACCCCGATCGAGAACTTGCCTTGAGGCGATGCGGCGGGCGGCAGCGGGCCCGGACCGCCATATTGTCCCGGCAGGTAGGTCCGGGTCACATTCACCAGCTTGCCGTTGGAGACCCGCAGCATCGCGCCGTCGCCACTGACGCCGGCAGTGTAAGTTACGTTGCCAGCGCCGTCTTTCGTCGCCACCGGATTGGTGCCGAACGAAATGTCGCGACTGGTGCCGCCGGGCACAGCGCCTTTGGCTTGAATCACGCTGCCGGCATCGACGGTGAGGCCATTGCCGGACGTGACGCCGGGGATCTGGGCCAGCGAAACCAGGATCAGCTCCGGCCCGGTCAGGGCGTGCGCCGCGTCGGTCTTGACCTCGAGATTGAGCGCGGTCGCGGTGATGTTCTGGACGCCGCCCACGATCGATGCGGTGCCGCCGATCAGGACCGAGCTCGCGCCGAGATTGCTGATCTGGTCGGCGTCGAGCACGAGATAATTCGCCGATCCCGTGCAGCCCGGCGCGCTGCCGGCCAGGCAGTCCGCAAGCGGGAGCGCCTGGTCGGACGCCAGGATCACGATGTTGCTGCCGCCGATCTGCACCTGGCCGCCGCTGCCGACCAGGCCTGGCGCCAGATCGCTGGTGCCGGGGCCGAACAGGTTGGTGCCTGCAAGGTTCAGCGACTTGACGGCTCCGAGCACCAAGGTGCCGCCGTCGATCGGCAGCGGCGGCGGGGTCTGGCCGACGGCGATCGCCTGGTTGCGGAAGAACGTGGTGCCGGAGGTGACGTCGATGCGAGAATATTTCGACCAGACCGACTTCGACTGCACCTGGAACAGCGCCGATTGCGACGAGCTCGCGCCAGTGAGCGCGTTGCCAAGCTTGCCGACGACATATTGCGAGCCGTCGGCGCTCGTCGCGCTCTTGGTCGTGCTGGAGCTGACATTGCTCGCCACCTGGACGACGCGATAGGCGCCGGGCAAAGTCGCATACATGCCGGGCAGCAGCACATAGGTGCCGGCGGCGATGCCGCTGCCGCCGGCGATGGTCACGGTTTGCCCCGGAGCGATCGCGTTCGGACTGTTACCGGCCGTATTGAAATTCGAGCCCGGCGTCACGGTGACGCCGGAATAATAGGGATATTGCGCGAAAGTCGGATCATAGGCGCCGACCGGCGCTTCATAGGTCGGGACCAGGGCGTAGACCTGACGCCCGTCAGAATAGGTTGGTGAAGTGGCGCCGGTGGACACGTTCTGCTGATATGACGTCAGCACGTTGCGGGAACCGCCATTGCCGGCGACGAATTCGGTCGCGTAGATGTCGCCCCCACCGCTGAGGTCGAGCACCGCGCCGGACTGCGTGGTCACGTTGTTGCCGAACAGGCTGATCGACTTGCTCGGCGGCGCGGTCAGGATCGGCGGCAGGACATTGCCGCCGATGCTCGTAGGCACGCCGTAGTACCAGGTGGTGTCGTCGACCGTGATGCCATAGGGGATATCGAGTCCGGCGGCGGAGACCGAGGTGAGGCTACCCTTGCCCAGTGTGACGGTGTCGGTGGTCACGAATTGCGGCTTGGTGCCGGTACCGTCGAACAGCGCCGCAATTGCCGCAGGCATTGTGGTCGGCGTGCCTACGATCATTGTGCCGAGCGGCGCCCAAAGCGTGCCGTCCTGATTGATTGTCTTCGCGCTCAGCACCACCCCGCCTCCGGCGGACAGCGGCGCCGTGGCTTGACCGTTCGGCAGGATGGTCAGCGTGCTCGCGGAGTCGACCGTACCCGTGGAGACCAGCAAGAACTGTGTCCCGGTGACCGGATAGATCTCCGTTGCCTGCAGGGTCAGATTGCCCGACGTGACCAGCGCGCCGGCATTGACGATTTGGTTGGTTCCGACGAAGCCGTAATCGGAGGACAGTAGCCGAATGGCGCTGCTGCTCACGAAATTTGCGTTTGCGACGTTGTCCAGCGCGATCGAACGTTGCAGATCGATCCATTTGGCCGAGACGTTCAATGTGCCGTCGGCAAGCGACGGCGCCGTGAGCATTCCATCTACCCGCGAAATCCCAACCAAACGGGCATAGCTCGCCTTCAGATTGACCGTCGTACCGCCGACGCTGGGGATGCATGCCGTCGTGCCGCAACTCGGCGCGGTATACGCGGCCGCATCACTCACTCCCGCAGGCAGCAACCCGCCGCTATTCGGCAGCAGAACGACATGTCCATTGCCGGCGATCAGCGTCAGCGCGCCGGGCACGGACACATCGACCGAGCCGCCGAATGCGATGCTGCGATTCGCGGAGAGCGTGACGGAATCGAAGCCGCTGTTATTCAGGGTGTCGGCGCCGATGAAGGCGCCCGCCGGGCCTGCGCCGAGCGCCGGCAGGTTTGCGGCGACGATGCCGGCCGGCTCGATCACGAGCGAACCAGACCCGACCGCGACGCTCAAGCTGCCGCCTGTGGCCTGCGGCGCGCCGCCGGCCGCGTCGACCACGCTGGCGAAGTAGATTTTGTTGCCGCTAAGCTGCAGGCTGCCGCCATTGCTCCAGGCATCCTGCCCGCTATCGCGTGGCGAGAAGCGGACCAGCCCGCTCGCAGCGGAAACCGCAGATCCCCGCAGATCGAACTGCGCACCGGACTGCGCGATGATGCTGCCAGTGGTGCCGATCGTGGCATTGACCGTTGCGGTCAGCGTAACGGTGCCGCCGTCGAGCACAGTTCCAGTGGAATAGGCCACGACCTTGGGATTGGGCACGAAGGTGCCGCTCACATCGAGCAGCGCCGTCGAGCCGATCAGGATGTCACCGCCCGACACGTTGATGGTGCCGCCCGATGCGATGACGCTGCCGCGGATGTCGGCCGTCGTTGTCGCGCTCAGCGCCACGACGGCCTGCGGGTCTGCCTCGATGCTCGCGCCAACATCGAGCAGAACGCCCGCATTGGCCGAGGCCAGCGTCAGGCCGGCCGGCTTGCGCCAGCCATCAGGCAGCAGCCCAACCGAAGCATAGTTGCGTACCAGCGCCCCTGTCGGCGCCGCGAGCAGGTTGCCGTTCACGATCGCGTTGATCTGGCGCGGGGTCACATGCGTGCCGGACGTCACTTTGGCGCCGCCATCGGCACCATTGACGACGACCTGTGAGAAGCCGCTGGTGAAGAACGAATTCGGCAGCACCAGTTCGCCGGCATGCGCATCCGAAACCGCGTAGCTCGCTACTGCGGACGCGCCGGTGCCGGCCAATGCGGCTGCGGTCTTGCTCGACACGTAGGACGTCGCCTGCGTGGCCTTGCCATCGACGGTCACGGTCGGCACCTGCAGGGTCAGCGTGCCGCCGCCGTCGAGCCCGTCGGCATAGATCGTACTGCCGAGCACCACGCTCGCGAAGTTCGCCGGGCTCGAAGTCCCGTCGGCTCCCTGGGGACGAACGTTGAAACTATTGTTGCCGCCGGTCCCTGAACCCGGGGTCACAATCGAACCGTTGAAACCGCCGGCATAGGTCACGAGAGACAGGCTACCGCCTTTGCCGACCGGCAGCGCATCGGATCCGGTCTTCAGTTTGCCCGTAGTCCCGACATAGCCGCCGCCGGACACGTCGATGATGCTGCCCGCTGCCAACACGATGCTCTGCGTCGCGTCGGTGAACACGCCGGTGCCGGTCGACGGCCCATTGCTGGCGGCGAGCGTGCTGATGCTGACGCTGCCCCCATTGACGAAGCCGGCGCCCTGCACCTCGTCGCCCGACAGGCCGCTGTCGTTGACCCAGAGCCCGTGCACGTCGAGCACGGCCCGGGAGCCGATCACGACCGCAGCGACTGGCGGCGTCTGCGGCCGGTTGACGGGATAAGTGAAGCCGGTGAGCCTGATGCTGCCGGCGGGCGCCGACAACGTGCCATCGATGGTGGCCACGTTATCCAGCGTGATGCTGCCGCCCGCGCGCACGGACAGGGTCGCCCCCGTCTCCATGCTCAGCGTGTGAGCGCCCTTGATCGAGATCGAGCCAAGCGACAGGTTCGACAGCGAATCGGTAAAGATCGGCAACATGCCGTTCGCCAAGGTCGGCGACCATGTCGCGGCGGTCGCAAAGCTCACCCCCGCAAGGCCATAGGGATCGGCGCCAGCATTGGCCTGCGATTCCAGCGACACGTCGTATGCAGTGGCACCGGCGGGGGTCAAGGTGAGGCCCAGCGAGGCACCGCTCGGCATCTTGTCGGCAGCGGCGACATTCGACGATCCGGCCAGGGCGCGCTGGCGGCTTCCGGCGATCACGGTAGCCACGATGTCGCCGGCGAGGATCGGCGCCTGCGCCGTCACATTGATCGCACCGCCATTGGCGCCCGCGACGTAGCTGCGTTCGTAATGCGCCCCGCTGCCGGCCAGCCCCGCATAGGTCTCCGTAACGCCCCAGCGCGAATGATCGACCGTGAAGCCCGTATAAACCGTGTATGACAGGTTCGGATCGGCACTGCCGATATCGTAGAGCCGCCCGTTGGAGCCGAGCAATCGCGTCGTGGTGATGACGCCGCCGGCATATTGCACATAGCCGCCGGAGACGTTGACGCTCGAGCCCGGCATCTGCACGACGTTCTTGGCCGACGAGGTAAAGCTGCCGCCCACCGTCAGGATCTGGTCGATGCTTTGCGGAATCAGGCCGACATAGCCGGACGCATTGAGCAGCGGGGATCCCACCCATTGCAGGCCGTCGGCGCGGGTGCCGGTCAACCGCGCATCGATGCTCACGGTCTTGCCAATCAGGGCGGCGGCCAGCGGCGTGTCGGCCACCTCGGCCTGGGTCACCAGGATGTCGATCTGGTTGACCGACATCGGCAGGGTCACACCGGCGATGCCGGAGACATCCACGGCGCTGCCGGCCTCGAGCAGAACGCTGCCACTGGTACCGTCGCCGCTGATGGTCAACGTCGCGCTTGGCGCCTTGATGAAGGCGCCGCCGAGGCCCGAACCGTGGCCCTGGACATCGACGCCGCCCAAAGCTTGGATCGTGAGCTGCGGCTGCAGCACGGTCTTGAAATAATCCGCGTTATTGGCGCCGTTCGCATTGGTGGGGGATGTGAGGGTCGATGTCGGCAGCGTGCCGCTGCTCTCGTCGGGCAGGATCGCGGTCAAGCTGTCGGCACCGAGCACGATATTCCCGGTGGTGGCCGTGATGCCGCTGGTGACCGTGCTGAGCAGGATCGAGCCGGTGCGCGTGGTGCTGGTGGTCGATACGATGGCGCCGAGCTGGTCGATCTGCCCGCCGGCCAGCGTGACCGCGCCATCATTGGAGATCAAGAGGCCGTTGGCGGCATTGGCGACGGGCGTGGTGCTGCCCTCGACGCGCACCTGCTGTGCAGTCTTGACGCCGACTAGGCTCGACAGCGGCGTCATCAGCGTGATCTGAGCGCCCGCAGCCAGAATGATCTGGCCGTTTTGCGTGGTGATCGCGCCGGCGTTGCTGACGCCGCCGGCGCCGAGCAGCGCCACATAACCGCCATCGCCACCGGAGCTCAGACTTCCGGTGGTGTCGATCCGCGCGCCGGCCTGAACCACGACCGTGCCGCCGCTCCCCTGCGAGAACACTGCGGCTCCTGCAACCTGATTGTTGAAGTCGGACGGAATGGTGTCCGAAAACAACCCGCTCTGGAGATACTGCTGATAATTGTTGCCGCTGAGATTGGCCGACAGGTCGAGCGTCGATGCGACCAGCGTATGCACATTGATCTGGCTGGTGCCGGTGAAGATGATGCCGTTCTGGTTGATGATGTAGACGGCGCCATCCGCCTTGATCGCACCCTGGATCTGGCTCGGCGCGATCCCCGACGCGATCCTGTTCAGCGCCGACCAATCGCGGTGGCCCTGCTGGTTGAACACGACCGTGGTATCGCGCGATACGTTGAAACTCTGCCAATTCAACAGCGCCTGCGACTGGGTCTGGTCGATGGTGACCGTGGTCTGGCCGTTGCCTTTGCTCTGGGTCGGGGTATTCGCGCCGACCCAGGTGGTGACGGGGTTGGCGACGCCCGGAGCGGCAAGGCCACTGTCCGGCACCAGCCCGCCGGCTGCCAACCCGCTTGGGATGGCCCCCTGCGCCGCCGCAGCAGCAGCGCGAGCCGCGCTCTGCGCCGCCTGCATGGCCTGGATCGCACTCAACGCCCGCGTCATCGATTGCTGACTGTTCTGCGCTGCCTGCTGGGCCTGTTGCGCCGCCGCTGCGGCCGCGGCTGCTGCGGCGGCGGTCGCCGACGACACCGGCCCGGCGCCTCCCAACGGACGCGCGCTCACTGCCGAACTCGCCGCAATCGCGATCGCAATCGTACTCACGCCGACGAGCAGCAAGGCACGACGTGAAGCGAAGCGGGTCCAGAAATGCGCAGGCATGCGGGGGCCTTTCGAAGCGACAACAAATCAGACCCACAGGCGCATCGGCCGGCGGCAGCCGGCCTGTGACGCAATCGACAGGCTGCGTCATCAGATCAACGTAAGCAGGTCGAGCGATCAGCCCTCCCCAAACCGCCGCGACGCCCGCCTGCACCCAAGCGAACGCGCCCGACGACTCGGGGATGCGCCTCTCCTCATCTCTAAGACTGTCTGCAGACCCCTAACACGCAGCCCCGGCGACAAAAATTTTCGGCTATATTGATTGAGTTCAGCCAGGAGCAGGAGCCGCGACATGAACGCGAACATCGAGAGAACGCGGAGTTGAACGCTGCCGATCTGGAGCTCGCTTGCGCGCTTGCGGCAGCCTCTCCTCAGGCAGTTCAGATCGAAAGCGTACCGGCCTCGCTGATCGGACCGTCATATTCGCCGCGACTAGCGATCGCGCCGCGCTCTCGCCGTCGCATCCGCCGACTTGATGCCTTTTTCAGCAGCCCCAAACAGGACGAAGTCGACTGAGCGCTCGCCCTGGGTCAGCACGATCCGCCGCGACTCGACCTTGTCGACCTTCCAGCCGCCGATGTCGTCACCGGTCCGCACGCGGACAACCTTGTCGGCCGGACGTCTATCGGCCGCACGGATCATCGCACGGCCCTCCCCGTTCTCGCTGACGATGCCAAGCACAACCAGGCTGGGCGGCGGCGCCGGCGGCGCTGCCTCTTGCCGCACCACAACTGGGGTCGCCACCTTCGGTGGCGGTCGCCGGGACGGTGAGAATAGCGGACGCTGATGCGTGGCCGTCAATTGCTGCAACGGCTGCAGTTCAACGGGATTACGGATGGCAACCTCCTCGCCGGCAGCGAGTGGAGCGATCGCGATCAGCGCGATGCCGAGGACCAGGGTGACGGAGATAAAAAGCCGACCGCCGGCAGCATGCTTGCGTGTCGTCAGCCCGACCATGCCTATTCTCCCACCGCCCGTCGATATGAGCGTCATCCGAACATGCGAGCATAACCTGCGTCAGGCGACGACGTCTTGCAAGTCCTGCAAATTGCAGGTCTTGCAAACCAATCTGCGGAGGTTCCGAGCGAACCAAGGCTGTTTGCGTCAAATCGATGAAGGCGAATCACAACTAAGCATTCTCGCTATGCGCGAGATGAGCTCATCGTCGTTACAACGACGTCATCGAATTCGAACACACTCCGCATGCTTCAGCGAAAGCGGCTTGCTGACGTTGCAGTCCACGATCGGCACCAAGACAATCATCAAAGACACATCCATCAAAGACCCATCGCGTCATGCGTTCGCGTCGCACTTCCGCCGGCCTCTCGGCCGGTCTCGCATCCTTACTGCGCGGAGGTGTGACGTTCGCCTCGCTCGCGGTCGTGGGATGCACATTGGGTCTTGGGCAAGCGCTCGCGGCCTGCGAACTGCACGCGCGGATGGGAACGATCACGCGCGTGGTGCAGATCCAGCTCGACAATGTGCATCTTTCTCGCGACGAACCGCTCGTCCCCTCGGATCTCGAACAGATGCCGCGCTTGCGTGCGTTTCTCGCCAGCAACGGAACCATCGGCAGCAATCGCCCGACTGCGCCGCCGTCACAGCGGGCTCCTGATGTCCTGGCCGTCCTGACTGGACTGCTTGGCGACCGCATGGGCGTTTCCATCGGCGACAGTTACGGCAGCTTTCGCAGCGACGGCAGCGTCGATTTCTCACCGGCCTTCGGCTACTGGACAGCAAGCGGAGGCGACGGCAAGCCGCTGATGCTGGCCGACAGCGGCAAGATGGCGGCGGCGCCGTGGGTTCCCTTCACCCGAGCGGGCTGCGACGTAGGCGCGTTCGCAGTGACCGGCCTCACGCTTCAGGCGCTGGACGCTGAGGTCGCGAACGTACTGGGGAGCTCGGAAGCAGAGGCCGCTGCCCGCGATCCCGCCAGCGCCGAGGCGGATCTCCTCGGCATCGCCATCCATTGTGCGCGCAACAGCCAAATTTGCGCTGATGGCCACGCACGACCCGATGTGCTGCCTGACGAACCCAACGGCTATATCGGCTTTAGCGGATTGCTCGGCAATCGTCATGTGCAACCAGCGATATCACCCGACGGCCCGGTGAAGGGGCTCGACGGCAGGGTGATTGCGGATCACGCCGGCCATGCCGGTTTTCCCGGCTCGAATCCAACGGCAGCCCAGTCGCTCGGCTACGCCGTGGCGATGCTCGAAGCCGGCGTGCAGGTAGTCTATGTCGCAATCGGTGATGCTCACAAAGACGGCGACCCGCGTGGCTCTGGCCCCGGTGAGCCGGACTATCTGATAAGGCTTGCCGATTACGATGCTGCGTTCGGATCGCTCGTGGACAGACTCGCCAAGCGCGGAATCACGAAGAGCAACACGCTGTTTGTCGTCATTTCGACCGGCAATGACCGCTTCACCGGCGGACCACCGCAAACACCGACATGCGACAGCTCTCACGCGCCGTGCGGCTACGGACCTATCGGCGCAATCGATGTCGCGATCGATCGACTGGTCGCCTCCCAGCGCCGCAATGTGACCAGCTTCGATATCCAGCGCAGCAGTACACCCGCCTTCTACATCCAGGGCAACCCGCGGCCGACCGATCCACTGACCCGCACCCTCGAGCAGGACGTCGGCAAGCTCACGGCTTTGAATCCGGTAACGACGAAGACCGACAGGCTCGCGGCCCAGCTCGCCGACCGCGCACAGATGCAACTGATGCACATGATCACGGCGAGCCCGAAGCGGACGCCGAGTTTCCTCATGTTCGGCGATACGAACTATGTGTATCGCACCACGAACAGTCATGATGATTGCGCTGCCTCTCCTGCTTGTGTCGCGATCAACCCTCGGGCTCCCTGGGTCGCCGGGGACCTCCAGCAAGCCGACGGCGGCGGCTGGTTCGGCCTCGTCGGGCCCGGCGTTGCGAAGCTCGGACAAACCGACATTGTCTCGTATCCTGCCGATCTGCGACCCACACTGCTTGCTTTGCTCGGGCTCGATGATGCTTACGTCCATGACGGCGTCGTGCTCGCCGACGCACTTGAAAGCCAGGCGCTGCCGCCGGAGATAGCCAGGTCCCGCGACGTCTACGCCGGGCTGGCCCGGGCCTACTGGAATTTGAACGCGCCATTCGGGCCGCTTGGCCGGGCCGGCCTGGCGCTCGCGACGCAGGCCATCAGAGGCAGCGATCTCTTCTACGAACGCTATCTCGGCGCCATTGGCGCTGTCCAAACGCGGCGCGATGCGCTGGCTCTGGAGATGAAAACGCTGCTCGACGGTGCCGCATTTGCGCACGTCGCAATCGACCCTGCTTATGCGGGCAGGCTCGTCACCCGCGCCGAGACGTTGATCAACGAGGTCGAGGACCTTGCCGGACAGAGCCTGGGACCTGCGGATCGTCCGTGGAAAGCGGCGCGCGATGCGCAATGACCACAGCGATGCCGGTCTGGACCGCGCATTACAGGGGAGAGCAGCCGTGCCCTTCATCGAACAGTCCCACCGAGGGCGCATCGCCTCGCTCGGCGCCCTGGCCGGCGCCTGGCTCGCAATCGGCGGCCTGCTGGGTGGCTGCATGATCGACAAGAGCATCGATCTGCCGGCGCGTGACCAGGTGACGGATCCGATCCGCGATGCCGATCTTCGTGCCCGCTGGAACGGTCCGGTCAATGTCCAACCGGGTGCTGCAGCGGCGTCCCGTCCGATCCAGCCGATGATGTACCCGGGCATCGAGCAAAATCCCGCTACCCCGTCCTTGCTCCGGGAAGCGACGGGATCAACGCGCCTCGCGACCGCGCTCGACGGCGATCTCCCGAACAAGGCCGGCGAGGTCGAGCTGAATTTCGAGAATGCCGACATCCAGTCGGTCGCGAAGTCCGTGCTGGGCGACAGCCTCGGGCTGAACTACGTGATCGATCCGCGCGTCCAGGGCGTGATCACGCTCGCTTCCGCGCAGGCCATCCCGCGCAAGGACGTGCTGCCGGTGTTCGAGAGTGTCCTGCGGATGACGAACGTCGCCCTGCTGCGCGAGGACAACCTGATCCGCATCGTGCCATTGCCCGAGGCGTCGGGTGCCGGTCCCGCGAGCTTCGGCACGGGACAACCAGGCTTTGGCGTGTCGATCGTGCCGCTGCGCTACGTGTCCGCGGCCTCGACCGCCAAGACGGCGGAGAGCTTCCTGTCACGGCCTGGCGCAGTGCGCGCCGACCAGGCCCGCAACCTGCTTCTGATCCAGGGCACCACGTCCGAACGCCAAGCGGTCCTCGGCGTAATCGCAACGCTCGATGTCGAATGGCTACGCAATCAGTCGGTGGCGCTTTATCCGCTGAAATCGACCGCGCCCGAGACCATGATCCGCGAGCTCGACAAGGTATTCGATACAGCAGAAGGCGGCCAAGGCCAGGGCGTGATCAAATTCCAGCCGGTGTCGCGGATGAACGCCGTACTGGCCGTGAGCCGCAACAGCAAGGTGCTCGAACGCGCGACCCAGTGGGTGCAACGGCTGGATCGCTCCGATCTCAGCGGCACCACGGTGCGAACCTATGGATTGCGGTTCGGCAATGCACGCGCCATTGCCCGAATTCTCAACGAGATGTTCGTCGGCCGTTCCGGGCAAGGCAGCCCAGACAGCAGCCAACAAAGCCCAACCGCTCCGGGACAGACGGCGGCCACCTCGCGCATCGACTCGCTCGGGAGCGGAACGCTGAGCAATCAAGGCAACAGCGGGACGACAGCCGCCGACAGCTCCGGCACGCCGGGCAAGGGCAGCACGCCGATCCAGGCCGCCTTTGACAGTTTTGGCGACCGCAAGGACGCACAGCAGGATGACGCGAACGGGCTCGGCAGCTCAGGCACCGGCGCAATGCCACGCGGGCTGTTCCAGAACGTCCGGATCACGGCCGACACCACCACCAATTCGGTCATGATCTACTCCAATCAGGAGGACTATCGCGTGATCGAACGGGCATTGGAATCGCTCGACCGGCCAAGGCTTCAGGTGGCGGTCGATGCCATGGTCGCCGAAGTCACGCTGACCGATCAGTTGCAATATGGCGTGCAGGCCTATCTCACCAGCGCGAACGCTGGCCTCGGGACCGATAAAGGCTCGGTCGGCCTGTTCAACGCGGCACAGTCAGCGACGCAATCCGCCCTGCTCGCGCGGGTGCTGCCCGGCTTCAATCTCCTGCTCGGGGCCGAAGCAAATCCCAAGCTGATCCTGAACGCATTGTCGACCTTGACCACCGTCAAGGTGCTGTCGGCCCCCTCTCTCGTGGTCGCAGACAACCAGCCGGCCATTCTCGAGGTCGGCAATCAGGTTCCGATCTCGACCGGCACAGCCACCGTATTGTCGAGCTCGAACACGGTGGTCAACACGATCACGCTGCACAACACCGGCATCATCCTCAAGGTCCTGCCACATGTGCATCCGAACGGAGCGATCGATCTGGAGATCGAGCAGGAGATCTCCAACGTGGTCAACCCCGCCGGGATCAGTGCGCAAAACCTCACGCCGACGATCTCGCAGCGGCGCATCCATTCGACCATCGGCACGAGCAGCGGCCAGACCGTGCTGCTCGGGGGCCTGATCAAGGAGGATGACGAGCGGACCGTGGAAGGCATTCCGGGGCTCGCCCAGATCAGATATCTCGGCGACCTGCTGAGCCAAAAAACCGACATCAAGAGCCGCTCCGAGATCATCGTGTTCGTCACCACCAAGCTGATCCGCAACAGCCAGGATGCCCAAGTGGTCGCGGAAGAATTCCGCGAGCGGTTGGATACGATGCGTCGAAATCCATCGAGCTTCGGAGCAAACGCGACAGCAGCGGGCCCACGCAGATAGCAAAGCACGCGCCGATGTATCTGCGCAGGTCCATGCTGGGCATTCTGGGGGCGGCGGTTGCAGCCGGCACGGTCGCAGCAGCCGAACTGACCGGGGTGCGGACGGAGGATAACGCCACGATCATCGCCCTCCGCGGAGACATCGAGGAAGGCGACGCCGACGGGACCGAGGCGCTGATCAAGACCGCGAATGACGACGGGCGGCTGGTGATGGCGATCCGGCTCGACTCGCCGGGAGGCAGCCTCGCCGAGGGGATCAAGCTCGCCGAACTCATTCGTAGAGCCAAGCTGCCGACCGTGGTGGTGAGCGGAGCCCGCTGCGCGTCGGCCTGCTTCATCGTGTTCGCGGCCGGAGTTGAAAAATTTGCAAGCTTCGGTGCCGCCATCGGGGTTCACGGCGTCTCCGACAGATTGGGCCACCAGAGCGCACAAACCGAAGCGGCGACCTTGGCGATGGCGCGTATTGCCGGCCTGTTCGGCGTCCCGCCCCGCATCGTCGGCCGCATGATCGTCACGCGGCCCGATGCCATCGCATGGCTCTCGCCGGACGACCTCCGCTCCATGGGAGCAATCATGACGGACCGCGTGGAGCAGCCTGCTCCGCCCGTTTCGGCCAGCAAACCGGCAGGACCGGCCCGGCGATGGCTGGTACGTGCACCGCATCGCGCCGATGAACCGTAGCTGTTGTGGCGGCTAACGGGTCATGCTCGCCCGCTCAACTCAACAGCACCACCCCACCCGGCAGCGAGACCGCGCTGGCGCCAAACAACTGCTCCACCTGGGCGACGAAATTGTCGAGCCGATCGAGCTGGAACGTGCCGTTCACGAGGCGGCGCTTGAGATCGTCATTCGTGATGATGATCTTGCCGGAGCGATAGCGATTCACCTCCTCCACCACGCTGGCGAGCGGCCGATCGCGAAAGATCAGCAACCCGGTTCGCCACGCCGACACCTGGGCCGTGTCGACCGGTATGACGGCCTGCAGACCTGCTGCCGAATAGCTCACCTGCTCGGATGCCCGCAGCTGAACCACGCGGCCGTCCTGCGCGACGGCAACGCTGCCGTCGAGGCAGGTGACCGCGACGACGCCATCCAGGCATCGTGCATTGAAATCCGCTTGGGATGCGCTGACGCGCCCGCCCGCGGCGACAAGCTCGACCGGTTTCTGCGACGCGAGCCGCGCTGTGACTGATGCCTCTCCGGCGATCAACTCGATGCGGAGTTGGTCCGGCGCAGGCCGCAACGCAACGCTGGTCTGCGTGCTGAGTTCGAGCGCGATGTCGGGCGTCAGCATCACTTTGCGATGCTCGCCCTTGGTGGTGCGGTAATCGGCCGAGAACTCGCTGATCGAAGGCCAGAGGCCGAATGGCGGGTGCACGACCATGTAGGCGGCCGCCGCGGCGATCGAGCCGCTGAGGACCAGGCGACGCGTCACGCTACGCGACGGCAATTGCGGTGACGAGGCCCCGCGAGGCGCCCTCGTCGCCCGCTGGTCCTCCTGCTCGTGGGCGAGCTCGCGCGCAGCAACGCCCGCCTGGCGAAACAAGCGCGCCGCTGTCTTGAACGCCTCATCATGCGCTGCACTTTGCTCGCGCCAGTGCCGTAGAGCGTCCAGATCGGACCGAAGCGGCGCGCCCGTCTTCAGACGAATGACCCAATCGAGAGCCTCGTCCAGTAACGGATCGAATTCGGGCGTCCACGTCGGCACGGTCACAATCGATCGCTCATATCCAATTCCGCCAGCTCCAAGCTCGGCCCGCTTGGCAATCCCGCCATGGGAAAAGTTCTGCGCCGGACGCCGCAACACGCGTCCATCGCATCCGGCGCGATCGAGCTCTTACCCGATAGACGACTGGAGCCTCGCTATCCCGCAGAAAAAAACTGCCGAAACCAACAAATTTCAGCCGGCCATGACGGAAATGCCACTTCTGCTTACCGAAATACCCGGTCGTTCCGGCCTGCGGGCCTCTCATCGCGTCCGTTTCATGCGTGTCAAGAGCGAGGCCGCGGACCGCCGAGCCGGCGAACCAGGGTGTAGTCCAGCGACGTTGCGCAGTGCTTGAGCGCCAGCCTCAGATCATTGTCGATGGTGCGCGGGCTGACTCCAAGCCGCGTGGCGACCTCGCGCGCCGGCTCCCCGTCGATCGCGATGCTCTGCAGCACCTCGCGCGCCCGCGTCGGCAATTCGGCGAGAGCGCGTTTCAAGGCATCGACCTCCGAGCGTGCCTCGACCACCCGCGCCGGATCTGGCTCCTCGTCACAAAAATCCAACAGCGCGTCGATCTCCGAGCTGCTGACCCGGTAATTCTGCGCCTTGCGGCGGTCATTGGCGATGTTGACGGCGATGCGAAAGATATAGTCGGCGGGGCTGCGCACCGTCACGCCGTCGGTCACCCGCTCGAGCCGCAAAAATGTTTCGTGCAACGCCTCATAGGCGAAGTCGGCGGATCCGAGGCACCGCGTCAGCCTCCTGATCAAGCTATCGTAATTCTCGACGAGCTGCCCCCGCAGCCGGATACGATTGACGTCAGCCACGTTCCGCCGCCCCCCAAGGCCAGCTCAAGCCCGGCTCGCTCGTGCGCGCGAGCCATGTCCGCAGCGCCCCTGGAGGTAGCGGCGCTGGGCGACACATTTATGACGCGAGTCCAGCGCGTGTGGAAACACAGGCCGGGCAGGCCCCTCCGTTCCCTCCGTGAGCTGCGGTCGCCGGATCATGACGGATCGAACTCGAGCGTGATCCGCTCATTGAGCAGGTCGGGCAATTCCGGTGGAATCGGCGGCAGCGGCTGCGCCCGGCGGATGGCGTCCATCGCTTCCTTGTCGAGCACGGCTTGACCCGAACTGGTCTTCACCCAGACGCCGAGCAGCGTGCCATCCCGGCGCATCGAAAACAGCACATCCACCGCGCCGCGCAGCCGCGCCGAGCGAGCAGCCCTGGGATAGCGCTGGTAGCGCGCAACGTGACGCAGCAAGGCCTGCTGGAAGCGCGCCGTGGCTCCGTTCGGCGGAGCTTCCAGCGGCGCCGGCAAGGCAACCGCGCCCGACGCGGGTCGCTCGGTCGGCAGCGACGGAGTCATCGGCGTCAATGCGGCGAGATCAACTGTGGCGGCGTCCGCATCGTTGATCGGGCTATCGACGCGGCTCGCAACGTGGCCGGCCGAAGGTAGCTCCGTTGCGGCAACGGGAATCGACGCCGGCGCCGGCCGGGGCAGCAATTGGACCTGCACCATCGCACTTCGCTCCCGTGCGGACGTCTCCGCCGACAGTTGCGAGCGGATCCAATAGATGCCGCCGACATAGAGCAAGGTGACGACCGTCGGAACCAGCACCAGCCGGAGCGCTTCGCTTTGGGTCCAGGATTCTTGAGACGCGGCCGCGACGAAAGGACTCGTCGCCCACAGCGCGGGAGCCCGCTCCTGTCCGCCGCCGGCCTCGCCCTTCATTGCATCGACCTCACGACGATGACGACCCGCACCGGCTGTGCTGCGTGCGCCGGTGTCGGTCGGCTGACGGTGAGGCCTCGTAGCGCCGCCTCCACTGCAGCGTCGCGGCCCTCACTGCCGGTTGAGCGGACCAGCGCGACCCGCTGAACGGTGCGCAGCGGATCAATCCACAGATCGAGCGTCGCGCGATAATTGCCGCCGCGCGTCTCCGAATTCTTTTGCAGCACTTTCTGAATGTCGGCCTGCAGGCCCTCGCTGTAATCGCGCAGCCGGCCGGCATCGTCTGCTTCTTCCGTCGCGCGCACGCGAAGCGTGCCCAAGGACAGCTCCGTTGCTGCCGGCACGCTCATCAAAGCAGCCCCGGACGGCGCGTCGCGCAGAGCGAGCGTGACGGCGTTCGGTCGGGCATACTGAACCTTCAGGTCGGTCCCGCTCAAGAGCGTCGCAAGCGCTTCTGCCGGCGTGTAGTTGCCCTCGACAGCGGCTGACGTGCGACCGACTGCGGAATGGCTTTCATACAGCACCTGTACGCCGGCTTTTTCCCCATAGACCTGCAAGGCGTTCGCCAGCGGTTGCGCAGGGATATGAAAGGCGATCGCCACCTGGCTGGACCGGGGCCCATCCTCTGCTGCTGCAGCGGCGATCCCGATGACCAGGATCGATCCCAGCATCGCAGCCAGCCAGCTCTTGCGTGCGCCGAACGGCGAACGTGGGACGCAGTGACCTGCGTTGCGCACGCACCGCATCGCGAGGCTTTCTCCGAGTCGGCTCGAAGTCAATGGCAGAGCGGTGATGCAGGCCTTCGCATGTCGGGTGCATTCGGTCATGACAGCGAGACGCCATTCAGCTCTTCATTATGCACGACTTGAGATCGGAAGAGCCGGCAGCGCGTGAACCGCGGGGTCGGCTTGCGCTGTGGTATCGCTCAAATGTGACAGCCGTCTAACCACCCGTTCCAAGTGAGTTCCATTTAAGAAGCTTCTGAAGGTTGAAAACCTTGGCTCGGCAGTGACTTCATGACGATGCCGACGTCTCTTTTCATTCGAGGGGGCTGCCCCCAACAATCATTATTTCTGAAAATAAGAAATCAGAATACCTTTCGCCAAGGGCGGAGCGACATATGCTCCGTCGATCCCAGTTCGCTCGTTCCGCCGAATACGCGGTGGCGCAATACAGATGAATGCGCCACCCGGAATACACCTGCGCCCGCTCCGATCGGTCTTACCCGCAACCTCGCTAGTGGAGGAAGCGGAGACGGCTCGGCATACGCCGACGGCCGTCCTATCGGCGAGAGGCAACAGAGCTTCGCTGCTGAAGCAGTCTATGCCGCCACGCTGGATACGGGCTCGGAGCCTGCGCGCTCCGCCCGACGATCATCGCTCGAAATGCGTGAGTGTTTCGGAGAGAAGATTGATCGTCGCTTCCAGATTGTCACGCCGCGCACGCAACGACTTTGCGAGCGTCGGATAGCTGACATGGGCCACGTCCGAGATCTGGCATTGCCGCTCCTCGGCCTCGATGTCGGCAGTCATGGTGTCGAGATTGACCCTGAGACTGTCGATGAGACCGCGGACGCGCGTGACCCCATTAGACGGCTGTCGATCGATTGTTTCGGAACGGAGCAAGGGCATCATCACATTGACCTCGATTGTCCGGCATTGGCACAGATCACGGACCACTCCGTGACCCCAGCGCCGACAGCAGCAAGCGGGGTGCCAGTCAGGTTCGGGCGGAACGAGCGGCCTCTGCCGTCGAATACCTCCCTATCGTCCACAGCTCATTGAGAATTCGGGCTGGACATGGGTTAAAGCGCGCGAGCGAGCGCGGTAGACTCACCGCGCCATCACTGCAGGATTCGCAACGTGCCCGATCCCCAGATCGTCTGCCCGAACTGTCGCACCGAGATCCATCTGACCGAGCAGCTCGCCGCCCCGCTGATCGAGGAGACGCGCCGCAGGTTCCAGGCCCAGCTCGCCGCCAAGGAGGCCGATTTCGGCCGTCGCGAGCAGATCATCAAGAAGGCGCAGGATGAGCTTGCCAAGGCAAAGGCTGCGATCGAAGAGCAGGTCGCAAGCCGGCTGAAGGCCGAGCGTGGGGCGATCGCGCAGGCCGAAGCCACGAAGGCACGGCAGGCGCTGGCGGACGAGATCGGCGCCCGCGATCAGAAGCTCGCCGAACTGCAGCAGGTTCTCTCCAACCAGGATGCCAAGCTCGCCGAGGCCCAGAAGGCCCAGGCCGAGATGCTTCGCAAACAGCGCGAGCTCGACGAAGCCAGGCGCGAGATCGAGCTCACGGTCGAGAAGAAAGTCCAGGAGAGTCTCACGGCCGTGCGCGACAAGGCCCGGCTCGAAGCCGAGGACGCGTTGAAGGCCAAGGTCGCGGAGAAGGAGACGCAGATCGCCGGCATGCAGCGCCAGATCGAAGAGCTGCGCCGCAAGGCCGAACAGGGCTCGCAGCAGCTGCAGGGCGAGACCCTGGAGATCGCGTTGGAGTCGCAGCTGCGCGCGCGCTTTCCCCGCGACCTGATCGAGCCGGTGCCGAAAGGCGAATTCGGCGGCGACGTAGTGCACCGGGTGGTCGGGCCGAACGGCCAGGCCTGCGGCGCGATCCTGTGGGAATCCAAGCGCACCAAGAATTGGAGCGACGGTTGGCTTGCCAAGCTGCGCGACGATCAGCGCGCCGCCAAAGCGGATATCGCGATGATCGTCTCCACGGCGTTGCCCAAAGGCGTCGACGGATTCGACCTGATCGACGGGGTCTGGGTGGCGGAGCCGCGCTTCGCGATTCCGCTGTCGCTGGCGTTACGCCAGTCGCTGATCGACTTGGCGAGCAGCCGGCTCGCGCAGGAAGGCCAGCAGAGCAAGATGGAGCTGGTCTATGTCTATCTCACCGGCCCTAGGTTCCGTCACCGCATCGATGCGATCGTCGAGCGCTTCACCGAGATGCAGTCCGATCTCGACCGCGAGCGCAAGACCATGATGCGGCTATGGGCCAAGCGCGAAGAGCAGCTCCGGGGCGTGCTCGACTCGACCGCGGGACTCTATGGCGATCTTCAAGGCATCGCCGGACGCGCCATGCAGGAGATCGAGAGCCTGGACGTTCTCCTCATTGAGGCAAACGGCGAGGCCGCGGAATAAAGCACGCCTGATCGGTTGTAACGGCGCGTAGGGTGGGCAAAGCGCGTAGCGCGTCCCCACCACCGATCAACGCATGATGGCGGGCACGGCGCTTGTTCCATCGCATGTGGTCGGCACCGGGCGGTAAACTCGCCCTTGCCTACTCTGCACGATCTGCAATTGACCCAGCGGCGAACGATCGTTCGAGCCCCCGCCCATCCGCCGGTGCAAATCTTTTCTCGTTCGTGCGCATGCTGGTCTGCTAGGATCGGCCGATCACGGTCGTCCCGGTTCCTGTCCGTCATGGTTGTCGACGAGCGCCTCCGTCTCCTCGCCCCAACGCTACTGAGCTACGTCATGATCGCAGCAGCGATCGGGGCGCCATACGGATATGCGACGTCGATTGCCGCCGGCGCGGGCCTTCATGGGCTGATCCGGGGCGCCGTGACCGGCGTGCTCATAGGCACCGCCGTGAGCTGGCTCAGCTTCTTCGTCCTGCAGGCGCCCGGCTCGCGGCTTGCGCGCACGTCGTTCATGGTCATCGTCGCCGTGCGCTCCCTGGTCTATCTCGTGGTCTTCCTGGTGGCCATGGCTATCGGGCAGCTGCTGATTCCCAACCATCCGCCGGCCCGGCCGATCAGTATCTCCGGCGATGACGTCCTGTTCTGCTTTGCCGCCACCTTCGTAGTCAGCTTCCTGTTCGAGGTGAGCGGTCTTCTGGGCCAGAACGTGCTGCTGTCCTTCGTAACCGGACGCTATCATCGTCCAAAGGTCGAGCAGCGCGTGTTCCTGATCATGGACATGAAGAACTCGACCGCAGCGGCCGAACGACTGGGCGAAGTCGACTTTCATCGGCTGCTCAATCGCCTCGTGACCGATCTCAGCGGGCCGATCGTGCTGCACCACGGCCGGATCTACAAATATGTCGGCGACGAGCTGATCGCCACCTGGCCGCTCGCCCAAGGGCTGAAGGACGCGGCATGCGTGCGCGCCTGCTTCGCCGCGCTCGCGCGGCTGGCTGCGCACAAAGCGGACTATGAGCGCGAGTTCGGAATCACGGCGCAGATGCGCGCCGCCCTGAATTGCGGACAGGTGGTGGTCGGCGAAATGGGATCGATCAAGAAGGAGATCGCTTTGTCGGGCGATGCGCTCAACACCACGGCGCGCCTGGTCGACGCCTGCCGCGAGCGCGGTGAAACGGTGATTGCCTCGGCCGAGCTTCTCGATGGCCTGACGCTTCCGCCGGGAATTGCAGCGCGGTCGCTGGGCCTGATCCGGCTGCGCGGCAAGGAACAGGCCATCGACCTGTGTGCGCTGGCAGAGGCTAAGACCGATACGCGCGCCGCGGCCTTGTGAGAGAGGGCACCCGCGACTTTAAGACTCGTATCGAACCACTGGCGGGCCGATCCGATCGAGCCGCGTCAACTATCGAACAGCGCAGCTTCGGTGAAGGCGAGGTCGCCGAGCCGCGGCGGATGCGGGCCCTTGGCGTACTTGCGGCCTCGCTGTTCCGAGTACCAGCCGATCAGGCCCGGCACCGGCGCGTTCGAATCGAAGCGCACGAGGAGACCGCCGCGGCGGACCAGGAAGCGGCCGAGATTGCCGGCGAAGCGGATGAGATCACCAATATCGCGGCAATAGAGCAGCCGGAACACCGGCACGCGATTCCTGACCAAGTGCTTTTGAAACACGAAAGGATGATAGTTGTTGCCATCCTGCACGACGAGGCTGAGGCAGCCGAACTCTTCATGCCGCCGCAGCAAGTCGACCTCATAGTCGGAAAGGCCGGCGCTCTCGCCTGCAGCGAGCGGCCGCACCGTCGCCCGCGACACCGGCTTCGACAGTGCGAGCGCCGCGTAGATCTGGCCGCGGCAATAGACCGAGAATCCCTGCGCCTCGACCTGCGGCCAAGTGTGCGGCGCCGGCGTGATGTTGAAATAGGTCACACGCTTGTCGCGGGTGGCGGCCCTCACCAGGAGCGAGCTGAAGGCGCGAAACTCAGGCTCGACATACCAGCTCGAGACATTGCAGCGGACGACGGTCTCAGATCCCGCGAGCACCTCGGAGAACAACAGCAGGATCACGCCGACCGCGGCTCCGTCCTGTTCGAGACAGTATCCGAATGCCGGATAGCCGTGCGGACGCGGGCGCGTTGCGTGCCGCTGCAGGCCTCGCAGCCAATATTGCTGCGAGCAATGCGGAAAGCCACGGTTCAACAGCGCGGCGATCGCCGCCAGATCGGCCTCGCCGATCTCACGCACGCGAACGCCCGGGCGAGTTGCCGTCACGGGCTGCGCTGCATTGGAATTGTCTGCTTCACGACCGAATTGCATTCAGCGACGCTCAGGTCTCCACGGGCTCACCTCGAACACGGCATTGTCAGCAATTCTAATCAAAGATGCCGTGCTGCGCGAGCAACCGGTTCCCTAGGCTCGCCTTTACGTTAATCGATCGCTGCGTGAGGCCCTCGTATTTTGAGCTGTGCGGCAACAGACTGACCACCGCGTAGTTCGCGCAGCGGAAAGATGCCGGCCATCGGGCTAGCTGCCGACGCCGAGCAGCTGTGTCGGCTTCAGCCGCGCGGCGGCCCTATCGCTGGCGGCGGCGCGGCAGGCCGCTTCGATCGCCGTCGCTACGGCGTCATAGGTGAATCGCGCCAGCACATTGGCACGCGCGGCACTCGCCTTTGCCCGCAGCACGGCGGGATCGGCGGCCAGCCTGTCGAGCAGTTGCCGCAGGCTTTCGGGATCACGCTCCGGCACGATCCAGCCGCCCTCGCGGACCACATCCGGAATCGCACCACCGCTCGACCCGATCACCGGAATGCCGCAAGCCTGCGCCTCGATGATCACCCGCCCGAACTGCTCGCGCACTGCCTTGGTGGTGCGGGTCAGCAGCACCAACGCATCGAGCTCCTGTAGGAACGCGGCGACCTTCTGCGGCGAGCCCCAGCCGCGGAACGTCACGCAATCGCCAAGCCCCAAGGCTTTCGCGCGCCGGCGCAAGCGGACTTCATCGGGCCCCTCGCCCATGATGTTAAGGAGGACCGGCGATGTGGCCTGCGCAATCGCGTCCAGCGCATCGTCGAGTCCCTTTTCCTCAACCAGCCTGCCGACATAGCCGATCGTCAGCGGCCGGGTGCGCGGCGTGCTGACCGGCTCGGCGCTGGGCACGAAGGTCGCCAGATCCACGCCATAGCCGATCGGCGTCACTGGGCCCGTATAGCCGCACGCGCGAACCACCTCGGTCGCATCGGGGCTGCGCGACAGGATGTGATCGGTCCGGCCCAGCACAAATCCGCGGATGGTCTCGAACGGCGGCGGCAGCCGCTTGAGGATATTCTGATCGACCTCGAGCACGACAGCCGCACGCCGCCGCAGCAGCTGCGCCTGCAGCGCGACGACGCTCCACGGCTCCTCCCAGAGATGGATCACGTCGGGATCGATCTCGGACAGCAGGTGCCGCAGTGCCGGATAGAAGTGCAGATACCATTTCATCGGCCCGGCCTGCGGCAAACGAATCGGCAGCACATGAATGGAGAAGCCCTCCGCACGCGGTGGCTCGGCGACGATGGTGCGGCCGAACTCCTTCCAGACCGCCGGCATTACCAGATGCAGATCGATGTTGGTCCTGGCTGCGAGCGAGCGGTAACGCAGGAAGCCGGCCTCGCTGCTTGCGGCCGGATGCGCGATCGACACGATCCGTATGGGCATCCGATTAGACACGGCCAATGATCCTCGCCGCCGTGCCGCTGAGGCCGGTCAGATGCATCTCCATGACCGCAAGATCACGATGCGCGCCATTGATGGTGTTGCGAGGCAGCGAGAACGGATCCTGGCCGTGACGAACCAGGCCCTTGCGCGTGGTCGCGGCGCTGCTGAATCCGGCCTGCCGGGCGAGCGCAAAATCGCGCGCACCGCAATCGGCTGCACGGCCATAGGGAAATGCGAAGTGCTGCACATCGATCCCGAGCCGTTCGTTCAAACGGCGGCGCGACTGCACCAGCTCGTCGAAGGCCGCTTGCGGCGAGAGATCCGAAACCCGCGCATGCGTGACGGTGTGAGCCCCGATCTCCGCCAAAGGATCCGTGGCCAACTCCTGCAGCATGTCCCAGGAGATCGCGTGCTTCCAGTGCATCGTGGTCATATCGATGTCGTTCGCCGCACAGAACGCAGCATAGTGGCGGCCGGCCTCGGGACCATCCCAGGACGCGGCTATCAACGCAAAGGCTGCGCGGCGCTGCTCGGACGTCGTCAGTTCGACCACCCCGTCATCGACCCGCACGCCGTCGTGGTGGAGCAGCACATCCTCCAGACCGGCCGTCCACAGCGGCAGCGTGCCGTCGGGAATCCCAGTGCTCACGAACAGCGTCACCGGCACCGCGTGCCGACGAAACAGCGGCAGCACCCATTCGTATGTGTCGCGATAGCAATCGTCGATCGAGAAATTGACGTAACGGCTGCGATCAGTTGCGTCCGCCGCGCGGCGCAGCGCTTCGCTCATCGTCACCACGTCCCAGCCGTCGCGGCGCAGATGTGTCAGGAACCGATCGAGAAAATCGAGGTCGATATGGAAGTCGCGGTTCGGCAGCCGCTCCCAGAGCGCAGACGGCGCGGCGCGGTGAAAGGTGAAAAAACATCCGCGGCGGCCCAGCACGCGATCATAGGCCTTGGCGAACGGCAGGACGAAGGCTTTGGTTCCCATCATGGCTTTTGCGACAGCGAGTGCGGCCAGGCTCAACTCAGCTCTCCCCTCACCTTGAATGATCTGCGGACCTGATTGAATGCCGCGCTGAATTGCGCCGGCATCAGCAAGCCCACGGCGAAAGCGAGACAGAGGAGATAGGCAAACCCGCCGGCGATTAAGCGCGGCAGCAGGCCGGCAATGGCATCCTGGATGAACTGACCCAGCACCGCCATCAACAAAGTCGGCACAAGCGCGAGGCCGATCGATGTCAGCACCTTCCGCCGCTCGCCGAGCACGACCACGACGCCGAGCAGAAGGACGAGACTGCGCAGCGCCTCGCCGATGCCGAGTAGTTGCATGCCCGACGCGGGCGAGGTCTCGACCATCGGGATCAGGAGGTTGAAGCCCATATTGACCGCGTAGCCCGACACGATGATCAGCGCGGCCGCGCCGTTGCGGCCCGCGCCGTTGAGCAGGCGGATCAGGATCCAGCCGAGCGTCGCCGCCCAGACACCGCAGGCGATGCCCTTCAGCGCGTGCGAGGTCAGCAGCAGGGCCTCGTCGCCGAAGGCACCGCGGAAATAGATCAGGCGCACGATATCGGTCGCGAACATCAGGAGGAACGCCGAGGCGGGCAAGGTCAACGCCAACAGCGGCCGCAGCAGCGTATCCAACTGGCTGCGCGGATCCTGAGGCGCATGATGCGACAGGACCGCCATGCCGAGCGGCTGGCTGATGAGCAGCAGCGCGCTTTCGGTCAATGAGCGGGCGTAATCGAGCGAGGCCACTGCGCCGGTCGTGAGGCGGGAGGCGGTCAGCCGCTCGATCCAGACATTGCCCTGCTCGGCGAGCGGTAGCGCCAGAAGGACGCGTAGCCTGCGGAAGAAATCAGTGGCCTTGGCAAAAATGATCGGGACTGTCAGGCCGGAGAAGCCGAGCACGCCCTCGCGCCACAGCGTGATCAGGCCCCACAGCGCCAGCGCGTTGAAGGCCAAGGTGAAGGAACAGGCCAGGACGTAGGCGTCGCCGGTGAGCATCAAAAGCGCGATGCCGGCGAGCACGGCGAGGTTCAACAGGCTGGCGCGGATATTGGTGAGGCGCGTACGACCAAGCGCGATCTCGCCGGCTGCGAGCACATTGAGCACGGCGGAGGCCGGCATGCTGAACGCCATCATCCGCACGAAATGCAAGGTCAGGTCGCGGCCCTCGCGCGAAAATCCGCCGACGATGGTATCGACCCATATCTCGCCGAGCAAGAGCACGATCAGCATCACCAGCGTGGATAGCGCTCCGATCACGATCGTCAGCGCGCCGAGGCTGCGCGACGGGTTGTCGCCCTGCAGCGCCGCGCGATGCATCGGGATCATGATCGCGGGCACACTTTCGTTCTGCAGGAAAGCGATCGGGATCAGCACGGCGGTCGTGGCGGAGCGGAAGCCGTCGGCGATCAGCGAGGCGCCGAGCACATGCGCCATCATCACTTCGCGCGCGAAGCCGAGCAGTTTGCTCGCCAGCGCGCCGCTGATCAGCAGTGCACTGAAGCGCCGCAGCGAATGCTGATGCGCACTCACGCGGCAGCTCCGGCCTGCGCCTTGGCGATCAGAAGCCCGATCGCCTCGCACATGCGCGCCAGGCTGTATTCGGCACGCGCGCGCTGCGCAGCATATTCCAGCTGGGTTGCGAGCTGATCCGGCCTTGCCAATACGGCGGCGATCGCGGCCGCCAGCGCGCGCGGATTGGCCGGCGGGATCAAGGTTCCAGCGCGACCGCGCTCCAGGATGTCAGGAGCCGCGCCGGCATCGGTCGCGATCACCGGCACGCCCGACAGCATCGCTTCGACCAGGGTACGGCCGAACGGCTCGGGATCGATCGAGGGATGCACCATCGCGTCGACCGCCTGCATCAGTTTCGGCACGTCGCTGCGATGGCCGAGGAAATGCACGCGCCCGGCCAAGCCGAGCTCGGCCACCATCTGCTGCAGCTGCGCCGCATAGTCCTGCTCGCCGAACAGCGCATCGCCGACCACGATACAGCCGACACCTGGAAGCGCCGCGAGCGCTTCGAGCAGGACGTGCTGGCCTTTCCAGGGCGCGAGCCGGCTGAACACACCGACGAGCGGCCCCTCCGGCAGGCCGAGCGCCTGTCGGAGGTCGCAGCGCAGGGTCTGCTCCCGCTGCAAGGCAAGCCCATTGGGTACGACCTCGACGAGGCTGCGCCGCCCGCCGGCGGCGATGAAAGCCGCGGCCGCCGCGTCGGATGGAACGATCACCTTCAGTGCACACCGGTTTGCAAGGAGGACTTGCATGCGCCGCTGCGCGGCGCCGAAATGTGCCGGGCTGATGATGTCGTGCAGATGCCAGATCAGCGGCCGCCGCGCCACGACACTGGCGAGCGCCGCCAGCACGAATGCCTTCTGCGAATTGGCATAGACGAGATCGTGGCCGCGCGCCGCTTTCGCGATCTCGACCACGATCGCCGCGAGCCGGCCGAGCAGCGGCAGCGCCGCCAATGCTGAGCTATCACGGCGGAAGCGCGACAGGCCGCGGCCATGCTGCGAGATGATGAGCTTCAGACCGCGTCCGGCCAGCGCCGCGCTCAGCGGTCCGTCCTCGAACAGAAAGGCGGATGAGTTCTGCCGGCCCGCGACGACGTCGAGCAGGATCAGCTCGGCGCCGCCGATCTGGCCGGTGTGATCAACAAACAGCACGCGCGCGCTTGACATCACCCTGCCCTGGCATAGGCGTCTGTTGCCGTGAACGCCGGTTGCGGCCGACCACCGTGTTCTGCGTCGGTCATCGTGACGACGATGGCGAGGTCGTCGGCCCCCAGCAATTTGACACGGGTGATCGCGGAGATCACCGGCTCGATGACGGAGCGATCGCTCCTGACGCATAGCAGCAGGTTATCAATCTTAGAGAGACACAAGCTCTCGAGCGCAGGCAGCGGACTGTCGATCAGCACCGCATCGTAGTCACCCAGTCCGGACAACAGCTCGGCAATCTTCGCTCCGAACAGCACACTGGCGACCCGCCCGGTTCTCTCGCCGAACGGCAGCACGTGCAGGTTGGGACGGTCCGTCCTGATCACTGCCTGGCTCACCGCTGCCGCGCCGGACAGTACGCCGGACAATCCGGGACTCGCCGGCAGCGATAACACCTGCGCAAAATCAGGATGGACGGGCTCGCACTCGACCATCAGGACGCGGCGGCCCGCGGCGGCCAGATGCTCGGCGAGCGACAATACGCAGGTCGTCTTGCCCTCGCCGTCCCCCGCCGACGTCACCACGATGCGCCGTGTCGGCCCGGATTCGACGAGGCCAAGCGCCTGGACCAGCGCACGCATACCGGCCTGAAACTCGGCGTCTTCCGACGCCAGCCGCAGTACCTGCGGAAGGGCGAGGTTGCGGTAATCCTGGAGAATGGCGCCGACCGCCGACAGCTGCCGCAATGTCTTGAGCCGTGGCAGGCAGGCCAGGATCGGTACATCGGCGATCTTCGGCAGCTGCGACCTTGGGACCTCCGCGATGGGCGGATCGGGCGTTTGCTCCACACTTTGTGGCGCCAGCGCCGGCGCCTGCTCGATCTCGGCGACGGCAGGCGCGGACGGTGGCATCGGCTGAGGCGCGACCGGCTGCGCAGATTGGGGCGCGGCCTCGCCCGTCGCGGAACGGCTGAGCTTATCGGCCAGCATGGTGGCGCCGATGCCGAAGATCAGCGCCAGCGTGGTGCCTGCGGCCAGGAATGGGATCTTCTTGGGAAAGAACGGCTTGTTCGGCAGTTCGGCCAGACTCACCAGCCGGGTGCTGCCTTGCAGGACCCGCCGCTCGGTCTCGAGCTCGCTCGCCTTCTTGTACAGCTCGGCATATTGCTGGCGCTTGATCTCGGTGTCGCGCACCATGCTCTCGATCGAGGCTTCGTCGAGCGTGGCCGAGCCGGCCTCCGCCTTCGCCGCATCCATCTGCGTCTTGAGCGAATTCACCAGGGCATCGTTCGCGTCATAGGCCTTCTTGGCGCTTGCGGCGATGTTTTGCATCTCCTCGACCAGCCGCTGCTGGATCATCGCCTGCTCGCGGCTCAGCGCCAGCATCGAGGGATGCTTCGGGCCGAGCATCGTCGCCGCGCTGGCGAGCTGCGCGCTGACTGCCGTCAGCTGCTGCTTCAAATCCGCAATGGTTCGGCTCGACAGTACCGAGGGCGCATCAGTCGGCCCCCGCTCCTGCTCCGACTTGATCTCCTGCAGCCGCGCAGCGGCTTCGGCCCGCGCGGCTTCCGCCTGCGAAAGCTGCTGGCCGATGCTGGTGAGCCGCTCCGACGAGATCGGCGCATTGGCGCCGCGCATCAGCCCCTTGGTGCGGCGGAACTGCTGGATCTTCTCGTCGGCAGCGCGCAGCTGCTGATCGAGCTGTTTCAGCTCCCGCCAGATCCAGGAGCTTGCGACCTCGCGACTGTTGGCGCCTTCGTTGCGCTGGTCGTCGAGAAACGCCTGGGTCAGTGCATTGGCCAGCGTCTGCGCCACTTCGGGAATGCCCGACTGATACGAGATATTGATCACGCGGGAGCGGCCGGCGGATGCGACACTGAAGCGACCGTCGACATGCTCGATGAAGGCGCCCGCATCGGTCTTGAGCTTGTCGCAGCTGCCCGCGCCACCCAGCAGCCGTCCGCGCTCGCACTCCTCGACCACCGCCGGAATGACGCCCGGGGTGCTCATCACCAGCCGCAACAGCCGGGGCGAACGAATGACGAGCAGCTGGCTCTCCATATCGGCGGGATCGCCGACCTTCTGGGCCCACGCCGAAGAGGCATTGGCGGCCGCGCCAGGTTCCTGCTCGGCGACGATGACGGATGCAGTGCCGAGATAGCGCACCGGCAACAAGACCAGCGCGAGCACGGCCAAGCCCAGAATGGCGGCGAACACCGCGCCGAACACGCGGCGGCGACGCCACACCGTGCCGGCAATCGCAAGGCCGGCCAGGCTATCGGATCTGCTCGCGTGGCTCATCTTCCTGGTCTCACCCCAACGGTCCCGTTACGCGATCAGCCGCGCTGCCTGGCTCTGATCCCCCCCATGCAGGCGTTCGAACTCTTCGTTCACGGCCGCAACGAACTGGCTGCGGAACCGCTCGGCAGAGAAGAAGGCCGCCCGCTGGCGACAGTCGAGCCGCGAGATCGACCGTTCCTTGGCGACGAACGACAGCACGCATGCGGCGATCGACTGCGGATCGGCCGCCTCGAAGAACATTCCGGTCGGCCGCGGTCCGCCGGCCAGGATCGACTCGCGCGCGCCGCCGCGGCCTAAAGCCAGCACGGGCGCGCCTTCGGACTGCGCCTCGACGAGAACGATGCCGAAATCCTCCTCCGCCGCGAACACGAATGCCCGCGCGGTCGCCATCAGGTCACGCAGCTGTTTGTCGGGGACAAAGCCGACGAACTTGATGTTCGGCCCGGCAATCGCCTTGAGCCGATCAGCTTCCGGGCCGTCGCCGGCGACGATCAGCTCCAGATCCGGCAGCCCGTTGAAGGCGTGCACGATCGGCTCGATGCGCTTGTAGGGGACGAGCCGGCTGGCGGCTAGGAAGTGATTGCCCACGGGAAGGATGACATCGCGATTGGCCAGCGATACCGGCGGATAGATCACCTTGGCCTCGCGCCCATAGATCTTCTTGATCCGGCGGGCGACGAATTGCGAATTCGTGAAGATCGCATCGGGACCATGCGCGGTGCGTGCGTCCCAGATCCGCATCCGGTGCAGGAGCATGCGCGCCATCGCGCCTTTCAGGCCGGTCGCGTAGCCGCTTTCGTTCAGATAGACGTGCTGCAGATCCCAGGCATATCGCATCGGCGAATGCACATAGGCGACATGCAGCTGCTCCGGTCCGGTGAGCACGCCCTTGGCGACGGCGCAACTGCTCGAAATGACGAGATCGTAGCTCGACAGGTCGAACTGCTCGATCGCAAGCGGCATCAGCGGCAGATAGGAGCGGTGGCGCTTGTGCAGAAACGGCATCTTCTGCAGGAAGCTGGTGTGGGACGTCTCGAACCCCAGCTTGCGCCGGTCTTCGGGACGAAGAAGATCGAACAGCGTGAAGACGTCCGCATTCGGATAGCAGCGCAGGATTTCGCGCAGGACCTGCTCGGCGCCGCCCAGGACGTACAGCCAATCGTGAACTATAGCGACGCGCATCGGGACCTCCGAGTCCAGGGCAATTTAATGAAACCCTTAAGGGAGGTATCGACGCGCACAACCCGATCCTAAATTCCTAGTTAATCGCTGTTCGCTTCACGCCCGCTGTTTTTGGGTTAACAGGTAAGGAAGCGGAAAGGACACGCGCAGGAAAGTCCGCGTCATGCCGGAACATCTTTGCGTGCACCGAGCACAGATACGCGCGGGTCCTGTTCTGGCACACGTGCTGATCGTAGAATTTTTAGATTAACAGGCCATTGCCTGGATCAGATCCGCAGCCCTGGTCGTCAGACGGGCGCCTACCTGACCTGCCGCTTCTCGAGCTTGCGGGCCAAGGTACGGCGATGCATGCCGAGCCGCCGCGCGGTCTCCGAGATGTTGAAGTCGGTCTCGATCAGGGTCTGATGGATCCGCTCCCATTCCAGCGTTTTGATCGAGGTCGACCGGTCGGCGAGCGCGACCTGCGGATTGCCCTGCGCCTTGCGAAACGCGTCCTCGATGTCATCGGTATTGGACGGTTTTGCCAGGTAATGGCAGGCCCCGAGCTTGATGGCTTCCACGGCCGTAGCTATGCTGGCATAGCCGGTCAGCACGACGATCAGCATCTGCGGATCATGCGCATGCAACGTCTCGACGCAGACGAGGCCCGATGCGCCGCCGAGCTTGAGATCGACCACGGCGTAACCGGGCGACTTCACTTTCAGGATCTCGCCGACTTCATCGCAAGACACGGCAACCACGACGTCGTAGCCGCGCCGCTCGAAGGAGCGCTTCAAAGTGCGCGCAAAACCCTCGTCGTCCTCGACGATGAGCAGGGATCGGTCACTCTCCACCGCATTCTCCAATCGCAAGCATCGACAGCGGCAATGACAATCGCACCGTCGCGCCACGCCCCCGATGGTTCCAGGCCGAAACGACACCGCCAAGCTTGCGGATCACGTTGACCACCAGGAACAGGCCGAGACCGCCGCCCGGCCGTCCTTTGCTGCTTTGATACGGCCGGCCGAGTTGCGCGAGAATGGCACGGTCGAAGCCGGGGCCGCGGTCGCTGATGCTCAGAAGCAGCATGTCGCCGTCACGTTCGACGACAAGCTCTACCCAATCGCGCGAAACTTCGTAGGCGTTGTCAAGCACGTTCACGATCGCCTGCTTCAGCGCGACGTCGGAGACGATCGCGAGGTCATCGCCAAACTCGTTCCGGAAGATCAGATTGCGGGCCGAGCGCGCGGTGCGCCACTCGTCGACCAGGGCGGCGAGAAAGCGCTTCAGCGTGGTCGGCGCAGATCCCTCGCCGCGCGCCTGCCCGGCCGATACCAGGATGTCCGTGACGATGGATTTGCAGCGCTGCACCGAGGCTTCCATCTCGGCGAAATCGTCCGCGATCGCGGGATCGGAGGCGATCGCCGGCATACGCCGCCAGTCGTTCAGAATCACGGACAGCGAGGCGAGCGGCGTGCCGAGTTCGTGCGCCGCGCCCGAGGCCAGCAGGCCCATCCGGATGATGTGATCCTGCTCGGCGGCATGTTGGCGCAAGGCGGCAAGCTTGGCATCGCGCTCGCGGAGGTTCCGGTTGATACGGGTCACGAATACGACGAGCAGAACGGCGTCGAGCACGAAGCCGACGAAGGTGCCTGTGACATACAGGCTGAAGACCTCGCTGGCGCTGTGGTGCGGCAGCTGCAACGGCCGATAGGAGACGACGAGCCAGATGAAGCTGACGCATGTCAGCGCGACCAGAGACCAGCTCGAACGTGCGTCGAGCAGCACTGCGCCGAGTGTCACCTGAAGCAGATAGAGGCAGGTGAACGGATTGGAGGCGCCGCCGGCCAGATGCAGTTCGGCCGTCAACGCCACGACGTCGAGCATCAGCGCGATCAGGAGATCGCGGTTGTTGACGTCGTCACGGTATCTGAGCCAGGTCTCGCTGATCACATTCAACGCAATCAGCGCGCAGATCACGGCCGCCATCGGTGCAAGCGGCAAGCTGATATCGAACCACCAGGTGACGAACGTGATGGTGGCGATCTGTCCGGCCACCGCGGTCCAGCGCAGCTGAATCAGCAGCGCCATGTTCTTGCGGTTGGTCGTATCCGCGGCCGGCAGCGGCGAACCGAGCGCCTCGGTGGCATTGGCTGCGACCGGCAAGGTCGCGGCTTCGTTCCTCATGGCAAGTCCCGAGATCTCATCGTGTCGACTGCGCATCAACCTCAAAGCTTGGCCTATCAGAAGACCTTCAGCTTGTCCCGGCGGCATTGCCGCTAAGTTGCCTCCTGCGGACGGCGGCCGGGCGACCGGCGCAACTGGACAAGGCGGTGCAGTCCAGCCCCCGCCAGCATGGTTGCCAAGCTAAACCAGGTCAGCGCGTAGACCAGGTGATTGTTCGGAAAGGAGATCACGGTCAAGCCGCCCCGCGGCCAACCGCCCGGATTTGGGGTCGCATCGGCGTCGATGAAGAACGGCGCAACCTGCGGCAGGCCCCGCGCCGCCGCGATCGCCCCGACGTCACGTGAATACCAGCGGTTGGTAGCCGGATCATTCTTGCGCAGGAAGCCCCCGCCCGGTTCCGAGATCCGCAGCAGCCCGGTCACCGCGACGGGTTCCATCGGGTTCCCTTCCGCTCGCGTCGCGGGATTGCGACGGTCTACTGGGACGAAGCCCCGGTTGATCAGCACGATCGTGTGATCGGTTGTCTCGAGAGGTGTGACGACCCAATAGCCCGGGCCCTCGACGGTCAGGGCCTGCACCAACGTCTCGCGATCATTCAGGAAGCGGCCGCTGGCGATAACCCGGCGGTATTCGTCCTCACTGCGATTGACTGCCGACCACGATGCCAGGCCGGGCATTGGCACCGCCGCGGCATGGACGCGCTGTTCGACCCGGTCGATGAGATCGAGCTTCCAGACGCGCCGCTCCAGCTGCCAGACACCGAGCGCCAGCAGCACCGCAACGCAAACGCCCCACGCGAGCCCGAGCAACAGGGACGACAGCCGGCGCGCGTTGCGGCGCTCACAATCGATCCCCTCGTGCTCGGCCCCCTCCGTGGGAGGCTCTGTCACGGCGATGGGCTCATCTCGTGTACGGGCATCATGTTGGTGGTCAAATGGTGCATGACCCACAATGAACCGCTCAGGGCGATCACCACCACGATGATCGTGAAGATCAGCGCCATCATGGTCCAGCCGCCTTCCGCGCGCGAGTTCATGTGCAGGAAGTAGACCATATGGACCACGACCTGCACAGCCGCCAGCGCCATGATGACGAGCGCAGCCACCTGCTTGTCGAGCGTTCCGCTCATCACCAGCCAGAACGGCAGCGCGGTCAGGACGACCGAAGCTGCAAAGCCGATCCACAGATCGGACCGGGTGCCGTGGCTGTGGTCCCCGGCATCCGCGCCGTGGATGTGGGCTTGGGCGTGGACATCCGTGCTCATCGCAGCATTCCCATGAGATAGACGACGGTGAAGACGCCGATCCAGATGACGTCGAGGAAGTGCCAGAACATGCTCAGGCAGAACAGCCGGCGGCGGTTGGCCTCGATCAGACCATGGGTCCGGACCTGCACCATCAGGGTCACCAGCCAGATCAGGCCAAAGGTGACGTGCAGGCCGTGGGTGCCAACCAGGGTGAAGAATGACGACAGGAAGGCGCTGCGCTGGGGCGTCGCGCCTTCATGGATCATGTGCGCGAACTCGGACAGCTCGATGCCGAGGAAGCCGAGACCGAACAGGCCGGTCACCACCAGCCAAGCCTGCATCGCGCCGGCGCGCGACTGTCCCATGGCGAGCATGGCAAGACCATAGGTGAGCGACGACAGCAGCAGGAACGTGGTGTTGACCGCGACCAGCGACAGGTCGAACAGATCCTTCGGCGCCGGGCCCGCGGCATATTTGCCGCCGAGCACGCCATAGACGGCGAACAGCATCGCGAAGATGAGGCAGTCGCTCATCAGATAGATCCAGAAGCCCAGCATGGTGCTGTGGCCTTCCGGATGCTCGTGCTCGTCGACGACGTAGAAGACCGGCTCGCCGGCCTTCATCGATCCCATCGCAATGGTCATGCCTTCCCTCCTGCCGCGAGCAGCTCGGTCCGTGCACGCTCGGTGCGCACGACCTCGTCGGCGGCGATATGGAAACTCTGATGATAGTTGAAGGTGTGGCGGATCGCGACCGCAAGCAGCGCAACGAAGCTCACCGCCGCCAGCCACCAGATGTACCAGATCAAGCCGAACGCCATCGCGGTCGCAAGCCCCGCCAGGATCACGCCAGTGCCGGTGTTGCTCGGCATGTGGATCGCCTTGAAGCCGGCCAAGGGCCGCGCGTAGCCGCGACGCTTCATGTCCCACCAGGCATCGTTGTCATGCACCATGGGCGTGAAGGCGAAGTTGTAGGCCGGCGGCGGCGAGGAGGTCGCCCACTCCAAGGTGCGGGCGTCCCAGGGATCGCCGGTGACGTCAGCAAGCTCCTTGCGGCGGAGAATGCTGACCGCGATCTGGACCAGGAAGCAGCCGATGCCGCAGGCGATCAAAAGCGCACCGATGCCGGCGATGACGAACCAGATCTGCAACGACGGATCATCGAACACGCGCAGCCGCCGCGTCACGCCCATCAGCCCCAGCACATAGAGCGGCATGAAGGCGAAGTAGAAGCCGACCACCCAGAACCAGAACGACATCTTGCCCCAGAACGGATCCAGCTTGAAGCCGAACGCCTTCGGGAACCAGTAGGCGATGGCGGCAAACACGCCGAACACCACGCCGCCGATGATCACGTTGTGGAAATGCGCGATCAGAAACAGGCTGTTGTGCAGCACGAAGTCCGCCGGCGGCACCGCGAGCAGCACGCCGGTCATGCCGCCGATCACGAAGGTCAGCATGAAGGCGACCGTCCACATCATCGGCAGTTCGAAGCGGATTCGCCCCCGGTACATCGTGAACAGCCAATTGAACATCTTCGCCCCCGTCGGGATCGAGATGATCATGGTGGTGATGCCGAAGAACGAGTTGACGCTCGCCCCCGAGCCCATCGTGAAGAAATGGTGCAGCCACACCAGGTAGGACAGGACGGTGATGACGACGCTGGCGTAGACCATCGAGGTGTAGCCGAACAGGCGTTTGCCGGAGAAGGTCGCGGTCACCTCAGAGAACACGCCGAAGACCGGCAGCACGAGGATGTAGACCTCCGGATGGCCCCAGATCCAGATGAGGTTCACGTACATCATCGGATCGCCACCGAAATCGTTGGTGAAGAAATTGGTGCCGACGTAGCGGTCCAGCGACAGCAGCGCGAGAACCGCGGTCAAGACCGGGAAGGAGGCGACGATCAGCACGTTGGTGCAGAGCGAGGTCCAGGTGAACACCGGCATCTTCATCATGGTCATGCCGGGCGCACGCATCTTCACGACGGTGCAGATCAGGTTGATGCCCGACAGCGTCGTGCCGACGCCCGCCACCTGCAGCCCCCAGATGTAGTAATCGACGCCGACGTCTGGACTATAGGCAAGATTCGACAGCGGCGGATAAGCGAGCCAGCCGGTGCGCGCGAACTCGCCGATGAACAGCGAGGCCATCACCAGCACCGCGCCGCCGACCGTCATCCAGAAGCTGAAATTGTTCAGGAACGGGAACGACACGTCGCGGGCCCCGATCTGCAGCGGCACCACGAAGTTCATCAGCCCGGTGACCAGCGGCATCGCCACGAAGAAGATCATGATGACGCCATGCGCCGTGAAGACCTGATCGTAGTGATGGGCCGGCAGGAAACCGTCCGAGCCGTTGAAGGCCATCGCCTGCTGCATGCGCATCATCAGCGCATCTGCAAAGCCGCGCAGCAGCATGACGATGCCGAGCACCATGTACATGATACCGATGCGCTTATGGTCGACGCTGGTGAACCATTCGCGCCACAGATAGGCCCAGAGCCGGAAATAGGTGATGGCGCCGAGCAGCGCGATGCCGCCGAGCGCGACCACCGCGAAGGTGCCGACGATGATCGGCTCGTGCAGCGGCAGCGACTCCAGCGTGAGCCGTCCGAAGATCAGCCTGGTGAGATCGTGGGTGTCAAACATGGCTCTATCTCACGAATCCGATCTGGAGCTGCGGCCGAAGATGAAGGAGGTCGAAGACTTCAACGCGAAACCGGGACGCGCCAATCCGCTGCCGCGCAACGGCGTCGCATCGCGCGGCGCGGGAACGATGATCGAGGCGTCCGACATCCGGCTGATCTGGTCGCCGGGCAGACAGACCCCGCCCGTGATATAGCTGGGCTCGGGACCGAACACGGCGCCGCGCGCGGCGAACTTGTCGTAGGTCAGCGGCAGCGTGTTCCGGATGCCGGCAAGGCCCATGCCGCCCTTGGCGTCGATCGCCATCATCTCACTGGTGCACATCTTGCCGGTCTCGACGCACATGTTGAGGATCGCCGGGAACAGCTCCTCGTCCACCGGCGCGTAGAAGCGGACCGGCTCGTTCTCGCTGGGGCGCTCAAGCGCGAGATACTCCTGCCGGCCGAGCCGGCTGTTGGCCGACTTCGCTTTGGCGATCCATTTGTCAAAATCGGCATCGGCCAGCGCCTGGAAGGTGAAGCGCATGTGCGAGAAGCCGGCGCCGGAATAGTTGGCGGAGAAGCCGCGATAGCTGCCGGGCGCATTGATCACCGCGTTCAGCCGCGTCTGCATGCCCGGCATCGCGTAGATCTGGCCGGCGAGCGCGGGAATGTAGAATGAGTTCATCACCGAAGAGGCCGTGATCTTGAAATCGAGCGGCCGGTTGACGGGTGCGGCAAGCTCGTTGAGGCTGGCGACGCCATATTCCGGGTAGATGAACAGCCACTTCCAGTCGAGCGCGACGACATCGACCTCCAGCGGCCTGTTGTCCGGGCTCGCCGGACGATCCGAGGCGATGCGCCCGAGCGTCCGGTAGGGATCGAGCAGATGCGTGCCCATCCAGGTCACGGCGCCAAGGCAGATGATGATCAGAAGCGGCGCCGCCCAGATCATCAACTCGAGTTGAGTGGAGTGATCCCACTCCGGCGTGTACGTAGCCGACGTATTCGACTGCCGGTAGCGCCAGGCGATCACGGCGGTCGCCACCATGACGGGCACCACGATCAACAGCATCAGGACGGTGGCGATAACAACGAGGTCGCGCTGTTGCGCGGCCACGTCGCCAGCCGGCGACAGGACCACGAAATCACACCCGCCAAGAGCGAGACCAAGCGGCAATAAAGCCAAGAGTTTCAGATGACGCACGCTTAACCCCATCAAGCGACGGATTTTTTCCGGCGGAGAGGTAGCGATGCTGCAGCGCATCCAACATTGGACAATTTGTCCAATACCGAGCCCGCGGCAGCGCGGCCAAACACAAGCAGGGCTCAAGGCCCGACAGGATCACTTAAGGTAGACTGGAATCGTGATGACACATGCGGCGGCAACGGCTGATGCGATCCCCGGCGCTTCCCACGGCCACGAAGCCCATCCGGGCGAGATCGCCATCGGCGTCATCATCGGGCGCACGTCCGAATTCTTTGACTTCTTCGTCTATGCCATCGCCTCGGTGATCGTGTTCCCGCGGCTGGTGTTTCCGTTCGCCGACGATTTGCACCAGACCCTTTATTCTTTCGCGCTATTTGCGCTCGCCTTCATCGCCCGCCCCTTCGGCAGCGTGATCTTTATGGCGATCGACCGCCGCCACGGCAAGAATGCCAAGCTGATCACCGCGCTGGTCCTGCTCGGGACCTCGACGGTCGCGATCGCCTTCCTGCCGAGCTATTACACGATCGGCGCCTCGGCGATCTGGCTGCTGGCACTGGCGCGCATCGGCCAGGGTCTGTCCTGGGGCGGCAGCTGGGATGGCATGGCCTCGCTGCTCGCCATGAACGCGCCGGAAAACCAGCGCGGCTGGTATGCGATGATCCCGCAGCTCGGCGCACCGCTCGGCCTGATCGTCGCCAGCACGCTGTTTGCGTTCTTCGCCGGCTATCTGTCCGCCGCGGACTTCTTCGACTGGGGCTGGCGCTATCCGTTCTTCGTGGCCTTCGCGATCAACGTGGTCGCGCTGTTTGCCCGGCTGCGCATGGTGGCGACGCCTGAATATGCCGAGCTGTTCGAGAGCCGTGAGCTGCAGCCGGCCCGCATCTCCAACACCATTCGTCACGAGGGCCGCAACATCGTCATCGGCGCATTCGCACCGCTGGCGAGCTTCGCGCTGTTTCATATGGTGACGGTGTTTCCGCTTTCCTGGGTGTTCCTGTTCACGCGGGAGAGCCCGACGCGCTTCCTCGTGATCGAGACCGTCGGCGCAGTGTTTGGCGTGATCGCGATCGTGGCCTCCGGCCTCTTGGCCGACCGGATCGGACGCAAGCCGCTGCTGATGGGCTCGGCGATTGCAATCGCCGTGTTCTCCGGCTTTGCCCCACAACTGCTCGACGCCGGCGCAATCGGCGAGACGACCTACATGGTGCTCGGCTTCGTCCTGCTCGGGCTGTCGTTCGGGCAATCCTCAGGCGCGATCGCCTCCAACTTCGCCCGCGCCTATCGCTACACCGCCTCGGCGCTGACTTCCGATCTTGCCTGGCTGTTCGGCGCGGGATTTGCCCCGCTCGCGGCGCTGCTGCTGGCTGCCAATTTCGGGCTGATGTCGGCCGGCGCCTATCTGCTGTCCGGCGCGATCTGGACCGTGCTCGCGCTGTGGCTCAGCGGGCCGCAGCAGATCCAGCGTTAGAGCGGCGATCGGTCATCAGGCCGCGGGCAATGCGAAGGAAAACGTTGCGCCGCCCTCGGGCGCGTTGCCGGCAATGAGTTCGCCGCCGTGCTCGCGCACGATGCCATAGCTGATCCAGAGCCCGAGGCCCGTTCCCTCGCCGACCCGCTTGGTGGTGAAGAACGGCTCGAAGACGTGGCTCAAGTGATCCTGGTCGATGCCGGGGCCGTTGTCGGAGACCCTGAACAGGATCTCATTGCCCTCGCGCTGGGCCGATACTATGAGCCGCGGCACCTCCGTCGTACGCATCGCATGGATCGCGTTCTCGACCAGGTTGACGATCACCTGATGCAACTGGCCTTCATTGCCCGAGATCCAGAGATCCGGCCCGACCTCGATCTGGACATCCAGATGCCGCTGCTTGGTCCGAACCGCCCACAGCACTGCGGTATTGATAAGCCGCTCGATGTTGACCCGCTCGACCTCGCCGATCTTGGAAAATGACAGCCGGCGCAGGTTCTTGACGATTTCGCTGATGCGGACTGCGCCCTCCAGGGTGCCCTCAATCAGCGAGCCGAAATCCTCCAGGATGGCATCGATGCGAAGCTCGCTCTTCAGCTGGGCAACCTCGGGAGCGATCGGCTGCTCGTGAATCGCATCGAGATAGGTGACGAGCGCCGTCCGATAGCGCATCAAGGTATGGATGTTGCCGTAGACGAAGCTGATCGGATTGTTCAGCTCATGCGCGACGCCGGCGACGAGCCGGCCGAGGCTCGCCATCTTCTCCTGCTCGACCAGCTGGCGCTGCGCCCGCTGGAGTTCCCGATGCGCCTTGTGGAGCGCCTCATAAGCGCGGCGGAGCTCGCCGATCGGGCGACCGGTCAGCACGACGCCGATAAAGCGGCCGCGATGATCATGCCGGGGCGAGCTGTTGATGGCGAACAGATCGGAACTGCCCTGCTCGTTGAGGAAGCGCAGCTCGCTGTCGACCACCTCCGCCGCACCGCGCGGCTTCAGCAGCGGCGGCAGCTTGGTCCTGTCGCCGGCATCGATCACATCGGCGACGTTGCCGCCGACGATCTCCTGCATGGCGCGGCCAGTGGTCTGCTGAAACGCTGAATTTGCCTGCTGCACCGTGCCGCCGGCATCGCAGACCACCAGGATGTCGGACACCGATTCGATCACATTGGTGACGAAGGCCTGCGCCTCTTCGAGCTCGGCGTTCTTGTGCTCGAGATCGACCTCGTAGCGGAGGAGATCGGAATAGACCTCGTCCATCTTGCGGATCACTTCGATCCACACCCCTTCGCGCTCGCTGTCGAACTCAAGCGAGCCACGGCCGGCGATCAGCTTCAACAGGGTTTCTGACCCCGGCATCTCAGGAGAGGACGTGGCCTTTGCCATTTTTTCTCAAATCATATCGGGACAATTTATTGCGTAAGCCCACGCGCGACAGGCCGAGCTCGTTCGCGACCCGGCTGATATTCCCCTCGTATTTCTCAAGATAGCTGACGATGACCGTCTTTTCGAGATCTTCCACCTTGTCCTTGAGGGTCGCTGAGCCGTTGAGCTTGCCATTGGCCGCCGAAGCTACACGGCGCGCGCTGCGGCGTCCGGCGAAGGGCGGACAGCGCAGCTCGTCGGCATCGGCCAACACGGCCATGCGCTGGATCTCATTCTGCAGCTCGCGCACATTGCCGGGCCAGTGATATCTGGAGAACTCCTCCAGCACCGATGACACGAAGCGCAGATGCGGCCGGTTGAACGAGGTCTTGACTGCCGACAGGACCCCTTCGGCAATCAACGGAATGTCCATGGGGCGGTCGCGCAGCGCCGGCATATGCACGGGAAACGCCGCAAGCCGGTAGTAAAGATCACGACGGAAGCGGCCAGCCTCGACCTCGGCTTCCAGATCGCGATTGGTGGCGGCGACGACGCGGACATCGACCTTGCGCACCCGCTGCGCGCCTAATGGCCTGATCTCGCTCTCCTGCAGCACGCGCAGCAGCTTCACCTGAAAGGCGGGCGAGGTCTCCCCGATCTCATCGAGGAAGATGGTGCCGCCATCGGCGACCTCGAACAGGCCGATACGATCCTGATAAGCGCCGGTGAACGCACCCTTCTTGCAGCCGAACAATTCGCTCTCCAGCAGTTCGTCCGGCAGAGCACCGCAATTCTGGATCACAAAGGCCTTGGTTGCGCGCGCGGAGCCATAGTGGATGGCGCGCGCCAGGAGCTCCTTGCCGGTTCCGGACTCGCCGGTGATCAGCACCGAGATGTCGTAATCCGCCGCGCGCCGGCCGAGCTCGATCACGCCGCGCATGGGACTGTCAGGCGCGTGCAGGATGCGCTCGAAATCATAGAGCTGCTTGGCGGCGCCGCGCTTGACCGAGACCACCTTCTTGACATGCGCAGGCCGCGCCTTGACGTCGACGCCGGCGGTCTCGGTCTCCTTCTGCAGCCGATAGAGCTGGACGGCCTCGCGGACGATCTCGATCAGTCGCTCCGGCTGCCAGGGCTTGGTGATGTATTGATAGATGCCGGCCTCGTTCAGGCCGGCAATGATGTCTTCCGAATCCGAATAGCCGGAGATGATCATCCGGACCGGATCGGGCCACAACTCGCGAACACGCTTGAGGAAGCTGACGCCGGATTCCTGCGGCATGCGCTGGTCGCAGATCACGGCGTGCACGATCTCGCCTTCGAGCAGCTTCTCGGCATCTGCCGTGCTGCCGGCGCAGAGCACCTCGAAATCCTGATTGAGGACCCGTCGCAGCGCCTCCTGCGAGCGAACCTCGTCGTCGACGATCAGTATCGTCCCCTGCACGCTCATCGCCTCAACAGATCCCTGCTCAACAAATCCTTGGCAACTGCTCGCCAGACAGCCAGTCGACAATCCGCCCGCCGCCAAAGCTCGTCGCCATCTGGACGAAGCGGTGGTCGTCAGCCACCGCCTCACCGACATCGGCAGCATCGCGACCGAGCGGATGCGCTCTCATGGCAGCCAGGACGGACGCCGCCACTTCCGGCGCGACCACCGCGACCAGCTTACCTTCGTTGGCGATATGCAACGGATCAAGCCCGAGCAGTTCGCAGGCGGCGGCCACGGCCGGCTTCACCGGGATAGCTTCCTCCTGCAAGCGGAAGCCAAGCCGCGATTGCTGGGCAATCTCGTTCATAGTCGCCGCAAGCCCACCACGAGTGGGATCGCGCATCAACCGGATGCCCTGCCCTCCCGCCGCGACCATGACATCGACGAGGTCGTGCAGTGCCGCAGAATCGGACACGATCTCGGTTTCGAAAGCGAGGTTCTGGCGTTTCGACATGATGGCGACGCCGTGATCGCCGAGGCTGCCCGACAGCAGCACGCGATCGCCCGGGCGCGCCTTGTCCGCGGACAGATCGAGACCATCGGGCAGCACGCCGACGCCCGCAGTGGAGATGAAGAGACCGTCGGCCTTGCCGCGCTCGACCACCTTGGTATCGCCGGTGATGATGGCAATGCCGGCGGACCGCGCCGCCTCGCCCATCGCATCGGCAATTCGCTTCAGATCGGAAAGGCCGAAGCCTTCCTCGATGATGAAGCTCGCCGAGAGATAAAGCGGCTTCGCACCCGCCATCGCGATGTCGTTGACCGTACCATGCACCGCGAGCGAGCCGATATTGCCGCCGGGAAAGAACAAGGGCGACACCACGTAGCCGTCAGTGGTCATCACCATGCGCCCGGGCCGCACGTCGAAGGCCGACTGATCGTTGCCTCGCGCCAGCCATTCATTGCCGAATGCCTCATGAAAGATGCCGGAGATGAGCTGTCCCATCGCCCGTCCACCGGCGCCATGCGACAGGTCGACACAGCCGTTCCTGAGATCGAGTCGGCGCTGCGGGGCGCTCATGATGCGAGCCTCCGCTGGTGGTCCCGGAAGCGGCCATAAGTCCAATGCGCAGCACACGCGCCCTCCGACGACACCATGCAGGAACCGATCGGGGTTTCCGGCGTGCAGGCGGAGCCGAACAGCTTGCAGTCGACCGGCTTCTTCAGCCCGCGCAGAATCGCCGGGCACTCGCAGGCGGGATTGTCGGCGACGATCTTCTCGCCCATCGCAAAGCGCAGCTCGGCGTCGAAGCGCGCGAAGGCCGGGCTCAACTTGAGTCCGCTATGCGGGATCGATCCCAAGCCCCGCCATTCGAACGAATCACGCAGCGCGAAGATCTCAGCCACATCGGCCTTGGCCCGCGGATTGCCGTCGCGAGCCACGGCGCGGCGATATTGGTTCTCCACCTCGTGGCGGCCGTCATTGACCTGCTCGACCAGCATCAGGATCGCCTGCATCATGTCAAGCGGCTCGAAACCCGCGATCACCACCGGCTTGCCATCCTCCTCGGCGAATGGCGCATAAGGCGCGGTGCCGATCACGGTCGACACATGCGCCGGGCCAACGAAGCCGTCGATCTCGACCGGATTCTCGCTATCCAGGATCGCGCGCATCGCCGGCGGGGTCAGCACGTGATTGCAGAACACGCTGAAGTTCGGCAGATCCTTCTTCGCAGCGAGCTTGAGCATGACTGCGGTCGGCGGCGTCGTAGTCTCGAAGCCGATGGCGAAGAACACGATTTCGCGGGCCGGATTGTCTTCTGCGATCCTGATCGCATCGAGGGTCGAATAGACCATGCGGATGTCGGCGCCACGCGCTTTCGCCCGTAGCAGCGAGGTGCCGCGCGAGCCGGGCACCCGCATCAGATCGCCGTAGACGCAAAGAATGACCTCGGGCCGCTCGGCAAGCTGGATCGCCATGTCGATGCGTCCCGCCGGCAGCACGCAAACCGGGCAGCCGGGGCCATGGATCATGCGGACATTGGCGGGCAGCATGTCCTCGAGACCGTAGCGCGCGATCGCATGGGTGTGGCCGCCGCAGAACTCCATGAAGCGGTAAGACCTCTGCGGGTCCGCCTTGGCACGGATCGCGCGCGCCAGTCCTGTTGCAATCTCCTTGTCGCGAAACTCGTCGGCATATTTCATGGCTGCGCCTCCGCCTGTTCGCCGAACTGCCGGAGCAGATTGAGCGTCTCTTGAGCTTCCGCCGGATCGATCTTGGCCAGCGCATAGCCGACATGGAGGATGACGTAGTCGCCGACCGCGAGGTCCTCGACCAGCGCGACCGAGACCTCTTTGCTGACGCCGTCGATCGAGACGATCGCCATGTCGTCGGGCAAGAGCTTGATCACCTCAGCGGGAATGGCAAGGCACATCAGGTCGATCCTCCAAGATGCGATTGCGGGGCAAGCGTGAGCGCGGCGACCCAGGCCTGCCCCAGACTTAAACCACCGTCATTGGGCGGCAGCTGGCGTGGCCGCAGCGGATTCAATCTGGCGGCGCGGCAGCCATGCTCGATCTGCTCCACCAGGTGAGCATTCAGGAAACAGCCGCCGCTCAACACGATGTCGGAGACGTTCAGCCAACGCGCAGCGCCAACAACCCAATCAACGCAAGCGGCAGCGAAGGTGCCGTGGAAGAGGCCGGCGGCTTCGACCGCATCGCCGTCAGCGAGCAGGCGTTCAAACAAGGGCCTCAGCGACAGCACACGGTTGCGAATCTCCCAGCCGCCATCGAGCACCGAGGCTTTGCGTACCAGCGCTTCGAGCTTCATCGCCGCTTCGCCCTCGTAGCTCTGCACGGCACAAACACCGAGCAGCCCGGCCGCCGCATCGAAGAGCCGTCCGGCGCTGGTCGTCACCGGCACATCGGCCCGTTCGAGCAATGGCAGCAGATATTTCGCCTGCAGGTGAGCGGAAAACCGGCGCGGGATCTCGTTGCCCCGTCCGAGTCCATGCAACAGCGCCGCCGCCATCCGCCAGGGCTCCCGTGCTGCGCGATCGCCGCCCGGCATTTTCAGCGGGGCCAGATGGCCGATGCGGCGAAAGCCTGCGCCGTCACAGAGCAGCAGCTCGCCGCCCCAATTGCCGCCGTCCGAACCATAGCCGTAGCCGTCCAGCACCAGTGCAAGCGCAGGCCCAACGTGACCATGTTCGGCCAGCACGGACGCGGCATGGGCGTGGTGATGCTGTACAGCCATTGTCGGCCGCCCGCTGGCCTCGGCAAAGCGCGTCGAAGCCATGTCGGGATGCAGATCATGCGCGATCGCCACCGGCTCGACGTCGAGAACGCGGGTCTGATGATCGATCGTCTCTTCGAAAAAGCGGATAGCCGCTGCAGTATCGAGGTCGCCGATGTGCTGGGAGACGAAGGCCTCGTCGCCACGCGTCAAGGTCACGGTCGTTTTGAAATGCCCGCCCACCGCCAGGATCGGCGGCACCTTGCGCGCAAGCCGGATCGGCTCGGGCACATAGCCACGCGCGCGGCGGATGAATTGCGGCCGCCCCGCCACCACCGACAGCACGGAATCGTCGGCGCGGGTCACGACGGCGCGGTCATGGGTCACGACCAGATCGGCGATGCCGGCAAGCCGCTGTTCAGCCTCCATGTTGTCGATCAGGAGCGGATCGCCGCTGAGGTTGGCGCTGGTGCAGACGAGCGCCCAATGCGCCACTTCACCCGGCGCGTCGCGCAGGGCGAGCGCATGGAAGATCAGATGATGCAGCGGCGCCACCGGCAGCATCACTCCAATTCTATCGAGCCCCGGCGCGATCGATGGCGCCACAGCGTGACGCGACTTCAGCAGCACGATCGGTCGTGCGACGGATTGAAGCAAAGCCCGCTCGGTTGCATCGACCTCGGCGAACGCGACCGCCGCATCCGCTACTGCCACCATCACGGCGAATGGCTTCTGGTCGCGCTGCTTGCGTGATCTCAGTTGCCCCACCGTCGCTTCGTTGCGCGCATCGCAGAGCAGCTGATACCCGCCGAGCCCCTTAATCGCGACGATGCGGCCCTCCTCAAGCGCTGCGGCAATCTCGTCGAGGCCGTGGCTGAGTTGCGGCCCGCAGCACGGGCATGAGATCGCCTCGGCGTGAAAGCGCCGGCCGGCTGGATTCTCGTATTCGGCAGCGCAGGCCTCGCACAACGGAAACCGCTTCATCGCCGTGGTGGCGCGGTCGTAGGGCAGCCGTTCGGCAATGGTGAAGCGCGGACCGCAGTCGGTGCAGGTCACGAACGGATAGAGGTGGAAGCGGCTCTTGGGGTCGAACAGTTCGGCCAAGCATTGCGGACAAGTCGCGGCGTCCGGCGCGATCCGTGTCGCGATCTGTCCGCGTCCGCTCTCGCGAATTTGGAAGGCATCGCTTGCGGCAGGCGCGACGCGCTCCACCGAGATGTCGTCGATGCGCGCCAAAGGCGGCGTCTGGCGCGGCAAGGCTTCGACGAAATCGGCAGCGTTGTCGCCCTCGACCTCGATCAGGACTCCCTGCGGATCATTGGCGACGAAGCCGCCGAGCCGGTAGTGCTTCGCCAATCCATAGACATAGGGACGAAAGCCGACGCCCTGCACGGCGCCGCGAACGCGCAGCCGCAGCCTGGTGCCATGCTGTGCCTGGGCGCCGCCGTTCATGATCAGCCCGTAACTGCGCTCAGGGCGCGTGCCTCGATGTTTGCCCTGGCCTTTTCCGACTGCTTCCTGATCCAGGCGTAGAAGGTGGCAAAGCCTTCGCCGGTGCGCGCCGAGATCGTCAACACCTCGATCTTCGGATTGACGCGGCGGGCATATTCGATCGTCTGCGCCAGATCGAAATCGACCGCCGGCGCGAGATCGATCTTGTTGATCAGCATCAGCGCGGAGGCCGCGAACATATCGGGGTACTTCAGCGGCTTGTCCTCGCCCTCGGTCGTCGAGAACACCACGACCTTGCAGGCCTCCCCGAGGTCGAAGGCCGCCGGGCACACCAGATTGCCCACATTCTCGATGAACAGGATGCCGCCGCGCAAAGACGGCAGCTTGCGATAGGCCTCATCCACCATTGCCGCATCAAGATGACAGCCCTTGCCGGTATTGACCTGGACTGCCGGCACGCCGGTCGCACGGATGCGCTCGGCATCGTTGGAGGTCTGCTGATCGCCTTCGATGACGGCAACGGGCCGGCTCTGCTTCAGCTCGGAGACCGCGCGGACCAGCAGCGTGGTCTTGCCCGCCCCCGGGCTGGAAACGAAATTGAAGGCGAGTACCTCGTCGGCGGCAAAGCGGGCGCGATTATCGGAAGCGATGCCGTTGTTCTTGCCGAGAATGTCGCGCTCGATCTGAATGATGCGCGATGAGGAGAGACCCGCGATCTCCTGACCGGCCGGATTGGCGGCGCAGTCGATACGGTCGGCATCGCTGTGGTCATGATGATGATGGTCATCGTGAGCGTGATCATGGTGATGATGGCCGTGCCCGTGGTGGTGATGGTGGCCGTGATCACCATGGTCGTGGTCGTGATCATGTACATGATCACCATGGTGATGGTGGCCATGGGAATGATCATGATCGCCGTGATGATGGTGCCGGTCATCTCCGGCCTCGATGGAAGCCTTGCCCTCACTGCAGCCGCAAACCGTGCACATCACTCGACCTCCAATTCCCTGACCCGCATGTCTTCGCCGCCAGTGACCTGCAGCTGATAGCTGCCGCAGGACGGGCACGGTTCATAGCGCTGGGCGATCTCGACGCTTTGCGAGCAGTTGAGACACCAAGCAGTTCCAGGCTGCGCGATGATCTCGAGCGCGGCACCTTGCGCCACCGTCCGCGCAGTGACCGCTTCGAAGCAGAAACGCAATGCCTCCGGCGCGACATGACTGAGCGCCCCGATTTCGAGCCACACCGTCTTGACCTTCGAGAACGCGCCTTTGCGCGCCTCCTGCTCGACGATCTCAACGATGCCTTGGCACAGGGCCATCTCATGCATCGGCCAGCTCCCTGATGTCGAGGCGAACGCCGACGCACGCGTCGAAGGCGCTGACCAGCGCTTCGACGGTGTTGCGGCCGCAGGTGGAGATCATGGCACCGGTCAAACGCCTCACCACTGGCCCGCGCGGATGGAAATTCCATTCGGTCGGCGCCAGGAATTCGCAGTGAACAAGCCGGCCGGCATCGTCGAGTTCGACGGCGTGATAGAGTCGGCCTCGGGCGCATTCGACCGCCGCGGCGCCACGCCCGACGCCGAGCGCATAGTTCTCGATGCTACCGCGCTCGAATGTCTCATCATCGCCCTGCCCGTCCTCCAGCCAACGCAGGAGTAGGACGATTTCGGAGACCTTGGCCTGCAGCCGTTCCACCAGCGTCCCGTGCGAAGCAACACAGGCACTCCGAGCGTAGCGGGCCCAGACCCCGGTTTCGGGCACGCTTCCCTCAAGATCGGGATGCTCGGCGAACGAAGCGCCTTCGTCCAGCAGACGCGTCACGACGCCGAGATCGTTGTCCGCCGACAAGTAGCCTCGATCCGCGGGCATGTCCTGGTTCCATTCCCGGCTATGGGCGGCCGTCATGATCGATGCCAGCGGACGTCCCGGAACGATCCCCTCCGGCTCAAAGCATAAGCCGAGCGCCGCCAGCCCGCTCTTGATCTGTGACAAGGTTTCGACGCGAGCGCCATCTGCCGTTTCCACGACGAGAGACGACGCTGCCTGCAGCAGCGTACGGACCGCCGCGGCCATACGCCGGTCCTGCGCGAGACATTCCATCAGCAAACCGCGCAGCAGTTCGGCAAGCCGCTCGGCGAGGACGGCGTTGAGGCGGCGTTGGCGCGCCGGCGGGGCGAGATCGTGTCCTTGTGCTGCGTCCAGCGCGGAGAGAAATGCCACCTGATGCGCGGCAGCACACAATGAAAACAAACGCGGCAACGCCGCCAAGGCGATTTCCGCGGGCTTGGCTGCGAAAAGCCGGCCCAAAGGCGGGCGCGTTCTCGGCCCGATGTCGACCGCGGCGATCCGGCCGTCGGCGATCGACAGCGTCAGATCGATCTGATCGCGGACACCCAGGCTCACGGACGCCGCTCCGTCAACGTGCCACGGAGAAAGGCGCGGCGGTCGATCGCGCTCGCTTTCGGCTCGACGGCGGCCGGCGACCGCTCGTCACTGCTCATCATCAATTCGACCAGCGCCGCATGCGCCGCGGCACGTGCCGCGTCCATATCGGCGAACTCGAACATCGGCGAGAACAGCGAACAGCTCGCGATGAGCCCCAGCGGCGGGATTTCACTGACCGTGAACGGGATCGTGCCTGCGGGAAAGCTTATCTGCAGGACTGTGCCGGGAGGATCCACGGCGAGCCCGTCAGCAGGCGTGACCACATTCAAGAACCAGGGCGTGACGATGATGCCGACAATGTTGTCTTGTATCCGCTGGAATCCGATCGCCTCCACATCGAGCGCATCGTGATAGATCGGCAGCTCGCGCATGCTGCGCGCGCCGATGTCGCGATAGGCTGCAGCAAGGCGTTCGCCCCATGCGACCGGATCGTCAAGGGGAGCCCACCCTGGCTGTACCGCGACCGCGCTCATGACTCGACCGCCATGAATTTCGATTTCGGCGCGTCGCAGGTCGGACAGCGCCAGTCCTCCGGCAAGGCTGAGAATGGCGTGCCGGCGGGAATCTGCGCCACCGCATCGCCCTGCGCCGGATCATAGTGGGTCCAGCAGATGCCGCATTCCATGCTGACGTCGTCGGCGAGGCCGCTGGGAATGCCGAAATTCTCGAAGCCGCTCATGTGAAATAGGCCTCGATGATCTCCTTCAGCCGCTCGGCCGAATCCTCGAAATCCTCGTCAGCCGCAAGCGCCACCACCGGCACGCCGCCAACCTCCAGCGTGTCGAGGATGATCGTGTCCATCGCGTTGAAGAATTGCACAGACCACACATTGCGCACCCCGGTCGCCAGCACGCGGCAGGTCCCGTAACCGCGCGACACCAGCTGGATCGGCCCGTTCTTCAACGTGTCCTGCAGAAAACCCATGTCGGCCGGGCTCATCGGCAGCAGCGTAAAATTGATGGTCTGCGTGCGCATGCCGGGCTTCCAGGCGAGCGCACGCTCATGGATTTCGGCAAGCACCGGCAGCGCATTCATGATGCCCTCGGGCGGCGTCCCGATCTGAAAATCCGGCGCGGTCAGATCGGCCGCCGCGCGGGTCACGATTTCCGGCACCGGGCCGATCTCGATGTAGTCGAGCTGGCCATCCGCCTCAAAGCGCACGCGCCAGACTCCGGCCAGCACCGATTCCTGGATCTGCGCCAGCGATCCGTCGGGCAAAGCGACCAGACCGGCCACCTCGCCCTCGCCCAGCACGTCGTCGATCAGCTGCCGTTCCAGATCGTTGAGGCCTGCGAGCCGGAACAACTGGGTCGGTGCATCGCTGGTCTGGCGCGCAAGGCTTTCGGCGACCTGCGACAGCAGCGTGATCGCGTTCGGGCAGCTGCGTGCAAGCTCGGCGCTATCCAAGGTCGCAAGCTTCGCGAGCGCCCCCGCTGCGGTCAGGCCCTTATGCGTCGCATCCAGGCTCTCTTCCCCGATCGGAAAGATGTTGACCGGCTGCTCGGCCCCTTCCGGGGCAATCCAGAAACCTGCTTTCATCGCTCGGCACCTTGCGCGCTGTGGGTGGGAATGATGCTGGCGACGACGGTCGCCACGCCGGATGTCGGCCGGTCGATCAACCGCGAGATGCGCTCGACATAAACGGACCAGTCCTGAATCTTGGCGATCAGACCGAGCGTCGCGCCGCCGCGGCAGAAGATCAGGCTCGGTTGCACCCGCACGCCAAAGCGCTCGCCCAGCGCAGCCTCCGCGTCGCGCGCGATGACGGCTCCTTGCAGCCGGCCCTGAAACGCCGTGATCAGTTCGGGGAGCACGATGGCAACGTCGAGCGCTTCGGGGAAGCGCGCCGGATCGCCCGCGGACAACAGGACCGCGACGCTCCCAGCCCGATCGGTTGCGGCAAGAAATTCATCAATATTCGCGCCATCGACTTCGGGCAGCCCGCCTCGCCCGAGCCCACTCCGCCCATGCGCGCGACCGCGCTCCTGAAACTCCATTCGGCGCTCCTTCCTGTCCAGTTTCTCGTTGCCTCCCCAGCGGGTTAGCAATCGATGTGCCAGAGCGGCCCGATCGCGACGGACGCTCTAACCTATTGAAAATGAGAATAATTTCTATTGATCCGTCTCAAACCTTGCCAGCCGGAAAGCAGATTTCCGTATCGGACTGGAAAGATAATTTCCATATCGGACACTAAGTTACCGGCTGACGGCCAGCTATCGCAGATGCTCGGGCAATTCCGGCTCGCGATCGACCAGATCGGCGAAGAAGCGGTCGCAATCCTCGCCATTGAGCGCCGCCTGCAGCCCCTCGATGGCGTCGCCGATCAAGCGGGCCTCTTCGTCGCCGAGCAGGCGGACGGCATTGTCCAGATAGACCAGCACCTTCGCGCCGACCGGCGGATCGGACAGCAGCAGCACCGAGACCCGCCGCAGCTCATCGGCGTAGCGGCAGAGCGCCGACGTGCCGTCAGTCTCGACAATGGTCATCGGCAGGCCCAGGCACATCGCTATGTTCTCCAACGGCGAGCGACTCAAGCCGAGCGCGCCCGCATCTCGTAATTCTGATGGTCGATATCGTTCGCGAGCAGCCGCTCGGCCGGCACAAGCGGCTCAGTGCGCGCGACCGCCGGCGCGCCCCACTGCGCCAGCAACTCGCAGGCGAGCTGGATCGCCGGCTCGATCTGCGCCCGCACCGGCTCCGTCAGCGGCCCGCCCCAATCTTCCAGGTCGAGCGGCTGGCAGCCGATCAAGGCCAGACGCTTCGGATAGCGGCCGAGCAGGTCGGCCGCGCTCAGGACCTCCTGAAATCCGGTCTGATGCAGGCTCATCTTCTTGGCACCGGTGAAGCGCGGCACCTCGTCGTCGCGGACCAGCTTCAATTCACCCGGCGTAAGACCGTAATCGATCGCATCGAACACGATGAGACTGTCGGCCTCCTCGACATAGTTCACGAGATAGAGACCCTGGGTGCCGCCATCGAGAATGGTGACGTTGTCGGGAACGGCGTAGCGGCGGTGGAATTCCTCCACCACCCGCACGCCGAAGCCTTCATCCGCCCAGAGGATATTGCCGATCCCCAGCACCAGGATCCGCTCCTGCCTGGCCTCACTCATATCGAAGCCCTTATTTGCGGAATTGCCGCTCGCCGGAGATCATCGACGAGACGATGCTCTGGCGCGACATGATGTCTTCGCGGATCGCGGCGTAGATATGCACCGTCACGAACATGACGAGCGCCCACATGCCGAGATGGTGCCAAGTGTGGACATCCTGGCTGTTCGGCCAGATCACAAATACCCAGCCGAACAGCTTGTGCTGCCAGCTGTCGATGCCCGTGCCTTCCGAATAGAGCGCAAAGCCGGTGATGATCATGAAGGCCACGAACAGCGTGAAGCCCGTGAACATCGCGGTCTGCGCCAGCGGATTGTGGCCGACATACATTTTCGGCTCGCGCTCCAGGAACGCGTACCAGCGGATCTCGTGCAGCACTTCCTTCCAGAACTGCAGGCGGTGGACCGGCAAGTAGAAGATCTGCCGGGAGTGATGATTGCCGACAAAGGCCCACAGGATGCGGGCGAGGAAGAACACCGCCAGCACCTGCCCCGCCGCGAAATGCGTGAAGCGGATATAGCCCATCACGAAATGAGCCGAAGCCTCGCCGCCGACCGAGGGCAACGGCGTTCCGATCAAATAGCCGGTGACCATCAGCACGACGATCGCGAGAGCGTTCACCCAATGGCAGATGCGCACCGGCGCTTCATAGACATAGACAGTGGGGCGGCCGATCGCATGCTCACCGGCAGCGTCGGCCGCGATCGCGGCAAGGTTCTGTTCGGACTCCGCCGGACGTGCAACTGCATCCATCATGGCACCGCTCCCACGTTATCGCACCTTGACGGTGGCCAGCTCCTGGCCGTCCGGACTCATCACATGGGTCGAGCATGCCAGGCACGGATCGAAGGAATGGATCGTGCGGAGAATCTCCAACGGCTTCTCGGGATCCGCCATCGGCGTATCCATCAGCGATGCTTCGAAGGCGCCGATATTGCCCTTGGGATCGCGCGGCGAGCCGTTCCAGGTGGTCGGCACCACGCACTGGTAGTTGTCGATCTTGGTATCCTTGATCTTGATCCAGTGCGCGAGCGCGCCGCGCGGCGCCTCGGTGAAGCCGAAGCCCTTGGCTTCCTTCGGCCAGCTCTCCGGCTTCCACTTGTCGACATTGGCGGTCGAGGAATCGCCGGCCTTGATGCGACCCACCAGCTTGTCCTGGAAATAGCGCATCTGCCGCGCCGCCCATTGGCACTCCAGCGCGCGCGCCGCTGTGCGGCCGAGCGTCGAGAACAGCGCCGTGACCGGCAGGTTCAGATCCTTCAAGAACTTCTCGGTCGGCTCCTTAAACTCCGGCTTGCCTTGGGCATAGCCGACGATGTAGCGCGCGAGCGGCCCGACCTCGACCGCATTGCCGCGCCAACGCGGCGCCTTGATCCAGGAATATTTGCCGCCTTCGTCGAGCTCCTTGATGTCGGTCTTGGTGCCCTTGGCGTTCGGCCCGAGCTGGTAGTTGGGCTCGGTGACGCCATCCCAGGGATGGAGGCCCTTGGTCTCGTCAGGGTATTTGTACCAGGAGTGGGTCACGAACTCCTGGATCTGCTCGGGATCGGCGTGGTCGATCGGCAGCACCTCGTTGAGATTGCCATTGAGAATGACGCCACGCGGCAGCTTGAGGTTCTTGGCCGAATAGTCGTTGGCGTTTTCCGGGATGTCGCCATAGGCCATCACGCTCTTGCCCGAGAGCCCGCCGCCATAGAGCCAGTCCTTGTAGAACGAGCCGATCGCGGCGACATCCGGCAGATAGACCTGCTCGGTGAACTCGATGCAGCGGTCGATGATGGAGGAGACGAGGTTCAGCCGCTCCATGTTGATGGCGCCGACCGCGCCGGTGCCGTCGACATTGATCGCGCAGGGCACGCCCCCGACCAACCAGTTCGGATGCGGATTCTTGCCGCCATAGATGGTGTGGACCTTGACGATCTCCTTCTGGAAGTCGAGCGCTTCCAGATAATGCGCCACCGCCATCAGGTTGGCTTCGGGCGGCAGCTTGTAGGCCGCATGGCCCCAATAGGCGTTCTTGAACGGACCCAGCTGACCGGACTCGACGAACTTGGTCAGGCGGATCTGCAGGTCCTTGAAATAGCCGGGCGAAGACAGCGGCCAATCGGAAATCGACTGCGCCAGCGCCGAGGTCGCCTTCGGGTCCGCCTTCAGCGCGGAGACCACGTCGACCCAGTCGAGCGCGTGCAGATGATAGAAATGCACGAGGTGGTCATGCACCTGCAGGCAGAGCTGCATGATGTTGCGGATCGAGTTGGCGTTCTCGGGGATCGAGATGCCGAGCGCGTTCTCGACCGCGCGCACCGAAGTCAGCGCATGGGTTCCGGTGCAGACGCCGCAGATCCGCTCGGTGAAGGCCCAGGCGTCGCGCGGATCGCGGTTGCGCAGGATGGTCTCGATGCCGCGCCACATCGTGCCGGTCGAAACCGCGTTGCGGATCACGTTGTCGGAGTCGACGTTGACCTCGACGCGGAGATGCCCCTCGATCCGGGTCAAGGGATCGACAACGATCCGCTTGCCGGAATTGTCGAGATTGAACCCATTGGGTGTCTGAATGCCCATCGTTACCTACCCTGAAGAGAATTAGTTGTCCTGGCCGGCGTTTTCTTTGGTGTCCTCGCGCTTGCCCGCGAGCCGCTTCACCGCTGTGGCCGCCGCATGCGCGGCAACCGCAACGCCAACCGCGCCGGCCGCAACCATGCCGACCTGGTCCGCATTGTGCTCGATGCCGAACTGATTGATCGTGGTCAGGCGATCGTAGAACGAGCCCTTGTCCCAGAAACCGTCCTCCGAGCAGCCGATGCAGCCATGGCCGGATTGGATCGGGAACGAAACGCCGCCGTTCCAGCGTACCGTCGAACAGGCGTTGTAGGTGGTCGGGCCCTTGCAGCCCATCTTGTAGAGGCAGAAGCCCTTGCGAGCGTTCTCGTCGTCCCATTCCTCAACGAACTGGCCGGCATCGAAATGCGGTCGGCGGTAGCACTTGTCGTGGATGCGCTGCGAATAGAACATCTTCGGCCGCCCCTGGCGGTCGAGCTCGGGCAGCCTGCCGAAGGTCGTGATGAACGTGATGACGCCGGTCATCACTTCCGCAATCGGCGGACAGCCCGGCACCTTGATGATCGGCTTGTTGGTGATGACCTTATCGATCGGGGTGGCTTGGGTGGGATTGGGTTTTGCGGCCTGCACGCAGCCCCACGAGGCGCAGGCGCCCCAGGCGATGATGGCCATGGCATCTTCCGCCATCATCTTCAGCTTCTCGACGAACGGCTTGCCGCCGTCGATGCAGAACATGCCACCTTCGTTGAGCGGCGGGTTGCCTTCGACCGCGAGCACATATTGACCTTTGTACTTGGCGCGAGTCTCTTCGAGAATCTCTTCGGCCTGATGGCCGGCGGCCGCCATAATCGTGTCGTCATAGTCGAGCGAGATCATCGACAGCACGGCATCCTTCACCAGCGGATGCGCGGAACGGATGAAGCTCTCCGAGCAGCAGGTGCATTCGAGCCCATGCATCCAGATCACGGGAAGCCGCGGCTTGGTTTCCAGCGCGTTCGCAATGCGGCTTGCCGCGAGCGGGCCGAGTCCAAGGCTCGTTGCCGTCAGACTGCAGAACTTATGAAAGCTGCGTCGCGTAATGCCCTGACGCCTGATCACGCTGTAAAAGGTTTCCGTTGCCGCGCCCATGAGCCCTCCCTGGAATAATCGCGTTGGCGACCGAAACTGGTCGCGATCGTTCGAAGGCGGACAGCAAGAAGCAGGCCAGGATTGGCTGCTATTTAAAATCAGAATGATTCCAAGCAGTTGAAAACGTGCTGCAGTTTCGGGCGTGAGCGTATGGGCGCGAGATCAAGAGAAAGCGGAAACAACGGACTTTACAGTCGATAACGAAGTTTCCGGCGCCCTGATCGACGCCTCGCGATGCAGCAACGTCAATGCGCGGTGCACACCATGCAGGGATCGAACGAGCGCACCACGTGCTGAATCGTCACGGCGCGCGCACCGGCCGCGCCGACTTCCGTCCCGACCAGCGCCTGCTCGAGCGGTCCGGCCACACCATCCGCATCGCGCGGCGAGAAGTTCCAGCTAGTCGGCGCGATGATCTGATAGCGCGCGATCTGACCGTCGCGGACCGCAAGCCAGTGGCCAAGACTGCCACGCGCCGCTTCGACCAGACCGGTACAGCAACCATCCGGGATCTCGCGGGCGCTGACGCAGAATGGCTCGTTGAGGCGCAGCGCCTTGATCCAAGTCTCGATCGCGATCGCCAGACGCGCCGTCTCAATCAGGCGTGCAACGACACGGTTGCGGACATTGCTGCCGCTCTCGGCGACCAGCGCTGCGATCAGCGTTTGACCATCGACGGCCTGTCGCGCCAGCGCACCGACCTCGACTGGCTGGCCGGCAAGCCGCGGCGCCTTGCACCAGCTATAGGCGTCCGGCCTGTCGGCATCAGGCACGCTCGAGCTCTCCGCCGGATCTGGCGATGTGTCGCGCATCCAGGCGTGCGAGACATCTTCGGTGATCTGATCGAGCGGCAGCGCTCCAACCAGCGCTGACGAGCTGAGGACGCCCGCGCTGAAATATGTGCCCTCATGATGATAGGCACCAAAGCTCATCAGGCGCCCGATGCCGTTGCCGAGATCGGCGAGCGCAAGCCCATCGGCAATCCGCAGGAAATGCGCGAAATCACCGCTACGGCCTGCGCGCCAGCGATCGAGTTCGCTGGGGCTGGAGATGGCCAGCACATTCTCCAGCGTGTCGGCGAACACCACGCGCTCGAGAAAGCCGCGAAACGCCGCGGCGATCGCGGTCAGCCGGATGCGCTCGCCAAGCTCGATCGCGCGTGTCGTGCCGCCCGGCTGGAAGGCCAGGCTGTGCGGCCATTTGCCGGCGATCACGCCCATGATCTCCAACAGCCGCGCGCGGGCGGGCAGCGCCTCGCGCGCCGCGCTGCCGTGCGTCGCCTTGAAGCGCTCTACTGCCGCAGCGTGCCACGCTTGCGCGGCATAGGCTTCACGCGCAAAGTCCGGCATGAAGAACACATAGAAATGCGTCAGATGATCGGCCGCATTCTCGGCTGCATGCGCAATATTGGTCGCGAGCAGGCCGTTGGGCGCCGCCTCGAGCGCCATTGCAGCCCGCAAAGCGCTTGCTGCGGCAATCGACTGCGAGACCGAGCAGATGCCGCAGATGCGCGGCGCAATCACCAGCGCGTCGAGCGGCGGACGTCCCTCCAGGATCTGTTCGAAACCGCGATAGAGCGGGGCCGTCACCTCGGCCCGCGCCACGCGCCCGTCCGCGATGTCGAGCCGAACCTCGAGGTCACCCTCGACGCGATTGAACGGACCGACCGTGATCCGGGTCATGGCGCGCGTTTGCCGCTGGTCCGGCTCGGCGGCACCACGACGTGGTCCGACGTCGCGTTCACCCGCACCCGCCGCGGAGTTGCGGATTTCGACAGCGCCGCCAGCGCCACGAACCACGCCTTCGGCATGTCGGTCGGCAGCCCCACAGGTATGCCGGCGAGCTTTGCCGTCTCCAGATAATTCTGCGCCGTCTCGAAACCCGGTGAGGTGCAGGCGATACAGGCATAGCCGCCCTTGGTGCAGGAGCCACCGCCGTTCCAAGAGCGCTGATTGCAGTCGCCGACCGCCTGCGTTGCGCGGCAGCCGAGATGCTCCATCAGGCAGCCGCGCTCCGACATCGCCTCGGCGCTCGCCTTGAACTCATAGAATTCGTTGCGGGAGCAGCCATGATGCGCCAGATGGTTGGCGATGAATTTCGGCCGGCCATATCCGTCGAGATCGGAACCTGCGAGATCACCCGTACTGAGTGCCAACAGGGTTTCCATGATCCAGCCCGGATGCGGCGCGCATCCCGCGATATTGATGACCGGCAACCCTCGCCTCGACTTGAATCCAGCGCCGAGCGCGCCGCCGCTGTCCGTGCCCTCGAACTGCAGCCCGACCGCGTCGGTCGGATTGGAGCCGGCGGCCGGAATCCCGCCATAGGCGGCGCAGCTACCGACCGCGACCACATAATCGGCCAGCGGCGCGAGCTCCGAGATCCAGTGAAAGATCGAGCGGTTGGTCCCGGCGAGCATGTTGAAGCGGCCGGTCAGGTTGGGCCCGCGCGCCACCGAACCTTCGAGCACCAGCAGATCGAGCCGTTCACGTCCGTCGCGCACGGCTTCCAAGAGGTCCAGCACTTCCTCGCCGGTCTGCTCGCTGACCGAAGGATGCCACAACAATTCGAGACCGGACTGCCGGAGTTCGTCGAACCAGCCAGAGGCGCCGCTCTCCAGGATCGACATGGTGCATCCGCCGCAGCTCGCTCCCTGCAGCCAGAGCATCCTGGCAGTCCGCTTCGCGACCATATCGAGCGTCCTTCGGCTCCACCAATGGAGCGCCGCCCACGTTTAACGCGGCTCTCGCGCGAACGCCAGCGCCGCTGGCGAAACACTGAGGGGGACCTCCGGACCGGTCCCTGCCCGCGTCAATGCCAGGGCGGGCCACTCCCCGCAACTGCAGGAAGTGATCCGACAGGCCCCGCGGTGGCCGATTACTTCGCCGAAGACGGATTATGAATTGATCCGGCCGAATATTCGGATTGATCAATGGTTAAGGTACTGTCGTCAAGGTTGTAGATGCTTGCTCCTTGCGCCGCTCTGTTTCCGACGAACCGGCTCTGTTTGATGGAGACAACCGTTGCCTCCAATTGCGAGGCGCGGCTGAGCAGGTAGATTGCGCCGCCGTCGTGCCGCGCCCGATTTGCCTTGAACTCGGACTGATCGAACGCAACGTGCGAACCATAGTCCTCATAGGTCGCTCCGCCGTCTTGCGCGGCCCGGTTGTCCAAGAACAATGACTTCCGGTGCGTGGCCTTCGAGCCTTCGCGATCGACGACGGCGCCGCCATAGCTTGCACGATTGCGCTGGAAGGTCGTGTCGGAGATCGACAAGGTGGCCTTGCCGAAAGTATAGATCGCACCGCCCTCCAAGGCCACGTTGTCCTCAAACCGGCAGTTCTGGATCGTCATCGTGAAGCCGATCGGATTGTCGTGAGGCCGGAAGGTCTTTCCAGCGTGGTAGGCGAGCAGGCCTCCACCCTTGCCGTTGTAGGTGAAACCGGTCGCATTGCCATCGCGCACCGTCAGCCGATCCAGCACGACGTCGTCGGCACCGTAGAGCACATGCGGATAGCGATAGCCTCCCCCCGCAGCCTTCGCAGTCAGCACCGTCTGCCGCCCAGACGTGGAACGTTGCTCCAAGGTCGTTTCAGAGCCTGCAAAGCCGCCATAGAGCTTCACGCCGTCATACAGGATGAAGGCCGCGATCCGGCCATCCCGCTTGGTCGGACGGTATGTGCCTGCCTTGATCCAGACCGGAAGTTTCGAGACGGACGCCAGCTCGACTGCCGCCTGAAGATCGGTCAACGCAGTCGCCCAGGAACGTCCATCCTTCGTCTTCGCCGAAGATCGCGGGACCACATAAATGGCCGTCCCCGAAACCGCCTCGCGGCTGATGCTCGGCCGCGTATATTCGTCGCGATATTCGACCGCGCCATTGTTCTTTTCGTAAAGCGCGACCAGTTTTTCGATCAGACCGTTTTTGAGCAGGATGGAGCCGTCCCAGCCTGCGCGATAGCCGCGCCCAGATCGCGGGGCGGACTGCAGATCGTTCGGCTGCAACTCCCCTTTCAAGTTGCTGATGGACAAGAACGCGCGAAGCGCGATGGTCTTGCCGCGCGGTGCGACTGAGCCGATTTCCGCGACCACATCCTCGTGCCAGTTATAGATGTTGTCGACCATGCTGTTGACGAGGATGGGATTGCTGTTCCTACCCGTCCCCTGATAAAGGTCCGGCCCCAACTCGCTGCTCGCTTTGTTCCCGGCAATGGTCACGTTGACGAGCAATGGCGCCGATCCGCCGTCGTTGCCGATCGCTCCGGCGGTGATCGCGGAGTTGTCCTTGAAGAGAACGTTGAACAGCAGCGGCGAGGCGGCAAAATCGTTATAGAGACCGCCGCCCTTGTCCATGCTCTTATTGCCGATGAACCGGCAGTTGACGAAGTGCGGCATGGCGCCGAGATCGTTGCTCACGCCGCCGCCACGAAGCTCGGCGACATTATCGATGAAATCGACATTGATGAATGTCGCTTGGTCCGCGCCGGGTTTGTGGACGTTGTAGACGCCACCGCCCTTCGGAGAATAATTGTTCTTGAAGACGGCGTTTCGAACGATCGGACTCGTCATGAAGTTGCGCATGCCGCCGCCGGCGACCATGTTGCCCTTGAGAATGTCGTCGGGCACGAGGTGCATGCGGGCGGTATCCGTTGCGTAGGCATCCGAGACCGTGAAGCCGTCGAGGATCGCTCCATCGGCGCCCACCACGACGGTTCTGCTGTTCTTGGTCTTGTCGCCTTTGCCGATGTTGCCGCTGAGTGTTGTCAGGTTCTTTCGAAAATCTCGCTCGCCCTGCGACGTCTCCTTGCCGGCGAAGCCGCCGTACAGAGCGACGCCTTGCTTCAGCACAAAGGACTTCGATACGTCGCTGACATCCGGATAGTAAGTGCCGGCCGCCACCCAGATCTCATCACCCGTCGCGGCTGCGGATAAGGCATCCTGCAAAGATGCGAATGCCGCCTTCCAGCTCCGCCCATCGCCCGGCGCTGCACCGTTCTGATCGACATACCAGACCTTGTCCGACTGAGGCGCGGCCCAGGCTGTCCCGACGACCGCGAAAACTGCCGCAAATGCCGCCACTAAAAATGCGTGAAGATTCTGTACCGTTCTTCTCATTTCATGAATCCATAGCGGCCACGGCTTCTCATGTCGTGGCCTCGAAAGAACCGATTCGGATCGCCTTATCAATACTCGGGGCGAACTCGAAACGATCATTGATCCTCGTCAATATGGATTCGCGGGCCTCCTCTGGGACCCGCTTCGAATGGCTCGTGACGCGATGCGCAGACGAACAATGCCCTGGGCTTGCCGAAGGCCCTGGGCTTACACTGGCTCTGCCGTGAGACAGTCGCCGGCGCCCGGCTTGTCGTCGATGCGGCAAGCCGCTACAGCGCTCGCGCGTCGGGAGATCACAACCGCTCCGATCCAAGCCATGGCAAAGAGGCCGATCGCGACGATACCGAGATTGGCGAGATTGGTATTCAGAACCGCGATTGCCTCCCATGTCCCGCCGACAAGGCCCAGCCGCGGCGCGAGCAGGCTGAACACCTCGACGCTGCCGATCAGCAACGCGATCACGACCGAAGCTCCGGTGATCAGCAGGTTGTAGCGCAGCCTGCGATCGGGATCGGTCTGCGCCCAGCGGTAGGCCTCGGTCATCACCATGCTGTCGGCCGTGTCGACCGTTGCCATCGCTGCGGCGAACAGCGCCGGGAAGACGAGGACATGCACCAACGGCGCCCCGCGCGCGGCCTCGGTCGCCGACATACTCAACAGGCCGATCTCGGTTGCGGTGTCGAAGCCGAGACCGAAGACGAAACCGAGCGGGTACATATGCCAACTGCGGCTCACCATCCGCAACACGGGACCCAGCAAGCGAACCAGAAATCCGTTGGCCCGGATCGCAGAACTCACATCCTGCGCCCTCGGCTCGGAGCGGCCACGTGCCCGCAACTTCCGCCAAAGGCCGAACAGCACGACAAGATTGGCGATGGCGATCAGCAGCAGAAATGCCGCCGATACCGAGGTGCCGACCACGCTGCCGAACGATCGGAGCAGACTCTCGCTGTCTGCGAGGCCGATCGCCACGGCGCTCGCCAACGCCACCGTGGCCGCAACCACGACGGTGGAATGGCCGAGCGCAAAATACAGGCCCGCGGCACGGGGTGCCTGGCCGTCATGCATCAGCTTCCTGACCACGTTGTCGATCGCGGCAATGTGGTCCGCATCGACCGCATGGCGGAAGCCCAACAGCCAGGCCAGCAGGGCCGGCCCGACGATCGCGGGATTGTCCCCGTAGAGCAGAAAAGCCCAAATCCAAGCCAGCCCGTTCGCAACCGCGAGTCCGGCCACCAGCAGCGAAGCCGCGCCGCTACGGAGCCAGAAACGGGGGAGCCCCAAGCGGAGGAGCCATCGACGGGACTGCGAATGATGTTTTGGAGAAATCGTCATACTGTCGCTAAAGCAAAGCTCGCGCCAATCCGCAACTGTGCGCGTGCGGCAAAATATCGTGATGATTCAATGCCGGCCGCCCGAATGATGGCCGTCCGGGCTGGTAAGCTGCTGTCCGCCGGAGTGGAAAGCTGTTGGAGAAGCCGCGGGGGTGGTTCTGCTCGCGTGTGTCGAGACGGCTCGCTCGAACGATGCAGCGAATCGGAGGCGCTAGAGCCGGCGGTCACGGAAAGACAGCTTGGACACGTGCAACGATCGTGCGGTGGATTGAAGGTCCCTGCAGCGAACGCTCGTAGCCCCGTCCTCGACGCGACGGCTCATTCATGGAAACCCTGCGCGAGGTGCAGCCGATAGTTCGGGCTAACGCCCGAGTGCGGATTCACCCGCTTCCCGACCCGGCACGCTCAGACGGACCGCATGGCCCTGGCGTATCGCAAGCGAGGCGGCTGCGGCGGCAGTTTCGAACGCAGCTTCCTTGGTGGCATATTCCCCTTTGATCTCGCCGTCGTGCAGCACGCCCCATTGATCCCGAACCGATACGATCGCGTATTCAGCGACAGCCATGTTCCTCTCCTCCCGCGATGGCGATGCAACGCATGCAGTAGCGCGATGTTCCAGCTACGTTCGCGCCGGCGACGTTGCGGAGTTCCGCTGTGGCAGCTGACCGCTTCTAACAAAGGTTAAAGACGAAACCGACTTACCCTGTAGCATTTGCCAGGCAGGAAATCATACGAACAGGTCAGAGTATGCAAAGTGGGTTTCCATTCACAAAATTCGCCGACCGACTCGCAAGCCTCGTAGAACTCTCTCCAGATGACCTCGATCTCCTTGCCAAGATGCCCGCCACGATCGGCCATTTCGGATCGCGCGACATCGTCGCGCGCAAGGGCGACCTGCCGTCGACCTGCTCTCTTTTGCTGCAGGGCTATCTCTGCTGGACCGCCGACGGGGAGAGTCAGCAGCAGATCACTTCGCTCCACGTCCCAGGCGATGTCCCGGACCTTCAATCCATCTCCGCTCCTCAGCTTCAATTCGATCTGACCGCATTCGGACCGGTGGTGGTCGCCTTTGTCCCCCACCGCTTTTTTCGCGAGGTGAACGAGTCGTCGGCGCGGCTGGCGCGTGCGCTGTCATTGCTGATGCTGACAGATGTCTGGTGCTTGCGGAACTGGATCTGCAACCTCGCAACGCGGGATGCATTGGCGCGCGTCGCCCATCTGCTCTGCGAGTTGACGGTGCGACTGCAAGCCGTCGGCCAGGCTCGGGACTTTCGCTTCCTGTCTCCCTTCACCCAGACCGATCTTGCGGCCACCTGCGCCATCTCTGCAGTCCATGCCAACAGGACCATTCAGGAATTGCGGCGGCGCCGCCTGCTGCAATGGACGTCCCGAACCATCGAGATCACGGATTGGGGCGGCCTTGCCCGCTTGGCCGGATTCCAGCCGGACTATCTCGGCTTGCGCAAGCCGCCACTGCCGACAACAAAGGACTTCCTTCCGGCCATCACCGAACTGCGCGCCTGACTGCGCCGTCAAGGTCCTGATCGCGGCGATCACCGCGTCGAGCGTTCTTGCGTCGCGGCGCGCACTCGTCCGAAAACGCCCTTCCAGTCGCCGGTGGCGTCCTGATGAAACAGACGCGCGCTCGGATACCAATAAGTGTGCTCGCCCGTCGTCGGCCAGCGCCAATCGCAATCCGAATGAAGCAGGATCCAAGTGTCGATGCCAAGTGCCCCCGCCAGATGCGGCCACCATGGTATCGACCGAAATGACAAGGTCGAGCTGTCGCATCCGGCAACCAAGTTCGTTCAGATCTGGGGTACTGATGTCGATCGCCTCGATCTGCGGTGCGGCCGCCGCGGCCCTCCCCCGCTGAAGCGAGTAGAGTTGGGCGCCAGGTATCCGAAGTCCGCTGACCAACGACGGTGGCAATGCGCGCCTGGCGTCCCAGGCTCCGCCTTCCCAAACCACCCCGACGGCAAGCTGGCCGTGCTTTGGCAGGACGAAGGCCCTGACCGTGGACGCCCCCTAACGCCGCAAACCCACGATCGACGCGGCGAAGCATGTATTGGGCTGGCAACCGACGATCCCGATCGAAAAGGGTATCGAGGCCACGATTGCCTATTTCACCCTGTCGCTAGCGACGCAAGATCCCAAGCCGTGCACGGCGCCGCCGCGTAAGCGACAGGTTCGGCGGCAGGGTGGCGCCGCGGCGGCCGACGTGCGGTGACGATCGGCCAAGCGGCCGAAACAGGTGACAAGCGGCAGGCTCTCCGAATTGGGAACAAACGTTCCGGGCCCCGGTTTGGTTGTGCAGGTCGCGGCCAGTGAAACTTCAGTGGACCCGCGGTGAAACCCAGAGGAACGACATCATGAAACGCTTGATGATTGTTGCGGGCTGCATGCTGCTCGCAGGCCCGGCGCTTGCTCAATCGGTCGGTGAAAAGACCAGCGTCAACTCCGCACTTGGCGTTGCGCCAGCCACCGCCGACTTCGTCAAGGAAGTCGCGATCAGCGACATGTTCGAGATCGAATCGAGCAAGCTTGGGGAGGAGAAGGGCACCGCGCAGGAGAAAACCTTCGCTCGCCAGATGGTGACCGATCACACCAAGACCAGCAGCGGGCTCAAGAGCATGGTCACCTCCGGCAAGGTCAAGGCGGAGCTGCCGACCGCGCTCGACAACTCCCATCAGAGCAAGCTCGACAAGCTCAAGGGCGAAAGCGGCAAGGACTTCAGCTCGGATTTCGCCTCGGACCAGGTCAGTGCCCATAAGGATGCGGTCTCGCTGTTCGAGCGCTATGCCAAGGGCGGCGACAACGCCGAACTGAAGGATTGGGCCGGCAAGACCCTGCCGACGCTGCGCCAGCACCTGGACATGGCGCAGGAGCTGAACAAGGCGCCGAGCGTAGGCCAGTCCAGAAAATAGACGGCCTCAACGTGATCGAAGAAAAATGCCGGCGCATTCCGTCGGCGTTTTTCTTCGTGTGAGCGAACCGCGCCGTGGTGGACCCCGGGCCGCGATTCCGCGCTGTGGCAGCGGCGCCCCGCCACCGCCGCTGTATTCGCACTCGCACCAGATTTGCGCCATCTCCACTGCAGCGGACCGGCATTCGCATTTGGAGCGTGAGTTGATCGGAAGAGTTCAACACCTTGGCCGCGGCTACTCGGCTGCCCCTATCGTTTATCTCCGGCAGCGATCCCTGTCGCATCCAGGCAAACCCGCTGCAGCGATCGCTTCGTACGGCGCGGGTTGCTCCTGACCTTTCGACGGTGGGGAGGAAATGGGAGAGGCCGTGCGAATGAAGATTGCGAGTGGCCTTGCAGCGCGCGCGGCGCTGGATGACAACGCCTACAGAGAACGAAGCTCGCGCTCTTGCATTTGGCCAGGCGCTGTTCGCGCTCGGCTAGTCTGCCATGTGGGCGGTCAGAGCGGACTGGCTGATTGAAACTTCAAATGGCCGCAAGAGAACGAACTGGCGCCGTTCAGCGCCACATCGTCGGCACCACGAGTTGCACCTTCTCCGCGCCAGCGTGATCGGCGGCAACCGGAACGTCATGATTCGCGCCTGGGCCAGATGAATCGGATGGCTCACGATTCGGCTGCAGCGCGGGCGAGGCTTCGAGCCGCCGCGCGGTTTGGAAACCGCTGGCCGCAGCATGTTGATCCGAGCGCTTGTCGCTCTTGTGTGTGCCGGGATTTTCGTACGGGTCGTGCATCATCAGCTCCGTACCCAGGCTTCGCAAGTTAATCCGGATCGGCAAGCCGCAATATCAAATATGTTAAGCTCTCGGCTGCTGTCACGCTCGCGGGAAAGATGGCGTGACGCAGCGGCCGATGCGCGGCCTGATGCCATGATTTTGTGGCCCCCTCATGACAGGCGACACGTGTGAAGGATGCGACCGGCCGCCGCAGGTTCGCGCAGCATGCGGGTGTTTGAGCGCCTGCTCGTCGCACATCGCGGGCTGCGTCGCAAGGGAGTACCGACACCATCGGGCACCGTTTGCTTGTCCGGCACGAATCAGAGCAACCTCTGTTCAGCTCGACGCTGCGGCGGCCTCGCGGCTGAAACGCCCGGCCTTGCGCCTGACCTTCCGGATGCTCACGGTCGGACTTGAAGACTGTCGGAATCGGATTTCTGTACTTGGACTTTTGAATTTGCCCCCCGGACTTGGACCGGGTTGCCTTTTCCGAGTGTTATTGCGTATGAGGTCCGGAAGGCCTGGACCAGGAAACCAAGGGATCGCGCGCTGGTTCAGCTCAAAACGGGGGTCTTGATGAAGAACAAGCAAGTGGCCGCCTTGCCGTTCCGGATCGAGGACATGGAGCTCAGCATCCTCCTGATCACGACTCGCGGGAAACGGCGCTGGTCCGTGCCAAAAGGCTGGCCCATCGCGCGCAAGCGTCCGCACCGGACCGCTGCGGTCGAAGCCTATGAGGAGGCCGGCCTGCGCGGCAAGATCAGCCGCAGGGCGGTCGGGCAGTTCAAGCATCGCAAGCGCAAGGGCAAGCGAAAGATCACCTGCGAGGTCCAACTGTTTCCGCTCGAGGTGAGGAAGCAGCACACGCGCTGGCCCGAGCGCGGGCAACGCAAGGTGATCTGGCTTCCGGCAGCCAAGGCCGCGCGCCGTATCCGCCAAGCAAAGCTGCGGGAGCTGATCGAGAGCTTCGCGCGCAAGCAGACGAAGCGGCACTGATTCGCTGCTGAGTAAAGCCCTCACCCGCGCCTCCTGGAAGCACCGGTCGCGAGCCGCCCGGCAACCTGCGCAGGTCGGCGGTGTGACGAAGAGCACAAAGACGCGCGGAGTCGCTTGCGCATCTCGCTCTCGACCGCAACGGCGGCCCGCTCGATGCCTTCGGCGGATTCGACCTCGGTTGACGCTTTGGCAATTTCGAGAACGGATCGCGCGGGCTCCGGCCCGGCGGCCGCAGCTTGCCAGACCGCTTGGCGAGACATGTGGCTCCTGCTACTTCGACGGTACGACTTCGGAATCGGAGCACGCGTCAACGGATCGGACAGAAGGTGGGTAAGGGGCCGCAGAAGACCGTCACGGCTTTGGATGCGATCACCGCGGACCTGGTGGCCGTGCTGGTCGCGGTGACCGAGGGAAATCCCAAGATCATGACGATCGCGAACGCCGGCGCGTTGCCGAGCGGTCCGTTTCAGTTCGCGCATCGCTCGCTGCAGATGGGCCTGCGCGCCTGGGTCGAAGCCCAGACCGGCCATCCGCTCGGCTACGTCGAGCAACTCTATACTTTCGCCGATCGCGGCCGCTCCGGAGACCCCGAAGCGCCGCATCGCATTTCGATCAGCTATCTCGGTCTCACCCGCGAGGAACTGATCCGCGAGGGGTCCGAGGCGCGATGGTCGTCCTGGTACGACTATTTCCCTTGGGAGGACCATCGCGCCGGACCGCCCGCGCTGATCGCAAAGACCATCGCGCCGAAGCTGCGTGGCTGGGCCAAAGCCGAGGCCAATCCGGGGCTTCAGAAGGAGCGATGGCGCCGCGCTGCCATCACCTTCGGCCTTGACGGCCGCGACTGGAATGAAGAGCTGGCGCTGCAGCGTTATGAGTTGCTCTACGAAACTTCGCTGATCGCCGAGGCCGTGCGCGACAAGGGGCACGGCGAGCCGGCGGTGCCCGGCCGCGCCATGACCGCCGACCACCGCCGCATCCTCGCCACCGGCATCGCCCGTCTCCGCGCCAAGATCAAATATCGCCCCGTGGTGTTCGAGCTGATGCCGGCGGAGTTCACCCTGCTGCAGCTGCAACGCAGCGTTGAGGCGCTCGCAGGGCGGCTGGTTCACAAGCAGAATTTCCGCCGCCTCATCGAGCAGCAGGAACTCGTTGAAGAGACTGGCGCAATTGCCGCGGACACGATCGGCCGTCCGGCCAAGCTGTTTCGCTTCCGCCAGGGTGTGCTCGCCGAACGGGCCGTGATCGGAACCAAGCTCCCGCTGTCCCGCTCTTGACTTCGGTTATGCTCAGGATAAGTATAAGCCATGTTATGCTCATGGAGAGTATAAATGGCCTCACTTCGATCGGATGCGCTTGCGCGCACTGCGCCGCTTTATGACCGTGTCAAACGCGTGATCCCGCCGCCCGAATGGGCGACCTTCGCCGAGGATATCGAGGCCATCCTCGAACTGAAGCGCAAGCGCAACGCGGTGGTGCTCGCGCACAATTACCAGACGCCGGAGATTTTCCACGGCGTGGCCGATATCGTCGGCGACAGCCTGTTGCTCGCGCGTGAGGCGACCAAGGTCGACGCCGACATCATCGTGCTCGCGGGCGTGCACTTCATGGCCGAGACAGCCAAGCTGCTCAATCCCGAGAAGACGGTGCTGATCCCCGACCTCGAAGCCGGCTGTTCGCTGGCGGATTCCATCACCGCGCAGGACGTGCGGCTGATGCGCGAGCACTATCCGGATGCGCCCGTCGTCGCCTACGTCAACACCTCGACCGCGGTGAAGGCGGAATCCGATATCTGCTGCACATCCGGCAATGCGCTCGCCGTCGTCGAGTCGCTCGGCACCGAGCACGTCATCATGCTGCCGGACGAATATCTCGCTCGCAACGTCGCCACGCAGACCAAGGTGAAGATCACGGCGTGGAAGGGTCACTGCGAGGTTCATGAGCGGTTCAGCGCCGACGACGTCCGTGCGCTTCGCGAGAGCCATCCCGGCATCACGGTCCTGGCGCATCCGGAGTGTCCACCGGAGGTGGTGGATGTGGCTGACTTCTCGGGTTCAACGGCCGCGATGTCGAACTTCGTCGGCAGAGAGCGGCCTTCGCGCGTGGTGCTGCTGACTGAATGCTCGATGAGCGACAATGTCGCCGTGCTGCATCCCGACATCGAATTCATCCGGCCGTGCAATCTGTGCCCGCACATGAAGCGGATCACGCTGAAGAACATCCGCCACGCGCTCGAAGCCAATGCGCATGAGGTCACCATCGATCCGGGAATGGTCGATCGCGCCCGGCGTTCGGTGGAAAGGATGCTGGCGATATGAGCATCGACATTTCAGGACTGACCGGGCAGCCCGTGATCATCGGCGGAGGTGCCGCCGGCCTGATGACCGCGTTGCAGCTCGCCCCCGAGCCCGTCGTGCTCCTCTCGAAGTCGCCGCTCGGGGCCGAGGCCTCGAGCATGTGGGCGCAAGGCGGTCTCGCCGCAGCGGTGGGTAAGGACGATTCCCCTGCCCTGCATCTGCAGGACACGATCGCCGCGGGTGCAGGGCTGTGCAACGAGGCAGCCGCGGCCCGCATCGTGAGGGAGGCGCCGACCGCAGTCGATCGCCTGGCGCAGCTCGGAGTCGCGTTCGATCGTGGGGCTGACGAGGGTAGCTGGCGATTGGGCCTTGAAGCCGCGCACAGCCGTAAGCGGATCGTGCACGCGACCGGCGACGGTACCGGCCGCGAAATCATGCGCGCGCTGATCGCCGCCGCGCGCCACTGCCCGTCGATCACGCTGCTGGAGAGATTCGAGGCGCGCAGGCTGATCGTCGAGGACAACGCGATCCGGGGCGTAATCGCCGCTGGTCCTGACGGCCCGGTGATCCTCGCCACCGCGCGCGTGGTCATCGCGACAGGCGGCATCGGTGGCCTGTTCCTCGACAGCACCAATCCAGCCGGCTGCTTCGGCCAGGGTCTCGCGCTTGCTGCCCGTGCCGGCGCTGCACTGTCCGACCTCGAATTCGTACAGTTTCACCCCACCGCTTTTGACGGGCCATCGCGGCCGATGCCGCTTTTGACCGAAGCGATCCGCGGCGATGGCGCGATCCTGATCGACGAAACGGGATCGCGCTTCATGGAGGACGAACTTGCGCCACGCGACGTCGTGGCGCGAGCAGTCTGGCGCCATCGCGCGCAAGGACATCGCGTGTTCCTCGACACGCGCACGAAGCCAGGCAAGGATTTTGCTGCACGCTACCCTGTAATCAGCAGCTTCTGCCGAATGGCGGGCATCGACCCGGCCGCCGATCCGATCCCGGTGCGGCCCGCTGTGCACTACCACATGGGCGGCATCGCCGTTGACCATGTGGGCCGCAGCTCGGTCGAGGGCCTTTGGGCTTGCGGCGAAGCGAGCCGCACCGGGCTGCACGGCGCCAACCGGCTCGCGAGCAACTCGCTGATGGAAGCGATCGTCTGCGCGCAATGGGTTGCCGAGAGCGTCGCCGGAGCGCCCGGCCGCACTGGCAAGTCGAGTGGAGCGGTCGCGCTTCCGCCCACATCGGACCCGTCCGCGGTTCGGCCGCTGCTGTCAAAAGCGCTCGGCGTCCTGCGTGATCGCCAATCAATGGCAGACGCGCTTCGTAATCTCCTCCCGACGGCGAAAGGCTCCAGCGCCGCGGCCGATCCCGCCCTGGTCGGGCTGATGATCGCGGTCGCGGCCTACAATCGCCAAGAGAGTCGCGGCGCACATTTTCGCAACGATTTTCCCGAGCCGCTGCCAGCTGCGGAATCGTCCCCCCTCACGCTTTCACAAGCGCTCGGCGCTGCACGCGACATCGCCGAGGCCGAGCGCCCGCTCAGGAGCGTCCTGCCATGACTCTCGCCCCGCTCTCACCCTTGCTTTACGAACCGCTGGTGCGCACAGCTCTGCTGGAGGATCTCGGGCGCACCGGCGACATCACCACGGACGCGATCGTCCCTGTCGAGCAGCGCGGTTCGCTCGCACTCAGGGCGCGTCAGAACGGGGTCATTGCCGGCCTCGAGGTGGCGCGCTGCGCGTTTCAAATGATCTCACCGGCCGTCCGGATAGAGGTGGAGCGCCCCGACGGAAGCGCAGTTGCGCCCGGCGAGACGATCGCGACCATCGATGGTCCAGCGCGTGCGCTCCTGACCGGCGAGCGCACCGCGCTCAACTTCCTCTGCCGTTTGAGCGGGGTCGCGACTGCGACCGCCTCCCTTGTGGCGGCCGTGAAGGATACGCGAGCGCAGATCGTCTGCACCCGCAAGACCACGCCAGGCTTACGCGCCCTGGAAAAATACGCGGTGCGCGCCGGTGGCGGCAGCAATCATCGCTTTGGGCTCGACGATGCCGTCCTGATCAAGGACAATCACATCGCGCTTGCCGGTGGCATCCGCGCCGCCATCGCGCGCGCAAAGGCCCATGTCGGCCATCTCGTCAAGATCGAGGTCGAGGTCGACAATCTGGCACAACTCGAGGAGGCGCTGGCACTCGGCATCGATGCGGTGCTGCTCGACAACATGACGGTCGAGGATCTCAAGCACGCGGTTGCCATGGCGCACGGCACGGTGATCACCGAAGCCTCAGGGCGTATCACTGCGGCCACGGCGCCCGCGATCGCCGCAACCGGCGTCGACCTGATCTCGGCCGGCTGGATCACGCATTCCGCCGCCGCGCTGGATATCGGGCTGGACCACCTTTGAGACGGGAGCGGCTATTCCGCGCGTCGAGATGATCACCAAGCGACCGGTGGAAGATTCTGTTTTGTTCTAATTGAGTTGATGACGGTAACTGCTCGGCCTCTGCCCAGCAAGCCGGTGAAAGGCTGTCGTGAAGGTGCTGGTTTCGCTGAAACCGAGCGCCATCGCAATCGCGGTGATCGACATGTCGCGGTTCGCCAACAGCAGTTTCGCCCGTTCGATGCGGCGAACCGCGTGATATCGATGTGGCGGAATGCCGAATGACCTCTTGAACGAGCGACAGAAATGATACGGACTTAGCTGCGCCAGCTCAGCCAAGGTTGCGAGCCCGATGTCCTCAGCCAGATGCTCCTCGATGTACTCGGTCACGCGCCGCTGCTGCCATCCCGCCAACCCGCCTCTGTCGAAAGGTCCTCCGCCCCGGCGGGCATTGCCGTTGAAGCGAACGAGTTCGTGCGCGAGCAGGATCGAAAGCGCCTCGCCATATTGTCGGTGCATCAGGCCGGGTCTTTCGATCTGAAACTTGAATTTGATAGCAGTCTCCCAGAGGTCCCGATCATGGAAGAACAAACGGGGTCTGAACTCGATCTCGCTGAAGCGTAGCGCAGGATCGGCAAGAGATCCGTCCGGATCGATGTAGAAGCACGCGATACGGGTCAATGCACGCGGCTGCTGCGAGCCCCGGAAGTCGTGTCCGGCAGGAACAAAGGTCAATTTTCGAGTGAAAATGCGTTGGGTCGAGCGAGGCAGACCTTCGACGAAAGTCACTCCGCCATCTCGCTCCGCAAGCTCTGCCGCGATCAGGAGATGGCAAGGCGCCCGAAACCGATACTCAAACGGCGATAGCTTCAGCGCTTGAACAGTCTCGACTCTCACGCCAGGCCAACTTCCGAATTCTCGCTGGACCGTCTCCGACGAGCGTCACCGACCACCGCGGCGGTACCGGCGCCGATAAACACGAATGCGAAGGTGCCGACGAACTCGGCCAGAAGTTTGGGTGCAAGTCGAATTGGCATCAGTTCCTCCGGAATAATGAGATACGAGCTGCGCGTCATCGGTCGGCACTGGCCGCACGCCGAATTGCAGAGAAGGACAAGCGATCACGATCGGTTCTCCCGTCGCACTCGGTAAGTACGCAATCCTGTCGCGGGGACTTTGGCCGCATTGCTGCGAGTTGCCCCGGCTTGCGTTAACAGCAATAGCTCGCCATGCGGCGGCAAGGGTCGAAAGTGATCGCACAGCAGAATCGAGACAAGCCAGCGAAGCCAAGCTTCGGCTCATCACGCGTGCGGGCATACTCCGGCCCCGGTCGATATGGCGGGCATCAAGCACCAGGCGAGAGCGGCGGACGCGGGATCTTCCGCCGCGCGACACCCCCTCGACAGGCCTCCAGACCAAATGCCGCGACGAGACTCTCGAAGCGCCTGCGAATCGCCAGCAGGGGGCTGCCGGCAGCAACAAATGCGCGCGCGATCTCGTGCATGCCCGACTCGAACTCTGCGATCTTAAGCGCTTCCAAGGGGAAGGGCTGAGCTCCAACTCCAACCGGCCGGAGCCTACAATCGAGGTCTGCCGACGGATCGGATGAGCCTCGGCGCGCAGCTCTGGACATCAAAAATCCCGGCAAGCCCCGGAAACAGCGCGTGAATCGGCGTTCAACGCCCGCGCGTCGGCCTACTACCTTCCGCCTATGAGAGCCCGGAAGAGGTGGTGGTGTAATTCACCCCGATGTTTGCAGCGCGACTGCACATCGGGGCTCGGCGCGGCGCGCGCTACGCGACCACAACAAAGACAAACGCGGAGGGAACTGATGAATTTCACGAACAGGAGATTCTTGGCTGGCATCTCGGTCGTCGGCCTGCTTGTGACCGGCACCGCAGGTGTCCGCGCCAATGATTCGGCGCTGAAGGCCGCCAGCGAGCCCGGGGCCTGGGCAATGGCGGGTCATGATTACAGCAACACCCGGTTCAGCCCGCTCAAGGAGATCAACACCGGGAACGCAAGCAAGCTGTCACTGGTCTATTCGTTTTCGCTCGCCTCGCTGCGCTCGAACGAAGCCTCGCCGATCGTGATCGGCAACACGCTCTATGTATCAACCTCCTGGGGCCCGAAATACGTCTATGCGCTCGACGCCGCCACCGGCGCGCGCAAATGGACCTATGAGCCGGACATTCCGGATGACGTGCTGCAATACGCCTGCTGCGACGTCAACAACCGCGGCATCTCCTACGCCGACGGCAAGCTGTTCGTCGGACGGCTCGACGGCAAGCTGACCGCGCTCGATGCCGCAACCGGCAAGGAACTCTGGACGTCGAAGGTGGTCGACTACAAGCAGGGTTCGGTCATCACATCACCGCCGCTGGTCGTGCGCGACAAGGTCATCACCGGCTTCGGCGGCGGCGAGTATGGCGTGCGCGGGTCGCTGCAGGCCTTCGACATCAACTCCGGCAAGGCGCTGTGGCAGACCTACACCGTCCCTGCTCCCGGCGAGCCCGGCAGCGAGACCTGGAAAGGCGACACCAGCCTGCACGGCGGCGGGGCGGCGTGGCTGGTCGGCTCCTATGATCCGAAGAGCGACACGGTCTATTGGGGCACCAGCAATCCCGGTCCCTGGAACACCGCCGTGCGCTCGACCGGCAATGGTGATTTCGGCAAGCTGACCAATCTGTATACCGCGTCCACGCTGGCGCTCGATCCGAACACCGGCAAGATCAAGTGGCACATCCAGACCACCCCTGCCGACGCCTGGGATTATGACGGCGTCAACGAGGCCATCCTTGCCGACCTGAAGATCGGCGGCGCGTCGGTTCCGACCCTGATGAAGGCCGACCGCAACGGCTTCTTCTTCGTGGCAAACCGCGAAACCGGCAAGGTGATCTCGGCCGAGAAATACGTCTTCGCCAACTGGGCGCAGAAATGGGACATTTCGACCTTGCGCGCGGTCGAGGACCCGGACAAGCGGCCGGGCCCAGGACATCCCGTCAAGGACGTTTGTCCGAACCTGATCGGCGGCAAGAACTGGCAGCCGATGTCGTACAATCCGCAGACCGGCCTCGTCTATATCCCGGCCAACAATGTCTGCATGGACTGGGCGGTCAGCGACGTCTCGTACAAGCGCGGCGTGTTCTATCTCGGTGCTGAATTCCCTACCAAGGAAGGTCCGGGCGGCTTCCTCGGTCAGCTCATCGCCTGGGATCCCGTGAACAACAAAAAGGTCTGGTCCATCCAGGAAGACCTTCCCTTCAACGGAGGCACACTCAGCACCGCAGGCGGCTTGGTCTTCTCCGGCAATCTGCACGGTGATTTCCGCGCCATCGATGCCAAATCCGGAAAGATCCTGTGGAAGCGCAATCTCGGCTCCGGCATTGGCGCCGGTCCGGTGACCTACTCGGTCGACGGCAAGCAGTACGTCGCCGTCGTTGTCGGACGCACCGCGTCGATCCCGGCGTTCCTGGGCGAGATCGGCAAAAAGATAACGAACGCGGCTCCCGAGGGCGGCGCATTGTTCGTCTTCGCGGTCCAATAACCGCGGCGGCCACGACAGAAGCGCGTGTCCCTGGAACCGGGACACGCGCACCGCCCAGTCAATCCGCACGAAGCGAAAGAGCATGGCGCGGCCGCGAGGACCGAGCCGGCCCGGACAAACAACAAACAAGATGACAAGATCGAGGGATCGAGGATGCGCCTGAATCGTCGTCAAACCGGCTCGAATTGGCAGGCCGCCGCCGAATTGTCAGCACGTGCGACGTCTCTCGCCGTATTGACGGTCTCCACCCTGCTGGCATCGTCGGTCGCCGGATTGGCAAACCAGGCGGCCCCGCTGCGGCTATGCGCGGATCCGACCAATCTCCCGTTCTCGAGCGACGATCCATCGCAGCCGGGATTTTATCTCGAGGTCGGCCAGGCCCTGTCGCAGCAGCTCGGCCGCCCCGTCACTTACGACTGGTACAAATCCTATTTCGGCAAGCGAACTGTACGCGTGACGCTGCTGGGCAAACAGTGCGACGCCATGATAGGCCTACCGCTGTCGTCGGATTTCATGGGACCAACGGTGATCTTCTCGCAGAAGATTACGACCGAGACCTATGCGCTCGTCAGCCGAGGAACATTTGTGGTCAGCAGCATCGACGACCTCCGAGGCAAGCGCGTCGCGGTGCAATACCAGACCACACCGCAAAATCTGCTGGCCGAGCGCGACGACATCAAGAAGATCACCGTGCTGACGCCGGACGAGGGCATGACAGCTCTCGCCCAGGGCAATGCCGACGTCGCTTTCATCTGGGCGCCGATTGCAGGCTGGCTGAACAAGACGGCCTACGAAAGTCGCTTCCGGATCCAGCCGGTCGAAGGCGCCGGCCTGTCCTGGGATGTTGCGATCGGGTTCGCCAGAACCTCCACGCAATTGCGCGATCAGATTGACGCTGCCTTGGCGCAGCTCGGACCACGAATTGCCGAATTGGCTATCAAATACGGGCTGCCGGGCGATCCGCCGATCAGGCTCGGCGCTGTGCCGAGCCCGATCAAGCTGGCCTCGCTTGCGGGTCCTGCTTCCCCCGTCCAGGAGCCGGCAGCTGAGGCCTCGGTGATCAGGGTTTCGGAATCCAATGCGACCGATCCCAGGGCCGAGACGATGACGCTCGGCAAAGAGATCTTCAACGGGACCTGCGCACATTGTCATGGCCCTGATGCCGTGCAGGCGGAGCGCCGGATCGACTTGCGACGGCTGCGCATTCGCTACGGCGAGGACATGCGCGATAAATTCTGGACCACGGTGCATGAAGGCCGCCCGTCCAAAGGCATGCCGGCATGGAAGGAGGTCTTTACCGACGACCAGTTCGAGAGCATCTATACGTTCCTGCTGACTGTGCAGTCGCCGGAAACGACGAATTGAAGCAGGCGGGTGCCGCCGGTCGCCCGAAGTCTGCCGGCGATACGACCGAGGTCGGGAATGACGCGCTTTCTGATCATCGACGATCATCCGCTGTTTCGCGAGGCTCTCGGCAACGCCGTGCGCCTTGCGCATCCGGAGGCGGAGATCTTCGAGGCCGTCTCGATCGCCGATGCACTTCACGTCCTCGCCTCCGACCCCGGAATTGATCTGGCGCTGCTCGACCTGACGCTGCCCGATGCGGTTGGCTTCGCTGGCTTCCTGCGGCTGCGCGCAAGCCATCCGCGGCTTCCGGTCGCGATCGTGTCGAGTGACGAGGATCAGAATATCGTGCGGGAGGCGCTCTCGCTTGGCGCTGCCGGCTATCTGCCGAAGTCAACCTCGAAGCGCGAGCTGACCTCCTCGATCGAACGCGTGCTCAGCGGTTCGATCTCCGTTCCAAAGGACTTCTTGCCCACGGCCGAACGGGACGGCGATCGCTCCGCGCGCGCGTTACAGGCCCGCCTTGAACAGCTGACGCCACAGCAGCTCCGTGTTCTGGACTTGATCAGGCGGGGCTTCCAGAATCGCGAAATCGCCACCGAATTGCGGCTTTCGGAATCGACCATCAAGGCGCACATTACCGAAATCCTGCGAAAACTCCGGCTGTTCAGCCGCAACAAGGCCGTGATCGAAATCGGCAAGATCGAACTGCGCCTTCAGACAGGCCGCCCGGGATCGAGGACCGCGGTCCGCGGAAAGCAGCAGTAGTCACGCCGCGGAAACAGACCACGGACGTCGCGATGTCGATGGAGCGCGATGATCGATCTGGACAGAACAGAACCGCGGGTGTCCCGGCTTTGACAATCGTATCCGTTTGCCACAAGCTACATTTGCAAATGTAGGATCCGCCACACCAGAAAGACGGGATCTTCGATCAGGACGGGGAGTGACAGGCAGTGGCTCGATTGCTGATGGTCGAGGATCATCCACTCTTTCGCGAGGCGTTGGAGAACGCAATACGCATCACCCTGCCGGATGCCGAGCTGTCCGAGGCGACGTCCATCGACATCGCCACCGATCTTCTGTCATCCGCGCCGGGATTTGACCTGATCCTGCTCGACCTCTCGATTCCCGGCACGAGCGGATTATCCGGCCTTCTTCGCATCCGCAAGACCGCGCCGCGGACTCCGGTCCTCGTGGTTTCAGCGCATCAGGACCCGCGGCTTGTCGCCCATGTCCTCTCTCTGGGAGTTGCCGGCTACATCTCGAAATCGACATCGAAGGAGCAACTGGCTGATGCGATCCGGAGCGTCCTTCGCGGCGAGGCTCACGTTCAGGCCGGCGCAGTCGGTCCTGCAAGTGCGCGGCGGGTCAAGCTTCCTGCTCGAGATCTGCTGAAGCGTCTTCATGAGTTGACGCCGCAGCAGCTACGGGTGCTCGACATGATCCGCTGCGGACTACAGAACAAGCAGATCGCCTACGAACTGAGGATTTGCGAGACCACGGTGAAGGGCCACGTGTCGGAGATCCTGCGAAAGCTCCAAGTCATGAGCCGGACCAAGGCGATCATCGAAATGGAAAGGATCGATTTCGTGAATCTGATCGGCGAGACGCGTAGCCGCGCGCCGATCCACGCCCGCGGAGAAGACACCGAGACGCTCATGACAGCAGAAACGACAACAGAGCGCGAAGCTCCGCCGGCCTGACCGGCTTGGTCAGAACCTCGAGCCCGTAAAGGCTGGCTTCTTGGGCCGCAGCTTCCGAATAATCTGCGGTCACGATCATGGCCGGAACGTCGCCGATGAGTTGCCGGATGCTCCACACCGCGGCAAGTCCGCTCTCGTTGCCGTCCAGATGGAGATCGGCAATGATTGTCTCAGGGACCGCGCCGAGCGCGCTCAAGCGCTGCAATGCGTCCTTCAACGACACGGTGGCCACGACGTCGCAGCCCCATTTCTCCAGCAGACTGACCATGGCCTCGGCGCTCGCCAGGTCGTTTTCGATCAGCAGGATCTTGGCACCTTCGAGCCCGCCATATTCATGGTCGACGTCATTCGACGGATGCGAGTCCGGCAGGACCGCTGCTGGGTCTGCCCGGTCGAGTTCGAGCGTGAAAGTGGATCCGTAGCCGCCCCGTGAGGCCAACCGGACCTCGTGATTCAATGCTTTGGCGAACCGCCGGACAATGGAGAGGCCGAGTCCAAAGCCGGCCTGATCCTCGGCGCTCGGCCGACCGCGCTGGAATTCGAGGAAGATCGCCTCCTGCTGCGGTTTGGGAATGCCCGGGCCGGTATCGTGGACCTCGATACGAACACGGCTGGCCCCCGGCCGACAGCCCATGACCACGCCACCGCGCCTAGTGTAGCGCAGGGCATTGGCCAGCAGGTTCTGCAAAATACGCCGCAACATCATGGCGTCTGAGACGACGGCAACCGAGGACGGACAGATGCGCAACGTCAGTCCGCGTTTCGCAGCGATCGGAGCGAATTCGCGTTCGAGCGGCTCGAACAAGGTGGTGAGCAGAACGGGCCGGAGATCCGGGCGCAAGGCGCCGGCATCCAGCTTGGCAATTTCGAGCAGAGATCGCAGCAGATCCTCGAGCATGGCTAGCGAGTGGTCGATCTGCCCGACCATGGTCGTTCCGCGCTCGGACTGGACCTCGTCCGCCAGGGCCGACAGCGTCAGGCGCGCGGCATTCAGCGGCTGGAGCAGGTCATGTGTCACCGAGATGAGAACCGATGATTTCAGCGAGCTGGCCGCTTCGGCCTGCTGCTTGGCCCGGTAGAGGTCCTTGTTGGCCGTTTCGATCGAATGCAGCGCATCCCGCAACTGCCGCGTCCGTTCGCGGACCTGCTGATCGAGCGCGATCGCCGTTTCGAACAGCGAGAACGCGTTGAACTGCTGGTCCATCGAGCGTTCGACCCGGGACATCAGCGCAGCGTTGATCTTCCTTAGCTTGGCCGCTTCGCGCTGCAGGTGTTCCAGCGAGCCGGACGCCGTCATCGCTCCGCCCCTGCCCGTATGCCGATCGCGACACCCGTCAGCGTCTGATTGACGTGCATGGAACCGTACTGCTCGCCATAGGTATGGAATCCGACGATCCGGTTGTCGCGATAGAGTTCGGACATTTCCCGGGCGAACTGATGCTGCTCCGCGTCGAGACGCCTGAGAATGCACTCGAAGCCGATGAAGATCGAGACTTCGCCAATCTCGTCGCGGACCTCAGCCAGCATCTCGCGTGCGGCGGCCACCGAGTTGCGCGACCTCGCGGCCGTCAGCACCATTCCTTCGTCGATCGCGCAAAAGAATCGGAGCGAGCCGTCAGGGCTCACGCGCTGAATCGAGCGCGCGAAATAAGAGCCGCCGACACGCACCAGGACCGGATGGGCTGCAAACAGAAACGGGTCTAGCTCGGAATCCGCGATACCGACCGCGCGGCAATATTCCTCCGCCGCCGGCTCGGCGTTAAGCTGCTTGACGATACGCTGTTCGAGATCGGCTTCCGTCACCACCATCTTGACCGAGGTCGGCTCGAAATTGTCGCACTTGAACAACCGGAACGGCAAAGACGTCCTGATCAAGATCAACACCGCCATGTCGGTATGAGCTTTGCCATCGTGGAAAACCCAGGTGCGCTCAAAGCGCAGGCCATCGCCAGCCGACCCGCCAACCAGAGGAATATTGTCAAGCGACGCATAAATCGCCGACATGATCGCCTCTTCCCGCTGGCACATGCCGTCGATCAAAACTAGTCCGAACACGCCTTCGTCGTCACGACCACCATGCCGAAACAATTCCTGCCTCAACTGGTTGCCGAGGCGACGCCCTTCATCGACGCGAAAGCCCGATAACCCGAAGATGGGCTGCGCGAACACGGTGAAATCGTCTGCGGCAAAGGCGAGAGCAACGACGCTGTTGTCTTCCCAGCCATCCGGCGAGAGCTCTCCCGCTGTCGTACAGCCATACACCGGGATGCCTGTAAGACGCGTCGTCACCTCCGCGATGAATTCGTTCGGATCATAGTGGGGCGACAGGAAGACCAGCACCATGGCCAAGCCGTCGGCCGCTAATTGGTCGCAGATGTCAGCCGCCGCAGCTTTCTCCGTTGCAGCCTTCGACTTTGCAGCGATCACACCAGACGGGCGTGCAGGCCGAGGATCGGCATCTCCCACCAGGCACCTCCCATAGTATTCGTTGTTTTTTTTAAGATTAGGGCAATTGAGCAGCAACGGCAACTACGCGGCTTGATCCAGAACAAGGACTTGAGCCTGGCTTTTGTCCAATCATCTGCGCCGATCTACTGAGCGGCGTAGCCGTGAGGCTTGTCCGCTCGCTCCGGGTCGAGAGGAAGAGATTCGCATGCTCCGCCGCGTCGTTCTTATCGTTGTTTTCGCAAGTCTTGCGTCCAGCGCCGGGGCGCTGGATGGCGACCCTGTCGCAGGAAAGAGCATCTTTCAGCGCATCTGCCAGAACTGCCACTCCTCCGAGATCGGGATCAACAAGGTCGGTCCGAGCCTCTGGAATATCGTCGGACGCCAGCCGGCGGCCGTACCGGACTATGCCTATTCCGAAGGCATGAAGAACAACAAGACACCTTGGACCGCCGCGGCGTTGGATGCCTACATCGCCGATCCGCGCGGGGACGTCCACGGCGTCAAGATGTACTTCAAGGGGCTGGCGGACGGGAAGGAGCGGGCCGACATCGTCGCCTATCTGTCGACGTTGAGATAGCGGGGCTTGCGGCGTCGCATTCTCATCGCCGATCGCATCGAGGTTCTTCGCCGAGTGCCCACGCTTCTGCGAACTGACCAAAGCCGAAATACGAAAGTCGTCCGTTAAGAAGCCGGCTTGACCGCAGGACGGCCTACGCCTGCGTGCCAAAGAGCGACCGGAATTGCGGCCAGCCAAGTCCTCGGCCATGCGAGGACGCGGCGGATTGTGACCGACGGTAGTGAGGACGAGTTGACCGCGTCGCCCTCAGGTCCGAGCGTTTGTGCGGAAATGCGTGCTGGAAAAACATCTCGCCGGTGAAGGGGAATCTCAAGCTGCAAATGCAGGCTTCCGAGGAGGCCCTACAGAGCCTGCAATCCCAAATTCACCAATGTCCGAAAACCGACTCCCGATCGCTCACTTATCCGTTCTTCACGGATGGCGACGGCGAGAGACACCTAAGCTATTGAAAACCTTGGTGGGCGCACTAGGGCTCGAACCTAGGACCCGCTGATTAAGAGTCAGCTGCTCTACCAACTGAGCTATGCGCCCGGAGCTTGCGTCCGGAAGGCCTTCGCAAGAGCCGGTCGTTTAGCAAAGCGATTCCCGGATGTCCAGCAAGAGAAGGCGATTTTTTGCCTTTCCACACCAGGAAAACCGGCCGCTACCGGCGGTTTTCCCAATATAGCCCGGCTCGCTGAGGGCGAACGGCCCATCGGCGCCCCCCGTTCAGAGCCGTCCGGAGTCGCCCTCTTCATCCAGACGTCCCATATGCTCCATGGGAGGACCCATGTGGTCCATCGCTCCCATGTGCGGCATCGGCCCCATGCCGAAGCGGCGCTCGCCAAAGCCCGGACCGTCCCCCTCGCCTCGCTCCCGCCAATGATGGCGCCACCCCTCCGGACCGAACCGGTCGGCATGATGGGTGAGTATCGACAGCCGGCGCTTCTGGCCATCGTCCAGGGTCTTGTAGAGCGGGTCGGCCGCATCGGCGATCTTCTTCATGGCCTCGGCGGTCGCGGCCATCGTGTCGGCGCGCTCGCGCAGGCGGGCCACCGGATCGTCCGCCTTCTGCCCATCCTGATTGTCGTCGGCCGCCTTCATGCGGGCATTGGCACGATCGAAGCGCAGCTTGACCAAGTCGCGCACGGCGCTCTCGACCGGCGGCCACGATTTCTCCTGGTCGGGCGTCAGCTTCAGCCCGGCATGGACGGCAGCGATCCGCGCGTCCAGGAACGCGGCACGGTCTTCAGGACTCATTCGCATGTGGTGCATGTGATCGGCAAACCACGAGCGCTGAGCGTAAACAGCCGTGGAGCCCGCGATGGCGAGCACGGCGACTGCGGCAAGAGTGAACCTTTTCATGCGAACCTCCGTTGGAAAGGCTGCCGCAGCATGAGCGCCTGTCCGGGCGCGATCAACTTACAGTTTGGATAGAGTCGTCCGCATTACGCCGATGTAACCACCTGTCAGCAAAGCGAAATCTTGGCGATTTGTTTCAGATCATTGCGATACCGTTCAGATCATGCCGAGCGCTTTCGGCAACCACAGCGAGATTTCCGGCACGTAAGTAATCAGTCCGAGGAAGGCCAGCATCGCCAGCAGCCAAGGCAGCACCGCGATGGTGATCTCGCTGATGCCCATCTTGGCGATGCTGGAAGCGATGTAGAGATTGAGCCCGACCGGAGGATGACAGAGGCCGACCTCGGTATTGACGATCATCAGCACGCCGAGATGCACGGGATGCACGCCGAGCTTGGTCGCCAGCGGAAACAGGATCGGCGCCATGATCAAGAGGATCGATGACGGGTCCATCACATTGCCGGCAAGCAACAGGATGACGTTGACCACGAGCAAGAACATCCAGATCGAGAAGTGCTTGTCGACGATCCACGCCGCCATCGCCTGCGGAATCTGCTCATGCGTCATCAGGAACGAGAACAGCACCGCGTTGGTGATGATGTAGAGCAGCATGGAGCTCATGCTGGCGGCCTGCAGCAACACCTTCGGAACCTCGGTGAGCTTCAGCTCCTTGTAGACGAAGACGGTGATGAAGAAGGCGTAGACCGCGGCGACCGCGGCCGCCTCGGTGGGCGTGAAGACGCCGCCATAGATGCCGCCGAGCACGATGGCGATCAGCAGCAGCCCCCACAGGCTCTCGCGGAAGGCCGTAAACTGCTGGCTCAGCGTCGCCCGCTTCATCCGCGGATAGCCGTTGCGATAGGCGACGAACCAGGTGACCGCGGCTAACATCAAGGCGAGAATGACGCCGGGCACGATGCCCGCCATGAACAGCGCGCCGATCGAGGTGTTGGTGGAGACGCCGTAGAGCACCAGGATGATCGAGGGCGGCACCAGGATGCCGAGCGCACCGGAGGTCGAGATCACGCCGACGCCGAAGCGGCGGGGATAGCCGTAATCGACCATCGCCGGCATCATGATCGAGCCGATCGCGACCACGGTCGCCACGCTCGAGCCGGAGATCGCCGCGAACATCGCGCAGGCAGCGACACCCGCAAGGCCAAGACCGCCCGGCAGATGCCCGACCAGCGAGGTCGTGAACGCGATCATCCGCCGCGCGACGCCGCCGCGGGTCAGGAACGTGCCGGCCAGGATGAAGAACGGGATCGCCATGATCCCGAAATTGTCGAGGCCGGAGAACAATTTCAGACCGACGCTCTCGATCGGCACTTCCGTCATCGTGAACAGGAAGGTGAGCACGGTGAGGCCGAGCGAGATCGAGATCGGCATGCCCGTCAGCATCAGGGCAAACAGCAGTCCGAAGATCAGCGCCGCACTCATCAGGCCTCTCCGAGCGCGATCGGCGCCTTGGGACTGACCTCGATGTCGTCGACATGGGACGCGTCGTGATGCGGCAGGTCGTCGGTCCAGAAGTACGTCCACATCACCTGCATGAAGCGGAAACACATCAGGTAGGAGCCGAGCGGGATGCAGGCATAGACGATCCAGCTTGGGATCTCGAGATCGGGTGAAGTCTGGTCGGTGTGCATCAGCTCGATGACGAACTTCGCGCCCATGGTGCCGACGACGGCGGTAAACACCGCGCCACCGAGCAGGCCGAACAGGATCACCCATTTGCGCCAGCGGTCGTTGAGGCGGTTGATCAAGACGTCGACGCCGACATGGATGCCGGTGCGCACGCCGTAGGCGGCGCCGAACTTGGCCATCCAGATGAACATGTAGATGCAGAGTTCCTGCGACCAGGAGAGATCGATCTGGAACAGGTAAGGGTAGAGAAACGGCACATCGACCAGGAAGCGATGCGCAACCGTAATGAAGGTGATCAGGGTCGCGGCGCCCATCAGGCTGGCGATGATGATCTCCTCGAGCCGGTCGAGAATACGTAGCAGCATCAGAGGTCCCCAAGCGACCGGACGGCGCCCATCAGCGCCCGATCAGACGTTTTCCGCGGCGCGCCGCCGCGGAAAGTCTCGGCTATTCCCATTCAGCCGTTCATCGGGCTGCGGCCGGTCTCCTTGAAGAATTCGTCGATCAGCGACTGGCTGACCCGCGAGGCGACCTCCTTGTAGACCGGCATCATCGCCTTACGCATCGCCTCGTCCTGCTCGGGCGTCAGCGTCACGATCTCGGTCTTGCCGGCCTTCTTGATCTCCTCCAGCGCCTCGTCGTTCTCCTTGGCCGACTGGCTGTTGCCGAAGTCGGTCGCCTCCTTCATCGCCTTCTCGCAGGCGGAGCGAACATCCGGCGGCATGCCATCCCAGAACTTCTTGTTCACGACCACGACGTAGCCGATGTAGCCGTGATTGGTGACGGTGGCGTATTTCTGCACCTCGTGCATTTTCTGGGTGTAGATGTTGGACCAGGTGTTCTCCTGGCCGTCGACCACGCCGGTCTGCAGCGCCTGGTACACGTCCGAGAACGCCATCACCTGCGGGATTGCGCCGAGCGCCCGGAACTGCGCCTCCAGTACCTTCGACGACTGGATGCGGAATTTCAGGCCCTTGTAGTCGGCGGGCGTGATCAGCTTCTTGTTGGCGGTCATCTGCTTGAAGCCGTTGTCCCAATAGGCAAGGCCGCTCATGCCCTTGGAATCCAGCAGCTTGAGCAGCCTGCCGCCGAGCGGGCCGTCGGTCACCTTGCGCAGGCTCTTCAGGTCGGGAAGGATATAGGGCAGATCGAACACCTCGAACTGCTTGATCCCGATCGGGCCGAACTTGGAGTTCGACGGCGCCAGCATCTGCACGGCGCCGAGTTGCAGCGCCTCCAGCTCTTCCTTGTCCTTGTAGAGCGTCGAATTCGGATAGACTTCGACCTTGACCCGGCCGTTGGTGTATTTCTCGGCCAGCTCCTTGAACTTGTCGGCGGCCTTGCCCTTCGGCGTGTCGGACGCCACGACGTGGCTGAACTTGATGACGATGGGCTCATCTGCGGCCGCAGCCGGGCCGATCTTGGCGGCCGCCGCGAGCGACGCGGCGGAGACGAGCAAGTGACGACGTGTCAGATCACGCAAAGCATGCCTCCCGAATTTTCCGGGGAGCCGTGCAACGCAGCTCCCGCTTGTATGCCAAGGCATCAATAGCCATAAGGCCGACGGAAAGCCATTGCCCGTTAGGAGGAGCTACCGGAATCTGTCGCTGCAGCGCAAAATTGCGCACCGCGTTGTCGTCCTTGTCCTTCCGTCATTCCGGGGCAGCAGCGCCAGCGGCTGAACCCGGAATCTCGACGTAGCGGGCGCCCTCGCAAGACAATCTCGAGATTCCGGGTTGGAGGCCTGACGGCCTCGCCCCGGAATGACGGAATGTGAGGCGGTCCGGCATCGTGGGCCGACCGCCGCTCTATCTGCTCGCCGCAGCCGCCGCGTTGGCCTGCGTCACATCGCGCTGGCGCTTCATCACCAGCTTGTTGAGCGCACCGAGATAGGCCTTGGCAGACGCGACCAGCGTATCGGGATCGGCGGCGCGCGCCGTCATCGAGCGGCCGTCCTGCGACAGCCGCACCGACACCTCGGCCTGCGCATCGGTGCCCTCGGTCACCGCATGCACCTGATAGAGCTCCAGCTTGGCTTCATGCGGCACCAGCGCCTTGATGCAGTTGAACACCGCATCCACGGGGCCGTTGCCCTCGGTCTCCTCGATGCGGGTCTCGCCGTCGACATCGAGCTTCATGGTGGCGCGTTGCGGACCGCGGGTGCCGGCGATCACGCTCAAGGACACCAGCTTGATGCGGTCATGGGCATGCACCATGCCTTCGTCGATCAGCGCGTCCAGATCCTCGTCGTAGATCTGCTTCTTGCGATCGGCCAGCGCCTTGAAGCGGACGAAGGCGTCTTCCAGCTGGTTGCCGGACAGCTTGTGGCCCATCTCCTCCAGCTTGTGGATGAAGGCGTGGCGGCCGGAGTGCTTGCCCATCACCAGCGAGGTCTGCTTCACGCCGACCGTCTCCGGCAGCATGATCTCGTAGGTCTGCGCGTTCTTCAGCATGCCGTCCTGATGGATGCCGCTCTCATGCGCGAACGCATTACGGCCGACGATCGCCTTGTTGTACTGCACCGGGAACGACGTCGCCGCCGACACCACCTTCGAGGCATGGGTCAGCTGGGTGGCGTCGATGTTGTTCCAGAACGGCAGCTTGTCGTTGCGCACCCGCATCGCCATCACGACTTCTTCCAGCGCCGCATTGCCGGCGCGTTCGCCGATGCCGTTGATGGTGCATTCGATCTGCCGCGCACCGGCGCGCACGCCGGCCATCGAGTTCGCCACCGCCATGCCGAGATCGTTGTGACAGTGTACCGAGAACACCGCCTTGTCGGAGTTCGGCACGGTCTCGCGCACGCGCTTGAACAGGTCGTAATATTCCTCCGGCACGGCATAGCCGACCGTATCCGGGATATTGATCGTGGTGGCGCCGGCCTTGATCGCGGCCTCGACGCAGCGGCACAGGAAGTCGAACTCGGTGCGGGTGCCGTCCTCCGACGACCACTCGACGTCATCGGTGTGGTTGCGCGCGCGCGTCACCGAGGAGATCACCAGCTCATAGACCTGCTGCGCGTCCATCTGCAGCTTGTACTTCATGTGCACGGGCGAGGTGGACAGGAAGGTGTGGATGCGGCCGCGCCTGGCGGGGCGGATCGCCTCCGCGCAGCGGTCGATGTCCTTGGCGCCGGCCCGCGACAGGCCGCAGACCACCGCGTTCTGGGTGCGCTTGGCGATCTCGTTGACCGCCTCGAAGTCGCCGTCCGAGGCGATCGGGAAGCCGGCCTCGATCACGTCGACGCCCATGCCGTCCAGGAGCGCTGCGATGTTGAGCTTCTCCTCGAAGGTCATGGTGGCGCCGGGGCACTGCTCGCCGTCGCGCAGGGTGGTATCGAAAATGATGACGCGGTCCTTGTCGGACTTCGGTGCGGTGGACATGGATTTAAGTTCCTTGTTCGCTGGTGCGCTTATCTTGACGGCGCTGGAGGGTTTTCGTGATCTCGCGCGAACCCCTGAGTGCCCAGGCGCATCGCGCCCAGCCGGCCCTCAGGGGCGGCTAAGAAGCAGGAGCCCAAGCGAAAGGGTCGGGCCAAGGGGGCCATGGGCGCCACGGGTGGGCAGCAGCGGCGCGGCAGCAATCGTCGGTGCGGAAACCGCTCCGTCGCATGCTCCAATCCTTGCGCCGCGAATCAGCATTGCCAGACCCTTCGAGAACACCAACAGCGTGCGGCAAAACCATTGATGCTTGGTTGCCGACGCGTCCTCTGGCGTCTTTTTAGCCGAGAAAACCCGACCACCGCAACGCCGAATAAGGGTCAGAATGGGTGACGTATTGGGAGCCCCGCTCCCCGTCGTTACCCGCGAAGGCGGGTGACCCAGTATCCCAGAGACGGTAAAGTGAGCCGGGATAGCGCCCCGAGCCCGAGCCATTTGCGAGCAGGAGGCCGGCTGATTGTAGGGCACCAACTGCATCCTAGAACGAAGCCTCTGGGATACTGGATCATCCGCTTTCGCGGATGATGACACCGAGCGTTGTGGCTTCGGCATCGCACTCCTCCTACGTCCAATCAAACACATCTTCACCGTCCCGCGGCACGGCGTGCCCGGGTCATGCTCGGCAACGCTCCCTCGAAAACGGAGGGCGCAGGGAAGGCCGGGAGCTTGCCGCCCCCATGGCCCCCGTGCAGTGAAGAATGCACGGGGCAGGAACCACAGGTTCGGCCAAGACATCCCGGCCTTCCCCGCGCGAATGGCTTTACGGCTTATACGTGGTCTCCCTGGTGCGCCGGGCTTGTTGGCCACCATTGCGCATGATGCTTGCGCATCAGCGCGTGATACCAGCGTCGGGGTATCAGGACCGCACGACTTCGCCGTCCGTGCCGGCCTGCGCTCGTCCGGCGCAGCCTTCACGTCCATCGCAACCCGCTTCCACGTATCGTGACGACGCGTACGCCCCTTCCATGAGGCGGGCTGGCTTCAGGAAAGCAGAATTTCTGAAAAACGAAAGCTGAATATTTTTCACGAGTCGTCTGGACAGCCGAGTCGGCCTTGATTGCGTTCACGAAATCTCCCGTTTGGCGCAACGCCTTTCAGCCGCCTCCCGTCCCGCAGCGCCAGCCAGGCGCGGCGAAACCTCACGGTGATTTGCCCGCCAGGCAGGCCCGTCTCCTATCGGTTGACCAGCCAGAGCACGATGCTGATGACGACGCTGAAGAGCAACGACGTCATCAGGGGAAAATAGAACGAGAAGCCCGGCCGCTCGACGACGATGTCGCCGGGAAGCCTACCGAGGCCGAGCTTGCCGATGTAGGGCCACAGCAGGCCGACCACGACCAGCGCAAGGCCGAAGAGGATGAGCGCGCGAGACATCGGTGTTCTCCATGTCGCCCGCGAGATGCCGGATCCTGCTTCGGGCGAACCGAGACCATCTCGGACCAACACGTGTCATCTGTGAACCCCGGCCGATCTTTCCACCTGCATGAGCCGGCCATTGCCGTCTTCGGACGTTAAAGAATGGGCGCCAATGGCGAGCGAGCCGAGCCGCGGCCGGCGATCCGGATGCGCGGTGCTCTCCCCTATCAATACCCGACAGCTCAGGGCTATCGGATAAAAGGCGGAAGTTCGAGCCTAAGACCTTACCATCGGGTCCTGAGCCGCCATGTCGCAAGCCGCGTCGGCTGCGCACACGCGATCAAGGAGAGCTCTATGTCCGATCGCACCATACCGCGCCGCAAAGTCATCGCACTCCTTTCGACGATCGGCATCGGCGGTTGGCTCGGCTACACTCCCGGCCGCAGCAATGCCGCCTCTCTGGCCGCGTCCACATCACTCGGTAGCACCGTCCGTGCAAATGTCAGCGTCCGGCTCGACCGCGATAAGCCCGGCGTAACGCTGACCAGCCGTTTCGTCGGCCTGAGCTACGAGAAGGACAAGCTCGGGCAACCGATGTTCACGGCGGATAATGGCGCCCTGCTCAGACTTTGCCGGCTGCTCGGTCCGGGCGTCCTGCGCATCGGGGCCAATGCGGTGGATCGCTGCGTCTGGCTCGGCGCGATCCCAGGGCTGATGCCGATTCAGCCGGCGATGGTCGACGCGCTCGCCGCGTTTGCCAAACAAACCGGCTGGCAGGTGATCTATGGCATCAACCTCGCCAACAACACCACCGCGCTCGCCGCGGCCGAAGCCGCCTATGCCGCCCGGGTTCTCGGGGATCAGTTGCTCGCGTTCGAGATCGGCAACGAGCCGGACCTCTATGCGCACAACGGCTATCGTCCCATGAGCTGGCGCTATGATGATTTCCTGTCCGAGTGGCGCGCGATGGCCGAGGCGATCACAGCTGCTGCTCCGTCGGCCCGCCTTGCGGGCCCTGCAGCCGCCTCCTTCGCGACCGAATTCGCCCTACCCTTCGCGCGTGACGCCGCCGCGCAGATCAGCCTGGTGACCCAGCACTATTACCGTGCCGATGGCCGCGACCCAGGCTCCACGCTCGACCTGCTGCTGCGGGACGACCCTGCTCTGGCCGGCGAACTCCGACACATCAGCCAGGCGGTCCGCGACAACAACCTGCCGCTGGGCTGGCGCATGGCGGAGTGCAATTCCTTCTTCAACGGCGGCGCGCCCCACATCTCCAACGCGTATGGCACCGCGCTCTGGGTCATCGATTTCATGTTCCAGTGTGCGCTGAACGGCTGCAACGGCGTCAACCTGCACGGCGGAGGCCACGGCCCTGGCTATACGCCGATCGCCGACGACAATGGCGGGGTCGTCGAGGTGAGGCCTGTCTATGATGGCCTGCTGCTGTTCGCTCTGGGCGCGCAAGGCACCAGCGTTCGCGGCGTTATCGAAGGCTCTCCGCATCTTCGCGTCAATGCCTACGGCACGCTGCGCGAGGATGGCGGCGTCAACGTGGTGATGATCAACAAGGAAGCCGAGACTGCGGTCGATGCGCAGCTGACGCTCGGTCAGAGCGCCTCGACGCTGGAGTCGTTCTGGCTGACCGGCGCGGCCCTCGCCGCGACCAGCGGGCAGACGCTCAACAACGCCATCGTGTCTGCCGACGGCAGCTGGTCGCCACACAATCAGACGATGGTGCCCATCACCGCGCAGACGACGCTGATCCACATGCCGCCCGCCAGCGCCGTGCTGCTACGTTCGAGATCGTGACCGGCCATGGACCTGCCGCAAAGACGGCGAGACGGAGTCGAGAGTGGCGCATTCTGACTTCGGCGTCAGAAACTGGCGCATTTGTAAGTTGAAGGAGAGGCTGCCGTCGCTTCATCTGGTCCTCATCCCGCAGCGAGACGCTCGCGCAATGGCATGGAGGATCTTCCGATGACCAACAGGCTTCTCACCGGCCTCGTCACGGCGGCGCTCGCCGCTTCGCTGACAGTTGCTTCACCCGTGCTCGCGCGCGGCGGCGGTGGCTTTGGCGGTGGCGGACATGGCGGCTTTGGCGGCGGTGGCGGACATTTCGGTGGCGGCGGTATGCACATGGGCGGCATGGGCGGCATGGGCGGGCCTCATTTTGGAGGGTCTTTCGGTGGCGCTCGCTTCGGCGGCGCGGGCTTCGCCGGTGGACCCATCGGCGCGCATGCGGCGTTCGGACCGCGCTTCGCCGGCGCCGGCTGGCACGGCGGGCACTTCGGCGGCCGCCACGCCTTCTTCTTCCACCATCATCGCCGCTTCGCCTTCTTCGGCGGGCCGTTCATCTATGCCGGCTATGGCTATTACGACGGCTGCTGGCACCGCAGGTGGACACCCTGGGGCTGGCAGTGGTTCAATGCGTGCGGCGAATATTGGTACTAGATCAAATGATTGCTAGTGCTCTCAATTTGCGACGCTCGCACGAATTCGCCGCGATATGATGCGAACTTCGCCAATCGGAGCACTCGCGTTCCGCCGCCACCGCGGAGTTGAGCCATGACGGGAGGTCACCGCCGCATTCTCGTCGTCGAGGACGATTCGGAGACCTCCGGGCAGCTTGCTGACGCGCTCACGAAATCCGGCTACGAGGTCGATCTTGCCGGGACCGGCCTCGAGGCGCTCAGGTGCGGCAGCGAACGCGACTATGCCGTCATCACCATCGACCGCATGCTGCCCGATACCGACGGCATCACGGTGATGCGGCAGCTGCGCGAGGATGGCATCGCCGCGCCCTTCCTGATCATCTCCGCGCTCGGTGAGGTCGACGAGCGCGTCCGCGGTCTGCGCGCCGGCGGCGACGACTATCTGGTGAAGCCGTTCTCGTTCGTCGAGCTGCTGGCGCGCCTGGAGGCGCTCGGACGCCGCAGCGAAACGATCGCCAAGGAGACGATCCTGCGCGTCGGCGATCTCGCCATCGACCTGATCTCGCGCAGCGCCAGCCGGGGCGGCAAGAAGATCCCGCTGTTGCCGCGCGAATTCCAGTTGCTTGAATACCTCGTCCGCAACGAGGGCCGCGTCGTTTCCCGCGCGATGCTGCTGCGGCATGTCTGGGACCTGCATTTCGATCCGTCCACCAACATCATCGACGTCTATGTCGGTCGGATCAGACGCAAGGTCGACGATGCCCAAGCCTATCCGCTGATCCACACCATCCGCGGCATCGGGTATCGCCTCAGTGCTCCTGGCTAAGACACTCCGCTCATCGACGTTTCGCCTGGCGCTGATCGCGATCGGGATCTTCGGCCTGATCGTCGGCGCGATGATCGCCTATGTCTATTTCGGAACCCTGGCCTATGTGCGCAGCCGGGTCGGCGACCTCGGCGATCATGACGGCTTCACGGAGACGATTGTGCTGGCCCTGATCGCGGTCGCGGTGCTGGTCCTCGTGCTGGCTATCGTCGCCGCCGTGCTGGTAACGCGGCGGACGGTCGGACGAATCGAGCAGATCAATGCCACCAGCCGCGCCATCATGCTCTCCGGCCTCGACCAGCGTATCCCCCTCCGCGGCAGCTATGACGAATGGGACCGTGTCGCGGAGAACCTCAATCAGATGCTCGACCGTATCGAGACATTGATGAGCGAGGTCAAGCAGGTCGGTGACAACGTCGCGCACGACCTGCGCACACCGCTCACGCGCATGCGCGGACGGCTCGAGAAAGCCTATCATGCCCCGCGCAATAGCGAAGCCGACGCGGCGCTGATCGGCGACACTATCGCCGACCTCGATGCCGTGCTCGGCATGTTCGCCTCCATCACCCGGATCTCCGAGATCGAGAGCAGAGCGCGCAAGGGCGCATTCCGCGAGCTGAACCTGGTCGACATCGCGGGCGAAGTCGTCGAGCTCTACGATGCCGCGGCCGAGCAGGTTGCGACCCGTCTCAGCCTTGCGGGCGAGCGCGAGGTGAAGGTCACCGGCGACCGCGACCTGCTGTTCGATGCCATCGCCAATCTCGTCGACAACGCCATCAAGCACGGCCGCGCGCACGGCCAGGTGACCGTAACCTGCGCGACGAAGAATGGCGGCGCGGCGATCGCCATCGCCGACAATGGCCCCGGCATCCCCGCAGACCAGTACGACCAGGTGTTCAAGCGCTTCTACCGGCTGGAGCGCAGCCGCTACACGCCGGGAAATGGACTGGGCTTGAGCCTCGCGGCGGCGGTCGCGCAGCTGCATGGTGCCGGCATCGCGCTGCACGACAATGCTCCCGGGCTGATCGTCGAGCTCAGATTTCCGCCGCCATCCGCGCTCTAGCCCAGGGATCAGACGAGATTTGATATCCGCGCGTGATTGAGACAAATACGATCCGTGTTAGTCTCGGCAGCATCGTGCAGAAAACGCGATCGCCACCGTGAACCGGACGCTGGCCGAGTTGCGCGCGAGCCGGACCGTCGATTTCCGCGCCGGCACGCTGACGATCCACAACTGGCCGAAGCTCGCCGGGCTAGGCGAATTCGAACCGGGCTACCTGCACCTGAACAAGCCGCCGCTGTGAGGCGATCCCAGCCTGCCACGCCGCCAACTCACGGGACGTCAGGCGTCAGATGCACAGGCCCAGCAGCTTGATATTGAGATGGCACTCTTTCGGCGAGGCGCCCCATTTGTGGGCCGCTTCGGACTTGGTTTCAGTCTTGGTCTCGGATTTGCCGGTCGACTTCGCCTGCGCGACGACGGCCGGCTTGCCCTTGTCGTTCTTGTTCTTGTCGGGCTTGCCCTTGTCGTTCTTCTTGACCGGCGGCTTGGTCTCGTAATCGCCGGCGATGACCATCGCCCAATAGGTGCGCTTGCCGCTGGCATTCCTGGCGCTGGCGATGCCGACCTTGGTCGCGTTGTGCAGAAGCAGATTCTTGCGATGCGGCGGCGAATTGATCCACTGCCCGAGCGTCTTGTCGAAGGTCTCATAACCATAGGCGATGTTCTCCGCCGCGCGGCCGGCCTTCGACGGGGCGACACGGCGCGTGAACGGGCCGAGCACCTCGTGGCTCAGATCGTCCTTCTCGGCCATCGCCCGCGCCTGCTCGGCGGCGATGCGGTCGAGCGTGGCATCCCGCGCCACGCGAACCTCGCCATGCTTCAGGCGGAACTCGGAGATCTGCTCGGCCGGCGAGCTATCGGCCGCGATGGCCGTATGGATCGACACGGCGAGAATCAGCGCGGTCACGGCCGCGTTCCATGCACGGAACATCATCGATTGAATGCCCCCACTTGGACAACAAGGCAGGCCCGGCCCGACAACGGCACGTCCCCCTCTCGAGGAGCGGCTATACAGACCTTTTCGCTGATCGCAAAGTCCGGCCCACGTGCGCCGTCTCAGCGTCCCGCTGCCGCCCGCAGGCCGTAGATCAAGCCCAGGATCACGGGAACGGACAGCGCCAGCCACGACAGGCCGTCCCAGAGGCCATCGCCGAACAGTGCCGACACCAAGCCAAGCGTGGCGGCCAGGGCAACCATCAGCGGCGCACGAAACACCTGCTGGGGACGCCGATGTCCGAGGTGCCGCAGCGCCGCTGTGCGGCCCGCATCCTGCTTCACGGCAAGGCGCCCCTCGCGGCCGCGGGCCGTAACCGGCGGCGCCCGTCGACCCTGCACGATGCGCGTCCGCGCCGCCCAAAGATAAAGTCCGCTGCCAAGCACGACGATGGCGATCAGGTCGAGCAGCGCCCAGACGATCTTCAGCGGCAAGCCGCCATAGTCGCCGAAATGCAAAGGACGCGACAGCTGAAGCGCCTGCAGATACCACGGCATCGCCGGCGCGACGATACGCTCCGCGTTCTCCGCCTCGACCAGCACCGGCCGCAACATCCGCGCCGACAATGGCGTGCTGCCCTTGGTCCAGACGATCAGATGCTGCGGGCTGCCAAAGCGGGCTGCAGTCGGCAAGGTCACGGAGGTGATCGACCGGTCCGGAAACAGCGTTCTCGCCTTGGCCAAGGCCGCTTCGACCGATGCGGCCTTCGCGACCGGCCTGCCCTGATAAGGGGAGAGCAGGCTCGGAAGCAGCTGCGCCCGCCAGAGGTCGAACAGCGGCGTCGCCAGCGTGTTGACGATGCCGGTCAATCCGACCGCAAGCATCCAGCTCACGGCGAGGATGCCGAGCAGATTGTGGCCGTCGAGCCACGTCAGCCGCGGCGAGGCCCGGCTGCGAATGGTGCCGAAATCCAGCTTCCGCATGAACGGCCCATAGAGCACGAGGCCGGAGATCAGCGACAGCACGAAGAGAAGTCCCATCGCCCCCAGGAACAGTTCGCCGGGCAGCCCGGTGAACATGTCCCGGTGGACGCTCAGCACGATGTCCATCAGGTCCAGATGCGGCACCTCCTCGCCTAGTACCGCCGCGGAGCGGGCATCGACGGTGATGCGATGAAACGCGCCCGGCGCAGGGACCGGGGTCGGCGACAGCGCGACGGTCACCAGCGGTTCGCTCTGCTTCAGGTTCGCAAACAGCACGTATTGTCCGGGAAAGCGCGCCTGTGCCACTGCGATCACCTGGTCCAGCGAGACGCGTGGCGTGGTCGCCGGCATTTCCGGCGCCGCGATCTCCCGTTCGAGCAGGTCGTCGATCTCGTCATGAAAGATCAGCGGCAGTCCGGTGATGCACAGCATCAGCAGGAACAGCATGCTGACGAGCGACGTCCAGGTGTGGACGAACGACCATATGCGGACGGTGCGCGCGCGTGCCATGCCTGCTTGCCCTTCGATTACCAGCGATAGCTGATGGTGCCGGTGATGGTGCGCGGGCTGGTGTATTGGCAGCCGCCGGACGTCGTGCAGGCGGTCGTCACGCGGTCAGCGATATTCTTCACGTTCAAAGCCAGATTGATGCCTTTCGGCTGACGATAATGGAGGCCTGCGTCGAACACGACGTAGCCCTCGTTGACGATCGTATTCGTGGTGTTGGCGAAGGTCTCGCCGTTGTAACGGAAGCCCCCGCCCAATCCCCAATTGGCGAGGACGCCGCTCTGGAACGTGTAGTCCAGATAGACGGAGGCCATGTTGGCCGGCACCAAGGTCGGCACCTTGCCGATCTCGGCCGCGGTGGAGCTCTGGGTCACCTTGACATCCTGGCTGGTGAAGGTCGCGATAGCGTTGAGACCCGGAATGAGCTCAGCCACCGCCTCAAGTTCGAAGCCGCGAGAATTCACCTCGCCAAGTTGCACGGAGAACCCGATATGGCTGGGGTCCGTCGTCAATGAGTTCTGCCGGGTCAGGTCATAGGCCGCTGCCGTGACCAACAGCCTGCGCGACGGCTGAAACTTGACGCCGACCTCATGCTGCTGCGCGGTCGTGGGCTTGAACGGCGAGCCATTGAAGTCGGTGCCGGGCGTCGGCAGGAAGGATTCCGAATAGCTGTAGTAAGGAACCAGCCCGCCATCGAACTCATAGGCGATGGCGCCGCGCTTGGTGAAAGCAGTGTCCTGCGTCTTCGTACGCGTGCTTGTCGCCACGCCGTTGGTCACGAGGCTGAGCGTGTCCTGTTCCGCCACATCGAACCGGCCACCGAGCGTCAGGATCCAGTTCCGGATCCTGATCTGATCCTGCAGATAGACCCCGACCTGGTCGATCTTCTGGTCCGCCGATCCCGAGTAAAGTGTCGTCGGAAAAGGAATTGCCTGACCGTAGACCGGATTGAGGCTGTTGAGCGCCGGCACGCCGGCCGTCGCCGTGTAGGTCCGGTCCGTCAGGCTCAGCATCTGGTAATCGAGGCCGGACACCAGCGTATGCTGGAACGGTCCGGTGCCGAGCTTGGCGACGAGGTGATTGTCGGTCGAAAAGGAATCGCTGGTCACATCGATGCGATTGGCGCGCCGCGAGAAGGAGGTCAGCGTATCGAGCGGATTGGCCAGGAAGGTCAGATAGCGATAGTCGAGATCGGAGTGCCCATAGCGGGATTTCGACTCGAAAACCAGGTTGTTGCTGAAGCGGTGCTCGAACTGATAGCCGACCCGCTCCTGTTCCTGCGCGAATCCATTGTAGCTGGGATCGCCGAGAAAGATCGGCAGCGCCTTCACGCCGGCGATCCCGGCCGAGGTGACATGAAACACCGACAGCGGAAACGCACTGCCTGTGAGATCCTTGGTGTAGTCGGCGAGGATCGTCAGCGTGGTGTCGCTGGTCGGCTTCCAGGTCACCGCCGGCGCGATATACGTCCGATTGTCCTTCACATCGTTGGAGAAATGCGCAATCGGGGCATCCGCATCGCGGAACACCCCGGTGACGCGATAGAGCAGCGAGCCGTCCTTGGTGACGGGACCACCGACATCGAACGCGCCCTGGTAGCGATCGTAATTGCCGAACAGGCCGACGACCTCACCGAAGGCCTTGTCCGGCGGACGTTTGCTGATGCTGTCGACGAGACCGCCCGGCGCGCCCTGCCCGTACATGACCGAGCTCGGTCCCTTGATCACGTCGATGCGCTCCAGCCCATAGGGCTCGGTGCGAAAGAGCGAGAAGTAGTTGGGATCGCCGACCTCACGCAGGCCGTCGCGATAATTGCCGTAGCCGTTGATGTCGAAGCCGCGGATCTGGACGTTCTCGAAGCGAGGATCGGTGCCGCCGGTCTGCACGGCAAGGCCTGCGACATATTGCAGACCTTCCACCAGGGTCGTGACCCCGCGCGCATCGAGCTGATCGCGGCTGACGACGGAGACCGACTGCGGCGTTTCCAGGATCGGCGTATCGGATTTCATCGCGGCCGAGCTCACGGTGGGTACGAAGCCGCGGACCGGATCGGTACCGCGCTCGAATGCAGACGACGACCGAGCGGCCTGCGCCGGGACGTGCATCGCCCCGGCCGCGCGCTGACGTGCGGTGTTGGCCGCAGCACCGGCCCCGCGCTTTGGACGGCGCGCCTGGCGGACGCGCAGCGCGGGCGAATCGACGGTGACAGGCGGCAACGTGTGCGCATCGGCCGCCGTCTGCGCCGGAGCGGCAGCCGAGGTTTGCATGATGAACGGAAGCAAACAGACACTCGTCAGCAAACAACAACAATACGCTCGCGCGCCGCTATACGCGGGCGCGTTGAACCCAACGCCTGACATAACGTCCCCCGAAATTTCTCGGTAGTACGTTGCCGCTGCGCTCACAGCGCATCAACGGATTTTCGGAACCTGCCCGCTGGAATCCATCCAGATTAGAACGGCTAAAGATCGCGGGCTAATTGCGACCGCCGTTCGTCGACAACTTACAAACTAGAGCAAAAACGCGATCGCTCAGTCCAGCCGGTATCGAAAGCGGCAGCGGCGCAAGCGATCGGCGAAGCGCCTGAACAGATGGTGCTTGGAGGATGATCAACTAATCGATCAATTCGATCGGGTAGACGTCGATCGCGGGCTCCTCATAAGGATGCGCGGCCCGGATCGCTCTCAACACACCGCGCAGCCGATCCTCGGCGCAGACGGTCTCGATGCGCTCTTCCTCCACCGTCTCCAGCCGTCCGAGCGCGCCGATCGTCGGGTTGGCTCCGGCAAGCGGCCGGAACCGGCCGGTGCCCTTCACGGTAAAGGAGCAGTAATCATAATTGCCGATGCGCCCGGCGCCGGCCTCACCCATCGCGGCCCGGACCGCCTCGCCCTGCGCCTCAGGCACGTAAACGACGATCTTGTAGCTCTTCATCTCCAGGCCCTCGAAGCCGCGATCACGCGCCCGTTATCATGGTAATCGAAACGACGCGATTTGCGCCAAATGCTGCCGCGCTCACGATCATGCCAGTCGATCTGGGGCTGAGCTCGTTGACCTGCCATTCCGAAACGTGGGTTGTGCGACGCAGCAAAGCCAATCAAAATCGCTTGCATCCCAAGCATGCACACCTGGAAGGCTCTCGACTTGGCCGACACCAATGCCGACACCCTCGTCGTCGTCCGACACCGGCCGATGGGGTTCGCCGAATTCGTCATCGTGATCGCGACCATCATGTCGCTGAACCCGCTGGCCATGGACATGATGCTGCCGGCGCTGCCGAATATCGGCGCGGCATTCGATATCGATATGGCCAACCGGCTGCAGCTGGTGCTCTCGGCATTCATGGTCGGCTTCGGCGCTGGGCAATTCGCCATCGGCCCATTGTCGGACAGTTTCGGCCGCCGTCCTGTGCTGCTCGGCGGCATGGTGCTGTATTCCTGCGCCAGCGTGCTCGCGATCACCGCACACTCCTTCGAGATGCTGCTGCTGGCGCGCGTGCTGGAAGGTCTCGGCACCGCTGCAACGCGGGTGATCGCGACGTCGATCGTGCGCGACTGCTATGCCGGGCGGCGCATGGCGAGCGTCGTCTCGCTCGCGATGATGGTGTTCATCGCGGTGCCCGTGGTGGCGCCGTCGTTCGGCCAGGCGGTGATGCTGCTCACGCAATGGCGCGGCATCTTCATCGTGCTGACGGTGTACGGGCTGGTGGCGCTGGTCTGGACCATGGCGCGGCTGCCCGAAACGCTGCCGCCCTCCGAGCGCAAGCCGTTCTCGGCCGGCGAAATTCTCGACGCGTTCCGCAAGACCCTGACCAATCGCCAGACGCTCGGCTATGCGCTCGCTGCCAGCGGCGTCTTCGGTGCGCTGCTCGGCTACGTCTTCTCCTCGCAGCAGCTGTTCACCGGGATCTATCATCTCGGCCGTTATTTCCCGCTCGCTTTTGCTGCCATCGCGGCGTCGATCGCAATCGCGGGCTTTCTCAATGCGCGGCTGGTCGGCCGGCTCGGCATGCGGATGATTTCGCATTGCGCACTGCTCGGCAGCTTCGCTACGGCGATCGTGACGTTCGCCGCGGCGTGTCTGAACATGCTGTCCCTACCGCTATTCATGGCCGTGTCGGCCGGCATGATGTTCGCTTCGGGTTTGATATTCGCGAACTTCACGGCGCTGGCGATGGAGCCGCAGCGTGCCAATGCCGGCACCGCCTCCTCGCTCTATGGCTCAATCACGACACTGCTCGGCATGGGAGCCGGCGCCATCGTCGGCCAGGCGTTCGACGGCACGCCCCTCCCGTTCGCGACCGGCTTCCTGGCCTGCAGCGCGACCGCGCTTGTGATCGTGCTGATCACGGAGAAGGGCCGGCTGTTCCATTCGCACCAGCCAGGCGCAGTTTAGCCACAAGCTAGAGGCACGGCCCCTGGCCGCGCTGCGGACAGAGCTTCAGCGCGCTCGACAGCGTCAGCAGGAAGCGCGCGCTGCGTGTCTCGTTGGAGGGGGCGCGATAGGAGAGCGGGAACGCGACGCCCAGATCGGCGCGCCATTCGTTCGGAAAGGTGAGGCGTACGCCGGCGCCCACCGAGGTCAACGCGGCGCCGTCCGAGGGCCGGTAGCCGTCGTTCCAGACCAGACCGGCGTCGGCGAAGCTGTAGAGCTGATAGCCGGACAGATAGGCCCAGTTCAGCTTCTGGTCGAAGCGCAGCTCGAACGTTCCGGCAAGCGCATTGTCGCCGCTGATCTCCGCGCTGCCATAGCCGCGGCCGAAGGCGAAACCGCCGAGATAGAATTGCTGCGAGTTATAGAGCGGCCCCGAGGCCAGCTGGCCGGCGCCGGCGATCTTGATCGACCAGGCATCGGACAGGGTCTGGTAGCGCGTGAACCACGCATTGAGCACGGAGAAGCTGGGCGAGGCACCGTCGCGCGAGGCCATCGGATCGCCGGACGGTGTCGCGCCAAGAATATCGAGGCCTTGGCGATAGCTCACGGCCAGGTAGCTGTCGCCGCCGAACCGATCACCCCAGCGATAGTCCGAGGTCAGCGTGAGGAAGCGGATACGATCCTGGTAGATCGTCCCGAACACGTCCCGCTCAGATACGTTGCTGAACGCCACGGCTGCGGTGAGGATCAACGAGGACTGCTGCGACTGGATCGGCGCGATGCTGCCATGCACCTCGAATGTCTCGGTCGTGGTGTCGTCGTTGTAGATCCGGCGAATGTCGCCGGGCCGCACCTCGCTATAGAGCGCGGAGGCGCCGACACGGGCGCCGTCAGTGCCGACGGGAGCGTCATAGGACAGCCGTCCGAAGCTGAGCTGGCGCGGATCGCCCGGCGTGGTCGACAGGTTCACTGCGAGCGTATCGCCCGGCAGCAGATAGGAGTTGAAGGCGGCGGTGGCGTAGCTCTGCCACGGGCCGACCGTGGATGAGCCGAGATTATCGAGGCCGACGAAGCCATAGACGTGCCAGGTCTTCAGTTCGAGCACCAGACGGAAGCGTCCGGTCGTGCCGCCGATCTCCTCCAGAGCGGAATCCGCAATGCGCACGCCGCCGCGGCTGTTGATCAGCAGCAACTGGCGTTCCAGTGTCGAAAGGCGCGACGGCTGCTCGGCCAGCACGGGATCGAGCAGCGGCCGCACGCCGAACTCCTCGGCGCCGGCGCCTTTCAGGCTCACCTCGGTGATGCTGCCCTCGATCACCTCGACGCGGACCCGGCCGCCCGTGATGTCCTGCGGCGGCACGATGGCGCGGCTGAGATGAAATCCGGCCGCGCGATATTGCCCGGTGATGGCAGCCGCGATCGCGGCCAGATCATCCTGCGATACCGGCTTGCCGAGATAAGGCTGGTAGGCGGCGGCCAGCTGATCGCGACCGAGAGTTGCTGCACCGTGGAGCACGACGCCGCGCAGCACGAACAGCGGTCGTCCCTTGCCCTGCACCTCCGGCTGCGGCGCAGTCGTAAGGCGTGGCCTTGCCGGCGGTGCCGGTGCCGGTCGCGACTGCAGGTCCTCGAAGAACTTCTCGGTCTGCCGCGGATCGAACGCAGGGGCGCTGGCAGGGTCCGCTTGCGCCGTCGCGCTACCTGCGGCAGCAAGAACAACCGCCACAATCAGTGTGCGAGTTCGTCTCCGGCTGAGGGCAATCGGCGGTGGAGCGCCAGCATCGATAAAGGGAATAGATATCGTGAGTACCGGAACGCCCGAAGACCGCATAATTTTTTCTTAACTTCTTATGGTCAACGAACGGTTAAGGCGGCGCTGAAAGACCGAAGCATCGCTCAAGGGTCTCTTGAAACATTTCCGTTAGTTTGCGGCCTCGGCAACCAACGCGAGAGGCCACCATGCTGGGAATCCGCAGCCTGAAACGGATCGTGACGGCCGCGCTCATCGCCGGCTCGACTGGAGCCGCCTGGGCGGCCGATGGCGAGGTCTGGTCGGTGAGCAAATCCTCCGGTGACGTATGGGTCAGCACGCAAGGCGCAGCACAGGTTTCGCTCGGCCGTGACGACGTGCTCAATCCCGGCGATACGATCCGCACCGGCCGCAATGGCCGCGTACTGCTGACACGCGGCGCGGAGACCATTCTGATCGCGCCGAACTCGGTCATTGGCCTGCCGACCGAAGCCAAGGACGGCATGGCGACCACCATTCTGCAGCGCGCCGGCTCCATCCTGCTCGACGTCGAGAAGCGCAACGTCAAACATTTCGAGGTCGAGACGCCCTATCTGGCTGCCGTGGTGAAGGGCACGCATTTCAGCGTCACCATCAGTGCCAACAGCACACGCGTCGAAGTCAGCCGCGGCCAGGTCGAGGTCGCGGATTTCAAGTCCGGCCAGATCGCGCAGGTGCTGCCCGGTCAGACCGCGACTGCGTTCGCCAATGGCAAGACCGGATTGAGCCTGAGCGGCTCCGGCGCTTTCAGCCCGATCGAGCAGGGTCGCCCGCGCGCCTCGAGCATCGAGCGCGTCCCGGTCCCGAAAGGCGGCCTGCAGGCACCACGTGACACGGCCAAGGGGCAAATCATCCACGCGCTCAACGCGACCGGCGGTTCCGTGATCAACTCTGCCGCCGCGCCGCTGGCGTCGCAAGCCGGCAAGGCCGCGGGCCTCGCGAAGCCGAACGTGGTGCGGATTTCGACCACCATCGGCGAGGTGAAGTTGAATGTGCACCAGGCCACGCATGGGCTCGCCCACGGCGAGACCAAACCCGGGGTTCGTAGCGCATCGCGAAACGATACGGTCTGGAGCGACGCCAAAACGAGAGTGAGCAACCCCGGCAACAGCAGCAGCACCAGCGCCAGCAACGCCAGCACCAGCGCAACCGGAGACGCTTCGATCGCGACGGCCGTGACGACCGCGGTCGGCTCGTCCAGCGGACTGATCGGCGTCGGCAACGGCAATGCCGGCAACGGCAATGGTGGCAATGGTGGCAATGGCAATGGCGGCAATGGCAACGGCGGCAATGGAAACGGCAACGCCGCTGCGAACAATGGCGGCGGCAATGCCGGCGGCAGCGGCAATGCCAGCAACAACGCCGGCGGCAATGCCAACGACAACGCGAACGCCAATGGAAATAGCGGCAACAATTCCGGCCACGGAAACAGCGGTGCGCAGGGCAACGGCAACGGTCACGCTTCCGGGCACAACAAGAGCTAACTGAAGGCGCGACGCGCGCGAATGGGGACCAGGGGAGGATGCTGAAGCATTTGCGGCCGCATATTCTGGTGCTGATCGCACTCGTGACGGTCGGCCTGTCCGGCTGGCACGAGGTGCTGCGCAACGGCCTGGACGACCTCCGGCTCGCATGGGACCAACGCCAGGCGAGCGGAGAGATTGCCATCGTCGCGATCGACGCGCGCTCGATCACACGCATCGGCGCCTGGCCTTGGCCTCGCACATTGCACGCCGAACTGTTGCATCAGCTCGTCCGCGCCGGCGCCCAGGACATCGCCTTCGATGTCGACTTCAGTGCGCCGTCGAATCCTCTCTCCGATCTGGCTTTCAGTGAAGCGTTGCGGGAGGCGGATGGGTCGGTGCTCCTGCCGACCTTCAAACAGCCGGCGGCGAATGACCCGACGGCCCTTCATATCAATCGCCCCTTGCCGCAATTCGAGGCCAATGCCTGGCCGGTCTTGGTCAACGTCACGGTATCGCCCGACGGCCGCGTCCGGCGGTACAGGTTTGGCGAAAAGCTCGACGGCAACTTCGTGCCCTCGATGGCCGCAGCCTTGACCGGACAGAGTTTCGCCAGCGACAGCTCATTTTTGATCGATTTCGGCATCGCTCCCGCCTCGGTGCTGAGGGTGTCCTATGCCGACGTGATCGATGGCGACCCGGCAACGCTGGCGCAGCTCAGAGGCAAGAAGGTGATCATCGGCGGCACCGCGCTCGAGCTTGGCGATCGCTTCAGCGTGCCCAACGGAAAGATCGTGTCCGGCCCGCTGTTGCAGGCGCTCGCGGCGGAGTCGATACTGCAGGGGCGGACCCTGCGGGCAACTTCGTCTGCCGTCACGCTCGCGGGTCTTGCCGTCATCCTTACGCTCATGATGCTGACCTGGCGCCGGCTCGCCGCCGGATGGCGCGCCTTGTTCCTGGTTGGGACAGCGATCTCGATCGAAGCCGTCGCGCTGTGGCTACATGTGCGGTACGCCCTCATCGTCGACAGCTCGCTGCTGCAGATCGCCGTCGTCGTCTACCTCGCGACGATCGCGCTCGATGAGATCGACTTCCGCGGCCTGCTCCGCCGGGTCGCCGAGAACCGTTTCCAGCGGATCGCGATGTCGCTTGGCGACGGACTCGTCTGCACCGATCGGGATGGACTGATCACGCTGTGGAATCCGGGCGCCACGGCGATCTTCGGTTATCAGCCGGCGGAGATGGTCGGCCAGCCGTTGCGGATGCTTTGCGCCGATCCGGCCGTGGGCATTGAGCTGTTCACCACGCGAGATGCCGCGCAAGCCCAGACACCTGCGGCAAGCGGATCGGTGGTGGAATTCGAGGCGCGCCGCAAGGACGGCGAATCGTTTCCCGCCGAGGCCAGCGTCTCCGCCTGGCACGGGCCGGACGGGCTGCAATATGGCACGATCCTGCGCGACATCTCCGTCCGCAAGCGCGAGGCCGAGCGCATCCGCTATCTCGCCGAGCACGACGCGCTCACCGGGCTGTTCAACCGCATCACGCTGCAGGCCAGGATCAACGCCATGCTCAGCGCCGCGGACGCCCGCGACCGCGATATTGCGCTGCTCGTGATCGGGCTCGACGGCTTCCATCAGATCAACGACACGCTCGGTCACGCCTATGGCGACCTCGTGCTGAAGGGCGTAGCCGAGCGGCTGACGGCCGAGATCGGCGACACCGGCATTGTCGCTCGCTTGAGCGGCGATGAGTTCGCCATTGCAGTTCCCTGCGCGGCGGTCGGCGGCACGGTCGCGGAGCTTGCCGAACATGTTGCCCGTCTATTCGACCTGCCGCTGCAGGCCGGGCCGCGCCAGCACCACGTCAAGGTGAGCATCGGCGTCGCAGTCCATCCCGAAGGCGGACGCACCGCAGACGAGCTCTTGGGCAACAGCCATCTCGCGTTCTGCCGCGCCAAGTCCGTGCGGCGCGGCAGTCATGTGATCTTCGAGGAGACGATCCGCAGCGAGCTCGAGACGCGCCTCACCTTGGAGGCCGAGCTTGCGCTCGCGGTCGAACGCAACGAGTTCGAACTGTTCTACCAGCCGCAGGTGAACCTGCTCGACGGACGCCCGATCGGAGCGGAAGCGCTGATCCGCTGGCGCCATCCGACCCGTGGCCTCGTGCCGCCCGGCGTCTTCATTCCCGTGGTCAACACATCGGCGCTGTCCGAGGCGGTCGCGGGCTGGGTGCTGGTGACGGCATGCCGGCAGGCGCGGCAATGGGAGCTCGCCGGCACCCCCGTCCGTGTCGGCATCAACCTCTCGCCCTCGCAGCTGCACGCTGGCGATCTCGCCGCCACCGTCGGCAAGCTCCTGCACGAAATCGGCCTCTCGCCGGCGCTGCTCGAACTCGAGGTGACCGAGGACATCCTGCTGCATGACGAGCCGCGCGCGCTCGACATTTTCAGGCGCCTCAAGGCCCTCGGCATCAGCATCGTGTTCGACGATTTCGGCACCGGCTACGCCAGCCTGAGCTACCTGAAGAAATTCCGTCTCGACGGCCTCAAGATCGATCGTTCCTTCGTGCTCGATATCCTGACCGACAGCGACGATGCGGCGATCGTCGGCTCGACCGTCAGCCTCAGCCGTCAATTGGGGCTCGCGGTGATCGCTGAAGGCATCGAGAACCAGGCCACCGCCGACCTGTTGTTGCGGCTCGGCTGCGAACACGGACAGGGCTATTTCTTCGGCAAACCGATGCCGGCCGCCGATTTCGAACGTCAATTCCTGGCGAAGCATGTCGGCGAGAGCCCCACAGAGGACCAGCGCGGCGCGGCGTGAGGTCTTGCCGGCGATTTGTAGGGTGGGCAAAGCGCAGCGTGCCCACCGAGATAGAAACCAGAGATCATGGTGGGCACGTCGCTGACGCGCCTTTGCCCACCTTAACGTCTCGCTAATCGTCGTTACGCCTTCTTCCGCCCCTTCGCTTCCGCTTCCAACGCCTTACGGACCGCCTTGAACTCCTTGAGCGAAGCGGGATCGGCGCGCGGATAGCGCAGATCGAGACTCTCGAGCGCCGCCACGATCGCCGAGCCGATCACCACCCGCGCGAACCATTTATGATCCGCCGGGACCACATACCAGGGCGCAAAGGACGTCGATGTGTGGCGCACGATCTCCTGATAGACGGCCTGGTAGCGCTGCCAGCGCGTCCGCTCGCTGATATCGTTCATCGAGAACTTCCAGTTCTTCGCCGGCTGATCCAGCCGGTCGAGGAAACGCTGGCGCTGCTCCTCCTTGGAGACGTTGAGGAAGAACTTCAGCACCACGGTGCCGTTGCGGGTGAGGTACCGCTCGAACGCGGAAATATCCTCGAAGCGCTCGCGCCAGATGTTCTTGGTGACGAGCCTGGGCGGCAGCTTCTCCGCCTTCAGCAATTCGGGATGCACCCGCGTCACCAGGCACTCCTCGTAATAGGAGCGATTGAAGATGCCGATGCGGCCGCGCTCGGGCAGCGCAAGAAAGCTGCGCCACATGAAATCGTGATCCAGCTCCTTCGAGGTCGGCTGCTTGAACGATGTCACCTCGCAGCCCTGCGGATTGACGCCCTCGAAGATGCTCTTGATCGCGCTGTCCTTGCCGGAGGCGTCCATGCCCTGAAAGATCAAGAGCAGTGACCAGCGGTCCTGGGCGTAGAGCTTGTCCTGAAAATCGGACAGCCGCTTGCGGTTCTGCTCGATGATCGCCTCGCCTTCCTCCTTGTCGATGCCGCCCTTGGCACTGGTCTTGTGCGACTTCAGGTGAAATCGCTCGGCCCCATCGACACGGAACGGCGAGATGAACCGGTCGAGCGAGGGCGTCGTTGTCTTGCTCATGAGATGGTTTCGCCGTGGTGAAATTGCGCTTCGAGAAAGGCGGTGACGAAGCGCGGCATCGTCGCCGTCAGATCGTCCCTCGATCGAACCAACACGATCGCGGAGAGTTCCGGCTCGGCCTGCCCGGCGAGATTGGCCTCGATGCGGCTTTGCAGTTGACCGCCCGGGCTTTCGACGTCGAGCATACGCATCATCGCAATGGTTGCGCCGGTGACGACGCAATCCCAATGGGCGCTGCCCCGATAATCCGACGGCAACAGCCCCGTTTCCTCCTCGACCTCGCGCGCCACATTGGCCGCGAGATCGAGGCTGCCGTCGCTGACGTCCTCGGGATCGGGCGTGCCGGCCGGAAAATAGATGCGGCCGGCATTGGCGGTTTGCCCGCCCATCACGCCGAGCACGAAGGCGCCGTCGGCCGCGCGCAGCGCGCCCATGCCAAACCCGTTGAACACGGAGCGATCCGGAAAGCCCCAATCGCGCCAGGCGAGCAGGTTGGCGAAGTCGGTCTCGAAATAGCTCGCCGATAGCCGCCCATCCGCGAAAACGGGGTCGCGCCCGAGCAGCACGCGGCCGTTGAATAGCGCGGGTATCGCGCGCTGCCGCTGCTCAAAATGAGCGTCGATGTCGGCGCGCCGCTCGCGTGCGAACGGCCAGTCCCACGGCTCGACCTTCAAGTCGAGCGCGGTCACGCGATGGATGACGACATCGCTCATGCACAGCCCTGCTTTCTATTTGGGGCTCGCAGCCGTGGCGCCCTTCGCCTTCTCGACGAACGCATTGGTGAAGGTCTTGCTGACGTCGACATTGGCCTTGGCAACCTCAGGCGAGCCGACGCTGAACACGGCGAGCACGGCGTCCGCGCCCTTCGGGTCCATCTTGCCGGTCTCCGAATACATTGGAATCGTGTTCTTCAGCGCGGCCAGATAAAGCGCCTTGTCCTTGCCGACGATCTCGGCAGGCATCTTCGCCATGATCTCTTCCGGCGTATGCGAATGGATCCAGGCGAGCGTCGCCAACATGGCGTTGGTCAGCGCCTGCGTTTCGGTCGGATGTGCGGCCACCCAGGTCGCCGTCGAATACAGCGCGCCGCCCGGATATTCGCCGCCGAACACGTCGAGCGTATCATGCTGGGTGCGGGTGTCGCTCAGGATCTTCAGGTCCGGATGGCTGCCCTGCAGCACGGTCACCGAGGGATCGAGCATCACGGCGGCATCGATCTGCCCCTGCTCCATCGCGGCGACCGCAGTGGCGCCGAGACCGACGCCGATCACGGCCGTCGCGGTGGGATCGACCCCGTTCTTCTTCAACAGATATTTCAGGAAGAAGTCGGTCGAGGAGCCCGGCGCGCTGACGCCGACCTTCTTGCCGGCGAGATCCTTGATCGAATTGATCTCCTTGCTGTGGCCGGGAGCCACCACCAGCACCAGGCCGGGATAGCGGTCATAGACCACGAAGGATTGCAGCTCCTGCTTCTTGGCAGCGAGGTTCACGCAATGATCGAAATAGCCGGAGACGACGTCGGCGCTGCCGCCGAGCACGGCTTTCAGCGCATCCGAGCCGCCCTTGAGATCGACCAGTTCGACCGCGAGCCCCGCTTTGTCATATTCCCCGAGCTGCTTGGCCAGCACGGTCGGCAGATAGCACAAGCAGGCACCGCCGCCGACGGCGATCGTCACCTTGCTCGCGGCGCTCGCGAGGCCGGTGGTCAGGGTCAAGGCGAGCAGCGAGCCCGCGAGTCGGCCGATGATGGTTTTCATTGTTTCCTCCGTTCAGATTGTCTCGAGCCCAAAGCGGCGGGCCTGGATCGACACCGTCGCACCAAACATAACGTCATCCCCTCGAACGCGGGGATCCATAACCACCGGCTGGCGTGGGTCGCATGGTCGTCGGCCAGCATCGTCCCACGATGAATTCCGCGGTATGGGTCCCAGCTTGCGCCGGGACGACGCCGAATGTGTCGTCCTTAGCTTCGCGCATCACCGTTCCTCCACCCGCTCCGGCCGCCACACCAGGAGCCGGCGCTCGACCAGCGTGACGCCGATGTCGATCAGGATCACGAACGCCGACAGCACGAACATGCCGGCGAACACGCCAGCCACGTCGAACACGCCCTCGGCCTGCTGGATCAGATAACCGAGCCCGGCTGCGGAGCCGAGATATTCGCCGACCACCGCGCCGACCACGGCAAAGCCGACCGAGGTGTGCAGCGAGGAGAACATCCACGACAGCGCCGAGGGCCAATAGACGTGGCGCATCAATTGCCGCTCGTTCATGCCGAGCATGCGGCCGTTGTCGCGCACCACGGTCGAGACTTCCTTGACGCCCTGGTAGACGTTGAAGAAGACGATGAAGAACACCAACGTGACGCCGAGCGCGACCTTGGACCAGATGCCGAGGCCGAGCCACAGCGTGAAGATCGGTGCCAGCACCACGCGCGGCAGCGCATTGGCCATCTTCACGTAAGGATCGAACACGGCCGCGACCAGCGGCTTGCGCGCGAACCAGAAACCGACCAGCACGCCACCGAGCGAGCCGATCACGAAGGCCAGGATCGATTCCCACAGCGTGATCGCAAGATGCTTCCAGATCGCGCCGGTCGCGAACCAATCGATCACCTGCGCGAAGACGTCGAGCGGATTGGAGAAGAAGAACGGCGGCAGCAGGATGCGGCCGAACACCGGCACGGTGGAGAACAGCTGCCACAGCGCGATGATCACGACGGCGACGAGCAGTTGCAGCGCGAGCAGACCGAGACGCGACATCAAAGGACTCCACCACTTGCTCGGTGCGCTCCCTCCCCGCTTGCGGGGGAGGGTTGGGGTGGGGGGTCCACGAGGACAGCTGTGCGTGAGGTCCCCCCTACCCCCTCCCCGCAACGGGGAGGGGAGTTCGGCCCCAGCGCTTGGCGGACAGTCGAGATCGACGAGGACACCATCACACCGCCTCTGCCTGCTTGTAAGTCTTCTCGACCTCCGCCTTCAGCATGTGCCAGATCTCGCGATGCAGCTCATGGAACTCGTGGCGGAGCCGCACCTCGAAAATGTCGCGCGGGCGCGGCAGCTCGACCCGCCAGTCGCCGATGATCCGCGATGCCGGTCCTGCCGACATGATGACGACGCGGTCGGCCAGCGCGATCGCCTCTTCGAGATCATGAGTGACGAACAGCACCGCCTTGCGGTCGGCGCTCCAGAGCTCGAGCAGGAGATTGCCCATGATCTGCCGGGTCTGCGCATCCAGCGGACCGAACGGCTCGTCCATCAGGATGATCTTGGGATCGCGGATCAGGACCTGGGCGAGGCCGACGCGCTTGCGCTGGCCACCGGAAAGTATGTGCGGATAGCGATTGCCGAAGCTTGCAAGACCGACCGACGCCAGCCAGGCCTGTGCCCGCTCGTGCGCCTCGGCGCGCGGCGTGCCCGCTGTTTCCAGGCCGATCGCCACATTCTCCAGCGCGGTTTTCCAGGGAAACAGCGCATCGGCCTGAAACAGATAACCCGCGTCGCGGTTGAGTCCGGCGAGCGGCCGGTCGAAGATCCGTACCGCGCCGCCCGCGGGCTTCAGCAGCCCCGCGGCGACGTTGAGCAGCGTGGACTTGCCACAGCCGGTCGGCCCGACGATGGCCACGAACTCGCCGTCGCCGACGTTCAGATCCGCCTTGTCCACCGCGGTATAGACCCGTCCGCCGGCGAGACGGAACGCCACCGTCGTCTCCGCCAGCGCGACGGCCGCGGTCCTTGCCTGCGTCACCTTATCGTCCTCCCAATTGCGGATGATGGCTTAGCGTCTTGAGCGGCGAAGTTCAACGCGGCCGCAGGACGTGCTAGGCAGGGCGGGGTGCGCCGCAAGATCGTGCCCAGCCGTCAACGAGAGAGTGAAGACGTGAGTTGCTGCTCCAACCTGAGCTCGAACGGCCGATGCAGCAGACGCCGCTGATCACCTACAGCCATGTCTCCAAAAGTTTTGCCGGCAACGGTGAGCGCGTGCATGCGGTCAAGGACGTCTCGCTTGGCATCGCGGACGGCGAATTCCTCGCCATCGTCGGCACCTCAGGCTCCGGCAAGACCACGCTGCTCCGGCTGACCAACCGGCTGATCGAGGCGGATTCCGGCGAGATCCGAATCGCAGGCGAGGATATCAGCCGCCTCGATCCGGTCACCTTGCGGCGGCGCATCGGCATCGTGTTTCAGAGCGGCGGACTGTTTCCGCATATGAGCGTCGCCGCCAATATCGGCATCACGCCGCGATTGCTCGGCACCTCGCCCCCGGACATCTCGGCGCGTGTCGACGAATTGCTCGACCTGGTGAGGCTCGATCGCGCCGCCTATCGCGACCGCTTCCCGCATGAGCTCTCCGGCGGCCAGCGCCAGCGTGTCGGCGTGGCGCGCGCGCTCGCCGCGCGCCCTCGCATCGTGCTGATGGACGAGCCGTTCGGCGCGCTCGATCCGTTGACGCGCGACGCGCTTGGCGACGACTATCGCGCTCTGCACGATCGGCTCGAGCTCACCACGGTCATGATCACCCATGACATGACGGAAGCAATTCTTTTGGCCGACCGCATCGCCGTGATGCACGCCGGTCGACTGGTCGCAACCGGCACGCCGGCCGAGTTGGCCGCCAACCCTGAGCCCTACGTGACGGAGCTGCTGCAGACGCCGCGCCGACAGGCCGAGCGGCTGCAAAGGCAGCTCGCGGAGCGCGGCACCGCATGAACTTGCTGTCCGATCCCCGCATCATTCAAGCGTCGTCGCATCTTGCGGACTATCTCGGCAGTCATCTGCGGGTCAGCATCGCAGCACTGGCGCTCGGGCTCGTCGTCAGCTTTCCGCTGGCGCTGATCGTCCGCAACCGGCCGCTGCCGCGCGGCCTGCTGCTCGGCGCCGCCAGCGTGGTGCAGACCGTGCCGGGACTGGCGCTGCTCGCGCTGTTCTATCCGCTGCTGCTTGCGCTCGGCGCGCTCGCGATTCGGTGGCTTGGCGTCGGCTTCTCCGCCTTCGGCTTTCTACCCGCGGTACTAGCGCTTGCGCTGTATTCGATGCTGCCGGTGCTGCGCAACACCATCACCGGCCTCAACGGCATCGAGCCGGCCCTCCTCGAAGCAGCGAAGGGCGTCGGCATGACCGCGCGGCAATCGCTCGTCATGGTGGAGCTGCCGCTCGCGCTGCCCGTCATCATGGCCGGCATCCGGACATCGGCCGTGTGGGTGATCGGGACCGCAACGCTGTCGACGCCGATCGGACAGACCAGCCTCGGCAACTATATTTTCGCCGGGCTGCAGACGCAGAACTGGGTGCTGGTCGTGTTCGGCTGCGTCGCAGCCGCGGCGCTGGCGCTCGCGGTCGATCAGTTGCTGGCGCTGATCGAGACCGGCCTGCGCAATGGCAGCCGCATCCGCGCGAGCCTGGGCAGTGCCGGCATTGCGGCGCTGGTCGCAGCCAGCCTTGTGCCGGCGCTGGCCGGATCGGGCGCGCGCTATGTCGTCGGCGCGAAGACCTTCACCGAACAATATGTGCTGGCGGCCCTGATCAGCGAGCGGCTGCAGGCAGCTCGACTGCCGGCGACGACGCGCGCCGGGCTCGGCTCCAGCGTGATCTACGAGGCGCTCCGGAGCGGCGACATCGACGTCTACGTCGACTATTCCGGCACGCTGTGGGCCAATCAGTTCCACCACAGCGAGCAGCTGTCGCGCGACGCCTTGCTCGAGGCCCTGAAGAACGAGCTTGCGCGCGAGCGCGTGACCCTGCTCGGCGAGCTCGGTTTCGAGAACGCCTATGCGCTGGTGATGCCGAGGGCGCGTGCGGAGGCGCTTCATATTCATACGATCGCAGATCTCGCAAGCCATGCCGGCACCATGACCATTGCGGGGGACTACGAGTTCTTCTCGCGGCCGGAATGGGCCGGGCTGCAAAAGGCCTACGGCCTTGCATTTCGCGCCCAGCGCCAGATGCAGCCGGACTTCATGTATGCGGCGGCAGCTTCCGGCGAGGTCGACGTGATCGCGGGCTACACCAGCGACGGGCTGATCAAGAAATACGACCTCGTCGTGCTCGATGACGTCAGGCACGCCATTCCGCCCTACGACGCGATCATGCTGCTATCGCCGAAGCGCGCTTCCGATCAGGCCCTGCAGAAGGCGCTGCTGCCTCTGCTCGGCAGGATCGACATCGCCACGATGCGCGAGGCCAACCTGCGCGCCTCCGGCAGCGACGCGAACTCCTCGCCCGAGGCCGTAGCGCGCTGGCTGTGGGACAAAGTGGCGCGGACGAAATAGCGCGATGGCTGCGGCAGGCGCGGTCATCTTATCTCATCGCCAAGCAAGCGCTCCTGCACCAGACGCACCGCGCCGCGCCCCCAGGAATAGTTGGCGCCCATGCGAAGCCCGCTGTCGCCCGTGGCGATGACGGCTCCAGTCTTGGCATCGCGGAGCTGGAAGCGGATCGTGTATTCGGTGCGGCTGATCCGCCCGACCACGCCGATCAGCGACTGGTCCGCACCCAGCTCCTGGGCGAGCCGCAGTTCGCAGTCAGCGCAGCCGTTCTGCGGCTTTGCCGCAGCATTCACCTCGACGAGCCGATAGCGGCCGGATCGATCGAGGAGCTGGCGAACGGCTTCGGTCGCGTCAGTCAGGCCCTTGAGATCGGACTCCGTCTCGGCGACTGCCCCGGCCGCAGCGCTGGTGTCCTCCAGCGTGAACGGCAGCAGCGCAAGCCGGAGCGGTGCTGGCGCAGTGGCAACCGCATCGCGGATCTCACGGGAGACGAAGGTCTCGGCCCGCTCCCACGCCTCGTCGTTGTCGCCGCGGAACGTGAACAGCTTCTCGAAGATCACGCGGTTGGATGCGACATCGATCGCGGCGGCGCGGGCCCACTGCACCAGCGTGCTCATCTTCTGAATACTGCCGATGACGACGACCTGGGCTCCGGCCTCGCGAGCGATGCGACGAAGCTGGTCCGGCGAGGTGTCGGCGGAAAGACAGGACGGTGCACAGGACGGATCGCGCAAATGGAGGCGCTGGTCGGCGGCAACGTCGCGGTGGAGTGCGGCGATGAAGGCCTGCAGCCGCCGCTGATGGACGGCGCTCTGATCGGTCGGCTCGCCGGATGTATCGAGATAGCTGAAATCTCCCACCACGACGGCCGGAACAGGAGCGGACTGCGGCTCCGCCCCGGCCGGGCGGAAGCCCGGTGCAAATATCAGGCTCGCAATCGCGAGATGGCGCAGCAGGCGTGAATGGCTGATCATGAGAGCTCCTTCCGAATTGCTGGTCCGCCGGGCAGAGGCGAGAAGCATCGGCAAGCTAGGGGCGCGGTCCGCGGCCCGAAACGGCGCGCATCCCGGTCGGGAGCGGGAAAATTTCACGACGTCAGGTCGCTGCGCCCGGCCGTCCTTTTCGCCGCATCGTTTCTGCCGTTAAATGCCACGGCGGCGCATGCCGTGAAGCAAGCCCCACGCGCGAGGCCTCGACGATGTGGACCTTCGCCAACAGCGATCTGAAATACCGCCTGACCTTGCGGATATCGGCCGTCTCGGCGCTGTGCTTTGCAGCAATCTCCGCAGTCGTCCTGTATGACATCGACCGGTCCGTTCGCACTGAGCTCGGCGACATTGCCGACATCACGGCCAGGACGCTGCAATTGCAGCTCAGCAAGACGCATTGGGTCAACAATCCGCCGTCGACCTTTCCCGACCTCGACAGCATCGCCGCCCCGGTGATGAGGCCGGGCCTGTGCATCGCCTACCGCGCAGGCAACGGCCAGATGGTTCAGCAGTTCTGCGGCGGAGCGCAAACCGCGGCCGATCCGCCGCGCGCCTTTGCCGTCTTGCATCGCACGATCTTCGATCCGGGACAGGAGACCGCAAGACCTGTGCTATCGCGCGACCGGCGGGTCGGCGAGGCCGTAGCCTGGATCGATCCCTCCATCGTGACCGCGGAGGCATGGCGCGACCTCAGTCGGCTGCTGCCCGTGCTCGCGGGTGCGCTCGTGCTGCTCTGCCTGCTGACCTATGCGGCGCTGGCGCGGGCGCTACGGCCGACGCAGCTGATCCGTGCAGGGATCGAGCGGATCGCCGCGGGCGACCTGGCGACACGGCTGCCACCGTTCGATCTTGCCGAGCTGTCGGCGATCCGCGACGCCTTCAACCAGCTGGTTGAAAACCTCACGGCGGCCATCGCAGAGCGCAATGAGCTGACGCGGCGGCTGATCGCATTGCAGGACGACGAGCGCCGCCATCTCGCCCGCGAGCTCCACGACGAGTTCGGCCAGTCGCTCGCCGCCATCCGCGCGCTGGCTTCGGCGGCCGGCCAGAGCGCGGCGCAGACCTGTCCCGAGCTGCGATCCGAATGCGACAGCATCGCGCGAACCGCGACCGACATGATGACCACACTGCGCGGCGCGCTGTTCCGGCTGCGTCCGCCCGACATCGACGAACTCGGATTGGCCGCGAGCCTCGAAGGCCTGGTCGCGGGATGGAGCAGGCGCCAATGCGGGCGGACTCGCTTCGAGATCAGCGTTTCGAGGGCTGTCGACAGCTTGCCCAGCACGATCGGCCTGAACCTCTATCGCATCGCGCAGGAGGCGCTGACCAACGCGGCAAGGCACGCCGACGCCAAGCGGGTGCTGCTGCAGCTGATATTGCAGGGACCAGGCGACGCGGCTGCAACGATCGAGCTCATCGTCGAGGATGACGGCCGCGCGACCGATCAGCCCGGCAAGCCGGGAATGGGGCTGCTCGGCATGCGCGAACGCGTGACGGCGCTGGGCGGGCAATTGAATTTCGAGTCGAGGCCGGGCGGCGGCACGCGCCTGCTAGCCATCATCCCCTTCGCCGCGCGCAGCCTGCCCTTCCAGCGCGCGGCCGCGGAGTGCGCCGCGTGAGCACCTCCGAGGCAACCATCCTGCTGGTCGACGATCATGCGGTGGTGCGCGAAGGCTACCGGTCGGTGCTGCAGAAACAGCCGGGCTTGCGGGTGATCGCCGAAGCCTCCGACGGTGCGGAAGCCTACCGGCTGTTCAAGGAAGCGAAGCCGGATCTCGTCATCATGGATCTCAGCATGCGGGAGGTCGGCGGCATCGAAGCGATCCGCCGCATCCGGCAATGGGACCGCGATGCCAGGATCCTGGTGTTCACCATGCATGAGAATGCCGGCTTTGCCGTGCAGGCCATCCGTGCCGGCGCCAAGGGCTATGTGACCAAAAGCAGCCCGCCGGAAGCGCTGGTGCAGGCGGCGCGCGACGTGCTCGCCGGACGCGTGGCCGTCAGCCCGGACATCTCTCATGAGCTCGCGCTGGGCAGGCTCGCGGGCGAGACTTCGGCCGCCGACGTGTTGACGGCGCGCGAGTTCGAAGTGCTGCAGATGCTGCTCGCGGAACGGACCACGGACGAGATCGCAAACGCGCTTCATCTCAGTCCGAAGACGGTCGCCAATCTGCATTCGATCATCAAGGACAAGCTCGGCGTCGGAACGGACATCGAGCTCGTCAGGCTCGCGCTCCGGCAAGGCCTGCTCTCGCAGCCCCTGCCGCCGGCCTGACCTCAAGCTGCAGCGAACTACATGCCGGGCTCGATCGGCTTCTCGATCGCACCGCCACTCTCGGCCCAGTCCTTGAACGCGCCGACGTTGTAGACCTTGTCGTAGCCGAGATCCTTCAGCGTCTTGCCCGAGAGCGCCGAGCGGCCGCCGGAGGCGCAGTAGAGGATCACGGTCTTGTCCTTGGCAAAGTTCTTGTCGTGATAAGGCGAGTCGGAATCGGCGCGGAATTCCAGCATGCCGCGCGACACGTGCACCGCGCCGGCAACCTTGCCGCTCTTCTCGACCTCCGGCGCATCGCGCACATCGACCACGAGCGTGTTGCCCTTGGCGATCATCGCCTGCGCTTCGCCAGGTGTGATCTTGGGGACTGCGGCATTAGCCGCCTCCAGCATCTGCTTGACCGTCGTTGACATTTCGGGACCTCCAGAGATGAGCGGAGATTATGCCCGCGATCTGCGGCGTCGGTCGTCAAAACTAGCTTATGTCCATATAATGGACATATATGATAATTCTTATCAGCTATGTAGACAGATGATGTGAAATGTCCCATTCATATGGACATGTCTACCCTCACCGATCCCCGGCCGAGTGCCGTTCGCCCCCTCCCCGTCGATGCCATGCTCGCCGACAGCGCCGGCGACGCCGCCTTTGCCACCACGCTCGCCAAAGGGCTGATGGTGCTGGAGGCGTTCAAGGCGGGGGCACCCGTGCTCGGCAACATGGAGATCGCCGCACGCACCGGCATCCCGCGCCCCACGGTGGCGCGGCTGACGCACACGCTGGCCGAGCTCGGCTATCTCGACTACGACGCCGACCGCGCCCGGTATCGCGTCGGCATCCGCGCGCTGCGGATCGCCCACCCGTTGCTCGCCGACATGCCTTTCCGCCAGAGCGCGCGGCCCCTGATGCAGGAGGTGGCGCAGAGCGTGCGCGGCACCGTCTCGATCGGGCTGCTCGACGGCACCTCCATGATCTATGTCGAGACGGCCCGCTCGGGCGATGTCGGGCCGCATGTGCCCGATATCGGCATGCCGATCCCGGTCGTCGGCACCGCGATGGGCCGCGCCGCCGCATCCCTGCTGCCGGCGCGCGATGCCGCACGGCTCGAACAGCAGCTCGATGCGTCCGACGCGGAGCAATGGTCGGCCTACCGTGACGCCTATCGCGCCGGCATCGCGCAATGCGCCGAGCGCGGCTTCTGCACCTGCTTCGGCGAATACATGGCCGCGATCCACGCCGTGGCGGTGCCGCTGTTTCAGGCCGCCAACACGACGCGATGCTACTCGATCAATTGCGGCATTCCCGCCTTCCGCCTGCAGCCCGGGCAGCTCGAGGGCGAGATCGGTCCGCGCATCCATGCACTCGCTGCCAGCATCCGCGCCCAGATGAAGGAGCGGGAGCCGGCGCTCGCCGCGCAGGACGCAAAACTCAGGAAATGAGCGGCAGGACACGCCGGACCAGGAGGCCGAGGTGAGCGGGCCGCTTGAAGGATTGAAGGTTCTCGACATCGCGACCATCGTCGCCGCGCCCTTGTCGCAACGGCTGCTCGCCCGCGGCGTCTCCAGCCGCATCTCGCGTGGCGTGCTCACCTGCTGCTGCGTGATGCTGGCGGGCTTAACGATGATGCTGCTGTCGAAATCGACCGGCGAGCTCGTGCAGATTCCTCTGGTGATGGTCGCCTTCGCCGTTGGCAGCGTCACCTATGCGCTGGGACCGCCCCTGATCGGGGAGATCAGCCCGGTGCAGCAGCGCGGCGCCATGCTCGGCATCTGCAACGGCACCTTCACGCTGGCCGGCCTGATCGCGCCCTGGCTGATGGGCCATATCGTCGATATCGGCGCCAATCCGGCCCAGGGCTTTCGCGACGGCTTCATGTTTGCGGGCCTGCTGATCGTCGCCGGCGGCGCGCTGGCGATGGTCATCATCAATCCGAAGGACGACCTCAGGCGCTTTGCGCGGCGCGAGCGCGCAGCTGTCGGCAGCGGCGTGCCGGCACTTCAGTCGTAGCGCTGGGCTGCACGTTGGCGAAGCCGGCATCAAGGCCCGAAACAAATACAAGAAGAAGGGAGACACCTCATGAGGATCAGCCTTAGGATCAGCCTTGCAAACCTGATCACTGCCAGCGCACTTGTCTGGGCCACGTTCTGTTCGTCTGCGGCCGCGGAGAAGACATACGACACCGGCGCCAGCGACACCGAGATCAAGGTCGGCCAGACCATCCCGGCGAGCGGCCCTGCGTCGGCCTATGCGACGATCGCCAAGGCGCAAGCCGCCTATATCAAGATGATCAACGACCAGGGTGGCGTGAACGGCCGCAAGATCAACCTGATCCAGTACGACGATGCCTATTCGCCGCCGAAGACGGTCGAGCAGGTGCGCCGGCTGGTCGAAGGCGACGAGGTGCTGCTGACGTTCCAGATCATCGGCACCGCGCCGAATGTCGCGGTGCAGAAATATCTGAACGGCAAGAAGGTGCCGCAGCTGTTTGCGGCCACCGGTGCCGCGCGCTTCACTGATCCCAAGCACTTTCCCTGGACGATGGGCTTCAATCCCTCCTACCTGGTCGAAGGCCGCATCTACGGCCAGTACATTCTGAAGACCTATCCCAACGCCAAGATCGGCGTGCTCTATCAGAACGACGATCTCGGCAAGGACTATCTCGCGGGACTGAAGGCGGGGCTCGGCGACAAGGCCGCCAAGATGATCGTCGCCGAGACCTCCTATGAGATCACCGAGCCCACCATCGACTCGCAGATCCTCAAGCTGAAGGATGCCGGCGCGGACCTGTTGTTCAGCGCCTCGACCCCGAAGCAGGCGGCCCAAGCCATCAAGAAGGTCGCCGAGCTCGGCTGGCATCCGGTGCACATCGTCGACATCAATGCCAACTCCTTGACCGCCACGCTGAAGCCGGCGGGGCCGGAGAACGCCAAGGGTCTGATCAGCGTCAACTACGTCAAGGACCCGCTCGAGCAGACGTTCAAGAACGATCCCGGCGTGCAGCGCTATCTCGACTTCATGGCGAAGTATTATCCCGACGGCGACAAGGGCTCGAACTTCAACGTCTACGGCTACATCACCGCCGAGCTTCTGGTTCAGGTGCTGAAGCAGTGCGGTGACGATCTCACCCGCGAGAACGTGTTGAAGCAGGCCACGCATCTCGACCACGTCCAGCTCGACCTGCTGCTGCCGGGCATCACCATCTCGACCTCGCCAACCGACTATCGCGTCAACAAGCAGCTGCAGATGATCCAGTTCGACGGCGAGCGCTGGCAGAACATCGGCGGCATCATCACCGACGAAGCGCCGGAGTAGAGCGAGCCGCTGCGGAAGCAGGGCCACGGCATATGGCCGTGGCGCCTCGGGCCTCATGGTTCGAGATGCGCGGCTTCGCCGCGCCCTCACCATGAGGGTCTATCGGCCGCAAAATGGGCCCTCGTCCTGAGGAGCTCGCCGCAGGCGAGCGTCTCGAAGGACGGCCGCAGAAGAGATCGTCGGTCGAGTTCGTCCCATATGCGATAGCCTTGCTGCGGAAGGGACGGTCGAGAGGTCGTCCCCTTCCGCATTCCCTCGCCTCGCGCTCAGCGGGCGTTCTGCCCCGCGACATTCCTAAGCCTGGAAGTTCTTGCCGCCGCGCTGCGGTAACGTTCACGTATTTGTTAAGCTAAACTTACAAGTCTAACTGTACAATTTGACTCCGGTAGCCTATTTGCTGCCCCCCATGAACCGCGCCCCAGGGGATGCCGTCCCCGCCCCGCGCGCCTCGGCGCTTGCAGCCGAGCTGCGCGGGCTGATCGGCAAATTGAAACGCAGGCTGCGTGAGCAGGCCAATGTCGGCGACCTGACGGTCTCGCAGATCGCCGTGCTGCTGCGGCTCGAAAAGGACGGCCCGGCGACGGCGTCGCAACTCGCGCGCGCCGAGGGCATGCGCGCCCAGTCGATGGGTCCGATCGTCGCTGCGCTCGAGGCAGCGGGTCTGGTGAAGGGCGCGCCGGACCCAAGTGACGGACGGCAGACCATCATCGCACTGACGGACCAGTGCCTGGACAGGATCAGAGAGGGACGCGCGGCGCGGCAGGACTGGCTGTCACGCACGATCGACCAGCGCCTCTCCGCTGAGGAACAGGAGCAGCTGCGCGCAGCCATCGCGCTACTCAAGCGGCTGATCGACGACTGATGGCGCTTGCGCGCAATCGAGGCGCGGCAATTGAAGGACACACCATGGCGCTCACGACGCTCGATTCCAACACCGCTCTCATCGTCGTCGATCTGCAGAAGGGCCTCGTCGGACTTCCCTGCGTTCATCCAATCAATGAGATCGTGGAGCACGCCCGTGTGCTGGCCGATGCGTTCCGCGCACGTGCCCTCCCGGTCGTGCTCATCAACGTCGCCGGAAGTGCACCAGGCCGCACCGAGCAGCCGCGCCGTATCGATGCACTCCCGGAAGGATGGACCGAACTCCTCCCCGAGCTGAACCGGCAACCGAACGATATCGTGGTGACCAAGCGCACATGGGGCGCCTTCGCGAGCACCGATCTCGAACGGCAGCTGAAGGCACGCAATGTCACGCAGGTCGTGGTGGCCGGTGTCGCCACCGGCACCGGCGTGGAGTCGACCGCGCGGCAGGCCTATGAGCAGGGCTTCAACGTCACGCTCGCCCTCGATGCCATGACCGACACACGCCCCGAAGCGCACGAGTACAGCACGACGCGGGTCTTTCCGCGACTGGGCGAGACCGGGACGACCCGAGAGATCATTGGACTCCTGAACACGAGGACGGCCTGACATGACCTTGCTGCATCTGGTTTCCTATTTCTTCGGCGGCGCCTTCCTCAGCAATGCCGTGCCGCACTTCGTCAGCGGCGTGACGGGCATGCCGTTCCAGACGCCGTTCGCATCGCCGCCAGGACGCGGCCTCTCCACCTCGACGCTGAACGTGCTCTGGGGTTTTCTCAACCTTGTCGTCTTCTATCTGCTGGTCTACCGGGTCGGCGATTTCGGACTGCGGCATACGGCTGACGCGCTTGCGCTGGGCTTCGGCATGCTGGTGATGGCTCTCTATGCGGCGCGGCACTTCGGCTCCCTCCACGGCGGCGATCTGCGGGAGCGCCCATGAGGCGCGCTGCGGCGGACATGTTCCGTTCGCTGCGCAGCCGCAACTATCGCGTCTGGGCCGCCGGCGCCTTCATCTCCAATGTCGGCACCTGGATGCAGCGGACCGCGCAAAGCTGGCTGGTGCTGGTCCAGCTCACCGACCGCAACGCTTCGGCGGTCGGCATCGTGATGGCGCTGCAGTTCGGACCGCAGCTTCTGCTATTGCCCTGGACCGGCTACGCCGCCGATCACTTCAACCAGCGCAAGCTCCTGATGGCGACACAGGCGACGATGGGCGCATTGGCGCTCGCGCTCGGCCTGCTCACCGTCGGCGGCGTGGTCCAGCTGTGGCATGTCTACGGCTTCGCCTTCCTGTTCGGCTGCGCGGCCGCCTTCGATGCGCCAGTGCGCCAGACCTTCGTCGGCGAACTGGTCGGCGATGCCGACCTGCCCAACGCGGTGGCGCTCAATTCGACCTCGTTCAACGCCGCCCGCATGATCGGACCGGCGATCGCAGGCATCGTCATTGCAGCCGCCGGCACCGGCTGGGCCTTCCTGATCAACGGCGCCTCCTTCGCCGCCGTGCTGGCTTCGCTGTCTCTGCTGCGCAGTTCCGAACTGCGCAGCCATGCCCGCGCCCCTCGCGACCAGGGTAGCCTCGGGAGCAGGCTGACCGGCGGCCTGCGCTATGTGTGGTCGCGCGCCGACCTCAAGGCGGTCCTGATCATGCTGTTCCTGATCGGCACCTTCGGCCTGAACTTCCAGATCTTCATCGCGACCATGGCGACCCGGGTATTCCATGCCGATGCCCGCGGCTATGGTTTGCTGTCATCGGTGACGGCGGTCGGCACCGTCGCGGGAGCTCTGCTAGGCGCTGCGCGGGCGCGGCCGAACTTCGCCGCGCTGCTCGTCGGCGCCCTGCTGTTCGGGCTGGGCTGCAGCTTCGCCGCGCTCGCGCCGACCTACTGGATGTTCGCAGCCGCCCTGGTGCTGATCGGCCTGGCCGCGCTGACCTTCACCAACACCACCAACAGCCTGATGCAACTTTCGACCGCACCCGCGATGCGCGGGCGGGTGATGGCGCTCCGCGTCGGTGTCGCCCTCGGCGGCACCCCGATCGGGGCGCCGATCGTCGGCTGGATCGCGGACCAGTTCGGGCCACGCTGGGCGCTCGGCGTCGGCGCGGCATCCGGCTTCGCCGCCGCGATCGTCGCCGTCACCACCATGATGCGACGCGATCATCTGCCGCACGAGGACATGTTGCGCGGCGGCCACGTGCGACGCTGACCGCCTGCGTCGCTCCAGCAATCTCAGCGTTGGGCTTCCTCACGATCGGACTCGTCCGCGATCAGATGAAACTCGCGCCCCAGCCGGCGCTGCACGCTCAGCACGGCGCGATCGACATCGCTGATCAGGCTGTCCCCGAGCACGACCTGCGGAATCTGCCAATTGCGCCCCTCGCGGACATGCGGCAGCAGCGTCACCGCACGAACCTGCGCGGTCTCGCATCCCGGCTCGCTGCGGATCGCGTCCTCGACCAGCCGGGTCAACTCCGCCGGCGTCTTGCCGATCGTCGCCATCAGGATTGGCCTCCCGGAATCAGACGCACGCCGAGACCGCAAGCAGCTGGCCATCTGAAGCCGGCGTGATGATGGTCGACGTCCCGAAACACCTTCTGCCCGGCGCCCGATACAAAACAAACACGCCCGCGTCTCGGGCGCACCCGACCGACACAAGAATGTGCATTAAAGCACAATTCTATCAAGCTCCGATCTGGAGCGGGCGATATTCCGATCAAGGAAGAAGATGAAGAAGCCGGGCTTGCTGCTTGTTCCTGCAGGCGGTTTGCCGACAGAGCGCGCCATCGAGCAAGCCTTGCGAAGATTGCGGATCAGCTCCCAATCCTTGGCCGCCTCAGCTTTCGGAACGCCTCACAGCCCGTATCGTCGGCGGCTGACACATCACGTGAAGCACTGCATCCGACATCGAAAACAAAGCTAGCCCGCCCGGCTTAATTTTCCGTCTCCATTAGCCCGGGTTTCTACGGAGCTTCGATCCGGCGACGGTTAGTTCGGTCCGCAAAACGCAGATGGCCGGGCAAGAGCGACAACGCACTCTGCCCGGCCATCGAGGTCAGCATCGCCCGCCTGAAAGCGCGTCCAGGCGATCTGGCGCCCGCGAGCTTAGTTCTTGCTCTTGTCGACCAGCGCGCCCTTCTTGATCCAGGGCATCATGTCGCGGAGGCGAGCGCCGACTTCCTCGATCGGGTGCTGAGCGAGCTTGGCGCGGGTCGCCTTGAACGAGGTCTGGTTGACCTTGTTCTCCAGCATCCAGTCGCGCGCGAAGCGGCCGGACTGGATGTCGTCGAGCACCTTCTTCATCTCCTTCTTGGTCTCGGCCGTGACGATGCGCGGTCCCGTGACATATTCGCCGTATTCGGCGGTGTTGGAGATCGAGTAGTTCATGTTGGCGATGCCACCTTCATAGATCAGGTCGACGATCAGCTTCACCTCGTGCAGGCACTCGAAATACGCCATCTCCGGCGCGTAGCCGGCCTCGGTCAGCGTCTCGTAGCCGGCCTTGATCAGCTCGACCAGGCCGCCGCAGAGCACGGCCTGCTCGCCGAACAGGTCGGTCTCGCATTCCTCCTTGAACGTGGTCTCGATGATGCCGGCGCGGCCGCCGCCGATCGCCGACGCATAGGACAGGCCGAGATCATGCGCGTTGCCGGAGGAATCCTTGGCGATCGCGATCAGGCAGGGCACGCCGCCGCCGCGCTGATATTCCGAACGCACGGTGTGGCCGGGGCCCTTCGGCGCGATCATCAGCACGTCGAGATCCGCCCGTGGATCAAGAAGATTGAAGTGCACGTTGAGGCCGTGGGCGAAGACGAGCGCGGCGCCCTTCTTCATGTTGTCGTGCAGGTGCTCGCGATAGATGTCGCCTTGCAGCTCGTCCGGGGTCAGCATCATGACGAGGTCGGCCCATTTGGCGGCCTCGGCGACTTCCATCACCTTGAAGCCGGCGGCTTCCGCCTTCTTGGCCGATGCGGAGCCCTTGCGCAGCGCGATCGCGACCTCCTTGACGCCGGAATCCTTCAGGTTCAGCGCATGGGCGTGGCCCTGGCTGCCATAGCCGACGATGACGACCTTCTTGCCCTTGATCAGGTTCAGATCGGCGTCGCGATCGTAGTAAACACGCATTGTCGTTTCCTCTTTGAGATGGCCGGAATTGGCTGGAAAGTCAGACGCTTGGGTGAGGCACGGGCGGCTGCGCCCGGACGAAATCCGGCCCGTGTCTAGAGCATTTTGGGCCGGCTTGGAAACCCCGATCTCGCATGGTGGAGGCGCCCCTCATGCGTCCATGAACACGGGGTAGAGCGAGGCAAGCAGCAGCACGGCCATGACGATGTTGAAGGCCCGCACGGCACGTTCGGAGCTCAAGAGCGGCCGCAGCGCAGTCCCGAACAGGGTCCAGGTGATGGTCGAGCCGATGCCCATGGCGAGGCTGATCGCGGTCTGGATCAGGATGTTGAACGGAAAGCGCGCGATCGCGGCGTAGGCCGTGATGGTGCCGATCACCATCACCCAGCCCTTGGCATTGACCCATTGGAAGATCGCCGCGCCCCAGAATGTCATGGGACCGCGCGAACTGCTCGCGCCCGCCTCGACCCGCCCTGACAGCGCGATCGCGATGGCGAGGTAGATCAGATAGGCGGCGCCAAGATATTTCAGGATGGTCTGCAGCACGGGATAGGCGATGAACACGGTGCCGAGCCCGAAGCCGACCGCGGCAACCATAAAGGCGAAGCCGAAAGTGATGCCCGCCATGTGCGGCACCGTGCGGCGAAAGCCGAACGTGACCCCGGAGGACAACAGCATGACGTTGTTCGGCCCCGGCGTGAAGAACATCACCAGCGCGAAGATCACGAAGGCAAACAGCAATTGTTGCGACATGGCGCTCAGCCCTGCCCCACTGGCTTCTGCAAGAGATAGGTCCCGTGCAGCGGCGCGTGATAGTCGGCAGACACGAGCCTGAAGCCGGCTTCTATCAGCAGCCGCTCCATCACCCAGGCGAAGGTCGAGTTCTCGTCGCGCATATGCGCGATGACGCTGTCGCGCGAGAAATCATGGTTCTTGATGTTGAAATCGGCCCATTGCTCGACCGAGCGCTCGGCACCATCGGGCGCGCTGACATAGACGATGTCGCGCAGGTAGAAATTGGCGCCGGGCTTCAGCGCGGCGAAGATCCGCGACAGCGCCACCGCCTTCCAGAAATCGGGCAGGTGATGCAGCGTGAACTCGCTGACGATCAGATCGTAGCTTTCCGGCGCATAAGCGAACGAGAGCAAACCCGCGGATTGCGGCCGCACAGTTGCACGCCGGTCGCGGGCGTAGAGCTTGGCCAGCGCCAGCATCGCAGGCGAAATATCGATGGCGTCGACCTCGGCCCCCATCAGCGCAGCCTCGCAGGCGAGCACGCCGTTGCCGCACCCGATATCGGCCACGCGCCAGCCGGGCTTGACCCCGAGCATCGTCAGCGCCGCGCGGGCGCGCAGGTCGGCATCGTCGGCCGATCCGTAGATCGAGGCGACAGCATGGTCCAGACCGATCCGGCTTCCCTCGTTATAGTACCAGTCGCGCGCCAGCATGGTTCACATCCCCTCAGGTCCCCGCCCGATCGCAGCCACACCCGTCCGCGACACCTCGACCAGCCCGAGCGGGCGCATCAGGTCGATGAACTGATTGATCTTGCCGGTGTTGCCGGTGATCTCGAACACGAAGCTTTCGGTGGTGGCGTCGATCACCCGGGCCCGGAACGCATCCGCGAGCCGCAGCGCCTCGACGCGGGCATCGCCCGTGCCGTGCACCTTGACCATCGCAAGCTCGCGCTCGATGGCGCGGCCCGACAGCGTCATGTCGACGACGCGGTAGACCGGGATCATGCGATCGAGCTGGTGCTTGATCTGCTCGATCACCATCGGCGTGCCGGTGGTGACGATAGTGATGCGCGAGAGATGCTTCTGGCTCTCGGTCTCGGAGACGGTGAGGCTCTCGATGTTGTAGCCGCGGCCCGAGAACAGGCCGATGACGCGCGCCAGCACGCCGGGCTCGTTCTGCACCAGGATCGCCAGCGTGTGCGTCTCGTTCGGATCCTGACGGTCTTCGATGAAATAGGCCGATGCGGGCTGTGTCATGATTGTCCCCGTGTCTCGCGTCCGTCATGGCCGGGCTTGTCCCGGCCATCCACGTCTTAATAGAGAAGGCGCGCTTTCCTGGATGCCCGAGTCAAGCCCGGGCATGACGACAGTATTTGTGGCAGGCCGAATGCCCTCATGAATGTGCCCCTCACACCAGCGCCTTGCCGCTGGCGAAAAAGGCGGCCGGATCGGAGGCTTCCGTGGGCAGGATCATCTCGTTATGCGCCTTGCCGGAGGGGATCATCGGGAAGCAGTTTTCCAGCGCGGCGACGCGGCAGTCGAACAGCACCGGCTTCTTGACCGAGATCATCTCCTTGATGGCACCGTCGAGATCGGCAGGCTTAGAGACCTGCAGCCCGACGCCGCCATAGGCTTCCGCGAGCTTGACGAAATCCGGCAGCGCCTCGGAGTAGGAATGCGACAGCCGGTTGCCGTGCAGCAGCTGCTGCCACTGCCGCACCATGCCCATGTAGCTGTTGTTGAGGATGAAGATCTTGACCGGCAGATCGAACTGCACGGCGGTCGACATCTCCTGCATCGTCATCTGCACCGAGGCGTCGCCTCCGATGTCGATGACGAGGCTGTCGGGATGGGCGACCTGCACGCCGATCGCGGCCGGCAGGCCGTAGCCCATGGTCCCGAGACCGCCCGACGTCATCCAGCGGTGCGGCTCCTCGAAGCCGTAGAACTGCGCCGCCCACATCTGGTGCTGTCCGACCTCGGTGGTGATGTAGGTGTCGCGCCCGCGCGTCAGCTCGAACAGCCGCTGGATCGCATATTGCGGCATGATGACCTCGCGGTTGGCCCTGTAGGCCAGCGAGTTGCGCGCGCGCCAGGCGGCGATCTCGCCCCACCACTCCTTGATGTCGGGCTTCTTCGCTTCCGCCTTGAACACCTGCAGGATATCGCCGAGCACGTCGCCGCAATCGCCGATGATCGGGACGTCGACGCGGATGTTCTTGTTGATCGAGGACGGATCGATGTCGATGTGGATCTTCTTCGAGCCCGGCGAGAACGCGTCGGTGCGGCCGGTGATGCGGTCGTCGAAGCGCGCACCGACGCACAGCATGACGTCGCAATCATGCATCGCCATGTTGGCCTCGTAGGTGCCATGCATGCCGAGCATGCCGAGCCAGTTCTTGCCCGACGCGGGATAAGCGCCGAGTCCCATCAGCGTCGAGGTGATCGGAACGCCGGTGACTTCGACCAGCTCGCGCAGCAGCTTCGAGGCTTCCGGCCCCGAATTGATGACGCCGCCGCCGGAATAGATGATCGGGCGCTTGGCCGAGGCGAGCAGCGCCACCGCCTTCCTGATCTGCATCGCATCGCCCTTGAGGCGCGGTGCGTAGGAGACGTGAACGTCGGACTTGCGCGGCGGATGATAGGTGCCGGTGGCGAACTGCACGTCCTTCGGCACGTCGACGACGACCGGCCCCGGCCGGCCTGAGGTCGCGACATAGAACGCCTCGTGCAGGACCTTGGCGAGATCGTTGACGTTGCGGACCAGCCAATTGTGCTTGGTGCAGGGCCTCGTGATGCCGACCGTGTCGCATTCCTGGAACGCGTCGTTGCCGATCAGATGCGTGGGCACCTGCCCGGTGATGCAGACCAACGGAATCGAATCCATCAACGCATCCGCCAGCGGCGTCACCATGTTGGTGGCGCCGGGGCCGGAGGTCACCAGCACCACGCCGGGCTTGCCGGTCGAGCGCGCATAGCCTTCGGCCGCGTGGCCGGCGCCCTGCTCGTGGCGGACCAGGATGTGCTGGACCTCGCTCTGCTGGAAGATCTCGTCATAGATCGGAAGCACCGCGCCGCCGGGATAGCCGAAGATGTGCTGCACGCCGTGATCGATGAGCGCGCGCACGATCATGGCGGCGCCGGTCATCTGGTTCGGATCGTGGCTCTTGTCGGTCATGGCTGGCTCCGGATCGCTGTCTTGTACGGCTTTCGAGGTATCCTGGTGGTCGGTCGGCTTCGTGGTCGTTCGGGCAATAAAAAAGGGCCCCTGGAGGCCCTGCGCACCGCTCGGATTTCAGATGGCCGCTAGCCATCCCCGGCGGTGCGCCTGGATACGACGGCGATAAGGAGAATGGTAATAAAGTTGCGCATGATGCCGAGCGGACTTCCCAAAGGTTGCGCGAACATAGCCCGAGATGCCTCAATGTCAAGGCGAAGCAGGGCTACCCGCGCGATTTTGTCAGGTTAACGCGGTTTGAGCGGTTCGGCGAGAGGGAATTTAGTCAGCTGTCACCCCAGGGCGACGCGCCACCGTCGAACCCGACTCTTGAGATTGCTGCTCCCGGTGGTTGGCCGAACCGACAGCCTGCTCAGACGTCTAGGTCTCGGGTTGGCGTTCCGCGCTCCCGGAAGGACAAGGGATCGCGCCACCATCGGGCAGCACCGATCGCCGATCACTCCCAAGGATTGATCAACCCCAGTCCCAATCCGTCGAAGTCGCCGACGTTACGTGTAGCAAGCTGAAGTCCATAGGCCGATGCGATGCCGGCGATCTGAAGGTCCGCGAGCTTCTTTGGAACTTGGTGCAGTGCATGTCCTTGCGCACGCGCCTGCGCCAACAGCAGTGCGGCCGATTGGGCGGCAGCAGCGTCGAACGCGTATACGCGCGTTCCGAAGCGGCGGATCGCCCTGCCGATAGCGTTCTGAAGCTTGTCTTTTCGCCGTCCGTCACTCAGCCACGCCAGCCCGGCGCCAAGCTCGAAGATCGTAATGCTTGAAATAGCAGTGTTCGAAAAATTTGCGTCGAGCCAGCCGATGACTTGTGGTGCCGGCGCCAGTTTCAGCACCTCCGAGATGACGTTGGTGTCCAGGAGGATCATTCGAACGAAACTGGCCGAACAGGCGCTGACCGAATCAGCTCAAGCGCCTCGTCAAGGTCGACACCTGGTCTCGAAATCGCAAAGAGCCACTTGCCAAACGGCTCTGCGTCATCAGGGGATTCCGCTTCCTCGCGGGCCAGCTTTTCGAGCGTCTCGCGCAGGTCAGCTTCCAGGCTCTTGCCGCGCCGTTCGGCGCGAAGCCGCAGCAGCTCCTTCGTCGCCTCGTCCACTTTGCGGATCAGGATATCGGCCATTCGAACCTCAGACGTAGATGATATCACGATATCATCTCATCATCAATGCCGAGACAGAGACCCTCGCCTCTTCCGGCGTCATCCACTGGAACTCCGGCAGCTGGTGCCGGAACCAGGTGAATTGGCGCTTGGCATAATGACGGGTGTCGGCCTTGCCGATCGCCGCGGCCTCCTCCAGCGTCAGCTCTCCCTTCAGGTAACGGATCAGCGCCGGCACGCCATGCGCCTTCATCGCCGGCAACAGCGGATCGAGGCCACGCGCAGCCAAAGCCTCGACCTCCGCGATCGCGCCCGCCTTCAGCATGATGTCGAACCGTGCATCGATCCGCGCATAGAGCGCGTCGCGCTCGGGCGCCAGGAACAACGCTTGATACTCACCTTCCCGCAAGAGCGGCGGCTGGGCCTGATCATGCCAGTCGGCCAGCGGCCGGCCGGTGGCCTCGATCACTTCGAGCGCGCGGGCAATGCGGGTGCGATCGCGCGGTTTCAGCCGTTCGGCCGCTTCGGGATCGCGCCGCGCCAGTTCCGCGTGCAGCGCCTCGACGCCATCGCGATCGAGCCGCGCGCGCACGGCGTCACGGATCTGCTCGGGCACCGGCGGCACCTGCGACAAACCGCGCGTCAATGCCTTGAAATAGAGGCCGGTGCCGCCGACGAAGATCGGCCGCCGCCCCGCGCCGCGCGCCTCGTCCAGCACCTTTGCGGCATCCGCGACATAAAGTCCGGCCGAATAGTTCACGCTGGCATCGACATGGCCATACAGCCGATGCGGCACGCGCGCTTCTTCCTCGCGCGTCGGCCTCGCCGTCAAGACGCGGAGGTCGCGATAGACCTGCATCGAATCGGTGTTGATGACGACGCCGCCGTTTTTTTCCGCAAGCTCGAGCGCGAGCGCCGACTTGCCGCTGGCGGTCGGGCCTGCGATAAGCACGGCTTTGTTGTCAGTCTCCGAAGTCACCTCAAGAAAACCCTAGATGTCTCTCGTCGCCACCTTCATCTGCAATCCGGCCGATCCGGCACTCGATACCACGATTGTCGAGGCCTTCCTCGCCGTCCTGCCCTCGCCTGGCACCCCGCAATGGCTGTTCGACGAGGTCGCCATCGATATCCCGTTCGGCGGTGAGGGCGAGGTTCACGCGATCGAGGCTCGCCTGCGCGACCTGCGCGGCGACATGCCGATCGACATCGTCGTGCAGCCTGCCGCGTTCCGGCGCAAGAAGCTTTTTCTCGCCGACATGGATTCCACCATGATCGGCCAGGAATGCATCGACGAGCTCGCCGATTTCGCCGGGCTGAAGCCACGCGTCGCCGCCATCACCGAACGCGCGATGCGCGGCGAGATCGCCTTCGAGCCGGCGCTGCGCGAACGCGTCGCACTGCTGAAAGACTTGCCGGTCAGCGTGGTCGACGAGGTGCTGAAGAAACGGATCGTGGCGACGCCGGGCGGCCGCGAGCTCGTGATGACGATGCGCGCGCACGGTGCCTATACCTGCCTGATCTCGGGCGGCTTCACCTTGTTCACCAACGCGATCGCAGCCAAGCTCGGCTTCCAGGAGAACCGCGCCAATGAGCTGGTGATCGACGGCGGCAAGTTCGCTGGCGAAGTGCGCGAGCCCATCATTGGCCGCGCCGCCAAGCTCGCCACCCTGCTCGAACTGCGCGAGTCGTTCGATCTCGACGAGATCGACACGCTGGCGGTGGGCGACGGCGCCAACGATCTCGGCATGATCGAGGCGGCCGGCCTCGGCGTTGCCTATCACGCCAAGCCCGCAGTCTCGGCGGCGGCGAGCGCGCGCATCGACCATGGCGACCTCACCGCGCTGCTCTACGCGCAAGGCTACAAGCGCGACGAATTCGTGGATTGATCAGCCGACGTGGGATGTGAACTGGCCGCTCGCCAAGACGGAGCGTGCTCCCAAGTCACAGGAGCTGGCATTGACCACGATAGTCAAGATTCGGGCCACTGATCAGCTCATGTCCGCGGTATATGCCTTGCGACGGCAAGTGTCCGTCATTGAACAAGGTGTCCCCGAAGACCTTGAAGTCGATGAGAACGACAAGGCCGCCACTCATCTTGCGGCACTTTCTGACGGCCACGTCATTGGAACGCTGCGCATTGTGCGCCATGAACGCACGGCGCAGATCGGCAGGATGGCGGTATCGGCACATTCACGGAAAAAAGGGATTGGACGAGAGTTGATGGAGTTCGCCGCGGCCGCGGCTTCCCGCGACGGCGCCCAGGAAATCATCCTAGCCGCGCAATTCACGGCACGTGAGTTTTATAAGCAGCTTGGATACATCGAAGAAGGAGCGGTCTTCGACGAAGCAGGCATCTCCCACGTGATGATGCGCAAGAGGCTTCGGCCTTGAGCTCCACCGTAACCGGATCGCACGCGCGGATCCCGCGTGGTTAATGGAGTGAATCGAGCGACAATGATCACGGCTTGCAATCGCGTCATTGGCCGATCGAATTGAACAGGTACCAAACTGCCTTTTGCTGCACTGCAAAAAAATCGTTGTCAAAAGAGCTCTTATGAGTTAGAAGGGATGCACGTTTAGGGAGCGGCCAAGGAAGGCGGAATGCGATTGCGGATCACGCGATCGACCAATCGCCAACCATAGGACCAGCTTCCATGACCTTCGCCAAACATCTCCTCCCCGGCGCACTCGTTGCTTTCGCTGTCCTGCACGGCGCTGCCGCAGTTGCAGCCGAACTCCCCACCTACGACGTCTCGTCGTTTCCGGCCACGCCGCTCCAGCTCACCGTAGTCGGTGCCTCTGCCGCCGACGAGCAGGCCCCCGTTGCGACGCTGACCCGCGCCAACATGCCGGCCACCCCTGTCCAGCTTTCGGTGCTCACGCCGCATCACCGCAGCGCCGCGGCTGCAACCGTCACCACGGTCGGCGCCGCACGCAACTAATCAACACCTGCTTCTCGATCTGAAGTCCGTGTATCGATTTCGCCACACGCGAATCATGGACTTCAGATCGGCGGTAAGGAGTGAAATGGTCACGACCAGCGCCGGAACACGATGCTGGCGTTGACCCCACCAAAGCCGAACCCATTCGAGATCGCATGGTCCATTCTCATGGGCCGAGCTTCGCCGCCGACGATATCCACGCCTTCGGCCGCCGCGTCGGGCGTATCAAGATTACGGGTCGGAGGCGCGACCTGATCGCGCAGCGCCAGAACGGTGTAGATCGATTCCACTCCGCCGGCAGCCCCAAGCAGATGGCCGGTCGCCGATTTGGTGGCGCTCACGGCAATGCGCCCGTCACGTCCGAACACCGACTTGATCGCTTCAAGTTCGCTGCTATCGCCGGACGGCGTCGAGGTCGAATGGGCATTGAGATGCTGGACATCCGCCGGCGCGAGCCCAGCTTGCCGCAGTGCGAACTCCATCGCCCGACGCGCGCCTTCGCCATCCTCGGGCCCGGACGTGATGTGAAAAGCGTCAGCCGTCGTGCCGTAGCCAACGATCTCGGCGATCGGCTCGGCTCCGCGCGCCTGAGCGCTCGCCAAATCCTCGATCACCAGGATGCCCGCGCCTTCCCCCATGACGAAGCCATCCCGATCCTTGTCGAACGGCCGCGACGCGCGCTCTGGTGCGTCGTTGAAGTGGGTCGATAGTGCACGAGCGGCGGCGAAGCCTCCCAGGCTGACCGGGTGGATGCATGCTTCTGCGCCACCGCACACCGCGATGTCGGCTTCGCCTGATCGGATCAGGCGTGCGGCGTCTCCAATCGCCTGCACGCCCGCCGCGCACGCCGTCACCGGCGTTCCGATGGGCCCCTTGAATCCATGCCGAATGCTGACATGACCAGAGGCGAGATTGGGCAGGAACGACGGTACGGTGAACGGCGATAACCTGTGTACGCCCCGCTGCTCGGTCGTCCTGACTGCCTCGGCGATAGCCGGAAATCCACCGATGCCCGAAGCGATGATCGTCGCCGTTCGCTCGGCCGCGTGCGCGTCAGCGGGAGCCCACCCGGCCTGTGCGATCGCCTCGGCGGCAGCGGCCAACGCGAAAAGTATGAACCGATCCATCCTGCGCTGGTCCTTGGGCGGGATCGCACGGTCGGCGTCGAAGCCGCCTTCGGCATCCTCAACCTTGCTGGGTACGATCCCGGCGACCTTAGCCGGCAGCGCCGCGGCCCAGGCAGGCAACGAGCGAAGCCCTGATCGGCCGGCGAGGAGGCGCGACCACGCGAGTTCGACACCGCATCCCAAAGGGGACACCACACCCAAGCCGGTGACGACGATCCGACGCATGCTGTTTCCCTACTATGTTGGCGAAGACGACGTTGGCGATGACGACGCGTCCGCGCGCAGCGCCCTGATCGAGGCAAGACGACTGCGCATGCCTGTGCTTGCGCGTGGACCGGGGAGCAGCACGGCATTCGCCGGCGTGATCGGCGTCTTGCTGTGGGCGTCCGCCACGATCGGATCGAGCGTGCGTCCGGTTTTGCGATCGGCCAGCACGACCGATTTGCCTTCGGGGGCCAGGTGCTTGTTTCCCCACGCGAACATCGCCACCACGACTGGGAAGAAGTCTCTGCCCTTGGCGGTAAGGACGTACTCGTACCGGGGCGGATGTTCGTTGTAGAGCCGTCGCTCGAACAAGCCGGCGTCGGTCAGATGCGCAAGGCGCCGTGACAGGATGTTGGAGGCGATGCCCAGACTGGTCTGAAACTCGTCGAAGCGCGTGAATCCCTGGAAGGCGTCGCGCAAAATCAGAATGCTCCACCACTCGCCCACGCACTCGGCTGCGCGTGCGGCCGGACATTCCGCAAGTTTGAACTCCTTCGGCTGCATGCACGAACCTTAGCCGAGTAACTTTCATTTTGCAAGTTAGTTACGAGAATGGATCTAATATGCGCTATTGCGCAAATGCGCATTAGCGCATATTCTTGATGAATGTTGAACACCGTTTCAATTCTGGCTGCCCTTGCCGAACCGACCCGCCTCGCCGCGCTGCGCATCCTGTGGGATGGCGGCGAGCACTGTGTCTGCGAGCTCATGACCAGGCTCGGCGCGAGTCAGTCGCGCATGAGCCGGCATATGTCCGCCCTGAAAGCCGTCGGTCTCGTGATCGATCGGCGCGACGCACAGTGGGTTCGATACCACCTCAGCCCCGAATTGACGCCGGACGAGCGCGCGATCCTCGCCGCGGTCATGGCGACCGTCCCGGAGCCGGCAAGGAGGGCAGCATGAGGATTGAGCTTTCGGCTGAGCCGGTGCGCACGGCTTCATCGCTGATGTGGGCCGCGGGGACGGTGGCGGCGATCGGCCTCTGGTTCGCGATCTACTGGCAATTGGAAGACTTCTCGGCGCGGGTCGTTTCGTCGCTGCCGATCACGCCCGGCAGTCATCTGGACGAAGCGGCGCGCTTCTTCGTGTTCGACGCGCCAAAAGTCCTGATGCTGCTGACGCTGGTCGTTTTCGGCATGGGTGTCGTGCGCAGCTTCTTTTCACCGGAGCGCACGCGCGCGCTGCTTGCCGGCGAGCGCCAGGGCCTCGGCAATGTTGCTGCCGCAATCCTCGGCGTTTTCACCCCGTTCTGCTCCTGCTCGGCCGTCCCGCTGTTCGTCGGCTTCGTGTCGGCTGGCGTGCCGCTCGGCGTCACCTTCTCGTTCCTGATTTCCGCACCCATGGTGAATGAGGTCGCGCTCGGCCTGTTGTTCGCGCTCGTCGGCTGGAAGGTGGCCGCGATCTATCTTGGTTTTGGTCTGGCCGTCGCGATCGTTGCAGGATGGATCATCGGACACCTCCACCTCGAAGGCTGGCTCGAGGATTGGGTCCGCAACGTGCGTGCCGGCGAAACGGATCTGCCGCCGGATGCTCAAACGGTCGTCGACCGAATTCAGGCCGGCCTCGAGGCGGTGCGCGACATCGTCGGACGTGTCTGGCTCTGGATCGTTGTCGGCATCGCCGCCGGCGCGTTCATTCACGGCTATGTCCCGAACGATCTGCTCGCCTCGATCATGGGCAAGGGGCGGTGGTGGTCCGTGCCGGCAGTCGTGCTGATCGGCGTGCCCATGTACTCGAATGCCGCGGGGATCATTCCGGTGGTGGAAGCGCTGCTTGGAAAGGGCGCGGCGCTCGGGACCGTGCTCGCGTTCATGATGAGCGTGATCGCGCTTTCGTTCCCCGAAATGCTCATCCTGCGCAAAGTGCTGAAGCTGCGGCTGATCGCCGTCTTTGTCGGCGTCGTCGCCACCGGCATCGTCGCAGTCGGCTATCTCTTCAACGCCCTGTTCTCCTGAAAGGACAAACCCATGAAGAACGTGAAAATTCTGGGCTCCGGTTGCAAGCGCTGCGTCCAGACCGCCGAAATGGCTTCGGCCGAAGCAAAGAGGCTCGGCATCGACATCGAGCTCGAAAAGGTGACGGACTTCGCCGAGATTGCGAAGTTCGGGATCGCCTCAACCCCGGGTGTCGTGATCGACGGCAAGGTTGTTCATGCCGGCGGCCTGCCGAAGCCCCAAGACATGGCGAAATGGCTGGGGGCGTAATGGCAGCGCGTTCTTCATGCAACCTTGCTTCGATTAGTTGTTCCTGTTCTAACGTTCGCAAAAAGGCCCGCCGGTGATCCGAACGTCCAAATGGGACATGGACCTCCTCGACCACGCCGCCGGGGATCGTTCGAAAGAGTATGGCCTATCGCTGACCGATACCGGAGGAAGCCGGGTTGCCTGACACGACGCCACAGTTGGACGAAGCCTCTTTCCGACCGATCGATCAGGCGAAGCTCCTGGAGCCCCAGCGATCCTCGCATCCTCCGCGTATCCTGCTGCTGTATGGATCGCTTCGGCAGCGCTCGTTCAGTCGGCTCCTGACCGAAGAAGCCGCGCGGATCCTGGCTCGCTACGGCGCGGCGACACGGACCTTCAACCCACGCGGACTGCCATTGGTGGATGACGCCGAGCCCGATCATCCGAAGGTTCGGGAGTTGCTGGATCTCGTGACCTGGTGCGAAGGCATGGTCTGGTGCTCGCCCGAGCGGCACGGCGCAATGACTGGCGTGATGAAAACCCAGATCGACTGGATCCCTCTGTCGCTCGGAGCCGTGCGACCGACGCAAGGGAAGACACTCGCCGTCATGCAGGTCAGCGGCGGTTCGCAGTCGTTCAACGCGGTCAATCAGCTGCGCGTGCTCGGTCGCTGGATGCGCCTGATCACCATCCCGAACCAGTCGTCGGTCCCCAAAGCCTTCATGGAATTCGACGGTGCCGATCGCATGAAGCCGTCGGCCTATTACGACCGCCTCGTCGACGTGATGGAAGAGCTGACCAAGTTCACGCTTCTGACACGCGACCGGGCCGACTATCTGGTCGATCGCTATTCCGAGCGCAAGGAAAGTGCGGAAGAACTGTCAAGGCGGGTCAATCAAACCTCCATTTGATCCGCGTGGCGATTTGAGTCGCGCGGCCGAAAACGGGTCGCGCCTAAAAGCCAATTTCAGCAGGGATTTCAATCTGATTTGCCCTGTCCAGTCCGGCGGCGACAAAATAAATTTCTTTCGCTTTTCCAGAAATTGAGCTCTACTCCATCCATCCCGCCTCGAGCAGAGGGACGTTGCGCGCGATCGTCACGACACGTGAGGCGGGGATGCGGTGGACGTGACCGCCTTGGCGCGTGATCTTCACGCGGACGAACGAGGCGGATGCGGACGTGAAGTCGCGTGGTCCCGGCGCCCCGACGCTGGCGCTAAGTTCGCAGGTGATGATCCTGCTGACGACGGTGGCTAACAAGCCCGGCACACCGAGGAGATCGCGATATATGCGTTAAAACCGCCGCGCGGGGAATGCCGGTTGATCGGCTGCACCTGTGGTGACTGCCGCCTGCTTTTTTTCTGCAGGCGGGCCATGGGTGAGGCCTTCACCCGGCATTCCCCGCGCCCTCTCGATTTTCGAAAGGGCATGTCGTTCGCAGAACTCGGGCGTGATCCGCCGCGGGAATGCGATGTCGTGTCCGACGCTGTTTGAGATGTGAATCTGGTCAGAGATGGTGGGTGCGGTGCTCACCTGAAATACGCTGGTCGTCCCCGCGAACGCGGGGACCCATAACCACAGGATTTCGATGTTCGCGAGATGGCAGCCAGCCTGCCAATTTCGTCGGTCACGGCGTATGGGTCCCCGCGTTCGCGGGGACGACACCGTCTTCTATAGGAATGCTGGCGGCCCCCATAGAGAGCTCGCGGCTTTCCATGGAAGCTGGCCGCGCAGCGCGACGAGGCGTTGCTACTGCAAACTCACCGCGACGAAGCGGAGCTCGCCGTCGGCGTTGGCGACGAGCAGCAGCACCGATTTCTTGCCGTCCTTCTTCAGCTGATCGACACGCTTCTTGATGTCGGCGCCGGATGTCACCGCCTCCTGCGCCACCTCGACGATGACGTCACCGGCGGAGAGCCGCTTGTCGGCGGCGTCCGAGCTGGCGTCGACGCCGGTGATGACGACGCCCTTGACGCTGTCCTTGATCTTGTAGCGCGTGCGCAGGTCCTTCGAGAGCGCGGCGAGATCGAGGCCGAGCGCCTTTTGCGTCACCGGCTTATCGACCGGCTCATCCTTCTTGATCGCGGCCGGCTGCGCCTTGTCGGGATCCTCGAGTCGGCCCAGCGTGACCTTGCGGGTCTCCTCCTGGCCCTTGCGGATGATGACGACGTCGACCTCCTTGCCGACCGCGGTGTCGGCGACGATGCGCGACAAGTCCTTCGGCTCCTTGATGTCGTGACCGTCGAACTTGACGACGACGTCGCCGGGCTCGATGCCGGCCGGCTTGGCCGGGCCCTTGTCGTCGACGCCAGCGACGAGCGCGCCGCGTGCGGGCTTGATGTTGAGGCTCTCGGCGATCTCGTCCGTGACGCCCTGGATGCGCACGCCGAGCCAGCCACGGCGCAGCTCGCCGAACTGGCGAAGCTGATCGACCACGCCCGCCACCGTCTTCGACGGCACGGCGAAGCCGATGCCGATCGAGCCGCCGGACGGCGAGATGATCAAGGTGTTGACGCCGATCACCTCGCCATCGAGGTTGAACAGCGGACCGCCGGAATTGCCGCGGTTGATGGCCGCGTCGGTCTGGATGTAGCTGTCATAGGGACCGGAGGAGATGTCGCGGTTCTTGGCCGAGACGATGCCCGCCGTCACCGTGCCACCGAGGCTGAAGGGGTTGCCGATCGCGACCACCCAGTCGCCGAGCCTGAGCTTGTCGGAATCGCCGAACTTGACCACGGTCAGCGGCCGCGGCGGCTTGAACTTCAGCACCGCGAGGTCGGTCTTCTTGTCGATGCCGACGATATCGGCCTTGATCTTGGTGCCGTCGTTCATGATGACGTTGATCTCGTCGGCGTCGGCGATGACGTGATTGTTGGTCACCACGATACCGGACTCGTCGATGATGAAGCCGGAGCCGAGCGAATTGGTCCGCCGCGGCGTCAGGTCACCGCCGCCCTTGCCGCCGGGACCGCGCCGGTTCTTGAAGAAGTCATCGAAGAACTCCTCGAAGGGCGAGCCGGGCGGCAATTGCGGAACTGCGCCCTTGCCCTCGCTCCCACCCTTGACCTCGACGGTCTGCGAGGTCGAGATGTTGACGACGGCGTCGATCACCTTTTCGGCGACATCGGCGATGCCCTCGGGCCCCCGCGCCTGCGCCGGTGCCGACACCAGCGCGCCGGCCACCGCAACACAGGCGGCGGTCAGGATCGGGCGCAGGCGCTGGCTGAAAGCAAGGGTGGGTATCATAGGGGCGGATCTCCAAAAGGGCGAAATACGAAAGACTACAGTGCGCCCGAAGCGGGCGACGGCGCAAGCGCCGCGGGCGAGCGCGGCGGATTCCTCATTGAAGACAACCTAATACGGCAAAACGGGGCCTGTCGCGCGTCACAATGGCGTGGATGCGCCAACGTTCCTAATCCGGGAGCGCTTCAGATGCCGATCAGATCGGCCGCCGGACCACCCAGATCAGGATCAGCCCGGCCAGCGCCGAGCCGATTCCGACCATACGCAGGATATTGTCCGGCGTGGTCATCGCGCTCTTCATGGCCTTGCGCATCCACTCCGGGCTGGCTGCGAACATCAGGCCTTCGAGCACGAACAGGATTCCCAATCCGATGAGGAAATCGGAAAACGCAAAGGACCTCATCGGATTGGAACCTCCCTTTAACCTTGTTAGCCCCGTGTCGGTCTTCTCTGGGCTTTCCGTGAGCTTTGGGGGCGAAGCAACGACGCCTCGCCCCCGTCAACTCTGATGGACCCGCCCCGCGATCACGGCTTGCCGGGTTGTGTGGCCGTGTTTGCCGGCGCAGCAGTCCCGGTAGCCGGCTTGCCGGCGGGGTTGGCGAAGTAGCGGAAGAAGTCCGAATCCGGCCGCAGCAGGAAGCGGGTCTCGCCCGGCTTGAGCCCGTTCTCATAGGCCGTCATCGAGCGATAGAAGGCGAAGAAATCCGGGTCGTTGCCGTAGGCTTCGGCGAACAGCCGGTTGCGCTCGGCATCGCCGGTGCCGCGAATCTGCTCGGCCTGGGAATTGGCCTCCGCCACGATCACGGTCGCCTCACGGTCGGCCTTCGACCTGATCTCCTGCGCCTTCTGGCCGCCGAGCGCGCGGAACTCGGCCGCTTCACGTTGACGCTCGCTGTTCATGCGGTCATAGACCGCCTGGCTGTTGGCGTCGGGCAGGTCGGCACGGCGGATACGGACGTCGACCACTTCGATGCCGTAGGCGTCGGCCTCGTGGTCGAGCTGGTCGCGAATCTTGCGCATCAGCGCTTCGCGCTCGTCGCGTACGACCTGGATGAAGGTCACTTCGCCGAGCACGCGGCGCAGGGCCGCGTTGAGCAGCGTTCCGAGCTGCAGATTGCCGGTCTGGATCGAGCCGACGGTCTGGTAGAACTGCAGCGGGTTCTTGATCCGGTAGCGCGCGAAGGCGTCGACCACAAGCCGCTTCTGATCCGAAGCGATCACCTCCTGAGAAGGGTTCTCCAGGTCGAGGATACGCTTGTCGATCGAGATGACCGTGTCAACGAACGGCGCCTTGAAGTGCAGGCCGGGCTCGGTCGCGACGTCGACCGGCTTGCCGAACCGCACCACCAGCGCCTGCTCGGTCTGTTGCACGGTGAAGACCGAGCTGTAGCCGATGATCGCAAGCACGAGCACCGCCACCAGCGTGACGATTCCTGCAACGGGAGACCTCATCGGACGCCTCCGCTCTGCGAAGTGCTCGATCCGGTGGTCGCGCCGAGCGCGCCGGTTACGCCTTGCCGACGCGGCGCAAGATCGCCGAGCGGCAGCAGCGGCACGGGGCCCTGGCCGCTGTCGAGCACGAGCTTGTCGGCCCCGCCGAGCACGCGCTCCATGGTTTCGAGATAGATGCGTTCGCGGGTCACGTCGGGCGCCTTCTTGTATTCCTCATAGACCTTGAGAAAACGCGCGCTCTGGCCCTTGGCTTCGGCAATCGCCTGCTGCTGGTAGCCCTCGGCGTTCTGCACGATCTGCGCGCCGCGACCACGAGCGTCGGGGACGACCTTGTTGGCGTAGGTCTGGGCCTCGTTCTGCGCCTTTTCGAGATCGGCGCGCGCCGCCTGTACGTCGCGGAACGCCGCGATCACCTGCGCCGGCGGATCGACCTTCTGCATCTGCACCTGCGTCACCTGGATGCCCGAGCCGTAATTGTCGAGCGTCTTCTGCATCAGTTCCTGCACGTTCTGCTCGATCTGGGTGCGGGCACCGGTCAGGATCGGCTGGATGTTGGAGCGACCGACCACCTCGCGCATCGCGCTTTCGGCCACCGCCTTCACGGTGCCTTCGGGGTTCTGGATGTTGAACAGGAAATCCGCCGCGCCCTTCGGCTTGATGCGCCACAGCACGGTGAAATCGACGTCGACGATGTTCTCGTCGCCGGTCAGCATCAGGCTTTCTTCCGGCACGTCGCGACCGCCGCGATTGCGTCGTCCCGCATCGTCGCCAAGGGTCACCCCGATCGCGATCGTGTTCACGCGCAGCGCCTTCGGCAGATAGACGGTTTCGATCGGGTACGGCAGGTGATAACGGAGCCCGGGCTGCTCATCGCGGACATATTTGCCGAAGCGCAGCACGACGCCGAGCTCCTCCGACTGCACGCGATAGAAGCCCGACAACAGCCAGATCGCGATCGCGCCGAACACGATCAGCGCGACGCCGACGCTGCCGAACTGTCCGCCCGGCAGCATCTGCTGCAGGCGGTCCTGGCCACGCCGCAGGAGATCCTCCAGGTCGGGGGGCCTTGGACCGCCCGGTTGCGGTCCGGAGCCCCAGGGCCCCTTCGGACCCTGACCCCAAGGGCCTCCGCCCTGATTCTTCCACGGCATCGATGATCTCCTTCGAGAGGCGGATGGCGCCTGAGGCAGCCAGCCTCGCAACGTCGGCGGGCTTTATAAGGGACGGCCAAGCCCCTTACAATGTAGCGCTCCAGCTAAGCCCGAACCGGCTTTTGTCAATGTAAACAGAGGCACAGCGTTGCTTTGCCGCGGCCTGACGGTCGGTCGCGCGCCCTCAAGCGGCGCAAGTTCATCCTTAACGGATTATCTTGACAGCCACTCGCGATGCGGCGCGCGCGCAATCAGCTTACCGCTTGCGGCGGTAAGTCACATAGGAAAATGCGGCTTGATCGTCCGGGCCCGAGGGGTGGGTTTCGCGCGCGACTTCCTTCCATTGCGAACGCTCGATCGAGGGAAAAACAGTGTCGCCGGTCGGGCTCATATGCACTTCGGTGATCTCAAGCCGGTCTGCGTGCGGCATCGTTTGCACATAGATCTCGGCGCCCCCAATGACCGCGATCTCCGCGGCTGAACGCCGCAGCGCATCGCCGCGGGCGATGCTCAGCGCCTCCGCGACCGAATGGGTGACGACGGCGCCCGGGGCGCGAAAATCTGGATCACGGGTGACGACGATGTTGGTCCGCCCCGGCAGCGGCCGGCGCGGAAACGAGGTAAACGTCTTGCGGCCCATCACGATCGGCCGCCCCATCGTCATCCCCTTGAAGCGGAGCATGTCGCTCTTCTGCCGCCACGGGATCGCGCCGGCCGCGCCGATGACACCGTTGTCGGCCATGGCGACGATGAGCACGATCTCGATCATGGCGCGCGCTCGGCGAGCTTGCTTAGTGCGGGTCCCGTCACCTTGCAGAGCGTCCAGTCGTCCATCAGCTCGGCCCCGAGCGATTTGTAGAACGTGATCGACGGCGCGTTCCAATCGAGCACCGACCATTGCAGCCGCGCCCAGCCGCGCGCGACGCATTCCAGCGCGAGATAGCCGAGCAGCGCCTGGCCGATGCGGTTGCGGCGGAATGCCGGCCGCACATAGAGGTCCTCGAGATAGATGCCGTGGCGGCCTGCGAAGGTGGAGAAATTCATGAACCACACCGCAAAACCCGCGACCTCGCCGTTCCATTCGGCGATCTCGCAGAACAGACGCGGGCTCTCGCCAAACAGCGCCTCGGCGATGTCAGACTCTGTCGCCTCGACCTCGTGCGACAGCTTCTCGTAGTCAGCCAATTCCTTGACGAGAGCGAACACCGTTGCAGCGTCGCCCGGCCTGGCGCGGCGGATCAGAAGCGTCATGCCCTCACACCGCCACTTCGGCCTTGATGTGCGGATGCGGGTCGTAGCCCTCCAGCGTGAAGTCCTCGTAAGTGAAGGCGAAGAGGTCGTTCACGTCCGGATTGAGCTTGATCACCGGAAGCGGACGCGGCGCGCGGGTGAGCTGCAGACGGGCCTGCTCGATGTGGTTGGAATAGAGGTGCACGTCGCCGAAGGAGTGCACGAACTCGCCCGGCTTCAAGCCCGTGACCTGCGCCACCATCAGCGTCAACAGCGCATAGGAGGCGATGTTGAACGGCACACCGAGGAAGACGTCGGCCGAGCGCTGATAGAGCTGGCACGACAGCTTCCCGTTCACCACGTAGAACTGGAACAGGCAATGGCACGGCGGCAACGCCATCTTGCCGACATCGGCCGGATTCCAGGCGGTGACGATCAGGCGCCGCGAATCCGGGTTGCGCTTGATCATGTCGATCACATCGGTGATCTGATCGATATGACCGCCGTCAGGGGTCGGCCATGACCGCCACTGATAGCCATAGACCGGGCCGAGATCGCCATTGGCATCGGCCCACTCGTCCCAGATGGTGACGCCGTGATCGTGCAGATATTTGATGTTGGTGTCGCCCTTGAGGAACCACAGGAGCTCGTGCACGATCGCCTTCAGCGGCAGGCGCTTGGTGGTCAGCAGCGGAAAGCCGGCCGCAAGATTGAAGCGCATCTGGTGGCCGAACACCGACAGCGTGCCGGTGCCGGTGCGGTCATGCTTCTCCGCGCCATCGGCGAGGATGCGTTCAAGCAGGTCGTGATATTGGTGCATGGCCGGATGCCGCTTTCAAAGGCGCAGGTGTAGCGGAGCCGGTGCCGGACCGACAGCCGCGACTCGCCGCTCTCCCCAGCAAATATACACCGGAAAGCATCGGCACCAGCCCGCAAGTCCGGCGACGGAACCCACAACCGCCAGCTTTCGTCAGGATTCCACGAACACCTCGTCGCGCTTGCGGCGCAGGATCGGCAACACCGCCAGCACCAGGAGCACGGCGGCTACCACCAGAAGCGAGGCCGAGAGCGGGCGGGTGAGAAACACCGACCAGTCGCCGCGCGAGATCAAGAGCGCCCGGCGCAGGTTCTCCTCCATCAACGGCCCGAGCACCATGCCGAGCAGCAGCGGCGCCGGCTCGAAATCGTGCTTGATCAGCCAGTAGCCGAACAGACCGAAGGCACCGGCCAGGATGACGTCCACGGGCGCATTGTTGATCGAGTAGATGCCGATCACGCAGAACACCACGATGGAGGGAAACATCAGCCGGTAGGGCACCCGCAACAGCCGCACCCAGATCCCGACCAGCGGCAGGTTGATGATGATCAGCATCAGATTGCCGATCCACATCGAGGCGATCATGCCCCAGACCAGGTCCGGCTGCTTCTGCATCACCTGCGGTCCCGGCACGATGCCATGGATGGTCATCGCACCGACCATCAGAGCCATCACCGCATTCGGGGGAATGCCGAGCGTGAGCAGCGGAATGAAGGAGGTCTGCGCTGCCGCATTGTTGGCGCTCTCCGGCGCCGCAACGCCTGCGATGGCGCCGCGGCCGAAGCGCGACGGATCGCGCGCAATCTTCTTCTCGAAAGTGTAGGCGGCAAAGGACGCGATCACCGCGCCTCCGCCGGGCAGGATGCCGAGAATCGAGCCCAGCACGGTGCCGCGAAAGATTGCCGGCGCGGATTCGATCAGGTCCTTCCGCGTCGGCATCAGGCCGGTGATCTTCTGCTGCACCAGTTCGCGATCCCCCTCCGCACCAGCATCGAGGTTGCGAATGATCTCGGCAAAGCCGAACACGCCCATCGCGACGGTGGCGAAGCCGAGCCCGTCGGCGAGCTCCGGAATGTTGAAGGCCATGCGCGAGGCCCCGGTCTCGATGTCGGAGCCGACCATCGAGAGCAGCAGTCCGAGCGCGATCATCGCGACCGCCTTGAGAACACTGCCCTTGGCGAGCACCACGGCGAAGATCAGGCCGAGCACCATCAGCGAAAAATATTCAGCCGGGCCGAAAGCCAGCGCAATCGACGTCAGCGGGGCGCCGAGTACGGCGATCAGCACGGTCGCAGCACAGCCGGCAATGAACGAGCCGATCGCGGCAATCGACAGCGCAGGTCCCGCGCGCCCCTGCTTGGCCATCTGGAACCCGTCGAGCGTGGTGACGACGGAGGTCGCCTCACCCGGGATGTTCACCAGGATCGAGGTCGTCGAGCCGCCATATTGCGCCCCGTAATAGATGCCGGCGAGCATGATCAGCGCGCCGACCGGCGGCAGCCCGAAGGTGATCGGCAGCAGCATCGCCACCGTGGCGATGGTGCCGATGCCGGGCAGCACGCCGACCAAAGTGCCGACCAGCGCACCGATCAGGCAGAGCAGCAGATTGAGCGGGCTGACGGCGACTGCGAAACCGTGCCCGAGGTTCGTGAACAGCTCCAGCATTCAAGCCCTCACGGCACCAGGAAACGCGGAACCAGCGGCATCGGCAGCCCCAGCACATAGGGGAACAGCAGCGCACAGCCGATGGTGAGCGCGATGCCCACGACCAGCGTCTCACCCCAGCGTGTCTCCGAACTGCCGAGTGCGGAGATCAGAAAGCTGGCGAGCCCGGCGATCACCAGTCCCAAAGGACGAATAGCGACAGCAAAGGTCAGAATGGCCAAGAACACGAACAGAGGGCCGCGCCAGTGATACGGCATGATATCCGGGCCGTCGGCGATCACACCGATGGTAGCGACCACGGCGCCCAGCCCCAACAGCAGCACGCCCAGCATGCGCGGCGCGGTCCCCGGGCCAAATGAAAAGCCGCGCATGCCCTGCAGGTCGCTCGAGGCCCACAACGCAAACAAGGCGAGGGCCATCAGCGCCACGCCGCCATAATAGTCCTGCGGCGCGCGAATCCGGGCGAGCCGCGTGAACAGCGCGAGGGCGAGCAGCGGAGTGGTGTAGATCACCGCCAGCAGCATATCGGACGACAGCGCAATCCTGCTCCCTCCGGCCGCTTGCTGCACCAATGTCGGAATTGCTTGCGTGAGCGCGCCCGAATGGGCGGAGAGGACCTGCAACGGGCCGCGCCCGGACAGAGGCACGATCAATCCAGCCAGCGCGATCAGCAATTCGACAAGCTGCGGCGCGAAGGCGAGCAGCAGAATGACCAGGGCGCCGGTCAGGTTGCGCGCGGACGATGCCGCAGTTGCTCCACCCGGCAGATGGCCCGTTGTTTCGGCCATGTCCGATGTTCCTCCCCGGTCGGCCTTTGTGGCCGAAAATCTTCTTGTTCGTCGGTTGGGCTCGGCGAGGAGCCACTTCGTACTGCGTAATCGCTTTCCCTAGAGAAGGCCAGCGAAACCCAGGCAACCGCCGGCGACAAGCAGCCACACCGGATTGAGACGTGTCAGGGAGGCAACGAGCGCCGCGGCGATCGTGATCGAGACGGCTGTCCAGGTCCGGTCGGAGGTCTGCGCCAGAACCAATGCGCTTGCGGCCATCAGTCCGATCGAGAGCGGCACCAGGGCCGCCTGCAGGATCGCAGGCCAGCGCGCATTGCGCGAATGGGAGAGCCATCGGCTGACGACATAGGCGAGCGCGGCAGTCGGCCCGCACATTGCGACCGTAGCGACGACGGCGCCAGTGACACCAGCGACCACATAGCCGATCAAGGTGACAATAAGGACGTTAGGGCCCGGCGACATCTGCGAGATCGCAAACGCATCGGCGAACTGTTTGTCGGTCATCCAATGCCGGACGTCGACGGCGATGCGGTGCATCTCCGGAATCGCGGCGTTGGCCCCACCGACCGCGAACAGCGAGATCAGGGCAAAGGTCCAGAACAGCTGGAACAGCGGATTGCCGTCATCACTCATCTGGCCCACCGGATCTTGGCATAGGTGATCGCAAGGCTGACCGGGATGGCGACCAACAGCACGGCCGGCAGCGGTAGCCGCGACAGCCCGATCGCGGCGAAGACCGCCCCCATCACGAGCAGACCCAGCACGTCACGTTTTTTCAAGAGCGGCAACATCATCCGGAACACGGCGGAGACGAGCAGGCCCACCGCCGCGCAGGAGACCCCGGCGAGCACGCGCCTCAGGCCGTCGACCTGACCGAAATGGCTGTAGATGGCGGCCAAAGCCGTGACCAGCAGCATCGGCGGACCGACCAGCCCGGCAAAGGCGGCCACTCCGCCGGCGATGCCTCGAAACCTCGAGCCGAACACCAGGGAAAGATTGACGATGTTCGGCCCGGGCAGGAAATGACACAGCGCGAAGGTCTCGTTGAACTCCTCCGCAGTCATCCAGCGATGTTCCTCGACGATGGCACGGCGGGCGAACACGAGGACGCCGCCGAAGCCCGACAGGGACATCTTCGCAAATGCGATAAAGAGCACAGCCAGACTGGGCGGAGAGTTGTGGATATCCGGTGCGGCAGGAGCCGCCGGCACGGCTTGGGACGACATACGGCCAATCTAGGGCCGCTTCGTCGGCTGGACCAATCCAAATCGATCTGTTCCCGCGATCGCCCACATTTTTGTCCGCCAATGCGGCCCCAAGGGCACTGTCATTCTCACCGCCCTCCCCCTATATTGGGGGTGCCGGCTTGCCGGCTATGGAAATAAATCGCCGTCGAAATAAACCATTCGGACCCGGGGGCGGTACCCGGCGCCTCCACCCAAGCCCGCCATTTCCGGCGGGTTTCGGCGGGGGCGAAATAGGATCGACGAGGGCGTAAAGGGCGAGCTTTTTCCCGGTATTGTTCCGCCGTTATCGGGCTACTGCAATAGTTGCCAACGACAACTTTGCTCCGGTTGCTCAGGCTGCGTAACGCAGTTTGAAAGACCACTTTAAAGTCCTAGCGGGTTAAGCTCCGCTAGGCGGGGTCCGGAGGCACCTGGCAACAGAAGCCTCCACTTCTTCCTTGCGGCGATCCGGCCTTTTCTGTCGGGATCTCCGCTCTCATTTCTCACCTGATCATGTGACCGCGGGCATGGGATGGATGCTGACCTCTGCCGCCCGTCGGGTTACGATGGCAAAAATCCCGAGTCGGTCCCCTTAGGCGCAGGCCGGCTCTCGGCACCATCAGAATACAGGACCGATCATGGCGACGGATCATATTCGTTACGACGTGTTGGCACGCGACGCCCTGCGCGGCGTACTGCGCCGGGTGTTGAGCGATGCTGCCGCGCATGGCCTTCCCGGCGAGCACCATTTCTTCATCACTTTCCTCTCGAAGGCCGAAGGGGTGAAGCTGTCGCCACGGCTGCTCGCCCAGTATCCGGACGAGATGACGATCATCCTGCAGCACCAGTTCTGGGATCTCGAGGTCACCGAGGACCGCTTCGAGGTCGGCCTGTCGTTCGGCGGCATTCCGGAGCGGCTGGTCGTCCCCTTCCACGCCATCAAGAGCTTCTTCGACCCTTCGGTGCAGTTCGGCCTGCAATTCGAGCCGTCCGAAACGGGGGCCGAGACGACGTCCGGCACGACATTGCCGGCATCCCCTGCCGCCTCCGCGACTGTCGCCCCTGCTCCGGCAGCGGCGTCCGAGCCGGAGAAGCCCGAGCCGCCGAGCGAGGGTGCGGAGGTCGTGCGGCTGGATCGTTTCCGCAAGAAATAGGCCGTATCCGCAAAAATAGGTCCCGCGGAACGGCCACGATTTCAGTTAATTGAAGCATGCTTGAACCGGCCGGCGCCGGTTCGCGACCAAGGGCATGTTTCATGGCGCCATCAGCTGAATCCCCCCATCCCCCGTCCACTCGCACAGAGACGGACAGTTTCGGCCCGATCGAGGTGCCGGCAGACCGCTATTGGGGCGCACAGACCGAACGCTCGCGGCAGAATTTCCGCATTGGCCAGGACCGGATGCCGATGCAGATCGTCCGTGCGCTGGCCGTCGTCAAATTGGCCGCTGCCCGGACCAACCTCGAGCTTGGCCTTCTCGATCGGAAGCTCGCCGAGGCGATCGCACGGGCCGCCGAAGAGGTCACCGAGGGCAAGCTCGACGACCACTTTCCGCTGGTCGTTTGGCAGACCGGCTCCGGCACCCAGACCAACATGAACCTGAATGAGGTCATCGCCAACCGCGCCAACGAGCTGCTTGGCGGCGAACGCGGCGCCAAGGCGCCGGTTCACCCGAACGACCACGTCAATATGAGCCAGTCATCGAACGACTCGTTCCCGACGGCGATGCACATCGCTGCGGCTCGCGCGATCTTTGGCCACCTGATCCCGGCCCTGACCGAACTCCTTGCTGCGTTGCGTGCCAAGCAAGAAGCCTTCGCCGACATCGTCAAGATCGGACGTACTCACACCCAGGACGCCACGCCTTTGACGCTCGGCCAAGAGTTTTCCGGCTACGCTGCGCAGGTCGAAAGCGGCATCGCTCGGATTCGAACGGCTGCAAGCGACCTTTTCCCGCTCGCCCAGGGCGGCACCGCCGTCGGCACCGGCCTCAATGCAGATCCGCGATTTGCAGAACTATTTGCTAGGCATGTTGCTGGGATTACCGGACTCGCCTTTGTCAGTGCTGTAAACAAATTCGAGGCGCTGGCATCGAACGACGCCTACGTATTCGTGCATGGCGCACTCAATTCCGCAGCAACTGGTCTCTTTAAGATCGCAAACGACATTCGCTTGTTAGGATCCGGACCGCGCTCAGGTCTGGGTGAACTAATCCTGCCGGAAAACGAACCGGGCTCCTCAATCATGCCGGGCAAGGTCAACCCTACACAATGCGAAGCGATGACCATGGTGTGCTGTCAGGTGTTCGGCAACCACACCGCGATCACGGTCGCCGGCAGCCAGGGGCACTTCGAATTAAACGTCTACAAGCCGCTCATGGCGCATTGCATGATCAGCTCCATTCAACTGCTGGGTGATGCCGCCCGTTCGTTTACCGAACATTGCGTGACAGGCATTCGCGCCGACGAGAAGCGGATCTTTGAACTGATGGAGCGATCGCTGATGCTGGTCACCGCCCTCGCGCCAAAGATCGGCTACGACAACGCCGCAAAGGTGGCCAAGGCGGCGCATCAGCACGGAACAACCTTGAAGGAGGAGGCAACACGGCTGGGCTTCGTGTCAGACGAGGAATTCGATCGGCTCGTCCAGCCCGAAAAGATGACCAGGCCTGGACGATCATAAAGGTAGTTCCGTAGTACTACGGGGGCTAATGCATTTGTTGCCGTTAACTCGTAAAGGATAGTGTCAACTAGCTAGTTCTGCTGCGTGCGCGGACACAACTATGTTCATCTTTCGCAAAGCGGGATCGGAAGTCTGGCAGTATGAGGGCGATGGCATGATGGTCTACCTGACGGTTGAGCCGACTGCGCGATGCGCGGCAGGTCATGCCTTTCGTTATGACTGTCGCGCTCTGCGATCTCTGTAATGATGGAGCGAGCATGGGAGAGGTGATCAATTTGAAGCGTTTCAAGAAGCGCATGGCACGCGATCAGGTCGGCAAGGTGGCCGACGCCAATCGCGCAAGCTTCGGCAGAACGAAGGCCGAGCGCACAGCCGACGCGCAACGCGAAAAGCGTGCGAACGAGTTATTGGATCAACATCGCATCAATGGCGAGGACGCGTGATGAAGTCGCCGGTCGTAAAACGTTCAATTGTCGTCGCGGGTCACAAGACCAGCGTCAGCCTCGAGGAGGCGTTCTGGAACGGCATGAAGGAGATATCCGGATTGCGTAACATGACGCTCTCCGAACTGGTGGGAGAGATCGACAGCAACCGTCAGCAGGGCAACCTGTCGTCGGCCATCCGGCTGTTCGTGCTCGATCACTTCAAGAACCGCGCAGCCGCTTCATCTGCGGCCGAGCCGAAGCCGTCGGCCGAGAGCCGGCATCCGGCCTCCGCCCCGGCTGCTTGAGCCAGATCAGAAGCCGCTCGCTCGGTCCTGTTTAAAATCGCTCTAAGGTGCAGTGGCGTCGTGCACGCGGCGCTTGACCTTGTGCGTTGCGATTGAAAATACAGGTTATGAGCGAAATCTGCGATGATCGGCAGCACCTGCCACTTGGCTTGGCGCGGCGCGGCTATACCGGAACGATCCAACACCTGGCGGCGAGCGGGACCAGCTCGTCCCTACCCGAAGTTGAACTCGAAAGCCGCCTGATCGAGCTCGGCTTCGTCGAGGGCGCTCGGGTGGAAATCCTGCACGAAGGCATCGTCGGACGTGATCCGATCGCAGTTCGGGTCGACAACATCACCGTTGCTGTCCGCCGACGCGAGGCGATGGCCATTATCGTGGCATAGCGCCAGGGGCGCCGGTCGATGGAAAGTGCGTTGATGCATGTCGCCCTGGTGGGCACCCCCAACAGCGGCAAGACCTCGCTGTTCAACGCTCTGACCGGAAGCCGCCAGAAGGTCGCCAACTATCCCGGCGTCACGGTCGAGCGGAAGGAAGGCGCCTTCGTGACCCCGCAAGGGCGCCAAGTCTCCGTGGTCGACCTCCCGGGCACCTATTCGCTGCGCGGGCGTAGCCCGGACGAGGAAATCACCCGCGATTTCGTGCTTGGACGCGCCACGGGCGAGATATTGCCCGACCTGGTGTTGTGCGTTGCCGACTCTACCAACCTACGGTTGACGATCCGGCTTCTGCTCGAGCTGAAGAGCACCGGCCGGCCGCTGGCGCTGGTGCTCAACATGTTCGACATCGCCAAGCGCCGCGGCGTCACCGTCGACGTGCCCAAGCTCTCCGAGGCGCTCGGCGTGCCTGTCGTCACCTCGATTGCCGTGCGCAAGGGCGGCACTGCCGACCTGCTCCAGCTGACGGATGAACTGCTGGCGCAAAGCCCCTCCCCCGACCGTCAGAATACCTGGTGTCCGCTGACCGTGTCGGAACTCCGCGCCACGCAGCGCGAAGCCGATCGCATCATCGCCTCCGCCGTGACCCTGCCGGAGCGGCCGGACACCTGGACGGGGCGGATCGACGCGGTCGTCCTGCACCCGGTCGGCGGCCTCTTCATCCTGCTGCTGATCCTGTTCGTGATGTTTCAGGCAGTATTCGCCTGGGCACAGCCCTTGATGCAGCTGTTATCCGCGGCCTTCGATGCCGCCGGCCAGCTCGTCCATGACCAACTGCCCGAAGGACTTCTGCAAAGCTTTCTGCAGAACGGCGTGATCTCCGGTGTCGGCAGCGTCATCGTCTTCCTGCCGCAGATCGTCATCATCTTCCTGTTCATCCTGCTATTGGAAGATTTCGGCTACATGGCGCGCGCCGCCTTCCTGATGGACCGCATCATGGGCGGCGCGGGGCTGCACGGCCGTGCCTTCATTCCACTGCTGTCGAGCTTCGCCTGCGCCATTCCCGGCATCATGGCGACGCGCGTGATCGACAACCGCCGCGACCGGCTGACCACGATCCTGATCGCGCCGTTGATGACCTGCTCGGCGCGCATTCCGGTCTATACGCTGATCATCTCGGCCTTCATCCCGCCAACGCAGGTCTGGGGCTTCGCCAATCTGCAGGGCCTCGTGATGTTCGGGCTCTACGCCGCCGGCATCGTCAGCGCGCTTTTGATGTCCTTCCTGATCAAGTTCTTCATGATGCGCGACTACCAGCCCGCGCCGTTCATGCTGGAACTGCCCGATTACAAGATGCCGCGGCTGCGCAGCATTGCGATCGGCGTCTATACCCGGGCCAAGATGTTCCTGCAGCGCGCCGGCACCACGATCTTCGCGATGATGGTGCTGATCTGGTTTCTGGCATCCTTCCCGCAGCCGCCGACGGGCGCGACCGAGCCCGCGATCAATTACAGCCTTGCTGCCATGATCGGGCAGGCCATCGCGCCGTTGCTGTCGCCGATCGGCTTCAACTGGCAAATCGCCGTCGCCCTGGTCCCGGGCATGGCAGCCCGCGAGGTCGCCGTCGCAGCGCTCGGCACCGTCTATGCCATCGAAGGCGGCAAAGAGGCCGCCGAACAGATCGGTCAGGTGCTGGCGGCCAAATGGAGCCTCGCCACCGCTTTGTCGCTGCTCGCTTGGTACATCTTCGCGCCGCAATGCGCCTCAACGCTGGCAGTCATCCGCCGCGAGACCGGCAGCTGGCGCTGGATGGCCATCACCTTCGGCTACATGCTGGCACTCGCCTATGCCGCGAGCTTTGCCACCTACCACATCGCCGTCGCGATGGGCGCGGGTTAGTCCCGCGCCCATGACAGCCGTCACTCCGCGGCATCGTCCACGTGCAGCGCGAAGCCGTGCGCAGCTCGATCGCCGAGTTCGGAGCGCAGCTGCATGGTGGGGATCAGGTAGTCGCCGTGGTTCTGCCGCCGGTACGGAATTGGCGTCGCGGTGAACAGCGTACGCATCCGCTCACGAAGCCGCTCCGCGATCGCGGCGAAGCCCGCCTCATCGAGCCGATTGACCCGATGCGCCACGAAGGCCGGCAGCACGTCGAATCCGGGATAGAACAGGATGCCGTGGTTGATCGGGAACAGCAGATCCTCGATCGGACCGTTGATGCCGCGCGCTGAATAGTGCTCCTCCCATCCGCCGGTGGTCACAATGAGCATCGCGCGCTTGCCGGCGAACACACCCTCGCCGTAGCGGTTGCCCCACCGCTTATCGCTATGCTCGCCAACACCGTAGGTGAAGCCGTAGGAATAGACGCGATCGACCCAGCCTTTCAGGATCGCGGGCATCGTAAACCACCACAGCGGAAACTGCAGGATCACGGCATCGGCCCACAGCAGCTTCTCCTGTTCCGCCCTGACGTCGTCCGTCAACCTATGTGCCGCGAACGCCTCGCCGGACGCAGCGGCGACGTTCAGCCTGGCGTCCGGCGCGAGTTGCGGAAAATCGGCGCGATCGGCGGCGCCTTTCCAACCCATGGCATAGAGATCCGAGATCCTGACCTCGTGGCCCTGGGCCTTGAGTTCAGCTACGGCGGCGTCGCGCAAGGCGCCATTCAGCGAGCGAGGTTCTGGGTGGGCGAAAACGAGCAGGACATTCATGGCATCGATCCTTCGGTGGAACCGAGCCATGACATAGACCCGCATACATTTATCCACTATATGGCGCATATCGATAATATAATGCCGTAATATGGATAAGTCTGACGTCAGCTTCGCGCATATGCGCAGCTTCGTGCGGGTGGCCGAACGCGGCAGCCTGTCGGCTGTGGCCCGCGAGTTCGGCGTCGGGCAGTCCACGATCACGCGCCACCTGCACGAGTTGGAAGACGCCATTGGCGTGCCGCTGCTCAGCCGCACCACGCGCCGGGTAATGCTGACCGACGAGGGCAGCCGCTATTACGCGAACTGCATCCAGATCCTGCGGCTGATTGAGGAGGCCGGCGACGAAGCGCGCGGGAGACGCGGCGCCGCTGCAGGCATGATCCGGATCTCCTGCACGGCAGCCTTCGGCATCCTGCACATCACCCGGCTCGTCTTTGCCTTCCAGGATCGCTATCCGGAGATCGCGATCGATCTCAGCCTGACGGATGAGCGGATCGACCTGGTGCGCGAGGGCGTCGACATCGCGCTGCGCCTCGCCCCACTCGCCGATAGCGCGATGAAGCTGCGCGGGCTCGGTCACTCGCACCGCCTGATGGTCGCCTCCCCCGACTATCTGGACAGGCACGGCACGCCGCGGGTGCCCCAGGACCTGATCGGCCATGAAGGCATCCGCATGACGAACGTCGCGGGCAGCGACCTTCTGACGCTCCAGACGGCCGATGGCCGGCATCATGACGTGCCGTTCATGGGACGCTTCCGTGCCAATCACGGCCTTGCCGTGCGCGAAGCGTTGCTGGCCGGACGCGGCATCGCGGCCGCACACCACTGGCTGGTCCACGACCTCCTCGCGGCCGGGCGCCTGACCGCGATCCTGCCCGACTACCGGCTGTCTTCAGTGCCGCTCAACATGCTGATCGTGCCGGAGCGCGCCGGCATCGCGCGCGTCAGACTGGCAATCGACTATCTCGCTGACGAGATCGGCCGCCTGCCGGGTATCCGCAGAGAACGCTGACCCTACATGCGCGGCATCGATTCCGGCCGGACCTCGCGCGCCTGCGCGGCGAGCCGGATCGAAGCATTCGGCGCGCCGAACCCTTGATAGTTTCGCCGCTGCACGATTTCAAAGAAGAAGCGCTCCTGGAAGATGTGGGTATAGACCTGGAAGAATTCGCCGTCGCCCTCGCGATCGTAGAGGATCTTATTGGCGCGCAGGGCCGCCAAGGTGCCGGCGTCGAAATCATATCTGGCTTCGAGATCATCATAATAGTTGTCGGGAATGTCGAGAAAGCCGGCACCGCGGGCCCGCATCTCCGCAACCGCGGCAAAGATGTCCTCCGTGGAAAATGCGATGTGCTGGACGCCGGAGCCGAAGAACTCCGAGATGAAGCGCGACGGCAGCGTGCGCCTCGCTGCCGAACCGTTGAGGATGAAGCGCAGGCTGCGGTCGTCATTGACGATGGCCTGGCTTTGCACGAGACCTCTTGGGTCGGCGATTTCCATCTGTGGCAAGCGTTTGAGGTCGATGATTCCGGCATAGAACAGCAGCCATGACAGCATCTCGTCATAAGCCATCGATTGGGCGATGTGATCGACCGCCTGGAGGCGCGCCGCGCTGTCGTCGTTGGCCACGGCCTCGAAATCCACGTCCCAATGCTTTCCGTGAGTGTCGAGGAAATACAAGAGGCTGCCTCCCACGCCGTGGATGGCCGGAATTTCCAGCTCGCCCGGCCCGACCGGCTGGGAGAAGGTGCGCGTCTTCAACGCTTGCGCCCGCACCATGGCCCGCTCGGCACTGTCGACATCGAGCGCGATGGCGCAGACGCCGGGACCATGCGTTACATAATGCGAATGGGCAAAGCTCGCCGGCTCGCAATTGATGACGAGATCGACGCTGCCCTGCGACCACCGTTCCACCGCCTTGCTGCGATGACGGCCGGTCTTCCGGAAGCCGAGCTGGGCGAACAGCTCGGCGAGCCCGCCCGCGTTATCCGGACTGACCGCAAACTCGATGAAGCCGATGCCCCTGGCCGTCACTCTGGGAGCGAGCCGCTCATAAGATGCCGCTGGCGTTCGCGCAGCGAGCGCATCGTCCAGCAGCAAGAGCGAGCGCATGCCATCTATGGCAGTGCGCGCGGCCGACCCGGCGCGGAACTGGTCGTTGAATATCTCGAGCGACAGAGGTCCGGCATAGCCGGTTGCAGCCACCGCTTCCATGAAGTCCAGCACCGGCAGATCACCCTGCCCCGGAAAGCTGCGGAAGTGCCGGCTCCAGGACAAGACGTCGAGTTCGAGCCGCGGCGCATCGGCGAGCTGCACCAGAAAGATCTTGTCGGCGGGAATCGCGCGGATCGCGTTGATCGGCAGTGCCGGCGCCAGGGCATGGAAACTGTCGAGAATGACGCCGATCGCTTTGTGGTCGGCACGGCGCACGATCTCCCATGCATCGCGATAATCGCTGACATGCCGGCCCCAGGCCAGCGCCTCGTAACCGACCCGCAGATTGCGGCGCGCCGCCCGCTCGCCGAGCTCACGCAGGTCCTCTGCGGCGCGATCGATGCCGCCAAGCGAAGCCGGAGACACATTGCTGCAGATCAGGAGCAGATCCGTACCCAGCTCCTGCATCAAGTCGAACTTGCGCTCGGCGCGAACGAAGTTGCGCGCACGCTGCGGCTCGGGCATGCCTTCGAAATCGCGAAATGGCTGATAAGCGCAGATCGCCAGACCGAGGTCACGGCACATCTGGCCGATGTCGCGCGGACTGGCGCCGAACGACACGAGGTCGCTTTCGAAAATCTCGACCGCTTCGAAGCCCGCCGCTGCGATGGCCCGCAACTTCTCGTCCAGGGCACCACTCAGCGAGACGGTCGCGATCGAACGCTTGCTCATGCTGCGGTCTCCTCCATGGCGCCGCCCAGGAACAGCTGTCCGATCCGCGGATCGGACAGCACGCGGTCTGCCTTGTCGATGAGCCGGGTACGACCAAGCTCCAGTACAATGCCGTAGTCGGAGATCTCCAGCGCGGAGCGCGCATTCTGCTCGATCAGGAGCACGGAGACGCCGCGATCGCGCAGCTGCTTGAGGATATCGAAGGTCTGCTGCACCATCAGAGGCGACAGTCCGATCGACGGCTCGTCGATCAGCACGAGCTGCGGCTCGAGCAAGAGGCCGCGCACGATCTCGAGCTGTTTCTGTTCTCCGCCGGACAGGGTCGAGGCTTGCCGCTCCGCCTTCTTCCGCAACACCGGAAAGATATCGAGCGCGGTCTCGACCCGGGCGGCGATGTCGATATCGCGAGGAGCGGCCACGCCGCCAAGCTCGATATTGTGGCGGACCGACAGTTCGCCGAAGATGTTGCGTCCCTGCGGGATGTAGCAGACGCCGGCAGCGAGCAGCGCGCGCTGGCTCTGCCCGGTGACATCGCACCCCTTGAAGATCACCTTGCCCTCGCGCAGCTTGAGCAAGCCGAAGATCGCCTTGAATACGGTCGACTTGCCGGCGCCGTTGGGACCGATGACCGTGGTGATCGAGCCCGCCGGCACCGAGAAGCTGGTGCCGTTCAGGATCGTCATCTTGCCGTAGCCGCCGACGAGGTTCTGAACGTCGAGGATGGTGTCGCTCACGACCGCCTCCATCAGTGTCCGAGATAGGCTTCGATCACGGCAGGGTTCGCACGAATCTCGTCGGGTTTGCCGATCGCAAGCACCCTGCCTTCCGCCATCACCATGACGCGCGAGCACAGCGACATCACGAATTCCATGTTGTGCTCGATCACCACGAAGGTCGCGCGCCGCTCGCGATTGATCGCGATCAGCCGTTCCTTCAGATCGCCGAGCATTGTCGGGTTGACGCCACCGGCGGGTTCATCGAGTAACACCAGCCGAGGGCCGCCCATGAAGGCCATCGCCGCATCCAGCAGCTTCTGCTGTCCATAGGACAGGCCGCCGGCCGGCTCATTGGCGAGATGCTCGAGCTTGAAAAAGCCGATCATCTGCTCGGCAGTTGCGGTGAGTCCGGCGTCCGACGGGCCGAACAGGCGGGACAGCATGCTGCCGCGATGCTCCTGGCCGGCGAGGATGAGATTGTCCCGCACCGAGAGTTTCGGGAACACCTGCAGCAACTGGAAGGTCCGGCTGACACCGAGACGGTTCAGCTCGGACGGCCGCTGCCCGGTGACGACCTTGCCGTCGACGCGGACCTCGCCCGAACTCGGCACGAGCTGACCGAGGATGCAGTTAAACAGGGTCGACTTGCCGCAGCCGTTGGGACCGATCAAGCCGAGAATCTCCCCTTCCTGCACGTCGAAGCTGACGCCGTTCACCGCTGTGATACCGCCAAAGCTCTTCTTCACCTCGCGAACGTCCAGAACCGCGGTCATCGCACCGCCTCCAGCTTGGACTGCGCAGCGGCACGCAGCGTCGATGCCGCCTGGGTACGGCGTGCGCTGAGATAGCGATCGAGGATGCCGAGGATACCGGTGGGCGAGTAGATCAGCAGCAGGATCACCGCTGCCGCATAGAGCATCAAATAATAACCTTCAACCACGCGCAGCCATTCCGGCAGCAGCACCGCGATCATGGCCCCCAGGAACGGACCGAACAGGAAGCCGGAGCCGCCCACGATCACCATCATGAGGAGATCGAGCGAGAGCTGCAGGTTGAACGGCACCGGATCGATGTACTGTGTCAGCGGCGCATAGAGCACGCCGGCAACGCCGCCGAGCACCGAACCGATCGCGAAAGCCATCAAGGTGTAGCGCCGGGTATCGACGCCAAGCGATTGCGCACGGATCGGGTTCTCGCGCAAGGCCATGAAGGCTCGCCCCCAGGGGGAGCGGATCAGCCACCACATTGCAAGCGTGACGAGACCTAGCGAGCCGAGACAGAGATAGTAGAACGGCAAAGGCTTGCGGGTCGCAAAGCCGAAGATCTCCGGCCGTGGAATGTTGCTGATGCCGTAGATGCCGTTCGTCAGCCAGCTCTCATTGCGGAACACCAGGAACATCAGCGTCGAGAAGGCGAGCGTGACAAAGGCCAGATAATGATGCTGGACGCGCAATGCGGGATAGCCGAGCAGCCAGCCAACGGCGAAGCACAGCAGGACGACCACGCCCAGCGCAGCAGCCAGCGGCCAGCCATGCGTAGTCAGGATCGCGGCACCATAGGCGCCGATGCCGACGAAGGCGCCCTGCGCCAAAGACACCTGTCCGGCATACCCCAGCGTGAGGTTGAGCCCCATGGCCGCGACGGTCATGACGGCCCATTGGCTCAGGATGAACAGTCCATAGCGGTTGAAGTTCATCGGGACGATGATCAGGCCCGCGATCACGGCGAGGCCGATGGCGATGCGAAGCACTTTACCGTTCGTGCTCATACGGTGCGCTCCTCTGCGCGTCCGAGCAACCCCTGCGGTCGGAACAGGATCACCAGGATCAACAGCACCATCGGGACCGCGGCGCGGTATTGCGTCGACACATAGGCTGCGGCGAGATTGTCGACCACACCGATCAACAGGCCGCCCGCGATCGCGCCGCGCACCTGGTTGAAGCCACCGACGATGGCTGCGACGAACGCCGCCTGCCCCAGCACCTCGCCGCTCGAGAACTTGGCGAGGTAGATCGGCGTTATTAGCAGCGATGCGAGTGCCACCAGCACCGCATTGATCAGAAACGTCAGCAGGATCATGCGCTCGACCGGCACGCCGATGATACGTGCCACCGTCGGATTCTGCGCGGCCGCCTGCATCTGGTGACCGAGTGAGGTACGATTCAACAGCATCGTCAAGCCGAACACGGCGAGAACCGCGACCGCGAGCACGCCGAGGCTTTGCAGCGAGACCGATCGGCCGAGCAGGACAATATCATCCACCGGCACGATCGACGGGAACGGGGACGCCTCAGCGCTGAAGAACTGCTTCACCGCTTCCTTGATCCCGATCGCCAAGGCCATCGTCGCGATCGCCAGCGGCAGCACGCCATGCCGCAGCATCGGATCGACCAGGAGCATCTTGAAGGCGAGCCCGAGCAGCAGCGCAGACAGCAGAATGCCGACGAGGACCGCGAGCCAGAACGGCGCACCGAGATGCATGACCGCGAGCATCAGGAACGCCGGCAGCATCACGAACTCGCCCTGGGCGAAGTTGATGGTCTGTGAAGTCTGCCACAGCAGCGTGAAGCCGACCGCGATCAGCGCGTAGATTGCGCCGGTGGCGAGACCCGCCACGATCAGATCGAGCAGATTGGACATGGTTTCCCCGTGAGCCTTGGGTGAGGCGGCGCCCGACATCCCGACCGGCGCCACCGGCCGCCCGTTCGCCTCAGTTGAGCTTTGGCAACACCTGCTCCACGACTTGCTTGCCGTCGACCACTTCGACCAGAAAGCCCTGCCGGTCGATATCGCCGTTCTGATCGAAGGTCACATCCATCAGGATGTTCGGCTCGTCAGACGTCTTGATGGTCAATCCGTGCAGGGTATCCGCGAACGCCTTGGAATCGACCTTGCCCATCTTCTCGGTGGTCGCCTTGATCATGTAGACCGCGAGATAGCCCTTGAGGCCGTTGTGATCGGGCACGTAGTTGTACTTCTTCACGAAGCGGTCCCGGAACGCCTTGATGGCCTCGACCGGCGCGTCGGTGGTCAGGCCGACATGGCCGCGGGCGCCATTGGCGGCATCGCCGGCGAGCTCGATGACCTTCTGCCCAACCAGCGTGGTCTCGCCGATCAGCGGCGCCGTCACGCCCTGGCGCTTGATCTCCTTGAGGATGCGCGCGCTTTCCTCTTCGTTGACATAGATGAAGACGGCGTCCGGGGCTGCGGCCTTGATCTTGCTGACATCGGCTGCGAAGTCCGCCTGGCCTGCCTCGGTCGACAGGTCCGCGACGACCTTGATGCCGAGGCGATTGAACTCCTTGGTGATGACGTCGCGTCCGCCGCGGCCAAAATCGTTGTTCACCCAGACGACCGCCACCGACTTCGCCTTCAACTCATCATTGATGTACTTGGCCACCTTCGGCATCGACGACTGCTGACCGAAGGATGTGCGAAACAGAAACTTATTGCCGGCCTGCGTCAGTTCGGCCGCCTCGCCGCCCATGATCTGAGTGATGCCCGCTTCGGCAGCGAGCGGGGCGGTGACCTTGACGGAGCCGGAATAGCCCGGCCCGAGCAGGACGTAAGGCTCGGCGTCGAGCGCCTTCTGTACCTGCGCGCGCGCCACGCCCGGGTTGGACTGGGAATCGGCGTGGCTGACCTCGATCTTGCGCCCGAGAATACCGCCCTTGGCATTGATCTCCTCGACGGCCAGATCGATGCCATTCTTCCAATTGTTACCGACGGTGGCGCCACCGCCCGACAGCTCGGCAACATCAGCAATCTTGATGGGTGCCCCGGACTGTGCGCACGCAGAGCCGGACAGCAATACAGCCGAGCAAAAGCTCGCCAAAATGAACGATCGCACGCGTCTCCTCCTCGTTTCTACTCTTCTTGCGTTTCTTGAATTCGATGTTCCGGCTCGTATTGGCCGGTTTGCTCAGGCGGCGTCAACCGCCGGATATCTCTCCGCCATGTGGTCGTCGAAAGCTCGCCCCATGACGTCGGTCGAAGGCGTAAGCCCAGTGAACAGCTCGAACGCGTCGGCCGCCTGATAGATCGCAAGCTCGCGTCCAAGCAGGACCCGCGCGCCCTTGGCTTTGGCCGCCTTCAAGAGAGGCGTCCAGAGCGGCGAGTACACTGCGTCCGCCACCCATAAACCGTCATGCAGCAGCGCGTCGGGTATCGGCGTGCCGCGGTTCGGCAGCATCCCGATCGGAGTTCCATTCACGATCCCCACAGCGCCCTGCACCGCCTGCTCGATGCTGTCGGCTACCACGATGCCTTTCCCGGAAGGCAGCACGCTGGCGAGCCTCTCTGCTCGCGCCCGCTCGGTATCGAAGATGCGCAAGCCCGCGACATCAACGTTCGCAAGTGCAAACGCGATCGCCTTGCCAACGCCGCCAGCGCCGATCAATGCCACGACGCCGTTGCCCGAACCCGCAACAAGGGGCGCCACTGCACGCGCAAAGCCCGTCGTGTCGGTATTATGGCCGATCAGCCGCCCATCACGCACCACGACGGTATTGACGGCGCGCATCGCGGCTGCCTTGGGCGCGAGCTCGTCGAGCAGGTCGACGACCGCCTCCTTGTAGGGATAGGTGACGTTGACACCGGCAAAGCCAAGCCGCCTGACACCTTCGAGCAGGATCGCAAGCTCGGCACGGTCGGCGCCGGCGACCTCGATGAGCTGGTAGTGACAGCGGACCCCGAGCGCCGCGGCAGCCGTCTCGTGCATCGCGGGTGAAGCCGAGTGCGCGATCGGGGCACCGAGCAACCCGGTCAGGAATTTGCGGCCTCCGGATGCGGAAATATCTGGCACGATGGTCGTCGTCTCCGGTTGGAGCTGTCGCGGCTCCGTAAGGACGGTGAAATCAGATGCGGACGATAATGTTTTCGCCAGCTAACACAATTACCCAAATATCCGCCGAACCTAACATGATGTTATCTTTTGCGGCCGGCCGCGCTGGCCCTTGCCACCTGACGTCGTCCCGGCTCCAGCGCGCGCATCTCCGCGCGCAGGCCATCGATGAAGTATTCCGCATAGAGCGATAGCGGGGCGCCGCGCTTGACCGCGACATAGGTGTCGAACCGGGTCGGCTCGGCGATCTTCAGAAGCTCGATGCCGGGATAGCCGCCGTGGGCCACCGTGAACTGGTCTATGATGGCGATGCCGAGCCCTGCCTTTACCAGCGCGCACACGGTGGTGCCGAAGCGAGCCTTGATCGAGATGTTGTAGTCGAGTTTGTTGCGCTCGAAGATCTCGGCCATGATCCGGCCGTAAGGATCGTTGGGATCGATGCCGATCAGCGGATAGCGCGTCATCTCGGCGGCGGAGACCTGCTTGCGGCCGGCGAGTTCGTGCCCCGGCGGCACGATGCAGAACAATTCGCCGGAGGCGAGCGGCAGGAAATCAAGCCCGGAGTGGTCGAGCCGGTAGCTCATCGCTACGCATTCGCCCTTGCCGAGCATCAGATAATCGATCGCTTCCTCGATCTTGAGGATATTGATGTCGATGCCGAGATCGGGATAGCGCCGGCGCACGCGCTCGATGGCGCGCGGCACCATCACCTGCGCGATGCTTGGCACCGAGCCGACACGCAATTCCGAGAGCGCGCCGCGGCCAATGTTAGAGATGATGTAGCTGAGATCATCGACCTTCTCGTAGACGCTGTTGATCTGCTCGAAGATGTTCTGCGCCTCGGGGGTCGGAAAGTACCGGCCGTTCTGGCGTTGAAAGAAACGAATGCCGAGCGAGCGTTCGGTGTATTTCACGAGTCGGCTGACGCCCGGCGCCGACACCTTCAACAGCTTCGCCGCGCCGTTGATGGTGCCGGTCACCATCACGGCCCGAATGACCTCCACTTGACGCAACGTCATCATCGGCGCGGATGCTCCCCGAGATGCACCGAGATCAAGGACTGCCAGGCGGCGTCAGCACCAGCGGCGGGCGCAGCATCGGCTTGGGCCTAGGCGGCAGGGCTCCCGGCGGGGGCTTAACCTCAACCGGCGGCGGCAAGGGGGCGACCTGCTGGTTCGCTGCCACCGGCGGCACCGGAAGCGGCGGCGATCCGGGCGGAGGACCGGACAGCGGCGGCTGCGGCGGTGGTTGCTGGCGGGGCCCACCCGGCCTTGTGCGGCGCGGATCGCGTCCAGGCACCGGCACATCGGTCAGGCTTGGCGGTGCGCTCCCGGCCCCCGAGGGCGACGGCAGGGAGGCGGTGGACGAGGGATAGGACGGCGGCGGCTCGCCCCGCGCGATCGCATCCAACCGCCGCGTCTCGCGATCGATGGCGCGCACCGCAAGCCAGGACGACAGCGAGGTGACATCGACACTGCGCTGCAGCCCGTCGGGCGTCCCGACCACGAACAGCTGGATTTCCGGGCGGCTGCTCTCGTTGCCGATCGTCGTCGTGATCAGGCTGGCGCGAATATCCGCCTGATCGGCCGGGATATCATAACCGCCGGAGACGATCGCGCGCGCGTCCTTGGCGTCCAAAGTCGTCGCACTGACGCGCAGCCGCCCATCGCGGATGACGAACGGAATCTGCGCGGACGCCACCGCCAGCGATCCCGTGGTCAGCAGCGGCTCCACGATCTGCCGAAGCTTCACATCGTCGGTGATCTGGCCGGCGTCGAAGGCACGCAGCGCCACATCGAAGGCGCGTGGATCGAGACCCGGAATCGAAACACCATCCAGCGTGACGGTGCCGTTGCCGGCAAAGGCGCTGGTCAGCGCCTGCACGCTGCGCCCCTCGCTCGCAAGCGCCATCTGCGCGGAGATGCGGCCGGCGGGCATCGCCAAGCTGCGGTAGTGCAACGCGTTGCCATCCACGTTCGACAGCTCCAGGCGGCCGCTCAGCGCCAATCCATTGGCATTCGGCCGTGCATCGAGCGTCGCCGCGACGTCGCCGCCGCCAAGCCGCCCCTTCAAATTCTCGACCGTCAGGCTCTGCCCATCGCTCTTGATCGTGCCGCCAATCGGGCGCAATTCGCCACCGCCCGGCAGCGCAGCGCTGAGCGCCTGGAATGACACCCGACCTCTCCACCCCTTCAAGAACCCCGGACCGAGCGGCTCGGCGGCATCATGGCCGGTCGCACCGACCACAAGCGCGAACATCTGCGGCAGGTTCAGCGCGTCCAGCCCAAGCTCGCCGTCGATCTGCCTGTCGTCGTCGAGCGTGAGCGCGAGGCGCCCGCGCAGCCGTGCTCCGCCGATGAGGCCATCGATGTCGTCCAGGCTGAGCCGGCCAGCGACCAAACCGACGCGAGCGAACAGCCGCGCGTTCTGCGCCGCCGCAGCCTGCGCGCCGAATCCGGCGAGCGGCGCCAGGTTCGCATTACGGACCCGCAGGTTCAGATTAGCCTTGAGCAAATCGGCCGCGGGCAAGGACCAGGACCCGGACGTGGTCTCGAGCGTGCCCTGCACATCCCCGTCGAGACCCACGCCTGCGATCTTCGCGGTGACGCGCAAGGGCGCGCGCCAATTGCCCTTGATGTCGGCATCGAGCACGGCCGGGCCGCTGCCCGCCGCGGCGATGCGATTCACGCCAAGCAAAGCGAGCAACAGGTTGCCCTGCTCCGCCGAGATCTTCGCATCCAACCCGACATCGGTGCGGCTGATCGCATCTAGATCGAAATTGCGCAGCGCCGAGGCCGCCGGCTTTGCGGTCAGCGTCGTCGTCCCTTTGATTTGCGGAGCTTCAAGGTCGAGCACGGCTTTGGCCTGCGCGCGATCGGCGCTCGCCGGATCCCTGGCAAGATCAAGCGCAAGCTTGAACCGCGCCGGCCCTGGTTGAACCGCGGCCTTCTCGAGTTGCGCAGCCAGGTTCGGCGCAAATGGCTGCAGCAGAGCCGTGATGTCGTGGAGCGACGCCGCGTTCGTGGTCAGGCTGAGCCGTCCGGTTGCGTCCGTGCGGTCGAACCGGCCCGATCCCTCGCTGGTCACCCCTCCCTGGCTGAACTTGACCTGATCGACCGTGATGCTCTTCGGCCCGTACGACGCTTTGGCTGTGAACGGACGAAAGTCCTGGCCGCTCCATGTCGCGCGTCCAACGTCGATCGCGATGCTCGCTTCGTCAGGCCACTGCCCCGATGATCCGGCGAGCGAGCGGGCCAGCGCCGTGGCGGCATCGACGTCGAGCCGCTCGCCCTTCAACGCCGCCTCGAAGCGCGATCCTGCGCCGCTGGACGGGGTGATCAGTGCCATCCGGCCCTCGACCGCCCCGCTGTCCATCTCGGCCTTCAGACTTTCGATAGCGACACGGTCGGACCCGATATTGACATTGCCACGCAAGCGTAGCGGCCGTTGGCTGCGATAGCTGGTCTCGGTGCGGCCCTGCAGCCAGGCGACCAGCGCGTCGGGATCAGCCGAATCGAGATCGAGTGCGCCAGAAACACTCGACGTCGAAGCGGCCGACGCCCCCGCTGTCCTGAACGTCAGATGGGTTGCGCCGGGCGCCTTGAGATCGACCTGTTCCAGGCTCCATGACGCAGGCTCGTTGTGCAGCCTCGCTGAAAAATCCTGCACCGGACGTCCGGCGAGTGTGATCTGTTCGGTCGAAATCTGGATGTCCGCAGGCAGCGGCAAGGTCGGCAGCCGCGCCAGCCAGTTGCGCAGCTCCGGCAGCGCCTGTGCCGGAACGGTCGCCTTGCGATCCGTATTGCCGTCGATGCCAAGCAACCGGTCGGCATCGAGCCGGCGCGCCGATAATGCGGCGCGCAGCAGCGGTGCCGCGCCAAAGCGCACATCGCCGTTGCCGGCAAATTTCAGCGCCCGCTCCTCCCGGCCGAAGCTGAACTCGATCTGGTCCAGTTTGGCGACCGAAGAATCGGCTGCCACCTTGGCCGTCATCCGCCAGGGCGCATCGCCGATGGCTTGGTCCTTGGCATCGACCGGCTTGGCCTTGCCTTGTTCCTTGGACTGTCCTTTGGGCGGCGGCGAGGACAAGGTCAGCGCACCGGCAAAGCGCGGCGAGCGGTTGGCAAAGCTGATCAGGCCCTCGACATCGGCGGCCACCGGACGCTCGCCCGGATCGATGTTGAGATGCACGCGCAGGCCGCTGGAATCCTTGTCCTGGCTAGAGGACACGCGGAACGGATAGCGCACGCCGAGAACCGAAACCGCGCCGTCGCCGCGCAGCGAGCCGGCAAGCGAGCGGACATCGCCGGAAAACACGATGTCGGTGAGCTCGAGCGTCGAGTGGCTGACCGCGTCATGCAGCGCGACGCGGCCGGTCAGGTTCAGACGATCGATCGACAGCGCAGCCAGATTGAACCGGCCGCCTCCGCCCGCCAGATCGACGCGGCCCTTCGGATCGAGCCCGAGATCGGCGGCCATGCCGCTGACCGTGAGCTCATTGGCGCGCCATTCTCCCCGCATCAGGTCGCCGAGGCTGAACTCGACATCGAGCTTGTCGGCGCGCAGCTTGCCGAGATCATTCGCCCCGCCGAACGTAACCTGGCGCAGCCGCAAGGTCGGCGTCGGCAACAGGCGCGCATCGAGCGCGCCCGCGACCCGCACAGGCACCCCGATCACCTGACTGGCTTCGGCCTCGAACTGCGGCCGGAACTGGTTCCAATCGACGAAATAAGGCCCAATCAGCGCAGCCAGGAGCGCAAGGATGAAGGCAATCGCCAATCCGAGCAGGGTCGTCTGCACGGGGTCTCCCTCAAAGGACAACGCTCCGGCGCCTAACCCTCAAACCCGCGGTGCGGCGCCGCCCCACCAGATATCGATGCCGGAGCGCCACATCATATAGGACGAAGTGCGGCGAAGTCACAGCATCATGCGATAAATGGCCTGCGCCGCACAACCGCCGTTAGCGAAATGGTTACCAATGGGCCGGCAGCCGTTTCAGGCCGCGCAGCACGAAGGTCGGCCGCCAATCCGGATTGTCCGGATCGTCCAGCTTCAGCTCCGGCAGCCGGCGCAGCAGCGTTCCGATCGCCACCTCCGCTTCGATGCGGGCGAGCTGCGCGCCGAGGCAATGATGGATGCCGCCGCCGAACGACAAGGGTTTCACATTGGGCCGGGCGATATCGAGTTGTTCCGGGCGGTCGGGATAGACGGCCGGGTCGCGATTGGCTGAGCCGAGCAGGCACAGCACGGTCTCGCCCTTGGGGATGCGCTTGCCGCCGAGATCCTCGATATCCTCCAGCGCGACGCGGCCGGTCAGTTGCACCGAGGAGTCGTAGCGCAGGAACTCCTCGATCGCATTGGTGATCAGCTCCGGGCGCGCCTTCAACAGCGCCAGCTGATCCGGATTGCGATAGAGCGCGAGCAGGCCATTGCCGATCAGGTTGACGGTGGTCTCATGTCCGGCGCCGAACAACAGGATGATATTCGCGGTCAGTTCCTCATGGCTGAGCTTGGCGCCGTCTTCCTCGGCCTGCAGCAGCTGCGTTGTCAGATCGTCGCCGGGCTGGCGTCGCCGCAACTCGAACAGCTGCTGGAAATAGGCCTTCGAGACCGCGTTGCCGGCATTGCCCTCCGCGATCTCGGCCGGCGAGAGCGGCACCGGATCGAGCAGGCGTCCGCCTTCGCGCGAACTCTTATAGAAAGCTTCGCAGTGCTCCTCCGGAATTCCGAGCATCTCGCAGATCACGGTCACCGGAAGGCGGAACGCGAAATCCTCGATCAGGTCCATGTTCCCGCGCGGGATCACCTCGTCGAGCGTCTGGTCGACGATCTGCTGGATCCGCGGGCGCATGTCCTCCACCCGCCGCGCCGTGAACGCTTTCACGACGAGGTTGCGCAGGCGCGTGTGATCGGGCGGATCCTGCTGCAGCATCCACAGGCTCATACTGCGGAAAATCGGCTCGTCCATGATCTTCGGGCCGTAGCGGCGGATGCTGCGGGGGACGAAGTCCTTGCCGAAACGCTTGTCGCGCAGGACGAGGCTCGATTCCGCATGGCGGCTCGCGAGGAAGGCGCCGAACGGCGTCACATGCATCGGGTCAGTTTCGCGCAGCTGCTGATAGAAAGGATAGGGATCGCGGATGAACTGCGGCGACAACGGATTGAACAGCGGCGCGGCCGGCTTCGCCTGGACAGTCTCGGCCTGGACATGCTCGTTCATGGTCGTTCCTCTCCTGATTTTTCGTTTTGGCCGATTAGCTCATCTGGAGAGGGGCATGGCAAGCGAAATCCTGATCACCTAAATCCATCATGGGACCTCGGTGGCCGGCTTCAGCCGGTGCAATTGGCCGGCGACCGCGCGGACTTTCCGCGGCGCGGCACACCACACTGCGACCGCCGAGACGAGACACGCAGCGATCGCGATCGCAAAACCGGCCGTGTAGCTCGCCGTGAGATCGTAGAGCACGCCGGTGACCCAGGGGCCTGCCGCGCCGCCGCACAGGCCGATCAGCATGATCGTGCCGAAGATCGCCCCGAAATGCGGTCCTTGAAAGATCTCCAGGACCACGGCGCCCATCACCGAGGTGATGCCGTAGCCGAGCACGCCCTGGCTCGCCACCATGACATAGACCAGCAGCAGGGTCGGCGAAGCCTTGAGCGCGATCAGGGCGGCGAAGCAGATGGCAAAGCCGACACAGCTCAAGACCCAGACGGCCTCGCGCCCGATCCGATCCGACACATGACCGAGTGCGATCTGGCCGGGAATGCCGAGCAGGCTGACCGCACCGAGCGCCCACACCGCGACGTTCGGGCTGAAGCCGATCTCGAGCAGATATTTGGTCTGGTGGACCTGGACCGCGTACCAGATGTACAGGCCAAAGAAATAGCCGATCGCAAGCCACCAGAACCTCATCGTGCGCAGCGCGCGCGGCAAGGTCCAATCGACGGCGGCCCAGGCAGGATCGACGATGTTGGAGACCGGCTTCGCCGCCGAAGCCAATGGGACGGCATCGCCATCGGGCCGCAGGCCGAGCTCGTCCGGCTTTTTGCGCAGGAGCAGATTGATCGGCGCGAGCACGATCAGCACGAGGAGGCCCATGGCGGTGCAGGCGGTGCGCCAGCCGGTTTCGGCAATCATATGCTGCACCCAGGGGAGCAGCGTGACCGAGCCGATGCCGACGCCTGCAAAGGCAACGCCGATCGCAAGGCCGCGCCGGCGGATGAACCAGTTCGGCAGGAACAGCGATTGCCCGGAATAACCGAGGCAGACGCTGCCGGCGCCGACCATGACGCCTATGGTGACGTAGAGATGCCAGGGCTGCGACGTCAGTGGGGCCAGCAACAGCCCGCCGGCCATCAGCGCCACGCCCAGCTCCATCACCGCGCGCGGGCCGGTGCGGTCCATCAGCCGGCCGATCAAGGGACTGACGATTCCCGATATCACGAAACCGAAGGAGAACGCGCCGGCGGTGATACCGCGCTCCCAGCCGAATTCGGACAGGATCGGCGGGAAGAACAGCGAGAAGGCGGTTCGTGCATTGACGCCGATCGCCATCGTGACGAAGGTCACGGCGACGACGACCCAGCCATAGAAGAAGGGCAGTCGCATTGTGTCGTTTCTCTCCCTGGTCACTCTTCGCATCATTTGTGCGCGAACGGGTCAAGGACTTTGTGGGTTGGAGCGGCTGATGTCACTTACGTCGGAGGTCAAGACGGCCATGTTTGTTTGCAACGCGCTCGCGGCGTCATTGCGATGAGCGTGAGCTCCGAAGGAATCCAGAATCGTCGCCAAAATCTTCACTGGGTTCTGGATTGCTTCGCTTCGCTCGCAATGACGGAAGCGGCATGCGTTCATAGTCCCGCGGCGCGATTTGCGTCCGAGCTTTGCTCATTCGGTGACCCTCTTCAAGAAAGAGGGTGCAGGGAAGGCCGGGCATCGACTGATACCCGCGGCCCCCGTGCGATAAAAATGCACGGGGCAGGAACCACAGGCTCAGCCGGATGATCCGGCCTTCCCTGCGCGATGGCTTTAACGGCTGCTTCGCGTTCTCCTCGGTGCACCGGGCTTTTTGGCCACCGTAACCGCGCGAGGCGAAGCCTCGTCGCGACCGCGACAACGCGCTTTCGCGCGTTGCGCGGGATACCAGCGTCGGGGTATCAGGACCGCGCGACTTGACCGTACGTGATGACATCGTTCGTCCGCGCATGAGATGCGCTGCAATGACATCACGTCCACCGCATCCCGCGCTCAACGTTCGTGACGATCGCGAAACGCCCTCTTATCGAGTGCAGGACGCACGGATCATCGTTGTGATTTGCCCGACGCCGCAAGCGAAATTGGCCGCGACACGTTGGCACGACGGGCAGTCACACATCACTCACACCGCCGCCATCTCGCGGATCTGACGTGTGGCGGCCTGCGCGATCAGCTTGCCGAGCGCGGCAAAGTCCTCCTTGCGCGGTGAGGTCTTGCGGAAGGCGAGTCCGACCACGCGCTTCGGCTCCGGATCGGAGAAGCGCATCAGCTTGATGTCGCCGCGGCGGCATTCGACGTCGACCGAGAGCTCGGGCAGCAAGGTCATGCCGAGCCCGTTCGAGACCATCTGCACGATGGTCGAGAGATTCGAGGCGCCGAAGGTGTCGATGTTGTCGACGCGGCGCAGGTTGCAGAACGACAGCGCCTGGTCGCGCAGACAGTGCCCCTCCTCCAACAGCAGCAGCCGGTCCTGCTGCAACAGCTCGGGCGTCGCGCGCACGCGATTGGTCGAAATCTCCCGCGATTTCGGCAGCGCCAGCAGGAAGCGATCGGTAAACAGGCGAATGGTTTCGATATCGGGGTGATCGACCGGCAGCGCCAGCAGCAACAGATCGAGCCCGCCGTCGAGCAACTGCGCGATCAGGGTTTGTGTCTGGGTCTCGCGCAAATGCAGGTCCAGATCGGGAAAGCTTCTGCGGATCAAGGGCAGTGCGACCGGCAGCACGTAAGGCGCGAGCGTCGGGATGACACCGAGATGCAGCGTGCCGGCGAGCACGCCGCGGTGACAGTGCGCGGTGTCGATGATGTCGCGCACACTGGCGAGCACGCGTTCGGCGCGCGCGGCGATCTCGCGGCCCGCCTCGGTCAGGATCACGCCCTTCCGGCTGCGCTCCAGAAGCTGCACGCCGAGCGTCTGCTCCAGCTCCTGGATCTGCATCGAGAGCGCCGGCTGTGTCACCGCGCACCGTTCGGCAGCCCTGCCGAAATGCGACAAACGCGCGACCGCATCGAAATAACGCAGCTGCTTGAGGGAGATATTCATGATCAGAATTCCTTATTATGTCCAAAAAATACTACGATTGGAGCTGATCATCAATCGTCTGTAGGTTCCGGTCAGATCTGGAGACATCACTCATGCGCAGACGGTCGATGGTTTTTCGCGTCCTTGCCTCCGCCGGTGCGGCAAGCGTCGCTACGCTCGTGTATCTCGGAACGGCGCTGGACTTGCGGGCCGGCGCGGCGGACGAGCCGGTATCGTACGTTCCGAGCGTCAGCGATCTCATGATCGCGACCATCCAGCCGCGTCACATCAGGCTATGGATCGCGGCTCACGAGGGAAATTGGGAGTTCGGCGCCTATGAGCTCGGCAACCTCAGGGGCGCCTTCAATCGCCTGGGGCGCGCCCATCCGACCGTCGAGAACAATTCGCTTCCCGACATGGTCAGTGCTGTCACGCAGCAGCCGTTCGCCGAACTTGCAGCGGCGGTGAAGGCGAAAGACATGGCCGCATTCGACAAGGCCTATGCCGACCTGACCTCTGGCTGCAACTCCTGCCACCAGGCCCTCAATCGTGGCGTCGTCGCAATCAAGGTCCCGCAGGATGCGGCCCTGGACGACCAGGATTTCGGTCCGAGGTCACAGTGACTCGATCGGAATCGTGACCGCCTGACCTGCGAGCTTTCGTACAAGACGCGCAGGGTTGGGCAGAGCGGAGCGTGCCCCCTGCAGGCCCGATCACGCGGCCGCGGCAGTCTCATTCGCCGCATGGAACGCGTACACGTCCATGCGCAGCACGCCGTAATTGGCACTGTTGTGCAGCCGCTCGACGCGCGCCCCCTCGCCGGCCGCCCCGAGCGCGGCAAACAGCGGCAGGAAGTGCTCCTCGGTCGGATGGTTGTTGCGGGCATATGGCGCGAGCTGGCGATAGTCGAGCAGATCCGCGATGCGACCGGCGATCGCCGCCTCATGCACCCAATCGGCGAAGGCATCGACCCAGGGCAGCGCCGGAGCGTTCAGCTCGGGCCGCCGTATCCGGAACTCGGCGAGATTGTGGGTGAAGCTGCCGCTGCCGATGATCAGTACGCCCTGCTCACTGAGCGGCGCCAGCGCCCGGCCGAGCGCGAGATGGTGCTGCGGCCCGCGCTCGGTCTGGATCGAGAGCTGCAGCACCGGAATATCGGCCTCCGGATACATCAGAAGCAGCGGCACCCAGGCGCCGTGATCGAGACCGCGGCTGCGGTCGATCGATGCCGCGAAGCCGGCGCTCTTGAGCCGTGCCGCGATGTCTTGTGCGAGCTCCGGCGCGCCGGGCGCGGGATAGCGCAGCTCATAGAGCGCACGCGGGAAGCCGTAGAAGTCGTAGATGGTGTCGTTCACGGCGACCGCGTTCACCTCGGGCTCGGCCGTCTCCCAATGTGCCGAGATCACCAGGATGGCCTTGGGCCGCGGCAGGCTGCGGCCCAGATCGATCAGAAACTGCCGCGCTGGCGCGTCTGTCAGCGGCAGCATCGGCGACCCGTGCGACACGAACAGGCTCGGCAGTGTCATGTTCAACCCTCGGCTAATGGAGCGGGCTCGCAAGCCGTCAATGTGCGCTGCGCAGCGCGCCGCTGGCAAGGTTCGCGCGCGGCGCACGCAACGCGAAGGCACCATCACCGAGCAGCGCCTGCACGATCAGCGCCACGGCCCAGAACGCCGGATATTCCCAGCCGCCCCTCGGATTGTTGAAGAAGAAACCGGCCGCGCCATGCACGGTGAAGATGGCGCCGAGCAGGATCGGCACCGCGGCGAGCGCCGCCCAGCGGGTGTAGAGACCGAGAATGAGCGCGATGCCGGCCAGGATCTCGGCGGCGATGACGAGGTAAGCGAGCTCCGCCGGCAGGCCGATGCTGCCGAAGAATTTGGCCGTCCCGGCCGGGGTGAACACGAACAGTTTCAGGCTGGCGTGGGCCAGGAACAGTCCGCCCAGGGTCAGGCGAAGCAGAAGCGCGGCATAGGGTGCGGTGCGGGAATCGATCATCTCAGCCTCCAGTAGGAATCGCTCGCAAAGATATGGATCATTTCCCGAGGGGCGATAATCTGGTATCCGGGAAAGATAGTTCACACCAATAGAGTGAAGTGAATGCTCGACCGCCTGACCGGGCTCGAAGTGATGTCCAAGATCGCCGGGAGCGGCAGCCTCTCGGCCGCCGCCCGGGCGCTCGGGATGTCGCAGACCATGGTGACCAAGCATCTGGCGGCGCTGGAAAGCCGGCTCGGCACCAAGCTGTTTCATCGCACCACGCGCCGGCTCGCCATCACCGATGATGGCCGGCGCTATCTGGAGCTCGCCGAACGCGTGCTCGGCGATTTCGAGGCGGCCGAGGCGGCGGTCTCGGCCGATCGGATCGAGCCGCGCGGGCTGCTCCGCCTCAACGTGCCGCTCGCCTTCGGTATCCGTCAGATCGCGCCGCGGCTCGCCGAATTCGCCCGGCACTATCCCGGCGTCACGGTCGAACTCGGTCTTAACGACCGCCTGGTCGACCTCACCGAGGAGGGCTGGGATCTGGCGATCCGCATCGGGACCTTGCGCGATTCCAGCCTGGTCGCGCGGCGGCTGGCGCCCTGCCGCATGGAGGTCTGCGCCGCGCCATCCTATCTCGCAGCCCATGGGACCCCGCGCACGACCGCGGAGCTCGCAGGTCACAACTGCCTCGGCTACACCCTGGCGCAGGCAGGCGCAGGACGCTGGCGCATGGGCACCTCCAGGAGTGTCGACATCTCCATCACCGGCAATCTGCGCGCCAACAATGGCGATGCGCTGCTGGCGGCCGCGCTCGCCGGCCAGGGCATCATCTATCAGCCGACCTTCATCGTCGCCGACGCGCTCCGTGAGGGACGGCTGGTGCCGATCACGCTGGAGCTGCCGGCCTCCGATCTGCTTGCGGTCTATGCCGTGTACCTGCCGGATCGCTCGCCCTCGGCCAAGGTCCGCGCCTTTATCGACTTCATCGCCGCCGCCTTCGCGCCGGAGCCGCCATGGGATCACGGGCTTGCCTGACCCGATGAATCGCTCTTGTGTGGCACGACAGGAGGTGACCGTGATCCGACAAACATCGAACGCAGGCAACAAACGCTGGCCGCTGCTGCGCTCGCTGCGGGGCTGGAGCTTGAGCGCCCTGCCCGCCGACCTCGTCGCCGGGCTCACCCTGGCGGCGATCGCGATCCCCGAGCAGATGGCGACCAGCCGGCTCGGCGGCTTCGCGCCCGAGATCGGCTTCTTCGCCTTCATCGCAGGATCGCTCGGCTTCGCATTGTTCGGCGCCAACCGCTATCTGTCGTGCGGCGCGGATTCCACCATCACGCCGATCTTCGCCGGCGGCCTTGCGCTGCTCGCAACGAGCGGCACGCTGGATTATTTCGCGCTGGCGGCTGCGCTCGCGCTGCTGGTCGGGCTGATGCTGGCCTGCGCCGGCGCGTTCAAGCTCGGCGGCATCGCCGATCTGCTCTCCGTGCCGGTCACCGTCGGCTTTCTCGCGGGCATCGCGATCCACATCATCGTCTCGCAGCTGCCCGGGGTGCTCGGCGTCCCCTCGCCCGCCGGGCCGACGCTCGAACGCATCGCCGTGCTGGCCCGGCACGTCACGGACGCCAACCCGTTCACGATGACGATCGGCTTCGGGGTGGTCGCCATCGTCACGACATCGGAGATGATCAGCGTGCGGATTCCCGGCGCGCTGATCGCGCTGATGGCCGCCACCCTGCTGGTGATCGTGGCGCATCTGGAGGACAAGGGCGTGCACGTGGTCGGCGCGCTGTCCGGCAATCTGCCAACGCCGAAAATTCCGGAGATCGCTCCCGAGCAATGGGCGAAGCTGGTGCCGCTTAGCTTTCTGATCACCATTGTCGTGATGGTGCAGTCCGCGGCGACCTCGCGCGCGTTTCCGTCCGACTCAGACCAGCCGGCCGACATCGATCGCGATTTCATCGGCGCCGCCGCGGGCAGCCTGCTGGCCGGCCTGATCGGCGCCTTTCCCGTCAATGCAAGCCCACCGCGCACCGGCATCGTCGCCGAAACCGGCGGCCGCTCGCAATTGTCCGGCCTGGTCGCAGCCGCGCTCGTGCTGGCGCTGATCGGCTTCGGTGCGCGGCTGCTCGCCCATGTGCCCGAGGCTGCGCTCGGCGGCGTGCTCCTGTTCATCGCGCTGCGCATCATCCGCCTGTCGCAGATCCTGCGCATCTACCGGCAGTCGAAAGGCGAGTTCCTGCTGATCCTCGCGACCGCGGCTGCCATCGTCGTGCTGCCGATCGAACAGGGCGTGGCGCTCGGCATCGGCTTGTCGCTGTTGCACGGCATCTGGAGCACGACGCGCGCGCACCTCGTCCGGTTCGAACGCGTCCCGGGCACGACGATCTGGTGGCCGGCGCATCCGAGCATCAAGGGCGAAAGGTCGGCCGACGTAGCGGTGGTTGGCTTCCAGGCGCCGCTCAGCTTCCTGAATGCGACGACGTTCCGCGCCGGTGTTCAGCATCTGCTGCAGAACCAACAGCCGCGGCTGCTGGTGCTGGAAGCGAGCAGCATTCCCGAGATCGACTTCACGGCGGCACAGGCGCTGCTGGAGCTGATCAAGCTGTGCAACCGACAGGGCGTCAGCTTCGCGGTGGCGCGGCTGGAATCGTTGCGCGCCCAGGACGCGTTCGAACGCTTCGGCCTGTACGACGTGCTGCCGCGCGATCACATGTTCCACAGCGTCGATGAAGCCGTGCGCGCGCTCGCGCCGCCGGGCGGCTGATCTATGCCGCCGGCATGATCTTGCCGGGGTTGAAGATGTTCTGCGGATCGAGCGCCTGCTTCAGCGCGCGCATCGTGTCCAGCGCCTCGGGCCCGAGCTCGGCCTCCAGATATTTCTGCTTGCCTTGGCCGATGCCGTGCTCGCCTGTGCAGGTGCCGCCCATGCCTTGCGCGCGCTCCACCAGGCGATGCATGAACTCCTCGCCGCGCGCCATCTCCTCGGCGTCGTCGACATCGCACATCAAGGAGCAGTGGAAATTGCCGTCGCCGACATGGCCGACGATCGGCGAGGTCAAATTGAGGCGCTTGAGATCCTCTTCGGTCTCGGTGACGCAGTCGGCCAGCCGCGAGATCGGCACGCAGACGTCGGTCGCCACCACGCCGGCGCCGGGCCGGATCGCCTTCACCGACCAATAGGCGTCGTGCCGCGCCTGCCACAGCCTGGTGCGATCCTCCGGCCTGGTGGTCCAGGTGAACTCGCCGCCACCGCATTCGCGCGCGATCTCGCCGAAATTCCGCGACTGCTCCGCCACCTCGGCCTCGCTGCCGTGGAATTCGAGCAGCAAGAGCGGCGTTTCCGGCAGGCTCAGCTTCGAATAGGCGTTGCAGGCCTTCACCTGCGCGGCGTTCAGAAGTTCGATGCGTGCCACCGGAATGCCGGTCTGGATCGCCAGGATCGTGGCCTGGCAGGCGCCGCGCACGGTCTCGAAGGAGCAAGCCGCGGCCGCGATCGTCTCCGGAATTCCGCGCAGGCGAATGGTCAGCTCGGCGATGATGCCGAGGGTGCCTTCGGCGCCGATGAAGAGGTGAGTCAGATCGTAGCCGGCGGCGGATTTCTTGGCGCGCGTGCCGGTCTTGATGATCTCGCCGTCGCCGCGCACCACTTTCAGCGCCAGCACGTTCTCGCGGATGGTGCCGTAGCGCACCGCATTGGTGCCCGACGCGCGCGTGGAGGCCATGCCGCCGAGCGAGGCATCGGCGCCGGGATCGATCGGAAAGAACAGGCCCTGGTCGCGCAAATATTCGTTCAGCGCCTTGCGGGTGACGCCGGGTTGGATCACGCAGTCGAGATCCTCGGCATGGACCTCCAGCACCTTGTTCATGTCGCGCAGATCGATGCAGATGCCCCCCGCAGGTGCATTGACCTGGCCCTCGAGCGAGGTGCCGGTGCCGAACGGGATGATCGGCACGCCATGGCTTGCGCAAATCCGCACCACGTCCTGGATGTCGGCGGTCTCCTGCGCCAGCACCACGCCGTCCGGCGGCTGCGTCGGCAGCCAGGTCGTGGTATGGCCATGCTGCTCGCGCACGGCCTGCGAGGTGATGAGGCGGTTGCCGAAGCGCGCGGCAAGAGCGTCCAGCGCGTTCTTCAGCGCTTGCGGCTCGGGCCGTTTCAGGTCGTGATGGGGGATCGTCGTCGCCACTGTTTCCTCCGCGATTTGCGGCGGACCGTGACAAAGGACGACACAGGGGTCAAGGGAGCAAACGGAAGAGCCGATGAGCGATAATGCAGTGCCCACCACGCGAGGGACCGGGCCGTTCCTGTCCTCGGTGATGCAGATCGAGCCGCAATGGATCGACTACAACGGCCATCTCAACATGGCCTATTACAACGTGATGTTCGACCGCGCCATCGATCAACTCTGGGCTGCGCTCGGCATCGGCCCGGCCTATATGAACGACCGGCAGGGCTCGACCTTCACCGCGGAATGCCACGTGCGCTATTTGCGCGAGATCCACCTGGGCGATCCCGTGCAGATCGCGGTGTGGCTGATCGCCGCCGACGAAAAGCGCCTGCACACCTTCGAAGAGCTGCGCCACGCCGGCGAAGGCTGGCTCTCAGCCACCTCGGAGAACATGTCCGTCCATATCGACATGAGCAAGCGCAAGGTCGCGCCGTTTCCCGACGACATCCAGGCGCGCATCCAGGAGGTGGCACGCCAGCACGCGGCGCTGCCGCGCCCTGACGGGCTCGGCCGCGCCATCGGCATGCCGGTCAAGACATAGCGCTATGCCTGCGTGACCCAGGCCGGCAGCTTGTCGAACCAGGGCTGCGCCTGTTCGAGCTGATGCGCGAGCTGCAGCAGCCGTGTCTCGTCGCCGAGCCGGCCGACGAACTGCACGCCGAGCGGCAGGCCATCGGCCGTCCAGTGCAGGGGCACGCTCATCGCCGGCGTGCCGGTGAGATTGGCGAGCTGCGTGAACGGCACATATTGCAGGCTGTCGCGCGCGATCTTGTCGATGGTGCCGTCGAGCAGGCCGGCGCGGCCGAGCAATCCGAGCAGCCCGATGCGATCGAGCCAATCGAGCAGCGTCTGCTCTGCCGCGCTCGGATCGCCCTGGCCGTGCCGGACCGGCGGATGCGCGAGCGTCGGCGTCAACAACAGGTCGTAACGCTGATGGAAGCGCGCCAGCGCCCGCGCGAACTCGTTCCACTTCAACAGCTGCGTGGTCAGCGCGCCGGCGGAAATCGCGCCGCCGAGCGTGGCCAGCACCCGCGTCAGCAGCTCGAAATCCTGACGCTTTGCGCCTTTGGCGCGCGCATCGGCCACGAGGGCTGCGACCTGGCCGAAGTAGATGTGCAGGAAGGATTTCGCGAGCGCTGCGCCATCGATATCGGGCGAGGCTTCTTCGACCTCGTGGCCGAGATTGCTCAGGAGCTTCGCTGCATTCTCGACCGCCGCCTTCGCCTCCGCGTGAACCGCGGTGCCGATCGGCGAGGCCGCCGTGAAGCCGATGCGCAGGCGGCCGGGCTCGCGGCTCATCGCCTGTGCGAAGACGACGCCGGGCTCTGCGACGAGAAACGGATCGCCGGGCTCGGCTCCGGCGATGACGTCGAGCGCCGCCGCGGTGTCGCGCACGCTGCGCGAGATCACGCCTTCGCTTGCCGCACCATACCAATATTCGCCGAACGCCGGCCCGGCCGAGACCAAGCCGCGCGACGGCTTCAGGCCGAACAGGCCGCAGCAGGCGGCGGGAATGCGGATCGAGCCGCCGCCATCGCTGCCGGCCGCCATCGGCACCACGCCGGAGGCGACCGCCGCCGCGGCGCCACCGCTGGAGCCGCCCGGCGTGTGATCGCCATTCCAGGGATTGCAGGTCCGCCCGAACAGGCGGCTATCCGATACGCCCTTCAGCGCCAGCTCCGGCAGGTTGGTCTTGCCGAAGATCACGAAGCCCGCTTCGAGATAGCGCCGGACCACATGGGCATGCTCGGCGGCGACGAGGCCCGACAGCGCCTTGCTGCCATAGCTGGTCGGCAGGCCCGCATAATCCTGCGCGGCATCCTTGATCAGAAAGGGAACGCCCGTAAACGGTCCCTTGGACGGATTTGCGAACTGGGCTCGCGCCTAGCCCGCCATCATCAGGCAAATCGCGTTCGTTCGCGGCTGCGCCCGCTCGCTCTGCGCCAATGCGATCTGCAGAAGTTCTGCCGCCGAGGTTTCGCCGCGGTCGACGCATTCGGCGAGCGCGACGGCATCGCGCTGCACATATTCCGTGAACTTCACGTGGCCTCCCCCTCATCATCGTCTTGGTTCGTCGTCCCCGCCAGCGTCGGCTAACATTGCGGCCGCTGCCCATGGGGCAGCCGCGGCAGCGGCACAGACGCGGCGATGCGATGCGTACTTTGCGAAGATTGCCTGCAGTCCGTCGTATCACCGGACCGGTTTGAGTCGCACCTGCAAATCACCTGCGACGACTCCTCCCGCAAATCGGTGAACTCTTACCACGGAGGGTATCCCGGGAAGATTGTGATCTTATTGTGATTTGATTCAGATCATTCGGGCCGAGGTGAGACACAAGTTACGCTGCCGATCAGTTGTGTTGCGTTGAGTAGGATGAGAGTAGCTGTGGGCATCGCAAACCTCTTACGGAGGTCGCAAGGCTCGGAAGAGGAACCGTTCGTCAATCGCGTGACGACGGCCGACTACTTCATCCTATTGTCGCGCGCGATGGACAGCTTGCCGGACGCCAATCCCGCGCGCCGGGCCGAGTTCTATCAATCGGCGCGGGCCGCGTTGATCTCCCAGCTCAATTCAATGACGCCTCCGGTCTCGAAGGCCCGGATCAAGGCCGAACAGCGCGCCCTCGATGACGCGGTCGAGACCATCGAGGCGCGCGCCGCCGCAAGCGACGGCCCCCGATCGGACGCCGACGACACAGCAGCGCCGCTGCCGGCAGCCACAGCTCCGGACAATTCCACGCCAACAATCGAGCACGACGATATGGCCAAGAGTCAATTTCAATCCATGTTTTCCCCCCGTATTGTCGAGGAGAAGCCGATGTCACGGCTCGATGAAATCAACCGCGTTCTGCGCAAGCTGCAAAGCGACTCCTTCGGGGTCGAGGCGTGCGCGCTGATCTCGGAAGATGGATTGATGATCGCCAGCGTGCTCGCAGCCGACATGGAAGAGAGCCGCGTCGCCGGCATGACCGCGACGCTTCTCAGCCTTGGCGGACGCGCTTCGATGGAGCTCGGCCGCAGCCATCTGCAGGAGGTGATCATCCGCGGCGAGTCCGGCTATGCCGTTCTCGTCAGTGCCGGCCGCGGCGCCCTGCTGCTGGCATTGACCAACGAGAACAGCAAACTGGGGCTCACCTTCTTCGACATGCGCGAGGCAGTCCGCTCGCTGCAGAAGGTGCTCTAAGCCGGTCACATCAGTCAGGCCGGCGCGTGCTTCACATGGCGGCACCGGCGCGGAGTACGCGTTCATGCCCAATACCGTCCTGTACGACGACGGCGTTCACAAGAACATCCTGCTGGAAGACTTCGCCGCGGGCGATCTCGCGGTGCAGACCAACCAGCATCTGATCATTCACGACGGGGTCGGCATGATTCTCGATCCCGGCGGCCACAAGGTCTACGCCAAGGTGTTGTCGGAGACTTTCAGCCAGCTCTCCGGCGGCAAGCTGAAATATCTGTTCCTGTCGCACCAGGACCCGGACATCGTCGCGGCGATCAACGGCTGGCTGATGACCACCGATGCCGACGCCTATATCTCCTCGATCTGGACCCGGTTCGTTTCGCATTTCTGCTTCGACCACATGGTCCTCGACCGGATGAAGCCGATCCCGGACGAGGGCATGGTGTTCGATCTCGCCGGCAGCAAGCTGTATGCGCTGCCCGCGCATTTCCTGCACAGCGAAGGCAACTTCCAGCTCTACGATCCGATCTCGAAGATCCTCTACTCCGGCGACCTCGGCGCCTCCTTGGGAACGGACTACAGGGTGGTCCGCGATTTCCAGGCGCATGTGCAGTACATGGAAGGATTCCATCGGCGCTTCATCGCGTCCAACAAGGTGATGAAGGCCTGGGCAGACATGGTCCGGCCGCTCGATATCGAGATCATCGCCCCGCAGCACGGCGCGCTGTTCCCCACCGCAGCGATGAGCCGGCAGTTCATCGACTGGTGTGCGCAGCTCGAATGCGGCATCGACCTGATCACGCCGAAATTCAAGATTCCTGTTGGCTGAAGATGCTGGCTCCGCCTTCCATTGCCGGCCCGCCACCACCTGAAAGGCTGACCCAGCGCGTGCCGTTTCCCCGGCACGACGCCGGCGGCATCGATCCGTGTGCGGTCGCCGGCGAGGACGCCCCCGCCTGGCTCGCAATCGCCTTTGCGATCGCCGGCACGATGATCGCGATGGCGTCGGCAGAGCTCTCGCTGCAGAGCTTCAGCGCGCAGCTCCGCACAGCCACCGTGGCAACAGTGCCGGCCGAGCCGCCGCGGCCGCGGGTCAATCCGCCGGCTGAACGCCAGCCGGTCGCGCAGCAGGACATTCGACCTCCGGAGCCGCCTCGGCCGCCGCAACCGGCGGAAGCGCGTCCCGCACCTGCGACGGTGGCCGCTCAGGTTGCGCCAGAAACGCCTCCAGCGCCGGTTGTCGTGCCGGAGGCAAAGACGACGCTCAGTGTGACCGAGCCGCCTGCCCCGAAGCCGACGCCGACGGAATGTTTCCAGCCGCTGACGATCGCCTTCGATCGCAACAGTAGCCGGCCGGACCCGAGCGACATGCGGCGATCGCTGGAGGTGCTGCACCGCTGGCTGCCGCGGCATGGTGAGGCGACGGTGCTGATCGAAGGCCATTCCGACACGACCGGCACCGAGGACTACAATCTGCTGCTCAGCTATGCCCGTGCCAAGGCGATCGCGGGCGAGCTCAAGCGCGTCGGAGTTCCGGCCAAACAGATCGCGGTTCGTGCCGCCGGAGCGGGCGAAGCCCCGAGCGGCCGCGGCACGGGCTCTGCAAGCGAGCGCAGCGCCATCCTGCGCATGGCCGGGGTTGAGGAGTGCGGCCGACCTGAGGCGGCAGCGAAAAAACCATGACGATCTTTGCCATCGCGAGCGGCCTCGGCGCCGCTATTCTATTACTGAGCGCGGGCTATCTGTTCGGCGCCCGCAAGGGTGCAACGGCGCGCGACCTTCTGCGCCGGCAGGTGCAGCTTCAGGCCGCCAGCCTCGACCAGCTGCGCGAGCAGAGCCGGCAGAAGGTGACGGAGCAGGATGCAAATCTGCGAAATACGATCCAGGACGTGCTGGCCCCGCTGGTCGAACGTGAGCGCATCTCGCTAGACTTGGCGCAGCTTGCGAGCGAAGCCGGCGAGCGTCGCGAGCTGGTGCCGCTGCTCGACAAGATCGCCGAGGTCGGACGTTTCGAGACGGTCCTGCTGACCAATGAGGAGGGATTGCCGCTCGCGGCCAATTCCGCCGCACGTCACCAGGAGCGGCTCGCGGCCGCGGCGACACGGATGGCGCTGGTGGCGGAGAAGATCGCAGAGGCGCATGGCGCCGCGCCGCTCTCGGTCATGCTGCGCGATTCCTCCGATGCCACGACGCTGTGCCGGATTTTCCGCGTGCAGGACCAGAAGCTGACGCTGACCGCCCTGTCAAACGATTCGCGGCTCGCCTCGGTGGCGCTCGATCCGGCGGTGACGAAGATCGAGCTGGCACTCATGCCCGCCTGAGGTTCGCCAGCAGCGCTTGCGCGCAGCGCGAGCGAACGGGACCACGTCATCAACTCAAAGCAAAGAGCGCAGCACCTCCGCCGAGGCACTGCGCCCTTGACGCGACCTCACTGTCAGGGATGAGGCCGGACTACACGCGGCTGCGTCCGCGGGCCACGCCGACCACGGCGGACACCAGGAACAGCACGACGGCGATGAAGAAGATGATCTTGGCGATCTCGATCGACGCTCCGGCGACGCCGCCAAAGCCGAGAATGCCAGCGATCAATGCGATGACCAGGAAGGTGACAACCCAGCCTAACATGACGCGACCTCTATCTCTCGAAGCTGTCTTTCCAATTGCGGCCGGAGCGCTCCGACGCTGTGGCGTTGCCAGGACAATCCGCCCCTGGAACAATGGTTCCGGGCCCGGAAACGGCTAAAATTCGCCGGTCACTGGAACGAATCGGCGGTAGCAGGCGCAATCCCCGCATCGGCGGGCGCATTTAGGTCTGTAAAACGGGGACAGGCGGCCCCATATGGCCATCAATCCCTGCTATGAGGCTCCCCTTTGACGCTCCGCGGTGCCATCGTGGAGATGAGATTGATTCGCTGATGACCGAGCCGAATAAGCTGAGCCATTTTCCCGCGCCCGACCACCAGCCGCTCGCCGGCGGCATCGCGGCGCGCGCCCGTGCGGCTGCAACCGGCGGCCCGCGCTATCTCGCAGGGCTCAATCCGGAGCAGCGCGAGGCGGTGGAGACGCTGGACGGGCCGGTGCTGGTGCTCGCCGGAGCGGGCACCGGAAAGACGCGCGTCCTCACCACGCGCATCGCGCATATCCTGAGTCAGGGCCGGGCGCGTCCGAGCGAAATCCTCTCCGTGACCTTCACCAACAAGGCGGCGCGCGAGATGAAGGCGCGCCTTGCTGACATGCTCGGCCAGGCGGTCGAAGGCATGCCCTGGCTCGGCACCTTCCACTCGATCGCCGGCCGCATCCTGCGCAGCCATGCGGAACTGGTGCAGCTGAAATCCAATTTCACCGTGCTCGATGTCGATGACCAGATCCGGCTGTTGAAGCAGCTGTTGCAGGCCGAGAACATCGACGACAAGCGCTGGCCCGCGCGCATGCTGGCCGGCCTGATCGACGGCTGGAAGAACCGCGGCCTGATGCCGTCGCAGGTGCCCTCCGGCGAGGCCGCCGTGTTCGGCAACGGCAAGGGCGGCAAGCTGTATGCGAGCTATCAGGAGCGGCTGAAGATCCTCAACGCCGCCGATTTCGGCGATCTGCTGCTCGAGAACATCCGGCTGTTTCGCGAGAACCCGGACGTGCTGCGGCAGTATCAGACCCGCTTCAAGTTCATCCTGGTCGACGAATATCAGGACACCAACGTCGCGCAATATCTCTGGCTGCGGCTGCTGGCGCAGGCGCCGAGTCAGTCACGCGCAGTCACCCCATCCTCCGTCATTCCGGGGCGGCTCGAAGAGCCGAGCCCGGAATCTCGAACTGATGGGGACTCATCTCGAGATTCCGGGTTCGCACCTGGCGGCGCGCCCCGGAATGACGATGCCGCGCAGTCTCCCACGCCCCCCAAGAACATCTGCTGCGTCGGCGACGACGATCAGTCGATCTATGGCTGGCGTGGCGCCGAGGTCGACAACATCCTGCGCTTCGATCACGATTTCCCCGGTGCGAAGGTCATTCGGCTGGAGCGCAACTATCGCTCGACCGGCCATATCCTCGCCGCCGCTTCGCATCTGATCACCCATAATGAAGGCCGGCTCGGCAAGACCCTGCGCACCGAAGATGCCGAGGGCGAGAAGGTGACGGTCACCGGCGCCTGGGACTCCGAAGAGGAGGCCCGCGCGATCGGCGAGGAGATCGAGGATCTGCAGCGCAAGGGCGAGCATCTCAACGAGATCGCCATCCTGGTCCGCGCCTCCTATCAAATGCGCGAGTTCGAAGACCGCTTCGTCACCCTCGGCCTGCCCTATCGGGTGATCGGCGGCCCGCGCTTCTACGAACGTTCCGAAATCCGCGACGCGTTGGCTTACCTGCGCGTGATCAATTCGCCCGCCGACGACCTCGCCTTCGAACGCATCGTCAACGTGCCGAAGCGCGGGCTCGGCGATGCCACCGTGCAGATGCTGCACGACCATGCGCGCAAGCGCCGCATCCCGCTGTTCGAGGCAGCGCGCGCCGTGGTCGAGACCGACGAGCTGAAGCCGAAAGCGCGCGGAAGCTTACGTGGGCTCCTCCTGCAGTTCGACCGCTGGCGCAAGCAGAGCGAGGTCACGCCGCACACCCAGCTCGCCGAGATCGTGCTCGACGAGAGCGGCTATACCGAGATGTGGCAGAAGGACCGTTCGGCCGATGCCGCAGGGCGGCTCGACAACTTGAAAGAACTCGTCCGCTCGATGGAGGAGTTCGAGAACCTGCACGGCTTCCTCGAGCACATCTCGCTGGTGATGGACCGCGAGGGTGCCGCCGACGAACAAGCGGTGTCGCTGATGACGCTGCATTCGGCCAAGGGGCTGGAATTCGAGAACGTCTTCCTGCCGGGCTGGGAGGAAGGGCTGTTTCCGAGCCAGCGCACGCTCGACGAACAGGGCCGCGCCGGCCTGGAAGAGGAGCGCCGCCTCGCCCATGTCGGGCTGACGCGCGCGCGCCGCCGCGCCAAGATCTATTTCGCCACCAACCGCCGCATCCACGGCACCTGGACCACGACCATCCCCTCGCGCTTCCTCGACGAACTGCCGGCGGCGAGCGTCGAGATCACCGAATCGAAGGGCGGCTCGGGCTGGGGCGGCGCCGGCGGCTACGGGCCGTCGCGCTTCGACAATGTCGAGGCGTTCGGCTCGACCTATGCGACGCCGGGCTGGCAGCGCGCCCAGGCCCGCAATCGCGGCCCAAGCGGACGCGGCCCGGGTCAGGCGCAAAGTCAGGAGCGCGGCGGCTTCGAGGAAAGCCAGTCCCCCTTCGGCGGCCGCGATCCGTTCGGCGGCGGCTTCTCGTCACGCAACCGGCGCGGTCCGCTGACGATCGAGGGCGAACTGGTGGCGAAATCCACGGGCACGACCTCGGAATTCGCCCTGGACGACCGCGTCTTCCACCAGAAATTCGGCTATGGCCATGTGGTGAAGATCGACGGCAACAAGCTGACCATCGCCTTCGACAAGGCCGGCGAGAAGAAGGTCGTCGACAGTTTCGTGCAGCGGGCGTGACGAGACACATTGTGCAGCGTCCTGCCGCATGGACGCACAACTTCGCCCTTGTTGGGCCTTGACCGTGGCGGCCGCCATCGTATGAGATGCGGCCATGGTCCGGGGAGGCATCATTCCACTCATCGCAGCACTCGTCGTGCCGTCGCTTGCGGCGGCCGAGACGATGAGCTTTGGCGATGCAGCCGCAATGATCGCGGCGAACTGCGCGGCCGACATCACCACCAATTGCCGAGGCGTCAACCTCGATGCCTCGCGTCTGAAGGAGTGCCTGTCGCGCAACCGCGACGTCCTCTCTGCCCAATGCAGCGCGACCTATCCGAGCGCCTTCGACGCCATTCAAAAGCGGATCGGCGCACGGGTGGCCGTCGCCAATGCCTGCCAACGCGAAATCGTCAAGCTGTGCGGGGGCTCGACCAAGGAAACCAGCAAGTCTGTTCCCTGTCTGGTGACCAGCAACGGCGTCAACGCCCGCTGTCAGCAGGCCATCGGGGACGCGGGGTATCGCTGATGCGTCAGACCGCGAAAGCTGCGTTCGGCGCGGTCGTGATCCTGCTGCTGATCTGCGCGGCGTGGAGCCTGCCTGCACGCGCGCAGGAGGCGACGCGCGACGCCATCATCGGCCAGCTCGATCATCTGGACGCGGCCCCGACACTGGACCTGCCCGCCCTCAAGCAGCAGACCCAGGACCGCTCGAAATCGCGCGGCCGCAACGAGCCGCCGCCACAAAAGCGGCCGCCGATCGCGCCTGAATTGATGAACCTGCCGACGTTCAATGTGGATATCGCCTTCGACGTCGACACGCCGATCGTGAAGCCGGAATCCTACCAGACCGTGGGGCGCATTGCGGACGCGATGGTGCATTCCTCGCTGCTGCCCTACAACTTCCTGATCGTCGGCCACGTCGAGGCGAACGGCAAGCGCGAGGCCAACGTGATCTTGAGCCAGCGCCGGGCAGACGCCATTCGCGACATCCTCGTCAACACCTTCAAGATTTCCGCCAAGCGACTGCAATCGATCGGGCTCGGCGAGGAGCAGTTGCTCGATCCGACGCGTCCGACCGCGCCGGTCAACCAGCAGATCCAGATCATCACGATCGCCAAGGCTGAAGAAAACACAGCGCCGGCGGTCCCTGCCGAGCCCAAGAATGATGCGAAGGGCGGCACCAAGGCTGGAAAGAGCGCCAAGACTGACGGGCTGCGAAGCCATCGCAGATAATTCGCGACGCGCTCTTGAAGCTGGCACACGGACTGCGCGACGATTTCTGTGCGATGCGAGAATTGAAACGCAGTTGAAACAAGACCATCGGTAAAATGCCGTGTTCATGTCGCGGTGGACCCGGGTTTCCCGCCCGCAGCAGGAGTCCGGCTCCCGAATCCGCAGCTTCAAAATCGTACTGAAATCAGGGATTTGCTACCATCTCTGCGTTGGCCGGAGCATGCACTGGAGCCGGGACTCGGCATGTCCTTCAGCCTCAGACATGCCGCACCGGACCTGGAACCCGCATTCGCCGGTCTGCACCAGAGGCCAGCGCGACAAAATAGCCGGTTGAGGAGCGGCGATTCGCGGTTTGTCGATGTTGCCTCTTGATGGTATAGGCCCATCTTTGCGGCCGTCGATTGCGCGGCATCGATGTCATCATTGACGAGCGAGTCCGACATGAACGCCTTGTTCCGACGCCAGATGATCGATTACGTCGAGTACCACCGAGATCCCCGCAACGCCCTGATGCATGTCTGCGGCATCCTTCTCCTGTTCACGGGTGCCGTCCTGCCACTCAGCCTGTGGCATTTCGATGTGTTGGGCTTGAGAATCAGCCTCGGCGCCGTGCTGGCGCTGCCGGTTTTCGCCTACTGGCTCCTGCTCGATGCTGCGCTCGGCGCCGGCATTCTCGCCTTCGCGGTCCTGCTCCTTGCTGTGGCCATGATGATTGCGGATCACGTCCACGGAACGGCCCTATGGATCCTGTTTGCCGGACTTGTGATCCTTGGTTTCGTGTCCCAGACGGTCGGTCACAAGGTCTTCGAGCGGAACAATCCTTCGCTGCTGGACCACCCGGCCCATCTGTTTCTCGGACCGATGTTTGTGATGGCGAAATTGTACATGGCGTTTGGTTTCCGACCTTCCGTGGCAGACCTCATCGCGCCCACCTGGTCAGCGGATCAGAGCGCATCGGACCGGCTTCAAGGCGATCAGCACTCACATTCCTAAATGAAAGTCCTCGTCACCGGCGGTAGCGGCTTCATCGGACACCACCTCGTCTCCGCCCTCGTCGCGCGGAACGTGGACGTGCGCGTGCTCGATATCCGTTGCCCCACGCATATGACCGCCGAAGTCCAGTATCTCGAGGGCTCGGTGCTCGATGCGGCCGCCGTGCGCGAGGCCGTCAACGGCGTCGATCAGGTTTACCACCTCGCCGGCCTGCCCGGGATGTGGATGCCCGATCGCGAGGATTTCCACCGCGTCAACTGTATCGGCACGGAAACCGTGCTGGCGGCCGCGCGCAATGCCAATGTGCGGCGGTTCCTGCACTGCTCGACCGAATCGATCCTGTTCGACTATCCGGGCACCCAGGGCGCCGCGACCGCCCTGACCGCGCCGCCCGCCGCGGCCATGCCGGGCGCCTATACGCGCTCCAAGGCGCTCGCCGAACAGCGCGCGATGCAGGCCGCAGCCGAGGGATTCCCGGTCGTGATCGGCACGCCGACCATGCCGATCGGACCGCATGACAGCAACCTGACCCCGCCCTCGCAGATGCTGCGCCATTTCCTCGACAGCCGGGTCCAGCTCTATCTCGACTTCATCGTCAATCTGGTCGATGTCCGCGACGTCGCCGCAGGCCTGATCCTGGCGATGGAACGCGGCAGGATCGGCGGCCGCTACGTGTTCGGCGGCGAAAGCCTGCGGCTCAGCCGGATTCTCGACCTGGTCGCGGCGATCAGCGGTCGCAAGCATCTGGCGATCCCGGTGCCGGGCAAGCTCGCCGAAGTCTCCGCATGGCTGCTGGAATTCATCTCCGATCAGGTGACGCGGCGCGCCCCCTCCGGCACCGCCGAAGGCGTACGGATCGCGCTTTATGCCTCGGACCTGTCGATCGACCGCGCCCGGCGGGAACTCGGCTATACGCCCCGCCCGATCGAACCGACCTTGCGGGAGACCATCGCCTTCCTGCTCGCCGCCGAACAAGGCAGCGGACTCGAGGTCAAACAACACCCTTTTCGTACGGCGGCCGAATAGGTAAGAGCGGCCGCATCTAAATCGAAATAACGGTTTCAGGACATGTCCGGCGAGTTCAGCCACGTCATTACGTTCGCGTTCAGCGGGTGGACCACCACTTGGCCGACCTCCCTGCTTGCCACCATCTGGCTGATCTGGCTGGCGAGCTGGGTCGGTGCCTCGTTCTGGTCGGGCCAGACCCGTAAGCATGTCGCCACGCTGCATGCGAGCCGCTACCACATCCTGATCGTGGCCGGCGGCATCCTGTTCACGCCGTGGACGTCGCGCGTGCTCGGCGAGAAGCCGATCTGGAACCCCGGCACGACGGGCGTCTACCTGCTGACAATCGTCACCTTGGCAGGGATCGCCTTCACCTGGTGGGCGCGGATCCATCTCGGCCGCTTCTGGTCGAACGCGATCACCCACAAGGAAGGCCATAAGGTCATCGATACCGGGCCTTACGGCATGGTACGCCACCCGATCTATACCGGGCTCATCCTCGGCATGCTGGCGACGGGTATCGCGGTCGGCACGATCTCCGCGATCCTGGGGGCGATCCTGATCTCGCTCGGCATGAGCCTGAAGGCCAAGATGGAAGAGGTCTTCCTCTCCGCCGAGCTCGGCCCGGATTACACGGCCTATCGCCGCCGGGTGCCGATGATCATCCCATTCTTGCCGGCCGGCTGAGCCGGAGCGGGCGCCGCGTCGGCGCCCTGCTGGCCCTGCGCCGCACTGATTGGGGTCGGCAAAAGATGCCGCGGGATCACGATGCGCTCGCCCGGAACCAGCGGCGTGCCGCCCGCTCCGGGATTGGCCTGCTGCACTGCCCACAGCGGCAGACCATAATTCGTCGCAATCTGCTCCAACGTGTCGCCCGGCCGTACCGTCAGCGGAGTGCCGCTATCCCATAGCTCCACCGACACGCTGGGCGGCACCAGGTAGCGCAGCGGCACGGGATCGGGGTCCGCCGTCGCCGAGATCTGATTGAGCTGGCTGATCATGTTGACCAGCTGCGCGTGGACATCATTCATCTTGTCGATGTTGATATGCGTGACCTCGTCATGATCCTTCATGTCGTAGCTCGCATAATGGCCGTGATAGCCCGACTGCGGCTTCACATCGCCGCCACCCAGCACATTGTCCGACAGGAAGATGTTGAAGAAGCGCTCCACGTTGGGCGGCACGTCCTTGGTCGCATGCGCGGGATCGATCGTCACCACCAGGCTGACCGGAATATGCTCCTCCTGCAGTGCGATCGCGATCCGCACGCTGCACAGGCCGCCCATCGAGTGGCCGATCAGGACGATCGGGGCGGGCTCGGCACGGTAGCTCTTGGCGACCTGAAGAGCGATGAAATCGCACAGCGTGAATTCGTAGACGCTGGCCCAGAAGCCGGCCTTTTCGATCTTTTCGGCCAGACGATCCATGCCGGTGGAGAAGATCGGCCCCAGGGCGCCGCGAAACAGATAGACCTTCGGCGGGAATTGCGGGGCCGCCGGCGCGGTGTCGGCGGGGACGACGGCCGCAGGTGCCGCCGCAACGGCCGCGCGTGCGGCCGGCTTGCCGCCGGTCGCCACGGGAGAGGCCGGACCGGCGAGGCATGCCGTCGGCGTGAGCGCTGCGACATCGGCGAGCAGCAATGCCCCGACCAGCCAAATGGCCGCCTTGCAGGCGCGAAGCTTCACGGAATTCTTGGAAGTTGGTCGTCCCAGACCGATCATGGGCGCCGTCCTGCAACATTAAACGCAGGGCGAATGGTATCGCCTTGCGCCGCCGCTTGTCGCCCTGGAATCAGCACAATTTGAGGCGCGCCCGGGCCCCAGGCCCGAACGGAACAGCCCAATACCTCAGTTGCGGGCGCCGACCGCGCTCGCCGCGCGCTGCGGACGACCGACGGTCGTGGGCTGGGGCCGCCCACCCTTGCCGCTGAACACCACCGAATCGATCGCCCCGATCACCTTCTGCTGCATGATCAGGTTCTTATCGATCGTGATGTGGCCGACGCCAGGCACCGCTTCGACGTCGACATTTTCCAGCTTGCCCCGGAAACCATCGTCACGGCGGACCGGCTCGCCGGCACCATTGGCGATGTAGAAGTTGATGTACCGCTCGGCATTGCCCGCGGCCAGCTTGGTCTTGAATACCGAATCTAGCCCGATCGCCAGCTTCACCGGCACGCCGAGCTGGCCAAGCTTGGCGATCATGTCCGGCAGCGCCGTGGCACCTGAGGAGTGCCCGACCAGGATGACCGTCTTGATCCGGCCGGAACGGTAACCCGCCGCCGCCTCGTCGGCCAGCGAGGACCAGGACACGAAATTGGCGACGGTCACGGGGATGCCCTGGGATTCCAGCTTGGCGGCGATGTCGTCGAGCCCGAGCGAGAAGATGTTGAGCACGCCGCGCAGCAGATAGACGTGGGTCGTGCTGGCCGGATTCACGGGCGCCGTCGGCGCAGCCCGCGCCGAGACGCCGCCGAGCGGCAGCAGCAACAGCAACGCAAGCGCACCCGCGCTCAACCAGCGGACAACCGGAACAATCCCAGCACCCGTTCCCATGGTGCGGCTTCGTAGCGTCATCGATGGCCTCCGCGGCGAATAAGGCGAATAAAATGTCGCGACGGCGCGACCGTAGTCCCGCAACGCTCGCAGACGCAACACGGACGAACCTGCCAAGCCATGTTACCGCCGAATCGTGTCGCACTTGCAACACATCATCGCTTTCAGCCTTTAAAAAACCCCGAAAGCGACCGAATTGCGCGGCGGCTCGCGATTGCGTGCGACCCGCTGCCTTCCTATCTGTCGCCTGCCCTTCGGCAGTTGCCCGACCGCCGCCCGTTTGCCTGCCGTCCCCTCCCAATCCAGCCCCATCTTATGGCCCCTGTCATTTCCGTTTCAGGTCTGACGAAGACCTACGCATCCGGCTTCACCGCGCTGAAGAAGATCGATCTCGAGATCCAGCGCGGCGAAATCTTTGCGCTGCTCGGCCCCAACGGGGCGGGCAAGACCACGCTGATCAGCATCATCTGCGGCATCGCCAATCCGAGCGCCGGCAAGGTCACGGTCGGCGGCCACGATATCATCAGCGATTATCGGGCCGCCCGTTCGCAGATCGGGCTGGTGCCGCAGGAGTTGCACACCGATTCGTTCGAGAGCGTTTGGGGAACCGTCAGCTTCAGCCGCGGCCTGTTCGGCAAGCCGAAGGATCCGGCGCTGGTCGAGAAGATCCTGAAGGACCTCTCGCTGTGGGACAAGAAGGACTCCAAGATCATCACGCTGTCGGGCGGGATGAAGCGGCGCGTGATGATCGCCAAGGCGCTCGCGCACGAGCCGCAGGTGCTGTTCCTGGACGAGCCGACCGCAGGCGTCGACGTCGAGCTGCGCAAGGGCATGTGGGATGTCGTGCGCGAACTCCGCGCCAACGGCGTCACCATCATCCTGACCACGCATTACATCGAGGAAGCCGAGGAGATGGCGGACCGCGTCGGCGTCATCAACAAGGGCGAGATCATCCTGGTCGAGGACAAGGCCGATCTGATGCAGAAGCTCGGCCAGAAGCGCCTGACGCTGTATCTGCAGCACAAGATCGATGCCGTGCCGAACGCTTTGAGCGCCTACCAGCTCGCGCTGTCCGACGACGGCTGGCGCTTGAGCTATGATTACGATGCGAAGGGCGAGCGCACCGGCATCACCAGCCTGCTCGGCGATCTCAGGACCGCCGGCATCCGTTTCGTCGATCTCGAGACCGAGCAATCGTCGCTCGAGGACATTTTCGTCAGTTTGGTGCGGCAATGAATTTCCGGGCAATCGGCGCGATCTACAAGTTCGAGATGGCGCGCACCTGGCGCACGCTCCTGCAGAGCATCGTCTCGCCGGTGGTATCCACCTCGCTCTATTTCGTGGTGTTCGGGGCTGCGATCGGCTCGCGCATCAGCCATGTCGAAGGCGTGAGCTATGGCACCTTCATCGTGCCAGGGCTGGTGATGCTGTCGGTGCTGACGCAGAGCATCGCCAATGCCTCGTTCGGGATCTACTTCCCGAAATTCATCGGCACGATCTATGAGATCCTCTCCGCGCCGATCTCCCATTTCGAGATCGTGCTCGGCTATGTCGGCGCGGCCGCCACCAAATCGATCATTCTCGGCCTGATCATCCTGGCGACCGCCGCCCTGTTCGTACCGCTGCAGATTCATCATCCGGTGTGGATGCTGATCTTCCTGGTGCTGACCGCCGTCACCTTCAGCCTGTTCGGCTTCATTATCGGCATCTGGGCGGATGGCTTCGAGAAGCTGCAGATGATCCCGATGCTGGTGGTGACGCCGCTGACCTTCCTCGGCGGCAGCTTCTACTCCGTCAACATGCTGCCGCCGACCTGGCGCTCGATCGCCCTGCTCAATCCGGTGGTCTATCTGATCTCCGGCTTCCGCTGGAGCTTCTACGAGATCGCCGACGTCAACGTCGTCGTCAGCATCGTCATGACGCTGACCTTCCTCGCCATCTGCATGGCGCTGGTGTGGTGGATCTTCAAGACCGGTTACCGGCTCAAGCGCTGAGCCGCGACAGCCCGATCTCAGCGATAGCAGTGGAAGCGGCCATAACGGTCGCGATAACCGCGGCAGCGGTAGTGCCGGTGGTAATAGGAGCGGTGTGGGACGCCGAACACGCCCTCGACCGCACCAACCGCCCCGCCTACACCGGCGCCGACCGCGCCGCCGACGACGCCGCCCACCGGGCCGCCGATCCGATTGCCTTCGTAGGAACCCTCCCGCGCTCCGCCCACGATGCCCTGGGCATGGGCGAGGGGTGGCAACGACAGCCACGCAGCTGCAAGGGCGGCAAGAGCGAGCGCCGCGAGGGCACCCGTCAGACGTTGCGGCGAGCGGTCGCGGACCGTCGCCGTCCTGGCTCTGTCTTTTTGCATTGTCATCCTGCTTCGGAAGGTGGACGGGGAAGGATCAATATAACGCAGATCCGGCCAAATGGTTGCAGGCATATGACGGCCGCAGTGCTGGTGAACGCCGACTCGCGAAAATGTCACTCGCGCCGCCGCGCCCACGACTTGCTTGCGCCGCGCGGGCCATTAAGGATGAGAGGGTCCTGAGGCTGGAACAAATATGCAATTTCCGACATATTGCAGGCCGAGGGACACGAGCTCGGTGGGGACTAGAACTGCAAAGGCCCGGAGGCCAGAGGTCACATGCGTACCACCCTTTTTGCGCTTGCCGGATTGATTCTGCTGACCGGCACGCCTGCGTTGGCAAAGGTCGACATCACCGTCGATAAGAACAACCAGATGATGACGGTCGCGGTCGACGGCGTGGAGCGCTATCACTGGCCGGTCTCGACCGGCATTCCCTCGCGCGAAACGCCGAGCGGCACCTTCCGCGCCTTCCGCATGGAAGAGGACCACTACTCCAAGGAATTCGACGACGCGCCGATGCCGCACTCGATCTTCTTCACCAAGATCGGGCACGCGATCCATGGCACGGATTCGGAAGGCCGCCTCGGCACGCCTGCTTCGCATGGCTGCGTGCGACTGTCGAAGGCCAATGCCACCACGCTCTACGATCTCGTCCAAAGGGACGGCGTCCTCAACACCACCGTGACCTTGACCGGCTCCGCTGCGGTGGCGCTGGCGCGCAATCCGCACCGAGGCACTGCGCTGGCGCGCCGCGACACGCAACAATATGAGGACGCCGGCCAGCCGGTGGTGCTGACGCCGCAGCCGCAATTGCTTCCAGGTCGCCAGATCGTGCCGCAGCAGCGGCCCGACGACGGCTACATCTACCCGGCCGACGGCAGCGACCACGGTGCGCGCTATCCCGCGCCGCGTGGGGTAACCCGTCGGGTCTACGATGCGCAGGCTTATCCGCAGCCGCAGCCCCAGTATTACGGCAACAACGCTCCGGCTTATCAGCAGCCCCAGCGTTATTATCAGCCGCGGGACTACTACTACGGCGGCACATATCGGGACTGAGCTGGTCCTGACATCGACACATGAAAGGCGGCCCTAAAGCCCGCCGTTCATGTTTTTTAGCCCACTAAAAAGAAGGTTCGATCGGCGAAGGAGCGGAAACGCGACGACGCCGACGCTCCGCGGCTAGTCGCCATCCCTGAGCCGGCGGTAGACCGCGCCGAGAATGTTCGAATAGTCGTCAGTCCACACCCGCTCGCCCTCGGTCGGCTCGGTCTCGGTCCACTTGTCCGACGAGGCGAGCTTGCCCACATCGGCCTCCTCCCGCGCCGACACCACGACATCGGTGGGGAAGATGTATTCGTCGTCGCGGCCGGAATCCTCGTCATAGACCCAGCTCTTCAGATCGTTGGCATCGGCAATGCCGACGACGACGCTTTCGAGTTCGAGGTGGCGGTTCGACACGTGCATGACGACAGCGCCCTGCGGCGCGAGCTTCGCCTTGTAGATCGCCATTGCCTCTTCGGTCGCAAGGTGAATCGGGATCGCATCCGATGAATAGGCGTCCACGATGATGAGGTCATAGATGCCGTCCGGTTCCTTGGCGAAGGTCAGCCTGGCATCGCCGATCACCGGCTTGAAGTCGGGCGCGCAATTCCTGACATAGCTGAAATATTTCGGGTCGCTCGCCGTATCCACCATGGTCTGGTCGATCTCGAAGAATTTCCAGCTCTCGCCGGGCTCGGCCGCGCAAGTCAGCGTGCCGGCGCCAACCCCAATGACGGCAACCCTGAGCGGCGCACCCTTGCGTTCACGAATGGCGGTGATGGCGCGGCCGATGCCACCGTCCTTGTGATAGTAGGTGATCGGCTCGGGGCGTCCGGCGACCGGCGAGCCGTCGTCGTTCTGATATTTCTGCGCGCCGTGAATGGTCGTGCCGTGCATCAGCACGTGATATTGGCCGTTCGCCGTGACCACGATCTTGTGCACACCGAAGAAGCTGCGGACAGTCTCGATCCGCCCGTCATCCGCCGGATAAAGCCGGATCAGCACCAGCGCAGCGACCACGGTCGCAAAGATCTTCCAGCGGTCGGCATTGAGCAAAATCGCGAGCAGCGCCGCCAGCACCCCGACCGATCCCACCACCCAAACGCGATGCTCCTCCAGATAGCCCGTGACCTTGCTCGTCATCTCCGCCGGCACCATCAGCGCCAGTGCAAGCACCGCCAACACCAGCCAGTACCAGCGGGTCACGAGCGGGAGTCGCTCGCCCTTCTCCGCCGGCCGGCATAGCGCCGCGAGCGCGAGCAGGATCGGGTATTCGGCGACCCAGGAGAATGTGAACGGCGCGATGAGCCCGGCGAACAGACCGCCGACCATGCCGCCGAACGACAGCGCCACATAGAAGCCGGTCAGATATTTCGCCGCGGGGCGCGTGCGTGCCAGCTCGCCATGACAGGCCATCGCGATCAGGAAGAAGCAGAGCTGATGACCGCCGAGCGTCAGCAACAGGTTCTGCTCGCCGCCGACCGCCAGCAGCACGACGACGCCGGCGATCGCCAGCGGCTGCAGCGCCAGCATCCATTTGTGCGGCAGCAGCGGGCGCGACTGGAACACCAGCACCCAGGTCAGCAGATAGAGCGACAGCGGCAGCACCCAGAGCAGCGGCGCCGCCGCGACGTCGGTCGAGATATGCGCGGTGACCGCAATCAGAAGGCCTGAGGGTACCGCGGCCAGGAAGATCCAGCGCCCGCGCAACAGCCAGCTCGGCGGCGGCAGATCGCTCCCCTCCGCCTCCAGCTGGACGGCGGTCTGCACCGGCGCGCGCAACAGCAAGGCCCCGCACGCGGCAATCAGCACGATCAGCACGCCATAGCCGGCCGTCCAGATCAGGTTCTGCGTGCGCAAGGTGAAGATCGGCTCGATCACGAACGGATAGGACAACAGCGCCAGGAAGCTGCCGATGTTAGACGACGCGTAGAGAAAATAGGGGTCGGGCGCGGCCGGATGGCCTGTTCGCACGAACCAGGCTTGCAACAGCGGGTTGTTGGCCGCCAGCGCGAAGAACGGCAATCCGATCGAGACCACGAACAGCCCGAGCAGCCACAGCGCGTAGCCCGAGGTCGGCGGATCGCCCCAGCTGCTTGCGATCGACAGCGGCAGGGTCAGGATCGCCACCATGAGCAGCACGAGATGCACGACCACCGGCACCACCCGGCTGCGAAGCTGCATCAGGAAATGCGCATAGGCATAGCCGGCGAGCAGCAGCGCCTGGAAGAACACCATGGCGACCGACCACACCGCAGGCGAGCCGCCGAGCCGCGGCAACACCATCTTGGTGAACAGCGGCTGCACCGAGAATAACAGCAGCGCGCTGACGAAGATCGCGGCGGTATAGACCACCAGGATCAGGCTATTCCGCGCGGCAGAGGGCTGATGGGCGACGGACGACGCGACTGAGGTCATGGAAACTCCGGCGGTGATCCGGCCAAGGTCGGTGCGGATGGCCCGTCCGCAACGTCCCGGCAACACATAGCGGATGGAAGGCCAGTAAGGCGACAGCGCCGGCAGCACACTTTCGCTTGACGGCATGCCGCAGCGGCGCGAGAGCACGGTCCCGGACAACCGGTTCCGGTCGCCGTAACCGTGCTTCTTTAATCAGGGCTTTTTGAAGCGGACATGAACGAAACCGACGTCGTCGTCATCGGGGCCGGCCATAACGGCCTGACCTGCGCCGCCTATCTCGCGATGGCGGGCTTGCGGGTGCATGTCGTGGAGCGGCGCAAGGTTGTCGGCGGGGCCGCCGTGACCGAGGAATTTCACCCGGGCTTTCGCAATTCGGTCGCCGCCTACACGGTAAGCCTGCTCAATCCGCGCGTCATCGCCGATCTCAAGCTGCACGAGCGGGGGCTCAAGATCGTCGAGCGGCGGGCGCAGAATTTCCTCCCCGCCCCCGATGGCCGCTATCTGTTGACGGGAGAGGGCCGCACGCTCGCCTCGGTTGCCAAGTTGAGCGCGCATGATGCTGAGGCGATCGGCTCGTTTTCGTACAGGCTCGAGGCGATCGCGGACGTCCTGCGCGCCTTCGTGCTGCGCGCTCCGCCGAACCTGGTGGAAGGCCTTGGCCTCGCCGCCATGCGCGAGACCGTCAATGCGCTGACTACGGCCAACGCGCTGCGCGCGCTGACGCTGGAGCAGCAGCGCGACCTGCTCGATCTCTTCACCCGCTCGGCGGGCGAGATGCTCGACGAGGTCTTCGAGAATGACCTGGTAAAGGCGCTGTTCGGCTTCGACGCCATCGTCGGCAATTACGCAAGCCCGTACGCGGCAGGCTCGGCCTATGTCATGCTGCATCATGCCTTTGGCGAAGTGAACGGCAAGAAGGGCGCATGGGGCCACGCGATCGGCGGCATGGGCGCGATCACGCAAGCCATGGCGCGTGCGTTGCGCGACCTTGGCGCGCTGATCGAACTCGATACCGGCGTGCGCGAAGTCATCGTCGAGCGCGACCGTGCCGTGGGCGTGGTGCTGGAGGATGGCAGGACCATCCGCGCCAAATATGTCGTCGCGAATGTGAACCCCAAGCTGCTCTACACGCAGCTGGTCCCCGCCGATGCGCTGCCCGACGACTTCCTTGCGCGCATCAAGCACTGGCGCAACGGATCCGGCACCTTCCGCATGAATCTGGCGCTGAGCCGCCTGCCCTCTTTCACAGTGCTCCCCGGCGATGGCGACCACCTTTCGGCCGGCATCATCCTCGCTCCGAGCCTCGCCTATATGGACCGGGCCTATCGCGATGCGCGCGAGCATGGCTGGAGCCGCGAGCCGGTGGTCGAGATGCTGATCCCCTCCACGCTCGACGACAGCCTGGCGCCGACCGGCCAGCACGTGGCGAGCCTGTTCTGCCAGCATGTCGCCCCGGAGCTGCCGGAGGGCCGTTCCTGGGATGATCATCGCGACGAGGTTGCCGATCTCATGATCGCGACCGTCGACCGCTACGCGCCCGGCTTCGCCTCGACCGTGCTCGGGCGCCAGATTCTCTCGCCGCTCGATCTGGAACGGCAGTTCGGGCTGCTCGGCGGCGACATCTTCCACGGCGCGCTCAGCCTCAACCAGCTGTTCTCGGCCCGGCCCATGCTTGGCCATGCCGATTACCGCTCTCCGCTCAAGGGGCTCTATCACTGCGGCTCCGGCAGCCACCCTGGCGGCGGCGTAACCGGTGCGCCCGGCCACAACGCCGCGCAGGCCATCCTGGCCGACCATCGGGCGCTGTTCGCCTGGGGGTAAGTGGCTAATAGCTCGTGAACGAGGCTGTGGATGAGCGTTGGACAAGTCTGGGGATAGGTCGTGGAAAAGGCCTGCTTCTGCGGTGGACAGGTTCGCCCCGCGATCCCGCTTGCGCGCGGTGACAAACAAAAAGGCCGAGCGCAAGCGCCCGGCCCAAGCATTCCGCGCCGAAAAGATTATTTCAGCGACGTGTTGATCGAGTCGAACTTGCTGCCCAGCGACGTGCCGAGCCCATTGACGGCCGCGATGATCGCGAGCGAGATGCCAGCCGCGATCAGGCCATATTCGATGGCAGTGGCACCGGATTCGTTGCGCAAAAACTTAAAAATCATTGATTTCATGCTCACCTTACTCCCCCTGTCGTTGGATCAGAGCTGGTCGGGATCGTGATGGAACAATACCCGCAGGAAGCTAAAATCGCTTAAACGGGGATCATCCAACTTTCCCGAACATTCCACGCAATTTCCCGGTGATTTCCGACCATGCCGAGCGGCCCGCGCTCCGCCGTCGTGAGCCGTGCGGGAAATTGGCGGGTGCTCCAGGATTCCGAAGTTCGCAACCGAAGCCACTCCGTATGCGGCTTCCGATCCCGCTTGCTTTGGTGCCCAAAACGCTTCACCACGGCGGCCAATTGCCTGCGGATCCCGTGATGCCCCTATCTCCCACCCCAGCCACTTATCGCGCCAGCTTCACCTTGCCCGACGAGAGTGCGGGCCGTCGTGCCGTCGACGTCCTGACCGAGATATTCTTCGAAAGCGATGCCGCCGTGGCCTCTTTCGAGCGGCCGGACGGACACTGGGATGTCGCGGTGCATTTCGCCGAAGAGCCGGATCGCGAGCTGGTTCGCGAGCTCATCGCGGCAGCGGCTGGCCAGCACATTGCCCAAACCGTCGCTTTCGACGTGGTGGAGGCCAAGGATTGGGTCAAGGCCAGCCTCGACGATCTGGTGCCGGTGCCTGCTGGCCGCTTCATCGTCCATGGCAGCCATGACCGCGCCCGGGTACCGCCGAACAAGCTCGGGATCGAGATCGAGGCGGCGCTCGCCTTCGGTACCGGCCATCACGGCACGACCCGCGGCTGCCTGCTGCTGCTCGATCATCTGTTGAAGTCGTATCAGCCCCGCCGTGTGCTCGACCTTGGCACCGGGACTGGCGTGCTCGCGATCGCCGCGGCCAAGGCGCGCCGCCAAGCCATCCTGGCCAGCGATATCGACCCGGCCTCGGTTGCGGTCGCCCGTGACAATGCCCGGATCAACGGTGTGGCACCGCTGGTGCAGGTCATCGGCGCCACGGGCTTCTCCGCACCCGACTTCGGCCGCCGGGGCCCTTTCGACCTGGTGATGGCGAACATCCTCGCCAACCCGCTGCGGCAGCTGGCAGGTCCGATGCGGCGCCACCTGGCGCCCTCCGCCCACGTCATCCTATCCGGCCTGTTGACCCCGCAGGCGCGCGGGGTGGTCGCAGCCTATCGCGCACGCGGACTGGTGCCGGTGCGCGAATGGCGTATCGAAGGCTGGAGCAGCTTGCTGCTGCGATATGTCGGGGAAACGCCTGATCGGGGATGAGCCGGAGCCGGCCGGCGCGGCGACTACTTCGAGATCGGACGAGTGGAAGATTCATCTCTTGCTGGCTGATCGCGTCTGACGCGTGGCGCCACCAAACGATTGACCAGCTGAACCAGCGTACTGCGTTGCTTCTCGGCGGGCGCTTCTACCGGTCCTCCCGGTGCGGGAGTCGATAACTTCTCGAAGGTAAAGGCAGGCATCGTGCGTCCCCTCGCCGCTGAGTTGAGGCACTCCTTGAAGGCGCTACAGCGTGGTCATTCGACCTTCGTCGCAACGTCTTTATGTTTCCCCGCAGCATCTCTTTCGGATGACTAGCGTAAGACAGCAAATCGTTTTGCACAGGCGAATGCAAGGAGATTCTTCATGCGCTGCACACGACGGGTGGGGAAGGTTGATTGCGGATGCGCGTGCGCGACCGTAGACTGACGGACGATGTTCGAAGCTCACTTCCAGACATTCGAGGACCCCGAAGCCGGGGTCGCTCTCACCGCACGCCTGTCCGCGCTGCGCGAGGAACTCGCCAAGCGCAAGCTGACGGGCTTCATCGTTCCGCGCGCCGACCAGCAGCAGAACGAATATGTTCCGGGCTCCGAGGAGCGGCTGGCTTGGCTAACCGGCTTCACCGGATCGGCAGGTGCGGCAGTCGTGCTGCCACATAAGGCGGCGGTTTTCGTCGACGGCCGCTACACCTTGCAGGCCGCCAAGCAGGTCGACGGCAAGGCGTGGACCGTCGAACCGCTGATCGAGCCACCGCTGGAGACCTGGCTTTCCGCCCATTTGCAGCCGGGCGACCGGTTCGGCTTCGATCCCTGGCTGCACACAAGCGCTGCGGCAGAACGGCTGGCGGCGGCCTGCGCCAAGGCCGGAGCCGAACTGGTCGCGGTCGACAGCAATCCGGTCGATACGATCTGGACCGAGCGGCCGCAGCCGCCGTTGGCGCCGGTCGCGATCCATGCAGCGGAATTTTCCGGCGAGAGCGAGGCCGGCAAGCTCGCGCGGATCCGCCAGGAGATCGACAAGCTCGGCGTCGAGGCGCTGGTGCTCTCGGACGCGCACAACGTCGCCTGGGCCCTCAACATCCGTGGCGCCGACGTAGCGCATACGCCGCTGCCGTTGTCCTATGCGCTGGTGCCGAAGACCGGCCGGCCGACGATCTTCATCGACCACCGCAAACTCTCCAACCTCACCCGCGACCATCTCGAACAGTCCGCCGATGTCGTCGAGCCCGATGCCCTGGGGCCGAGCCTGACCAAGCTCGCCCAATCCGGTGCCACGATTGCGCTGGACAGCGCGACCGCGGCCGACGCGCTCACCCGGCTGATCCAGACCGCCGGCGGCAAGCCGGTGCGAGGTCCCGATCCCGTCAGCCTGCTCAAGGCCGCCAAGAACGCGACCGAGATCGAGGGAACAAGGCGCGCTCACCGTCGCGATGCGATCGCGCTGGCCCGCTTCCTGGCCTGGATCGACCGCGAGGCCCCCAAGGGCAGCCTGACCGAGATCGACGCAGTGGAAGCGCTGGAGACGTTTCGCCGCGACACCGGTGCGCTCAAGGACGTCTCGTTTCCGACCATCGCCGGCACCGGTCCGAACGGCGCGATCGTGCATTACCGCGTCACCCGCAAGACCAACCGGCGCATCATGCCCGGCGATCTGCTGCTGATCGATTCCGGCGCGCAATATCAGGACGGCACCACCGACGTCACCCGCACCATCGCGATCGGCATCCCGACCGACGAAATGCGCGACCGCTTCACCCGCGTGCTGCGCGGGCATCTCGCGATCGCCCGCGCGATCTTTCCCGATGGCGCCACCGGCGCGCAGCTCGACAGTCTGGCGCGGCAGTTCCTCTGGCAGGCCGGGCTCGATTTCGAGCACGGCACCGGCCATGGGGTCGGCAGCTATCTCTCGGTGCATGAGGGGCCGGCGCGGATCTCCAAGCTCGGCACGACCGCGCTGAAGCGCGGCATGATCCTCTCCAACGAGCCCGGATACTACAAGACCGACGGCTTCGGCATCCGGATCGAGAATCTGGAGCTGGTCGTCGCAAAGGACATTGCCGGAGCCGAGAAGCCGATGAACGGCTTCGAGGCGCTGACGCTCGCGCCGATCGATCGGCGCCTGATCGACACCGCGATGTTGAGCGAGGACGAGCGCGCTTGGCTCGATGCGTATCATGCGCGGGTCAGAAACGCCGTCCGCGACGCGTTGGACGAGGCCGATCAGCGCTGGATCGATGCGGTCACCGCGGCGCTGTAGCCGCAAGGGATGTCCTTTCGGGACGCGCATCAGCACGCCCTCATTCCGGGACGAGGCCAAAGGTCTCGAACCCGGAATGATGAGGTTGTAGCTGCCGTGTTTTGCATCACCGCCTGCAACATCCTTGCGCGTGCGATGATAACAGTCCCGCTGGCGGCATAGGCGTATGCCGAAACAGCCATTTCGGCGAAGTGGCAGCTCGCTACAGTCGGCCGCGTTCGCAACGACCTGAGCGCCACCGCAATGCACGGAATGATCAGCAAGCCGGCCGAGGCTGCGGCGCAAGCCGGCGTCGCGAATTCGCGCCTGCTGCTGGTCCTGTTGGTCGTGATGACCGGGCTCGCGCCGATCTCGCTATATCTGCTGGTTCCGGCGCTGCCAATGCTGGCCACCACCTTCGGCCGCGATGCCTCCGTGGTGCAGATGACCGTATCCTGCTACATGGTCGGTATCGCGCTATCACAGCTGCTGTTAGGACCGCTGTCGGACCGCTACGGCCGCCGCCCGGTGATGTTGGCCGGCCTTGCGCTGTCGATCGTCGCAAGCCTCGGCTGCATCCTCGCGCAAACCCTGCCGCAACTGATCGTCGCCCGCTTCCTGCAGGCCCTGGGCGGAGCGAGCGGCATGGTGATCAGCCGCGCCATCATCCGCGACCTCTATCCGCGCGAGCGCATCGGCGCCATGATCAGCCTGGTCGTCGCGGTCATGATGATCGCGCAGATGCTCTCGCCGCTGACCGGCGGCCTGATCGAGACGGCGCTAGGCTGGCACGCCATCTTCTACGTCGTGGCGGCGCTGTCGGTCGCGATCGCGGTCGCGGTGACGCTGGCGCTGCCGGAAACCCGGCGGACCCGCACCGAAGGAGCCAGCTTCCGCGGCGACGTTGTCGTGCTGCTCAAGAGCCGCGCTTTCGTCGGCTATATGCTGTGCCAAGTGCTGGCATCGCAGATCATCTTCACCTTCGCCGGCGGCGGCCCCTACATCGTCGAGATCCAGATGGGACGCTCGAGCGCCGAATATGGCGCCTGGTTTGCGACCACCGGCTTTGCGTATTTCGTCGGCAACCTGTTCTGCGTCCGCTTCTCGCCGCGACATTCGCTCGACAGGCTGATCTGGTTCGGACTAGCGCTACAGCTTGCGGGCAGCTCCTTGAATGTGTGCTGGAGCCTGCTCGGCCTCAATCAGGTCCCCGTCATGCTGTTCGGCACCCAGATGCTGGTGATGTTTGCGAATGCGATGGTCATGGCCAACTCGGCGGCGGGCGCGATCAGCGTGCGCCCGAGCGCGGCCGGCACCGCATCGGGCGCCATGGGGTTTCTGCAGATGGGAATCGGCGCCTTGGTGTCGCAGTTTGGCGCCTATCTCGGCGGACATTTCACCACGACCCGACCGCTGACATCCGCCATCCTTGCGATGTCGTTCGCCTGCGCCGGCAGCATGATCTTCCTGGTGCCGCGCGGCAACGCGACCGTGAGCGAGGAGATGATCAAGGAAGCAGAAGAGGATGAGGCCGGCGTGATGTGAGGGCGCTTCGTCATCCGAGCGAAGCTGCACGCCCGAGCACAAGGTCGGCATGCCCCGCGCAGGCGGGGCATCCAGTACGCCGCGGTCTATCAGTTGAACAATCACTGGCTCTGGGATACTGGGTCACCCGCCTTCGCGGGTAACGACAGCGGAGCGTGGAACGTGGGTCGGCCACGATGGCGAAAGCAACAAACGCTACTCCCCGATCAGCTTCAGCCACTCGTCCTCGGTCAAGACCCGCACGCCGTGCTTCTCGGCTTCCGCGAGCTTCGAGCCGGCGCCGGGCCCCGCCACCACATAGTCGGTCTTCTTCGACACCGAGCTTGCCGCCTTCGCACCAAGTCGCTCGGCTGTGGCTTTGGCCTCGTCGCGCGTCATCTTCTCCAGCGAGCCGGTGAACACCACGGTCTTGCCGGCGATCGCCGAATTGCGCTTCGGCTTCTCCGCATCCTGGATCGTGACCTGCCCGGTCAGGCGCTCGACGATGCCGCGGTTGTGACTCTCGCCGAAATAGGCGGCGATGCTCTTGATCACGGTATCGCCGATCTGGTCCAGCGCATCCATCTCGGCGATCGCCTCCTCGTCGCCGTGAGCGACCTTCAGGCAGGCTTCGTGGAAGGCCTCCCACGAGCCATAGCCGCGGGCCAGCGCCAAAGCCGTGGTCTCGCCGACATGGCGCATGCCGAGCGCGTAGATGAAGCGCTCGAGCGGGATGTTGCGGCGCGCCTCGATCGCGTTGAACAGATTGCGCACCGAGGTCTCGCCGTACCCCTCGATCTCTTCCAGCTTCAGTTTCGCGTTGCGGGCGGCAAGGGTGAAAATCTCGGCCGGCTCCTTCACCCAGCCTTGCGCGAAGAAATACTCGATCTGCTTCTCGCCGAGGCCGTCGATGTCGAAGGCGCGCCGCGAGACGAACAGCAGCAGATGCTGGATCTTCTGGAACGGACAGGCGAACTCGCCGGTGCAGCGCGCGCGCGAACCTTCTTCACCAGTCGCAGTCTCCTCGCGCACCACATCGGTATGCAAGGGACACGGGCACTTCTTCGGGAAATGGAATTCCTTGGCGTCCTTCGGGCGTTTGTCGATGATGACGTCCACCACCTGCGGGATGACGTCGCCGGCGCGCTGGATCACGACCGTGTCGCCGATCCTGATATCGCGCCCCTCGCGCAACACCTCGCCCTTGTTGCCGATGCCCTTGATGTAGTCCTCATTGTGCAGGGTGACGTTCTGCACGATGACGCCACCGACCCCGACCGGCTCCAGCTTGCCGACCGGCGTGAACGAGCCGGTGCGGCCGACCTGGATCTCGATGTCCTTCAGCACCGTCATGGCGCGTTCGGCCGGAAACTTGTGCGCGATGCCCCAGCGCGGCGTGCGCGACACGAAGCCGAGCCGCTCCTGCCAATCGATGCGGTCAACCTTGTAGACCACGCCGTCGATGTCGTAGTCGAGCTCAGCGCGCTGCTCCTCGATCGAACGATGGAACGCGAGCAGTTCCTCGACCGAATGACACAGCCGTGTCAGCGGATTGGTCGTAAAGCCGCAATGCTCGAACCATTTGATCATGCCGCTCTGCGTGTCCGCAGGCATTGCGCCCGCGCTCATCTCGCCCCAGGCATAGGCGAAGAACCCCAAGGGGCGCGACGCCGTGATGGCAGGGTCTTTCTGCCGCAATGACCCAGCGGCCGAATTGCGCGGATTGGCGAACACCGTGTCGCCTGCCGCCTTCTGCCGCTCGTTCAGCGCCAGGAACGCCTGCTTGGTCATGTAGACCTCGCCGCGCACCTCGCAGATCTCGGGGATCTTTCGGCCATGCAGCTTGTGCGGCACATCCTTGAGTGTGCGGATGTTGGCGGTGACGTCCTCGCCTTCCGCACCATCGCCGCGTGTCGCCGCAGTGACGAGTTCGCCGCCCTCATAGCGCAGGGACATCGAGAGGCCATCGATCTTCGGCTCGGCGGAGAAGTCGATCTTGTCGTCCGCGAGCTTCAGAAAGCGAACGATGCGGCCGACGAAGTCGCGCACGTCCTCCTCGGCAAAGGCGTTGTCGAGCGACAGCATCGGCACCGCATGACGCACCTTCTTGAAGCGGCCGGACGGCGCGGCGCCGACCTTCTGCGACGGCGATTCGGGCGTAACGAATTCCGGGAAACGCTTTTCGATCGCGTTGAAGCGCTGACGCAGCGCGTCATACTCGGCATCCGAGATCTTCGGCGCGTCTTCCTGATAGTAGAGCCGGTCGTGGGTCGCGAGCTCCAGCGCGAGCCGCTTCCATTCCACCTTGGCCTGCGCCTTGGTGAGATCGGCGACGTCGACGGGCTTCCTTGCTTTTGCTGCTCTGGCCATTGCTTACTACAGTCCGTCATTCCGGGGCGATGCGAAGCATCGAACCCGGAATCTAGAGATGATGGGCATGATCCTATGGCCTACTCTGTGTACATTTTCGCGAGCCGAAAGGATGGGGCAATCTATGTCGGCGTCACCAACGACCTTGTGCGCAGAGTTTATGAACACCAGCAGAAGGCCGTACCGGGATTTACGTCTAGGTACAATATCACACGGCTCGTTTGGTTCGAGATCTACGAGGATCCGATCTCCACGATTGCCAGGGAGAAAGAGCTGAAGAAGTGGAAGCGGGACTGGAAGGTGAAGTTGATCGAGGCCGGCAATCCGGAGTGGAAAGACCTATACGAGACGATCTGCCGTTAAAGAACCGTCATTCCGGAGCGGTTCGCAGGACCGAATCCGGAATCTCGAGATTCCGGGTTCGATGCTTCGCATCGCCCCGGAATGACGTAGCAAGTCGCACCATCGACTGAGCAGCAATTAAGCCGCCATCTCGAGCAACCGTGCCGCCGCGGCGCGGGCCTCGGCGGTAATCTCGGCGCCGGCGAGCATGCGCGCGATCTCCTCGCGGCGGTGCTCGGCCGGCAGGGCATTGACGCGCGTGGCAACGCGCTTGCCCTTGTCGAGCGCAGCTTTGGAGATCAACAGATGCTGGTCGGCACGGGCTGCGACCTGCGGCGCGTGGGTCACCGCCATCACCTGGACTTGGCCGGCCAGCCGCGCCAGGCGGGCGCCGATCGCATCGGCCACCGCGCCGCCCACTCCGGTATCGATCTCGTCGAACACCAGGGTCGGCGCCGAGCCGCGATCGGACAGCACCACCTTCAACGCCAGCAGGAACCGCGACAGCTCGCCGCCCGATGCCACTTTCATCATCGGCCCTGGCCTGGTGCCCGGATTGGTTTGCACCCAGAACTCGACGCGATCGATCCCCTGCGGTCCCGGCATCTCGGCATCGGCCTCGACCTGGGTCATGAACTTGGCGCGTTCGAGCTTGAGCGGCGCGAGCTCGGCGTTGACGGCCCTATTGAGCTTCTCGGCAACCTTGCTGCGCGCCGCCGAGAGTTTTGCAGCCGCTGCGGCGTAGCGCGAACCGGCATCGGCGGCTGCGGCTTCCAGCTTCTTCAGCTGCTCGGCGCCGGCATCGATCAGCACGACGTCGGCGGCATATTTCGCCGCGAGCGCCGCAAGACCATCGACCGGCGTGGAGTATTTGCGCGAAGCCGCACGCAGCGCGAACAGCCGCTCTTCGATGCGCTCCAGCTCCAGCGGATCGAAGTCCGTCGCGGCAAGCGCAGCCGTCAGATGCTGGTCAGCCTCCTCCAGCGCGTTGATTGCGGCATCGATGGCCTTCACGGCCGGCTCGATCAGGGCCGGCGAGCTGCCGGCCCGCCGCTCCAAGCGCCGCACGGCAGCCGAAAGACTGGCGATCGGCGACTGGTTGCCACCGACAGCTTCCTGGGCGTCGCGCAGATCGGAAGCGATCTTCTCGCCCTGCATCATCGCGGTGCGGCGCGCGGCAAGCTGGGTCTCCTCGCCGTCTTTTGGCGCCAACGCCCTCAGTTCGTCCGAGGCATGGCGCAGATAATCGGCCTCGCGGGCGGCACGCTCCATGCCGGCGCGATGTGCCTCCAGCGCCGCGCCCGCGCTGCGCCGGGCCGCCCAAAGCAGTTCGACCGCCGCGACGTCTTTCTCCAGCCCTGCAAAGGCGTCGAGCAGGCGGCGGTGGGTGGCGGCATCGACCAGCGCCCGCTCGTCGTGCTGGCCATGGATCTCGACCAGCGCCGCGCCGACCGCCTTCAGGGTCTGCACGCTGACGGACTGGTCGTTGATGAAGGCCCGGGTCCGGCCGTCACCGAACTGGACGCGGCGCAGGATCATCTCGCCGTCGTCCTCAAGGCCGTTATCCGCCAATATCTTCGCTGCAGGATGGTTCTTGGCCACCTCGAACACGGCCGTCACCTGGCCCTGTTCGGCGCCCTGGCGGACGAGGCTCGCATCGCCTCGACCACCCAGCGCCAGCGCAAAGGCGTCGAGCAGGATCGACTTGCCGGCGCCGGTCTCTCCGGTCAGCACCGCAAGCCCTTGCGAAAACTCGATATCAAGCCGCTCGATCAGAACAATGTCACGGATCGACAAACGCGCCAGCATGGCAGTTGAGTCCTCGTTGAGGGCGAGAGCCCTGAAGCGATCGACTCAAATGCTAGCAGGATTCGTAGAACAAAACAAGAACACACCTCCGCGGAGGCCGGACGGCGCTCTCGCATTCAGCCTCGCCCGCGAGCGGCCGGAGGGGCGCCCAATACGCAGCGTCTCGATCGAGACGCGCCGGGTTCAGCCCAGGCCCAGCTTCTTGAAGGCCTTGGAGATGTAGGAGCCTTTGTTCTCTTCCGGCTCCACGCCGCCGTTCTTCACGAGATCATAGGCGTCTTTGTACCATTTGCTGTCCGGAAAATTGTGCCCGAGCACGGCAGCCGCGGTCTGCGCCTCGCCGACGATGCCGATCGCCATGTAGGCCTCGGTCAGCCGAAACAGCGCTTCCTCGACGTGACGGGTGGTCTGATATTGCGTAACCACGGTCTTGAACCGGTTGATGGCCGCCGTGTAGTCGCGCTTTTGCATATAGTAGCGGCCGATATCCATTTCCTTGCCGGCGAGCTGGTCACGCGCGCCCTCCAGCTTGGCCTTGGCGCTGACCGCATATTCGGAGGTCGGATATTTGCGAACCACCTCGTCCAGCGCTGCGATCGCCTTTTCGGTGCGCCCCTGATCTCGGCTGATGTCCGGGATCTGGTCGTAATGCGAGGCCGCGATCAGATATTGCGCATAGGCCGCGTCCGGGCTGCCCGGATGCAGCGTTACGTAGCGCGTCGCCGAACCGATGCAGCCATCATAATCGCCGGCCTGATACGAGGCATAGGCGGACATCAAAAGCGATTTGCGGGCCCAGTCGGAATAAGGATGCTCACGGTCGACTTCCTCGAACTTCTTGACCGCGCCCTTGGGATCCTTCTTCTCGTTCATCATGTACAAGCCCTGATTATAGAGCTTGTCCGCCGGCTCATCGACGAAGGTGTCGTCCTTGGCCAGGAACTTGTCCCACAGTCCGCCGGTGCCGCATCCGCTCAAGGGCAGTGCGAGCACAATCAGCGATGCAGCCAGCCTGATGCGGCCGGCTAATGGGGTGCAGAGTTCGTGCGGAAGACGCTGTGTCGACATGAGCTTCTCAGAACCTGACGCCTGTGATCCGGTGTGTGCCGCGCGTCATGAACTTTACGATCATGAACGCCGGTCAGGGCTTGTCCAGGCGCCTGCCGTGCAGCCATCGCCTCTTTAGCCGAAACGCCCTTGTTAACCAACCGCATAGGCAGGCATTTCGCCCGGATTAAGGCGGCATCGGGACGCACCCGTCCACATGGTTACCTGGCAAAGCCCTGGAAAGCCTATGAAGTTTGGCGCTCCCGGCAGCCCGCTCGCGCCCGGCAATCATCGGCAACGAAAATCCCGTGGAGGACTCGCCGGGCGAAACGAGCAGTCATCAGAGACTCACTCGGGTGAGCCGGCTCTGCCAAGCCGCGAATCGAGGCGTCCCGTCAGGACACGTCCGGGCCGTAAGCCGGAGCGATCATGCCGCCGACCATTCCACCCACCGCGACCTCGGTCGCAACGCGCGGACGCCGCACCGCCGGCTCGCCTTCGACCACCCGCCAGGCCGTGCGGTCGGCAAGCAGCGCGGTCAGCACCGCGTGATTGAGCTTATGGCCCCCGCGCACCGAACGGTAAGTCCCAAGCAGCGGCAGGCCAGCGAGTGCGAGGTCGCCGAGGGCATCCAGCACCTTGTGACGGGCGCATTCATCGGCGTAGCGCAGCCCTTCTGGGTTCAGGAGCCGCTCCTCATCGAACACGACGGTGTTCTCGAAGGACGACCCCAGCGCGAAGCCGGCGCTCCAGAGCTTCGCTACGTCGCTCATGCAGCCGAAGGTGCGGGCGCGGGCGATCTCGCGGCGGAAACGCTCCGGATTGAGATCGAATTGGTAGGCTTGGCGGCCGATCACCGGATTGGTGAAGTCGATCTCAACCTCGACCCGGAATCCGGTCGCATTCGGACGGAGCTCGCCGGAACAAGCGCCGATCGCGACCTGCACCGGCTTGAGGACCTGGATGAAGCGGCGTGCCGCCGACTGCGAAACAACGCCCGCCTGCTCGATCGCCGCAACGAAGGGCGCTGCCGAGCCGTCCATGATCGGAACTTCGGGACCGTCGATCTCGATGGTGGCGTTGTCGACGCCCATGCCGCGCAGCGCGGCCAGCACATGTTCAGCGGTGGAAACCAGCGGACCTTCGGAGTCGCCGAGGACCGTTGCAAATTCGGTGGCGATCACCGAGCCAGCGGTGGCCCTCACCTCTCGGTCGGCGCCATCGAGACCGGTGCGGACAAAAACAAGGCCTGCATCGATCGGCGCAGGCCCAACAGTCAAGCTCACGGGCGCCCCGGAATGGACACCAACACCGGTGACGGTGGCCTGCGAACGAAGCGTGGTTTGCCGGCTGAATTTCATCGACTATCGCCCAAGACCCCACCTTAACACCGGGCTGGCAGCTACTTCGCGCCGACTCAATGTCAGGTATTCCCCAAGTCACGCCAAACCTTAATCACGGGCTCCGAAGGGCGCCAACTCACGCTTCTTTACGGATTGTTACCCTATCTCCGCCGTATTCGCGCCAAGGCTTAACCAAATTGGAACGCGCCCTTTACCCTCCATGGCCCCTATCACAGCACCGAAAGAATAATTAATCATTTAAAATCAGCCGCTTGAACGACGCCGAGTGTTCGGTCCCTCCAAGCGAAGAGGCCCGGCTCTTGCGAGCCGGGCCTCTTTTCCACAGCCAGGGCTGTAACAATTCTCAGGTTGCCTGCCGGCGGAGGAAGGCCGGGATATCCAAATGATCGTCGCCCTGTGGCGCCGGCGACACAGGTGCGGGGCGGCCGTGAATGTCCAGACCTTGCGGCGCCGGACGACGAGCATATTCCGAAACCGGCTCGTGGGCTGCGACCTGCTGGGCCACCGTGCGCTGCTGCGGCTTGCGCTCGGGCAGCGGCGGCATCACCGGCATGGCCGGTCCTGCCCCACGGCCAGCGACCGGAGCCTCGCTCTCCTCATCGCGACGGCCGAGACCGACATTGGCCAGCCGCTGCAACAGCGACATCCGGGACTTCTGCGGATGCTCGTCGGCCTCGTCACCCCGCGCCTGGCGAATCTCGGCCTGGGCCGGCATCGGCAGGTCCTCGAATTTCGGCATCCGCGGGGCCCGGACCGGCAACCGTTCGGCGGCCTGCGGGATGAAGGTCTCCGGAGGCGCCGCCGGTTCCACCGGTGCGGCGCGCATGGTCTCGGGCTCCGGGAATAGCGACGGCTTCTGAGCGATCGGACGCACGGTCACGTCACCGTAGGAGGCCGGATGTACAGGAGCCGCGGCGGCGGGCTCGCTCGCCATCGCCGCGGCAACGGCCGCCAGCGTATCGCGTTCGAGATTCGGTGCCGGGCGAGGCGCCGGCGCGACCGGTGCCGGGGCTGCGGGCGCCATCTGCGCCGCCTGGGCTTCGAGCTTGGCCGCGCGATCGGCGAGGCGCTGATTGTCGGCGCGCAACCGCGCCGTGAGATCGGCGAGCCGGCTCTCCGGGGCGCCCATCGCAACCGACGGAGCCGGCGCGACGGCTGGCTGCACCGGCGCAGAAGGCGGCGCCACGCCGCGGTTGAACTGCGCCTGCTCGATGCCGGTCGCGACCACGGAGACCCGAATCAGCCCGTCGAGCGATTCGTCGAAGGTGGCGCCGACGATGATGTTGGCGTCCTGGTCAACCTCCTCGCGGATGCGGGTCGCGGCCTCGTCCACCTCGAACAAGGTGAGGTCCTTGCCGCCGGTGATCGAGATCAAGAGCCCCCTGGCGCCCTTCATCGAGGAATCGTCGATCAAGGGGTTGGCGATCGCAGCTTCGGCGGCGGTGAGCGCGCGCTTCTCGCCGGAGGCTTCGCCAGTGCCCATCATCGCCTTGCCCATCTCCCTCATCACCGCTCTGACGTCGGCGAAGTCGAGGTTGATCAGGCCTTCCTTGACCATCAGGTCGGTGATGCAGGCCACGCCCGAATAGAGCACCTGGTCGGCCATCGCGAAGGCGTCGGCGAAGGTGGTCTTCTCGTTGGCCACCCGGAACAGATTCTGGTTCGGGATGATCAGCAGCGTATCGACGACCTTGTGCAGTTCCCCGATGCCCGATTCCGCCGTGCGCATGCGGCGCTGGCCTTCGAAGTGGAACGGCTTGGTGACGACGCCCACGGTGAGGATGCCCATTTCGCGCGCGGTCTTGGCGATCACCGGTGCTGCGCCGGTGCCCGTTCCGCCCCCCATGCCGGCGGTGACGAACACCATGTTGGCGCCAGAAAGGTGGTCGCGGATCTCGTCGATCACCTCTTGTGCGGCAGCCGCGCCGACATCGGGCTGCGAACCGGCGCCCAACCCTTGCGTCACCTGCGTGCCCATCTGGATGATGCGCTGCGCCTTCGACATCGTCAGTGCCTGGGCATCGGTGTTGGCGACGACGAAGTCGACACCCTGCAGGCCTGCGGTGATCATGTTGTTGACGGCGTTGCCGCCCGCGCCACCGACGCCGAACACAGTAATCCGCGGCTTCAGCTCATGGATATCAGGAGGTGTAATAGTGAGTGCCATGGTTGCCTCTCGATCACGCGCGCGTGGGTTCGCCACGGCCGCCGGCCGCGGGTGTTGGTGAAAATCGCATGGGGCGGAAAAAATTCATCAGAAGCCCTCGCGTAGCCATCGTCCGACCTTTCCGAAATAGCCGTCGGTCCCTGTTCCAAGCTGCCGCGTATGCCGCGGTTCGACATGTTCGAGGTGCGCGTATTGCGGATAGACCAGGAGCCCGGTGGGCACAGCAAAGGCGGCGTTCTTGGCTTCGTTCGGCAGGCGGCCAAAGCCGAGCGGACGGCCGACCCGCACGGGGCGGCCGAGAATCCGACTGCCGAGTTCGACAAGGCCGGTCAGTTGCGAAGCCCCGCCGCTCAGAACGACACGGGCCTTGGGCTCTGCCGCAAAGGGAGAATCCTTCAGCCGGTCCCGGACCATTTCAAAAATCTCCTCGGCGCGGTGCCTGACAATATTCGCGATGGTGGCGCGGGACACGATCTGCGGGAGATCCCGCTCATTGTCCCCGGCCGTCGGAACAGACATCAACTCACGCGCGTCAGACCCGCCGGTCAGCACCGTGCCATATAACGTCTTGATTCGCTCGGCATCCGCAATGCACGCTGATAGTCCGCGCGCAAGATCCATGGTCACGTGGTACCCGCCGAGCGCAAATCCGGAGGCGTGGATGAATCGACCGCCGGAAAAGATCGCGATCGTCGTGGTGCCCGCGCCCATTTCGACCACGGCCGCGCCGAGATCGGCCTCGTCATCGGTCAAGACCGACAATCCGGCAACATACGGGCTCGCAGCCATGGCCTCGACATTGAGATGGCAGCGCTCGACAACCAGCATCAGGTTCTTGGCGACCGTGGCATCGCTGGTCACGACATTCATGTCGACGCCGAACTGGCGCGCCAGCATGCCCCTGGGATCACGGATGCCCTTCACGCCATCCAGCGTGTAGCCGACGGGCAGCGCGTGCAGCACTGCACGGCCCTCGCCCGTCGCATGATGCATGCCGGTCGAGGTCACCCGGCTGACATCGGCCTGGGTCACGGCGCCGCCGCGAATGTCGGACGTCGCTTCGATCAGGTGCCCCATGAGCCGGCCACCCGCCACCGGCAACAACACGGATTCGACTCTCACCTTCGCCATGCGTTCGGCAAGCGCCACCGCCTGACGCACCGCCTGCTCGCACGCGACCGGATCGACGACGGCGCCCGCCTTGACGCCGCGGGACTGGATCTGGCTGTAGCCGATCAGTTCCACCGCATGACTGCGGCCCCGCAGCGCGTCGCTCGGCGGCGCCGGCCTGAGCCGTGCGATCATGCAGGCGATCTTGCTGGTGCCGACGTCGAGCGAGGCCACCAGCGCAGTCCGCTTCTGCGACATCGGACGGGTCTTCGGGGTCTGGCGATCGAAGCCGGTCATGCGTCACCGGCTTTCTTCTTGGACTTCTTGTCCTTGAACAGCTCTTCGCGCGCCTTCGCCGCATCATCGGACAATTGCACCATGAGCCGGTCCGGCAGGCGCATGTCGATCGCGACGATATCGCGCGAGAACAGATGATCCTCCTGATCCAGCTGGGAGAGCGCGGCCAGCGCATTGCCGACGTCGTACTCCGGCAGGCGGATGTCGAGCCCGTCCTTGGTGCGCAGGTTCCAGCGGCGCTCGCCGACGAAGACGGCCGCCTTGGTCACCGCGCGCACCTGCGGGTAGCGCGCAAGCAGCGCCAGGAAATCGCGGGCATGACTCTCGGCGCCCTTGCCGACCACGAGCGGCAGGGTCAGGAACGGGCGCGACACATAGGGTTCGAGCACGGCGCCGTCATCGGCGATGACGGACAGCCGCCCGTTCTCCTGCCACAAGGCGAACGCCTTGCGCTCGACGATGTCGATCCGCAGCTGGTTCGGAAAGAATTTCTGCACGGTCGCATCGGCGATCCAGGGATTGGACTTGAGCCGGTCACGCACGGCGGCGGCATCCAGGAACAACAGCGAGGAACGGCCGGTCACGCCGCCCACCGCGAGCACCTCGTCCTGGGTCAATTGCTTGCGGCCGTTGATCGCGACCGCGGTGATGCGGAAGCCGACCGAATTGGCGAGCGCGTTGCGCGCATCGCTGAAGGCGGTGCTGAACTCCTCGGCGTGTCCGCCCTTGACGATGCCGAGCCAGACGCTGCCGAACAGCAACGCCACCGTCATGGTGGAACCGACACGGCGGGGCAGATAGCGTTCGACCAGCTCCACGATGCGCGGCGGCGCCTCGCGCTCGACCAGCGGCGCGAGCGGAACGGGCCTCGCTGAGTTGGCAGCAATGTGCGCGGACCGGCGCGCAGATTTGAGGCGGATGAACTGGGCGGACAGATACTCGCGCAGCAAGATCGCCGCGCCAAGGGCAGCGGCCTTCAGGTCAGCTTGAGGCCTCTGCGATCGAGCGAGGCGTCCTGCACCATCCATTGCACGAGCTCATCAACTGTTATGCCCACAGATACGTTGCGGGCCCCGACCCTCGCGGCTCGAACCGGCCGGAGCGCTGATCTCGATCGCCATGCAGATCGTCACGACAGCGCGGACCGGCGGCCGAGCACCGCTGGATCGCCAGCGTTAACCTTCGGACGTCCTGGTAAACAAAAGGTAAAGCCGATCCGGGGAGACGTATTTTTTCTCCGATTTATGAGCACCTTGAGCCGGATTCTTAAGTATTTTACGGACCGTTGGAACTCGCGGGCCGGAACCCGGGCGGGTTCCCCCGGTCAAACGACCGCCGCTACTTGCGGACGCGACGCTCGGCGAGCGCAATCTGCTGATGCAGGAATTCCACGAAGGCAATCCCCTGCGCGTTCAGCGCTTTCGGATAGAGCGAGGCGGCGGTGAGCCCCGGCAAGGTATTGGTCTCGAGATAGACCGGGCCATCGGCCGAGACGATGAAGTCGGTCCGCGAATATCCCCCGCAGGACAATGCGCGGTGCGCCTTGATCGCCTCGGCCTGGATCGCCGCCGTGACATCGGGACTGAAACGGCCTGGACAGATCTCCTGCGTGGTCTTGGCGAGGTATTTCGCAAAATAATTGAAGGCACCTTCCGCCGGCACGATCTCGATCGGCGGCAGCGCGATCAGCGAGCCGTCGAGCTGCTCGAGCACGGCGCAGGTTGCTTCGGCACCGGAGACGAATGGCTCGATCAGATAATCCTCGGCTTCGGCCGCGGTGCGGACCGCGACGAGATCCTGCTTCGCGTTGACGAAGATCAACCCATAGCTCGAGCCGTCCTTCACCGGTTTGGCGATCAGCCTGCCATACCTCGCCAGCGCAGCTTCCGCATCGTCGAGCACCACGCCTTCCGCGGCGCGGACGCCGCCGAGCACGGCGAAGCGTTTGGCCGCGATCTTGTCGAAGGCGAGATGCGATGACGCCGAGCCCGAGCCCGTAAACGGGATACCCCGCATCTCGCACATGACTTGAAGCTCGCCGTTCTCGGCGCGACCGCCATGTAGACCGAGCACCAGCACGCGATCTTCGGCCTTGGCGCGGTCGAGCGCCTCGGCGAGGCCGCCGAGTTTCCCGCCATCGGCCTTGAACGGCTCTTCGAACGGCTTGGTGTGGAAGGTCAGCGCCTTGCTACTGGCCTCATGCACCGTATCGTCGGCGTCCCAGAACCAGAGATCAGCCTCGGGGAGCGCTACGTGCAGCGCCTGCGCGCTCGCCACCGAGACGAGCCGCTCCTTGTTGGAGCCGCCGAACAGAATCGTGATGCGCATCAATACGTTCCCGGGTTGATCTCAGGCTGGGCTCTCAGACGCCATGACAATTCTTCAAGCAGGCGAATTAGCTCGCGTTGATTCCAATGCGCTTGATCTCCCACTGCAATTCAATTCCCGAACTCGCCTTCACCCGCTCACGCACGGTCTCGCCGAGCGCCTCGATATCGTGGCCGGTTGCGGTGCCGGTATTGATCAGGAAGTTGCAGTGCATTTCGGAGACCTGCGCGCCGCCGACCTTGAGGCCTCGGCAGCCGGCCGCATCGATCAGCTTCCAGGCGCTGTGGCCGGGTGGATTCTTGAAGGTCGAGCCGCCGGTCTTCTCGCGGATCGGCTGCGCGGTCTCGCGATGGGCCTGCACCTCCGCCATCCGGGCGCGGATCGCCTCGGGCGCGGCAGGCTTGCCGCGGAAGCGCGCCGACGTGAAGATCAGCGCCGGATCCGTGCCGCTCGACCGATAGCTGAACTTCATGTCGGCATTGCTGAAGCGATGGGCGTTGCCCTGGCGGTCCAGCGCCGTCGCCTCGACCAAAACGTCCTTGGTCTCGCCGCCATTGGCGCCGGCATTCATGCGTAGCGCGCCGCCGATCGTGCCGGGAATGCCGAACAGGAACTCGAGCCCGGACAGATTGGCGGCGGCCGCCGCCTCGGCAACACGCTTGTCCAGCGCTGCCGTGCCCGCGGTGACGATGTCGCCCTCGGTTTTGACATCTCCGAACGCGCGGGCTGCGAGCCGGATCACCACCCCGGGGACGCCGCCGTCGCGTACGATCAGGTTGGAGCCGACGCCGATCACATAGACAGGCAGCTCGGCCGGCAGGTGTTTCAGAAAGTAGGCGAGGTCGCCGGCGTCGGCCGGCGTGAACAGCACCTGCGCCGGTCCGCCGACACGAAACCAGGTGAGCGGCGCCAGCGGCTCGTTGGCGAGCAGCCGGCCGCGGAGCTGCGGCATGGCGGCTTTCAGCTCGGGCGTGATGTCGGGAAGGGTCAATGCCCGCCTCTTAGTACGCAACCCGATCGGGTCAGGCCCGGCACGCTCTCTCCGTTCCCTCCCCCCTTGTGGGGGAGGGTCAGGGAGGGGGGTAAGCCACAAGCACCTGCGTTTGTGACACCCCCCTCTCTAGCTCTCCCCCACAAGGGGGGAGAGAACAGAGTAGTTTGCCTTGCCGTGAGTTCGGAGCTCACCACGCTCATATTTATTTACCCCAGAGCCTTCAATTCGCCGGGCAGCGCGTAGGCCCACTGCGTGATGTTGCCGGCTCCCAAGCAGACGACGAGATCGCCTGTCTTCGCCAAGCTCTTGACGATGCCGGCGAGATCGGCGGGCTTCGGCAGCGGCACCACATCGCGATGGCCATGTGCGCGCAGGCCGAGCACGAAGTGATCGCGGTTGATGCCCTCGATCGGCGCCTCGCCGGCCGGATAGACCTCGGCGACCACGACGGCATCGGCGTCGTTGAAGCAGGTGCAGAACTCCTCGAACAGCGATTGCAGGCGGGTGTAGCGGTGCGGCTGCACCACCGCGATGATCCGGCCGCTGGTGGATTCGCGCGCCGCCTTGAGTACCGCGGCGATCTCCACCGGATGATGGCCGTAATCGTCAATGACGGTGACACCGTTCCACTCGCCGGTCCGGGTAAAACGGCGCTTGACGCCGCCGAAGCCGGCGATCGCCTTGCGGATGGCTTCATCGGAGATGCCGAGCTGATGGGCGACTGCGATCGCGGCGGTCGCGTTCGAGGCGTTGTGACGGCCCGGCATCGGCAGCTCGATGTCGGAGATTTCGTGGGTCGCCCCGGTCTTGCGATCGCGGAAGACGACCGTGAATCGCGAGCCGCCGCTTGCCGGCGTCAGATCGACCAGCCGCGCATCGGCCTGCGGGTTCTGGCCGTAGGTGATGATGCGGCGGTCCTCGATCTTGCCGACGAGAGCCTGCACCACCGGATGATCGATGCACATCACCGCAAAGCCATAGAACGGCACGTTCTCGACGAAGGCGCGGAACGCGTCCTGCACCGCGTCGAAGGTCTTGAAGTGATCGAGATGCTCAGGATCGACATTGGTGACGATCGCGACATCGGCGGGCAGCTTCAGGAAGGTGCCGTCGCTTTCGTCGGCCTCGACCACCATCCAGTCGCCCGCGCCAAGTCGCGCATTGGTGCCGTAGGCGTTGATGATGCCGCCATTGATCACGGTCGGATCGAGGCCGCCGGCATCGAGCAGCGCCGCGACCATCGAGGTGGTCGTGGTCTTGCCGTGGGTGCCGGCGATCGCGACGCAGCTCTTCAGCCGCATCAGTTCCGCCAGCATTTCCGCGCGCCGTACCACCGGGATGCGCTGTGCGCGCGCCGCCATCAATTCCGGATTGTCGCGCTTGATCGCGGTCGAAACCACGACCACGTCAGCGCCGGCGATGTTCTCCGCCTTGTGGCCGACGTTGACGGTGATGCCCTTCTCCCGCAGCCGCGCGACATTGGCGTTGTCGGCCGCATCCGAGCCCTGCACCGTATAGCCGAGATTGCAGAGCACCTCGGCGATGCCGCTCATGCCGATGCCGCCGATCCCGACGAAGTGAATGGGTCCGATCTCGCGCGGCAGTCTCATGGCCAAGTCCTTGCGTCATCGTCCTTGCGTCATCGCCGCACCGGCGGACGATTGAATGTCCGGGCGGCGGTCTGCCAAGCAGACCAAATCAGCCACGTCGAAACACTGGATGCCCCGCCTTCGCGGGGCGTGACAAGGGAATATTTCAGTGCCGCGGGCCTAAATTCCGGCGATTTTGACCACCAGATCGGCCAGCCGTTCCGCCGCATCGAGCCGTCCGGCCCCGCGCGCCGCCTGCGCCATGGCAGCCAAGCGCGCCGGCTCGGCTGCGAGCGCCGAGATTTCCGAGGCCAGGCGGTCCGGCGTGAACTCGGTCTGCACGATACGCATCGCGCCCCCCGCCTGCGACAACACCCCGGCATTGGCGAACTGGTCCTGATCGATCGCGCCGGGCAACGGCACCAGGATCGCAGGCCGGCCGATAGCGGCGAGCTCGGCCACGGTGCCGGCGCCCGAGCGCGAGATCACCAGGTGATTGGCAGCGAGCCGCGCCGGCAGATCGGTGAAGAACGGCGCGAGTTCGGCTTGGATCTTAAGCCTGTCATAGACCGCCCGCACCCGCGCCATATCCTCCGGCCGGACCTGCTGGGTCAGCACCAGCCGTCCCCAGAGCGCCGGCTCCAGCCGCTCGATCGCGCCGGGGACGATGTCGCTCATCACCCGCGCGCCCTGGCTGCCGCCGACGACGAGCAGCCGAAACGGTCCGGATGCCGCCGGCGCGGTGTAGCCGACTGCCGCCGCTTCCAGGATCGCCGGCCGCATCGGCGTGCCGACGGTGGTGGTCTTGGGCGCAAGTGCCGGATCGCGATCGAGCACGCCGGGCAGCGAGGTTGCGATCGCTTTGACGTAAGAGGACAGCAGGCGGTTGGCGCGGCCGAGCACCGCATTGGCGTCGTGGATGATGCCGGGCACCCCGGCGAGCCGTGCCGCGACGAGCGGCGGCACCGTCGGATAACCGCCGAAGCCCACCACGGCCACTGGCTTCAGGCGGCGCATCAGCCTGAACGCCGCGAGCGTTCCGGTCCCCAGCATCAACGCGGTGCGCGCCAACGCCAGCGGCGAGCGGCCGCGCACCGTCTCGCTCGGCACCACGTCGATCATGTCCTTGGTGAACAGGCCGCTATAGCGCTGCGCGCGCATGTCGGTGACGAGGCGGACGCGAAGGCCGCGCTTGATCAATTCGACGCCGAGCGCTTCGGCGGGAAACAGATGGCCGCCGGTGCCGCCGGCGGCCAGCAGGATGAGAGGCGCAGTGGTCATGATGGCCCCTCTTTACACACAAAGAGTCGCCATTGCGAGGCGCGGAGCGACGAAGCAAATCCGGGAGCTCAGGGCTTGCACTGCATGGCTTCGCTCGCAGGGCGCCGGCTAGGCGTAGCTGCGCGCAGCCCCGGCGGCGTCGGTGGCCTCGATCTCCATGCGCGGCCGCTGTCGCGTCAGCGCCAGCATCATGCCGACCCCATAGGCCAGCGAGACCATCGACGAGCCGCCATAAGAAATGAACGGCAGGGTCATGCCCTTGGCCGGAATCAGTTGCAGATTGACCGAGATGTTGATCGCCGCCTGCACGCCCATCAGGATCGCAAGCCCCGAGGCGCCAAAGCGCGCAAAGCCATCCTCGGTCGCATAGGCGCGCGACAGCGTGCGAATGACAATGAATGCGAACAATGCGACCAGGGCGAGGCACAGCACGATGCCGAACTCCTCGGCCGCGACCGCGAACACGAAGTCGGTATGACTGTCGGGCAGGCTGCGCTTGGCGATGCCTTCACCCGGCCCAAGCCCGAACCAGCCGCCGTTCGAAAATGCTTCCATTGCGGTGTCGACCTGGAAGGTGTCGCCGGAAGCCGGGTTCATGAAGCGCTTGATGCGGCCGGCGACATGCGGGACGAACAGATAAGCGCCGAACAGCCCGGCGGCGGCGGCGCCGGCAAGGCCGGCGACCCAGATCATCCGCATGCCCGCGATGAAGAACAGTGCGCCCCACACCATCAGGACCAGCATGGTCTGGCCGAAGTCCGGCTCCATGACCAAAAGTGAAACCAGCGTCAGCAGCAGCACCAGCGCGATCGAGGTGGCCGGCATATCCGGCCGCCGCGCCGATTCCGAGAACAGCCAGGCCGCGACCACGACGAAGGCCGGCTTGGCCGCTTCGGAGGCCTGGATGTTGACGCCGAGCAGCGTGATCCATCGGCGCGATCCCTTCACTTCGGGTCCGATCGCCAGCGTCACCACGATCAGCGCAAGGCTGATCAGCAGGATGACCAGCGCGCTGCGCCGGATCTGCCGCGGCGACAGGAAGGAGACGCCGATCAGCACGACGAAGGACGGCAGCAGGAACAGCACGTGCCGATTGAAGAAATGGAACGGATCGAGCCCGATGCGGGTCGCGACCGGAGGACTTGCGGCCAGCGACAGGATGACCCCGCACAGCATCAGCCCGATGATCGCACCGAGCAGCGGTCGATCCACCGTCCACCACCAGTCCGACAGCGGATTGCGTTCTTCACGGGAGAGCATGGGTGGTCCCTTCGGCCAAAGGCGGCCCTCATTGGTCGCCCATGATGGTTTCCGAAAGGTTAAGGAAATTCCTTACGTCGGGTGGCAAGCAGGCGCGTCGCCCTCCCTCTATGTCCCAGCGTTGAGTGCGGCATCGGCCCACGGAAACACCATTCTCAGACAAGCACCCTTGGACGGCCCGACGACAATTTCGGCATGACCGCCATGGAGGCGCATGATCTTTTGGACGAGATCGAGACCGAGGCCTGCACCGCGGCCACCTTGTCTGAGGCGGTAAAACGGCTCGAAGACCTGATGGTGATCGGTAGAAGGAATGCCATTTCCTTCGTCGCAAACCTCGATCCATCCAGCACGAGCCACACGGACCGTGATCGTGCCACCCCGGCCCCCGTGGTCGATGGCGTTCTGCACGAGGTTGGTCAGGGCCCGGTCCAGCGCGGTCTGGTCTCCCTCGACCATGACATGCTCGATCTCCGCTTCAAAGGTCATCTCATAGCCGGCAGCGAAGGCGAGCGGCGCCAAGTCGAGGACGACACGCTCAGCGACACCGACGAGATCCACCGGGGCAGACTGCAGGCCTTGTTGATCGAGGCGCTGAAGGTCGAGGAGTTGCCCGGTCAAGACGGTGAGCCGGGTAGTGTCTTCAAGCAGGCGTATCTTCTCGGGGCCGGGCGGAAGCGAGGATACGCGCGCCGTCAGGATCGCAATCGGGGTTCGAAGCTCATGGGCAGCGTCAGCAAGGAAGCGCTTATGCCCCTCATATCCCTTGTCGAGACGACCGAGGGCATCATTGACAGCTCTCACGAGGGAGACGACCTCGATCGGGACGTCATCCATGGTTAATCGCACGCCGCTGCGATCGATATCGATTCGTTTCGCCTCGTCGGCCGCTCGCCCCAATCCAGCCATGGCGCGTCGGACCACGAACGGGGTTACGAGGAGAGTCGCAAGCGTCATAAGCCCGATGATCGGCAAGACGACGTTGAGAAACAAGGGCTGCGCGGTGGCGATGACCTTGCGCACCGAAACGCGGCCCTTCGCCGCCGTCAGCATCTGGACCTTGCCTGCGGCCGTATCAACCCATCTCACGATAGCCGCCGGCGGAACGGCCTCTCCGCGCCCCTGCCCCAGGCGAGCTTCACCGATCTGATCGAGTGCATTGGCGATCTGGGCCAAGTCTGCCGGCACGATTCCTTCCGACAGCCGATGCCCCTGACCGTCGCGCACGATAAACCAGAGATCGGCATTCTCCGACCGTAGACGGGCGAGATCGGACGTCGGGCGCAGGACCAATTCACCATCGGCGTTGCGTCCCACGGCCTCGGTGAGGACGTCGATCGCGGTACCTTCATAGTCGTCCCCCAGGACCCCGCTTCGCCACATCGCGCCGAGGACGACGAGAACGAGCACGCCAAGTAGTCCCAGCATCGCCGCCTGCATCACGGCAAGGCGCACGACAAGCTGCCATTTCAGCGAACGGGGATGCCACCAGTTCATGACATCTCCCGCAAGAGATAGCCGACGCCGCGCACTCCGTTGATGATCACGCCACTGTCAGCATCCGCAAGCTTGCGGCGTAGTCGCGACACCTGGGTATCGAGCGCATTGGGTTGAACCTCGTCGTCCAGCGCGAACACAGCGTCCATCAACGATGATCGCGGCACCATGCGTCCCATGCGGCGGAGCAGCGCTTCCAGAACCAGGATTTCGCGCCGCGTCAGGTCGATGACGCGGCCCTCGATGCTGGCCTCACGGTTCATGAAATCAAACGACAGGCGTCCGACCCGAAAGACATCGGATTGCACGTTCGCAGGCCGACGCAGGAGCGCACGAAGTCGGGCCAGGAACTCCTCGAAGGCGAACGGCTTGGCCAGATAATCGTCCGCCCCCCGGTCGAGCCCTGCGACACGGTCAGCAAGATCACCTCGAACCGTGAGGACAAGCACTGGCACAACGTTACCCTGGGCGCGCAACTTCGGGATCAACGTCAGGCCATCTCCATCCGGCAACTGACGGTCCAGAACCAAGACGTCATAACTGCACGCTGCGGCGATCTCCTCGGCCTCAAAGAGGCTGGGGGCGTGATCCACGATCATGTCATGGCGCATGAGAGCGGCGCGTAGCGCCGACACCATCTCGGGCTCATCCTCGACCAACAGCACCCGCATCAGGGAATTTCCTAAACCTCAAAGCCCGGTCGCCTCACGCGGAGCCTTTCTAGAGCACCTTCATGGCGTCAACCTTGCAAGAACCTCCGCAAACGCGATTTCTCCAGAAATACCCGGTGGATGGACACACGACAGACTGCCGACATGCACGCACGATACACGGCTCAATACAGCGGTTGCAAACAGCCAATCAATCAGGCGCCGCGCGCGATGGGTCTTTCCCGAGTAGTGGGTTTTCCGAGAATTGGGCTTTCACAATGTTCTCCAAAGAAACGTGCAGTCCCAACGTCGAGCACACGACAACCGTGGATATTCGGCAGACGGGGGCGGTTGGCGGCCTTGATCTGCCGGTCGACGAGCCGCAACCGCGGGGCCAAGCCGTCCTGACAACGACAGCAACGAGCCCAAAAAGATGGACATCCAGACCTAATGAGACCGTCCATCACATCGCCGAGGCGGGCCTTGCCCGATTGGCTCAGATCGACCTCGCGCTCGTTCGGCTGGTCTCCATCTGCGCCCGACCGAGCCCGATTCGATTCTCAGCGATCACTTTCAGTCGCTTGGGGAACGGCGGTATCTATGTCATCGTTCTGATCTTTGTCTTCGCGCGGCTCGGGAAAGGCGCGCTCCACGTTATCGCCATCGCGATCTGCACCGTTGCCACGCTGCATGCGTTCTATCCGTCTTTCAAGCGACGGGTCGGCCGTCAGCGCCCCTATAAGATCGACCGCAATGTGCCGTCTCTACTGGACGTGCTCGACGAGCACTCCTTCCCGAGTGGCCACATCATGACACTTACGGCGACTCTCGTACCGACCTTCTACGTCGATCCAGGCTCGGCCGCCTATGGCGCGGGAGTGCTGGTGGCCATGGCCTGGGCTCGGGTCGCCTCGGGCCACCACTATCCAACCGACGTCATTGCCGGCGCGTTCTTTGCTTTTGTAACCGGCTATCCGCTGACCGTCATTTGGTTCGGGCAATGATGACTCGCGTTGACCGATGCTTCGGACATCGTCCAACCGGCCGAGATTCTCCGGATGTGACAGCAGGGGCGGAGCGGAGAGCGTCATGACCAAGGTCGTGGTGGCGACGGATGCTTGGCACCCGCAAATCAACGGCGTAGTCCGCACGTTGGAAAATCTGGCATCGGCGGCGTCAGCGTTCGGTGCATCGTTCCGCTTCTTGACGCCGCAGAACTTCAGAACAATCGGCCTTCCTATTTATCCCGAGATCCGACTTTCCCTGGTCGGAGCCTCGACGGCAGGTCGGCTGGTCGAGGCAGAGCCATTCGACTTTGTACATCTGGCGACCGAAGGCCCCCTTGGCCTCGCGGTGCGTCTTCATTGTCTTCGGGGGGGCATCCCCTTCACGACAAGCTATCATACCAACTTCCCGGCCTACGTGGCCAAACGGACTCGCATCCCACCCCGCTGGACGTACGCTCTGCTACGGCGCTTTCACAATGCGGGCGCCGCCACGTTCGTGGCAACGAGATCCATCGAAAACGATCTGAGGTGCCGCGGATTTGAACGGCTAATGCTATGGTCGCGCGGGGTCGACCACGATCAGTTTCGTCAACGACCGGGTGCGTGTCTCGGGTTGCCTGGCCCCGTTTTCCTTTACGTAGGCCGGCTCGCGATCGAAAAGAACCTGCCCGCCTTCCTGGGCCTCGACCTTCCGGGAACGAAAGTGGTGGTCGGCGACGGGCCGGCCCGGCGCGCGCTCGAGGTCGCCTATCCCCACGCGATCTTCCTAGGTCGCCGGTCCGGCAACGACCTGGCACGTGTCTATGCAGGCGCCGACGTCTTCGTTTTCCCGAGCCTCACCGACACCTTCGGCCTCGTGCTGCTCGAAGCAATGTCCAGCGGACTCCCAGTGGCGGCCTTTCCGGTGGCCGGCCCGCACGATGTCGTCGGCACATCCGGCGCCGGCGTGCTCGATCAGGATCTCAGGCGCGCTTGTCTATCGGCCTTGGAGATTCCCCGATGGAAAGCGCGGGCGCATGCAGAAACTTTCCGTTGGCGCGAGAGCGCCCGCCAGTTCCTCGACAACCTGGCCGCATCGCAGAAAGAAGAATTCCGTAGCATCACAGACTAACTGCCGCTGTCGCGAACTGTATAGCGCCGATAGTCCCGGCAATCCGAAGTCCGAGCACCATCTCAGCAAGCAGCTTTCACAAGCTAAGGAAACCTACGAGTACCAACAAACCCGCGATTCAATTACCGCTCTTAAATCCGACGAGCCAGGACCGCGGCCTGTTGCGCGGCCTTATCAGGACGTGTGCGTTCGTGCGGCACCGTCTCGGCCATGTCTTCCTATCCGTCATATGCATCGGCGAACTTCGTGCTCCACCGGACTTCGCGCGGCATCCGGGAATCCCTACGAAGATTTCTTCACGGCAACAGCCATGCAGAGAATTCTACGAATGGGAAAAAACGCTTGAAGATCGGCGCACGACAGACCGCCGACATGCACGCATGAGACATTGCTCAAACGGCGCCCCCACAAGCATGGACCGGGCGCCGTACTTTGATTTTCACCACAACTCGGGTTTTCGCAATGCTCTCAAAAATAATGTGCGGCACTCACGCCGTATCACACGTCATGGCCATGGGGATTGCGCATGTCGATCGCTGACGTGTTTCCGTTCTTTCGAGAGTGGCTTCGCAATCCGCGGAGCGTCGCGGCCGTCGCTCCCTCAGGTCGCGCCCTCGCATTGCTGATCACAAGGGAAATCTCGGCAAAGACCGGTCCCGTTCTCGAGCTTGGTCCAGGAACCGGGGCCTTCACTTATGTGCTGCTGGAGCGCGGCGTCCGGCAAGGGGACCTGACGCTGGTCGAATACGGCTCTGATTTCGCACGTATGCTCCAGATGCGGTTTCCCCACGCACGTGTCCTGTGGATGGATGCCGCATGGCTGGACAAGCAGCCGCTATATGAGGGGGCGCCAGTCGGCGCGATCGTGAGCGGACTGGGATTCCTGAACATGCCGCAGCAAAAGATCGCGGCAATCCTCAAGGGAGCGTTCGGCTATCTACGGCCGGAGGGAGCGTTCTTTCTCTTCACTTACGGTCCGCGCTGCTCGGTATCAGACGCTACCCTCGACGAGCTGGGCCTTCATGCGACCTGTATCGGCACGACATTCCGAAACTTTCCTCCGGCATCCGTTTATCGGATCGTGCGTCGCCAGGTCACGACGGGTTGATATGGATGCAAGACTCATACGCCGTCGCGCTCTTCCTAAACTCCGGGCTCCTGGGGGCGTTCTGCATCGCCATGGCAGAAAAATTCGCGCCGATGATCCCATCCTATGTCACGCTAATGCTGCTTGGCATGACGGCGTCCGACGGAGCCTGCCTCGTCATGACAATCCTGGCCACGGCGACCGGCTCTCTTGTCAGCTCCATCGGCTGGTACGGGATTGGCCGCGTCCTGGGAGAGGAACGCGTCGAGGCGGCTGTCGCGCGATTTGGAAAGTATGCCTTTCTCAGCTCGCGCGCCTATGGACGCCTCGCCTGCGCTTATCGCCGAAACCGGTTCTGGGTCACTCTGATGGGGCAGACCGTACCCGTGGCACGTGTCTATCTCGCGTTGCCGGCCGGCGTGCTGAAGCTCCGGCCTGCTTCCTTCACCGCAGCGACCGCCCTCGGCATCCTGTTGTGGAATACGCCATTCCTGACGCTCGGATACGCCCTGCGCGGCAGCAATCATGATCCGGTCAATGTCGGCTTTTGGGCTTCGATCGCCCTCATCGGACTTGAGATGACGATCCTCTTGGGATTGCGGCTCCACAGAAGTATGACCAAGTGAAATGCAGTGCCTCAACGACATTGACCTCTATTCGTCATGAGCAGTGTGGCAGGACCGGCCTGCCCCCTGAGATTCAGGGGCATACGCAAGCAACGATCCCTGTTCAGTCATTCACGGCTCCTCGCAAAGGCTGGTCCGCCACCGAAGTCGGCTGGCCTCCCATAGACCGAAGAGCGCCCCCGTCGAATCGCAGTCCAATTGCTCAATGGACCGTCGTTACGGGCAAATGCAGTGGAAAAGTGTATCCGCGGCCTCACACCACCGGTGTGACGCCCGGCAGCGCCTGGACCAGCTCGCGGAACTTGGCCCCGCGGATCTCGAAATTGCGGAACTGATCGAACGAGGCGCAGGCCGGCGACAGCAATACCACGGCATCCCTGAGCCCAGAGGCTTCGGCATCGGCGGCGGCCTGCGCCACCGCAACATCGAGTGTGCCGGACATCGCATGCGGCACCTCGTGGCCAAGTGTCTTCGCGAACTCCTCGGCGGCCTCCCCGATCAGATAGGCTTTTCGGATGCGCGGGAACAAACCGGTGAGGCTGGTGATGCCGCCAGCCTTGGGCTTGCCGCCGGCGATCCAGAAGATGTCGGCGAAGGACGAGAGCGCATGCGCGGCCGCATCGGCATTGGTGCCCTTGGAGTCGTTGACGAACAGCACATTACCGCGACGCCCGACCTGCTCCATGCGATGCGCAAGGCCCGGGAAGCTGCGCAGGCCCTGTTGCAACACATCCTCGCGCACGCCGAGCGCGAGTGCGCAGGCCGCTGCGCAAGCGGCATTCTGCGCGTTGTGCAGGCCCCGCAGCGAGCCGATGCCGCCGATCCGCGCGACCTCGTTGCGGGCACCGCCCGCGGCGCGCAGGATTGTCTCGCGTTCGACATAGATGCCGTCAGGCAGCGGGTTCTTCACGGAGACACGCACGACGCGCTTGCCGGCCTGATCGAGCCGGTCCGCGACAGCGCGCGAGAAACCGTCATCCACGCCGACGATCGCTGTGCCCTGCGATGTCACTCCCGCAACCAGGCGCTCCTTCACCGCGGCGTAGTTCTCGATCGTGCCGTGACGGTCGATGTGATCCTCACTGACATTGATGAGAATACCGACGGTCGGGTCGAGCGAGGGCGTCAGGTCGATCTGATAGGACGACATCTCGATGACATGCACGCGGCCCATCCGGGGCGGCTCCAGCGACAGGATGGCAGTGCCGATATTGCCGCCCATCTGCGTGTCGTAGCCGGCAACCCGCATCAGATGCGCGATCAGCGCCGTCGTGGTCGATTTGCCGTTGGTACCGGTGATGGCGACGAACGGCGCATCCGGCGCATGGCGCTTGCGCTCGCGGCAGAACAGCTCGATATCGCCGATCACCTCGATGCCGGCTTCACGCGCTTTCAGCACGCTCCAATGCGGCGCCGGATGGGTGAGCGGGATACCGGGTGCGAGCACCAGCGCGGCGAAATTCGCCCAGGAGACGCTGCGCAAATCGGCGGTGGCGAAGCCCGCTTTGGCGGCCTCTGCGAGCCGGTCCGCGCCGTCATCGCCAGCGATCACTTCGGCGCCGCCGGCGCGCAGCGCGTGACAGGACGCAAGCCCGGAGCCGCCGAGACCGAACACGGCGACCGTTTTTCCGGCGAAGGAAGTGACGGGGATCATGTTAGCGCAGCTTCAGCGTGGACAGGCCGACGAGCGCCAGCATTACCGAGATGATCCAGAAGCGGATCACGACCTGCGGCTCGGTCCAGCCAAGCTGCTCGAAATGATGATGGATGGGCGCCATCTTGAACACGCGCTTGCCGGTCAGCTTGAACGAGACCACCTGCACGATCACCGACACCGCCTCCAGGACGAAAAGCCCACCGATCACCGCCAGCACGATCTCGTGCTTCACCGCGACCGCGACCGCCCCGAGCATCCCGCCCAGCGCAAGCGAGCCGGTATCGCCCATGAAGATCGAGGCCGGCGGCGCGTTGAACCAGAGAAATCCCAGGCCCGCGCCGAGCACCGCACCGCAGAGCACCGCGAGCTCGCCGGTGCCGGCGACATAATGGATCTGCAGATATTCGGAAAACACGGCATTGCCGGCGAGATAGGCGATCAGGCCGAAGCTGGCGGATGCGATCATCACCGGCACGATGGCAAGACCATCGAGCCCGTCAGTGAGGTTCACCGAGTTGCCGGCGCCCACGATGACGAAGGCGCCGAAGAGCACGTAGAACCAGCCGAACTTGATGACTAGATCCTTGAAGAAGGGAATGGCGAGCCCGGTTGAGGACGGATCGCGACCGAGCCGGACCAGCGCATAGCAGGCTACCAGCGCGATGGCCCCCTCGATCAACAATCGGAAACGGCCGGCGAAGCCCGAATGCGACTGCTTGGTCACCTTCAGATAATCGTCATAGAAACCGACGAAGCCGAAACCGAGCGTGACCGCCAGCACGATCCAGACATAGGGGTTGAGCGGGTTGGCCCATAATACCGTCGAGACCACGAGCCCCGACAGGATCATCAGCCCGCCCATGGTGGGCGTGCCCTTCTTGGAAATGATGTGCGACTGCGGACCGTCGGTGCGGATCGGCTGGCCCTTGCCCTGTCGCAGCCTGAGATGGTCGATGATCCAGGGTCCGAACAGGAACACGAACAGTGCACCGGTCACAACCGCGCCGCCGGTCCGGAAAGTGATGTACCGGAAGACGTTCAGGGCGGTGCGGAACATCCCGAGGCTCGGGAAAGTGTTGGTGAGGTCGATCAACCAGTAAAACATACAGTCCGCCTGTGCCGTCCCGCCGAGGCCGCCCGGTCCGCGGCGCTTATCGCGAATCCACGTTTGGGGGAATCTTTAACCACGAACGAGGCCTCCGTGCGAATCGTCGCAATCAGCTCGTGCCTGTGCGGGCATACCTGCCCCGCTCACGCAAGGGAAGAGCAACGCGCACGCGCCGCGATCTCGCCCTATTTCGAGTCCCTCCGATCTCAGACTGATGCTTGCAATGCCGCGGCAAGCCGTGGAACGAACTTGTTCACCCAGAATATCTTCTTGCTGCCCTTGATGACAACGACGTCGCCGCGCTTCAGAAGCGCCGCAACCGACGCAGGATCGAGCGTCACCGGGTCATCATGGCAGCCGAACCGCTTGTCCTCCGGCAGGATCTCGAACAGGTGGCGCATGAGAGGGCCCACACAGTAGACTCCGTCGATGCCGGTGAGATGGCGGAGCAGCCCTTCGTGATAGGCCCGGGCTTCCGCGCCAAGTTCCAGCATGTCGCCGATCACCGCGATCCGCCGTCCACCGACGGGACGCGCCTGCAGGCTGTCCAATGCCGCGGCCATGCTCGCCGGATTGCCGTTGAAACTGTCGTCGATCAGCACCACGCCGCCGGCAGTCTGCTCGACGCCGCGCCCGGTCATGATGCCGACATCACCGAGCTCTTCGGCAAGCCGCGCCGGGTCGAGGCCGGCGGCCGCAACTGACGCAAGCGCGGCCAAGGCATTCTGCACCCGATGCGGCGCACCTGGGGTGAGCGTGAATTGAACATTGCGGCCGCACACCTCTGCACTGACGTCCCAACTCTCGCCCCGCGGGGCATGCGAGAGTTCACGCACCTCGCCGCCCTTGCCGAAGCGGACCATCTTGCCGCTCCATTCCGGCGCGGACAGCTGCGCGGGCAGCACCAAAATCCCGTCGTCAGAAAGGCCGCGCGCAATCGAGACCTTCTCCTTGCGGATCGCCTCCAGGCTGCCGAGTTTCTCCAGATGCACCGGCTGGACATTGACGACGAGCGCGACGGTCGGCCGGGTCAGCTCGGTCAGCCGCGCGATCTCGTCCCGCTGGTTCATGCCCATCTCGACCACCCACACCGACGCACTCGGATCGGCGTTGCAAAGCGTCAGCGGCACGCCCCAGAAATTATTGAAGCTGGACGGACTTGCCGACGCGTTCGGATAGGCGGCGATGAATTCCTTGGTCGAGGTCTTGCCGGCGCTGCCGGTCAGCCCGATCACCGGTCCAGAAAAGCGGGCACGCGCAGCGCGTGCGAGCCGCCACAATCCATCGATCAATGTGTCTGATACGATCAGCTGCGGCACGCTGATGCCGTCGATGGCGTGCGGCACGATCATCGCGACGGCACCGGCCTGTTGCGCATTCGCCGCAAACTCCCAGCCGTCGCGGCTCGAGGCAAAGCTCGAGATGAAGCCGCCGCTCGGCGTGCCGCTCAAGGCCACGAACAGGCTGCCGGGCTTCACGGCGCGGCTGTCCTGGGTGACGAAATCGATCGGCGTATCCGGGAAATCGCCGGCCAGATTCAGCGCGCGCGCCACTTCGGCCACGGTCCACAACGGCGCCTTCGTCATATCGTCCTCGATGCTTGGGTTCCGAGGCTTGCCAACGCTTCGGCGACCGCTTCGTGATCGCTGAAGTGCAGAACCTTGTCGCCGATGATCTGGCCGGTCTCGTGGCCCTTGCCGGCGACGACGAGCGCATCACCCTGTTCAAGTCCGTCGACCGCCACGCGGATTGCCTCGGCACGATCGCCGATCTCGCGCGCTTCCGTAGCTTTCGCCAGGATCGCCGCGCGGATTGCCGCGGGATCTTCGCTGCGCGGATTGTCGTCGGTGACGATGATGCTGTCAGCATTCTCGGTCGCGATCGCGCCCATCAATGGCCGCTTGCCAGTATCGCGGTCGCCGCCGGCGCCGAATACGACGACCAGCCTGCGCTTCGCGTAGGGCCGCAGCGCCTGCAGCGCCTTCGCCAGCGCGTCGGGCTTGTGCGCATAGTCGATGAAAATCGGCGCGCCGTTACGTTCGCCGACCAGTTCGAGCCGGCCTTTGGCGCCTTCAAGAGTGGTGAGCGCGTCGAACACGGCATCAGCATCACTGCCAGTGCCGATCGCAAGCCCGGCGGCAACCAGCGCATTCTCGATCTGGAAAGCGCCGACCAGCGGAAGGCGGATGTTATGAATGCGGCCGCGATGCTCGATCGCAAGTGCTTGCGCGAAACCTTCGATCGCAGCACTCACCAGCCGGATGCCCTCGCCCGCCCCGTCGCCCTTGGCGCCCACCGTCATCACGCGCAGACCACGGGCTTTCGCCGCGTCGATCACCTGTTGCGAGCAGTCGTGGTCGGCCGAGATCACCGCGGCGCCGCCGGTCGGAATCAGATCCCGGAACAGGCGGAGCTTGGCATTGAGGTAATGCGCGACGTCAGGATGGTAGTCCATATGATCGCGGGACAGGTTGGTGAAGCCGCCGGCCGCGATGCGCACGCCGTCGAGCCGATATTGATCGAGCCCGTGCGACGACGCCTCGAAAGCGAGATGGGTGACACCACCGTGCGCGATCTCATCGAGCTGACGATGCAGTGCGATCGGATCGGGCGTCGTCAACGAGCCATAGACCGTACGTTTGTCCGAGACGAGGCCGATGGTGCCGATACTCGCTGAGGAATGGCCGAGCCGCTGCCAGATCTGCCGCGTGAAGGCGGCAACCGAGGTCTTGCCGCTGGTGCCGGTGACAGCTGCGATCGTGGACGGTTGCGCGGGAAAGAAGCGCGCGGCGGCCAGCGCCAGCGCACGCCGCGCATTCGGCAGCACGACAAACGGAACGGCAAGCTCGCCGGAGGGCGCATGCTCGCCCGCGACAGCGACGGCGCCGGCAGCGACGGCCGCGTCGACGAAGCGCGCACCATCCGTCTTGGCGCCGGCCAGCGCGAAAAACAGATTTCCCGGCTTGACCACGCGGCTGTCGACGGCAAGCCCGGTGACATCGGTCGCAGCGACGCGCGGATCGAGCCGCGTCTCGTCACCCAGGAGGTCGCCAAGTTTCATCGTCATCCCATGCAGCGCCGCGGAACCTGCGGCGCCTTCAAGTCAGGCTTACTGCGTCAGCCGCGATGCCGCAAGAATTTGACGGTCGGACGGCGGCAGATCGAACCGCGGCTCGATGCCGAGCAGCGGCCCGATCCGGGAAATCACGTTGCCGGCCGTCGGCACCGCGTTCCAGCCGGAGGTGATGAAGCCGTAAGTCTCCTTCAGCGGCTGCGGCTCGTCGAGCATGATCAAAAGCTGATAGCGCGGCTTGTCGGCCGGGATGATGGCGGTGAAGGCGGTCAGCACCTTTTTCTTGGCATAGCGGCCGTTGATGACCTTCTCCGCGGTGCCGGTCTTGCCGCCGATATAATAGCCCTTGACGTCGGCCTTGCGCGCGGTGCCCACCTCGGCGTTCAGGCGCATCAGGTAGCGCATCTTCTCCGAGGTCTCCGGCTTGATCACGCGCTTGGCGATCGCGCGCGCCTCTTCCTCGCTGCGCTTCAGGAAGGTCGGCGGAATCAGCAGCCCGCCATTGGCGAGCGCACTCACGCCCATCACGGCCTGCAACGGCGCCACCGCCATACCGTGACCGAAGGCGATCGTGATCGTGTTCAAGTCGCCCCAGCGCTTTGGAACGAGCGGCGACGCGCTCTCGGGCAGCTCGGTGCGCAGGCGGTCGAGCTGTCCCATCTTGCGCAGGAACGCCTTATGCGCGTCCACGCCTTGCGACAGCGCGATGCGCGCCGCACCGACGTTGGAGGAGAAATAGAACACCTCCTTCATGCTGAGGAAGCGACCCTTCGGCTCGTCGTCATGGATCGTGAACTTGCCGTAATGCAGCGGCCCGCGCGCATCCCACATCGAATCCAGGCCGTATTTTCCGGTATCGAGCGCCATCGCCAGCGTAAAGGCCTTGAAAGTCGAGCCCATTTCATAGACGCCGGTGGTCAGGCGGTTGATGCGGTCTGGGTCGTGCGCCTCCTTCGGACTATTCGGATCGAAATCCGGCAGCGACACCATCGCGACGATCTCGCCGGTGTTCACGTTGGCGACAATGCCGGAGGCTGCCTTGGCATGGAACTTGTCCTTCGCCTTGAGCAACTCATCGCGCAACGCGTGCTCGACGCGCAGATCGACGGACAATTCGATCGGACGCTGCAGCCGGTCGGTCGCGAAGCCCGCGCGATGAAGGTCGGCCAGGCCCTGATTGTCCAGCCATTTCTCCATTCCGGCGATGCCCTGATTGTCGATGTTGACGAGGCCGATCACATGGGCGACCTCGTTGCCGGTCGGATAGACGCGCTTGTTCTCGCGCAGGAAGCCGATGCCGGGAATGCCCAGCTTGTGAATCTCGAATTGCTGCTGGGGCGTGATCTCGCGCTTGAGCCAGACAAACCCCTTCTTGGACGACAGCCGGTCGCGCACCTCGGCGGTGTCGAGATCGGGCAAGGTCGCGGTCAGAAGCTCGATCGCCTCGTCCTTGTCGATCAGCCGACGCGGCTCGCCGAACAGGCTCGGCGTCTTGACGTCGGTCGCCAGCACCTCGCCGTTGCGGTCGACAATGTCGGGCCTCGCGGTGGCGACTGCGTCCTGCTGCGCGGCGCGGCGCGAATTCGGACCATCGGCACCGAGCGCAAACATCACGAGTCGTCCGCCGATGATAGCATAGACCGCGGCGAAGGCGATCATGGCAAGACCAACGCGTGCGCGGGCCTTCGCCGCGCGATCGACATTGCGTCCGTAAAGCAGCGTGCGCACCAGCCGCTGATGCCAGGGCTCCTTCGTCCGCTCCTTGTTGACCCGCCCCTGCGGCACCAGAGCACGGTTTGCTGGATTGGTCATTGCTGGTCCTCCGGATGAGGCACCGAACTCGTCACGGCGGGGTCGTCCTGATTGGCGGAGTCGATCGCATCGATCATGGAGCCGATCGGGTCCGGATTGTTCGGCCGGGCGAACCTCGGCGGCCGCTCGGGAAGGTTTTTCAGGTTGTCATATTGGTTCGCGTTGAGCGGCTTGAGCGGCAGATGCCGCTCGACCAGCCCTTGCAGCCGAAGCGGCGCATCGAGCTTGGCCCATTCGGCCCGCAGCACCGCGATGGCCTCGCGCTGCTCGCGGATCTCGGCGCGCAGCTGCAGCACGCGTTCGACCCGCGCCGTCGAATCCATCTTGATCCGGTAGACATAGGCCGCAGCGAAGATCAGCGCGCCGATCACGAGCAGGTGGATGAGACGCATGGCTCAGCCTCCCCTCATCACGTCGGCGAGCCGCGGCCAAGACGGCAGATCCGCCGCGCGATGGGCGGGCGCAGCGGTGCGCTCGGCGGCGCGCAGCTTCGCCGAGCGCGCCCGCGGATTGGCGGAGATCTCGGCGTCCCCCGGCGTCATGGGGCGGCGCGTGAGCAGGTGAAAGCTCGGCGCGATCTGCGCGACTTCCGGCAGATGCCGCGAGCCGCCGCCGGTCTTGCTGCGCTCGGCCAGGAAAGTCTTGACGATCCGGTCTTCCAGCGAATGGAACGAGACCACGGCAAGCCGGCCGCCAGGCTTCAGCACGCGCTCGGCAGCCGACAGCGCGAGCTGCAGTTCGTCGAGCTCCTCATTGACCAAGATACGAAGCGCCTGAAAGGTTCGCGTCGCCGGATGAATCTCGCCGGGCTTGCTGCGCACCACGCGCGCGACAATGTCGGCGAGCTGCCGGGTCGTCGTGATCGGCTGGTCCTTGCGCGCGGCCACGATGGCACGGGCCACGGCGCGCGAATGCCGCTCCTCGCCGAAGATGTAGATGACGTCTGCGAGGTCGCGCTCCGAGCCGCGCGCGACGACATCCGCCGCAGTCGGCCCGTCACTGCCCATGCGCATGTCGAGTGGGCCATCGGACCGGAACGAGAAGCCGCGCCCCGCCTCATCGAGCTGCATCGAGGAGACGCCGACATCCATGACGATGCCGTCAACGGCATCGCGCCCTTGCGCCGCACAGATCTCGGCGAGCTGCGAAAAGCGGCCTTCGACCAGCGTCAGCCGCCCCGCGGCTTCTCCGACCAGCGCAGCACCACCGGCAATCGCGGTACGGTCGCGATCGATGCCGATCACTTCGGTTCCCGCCACCGACAAAAGCAGCCGGCTGTAGCCACCGGCCCCGAAGGTGGCGTCGACATAGACGCCCCCCTCGCGCGGCGACAGCATCTCGACCGCCTCGGGCCCGAGCACGGAGATATGGCGCTGGCCAGCCGCGCTCATCGGCCGGCTCCGGTCAGGAAGCGGCGAGACATACAGCCATTGGTCGGCAGCGAGTTCATCGCGCCCTCGATCCTCGCGCCAAGTCCACGCGTCAAGCTGCCAGGCAGCGCCGTGCACCGAGCGGCATCCCCGCCACGCCTGCGACCTTCGAAAGGCCACGCACGCGCGAATGAGGTCCAATCGCCCGGAATCCGGTGTTCCCCACACCTCGAACTATCCTTCCTTCGCGTGCAGGAACGTCAATCATTGCCACTTGCCGACCTTTCGACCTGATCGGCCCATCACCCCTGAGTAACGACCGTTAGCGTTAAGAAACCGTTGACGATCTCGGGCGGATTTGAGGCGGACTGCATCGAGCCACGGGATTGTCAATGCCGATTGTCAATGCGCGGACGGCATTGCCGGCTTGGCGCAGGCCATGCATGCAAGTTCGATCGCGAGTGGTGCATGCAAAGGAATAGTGGCAGGCTCCATCGGATTTGAGCTATGGCCGTCCGCCGAAATCTTGCTTTGAGTCGCTCCATGCCGCCTGCCCCACCCGACAAGTCCGATTCAAAGCCGGCACTGCCGATTCCAAAGGGCAGCGAAGGTGTGGAACCGTTCACGCCGGATTCGTCGATTGCCTCCGATGTCGTCCCCTCGCCTAATTTTGGCGAGCGCAACGACATCCGCCAACCCGATATGATCCTGTTGCACTACACCGGGATGCCCGATGTGGAGGCTGCGATCACCAAACTGTGCACGGCCGGCACCGACGTTTCCGCACATTACATCGTGCTGGAAGACGGCCGGATCATCCAGTCCGTGCCGGAAGCCAAGCGTGCCTGGCACGCTGGCGTCGCGTCCTGGGCCGGCGAGGAGGATATCAATTCCTGCTCGATCGGCATCGAGATCGCCAACCGCGGCCATGAATGGGGCTACCCGGATTTTCCGTCACGGCAGATCGCGGCCGTGATCGCGCTTTGCCGCGGCATCATGCTGCGCCGGAACATTCCGCCGCATCGCGTGCTTGGCCATTCCGACGTCGCGCCTGCGCGGAAGAAGGACCCCGGCGAGAAATTCCCATGGCATTCGCTGGCCAATTCCGGCGTCGGGCACTGGGTGCAGCCGGCACCGATCACGCGCGGCGCATCGCTCAAGCTCGGGAGCATCGGCGACGACGTGCGCGACCTGCAGAAGGCCCTCGCCAAATATGGCTACGGCGTGCCGATCAGCGGCAAGTTCGACGGCCCGACCCTGGAAGTGGTGACGGCGTTCCAACGCCATTTCCGTCCCGAACGTGTCGATGGCATCGCCGACCATTCGACATTGCTGACCCTGGGCGCCCTGCTGACGAGCCTGCCGACCGAGGTCGTGGCGCGGTGACGAATCAATCCTCTGCACTCAGCTCGGCGAGCCGGCGCGCATAAAGCCGCTTGAGCGGCGCAAGTTGCGTGGCGGCGGACGCGGCGAGATAAGCGCCGCGCGCCTCGTCCCGCCGGTTCAGGCGACGCAACAAGTCGGCGCGAACGGCGGGCACAAGGTCGTAATCCTTCAATCCACCGCGCGCGGCGAGAGCGTCGACCAGCGCCAGCGCTCGCGCCGGTCCGTCGACCATCGAAACCGCCGCCGCATGGTTGAGCTCGACGACCGGCGACGGCGCGATGCGCAGCAACACCTCGTAGAGGCCTGCGATCTGCGGCCAATCCGTCGCGTCGTAACTGGGCGCGCGGGCGTGAAGCGCGGCAATCGCAGCCTGTACGAGATAGGCATGTGGCCGGCCCTTGATATTGAGAGCCTCATCGACCAGCTGCAAGCCCTCCTCGATCTGCCCGCGATCCCAAAGGCTCCGATCTTGTTCCTCCAGCAACACGATATCGCCCGACGAGGTCGCACGCCCCGCCCGGCGCGCATCATGCAACAGCATCAAGGCCAACAGCCCCTTGATCTCGCCCCTCGCCGGCAACAGACAATCGAGCAGACCTGCGAGCCGGATCGCCTCGCGCGCGAGACTGGGCCGCATCAAATCGTCACCCGAGGTCGCAACATATCCTTCGGTGAACACGAGATAGATGACGGCGAGCACGCCGTTGAGGCGCTCCTCCAGCGCCTCGCGCCCAGGCACCTCATAGGGAATGCCGGCCAGCCGGATCTTCTGCTTGGCACGGACCAGCCGCTGCGCCATCGCCTCCTCGCCGACCAGGAACGCCCGCGCGACCTCGCCGGTCGTCAGCCCACAGACCGTGCGTAGGGTGAGCGCGATCTGGACTTCGGGCGCGAAAGACGGGTGGCAGCAGGTGAAGATCAGTCGCAGCATGTCGTCGTCGATCTGCTGCGGATCGGCCAGCTCCTCGACTGCTGCCGCATCGAGCTCAATCGCGAGCACCAATTGCTGCTGCTTGTCGCGGAAGACGTTTCTGCGACGGATGCGATCGATCGCCTTGTTGCGGCCGACATTGACCAGCCATGCCCGCGGATTGGCTGGCAGTTCGCCGCCGCGCCAATTCTCGATCGCCGCGGCGAATGCATCCTGCAAGGCGTCCTCGGCGAGATCGAAATCGCCGACCAGCCGGATCAGCGTCGCGAGCGCACGGCCGGACTCGTCGCGGAATATCTTTTCAAAAGCTGCTGGAGTCATACGCGTACGCCTTCAGCATTCGTCATTCCGGCGTCCAAAGGACGAGCCTGGAACCCATAACCACGATCGGGAGCATGGATTCCGGGTCTGCAGCTAACGGCGCAGCCGGAATGACGACGGAGAGAGCTGGCTAATTATACACCCAGATCGGCCGGACCTCGATCGAACCGAAACGCGCACTGGGAATCCGAGCGGCGATGCCGATTGCCTCATCGAGATCCTTGGCCTCGATCAGGTAGTAGCCGCCGAGCTGCTCGCGGGTCTCGGCAAACGGACCGTCGGTGGTCAGGATCTTGCCATCGCGAACGCGCACGGTGGTCGCGGTCGTCGTCGGCCGCAGCCGGTCACCGGCCTTGAAGTTGCCGTTCTGGATGATGGACTGGGTGAAGGCCTGATATTCGGCGAGCGTCTTCTCGGCTTCGGCCGGATCCCGCTTCGCATATTCGACCTCGTTCTGATAGATCATCAGCAGATACTGCATGGCTTGCTCCTTGTGATCGGCTGGATTGCCGACATCCTGTCGAACGGCCAACGCTGGAAACGACAACGCAGGATAAAATATTCTGGACGAAAGCTGGCGACTTGACGGGCGGCGCGCAAACCCCCATGCAGAGCGGGTCAGTCGGCCGGACGGCCGCTCCGGCAGGTGCCGAAAGGCCGCCGGGGAGGAAAGTCCGGGCTCCATCGACATGCGGTGCCGGATAACGTCCGGCGGGGGCGACCCCAGGGACAGTGCCACAGAGAACGAACCGCCTCGCCTTCGCCCATCCGGGCTTCGGCGCGGTAAGGGTGAAAAGGTGCGGTAAGAGCGCACCGCGGGTCCGGTAACGGAACCGGCATGGTAAACCCCACCGGGAGCAAGACCGAATAGGGACGGCAACGCGGGCCCTTCGCGCAAGCGATAACGCCCGTGGGAGCGATGTCAGGCTCGCCGTCCGGGTAGGTTGCCCGAGGTCGCGCGCAAGCGCGATCCCAGAGGAATGGCCGTCACGTATCGCCGCATGCAAATGCGACGGTGCCCTACAAAACCCGGCTTACAGGCCGGCTGATATGTTCAATGAGGGGTTCGGCGCGATAAGCGCCGGACCCCTCGCCATTTCCAATCTGTTCATATAGCCGCCTCTCATACAGCCGCTTCGAGCTTGCCGATCTCGATGGCCTGCCGCTCGAACAGTCCGCGATAGAGCCCGTCCGGCCGTCCGACCAGCGCAGCATGATTGCCCTGCTCGACGATCCTGCCGCGGTCGAACACCAGGATCCGATCAAGGCTGCGCACGGTGGCAAGCCGGTGCGCGATCACGATCGCGGTTCGTCCCTTCATCAGCCGTTCCATCGCTTCCTGGATCAGCGCCTCCGATTCCGAATCCAGGCTCGAGGTCGCCTCGTCCAGGATCAAGACCGGCGCGTCCGCCAGGAAGGCGCGCGCCAGCGCCACGCGCTGCCGCTCGCCGCCGGACAGTTTCACGCCGCGCTCGCCGACCAGGGTGCCGTAATCCTTGGGCAGCCGCATGATAAAGTCATGCGCGTTGGCGAGCTTCGCCGCCTGCTCGATCGCCGCTTGGCTCGCCCCGGGACGGGCATAGGCGATGTTCTCGGCCAGCGAGCGGTGAAACAGGATCGGCTCCTGCTGCACGATCGCGATCTGGCTGCGCAGCGACTCCTGCGTCGCGAGTGCGATATCCTGACCATCGATCAGGATCCGCCCGCCGCTGACGTCGTACAGTCGCTGCAGCAGCTTGACGAAAGTGGTCTTGCCGGAGCCAGACCGGCCGACCAGCCCGACACGCTCGCCGGGACGAATGTCGACCGACAGCCGCTCATACAGCGGCGCACGATGGCCGCCATAGTGGAACGTGACCTCGTCGAACACGATATGCCCGCCCGTGACCCGGATCGGCCTGGCAGCCGCGGCATCGACGATGCCGATCGGCTCGTCATGAATCGCCACCAGCTCGTCCATGTCGTTGACCGCGCGCTGCAGGTTGTTGATGTGCATTCCGACATCGCGCAGGTAAGCGTGGATCACGTAGTAGCTGGTGAGCACGTAGGTGACGTCGCCCGGCGAGGCGTGGCCCGCGATCCACAGCAGCACCGAGCCGCCGATCACCGAGGCACGCAAGCACAGCAGCACGAACAGCTGCACGGCAGCCGTGGTGTTGTAGCGCAGCCAGGTGCGATTGACGCGCTTGCGCCAGCGGCTGATCACCCGGGCCAGCCTGACATCCTCTCGCGCTTCGGCGCCGAACGACTTCACCACCGCGTTGCAGCTGATCGCATCGGCCAACGTGCCGCCGACCTTGGTGTCCCAGGCGTTGGAGACGCGCGCAGCCGGCGCGATGTAGCGGGTCGAGAACACGACCGTCATCGTGACATACAGCACGGCGCCAAGCGCGATCACCGCCCCCAGCGACGTCCAATGCAGGCCGAGCAGCACCATCGAACCCAGCAGCACCGCGAGCGACGGCAACAGCGCCAGCAGGATGGTGTCGTTGTAGAGATCGAGCGCCCACATGCCGCGGGTGATCTTGCGCACGGTCGAGCCGGCGAAGCTGTTGGCGTGCCAATCGGTCGAGAAGCGCTGCACGCGCACGAAGGCGTCGCGCGCCACATCCGACATGAGGCGCAAGGTGAAGGGCACGATCAGCTGCAGCCCGGCAAGCCGCAGCACGATCGACACGAAGCCGAGTGCGACGATCGCGCCGAACGCCGTCAGCGCGGCATCGCGCGCGGCCGCATCGGCCGGGCCGAGCGTCAGTGCGTCGACCAGCTTGCCGGAGAACACCGGCATGAACAGGTCGGCGACGGTGGCGGCGAGCAAAGCCGCGCCGATGCCGAGCGTCATGCCTGGCTGCTTCAGCCAGTGCCGGAATACGAACGGCATCACGACGCGGATGGCGGCGGGTCGCTCCTTGGCTTTCGACTTAGTGACTTCAATGGTCATGGCATCATCCGGCCACGCGTGTCGCGCGGATCGGCTCCAGTTCAATGCCAGCGCGCGCGGCAGGCCGCGCAAGCGTCAGGCGTAATATCAGTGACTTAGTGGGAAGTGCGGCGACCGCGCTAGCAGTCGTAGCGGGTGTCGGCAGCGCTCAACGAAAAGAGCGGGACCCCGGCGCAAGCTTCGGACGCGGGCATGTGATCTGCAGATGCGACATATCCATGCAAATCTCCCCGGTTCGAGCGACAATGATCGTTCTATATACGCGGCGGTATGATTTGGCAACACGCATGCATCACATGCGCGTGCGCAGTCAGTGATCCCCGCCCACAGCGGCCATCGGCGAGCTCGGCTTGTTCAACAGCATCACGGTCAGGCTGAGGCCGATATAGAACAGGGTCAGCATGAAAAACGCATCGCCATAGCCCATCACCACGGCCTGGCGATGCACGATCTGCGACAGCTGCTTCATCGCCATCACGGTGGAATCGCCCATGCCCTGCAGCCGCTGCTGCAGCATGTTCAAGGTCTCGACCGCGGCGGCATTGCCCCAGGTGACGCGGTCATGCAGCCGGCTGATGTGCAGGTCGGTGCGGTCGTTCAGCACCTCGTTGATGACGGCGAGCCCGACCGCGCCGCCGAGATTGCGCATCAGGTTGAACAGGCCGGAGGCGTTCTTGACGCGCTCCGGCGGCAGCGTGCCGAGCGCAATATTGTTGGTCGGCACCATCGCGCACATCATGCCGATGCCGCGCAAGACCTGCGGCAGGAACAGCTCCCAGAAATCGTAGTCGCGGGTGATGCCGGTCATCTGATAGGAGCCCATCGCGAACACGACGAGGCCGAAGGCGATGATGTAGCGCATGTCGAAGCGCTGCATCAGCCGCCCCACGATCGGCGCCATCAGGAACATGGTGACGCCGGAGACGAACATCGTCTCGCCGATCATCATCGCGCTGTAGCCGCGCACTTCCGCGAGATAGCGCGGATAGATGTAGGTGAGCCCATAGAGCCCGATGCCGATGCAGAACTGCAGCAGGCAGCCGACCGCGAAATTGCGATTGCCGAACGCGTAGAGGTCGACGATCGGCACCCGCGCCGTCAGCACGCGCCAGAAAAACGCCACTGCCGAGACGATACAGATCGCGGCGCAGACGGCGACACTGGTGTCCTGGATCCATTCATATTGCGGCCCCTCCTCCAGCACATATTCGAGCGAGCCGAGGAAGCCGCCCATGAACAAGAGGCCCCACCAGTCGAAATGGTCGAGCAACTCGAAATGCGGCTCGTCGAAATCGACCAGCGCCAGGACGCCGATTGTGATGAGGATGCCCGGCGGGATGTTGATGAAGAACAGCCAATGCCAGGACATCGCATCGGTGATGTAACCGCCGATGGTCGGACCTATGGTCGGCGCCAAGGTCGCGACCAGGCCGATGATGGGACCGACGATGTAGAATTTCGAACGCGGAAACACCGTATAGGCCGAGGCGAACACGGTCGGGATCATGCCGGCGCCGAGGAAGCCCTGCAGCGCACGCCACAGGATCATCTCTTCGATGCTGGAGGCGAAGCCGCACAAAAAGCTCGACAGGGTGAAGCCGGCCGCCGAGATCGCAAACAGCAGCCGCGTGCCGAACGCGCGCGACAAGAAGCCGGACAGCGGAATCGCGATCACTTCCGCGATCAGATAGGCGGTCTGCACCCAGGAGACTTCGCTCGAGCTCGCAGACAGCCCGGCCTGGATCTCCGTCAGCGAAGCCGAGACGATCTGGATGTCCAGGATCGACATGAACATCCCGAACACCATGATCAGGAACGCGAACAACCGTCGCGGCGCCACGTAGTCGGACGCGGCGCCCGGCGCTTCGATCATGGTTGGGTTGGCTGTCGTCGCGTTGGCCATGGGTGTGTTCGGTTGTCGAGAGGAACCTCAACGCCGCCGCATCTTCCGCTCTGCTCCCCTCCCCCTTGCGGGGCCAAGACGAGCAAAGCTCGCTCTGAGGGGTCGGGGGTGGGGGTCCACAACTGCAGTCTCGCTTGGAGTACCCCCCTTCCCAACCCTCCCCCGCAAAGGGGGGAGGGAGCTCACTTCCGATGCTGCAGCATCTCACAAGAAATCAGTCATGCGCGTTCGAACGCGTCGTGACCATGAGTCGAAAGCGGCCGCGTCACTGCGGATGGATCATCATCGGCGAGTCCAGGTCCTCCTCGCTGTCGGCATCCTTGGCTCCATCCGTGCTGTCGACGGTGACGTAGACAGACATGCCCGCGCGCAGGAGATTCTGCCGCGCCACCGCCTTCGGCACGCGGATGCGCACCGGCAGCCGCTGCACGATCTTGGTGAAATTGCCGGTCGCATTGTCCGGCGGCAGCAGCGTGAACACCGAGCCGGCGGCCGGCGAGATGCTGTCGACCGTGCCCTTGAACTTGCGCGAGCCGTAGGCATCGACCTTGATCGTCACCGGCTGGCCGGGACGGATGCGCCTTAGCTGCGTCTCCTTGAAATTGGCGTCGATATAGACGTCCTCGAGCGGCACGACATTGCCGAGCCGCTGGCCGACCGCGACGAAATCACCGGTGTTGACCAGACGGTTGGAGAAGGTGCCGTCGACCGGCGCGCGCACAGTCGCGAAATCGAGATCGCGCTCGGCTTTCGCCAGCGACGTCTTCAATTCCGCAAGCTGCGCCTGCGCCTCGACCTGCTGTGCCTTGGTCACCTCGACATTGTCGCGCGCGGCATCGTAGGCGGCCACTGCCGCCTTCACTGCCGCCACACCCTGGGCGCGGGCGGCCTCGGACTGTTCGAAGACCGCGTGCGAGGCGAAACCCTTGGTGCTCAGCGCCTGCTGGCGATCATAGTCGAGATCGGCCCGCTTCTGCCCGGCTTCCGCCGAGGCAAGATTGGCCTGCGCCTGCTCGACCGCGCTCTGCTGGGCCGCGACCTGGCGGCCGATGCGGGCGATCGTCGCCTCCTGCGTTCCGATCTTGGTACGGGCGGCATCGACGGCGATCCGGTAATCGCCGTCATCGATCCGGAAGATCACGTCGCCCTTCCTCACCACCGCGTTGTCGCGCGGCAGGATCTCGACGATGTGGCCGGACACGCGCGCTCCCAGCATGGTGTTGTTGGCGCGGACATAGGCGTCGTCGGTCGAAACAAAGAAGCGGCCGACCAGATAATAATGCACGCCATATCCGGCGGCCGCCAGCGCGAGCAGAAGGCCGACGCCCATCATCACCCGCTTGCGCTTGCCGGATTTCGGCGGCGCCGATGCGGCGGCTTCCGTGGCTGCGGGCGGCTCGTCGGCGGGCGGAGTGGCTGCCGGCGGGGTGCCGGCGGGCGCCTCGTTCGAGGTCTCCAGTCCGCGGCGCTTGGCCTCGTCACCGACATGGCCGCGCAGCTGTTCACCCAGCCCGGCGCTCTCGCGCGCGGCCGAGCCCGTCGCCTCCTCCGGCTCCGGACGGCGCACTCGTGCGGCCTGATCTCTCGCTACGGCCATAAGACACCCCTGAACGATCGCATGAGCGATCACGAAACCATCACCTGGGCCGGCATCCGGCCCGTTGCCAATCAATAGCATTGACCGAACGGTTCGGTCAATATATCCATTCGCACGTGCAAACTAGGCGGTCACATCCTTCCCTGACCTTTTCGTCCGACAGAATCTTTGCCAAGACGCTGAACCAATGATTGAAGCCCACCCAGACACCGTCCAGGCCCATGGCGAGGAAGAGACCTCGAAGCGGCGCCAGATCCTCGAAGGCGCCCGCAAGGTGTTCATGGATCTCGGGTTCGACGGCGCCAGCATGGGGGAGATCGCGCGTTCCGCCGGCGTGTCCAAGGGCACGCTCTATGTCTATTTCACCGACAAATACGCGCTGTTCCAGGCCATCGTCGAGGAGGAGACGCGCACCTCTCTTTTGTTCAGGTTCGACCTTTCGCGCGACGTTTCCGCCAATCTCGCCGGCTTCGGCGAGGCGTACCTCGCGCTGATCTGCCGCCCCGGCGGCGGCTCGGCCATCCGCACGGTGATGGCGATCGCCGAGCGGATGCCGGATGTCGGCCGGCGCTATTACGACCGCGTGCTGGAGGGCACCATCAACCGCCTCGCCGCCTATCTCGACGGCCGTGTGAAAGCCGGCGAGCTCGCCATTGACGACTGCCAGCTTGCCGCCTCGCAATTCCAGCTGATGTGCCAGGCCACCCTGTTCCTGCCCTTCATCTTCCAGGCCGCGCCGGCGCCCTCCTCCGAACGCATCCGCGAAGTGGTCGCCAGCGCCGTCAGGATGTTCCTGGCGGCGTATGGAGTGAAAGGGTAGCGGCCGGACAGAGCGGCGTGGGCGCTGCCGCTCGGTTACCTCGCTGTCGTCGTTCGGCTTGCCGCCTTCGCTGACGCTTCGGCGTGCCATGAACCTGTAGCCTCGTCGAGGCCTTGGCGAAGACGTGACCGGACGACGACGTACTCTAGGGACCGCAGTGATTGAGCCGGCGGAGCGCGGAGTACGAGACCGTCCGCTGGAGCCTGCCCTCGGGTAAGCCGAAGGCGAGACCCTGCGGCGGACAATGACGCCGGGGATTGCGCCACGGGCATCGTGGACGTCAACAGACACGCGCTCTCCTTCTCGCGACGCTCATGCGCCCGAGCCTTGCAGATCGATCACCCTCGAAAAGGCAGAGGGTGCAGGGAAGGCCGGGAGCTCGCCGCCCCCATGGCCCGCCTGCAGAAAGAAAAGCAGGCGGCAGTCACCACAGGATCGGCCGAGACATCCCGGCCTTCCCCGCGCGATGGTCTTAACGGCTGCTTCGTGCTCTCCTCAGGGACCGGCTTTCTTGCCCCTGTCCGCGTGATGCGAAGCATCATCGCGTCGCGACAATGCGCGAAGCGCATTGCGCAGGCATCAGCACCGGGATGCCAGGACCACACGACTTGACCGTACGCATCGGGCCGTTCGTCGGCGTGAAAGATCACGCTGCAGCTCGAGACGTCCACCGCATTCCCGCACTCCACGTATCGTGACGACCGCGCGTACGCCCCTTGCATGAGGCGGGATGGCCATAGACAAGCACAATTTCTGAAAAAGAGAAATATGAATATTTTTAGCGGAAGGACTGGACAGGCGGAGTCGCGTTGAAACTGCTGGCGAACTTCGCGTTTCGGCGCACGCGTTTTGGGACGCGACTCTGCGGCCTTCGCGCGATTTCGGCTGGCGGGATCGACGCTCTGCTCGACCGCCATCTCCTCGAAGGTGCGCACCGGGGGCCGCGGGGCTATCCGCTGTCGAGGGCCATCCGACCCACCATCGGTGATTGCGGACCTATCGCTCTCACGTCGCGGGCGTCTTCGGCAGGGAGACATTTGCGGTCACTTCACATGGTTCTCGTCCGTCTACAGATGAAAGACTACAAAGCCGGCGGTTGATCTCACCTGTTGGGCGGCCTATGAGGCGCGCAGCGGCGGGTTTGGAAAAAGACGAGAGAAGCCGATGTCGAGACGTATCGATAGCTCGTGGACGGTCTTCGTCAGCGTCGAGAATTCGGAGCACGACAGGTGCGTGGATTTCTTCTGCAGGGCAGACCGCAGCTACGGATTTGAGGAATTCAGACGGGACGTTGAAGATGGCGGCCGATGGACGCCCGTTCAGTTCTATTCCGATGCGACCTACGCTTCATCAATTGACGCACTAGACGCCGCGCAGCGATGTGTATCGTGGCTGATACCCCTTCTCGTCCGGAAGCCGGACCTCAAAAATCGTATCAGCTTAGGTTAGGCGCCAAGCACCTCGCGCAGCAAAACCGCTTCGACATGCCCCGGCTATCGGTCATGAGGCTTGCTCAGCCGTGTAGCCTGGATGAGCGAAGCGATATCCGGGACTTTGACCTCGCATGTCGCTGCGCTCATGCGGGCTACTCGCTGTTCACGTCGATCAGGGCGGCCTGTGAACAGTGAGACCTCGTCAAACACCTTCGGCTTTCCAGGGGGAGACGTGGAAGCCAGCCGCCAAATTCCATGGTCACGCCGCTGAGCATCGATGCTCGTCGTCATTCAGCAGGTCAGAACCGGCCTTAGCCAGGGCTATGCTTAGTCAGCATTGACAGAACGGCGGAAGGCAGATCCGAGGCCTGTTCCACCAGCCGGTCCGCTCCGGCGGTTTCAAGCTCGTCTCGGCTGCCATACCCCCAAAGCACACCGAGGCTGCGCATCCCGACTGCATGAGCGCCGGCGATGTCGTAGCGGCGGTCTCCGATCATCAGGCAGCGCGAGGCCGGAATCCTCTGTTCGGATAGGATGTGCGCGAGCAGCTCCGGCTTATGATCCAGCTCTCCGCTCGGCACCGAGCCGTAGATGCCGTCGAAGCATGCAGCCAATTCCAGGTGCTGCAGGATGCGACGCGCGAAAGCTTCGCGCTTTGACGTCGCCAGAAGGAGACGCAATCCGACTTCTCGCAATTGCTGAAGGGCACGGCCAATTCCCGGATACGACTCGCTGCCGAGCAGACCGCTTTCGCCGTAGTGCTGACGAAAGGCGAGCACCGCCTCGTCAACCCGATCATCTCCATAGGACTGCAGCAAGACCTGCATGACGTCCTGAAGCGGCGGTCCAATGAAGCGCTTCACATCGAGCGCTTCGTCCGGCTCGTGGCCGAGCGCGCGCAGCGCAGCCAGGCAGCTTGCGACAATGCCGGGCTGCGAATCGATCAGAGTACCGTCGAGGTCTAGAAGAACGGCGTGGGTCGCGGACATGACCGAAGATAGCGATCAGCCAGAGACCGGTAAACGGCTATTTGATCCGCGCCGGCGTCGGGGGAAAGTGTCCGTTTTGGACCAGCGGCGTAGCCCTGATGAAGGAAGCAAGATCCGGGACTCTGCCCCCGCATGTCGCTTCGCTCATGAGGGCTACAAGCTACCATCTCGGTGGCCGATGCGGCAGTCGACGCAACTGCAAGCTGGCGTCGGAAGCGTCCGGGCTCCTCCCAGGCTGGCTCGACATTCCGAGCCTGTGGGCGATGAGAGTGCCCCCCGCGCTTCCCTAGTTGTTTTGGGCCAGGATGGCGGGAGTGCGGATTCAATTCGCGGCTATCTGTCGATGCATTCCTTGAAGTCGCACAAAGGACGCCCATGCCTTTCGATATTCCGTGTCCAAGGTATCGATCGTAAGCAAGGCTCTGCAGGCTTCATGGATTTCTTCCGCTGAAGGCCGCTTGGTCGTATCTCTGGCGGCCTCCGATCGGTGCCAGCGATCCTCGACATCTTCCGCCAAAGCCAGTGCCTCGGACGTGGTCCGCTTCCGGGTCGGCTTGGCCAAAGGATGGGCCGACGGGAAAGTGGGCCAAGCGAGCGGAGGCTGATCGACTCGCCAGTCAACGGCGTTGCCGCCGCCGGCCTGCTCGGTCGAATGCGGCTGCTGCCCAGTCACCTGGTCCGCGGCCATTGCCGTCCGTCCAGCCAGCTGGCCGATCTGCTGCTCCATGGTATCGCCACTCGACGTGCCGCCGGCTGAGGGGGCCAGCGTTGCCAGGGTCGATAGCGTCGAAGGATCAGCCTTGGGAGGAGTGATCTTCTGGACGGCCTTCACCATCGACATCGCTCCGGGTGATATCGCCACATCCGGCTTGCCTGCCTTTTCCTCCGCGGTCGCCGGGCAGGGTCTGAACGAAGAGCGCTGGTGCGTCAGCCGTCCGTCATCGTCGATGTAGGCAAAGTCGAGCGACACGGCATAGGCAAAGGCGACATCGGCGAAGCTTCCGTCTTTGTCGCGTGCTTTGACCGCACCACAAACGTATTTCGCAGCATCCGCCTCGACCGAACGCAATCCGTTGAATTGCGCAGAATCCGGATCGATCAGCACCCGTCGAACCGCCGCGCGAGCTCTCATGTGTTCTGTCGAGAAGGTGCTCTTCAGAACAGCCGGGTTGATCACGTCGGGCTGGTAGTACCACCTGCAGCCCGCAGCGAAGAACGCTGCGCCGACGCCTGCTGCAATCACGAGGGCAGGCACATTCATCTGGTTGCTTCTATTTAACTAAACACGTTAAAATTGATATTCTGCGCAATCACGCTCCGGAGAGCGCGCGCAATCTCGCTCTTTCTAACCGGTACGGTGATACTCAAAAATGGAGGAGAAAAGCAATCTTTACGTGTGTTCTATCATGATACCGCAAGACGTAGTTAATAGATCCTTCCATCGTGAGATATGCAAATCACGCGTCTGGGTGGCGTACGATGGAGAGCTGATGGAGTGAAGCCGAATGCAGCGATCTGGCTCGTGACGGCTCGGGCTCCGGTTGGGCTCTCATCCTGCGCCGGATGAAAGGTCGATGCCCTGGAATCGGCGCGCTCATCCGCATCATGATGCGCACAACGTTGGCGTCTCTGCGCGTGACGGTGTCCGGCTTTCAGCCGGGCTCGGCACCGAACCCCAGATCGCGCAGGGACGCCTGATCGTCGTACCGGCCCTTGGTCGTGCGCTTCGGCAGCTTGACCTTGTCGTGCTTCACGCGACTGAACGGAATCGAATTCAGGATATGTGAAATGCAATTGAGGCGTGCGCTCTTCTTGTCGTCGGAGTGGACGACGTGCCACGGCGCATGCATCGAATGCGTGGCCTTGAGCATCTGGTCGCGCGCCCGCGAATAGTCATACCATCGCCGGTACGATTCGAGGTCCATCGGGCTCAGCTTCCACTGCCGCAACGGATCGTCGATCCGGGCCATGAAGCGGCGCTCCTGCTCCCTCATGCCAACCTCGAGCCACAGCTTGATGAGAATGATGCCGCCGTCGGTGATGTACTTCTCCACTGCGGGGCAGAGCGCGAGAAACCGGTCGTGCTCCGTGGACGTGCAGAAGCCCATGACGTACTCCACGCCGGCGCGGTTATACCAGCTGCGGTCGAAGATCACGATCTCGCCGGCGGCGGGAAAGTGCTCGATGTAACGTTGCATGAACAGCTGCGTCTTCTCCCGGTCCGATGGGGCCGGAAGCGCGACGACCCGAAACACCCGCGGACTGACACGCTCCGTGATCGCCTTGATGGCACCGCCCTTGCCGGCGGCGTCGCGGCCCTCGAACACGATGATGACGCGCAGCCCCTTGAGCTTGATCCAATCCTGCAGATAGCACAGCTCGATCTGAAGCTTGCGCAGCGCCGTTTCATAGGCCTTCCGCTTCATCTTCGTCGGCGCCTGGATGTCCGTCTGCCGTCTTGCCATCGCCATCTCTCCGAAAATTGTCGCCGGACCTGTCTTCCTTTCGTCGCGACGCGTCGGGCCTTTCAGCTTCCGAAAATGACGCGGCGGAAACGACTGAGAGCGAATACGAAATAGACGCTGCCGATCAGGAGCATCGCCACCAGCGGCTGCCACACCAGGGAAAGATCGGCGCCCCGAAACAGAACCGCCTGCCCGAAAGCGACGAAATGAGGCGTCGGGCTGACCGTCTGCACCAGGTATTGCAGCCAGACCGGCATGCTCTCCATGGGCGTGCTGCTGCCGGACAACAGCTGCGTGACCATCAGGACCGGCATCGCGAGCAGACCGAACTGTCCCATCGTGGTCGCGAGCGTGCCGAGCAGGATGCCCAGCGCCGCAACCACCAGCGCGTATTCCGCCGCGCCGAGCAGAAACAGCAACCGCGACCCCGCGATCGGCGAGCCGATCCACCAATGGACCACGAACTGCAGCGACAGCATCGCGGCGACCAGGATGACGAGACCGTTGGCGAGCATCTTGGCGAGCATGATCTCGGCCGGCACCACCGGCATCACGAGAAGATGCTCCACCGTGCCCTGCTCGCGTTCGCGAATGAGTGCGGCGCCGGTGAGAATGACCGTAAGCAGCGTGATCTGATTGATCACCTGGGTCATGGCCGAGAACCACGAGGTGATGAGATTGGGGTTGAAATCGGTCCGTACGACGAGATTGATCGGCGCCGACTTCGCGCCCGGACGCCCTGAGAGAAAGCTCCGGATCTCGTTGCTGATCGCGGTCTTGAGGTAGTTGGCGCCGTTGCCGGCCTGCGCCACCACCGTGGCGTCGATGTTGATCTGCAGCGACGTCTTGTGCTGCGCCCGAAGATCCGCCTCGAAGTTCGGGGGGATCTCGACCACGAAGAGGAGGTCACCATGATTCATCTTGGCGTCGATCTCGGTGGCGCGGATCTGGACCGCGGGCTGGAAGGTCGGCGGCAGCAACGCCTCGGCGATCTGGCGCGAAAGCGAGGAGCCGTCCTCGTCGACGATGCCGACCGACATGTGAGTGGCATCGGTCACGGCGCCGGTCGCGACCGTGTTCACCGAGATGCTGAAGGCGTAGACCACGAGCACCAGCATGGTCGGGTCGGCGCGGATGCTGCGAAGCTCCTTCACCACCAGCCTGAGGGTGTTGACGACATGATCGACGAGCGTTAGCGGCTTGGCTTTGACGAGGGGCGAGGCTGGCGTGTCGGAGGATGCGGCCATATCACGCCTCCTGCTTGCGAAGGAACAGCAGCGACAGCAGCAGGAACGCGACCGCGATGACGGTGATGGCGACGATATCGGGCCACAGATCCGCCATGCCGAGATCTTTCGCGAACACGCCGACCGCGATCGGCTGGTACCATGCGGAAGGAAAGGTAAGGCCCATCAGCTTGGCCGTTCCCGACAACGACGACACCGGGGCGAGCAGGCCGGACAGGTTGACGGCCGGCACCATCGACAGGATCGCGGTGGCGAACACCGCCGCGACCTGCGTCTGCGTGAATGACGACACCAGCTGCCCAAATCCGGTGGTCGCGATCACATAGATGACCGTGCTGAGCAGCAGGACGAGGAGCGGCCCCTTCGGCGGCACGTCGAAGACGAACACCGCCAGCAACATCAGCGCGACGAAGCTCACGAGCGAGATCGCCACGTAGGGAAGCTGCTTGCCGAGCAGGAATTCGAGCCGCGTGATGGGCGTCGAGCGGAAATTGGCGATCGAACCGGTCTCCTTCTCGCGCACCACGGCGATCGCCGACATGATCGCCGGGATCAGGCACAGCAGCAGCATCAGGACGCCCGGCACCATGGCGTTGACGCTGAGGAACGCCTGATTGTAGCGGAAGCGCAATTCGATGTTGTCATCGCTCCAGGCCGTGGTCTTGGCCGCGCGTCTGGAGGTCAGCTCATCCCCTTCCTTGCGGATGACGCCGTTGACGTAGTTCACCGCGGTCTGGCCGCGGAACGTCATGGCGCCGTCGATGCGGGCGTCGACTTCGGGTTGCCGCTTGTTCAAGAGGTCGCGCCCGAACCCCGCGGGCACTTCGACCACGATTTGCGTGTTGCCGCTGCGCAGGCGCTGGTCGGCCTCCTCGGCAGATCGGATCGGCGGCTGAACCGAGAAATAGCGCGAGCCGTTGAAGCCGTCGAGCAACTGCCGGCTCTGCGGCGTGTCGTCCTGGTCGAACGCCGCCATCTGCAGGTTTTCGATGTCGAAGGAAATGCCGTAGCCGAACGCCAGCATGAGCAGGACCGGACCCAGCACCGCGAACGCAAGGCGGATCGGATCGCGGAGCAATTCCAGCGTCTCACGCCGCGCATAGGCCCAGAGCCGGCCGGGATTGAAGGCGTGCATCGGCGTCGGCGGGCCGGCCGCAGCCGCCGTCGCGCTCTGCTGCGGAGGCTCGACCTTCTTGGAACGGTCGATACCAGCGGCATCGGCGAGGTAGCCGACGAAGGCGTCCTCGATCGAGCTGCTGCCGCGCGCGGCAACCAGTTCCTTCGGTGTGCCGACCGCCAACACCTTGCCTGCATGCATCAGCGAGATGCGGTCGCAGCGCTCGGCCTCGTTCGAGAAATGCGTCGACAGGAAGATCGTCACGCCGTCATCGCGCGAGAGATCGATCAGCGTCCGCCAGAAGGCGTCGCGCGCGATCGGATCGACGCCCGAGGTCGGCTCGTCCAGAATGAGCAGCGGCGGCTCGTGCAGCACGGCGACGGCGAGCTGCAACCGCTGCTTCAGGCCGAGCGGCAGGCTCTCGGGCCTGCTGTCGGCGACGCCGCGAAGATCATAGCGCTCCAGCAGCAGCGCGATCCGAGCCGCGGCCTTGTCAGCCGGCAGACGGTAGAGTTGCGCGTGCAGTTCGAGATTCTGCCGGACGGTGAGCTCACCGTAGAGCGAGAACGCCTGCGACATGTAGCCGACATTACGCCGCATCTCCATGTCGTTGGCGCCCATCGGGCTGCCGAACAGCGTCGCGCGGCCTTCCGATGCCGGCAACAGGCCGGTCAGCATCTTCATCGTCGTCGACTTGCCGCACCCGTTCGAGCCGAGGAAGCCGAAGATCTCGCCGCGGCCGATGCGGAAGTCGACATGATCGACCGCGACGAAGTCGCCGAACCGCCGCGTCAGTCCTTCGGCCTCGATCGCCGGGGTCTCGTCCAGCGGCGCGACGCGCGGACGCACCACGACCTTCTCGTATCCGACGCGCTTGGCTTCCGGCAGCAGGCGGATGAAGGCGTCGTCGAGGCTGCTCTCGCCGGCCCTGGCGAGCAGCTGCTGCGGAGTGTCTTCGGCGATGATCCTGCCGTCGTCCATCGCCACCAGCCAATCGAAGCCCTGCGCCTCGTCCATATACGCGGTCGCCACGACGACGCTCATCTGCGGTCGCCGCCCGCGGATGGTGTTGATGAGATCCCAGAACTGGCCGCGGGACAGCGGATCGACGCCGGTGGTCGGCTCATCGAGAATGAGCAGATCGGGATCGTTGACCAGCGCGCAGCAGAGGCTGAGCTTCTGCTTCATGCCCCCTGACAGCTTGCCGGCAGGACGCGCCTCGAAGGGGCTCATGCCCGTGGCGCCGAGCAGTTCGGTGATGCGCGCCCGCCGCTCAGGCTCGCTTTGTCCGAACAGGCGTCCGAAGAAATCGATGTTCTCGAACACGCTGAGGGTGGGGTACAGATTGCGACCGAGCCCCTGCGGCATATAGGCGATGCGTTGCCGTATGCTGGTGAGATGCCGCTGGTCGGCCATGTCGCCGCCGAACACCGAGACTGCGCCGGACTGGATCCTGCGCACGCCGGAAATGAGGGCCAGCAGGGTCGATTTGCCGACGCCGTCAGGGCCGATGAGTCCGACCATCGCGCGCTGGGGGATCGCGACGGTGATGTCGTTCACCGCGATCGTGGCGCCGTATCGGTGCGATACGTTCACGAGTCTGGCGACGGCCTCGGTCATTTGGGCCGCGAGACCTGAAGATCTGCCGGCCAGGGCGTCTCGCTATCCGTGCGCACGATGCCCATGCCGCGCACACCGGTCTTCACCTTGCTGATATGCTCCAGCAGCATCTTCGGATCGATCTTCAGCTTGACGCGGAACATCAGCTTTTCGCGCTCGTCCTTGGTCTCGACGGTTTTCGGCGTGAACTGCGCGTCGGCGGCAACGAAGCTCACCGTCGCGGGAATCACGAACTGTGGAGCGGCGTCCAGGATGATGCGGGCTTCGCCTCCCAGCTCGAGTTTGGCGGCCGCGTCGGCCGGCAGGAAGATCGTCATATAGACGTCGGTCAAATCGAGGACGGTGAGGACCGGGGCGCCGGCGGCGACCATTTCACCGCTGCGCAAGAGCAGATACTGCACCCGTCCGATCCGCGGAGAGACGAGCACAAGGTCCTGCAGTATCGACTGGATACGTTCGACCTCGGCTTGCGCCTTGCGGATGGCAGACAGCGCCTGGTCCCGTTGCGCGAGCATCGCCTTGAGCGATGCGTCCGCCGATTCATAGTTGCGACGGCGCTGATCCAGGTCCTTCTGGGTGATGGCGCCGGTCTTGATCAATTCGCCGCCGCGGTCGAACTCGGTCTTGGCATAGTCCAGCGAACTCTGGCGCGAAGCGATCTCCGCCTCGGCCTGGGTCAAGGTCTGCTTGGCCCGGTCAACGTCGGATAGCGCCGCCTTCAGCTGGGCCTCGACTTCCGGAGACGAAACACGCCCGACGACCTGCCCCGCCTTGACGCTGGAGCCTTCCTCGACGGTGACATCGGCCAGCCGCCCCGCGTATTTGGCAGAGACATCGACCTGGGTCGCCTCGATGCGTCCGTTGGTCTGCACGATGCCGGCCGGCATCTTCTTGCCGCGGAGCCGTGCGATCATGTTGCGTACCGGCTGGGGGCGCGCTGCGGCAGAGGCGAACCAGTCAACTCCCGAACAGCAGGTCGTAGATGGTGCAAGCGATAGGACCGCGGCGCTCACGAAAGCCGCCAACAGCGTGCCGCATAGACGAGAACGCATTATGAGCCTCTTCCGAATGCGAAAACCTTCTCACGAAACGAGGTCGAATATCGCTGGCCGATACGATCCGGCCGAAAATCCAATTGTTGAAACTATGGAAGCTATTGATCCCGGCGTTGTTGCGCTGGATCAAAACCGGACCGGTCTGGCAGTCGCTCCGGCCGACGCACGCGCAGATGTTGGCGCCGGATCAGCCGGCGTCCAAGTTCCTCATTGCGATAGAGACTGAGCTGAGGCGTGCTACTTCCTGCCGCCCTTCCCGCCATGGGCGTGGCTGTGGCCATGCTCATGCGCGTGGCCGTGCCCGTGAGGATGAGAATGCGAAGCCTCGATCGGCATCATCGCGACATGGCCGTGGCGCACGCCGCGCTCGGCGATGACGTGATCGGCGAAGGCCTTCACTTCGGTGCTCTTGCCTTTCAGCACCGTCACTTCGAGGCAGCTCTCGTGATCGATATGCACGTGCAAGGTCGCCTGGGCGAGGCCGGAGTGATCGTGCGCCTCCTGCGTCAGCCGCTTCGGCAGTTCGCGCGCCGCGTGATCATAGACATAGCTCAAGGTGGCGATGCAGTTGCGGCTGTCGCTGCTCTCGGTGTTGGCGCGCTCCAGCCCACCGCGCAACAGGTCGCGGAACGCTTCCGACCGGTTGGCATAGCCACGCTGCGCCATGAAGTCGTCGACTTCGGCCAAGAGGTCGTGGTCGATCGTGATCGTCAGGCGTTGCATGCATCGTCTCCCGGGCGCACTGAAGCGCGTTTTCCACCCGCCTGAGTATGATCTTTCCACGTTGACATCATACCAGCGTCACCTTAGCGTTGTTTAACATTCGACAAGCGGGCGATCCAAGCGACCTCGCCGCAGGCCAGTCAAACGTCTGCGGCGAATGACGATGCATGCCCGCATCGGACGGTGGGGCTCGGTTACGGAATGCGTTTGCGTGGGATGGGGGCCGGTCTGCTGGCATTGTCAATCGCCCAGCAGGTCGGAGTGGCATGTGCACAAACGGCGACGGTGCCAACGGCCGACAAGCCGTCAGCCGCTGCAGCCACGCTGCCGGCGGTGAATGTCGAGGCGCCTGCGCACAGTGCCAGGCCGAAACCCCAGATCAAGCGCGAGGCGCGGCGACTGCAATCCAGCGGCACCCGCAGCACCGCGGCGACGGCACCCACGCCGCAGCCGACGGCCGGCGGTCCCTCCGGTGCGCCCAACGTCGCTTCAGGCCCTACCCCTGTGCAGAGCATGGCGAGCGAGGTGGTGATCTCAGGCGAGGAGATCAATGCGCGCCCTGTGTCGCGGCCGGGCGAAGTGCTGGAAGCCGTGCCCGGACTGATCGTGACCCAGCATTCCGGCGAAGGCAAAGCCAATCAGTATTTTTTGCGCGGCTATAATCTGGACCATGGCACCGACCTCGCCCTCTATGTCGACGACGTGCCGGTCAACATGCGCACCCACGCGCACGGCCAGGGCTATGCCGACCTCAATTGGCTGATGCCGGAGACGATCGGCCGGATCGACGTGCGCAAGGGCCCCTATTACGCCGACGAGGGCGATTTCGCGTCCGCCGGCAGCGTGCATATCGGCCTGATCGACAGCGTGCCGAAGGCGATCGCGCAGGTCACGGCCGGCAGCTTCGACTATCGCCGCTTCTTCGGCATGGATTCGACCAAGGTCGGCAACGGCAATCTTCTGATCGCGGGCGAAGCGGCGCATTACGACGGGCCGTGGACGACGCCCGACGACATGCAGAAGCTCAACAGCCTGGTGCGCTACACCCAGGGCACGGCGACCGATGGCCTCTCGATCACCGGCATGGCCTATGCCAACCGCTGGACCTCGACCGACCAGGTGCCGGAACGTGCGATCACCTCTGGCCTGCTCGGCCGCTACGATTCGGGAGACCCGACCGACGGCGGCAAGACCAACCGCTTCGCGCTGTCGACCCGCATGGCAGGGACCGACGATGCTGGCTCGTGGAAGGCGAACGCCTACGCCGTGAAGAGCCAGCTCGATCTCTACAACAACTTCACCTACTATCTTCGCGATCAGCAGGCCGGCGACCAGTTCCACCAGCACGACGACCGGCTCATGCTCGGCGCCAACGCCTCGCGCACGCTCGACGGCAGCCTCAATGGATTGCCGATGCAGACCACATTCGGCGTACAGACGCGTTACGACGATATCGCGCTCGCCCTCAGCTACACGGCCCAGCGCGCGTTCCTCTCGAACGTCCGCAGCGACAAGGTCGGCGAAGGCTCGATCGGGATCTATGTCGAGAACACGGTCAAATGGACCGATTGGCTGCGCACCACTGTCGGTTATCGCGGCGACGCCTACCAGGCACACGTCTATTCGCTGTTCAACGGCAACAACACCGGGAATGCCGGCGCCGGGATCGGCAGCCCGAAATTCCGCATGACCATCGGACCCTTCAACAAGACCGAGTTCTTCGTCGGTGCAGGCTATGGCATGCATAGCAACGACGCGCGCGGCGCCACCACGACCGAGGATCCGGCCGATCCGACCAACAAGCTCGCCTCCTCGCCGCTGCTGGTCCGCACCAAGGGCGCGGAGGTCGGCGTCCGCACACGGGTCATCCCGGGGCTCGATTCGTCGCTGAGCCTGTTCATGCTCGACCAGGATTCCGAGATCCTGTTCTCGGGCGATGCCGGAGATACCGAGGCCAGCCGGCCGAGCCGGCGCTATGGCTTCGAGCTCACCAACCATTACCGCCCGGCCTCCTGGATCGATGTCGACGCCGATCTCGCCATGACCCATGCCCGGTTCGTCGGTTATGACAGCGCGCAGGCTGCGACCTATGCTTCGCTCGCCGGTTACCCGGAAGCCCAGCTCGGCAACGCGCCCGGCAACTACATCCCGAACGCGCCGGCGATGGTGGCTTCCGCCGGCATCACGCTCGGCGAGAAGACCGGCTGGTTCGGCACCTTGCGCTGGCGCTATCTCGGCTCCACGCCGCTGACCGAGGACAATTACTTCCGCTCGACCGCGACCAGCATCTTCAACGGCCGCATCGGCTTTCGCGACGCCAATGGCTGGCGCATCCAGCTCGACGTGCTGAATCTGTTGAACAGCAAGGCCAACCAGATCTCCTACGGTTACGGCTCGCTGCTCCCGACCGACCAGCTCTACAAGGCCTGCTACGGGGCGCCGACGAGCACTGTGCCCACAGCGGTGTGCCAGAACGGGGTCATGGACCGGGTGCTGCATCCGGTCGAGCCGCTGGCGTTTCGGGTGACCGTGGCGGGGACGTTTTGAAGCGTGCTACTCTGCACCTCGCCCCTCAACCTGACGCAGCCCATGTCCGACCGCACATCACATTGGCAGAACGTCTACACCACAAAGGCCGAGACCGACGTCAGCTGGTATCAGGATGACCCTGCGACATCGCTGCGCCTGATCCACGATGCGAACGCGACGCCGGCTTCGCGTATCATCGATATCGGGGGTGGCGCTTCGCGGCTGGTCGACGCGCTGCTCGCCGCCGGGTTCCGCGCAGTGACAGTGCTCGACATTTCCGCCGCGGCGCTCGAGGTGGCGCGGGCGCGGATCGGCGAGCGCGCCGCGGAGGTGGACTGGATCGCGGCCGACGTCACCACATGGACGCCGCAGCGGCAGTACGACATCTGGCACGACCGCGCGGCGTTTCATTTTCTCACCGAGGAGCGCGATCGCCGCGCCTATATCGAGAACCTGCGCCGAGCGGTGATGCCTGGCGGACAGATCGTCATCGGCACCTTTGCACTTGATGGTCCGGAGAAATGCAGCGGGCTTCCGGTGCAGCGCTATGACGCTGCCAGTCTCGCCGGCACGCTCGGGCCGGCTTTCGAGCTGCTCGACAGCTGCAGCGAGGCACATCACACGCCATGGGGCGCGGTCCAGCAGTTCCAGTTCAGCCGCTTTCGGCTGAAGTAAGCTCGCAGCAAAAGACGCCGTTCCTCACGCGGTACGCCACATCAGGTCCGCATCATCCAGCTCGGCAACGTCGACGAATTCGGCGCCAGCCTCGTCGCAGGCGGGCGATGCGCGCGAAGGAATCGGACGCCGCGGTGTTCGCTCCAGGCGCACGGCGTCGGCCACGATCCGACGCGCGGCCCTCATGGTCCTGCACAGCAAGACGGCGCCCTCCTCGCCGCCGACCGCGAAGCCCGAGCCCAGCGCCTCGATGCGATACACTGCCATATGCGCCTCCAACCCCCGGCAACACGATCCCGCGCGCCTTGTTCCTGGCGACTGTGGCAGGTCTAGTGTCGGCCAAAGGCGGACCTCTGATCTGGTAAACGAGTGGTTAGCAGGCTCGCCGAACCGCAGCGCTCTGCCTCAAACCAGGACGTCGTGCGGGTGGGATCGCGCCTGTGCGACAGCGGCTCAATCCTCGCGGCTCATTCGTCCCGGAATTCGTCTTCCTCGTTGATCCTCTCCCGCTTCGAGCGCGCCTCCTTGCGGCTCGAGATGGAGCTCGTGAGATCGGGATCGCGCACCCCATAGCCAAAGCGGCGCTGCTGGGCGCGCGCGGCGACCACTTCGCCCGAGATCGCTGCAGGCTCGCAAATCAGACGGCGGCTGGCACGGCGCATCAGATCGACATGGATGTGATCGTAATGATAGACGTTCGATCCCGGCGCGAGCACGGTGGTGAATTCCCGGCAGGCGCCGCCCTGCACATCGCGCAGAAAGCCCTGCTCCTCCGGCAAGCCATGCCAGCCGTCCTTCACCGTGATCCGCCGGCCGTCGGCGAGCGTGAACGCGGCGATGTCGAGCGCATTGCCGAAGGCATGCTCGGAGATATGGGCGTGCGAATTGCCGTTCATGCCACGGCAGGAATAGGCAGAGATCTGCTTGATCTCGACGACGCGATTGCCGAACCAGCGCATCGCCGCCGGCTGCACCGTCTCGGCAATCCAGCGGTCGAGCACCGAGACGATCGGGCACGCCAAGGTCGCGGTCGGCTTCACCGCGACGGGTCCGACCGCCGCGACAGGATCGCCGCGCGATGGCCCGAGCCGGGGCGGCGCATCGGACTGCTGGCCATAGGGCCGCAGCGGCGCGGCCGCAGACGGCGGATAGGATCCGCCCGGCGTGCCTTCCGGCGGCAAATTGATGTCGTCCTCACCGGGCGCCGTGCCGGGCGGGTTGAGCGACAGCGGGCCGCTCGGCGCCGCGTAAGAGGGTTGCCGCACTGTGTCGGCTGGATAGGCGGCCGGCGGTTGATAGGACGACTGCGGATATGACGACTGCTGCGGATAAGGCGGCCGCGCGGGATAGGGCTGCGGCGCCGGATAGGACGACGGCGAATAGGTCGGCGGCGGCGAGCTCTGTTGCTGATTGATCGGCCAGCGCGGCTGATTGCCGATCGGAGCCGGCGGACGCAAATCCTCGTCGGCAAAGCCGTATGAGCTCGCGCTGTCGCCGAGCGCGGCCACCTTCAGCGGATAGTCCGCGCCACAAATCCCGGGCCCGGAGATCGGCTCGATGCGCACGATCTCGGCGCTTTCCTTCACCGCACCGGATTTCAGGCAGGCGATCTCGGCCTCGGCACGCCACGGTTCGCGCTCCTGGAAAAATCCACGGCCGCAACCCGCAAGCGTGACAAGGACGATGGAGCCGACGAGATACAAACGAACTCCGCGCGTCATACGCAGAGATTTGCGGCAATTTGCTTAAGGACTTGTCAATGCCGTGCATTGATACCGCGTGCCCCGCACAGCGACGGAAGTGGCAATGCGGCTGTCCTTTTTGCCGCCTCTGATCCGCTATGATCCGGTGCTCGCAGAGTTGATCGCGAAAACGGAGCCATTCCGATGACCGTAGCCGGTCGGCTGAGCATGGTCGCCGCCTATTTCGCGTTTGCATTCGTCGCCGCCATCGTGCTCGGCCTGCTCTGAACAAGAAAACTTGATCTGTTTCAGCTTCGCAGAGCTGCTGTGACGCCCGTCACAGAGCATGCTCCTGCGGGCGCCTAGGGTCGGCTTGTCGATGCCGCCGAGGAGCCCTCCATGAAATCCGTCTGTATTGCCGCTGTGCTCGTGCTGGCCAGCCAGGCCGCTCATGCCGGCAGTTCGATCGCCTTCGATGTTGACGGCCACACGATCCGCGTCACCGCGCCGCGCAACTGTCAGTCACTGTCCTGCCTGCAGATTTCCGGAATCGATCTGCAGGGCCTGACATCCGGCGGCAGGAGCGCCGATGACGACGATGCGCCGCGCACGACTCCTGCCTCTGCACCGAGCGCAGCGGCCACGCTTACCGCTCCGGCCGCTCCGATGAATCCACCGGCCACCGCCCCTGCTCCGGCGACGCCCGCGCCGGTCGCAGCGACTGCGGTCCCTCCGGCCGTTACGCCCGCGACGGCCGCCTCGACATCGGCCCCGGTCGCAACCAGCACCGCGGCACCTGTCGCGCCCGCGGTCACCGCGCCGGCTGCTTCAGCCGCCGCGCTTTCGCCTGGGCAGAACTCTCCGACCGGCCTATGGGCGACCGAGGACAACAAAGGCAATGTGCGGATCGAGCCCTGCGGCGCCAATCTCTGCGGCTTCGCCGAGAAGAGCGGCGAGAAGGTTCTCATCAACATGAAGCCAAAGGAGAACAAATGGGTCGGCCGCATCCATGATCCCGACGGCGGCGGCAATTACGACTCGACCATCGCGCTGAAGGGGCCGAATACGCTGAGGGTCCAGGGCTGCGCGTTCGGCGGCCTGTTCTGCGGCGGCCAGACCTGGAAGCGCATCAGCTAAGCGATCTTCGCCATTAGGAGAAGGCGCCGGACTGCCGGGCCTTTCGCATTCATCACGCATTCAGCCATGTGCCGCTGAAATCCGCGCGAGTCTCCCTTCACCTCCTCCCGCGGACTTGATCGTGATCGTTTTTCGGCTTGCCTTCGCAACCTGGCTGGTCGCCGCCGTGCTGATCGGCGCCCCCGCTGGTGCGGCCCCGTCGCTGCCACCGGCGGCAAGCGCGACAGCACCGGGCGGCACGCAGATCGCACAGGCGCAGCCGGCACAACAGCCGGTGACGCCGCCATCCGCTGATAGCGCGGCAGCGCCCGCCATCTCCGAGCCGATCGGCAATGTCGCCGCGCTCACCGGCACCGTCACGGTGATCCGCAACAAGGATTCGCGGCCACTCAAGCTGCGCGACGACATCTTCCTCAACGACGTCGTGCAGACCTCGGCCTCCTCCTCGCTCGGCATCACCTTCGACGATGGCACCACGTTTCACCTGTCGGCCAATGCCAAGATCGCGATCGACAACTACGTCTATAAGGACGGCGGCAAGCAGAATAGCGCCGTATTCAATATCGGCCGCGGCACGGTCGCCTTCGTCGCCGCCGCGGTGGCGAGGACCGGCGACATGAAGATCGACACACCGACCGCAACGCTCGGCATTCGCGGCACCACCGGCGTGGTCGACGTGCCCAAAACCATCTCGGCCGCAAGCGGGGCCGCTAACAACGTCGCGATCAAGCTCTATCCGGACGCGGATGGACGCGTCGGGCACATCGAGGTGAACGACCGTAACGGCGCACGGCTGGGCGCGCTGACGACGGCGGCGAGCGGCTTCTCGATCCGGCCTGGCGCGGCCGGCGCGCGCTTTGCCGCTGTGCCGATGGTGATCGCCGCGCGCGAGATCCAGCGCGACCAAGGCATCGTACGGCAGGTGCATACGACGCAAAGCGTCGGCCGCCAGATCGTGACCGAACAGCGCGCCTTCCGCAGAGCCAATCCCGGCCTCGCGCCGAACCGCAACGCGCCGCAAGCACCGCAGCGGCCGACTCCAACGCCCGGCCAGAACAACAACCGTCCGGGTGGACAGCCGCCCGTCGCGCCGAACAGCCGACAGGGCCAGCCGCAGCAGAAGCAGCTGCCGCAGCCCGATCGCCGCGGCGGCCGGCTGGATCATCCACAAGGCGGGCAGCATCAGCAGCCAGCTCAACCGCAACCGCCGACGCTGCCGGGCCGGCAGGGCCAGCGTCAGCCGCAGCAGCCAAATCCAAATGATGTGGCACGCCCGGCCGCGACCACCTTGCCTCCGCCTCCTGCGCAAGTGCGGCCCGGGGCCGCGCAACGGCTCGCACCGCGGCTGCAGCGGCCGGCTTTGCCACCGCGGCCGGCACAACAGCGCCGGCGTCCGGCGCCGAAGGACGGCCGTCAGCTGGAGCCGCGATGAGACTGCAGGACCGGAGCATCCGATCTCGGCCGCGCCGGTTCGAATTTTCGGATCAAGCGACCTTTGCCGGTCGGTCGGCTGCCGCAACGGGTGCAGCCACGCGCAACGGCAGGGACAGCCGGACCCGCAATCCCCTCGGCTCGTTCGGCATCAGCGCGATGCTGCCGTCGTGCTTCTTCAGGATCTCGTGCGCGATCGAGAGGCCCAGGCCGAAGCCGCTGCCACTGGCGGAGCGCGCCTGATCGAGCTTGACGAACGGCTCCAGCGCCCGCGCCTGCAACGCCGGCGGAATGCCCGGGCCGTCATCGGCGACCTCGATCGCAATCACGCCATCAGCCGACGCGGCCAGACTGACGACGACTTCGGTCCCGTGTTTCACGGCGTTCTCGACCACATTGGTCACCGCGCGCGCCAGCGCCCGCGGCCGGCATTCACAGACCAGCCGATCCGGTCCGCCATAGGATACGGCATGGCCGACGTCGGAGAAGTCGCAGCAGATCGTTTCGAGCAGGCTTGATAGCTCGATCCGCGACAGCTGCTCGGCCTTGGAATCGTCGCGCAGGTAATCGAGCGTCTCGTCCAGCATGCGGCTGACCTGATCGATGTCGCGTAACATCGCGTTGCGCAGCTCGAGCTGAGCGATGCGTTCGGAGCGCAGCCGGAGCCGGGTCAGCGGCGTGCGCAGATCGTGGCTGATCGCAGCCAGCATCCGCGTCCGATCGTCCAGCAGGGCGCGGATGCGCGCCCGCATCTCGTTCAGGGCCTCGCTGACCTGCACGATCTCGCGCGGCCCGCGGTCGGTGAGGCGCACATGCGCATCCGGCGAACGGCCGAAGGCTGCGGCCGCGCCGGCCACCGCCGACAACGGCTGGATGATCGCCCGCGCCACATAGATCGAGAGCAACAGCGCCATCAACACGGTGATGATCAGAGCCCCCACCGTGGGCTTCAGGAGCAGCGGCCAGATGCGCGGGCGGGGAATGTCCTCGAACACCAGCGCCCGCTCCGCGTCGACCTGGACGACGACCTGCGTCGGCGGTCCGTCGGCATAGCGCACGCCGCTGAGGACGCCGATGTCACGCTGCGCGGCAAGCTGGCGCCGCGCCAGCTGCGAGGTCCAGGGTCCTTGCTTATCGCCGCGCCCGACCGGCGTGAGCGCGGCCAACGGCGCGAGCGAGACGTTGATCCCGGAGGCGCGCGCCCCCGAGAGCACGCTCTCGACGGCACCCGCATCCTTCGCCGCCCGAATGAAATGGGTAATGTCGGCGACGCGGACGATGCCATAGGCCGGCGATTCCTGCTCGTCCGGCGGATCGAAGATCAGCATCACCGCCGCGATCACCAGCGCCACGCCGAGCAGCACCGACAGCGAGGCGAGCGCGACGATCTGGGTGGTGATGCCGAACGGCAATCGCAACCGTTTAAATTCCATCATCGATCGTCTCGACTCGTGGCGTGAAGACATAACCGCCCAGTCGGACGGTCTTGATCATGGTCCAGCTCTTCGCGCCCGGCTCCATCTTCTGCCGGATGCGGCTGATATGCACGTCGATGCTGCGCTCGACCGGCCCGGCCTGGCCGCCATGCGCCAGCTCGATCAGCTGCTCGCGCGACATCACCCGCCCGGCATTGCGACAAAACGCGAGCAGGATGTCGAACTCCGCGCTGGTCAGCGTGATCTTGACGCCGTCGGGGTCCACCAGCGAGCGCGCCACCGGCTCGATGCGCCAGCCGTCGAACGACATCGGCGGCAAGCGGCGTGCGCCTGCCGCGCCGGGATAGCCCTGGGCGCGGCGCAGCAGCGCGCGAATGCGCGCCACCAGCTCACGCGGATTGAATGGCTTGACGACATAGTCGTCGGCACCGAGCTCGAGCCCGAGGATGCGGTCGATGTCCTCGCCCTTGGCGGTGACCATGATGATCGGAACGCGCGAGGTCTGGCGCAATCGCCGACAAATGCTCATGCCGTCCTCGTCGGGCAGCATCAGGTCGAGCATGATGAGATCGACCGGCTCCCGCTGCAGGACGTCGCTCATCGCAGCGGCGGAAGTGACGAAGCGTGGCGAGAAACCGTGATCCTGCAGCACCTCGGTCAGAAGGCTGGCGATCTCCCGATCGTCCTCCACGCAGAGGATGCGCGCACTGCCCGGCAGGGCCACATCCGCAGCAGCCGCGGTCGCGTTATGTGACGACATCATGGGCGTAACATGGTCGATTTCCGTCGCAAAGAATAGTGCGAAGCCCAGCCAAACATGGCGAAAACAAGTTGAATTGTTAACGCGGAAACATTTCTTGACACCTCTTAATCCAGCGCAATCGGCACTGCGCCTATCGTGCGGCCTCATCGAACCGATCACAGGGATGTCTTCGCAGCAAGGCTGATTGGCCGGCGCGGCCATCTTCGAAAAGCGCAGCAAAATTGTCGAACGTGAAGGCTCCTCTCCTCCTGTTGTGTTTCGCCACCCTGCCGCTCGCCGGCTGCGCCGTTGGTCCCGATTATGTAACGCCTGCGCTCACGCTGCCGACCGCCTGGAGCGGCGATCGCCACACGCGGCCGAAACCGGCGGCGCTGGCGCGTTGGTGGCGCAATCTGAAGGACCCGTTGCTGGACGACCTGATCGCGGAAGCCGTCAACGGCAATCTCGATGTCGCTGCGGCGAAGGCCCGCATCCGCGAGGCGCGCGCGACGCGGCAGCAAGCCGTGGGCGCGCTGTTTCCGACCATCACGGGCTCCGGCTCTGCGACCGAGAACCGCACGGCAGCGAGTTCGACCGGCGGCTTCGACGTCAGTCCGGCGACTTATGGCCAATACCAGGCCGGCTTCGATGCGAGCTGGGAGCTCGATCTGTTCGGCGCCAACCGTCGCGCCGTCGAAGCGGCAACGTACGGCGTCGATGCCGCCGACGACGATCTGCGCGCGACGCTGCTCACCTTGGTCGGCGACGTCGCGTCCTATTACATCGACGCGCGCGGCTATCAGGCCCGCGCGGCGCTTGCGCGCCGGACCGCCGCCTCGCAGCGGCAAACCGCGGCGCTGACCGAGCGCAAGCTCGCCGCCGGCTCGGCCTCCGCGGTCGACAGCGAGAAGGCCAACGCGCTCGCCGCCAGCACCGAAGCTACGATCCCGACCTATGAGGCCTCCTATCAGCAGCAGGTGCATCGGCTCGGCGTACTGCTCGGGCGCGACCCGACCGCGCTCGCGGCGTCGCTCGCCAAAACCGCGCCGATCCCCGCGCCAACCCTGCCGCTGCCGAAGGGCATCCCCGCCGACGTGCTGACGCTGCGCCCCGACGTGCGCAAGGCCGAGCGCCAGCTCGCGCAATACACCGCCAAGATCGGCCAGGCCGAGGCCGCGCTCTATCCCGATGTCAGCCTGAGCGGCTCGGTCTCCACCACGGCGCTGAAGCTCGGCGACCTCGGCAAGACGTCGACCATCGGCTGGTCGATCGGGCCGAGCGTGAGCGTTCCTATTTTCAACGGCGGCAAGCTGCAGGCCGCGGTCGAGATCGCGCAAGCCCAGCGCGATGAGTATCACGTCGCCTGGCGCAGCGCGGTGTTGAGCGCCCTCGAAGACGTCGAGAACGCGATCGTGAATCTGAGCCAGGAACGGCGGCGCATTGTAAGCCTCGCCGATTCGGCCAAGCGCTATGGCGAGGCGGCGCGATTGTCCCGCGCGCTCTACGAGACCGGATCGAACACCTTTCTCGACGTGCTCGATGCCGAGCGCTCGCAATTCTCCGCCGAAGACAGCCTGCTCGCCAGCCGCGCCAACGTCGCGAAGTATTATGTCGCGCTCGCCAAGGCGCTTGGCGGCGGCTGGGACGGTGAGATCGACGTCCGCAAGCCGGAGGTCGTCGATGTCGGCACCGGCCCGCATCTGAGTCAGAGCCGCTGATGAGCCGCTGTGAGAGGCTGACCGCATGAACGCTCCCTTTGCCAATCCGCCGCGTCCGATCGAGGCGGCGCAGCCGCAAGATCCCGGCAAGCCGTCGCAGCCAAAGCCGCGTCAGCCGCGCCGCTGGCTGTTATGGGTCCTCGTTGCCGGCGCGGTCGCCTCTGCCGGCCTGTTTGCCCGCGCCAGATGGCCGGACAACACCGCCTCCAAGCTTACCACCGCGTCGGTCACGATCGGGAATGTCGAGCAGACGGTGCTTGCGACCGGCACGTTGAAGCCCGTGAAGCTGGTCGCCGTCGGCGCCCAAGCCTCCGGCCGGCTGGTGAAGCTGAACGTCCAGCTCGGCCAGAGCGTCAAGGCCGGCGACCTGATCGGCCAGATCGACTCGCTGACCCAGCAATACACGCTGCGCACCAATGAGGCCGCCCTGCGCAACGTCCGCGCCCAGCGCGATGAGAAGGTGGCGACATTGGCGCTCGCCGAAGCCAACCTGGTGCGACAGCAGACCACGCTGGCGCAGAAGGCTTCGTCCCGCGCCGATTATGATTCCGCCGAGGCGACCAAGAAGCAGACCGAAGCCCAGATCGCGCAGCTCGATGCGCAGATCGTCGAGGCCGAGGTCGCGATCGAGACGGCGAAGGTCAATCTCGGCTACACCCGCATCACCGCGCCGATCGACGGCACCGTGCTGGCGATCGTGACCCAGGAGGGACAGACCGTCAACGCGGTGCAGTCGGCGCCGACCATCGTGGTCCTCGGCCAGGTCGACACCATGACCGTACGGACCGAGATTTCCGAAGCCGACGTCGTCAAGGTGAAGCCGGGACAGAAGGTCTACTTCACCATCCTCGGCGATCCCGATCACCGCTTCGAGGCAACACTCCACCATATCGAGCCGGCCCCGGAATCGATCAAGAGCGACTCGAGCTTCTCGTCGTCGAGCACCACGACATCCTCGAGCAGCAGCTCCTCGTCCTCCTCCTCATCGTCAACCAGCTCGTCGGCGATCTACTACATCGGCGTCTTCGACATCGGAAATACCGACGGCAAGCTGATGACCTACATGACGGCCGAGGTGCACATCCTGCTCGGCGAAGCGCATCGCGTACTGACTATGCCCGCATCCGCGCTCGGCCGTGCCGGTCCGGACGGCAGCTATTCCGTCCGCGTCGTCGGCAACAACGGCAATGTCGAGAAGCGCGCGGTCAGAATCGGCCTCAACAACAAGATCACGGCCGAGGTGCAGTCGGGCCTGCGTGAGGGCGAGCGCGTCGTGACCGGCGCGGTCGAGGACACGACGCCGAAGAAGACGACCATGCCCCCGCCGGGAGGGCCATAGGCATGGCCGAGCCTCTCATCGCGATCGAGAAGGTCAGCCGTGTCTATGCCTCCGGCGAGAACACGGTCTATGCCCTGCGCGAGATCGACATCACCATCTCGCGCGGCGAGATGGTGGCGATCATCGGCGCTTCCGGCTCCGGCAAATCGACCTTGATGAACATCCTCGGCTGTCTCGACCGGCCGAGTTCGGGCAGCTACCGGATCGCAGGACGCGAGATGAACTCGCTCGATCCGGACGAACTGGCGGAGCTGCGCCGCGAGCATTTCGGCTTCATTTTCCAGCGCTACCATCTGCTCGGCGAGCTCACGGCCGCCGACAATGCCGAGGTGCCTGCGGTCTATGCCGGACTGTCGCCGAGCGCCCGTCGCCGCAAGGCGGTGGGGCTGCTCGAGCGGCTCGGCATGGGCGGCCGGGTCGAACACCGGCCGGGCCAGCTCTCCGGCGGCCAGCAGCAGCGCGTCTCGATCGCGCGCGCGCTGGTCAACGACCCCGACGTCATCCTGGCGGATGAGCCGACCGGCGCGCTCGACAGCAGCAGCGGCGAGGAGGTCCTGCGGATCCTCGACGAGATCAGCGCCACCGGCCGCACCGTGATCATCGTGACGCATGATCCGGGCGTCGCCCGTCGCGCCCGCCGCATCATCGAGCTTCAGGACGGCCGCATCCTGTCCGATCGCGCCAATACGGAACGCACAGGGATGGCTGTCTCGCGCGCGTCCGACATAGCCGCGCAGGAGACCGCCGCATCAGGCGATGCGACGTCAGGTTCCTGGCACGCCCGGCTCGACCGCTTCCGCGAAGCCGCGCGAATGGCGCTGCTGGCGATGAACGCGCACCGGCTGCGCGCCTTCCTGACCATGCTCGGCATCATCATCGGTGTCGCCTCGGTGGTTTGCGTGCTGGCGCTCGGGCTCGGCTCGCAGGAACGCGTGCTGGAAAACATCAACAGCCTCGGCACCAACACGCTCGAGGTGTTTCCGGGCAAGGATTTCGGCGACACCCGCTCCGGCAAGATCAGGACCTTGGTGCTGGCGGATGCGCGTGTGCTCGCGCAAGAGACCTATGTCGACGCGATCTCGCCGACGGTCTCGACCACCAGCACGCTGCGCTTCGGCGCGATTGAGGTCAGCGCGCAGGTCAGCGGCGTCAGCGAAGATTATTTTCAAGTCAAGGGCACCAAGCTCGCTGACGGCAGCTTCTTCGATCATGATACCGTGCGCTCCTACGCCCAGGATGCCGTCATCGACGACAATGCACGCAAGGCGCTGTTTCCTGATCCCGACGTCAGTCCGCTCGGCAGCGTGATCCTGATCGGCAAGGTGCCCTGCCGGGTGGTCGGCGTCACCAAGCAGCAGCAGGGTGGCTTCGGCTCCAGCGCCAACCCGACCGTCTACCTGCCCTATACCACGGTGGAGGCGCGCTTCCTCGGCAATCAGATCTTGCGCTCGATCAGCATTCGCGTCGCCGAAACCACGCCGATGGACGCTGCCGAGCGCGCCGTCACCTCGCTGCTGACGGCGCGCCACAACACCAAGGACTTCTTCATCCTCAACACCGACGACATCCGCCAGACCATTCAGAGCACCGCGCAGGTGCTGACGCTCCTGGTCGCCGCCATCGCCGTGATCTCGCTTCTGGTCGGCGGCATCGGCGTGATGAACATCATGCTGGTTTCGGTCTCCGAGCGCGTCGGCGAGATCGGCGTGCGCATGGCGGTCGGCGCCCGCCGCAGCGACATCCTGATGCAGTTCCTGATCGAGGCGGTGTTGATCTGCCTGCTCGGCGGCTCGCTCGGCATCGCCGCCGCGCTGCTCTTCGGCACGGTCTTCAACGCCTTCGATGTCGGCTTCCGCCTGATCTATTCGCCGCTCGCCATGGTCGGCGCAGCCGCGAGCTCGATGGCGATCGGGATCGGCTTCGGCTACATGCCGGCCCGCAGCGCCTCGCAGCTCGATCCGGCGACCGCATTGGCAAGAGAGTAGTTGCGGCGAGAGCAGGATGATGTCCTTCAAGAGCTCAGAAATCCGCGGACCTTGATGGTCTGGATTGCTTCGTCGCCTCCGGCTCCTCGCAATGACGATGTTGATGCGACTTGCAAAGCTCCGGGAGCGACTTGTCTGCGGCGGCATCACCGCGACGCGGTCTCCGTGACCTGCTGGTCGGCCGGCGCGCCCTTGTCGGCCCATTCCGGTGGCGCGCCCAGGCGGTTGGCCACCAGTCCGATGACGCCGGGATCGCGACCGAACGCGTCGCAGGCTGCGTATTTCGGCTTGCCGCCGAGTGACGATCCGATCTTGTCCAGCGACGGCAGCTGCGGCAGCTTGCCGAACGGCGTCGTGCCCGTCACCAGCATCTGGCCGAAATCGTCGCCAAAGGCGACGGCGAGTTCGTAGGCATCGCCGGCGGTCGACAGCGTCGGGGAGTTGGTGAAGGAGTTGGCGCCGCGCGCCCAGACCATCGCGGCCTGCTGCTTGCCGGCGTGATCGAGCGCTTCGGCCTCGATGGTCAGGCTACCGAGTCCGATCGGCAACCGCGGCACCGGGACGGGCGCCGCGACACCGAGCGCCGCGGGCACCACCGAAACCACTTTCGATGCTCCCGCCGCTATCCTGTCCGTCGGGGTCGCCTGCGTGATCACGGCGTGGGTGGTCAGATCGGCCGGCTCGCCGTGCGCCACCACGACGAAACGTTCGCTCAAATCAACGCACAGCGCGCGGTCGACGGCATTGGCAACGAGCCTGCGCTGCTCGTCCGACAATGCGGGCGCTGCGTTTTGCGGAAAGATCGCCCGCGACACGCGGATGGTTTTCGCGGCGAGCACGCTATCCTTGTTGACATGGAGCAGCGACTTCGCGAGCACGCCGTTCGACGGCGCCAGCTCCTGATAGGAGGCGAGCGTGCCGCTCTGCGTCATCGGAGCAGTTGCGCAGCCGCATAATATGAGGGCGAGAGCGAAACTGACGAGACACCCCCTGTTGCGTACCGAAGCGGAGGCCTTGCCAATACCGACTGCGGTGGCAGACTGCCGCTCGACGTCTTCATCACGCATCCGGCTGCCCCAACATCACATTGCGCGTCTTACACGCAAGCGCGCGATCTCTGTGTGAAAAATAGTGAGTACATGGGAGCGGCGTGATTAAGAATATTGCGCGGCGTAACGAAGTGTTGAGGCGCTTAGTTCGCTTCTCCTCCTGCCGCGCCGTCGCCGTCACTCTGCCGGCGCGTTGCGCGCTTTTTCCGCTTTGAACACGCTTTTGCTACAACTGAGCCTCGATTGCTGCTTTGTCGACGACCGACCAGACCCGCCAGATCCTGGCCTCACGAAACAGATAGAATACATTTTCGGCGAACGAGACTTTCTTTCCGTCGACCGGAAGGCCTAAGAATTCTCCTTTCGGCGCGCATTCGAACCGCAGCCGGCTCGCGATATGAGGCCGATCCGAGATCAACAGATCGATATTGAAATGAAGGTCGGGTATCTCGCGAAAATCCTGCTCCAGCATTTCGCGATAGCCTGACAGCCCGATCAGCCGGTCATTGTGGCGGATCGACGCTGGCGGCCATGACCGGTCGCGCGATCAGGACGGCGCCGGCCGCGCACAGCGCTGCGGCCAGCCCGAACAACACGCCTGAGATTGAGATTCCCTTGCTGCCGTCAGCCGCATCCGCTGCGGCAGACTGTCGATACATGACGGCCAGCACGATCCCGCCCACGACAAGGCCCATGCCGCCAGCCTTGATGAGCGACACTCTCTCGCCGAGCACGAGGTAACCCAGAATCGTCGCGAAGGCCGCCCAGCTGGTGTAGACCACCGCGCTCCGCCGCGGGCCCAGCCGCGCCAGCGCGGCATAAAAGCAGGAATCCGCGATCACGATGCCGAGCGTGCCGGAGGCAGCGAGCAGCACGATCTGGTCCGCCGGCGGCCAGACCCAGCGGCCACGGATCGCAACGAGGCCAAGTACGACGGCCAACGCCGCCGCAAGCCGACAGCCGTTGAAGACGACGGGACCGAGATGACGTACGGCGCTGGGAGCAATCAAATTGCTCAGCGCAATACTGAACGCAGCGGCGAACGCCGCCAGATCGTACAGCACGAATGAAAGCCCATTCCCGACCGGACGATGTTACGCGTCCAATGAGCCGAGCTTACGATTAAACTGCTTTATTGTCGTGATGCGGTCTCGGTTGCTTGCTGCTCGGGAGGCGCGCCCTTGTCGGACCATTCCGGCGGCGCGCCAAGCCGGTTGGCCACCAGGCCGACGAGGCCGGGATCACGACCGAACATCTCGCAGGCGGCATATTTCGGCTTGCCGCCGAGCGAGGAGCCCATCTTATCGAATGACGGCAATTTCGGCGGCTTGCCGAACGGCGTCTCGCCCGTCACCAGCAGCTGACCGAAGTCGCCGCCGAACGCGACCGCGAGCTCGTAAGCGTCGCCGGCACTCGATACGGTCGGCGAGTTGGTGAAGGAATCGGCGCCGCGCGCCCAGACCATCGCAGCCTGCTGCCGGCCGGTCTGGTCCAGCGCCTCGGCCTCGATCGTGAGGCTGCCGAGCCCGATCGGCAGCCTCGGCACCGGCGCCGGCACACCGAGCACACTCGGGACCACCGAAACCACCTTCGAGGCGCCGGCAGCCACCTTGTCGGTCGGCGATGCCTGCGTGACAACGGCACGCGTCGTCAGATCGGCCGGCTCACCCGGCCCCACGATCTTGAAACGTTCGCTCAAGTCCATGCAAAGCGCCCGGTTCACCGCGTTGGCGACCAGCTTGCGCTGCTCGTCCGACAACGCAGGTGCGGCGGTCGGCGAGAATGCGGCAGGCGAGATGCGGACCGTCTTCGCGGCCAGCACGGCGTCCTTGTCAATGCGGAGCAACGACTTCGCCAGCACGCCGTTTGACGGCGCGAGATCCTGATAGGAGGCAAGCGCGCCGCTCTGGGTGATCGGCGCTGTTGCGCAGCCGCACAACATGATCGCAAGGCCGAGACCGATGAAGCCCGCGCCATGCGTCGCAATGCGCGCCAGACGGGCAGCCACGCAAATGCCGACCGCGGCCGCCGGCTGCGACACGACGTCTTCCCCACGCATCCGGCTACCCCCACTCTCATCGTTGCGCGCGTGACACGCGGACGCACGACATCTATGTGAGCAATAGTGAATACATGGGAGCGACGAGATTAAGAAATATTACGAAGCGTAATGAATTATTGCAGCCAGCTCGCCGCCACCGATGCGGCGCCATCGCAGCTTGCAGGCGCAGCCATAACGACAGGCGCCTATTATTCCCATTCTTTTCACTTAGTTCGTTGGAGCATCGGCAAGTAACGGGAGGCGGATTTCCGTTTCCGGACCCTCCCGTGAGTGCCAGATTTGTTTCGTTTCCTTTTTCCCGCGCCAGACCCGATGCGCTCTCCCGTTCAAGCACGCGTCGCGCAATGCCTGCGTTGATCCGTTGAGTTTTCGGAATGGCGTCGAAAGGATACCCGGTGAACAGCGTCGGACGGTTCTCGCCACGACCATTGCGTCGATGGCTCTCAATCCTCCTTGTCTCGGTCGTCCTCTCGCGCCTTGGAGAGGCCATGGCAGGAGCCGATCATTCGCCCCCCGCGCAGGCTGGGCCGGCGGCGCATCAATCCAACCCGCGTTTCCTATCACTCGGCGTCGGTCAATCGATCGTGGTGGATCTGCCGCGCGACGCCAAGGATGTCCTGGTCGCCGATCCCAAGATCGCGAATGCGGTGGTGCGCTCGGCAAGGCGCGCCTACATCATCGGCGCGACGATCGGCCAAACCAGCGTGGTGTTTTTCGACGCGAGCGGCGACCAGATGGTCGCCTACGACATCGCCGTGAAGCGTGACCTGAACGGTGCTCGTGCGGCCCTGAGACAGCTCTTGCCCCATTCCAATATCCAAATCGACGGTCTCGGCGACGGCGTCGTCCTGACCGGTGTGGTTGCAAGCCCGATCGAAGCGCAACAAGCAAACGACATTGCCGCTCGCCTCGTGGGCTCGTCGGACAAAGTCATGAATTCCATCGCCGTCCAAGGCCGTGATCAGGTCACCTTGAAGGTCACGGTCGCGGAGGTCTCGCGGTCGATCGTCAAACAGCTTGGAATCGATCTCAGCTCGAGCCTGAGTTCAGGCACGACCGCCGTGAGCCTCACCAACTCGAATCCGTTCACCGCATACGGACAAAACCTGGTGTCGGGCAACAACGTGACGCTTTCCGCGGGAGGAACGACCGCGACCTTGAGGGCGATGGAAAGCACCGGAGTCGTGCGCACCCTGGCAGAGCCGACGCTCACGGCGATATCGGGAGAGTCGGCGACCTTCACTTCCGGCGGCGAGTTCCCGGTTCCGGCCGGCTATTCATGCGACCCGACCACGCATGTCTGCACGACCCAGATCAGCTACAAGAAGTTTGGGATCTCGCTGAATTTCACGCCGGTGGTCCTGTCAGGAGGACGCATCAGCATGCATCTCATGACCGAGGTCTCAGAGACCTCGAATGACAACGCGATAACGCTCTCCCAAGCGGTAAGCTCGACGACGACCAACTCGCTGACTGTCCCGTCCATCAAGACGCGCCGGGCCGAAAGCACACTCGAGATTCCTTCCGGCGGCGCGATGGCCATCGCCGGACTGATACAGAATCAGACCAAGCGAGCCGTCAACGGCCTGCCTGGACTGGCGCAGGTGCCTGTTCTCGGCGCGCTGTTTCGAAGCCAAGACTTCGTCAACAACGAAACCGAGCTGATGGTTCTTGTGACCCCCTATATCGTCCGCGCGGTGGCCCCGCGAGACCTCTCGCGGCCCGACGACGGCTTCGTTACGGAACGCGATTCAAACGCCAATCTCATTGGCGCCATTAACCGCATTTACGGCACCAAGGGCAGCCCGCCTCCAAGCGAATCCCGCGGCAGCGCCATCGGTTTCATCATCGACTGATCCGCGTGCCGGAATCCGCGCACGATCAGCCCGCGAGCTTATCCAGCGTGATCGGCAGGTCGCGCACGCGCTTTCCCGTCGCGTGGTAGACCGCGTTCGCGATCGCCGCTGCCACGCCGACGATGCCGATCTCGCCGACGCCCTTGATGCCCATCCGGTTGATGGCGCTATCGGGCTCGTCGACGAAGATCACCTTGATGTGGCATTCATGACGCGGCCGAAGCGGTGGTCGATCGACGCCTCTTCGTGCAGGGCCATGCCGATGCCCCAAACTACGCCGCCCATGATCTAGCTCGCCGCGCTCTTGGTGTTGATGATGCATCCGGCCGCGACCGCGCTCACCACCCGCGTCACCCTGATGACGCCGAGCTCCTCGGCGACCTTCACTTCCGCGAATACCGCCGAGTGGGCGTTGTGGGCGTGCTTATGGACCCGTTCGAAATCCGAGCCGCGCTCCTTCTCGATGCGCTCCAGCCCGCCGTGCCGCATCACGTCCGCCATGGCCAAGCTGCGGTTGCGATCCGCGATCGCAACGATGGTGCAGCATGGGGGGCGGCGGAGGCGAGCTCATCCACATCTCTCCGGAGTGGCGGCGGCAGACCGGTGCCTCTCCGGGCATGTCTCGACCGCCGCAAAACGACAGCTCACCTTAACCAGGGATGAGAGAGAGGAAGTTCTTCGCCAACTGGCAACAGCCTGGCGCAGGCGTGCCATTTGGAAAAATGCAGCGCACTTTGGAAAAAACGAGCGGCCTCGTCTCAGGCCGCGCGTCCGAGCCAGGCACGCATCTTCTGCGCCAAGGTCGGGCGTGGCGGATCGTCGGGATCGCGCGGATCGTCGGAGTCATCACCCGCACCATCATCGGATTGGCCGCCGGCAGACCCCCTATCCTGCTCCGGGAATCCTGGATCGATGGCATCGTTCGACGGCCTTGATGACGGCCTTACGTCGGGGATCATCGACTTGATCTCGGCAGCCACGGCCTCGACCCGATCGACATCGTCCAGCATGGACGTCGCGGTTTCTGGCGGCTCGGCTCCTGCATCTGCCGTCGCAGCCGGTGTTGCTTCGGCGCTCGCCATCGGAGCCTCCTCCGCGACCGCCGAGCGCCCGGCTTCGATGATGTCAGCGGCGATCTGCGCGAAGGCCGCATCAGCGGCCAGCAAACTCGGTGGCTCCGCAGGGGCAGCCGCAACTTCCGGCAGCGGCTGTGCCGGCTCCTCAGCGACCCGGCCGCGGCGCTTGCGTGTTGCAACGGGCTTGCTCGCCGGCGCAGCCTTCGCGGCCGGCTTGGCCACGGCCGCCGCAGGCTTGCTCGTGGCGGCGACCTTGTCCTTGGTCTTGCGGATCAGCCCTGCCAGCGCATACGGACCGACATTCTCCAGAAACGTCTTCTCATGGTCACGCGACAGCCGCTCCACCGCGGCGTCGAGCGGCAGCCAATCGACCGCGCGGACATCGTCCATCAACGCGCGGGCCGGTGCGCCGCTCGCTTCCATGCGCCAGTAATGCACGATCTTGGCGCGCGCGCCGGTGTCGTAAACCAAGGTGCCGAGGAACTCGTGCACCGTGACATTGTGGCCGGTTTCTTCCAGCACCTCGCGCTTGGCAGCCTCGCGCGGAGTCTCGCCCTCATCGAGCTTGCCCTTCGGCAAAACCCATTCGTCGCGCTTGCGCAGGCGTACGACCGCGATCCGCGGCGGTTGCTCCCGCCGCAGCACAATGCCGCCCGCCGCCATGACCGGCGCTCTCGCCATCGCGTCTCCCAGATCTTCAGTTTCGCATCCGCAGGTTTGGAACGCCCGCTGCGATTCGTCGATTAAGGCAAACGATATAGCGACGGTGAACGGCGAAATCGAGGTTTTGCCGCCGCACCGTTTGCATTCGCCGCTCTCAGGCGCGCCGGCGCCACAGCTTCTCGCCGGCCTTGATCCGCGCCCCTTCCTGCACCTCGCCGCAGAATTCGAAATCCTGCGGCGCGAGCAGGATGATGGTCGAGCCGTGCTCGAACCAGCCGAGTTCGTCGCCTTTACGCACGGACGTGGCGCAGGAATATGTCAGCGGACGTTCGGTCTGCGCATTCAGGACGCGTCCCAGCGCATGCAGGCGGATGCTCGCGACCAGGATCGCCGCGACGGGCACGATGGTGAACGGCTCGCCGGTGGCGAGATGGGTGCGGATGACGGCGCGCTCGTTCTTGCAGAACAGCCGCTCGACCCGCTTCAAGGCGATCGGATTGACATTCCAGGTGTCGCCGTGGATCAGGCTGACGTGCTCGAGCGTCATGTCGTAGGGCGCATGAAAGCGGTGATACATGCTCGAGGTCAGCCGCAGGGTCACGAAGCGGCCGTTGCGGTGGGTTTCAACCACCGCGGGATCGGCGACAAGCTCGGCCAGCGAATACGGCGCGCCCTTGATCTGATACAGTTGCCCGTCCTCGATCGTGCCATGGGCGCCGATGATGCCGTCGGAAGGGCTCGTCACGATGGCGGGATCCGGATCGAACGGCCGCAGACCAGGCTTCAACTCCCGGGTGAAACAGTCGTGCAGGCTCTTGAACTGCGTCTGCCTGGCCTCCGAGAGGTCGAGATCGGAGAACAGCTTCCACAGGGCGATCGAGGCATCCGCAACCAGCGGGTTCTCGATCTTGCTGAACCAGCCCATGAAGCGGGTCAGCGCCGCCCGCGGGACGCGATTGGTCAGCAGGAAGTTGAGGTCTTCCTGCTGGGTGAAGGTGGAGATCAGGCTCTTGACTGTCATGAATCTGTCAGCAGGACTGGGTAGCGCTTGTGGACATGGAAAACTCGATTCCTCTGTTGTCGCTCGCGGCCGGCGCGGTTGCTGTCACAGCCGCTGTCGCCCCGAAGGTCAAGGCCCGCATCGAATTATCACGGGCCAAGCACCGCTCGCTCGCCGGGCATTCCAAGATGTCGCGCCGGATCTCGAAACTGATCCCGCGCTACGAATTCGAGATCGACGATTTCTTCCGTTCGGACGGCGCGCCGGGCGATGTCGCGACCAGGCGGCAGGACGGATTCTTCCGGCTCGGCGCCCAGTTCCAGGAAAAATTCGCCAAGAGCCGGGCCCTGACGTCCGAGGCGGCCGCCGGCATCTCCGACCTGCAGTTCACGCAAGTCTACCGGGTGCCGTTCCAATACAGCCGGCTGGTCAAGGAACATCTCGGCGCCGGCTCCTTCATGCAGGCTTCGTCGGGCGTCACTTTGACCGACCTCGATGGCAATGTCTTCTACGATCTGGCCGGGTCCTACGGCGTCAACATCTTCGGCTATGATTTCTACAAGGAATGCATCGCCAACGCCGACAAGCGCGCGCAGACCTTGGGTCCGGTGCTCGGCTTCTATCACCCGGTCGTGGCCGAGAATGTGAAGCGGCTGCTCGAACTGTCCGGCATGGACGAGGTCTCGTTCCACATGTCCGGGACCGAAGCCGTGATGCAGGCGGTGCGGCTCGCCCGCTATCACACCGGCCGGACGCATCTGGTGCGCTTCGCCGGTGCCTATCACGGCTGGTGGGGCGATGTGCAGCCCGGCGTCGGCAATCCGATCGCGCCGCATGAGACCTATACGCTGGCGGAGATGTCGGAGCGGACGCTGCATGTGCTGCGGACGCGGCGCGACATCGCCTGCGTGCTGGTCAATCCGCTGCAGGGGCTGCATCCGAACGGCAACGCGCCCGGCGATTCCGCGCTGGTCGATTCCTCGCGCAAGGGCGGCTTCGACCGCGAGGCCTACACCGAATGGCTGAAGAAGCTGCGCGAGGTCTGCACCGAGCGCGGTATCATCTTGATCTTCGACGAGGTGTTTCTGGGCTTCCGGCTCGCGCCGGGCGGCTGCCAGGAATATTTCGGCGTCCCCGCCGACATGGTCACCTACGGCAAGAGCCTCGGCGGCGGCCTGCCGATCGGTGTCGTCTGCGGCAAGTCCAGGTTCATGCGGCGCTTCCGCGACGACGCACCGGCCGACATCTGCTTTGCCCGCGGCACCTTCAACTCGCATCCTTACGTCATGACGGCGATGGACGAGTTCCTGAGCCGGCTGAAAAGCCCGAACTTCTCGGCGATCTACAACGGCCTCGACGAGACCTGGAACGGTCGCGCCAAACAGCTCAACGACATGCTGAAGGCGCGCGACCTGCCGGTCCACGTCTCCAATTTGCAGTCGATCTGGATGGTGGAGTACACGACCCCCTCGCGTTACAACTGGATGCTGCAATATTACCTCCGCGCCGAGGGCCTGGCCCTGAGCTGGGTCGGCACCGGCCGCTTCATCTTCAGCCTCAACTACACCGACGCCGACTTTGCCGAAGTTTCCAAACGCTTCGTCGCCGCGGCGGAGAAGATGAAGCAGGACCAATGGTGGTGGAACGACGGCTCGCTGACCAACAAAGCGATCAAGCGCAAGATCCTGAGAGAGATGCTCGGCCACGCCTTCGGGCGGTAAGGGCGCTCCTCTCACGTCATCGTCGTCTTGCGGCCGGGTCTCGTCCCGGCCGTCTGCGTTTAAGAAGTTCGTCGCTTCGGCGCCCTGCGCTCTGCTCCCCCCCTTGCGGGGTCGAGACGAGCGAAGCTCGCTCTGAGGGGTCGGGGGTGGGAGGAGCCCCCAAGGACTGCCGTTGAGGACACCCACCCCAACCCTCCCCGCAAGGGGGGAGGGAGCGCACTTGCGCTGGGGCAACGACACCGGATCAAGGCGAGTACCAAAAGCGACAATGCCCGGGACCAGCCCGGGCATCATCTTAATCCAGAACCGGAAGCCGCTCAGGCGTGCTGTTCCTCGAGGCCATGCTCTTCCATCAGGTGCACGCCGGGATCGATCAGCTCGCCGCGGAGCAGCGCCAGCGGCGCCTTGTGATAGAGCATGAAGTCGTTGAAGGGATCGGTGATGATCTTGGTCATCCAGACGAGGCCGGTCTCGACATCGCGGATGAAGAACAGATGCACGGTGCGGAACAGCAGGCCGCCGATGCCGATCACAAGCCACAGCTTGCCGGTCTCGCGGGCGAAGTCGATCGCCGAGGTCCAGGGCGAGAGCAGGCCGAAAAAGCTCGGCTGCAGGTAGAGCACGACCGGCGCCGCGGCCCAGATCGACATCAGCACCACCTTGCGCTGCAGGTTGTAGCCGACCTTGATCTCTTCCTTGTGCTCGTGGGTCGCCTGGTTGACGTGGTCATAGCCCTTCGGCTCGAAGAAGAAATGCCCGGCCTGGCGCGAGGTCATGGAGACGAGCCAGCCGATCAGGGCCGACACCAGCGGATCGAACCACATCATGACGTAAGCAACCATGAAGCTGATGGCGCTGACGAAGTGCAGACTCTGGTTGATGCGGCTGTGATGATAGTAGCGGTGGTCATCCCAGCGCTGGATCCGCAGCTGCTCCAGGAAATTCTTGATCATCGGTGGCTCCTAAGAGTGAGTTGCACGTCCAATACAGAGATTCGGTGTAAATCATGTGACATCATCATAATGTCACATAGCCAGACGCAACAACACGCGAGGGAAAAGGGAGGCAAAAGCGCCCTGAGGGGGGAGCTGCCGCGCGGTTACGCGGCGGCAGCGAGCTCGACCTTGCGGAAGCGCACCAGCGAGAAGTGCCCGAGCGGCGGGATCAGGCGACGCTCGACGAGCTCCATGTCCTTCGCGCCCGACAGCCACTTGGTATAGCGCGACCAGGCGAACTCGGCGGTGCGGAAGCCGAGCCGGCGCACCACCGGCTGCAGCGCCTGCTCGATGACGCGGCGCAGGCCGTCGTCGGCGCTGACGCGGGTCAGGATGACCAGCTCGCCGCCGGGGCGGAGCACGCGGGCGAACTCGTCCAGTGCGGCTTCCGGGTTCGGCACGGCGGTGACGACATATTGCGCCATCACAACGTCGAAGGAGTTGTCGGGGAATTCGAGATGCTCGGCATCCATCACCGCCAGCCCCTCGACGGTCTTCAGCCGCTGCTCGGCGACGCGGCGCTTGGCCTTGGCCAGCATGGCTTCCGAGATATCGGTACCGAAGACGCGGACATTGGGCGCGTAGAGCGGCAGCGAGATGCCGGTGCCGACACCGACTTCCAGCACGCGGCCGCCCATCTTGTTGGTGGCTGATATCGCGGCTTTGCGGCCCTTCTCGAACACCCCCCCGAACACGAGGTCGTAGATCGGAGCCCAGCGGTCATAGGCCTGTTCGACCGACTGGCGGTCGAAGTCCAGCTCCCGTGCACCGTCAAGCTTCATGGTTTCTGCCATCGTTAGATCTCGCTTACTTTAGACGTGGTTTGTGGACGCGAAGTTCTGTCAGCCGCGCACCGCGCTCTGTGCCGCGACGACGGGCGCCGGCCGCGGCGCCCGGTTCGGCTGCAGCACGGCCAGATTGCCGATGAATTGGCGCGCGCTGTTTTCCCAGGAGCGTTCGAGCGCGAACGCCCGGCAGGTCTGCCGCGACATGGTCAGCGCACGCATGCACGCGGCGTGCAGATCGTTGTCGATGGCGCCGATCGGGTTGTCCGCGATCACGTCCAGCGGACCGGTCACCGGAAAGGCCGCCACCGGCGTGCCGCAGGCGAGCGACTCCAATTGCACCACGCCGAAGGTATCGGTGAGGCTCGGGAACACGAAGACGTCGGCGGCCGCCATATGCGAGGTGAGATCCTTGCCGGTCTTCTCGCCGAGGAAATGTGCCGCCGGGAAACGGCGTGCCAGCTCGTCCTTCTGCGGGCCGTTGCCGATCACGACCTTCGAGCCCGGCAGATCGAGCGACAGGAACGCCTCGAGGTTCTTTTCGACCGCGACGCGTCCGACGGTCATGAACACCGGGCGCGGCAGATCGAGCTTGGCCGGCTCATCCGGATTGAACAGGTTGGTGTCGACGCCGCGGGTCCAGAAGCCGAGCCGCTTGAAGCCGCGCGCGGCCAGATCCTGCTTCAGCGAGTTGGTCGCGACCATGGTCATCGCCGCCGCATCGTGGAAGCGGCGCATCACCCAATAGCCGACTGCATCGGGAATGCCGGTGCGCACCGAGACATATTCGGGAAAGCGCGTCGTGTAGGAGGTGGTGAAGGCGAGCTTGTTGCGCAGGCAGTAGCTGCGCACGGCCCAGCCGATCGTGCCTTCGGTGGCGATGTGGATCGCCTCGGGCGCGGCCTGTTCGATCCGCCTGGCGATCTCGCGGCGGTTGGTGATGGCGAGCCGCAAGCCCGGATAGGTCGGCACCTGGAACGACGGGAACCCCTCCGGTGTCAGGAACGTGATCTCGGCACCAAGCCCGCTTGCCGCGCGGGCCAGCGACGTCAAGGTCCGTACGACACCGTTCACCTGCGGGTGCCAGGCATCGGTCGCGATTAAAATCCGCATGAGCGATCCGGATAAGCTGCATCGATTCTTAACGGCTGCAAAATCCGACATTGATATTTCAAACGTGTGACGTCATCGAACTGTTGAAGATTCTTTTTGCGGTCCAACGCGACGCGACGCGTCGCGAAACCGTCATAAAGACCAAATGGCCGGACTGGAGCGCGCGACCGGCGACGATCCCGCTCCAATCCTCTCTGCCGCGCTAAATGGCCAGAGTCCCGGCAATCCGCACGACGCGTGGGCGATGAACTTCGACGGCCTCCTATGACCAATTCATTCATGGCCCCGATGCTCGTATCTTCCTGTTAGTTGTTAGCTCGAGCGATCCCCGCGTAGCCCCCCGCCGACCCGAAGAGTGATACCAGCGCAATGGCGGTCGTGACGCACGCCTCGATCCGGCGCTCTCGTCATCTGTTGCCATATGTGTCGACATGTTCGGAAGGCCTGCCCTTCATGGCCGACCGCCCCACGGCATTTTTGGCCGATCTGGCGCCGCGGTCCCCTCCCCTATAGACTTGCTGGTTCGGCCGATGACCTCGCCGCCGGTTCCGCACGATGCGGCGCCGGCAGCCCGATCGGGGCCGATCATGATTTCTCGTTAAGTGTTGAGACCGACATGAAGCTTCCGACGTCGCGCCCCGATTGGCAGGCCAAGCCGCATCCGCTCGCGCCGAAATCGCCGCGGCCGCCGCGCGGCCCAGGCCGGCTGAACCTCATCCTGATCGGCACGGCGGCGGCCACTGCGCTGGTTCTGCTCGGCGTCATCGCCATCGAGCTGATTTCGGGGGGCGGCACGACGCCGACGCCACCGATCGTCGCGCTGCCGCCGCTGCCGCCGATGACGAAGAGTTCGATCATCATGGCGCCGGTGTCGATCTCCTTGAGCGCGATCCGCGACGTCGCGGAAAAGGCCACCCCGCGCAGCTTCGCCGGCAAAGCCGACAATCCGGCGTCTCAACTGCTGCAGAATGCCGACATCGGTTGGACCGCATCACGCGGGGCGATCGCCGTAGCCGGCGCGCAGGACACGCTGTCGCTGGCGACGCCTTTGACCGGCAAACTCAATGTGACGGGAACGCTGTCGGGGAAAGCGACCGGCGCGGTCACCGACGCCATCGGCAGCCTGCTCGGCGCCGACGCCGCCAGCAAGGTCGGCGCCATCAACATCAAGAATCTCAACGCGACGGCCGAGATCAAGGGCAATGTCATCATCACGATGCGGCCGCGGCTCGCGGCGGCATGGTTCCTGGAGCCGAATTTCGGCGCCCAGGTCAACCTCGGCGACACCACGCTGTCGGTCGCCGGCGCCCGCGTCAACGTTCCGGCCCAGGTCAAGCCGGTGATCGACAAGACCGTTGGTGAGCAGCTCAACCAGCTCGGCGAGCGCATCCGCAAGGATCAGACCCTGATGCGCAGCGCACAGGCGCAATGGACCAGGGCCTGCCGCTCGGTGCCGCTGCAGGGCTCTGCCGTCGGGCTGCCCACGGTCTGGCTGGAGATCAAGCCGACGCGGGCGCTGGCGGCGCAGCCTGCGATCGACGCCAATACGGTGACCACCGTGATCGGCATCGAGGCTGAAACGCGCGTGACGCCGACCGAGACCAGGCCCGACTGCCCCTTCCCGGACAAGCTCACCGTGATCCCGCCGACATCGGGCGGCGTCAACGTCGCGGTGCCGATCGACGTACCCTTCACCGAACTGACCAAGCTGGTCGACAGCCAGCTGTCGGGCCGCACCTTTCCCGAGGACGGCTCGGGTCAGGTCGCCGTCACGGTCAAGCATGCGAGCGTGATCCCGTCCGGCAATCGGCTGCTGATCTCGCTGCAGGTCCGGGCCAAGGAGAAGACGAGCTTCTTCGGCCTCGGTGCCGACGCCACCCTGCATATCTGGGGCCGCCCGCTCGTCAACCAGGCGCGGCAGACCTTGCAGTTGGCCGACCTGCAGCTCGCCGTCGAATCGGATGCCGCATTCGGGCTGCTGGGCGCGGCCGCCCGCGCCGCGGTGCCATATCTCCAGGACGCGCTGCTGCAGAAATCCGTGATCGACTTGAAGCCCTTCGCGGACAATCTGCGCGAGCGGATCGGCGCATCGATCGCCGAGTTCCAGAAGAACGATAACGGTATCCGGATCGATACCGACATCAACAATCTTGCTTTGACCGACATTGCCTTCGACGCGACCGTGCTTCGCGTCATCGCCTCGGCGGAGGGTACGATGACCGTTCGCGTCAACGCGCTGCCGGCGCTATAGGCCCGCGACAGCATCGCCTCTCATCATGTGCAAGCCGCGACTTGCGTTGATCACGCAGGAATTCGATCACCAAGGAAAGAGTCGCGATCGGCCGCTGCAACGCGAGGCCCCAAAAACACAAACCTCCGGCGGGGCATCGCCGGAGGTCCGTGGTGTGTTGGAGGTTTAACAGATCAACTTCACCAATTCCGCTGAGCGCGGAGCAGCAAGCTCACGGTGTCCTGGTCCTTGAGCTCATAGGTGGCCGCCGGCTTGGCAACGCTCGCCACCGTCGGTGCGATCGCCGTACCCGAATACTTCTGGTCGAGACGGCTGTAGGTCACGTCGGCCGAGAAGGTCAGGTTCTTGACCGGGGTCCAGCGCGTGATCAAGCCGATCTGAGCCAGGTTGAAGTCCGGGTTGCAGGTCGAACCGGCGGACAACACGCCGCTCGCGGCAATGCCGGCGCAGATCAGAGCAGAGCCGGTGCTGCCATAACGCACCTGGGCATAAGCGCCGTAAAGCGCCGTATTCCAGTGCGGATCCCAATTGTGGCTATAGGCGCCGCGCATGCCCCAGGTCTGCACCGTGGAGAGACCGCGTCCAGGCGCGAACACCGCATCCGCAACGCCGGCGAAGCCGATGCTCTGATAGGCATTGGCCATGCCGGTGCCGCCATACATCGCATAGGAGGTCGCGGCGAGGCTCTGGAAGTTGTAACGGCTTGCGCCATCGGTATAGACGCCCTGGATGTTCACAGTGTCGCCGGGGCCGGTCGGGATGTTCTTGATCGACAGCGCCAGCTGTGCGGCCCACCCCCATTTGTCCTCGGGGTGCCCCGTGACCTCGGTCGCACCATTGTAAGCGGCGTGGTTGTCATGCGCCGCGAACGAGGCCTGAAACAGGCCCCAGGCCTGGTCGACCCGCACCATGCCGATGATGTCCGGCGCCACATTGCCGCCGAAGCTGCTCGTCCCGTACGTTCCGCTCAGGACCCCGGCGGCGGTGATGCCGGCAGTGTTCCAGAGGTTGCTGGTGGAGAACTGAGCCTGGTCCTCCAGCGAGATCGCAGCCGTGATGCCCTGGCCGAAATCGGCGGTATAGGTGAACTGGTTGACGCCATTGACGGTGCCGCCGCCGCCCACCAGACCGTCGAAATTGTTGCCGGGATAGTTGGTCCAGGGCGCGTCGAACTGCGACACCGCCTTACCCATCGTGAATCCGGCGAACTGGATGAAGGCGTAGTAGACGCCGAGCGTGCCGCCAGAGATGGCGTCGCCGCTGTAGGAGGTCGCACCGCCGCCCGCACCGCTGGTGGTGCCTGAAGTCCAGGTGAGCACGGCATCGAAATACGTCCGAACGACGCCGTATTCCGTCGCGGTCCGGGTGTCGATGTTGAAGTCTTCGCGCGAACGAGCCTGGTAACGGTTGCTCAGGCGGTTGTCGGCGCCGGCCACGCCATTATAGGCGCCGCCATAATTGCTGTTGGTCCAAAACGCGGTTTCGGCGCGCAGGTAACCGCCCAGCTTGATGCAGGTGTCGGTGCCGGGAATGTAATAGAACCCCGCACCGTAAAGCGAACAAACCTTCACATATTCGACCGCCTTGGCCTTCAACGGAAGATCGGCGGCGTGAGCCCCCACGGACGCCATCATCACTGCTCCCGAACCGAGAAGCAGGCCCCGAATCGTTTTCATTTGAGAAAATCTCCAACTTGACCGGCGGCGCGCGCGAACCCCCGCGCGGCAGCCTCTTGCTCAGCGAAATTTTCGCGCCTGCCCTCCACTTGGTTTCGGACGACACCCGCGCGAAATGTCGTCGTAGTATCCGATGACGGTCATCATATAAAATGACGAACCGGTTACGTCTGAAACATGGCGATCAACAAATCGCGAAAACGGAAACATGCACGCACTCCACGCAAGAAGGACATGCGAACGCGCATGCTTCACTACCGCTGATGGAAGGTCGGCACATGAACTCGCAAATCACGCGAGCAATTCGTCAACTAATAACACTTATAAAATCACAGAACTAAAAAAGATGACAATTCATTTGTAGACAAACGATATCGTCCGCAACCGGACCGTGTCAGATTCGCGGACGAGTGCGTGCGATCGGGGCACCCGAGGCATTCGCGAACACGCCGTCACACAACGAACGCTCAGCCGGCGCACGCCCCCGAGAAGCGCTCGGGCGTGTACGCATCGCGAACGCCCCCCGTACGCGGCGGGACTCTCGGCTGCTCTCCTCTGGCGGGAAGGACAGGGTAGTCCGGCCAATGCCATCGCCGTTTTCAGGCGGATAGCCAGCGTGTCGCGGGCCATTTGGCTTTGCACAGAGCCTGAAGGCCGGGTAAAACTCCATGCGCTCGCCAAAACGTTCAAGAAGAGCACATCAGGGAGAGAAGCATGAAATCCGCGGCCCAAGCCGTCATCGCTATTCTTGCGCTTGCAGCCTTGTGCGCGCCTGCCACGGCGCAGACCATTTCCGACGATGTCGTCAAGATCGGCGTGCTCACGGACATGTCGAGCCTTTATGCCGATGCCACCGGCAAGGGCTCGCTCGCGGCGGTGCAGATGGCGGTGGAGGATTACGGCGCCAAGGTCAGAGGCAAGCCGATCGTCGTGGTCGCCGCCGACCACCAGAACAAGCCGGACGTCGGCGTCAACATCGCCCGCAACTGGTATGACAACGAAAAAGTGGACGCCATCTTCGATGTGCCGACCTCCTCGGTCGCGCTGCCGATCTCGGCGCTCACGCGTGAGAAGAACAAGATCAACATCAATTCCGGCGGCGGCTCCTCCGACATCACCGGCAAGCAGTGCTCGCCCAACACGGTGCATTGGACCTACGACACTTATGCGCTCTCGAACGTCGCCGGCAAGGCGATGGTCAAGCGTGGCGAGGACACCTGGTTTTTCATCACCGCGGACTACGCCTTCGGCCAGGCGCTGCAGCGGGACGCGGCCAACGTCGTCAAGGAGAACGGCGGCACGGTGCTCGGCGATGTCCGCCATCCCCTCAACAATTCCGATTTCTCCTCCTTCCTGCTGCAGGCGCAAGCGTCGAAAGCCAAGGTGGTCGCGCTCGCCAATGCCGGCGGCGATACCACCAATGCGCTGAAACAGGCTTCCGAGTTCGGGCTCACGCAAGGCGGCCAGAAGATGATCGCGCTGCTGCAGGAGATCACCGACACCCATTCGCTCGGCATCAATGCCACCCAGGGGCTCATCGTCACCGACGGCTTCTATTGGGACATGAACGACGAGACCCGAGCCTTCTCCAAGCGCTTCAACGAACGCGTCGGGCATATGCCGACCATGATCCAGGCCGGGCTGTATTCGGCGACGATGCATTATCTCAAGGCGATCGAGGCGATCGGCACCGACGAGGCGCCCAAGGTGATGGCGCAGATGCGGGCGACCCCGGTCAACGACTTCTTCGCCAAGAACGGCAAGATCCGCATCGACGGCCGCATGGTGCACGACATGTATCTGTTCGAGGTCAAGAAGCCCTCGGAGTCCAAGAGCGAGTGGGATCTCTACAAGCTGATCGCGACCGTGCCCGGCGACGAGGCCTTCCGCCCGCTCGACAAGGGCGGCTGTCCGCTGGTGAAGACGAACTGACGGGGTCGGCTCCGCCAGCCTAACCTTGAGCTGCCAGATCCCAACATCTGGCAGCCTCGTCTCGGTGAGCTTTGGACGCCCGCCTCCGGCGGGCGGCCGGCGATCCGGCTTCAATCGTCCCGCGTCATGCCGCTCAGCGAACAGCAGAACTGTTCGATGAGCGGGACCAGCGCATCGGCGGACTCCCTCCGAACTACGACCGCCCCATCCAGATGGTGCGCCCCGCCGGCTCGCCGAGTGGCAGGCCGCGAAAACCCATTTTCTCCCAGAAGCGCAGTGCGCCGGAGTTGGCGCCATTCACCGCGACATGCGTTGCCGCCGCTCGCTGGCCATCGAGGGTAGTCAGCCATTGATCAAAGAGCTTCTTGCCGAGACCGCGTCCCCGCAGCCGCGGCAGCAGGTTCAGATGCAGATGCGCGGGGAAATTGGCGGCGACCGAGGCGAGCGCAGGTGTAGGTGGTGAATCATGACGATCCGTTGCTGATCATGGCTCCAGCGCGCCGGATCCTCTTCAACGGGGAATGCGTATTGCTTGCGGAGCGCGGGCCACCAGAGCGTTTCGAGCCTGTCTTCCCACTCGATCGTATCGGCCGTGCCGACTGCGAAACCGGCGACGCCGTCCGGATCTTCAACGACCAGGGCAAGCCGCGGCTCAAGCACCGCATAGTGAGCGGAATAGATGTGACCCATCAGCCTCGGATCGGCATAGAGCTGCGAGGCATCCTGGCCTGCCAAGCCGGTCGCAAGCGAGATGCGGTAGAGCGCATCGAGATCATCGGCGTGAAGCGGCCGGATTGTCGGCATGACGAGGTCCGATTGCCTGCAGCGAGCCTCTATAATCGGCGTTTCGACGTGCCGTCGGTAGCATCATGCAGGTGGAGGGGCTGCGCTCGCCCAGGATGGCCGCTAACCATCATGTCTGAGTGTGAACGTGCCTTCCGGATCTCCACCACGGTCGGATTGACGCGCGCCGCCTCATCTGCCAGCTGATGTGCAGGGATTGTCCTGCTGTTTCAGTGCACTGGATGGAAATATTCCGAAACAAAATTCTTCGCAAACCGTCCCAATCTTAGGTCAATGCTGAGCTTATGGCCCAGACACCACCCCATATCCTTGTCGTCGAGGACGACCGCGAGACGCGGACGCTGATCGCGAAATATCTGCGCAACAACTCCTGCAACGTGACCACCGCGACCGACGGCCGCGAGATGACGAAGATCATGGGCGACCACCGCGTCGATCTGCTGATCCTCGATGTGATGCTGCCGGGCGAAGACGGCTTGACGCTGTGCCGCAAGCTGCGTGCGGAATCGCAGGTGCCGATCATCATGCTGACCGCACGCGGCGAGGACGTCGACCGCATCCTCGGCCTGGAGATGGGCGCCGACGACTATCTGCCCAAGCCCTTCAATCCGCGCGAACTGCTGGCCCGCATTAACGCGGTGCTGCGCCGTCAGGCGGCGGCGATGACCGCGAGCACGACGGAAGGCGCAAGCGCGCTGACCTTCCTCGGCTGGAAGATCGACTTCCGCCTGCGTGAATTGCGCAACCCCGAAGGCGCCCGCGTCGCGATGACCAGCGCCGAGTTCGACCTGTTGCGCACCTTCTGCGAGCGGCCCGGCCGGGTGCTGTCGCGCGACAGCCTCCTCGACCTGACGCAAGGCCGCAGCGCAGGTTCGTTCGAGCGGTCGATCGACGTGCTGGTCAGCCGCATCCGCCGCAAGATCGAGCCGGACCCGCAGGAAGCGACCATGATCAAGACCGTGCGCTCCGGCGGCTACATGTTCACTCCCGTGGTCGAGGTGCTGACAACGACCACACAGAGCCACTGACCTTCGCAGGAGTGCGGATGACGGCAACCGGCAAACGCGCGCGATGAGGTTGTTTCGCTCTCTCAGGCTCGTAGGAATCCGCAGCCAAATCACGGCACTGGTGGCGGCCTCGATCATCGCGCTGCACGTCATCATCACCGCCGTCTTCGTGTTCCACCGCGCGGAGCAGCGTGAGCCGGACAGCGAATTCGGACCGTCGCAGCTCACCACCGTGGTTCGGATTCTCGCTCACGCGCCCGCATCCGACCGGCCGAGGGTCATGGCCGACATCACCCGGGCCTTTCCGGACTTCGACATCAAGAGCTATTCAGGGCCGCTGCCGAGCGGCGAAGCGCCGCGGCCAGTGTACCACGGGTTTCGGGCGCTCGGGCCGAGCTACCAGTTTTTCCCATTGCCGCCAGAGGGCGAGAGGCCGGGCGAGATCGTCGTCTTTCCCGACGGCAGCATGATCTCCGCAAGATTCGGCAACCGTTCGCACCGCCCACCGTTCTGGGGCGGTCCGTGGTTCACCACGGTGATGTTCGCGCTGATCAGCATCACCATGCTCGGCCTGTGGGCGGCGCGTGCGTTGACCGCCCCTCTGACCTCGTTTGCGAGGGCGGCCGAAAGCTTCAGCCTCGACGGCGACGCGCCGCTGTTGCCCGAGCGCGGGCCGGAGGAGATCCGCTCCCTGGCGCGCGCCCTCAATCGCATGCGCGAGCGCATCACCACCCTGATCGACGATCGCACCAAGATGCTGGCCGCCATCAGTCACGATCTGCGCACGCCGCTGACGCGCATGCGGCTGCGCTGCGAATTCGTCGAGGACGAGATCCAGCGCGGCCGCATGCTCGCCGATCTCAACCAGATGCATGCGATGCTCGGTTCGGTGCTGTCGTTCCTGCGTCACGGCCGCAAGCTCGAACCGATGACCCTGGTCGAGGTCGCCAGCATCCTGCAGCTCGTGGCCGATCAATTCACCGACATGGGACACAAGGTCTGCTATGTCGGTCCCGCGCATGCGATGGCAACCGTACGGCCCGACGATTTGCTGCGCACCGTCACCAACCTGGTCGACAATGCGGTCAAGTTCGGAACCGAGACCGTCATCCGCCTCACGGTCGCGCCGGATGTCTTGACCATCGATGTCGAGGACGACGGCCCCGGCATTTCGGATGCGCATAAGCCGCAGATGCTGGAGCCGTTCGTGCGCGGCGACCAGGCCCGCAACATGGATGAGGCCACCGGCTTCGGATTGGGGCTGTCGATCGCAAAATCGATCGTTGCGGCGCATGGCGGGGACCTATCATTGCACGATCGCGAGCCGCACGGGCTGATCGCCCGCATTCGCCTCCCCCTCCGCCAGGCGCCGCGGCTGCGTCCCGCGGCATAGTAAAGCGCGCCCGGACAGGCCGAGCGCGCTCTTGTCATGACACAGCCGAGATCACCCGGACCCGCTTACTCCGAGTACTTGAACTGGGGCATCTGCTTGAGCTGATCCTTGGTCGCGTTGACCATCGCGTGGTCCGGATACCAGCGGCTCGCGCGCGAGGTGCTCGAAGACGAAGAGCCCGTGGCGGCGCCCGTCGTGGTGGTCGAAGCCGGCGGGGCTGCCGAGTTGGAGCCCGAAGCCGGTGCATTGGAGGCCGTATTCGCGGCGACCGGCTGCTCGGAGAACTTCACCTGGTCGAACGGGATCGCAACGAGGTGCTCGCCCATGCCGAGGAAGCCGCCGACGCCGATGACGACCGCCTTGATCTGCCCGTTCTTGTCGGTCAGCAGATCATCGATCGAACCGATATTCTCGTTGTTGTTGTTGTAGACCTTGACGCCAGAGAGCTTCGAGGCACGCCAGTCGCCCTTGTAAGACGCTGCGGTGGTATCGCCGCGAACCGTCGTTGTCGTGCTGGTGGTTGAGGTCTCTGCAGCGAATGCTGCGCTTGCAAGCAGCAGTGAGCCGGCAAGGCCGGTCAAAACAGTCTTCGTCACCATCGGATGTCTCCCTCTCGGTGAATGGTGACGAGAGAACTGCAAGAGCCTGTCAGCGTTCCGCGGGAACCACGATTTCGCAATTGGCGGCGCCGTCCATCGTGCACCGCGATATGGCGCGAACGCCGCAATCGGAATGAGCACCGCACGCCGGTCGTATCAGGCCGCAAGCGCGCCGTGGCCGTAATCAGCATCGGGAGAAAATGCGAACGCCTCGAAGTGGTAATCACATGCGCTGCAGTACCAAAGATAGGCCGTACCGTTCTCCCTGCTCTCCACCCATTCGGGCAGAGCGATCGGCTTGCCACATTGGGCGCAGGGGTTGTTATGCGGCAGCTCCGCGACAAACGCGGCAAGAGTTGAGCGGAGAAAGCCATTCGACAGATCGGCGGATGACATGCGGGCCATGGCGCGCTCCCTCTCGGTTTCAAGATTTTTTGATGAGTAAGCTCGAGTGAGTAAGCTTGGCTGTCCAACTCATCTGCTTGTCATGAAGCATACGGCCGGACCGCGGCTTTTTCACGACGTTTCGGCACGCGTGCGACACCTCGCCTCGCCTGATCGACTTTATTTGATGGAACTGATCTGTAGCGGAACTAATTTCCTCAACTAACAGTTTGGAATGGTTTCGCGCCGAAATCGGCGACGAGCAGGCCGAAGACGAAGCCGCCGTGCAGATCGGCCCACAGCGCCACCAGCAGCGGGAACGGCCCAACACAGGTGGCTGCGCGAGCAGATGCGGCAAGACCAGGAGCAGCGCGTAGAGGCCCCGCCCGACCCAGAGCGGCAATAGGCCGCCTGCGGGGTGAGCGGCAGTCTCAGCGTAGGCGACGAACGGCGTCATCGCGTGCAGGTCCCTGGACGGCGTCCACCAACCCATCGCCGGCGAGAATTCGGGTAAATGGCCACCCATGCATGCCTGCCACGGCAATGTAAGTCCGATTTTCGCCATATTCTTGCCCGGCGAACGCGCCATTTACGGTGCGTAAATCATGTATGCGCGCGGGCGGGGGTTGCTTCGCACGCCTGGTTCCCGGGGGATCCTGAAACGATGAAACGTCTCGTGCTGTCGGCCTGGCTCGCAGGCCTTGTGCTCGCGGGCGCTGCGCCGGTCACCGCGGCTGAAGATGCCTCCACCGAAGCCGCCGCCAAGCCGGGCAACAGTGACGCGGGAAAGACCGGCAGCTCGGCCGCGGCGAAGCTGGCCGGTGCCAAAACTCAGACCAAGACCGGCAAGGCTCAGAGCAAGACGTCCGCCGCCGCGCTGCGCAAAATGCCGACCGCGGTGACCAAGACGGCGCGGGAGGCGGAAGCCATCGAGGCCGTCAGCACCACCGACCCTTCATCCGTGCCGCTGGCGAGCGCAACCGAGACGGCCGACGCGCCAGCCTCCGAGGCGAGCAGCCAGCCGCAAACGGCGGACGCCAGCGCCACCGAACGACCTGACGATGCCGCCGCGAGCCCGGATGCCGACAAAAAGGCGGCCGAGGCAGAGCCGAAGCACATGAACACCGGCCATCCGCAGATCGACGCGCTGGTCGCGATCCACGCCAAGGCCAACAATGTGCCGGAAGCGCTGGTGCATCGGGTGATCGTGCGCGAGAGCAAATACCGGAAGGATCTGGTCGGCAGCTGCGGCTGCATCGGGCTGATGCAGATCAAGCTCGGCACCGCGCGCGGGCTCGGCTACGCCGGCGATGCGCAGGGCCTGCACGATCCCAACACCAACCTGACCTATGGCGTGAAATACCTGGCCGGCGCCTATCGCGCCGCCAATGGCGATCACGACCGCGCCGTGCATTATTTCGCCAAGGGCTACTACGAGGTGGCCAAGCGCCAACGCTTCGCCGAGGCGTCCGCCATCGGCAGGCCCGAGCGCGTCCACGCGCCGCTCGATATCACCCCGAAGCTCGCGGGCCTGAAGCATGTCGCCCAGGCCATGCCGGCCAAACTGGCCAAGCACGCCGGGACCGCGGCGAGATAGCCTCGCCGGGCATAGCCGGTTCCCGCGAGCATGACAGTCCGTTGACAGACGCGGCGATCGGTCTACATTAGCGCCGTTCCGAGGGGAGCTCCGAGGGGGAGCTGAGATACCGCAGCGAGATGCGGTGACCCTTTGAACCTGATCCGGGTCATGCCGGCGAAGGGACAGGGATGCAGCAGACCAAATCTCCACGCGGGGAGTCCCCCGTATCCATCATCGGCGCGGGCATTGCCGGTGCCTGGCAGGCTTTGCTCTTCGCCAAGGCCGGCCATGCCGTCACCCTGCATGAGCGCAGCGACGCCGATTTGATGCTCTCCACCAGCCATTGGGCCGGCGGCATGCTGGCGCCCTATTGCGAGAGCGAGATTTCAGAGCCGGTGATCAGCCGCCTCGGGCTCGCCTCGCTGGAGCTGTGGCGGCGCGAACTGCCGGACACCCCGTTCAACGGCTCGCTGGTGATCGCCCATCCGCGCGACCGCTCCGACTATGAGCGCTTCGCCCGCCGCACTTCCGGCTATCGGCGGCTCGATGCCGCGCAGCTCGCCGAACTCGAACCGTCGCTGGAAGGCCGCTTCCGCGAGGGCCTGTTCTATCCCACCGAAGGCCATGTCGAGCCGCGCCGCGTATTGCCGAAGCTGCACGAGCGCATCATCGCGGCCGGCGGCACGATTCTGTTCAACAGCGACGTCACCGCCGACGACCTCGATGGCTTGGTGATCGACTGCCGCGGCCTCGAAGCCCGCGACACCGAGCCGGAGCTGCGCGGCGTCAAGGGCGAGATGATCCTGATCGAGACCTCGGAGGTGCAACTCGCCCGCCCGATCAGGCTGATGCATCCGCGCTGGCCGCTGTACCTGATCCCGCGCGCCGACAATCTGTTCATGCTGGGCGCGACCTCGCTGGAAGCCGAGGACACCGGCGTCAGCTTACGCTCGGCGCTGGAGCTGCTCGGCGCCGCCTATTCGGTGCACCCCGCTTTCGGCGAAGCGCGCATCCTGGAATTCGGCTCGGGCCTGCGTCCCGCCTATCCGGACAATCTGCCGCGCATCACGGTGAAGGGCGAGCACGAGATCCGCGTCAACGGGCTCTATCGCCACGGCTTCCTGATCGCGCCGGCGCTGGCCGAACTCACGCTCAATTATGTCGCGCGCGGCCAGATCGACAATGAGGTGATGCGATGCGCGTGACCGTCAACGGCGAGGCGCGCGACATCTCCTCGACCTCGGTCGCCGCGCTGCTCTCCGAGCTCGACTACGAAGGCACGCATTTCGCGATCGCGCTGAACTACGACGTCGTGCCGAAGAGCCGCTGGGCGGAGACGCCTGTGAAGGCCGGCGACGAGATCGAGATCATCACGCCGCGGCAGGGAGGGTGATCATCATGTGTCGCTCGCTCACGCCACATACTTCACTGTCGTCCCCGCGAAAGCGGGGACCCATAGCCACCGGCCGTCGTAGGAGCGCTCGATATCTGCCACTCTGCCCGATCGCGAAATCACGCGGTATGGGTCCCGGCCTGCGCCGGGACGACATGGAGAGAAAGAACGCGCCACCCGCTCTATCGTCGTCGCTCGGCTTGACCAGGCGATCCAGTACGCCGCGGCCGATCGATTTGACCGAACCGTCTCTGGAATACTGGATCCCCGCCTTCGCAGGGATGACGGCTTCCGTTGCGAACACAGTCTGGAATGACAGAGACCGCTGATGCCCAGTTTCTACGACAAGACCTTCGCCTCGCGCCTCCTGATCGGCACCGCGCTGTATCCCTCGCCGGCGATCATGCAGGAGGCGATCCGCGCCTCCGGCGCCGAGATCGTCACGGTGTCGCTGCGGCGTGAATCCGCCGGCGGCAAGTCGGGCGATGCGTTCTGGAAGCTGATCCGCGAGTTGAATGTGACGGTGCTGCCGAACACCGCCGGCTGCCGCAGCGTGCGCGAGGCGGTGACCACGGCCAAGCTGGCGCGCGAATTGTTCGGCACCTCCTGGATCAAGCTCGAGGTGATCGCCGATAACGACACCTTGCAGCCCGACGTGGTCGGCCTGGTCGAAGCGGCGAACATCCTGGTCAAGGAGGGCTTCGAGGTCTTCCCCTATTGCACCGAGGACCTCTCCGTCGCGATGCGGCTGGTCGATGCCGGCTGCAAGGTGGTGATGCCGTGGGCGGCGCCGATCGGCAGCGCGAAAGGCATCATCAACCGCGACGCCCTGAAACTCATGCGCGACCGCCTGCCCGACATCACGCTGGTGGTCGATGCCGGGCTGGGCGCACCGAGCCACGCGGCGCACGCGCTCGAGCTCGGCTATGACGCCGTGCTGCTCAACACCGCGGTCGCCAAGGCCGCCGATCCGATCGCGATGGCGCGCGCCTTCAGGCTCGGCTGCGAGGCCGGCCGCACCGCCTACGAGGCCGGGCTGATGGACGCCCGCGATTTCGCCTCGCCCTCCACCCCTGTCGTTGGGACCCCGTTCTGGCATGCCGTATCCTGATAAATTCTATCCGGTCGTCGACTCGCTCGCCTGGGTCGAGCGCCTGACCCAATTGGGCGTCGGCACGGTGCAGCTGCGCGCCAAGGACCTCAACGACGGCGAGGCGCTGCAGATCGTCACCGACGCGCTCGCCATCACCAAGGGCAGCAACACCAAGCTCGTGGTTAACGACTACTGGCGCGCCGCGATCGTCGCCGGCGCTGCGCATGTCCATCTCGGCCAGGAGGATCTGGTCGATGCCGATGTCGCGGCGATCAAGGAGGCCGGGCTGACGCTCGGCCTCTCCACCCATGACGATGCGGAGCTTGCGACCGCGCTCGCCGCCAAGCCGGACTACATCGCGCTCGGCCCGATCTTCCCGACCACCTTGAAGGCGATGCGCTTCGCGCCGCAGGGCATCCCGAAGATCACCGAATGGAAACAGCGCGCCGGCAGCATTCCGCTGGTCGCGATCGGCGGCATCAAGCTGGAGCAGGCCGCAGATATCTTCGCCGCCGGTGCCGATTCCATCGCCGTCGTCAGTGACGTCACGCAGAACGCCGATCCAGATGCGCGCGTGCGCGCCTGGCTCGAAGCCACCGCGGAGCTGGCATGATGCGCGCTGATATTGCGAATGCGTCTGAGAGTGAGTGCTGGCGGCAGCCAGCCGCGAACACGGTGTCCTCCCCTCCCCCTTGCGGGGAGGGGGCGGGGGTGGGGGTCCACGCAAAAACTGTCGGTGTTGCGACCAAACCCCTCGGCACTTTGCATTCCAGAAGAGCGCTCAATCGTAGGCACCGCCTTCCTGATACCCCCACCCCCAACCCCTCCCCGCAAGGGGGAGGGGGGCGCACCGCATTTCGCGCTGACATCTCGCTTCAATCCATCAACACCTCTGGATTCCGGACTCGCGTCTTCGCGCCCCGGAACAACAACAATTGAGAGAAGGAGGACTCCATGAACGTCCGCTCCAACCCCGATACGACCGTTCCCGCCGTCACCACCGGTCCCCTGCCCTCCTCGCGCAAGATCTATGCGACGCCTGATACGGCGCCCGAGCTGCGGGTGCCGCTGCGCGAGATCATCCTCTCCGATGCCGCCGCCGAGCCGAACCTGCCGGTCTACGACACCTCCGGTCCCTACACCGATCCCAACGTCACCATCGACGTCAACGCGGGCCTGCCGCGCAACCGCCAGGCCTGGGTGCGCGAGCGCGGCGGCGTCGAGGAATATGAGGGCCGCGTCATCAAGCCGGAGGACAACGGCAATGTCGGCGCCACGCATGCAGCGAAAGCCTTCTCCGCCTATCACAAGCCGCTGCGCGGCCTTCCCGGCCACAAGGTGACGCAGCTCGAATTCGCCCGCGCCGGCATCATCACCAAGGAGATGATCTACGTCGCCGAGCGCGAGAATCTCGGCCGCAAGCAGCAGCTCGAGCGCGCCGAGGCCGCGCTCGCCGACGGCGAGAGCTTCGGCGCCTCCGTGCCCGCCTTCATCACCCCGGAATTCGTCCGCGACGAGATCGCGCGCGGCCGCGCCATCATCCCCTGCAACATCAACCACGCCGAGCTGGAGCCGATGATCATCGGCCGCAACTTCCTCACTAAGATCAACGCCAATATCGGCAACTCGGCGGTGACTTCGTCCGTGGAAGAGGAAGTGGACAAGATGGTGTGGGCGATCCGCTGGGGCGCAGACACCGTGATGGACCTCTCGACGGGCCGCAACATCCACACCACCCGCGAATGGATCCTGCGCAACGCGCCGGTGCCGATCGGCACCGTGCCGATCTACCAGGCGCTGGAGAAGTGCGAAGGCGATCCGGTGAAGCTGACCTGGGAGCTCTACAAGGACACCCTGATCGAGCAGTGCGAGCAGGGCGTCGACTACTTCACCATCCATGCCGGCGTGCGCCTGCAATACATCCACCTCACCGCCAGCCGTGTCACCGGCATCGTCAGCCGCGGCGGCTCGATCATGGCTAAGTGGTGCCTGGCGCATCACAAGGAGAGCTTCCTCTACACCCATTTCGACGAGATCTGCGACCTCATGCGCAAGTATGACGTCTCGTTCTCGCTCGGCGACGGCCTGCGTCCGGGCTCGATCGCGGACGCCAACGACCGCGCGCAGTTCGCGGAGCTGGAGACGCTTGGCGAGCTCACCAAGATCGCCTGGGACAAGGGCTGCCAGGTCATGATCGAGGGCCCCGGCCACGTGCCGATGCACAAGATCAAGATCAACATGGACAAGCAGCTCAAGGAATGCGGCGAGGCGCCGTTCTATACGCTCGGGCCGCTGACCACGGACATCGCGCCGGGCTACGACCACATCACCTCCGGCATCGGCGCCGCCATGATCGGCTGGTTCGGCTGCGCGATGCTCTGCTACGTCACGCCGAAGGAGCATCTCGGCCTGCCCGACCGCAACGACGTCAAGACCGGCGTCATCACCTACAAGATCGCCGCCCACGCCGCCGATCTCGCCAAGGGCCACCCGGCCGCGCAGCTCCGCGACGACGCGCTGTCCCGCGCCCGGTTCGAATTCCGCTGGACCGACCAGTTCAACCTCGGCCTCGATCCCGACACCGCCAAAAGCTTCCACGACGAGACCCTGCCCAAGGAAGCCCACAAGGTCGCGCATTTCTGCTCGATGTGCGGGCCGAAATTCTGCTCGATGAAGATCACCCAGGACGTGCGCGACTATGCGGCGACCTTGAACGATCCGGCGAGCGTGGGTCTGAGCATCTCAGGCACCATCGAAGACGGCATGGCGCAGATGAGCGCCAAGTTCAAGGAAATGGGGTCGAGCGTCTACCTCGACGCGGACAAGGTGAAGGAGAGCAACAAGGCGTTGTAAGGGTTTGCCATTTGAGAGGACAAGCACATCCAGCAAGAGGCCGGGCCGATTGCCCGGCCTTTCTTCCTGGAGAACTCTTTACATCGTTTCGATCTATAGTAGCATCAACCCAAACTAATTGCGAGCCAACGTATTAAAGTCTTGCGCCTCACATCAAAGCACATTCGCAATCCGTAGATTATCATCATTGGGATTGCTCCCACATCTACTTGCACAACGGCCTTAAAACTACCGACACACCAATCCGCCCAGCCGGGATGAAGGACGCCCGACCACGCCCCTCGATTCTAAACTACTCCCAAGCGTCCGAGAGACTCTACTTCAAGGGAAATATTCGCTTTTTTTGGGAGCAGGAGTCAGCCTGGATAGCCAGGATAGATTTGGCATGGATCTACCTGGCGGCGACACACTTCGAAAAGAATTAGTTAAAATGAAGAATTTGCGCGCGAGTTCATCACTAGCCCGCGCCTACGCCCAACTGAGCGAAGATGAAATTGAAGAAAAACTAACTGAAAGATTCTCGAACTGCACGGCAGGCGAGACCTGCAAGAGGCTGACCACATTCATCTGGAGTCGAATCTACACTCTAAATATCGACGACGCACTTGAGAATGCTTACACAGTAAACGGTTCCCAACAAATTATCGAATCACTGACGCACAAATCTCCCTACGTGAATTCCGACGATGTCAACTTGCTCAAAATTATTCACGTCCACGGATGGGCAAGAAAGCCCGGCGATGGATATGTCTTCTCTTTGGCTGACTACGCCAACAGCATGGGGCCTGGAAGCGCTTGGATAAATGTACTAGCCCAAACAATAGCAACTCAGCCCTTCATCATCGCAGGAACAAGTCTTGAAGAACCAGATCTCGAATACTTTTTGGCGGGACGCAGCAAGAATAGCGTTAGGCGAGATCGGGGCCCTTCATTCCTGATCGAACCATACCCCGACGACGGCACCCTGCGTGACTGTGACCGCCACGGGCTCAACCTCTACCCCGGCTCACTCCAAGAATTCTTAAAAGAGCTGGAGGAGGCCTTTCCATCACGCCCACTCCCTGCTGGCGCAACATTCAGCTTGACAACAGAGCATTTCGGCGGCGCCGTTAGCAGGAAGGACCTCGCGCTATTTTCGCGAGACTTCTCATACGTCATCGCTCATCAAGCGCAAGAGAACGCCGATCTCGGGTTTTATGTGGGACGCGAGCCCAGCTTTTCAGATATTGCGCTGGCACGCGACATCTCGCGCTCAAGCACCACCAGACTTAAGAGCGAAATTCGGCAACGGATCGATGCCAAAGATTGGTCCGTAAATTTCCTAGTCGCCAGCGACAACGCCGGTGGAGGCAAGACTACAATATTGGCTAGGTGCCTCTACGATCTCGCAGGACAAGGTATCCACATATTCGACTACCACAATCTATCGACGCCCGATATTTCTCTAAGCGCAAAAGTATTCAACAGCTTCACCTCTCCGTTCGTAATTTCTTGTGACAATTTCGCCGACCACGCTTCAGCAATAGTCGAACTTTACCGGCAGATACACAGAAGTGACTTCTTAATTGTTGCAACGGAACGCTCATACCGAATGCAGCACGTACGTCAAATACTTGCTGGAAATGGCGTATTCCAAATGGAATTCGCTCCATTCGACTCAGCTGAGGCTCGGGCGCTTATCGTCAAAATGCACGATTACGGCCTAACAAGCTCGAGTTATGACCCCAAAAACCTAGATGCTCTAGCGAATGAATTGACAAACGATTCTATTGCGATAGCCGTATGTCGAATAATGAACGACTTTCGGCCAGTTGAGCGCATCGTCGAGTCTTTGATTACTGGGGCCGACAACAACCGACTGCAACGATATCTTGCATGCGCGCTGGCCAGCTACTGCTACAAACCAGGCCTAGCCTATCAAGTGCTGAACGCTTCATTTCCCGCCCAAGAATTACAGAACCAACTTAGCGTGCGAGATATTCTCCCTCTGACATTTTTCGATCACCACACAAAGGACTATGTTGTCCCCGTCAATCCGATACTAGGACAACGCATCCTTAGGCAAATGTGTAGCCTGGACGAAGGGCTGATGTTGGAAATTTACAGTGCCATAGGAGCCCAGCTAGTCGCGTACGTTAACCGCAGCACCATCATGAAACGAACCCCCGAAGCTCGCCTAGCGGGACGTCTGTTCGACTACGACGAAGTACTCTCTCAATTTCTTCCGACACAATCAGAAGCCTTCTTTCTGGCGATGAAGAGATTCTGGAGCTGGAATTCTCGTTACTGGGAACAATTCGCACTGATGAAGCTGGATCGATTCTTAACGGCAACCGATTCCGATCCTTCAAAGTTACTGAACCAAGCTATCTCGCACGCTAAGCATGCCGTACAAGTCGAACGGCACCCACTTCCACTCACAACACTCGGCAAAATCCTCTTTGAGGAGATGAAACACAATCCAACCAGATTCAAAACAGGCTTCGATGAAGCGTTCACGGTACTCACCGAGGCGATCGCTAAAGAAGGCGGCATGAATCGTATCGTGATCCATCCCTACATGACGCTATTCGGTGGCGTCCAATACTACGTCAGAAATGGCGGTACTTTTGATAGAAAGCAGATCGATAAGCTGAATAAGCTCATTGAAACATCGCGACATTTCTTTTCACACGACAGCAGCTTGATGATACTTGCCAACGAAATTCAGGGACATATTTCGGCTAGATCGAAGCCACTGCGGAGCGTTCCGAGATCATAATAGCGACCAAGAATTCACCCGCAGTGGCCACCCTGAGGGACCGCTAGCTTTCGCGCTTACTTAAGTACGAGCTCATAATGGGCTATGACATCCGCGCATAGACGTCGAGCTACCTCCCTCGATGGAAGGACCAGATATGCCCGTCCACCACATCGCCGCTCCACTCCACATCAAAGCCCCGCCGCTGTCGTTCGGCACCCGGATCGGCGATCTCCTCTTCATCTCCGGCATTCCCGGCTTCGACGCTGATGGCAACCTGCCCGACGGCTTCGAGGCGCAGTTCGCCAATGTCGTGACCAACTTCACCCGCGTGCTCAGCGAAGGCGGCGCCACGATGCGCGGGCTCGTCAAGGTCAACGTGCTGCTGACCCGCGCCGCCGACGTCGCGACCATGAACAGGCTCTATGCCGAGGCGTTCGGCCCGGCGCCCTATCCGGCACGCACCACCTGCGTCGTCGCCGCGCTGCCCGATCCGAAGATGCTGATCGAGATCGAGGGCATCGCCGCGCTTCGGAAATGATAGCTCCGGTGTCACGGCGAACGACCCGGCAGCGGCTGAGGGCGCCGACGTTCTCTTAGATTTGATACATGTCAACGCAACGACATCCACAGGCTGTGGTAGCCTTTTTCCCAATCTGACAAACCGTGGGAGGATGGGATGGAGGTTCGCTCGCTGGGCCAGGGGATCGAAGTCGAGATCGACGTCCGCCCGACATCTCACGGCTACATGCTGATCCACCGCTTGCGCGGCAAGGGCAGCTACACGGTCACCTGCTGCTGTGAGGGCATGGGCTGCGTCAGCAAGACCTGCACATACCCCGACGGCGAGCCGCCGTCACCGACCTGCGACTGCACGGGGTCTTCGCCGTCGATAACGTGTTGAGGCCTTCATCGTCTGAACGTCACGAGACGTGCTCGTATGGCCCGCCTGCGAACCGGACCAGTCAGCACTCCATAGGCCCGACGCACGACAGTCCTGGTGCCAGACAGTTCCTCCCAGCCGGAGACTAACGGATGTCGAATCAAAAGCGCGAAACCCTGACCATCTCACCCGACGGACGGTTCCTGCTCGATGCCACCGGCAAACCCGTGCGACAATTCGTTGAACGGGTCCGATCCTTCGGCCCGATGACCGCGACGATCGGCGGAGGGGTCGAGATCGATCCAGTTGCCGTGCTGGAGAAGGGCCAGTTCGGCCAGGGCTTCAACATCCATCCGTGCAACTTCCGAAAGGAATGCATTGGCTGGGACGCGAACGGCAACTGCACGCAGTGGATCACGACCCACGACATCTGCTACGACGACCCCGAGTGAGACTAAGGATCGGTTCAATGCAGGACATCCTGATCACGCGCATCTGGCACGACCGAGAAGCACGCCTCTGATCTTGCCCCACATTGCGGCGTCGCCGCACTGCCCCTCCCCTGACATCGCTGTGAGCGGTCACGCTGCCACCTTGCCAGCAGCGCGCTTTTGTCGCAGGAGTCCATCGCCCATCCGCAGGCGCGGATCGGCGTCGTCGCGCGCGTTGTCGGCCGTGGCGGCTGGGGTTCTGTTCGTTAGGGGAGATTTCCGATGCGTCGCTTGACCGCTCTCGTTGCCGCCACCGGTATTGCTGCCGCTTCCGTCGTGCCCGCACTCGCCGCGCCTCGGCATGCTGCGCCCGTGGCCGGCTATTACGTGATCCGCTGGGATAACACCGGCATCTGCCAGATCTGGAATACCAACTTGCAGTCCAAGCCGGTCGAATGGCCGTCGACCTACAAGGTCGTGAGCCAGCCGGTTGCGACCTTCGGCGAAGCCAACGCCATCCAGCTCAAGCTGCGCGACGAGCGCCGCTGCACCCTGTAAGGTCCGGCCCGGCGTATGCCTCCGTGCCACGGCGGCCGCCACATGGCGGTCGCCGATCCATGGGCGGAGCGCTGACAGTTCTGCCGCGGGCCATGTGACGGGGGACAATCGCGTTCGACGCCGGCTCCCGGCCTCGCTTGGACGGTCGCGGCCGTATATGCTGGTCGCGGGCGTGCTGCTGCCGCTCGCCCGGGGAGACCGGCATGGCTCAGACCGAGACGTTCATCCTCCGCGCCGCGCTCGACGGCGGGCGCTCGGTCTATCGGGACATCGAAATCGATCCGACCAAGTCGCTGTATAGGCTGGCCGAAGCGATCGTGCAGGCGTTCGGTTTCGACTTCGACCACGCCTTCGGCTTCTACACCGGATTGACGCTGTCGAAGATCAAGGTCGTCCATCCGCAATATGAGCTGTTTGCCGATATCGGCGAGGCCGCCGCCGGAGTGCTCGGCGTCGAGAAGACGCGGATCGCGCAGGCTTTCCCGGAGATCGGCCATACGCTGCTGTTCCTGTTCGATTATGGCGACGACTGGCTGTTCCGGATCACGCTGAAGGCCACCGGGACGAAGCAGCCGAAGCTGCGCTATCCGCGCGTGGTTGCGGCCAAGGGCAAGGCGCCCGAGCAATATCCCGGGCCGGACGAGGATGATGACGACGAGGATGGGCCGCCCCGTGCGATCAATCCGCGCACCGGCGAAATCATCAAGATCGGAAAATCTTGAAAGAAGCGCCTGGGCATGCCGGCGCGGACAGGCGGCACCGCCTGCCCGACCAGCTCGCACCGAACCTGCGCCTCGTCTTCGTCGGCACGGCGGCGAGCGAGCGGTCGGCCGCGACTGGCCATTATTACGCGCATCCCGGCAACCGCTTTTGGCGCACCCTGCACGCGACAGGGCTGACGCCGCGGCTGTATCAGCCGCATGAGTTTCCCGAGCTACTGAAGCTCGGCATCGGCTTCACCGATCTCTGCAAGCACGGCGCCGGCATGGACCATGTCGCGCTGCAGGCCGGCGTCGATGTCGCCGGTCTGATCGAGAAGATGCGGCGCTATCGGCCGCGCACGCTCGCCTTCACCAGCAAGAAGGCTGCAAGCCTGTTCTATGGCCGGCCGACGACCCGGATCGCACTCGGCCGGCAGCCGCCGGCGGCTGACTTCCCCGACATCTTCGTGCTTGCCTCCCCCTCCGGCGCCGCGTCGGGCGCCTGGACGCTTCAGCCGTGGCTGGAACTGGCGGCGCATGTGGCGAGCGCTTAGCTGCTCTCCTCTCGTTCCGGGACGCACAGCGAGCGCGCGCGCAATGACGGCGATGGATTGGGCAGGTCCTGTGCCCGCCGGGCAAATCGATGCGCGATGGCCTCACGACGGCCTCGCGGAAAGCCGGAAAATCGCACCGAAAATCCTCGCGCCGACAGGCGAATTTCGTCCGCACTTTCAACGCGTCGCGCGATGTAAAGCCGCCGGGCAAAAAATATTCTACTTCCGTTTTTCAGAAATTGTGCTTTCCTACGCCTGACCCACCTCCATGCAGAGGGCGTACGCGTCGTCACGATACGCGGAGGCGGGCTGCGATGGCCGTGAGCGCCGCGTTGGACGAACGCCGGCGTTTCGCGGACGGTGAAGTCGTGTGGTCCTGGCATCCCGGTGCTGATGCCAGCGCAATGCGCGCTCCGCGCATTGTCGCAACGGGGGCAAGAAAGCCGGTCCCCGAGGAGATCACGTATAAGCCGTAAAGCCTTCGCGCAGGGAAGGCCGGTTGTTCGGCCGTACCTGTGGTACCTGCCGCCTGCATTTTTTTCGCAGGCGGGCCATGGGTGCTGGCCAAGCATCCGGCCTTCCCTGCGCCCTCTCGATTTTCAGGAGGGACTGACTGCCGCATCACTCGGGCGTCATGCGCCGCGAGACTGCGAAGCCGCGCCAGGCTGTTTGGAGGGGGAGTTCGGGATGTCGCCAGACGTGTCATGCACCGGCGTGAGCGATGTCGCTTCGCTCGACACGACGGAGCACGTGGCAGGCCGCAAGCCGGCCCCTCAGCTGTCAGCGCCCACCTTGCCCGCCGATCCCGTACGCCGAGACGACTTGGATGACGACAAGCGTCTCTGGAATGCTGGATCACCCGCTTTCGCGGGTGACGACAGCTTGTTCGGTCGAAAGACCCGCCGTCTACCGCAGCGTAATCGCAAGCCCCGACAGATCGACATTGGCCAGCAGGCCGACCTGCTCGCCGGAGAGCTCCAGCACCGCGCCCTTCTGGTTGGTGAGCACGATGCCGCGCACGCCGCGGCCGACCGCAAGGCCGGCGCCGGCCGCGCCATAGACACCCTCGACGTCCGACGGACGGTAGATGTTGCTGACGCGACCACGCAGCACGGTGCGCGAGCCGCCGAACACCAGGCCGTAGTCGAGGCCGCCGGTCGAAAGCGGATAGGCGCGGCCGTGGAAGTTCAGAACGCCGCTGCCGCCGGAGCCGCCGATGATCCATCCGGCCTTGTAGATGGTCAGCGTGATGAAGCCGCCATCCGCATGCGCCGTGGTGGGCAGCACGGCGGCGGCGGCAGTCGTGAGTGCCACCAGCGCAGTGCGAAGGAAGGACGCAATGGTCATTGAAAAACGCTCCAGTGGGTGTCGAACGGGAGATGCCGCGGTGAGACCAATCGAATCGGTAGGGCCGAATTTAGCTCCTGGCACGGCGAAGTACATGTGGCGCCTGGCGTAGACGCCCATGACGGAGACCGCGAGGCAAAATACAACCTCAGCGAGCTTTCATCAGCGCATCCTGCGCGGCCGCGAGCTCGCGAAACGCCTCCGCGCTGCCGCCTGTATCCGGATGCATCAGCTTGGCGGCACGGCGAAAGGCGCCGCGGATCTCGGCGCTGGACAGCGGGCCGTCGATCGGCAGGCCCAACAGCTTGCGGGCGCGCTGGTCGGGGCTGAGCGGCTTCGGCTGGGTGCCGCGCCGGCCGAACCGCGGCGTGGTCAATTCGACCAGCACGTCGAGCACGACGAGCAGGCGCCGGCGCGCCGCCTCTTGCGTGGCATGGTCAGCGAGGGACATCGCCGCCGCGCGCACGATCGACAGCGCCTGGCCAGCCGCCTGGCGCAAGGCCAGTTCGGAGCTGTCCCGCGCAATCTCGGAGACGAGCTCGGCCGCCTCTTGCCAATCGATCTCGGGCGCTTGCAGCAGCCGTTCGAGCCCGGCTCTGAGCGATGCGGCGGATATCGTGGTGGTCGCGGCCATGGCGGCCACACTGGCGCGCGGTTGCCGGGCTGCCAAGCATCGGCTGGCGCGGCCGTTAATTTTGCATTTCGCCACATTCCGCGCCGAAATGGGTCGGAGATCTCGCGAAAGAATGGCATTTTGGCGATTTCCCACGCCAATACCCGCAATGGTAGTCCTCGTTAAGGTCTCGTTAACTTTGTCGGACCAGTTTGTTTACGGGCAGGTGCTAGTTGAGTCTCGACTCCACATACAACTTAGGCGGGACTTCAATCCGGAGGTTTACATGTCACGCGAGTTCACACCCTATGCCGCAAGCCCATTCATCATCGAGCCTGGCTCGATCGCGGCGGCGGCGCGCCCCGCCAACGAGGTCGTTCCGCTCCTGATCGGAATGCCGCTCTCGGAGGTCGAGCGCGAGCTGATCGTGCAGACGCTCGCGCGCTGCCACGGCAACCGGACCCATGCTGCCAGGCTGCTTGGGATGCCGGTCCGCACCTTGCGCAACAAGATCCGGATCTATGCGGCTGATGGCGTCGACGTGCCGGCCTATGGGACGTAAGCACAGGGCTTACAGCGCGGCGCCGGCCATCGTTTGATGTTGATCGATCGGGCAAGGCCGGCGCGTATAATTGCTGGTCTCGTCGCGCGTCTGCTAGATTCGCGTGCGAATCAGGAGTTGTACGCGTGGCGCGAAATCCGGCGAGTCGAGGGCATCAGGGACCTGCGGGTCCGCGAGGACCACAGGGGCAGCCGGGACGACGCGGAGCGGACGGCCAGCGCGGCAAGCCGGGGCCGGACGGCAAGCCCGGTCCACAGGGCAAGCCGGGGCCGCAAGGACCGCGGGGAGAAGCCGGCAAACCGGGCCCGATCGGTCCGCAGGGTCCGGCCGGCGCCCCGGGTCCGCAAGGGCCCCGCGGCGAGCAGGGTCCGCCCGGCACCCTGCCGACGATCGATCAGATCATGCCCTGGCTGCATCAGCTCTTCGAGGCGTATGAAGAGTACAAGCGGACGCGCGAGCGCGAGGCGCATGAGCGCGACGCCACCCAGCTTGCGGTGCGCGACATCTTTGCCGCCGTCGAACACGACGATGCGCTGGACGACGCCTTCGAGGACGACGATCCGCATCTCGACGACGCGCACCATCACAAGAAGAAAAAAGACAAGAAAAAGAAGAAGCACAAGAAGCATAAGCCCGACGAGGCGTTCTGACGCTGTCGCACGCCGCGCGCCGATCGTGCTGTTTCAGCGGCCGGCAAATCTCGCCCGCGAGCGCTCCTTGGCCTTGGCCGCTTCGATCGTGCGATCGCGCGTCGGCGCCTGGGTGTGCAGCGAGGTAAGCAGCCGCCGCGCCGCCTCGGAGACCTCCTGCACCGCCCGTTCGAACGCCGCTTCGTTGGCCTGCGACGGCTTGTTGAAGCCGGACAGCTTACGCACGAATTGCAGCGCGGAGGCGTGGATCTCATCCTCCGTCGCCGGCGGCTCGAAATTGAACAGCGTCTTGATGTTGCGGCACATCCCGTTTCTCCGCTCGGATAGGGGTTCCCGGTCTCGAAAGACATCGCCTCGCGCTTATCTTGGCCTAGAATGACGGCCGTTTCACCTGCGGCAATCGACGTCGACAAAGCGAGGCATGAATGACACACGTGACCTATCGGATCGTTCAGCATGATGGCGGTTGGGCCTACACGGTGGACGGCGCTTTTTCGGAGAGTTTTCCGTCCCATGCCGAAGCGCTCGCCGCCGCCACAAGCGCGCCGCTGAGGAACAGCGCACGCCGGGCCGTACCGAGGCGATCGAATACGAGACGGCCGATGGAAAATGGCACACCGAGACGGCCTCCGGCGGCGATCGCCCCGAGACCGAGATCGAGGACAAGCCGTGAATCGCCCTTTCGGCTGCCGGATGGTTCCGTGCTAATCTGCGACCAAGGCCCGCCATCAGAGCGCGTCCATCCGGGGGAGACGAACATGACACGATCAGTCATCGCCGCTATTGCGGCGCTGCTGCTGAGCTCGATAGCGGCACTGGCGAGCGACTATCCGGCACCCAAGCAAGGCGACTTCGTCGTCAAGGATTTCAAGTTCCACACCGGCGAGCGCCTGCCGGAGCTGCGGCTACATTATGTGACCGTCGGCGAGCCCAGCGGCCAACCGGTGCTGGTGTTGCATGGCACCGGCGGCTCGGCGGCAAGCATGCTGTCACCTGCCTTTGCCGGCGAGCTGTTCGGCAAGGACCAGCCGCTCGACGCCACAAAATACTACATCATTCTTCCCGACAGCATCGGCCACGGCAAATCGTCCAAGCCGTCCGACGGGCTGAAGACAAAGTTCCCCGCTTACGACTATGCCGACATGGTCGACGCGCAATACCGGCTGGTGACCGAAGGACTGGGCATCAAGCATCTCAGGCTCGTGATCGGCAATTCGATGGGCGGCATGCACAGCTGGATCTGGGGCACGCGCTACCCTGATTTCATGGATGCGCTGGCGCCGATGGCTTCACAGCCGACCGAGATGGCGGCGCGCAACTGGATGCTGCGCCGGATCATGCTGGACACGATCCGTAACGATCCGGACTACAATGGCGGCAACTACACGAGCCAGCCGCGCATGATGAAATACGCCGTCGTGGCCTACGGCATCGCGTCGGCCGGCGGCACGCTGGCCTATCAGGCGCAGGCTCCGACCGCCGCCAAGGCCGACAAGATGGTCGATGCGCGCCTTGCCGCGCCGATGCCGGCCGATGCCAACGACTTCATCTACCAGTGGGAGTCCTCGCACGACTACAATCCGTCGGCGGACCTCGAGAAGATCGAGGCGCGCGTACTCCTGATCAACTCAGCCGATGACGAGCGCAATCCGCCGGAGACCGGCGTCACCGCTGAGGCTATGAAGCGGGTCAAGAACGGCAGGGTCTACCTGATCCCGGCTTCCACGGAGACGCGAGGCCATCTGACGACGGGCTCGGCGAAATTCTATCTCGAGCCGCTGCGCGAGCTGCTCGCGACGGCGCCGCGGCGGGCGGAGTGACGTGTTCCACGGAGGCTGCCATGCCAAGACTCCCGCAGGTCGCGATGCTGACATGTCTGGCGGCCTTCGCAACGGCAGCCTTCGCTTTCGACAACGGCCAGTTCGAGAACGTGCCGCCGGATATCCGCGCATGGTTCAAGAGCGTGATCGCGCCGAATGGTGTCCCCTGCTGCGACATCTCCGATGGCCATCGGACGGACTACCAAGTGCGCGACGGCAGCTATTGGGTTCCGATCGAGGGGCAATGGATGCAGGTTCCCGCGCATGCCGTCATCCGCGACCGCGGCAATCCCGTCGGTGAGGCCGTGGTGTGGTACGTCCACCACCGCGGCAGCATCGTCATCAGCTGCTTCGTTCCGGCCGACGCCGTGTAAGAGGGCCGAGCGCAGCACCATCACGTAACGAGCCGGCACGGCGATCTGTCCGGAGCCGGCTTTCAATCACTTGCTGGTGCTCTCTACGATCCGAAGTTCGCCAGCGAGAGTGCCTCGATTTAAATGCGAACTTCGGACGCGGAGCACGAGCAGGACTACGAAGATTCGAGACCGCCGACGTGTTTCTGCGTGTAAAGCTCGAGGCCGATCCGATTGATCAGGTCGAGCTGCGTCTCGAGGAAGTCGATGTGGTGTTCTTCGTCCTTCATCAGGTCTTCGAACAGGTCGCGCGTGACGTAGTCCTTGACGCCATGGCAATACGTTGCGGCTTCCTGATAAAGCAAGCGCGCCGAAACTTCGGCCGCGAGATCGCACTCGATGATCTCTTTGACGTTCTGGCCGATCCGCAACGGGTCCAGCACCTGCATGTTCGGAAAGCCATCCAGAAAGATGATGCGGTCGGTGAAGCGGTCCGCGTGGTTCATCTCCTCGATCGATTCCTTGCGCCACACCTTGGCCATCTCGAGCAGACCCCAGTTCTGCAACAAACGGTAATGCAGCCAATATTGATTGATGGCCGTCAGCTCGCTCCGCAGTCCCTTGTTGAGATATTCGATGACCTTGGGGTCGCCCTGCATTGATGTGCTCCGAAAATTAGACACCGCGGCTCGGTCAATAACAGGTTCGCCGAGCCGAGACGACTCCGATCATGCCTCCGCCAGGGACAACCACGACGGATGCTTGGGTGAGGGGGGGTTAGCAGGCAGCCAGCGCAAACCGGCTCTGGACGTCTTCGGCGGGAGTCTCGGCGTGGGCATGATCCTGGCGGTGCAGGCAGCCAGCCTGGCAGGCACGTGCGCAGGGGCCCAACGCGTCGTCGATGATGGTCTTGATCGTACGGGCACACCGGCCGCACTCCGCGCTGCATCCGAGACAGCCGTAAAGCTGCTTGGGGTTGCGTGGCAGTTCCTCCGCCGTTTCCACCGCCTGGCGGATGTCGTGGTCGCTGAGGACGTTGCAGGAGCAGACAATCATGAACCGTCTAGCCTTCCGAGATGCTCCATCATCGATAGTGATCCGCGCCGGGCGGCGCAAAGGCAAAACAGGTCTTTTGAAGCGATTCCAAACTGCCTGTTCAACCTAGAACGAATCCAAGTGAGACCTGTTGCTGCAGATCAAACCCGGTCAGTGAAGACATGGCCCGGTAGCCCTCGGAAGGGCGGGCCTTCAATCACCGCCACCGCCGCCATCTCCCCCGCCGCCATCGCTACCGCCGTCCGAGCCCCCGCTATCGAGCGGATTACCCATGCTGTCGGTCGCGGAATGACCCGACCAACCTGCCGAGTTGAAGCTGTCGCGATGATCGGAGGAACTGCCTCCGTCTGGGCCGGAAGTATCGCCTCTCGATCGTCCTCGGAATCCTTGCCGATCCGCCGGGGTCGTCAGGAGCAGGTAGAAGAACACCGAGGTCATTCCGACTGCGACAATCAGGCCTATGGCGCTGGTCATGCTTCATTCCGGGTCATTTGCGATACGAAAATCGAACCATTTCTCCTGTCGAGTCGTCCTATGGAGGCTGCCCGTTCATTGAATATTCAAGCGGAGTGTGAAATTTTTCGCGCCGAAAGGTCTTTTCGCCGCGAAGACCCTGTGAGAAAGGTACGGTCATGAAGAAGACACTCACGGCCCTCGTCGCCACCGCCGCGCTGGCCGCATCGGCCATGGCACCTGCCCCAGCCGAAGCGGGGGGCGGTCGGGTTGCTGCAGGCGTCGCCGCCGGCCTTATTGGTGGTGCCCTGATCGGCGGCGCCATTGCTGGCGGCGGTCCCTACTATGGGTACGGCTACGGCCCCGGCTATTATTACGCGCCAGGCCCCTATTATTACGGCGGCCCGGCCTATGTCGCGGATCCCGGCTATGCCTGCTACTGGCAGCGGCAGCGGTTCTGGGACGGCTATGGCTGGCGGGTCCGTCGCGTCAGGGTGTGCGAATAGCGGTTCACCTTCATTAAATCGCTGAAGGTCCACTGGAACTTCGGCCTTCGGCGCGCGGGATGACCAGAAAAAACCGCTTTTCCAGCGCACCTGAACGGACAAAGTTTACGGAGGGTTGACAGATTCGCGTGTTTCCTTGCGAGCTGCCGCCCCTGATCGTGTGTCTGTCACCCTAACCCGGCGTCCGGATCGGGCGCCTCCTCGAGGAGATCGCGGAAGATGAAGAAGATCCTGACCGCCCTGGTGGCGGTTGCCACAATCGCAGGCTCGATGGCCGTGTCTGCACCCGCCGCCAAGGCTGGCGACGTCGGTGCGGGCGTTGCGGCCGGCCTGATCGGCGGTGCGCTGCTCGGCGGTGCGATCGCCTCAAGCCGCCCGGCCTATGGCGGCCCGGTCTACGTCGAAGAAGCCCCGCCCCCGGCTCCCCCGCCGTGCTATTGGCGCCGTGAGCGCTATTGGGACGGTTACGGCTGGGTGGTCCGCCCGGTTCGCGTCTGCTACTGATCGCTATTCTGTTCGATAACACGCAAAGCCCGGCCTCGACGGCCGGGCTTTTGCTATCTGCTGCTATCTGCGCTCAGCGAGCCGCATCGATCGCCTGCAGCACTGCTTCACTCGGCCAGCAGTCCACTTTCAGACCTGCAGATTTCTGAAACGCGCCGAGCGCGGCGCGGGTCTGCATGCCCGCCTTACCGTCGAGCTTGTCTTTGTAGAGACCCACCCGAGTCAGGCCCTTCTGCATGGCCTCGACATCCTTCGTGCGCAATTGTTCGGAGGCCGCCCAAGGCGTCGCAAATGGCAGCGGGCTCGTCATGCGGTCGGCGAGATGGCCGACGAACAGCACGTACAGATCGGAGAAGTTATACTCCTTGATCACGAAGTAGTTCGCCGTGGTCAGGAAGGCCGGGCCATAGATGCCTTCAGGCTGCAACAATGAGGCTGGCTGCGCCTTCTCAGCCGTGCTGAGCCTCTGCCCGCGCACGGGGACGAAGCCGGCGCGCAGCCACTCGCCGATTGGCTTCTTCACCTCAGGCACGCCCATCGTACAGTCGACATTGGCCGGCGCTTTCACCTCATAGGCCCAGCGCAACCCGCTCTGCCAGCCCTTGTTGACAAGCTGCTGCGCTGCCGACGCAAGCGCGTCGGGTACCGAGTGCCAGAGATCGACCTTGCCGTCACCGTCGAGATCGACGCCATGCTTGAAATATTCCGATGGCAGGAACTGCGTGAGGCCGACGGCACCGCCCCAGGATGCCCGCAAATCCTGGCGCGTCACGACATGATCGCTGAGCATCTTCAGCGCCAGGATGAATTCGGTGCGATACTGGTCCTTGCGGCGACCGACATAGGCCTGCGTCGCCAGCACGCGCAGCGCGTCATAGGGCAACTTGTACCGGCCGAAATCGGTCTCCCGGCCCCAGATCGCCAGAACGAACGGCGCCGGCACGCCGAAGCGCCGTTCGATTTCGGACAGCGCCGGACGATATTGTTGCATCAGCTTTTGGCCATACGCCGCAAGCCGTGCGATCCCAGCTTCCTTGATATAGTCGGCCGGGACCTGCACGAACTCGGCCTGGGCTGGAGCGCCCGTCGCCGGACGACCAGGCAGCAGCAGATCCGGCAGCTTGTAGTCGGGCTCAAGCCCGCGCGTCTCGGCCTCGAAGGTCGCGCGGGAGACGCCCTGCTCTTTGGCTTCCGGCCACAGCAAGGCAACGAATTGTGTGAAGGCCGCATCGGCGGCGCGTGATGGTGGCGCACAACATAAGGCGGCGATGGCTATCGCAACGAGCGCCACGCCCCTCATGAGATCCGTCACCGCGTCAACTTCTTGTACTTCAGCCGATGCGGGATGACGCTGTCCTGGCCCAGCCGGCGCATCTTGTCCTTCTCATAGTCCTGGAAGTTGCCTTCGAACCATTCGACGTGACTGTCGCCTTCGAACGCCAACATGTGCGTGGCGATACGGTCGAGGAACCAGCGATCGTGGCTGATGATCACGGCGCAGCCGGCGAAATCCTCCAGCGCTTCTTCGAGCGCTCGCAGCGTGTCGACATCGAGATCGTTCGTGGGCTCGTCGAGCAGCAGCACGTTGGCGCCTGACTTCAGCATCTTGGCAAGGTGCACACGGTTGCGCTCACCGCCCGATAGCGAGCCGACCTTCTTCTGCTGGTCCGCCCCTTTGAAGTTGAACGCCGAACAATAGCCGCGCGAATTGACTTCGCGCTTGCCGAGCAGGATCAGCTCATTGCCGCCGGAGATCTCTTCCCAGACGGTCTTGCTGCCGTCGAGCGCATCGCGCGACTGGTCGACATAGCCGAGATGCACGGATTCGCCGATCGTGATCGTGCCCGCATCGGGCTTCTCCTGTCCGGTAATCATCCGGAACAGCGTGGTCTTGCCGGCACCGTTAGGTCCGATCACACCGACGATGCCGCCGGGCGGCAGCTTGAAGGTGAGATTGTCGATCAGGAGCCGATCGCCGAAACTCTTGGTCAAGCCTTCAAAATCGATGACGTTGTTGCCCAGTCGCTCCGCGACGGGAATGATGATCTGCGCAGTCTGGCTTTGTTTCTCGCTCGCCTTCTTCAGCAGGTCCTCGTAGCGCTGATAGCGGGCCTTGGATTTGGCCTGACGAGCCTTCGGCGAAGCCGCGATCCACTCCTGCTCGCGCGCCAGCGTGCGCTGATGCGCCGCTTCCTCGCGGCCCTCCTGCTCCAGCCGCTTCTGCTTCTGCACCAGCCAGGACGAATAATTTCCCTCGTAGGGGATGCCCTTGCCGCGGTCGAGCTCCAGGATCCAGCTGGTGACGTTGTCGAGGAAGTAGCGATCGTGGGTGACGATCAGGATCGCACCCGGGTAGTTGCGCAGATGCCCTTCGAGCCAGGACACGGACTCCGCATCGAGATGGTTGGTCGGCTCGTCCAGCAGCAGCAGTTCAGGCTGATCGAGCAGCAGTCGGCAGAGCGCGACGCGACGGCGCTCGCCGCCGGAGAGCTTTGTGACGTCGGCATCGTCCGGCGGACAACGCAACGCGTCCATGGCCTGGTCGACCTTGCTGTCGAGATCCCACAGGCCATGGGCCTCGATCTCGTCCTGAAGCTTGGTCATCTCGTCGGCGGTCTCGTCCGAATAATTGACCGCGAGTTCGTTGTAACGGTCGAGGATCGCTTTCTGCTTGGCGACGCCCCGCATCACATTCTCGCGGACGCTCAACTTCGGATCGAGCTGCGGCTCCTGCTCGAGATAGCCGACGCGCGCACCTTCGGCGACCCAGGCTTCACCCGTATAATCCTTGTCGATGCCGGCCATGATCCGCAGCAGGGTCGACTTGCCGGCGCCGTTGACGCCGAGCACGCCAATCTTGGCATCCGGGTAGAATGACAGGTGGATGTTATCGAGCACCTTGCGGTTGCCCGGATAGGTCTTGGACAGACCCTGCATGAAATAGACGAATTGGCGCGCCATCGCGTGTCCTTGGAAACCACCGGATTTACGGAAAATTGTTGCCGCTGATGTAACTGCGCCGCACCCAAAGGGCAACCCGGCGAGCCGGTGTTCGGACCGGGCAAAGATCGGAGAATGCCAGCGCCAAGCCTCCGCGCACCACGGATGACTACGGGATCATAACCATGTGTGCGGTCGATCACGACAATTGAAACCATCTTTTAATCAACTGGGCGGGAAACTCGCTTCCGGCGCGCTAATGCGCGTCCAACGGCGAAAAGCCGAGAGTGACAACAGCGAGAGCCCGTCATGGCGACCCTTACGTCAACCTCCCTGCCCTCTGGGCGGGTCAAACCCGTTGAACCATCCGGCATAGTCGCCGAGATCAAGAGCTTCTGGCGCGCCTTTTTCGCCCAGGCTTTCAGCCCCTATCGGCCGGAACTGCACTATATGCGCGGGCCGGGGCCAGCGTGGCACGCGAAATACGGCAACACCGCAGCCTTCCGCCTGAAGGCCGATCTGGACTGATTTCCCGTCGTCCCGCACCGGCTTTTGAAGCTGGGGTCCTTGCGCAGCGTTCCTCCGCGCGCGACCATCGCGTCCATCCCGCGACGTTTCCCGTCGCTGTTCCACGCCATGAATGGACCTTTGCCGATGACGCGGCTGCGCTGTGCGATCCTTGATGACTATTACGATACAGCCCTGTCCCTGGCTGACTGGCCAAAACTCGGCGACCGCCTCGACGTAACCACCTTCGTACATCCTTTCGCCTCCGAACAGGCGGCGGCCAGTGCGCTCGCGGACGTCGACGTCGTCTGCGCGATGCGGGAGCGGACGCCCTTTCCCCGTCCGCTGATCGAGGCTCTGCCGAAACTGAAACTCCTGATTACCTCAGGGATGCGCAATGCAGCCATCAACATGGACGCCGCGAAAGCGCGCGGCGTGATCGTCTGCGGTACCCAATATGGCCGCGATCCGACCGCGCCATTGACCATGGGTCTGATCCTGGAGCTGACGCGCAAGATCGGGCAGGAGAATGCGCGCATGCATGCCGGGGAGCCCTGGCAGAAGCTCGGCGGCACCGAGATCGAAGGTAAGACGCTGGGCGTGATCGGGCTCGGCAAGCTCGGCACCAAGGTGGCAAGCCTCGCCAAGGCATTCGGGATGAAGGTGATCGCCTGGAGTCCGAACCTGACGCCCGAGCGCTGCGCCGAAGCCGGGGTCGGCTACGCGAGCAAGGACGAGCTCTTTGCCACGGCCGACATCATTACCATCCATGTGGTCCTGAGCGAGCGCTCGCGCGGGCTGTTGAGCGCTGCCGATATCGCGCGGATGAAACCGACCGCCTATCTCGTCAACAGTGCGCGCGGGCCGATCGTGGATGAAACCGCGTTGCTCCAGGCCTTGCAGCAAAAGAGGATCGCGGGAGCCGCGCTCGACACCTTCTCTGTCGAGCCGCTGCCGGTCGAGCACCCGCTCCGCAAGCTCGACAACGTGGTGCTGACACCGCATCTCGGCTACGTGACCGAGGAAAGCTTCCGGGCTCATTATGGCCAGATGGTCGACTGCATCGATACCTGGCTCAAGGGCGGCGAGCCGCCGCGCCGGCTGGCGTGAACCGCTCCCACAAATAAAAACAGCCTCCCGACCGGGAGGCTGTTTTTATTTCAGGAGAGTTTGGCTCAGCGAATCGTCACTGCCGGGGGCAGCGGCTGCATCGTGGCTGGCTGCGTGCCGGGAACAGCCGCCTGGGCCTGCACAGGAGTGGCGGCCGTAGAGCCCGGCACCGGCGCGGCCGAGGCGGTCGCCGTGTTGGCTCCGCCCGGCGGCGGACCGCCCGGCAGCACGACCACGCGGGTGCCGACCTTGACGCGGTCGAACAGGTCGGAAACGTCGTCGTTCAGCATGCCGATGCAGCCGGAGGAAACGAACTTACCGATGGTCGACGGCTGGTTGGTGCCGTGGATGCGATAAACGGTCGAGCCGAGATACATCGCACGTGCGCCAAGCGGATTACCCGGACCGCCAGCCATGAAGCGCGGAAGATAAGGCTGGCGTTCGATCATCTCGCTCGGCGGATACCAATCCGGCCATTCCTTCTTGCGCGAGATCTTTTGCACGCCGGTCCAGGTGAAACCGTCACGACCGACGCGGACGCCGTAGCGCATCGCCCGCCCATTGCCGAGGACCAGGTAGAGGTAAGTGTGCGGCGTATCGACGACGATGGTGCCCGGCGGCTCCTTGGTGACGAAATCGACCTCCTGCCGACGCAGGTTCGGCGGCAGCTCGGCGGGAGCCGCGTCCGGCTGCTCCTCAGGCGGCAGGGCCGCGACGGTCATCGGGCGATTGTCTGGCGTTGCGCCGGCGGGCGGCTGCGTAGCACCAGTGACGGCGGCACCGACACCCTCGGGCGGCCGCGGTGCAGAGCCGTCGCCATTGGGCGCACTGTTGCCATACACGCCACCATAGGGCTGCGGAGACGCCGGACGGTCGGCATAGATCACGGGCGGAGGTCCGGCCGGCCGGCCATAGCGCGGATCGTCAGGCGACATCACCGGACCGGTGGGCGCAGCGCCATAGACCGGCGCGTTGGCAGGGCGGCCGTAGCGCGGATCATCGGGGGAAAGAATCGGTCCGGTCGGGACGTTGCTATAGGCGGGCGCATTCGCCGGTCGGCCATATCGCGGATCGTCCGGCGACAGCACCGGTCCAGGCGGCGGCAATGCAGCTCCGTTCGCATTGGCTTCGTCGTCGGTCGCATCGAAATCAGGCCCCGCGCCGCGCGCGTCCACCGGATAGGGAGTTGGGGCCGGAGAGTAGGCGCCGGGTGCGGTCTGATAGACCTGCTGTGCCTCGGCATGCGAAACCGCCGTCGCGCCCGCCGCCGCCGCGACAGCGCAAATCGTCAGGATCTGTCTGATCATCATTGCCCTTGCAAAATCCCCAAGCCGACCGGGATTGTTATCCGCCAAATGGCCGAAGATAGCGGCGCATTCAAGACAATTTCGACCAACCCTGCCCCATTTCGGCAATTTGTGATCGGTTTCCGTCGTTGCACGGAAGTCTCACGCCGCCAAAAAATCGCTTCCAGCGCCTACGATGGCATTCTGGGCCTTCGAATTAACAAGCCAAACAAGTCGCCTGCGGTAATCTGATTGCAGCCTGATTCGCGACCCGGCAGCAATGGCTGCCCGATCGCGAACGCGGCCATCCCTGTGATCACCGCGTTCCCGCTGACTCGATGGCATCGGCCCGATTGCCGAGGCGAGAGTTCGTCATCCATGCTTCCCGGCTTTCGTTTTCTGCTCGCCGCGATCATCTGCTCGCTGTCGCTTCTCGTCTTCGGCCTCGGCGCCGCCGCGCTGCTGCGGGCGGCCCACGAGCAATTCGCCAGCAATGCGACATGGCGGGCGGCACCTGCGACAGGCTTCGGCACCTTGCTGCCGCAGCCAGATCCGCCGGTTCTGGCCATGTTGCAGGTCGAGCCGAAACCGGCCGATCCGATGGCTGCCCCGACGACGGTGACCGAACTGGCACCCAAGTCGGCAGAAGATACCGTCGGCGTTGTGGCACCCGCCAACCGCCCCGCTGCTGCCGATCCCAGCAACTCGCCCAAGCAGGCCACCGACGCCGCTCCGGTCACAACACCTCCGGAGACGGTAGCGGCGACCGCCGACCAGCCGGCATCTCCGCCAGCTGAGGCTCGGGCCGACATCGCGAGCGTCGAAACCAGTGCTTCCGAGGCCACCCGCAGCGTCCCGACGGTTCCCGATCCGGCCCCGCCGGAAACTGCCAAATCCGCCGTTGTACCGGCCGCGCAGAGCGCCGACGCAACACCAATCGTAACCGAGGCCGTCCGCTCTCAGCCCGACGCAACGTCACCCGCCGCCCAACCGGCTGCGAGCGCCGAGCCGGCAAGCAGCGCGACGGCGACATCACCTGTATCTGCCGCGGCAGAGCCCGAGAGGAAGACGTCGGATCCGATCGCACTGAAGCTCGCGGCACTCGCGGAGCAGTCCACACCCAGCGACAGGCACGCGGCGGATAGCGAGAAGAAGGCATCGGTGAAGGTCGCGAGCGTGCAGTTGCGCCGCAGCGTCGCGAAGAGACGGATCGCCAAGGAACGGGAGCGGCTGGCGGCACGGCGCGTCCAACAGCAGCGCCGCCTCGCGCAGCGGGCGCGCGCGGCGCAGGAGGCCGCGATTGCCCAGCAGCAGCAAGCTGCCAATCCGTTCGGCCCGCAGGCGACCTTTGGTCAACAAGCCGCCTTTGGTCAGCAAGCCGCCTTTGGTCAGCAAGCCGCCTTTGGGCAACAGCCTGGGTTTGGGCAACAGCCCGCCATGCCACGAAGGCGATAGCAGGCGCTTGCATCAGGCCGGTCCGGTCGCGACCGGCGGGCCGGCGTCGAGCCCCCATTCCGACCATGAGCCGTCATAGAGCGCGGTGTCGCGGAGACCGAGCCGGTACAGCGCGAGCGTCAGCACCGCCGCCGACACGCCCGAGCCGCAGGAGGTGACGATCGGCTTCGCCAGATCGACACCGGCCGTGGCGAATGCCTGGCGCAGCTGATCGAGCGGCTTCATCATGCCGGTCGCGGCATCGAACAATTCGGCATAGGGCAGATTGCGGCTGCCGGGGATGTGACCCGAACGCAGGCCCGGCCGCGGCTCAGGCACTGCTCCTGCAAAACGCGGCGCCTGCCGGGCGTCGATCACTTGCTCGGCCTGGCTTGCGAGGTTTGCCACCATCTGCTCGATCTTGCGCACGCGAGCCTGATCGAACGTCGCGGTGAAGCTCTCAGGCTTCGGCGTGACCGCACCGCTCTCGACCGGACGGCCCTCCGCCAGCCACTTCTTCAGGCCGCCGTCGAGCACGCGCACATCGCGGTGGCCGAACGACAGGAACATCCACCAGGCGCGCGGGCCCGCAACCCAACCACCGGCATCATAGATCACGACCGTGTCGTCATTGCTGATTCCAAGACGACCGACGTCGCGGCCGAACTGCTCGGCACTCGGAAACATATGCGGCAGCGAGCTCGAATGATCGGCGACCTCGTCGACATCGAAAAACACCGCGCCCGGGATATGCGCCTTCAGGTAATCGTCCTTCGGCAGCGGCAGCACGCCCGGCATCTTGAAGGTGGAGTCGAGGACTTTCACCTTGGGATCGCCGAGATGCGCGGCAAGCCATTCCGTTGAGACGAGAGGATCGTCGGGTGTGGTCATTTGCGAGACTCCAGCATCGCTTTCGATCGTCATGACCGGATCCGATCCGGCCGTCCATCCTGTGAAAATGATGGACACGCAGGTCAAGCCCGCGTGTGACAGATGTCATCAATCCTTCTTCTTCGGCTCCCATCTCTCCACCGGCCCGCCCGCCTCGCGCCATGCGGCGAAGCCGCCGCCGATATGGGCGACCGGCTTCAGCCCCATATCCTGCGCGGTCTTGGCCGCCAGCGCGGAACGTAAGCCACCGGCGCAGTGGAAGATGAAGGTCTTGTCCTGCTGAAAGATCGGCTTGGCGTAAGGGCTCTGCGGATCGATCCAGAATTCCAGCATGCCGCGCGTGCAGGAGAAGGCGCCGGGGATGCGCCCCTCGCGCTCGATCTCGCGCGGATCCCTGATGTCGACGATCACGACGTCGTCGCGCGTGGCGGCCTCGATCGCCTCCGCAGCCGACAGCGTCTTGATCTCGGCATTGGCCTCATCGAGTAGCGCCTTGATGCCGCGGGTGATGCTCTGGGCCATTCTTGGACCTCCCTGCTCCGTCGTTCCGGGGCGGTCCGCCAGGACCGAACCCGGAATCTGGAGCTAATGAAACAATCTCGAGATTCCGGGTTCGCGGCTTCGCCGCGCCCCGGAATGACCGGATTGAATTAGCGCACCAGCTCCCTCATCGCCGCCTCCAGCCCTTCGATCGTGATCGGATACATCCGGTCGGAGAAGATGCGGCGGATGAGCGTGGTGGATTCCGAATAGTCCCAATGCTTCTGCGCCACCGGATTGAGCCAGACCGCATGCGGATAGGTGCGGACGATGCGATCGAGCCACACCGAGCCCGGCTCCTCGTTGACATGCTCGACCGAGCCGCCGGGCACCATGATCTCGTAAGGCGACATCGAGGCATCGCCGACGAACACGACCTTGTAGTCGTGCGGATATTTGTGCAGCACGTCCCAGGTCGGCGTGCGATCGGTGAAGCGCCGCCTGTTCTGCTTCCATACGCCCTCGTAAAGGCAGTTGTGGAAGTAGAAATATTCCATGTGCTTGAATTCGCTCTTCGCCGCGGAGAACAGCTCCTCGACCTGCTCGACGTGAGAGTCCATCGAACCGCCGATATCGAAGAACACCAGGACCTTCACGGCGTTGCGGCGCTCGGGCCGCATATGCACGTCGAGATAGCCGTGGTTCGCGGTCTCGCGAATGGTGGTGTCGAGATCGAGCTCGTCCGGCGCACCGGTGCGGGCGAATTTGCGCAAGCGGCGCAGCGCCACCTTGATGTTGCGGATGCCGAGCTCGACATTGCCGTCGAGGTCCTTGAACTCGCGGCGATCCCACACCTTCACGGCGCGATTGTTGCGGTTCTTTTCCTGGCCGATCCGGACCCCTTCGGGGTTATAGCCATACGCACCGAACGGCGAGGTCCCGGCGGTGCCGATCCACTTGCTGCCGCCCTGATGCCGCTCCTTCTGCTCCTCGAGACGCTTGCGCAAGGTTTCCATGAGCTTGTCCCAGCCCATGGCCTCGATCTGCTGCTTCTCCTCTTCGGTGAGGTATTTCTCGGCGAGCTTCTTCAGCCATTCCTCGGGGATTTCGGCCTTCTCCATCGCATCCAGAAGGCTCTCCAAACCTTTGAACACGGTGCCGAACACGCGGTCGAACTTGTCGAGATTGCGCTCGTCCTTCACCAGCGCGGCGCGCGACAAGTAATAAAAATTCTCGACCGACTGCTCGGCCAGATCGGCGTCGATCGCCTCCATCAGCGTGAGATATTCACGCAAGGAGACCGGGACCTGCGCCTCGCGCAGTGCTGTGAAGAATTGCAGGAACATGGCTCTTAGATTGCCCGCCTCCGCTGACACGTCAAGGGCTGCGGAAACCTGCAGCACTGGACCGGTCGCCTTTTTGCTCTACAATCGCTGGAACAGAGTTCTGAATGGGGGCTTCCTATGAGTCTTATCGCGGCAATCATCATCGGCGCCATCGCCGGCTGGCTGGCCGGCCTGATCGTGCGCGGCGCCGGCTTCGGGCTGATCGGCAATATCGTGATCGGCATCATCGGCGCCCTGGTCGCAAGCTACCTGCTGCCGGCGCTGCATATTGCGCTCGCCAGCGGCACGCTCGGGGCCATCCTCGACGCCACGATCGGCGCCGTGATCGTGCTCGTGATCCTCTCGCTGATCCGGCGCGCTTGATTAAATCGGTCAGCAATGGCAGCGATACCGCCAGCACAGCGCGCGGCGGAACGGTCGCGTAGCCACTCAACGCAAGTAACAAGACAGGCAACGCTCGATGAAATTTACCGGTACCCAGGATTACGTCGCCACCGATGACCTGAAAGTGGCCGTCAACGCGGCGATCGTGCTCGAACGGCCGCTGCTGGTGAAGGGCGAGCCGGGCACCGGAAAGACCGTGCTGGCCGAGGAAGTGGCGAAAGCGATCGGTGCGCCGCTGCTCACCTGGCATATCAAGTCGACCACCAAGGCGCAGCAGGGCCTTTACGAATATGACGCGGTGTCGCGGCTGCGCGACAGCCAGCTCGGCGACAGCCGCGTCTCCGACATCAAGAACTACATCAAGCGCGGCAAGCTGTGGGAAGCCTTCACCGCGGAGAAACGCCCTGTCCTCCTGATCGACGAGGTCGACAAGGCCGACATCGAATTCCCCAACGACCTGCTGCTCGAGCTCGACCGGATGGAGTTCTTCGTCTACGAGACCGGCGAGACGATCAAGGCGAAGCTGCGCCCGATCGTCATCATCACCTCGAACAACGAGAAGGAGCTGCCCGACGCCTTCCTGCGCCGCTGCTTCTTCCACTACATCAAGTTCCCCGATGCGCCCACGATGGAGCGCATCGTCGACGTGCACTTCCCCAACATCAAGAAGCGCCTGGTCGAGGAAGCCCTGCGCATCTTCTTCGAGGTGCGTGACGTTCCCGGCCTGAAGAAGAAGCCTTCGACCTCCGAGCTGCTGGACTGGTTGAAGCTGCTTCTCAACGAGGACATCGGCCCGGAGCAGCTGCGCGAGCGCGACCCACGCAAGCTGATCCCGCCACTGCACGGTGCACTGCTCAAGAACGAGCAGGACGTGCATCTGTTCGAGCGGCTGGCGTTCCTCAGCCGGCGAGAAGTGTGAGACCTCGACGGGGCGACAACTACGGCCGTCATCGCGAGTCGCCGAAGGCGACGAAGCAATCCAGACTTTCCTTGCGACTCTGGATTGCTTCGCTTTGCTCGCAATAACGAACGCAGGGATCGCAGGTCCGTAGATCGTAGGTCCGCAGGGTGGGTTGAGCGTAGCGAAACCCACCGATAGATCTGCACGATGGAGGTGGGTATCGCTTCGCTCAACCCATCCTACACCACCATCGCCAATCTTCAGCGCTCCACAAGCAGTGACGCCACCCACGAGATCACCGTCAGCACGATGATGACGGCACCATAGACATAGGCCACCATCGACAGCCCGATCCACGGCACCGCGAGCCCGGCGGCAACAGCGGGGATGGCAAACGCCAGATAGGACTGCAGGTAGAACGCCGAGAGCAGCCCGGCGCGCTCGTGGGCGTGAGCCGTCGGCAGCAATGTGCGGAGCGTCCCAGAGAACGTCGCACCGAAGCCTACACCCGCGATCATGGTGCCGGCGAACAGCGCCGCCACCTGCTGCTGCCCAATCCCAAGCATCGAGACCGCGACTCCGACGGGGACCATGCTGGTGCCGCTCAGGATCAGCCGGCGCGCCGGCCAGTTCCGGAACGCCGCGACCGCAACGGCTGCCGTCAGCATCAATGCTGAGACCACGAGGCCGCCGACCCAGGGCGCGTTGACGTGCATCGCCGTCGCGACCACGGTCGGCATCAGCGACAGATAGAACCCGCCGAGCGACCAAGCCGCCACATTGGCCGGCGTCAACCGCGCAAGAACCGGCTTCGACTGCGGGGGGACGGCCACATGCGGACGCAGCGAGGCCAGCGCGCCGTCCTTGGGCGAGCAACTCTCCGGCATGAACCGGAGCAGCAGGAGCAGGAGCAGCGTAAGGCCCAGCAGCACGTAATAGACGGCATGCAGCGGATCGGGAACGAACATCATCAGTGCCACCGTCCCGAGTGCTCCGGCCGTCAGACCCAGAAAGGCGGTGACGCTGTTCAGCAACGGACCGCGCATCCGGCTGGTATCGAGGATGGCCGCGCCAAACGCCGTGGTGCCGATGCCGACCGACAGCCCCTGGACCATGCGCGCCGCAATAAGCTGCCACAGGCCGCCGGCCTCGGCGAAGATCAGCATCGCCGCGGCGTTCAGGAGCAGCGCCACGAAAATGACCGGCCGTCGCCCGACATAGTCGGACAGCCCGCCGACGGTCAGCAGCGCGGCGAGCAGACTCACGACATAGCTTGCGAAGACGACCGTGATCCAGAACGGCGTCAGCTGCATCGATTGCTGATAGAGCCGGTACAGCGGCGTCACCGCGCTGCTGCTGGCCCCGATCAGCATCGCGCCGGCAAAGCTGTATGGGGTCATCGCGGCCAGCGAAAACGCCCGGGCCGCAGGTTTGAGCGTCGCGGATACCTCCACTGCTGGAGCCACCGCTGGGGCCGGACCACCTTGCATGGGACCTCCTAAAGCCAATATATTGCTTTAAGGATAGGTGAACCCGTACGCTAAAGCAAATTATTTGCTTTAAGATCGGCTTCGCTTTTCGCATGGCAAGGCTGCACGGAGCAGGATGGTGGCGGTCAAAGAACGTGTCCGGGTTGGCGGCCGCAGCGCGCGCATCCAAGCGGCCGTGCACGAGGCGGTGAAGCGCCTGAGCGCGACGACCGACCGCGAGGCGCTGACGGTGCCGCAGATCGCCACCGAGGCCGGCGTGACCCCATCGACCATCTACCGGCGCTGGGGCGACCTGCCCGCCTTGCTGGCGGACGTCGCGGTCGAACGGCTGCGTCCGGCCTGCGATCCCGAGGACACCGGCGCGGTCGCGACCGACCTGCGCGCCTTCATCGAGCAATATGCGGAGGAAATGTCCTCGCCGGTCGGACAATCCCTGTTGCGCGACGTGCTGTCGGCCTCGGGCGAAAGCTTTCCCGCGCAATGCTGCAGCTTCACGCGCGCGCATCTCGCAACCATCGTGGCACGGGCGAAGGCGCGCGGCGAACAGCCGTTCGACATCGAAGAGGTGATCGACCACGTGGTGGCCCCGATCGTCTATCACATCCTGTTTGACGACTGCGCGCTGACGCCGGCCTATTGCCGTCAACTGCTGGCGCGGCTGCGGTCGCTGCCCGCGGCAGCCAAGCCCGCTGACTGACCTGGGCCTGCGCCGACGTCGAGAAGCTCTCTCCGTTGCCATTCCGGCGCACCGAACGCGTCCCCCGAATGATGGTGAGCTTGTTGGACGACCGTTCCAAACATGCCATCTCGTTCTCGCGGCACGTTGTGCCCGAGTGATGCTGCCAGTTTGCCCCTTTCGAAATCGAGAGGGAGCAGGGAAGGCCGGGAGCTCGCCGCCCCCATGGCCCGCCTGCAGAAAGAAAAGCAGGCGGCAGTCACCACAGGTTTGGCCGAAACATCCCGGCCTTCCCTGCGCGATGGCTTTACGGCTTACTCCGCGCTCTCCCCAGGGACCGGCTTTCTTGCCCCTGTCGTCCGTGACGCGCCAAACGCATCATCGCGAACTTAGCGCCAGCACCGGGGCGCCAGGACCACGCGGCTTGACCGTGCGTATCGCGCTGTTCGTCGGCGTGAATGAACACGCTGCAGCCCGACACGCCCACCGCATCCCGCACCCAACGTTCGTGACGATCGCGAAGCGCCCCTTGCTCGAGGCGGGATGCACATAGAGAACCACAATTTCTGAAAAAACGAAACAGAAAAATTTTTCGCAGAAGGACTGGACAGGCCGAGTCAGGTTGAAATCGCTGGCGAACTTCTTGTTTTGGAGCACGCCTTGCAAGAGGCTTTTCTCGCTTCACGCGTGCGGCATGTCGACCTGACTTTCCCGCTCCATGCTCCCGCAACAATCTAAATCCCGAGCGACGAGCGCATCATTCTGCCTTGGGCTATAAGCCGGCAGGCCAAGCAGGTGATCGTCGCTGTCATTATTACTTCACGTAGGCAAGTGGGCGTTCCTTGCATGCATTCTGGTTTCCGTTAGGATCATTGAAGATCGACGGCGTTGCATTCCTTACTCATCAACTCAACACCATTATGAGCAACCTCAATGCTGCGGCGCAGGATCCGGAATCCAAGCCGCGCTAGGGTGCGTGACATGGCGCAGAAAAAGAAATTAAGGAAAAAGGCCCTTCCAACCGGCCAGGAGCGCATGAAACGTATACCGCCGACCGAACTCGGTTTGCGGCCGCAAAAATTCGAGTTCGACCCGAAGAAGGCTTATTCGCCCGAGCAATTAGCTGAAATTGGCGCAATCGCTTTGAGGTCGAATCAAATTGAAGCGCAGATCGATTTTATCGGCTCTCACATCCTGTTTTCTAAAACACCGTTCTGGCTGCAAATCGCAACCAACAACGCTTTGAGCCTGAAGGCAAAACTTGCCTTGCTGCGCGAGTGTATGGAACGCTCGACCTTGCTGGATGACAAAGCCAAAAGCTGCATCAACGATTCTTTCGCGGAAGTTCTGCAATGCCGAGCTTACCGAAATGCTATCATCCATCACTACATTTACGACCATGCACAGGGCATAGGTACGTTCGTCGATGACGCGAAAAAGAGCTATCAGATTTTGGTGTCTCTCGACGCGCTGACCACGCTCTACAAGATCATGTGTTCGTTGTTGGATGAGGTGCGGGAAGTCGATTTATTGTTCCGCATGGTAACCGATGCGCAGCGGCCTGGGCAGATGGATCAGGAGACGCGCGTTTTTAAGCCGTTCGACGACAATTATTTGAAGGCGAATATCATCCCCCACCATGTCGAGCGGCTCATGAAACTACAGCGGGAGCGTAAAGAGCTTCATAAGCTGCCGCACTTCCCCGACGCCGATTTGATTAGATCCTTCAATGAGCGGGAGGGAGGAGTCGGCGAGTAGTCGCCATCATTCCCGGCGAAACGCCCATTGCAACGTTTCGAGAATGAGGCTGTCGTGAAATTTTCGTAATGGAAAATCTGCCGGACGTCCGCTCGGGTCATTTGCAGACTCTGTCGAGGGACGCGCGGGACGCTCCCTGCCCCTTGCTTCGGGCTCCCAACGCGAGCGACAGCAGAGGCATCTCCAGCATCAGGGCTCGGCTTGCATACGGACCGTCCGCACCCGGGCCATGATCCGCATTCAGCTCCGCCCGGCGCCGCGGAAGTGCTGCAGCATCTCGGTCAGCGCTGCGCCGATGCTGCCGAGCTCCTCGAAGTGAATCCGGGAGAGCTCAGCTGCCCCGAAGGAGGCGGCGGACCAGCCGGGCTGAACGCAGGGGCGGTCATTCTTCTTCCCCTTCCTCCTCCTCGTCGTCGGTATATTCGCCCGAGAGCTTCAGCCCCTCGATCCCCGTAGCGCCCGTGGACTTGATGACGCGGCGAGCCTGCTTGCCGGTCTCCTCCTGCAGATGACGCGCGAGATCTTCGGAATGCGTGACGATCCAGATGCGTGCGCGGCCTGCAGCGCGCGCGATCAGGCGGGCGAGCGGCGCGAGCAGCGAGGGGTGCAGGCTCGCCTCCGGCTCGTTCAGCGCGATCAGCGGCGGCAGCCGATAACCCATCAGCGCACCGAGCAGGCAGAGATATTTGAGTGTCCCGTCCGACAATTCATGAGCCTGGAACGGCCGCGGCATGTCCGGGAAGGTCAGGCTGAACCGGCACCAGCTGCCTTTGGCCCATGCACGAAGCCTCGCCCTAGGGAAGGCATCATCGATCGCGGCATCGAGGTCGGTCGTGTCCTGGCGAATGACCGACAAGGTCGCCAGCACCGCCGCGAGATCACGTCCATCGGCTGAAAGCGTCGGCGTGGTGATGGCATGGCACGGCTGGCGGATCAGCGAGGCGGCGTCGGTGCGGAAATCGTGATAGAGTCGCCATTCCAGCATCTCGCGCCTGATCGCTTCGAGTTCCGGATAGCGGGCCGCGTCGCGGAAGGAGGCGAGCGCGGTTTCCGACGCCAGCACCGCGGATTTGTGAGTTTCCCGTTCGCCGTTGTCGTTGCGCAGCATGACCATCGGCCCCTTGCGCTCCATCATCACGGCGTCGCGGCGGCCATGGCGAACGACGACGCGCTCGGTCTTGACCAGTGGCTCCAGCCCGAACGCTGCCTCGGTGGGCTGCGACAGGCCGAGTTCGATCTCATAGGAATGCGGCAGCCCGATTTCGAGGCCATATTCGAGTTCGTCGAACTGCGCCTTGAGCACCAGCCGCATCGGCTTGCCATGCCTGCGCCGGCCGGCCCAGAGCACGGATTCGAGGCCGCCCTCCTCAGCAATGGCACGCGTGATATTGCCCTCGGCGGCGGCACGCAGCAGCGCCAGCGCCTTGTACAGGTTGGTCTTACCGACGCCGTTGGCACCGACGAAGATGGTCAGCTGCTCGACCGGCAGCCAGAGATGACGCACCGAGCGGTAGTTCTCGATATGCACGGCTGAGAGCGGCATGACGGGGTCGTCCTAAGCCTCGCGCGAAGCTCGCGGCCTGCCGCCCGCTCCCCCGAGCAGCGTCGCATTCAGCCGGCCGCCCGTGAACAGCATATCGTCCAGCGCCTCCGAAAGGTCCTCCGAGGCCACGACACCGCCGTCGCAGCGCGTGACGCTCGATTGCGCGGTCCGGCGCATCAGCTCTTTGATGAAGGCGGCGCTGGTCCCCGCGGTGCGGGCGACGGCCTCCGCCACAATGGTGTTCGCCAGCGTCAGTCCACCGCCATAGAGGCGCACCAGCCTCTCGCGACCGATCTCGTCAGGTAGCGGCACTTCTATGGCCTGGTCGATCCGGCCGGGTCGCCCGGCAAGCGCGGCTTCGAGCTGCTCGGGCCGATTGGTCGTCAGCACGAACAGGATGTCCGCATTGTCCTTGAGCCCATCCATCTCGTTGAGCAGGGCATTGAGCAGGGGTTCCTCGCAACCGCCATCCAGGGACTCGCGATTGCGCGCAATCAGATCCACGTCCTCGATCACCACCATGGCCGGCTGCAACAGACGCGCCAACGCCATGTAGTGCGACAGCAGCCCCATCTGATCGGCCGTGATGATCAGCGTCGTGTGACCGGGAAGGTTGGCCGCAAGGTAGCGGATCGTATGCGTCTTGCCGGTGCCCGGCGGTCCATACAGCAGAATGCCCTTGCGCGTCGACTGCCCGAGCTTTCGCAGTGCGTCCCGGCTCTCGACGAAGCTGATTACGTTGCGATCGAGCAGATCTAATGTCTGCGTGGGCAGAACCACCTCTTCGCGCCGGACCTGCGGCAGCCGGTGAACCAGGATGCCCTTGGCACGGCCGCGGTAGTTGGCCTCGGCTTCGAGCGACAGCACCTTGCCACGATACGATCGCGCCGCCGCAATCGCCGCCTCCAGCTCTGCGAAACAACGTTGCACCAGATCGAGGCCGTCCTCTCCGACCGGAACGGCGATTTCGACGCAGATGCCGAGCTCCCGGCTGTATTCGCGGTGGAACGACAGCACGACCGCGTAGGGGCAATCGTCCTCGCGGCCCAACCACAAGCCATTGTTGAGGCACCTGATCGGCGCATCCTCGCCGACATCGACCTCCTGAAATTGCGCCGCCGCGATCGCGACCGGATACTGGTTCTCCTTCATCAAGGTCGCGTAGCCGAGCGTCTCATAGCGATACTGGTCATAGAGCCCGAAGAAGCGCAGCCGCGACGCCGAAAACAGTTTGTCGAACGCGATCTGGACGTCGGCGCGCATATGCCCTGGAAACTGTCGCGATGTCGTGACGATCTCATCCTGCTGCCGTCCGGCAAAATGCCAGGCGATCGCTTCGTGAGCATATTTGAACTTCCCGCTCGGCAAGGCATGGGACAGATGCGTGCTGGCAGCCAGAGCGCACGGCGCACAAATGAAACCACGCTCTCCCTTGAAGGAATCCTGCTGCGCCTCACCGCTGCCGCCACACAGCGCGCAGCGAGGCTCGCCATCTTCAGCCGTTGCGCCGAAAGCCATCGTGGTCACCAGCAACGGATGGCGTGCCGCCTCAATTCGCTGCCGGGCCGCCTGCAGCATCGCTTCGGCGACAGCCGTGGGATAGGTGCCGCATACCGCTCTGCCGAGCTGACCGACGCTCGCTGCAAAAGCAGCAGCCTCGATCTCCGAGCGCCCAAAGACGGAACGAAGGAGATCGACGACGAACTCGAACGGAGTCTCGTCGTCATCGTGGAAAATGATCTGCAGATCGCTGATCCCGACCGGACTATCACGCATCAAAAAAAATCCGTGATTGAAATTGCAACCTCAAATGTTCTGATTACGCGCCCTCGCGCACGACTGCAAGAGAGCCCGCGCAGGGAGCTCAGGGATTGCAGCGATCAACGCGCGGGTTAGTCCCCTCCGCGTCACACTGCAGCTTGCGTTGCTTTGTCGCACCTGCATCGGCGTTACTTCGGCTAGCCGTGAACGATGCTCCGAACAGCAGACACACCCGTTCGCGAACTCACAGCACCATGACGGGGCGAAGCGATCCTGATCGGCGAGAGCCGCATGTCGCCGAAGGTGGCCGTCCTGAAGCCGCTCTCCTCCGCCATCTCGATCGGCTCGGGCGGGCCGTTCGGCGCCGAGGGGCCGATTATCATGACGGGCGGCGCCATCGGCTCGCTGTTTGCACAGTGCTTCAGCCTCAGCGCCAACGAACGCAAGACCTTGCTGGTGGCCGGCGCGACCGCCGGCATGACCGCGATTTTCGGCACGCCGATCGCCGCCGTGCTGCTGGCGGTGGAGCTGCTGCTGTTCGAATGGAAGCCGCGCAGCCTGATTCCGGTGCTCACGGCATGCGCACTCTCGGCCGTGTTGCGTCCTTACGTGCTCGGCTCCGGGCCGTTGTTCGCATTTTCCGGGAGTCTGAACCTCTCAGGCTGGGTCCCGCTGATCTGCGTCGGCGTGGGTCTCGTCGCTGGACTGCAATCGGGCCTGCTGACCGGGCTGCTCTACAAGGCCGAGGATCTGTTCGGCGCGCTGCCGATCCACTGGATGTGGTGGCCGGCGCTCGGCGGGCTTGCCGTCGGGCTCGGCGGTCTGATCGAGCCGAGGGCGCTGGCGGTCGGCTATGACGTGATCGGCGACCTGCTCGCAAACCATGTGACGGCCAAGGAGGTCGCGCTCATCCTCATCGTCAAATCGACGATCTGGATCGTCGCGCTGGCCTCCGGCACCTCCGGTGGCGTATTGGCGCCCCTGCTCATCTTCGGCGGATGCCTGGGCTGGCTCGAAGGGCAATACCTGCCCGGCGATGCCAGCGCCTGGGCGCTGGTCGGCATGGCCGCCATGATGGGCGGCACCATGCGCTCGCCCTTGACCGGCGTGCTGTTCGCGGTCGAGCTGACCGGCAATCTCTCTTTGCTCATGCCGTTGCTGATCGCGATCGGCACGAGCTACGCCATCACCGTCCTGATGCTCAAGCGATCGATCCTGACCGAGAAGATCGCGCGGCGCGGCCAGCACATCGTGCGTGAATACGCCATCGATCCGTTCGAGCTGCTGCGCGCCGGCGACGTCATGGTGCGCGATGTCGACACGCTTCCGGCCGAGATGCGCCTGGAAGAGGCGATCGATTTCTTCTCGACCGAGGAGCCGCGCCACAAATCCTATCCGATCCGGACCGAGGACGGCCGCATCGTCGGCATGGTGAGCCGGGCCGACATCCTGCGCTGGCGCACGGAAGCGCCCGCCGGCGAGGTCACCCTCGCCGATCGCTTGTCGGGCGATGCCATGATCTTGGGATATGCCGACGAGACCGTGTCCCAGCTCGCCGATCGCATGGCAGCCGAAGGCGTCGGCCGGGTGCCGATCGTCGATCCCGCCACGATGCAGCTCGTCGGGCTGGTTGCGCGCAAGGACCTGCTGCACATCCGCCGCACCTGGCGGGCCGCGGAGGAGACAAGGGTGGCCTATTTCACCTCGTTCGCCCGCCCGGCCGCGGTGGAGTGATCGGGCGCGCCGTCCCGATCGATCAAAGAATCCACACCCGCATGTGGAACGCGGGACAACCCGCCCTCGCCGCTCGACGCGGCGGCTGCGGCTTGCTAACCGCCTCTCTCTTCGAGGCTGGTCTTGAGTCGGGGCACATGACGGTAGCGATCGAGATGGGGCAGACGATGGCAGGGGGCCCTGCGTCTGTCGACCTCGAGGAACTGCTGGCGACGCGCCTGCTGGTGCAAGGCAATTCGGGCTCCGGCAAGTCGCATCTGCTGCGGCGCCTGTTGGAGCAGAGCGCACCCTGGGTGCAGCAGACGATCATCGATCCCGAGGGCGATTTCGTCACGCTGGCGGAACGGTTCGGCCATCTCGTCATCGATGGCGAGGAGCAGACCGAGCGCGGCCTGGAAGTCGCGGGCGAACGCGCGCGCATCCATCGCGTCTCCACCGTGCTCAATCTCGAAGGGCTGGACGCCGAGAACCAGATGCGGCGCGCGGCTGCGTTCCTGAACGGGCTGTTCGATGTCGGGCGCGACCATTGGTATCCGATGCTGGTGGTGGTGGACGAGGCGCAGCTGTTCGCCCCGGCGGTGGCCGGCGAAGTCTCGGACGAAGCGCGCAAACAGTCGCTGTCGGCGATGACCAACCTGATGTGCCGCGGCCGCAAGCGCGGGCTCGCCGGCGTGATCGCCACGCAGCGGCTGGCGAAGCTCGCCAAGAACGTCGCTGCGGAAGCCTCGAACTTCCTGATGGGGCGCACCTTCCTCGACATCGACATGGCGCGCGCGGCCGATCTGCTCGGCATGGAGCGGCGGCAGGCGGAGGCCTTTCGCGACCTCGAGCGCGGGCACTTCATGGCGCTCGGCCCTGCCCTCTCGCGCCGGCCGCTGGCCCTGCGCATCGGTGCGACCGAGACCAAGCCGCGCAATGCGACGCCGCGGCTGTTGCCGCTGCCGGAAGCGAGCCTCGAAGACGCACGCGCCATCATCCTGGCCGCGCCGCCGCCGGACACCACCCGGCCGCAGCGCCGCACGCCGGCGCCCGACCTGCTGGAGCAGCTGATGGCGGCGAAATCCGCCGCGCTGGAGGCGGCGCCTGAGCCGGCCATTCAGCCGCTCAGCGCCGAGGAGATCGCCGAGCGGCGCGCGCGCGTCGACCGCGTCCTGGTCGCGCTGCTCGCGGAGCCCGAGGCGGGCTTTCGCGCCGTCGGCGTGCTGTATCAGGAATTCGTGGTCCGCTGCCGCATCGAGGGTCTCGGCACCGACGTGCCCGACTTGAGCGACTTCCGCCGCATGCTGGCGCGCGCCCGCGCCGGCCTCGGCGCCGATGTGGCGGAGGACGAGGCCTGGCAGGATGTCTCGCTACGCGCCTCGCTGCTGCCGGAGGACATGCAGGGCGTGTTCATGATGATCGCGCGTGCGGCGAAGGAAGGCCGGCCGTGCCCGAGCGATGCCGCGATCGCACGGGCCTATGGCTCGCATTCGCTGCGCCGCGCGCAGCGCCTGCTGACCTACATGGAGGACCAGGGCCTCATCGTCTGCCAGCTCGACGGCGCCGGACGGCGCACCGTGACGCTGGTCGAGCTCGCCTGGGCCACCGCGCCGGCCGATCCCAACGCCGAGGAGATGCCGGCCGAGCAAGGCTGCGGCTCTTAGATCATGATGCGAGGAAGGAATCGCATCATCTCATCTCTTTCAGAGGCGCAACAAGCCGCCATAAGATAGCCGCCGCAAATTTGCGGCGGACCATGCTTTCACATGTGACGCCAGGCGCTACAGGCGTGGGTGAAGCGAGGCGCTTCATGAGCGCAAAATTTCATGGCCAAACAGGTGCGCCGTCCAGTCCCGCGGTTTCTGGCAGGCCGCAGATCAGGTTCGCATTCTGCACCGCCTGACCGGCCGCTCCCTTGCCGAGATTGTCGACCACGCCCATCGCGATCACCAAGTTGCGCTCTGGATCCGCCGCATAGCTGACGAAGGCGAGGTTCGAGCCGGTAGCCCATTTGGTCTGCGGCGGCTTGTCGGTCACGCGGACGAACGCCCGCCCGGCGTAGAAGCCCCTAGCCGCGTCCAGGCACTGGCCCGTGGTGGCGCTGCCGCGGCAGTAAATGGTGGCGAGTACGCCGCGGGTCATCGGCACCAAGTGTGGCGTGAACACCAGCCCGGCCGCGCTGCCACCGCTCAGCCGCTCGATCGTCTTGGCAATCTCGGGCATGTGGACGTGCTTGAGCAAACCGTAGGGCTGCAAGTTCTCGTTGCTCTCGGCGTAGCCGAACTTGCTGTCGGCACCACCCCGACCGGCACCGGAGATGCCGGTCTTGACGTCGATCACGATGTTGCCAGGCTCGATCAGCTTGTTGACCAGCAGCGGCGCCAGCGCGTTCAGCGTCGCCGCGGGGAAGCAGCCGGGGTTGGCAACGCGGATCTGGCCCTCGATCTGGGCTGGCCAGACGTCGGCCAGGCCGTACGCCCAACCCTCGACGTAGCGGTGGTCGCCGCCGATGTCGACGATCTTCACGTCCTTCGGGACGCGCGCCAGCGCCTCGGCCGAGGCGCCCGTGGGCAGCGACGCGAACAGCACGTCGAGCTTCGGCAGGCTCGCAGGGTCCCACTTCTCGATCACCAGCTCGGCCAGCTTGGCCGGCACACCGGGGAAGCGGTCCACCAACCGGCTGCCGGCGCTGCCCTCGCCCGCGGCGTAGATCAGCTCGAAAGACGGATGGCTCGCGACCAAGCGCATCGCCTCGCCGCCGCCAAAACCGCTGATCCCGACAATGCCGACGCGAATGCTCATGGTGGTGTCCTACTGCTGAGTGAGCGACAAGTTTAGCGAACTCGCGCAGCCGGCAGGGTGGCTCAGGCCAGGCTGGCGTTCCACGAACACCAGCCAGTTGCGCGGGTCGCCGGGCATGTCAAGCGAACCGGTCGCGATTCTTGCTGAACGGCACATCCATCGCCAGGCTGACAAACCAGCGGATTGCTCCGTCAGTTGCCGGTCCGAGCGGATCGGGTGGAGGTGATTGCAGCGGCAGCTTGCGCAGCAGCGAGAGTTTCTCAGCAGCCTGCTAGACCTCCAGCCACTCCTTGCGGACGGCGTCGTTGGCGCGGAGCGCCTCGGGCGTGCCTTCGAACACGATGCGGCCGTGGCCCATGATGTAGACCCGGTGCGAGATCCGCAGCGCGATCGACAGCTTCTGCTCGACCAGGAGGATCGCCACGCCTGCCTTGGCGATATGCGCGATCAGATCGCCGACCTGCTGCACGATCAGCGGCGCCAAGCCTTCGGTCGGCTCGTCGATCATGATCAGGTCGGGGTCGCCCATCAGCGTCCGGCAGGTCGTCAGCATCTGCTTTTCGCCGCCGGACAACACGCCGGCCGCAGTGTCGGCGCGCGCCGCGAGATTGGGAAACATCTCCAGCATCTGCTCCAACCGCCACTTGCCGGGACGGCGGGTGTCCTTGATGCCGAGCAGGAGATTCTGCCGCACCGTGAGCCCGGGGAAGATGTCGCGATGCTCCGGCACGTAGCCGAGCCCGAGCCGCGCGATCTTGTAGCTCGGCAGGCCCGCGATATCCTTGCCCTTGAAGCGGATGGCGCCCTGCGGCGGCACCTCGCCCATGATCGCCTTCACCGTGGTGGAGCGGCCGACGCCGTTGCGGCCGAGCAGGCTCACGACCTCGCCGGCCGCAATCGACATGTCGACGCCCTGCAGGATGTGGCTCTTGCCGTAATAGGCGTGCAGGTCCCTGACCTCGAGCATCAGTTCGCCTCCTGCCCGAGATAGGCTTCCTTGACCTTGGGATTGCCGCGGATCTCCTCCGGCGTGCCGGAGGCGATGATGCGGCCATAGACCAGGACCGAGATGCGGTCGGCCAGGCCGAACACCACGCTCATGTCGTGCTCGACGATGACGAGCGTGCGCCCTTCCGTGAGCCGGCGGATCAGCGCCACCGCGCGCTCGGTCTCGGCATGGCTCATGCCCGCGGTCGGCTCGTCCAGGATGATGACATTGGCGCCGCCGGCGATGGTGATGCCGATCTCCAGTTCGCGCTGCTCGGCATAGGTCAAAAGGCCCGCCGGCACGTCGCGGCGATGGCTCAGATGAATGTCCTCCAGGATCTCGGCGGTTCGCTGGCGCACCTCCGGCAGATCGTCGACATTCTTCCAGAAGGCATAGCGATGGCCGGTGGCCCACAGCACGGCGCAGCGGACGTTCTCCCACACGCTCATGCGCGCGAAGACGTTGGTGACCTGGAACGAACGCGACAGGCCGCGCCGGTTGATCTCGAACGGCCGCAGGCCGGAGATGAGGTCGCCGTTCAGCCGGATCTCGCCCGAGGTCGGCTTGATGTAGCCGCTGATCAGGTTGAACGTCGTGGACTTGCCGGCGCCGTTGGGGCCGATGATGGCGTGCCGCTCGCCTTGCGCGACGCTCAGATTGAGGTCGTGGATGATGCTGACATTGCCGAAGCGCTTTTCGACGGCACGGACTTCGATGGCTGCGGTCACGCGAGAACCCCCCGGTCACGGGCAACAGTGGTGGCACGGTCCCAGGCTTCCGCAATCCGCCGCCAGGTGATGCGCGCCGCGATGCCGCCGCCGACGACCAGGACGGCAGCCACCGCCCAGGTCGCGGGCTTGGTCGCATCGAAAGCGATGCCGAACAGGTTGATGATGCTGCCCTCGCTTGCGGTCGCACTATAGCGGGCCACCGTCTCGATCGAGAGGATGACGCCGCAGGCGAGCGCCAGGGTCGGCAGCGCCGCGACCAGGTAGGACGGGATCACCAGCCCAAGCGACCGCGCCCGGATCAGCGGCCGGTGCATCATCAGGAGGCCGGCGATGCCGTTCGGCGCGAACATCACGATGCCGATGAAGATGATGCCGAAATAGAGCTGCCACACGCTGGTGAGGTTGGTCAGCCCAAGCTGCAGGTAGGTCACGAGAATGGCGCCGACGATCGGACCGAAGAAATAGGAGGTGCCGCCGATGAAGGTCGCAAACAGCACCAGGCCCGACTGCACCGCGCCGAGATAGGCGGAGTTCGCGATCTCGAAATTGATGGCGGCAAGGCTACCGGCAATGCCGGCGAAGAACCCGGCAAAGCCGAAGGCGAGATAGCGCACGACGTGCGGATCGTAGCCGATGAACTCGACGCGGCCGGGATTGTCGCGCACCGCATTGCAGATGCGGCCGAGCGGCGTGCGCGTCAGCGCATACATCGCGATCGCCGAGATCAACAGCCAGGCGGCGATGAGATAGTAGACCTGGATCTGCGGCCCGAAACTCCAGCCGAACACATGCGGCAGCGCCGTGCGATCAGTGGTGATGCCGGATTCGCCCCCGAACACGCTGCGCAGAATCAGCGAGGACGATGCGACCAATTCGCCGATGCCGAGCGAGATCATCGCAAACACGGTGCCGGCGCGCCGCGTCATCACCCAGCCGATCAGAAGCGCAAAGCAGAGCCCGCCAAGCCCGCCGGCCAGCGGAATCAGCGGCAGCGGGATCGGCCAGCCATAGCTGGTGACCGCATTCATGACGTGGACGGCAGCGAAGGCGCCGAGCCCGTAATGCACGGCATGGCCGAACGACAACAGCCCGGTCTCGCCGAGCAGGATGTTGTAGGACAGCGCGAAGATGATCGCGATGCCGATCAGGCTGAAGGAGGTGAGCGAGCCGCCCGAGGAGAAGATCAGCGGCAGCACGACGAGCGCGAGGCCGCCGATCACCCAGATGCCATAGAAGCGCAGGCTCTGGGTGGATGGGGTTGCGGCGATGGGCGGAGCTGAGGTCACGGTCGAGGTCATGTTTCGCGGGTTCCGAGCAGGCCCATGGGACGCACGATCAGGATCACCACCAACAGCACATAGGGCAGGACCGGGGCGATCTGAGCGATCGTGACATTCCAGATGTCGGTGAGGACCGAGGGGCCGACGCCCGGATCGAGCGGCCCGAACGCGCTCGAGAGCGAGCCGTTGAGCGCGACCGCAAAGGTCTGCACCAGCCCGATGAAGAGCGAGGCGATGAAGGCGCCGGGCAGCGAGCCGAGGCCGCCGAACACGATGACGACGAACAGGATCGGCCCCAGCAAGGCCGCCATGTCCGATTGCGTCACCAGCGCCGGCCCGGCAATGACGCCGGCCAGCCCGGCCAATGCGCTGCCGACCCCGAACACCAGCATGAAGACACGCCCGACATTGTGGCCGAGATGCCCGACCATGTGGGGATGCGTCAGCGCCGCCTGCACGATCAGCCCGACCCGGGTGCGCTTGAGCACGACCAGGAGTGCGACGAAGATCGCGATCGAGACCGCGAGCATGAAGAGCTTGTAGGCGGGATAGTTGGTGGAGAAGATCGTAAACGCCGGGAAATCCAGCGCCGCCGGCACGCGATAATCCACCGGACTCTTGCCCCAGATCATCGAGACGATTTCCTCGATGGCGAAGGCAAGACCGAAGGTCAGCAGCAATTCCGCGACGTGGCCATGCTTATGGGCGTTGCGCAGGCCGTAGCGCTCGACCGCCATGCCGACCGCGCCCACCAGCAAAGGCGCGAGCACCAGGGCCGGCCAGAAGCCGATCCAGACCGTGAGCTGATAACCGAAGAATGCGCCCAGCATGTAGAAGCTGGCATGGGCGAAGTTCAAGACGCCCATCATGCTGAAGATCACAGTCAGCCCGCTGGACAACAGGAACAACAGCATCCCAAACAGGACGCCGTTGAGCGTCGAAATCACGATCAACTCGAGCACGATTCATCCATAAGCATTCGCTCCGCTAAGCGCGGAGCAGCAGAATTGAAAGCGGCCCCGCCCGGCCCCGCGGGCAGGACGGCGGCGCAAATCTCGGCGCCTGCTCCGGCCATCCGGAACAGGCGCCGGGCACGCATCAGGGCCGCGCCATCTTGCAGGTGGTGGGCAACATCGTCTGCGGCGTGTCGACCTTCGCCACTAGGCGCCAGCCCCAGCCGGTATTCTCCTCGTCGAACGGCTCCTTCTCGCTGCGGCTGCCGAAGGAGGAGATGTAGATCGGCTGGAAGAACTGATGGTCGTCCTTGCGCATCACGCCGCTGCCGCCATCGAGAACGTCGAACTTCATGTCCTCGAGCGCGGCCGCGACCTTCACCGGGTCGAGCGAATTGGCCTTTTCGGCCGCAGCCTTGAACATGCGCATCTCGTTGACTGCGCGCGGATACCACAGCGACAGGCCGGTCTTGGCGCGGAACGCCTTTTCGAAATCCATCGCGGCCTGATCGCCCGAGTTCGCAAAGCCCTCGGTGATTTGGAACACCTGATGGTCGAGCCCCGTCTGCTTGATCGCGGTCGGGCCGCCGGCGCCGCCGGCATAGTAGGTGTACCAGTTGACCTTGAGGCCCGCATCGGCCGCGGCCTTGAGCAGCAGCGCGATGTCCTGGCCCCAATTGCCGGACACGACGCTGTCGGCGCCGGACGCCTTGATCTTGGCGATGTAGGGCGAAAAGTCGGTGATCTTGAGCAGCGGATGCAGCTCGTCGCCGACGATCTGGACGTCGGGGCGCTTGGCGGCCAACATCTTGCGCGCCTCGGTGCGGACCGACTGACCGAACGAATAGTCCTGGTTGATCAAATAGACCTTCTTGATGGACGGAATGCCCTTCATGTAGTTGGTGAGCGCTTCCATCTTGATGTCGGAGTTCGCATCCCAACGGAAATGCCAGAAGCTGCACTTCTCGTTGGTCATGCTCGGATCGACCGCGGCATAGTTGAAGTAGAGCACTTCCTTGCCGGGATTTCGCGTGTTGTTCTTGGCGACGAAATCCTCCAGCGCCGCGCCGACCGAGGAGCCGTTGCCCTGGGTGATGTAGTGGGCACCGGCGTCGATCGCCTTCTGCGCCTGGGCCAGGCTTTCCTGTGGGTTGGTCTTGTTGTCGAGCGGCAGGATCTCGACCTTGCGGCCGAGAATGCCGCCCTTGGCGTTGATCTCGTCGGCGAGAAACTGGAACGTCTTCAGTCCGCCTTCGCCAACGCTGGCACCGCCACCGGAGAGCGGATCGATATAGCCGATCTTGACCGTATCCTCCGCGTAGGCGGTTCCACACAGCATCGGCAGGGTCAAGGCGATGACCCTCGTCATCTTCAGCATCTTCTTCGTTTCCTCACTGACATGATCGCTTGGCATTGGTGCCTCTCGCACGGCACAATTGCGGTCATACTGCGGGAACGAAACCGCGTTGACAAGTCCTGCTGCGACGCAAGCTGTGCGCCTGCTTCAGAATGTCTCGCGATATTTAACGGCGAAGCGCGAGAGCCGCTGCCTCTCGGCCACTGTCGCCTCGGCCGATGGCGCCGTTATCTCGCGTGCTGGAAATTCCGTGAGCCGCACACGACAGGCAACTGCGATCCGGCACCTGCCGCGCCAACCGAACGCGTCCGCATGCTGGACGCGGACGATTGCCGGGTAGGATCGGCAGCGTCAGTTTCAAAAAGCGGAACGCCCGGACTTCCGCCCGGGCGTTCCTCGATGGCTGCCGAACCAAATGTCAGGTCGCCGCGATCTTGCCCATCGCGGGATCGCTGGTCGTGCTCCGGCCGTTCTCGACGTGACCGGCGAGCTGCCACCTGAAGCCGGCATCGGTATCGGTCGTCACCGTCAGGTCGTACCAGCCGTTGTTGTTGTGCACATGGACCATGGTCTCAAACTTCTCGCCATGGCGCAGCCGGTGCGTCCGGCTCCTGCCGGTGTAGTTATCGACGAGCGTCACGGTGCAGATCGCGCCCTTGTTGGTCAGGATCAGACCGAGACCGTACACGTCGTTGTCGGCGTCCTCATTGGAGAAATCCAACGAATCGATGTCGACGTTGGCGACATTGGCCCCCAAACCGCCGCCCTTGAAGCTGCGGAAGAAGCCGTTCGGCCCGTAGACCGAGAGATCATACTGACCGGCAGTGCCGGCAAGATCCCAGACATCGTTCAGCGATTTGTCCTGCTCGACCGTGTAGCTCCACGGACCCAGATTGCTGTTACCCGAACGCACGTGGAAGCAGACGCCGGCATCGCCCGGATTGGCGAAGCGGATCGCGAACCTCTTCTGCGCGAGATTGGCAGAGCCGTCGACCTGAAGATTATAGGGCAGCGGCCGGGCGGGACGGACGCCCTGCTCCTGCACCGGCATCACCTGCTTGGCCGGCGGGACCGGATGATAGTTATCATAGCGGGTGCCGGTGGTGACGTCGCTGGCGGGCGGCGCAACCGTCGGCGGCAGCGGCGGCAAACCTTCGTTCGGCGAACGGAAGTTGAAGGCCGAGGTGAGGTCGCCGCAGACCGCGCGACGCCATGCCGGGACGTTCTTCTCGAACAGGCCGGGCGCCGTGCGATGGAAGCGTTTCTCGATGAACTGGATCACCGAAGTGTGGTCGAACACTTGCGAGCAGACGAAGCCGCCGCGCGACCAAGGCGAGACGGCCAGCATCGGCACGCGGACGCCAAGCCCGTACGGACCCGGGACATGACTGCCGTCGCCGGCGAACAGATCGGTGCTGGTGTCCACCGTCGACTGGCCATACGCCTTGGACGGCGCCGGATAAGGCCCGACCACGTGGTCGAAGAAACCGCCGCCCTCGTCATAATTGATCAGCAGAACGGTTTTGCTCCAGAGCTCCGGATTGGAGGTCAGGATGTCCAGCACCTTCGATACGTACCAGGCCCCGGGGCCGGGCAGCCAGTTCGGGTGCTCGCTGAAGGCCTCCGGCGCCGCGATCCACGACACCTGCGGCAGCGTGCCGTTCCTGACATCGTTGCGCAGAATGTCGAACAGGTTCTCGAAGTTGCCGCCATTGGCGATGTTGGTGCCGCGCAGCGCCTTCTCATAGAGCGGGCTGCCGGGCTGCGAGTTCTGGTACTGGTGGAAATAGAGCAGCGAGTTGTCGCCGTAATTGCCGATCCAGGGATTTTCGGTCCAGCCCCAATAGCCGGAAGCGGTCAGGCCGACGCCGATATCCTGATAGATCTTCCAGGAGATCCCAGCCTTTTCCAACAGTTCAGGGAAGGTCGACCAATCGTAGCCGGCTTCCGCGTTGGTGATGACCGGGCCGCCGTTCTTGCCGTCATTGCCGTCCCAGCCGGTCCACATGTAATAGCGGTTCGGATCGGTCGGCCCCATCACCGAGCAGAAATACGAATCGCAGACGGTGAAGGCATCAGCCAGCGCGTAGTGCCAGGGCAGATCCTGACGGTTCATATAGGTCATGGTCGTGGTCCCCTTGTTCGGGAGCCACTGGTCATAGTTGCCGTGATTCCAGGCCCTCTGGCCGTCGTTCCAGCCGTGGGCCACGTCTTCGACGTAAGTGTTGGCCGCATTGTCGACGCGGAACGGCATCACGCTGGTGTTGCCGTTCGGCTGCTGCCAGACCGGATTGCCGTTCGGCAGCTTCACCGCACGCGGATCGTTGAAGCCGCGGACGCCGCGCATGCTGCCGAAATAATGATCGAACGCCCGGTTCTCCTGCATGAGAACCACGATGTGCTTGACGTCCTCGATGGTGCCTTGACGGTTGAAGGCCGGAATCGCATGCGCCCGCTCGATGCTCTGAGTCAGCGCGGCCGTAGCGGCCGACGCGCCCAGCAGGCGCAAGAATTCACGACGATCATGACGCTTGTCATTCGACATCTATTCACTCCCCAAAGTGATGCGTCGGCTCGATTAGGGGCGCCCGGTAACAGCTGCGTGACCGAACGATTAAAGATGTGTGGCGGGAGCGCGAACTGGTCGAGCAGAGGCGCGTCGATTGACCGCACGCGCAACAGCACGCGAGCCCCGCGCCCTGAACGAGGCTGCAGACAGTTGGCCGCTTGCGTCACGAGAGGCCGCCCTGGGATGATGTTCGCGGTCGCTATTGGAGCGGCGGCAATGGTCGCAGCGTTTCCGACGGTGTCTCGCCAAACATCTTCCGGTACTCCTTGGCGAAATGACCGGGATTGTTGAACCCGCACTTCAGCGCGATCGATGTCACCGTTTCGCCCGGATCGGGATTGCAGAGCATGCGGCGCGCATGCTGCATCCGGTTCTGCTTGATCTTCTCTCCCAGGGAGGCGCCGTGCGCGGAAAAATATTGATAAACCGCGCGCGGGCTGATCCCGTACTGAGCTGCGAGCTGCTCGATCGAAATCTTCTGGTTCCAGTGCTTCTCGATGTGATCCAGGATCTTGCGGATCGGCTCCGGCGTGTTCGCTTCGCCGCCTGCCCTGGTTTCGGTGATGTCGATCGTCGAGCCGACGAGGTGCGTGCATGCTTCCGACGGGCTGTAGACGCACGTCCCGATGGCGCGAACCCAGCGGATGGCACCGCTATCGGCGACAATCCGGTATTCCTGCGTGTAGCCGGTCCGCTTCACGATCGCCCGACGAAGCACCTTCTCCAGCGCGTCCCTGTCGTCCGGGTGAACGTGTCGCATCATATCCGCCAGACTTGGAGATGACGACATCGAAGCCCCGGGCGATCGCCCTTCGGCCTCGACGACGAGGTTGAACGTCTCGAGGCCGGCCAGTTTTTCGGCCGCCGCAAGCTGGCCTTCCAGGATCTTCTTTTCCGTGATGTCTTCGACGACAGCGCAATACCATCGGATGCTGCCGTCGACGTCGCGTATCGGACTGGCGGTCACGCGGGCCCATACCAGGCTTCCATCCTTGCGAAGGTAGCGCTCGTCGATCTGGTACAGATCGATCTCGCCGGCGAGAAGGCGGGCATGCTGGAGGCGGTTCCGCTCCCGATCATCGGGATGGGTCAGTTCGAGAAAGCAGATCCGGTCCGTCCTCAACTGATCGAACGTATAGCCGACGATGCGACAATACTCCGCGTTGGCGAAGCGAATACGGCCTTCCTCGACATCCGTCACGGAAATGCCGATGCCTAGGCTGTCGAGAAACACCCTCGGCATCTGGATGATTTCGGCAAGATCTTTCTCTGGCATGGAGTGAGACGGAGGCGCTCCTGGATTGGCCGCGCAATTTAACGCGCGCAATCGCTGAAAATTTGATTCAACACAAGCTAGTACGATTCCGAGTGATTGTCGGATCTCCGACGCCGGGCATCCGTGCACAATTCCAACCGAGCTGCAGAAAACTGCCTAACCAAATCTTACTGCCGAGCTGATAGATTGAGATAACCCCGGAATTTCCCGGATATTTTGAAAGTTCGAACGCGCGCGACGAAGCGTTCCCTGCATCTCCGGACCGCCAGCAATGCGATCTCGCGGAGATGTGGACGACTCAGACCGCCGGTATTTTCGAACTCGGTCGATTGGAGATATTCATGTTTGGCCGCAAGAACCAAAGCGAGGTGCTGGCCTCCCTGGCCGCGAGCGCGATCAGTGCCAAGGTCATGGTCGCAGACGACAAGCTCAACATCGTCTACATGAACGAGGCGGTGAAGACGCTGTTGCGCGAAGCCGAAGCTGACCTGCAGAAGCAGTTGCCGAATTTCAGCGTCGACAGACTGATCGGAACCAACATCGACGGTTTCCACAAGGAGCCGGCACGCCAAAGGCGCATGCTCCAGGCGCTCAATTCCGAGCACCGCGCAACGATCAAGATCGGCAACCGGGTCTTTGACCTCGTCGCGACGCCGCTGAAGCATCCGGACGGAACCCGCGCCGGGACGGTGGTCGAGTGGTCCGATGCCAGCGTTCGCCTGCAGAACCTCGATTATGCGGCGCAGGTGGCGGCGATCGGCCGGTCGCAGGCGGTGATCGAATTCAATCTCGACGGTACCGTCGTGACCGCCAACGACAACTTCCTGAAAGCGCTCGGCTACACCCTGCCCGAGATCCAGGGCAAGCATCACAGCATGTTCGTCGATCCGCGCGAGCGCGACAGCGCCGCCTATCGCGAGTTCTGGGCGGCGCTGAACCGCGGCGAATACCAGGCGGCCGAATACAAGCGCATCGGCAAAGGCGGTAAAGAAGTATGGATCCAGGCCTCCTATAATCCGATCTTCAACGAGCAGAACCAGCCCTTCAAGGTGGTCAAGTTCGCGACCGAAGTGACCGAGCAGAAGCTCCGCAATGCCGATCTCGCCGGTCAGATCGCGGCGATCAGCAAGTCGCAGGCCGTGATCGAATTCAATCTCGACGGCACCATCATCACGGCCAACGATAATTTCCTTCACGCGCTCGGCTACACACTCGCCGAGATCAAGGGCCGCCACCACTCGATGTTCGTCGATCCGGACGAGCGCGGCAGCGCCGCCTATCGCGAGTTCTGGGCCTCGCTGAACCGCGGCGAATATCAGGCCAACGAGTACAAGCGCATCGGCAAGGGCGGGCGCGAGGTCTGGATTCAGGCGTCCTATAACCCGATCCTCGATCTCAACGGCAAGCCGTTCAAGGTGGTGAAATACGCGAGCGACGTCACCAAGCAGGTGCTGGTGCGGATGGGCAATGAGCGCGTCCGCGGCATGATGGAATCGGTCGCAGCAGGCGCCGAGGAGCTGAACGCCTCCGTCCGCGAGATCTCCGAAGCTATGACGAAGTCGCGCGAGACCGCGATGGGTGCGGTGGAGCGCGTTGCATCGGCCGACTCGCAGGCCAAGCGCCTGAGCGACGCTGCACAGGCGATGAGCGGGATCGTCGAGATCATCAGCGACATCACCGGACAGATCAACCTGCTGGCGCTCAACGCCACGATCGAATCGGCGCGCGCCGGCGATGCCGGACGCGGCTTTGCCGTGGTGGCCTCGGAGGTCAAGAACCTGGCCAATCAGGCCAAGGCGGCCACCGACAAGATCGGTGCGGAGATCGGCGGCCTGACCGGGATCTCGAGCGAGGTCGTGAGCGCCTTGAACGCGATCAAGACGGAAATCCAGAACGTCAGCGAATACGTCACCTCGACGGCGGCCGCGATCGAAGAGCAGAGCACGGTGACCGGCGAGATGTCGTCCAGCATGCAAAGAGCCGCTGCGGAAGCCCAGGCAATCGCCGCACGCGCCAACGCGTAAGGACCAAGCCTGCCTGCCGGCGTCGTTAAGCGCCAAGCTCCGCGGCGACAGTGCCCTTGCCCAGGATCAGATCGCCGGCCTTGTCGGCTATCATCATGGTCGAGGCATTGAGGTTGGCCGAGATCATGCGCGGCATCACCGAGGCATCGACCACGCGCAGACCATCGAGCCCGTGCACGCGCAGGCGATCGTCGACCACGGCCCAGGTCGAGTCGGCCGGTCCCATCCGGCAGCTGCAGCCAGGATGGAACGTCGTGGTGGCGCGCTGCGTGGCGGCGGCGAGAAACTCGTCGTCGCTCTGCACCTTGGGGCCGGGGAAATCCTCATAAGCAAAATACGGCGCAAGCGGCGCCGACGCCAGCAGCCGTCGCGCGAGCTTCATGCCCGCGACGACGACGCGGCGATCGAGCTCGGCCGCGAGATAATTGGTCTGAATGACCGGCGGATCGAACGGATCGGCCGAGCGCAACCGCACATAGCCCCGGCTCTCGGGGCGCTGCTGCCAGGAGGCAACCGTCATGCCCGGCTCGTCCTCCAGCTGACCCTGCACGCCCTCCTTGTAGCTTGCGGGCGTGAAGGTCAGTTGCAGGTCGGAGCTCTCGGCGGTCTCGCCTGAGTGCCAGAAGCAGTAGACCATGGTCGGAGACAGCGACAGGATGCCGCGCCGTGTCACCGCCCATTTCAGCGCCTCGCCCCAGAGGTTGAGACCGCGCGCCAGTTCGTTGATGGTCTTGATGTTCTTGACCCGCGCCACCGTGCGCGGCGCGTAATGGTCCTGCAGGCCTTCGCCGACGCTTGAAAGCGCGTGGCGGACTTCGATGCCGCGCTCACGCAACAAATCCGGTGCGCCGATGCCGGACAGCTGCAGCAGTTGCGGCGAGTTGTAGGCGCCGCCGGAGAGGATCACCTCTTTGCGCGCGCGCACCTCCATTGGCACGCCGCCGCGACCACCGCGACTGTAACGCACGCCGGCGGCGCGCTTACCTTCGAGGATGACGCCGGTCGCATGCGCATGCGTGCGGATCTCGACATTCGGCCGGCGGCTGGCCGGACGCAGGAACGCGGTCGCCGACGACACGCGGCGGCCGTTCTGGATCGTGCGCTGGACGTAGGAGACGCCCTCCTGGATGGCGCCGTTGTAATCGGGGTTGCGCGGAATGCCGAGCGAGACCGCGCCATCCATGAAGGCCTCGCACAATCGGTCTTTCCACTCCATGGTGGTGACCGTCAGGTTGCCGTCACGGCCGCGATATTCGGCTTCGCCGACCCCGATCCGCCGCTCCATGCGTTTGAAGTAAGGCAGCACGTCGGCATAGCTCCAGCCGCGATTGCCCATCTGCGCCCAGGTGTCGAAGTCCTGGTGCTGGCCGCGATTATAGATATGGCCGTTGATCGAGGAGGAGCCGCCCAGCGTCTTGCCGCGCGGAGCGTAGATGCTGCGACCGGCGGTATAGGGCCCGGGCTCCTGCTGATAGCCCCAATTGATGCTCTTCATGTAGAAGGTCTTGATGAAGCCGGCCGGCACATGAATGTAAGGGTGCCAGTCGCGTGGCCCCGCCTCCAGCACACACACCGTTACCGACGGATCCTCGCTCAGACGATTGGCGAGCACGCAGCCGGCCGATCCGGCGCCCACGATCACATAGTCGAATGTATCCATCTTGATCTTCTGTTCACTCATCATCTGCCGCACGAACACATCATGCGCGCACCTCGCGCCTTAGCGCGATCAGCGCAGCTTGTCATGCAGCTGATGGTCGAGATGGGCTTTCACGGTCGGCCATTCGGAGGCGATGATGCTGAAGACCACGGTATCGCGCAACGTGCCGTTCGGCGCAACCTGATGGCTGCGCAGGACGCCGTCCTGCTTGGCGCCGAGCCGCTCGATCGCGCGCCGGCTCTGGTGGTTGAAGAAATGGGTGCGGAACTCCACCGCGATGCAATCGAGCGCCTCGAATGCATGTGCGAGAAGCAGGCGTTTGCACTGCGTATTCAGCGCGCTGCGCTGCACACGCTTCGCATACCAGGTCGAGCCGATCTCGACCCGGCGATTGGTCGCATCGACATTCATGTAGGTGGTCATACCCGAGATGCGGCCCTCGGCGTCGAATACGGTGAAGGGCAGCATGGTGCCTGCCGCCTGCAGGCCCAGCCGGCGCTCGATCTCCTTGGCCATGGTCTCGGGCGATGGCACCGACGTGTACCAAAGCTTCCACAGCTCGCCGTCCTTCACCGCCTCGACGAGCGCGTCGTGATGCGCGGGCGAGAGCGGTTGGAGGCTGGCGTGTTGGCCGCGGAGGGTGATGGGATTGAGGAACGGCATTGCTGACTTCCGTCATTGCGAGGAGCGCAAGCGACGAAGCAATCCGGTGCCATCCTGCTCGGGCGCTGGATTGCTTCGCTTCGCTCGCAATGACGGCGGGACTACCACGCCCTCGTCACTTGTTCAAAAAATTCAGCGGCAATCCGGGCCTCGACCAGTCCATGGCGACGAGCTCGCCCTTGCCGGACAGCGTGATATAGGCCGTCTTCAGTCCCGGCCCGCCAAAGGCGATGTTGGTCGTGACACGATCGCCGGTCGGCACCTGCTCGACGATGGTGCCGTCCGGCGCGATCACGCTGATGCAGCCGCTCACCAGAGTCGCGACGCAGACATTGCCGCACGCCTCCACCGCGAGCGAATCGAACATCTGATAGCCGCCCAGTCCCGCGATCGGCTTGCCGCGTTCGCCGCGGTAGATCACGTCGCGCGGCTTCAGCGTGCCCGGCTCGGAGAGCTCATACGCCCAGAGCCGCGCGGTCGGCGTCTCCGCGACATAGACCGTGTTTTCGTCCGGGGACAGGCCGATGCCGTTGGCCGGCAGCATGCCGTGCACCACCTCGACGATCTCGGTCATCCCCGGCTTGAGATAGTAGACGGCGCCGAGATCCATGTCGCGCGCGCGACGCTTGCCGAGATCGGAGAACCACAAGCCGCCATGCCGGTCGAACACCAGGTCGTTCGGCCCGCGCAACGCATGCTCGCCGCATCTGGTGACGACGGTCTCGATCGTGCCGCTCTGCAGGTCGACGCGCTGGATCGAGCCGCCGAGATAATCCTCCGGCTGTGGCCCGGGCATGACGGTATTGCGCGTCGGAATCCAGGAGAAGCCGCCATTGTTGCAGATATAGATCTTGCCATCGGGACCGAGCGCAGCGCCGTTCGGACCGCCGGGAATCTGCGCCACCACCTCCTTGCGGCCGTCGGGCCAAACGCGGGTCAGGCGCCGGCCGCGGATCTCCACCAGCACGACCGAGCCGTCCGGCATCGCGACCGGACCTTCCGGAAATTCCAGATCGGTAGCAAGCACCCGCAGATTGGACATCGGACAACCTCCCGCTTCTATGACTGCAAGCGGATGTTCGATCGCCCGCCGCACGTTCTTATGCGGGCTCTTATGGCAAAGGCGCACGAGCTTGCCAAGCAAGCCGGCTTGCCATGCGCTGCAGGGCTGAGTTGCAGGGCTGCGTTGCAAGGCTGCGTTGCAAGCTACGCCGCGGCCTTCTGCGCCGGGTTCTATAGCTACTTACCGGCTGCTGCCGGCGCGGCATCCTTCGCAACCGGAGCATCTGCTTTTTTCTTCAGCTCATCGAGCAGCTTTGCCTGCGCCGATTTGAGCTCGTCGATCGTCCCTTGCTGGCTGATCAACGCAGCCTTCAGCGCCTGGATCTGACGGCTTGCGACGTCGATCTTCTGCTGATGGTCGAGTGAGAGCTTGGTGATCGTCTTCTGCAGGAAATCCACATTGCTCTGCAGGCACGAGGTGCGACGTTCCATCGTCTTCTCGACCGTGCAGATCTCGATTCCCGGAACGTCCTGCGCATGTGCCGTTTGACCAGCAAGAGCAACGCAGAAACAAAGCGGAGACAAGCCGCGAATCAACCACATCACAATTTCCTCATCACGTCGCCAAACACATGAATTTGCATGGAACAGACCGCTTGTCCTGATGATACCATACTGCGACCTCAATCCCGCATTGAGGTTGCAAGCGCTGGGACCCGTTTCGAGGGAGATGCACAGAATGGCTACGCGCGAAAAACGGCTGGCGCAGTTCGATGGCAGCGGCGAACCGCCGCCGGGACAAGCGGTCGAGGTGCTCTGCGAAGATCACAGCGGCACCTACCAACTGCCGTTTCCATGTCTCTATGTCGATGGCAAGTGGCACAATCAGGAATCCGGCGGCATGCTGGAAGCGACCGTCGTCGCCTGGCGCTTTCCGCGCGTGGGCTTTCAATCGCGCAACGGGCGCTCCGAGCGCGGCGGCGCTGCTTTCGCGGCAGCTCGCGCAACATCCTATTGATCGTACCGCGCCACCTGAGCGCTGCTTAGGAATGGTCTTGCCGGAAATATGGTTTTGAACGCAAATTGAGCATCACGACGGGATAGGCCATCAGCAGCGCGCCAATCGCAATTGCTGACACGGCCGTCCCGCCGTCAAGCACTCCGTCGATCGCCGCCCGACGCCAGACCGCAAGAGCCGTGGGCAGGAACAGCACGACAGCCGTCGCAAGTCCCGGCGAGAAGCGCCCGCCGCTCCGCACGAACGGCAGAATATGAAAGAAGATGGCGTTGATGATCATCAGCGCGGCATAAGCAAGCGGCGCCAACGGCAGCGCGTGGGCCACGATGGCCTGCACCGCGCCGAGCACGATCACCAGCGCATTGGTGACGTAGAAATCGCTCCACTCCACCGGAAGCTTCATGACGGCGCGCGCCCAATTGCGCCAATCGAAGGTGTATTCTTCGAGAATGTGCATGCCGTAGGCGGCCAGCGCGAGCCAGGCCCATGTCGTCAGATCCATGATGGCTCCTCCCCCGGCCGCCGGTGTAGCGGCCCGCGATCAATCCGCAAAGAGCCAGGCATGCCGATCGCAGTAAAAGCGACAGATTAGAATGCGCAGCCTGTCTCGAAACGTAACGCTCGGATGCGGGCTGTTAACCTCCGGAACGCGACTGGAACGAATCGCGCCCGAATCAGCCGCGAGGCACGGTACAAGATCTGTTCACGGCCAGCTCTGGTGCTGAGCCTGGAAGGACTTACAACATGCAGCGCATGACAGTTCCGGGAATGGCTTGCGGCGGCCCGCAGTTGTTAATTCCTGCGATCGGTTGAGGGGCCGGCATCGCGATAGGATTCCGCATCAGGGAATATTTCGAAGCGACCGTGCTGGCAGCAAGATGAGTGCAACTCGCGTCAGTATTCCACCTCGAGCTCCTCGATCTCTGCGGGCTCGGCCTTGGCCGCCTCGACCCATTCCCGCATCTCCGGCATCGCCATGATCACATCGGCATAGGCCCGAAGCCGCGGCTCCAGCTTGACATCGTAGGTTATGAAGCGGGTCACGACCGGGGCGTACATCGCGTCCGCCATGCAGCGCTCGCCGAACAGGAACGGCCCGCCCGAAGCCTCCAGGCATTCACGCCAGATCGTGCAGACGCGGTCGATATCGGCCTGGGCCCGGCTCCAGATCTTGAAGCCCGGGAGATGCGCTTTCAGATTAACCGGGAGCGAGGCGCGCAAGGTGGTGAAGCCGGAATGGATCTCGCCCGATATCGAGCGGCAATGCGCGCGCTGGATGCGATCCGCCGGCAGCAGGCCGGCCTGCGGGAAAGTCTCGTTGAGGTATTCGGCAATCGCCAGCGTATCCCAGACGGTCGCGCCCTCGTGGCGCAGGCACGGCACCAGGATCGAGGACGAGAGCAGCAGGATTTCCGCGCGCGCCGCCGGGTCGTCGGGTGCCACGATGATTTCCTCGAACTCCAGCCCCGCAAACCTGGCAAGCAGCCAGCCGCGCAGCGACCACGACGAATAATTCTTGCTGCTGATCGTCAACGTCGCCTTGGCCATGCCGTTTACCTCCCTCTCGTCTCCGGCTCAGGCCGATCGCCCATCGCGACGGGGCGGCGATGAGCGCCGGACATGGCCTGATGCGCCGACGTTTCACGCAGCAAGCGACATGCCAGTTCTCGAGGCGGCGCGCGTCAGCCTTGGCTCCGATATTGCATGCGAGCAATTGGAGTGACGGACCCGAGCATGGCGCTGCTGTACCAAGCTTTTCAGAACCACATGGACCTGACCGAGCCCTGGCGCCAGGGAGCGACGGCGGCGCTGCGCGCGCTCAACCTGATCCCACCCGGGCTTTCGCATCGCGCCTGGCGGCGCCTTGCTGCGGCGCTGGAGCTGATTTCGCGCTCCGCCCTGACCTATTCGCGGCCGGCCTACGGGATCGACAGTGTCATGGTGGGCAACCGCGAATGGCCGGTCAGTGAAGAGGTGACGTTCAGGACGCCGTTCGGCTCGCTGCTGCGTTTCAAGAAGGAGGGCGCGCCTGAACAGCCCCGCATCTTGCTGGTGGCGCCGATGTCCGGCCATTTCGCCACGCTGCTCCGCGGCACGGTCAAGACGCTGCTGCAGGACCACGACGTCTACATCACCGACTGGCACAATCCACGGAACATTCCGCAGGCGCATGGCCGCTTCGGCCTGGACGACTACACCGAGCACCTGATCACCTTCCTGGGCCAGCTCGGGCCGCGGCCGCATATGGTCGCGATCTGTCAGCCCTCAGTGCCCGCGCTCGCCGCCACCGCGATCATGTGCGAGGACGACCATCCCTCGCGCCCGGCAACGCTCACTTTGATGGCCGGCCCGATCGACACCCGCATCCAGCCGACCAAGGTCAACGAGTTCGCCAAGAGCAAGCCGATCAAATGGTTCGAGGACAATCTGATCCATTACGTGCCGCTGCAGTGCAAGGGCGCCTTCCGCAAGGTCTATCCCGGCTTCGTGCAGCTGACCGCCTTCGTGTCGATGAACCTCGAGCGGCACCTCAAGCAGCACATCGACCTCGCCAACCATCTCGCCAAAGGCGAGACCGAGAAGGCCGAGGTGATCAAGACTTTCTATGACGAATATTTCGCCGTGATGGACCTGCCCGCGGAGTTCTACATCGAGACCGTGCGCGACGTCTTCCAGGAGCATCTGTTGCCGCAGGGCAAGCTGACCTATCGCGGCCGCCCGGTGAATCCGGCCGCCGTGCGCCGGATGGGCCTGATGACGGTGGAAGGCGAGCGCGACGACATCTGCTCGATCGGTCAGACCCTGGCCGCGCAGGAGCTCTGCACCGGCGTGCGCAACTATCGCCGCGTGCATCACATGCAGGCCGGCGTCGGCCATTACGGCGTCTTCAGCGGCAGGAAGTGGAACAACGAGATCTATCCGCTGCTGCGCGATTTCGTTCACGTCAATTCGTGAAGGCGCGGCTCGGCATCGCAGGACCACAGGCACGCCGCCGCGTCGCCGATGGCGTCTCGCCGAACTTCGCCTTGTAAGCACCGGCCATCCGCCCGAGATGGCTGAAGCCGAGATCGAAGGCGATATCGATGATATGTGCCTCCGGGGGCGCATTCATCAATCGCGCATTCAGCTGCGCCAGCCTGAGATCCTGCAGCATCTCCGAGATCGAACTGCCGAAATGGCGGCGGAAGCCGCATTGCAGCGCGCGGATGCCGATACCAGCTATCTCCGCCAGTCGCACAAGATCCAACGGTTCCGCGGCATGCGCGTGCAGAAAGTCCCGCGCCCTTTGCAAGCCGCGGGGCAGCGCCTCCGATCGGCCGGAAAACCTGCGGATGGCATCCGACAGATCGTGACTGCGGTGAATGAGCAGGAGTTCGAGCAGCGCCTCCCGCCGATCCGCGGCCGCCACGGCGGACAGCTCGCGATCGGGGCCGATCCGCTCGGCCAGCCCGGCGAGCTCATGCATCCGCGCCGCCAGCATCGATCCGGCGCCCTTCGACACATCGATAGACGGGTCGAACACGACCGGCTGCACCGCCTTGCCAGACAACGCTGCGGCACGCTGCTCGAGAACGCGACGATCCACGAGCAGGATCAATTGCTCGCAATCCTCCCAGAGCATCCGCGTCGGCACCGTCGGCGACAGCAGCGAGGCGGCAAGACCGGGACAGCTCGCCACCTCGCGCGACCCTGCGTGGATGCGCGCCGTTCCGGACAGGGGAAGCTGGATCAGGAAGAAGCGCTCGAGGTAGCCGGGATCGATGGTCACCACGCTGCCATAGGCCACGTAGTTGATCGAGAAGCCGTCAAATGGCGCGCAATTGTGCACAGCGCAGAAATGCTGGGCGGTCCGGACGGCCGGTTGCAGCCGATGTGGACAGAAGATGCGACCTATTTGTTCGGCCGCCTCGTCGACAGAGGTTGTTGCAACGCGGCAAAACTCGGCAAGCCGCATCGTTGCGGAGCCACCAGGAGTGCAATCAATGCCCGCTGCTACAGACAACATTGCCGTCATCGCCATCACGAGATCATTTTAAGCCTATAATAATTAGCTGATCCGGTCGAGGGATTCGTTTTCCGGATAGACAGTGCGTGCCGGCCGCCCGATCCTTTCGCAAGGTCCACGAGGGAGACGAGCCATGACACCACTCGAGAAAGGCATCACCGCGGCCGGCACCGGCTATGGCGGCAAGAGTTGGAACATCCTCGGCCAGCTCTATTTTCCGAAGGCCATCACCGACTCCGCCTTTGCGTTCGAGACCAACAGCGAGCCCGGCCAGTTCGTACCCGTCCACATCCACCCCACTCAGGACGAGTTCATCCTGGTTCAGGAAGGCGTCCTCGACCTCAAGCTCGACGGTGTCTGGGTCAAGGCTCACGCCGGCGATCTGGTCCGGATGCCGCGCGGCATTCCACACGGCTATTTCAACAAGTCCGACAAGCCGGCGCGGGCGCTGTTCTGGGTGTCGCCGATGCAGAAGCTCGAAGCGCTGTTCAATAAACTGCATGACCTCACCGATCCGGCCGAGGTCGTCAGGATCTCGGCCGAGCATGAGGTCGACTTCCTGCCGCCCGAGGCCAACGATTAGGTCTAACGACGCGCTGCGATCTTGGCGTCTGGCCTATGACGCGGCGCGTCGATCGCGCATGCGGCCGATTGCAGGCGTAACCAAACTGCTCTCGACGCGGAGGAGGCAAGCGGCGAGCTTCGTGCCACCTGCATTCGATGCGGCTCGCCCGCACGCCCCGCCAATCATTCGATGAGGTAACCTGCCATGATCATTCGGAAGAACGTGTGCGTAATCGGTGCCGGCGTCTCGGGCCTCGCGGCTGCGAAGGCGTTTTCGAAACGAGGTCACAAGGTCACGATCATCGAGAAGAGCGGCGATCTCGGCGGCGTCTGGGAGCCGGCCCGATCCTATCCCGACGTTCAGACCCAGAGCCCGAAAGAGCTCTATCGCTACACCGACAAGGCGATGCCGGAAGCCTACCCGGAATGGCCCAAGGGACCGCAGGTCCACGCCTATCTGGCGGGCTATGCGCGAGACCACGGCCTCGACCGCATGCTGCGCCTGAACACGGCGGTGGTGGCGATGAACCGCCGCGCCGACGGCAAGCCGGGCTGGACGCTCGATCTCGCAGCAAAGGATGGCGGGACCAGCCGCGAAGATTTCGACTTCGTCGCGATCTGCATCGGCCAGTTCAACGAGCCGCAAAGCTTGAACCTGCCGGGCGAGGACAGCTTCACGGCCGCCGGCGGCGAGATCATCCACTCGTCGAAATACAACGATGCAGCCCTGGCCAAGGGCAGAAGCGTCGTGGTGCTCGGCGGCTCCAAGTCGGCAACCGACATCGCGGTGAACGCCGTGAAGTCCGGCGCGCGCGAGGTGACGCTGGTCTATCGTGAGCCGGTCTGGCGCATTCCGTATTTCATCGGCGGCCTGATCAACTTCAAGCGGATCCTCTACATTCGCGCGCAGGAGCAGATGTTCGCGAGTTGGAACATCGGTCCGCTCGCCCGCCTCGCCCACGCCATCGCCAAGCCTTTCGTCTGGGCCAATTGGCGCGGCTTGGAGGCGCTGCTCAAGGCGCAGCTACAGCTTGAGAAATGCAAGATGGTCCCCAAAGAGCCGATCGAGGTCGGGGTCAACTGCTCAGTCCCGATCGCAACTCCGGACTTCTTCCCGATGGTGGCCGACGGCCGGATCAAGGCCATCCGCGGCACCTTCGATCACTACGAGCCGAACACGATCGTGACCAGCGGCGGCGAGCGGGTCAAGGCTGACATTGCCGTGCTCGCGATCGGCTACAGACTGGGCGTGCCGTTCCTCTCCGAGGCCGATCGCGCCAGGCTGGTCGACGCGGACGGGCAATATCGGCTGTATCGGTTGATCGCCAATCCGGACCTGCCCGAGCTCGGCTTCGTCGGTTTCAACTCGAGCTTCTGCACCGTGCTATGTGCCGACATGGCGGCCAACTGGCTGGTGCGTTACGCCGACGGACAGCTCGCGCACCAGCCCACCGACCGCCAGATGCGCGACAACATCGAGATGATGCTGCACTTCAAGCGTGTCGAGCGGCCGGCGGCGGGCGTCTATGGCGGGCTCTGCGTCGCCCCCTATCACTTCAAACATTTCGACGAGCTGCTGGCCGACATCGGTGCCGCGAAACGACGCCGCAGTCCGCTGGCCGAGAAGTTCGCCCCGCCGGATGCCGACGCCTATGCCGGCTTCCTGGCCTCCGCCCCTGACTACCAGGTCGGCACCTGACGCCAGCCTGCGTGCCGCGATCCGACAGCGGCGGATGCCACCAAATGGCGCGCGCCCCTGGGACGCATCGCAAAATCTGTCGTTCAACTCCCCCTCTGGTCCTCGTCTGAGAAGCGGGATAAGCAAGCTGCGCGGCGCAGCCAACGAACTGCGCGCAACGCTCGTCTGGGGAGGATTCCATATGACAATTTCCGCACGCGTCCGCATTCTTGCGCTCGGTGTCGCCACCGCCCTTGCGGTCAGCACCGGCGCGAGCGCCGCCGATGTTCACGTGATGATCTCCGGCGGGCTGACCGCGGCGTTCAAGAAGCTGGCGCCGGAGTTCGAGCGGACCACCGGCAACAAGGTCGTGGTCGCCTACGGGCCCTCGATGGGCACGACCGTGAATGCGATCCCGATGCGACTCGAGCGCGGCGAGCCGGCCGACGTCCTCATCATGGTCGGCTATGCGCTGGGCGACCTCATCACAAAGGGCAAGGTCGCGGCCGACAGCCGCGTCGATCTGGTGAAATCTCCGATCGGCATCGCGGTGAAATCCGGTACGCCGCACCCTGACATTTCAACCGCTGACGCGGTGAAGCGCGCCTTGCTGGCGACGAAATCGGTCGCCTACTCCGACAGCGCCAGCGGCGTTTACGTCTCGACCGAGATGTTCGACAAGCTCGGCATCAAGGACCAGATGAAAGACAAAGCGCGAATGATCCCGGCGACCCCGGTCGGCGAGATCGTCGCCCATGGCGAGGCCGAACTCGGCTTTCAGCAGATCAGCGAATTGAAGCCGGTCGCCGGCATCGATATCGTCGGACCGTTGCCGGACGAGTTGCAGAAGATCACGATCTTCTCGGCCGGCATCGCCACATCGTCGAAGGAGCCCGAGGCCGGAAAGGCGCTGATCAGGTTTCTGGCCTCCCCGGCCGCCCGCACGACGATCGTCGACAGCGGGCTCGATCCCATCGCGCCCGCCGCGAACTGATCACTGCGTGCGTAGCGGCGTGTCCTTGAGGCCGTTGTCATCATAGGCCTTGCGCAACACGCCGTTCGACTTGGCGTCGGTCATGAACTTGGTGACGAAGGCAAGCGCCTGCGGATGGCTGGGCGGCACCGCGACCGCGGTGAACGTCTTCTTGAAGGTCTCGTCGAGCACTTTCGTGCCCGGCAGCTTCTTCGCCATTTCGTTGAGCTGATCGCGCGACAATGCGAAGGCGTCGATCTCGCCGGCGGCGAGCAGGCTGTAGACCTCGTCATAGGTCTTGAAGGGCGTTACCGTCGCCTTCTTCAGATGCGCCTTCGCGCCGCGCAGCGTGGTCGTGTCCTCGATCGCCGCAACCTCGGTGCCGCCCTGGTCGAGCGTTGCAAAATTCGTCGCAGTCGAGCCCGCCCGGACGATGTAGGTCGCATCGCCGACCTCATAGATCGGGCCAAACGACAACTTGCCCTCGCGCTCCGGATCCTTGGGCAGGAAGGCGACACTCCAGCCGCCCTTGGAGGCCGCATCGGCGATCTCGCCGGAATTGTGGTATTCGACATATTCGACCGGCACGCCAAGCTGTGCAGCCATGGCCTTGCCGAGATCGACCGGAACGCCCGCGTAACCATTCTCCGCCTTCGTGCACCAGAAGGCGCCTCCGGCCGGACTGATCGCGATCGCGACGCGCAGCTTGCCGCCCGGGGCGATCTCGTCCTTCAAGTTCGCAGCATGTGCGCTGTTCGTTACCGCCGCCGCGGCGGTAAACGCAAAGACTGCAGCGCATAGGCCGCGCCACTTCAACAACATGGCCTCTCCCATCAATTTGCACGGGTGGAAACAGCGTCCACCATGGCGAGGGGCTCGTTAAATACAAATTACTTCGGCAACGTAAAGGCAAAGGCAACGCGTAAAATCTGCATCGTTGTCATCGCGAAATCAAATCAATCGATGCAGAATTTTGATCAAATGCGGCGACGCAGACGACTGCGACACGCGAGGCAGATTTCGCCGTTTTGTAGGTGCTGCGACGGTGCCGCCGCCCGAGGCAGGGCTATCGCATATGGCCCAAACCGGACCGGCCTCATGGTTCGCGGCGCGCCGCAGGCGGCGCCCCTCACCATGAGGGTCTGTCCTTTTGCCGCAAAGCAAGCCCTCGTCCCGAGGCACTCGCCGGAGGCGAACGTCGGGAAGGACGGCCGAGAGAGAGCTTCGGCCGGCACATGCAGCATTGATAATCACTCGCTCATCGAGCGGACCCAGCCGCAGCAGGAACCTCGGCGTTGCCGGAATAGCCACCGGTCCGATGCCCCCGCGGCAGGAACAACTGGTACCGCCGATGGGCTGCAGATGGAGATGCAGGTGCCGCAGCACCGCCCGCCCCCTGCCCGCGGCTGGCTTGCTTTCAGCGACCGAGCCAGGCACCGGCTTCGCCTCCGGCTCGGCCGGTGGCGCGACACGACATCGCGTGCGCGCCTATGCGGAAAAGGACCGGTGCGGCGAGCGCAATCACGACGACGGTCGAGAGCGGCGGGCAGCGTTCAAGCGCTGGATCGACCATCGGCCGGCCTCCCAATCAGTTGACGATCCGGCGACATATCCGCGCGGTCATGCAACTTTCCGGTGACATATCGGCTTTCGTGTTTCGCTCCAGGTGGATTGTTGGTAGGAAACACAACGGATAGACTCTATCCGATGCCTTTTTTTGGTGCGCGTGGTCTCAAAGCCTGTTCAAATGGTTTTCCGGAGATGATGTCGACGCACTTGTCATCGCATTCCCAGCCAAGGTCTGCTCGGCAACATCTGCCGAGCATCATGTCGATTGCGCTCACAGCAACGCTGCTGGCCGGGTGCGAACAGAATTCGTTCCAGCCACCGCCTCCGCCCAAGGTGGACGTCGCACAGCCGGTGCAACGCGCGGTCACGCGCTACCTCGACGCGACCGGCAATACCGCGCCCGTGAAGAGCGTCGATCTGGTGGCGCGGGTCCAAGGCTTCCTGCAGTCGATCGACTACAAGGACGGCGACGCGGTGAAGGAAGGCACGACGCTGTTCACCATCGAGCCCGAGACCTACAAGTTCAAGCTCGACCAGGCCCAAGCCGCCGAGGCCGGCGCGCAGGCCTCGCTGAAGCAGGCCGAAGCGGACTACAGACGCCAGTCCGAGCTCGTCGCCCGGCAGGCCGTGTCACAGGCAACGCTCGATAGCTCCACCGCGGCGCGCGACAACGCCAAGGCCAATCTGGCGCAAGCCGAGGCCAACACACGAATCGCCCAAGTCAACTACGACTATACCAAGGTGACCGCGCCGTTCGACGGCGTGGTCAGCGCGCATCTGGTCTCGGTGGGCGAACTTGTCGGCGTTGCCTCGCCGACACAGCTTGCGACCATCGTCGCGCTCGACCCGATTTACGTGAACTTCAATGTCAACGAGCAGGACGTGTTGCGGATCCGGGCTGACGCGCGGCAGCGCGGGTTGACGGAGTCCGACTTCAAACAAATTCCGATCGAGATCGGGCTGCAGACGGAGGACGGTTATCCGCACCAAGGCAAGCTCGACTACGCTGCGCCGACGATCAATCAGGCCACCGGTACACTCGCCGTCCGCGGCATCGTCCCGAACCCGAACCGCGTGCTGCTGCCCGGCTATTTCGTCCGCATCCGCGTTCCGCTGGAGCGCGTGCCGAATGCGCTTCTCGTTCCGGACACCGCGCTCGGCAGCGACCAAAGTGGCCGCTATGTTCTCATCGTCAACGGCGACAATACGGTCGAGCAGCGCACTGTGACGGTCGGAGCGCGCGAAGGGGAGTTGCGCGTGATCGAAAGCGGACTGAAGCCCGACGATCGCGTGGTCATCGCCGGGCTGCTGCGGGCAATTCCGGGCCAGAAAGTCGACCCACAAGTCAAGACGATCGAACAGCAGGCCTCCGCCGGCAAATAGGAGCGGCGATGATCTCCAAATTCTTCATCGAACGCCCGGTCCTCTCCAACGTCATCGCGATCCTGATGATGCTGATCGGCGCGGTCGCGCTGTTCAACCTCGCGGTCGCGCAATACCCCGATGTGGTGCCGCCGACCGTGCAGGTCACAACGCGCTATCCCGGCGCCAGCGCCAAGACCGTGATCGACACGGTCGCGTTGCCGATCGAGCAGCAGGTCAACGGCGTCGAGGACATGCTCTATATGCAGTCCTACAGCGCCGCCGACGGCACCTACACGCTGACAGTGACCTTCAAGATCGGCACCGATCTCAACTTCGCGCAAGTGCTGGTGCAGAACCGCGTCTCCAGCGCGCTGTCGCAATTGCCGCCGGCGGTGCAGAACCAGGGCGTCACCGTGCAGAAGCGGTCGACCTCGATTCTGTTGTTCGTCACCTTGACTTCGCCGGACGCCAAATATGACAGCCTGTACCTGAGCAACTATGCCGCCATCAATCTGAAGGACGAACTGGCGCGGCTGCCCGGCGTCGGCAACGTCACGGTGTTCGGGTCCGGCCAGTATTCGATGCGCATCTGGCTCGATCCGAGCAAACTGCAGGTGCGCGGGCTGGTGCCGCAGGACGTGATCCAGGCCATTCAGCAGCAAAGCCAGCAGGTCGCGGCCGGCCAGATCGGCGCACCGCCGACTCCGCCGGGCCAGGCCTTTCAGTACACCCTCAACGTCGCCGGCCGACTCGACGATGTCAGGCAATTCGAAGACATCATCGTCAAGACCGGCGACAATGGCGACGTGACGCGCGTGCGCGACGTCGGCTCGGTCGAGCTCGGCGCACAGACTTACAGCCAGATCTTTTCGCTCAACCGGCAACCGGCCGCCGGCATCGGCATCTTCCAATCTCCCGGGGCCAATGCGCTCGAGGTCGAGCAGACCGTCGAGAAGAAGATGGCGGAACTCGCAAGAGCCTTCCCGCCGGGGGTCAAATACGAGACGCCGTTCGACACGACGAAATTCGTCAGCGCCTCCGTCCACGAGGTCTACAAGACCTTGATCGAGGCCGGCGTGCTGGTGCTGATCGTCATCCTGGTGTTCCTGCAGGACTGGCGCGCGATGCTGGTGCCGACCACGACGGTTCCGGTCACCATCATCGGCGCGTTCGCCGCGATGGCGGCGCTCGGCTTCACCATCAACATGTCGACCCTGTTTGCGATCGTGCTCGCGATCGGCATCGTGGTCGACGACGCCATCGTGGTGGTCGAAGGCGCCGCCCACAACATCGAGCGCGGCATGAACGGCCATGACGCGGCGATCCGCGCCATGGACCAGCTGTTCGCCCCGATCGTCGGCATCACCCTGGTGCTGATCTCGGTGTTCCTGCCGGCCGCATTCCTGCCGGGACTGACGGGACGGATCTACGCGCAGTTTGCCCTGGTGATCGCCGCGACCGCGCTGCTCTCCGCCATCAATGCTGCGACCTTGAAGCCGACGCAATGCGCGCTTTGGCTGCGCCCGCCGGTGCCGCCGGAGCAGCGCAATGTCTTCTACCGCGCCTTCAACAACGTCTACGCGCGGCTGGAGCGGCGCTATGAATCGCTGATCGGCTGGCTGGTCGCACACAGCAACATGTCGGTGATCGCAGCGCTGCTCCTGATCGCGATCGGCGGTTATGGCCTGTCGCGCGTCCCGACCGGCTTTCTCCCGATCGAGGACCAGGGCTACCTGATCGCCGCCGTCCAATTGCCCGACGGCGCCGCGCTGGACCGGACACAGAAGGCGCTGGAGAAGGTGAGCGAGATCGCGGGCCAGACGCCCGGCGTCGCCCAGGTCACCACCATCGCCGGCATATCCGCGTTGGACAATAGCGCAAGCCTGGCCAATGCCGGCGTCGCCTATATCGTCTTGAAGGATTGGGACGCCCGCGGCAAGGGCGAAGACCTGCGTTCACTGGTCTATGGGCTGAACGACAAGATGGCGGCGGTAATGGAGGCGCAAGTCTCGGTGCTGCCGCCGCCACCGATTCAAGGCATCGGCAATGCCGCGGGCTTTTCCATGCAGGTCGAGCTGCGCGACGGCAACAACGATTATGCCAAGCTGCAAGCCTTGACCTCCGCCATGGTCACCAACGCCGAGAGCCAAAGCGCGCTGCAGCACGTGCAATCGCCGTTCCGCGCCATGGTGCCGCAATTCGATATCGAGATCGACCGCATCAAGACGCAGACCTTGCACGTCACCACCGATGCCGTGTTCTCGGCGCTCTCGTCCTATCTCGGCTCCTCTTTCGTCAATCAGTTCAACAAATTCGGCCGCGTGTTCCAGGTCTATGTGCAGGCCGACGCCAGCGCCCGGCTGACCACGCGCGAGATCGAGAACCTGATGGTGCGCAACCAGGCCGGCGACATGATCCCGCTCGGCACCGTTGCCACGATCCGTCCGAGCGTCGGCCCCTCGCTGATCAGCCTGTACAATCTCTATCCCTCCGCCACCATCGTCGGCCTGCCGGCGCAGGGCTACAGCTCCGGACAATCGCTGACACTGATGGAGCAGGTCGCGGACCGGACCTTGCCGCCGGGCGCCGGTTACGAGTGGACCGCGATGTCCTATCAGGAGAAGGCGGTCTCGAACCAGATCTACCTGACCTTCGGTCTTGCGCTGCTGCTCGTCTATCTCGTGCTCGCCGGCCAATATGAAAGCTGGTACGCGCCGATCTCGGTGATATTGGCCGTACCGCTGTCGCTGCTCGGCCCGATGGCGGTGCTCTCGGCGCTCAAGATCGACAACAATCTCTATGTCCAGATCGGGCTGATCCTGCTCATCGCGCTGTCGGCCAAGAACGCGATCCTGATCGTCGAGGTCGGCCTCGAACTACATGGCCGCGACGGCAAGCCGCTGCTGGAATCGGCGATCGAGGCGGCCCGCGCCCGTTTCCGCCCGATCCTGATGACGTCGTTCGCATTCATCCTCGGCGTGGCGCCGCTGGTGTTCGCAACCGGCGCCGGCGCGAGCGCCCGCAAGTCGATCGGCATCACTGTGTTCTCCGGCATGCTGGCCTCGACCTGCCTCGCCGTGCTGTTCGTGCCGGCGTTCTTCGTCGTGGTGCAACGGTTCGAGAACTGGCTGGCAGAGCGCAAGGCGCCGGTGGATGTCGCAAGCGCGCAGACACTGCCGTAATTCTCCGTCATTGCGAGGAGCCGAAGGCGACGTTCTCAATTCGTGGGCGCGGGCACCCTGATCTCAGGCGGCAGGATCAGCGCCGCTGCGACCGCGAACAGGCAGAGGCCGGCGAAGGCGTGCAGCATGGTCGAAAAGCCGCCATGCTCATGGAGCCAGGCGACCAGACCGACCGAGGCGCCCGCGGCGGTGAAGCCGACGAAATAGCGCACCGCATAAGCGCGCGAGCGCCATTCTTCCGATGTGTACTTGCCGACCATGGCGTCATTGACCGTAACCTGGCCGAACGCGCCCATCACGATGCCGACCGAGACCAGGATCAAGGCCAGATCGGTGAAATCGGCGGCGAGATAAAGCAGCGGCGCCAGCACGACCGACAGCGGCAGCGCCACCGCCTTCAGCGCATGCCGGTCCAGCAGCCGCCCGATCGTGTATTGGGTCATCGCGCCGAACACATAGACCCCGGCCGCGATCAGGCCCAGCAGCGCCGGGCTCTGCGTCAGGCCGGCGAGCCGCTCGGCGAACAGCTTCGGCAGCGCCACCGTGACCGCATTGAAGGTGGTCGAGATCGCGATGACGACCATCAGCAGCGCGACGACGACCCGCCACATGTGCTCGCGCGCGACCCGCGCCTGCGCCGCCGCCTGCCGCGCGCCGCGACGGTCCTCATGCGTCACGGCGCATGCGAAGGCGACGCCGATCAGCATCGTGAGAACGCCCGGAACGATGAACGCAAAGCGCCAGCCGAGATATTCGCCGATCACGCCCGTCACCAGCGCCGACGAGGCCACGCCGAGATTGCCCCACACGCCGTTGATCCCCATCTCGCGCCCCAGTCTCTCCGCATAGGAGACGATCATCGCGGTGCCGACCGGATGGTAGATCGAGGCGAACAGGCCGATGGCGAGCAAGGCTGTGCCGAGCTGCACCGGCGTCCGGACCAGCCCGACCGCGACCATGGACGCGCCGATGCCGAGATAGAAGATGAGCATCATATGACGGCGGCTCCAGCGGTCGCCGAGCCAGCCCGTCAGCAGCGATCCGGCGCCGAAGGCGATGAAGCCAGGCGTGGCGTAAGGCAATAGTTCCGCATAGCTCATGTCGAGGGCCGGGCCCATGATGACGACCGCGGCGGCAAAAATCAGCATCGCATAGTGATCGATGAAGTGACCGGCATTGACAAAGCCGATCACCCGGCTCGGATGGTTCATGGGGCTGGCGCTCATGTTGTCTTGAAATCGATTATAGTCGCTTGCCCTGACGGGATGCCGCCAATGACCATCGTCGAAACGCCAATCCGCCCTCTTGTCGCCGACCGCCGCGCCGTGCAGGCCGGGGTTCACCTGGTCGCCCGCAGCTACAAGAAAGGCATGCGGCTCGCGCCGCATATGCACCGCGAGGCACAGCTGGTCTATGCCGCGAGCGGCACGATGCAGGTCACGACACCGAAAGGCCGCTGGCTGGTGCCCCCCGACCGCGCGGTCTGGGTGCCCGCGCACCACGCACATGCGATCGACATGTTGTCCGATAGCGAAATGCGGACGATCTTCTTCGACGGCGATTTGCTGCAGGGCCATATGCGCAAGCCGCGGCTCAGCAAGGAATTCGTGGTGCTGGTGTCGCCGCTGTTGCATCATGCGATCCTGGCGCTGTTCGAAGACCGGAAAGACCGCGAACGCGCCGACCTGCTGGTCCGGCTGGCGATGCTGGAATTGCGCCGCACCGAGGATTCCGCGACCTTCATTCCGCTTCCGCAGGAGCCGCGCTGCCGGCGCGCCGCCGACATCGTGCTGGCCACGCCGGCGATGACGCATGAAATCGAGACGCTTGCACGCAAGGTCGGCACATCCGCACGCACGCTGTCGCGGCTGTTTGCCGCAGAGACCAAGCTGAGCTTCAAAGCCTGGTGCCGACGGGCGCGGATCGCCACCGCCATCGAACGGCTGTCGACCGAGCGTCATCTCTCGATCAAGGCGCTGGCGTCCGATCTCGGCTATGCCAGCATGCCGGCCTTTTCACACGCCTTCCGGCAAGTGACCGGCAAGTCGCCGACAGATTTCGTCCGACGACTTTGACCAATTCTTATACTTGATTGTGACAAGCTTTGCCATAAATCCATGTAAGATCGACCTTCTCCGCGGGGGATTCGACGAGATCAGATGGCCAACGCTTTTTTCACCGACCTGCTCACCACAATCTCCGAGCGTGGCCGCACGTTTCTTCGCCGCGGCGGATCGCCAGCCGAAAAACACGATGCAGAGAGCCTGGCCGAGCTCTGCCAGGCCCTGCTATCGGGGGCCGGCGAAGCATCCGGCACCGCGATGGCCCGCGACGTGCTCGACGGCTACCATGATCTCGATGCCGATGGACGCAAGGCGTTCTTCACGGCGCTGGTGCATGAATTCGGACCTGACAAGGCCAAGCTCACCAAGGCCATCGAGAACTGGCGCGCGCATCCGACCGACGAGGACGCCAGCGAGTTGCATTTCGCCTCCGAGCCGCGGCGGCAGGAATTGATCCGCCGGCTCAACCGTGCGCCGGGCGGGACCGGCGAACTGGTCGCGATGCGGACCGATCTGCTCGGCTTGACGAAGGCCACCCCCGAGCTCGTGGCGCTCGATCGGGATATCGTCCATCTCTTGAGCTCTTGGTTTAACAGGGGGTTTCTCGTGTTACGCCGGATCGATTGGTCGACACCTGCCAACATCCTGGAACAGATCATCCGCTACGAGGCCGTGCACGAAATTCATGACTGGGACGATCTGCGCCGCCGCATCGACCCGGCCGATCGCCGTTGCTACGCCTTTTTCCATCCGGCACTGCCGGATGCGCCCTTGATTTTCGTCGAGGTGGCGCTGACCGAAACGATACCCGGCGCAATCTCGCCGCTGCTCGCGGTCGATCGTCAGCCGGTCCCGATCGATCGCGCGCGCACCGCAGTGTTCTACTCGATTTCCAATACCCAGCGCGGGCTCGGCGGCATTTCCTTCGGCAACTTCCTGATCAAGCAGGTGGTCGAAGAGCTCCGGCGCGAGCTGCCGAAGCTCGACACGTTCGTGACGCTGTCGCCGGTGCCGGGCTTCATGGGCTGGCTGAAGCAGACCACCGAGGTCAGCGATGAAGACCGTGCGGTGCTCAAGCTGCTGGACGAGCCCAAATGGTTCGAGGATCCCGAGATCGCTGCGCAATTGCGCACGGTGCTGGAGCCGATCGCCGCCTATTATTTCCTGAAAGCGCGCACGCCCAAGGGCAAGCTGATCGACTCCGTCGCGCGCTTCCATCTCGGCAACGGCGCGCGGTTGGAGCGCATCAACTGGCTCGGCGATCTCTCGGCCAAGGGTTTGCGCGAATCCGCCGGCATCATGGTCAACTATCTCTACCGCCTCGACGATATCGAGAAGAACCACGAGGCCTACGCCAATGAAGGCGAGGTGGTCGCCTCCAGCGCGGTGAAGAAGCTGATCAAGACGGAAGGTCGCAGGCTTCTGGACATGCGGCTGTCGTAAGCGGTCGCAGCATCGGCGCGGCAGTGGCCCGCCTAGCCGATGGACGGGAAGAGGCAGGTCTTCCGAAGGGCTCCATGCGATGACGCCGTTGCAGGGAGCATCGGCGACGAGGCAATCCAGATGTCTCGTGTGGTTCCTGGATTGCGCCGCCGAGCTTGTCATCCGGCCGCGCTTCGCGCGGACCGGGTCGCTCGCAATGCCGCCTGAGCGCGTCAGGACGAGCTCAGATCCCTGAAATACGGCTCGACCGGCCCGTGCACCTTGATGGTGAGCGGATTGCCGTGACGATCCTTGGCATTGCCCGCGGTCACGCGGACCCAGCCCTCGCTCACGCAATATTCCTCGACATTGGTCTTCTCGACGCCCTTGAAGCGGATGCCGACGTCGCGGGCCAGAACCTCCGCATTGTAGTACGGGCTCTTCGGATCGACCGACAAACGGTCCGGCAGTTCGTTCGCAGTGGTCTTCGTTTCGCTCACAACAGCGCCTCGATCTCTTTCTTCAATGCCTCAGGCTTGGTGGTCGGCGCATAGCGACCCACCACCTGCCCCGACCGGTCGACCAGGAATTTGGTGAAATTCCATTTGATCGCCGAACCCAATAGCCCGCTCTTCTCACGTTTCAGGAACTTGAACAGCGGATGCGCGGCCGCGCCGTTGACGGCGACCTTCGCAAACAGCGGAAACGTCACGTCGTACTTGCCCGCGCAAAACGCGCCAATCTCCTCTGCGGTGCCCGGCTCCTGGGCGCCGAACTGGTTACAGGGAAATCCCAGCACGGCAAAGCCCCGGCTCGCATACTCCCGGTAAAGTGCTTCGAGGCCGCGATATTGCGGCGTGAAGCCGCAGGCGCTCGCGGTGTTCACGACCAGCAACACCTGCCCCTCGAAGCGCTTCAGCGGCACCTCTTCACCACTGAGCGACGCCGCGGTGAAATCGTAGATGCTCGGCATCAGCTAGCCCACGGGATCGATCGGCATGGGTGGGGTTCCGCCAGCCTCGATCGCCTCGCCGGCGGCAAGGCACAAATCCTCCCGGAAGCGCTGCGACACGAGCTGCACGCCGACCGGGAGGCGCCCGACCAGGCCGGTCGAGACCGTCAGGGCCGGAACGCCGAAAAACGGGATCGCGATCTGGGTCAGCTGTGCGTGCCAGACTCGCTGGAACGATTCTTCGTCCTTGCGATCGAGCTGATCTGCGAACGGCAGTTCACCCGAGACCGGCATCAACAGCACCGGATGTTGTTCGAGGAACAGCAGCCACTCGCGGGTCAGCGTCGCCCGGCGGGTCAGCGCCCTGGAAAGCTCGGTGGAGTCGAACGGAAACACCTTTGCACGGTTGCCGCGCAGGCAGGCCAGCGCGCCGGGATCGCCTTCCTTCTCGGCGAGAGCGAGTTGCGCCTCATAGCCGTCACCGAGCCAGAGCTTTGTCTGCAGAATCGCGGCCTCCTGCATCGGCGGGGTGTCCTTGATCTCCTCCACCGTCCAACCCGCCCGCTCCAGCCGCTGGCCCGCATCGCGCACCGCGGCCTGCACCTCCGGCACCGGATTGAGCCCATCCGGATTGACGCAGAGCGCCACGCGCTTCGGCATCGGCGGACCTTCCAGCGGCACCGGCATCCACCAGGGATCGCGCACATCGCGCGCGGACATGGCTGCCAAGGCAAGCCGGACGTCCTTGATGGTACGCGCCAGGGGGCCGGAGACGGCACTGATCTGCGGTCCGATCGGGCGTTCCGGAAGGGAGGCGTTGAACGCGGGAATGCGCCCGACGGTCGGACGCAGGCCATGAATGCCGCAGGCATAGGCCGGGTAACGGACGGAGCCGGCAATGTCGGTGCCGTGGCCGATATGGCCGATGCCCGCGGCTGTCGCCGATCCCGCACCGCCCGAGGAGCCGCCCGGCGTGATCGCCGGATCACGCGGATTCTTGGTGTCGCCGTGGACGAGGTTGCTTGTGAACCAGCGGTAGGACACCGCCGGCGTATTGGTCCGGCCGAGCAGCACGGCCCCCGCCTTGACCAGGTTCTCCACCACCGGATTGTTGCTCTTGGCGATCGCGTCCTTCTGCAGCTTCAACCCATTGGTGGTGGCGAAGCCGGCCTGATCGACATTGACCTTGATCGTGACCGGCACGCCGGCCAAGGGGCCCGGATCTTCGCCGCGCGAAAGCGCCGCGTCGATGCTCTCGGCCTGTCGCAGCACCTGCTCGGGACGATGGTCGATCACCGCGTTGACCTTCGGATTGACCGCGCCGAGACGCGCCAGCGCCGACGTGGCCGCTTCCTTGGCGGAAACCTGCTTGGACTTGATGAGGGCGGCGAGGTCAGCGGCCGAAAGGCGCCAGAGGTCGGTCATGGGCAACTCCGTGATGTGGTCCGCTTTTAGCGCCGGAGCGGCGGAGGAACCAGCGCCGTGCCCTGCCCGTCCCGGCACACGGCCATGCGTGGAAGAGATGGGCGCCCGCCCGTCCGGCCTCCCTCCCGACCAATGCTAATTCTGAATTGATTCATACGACATCGATCTTGGCCAGCACCGACAATCGAGACTAAGAATCCGCAACTAAATTACGGGGGGGAACAACATGCTCGGATCGGGCACCGTCGTAGCAACGACGTTGATGATCGCCGCGCTCGCGACCGCACTGGCGCCGCGTATGTCCAGCGCCGAAACGTTCGCCTATATCGGCAATGCCGACAGCAACGATATCAGCGTATTCCGGCTCGATTCCGGTACGGGAGAGATGACGCCGGTCCAAACCGCGGCCTTCCCTGCTATCGAAACGCCCGGCTCATCGACGCCGCTGGCGATCAGCCCCGATCGTCGCACGCTGATCGCAGGCATCCGCTCCAAGCCCTTCCTGGCCGTGAGCTTCGCGATCGATCCCATAAGCGGGCACCTGAGCCATCTGGGTAACGGCCCGCTGGCCGACAGCATGGCCAATATCGCCTTCGACCGGTCCGGCAGGTTCCTGTTCAGCGCCTCTTATGGCGGCAACAAAGTCGCGGTCAACCCGGTGCAGGCGAACAGCGTCGTTGCCGCGCCTGCACAGGTGATTCCGACCGGGCTGAACGCGCACGCATTCCTGCCTGCGCCCGACAACCGCTTCGTGTTCGTGACCAATCTCGGCTCCGACCAGGTGCTCAGCTTCACCTTCGACGCGAGCTCCGGGGCGCTGACGCCCAACGCGGCGGGGACGATCAAAACGCCGGAAAAATCAGGGCCACGCCACTTCATCTTTCACCCGAACGGCAAGTTCATCTATCTCTTGCACGAGCTGAACGCCGATCTCGCGGTCTATGCCTACGATGCCGACAAAGGCACCTGGCGCGAGGAGCAGCGCACCTCCGTGCTGCCGCCGGGCTTCTCAGGAAAACCCTGGGCGGCGGATCTGCACGTGACCGCGGACGGCCGCTTTCTCTATGCCTCGGAGCGGACCTCGAACACGTTGGCGGCCTTCAAGGTCGACGCCTCGACCGGCCATCTCACCACGATCGGCAGCGTTCCGACCGAGACCCAGCCGCGCGGCTTCAACATCGATCCGAGCGGCCGTTATCTTGCAGCCGTCGGCGAGGTCTCCAACGGCATGACTGTCTACGGTATCGATCAGACCAGCGGAGCCTTGCGCAGGTTGAAGTCCTATTCCGTAGGCAAGAAGCCGAACTGGGTGGAGTTCGTCAGCCTGCCGTAAACGGCGGCGGAATCAGGGAACCAACGGCCGACTGAGGCACCGATTGGCCATTTCAATGCACGTTGTGGCTGCTTATATACAGCGCCATGACCGCCAAGCCCACGACCACCCCCTCCCGCCACCCGCTCGCCGTTCAACATCCGGAACTTGATGAGGGATCCATCCGGCTCCTGGTCGAGACCTTCTATGGTCGCGCCCGGCAGGATGAACTGATCGGCCCGATCTTCAATACGACGGTACAGGACTGGGACGAGCATATCGGCAAGATCGCCGATTTCTGGTCATCGATGCTCTTGAAGACCGGCCGCTACAGCGGCGCCCCCATGCGCCCACACCTGCTGCTGTCCCTGCAGGGCGCGCATTTCGACCGCTGGCTCAAACTGTTCGAAGCCACGGCGCGCGAGCTGTTCTCGCCCGAGATCGCCGAGATCTTCATTCTGCGCGCCCGACGCATCGCCGACAGCTTCGAGATGGGGATCGCAACCACGCGCGGAGAGATCATCCAGCCGCGGCATTCGGTCTGAGCGACGGGTCGGCAAGGGGCCACAGCCTCAGTGCCGCGTCATCGATCGGGCGGGCACGTCGAAGATCGCCTCCGAGAACGGAAATTCCAGGACGATGTCGCCTTCCTCGTCCGTCACCTCGATGACGGCCGAGAGGAGCGCCGCGTTGGCGCCTTCCGTGCGCAGCAGCTCCCGGATCATGTCGCGCGCGACTTCCCAGGCGCGGTCGGGATTGCGCAGCAGCTCACCATCGGTATCGGAGACCAGCTCGTCGCCAATCCGGGTGTTGAAGAAATATCGGGGCATGGACAGATTCCAATCGGGTCGCGCGTTGAGATAGAAAGCTCCAAGAACTCACAACTGCCTTATCCGGGCGGTTCCCCGCAGCCTAGGAGGAGAACCGGACGCGGTTGCGAAGCGATCGATCACGAATTCGTTGTATTGACAGCCCTGCTTTCCCGACATTGCCACTCGTTCTCCTCTGCCACGTCGCACTGCAATAAATAGGCCGACCGGTTCAAACGAAAAAGATTCCACTGGCGAACTTTTCATGGCGCGGTAGTTTATCGTTGAGGACGAAAATCGTCCCGATCGAAAAGGAGAGGACAATGGCCTGGAAAGCCCCCAAGATCGTTGAAGTGCCGGTCGGCATGGAAATCAACATGTATGCCTGCGCCGCTCGCAAATAATTTGCGAGTGTGACGTCAACACCGTGAGGGTGGACGCCGAAGGTCAGCGCATTGGCGAAACCCAAGGCACGGGATCGGGCGTTCACCCTCGGCTTCTTCGCCGCTTCGCCCCGTCCCGCCGGTTACGGCTTGCGGATGCGCCTGAAGCCATTATCCGAAGCCCCGCATTGAAGTCCCTCGTTTGACTTCCAGGAGACGGATTATGCTGCGCGTCGTCGTCCTGGGCGCCGCTGCCGGCGGCGGAGTGCCGCAATGGAATTGCGGCTGTGCGGTATGCCAGGCCGCCAGGACTGATCATCCTGAGATCCGGAATAGCCAGGCCTCGATCGCGGTGAGCGCCGACGGCGAGCATTGGTTCCTGGTCAATGCGTCACCAGACCTGCGCCAACAGGTTACCGATACACCGCAGCTTCATCCCAAGCCGGGCGCGCTCCGCCACAGCCCGATCGCGGGCGTGATCCTGACCAATGGCGAGATCGATGCGGTCACCGGCCTGCTGTCGATGCGCGAGAGTTCGCCCTTCACGATCTATGGGCATCCCAAGGTGCTTGCGATCCTGAAATCGAACAGCATCTTCGATGTGTTGAAGGAAGAGAACGTCCGGCGGGTACCGATCGAGGTTGATGCCGCCTTCGCCCCGCAATTGCCGGACGGCACCCCATCCGGGCTCGAAATCCTGCCCTTTGCGGTATCGGGTACCAGCGCCTGGTATCTGCGCGGGAAGGAGCATCCGGGGGGCAGCGCATCGACCGGCGACACGCTGGGCCTGAAGATTGCGGACAAGGCCAGCGGCCAATATTTCTATGTCATCGCCGCCTGCGCCGACGTGGACGATGCCCTGAGGCAGCGGCTGAAGGGCGCGCCGCTGGTGTTCTTCGACGGCACGGTATGGCGGGACGACGAAATGATCCAAGCCGGTCTTGGCAACAAGACCGGGCAGAGCATGGGGCATATCGCGATGTCCGGAGAAAGCGGCGCAATCAAGTCGCTGGCGGACATCGGGATCGGCAGGAAGCTTTTCCTGCACATCAACAACTCAAATCCGGCGTGGCTCCACGCCTCACTCGAGCGGCAGACATTGGAACGCGAGGGATGGGAAATCCCCGCTCAAGGGATGGAGATCTTGCTGTGAGTGATGTGAATTTGAGTGAAATGACCGCGCTGTCGATCGGCAACAATGTGAGGCTGAACAGCGCCGGCGAATTGGAGGCCGCGCTCCGCCATATCGGCGCGACCCGCTATCACAACCTGCATCCGTTCCATAAGCTCTTGCATGGCGGCAAGCTCAACAAGGGCCAGGTGCAGGCCTGGGCGCTGAACCGCTACTACTATCAGAGCACGATCCCGATCAAGGATGCAGTGGTGATCTCGCGCTTCCGCGATCGCGCCACCCGGCTGGAATGGCGGCACCGGATCGAGGATCATGACGGCGACGTCGGCAGCGAGGGCGGGATCGAACGCTGGATCAAGCTGACGGAAGGCCTCGGGCTCGACACCGCTTACGTCGAGTCGACCGAAGGCATCCTGCCCGCGACGCGTTTTGCGGTCGAGGCGTACGTGCATTTCTGCCGCGACCGCTCGCCGCTCGAAGCGATCGCCTCCTCGCTCACCGAACTGTTCGCGCCCAGCATCCATGAGGAGCGCATCGCGGGCATGCTCGATCACTACAATTTCGTCAACCACGACACGATGAGCTATTTCAAGCGCCGGCTGACGCAGGCACCACGCGACGCCAACTTTGCGCTGCATTACGTGAAGGAGCACGCGACCACGCCCGAGCAGCGCGCCGCGGTCTGCAACGCGCTGATATTCAAGACCAACGTGCTCTGGGTGCAGCTCGACGCGCTCTATCACGCCTATGTCGATGGCCATATTCCGCCCGGCGCCTTCGTGCCGAAAGAGGGCTGAGACGCCATGGCAGCACCACGCAACATCCAAGTCACCGAAGTAAGCCGCGTGGTGCTGCCGCGTCACACCAAGCTGAGATACGACGAGACGCGGCAGGTGTGGGTGATCCTGGCGCCGGAACGGGTGCTGGCGCCGGACGAGATCGCGGTCGAGGTGCTCAAGCTCTGCGACGGCGCACGCGACGTCGCAGCGATCGTGAACGAGCTTGCGGAAAAATACGCCGCACCGCGCGACATGATCGCCACCGATGTGGTCGCCATGCTGCAGGATTTGGCTGACAAGGGATTTTTGACCGAGGTTCGGGAGAAGACGCTATGACCGAACTGACAGACGTGCATCCGCGGACCGACAGCAATGACGGGTTGACCGTGCTGGAACAGCGCCGCTCGGTCGCGGAGACCTATGGCATTCCGCTTGCGGTGCTGGCCGAACTGACTCACCGTTGCCCGCTGCAATGCCCCTATTGCTCCAACCCGCTGGAGCTCGACCGCGGCGCAAGCGAGCTCACCACGGCTGAATGGAAGAAGGTGCTGTCCGAGCTCGCCGAGATCGGCGTGCTGCAGATACATTTCTCCGGCGGCGAGCCGACCGCGCGCAAGGACCTGGTCGAACTGGTGCAGCATGCCAACGATGTCGGGCTCTACACCAATCTGATCACCTCTGCGGTGCTGCTGACGCGCGAGCGGCTGCAGGCGCTGGCCGACGCCGGGCTCTGCCACGTTCAGATCAGCTTCCAGGCCTCGGAGGCTCCTCTTGCCGATCGCGTTGGTGGCTACAAAGGCGGCCACGCCAAGAAGCTCGAAGTCGCGCGCTGGACGCGCGAGCTCGACCTCCCGCTCACCGTCAACGCGGTGATGCACCGGCAGAACCTGCACCAGCTGCCCGACATGATCCAGATGGCGATCAATCTCGATGCCGACCGGCTGGAAGTCGCCAATGTGCAGTATTACGGCTGGGCCTTGAAGAACCGCGCCAGCCTGATGCCGACCTACGCGCAACTCGAAGAAACCGATCGCCTGGTTGCCGAAGCGCGCGAACGGCTGAAGGGCGTCCTCACGATCGACTACGTGGTGCCGGACTACTACGCGCTGCGGCCGAAGAAATGCATGGGCGGGTGGGGCCGCCAGTTCTTCAACATCTCGCCTTCCGGCAAGATCCTGCCCTGCCACGCCGCCGAGAGCATTACCGGGCTCGAGTTCGAATCCGTGCGCTCGAACCATTCGATCGCCTGGATCTGGCAGAATTCGGAGGCCTTCAATCGCTATCGCGGCACCGGCTGGATGAAGGAGCCGTGCAAGAGTTGCGAATTCCGCGAGATCGATTTCGGGGGCTGCCGCTGCCAGGCCTTTGCGCTCACCGGGGACGCCGGCAACACCGACCCGGCCTGCACCTTGTCGCCGCTGCATGAGAGCATTTTCAAGCAGGCCGAGCGCGACGCGGCTTCCGGCCAGGACCGCTTCCTCTACCGCAATTTTGCCGGCGGCAGCTGGGAAGGCGATCCGGCCGAGCACAACGACAATGCCTGACGCCGAGGCCGGCAAAGCTTCGGCGCGCCGCGCTGATCCCTTCGCACCGCTGACTTCGGAATGGCTGCAGGTCTCCGGCGGCCACGAGATCTATGTCGAAAGCGTCGGCCGCGTCGGCGGCATTCCGGCGGTGTATCTGCATGGCGGCCCCGGTTCCGGCTGCCAGCCCGATCACCGCCGCCTGTTCGATCCCGAGCGTTTCCATGCCGTGCTGTTCGATCAGCGCGGCGCCGGGCGCAGCCGGCCGGCCCGCAGCCGCGACAACAACACCCTGCCCGATCTGATCGCAGACACGGAGTTGATCCGCGAGAAGTTCGGTTTCTCGCGGTGGATCGTGGCCGGCGGGTCCTGGGGCGCAACCTTGGCGCTGGCCTACGCGCAGGCGCATCCGAGCCGCGTCGCGGGACTGGTGCTGCGGGCGACGTTTCTGGGCACAAGGGCCGAGGTGGAAACCGCGTTCGGCGAGACACTGGCCCGGTTCTACCCGGCGCTGCATCGCGACTTCCTCGAAGTGCTTCCCGAAGCCGAACGCGGTGAGCCCTGCGCGGCCTATTGGCGGCGTATCCTTGATCCAGATCCGGCCGTCCATGCGCCCGCAGCACGCGCCTGGCATGACACCGAGCGTGCGCTTTCGGAAGTGAGACCCGCCCGCTTCAGGCTCGATCAGGCGACGCTGCGCGCGACCGGCCCGCTGCCCGCGACAGCCTTCATGGAGGCGCATTACTTCCAGAACGACTGCTTCATGGCGCCGGACCAATTGCTGCGCCAAGCCGGCAGGCTCACCGGCATCCCCGGCATCGTCGTGCAGGGCCGCTACGACCTGCTCTGCCCGCCCGCGACCTCCGCGGCGCTCGCCGACCTGTGGCATGAGGCCGAAATCCGTGTCATCGAAGCCGCAGGTCACAATCTTTATGATCCCGGCATCCGCGATGCGGTCATGAAATCGATCGCCGATATGGCGTCTCGCACGGCTGCGCCTTAAACACGTCGCCATCACCTCGTCCTGAGGAGCGATGCGGAGCATGGCGTCTCGCAGGATGAGGCCCTCCAAATGCATCCGGCCCCGATGGTTGAGACGCGTCTGCGAAGGCGCTCCTCACGACGAGGAACGAACTGCAGTAAGGACACCTCCCAATGCCCATCGCCGGAAAAGGCATGCTGCTGACATCGATGAACATCGATGCGGCTGACGAAGCCGATTTCAACCGCTGGTACGACCGCGAGCATCTGGAGGAGCGCGTGGCGATCCCGGGCTTCATCGAGGCCAGGCGCTATGTCGCCGAGCAGGCGAGCCCGAAATATCTCTGCCTCTACTCCACCGAAACCATCGACGTGCTGAGCAGCGAAGCCTATCGCGCTCGGCTCAATGCACCGACCGACTGGTCGAAGACGACGATGGCGCGGTTCAAGAACATGATCCGGTCAGTCGCCCGCATCACGATCTCGAAGGGCACCGGCCGCGGCGCCATCCTCGGCATCATCCGCCTGCGTCCGAAACCGGGACAAGACGCGGCACTGCGTGCTGCGTTGCAGGTCGAGCTCGATCCTGACGATCTCGACAGCATCATCTCGATGCATCTGCTCGAAGGCGACGCAGCCCTGTCCGGACCGAGCGCCGAGCTGCCCGCAACCGATCGCGGCGCGGATTGGTTTGTCCTGATCGACGGCACCGAAAGCCACGCCATCGCCACGCTGATGACGACGCGCTTTGCTGCGATCGACGGACCACTGGCAACCCAGATGTCGGTCGGCATCTACCGTCTGATGTGGGATCTAAGCCGGACCGACATCACGCAGAGCTGATGGCGCCTTGTGATGGATCAATGACGTCCCCTCGCCGCGGCGCATGCTTGGCTTCGGCGGGGTGATGGCATTCAACAGCATAGATACGCCGCAGTGCAGCACGCGCGCTGCAGCGCATCGGTTACACAAATTTGCCTTTGTGCCCGCCTTGGAATGGCTCTAGTCTAATAGGACAACGATATTGAACCATTTCAAAAACAGAAGGACGGCAGCCAGGGTGTGATCCGGAAGAGCAGGTAACCGCCTCCGATCCGATGATGCCGAATGGCTAGTCATCCTCACGTCAGGAAGGCCGCGCGTCCGTTTATGCGCGCGGGCGAGGTGGGAATGAAACCGACTGATATTTCGGCTCCCGACTACTTTCATAAAGTAGTCGACTGCCAATGGGCTTGCCCCGCTCATACTCCCGTCCCGGAATATATCCGCCTGATCGCCGAGGGTCGCTATAGCGACGCCTACATGATCAACTGGAAATCGAACGTGTTCCCGGGCATTCTCGGCCGCACCTGCGATCGTCCGTGCGAGCCGGCCTGTCGGCGCGGCCGCGTCGAAGAGAGCCCGGTGGCGATCTGCCGCTTGAAACGCGTCGCGGCCGACTTCAAAGACGATGTGACGCAGCGGATGCCGCGGCCGGTCGCAAAGAACGGCAAGCGGATCGCGCTGGTCGGCGGCGGCCCGGCCTCACTCACCGTGGCGCGCGATCTCGCCCCGCTCGGCTATCACTGCACCGTATTCGATGCCGACCCGAAGCCCGGCGGCATGATGCGCTCCCAGATTCCGAAGTTCCGTCTGCCCGACAGCGTGGTCGACGAAGAGACGGACTACGTCCTGAACCTCGGCGTCGAGTTCAAGGGCGGCCACCGCATCGACAGCCTGAAGCAGCTGCTCGCGGACAAATATGACGCTGTTTTCATCGGCTCCGGCGCGCCGCGCGGTCGCGAGCTCAACATTCCTGGCCGGAAGGAAGCTGCGGCCAATATCCACATCGGTATCGAGTGGCTCGCCAACGTCTCATTCGGCCACACCGACAAGATCGGCCGCCGGGTGATCGTGCTCGGCGGCGGCAACACCGCGATGGATTGCTGCCGCACCGCGCGTCGGCTCGGCGGCGAAGACGTCAAGGTGATCGTGCGCTCCGCCTTCGAGGAGATGAAGGCGTCTCCCTGGGAGAAGGAAGACGCGATGCACGAGGACATCCCGATCCTCAACTATCTGGTGCCGGTCGCGTTCAACCACGACAACGGCAGGCTCACCGGGGTGACCTTCCAGAAGGTCCGCGCCGAATATGATGCCAAGGGCCGCCGCAACCTGGTGCCGTCAGGCGAGCCGGACCAGACCTTCGAATGCGACGACGTGCTGGTCGCGGTCGGTCAGGAGAATGCGTTCCCCTGGATCGAGCCGGACTGCGGCGTCGCCTTCGACAAATGGCACATGCCGGTGGTCGATCCCAATACGTTCGTCTCGACCAATCCGAAAGTGTTCTTCGGCGGCGACGCCGCATTCGGTCCGAAGAACATCATCTGGGCGGTGGCGCACGGCCATGAGGCGGCGCTGTCGATCCATCGCCTGCTGTCCGGCGAGGATATCAGCGAGCGGCCGCTGCCCGAGGTGCACGTCACCTCGCAGAAGATGGGCATTCACGATTGGAGCTACGACAACGACGTCTCGCCCGAGAAGCGCTACCAGGTGCCGCATCGCGACAAAGTGGTGGCGCTCAAGGACATCCGCGCCGAGGTCGAACTCGGCTATGACGTCAAGCTCGCGCTTGGCGAGGCGCACCGTTGCCTGAATTGCGACGTGCAGACGGTGTTCTCGAACACGCTCTGCATCGAGTGCGACGCCTGCGTCGACATCTGTCCGATGGATTGCATCACCTTCACCCAGAATGGCGACGAGGCCGATCTGCGGCAGCGGCTGAAGGCACCGTCGCTACATCCGGACCAGAGCCTCTATGTGTCGGATGATCTGAAGACCGGCCGCGTGATGGTGAAGGACGAGGACGTCTGCCTCCATTGCGGCCTGTGCGCCGAGCGCTGCCCCACCGGTGCGTGGGACATGCAGAAATATTTCCTCGAGATCACTCACGCAGGTCACGCATGCCCCAGCAAGCGCCGCTCAGCCGCGTAAACGACTTCGTCGTCCGCTTCGCCAACATCAACGGCTCGGGCTCGGCGAGCGCCAACGAGCTGTTCGCGCGTGCCGTGCTGCGCCATGGCGTGCCGGTCAGCCCGCGCAACATCTTCCCCTCCAACATCCAGGGCCTGCCGACCTGGTACGAGGTGCGCGTCACGGAGGCTGGTCATCTCGGCGCCCGCGGGGGCGGCACCGACCTGATGGTCGCGATGAACCCGCAGACCTGGGACAAGGATGTCGCCGGCATCGTGCCCGGCGGCTATCTGTTCTACGACTCAACCAAGCCGATGCCGTCGAGCAAATTTCGCGACGACATCACGGTGATCGGCGTGCCGCTGACGGCAATCACCAATTCGACCTATAGCGACCCGCGACAGCGCCAGCTGTTCAAGAACATCATCTATCTCGGCTCGCTCTGCGCGCTGCTCGACATGGACCCGAAACTCGTCGAGCAGCTGATCGGCGAGCAATACAAGGGCAAGGAGAAGCTGCTCTCCTCGAACGTGCATGCGCTGCATCTCGGGCGCGACTGGGCGCTGCAGAACCTGAAATGCCCGATCGGGTTGAAGATCAGGAAGGCCGACAAGGTCGGCGACCGCATCTTCATCGAGGGCAACAATGCCGCTGCGCTCGGCGCGGTCTATGGCGGCGCCACTGTCTGCGCCTGGTATCCGATCACGCCGTCCTCGTCGCTGGCGGAAGCCTTCACCAACCATTGCAAGAAGCTGCGGCACGATCCGGAGACCGGACAGGCCAAATATGCGATCGTGCAAGCAGAGGACGAGCTGGCTTCGATCGGCATGGTGATCGGCGCGTCCTGGAACGGCGCGCGAGCCTTCACCACGACCTCCGGTCCCGGCATCTCGCTGATGACGGAATTCATCGGCCTGTCCTACTTCGCCGAGATTCCAGCCGTCATCATGAACGTGCAGCGCGCCGGGCCATCAACGGGGATGCCGACCCGCACCCAGCAATGCGACATCATCGCCTGCGCCTATGCGTCGCATGGCGACACCAAGCATGTGCTGCTCTTCCCCGAGGATCCCGCCGAAGCGTTCGAATTCGCGGCGACAGCCTTCGATCTCGCCGAGCGGATGCAGACCGTGATCTTCCTGATGCTCGACCTCGACATCGGCATGAATCAGCGGCTGTGCCGGCCGCTGAAATGGGATGATGCGCGGCAGTATGACCGCGGCAAGATCATGACCGCGGAGATGCTCGAGGAAGGCCGCGACTTCGGCCGCTATCTCGATGTCGACGGCGACGGCATCCCTTATCGCACCGATCCCGGCACCCACCCGACCAAGGGCTCCTACTTCACCCGCGGCACCTCGCGCGATCCTTACGCACGCTATTCGGAGGAAGGCGCCGTCTACGCCGACAATGTGCAGCGGCTGCTGCGCAAGTTCGAGACCGCGCGGGACCTCGTGCCGCGGCCGCTGCAGGCCAATGCGGCGAAGCCCACCAAATACGGCGTCATCTATTTCGGCTCGACGGCGCCGGCGATGGACGAGGCGATCGAGATCCTGGAAGCGCGCGGCCATCTGCTTGATCGCCTGCGCATCCGCGCCTTCCCGTTCCATTCGAGCGTAGCGAGCTTCCTCGCCGAACACGACTTCGTCTATGTGGTCGAGCAGAACCGTGACGCCCAACTACGCCAGTTGATCGTCAACGAGAACGGCATCGATCCGGTCCGGCTGATCCCGATCCTGCACTATGATGGCACCCCGATCACGGCGCGCTTCATTGCAGATAGCATCGGCGATCACCAGGATCACCTCAAAGTCACACCGCTGCGCAAGGCCGTGTCATGACTTTGGCCAAGAGCTCTCCGCCGTCATGCCCGGCCTTGTGCCGGGCATCCACGTCTTTCTTTTTCCTGGCCCAGACACGGATGGCCGGGACAAGCCCGGCCATGACGAGCCTGGGATGCGAGGTGCTCTCATGACCTACATTGCCAAGCCGAAATTCCATCATCCCGGCATCAAGACCAACGCGCTCGGCTTCACCCACCGCGACTACGAGGGCAAGATCTCGACGCTGTGCGCCGGCTGCGGTCATGATTCGATCACTGCCTCGATCATCGAAGCCTGTTTCGAGCTGTCGATCGAACCGCACCGGGTCGCGAAGATCTCCGGCATCGGCTGTTCGTCGAAAACGCCGGACTATTTCCTCGGCAATTCGCACGGATTCAATTCGGTCCATGGCCGCATGCCGTCGGTGCTGACCGGCGCCAATCTCGCCAATCGCGAGCTGATCTATCTTGGCGTCTCCGGCGACGGCGATTCCGCCTCGATCGGCTTCGGCCAGTTCGCGCACGCGATCCGGCGTGGCGTCAACATGACCTATATCGTCGAGAACAACGGCGTCTACGGCCTCACCAAGGGCCAGTTCTCGGCAACCGCTGACCGCGGTTCGAAATCGAAGAAGGGCGTGACCAACACCGACAATGCCATCGACCTGGTCGGGATCGCGCTGCAGCTGGGCGCGACCTATGTCGCCCGTTCCTTCTCCGGCGACAAGAAGCAGCTGGTGCCGATCATTGCCGGCGCGATCCAGCACAAAGGCGCGGCCTTCATCGACGTCGTCAGCCCCTGTATCGCCTTCAACAATCACGCGGGCTCGACCAAGAGCTACGACTACGTGCGCGAGCACAACGACGCCGTAAACCGGCTCGACGTGTTCACCGGGCGAGATCCGATCACGGTCGACTACGCGCCCGGCACGGTGCAGATCGTCGAGCAGCATGACGGCAGCAGGCTGGCGCTACGCAAGATCGACGCGGACTACGATCCGCATGACCGGCTTGGGGCCATGACTTTCCTGCAGAAACACGCCGCCCAAGGCCAGATCGTTACCGGCCTGCTCTATGTCGATCCGGACGCAGAGGATCTGCACAGCCATCTCAATACGGTTGAGCGGCCGCTGAACCGGATGGAAGCTGCGGATCTCTGTCCGGGCTCGGCGGTCCTGGACAAAATCAACGCCAACCTGCGCTGATCGACCGTAGCTGCCGGCTATCCGGCCGACAGCCTTGCCCCGACATCGGGCGTCCTCTGCGCATTGACGACCTGATTGATGATACGAAGCACCTCTGAGCGCGTGTCGAGCTTGGCGAATTCACGCGCCATCCTCCTGGCCCGGGCGCGATAGTTCGGCCGATCGAGCACGGCCCTGACCGCCTCGCGTACCGCTTGCGGGGTGGGCTGATTGGTGGCGAGATCGATGCCGACGCCGGACCAGGCGACACGCATGTTCACGTCCGCCTTGTCTTCGGTCAGACCCGCGCTGACGATCGGCAGCCCGTAGCTCAAAGCCTGGTTGACGCTGCCATAGCCGCCGTTGGTGACGAACACGTCCGCCTTCGCCAGCGCCCATTCGAACGGCAGAAAGCGGGATACGCGAGCGTTGGCGGGAATCGCTCCTGGAATGGTGTCCGTCGGACGGCCGCCGGTGGTCACCATGACCAGCAGATCCTTTTCGTCGGCAAGCGCCGCGAGCGTCGGTGCTACCAGAAGCCCGAAATCGTGATTGGCGACTGTTCCCTGCGTGACCAGGACGACCTTGCGCGAACCGCCGAGATCATCCGCCCACGGCGGCAGCGGCGCCTGATTTGGGACGATCGGCGGCCGGCCCACGAAATGGACCGTCGGAGGCAGTTTGCGGGGGAATTCGAAGCCCGGTACCGTCAGCTGGAGATAGACATCGGCAAGTACGGAAACGGAATCGAACATCACCATGTCCAGCGGACGGCCGCCGAGCTCCGCCAGAATCTCGTTCAACCGACGGCCGACTGGCTCGTTGACGGCACGATCGTAATCCCTGGCGATCTCAGCATAGCGTTTGCGCTCGGCCTGCGTGGTGGCATGTGGCAGCCCGAGAAAATGCGGCGCGCCGTCATCTCGCGTCGAATGCAGGATCGACGTTCCACAGAGCACGACAGGAGGCCGGTTCGCACGCGGGCCGAGCAGCATCGGCAGCACGCCGAAGACCATGTCGTCACCGACGATGACGTCGGGTTGGCCGTCGCGCAACGCCTGCTGCAAGCCCTCGTATTGCGCCGGAATAGTTTCCACGAAGACCCGTTGTAGACACAGCCGCAGCCATTCCGGACCAGGCTCCATGGTCTTCAGCTCGGGCGCAATCGCATGAACATCGCTCGGATCGATATCGGCACCGTCCGGAAGCGCCCTGAACCTCGCTCCACTCGCCTCGACCCGCTGACGCAGCCTGCTTCCTGTCAGAATCGTCACCTCATGCCCGTCCTCGAGGAGGTCGTGGGTGATCGAAAGCAAAGGATTGAGATGACCGGTCGCGGGCGTCGAAGCGATCAGAACTTTCATGGGGGTCTCCTCCTGCCGTGAATATCGGCACGGAAGAGCGGCTCGCGCCCATTTTCCCGTGTCGATCCGGTGAAGGACATTGTCGCCGCAGCGCTACAATTGAGCTGCCGACGCCAGGAAAACGGTTACGCACGAAATCCAATTGCGACCAGCGGACACAATCGCCCGGCCCGCACCCGCCTCGTCGGTCGGCAGGTCCATGCGGCCAGAGGACAATCAAATCCGTCCCCAACCGGAGTTGGGATCAGGTGCGTAGAAGGGCGACCCAGTTGCGCTCGAGCCCTGTGAGCGCATCCGCCAGCGGCAGCACGGCGAGATGGTTGCCGTCCTTGCGGAGCAGGCCAAGGCTCGTTAGCCGAGCCAACGCGTCGTCAACACCAAATGTGATCTGCAGGCCGAACCGCTGCATCACAAAATCCTCGGCGCGCAACTTCACTTCGTCGCGGCTCAGCGATGCGGGCGGCGCGAGCAAGCTGCAATAAGCGAGCAGTGCTTCTTTCCAGTCCTGCTCCTCAGCCTCGCCGATCAGATAGTTGAAAATCCCGGAATTGTTGTTGACGTTGCGGTAATAGATGTTGTCGGTAAGCTGCTTCTGATGGATCAGCGACTGGCGATGGAAATTGCTCCATTGCCGCAGAACGAATGCGCCCAGCGCGAACAGACCACTGATCGCGGCCAGCGCCTGCTCGGCGTCATTGTCGTGCAGCTTGCCGCTGAGGCCGAGATAGAAGCCGGCGACAACGAATAAAACGGTCAGGGTCGAGGCGAGCTTGAGCAGGATCGGCACGCCGCCGACCAGCGCCGGCACGCCGAGGGTCAGCTGGTCGCGGATCCCCATCACGACGCGCACGTTCGGAAACAGCGCCTCCAGGTCCCAGCGCGGGATGTGGCGGAAATATTTGAACAGCACGGCGCCACCGCGAGCCTTCGTCGTGCTACGGCGGGCGCTCAGCAGCGATAGACGCGGCTCCGCGCCTGCGATGTCCGGCCTGGTCGCGACCATCAGCACCACGTCGTCATAGACTTCGACCTCGACCGAGCGGCGGCGCAAGCCGAACAGGGACGGGATGGATACCGTTTCCCGGTGGTACCCGCGGCGGAACATTCGGACATCCCGATAATCCCCGAGCGGCACCTTGACCTTGACCCGCACCAGCGCGTGCTCGGCGAACGCGCGCAGGATCTCCTCGTGACCGATCTCGACGAAGTTGGCCTCGGTGAGAACGCGGACAAATTCCTCGCGCAGATCGCGATAGGCGGATTCGAGCGACTCGGCAGAGAGATGCCCGGGTGGCCTCAACTCCGGATCGAAATAGAAATAGGTCTGTCGCAGCCGGTCGAGCTCGGTGAAATATTGGTGGTGGAGGATGGCACCGAGCATCTGAGCGAACTGCCGGAGCTGCCTCGCCCGATCGTCATTCAAGCCAAAATGGGCGATGACCCCGTCCAGAATGTCCGACTTCCGCAAGGGAATGAAACGATCCCGCGGCCCAGACAAGGCCGCACCATCATCCGGCTCACTCACACAGTCCCTGCCAAAGGTTCGGATATGGCCCCGAGGCCGGCGAGAAGCTTCCCGGCCCTTCTCGTCGCATCATAACCCGAAAAATAGCGAGGTTGCGACGAGAGAATCTAGCAGGCATCACGGAGCGGCGGCCGCGTCAGGCGGCCGCCGGTTGTATCCGCGGATTGAGCACATACTCCTTCAGCACCTTGTCGGTCGCTGCATCGACTTCCGTGAGCGAGACGTCGTAAGTCCAGAGGTCGGCGAGATGCTGCAGGACGCGCTTGGTATCCGTCTCGTTAAGCTGCGCGCCCTTGACGACGGTGTGACGCAGCATCAGCCGGCGGTCGCCGGCGAGGTCGACATCGATCACCTCGATATTGGGATCGATATATCCGACGTCATACTGCTTGGATAATTCGCGGCGGATGCGGCGATAGCCGCGCTCGTCGTGAATGGCATCGACCCGGATGCCGGCGCGCTCGGCCGGATCGTCGTGCAGGTGGAAGAGGCGCAACTGCCGCATCAGATGCGGGCTCATGAACTGGCTGACGAAGCTCTCGTCGCGATAGTTGGCCCAGACATCGCGCAGCACGGCCATCGCGTCCCCAGTGCCGGCGATCTCCGGGAACCATTCGCGATCCTCGTCGGTCGGCTGGGTCACGATGCGCTCGATATCCTGCATCATCGCAAAGCCGAGCGCGTAAGGATTGAAGCCGGAGAAGCGCGGATCGTCAAACTCCGGCTGAAACACCACATTGGTGTGCGACTGCAGGAACTCCAGGAAGTTGCCGTCGGTCAGGCGCCCGTCCTGGTGCAGCCGGCTCATGATCCGATAATGCACGTAGGTCGCTGTGCCCTCGTTCATGACCTTGGTCTGGCCCTGCGGATAGAAGTACTGCGCGATATGGCGCACGATCCGCAGGAGCTCACGCTGCCACGGGGCGAGGCGCGGCGCGGTCTTTTCCAGGAAGTAGAGCAGGTTCTCCTGCGGCAAGCCGAGCAGCGCGCGGCGTCGCTCGACATTGAGGACGGCCTTGGTCTTGGCCGGTCCGCTCGGCACCGTGCGCCACAGATCGTTGAAGGCAGCCTCTTCATAAAGCCTGCGCTTGCCGGCCCGCTTCTCCTCGTCCCGCAGATCGAGCTTCTTCTTGCCGGGATAGCGATCGACGCCATGCGACATCAGCGCATGCGCGGCATCCAGCGTGTGTTCCACCGCGAGCCGGCCATGCCGCTCCTCGCATTGCGCGACATAGCCGCGGGCGAATTCGAGATAGTCGAGGATGCCGTCGGCGTCGGTCCACTGCTTGAACAGATAATTGTTCTTGAAGAAGTGGTTGTGACCGAAGGCCGCATGCGCGATGACCAGCGTCTGCATCGTCGCCGTGTTCTCCTCCATCAGGTAGGAGATACAGGGCGAGGAGTTGATCACGATCTCATAAGCGAGCCCCATCAGCCCCTTGCGGTAAGAGGCTTCGTGGAACGCGAAGTGCTTGCCGAACGACCAGTGCTTGTAGAACAGCGGCATGCCGACCGAGGAATAGGCGTCGAGCATCTGCTCGGCGGTGATCACCTCGATCTGGTTGGGATAGGTGTCCAGCCCGAGCTCGCCACGTGCGATGCCCTCGCAGACATCGTGGATGCGCTGCAAGGTCGCAAAATTCCAGTCCGCGCCTTCGAACAGAAGCTCGCTCATGAGGCGGCCCTTTCCTGGGTCTTGCGGCGCTGAAACAGGTCGTGGAAGACCGGAAAGATCTCGCTGCGGTCGCGCACCTTGCGCATCGACAGCGGCTCGCCCCCCGCGCGCAGCCGCTCATAGAGCGACCACAATGCCGAGTCCGGCATTTCGAACGAATAGGTGCCGGACTCGCCGACCTCCAGATAGGCAAAGAATTGCGACACCGGCAGGATGTTGCTGGTCAGGATGCGCGCGACGTTCTCGGAATCCGAGGTCGCATTGTCGCCGTCGGAGGCCTGCGCCGCGTAGATGTTCCAGTCTGACGGGCTGAAGCGCGACCGGACGATCTCGTGCATACATTGCAGCGCGCTCGACACCAGCGTGCCGCCCGAGGCCGGACCATAGAAAAAGGTCTGCTCGTCAACCTCCTCGGCACGATCGGTGTGGCGGATGAAGACGATCTCGACGTGGCGATAGCGCCGCGTCAGAAACACGTAGAGCAGCATGTAGAACCGCTTGGCGAGGTCCTTCATGTGCTCGGACATCGAGCCCGAGACGTCCATCAGACAGAACATGACGGCCTGCGCAATCGGCTTCGGCACCGTCTCGAATCTGCGGTAGCGGATATCGATCGGATCGATGAATGGGATGCGCTTGGCCTTGGCCTTCAAGGCCTCGATCTTGGCCGCCAGCGCTACGCGGCGCTCTTCATCCGTCTCCTCCGCCAGTTCGGCCTCCAGCTCTGCAATCTCCTCCGGCCGCGGCCGCCTGAGCGCGACGCGGCGCGCGAGCGCGCGGGTGACGGTACGGCTGATCGAGATGTTGGCGGGCGAGCCGGAGGTCGCATAGCCGGCGCGCTGCAGGCCCTCGCTCTCGGCCTCGGCGAATTTGCGCTTGGCGAGATCGGGAAGTTCGAGATCGTCGAGGAAGAGATTGACGAACTCTTCCTTGGTGAGCACGAAGCGGAACGCGTCCTCGCTGTCGCCCTGTCCCGGCGCCGATTTCCGACCGCTGCCCTCGCCGGACCGCGGCAGGATGTCGCCTTCGACGAACTTCTTGTTGCCCGGCAGCACCATGTCACGGGTGCCGCCTTCGCGGCGAAAGCGCGGCTCGTCCATGCCGTCGAGCGGGATGCTCACCTCCCCGCCCTCCAACACGTCTTTGATGTCGCGGTCCTGCGACGTCTTCTTGACCGCGCCCTGGACCAGCGCCTTGGCCCTGCGCAAAAATCGCTGACGGTTCTCCAGACTCTTGCCGCCGGGATTCAGGCGCCGATCAATGATGTGCATGACCACGTTTCATACGCCTCCGTCTCAGCCGGCCTGCTTCACGCGCATGTACCACTCGACCAGGCGGCGCACCTGCCGCTCGGTGTAGCCGCGCTCGACCATGCGCGCGACGAAGTCGGCGTGCTTCTTCTCGGTCTCGCCGTCCTTCTTGGTCCCGAACGAGATGACCGGGAGAAGATCCTCGACTTGCGAGAATATCCGCTTTTCGATGACTTCGCGGATCTTTTCGTAGGAGGTCCAGCCGGGATTTTTGCCGCCGTTCTGGGCCCGCGAGCGCAAAGAGAACTTGACAACCTCGTTGCGGAAGTCTTTCGGATTCGCAATCCCAGCCGGCTTCTCGATCTTGGTCAGCTCCTGGTTCAACAGCTCGCGATTGAGCAGCTGGCCCGTATCGGGATCCTTGAAATCCTGATCCTCGATCCACGCGTCCGCGTAATCGACATAGCGGTCGAACAGGTTCTGGCCGTAATCGGAGTAGGATTCCAGATAGGCCTTCTGGATCTCGTGACCGATGAACTCGGCGTAACGCGGGACGAGGTCGGCCTTGATGAATTCGAGGTAGCGCTTCTCGACTTCTTCCGGCAGTTGCTCGCGGCGGATCGACTGCTCCAGCACATACATCAGGTGCACGGCATCCGCCGAGATTTCCGCGGTGTCGTGATTGTAGGTCGCAGCCAGAACCTTGAAGGCAAAGCGGGTGGAGACGCCGTCCATGCCCTCGTCGACGCCGGCGGCATCGCGATATTCCTGGACGCTGCGCGCCTTGGGATCCGACTCCTTCAGGCTTTCGCCGTCATAGACCCGCATCTTGGCGTAGAGCGTCGAGTTCTCGTGCTTGCGCAGGCGTGACATCACCGAGAAGCGGGCCAGCGTATCCAGCGTCGCCGGCGCGCAAGGCGCGGTGGCGAGTTCGGAGCTCTGGATCAGCTTTTCGTAGATCTTGCGCTCCTCGGTGACACGCAGGCAGTACGGCACCTTGATCACGCAGATGCGGTCGATGAAGGCTTCGTTGTTCTTGTTGGTCTTGAAGCTCTGCCACTCCGCCTCATTGGAATGGGCGAGAATGATGCCGTTGAACGGGATCGCACCGATATTCTCGGTCCCGATGTAATTGCCTTCCTGCGTCGCGGTCAGCAGCGGATGCAACATCTTGATCGGCGCCTTGAACATCTCGACGAATTCAAGCACGCCCTGGTTGGCGCGGTTAAGCCCGCCGGAATAGCTGTAGGCGTCGGGATCGTTCTGCGCGTAAGTCTCGAGCTTGCGGATATCGACCTTGCCGACCAGCGAGGAGATGTCCTGGTTGTTCTCGTCGCCCGGCTCGGTCTTGGCAATGCCAATCTGGCGCAACCGCGACGGCTGCAACTTGGCCACGCGGAATTGCGAGATGTCGCCGCCGAACGCTTCGAGCCGCTTGTAGCACCACGGGCTCATCAAGCCGGTGAGCCGGCGGCGCGGAATGCCGTACTTCTCTTCCAGCATCGGCCCGAGGGCATCGGGGTCGAACAGCCCGAGCGGCGACTCGAACACCGGACTCAACTCATCGCCGGCCTTGAGCACGTAGATCGGATGCACCTCCATCAACTGCTTCAGGCGCTCGGCGAGCGACGATTTGCCGCCGCCGACCGGTCCGAGCAGATAGAGGATCTGCTTGCGCTCTTCCAAGCCCTGCGCGGCGTGGCGGAAGAATCCAACGATACGCTCGATCGTATCTTCCATCCCGTAGAAGCCGGAAAACGCCGGATACATCCGTATAGTCCGGTTCAAAAAGATACGGCCAAGGCGTGGGTCCTTGGCCGTGTCGATCATCTGAGGCTCACCGATCGCAGCTAGTAGTCGTTCAGCGGCATTCGCATATCGCATCGGGTCGGTTCGACACGATTCAAGATATTCCGCCATCGACATGTCGGTCTGGCTTCTCGCCTCGAACGACCTCGCGAACGCGTTGAACAACGAATCGTTGTACATGATCCCTCTCCACGTAGGTTCCGCTGCACTGCTGCAACGAGGCGAGATCAGACTACGTTCCTCCTGATCTCGACACCGACTCAGAGTGAAGCGCGCCAGCCCCTATTGGGCACCCTCTTGACCCTCTTCCGCAACGCAAAGCGCAAGCAGCAACTGCCCTATCAACAAGCAGTTCGCTCAATAGTTCGGCAAAATCGAGCCGTAGCGGTCATTTGTAACCCATTGTCTCTGCTTCGCAACATCCGCAAAACCCCGGCACGCTCGTCGCCTTGCGCCGCACAAGACATTGTGAAGCCGGGCAAACCTCGCCGCCCTTGCGCGACGGCATCAGTCTCCTGTCGCACGTGAACCGCGGCTGAACGCAGATCTTCCCTGAAGCGACGAATATTTGGAACGAATCTCGCGCGGTCCCTGCAGCCCATGATGCCGAGACATCGAGGAGTCGTATTGAGGAAGATCAGATCGAAGCTGGAGATCGCGCTTGCCTGCACCAAGCTCGTGGCCGGGAGCCGGATCTGCTCTCCAGGCTGCGTTCGCGCGAACACGATGATCAGCAAGCCGAGAGCCGGCGCCGTCGTGAATGTTCGTGGCGTTGCTGCGGCTATCCCGCCGAGTTTAGTTCGAGCCGCTCGTGCGATCACATGTTGGCCGAAGATGCGCAGGGCGCAATCAGCTACGCCCATCCCGTCGGTAGGGATGGCTGCGGCAACGACGACAAGATCCTTCCTCTCGTCAGCACCGATATCAGTGATCGCACAGACGTCCTCACTGGTCGTAAGGAGCTTGCGACTCTCAGACACAAACAACACCATCTCGAATCAAAACATGTGATGATGTTGTTGGCTTTGCAAGGAGAGCAAGAATGCTTCGAAGCAATTTAATTTGTTGTTTTGCTCAGCGTGCTGTCCGCCATTGGCGGCATTTTCGTGGCCTCGGACGCCAGCAGCGACCGACCATTGTACTGGTGGTGCACGGCTCTGCGTTGCTCGCCATCGTCGCATCCGACGGGGGGCCACAACGTCAACCGCCGCATTGGCCAGATCTCAAGCGGCGGCCTCGAACGCGCGGCATGTGGCAATACGATGAAAGCGCAGAACATCACCTTGGCAGATCCGCGATCCGGATTCATGGAAAGCGGAGAAAGGCAGCGAGCTCCGAATCGCCGAACTGCGGCGAAAGGCTATCTGCAGGCCCCGACGCGCCGAGCCGCGGGGGCGGGCGGCTCGCATCCGCCGGGTTTTCACAGGGATCAATCCGATATGAATGGCGTTATCCGGGGTGGTAGCGCATAGTCGTCAGGGGCCCGCCCGGGCCGGTATCCTGCCCGCCCCGGAACCCAAAAAAGCAAGCCAGCGCACATAGATAGGCACCATGAATCCCGTCAAAACACTCGAACAGCACGGCCAGGCAGTCTGGCTCGATTTCCTCGCCCGCGGCTTCATTGCGAAAGGCGACCTGAAGCGGCTGATCGACCAGGACGGCGTCAAAGGGGTGACGTCCAACCCGTCGATCTTCGAAAAAGCGATCGGCAGCTCGGACGAATATGACGCGCCGATCGGCAAGGCGCTGAAGAGCGGCGACCGCTCGGTCGCAGACCTGTTCGAGGCGCTGGCCATCGAAGATATCCGGCATGCCGCCGACGTGCTGGACCCGGTCTACGATCGCTTCGACGGCAACGACGGCTTCGTCAGTCTCGAGGTCTCGCCCTATCTGGCGATGGACACGAAGGGCACGATCGCCGAGGCGAAACACCTCTGGAAAGCGGTCGATCGCAGGAATCTGATGATCAAGGTGCCGGCCACCGATGCCGGCCTGCCGGCGATCCAGCACCTGATCTCGAAGGGCATCAGCGTCAACATCACGCTCCTGTTCTCGCAGGCGGTGTATCGCCAGGTCGCCGAAGCCTATCTGGCGGGCCTCGAGGCCTACGTTGCCGACGGCGGCGATCCGTCCCACGTCGCCAGCGTGGCATCGTTCTTCGTCAGCCGCATCGACACCATGGTTGACAAGCAGCTGGACCAGAAGATCGCTCAGGCCAACGATCCGACCGAGAAAGAGCGGCTGGCCGACCTGAAGGGGCGTATCGCCATCGCCAACGCCAAGATGGCCTATCAGGACTACAAGCAGCTATTTGCCGGGGAGCGCTGGGAGCGACTTGCCGCCAAGGGCGCCAAACCGCAGCGGTTGCTCTGGGCCTCCACCGGCACCAAGAACAAGGATTACAGCGACGTCCTTTACGTCGAGGAGCTGATCGGGCCGAACACCGTGAACACGGTCCCGCCGGCGACCCTCGACGCCTTCCGTGATCACGGCAAAGTACGCGACAGCCTCGAGGAGAATGTCGAAGACGCGCAGGCCGCGCTCGAGGAGCTGGAGCGGTCCGGTATCTCGCTCGACCAGATCACGGCCGATCTGGTCATCGATGGGGTCAAGCAGTTCGCCGATGCCGCCGACAAGCTCTATGGCGCGGTCGCGCACAAGCGGGCCAAAGTCCTCGGCGTTGAGCTTGGCGAACAGACGGTCGCAACGGCGGCCGACCTCGGCAAGAAGATCGAGAAAACCACCGAGGAGTGGCGGGCGGACGCCAAGATCCGCCGCCTCTGGTCGAGGGACTCCGCGATCTGGACCGGCCACGACGAGCATAAATGGCTGGGCTGGCTGACCAGCCCGGCAAAAGCCGATCTCGCCGATTACGAGGATTATTCGCGGCGCGTGAAAGGACAGAAATTCTCCGACGCCGTGGTGCTCGGCATGGGCGGCTCGAGCCTGGGGCCCGAGGTGTTCGCCGAGACTTTCCCGCGCAAGGCCGGCTTCCCCAAGCTGCATGTGCTCGATTCGACCGATCCGGCGCAGGTACGCGCGATGGAGAAGGCGATCGATATTTCGAAAACCCTGTTCATCGTCTCCTCGAAATCGGGCGGCACCACCGAGCCGAATGCAATGAAGGATTACTTCTTTGCGCGGGTGTCCGAGGCGATCGGCGCGGCCAAGGCCGGCCACCGCTTCATCGCGGTCACCGACCCCGGCTCGTCGTTGGAAAAGGCGGCCAAGCACCAAGGCTTCGCGCGCATCTTCTATGGCGAACCGAGCATCGGGGGCCGCTACTCCGTGCTTTCCCCCTTCGGTCTGGTGCCGGCGGCGACAGCCGGAATCGAGGTCAAGAAGCTGATCACGCACGCGCTGTCGATGGTGCGCTCCTGCGGGGCCGATGTGCCACCGCACGAGAATCCGGGCGTACAGCTTGGGCTCGCCATGGGCCTCGCGGGTCTCGAGGGCCGCGACAAGGTGACGATCTTCGCATCGCCGAAGCTTGCCGATTTCGGCGCCTGGGCGGAGCAGCTGATTGCGGAATCGACGGGCAAGGAGGGCAAGGGCCTGATTCCGATCGACGGGGAGCCGCCCGGGGAGCCCGCGCTTTACGGCGACGACCGCTTCTTCATCGACATCCGCACCGAGGGCGAACAGGACGCCGCCCATGAGGAGAAGTTGGCCGCGCTGGAACAAGCCGGCCATCCGCTGGCGCGGATCGTGGTGAAATCGATCGACCACATCGGCCAGGAGTTCTTCCGCTTCGAGATGGCGACCGCGGTCACCGGCGCCGTGCTGGGGATCAACCCGTTCGATCAGCCGGACGTCGAATCCGCAAAGATCAAGACGCGGGAGCTCACTGCCGCGTTCGAGAAGACCGGTGCGCTGCCGGAGGAAGAGCCTGTGATGTCGGCCAAGGGCTGCGAGCTCTACACCGACGCGCACAATGCGGAGGCGCTGCGCGGGCATGGCGCCGACGGCAGCCTGGCCTCCTGGCTCAAGGCACATCTCGCGCGCGCCGGCGAACGGGACTATGTCGCCCTGCTCGGTTATATCCAGCGCAACGAAGGCAACATCGACGCGCTGCAGGCCATGCGACTCAAGTTGCGCGATGCCAAACATGTCGCCACCTGCGCCGAGTTCGGCCCGCGCTTCCTGCATTCGACCGGCCAAGCCTACAAGGGCGGCCCCGACAGCGGTGTGTTCCTGCAGATCACCGCTGACGACGCCAAGGACTTGCCGATCCCCGGCTGGAAGGCGAGCTTCGGCGTGGTCAAGGCGGCGCAGGCGCGTGGCGATTTCGACGTGCTGACCGAGCGCGGCCGCCGTGCGCTCCGCGTACATCTGAAAGGCGATTTGAAGTCCGGCCTGAAGATGCTGGATGCCGCGATCACGGACGCGCTGAGTTAAGTACAAGGAAGCAAGTGATGCAGCTCGGCATGATTGGCCTTGGGCGGATGGGCGGCAACATCGTCCGCCGCCTGATGCGCGCAGGACACTCTACCGTCGTTTATGACCGCGACCCGAAAGCGGTCGCGGCGCTCGCCGCGGACGGATCGATCGGTACTGGTGGTTTGGACGAGTTCGTTGCCAAGCTCGACAAGCCTCGTACCGTTTGGGTCATGCTGCCGGCGGGCAAGATCACTGAGGCGACCATCGAGCAACTCACCAAGCTGATGGAGCCCGACGACGTCATCATCGACGGCGGCAACAGCTTCTGGCAGGATGACGTTCGCCGCGGCAAGGCTCTGAAGGAGCGCGGCCTGCATTATGTCGACGTCGGCACGTCCGGCGGCGTCTGGGGCCTGGAGCGCGGTTATTGCATGATGATCGGCGGCGAGAAGGCCGTGGTGGACCGGCTCGATCCGATTTTCGCCGCGCTTGCTCCGGGCGTCGGCGAGATCTCGCGTACGCCCGGCCGTGACAAGCGTGACCGACGCGTCGAGCAGGGATATCTCCATGCCGGTCCGATCGGTGCTGGCCACTTCGTCAAGATGATCCATAACGGCATCGAATATGGCCTGATGCAGGCCTATGCCGAGGGGTTCGACATCCTCAAGAATGCCAGCAGCGAGGTGCTGCCGGCCGATCACCGCTTCGATTTCGATCTTGCCGATATCGCGGAGGTCTGGCGCAGGGGCAGCGTCATCCCATCCTGGCTGCTCGATCTCACCGCGATCGCGCTCGCAAGGCAGCCCAGCCTCGAGACATATTCGGGCTTTGTGGAAGATTCCGGCGAAGGCCGCTGGACAGTGAACGCCGCGATCGACGAGGCCGTGCCGGCCGAAGTGTTGACCGCAGCGCTGTTCGCCCGCTTCCGCTCCCGACAGGAACACACATTCGCAGAAAAAATTCTATCCGCAATGCGGGAAGGGTTCGGTGGCCACAAGGAGCCCGAGCAGCATGCTGATCCGGCGCGCCAAGCGGCCCCCGAGATGGTCAAGCCAAAGGCATGAGCGATGGCGAACGGATCATATGAGTATCAGAAGCCGGACTCCTGCGCCTTCGTGATCTTCGGCGTGACCGGGGATCTCACCCATCGCCTCGTGATCCCTTCGCTCTATAATCTCGCCGCCGCCAATCTGCTGCCGGATCGCTTCTGCATCGTCGGCATCACCCGCAAAGGTATGCCGAGCGAGAAGCTGCGCGACGACCTGATGGAGGGTTTGCGCAAATTCGCGACCCGGCCGATCGAGGACGAGATCGCGAAGCGGCTGCTCCAATGCGTCACCGCGATCGAGGCCGATCCATCGGAGCCCGACAGTTTCGATGCGTTGAAGTCACGGCTGGAGAAGCTGGAAGCCAATCGCGAGACCGGCGGCAACCGTCTGTTTTATCTGGCGACGCCACCCAGCGCGTTTGCGCCGATTGCCCGCCAGCTCGGCCGCGTCGGCCTGCTGCGTGAGGAAGGCGGCGCGTGGCGGCGGCTCGTGGTGGAGAAACCTTTCGGCACCGACCTCGCCTCCGCCAAGGCACTCAACGACGAGCTCCTGAAGCTCGTGACCGAGCACCAGATCTACCGGATCGATCACTACCTCGGCAAGGAGACGGTGCAGAACATCCTGGTGCTGCGCTTTGCCAATGGCATGTTCGAGCCGATCTGGAACCGCCACCACATCGACCACATCCAGATCACGGTCGAAGAGAAGCTTGGCGTCGGCACCCGCGGCAGCTTCTATGATGCGACCGGCGCGCTGCGCGACATGGTCCCGAACCATCTTTTCCAACTGTTGTCGCTGGTCGCCATGGAGCCTCCGGCGCGGTTCGATGCGCATACCGTGCGCTCGGAGAAGGCGGAGGTGCTGTCCGCGATCCAGATCCAGACCGAAGCCGAGGCGCTGCAAAACTCGGTCCGAGGCCAATATACCAGCGGTCACATCGGCGACACCAGGCTTCCCGACTATCGCAGCACCCGGGAGGTCGATCCGGAAAGCACGACCGAGACCTATGCCGCGCTGAAGCTCACGATCGACAATTGGCGCTGGGCCGGCGTGCCGTTCTACTTGCGGACGGGCAAAGCGCTCGGCCTGAAGCGCACGGAAGTTGCGATCAAGTTCCGCCAGGCGCCGTTCGCGATGTTCAGCTGCACGCCGGTCGAGACGCTTGCCGAGAACTATCTCGTCATCGGCATCGAGCCTGCCCAGGGTATCACCCTGCAGTTCAACACCAAGGTGCCGGGGCCGTCGGTCCGCACCGACGGCGTGCAGATGAAGTTCAACTACAAGGACTATTTCCAGGCCGAGCCCGCAACCGGTTACGAAACGCTGATCTATGACTGCATGATTGGTGACAATATCCTGTTCCAGCGCGCCGACAGTGTGGAAGCTGGCTGGAGGGCTGTGCAGCCATTCATCGAGGCGTGGAAGAAGGCCGGCCATCACGGCCTGCAGACCTATGCAGCCGGCAGCGACGGCCCGGCCACCGCCGCCGAGCTGCTGACGCGCGACGGCCGCAGCTGGCGAAAGCTCGATTGACGATGTCGGGTTCAGGACGCCAGCTGGTTCGTCTCGCCGACAAGGAAGCGATGGCGAGGGCGGCCGCCGAGCACTTGTTGGCGCAGATCGATGCCAATCCAGGCCGTGTCGCAATCTGCCTCACCGGCGGCTCCAGCCCGAAACAGTTGTATCAGTTGCTGGGGGCCGAGCCCTTCCGTCGCCGCCTGCCATGGGATCGCGTCCACTGGTTCATAGGGGACGAGCGCTTCGTCGCGCCCGGCGATGCACTCCACAACATGACAATGGCGCGGCAGGCGTTCCTGGACGCCTGCGCACCGGCTGCGAATATCCACCCTATTCCGACGGGAGCAGGGGATGTGCATGAGAGCGCCCGCGCCTATCAGCGCACGCTGCAGGAATTTTACGGTGCAGATGCCCTCGATCCGGCGCGACCACTGTTCGACCTGGTGCTGCTCGGCATCGGGCCGGATGGGCATGTCGCCTCACTCTTCCCCGGCTTTCCGGCCACCGAGGTGCGCGATCGCTGGGTCGTTGGCGTCGGAAAGGCCAACGTCGCACCGTTGGTACCTCGGGTGACCCTGACCTTCCCCGCCCTGAACGCCTGCCGCAAAATGCTGTTCGAGGTGGCGGGCGCGGACAAGCGTTCGATCTTGACGCGCGTGCTTTCGGGCGAGAATCTGCCGGCCAATCACGCCCGTTCGGATCAGGAGACCATCTTCCTGATCGATGCGGCGGCCTGGCCGGAGAACTTGAGTGAACAACCTGACGTCTGACCTGCCTTCCGCACTGGTGATCATGGGCGTGTCGGGCTCAGGAAAAAGCACGATCGGCGAAGCACTGAGTGCCCGGCTCGGCTGGCGCTACGAAGACGGCGATCGTTTTCACCCCGCCGCCAACGTCGCCAAGATGAGCGCTGGCCATCCCCTGACCGACGCGGATCGGTGGCCTTGGCTGCAGGCGATCGCGGCCGAAATCGAGCGCTGCCGCGCCGCCGGCGAGCACGTCATCATTGCCTGCTCGGCGCTCAAGAAGGCCTATCGCGACATCCTCGTGCATGGCCGCGACGACATCCGCATGGTCTACCTCAAGGGCAGCGAGGCGCTCATCGCGGACCGGATAGGTCATCGCAAGGGGCATTTCATGCCGCCCGGTCTCCTTGCCAGCCAATTCGCGACCTTGGAACCACCTGCCGATCAAGAGCATCCCGTCACGGTCTCCGTCGACGCACCGGTCGAGGTGATCGTGGATCGCATCTTGCAGCAGCTCGACATCGATCCAGGCTATCAGCCAAACAGGAGTTCCTGATGTCCCGTATTGCGCTCGTCGTCTCGGACGTCGACGGCACCCTGCTGACCAAAGACAAGGTCCTGACCGATCGCGCGCGGAGCGCAGCTCAGCGCCTGCACGAGGCAGGCATCGCCTTCACCATCACCTCAAGCCGGCCCGCGATCGGCATGCGCTTCCTGGTCGAGCCGCTGCAGATCAGCCTTCCGGTCGGTCCTTTCAACGGCAGTTCGATCGTCAGCCCCAACATGGATCCGATCGAGCAGAGCCTGATCCCGCGATCGGCCGCGGAGCGCAGTCTCGATCTGTTCCATCAGTTCGGCGTCGATACCTGGCTGTTCACCAACGATGCCTGGCTGACGCGCAAGCCGGATGGCGACTACGTGCCGAACGAGAAGCGCGCGATCCGGGCCGATCCGACCGTCATCGACGACTTCTCGCCTTACGTCTCCGACGCCTGCAAGATCGTGGGCTCGAGCCGAGATTTCGAACTCCTGGTCCGCTGCGAGGGGGCGATGCGCGAGGCCCTCGGCGCCGAGGCGCTCGCCGTGCGCTCGCAAAGCTATTATCTCGACATCACCCCGCCCGGCCGCGACAAAGGCACCTTCGTCACCGCGACCGCCGAGCGGCTCGGGATTCCGCTGGAATCCGTCGCGACCATCGGCGACATGCACAACGACGTCGCGATGTTCAAGGTGAGCGGGTTATCGATTGCGATGGGCAATGCCAGCGACGACGTGAAGGGCTATGCCAGCCGTATCACCACCTCGAACGAGGATGAGGGCTTTGCCAACGCGATCGAGATGATCTTGGGCGAGAACGCCAAGCGTTAAGACGCGGGGCCGCTGTGTTTTAACTATCAGGACTCCGACCGCTGTATGGCCGGCTTCTTGCTCATGGCTTTCGCAGCGCTCAGATTGTGCGCAGTATTGATAAGCGCGATGTGCGTCAAGGCCTGCGGGAAGTTCCCGGTCTGACGCCGCGCGCGGGTGTCGTACTCCTCGGCGAGCAGCCCGACATCGTTGGCGATCTCGACCACACGCGTGAACAGGGCTTCGGCCTTCGCGGCGTTGCCCGCAAGAACATGTGCGTCGGCGAGCCACAGCGTGCAGGCCAGAAACGCGCCTTCGATCGGCTCCTGCTCATCGGCCCGCAGCTCGCGGGGGTCGTGGCGCAGCACGAAACCGTCTCGCATCAGATGACGCTCGACCGCTTCGACGGTGCCGCGAATGCGCGCGTCCGAACACGGCAGGAAGCCAACCGCCGGCAGCAACAACAGGCTCGCGTCGAGCAGTTTCGAACCGTAGGACTCGACAAAGGTGTTCAGCGCGGAATCGAAGCCTTTCGCGCACACATCCTCGTGGATCGTCTCGCGCAGGCGGCACCAGCGATCGAGCGGCGCGTCGAGATCGAACTTCTCCGCGCTCTTGATCGCGCGATCGAACGCCACCCAGGCCATCACCTTGGAGAAAACGTAGTGGCGGCCATCCCCGCGGATTTCCCAGATGCCGTGATCGGGCTCGTCCCACACATCCGTGAGATGATCCAGCACGGCGCATTCCAGCGCCCAGGTGCCATCATAGAGCTTGAGCTTGGCCATGCGCGCCTGATGGAAGGCGTCGATCAGTTCTCCGAAGACATCGATCTGCAGCTGCGCATGCGCGGCATTGCCGATCCGCACCGGCTGCGACCCTTCATAGCCCGAGAGCCACTCCGCAATCCATTCGGTCAGCCGCCGTTGTCCCATGATGCCGTACATGATCTGCATATGAGCCGGAGCTCCGGCTGCGGCGCGCAACAGCCAATTGTGCCACGCCACCGCCTCTTCGGTATAGCCGGAGTTCATCAGCGCCAGCAGGGTGAAAGTCGCATCGCGCAGCCAGCAGAACCGGTAGTCCCAGTTCCTCTTGCCGCCGAGCTTCTCCGGCAGCGACGTGGTCGGCGCCGCCACGATGCCGCCGGTCGGCGCATAGGTCAGCGCCTTGAGCGTGATGAGCGAGCGCAGCACGAGCTCGCGGCAGTGGCCCCGATAGCTGCAGTGGCTGGACCAGCTGTGCCAGAACTTTTCGGTGTCGGCGAGGGCGCAATCAGGATCGATCGGGCGCGCCGGCGGCAGGTGCGATGGCGTATAGGTCAGCACGAAGGGCACGGTCTCGCCCGTCTTGACCGTGAAGTCGGCGACCGTTGTCATGTTTTCACCGCGGGTTTCGACCGGGGTGCGCAACACCGCCATGTCCTGCCCGCAGATCGCGAGCAGCGCGGTACGGTCCTCCGAGCGCCTGACCCAGGGAATATCGACGCCGAAGCCGAAGCGAATGATCATATCCATCCGCATCGTCACAGTGCCGCTGACGCCCCGAACCATTCGGACGATGTCCGAGGCGTGGCCGCGCGGAGGCATGAAGTCGATCAGTTCGACCACGCCTTCATCCGTCTCGAACCGCGTTTCCAGGATGAGGGTGTCGCCGCGATAGCGCCGGGAGCAGCTCTTGACCTCATCCTTGGGCGCGATCAGCCAGCGACCGTTATTGTGATCGCCCAGCAGAGCTGCAAAGCAGGCATCCGAATCGAAAGCTGGCCAGCACAGCCAGTCGATCGATCCATTGCGGCTGACGAGCGCAGCGGTCTCACAATCGCCAATCAGGGCATAGTCTTCGATTCTGCAGGACATTCCACCCTCTGATGCAAACGCCCACCATGTCAGAGTGCCCCGCTCTGTTCGGTTACTTCATCGCCGCCGCACTGATCCGCTCGGCGGTTGCCGTCGTCAACGCGGTGCAGTCCACAGCGTTGGTGATGTCTTCCAATGCAACTGGAATTTTCTGGCGCCAGTTCGGATGCTCATCGATGGTGCCGGGAATATTGGGCTGATCGACCACGCCGAGCAGATCCTCCAGCGAGATGGCCAGCAGGCGGGAGCGCGTACGGGACAGGAAGCCGATGGCCGAATAGACATCGTTCTTGTGGATCGCGTTGTGCCCCAGCACCTCGTCCAGCATGCCGAGCGCACGCCAGCGTTGCTCGTCGGTCTCGCCGGGATCGATTCCCAGCGACCGCTTGGTCTTGAGGTCGCCGAACGAGCGCCAGCCGGCGTAGGTCGAGAGATCGTGTGTGTTCAGCGTCACCAGTGCATTCGGCGGGTAATAATCGACGTCACGGAAATGGCCGTTGTCTTCGCGCTCGAAGATCAGGACCTTATAGGACCAAACGCCCCAGTCGACCATCTGCTCGCGAAAACCTTGCGGCACCGTGCCGAGGTCTTCCCCGATGACCACGCATGCGTTGGCGTCGCTTTCCAGTGCAGTGGCCGCAAGCAGCGCATCGAACGGCATCTGCACATAGGCGCCTTGCCGCGCCGGAAAGCCATGCGGCACGAGATAGAGCCGCTTCAATCCGAGGACGTGATCGAGCCGGATCGCGCCGGCGTGGCGCATCGAGGCGCGGATCATCTCCCTGAACGGCTCGAACGACCTGAGCTCGAGACCCGGCGCATTGAAACCGGCAAGGCCCCAGTTCTGTCCGAGCGTGTTCAACGGGTCGGGCGGCGCGCCGACCGATAAGGTTCGCGAGATCGCCTCCTGCTCGTTCCAGGCATCGAAACCGTCGGCCTGCACGCCCACGGCCACGTCGAGATAGAGCCCGACCTTCATGCCGAGCCGGCCGGCGAGCTCCTTACAGGCGCGCAATTGGCGCTCAGCAAGCCATTGCACATAGGCCACGAAGTCGGCTTCGTCGCGCTCAGGGCCTTGCAGCAGCTTACGGCATCGGGCCGCATCTGGCTGCCGCCATTCCTGCGGCCACTCCCACCAGGGCTGATTGAACCGGTGACGCAGCACCTCGAAGCAGCAGAACCGTTCGAGGAGCTCGCCGCGTTCAGCGCGATAGGCTGCGAACTCAGCCGCATCCGCGGCCGCACCGCCACGACGAAAGGCGGCGAAAGCTGCGCGCAAGGCCGGCCACTTCAAGGCCGCAACGTTCTTATAATCCACATGCTCGGTCTGCCTGACGGCCTTCAGCCCGGCACGATCGATCCCGCCCTGGAAACCCGGCGCCTTCTCGACATCGATGTAAAGTGCATTGAGAAACAGCCGGCTGTTCGGCGCATAAGGACTGAAGTCCCCGGGCCGGTCGTCGAACAGCGCATGCAGCGGATTGAGCCCGACCCCATCGGCCCCGAGCTGCGCGCCAAGCTCGACCAGGCCGGCAAGATCGGTGAAATCGCCCATGCCCCAATTGCGGCCGGAGCGAATGCTGTAAAGCTGCACGGCAAGCAGCCAGCCGCGGTCGAAGTCGCCACCGAATGCCTTCTGCGGTGCCACGATCAGCGGTAGCTCCTCACGGCACAATGACGCATCGATGAGTTGCAGCCGATAGGAGCCGACAGGAAGATCGTCCGGCCACTCGATCATCGGCTCGTCGGCCTTGCCGACCGCAATCGGCTCGTCTCCGCTTCTGATGGTCCAGCTGACCGGCAGCTTGGCGGCCTCGCCGAGCCGACTGCGCGCCGGCTGACCGGTACGAATCACCACGGTGCCGTCGAGCAGCCGGCGCGGCGTCGGTTGGGGAAAGGCTTCGATGATGATCTTCAGCGCTGCTTCATCGGTGACATGGCGGCGCCCCTGACCATCGAAAAATTCGGTCAGGATTCCGAGGCTTTGGGCTTGGCTGAAGAGATCCATTCGGCACGCAGTTTCCCCGCAACGGGGTCAGACGTCACGGAATTGTTGTGGGACCACAAGAGGATAGTCTCGCCTAACGCACCGCCCGGCCTTGGGTTCCGCAGGGAACCAAGGCCGGACGAGCGGCTTTGTATAGGGTCGGCGTCTCGTTTCGGCAACGAAACGGGACGTCAGTTTCTTGTCAATGGCATCACCGTGAACAAATTCTCTCAAACCGTCGGGAGCGGCTCCATTCCCGACCGATTTTCCCCTATTTTGCCCTCTTGTCGGGAGAGCCGCATCCGGCGGATCGAACCCACCTTTCTCTCTGTCCGCCACTTCGTCCGCAGCTGAGAAGCGTGAGGGTCTCATGAACCTTTTGTCGTCCCTGGATGCGACCGATCTCGCCCCCGACCTGGAAGGCGACGGCCTCTGGTACAAGGATGCCATCATCTACCAACTGCACGTGAAGGCCTTCGCCGACAGCAACAATGACGGCATCGGCGACTTCGTCGGGCTGACCGAGAAGCTCGATTATCTGCAGGACCTCGGCGTGACGGCACTCTGGCTGTTGCCGTTCTATCCCTCCCCCGGCCGCGATGACGGCTACGACATCTCCGATTACGGCAGCGTCAATCCCGATTTCGGGACGATGAAGGATTTCAAGCGCTTCATCCAGGAGGCGAAGCGCCGGGGCTTGCGGGTGATCACCGAGCTCGTCGTCAACCACACCTCGGACCAGCACCACTGGTTCAAGCGCGCCCGCCGAAGCGCGCCGGGCTCGAGTGCCCGCAACTGGTATGTCTGGAGCGATACCGACCAGAAATATCTGGGCACGCGGATTATTTTTACGGACACCGAGAAGTCGAACTGGACCTGGGACCATGAAGCCGGCCAGTTCTACTGGCATCGTTTCTTCTCGCACCAGCCGGATCTCAATTTCGACAATCCGCGCGTGGTCAACGCCATCATCCAGGTGATGAAGCGATGGCTGGACGCCGGCGTCGACGGCTTCCGGCTGGACGCCATTCCCTATCTCTGCGAGCGTGATGGCACCAACAACGAGAACCTTCCCGAGACGCATGCCGTCATCAAGCGGCTCCGGACCGAGCTCGACAATTACGCGCAAGGCAAGCTCTTGCTCGCCGAAGCCAATCAGTGGCCGGAGGATGTGCAGGAATATTTCGGCCAGGGCGACGAATGCCACATGGCCTATCATTTCCCGCTTATGCCGCGCATCTATATGGCGATCGCCCAGGAAGACCGTTTTCCGATCACCGACATCCTGCGCCAGACCCCGGACATTCCGACGAACTGCCAATGGGCGCTGTTCCTGCGCAACCATGACGAGCTGACGCTGGAAATGGTTACCGATGTCGAGCGCGATTATCTGTGGTCGACCTATGCCAACGATCCGCGGGCGCGGATCAATGTCGGCATCCGCCGCCGGCTCGCCCCCTTGATGGATAATGATCGGCGCAAGATCGAGCTGATGAACTCGCTCCTGCTGTCGTTCCCGGGCACGCCGATCATCTATTACGGCGACGAGATCGGCATGGGCGACAACATCTATCTCGGCGACCGCAACGGTGTACGCACGCCGATGCAGTGGACGCCGGACCGCAATGGTGGCTTCTCGCGCGCCGACCCTGCCCGGCTCTACGCGCCGATGATCATGGACCCGGTCTATGGCTATGAGGCGGTCAATGTCGAGGCGCAGTCGCGTAGCCTGTCCTCGCTGTTGAATGCCACCAAGAAGCTGATCTCGGTGCGCAAGAGCACGCTCGCCTTTGGCCGCGGCGCCATGAGCTTCATCCGGCCGGCCAACCGGGCGGTGCTCGCCTATGTCCGGCAATATAAGGATGAGGTGATCCTTTGCGTCGCCAACCTCTCACGCTCGGCGCAGGCGACCGAGCTCGATCTCTCCGCATTCAAGGACCGCATCCCGATCGAGATGCTGGGCCGCTCGCGCTTTCCCGCGATCGGCGAGCTGCCCTATATGATCACGCTGGGGCCTTACGGCTTCTACTGGTTCCAACTGAAGGAGCGCGACAAGTCCGAGCCGGTCGTCCAGCGCGTGGTGCCGGAATTCGAAACGCTGGTGGTGCCGCTCGGCTCCACCTGGGTGTCGCTCGCGCGCACCCGCAGCGTCTTCGAGCGCGACGTTCTACCGGGCTTCCTGGCACGGACCCGCTGGTACCCCGTCCACCAGGCAGAGGAGATTCATCCGACGCTCACCGCCGCGATTCCATTCTGCGATATCGGCGACAATCGGCCCTGGCTGATCTTTTTCAAAGCCGCGGAACGGCCGCAGTCGCTTCGCTATCTGCTGCCGATGCAGATCGAATGGGTGCGCTTCGACCGGGAGCGTTACAATCCGCAAGCCTTTGCCGCCGTCCGCCAGGGCGCGCGCGAAGGCACCTTGCTTGATGTCCCGACCAGCCCAATCTTCCTGGCGCTGCTGCTGCGCAATCTGCGGCAGTCGCTGACGGTGGAAGAGAACGGTCTGCGGCTGGAATTCCGCCCGACCAGCAGATTTCCCCACAAGCCGATCCGCGAAACGGACCAGATCAAAGTCATCGAGACCGATCGCTGCAGCAGCAAGGCCGTGGTCGACAGCGCGTTCTTCATCAAGATCTACCGCCAGCTCGAGGCCGGCCCACATCCCGAGATCGAGATCGGCCGCTTCCTCACCGAGATCGCCCCCTTCCCCAATGTCCCGCCGCTGCTCGGCAGCGTCGAGCTGATCCACGAGGACGAACATCAGGCGGTCGGGATCGTACACGGCTTTATCGAGAATCAGGGCGACGGCTGGACCGTGAGCGCGGCTTACCTCGATCGTTTCATCGACGAACAGCGCATCCGGGCGACGAACGACGACCCGCGCTCGAGCCAGGAACAGCCGCCTTACCTGCGCTATATGATGCAGGCCGGCCGTCGCGTCGGCGAACTGCACGCCGTGCTCGCATCGCGCGCAGACCTCCCTGATTTCGCGCCCGAATCGATCCGCCCCGATGATATCGAGCATTGGGTCGACGGCATCCGCGCCCAAGCCGACCGGGTGTTCGCGACCTTGAGTGAGCGCCGTGACCGCTTCAAGGACGCCGACCGCGCCCTGGTCGATCAGGTGCTCGCAAGACAGTCAGATCTCTCCGAGCAGCTCGGTGCGCTGCGGCCCCAGGACATTGATGGTCTCAAGATTCGCGGTCATGGCGACTTCGATCTGAGACAGGTCCTGATCGTGAAGGACGACATCTTCATTGTCGACTTCGACGGCGACGAAGAGCTGCCGCTCGCCGAGCGCCGTCGCAAGACGCCGCCGGCGCGCGACGTTGCCGGCTTCGTCCGGTCGATCGATTGCTCGGCGCGGGCAGCGCTCGAGCGCGCCCTGGCCACCGCTTCCGACGATCATGGCCGGCTCGGTACAGCGCTGATGGCTTGGCGTGATCACGCTGTCGCCGCCTTTCTGGCCGGATACCGCGAGATCAAGGCGAATCAACGCCTCTGGCCGGCCGATCCACACGCGGCCGAGGCAATGTTGCGCTTTTTCATGCTGGAAAGGGCTGTCGCAGAACTCGATTATGATCTGGCTCACCGGCCAGATCGGCTGCGTATTGCTTTCAGTAACCTGCTTCGCGTTATGTCTCTGTCAGCCAGCGAGTCCTCATGACCCATCTTTCCCCCGAGGCGTTTGCGATCATTGAGGGTCGGCATGCCGACCCGTTTCGCTATCTCGGCCAACACCTAGTTGAGGATAAGACGGTCGTCCGCGCGCTGCTGCCCGAAGCGTCGCGCGTTGACGTGGTCGGCGAACACGGTGAGGTCGCGCCGCTGGCGCGTATCCACGAATCCGGCCTGTTCGCCGGGGCGATCGCAGGCGGCCCGCAACGCTACCGCCTGCGGGCGCATTTCGGCGAGCACGTGGTCGACCTCGATGATCCCTATCGCTTCCCGCCGATCTTGAGCGATTTCGACCTGCATCTGCTCGGCGAGGGCACGCACCAGCGGTTCTACGACAAGCTCGGCGCACATCCGATGGTGCTGGAGGGCGTCGACGGCGTCGGTTTCGTCGTGCTCGCGCCGAACGCACGGCGGGTCAGCGTGGTCGGAGATTTCAACTTCTGGAATGCGCGGCGGCATCCGATGCGGGTGCGGGGCAATGGCTACTGGGAGCTGTTTATTCCGCACGCCAAGACCGGCGACAAATACAAATTCGACATCATCGGCCCGCATGGCGAGCACCTGCCGCTCAAGTCGGACCCGATGGCTTTCGCGGCCGAACTGCGCCCGAAGACGGCTTCGATCGTGATCGACGAGACCAGGCTGCCGCACCCGCAACCGGCGCCATCCGGCATCAACGCGCTGGACAGGCCGATCTCGATCTACGAAGTGCATCTCGGCTCCTGGCGACGCAAGGCGGGGGATCAGTGGCTGAGCTATCGCGAGCTCGCCGAGCAATTGCCGAGCTATGCCCGCGACATGGGCTTCACCCATATCGAGTTCTTGCCAGTCAGCGAGCACCCGTTCGACGGCTCCTGGGGCTACCAGCCGACAGGCCTGTTCGCGCCGACCAGCCGGTTCGGCAGCCCGGAGGACTTCTGCGCTCTCGTCGATGCCTGTCATCGTGAGGGGCTCGGCGTCTGGCTCGACTGGGTCCCCGGCCATTTCCCCGACGATCCACATGGGCTCGGCCATTTCGACGGCACCGCGCTTTATGAGCACGCCAACCCGATGCAGGGCCGCCATCTCGATTGGGGCACCCTGATCTACAATTATGGCCGCACCGAAGTTGCGAACTTCCTGCGCTCGAACGCGCTGTTCTGGCTTGAGCGCTATGCGATCGACGGGCTGCGCGTCGATGCCGTCGCATCGATGCTCTATCTCGACTATAGCCGTCCCTCGGGCGGCTGGATCCCGAACAAATATGGCGGACGGGAAAATCTCGAGGCCATCGAGTTTCTTCGTCGCGTGAACACCGAAGTGTTTCATCATTTCCCCCAAGCCACCACCGCGGCGGAGGAATCCACGGCCTGGCCGCAAGTGTCACGCCCGGTCGAGCTCGGCGGCCTCGGCTTCGGCTACAAGTGGAACATGGGCTGGATGCACGACACCTTGCGCTACATCAGCAAGGATCCGATCCACCGCAAATATCACCACGGCGAAATCCTGTTCGGCCTGCATTACGCATTTTCCGAGAATTTCATCCTGCCGCTCTCGCACGACGAGGTCGTGCACGGCAAGCGCTCGATCCTGGGCCGGATGCCGGGCGACGACTGGCAGCGCTTTGCCAACCTGCGCACCTATTACAGCTTCATGTTCGGCCATCCCGGCAAAAAGCTCCTGTTCATGGGATGCGAGCTCGCCCAGGAGCGCGAATGGAACCACGATCAGTCGCTCGACTGGCATCTCCTCAGCCAACCGAAATATGCCGGCATCCAAGCGCTGATCCGAGACCTCAACCGGCTCTACCGCAATCAGCCTGCGCTGTACGAGCGCGATTGCGAGCCGGACGGTTTCGAATGGCTCATCACCGACGATGCCGACCGCAACGTGTTCGCCTGGCTGCGCAAGGGGCGCGACCCGCGCGCGCGCTGCGTCGTCGTCGTGAATTTCTCGCCGAACGTGTATTATAACTACAAAGTCCGCGTGCCCTTCGGTGGCATATGGCGGGAAGTTTTCAATTCGGATTCCGTTCATTACGGCGGCAGCAATGTCGGGAATGTCGGCGAGGTCCATGCCTCTGAAGGTCAAAACGAGCTCAACCTCATCCTCCCTCCCCTGGCAGCGGTATTTCTCGTCCCGGAAGGCTGACTCGATGCGGCTGTTGGCCGGAACTCCCACCCGTCTCGGTGCAAGCTGGGACGGGCGAGGGACCAATTTTGCATTGTTTTCAGCCAACGCAGAAAAGGTCGAACTCTGCCTGTTCGACAGCCAGGGCCGGCGCGAAATCGAGCGCATCGAGCTGCCGGAACGGACCGAGGATGTCTGGCACGGCTATCTCAACGACGTGTCGCCGGGACAGCTCTACGGCTATCGGGTCTATGGCCCTTATGAGCCCGAGCGCGGCCACCGGTTCAATCCGCACAAGCTGCTGCTCGATCCCTATGCCAAGCGGCTCGCCGGCCGCCTGGTCTGGAGCGATGCCCATTTCGCCTATCGCGCCGGAAGCCCGCGGGAGGATCTCTCCTTCGACCGGCGCGACAATGCACGCGGCATGCCGAAGGCCGTCGTCGTCGACGAGACCTTCAATTGGGGGCGGCGCGAGATGCGCCCCTCGATTCCATGGGAAGACACGATCATCTACGAGGCCCATGTCAAAGGGCTGACCATCAAGCGCGAGGATGTGCCGCCGAACCTGCGCGGCACCTATGGCGGGTTGTCGTCGCCGGCCATGGTCAAACACCTCAAACGGCTCGGCGTCACGACCATCGAGCTGTTGCCGGCTCACGCCTTCATCGACGACCGCATGCTGGTCGAGAAGAAGCTCGTGAACTATTGGGGCTACAACACGATCTCCTATTTCGCCCCTGAGCCGCGCTATGCGCAGGACAATCCGCTCGATTCGTTCAGAACGATGGTGGCGAGGCTCCACGATGCCGGCATCGAAGTGATGCTGGACGTCGTCTACAATCATACGGCCGAGGGCAATCACCTCGGCCCGACACTTTGCTATCGCGGGATCGACAACGCCTCCTATTATTGGCTGAAGCCGGACAATCCGCGCTACTATGACGACTTCACCGGCTGCGGCTCATCGGTCAACCTGACCCATCCGCGCGTACTGCAGATGGTGATGGACTCGCTGCGCTATTGGGTCGAAGTCTGCCACGTCGACGGTTTCCGCTTCGATCTTGCAACCACGCTGGCACGCGGGTCACGCGGCTACGACCGCTCCAGCGGCTTCCTCACTGCGGTCCGTCAGGACCCCGTCCTGTCCGGCGTGAAGCTCGTCGCCGAACCCTGGGACGTCGGTCTCGGCGGCTATCAGGTCGGCGCGTTTCCCTCGCAATGGTCGGAATGGAACGATCGTTATCGTAGCGCGATGCGCCGCTACTGGAGCGGCCAAGGCAGCCTGATCGGAGAGGTGTCGAGCCGGATGACCGGCTCCTCCGACCTCTTCAATCACGACGGTCGCACCCAGCGCGCCAGCGTCAATCACGTCACCGTCCATGACGGCTTCACCCTGGCCGACCTCTTCAGCTACAATTCCAAACACAACGAAGCCAACGGCGAAGACAATCGCGACGGCTCCAACGACAACCATAGCAACAATTGCGGTGTCGAGGGCCCGACTGACGATCCCGCGATCAACGCATTGCGCCGGCAGTTGCGCAAGAACCAGCTCGCCTGTCTGTTCCTCGCGCAAGGCCTGCCGCTTCTGCTCGCAGGCGATGAGGTCGGCAATTCGCAGAATGGCAATAACAACGCCTACTGTCAGGACAACGAGGTCGGCTGGGTCGATTGGAGCGGGATGGGCGGCGAGGGCGACGATCTCATCGACTTCATCGGCCATCTGACCGAGCTGCGGCGTCGATTCGGCCAGATCCGCGCACGCCGATGGCTCGATGGCCGGCGCCCGGATGACAGCTTCGGCGTGCTGTGGCTCACTCCCTCCGCGGAGGAAATGACGCAGGCGGACTGGACATTTCCTGACGGTCGATTTCTCGCCTATGTGCTCGGTCCGGTGGAACCGGAGCAAGCTCCGATCTTTATCGTTCTGAACGCTGCCCCCGAACAGATCGGATTCAAATTGCCTAAGCTCGCCGAATACAAGACGTGGCAACAGGTGCTCAATACCGCGGAAGTCAAGCAGATGCCGGTTGACTTCGCTTCCGGCACCGAGCTCGAGGCACCACCCCGCTCGGTTCTGGCTTTTGCGGGCCTGTCATGAGGCCCCGTCAGTTTGGTCCTCACCTGACCAAGGACGGCGTCTCATTCCGCCTCTGGGCTCCTGGCGCCAAGCGCGTGGATCTTGTGCTCGACACGCTGCGGCCGATGCAGCGCACTGAAGACGGGTGGTATGTCCTCCACGTGACGGGCCTCGGCGCCGGCGCGCGCTACAAGTTCCGGATCGATGACGATCTCGATGTGCCGGACCCCGGCTCGGACTTCCAGCCAGAGGACGTTTCCGGCCCGAGCGAGGTGATCGATCACGCCAGCTTTCCTTGGCGCGCCAAGGACTGGCGCGGCCGCCCGTGGCAGGACGCGGTGTTTCTGGAAAGCCATGTCGGCGCTTTCACACCTGACGGCACCTACCGCGCCATGATCGACAAGCTCGACCACCTGGTCGAGACCGGCATCACGGCGCTCGAGCTGATGCCGCTGGCGGACTTCGCAGGCTGCCGCAACTGGGGCTATGACGGCGTGCTGCTTTATGCGCCCGACAGCAGCTATGGCCGTCCCGACGATCTGCGCACCCTGATTGACGAAGCGCATCTGCGCGGGCTGATGGTGTTCGTGGACGTCGTCTACAACCATTTCGGCCCGGAAGGGAATTATCTCGGCCGCTACGCGCCGACCTTCTTCACCGATGCGCATACCCCCTGGGGTGCGGCGATCGATTATGGCCGGCCCGAGGTGCGCGCCTATGCGATCGAGAACGCGCTGCACTGGCTGTCCGACTACCGCTTCGATGGGCTCAGGTTCGATGCCATCAACCATATCCTGACGCCGCCAGGCGAGGTGCCGATGCTGCACGAACTCAGCGCGGCGGTCGGCGAATTCGCCGAGCAGAGCGGACGGCACATCCATTTGGTGCTGGAAAATGGCGACAATCGCGCCAGCATGCTGGATTCGAACGAGGAGCCGCCGCGCGGCAAGTTTCGGGCGCAATGGAACGACGACTATCACCACGTCTGGCATGTGATGCTGACCGGCGAAAGCGCCGGCTATTATGGCGACTATCAGGACTCTCCGCGCGACGGTCTCGCGCGCGCCCTCGGCTCCGGCTTCGTCTACCAGGGCGAGCGCGCCGCGTTCTGGGGTGGTGAGCCCCGCGGCGAGCCGAGCGGTCACCTCGCACCCGGCGCCTTCGTCAACTTTCTGCAAAACCACGACCAAATCGGCAACCGCGTATTCGGCGACCGGCTCGAAGCCTTGGCAAAGCCGGAGGGCATTGCCGCCGCGCTCGCAGTGACGCTGCTGGCGCCGACAGTGCCGATGCTGTTCATGGGCGAGGAATGGGGGTCAACGCGAACCTTCCCGTTCTTCTGCGACTTCAAGGGCGACCTCGCGCACGCCGTGCGCAAGGGACGCCGCACCGAGTACGAGTGGGCCTACGCCAAATATGGCGACGAGGTGCCGGACCCGCTCGATATCGAAACGTTCAAATCAGCCGTCATCGATTGGGACGCCTGCAATGCAAGCCCGGGCAAGGAACGCCTGGCGCTGGTCCGCGGGCTGCTGACGCTGCGCCACAAGGAGATCGCGCCAAGGCTTCCCGGCGCGCATTTCGGCGAGGCCCATGTCAGCGACGAAGGACTCCTGACTGCTTACTGGGTCATGGGCGACGGTACCAAATTGCGCCTGCTCGCCAATGTTTCAGACAAGGAGATCGCTGGCCCTTCATCGCCTTTACCGGGCACGCTGATCTGGGGCGGACCACCCGCGGATCGCCTGCCACCCTGGTCGGTGTACTGGAGCATCGGAGGATAGCATGCCTCCGGCCATTCCCCTTGCCACCTATCGCCTGCAGCTCACCGCGGATTTCAACTTCGATGAGGCTGCGCGCGTCGTCCCCTATCTGAAGGCGCTTGGCATCAGCCATCTCTATGCCTCGCCCTTCATGAAGGCGCGCAAAGGCTCGACGCATGGCTACGACATCACCGATCACACCAAACTCAATCCGGAGCTGGGTGGCGAAGAAGGCTTTGCGCGGCTGGGCGCCGCGCTGAAGCAGAACGATCTCGGGCTCATCCTCGACTTCGTGCCGAACCATGTCGGCGTGCATTATGACGACAATCCCTGGTGGCTCGACGTGCTCGAATGGGGCCAGGCATCGCCGCATGCCGTCTCTTTCGATATCGATTGGGATCAGTTGCCTTATCGTGCCCGCGGCGGCGTGCTGCTGCCGATCATCGGCTCGTTCTACGGCGAGGCGCTCGAACGTGGCGAGATCGAGCTGCACTACGATCCCGAGGAAGGCAGCTTCTCCTGCTGGTATTTCGAGCATCGCCTGCCGATCGCACCGGAGCGCTACGCCGAGATCCTGCGGGTGATCGTCAAGGAGGCTGGTGCCGAACAGAGCGACGCCGGCCAGCGAATCCTGGAGCTCGCCTCGCGCTATCACGGCCTCCGCCATCCGAACCGAAAGGAAGCACCGACCTTCAAGGCGGCCCTGAAGGATATATCCGGCGGGGCCGAGATCATCGTGAAAGGGCTTGAGGCCTATCGCGCCGGCCCCGATCGTCCGGCGCAGACGCTGGCTCTGCACCACCTCCTGGAGCGGCAGCATTACAAGCTCGGCCATTGGCGGCTCGCATCCAGCGACATCAATTATCGGCGCTTCTTCGACGTCAACACGCTGGCCGGCCTGCGGGTGGAGGACGCCCGCACTTTCGAAGCGATCCACCGTCTGGTGAAGAAGCTGATGGCCGAAGGTCAGTTGCATGGCCTTCGTCTCGATCATATCGACGGCCTGCGCGACCCCGCACAATATTTTCAGCGACTGCGCCGGCTCATCCGCGACGCGCGCAGCCCAGCCGTGCAGCCACTCTACATCGTCGTCGAGAAGATCGTCTGCGAGCAAGAGAAGCTGCCGCGCTTCGTCGGCGTGCACGGCACTACCGGCTACGAGTGGATGAATGTGATCACCCAGGTGCTGATCGATCGCAAGGGCCTGGAGCCGCTCGACGAGATCTGGCGCCAGATCAGCAGCACTTCGCCTCGGCTCGAGCCGGTGTTGAAGGAAGCCAAGCGGCGCGTGCTCGAAACGCTGCTGACGAGCGAGTTCATCGTGCTGACACGGCTGCTCGCGCGCATCGCCAACGGTCACTACTCGACCCGGGACTATTCGGAAGACAGTCTGCGTCAGGCGCTCGAGCTCTATGTACTGCACTTTCCCGTCTACCGCACTTATTTGACCGCCGCGAGCCCGACGGCGGCCGATCGGGCCATGATCGATCGCACGATCGAGCGCGCGCGGGCCGAGTGGTTTGCATCAGATGGCTCCATCTTCGACTTCCTGCGTGACGCGCTCACCATGGACCTCATCAAGCGCGACCGTCGCACCTCACATAGCGTTCCACGCGTGCGGCGCTTTGCCCTGAAGGTGCAGCAGTTCACGGGTCCGATGATGGCGAAGTCGCTGGAAGACACCAGCTTCTACCGCTTCCATCGTCTCCTGGCATTGAATGAAGTCGGCGGCGATGCGGCGGCGACAGGTCTGTCGATTGCGGATTTTCACGAGCTCATGCGCCAGCGTGCTAAGGGTTGGCCGCATGGCATGACAGCAACGGCAACGCACGATACCAAGCGCGGCGAAGACGCCCGCGCGCGGCTGATGGCGCTGACCGAACTTCCCAACGAGTGGACCTCCGCGGTTGCGCGCTGGAAGCTATTGAATGCGCCGAATGTCGTGACGGAAGGCGATATCCGCGCGCCCTCGGCCACCTTCGAATATATGTTGTACCAGACCTTGGTCGCCATATGGCCTGCCCACGGGCATGACGATGCATTGCCGGAGCGGCTCCAGGCCTATGCACTGAAGGCTGCGCGCGAGGGTAAGCAGGAGACGTCCTGGCTCAATCCCAACGAGGCTTACGAGAAGGGCTTGCACCTCTTCATCGAACGCATGCTAGACCGCGGGCGATCGCCGGAATTCCTGCAATCGCTGCATACTCTGGCCAAACGTCTTGCGCTGCTGGGGGCGCTCAACTCGTTGAGCCAGGTTACGCTGAAGGTGACCATGCCGGGCGTCCCCGACTTCTACCAGGGCACCGAGTTCTGGGATCTGTCGATGGTCGACCCCGACAACCGGCGGCCGGTCGATTTTGCGGCGCGCGCGGCCGCATTGCGCGACGTCGAGAACCCGGATTGGGTGGACTTGGTGCAAAACTGGCCGGATGGCCGGATCAAATTGGCCTGGACAAGACAGTTGCTCAAGCTGCGAACTGAATTTGCAGCCGTGTTCACGGAGGGCAACTACGAACCGCTTGCGGTCAGCGGGCCGCATCGCGACCACATCATCGCATTCGCACGTCGCCGCGGCCGCGATGCCGCCATCACGGTCGTTCCCCGTACCTTTGCACCGCTGACCGACGGCGGCCGCGTCTGGCCCCGTGCGGAGGCATTCGATGCGACGGTGCGCATCGAGGGCTATAGGATTGCAGGCCGAGAGCGTACGAGCGAGCTTCCGGTCTCATCGCTGTTCAACCATTTGCCGATCGCCGTCGTGAACGCGCGCGTCGAGGGTGCAGCGCACCCAGCGCAGAAACAAATGCCCGCGCGAGCCGACGCCTCATCTGGCTAGCTCTTCTTCGAGAGGAGCAACTGCCCGCGGTTGCGAATGGCGGCTTGCGCCGCTTCAGCAAAGCGCTGCAATAGCCAGGGTAGGACGAGCTCCACACGGACGTATTCGTCCGCCACGTCGATGCGGCCTGACGCAGCCTGCCCAAGCGCACGGACACGAAAGAACATCTGGTCGCCCTCCCAGCGTTCCTCATCGACCTTCAGGACAGGCACACTTGCCGCAGCGCGCGTCAGTCCATTCTGCAGGCGACGTACTGCCTCATCTTTGCCGAGACGGTGCGGAATTGAGATGACAAGCGGCGCTGACATCGAAATCTCCTTCCTGCCCAATCGATCAGATGTAGTTACGCCGGGCGCGACCGCAAAGACACAGAGTGATTTTCCTGGCTCCGGTTCCGGAACTTTCGAAGTTCCGACCAGTTTCCTCGGCGAAGGCAGAGCAAATGGCCGCCCCGCTGCCGGGCGGAGGAGGGATACGTCATGACAATCGGAACCATCATCCTGATCATTCTCGTGATTGCGTTGCTCGGCGGCTTCTCGGGCATTGGCGGCGGACCGTTCTATGGCACCGGCTATTATGGCGGCGGCGGCTTGGGCCTGATCGTCATCATCGTGCTGATCCTGGTCCTGCTCGGACGCATCTGAGCCGACAGCATTTTCGATGATCGAGCGAGGCGGGCGTGGTGACACCATGCCCCCTCCTTTCAGCCCCCCTCAATGATAGCAAGAGCCGTATTCGAGGCAGTGCCTTCGCCAACTCATAGCTTCTTCGCGAGCTGCTTGATTGCCGCCTTGATGGCGCCTGCAGCCTCGTCATAGCCCGCCCAGGCCGTCGTCTTGGCAAGCAGCGCTGGCACCGTGCGGATGGTGTAACGCTTGGGATCAAGCCCGTCCTTCACCTGAGTCCAGGTCAGCGGCATCGAGACAGTGGCGCCCTCACGCGCGCGCGGCGACAGGACGGCTACCGCCGTCGACATCCGGTCATTGCGCAGGTAGTCAAGGAAGATCTTACCCTTGCGTAGACGCTTGGACATGTTGAGCAGAAACTGCTCCGGGTTGTCATTCGCCATCCACTGGCAAACGCCTTGTGCGAACTTCTTCGCTTCCGGCCACGTCACCTTGTCACGCGCGCCGTATTGCAAGGGCGTCACCACGTGCAGGCCCTTGCCGCCGGTCGTCTTGCAGAAGCTTTCAAGCCCCAAGCTCTTGAGCCGCTGCCGCATCTCCTTTGCCGCCGCGATCACTTCATCGAACGGGACATTCGGCGCGGGATCGAGATCGAATACGAGCCGACCTGGTACGTCATAGGCGTAAGGCGCGCAATTCCAGGGATGCAGTTCGACCGCGGCAACCTGCGCCACCGCAGCCAATCCCTCGATGCGATCGATCTCGAGGTACGGCTTGCGGTCACCAGAGACCTTCGCAAGCTCAAGCAGCTCCGATGTGCCCTGCATGCCATGACGCTGGAAGAATATCTCGCCGTGGATGCCGTCGGGAGCACGCACGATGGAGCATGGCCGGCCTTTGAGGTGGCCAATCATCCACTCGCCGACGCTCTCGAAATAGCGCGCGAGGTCGAGCTTGCTGACCGGCTCGCCATCGCCGTCGTCCGGCCACAGCGCCTTGTCGGGGTTCGAAATCACCACGCCCATCACTTCGGCGCCGCGCTTCGACCGAGATGGCGTCTCGAACACGGCGCTGCCGGCGCTGGCGACGGTCGCCGCCGCGCGCGCGACCGGCTTCCTGACCTTTGTCATGACCGGCTCTTCGGCTACGACCTCCTTCGCGGGCTTGTCCTGACGCAGCCCTTTGAACGACGCCTGCCGCACGTTGCCACCATCGGTCCATCCGGCGAACTCGATCTCAGCGACCAGCTCCGGCTTCAGCCAATGCATATCGCGCGACTTGCGCGGGGCATTCTCGCCGCTGAACGGGTTCTTGTCGGACGCCGCCGCTTTCAACGCCGGCATGATCTGCTTGACCTTGTCCTGGCCGAAGCCGGTCCCCACGACGCCGACGTAAGCGAGATGATCATCCTTGTTGACGCCGACCATCAGCGAGCGGAATTTGCCGTTCGTCGTCTTCCAACCGCCGATCACGACCTCATGGCCCGGCCGCGTCTTCGCCTTGGTCCAGCTCTCGCTGCGACCGGAATGATAGGGCGCATCAAGCCGCTTCGAAACGATACCCTCCAGCTTCAGCTTGCGCGCGGACTCCAGCACCGTCTCACCGTCGCTCTCGAAATGCTCGACATAACGGATGGGCGGGTTCTTGCCCTTGATATTTGCCTTCAGCAGCTTCTGCAGACGCGCCTTACGCTCGCGCAGCGGCAGTCGGCGGAGATCCAGCCCCTCAGCAAATAGCAGGTCGAACGCAAAATAGATCAGCTGGTCGGTCCTCCCTTCCGAGAGGGCGGCCTGCAAGGCAGAGAAATTCGGATTCCCTTCCGCATCCAGGGCCACGACCTCGCCATCGATGAGCACGTCCGGAAGTTTCGTTGCCTGATCCGCAATCGCACCGAACTTCGGGGTCCAGTCCAAGCCCTTGCGAGTCTTCAGCGTCACCTCGCCGCTTTCAACCCTGATCTGGACCCGATAGCCGTCAAACTTGATTTCATGCCCCCAATCCGCTCCTGCCGGCGGCTGCTCCACCGAGGTGCAAAGCTCCGGCGCAACGAAGTCCGGCATCACCGCGACCTTCTTAGGCTCGACGCTCTTCGCGGCAGGCTTGTTCGCAGTCGCCTTCCGCGGGCGCTCCTGCATCTCCTCGTAATTGGAGTGCCAGACCGCGTCTGCGCTCGCCGACTTCGCCTTCGCCAGCATGAACGGCTTCGGCGCCCTGCCCTTGCCGGCCGCAATCTGCGCCATCGTGCGACCCGAGGCGACCGATCTGTCCTGTGCCAGGATGTCGTTGGCCTCGCCTTCGCGCGCGAATTCGTCGCGATGCTTGATCAGAAGCCAATTGGTCCGCTTGCTACCGGTACGATCGTGGCGCATGCGCACCAGCACCCAGCTGCCGTGCAGCTTCTTGCCGCTCAACGTGAACTTCAAATCGCCGTTCTTGAAGCCACGCTCGGGATCGTCGCTTTCCCAATAGCCACGATCCCATAACATCACGGTGCCACCGCCATATTCACCTTCCGGAATCATGCCTTCGAAGTCGCCGTAATCGAGCGGATGATCCTCGACCTCCACCGCCAGCCGCTTGTCGTGCGGGTCGAGCGACGGACCCTTGGTGACCGCCCAGGATTTGAACACGCCACCATATTCCAGACGCAGATCGTAATGCAGGCGCGTCGCATCGTGCTTCTGGATCACGAAGCGCAACCGTCCGGCAGGCGTGACTTTGACGTCGCCCGAAGGCTCGGCGGTCTTGTCGAAATCCCGCTTCTTACGATAGGCAGATAGCTTTCTCAGCGCCACGGCTTTTGATCCTACTCGACGAGAGGCGCGCGAGCCTAACACGTCGCGGCCGCCGCCCGGAACCAAAACCCCTGAGATCAGTTGGGGTTCCCGATCCGCGCCGAGCCTTCCCGGGAGAGACATCATGGCCCCTCGCGCCTATTGGAAAGGGACACTCAAGCTGTCGCTGGTGAGCTGCCCGATTGTCCTCTATCCCGCCGCGACATCGACCGAGAAGACCCGCTTTCACCTGATCAACCGCGAGACTGGCAACCGCCTCAAGCAGCAGATGATCGATGCCGAGACCGGTGACATCGTCGAGGGTGAGCAGAAGGGCCGCGGATATGAGCTCTCGAAAGGACGGTATGTCGAGGTCGAGCCGGAGGAGCTCGAGGCCGTCCAGATCGAGAGCAACCACACCATCGACATCGACAGCTTCGTGCCCAGGCGCGAGATCGACCAGCGGTACCTCAACCACCCCTATTATATCGCACCCGACGGCAAGGCCGCGCTCGACGCCTTCGCGGTAATCCGCGACGCCATGAAGGACCAGGATCGCGTGGCGCTGGCGCGGATCGTCCTGACCAACCGCGAGCACGTCATCGCGATCGAGCCGCTCGGCAAAGGCATGCTCGGTACCACTTTGCGCTTTCCTTACGAGCTGCGCGACGAGGGTGAGTTTTTCGATGACATCAAAAGCCCGAGGATCAGCAAGGATATGGTCGAGCTCGCCGGCCATATCCTCCAGACCAAGGCCGCGCATTTCGATCCGTCGACATTCAAGGACGACTACGAGACCGCGCTGAAGGCCCTGGTGAAGCGCAAGGCCGCCGGCAAGCCGATCAAGCTGCCCGCGCCCGAGGAGCGGCCGAGCAACGTGATCAACCTGATGGATGCGTTGAAACGAAGCCTGAAAGGCAAGCACGCAGCCAAGCCTTCGCGCGCGCCGGCCCGACGACCGCGCGCGCAGCGTCGCTCCGCGAAGAAATCGCATCGTTCGACCGCGCAGCAGCGGCGGGCGGGGTAAGACGCCTGTGGATCGCTCTCCCGAAGTCGCTATTCCCCGAAGCGAAGCAATCCAGTTGGGTCGCGATAGCAACTGGATTGCTTCGCAGCTATCGGTCCGCCCAATGACGGCCGAGAGGATTTCGCTCTCAGCGCTTCGAGCCTCGCTTCTTGGTAGTCTTCTTGCTGGACTTCTTTGATGACGCTCTGGCGGTCTTCTTCTTCGGTACCTTCTTGCCTTCGCGCCGCGCTTCGGACAAACCGATGGCGATCGCCTGCTTGCGGCTCTTCACCTTGCGTCCCGAACGGCCGCTTCTCAACGTGCCGGCCTTGCGCTTCTTCATCGCGCGCCCGACTTTGGCGGATGCTCCCTTGGAATATTTTCGTGCTGTGCGTGCCATGAAAATAATCTCCTGTGGCACCAAAGCAATCACGAGGCTTGCAGAAGGTTCCCGATAAGCTCTGTCGAGCTGTCATACGTGGTCCTGATCCGGCGCGCGCAGCCGATAGCCGATTCCGGTTTCGGTGAGCACATAATGAGGGCGCTCCGGGTCGGCCTCGATCTTCTGCCGCAGCTGCCGCACATAGACGCGCAAGTATTGCGCATCGGTCAGCTCGTCCCACAGCTCCTTCAAGAGGAAACGATGGGTGAGCACCTTGCCGGCGTGCTGGACCAGAACACGCAGCAGGTCGTACTCCTTTGGCGACAGTTTGATCTCGCGCTCACCGACCTTGACGATGCGGCGCACCAGGTCGACCGAGAGATCGCCGGTGCGAAACACCGGACGCTCGCCCTTGACCTGCAGCTGATGCCTCAGCGCGGCGCGCAGACGGGCGAGCAGCTCATCCATGCCGAACGGCTTTGTCACATAATCATCAGCGCCGAGGTCGAGCGCCTGCACCTTGCCCGCCTCGTCGCCGCGGCTCGACAGCACCACGATCGGCACGCTGTCGTTGCGGCTCCGGATCGTTCGCAGCAGCTCGTGGCCGTCGATATCGGGCAGGCCGAGATCGAGGATGATCAGCGCGGGATGCTGCGCGAGCAGCTCCAATGCGCTTCTGCCGTTCGGCGCCTCCAGGATCTCATACCCCTGGGTGCTCAGCCCCATCCGGAGCAGCTTGCGGATCGGCGGCTCGTCGTCGATCACGAGGACTTTGGTCGGCGCACCCGTCATGCCGCGGTATCCAACGATTTGAGCAGCGCCGGGATGGGTAATCGGATCGTCAGCATCGCGCCGCTGCGATCTGGGCGATTGCCGGCCGAGATCCGGCCATGCATGGCCTCGATGAACCCCCGCGAAATGGCGAGCCCGAGCCCCGTGCCTGGGCGGACCTGATCGCCCTTCTGCACACGATAGAATTTGTCGAAGACATGCTCGACCTCGCCCGGCGGAATCCCCTCGCCTTCGTCGCAGATGTCGAGCACCACCCATTGCTCGTCCCGGCGCGAGCGAATGGCAATCAGCGTGTCCGACGGGGAATATTTGGCGGCGTTATCCAACAGATTGAACAAGACCTGTTCGAACAGCACGGCATCCAGCTCGAGCATCGGCAGATCGGCGGCAAGCTCCAACGAGACCTTGTGGTGGGCCAGGATCTTGCTGGCGCGGCGGAGCGCGCTGCCGACGATCTCGCCGAGATCATGCGGCGCGGTATTGGGTATGATCGCGCCGGATTCCAGCTTGGTCATGTCGAGCAGATTGGCGATGAAGCGGTTGAGACGCTCGGACTCATCGATCACAGTCGCGAGCAGGTCCAGTTTCTCCTTGTCGGTCAACCGCGCCGCAAGGTCGCGCATGGTCGAGGCGGCGCCGAGCACCGAGGCCAGCGGCGTCTTCAGATCGTGCGAGATCGAGGTCAGCAGCGCCGAGCGCAGCCGGTCCTGCTCCATCGTGCGCTTGACCTTGTCCATGTCCTCGACCAGGAGCACGCGCTCGATCGCGAGCGCCCCCTGGTCCACCAGCGCATTGAGCAGGCGCCGCTGATCCGGCGTCAACAATGGCCCGGTCCGGTCGTCATCGATACCGATGACACCGATCGATCCGCGGCCGGTGCGCATCGGCAGAAACAACCGCTTGGCGCCGGGCAACGTGTCCGAGCCACGGCCTGCCGCGCGATCGTTGCTCCAGGCCCAACTCGCCGCCGCAAGGTCGGCGTCGTCGAGCTGGTCCTCCGGCGGATAGCCCGCCATCACCGTCAGCTTGCCGTCCTGCGGAAGCAGCAGCACCACGCGCACCTTCAACATCAGCGCTGCCTGGTAGGCGGTCGCCCACAGCACGTCGTCGAGTGTCGCAGTCCCCGCGAGCTTGCGGCTGAAGGCATAGAGCTGCTCGGTGGTGCGGATGCGGCCGATCGCGGAATCCGCCTGCACGCGCACCCGCGAGGCCAGATTGGACACCAGGATCGCGATCAGCATGAAGAAGAAGAACGCCGCGATGTTGGTCGGGTCGGTGATCGTGAAGGTGTAGATCGGCGGCAGGAAGAAGAAATTGTAGCAGAGCGAGGCGAGCACGCTCGCCAGCAGCGACGGCCATCGGCCGTAGCGCGCCGCGACGCCGACCACCGCGGTCAGGAACACCAGATCGACATTCTCGACGCCGAAGCCGGGCTGGATCAGCTCCGCGACGCCAAGACCGATCGCCGTGATCAGCGCCGCCATCAGATAGGGCCGCGGTTGAAACGGCTCGCTGCGAGCGCGCGTCTGCACCGATGTGCTCGCATTGCTCGGCAGCGCGTCGCCCGCGATCACATGAACGCTGATGTTGCCAGCCTGCCGAACCAGATCGTGCACCACCGAGCCTCTTATGATCTCGAACAGGCGCGAGCGACTGGACTTGCCGATGACGATCTGGGTGACATTGTTGGCTTGGGCGAAGCTGATGAGATCGTCAGCGATATGGCGCCCGCCGGCAGGAATGGCCAGCGCCTCCGCTCCGAGCGATTCAGCAAGGCGGAGCGTATCGGCCAGCCGGTCGCGCTCTGCATCGGAGAGCTGCAGGGTGCGCCGGGTTTCGATCGTGATCGCGGTCCACGGCGCATGCACGCGGTCGGCGAGACGCTTGGTATAGCGGACCAGCCCGGCCGCACGGGGATCCTCGCTGACGCAGACCAGAATGCGCTCGCCAGCGGCCCACGGGCCGGCGATCGCGTTTGCCTGCATATGGGTGAGCAGCTGCTCGTCGACCCGCTCGGCGGTCCGGCGCAGCGCGAGTTCGCGCAGCGCCGTGAGATTACCCGGCGAAAAATAATGCTCCAGCGCGCGCTCGGCCTGCCTGGGGACATAAACCTTACCCTCCTTCAGCCGCTGGATCAGGTCATCGGGCGTGAGATCGATCAGCTCGATCGCATCGGCGCGGTCCAAGACGGAATCAGGAACGGTCTCTCGTACCCGCACATGCGTGATTTGTGCGACGACGTCGTTGAGGCTTTCGATATGCTGGATGTTGACCGCGGTATAGACGTCGATGCCATGCGACAGAAGCTCCTCGACATCGAGGTAGCGCTTGGGATGGCGGCTGCCGGGCACGTTGGTATGGGCGAGCTCGTCGACCAGCGCGAGCTGCGGGCGCCGCGCGATCACCGCATCGAGGTCCATCTCCTCCAGGACCTGATCCTTGTAGGCGATACGCTTACGCGGGATCACCTCCAGCCCTTGGACCAGGGCCTCGGTCTCGGCGCGGCCGTGAGTCTCGACGAAACCGATGACCACATCGACGCCGGCCCTCAGCTTGGCCTGCGCGCTGGAGAGCATCTCGTAGGTCTTGCCGACGCCGGGCGCCGCGCCGACAAAAATCTTGAGGCGCCCGGCAGGACTGTCCTCCCGCCGGGCGGCTTCAAGCAGCGCGTCCGGCGAGGGACGTTGATCAGGATCGCGGCGTTGACTGGCCATGACGCATTATAGATGAGCGCCCCGTCACGCCAAGCCCGACGCCTTGCGGCTCCTACGGTTCAGCCCAGTCATTTGGCCGCTGCGGTATCGAGAGCCAGGTTGAGCGCCAGCACGTTGACACGGGGCTCGCCGAGCAGGCCGAGGAAGCGGCCCTGCGTGTTCAGGACAACCAATGCGCGGACCTTGTCCTCGGGCAGGTTGCGCGCCTTCGCCACCCGCGGCACCTGGAAGAGCGCGGCGCCCGGCGAGACGTCCGGGTCCAACCCGCTCGCCGAGGTCGTGACGAGATCGACGGGCACGGCTTGCGACGGGTTCTCCGCCTTCAGCTTCTCGACATCGTCCTTGATGCGATCGGCCAGCGCCTTGCTGGTCGGCCCGAGATTGGAGCCGCCCGAATTGGCCGCGTTGTAGGGCGCCGGCACTGTCTTGGTCGAGTCGTTCGGGTCGGGCGCCGTCGTCGCCGACGGACGGCCGTGGAAATATTTGTCGTCCTTGAACTCCTGCCCGATCAGGGCTGAGCCGACCACCTGACCGTTGCGCATCATCAGGCTGCCGCCCGCCTGGGCCGGGAAGACCGCGCCGGCGATGCCGGTCATGGCGAGCGGATAGATCAGCCCGGTGATCAAGGTCAGCGCCAGCAGAACGAAAATGGCGGGACGGATTTCTCTGAGCATTGTCGTGTCTCCTATTTGTTTCCGTCATTGCGAGGCGCGAAGCGACGAAGCAATCCAGACCACCTGCTTCGTCATTCCGGGGCGATGCGCAGCATCGAACCCGGAATCTCGAGATTCCGGGCTCGCCTCTTCGAGGCGCCCCGGAATGACGGTGGACGTATTGATAGCTTCGCTCGCCATGACGGTTGTCGCTTAGGCTAAGTGCAAGGCGGTCACGATCAGGTCGATCGCCTTGATGCCGATGAAGGGAATGATGATGCCGCCTAACCCGTAGATCATCAGGTTGCGGCCGAGCAGCGCGCCGGCGCCGATGGCGCGGTAGGCGACGCCCTTCAGGGCCAGCGGGATCAGCGCGATGATGATCAGCGCGTTGAAGATGATCGCTGACAGGATCGCACTCTGCGGGCTCGCCAGATGCATGACATTGAGCACGTCGAGCTGCGGGTAGAACGCCAGGAACATCGCCGGGATGATCGCGAAATACTTGGCGACGTCGTTGGCGATCGAAAACGTCGTCAGTGCGCCGCGCGTCATCAGAAGCTGCTTGCCGATCTCGACCACCTCGATCAGCTTGGTCGGATTGGAATCGAGGTCGACCATGTTGCCGGCCTCGCGCGCGGCCTGCGTGCCGGTGTTCATGGCAACGCCGACATCGGCCTGCGCCAGTGCGGGTGCGTCGTTGGTGCCGTCGCCGCACATCGCCACCAGCTTGCCCTTGGCCTGCTCGTCACGGATCAGCCTCAGCTTGTCTTCAGGCGTTGCCTGCGCCAGGAAGTCGTCCACTCCGGCTTCGGCCGCGATGGCCGCTGCGGTCATCGGGTTATCGCCGGTGATCATGATTGTGCGGATGCCCATCCGGCGCAGTTCGGCGAAACGCTCGCGGATGCCGCCCTTGACGATGTCCTTGAGCTGCACGACCCCGAGCAGCCGGCCATCCCTGGCGACCGCCAGCGGCGTACCGCCGGTCTTGGCGATCTCGTCGGCGATCGCCTGCACCTCGCGCGCCACGTCCGAATTGGGCGTCGGCTGAATCGCCCGGACCGTATTGCCGGAGGCGAGCTGGGTCGCTCCGCCGCCGATATAGTTCAGGATCGCATCGACCGCGCCCTTGCGGACCGAGGAGCCGCCGGCATCGACGCCGCTCATGCGGGTCTGCGCCGTGAACGGCACGAAGGTGGCGCCGAGCTCGGCCATGTCGCGGCCACGGAAGCCATATTTCTCCTTGGCCAATACCACGATGGAGCGGCCCTCCGGCGTCTCATCGGCCAGCGAGGCGAGCTGAGCGGCGTCCGCCAGTTCCTGCTCGCCGACCCCGCGCACCGGACGGAAGGCGGTCGCCTGGCGGTTGCCGAGCGTGATCGTTCCGGTCTTGTCAAGCAGGAGCGTATCGACGTCACCGGCGGCTTCCACCGCGCGGCCCGACATGGCCAGCACGTTGAAGCGGACCAGGCGATCCATGCCGGCGATGCCGATCGCCGACAACAGCGCACCGATGGTGGTGGGGATCAGGGTGACGAACAACGCGACCAGCACCACCACCGAGATCGAGCCGCCCGCATAGGCGGCGTAGCTCGGGATCGTCACGGTGGCGAACACGAAGATGATGGTCAGCCCTGCCAGCAGGATGTTCAGCGCGATCTCGTTCGGCGTCTTCTGCCGCTCTGCGCCCTCGACCAGCCGGATCATGCGGTCGATGAAGGTCGAACCTTGCGCCGCCGTGATCTTGACCCGGATCCAGTCGGACAGCACCTGCGTGCCGCCGGTCACGGCCGAGCGATCGCCGCCGGATTCGCGGATCACGGGAGCCGACTCGCCGGTGATGGCGGCCTCGTTCACGGAGGCAACGCCTTCGATCACCTCGCCGTCCGACGGAATGGTATCGCCGGCTTCGACCAGCACGATGTCGCCGACCTTGAGGCTGGTGCCCGGTACCAGCCGATAGGTACGGTCGATGCCGGTCAAGAGCTTGGCCTGGCTCTCGGAGCGCGTCTTGCGCAGCGAGTCCGCCTGCGCCTTGCCGCGGCCCTCGGCCACGGCTTCCGCAAAATTGGCGAACAGCACCGTGAACCAGAGCCAGAGGATGATCTGGAAGGTGAAGCCGAGATTGGCTCCTCCGGTGACGAGATCGCGCAGGAAGATCACGGTGGTCAGCGCAGCCACGACCTCGACCACGAACATCACGGGGTTCTTGATCATGAGCCGGGGATCGAGCTTGGCGAACGCTGCAGCGAACGCCGGCGTCACGATTTTCGGATCCAGCATCGTGGCGACCGGCATCCGCTTGTTGGTCTTGTGAACAGCTTCCATGGAAGTCACTCCGAAAAGAGCCCGATCAGAATAAGGTGCCGGCGTTCATCGCGAGATGCTCGACGATCGGCCCGAGCGCCAGCGCCGGGAAGAAGGTCAGGCCGCCGATGATCAGAATGACGCCGACGACGAGGCCGACGAACAGGCCGCCGGTGGTCGGGAACGTCCCTGCCGAGGGCGGGATCGACTTCTTGCCCGCCAGCGAGCCGGCAATCGCCATTGCCGGGATGATCATGAAGAAGCGGCCGACGAACATCGCACTGGCAAGCGTCAGGTTGTAGAAGAAGGTGTTGCCTGTCAGACCGGCGAAAGCGGAACCGTTGTTGGCGGTCGCCGACGTGTAGGCATAGAGCACTTCAGTAAAGCCGTGCGGGCCGGCATTGGCCATCGATGCGACGGCTGACGGCAGCACCACGGCGACCGCGGACCAGCCGAGATACATCAAGGGCAGAACCAGGATCGCCAGCATCGCCATCTTCACTTCGCGCGCCTCGATCTTCTTGCCGACATATTCCGGCGTGCGACCGACCATCAGGCCCGCCACGAAGATCGCGAGCACCACGAACAGCAGCATGCCGTAGAGCCCAGCGCCGACGCCGCCGACGATGATCTCGCCGAGCTGCATGTTGATCAGCGGGATCATGCCGCCGAGCGCGGTGAAGCTGTCATGCATCGCATTGACTGCACCGCAGGATGCCGCCGTGGTGATGACGGCGAACAGCGAGGACGCAACGATGCCGAAGCGGACTTCCTTGCCTTCCATGTTGCCGCCGGTCAGTCCCAGCGCATCGAGCGTGGTGGTGCCGTTGGCCTCGGCCCAATAGGTCACGAACACGCCGGCGACGAACAGCACGCCCATGACGGCGAGGATGGCCCAGCCCTGGCGCTGGTTGCCGACCATGCGGCCGAACACGTTGGTCAGCGCCGCACCGAGCACGAAGATCGAGATCATCTGCACGAAGTTCGATAGTGCAGTCGGGTTTTCGAACGGATGCGCCGCATTGGCATTGAAGAAACCGCCGCCATTGGTGCCGAGCATCTTGATCGCGACCTGGGAGGCGACCGGGCCGACCGCGATGGTCTGCTTGGTGCCCTCGAGGGTGGTCGCCTCGACATAGTCGCCGAGTGTCTGCGGCATGCCCTGCCAGACCAGGAACAGTGTGTAGACGACACAGATCGGCAGCAGCACGTAGAGAGTGCAGCGCGTCACGTCGACCCAGAAATTGCCGACCGTGCGGGCGGAGGCCCGCGAAAAGCCGCGGATCAGCGCAATCGCCAAGACGATACCCGTCGCCGCCGACAAAAAGTTCTGATGGGTCAGGCCCAGCATCTGCACGAGATAGGAAACCGTGCTCTCGCCGCCGTAGTTCTGCCAGTTGGTGTTGGTGAGGAAGCTGATTGCGGTGTTGAACGACAGATCCTCGGCGACCGCCGACTGCCCCGCGGGATTGAACGGCAGGACGGCCTGCAGCCGCATCACGCCGTAGATGATCAGGAAGCCGCCGACGTGGAACAGCAGCATTGCGACTGTGTAGGTCAGCCAGTGCTGCTCGCGCCGCTCATCGACGCCGCTGATCCAGTAGATCGCGGACTCGACCGGGCGCAGCACCGGCGAGAGAAAGGTGCGCTCGCCCGAGAACACGCGGGTCATGTACCAGCCGAGCGGTTTTGTGAGCGCGATGACGATCGCGCAGTAAAGGAGGATTTGAATCCAGCCGATAGCGGTCATGGAAGGTGCCCTTGATTGCGCAGGTCGTAAGCGGTCAGAACCGCTCGGGCCGCAGCAGCGCGTAAGTGAGGTAAACGAGAAGGCCGAGCGAGACGGCGGCCGCAAGCGAATAGTCGAACATCATGGCTCGCCTCCTCTAAAGCCGCTCGCAGGCGTAGGTGTAGCCGATCGCCAGTGCGAACAGGCCGGCGGCAAGCGCCAGCATCAGAATGTCAAGCATGGTTTGCTCCAGGTCGTGCGCGGAATAGGCAGCGCACAAAGCTGCCCTGATCCGGACGAGCAGCGTTGCGATGGATCAATCGCGGGTCGCTTCTGCTACGCCCGGATCCGTCGCCCGGAAGTGCCATTGGAGACATAGGTTTTCGAGACGGTGCCCGCGGCAAACTTATAGGAATCTCATAAAGACGGTCGGCGCTTGGCTGACCTCGGTACCGCGTGCAGCCACACGCTCACCTTCTCGCGGCGCCAGGCGTCCGAGGTTTTGAGATGATCCCCCCTTGATTCAGAGGGAGCAGGGAATGCCGGGTGAAGGCCTCACCCATGGCCCGCCTGCAAAGAAAATAGCAGGCGGCAGTCACCACAGGTTCCGCCGATCAACCGGCATTCCCTGCGCGATGGTTTTAACGCTTATACGAGTTCTCCCCGGGGACCGGCTTTCTTGCCCCCGTCATCGGCACGATGCACTGAGCATCGCCGCCAACTTGGCGCCAGCACCGGGGCGCCAGGACGACACGACTTCACGTCCGCGATCCTTGCGCTCGTCTCATCGCAAGCAACCACGTCCACCGCATCCCGCCTCACGTTCGTGACGACGCGTACGCCCCTCCGACGAAACAGGACGAAACAAGCATAGCACATTTCCGAAAAAACGAAACAAGATTTATACTGGGAGAGCTGAACCGGAAGATCGGCTTGGAAACACCGCAGAAACCGGCTTTTTGGCGCGTGTGGGACCTAAAGCACAAGCGCCGCAAGTCACACGAAACCATAAGGGCCGACCGCCGCAGACCTCTAGCCTTCGCTGCGAACAACGCGTGGGAACGGATCACCTCTGCCCTCCTCTGCCTATGCGGCATTTATATCCGGCGCCCGGCGATCATCTCGTTTTCCTACGGCGATCTTGCCATGCTGCCGGGCGCAGTCCGAAGCGGGCTGCAGCAATATGACCTTCGGGACGACGTCATGTCGCTTGCGAGCAGATATCAGGAACTTGCCGGACATGATGTCGCCGCGACGACATCGGCCCTGATGGACGACATCCTCGGCAGCTCGAGGCGCGAGTCGCCTGCCCTGGAGCGTGACCATCGCAGAGCGCGGATCGAAGACCTGATGAGGTCGGGCGCCCGGATCGACGCCGCCCTCGAGCTGATCGCGCTGGAATTGCCGCAATGGCAGCTGCGCCGGATCGCCTACGACGCCGGCGAGTGGCATTGCGCATTGTCGCGCATGCGCGAGCTGCCCGACTGGCTCGACCGTTCGGTCGAGGGCCGGCATGCCGACCTCGCGCTGGCGGTTCTCGAGGCCTGTTTGGAGGCCCGCGGATCCAGCGAGCCGAGGAGCGCCCCGCATGTGCCACCTGCCGACGCAGGCGCTGCGACGATGCCCTTCTGCTGTGACAACTTCGCTTAGCGACCCCGGGGAAAGCAGTGGTGCCAACTGCAGACACATCGACCGAGCTTTCGCCGCTACGGGTCGTGCTTCGCTTCGTCGTACGAACCTCCATCCTGCTGGTCTTCGCCGCGTTCGGCACGATCAGCTTCGGCCGCAGCCTCGCTGCGCTGCTGTGGATGACGATCATCCTCTGCGCCGTGCTTGGCACGATGCGGCGCGAGCGCGTCTTCACCGCCGGGCTGAACCATTGGGATGAGATGGTTGCCTATACCGCACTCTATTGCGGCGTCATGGAATTGAACCAGCTGACGGCCTCCTGAGGCGCGCCCTATACGCGACGCTTATGACGTCGACCGTCGCGCCGTCTCGAATTCCTATCCACCCCCTTCGATATTTGAACGACCACAGCCACGGATCTCGCAAGGGATTCGCGCGCCGCAGCTGAAAGGACCATTTCCGTGAAATTCGTCGAACCTCCCTCGCACAATCAATCCGCTGCCGCCCTCGTCTTCATTGGCAGGAACAGGAGCGGCCAATGGGTCGCCCAGGAGCAGAACGGCCTCTATGGCGGCCTGTTCGTCAGCCGCGCCGAGGCCATGAAATATGCGCTGTTCGAGAACGGCCATCATCCCGAGACCATCGTCGAATTGCACCGCACGATCGAACTCGACACGCAAGGCCGGCTCGCGCCGATCGGAATGCTGTTCGGCGCCGGCAAACGGCCCGTCGCATGACGTCGCAAGTCACCAGCTATCGTTGGGGCGGCCATCCGGCCAGATGGCTGGCAGGCTATATTCCAGACATCCCGACGCCGTTCGATGCCGAGGGTACGGTCGACCTCGCGGCTCTCGGCAGGCTTTGCGAGCGGCAGATCGAGGCCGGCGCCCTCGCGATCGTGGTGTGCGATATCGTCGGCGAAGCCGCGACACTCACTCCCGCCGAACGCGACGCGATCATCCGCACGGCCGTCGAGGCCTCGCGCAAGCGCGTCCATGTCATCGCCGGCGCCGGCTCGAACTCCACCGGCCTTGCGGTGGAAAACACAAAGCAGGCCGCCGCCGCAGGCGCGGACGCAATCCTCTCGGTGGTGCCTTACTACAACAGGCCCATGCAGGAAGGACTTGACGCGCATTTCCGCGCCGTGGCCGCAGCCACAGCACTGCCGATCATCCTGCACGACTGTCCCGCGCGAACCGCGCGCGGGCTGTCCGACGACACGCTGGCCCGGCTCGCGCAGTCCAGCCAGTTCGTCGGCCTGCGAGACGGCACCGGGGATATCATGCGTACGGCGCGGCTGCGTTCGCTGCTCCCGGCCGGCTTCCGGCTCCTATCCGGCGATGATGCAACGGCCCTGCCGTTCATCGCCGCAGGCGGCGACGGCTGCATCTCCCAGGTCATGAACATTGCGCCACATCAATGCGCCGCGATGCTTGCGTATGGTCAGCGGGCGCGCTGGCGCGCGGCACGACGGCTGTATCGGCAGATGCTGCCGATGGTCGAAGCTCTTGCAAGCGATACGCCCGCGGCGCTCAAATATGCTTTGAGCCTGCAAGACCTGATGCGCCCGGATGTGCGGCTGCCGCTGGTCGCGTTGGATGAGGAGGCCAAGACCACCGTGGCCAAGGCGAACGCCTTGCTTCTCTCTCAGGAGATCGCCGACGCGCCTGCCTGCAATATCCGCGCGCAGGCTTAAACCAGAATTGCGATGCGCCCGGATATCCCGGGCGCATCGATCACTTCAGAAATCCCATTTGTCAGAGAGGATCAGCGGCACCTGAGGCTGCCGGATCGGATCAGGGACAATCGAGGGCGCGCCGGCAGGGCTGCCGCGCAACATCAGCTCGTTGCGCAGCCGCCGGATCTTCGCCGCGGCAATCGCCGCATGGATCGTTCTGAAGGCGGCGCGAATCCGGCTGATGGTACGAGCGAGCGGCGCCGCACTGCCCTTGCCGAAGCCGCGCGCGGTACCGACGTGCAGATCGATCGAAGTCATGGCCAGTCTCCTGACGCCGGCGCATAACGACGTGCCAGCAGAGAGGAACGATGGACATGATCGGCGTAGGAATGCGAGACGGCGTCCGGCCGTCCCTCATAGGAAACTCATAAGCGCTGCCTGCGCGCGCCCGGCGGGCTACTCCGCGGCCGCGTTGCGCAGCTCGGCGCGCGCGACGCGGACCGCGCAGAACTTGAACTCCGGGATCTTGCCGAACGGATCGAGCGCGGGATTGGTGAGGAGATTGGCGGCGGCTTCCGCATAGCAGAACGGCATGAACACCATGTTCTCGGGCACGTCGCGGTCGGAGCGCACCTTGACCTCGACCGCGCCGCGGCGGGTCTCCAGCCGGATGAAATCGCCCGGCACCACCTGCAGGCGCCGCATGTCCTTCGGCGACATGAAGGCGACCGCCTCCGGCTCGATCTGGTCGAGCACGTTGGAGCGGCGCGTCATCGATCCGGTGTGCCAATGCTCGAGCACGCGCCCGGTCGACAGCACCATCGGGTACTCGTCGTCGGGCACCTCGTCCGGCGGGATGATGTGCGCCGGCACGATCTTGCCGCGGCCGCTTTCGGTCGGGAAGCCGGTGGTGAAGATGATCTCGTTGCCGGGCTTGTTCGGATCGTCGGCCGGATAGGTCACCGCGCCCTCGCGCACCAGCCGCTCCCAGGTGATGTTCTTCAACGACGGCATCAGCTCGGCCATCTCGGCGAACACCTCACCGGGTCCGGAATAGTTCCACGGCAGACCCATCCGCTTGCCGATCTCCTGGATGATCCAGAGATCCTGACGGGCATCACCCGGCGGCTTGATCACCTCGCGCGCCAGCTGCACGCGGCGATCAGTGTTGGTGAAGGAGCCGGATTTCTCCGCGAAGGCAGATGCCGGCAGGATCACATCGGCATGGAAAGCAGTCTCAGTGACGAACAGGTCCTGCACCACGAGATGGTCGAGCTTCGCCAGCGCCTCGCGGGCGTGCTGCAGGTCGGGATCCGACATCGCCGGATTTTCGCCCTCGATATACATGCCATGGATTTCGCCGGCGTGGATCGCGTTCATGATCTCGACCACGGTGAGCCCGCGCACGGGGTCGAGCTCCTGTCCCCATAGCTTTTCGAAGGCGCCGCGCAGGTCGGCGCGGCCGACTGGCTGATAGTCCGGAAAGAACATCGGGATCAGGCCAGCGTCCGATGCGCCCTGCACGTTGTTCTGCCCGCGCAGCGGATGCAGACCGGTACCGGGACGGCCGACCTGGCCGGTGATCAGCGCCAGCGCGATCAAGCAGCGCGCATTGTCGGTGCCGTGGACATGCTGGCTGATGCCCATGCCCCAGAAGATGATCGAGGATTTGGCAGTGGCGTAGGCCCGTGCGACCTCGCGCAGCGTTTCCGCGGGAATGCCGCAGACCGGAGCCATGCGCTCGGGGGTGAACTCCTGGATTTTCGCCTTCAGCTCGTCATAGCCTTCGGTGTAGCCCGCGATGTACTGCTCGTCGGTCAGGCCCTCCGTGATGATGGTGTTGATCATCGCGTTCAGCATCGCGACGTCGCTGCCCGGCTTGAAGGCGAGATGCTTGGTGGCATGGCGCGACAGCACCTGCCGCCGCGGATCCATGACGTAGAGCTTGGCGCCGCGCTTGGCCGCGTTCTTGATATAGGTCGCGGCGACCGGATGGTTCACGGTCGGGTTCGCGCCGATCACCCAGATCACCTCGGCATCGGCGGCGGCCGCAAACGGCGCCGACACTGCGCCGGAGCTCAGACCTTCGAACAGCGCGGCGACCGAGGAGGCATGGCAGAGCCGCGTGCAGTGGTCGACATTGTTGGAGCCGAAACCCGTGCGCACGAGCTTCTGGAACAGATAGGCTTCCTCATTGGAGCCCTTGGCCGAGCCGAAGCCGGCCAGCGCCTTTGCTCCCCTCTCGTCGCGGATCTTGACGAGACCCTTGGCGGCGATATCGAGCGCTTCGTCCCAGCTCGCCTCGCGGAAATGCGTGAACGGATTGGCCGGATCGACCTGGTCGTTGGCGTCCTTCTTGGCGTTCGGCAGCCGCACCAAGGGCTTGGTCAGCCGGTGCGGATGGTGGATGTAGTCGAAACCGAAGCGGCCCTTGACGCAGAGCCGGTTGTGATTGGCCGGACCGTCGCGCCCTTCCGCATAGATCACCTTCTCGTCCTTGACCTGATAGGTGACCTGGCAGCCGACACCGCAGAACGGGCACAGCGAATCGACCTTGCGATCGGCATAGGTGACGCGGGTCTGCTTGTCGTCCAGCATCACGGCCGGCATCAGCGCGCCGGTCGGGCAGGCCTGCACGCATTCGCCGCAGGCGACGCAGGTGGATTCGCCCATCGGATCGTCGAAATCGAACACGATCTTGGCGTCGGCATTGCGATAGGCCATGCCGATGACGTCGTTGACCTGCACTTCGCGGCAGGCGCGCACGCACAAGCCGCACTGGATGCAGGCATCGAGATTGACGCGCATCGCCGGATGGCTCGGGTCGGCCTGCCACCGCTCCACGGAGGGGAAGCGGCTCTCGGTGACGCCGGTCTTTTCCGCCCAATGCCAGAACTTGGAATCCGGATCGTGCGAGGTCTCGCGCGCCGGCTGGTCGGCGACCAGCAACTCCATCACCATCTTCTGCGCGGCAACGGCACGGCTGCTCGCCGTCTTCACCTTCATGCCGACGGTCGGCGTGCGCTTGCAGGAGGCGGCGAGCACGCGCTCGCCTTCGATCTCCACCATGCAGGCGCGGCAATTGCCGTCTGGGCGATAATCCGGCGCCGGCGAGTAGCAGAGATGCGGGATCTCCTTGCCCTGACGCTGCGCGACCTGCCAGATCGTCTCGCCAGGTTTGGCTTCGACGTTGACGCCATCGAGCTCGAACAGAATCGCGGTCATTCGGCTGCGTCCTTGAATTCGTCGGGGAAGTATTTGATCACCGAGGTCAGCGGGTTCGAGGCGGCCTGGCCGAGCCCGCAAATCGAAGCATCGCGCATCGCCTGGCTCAATTCGTCGAGCAGAGCCCGGTTCCAGACCGGCTGTTGCATCAATAGCGCCGCCTTCTGGGTGCCGACCCGGCACGGCGTGCACTGGCCGCAGCTCTCATCCTCGAAGAACTTCATCAGGTTCAGCGCGGCTGCCCGCACGCTGTCGTGCTGCGACAGGATGATCACCGCGGCCGAACCGATGAAGCAGCCATATTTCTCCAGCGTGCCGAAATCGAGCGGGATGTCGTCCATCGATGCGGGGAGGATGCCGCCGGAGGCGCCGCCCGGCAGATAGGCGTAGAAGCTGTGGCCGTCGGCCATGCCGCCGCAGAACTCATCGATCAGCTCGCGCACGGTGATGCCGGCCGGCGCCAGCTTGACGCCGGGATTCTTGACGCGCCCCGACACCGAATAGCTGCGCAGTCCCTTGCGGCCGTTGCGGCCATGGCTGGTCCACCAGCCCGCGCCCTTCTCGACGAGGTCGCGCACCCACCACAAGGTCTCGATATTGTTGATCAGGGTCGGCAGACCGAACAGGCCGACCTGGAACGGGTAAGGCGGCTTGTGCCGCGGCAGGCCGCGCTTGCCCTCGATGCTCTCCAGCAGCGAGGATTCCTCGCCGCAGATATAGGCGCCGGCGCCGCGGCGCAGATGCAGCACCGGGCCGCCCGGCGGCAGCTTGGCAATCTCCCGCGCGAGGATCTCGCGTGCCGCCGGATACTCGTCGCGGATGTAGATGTAGACCTCGCCCGCCTCGACGATATGGGCGCCGATCAGGGTGCCTTCGAGGAAGCGGTGCGGATCGCTGTTGAGATAGTGCCGGTCCTTGAAGGTGCCCGGCTCGCCCTCGTCGCCATTGACCGCCATCAGCCGCGGTCCAGGCTCGCCGAGCACCGCGCGCCATTTGCGCCCCGTCGGGAAGCCAGCACCGCCGAGCCCACGCAGGCTGGCATCATCCAGCACCTTCAGGATGTCATCGCGGCTGACGCGGCCGGCGCGCAGGTCGTTCAGCAACTTGTAGCCGCCGCCAGCGACATAGGCTCCGTAGTCGATATAGTCGGGGATATGCGGGTGACTGTCGTCGCGGGCGGCGGTCGCCAGCACCTCGGCCGGCGTGGCCTGGTGCACGAAATGATGCCCGACCTCGGCCACCGGCGCGCAGTCGCACAGGCCAACGCAGGGTGCGCGCACGACGCGGATACCGGGACCGGCCTGGGCCTGGAGATCGGCCAGCAGCTGCTCGCCGCCCATCATGGCGCAGCTCAAGGAATCGCAAACTCGGACCGTGAGCGGCGGCAGGTTCGGCTCGCCTTCCTTCACCACGTCGAAATGCGCATAGAAGGTCGCGGTCTCGAACACTTCGGCAAAGGACAGCTTCATCTCGTCGGCGAGGGCGGCCAGATGCGCCGCCGAAATCTGACGATACGTGTCCTGGATCAGGTGCAGGTGCTCGATCAGAAGATCGCGCCGGCGCGGGCGTTCGCCGAGCAACTCCACGATCTCATGCGCGGCGGTGGGATCGACCTGCCGGCCTTTCGGCGTGGCCTTGGCTCGCCGGCGGCCCTCTCCTGGATGGTCGAAGGCACGAACTTGATGCACATCGTGAGCCATTAGCGCTTCATTCCCTGAAATCTTTAGGCCACTCTAATCCCTGGCATGCCAGAGGCAAGTGCAACTCGCAATTTACGAGGTCATCGCTCCATGAGCGGAAACGAGGGAACCCATTTCCGCCCGCGGCTGATGCGGGCCGAGCCTCAGCCCTTGCTCGTGCAATCCTCGATATAGAACCAGCGTTCGTCGCCCAGGAGACCCTTTGCCTTGACCTGCTTCCGGCAGGCCTTCAGCTTCGGCCTGTTCGCGCTCCACTTGGCCTTCATCTCCTTCAGCCTCTGCATCGACAGCTTCACGCGCGACGGCTTCGCGCCATCGGAGGCGGCCGCAGCAGCCGGCGCCGTCTGGGCAAAGCCGGTCGAAAGCGGATTGGCGACCAGCACCGCTGGCAAGACAACAAATCCAAAGCCGAGACATTTCGACCCCCCTAAAATCATTCATCAACAATGGCGCAAAAAAAATGCGGGACGCGCCGGGCTGGCGCGTCCCGCAATCAATAACGCAAGGCGATCAGAAAATCTTGACCGCGCTTTCCAAGGTCTTCCAGACACCCCACAACAACGGGATACCGACGAAGAGCCAGAACAGGCCGGCCTTGGCGTCGAGGCCGCCCTTGCCGATGCCGAACGAGCCGTGCTGGATTCCAGCTTCGGTCTTGGCGGTCTCGGCCTGATACCGGGCGACTTCCTCCGGGCTCATGTTCCACTTGTGATCGACCGGCTTGATCAGGAAATTGCAGATCAGGCCGGCGAGCAGCATGGCGCAGAGAATGTACATCGTCGAGTTATAGAGCTGGTCGCGCGGCACGCCGGCAGCCAGCTGGAACTCGCGGATGTAGTTCACCACGACAGGGCCGATGATGCCGGCCGTCGCCCACGCCGTCAGCAGCCGGCCGTGAATGGCACCCACGAATTGGGTTCCGAACAGGTCGGCGAGATAGGCCGGCACCGTCGAGAAACCACCGCCATACATCGACAGGATGACGGCGAACGCTCCCACGAACAGCAGTTTCGAGCCCATTGCCGCAAAGGTCGGCGCCAGCGCGTAGAGCACGATGCCGATCAGGAAGAAGCAGTAGTAGGTGTTCTTGCGGCCGATGTGATCGGACAGCGACGCCCAGAAGAAACGGCCGCCGATGTTGAACAGTGACAGCAGACCGGCAAAGCCGGCCGCGATCCCCGCGATCGTTGCCTTCTGCGCAGCGTCGAGCTGGTTGAAGCTGACGTCGGGCAGGCCGATCAGCTTGCCGGCGAAGATCTCCTGCAGCATCGGCGAGGCCATGCCGATCACGCCGATGCCGGCGGACACGTTGAGACACAGCACCCACCAGACCAGCCAGAACTGCGGCGTCTTGTGAGCATCCCGCAGATGGACATGGTGCTCGGAGATCATCGCCTTCTTGGTCGTCGGCGGTGTCCAGCCATCTGGCTGCCAACCGGCCGGAGCCACGCGATAGGCGAAGGCGCCGATCATCATGAAGATGAAGTAGATCACGCCCATCGCGACGAAGGTCTCCCAGACGCCGACCGAGGTCGGAGTCTTGAAGTAGTTCATCAGCAGGTTCGCCAGCGGCGCACCGATCATGGCGCCACCGCCGAAACCCATGATGGCCATGCCGGTCGCCATGCCGCGCCGGTCCGGGAACCACTTCACCAGCGTCGAAACTGGCGAGATGTAGCCGAGGCCAAGCCCGACGCCGCCGATCACGCCGGCGCCGAGCCACATGATCCAGAGCTGGTGAATATAGATCCCGAACGCAGCGATCAGCAGGCCACCACCCCAGCAGCATGCTGCAACCGCACCCGCTTTTCGCGGACCCGCGCGCTCGAGCCAGCCGCCCCAGATCGCAGCGGAGACGCCGAGCAGCACGAAGAACAGCGTGAACATCCACCCCAGGCTCGCGACCTTCCAGTCGCAGGTCGTGGTGAACAGCTCCTCGACCAGCGACATGTCCGGGCAGGCTTTGGTCTGGGTGATGCCGATCGACCGCGACAGCGGTAGCCAGAACACGGAAAAACCGTAGGCCATGCCTATGCACAAATGGATGCATAGCGCCGCAGGCGGCACCAGCCACCGATTAAAGCCGGCCTTGGCGACGGTATGCTCGCGGTCAAAAATTCCCGGGCTTTCCTCGACCATGGTTCCAGCACTCTCAACGCTAGCCATTCAAACCTCCCCTACTTGCGCCCGTCCCAAGGCTAAGTCCCATCTTCAGTCCCCTTGATTTGAATCAACGCGGTCAGTCGCGGCCGTCCGTAATGGATGCACCACGACATGTCGCGATGCACAAGGCCCCAAGGTCGGCTTCGACACGCATAACACCCCTGCCGACCTCTTATGCCGCCTGCCATCATTGTGTCGGGGTTTGCTTCCGCCTCGATTCACAACGGGCATGACTGATCCTCCGCAACCTCTGCGGAGAAACCGTGATTGGTGCAGAAGCCGCGGAAGATGTCGAGTCGCAAAAGCTGATATCGAAACAAACAACGTAGATTCGTCGCGGCGCAGCAACAAACATTGCTCATTGTTACGTTGCAGCGCGTGCAAATCATTAGTTCGCCACTAACAGCTGCAGGCAAAGGTGCGACCGAATGACGCGAGTCATTCGAGTTCTCGATCAAATCATCCGAATCTCAAATGGAACCGCGGGCCAGACGTTGGTAGTTTGATTCTACGTGTCGCGCTATCCCAATCTCGAGCGGCTCTACCACGCTGGCACAGTGCGAGTTTGACGCCGCCAGGATGTCAGGAGCAGGGCGAAACCCAGCCCGCCCGGGTAACAAAGATGCGATCAGCCAACCTGCGCACGATCGCATTTCTCGATCAGGAACACGATCTGCCGCTCGCTGCGCTCGGCGATTTCGACCTTGTCGCCGGTCTCACGAATCAGATTCGGGATATCGATCACCGACAAGGGATCGGTGCAATGCACTTCGAGGCGGTCACCAGGCTTGAGGGGCTTCAGCGCCTTGCGGGTCTTCAGCGCCGGCAGCGGGCACTTCAAGCCCTTGAGATCGAGCATCGTCGTTGTCATCGGCGGACCATGGCGAAGCAAGACCGCAGCGTCAACCGACGGCCGAAAAGGCCGTGGCCCAAATTGCGCATGGCGGAGCACGCGCCTTCAAATCAGTTCGGCATAAGAGAGGAAGCCGACGCTCTGGCCGGGCTCGACCTTGATGATCTCCTCGCCGAGTTCTGCCAGCCCGTCAGTCTCGATCAGGGACGAGAGGAGGCCAGCGCCCTCGCGTGGGAACTTGGTCGCCTCGAACGAGCCATCCGCCGCCTTGCGCAAGGTCACGCGAACATATTCGCGGCGGCCGGCCTTCTTCTTGTAGCTGAAGGCGGCGCGCACCGGCATCGGCATGAGCACCTCCGGCAGGCCGCCGGCAAGGGCCAGCACGGTCGGCCGGACCACGTGGACGAAGGTGACAAAACTCGCCACCGGATTGCCGGGCAGGCCGATGAACGGGGTACCCGAGATGATGCCCATCGCGACCGGACGTCCCGGCTTGATCGCCATCCGCCACAGCACCAGCGAGCCGACACTCTCGACCGCAGCTTTGACGTGATCCTCCTCGCCGGTCGAGACGCCGCCGGTGGTCAGAAGCAGATCGTGCCGGGCAGCGACGTCGCGCAGGGACGTTGCGAGCGGCGCCCGCTCATCGCTGAAGATGCCGAGGTCGGACACCTCGCAGCCGAGGCGTTTCAACATCGCCATCAGCATGAAGCGGTTGGAATCGTAGAGCTGCGCCGGCCCGCGCGAAGCGCCGGGTGAGGCCAGTTCATCGCCGGTGGAAAACACCGCCACCCGGATGCGGCGCCGCACGGTCAGCGCCGGCAGGCCAAAGGCGGCGGCCACCGCCAGATGTTGCGGGTTCAGGCGTAGGCCTGCTTTGAGTGCGACGGCGCCGGCCGCGATGTCCTCGCCTGCGGGACGCACATTGGCGCCCGGCTTCAACCCGGCAGGCAGCCTGACGCGGCCGTCGTCGGCGAGGCCCACATCCTCCTGCATGAACACGGTGTCCGCGCCGTCAGGCATGGGCGCACCGGTGAAAATGCGCACGGCGTGCGCGCCCACAATGGGAGCTGCCGCCACGCTGCCGGCGGCAACGCGCCCCGCGACTGCGAATGTCGCCTCACGTCCGACCGGCAGATCGGCCGCGCGCACCGCGTAACCGTCAACGGCCGAATTCGTGAATGGCGGCAGCGGCAATGGCGCCGCCACATCGCCGGCAAGGATGCGCCCATCGGCCGCGATCAGCGGCACGGTCTCGGTTTCCGAGACCGCGCTCACTCTCGCTGTGATGATGCCGACGGCATCGTCGATCGACATCAAGGGGCCGCCGAAGGCAAAACAATCGTCGGAGAGCTGCGCCATGATGTCTCTGCCTCTTAATGTCGGGCCATCGCAATGATGTCGGCGACCGGCATTGCCGCCTGCAACATCAATGCTGCAATCGCCGGGATGTCGTCGAGATGGACGGTCGGCAGCGACGTTTTGATCGCGGCATCGCTGGCGATCCCGATGATGGCGGGGTCGTTCGGGAACAGCAGCGGTTTGTCGTTGGCTGCGCGATGCACCTCGATCTTGCGATGCGGATCGGCCTTGTAGCCCTCGACCACCACGAGATCGACCGGGGACAATTTGGCCAGCAGGTCGGCGAGCGCGGGCTCCGCGTCACCGCGCAACTCATGCATCAAGGCCCAGCGCGCGGCTGAAGACACCAGGACCTCCTCCGCCCCTGCCTCCCGATGCCGCCAGGAATCCTTGCCGGGCACGTCGACATCGAATCTGTGGTGGGCATGCTTGATCACGGACACGCGCAGGCCCTGCGCTTTCAGATACGGAATCGCGCGGGTCAGCAGGGTGGTCTTGCCGGCACCACTCCAGCCGGCGAGGCCAATCACGTTCATGTCTTGTCTACTCCGCAACCGGTTCGCTCCGAAGCTTCCCGTCATTGCGAGGCGCATCAGCGCCGAAGCAATCCAGAATGGTTCCGCGGAGAAGATCTGGATTGCTTCGGCGCTGGCGCTCCTCGCAATGACGAGCAAGCGCTGCTTCGCGCCCGGAGCCATCATTATATCGGCGGGATCGCCTTGTCATGCTAAGCTGAGACTATGGTGAAACTCGAAAGATCCCCCGCCCCGCGCATCCTGCCTGACCCAAGCGATCCGCGGCTGACCGAGCGCGTCAGCGGCATCGACCAGACCGGCGCGCGGGTCGAAATCAAGGTGCCGGTGGAGCGGCCGCTGACGCTCTACCTGAACGCCCAGGAGATCGTCACGATGATGACCATCGGCGATTATCCGGACTATCTGGCGCTCGGCTATCTGCTCAATCAGAACATGCTGAAATACGACGACGTCGTCACCGAGGTCGAGTATGACGACGATCTGCAGGTCGTGGTCGTGCGCACCGAACATCACACCAATTTCGAAGCGAAGCTGAAGAAGCGCACGCAGACGTCCGGCTGCGCGCAAGGCACCGCCTTCGGCGACCTGATGGAGGCGATCGAGAGCATCGTGCTGCCCAAGGCCGAGCTGCGTACCTCGTGGCTCTATCAGATGACGCAGACCATCAACACGATGCCTTCGCTCTATCTCGAGGCCGGCGCGATCCATGGCTGCGTGCTGTGCGAGCAAGGCACGCCGATCTGCTACACCGAGGATGTCGGACGTCACAACGCCGTGGACAAGATCGCAGGCTGGCTCTTCCGCCACGGCGTCGATCCCGCCGACAAGATCCTCTACACCACGGGCCGGCTGACCTCCGAGATGGTGATCAAGACGGTGCGGATGGGCATTCCAATCCTGGTGTCGCGCTCCGGATTCACGGCGTGGGGCGTCGACCTCGCGCGCCAGGTCGGGCTGACCCTGGTCGGTCGTACCAGGGGCAAACGCTTCATCGCGCTTTCGGGCGCGGAGCGGATCGTCTACGACCAGGATCTGGCCTATGTCGAAGAAGAATCGGCCAAACACCGGCGCAAGGGCGAAGGCGGCGATGACTGAATCCATGACCGCGATGGACATTCCGGGCGTGGTGCTGGCCGGCGGGCTGGCGCGGCGGATGGGCGGCGGCGACAAGCCGATGCGCGTCATCGCCGGCCGCACCATCCTGGAGCGCGTGATCGCGCGGCTTGCGCCGCAATGCAGCCGCCTGATCCTCAATGCCAATGGCGATCCCGCCCGCTTTGCAGCGTTCGGCCTGCCGGTCGTGGCGGACAGCGTCACCGACTTTCCCGGACCGTTGGCAGGAATCCTCGCCGGGCTGGACTGGGTCGCAGCCAACCTGCCGTCCGCACCATGGATGCTGAGCGCAGCCGGCGACTGCCCATTCCTGCCGCGGGATCTGGTGACGCGGCTGCACGCCGCGGTATGCGCCGACGGCACCGAGCTCGCCGTGGCGGCATCGGACGGCCAGTCGCATCCGGTGATCGGGCTGTGGAAAGTATCCTTGCGCGATCAGCTGCGTCACGCGCTGGTGGTCGAGGACATCAGGAAGATCGACCGCTTCACCGCGCGCTATAGGCTCGCGACCGTGACCTGGCCGACGACACCGCTCGATCCCTTCTTCAATGCCAACACCGCCGAGGATCTGGCGGAAGCTGAGCGACTGGCGGCATCCAATGGCGGTTGACGACATCACTGACGATCCGCGAACGACCGCGGTGCGGCGCGCGGTGATCGCCGTTGCGCTGCTCAATCTCGGCTATTTCGGCATCGAATTCGCGGTGGCGCTCGCGATCGGATCGGTGTCGCTGTTCGCCGACAGCGTCGACTTCCTCGAAGATGCTTCGGTCAATCTCCTCATCCTGTTTGCGCTGCGCTGGAGCGCGCCGGCCCGCGCGTGGCTCGGCATGGTGCTCGCGGTCGTCCTGCTGGTGCCGGCACTCGCCGGGCTGTGGACCGCGGGCGAGAAGTTCTTCACGCCCGCCGTCCCCGAGCCGCTGCCACTGACCATCACCGGCTTAGGTGCGCTCATCGTGAATCTCTCCTGCGCGATCATGCTCGCGCGGGTCCGGCATCACCATGGCAGCCTGACGAGAGCGGCGTTCCTGTCGGCGCGCAACGACGCGTTTGCCAACCTCGCGATCATCGCCGCAGGGCTGATCAGCGCCTTTCTGTGGCACTCGATCTGGCCCGACCTGATCGTCGGCGTCGGCATCGCCTGCCTCAATGCGGACGCCGCGCACGAGGTGTGGGAAGCCGCGCATGCCGAACGCAAGGCGGCGAAGGCGTAGCCAGAACTCGACGGAGAGAGCCTCAAGCGGCAATTGCAATGGCGGTCTGCTCCCTCTCCCTTCGGGAGAGGGCTGGGGTGAGGGGCTACGGTCTATCGATAGAGCTGTGCCCCCTCACCCGATCGCTTCGCGATCGACCTCTCCCCACCGGGGAGAGGTGTCACGAGCGCGCGGCAACAGCTCATACAGCACCAAGTTCAGGATTTCGTGTTGGGGAAGAACAGCTGCTGGCCGTCGATCTTGTAGTTGGCGATCGCGGCCTGACCTTCCGGGGAGATCAACCAGTCGACGAAAGCCTGGCCGTCCGCCTTCTTCACATGCGGGAATTTCTCCGGGTTCACCAGCATCACGCCGTACTGGTTGAACAGGTGCGTGTCGCCCTGGACCAGGATGGCAAGATCGCCGCGGTTCTTGAATGAAATCCAGGTGCCGCGGTCCGAGAGCACATAGGCGTTCATCGCACTTGCGGTGTTCAGCGCCGCTCCCATGCCCTGCCCGATCTCGCGATACCAGGGCCCTTTTTGCGCTGTTATGTCGATGCCGGCGTCCTTCCACAGCGCAAGCTCGGCCTGATGGGTACCGGAGCGGTCGCCGCGCGAGACGAAGGGCGCAGCCTTGGCGGCGATCGCCTTGAACGCGGCGAGGATGTCGTTGCCCTTGACATGCGCCGGGTCGCTGCTCGGACCGATCAGCACGAAATCATTGTACATGACGTCATAACGCTTCACGCCGTAGCCTTCGGCCAGGAATTTCTCCTCCTGCGCCTTGGCGTGGACGAACACGACGTCGGCATCGCCGCGCCGCGCAGTGTCGAGCGCCTGGCCCGTGCCTTGCGCGACCACCTTCACGTCGATGCCGGTCTTGGCCTTGAACAGCGGCAGCAGATAGCCGAACAGGCCGGAATCCTGCGTCGATGTCGTCGAGGCGACCACGATCGAGTGGTCCGCGGCGCGCGCAGGCGCAAGCGCCGCGACCGCCGCGACGAAGCCGATGACGAGCAAGGAGCCGAGGCGAGCGCGCATCACGATGTCCTTCTTGTTATTGTGAGCTTGTCGTTGTGTGCGTTCAGAGCACGAGATCGCCGCGGATGAACGCCGCAGCGTCCGGCGTTGCCGGATTGTCGAGGAAATCGATCACGAGGCTGCGTTCGCGCAGCGCGCCGCGCACCAGAAAGATCACGTCGCCGGCAAGCCTGCGCACCTGGCCGAGATCATGTGTGCTCATCACGACCTTGATGCCGGACTGCGCCGCCCTGAGTACGACGTCTTCCACCGCGCGGGTCGCGGCGGGGTCGAGGCTCGCGGTCGGCTCGTCCAGAAACAGGATTTCGGGCTCGCGCGCCAGCGCACGTGCCAGCGCCAGGCGCTGCTGCTCACCGCCGGACAATCTTCGCGCCGGACGCTCCGAAAGCTCGGACAAGCCGACGCGATCGAGCAGTTCCGCAATGCGCGCGGGGCGCTCGGCACGCGCCACACCCGCATGCGCCAGCGCGTAATCCACATTGGCCGCAGCACTTCGCCGCAGCATCACCGGACGCTGGAACACGAAGGCGCGCCGCGCCGGCGCGCTCTCCTCCCGGCCGCCCCAGGTCATACGGCCTTCGCTCGCGCGCGCCAGGCCCATGCACAGCCGCAACAGGCTGGTCTTGCCCGAGCCATTGGGGCCGACGATCATGGTCGGCGGTCCTTGCGTGATCCTGAGGCTCACACCCTCGAGGAGAGGCGTGCGCCCGGCGCGCAGCGAGACATCCTCAAGCAGCAGCGGCAGGTCGCTAAGGGGCGCGCGCATCTCTAACCTGCCTGCCGTTCCGACCAGGCGCGCATGGCCCAGGCAGCGGCGTTGATCGCCACCACGATGGCGAGAAGAATGAGCCCGAGCCCCATCGCGAGCGGCAGATCGCCCTTGGAGGTCTCCAAGGCCACCGCCGTCGTCATGGTGCGGGTGAAGCCATCGATATTGCCGCCGACGATCATCACAGCGCCGACCTCGGCCGCCGCGCGGCCGAAGCCCGCCAGCAGCGCCGTGAGCAGACTGAAGCGCGCATCCCATAAGACGGTCGTCAGCCGCCCGACCGGGCCGACCGCCATCGCCGCGAGCTCATCACGATATTCGACCCAAAGATCGGCGATGGTCTGACGCGTCAATGCCGCAAGGATCGGCACGATCAGCACGGTCTGCGCAATCACCATCGCGCTCGGCGTAAACAGGATGCCAAGTTCGCCAAGCGGGCCCGAGCGCGACAGCAACAAATAGATCGCAAGCCCGACCACGACCGGCGGCAGCCCCATCATCGCATTCAGTCCGACCACGATCGCTTCGCGGCCCGGAAAACGGGCCAGCGCCAGCCAGGCGCCGAGCGGCAACCCGATCAGGGTCGAGAGCGCAACTGCGGCGAGGCTGACGATCAGCGACAAGCGGACGATTGCGAACAAGGTCGCATCGCCGCTCGCGATCAACTCCCAAGCGCTGCCGTGATCTACCATCTGCCGCTCCGCCTGCCCTGTTCGGCATAATTTCCCGGTGCTGTCAAACAATTGAGCAGGACCCAAAATATGCATATAGATGCAGGATGGAATTCCTCACTACCAGCGAAGCGGCCGACTACCTTCGGTTGGGCGAGCGCAAGCTCTATGAGCTCGTGACCTCGGGAGCGATTCCCTGCAGCAAGGTCACCGGTAAGTGGCTATTCCCGCGGCATGAGCTAGATCTGTGGGTGCTGGCAGGCATGGCACGGCCGCCCGGCATGCCGGCAGCCGACCCGCCGCCGATCGTCGGCGGCAGTCAGGACGATCTGCTCGAATGGTGCCTGCGCGAATCCGGCTCGGCTCTGGCCTCGCTGACAGAAGGCACGCTGCGCGGCGTCGAGCGGTTGCAGCGCGGCGAGGTGATCGCCACCGCGCTTCACTTTCACGGCAGCGGACCTGAGCAGAGCGACGCCAACGTCGCGGCGGTGCAGGCGATGCCGGGCCTTTACGACGCCGTGCTGGTCGGGGTTGTCAGGCGGGAACAGGGACTGTTGGTGCCGCTCGGCAATCCGCGGCATCTCTTGAGCCTGGCCGACGTGCTGGCCTCTGGCGCGCTGGTTGCCGTGCGGCAGCCCGGCGCGGGTGCGCAGCTTCTGCTGGAAAGCCTGCTCGCACGCACCGGCGCCAGATTGAGAGATTTGAAGCGCCGCGAGCCCGCCTGCTTGACCGGACCAGATCTGGCTGCCGCAATCCGCAACGGCAGTGCCGATTGCGGCATCGCCACGCGCGCGGCGGCCAAGGCGGCCGGGCTCGATTTCGTGCCGCTCACCTGGGAAAATTTCGACCTCCTGACGCGGCAGCGCAGCTATTTCCGCCCCGCGATGCAGGCCCTGATCCGCTTCCTCGCCGACAAGCGCACGCAGCAGCGCGCCGCCGAACTGACCGGCTATGATACCTCTCCCGCCGGGCAGATCCGTTTTGCCGCCTGATTGACTGGAACCGCCGGTTGATTGCACAAAGGGCGACCGGCCGAGAGAGCCGGAGATATCGGGGGAGGACGGATTGCCTTTTATCGACGCCAAACGCGCGACCAAGGCCGCGATCATGGGCGCGATCATGGGCGCGGCCCTGCTTTGCGTTGCGCCCACAGCCCGCGCCGAGATTTCAGACGGCGTCGTCAAGATCGGCGTGCTCTCGGACATGAACGGCCCGGCATCGACGCCGACCGGCCAGGGCTCGGTGACGGCCGCGCAGATGGCGGTCGACGATTTCGGCGGCAAAGTGCTGGACAAGCCGATCAGCGTCATCGTCGGCGACCATCAGGACAAGCCGGATATCGGCGCTGCGATCGCGCGGCGCTGGTATGACACCGAACAGGTCGACCTGATCGTCGACGTGCCGGTCTCGGCGGTCGGCCTCGCGGTGCAGACCATCGCCAACGAGAAGCACCGGCTGTTCATCACGCATTCGACCGGCGCGGCCGATTTCCATGGCAAGTTCTGCTCGCCTTACGCCATGCAATGGGTGTTCGACACCCGCGCGCTCGCGACCGGGACGGCGAAAGAGGTGGTGAAGCGCGGCGGCGACAGCTGGTTCTTCATCACCGACGATTATGCCTTCGGCCATTCGCTGGAGCGAGATGCCTCCAGCGTCGTGACCGCCAATGGCGGCAAGGTGGTCGGCGCGGTACGCCCGCCCTTCGCAACGCCTGATCTCTCCTCCTTCGTCCTGCAGGCCCAGGCCTCCAAGGCGAAGATCATCGGCATTGCCGCCGGGCCGCCGAACAACATCAACGAGATCAAGACGGCGGCCGAATTCGGCGTGCTCAAGGGCGGCCAGCAGATGGCGGCCTTGCTGGCGCTGATCACCGACATCCACTCGCTCGGCCTGCAGGCGGCACAGGGCCTGCTCCTGACCACCTCGTTCTACTGGGACATGGACGACAAGACCCGCGAATGGTCGAAGCGCTATTTCGCCAAGATGAACCGGATGCCGACGATGTGGCAGGCCGGCGTCTATTCCGCCGTGACGCATTACCTGAACGCCATCAAGGCCGCAGGCAGCGACGATCCGCTTGTCGTCGCGGCGAAGATGCGCGAGACGCCTGTGGAGGATTTCTTCGCCCGCCACGGCAAGCTGCGCGCCGACAATCTGATGGTGCACGATCTCGTGCTGGCGCAGGTCAAGTCGCCGGAGGAAAGCAAATATCCGTGGGACTATTACAAGATCCTGGCGACGATTTCCGGCGAGGACGCCTTCGGCCCGCCCGATCCGGCCTGTCCGCTGGTGAAGCGGCGCGAATAGCGATTGGCGAGTAGCGAATGGGAATTTTTCCTGTTCGTTACCCCCTACCCGCCATTCCGCGAGCTTCGCCGGCATCATCAGGATTCGGCGAGAGATCCGGCAGGCGGCATTGCCGGATCGGACGCCACGCGGTAAACGGGGCCCGCACCGTCGCCCGGCCTCCCACCGGCATTGGTCGAACCAGCCGTGCCGGTTCGATACCACAGATGTCGTTGTGGGTAGCGCCAGCGCCGCGGGGCCTGTAGCTCAATGGTTAGAGCCGGCCGCTCATAACGGTCTGGTTGCAGGTTCGAGTCCTGCCGGGCCCACCAATGAACCAAGAGCTTATCGGGTCTCGTCTTCTCGCAGTTGAATACCGCACCAGAAACACCTGGTTTTGTCGTTCATTGCTCTACTTCAACGCCCACCAAATTGTCGCGCCACGATGACAGTCAGTCGCTCAACCGGCTCCTGGTTGCGCGAAGAATGTCGTCCGATAGCTTGGGATCGTTCACGGCCCGGGCGAGCACGAGCGCTCCGACCAGCGAGGCCAGAGTCGCCAGCGCTTTTTCCTCGCGCTGCCGTGGCTTCAGCTGGGACTCCATTCGGCCGCTCAGGAGCGCGACCACGCCCCGCACTCCGGCCGTGAAGCGCTCTCTCACGCCACCACTTTGACGCGGCATTTCACAACACAGCGCTGCCAATGGGCAGCCGCTTCCCGGCTCGTCGCGATGCGCCGCCGAGAGATATTCTGAAACGTAGTCGCCGAGCGCAAAGACCTTGGGCACGTCCTGCCCGTTGGTGGCGATTGCGTGGGCCACCGCTTCTTCGACGAGCCGTTCCTTGGAACCGAACTGACTGTACAGGCTGCCATGGGTCATCCCGGCCGCCTCCGCCAGCGCGTCGACACCGACGCCGGAGATGCCGCGCTCTCGCATGAGGCGGGAGGCGGCATTGAGAATGCGCTCGCGGTTCTTGGCTGCCTGTTCTTTTGAAACGCGCATGTTCGCTGGTCCTCAGTCTCGGGACTTGACAAATATAGTGGCGACCGTCATCTATATCAATAATTACGATCGCAATCAAATTGGTTCAGAATCGGCCCCCTGCCGTCAGGAGACTCTTATGAACAGCACCCAAACAAAGATAGCGCTCGTTACCGGCGCTTCGTCAGGCATCGGCCAAGCCACGGCGGAGCGGCTCGCGAAAGGCGGCTACAAGGTCTACGGCACGAGCAGACGGGCAGCCCGGGCAAACAAGCAATCGTTCGAGATGCTGTCGCTTGATGTAACCAGCGATGAGTCCGTCGAAGCCGCAGTTGCCGAAGTGATACGGCGCGATGGCCGCATTGATCTGCTCGTGAACAACGCCGGATTCGGTGTTGCCCCTGCTGGGGCGGAGGAGAGCTCGATCAGTCAGGCCCGATCGATTTTCGAGACGAACTTTTTCGGACTGATCCGGATGACGCGCGCCGTCGTGCCTCACATGCGACGCCAGGGGAAGGGCCGCATCATCAATATCGGCTCCGTGCTCGGCTTTCTGCCGATGCCTTATGGTGCGCTCTATGCCGCAACCAAGCACGCCGTGGAAGGCTATTCGGAATCGCTCGACCATGAGCTGCGCACGAAAGGCATCCGGGTCTCGGTCATCGAACCCGCGTACACGAAGACGCCGTTTGACGCGAACTTCATGGAGCCGGATGCCAAGCTCGATGCGTATCGCGAGGCACGCGAGGGCGTGACCAAGAGAATGCACGAGGTGATGGCAACCGCCGAACAGCCCGGCGTCGTTGCCGACACCGTCCTGAAGGCGGCCAGCGCGGCGCACCCAAAAATCCGATACGCGGCCGGCAAACTCGCAAACCGCCTGCGGTTGCTCCACCGATTTGCTCCCGCCGCCCTGGTGGACGCCGGGATTCGAAAGGACCTGCGGCTTGACGCGCTACCGGCGGCGCAGCCGGCCCGCACTGCCCGAGCTTTCTAACTGCGTGCGGCGGATCCAAGCGCCGCGCCCCCAAACGCAGTCGATCTCAATCGAAGGCTCAGCAAATTCAACCACGCCGACCGTTGTCCTCCCGCTCATAACGGTCTGGTTGCAGGTTCGAGTCCTGCCGGGCCCACCACTGAATCACGGGTGATCGCGCGACTAGCCGAACGCCGCCTGGCCCGCGATCTTCGTCCCCGCGCTACGCGGCAGGTCTTTCCAACGAGTGCAGCCCTACCGTCGCCGACGGACGGGCGGCACGACCGGCGGAAGCTCCCGTTGCCAGATGGTCCCGTTATCGAACTGGATCAGCATGCCATCCGGCGAGTAGACCGCGCTCTCGTTGAAGGCATCGATCCAGATCCGGTTGGCCGGCGAATACCAGTCCGGCCACGCGCGCGAAGGCACCCCCGCCTCGGTCAGAATGTTGAGCTCGGGGCCATTCTGGGTGACGTAGGCCGGCAAGCCGCCGCGGCACATCTGAATGCACCTGAAGATGCCGGTGAGATTGATCGACTGGGCCGACGCGCCAGAAGCCGGAATCACGGTCGCGGCAATGATGCCGGCGACGAGTGCGAAACGCTTGATGCTCATAGATTTGCTCCATCGATAATTTGATTCACTATCGCTTGTTTCGATTCTTGCTGGCGCCCCTGAGTGGCGCCGCCGACGTCATCGCGCTTGCCGTGTCCGTCATCTGAATGCAGGTGAGCAGATCGACATAGCTTTGAGTCCCGTCCGACATGGCCTCACTTTCGCATTCATTGCGGACGGCCGGTTTGGTCGCCGACCATGCAACCTCGAGCTGCTGCCGCGCCGCTGTCTCATCGCGCATGCAATCGGAGACACTCTGCGCCAACGCCAATCCCATCGCCTTGTCCGTGTCGGAGGTCGCCTGGCAAAGCGCTTCGACTTTCAGTTCGGGAACGCGATCGGACACCGCTATCAACGATTGGCCTGCAAGCATGGCAGCTGAAATCAGAACAATCTTCATGCATCTCTCCGTTCGCTAAAATGTACGAAACGAGCCACGCGAGCGGATGCCAAGCGTTGATGCAGATCAAAACTGTTAGAGCGATCTATCTTGCTGATCAGCTCCGCCGATGACAGCATTACGTCGACCCAATCTTACAATCTATAGTAGATTCAATGAATTGAGAGACCGAAAGGCAATGCCTTGCACCTGGCTGCCGCGCGTTTCTCCTGATTAGATTTCGACGTCTGCATAGGCGCTGGCACAGTGATCCCGACTTAAAGCGGCCGGTCCGGCAGCAGGGCGCACCTAAGATCGGTTGATCTGCGTCAAGTTCAGAGAGCGGAAACAAAGTGAGGATTGGCCGTTTTCGAGGAGGCATTGCAGTGCATTGTCGTCGACATTTAGTTGCCGCATGCGCATTGTTTGTTGGCGCGCTATCGATGTCCGCATCGAGTGAGGCGCAGCAGATACGTGGCACTCCGGGAGCGCCAAGCACCGTGATGACATTGCCGGGCCTGCAATTGCCGGCACCCACGCCGCAGTTTTCGGGAGCGATCCAGCCTAATGCGGTTGATAGTACACCCGCTTGGCCGCCGCAGATCATGCCTCCAGCCAATGCGCCGAACGTCCTCCTCATTCTGACCGACGACGTCGGCTTCGGAGCGCCTTCGACGTTTGGCGGCGTGATCCCAACTCCGACGCTTGACCGGGTCGCAGCGGACGGCCTGCGTTACACCAGCTTCCACACCACCGCATTGTGCTCGCCAACCCGCTCGGCGCTCCTGCAGGGCGGCCGGTTCGGCGGATGGGGATTCTACCTGAAGGACGGCAGGCCGACCTTCACCATGAACCTCCTGAACGTCGAACGGCCCAAGTGGCAAGCACGAGAGGCGTTGAAGCCGGGCCGACATACGATCGTTTTCGACTTTGCACTGGAGCAGAAGGGGGAAGTCCCGTTCGGACATGGCGGCACGGGCGTGATGTCCGTGGACGGTCAGGAAGCCGCGCGCATCACGCTTCCCCACACGACGCCCTTCACCTTCGCCTGGGACGAGACCTTCGACGTCGGAATGGATACCGGCACCGCCGTCGACGACAAGGACTATCAGACCCCGTTCGTCTTCTCGGGCAAGCTTGAGAAGATCACGGTGGATCTCGGCGAGGGGCCGGTGTCGGAAGAGTCGATGACGGCCTGGATGAAGGCGATCTCGACTCGCGATGTGGAACGGGCGGCTCCCGGCGTGTCGCCGCCGTCCCATCCGGCAGCCCCGACGAAATAGATCCCGACGGATGGAGGGTGCTTTCCACGAAGGGCACCCTCTGGCGCGACTTCGGAATCGGACCAACACATCCTCTCGATTCCGCAATTGGAGGGCTTCATGATAAGTCGTCACGCAATGTGCATCTCAACCATGATGCTGGCCGACCTGCTGGCTCCCGGCGGCGCTTCCGCGCAAACCGCCGACGAGACCGTGCAAAACATGCTCGCCGCACAAATCCGAGCGCAGGGCTTTGTCTGCGAGAAGCCGCTGAGCGCCACACAAGATACGAATCTCTCCAAACCCGATCATGCGGTTTGGGTGCTCAAATGCAGCAATGCGAGTTATCAGGTGAGCCGTGCCCCCGACATGGCTGCGAAGGTTCAGCAGCTTCAATAGGTGCGTTGCCGATGTTCCGGCTCGGGTCCAGCCCTTCTGCTCGGAAAGACCTTCGCGACGGAAGCGAGACTCGTGCTTCACGCAGACGATCTTGGCGTGTAATCCAAACGGATAGACGACGCACGGATCGGTAAAGAGACGTGGCCAAGGGCTCTCGAAGGAACCGTAAACGAAAAAGGACCGACGCCGATACGCGACCGCAGGTGCTGTCTGGCGCGTCGCAACAGCCCGAAGCGGTCGCCAGCAAACGCATTCTCTGGCTGGGGATTGGCCCGAGCCTGCTTCTTCTCGCCCTGGTCATAGGCGGCGCACTCTACTGGCTCACGAAGTCCGACCTCCCGCCTGCGCCGCATCAAACCGCGGAGTTGAGCTTTGTCGGCAGCCAGGCCTGCGCTGGGTGCCATCAAGCCGAGACGAAGCTCTGGCAGACCTCGCAACACCGGCACGCGATGGATCACGCGACCGGACGGTCGGTGCGCGGCGATTTCAATGACGCAACGTTCGAATATGCCGGCACGCGCTCCCGCTTCTTCCGCGAGGGAGAAAAATTCATTGTCGAGACCGACGGCCCGGACGGCAAACTCGGGACGTTCGAAATCAAATACGCGTTCGGCGTGGAGCCATTGCAACAATACCTGATCGAATTCGCCGATGGCCGTATTCAGGCCCTGTCCATTGCTTGGGATACACGGCCGAAGGATCAAGGCGGACAGCGCTGGTTTCACCTGTATCCGGATGCAGCGGTCACCAACAAAGATCCCCTGCACTGGACCAAACTGAACCAGAACTGGAACTTCATGTGCGCCGAGTGCCACTCGACCGACGTTCACAAGAACTATGACGCGGCCAAGGGCCGGTTCGCAACGACCTTCGCCGAGATCAGTGTAGGCTGCGAAGCCTGTCACGGCGCGGGGTCACGCCACGTCGAATGGGCTCACCAGAAGCTGGCGTCGCGCGGCTTCGACCCCGGCTTGCTCGTGAAATTCGACGAACGGACGGGCATCACCTGGTCGACCGAGGCCGGAACGTTGAGGCCGATCCGCAGCGCGCCGGCGCCGGCCTTGCGCAAGGAGGTCGAAACCTGCGGGCGCTGCCACGCGCGCCGCGGCCAGCTTTCGGAAGACTGGATTCCGGGACGCCCACTCTCGGAGACCCATCGAGTCTCGCTCCTCGATCAGCAGCGCTTCCATCCCGACGGCCAGATGCGCGACGACGAGGAGACCTACAATTACGCCCCGTTCAAGCAGAGCAGGATGTTCGCCAAGGGCGTGACCTGCAGCGACTGCCACGACCCGCACAGTGCGGCCCTGAAGGCACCCGGCGATGGCATCTGTGCGCAGTGTCATGCTGCCGCGACATATGAAACGGCCGCGCACCGGCACCATGCCGATGTCTCGCCGGCGCCGGGCTGCCCCTCCTGCCACATGCCGGAACGCCGCTACATGGTCGTCGACCGACGCCATGACCATGGCTTCCGGATTCCCCGCCCCGATCTCTCCATGCAGACAGGCGCACCCAATGCCTGCAACGACTGCCACCGCGACAAGTCGGCGGCCTGGGCAGCACAACAGATCGAGAGCTGGTTCGGGCCGGAGCGACACGGCTATCAGAGCTATGCATCGGCATTTCATGCCGCCTGGACCGAAGCCGCTGATGCGCAAGCCCTGCTTGCGACTGTTGCTGGCGCAGGCGAACTGCCTGGCATCGTCCGCGCCAGCGCTCTGGCCGAGCTTCCCACGCCGGACCTCGACCTGATCCGCCGCGGCCTCTCAGACCCGGATCCACTGGTCAGGCTGGGGGCGCTCGACGGGCTGGAAGGAGTGCCGGCCGATCGGCTCTGGGCGCTCGCCTCCGCGCAATTGACCGACCCGATCCGTGGCGTGCGCATCCGTGCCGCCGAGCTTCTCGCATCGGTTCCCGCCGCACGTCAGCCTGTCGCCGAGCGCGACAAGTTTGCACAAGCCGCAGCCGAATTCGTTGCGGCGCAGAATCTCAACGCCGACCGTCCGGACGCCCGAACGGCACTCGGCAACTTCTTCGTCCGCCAAGCGAGAGCCGCTGACGCCGAAGCCGAGTACCAGGCTGCGCTGAAGCTCGATCCCTCGTTTGCAGCCGCCGCCATCAATCTGGCCGACCTGTATCGGCAGCTCGGACGTGACGGTGACGGCGAGCGGGTCCTGCGCGAGGCTCTCTCCACATCGGCGCAAGACGCCTCGCTTCACCACGCGCTCGGCTTGACGCTCGTCCGCCTGAAGCGCAACGAGGCGGCGCTCGACGAGCTGCGTCAAGCAGCCTCGCTCGACCCCGGCCAGGCACGCTACGCCTATGTCTATGCCGTGGGGCTAAATTCCTCCGGCCGCCGCGACGAGGCTCTTGCCGTCTTGAGGAATGGTTTGCAAAGTCATCCCAATGATCGCGACATCCTTGCTGCGGCGCTCGCACTGAGCCGCGAAAGCGGCGATACGGCATCTGCCCTGGACTATGCAGCCCAGCTCTCGCGTTTGATGCCCGGCAACAGCGAACTTGAAGCCCTGATCAAGCAGCTGAAGCGATAGCGTGCGACGAAAGAGGCTGCGACCGAGCTAGTTCCGCACCGCGTAGAGCGGCGTTCTGAGCGTGAGCTGGAATGCCGGTTTCGGTACCCACATGATCTCGGCGGTCACGCCAAACAGCCGGTTGTCGTTGTCATCCATACGGTCCAGATCGAGCCGCACGATGGGCTGCGTGAATGGCCGGACCGGCGTGAGGCTCAGAAGCTGGGCGCCGTCGAACGACTGCACGCCCACGCGGCCCGTGAACTTCCAGTTGTTGGGCCATTGATAATAGCCGCCGACATAGCCGATCGTATTTGGGTTGATCCTTACCGCTGCGGTGGCCATTTCGACGCGCGTGTACTGGACGCCTGCGAGCAGACCGCGTGTCTCGTCCTTGTCCAGGGCATAGTCGAACTCGACAATATTGTTGAAGGACGTTGCGGCCAGGGGGCCGTTCGGTATCGATTGGGTGATTGTCGATTGCAGAGTTACGGTCGGAAACGTCCCACCATTCTGCTCGTAGACGTCGGCCTGGAACCCGACATTCCAGCTCGTGATGTCAAATGAGGACCAGCCGCTTCCCGCGAATTGCGTGGAGCTGCCGGACACACCGGCGTAGAGCGAGATGTGGTCGGTGACGTCGACCGTAAATGGAACATCGACGTTCAGGGACTTCGCCGCCGGCAATCCGGCCGACAATGCCGCGCCGTTGGGCCCGCCAAGCGTCTGCACTGCGCTGAACAAGGAGGGATGACCGAAGCCGAACGCCAGAGTCCCAGCAGGCAGCTGCGAATAATAGGTCCTGAGGTCCAGATACATCGTCGGCGCAGCTGGCTTTGTATCGCTGCCGTCGTCGTTATCCGCGGCCCAAGCGTTCGCTGCCGGGCAGATCAGGACGAGGCCGAGCGCCGCCATCATAGCGGCCCGAACCCCATTCGATATGCGGCTCGAATTGAACACGACCATGGCGTTCCAGCAATTCGGTTCGAAACAATGAAGCCATCTTGTCACGAATCGCGCGCTTTGTCCGCCCGGTCCCGGCGACAAATTTCGTCAGCTGCAGATTTCGAGGATCGTCAGCATATAGATTCGGATCATATCCAGGAAATCTGCGATATCGACCCGCTCGTCCGGCATGGTGTTGTAGCGGCCGCCCGGTCCGCACACGATACCCTCCATGCCGCCGTAGGTATAGAGATGGCCGGCATCCGTCCCGTAGAAGCAGCTCGGTGCGACCGGTCCGGTCGGTTGCTGCTCGCCACGCACTGCGCGGTAAGCCTGGTTGATCGCAAGGACGATCGGACTTTCAGGAGCCACCTCGAAAGGCGGCATGGTCGGTACGCCGGCGCGGTCCTCCGACATGATCTCGGCCTTCAGGCCGGGAAAGCGCGCCTGCAGCGCATCGAGTTCCCGGCGCATGTCGGCGATGGCGCCGGCTTCGGTCTGGCCCGGCGCATAGCGTCCCGAGCCCTTGATGCGGACAAAATCGGCGACCTGCGGCGTGCGCCATTCGTGCAGCTCGCGGCCGAGGGCGCCGTGGACGACACCGACATGAACGCGATTGATCCCTTCGTGCGCAGGCGAGCGCGCACCGGAAAATTTCATCGCGTTGAGACGCGGAATGAGATCGCAAGCCGCCGCGATCGCATCGACGGCCTCTTCGCGCTTGGAAAGATGGCGGGTATTGCCCGTGAGCTCGATGATGAACATGAACGCGGCCGCGTGCATGGTCATCGCCTTCAGGTCGGTCGGCTCGGAATTGACGAAGTAGTCGGCGCGCAGCCCCTGTTCGAGCAGCGAATAGGTCCCGACGCCGCCCTGCAGCTCGCCGACCACATAGGTGAGGATGACGTCCCCCTTCAGCTTCACGCCGGCATCGATCAGCGTCTTGACCGCGCAGAAATAGGCGGCATCGCCAGCCTTCATGTTGGAGACGCCGATGCCGTAGATGAAGTCGTCGTCGACCTTGCCGGCCCAGGGATCGACGGTCCACCCCTCCGTTACCGGGTTGGTGTCGACATGGCCGTTGAACAACAGGCTCTTGCCACCGCCGGAGCCCTTCCAGCGACCGACCGCGTTGACCCGGCCCTCGTTGCCGAACGGCGCGAGCTCGGAATCCAGACCGATCTCGCGCATGCGCTCCGCCATGAAGGCCGCGAGCTGCTTCTCGCCTTCGGTCTTGGAGTAGCTCTTGTGCTGAACCATGCGCGACAGCAGCTCCAGAGAGCCCGCGACGTCGATCCGAGCGAAAAGCGCGTTGTGGTCCATGAAGTCAAATCCTTGCAAATCAGCCGACCGGTGCCGGCGAGGCAGCCATCAGCTCGCGGGTATACGGATGAACGTGGTCCGTATCGAAGTCCTCGACAGGCAGACAATCGACCAAATGGCCGTGCCGCATCACGGCAATCCGGTGCGCGATCTGCCTGATCAGGTTGAGGTCGTGGGTGATGAAGAGATAGGCTGCGCCGGTCTCGGCGCGTAGCGTGAGCAGCAGCTCGATGATCTGGGCCTGCACCGAAACATCGAGGGGCGCGGTGATCTCGTCGCAGATCACGAGCTTTGGACGCGCTGCAAAGGCGCGCGCGATCGCCACCCGCTGCTTCTCACCGCCGGAGAGCTGATGCGGCCAGCGCGAGGCATAGGACCGGGGCAGCTTGACCTGCTCGAGCAGCCGGGGAACCTCCGCCGCATCGCCGCCATAGAGCTTGAGCGGGCGCGACAGGATCTCGCCGATCCGGTGACGCGGATTGAGCGAGGAATCCGGATGCTGGAATATGATCTGAACGTCACGCCGATACGCCGCGTTCATGTCGCGGCCGCCATGCAGCGTGCGGTTGGCGAATGCGATCTCACCGGAAAAGCGCGCCAGGCCGGTGAGCGCGCGCGCAATGGACGACTTGCCCGAACCGGACTCGCCGACCAGGCCGAGGATTTCGCCAGCCCGGATCGAAAGGTCGACGGCATGCGTCGCTGGCGGCGGCGCGGCCCGAAACAGTCCGCCGCGGCCATAGTGCACGCCGATGCGGTTTGCGGCGAGAAGAACACGTTGCTCCGGACTGTCGTGCACCAGACGGCGTTCGGGTCGCGGCACCGCCGCGACCAAGGCACGCGTATCGGCCTGCCGGGGGAAGCGGAAAATCTCGGACGCCCGCCCCTGCTCGACCACGCGACCGTGTTTGATCACCGCGACGCGGTCGGCGACGCGCGTCATCATCGCGAGATCATGCGAGATATAGAGCGCGGCGACCTTGGTCTCGGCACGCAGCCGCGCAAACAGGTCGAGGATACGGGCGCCGGTGATGACGTCGAGCGCAGTGGTCGGCTCGTCGAACAGGATGACGTCCGGCCTGCAGCCGAAAGCCGTGGCGATGATGACGCGCTGCTTCTCGCCACCCGAGATCTCGTGCGGGTAGCGCTGCATGATCGCCGCGGGATTGCGCAGTTCGACATGACCGAGCAGCTCAATGGCGAGCGCCTCGGCCTCGCGCGCCCGCAAGCCGCGATGCCGGATCAGCGCTTCCGTGACTTGGCGTCCGACCGTCAGCGTTGGGTTCAGCGCAGTGGACGGATCCTGGAACACCATGCCGAGCCTGCGGCCGCGAACATGCGTCAACTGCTTGGCCGTCAAACGCTGCAAATCGATGTCACCGAGCGTCAGCGAGCCAGCCACCTCACGGGCGTTGGCCGGCAGATGACGCATCAAGGCCCAAGCGAGCGAACTCTTGCCCGAGCCGGATTCGCCGACAAGGCCGAGCACTTCACCCGGCGCGATCTCGAGCGAGACATCGCGGAGCACCTGCACGGGGCCAGCGGCGGTGATATAGTCCAGCGCGTAGTTCGCGACCGCAAGTGCAGGGCGTGCCGTCATCGCTCGGCCCTCGGATTGAGCGCATCGCGCAGCCCGTCGCCGACCAGATTGAAGGCGATCGCCGCGAGTGCGATCGCAGCCGAGGGCGCGATCAGCACCCAGGGCGCCTGATGCATGTATTGACGCGCATCCGCCACCATCAGTCCCCATTCGGAAGCGGGCGGCTGGGCGCCGAGACCGAGGAAGCTCAAGGTCGCGAACAGCATCACGGCGAACGAGACCCGGATGGTGGACTCGATCACGATCGGCGCCATGACGTTGGGCAGCATCTCGCGGAAGACGATCCAGCTCGCGCCCTCGCCCCGCGAGCTGGCCGCCTTGACATAGTCCTGATTGCGCACGGCCAGCGCCACCGCGCGCGTCACCCGCGCCATGCCCGGTGCGAACGCCGCTGCGATGGCGATCACCGCGTTGCCGGCACCATTGCCGAGCGTGCTGACCAGCAGCAGCGCCATCAGAAGGCCGGGAATCGCCATGATCGCATCATTGGTCCGCATGATGATCTCGTCCGCCTTGCCGCCGAGATAGGCCGATGCGGTGCCGATCACCGCGCCGGCGACACTGCCGATCAGGGTGGCCGCGAGCGCCATCGGAAGCGTCGAGCGGGCGCCGAACAGCAGGCGGCTCAGCACATCGCGGCCGAACTGGTCGGCGCCGAGCCAGTTCTGCCAGCCCGGCGCGCGGAAGCGGCCGAGGAAATCCATCTTCTCCGGCGCGTAAGGCGCGATCCACGGGCCGAAAAGGCAGGCCAAGGTCAGCATCACCAGCAGCGCGACACCGATCGCGCCTTGCGGCTTGTGCAACAGGCGGCGCAGCAACTCAGTCATAGCGGATGCGCCTGTCGATCAGAGCATAGACGACGTCGGCCGCCGTGTTGGTGATCGCGTAGGTCACGGCCATGATCATGGCGCCGGCCTGGATCGACGGCAGGTCGCGCGTCGTGATCGCGATCATCAGCGCGCGCCCGATGCCGGGAATGGCGAAGATTTCCTCGATGACGATGATGCCGCCCAGGAGATAGCCGACATCCAGCGCGATGATGGTGATGACCGGCAACAGCGCGTTGCGCAGCGCATGCCGCGTCAGCACGGTCCGCTCCGGCAATCCCTTGAGCCGCGCGGCGCGGATGTAGTCGGACTGCAGCACGTCGAGCGTCTCGGACCGCATCATCCGCATGACGTGAGCGACCAGGATGACCGAGACGGTGAGCACGGGCAGCGCCAGATGGGCGATCGCCGCAGCCGTGTCCTCCAACGGCGACACGTAGCCGGTGGCTGGCAGCCAGGGCAGCTTGTCCGTGAACACCAGCGTGAGGATCGTGGCCGTGACGAACTCCGGCAGCGAGACACCGACATAAGCAGCAAGGCTGGTGATCGTATCGGCCAGCCGGCCCTGTCTGATAGCGGCGAAAATACCGAGCGGCACCGCAATAACGAGGGTGACCAAGATCGCGCAGAGCGCAAGCAGCAGCGAGCGCAACAGCGCGGTCAGCATCTCCGGCGCGACCGGCAAACCGGTGCGCATCGAGACGCCGAAATCGCCCAGAGCAGCGTGCGCCGCCCAATGAACGAATTGCAGCCAGACGGGGTCATTGAGACCGAGCCTGGCACGAACCGCGGCGAGAGCCTCCGGTGAGGCGTTCTCGCCGAGCAGGGTCTGAGCCGCATCGGCCGGCAGCGCCTGGGTGATGGCAAACACCAGCACGCAGACGATGACGACCGTGTAGGCCATCAGGAGCAGCCGCCGCAGCAGCCAGGCAAACGACATTGGACGTCCCGATGTCAGGCGCGCTTCGGCGCACCGGCCCCGAGCGAGACCTTGTCCAGCAGGAACACGGAGCCGCGCGGATGCAGCACATAGCCGGAAACATAGGACCGCTGCGCTGCGAGGATGTCGAAGAACACCGGGATCACCGACGGGACCTCATCGTTCATCATCGCCTGGGCCCGATCATAAAGCGCTCTGCGATTGGCTTCGGCGGTTTCGGCGCGCGCCGCGTTGACGACCTCGTCGAAGCGGGGGTTGTTCCAGCGCGTCTCGTTCCAGGCCGCGTCCGAGGTGTAGAGCAGCTTGAAGATCGCATCTGCCGTCGGCTGCATGTTGTAGAAGCCGACATAGAAGTTGCCCTTCTTCCAGACCTGGTCGAGATAGGTGGCATGCGGCATGGTCTGGACGTTGATACGGAATCCCGCAGGCGCGGCCATCTCGCGGATCGCGACACCGAGCTGCGTTCGCGTCTCCGGTTTGTCGGAGGCCACCAGCGTCAGGTCGAGGCCACCGGGATAGCCGGCATCGGCCAAAAGCTTCTTGGCCTTGGCGATGTCCGGCTTCTTCAGCGGAATGTCCTTGTAGAAGCGATAGGCCGGGCTCAACGGCGTGTCGTTGCCCGCTGTGCCGTAGCCGCCTGCGACGAAACCCGCCATCGCCTCGCGATCGACGGTCAGCGCCAGCGCCTGGCGTACGCGGACGTCGTTGAACGGCTTCTGGTCGCAGCCCATGTTGACGTTGAGAAACTGGCCGGACGGCGTGCGCAGCGCCTTGACGCCCGCCGCTTTGGCAAGGCGCTCATATTCGCCGGGCGTCGTCGACAGCATCAGATCGGTGTCGCCCGAGATCAGCGCCGATGCTTCCGCCGTGCGATCCGGGTAAACCAGGATCTCGACCCGGTCGAGATAAGGCCGCGCGGGATCGTAGTAGCTGGCATTGCGTTCGACGACGATCTTGCGGTCTGGCTCGTATGAGACGAGCTTGAACGGGCCGGTGCCGTTCGGCTTGGTGGCAAGGCTGCCGAGGTCGCCGGCGATGGCCTTCGCTGGCACGATGCGCGCGTTAGTGTAGGCGAGCGCAACCGGCAGGTCGGCAAAGGCGCTCGAAAGCGTGAACTTGACCGTGAGCGGATCGAGGGCTGCGATCTCCTTGATCGGGCCGACATTGGTGCGCCCCGGCGAGGCCGTCTTGGGATCGAGAATCGCCTTGAAGGTGGCGACGACATCGTCGGCCGTCAGCGCAGTGCCGTCGTGGAAGGTGACGTTGGGCCGCAGTTTGAAGGTCCATTCGAACAGACCGGCATCGGCGTGCCAGGACAACGCAAGATCCGGCTCCACCGTCATGTCGGGCTTCAGCCGGGTGAGGTTCGAGTACAGCAACTCGGTGACGAGATATTCCGGATTCACCCGCGTCAGCAGCGGATGGATCACGGCCACGCCCTGATCGACGGAGATGCGCAGGACGCCGCCGCGCGCCGGCGCCTCGGCGGCGCCCGCGACATGCGGCAAGGCGGCGAATGTGAGCGCGGTTCCTGCGAGAAAATGACGACGGGACAGGGACGGCATGTTGCGTGTCCTCAAGGATGATTCACGGCTTCGGGAGAAAGATCGGGACGAAATTCAGCGCAGAGATAGGCCAGCACCGATTTGGCCAGCGCCACGATGTCGGACACGGTGGTGGATTCCCCAGGCGCGTGAATGCGGCTGGTCGGTCGGCCGAGACCGGTCAGCAGCACCTCCTGCATGCCGGTCCGCTGGACCCAGCCGAAATCCGAGCAGCCCGACGCGCCCCATGTGGCGAAATCCTCTGCCGCATAGCCAAAGCCGGCCGAGAGCGCGCTCTGCCAGCGCGGCCAGTGCGGCCCGGTCGGATCGGACGTCGGCATCAGATGGCCGGTCAGAACAATTTCGACGTCGAGGCCTTCGGTGGCCTGCGCGATCGCGGTCTCGATCTCGGCACGCGCGGCGACGAAATCCTCCTCGGGCGCATAGCGTCGGCACAGCAGGATCTCGAACAGCGACGGAATCTGCCCGCCGCACTGACCGCCATGGGCCGCGACAATATCGAGCTGCGCCGTCAGCGGCCCGCTCGCCTGCGGTGGCGGCGGCAGGCTCGACACACGCCGCGCGATCGCCGGCTTCAGCGCGCTGAGCGTATTGAGCAGCGGCAGCGCCGCCTCGATCGCATTGGCGCCATTGCTGCGCTGCTCGCCGGCATGCGCCGCCTTGCCGTGAATGCGTACCAAAAGCGTGAACAGGCCAAAGCAGCCGGCCCAGATGCGCGGCGCGGCACTGCCGTTGAAATTGAGGATGTGGCCTTCGAGCAGGCCCTGCTCGGCCAGATAGCGCACCCCAGGATAAAGCCCGGCCTCCTCGTCGGTACACAACAGCAGCATCGGATCGTAGGCCAGCGGCAGCTTCGTCGCGGCTGCCGCCCGCAACGCCAACAACACTGCCGCGATCGTGCCTTTCATGTCGGCTGCGCCAAGGCCGATCAGCCGATCGCCATCGCGGGTCAGGCAAAACGGGTCGCTGCCCCAGCCCGGCGCGGCCGGCACGGTGTCGACATGGAAATAGAGCCCCAGTACCGGTTTGCCGGAGCGGCGACGCGCGATCAGATTGGTTCGCGTGCCATGCACGGGCGCTCCCGGCGCGCGCCAGAGCTGCTCGGGCACGACCACCCGCTCAGAATCGAGACCGAGCGGCGCGACCAGCGACTGCATCAGCTCAGCGAAGGCGTCATAGCCGCTGCCGGGTGGAAACGACGTATCGACGGCGACCATCCGGGCCAGATCATCGACCGCCGCCGAAGCAGATTCTTCAATGACGGCAAAAGCATCGGCCAGAGTTGGCGAAGCTCGGCCATCGGATGTCAAGGCACAGACCATCTGGATCGGCTCAAAACTATATTCTATATAGAAATAGAGTTCAGCCGATGGCATTGTCAATTGCAGGAATGAGGCAGGCGGTGGTCAGCAAAGCGGCAGAGGTGCCGGAGGTCAGTCCGGGAGGGCTGCCGGTCCCGCTCTACGAGCACGTCAAACGGCAGATCGCCGAGGCGATCCTGATCGGCGAGCTGCCGCCGGGCACCGTGCTTCCCGGCGAGGTCGCGCTCGCTGCGCAGTATGGCGTCGCCGTCGGCACCATCCGCCGCGCGCTGGCCGACCTGACATCCGGGGGCATGCTGATGCGCCGGCGCAAGACAGGAACGGTGGTCACCGGGCGCGCGTCACGGCACGGCTTGCGCTTCTTCTTCCAATATTTCCGCCTGCAGGGCGAGGACGGCAGCCTGCTGCAGTCCGACGCCGAAGTGCTGTCGGTCACGACTGAGGATGCCACTGACGCCGAGGTCGCGCTGTTCGCCCTGCCCGCACGCGCGCCATTGCTACGCCTGCACCGGGTCCGTCGCGTCACGGGCGCACCGATCCTGCACTCGCGCATTTCGCTCGTCGCCGAGCGCATTCCGGGCTTTCCGCACGAGCCCGCCAAGGTGCCCGCTTTGATCTATCGGCATCTGCTCGAAGCCTACGGCATGCGCATCGCCGCCGTGCGCGAGAAGGTCACCGCTGAACTCGCCACCGAGGAGGACTGCCGCCTGCTCCATCTCACCTCGCCGAGCGCCGTGCTGGTCATCGATGAGGAGGCCTACGACCAGACCGGCGCATTGGCGATCCGCAGCCGGCATCGCGCGACGACCGCACACCATCATTATTCGAACGAGATCCGCTGACCTCTTTCGATGCGACACATGGCTCGCCGCTCGCCCCTTGATCTGCTGAGACTGCCGGAATGGCTTCGCCCCGGCAGCAGGCGCCCGATCTCGGCATCGGAGCATGACGTCCCTGGACATGCTCAGGACGAACTCCTTTGCCTCCTGCGATCAGCGATACCGCAGCCGGCGGTTGAGGCGGCGCGCCAGATGGTCGCCAACCGTCTGCACCGTCTGCACCAGCGCGATCAGCACCACGACCACCGCCAGCATCATGTCGGGCATGAAGCGCTGATAGCCGTAGCGGATGCCGAGATCACCCAGCCCGCCGCCGCCCACCGCGCCGACCATCGCGGAGTAGCCCAAGAGGCTGACCACCGCGAGCGTCAGCGCCATCACGAGCCCGGGCAGCGCCTCGGGAATCAGCACCTTGAAGACGATCTGCAAGGGGCTCGCGCCGAACGACGACGCGGTCTCGATCAGGCCGCCGTCCACTTCGCGGATCGCAGCCTCCACCAGTCGCGCAATGAAGGGCGTTGCCGCGACCGTCAATGGAACGATCGCTGCCGCCGATCCGATCGAAGTGCCGGCGATCAGCCTCGTGAACGGGATGATGGCGACGACCAGGATGATGAATGGCGTCGAGCGCGCCGCATTGACGATCACGCCGAGGATCGCGTTGGCCGAGGGAGCGGCAAACAACTCGCCCTTGCGGCTGGTGGCGAGAAAGATGCCGAGCGGCAGCCCCAGCGTGGTTGCGACCAGCGCGGCCGTGGCGACCATGAACAGACTCTCGCCGGTCGCCTGGATGATCAGGTTGATGAGTTCAGGCGACATAGCCGAGACGCTCCGCCGCGAAATCGTGTTGAGCCAGATAGGACAGCGCCCGCCGCGACGCCGCCTCGCCGCCGGGGACGCCGAGGATCAGTGAGCCGACATGCTGGCCGCCGATCTCATCGATGCGTGCCGACAGCAGCGCGATGTCCACCGACAGCTCCCGCGCGAGCCGCGCCACGACCGTGTCGCCAGCGTCGCTGCCGCGCACCTGCACGCGAATGACGGCCTTGCCCGCCGGAACGGGCTGCGGCTCGAGCCGGCTTGCCAGCGACACCGGCACGGAATCGCCGAGCACTTCGGACAGGAAGGTCTGCGTGGTCGGATGTCTGGGATGCGTGAAGATGTCGGCGACGTGGCCACGCTCGACGATCCGGCCGCCGTCGATCACCACGACCTCCTTGGCGAGCTGCCTTACCACCGACATCTCGTGCGTGATCAGGATGATCGTGACGCCGAGTTCGCGGTTGATGTTGGCCAGCAAATCGAGGATCGCGCGGGTCGTCTGCGGATCCAGCGCCGAGGTCGCCTCGTCCGACAGCAATACGTTGGGCCGCGTTGCCAGCGCCCGAGCGATGCCGATACGTTGCTTCTGCCCCCCCGACAGCTCCGACGGATAGCGGTCATGCTTGTCGGCGATGTCGACCAGTTGAAGAAGCTCCGCCACCCTGGCCTTGATGTCGGCCTTCGACCAGCCGGCGATCTCGAGCGGCAGCGCGATGTTGTCGGCGGCGGTGCGAGACGACAGCAGATTGAAGTGCTGGAAGATCATGCCGATCGAGCGCTGTGCAAGCCGCAGCGGCCTGCCACTCAAGGATGAGATGTCGCGACCGTCGACGATCACGCGACCCGCAGTCGGCTTCTCAAGGCCATTGATCAGCCGCACCAGACTCGACTTGCCGGCACCCGAGCGGCCAATCACGCCCGTGATCGAGCCGCGCGCAATGGCGAAATCGATGTCCTGCAGAGCCTGGACGCTCGGCTTATCGCGATAGGCCGGATAGGCTTTCGACAGACGCTCGAACCGGACCATCGGCTCCGCCACGGCCATAGCAGGCACGATCGGCTCGGAGGCCTGGATCGGCTCTGCGACCGCCAGAGATGGATGGGCATTCATCGGAGGACCCTTTTCGATAGGCTGCAGTTCGATGTGCTGCAGCGCAACCAGACGGGCCGAACATGGCCCGGCCGGGTCCTGGTGGCAATTTCAGATATTGGCAGCACGGTGGGCGAAGCTTCCTCGCCCCTGCCGCGGTGGAGAAAATTCTTCCTCCTCGTACACGGCCCGATGCGGTTTTGAGTCGAATGCAGAGCGCCATCGGAGGAAAAATCGCCTGCCAGTCGCCTCCGATGCGAACGACTATTGCCGATGGAAGACCAAGGTTCGCAGTTCGATGCTCTCGCGCGGCGCCGCATCGGCCGGCGTGACCGGATCGACGAAGGCGGTGTGCGGACCGAACCGCGTGCGGCCATCGGTCGCCGAATCATAGCACTTCAGCAGCAGCACTTCGTCCGTGGTCATCTCCGGGAAATAGAACCAACGATGCGCAGGGTTGTATTTGACCGCGTAGGTCTCGCCATTCCGGTTCGGATAGATCAGGTCGGAAGCGACGAGATCATCCGGCGCGACCGTAGTCGCATCACACATCGCTAGCGGCATGTCGCGCAGCGGCCCACGAATCGGACGCCACAGATTGATCACCTGCACCCGCCCCTTCAGCAGATCCTCCGCCTCGGCACCGAGATGCTCGCGGACCCGATTGACGCCGGAATGTTCGGTCTGGTCGACATGGACCCGCGTCGACGGCTGACGCGGCCCGCCATCGCGAACGTCCGGAGCGCCTTCAACCCGCTTACGCACGGTGTGGTCGAAGATGACGACGCGATCCGCCCGTAGCGTCGCGCGGAGGAACGCCTCGGCCGCCGGATAATAGACGCTGCGCACCTCCTTGTCGTTGTAGAAATCCCGCACCACCGTCGGATGCCGTACAAGCGCAAATCCTTCGCGGTCGAGCGAGAACCCTTGCGCGACCGAGCGCGCGTCGAACACGGGCAGCTGATGCGGCTCAGCCAGCGCCGTCGACTTCGGCTCACCCGGCGGCGGATCGAAGGCATAGGTCCGCGGCTTGCCGGCGACGGGCGCAAGGTAATTCAGCTCAGCCGTTACGAACGGTAGCGATTCGATCCTTCTTTCCAGCACGGTCATGGTCATCTCCGTCACTTTAAAGCACTTGCATGAATGTTGGTCCGCAAAGCGCGCGGCGACAAGTGGACGTTCAAAATAGCAATGGCTTTGCTCTCGGATGCGGTGGACGGAGCAAATCCTTGCGCCAAGGTCCTGTTGTCACACAGAGTCGTTCTGCTCCGACGACGACGCCGCGCACCGTGCGTCAATCATGCGCCGGACCTTTGCTCCGTCTCTTCGATCTCTGGCGAAATTGCCGAACGGATCGCTTCCACGCCTGGAGGCATCGACAGCATAATCGTTGCGCGGCCTCGCTTAGTTCGTTGCGATCATTTCATTGACGCCCGCGGCAACATCCCTAGTGTGGCGGCTTTGACATTCCACGTCGCGGTCGCATGTGCCTACATCGCACACAGGTCTTCGTGCTCGACATCGCCGGACGGCCGGCATTTGCCTTCGAGGCCGCGGACCACGACGGAGCGCGCCGGCTCGCGCGTTCGGAACGGCTGCTGCAAGCGTTGGACGATTATTGCCGAGCGAAGCGTCTAGGCGCGGGCGGCCAATTGCAGATCCGTGCCGCAACGATGGCGGAGGCTGCCAGCTATTACGACATGGCCGACGAATTTGCGGAGACGGCTCCACGCCTCCTGGTTGCCCGCATCACCGGGGCTTGAGGCATCGACATGCCTCGATTCAAGCGGCATCGAGAGGCGCAGATCCGGTTCCGCGCCTCTCAATCGCCGCCTACTCCGCAGCCTCGCTGAGTCCAAGTCGCGCCTGAGGTATCTCGCCGGTGACGACCGAGACGCGCTCGCCCCAGCGTTCCTCCGGATAATAGTCCCACACCGCATGGTGCTGGCTTGCCCAATTGTCCCAGACCAGCAACGAATTCGGTTGCCAGTGCACGCGCGCCTGCAACGCAAGCTGACCTTCGACATGGCGGAACAGGAACTGCAGCAGCGCGTCGCTTTCCTTGCGGGTCAGTTGCACGATATGCGACGTGAAGGATGCGTTGACGTACAGGAATTTCCGCCCCGTGCGCGGATGCATCACCACCACCGGATGCTCGGATTGCGGATAGGTCTTGCCGGGATCCGGCTTGGCGCCATAGCCCGCCGTCCAGGCGAGCGAGCCGTCGTGGATCGCGGTCAGGCCATCGAGCAACTGCTTGATCGGATCCGACAGGAATTCATAGGCGAGATACATGTTGGCGAAGGCCGTGTCGCCGCCGAGCGGCGGCGTCTTGGTCACGCGGAGCAGCGAGACTGCAATCGGGCTTGGATCGCAGGACACGTCCGGATGCCAGCCGTCGCCGGCGGTAAAGCGCGAATCTCTGTCGGTCTTCCAGGACAGGAATTCTGGATCGAACGGACCGTCGTGACGGAAGCGCGTGGCCGCGAGTTCGTGCCGATGCAGTCCCTTGCCGAAGCGCCGCGCGAACCGCTTATGGTCTTCCTTGGAGATCTCCTGGTCGCGGAAGACGATCGCGAGGTTTTCGTCGAGCGCGCGCCGAATCTCCGCAAATTGCGCGTCGGACAGGTCCTTGGAGAGATCGACACCGCCGATCTCAGCGCCGACCGTCGGGCTGAGCTGCCGCACCTGGATCGTCTCGTAAGGTGCACGCCGCGCTGTCGTCCAGGCCTCGATTGCCAGCTTGTCGTTGAAGTCTCGGTAAAAACTCATGACCTTTGGTTCCTTGTTGAAGTGAAGGGATTTCAGAGCGGTTGCCGGCGCGCGGGTCCGCGTCCGGAGTTGGCCAATGCACGGGCCGCGATTTCCGCATCGCGTGCCGAGGGAAAGCGCCGGCCTTCGAGACTGTCGAAGGCGCGTTCCGAGGAGAAGAAGCTGAAGCCACCTTCGTCCCGTGTGACGATACCGGCAGTGCGATTGTAGACTTCGATGATGTAGGCGCTGGACATGGCGGCTCATTCGCCGGCTTCCGCACGGCGCTCCTGTCTGATCTGTGGTGTTGGGATCGAGCTTGCTGATCGTATTGATCAGCGACAGGCACCGGTCGCCGCAGAGAAGCAGCGCCCGGCATTGCGCGTGCGCGCATGTCGATACACTGTTCTGCTGTCTGTCATGCGATGACCTCTGGTCGGCGATGCAGGCTGAATATCGGCGCGAACTACACGCCGGTCAATGAAATGGCCGTTCAAAGATCGACGCGCCGCATGCGGTTTTTGCCACCACGCGCAGTTACGAAACAACGAAATGGTTCATCGCCTCACAGCTCGGAATGCTACTAATTCGCAGCCGAGCATTCGCGGAAAGCAAGCCGTCGTCGACAAGCAGTCGAGCGGAGCAAGTTCCGCCTTACCGGTAAAATGGATCGCCCCGCTTCAGAGCGGGGTGATATCGACATGCAGGACCGCGGCGCGGCCGTCGTCCAGTGCGACCAGGCAGCGAGCTATCGCCGCGTCAAGTTCGTCCGGATCGGAGACCCGCTCGCCATGAGCCCCAAACGCGCGCGCGACGTCAGCGAAGTGCCGCTGCTCCCCCTCACGCCCGGTGCGAAGCCTTGACAGGAATGAGTCAGTTCGCTGCGCGGTTCCGTCCGGATAGACGCGCTGAACCGACGCCTTCACGGCCTGCCACCCACCATTGTCGAGGACAATGGTGAAGATCGGCAGCTGGTATTGCTGAGACACGGCGTAGACGGAATCCGGCGCGGCGAAATGGAAGGCGCCGTCGCCCACGATCTGCACCACCCGCCGCGAAGGATTTGCCAGGCGGAGCCCGAGCGCCATGCCGCCGCTGAAGCCAAGGCCGCCACCGGCAAGACCGACATAAGTCAGCGGCTTGGTTCGGCGCAGCTGCTGCTGAAGCACCGGCGCATTACGGACCGCCTCATTGAGAACGATGTCGTCCTCCGACAACAGCGCCTGAAGGCGCGCGAAGAGAAAGGCGGGATTGATCGCACCCGGCTCGCCCTTGCGGGCTGCCGCGGATGTCCGCCTCGCCTGCGCGGCCGCGCGCGCGGGCTGCCAACTCGCGACCCGGTCTCGCACTTTCGTCCAGTGGGATTCATCGGCCCGCGCCAGGACGATCTCCAGCACCTGCCGAAGGATCACCGCCGAATCGCCCTGGATGCGCAGGTCGGTCGCAAATCCCCACATCGGAATGTCGGCCTTCAGCGGATCGATGTCGATCTGGATCCAGCGCAGTGCCTCCGCCGCTTTCAGCGCCTGCGGAACGAAGGGCACGTCAGTGTCGACGAGGAGGCCGAGGTCGGCATTGGTCACGAGCGCAGCCGGATCGGAGCCGGCGAAGCACGGCGAGTCATGACAGATGTTCATCGTCACCGGATTGAACTCGACAACCCGGATCCCACAGACGAGCGCCAGCCGTTCGAACACCGCGACCGCTTCGGCGTTGCGACCGAGGTAAGCCGTCAGCGCGATCGGATCGTCCGCAGCCATCAGCGCATCCGCCACCGCCTCTGCACGTGCCGGCTCGATGCCTCCCGACTTCACGCTGCCATAGCGCGCCGGCGGATAAGCGGGCATTGCCTGCTCGTCCCAGGTCTCAGCGAGCGTCTCACGCGGCAGCATCATGTAGACCGGTCCCGGCGGATCGCTGTGCATGAAGGCCGCAGCGCGCGCCAACGCCTCCTTCACCACCACGCCGGACGGCAGCGTGTATTCCCATTTCACATAGGGGCGTACGATGCTGGCCGGATCGAAACTATCCTGTATGAAATGAACATAGGTGTCGCGCGAACCCGCCAGCTCACCATGCAGCGTGAACGGAGCGCGGCCCGCAAACAGCATGACCGGCAGCCGATAGCGAAAGAGGTTCTGGATCGCCATGCATGCATTGGCCGTACCGGCATCGACATGGACGAACACGGCCTGACCGCGTCCGGTTGCCATCGCATAGCCGGCCGCCATGTGGACCGCGACCACCTCGTGCGGACACAGGACGACCTCGGGATGCCGGCGCCCTTCGCTGTCCCAGCGCGCGATCTCCTCGATCAGCGAGACATGGTCGGTACCGAGATTGGCAAAGATGTAATCGACGCCAAGATCGACCAGGGCTTCGAGGAAGTAGTGCGCAGTGCTGTAGCTTGCCATGGCGGCTGCGATGGTCGGAACTAGGCCAGGACGGCTTCGTCGCGGCGCGCCGCGCCGGACTGAGCCGCAAGACCGCGCAGCCGCTCGAACAACCGATCGGGCTCACCGGGTGCGAGCTGGCCGCGCCAGGCGATGTGCGAATCCGGGCGGACGATCAGCAGGTTCTCGGGGAAGCCGAAGCCGGCACCGGCGCGATCGACATCGAGGAGCGTCAGGGGAACGCCCGACCGGGCGGCCGCTCCCACCAGCGGCGACGCATCGACCGCACGATCGAAGCGGACCAGCGTATAGGCGGGGCCAAGCGCATCCAGCAGCGAGCGGCCGCTGGACAACCAGACATGCGGCGCGCGGGCGCCGGGCACGGTCGAGGCCGTGAAATAACCCATGCTGTAGGATGGCGGCGTCTCACCATCATAGGCAATGATCGGCGAGCGGTCGTAGTAGTAGCCGAAGTTCAAGCCGGCGCAGCAATATTGCTGGACGTTGAGATCGTAGGCAGCCTGACCGACCTTGCTGCGCACGGCGTCACCGACCGGACCGTCGAGTTCGACCTCGGCAGGGACCGCCTTTCTCTGACTCATCACGGCAAGGGCGTGGTTCATCGCGAAATGCGATACCTGCTCAGTGATCGGCTGGCGCTCGGCCTCATAGGCATCGAGCAACGCGGGGCTCGCCCATCCCTGCAGCACGCCGGCGAGGATCCAGCAGAGATCAACGGCATCGGCAATGCCGGCATTCATGCCGTAGCCGGCATAGGGAATCCACAGATGCGCGGCATCGCCGCAAATGAAGGCGCGACCTTCGCGGAAACGATCGGCCACCAGGCGGCGGCCGATCCAATCCTCCTTGCTGATGATCTCGTACTGGAAACGATCGTCGACGCCGAGGATGGTGCGGAGCGCCCAATCGCGATCGACGCTGTCGAATTCGAGCTCTTCCGCCGCGAGGTGGTTGTGGATCAGCCAGTTGTCGCGGCCGTCGATCGAGACGGTGGTGCCGCAGCGGCGCGGATTGAGCGACATGGTCATCCAGGCCGGCTTTTGGGTGATCAGGTCCTTCAGGGCCGGCGCGTGGATATAGGTGGACTGCACGCGCTGCACGACATCGGTGCCCGTGAGGCGCGATCCGATCAACCTGCGCACCGTGGAGCGGCCGCCGTCGCAGCCGATCAGATAGTCGGCGGCGATGGTGATGTCCCGGTTCGCCTCGAGATCGCGCGCCCGCGCGACCACGCCGTCTGCGCCCTGGTCGAAGTGCTCGATCTGCACACGATTGAGGATCCTGATCCCAGGTCTCGCCTCGGCACAGGCGAACAGGATCGGCTCGAGATAGATCTGGTTGATGCGATGCGGCGGCTCGGGCGTCGGCCAATCCGTGTCCGGCCCACCGCTCGCCGTGTAGCGGTCCGCGCGGCATGGAATCGGGATACGCGTGAGCTCACGCCCGACGACGGCGGTGCGATAGGCGCAGTCGTTGGGGAAATCGGCCGGCAGTCCGCCTTCCCGCACCTCACGCACGATGCCGAGCCGGCGGAACACTTCCATCGAGCGCGCAGAGACGTGATTGCACTTCACGTTGGGCGGCTCCCCAGCACGGCGAATCTCGGCCACAACGACGTCGATGCCGCGCGAAGCGAGGTCCATCGCCGCGGTCAATCCGACCGGACCGGCGCCGACGATGAGAACCTGGGTTTGAATTTTCGTCATGTCATCTTCTCTCGCTTGCCCTCAGGCCCGCTCGGGCACCGAAAGCGCACCACGTTGTGTCTCTTCGGAAACTGTCGCCCCCCGGCGCATGCCAAGAAGTGCGAGGCCAACCATGACCAGGGCCGAGCAGAGCTGCGGCACGGCGCTCGCCTGGAACAGCGATGGGATGCTCCATTGCGCGGCCAGCATCAGTCCGCCGATGGTGACGCCGAGGATGGAGCCGAAGCGGCCGATGCCGAGCGCCCAGCCGAGTCCAGTGCCCCGGATGTAGGTCGGGTAGACGCGTGCTGCATAGGCATTGCAACCGATCTGGCCACCGATCACCGCAACCCCGGCGACGAAGACCGCTGGCACGAGGATCGGCAATGCGGCTCCGGCAAAGCCGATCGTGACGATCGAGACAAAGCCAGCAATATAGGTCAGGAACAGGACGCGGTCGAAGCCGAGCCGTTCGATCAGCAATCCGAGCCCGACCGTGCCGAGCATTCCTCCGAGCTGGAACGCCACGCCGACGGCGATCGCCGCCTGGACGTCAAGACCCACGCCATGCGCGAGGGTCGGCAGCCAGCTGTTAAGGAAGTAGATGTCGAGCATGTTCATGAAGAACATGACCCACAGCAGCAACGTCGGGACGAGCCGACGCTTGGTGAAGAGCTGCGGCAGCAGAAAGCCCTTGCCGCTCTCCTCGACGATCGTGAAGCGCGCATCGGCGGGGAAGCTCGCCGACGGATCGATGCGCATCAGCAGCGCGCGCACCCGATCATTTTTTCTGCCGTCGAGAGCGAGCAGTGACAACGATTCCGGCAGCCATGCGATCAGGACCGGACAGAGAATGAGCGGAAGGACACCGCCGATCACGAAGATGATCCGCCATCCATAGGCGGTGATCAGCTTTGCCGCGACCGATCCGCCAATCGCCGACCCCAGCGACACCGTCATGAACATCAGCATGATCAGCAGGGTCCGGCGGCGCTGCGGTGCATATTCGCCGGTCAGCGCGATGGTGTTGGGCAGGACGCCGCCGAGACCGAGGCCCGTTACAAATCGAAGGATCACAAGATCGGACACGCTGCCGGCCTGGCTCGTGGCCAGCGACCCCAGCGCAAAGACGACGACGCCGGCAACGACCAGCCACTTGCGACCGAAATAGTCGGCCAAGGCGCCCAACAGCAGCGAGCCGACCATGACACCGAACAGGGATGCACCGAACACAGGCCCCAAGGCCCCGGGCGCCAGATGCAGGTCCTTGCCGAGCGCCGGCGCGACGAAGCCGAGCGCCTGGGCGTCGAAGCCGTCCAGCCCGACCACCAACGCGCACAAGCAGATGACACGGACCTGGAATGCCGAAAGCGGACGGTCGTCGACATAGCGACCGATATTGATCCCCTGCGCCAAATCTCCCTCCCCGTTTGTTTTTTGTCGTTTCTGGACCGATGCGCGCGCCGTTGGGCGATGACCCCTGGGGCGATGACATCGAGTCGCAAATATGTTGCACGTTTGGACTCTTTCGATTAGCCACAAAATTCTGATCAATTCATGAGGTTACCTTATGAGTCCGAGCTTGCGGCAACTCGAGGCACTGGTCCTCGTCTATCGGCTCGGCAGCATCACCAAGGCGGCGGCCGAACTGCGCGTGACGCAATCGGCGATCAGCCTGCTGATCCGGCAAGTCGAGGAGAATTTTCAGCTCAAATTGTTCGACCGGACGACGCGCGCATTGCACCCGACGGCCGCCTGCAGAGAGGCCATCCCGGTCGCGGAACGCATCCTCGCCGGCGCGCAGGGATTGTCGCGGCGGATGCGCGACCTTGCCGAGATCAAGTCCGGCCGGGTTGCGGTCGCGGTCTCGGCCGGCGTGGCCTCCGCCCTGCTTCCCCGGGTGCTCGCGACCTACCGATCCCGTCATCCCGACGTGAGGATCGACCTCCACGACGTCGCGCCCGACGAGCTCTTGGCATTCGTGATGGCGGGACGCGCCGAATTCGGCATCGGCAGTTTCGAGAACGATGGCACATCGGAGGCGAGGATCGAGACGCTGATGCAAAGCTCGCTCTCGGCGATCGGACTCAAGGATGGCCGGTTCGAGAAGCACCGGCGGCTGACCTGGGACGACATCGCCAAGTCCGACCTCATCACGATGCGCCGCGGAACCCGGATTCGCCGCCAGATCGACGAGGCGCTGGCACGAACCGGACGCGAGCTGAAACCGGCTTTGGAAGTGTCGCTGATCACGACGGCGCTGGCGCTGACCGCGGAAGGTGCCGGCATCAGCATCCTGCCCGCGCACATGCTGCCCAGGGCGCAATTTCCGACCCTGGCAGCCATTCCATTGTCTCAACCGACGATTCATCGGCACGTGTCGCTATTGAGCCGCGCCGATTTCGGGCTGTCGCCGGCCGCCGAACGCTTCGTGGCGATTGCCAAGCGTGTCATGTCGGCCAAGTAGCGGGCAAGGCGGGAGTTTGTTCGCATCGGTCATCCCGCAGCGCGGCAACCGAGCATCCCAGCAGGTCCGCCAGAACCTTTCCGGTGAAGCTGTGGTGCGATACAATCGCGCGCTGAAGCTGCACGAACCGTCACACGATTATGATCAGATTTTCTTACCCTTCTGATCATCAATATCGATTTCCCCTGATGGCTGGCGTTTCATAGAGTGTTGCGACCCAAGCTAGGGGAAACCATCCACAGCACGGCAGGAGGCAACAATGGACGACGTCAGCAAGTGCCCGTTTTCGGGCGGCTTGAAGGGATTCACGAACAAGGAGTGGTGGCCGAACCAGCTGAACCTGTCGGTGCTCCACCAGCATTCGAGCCTCTCCAACCCGCTGGGCGAGACATTCGATTATGCCAAGGCGTTCAAGAGCCTCGACCTCGATGCCGTGATCAAGGATCTGAAGGCTTTGATGACGGATTCGCAGGAGTGGTGGCCGGCCGATTTCGGCCACTACGGACCGCTGTTCATCCGCATGGCCTGGCACAGCGCCGGCACCTACCGGATCGGCGATGGCCGCGGCGGTGGCGGCCGCGGGCAGCAGCGCTTTGCCCCCCTCAACAGCTGGCCTGACAACGCCAACCTCGACAAGGCGCGCCGGCTGCTCTGGCCGATCAAGCAGAAATACGGCCAGAAGATTTCGTGGGCCGATCTCTTCATCCTCACCGGCAACGTCGCGCTGGAGTCGATGGGCTTCAAGACCTTCGGCTTTGGCGGTGGTCGCCCGGATACCTGGGAACCAGATGAGGACATCTTCTGGGGGCCGGAAGGCAAGTGGCTCGCCGACGAACGCTATAGCGGCGACCGTGAACTCGCCGGCAATCTCGGCGCCGTGCAGATGGGCCTGATCTACGTCAACCCGGAGGGACCGAATGGCAATCCCGATCCGCTGGCCGCGGCGCGCGACATCCGCGAGACCTTCGCCCGCATGGCGATGAACGACGAGGAGACAGTGGCGCTGATCGCGGGCGGTCACACTTTCGGCAAGACCCATGGCGCGGGCGATGCCTCGTTGGTCGGTGCGGAGCCGGAAGGTGCTGATATGGCCGAGCAGGGTCTCGGTTGGGCCAGCAAATATGGTTCGGGCAAGGCCGGCGACGCCATCACGTCAGGGCTTGAAGTCATCTGGACCTCTACGCCCACCAAATGGAGCAACAACTTCTTCTGGAACCTGTTCGGCTATGAATGGGAGCTGACCAAGAGCCCGGCCGGCGCGCACCAGTGGAAGCCCAAGCACGGCGCGGGTGCCAACTCGGTGCCGGACGCACACGATCCGTCGAAGCGCCACGCGCCGTCGATGCTCACCACCGACCTCGCGCTGCGGTTCGACCCGGCCTATGAGAAGATCTCGCGTCGCTTCTACGAGAATCCGGATCAGTTCGCCGACGCTTTCGCCCGCGCCTGGTTCAAGCTGACCCATCGCGACATGGGCCCGAAGGCGCGTTACCTCGGCCCGCTGGTGCCGAAGGAAAACCTGGTCTGGCAGGACCCGCTGCCGCCGATCGATCACCCGCTGATCGACGAGACCGACGTCGCGGCGCTCAAGGCCAAGATCCTCGCATCCGGGCTTTCGATTTCGCAACTGGTCTCGGCCGCCTGGGCGTCGGCATCGACCTTCCGCGGCTCCGACAAGCGGGGCGGCGCCAATGGCGCGCGCGTTCGCCTCGCTCCGCAGAAGGACTGGGAGGTCAACCAGCCGGCCCAACTCGCGAAGGTGCTGCAGACTCTCGAAGGCATCCAAAAGGACTTCAACGCAACGGCAGCCGGCGGCAAGAAGGTCTCGATCGCGGACCTGATCGTGCTCGGCGGCGACGCTGCGGTGGAAGCGGCGGCGAAAAAGGCAGGCGTCGAGATCAAGGTGCCGTTTGCGCCCGGTCGCGCCGATGCCTCGCAAGAGCAGACCGACGTCGAGTCCTTCGAGGTGCTCGAGCCGAAGGCCGACGGCTTCCGCAACTATCTCAGCGGCAAGCAGTGGCTGTCAGGCGAGGAGTTGCTGGTCGACAAGGCGCAGCTCCTGACCCTGACCGCGCCGGAGATGACGGCCCTGGTCGGCGGCATGCGCATGCTCGGCACCAACGCCGACGGCTCCAAGCACGGCGTGTTCACCAAGCAGGCGGAGACGCTCTCCAACGACTTCTTCGTCAACCTGCTCGACATGGGCACGGCCTGGCGGCCTCTGGACAAGGGCGAGCATGCCTTCGAAGGCCGTGACCGCAAGACCGGCGAGGTCAAGTGGACCGCGACTCGTGCCGACCTGATCTTCGGCTCGCACTCGCAGCTGCGTGCGCTCGCCGAGGTCTATGCGAGCTCGGATGCCAAAGAGAAGTTCGTGAAGGACTTCGTCGCGGCCTGGACCAAGGTGATGAACCTCGACCGCTTCGAGCTGCAGGCATGAGCCCTGCGATCAGAAGCTGATCGACTGCAATAACGAGAGCGGCGCTTCGGAAACGAAGCGCCGCTCTTTTTCTCGGTCGTCATTGCGAGCGAAGCGAAGCAATCAAGAGCCACGAAGGCCTAGATTGCCTCGTCGCTTCGCGCCTCGCAATGACGATACTATCGAGCACTGGTAGGCAAATCGACCTGTCCGCCGAAGGCCGACGGGCAGGTGAACGTGGACGCGTGTCCACTTTCTGGCACAGCGCTCTGCGCCTTTGCCCACCCGACTTTGTATCTCGTACTCCGCGCGACCTACTACAACGCCCATCCAACCTTCACCGCGCCGCGGCGGAACCGCCGCCGTCGATCTGGCGGCCCATCAGCGCGATCGCTTTCTGGTAGACGCCCGCCGCGTTCCAAGCTTCGATTGCCGCAAAATTCGGTTCGCCCGGCTGATAGCCGGCTCCGGCCCGCCAGCCATTGGCGTGCAGGAAGTTCGCGGTCGAGGTCAGCGCGTTGGCGGCATTGTCGAGATTGCCGATGCCATAGTTCAGGATGGTCTTCGGCATGAACTGGGTCTGCCCGACCTCGCCATGCATCGACCCGCGCTGCGACGGCGACAGCTGACCGTGGTCGATCAGCTTGAGCGCCGCATAGAGCTGGTCGGTGAAGAATTCCGACCGCCGGCAGTCATAGGCGAGCGTCGCGATCGACGACAGCATGTGCTGATTGCCGCGCTGGCTGCCGAACCCGGTCTCCATGCCCCAGATCGCGATCAAGGGTCCGGGCGGCACGCCATAGCGCTGCTCGATCGAGGCGAACAGCGCCGCATGCGACTGCTTCATGGACCGGCCGCGCGCCACGATAGCGGCCGCACCGCGCTTGGCCAGGAACTGATCGAGCGAGAGGCCGAAGCTGCGCTGGCCGCGATCGGCGGCAATGGTGGCGCTGGCGTAGTTGGTCTGCATCAGCGCGCCGACGGCGGTCTGTCCGACGCCCTTGGCGCGCGCCTCCTCGCTGAACTGCTGCTTCCAGGCTTCGAAGCCGCCCGGCCCGTTGCCGCACTGCGCAGCAATGGCGTTCTCGCCGACGCTTGTCAGCATCACCAGGGCCAGCGCTGCTCCTATCGTCTTCAGCATGTTTCCGCCCTTGGTCATCCCGGCTACTCCCTCGGCTGAATCTGCGGTCGTCCCGCGGAGGGAAGCTCATAGCATCCAATGGCGCGCGATCCTACCCTCAAGGGTCAGGAACTGCTGATCTCATCCCAGCGCCGGCTTCTTGCGTCCTCGTCCCTCGGCGAGATTGCGCACGACCACGTAGAAGATCGGCGTGAACATGAGGCCGAACAGCGTGACGCCAAGCATGCCGAAGAACACGGCGACGCCGACGGCCTGGCGCATCTCCGAGCCGGAACCGGTCGAGATCACCAATGGCAGTACGCCGAGGATGAACGCGAACGATGTCATGAGAATCGGCCGCAGTCGCAGCCGGCAAGCCTCGATCACGGCATCGAGCCGTTCTCGGCCCTCATTCTCGATGTCGCGGGCGAACTCGACGATCAGGATCGCGTTCTTGGCGGCCAGACCGACCAGCACCACGAATCCGATCTGGGTCAGGATGTTGACATCCTGGCCCATGATGCGAACGCCGATCGTCGCGGCCAACAGGCACATCGGCACGATCAGGATCACGGCAAACGGCAGGGTCCAGCTGCCATACTGTGCCGCCAGCACCAGATAGACGAACAGCACGCAGATCGGGAACACATAAAGACCGGCGCTGGCACCGTTCACCTGCTGAAAGGACAGGTCCGTCCACTCATAGGCAAAGCCGCTCGGCAGCGTCTCATCGGCCAGCCGCTTCATGATGTCGATCGCGGTCGCCGAACTCACGCCCGGCAAGGTATCGCCCTGCACCTCCGACGACGGATAGAGATTGTAGCGCGCAACGCGGTCCGGCCCTGCGACGTCCTTGAAATCGACCACGCTGCCGAGCATGACCATGTCGCCCGCCGCGTTGCGCGTGCGCAGCCGCGCCAGATCAGCGGTCTCCTTGCGGAACGGCAAATCGGCTTGCGCCGTGACGTGATAGGTCCGGCCGAACAGGTTGAAGTCGTTGACGTAGGTCGAGCCGAAATAGGTCTCGATCGTATCGGTGATGTTCGCAATCGGCACGCCGAGCTTCTCGGCCTTGACCCGATCGATATCGACGAACACCTGCGGGGTGTTGGCGCTGTAGGGCGAGAACACGGCGGTCAATCCCGGTGCCTTGCGCGCCGCCCCCACCAACTCGTCCGTCGCGGCGGCGAGCAGCTCGCTGCCCCGTCCCTGCCGGTCCTGGATGCGCATCGTGAAGCCGCCGCCGGTGCCGATGCCCGGCACGGCGGGCGGCGGAATCACGATGATGAACGCACCCTCGATCCCCGCAAGGCGCTTGCGCAACTCGGCCGTGATCACATTGGCGGTCAGCCCCTTCTTGGCGCGGACCTCGGGCTCGTCGAACACGGGAAACAGCGCAGCGGAATTGCTCGCCTGCGTGCGTGTGGCCCCCGACAGACCCGCCAACGCCGGAACCCGCACGACGCCCGGCGTGGCCAACGCGATGTTCTCAATCTTGCGCACGATTTCGGTGGTACGCGCCAGCGAGGCGGCGCCGGGCAATTGCACGGACACGATGACGTAGCCGCGATCCTGCGCCGGAATGAAGCCTTGCGGTGTCGTCGCAAGCAGCCATCCGGCGCTGCCGATCAGCAGTGCATAGACCAGCAGCATCACGACCGAATGCCGGATCACAAAGCCCGCGACGCGCGCATAGCCGTGCGATAGACGATCGAAGATCCGGTTGAACAGGCTGGTAAAGGCGTCCCAGCCCCGCGCGATCAGATTCCAGCGCGCCGGCGGGCGTCGCTCGCCATGCGGCTGCAGGATCTGCGACGCCAGCGCCGGCGACAGCGTCAGCGAGCAGAAGCAGGAGATCGCGGTCGCGACCGCGATGGTGACGGCGAATTGCTGGAAGAACTGACCCGAAATGCCGCCGAGGAACGCGGTCGGCACGAACACGGCGCAGAGCACCAGCGCGATCGAGACCAGCGCGCCGCCGACCTCCTCCATCGTCTTGAGCGCCGCATCCCGCCTGCCCAGGCCATGCTCGAGATGGCGTTCGACATTTTCGACCACCACGATCGCATCGTCCACGACGATGCCGACCGCGAGGACCAGACCAAACAAAGTGAGATTGTTGATCGAGAAGCCGAGGGCCGCCATCACCGCAAAAGTGCCGACCAGCGATACCGGGATGGCGACGATCGGAATGATCGCAGGCCGCCAGCCCTGCAGGAACACCAGCACCACGATGACGACCAGCGCCATCGCCTCATAGATGGTCTTCACCAGTTCGCTGACGGACTGGGCGATGAACTCGGTCGGGTTATAGCCGATATTGTAGTCGAGGCCCCTGGGGAAATTGGCCTTCAAGCCCACCATCGTATCGGAGATCCGCTTGGCGGTGGCGAGGGCATTCGAGCCCGGACGCTGAAACACCAGAAGCGCCACCGCGGACTTCCTGAGCAGAAAGCCGTTGGTGGAGAAATCCAGCGCCCCGAGCTCGATCCTGGCCACGTCGCGCAGCCGCACGGTACGGCCGTCGGCGCCGGCCTTGACGACGATGTCCTCGAACTGCTGGGGCTCCTTCAGCCGGCCAGTGAATGTCAGGTTGGGCTGAAAGGCTCGGTCGGCGATCGGCGGCGAGGCGATCTGCCCACCCGTGATCTGCAGGTTCTGGGCGCGGACCGCCGCCACCACGTCGCCAGCCGTCATGCCGAGATTGGCAATCTTGTCCGGATCGAGCCATAGCCGCATCGAATAGTCCCGCGCCCCGAAGATCGTGATGTCGCCGACGCCATCGAGCCGAAGCAACTGGTCGCGGACCTGCAGCAGCGCGTAGTTCGAAATGTAGGTCTGGTCGAAAGTGTCGTCCGGCGACAGCATGAACACGACCATCATCAGGTCGGGACTGTTCTTGCGCGTGACGACGCCGTTGCGCTGCACCTCCTCCGGCAGCCGCGGCTGCGCGATGGCGACGCGGTTCTGCACCAGCACCTGGGCCTTGTCGAGATCGGTGCCGAGCTTGAAGGTGACGGTGATGTTCAACTGGCCGTTCGAGGTCGCCTGGCTGTAGAGATACAACATGTCGTCGACGCCGTTGATCTCCTGCTCGATCGGCGCGGCTACCGTGTCGGAGACGGTCTGCGCGGAAGCGCCGGGATATTGCGTGGTGACTACGACGGTCGGCGGCACCACTTGCGGATATTCCGAGACCGGCAAGGTCGGATAGGCGATCGCGCCGACGATCAGCAGCACGATCGACAGCACCATCGCCAGGATGGGCTGGTTGATGGAGAGCCGCCCGAGATTCATGATCTGCGCCTATTGATTGTCGCCGTCAGGTCCCGCTCGACGCCGGATGTGGCGCCACCTTGGCACCCACGCGCGCACGCTGGATACCGTCGATGATGACGCGATCCTCCGCCTTCAGGCCTTCGCGGATCACGCGTAGACCCTCATCGAGCGGACCGAGCGTGACCGGCCGCGCCTCGACCGTGTCGTCGTCCTTGACCACAAAGACGATCTTGCGCGACTGGTCGGTGGCAACAGCAGTGTCCGGAATCAACAGCGCCTCATAAGGCAAGGAGCCGATCAGGCGGACGCGGCCGAACTGCCCGGGCAGGATCGAAAGATCCTTGTTCTGGATCACGGCGCGGCTGCGCAGCGTGCCGGTCGAGACGTCGAGCCGGTTGTCGAGGAAATTGACCGTACCGTCATGCGAGGGCTTGGTCTCGCCCGTCAAGGTGACCTGCACCGGATTCGGCGTGTCGCGTGAGCTCGGACGCTTGCCCTCGAACCAGAGCCTGGAGTTCTTCTGATAGGTCGCCTCGTCCATGTCGAAATAGATGTAGATGGGATCGAGCGTGACGATCGAGGTCAGCAGCGTCGAGGTGCCGGTGTCGCTACCCTGGATGAGATTGCCAGCGCTGACCAGATGCCGGCTGACCCGGCCCGTTATGGGCGCCAGCACATGGGTGAATTCGACGTTCAGCTTGGCTGCCTTCATCACGCCCTCGACCTGGGTCTCCGCCGCCTGCGCCGATTGCAACGCCTGACGGCGCTGGTCGACCACGGAATCGGACACCGCCTGGGTCTTGTTGAGCGTCTCGGCGCGGTCAAATTCGCGCCGCGCCAGCTCGGTCTTGGCCTTGGCGTCCGCGAGTTGGCCCTCGGCCTGCTCGGCCACCGCCTCGAACGGCCGTGCATCGATCACATAGAGCAGATCGCCGGCATGGACGATCGCGCCGTCCTGGAACTCGACCGAGGTGATATAGCCACCGACCCTGGCGCGCACCTGCACCTCTTCCACCGCTTCGAAGCGGCCGGTGAACTCGTCCCAGTCGGTGACCGTACGCTTGACCGGCTGAGCCACGGTGACAGGTGGAGCAGCGGCCGCCTGAGGCGGCGGCTGCTGCTCGCCACAGCCGGTGAAAGCGGCCGCGAGGCAGAGCGTTAAGATGTTGAGCGTCCTCCTAAAACCAACGAAATTGTCGGTTCGCTGCGGCGTGGCGGACGACAAGCGACTGGTGCACATCGACGCGTATTCCCCGGGAGACGTGCGGAGCATAACACGCAATCACGTCATCGGCCTTCAAAATCGACCGCATCTAATTCGCTGCCCAAGTTGAAGGACGCCCATCATCTCTCAAAGGCGGGTTCCATGGTCCGCACCTCCGCTGAATTCGTCGTCCTCGATGAACACTGGCGGAAGATATCCGATTGAGGCGTCGAAGGTTGCGACGCAGGCCCGCTATCCAAAATTGAAAGGCACGGCCGGCGGCCCTTCATGGCAGATACTGCGCTGCGGCCGCGATCGAGCGGCGGCCGGTACGCCACCAAGCAGCAAGCCTGAACCACGGCGCCAAGTGAAAGACGCTCATCAGCACGTACATCAGCAGCATCGGATTCATGATAGCTCCTTCTCGGGACGCTAGGCACATCGGGTCCGGCGCGCTCGCGCCGGGCACGCAGGTCGCGAGCGCCATGATCGCGAAGGTGGGCGCGGCGGCGAGGCTGAGCCAATCGGCCATGCCGGGCTTTGCTCTGGTTGCAGTTGACGATTGTTCCATCGATCTGCCGCCTCTGCCCGTATTACGATTGCACGCCGTATTCGTCACGGCGGCGCCACCACATGCCCTGCTCGTTGCGTCCCTTCGGCGCGCGATCGAGCCATTGATAGCTGCCCCATAGTCCGTCGAGACCGCGCGCGTAGGCCGAATAGGTGTGGTAGACCGCGCCGTCTTCGCTAACGAACGCGCTCATGCCGGGGCGATCGCGCATGAAGGTGGCGCCATCGGTTCCGCAGGCGGACGCCACCCGCGCGACCATCGGCGGCACATCCGCTGCTGTGCGGGCCGGAGTCGGCTGGTAATTGTACTCGGTACCGCCCTTGAGCTGCTGCTCCTCGGTGGTCGAGACGTTGAAGTCGAAATTGAAATCGCTGCTCGCCGAGGAGGCCCACGGGAAAGACCAACCCATCCGCTTCTTGTAGGCCTTGAGCTTGGCGAGTGGTGCACGCGAGACCGCCCACAACATCACGTCGTGCTGCGCGAGGTGGACTGCGAAGCCGTTGAAGCCGTCGGCGATCATCGAACAGGATGGACAGCCGGCCGCAAAATCCGGCCCGAACATGAAGTGATAGACCAGGAGCTGCGAACGTCCCTGGAACAGATCGGGCAGCGAGGCCGGGCCATCATCGGTGTCGAAATGGTAATCCTTGTCGACCCGAACCCAGGGCAGCGCCTGGCGCCGCCGCGCCAGCGCATCGCTCTGCCTTGTCAGCTCCTTCTCGGCCTGCAGCAGTTCGAGCCGTGCTGCCAGCCAGTCTTCGCGTGTTCCCGTAAGGTGTGTGGCCATGGCGTGATCCTTTGAATGTTGATCGCGAGTTACGTTAGGATCGGCCCCGGCACAGGTGGGAGTTACAAGTGTGACGGGATTTGCATGGACTCGCTGATCACGGCCGCGGCGCTGGCGCTGGCCTCGGGGGATGCGCTCGGGGCGCTGAACCGGGTGGCACTGCGCGAGGATGCGCCGGCGCTGGCGTTGCGTGGCATCGCCATGGCGCGGCTCGGGGATTTCGTGCGAGCGAAGGCGCTGCTGCGACGCGCGGCCGGCGCGTTCGGCCCCAGCGAAGCGGTGGCGCGCGCGCGCTGTGTGGTCGCCGAAGCCGAGATTGCGCTCGCCTCGCGCGATCTGCGCTGGCCGACCAAGGCACTGGAAGCCGCGCGGGTGATGCTCGACAAGCATGGCGACCGGCTCAATGCCGCGCATGCGCGCAGCCTGGAAATCCGCCGCCTGCTTCTGATCGGCCAGCTCGACGAGGCCGAGCAGCGCCTCGCCCAACTTGACCCGGCGCCATTGCCGCCGGCCTCGCGCGCGATCTACGAGTTGATCGTGGCGGGACTTGCGATGCGACGGCTGCAGACCAAGGCCGCGCGCGCCGCCCTTGAACGCGCCGACCATGCCGCACGACGCTCCGGCATCCATGAACTGATCGCGGAGATCGAGCAGGCCTCACATGCTTTGGCTGCGCCCGCGGCGCGACTGATCTCGCGCGGCGAGGACCAGCTCTTGCAGCTGGCCGAAGTCGAAGCCCTGCTTCGCTCCGATGCGCTCGTCGTCGACGCCTGCCGGCTTGCCGTGCGTTACGGCCGTGTTGTTATTAGTCTTGCGCGGCGGCCCGTTCTGTTCGCGCTCGCGCGGGCGCTGGCCGAGGCATGGCCCAACGACGCGCCGCGAGCCGCGCTGATTGCACAGGCGTTCCGCGGCAAGGAGGCAGACGAGTCGCATCGCGCGCGGCTGCGTGTCGAGATCGGACGGCTGCGGCAGGCCTTGCAGCCTCTGGCCGAGGTCGCAGCGACCAAAGTGGGCTTTGCGCTGTTACCGATCCGTGTGCAGGATGTGGTCGTATTGACGCAGCCGATCGAAGACGAGCATGCGGCCGTGCTGGCCTGTCTCGCCGATGGCGAGGCCTGGTCGAGCTCCGGCCTGGCGCTTGCGCTCGGCTCCAGCCAGCGCACCGTGCAGCGCGCGCTGGACGAACTGCTGCTCGCCGGCAAAGTGCAGGCCTTCGGGCACGGACGGGCGCGGCGCTGGACCAGCCCGCTGCTGCCGGGATTCGCGACGACCTTGTTACTCCCCGCCGCGCTGCCGGCGGAATAGCATCCTTGCATTGAGATCACAGGAGCGGACAGATGAAGCCACGAGTGGCGGAGATCGTCAGGGAATACGGCCCGTTTGGGGAGGCCGCACGGGTCGGCGGCGTCACCTATGATGGCCGGAACGTCTGGTTCGCAGCAGGAGATGCATTGAAGGCATTCGACCCGGCCGATGGTTCGGTGCAGCGTTCGCTGGACGTGCCCGCGCATGCCGGGACCGCGTTCGACGGCCGGCATCTGTTTCAGATCGCCGAAAGCCGCATCCAGAAGATCGATCCCGCGAGCGGCGAGGTCGTGGCGACGATCCCAGCACCGGGTGGCGGCGGCGATTCGGGCATGGCCTGGGCCGAGGGGACACTCTGGGTCGGCGTGTACCGCGAGCGCAAGATCCATCAGATCGATCCGGACACGGGCAAGATCTTGCGCACCATCCCCTGCACGCGCTTTGTCACCGGCGTGACCTGGGTCGATGGCGAACTCTGGCACGGCAGCTGGGAAGACGAAGCCGGCGCGTTGCGCCGCATCGACCCGCAGAGCGGCGAGGTTCTCGATCAGCTCGACATGCCGGAGGGCATCACTGTCTCCGGGCTGGAGTCCGATGGAAAGGATCAGTTCTACTGCGGCGGCGGCAGCAGCGGCAAAGTGCGCGCGGTGCGGCGGCCAAGGCGGTAGCCGCGCGGCGACGTGATCATTGAACGGCTAGCCATGCACAGACTCGGTATTTCGCCTGTGCCTGCCGTCTCGGAAACGTTTGCGCGAATGGCAGAGCGTGCGGCGAACCAAACCGTCTCCTGTTCGGAGGCAAGCGCCGCAATCTCACTGACCGATCGAGCTATACGCGGCCTTGCGGAAGCCGGCATTGGCCTCCTCGCGCTGCGCCCCTTGCGGCTGCTGGCCGAGCGCCTTGGTCGGCGTCACGACCGAGAAGAGGATGAAGCCGCCGGCCTTGCGCGGGAAGATGAAATATTCGGCGATATCGGACTTCGCGCTGTCCTCGCATGAGGACATGCCACGGAACACGACCTGGCTGTCGACCAGCTCGCTGTTGCGCGCCGAGATGAACTTGCCTTTGCAGTCCCTGGCGTCATTACCGACGATCGTAGCGGCGACCTCAAGCCCGTCGACGTTGCGCTCCGGCGGCACGATCCGGACGAAGCCGGTCGCGTTGTCGGCCTTCCAGGCTACGCCGCTCGACGTCAGCCACACCGGCGCCTCGCCGCGGCTCAGGATCGAAGGGTGCGACAGCGCGGCCTTGAGGATGAAGTTGGAGGCGATCTGCATCGCCTCCAACTGCAACTCGGCCGACCCCTCCTGCGGTCGGGACGGCTGCAGGCTCGATGCCGAGGTCGGCGGCGCTGCCGGCCGTGGCGCTGCATTCGCCTGCCCTAGGTTCACGGTGAAGTTGGTCGCTGCAGCCAGCCCACCTTCATTGACCGTCTTTGCGCATTTGACGAGCGAGGGGAGCAACACCGCGGTGCCGTCGAGGCTGAACTGAAACAGATTGCCTTGCGCGAAGGCGGACATGGTTCGTGCCGCGCGGAAACTTTTAACCAGCGCGGAATTGATCGGCATCGGCACCGCGACCATGTTGGTCGACAGAACGGTGCCAGCGACGTTGAAGCTGTTACGACCATCGAAGCTCAGCACGATCGGGAATTTCTGACCAGGCGTAAGCGTCCAGCTCGGATGGATGAAGGCAAGCGCCCATTCATAGGTCTTCGACACCACGACGCTGAAGGTGATGCCGCTCGCATAACTCGCCCCCGCGATGCAGCTGGTGAATTCACCGGTCTTGTCGTCGGTGTAGGCTCCGCCCGACCACCCTGCCGTCGAAATCGAGCCGTAAGGACCTCGCGCATGGGCGGGATACACCAGGGCCAGCATCACGAACAGCAACGTCGCAAGTCGAGCGCCCACAGCTGCCCTCCCCTTTTCGACACGATATTACCGCATTGTTGCTAAACTGACGCCTACGTCAAGTAGCGCGGCCGACGATCTGACTACTCGAGCGATTCGGTTGCAAATGCGCGCGGACCCGGGCAAGGAAGCGCCCCGATATCCACTCCATCCGTTTCACCAGACCGTCATCGAACCGAGCTAGCGGTCGCGCTTCGCTCAGACGATCGTCAAGGGATCAATGACATGTCCGCACCGCTGCCATTGCTGGGCGCCGCGCTCTCCGTCAAATCCATTCCGGCGCACCGCGACTGGCTGCTCGAGCGCCAACGCGATCTCGAGATTCAGGATTTTTCCCGCGCCGAGGTGCTCGATGGCGATTGGCGCGCCGTCGCCAGCGAGATCAAACGGATGCTCGATGGCCATACCGGCCGGCGCGGCATCCATGGCCCGTTCTGGGGTTTCAAGATCGACAGCCACGATCCCCTGATCCGCCGCGCCGTGACCAAGCGCCTGCTGCAAGGGCTCGAAGTCGCCGAATTCCTCGGTGCGACCCAGATGGTGATCCACTCGCCGTTCACGACCTGGGACCACAACAATTTCGACATGACGCCCGAGAGCCGTCAGGACCTCGCCGAGCGCGTTCGCATCACGCTCGCCGACGTCGTCGCGCGCGCCGAGCAGTCGAACTGCGAGATCGTGATTGAAAACATCGAGGACAAGGATCCGAGGGACCGCGTCAATCTGGCCAAAGCGCTCGGCAGCGCCAAGGTGCGCGTCTCGCTCGATACCGGTCACGCCAACTACGCGCATCATTCCACCGGGGCGCCGCCGGTGGATTATTATGTCGAGGCGGCCTCCGACATGCTGAGCCATGTGCATCTGCACGACAGCGACGGCTATGCCGACCGGCATTGGGCGCCGGGTGAAGGCAATATCGCTTGGACTGCGGTTTTCCGAGCGCTTGGCCGGCTGACCTCCAACCCGCGCTTGATCCTCGAGCTTCGCAACCACGACCATGTGCGCGCGGGCGCGGCCCATCTGACGGCACTCGGCCTCGCCGAATAAGGCCGCAAGTCGCCGCCCTTCCCCCGCTCAGTGTCGGGCGACGATCAACCCTTCATTTGCGTGCAATTGCACCGGGCCGTCGGGGCTCATGCCGCTCAGGAATGTGCTGTTTGCTGGGACCACCGAGACTGTTTCGATCATGTCCCCCTCGGTCCTTTCAAGGCTGATGGCAGCCACGACGGTCTTGCCGGCCAGCGACATCCATCGCTCCGCCGCCTGCAGCCAAAGATCGCGGCGCGACGGATCGCGTTCGGCTTCCTCACGGCAGCTCGTGGCCGCCACCCAACATGCCGATCTTCTGTCCATCATCCATGCTGTGGCCGGTCCTTGTCCGCGGCATTAACCTAAGCTGCCCTCGCGCGTGATTTGATCGAGGCCGATCCGTTCGAGCTCCTCTGCCCGCTCTCAGGCATATCTCATCGGCAGCGAGTGGTGGGCGTGACAAGCGGCGACCGCAGCATGCCCGAAGGCGACCGAGATCTGGTGCAGATCGGTCACGACGTCGCCGATGCCGTAGAGGTGATCGACATTGCTGCGTTGCTTATCGTCAACCTTCAGGAACCCGTCCGACGTATGGCTCGCCCCGAGTTGAACCGCGAGCTCGGAGCGGACATCGGCCCCCATCGCTGGATAGACGACGTCGAAACGCTCGCGGGTGCCGTCGGCCAACACCGCCTCGATGCCCCCCTCTTTTCTTTGGAGGGCAACGAGGCAGGGGGCAACCTGCACAGCGGCATCGGCAAGCTGCTGGACCCCGGCTTCGTCGCGGACGTCGTCGGCGGGGACCAGGATGACTTCGGCGCTATACACCCGCATGAACAACGCCTTGCCGATCGCGTGGCCGAACGGCCCGACCACCGCGATCTTGCGCCCGATCGCCTCGAACGCGTCACAAATCGAACAATAGCGCAACTCGCCGCGCCTGACGGCGTCCACCCATTCCGCCAGCCGCGTCTGCTTGTCCATGATCCCCGTCGCCAAGACGACCCGCTGCGTCTCGATCACGCCGCTCGCGTAAGAGGCCAGCAATGGCCTGCCATGCCGTTCCAGCGAACTGACGAAGCCGCGAATGATGGGAACCCCGAGCCCGATCACCTGCTGTTCCATCCGTGCGAGCAGTTCGCGGCCCGGGAATGCCGTCGGGAAATCCGGGCAGATTATGGCTGCGAGGAATCAGGGCGGCGCACGAGGCACCGCTGTCGACCACCGCGACGTTGCGACGGAAACGCGCCAGATAGATCGCAGCCATCAGACCGGCCGGCCCGCCGCCGATGATCAGCACCTCAGTATGCATATGACCTTCGCATGGGGTTCACAGGACGCCGGATGCGCTCGACGTCGCCCCCGGTAAAGTCTCTGAAACCCAAGAGATTCGAGAGGGAAAAGTTCTTGCCGACAATGGAATTTGCAGCTTGCCGCCGTGTTGATCACGGCACCGGACGGAAGCCGCGGCCACTCGGACCGGAACCGCTTCACGGGCGGAATCCACAGGGAACTCGCACCCGGTGCGGAACTTTTTACGGGGTTGGGAACTTTAACTTATGACGCTGCCCGGGGGGCGCGTCCGTGTGATGTTATGAAGTTGTGAAGTGATGAGGGGCGTCGATGAGGTTTGTGAATTCGACCGACGAGAGTTTGTTGGCATACTACGAAAGTGTCCGCAAACAGGTCGCTGCTGATAGCCGGATCGGCGGGCCCTACCGCTTGATCGGAGAGCGCGCCAAGCAATATGCGACCGAACTGCAGGCGGAGATGCGACGGCGGCAGATGCGGTTCACGCCGATCGAGTGGCCGCACTGATCCCCGCCCCTTCGTCTCGAAGCTGAGGCGGGCGCGGCAGGCACTCCTGCCGCATCCGCCCCTCGCCTTCTAACGTTATTCCCAGGCCCAGCTGGAAAAATCGTTCTCGAACTGCGGAACGTCCTTCCACAGGCCCTTCAGCTTCTTGTTGGCGATCGTGATGAATTGCGGCTGGTACAGGAAACCAGCGGCGGCATCGGTGGCCAGCATCCGCTGCGCATCGCCCAGCAGCGTGGCGCGCTCGGCCTCGTCGGCCGTGGCGACGATCGACTGATAAAGCTTGTCGAAAGCGTCGGAGTGATAGCCGAAATAGTAGTTGCTCTCGGTGAACTTCACCAAATCGAACGGCTCGACATGGGAGACGATGGTAAGGTCGAAATCGTGCGGGCCGTTGAAGACCTGCGCCAGCCAAGCCGCCCATTCCAGGTTCTCGATCTTGGCGACGATGCCGACCTTGGCGAGTTCTGCTGCGAGCACCTCGCCGCCTTGCCGCGCATAAGGCGGCGGCGGCAGCCTGAGGCTGAGCTCAAGCGGGGTCTTGATGCCGGCCTCCGCCAGCAGCTTCTTGGCCTTCTCGGGATCGTAGGGATTGATGCCGGTGGTGTCGACATAACCCAGTGAGCCCGGAACGTAGAAGCTGCCGATCGGCGTCCCGAGACCGTCGGCGGCGCCCTCGATCATGGCCTTGCGATCGATCGCGGCAAGAATGGCGCGGCGGACGCGGACATCGTCGAGCGGCTTCTTCTTGTTGTTGATGGTGACAATGGTTTTCGCCTTGGAGCCACCGATCAGCACCGAGAAGCGCGGATCGGCCTTGAACTGCGCCAGGCTGCGGCCCGCGGACACGCGCGGAAACGCATCGACATCGCCCGACAGCAGGCTCGCGACCTGCGCCGCGGGATCGCTGATGAAGCGGATTGTCACCTTGGAAAGCTTGATTGCGCCCGCATTGCGATAGTCCGGCCATTTATTCAAGGTGATTGAAGAGCCCTTGGCCCAGGTGCCCAGCGTGTAAGGGCCCGTACCGACCGGCTGCGTCGCGTCGGTGGCGACGCTCTTCGGCTCGACGATCGCGGCCGTCGCCTGCCCGAGCAGGAACGGCAAATTCGGCTCGGCATTCTTCAGCGCGATCACCACGGTGTCCGCATCGGCTGCGGTGACGGACTCAAAGCCCTGGAACAGCGCCTTGTCCTTGTTGGTGCTGGCAGGCGCTGCCGCGCGGTCGAAGGAGAACTTCACCGCAGCGGAATCGAACGGCTCGCCGTTCTGGAATTTGACGCCCTTGCGCAGCTTGAACGTATAGCTCTTCAGGTCGGGCGAGGCCTTCCAGCTCTCGGCCAGCAGCGGCGAGACCGACGAGTCCTCGTTGATCTTGGTCAGCGCCTCATAGATGTTATAAAGTGTGACTTCCGCGATCGCCGCGGCCGCCGCACTGGTCGGATCGAGCCCGGTCGGCTCCAGCGTCATGCCCATGATGACACTGTCTTTCTTACTTTGCGCCAACGCGGGCAGCGACGCAGCCGCCAACGCGGCGGCGATGATGGCGGTCGATAGTTTCTTCAACATCGGTTCTCTCCCCAGAGGATCAAAACTACCCATCAATGCCGATGCGAGACAAGGGCTTCGCCCGCCTCGACCGGCGCCGGCTGCGCCAGCACCGCCTCGGCTTTGTGACATGCCGCAAGATGTCGAGCGCCGATTTCGCGCAGCGTCGGCGCGTGTTCGCGGCAATGCCCGTCCGCAAGCACACAGCGCGGAGCATAGGGACAACCGGCCCTGCCGAGCGCCTGCGATCCAACGACCGGCGCTTCGCGGCGCGGTCTGATGGCTCCGGCCCGCGCGCGCGGCACGGCATCCAGCAGCGCCCGCGTGTAGGGATGCGCGGCGCGCGCGAACAGATCCTCAGGGCATCCCTGCTCGACGATCTGCCCGAGATACATCACCGCGACCTCATCACAGAGATAGTCGACCACTGCAAGATCGTGGCTGATCAGGATGAAGCTCAAGCCGAAATGCTCCTGCAGGTCCTGCATCAGGTTCAGCACCTGCGCCTGGACGGACACGTCGAGCGCGCTGACCGGCTCGTCGGCGACGATCAGCTTCGGCCGGGTGATCAATGCACGCGCGATCGCGATGCGCTGCCGCTGCCCGCCGGAGAATTCATGCGGGTACTTGTCCATGTCGGGCTCGCGCAGGCCGACCTCGCGCAGCACGGCGGCCACGCGCTCGCGCGTCTCGGCACGATCCAGCCGGCCAAGCGCGCTCAGCGGTTCTGCGACGATGCGCCAGACCGTCTGCCGCGGATCGAGCGAGCCGTACGGATCCTGAAATACCATCTGGACGTCGCGCCGCGCCCGGCGCAATTCCTCGGCCGAAAGGCGGTTGAGGTCGCGTCCCAGCAGCCGGACCGAGCCCGATGACGGCCGCTCCAGCGCCATCACCAGCCGCGCGAAAGTCGACTTGCCGGAGCCGGATTCGCCGACGATGCCCAGGCTCTTGCCGGCGTTCAAGCTGAGCGAGACCCCGTTCAGCGCATTCACCTGGCCCGGCGGGCGGAACAGATTTTCGCGCGGCAGCTTGTAGCGTTGCCCAAGGTCGTTGACCTCCAGCAGCGGCGGCTCGGAAGGTGGTGACTGCTCCGTGATGCTCACGCCCCCGCTCCTGCCATCGCCGCATCGGTCCTGATGCATCGCGCCCCGTGACCCGCGCCGAGATCGACAGACGGCGGCAAGGCCGCGCGACACGCATCGACGGCGAGCGCGCAGCGATCCGCAAACGGACAGCCGGGCGGCAGGTCGACCAGCTCCGGCACGGTGCCGGGGATCGTGCTCAGCCGCTCGCCCTTTCTGGCGCCAAGCCGAGGCCGCGCGCGAAACAGCCCTTGCGTATAAGGATGCGCCATGCGCGTAAAGATCGCATCTGTTGCTCCGCTCTCCACCACCGTGCCGCCATACATCACCATCATGCGCCGGACGTTCTCGGCGATGACGCCGAGATCGTGGCTGATCAGGATCAGCGCCATGCCGCGTTCCTCGACGAGGCCCGCAATCAGATCGAGGATCTGGCGCTGGATCGTGACATCGAGGGCCGTGGTCGGCTCGTCCGCGATCAGCAAATCCGGTTCGCAGGCGAGCGCCATCGCGATGGTGATGCGCTGGCGCTGGCCGCCTGAGAACTGGTGCGGATAGGCATCGACGCGCCTGGCCGCATCGGGCAGGCCGACGCGATCGAGCAGTGCGATCGTACGGTCGCGCGCCTCCGCAGCGGTACAGCTGGTGTGCTTGCGCAGCGGCTCGGCCACCTGGCGCCCGATCGTGTGCATCGGATTGAGCGCCGTCATCGGCTCCTGGAAGATCATGCTGATACGATTGCCGCGGAGCGCACAGTAATCGCGATCCGGCAGGCCTAGCAGCTCGCGGCCATCGAGCCGAAGACTGCCGCTGACAACAGCGCGCTCCGGCAACAGGCCCATCAGCGCGAGCGCGGTGATCGATTTACCGGACCCGGATTCGCCGACCAGTCCCAAAGTCTCGCCGCGCTTCAATTCAAATGAGACCTCGCGTACCGCCTGCGCCGGCCCGCGGGCGGTGCTGAGCCTGATGCCGAGATTGTCGACCTCGAGCAGAGGTGCCTTGCTTGCTGCGCTCACGGTTCAACGCTCCCGCGCCAGTCTGGGATCGAGCAGATCGCGCAGCCCGTCGCCGAGCAGATTGAGACCGAGCACCGCGACTGCGATCGCCATGCCGGGATAGACCGCAAGCATCGGCGATTGGAACAGCAGACTCTGCGCGTCGTTGAGCATGCGGCCCCAGGACGGTTGCGGCGGCTGGGTGCCGAGGCCGAGATAGGACAGCGCGGCTTCCGCCAGGATGGCGAGCGCGAACTGGATCGTGGCCTGCACGATCAACACCGACATGATGTTCGGCAGCACGTGCTCGATCGTGATACGAAAGCGTCCCTTGCCGGAGGTGCGGGCCGCGAGCACGAATTCGCGCACCCAGATTGCGCCGGCCGACCCGCGGGTGACACGGACGAATACCGGGATCTGGAAGATGCCGATCGCGATGATCGACGTCACCATGCCGGGACCGACCACCGCCGCCAGCATGATCGCCGAGAGCACGGCGGGAAAGGCGAAGGTGAAATCGGAGAGGCGCATGACGAGCTCATCGGTCCAGCCCCTCTGTGCCGCAGCCGTCAGCCCGAGACAGACGCCGAAGCTGAGCCCGATGCCGACGGCAATGATGCCGACCAGGATGGTCGCGCGCGCCCCCACCAGCAGCAGCGAGACGATATCACGCCCGAGCACGTCGGTGCCGAGCCAGTGCGCCAGAGAGGGTGGCTGCAGCTTTGCGGCAATGTCGAGATCGTAGGCCGACCACGGCGTCCACAACAGCGAGAGCAGCGCAGCACAAAGCACGAGCAGGCACAGCACGCCGCCGGCGACGAAGCTCCGGTGGCGCAGCGCGCGACGCCAAAATCCGTTCCGTGAAGTCGGACGGCTGATCGTCACGGCGCCGGAAGCCAAAGGCGAGAATGACGTCACAGCTCGTGAACCTTGATGCGCGGATCGATGACGGCATAGAGCACATCGACCACGAAGTTGACGATGATGACCATCGCCGCGAGCAGCATGACGCAGTTGCGCACCACGATCAGGTCGCGATTGGCGATCGACTGGAAGATCAGCCGGCCGAGTCCCGGCAGATAGAACACGTTCTCGATGACGATCGTGCCGGCGAGCAGATTGGCGAATTGCAGGCCCATCACGGTCAGCACCGGAATCATCGCATTTCGCAGCACGTGTTGCCAGAGCACTTCGCGTCTCGTCAGTCCCTTGGCGCGCGCCGTGCGCACGAAATCCTCGCGCAGCACTTCGAGCACCGCCGAGCGCGTCACGCGCGCGAGGATCGCGGCCTGAACCACCGCCAGCGAGATCGCCGGCAACAGCAGCGACTTGATGCCGGACCACAGCCCGTCATCCCAGCCGGCAAAGCCGCCCGCGGACAGCCATTGCAGTTTCACCGCGAACAGCAGGATCAACAGGATCGCGAACCAGAAATTGGGCAGCGCGATCCCGATCTGGGTGAGCGACATCACCCCGACATCGCCGAGCTTGTTGTGGTTGGCCGCGGTGTAGATGCCGGCCGCCAGCGCCAGCACCGCGGTGAGTGTCATCGCCATGATCGCAAGCGGGATGGTGAGAACCAGCCGTTCCGCGATCAGGCCGGCGACCGGCGTGCCATAGGCATAGCTGTTGCCGAGATCACCCCCCACCATGCCGCCGAGCCAATGCGCGTAGCGAACCACGAGCGGCTGGTCGAGCCCCAGCTTGACCGCAAGCGCGCGCACCGCGTCAGGCGAGGCGTCGGCCCCCATCAGCATCTGCGCCGCATTGCCCGGAAGAGCGTCCAATATCAGGAAAATGATCAGCGACGCGCCGACCAGGGTCGCAACCAGGGTCAGAAATCGTCGCAGCAGGAATACGCTCATCCGAAGTCACGAAGCCTTCATCATCGTGGCGGCACGATCCACGGGATCGCGGCCCGATGCAAGCAATCTCAACGCGCATGGCGCCAACCACACGTCTGACACAACAGGTATGGCCGGTCAGCCCGGGGAGCTGATCGGTCAGAGATTATCCGGCGTTTTCAGCTCGTGGCGGACCCGCTCCTCCTTGATCTGCCGCTCCGCCTCCAGCCAGAATTCCGCGTCGCGGCCGCTCGGGCGGCCGGCCTGCTCCCAGAGCTGATGGGCGCGGGTTCTGATCTCCTGGTCGTCCATGACGGTCATCATCTGCTCCTGCATCTTGCGGCCCTCACCGAGATTTGCGGCCAAGTCGGCACTCCCCGGCGTTAAAGCTCGGCTTCCCATCAACGCGCGAAACAGTCCTGGAGACAGTCATGGCCGATCAATTCCTTCGCGGGCGCAGCGCTCTGGTCACCGGCGGCTCGCGCGGCATTGGCGCTGCCATCTGCCGCGCCCTGGCCGAGGCCGGCGCGTCCGTCGCCATCAACTACCGGAACCGCGCCGATGAGGCCGAGCGGCTGGCGGCAGAGCTGAGTGACAAGGGCGTCCCTGCCGCGGCCCTTCAGGCCGATGTGTCGGTGGCTGCCGCCGTTGCCGATCTGGTCGCCGCGGTGGACGCCAAGCTCGGCCCGGCCGACATCCTCATCAACAATGCCGGCATTGCGATCACCCGCGCCGTCGAGGAGCTCACCGAGGCCGATTTCGACACCACGATTGCGGTCAATCTGAAATCGGCATTTCTCTGCACCCAGGCCGTGCTGCCGGGGATGCGGGCACGCCAATGGGGCCGCATCGTCAACATTTCCTCGGGCGCGGCGCGCGGCGCCGGCGCGATCGGTCCGCATTACAACGCCTCGAAGGCCGGGATGGAGGGGCTGACGCGCGGCTACGCCGCCCGACTGGTCAAGGACGGCATTACGGTCAACGCGGTCGCGCCATCCCTGATCGCGACCGACATGATGAAGGAGCAACAGGCGCTGGTTTCGCGCATTCCGCTCGGCCGCTTCGGCCTGCCGGAGGAAGTCGCCAAGGCCGTGATGCTGCTGCTCGACAATCCCTATATGACGGGCCAGACCATCGCGATGAGCGGCGGCATGGCGTTCAATTGACACGCCTCGAAATCAGCCTGCGACCGCGCCGAGCAGAAGGCTGACCTGGCCGTTGCCCCACAACGGCAGCAGCACCCGCGACAGCTCGCGGCCCGACGCTTCGGTCAGCCGCAGCAGGGTCGGCTCGCCCGCCTCCACCGTGGCGCTGGCCTGCGCGCGCAGATAGCTGAGTTCTGAGTTCGGGGCGATCTCGTCGAGGAACGAACCTTGGCTCACCGCCGGCAGTCCTGCGCTGGCGAATTCGAAGCGGAAGCGCTCCGGGCCGGTGAACACCTGCAGCAGGAAGGCCTTGCCCAGCAGCTTTTCCAGCGCCGGAAGTGCGAGATCGTCGGCAAAGGGCATGCCGTTTTCAGCGCGCCTCAAGCCTCGCCAGAGCGCGTGCAGGGGTTCGAGCTTCTCGTCCAGGCGACCGGGAAGCGGGAGCGGATTGCGACACAACATGAATCTTGAACCTCTTGCATGATAGCCGCGCCTCGCAAACACACGCGGCTCCTGAAACTGAGCCTATGGGCCAGACGTCAGGGCGTGTTGATCCTGGTCAATGGGTGGTTCCGCAGCCCCGGCATCATGACCCGGTGAGATCGGCCATGACGTGCAGGCAAGTTTGGAAATGACCATCAACATCGACAGAACTCGACACCCTGGCGCCGCCGCCCCGTCACAGCGCGGCTTTCTCTGGGGCGCCTCGACGTCGAGCTATCAGATCGAAGGTGCGGCGCATGTCGATGGTCGCGCCGACAGCATCTGGGATGTCTATGCGCGTCCGCCCGGACGGGTGAAGAACAACGACAGCGGCGAGGTCGCCTGCGATCATTATCATCGCTATCCCGACGATGTCGCGTTGATGCGGGAGCTTGGCCTGAATGCCTACCGTTTCTCGATCGCCTGGCCGCGCGTGCTGCCGCAAGGCCGCGGCGCTCCGAACGAAAAGGGCCTCGCCTTTTACGACCGGCTGATCGACACCCAGCTCGCAGCCGGGATCGAACCCTGGATCTGCCTCTATCACTGGGATCTGCCGCAGGCGCTCGATGATCTCGGCGGCTGGCAGAACCGCGATATCGCCGGCTGGTTCGCCGATTACGCCGCGCTGATCGCGAAGCGCTATGGCGACCGGGTCAAACACTTCGCCACCTTCAACGAACCATGTGTGTTCACGCTGTTCGGCTATGGCTTCGGCTGGCACGCGCCCGGGGTCGCCGACAGAGCCGCGCTCCACAAGGCGATCCACCATGTCAATCTGAGCCACGGCAAGGCGATCGACGTGTTGCGCGCGAGCGTGCCCGGGGCACGGCTCGGCGCCGTCCACAACCGCCAGCCCTGCTATCCCTGCACCAAGAGCCCGGCCGACGCCGCGGCTGCGCTGCGGTTCGCCGAATATTGGAACGACGCATTCCCGCTGCCGCAACATTTCGCCTGCTATCCCCCGACCCTCGCCGAGGCGGTTGCCCCCTACGTCCAGCCCGGCGACATGGCGCAGATCGCCCGTCCCCTGGACTGGTTCGGCCTCAACCACTATTCGCCGCACTACATCAAGGCCGACAGCAACCTGATCGGCGCCAGCTTCGGCGCGCCGCCCGATGACGTGCCGCGCACGGCGATCGGCTGGCCGATCGTGCCGGACGCATTCCGCGATACCCTGCTCGACATTCACAAACGGTTCCAGCTGCCGATCTATGTGACGGAGAACGGTACCGCCGCTGACGACACGCTTGATGCCGCGGGCGGCGTCCAGGACGACAGCCGCATCGCCTACCTGAAGGCCTATACGGAGGCGATGGCACAGGCGATGGCGGCTGGCGCCGATGTGCGCGGCTATTTCGTCTGGTCGCTTCTGGATAATTTTGAATGGGGCTCGGGCTATTCACAGCGCTTCGGCATTATCTATGTCGACTTCGCCACGCAGCGGCGCATTCCCAAGGCATCTGCGCGGTGGTATGCGGACATGATTGCGGCGCAGCGGGCCACTAAAGGTCGCTCTGTCCGCACCAACCGGGTGGAAGCGGCTGAGGGATGAGCGATCACGTTCTTCTGGGCGATATCGGCGGAACCAATGCGCGCTTCGCGCTGATGAGTCATGGCGCAATTGGGCCGATCGAGCATCTGAAGGTCGCCGACTTTCGCTCCATTGCCGACGCCATCACATCGTTTCTATCGCGATGCGCCGCGGGAGCCTCGCCCACCGCCGCCGTGCTCGACGTTGCGGCGACGATCGAACAGAATCGCGGCGTCCTCACCAACAGCCATTGGACCATCGACGGCGCCGAACTCGCGCGGCAATTCAAGCTCGCCTCGGCAAAGCTCCTGAACGATTTCGAGGCCGTCGGCTGGTCGCTGCCGGCGCTGCAACCGGCCGACCTCTTTCCGCTCGGTGGCGGACGGGCTGCGGCCGGCGCGCCGATGCTGGTGCTCGGTCCTGGAACCGGCTTTGGTGCCGCCTGTTATCTGCCCGGCGATGGTCACCCCGTGGTTGTCGTCACCGAAGCCGGCCATGTCACTTTGCCGGTGACGAGCGAACGCGAGGCCAAGGTCGTCGCCAAGATGCGCGAGCGTCTTGGTCATGTCTCGGTCGAGCGCGGCGCGCTGTCCGGCATGGGCATCGAACACATCTACCAGGCCATTGCCACGCTCGATGGCGTGACGGTGCCAGAGCGCGATGCTGCAGCCATCACGCATAGCGCGCTCGACGGCAGCTGCACGGTCTGCCGCACCACCCTCGACATGTTCTGCGGCTGGCTCGGCACCGTCGCCGGCAACCTCGCGCTGACCTTCTGCGCACGCGGCGGGGTCTATATCGCGGGCGGCATCGCCCCGCGCTTTCCGGACTATCTGGCGCGATCGGACTTCCGCAGCCAGTTCGAGAGCAAGGGACGCTATGATGCGTACTTGCGAGCCATCCCCGCCTATATCGTCACCCGGCCGGACATCAGCTTCCTCGGCCTGAAGTCCTATTTCGAGACGGCCGTTATGGCCAAAGCCGGGGCGACGGTCCGCTAAGCCATGAGCAACATCGTTACGATCACGCCGAACCCCGCGGTCGACCTCTCGACGGAGGTCGAGAAGATCGTGCCGGTGATGAAGCTGCGCGGCACCACGCAGCGGCGCGACCCCGGTGGAGGCGGCATCAATGTCGCGCGTGTCATCACCCGGTTCGGGGGCAACGTCACCGCGGTCTACCCGGTCGGCGGCGCGACCGGTGCCCTGCTCAACAAGCTGGTCGCACGCGAGGGTGTGGCCAGCCTGACATTTCCGACAGCCGACGAGACGCGCGAGGATTTCTTCGTACAGGAAGCTGCGACCGGGCAGCCCTACCGCTTCATCCTGCCGGGCCCGACGCTCGACGAGCGCGAGTGGCAGGCGGGGCTCGCGCTGCTGACCGCGCTCGAGCCATTTCCCCGTTATGTCATCGGCAGTGGCAGCCTGCCGCATGGTGTGCCCATCGACTTCTATGGCCGGGTGGCGAAGCTCGCGCGTGAGCGCGGGGCGAGGTTCATCCTCGATACGTCCGGGCCGGCGCTGGCCGCCGCCGCAGAGGCGGGAGTCGACCTGATCAAGCCGTCATTGCGCGAAATGCGCGAACTCGCCGGGGGCGAGCTCGCCGATGCGGCGCAATGGGAGACCGCCGCGCGTGCGCTGGTTCACAGCGGCAAGGTTGGGACGGTGGCGCTCACCATGGGCCATCTTGGTGCGGTCCTGGTCACGCGCGACCTCGTGCTGCGCGCCCGGCCGCTTGCGATCACGCCGGTCAGCGCGGTCGGCGCCGGTGACAGCTTTCTCGGCGCTCTCGTCGCCAAGCTCGCCGCGGGCGCTGCAATCGACGAGGCCTTCCGCTGGGCCGTTGCCGCCGGTGCTGCGGCGCTCCTGCATCCCGGCACGGCGCTGTGCGATCCAATTGACGTCAGCCGTCTCGCCGGAGAGGTACAGTTGCAGGCGGCGTGACATCACTACAGCCGGCATCGGCCGCTGCACCGTGATGGTTGAGGCGGTCGAGCGACAGCAGCAATCCGCCGACCCGCTGCAGCGAGGAGATCCAGTCGGCGACGCGGCCGTAATTGTCGACCAGCCAATTGAACGAGCCCTGCACCAGCGTGAAGGCCGCCGCTGCCTGTGTCAGCTCACCGAGTGTGATCGAGCCGTTGAGGAACTTCGGCGCGCACAGCACGAGCCCGATGATCGGCGCCAGCAGCGAGTTGGTGTGCGACACCAGCGTCGTGCGCACAAGCTGCCAGCACAACCGCTTCCATTGCTTGATGACGTGCTGCAGCGCTTGCCAGAGCCCGCTGATGACGCCAGGAGCCAATTGCTTCGGCGTCACGCCTTCGCCGATGTCACGGAGCAGATGCGCCGCGGTGATCAGCTCGGCCTCGGCCTGATCCTTGGTCTGGATCACACGCGTCAGCGGCGAACCGACCAAGATCATCGCCCCGGTGACGAGGCCGGAATAGACCACCACGCTCACGACGAGATAGCCGGGGATCCAGAACCGATGGCCCGACAGGCTGAACGAGATCGATCCACCGACCTCCCACAGCACCTGGATGAAGATGATCGCGGTGAGAAGCGAGGAGATCACGCCGAGCGCGAAATCGACCGGCGCATCGGTCGCGACCCTGACATCCTGGGCGATCCGATATTCCGGTATCTTCTGGTCGCCCTGCACGGCGGCGAGCCGCGCGTAGCGCTCGTTCTCGACCCAATAGTTGGTCACCTTCTTCGTCAGCCACTCCCGCCAATTGCGTTGCATGGTCATGCGGCCCCACACTGAAGTAACGGCGAGCACGACGCTGCTGGCGCAGAGCGGGACCAACAAATAGGCCTGATGACGCAAGCGCGCCGGATCGCGGCTGTCCAGCGCGTCAAAGAAATCCCTGTTCCAATAATTGAAGCGGAACTGGACGTAGAGCTGGAGCACGACAACGACCACCAGGACGGCGCATAGGACCCACACGCGCCAAGCCGCGGACCCGCACCAGAAGCGCCGGGCGGTGAGCCAGAACCGCGACCATTCGCGATTGGCGTCCTCCTCGATGTCTTCGGGCATCATGGCTCGTTGCGATCCGTGCCGCGATGAACCCTGACAGCGGACGTCATCGCATTATCCTTCTTCAGCATGCATCGTGCGCGAGCGGGCAGGTCGGTGAAGATACGCTAACGTCATTTCGTTGACATGCCCTTTCTCCTCCCACTCCCTTTCTCTTCGCGCTCATAATGTTAGAGCCTATCATTCGCACCGGCTTGATCCTCCGCAAGGCACTCCTCCCGCGACCCGGCAAACTGTTCCGATGACGCTGCAGTGCGGGAGAACTGGCGAATGACGGCAATTCAAACTGCCCCTGACTATATCCGTTGGTTCAAGGACCTCCGCATTGAGGATGTGCCCCTGGTCGGCGGCAAGACCGCCTCGCTCGGCGAGCTCTATTCGGCGCTGGCGCCGCAGGGTGTTCGGGTACCCAACGGCTTTGCCATCACGGCCGCGGCCTATCGCGACGCTTTGCGCGAGAGCGGGGCCGACGACGAGCTTCGCAAGCTGCTCGACGGCCTCGACAAGCGCCGTATCGCCGATCTCGCCAAGCGCGCGGCCAAGGCGCGCGCGATCGTCTATGACGCAACCGATCGTGCCGATTTGCGCAAGCAGGTCAACGAGGCCTATCGCCTGCTCGAGCAGGAATATGGCAGGGCGGCAGCCGTCGCGGTCCGCAGCTCGGCCACTGCGGAGGACCTGCCCAATGCAAGCTTTGCCGGCCAGCATGACAGCTTCCTGAACATCCGCGGTACGAAAGACCTGTTCGAGACCTGCCGGCGCTGCTTCGCCTCGCTGTTCACCGATCGCGCGATCTCCTATCGCATCGACAACGGCTTCGATCACTTCAAGGTGGCGTTGTCGGTCGCGATCATGAAGATGGTGCGTTCCGACATCGCCGCGAGTGGCGTCATCTTCACGCTCGACACCGAAAGCGGCTTCCGCGACGTCGCGTTCATCACCGGCGCTTACGGCCTTGGCGAGAACGTCGTGCAAGGCGCGGTCGATCCGGACGAATTCTATGTGCACAAGCCGACCTTCAACGCGGGATTCCGTGCCGTGCTATCGCGCCGGCTCGGCGCCAAGGAAAAGCGCATGGTCTATGCCAAGACCGATGCGAAGACGAAGACACATGGCACGACCACGCGCAACGTCGCGACGCCGCCATCCGAGCGCAGCCAGTTCTGCATCTCCGATGCCGACGTGCTCGAACTCGCGCAGGCAGCCATCGTCGTCGAAAATCACTATTCGCAAAAGGCCGGCCGGCCGACGCCGATGGATGTCGAATGGGCCAAGGACGGCAACGACGGCGCACTCTACATCATCCAGGCCCGGCCGGAGACGGTGGCCTCGCGGCGCACGCCCGATGCGCTGGAAACCTACGCGCTGAAAAAGCCCGGCAAGGCGATCGCGACCGGGCGCGCCGTCGGCGAGAAGATCGCCGCGGGCAAGATCCGCCTGGTCAAAAGCGAACGCGACCTGCGCGCCTTCCGCCCCGGCGAGGTGCTGGTGGCAACCTCGACCAGCCCGGACTGGGAGCCGGTAATGAAGACGGCCGCCGCGATCGTCACCGATCATGGCGGCCGCACCTGCCATGCGGCGATCATCGCCCGCGAGCTCGGTGTCCCTGCCGTGGTCGGCACCGAGAACTTCAGCAAGCACGCAAAGACCGGCACGACCGTGACCGTCTGCTGCGCCGAAGGCGACGTCGGCCACGTCTATGACGGGGCATTGCCGTTCGAAGTGACCAAGGTCGCGATCGACACGCTGCAGAGACCGCGCACGGAGATCATGGTCAATCTCGGCAATCCCGAAGTCGCATTCAAGACCGCGATGATGCCAAATGCGGGCGTTGGCCTTGCGCGCATGGAATTCATCATCAACCAGCACATCGGCATCCACCCGATGGCGCTCGCCACACCCGACAAGGTCAATTCCGCGAAGGACCGCAAGACCATCCAGAACCTCACCGCGCGCTACAAGGCACCGGCGGATTTCTTCGTCGAACGGCTGTCCGAAGGCGTCGGCACCATCGCGGCCGCGTTCTACCCGCATCCGGTGATCGTGCGGCTGTCGGACTTCAAGACCAACGAATATGCGAGCCTCATTGCCGGGCGCGATTTCGAGCCTAAAGAAGAGAATCCGATGCTCGGCTTCCGCGGCGCCTCGCGCTATGCGCACCCCGCCTATGCAGCTGGCTTTGCACTCGAATGCGCGGCGCTGCGGCGCGTGCGTGACGTGATGGGGCTGACCAATCTGAAGATCATGATTCCGTTCTGCCGCCGGGTGGACGAAGCACGCAAAGTCATCGAGACCATGGCCGGACACGGCCTCGAGCGCGGCGAAGGTGGCCTCGAGATTTTCATGATGTGCGAAATTCCGAACAACGTCATCCTGATCGATCAGTTCGCCAAGCTGTTCGACGGCTTTTCGATCGGCTCCAACGACCTGACCCAGCTGACGCTCGGCGTCGACCGCGACTCCGACATCGTGGCCTTCGATTTCGACGAGCGCGATCCCGGCATGCTGAAGATGCTCACGCTCGCGGTCGAAGGCGCCAAGCGCAACCGCCGCCATGTCGGCATCTGCGGCGAGGCGCCGGCGAACTATCCGGAGATCGCGCGCTTCCTCACCGAGCTCGGCATCGACTCCATCAGCGTCAATCCCGCCAGCGTGTTGCGCACCATGGAGATCGTGCGCGAAGCCGAGCGGGAATTGGCCGCCCGCGCTCCACAGGCGCTGGCGAGCTGACGTCCGCGCCTGGTCACGCGCGGCAAGAACTTGATGACGGCAACCTGATTACGGCGAATTAATTCCGCGGACAGGATCAATTAATTCGCCCGACAGGACACCGTAATCCCGTCGTTGTACCTCCGAAGCGGGGCAGTTGAGCTTTCGCATTTCGGAGAGAGACGATCATGACAGATACCAATCAGCCACCCCGCCGCAGGCCGTTTGCCAAGCGCCGGCTGGCCCTGCTCGGCTCGGTCGCCATTATCGGCGCCGGCGTGATGCTGGCCGGCCCGCTCGCCACCGGACACTTCACCGAGAGCGCATTCGCAGCCACGCCCACAGCGCAATCCGAACAGGGACCGCGTGGTTTTGCCGACCTCGTCAGCAAGGTGAAGCCCGCCGTGATCTCGGTGCGGGTGCGCATCGATGAAGCCTCCGACGGCAACGTGCTCAGCCGCAATGACGAGCTTCCGGACCTGCAACCCTTCATGAACGGGACCCCGTTCGAGAAATTCTTTCGCCGCTACGGCAACGGCAACGGTCCGCAGATGCAGGGGCATCAGCTGATCACCGGCCTCGGCTCAGGCTTCTTCATCTCCGCTGACGGCTATGCAGTCACCAACAATCACGTCGTCGATCATGCCAAGTCGGTCGAAGTCACCACCGACGACGGTCAGACCTACACCGCCAAGGTGATCGGCACCGATCCCAAGACCGATCTCGCCCTCATCAAGGTCGATGGCAACCACAACTTCGCCCATGTCGATTTCGAGACCCAGATGCCGCGTGTCGGCGACTGGGTGGTCGCGGTCGGCAATCCCTACGGCCTCGGCGGTACGGTCACGGCCGGCATCGTCTCCGCCGAAGGGCGCGACATTGGCAACGGTCCCTATGACGACTACATCCAGATCGACGCGCCGATCAACAAGGGCAATTCCGGTGGCCCGACCTTCGACGTCAACGGCAATGTGGTCGGCGTCAATACCGCGATCTACTCGCCGTCCGGCGGATCGGTCGGCATCGGCTTCGACATTCCCGCCGCCACCGCCAAGCAGGTGATCGCGCAGCTGAAGGACAAGGGCACTGTGACGCGCGCCTGGCTTGGCGTGCAGGTGCAGCCGGTCACCGCAGGGATCGCAGAGAGTATCGGCATGAAGAACGCCGCGGGCGCCCTGGTCGATGAGGCCCAGCCGGACACGCCAGCCGCGCAGGCAGGCATCCAGGCAGGCGATGTGATCACCGCGGTCAACGGCAACGCAATCAAGGACTCCCGCACGCTGGCCCGCGAGATCTCCGGCATGAGCCCCGGGACCAGCGTCAAGCTCGACATCCTGCGCAAGGGTGAACCCAAGAGCATCAACGTCACCCTGGCGACAATGCCCGGCGAGCAGAAGCAGGCCAACGCGAGCGAGCATGAGAACGGATCAGTTCCCGGCCTGCCGCATCTCGGCCTGTCGGTTGCGCCGGCGGATCAGGTCGCGGGCGCCGGCAGCAAGGGCGTCGTGATCACGGCGGTGGATCCGGACGGCCCGGGCGCCGAACACGGGCTGAAATCCGGCGACGTTATCCTCGATGTCGGCGGCAAGAGCGTCGCCAATGTATCCGATCTGCGCAATGCGCTGTCCACGGCGAAGTCGGACGGCAAGCATGACGTGCTGATCCGGGTCAAGACCGCCGACAACACTCACTTCGTGGCGGTGCCGATCGGCTGATCGGCATGACCCTGCAAGCCCGTCGCGGTGCTTCCTTCAAGACCGCGGCGGGCTCGGCTTGTTGTCTGCCCACGACTTGTCTGCCGCGATCCGATCCGTCACAACGCCGATTTGAACCAGTCGAGCACGGTCGAGTTGCCGCCCACCACGTCGCCTTCACCGTACAAGCTCGCCAGGAACGTGCCACGATGGCTGGCGCCGGCAACTGAAACGCCTTGCATGAAGTGGCCGTTCGCCGCGAGCGACATCTTCACCAGCCGTGGCGGTAGCGCCTCGTCAGCCGCGCCATAGTAGAACCGCATCGGCGCGTCATAATCCCAATAGGTCGTGCTGTTGGCGGCGAGGTGACGCAGGAAGCGGCTGTTGGTCTCGTGGGTGAAGCGGTCGAAGAAGCCATCGACCAAAAGGTCCGGTGGCTGTGGCACCGCTCGGCTGAAGGCGTCATCCATGCTGTAGTCGGACCAGTACTTCTCTGCCAGCGCGATGTGCTGCGGCTTGATCGCGGTCTTGAACAGATCGGTGAGCCGATACTGCAGGCGATAGCTTCCGAGCAGGATGATGACGCAGGGCGTGATCCAGATCGGCGGCTTCGGATAGGCGCTGTCGGCCGACGGGTCGGCGCCGGCCGTGACCCAATAGCGCATCGACTCCGGAAGATTGTTGAACGGGCTCTGCGCCGCGCTGGCCGCCACCTTCACGCGTCGCCGCTGCAGCTCCTGCCGCAGCCACTGCGTGTTCAACGCGCCCTGCGACCAGCCGTTGAGGAACAGCGCTCTCTTGCGAAAGCCGAGCTGGTCGAGCGCCAAAAGACCTGCGTTCAGCACGTCCAGGCAGCACTGCACCGTGGCATCTTTTACGGCATAAGCTTCGCCGCGGCCGTCCCGATACGGCCCCTTGCCGAGATAATCGGCTGCGATCAGCGCAAAACCGTTCCCGACCAGTCGCTGAATGTTGAACAAGGTCTCGATCGAATCGACGTTGTCGCGCAGCTCGTAGTTCGGATCCGCCAGCTTGATGAGATTGGACGGGACCTGATCGAAGGACAGGATGGTGCCATGCTGCCATGATACCACCGGCAGCGGACCTTTGTGATCGGCGGGCAGCGCGAGCAGGCCGCTGACCTTGACGCGCTCGCCCGTCTCGGGAACACGGGTGAAGGTGGTGAGCCGCCGCAGCTCGACATCGACGCGCGCCCCCTGCTTGTCAGCGGAGAATGGCGGGAGGATGTTGTGCTCGTTGAACACCGCATGGAATTTTGCCGCAAGAGCGTCGAGCCGATCCTTGGCCACACGGACCGGACGGCCGAGGCCGGCGCCGCTTGATGCCTGCGGTCGGGCGACAGCAGGACCGCCTGGGATGGACAGCGCGGCTGCGCCAAAGGCCAGGCTTGCCGACGTCAATAGGCGCCGGCGGGAGAGCTGTCCCGCCATTGCTGCAAGCCCGAACTCCTGCTCGGGAAGTCCGACGCTTGGATCGGCTGCTACGATGTCAGCGTTGGCACGACACCGATCGTGCCCCGTCATTTGCCGCTTCATGCTTTCCCTCCGAACAGAATCAGACGGAAGGTAGTCCGCAAAGACTAGCAGTTGCTAAACGCGGAGTGATGGGACCGAAGCTCAAGCGTCTCGGCACAAACGTCCCACCACCGCGAATGATTCTCGATAGGCCGCCCGCGGCTGCGATCCGACGAACCGAGAGCGGTTCCCTCACCTTGCCTCCTCGAATCCCGCCAGCACTGCGGTGAGATTCTGGCCGAGAATATCCGAGAGATAGCCGCCCTCCTGCACGAACACCGTGGGCAGCCCCAGCCGCGCGATATCAGCCCCAATGCGTTTGAAACCGGGCGTGGTGACGGTAAGGCCGGCGAGCGGATCGTGCTCGGAAGCATCGAGCCCGAGCGCCACCACCAGCGCGCCCGGCGCGAAGGCGCGGATGGTCTTGTCCGCATCTCCCAGCACCGCCATGTAACCGTCATCGCCGGTCTTCAGCGGCAGCGGAATGTTGAGATTGGCGCCTAAGCCGGCGCCTTCGCCGCGCTCATGCGCATAGCCCCACACGAACGGATAGTAATAGGTGGGATCGGCGTGGATCGATACCGTCAGCACATCGCCGCGATCGTAGAAGATGCCCTGCGTGCCGTTGCCGTGATGCACGTCGACATCGAGGATCGCGACGCGCTCATGGGTGAGACGCAGATGCGCGGCGGCAATAGCGCTGTTGTTCATGAAACAGAAGCCGGAGGCGATATCGCGATAGGCATGATGGCCCGGCGGACGACACAGCGCATAGACGGCGTCTTCACCATCCATCACCAGCTGCGCCGCCGTGGTCGCAATGTCCGTCGCCGCGCAGGCGCCGGCCCAGGTGCCGGGACCGATCGGCGCGGAGGTGTCGGTGGTGTGCCAACCGAGCCGTCCGACGATATGGGTCGGATAGGTGCCGGCGTTACGCACCGGGTGCATGTTCGGGATCATCTCTGACCCGGAATCGCCGAGCGCCGCCCAGGCGTCCCACGCCTCCTCCAGAAACCTCAGATATTCGGGACTGTGCACGCGCGCACGTGGCCCCTGGCCGAAATTGATCGGCGCGACCAGTTCGTGGCTGCCGGCCTTCAGGCCTGCCAGCAGACGATCCGCACGTTCGGGCTGTTCGGTGGTGCGCTTGACCACACCGCGCACCAGGTAGAATTGCGGATCGTGGCTGCGATGCAGCTCGCTGTAGACGGCCTTCACCTGACATCACTCCTGTTTGAGAGATGCCGAATTGTGCACGCGCGAACGGACAGCACAAGCGCAGACCGCCAAATCCTTGGCGGCCTCCCGTGACGAGACTTCCATCGCGCGGAACAATGCCCGCGCTTCCGCCGCATGCGACTAACTCCTATGCGCCGGCTGTCGACAGTTTGAGCTTGCTCGTCCGCCGCCCCTGAACGAAAGTTCGGGCAAACGGCACAAGGACAAGCCAGATGATGACCACGCATGTGAAGCCCGAGACCCTGACGGATGCGAACAGGCAGGCGCGCGTCGATCTCGCCGCCGCCTACCGCCTGATCCACCGGCTCGGCATGGATGACAGCATCTACACCCACATCTCGGTCCGGCTTCCCGGCACCCATGACCGCTTCCTGATCAATCCCTATGGCATGCGCTTCGAGGAGGTCACAGCCTCCAACCTCGTCACTGTCGACATCGTGGGCAAGGTGACCGACGATCCGCTCGGACTCGGCATCAATCCGGCGGGCTTCACCATCCACAGCGCGATTCACATGGCTCGCCCCGACGTCGCCTGCGTGCTGCACACCCACACCGTTGCCGGCGTCGCCGTGTCGTCGCTGAAATGCGGGCTGCTGCCGCTCAATCAATGGTCACTGCAGTTCGCTCATCGCGTCGCCTATCACGACTTCGAAGGCATCGCCCTCGACCTCGACGAGCGGTCGCGCCTGATCAACGATCTCGGCGACAAGTACGTGCTGGTGCTGCGCAACCACGGCCTGCTGACCTGCGGCCGCTCGGTCGCGGAAGCCTTCAAGCTGATGCATAACCTGGAGCGCTCCTGCAAGGCACAGCTTGCGATCCAGGCATCCGGCGCCGAGATCAACCACGTGTCGGACAACATCGCTCGCCACACCGCCGAGCAATATGCCAAGGGCTACGACAAGCTGGAGCAGGAAGGCCGGCCGGACAGCGAATGGGCCGCATTCAAGCGCATGCTGGAGAAGACCGATCCGGACTATGTGAACTGACACGATCGCCAGCTTCGTCGCCAAGCGTGATGGCCGGGCTTAGCCCGGCCATTTGCGTTTCTGCCCGCGCCTCACAGCCCCGACGCACCTCGCGCACGACGTTCATCGGCGGCGCTGGACACGCATGATGTGATCCAACTTTTAGGCGGCTGCAAACCGATCGATACAAAATTTGTATCGATCGATACAGGCTTCGGCTTGGACCGGCGGCCTGCGCCTCTCTAGACAGGCCAAAGAGGAAAAAATCCAGGGAGGTGTTGCGCATGAGCGCAATTGTGTCGGTGGCCGAGGCGCGACGATCGCGGGTCAGGCTGTTCATCGTGACCATGCTGTTCCTGGTCACGACCGTCAATTACGCCGACCGGGCAACACTCTCGATCGCGGGTTCTGCGCTCTCCAAGGAACTGCGTCTCGATCCGGTCGCGATGGGCTACGTGTTCTCCGCCTTCGGCTGGTCCTATGTGATCGCGCAGGTGCCGGGCGGCTGGCTGCTCGACCGCTTCGGTTCGCGCTGGGTCTACGCCATCAGCATCCTCACCTGGTCGGTATTCACGATGCTGCAGGGCTGGATCGGCTTCTTGAGCGGCGGCGCGGCCGTGACGATGCTGTTTGCCCTGCGTTTCCTGGTCGGCTTCGCCGAGGCGCCCTCCTTCCCGGCCAATGCCCGCATCGTCGCCGCCTGGTTTCCCAGCAATGAGCGCGGCACCGCCTCGGCCTTCTTCAATTCGGGCCAGTATTTCGCGACCGTGATCTTCGCCCCGCTCATGGGCTGGATCGCGCATGAGTTCGGCTGGCGCCATGTCTTCACTGTCATGGGCTCGCTCGGGCTCGTGATGGGCGCGCTCTGGATCAAGACCATGTACGACCCCAAGGAGCACCCGGCAGTCAACGAGGCCGAACTCGACTACATCCGCCAGGGCGGCGCGCTGGTCGATCTGGATGGCGCCAAGGAAGCCAAGTCCGCGTCGAGTGGACCTGGCTGGTCGCATATCGGCCAGCTGCTCAGCAACCGGATGATGCTCGGCGTCTATATCGGCCAGTACTGCATCAACACCCTGACCTATTTCTTCCTGACCTGGTTCCCGGTCTATCTCGTCAAGGAGCGCGGGCTGTCGATCCTGCAGGCCGGCTTCGTCGCCACGCTGCCGGCGCTGTGCGGCTTCATCGGTGGCGTGCTCGGCGGCTTCATCTCCGATGCCATCCTGCGCAGGACCGGATCGCTGACGCTGGCGCGCAAGATCCCGATCGTCGGCGGCATGCTGCTGTCGATGGCGATCATCGGCTGCAACTATGCCGAAGGCCAGGCGCTGGTGGTCGGCCTGATGGCGCTGGCCTTCTTCGGCAAGGGCATCGGTGCGCTCGGCTGGGCGGTCGTCTCCGACACCTCGCCGAAGGAAGCCGGCGGCGTCTCCGGCGGCCTGTTCAATTCCTTCGGCAATCTCTCCAGCATCACCACGCCGATCGTGATCGGCTACATCCTGGCCGCCACCGGCTCCTTCAACGGCGCCCTGGTCTTCGTCGGCCTTAACGCGCTGGTCGCGGCGATCGCCTATCTCTTTATCGTCGGCAAGATCGAGCGAGTCCAATTGCGAACCTCCTGAGCACCTCGCGTGGGTGGCTCACCTTCAACGGCGGCCTCGGCCGCCGTTTTTTTTACGCGCGCCGTGCATCGTATCAAATGGTATCGCAACCGCAGTCCGCTCCCCTCCCCCAGCGGGGAAGGGTTGGGGGGTGGGGGTCCCCACGCGCGGACCGTCGTGAGTATCTCCGATATTGCAATTCATCGGTACGGACGCGCGAGAACAAGACCGCAGCCGTCGCTGAGCCGAATGACTCATCGATCGGGATACTGATTGAATGCGCGCTCTCTCGTATCGAGCGCGACTCGTGGACCCCCACCCCCGACCCCTCCCCGCAAGGGGGAGGGGTCCGACCGCCATCGGCGCACTTCTCCCCACATTTTCACCCGGTGTGATCAATGCTAATGCGCGTTCCGCACCAGCTCGATCCATGCCAGGGAGGCATCGATGTTCGATCTCAACCAGCTCCGCTGCTTCGTCACCGTGGCCGAGGAGTTGCACTTCGGCCGCGCCGCCGCCAGGCTCAACATGACGCAGCCCCCGCTCTCCCGGCAGATCCAGGTGCTCGAGCACATCATCGACGCAGCGCTGCTCGAGCGCACCAGCCGTTCGGTGAAACTGACGCCGGCCGGGCGCAGCTTCCTGCCCGAGGCGCGGCGCATCCTGAAAATGGCGGAAAGCGCAGCGCAGGTTGCGCGCCGCATTGCCAAAGGCAAGAGCGGCTCGCTCAAGATCGGCTTCACCGCGGCTGCGGCCTACGGCTTCATGCCGGAGCTATTGGCCGCCTGCCGGACGCGATTGCCCGAGGCTGACCTGTCGCTGAAGGAGATGGTCTCCGGCGACCAGATCGAGGCCCTCGCCTCGGGACAGATCGATGCCGGCCTGCTGCGGCCGCCGATCGCACGCCCGGAACTCGCGACCAAGCGCGTGGTGGCCGAGCAATTGCTCGCCGCCGTGCCACGGCGGCACCGGCTCGCCTCCGTCGATAGTGTTTCGATCAAGGATTTCGACGGCCAGCCCTTCATCATGTATTCGCCGTCGGAAGCGCGCTATTTCCACGATCTGCTGGTGTCGCAATTCATGCGCGCCGAGGTGCTGCCGCGCTATGTCCAGCACCTCAGCCAGATCCATTCCATTCTCTCGATGGTGCGCGCCGGGCTGGGCGTCGCGATCGTCCCGCAGGCAGCGAGCAGCCTGAAGATCGCCGACGTGAAACTGCGCCCGCTGAAGCTGCGCAATGCTGCTCCGGTCGAGCTCTTCATGGTTTGGCGGCGCGAGCACGACAACCCGTTGCTGCCTGCCTTGGTCGACATCGCAGGCAGTCTTGCGACCCTGCAGCACGGCGAGGATTGATGCCGATCCGATATCGATCGATACCGTGATTGGCTTGGACCGGCATCGGACTTGGCCTTAACGAAAGGCCTGAAGGACGCGATGTCTGGTGCGAAAGTTCTGCGTCCGTTACGGATTTCCCAAAGGAGCGGCGCGATGAGCAACATGACCCCAAAGGAGATGGCGACCCGGATCGGCGGCGGCCTGCTTTCCTTCCCCGTGACGCCCTTCAAGGCGGACTATTCCTTCGACGAAGCGACCTACCGCTCCAACATGGACTGGCTGTGCGGCTATGACGTCGCCGGCCTGTTCGCCGCCGGCGGCACCGGCGAGTTCTTCTCGCTGACCGCAGCCGAGGTCCCGCAGGTCGTGAAAGTCGCGGTCGAGGAAACCAAGGGCCGCGTGCCCGTGCTCGCCGGCACCGGCTATGGCACCGCGATCGCGCGCGAGATCGCGCTTGGTGCCGAGAGGGCCGGCGCCGACGGTCTGTTGCTGCTGCCACCCTATCTGATGCATTCCGAGCAGGAGGGCCTCGCCGCCCATGTCGAGGCCATCTGCGCCTCCGTGAAGATCGGTGTCATCGTCTACAACCGCGACAACGCGATTCTGCAGCCGGACACGCTGGCAAAGCTGTGCGAGCGCTGCCCGAACCTGGTCGGCTACAAGGACGGAATCGGCGACATCGAACTGATGACCCGGGTCTATTCCAAGCTCGGCGACCGCCTGACCTATATCGGCGGCCTGCCGACGGCCGAGACCTTCGCCCTGCCCTATCTCGACATGGGCGTCACGACATATTCATCGGCGGTGTTCAACTTCGTGCCGGAATTCGCAACCCAGTTCTACGCCGCGGTGCGCCGACGCGATCATGAGGCGATCCATGCAGGGCTGAAGGATTTCATCCTGCCGCTGATCGCGATCCGCAATCGCAAGAAGGGCTACGCGGTCTCGATCATCAAGGCCGGCATGAAGGTGATCGACCGCGATTCCGGTCCGGTGCGTCCGCCGCTGACCGATCTGACGGAGGCGGAAATGGCGGAGTTGACCGCGCTGGTGGCGAAGTTGCCGAACGCGCTGCCGGCGCGGCAGGCGGCTGAGTAATTTCAGTGTCATTCCGGGGCAAGGCCGTAAGGCCTTGAACCCGGAATCTCGACATTCATGGAAAAGAATTGATGGAAGAGAAAAGACGCAAGCCAATCTCGAGATTCCGGGTTCAGCCCTGACGGGCTGCCCCGGAATGACGATGGTACTAACAAGGCGGCCAAAGGAGGAGCAGATGATCCAGGATACCGTCCGCACCGGGTTCACCGGCGCGCCGGTCGTGACCGCGATGGAGGTGATCCCGGTCGCCGGCCGCGATAGCATGCTCCTCAACTTAAGCGGCGCGCACGCGCCATTGTTCACCCGCAACCTCGTCATCCTCACCGACAATGCCGGCCACACCGGGGTCGGTGAGGTGCCAGGCGGCGAGAAGATCCGAAAGACGCTGGAAGATGCGCGCGACCTGATCGTCGGCCAGACGATCGGCGCCTGCAACAACATCCTGGCGGCGATGCGCGAAAAATTTGCCGATCGCGATGCCGGCGGCCGCGGCAAGCAGACCTTCGATCTGCGCGTGACGATCCACGCGGTGACGGCCGTGGAATCAGCGCTGCTGGACCTCTTGGGCCAGCATCTCGGGCTGCCGGTCGCAGCGCTGCTCGGCGAAGGCCAGCAGCGCGCCACCGTCGAGGTGCTCGGCTATCTCTTCTTCATCGGCGACCGCACCAGGACCGATCTTCCCTACGCCACCGGCGAAGGCGAAAAGGATGGCTGGTTCAGGCTGCGCCACCAGCAGGCGATGACGCCGGACACCGTCGTGCAGCTCGCCGAGGCCGCGCGCGACGCTTACGGCTTCGCCGACTTCAAGCTGAAGGGCGGCGTGCTCGAGGGTGCAGCCGAGATCGAGGCGGTCACCGCGCTTGCCAAGCGCTTCCCCGATGCGCGCGTGACGCTCGATCCCAACGGCGCCTGGTCGCTCGATGAGGCGATCCGGCTGTGCAAGGACATGCACGGCATCCTCGCCTATGCCGAGGACCCCTGCGGCGCCGAGGCGGGCTTCTCGGGTCGCGAGATCATGGCCGAATTCCGCCGCGCGACCGGACTGCCGACTGCAACCAACATGATCGCCACGGACTGGCGACAACTTGGCCATGCGCTGCGGCTGGGCGCGGTCGATATCCCACTGGCCGATCCCCATTTCTGGACTCTGCAGGGCTCGGTGCGAGTGGCGCAGACCTGCAGGGACAACGGGCTGACCTGGGGCTCGCATTCCAACAACCATTTCGACATTTCGCTGGCGATGTTCACCCATGTTGGTGCGGCCGCCCCCGGCAAGGTGACAGCGATCGACACCCACTGGATCTGGCAGGACGGCCAGGCGTTGACCAAGGAACCGCTGTTGATCAAGGACGGCAAGATCGCCGTTCCCGACCGTCCCGGCCTCGGCGTCGAGATCGATCGCGCCGCCATCGAAAAGGCCCATGCGCTCTACAAGCAACATGGGCTTGGCGCCCGCGATGACGCGATCGCAATGCAGTACCTCATCCCCGGCTGGACGTTTGACGACAAACGGCCCTGTCTCGTGCGTTAACGCATTTGATGGGGTAAGGTGCCCGTCCAATCGCGCAACTTCTCGGAGAACAACATGAACGCGATCTTGAAGAATTTCATTGCCGGCGAATGGGTCGACGGCAGCGGCGCCACGCGCAACATCAATCCTTCCAACACCAATGATGTCGTCGGCGAATATGCCAAGGCCGACAAGGCGCAGACCGAGAAGGCGATCGCCGCCGCCAAAGCCGCCTTCCCGGCCTGGTCGCGCTCGACCCCGCAGGAGCGCTACGACGCGCTCAACAAGGTCTCGGCCGAGATCCTCTCCCGCAAGGAAGAGCTCGGCCGGTTGCTGGCGCGCGAAGAGGGCAAGACGCTGCCCGAAGGCATCGGCGAGGTCGCCCGTGCCGGACAGATCTTCGCATTCTTTGCCGGCGAAGCGCTGCGGCTCACCGGCGAGAAAGGTCCGTCGGTGCGACCAAGCATCGAGGTCGAGATCGTCCGCGAGCCGGTCGGCGTGGTCGGCCTGATCACGCCCTGGAATTTCCCGATCGCGATTCCCGCCTGGAAGATCGCGCCGGCGCTCTGCTACGGCAACACCGTCGTATTTAAGCCGGCCGAGCTCGTGCCCGGCTCGGCACACGCACTCTCCGAGATCATCGCGCGCTCCGGCATCCCTGCCGGTGTCTTCAATCTGGTGGTCGGCTCCGGCTCGGTGGTGGGCCAGACCCTGCTCGAACATCCCGACGTCAGCGCGATCTCCTTCACCGGCTCGGTCGCGACGGGGCGCAGAATCGCGCAGGCCTGCGTGACCTCGGATCCCCTGAAGAAATTCCAGCTCGAGATGGGCGGCAAGAATCCGATGATCGTGCTCGACGACGCCGACCTCAAGGTCGCGGTCGAAGCCTGCGTCAATGGCTCCTATTTCTCCACCGGCCAGCGTTGCACGGCCTCTTCGCGCCTGATCGTGACCGACGGCATCCATGACAAGTTCGTCGTGGCGATGACCGAGCGGCTCAAGGGCCTCGTGGTCGACGACGCCGTGAAGCAGGGCACCCATATCGGCCCGGTCGTCGACCAGAACCAGCTCGAGCAGGATCAGCGCTACCTCAAGATCGGCCAGGACGAAGGCGCCAAGCTCACCTGGGGCGGCGAGCTGCTCAACCGCGAGACTCCCGGCTTCTACATGCAGCCGGCGCTGTTCACCGAAGTCAGCAACAGCATGCGCATCGCGCGGGAGGAGATCTTCGGGCCGGTTGCCGCGGTGATCCGCGCCAAGACCTACGACGAGGCGCTTGCGATCGCCAACGACACGCCGTTCGGTTTGGCAGCCGGCATCTGCACCTCGAGCCTGAAGTACTCGTCGCACTTCAAGCGCAACAGCGAGGCCGGCATGGTGATGGTCAATCTGCCGACCGCCGGCGTCGACTATCACGTGCCGTTCGGCGGCCGCAAAGGCTCGAGCTATGGCGCCCGCGAGCAGGGCTCCTACGCGCGCGAGTTCTACACCACGGTCAAGACGGCCTACACCTATCCGGCGTGAGCCGCTGACACGCTTCGTCATTGCGAGGAGCCGAAGGCGACGAAGCAATCCAGACTTTCTTTTTGAGCCTGGATTGCTTCCGCCGTCGCCCTTCGGGCTAGGGTGGACAAGCCGCTTCGCTCGCAATGACGAAAATTCAAGTCAGATCTGTAGGGTGGGCAAAGGCGCGCAGCGCCGTGCCCACCGGCCGGATTGACCGACAAGGCGGTGGGCACGCTTCGCTTTGCCCACCCTACGAGTTAGTCCGAAGGGAGCAGGCATGAAACATCTGACAGTCGCGGCGGCGGAGCCGCGCTATATCAAGCTCAACGCGCGCGACAATGTCGCGATCGTCGTCAATGATTTCGGCCTGCCTGCCGGCACCAGATTTCCCGACGGCCTGGAGCTGAAAAGCTTCGTGCCGCAGGGTCACAAGACCGCGCTGGTCGATATCGGCCAGGGCCAGCCCATCGTCCGCTACGGCGAAATCATCGGCACCGCCAAATCGCCGATCGCGGCCGGCGAGTGGGTCGACGAGGCCCGCATCGAGATGCCCGAGGCGCCTGCCCTGGACAAGCTCGAGATCGCAACCGCCGTGCCAGCCCCGTTGCCCCCGCTCGAAGGCTACACCTTCGAGGGCTATCGCAATGCCGACGGCTCGGTCGGCACCAAGAACGTGCTGGGCATCTCGACCTCGGTGCAATGCGTCAAGGGGACGCTGGAATTCGCGATCAAGCGGATCAAGAACGAGCTGCTTCCCAAATATCCCAACGTCGATGACGTCGTCGGCCTGACCCACGCCTATGGCTGCGGTGTCGCCATCACCGCGCCCGATGCCGTGGTGCCGATCCGCACCCTGCAGAACCTCGCGCAAAACCCGAACTTTGGCGGCGAGATCCTGGTGGTCGGCCTCGGCTGCGAGAAGCTCGCGCCGGAGCGGCTGGTGCCCGAAGGCGTCGATAATGCGATCGTGCGCATGCAGGACGAAGCCTTCAACGGCTTCGGTGCCATCGTCGATGCGATCATGACCCAGGCCGACGCACGGCTCGCTCAGCTCAACACGCGCAAGCGCGAGACCTGCCCCGCGTCCGACCTCGTGATCGGCCTGCAATGCGGCGGCAGCGACGCGTTCTCGGGCGTGACCGCCAATCCGGCCGTGGGCTTTGCCGCCGACCTCCTGGTGCGGGCCGGCGCGACCGTGATGTTCTCCGAAGTCACCGAGGTCCGCGACGCGATCCAGCTCTTGACCCGGCGCGCCATCAACGAGGAGGTCGGCCGCGCGCTGGTGCGCGAGATGGCGTGGTATGACGCCTACCTCGCCCGCGGCGGCGCCGACCGCAGCGCCAACACCACGCCCGGCAACAAGAAGGGCGGCCTCGCCAACATCGTCGAGAAGTCACTCGGCTCGATCGTCAAGTCCGGCTCCAGCCCGATCGCGGGCGTGCTGGCTCCGGGTGAGAAGGCGCGGCAGAAGGGCATGCTGTTCGCGGCGACGCCTGCCTCCGACTTCATCTGCGGGACGCTGCAGCTCGCCTCCGGCATCACCCTGCAGGTGTTCACCACCGGCCGCGGCACGCCCTACGGTCTCGCCGCCGCGCCGGTGATCAAGGTCGCGACCCGCAGCGAGCTGGCGCGGCGCTGGAAGGACCTGATCGACTTCGACGCCGGGCGCATCGCGACCGGGGAGATGACGATCGAGGAGACCGGCTGGGAGCTGTTCAAACTGATCCTCGATGTCGCCTCCGGCCGGACCAAGCCATGGTCGGACCGCTGGGGCATCCATAACGACCTCACCCTGTTCAATCCCGCACCGGTGACGTAAGCCATTGGCGCGTATGCTCAGAGGGTCGAAGCCAATTCGGCGAGCACACACAGTCGGAGCGATCAGATGCACAGGATCAGCCACCTTGCTGCCGTCGCCATCACTTTGCTGCTTCTGACCGCCCCTCCATCGCACGCGCAGGAGACTATTCCCAACGTCCCGCACGAACTGCTCGACGACATCGTGGTCGGCAGCCGCATCCTTGCCGATCTCGGCGTGGTCGACGGTTTCGGCCATGTCAGCGTGCGCAACCCGGCCAATCCGTCGCATTTCCTGATGTCGCGTTCGCTCGCGCCGGCACTGGTGACCGCCAACGACATCATGGAGTTCGACGAGAATGGCGAGCCGGTCGACGCGCGCGGCCGCACCGTCTTCCTCGAGCGCTTCATTCACGCCGCCATCTACCGGGCGCGGCCGGATGTGATGGCGGTCGTGCACACCCATTCGCCGGGCGTGATTCCGTTTTCGGTCAGCAAGACCCCGCTACGCCCACTGTTCCACAACGCCGCCTTCCTGGCCGCGGGCGCGCCGGTCTGGGACATCGGCAAGGAGTTCGGCCCCACCAACATGCTGGTGAGCAACAACGCCATCGGCAACGCGCTGGCGACTGCACTCGGCAACAAATCGATCGTGCTGATGCGCGGCCACGGCGATGTCGCGGTCGGCTCCGCGGTGAAGGTCGCGGTGTTCCGCGCCTATTACACCGACGTCAATGCCAAGCTGCAAGCCCAGGCGATCGGACTCGGCAGCGAGGTCACCTATCTCAGTCCGGAGGAAGGCGCCAAGGCCGACGCCGTCAACATGGTGATCATGGACCGGGTCTGGAACCTCTGGAAGCTGCGGGTGCAGGCCTTGATGGGCAAGTAGTACGAATTGCGACGCCCTCGTGGAGTGCAATCAATGGACGATCTTCCGCCCGCGATCGAATTGACGATGACCGATCTTTGTCACATCGCGGGATGGGCGGCGGATTGCGCGGAACGCGCGCTTCCGATTTTTGAAGCGCTCGCGCCAAACGACGCTCGTCCGCGGGATGCCATTGACGGTGCCAAAGTTTTTGCGCGAAGCGGCGTGCGAACGGCAAATCTGCGGAAGCTCGCTTGGGCCGCCCAATCAGCCGCGAAAGAGGTCGATGAGCCTTCAGCCGCTGCGGCAGCTCGGGCAGCTTCGACTGCTGCTGCAACGGCCTACACACATCCGATTGCGACATCGCACCAAACAAGTCACATTTTGAGCCCGGCCGCCTACGCCGCGCACGCCAGCGCCCTTTCCGCAAGCGACGGGTCCGACAAGGGAGATGCCGAGGTTCGCTGGGCCATTTCGCATGCATCACCCGAAGTCAGGGAGCTGGTTCAGCGATTTCCGCCTCGCCCTCGTAGCAAGGGCAAGCTCCACGCATTGCTCTATCAGCTCGACGCAGGATTGCGGGAATAGCCCCATACATCATCGACGCTTGTCATCACCATAGAACCAGCAATATTAACCAGCCGCCAGTATCTCCATTTCAGAACGCATCCGATAAAGGCCGCAGGTTGGCCGCTCTCGGCGGCAGCAATCCAGAGAGCCGATCAGGCAGCGGCGGGGACGGCTGCGGCCTTCCAGTTCCAGGGCAGCATCTCGACGATCCCGCTGGCCGAGTGATCGGGCCCGCGAGCACGTCGGCCAGCCAGATCGATGCGACCGGCACATCGATAGTGTGGTGAGACGGTCCTCGGCGGGCGTGACGAACCCCCTCGCGAGCGGTATAAGCTCGATGAATCATTGTCGTTTTTTCGCCGCCTTTCCGCCGTCACCCTGCTTGCAATAGCTCTGCCGACTGGCCCAACCTTCGTCCGATGTGGTCCCGCTCCTTCATGCCTTCGTACATTGATCGGTTCCTTGATCGCTTCTCCGGCCGGTCGATGCTCCTCGCGGGCGTCCTGGTTCTCGCCACGCCTGTGCTGGCCCAGACGCCCACCCCGGCCTCGACGGCGCCGGAGGTCGCCCCGGACATCGACCTCTACGCTTTGATGTCCGGCACCTGCCGTACGCTCAAGGTCGACGGCCAGGATTACCCGTGCAAGGCGGTCGCCTTCTTCCATAGCGAAAAGGGGCGCGCCCACTTCACGGTCGCGCTCGACGATCCGGCCGATCAAAGCCACATCATCGCGTTTTCCGGCCTTCATGGCCACCGCTCGCGGACCCAGCAGGAACTCTATGAGCTGCCGGTCGACCGGATGCTGCTGAACTCCAAGGACCGGCCGAAGGTCGATGGCATCCCGGTGCCAGCAGCAGAGACCTCGGCCGGCGTCTGCCGCCAGATCGGCAATTTCGCCGCGCTGCAGGTCGCAAGCGTGACCTGTCAGGCAACGGATCGCTCCGGCCGCGCCTATGAACTGCAATTCGTCTCCGACGGCGCGCCGATCACGCTGCGCCGCGTGCGCCAGACCGCGCCGAACATCCAGAGCGATCCGTATCGATAGCATTTGCGCAGGCCAGCCAGTCCGGTCGTGGGCAGATTGCCGGCCGTCGTCTCCGCGCCGAAAAAGCGAAATTTTCGCCGACTATTTTTTTTGATCGCCCCGGCGATCGCGCTCGTGCAGCCTGTCGTGCGCGGCGCGCCCGAGCCGCCTGGCCGCAGCGATGAGATCGCTGACTGCAAAGCCGGAGTAGCCGAGGATGAACCCGTCCGGGCCGCGCTGCACGATGCGTGCGTCCGACAGCAACCTGCTCTCGATCCCCGCACGCTCGCGGATCAGCCGCGCCGCGTCCTTGGGCGCGCCAGGCGGCAACGTGGCGAGCAGATGCAGGCCTTGAGCCGGCGCCGACAGATGCAGGCAGCCTTTGGCCGAGCGTTCCAACGCCTCGGCGACCGCGTCGCGCGCCTGGCGATAGCGCAGGCGCATGCGCCGCATATGCGCTGCGATCTCGCCATCGGCCATCAGGTCGGCGAGCGCATCCTGCATGAAGCGCGGCGGAAAGCGATCGTGCGAGGCGCGCGCGGCGACCACGCGCGGCACGACCGCTGGCGGCAGCACCAGATAAGCGAGCCTGAGACCCGCGAACAAGGTCTTGCTGAAGGTGCCGATATAGATCACGCGTTCGCCGCCGATACCGGCCAACGCCGTGAGTGGCGGGCCGGCAAAGCGGTACTCGCTGTCGTAATCGTCCTCGAAGATGAACGCATCGGTCGCTTGCGCCCAGCTAAGCAGCGCAACCCGTCGCGCCATGCTCATCGCGACTCCGGTCGGGAACTGATGCGACGGCGTCACGTAAGCCGCCCTTGCATCGGCCTTCTTGCCGGCGGCGACCACGATGCCTTCGCCGTCGACCGGCACCGGCACCAGCTTCATGCCGGATGCGCGCAAGGTGTTACGCGACGCATAATAGCCGGGGTCCTCGAACCAGACGGGATCGCCCGGCCTCAGCAGCGCCTCGACGCAGAGCCGCAAGCCCTGCTGCGTGCCGCACACGATCAGGATGCAGCTCGGGTCACAGCGGATGCCGCGATTGGCCGCAAGATAATGGGCGATCTGCGTACGAAGATGCAGGCTGCCGCACGGATCGCCATAGCCGAGTTCATCGCTTGAGGCCTGCGCAATGCGGCGGCGGCTCGCAGCGGCAAGCCGCTTCAACAACGGAGCGTCCACGAGCGTGAAGCCGAGCGCGAACGGACGGTGCGGCGTGGTCTGGACGGCGAAGTCTGCCGCTGGAGCCGCCGGTGGCGGCGCCGGCAGCTGCGCCGCGACATAGGTGCCGGCGCCGTGCCGCGCTTCAGCCAGCCCGTCGGAGAGCAACTGTTCATACGCCGCAACGATGGCATTACGGCGCACGCCGAGTTGCTCGGCCAACGCCCGTGTCGACGGCAGGCGCAAGCCCGGCGCCAGCAGCCCGTCGACGATGGCGGTGCGCAGCGCCGCGTGCACCTGCTGCGGCTGATTGCGCAAGGCGCGGTCGAGCCGGATCGGCAGGGCCAGAACGTCGTCCCGGCGTTTCGAAGTGGTTGCTAAGTTTGGCATCAAAGTGGAACTCGCGGCAACCACTTTGCCATGGCATGGACGATCATCCAACAGGAGAAAGTCCCATGTCCGAGCAGGCCGCGGCCAGCTATCCCGTCGACGAGACCAACCGCGTCAAGCGCCGCCACGACCGTGGCCGCTATGACTACGCCACCGTCCACGCCCTGCTCGATTCCGCCGCGCTGTGCCATGTCGCCTATGTCATCGACGGCCGGCCCTATTGCACACCGACGCTCTATTGGCGCGAAGGGACCACGCTGTACTGGCACGGCTCCAGCGCCAGCCGCATGCTGCGCAATCTTTCGGAGGGGCAGCCAGCCTGCCTCACGGTCACCCATCTCGACAGCCTGGTGCTGGCGCGCAGCGGTTTTCACCATTCGGCCGACTACCGCGCGGTGATGGCGTTCGGCCACGCGAAGCTGATCGAGGACCAGGCCGAGAAAGCACGTGCCCTCACCATGATGGTCGATCGCTTCTTCCCTGGCCGCACCGCAACCTTGCGCCCGACCACGGAGCAGGAGCTCAAAGCGACCGCCGTTGTCGCGATGGAAATCGAGAAGGCCTCGGCGAAGATCCGCTCCGCCGGCATCATCGATGACGAGGAAGACTATGCGCTGCCGATCCATGCCGAACGCATTCCCGTGCGCACCGTGCTCGGCGCGCCCGAGCCGTGCGACCGCCTGCTGCCCGGCGTGGAGCGCCCAGCGACACTTGCAAGCTACAGCGCGGGTCGGCTGCTCGAGCAGGCGCTCATGGACGCTTATGCGATGAGCTATCCGGAGCGGTAGTCTATCATTCGCCAGAATGCGACGCTCGTCACCTCCCCCACTTGCGGAGGAGGTGACGCACTGACAACGCGGCAACAGACCGGCTTCGTCACACCGCAACCAACGGCAGCTCGATCGCGGACGCGTTGTCGCCGCCACGCATCAGCGTGATCAGCGGCGGACGGCCATGCGGCACCTGGCCGCAATGATCATCGTCATGGCCCGCGATGGAGATGCGGATGCGGCTGCCTCTCGCGAATTGCCAAGCAACGGGAAGCAGCGGCACGCGGATACGTTCGAACTGTCCCGGGATCAGCGGCATGGCATCGCCCCGAGCAAAGCTGCGGAATGGCCATGCTGTGCGATAATTGTCCGGCGCTTCACTCTCTTTGCGATGGAGCGCACGCAGCAGGCCTTCGGTGACATAGCGCTCGGTGCCGTCGGCCTCGATCTCGGTGAGATAGACGAACAGTGCGAGATCCGGTTCGCCCGAGGCAAGCCAGAGCTCCGCAAGCCCGTGCCCGGCGAGCTCCATCGCCGACGGCAAGGGCGCGCCGGTGTAGCTCAGCATCGCCTCGGTCCGCCCCTGCCAGTCCGCGTAATAGTCCCGGCTGTCGATACCCGCGATGCGCTCATAGCGGGTGTTGTTGCCGGTGCCGCGGCTGAAATCGACCCGATATCGATCTTCGCCCGCTTGCGGCGCGGCCTCGGCAAGCGCTCCATCGGACGCCAGATACAACCGCTGTCGCGCCATGACCGGGGGCCATTGATGCGCGGCGCGCCAGCGCTCCGCATGCACCGCGTAATAATGGATCGGCGCCTCGTCGATCAGCCCGGTGTCATAGCCGAGCAGATAGGTGTCGAAGAAGCGCAGCACTTCGCCGAGCAGCGGAAAGCCCGGCTCGACCGACGTGCGCCACGGCGAGATATCGATGCGGGCGCCGTGATCCCACGGGCCCAGCAACAGATGCCGCGGATTGTCCTGCAGGGTGAGATACCGCGCGATGGCGCCATTGGCATAACCGGCGCCGTCGAACCAGCCGGACACCGACAGGATCGCGACGTCCGGCCTGATGCCGTCAGACACCGCATAGGGACTGAACGAGGCCGAGCTGAAGGTGGGATCGTAAGGCAGCCCCTCCTCGCGAAACCTGAACTCGGCCATGAAATCGGTCTGGCGGAAATTGCCGAGATGCTCTGTGATCGCCGCGTTCAGCAGCACGCCATCTGGGTCTTCATCGACCGGTTGGGGCCCTTCGAAGTCCGGATTGGCGAAATAGGAAAACTGACGGAGAACGTCGCGCCGATCGTGATCGAGCCCGACCATCAGTTCGTCATAGACCTTGGTCAGCGATTTCAGCTGAATGCCGCCAGGGAAGTAATTGTCGGCGTAGGTGTCCCAGACCGAGCACAACGGCGCGATCGCCTTCACCGCAGGATGTCCGGTGCTGGCGAGGAAATCGGCGGCAGCCCCGAGATAAGAGATGCCGGTAGCCCCGATTGCGCCATTCGACCAGGACTGCGCAACGACCCACTCGGCGATCTCGCGGCTGTCCTCACGCTCCCTGGGGGAGCGGAAGCTGTCGCGCGTGCCGAAGCTGGCGCCGGTGCCGCGTACATCCACGACGACGACAGCGTAACCGCGCGGCACGAAGTAGTCGCGAAACTTGCCGGTGTTGGGATTGACCTCGCCGCTGCCCCCCGGCCTGAGCTTGAAGCGACGATAGTAGGGGGTGAAGAACAGCAGCGTCGGGAAACGGCCCGGACCGGCACCATCCTTCGGCTGTGGCACGTAGGCATCGACGGCGATGCGGCAGCCGTCGTGCATCGTCACGTAGCAAGAGGACGGCTGAGTCAGCCGATAGTCGACTGGCCGCGCCGCCACATAGTCGGCCGGCGGCACCCGCCAGGCCGACGCGGTCGTGTCGGTCCCACTCATCTGCTCAGCTCACCCATTCCGCTTTGATTGTGGGCGCATCCAGCGCGGTCTCCGGCTGCCGCCAAGTGTAGGTGAACAGACCCGCTGGCGCGACCTGCTCGATCTCAACCCGCGCGACATCACGCGCGATCACCACGATGAAGGGCTGCGGCGGATTCTCAGCAGAGAGCTGGCGCGGGGGCGAGAACACCGTGCCGACACTCTCGATCAGGAGCGGTCGCGGCGCCTCGTGAACCCCGACCAGCCCCTTGATGCGGAGCAGGCGTTCGCCAAGCGCGCCGGCAAGGTTATCGAGCCAGGCAGCGAGATCGGAATAAGCGAGTCCGCCCGCCGGCCGCGCCAGACATAACGCCAGCCGCGGATGCGCCGATGTCAGCATCGGCGCCGGTTCGCGCAACGGCAGCGCCGCCATCAGCGGCGCGAAGGCGATCTTCACGGCCAAGGCGCGATCGGCGGTCACAACCACCTCGGCGACCGGATTGATGCTGGCGATCGCGTCCGGCGCTTTGGCCAAGCCTTCTGATCCGAGCAGGTCGGCCTTGGTCGCGACGATGCGGTGCGACGCCGCCCATTGCGCCGCCGCCTCCTCGAAGGCAGCCACCGCCGCGCCCCGCGTGAGATCGTAGGTGCCGATCACGGCGACGCGCATCCGATGCTCGGCCAAGGTCGCGAGCTGGCGCAACACCGGACCCGGCATCGACAGGCCGGACGTCTCCAGGATGATTCGCCGCAACGGCCCCGCGCCTGCAGGGCGCGGCGCCATGATCAGGCGGTCGATCGTGAATGCAAGGTCGGAGCCGATCTGGCAGCAGACGCAGCCGTTGGAGAGCATGGCCATCGGCACATCGTCCCCGCTCTCGCGCAGGATCACGCCGTCGAGCCCGATCTCGCCGACCTCGTTGACGATCACGGCGGTGTCGGCCGCTGCCGCCCCCAGCAGGAGATCGCGCAGCAGCGAGGTCTTGCCCGAGCCGAGAAAGCCGGTCAGGACGAAGAAGTCGATGATGTCAGCGCTCATGGCGCCGCGGCATCCTTGGCTGCGTACTTCTCCGGGACGTCGCTTTCCCAGCTCGCCTTGACCAGTTCGCGCACGTCGGCCAGCAGTTCCTCGGTGTCGTAGATGATGCCGTCCTTGATCGTGTATTTCAGACCACGATGCCATTCGACCGCGTTGGAGGCATCATTGAAGCGCATCGCGCCGGTGCCGTAGAGCAGCTTGAAATCGGTCAGAGGGTTGTGGTCGTGCACCAGCATGTCGGCGCGCATGCCGATGTCGATGGTGCCGATCTCGTCCTGGAGACCGCACAGCGCCGCGCCTTGCGATGTCGCCGAGCGGATCACCTCCAGCGGATGGAAGCCGGCCTCCTGCAGCAGCTCCAGTTCGCGCACATAGCCGAAGCCGAAAATCTGGTAGATGAAGCCGGAATCGGAGCCGGTGCAGACCCGGCCACCTCGGTTCTTGTATTCATTGATGAAGGCCATCCAGAGCCGGTAATTCTCCTTCCACTCGATCTCGTTCTGGGTCGACCAGCGATACCAGTAGGAGCCGTGGCCGCCGCGCTGCGGGGTGAAGTAGTCCCACATCGACTTCCAGGTGTAATCCTTGTGCCAATAGGCCTGACGCGCGCGCATCAAATCGCGGTTGGCGTCATAGATCGTGAATGTCGGAACGAAGGTGAAGCCGAGCTCCAGGAACTGCTCCAGCACCTCATTCCACTTCGCCGAGCCGGGTTCGGCGCCCTGCCGGAACATCTGGCCCGACACCGAGAAGCGGAAATATTCGTCGGTGTAGTTGTAGTCGAGCGGGAAGTTCTGGATCACGCGATCCTCGAACAGCGCCTCCGGCAGGCCGTAATAGTGCTCGGCGCTGGTCAGGCCCCAGCGCGCGGTGGTCAACGCGTTCATGCGCGACACCGCCATCTGCGCGTGATGGCATCCGGCGCGCAGGCCGAGCTTCTTGCACTCGTCGAGCGCCGCCTCCATGATCGCCGGCGGCGCGCCGAAGAACTTGATGCCGTCCGCGCCGCGCGCCTTCACGTCGCGCAGCCAGGCGCGGCCCTGCTCCGGCGTATAAATCGTCTTGACCATGTCGTTGACGGCCGGGAAATAGGCGTAGGCCAACAGCCGCGGCGCCGCGATCGTGTTCGCCTGGGCGCGCTCGCGCTGGTCGATCATCCAGGACAGCCCGTTCATCGAGCCCATCTCGCGGACCGTGGTGACGCCATGCGCCAGCCACAGCTTGTAGACATAATCGACCGGCGGCACCCAGCCGTTCGCCGAATGATAGGCGACGCCGGCATGGGCGTGGCAATCGACGAAGCCCGGCGTCACCCATTTGCCGCGGCAATCGATCTCATGATCGGCCGATTGGCCCGAGCCGGCGTCGTAGCCATAGCCGACCACCTTCTTGATGCTGACGATGCGGCCGTTCTCGACGACGATGTCGACGGGACCGATCGGCGGCGCGCCGGTGCCGTCAATCACCGTGGCCCCGCGCAGCGCCAGCCGCCTGAACGGACCCGTGCCGCGATCGCGCGAGGTCGCCTTCGGCACGATCGGCACTTCACCCTTGTTCCTGATATGCGCGAGCTCGTCGCCCGGAAGGATGTCGGCCTGTTCAATCATGCTCTCGTTTCCTTGTATTCCAATCAGTTGTCGTCATAGCGAGCGAAGTAAAGCAATCCAGGGTCGGAAAGCAGGTCTGGATTGCTTCGTCGCTGACGCTCCTCGCAATGACGGCAATCGTTATCATCGCCCTACGCCGTCCTGTACCGCCGCGCGAAAGCGACGCTGCCAAACACCGTGAATGCCATCGTCACTGCCAGCAGCATGAAGGCGAGCGCGGCGCCCATCGGCCAATTGTTGCCGCGCACGAACTGGTCGTAGACGGCCGGAGCCATCATCTTGAATTTGGGGCCGCCGAGAAGCACCGCTGTTGCATAGGTATTCATGCAAAGCACGAACACCAGGATCGAGCCCGCCGCGACACCCGGCGCGGACAGCGGCAAGATGACCCTCCAGAACACGCGCGCTCCGGAGGCGCCGAGATTGGCGGCCGCATCCTCGAGATCGTGCGGAATGCTTTCGATCACGGATGCGATGGTCAGGATCATGTAAGGAAGCACCACCGCGATGATGCCGAGGATGACCGCCTTCGGCGTGTACATGATCTCCAATGGCTCGGAGATCAGGCCGATTTTTTCCAGCGCGGTGTTGAGCAGGCCGTCACGCGAGAACAGCGCCATCCATCCGGCCGAGCGCACGACGTTGCCGACCAGCAGCGGAAACAGCGTCGCGATCACCACGAAACTCTTCCAGCGGCTCTCGATGCGGCCGAGCCAGTAGGCCGCCGGAAAGGCGAGCACAAGCGTCAGCAGGGTGCAAAGCAGCGCGATGCCGAGCGTCGAGACGATGATCTGCTGGTAATACGGGTCGGTCGCGGCCTTGATATAATTCTCGGGCGTGAAGGCCTGCACCATCAGCTGGGTCGGACTGAACTGGTTGAGCGAGATCCGAAACATCAGGATCATCGGCCCGACCAGCAGAGCCAGCACCAGCAGACAGGCGGGAACCACCAGCAGCGCCATCATCGAGCCCCTAGATCTAGCCCTTGAAGTCCTTGTTCCAGAAGTCCTGCGTACGCTGGGTGCGGCCAGCGGCGTAGGCATAGTCCGGCTTCAACAGACGGGCGCGCTCGGCCTCGTTGAGGCTGACCTGCTTGGCGAGATCCTCCGACAGCACCGCATCCGACACAGTGGGCACGTAGCCCATCTTGTCGCAGAACGCGACCTGGGCCTTGGCGTCCAGCATGGCATCGAGATAGGCGAAGCCGCCCGGCTTGTTCCTGGCGTTCTTCGGCACCGAGGCCTGGAATACGATCGCCGGCGCGCCTTCCTTGGCGACCACGTGGTTCAAGGGAATGCCGGCCTTCTTCCACATGAAGCCGCGGGCAAGCCACATCGTGGTCAGCCACACCTCCTCCGACTTCAGCGCCGCCGCCAACGCCTCGTTCGACGGATAGATCTTTACGTCGAGCGAGCGCCATTCCATCAGCTTCTTCTCGGCCGGGTCGAGATTGGACGGGCCGCCGCCGCCGGCCAGCGCTGCAGCCAGCGTGTTGTTGGGATAAAGGATGTCGGCGAGGCCGACCCGGCCGCGCCATTTCGGATCCCACAGGTCGGCGAAGGATTGCGGCGGTGTCTTCACCAGGTTGGTGTTGTAGAGGATGACCTGCGCGGAATAGATGTGCGGGATCGCGATCTCGCTCTTCAGCTCCGGAAACACCTTGTCGAGCCGCGTCACCTGTTTGGCGTCGACCGGATCGAACGTGCCCGATTGCGCAACGATGTACATGTCGCCGTCGGAGAGACACGCAACATCCATCGAGCCACGCCGGCTCTGTCGCTCGGCGAGCAGCTTGGTCTTGCGCGGATCATTGTTGGCAATGTCCTGTACGATCTCGTAGCCCTTCGGCACCAGGATCGGCTTGTCGATGATATCGCTCAGCAGCTGCCCATAGTCGCCGCCCCAGGTGCCGACCACGACCTGGCCACCTTCGGCGCGCGCAGGGAAAGCGGAGGCCAACGCCGCAGCGCCGGCGGTTGCAGAGAGAAAATGGCGTCGCGAAATCATGATGACCTCTCACTCATGCTGATGTTTGCGGGACAAGGCGCGGAGCCTTGTGGTCCCATTGCAGGGACACGAAGTCGTCGGGCCTGAGCGCAGCGAGCGGCTCACCGGCACTCGGTGTCTGGCGGACCACCACCAGGGTCTCATCGCCTACTGCGATCACATATTCGGTCTGCGGGCCCATATAGGTGACGGCCTGCAATCGCCCCTGCAGCCCTGCGGTCGCATCCACCTGCAGCACGATGCGCTCCGGCCGCAGCGCAAAGGCCGTCGCATCCTTGCATTCATCCGCAGCCGAGTCGACCGGCAGCAGCAGGCCGCCCTCGGTGCGGAAGTGAGAGGCGTCTTCGCGGCGGCCGAGCAGGATGTTGCAGCGCCCGACGAAGTCCGCGACGAAGGCGTCGCTCGGCATGTCGTACAGCTGTTGCGGCGTGCCGATCTGGCGCACCCGGCCGCCCTCCATGACGACGAGACGATCGGCCATGGTCAGCGCCTCCTCGCGATCATGCGTGACCATCAAGGTGGTCAGGCCCAGGCGCTGCTGCAGCGCGCGGATCTCCAGCCGCACCTCGCTGCGCAATTTGGCATCGAGATTGGACAGAGGCTCGTCGAGCAGGAAGATGCGCGGGTTGATCACCAGCGCCCGCGCCAACGCCACGCGTTGCTGCTGGCCGCCGGAGAGCTGGCGCGGCAAGCGATCGGCAAGATGCGACAGCCGCACGAGCCTGAGCGCCTCGTCGATCCTCGCCTTGCGCTCCGCTGCATTCAGCCCGCGCATTTCGAGTCCGAAGCCGACATTGTCGGCCGTCGTCATGTGCGGAAACAGCGCGTAGGACTGGAACACCATGCCGGTGCCGCGCTTGTGGGCCGGCAACCTCGTGACATCCTCGGCGTCGAACAGCACGCGGCCACCGGTTGGCGGCAGGAATCCCGCGACCATCCGCAAGGTGGTGGTCTTGCCGCAGCCGGAGGGGCCGAGCAGCGCAACCAGTTCGCCCTGCTGGATCGTGAGATCGAGTTCATCGACCGCGACCGAGGTGCCGAAGCGCTTGCTCAATTTTTCAAGAGACAGCCGCGACATCAAACGACCCGGGAGAGTTTGACGAAGCGGTCGGTCACCAGCATCAGCAGGCCAACCAGGGTGATCTGGACAGTCGCCACCGCAGCCAGGGTGGGGTCGATCCGGAATTCAAGATAGTTCAGCATCGCGACGGGAAGCGTGATCCGACCGGGGCCGACGAGCAGCATCGAGAGGTCGAGATTCTCGAAGCTCTGGATGAAGGAAAACATCGCCGCGGCGACGATGCCCGGCCGCATCATCGGCAAGGTGATGCGGCGAAACACGGTGAACGGACCAGCGCCGAGATTGGCGGCCGCCTCTTCAGCTCTGCGGTCGAGCCCTTGCAGGCTCGCTACCACAAGACGCACGGTCCAGGGGATTGCGAGCAGCGAGTGCGCCACCACCAGCCCTTCGGTGGTCGCCTTGATATCGCGGTCGAAAAAATCCTCGGCCAGCACGTAGAGCATATAGAGGCCGGAGCCGGCGACCACGCCGGGCACGGCGAGCGGCGCCAGGAGGAAGGAGCTCAAGGCCTGGCGTCCCGGGAACTCGCCGCGCACGATGGCGAGCGCGGCAGCCGTGCCGATCGGCACGCCGATCGCCGCCGCCAAGAGGGCGACCTGGAAACTCGTGAGCAGGCCGCGCAGGAATTCGGGCTTGTCCCATGCGTTGGCGTACCATTTCAGGGAGAGCGCCGGCGGCGGGAAACTGATCAGCTCCTGCGCAAAGAAGCTCGTGACCACGATCATCACGACGGGCGCGAAGATGATGAGATAGGCGAGGACGATCAGAGTCCGCATCAGGACTCGGCCAAACGACAGCTGTTCCGTCAAACGGAACATCATTGCAGATACCTAACCAACGAGATCGCCCCACACACTCGACGTCGAATGGCGGCACAGTAGTCGGCCGCAACGCGCCAGCCAAGCCCACGGCGCAAGGTCTCGCGATGCACACTTGCATAGCCTCAGCGGGCACGCGGCAATGATCAGTAGGCGTAAGTCCGCGACGCTTCACCTCAGACACGAGCGCTGACCAATGTCCGGGTCGGACTGACGCGGATAGTTTTTGGGCAAGCTCTGCTCAATCTCTGACCTACAGCGATGCAACTTATTGTGCGCCTACGGACAAGTTTTCCGTGCGCACGCACACCTAAGCTTGCCTTCGAGCTTGGACCGCGGCGGCGGCATCACAGCACCGCCGGACCACGCAACCATCACCGTTCGAAGGAGCTGGCAACATGCAGAATTGGCTATTCACCAAGGCGCGGCGCGCGTGTCTTGCCGCGTTCGGCGCCGTGATCGCGGCGGGACTGTTGGCGCCTGTCGGCGTGCAGGCCGCGACGCCCGCGGGCTGCGCGGCGCTGCAGGACAAATTTCCGGACTGGAAAGGCAAGACGCTGGTCAACGCGATCAACCCGCACACGCCGGGTTATGAATCGATCGATCCCAAGGATCCAGGCAAATATGTCGGCTTCGACATCGATCTCGGTGAAGCCATCGGCGACTGCCTCGGCTTCAAGCTGACCTACAAGCCGGTGACCTTCGCAGCGCTCTTGACCACGCTCGCGAGCGGCCAGGCCGACATCGTGATCTCCGATATCTACGCCACCAAGGAGCGGGCCAAGGCCGCCGACTTCATCACCTATTCGAAAGTGTTCGACGGCGTGCTGGTCGCCAAGGGCAATCCGAAGGGCATTCACGGCATCGACATGACCTTGTGCGGCGCGGCCGCCGCGGAAAATACCGGCTTCGTCGAGGTGCCGCTGGTGCAGGACATGGGACCGAAGTGCAAGGCAGCCGGCAAGCCGGAACCGACGCTGCAGCTCTACGACAACAACGCCAACTGTATCCAGGCGATCCTGGCCGGACGCGCCGATACCTACATCAACGACGTCAACACGGTGGACCAGGCCGTGAAGGCCTATCCCGACAAGCTCGAGAAGGCGATCGCGGTGACGATCCCCTATTCGGTCGGCATCGCCGTGCCAAAGGACAAGCCGAAATTCCGTGATGCTGTGCTCGCCGCGCTGATCGAGGTGCAGAAGGCCGGCATTCACCAGGAGCTGTTGAAGAAGTGGGAGCTCGATCCCGCCAACTTCAAGGAGCCGGATATCCTCCAGGCGGATTGAGCGTTCGTACGATTTGCTCCCATGAGCGTCCCCCGCCGATTCCCCTTCTCCCCTTGGGAGAGGGGGAAGAACCTCGGCCATAGAAACAGGGAATTCGTCATTGCGAGGAGCGAAGCGACGAAGCAATCCAGCCTTTTTCGGTTCTGGATTGCTTCGCTTCGCTCGCAATGACGGCTCGCCGAACCAACCTAGCCGCAACTCGTCAGGCCTTCTTCACCGATGTCCCTGTTCCTGCACTATCTCAGCCTGCCATACCTGCTCCAGGGCATCGAGCTGACCCTGCAGGTCACGGCGCTCGGGCTGATCGGCGGCTTGATGCTCGGCGTGATCATCGCGGCCATGCAGCTCAGCCGCTTCTGGCCGCTCGCCGCACTGGCGCGCGGATACACCGTGATCTTCCGCGGCACGCCGCTGATCCTGCAGATGGTGTTCGCCTACGACGCGCTCCCGCATATCGGCATCAAGCTGCCGGCGGTACTGGCCGCCGGACTTGCGCTCGCCTGCAACGAAGCCCCTTTCATCGCCGAAATGCTGCGTGCCGGCGTGCTTGGCGTCGATCGCGGCCAGCTGCTTGCGGGACAGGCGCTGGGCATGACGCCGGCAGTCCTGATGCGGCGGATCATCGCCCCGCAGGCGATCCGCACCATGATCCCCGCCTTCGGCAACGAAGCGGTGAGTGCGCTGAAGAACTCCTCGCTCGCCTCGGTGATCGCGGTGCAGGAGCTGACGCTGCGCTCGACCCAGCTCGCCTCCTCCACCTTCGATTTCTTTTCGATCTTCTTCGCCTCCGGCCTGCTCTATCTCGTGCTGACCGGCGCGGTCAGCGTGGTCCAGCTCGGATTGGAATGGCTGCTCGATCTCGATCGCAGCACGAAGCAGCGCCGGCTCGCGGACTATCTGCCGTGGCGCCGCATCGATCTCGCGACCAAGCTGGCGTTGGCCGAGACAACCGGCCCCGCGACCGACACCGCGGCGCCCGAACCGGCCGAGCTGAAGGAGACGCCGCCGCTCGCGCTCACCAGCGAGGACCGCGCCAGGCGCGCCGCCACCATCGCCCGCAACAACATCGCGGTCGAGGTCAAGGATCTGCGCAAGAGCTATGACGGCCACGCCGTCCTCGACGGCCTCGATCTCACCGTGCGCATCGGCGAAGTGGTCGCGCTGCTCGGCCCCAGCGGCTCGGGCAAGAGCACCCTGCTCCGCTGCATCAATCATCTGGAGAACTGGGATTCCGGCTTGGTGCGCGTCGGCGGCAAGCGCCTCGGTCACGGTGAAGACGGCCGGGCTCTGTCACCGCGCGCGATCGCCAACGAGCGCGCCAATGTCGGCGTCGGCATGGTGTTCCAGCAATTCAACCTGTTCGCCCATCTCACGGCGAAGGAGAACATCGCCGGTCCCTTGCGCTGGGTTCACGGCATGGGACGTTTCGAAGCCGATCGTCGGGCGACGGAGCTTCTCGACCGCGTCGGCCTCAGCCATCGCGCCAACGCATTGCCTCGGCATCTGTCCGGCGGCCAGCAGCAGCGCGTCGCGATCGCCCGTGCGCTCGCGCCCAATCCCAGCGTGCTGTTGTTGGACGAGCCGACCTCGGCGCTCGACCCCGAGCTCGTCAACGAGGTGCTGGAGGTGATCCGCCGGCTCGCGATCGACGACGGGCTGACCATGATCATCTCCACGCATCAGATTCGCTTTGCTGACGAGGTCGCTGACCGCGTGGCCTTCCTCACCGGCGGGGTGATCCTGGAGGAAGGCCCGGCGCACGAGGTGTTGTCCAACCCGCGCCACCCGCTGACCGCGCGCTTCCTCTCTGTGATGGATGCGGAGCGGCAGAAGGAGTCCGTGCGATGATATCCCATACAGCAAGGCGAACGGCTCTGGCAGTAAACGCCGCAGTGGCATCCTTTGCGTGGCCATCCTTGGAGACGCCCACCTGCGGCGGGCTCCTCAGGATGAGGACCTTTTACGCAGCAACACGTCAGACCCTCATGGTGAGGAGGCGCGCAGAGCCGTCTCGAACCATGAGGCCAGGACCAGATCCAATCCGAACTCTTCCCAGATCTGTGCGCAAAGAGGCCCTTGCATGAGACATCATCTGCTGCCGGTTTCGTCCAAAACCGTTCATTGGGGCTATTTCAGCAAAGTGGTTGCCCCGGCCCTGACGCTGCGCTCCGGCGATCGCGCCACCATCGAGACTCTGACGCATCATGCCAATGACGACTACGAGCGCATGATCAAGGACGATCCCGGCGCCGAGAGCGTGTTCGCCTGGACGCGCGAGCACAAGGCGGTCGCGCGCCGCGGCGCGGGGCCCACCGAAGGTCCGTTCGTCCGTGGCTCCGGCGAAGGCCTCGGCGTCCACCTGCTCACCGGCCCCGTGGCGATCGAAGGCGCCGAGCCCGGCGATGTGCTGGAAGTGCGCATCCTCGACATCCGGCCGCGGCCGAGCCAATGCGGCTGCCACGCCGGAAAATGCTTCGGCTCCAATGTCGCGGCGAACTGGGGCTTCCACTATCACGACCTGATCGAGGAGCCGAAGCCGCGCGAGGTGATCACCATCTTCGAGCTCGACACCGCGGGCGAGCCTCATGCCAAGGCGGTGTATAACTATGTGTGGACGCCGCAGACCGACCCCGACGGCATCGTGCACGCGACCATCGATTATCCCGGGGTGCGTGTCGATCACGCCACGATCGCCAAACGCGAGAACATCCTGCCCGGCATCAAGGTGCCGGCGCGGCTGCATTTCGGCACGATGGGGCTTGCGCCGACGGAAGCCGATTTCGTCTCCTCGATTCCGCCCGGCTATACCGGCGGCAATATCGACGACTGGCGCATCGGCAAGGGCGCGCGGATCTATTACCCGGTGGCCGTGCCCGGCGCCTTCTTCTCGGTCGGCGATCCGCATGCCGCGCAGGGCGACAGCGAGCTCGGCGGCACCGCCATCGAGACATCATTGACCGGCGACTTCGAGTTCATCCTTCACAAGAACAACGAGCTCGGCGGCACGGCGCTCGAAGGCCTCACCCATCCTCTGCTTGAAACCGATCAGGCCTGGTCGGTGTACGGCTTTACCTATCCGAACTATCTCGCCGAGCTCGGCGTCAACGCGCAAACCGACATTGCCAATCACTCCAGCCTCGACCGCGCGATGCGTGATGCCTTCCGCAAGCTGCGCCGGTTCCTGATGACGGTGCATCATCTGAGCGAGGACGAGGCGATTTCGCTGATGTCGGTCGGTGCCGATTTTGGCGTCACCCAGGTGGTCGATGCCAATTGGGGCGTTCACGGCACCATCCGGAAGAACGTCTTCCGGTGTGAGTAGGATCGGATCCGCCGCCAAAGAATGCGGTGCGCTCCCTCCCCCCTTGGGGGGGGAACAGAGCGCCCGCGGCGATCGCACTGGACACAATGAGTCATTGAGAGACGATTGAACGTCACACGCGTCGATAGGCCGCCGCTCCAGTGCCCAATGGTGAAGCTCATCTGGCACGGTGGTTGCTTGACCCCGGGGGTGTCGAGCAGTCCCATGAGTTTTCGCCCTTTCACCAGCGAATCCTATGCACAGGACGATCGTCCTGAAGCGTGGCGCGACGTCCTGAACGCGATCGGGCTGCAGCCCGCGTCGAACGCCTCCTTCTATGACGGCCACGCGACCGCATCGCTTCGCAATGCCCCCGGCCTCGCGCTGACGCGGCTTGCGGCGGGACCGCAGGCCGTCGCACCACTCGCGCAGCCGCACGAGGATCTGCCGATCGCACTTCTTCCGATCGAGGATGGGGCCGTTCTCAAGAGCAAGGACGGCCACCGCATCGTACCCGCCGGGCATCTCGTGCTGCTGCCGCGTGCGAGCGAATGGAGCATCGCGTTTCAGCGCGACCTGCGCGCGCTTGCCCTGTCAGTGACGTCAGAAGCCCTGCATGGCCGTATCGGCGGCAAGCTCAAGCTCGCCAGACCCCAAGTGATCCAGCCGAACGGCTTGGCGGATGTGTTCTGCCGCACGCTGGAGGCGGCGGCACGATCGCTCGAAGGCTTGAGCGATGCCGAATGGAGCACCGTCGCGCAATCCCTGATCGACCTGCTGCTCACATTGGCCCATCAGCAGGCGGCCCCCATCAATGATGGCTGCAGCAGCGCGGCGCAGGCCGCGACCTTGCATCGGATCTGCCAGACCATCGAGCGGCGGCTGGACGATGCCGAGTTGACGCCGGCACGCGTTGCGCAGGCGGAAGGCATTTCCGAGCGTTACCTGCAGAAGCTGTTCGAAGGCGCCGGCGACAATTTCAGCCATTATGTCCGCGAACGGCGGCTGCAGCGCGCGCTTGCCGATCTCTCCAATCCCGCCGAAGCCAGCCATTCGATCTCCGAGATCGCCTATCGCTACGGCTTTGCCGATTCCGCGCATTTCAGCCGCAGCTTCCGCCAGCGCTTCGGCCTGTCACCGCGTGAATTCCGACAGCAGAAGGCAGAGCAAGGATCGGCGGCGGCACCGCGCGGACAGCGCGGCTGGCCGCTCGCGGCGCTGGCGCAGGCGCGCGCCCCGCAAACTTCGCTTGGCGCCAGGGTCGAAACGAACTTGCCGGCGCCGGCCAACGATCGTGACAGGCAAGAGGCGCATGCCCATCATCTCTCGGTCGCCGCCGACCGCGTGCATTGGGGCTATTTCAGCCGTTCCTTGCCGCCGCTTCTCGAGATCGCCTCGGGCGACACCATCACGATCGAGACGCTGACCCAGCACGCCTCCGATGATCCCGAGCGGATGATCGTGGGCGATGCCGACGCGGAGAGCGTGTTCGGCTGGACGAGAGAGAAGAAGAATGTCGATCGCCGCGGCGCCGGCCCGATGGACGCCAGCGTATTCGGCCGTGGCGCCGGCGAGGGCTTTGGCGTGCATATCTGCACCGGCCCCGTCGCGATCAAGGACGCACAGCCGGGCGACGTGCTGGAGGTGCGGGTCGTCGACATCGTGCCGCGACCGAGCCGCAGTCCGGCCTATGCGGGGCGCGTGTTCGGCTCCAGCGTCGCCGCCTGGTGGGGCTATCATTACAATGAGTTCTTGGGCGGGCCGACGCCGCGCGAGGCGGTGACGATCTACGAGATCTTCGCCGACGATTCCGAGCCGCATGCACGCGCCCTCTATTCCTATCGTTGGGAGCCACAGACCGATCCGTTCGGCGTCGTGCACGCGACCTACGACTATCCCGGCATCCCCATTGCGCCCGGTAGCGTCAAGCGCCGCCACGGCGTGCTCGACGGCATCCGGATTCCGCTGCGGCCACATTTCGGCGTCATCGCCGTCGCCCCGCGCGAGGTCGACTTCGTCGATTCGATTCCGCCCTCCTATTTCGGCGGCAATCTCGACAATTGGCGGCTCGGCAAGGGCGCGGCCGTCTATCTGCCGGTCGCAGTCCCCGGCGCGTTGCTCTCGGTCGGCGATCCCCATGCGACCCAGGGCGACGGCGAACTCTCCGGCACCGCGATCGAGTGCTCGATGACCGGCACTTTTCAGGTGATTTTGCACAAGAAGGGCCAGCTCGCCGGCAAGCCGTTTGCCGATCTCAGCTATCCGTTGATCGAGACCGCCACCGATTGGGTGCTGACGGGTTTCAGTCACCCGAACTATCTCGCCGAGTTCGGCGCGCAGGGGCAGAGCGAGGTCTACGCGACCTCCTCGCTCGACCTCGCAATGAAGGACGCGTTCCGCAAGATGCGCCGGTTCCTGATGCAGAGCAAAGGTCTCAGCGAGGACGAGGCGATCGCCTTGATGTCAGCCGCCGTCGACTTCGGCGTGACGCAGGTGGTCGACGGCAATTGGGGCGTGCACGCGATCCTGAGCAAACGGCTGTTCGGGGACGGAAGCTGATTTCCACTCAACTCGCAGGGTGGGCAAAGCAAGCGTGCCCACCGCTGAGCGACGACACTGGGAGGGTGGGCACGCGCCGCCTCGCGTCGCTTCGCTCACCCCACAGAATCAATCACGGAAAGGACCAAACCATGCAATTCCACATGATCCCCGGCGCGACCAGGCCCGTCGCGCCATTCAGCCACGCCGTGGAGACCGACGGCTTCGTGTTCGTCACCGGCCAGATGCCGGACTCACCAGAAGCACCGGGCGTGCTGCCGGACGGCATCATCGATCAGACGAAGGCGGTGATGCAGAACTTGAAGTACATACTCCAAGGTCTCAACCTTGGCCTCGAACATATTGTGATGGCTAGGATTTACCTGACGCGCTTCAAGCAGGATTACGCGGCAATGAATGAAACCTATCGTTCATTCTTCCCCGTAGACCGGCTGCCTGCCCGCACCTGTGTCGGCGTGACCGGGCTCGCTTATGATGCGCTGATCGAGATCGATCTGGTCTGCAAACGACCATAGTGGCTAAAGGTAAATACATCCTCACCGGCGCGGGGACCTGACCATTCGCTGACGTCGCAGCGGCCAGCCGCTTTCGCGGATTGCCTCGCGCCGTCGCGCGGTGTCAATTCGCCCGTGTTCCGGCGCCGACCAGCGCCATCGACGTCGCAAGGAGCCGCCATGCCGAACCACTTCTCCCACCGCCAAGAGATCAGAAAGCCAGCAGTCAGCTCGAAAGGCGGCATCGTCGCCGCACAATCGCGCCGCGCGGCCGAGATCGGCGCGGAGGTGCTGGCCGCCGGTGGCGACTGCGTCGATGCGCTGGTGGCCACCGGCTTTGCGCTCGGCGTGCTGGAACCCTGGATGAGCGGCATTGGCGGCGGCGGCGCCATGGTGCTCTATCGCGCCAAGGAAAACCGGGTCGAGGTGATCGACTACGGCATGCGCACGCCGGACAGCCTGCGCATCGAGGATTATCCGCTCAGCAAAGATGGCGGCGTTGCCGCCGACATCTTCCCCTGGGCGCGGGTCAAGGACGACCGCAATCTGCACGGCCCTGGCTCCATCGCCGTGCCCGGCGTGGTCGCCGGCATGGAGGAAGCACGCAAGCGTTACGCCAAGCTGCCCTGGAAAGACCTGCTCACGCCGAGCGTGGCGCTCGCCGGCGAAGGACTGCTGGTGGACTGGTGGACCACCGTCATGATCTCGAGCGCGGCCGCCGATCTGCGCCGCTACAGCGCCAGCGCCGCGGCATACTTGAAAGACGGCCTGCCGCCGAACCCGCAATGGGGCATCAAATCGGTGGTGCGGCTACCCCAGGAGCAGCTCAAGGCCACGCTCGCGCATCTCGCCAGTGCGGGCGCGCGCGACTTCTACGAGGGCGATCTCGCCCGCTCCGTCAGCCGCGACATCCAGGCCGCCGGCGGGGCCTTGTCGGTCGAAGACCTCGCGGCCTTCAAGGCGCATGTGCGCGAGCCGCTGAAAATTCCCTACCGCGGCGGCACCGTGTTCGCGACACCGGAGCTGACCGCCGGTCCCACGCTGGCGCATACGCTGCGCCTGCTGCAAGCGAACCTGCAGTCGGGCGGCACCCCGAACGCCGCCGCCTATCTCGCTTATGTCGAGGCCCTGCAATCGGCCTATCGCGAACGGCTCAACGGCATGGGCGATGCCGAAGGACGCCGCGCGCTCGGCGCCGAATATCTCGCGCCTGCCTGTACGACGCATTATTCGGTGGTCGATCGCGACGGCAATATGGCCGCGGTGACGCAGACGCTGCTGTCGAGCTTCGGCTCGAAATTCCAGACTCCGCAGAGCGGCATCATGATGAACAACGGCATCATGTGGTTCGACCCGACGCCGGGCACGACCAATTCGCTTGCGCCCGGGAAGCGCTGCCTCACCAACTACACGCCCGTGGTGGCGCAAGCCGCCGACGGCCGTCGTCTTGCGCTCGGCGCCTCCGGTGGCCGCCGCATCCTCCCGGCTGTGACGCAGTTGCTGTCCTTCGTGATGGATTTCGGCATGGATCTGGATCAGGCCATCCACCAGCCACGGATCGATGCCAGCGAGGGCGACATCGTCGGTGCGGATACGCGGCTGCCGGCCGGGGTGCAGTTGGCGCTCGCGGCGAAGTTCGACGTCGAGCAGGCGCCGGTGCAGACGCTACCGATGAAGTTCGCCTGCCCGAGCATCGTGCTGCGCGACGGCGCCACCAACAGCGGCGCCACCGAGATCTTCCATGCCTGGGGCGATGCGGTCGCGGAAGATTAGCGTCGTTCGGGCAAATGCCGTCACTGCGAGGAGTTGGCGAGGAAGCAATCCGGAGACCTGCGTGAGGTCCTGGATTGCTTCTCGGTTACCGCGCCAATCAGCTCTCGAAATTCACCGCCGTGGTGTTGGCGCCGCAGAGCAGAACCGCGACGCGCTCGGACGGCGCCGGGCGATAGGCACCCGATAGCAAGGCCGCGAAGGCGGCCGCGCCGCCCGGCTCGGTCACGACGCGCAGGTTCGCCCACAACGCGCGTTGCGCGGCGCGGATGGCGTCGTCATCAACCAGCACGACGTCGGGCGCGACGAAGTCACGGGCGATCGGAAACATCAGCTCGCCGATCCGCCGGGGCGCGAGGCTGTCGGCGGCGATGCCGCCGGCGGGCGCATCGACGGGCCGACCGGCCGCGAGCGCATCGCGCAAGGTCGGCGCGCCAGCCGGCTCGACCGCCACGACCTTGATCCGGCCCTCGTACCAGGCGGCGATGCCGCCGATCAGCCCGCCGCCGCCCACAGCGACCAGCAGCGTGTCGATATCGTCAGCGTCGCGCTCGATTTCGAGCCCGACCGAGCCCTGCCCCAGCATGGTCTCGGCCTGATCGAAGGCGTGGATCGGGATCGCTCCGGTACTGGTCACCATCGCTTCGCTCGCGGCCAACGCATCGGCGTAACGCTCGCCGCCGACATGGATCTCGGCGCCATAGCGCTTGATCAGTTCGATCTTCGATGGCGACGCGATGGTCGGCACGAAGATCGCCGCCCTCCTGCCCAGCCGGCTCGCCGCCAACGCGACCGCGACGCCATGGTTGCCGCCGGACGCAGCCACCACACCGGCGTCCGGAACCTCGCGGGTCAGAAGATTGGCGAACGCACCGCGCACCTTGAACGAGCCCGCATGCTGCATGAATTCGAGCTTCAGCCGCAATCGCATCGGCGGCAGGCCGAACTCGGCGGCATCGACCGTGACCAGCGGCGTATGGCGGACATGAGGTCGGATCAGCCCATAGGTCGCCGCGATCCCGTCGCGGTTCACCGATCTCGGCGCATCGGACATGCTTCACCTCACTGTTCTTCCGACGCCACCCTTGACATGGATTAGCTAATTGGCAAAGTCACGAAATGAAGCCGGAGTTGATTTTTCGCGCGCTGGCCAACGACAGGCGACTGCAGATCCTCGACTGGCTGCGGGAGCCGCGCCGGCATTTCCCGCGACAGGCGGATGGCGACCTGGTCGAGGACGGCGTCTGCGGCATCTTCATCGCCGACAAGCTCGGCGTCTCCGCGCCGACCTTGAGCGAGCACATGCGCGTCCTGACCGCGGCCGGCCTGGTCAAGGCCAAGCGTGCCAAGGGCTGGACCTTCTATAAGCGCGACGAGAACGGGTTGAAGGCGGCGCGCCGGCTGGTGAACAGTCTCTGAGAGCTGCCGCGGCAACTGCGGTCGGGACCGTCAGGCGGCGACCGCCCGGTGCCGCCGTGCCAGGATCAACAGGCTCAGCACGATCGAGACGTTGACGGCATTCCAGGCAACACCATTGGCGAAGGCTGCGGCATAGGAGCCGGTAGCATCGAAGATCACGCCAGAGACCCAGCCGCCGAACGACATGCCGGCCACGGTGGCGAAGACCACGATGCCGACCCGCGTGGCCGCCTCGCGCGCCGGCATGGTGTCGCGGATGATGATCGCGTAAGCAGGCACGATGCCACCTTGGAACAGGCCGAACATCGCCGAGATCAAATAGAGCGAGTTCAAGCTGTCGAAGAACAGGTAGAACATGAGCGCAAAACCCTGGGCCAGCGAGCCGATCAGCAGCGTGCGCACGCCGCCGATGCGGTCGGCGAGGAAGCCGGAGCCGATACGGCTGACGATGCCAAAGCCCATCATCAGCGACAGCATCTCGGCGCCGCGGGCGACGCCATAGCCGAGATCGCCGCAATAGGCGACGATATGGACCTGCGGCATCGCCATCGCCACGCAGCAGGCAACGCCGGCGATGCAGAGCAGAACCGTGAGCGTGTTGGCGGAAATGCCGAGGTCGAGCCGCGGCGGCGGCGCCTGGACATGGCTTTGCGCGCCGGTGCCGCCCATCCGCGCGCGCAGCACCAACAGCAGCAGCGTCATCGCACCCGCGCAGAACAGTCCGATCGCGATATGCGTGGTGCGCCATCCCGCGCGCTGGATGCCGAACGTCACGAGCGGCGGCCATATCGTCCCGGCGACATAGCTGCCGGCCGCGACGACCGTTACGGCGAGGCCGCGATAGCGGTCGAACCAGTGCGAGGCTTCCGCCATCAGTGGCGCGAAGGTCGCCGAGGTGCCCATTCCGATCAGGAAATAGACTGCCTGGAACTGCCACAGCGTCGTCGACACGCCCGCCAGCACGTAGGCCGCGCCGGTCAAGGCGATGCTGAGGCCCATCGCCGCGACGATGCCGAACCGGTCGGTGATGCGGCCGACGATGACACCGCCGAACCCGAAGCCGAACATCGTCAGCGTATAGGCCAGCGACACCGCGGCCCGGCTCGCGCCGAATTCGGCCTGGACCACCGGAAGCACCACCACGACCGACCACATGCCGACCCCGCCGATCGAGCCGATCAGCAGCGCAAGGCCGAGCCGCACCCAGGCCTGACGCGAGTCAGGGGCGAAGCCGGACGTTTCCTCATGGCGATTCATTTGAGCAGGCACGATGCGCAACTGTGTCGTCCGGCAATCTGCGGTCAAGCCGCAGTCGCGCAGGGTGCATATGCAGAAGCTGCGTGAGCATCCCCGCACGACCCCGGCGGCGGCCTCGCACATCCACGGAACCTCACCGTTAACCAGCCGCTAACCATGTACTGGGTAAATTTTGCCGGGTGAAGGTGGGCAGTGTCGCGCGATCAGACACGGCGGAGCGTGACCGCCAGCCTGGCGGCTGCGCAAAATCATAAAGAAATTCCTGGAGAACGAGCCTTGGCCAGCAATGTCGGATCCCGCGCCTTCCAGAACGCCAGGCTGCAGAAGAAACTGAAGAAGCAGGCGGAGACGTTGCTGCCGACAGCGATGACGGCCTATCGCGCCGGGCGCCATGCCGAGGCGCAGTCGCTGTGCCGGCAGCTGCTGCAGGATTTGCCCACCTACTTCGATGCCATGCATCTGCTCGGCGTATCGGTCATCGAATGCGGACAGTTCGAGGAAGGCAGGCAGATCCTCGAGCGCGTCGTCGCACTCGATCCAGGTTCAGCGGATGCCAATTCCAATCTCGGTTTTGCGCTGATCAACCTCAAACGCTATGACGAGGCCCGCGCCCTGCTGGAAAAGGCCGTGAAGCTGCGGCCAAATTCCCAGACCGCGCAGCGCAATCTGGCGATCGCCCTGCTGCGCCTGGAACTGGCGGAGCCGGCAATCGCCGCCTTCACCCGCGCGATCGAGCTCAAGCCCGACGACGCCGACGCCTGGTGCAACCGCGGCGTCGCGGAGCTGATGGTCAGGCGCTGGGATGCTGCCGCCGTCAGCGCCGAGCGGGCGCTGGCGCTGGCGCCGCGCCATTTCGAAGGCTGGGTCAACAAGGGGCTGGCGCATCTCGAGCTCAGGCATTTCGAGCTGGCGGAAGCGGCCTTCAATACCGCGATCGAGATCAGGCCCGACATGGCGGAGGTGCGCGCCCATCGCGGCCGGCTGCATATACTGGCGGGTCGAATCGACCAGGCCGAAGCCGATTTCGATGCCGCGGTCGCGCGCGAGCCCACGCTCAAACTGGGATGGCAGGGCAAGGCCCAGATCAGCATGCTCAGAGGCAACGTGGCGCAGGCGATCGTCGCCTGCAGGCGCGTGCTCGAGCAGGACAATAGTTCCGAAGTCGGCCTCACTTTGCTCGGCGCCTGTCTCGGACGGCTGGGCGACACGGCCGGTGCGATCGCGCATTTCGACCGCGCCATCGCGATCCGGCCGGATTACGACGAAGCGATCACGAAGAAGATCTTCTATCAGGATTTTCTCAGCCAGGCGGATTTCGCAGCCCAGCAGGCGACGCGCCGTTATTGGTGGGATACGGTCGGCAGCAAATTCCCGCGGCGCAAGCTGGGCGCGCGCGCGCTCGACCCGGACCGGCGCATCATCGTCGGCTATGTGTCGGCCGACTTCAGGAGGCATTCGGCGGGGTTTGCGTTCCTGCCGGTGCTGCGATGCCACGACAAGACGAAGGTCCAGATCAACTGCTACTCGTCGTCGAATGTACGCGATCAGTTCACCCTTGCCTTCGAGTCGCTGGCCGATGTCTGGGTGAATGCGAACAACCTGTCGGATGACGAACTGGCAGACCGCATCCAGGCCGACGGCGTCGACATCCTGGTCGACCTTTCCGGCCACACCACCGGCAATCGCATGGCGGTGTTTGCGCGCAAGCCGGCGCCGATCCAGGTTACGGCCTGGGGCAGCGGCACCGGCACCGGCGTTGCGACCATGGACTATTTCTTCGCCGACCCCATGACGATCCCACAAGATGTCCGGCATCTGTTCGCGGAAACCGTCTATGATCTGCCATCGGTGATCACGATCGACCCGATCACCGATGCCACGCCGTCCGCGCTGCCGATGCTATCAAACGGTCATCTCACATTCGGCGTCTTCAACCGGATCGACAAGATCTCGGACGAGGCGCTGGCGGTGTGGGCGAGACTGCTGCGCGAGGTCGAAGGCGCCAAGATCGTCATCAAGCATGTCGCCCTTGATGAAACATTCCTGCGCGATGCGCTGGTGGACCGTTTCGTGGCGCAGGGCATCGCGCAGGACCGGATCGCCTGCTTCGGTTCGAGCCCGCGAAGCGACCATCTGCGGGCTCTTCAGACCATCGACATCTCGCTCGATCCGTTCCCGCAGAACGGCGGCATCTCGACCTGGGAATCGCTCTACATGGGGGTGCCGGTCGTGGCCAAGCTCGGCCGCGGTGCGGCCTCGCGCGCGGCCGGAGGCATCCTGACGGCGATCGGCCTCGACGATTGGGTGGCCGGCGATGACGACGGCTACATCAGTATCGCAAAGCACTTCGCATCGCAGCCGGCGCATCTTGCCCAGCTACGGGCGGAGCTTCCCGCGCGCATCGCGCGTTCCGCGGCCGGCAATGTCGCCGTCTACACGCAGCACGTCGAGGCCGGCTACCGGCAGTTCTGGCGCGAATACTGTGCCACGGGCGCATGATGCGCGCGACGGCCGACGAGGCTCCAGCGCCGTCACATCCGAGACCGGGACCGGCGGGGCGTCCGGTCAGTCCTCGCTGAGCTCCTCGAGTTCTTCCTCGAGCTCTTGTTCCTGGGCTGCGTCGTCGACCACATCGATGGCTTGCTGGATTTCGATCAGGCCCTTGATCGCGGCTTCGGTCTCACCCAGCTTGTAACCCGCCGCAATGGTCTTGATCCAGTTCTGGCGCATCTCGACCAGCACCGTGCGCGCGTTCATGAGAACTTCAATATCCGTCTCGGCCATGTTGCTCCTCGCCATCATCTCGCTTGGTTCCTAACCGTGGCGTATGGCGCGCATATGTCAATGGCGGGAGTTGCGATCGGCCCGGCAAAAAGCAAGAGAAAGCCGAGGCCCCGCCGGGCCGCACACCTTCCGGTTGCATCGACGGTGCGCGCGGCGGATCAGCGTCGGCGTTGCAGGTCTCACGTTCCGCGTCTGCCTCAGGGCGCCCTCGCCTTCCACTCCCGAACGGCCCGCGAGGACGTTGGGTGTCCGTCGTTTGTGACGGCGAGGAATCATGTCCTGCGCTTGACATCGTGAGCTCCTTGCCGCCGCCGTCAAATCGCCGTCGTCGATCGGGCATAAATAGGCTTTCTTTCGCTCGAGCCTCGCCATGCTGACCGACACGCTCCTCCACATTCTCTACAAGCTGGTGCAGTGGCGCTTTCTGGTGCTGCCGGCCTGCGTGCTGCTGGCGCTGGCCGCGCAGGCGCTGCCGCCGTTCCGGCGAGGCGCCGACGGAAAGGGGCGGTTACGCGCCATGCTCCCGATCCCGCTCGGGGTCGTGCTCGGCGTCGGCAACCTCGTCTATGGCACCGAGATCTCCGCCAACCTCGTCCATCGCTTCGGCGCGCAGGGCCAGGCGACCGTCACCGGTTCCTACGACACCAACGATTTCTACAACGACCAGCGCGTCCGCAGCCACAACGTGCTGATCAGGATCACGGACGCGCGCACCATCGAGGCGCGGTTCACGGATGCGGATTTCAACGTCTACCCGCCGGCCAACGGCGTCTATTATCCGCAGCAGGGCGACGTATTCAACGTCAGCTATATCGAGAGCTTCCCGCAGGACTTCGTCATCATCAGCAACGACGACAGCCCGTGGGCGCATGCCCTGCGCTGCTTCGAGCTGAACACGGCGACGCAGGAGGCCGAGTCCAAGCAGCACTTCGCGCCGGCCTCGCAGGAGTTCCGGCAGGCCTATGAGAGCGCAGCGCAGGCGGCGCGCTCCGCCGGCTGCGACCGGGGTTAGTCATAACAGCATCAGAACGCCCTGGGTGCCAAGGCCGATCGCGGTCACGACAAGAGCGTCGTCGTTCGGGATGAAAAACTGAACGGGCGTCGCGCACGCCGCCCGGCGTCGTCAGAAATCCCGCAGTTTCGTCAGGTCGAGCAGCTCGCCATGCTTCTCGAACAGGTCGGCGTGCTGTCGCAGGACGTGTTCGGCCTGCAGCCGCCGGGACAGGTGCAACACCGCCACAAGGGTCTTGAGAATGCCGGTGCGTTGCGGCGTGGCTTGGGAGATGATGCGAGGCGGATGAATGCCCCGCAACGAAAATGACGCCTGGTCCATCGGATAGGCTCCACTATCGATTGACATATATTTGAATCGCTGGCGCGGCGGACTTGAAATGTCCGATCAGCTTGTCCGCGCCCTCTGCATCCGAACTTCGAATTCAAAGCCGCAGCGAGTTCAATGAGCGGCCGGTGCTCTTGGACTCTGACGTTCGCTAACGAAAGCACCGGAATATGATGCGAGCTCCGAAAGCGAAGCACTGCGCGCGCGATGCGAGTGTGGGCGATCTCACACTTCAAGAAAAGTTTATGAGCGCCGGAATGACGGAGAAGCGGCACGCGAACTTCCGATGAGACTCTGAAAGACATCTCAATATTGTATTTATTCGTAGACACATCTTGTGATTGCTGCAAAGAATGAGACGTATCGGCCGCCGATATCCGAAGACGAGCGGTTGAACATCAGCCGTTGCAGGGGAGGGACAGGATGACGCTCAAGCCCGGATTCCAATTCGCGGAAGCGCAGCTTCTGCTCGAGATTGCGCAGCAGGCCTATGCCGGCACGCCGTCGCTGAGCGAAGCGGCGGCAACCTGCGGCGTGGGCCCCGTCCCGCCCCCAAGCACAAATTGGACTATTCGTCGCGATCTCACCCCGACGAGCGCCACGCTGCTCGATAATTACTGGCAGGTCTGGCAGAACAAGAACGACGAGAGTCAGTACGCGATCGCGGTGCGCGGCACCGTCGACACGACAGCCAGCGTGCTGGCCGATCTGCTGTTTCCCCTGATCAACGCGCGCTTCGACATCAAGGTCGATGGCTACACGCTGCCGTTCTATCTGGCCCGCGACGAGGGCGACAGCGCGGTCAAGGCCGGCGTGCATTCGGGCTTCGCCCTGAGCCTTCTGCTGATGCTGTTCACCACCGACAGCCCGCTGTTCCTGACCCTGCTGCTGCTCGCGAAGTCGGCCAAGAGCGTCTACATCACCGGGCACAGCCAGGGCGCCTCGATCGCGACGCTGCTGACTTCGCTGGTCCGGCACTCGACGGTGGATTTCAAGGGGCCGGTCTACAAGACCTACACGTTCGCCCCCGCCAAGGCCGGCAACGACCATTACGCCTATGACTACGCCCGGCTCGCCGCGGTCGAGGGATACGCTTGGGCCGTGACCTCGACGCAGGATTGGGTGCCGCAGGTGCCGTTTACGCTGGAGTGGCTGTCGGACCTCAATACGCCAAATCCGCTGCGCGCCTTCAAGGGCAGTCCCGATCCCGAGGCGCTGCTCGCGCTCGGCGGCTTGACCGTCGACGTCGAGGGGACCGTCGGTCGCGTCTACGAAGATCACAAGCGGCGGCTCCAGCAGCGGGTCGCCACACTCTCCGCACGGCTGCCGTCCGAGCCGATCCACCTGAAGGCCTCCGATCTCGGCGCGCCCTCCGCCGCACCGATCACCGGCGCGACCGTCGCGGGCGTGATCCAGCAGATCCTCGACCAGCTCCAGCTCTCGCTGGATTATGCCGACGTCGGCGCGCTGGTGCCGCTGTTCGCCACCCCCGGCGGCAACCCGAGCGACGGCACGAAAGGTTGCCAGAAGCTGGATTATTTCTGGCAGCACCACCTCTTCAATTATCTGAAGTACCTGACCCAGCAATATGGCGGGTGAGGATTGCCGCGAACGGCCGTCATCGTCATGGCCGGGCTCGTCCCGGCCATCCACGTCTTTATGCCTCCAACAGATCGCGTGAGCGCCGTAAGGCGGATTTAGCGAAGCGTCATCCGCCTTGCCTCACCACTATGGAAAGAGCGGCGGGTCGCGCGCCGTCGGCACGAGAAACCCCCGCTACTAAAACAAGCCACAGGAAGCGGAATGAGCGAGACGGTTGAAGGTTTGGTGGGGGAACCCGTAAGGCCACGACGAGATTGGGTAGCCATTGGCATTTCCCTGGGTTCGTTGATCATTTCCGCAGTCACCTCCATCAATGTATTAATCCCGCGAGACGATGTACGGATGATGATCGATCGACACCCGTTGGTCGGTCTAGATTTGTCCACCAATAAGTTCAAAGTGTTCGGAAATCCGCTGCTGACATTCATAAACTCTGGCAACCGACCCGCTGGGATATCCGGCCTGAGTGCCTCAGCCCAACGCTTAGATTCGAGATCGCCTAAGATACAAGATTGCAGTCGAAAAGATGCACTCGTCTTTTCTATCCCATTTGACACGAAGCCGTTTGTCTTAAATCCAGGCGAAATAAAAGTCGTCGAGGCAGCTATCGCAATACCTTCCGGCGTTGAGGCACTGTTCACCTGGATTACCGCTGAAAAAGACGGCATAATAAGTATACCGAGGTCTGACTTCAAAGAAGGCGACCGAATCCTGATTTGTATTCAACTCAATCTCGCGACCCCTGACAGCTTCGTCAAAACTTGGCAACAGCTTGCCTACACCATCAAGCTTGAAAGTAACGTCGGCCAGTTTACTGCTCTCTTCGAAGAGAATAAGCCGATAGTTATCAAAAAAAGTAGTTTGTACGATCTCGACCCTTAACGACGAGCCAGGCGCATTTCGTCACGGCGAAAGGATGCGGGCGAGTAAGCCATCGAGCTCGCTGTTGGCCGTTTGACCTGGGAGTTACGCTGACACTGCACTTAATACCCCGAAGTGATGGAAGCAGCCAAGCGTCGTCGAGCCTTCGGCCCTCCTGGCAGACTCTACGGTCTCGTTTAATTGAATGCACTGTCAACGAATTTCAATTCCCACCAAAATTCCGGCTGTGGAGCGCGGCGATCATTTCGAAGCTTGGGTGATCTTGTGCTCGAGATGCCCCGTGCCGTGATCGCGGCGCAACTGGCTCAGCGATGTCTCATTCAACTGAGACAGGACCTCGCTGAGTTTTGCCGCATCCGGATAGCCCGCCGCGAACGACTTTCCGTAGATCTTGCGTAATGTGCCGATCAGGGCGTTGCCGTGCTTTCTGCTGATCTCGCCATCCTTGTCCCGGTGACGACCATCCAGACCCGGCTCCTTCATGTTTTCTCTCCCTGCGTGCGTCTATATGCTTTGCAGGCAGCGTGCTCCCAATTCGGCTGATTGGCAACGCTCTGGAGGGAGCTCGCGGCGAGAAAATCAAGCGAGGGCTATGAAGTCGACCTCCGCGGCCTCCCAGCACCCGGCGAATGACGGCCAGATTGCCGATCGACGGGACCCGCCAGCCTTTTTCAAAATCGCGGATGGTGTTCTCGCTCAGGTATGACCGAGCAGCCAGTTCGGCCTCGTAACGGCGCCACTGCATTTGATATCCCGATGAGGCGGTGGAGGACCGCAGGCACGCCTAGCCCTCGGCCGATCCTGACGGGCTCACGGTCCCGTTGATTAAATGCGCTGTCACCGCAACTCTATATTTGCCTCCAGCACATAACGGTGCTGCATGATCGTCTCGCCTCGCGAGAGAGAATCTCGCTGGACTATGTCGAGGGGCTTGAAGCCGAGCTTGGCCAGAACTCGTCCAGACGCTGGATTGTCGTAGGCGTGTCCGGCTCTGAGCTTGAGCAGACGGACGTCGTTGAACCCAAAAAGGATGAGAGCCTGCGCCGCTTCGAAGGCATACCCTTGCCCCCAATGCGCACGATCGAGCCAGTAGCCCAAATTCGCTTCGCCATCTGCAATCGCGTCCAAATAGGCCATCCCGATCATTTGCCCCTCAAGCTCGACCGCAAATCGGTATGCCTCGCCGGCCTCCCAATGATGCACGTGATCGGCGAACCACCGGCCGACTTCATCCCTGCTTGGGGGAAATGACATCGTGCGCAGCATGCGCGCGACCTCCCAGTCCGATTGAATATCGAAGGCCCGGCCAGCATCGGAACTGCATGTCGGACGAAGAACAAGGCGATCCGTGTGCAGAGATCGCGGAGCTATGTCGACCGGACTCATATTCACCTTCCAAGCCGTTCCCATCGCCGCGAGCGTAACCCGGGAGTTACGGTGTACTTAATACCCCGACGAAGTGGTGGAAGCAGCCAAGCATCGCCGAGCCTTCGGCCCCTCCTGACGGGCTAGCTCAATTAAATGCACTGTCAACGAAATTCCCGGATCACGCGCCAGCAGGCTTTCCGCGACGGTTCGCCGGGACGACTTAGTGAGCCAAACGTCGTCACACTGTGAACTGCGGGTCCGGCGCAGTCGTGAGGCTCAACCGCATCTCTTAGAATGTGCGGATGAGGTGGGGTAAGCAAGAGCGGGGGTAGCCGGTGAGCGCAGCAATATCCGGGAATTTCACCCGGGTATCGCTGGCGCTCACTCAAGCCGGTGTCCGCACAACTGATCAGTGCATTAGCGCGTCGGCGCGTGCCGCCATTTCGGTCTCGCTGGAGACCGTCACCTTCTCGCCGGACCTCGAGAATCGGTAGAGCTGGCCCCGGTGTCCGGGTATGGCGAACGCCACGGAGTCGCCGTCGGCGAGGCCCATGACGACGCGCCCCGGATCGTCCCCGCCTTTCGTCGCAAAGATCGCGTGGACTTCCAGGAGGCCTCCGTCGACCGGGACGTAGTAGACCGACATGTCAAGGTGGCCCGCGTGCAGGCTACCGCCTTCGATGGGGCGCGCAACGGTGGCTTCATCGGCAAGAGCCGGGGTCGCCAAAAGCTGCATGGCCAGGAGGGATGCGCCAAGAGTCTTGCGGATCATTTCAGATTTCCTTTCGATAGATTGCGTTTGAACTCCTTCTCAAAGAAATAGATGTCGATCAACATCTATAATTCAAGGCTCGACGAAAAAATATTCGGTCTGAATTTCTCCAGGATTCCTTAAATGTGGTAAATTCAGGCAGATTTTCGATCTACAGAGCGGGTCGCTGGCCCGTTTTCAAGGTCATTCGATCACGTTTTCCTTGATGGATTGTGTCCGGCCTCTAAATATGAGCATAGATTATGATTAAAATCTAATGGGAGATCCATGATGCGGGTGAGTCGCGTTCAGGCCTCGGAGAACCGCCAAACCGTGATCAATGTGGCAAGTCGCCTGTTTCGGGAGCGCGGCTTCGACGGCATCGGCCTTAAGGACCTGATGGAGGGCGCCGGGCTGACCCAAGGCGCCTTTTACAAGCAGTTCGCGTCAAAGGAGGACTTGGCGGTACAGGCATCCAGGCGGGCATTGGAGAGCGCCTCGGGGCGATGGTCGCTTGCGGCCGCGGAGAATCCTCATGATCCGCTTGGCGCGGTGATCGCATTGTACCTCAGTGCCGACCATCGCGAAGGGAAGATGGACGGCTGCCCGATCGCCGCGCTCGGATCAGATGCCGTCAGACAGGGAACCAACGTGAAAGCGGTCTTCGAGGCCGGCATCAAGGCGTATCTTGAAGTGCTCGGCCGGTTGATTGCCGACGCCGACGGCCAGAATCCCCATGGCAAAGCGATCGCCATTCTCTCGACGATGGTCGGTGCGCTGACGCTATCGCGGGTCGTCAACGATCCGGATCTGGCTCAGGCCTTTCTGGATGAGGCGACCAAACAGGTTCGCGAAACCGCCGCCGCTTGAAGGATCGCACCTCAAAGCACAGGAGACCGTGGCTCGTACATCATATGCATGATCGATCGTGATACCGGTGGGCATTTGATACTCGTTTCGAACGAAACCGATTTTCAGGCCGGGAGTTACGGTGACAGTGCTGGACTGCACCCCTGAAGTGAGACACGATAATTTCAGTGACAGGCATTCCGAGGATGACCTGTGGCAGTACGAGGAAAGAACCGTCAGTTTCCGACGGCTTACAAACTGAAGGCGATCAGGCGTGTTGAGCGAGGCGAAGGCGTTCTGCCTGTGGCTCGTGAGCTTGGAATTTCGCGCAAAATCCTGCACGATTGGATCAAGTCGTGGAAGGCCCATGGGCCCGAGGGACTGAATCGCAAACGCGGACCCAAGCCCGGACCTCGCAAACTCAAACCCCTAGCGGCCTATGACGACAAACGCTCCGCGCTCGCACAGGCGAATGCCCGGATCGCCGAGCTCGAGCGGCTGGTCGGCCGTCAGCAGATGGATCTCGATTTTTTTCGGCAAGCCTTGCGCGCATTGGAGCGGCCGGCAGCGCAAGGCAAACCCGCACCCGCATCATCGAAGTCATCCAAGCCATGACGTCGGAGGCAACGGATCCCAATGCCGACGTGCAACGGCTCTGCGGCCTGGCTGGCCTGCCGCGCGCGACCTACTACCGGCATCTCATCAGACGCAGTCGTGAGACGGCCGACTGCGAACTGCGCGACCAGCTCCAACGCATTTGCCTCAGGCATCCGTTCTACGGTTACCGGCGCGTGACCGTCGCCATTCGGCGCAAAGGCATGGTCGTGAACGCCAAGAAGGTCCTTAGACTTATGCGCGAGGACAATCTTCTTGCGCAGCGCACGGCGCCATTCTTGAAGCCACCTGCGGAGCGACCAAAGGACATTATCGTGGTCCCGAATCTGGTGCGCGGCTTGGTGCCGTCCGCTCCCGACCAAATCTGGGTCGCGGACATCACCTACGTCCACCTCGCCAAGACCTTCGCTTACCTCGCTGTCATCCTCGACGCCTTCTCGCGCAAGGCCGTTGGCTGGGCCTTCTAAAACACTCTCGATGCCTCGCTCGCCGTTACGGCACTGGACAAGGCAATCGAGGCCCGGAACCCGCAACGCGGCAGCCTGATCCATCACTCCGATCGCGGCGTGCAAGGCGGATTCAAACGGTCGTCGCAACACCAAATGTTTTCACTCATGACAGCAACTCGTCAAGCGCCTCCGCCGGCGTTTTCCAGCCCAGTGTCTTTCTCGGCCGGGCATTGAGGGTCGCTGCCACGGCGGATATCTCGTCGGCGCTGTGGATGCTCAGGTCTGTACCTTTCGGGAAGTACTGCCGCAGCAATCCGTTGGTGTTCTCGTTAGTACCGCGCTGCCAAGGGCTCTGCGGGTCGCAGAAGTAAACCTGGATACCCGCATCGATCTTGAGACGATCGTGCTGAGCCATTTCGGCTCCCTGATCCCAGGTCAGCGAACGACGGAGTTCTTCGGGCAAGGTGACGATGGTGCGCGTGATCGCGTCGCGCACGGCTTCGGCCCCGTGTCCCGCAAGCGCAGGCCCGTTCTTCGCGCGCGGAGCTTCGCCATGCCCCGCCAACCGTGGAAGGTGCAAGAGCATCGTGAAGCGCGTCGTGCGCTCGACCAGCGTGCCGATTGCCGAGCTACCAAGACCGAGGATGAGGTCTCCCTCCCAATGTCCCGGCACCGCTCGATCGGCCGCTTCAGCAGGGCGCTCACTGATCATGATCTCCGGCGAGACAAAGCCCTTGCCTCGCCTGCGTACGCGCGCTCTGGGCATCCGTAACGCACGCCCTGTTCGCAAGCAGGCCGTCAGCTCGCGGCGTAGCGCCCCACGGCCCTGAACGAAGAGGGCTTGATAGATAGCTTCGTGGCTGATGCGCATCGTCTTGTCGTCCGGGAAGTCGATCGGCAAGCGTCGGGCAATCTGCTCAGGGCTCCAGGCTTTGGCCCATCGCCGATCCTTGCGCGGCCCATGCCGGCGACCCTTCCACGGAACGGCGGGGCCAGGAACGGGAGTGCCGCTCGGAGCCACGACGACACCGGCAAGTCGCTCTTCCACATAAGTGCGCAAGGTGGTGTTGAGCGCAAGCTTGGTCAGCTTCGGACGACGGGCCGATCGATCTGCATGCCACTGGGCAGTCGTCGCCCGGTACTCCAACCCGCCGCTACGGGTGGCCGCATTGCGCCGCAGTTCACGGGAGATTGTCGAGGCAGCCCGCCCGAGGCGGCGTCCAATCTCCTGTATGGAATGGCCCTGCACCTTGAGGAGTGCGATCTCCTCGCGCTCGATCAACGAGAGGTACCGCCCAGAGAGCGGCTTGGCCGAAGATCTGAACATCGCTGGTGGCATGCCGCCCGCCTTTCGGAACCATCTGGTTCCGACAGGTTGCGACACTCCGGCTTCGAGCGCAGCCTCTTCGCTGCTCACTCCCCTGGCGATCGCCCGCCAGAATCTATTCTGTTCATCGCGCCCTGCAGCAGACGGCCGCCCTGGCGATGGCAATGGCGCTCGTCCTGATCGTGCCGATCGCCGCTTTCGAATGTTCACCGCAACCTCCAACCTCGGAGTGTTGCGACGACCGTTTGAATCCGCCCAATACGCCTCGATCGCCTATCGCCAAATATTGGCTGATCGTGACATCACGATCAGCATGAGCAGGCCAGGCAATCCCTTCGATAACGCCAAGGCTGAAAGCTTCATGAAGACGCTCAAAGCCGAAGAGGTCAACGGCAAGGCGTTTTCCGACATCACAGACGCGCGTCGCCGGATCGATCGCTTCATTGCGGATGTCTACAACAAGGAACGCTTGCACTCGGCGCTCGGCTACCAATCGCCTCTTGAGTTCGAAGCTGCGTTCGCGCAAAACAAAGCACGATAACCGTCGTGGCAACCCGCGATGTCACTGAAATTATCGTGTCTCACTTCAGGGGTGCAGTCCAGTGCACTTAATATCCCCGACGAAGTGGTGGACGCAGCCAAGCATCGCCGAGCCTTCGGCCCCTCCTGACGGGCTCTACGGGCTCGCTTAATTGAATGCACTGTCACCGAAATTCGTATCGCTGGTGCTCACGCGGGCTACGCTGGCTCGCGATCCGTGGTGTTCCGGTCCTCGGCCCATTCGCCAACCGCGTTTCACGCGGCGAGAAAGAAAAGCACGACGGCCACCAGAGATGCGACAAGGCGCACCGCGTTCGAGCGGTGGAATCGGCTAATCTGCTTGCGGGTATCCGACGGCGTTTCGTCTAGGGTCCAGCCATCCACAGCCTTGTAGATCGGCAGGTTGAAGAATGCTGTCCAGAAGAAAAAGCCAACGAGGAAAATGCTGCCGCCAACATAAGCGTATCCGACCTGTGCGTCTGCGGGTTTCGTCACGAAAGCCATGACAAGCGCGGCCATAACCGGCGTGATCGACATCGTCGACAGGATCCGGTTGGACGCTGCGGATCTTAGGAAATGCTTGAAACTGGCGGCTGCGTCGGCGTCCGCCTGTTCGCGCCACATCTTCCGCATGACGGTCGACAGGGTCAACATCAGTCCAGCAAGCATCAGGGCGCAGAGTAGCGCCAGGAAGTCAAACAACTCGTATGTGTTCAGCATTCTCACGAATCCATTTCCTCTCAGGTGCGTAGCCCGGATGAGCGACGCGACATCCGGGAATTTCACCGCGGGTATCGCTGGCGCTCACGCGGGCTACTTGGCTCGTTACTTGGCTCGCTGTTTGTCGGTCTTCATCGTCCTCGCGTGACGGGCCCGCTGGCGTTTGAACACGTCTGCCGCCGGAACGCTGGGGCGCGAGTCCTTGACGGAGGCCCGCACCTTGTCACGGAGGCCATCATCGAGCGCGGCGCGCCCGAGCTCGGCATGAGGATGATGGGCTTGCTGGGTCGCATGTGGTGCCTTCCTGCGCTCACCATTCTTGTAGCATAAGGCACTATCATACAGGGTAACCCGGCCTAAAGACGTGGATGGCCGCGACGAGCGCGGCCATGACGGCGGAGAGGATGTTGCGCATGACGCGTAAGAAGCGCGCCCGGCGGGCAAATCGGCTGTGCGATTTGGTGAAGGAGATGGCCGACGCGCGGGCAGGCAAAAGTCACTCGCGCCGAAAGGCCGATTTCGCTTGCGCGTTCAAGCTGATTTGCCCTGTCCAGTCCGCCGCTCAAAAATATTCCGATTTCCATTTTTCAGAAATCATGATTTCCTACCTCCATCCCGCCTCCATCGGAGGGGCGTATCGCGATCGTCACGGCACGTGGGAAGCGGGAGGCGATGGGCGCATTGGATCGCAGCGTGGTTGATCTACGCCGACGAACGGCCCGATGCGCACGGCGAAATCGTGTGGTCCTGACACCCCGACGCTGGTGTCCTTGCGCTGATGCGATAGCATCATGCGCGACATGGTGGCCAGAAAGCCCGGCGCACCAGGGAGACCACGTATAAGCCGTCAAACCATTCGCGCAGGGAAGGCCGGGATGATCCGGCTCGTACCTGTGGTGACTGCCGCCTGCATTTTTTCTGCAGGCGGGCCATGGGTGCGGACGGCACCCGGCCTTCCCCGCGCCCTCCACCAATTTCGAGGGCGGATGTGATGCACAACTCGGGCGCAGAGGCGCGGCGAGAGGGTTGACGTATGCCCGATGAGCAAACGGCCGAGTTCAGTTCCGACTTTCGTTTTCACAGAGAAAGCAGCGGCTCTGACCAAAGCTTTGCCTGGTCAGCCCTCCCGCGGCCATCCTTCGAGACGCCCGCCTCGGCGGGCTCCTCAGGATGAGGACGTGCTCGTGGCGAGATCCTGGACCCTCATGGCGAGGAGGCGCGAATGCGCCGTCTCGAACCATGAGGCCCCAATACCGTCCCAACACAGGCCAAGGAATCATCGCGGCCGCAAACGGGCGAGCTTCGCAGGCCGAGCGAGTGCGGCGCTGGCACGCTGGCGCTGCCAACGATGGACCCTGCCCAGCCCTCCCCTTTCAGCCAAGCGACCGCTTCCCAACCCGCCATTAACCGAATGCTAACCATACACCGGGCAAAAATTGCCGGGTTGAAGTGAGTGCGTCGCAGTCGGGTACGGATGACGGGGGAGGCCCTTTCCGTGGACGCCAGTGCGGTCGCTCAATCTCGAACCGGCGGCCCTTTGGCCGCCGCGCAATCGGTTGGGGCCAAGAAACGCGGCCCGCGGGGAAAGGCGAAAGCCATGGTCGACGTCACGGCAGGACAGGGAGCCGGGCTGCCCGCCGGCGGATTCAAGCTCGGCGACATCGTCGATGTCTTAAAGCGCGGCGACATCGCGCTCGCGCTCGGCATCCTCACCATCCTGGTGGTGCTGATCCTGCCGCTGCCCTCGATCGTGCTCGACCTGTTCCTGGCGATCTCGATCACGCTGTCGATGCTGATCCTGATGACCGCGCTGTTCATCCAGGCGCCGCTGGAATTCTCCTCCTTCCCGGCCGTGCTCCTGATCTCGACCATGCTGCGGCTGTCGCTGAACCTGGCGTCGACCCGGCTGATCCTGTCCCACGGCCATGAAGGCACCGACGCCGCCGGCCACGTCATCGAGGCCTTCGGCTCGTTCGTGATGGGCGGCAATTTCGTCATCGGCCTCATCGTGTTCGCGATCCTGGTCACGGTGAACTTCGTCGTCATCACCAAGGGTTCGGGCCGCATCGCCGAAGTCGCCGCACGCTTCCACCTGGATTCGATGCCCGGCAAGCAGATGGCGATCGACGCCGACCTCTCCGCCGGCTTGATCGACGAGAAGGTCGCCAAGGAACGGCGCAAGGCGCTGGAGGACGAAAGCGGCTTCTTCGGCGCCATGGACGGCGCCTCCAAATTCGTTCGCGGCGATGCGATCGCGGGCCTGCTCGTCGTCTTCATCAACGTGCTCGGCGGCATCATCATCGGCGTCGCGCAACAGGGCCTCTCCTTCAGCGAAGCCGCCCGCACCTACACCACCCTGACCGTCGGCGATGGCCTGGTCACGCAGGTGCCGGCGCTGATCGTCTCCACCGCCGCGGGCCTTTTGGTCTCGAAGGCCGGCCTCAGCGGCGCCGCCGACAAGGCGCTGATCAAGCAGTTCTCCGGCTATCCGCAGGCGCTCGGCATGTCGGCCGCGGTCATGCTGGTGCTGGCGGCGCTGCCGGGCATCCCCACGCTGCCCTTCCTCGCGCTCGGCTCGGGCGCGGCCGCGCTCGCCTGGAAGGCGCGCAAGCAGAAGCACGTCGTCGCCGCCGCGGAAGCTGCCGCCGCTGCCGCGACCCCCGCTGCGGCCGCTGCCGCAGCAGCCGCCGCCGCGGAGGAGCCGATCTCCGCCGCGCTGAAGATCGACGATCTCAAGATCGAGCTTGGCTATGCGCTGCTGCCGCTGGTCAACGGCCCCGACGGCACCGACCGCCTCACCGACCAGATCAAGGCGCTGCGGCGCTCGCTGGCGATCGAGATGGGCTTCGTGATGCCGTCGGTGCGCATCCTCGACAACGTCCAGCTCGAGGCCAACACCTACATCATCAAGATCAAGGAAGTGGACGCCGGCACCGGCAAGATCTGGCCGAGCCAGTTCATGGTCATGGATCCCGGCGGCAGCCAGGTCGCGGTGCCCGGCATCCACACCACCGAGCCGACCTTCGGCCTGCCCGCCACCTGGGTCGACGCCAACCTGAAGGAAGAGGCTTCGCTGAAGGGCTACACCGTGGTCGATGCGGCGACCGTGCTCTCGACCCACCTGACCGAGCTGCTCAAGGCCAACATGAGCGACCTGCTCTCCTACGGCGAGGTGCAGAAGCTCTTGAAGGAGCTGCCGAAGGAACAGGGCGAGCTGATCAAGGACATCGTGCCGAGCCAGATCACGATCTCCGGCATCCAGCGCGTGCTGCAGCTGCTTTTGGCCGAGCGCATCTCGATCCGCGATCTCTCGACCATTCTCGAAGGCATCGCCGATGCGCTGGCCTTCTCCCGCAATCCCGCAACCATCGTCGAGCATGTGCGCGCGCGCCTCGCCCGCCAGATCTGCGCGCAGAACACCTCCCCGATGGGCTATCTGCCGCTGATCGCGCTGTCGGCGCGATGGGAGCAGGCGTTCGCGGAATCGCTGATCGGCCAGGGCGAGGAACGGAGCCTCGCGATGCAGCCCTCGAAGCTCTCGGAGTTCATGACCGCGACGCGCGATGCCTTCGAGCGCGCCGCGCGCGAAGGCGAGGCGCCGGTGCTGGTCACGTCGGCGGCGATCCGGCCCTTCGTCCGCTCGCTGGTGGAACGCTTCCGCGCCCAGACCACGGTGTTGTCGCAGGCCGAGATTCACCCGCGAGCGCGGCTGAAGACGGTGGGCAGTATTTAGCGTTGTAGTTGAGAAAAATCATGCGATACTATCAACGGTCGGCGCAAATTGCCGGCCGTTGCTGTTTTTGGTAGCATTTTCCGGGAGTGTCTTTTCGCCACAGGCAATCGAATTCTTAATTTTCCTTCACCAAGGCGATTTTTGGTCAGAGATGGTCAAATTCTATTTATATAATTGTTTTTACTAAACAATTTTACGATACAGATCGCCACAATCGCGGCAGATCACGAGTTATCACGCCATTGTGATTGTGACTTGGGAACGGATTTGCGATTTCCTACGTTTCTGGAGCGCGAGACGATGAACCGCGATCGCGCTGCAGACGACGAATAAACGACGAATCACACGCAGGCGAACGGCAGAGGCAGAGCGAACGGAAGGCGGCAGGAGACCTCGATGAACCACTCGATCTACAGCGCAGATCGGACGACCCACCTGAAGATCGTGGTGGTGGCGCTCGTGGCTGGCATCGTGGTGGCCGGTTTCGGCATCTCCGCCCGCAGCAGTTCGGACAACTACGCGCAGACCGCGCGCGTCATCAAGGCCGGCAAGCCGGTGGTCGTGACGAGCTCGGAGGCGCTGCTGGTTCGCTAAGGAGTTTTAGGAATTCACGCGGTGCTACAGCCCCCCAGTGGCCGCGTGGATATGTAGTAGACCCAACCCCAAGTCCACTACCGAAAACGCCCGCTCCCCACGGGCGTTTTCTTTTTGCGGCGGCAATCAGCGCGCCGGCGGCGGCACGGTCTCGATCAGCTTGCCGGAAAACACGATCGGACCGGTGGCCACCCCGGTCGGCGACCCGCCTTCCGGCTCGAGGGTTACGGCATAGGTGGCGCGGTTGACCGTATCGGGATCATAGGCGCTAAGCGCCGGCCTGGTCGTAAAATCGTTGCCGCCGATCACGCCGAGCGAACGCGGCCGCTGCAGCTTGTCGGAGACCAGCCACAGCTCGTAGCTCTTGCCGGGCTCGGGCGCGGCGCCGACCCGGCGCACGGTGAAGTTCTTGCTGCCGGCATCGACCGTCAGAATAAAGGCCGGCGACGATCCGTCCTTTTGCAACAGCGCGACATATTGCGCCGAGAGCGGCATCCGCCGCTTCGGCCGCAAACCATCTGGCAGCAGATCCGGCCGATAGACCTGGACCGCTATCATCGCGAGCAGCACGGCCGCCACCGCGGTCATCGCATTGGCAACCACGCGCCACTGCCTGACCTTGGAGGCCAGCCGGACCACATCGGCGTTGTCGTTAACTGCCTGCGCGGTCGGCTCGGCGATGGTGTCATCAGCGCCGGGCGCTTGATCGGCAAGGGCCTCGCCCATCGCAGTCGCAGATTCCGGCAAAGCGGACGGCGGTTTGTGTTGAACCGGCGAAGCCGAAGTCACCGTCGCATCCTGCAATGCCTGATCCTGCGAAGAAACGTCCTGCGGGGGCATTTGCGGCGGGACAACCGCTGGCTCTGCCTGCGCCTGCGATGCGGCGATCGCGCCCTTGATGCGATCCCATACCACCGGACGCGGCTCGACTAGGCCGACCATCTGGTTGAGAACGCTCAAGCGAAATTCCCAGGCCGCCACCAGCGCCGCATAGCCCTCGTCGGCGGCGATCAGGGTCTCGACCTGCGCCCGCTCGTCACGATCAAGCGTGCCAAGCGCGTATTCCGCGGCGAGCGCGATATCATCTTCGCTATAGGCCATCGCACGTCCAGATCATCGGCCCACGCCGCCTCGCTGAGATCAAAGTCCGAGGCACGCGCGGATATCCATCATGCTCCGACGGAGCCAGGTCTTCACCGTATTTACCGGCGCCCTGAACTTTGCCGCCAACTGCTCGCGACTCCAACCGTTGTAATAGGCGAGCAGCACGAGCCTCTGACGGTCGGGTTCGAGCTGGCCGATGCACTCCAACAGCCGCTTGAGCTCCTCCGACATTTCGCGCCGCGCCAACGGATCCGGCGTTTCCGCCGCCACCTCCATCGCATCCGGCTCCTCTTCGAGCGACAGCTCGCCGCGTTTGCGGACGAGATCGATGGCCCGGTTGCGCGCGATCGCAGCCATCCAGGTGATCGGCGAAGAAATCGCGGGGTTGAATTGCGCAGCGCTATGCCAGATTTTGACGAAAGTCTCCTGAACGACCTCCTCTGCGAGATCCTGCCTGCGCAAGATACGGAGCACGACGCCATAGAGTTTCGCCCTGGTCGCCGTGTACAGGCGCTCAAAGGCCGCCTCGTCCCTCCTGGCGACCGCGGCAATCAGCCAGACCAGCTCTGCCGGCGTCAGCATTCAGCTTTCCCCGAAATCGCACTGCTCCATCGGCTCCTCCAACCTTTCCCGGACTGTAAACGCCATCACGGCGATAAAAAAGCCCGGGCGCGGCGCCCGGGCTCCAGCCTGCGGCTAATCAGGCAGGACCGGTCAGGCGATCACGCCGAGACGGGCGCGCATCAATCCGATGCTGTCGAGATCGGCCTGCTCGCGGGCGCTTTCCTCGGCCCGTTCGCGGGCCTGATCGCGCTCGTCGAGCAACTCCACCTTCTTCAATTCCTCGAAGGCCTCCGACAGCGCGGCTTTGGCCTCCTCCAGCTGGCCGCGCAACTCGTCGGCCGACCGGGTCAGGTTCTCGCGCCGCTGGATCGCAGCCTTGGCGTAGGTCGGGTAGGCAAAATGCGAGGGGTCGTTGATCCCCGCCCGCTCCTGCTCGCTCATGATCTCGCGATCGAGCTCGGCCGACATGCGCTGGAAGTCAGCGATCATGCCCTCGATCTGCATCACTCTGCGGCGTTTCTCGTCGACCTGAAATTTCTTCAGGCGGATCAGCGTGTCGCGCGACTTCATCGACTCATACTCCCCAGAAGTCCCGGATCGGACGCGGGACTGCGCCGGCCGCCCGTCGCGGGCCGGCCGACTTGGCTCATCAAGTGGCGAACATGATTACCCGACAAAGTTAGCTTTCCGTTTCCAAGCGCCCGAGGATTTGTTCCAGCTGGCGGTAACCCGCGCCAAGACTGCAGACTTCGTCCTTGCGCTGGCGCAGGAAGGCCTCCAGCGGCTCATGCAAACGAATGGCTTCATCGACTTCGGGGCTGGAACCGGCCCGATAGGCGCCGAGCCGGATCAACTCCTCCATGTCGGCATAAGTTGCCATGACCTGGCGCGCCCGCATGATGGTGGGAAGAAAGACCGGATCGGCCGATTTCGGCATCGTGCGCGACACCGATTTGAGGATGTTGATCGCCGGATAGCGTCCGCGTTCGGCGATCGAGCGCTGCATCACCACATGGCCGTCGAGAATGCCGCGCACGGCGTCCGCCACCGGCTCATTATGGTCGTCGCCGTCGACCAGCACGGTGAAGATGCCGGTGATGGAGCCGTCGCCCGTCCCCGGCCCGGCCCGCTCCAGAAGCTTCGGCAATTCGGTGAACACGGTCGGCGTGTAGCCCTTGGCGGTCGGCGGCTCGCCGGCGGAGAGCCCGATCTCGCGCTGCGCCATCGCAAAACGCGTCACCGAATCCATCAGGCACAGGACGTCCTTGCCCTCGTCGCGAAAATATTCGGCGGTCGCGAGCGTCAGATAGGCCGCCTGCCGCCGCATCAACGCCGGCTCGTCCGAGGTCGCGACCACGACTACCGACCGCGCCAGGCCCTCTTCGCCGAGATCGTCCTGCAGGAATTCCTGCACCTCGCGGCCGCGCTCGCCGATCAGGCCGATGATCGAGATGTCGGCATCGACGTTGCGCGCCAGCATCGACAGCAGCACCGACTTGCCGACGCCGGAACCTGCGAAGATGCCGAGGCGCTGGCCGCGGCAGCAGGTCAGAAACGTATTGAGCGCGCGCACGCCGAGATCGAGCGGAGCGCCGACGCGCTTGCGCGAATGCGCCGGCGGCGGCGTGTTGCGATAAGGCACCGGCGAGGCGCCGAGCGGCAGCGGTCCCTTGCCGTCGATCGGCTCCCCCATCGCGTTGATGACGCGTCCGAGCCAGGCGGGCGACGGCCGCACCTGGTTGGCCGCATTGGCGATAACCGCGCGGCAGCCGCGCCGCACACCTTCGAGGCCCGCGAACGGCATCACCACCGCGTTCTTGCCGGAGAAACCGATCACTTCGGCCGGGATGAAATTTTGGCCGGTCTCGATCACGATCCGCGCGCCGACCGACATCGCATGAATGGGACCGGCGATCTCGACCATCAATCCTTTGACGCCGACCACGCGCCCATAGATATTGACGCCGTCGATGTCGTTGATTTGCTCGGCCAGCGCCTTCATTGCGGAAACCTTAAGTATGGGCAGTTTCGTCCGCCCCGCTTAACTTCGTGTTTACCCGCATCATTAATCATTGCGTCACTGTCTTGGGTGACTGAGAGGGCCCGACCTGCTGGTCGAAAAAACAGCGGGTCGCAGGAGTCGGTTAGGCCCGTCTCTTAACATGGAGCTTGAACGAGGACGGCTAAGAAAACCTGCTTCGTCGCAATATCTTAGGGCGATTCGACAAAAATTGCACGGATGGAGCTTGCGGAGGTGAATCAGATTTTGTTAACCATCTCTCGTCAGGATCCGAATCAGTTGTTCAAAGGCGTTTTGAGTGCCGCAAGTGCGGCCGACCTGACGCCCGGAGCGGCGACTATGGGGAACTGGCATGCGCGTTTTGCTGATTGAGGATGACAGCGCCGTCGCGCAGTCTATCGAATTGATGCTCAAGTCCGAGAGCTTCAACGTCTACACGACTGACCTTGGCGAAGAAGGCGTCGATCTCGGCAAGCTTTACGATTACGACATTATTCTGCTCGACCTCAATCTGCCCGACATGTCCGGTTACGACGTGCTCAAGCAGCTGCGGGTCTCCAAGATCAAGACGCCGATCCTGATCCTGTCCGGTCTTGCCGGCATCGAGGACAAGGTCAAGGGTCTCGGCTTCGGCGCCGACGACTACATGACCAAGCCGTTCCACAAGGACGAGCTGATCGCCCGCATTCATGCGATCGTGCGCCGCTCCAAGGGTCACGCCCAATCGGTCATCCAGACCGGCGACCTCGTCGTCAATCTCGACACCAAGACGGTGGAAGTCGGCGGCCAGCGCGTGCATCTGACCGGCAAGGAATATCAGATGCTGGAGCTGCTCTCGCTGCGCAAGGGCACGACGCTGACCAAGGAAATGTTCCTGAACCATCTCTATGGCGGCATGGACGAGCCGGAACTGAAGATCATCGACGTCTTCATCTGCAAGCTGCGCAAGAAACTCGCCAACGCCTCCGAAGGCCGCAACTTCATCGAGACCGTCTGGGGCCGCGGCTATGTGCTGCGCGAGCCGCACGACATGGACGAGCGTATCCCGGCCTGATCTCACTGCAATTCCCGGGGCTGGCTGCGAGCACTTCTCGCGCGGATCCCGAACCTCAACCCCGCCGCGAATGGCGGGGTTTTTGTTTGTGGGGATGAAGATGCTGGACCCTTGTTTTGCCACTCGGACAGTGCGCTCCCCTCCCCCCAACAAAAGCCAAAGCCGACTTCCAGAAACGACCGCAATAGACATCGCCACACTGTCAGCCACGCTACTCATCAGCTCATCGACCCATACCTTCGCGATCTCGCGGCGCATCTCGCTCGAGCTATTCGGCAATCTCACCGCCCTCTCATAATTGAGGGCGCAGGGAAGGCCGCATAGGCGTTAAGGTAGCGCGAGCATCGATTGATACTTGCGTTTTCGAGGAGGCTCGCGAAGGTGGCGCCCCAACGCGCGTTTTCTGCGGCGCAAGCAACGGATGGTTGGTTGTGGAATGATTGCTTGCAGCAAGGATGCAACGAGCTGCTGCAGGACCCGCCAAGCGCCAGGCGTCGTTAAGCGGCCTGCGTCCAGTGGGGAGAGTCCTCGAAGTCGCTGGCAAGCGGCTCGAGCAACAGGATGATCAGGAGGTGGGCCAGCAGGTAGGGCTTGGCAGAGCGCGGATCGGTTCCTGGCGGCGTCTTGAGGCCAATCAGACTCTTCAGTCGCTTGAACCCAAGCTCGATCCGCCATCGCAATCGATAGAGCGCAAGCACATCTTTGGTGGAGAACTCGTCCCGCGCGAGCGACGTGATCAGAATGACCCAATCCGCAGCCTCCAAAGTTTCTTTGGAGATGATGCGGTTTTCATCTTTTGCGTCTTGCCGGGCTTTACGCCGAGAAGCAGCAGCCGCACCGGTGGGCTTCTTGATTGCGACCAGACGCATAGCCAGAGGCGCGCCGCCCTTGCGCTTGATCCAAATCTCCCGATCGACCAGTCCGCGCGCCTTCGCGGCACGCAATTGGGCCATCAGATCGAACGGAAGGCCTTTGGCGTCAAGCCAACGTGCGTTCTTCCAGCCCGCTCGGATCAAAACGTCGGCCCCGGCTTCGCGGACGGCCGCAATGCGGTCAGGTTGCAGATAAGCGCGGTCAGCAATGCGGATCTCGTTCTTGACCACTGGTATCCGGTCAAACGTTTCGCCCTCTTGCTGATCTGTCAGCTCGAAGTGACCAAAGCGCTCATAGGGCAGATCAAATGCGCTATGAACGCGCCAAAGCTCACTGTTCTTGCGCGCAGCCGGTCCCGCCTGAGGCACTGTCGTCGCATCGATGATGCGGATCAGGCGGCCTTGGCTCGCCTTCGGAGCTGCCGCAGCGAGCAAGCCCTCCACCAGCACCGCAAACCAATCACCACATTGACGCAGCCGATAGAACAACGCCACGCTGGTGAGGTCGGCAAGGCCAACAGAAGCCGCCCATGCGGCTGTCGATCTCAGCCCTCTTTCACCCAAACAATAGGCCAGCATCAGCCGAAGTAACGTCACCGCATCTGGAATCTGCCGCCGACGCGCGAAGGCCTTCGTCTGGCGCGCAGTTTTCTCGAGCTGCGCAGCCCCGCCCAGCTGCGCAACCACTCTCGTCCAGTCCTCGTTCAGGAGCGATTCGTCTGCCATCCCCTGTTCGAATCACGGCGGATTCCAACACTCAAGCATAAACTTAACGCCTATGGGGAAGGCCGGGCGCTGGCCGCGCCCGTGGCCCGCCTGCAGAAAAAAAGCAGGCGGCAGTCACCACAGGTCTGGCCGAGAACACCCGGCCTTCCCCGCGCGATGGTTTGACGGCTTACTCCGCGCTCTCCCCAGGGACCGGCTCTCTTGCCCCTGTCATCCACGATGCGCCAAACGCATCATCGCGGACTTGACGCCAGCACCGGGGCGCCAGGACCACGCGGCTTGACCGTGCGCACCGGATCGTTCGTCCGCATGAACTCGACTTGGGCATGATCTTGTTCGGAAAACCGCTACGCGCTTTTCCGGATCATGCCGCCATGCTGCGACCCGACAGGCCCACCGCATCCCGCACCCGACGTCCGTGACGACCGCGAAGCATCCCCTCGTTGGGGCGAGACGAGAGAAGAGAAACATAAATTCTGAAAAAGCGAAATAACAATATTCTTGCGCAAGGGACTGGACAGGGTGGGTCGCATTGAAAGTGTTAGCAAAATTGGCCGCTTCATAACGGTAATTTTGCACCGATCAAGGCGCCGTCGCTCAGCAGATCGCAAATCAAGCAATCCGTCCGTCGTGGCCTTGTCCCTCGGGTCCCCTGATCTCAGGGTTGGAGTACTAAAGGGCCCTTCCACCGTCGCAGCAGCCGCGCGCATAAAGAAAGCGAATTTTCTGAGAGGTCAGCCCCCTCCTGGGTGGGAGTAGATCTACGACCATGTAAGCAGTGGAATTCCCTTTGTGTCCACTCGCGCTTTGGTAGCAACATGGTTTAAAGTATTGAAACAAAGCGCTTTAGCCGAGATATCAAGGTTTAAATGGCAACGCAGGCAGCCGAGGAACTCAAAGAGCTCGTCCATAGGCGGATCGAGACGATGCGGCCAAAATTGCTCGACCTTAGTCGACGCAATCCGCTCATCGCCACGAAGCTCAACCCTCGATCAAATGCGCATGTACGCGTCGTGGACGAACTGCCTGATGTGCTGTTCTTCAATCTTTGCAACGGCCAGCGGATGCAGATGGAGCCGCTGCCGGCACTTGACGAAGACCCGGCCGATGAACGGTCCAACATATTCAAGCGCGCGTTAGCCGCGGCGCGACGCAGCGATCCAGACTATTTGGCGCAACTTGAAAAGCTCGACAAGGACGCCGATGGCTACAATGACATCCTCCGCAAAGCAGATCGCGCGCTGAAGGACAGGTTAAGAGCGCAGCTTGGGATGAGTGCGCGCCCTACGAAACAGGACCTCAACCTCGTCCAGCACGCCAGGAACAATGGCATCTTTCCGTCTTACGACCTGCCTCAAGCGGGAGAGTCTCCCGACGATGGTCGGCACACGGACGATGCTATCCAGACGTTGCTTCTACCGGACGATTTGGAGCGCAAGCTTTCTGCCCTAAACTCGAAATGTAACACGTGGCTTCAGGAGACCGGGCTCAACGTCTTACATGGAGCGTTTGGTTTCCTTGAGTGGTCGGACAGAACCAGTTCTGAAACTTCCTTCGCGCCCTTGATTTTACTCCAGGTTAAAATCGAGAAGAAGAAGACGAGAGACGGAGCCGAGTTCTGGGTCAGCGGTCTCGGTGAAGAGCCAGAAACGAACGCGGTACTTCTAGAAAAACTAAGACAGGAATTCAGCATTGAGCTGCCTGCGTTCACGACCGGCTCAATCGAAGAGTATTTGGCCGAAATTGCCAAACTTTCGCCGAAGGGCGTAACATGGCGCGTCCGTCGTCAGGTCGCATTTGGTGTATTTCCGTCCGCCCGAATGGCCATGTATCACGACCTCAACACAAGCGACACGGATTTTTCGGCCAACGATATCATCCGGCCGCTCCTGGCGGGCAGCGGCACTCCCGTTGCATCACCCTTTGCTGACGAATACGACGTCGATAAGGAGCATGTTGAGCGGCTTGTGCCGCACCTTGTCATGGATGCCGACGCATCCCAGTTTAGCACACTCGTTGACATCGCGAACGGCGTGAATCTTGCGGTCGAAGGTCCACCTGGGTCAGGCAAGTCGCAGACGATCGTTAACACCATCGCTGCTGCCCTTGCGGCAGGCAAGAAAGTGCTGTTCATCGCTGAAAAGACAGCTGCGCTCGAAGTCGTGCGCGCTCGCCTAGATGCTATTGGCCTGGGTGAATTCCTGCTGCCGCTGCAAGCGCAGCACTCCATGCGAGAACGCGTAATCAGCTCCTTACGCGAGCGCTTAGAGATGGATGCTGGCCGACCCGTCGCAGATCTCAAGGATCACATTCGGCGCTTTAAGGAAGCGCGAGCACAGATCGCCGAATATGTCGAACTGCTTAGGCTCCCTTTCGACGGAACGGGTTTCACGATTCATGACATTCTTGGAAAGAGCGTCGCAACGTCCGATCGTTTGAATAATCTGCCAAAATCAGTTCAACTCGCAGACGCTCCGACGACTTTCGCCGTCACGAAGACAACAATCGAAGACACCAAGTCGAGCGCGACGATCCTGGAGGAGGCTGCGGGCCGCCTCGCAAAAGTCAGCGCGCATTGGCAAGGGATACGAGCCTCGCATCTGACGCCTTTCGACCAGGACGCTATCCTAGAGCTTGCAAAGGGTCTTGCTACGGCTCTAGAGGTGTTGCGGGATCGCCTCCGCCAAGCCGATAAATTTGGGATTACGGGCCGCGAAGATGCTTCTACGTTAGCTTCAATGACGAAGCTTCTCGAGGCAGCATCGCGGCTGTCGGATCGCTCACAGCTAAGCTTGATTCCGCGCCTTGCGAGCAAAGCTGATTGCGATCATCTCGCGAGCTTCGTCGAGGAGTGTGAATCGTTTCAGGCGCTCGAAGCGCATATTCTTTCAAAATTGCGCTCTAGACCGGATGAGAAAACTGTCGCTGCCCTGATGGAAGTCGACGAACTCTGCCGCAAGCACGGTGTCAATAACTTAGACACAGATGAGCTTGCGCAAAGTATTGCGAAGAAGCGTGAGGCCATTTCAATTGGCAAAAGGCTAATCAGCCAAATGGAAGGGTTCGCGGCGCTTGTACCCGGCAGCGATCAATGGCGGTTTAGCGATATTGGGATACTTCGGTCGATTATCGATAGTACGGACCCGGATCATCTCCATGCTCGCCGACCAGATCTTGCTTCCGATACGAATGCTCTCGCCTCCCTGAGAATGCTAAACATAGAAGGGCGACGGCTGCAGGAAGCGAGAAAAGGTCTATCGCAGAGATTCTCGCTTAATGTGACACCAGAGGTGGATGAAACTGCCCGCTGGCTCGTAGCGATCAAGACTGCTGGCCGGTTTCGCTTTTTTTCGGCCACGTACCGCAAAGCGAAAACTGCCTATATTGGCTTTAGCCGGAGTAAATGGAAGCGAGCGACCGCAATCAGCGACCTTGAGGAACTTGTTGATTGGAAAGCGAGAGAAAGAGACTTTCGAAAAAGCTCCCAGGCGCCCGTCCTATACGGGGTCCGATTTAAGGGGATCGATACCGACTTCGACTTTATGGAAGGCATGGCAGCATTTTGCGACCTCGTCCGGGAGCGGCTCCCACGTGTCGAACAAAATGCTGTCCGCTCCTTCTTGCTAAATGGCTCAGTTGAGATGCTGTTTGAGGTTCCAATTTTGGAGGCGCATTCAGACAAATTGACACTCAGCGGTTTGCGTGACGCCGTCGTTCAGTGGGAGACAGACGCCATTGCGCAAGAAAATGATCTTCTCCTTCTAAGAGAACGTGCGCGTCTGTTCACCCCCGATGAAAGGCCCTCATCTGACGAGGTCGCCGCACTTCGTACGAAAATTGAAAACTACCTCGCTCAAGAACAAAGGCTCAATAATCGCTCCCAAATCGCCGCAGCGCTCAACGGCCTTTATGCCGGCGCGAAGACGACGACCGCACCACTAAAAGCCGTTCTCGACTTGTGTTCCACAATAGTTGAACTGCCGAACGGGCGGGCGTTGGCCGTTTCGATCGGATCTGGCCTTGCTGCACACGGAGCGCAATGCGTCCAGCGCGTCAAAGAAGCGCAAGAGATGTGCGCTGAAATTGGATCGGATTTCGGAACGCGAACACAGCTTGTCGAGACGTCCGCGATGGTAACCGGCCCTTTGGACAGCAGGGCAGCAGCCCTACGCGCCGGAGCCGAAGATCCGGAAGGTCTAGCAATGCATGTAGCCTTTGGCGGCGCGAGGAGAGAATGCCGATCGGATCTACATGCGATAATCGATGAGTATGTCACCGCTACCGGCGGATACGCCGGTTTGGCCGCCGCGCTCGAAGCTTTGGCGTTTCGGTGGCTCGCGCGCCGCGTCTACGCGTCTGACCGGTGCGGACCTATCTTGGCCCGGTTCCCTGGAGCCCGCCTCGACTTCATGCGCAACCGTTTGGCTGAACTCGATCGCGAGATCATAGCGGAAACGCGAAAAGACTTGCGGCGAAAACTAAAAGCCGAGGCCCGGCCACCGCGCGGCAATGGCGTTGGACGAAAGTCGCAGTGGACGGATCTCGCTTTAATTACGAACGAGGTCGACAAGAAGCAAAAATTTCTATCAGTTCGTGAGCTGACGCGGAGAGCTAGCGCAGCTCTGCTTGAACTTAAGCCGTGTTGGATGATGTCCCCCTTAGCGGTCGCGCAATATCTTCCGAAGCAAGGGGTGGGGTTTGATCTTTGCGTTATCGACGAAGCCTCTCAAATGCCGCCGGAAGAAGCTATCGGTGCCCTGTCTCGCAGCAAGCAAGCGATGATTGTCGGCGATACTAATCAGCTTCCACCGAGCAACTTTTTTCGAAAAATGGTCGATGTCGATGGAGACGACAGCGAGGACGATACGGTTCTGGACGAATCTATTCTGGAGCTAGCGAACGCGACTTTCCGACCGGCACGACGTTTACGTTGGCATTATCGCTCCAAACATTCGGGGCTGATAAAATTTTCGAATCGTCTTGTCTATAGTGACGATCTCGTGGTTTTCCCGTCAGCGTCGGAAGGCGTCGCTGGTATGGGCGTCGAATTTCGAGCGGTTCCAGGCCTGTATAAGGCGGGCATAAACCCGGTCGAGGCGCGAGAAATGGTCCAGGCCGCAATCGAGTTTATGGCCAAGAACCCGAACCGGTCTCTGGGCATTGTGACGCTCAACCAAAAGCAGCGAGATTTGATCTTCGAGGAAATGGAGATCGCGCTTGGTAGCAGTCCAACGGCGACCCAGTACGTGGATTATTGGTCGACGCATAATGATGGATTGGAAGAATTTTTCATCAAGAATCTTGAAAACGTTCAGGGCGATGAGCGCGACGTCATCTTTATCGGAACGGTCTACGGTCCAGAGGAACTGGGCGCTCGAGTTATGCAGCGTTTTGGACCAATCAACGGCACTGCTGGCAAGCGGCGTTTAAACGTACTCTTTACACGCGCGAAGCAACAGATCGTCACCTTCTCGTCGATGTCGGCGGCTGACATCTCGGCCGAGCCGACGGGAAACGAGGGTGCCTACATGCTTAAGCGATGGTTGGAATATGCAGCAACGGGCGTTCTTGAGTCGGGTGAAGCGACCAAGAAGGAGCCAGATTCAGATTTCGAGATCTTTGTGATGGATCAAATTCGCGCCATGGGGTGTACGCCTGTGCCCCAGGTTGGCGTCAAGGGCTACTCAATCGACATCGGCGTTCGTCATCCGCAGTGGGCCCATGGTTTTATCCTTGGTGTAGAATGCGACGGAGCTACATTCCATTCTTCAAAATCCGCGCGCGATCGCGACCGGCTGCGTCAGCAGGTATTGGAGGGGCTCGGTTGGAAATTCCATCGCATTTGGTCCACAGACTGGTTTCAGAATCCCAAAAAGCAGGCCGAAATTCTACGCGGAGTAATTGAAGCGCGGTTTATTGAGCTTCGCGCGCGGGAGGCAGAATTCTCCAAGCCGACGGCTGATCTTTCGAAGAATGGCTCGACTGAGCCATTGCCGCCCATCGTAAAATCTCGGAAGGAGCAAGAGCCGAAGCCGATCGTAAGGCCTAGCGCCGTTGCTGTCGGCGACACAGTGCGCCTGCGCTATCTAACACACGACAAGAATGTCGTACAATTCACCATCAGCGCGGACCGATCGGATCCGAACAACGGAATCATCTATTTCAAGAAACCTGTCGCAGAAGCGCTGCTAGGCGCCGAAGAGGGCGATGAGGTCGAGATTCTTGTCGGGACGTATGTTCGACAAGCAGTATTAGAGAAGATCCTCGCAAGAGCCGCGCCGCGTGTTCACTAATTGGAAAAGAGTGGCCGGCTTTGCGTTGGCAGCAAACCGTGCGTCAGGTCTGCCCGCGACAAGTTCGTGGTCTCCTAGGGGCGCCACAGCGATCGGGATCATACCGGATCCGCTAGCGAGCAGCGGCCAAGCCTTATGACGCGCAGTGCCTTCGGAAGAAACACGTGGATGGCCGGGTCAAGCCCGGCCATGACGCGTCACAAATAGCAGCCGCTTCGCTGCGGTGGCCTGCCGGCGGCCAGATCCGATCTGGCCCGCCAATCAGGCGGCTGCAGAGCAGCTGTCATGATCGTCAGCGGCTTTCTCAACGAGATTTCCGCGCAGTTCTCTTGCTCTTCGATCGTTTCGCGGCAGCCTTCTTCGCGTGCCGCTTGGCGGACTGCTTTGCGGTCTTCGCTTTCGCCTTCTTGGCTCCGGCCTTGCTCGCCTTTGCAGTCTTTGAGGCCTTCTTGGCGACCTTCTTCTTCGTCGTCTTCTTTCGGCCGGCGGAGGCCTTGGCTGCGGCGGCGGCTTTCTTCGAGGCTTTCTTTGCCGGCTTCCTGGACGTTTTCGCCTTGGCGGGGCCGGCTTTGGCCGTCGGCTTCGCAGGTGTCGTCTTGGCCGGCTGCGACGGCTTGGCGGAGCCCTTCGGTGCTGACGTCTTCGCCGGCTTTTTCGGCGCAGGCCCTGACAGCGTCGGTGCCGCAGCGCCGCCGCTGTCGCTCGTGCCGGCGACGCGCTCGGCTGCCGACAGCCAGAATCGCAGTTCCGGCGACTTCTCCTCGGCCCCCATGATGTAGCGGTCCTGCCAGCTGTCGTCACCCTGCAGCGGCTTGCCGAAGATCTCGGGGTGCTGCTTCAGCAGCCAGCGCCAGGCGTAGTGATCGTAGAGATCGAGCACGTGGCAGGCGTAAGCCTCCGCGAGGCCGCGATGGCCGCGGATGATCAGCATGTTCTCGTCGTTGTTGTAGGAGGCGCGGAAGCCGAGATTGTGCGAGCCGGTCACGACAACGCAATCGTCGCTGAAGGGATCGATCACCACGATCTTGTTGTGAATGATGGCAAAGCCGTATTTGGCGAGCTCACCTTCCCATTTGCCGAACGCGTCCGTTGGACTGACGGCTTCGGCGGGCACCGCGCGAAAATCGATGTCGCCCTTGGCCCCCTGCTGCTTCGGAGTGCCGCGCTCGCCGACCACCTTGACGGCCGGCGCCTGATCGCCTCCATCAGCCGGCCGCTCGGTGTGACCGCCCGAATGCAGCGCCGCGGAGAAATTCGTCGCCCGCTGCGGGCTGGTCAGCGCTCCCCGCACGAACAGGTCGGGCTTCTCCTTGAGCAGCCTGCCGGCGGCATCCAGGATCGAGTTGTTGCCGGGATCGAAGGCCAGGAAGAGCACGGCGTGCTTGGCTCCGTTCATCAGCTCGAACACCCGTCCCATGTCGTTCGGCGTCTTCGGGTTCTTGCCGAGCTTGCCGGGAGTGTTGGGCGAGAACATCGGCTCGATGGTGACGCCGTTGTCGAGCGCGATCGGACTGTCGATCGATTGATCGTTGTTGGCGTGGGCGAAGTCGCGCAGCGTCTTCGACTGCAGCGCCCTCTGGTTTCCGGCGGCCGCGTCGACATCGGCCTTCAGCGCGTTCCAATAGTCGAGATAGCGCTGCGCCAGCGCTCCGGAGTCCACGATCAGGGCGTTGTTGGTCTGCGTGCATAGGCCGGTCGAGGTCCAGTTGGTCGAACCCGACAGCACCGCGGTCGGCTCGCCGCTCTGCGTCAGCACCATGAACTTGTTGTGCGGGATGTCGCCCTTGCCGAGGATGCGGTCGATCACCGCGACGCCGGCCTGCTTCAGGGCCGCGCGGTTGTCAGCGTCGGCATCCTCGGTGTCCTGCCCCTGCTCGTTGCCCAGGATCACGATCCGGCTCTTGGGATTGGCCTGCAGCTGCTTCTCCAACCCGTTCGGGTCGTTGAGCTCATAGAGCGCAGCATGGATCTGGCCACCTTCATCATCCGCCCGCTTCAGCAGCGAGGTGAGGCCCTCCTGCAGCTGTCCCATCAAATGGATGCGGATCGGATCGTTGGGATCGAGAATATGCGGAGCCAGCGCGTTGATGCTGGGGTGATCCTTCAGCTCGTGACTGAGCGCCTGGGTCGCCGTGAGGCCGCGATTGAAATAGGCGTGGAACGGCGGCCGGCTGGGCGTGAGCGTCACCTTGTTGCTGAGCAGCGGCGCGACGCCGGCCAGCGTGCTCAACGTCTGCCCGGGCGTACCGCCCATCGGCACGATCCGGTATTGGTAGGTGCCGCCGCGTTTCGCATAGAGATCCTTCCACCAGAATTTCTGAATCGGAGCCTGTTCGGTGGTGAGCTTATCGGCGGTCTGTCCCGCAAAGCGGGCGAGCGCCGGCAGCGCGGTCTCCGTGTTGGAGTCGACATCGATCTGATAGACGGCAAAGCCGAGGCAGCCATCGAGCCGGCGATCGAAAGTCCAGGCGACGACGGCAATGTCATTGTTTGAAAATGCAAGGGCGGGCATCGAAGCAATCCTTTCCTTGAAAGAATATACCCCGAAGTTGTAACAGCCATTCGACGCACCCAGAACCGGATTCGGATGGCGCCGCGATACCGCCGGAGGTTGATGCACCGCGGCAGAGCGGGATGTTGCGGAGCGCCAGATGGGATTCGAGGTCGCGCCGCGAAGACGGTCAGCCCCCTCCCCCTTGCGGGGAGGGGGCTGACCTATGCCACACCACCCGGCTTGCCGCGCGTGAGGTAGCGGCCGTCGCCTTTGGCGCCAACCAGCTGACCGTCGCGCACCACGAATTTCCCGCGCTGCAGGGTCGCGATCGGCCAGCCGGTGATCTCGATGCCTTCATAGGGCGTGTAGTCGGAGCCGTGATGCAGGCCGGCCTGGCTGATCTTCGCAGTCTTGTTCGGATCCCACAGCGCGATGTCGGCATCATAGCCGATCGCGATCGAGCCTTTGTTTTTCAGGCCGTAGGTCTTGGCGTGGTTGGTCGCCGTCAACGCGACGAACCGGTTCAGCGTGATGCGGCCCTTGCCGACGCCTTCCGAGAACAAGATCGGCAGCCGGGTCTCGACGCCGGGGATGCCGTTCGGCACCCAGCGGAAGCTGGTGCGTCCCTTCGGCGTCAGCTTGCCGGCCTCGTCGTCATAGCGGAACGGGCAATGATCGCTGGAAAACAGCGCGAACACACCCTGCTGCAGCCCTTCCCAGCAGGCCTGCTGGCTTTCCTTGTCGCGCGGCGGCGGCGAGCAGACATATTTGGCGCCTTCCATGTTGAGGCCCTGCATGTCCTCCTCGGTCAGCACCAGATATTGCGGGCAGGTCTCGCCAAAAATCTTCAGGCCGCGCATCTGCGCCCGCCTGATCTCCTCCATCGCCTCGCGATTGGAGACGTGCACGATCACGATCGGAACATCGATCAGCTCGGCCAGCGAGATCGCGCGATGGGTCGCCTCGCGCTCGACCGCGATCGGCCGCGACTTGCCGTGGAAGTAAGGCGCGATCTTGCCGGCGCGCTCGAGCTTCTCGGTGAGGAAGCGGATCGCATCGTAATTCTCGGCATGGATCTGCACCAGCGCGCCCGTCTCGCGCGCGACATCGAGCACGCCGAGAATCTCGAAATCGCTCAGCGCCAAATCCTGGTAGGTCATGAAGATCTTGAGCGAAGTGTAGCCGTCGGCGACCAGCGCCGGCAGCTCCTGCCCCAGGACGGCCTCGCTCGGATCCGAGACGATCAGATGGAAGGAGTGGTCGATGTAGCAACTCGCATCGGCGAGTGCATGATAGTCCTTCAGCGCCTCGCGCAGCGGCTGGCCCTTGGCCTGCAGACAATAAGGCATCACGAAGGTGTTGCCGCCGAAGGCGGCGGCGCGCGTCGCGCTCTCGAAATCGTCCGCCATCACGATGCCCGGACCGGACGGCTGCGAGATGTGCACGTGGCTGTCGATGCCGCCCGGCAGCACCAACAGGCCCGAGGCATCGACGATCTCGGCGGCGTCCGTGATCGCCTCGCCGATCGCGGCGATGCGACCGTCCTTGATGGCGACATCGGCCTGATAGATATCGCTGGCCGTGACCACGGTGCCGTGGCGGATCACAGTGTCGAACGCGGTCATGTTCGCGCCTCCCTACGCGGCTTCAGCCGAGCTTGTGAAACAACGAGCCCCATTCGCTCACGCGCCGGGGATCGACACCGGTCATTTTCAGGCACTTCCACACCACGGTCGCGATGGTGTCGTAGATCGGAATCCCCAGCTCCAGCTCGAGCCGTGCGACCAGTGGCGCCGCCTTCAGGTTGGTGCAGATGATCGCGATCGCCTCGGGCTTGTGGGCCGCGACTTCGCGTAGCATGGTCTCGATCTGCGCCGGCGTCACTTCGGAGAAGGAAAAGTTGTCCTGCAGTCCGAGATGCCGTTCCGCCTGGCAGGCGATGCCGAGCGTCTCGTAATTGGCAATGATCTTGGCCTGCACGTCATCGCGATAGGGCGTGACATAGCCGAGCCTGGTCACCTTGGTCTGTTCGAGGATCTCGTTCAGCGCCAGCATCGAGGTGGTAGCGGGAATGCCGGTCGCCGCCGTGATCTGCTCGCACAGCTTCACATCGGCCTCGAAGCCGAGCCAGCCCGAGGAGGTGCCGTTCCAGCCGATCACATCGACCTTGGCGTGGGCCAGAAGCTCGGCCGCACGCAAGATGTTGCTGTTGTCGAACTGGGCCAGCGCCTGCTCCGACAGCGCGATCTCCGTCACCTTGAAGCGCGAGAAATGCGCGGACACCCCGGGCAGCCCAGAGACCATCGCCGAGGTGATCGGCTCCAGCGCCGTGTTGGAGGACGGCGTCAGCATGCCCAGGAGAATACGTTTGCTATTCATTGATTGACCACTTCCAAGGGGGACGGCGTCCGCTCGCCACGCAGGAGCTCGAGGATATGCCGTTTCATCGCGTTGAATTGCGGGCTGGTGATGTCGCGCGGCCGCGGCAGCTCGATCGGGATGATCTCCCGGATACGGCCGGGACGCGCGCTCATGACGGCGACATGGGTGCCGAGCGTCAACGCCTCGTCGATACCGTGGGTGACGAAAACGATCGTGCCCTGATGCTGCTGCCAGATGCGCACCAGCTCGTTCTGCATGTCCATCCGGGTCTGCTCGTCGAGCGCGCCGAATGGCTCGTCCATCAGGATCACCTGCGGATTCATCAAGAGCGCACGCGCGATGCCGACGCGCTGGTTCATGCCGCCGGAGAGCTCGGACGGATAATGGTTCTCGAAGCCGGTGAGGCCCACCATGTCGATATAGGTCTGTGCCCTGGCGCGGCGCTCGCCCTTCTGGCTGCCGCTGAGCAAGAGATGAAAGGCGACGTTCTCCCACACCGGCAGCCACGGCATCAGGTTGGCCTGCTGGAACACGACGCCACGATCGGCGCCGGGCGCCGTCACCGGCTGGCCGTCGATGCAGATGCTGCCGCTGCTCGGCTGCTCGAAACCCGCTATCATGTTGAGCAGCGTGGACTTGCCACAGCCGCTCGGCCCCAGCAGGCAGAGGAACTGATTGCGGGCGACCGAGATGTTGATGTCGTCGAGCGCGGTGACGTTCGAGCTGCGCTTGGCGTCCCGGAAGATCTTGGAGACGTGGGAAATATCGATTGTCGCCATGTCACTCTCCGCCGCGCAAGGTGGTGTTGCGCTGCCAATGCAGCACGCGCGCCATGATCATGCGGATGCCGAGATCGCTGAGGAAGCCGAGCAGCCCGATGCTCGCCATCGCCGCCAGCACGAGGTCGTAGCGCAGGAAATAATAGGAATCCCACAGCACATAGCCGAGGCCGCTCTTCACCGCGACCATTTCGGCGGTGACCGTCAGCATCCAGGCCGAGCCGATGCCGATGCGCAAGCCGGCGAAGATGCTGGGCAGCGCCGCCGGCACCACGATGTAGCGCAAGAGTTTGCGCTCGCTGCCGCCGACCATCGCGCCGGCCCGGATCAGATTGCGGTCGCAACTCTTCACGCCGTGGATGGTGTTGAGCAGGATCGGGAAGAACGCGCCGAGGAACACCAGGAAGATCGCCGGCTTGTTGGCGATGCCGAACCAGATGATGGCGAGCGGAATCCAAGACACCGGAGGGATCGGCCGCAGCATCTGCAGCGTCGGCTCGATCACGGTCTCGGTCGCCCGCGACCAGCCGATGGCGACGCCAAACGCGACACCGAGCGCGGTGGCGATGGCAAAGCCGGCGGCAACGCGCGACAGGCTCGCGGCCATGTCGAAGAACCAATGCCCGCTGTAGGTCTGGGTGTTGCCGTCGGTGCCGAACACCCAATCCGCCCAGGCCAGGAGCACGGTCGAGGGTGCCGGCAGCAATGCCGCCGGCAGCGCGCCGGAGCGCGAGAACGCCTCCCATCCCGCAAGAATGAGAACGGGAACGAGGTAGCGATCAAGCTTCCTGATGTGAGCAAGTGCGCTCATCTCAATAGCCGAGCTCGGATTTCGGCTTGCCGGTCGCCGCTTCCAGGAAGCGATAATCCATGTTCTTCTCGACCGCGGCCGACACGTCTGAATTGATGTATTTGAGATCGCGCATCATGGTGGCGATGGCCACGGCAGATGCCCGGTACATCTTCGGATCGGGATCGAGATTCTCGATCGCACCGGTCGCGATCGTCTTGTCGAGACCGGTGATCTTCGAGATCACTTCGACCAGCGCCGGCTTGTCGGCCGCGATATGCTCGTCGACCTTGACCACCGCGCGCACCGTCTCTTCCAGCGCCTTCGGCTTGGCGGCAATGACATCGGAGCGGGTGACGATCAGGTTGGTCAGCTTGCCGGCGGCCTGATCATAGGGGAAGCCGAAGAACTTCGCGGCCTTGGCCTGCATGATCTGGGTGGCGAACGGCTCGACCGTGCAGATCAGCTCGACCTCGCCACGGCGCAACGCCTGCAGATGGTCGGACGGGTTCGGGATGTTGACGAACTGCACGTCCTTGTTGATGTCGATGCCCTGCTTGGCGAAGGCGCCGCGCATGTGGATGTCCTGCGCATTGCCGCGCGAGGCGGCGACGCGGAACGGCTTGCCATCGGCCTTGTACTTCGCGATCAGCTTCTTCAGCGCGCCCCAATCGTTCTGCGGCACGTCGAGATCGTTGGAAAGCAGCAGCGCCGAACCGCCATTGACCTGGCCGGAAATGGCGACCACGTCGAAGCCCTTATCCAGCGCGATCGCGTAATGCAGATAGGTCACCTGCGCGACCTCGATGTTCTTGGAGACCAGCGCGGTCAGCGCATCGGTGCCGGTGTTGAAGCTGACCGCGTCGATCTCAACGCCTTTCGCGAATTGCGGCGTCAGCGACATCGGCGTGCAATGCGCGCATTTGGCATAGCCCAGTTTGATCTTGGCCTCGTCCTGGGCGAAGCCTTGCATAGGCCAGGCCAGCACCAGGGCGGTCAGAAAGGCGAGCAGACATCGTGTCACTTCGATCTCCATGGTCGACGCAAATGGGTCAGCAGACGAGCAACAAAGTGGGTAGCAAGCGACGTGCCATCTGGATGCGGTATGCAATTTCATTTTTTTGACGTATAATCAATGGCTAGAGCGTAAGTTTATGGAGCAATAAATGCCCGATCCTTGGGCGCAGCGCCTGCTTTCCAGGCACATCATTCGCGGAGCGGCGTCGCCAGCATGAGCACATCCGCCCCCCGGACGCGGCTGAAGACGCGCTTCAAGCCGGCCCGGCTCAAACTGTCCTCGGACCATTCGAAACGCCCGCTGGAGCGCATGTCGCTGCACGATCAGCTCGTCGCCAAGGTGCGCGAGATGATCGTCGACGGCGAGCTCGCCGCCGGCGCGCCGCTGCCCGAGCGCATGCTGTGCGAGACCTTCGGCGTCTCGCGCACGCCGCTGCGCGAAGCGTTCAAGATTCTCGCGGCCGAGGGCCTGATCGAATTGCGGCCGCATCGCACCCCCGTGGTGACGCCGATCGATCGGACCGAGATCGCCCAGATCTTCGACGTGATGGTCGCGCTCGACCGCGCCGCCGGCTTCCAGACCGCAAGTCGCGCATCAGCTGACGACATCGCCGGGCTGGAGGCGATGCATGCCGAGCTCGTGGCGCTGCATAGGGCTGCGCAACGCGCAGCCTATTTCCGGCTGAACCAGCAGATCCACACCGAGATCACCAGGCTCGCCGGCAACGACGTCCTGTTCAACATGTGGAGCGCGCTGCAGCGAAACGTATTCCGCGCCCGTGCGGTGGCCAATTACGACGCCCGGCGCTGGAGCGAGTCGGTCACGGAGCATGAAGCCTTCATGGCACTTCTGTGCGCCCGCGACGCGGATGGGTTTGCGGATGCGCTGAGCCAGCATACGCGAAGGACGGGAGATTCGGTGTTGCAGATGCTTGACCAAGCCGCAGCCTCGTAATGCAACCTGCCTATACGGTGGGAAGCGAGCCCAGCACCGCGAGGATGTCGGCGCCCTTCGGCACACCGAGCCCGGTGCAGGCGCTCCAGCCGGGGCCGGCATCATAGCCGCGGCCGTCGACGCGATTGTCGCCCTTGGTGATGAGGCGGCACAGCGCCGAATTGGAATAGAGCGCGGAATTGACGAAGCCGACCGGCGTCTCGCGCCCCGCATTCGCCATGGCGAGCAGGGCGGCCCATAGCGGTGTCGCTGCACTGGTGCCATCCTTCACCACCTCCTGCCCGTTGAGCACGATGCGGTAGCCGGGTCGATCGGCGGCGGCGCAGGCAACGTCGGGCACGCCACGGCGCACCGCGCCATCATTGAGCGAGACCGGCAGCGCCAGCCCCGACTGATAGGCAGGAATCGGAAAGACGTCGCTGATGCCGCCGCCGGTGCCGATCGGCGCCTGGTTCCAGACCGCTTCCGTGACGACCGCGCTCCCCGCCTCGTTCAGGGTCGGCGCCGTGCCGCCGCAGCCGAGCGCATAGGGGCTGGAGGCCGGAAACCAGACATGCAGCCTGCCATCCGTGAGGCCGCCGGTCGCCAGCAGATCCCCGGCCGCGAATGTGACGCTGACGCGCAGCCTGATCGCATCCGCGAGCACCGCCTGCATCGCGTCGCGGCTGGTATCCGTCCAGCTCCGCTCGCTGTTGCCCCAGCTCACCGAGACCACCTGCGGGCGGTTGACGTCGTCGAACACCGCACGATGAACCGCGCGCGTCAGGCTGTCCGTCGAATTGTTGGCGAAATACACGACGATGCGGGCCTTCGGCAGCAGGCTGGCCGCGACCTGAAGATCGAGCGCAATCTCCTGCTCTGCCAGGCTGAAGCCGTCGACGAACTGATTGCCGTCGCCCTCCACCGTGACATCGATGACATCAGGCACGGATCGGCCCATCGCGGCCATCGCCGTCGCGAGGTCGGACGCGAGATAGCCGCCGCCGAGCGCGACGATACCGACACAGACCGAGGATACGTCGCGATCGGTCGGGATGCCGTAGAGCGAGGCGATCTCGCTGGGCCAAAGACCCACGCCGGTGCCGTCACCGGCCTGCGGCTGCAGCCGATGGGCCGGCGCCGCCAGCGGCCGCTGATCGAAGCCGAGAACGGCGCGCGTCCACGGCGCGATCTCGGACGGCAGCATCAGTTGACCGACCCGCGCGCGGAATTGATGCCGGCCGTCGTCGTAGCACCGCAAGGTGGCGCCGAACACGTCCGCCATCTGCCGCGCCGTGCCTTCGATCACGACGGTGCGCTGGGCGAGGTCGATGTCACCGACCTTGAGCCCCGAGGCCCGCGCGCGCTTCTCGATCCGCGCGGCCGCCCGCGCATGGGTACGGCGGCGCTGCGCGGCCAGCGCGCGGCGCGTGAGCGGCTTGCCGGTGAGGCGGGCGAGATCGCCGGCACTGCCCGGCGCGAACATGTCGGGCGTGCGGCGCTTGACGTGAACGACGACGCTGAGCGGCTCGTCCGGATCGACGTCGCCGATCAAGGTCGCACCCTCAGGCGGGATGCGAAGACTGCCGGAGAGCGCGACCTTGTGCCCGGTCATGCCGCCCCCGGAATCACTTACCTGCGCAATTGGACTGCGGCACCGGCGACTGGGTATCGTCGATCGCGCAGAACGGAATCGACCAGACGAAGTCGGCGGACGTTGCGGTGCGCGTGAGGCCCGGCTTGCCCTCGAAGATCGGCGGCTGCGAGTTGAAGCTCCAATACCAGTTCGGCAGCAGCGCGCCGAGCGGACCGATCGGACCATTCGGACTGAACGACAGGAAGCCGGCCTGCGAGGTCGCCTGCCCGTTCTTGTTCCACGCCGCGCGGCCATGGCATGTCATGCATGACGCGGTCGCCACGAAGCCGTCCTCCGTGACCGAGTTGCCGACGCGGATATCGAGGCCGACATTGTCGACGAAATCGGCCTGCGAGCCCTTCAGGCAGTAGTTCTCGTAGACCGGATCGATATCCGCGGCCTTGAGCAGCGCAGCGAGAGCCGGCGTCTTGACGCAATCCGGATAGCCCTGCCCCGCCGTGCGATTGGAGGGCACGACCGCCTGCTGCGCGCCGAATGCGTCCCGGCAGCCGAGGATGTCGCAGCGCGCGGGATTGGATTTGTGCTCGAACGTGGCCCAGGTCCAATTCGGCACCAGCTTGCTGATCACGTGCATCGCCACCAGCGCATACTGCACGCCACCGGCGCTGTTGACGTGATAGAGCTGCGGCACCTGCGCGATCGTGACACGGTTGTTGGTGAACGCCGGAATGGCGCTGACCGGTACCCAATTGGCCTTCACCTCGACCGCGTCGACGGGAAATGACAGATTCTTGCCGAACGCCGCCTTCAGCCCGGACACCTTGTACAGATCGTTCTGGACGATGAAGTCAAACGTCGCCTTGTTGCGCCGGGTTTCCTCGGTCACACCGTCCGAGATGCCCGGCGGCAATGCGGGCAACAGGCCGCCAGCCGCCTGCACACCTTCCCGCGCGACCTGCGGCAGCACCGGCCGCCGCAATGACGGGGGCGTCGGTGCGGTGGGGAATTGCGGATTCGGCTGGAACGTGTCGGTGTCGCTGGCCCAGGTTTCGAATACCGAGTTGCTGCCGCCAGCCCGGCTATTGACCTGGATGAAGAACTGCCATGCTACCTGGTCCGGCGCGTTCAGGGCGGGGTTCGACGCCGACTGGGCCTGGGCCGAACCAGCCGCAACGGCGCTCAGTCCCAAAGCAAATGTCCCTGCTATCAAATATCTCATGGGTGCAATCCCTTCGTCTAAGGCTGGAATCCGTCCAGCATCCAATTCGAATAAATGGAGAGTGCGGCCTGCGGCCACCGGTGACCCGGTGGCATGAAGCCGGACGATAGTGCCGCGTAGACGCGACGTGCATTGGCGTGATCCTGGAAATCCTCGTTTGCCGAGACGTCGCACATCCATTGCGCGTCGCCGAGATGAACGCCTTTCGCGTTCATGCAGTCGATGTCGACGTCCCGAAACAGCGGCAGAACGTCCTTGTTGAACCCGGTCGCCATCGGTCATCCCCCTCGTCCGAATGTCACCTGAGGCTGTGTTTCCCTTCATGAACTGGTTCACAATCTGCTCAGTAATTCGCAGCCGATGCTTCTGCTTGTTTACGAAACGGCATCGAACCGCAGTGCAGAATGCGGCGACCAACCCCTGACGACGTCATTCGGCCGACCCTCATGATCCTGCAATCGCTCGCCGGGCTGCCGGCATTCCTCGTGTACTTCTGCACCGCGATCATTGCGGTCACGGCGTACCTGTTCGTCTACACGCGCGTCACGCCGCACAACGAATTCCAGCTGATCCGCGACAATGATCCGGCGGCGGCGGTCGCGCTCGGTCTGAGCCTGCTCGGCTTCACCCTGCCCCTGGTCAGCGCGATCGCCCATTCGGCCAATGTGCTGGACTGCCTGATCTGGGCGCTGATCGCGCTGATCGTCCAGGTCATCGTCTACTATCTCGTCAGGATTCCGGTGCCGAATCTGTCGCAGCGGATCGCAGCCGGTGAGCTTGCGCCCGCGATCTGGCTCGGTCTCGCCTCGCTCTCGGCCGGTGCGCTCAACGCCGCATCGATGATCACCTGATCATGACCGAGCATCGCACCGAGTTCGCCAAGCGCAGGCCGCGTCGATCGCAGGTCACCGCGCCGCCCGCCAAACGCTCCGGTCACGTCGCGTTGCTGCTGATGGGCACGCTTGCGGTCGGCGGCGGCGCCTATGCGCTGATGCCGAGCGAGCGGACCTGCGATCCTCAGCCAAACGTGCCGGGGCAAGCCGATGATGTCAGGACTGATTGCACGCGACGATCAGGCGGCGGCAGCGGCGGATCCGGACACACCTCGCACTACAGCTTCTTCGACAGTGACAGCGACGGTCACCGAAGCACGACGCCTACGGCTGACGCTGCGTCGAGCCATGCCACGCGCGGCGGCTTCGGCTCCTTTGCGCATGCATTCGGCTTTTCCGGTGGCGGCTGAGATTTTGTCGCGCGATCGCCGTGAAATCTCCGCGATTATGTGGTGAATCGAGCATGGATCTTTGACACAGACTACAAAATCATAACAAAAGACTCTTCTGACTCTTTGGGATCTCCCTCTTTTGGGATCTGACTCTTTGGGATCAAGCCAGCGATGAAACGGTCGCGCCGGGTGGTGCTGACGATGATGGGGACTGCGGCGGTTGGCGCCGTCTCCATGGGCTTCACACCTGCGCGGCGCTGCGGCCCCGGGCTCGAAGCGGTGCCCGGGCCGGATGGGATGCTTTATTGTCGCGCGGTCCATGGCGGCTTCGGCGGCGCCATGCATCGCTTCCATGGTCATGGTCATGGCGGTTATGGGCATGGCCATGGCGCGCATGGTCACGGCGGTCACGCCGGCGGCTAGATGATCATATGCGGCGCATCGCCTGTCCGGAACGTAACGACTGGCAAGACACCGCCGTGCAATGTGGATTTGACTTCCACACGATCGACGGCGAACGCTACTGGGACGAGCGCGCCTACTACGCGTTCACACTCGAGGAGATCGAGCGCGACATCGAGACTCCGACGGCCGAGATCGAGGAGATGTGCCTCGAAGCTATCGGCCGCATTCTCGAAGACGAACGCCTGCTGCGCCGGCTGAAAATCCCGCAAGCCTTCTGGCCGCTGCTCGCCGAAAGCTGGCAGCGCGACGACAAGAGTCTCTATGGCCGGCTGGATCTCAGCTATGGCAGTCGCGGTGCGGCGAAGCTGCTCGAATACAATGCGGACACCCCGACCTCGATCTTCGAGGCGGCGGTGTTCCAATGGACCTGGCTCGAACAGGCGATCGAGCGGCGGATCATCCCGCCGCGGGCCGACCAGTATAATTCGATCCACGAACGACTGATCGCACGCTGGCAAGAACTTGGCGGCAGCCATCATCTGCATCTGACCGGCCTCACCGGCGATAGCGAGGATGCCGGGACGCTTACCTATCTTGCCGACACCGCAAGCCAAGCCGGGCTCGCGACCACGGTCCTCGACATCGAAGACATCGGCTGGCGCGAGGGCGGCGGCTTCGTCGATCTCGACGGCACTGCGATCGGGCTGGTGTTCAAGCTCTATCCCTGGGAATGGATGTTTCAGGATACATTCGGCGCGCGGCTCGAGCAGGCTGCGACGCGCTGGGTCGAGCCGCCGTGGAAAGCGATCCTGTCCAACAAGGGAATCCTGCCGCTGCTCTGGGAGATGTTCGAAGGGCATCCCAATCTTCTGCCGGCCTTTTTCGAGGACGATCCGAAGGCGGCCGGCATCGGCCCCAGCTTCGTCCGCAAGCCGTTGTTTTCCCGCGAGGGCGCCAATGTCAGCCTGGTCTCCGACGGGGTCGCGGTGAGCGCGCAGGATGGCCCCTATGGGGCCGAAGGGTTCATCCGCCAGGCCCTCGCGCCGCTGCCGGATTTCGGCGGCGTGTTCCCGGTGGTCGGCAGCTGGCTGGTGGCGCATGAGCCCTGCGGAGTGTCGATCCGGGAAGACGCGACCCCGATCACCGGCAACAGCTCCCGTTTCCTGCCGCATGCGATCATTTGAGGGCGACGCATCGTCGCGCCTCATTCCGGCATAGCCGCCGGAAAACACCTCGACTCCGCTCCGGGGAGCGCTAGAAAGGCAGGCGCGAACCTGACCGCGACCGAGTTTCGGCAACTAGCCCCCGTATCCCCATGGCGACGACAAATTCCTCCCTGGCCGGACTGCGCATCCTGGTTGCCGAGGACGAGGGGCTGATCGCGCTCGAACTCGAGACGATCCTGCAGAGCTTTGGCTGCGAGGTGGTCGGCCCGGTGTCGCGGGTATCAGAGGTGCTGGAGGAGGCCGAACGCGGCGGGCTCGACGGCGCGCTGCTGGACGTCAACTTGCGCGGCGAACAGATCTTCGCGGTCCTGCCGCGCCTGATCGAGCAGAGGCTCAAGCTGGTCATCACCTCGGGCTACGACGACGCCACGCTGTATCCGCCTGCATTCCGCTCGCTGCCGCGCCTCGCAAAGCCGTTCGGCGAGAAGGCGCTGCGGCGGATCTGCGAGGAGACCTTTTCCAGGAGCTAGCTTTGGAAAGAGCTGATTAGTCGGACTGCACGGCCGAAGCCGGCAGCTCCTGCGGCGAGGTCTCGGCGCTGAGGGCAAAGCCGAGCACACAGCAAAGACCTTCCGGCGCGAAATCAAAGATGGCCTCGCCATCCAGGTCAAACCGCACCACGCGGTCGATCAGCTTGGTGCCAAAGCCGCGCGCGCCGCGACGCTCGACCGGCGGTCCGCCGCGCTCCAGCCAAGTCAATTCGAGCCTGTGGCGGTCGTCGAGCAGGCGCCAGGAGATCGCGACCTTTCCGAACGACTTGGACAGCGCACCATATTTCGAAGCATTGGTGGCAAGCTCGTGCAAAACCATCGAGAGCGGAAGCACCAGACGCGCCCCGAGCAGCACGGAGGCGCCGTCCGTCGTCAGCCGCCCCTCGCTGAGGCCGTAGGGCGCGAGCACGGTCCCCAGCAATTCATTGAGGCCGATGCCGATCCAACGCGTCTGGGTGAGGATGTCGTGGGCGATCGAGACGGCCTGGATACGGCCGGAGAACGCCTTGTTGAAGGCCGGCAGGGATGGCGCGGTGCGCAAGGTCTGGCCGGCCACCGACTGAACGATCGCCAGGATGTTCTTGACGCGATGATTGAGCTCGGCGACGAGCACCGTCTGTTGCTCTTCGGCCCGCTTGCGCTCGGTGATGTCGGTCAAGGTGACGATCGAGCCCACCACATCCTTGGTCTCGTTCACCAGCGGCCCTGCGCTGAGCAGGAACGAACGCCCTGCCAGCCCCTCCTTGCGCAATTTCACTTCGAGCCCATGAAACGGCTTGGTCGCCAGCGCACGATCGAGACTCTCGCGCGAGAAGCGCGCCAACGCGCCCTGATGCCGTGCGCTCAGCGCGTCGAGCGGAAACGCCTCCGAGAACGGCTGCCCGACCGGCGAGCTGCCTGCGAGCTGCTCCGCAACGCCGCTCGCATGGGTGATGCGCCCGTCCAGCGCCAGAACCACGATCGCATCGGTGGCCTGCTCCAGGATCGATCGCGCGAAGCGCTCGGCGCTCGCGACCTCCTCGGCGCGGCGATGGATCGACAGATCGGTCAAGGTGACGAGCGTCGCGACGACGCCCCCCATGACCATCTGCCGCATCCACACCGAGACCGGCAGGCAATCGCCGCCGGCGCGCTTGAGCTGGGCTTCGCTTGCCGTGTCGCCCGCGCCCTGCTCCGGCACGGTACCTGCAAACAGCGAGGCAAAGCTTCGGCCCACCAGCTGGGCCGCGCTCTGCGCCGTCAGCGAGCAGAGCCTGGAATTGACATAGACGATGCTGCCGGTGCCATCGAGCGTCAACGCGCCATCGCTCATGCGCTCGACCAGGATGTGATAGGGCGCGTCCGCCCCCTGCAGCATCAGGACCTGCGGACCCTCGGGGCCTTGCACCACCACGGCATCGACCTTGCCGCGGTGGATCGCCTCGACGGTCTCTTCCGCCTCGTTGCGCGGCCGGTCTGCCTGCGTTGTCGTGGTCGGCGAGATCACGCCTGCTCCATCAACTCGGTGCGATATCGAGACCGACCAGCACCTTCTCGGCATTCGAGAGGTCGCCGATGATCCGCTTCAACGGCTCCGGCAGCTGCCGGATCAGGGTCGGGATCGCCACGATCTGGTCGCGCTGCGCCAGCGCCGGATCCCTCATCAGGTCGATCACCTCGATCGTGTAGCGCCCCGGCAGATGGGTCTCACATAGCTTTTTCAGGTTGGCGATCGCCGCAACCGATTTGGGAGTCTGTCCCGCCACGTAAAGGCGGAGATTGTAGCCGTCATTTTCGGTCATTGCGGCCGTCACTTCCTGGATGTCCTGGTATCGGAAGGCCGGCTGGCCCCACGGTTGGATGTGCGGCTGATCACCATCGCGGCCCGGTCAGCGGAGAGCTGACCCTCCCGCGCGTGGACGTCGCGATTCAAGTACGAAATTTCGCTCTCTTCGCTCGCGAGCTGAGCCTTGAGCGCCTCGATCTGCAAGCTGATCTCGTGGCGGCGACGTTCCACCTCCCGGGCGCGGCGCTCGATCTCCTGTTCGCGCAGCCGACGATCGGCGCGATCCTTGGCCTCCTGGACCAGCCGCGCCGAGCCGGTCAGCACCCCCTCCGGCCCGACATAGACCTCCCGCAAGCGAATGCCGTCGGAGGTCATCAGAAACTCCCGCACCTGGTTGGAATGCGCCATGCCACGCGACTTCAACAAATAGAGCTGGCGGTTGTGCTCACCATTGCTTTCGCGATTGTAGAGCAGGAGCCAGGTGTCCGTCAGCGAGGAGATCTGCATTTCGGTGGTCGCACTGTCCGCAGCCCCGCCGCCCAGATTGGTCAACACCGCTGTGATGGCGCGCGACTTGAGGAAATCGATCAGCCGCAGGGTCATCGAATGCACATCGCCTGCCACCCCAGCCCCCATCAACGCCGAGATCGGATCGACCACCACGGCGGCGGGATCAAACTCCTTGACCTCGCGATGCATGGCGGCGAGGTGCGTCTCCAGCCCGTAGAGGTTCGGCCGGCGCGCCGAGAAGCGCAGCAAGCCGCGATCGACCCATCTCTGGAGATCGAGGCCGACGGAGCGCATGTTGCGCACGATCTGCTGGGGCGATTCCTCCAGCGCGAAATAGATGCAGCGCTGACCGGAGCCGCAGATCGAGTCGGCGAAATGCGCGGCTACCGTCGACTTGCCAGAGCCGGCCATGCCTGAAATCAGGATGCTGGAGCCCTTGTAATAGCCCTTGCTCTCCAGCATCGCGTCAAGATCGGGAATTCCGGTGGAAACGCGCTCGGTGGACGCGTCATGCGCCAGGCCTGACGAGGTGATCGGCATCACCGTCACGCCATCCTGGTCGATGATGAAGGGGTACTCGTTAGTACCGTGGGCGGTGCCGCGATATTTTACTACGCGCAACCGACGGGTCGACAATTGGTCGTGAACCCGGTTGTCGAGCAGGATCACGCAATCGGCGACATATTCCTCAAGCCCGTAGCGCGTCAGCGTGCCGTCGCCGCGCTCGCCGGTGATGATGGCGGTCACGCCCTTGGACTTCAGCCACTCGAACAGGCGGCGCAGCTCGGAGCGCAACACGGCCTGGTTGTCCAGGCCGCCGAACAGCGTCTCGATCGTGTCGATGATGACACGCTTGGCCCCGATCGCGTCGATCGCAAAGCCGATGCGGATGAACAGGCCTTCGAGATCGTATTCGCCGGCCTCCTCGACCTCGTTGCGGTCGAGATGAATGTGGTCGACGGCGATCTTCTTGTCGCCGATGAGCTTCTCGATGTCGTAGCTGAGCGAGCTGACATTCTTGATCAGGTCTTCGGGGTGCTCCTCGAACGCGATGAAGACGCCGGGTTCGCCGAATTGAACCGCGCCGTTATACAGGAAGGTCATCGCAAACAGCGTCTTGCCGCAGCCGGCGGCGCCGCACAGCAGAGTTGGCCGCCCCTTGGGCAGCCCCCCGAAGGTGACCTCGTCCAGCCCGTCGATGCCCGTCGGGGACTTTGCGATGACGGGAAGCTCCCCCGCCACGATCTTGGGACGCAGACCCGCCTTCATTCAGCCCCCTGCATCGATGCGCGGTCTACCCCGGACATAACCGGCGCCAACGCGCAGCAAGAGGCAAAGTTCCCGGCCCTCGCGATTCATTCTGCGACGAATGCGAGTGGACGGCGAGGCAAGGACGAACGCGGCGGTCCGAACCCGGGCGGAGAAATCAGCGCGCGGCCACCACCTTCAGCCCCGGCGGCAGGGTTGCAGACCCCGGTCGCGCGCCGCGCGCCGGATTGAGCTGGTAGAGGCCGCGCCGCTCCTGGCTCGGCCGGAAGATATCGGTGATCCCGACCACGGACTCCGCCGCACCGAGGATCAGCGTGCCGTCGGGCTCGAGCACCTTGGCGAGGCGCTCGAAGATCCGAGCCTTGGTCTCCTGATCGAAATAGATCAGCACGTTGCGGCAGAAGATGATGTCGAACTTGCCGAGATGGGAGAAGTCCTGCAGCAGATTGAGCTGCCGGTGCTGGACCATGCCGCGGATGTCGGCGCTGAGCTGCCAGAACTCGCCGAGCTGGGTGAAGTATTTCACCAGCAGCTGGATCGGCAGGCCGCGCTGCACCTCGAACTGGCTGTACAGGCCCGCCTTGGACTTCTCCAGCACCTCCTGCGACAGATCGGTGGCCACGATCTCGATGCGCCAGCCCGACAGCGCCGGTCCATATTCACGCAGGCACATCGCGATCGAATAGGGCTCCTGGCCGGTCGAGCTTGCCGCCGACCAGATGCGGATCGAGCGCCGCGCGGCGCGCGACTTGATCAGCCCGGGCAGGATCGTGTCGCGCAGATGATCGTATGGAATCTTGTCGCGGAAGAAGAACGTCTCGTTGGTGGTCATCGCCTCGACCACCTCGGTGGTCAGTGTTTCCGAACCGTTTCGCATTTTCTGCACGAGTTCGGAGATCCCGGGAAAGCCGGTGCGGCGAGCCACGGGCAACAGACGGCTCTCGACCAGATATTGCTTGTCGGACGACAGGTCGAGCCCGGAACGTTCCTTCAGGAGCTTACGCAAATACTCATAGTCCAGAGGCGTCACGAACGGTCTCCTGCGAACAATCGGACCAGCTTCGGTGCGATCTGATTCAAGGGAAGGATGGCGGCACAGATGCCGGCATTGGCAGCTGCACCCGGCATGCCCCAGACGACACTGGTGGCCTCGTCCTGTGCGATCACGCTGCCGCCGGCCGCGACGATGTCCTTGCCGCCGCGCATGCCGTCGGAGCCCATGCCGGTCAGGATGACGGCGAGCGTGGTGCCCTGCCAGATGTCGATCGCGGAGGTGAACAGCGGATCGACGGCCGGCTTGCAGAAATTGACCGGCGGCCCGTTATCGAGCGCGATCACGACATCGGCTCCGTGGCGCGCGACACGCATGTGGCGCCCGCCCGGAGCCAGATAGATCTGGCCTGCCTTGATCGTTTCGCCGTCGATCGCTTCATGCGCCGGTCGCCGGCTTGCGCGCGCCAGATGCTCGGCCAGAATGGTGGTGAAGGTCGGCGGCATGTGCTGGGTGATCAGGACCGGGACACGATCGATCACCGGGCCGAGGTCCGTCACCAGCGACATCAGCGCCTGCGGCCCGCCCGTGGAGGAGCCGATCAGCAGCACACGCGGCGTCTGCGAGCTGAAGGGACGGCGTGCCAGCGCCATCGGCGCGGCAGGCATCGCGTGCGAGGACACGGGCGCGATGAGCGGACGCACGGTGGCCGGCCTGTGCTCCGGCAGCGGCACCAGCGTCGGCGCATGCAGCGGCGCTCCATGTCCGGCGCGGCGCGCCTTGCCGCCCAAGGTGCGGATCTTCTGAATCAGATCGTGGTGGAAGGTGTCGGCGGCGTCCGGCTGACGCGTGCTTTCCGGCTTCGGGATGTAATCGGCGGCGCCCAGCGACAGCGCCTTGAAGCTGATCTCCGCGTTGCGGCGCGTCAGCGTCGAGGCCATGATCACGGCGAGGTTGCGCTTCTTGGCCAGCATTCGCGGCAATGCCGCGATGCCGTCGAGCTCCGGCATTTCGATATCGAGCACGGCAACATCGGGATTGGCGCGATCGAGCTGGTTGACCGCTTCAAGTCCTGTCCTGAGCGAGGCGACCACGACCATGTCCGGCTCGGACCCGATCCAACGGGAGATCATTCCGCGGATCACGACGGAATCGTCGACGACCATCACCCGCAGCGGCTCCTGGCTGCTCGAGCCCGGGATCGAGGAACTTGCTAACGCGACGCTCATTGTTCACCAAACAGGCCAGGGCCGAACCGGAACGACGACGCCGAACGCAATACTGAACGGCGTCTGTTCGTCCCGGAGGAAACGCTTCAGATCAATCCAACTTCCATGAATTTGGCCGTCACGATGTCCTTGTCGAACGGCTTCATGATGTATTCGTTGGCGCCCGCATGCAGTGCGCGGGCGATGTGAGCGACGTCGTTCTCCGTGGTGCAGAACACCACTTTCGGCGCGTCGCCTCCGGGCATGCGCCTGAGGGCGCCGAGAAACTCGTAGCCGTCCATCACCGGCATGTTCCAATCGAGCAGGACGGCGTCGGGCAGGCCGCGCTTGCAGATCTCCAGCGCCTGCTCGCCGTCCTCGGCCTCCAGGATCTGGAAATCCAACCCTTCCAGGATACGTCGCGCAACCTTTCGAATGACGCTCGAATCGTCGACTACAAGGCATGTTCTCATGTCAGCCCCTCAGGTTTTTCCGACCCAATACTCTCGTGCATATCGCCTCGTCATCGAGGGCCTGGTGCTACCAGCAACTGTGAATCTAGCGCGGCTTTGAATCGAAGTTCCGATCGAGAATACGCAGAGGAATCGATCGGCGCTCCGAATGCGCCGCACTAGGCAGCCATCTTGTCTTGTGCGAGCTCGAGCACGCGATCGACGTCGAGGATGACCATGAGCTGGCCGTCGAGGCGATGGACGCCGCCGGCGAGCTTGGCCATGCGCGGATCGAGATTGACCGGGTTCTCCTCGCGGCCATCCTCGGGCAGCCGCAGCACCTCGCCGATCTGGTCGATCAGGAGGCCATAGGACTCGCCGCGCAGGTCGACGCCGACCGCCATCGGCGGCTTGCCGTCGTCGGCCTTGGCAAGGCCGAGCCGCGCGCGCATGTCGATCACGGTGACGATGCGGCCGCGCAGGTTCAGGACGCCCGCGATCTCCACCGAGGACAGCGGCACCCGCGTCAGCCGTTCCGGCATGAACACGTCCTGCACCCGCGAGATCGGCAATCCGAACAGCTGGCCGCCGATCACGGCGGTGACATATTCGGCAACCGCGCCGTCGCTGGTTTCGGTCTTGATGCTCATCTTAACGCTACTCCTGAAACGGCTGCGGTTAGGCGGCCTGCTTGGCGGCTTCGGCGCGGGCCTGCTCTTCGACCTGTTCCTTCAGCGCCGCGATCAGCCCCGGACGGTCGAACTTGGCGATGTAGTCGTAGAACCCGGCCTGGCGGCCGCGCTCGATCGCCGCCGGCGACACCAGCGAGGACACCGCGATCACAGGCAGATGGTGCAGGTGCTGATCGGCGCGGATGGTCTCGGCGAACTCGAAGCCGTTCATCTCCGGCATCTCGATGTCGGTGACGACGATGTTGTAGCTCTGGCCCGAGCGCAGCGCCGCCAGCCCCTCGATCGCCGAGCTTGCGGTGCGCACCTTGTAGCCCGCCGACTTCAGCACCGGCGCCAGCATGTTGCGGAAGAACGGCGAGTCGTCGACCAAGAGCACCGACTGCGTCTGCGCCTCGGTCGCCATCTCCTTGCGGATGAACCAGTCGGCGAACGCCATCGGCAGGAAGTGGCCGACGTCGATCACTTCGGTGGCCTGGCCCTTGATCACGGCGGAGCCGAGAATGCCGTCGCGGGAGCCGGAGACCTGGATGTGGAGGCGCTCCTCGACGATGTCGATGATCTCGTCGACCACGAGGCCCATGGCGCGGGTCTCGTCGGCGAACACCAGGATCGGCTGCGAGCCCGAGGTCTGGACCGAGACGCCCTCCATCTGCACCAGCGGCATCAGCTGATCGCGGTACTGCACCATGTAGCGGCCGTTACTGATCTCGATCTTGTCGGCCGCGATCTCTTCCAGGCGCGTGACCAGCGCCAGCGGCACCGCCTTGGGCTGCGCCGTGCCGGCGCGGAACACCAACAGCGAGGTGAGCTGCTCGCCGGTGGTGGCGTGATGCAGCGCATGCTCGTCGGCGACGCCTTGCGAGGCCGAGCCGGCGGCGCCGAGCGCTTTCGCAATGCCGTTCGGATCGATGATCATGATCACGGCGCCGTCGCCGAGGATGGTGTTGCCGGAGAACATGTCGATGTGGCGCAGCTTGGTCGACATCGGCTTGACCACGATCTCCTCGGTGTGGAACACGCCGTCGACCACGATGCCGAAGGTCTGGCTGCCGACCTGGGTCACCACGATGAAGCCGTTCTCCGGATCCGAGGACGAGCCGTCGTCGATCCGCAACAGCTTCTTCAGGTGCATCAAGGGCAGCAGCTTGTTGCGCAGGCGCAAGACCGCGGTGTCCTTGATGCGCTCGATGCGGTGCTCGGAATTGGCGCGCGCCCGCACCAGTTCGACCACCGCCAATTGCGGGATCGCGAAGCGGTCGCCGCCGGCCTCGACGATCAGCGCCGAGACGATGGCGAGCGTCAGCGGGATCTTGATGGTGACCGAGGTGCCTTCGCCGGCCACCGACTTGATGTCGATGGTGCCGCCGATCTGGTCGATATTGGTGCGCACCACGTCCATGCCGACGCCGCGGCCCGACACCGAGGTGATGGCGGCGGCGGTCGAGAAGCCCGGCTCGAAGATGAATTTGTGGATCTGGGCTTCCGTCATCTTCTCGAGCTCGGCCTCGCTGACGAGGCCGTTGCCGAGCGCCTTGGCCTTGATCCGCTCGGTGTTGAGCCCGCGGCCATTGTCGGCGATGCAGATGATGATGTGGCCGCCTTCATGATAGGCGGAGAGGCGGATCGTGCCCTGCTCCGGCTTGCCCGCGGCGGCACGCTCGGCGGTGGTCTCCAGGCCATGGTCGGCGGAGTTGCGCACCATGTGGGTGAGCGGATCCTTGATCAGGTCGAGCACCTGGCGGTCGAGCTCGGTGTCGGCGCCGTGCATCTCGAGCTCGATCTGCTTGCCGAGCTCGGTGGCGAGATCGCGGACGATGCGCGGCAGCTTCTGCCAGGCATTGCCGATCGGCTGCATGCGCGTCTTCATGACGCCTTCCTGCAGCTCGGCGGTGACGTTGGACAGCCGCTGCAGCGGCACCTTGAACTCGGTGTCCTCGTTGCGACGGGCGATCTCGAGCAATTGGTTGCGGGTCAGGACCAGCTCGGAGACCATCGTCATCAGATGTTCGAGCGTGTCGACATTGACGCGGATCGACTGGTTGGCGACCTTGTCGCTCTCCTGAACCTCGGTTTCGGCGGCGGCCTTGCTGAGCCGCGAGGGCTTGGCGTCTTTCTTCGGCTCGGCCTTGGCGGCCTCGGTCTTTGCGTCGGTCTTGGCGGCGGGTGCTGGGGCGACGGGCTTCGCCTGCTCATGCGCGGCCGGCACTTCGATCGCGGTCTCGCGGAAGGCGCGCTCCAATTCGTCGAGCGAGACTTCGCCTGGACGCAGCGGCCGCTCCAAGGTCTGATCGATCAGCGTGCCCTTCGCAACCGCCGGCTCCACCGCTGCAGGTGCCGCCGCCTCGGCCGGCGCTCCGCCCGCCGCCATGGCCGCCATGCCGCGCTCGACCATCGCCTCGAGCTCATCGATGAGGTCGCGATCGGCGCCTTCGGGCTCGGCCTCGGTCGCCTCGAGCTGTCCCAGAATGTCCTTGATCCGGTCGATCGTGGTCAGGATCAAGGTCACGGCCTCGCCGGTCACCGGCATGCCGTCGCGGAACTTGCCCATCAAGGTCTCGGCGGCGTGCGCCAGCGCTTCCAGCCGCGGCAGGCCGAGGAAGCCGCAGGTCCCCTTGATCGTGTGCACCAAACGGAAAATGTTATCCAGGATCTTGGCGTTGTTCGGCTCCTGCTCGAACCGCACCAGCTGATTGTCGACAGTATCCAGGCTTTCGCTGGTCTCCGTCAAAAACTCACGCAACAGATCATCCATGAAACCAGGCCTTCGCACGCAGCGGCACGCGACATGACGCGCCTTCAAACCGTGGCCAGTTTCGATGCAAACCGTTTAATATTGGTTGAGTAAGCGGAAATGAATGGGCTCAACAAAGAGATAAGATGCCTCCGCCGATTCAACGATCGCCGGAGAACTATCGCAAGCTTTGATTAACCATAACGCACGCGAGGCCGCGCGCGGCTTCGGACATCAAGAGGCGGAAACCACCATCGCCTCGCCTTCGGCCACCAGCGTCACCTTCAGCCCGCAAGCTTCCGCCAGCAGACGCGTATAATAAGGCTGCACCGCATGCGCATCGATCGCCCCCTCATGAGTTGCGCCGAGAAGATTGACGATGTTCTGCGGCAGACGGGCGTTGAGGCCGGTGGCGGACACGCGGAAGCTGATGGCTTCGCCTTCTCCGACCGGATCGACGGTCAGGACGCCGCCGCGCGGAATCGTCTGCTGCGCAATGACCATCATGTTGAGCAGCAGCTTGACCCTGTTCTTCGGCAGCAGCAGCCGCGGCAGATTCCAGACGATCGAGGTCTTGGCATCCTCGATCTGGCCGCGCGCCATGGTCTGGGCATCGCCGAGATCGATCTGCGCGCCGGAGGAGCCCGCCGCGCCGAAGGCAAGCCGGCAGAACTGCAGCCGGGCCGACGCCGTCTTGGCGCTCTTGCGGATCAGCTCGAGCGCGAAATCGCGATCCTCAGGTTTCGGATTGTCGTCGAGAACCTCGAGCCCATTGACGATGGCGCCGACCGGACTGATCAGATCGTGGCACACCTTGGAGCAGAGCAATGCTGCCAGTTCGAGCGTATCGGGGGCAGGATGCTGAGACGCAGGAGCGGGAGACGATGTGCTTGACATTCGAAGTTCCTGAAAAAACCGGACGAATCATGGAGCCTTTCAGGCTTGATACACTGCGAGCGCATGAACGGCCACCTGAGCTTAGGACCGATCCGCAAAACCGCGTATAGGTTTTTGCGGGCAGACGTTGCGCTCCCACATCGCTTTCACACCCGAACAATCGAATACCGGCCGCGCAAGACTCGCGCGAAGACCCGAAATCGTGACACATGGCAGAACGCGGGCCCTCGCCAATCCTGTGTCGCCTGCTCGTGTCATTCCAGAGGACGAAATCGCCATGACCCCCGGGGCAGCTAAAGAACCCATCGTCGACCTCGAGGCTGCCGCGGCGCTGATGGAGCCACTGACCCAGCTGGTCGTGGAGGCCGGGGAGGCCATTCTCGCCGTCAACCGCCGGGCGATGGCGGTCACCGAAAAATCGGACGGCTCTCCGGTCACGGAAGCTGACCTTGCCGCCGACCGGGTGATCGCCAAGGGTCTTGCGCGGATTGCGCCTGAAATTCCGACCCTGTCGGAAGAACGGGCCAGCGCGGCAGCTAGCCCATTTCGCGGCAGCTTCTTCCTGGTCGATCCGCTCGACGGCACCAAGGAGTTCGTCGCCGGCAGCAGCGAGTTCACCGTCAATCTCGCGCTGGTCACAGCGGCCACCCCCCTGCTCGGGATTGTCTGCGCACCGGCGCTGGGATTGCTGTGGCGGGGACTGGTCGGCCGTGGCGCTGAGCGGCTGACGTTCGAGGATGATCGGATCGGGCCGCCAACGCCGATCCACACGCGTCCCTTGCCGAAAGCCGGCGACCGCTGGGTTGCGGCCGTCAGCAGGTCGCATGGGGATCCCCGGACCGAGGCGTTCATTGAAAGCCGCCCCGGAGCGGTCAAGCTGCCGCTCGGCTCGGCGGTGAAATTCGGACGGCTCGCAGAAGGGACGGTCGACATCTATCCGCGACTGGCGCCGACCTCCGAATGGGACGTGGCCGCGGGCCATGCGGTGGTGACTGCGGCCGGCGGCGCGGTCACCACCGCAACCGGCGCCCCCTTGCGCTTCGGCGAAGGGCGCGAGGGCTTCATCATCCCCGCGTTCATCGCCTGGGGAGATCCGGCCGCCGTCACGCCGGCAGCCTGAAGCGATTGCGCCGTTCCTATTCCGGAAGATCCTGCATGAGCGCCGGCCAGCGCTCGGCGGCCTGGCGTAAATAGCGGTCGGGATCGGCCGCGAAGCTGTCGCGATTGTCTTCGCGGCTGAACAGGAACAGCCGCTGATCGGCCACGAGCCAGAGCCGCGGATTACCAGCGACGGTGACGCCGCGGGCGACATCAGTCGGGTCATAGCCGCCGAATTGCGGGCCATAGATTTCCGGATGGGCCAGGAAGGACGCCCGGTTGCCTTCATTGTGGAAGCGCCAGACCACCCCGCCCTGCCAGGCCTCGAACTCCTGCAGGCCCTGCATCGGCTTACCATTGACGAAATAGGCCACCGGGTCGTAGCCGTCGATGGCAAGCCCACTGAAGCGGTTGGTGATGACGCGTTCGGTGGTGGCGGCCCGGGCTCCGACGACGGCGGCGGAGGCAGCCGCCAGAAACAGAATCGCGACTATTCCCAGGCAAAACCGCGACGTTGCCCCTCCGAGGTTTCGTTGTTGCCGTTGTCCGGTCATAGTTGGTGCCGATAAGATGCTAGTCGAAGGGGGCCATGCCCTTCTCTGATCATCGCTCGCGGGTGGTTGGCGTCAGGTTAAGCGACGGTCGGACATTCGATTGCAGGGGATCCTTTCATGAGCTTCGTTTCCCGCGTTGTTGCCGCGACGCTTGCGGCCTGTCTCGCGCTGGCTCTGCCGGCGAGTGCGCAGCAGGCGCCGCCCCCCCCGAGCGCGCCACCGCCACAGCGCGCGCCCGGGCCGGACAATTACGGACCTGACGAGTTGGTCACCGCCGGCCATCACTTCTTCGGCAACGTCTCGCGCGGCCTCGCCTCGGTGATCGAGCGCGCGGTCAGCCAATGGGGGCTGCCGAACGGCTACGTGCTCGGCGAAGAAGGCTCGGGCGCGTTCGTGGCCGGCCTGCGCTACGGCGAGGGCACGCTCTACACCAAGAACGCCGGCGACCTGCGTGTCTATTGGCAGGGGCCCTCGGTCGGTTTCGACTGGGGCGGCGACGGCGCGCGCACGATGACGCTGGTCTATAACCTGCCCGCGACCAGCGCGATCTATCAGCGCTTCGTCGGCATCGACGGCTCGGCCTATATCGTCGGCGGCTTCGGCATGACCGCGCTCACCGCCAACAACATCGTGCTGGTGCCGATCCGCTCCGGTATCGGCCTGAGGCTCGGGGCCAATGTCGGCTATCTCAAATACACTCCGAGTCCGACCTGGAACCCGTTCTGATACCGATCAGACACATTTTGCACTGACGGATCGACATTGGCGCGGCGACATGCTGGCGTTAGCCCCTGCTGGCGTGGCAATGTGATTCTATCAAGTCGTGGTTTTGAGGCTGACATACGTATCCCGTCTGGGAACTACTTTTGCGGATGTCGGCACCAGAGAACCACGAGCGAACGTAATGCTCGTGACGTTTCGGTCGTAACGTTCGCATCAGGACTCGCGGCGAGCGGGTTGCGAACGCCAACTCCGCTACGCGAGCTGGCCTGGAGTTGCGTGTCATGGTCGAGCCGATCATTTATTTCGCGATCGGTTTTCTGGTCGCGATGCTGTGCGCCTTGATGCTGGTGCCCCTGGTGCACAGCCGGGCGGTGCGGCTGACCACGCGCCGCCTCGAGGCCGCCACACCGCTGTCGATGGCCGAGATCCAGGCCGATAAGGACCAGCTCCGCGCCGAATTCGCCATGTCGGCGCGGCGGCTTGAGCTCAGCCTCGAGACCCTCAAAAGCAAGACCACCAACCAGCTTGCCGAACTCGGCAAGAAGACCGATGCGATCAACCGCATGAAGATCGAACTCGGCGAGAAGAACGCCACGATCTTTGCGCTCGAAGCCCGGGAGAAGGCGCTGAAGGACCAGCTCCGCACCACCGAGGAGGAAGTGATCGCCAAGGCCGATGGCTTACGCGCCGCCGAGCAGGCCCTGAAGAACAAGCAGAGTGAACTCACCCGCCTCTCAACCGAACTGAACGACCGGGCCATGCTGGCGGATAGCCGCCAGATCGAGCTGGTCACGGTGCGGACCCAGATCGAGGAGCTGAAGGCGCGGGTCGGCGAGGCCGGGACCGACCTTGCCGCGACGCAGGCGCGGCTGACGCAGGAGCGCAGCGAGCAGGAGGCGACCTCGCGCGAGCTGACCGACGCGCGCGGCCGGGTCGAAAATCTCAGCCAGCGCGTCACCGACCTCGATCGCCAGCTCATCGTTCAGGTCAAGGAGGCCGAGATGCTGGCGGGCCGGGCCGCCGACCTGGAGACGCGGCTGGCAACGCAGGGCAAGCTATTGGCCGAGCGCGATTTCGAGACCAATCAGCTCCGCCAGGCCAACGCGGCCGCCGAGCGCAGCATGCAGGAGCTGCGCGAGGAGCTCGCCGGCTTCTCCGGCGGCAAATCCTCGGCCGTGGAGAAGCTCAAGGGCGAGAAGGCGGCGCTGGAAGAGCAGCTCCGGATCGCCCGCGACGAACGCGCCAAGCTGCAGCGCGAGATGAACACGATCCAGCAGCAGGCGGAGAGCACCTGGGCCCAGGAGCGGATGGAGAACGCCCTGTTGCGCGAGCGGATCAACGACATCGCCGCGGAGGTCGCCAAGCTCGCCATGCAGCTGGAGGGGCCGAACTCGGCCATCGAGGCGATGCTGGAGGCCGAGCCGGCGCCGCCCCATCCCGCCAACGGCAATGCGAGCGGCACGGCCGCCACCGGCCCGAACGGCATCCAGGGCGGCACCCTGGCCGAGCGCATCCGCGCCCTGCAGGCCCACGCCTCGCGCGCCCGCCAGATCGGGGCTAGCTAGCGCCCTGCGACACGCATGCGGCCGACTTGCTCGATTCTTGCGGCTTGACCCGAGGAATTCCGCCTCGAAAGACCGTGCAAACCTTGACACCGGTAGCCTGCACTTCGTAAATCGCAGCCTCCGACGGACTGCTTCGGGTGCTGGCCGGCTTCATCGCCGCCCCGCCACCGAAATCCGGGCGCATAGCTCAGCGGGAGAGCGTTCCCTTCACACGGGAGAGGTCCAAGGTTCGATCCCTTGTGCGCCCACCATCGAAGTACCTGAAATCACTACATAATTTAGCTCGACGCTGGCACGCCAGAGAGTATCGCAGGACTTGCACGGGTGGAACAGGGTAGGAACATCCGTGCATATCCGTGTAAAATCCGTGCACTTTGTTCCGGGCGTGTTCCCATCCCGGCATCGGTGCCGTCCCAATTCCCCCTTCGCGAGTCTAGATGACCAAATAGAAGGTGGTCGCCAGCGCCCCGGCGAGTACCGCCAGCCGCGTGACCGCTTTCACGCTCTTCGTCATAGACGACCTTTCAATGATGAAGTTTAGCCCGCTGACGACCACGACCATGAACGCCACAAGTAACCACATTACGCTCACTTTCTGATTGAGCAGATGGCGCCTGTATCGATCCAGATGCCCTAATTTATCGTTGCGGGTGTCCCCAATAGCAATGAGACCCGCTCGGGTCTTCCCCGGCGGGTCTCTTCCTGCATGCGCTCGATGCGCGCGACCTGAAGCGAGCAGGAAGAGATCGCGGAAGCACTGAAGCGGATTTTGCAGCAGGCTTGCCGGAAGAATTGACGAAGCAACGGGCTCGATCCCCGACGGACAGCCTACGTGGCTGCCCGTGCGGTACTGGCGCGCCAGGCGCGGCTCTCTCGACAAGGAGGGAGAAAGACGCCGCAGCAAAAACGCTCAACCTAGGCTGGAAACTATACTGCGAATGCGGTAACCAGATAGGCGATTCGCATATTAATACCGCCTTTATGCTTTAAGGAATGCATAGTGATTGACCGGCGCGACGAGCTAGAAGCTCTGCTGAAGCATGAACGTCTCGAAAAAGTCCAAGGTTACACGAAGCGAGGGAGACGGTTCCAACTTCTGCCAGATACCGAGTTGATCGATTTCTGGGTACTTACGATGAACCATTGGGCCAATGGCTCCACCGAGTTCACGTCCCAAGACATGGACGACTGCGAATCTGAGATGATGCTGAGGCGGATCGACCCACCGTTCGATCGCGTAAGTAAGATATGGGAGCGTGTTGCTCAAAGAGCCGAGCTCCATTTCAGCCTGATTGATAGTGATCCAAAAGCTCGGGCCGCGACGGAAGCGCTGTTGGAAGCGCAACTTGAGCAGTTTCGCCGGCAAGCCGGGCGCCCGAAGCATTAAATTTGCTGTGAGCCCTGAGAGAGGGCCGAACTGCACGTCACGTTCCTGGGCGTCAAATGACGAACAGATGCGCCCAACTTGCCTAGGAATGCCTGACGATCACGATGTAGTTTGCCGGCACGTGGCCGGCATTCTCGAACGCGACAGGTCGCATGACGTCGAAATCGAGACAGTCTCCCTCGTCGAGGTCAAAGCGCTTTTCTCCGACGAAGACCGTCAATCGACCTTCGAGCAGAAGCAGTTGCTGCGTGTAGGCGCGCCTGCCCCAAGGACTATAGGACACGCGCTGCCCTTCAGGCAGCTCGACACTGATGATCTCGATGCCGCTGGCCGCATCGAGCGCGGATGCATGACGGCGACGATATCCGGTTTCCGGATCCCGCCAGACCGGTTGATCCGCCTTCCGGGTGAGACGTTCAGGAGGCCGATCCGAAAGGCCGATCACCGCGCTCAACGTGACGTCGAGTGCCGCACACAGTTTTCCGAGAAGTGCCGCCGTTGCACTGCTCTCCGCACGTTCTATTCGCCCGATCATGGCACGGCTGACGCCTGACCGGGCTGCGAGTTCGTTCAGGCTGAGACCTGCCTTCACTCGCAGCTGCTTGAGGCGAGTCCCGATCGCTTTGTCCAGTTCTTCTGTCATCAGCGCGCCCTCCGAAGCGTCGCCCAGCGGCGACGCTTCGGATCGATCCTAGGCCCGCTGGGAAAGAAGTTCCACGAACCGGTCCGCGGAGATAACCGGCGCGAAGAAGTTGTTGATGCGCTGCATGGCAGCCGCCTCCTGTTCGGGCTTCTGGCAACCGCAGGCGTCGCCGATGACGATCGGAAGGTAACCCGCGTCGCGCGCCGCGCGCGCATTTCCCTCGATACACCAGTCAAGGTGAATGCCGGTAAGCACGATCGTCTGGATGCGCTTGCGCGCAAGCTCCAGCGGCAATTGCGTTCCGGCGAAAGCCGTCTGAAGCGCAAGCTCGTTGAACTCATTGTCGCCAGGCCGAACCAGCGCCCGCAATTCCCCGACGAGTTCATTGTCTCGCCGTTTCATTTCCGAACTGAAATTCAACCCCTTGGTCCAGCTCGCATATTGCACGCGATCGAAGTCCGATTGCGGATAATTCCCGCGAAACACCTCATAGCCGATCCAGTTGAACGACACGAAATTTTTCACCTTTCGCGCCGCGTTGACAACCTTGACGGTTGCTTCGAGGCTTCCGCGTTCGCGGTGACCTTCAGATGCTTGCACGCCGCCGGGATCGTACACGGACTTGTTCTGGCTCACAGACATGTAGGCCGCCGGCCGCGACAGGATCTCAACGAGGTCGAGCTCATTCCAGTGCGCCGCGAGCGGCGGAACAGCGTTGATCCCGCCGACTCCCGATGCCGCTGCCTTATCAGCAGCAAGCGTCGAGGTTGCGGCGACCGCAACTGCGCCGACGAGCGCGCCGCGGCGCGTCGTGAGAGGATAATTCATTTGTAGCTCCTGTGGGTATCGATGACATAGCCGCAAAATTTGGCTCATTGCCGATCGTGCGACCGTCCTCTCCAAGAGCAACGCATGTACCAACCGGAGCTGACGATCGGTCAATATATGAGAATTCGCGCGGTGCTGCTTTGAGAATTGCTGAGCGCTTCTCAGAGATGCAATAGTCGGATGTCGATCCCGAGAGGCCGCCGATGCCGATAGATGAACTGCAAATCCGCGACGCGACAGAAGCTGATGCGGCTTCCATCCTATCGATCTACAACGATGCGGTGCTGCATACGACGGCGATCTGGAATGATCGGCCTTCCGATCTTGAGGCGCGGATGGCCTGGCTGGCCGAGCGCAGACAGAGCGGCTATCCGGTCTTGGTCGCCTCAGATCGTTCCAGGTTACTGGGCTATGCGTCGTTCGGTGCCTTCAGGCCGTGGGACGGCTATCGCCACACTGTCGAGCACTCCGTTTATGTCGATCGCGCCGCACGACGACTTGGTGTCGGCTATGCGCTGGTGAGCGAACTGGTCTCGCGCGCACGCACCATGAACAAGCACGTCATGGTCGCCGGGATCGAAGCGACGAACGAGCCGTCCTTGCAGCTGCATGCACGGCTCGGTTTTTCCACGGCTGGCCAGCTTCGATCGGTTGGTCGAAAGTTCGACAAGTGGCTCGATCTTGTCTTCATGCAGCTGACGCTGGAAGACGAACTCCAGGGATAAGGCGATCGCGCAACGCCGTTCTCGGCCACCGGCAACCATGCGGCGCGCCGGCCGCGAAGCACCGCGATCGACGCCATGATCAGCCGACGGCAGCAGTGCCAGTCATCGGCGGCTTCTCTTCGGAACCGGAATTCCGATGCAGGTTGTCGTTCCGTCCGTTTCGTGAGCGGCGAGGCCGCACGGCCGCGCGGGAACTGTGATCGTCGATCCGTCTGGTCCCGGCCGAGACAGTCCAGTGGACGATACTTGCATCTGCTCCTCCGCCGCACCGTGGACGGCTTCTGGCACCGTCTTATTTGCTGCTGATGCACCTTCTGGGTTCGATGCGGCCGGCGAGGCGCCGCCACGCAAGTCGGCGGGTGCGGGCGCGACGCCCGTAGCACCACCCAAACCACCGATGGTGCCGCTCCTGGTCGCGGGGGTCGTGACTCCCGATGACGCATTGGTACCACTTCCGACGAGTCCGCGGGCATTCGTGCTGGGGTTTCCTGTTCCGGCTGATCCATTACCGGCTGGATTGCTTGAACCCGGTGATCCGCCCCCCACCCGACCGATGCCGCCCCCAACGGCTCCCGTCGGTGCTCCGCCTCCGACGGCGGCACTTCCCGTGCCTCCTGCACCCACGCCGGCGCCTATTCCGCCGGACGTCGCGCCACCGCCGGGCCCGGCGGCGGAGGCAAATCCCATAGGCAGCGTGGCTATCAGCAAGGCGGCAGCGAAATGTCTCGGATCGCAAATCAGCATGACGGCCTCCTTCTGATCCTACCCGCAACCAATATGGGTGCGGTGCCTGGCCGACCTCAAGCCGTTCGCGCGGCTCCTCACTCGCTCGCCTCTGGCATCTGCCGTGGCCGCGATCGCTTCGCTTGGTCAGTGTGCTGAATGCTCGATCAGATCGCGAACAGCCAGACCGCGACGATGGTGCCGAGCGTCGCCAGGCCGCTGATGGTCCAGCCAGCGGCGTAGCCGAAATCATCTTCCTGCATGTCGTGCGGCGGCTCGTGGGCGATCATTGCCGTTTGCCAGTCCATGTCCGCCTCCTCGTCTGCGCATGGGTATCTGCACGCGAGACAATCGCCACAGAACCAGCGCCGTTCCCGCGCGGCGAGGGCGTAAAGCGGCTTTTGGATGGCGGAACTCTCACGAATAACTGATCCCTGCGACGGAACGACGCGGCGCAAGTTCCGTTATGGTGCGCCGGTTCCAAACCCCATGGAGGTTTTTTCGCAATGCGCAAACTGATCATCGCCACGGCCGCAGTTGCCTTGATGTCGTCTACCGCTTTCGCCCAGGACAAGGCCGGCGGCTCTACCGCTCCTACAGCCCAGAGCGGCGACACCATGAGCAAGGGCGACGGCATGAAGATGAGCAAGACCAAGAAGAAATCGAAGAAGTCGACCAAGTCGTCCAGCGACACGATGAAGCAGTAAGCATTTCGAGACGCCCGGCCGCTCCGTTGCCGGAGCGGCCATCGATCTGCCGCGCTGTCCGAGGCGAAGCGCGGCAGCTCATTGCGGGATGCCACAACCCGCAAGCCCCCTGTTTGCTGACGCGCGTCGATCTTGTCCGCGCCCGAGCGCTGGGCGACCGTCTGTTTGCTCAGGTCGAGCGGCCGGGCCTCGGCTCCATCGCTCAGGATGCGAGCAGGCCCATATGCACGAGGCGGACGGCAAGCCAAGCCGTCATCTGTTGATCCAGCCGCGCGCCGGCAAAGACTTCCGCGCCCCTCACCCCGGTCCGATCCAGCACCAGCAGCACCCCGATCCAATAGGCGAACCAGAGATGCGGGTCGGTCAGCGCCATCAGCTTGTGGCGATCATGTTCGATCGGCTGGTGATTGCTTGCCTTGCGGACCTCGATCGCCAGCAGGTTTTCCGGAACGGCGCGCCGGTGCACGACGATGTCGGGATAGATGGACTTGCCGAGCGTATCGTCGGTCGAGACGATGCTGCCGCGCGGCAGGATCATCCTGCGTTCGCCGAGCCGGTTGTAGTCGCAGTCGATGTCCCAGCCGAGGAAGTTGCGCTCCAGATGCACCGCGAACCGATGCGTCAGCGCGCGTTCGCCGAGGTCGCGGTCAAGAATGAAGCGCTCGCGCGCATAGAACTCCTGCAGCGCGGAGATCAATCGGTTCAATTCACTGTGCATGCCGCCCAAGAAGCAAAGGGATGGAGACGTCACCAACAACACGCAATCGGCCTGAGTCGCCAACCGCATAATGAGGTCATGACGCTGCCATCAACCGGCGGCCGTTTTGCGGCCGCCACGAGCGGGGCGAGCGGGGTTACATCTGCACTTCGATCAGGCGCGGCCCGGCTTCCGCGTTCGCCTCGGCCAGCGCCTTGTTGAACTCGTCGGCGGTCGTGACCGCGCGGCCGGGGACGCCCATGCCCTTGGCCATGGCGACGAAATCCAGCGTCGGCCGGTCGATCTTGAGCATGTCCTGGGCGCGCTGCCCCGGCTCGCCGGCGCCGACGCCATCGAACTCGCCGCGCAGGATCTGATAGATGCGGTTGGCGAACACGACGGTCACGACGTTCAGGTTCTCGCGCGCCTGGGTCCACAGCGACTGGATCGTGTACATGGCGCTGCCGTCGCCGACCAGGCACATCACCTTGCGGTCGGGACAGGCAACTGCCGCGCCGGTCGCAACGGGCGTCGAGAATCCGATCGAGCCGCCCATGTTCTGCAGCCAGTCGTGCGGGGCGGCGGCCGCGGTCGGCGGGAAGAAGCCGCGGCCCGTGGTGATGGACTCATCGACCACGATCGCGTTCTCCGGGATCGCGTAAGCGATCGCCTGCGCGATCGTGGTGTGGTTCAGCGCGCCGGTCGGCTTGACCAGCTCGGCGAGCTTCTGCGGCTGCACATCGGAAGCCTTGGCGCCGAGATGGCCGGCCAGCGCTTCCAGCGCGGCGACGGAATTCTCGCCCCACGCCGTCATCCGGTGCACCTCGGTGCCCTCGGCCTTCAACATGCTCGGCTTGTTCGGATAGGCGAAGAAGGCGACGGGATCGTTGGCATCGACCAGCACGATATGCTTGTAGTTCTTCAGGATCGGCAGCGCCTGTTCGATCACGTAAGGGATGCGGTCGATCGAGAAGCGGCCGGCGCCGCGCGCCATCCGTGGATGATAGGTCTGGCCCATGACGCGGCAGCCGGTCTTGCCGGCGATCCGCTGCGCGAAGGCAAGCCCCTGCTCGGTCAGCGCACTGGCGGTCATCAGCACCAGCGTCTCCGGACCATGAGCGTGCAGGATCTTGGCCGCCTTCTCGACCGCGTCAGCCGAATAGCTCGGACGCTGGGTCTCAGCCGGGACCGTCGCGATGCCATCGGCTTCGTTCCAGGCGGTATCGGCCGGCAGGATCAGGGTCGCGATCTGCGGCGGCGCGCTCTTCGCAGCAGCAATTGCCGCAGCGCCGTCCGCCGCCACCGCCTTGGCGCTCGGCGAGGTCCGCACCCAGTCCGACATCGGCCGCGCCAGCCCTTCGATGTCCGAGGTGAGCGGCGCGTTGAAGCCGATGTGGTAGGTCGCGTGCTGGCCGACGATGTTGACGATGCCGGAGCGCGCCTTCTTGGCGTTGTGCAGATTGGCAAGGCCGTTGGCGAGGCCGGGCCCGAGATGAAGCAGCGTCGAGGCCGGGGTGCCCTTCATGCGGAAATAGCCGTCGGCGGCGCCGGTCACCACGCCCTCGAACAGGCCGAGCACGCAGCGCATGCCTTCGACCCGGTCCAGCGCGGCGACGAAATGCATCTCCGAGGTGCCGGGATTGGTGAAGCAGACGTCAACACCGCCGGCGACCAGGGTCCGCACCAGACTTTCCGCACCGTTCATCATCCGCTCCGTTCACACCGCGCTTTACCACAAGGAATTTGAGATCAATCATTGTTCGCCGGCTCAGTCAAAGGGCAGAGCTGCATTGCAGCCATGGCACCACGAACAACGCAAAGGATTGGCTAACGCCTTTGTTGGAAGATCCGATCGCGCATGCTCGGGACGTGGAATTTAGGTTACGGCGGCTGGCGAAACGCCGTTTGTCACGGGTCCGTGGGTTGCGAAAAACGGCCGGTTGTGGCCTGTCTTTTCGCATAATTCGATAGCTTGCCGGGGGATTGAAATGACGCGTTCATTGGGTATGGCGATTGCGGCTGTCACGTTGGCCGGGGCGCCGCTGCTCGCCAGCAGCGGCTTGGCCCGGGCGGAATTCTTCGACACGCGCGAGTTGTTCGGCAGCGGGCCGAACTATTACCAGAGCGGAGCCAGCCCGATCCCGCGTGAAACCGTGATGTACCCGACCAACTACGCGCCCGGCACCATCGTGATAAACACCGCCGAGCGCCGGCTCTATCTCGTGCTGTCGAGCGGCCAGGCACTGCGCTATGGCATTGGCGTGGGCCGCGACGGCTTCCGCTGGGGCGGTGTCCACCGCATCACGGCCAAGAAGGAATGGCCGGATTGGACTCCGCCCTCCCAGATGCTGCGGCGCCGGCCGGACCTGCCGCGCCACATGCGCGGGGGCATCGAAAATCCGCTGGGCGCCCGCGCTCTCTATCTGGGATCGACGCTGTACCGGATCCACGGCTCCAACGAACCGGAAACCATCGGCCAGGCGGTGTCCTCAGGCTGCTTCCGGATGACCAATGAGGACGTCACCGACCTCTACAATCGGGTCTCGGTCGGCGCCACGGTGATCGTCAAGAACTAACACATGGGTCAAAGCCGAAGTGCCGCGCCGAGGCGCGGCCGAAACTGGTGGATGTTTCGGACGGCAGCGCTCGCCATCCTCCTTGTCCCGGTCACGGCCGCCCCCGCGGCGACCGGGGACATTCCGGCTATTGTCTCGCGGCAGCGGATCGAGAAGAAGACCTTCACCGATGCCGAGATCATCGAGGGCTTTTTCAAGACCGCGTTCGGAGCCGAATACCATCTGGCCGGGCGGGTCGATCGCATCAGAAAATACAACGCGCCGGTGCGCGTGTTCGCGGACGGCCACCGCGCCGATCGCAAGACGCAGCTCGCCAGGGTCGTCAGCGACATCGGCAAACGGGTCCAGCATCTCGACATTGCGATGACCGACAACGGCGAGGATGCCAATGTCCGGGTCAAGCTGGTGCGCGACCGCGATCTCTACCGCACCATCAGCCAGGACTATGGCAGCGAACGGGCGCGCGAGATCAAGACCTCGCTCGATCCGCAATGCCTCTCCGGCTTCCACAAGAACGATGCCTTCGAGATCGAGCATTCCGACGTGATCCTGACCGTGGACAACGGCGATTTCGTCTTCCTCGATTGCGCCTATGAAGAGCTGTTGCAGTCGCTCGGCCCGATCAACGATACATCGAGCGTGCCGTGGACCATGTTCAACGACAATGTCTCGATGGGCTATTTCGACGTCTACGACCAGTACATCCTCAATGTGCTGTACGATCCACGCATCAAGGCGGGCATGACGTTCGCCGAGGTCAAGGCCGTGCTGCCGGAGGTGCTGACCGACGTCCGCGCCTGGGTGAAGCAGGTGAACCACCTGGCGGATTGACGGATATGCTCGCCGTGGGAGCCTTGGCGCAGAGCCAAACTCCGCAGTCGTCCCGGCGAACGCCGGGACCCATACGCCGCGGCGCTGCAAGCAGGCAAACTGCGCAACGCTCGCCGAAAACAACTGTGCTCAGTGATTATGGGTCCCGGCGTTCGCCGGGACGACGTTGAGTATTTGTCTACCCGAGCATATCACCAATACGACTCGACAACTACCTGCAAATCCCCTTCAGCGCACTCCACTCCTCCGCAGTCAGCAGCGGCGGGCCGCTCGGCGGCTGGTCTTCGGCGCGCATGCGCGCGAGCCGTTCTTCGGTCAGCGGATGACTTGCGAGCAGCGACGGCTGTTTGCCGCCCTCCTTGCCGGTGACACGGAACATCAACTCGCCCATCGGCGCGGCCGGACGTCCCAGCTTGTGCATCACCTCGATCGCGAAACTGTCGGCATCGTGCTCGGCTTCGCGCGAATAGGAAGCAGTGACGATCGTGCGCGAGGCGAAGATCACCGCGCCCGCGCCGGTGATGTCGCCGAACAACAGGCCGATCAGGAACGAGCTGCCGCCATTGTGAATCGCCTGCCGCAGATTGTCGCGATGTTTGAGATGCCCGAGCTCGTGCGCCAGCACGCCGGCGATCTCGTCGGGGTCGTTCGCCTTGGCCAACAGGCCGCTCAGGAGGAAGAAGCGGCCGCCGGGAAGCGCGAACGCATTTGGGATCGGCGTGTCCAGAACCTGTGCCGCCAGGTCCGCATCAAGCCCGGCCGGACCACGGAGCGCCTCGACCAGCTTGGCGAACGCGGCCTGCCCGGCGGCGGCTCGGCACATCTTGTTGCCGAAGACGGCCTGCAGCTGAACCTCGGCGGCTTCGCCGAGGTGCCGCTCCATCGCCTGCGGCACCAACGGCGTGAGGCGATCGGCGGCAAAGGGCACGACGAAGAGAACCATCACGACGATGGACGCCGCAGCCGCCAGCGACCAGCCGATGATCCGCGCGATCGCGCCGGAGGTCAGCCTGTTCTCGTCGAGCCGGCTGCAGCGCGCCACAATCCCGGACGCGAGCGCAGGGTCGCGAATCTCCAGGCGCGCGAGCGGCGACGCCGACAGGCAGCTCACACGCAGAATGCCGCTCGGCGCATCGACCCGCCGGATATCCAGATACGGCCATGAGACGAAATTGTCGGCGCTGCGCAGCACGAGCTGGTTGGCAAGGACGACCGTGACCGTCTGCCGTCGGTTCGACAGTCCGTCGAAATAGATCGCCTGTCCGTCTCCGGCCTGCGCCGACTGATCCTGCTCCGTCTCATCCATATCGCAAGCGCCTATGCGGAGAATGCGCCCGAATCAAAATCCGGCGACGTCGAGACCGTCAGCAAAGCCCTCGCCCAGCGCGCTGGCAAGATCGCCCTTGGCCGAGATGTCAGCAATTGCCTCGATACCATGCAGCTCGACCGACGCCAGCAGCCGCGCCCAGACGTCCCGCAACAAATAGAGCCGCATCACGACATTGATCGCCAGGATCAGCGCCACGTAGCCGAGCGCCATCATGATCAGCATCGGGATATTGTTGGCGAGCGCCTCTGCGACCTTCGCCTCCGCGATAGGCGCACCGCCGAGCTTCAAGGCCAGCCATGTGACGCCGATAAAATAGGCTCCGGTGGCCAGCCACAACACAACGAACCAGCCGATCACCTTCCAATAGAGCCCGTAAAGTGCGCCTGGGCTCAAGCTCGACTGCAACCGCACGCCGCCGAAACGGATGCCCGACAGCCACCAGCGCCATTCGACCGCTTTGAACTGCGCGTAAAGGAACGGAAACAGCGGAAACAAGACCAGCGCGAATGGCGCACAAAGCCAGAGATACCAGGCGCGCTTGAAGAACTCCCAGCCGCTGCCAGCGAAATCACCCCGCAGATCGCCATAATGCGAATGCTGCATCTTGTAGCGTTCGAGCGCGGCCTCGCGCCAGGGCCAGGCCAGCCCCAGAGTGACGACGACCAGCAACGTCCAGAGCATCGCGCGTCCGGCATAGGCCCAGCCCGAGCCGTCCATCCAGAAGCGGACGCCGCGCCACACCGTGCGCGTGAGCCGGTAGCGCCGCGCGCGATAGATCGCGAACTGGCCGAACGCATAGAACGCGATGACCAGCGGCACGCTCGCAAAGCCTTTGAGGCGCTCGGCTTCGACGCTGACGATGAAATAAGCCAGATAGATCGGCACCAGGATCGCCATCGCGAACAGGAAGCCGATCAGCAGCTCCTTGCCGCGGCCGGTATATTCGGCGGCATCGCCATCCACCGCCGTGTTCACCCACAGGTGCCGGCGAATGTCGGTGGCAAGCCAGAACCGGTAGAAGCCCAGTGTGACCAGTTCGAGCAGCGCCCCACGGCCGACCAGGCCGAAAAACTCGCCCCGCTCACCCGCAAAAGTAACCGGTGTCCCCGGCAGCGGCGGAGGCGGCTGCGGGATGAAATTCATCTGATTCACGGAATTGATCTCCGACGACGCACGGACAATACAACTATACCCCTGTCGTTTGTCGGCGCCACGACGCCGGGGTTCGATCCGCCCGGCGATTTTTCGTGCAACCGCGGCGTCAGGCGGTTTTCTCGAACAATTCCCGTCCGATCAGCATGCGGCGGATCTCGCTGGTGCCGGCGCCGATCTCGTAAAGCTTGGCGTCGCGCAGCAGCCGTCCGGTCGGATAGTCGTTGATATAGCCATTGCCGCCGAGGAGCTGGATCGCATCCAGCGCGCATTGCGTCGCCTTCTCCGCGGCATAGAGGATCGCGCCGGCCGCATCCTCGCGCGTGGTCTCGCCGCGGTCGCAGGCTTTCGCCACCGCATAGACATAGGCCCGCGAAGCATTCATCGTGGTATACATGTCGGCGAGCTTGCCCTGCACCAGCTGGAAGGTGCCGATCGGCTGGCCGAACTGCTTGCGCTCGTGCACATAGGGCAGCACCACATCCATGCAGGCCTGCATGATGCCGAGCGGTCCTGCCGCAAGCACCGCGCGCTCGTAATCCAATCCGCTCATCAACACGTTGACGCCGCGGCCGACCTCGCCCAGCACGTTCTCCTCGGGCACCTCGCAATCCTCGAAGACGAGCTCGCAGGTGTCGGAGCCGCGCATGCCGAACTTGTCGAGCTTCTGCGCCGTAGAGAAGCCCTTCATGCCCTTCTCGATGATGAAGGCAGTGATGCCGCGCGGGCCGCCATTCGGATCGGTCTTGGCATAGACCACGAGCGTGTCCGCGACCGGGCCGTTGGTGATCCACATCTTGCTGCCGTTGAGAACGAAGCGATCGCCCTTCTTGTCGGCGCGGGTTTTCATCGAGACGACGTCAGAGCCGGCCTGCGGCTCCGACATCGCCAGCGACCCGACATGCTCGCCGGAGATCAGCTTCGGCAGATATTTGTACTTCTGCGCAACATTGCCGTTGCGGCGGATCTGGTTGACGCAGAGATTGGAATGGGCGCCATAGGACAGGCCGACCGAGGCCGAGGCGCGCGAGATCTCCTCCATGGCAATGCAATGTTCGAGGTAGCCGAGGCCTGAGCCGCCATACTCCTCCTCGACCGTGATGCCGTGCAGGCCGAGCGCGCCGATCTGGGGCCAGAGATCGCGCGGAAACTGGTTGGAGCGGTCGATCTCGGCAGCGCGCGGGGCGATTTCGTTCTGCGAAAAATTGGCCACGGTCTCGCGAATGGCATCCGCGGTCTCGCCCAGATCGAAATTGAAGATGGCTCGCGCGTTCGGGATCATCTCAACGGCCTCCCAGCAGTCCTGTCGATGTTACGGTCGTAGCCATATTCCCTGATCCATGCGTTGTCACGACCGGAAAGCGCCCCGAAGCACGGCTAGCATGGCGGCGTGGCGGCTGGCCGGCCGAGCCTCGATCCTGCCCGCGGCAAAACTCCCGCTTGCTCCTGCACCCTAAGCGGGATGTAATCGCGACAAATGCCGCCGGGCGTACAGCGCCGAGCGGCCAACGGGAGATACCGAGGGGAGACGCCAATGCACGGCACCATCGACCGCGCCGAGGATCCTCAGAAGGATCGGCAGGACGCCGCACGCGAGCGCGCACGAGCTTTACCGCTCGACGAGTTCGATCCCGGCGACCCCGAGCTGTTTCGCACCGACACGCACTGGCCCTATTTCGACCGGCTGCGGCAGGAAGCGCCGGTGCACTACTGCAGGGACTCGATGTTCGGTCCGTATTGGTCGGTGACCAAATACAACGACATCATGGAGATCGAGACCAACCACGCGGCATTCTCGTCCGCGTCCGTGCTCGGCGGCATCACCATCCGCGACGTCCCGCCCGATCTTCGCCGCGAAAGCTTCATCGCCATGGATCCGCCGCGCCATGCCGCGCAGCGCAAGACCGTGATGCCGATGTTCACACCGGCGCATCTCGATGAGTTGGCCATCAACATCCGCAAGCGCTCGGCCGAAGTTCTCGACAATTTGCCGCGCGGCGAAGTGTTCGATTGGGTGGACCGCGTCTCGGTCGAGCTGACCACGCAGATGCTGGCGGTGCTGTTCGACTTTCCCTGGGAGGACCGCCGCAAACTGACCCGCTGGTCCGATATCGCGACCACGATTCCCGGTCCCGGCGGGCTGGTTGCGAGCGAGGACGAGCGGCAGGCCGAACTGATGGATTGCGCGCGCTACTTTTCCCGGCTCTGGAACGAGCGCATCAAGCAGCCGCCGAAGAGCGACCTGCTGTCGATGATGGCCCATAGCGAGGCCACGCGCGACATGGACCCGAAGAACTTCCTCGGCAACATGGTCCTCCTGATCGTGGGCGGCAACGACACCACCCGCAACACGATGTCCGGCAGCATCTATGCGCTGAGCCAGAACCCCGACCAGTACCGCAAGCTCAAGGATAACCCGGCGCTGATCGACAGTTTCGTGCCCGAAGTGATCCGCTGGCAGACGCCACTCGCGCATATGCGCCGCACCGCGCTGGAGGACGTCGAGTTCCACGGCAAGACCATCCGCAAGGGCGACAAGGTCGTGATGTGGTATGTGTCCGGCAATCGCGACGAGGACGCGATCGAGCGGCCTTACGAATTCATCATCGACCGCGCCCGGCCGCGCCAGCATCTGTCGTTCGGCTTCGGCATCCATCGCTGCGTCGGCCTGCGGCTGGCCGAACTGCAGCTCAAGATCATCTGGGAGGAGATCCTGAAGCGCTTCGATCATATCGAGGTGATGGGCGAGCCGAAGCGGGTCTATTCCAGTTTCGTCAAGGGCTACGAGAAGTTGCCGGTACGGATCGCCGCCTGAAGCGTGTATTCGCAAGACGGCGGGCTTGGTTTGGGCGAAACTGTCCGTAGGAGCATGGCAGCCTTCGGGGCGTGATCTTGGGCTGCGAGCGAAGCGACCTGTCCGCCGAAGCTCACAGAGCGAAGGCGGAAGCAATCCAGACACGCTGCTTTGGATTGCCTCGTCGCTCCGCTCCTCGCAATGACGGAGAGATGTAGGGTGGGCAAAGCGAAGCGTGCCCACCAATGGACTATGATCAGGTAGACGGCGGGCACGGCGCTCCGCGCCTTTGCCCGCCCTACGCACTCGAACCGCCTTTGAGCAAAGGATGCCGATGAACGTCCAGACCGCGATCCGTCCCGAAAAGGCTGAGCTGCTGCAGCAGGCCCGGCTCGATGCCTATTCCACACCGATCGAGGATTTCCATCCCGGCGCACCGCGGCTGTTCCAGAACGACACGCTGTGGCCCTGGTTCGAACGGCTACGCAAGGAAGCGCCGGTGCATTACTGCACCAAGGCGCCGATCGAGCCTTATTGGTCGGTCACGCGCTATCACGACATCATGCATGTCGACACCAACCATGCGATCTTCTCCTCGGACGTGAGCCATGGCGGGATCATGATCCGCGACGTCGCACCGGGCTACGAATGGCCGAGCTTCATCGCCATGGACGAGCCCGTTCACGGCGAGCAGCGCAAGACGGTGTCGCCGATGTTCACGCCGGATCATCTCGACGAACTCGCCGTGCTGATCCGCCAGCGCTCGGCGCGCGTGCTGGACTCCCTGCCCCGCAACGAGACCTTCAACTGGGTCGAGAAGGTCTCGATCGAGCTGACCACCCAGATGCTGGCGACCTTGTTCGATTTCCCGTTCGAGGAGCGGCGCAAGCTGACGCGCTGGTCGGATGTCTCGACCGCGCTGCCCAAGAGCGGCATCGTCGAATCCGAGGAGCAGCGCCGGCGCGAGCTGGAGGAATGCGCGGCTACCTTCGCCAAGCTATGGAAGGAACGCGCCAAGGCCGAGCCGCGCAACGACCTGATTTCGATGATGGCGCATAGCGAGGCTACCCGCCACATGACGCCCGACAATCTGATGGGCAATCTGATCCTCCTGATCGTCGGCGGCAACGACACCACGCGCAACACCATGACCGCATCGGTGCTGGCGCTGAACGAGAACCCCGGCGAATACCAGAAGCTGCGCGACAACCCGGCCCTGATCGAGACCATGGTGCCGGAGGTGATCCGCTGGCAGACGCCGCTGGCGCATATGCGCCGCACCGCCTTGGTCGATACCGAGCTCGGCGGCCAGAAGATCAAGAAGGGCGACCGCGTCGTGATGTGGTACGTCTCCGGCAACCGCGACGACGAGGTGATCGAGAATCCCGACGCCTTCATCATCGATCGCAAGCGGCCGCGCATCCACCTCTCCTTCGGCTTCGGCATCCATCGCTGCGTCGGCATGCGCCTGGCAGAACTGCAGCTGCGCATCGTCTGGGAGGAGATCCTGAAGCGCTTCGAGCGCATCGAGGTGGTGGGCGAACCGAAGCGGGTCTATTCCAGCTTCGTGCGCGGCTACGAGACACTGCCGGTGCGCATTCCGGGGTGAGCTCCTGTCCCTCTCCGCAAGCGGCAGGGCTATCGCATATGCGAAAACACGGCCGACGATCTCTCTCGCGGCCGACCTTCGCGACGCTCGCCTCCGGCGAGTTCCTCGGGATGAGGGGTGTCGAGCGGCAAAATTCGATCCTCATGGTGAGGAGCCGCGTCGCTGCGTCTCGAACCGTGAGGCCCGCTTCCCTCTGCCCCCATACAATTCCGGTATAGCGGGTTGAACCGGATGAGGTGGGAAGCCGGCCGGCTTTTCGCTAAAGCTGGGACGCGCCCTTTCCGGCGTGACACCGATTGCAGGATGCCATGGCCGACCCCGCTCTGAATGACAATCGCCCCGACTGGCCGCTCGCCATCTACAACGCGCTGAAGGCGGCCGACGTCGCGCAGGTGTGCTACGTGCCCGACGCCGGCCATTCCCGCCTGATCCAGCTCGCCCATGGCGACGACGCGATCCAGACCACGGTGCTGACGACGGAAGAGGAAGGCGTGGCGCTGTCGGCCGGCGCCTGGCTTGGCGGCCAGCGCGCGGTACTGCTGATGCAGTCGAGCGGCGTCGGCAATTGCGTCAACATGCTATCGCTGCTCGCGAGCTGCCGCTTCCCGTTCCTGACCTTCGTGACCATGCGTGGCGAATGGGCCGAGTTCAATCCGTGGCAGGTCCCGATGGGCAAGGCGACGCCAGCGGCCTTCGAGATCATGGGCGTGACCGTGTTCCGGCTGGAGCGGCCTGAGGACGCCGGCGAGGTCGCCTCCGCCGCCGCAGCGCTCGCCTTCGACAGCGATCAGCCGATCGCGGTGCTGATTTCGCAGCGCATGATCGGCGCCAAGAAGTGGACGGAGACGAAGTGATGATGAACGCTCTCGATCGCCGTTCGGCGGTGAAGGCGCTGCTCAAGGATCGCGGCGATCTGCTCGTCGTCACCGGCCTCGGCTCGTCCTCCTACGACGTGTTCGATGCCGGCGATCATCCGGCCAACTTCTATCTCTGGGGCGCGATGGGCGGGGCGGCGATGGTCGGCCTCGGCCTTGCGCTGGCGCAACCTGCGCGCCCGGTCGCCGTGATCACCGGGGATGGCGAGCAATTGATGGGGCTGGGCAGCCTCGCAACCATCGCTGCCAAGAAGCCCAGGAATCTCTCCATCGTCGTGCTCGACAACGCCCATTTCGGCGAAACCGGCATGCAGCAGAGCCATTCCGGGCTTGGTGCGAAGCTCGAGCTGATCGCCTCCGGGGCTGGCTTTCCGTCCGTGACCGAGATCAGGGATCTCGATGCGCTCGACGCGTTCCGTCCCATGCTGCGGGATATGAGCGGCCCGCATTTCGCCCGGATCGCAATCAGCACCGCACATGTCGAGCGGGCGCTGCCGCCGCGCGACGGCGTGTTCCTGAAGAACCGCTTTCGCGCGCATCTCGGCTTTCAAACCATGTGAGCCAATCGTTCGCCTGCTGGCCTCGTGGCCGGCCATGCAGAAATCGAAGCTTGCCAAGGCTGGACGGCTTCGCCATAGGCTATGAACAACGAGATAGGGAGGCCGCGGACGACACGGACGCACCGCGGAGCGACGAATGACTGAACAGCATCAGGCGGACGATCACGCCGATATCCGCGAGGCGGTGGCGAAACTCTGCGCCCAGTTTCCCGGCGAATATTGGCGCAAGCTCGATCGCGAGATGGCCTATCCCTCCGCCTTCGTCGATGCGCTGACCCAGGCCGGCTATCTCTCCGTGCTGATCCCCGAGGAATATGGCGGCGCCGGGCTGAAGCTGTCCGCGGCCGCCGCGATCCTGGAAGAGATTCAGCGTGCCGGCTGCAATGGCGGCGGCTGTCATGCGCAGATGTACACGATGGGCACCTTGCTGCGCCACGGCAGCGCCGAGCAGAAGGCCAAGTGGCTGCCCAAGGTCGCGAGCGGCGAATTGCGGCTGCAAGCCTTCGGCGTCACCGAGCCAACCTCCGGCACCGACACATCCTCGCTCAAGACATTCGCCAGGCGCGACGGCGACAGCTACATCGTCAACGGCCAGAAGATCTGGACCAGCCGCGCCGAATATTCCGACCTGATGATCCTGCTCGCGCGCACGACGCCGAAGGAGCAGGTGCAGAAGCGCACCGACGGGCTCTCCGTCTTCATCGTCGACATGCGTGAGGCGAAGCAGGCGGGACTCACGATCCGCCCGATCCGCACGATGATGAATCACGCCACCACCGAAGTGTTCTTCACGGACATGCGGGTGCCGGCGGAAAACCTGATCGGCGAGGAAGGCAAGGGCTTCCGCTACATCCTCTCCGGCATGAATGCCGAGCGCATCCTGATCGCGGCCGAATGCGTTGGCGATGCCAAATGGTTCATCGCCAAGGCGACCAACTACGCCAAGGAGCGCGTCGTGTTCGGCCGGCCGATCGGCCAGAATCAAGGCATCCAGTTTCCGATCGCGAAAGCCTATGCGTCGATGCGCGCGGCCGAGCTGATGGTGACGGAAGCGACGCGCAAATACGAAGCCGGGCTCGATTGCGGCGCCGAGGCCAACATGGCCAAGATGCTGGCCGCGGACGCCTCGTTCGAAGCGGCCAACGCCTGCATCCAGACCCATGGCGGTTTCGGCTTCGCCGAAGAGTATGACGTCGAGCGCAAGTTCCGCGAGACCCGGCTCTATCAGGTCGCGCCGATCTCGACCAATCTCATCCTGTCCTATGTCGCCGAGCACGTCCTCGGCATGCCGCGGTCTTATTGAGGTCAGCGATGCTGCCGCTTGAAGGGATCACCGTCATCGCCGTCGAACAGGCGGTGGCTGCGCCGTTCTGCTCGTCGCGGCTGGCGGACGCCGGCGCCCACGTCATCAAGATCGAACGCCCCGAGGGCGATTTCGCCCGCGGCTACGATGCCGCTGCCAAGGGCCAGAGCAGCTATTTCGTCTGGCTCAACCGCGGCAAGGATTCGGTGGTCGTCGACCTCGCGACGCAAGAGGGGCGTGCCGAGCTGGAGAAGCTGATCGCCGGCGCCGACGTGCTGCTGCAAAATCTCAAGCCCGGCTCGATGGACAGGCTCGGCTTTGCGCGCGAGCGGTTGCGCAAGGACTATCCGAAGCTGATCTGTTGCACCATCTCAGGCTATGGCGACAGCGGCCCCTACGCCGATCGCAAGGCCTATGACCTCCTGATCCAGGCCGAGAGCGGGCTGGCCTCGATCACCGGCGGCCCCGACGGTCCCTCGCGCGTCGGCCTGTCGATCGTCGACATCGCGACCGGCGCGACCGCGCATGCCGCGATCCTGGAAGCGCTGATCGGCCGCGGCCGCACCGGCCAGGGCGCCGACATTCGGATCTCGATGTTCGACGTCATGGCCGACTGGCTCACGGTGCCGCTGCTCAATTCCGAGGCCGGCAATCCGCCCAAGCGCATCGGGCTGGCGCATCCCTCGATCGCGCCTTACGGCGTCTTCACCTCCAAGGACGGCAAGGACATCCTGATCTCGATCCAGAGCGAGCGCGAGTGGAAGACGCTGTGCGCCAAGGTGTTGGACCAGCCGGCATTGCCGGACGATCCGCGGTTCTGCAACATGGTCGAGCGCGTGCGCAACCGCGCCCTCACCGACCGGATCGTCGCCGACCGCTTCGGCGCGATGACGCGCGACGAACTGCTCGACAGGCTGACAACCGCCGACATCGCCTTCGCGGAGGTCAACAGCATGGCCGATCTGTCGATCCATCCGCATCTGCGCCGGATCGAAGTCGCGACGCCCAAGGGCGTCGTCACCTATCCCGCGCCGGCCGCGATCATCGTCGGCGAGGAGCGTCATTATGGTGCGGTGCCTTCCATCGGCGAAAGCGCAGCGCTCGCACAAAAGCGGAGTTCGTGATGGCCGAACAGCTCGATCTCGATCATCTCAAGCAATGGATCGGCCGCACCACCGAGGCGTCCGACATCGTCACCGCGCAACTGACCAAGGGCCTGCGCGCCACGCTGTTCCAGGAGATCGGCGATCCCGTCACCGGCGAGATCGCGCCCTACACGGTGCATTGGTGCCTGGCGCAGCCGGTGTTTCCGCACGATCAGCTCGGACCTGACGGCCATCCGACGCGCGGCGGTTTCCTGCCGCCGGTACCACTGCCACGCCGGATGTGGGCCGGCGGCGAGCTCAACTTCATCGATCCGTTGCGCGTCGGCGATCTCGCCACGCGCGTCTCGCGTATCTCCGACATTGCGGTCAAGGCCGGCTCGACCGGACAGCTCTGCTTCGTCTCGGTGGAACACACCATCACGACGCCGCGGGGAGTGGCGATCCGCGAGCGCCACGACATCGTCTATCGCGACATGGGCGGCACGCCGGCCGCGCCCGCCAAAGCGCCGCCGCCTCCACCGGTCGCGCAGCACCGCGAGAGCCACGTCTCCGATCCCGTACTGCTGTTCCGTTATTCCGCGCTGACCTTCAACGGCCACCGTATCCATTATGACCGCGACTACGTCACCAAGGTCGAAGGCTATCCGGGGCTGATCTTCCACGGTCCCTTGCAGGCCGCCCTGCTGGTCGAGTTCGCCGCCAAGCTGAAGGGCAAGGTGCCGGGCAAGTTCAGCTATCGCGGCGTGCAGCCGCTGTTCGAGGGCAGCGAGTTCTCGGTCAACGCCAATCCCACCGACGCCGGCCTGGAATTGTGGACCGCGAATGCGGAGCGGCAGCCGACGATGAAGGGCACCGCGACGTGGTGAGATTTCTCGCTGTCATTGCGAGCGAAGCGACGCAATCCAGAACTGCCGCAAAGGACGAGGTCTGGATTGCTTCGCCGCTTCGCTCCTCGCAATGACGGAAAACAACAAGCACCGCACCCGAGGAAATGCCTTGTCCGGCAAGTCGTCCAAAACAAAACCCCTCACCGTCAAGCACGCCACGCTGGACCTGCTCCGCGCCTTCGGCATCGACAAGGTGTTCGGCAATCCCGGCTCGACCGAGCTGCCGTTCCTGAGCGACTGGCCCGACGACATCGATTACGTGCTGGCGCTGCAGGAGGCGAGCGCGGTCGCCATGGCCGACGGCTATGCGCAGGCCAAGCGCAATGCCGGTTTCGTCAACCTGCATTCGGCGGCGGGCGTCGGCAATGCACTCGGCAACATCTACAATGCCTATCGCAACCAGACGCCGCTGGTAATCACCGCCGGCCAGCAGGCGCGGTCGATCATGCCGCTGCATCCATTCCTCTATGCCGAGCGTGCCAGCGAATTCCCGCGGCCTTATGTGAAATACAGCGTCGAGCCGGCACGCGCCGAGGACGTTCCCGGAGCAATCGCCCGCGCCTACTATGTCGCGATGCAGCCGCCCTGCGGACCGACCTTCGTCTCGGTGCCGATCGACGACTGGGCGCATCCGGCGGCCGGGATCATCGGCGCGCGCAAGGTCAGCCGTGAGCTCGGCCCCGATCGGCAGGCGATGCAGGAGCTCGCGGCGGCACTCGCCGCCGCCAAGAATCCCGCCATCGTCGTCGGCCCCGGCGTCGATCGCGCCGGCGCCGTCGAATTGATGGTGAAAGTGGCGGAGAAGGCCAAGGCGGCCGTGTGGGCCAGCCCGTTTTCGGCGCGCTGCTCGTTCCCGGAACGGCATCCGCAATTTTCCGGCTTCCTACATGCCTCGCCGGCACAGCTGTCGGATGCGCTGAATGCGCACGACCTCGTGGTCGTCATCGGCGCCCCGGTCTTCACCTTCCATGTCGAGGGTCATGCAGCGATCTTCGACGGCACGACGGCCATCTATCAGCTCACCGACGATCCCGATGCCGCATCCATCACGCCGGTCGGCACCAGCATCATCGCAACGATGACCTCGGCGCTCACGACGCTCTTGGAGTTGCTGCCGGAGATCGAGCGCACCGTGCCGCAGGCCCGCCCGGCGCCGGAAGCACCGAAGCCGGCCGACCCGATCCCGGTCGATTACCTGCTGCATACGCTGTCCAGCGCCATGCCGGAGGATGCCGCGCTGGTCGAGGAAGCACCGTCACATCGGCCGGCGATGCAGAAATTCATGCCGATGCGGGGCCAGGACTCTTTCTACACGATGGCGAGCGGCGGGCTCGGCTACAGCCTGCCGGCGTCGGTCGGGATGGCGTTGGGCCGGCCGCAGCGCCGCACGGTCTGCCTGATCGGCGATGGCTCGGCGATGTATTCGATCCAGGCGTTGTGGACCGCGGCGCAGCGCAAGCTGCCGCTCACAATCGTCGTCATCAACAATTCAGGCTATGGCGCCATGCGCTCGTTCAGCCAGGTCATGCAGGTGCGCAACGTCCCCGGGCTCGATCTGCCGGGCCTCGATTTCGTCAAGCTCGCCGAAGGCATGGGCTGCGATGCGGTGCGCGTCACCAAGGCGTCCGAGCTTGCTTCCGCCCTGTCCCGCAGCCTCGCGCATGGCGGCGCCAGCCTGGTCGAGGTGATGGTCGATTCCGCCGTGCCGCTCCTGTACGCGCAGAAGCATTGAAAGATTGCGTAGGGTGGGCAAAGGCGCAAAGCGCCGTGCCCACCGCCGCTCGACATGTCCTGCAAAATCTCATCGGTCGCAGCCACGGGTTCGATCCAGCCCGAACTACGAGGCCAAAAATCCGCCATCGGCGGCCAGCACGTGACCGACCACATAGGCTGACGCGTCGGAGGCCAGCCACACCACCGCCTCGGCGATATCCTCGGGCTCGCCCATCCGCCGCAATGGCAGGCCCGCCGCGACGGTTGCGACGTCACCGACGCCGGCCCGCAGCATCATGTCGGTCACGACGCGACCCGGCGCGATCGCGTTGATCCTGACGCCATGCGGCGCCGCTTCCATGGCGGCCGATCGTGTCAGCGAGATCACCGCCGCCTTCGACGCGGAATACAGGGCGAAGCCGGGATTCGGATTGCGCACTCCGCTCACGGAGGCGTTGATCACGATCCGCCCTTGCCCGCGCGCGACCATGGCCGCCATTTGCGCGCGCAGGCAAAAGAACATCGAACGCACATTGGCGTCGAACACGGCATCGTAGACCGCAACGTCCTGCTGCTGGAGCGGCGCGCGCCGCTCCTGATAACCCGCATTATTGAAGGCGATGTCGAGCCGGCCATGACGGTCGAGCGCGGTCTGTACCAGACGCTCAACCTCATCCTGGCGCGTCACGTCGGTGCGCACCGCGATGGCATCGACGCCGAAACTCCGGCATTGTGCCGCCGTTGCCTCCAGTTCGGCCTCACGGCGGCCAGCGATCAACACCGCATCCGCGCCTTCGGCCGCCATCTTCAGGGCGGTAGCGCGCCCGATCCCGGTGCCGCCGCCGGTCACGAGGCAGACCAGCCTTTGCATCCGGTTGCCCGCCGACCGTCCAGGCTCGTGCAGGATGTCGCTCATGCGCAGTCCTCCGGAAGCAGGTCGGGCGCGCCGTTGCGCCTGACAACAGTTGTATGATACAACTATATGCGGGGAGTCAAGATGAGCAATTCAGATCTCGGCCTGATCGACGATATCCGCGCCGCATCGCGCCTGATGGTGCGCGAGCTCGGCTTCATGGAGGCAACCGTCGCCGCGACCGACTATCCGCCATCGGCGGTTCACACCATCATCGAGATCGGCATCCGTGGCCCGCTGACCGCGATGCAGCTCGGCGAGATCCTGCATCTGGAAAAATCCAGCGTCAGCCGCATGGTCCGCAAGCTGATCGAGAGCGGCGAATTGAATGAGACGGCCGACCCGGACGACGCCCGCATCAAGCCGCTGTCCCTGACTGCAAAGGGCCGGCGCACGCTGGCCGCACTGCATGCGTTCGGCCGGCATCAGGTCACAAGCGCGCTGGCGCCATTGTCGGAGCGAGAACGGCGCGTGGTGCGGGAGGGCATGCTGCTCTATGCCCGCGCGCTGAGGGCATGGCGGACGGTCGAAGAGGGGATGGAGGCGTCAAGTTAGATGGTGGAATCCCACTGCTTGGATCAACGAGGGCGCCGTTGAGTCGTTCGCAACATCGGTGGCCTGCAGGTGAACGGCGCGGCATCGCAACGGTCATTGAGCCCGCGATCTTTGCGCGTCATTGCGAGCGAAGCGAAGCAATCCAGAGCCCCGCAAGGATACTGGATTGCTTCGTCGCTTCGCTCCTCGCAATGACGGATGGAGAAATGGCGACCTGACAGAGGCAGCCCATTGCCCGACGGGCAATCGGCGCATGCGATCCATGCGGCAATTGCCCGTCGTGCCATCATGCCGCATGCGCGTGGGCTTGCCGTGTCGGGCAAATCAGGACGATCTTTCCGCACGTCCCGCCTCGTCGAAGAGGGGCGTGCGCGTCGTCACGATACGTGGAGTGCGGGATGCGGTGGCCATTGTCCTGTCAGGCGCTTTGCGCAAGACGACTGGCAGGGTGATGGACGGCGAAATCGTATGGTCCTGGCGCCGCGACGCTGGCGCTAAGTTGGCACGATGCAACTCGACATCGCTTAGCGATGCGAGGGCATCGCGCCGACGACGGTGGCAAGAAAGCCCGTTCACCGGGGAGAGTACGTATAAGCCGTTCCCCCACCGCGCAGGGAAGGCCGGTTGTCCGGCTCGTACCTGTGGTGACTGCCGCCTGCATTTTTTTCTGCAGGCGGGCCATGGGTGTGAGCCAACACCCGGCCTTCCCCATAGGCGTTAAGTTTATGCTTGAGTGTTGGAATCCGCCGTGATTCGAACAGGGGATGGCAGACGAATCGCTCCTGAACGAGGACTGGACGAGAGTGGTTGCGCAGCTGGGCGGGGCTGCGCAGCTCGAGAAAACTGCGCGCCAGACGAAGGCCTTCGCGCGTCGGCGGCAGATTCCAGATGCGGTGACGTTACTTCGGCTGATGCTGGCCTATTGTTTGGGTGAAAGAGGGCTGAGATCGACAGCCGCATGGGCGGCTTCTGTTGGCCTTGCCGACCTCACCAGCGTGGCGTTGTTCTATCGGCTGCGTCAATGTGGTGATTGGTTTGCGGTGCTGGTGGAGGGCTTGCTCGCTGCGGCAGCTCCGAAGGCGAGCCAAGGCCGCCTGATCCGCATCATCGATGCGACGACAGTGCCTCAGGCGGGACCGGCTGCGCGCAAGAACAGTGAGCTTTGGCGCGTTCATAGCGCATTTGATCTGCCCTATGAGCGCTTTGGTCACTTCGAGCTGACAGATCAGCAAGAGGGCGAAACGTTTGACCGGATACCAGTGGTCAAGAACGAGATCCGCATTGCTGACCGCGCTTATCTGCAACCTGACCGCATTGCGGCCGTCCGCGAAGCCGGGGCCGACGTTTTGATCCGAGCGGGCTGGAAGAACGCACGTTGGCTTGACGCCAAAGGCCTTCCGTTCGATCTGATGGCCCAATTGCGTGCCGCGAAGGCGCGCGGACTGGTCGATCGGGAGATTTGGATCAAGCGCAAGGGCGGCGCGCCTCTGGCTATGCGTCTGGTCGCAATCAAGAAGCCCACCGGTGCGGCTGCTGCTTCTCGGCGTAAAGCCCGGCAAGACGCAAAAGATGAAAACCGCATCATCTCCAAAGAAACTTTGGAGGCTGCGGATTGGGTCATTCTGATCACGTCGCTCGCGCGGGACGAGTTCTCCACCAAAGATGTGCTTGCGCTCTATCGATTGCGATGGCGGATCGAGCTTGGGTTCAAGCGACTGAAGAGTCTGATTGGCCTCAAGACGCCGCCAGGAACCGATCCGCGCTCTGCCAAGCCCTACCTGCTGGCCCACCTCCTGATCATCCTGTTGCTCGAGCCGCTTGCCAGCGACTTCGAGGACTCTCCCCACTGGACGCAGGCCGCTTAACGACGCCTGGCGCTTGGCGGGTCCTGCAGCAGCTCGTTGCATCCTTGCTGCAAGCAATCATTCCACAACCAACCATCCGTTGCTTGCGCCGCAGAAAACGCGCGTTGGGGCGCCACCTTCGCGAGCCTCCTCGAAAACGCAAGTATCAATCGATGCTCGCGCTACCTTAACGCCTATGCGGCCTTCCCTGCGCCCTCTCGTTTTTGAGGGCGGACCTGAAGCAAAACTCGGGCGCGATGCGTCGCGAGGAGGAAACGCCTCGTCTGCTTCTCTGTCGTCCCGGCGAAAGCCGGGACCCATACCCACAGAGTGAAATTGTCGAATGATATGTCCGCCACACGGACCAAAGAGAGATCGCGCGGCATGGGTCCTCGCGTTCGCGAGGACGACGGCGAGGCGGCACTGATATGCCGCCGCGACTACTTCCCAAACTCCTCGCGCATCTTCGCCTGGATCTTGGCCATGCCGGCGAGCCAGCGGTCGTAGTTCTCGGTCTTCTTGCGCATGTAGCCCAGGACTTGCGGATGCGGCAGGATCAGGAAGCTCTCCTCATCGAGGCCTTTCAGCGCATCCTGCGCGACCTGCTCAGGTGCGAGGTCGCCGTCGCCGGATTGCGGGCCCTTGGGGATCGAGCGCAGCATGTCGGTCTCGACACCCTGCGGACACAGGATCGAGACCTTGATGTTATCGGCCTTGTGCGAGATCGCGAGGTTCTCGGCAAAGCCGACGGCCGCGTGCTTGGTGGTCGAATAAGGCGCGCTGCCGACCTGCGACAGCAGGCCCGCCGCCGAGATGGTGTTGAGGAAATAGCCGCCGCCGCGTGCCTTGTAGCGCGGGATCATGTGGCGCGCCGCATAGACGTGGGCCATGACATGGATCGCCCAGCTCCGCATCCACGGCTCGTCCGAGGCGCCGCCGACATTGACCGACAGCGGATCGAAGCCGCCGCCGATCCCGGCATTGGAGCAGAACAAAGCGATCGGGCCGAACTGGCGTTCGGTCTCCTCGATGACGTGGAGGATGTCCTTTTCCTGCGACACGTCGCAGCGGAAGGCCGCGCCGCCGATCGTCTCCGCCACGGCGCGGGCGCCCGCGACATCGAGATCGGCCACCACTACCTTGGCGGCGCCGGCACGGGCGAACGCCTCGCACAGCGCCTTGCCGATCCCCTTGGCGCCGCCGGTGACCACCACATTCTTGCCGGTCACCTGCATGCGTCGCCTCCAAGCAATTCGTTATGTCAGAACCAGGTCGAGCACCGCCGTGTAATGACAGCCGGCACCCAGCAGCACGAAACAATGCCAGATCGCATTCTGGAAACGCAAGCGCCGCCAGGAATGAAAGATGACCCCGAAGCTGTAGAGGATGCCGCCGGCGAGCACGCAACCGAGCACCGTCTTCGGCATGATGGTGACGACATGGTCGTACATCATGATGCCGCTCCAGCCGAGCGCCAGATAAAGCCCGACGGCCACGGTGTCGAACCGGCCGGGCCAGCGCAGCTTCAGGACGATGCCGAAGATGGCGACGCCCCAGACGCCGACCAGCAGCGCGATCGCCAGCGCGCCGTTCTGCATCGCGGCGATGAACGGCGTGTAGGTCGCGGCAATCAGCACATAGATCGCGGAATGGTCGAAGCGCCGCAGCACCCATTTGGTCGGCGACACCGGCCAGAGATTGTAGGTGGCCGACAGCACCAGCATCGACAGCAGACCCGCGACATAGACCGACACCACGACGATATCGAGCGCGCGCGCATAGATCGACGTCAGCACGACCAGAACCGTCGCAGCGACCAGGCCGCTGCTGACGCCGACCGCGTGCACGATGCCGTCGGCGATCAATTCAACCTTGTCGTAATTCCACCGGATCGCGCCGGTGGCGGCGTGCACGGAGGTGGAGGCGAACTGCTTCAGTTTGAACACGCTCATGCGGAACCCGTCGCAAGTCTTAACGCGGCAACTATGAGTGCCAGATGGTCAACGATCCGTTCAAGCCCCGTCTTACCCGGTCTTGCCCGGAAACGCGCCGGAAATATGAGCTTGATTCTGCTGTTTCAATCGCCACTTTTCACAAGTCGTTCACACGCATTTTAACCGCGGATTCACGCTTCGCGCATGCCCCCTTTTTTCTCCGAAATCGTCGAGGAAGCGCGGCTGTCAGCGCGCGCCCTGCGCGATTATGGCGAGAGCCTGTTCAACCCCACGGTCCGGCTCGGCGTCACTGGGTTGTCACGGGCCGGCAAGACGGTCTTCATCACCGCGCTGATCCACGGGCTGATCCGGGGCGGCCGCTTTCCGGTTTTCGAGGCCTTGGCGTCGGGCCGCATTGCCCGCGCCCACCTTTCGCCTCAGCCCGACGACGCGGTGCCGCGCTTTGCCTATGAAAACCATCTGCGCGCGCTGATCGAGGAGCGGCGCTGGCCGAGCTCGACCGTCGATATCAGCGAGCTCCGGCTTGTGATCGATTACCAGCGTCCGAACGGCGCCGAGCGAACGCTGACGCTAGACATCGTCGATTATCCCGGCGAGTGGCTGCTCGATCTGCCGCTGCTCGACAAGAGCTACGAACAATGGGCGCGCGAGAGCGTCACTTTGTCGCGCGAGGCGCCGCGGGCGCATCTGGCCAAGGAGTGGCAGGCGCATCTGGCGACACTGTCACCTGAGGCACCTGCGGACGAGCAGGCGACATTGGAGGCGGCGCGCCTGTTCACCGATTATCTGCGGGCCTGCCGCGACGAACGCTTTGCGATGAGCCTGTTGCCGCCCGGCCGCTTCCTGATGCCGGGCAATCTCGCGGGCTCGCCGGCCCTCACCTTCGCACCACTCGACTTGCCTGCAGAAGGCAGCGCGAAGGACGGTTCGCTGTGGGCGATGATGGTCCGCCGCTACGAGGCCTACAAAGACATCGTCGTCAGGCCGTTCTTCCGTGAACATTTCGCCCGGCTCGACCGTCAGATCGTGCTGGTCGACGCGCTCGCCGCGTTCAACGCCGGCCCCGAGGCGCTGCACGATCTGGAAGCCGCGCTGTCGGGCATTCTCGCCTGCTATCGCGTCGGCCGCGGCACATTGCTGTCGCCCCTGTTCCGGCCGCGCATCGACCGCATCCTGTTCGCGGCGACCAAAGCCGACCATCTGCATCACACCAGCCACGACCGGCTGGAAGCGGTGCTGCGGCGGGCGGTGGACCAGGCGGTCGCAAGGGCCGAGAGCACGGGAGCGGCGATCGATGTGGTTGCGCTGGCCGCCGTCAGGGCCACCCGCGAGGCAATGGTCGCGCGCGGCCGCGACAAGCTGCCGTCGCTGTTGGGAACGCCGGCGGCGGGCGAAAGCGCCAATGGCGAGATCTTCGACGGCGGCACCGAGGTCGCGACCTTTCCGGGCGACCTGCCGGCCGACGCCGCGGAGCTGTTCAGCGGCGGCGAGGCCTATCGTGGCCTTTCGAGCGCTTCGGCGGAAACCACCGATTTCCGTTTCCTGCGCTTTCGGCCGCCCCTGCTCGATACCGATGGCGGCGCCCCCATGCTTCCCCATATCAGGCTCGACCGTGCGCTTCAGTTCCTGATCGGAGACCGACTGCTATGAGCGAACGATCCAAGCAGCGCCGTCCCGCCACCTTCCGGCTCGACGATCCCGGCGTCGTCGTGGTCGACAGCGATGAGGCCGGACGCCCGGCCCGCGGCACCGTCCAGATCACGCCTGAGGCCGAGCCGGTTCAACTGCCGGTGCCGATCGGGGCCCCCGTCCTGGAGCGGCGCGGCTTTCGCTGGGGCGCGCTGTTCTGGACCTCGGTCGCTGGCTTGGTCCTGTTGGGCGTGGGTCTCAGCGTCACCCATCTGATCGAGGATCTGTTCGCCCGCAGTGAAGGGCTCGGCTATTTCGGCGCTGCGCTTGCTGCTGCAGCCGCCGTTGCACTCGCCGCGGTGATCGCGCGCGAGATCCATGGCTTGGCGCGGCTTGCGACGATCGAGAAGCTGCACCGCCGTGCTGCCGAGGTGCTGCTGTCCGACGATCGCGCCGAGAGCCGCGCCGTCGTTGTCGATCTCCTGAAGATCGCACACCAGAATCCGCGGCTTGCCCGGGCCCGCGCCGCGCTGACCAGCCACACCGACGAGATCATCGACGGCGCCGACATGATCAAGCTGGCCGAACGCGAACTGATGACCCCGCTCGACGCCGAGGCGCGCCGGATGGTCTCGGTTGCCGCGCAGCGGGTCTCCGTGGTGACGGCCGTCTCGCCGCGCGCCCTGGTCGACGTGCTGTTCGTGTTCGTCGCCTCGCTGCGGCTGATCCGGCAGTTGGCGCGGCTTTATGGCGGCCGGCCCGGTGCGCTCGGCATGATCAGCCTGCTGCGCCATGTCATCGCCCACCTCGCCATCACCGGCGGCATGGCCGCAAGCGACAGCCTGATCCAGCAGGTGCTCGGCCATGGCATCGCAGCCAAGCTGTCGCAGCGGCTCGGCGAAGGCGTACTCAACGGACTGTTGACTGCAAGGTTAGGCCTGGCGGCGATCGACGTCACCCGACCCCTGCCCTTCACGGCGCTGCCGCGCCCGGTGCTCGCCGATCTCGCCAAGGACCTCCTGCGCAAGCGCGAGGAGGACGAGTGAGGCTCAGCCGCGTGCCACGCGGTCGAATTCGCCCGCAAGCCAGCGCCATTGGTAGAAGGGCGAATCCGGTGGCGGCGACAGTTCAGGTGTCCAGCCGGTCAGCTTTTCCAGCGCATAGGTGTCCATGACGACCCCGCGCCAGATCCGCTGCACCCGCTCCAACGGCTCACGCGTCGCGGTGGTCTGGGCCCAGATTGCGACGGTATGGTCCGGCTCGCGCCCGACATAGAGGCCGGTATGTCCCGCAATCTGCGTCATGCCGGGATCGCGAAAACCCAGGAAGCGCGCGCGCTCGTTGATCTGGATCACCGGCACGCGGCCGTTGAAGAACCAGCGCAGCATCGCATAGGTGCGGTAATCCGTGGTCGCGATCCAGGTCGCACCGGTCTTCGCGAGCTCCGCCTCGGCGCGCGCGACCACCTGCTCGTAGCCGGCCTCGCCGCCGATCGGATCGGCCCTGCCGATGAGATTCCACGGCGCGACGGTGTAGTAGAGGAAAACCACCACGACCGTGGCGACGCCGACAATGACCGCCGTCCGCGCCCAACTGACGGTCGAGCGGACCATCCAGAGCGGCCAGCCCTCGCGCGGCAGCATCGCGATGTTGATCGCCACGGCGGCAAAGCCGATCGGCCACATGAACATCGGCCAGGTATCGCCGATCCGCAGGGTCAGCGACTTCCAGAGGAAATACAGGAACGGCACCAACACCGCGGTCGACAGCAGGATCGCCACCGGCTCGCGCGCCCGATAGCCGCGCCACGCGGTCAGGATCAGCGCCGACAGCGTCACCGGCAACAGCACGGAGCCAACCAATCCGAACTGCAGACCGAGATAGTCGCCGACAGTGCGCAGCGACATCTCATGCGGCGCAGTGGCGCGCACCAGCTGGAATTTGACCGAGGCCCAATCGTGCTGCAGGTTCCAGATCAAGACCGGCGAGAACACGGCAATCGCGATCAGCACAGCAAGCCACGGATAGGGACTGACAATCCAGCGGCGGCGCCAATCCGGCACCAGCAGGAAGGCCGCGACGGCCGGCAGCAGCAGCACGACGGTGAACTTCGACAGCAGCGCGAGACCGCCGAACAGGCCCGCAGCAAGCCACCAGCGGCCGTCGCCGCTTTGCACCAGCCGGACCAGCGCCCAGACCATCGCGAGCGCAAACGGGATCGCGGCGATGTCGGGCGCGACCTTGGCCATCAGCAACCCGTAATAGAGCGCGGCCTCCGGCAGCAGCACGGCAAGCACGACCGCGCGTACATTGTGCGTGACGCGACGGACGATATCGGCGAGCAGCAGCTGGCTCGCCACCATCGCCAGGATACCGCCGAAGCGGACGCCGAAATTGGTATCGCCGAAGATCGACGTTCCCAGCCTGATGAACCACGCGATGACAGGCGGATGATCGAGGAAACAGAGCTGCGGCAGCTCCTTCGACCAGGTCCAGTAATAGGCCTCGTCGGTGCGCAGATCGAGCACGCTGGCATAGACGACGCGGACCACGGTCACGGCCGCAATCACCGCGGCTGCGATCAGCATCGGCCGATGCACGAATCGGCCGGACGTCAGTGTCGCGCTTTTGGGAGAGATCGTCGTCACGGCGCGCTTTTCCCCGACTCCTCCCGGCAAGTCAACGCCGGCCCGGACCTCGCGGTCGCGACATCGACAGAGAACTCGAGCTTCCTTCTGCGTCGCGAGAGCGCCCTCACCCGCCGCCCTATTCGCGGCCGGAATAAACATCTAGGATTGCGGTTCACTCAGCCATGGACCGCATGAAACCCCCGTCTCATCCCACGCGCGGACAAATTCGTGGCATCGGCGTGCGGCAGGTGCGGCTCGCCTGCGGGCTCGTGCTGTTCAGCTATCTGCTCAGCCATTTCCTCAATCATGCGCTCGGCAACGTCTCGCTGCCGGCGCTCGCGTCCGGCGTGTACTATCACACCATGTTCTGGCAATTCCTGCCGGTCGCAGTCACGTTCTATACCGCCGCGCTGGTCCATGCCGGGCTCGGCATCTGGGCCCTCTATCAGCGCCGAGAGTTCAGCTGGAAGACGATGGAACCGCTCCAGCTGGTGCTCGGCCTGAGCATCCCGGCGCTGATCTTCTCGCATATCGCCGGCGTCCGAATAGCGGAAGCGCTCTATGGGCATGAGAAGCTCTACCCGCAGGTGCTCTACGCCTATTGGGCTGGCGCCTCGTCGCGCATCTGGCTGATGACCGTCACGCTCGTGGTCTCCTGGATCCATGGTTGCATCGGACTCCACATGTGGCTGCGCATGAAGCCGTTCTACAAGCGCGCCGCCCCTTGGCTGCTGGCATGCGCCGTGCTGATTCCGACCCTGGCCCTGCTCGGCTTCTATCGCGGCGGCCGCGACGTCATGTCGGCGGCCTCCGAGCCGCATTGGGTTGCAGAGAATCTGTCCGCACGCCACATGGGCACTCCGGGCGAACAGGCGGCCATCGATCAGATCATTAATGGCTTCATCGTCGCCTATCTGGGCCTGCTCGGCGCCGTGCTGCTGGCGCGCGGTGCCCGTGCCTTGCATGAACGACGCGGCGGCATCATCACGCTGTCCTATAACAACGGCCGCACTTTGCGAGTGCCGAAAGGGCTCAGCGTTCTCGAGGCGAGCCTGCGTTATAATGTGCCGCATGCCAGTGTCTGCGGCGGCCGCGCGCGCTGCTCGACCTGCCGCATTCGTGTGATCGGCGACTGCGGCGACCTGCCGGCGGCTTCGCCGCGCGAGGCTTTCGTGCTTGCGCAAGTCGGCGCGACGGATCCCTCGATCCGGCTTGCCTGTCAGCTCCGCCCGGTCAGCGACGTCTCCTTCTTTCAGCTGTTCATCCCCATTCCGACTTCGGGAGCGGCGGCTACGCAGGCCGCAGGCATCGGACAGGAGCGCTATCTGGTCAGCCTGTTCGTGGATATGCGCGGTTCGACCAGGCTTGCCGAGAAGCGGCTGCCGTTCGACACGGTGTTCATCGTCAACCGGTTTCTTGGCGCGGTGTCGCAAGCGGTGATTGCGTGCGGCGGCCAGCCCAATCAGTTCATCGGCGACGGCATGCTGGCCTTGTTCGGTCTCGCTGTCGATCCGAAGACCGCCTGCCGGCAGGCAGTCCAGGCGGCGGGGAGAATTGCCGTCAATGTCGACGAACTCAACACCTCGCTCGGCCACGATCTGCGCGAACCGATCCGCTTCGGTATCGGCATCCATGGTGGCGAAGTGATCGTCGGCGAGATCGGCTATCGCGACCACATGGTGTTCACGGCGCTCGGCGATGCCGTCAACGTCGCGGCAAGGCTGCAGGACATGACTAAAAATCTTGGCTGCGAGGCGATCATCTCGGAGAGCGTGTGCACGACGGCAGGACTTGCCGGGGATGAACTGCCTGCGCAGGACCTCGACATTCGCGGCCGCACCGAGCCGATGCACGTGCGGATCGCCACCGATGCAAAAATCCTGGCCGCCTTGGCGCAACGAGAGAAGGTCGTAGAGGCCGGACTTGGCTGACCGTTGAACCTCCAAGCATGCAGGACCGTCCTACCTACACCCGATGCGGCGGGAGCGCGCAGCGTTGGCGGGAGTTTGGGCGAGGCGGTGAAAAGCCGCAAAGCCGCCACGATGTCGGTCATTTCAGGCCAAAACCGCCCGCTGTTTGCGCTACCACGCCTGCCGCAACCGGCGTATCCTGATCGTCCGGACATGGCGGTTCGCGGGGACCGCCTTGCCCGACTTGTTTGTATCCCGCGGAGGCAACGTATGGCTAAAGGTACGGTCAAGTGGTTCAACCCGACCAAGGGCTATGGTTTCATCCAGCCCGCGGCAGGCGGCAAGGACATTTTCGTTCACATTTCTGCAGTGCAGAAGGCTGGTCTCACCACGCTCAACGAGGGGCAGACGATCGAGTATGAGGAGATCGCCAACCGCGGCAGAAGCTCGGCCGAGAACCTGAAAGTGTAGCGGACGACGCGCAGGACTTTCGTCCGGCGCGCGCGAACTTCTAAGCGATGATAGCCGGCGCAGCACCTGACAGGAGCGAGACACCACGCTCCTCGTCATACGAGGTCTGCCCGCCACAGATCGCATTGCCTTGCTCCCCCAAGATGAGTCAAATGCTCGCCTAACCTCCGACGCGCGCAGGAAAAATTCCAGCGCGCGGAAACAATAAGCGAGCACGGGAGCGACGCCTCATGAACGACAAGGGCATTTTCCATGGCCTGAAGGTCCTGGACTGCGCGAGCTTCATCGCCGCGCCCGCGGCCGCGACCGTGCTGTCGGATTTCGGCGCCGACGTGATCAAGATCGAGCCGCCCGGCGCCGGCGATCCCTATCGCAACCTGCCGAACCTGCCCGGCTATCCCCGCAGCGAGCACAACTACGCCTGGTGCCTCGAAGCGCGCAACAAGCGCAGCCTCGCGCTCGACCTGACCAAGCCCGAAGCACAGACCGTGCTGCAGCGCCTGGTGGCGGAGGCCGATGTCTTCATCACCAACTTCCCGCCGGCGGTCCGCAACAAGCTCGGCCTGACCTACGAGATGCTTGCGCCGCTCAATGCACGGCTGATCTATGCCTCGTTCACCGGCTATGGCGAGAAAGGCGAGGAAGCCGACAAGCCGGGCTTCGACAGTAACGCCTATTGGGCCCGCTCCGGATTGATGGATCTGGTGCGCGCCGACGAGACCACCACGCCGGCGCGCTCGGTGGCCGGGATGGGAGACCACCCCTGCGCGATGGCCTTCTATGGCGCGATCGTGACCGCGCTCTATCAGCGCGAGCGTACCGGAAAGGGCTGCCACGTCGCCTCCAACCTGATGGCGAACGGGGTCTGGGCCGCCTCGGTGCTGGCACAGGCCAAACTCTGCGGCGCCAAATTCATCGAACGGCGGCCCCGCGAACGCGCGCTGAATGCCGTCGCCAATCACTACAAATGCCAGGACGGCCGCTGGCTCATGCTGTCGCTGCTCAACGAGGAGAAGCAGTTCCCGGTGCTGGCCCGCTGTCTCGGTCGCGAAGACCTGATCAACGACCCTCGCTTTGTCAGCAAGGCCGACCGGCATGCGCACTCGGTCGAGCTGATCGCCGAGTTCGATCGGGTCTTCGCCACCAGACCGCTGGCCGAATGGCGCAAGACCCTCGACGGCAACGGCCTCGTGTTCGGTGTCGTCGGCATCCTCGACGACATCCCGACCGATCAGCAAATGCTCGAGAACGAGGTCCTGGTGCAGTTCGAGAACGACACCATGCTGACCATCAACAGCCCGATCTGGATCGAGGGCGCCCGCAAGGTCCGGCCGCGCAAACCTCCGGGCATTGGCGAGCACAGCGACCAGATCCTACGCGATGCCGGCTTCGACGAGATGGCCATCCAAACCCTGCGCGAACGCGGCGCGGTGGGCTGAGCCTATCGGTGCAGCCCGGCCCAGCCGATGAAGAACAGGATCACGCCTGCGACGATGGCAAAAAAGATAGTCCAGCCGCTGACGCGGATGTTGCCCGCGACCTGCTGCCGCTCCTCGTTCTCGGCGATCGCCCGATTGCGCTGCTTGTTGATCTCCGCCTGTGTGGCCATCAGCCGCTCCTTTCGCTTTCGCCTGCAGGAGCCTAACGCCCGAACATGTCGGGCGTTCACGCATCGTCCTTCACCCTATCGGGTAGAGATGAAGCACATCCCCATCCGTGTATTGCCTGTGGCCTGGCAGGACAGGCCCGAAGCGCAGGTCCAGGCCGAAAAGCTCTTGTCGTTCTCGGCCTGATCCGGCCGGTTCACATAGCAATGCCCGCCCCAGCCGTCATCATAGACGGTGCCGGCAAGCTCATGGCTGGCCCGTTCCTGCGGCCGGCTGGCAAAGCCCCGGGTGAAGTCCGGCTCGCGCCCCTCCGCGAACGCGGTCAGGATGTCGCGCCGACGCACCTGATCGCCGAAGAAATGCGGCGAGCCCGGGACTGTCGTTGCGTTCGACGGCTTGGCCGCCATCCAGTCGACACCCGGGAAATGGAAGCCGCCGATTCCCCGGGTCTGGTGGCAACCACCACAACCGATGTCGTTGAGACGGCGCTCGAAGCCGGCAACCGAGCGGATGTTCTGCAACTGGACTCCGTTGGCGGCGGCCTTCTCCAGCGCACCAACGACATCAGCTTCGCTGAATACCGGGGCGTGCGTGGTGTCTTCGCCCTGCATCAGGCCGAAGGCCGGCTGCAGCGCCGAATTGACGAAGCCCACCGGCGTCGGCGCCACCGCGACCTTGGCCAGGAACTGATCGGGGATCAGCACCGTGCCGTGATCGAACTCGGCAAGATGGGTCGGCTCCAGAAGCCACGCCTTGAACGCCGCGGCCAGTGCCGGATCGGCGAGGAGCCGATCGCGATCGATCTGGTCTTCCATGACCGCCTCCTCGAACGAGCCGGTCTCGGCGTGATAGTCGAACACCTTCATCATGTAATCGGTGCGGAAATCGCGTATCGCCGATTTCGGCGCATGCGCGATCTGCAGATTGGTCTCGATGCGCAGGATGTTCTCAGGCCTGATCAGGGCAAGCGAACCATCTGCCCCGGTCAGCTTTGCCGCGAGCTCGCTGCCCGTGAGTTCGATGTCCGCCGTATCGAGCCAGCGCTTGGCGATCTCGGCGCAGGAAGGCGTACCGCTTCGCACGACATCGTCGCCGCGCGCCTTGAAAACCAGATTGAGCGTCATCGGCAGCCGCGGTGAGACGGCGTCCTCGGCGGTCTCGGGCTGATTGGTCCGGACCAGCCGGTAAAGCAGCCGAACCTCGCCGCAATGGGCCGGATCGACGAAGGCGCGATCCATTCGATTGACGACGCCCGACAACACGAATCGCGTGTCCTTCGAATCCAGCACCGCGCGATCGAACAGCTCAAATGCAAAGGACGGACCGACGCCGATGCTCTCGTCCGGCAACGTCGCCTTGTGCTGCGCGACATAGCGATCGATTTCGGCATCGAGCGACTTGCGCAATGGCTGCATCGCAGGCAGCGCGAACAGGTCGGCGGCCGTCAGCGGCGCCTCGCTGATCCGCTCCCCCACGATCATGCGGTTGAGGCCGAACGTGGTGCGATCGAGCTCGCGCAGCGCATAAGGTTCGGTGACGGCGGCGCCGCGCTCCAAAGGTGCGGTGTCGCCGGCATGCGCAAATGGCGCAAGAACCAGCATCGCAAGACCCAGAACCGACAATCGCAAGACACGCCTCCCTCACCGAAATGAACAGCGCGGAGCACGATCTATTCCCAACGCTTGCCGCGCAGGCCTGTCGTAGCCGCCGAAAATAGCCGAAAAGCGGAGAGCTGCGGGCAAGCATGAAAAGAGGCGCTTCACGTCGGGGTGAAGCGCCTCGCTGCCAAGTTGCTGCCAAGTTCTCAGATCGACAATCAGCGCGAGACCACAAGGCCCCTTGACGTTACCACCACCCAACGGCCGTCCTGCCGGCGGATGGCGTCGATCTTGCCGAGCCCTGGCACCGGATCGCCGGCATAGACCTCGTAAAGCCCATCGCGGCCTTCGATCAGCGCGCCACCCCGGCCGACATTGCGCAATACCCAGCCTTCGACGATCTTCGGCTTGCTGACATCGGGCTTGGGGGCGGCCGTTTCCACCGGCGCAGCGGGCGCGACGGAGGCAACGTGCGCAGGCGCGATCGAGTTCGTCGTCTCCTTTGCCGTGGCCTGGGCGGCCGCCGAAGCCTGGGCGGAGCGCAGCCGCTCCACGGCGTCGCTGAGCTTCTGCAATTCGGTCGGCTTGGTGATCTTGGCCGCCAGTTCGCCTTGCGCCTTCTCGAGCTTGTCGAGGCGATCGGCGGCCTTGTTGAGCTCGACCAGGCTGGTCTGGTTGGCCTGCTCGAGACCCGCCTTCAGCGTGGCAACGTCGGAATCGATCCGCGCCACCGACGCCGACAGCGCCGGATCATTCTCGGTCGCCGCAGCGGTCGGCTGCGCCGTGGAGCCATGCAAAAAGGCCATGGTCGCGAACGCTCCCCCGATGCCGCCGGCCAACACCGCGGCCAGCAACATGGCAGCCAGGGCCGGCGTGCCGCGCCGACCGGCGACCATGAAAGCCGCGGGCGTTTCCTTCTCCGGCTTCTCCTTCTCCGGCTTCGGAGCCGCAGCGGCGGAGGCGGCGGCAGTCTTGTCGGATCCGTCGAACTTGAAGGGCTCGAGCTTGAGCCTCGCCTTCGCGGCGGCAGCCACGCGCGCGGCGACAGACGCCGCGGTCTCGCCGGCGCCACCATCGTTCGCGCTCGACATGATCAGCCGCTTGGCGGGCGCGTCCAATTTGGGCGGTGCCGCATTCGTTGCCGCGATCTTCGGCGCCGTCACACCGAGAGCCGAAAGCTTCGGCACGTCCGCCTTTGGCGGTTCGTTCGTCGGGGCTTCGGCCTTGATGAGTTCGATTTTGGCAGGTTCGACCTTGCGCGGCTCGGGCTTGGTCAGGTCCAAGATGGTTAACGTCGGCTTCGCCGCACCGGCCGCGGGGGTGATCGTTTCAACTCTGGCGTCAATTTTCGCCGCTTCCGGCTTGGCGATCTCCGCCGGTGCCGCGTCGGGACGGATGTCAAGCTTGGCCTCCGGCTTAACCTCAGCCTCAGCCTTGGCCGCATCGGCCGTCGGCGCCTCGTGATCGGGCGCGATCCTCGGAGATACGAGCATATGGGCCGCGGGCCCCGTCGCATCCGTCATGGTCGGCTGGGCGGGAGACGTCGGGGATGCAGCCGGCTCGGTCACGACGGCGCCAGCGCTTGTCTGTTCGGCCTGTTCGCTCACGTTCGAATTCTCCAGAACACGTTGAGCCTTTGGTAACTTTCGATTGCTTGCCAAATTCTTACTTTGGCTCGGCTTACCGAAATTTTAGGGATTTCTCCGGGGCAGTTTTGGGCCGAGAACAAGGTCCATATGTGGCAAAACTGCCGCAATTGGAGACGCCCGGCAGTTCGGGCCGGTCCACCTCCCGTGAAAGCCCGCATGGGCTCGCCTTCTCGCGGCGCAGCAGGCGTCCGAGCTTTGGGTGTTGCTCGCCCTCGGTGAAACGGAGGGCGCAAGGAAGGCCGGACCTCGACTGAGGCCCGTGGCCCGCCTGCGGAAAAAAATGCAGGCGGCAGGTACCACAGGATCAGCCGGACGACCCGGCCTTCCCTGCGCGATGGGCTTACGGCTTATACGTGATCTCCTCGGTGCACCGGGCTTTCTGGCCACCGTCATCCGCGCCATGTCCTCGCATCGCAAAGCGATATCGAGACGCACGTCACGGATTTGATATCAGCGTCGGGATATCAGGACCACACGACTTCACCGTCCGCTACATCGTCAGTCGTCTTGCGCAAAGCGCCTGACGTTGTCGCGGCCACCGCATCCCGCACTCCACGTATCGTGACGATCGCGAAACGCCCCTCCTGAAGAGCGCGGGACGTGGGATAGGATCGTCCTGATTTGCCCGACAACACAAGCGCGCGCATGTGCGACACGGTGGCACGACGGGCAATATCTGCATGGCGTGCATGCTCGGATTGCCCGACGGGCACGCTCAGTATCGGCGAACTCGCAAGAGCGACGAGAAGGGCTGCCACAACACGCAAGCGTTGAGAACGTCTGCTGACTGGACCAGACCGGAAGCCCCCCTTGCGAGCGCGAACCGACGCTTTTGACCCCAAAGCGGATACCGCCGAGCCCGAGCGGCCGATCCTTGTTGAGTTAAATTCTTAAGTCCTTCTTAGCTGACGCGTGGGACATGCCATGTGGTAGGAAGCAAACGTAACCAGAATGTCTCGGCAGGATTTTCCAGCGACCAGGCCCTCCCTCGTGGAGAGGATCGACCTCTGGTTTTCGAAAGGTCACGTCGTTGATGGCATTTGGGTAGGCAGCTTTCAATCGGACGCCAAGCCAGCCATTCAACGTATTGAAGACGCGCTTCGGCTGATCGAACGCTGTGCCCCGCTTCACCACCGGCGCATCAAGAACAACCTTGCTAGAATTTGGGTGCACCTAATTCCGCATGGAGCCGGTTGCTATCTGCACTCCTTGAACGCCTGCTTGCTGGATGAGCGTATAGTCGCTTCGGAAACCACAACAGTCGAATGGATCGCATCCGCCATCGTCCACGAGGCAACCCATGCACGACTTGAAAAGTTAGGTATCCGCTACCAAGAAGCGGCACGCCAACGGATCGAACGGATTTGTGCTCGAAGAGAACTCGACTTTGCTCGACGTCTGTCAGGTGTCGACGCCTTGCTAGCAGAGATAACGTGGCGGCTCGACCGGTGCAGTGAAGAAAATGCGTTCTATACCGACCAAACCATGTGGGAGAAAACTGTACAGGGCAACGCGGAGATACTCCGTCATCTGGGAACGCCAGAATGGGTCATAACTCTAGTGTTTAGGACGGGAAATCTAGCTAGTGCAATTCGCCGCTTCACCCGACGCATAGCCGGTGCTTATTCAATAACCAAATAACCCAAGGGATGACCGCTCTTGGCCGATTCCGTTGAAAAAGTCGGCAGTAGTTTCGTCGTGAACGCCAGCTGTTTCGAGGACGAATTGGCGCGGTGTGGTTCACGCGGGCGTCGGTGTGGACATCGGGATCAGCTTGGCCATCTTACGAAGATTTTGAGCGGCTGCAGCCAGGGTGAACTCGTCGCGTGCGCCGTTCGGCCCTCTTAGTCGCAGCCGATCCAGCTTGAGGATGCGCTTGAGATGCGCGAACAGCATCTCAATCTTCTTGCGGAGCCGGCGTGAAGTGCGGCCTTCCCATGAGCTTGCGATCTCGCGTGCCATGTCGCGAGCGCCCTCGTAGATCGAGCGCGGCACTTTTCGGGCCGGGGTGTTGGGGCAACACCTGCTTCTTAGAGAGCATGCTTGACAATCGTGCTTGCTCGCACGGTAGAGGACCGTCGTATCGTTGTTCACCAGCGTCCCTGTAGTGGTGAGGGGTTTGCCAGCGGGGCAGCGATAGACGTCCCTGGTATGGTCGTAGGTGAAGGCCTCACGCGAGAAGGTCCCGTCGGTGCGGGCCGACTTGTCGAAGACGGTCACGTGCGGCTCGATCCCCTGCTCGTAGACTAGCCAGCCAAGCATCTCAGCTGAGCCATAGGCGCTGTCGCCGAGAAGCCGGCTTGGATAAAGATCGAACCTTTCGATTGAACGCTCAATCATGCGCTTGGCGGCCAATACTTCTGCCTGGCGGATCGCCGTGGTCGCTTCGACATCGACGATGATCGCATTCTCGACGTCGACCAGATAGTTCGTCGAGTAGGCGAAGAAGGCTTGGCCGCCGTGCGCTCCCGTCCAGCGCGCCGCCGGGTCGGAGGGCGACACAAACTTGGGCGTGACCTCCGTCGCGGCACCGAACGCGGCATCATCAAGAACGGCAAGGTACTCGTCGATCGCTCGACCCGCAGCCTCCGGCGGAAGCCCCTTATCGCCTTCGATTCCCTTCTGCCGATTGGCATCCGCCTTGATCAGGCTCGCGTCGACTGCGAACCCTTCGCCGCCGACCAGGCGCTCCCGGATGCAGCGGCGCAAGACGGTCTCGAACACGCGACGGAAGAGATCGCTCTCACGGAAGCGGCCGTGCCTGTTCTTCGAGAACGTCGAGTGATCGGGGACAGTTCCATCCAGACCCAACCGGCAAAACCAGCGGTATGCCAGATTGAGGTGGACTTCATCACAGAGGCGCCGTTCCGATCGTATGCCGAAGCAATAGCCGATCAGGAGCATCCTGATCATCAGCTCCGGATCGATCGAGGGCCGCCCGATGTTGCTGTAGAACGGCGCCAGCTCCCGCCGTAAGTCCTCAAGGTCGACGAACCTATCGATCGACCGCAGGAGGTGGTCGGCGGGGATGTGCCTTTCCAGCGAGAACTCATAGAACAACGCAGCCTGTTCGACTTGCCGATGCCCCATCATGACCTTCAGTCCTGCCCACTAGACAGACTGAATCACCGATATCTCTGCGTCGCAACCGCTGACTTTTTCAACGAAATCGGCCCCAAGCGGCTGACCCGGCATGCCTGCAAGGTGTCGGCTCCTTGGGGGTGAAGCGGACTCGATATGCTCAACCTGAGTTCTTCCGAGCGTGACCCACAGCGGAAATAGCTATCAATTGGCTCCGGTAGCGAGCCGAGCGTGGTTTTGTGCCTTTAACTGGAGGACGCATGTCGGTCCTTACGGGAGTGACTGCATCGACCCATTGCGGACAGAGTCGATCTTTCTTCAAGCCTGGTTAGGCTCAAGGCGTTTGGTCATGAAAAGGCTGAGCGGATCGGCCTTGTAATCGCCGAAGGGAGGACAATCTCGATAACCCGCGGCGCGATAGAGTCCGATTGCCGCTGGCTGCTTTATTCCCGTCTCAAGACTGATACGTCTGACGTTGCGATCGCGCGCAACATCTTCCAATGCGCGCAACAATTGTCTACCTAACCCAAATCCGCGGGCTTCGATCCGCACGAACATCCGCTTCATCTCGGCGTGTTCTGGGGCAAGCATCCGAAATGCGATTGATCCGAGAAGCTCTCCGTCGCGACGCGCTGTAAGAAACACCGCATCTTGTGCTCGCAGATCGTCAGCGCCAATCAGATGATTGCTTTCGGCAGGATAGAGTTCGTGAAAGTATGCGTCCGCTTGGGCCAACAGACTGAGCACATCCGGCTGTCGCGGATCTTCGGACATGAAGTCAATATTCCCGAGCATCATGCAGCACTCCACCCTGATGTTCTTATCATCGATACTAGGGGATCAGCGAAGGCACTTCAACGAAGGACGTCCGCTCTGGCCCTTCGGAAACCTTCTGGTTAGCGCCCCGGGGCTTGACCGGATATGGTCGTTCCCTAGCCGATACGGCAGCCATTGCCCCAAAGCGGGCCAGCGCGCTGTTGGCTAATCTCTGGAGATTCTCTGCCTTTGAAGTAGTGCCCGTTGCCCGATCTCTGCCCCGCTTGTGGATACGCTCTCGACTTCGCGCCCTGGACGGGCCAATCATCCTCAGACGAGATTTGCCCATGTTGCGGAATTCATTTCGGATACGACGATGCCGCCGGAGATAGCTCAATCGAGCGCCAAGCCGTGTATGCGCGATGGCGAAGTGTGTGGATTTCAAATGGAATGAAATGGTTCAGTAAAGGGCGTCGTCCCCCACCTGATTGGGATGCGAGCGAGCAGTTGAAGCGTATTAGCTCTTAAGTCCCGCAGTTTGCTCTGTGCGCTGGGATTCGACCAGAAGGTCGCGGGCGATGCGCTGCCAGTGGCGAACGGCAAGACCTTGACGCCGGTCGCCGCGCTTGATGCGTGGCTCGAAGCGGCCGGGATCTCTGACGGCCCGATCTTCCGCGCCTCGACCGGAAGTAAGCGGTGGGGGACCGATAGGCCGCTCTTGGACCCGAAGCGGACCTACGGCTGAGGAACGAGAGTTTTTATGGATCGTGCTTGCGGCAGTTGCCCGCTCGCCAAGAAGACCGTCGCGAACAAGACAATAGCGGCATGCTTCATGGCCCCCCCTTTTTGGGGGTACTCATAGATCCCGAGGCATATTTGTTAGGCCGAAGTGGCCGGCATCGATATGATTTGGATCAACAAATAGCGGCCAGATCGACCCGATATATGTTTAGTTGTCGGCTCGTTGCCGCCGAGATCAAAGCTGGAGCCAACCAATGAATGCACGGCTCGTATATCTAGTGGCGATCGTTCTGATCGTGGCGATTGACGCTCGAGCGAAAGCAGCAGATCAGACGTTGAGGCTGGCGGTCGGTCAATCCGCGAGCGTCGAACTTGAGGAAAATCCGTCAACCGGCTACGGCTGGGCGGTTGATGCCAAAGCAAGTTCCCGATTGCCGCTCGTACGCATCACCGACCGCGGCTTTTCGGAGCGCGAAGGCGGCAAGCGTCTAGTTGGCGCCCCAGGCGTTCATCGCTGGGACATTCAAGCATTAAGTGCGGGCACTGCGAATGTCGTCTTCATCTATCGGAGGCCATGGGAACGCAAGCACGTCCGTAGCCACGCGGTCGCGGTGGAGGCCGCAGCACCTTGAAAATCATCTGATCGATGGTGAGAACGGCCGAATGAGCGGCAAAAATGGAGCAGCCGTCCGCCCGCGTGCGATCGCGCCTCCGACCAGAACACGCCTATCATGACTACTCCGCCTACCCCAGGGCCCGGCGTTGCACGCCATCCGCGCCGGCGTCATCGGTGGCCTGCGGCATCGGCATCACGATGATCTGGCCGTTGGACGCGATCTCGATGCCACGCTCCTGGAAGCGCCGCTTCATGCGGCGGTTGAACTCGCGCTGCACCGGCCAGCGGCCGGAATCGGTGCAGCGGATCTGGCCGACCAGCGTCACCATCGAACCGTCCACCTTGTCGACGCCCCACAATTCGAGATCGCTGCGGATCACCCCGCGATATTCGGGCTCGCGGCGCATCTCGGCGACGATCTCCTTGAGTATCTCGCCGGCGCGGTCGGTATCCTCCTTGTAGGCGATGCTGACGCTGACCGCCGCATTGCCGGCGCCGCGGCTGGAATTGGTGATCGTCGTCACCGCACTGAACGGCACGATGTGCACGGCGCCGTCGGCGGCGCGCAGGCGGATGGTGCGGATCGAGACGTTCTCGACCGTGCCGGACAGCCCGGCGACGCTGACGACGTCGCCGACCTGCACGCCATTCTCGATCAGCAGGAACAGCCCGGTGATCAGATCCTGCACCAGCTTCTGCGAGCCGAAGCCGATGGCGATGCCGACGATCCCGGCGCCGGCAAGCAGGGGCGCGACATTGACGCCGATCTCGCTCAGCGCGGTGAGGCCGACGACGGTGACGATCAAACAGAACAGCGCCGTCCGCAGCATCGGCTGGAAGGTGCGCAAGCGCGCGGCCCGCACATAATGCCCTTCGCGCGACAGCACATCGATCTGGCGCTCCATCAGGGCATTGCTGATTTCCCAGATGCTAGCGGCCGCCAGCGCCGCGATGGCGATGGTGGCGAGCGCGGACAGCAGACGGCTGCCGATCTGGCCGCCATAGAACCACACCACGGCGTCGACGCCCCAGACCTCGAGCACGGCAACGAAGCCGGCAAAGGCGATGATGGTGGCGACGATCCGGCGCAGCAGGGGCAGATAGCGGTTGGCGCGCGTCTCCAGCCCCGGAAACCGCTCCAGGATCTCGGGCCGGATCGAAAAGCCGCGATCGATCACGCTGAGCACGACCATCGTCAGGACGCGGGCGACCAGGATCACCGCGATGGTGCCGACGAAATATTGCAGCATCAGCGAATAGCCGTTGCGGATATTGAGCGCCCACACCGCCCACAGCGCCATGTCGAGCGCGATCGCGAAATAATGCCACAGCGACGCGGCACGGCTGCGCGCCCGCGCCGCAAGCCCGCCCTGGCCGAACGGTGCCCGGATCACGTCCGCCACCTGCCGGCGGCATTGCAGGATGATGATGGCGATGAAGAGATGCACGACCAGCATGACCAGCCGTAACAGCCCCCAATATCCGGCACGGTGCAGCCCAAGCAGCAGCGCGACATTGGCGAAGCATATGCCCGACACGGCCACCGCGACGATGCGGCGCGCCCATATCTCGATATAGGCCGCGGTTTCGCCGCGGATCCGGATCAGGCCGAAGGGGCCGAACAGCGCGCGCACAGCGCAGATCATGCCGCGCGACAGGGCATAGGCATTGACGACCGCAAGGATCACGAGGCGCACGGTCGTCTGGTCGCCGATCCCGGTGCCGAGCAGCGAGGTGGCGACCGCGACGAAGACGAGCACCGGCAGGAGTTCGAGCAACAAACGCCCGAGCACGAAGGGCAGCCGGACGACCGACTGCCACAGCCGGACCAGCGACAAATGGCGGCGCCGCGGCTCAGGTTGCGTGAGGATATCGGCAATTGAGGATGGCGGGTCCGCGATCATCACCGCCTGGGCCGGAGCCCGCGCCGCCTGCGGAAGGCGCTGCTCGAGATAGGCGAGCGGCCGCCGGATCAGGCGCAAGCTCACCCATTCGGCCGCCAGCGCGCAGCCAAGCACCAGCGCGAGCTTCCAGGCGATGTCGAGCAGCTGATTGTAGGCCAACGGATCGTTGGCGGTGCGGATGATCCACCAGTAGAACGCCTGGAAATGGGTCAGCGTGCGAACGACGTCGGCGACGTCCTGGGATATCTCGGTCACCTGCTCCGACACCGCGAGCAGCAGTTGCGCGCCCAGACTGTCGGCGCTGAGCGGGATCGCAGGCTTCTCCTCGGGCGCAGGCTGCGCCGGCTGGCCCGCAGCCGGAACCGGCACCGCGGCGCCCGCCTGTGCCGGCGGCGTCGCGTTGGCGATCGCACGCAAGGTCTCGATCATCTGCGCGCGCTTGGAGGCGTCCTGCAGCGTGTCGAGCGCACGCCGCGCCTGTTCCGGGGTCAAGGCTCCGGCGGACGGCAGGGCCGGCGCTGCCGGTGCAGTTCGACTCTCGGCGAAGGCCGGATGCGCGATCAGGATGAAGCTGAAAACGAGCGTGCAAAGAAATCGCTGCGACACGAAGGCCCCTTCGAGGTGACGCGCGAGGACCGATGCGAAACCGGCCGCTCGCGCCATGCGGGAGCGCGCCGTTTCGCCGCAATCCTGTGTCGGAAGTTTGCTGGTGGCGCGGCTTTCTGTTGGAAATCGCCGCCCGACGCAGCGCGGCGGCCATATTTCAATCACAGCTCGCAGCGATGTGAGCGACCACCGCTGAACGGCGGCCGTACCCCTGTCTGTAGAGCCCGGGTGCTACCTACTTCCTCTCAGCCGCGTGCGCGGCGCGCGACGGGCCAGCAATCGAACGGCGCGTGATTGCTGGCCCGCAGCTGCGCGGCCGCGCAGCATTCAACCGCCAATAGCCGCGGCGTGGCGGGCGGCCATCTCGACATCCTCCGCCGTCACGCGCTGGAAGGCCGGACGCGCGGTCATTCGCTCCGCGTAGTTCACGAACACATCGCGCTTCGGCACGATACCGAACGTCAAGGTCCAGTTGAAGGCGGTGCCCCAGAGGATGTCGGCCGCGGTCATGCGCTCGCCGAGCAGATAAGGCCCGTTGGCGAGCTGCGCCTCCAGCGCGCCCAGCATCGTCTCGTAATCGGCATAGGGCGACTGCGTGATCGGCGCCGGCGGACGCTGCATGAAATGGTCGATCAGCGCCGGCTCGAACGAAGAGCCGTAATAGGCGATCCAGCGCAGATACGGTCCGCGCAGCGGATCATCGAGCGCGGGCGTCAATCCCGCCTCCGGGAACAGGTCGGCGAGATAGATGTAGACCGCGACCTGCTCGGTGACGAACTGGCCACGATGGCGGATCGCCGGCACCTTGCCGAGCGGGTTGATGGCGAGATAGGCCGGCTGGCGCTGCTCGCCCGCCTTCATGTTGAGGACGTGCAGATCATAGGGCGCGCCCAGCTCCTCCAGCAGCACGCGGGTGCCGGTGGCTCGGGTCTGCGGCGAATAATACAGGGTGATGCGGTCGGCTGAGCTCTCGGCTGAAGTCATTGGGCTGCTTCCTCTCGTTTTTGAAGGCAGCCCTGTTGTGCCATCCCATACCTGACATCCTGTGTCAGGTATGGTTTAACGCGCCATGCGCGCGAGCCGGCTGCTCTCCATCCTCACCACCCTGCAGGCGCGGGGCCGGGTCACCGCACCCGAGCTGGCCGAGGCTTGCGAGGTCTCGGTGCGTACGATCTATCGCGACATCGATGCGCTCTCGGCGGCGGGCATCCCGGTCTATGCCGAACGCGGCGCCGAAGGCGGCTTCCGCCTGCTCGACGGCTATCGCGTACGCCTGAACGGATTGTCGCCGGTGGAGGCCGATGCGCTGTTCATGGCGGGCCTGCCGGGGCCCGCGGCCGCACTCGGGCTCGACGGCGCGATGAGCGCAGCGCAGGCCAAACTGATCGCGGCGCTGCCGGCCAGCCTGCGCCCGAACGCTGCGCGGATGCAGGCGCGGTTTCATCTCGATGCCCCGGCATGGTTCGGCGAAGCGGAGGAGCCGCAGCACCTGCGCAGGATCGCCGATGCGCTGCTCGCCGACCGGATGATCGACATCCGCTACCAGAGCTGGCGCGCGGAAAAGCGCCGCCGCATCGCCCCGCTCGGGCTCGTGCTCAAAGGCGGCAGCTGGTATCTCGCCGGCCAGATCGACGGCAGCGTGCGCACCTACCGGGTCGCGCGCATCCTCGATTGCAGCCTGCGCGAGGAGACGTTCGCGCGGCCGGCGGATTTCGATCTCGCCACCTATTGGCAGGCCGCCACCGAACGGCTCGAGGCCGAGATGCATCCCAACGAAGCCAGGGTGCGGCTTTCGCCCCGCGGGGTCAGGCTGTTGGAGGTCGTGAGCCAGCCTTATGTCAGGGCGCGCACGCGCATCTCGGACGCGGCCGACGCCGACGGCTGGCGCATCGCCACCATTCCGATCGGCACGACGGCATGGCATGCCGCGACCGAACTCTTGCGATTCGGTCCCGATGCCGAGGTGCTGGAGCCTGCCGAGCTGCGTGCCATGATGGCCGAGCTCGCGCGCGCGATGGCGGAGCGTTATCGCTGACGCACACGGCAGGACCGATGCGGCTCGGTCCCGGCGCATCGGCGCCGCCAGCCGCCGATCAGCTCATCACCGCTCACAGCGGTGCGAGCAGCATGGCGTGCGCGCGATCCTCCCCCTTCCTGAAACCGACGAGCGGTCCGAATGTTGGCTTCAGCCGAAAGGTCCTTTCGGCTTTTCGCCCCTAATCGCGTGGGGGTTCGAGATGCATCTGAAAGCCGAATGAGGGGAAACACGAGCCGGTTGCCCCGCACCTTGGACAGAGCTCCAGGCCGCGCGTGGTCCCCTTATTCACGAGTTCCTGTACGCATCCTTCACGCATCCTTGGAGCATCAACATGATCCGACAATCCATTCTTGCGACCGTCGGCGCCGTTGCGATTTCACTTGCTGCGATCTCGGTGGCCCGCGCACACGGCCCAGCGGCCTCCGACGGCGCGAGAGTTACGAGACCGATGCGCGTCAAACATCCGGCACCGGCTTCCTGGCGATGGAGCAACGACAGGCTGGAGACGGCGCGCGAGCCGGTCCCGCCACCGGTCAATCTGTTCGAGACCGGCAGGCCACCGGCCCAGCCCGCGCAGTGGTGAGGCTTCGGCCCGCCTACATCACCACCGGCCGGTCCGGCAGCTCATTCGGCGTGCCGGCTTGCGGCGGGAAATGCTTGGCCAGTTCGCGCGACACCTTGGCGATGCCGGCGAGCACACCTTGCTCGAACCGGCCGTCGCGGAAGTCTGCCTCCATGGCGCGGCAGATGCTCTCCCAGCCATCCTTGCCGACCTTGGCGTGGATGCCGCGATCGGCGACGATCTCGACGTCGCGGTCGGCGAGCAGCAGATAGATGAGGACGCCGTTGTTGTGAGCGGTGTCCCAGATCCGCAGATGCGAAAACAGATCGAGCGCGCGCTCGCGTGCCGGCTGGTTGCGGAATAGCGGCGCGCCATCGAGCGCCCCTTCGACGACGAACCGCAGTTGGCCCGCATGGGTCGCCTCGCCGCTCCTGATGGCCTGTTCGATCCGCGCCAGCACGGCCGGCGTGAAGATCCGCCGCTGCAGCCAGCGGTGATGCAGAAGATGCCTGGCGATCCGTTTGACGCTCATATGTGCCAGCCCATTGCGTCACCAGTTTCCTGAGGCGCCGCCACCACCGAAGCTGCCGCCGCCTCCTGAGAATCCGCCATCCGACCGGCTGCCACCGCTGCTCCAGCCGCCCGACGACCCACCTGACCAGCCGCCGCCATAGCGGCCGCGCCCCGGCGGCCCGAATGCGGCAAAGCTGTCGGCAATCAGCGCGATGAAGAAGCCGACCATGCCGGACAACAGGGCTGCGGCGAGTGAGCCAACGACCAGCCACGCCAACCCGCCAACCACCGCGCCGGTGGCGGCCGAACCAAGCAGCCGGCCGAACAGCGCCCGCAGGATGCCGCCAGCCATGATGGCGCCGAACAGCACGAACGGGGCGAACGATCCGATCGTTTCGAAGTCCAGATCCTGCCCGTGCGAGGCCTGCGGCTCCGGTGCCGGCAAGGGCTCGCCGTCGATCACGCCAATGATGCGATCGACGCCCGCGGCGATGCCACCGGCGAAATCGCCGCGCCTGAATTTCGGCGTGATGTCCTCATCGATGATCCGCCGCGACGTGACGTCCGTCAGGCTGCCTTCCAGGCCGTAGCCGACCTCGATCCGCACCCGCCGGTCGTTCTTGGCGACCACCAGCAGCGCGCCGTCGTCGATCTTCTTGCGGCCGATCTTCCAGGCGTCCGCGACGCGGATCGTGAACTGCTCGATGCTCTCGGGCTGCGTGGTCGGCACCATCAGCACCGCGACCTGGCTGCCCTTCCGCGTCTCCAGATCCTTCAGCTTTTGATTCAGGCTCGCAACATCACTCGCAGCGAGCGTGCCGGTCTGATCGACCACGCGGCCGGTGAGCGGAGGGACGGCGACGTCGGCGAGCGCCGATGCAAGAAAGGGGACGCACACCAGGAGCGCTACGCCGAGGGCCCTCGCTGCCAGGATTGCGCGCAAGGTCGGATGCTCCAGGCTATTTCGCAGGGGCTGGCGCAGGGACGTTGAAATCGACCTTGGGCGCGACCGAGATCTCGCGCTCGTTGTCCACGGTGAAGTTCGCCTTCTCCTTGTAGCCGAACATCATCGCGGTGAGATTGTTCGGGAAGGTGCGGATCGAGACGTTATAGTCCTGCACCGCCTTGATATAACGGTTGCGCGCCACCGTGATCCGGTTTTCGGTGCCCTCGAGCTGGGACATCAGGTCGCGGAACAGCGCGTCCGACTTCAGTTGCGGATAATTCTCAGTAACCACAAGCAGCTTCGACAGTGCGCTGGTCAGCTCGCCCTGCGCCTGCTGGAACTTCTGGAAGGCGGCCGGATCGTTGATGAGCTCCGGCGTCGCCTGGATGCTGCCGACCTTGGCCCGCGCATTGGTGACGCCGAGCAGGACATCCTTCTCCTGCTGGGCGAAGCCTTTGACCGAATTGACGAGATTGGGAACGAGATCGGCGCGGCGCTGGTACTGGTTGACGACCTCCGACCAGTTGGCCTTCACCTGCTCGTCATTGGTCTGGATGGCGTTATAGCCGCAATTGGTCAGGCTCAACGTGGCCAGCGCCGCCAGCACGGTCCAAAATCTGCGCATCGCGCTCTCCCCTTCTCCCGGTGCCCAAGCTCTCACAGCACAGGTTGAGTGAAGACGCAATGACGGGCCGCACGGTCTTTCGAGGCCGCGCGGGCGTCGGGCCAATGGCGGTCCGACCGACCGGCGTGGTTCGCGAGCTGCGCTCAGCTGCCGTTGCGCTCCCGTAGCGGCGAGATGAACAGGTCCTGCCAGGCCGCCGGCTTGACCTTGATGGAACCGGCGCCATGCATGAAGTCGGCGATCTTCAGCATGCCCTCCGGCGTCGTGGAGAACCAGGTGTCCTTATCCTGCAACATCTCCAGCATCTCTTCCTTCGTGGTCTTCACCTTCGCGGTCCGCGCGTAGATCTCCGCCGCAGCCGCCTTGTCGCGGGCGATGAAGGCGTCTGCCTCGTCCAGCGCGTCGAGAAAGGCCTGGACGACCTTCGGATTCGCGTCGACGAAACGCTTCGGCGCGAAGGTCACGTCCATGGTCATGCGTCCGAGCACGTCGGCCGAGTTGGCGACGCGATGGACCTTCGAATCCTTCAGCTCCAGATAAGCGAACGGCGGCGAGGTGAAATGCGCCGTGATCTCCGTCTTGCCGGAGGTGAGCGCCGCCAGGGCCTCGGGGTGCGGCAGGCCCACCGTCATCGGATCGAGCTTGGCGTAGTTCTCGCGACCGAACTCATGGGCCGCCATCATCTGCAGCATCACCGCCGACAGCGAGGTCTTGATGCCGGGCAGCGCGATCTTGTCGCTCGGCTTGAAGTCCTTCAGCGATTTGATCTCGGGATTGTTGGTGTTCATCCACAACGACGTCGAGCTCAAGCCGCTGACGCCGACGACCTCGACGCTCGGAATGCCCTTGGCCTTGGCCCACAGCGTGATGAAGCCAGGCGCGCCGGTGCCGGCGATGTCGAGCGAGCCCGCCATCATGGCGTCGTTGATGATGTTGCCGCCGTCGAGCATCAGCCAGTTGACCTTGAGCGGACCGATCCCGGCCTTCTCGGCCTGCTTCTCCAGAAGCTTCTGGTCCTCCATCACGATCAGCGGCAGATAGAGGATGCCGTAACCCTTGGAGATCCTGACTTCCTTGACCTCGGCCTGCGATGCGCCGCCGCTGCCGAGCAGCGCGAAAAGCCCGAGAGCAGCCGCGCCAAGTGATGCCTTCCAGGACATAATTCCCTCCCTCATGTCAGACTTGTTGTTGTAGCCGGAATTAATGCTGCATGCCCCAGCGCCGCACCGTCTTGCGCTCGATGGTGGCGAAGACGAGATTCTCGACGACGAGGCCGATGAAGATCACCGTGAACAGTCCGGCGAACACGTTCGCCGTCTCGAGCTGATTGCGATTCTCGAAAATGAACCAGCCGAGACCGCCCGAGCCTGACGATACGCCGAACACCAGCTCCGCTGCGATCAAGGTGCGCCACGCGAAGGCCCAGCCGACCTTGAGCCCGGTCAGGATGGCGGGAAACGCGGCCGGGATCAGGATGAAGCGCACGAGCTTCAGCCCGCGCAGACCATAGTTCATACCGACCATCCGCAGCGTGTTGGAGACCGAGCGGAAGCCCGAATGGGTGTTGAGCGCGATCGCCCACAACACCGAATGCACGAGCACGAAGACGACGCTGCCCTTGCCGAGCCCGAACCAGATCAGCGCCAGCGGCAGCAGTGCGATCGCCGGCAAGGGATTGAACATCGAGGTCAGCGCTTCCAACAGATCGGCGCCAAGGCGCGACCCGATTGCGATCGTCGTCAGTGCCGCGGCGAGGGCGATGCCGATGCCGTAGCCGATCAACAGCGTCTCCATCGACACCAGCGTGCGCGCCGGAATCACGCCATTGCGGATATTGTCGAAGAAGGCGGCGAGCGTGTCGGTGAAGGTCGGAAACAGCAGCGGATTGCCGAGCCAGGTTCCATAGGCCTGCCAGATGCCCGCCAGCACCAGCAGAATGAAGGCCTTGCGCACCGCGCCCAGGCGATAGATCCGCTCGAACCAGGACAGGCCCGCTTCGACCTGGACGTCGCCGAGCGGGGTTTCCGGATTGACGATTTCGGCACGGAGGGCCAGCGTTTCGGTCATGGACGTGTCCTCTTGGCGATGGCCGATCAGTGGTGACCGAACAGCATGTCGTTGATGCGCCCTTCGAGCGCGACCTGCTGCGGCGAGCCCATCATGTCCGATGGAATGCTGTTGAGTTCGGCCCGGACACGGCCCGGATGCGGCGACAGCAACAGGATGCGCGACCCGATCTTGATCGCCTCCTCGATCGAATGCGTCACGAACAGCACCGTGAAGCGGGTGTCCTCCCACAGCTGCAGCAATTCGTCCTGCATCTTGCGGCGGGTCAACGCATCCAGCGCGGCGAACGGCTCATCCATCAGGAGAATGTCCGGCTCCATCGCCATGCCGCGCGCGATCGCAACGCGCTGCTTCATGCCGCCGGACAGCGTGTGCGGATAGCTGTCGATGAACTTCGACAGCCCGACCTTGTCGATATAGGCCCGCGCCCGCTCGCGCGCCTCCGCCGGGGCGACGCGTCCGCTCGCGGTGAGCGCGAAGATGACGTTCTCGCCGACCGTCTTCCAGGGCAGCAATTGGTCGAACTCCTGGAATACCATCATCCGATCCGGCCCGGGCTCGGTGACGTCGCGACCCTTGAGCTGAATGCGGCCCTCGGTCGGACGCAAATAGCCGCCGATCGCCTTCAACAGCGTGGATTTGCCGCAGCCGGACGGCCCGAGCAGAACAAAGCGGTCGGAATTGTAGACGTTGAAGTCGACGCGGTAGGTCGCGGTGACGAGCGTATCCGGGGTCTTATATTGCAGCGTCACGCCCTCGACGGTGAGCAGGGGCGCAAATTGGGTCTGCGGCTGATGCACTGTCATCGATCCTCCCCATGTTGCAGTGCGAAATTTTACGTGGCGCACTTCGGCAACCTTGGCAGAGATGATAGACGGGCGAACTGACCCCAAACTGACTCGGAGCTGAGACGCCGTTGCGCATCCTATTGGTCGAGGACACGCCAGAGATCGGCTGCGCCGTCGTGAACCGCTTCGAGCGCATCGGCTATGCGGTCGATTGGGAGAAGGACGGCCGCACCGCCAGCGAACTGGTCGAGGTGCAATCCTACGATCTGATCGTGCTCGACGTGATGCTGCCGAACATGGACGGCTTCGCCATCCTGAAACATCTGCGCCGCAAGGGATTACGGACGCCGGTGCTGGTGCTCACCGCCCGCTCCGCCGTCGACGACCGCATCAGCGCGCTCGATCTCGGCGCCGACGATTATCTGGTCAAGCCGTTCGATTATCGCGAGCTGGAAGCGCGCGCCCGCGCCCTGCTGCGGCGTGCCTGCGGGCTGTCGGACAACACCTTGACGATCGGACCGCTGACGATCGATCGCGCCGGCCGGACGGCAAGCGTATCGGGCCAGCCGCTCGATCTCACGCGCCGCGAGCTGACCGTGCTGGAGATCCTGGCCGCGCGGCCGGGCCGCTATGTCGGCAAGGAAGAGCTGGTCGAACAGCTGTTCAGCTTCGAACAGGACCCGAGCCCCAATGCGGTCGAGCAGTTCGTGGCGCGGCTGCGCCGCAAGCTCGCGGGCACGTCAGTCGAAATCCGAACCGAGCGCGGCCTTGGCTATCAGCTCTCAGCTTCGTAAGCTCAGCGGCTCGCTCCGCGCGCGGCTGCTCGTTGCGATCGGCGCGATCCTCGCGGTCGGCGCCGTCGTTCTCAGCTTCGCGGCATGGCAATATGCTGCCACCGCGGCGCGCGATGCCTATGACAAGCTCCTGGTCGGCGGAGCGATTCAGATCGCAGAGAATGTCTATCTGCAGGGCGGCGTGGTGACGCTGGACCCGCCGGCGGCCGCGTTTTCCACCCTTTCGGCCTACGATCTTGTCTTTTATCGCGTCACCGATCCGCGCGGCGTGGTGGTCGCCGGCTATGACGACCTCGCAGCGAACATACCGCCGGCCGCGTTGCGCAAAGGCGTGCGCTTGAGCGACGGCACCTTCCGCGGCCAGAAGGTGCGCATCGCCGCGGTGGCCCGCAAGATCGACGGGGCGCCGGGCGATGGCTGGGCCGAGATCGTCCTGGCGCAGACCCTTGCCGCGCGCGAGGCGCTGACCTGGGACCTGGCATCCAAAGCAATCGGCATCATCGCCGCGATGAGCGTGCTCGCACTCGCCGCCACCGCGCTCTGCCTGCGGCTGGTGTTCTCGCCGCTGACGCGGATCGAGGCCGAGATCGCGCGGCGAAAGCCGGATGACCTGAGCCCGATCGCGGTCACGCCGCCATCGGAGGTGCGGGCGCTGGTCGGCGCCATCGACGGCTTCATGCAGCGGCTCGACGAGCGCATCAAGATCATGCAGCGCTTCATCGCCGACGCCACGCATCAATTGCGGACGCCGCTCGCCGCCATCGATGCACAAGCCGAGCTTCTCGCGGCAGATGGCGAGGAGCCCAAGGCGCTGGAGGCTTTGCGGGAACGGATCGCAGATCTCGGACGGCTGACCAACCAGCTCTTGGACCACGCGATGGTGCTGCACCGGGCGCAGGCGCCGCGCCTTGCTCCGACTGATATCAATGCCTTGGCCAAATCGGTGCTATCGCAAGCAGTGCCGCTGACACTCGACCGTGAAGTTTCGATCGGCTTCGTGCCGTGCGACGCTGACGCCGTGATCGAGGCCGACGCGATCAGCCTGCGCGAAGCACTGGCCAATCTGATCCACAATGCGCTCGTTCATGGCGCGCGAAGCAGCTTGACGGTGATCGTCGAGCCGAGCGGCGCTGGTCTTGCGATCTGCATCCGGGATGATGGTCCGGGCATTCCGCCCGAGGCGCAGGCGCGCCTTGTGGTACCTTTTCAAAAGGGTGAGACCTCACGCGGCTCCGGGCTTGGACTGGCGATCGCCAGCGAAGTCGCGCAAGCGCATGGCGGAAGCTTGCGCTTCAGCGGAGGCGATGGCGATTTCAGTGTGCTGATGGAGCTACCCGCAGGGGATACAGGTAGGCCTTCTTAGCCAGTTGATCGGAAGCGCGGCACGAGATCAAAATTCGTCCTCCCCGCGTGCGCACTCTCCCGGAAAGCGGTTCGAGCTCTCACCGCAACAACCGTGCGCTCCCCTCCCCCTTGCGGGGAGGGGAGCGGGGGTGGGGATCCACGCGCGCTTAACTTAGTTGAGTTCGCTTTCAGTATTTCCAGGAAAGGCGGAATAGGACATCGGGCCGCTTCCCGCCACGCGCAGGTCAGAGCATGCGCTCGGTTGCAGTTGCTAGAACCACAATGATCGCTGATGTCTCTGGGACTCGAACTCTCAAATTTAGAGAAGGACTCGTGGACCCCCACCCCCAACCCCTCCCCGCAAGGGGGAGGGGAGCGCACCGTCGCTGTGATGAGAGGCCGGCTCCAACTACGGAGATTGGAAGATCACTGGAGTCTCCGTAATGGCGGCGTCAAACCGCGGCCTGCACCTTCGCGGCCTTGGCATCGCGGATCGCCTGCCAGACCTTCTGCGGCGTCAGCGGTGTCTGCAGATTGGTGATGCCGAGCTCGAACAGCGCGTCCATCACGCCGTTGGTGACGCAGGGCGGACCGCCGATCGCACCCGACTCGCCGCAGCCCTTGGAGCCCAGCGGATTGGTCTTGCACGGCGCGGAATCGTCGAGCGTGACCGCGATCGGCGGCACGTCGTCCGCGCGCGGGATGCAATAGTCCTGATAGGTCGCGGTCAGAAGCTGGCCGTCGGCATCATAAGCGACGCCCTCGTAGAGCGCCTGTCCGATGCCCTGTGCCACGCCACCGTGGATCTGGCCTGCGACCAGCATCGGATTGACGGCGACGCCAACGTCATCGACCGTGGTGTAGCGCACCACGCGGGTGACGCCGGTCTCCGGATCGATCTCGACCTCGCAGATATGGGTGCCGTTGGGCCAGCTCGGCCCATCGACCTCGCCTTCGCTGTCGACCGAGAGCTTGGCGCCCTGCTCCTTCTGCGCGAGCTCGAACAGGCTGATGCGGCGGTCGGTGCCGACCACGCTGAGGACGCCGTCGCGATATTCGATGTCCTCGACCGAGGTTTCCAGCAGGTTTGAGGCCTTCTCGCGCGCCTTCGTGATCAGGTCGTTGGAGGAAACCGCGACCGCCGTGCCACCGACGAACAGCGAGCGCGAGCCGACGCTGCCGAAGCCGGTGGCGAGATCGGTGTCGCCCTGCACGACATCGATCTTGTCCAGCGGAATGCCGAGCGTGTCCGAGATCATCTGGGTGTAAGTGGTCTGCAGACCCTGCCCCATCGCCATGGTGCCGGAATGCAGGATGACGCGGCCCTCGGCGGTCGCGTGCAGCGAGACCTTCTCGGTGTGGGCGCGGCCGCCGGTCCACTCGATATAGCTGGTGAGGCCGCGGCCATAGAGCATGCCGCGTTTCTTCGCCTCGCGCTTGCGGGCATTGAAACCATCCCAGTCGGCGAGCTTGGAGGCGCGCTCCAGCATGTGGGCGAAGGCGCCGGAATCGTACACCTGCCCGACAGCGTTGGTGTAGGGCAGCTGCGCCGGCTTGATGTAGTTGGCCTTGCGGATTGCGCGCGGATCGATGCCAATCTGGCGCGCTGCGGCATCGAACAGCCGCTCGACGATGAACACCGCCTCGGGTCGGCCCGCGCCGCGATAAGCACCCACAGGCGCGGTGTGCGTCATCACCGTCTTGACCTCGAAATGCACCAGCGGCAGATCGTAGACGCCGGTCTGCACGAAGGGTCCGAGCACCAGCGGAATGATGTTGCCGGCACCTGAGGAGTAGGCGCCCGTCGCGCCGATCGAGCGCACGCGATAGGCCAGCACCTTGCCCTTGGCGTCCAGCGCGAATTCGGCGGTCGAGGTGAGATCGCGGCCATGGGTGCCGCCGACGAATTCATCGGTGCGCTCGGCGCGCCAGCGAATCCTGCGGTTCAGCTTGGTCGCGGCATAGGCCACGATGCCGTCTTCCGGATAGAGATTGGTCTTCTGCCCGAAGCCGCCGCCGATGTCGCCAACCAGCACGCGCACATTCTCCTTCGGCCGTTTCAAGATATCGGCCAGCACGTCGCGGGTCGAGCCCGGCGTCTGCGACTGCACGTGCAGGATGAGACGGCCGGTCTTCTTCTCGATCTCGGCGATGGTCGAGCGCGGCTCCATCGCGGACGGAATCAACCGCTGGCTGGCGATCTCGAGCGAGACCTTGTGCGCGGCGCCGGCAAAGGCCTCCTCGACCTTGGCGGCATCCCCATAGCTCATCGCGGCCACGATGTTGTCGGGCGCCTCGGCCCACACCACCGGCGCGCCGGGCTTGATGGCACCGACCGGGTCGACCACCGCCGGCATCACCTTGTAGTCGATGCTGATGGCTTCGGCTGCCTCTTGTGCGATCGTGCGCGAGGTGGCGACCACGGCCGCGACCGGCTCGCCGGTGAAGCGCACCAGATCGTGCGCGAGCAGCCGCCGCGGCGGCACCGTCATCGGCTTGCCGTCGGGCCGCTTGAAAATGGCGAGCGTCGGGATCGTGCCGATGTTGTCCGCGATCAGATCCTCGCCGGTGAACACGGCTTCGACGCCGGGCATTTGACGCGCCGCTGTCGCGTCGATGGAGGCAATCTTCGCATGGGCATGCGGCGAGCGCAGCACGTAGAGCCAGAGCGCGCCCTCCTCCGACCTGTCGTCGATGAACTGCCCCTTCCCGGTGAGCAGCCTCTGATCCTCCAGCCGCTTGACGGGCTGTCCTGCGCCGAACCGCATATTGCCGGGAAGAATGTTCATTCGTCGTCCTTCACATTACGTCGAAATATGGCAGGCGTTTTAGCCGATCTGCCGACCGAAACAACAGTCGCCGTCATTCCGGGACGTCGCGAAGCGATGGGCCCGGAATCCATAACCACGAACAGAAGTTTGACGGCCGATCGTTGCCCGCGTGCTTCGGCACACCGGCCAGGGAGTATGGATTCCGGGCTCAGCCCTTCGGGCTGCCTCGGAATGACGATGTGGAGAGAGTGCGAGCGAAGCCGAAGCCAAACCTCACCCCAGTCCCTGCAGCACCTCTTCCACCACCTTGCGCTGCTCGGCCGTGAGCGCGGCCTGGGGCGGGACGGGATCGCCCACGTCATAGCCCTGGATCGCAAGTCCCGCCTTGATGCAGGCGGCGAGATTGAACCTCGCGAACGCCTCGTTCACGCGCCACAGCCGCTTCTGCAACTTGAGCGCATCGTCCCAGCATGCAGCCTGACAGAGATTGTAGAGTTCGACACTCTGCCGTGGAATGATGCAGGCGGGTCCGGCCATCCAACCGTGACCGCCGATCAGCATCACGGCCGCCGGGATGTGCGAAGAGGCGGCGAATACTTTGATCGCGTCACCGCAGCGGTTGATGATCGACAGCAATCGGCCGGTGTTGGTTGAGGCGTCCTTGATGTAGCCGATGCGCGGATGCTCGGCGAGGCGCGCGATCACGTCGAGCGAGAGATCGGAGCGCTGGAATTGCGGGTTGGTGTAGATGACGACGGGAATGTCGACCGCATCCGCGATCGCACGGAAATAGGCTTCCACACCAGCATCGGTGAGCGGGAAATAGGCCTCCAGCACGGCGAGGATGCCATCGGCACCGCGCTTCTGATACGCCTTGGCCTGCGCCACGGCATCCGCGGTTGCCGTCGAAGCGACGCCGGCCACCACCGGCACGCGGCCGTCAGCCGCCTCGATCGTGGCCTCCACCACGGTCATGCGCTGGGCCGCATTGAGGTAGGCGAATTCGCCGGTCGAGCCGAGCGGCGTCAGCCCGTGCACGCCGGCATGAATCAAATCATCGCAGAGCCGCCCGAGCACCCCGGCGCGAATACTGCCGTCCGAATCGATGGGCGAGACAAGATAAGGAAACACACCGTGGAAATCGGACATGCAGGCAGCTCTCGACATGGCTCGAGAACTGCTAACTCATCTGACGCCACGAAGAAAGCGCGTCGCGCCAGGTCGCGGCGCAGCGGCGCGAGCGACGCAGCTTGCCCGCGGCGGCAGCCGCCGGTTTCGCAGCGACCGGCCTCTTCGGCTGGAGCGTGCCGGATCGCTTCTTTCATCGACTTGAAACGCAACACCCTTTGATTGCGTTACACGCAACAACTCAACTCACCGGCTCCGGCCAGGGAAGAAACCAAGGCGGCGATGAGCGTGGCCGTCTCGCAACAGGCGCGCAGGAAAGAAAACCTTAACCTTAATCGTTAGAACCTGCTTCAAACTTTCCATTCACCATGTGTGGCGAGGGGCGCCTCTCACGCGAGAGACGTCGCCTCGCGACCTGATTGCAAGCGGACTGTCCTTCAGGATGTTCGCTCGGCGATCGGCATGGGTGCGCGGACAAGGGAACCATAAGGGTCCGGAACGTTAACGACGATGCGACGACGAAATGGTCCCAACTCCGCGTAATTCAGTCATTTTTCCGCCGTACTGGATGAGCATCATCCAGCGTGTGAAAGAGTTAGTACGAGTGCTCCAGCGTAAATTCGCGGCGGGAATTTCGATCGGAGACGAGGGAGCCCTGCAGCGAGAGCGACGATGACGACGCTTTACGATTTGCTCGGTGCTCTTCCAAACGACGATGCCGAAGAGATCCGAGCCGCATTCCGCAAGGCCGTCAAGGGCGTCCATCCCGACGTCAATCCTGGCGATCCCGAAGCGGCGCTGAAGTTCCGGCAGATCGTCCGTGCCCACGACATCCTGAGCGATCGCGAACAGCGCGCCGCCTACGATCATCTGTTGACGCTTGCGCACGAAGAGCAGGAGCAGGATTCTAAGCTCGCCGTCGCCGCCAAGGTGCATCGGGTGGCATCGGGCGTGATGGCGCTGACCGTCGCGTCGGCGGCTGCGGTCGGCGGCTACCTGCTGTTCATGCATATGTCGGCGGCTGCAGTCGCACCGCTCAGGCCGACCCTCGTTGCGGTCGACAGGATCAAGGGCGGATCTCTGCCGGCCAAGCTGGCCGACAGCGCAGCGGCCGGGTCGGAGGCCGCCGCTGCGTCCGCCGAATTGGCTTCGGCCTCCTCCGCGACGACGATGGTCAGCGCTTCGCCCGAGCAGCTGCCGTTACCGGTCGAAAAGATCGATGACGTCTATGCTTCCGACGAGGATCGCACGTCCTGCACGCAGCCGCATGCGGGTTCCTGCAATGCAGACGTCACGGCGGCGCTGCCGGCGTCGGCGCCAATCAACGACGCCAAATTCTACCGAGAACGTGGCATGGCCGCGTATCGGAAGGGCGATCTGGCGGCTGCGATCGCCGACCTGAACCAGGCCATTCAGATCGACCCGCGGCTGAAGGAAGCCTATATCGACCGTGGCATCGTGTTTTATCGGTTGCACAAATTCGATCGCGCCTTCGCCGATGCGGCTGCCGCAAAACGGATCGAGAAGGCCGACCGCGCGGTCATGGATGCCATGGCGAAGAAGCAGCCTTTGCGGCCGCTCAAGCTCGACCCGCCGCGGATGACGCGGGTCTCGCAGCGGCATACGGCAGGCGTCGCGGATTGAGCCTGGTTTCGGCTCCACAGAACTGTCATTGACTAAAGTTTAAGGTAGTAAGAAGCCTTCCCGGCGCGGCACCTCCGCGGCCACGTCTTGTTAGGAAAGCTGCCCCATGGTGCCCACCATGGGACCAGGGCTGTTTTCAAGATTTTTACATCCGAATCCGGCGATCCGCCGCGAGCTCGTCGATCTGCTTTACACTTCGCTGCCGCAGGTCACGGCCATCAATGCCGCCTCGATCACCGGCTCGGTCGCACTGGCGGCCGCGCATCGTGACCCCGGCTACATCGCGATTACCTGTGCGATCGTGATCAATGCGATCGGCCGGATGGTGAGCCTCCTGCGCTACAAGCGGCGGGCTGCGCGACTCTCGGACAAGGATGTCATTCACTGGGAGCGCATCTATGCCGCGGGCGCGGCTTCGTTCGGCCTTGCACTCGGCGCCTTGTCATTTCGTGCCTTTCAGCTCGACGACCAGCCCGGCGCCTGGCTCGCCTTCGGGCTGTCGATGTCCTATTGCGTCGGCATGGTATCGCGGGCGGCGATCCGCCCCTGGGTGGTACTGAGCACCACCGCGGTGCTGCTGGCGCCGACGCTGATCGCCGGGTTGATACGCCCCGAAATATCCTACCGGCTCGGCGCCGGCATGCTGGTGTTGTTCTGGTTCACCATCCGCGAGGCCTCGCGCCATCTAAGCAAGGCCTTCATCGAGCGGCTGGAGGCCAAGCATGCGCTCGCGCGGCAAGCCAACCACGACTTCCTGACCGGACTGCCCAACCGCGCCGCGTTTCTCAACGCATTGGAAACCATTGCCGGCAGCGTTTCGATCGTCGCCATCGATCTCGACGGCTTCAAGCCGGTAAACGACCGCCACGGCCACCACGCCGGCGATGATCTGTTGCGCCAGGTCGCGACACGGCTGTCGGACTGCATCGGAAGCAGCGGCATGGCTGCGCGCTTTGGCGGTGACGAATTCATGCTGCTGAAGCCGGTCGCCGAGGGAGCCAATGGCCGCGAGGAAGCCCTGGCCCTGACGCGCGACGCAATTCGCGCGCTGTCGATGCCGTTCCTGTTGTCCGACATTCCCGTGGTGATCGGGGCCAGCGCCGGGCTGCTCGTCAGCGACGAACCGCTCTCGGAGAGCGAGGTGGCCGACATTCTGCAGCGGGTCGACGCCGCGCTCTATGCCGCCAAGCGCGCCGGCGGCGGCAATTGGGCCTGGGCCGAGCAACACGAAGCCGAACTGCGCCAGACCGCCTGATCGAGCGAGCGCGTTCGCATCGCACGTCTTGCGTCTGCCATCCACGTCCTGGCCTCGCCGTCGCAGGGCGGCCATGCTTCGCATGACCTTGCCAGCGGTGTGCCGATCCTTCAGGTCAGGCTGACGATAACTAATAAAAATTCCGGGAGGCGAAATGCAGAGAGTTGCGCGTTCAGCGCTGAAGGCGTTGTTCACATTCAGCTTGGCGACATTGCTGGCCAATGCGGCGGCGCATGCGGAAGACGGCGTCCTGCGCGTCGGCATCATTACCGACATGAGCGGCCAATATTCCGACGGCAACGGCATGGGCTCGGTGATATCGGCGCAGATGGCGGCCGAGGAGATCGGCGGCACCGTCGCCGGCCGCAAGATCGAGATCATTTCGGCCGATCATCAGAACAAGCCAGACGTCGCTGTCGGCATCGTCCGCAACTGGATCGACAACAAGGGTGTGGACGTGGTCGCCGAAGGCGTCAACTCGGCGGTCGCGCTCGCGATCCAGAACCTGACGCGCGAACGCAAGAAGATCTTCCTGATCTCCGGCGCGGGCTCCTCCGACCTCACCGGCAAGCAATGTTCGCCGACCTCGGTGCAATGGACCTACGACACCTATGCCTCCTCGAATGCGACCGCAAAGGCGGTCGTTGCACGCGGCGGCACGCCCTGGTTCTTCCTGACCGCCGATTACGCGTTCGGCCAGGCGCTGGAGCGCGATGCCAGCAAGGCCGTGATCGCGGCCGGAGGCAAAGTGCTCGGCGCGGTCAGGCACCCGTTCGATACCGCCGACTTCTCGTCCTTCCTGCTGCAAGCGCAATCGTCCGGCGCCAAGGTGCTGGCGCTCGCCAATGCCGGCTCCGACTTCCGCAACGCTGTAGCGCAGTCGGACGAATTCAACGTCCGTCAGGGCATGCAGGTCGTCGCGCTGCAGGTGACGCTCACCGACGTGCCGGCGCTCGGACTTGCGCATGCGCACGACCTGCTGTTCACCGATTCGTTCTACTGGGACCGGACGCCGGAGACGCGGGTTTTCGCCCAGGAATTCTTCAAGCGCCATGGCGCGATGCCGACCGCCTATCAGGCCGGCGTCAATTCGGCGCTGCGCCACTACTTCAAAGCGGTTGCCGCGACCAACTCGGTCGAATCGGACACCGTGATGGCTCAGATGCGCAAGACGCCGGTCAACGACTTCTTCGCGCAGAACGGCGTGGTGCGCGAGGACGGCCGCATGGTGCACGACATGTACCTGATGCGGATCAAGAAGCCCGAGGAATCCAAGAGTAAGTGGGACCTCTACGACTATCAGACCACCGTGCCCGGCGACCAGGCGTTCCGGCCCTTGGCCGAAGGTGGCTGCCCGTATGTGGGGAAGGGGCAATAGCTACAAACGCAGATCGCGTCTCTTTCAGCTGCAACACGTTATCCGGGGCGACGCATCGCGACAAAATCGCTAAGCGATTTTGCGCGAAGACCTCGAGCTCGGATTCTCGAGATTGGTTTGCGCACTTCCTCACTTCGAGATTCCGGGTTCGAGGCCTGCGGCCTCGCCCCGGGATGACGACATTGTCTCTTCATCGACAGTTATGCGTCGTCCCGCGGAACGGACGAAGAGATTAGCGTCTCAATCTATGACAATCCTCTGCAGCAGCCGGTCGATCTCGCCTGCATCGATCTCCCCCTCCCGCCCGATCAGCACGAGCTGAGCGGTGAGGCCGTCGGGCGGCAGCAGCGGCGAGGCGGCCAGCGTTCCGCGCGTGGCCACCGACTGGAACAGGATCGGCTGTCCCGGATGCTCGGTGAACAGCAGGATACCCTTGATCCGCAGCGTGCGCGGTGCGATCTGCCGGATCACGGCCTGAAAGCGTGCCAGCGACAGCGGCGCCTGCGAGGTCCAGGTCACGGCCGCGAACGGCTCCGATGCCATCGGTGCCCGGCTCGGCAGCGCGCGCGGCGCACCGAGATCACGGGAGAACAGCAGATCGGGCGCAACCGCTCCATGAACCACATCGAAGATCGCGGCCTTCGGCTTGTCGCTGACGATCGCGGCTTCGACCCGGGTGCGTTCCCCTGGTTCAAGCAGATCCGTCTTCGTCAGCAGCACGAAATCCGCTGCACGAAGTTGCGAGCGCCACAACGCGTCCTGCGCCAGCGCAGGCTCATCCAACAGCCTGCGCGCATCGACCAGGGTGACGACGGTCTCCAGCGGCGCCACCTTGAAGATCACGGGGTCCATCAGGTTGCGGATGATCTCCGCAGGATCGGAGATGCCGGAGGTCTCGATCACGATCGCATCCGGCGCCGGATCGCGCTTGATGACGGATGACAGCGTGCGCAACAGGTCGCCCTGCAGCGAGCAGCAGATGCAGCCGTTCTTCAGGCTGACGACGCCGTCCGAGACCGCGCCCAAGAGCTGCGCATCGATATCGATGGCGCCGAAATCATTGACGACAGCCGCGATGCGCCGTCCATCCGGGTGCGCCAGCAGATGATTGAGCAGCGTGGTCTTGCCGGCGCCGAGAAAGCCGGCGACCAGCAACACCGGAACGATCATGACGCCTGCTCGCGCCGGACCGGACGGCCCGGCCGCGCCTCGCGCATCAGCATGCCATCGGTGATCACGGCCTCGCCATGCACCAACAGATGCTTCACGCCTTCCGACGCACGGTTCATGTTGAGGAAGTCGGCGCGGTCTCGCAACGTCTGCAGATCGAACGCGACGATATCGGCATCGCAGCCGACCTGCAGCCGGCCCTTCTTGCGCATGACGGGGGTCGAGGCTTCAAGGATCTGCGCCGGAATCAGGGTGCATTTGGCGATGCCCTCCATCAGCGGCACCGCTTTGCGATCGATGACCCATTCGCGCAGGAATTTGGTGAAGGTCGCGGACGAGCGCGGATGCGCCACGGCATCGTCCGGCAGCGGCCAGGCATCGCCGGTATAGGCCCTACCGTTCGACAGGATCCACGGCATGGCGTCGGAGGCGATCGCGCCGCCGGGATACATCACGGAAATGTCGAGCAGGTCGCGATGGCGCTGATTGACCGCGACATCGAGGAAATGGATCAGGACCAGCGCGCCCGGCTCGCGCTGCTGCCGCTCCAGGAGTTCATTGCGGTCGGCGAGCCGCCGGCGCTCGGCCACCATCTCGATCGCGTCATAGCCGGTGCCCTGGCGCTGGCAGAAGGCAGGATCGGCAAAGAACTCGGCGCCGACGACCGTCGAGCCGGTGCCGTAGGGATAGGCCTCGACCGTCACCTTCAGCCCTTGCGCCTGCGCGGTCTTGACCAGTTCGGCGCAGCGTTCGACATCCTGCAGGCTGGTGCTGTTGAAGTGACAAATATGCATGTGCGCGCCGGTCGCGCCAGCCAGGCCGATCAGCCTGACATAGGCCTCGACCGAGCTGCGCGGATCGACATTCGACATGTAGGCGATGTGCGTGTAGGTCGGCACGCCATGCCGCGCGGCGAGGCTGCATAGCTCCGACAACTCCTTGACGCCGGTGCCCGGCGCATAGGCGTTGGGAAAGGCGATCCCGATCCCGCCCTGCTCCAGCCCGACCTGCACACGCTCGACGATCTCGGCAACCTCCGCTGATGTTGCGACCTCCTCCACCCAGCGTTTGTCGCGCATGGCCTCGCCCATGCCCGCCACGCTCGACGCGGCCTGCTGCGTGGTCATGGTCGCGATGCGCGCGAACACCCAGCCGGCCGAGGCGCCGTAATTCAGCACGCGGCCGAGCGCGGCCTGCTCGTCATACCAGCGCGCGACCGGCAGCACGCCGACCTCGAGTTCGAGCGTGGTGGTGACGCCGTCGAAAGCCTGCATCCGGTCGGCCGGCAGCGATTGGCCATGGGCGTGCAGATCGATGAAGCCAGGGCTGACGACGAGGCCCTCGGCATTGATGGTCCGCGCCGCCGATCCCGCGACGTCGCCGATCGCGGCGATCACGCCGTCCTTGACCGCGACATCGGCTGTCGCATCGAAGTTGGTTTCGGGATCGAGGACGCGTCCTCCGCGAATGATCAGGTCGTATTGGTCCATTGCAATCTGCAGCCAGTTCCAGAAACCGGGAATACCGGAGATCAAAAACGATCGGGATACGTCGTGATGAAAAACGTCGCATGCCCAAGCAATCGGCTCAACACCATTAAGGTGGCAACTGCTCTGCAATTTCGCGTCCTAAGTGCTGCGTGCAGCAATGAGGACCATCATGGGACGCTCGACTTCGTCCCTGAGCGCCGGCTGTTTCGCGATCTGCTCGGCCGTGGGTGCCCACTCGTCGACGTGATCGATTCGGAAGCCGGAACCAATCAAGCTGTTCAACGTCGTGCTCAGCTTGCGATGCTGCTTCACCACCCCCTTGGCGAGCCAGTCGGTCACGCGCCTGCCCTCGATGGCGTAGCTGTCGACCGGCCAGACCTTGCGGCCGTCGTCGGCGACCTGCCAGCGTGCCTGCGTCGGCGCCATGTAGATCGGATGTTCGATCGAAAACACGAATTGGGCGCCCGGCAGCAGCGCGCGCTGCACGGCGCCAAACAGCCGACCGAGGTCCTTGATGTAGTGGAAGGCGAGCGAACTGTAGGCGAGATCGAAGCCGGCCTCGGGCAGTTCCAGCGCTTCCATGTCCGCCTGTATGTAGCGGATCGCCTGATCGTCGGTTTCCGCCCGCGCCCGCGCCAGCATGTTCTCCGAGAGATCGATGCCGAGGACCTCGACCGCTCCCTGGTCTCGCGCCCAGCGCGCGAATCAGCCAAAGCCGCAACCGAGATCGACGATGCGCTTGCCTTTGAGCTCGGGCAGCATGGCTCGGAGCGCCGGCCATTCCGGCGCGCCGTCGAGGCCATGGACCGAACGGTTCAAGCGCTGATAGCCGGCAAAGAACTCCGGCGTGTCGTAGATATTCAGCGCCACCGCTGACCTCCCTCGCGCGCTCGACTCGACCAACTGCAAACGACAACTCTACCGCCGATCGGTTCTGTATGCGTCTCAACTCTGCCGCAGCATCATCCGCGCAATCGCCTCGCCGATCACCACCGTGGTGAAATGGGTGTTGGCGCGGCAGTCCGACGGCATGATCGAGGCGTCGACGACGCGCAGGCCCGCGATCCCCTTGACCGTGCCGTCTGGATTGACCACGCCGCTGGCGTCCTTGAAGCCGCTCATGCGGCAGCTGCCGGCCGCGTGCTGGATGTCGCCGGTGATCCGACGCAGCAGCGCGTCGAGTTCGGCATCCGGCAGCGCGGCGGCCTGCGGCAAGCTGAGATCCGTATCGGCGAGGCGGATCCAGTCGGCGATATCGCAAAGCGCCGGCTGCGACGTCAGCACGGAAAGCCGTTTCACCGCATCCCTCATCCGCGCGATGTCGCGCGGATCGGACAGCATGTTCTCCTCGACGACAGGGTCGATCTCCGGATCGACCGAGGCGAGCTTCACGGTACCACGAGAAAACGCGTTGAACAGGCCCGCACCGATCGCACCGGCAATGCCGACGCCGCGATGATTGAAGGCGATCAGGATCATGTCGCGCTTGCCGCCGTCGGCCAGCTCCGACGAATAGGTAACGCAGCAATTGGTATGACGGGTGTCGCGGTCGGTCGGGCGAATGGCTTCGCGCAACTGAATGGTGGTGCGGAACAGCGGATGGTCGAAGAAATTCCGGCCCACCGGCAGGTCACGTTCAACCGCGATCCCCATCGCCTGCAGATCGTCGGCAGGACCGATGCCGGAGCGCAGCAGGATCGCCGGGCTGTGGATCGCGCCTGCGCACAGCACGATGTCGCGGGCAAAAATCTCGCTGAAGCCCTGGCCTTCGATCTGGACCCGCACGCCGGTGGCGCGGCCATCCCTGATGACAAGGCGATCGACCAGCGTGCGCCCGCGGATTTCCAGGTTCGCGCGACCGCGCGCCGGCTCCAGATAGCCTTCGTTGGTCGAGATGCGCCGGCCGTTGCGGCTGTTGATCGGGTAACATGCAACGCCCTCGCCATCCGGCCCGTTGACGTCGGCACACCAGGGATAACCGCTGGCGAGCGCCGCATCGCGCAGGCCGCGATCGATCGGGCCCCAATGGTCCAGCGGCGCGCGATAGACCGGCAGCGGGCCGCCGCGGCTGTGCCCTTCGCGATCACCAAATGCGAGATCGTCCTCGATCACGGAGAACAGCGGCATCACCTCGCGGGCCGACCATCCGGTGCAGCCATTCTCAGCCCATTCGTCGAACGCAGCGGCCACGCCGCGAATGGCGATCTGGCCGTTCATCATCGAGCTGCCGCCCAGTCCCTTGCCGCGCCAGTAGAAGCGCGCATCCTGACCCGCCACCCGACGCGTCAGCAGATGTGGCCACTGCCATTTCTCCTGGAATTCGCGGTTGTGGATGATCGGGATCGGGTTCGGTGTCGTGATCTCCCAGGGCGCCTGATCGGCGCGCCAATCCGCGCCGGCCTCGAGCAGCAGCACCCGCTTCTCGGGGCTCTCGGACAGCCTGGCGGCAACCGCGGCGCCGGCAGAACCGCCGCCGACGACAATGATATCATGCATAAGCTTATTTCTCGACTTCCGGAGGTAAGCGGCCGGCATCACCTTGCGCTGTCCGGCGCGATCCGTGAAGTGCCGCCCAGCTCAAACCTCCAGCAGCGATACGCAGAGCTGGGCCGAGCTTTCCGTGACCAGACTTCGGCGCGATCGCCGGAACGGCCGGCAGTGCGCCGACCTGATGGTCCGCACGGGCGCGCCTAGCGCAAATAAGCCGCGGCCGGTAGCGGCGTCGGATAGCGGTGCCCGTCAGCGCAGGCGTAGTTCGCGGCATCGGCCGGATCACCTTCCCCCCTGTAGCGCGCCATCTTCGGGTAAGGGCAAAGCGGGCGGCTCATCTCGATGCCGTCGGATGGTCTATCATTGCGGAACTTGGTGGCACCGATCGTCTCGGGCGCCTCGCCGTTTTCGACCCAGGCCTCGAGCGCCACCTGCGTGTCCAGCACGTTCGGCCCCGGGCCGCCCTCGCAATGATAGAGTCCCGGCGCAAGGAACAGCCGGTAGAAATCCGCGCCAGCGTCAGCGCGCTTGTCGGCGCTCACCATCGCCTCCACCCGTTCGTAATAGTCGATCGAGTCCCGCGGCGGCACCACGGGATCGGCGAGGCCGTGATAGTGAATGAGCTTGCCGCCCGCCGCCTTGAAGGCGGAGAGGTCCGGACTCATGGCGTTGATCTCAGATGCGAGCCGATCGTCGACGGCCTTCATGGCCGAACCGAAATCGAACCTGTGCCAGTCCCAATTCGTGTCCGGAAACGCCCACACCTTCCAGAAGTTGAGCCGCGCCGGTCGCTCGGGATGGATCGGATCGGCCCAATACAGGCTCCAGCCGGGAAGCGCCGCGAGCACGCGAGCGGAATTCTCGCTGCCCTTCGGCCAGCCGTAATAGACCTGCGCACCATTGCGGGAATCGCGCGCGCCGTCATACATCGCATTCAGCGCGTTGGCCTGCTCCTGCGTCAGGCAATCGTCAGCATCATCCTGCTTGCAGAGCATCTGCTCGGCGCGGAAGTCACAAGCTTCCGGATCGGTCAGGAAATTGTCCGCCGGCAGACCACCGTCCTTGCCGCGACAGGTTTTCACGACAGCATCGGTGATCGCCGCGAGCTTCAGCGGCGGAATGATCAGGCTGAGATCTGGCCGATGATTTTTGACGAACTGCCAGAGGAAGCCGGCATTCAGATGCGTGCGGTTGTTGCCGGGATCGCCGGCAATGATGCCGTCGAAGTCGGCCGGGTAACGTTGTGCTTCCATCAGCGCCTGATGGCCGCCCGTGGAGCAACCCGCGAAATAGCTGTGCTTCGGCGCTTCGCCGTAGAACTCCGCGACCACCGACTTCGCAACACCGATCGAGACATGCACCGCGCGGTATCCCCAGTCGACGATCGCCTCGGGGCGATCGATCGCAAAGCCCGGGTCATCTCCGGTGTGCCCGGTATCGGTGGCCACCGTCGCATAGCCGCGGCGGAGCAGCGGCCCCATCGCCTTGTAGGCGATCGCCGAACTGTAACCGCCATTGCCGACCATCTCGAGCTTGCCGTTCCAGCCGGCCTGCGGCAGCCAGAGTTCGAATCCGACCCGCGAGCCCGGCACCGGCGAGATGACGCCGCGTACGCGACAAAATGCAGGAAGTTCGGAAATTTCGGCCCCAGTGGGCGGTGCGAACGATCCGGCCGGCCGCGCCTCCGCGCCCGACATCGTCGTGTCCGCGATCTGCAGGATCAGCAGTTGCTCGCACGGCGCGGCAAACCCTGGCGAGGCGGACAGCAACATCACCGCCAGCGCACCGGCGAAGGCCTCGCGTGCGGCATGACCGGACCGGGATGTACAGCCAGGCAGTCGGCTCGCAATCATCATCATCAAGCCTCCTGAATGTTCTTCTGCGTGACGTGGTTGAGTCGAAGCCCGTCACGAGTCGTCAGCGGATGGAATCTCCAGATCGAGCAGGCGCGAGCTCAGCGATTTGCCGTGCGCATCGAGCCGCAGCGAGCGGGTGACGCCACCGCCAAGCGCATCCTTCAGAACGAAGTTGAGCGCAGCGATGCCGGGCATCTCGAATCGAAGCACCTCACCCTGCACGATGTCACCAAAATGCGCCTTCACGCGGGCAGCGGTGACGGTTGCGCACAGAAACGCGTAGTCCTCGGGCCGATAGGCGATCACCGAGATATTGCAGATGTCGCCCTTATCGCCAGTGCGGGAATGAGCAATGTCGCGCAGCTTCATCTCTAGACCTCCAGCAGCGCCAACTGCATCTGCGTCGCACTTTCCGGCATAAGGCAGGAGGCGACCGCGACCACCTCGCGCGCCGATTTCCAGGCGCCGCCGCCGCCGGCCGGTCCATTGGTGTAGAGCGTCTCCACCTCGTTGCCGATCCTGACGGCTTCGGCCAGACTCTCAGTACGTGCGGCCACGCGGATTCGCACCTCGTACGGTTCGCTACCCTGCGAACTCGCCTCGCCGTGCAACGCATTCACCCCGATCAGATCGCAGCGCAGCTCGCTCGTCTGCACGCCTGTCAGCGCCAGCCGCTCGCGCACGATGTCGAGCGCGAGCCGGCCACGCGCGACGGCACCGGGCCCGGCATAGGACAGCTGACCCTCGCCGACATAGCTGTCGACATAGCCGATCGACGTCTTCAGCAGGCCCGACTTGGGCCTGCCACGCCCGCCGCTGACATGGACGCGATCGGGGCCAACCTCTGCCACGCGCACTTGCGAGAAGTCGGCGACCACGTCGGGCTGGAAATATTGCGCGGGATCGTGGATCTCGTAGAGCAGCTGCTCCTTGACGGTCGCCGGCGTCACGCAGCCGCCGGAGCCGGCGACCTTGGTCACGACGAGATCGCCGTCCTCGCGTACCTCGCCGATCGGAAAGCCGAGCCGCGCAAGGCCGGGCACGTCCTTCACGCCGGGATCGGCGAAATAGCCGCCGGTGATCTGGCCCGCACATTCCAGCAGATGGCCGACCACGGTGCCCTGGCCGAGCCGGTCCCAATCGTCCATCGCCCACCCGAACTCATGCACGAGACAGCCGAGAAACAGGGCCGGATCGGCCGCGCGGCCGGTGATCACGACATCGGCGCCGGCGGCCAGCGCGTCGGCGATCGCACGCGCGCCTGTATAGGCGTTCGCCGAGACGAGGCGGTTGCCGAGGCCGGAAATGGTCTCGCCATTGTCGAGCGCGAGATTATTCGCCTTCGCCGCCGCGAGCACGTCGTCGCCGGTCACGGCCGCGATCTTCAGGCCGGCAAGGCCGAGCTTGCGCGCCACGTGTCGCGTCGCCTCCGCGGCGCCGAGCGGATTGGCAGCGCCCATGTTGGTGATGACGCGAATGTTCTTCGCGCGGCAGATCGGCAGCACCGCCTGCATGCGGGCCGTGAGCAGCGGATCGTAACCGCCGGCCGGATCCTTCATCCGCGCCTGCTGCGCCAGCGCAATGGTGCGCTCGGCAAGGCATTCGAACACGAGATAATCGAGCTCGCCGTGCTGGGCGAGCTCGACCGCGGGCTCGATGCGATCGCCGGAATAGCCGGCACCGGCGCCGATCCTGATGCTCCGCATGGCGGTCCTCCGGCTCAAATGGGAAATAATCCGAATAGCACGCAGGCGATGGTCATGACGACCGAGGCGCCGAACAGGAAGGGTATCGTGAATTTCTGGTGATCCGCCAGATCGATCCCCGACAATCCCACCACCAGGAAGGTCGCAGGCGTCAGCGGTGAGACCGGAAAGCCCGTCGTCATCTGGCCGAGCAAGGCAGCCTGCGCCACCTGGACTTTCTGCACCCCGAGTTGCGCGCCGACTTCGGCGACGACCGGCAGCACGCCGAAATAGAAGGAATCCGGATCGAACAGCAGGCTCAGCGGCATCGACACGACGCCGAGCGCGACCGGAATGAACTTCGCAGCATCCGCCGGCACGAAGCTGACCGCGGTCTGCGCCATCGCCTTCAGCATGCCGGTACCCTGCATGATGCCCGTGAAGACGCCGGCGGCGATCAGGATCGAGGCCATCAGCAGCGCGGCCTTCGCATGCGCATCGATGCGGCGGCGCTGCATGTCCACGTCGGGATAGTTGATCAGCAGCGCCACACACGTGCCGACCATGAAGACGATCGCAGGTGCGAGCTTTTCGCCCAGGATCACCATGCTGCCGAGCACGACGACGGTGAGCACGATGTTGATCCAGAAATTGTTCGGCCGACGCAGCTCTTTCTCGGCGTCGGTGAGGACGCGCTGCGGCGCTTCGACGGTGGTGCCCGCGCCAAGGCCGAGCCGGCGCTCCTCGCGGCGGCCGAGCCACCAGGCGACGGCAAAGATGAAAACGATGCCCACGATCTGCACCGGCACCAGCGGATTGAATATCTCCGGAATCGGCAGCTTGAGGGAGGCCGAGGCGCGGATCATCGGGCCGGTCCAGGGCAGGAAATTCACACCCGCGGCCATCGAGGCCGCACAGGCCAGGATGCGCTTGTCGATGCCGAGCCGCTCGTAGAGCGGCAGCATCGCGGGAATCGTGACCAGGAAGGTCACCGCGCCGGAGCCGTCGAGATGGATCAGCAGCGCAAGCAGCGTGGTGCCCATCACGATCCGGGTCGGGCGGGTGCCGACGGTGCGCAGGATGCGATCGATGATCGGGTCGAGCATGCCGGCGTCGCTGACGATGCCGAAGAACAGGATCGCGAACACGAACATGCCGACGACGGGCGCGAGACTTTGCAGGCCGGAAACGATGAACTTGGAGGTGTCCCAGCCGAAGCCGCCGATCAGCGCCGCCAAGATGGGAATGACGATCAGTGCGATCAGGGGCGACATCCGCTTCGTCATGATGACGAGCAGCAGGATCGCGATGGTGATGAGGCCAAGCAGCGGCAGCATGTTTCCCCCCGGCGCGTCTCTAGTCGCGCAAGCGTTTAGTTCCGTTTTGCCGCTGCTTGCCATCGGGTTGGTGATTAAACAATTGAAATGAATTTATCGCAGCAATAGTCTCTTCTTATGGATGTTGCCCTCGCCCATATCCGCTCCTTCGTCACCGTCGCGCGCCTGAAAAGCTTCACGCGCGCGGCAAAGCTGCTGCACCTGTCGCAACCGGCGCTGACCGTGCAGATCCGCCGGCTCGAGGAAACGCTGAGCGCACGGCTGCTCGACCGCACCAGCCGCTCGGTCGAGCTGACACGCACCGGCGCCGAGGCGCTGCCGGGTTTCGAGAAACTGCTGCAGGACATCGAGACGCTGGTGCACGACCTACGCGGCGGAAGCACCAGGCAACGCGGCACCGTCCGCCTCGCGGCCTTGCCCTCGATCGCCTCGGGGCTGCTGCCCGACGCGATCCAATCGTTCCGCAGCGACAAGCCGAACGTCTATTTCGCGCTGCGCGACGTGGTCGCAAAGCAGGTGCTCGATCTCGTGCGCAACGAAGACGTCGATTTCGGCGTGGCCGGCGACGAGGTCGCGCAGCCCGGCATCGAGGTCATCTTCAGCCTGCAGGACCAGATGCATGTCATCTATCCCTCGCGGCACCGGATCGGGCGCGAGGCGATGGTGACGCCCGAGCATCTGGCGCAATATCCGCTGATCATGATGGCGTCGGACACCAGCGTGCGCGCGGTGGTCGAGCGCGCCTTCCATCAGCGCGGCCTGATCCCGCATCCGGCCTGCGAAGCGACCTATATGATGACGGCGGTCGCGATGGTCCGCGCCGGCCTGGGCCTGGCGATCCTGCCGGGCTCGGCGCGCGAGATCCGCGCCGAACGCGATGTGCGGTCGCGGCCGATCGATGATCCCGCCTTTGCCCGACGCCTCAGCGTCATCAAGCGCGCCGGGCGCACCTTGCCGCCGCTCAGCGAGGCCTTTGCAAAACATTTGATCGGCGAGTTGAAGACGAGCCTGAACCATCGCAAGATCAAGACGCACACTGGTCGCGCAAAGACATCGAAGCCGTCGGGCGAATAAGACATGTATCTCGGGATCGATCTCGGCACCTCGGCGGTCAAGACCATCCTCGTCGATGAGGCGCAACGGGTGGTCGCAAGCCGCAGCCACGCCTTGACCATCAGCACGCCCAGGCCCGGCTATTCGGAGCAGGATCCTGCGCACTGGATCGATGCCGCCTTTGCGACGCTGGACGCATTGCAGGCGGAGCATCCGCGCGAGCTGGCCGAGGTCGAGGGCATCGGCCTGTCAGGGCAGATGCATGGCCCGGTGCTGCTCGACAGCAGCTTCACACCGTTGCGGCCCTGCATCCTCTGGAACGATGGGCGATCGGCGGCGGAATGCAGGCTGCTGGAGCAGCGCTGGCCGGGCTTACGCGCGGTGACCGGCAACAAGGCGATGCCCGGCTTTGCCGCGCCGAAGCTCCTGTGGATCGCCGTGCACGAGCCGGAGATCTTTGCGGCGACCAAACTGGTCTTGCTTCCGAAAGCCTATCTCCGCCTGATCCTGTCGGGCGAGGCGATCGAGGATGTCTCTGACGCATCCGGATCATTATGGCTCGATGTCCACGAGCGGGACTGGTCGGATGACGGCCTCGCCGCCAGCGGCCTGTCGCGCGCGCAGATGCCGCGTCTCGTCGAGGGCTCGTCGCCAGCTGGCCGGCTGCGCAGCGAACTGGCGCAGCGCTGGGGCATGCGCAAGCACCCGATCATCGCCGGCGGTGGCGGCGACAATCCGGCCGGCGCGGTCGGGATCGGCGCGATCCGGCCTGGCTCCGCCTTCATCACGCTCGGAACCTCCGGCGCGGTGCTGACACCGACCGATCACGTTGCCGCCAATCCCGAGCGTGTGGTCCACACCTTCTGTCACGCGATCCCAAAGATGTGGATCCAGGCCGGCGCGATCCTCTCGGCGGCATCGTGCCTAGCCTGGCTGGCGCGGCTGCTTGGTGCCTCCGAGGCCGAACTGCTGGCGCCGCTCGGGGCGCGGCCAAAGGCGCCCTCGCCCGTCAGCTTCCTGCCTTATCTCGCCGGCGAACGGACGCCGCATGACGATCCCGATGCGCGCGGCCTGCTCGATGGACTGAGCCACGCCACCGACCGGCCCGCGCTGGTGCAGGCCGTGCTGGAAGGCGTGGCCTTCGCGCTCGCCGATTGCCGCGATGCGCTCGCAAGCGCCGGCATCGCGATGACGCAAGCCGACGCCATCGGCGGCGGTTCACGCTCGCCGTTCTGGCTGTCGGTGCTCGCGAATGTGCTCGATGTTCCCATCCATCGCTTCGCCGAAGGCGAAACCGGTGCGGCCTTTGGCGCCGCACGGCTGGGACGCCTGGCAGTCACGGGCGAGGCCATCGAAGTCGTATGCACGCCGCCGCGACGAATCGAGACCTTCGCGCCGGAGCCTGCGCTCGCGGAAGCCTATGCCGAACGGCTGCCCCATTGGCGGAAGCTCTACCGGCCCGGCCGCTGAGAGTCCTGCGCAACGCCGCAATCTGCAGCCGACCTCGATCCGTCAACACATACCTCTTCAGTATTGCTCTCGGCGACAGCCTCTAGTTTAATGTGCGTTCTGCGTCGCCTGCAAACGAGACGTGGAACATAAAAGACGACGTGCGCCGGGAGGCACGATGAGCGGTCCGATCCTTGAGATGCGTGGGGTCTCAAAGTCTTTCTTCGGCATCAAGGCGCTGCACAAGGTCGACCTGACCGTCTATGCCGGTGAGATTCACGCCCTGATGGGCGAAAATGGCGCCGGCAAATCGACATTGATGAAGATCCTCTCGGGCGCCTATCGTCCCGATCCCGGCGGCGAGATCCGCATCGATGGCCATCAGGTCCGCATCGAGGGACCGCTCGGCGGCCGCGCGGCCGGCATCGCGATCATCTACCAGGAGTTGTCGCTCGCGCCGAACCTGACGGTCGCGGAGAATATCTATCTCGGGCGCGAGGTCTCGCAGTCCGGGCTGCTCGCACGCGGCACCATGCGCGAGCGCGTCGGCCCGATCCTCGACCGGCTCGGCGCCGATTTCACGCCGTCGACCCTGGTGGCGGAGCTGTCGATGGGCCAGCGCCAGCTGGTCGAGATCGCCCGAGCCCTGCACGCGCGCTCGAAGATCCTGATCATGGACGAGCCGACCACCTCGCTGTCGGCGGCCGAAAGCGAACGGCTGTTCACGCTGATCCGGCAGCTGCGCAGCGAGGGCCTCGCCATCATCTACATCTCGCATCGCATGGACGAGGTCTATGCGCTCGGCGACCGCGTCACCGTGTTGCGCGACGGTCGCCTCGTAGGCTCGCTCGACAAGCCGGAGATCCGCGCCGACACCATCGTGCGGCTGATGGTGGGGCGCGAGGTGTCCTCATTCTATAAGAAAGAACACGATCCGAATGCGACCGCAGGCCGGCCCGTGCTCACGGCCACCGACATGGCTGACGGGCAGCGCGTCCGGGGTTGTTCGCTCACCGTCCACGCGGGCGAGGTGGTCGGGCTTGCCGGCCTCATCGGCGCCGGCCGCACCGAGCTTGCGCATCTCATCATCGGCGCGGCACCGAAGATTTCAGGTCATGTCGAGCTCGACGGCCGCCCCGTCGCGATCCGCACGCCCGGTGAGGCGCTCGACGCCGGCATCGCCTATCTGACCGAGGACAGGAAGGCGCTCGGCCTGTTTCTGGACATGTCCTGCCTCGACAACATCAACCTCGCCGTGATCGGCCGCGACGCCAAGCTCGCCGGCTTTCTCGATCGCGACAAGGCGCGCGACCGCGCGGAAAAAGCTTTCAGCGCGCTCGGCATTCGCGCGGCCAGCGTTGGTGTTCCCGTCGGTGGCCTCTCCGGCGGCAACCAGCAGAAGGTGCTGCTGTCGCGCCTCTTGGCGACGACGCCGAAGGTCTTGATCCTGGACGAGCCGACGCGCGGCGTCGATGTCGGCGCGAAGTCGGAGATCTATGCGATCATCGACAATCTCGCCAAATCCGGCACTGCGATCCTGGTCATCTCCTCCGATTTGCCAGAGATCATCGGCATCTGCGACCGCGTGCTCGTGATGCGCGTAGGCCATATCGCCGGCGAGGTCCGGCGCAGCGCGACATCATCTATCAGTCAGGAGGATATCATGGCCTTGGCCACCGGAACGGAGCACGTCGATGCCTGACAACAGTTCAGTTCAGGCGAAGGCCGCCCCTGCTCCCGGCTTCGCAGCCGCACAGGAGACAAAGCGTCAGCGCATCCGCACGGTCATCCGCGCCGTCGGCATGCTGCCTGTGCTGCTGATCCTCTGCATCGGCTTTCACTTCCTCTCGGACGGCCGCTTCTTCAGCGGACAGAATCTCGGCATCGTGTTGCAGCAGGCTGCGGTGAATACGGTGCTCGCCGCCGGCATGACCTTCGTGATCCTGACCGGCGGCATCGACCTGTCGGTCGGCTCCATCCTCGCGGCGGCCGCCATGGCCGGTCTCACCGTCTCAAAGCTTCCCGATCTCGGCTCGCTGTGGCTGCCGGCGGCCGTGCTCACCGGCCTCGGCTTCGGCGTCATCAATGGCGCGCTGATTGCGCTGCTGCGCCTGCCGCCCTTCATCGTCACGCTCGGCTCGCTCACGGCGGTGCGCGGGCTCGCGCGGCTGATGGGTGCCGACACGACCGTGTTCAATCCGTCGATCCCTTATGCTTTCATCGGCAATGCCTCGCTGCCGCTCATTCCCGGCGTCATCTCGCTTCCCTGGCTCTCGGTGATCGCGCTGCTCGTGATCTTCCTGTCGTGGCTGGTCCTGCGCCGCACCGTGCTCGGCGTGCACATCTACGCGGTCGGCGGCAATGAGAGCGCGGCGCGGCTCGCCGGCATCAAGGTGTGGGCGGTGCTGATCTTCGTCTACGGCATCTCCGGGCTGCTCGCCGGCCTCGGCGGCGCGATGCAGGCGGCGCGGCTCTATGCGGCCAACGGGCTGCAGCTCGGCCAGTCCTACGAGCTCGACGCGATCACCGCGGTGATCCTCGGCGGCACATCGTTCGTCGGCGGCATCGGCTCGATCTGGGGCACGCTGGTCGGCGCGCTGATCATCGCCGTGTTGTCGAACGGCCTCATTCTCACCGGCGTCTCCGACATCTGGCAATATGTGATCAAGGGCCTCGTCATCATCGGCGCCGTCGCGCTCGACCGCTACCGGCTGCAGGGCTCGGCGCGGACTTGAACCATCTCTGCACAGAGGAGCGAGCGTCCGCGCCACTCCATCGATTTTCTCACGGCATCTGGTCCACCGTGCCGAGAAGTGATGAAAGGACCAGGGAGGAAACCTATGTTGAAGACTGTCTTGCTTTGCGGCGTTGCCGCCGTCGCGCTCGCGCTGAGCCCCGCGCCGTCATCGGCCAAGGAGCTGAAATCGATCGGCATCTCGCTGGGCTCGCTCGGCAACCCGTTCTTCGTTGCGCTGTCGAAGGGCGCCGAGTTCGAGGCCAAGAAGGCCAACCCGAACGTCAAGATCACCACCGTCGGCTTCGAATATGATCTCGGCAAGCAGGTGACGCAGATCGACAATTTCATCGCCGCCGGCGTCGACCTCATCCTCTTGAACCCCGGCGATCCCAAGGCGATCGGGCCTGCGATCAAGAAGGCGCAGGCCGCGGGCGTCATCGTCGTCGCGGTCGACACCGCCGCCGAAGGCGCCGACGCCACCATCACCACCAACAACGTCCAGGCTGGCGAGATTTCCTGCCAGTACATCGTCGACAAGCTCGGCGGCAAAGGCGACGTCATCATCGAGAACGGACCGCAGGTCTCGGCGGTGATCGACCGCGTCACCGGCTGCAAGAGTGTGTTCGCCAAGGCGCCGGGCATCAAGGTGCTCTCCAGCGATCAGGACGGCAAGGGCTCGCGCGAGGGCGGCCTGACGGTGGCGCAGGGCTATCTGACGCGTTTCCCGAAGATCGACGCCATCTTCGCCATCAACGATCCGCAGGCGATCGGCACCGATCTCGCCGCGCGGCAGCAGCAGCGCACCGGCATCATCATCACGTCGGTCGACGGCGCGCCCGATATCGAGGCCGCGCTGAAGGATCCCGCCGCGAAACAGATCCAGGCGTCCGCATCGCAGGACCCGTTCTTCATGGCGCGCCGCGCCGTGCAGGTCGGCGTCGGCATCCTCAACGGTCAGAAGCCGGCCTCCACCGTCGAGCTCCTGCCGTCGAAACTCATTACCCGCGACAATGTCGGCGAGTACAAGGGCTGGACCTCGGAGCGGAAGGAGTAAGTCGGCCTGCCGTCACGATATTTCGTGCGGACGCCGCGCGCCCGGCGTCCACACCGTCTCACACGACAGACCCTGCGACCAAGCGAGCGTCGGCCGCAGGCTGAATCGGAGGGCTCGCGAGCGACAGCGCAGCTGCGGCATCAGCCGCAGCTGGTGCAATCTCGTCGGCCCAGCACCATCGGCGGCCACCGGCGTGCTTGGCCGCATAGAGGGCGCGGTCGGCGCGGTCGAGCAACGCATCGGCGCCGATGCGGCCGGGCTCGTGCGTGATCAGGATGCCGGCGCTGGCGCCGATCAGCACGCTCTCGCCCGCCAGCAGGAACGGACGTGACAATCCCCCGACCGCGGCGCGGGTCAGCGCAAGCGCCGCTTCCTGCCCGGCCGGTCCGTCCGGGACCTCCTGCAACAGCATGAACTCGTCGCCGCCAAAGCGCGCCGCCAGCCCTGCACCGACACAGCCGCGCAAGCGCATGGCGACCTGCCGAAGCAGTTCGTCGCCGGCCAGATGCCCGAAGCGATCATTGACCGGCTTGAAGCCGTCGAGATCGATCGCAACGATCGCCGCGCGACAATCGAGGCGGTCGAGTGCGGCAAGAAATGCCGCGCGGTTCGGCAGGCCGGTGAGAAAATCCTGGTTTGCCTGGCGGGCGAGCGCCTGTTTGGCCTCGATCCGCTCGGTGAAGGCGGCCGTCAACCGATACGACGTGCCGCGCAGGGTGATCCAGAACAGCACCAACATGCCGGCGCCCATGCGATAGATCGGCTCGGGCTGCAGCAGGCAGGAAAGTGCAGTCGGGATCAGCAGCAAGGCCGACGACGACATGACGATCCACGGGCTGACCCGCGAGACGATGCCGACGCAGAAGGCCATCGACAGGCCGAAGCAAATCCAGATACCCGGGGCATCGCCGATCTGGAAGGCGCGCGCCGACAAGGCCCCCACTGCAAGAGCAAAAGCGGCGGCACCGACGCCATAGAGACGCTCCCAGCGGACGATATCGACGCCATTGAAGCGATCGAACCGAACAGCGAACAGGTGAAGCTTGATGATGCGGGCGGCGCCGACGACGAACAGCAGCAGGGTCAGCACGGCGTAGCCGGGATCGCGCGCCACGACGGCCATCCCCGCGCCGATCACCACGGCCGCCACCGAGATGGTCCCGACCAGCAGCATCGATCCGTACAGCAGATGAACCAGCTCGCGTCGCGTATCCGGGTCTTGCCGCTCCATGACTGCCTCATTGCATCAAGGCGCGCACTATCAGGCGCCGGCCTTAATGAAACATCGCCATGCCGCGGCGAGGCAGCCATGCGATGATCATGATTAAGGGTGTATCAATCGGCCGCGGCGGTGAATTGCCTGCCGCATGAAGCGCCCGCTCGTCGGATCAAAGCAGCTGCGGCCGCACCGATGCGGCGGCGTCCTGCAGCAGCGGCAGGAAGCGCGCGATCATCTCGTCGACAGAGATGCGGTCGACATGGCTGCCGATATTGATGGCGGCGACGATGACGTCGTCATAGCGCCGCACCGGCATCGAGATCGAGCGGAAATGCGGCTCGGCCTCGCGATCGACCAGCGAGTAGCCGTTGTTGCGATCGGCAGCGATCATGGCCACGAGCCGCCGCGGATCGGTCACCGTCTGCGGCGTCAGCGCCTGCAGCGGCGCTGACTTGAGCCGCTCGCGAAGCTCGGCGTCGCTGAACTGGCTGAGCATCGCGCGACCGACCGAGGTGCAGAACGCCGGCAGGCGATAGCCGATCTCCAGCCCGCCGGAGAACACGCGCACCGGTCCGCCGCGGGCGATGAACACCACCTCCTGGCCGTCGAGCACCGCCAGCGAGGCGATCTCCTTGGCGCGCTCGGCCACACGATCCAGCACCGGCTGCAGCACGCTGACGAGCTGGCTGGAGCGCAGGAAGGACGAGGCGAGCGTCAGCACCTGCGGCGTCAGCGCGAACAGCTTGCCGTCGCTGGCGACGAAGCCGCCCCGCTGCAGGGTCAGCAGGATGCGGCGCGCCGTCGCCCGCGGCAAATCGGATGCGCGCGCGATATCGCTGAGCGTCATCGCGCCCGGCCGCGTGCCGAACACGTGCAAGAGCCGCAAGCCGCGATCGAGGCTCTCGACGTAATCGGTGGCGGCCTCGCCGCCGTCCTCGCGCTTCAGCTTCGGCATTGCCTCGTTCCGCGCCGCAACGCGGTGAAAACTCGTGCTTGCGGCCCTGTCCGGACATGGCATAATTCGCCCATATGTTCAATAGCCGAACAAGAGCTGCAGCCACGGAAGGAACGCCCCACCATGATGAGCCAGGAGCAGAACGACCTGATCACCCGCGTTGGGCCCAAGGACCCTTGCGGCAGGCTGATGCGCCAGTACTGGCAGCCGGCGGCGCTGGTCGATGAGCTCAGCGGCGAGCGGCCGGTGCGCCCGGTGCGGCTGCTCGGCGAAAATCTCGTGCTGTTTCGCGACCCGCAGGGCCGCTACGGGTTGATCGACCGCCAGTGTGCGCATCGCGGCGCCGATCTGGCCTTCGGCCGGCTCGAAGGCGGCGGCCTGCGCTGCTCGTTCCATGGCTGGCTGTTCGACGTCAGCGGCCAATGCCTGGAGACGCCGGCGGAGCCTGCGGGCTCCAACCTCTGCGCCAACATCAGGCAGCGCTCTTATCCGGTGGTCGAGAAGAGCGGCATCCTCTGGGCCTATCTCGGCGAAGGCACCCCGCCCGCTTTCCCCGAGCTCGACTGCTTCACGGCGCCGCACACTCACGTCTTCGCCTTCAAGGGCCACTGGGCCTGCAACTGGCTGCAGGCACTCGAGGTCGGCATCGATCCGTCGCACGCCTCCTATCTGCATCGCTTCTTCGAGGACGAGGACACCTCGACCGCCTATGGCCGCCAGTTCCGCGGAGCCTCCGCCGGCACCGACCTGCCGATGACCAAGATCCTGCGCGAATATGATCGCCCGATCATCAATGTCGAGCACACCGAGTATGGACTGCGGCTGATCACGCTGCGCGAGATCGATGACGTCAGCACGCATGTGCGCGTCACCAACCAGCTGTTCCCGCACGCCTTCGTGATTCCGATGAGCACGGAGATGACGATCACGCAGTATCACGTGCCGATCGACGACGAGAACTGCTACTGGTATTCGATCTTCACCAGCTATGGCGCGCCGGTCGACAAGCAGAAAATGCGCGACCAGCGCCTCCAGATGTACGAGCTGCCGGACTACATCTCGCGCCGGAACAAGGCAAATAACTACGGCTTCGACGCCAGCGAGCAGCAGACCGCGACCTATACCGGCATGGGCCACGACATCAACGTGCACGACCAGTGGGCGGTGGAATCGATGGGGCCGATCCAGGATCGCACCAAGGAGCATCTCGGCACCAGCGACAAGGCGATCGTGCAATATCGCCGCCTGCTGCGGGGCGAGATCGAGAAGGTCGCGCGCGGCGAGAAGCCGATCCTGTGCCTGGACGCGGAGACCGCGCGCAGCATCCAGGGCCCGGCGACGATGGACGGCATCGGCCCGACCAAGGGCTGGGAGCTCTATTGGATGGAGGTCGACGTCAAGCGCCGGCGCGGCGCGCCCTGGGCGGCCCCGGTGCCGAAGGACATCGCCGGCAAGGTGACGCATCTCACCGCGGCGGAGTAGTGGCGCTTTCGACTCCCGTCATTCCGGGATGGCGCGTAAGCGCCAGACCCGGAATCTCGAGATTCCGGGTTCGATGCTCCGGCAAAATGGCTTCGCCATTTTGTCGTGCGCATCGCCCCGGAATGACCGACTATGTGGCTCGTTTTCCATTCAAGATACTTAAGAGGATCGCGTGACCTTCGTAAGCCGCCATGGCCTGTGGACTGACGAGCAGCGGGAAGCGGCGCAGAGGCTTGCCCGCATCGTCGAGGAGAAGAACCTCGAAGTGATCAGGCTCTCGTTCCCTGATCAGCACGGCATCCTGCGCGGCAAGACGCTGATCGCGACTGAGGCGGTCGCCTCGCTGGAGAGCGGCTGCTCGATCACGACCACGATGCTGGCCAAGGACACCTCGCACCGCACGGTGTTCCCGGTGTTCACCAAGGGCGGCGGCTTCGGCATGAGCGAAATGGAGGGCGCCGCCGACGTCGTGATGGTGCCGGATCCCACAACCTTCCGCGTGCTGCCGTGGGCGCCGACCACGGGCTGGGTGCTGTGCGACGTCTATTTCAGCGACGGCCGGCCGGTGCCGTTCGCCACCCGCCAGATCTATCGCAACGTGCTCGGCGATCTCGCCCAGCGCGGCTACGACTATGTCGCGGGGCTGGAGGTCGAGTTTCACGTCTTCAAGCTCGAGGACGCCAGGATGGCGGTCGAAGATGCCGGCCAGCCGGGACAGCCGCCGTCCGTCAGCCTGCTCTCGCACGGCTATCAATATCTCACCGAGCAACGCTTCGATCAGATGGAGCCGGTGCTGGAGATCTTGCGCCGCGACATCCTCGCGCTCGGCCTGCCGTTGCGCTCGGTCGAGGTCGAGTTCGGCCCGAGCCAATGCGAGTTCACGTTCCAGCCGCGCAAGGGGCTCGAGCCCGCCGACACCATGGTGCTGTTCCGCTCGGCGATCAAACAGATCGCGCGCCGCCACGGCTATCATGCCACCTTCATGTGCCGGCCGAAGCTGCCGAACGTGTTCGCCTCCGGCTGGCATCTGCACCAATCGCTGGTCTCGCGCGCCGATGGCAGCAACGCCTTCATGGCGAGTGCGGGCGGCGAGCCGCTCTCCGCGTTCGGCCGCAACTATCTCGCCGGCCTGCTCACGCATGCCCGCGCCTCCACCGTGTTCACGACGCCGACCATCAACGGCTACAAGCGCTACCGCTCCTATTCGCTGGCGCCGGACCGCGCGATCTGGGGCCGCGACAACCGCGGCGTGATGATCCGCGTGCTCGGCGGCGCCGGCGATTCTGCGACACGGCTGGAGAACCGGATCGGCGAGCCGGCCGCCAATCCCTATCTCTACATGGCCTCGCAGATCCTCTCCGGCCTCGACGGCGTCGACCGCGCACTCGATCCCGGTCCATCGGCGGATACGCCGTACGAGACCAAGGCCGAGTTGTTGCCGAAGTCGCTGCGCGAGGCGGTGTTCGCGCTGCATGACGATCCGTTCTTCCGCGAGAAGTTCGGCGCGCAGTTCATCGACTATTACGTGCACATCAAGACCGCGGAGATCGAGCGTTTCCAGGCCGAGGTGTCGGACTGGGAGCAGCGCGAATATTTCGAGATGTTTTGAACACACCGGGACCGGCGATCTTCAAAGACTCGCTTCAAAGACCCGCGCCGCCACAAAACCGTTGCGTTCCGGTCCGTTGACTCACGTCAATATGAGCAGGCACCGATCCGGCGATGATCCCGCGAGATCAACGCATGGAGGCAAGGATGCCCGAGCAGAGCAGTGTGCATGTCTATCTGAATTGGGCCAAGGAGCGCATCGACGAGATGGATGCCGCTTTGGCCTCGTTCGAAGTCAAGGCGAGCCAGTCGGCCGCCGAGATGAAGCCGAAAGTCGATCAGCTGATCGCGGATCTGAAGCAGCGCCGCGACGAGTTCAAGGCCGCGCTGAAATCGCAAGGTGACGCCGGCGAGGCCGCCTGGCAGCGCGCCAAGGCGGATATGGAAACGCAGTGGGACGGCTTCGAAGCGCAGGTGAAGACCTATTTCGACGGCCTCGGCCAGCAGATCGAGCAGCAGCAGGCCACCTTCAAGGACGTCGCCGCGGCGCAAGCCAAGGCGTGGCGCGAGGCGGCCGCGACATTCCATGACGCCGCCGCGAAGATCGCAGCCACCGGCCAGGCCAATGTCGAAGCCGCGATCGCGCAGATGAAGTCGGATGCGGCGGAGGCCGAGGCGAGGCTGCAGACTTTGAAGAAGGCCGGCACGGACTCCTGGGCCGTGTTGAGCGCAGCGCTCGCCGACACCCGCAAGACCTTCGACCAGGCCAACCAGGCCGCGTGGGATGCGCTGAAAGGCGCAAGCTCGAAAAAATAAGTGCCCGCGCCGGGCGATCGGATCGATGCGACTTCCGCTCCGCGTCCCGCCGCGCGCGCCGGCAGCAGCGCCTCCCCTTCTGCCGCAGGGCAATCGCTTATGGCTTGAATAGCTTCGGGCAGTCTTCTTTGCGGCCATCCTTCGAGACGCCCGCCTGCGGCGGGCTTCTCAGGAATGAGGACATTTTCCGCGGTGAATCGTAGACCCTCATGGTGAGGATCCGCCATTCTGCCGCGAAGTCGCCCTCGTCCTGAGGAACGCACCGGAGACGAGCGGCTCGAAGGATGGCCGCGCGAGACATCGTCGGCCTGTTTTCCCAAGCCCTGCGCGCTTCCCGTGATCGCAACGTCTTCACGTCGCGCCGATCGCGTCGCAATGCAGCATTGCGGCGCAATTTTGGCGCACGCAAATTTGAGAAGCTGCCAGCGCCGGCACGCATGCTCCGTTGCATGCCTGCCCCGTAGGCTAACGGATTCCAAACCGGCGGCGGTTAGCTCATGTGATTCAGGGCCAGTCGGCGTGCATTCCGAGGCGAATGCTGACGGCATGGAAGCTTTGAGCTCAGCGAGTTCGGCGAGAGGGTAACGTGTACGAGCTGACCGATCCCATCAAAACCTACATGGAACGAGCGCTGGAAGAGACCTGCCGCGTGCTGCCGAATGGCGGCGATCATGAGGTCCGCGTCTTCATCGCCCAACGCCTGGCCGACGCCGCCCAGAGCCGGCGGACGACGCTCGGGGAACTCGGCATCGTCGCCCGCAAGGCGCTGGCGGATTTTCGCGGCGCGCCGCGCCGACCCGTCTGAACGTTGCGGCTCAGCGTCCCGCGCGAGTTTGCGGGTGTCCCGCACCTGAGCGCAGCAGCTGCATTCAATGACGTCGCGATGGTGCCGTCGCGCAAGCAAGGCACGCCCCCGTGTCCCGATTGCCACGCTTGCGATCCGAAGCGCAATGTCCCTATTGTGGATGCGCGTGCCCCGTGTCGCCATCGCTTGCGCGATGCTCGTTCCGACTTGGGATCCGCGACACATTCCGACCGGTCCGTCGGATCGGGCGCGATCACCAGGGAGCATCAACTGTGTCCGAGCCGGAAAGCTTCCCCATCGAAAAGATCCGCGTTCCCGAGAAGAAACGGAGCGCTCTCAACCCCGAGGTGGTGCAAGACATCGCGGAGAGCATTCTGGACATCGGACAACAGGATGCGATCCTGATTCGGCGCGAGAAGGACCACTTCGTCCTGGTCGAGGGGCTTCATCGGCTGGAAGCGTGCAAGGCCCTCGGCGAACCCGCCATCCTCGGACGGCTGGTCTCGGCCGAAGCCGCTCGCGAGCGGACGCAACCGCCTCAAGCTTTAGACGCAGAACGCGAGAAGATGGAGCGACTGAGAAAACTCCGTCTCGAAAAAGAGGCCGCGGAGCAGCTCGCCCATGCATCAAGAGCTGGTGCAGAGGCGGACGCTGCGAGGCGTCAGCGCGCGCACCCGGAGACGACGATGCGGAGCAAGCCCACCGCAACGTCGAAACAATCGCGTCCCACGCGTTCCGGATCAGCACCCCGGACGTTGTCGGATTGGATCAAGCAACAAGAGCGCAGTGGCGGTCGATACTGACCGTCTAACCGCACGACCGGCCGGCCCTGACTCGCCCGCGAAGTTCCAGTCGGCAGCAGCCCGAAGGGCGGAGCAGCGCAGCATGATCCACCGCGATATTCTTGTGGAATACCGGAATTACGTTGACAGTGTGCTTAATCCGGCGCGACCCGATCATGATTGTTGCCCCCAGCGCCGACGCCCATACCCAGCAATTAAGTGCACTGTCACCGTAACCACCATCGCGAAGATGCACGTAGGCGTGATCGTCTCGCCCGGGCGCCAGCTCTCCACGCGCACTGCGCTGTAGTCCAGGAGAATCACGGGCATCAGCCGCAGTTGCAGGCGACGGGCGACTGCCAGCCGGTGATGGCCGTCCATCACGAACAGGGCGTCCTTCTCCGCCGTGACCGGAGCGGCCCAGCGCGCCGCGTCGAGGATCTGTGCCTGCAGCTCAGTCACTCGATCGGGATCGACCTCTTCGGTCGGGATCAAGCGCCATGGAGAAAGGAGGCAAACTTGCATATCGACCAGCCTGATTTTCTTTTGAGCAGCAGGAACGCCTACGCTCAGCGATTACATGTCCACGGTCATCGACAGGAGATACGTGCGCGGCGCTCCGAGGAAGAACGTCCCGAACGAGGCCACGCTGGACCAGTAATTCTCACCCGTGACATTCTGTACGTTCGCGCGAAAGACCGTTTTCCAGCCATTGATCGCCGTCGTATAGCGGACGCCGAGATCGAGACGCGTCCAATCCGCGATCGGTTGTCTATTCGCCGTATCGACGAATTGCTTACCCGTGTAGATGACCGCCCCATTCAAGGTGAGGCCCCTCATCCACGGAAGATCCCACTCGGCTCCAATATTGGCCTGAACGTTCGGAACCCCAATCGGCGTGTTGCCCACGTTTGCCGCGACGGCTGTCTTCGTCAGGGTGCCATCCAGCAGCGAGAAGCCTCCGAGAACACGGACATCGGGCCTGAGTTCGCCGTACACGTTGAACTCAAGGCCACGAACCCGCTGCTCTGCCGTCGCCGCGAACCGCCCGGCCGCCAGCTCGCCGCTCGCCTTCGAGATCTCGAAGGCGCTGAAGGTGGTAGCGACCCGGCCGAAGTCGACCTTGATGCCAGCCTCGTATTGCCTGGCGATATAAGGAGGAAGCACCTCACCGAAGTTGGACGCAGTCTGAGGCGCGACATCACCCCGGCTGAGGCCTTCGATGTAGTTCGCGTACAGAGAAACATTGTCCCGGGGGCGGATGACGAGACCGACGACCGGAGTGGTCGCGCTCTTATCGTAGGAAGACGTCAGCGTTCCGACATTGGACAGATAGTTGTTCGCCTCGATGCCCTGGCGCCGGCCCCCCAATGTCAGCAGGATGCGCTCATCCAGCACCGATAAAGTGTCGGCGATCGAGAGTCCCGTAAGCTCGCTATCGGAGAGCCGAGGCCGCCCGCTGATCTCGTTCGCAAACTGGGTCGGCGCCACGGTCGGATTATAGATGTTCGAAGTGACTAGACTTCCGTTGGTGAGCCGCCGATACAGCGCATCATGATAAATCGAGGCCTGGATGGCGACTGCATGATGGATAAAGCCGGTATCGAACCGGGCCCGGACACCGCCATCATACGTGGTTCGTTCGATGCTGAGCCCGAAGAACTGGGGCGTCGATGTCGTGTCGCCGCTCGTATTGACGATGGTCGGAAGACCGAAGAAGCGCTCGACATTGGTCCGTGATCCACCGACGTCGGCGAACAGCGTGAGCTGATCGTTCAGATCGTATTCGGTACGCAGCAAGGCGGATTGATCATTGATATGCGACCATTCCCAGGGCTGGGTCACGTTCAGCCGCGCGTCCGGTGCCTTTGGCACTTGCAGACCCGAAGCAACGAGAAACGGACGAGACGGAGCGTCGAACCGATCGGTCTGGGCGATGAGGTAGAGCCAGGACCTGAACCGCTCGCCCTGATAGTCCAGGGCCAACGACCCGACACCCGTCGTTTCGGACTGGTGGTCAATGGACGTATCGCCGCCACGCAGGCTGCCGCTGGTCCGCACGCCCCACTCCCTGCCCTCGCCGTAACGTCTCGCGACATCCCAGTGACCGCCGAACCGTGCAGCCGAGCCGTAATCCGCGGTGAAGCGGGTCAAGTCCTCCCCTGCGCGCTTCGGCACGACGTTGATAACACCGCCAACGCCGCCATTGGGGGCAACGCCCGAGAGCGCGGCCGAAGGCCCCTTGAGGACCTCGATGCGCTCGACGTAATCCGTGAAGATGCGATAGGTCGGCGCAATTCCGTAAAGGCCCTCGAAACCGAACTCGCCATTGTTGCCTTCGTTGATCGGGAAGCCACGAATGTTGAAGGAGTCGAGCACGCCGCCCGTCGGGTGGGAGCTGCGCACCGAGGGATCGAGGATCAGTGAGTCCGCGCCTGTTGCGGCCTGCTGGTCTCGAATGAACTTGTCCGTGTAGCTCGCTGCGTTGAACGGCGATTTCATCGCGTCGATGTTTCCGAGCAGCCCTAGCCGCGCCCCTCGCGCGACCTGATCGCCTGCAAAGGCGGGCACGACGCCTGATCGCGACGGCCGCGATTGTGCCACGACGCCTCCGGTTTGCGCGGCGCCGGGCGCCGGGCTACGCCGGGAAGTTGATCGAATGCGATCAGCATTTCGTTTGGTCGGTCCGCGGCCGGCAGAGTGATGCTTCGGCGCTTCCACTGTAACAGGCGGAAGGGATCTGGCGTCTTGCGGTGTTTGGGATCGGGCGGGCGATCCGAACCACGCCAGCAACGCGACTCCACTCAGAAACGCGCGTCCAAAGCGCGTCAGCGTCCAGTTATCAATATCAAGCTGCATTTCTGGAAAGCACCCCGTCAATAGCGCGTCACCCACGTAAAATGGTCTACGCTCGCCCCCGCGCCGACAATGAAGCGACGATCCGCCCTCGGCATCCGAGCTCGGCTGTCTCCCCATGGCCCACTTAATTAGATCTCGCGGATCTCCCATCCCGGCTTATTAGTTTGTGCGTTACGGGAAAATCCGATCACCGTCTCTGTCTGCAAAAACTCTTAGAGAGCCGCCATGGTGACCGCAACGCAAAGATGGCGCCACGAATTTAGAAGGTCTCGATCATCAGCGACTTGCGTAGTCGGCGCGCGAATTTGAAACGTTTCAAAATCGCTGAGAATTTCCAAATCAGTTCTGTTGAAATCTGGCAGGTATGATTACGGTGACAGTGCACTCAACTTAATCCTATGTAGAGAAAAGACTCGAAGAGCACTTATCCCTTTCTCGAACTCAGCTTGACCATCGCCACCCTGCATCCCAGCCCTGCGCAAATTGCCCGTCGTGCCACTCTGTCGCATCCTGCGCGGCTTGTGTCGTCGGGCAAATCAGAACGATCATCCTCGCCGTCTCGCGCTCACTGGAGGGGCGTTTCGCGATCGTCACGGACCGTGGAGCGTGGGATGCGGTGGCCGCATCGGGTCGCAGCGCGCGAGCATGGTCCGGAAAAGTGCGTCAGCGGTTTTCCGGCCAAGACCATGCTCAAGATGCGCGCGGACGAACGAGCCGGTGCGGACGGTCAAGCCGTGTGGTCCCGACACCCCGACGCTGGTGTCTGGTCGGCGACGATGCCGACGACGGGGGCAAACAAGCCCGGTCCCCTGGGAGAGCACGGAGCAGCCGTGAAGACCATCGCGCAGGGAAGGCCGGTTGTATCGGCCAATCCTGTGGTGACTGCCGCCTGCTTTTCTTGTTGCAGGCGGGCCATGGGTGCGGCCTGCACCCGGCCTTCCCTGCGCCCTCCTCATTGAAGAGGGCGTCCAGAGAGCAAAGCTCGGACGCGAAAACGCGCCGCGAGGCTGCGAAGCCGCGGCGTCAGATCAGAGATTGGCGCCGGACATGGTGCGCCATTCGGAACAGAACTCTTACGGAATTTGAGATTACGGTGTTTCGGTTGGGACGCAGAGAACCAAGCCTCGGCTTCCTAGACTCCCAATGCGCTGGCGAGGGCGACGAAGCTGTCCGTGTAGATGTCGAACCAGGCCTCCGATGCGGTATCGACCTTCGCGCCTGGACCGAACTCCAATTCACGCGCCACGAATGCGGTGCGCATTCCGAACGCGCGCGCAGCTTTCAGATCGTATTTGTGGCAGGCGACCATCAAGATCTCACCCGGCTGGTAACCGAGGTAATCGACTGCGAGCTGGTAAACCGCGGGCGCCGGCTTGTAACTGTGTGCGAGCTCAGCGGTCAGCACAGCATCGAACGTCAGGCCGGCATGCTTGACCACCGCGACCACCGCCGCCATGCCGGCATTGGAAAGGGTGGCCGTGACGAAGCGCCGCCGCAATCGCGTCAGCCCTTCGACGCTGTCCGGCCAGGCATCAAGTCGAGTCCAGATCTGGTTGAGCTCATCTCGCTCGACCGTCGTGAACGCTGCCGACAGTCCCTGCCGCTCCAGCAGCGTATCCAGAGCTTCGCGATAGATGCGGTCCACGCGCAGCCATGGCCGGCGACCCGCGATGACATGGTCGAGCGCCTGGCGGTAGAGATCGCGCCATTCGGAGGACAGCGCAGCCCAATCGATGTCGAGGCCCTTGGCCCGGTTGGCGGCATGACCCAAGCGAAGGATGGGCTGATAGAAATCCACGCATGTGCCCTGAACATCGAAGGCGAGCGCACGAATTCCGTCCAGCGCCCGGCCATCTCTCGCAAACACCCGCTCCGTCACGGCCTCGTACTCCATTCATCCTGTCGCGGCCCAGCTGGCTCAGATCCTGCGCAATGGCGCGACGTCAAATCGACGACCGCTTGTAGGGACAGGCTGCTCCGAATGGAACGATGGCCGGCTGCGAATGGTGACACAGTGTCACGTTGTGACCGCGACCTTCGCCGGTTTGTCACGTTTGTGTGGGGCGCGCGGAGACTTCACGCGGCTGGCCGCGCGTGTCGGCGCATGAGCGGCGGCCAAGAGGTGGGAATGGTGATAACCGAACAACGGCCAGGATGCCTTCTGGCGATCCAAACTCGCTGGAAGCGTGAGGGCGGCCCGTGGCGGCACCCGGATGCCAAGGCGGAAAAACGGCGGCCTCCGGCGGCAAAGGCATCTTCCGGAAATGGCGCTCCCTAGGGAAGCGGGGAAAGCCAACAAGATCAGCGGATTAGCAATCCGTTTGGGGAGAAACGGCATCATTGTTCTGCAAAGCTCTTTAGGAGCATGACCCAAACGACCGAACGAACTCGGCCGCAGCCGAAAGGCCGTGGAAGTGCAAAGGGGAAATTGGCGAACCGTGCGGCCGTCACTTCGTCGGGGGCTCAAGTCCCTGTAAGGCGACCGTCAGAAGTCTGCGACCTTCTTGGACTCATGCCGCGCGAAACGCGCGGGCTCATAGGGCTTGGGATCGACGATCGGCGTTGCGCCGGTGACGAGATCGGCGATGAGATGGCCGGCGCCGGGGCCGATGCCGAAGCCGTGGCCGCTGAAGCCGGCCGCGACGATCAGGCCGGGCAGCGCGGCGAGCTCGCCGATGGCAGGCACTCCATCCGGCGTCGAATCGATATAGCTCGCCCAGGTCGCCGTGATCCGGCTCTGCTTCAACGCCGGGAGCAGCTCCACCGCGCGCCCATGGGTGAGGCGGATGGTCGCCTGGTCCGGCTTCGGATCGAGTATCCGGGTGTATTCCATGGGCGAGGGCTCATCGAGCCGCCAGCGGCCGAGCGTCTCGTGGCCGGAGCGCAGGCCTTCGAGGCCGCCGGGCAGCAGGCTGCGCCAGCGCTTGACGAACATCGGCAGGAACTGCGGCGCGAAGCGCAGCTGCTGCAAGGTCGGGTCGACGCGGCCGCGGCCGCTGATGGCAAGCGTATGGCCGCCATCGCCGCGCCGCGTGATCGAGACTGCGGCGGTGTGCAGCGCGGGCGGCAGCGGCTCCGCGGAGGGCGACAGCGCCAGCGCCGAGGAACGGATCGAGGCGATGGGCAGCGCGACGCCGAGCTGATGGCAGAACGACGCGGCCCAGGCGCCGGCCGAGAGCACGGCGATCTTTGTGCGGATGCTGCCGCGCTCGGTCACGACGGCCGACAGCCGGCCACCGCTGGTCTCGACGCCGCGCACAGCGCACATCTGATGCACGGTGCCGCCCTGCTTCAGGATGGCGCGCGCCACCGCGGGCGCTGCATCCGCGGGGCTGGCGGTGCCGTCGGTCGACGAGAACACGCCGCCCTTCCAGCTGCGCCCGGTGGCCGCGCCACGCTCGGTCGCCTGCCGGCTGTCGAGCATGTGCGTGGTGACGCCCGCGGTCTTGGCGAACTCGCCCCAGCGCGCCCAGCCGGCCAGCTCCGCCTCATCATTGCTGAGATAGAACAGGCCGCAGCGCGAGAAGCCGGTGGCCTCGCCGCTGTCGGCGGCGAAGCGCTCCCACAGATCGAGGCTCAAGGTCGCCATCGGCAGCTCACGTGCATCACGGTTCTGCTGCCGGCACCAGCCCCAGTTGCGGCTGGACTGTTCGGCGCCGATCCGGCCCTTCTCGATCAGGGCGACCGCAAGCCCGCGCCGCGCCAAGTTGTAGGCCGTGAAGACGCCGACGATACCGCCGCCGATGACGACGGCATCTGCATGCTCCGGCAGCGTGGGCGATGTTTCGACGTGCACCAGCGGTGCGGGCATGCGGTCTCTCCGGCTTTCTGCGGCGTCAGGTTAGAACGGCATCCGGCACCGCGGGGGCTGGATTTGGCAACCGAACGGCATATCATTCTGCGGGGCATCACACCCTCAGTGTATTGTTTTGCATCGCATAATTCGGACGATTGCGGCCCCATTCTTGCTTTACGGAAGTTCATTGACCCAATTGCAGAATTTTCTGCTGTAGTGGGAAAAGGACGCGTCGTCACACGGGACCCCGGCTGCATGAAGCTCGACCGCATCGACATCAAGATCCTGCACGAACTGCAGAAGAACGGCCGCGTCACCAATGTCGAGCTGGCCGAGCTGGTCAACCTGTCGCCGAGCCCCTGCCTGATGCGAGTGAAGAAGCTGCAGGCGGAGGGTTACATCGAGGGCTATTCGGCGCAGATCTGTGTCTCCAAGCTCGGCCAGACGCTGACCGTCTTCACCGAGGTCACCTTGAAGAACCACCGCCAGATCGACTTCGCCCGCTTTCTCGCGGCGGTTGATAAGATCGACCAGGTGATCGAGTGTCACCTTGTCTCGGGCGGCTACGATTACATGATGAAGTTCGTCACCGCGGGAATCGGCGAGTATCAGACTATCATGGAGCGGCTGACCGACATGGACATCGGCATCGAAAAGTATTTCAGCTTCGTCGTGCTGAAGTCGCCGATCGTGAAACCCTATCTGCCGCTGACCAGCCTGTTCCAGATTTAGGTGCGCGCTGCGCGTCAGCGCTGGCAGTAGGCGCGGACCTGCTCGGGATCCTGGCGCAGATTGTCGAGCCAGGCGGGATCGAGCTTCGGCACCGAGGACAGCAGCAGCTGCGTGTAGGGATGCTCGGGCCTTGCCATCGCCTCGGGCGTGATCTGCTCGATCTTGCGGCCGCGATACATGACGACGATGTCGTCGCAGATCGCTTCCACCACCGACAGATCGTGACTGATGAAGACGTAAGCAAGATCGAGCTCGCGCTGCAGCTCTTTCAGGAGATCGATGATCGCGGCGGCGACAACGGTATCGAGCGCCGAGGTGATCTCGTCGCAGACGATCAGCTTCGGGTCCGCCGCCAGCGCGCGGGCCAAGTTGACGCGCTGCTTCTGTCCGCCCGAGAGCTCGGCCGGACGGCGCAGCCGCAAGCTCCGCGGCAGCTTCACCATGTCGAGCAGCTGGTCGATCCGGGCGTTGCGCTGTTTGCGCGCCAAGCCGTGGTAGAAGGTCAGCGGGCGGCCGAGAATGTCCTCGACGGTCTGCGCCGGATTGAGCGCCGTATCGGCATGCTGGAACACGATCTGCAGCTCGCGCAGCTGGTCCACACTGCGGTTGCGCGCGCTCCGCCCCAGTTCGCGCCCATCGAACACGACGCCGCCCGCGAATGGCGGCAGGATGCCGGCGATGGCGCGGGCGAGTGTCGACTTGCCGCAGCCGGATTCGCCGATGATGCCGAGATTGCGCCCGCGCGCCACGCGCAGGCTGACGTTGTCGACCGCCACGATCGCCGGCCTGCCGTCCGAGCGCGGCGGGCCATAGCCGACCGACACCTCATGGACGTCGAGCAGCGCCTCGACCGCGGTGGGCTCGGACACCTCAGCCCGCGGCGCATGACGCGGCGTCACAGCTGCGAGCAACTGCTGCGTATAGGGATGCTGCGCATGCTCGAGAATATCGGCGGTCGTGCCGGATTCCTGCACCTCGCCGTTCCTCAACACCACGATCCGGTCGGCGATCTGGGCCACCACCGCGAGATCGTGCGACACGTAGATGCCGGCGATCCGATGCGCGGAGATCACCGACTTGAAGGCGCGCAGCACCTCGACCTGGGTGGTGACGTCGAGCGCCGTGGTCGGCTCGTCGAAGATCAACAGCTTGGGATTCGCGATCAGCGCCGTCGCCGCGGCGAGCCGCTGCAGCTGGCCGCCGGACACCTGATGCGGATAGCGATCGCCGATCGTGTCGGGGTTGGGCAGCGACAGCGCGCGGAACAGCGCCACCGCCTTGGTGCGGGCCTCGTCCAGCGGCATCACGCCATGGATACGCACGACCTCGATCACCTGGTCCATGATGCGGATCGCCGGATTGAACGCCGCGGCGGCGCTCTGCGGCACATAGGCGATCTTGGCGCCGCGCACGGCCGCCCTGTCCTTCTCGGGCAGCGCCACCATGTCGACGCCATCGACCACGACCGTGCCGCCAACGATCTTGCAGCCGGCGCGCGCATAGCCCATCAAGGTCATGGCGATCGTAGTCTTGCCGGAGCCGCTCTCGCCGATCAGCGCGACGATCTCGCCTTCGGCGATTTCGAGATCGACGCCCTTGATGATCTCGATCATGCGGCCGGAATCGGTGGTCGCCTCGACCCGAAGACCGCGGATCTGCACGAGGCTCGTCATCTAGGATGGCTCCCGGTCGCGGATCTTGGTCGGCAGATTGTCGACCAGGAGATTGACGGCGATGGTCAAGCTCGCGATTGCCAGCGATGGAAAGATCACCGCCGGCGCGGCATAGGGCAGCCCGCCGATGTTCTCGCGCACCAGCGCGCCCCAATCCGCATAGGGCGGCTTGACGCCGAGGCCGAGGAAAGACAGCCCCGACAGCAGCAGCACGATGAAGACGAAGCGCAAGCCGAGATCGACCAGCACGGGACCGATGATGTTGGGCAGGATCTCCGCACGGATCAGATACAACAGGCTCTCGCCGCGGATGCGGGCCACCACGACGAAGTCCATTGTGTTGATGTTGACGGCCAGCGCGCGGGCGAAGCGGAAGGCGCCGGGAATGTAGATCACCGCCATGGTGACGATGAGAACCGGAATCGACGAGCCCACGGCGGCGACGACGACAAGGCTCAACAGCTTGTTCGGGATCGAGTTGAGCGCGTCGAGAAAGCGGCTCAGCACCATGTCGACGGCACCGCCGGTAATCGCTGCGATCATGCCGAGCGTTACGCCCGACACGCCGGCGATGATGACCGACGCCACGGAAATGCCGAGCGTATAGCGCGCACCCATCAGGATGCGCGAGGCCATGTCGCGGCCGAGATAGTCGGAGCCCAGCCACAGCTCGCGGCTCATGGGACCAAAATAGTCGGTATCGACGATGTCGCCGATCGGATGCGGAATGATCGTTGGCGCAGCGAGCGCCACCACGATCCAGAACAGCACTATCAGCGCCCCAGCCACGCCGACCGCATTGATGCGGTAGCCAAATCGCGGGTTTCGCGGGGTGGATCTCGCGGCACTCGTCATCGCAGCCTCGGATTGGACAGGATGGCTATGATGTCGGCCGTCGTGGTCAAGAGGAGGTAGCCGAAGCAGAAGATGATGGCGCAGCTCTGGATCAGCGGCAGATCTCGGGTGGACACCGCATCGACCATCAACTTGGCAATGCCGGGATAGTTGAAGACGGTCTCGACGATGATGACCCCGCCCAGGAGATAGGACAATGACAGCGCCACCGCATTCACGATCGGGCCGAGCGCATTCGGCAGCGCGTGGCGCAGCACGAGCCTGCCGCGCGAGGCGCCCTTCAGCAGCGCCATCTCGACATAGGGCGTGTTCAGAGTCTCGATGACAGCCGCCCGGCTCATCCGGATCATCTGCGCCGAGATCACGATGGTGAGCGTGACGACGGGCATCGCATAGGCGCGCGCGAAATCATAGGCGGTACGGATCTCGCTGGTGAAGGACACCGCCGGCAGCCAGTTGAGATAAACCGCAAACAGCAGCACGGCGAGGGTCGCGATCATGAACTCCGGAACCGAGACGACGCCGATGATCGCGATGGTGAGGCAGCGATCATATAACGTGTCGCGCAGCATCGCCGCGGTGATGCCGAGCGTCAGTGCGAGCGGCACCGAGATCACAGCGGTGAGGCCGGCAAGCTTGAGGGTATTGACGAGCCGTCCTGATATCAGCTTCGCGACCGGCATGTTGTTGGCATAGGAGATACCGAGATCGCCTCGCACCACGCCGGCGAGCCAGCGCAGGAAGCGGAAGATCGCGGGATCGTCGAGATGCATCGCCTTGCGCAGGCCTTCGACCGCTTCCGGAGTCGCGGCCTGGCCGAGCAGGATGGTCGCGGTGTCGCCCGGCAGCATGGCGGTGGCGAAGAACACGGCGAACGAAACAATGATCGCTGTGACCAGCGCGATGGCCAACCGGGCAAGGACGAGTGAGGCGATCCGATGTTTCACACTGGGCGTCCGCGAGCCTGATCAGAGAGAGAGTTCGTCGCAAGGGCGCCGGCCTCAACGACCGGCGCCCCGCATCTCAGACCACATTCACGAATCGAGCCAGACATATTCGGCGAAGGCATATCCCATCATGCCGCCGAGCGGGCTCGGCTCCAAGCCCTTCAGCCTGGACGAGGTGGCATCGATGTTGGAGATATAGGCCGGAACGATGGTGCCCGCCTCCTCCGCGATCATCACCTGCATCTCGGCATACATCTGCTTGCGCTTGGCCTGGTCGAGCAGGCCGCGCGCCTCGAGCATCATCTTGTCGAACTTCTCCGACTTGTAGCGGCTCTCGTTCCAGGGCGCTTCCGAGGCATAGAGCAGCGAGAACAGGATGTCCGGGGTCGGGCGCGGATTGATGTTGCCGAAATGGACCGGCGCCTTCAGCCAGTAATTGTCCCAATAGCCGTCGGACGGGACGCGCTGCACGTCGAGCGTCAGGCCGATCGCCGCGGCCGAGGCCTGGATCACCATCGCCATCTCGATCGCGGAGTTCGCGGCTTCCGATGCCACGACCGGGATCGACGAGCCGAGCACGCCGGCCTTCTGGAACAGAGACTTTGCCTTCTCGGGATCGAACGGCTTCGGCTTCAGGTCGGGATTGTGGAAGAAGTTCGCCGGGGAGACCGGCTGGTCGTTGCCGACGACGCCGAAGCCGCGCAGCACCGATTTGACGATCTGCTCGCGGTTGACGAGGTGCTTCATGCCATCGATGAAGTCCTTCTTGTTGCCCGGCGCCATGTCGAGCCGCATGTTGAGGTCGGTGTAGTTGCCCGTCGTCGATTTCGACAGAGCAATCCCCTCCTTGCCCTCGATGAGCCGGAGCGAGCGCGGGTTGATGCTGGCCGCGAGCTGAATGTCGCCGGAGAGCAGCGCGTTCACGCGCGCGTTCTCTTCGGTGATCGCAATGAACTCGATCTGGTCTAGGTAAGGCCCGTCCTTGAAATAGTTTTTGTTGCGCACGCCGATGGAGCGCACGCCGGGCTCGAACGCCTCGGGGACGAAGGCGCCGGTGCCGTTGCCCTTGGAGAAGTCGGTGGTGCCGTCAGCCACGATCATGAAGTGATGCAGCGCCAGGATCATCGGCAGGTCGGCGTTCGGGCTCGCCAGGGTGATCTCGACGGTGGACTTGTCGACAGCCTTGAACCCGGTCATCTGCGCCGCGATCTTGGCCACCTTGGAGCCGGTCGCCTTGTCGAGGTGCCGCTTCAGCGAGAACACGACGTCGTCAGCCGTCAGCGGCTTGCCGTCGTGGAAGGTGACGCCCTTCTTGAGCTTGATGGTCCAGGTTTGCGCATCCGTCGACTCCACAGAATCCGCAAGCTCCATCTGCGCCGCGCCGTTCTGGTCGAGCGTGGTCAGCCGATTGTAGAACGAGCAACAGCGGACATAGTCGGTCGAGAACGACGCCTTGGCCGGATCGAGCGTGTCGGCGGTCGAGGTCGACCATCCCGCCGCCTTGATCGAGCCACCCTTCTTCGGCGCTGCCGCGTACGCGCGCTCGGCGCGGCCTAGGATGGTGCTGCCGGCGGCGAGCGCGACGCCGTTGGCAAACATCATCTTCAAAAGATCCCGACGCGATGCACCACGCCGGATCGCCGCTTCGATCAGCCCATCGTCGCTCGGAGCCCAGTTGGTGATCGTGTCGCTCATGTCAACCTTCCCCTGTTTGCGATCCGGCAGAATGAAGTTGTCAGCAGCTCATCATGTCGCTGGCACGTGGTCCACCGCGTCGGCCAGCTCGGCCATGGAGTGGAAATGGAAATCAGGCTTCGTGAAAGACGCGGGCTCGATGGTGCCGCCGTAGCCCTGCTTGTCGTGGCGCCGCTCGATCCAGCAATTGGTGATGCCGAGTTGTCGGGAGATGCCAATGTCATGATACTGGCTCTGCGCGACATGCAGGATCTGCGACGTGTTGCCACCGTCGCGTGCGACGAAATCGAACACATGGGTGAAGAAGGCGGGATCCGGCTTCTCCGTTCCGGTGTCGTCGACCGTGAAGGCCGCGTAGAACGGGGAGCCCAGCTCGCGCTCGAAATGATCCAGCGCCCAGCGCCGCGCATTGGTCATCGCGATCAGTCTGTAGCGCTTGGCGAGTCGGGCCATGGCCGCGGCGCTATCGGGAAACGCCTTCCAGCGCGCGGCGGAATCCCGGAAGCGCTCGCCGAACGCGGTCTGCCTGGGCAGGCCGAGTTGCGGCGCAATGACGTCATAGACCCGCACGAGGTCATCCGGGAAACGATCGGCATCGGCGGCGTAGCGTGCAGCGCGGTACAGGCTGAGCGCTTGCTCTCCATCGATGACCTTGTTCGATTCCGCGGCGATCTCGGCGAGGCTGGTGACGATCCCGCCTTCGAAGTCGATCAGCGTGCCGACCACGTCGAAGGTCAGATACCTGAATTGGGCGAGATCCATCGTGTTCATCCTGGCGTAAGGTGTCTCTTAGATGACGGTCCTAGTGTGGAGCCGGGTTCCGGCGAAAACTTCCGAATTGTGGGGACCCGACGGCACAAAATTGCGAATAGGAGCAGGCGCCGACATATCGGCGTTGCTGCACACGCGACGATCTGCCCGTGCCCGCTTTCACGCCATCGCCTGGCGGACGTCCGGGTCGGCCAGGGTCTGGTCGAGCGTTCGGGCAGTCCGCTCGATGATGGCATCGATATCGGAATCGCTGCAGCACAGCGGCGGCGCGTAGCCGAGCACCCCGGTGGGGAACGCACGAATGACGAGCCCATTGGCCCAGGCGCGATCGAAGATGCGGCGCGACGGCTCGACGCCGGCCGGCAGCGGCGTCTTCTTCTCCTTGTCGACCACGAGTTCGATGGCGGCCAGGAGGCCGCGGCCGCGGACCTCGCCGACCAGCGGATGATCCTGCAGCGCGCGCAGGCCTGCCATCAGCCGTGCGCCGGCGCGCCTTCCGTTCTCCAGCAGACCGTTCTCGTAGAGATCGAGCACGGCAAGGCCGACGGCTGCGCTCACCGGATGCGCCGAATAGGTATAGCCGTGCCCCACAGCCGAGGCCCCTGCCCCGTCGGCGATCACGTCATAGACGTGATCGGACATCAGCACCGCCCCCATCGGGACGTAGCCCGAGGTGAGGCCCTTGGCCACGGTCATGAAGTCCGGGACGATCTTGTCGTCGGTGCAGGCGAACAGCGGTCCGGTGCGGCCAAAGCCGGTGATCACCTCGTCGGCGACGAACAGGATGCCGTGCTGCCGGCAGCGCTCGCGCATCGCCTTCATCCAGCCGTCGGGCGGCACCAGCACGCCGCCGGAGCCCTGGATCGGCTCAGCGTAGAACGCCGCCACCCGCTCCTCGCCGCCGACCTCGGCGATCTTGGTTTCGAGCGCGGCAAGCGATGCCGCGATGATCGCATCGGCATCGCTGCCGACCGGATTGCGGTACGCATAATGCGAGGGGATCTTGTGCTGCCAGTTGAGCGGCACGCCGAAATTGGCGTGGAAGGCCGGCAGCGCCGTCAGTCCAGCACCGACCGTCGAGGAACCGTGGTAGCCCTGCTGCAGGGTGATGAACTGGTCGCGCTGCGGCTGACCCTTCACGTGCCAATAGTAATGGATGAAGCGCACCGTGCTGTCGACGGCGTCCGAGCCGCCGAGCGTGAAGTAGACGTGGTTGAGGTCGCCGGGCGCGCGCTCGGCGAGCGCCGCCGCGAGCCGGATGGCGGGCTCCGAGGCAAGGCTGAAATAGCCGGTGGCGTAAGGCAATTCGCGCATCTGCCGAGCAGCCGCCTCGACGATGCTCTCATGACCATAGCCGGCATTGACGCACCACAGCCCGGCGAAGCCGTCGACCAGCTGATGCCCGGAGGCGTCCGTGACGATCGCGCCCTTGGCCGAGGCCAGGACGCGCGCGCCCGACGCCTCGTGTCCGCGATACGACGTGACCGGATGCACTAGATGCGCGCGGTCGAGTTCGATGAGCGAGTTGCTGAGCATGATGATCTCCGGTTCAGCCGAACGCCTGGCTGGCCAAGGCAAATGATGTCGGGGATGGCTGAGCCCTGTCCTGTGCGGCGGGTCGGTGCATGACGATGCCGCCGCCGACATGGCCGAGGCCGAGGCTGCTCAGCCACGGCGTGAGGCCGCTCTCGATGCCGGTGTCGACACGGATGAATTCGCCCTCGCGACCAGCGAGAAAATGCGCGACCAGCGCCTTCGCGTCGTCGAGATCGGACGCGACCACAGGGCCGATCACGAGCCCTCGGCCGAAGCGGCGCAGCACCGCGAAGCCGGTCAATTGGCCCTGTCGCTCAAGCACCGCGAACTCGCCGACCGACGCAATATGGGCGATCAGATCGCTGCGGTCCGCGCCGAACGCCGTAGCGTCGAGGGCGGTCATGGCGGAGACGTCCTCCGGCGGGGCTGCGCGCACGGCGTCGGTCCGCGCCACCGCCTGCGCAAGGTGCCCCTGATGCTGCACGATCTCACCCGTCCGGTGGAAGCCGAGCTTCTCATAGAGAGGCAGGCCGTCCTCGGTCGCGACGAGCTGCAGCCGGCGATCGCCCGCGAGCGTCATCGCCTGCTGCATCAGGCGCCGTCCGAGCCCCTTCCCCCGCTCCGCCTCATCGACGATGACCATGTTGATGGTGCCTGCGTCGGTGCCGTAGGGGGTCATCAGCACAGTGCCGATCACGCGACCATCCGCGGCGATGGCGACGCAGCCTTTGCTGAGCGCAAGCGCCATCTGCCAGTCCTCGCGACGATGCGGCCAGCGCGCCTGCTGCGACAGCCGCGTCGCGGCATCCAGGTGATCCCCGCTGAAAGCGACAAAGCTCGCGGCGTCGGACGTCATGTCATGCACTCCCATTTCCGTGGGAGTCTGGGCGAGCGGGACCCAGCAGATCGGCTGAAGGCGGTGACGCCCACAACATCTTCCGCCGCAGAACCGGGGCAAAGCCGCATCTTATGCTGGCGCGTCGGCCTATCATCGGCGGCCGAGACCATGACCGGCATGAGGATCCATGAGCCGCTTTCGCCCGAAATATGTGACCTTCGACTGCTACGGCACGCTGATCAATTTCGAGATGGCCGAAGCCGCGCGCGATCTCTACAGCGCAACGCTCTCCGAGCCGGCGATGAACGAGTTCGTGAAGGTCTTCTCGGCCTACCGCCTCGACGAAATCCTCGGCGCGTGGAAGCCCTATGCCGAGGTGGTCAGCAACGCGCTGGCGCGCAGCTGCCGCAAGATCGGCATCCCCTTCAAGCCCGAGGACGGCGAGATGGTGTATCAGCGCGTGCCGACCTGGGGTCCGCATCCCGACGTGCCGTCGGGCCTTGCCAAGGTGGCCAAGGAAATCCCGCTAGTCATTCTCTCCAACGCCATGAATGCGCAGATCCCCTCGAATGTCGCCAAGCTCGGCGCGCCGTTCCATGCCGTATTCACGGCCGAAGAGGCGCAGGCCTACAAGCCGCGGATGCGCGCCTTCGAATACATGTTCGACATGCTTGGCTGCGGCCCGGAGGATATCACGCACTGCTCGTCATCGTTCCGCTACGATTTGATGACGGCGCATGATCTCGGCATCAAGAGCAAGGTGTGGGTCAACCGCGGTCACGAGCCGGCCAATCCGTATTACGGCTACACCGAGATCAAGGGCGTCTCCGAGCTGCCCGGCGTGTTAGGTCTCTAAGCAGAGTGCCCGCGATGAAATATGTCTCCTACTGGCGCGACACTGCGACCGGTTTTGCCGGCGGCCACACCGGGCCCGTGGAGGGGCACTACGACGTCGCGGTGATCGGCGGCGGCTTCACCGGACTTGGCGCGGCGCTGCAGCTCGCCAAGGCCGGCGCCAAGGTCATAGTGCTCGAGGCAGATCAGGTCGGCTCGGGCGCGTCGGGACGCAATGGCGGCCATCTCAACAACGGCCTGGCGCATAGTTATCCGGCGGCGAAGGCCGAGCTCGGCGCCGAGCGCGCCATCGCCCTCTACAAGGCGTTCGACGATTCGATCGACACGCTGGAGCGCCTGATCGCGGAAGAGAACATTGCCTGCGATTTCCGCCGCTCCGGCAAGCTCAAGCTGGCCTCCAAGCCCGCTCATTTCGATGCGATCGCGAGCAACTTCGAAGCGATCCATCGCGAGGTCGACCCGGACACCGCGCTGCTCTCGCCGGCTGACCTGACGTCCGAGATCGGCTCGCCCTTTCATGGCGGCATGCTGTTCAAGAAGAGCGGCATGATGCATATGGGCCGCTTTGTAGCGGGCCTCGCCACGGCCGCAAGCCGCCGCGGCGCTGTCATCGTCGAGCAGGCGGCCGTGACCGAGCAGATGCAGCAGGCCAAGAGCTTCCGCCTGACCACGGCCAAGGGAACGGTGCGCGCCGAGCAGGTGCTGCTCGCCACCGGCGCCTACACGCCATCGACATTCAGCTATTTCCGCCGCCGCATAATCGCCGTCGGCAGCTTCATCATCGCGACGCGGCCGTTGACGGAGGCAGAAGCGGCATCCGTGCTTCCGGGCAACCGCACCTATGTCAACTCGATGAACATCGGCAACTACTTCCGACTGTCGCCGGATAACCGCCTGATCTTCGGCGGCCGCGCGCGCTTCTCGGCGACATCCGATCAGCAATCGGACGCCAAGAGCGGCGCGATCCTGCGCGCGGCGATGGAGCGGATGTTCCCGCAGCTTGCCGGCATCGACATCGACTATTGCTGGGGCGGCCTCGTCGACATGACCGCCGACCGCTATCCGCGCGCCGGCCGCGAGGGCGGGCTGTGGTACGCGATGGGCTATTCGGGCCATGGCGCACAGCTCTCGACTCATCTCGGCATGATCGTGGCCGATGCGATGCTCGGCCGGCCCGACCGCAACCCGATGAAGGAGGCCGACTGGCCGGTCGTGCCAGGTCATTTCGGCAAGCCCTGGTTCCTGCCGTTCGTCGGCGCGTACTACAAGACCATGGATTGGATCCGCTGAGCCGTGGCGGCGCGCCGGCCCTCAGTAGCCGCGGCTGCGGTCGACGAGACCGACCGGATCGAGCCCGGCGCGATGCCGCTTGATGTTCTCGGCCACAGCAAGCGCGGCCGACTCAGGCTGCGTGACGCTGGCCACATGCGGCGTGATCAGCACGCGCGGATGCCGCCACAGCGGATGCTCGGCCGGCAGCGGCTCGGGATCGGTCACGTCCAGCACCGCCCCCGCGAGGTGCCCGCTGTCGAGCGTGGCGAGCAGCGCCGCCTGGTCGAGCTGCGGGCCACGGCCGGTCTGCACGAGGGCGGCCCCTCGCGGCAGCTTGGCGAACAGCTCAGCGTTCAGCAGGCCGCGTGTCTCGTCCGTCAGAGGCAGCAGGCAGATCAGGATATCCGTCGTCTCCAGCAGCCGGTCGAGACCGTCGGCGCCATGGTGCGTGGTCACACCGTCGATCGTGCGCGGACTGCGGCTCCAGCCGGACAAAGGAAAGCCGAACGGTTCCAGCCGCTCCAACACCGCCTGCCCGAGCATGCCCAAGCCCAGCACGCCGATGCGCCGCTCTCGCGCCTGAGGCTGCGGTACGGCGCGCCACAGCTGCTGTCGCTGCTGATCGACATAGGCCGGCCAGTTCCGATGCAGCGTCAACACGGCCAGCGTGACGTATTCCTGCATCATCCGGACGATGCCGTCCTCCACCATGCGGACGATCTTGACCCCTGCAGGGACCGAGGCGGCGTTGAACTGGTCGATGCCGGCGCCGATCGAGAACAGGATCTCGAGATTGCGATAGACGGCAAGATCCGGCGGCACCAGCCAAGCGATCATGTAGCGGACGGCCGCGGCATCGATCTTGGCCGGATCGATCGCGAACGGCAGGTCAGGGAGTTCGCGCGCAAGCACCTCGCGAAAGATGGCGCCACGCTTGGCATCGGATTTGAACAGGAACGTCATACGATCATCCCAGCGGCCGACCGGGCTCACCGCCCCCATTTCCGGCCTGCATCGATCATAGACGACGTGGTCTGTATTCCCTGCTGAAGACAGGGCAGGATTGAGAAGAATGTTGCGAAGTTCGATCGCAGACGCGTCAATATGCCGGCGTGACGGCAGCATGGTCGCTGTCCACCTCATCGAGGCAGGGTGACGCGTGGCCGGCGGGACGAGGACAGGGAAAGCAGACATGGAAGACCCGGGCGTCGAGTCGCGCATCGTCGACGTGTTCGAGATGCAACTCGCCGATATCGGCAGCGTCGACCTTGGGCAGTTGCTCGCCTTGTCGATCGCCGTCCAGTGGCCGCATCGGGCGGAGGATTGGGAATTCATGCGCGGCATCGGACGCGGAGTCGTGGCGCTCGATGAGATCGGTCGCGTCTTGGGGGCTGCGATGTGGTTTCCCTACAGCGATGGCTTTGCTGCGGTCGGGATGGTCATCACCTCGCCGCGGCTTCAGGCCCTCGGCACCGGGCAATGGCTGATGAAGCGCGTGATGGCCGAGTGCGGCGATCGCGTGCTACGGCTCAACGCGACGCGTGCGGCCTATCGCCTCTACCGATCGCTCGATTTCAAACGCGAACAGACGCTGTTTCAGTGTCAGGGCGAGGCGATCGACCCCGGCACAGCGGTCGCCGGAACGGGCGACATCCACGAGCTGACCGGGTCGGAGCTGCCGGCCCTGATCGAGCTCGACGCGTCCGCCTATGGCGTCCAGCGAAGCGAGCTCATGACGGCGCTGTTGGCCCAGTCGCGCAGCTTCGGCCTGTTTCGAGCGGGACAACTCGCGGCGTTCGCGCTGTGCCGGCGGTTTGGACGCGGGCATGTCGTCGGGCCGGTGGTCGCGTCCTGCGACAGCGACGCCATCGCGGTGGTCGCGCCGCACGTCGCGGCTCATGCCGGCCAATTCCTCAGGCTCGATACCCATCAGACCGGAGAGTTTCGCGACTTTCTAGCCCGAGCGGGGCTTGATCTGTTTGATGCCGTCACAACCATGTCGCTGCGCAACGACGTGAAGGGTGCACACCCGCGTGGCCACGACCGGCCGACGAGCTACGGCGTCGTCAGTCAGGCCTTCGGCTAGCCCCTGCGTCCTGGATCAGAGCCCGCTCGCGTCCATGCGAATCCTGGATACGGTCCTGGTCGACCGCCGAGCCGACATGCCAAGATGAGGAAAATGACAGGTGGGAGATCGTTGGTCGCAGGGAAAGCGGATCCCTTAGGGCCCCGCCGTGAGTCTTTATACGCAGATCCCTTTTGGACCCGCGGAGCCGCAGGTCCCTTTCGACCCCGCGATTTCGTTCTGGCCGCGTCGGCGGAACGCATCGGCCCAGGCTCAGAGATACGACGGCGCGACACGATTGATCGGTCAACTCGCACGCCGAGTCGCAGATCCTGCACTCGTCGCGTGGCTCAACCGAGTTCTTCGCCAGAGTTCGCTACACTACGATCAGTGCCGAAGTCGCCTTTGACTTTGCTGACAAAAAACTCGGTAGCGGCACTCACCTCGACCGAACGGCACGGTTGAACCCAAGCCATGTCAATGGCTTGGCATTCAACCGGCGAGCCACTTTTATCTTGCTCGGAAACGCCGCCTTGTAACCGTCCGGTCTCTGCACACCTTCCCCCTCGTGTGTTGTCGTTCCATTTCGGGTTCTCTGCTGCTGTGGAGAATCTCCGGTGGGATCCAAACATTTCGAGAACAGAGCGCGCCGCGAATGGTGGTCGCTGCACATCGAAGCGTGGCGTCGCAGCGGTCTCGGGATCCGCAAATACTGCCAGCAACAACGTCTCACCGAGAACACGTTGCGGCGTTGGCTGAAGCGGCTGGCCGGCAACGAGACTGCGCTTAAGCTCGAGAAATATCAGACGGAATTGCGCCGCGAGCGCGCCCGGGGACGAGCGAGAAAAGGCGCTCCGAAAGCAGAAGCAGCGCAGGTTCATGGTCACCTCGGATGTGCGCAATCGGGCGTCTCAAGCGTTCTGGGCGATGCATGTCGAGGCGCTGAACTGGAGCGGGATGGAGCTCCGCGCCTATGCCGCGGCCATGCAGCTGTCGCCGCATTCGCTGCGCAAATGGCGCGACCGATTGGCGGCCGGCGAGGTCACGATCGACTGGCGCGCCCATCTTCATCCCTCCGCCCGTCCGGCCGTTAGCACTAGTGCTAGGAACTCACAGCCCGAACGCCGCTTGACAGCCGCCGAAATCGGCGATCCAGCCGCGCCCAAAACGCCGGCCCGACGCTTCTTCAGCGACGAGGAGAAGCTCGCGATCGCCAGGGAGACTGAGATGCCGGGCGCCAAAGTCTCTGCCGTCGCCCGCAAGCATGGGATCGTCACCGGGCTGCTGTTCCGCTAGCGCGCGCAGTTCGGCATCGCGTAAAAGAAGCGATCCAAGCTCGCCCGTGTTGTGCTGCCGGACGACATGCCCGCAGCGCGCGTTCTGCGCAATCTCGTGCGTCCACCGGAGGGCATGATGGCCGTCGACCTTCCTGACAGACAGCGTGTCTTCGCTCCCGCCGGCAGCGATCCGGATGCGGTGCGGGCGCAGATCGAAAGCGGAGAGACAGCATCATGATGTTCGTTCCAGCGGGCGTGAAGGTGCACCTGGCGCTCGGCTACACCGACATGCGCAAAGGCATGGATGGGCTCGCAATGCTGGTGCAGGACGCGCTGAAGAAGGATCCGTTCTCCGGTCATCTGTTTGCCTTCCGCGGCAAGAAGGCATCGATCCTGAAGGTCCTGTTCTGGGACGGGAACGGGCTTTGTCTGTTCACTAAACGTATCGATCAGGGCGGCTTCGTGTGGCCGGTGATGGCGGGCTATGATGGCTCGATCACGCTCACGCCGGCGCAGCTCGCGATGCTGATCGAAGGCATCGACTGGCGCGCGCCAGAGCGTATCTGGAAGCCCGCGATTGCAGGATCATCTGCAAAAACCAGTGCTGAACTGAGTTGCGATTCTTCTACGAATCAGCGTGTTCGAGTACCATCGGACATGCAGCACGATCTCACTAATCTCCCCTCCGATCCTGAGCTTCTGCAGCGCCTGGTGCGCGACACTGCCGCTGCGATCGGCCATCGCGACACCGAGATCGAGCGTCTCAAGTCCATCATCAAACAGCTGCAGCGAATGCAGTTCGGCCGTAGTTCCGAGCGCATCGATCCCGACCAGCTTGCACTCGTCTTGAGGACCTGAGAAGCGCAAGAACGATACCCATGCCAGCGTGACCGATCCTGACAGCCGGCTGTATCGGAAGTCCCGAGGCAAGGAAGCCAGGCTCTGCTACATGTGCCAATTCATCATGGAAAACAGGAACGGCTTGGCGATCGACGGGCGGGTGACCCATGCGACGGTAACGGCCGAAAGAAACGCGCCCGAAGTCATGCTCAAGGCGAAAGCCAAGACGTCTGGAGGCCGCATGACCGTGGGCGAGGACAAGGCCTATGACAGAGCCGAGCACGTCGCCAAGCTGCGGGAGATGAACATCACGTCGCACGTCGCCAGTACAACAACGGCAATCCCAAAGGACGCCAGAGCGCCATCGATGGGCGAATGACCCGGCACGCCGGCTACGGCATGTCTCAAACATGCCGAGCCATGGTCGAATGCATCTTCGGCTGGGGCAAGCAGCACGGAACCATTCGCAAGACCAAGCACCGAGGCCGCGACCGCGTGCTTGGCGACTTCCTCCTCAACCTGATCGACTACAACCTCGTCCGAATACCCAAGCTGATTGCCGCATAAGGCCGCCTCTCGGAGCGGAGATCATCGCTCCAACGGCGAAATCTCGTACAGAACCTCACATCACCGAAAATCCGTCGGGGTTCGGCCGCTTCTTCAGCAGACTGCTAGAGCCCCAGGAGAGCGATAAACGTGCATCTCCTGCTAGGCTGCCCGCTATTCCGCATAGACGATGATCGTGATGAACTGAATCCGGTCGTCGAGTAGCTTCTCCGGCCCGTGTAGAACATTGCCGGAGAAGGTGAATGCATCACCGGGCCCTATGAGAAAGGTCTTATCGCCAAAGCGGTATTCCATGCGCCCACTCAGCATGTAGATGAACTCCGTTCCTGCATGCTGAAAGCGCGGGTAGCTCTCGCTTTCCTTATCCATATCGATCAGGAACGGCTCAAAGATCTTGCGCGGACCCCTGTTGTACGACAGTAACTTGTACGTATGACCATGCTTCGTTCCCGAGCGAACCACCTCCATCTGATCACCGGCCTTTATCAGCTGCGCACTTCCGCTGCTCTGTTCGACTTCGCGGAAAAGCGTTGATAGATCCGTCCCGAGCGCGGTGCAGATTCGTTCCAACAAAGGGAGACTGACCGAGGATTGTCCATTTTCAAAACGGCTGATCATCGGAACGGAGATGTTTGCCGCAGATGCAAGCTCAGTCAGCTTTAGTCCCCGCTCAAGCCGGCCACGTCGGATGGCTGCCCCCATGCGTTCATCAATCGGCGCTTTGGCGATCGTCTCCTCCGCGGGAGGCATGGCTACTTTAGCCGATTTGACCGAGGTCTTCTTTTCGTTCTGACGCCTGTGGGCCGCTCGGCTTGCTTTTTTCAATTTCTTTGTCCTTAACGGTTGCGGATCTCGGTAGCCCTCGGCCAGCCGAGGGGCACGAGATAAGAAAACGGTCCCCTTCGCTTTATCTCCACTGCTTCTCCTCGCTGATCCAGCGAGAACCCGGCAAGGGGCCAGGCTTGAGAAATGCATCGACGACATTGCCGAGAAGTCGAGACACATTGTTGTCGAAGTTTCGCGCCGGCAACGCCTGACCGAATGCAATCGAGCCTCCGCAGAACACTGCCCCGTCATTTGGGGCGTTGAAGAACGTTATGTCGCCGCGGATCCTGTAATCCTGGCTACCAGCAAGGCCAGGATACGGATATAGAATTTCCTCGATAGACAGCATGTAGTTGTCGCTGTGACCGCCCGAAGAAGCCAAGATCTTGGTGTGAGGCGGCGTTCCCAGCGTCAAATCGTAGCGATCGAGCTCAAGGCCGGCAGCGCCGCCGTAGGCAAGCCCTTCCTCCCCGATCAGCTCACCCTCGATTCCTTCCATAATCCAGGAAACCTGGCGATGGTAGCTGTCCGGCATCCGTCGATACGGACGGCTGGTTTCGAAACCTTCGGCGATAAAGCCGATACCCACCAGCTTTTGCGGGGGCCGCCCCAAATTCTTCCACAGTCCGCTCTTCTGGCCAGTTGTCGCCAGATAGTGCTCACCAGGTCGGGCATTCCACGCTCTCATGCCCGCATCGAGCTTGCGCACCTCCATGGTCCAGGGTTCGTCCTCACGAAAGGCAACGTTCCAATAGTAGCCATTACCTCCCATGTAGATGTATCGGCCACCGCCGGCGATGTAGTCCTCGGTGCCGTCCAGCATCCTCTCCGAATAGTATTCCGGATGCGTCCCCGTCAGCACACAACTGTACGGCTTGAGTGCGTCTACACCTTCGACGTGAAGATCCTCGTCCGTCAGGACCTCGTAATCGTACCCCTTTTGCTCAAGCCAACCCACGATGGACAAGTCCGCCGGGAACGCCCACGGCACGCCCATACTCGACATCCGATGTTTCGGCCGCATATTGACGATCGGCCGGCGATAGGAACTGTAGCAAACACCGCTGCCGTCGGCCCAACAGTCGTAAGTCGAGAGACCGAAATCAGGATTCTTGTACATCTCGACATCGACTTCCGAAATGATGGGCGGCTGCCCCGTCATCGGTTGAATGATTTCGGCATCAAAGCTGAGGTGCTCGTTCGCATAGGCGAGATAGGTCGCGGTCGGCACCAGAAATGCAATCTTCGCCTTAGGCTGCTTCGGCCGAACGTAGAAGACAATATATTCCTCACCTAATCCCGCGCCATCCCCTGCACGCAGGCGCATCGCATAGATGCCCGAGCGCAAGCTTTCTGGCAGCCTGACCGTCCTGGTCGGCTTCCATTTGCAGTCAATCATCGCATCGTGATGAAGCTCGATGCCGCCATATTCACGGGGAGCCAATCGGAAGCAGTCGTTTCGGCCCTTCCAGTTCCAGCCTGTCTGAGCACGCACGGGGCGATTGTAGCCCTCGGCGTGCAGCTTGTTGGGCCCGATGTCGATTACCGCATCGCCGATGCCGGCGTCCGTGTATCCTTCCGTCGTATCCCAATAAGCGACCAGTCCATCGCTCGTCGGGAGTTCTCCTTTCGAAAGCCGCTCGAGCTCGGCGCGACCGAGAGCGCGATCATAAATGCCGGGCCTGTCGATCTTGCCGGAAAAATTCTGAGATACGAATGGTCCGCGCAACTCATGGAAGTCACGAGATCCGCCTATCAAGAAAGGGGTTTCCTCGAGATTCTTCTGCTTGAATCGAAACGTCTCGGTCACGTGCGAACGATAATCGATCGGCACCACGCCCCCGAGCAGGCCGTTGTACCGGTTGGTCACGGACTCCTGGTGAATGGTAGCCTTGCCCGTCTTTGCATCGAAGGTGGCCGCAACAAAGTACCAAGTCTTCTTCATCAAGGGGATTTCTGTCTTGACGTAGTCAACCTCGTCGCCGCGCCCGACCCAAAATTCAAGATGGCCCTCGTGATTGATGCCGAGACAAAATCCGGCGCTTTTGTCGTTGCTCCATCGGCCGATGAGGCACTGGCGGCGTCCGTCTCCAGGAAGCCCCGGGAAGATGAAGCCGAAAAGGGTCATGCTTCCTTCAAGCACGAGCTTCCGCTGGGGATCCTCGACCGCAAGGAAGGAGCCGAGCTGGGTAAACTGCTTCTCGACGCGCCAGCGGCCATTTCCCTCGCAAGCCACTTCCTGCTCAATGAAGCCGGGCCCCAAGGGGTTTTCATCGCCGTGCACGAGCCTGACAAGCTGAGCGTCGGCGGCGGCAGCACCATCCGCACTCACATGGAATGTAATAGCTTCTCCCGGTTTGACTGAAATCCGGTCCGTGTAACCAAACAGCTTGATCTGAGCCATGCGCCTGTCTGCCGCCTTGCGAGTTGATTGATCAGGATTCCAAGAGATCCTGGACGCGTCGCATGAATACGCCGTGATAAGCGTCGTCTTGCGAGGGATAGAGCTTGTCCTCGACCACCCGGGGTGGAACGCCCCGATGACCTGAAAGCGCGACGATCCGGTAGGCTTTGAACGGCTGCACGACCTGAATGGCGTACTTGTCCGGAAGCGGCTGGCGTCGGAAGTAAAGCAGGAGACGCTCGAGCGCTTCGCTGTGCTGCCCGAGAGGATTGCGCTTGTGCTCCTCGATCAGCTCGGGAGAAACCAGGGACTTCAGATAGTCTCGCTGCATCTTGTCGTAGCGGCGCCAATAGACCAGGTCCTTGTTGCTCGTTTCGGTCGCTTCTTCCGGTAACATTTCTCCTCCTTTCTCTGCTCGCGCAGAGCGACGCTCGCTCTTCTTCTTGTCTCTCCAGGCCCGGAACTGCTGCTTGATGCCGAACAACCCGTTCCGGAGGTACAAGACGACGAGCAACATGATGATGCCGATGGCGAAAAGCCTGAGAGGTCCCCAGCTGATCAACACCTTGTCGAGAAAGACCACGATCGCGGTGCCGACAACCGCGCCCTCAGCTCTTCCGATGCCGCCAATGACCAGCATCGCCAAGCCCAACAAAACCGTGTCGAAGCTGAAGATCGAGAATCCCACGCCTCGATAGTGGGCGGCATAGAATCCGCCGATGAACCCGAGGGCAATCGAGGAGATAACGAACACCTGAATGCGGGCGCGACGAAAATCAACTCCGGTGGCCTCCGCAAAAGCTTCCCGCTTTTCAGGAGCCATGCGCAGAATTCGGCCCAGCCGCCGCCCGTCGACCATGCGATAGAGCAGCAACGCGCCGCACATCAGCGCCAGCGCCGCGTAGTACCCCAGCATCGATTGGTCGAGCGGAGACCAAGATTTCGGAGCGTAGGCGTCCGCGCCATAGAGGCCACCTGTCGCCGAGCCGAATATCTTCGACTGCACGAAATACACTCGGCACAACTCATTCAGTCCGAGGGTCAAGAGTGCGTAGTAGAAGCCGTCCAGGCGGGTGGCTGGTATGGCAATCACGATTCCAAACGCGAGTCCGATTACGCTGCCGATTATCGGCAGAACCCACCAGGGGAGCCCGATGGAGATCGACAGCCACGTCGTGATGAATGCCGCGACCCCTACAACCGCATAAGTCGCAAGCGAAAAGATGCTGGCCGTGCCGAGCACGAGCATCCAGCACAGGTTGATTGCCGCATAAATTCCGAAGAACGCGCCGGCCGCAAGAAGCGTATTGAGCTGGGACGCCGGAAACACAAACGGGGCGAGCGCTAGCGCCAGCAGGCCAAGAACCCACCAGATTGGACGCTTGTCGACGATCGTCTTTTCGCGGCGGAGCGTCTTCGGGTTATATTCTCCACGCACGTGAAGAACGCGGCGGCGCGTGGGCCAGTAGCGGAGCTTGGTCCAAAGTTTTTCGCCGTGACCGGGCCATTTGTAATAGTACCGAAGTCGGCCGACCGGCAGCAACCGCACACCCGATTCGCGGGTCTGCGTCCAAATCTCCGTCGGATCCTTGTAAGGGATCGTCGGCACCTCGGGCTCGGCACCCGCGCCACCCCAAGCCGTCAAAGGATTGCGCCAGACTCGCGCGCCGTCTTCGGATGCTTCAGTCATGGTCGCCGTGTTCGGAACGGGATTGAGCATCGTTAGGCCTCCCGCGCCTTATCGAGGAGCCCAGCGATTCCGCGTGGACGAACCAGAATGATCAGGATGATGAGAAGGAATTGGGTCATCAGCACGTATTGGCCACCGAGCGCCACGGACGTCATGGCCTCGTTGAGCCCCAGGAGTAGGGCAGCGATCACCGCGCCCGGCACGCTTCCGAGCCCACCGCACAGGGCGATACTGACGCCCTTGACCATCGGGGTGAGGCCATTGAACGGCTGAATGTAATAGGTCTGAGACAGAAGAACTGCCGAGAGGCCCGCCAAACCGCCGGTGATCGCCATCACGTAGAAGCTGGTGCGCCGCACGCCGATGCCGACGATCGCCGCGGCGTGGGGATTCATCATCATTGCACGGATTTCAAGACCTCGCCTACTCGAACGCATCCATGTCAGGACGATCAGCAACATCGCGATCGAGACGACGACGTTACCGATCTTGTCGGCCGTCAGAACCAGCCCGAACAGAGACAGCTTGCTCGTGCCGAAAATCTCCGGAAGACTCTTCGACCGCGGGCCGAACCACCAGAGCAGCAGCTGAGTTCCCATCAAGCTGATCGCCAAGGTCGCGATCATGCCGCGAATCGTGAAGTTCGGCTTGTCGTGAACTGGAATAAACGCCAGGGCACACACCAGAACTCCGCCCAGCGCGCCCGTCGCAATTCCGGCAAGCATGATGATTAGGCCATGCAGCGCGTCCGGCATCAGGGCCGCCACATATTGATGGGTCAGCCAGGCGCCATAGCCGGACAAGGCAAAGATGAACCCGTAGGCGAGATTCAACAGGCCCAGGCTCGACCAAGTGATCGACAGCCCGATGGCGAGAGTGCCGTAGATGCAGGCCAGCACAATCGCATTAGATATGACATACGGCCAGTTCATCCTAGAGATCCCGATTGCTGTTCAGGGTCAGCGCGGCTGAGGCGCCACCCTTGAGCTTGCCGACGTGCATTCCGATCACGCGATCCACGCGTCCTTCCAACAAGGCTATGTTCTGCTCCGCGATGACCATCGCTGAATCGCGGAGCTCAATGCTCATCAATGCATCGAGAACGCCCTTGCCGATCTTCGGGGCAAGTCCAAGGGAGGGCTCGTCGACCAGGAACAGCGACGCTTCGGCCATCAAGCCCCGACCGATCGAGACCATCCGCCGCTCACCGCCTGAAAGACGGCCGACCGGCACATGACTCAATTTCCGCAGTGGCGGAAAGACATCGTAGATTCGCTGCTTGCGCGTGGCCCGCTCCTTCCAGGAGCGTGGCGTGAATGCCCCCGAATCGAGGTGCTCCTCGACCGTAAGGCCATGGAAGATTTCATCGCCCTGAGGAATCAGGGCCAACCCTTGCCTCACGATCTGGTGCGTATAACGGCCCGGCCCTTGGCTGCGGGTGCGCCCGATCTGCTTTCCGTTCAGGAAGATCGAACCACGCTGCCAGCCTGTCAAACCTGCGATCGCATAGAACAGCGTGGTCTTGCCATGGCCGTTCAGCCCAACCAGTCCGATCCGCTCGCCGGCCCTTACGATGAAATCCAGGTCATGGATCACCCGCAGCGGCCCCCACCCCGCTGACAGCCCCTGTACGGAGAGAATTTCGCGCGCTTCAGCCATCGAGCGCCCCTTCTTCGACCTTCTCGAAATATGCCGCGTGTACTCTCGGATCGGCCAGAATATCGGCAAGCGATCCCTCAGAGATGACCTCACCCGCGTCCATCACCATGACCCGGTCGGCGATCGTCTCGAGCAATTCGATGCGGTGCTCGACGATGATGATCGCGACATTCATCTCCTTCGACAGCATCCTGATCAGATGATCGATCTCGTCGACCTCCGAATTGATCAGACCTGCGGCAGGCTCGTCCATGAGCAGCAAGGCAGGACGACGCATCAAGAGGCACGCAAGCAGAAGCTTGCGTCTGTTGAGCGTTTCCAGCGAACTCGTCGGCTCTTCCGCATCGACGTCGAGGCCAACCAGCTCGGCGCCGTATTCGGCGTCGAAACGGGTCAGATAGGGCTTGTAGGCCTGTCGCGCGGCCTTGAATGTCTGTCCGACCGTCAATTCGTCCGGAACCACCGGCGTCTGGTAAGTCCGCCCAATCCCAAGGCGGGCCCTTGCATGAAGCGGCAGGGCAGTCACATCCGAACCGCGGAAGCGTACCGATCCGGACTTCGGCTTCAATCGGCCAGACAGAACCTCGAACAGGCTTGTCTTGCCGGCGCCATTGGGCCCGATGATTCCCAGCACTTCACCAGGACGGACGCTCAGGCTGATCCTCTTGAGGATCTCCCGTCCGCCCAGATCGAGAGAGATGTTCTCTCCCGCAAAAAGGGCGGGCGCTCGACGCATCTCGACGTCGAGCTTTGGTATGTTCACTACGTCCACCATGGCGCGGGCTGCAGTTGAGATTCCGAGATCTCGTTCGGAAACACGATTTTGTGCTGCCCACTCTGGACCTGGACGTACAGCTGGCTCATGCCTTTCTCCAGCTCCAGCGCCGAGATCGGATTGCCGTCGTCTGGGAAATGGGCGGCTTCCTGATAGTCGTTGTTCAGATTCATATAGCCGCAAACGCCGCGATACGGATGCTGCCGGATCCAGTCGCAGACCGCCTTGAAATCCTCGGGTTTGCCGACGGCTTCCCAGGCTAGCTTCAGCCAATGCGCGATATCATAGCCGTTACCGGTGTAGACGAGCCCCATCGTTCCCGGAAATCTCGCTTGGTACTTCTTGCGGAATCCCTTTCCTCGTTCGTCTGCGTACACGCCCAACACGGTCGACCAGCAGAATCCGTTTGCCGAGGCCCCGGCGAGTTCGAGAAATTCCGGCTGAGACGGTCCATACTGGAGATAGACGAGTGAGTTTTTCACCGGATCTGCCGCGAACTGCTTACAGAAAGCTGCATACTCCGCAGCCACCCAATGGTCGATCATGATGGCCCCGGCGTCGACCTCCTTCAGCTTCTGAATGACCGGCGACCAGTCCTGCACGGGAAACTGGATGTCGGTCACGGCCGCCACTTCGAATTTGCCGCGCTTCTTGATCGCCTCTTGCGCCGCCTTGGAGATGGTCTGGCAATACGCTACCTGCTCCTGGACGATGTGAACCTTGCGATTCTTCGGCTTCCAGACGCCACGTTTTTCCTCGTGCTCGAGCCAAAGAGGATAGGTGTGGCCGTAGTGGACCTCGGACGGGTCGGTTTGGAAAACGTGGCTGTATTTCTTCGAGTTGGACTTGAACGCTTCGGTTGCCGCTCGCTGCGTATTGCCTTGCAGATACGGGCATCCATACTTGGCGGACTCATCCATTGCCGGGATCGGAGCAAACACGAACGCGTTCGAGATCGCATGGACTTTCGCATCAGCACATGCTGCGATCGCCTGCTGGCAGCTCTCGGGCGACAGCTTATCGACGTCAGTGACAAACAGCTTCAGAGGACGTCCCAAAATGCCGCCGGCGGCGTTGATCTCCTCCATCGCTAGCGTCGTGCCGTTGAGGTGATCAAGATCGTCGGCAACGCCGGCCGCCGCCGTCTGCGACGTTGGTACACCCAGCAGAATGGGCTCTCCTTTTGGCGCTGCACCCGCCCTGGATATCCAGGGCATCGCGACGGCGGCACCGATGCCCGTAACGACACTGCGTCTCGTCAACTCCAATTTGGTCATTACTCCCCCTCCTCAACGAAGCGTTGCGCGGCGACCACCGCCGCACCAGCCCAGCAACTATTGACCAGGAATCCAGCTCGTTCCCGCCAGAGGAAGACGCGTCATCGCAGCTGCCTCGATGGTAAGCGCAACGAGATCTTCCGGCTCCAGATTGTGCAGGCGGCTCTTGCCGCATGCGCGCGCGATGGTCTGCGCCTCCAACGTGATCACCTTGAGGTAATTTGCGAGCCGTCGGCCGGCCAGGATCGGGTCGAGCCGGCTCGACAGCGCGGGATCCTGAGTGGTGATGCCCGCCGGATCCTTGCCCTCGTGCCAGTCGTCATAGCAACCGGCAGTCGTCCCCAAAGCACGATATTCGTCTTCATACCGAGGATCGTTGTCGCCCAGCGCGATCAGCGCCGCGGTCCCGATGCCGACAGCATCCGCGCCGAGCGCAAGCGCCTTGGCCACATCGGCGCCGCTGCGAATGCCGCCGGAAACGACGAGCTGTACCTTGCGGTGCATCCCGAGATCCTGCAACGACTGAACGGCGGCGCGGATCGCCGAAAGAATTGGAATTCCGACGTGCTCGATGAAGACGTCCTGGGTGGCTGCGGTGCCGCCTTGCATGCCGTCCAGCACCACCACGTCAGCCCCCGCCTTTACGGCGAGCGCAACATCATAGTAGGGACGGCTTGCACCGATCTTCAGATAGATCGGCTTCTCCCAGCCGGTGAGCTCGCGCAGCTCCAGGATCTTGATCTCCAGATCGTCCGCCCCCGTCCAGTCCGGGTGACGGCAGGCTGAACGCTGGTCTATTCCCATCGGAAGCGAGCGCATCTTTGCGACCCGATCCGATATCTTCTGGCCCAGCAGCATTCCTCCGCCACCGGGCTTGGCGCCTTGGCCCACCACGATCTCAATCGCGTCGGCCTTGCGCAGGTCGTCCGGGTTCATGCCGTATCGGGATGGCAGATATTGATAGACGAGCGTCTTGGACTGCCCGCGCTCCTCCGGAGTCATGCCACCGTCACCAGTGGTGGTCGAGGTGCCGGCCAGACTTGCGCCGCGACCAAGGGCCTCCTTCGCCTGAGCCGAGAGAGCCCCGAAGCTCATGCCTGCGATGGTGACAGGAATATCCAAATGAAGCGGCTTCTTCGCGTAACGCGTTCCGAGAACGACGCTGGTGTCGCAACGCTCGCGATATCCTTCCAGGGGATAACGCGACATCGACGCGCCGAGAAACAAGAGGTCGTCGAAGTGCGGCACCTTCCGCTTGGTGCCACCGCCGCGGATATCGTAAATGCCGGTCGCAGCGGCCCGCCTTATCTCCGCAATGGAGTGTGCATCAAACGTGGCGGACTGGCGCGGCGGGATATACCCCCACGTCTTCTCATGAGTAGTCATCAATAGGCCCCGGCATGGTCGATATTAAAGTTGTAAAGCTTGCGCGCCGATCCATATCGGCGGAATTCCGATACATCGACCTTGTGCGCCTCGCCGGCGCGCTCGAGCAGCGCAAACAGCTCCGCCCGATGCGTATCCCGCAATTCCTTTTCGATGCAGTCGGCGCCGACGCCTTCGACCTTGCCGCGGACGTAGATGTGCGCTTCGTAAATCGAATCCCCCAGAGCATCGCCCGCATCACCGAAGGCGACCAGGCGCCCGGTTTGGCCCATGAAACCGGAGAGATGCCCGATGTCGCCCTTGACGACAATGTCGATCCCCTTCATCGAAATGCCGCACCGAGCTCCCGCATTGCCATCGATCAACAACAGGCCACCATGTCCGGTGGCCCCGGCGGATTGGCTCGCGTCGCCCTTGACGTGAATAAGCCCGGACATCATGTTCTCGCCAACGCCCTGGCCGGCGTTTCCATCGATCACGATGCGAGCACTCTTGTTCATACCGCCGCAGAAATAGCCGACGTGCCCTGCCACTTCGACATCAATGGGCGCATCCACGCCGACCGCGATCGCGTGAGCGCCGTTGGGATTGAGTACACGCCAAAACGTCTCATTGGTCGGGAGCTTCAGCGCCTGAAGCCGAGCGTTGAGCTCACGCAGTGACAGAGCGGAAAGGTCCAGCTCCGTGGCCGGGTCTGACGGCCCCCGCCCTGCCTTGATGTCGTGGCCCGACCACGAGCCAGCTTCAATTCGATTCATCTCAGTGTTCCCAGAAGTAAGGCGTTGCCGGTTTCGGCTCGAAGACCCGCGCATTCGCAATGCCCGGGAGCCCAGCGAGGCTGCGATACTCGGAGGCGAACGCCACGTAATCGTCCGTCTCCGCCATGACGGCCGGTTTGCATGCGATCGGATCACGCAGCACCCCGAAACCATTCTTTGTTCCGACCACGAAGGTGAAGAAGCCATCGAGATCATCGACGCTCGACTTCAGCGCATCTCCCAGCGTACGTCCGCGTCGCAGCTCTCGCGTGATATAGCCTGCGGCGACCTCGGTATCGTTCTCCGTTTCCGGAACGATGCCGTTCTGCCGAAGCTCGCGACGAAGCGAAGCGTGGTTCGAAAGCGAACCATTGTGAACCAGACACTGGTCAGGTCCGGTCGAAAACGGATGAGCGCCGGTGGTGGTCACCGCCGACTCGGTTGCCATCCGCGTATGGGCTATGCCGTGCGTTCCCGCAAAGGATTGAATATCGAACCGCCGGGCAACGTCATCTGGATAACCAACCTCCTTGTAGATTTCGAGGTTGACCCCTTCGCTCAAGACGCGAACGTCCTGCGCGTTTTCGGCGAGCCAGGCGCGACACTGATCCGCCGAATCCACCGGCACGCTGAGCACGCCATGCGTGTAGCGATTGGTCACAAGGATAGCGACCCCCAGAGAATGGGCGAGAAGCGCGCCAAGCGCCCCAAAATCGGACCGTTCGGCGACGGACGTCAACGTGAGCTTCGTCCTGCCGGGACTTTCCGCCGTGTATAAAGCGAAGCCGGCGGAGTCCGGACCCCGGCTACACAGGGTCGAAGTCATCTCGGCGAGCAAAGCCCCAAGCACGGGTTGCAGCCGAGGGGCCTTGATGAACAGTCCTGCAATTCCACACATCGCGATCTCCAGTGCAAGCGAAGGCTAGAAAAAGCTGAGATATCGCTCGACTTCCCAGTCTGACACGTGCCGATGATATTCTAGCCATTCGGAGCTCTTCAGCGACACGAACTCATCAACGACCGGAGACCCGAGCGCGGCTGCGAACAACGGATCCGCCTCGAGCTCCCTCAAAGCCTCGGAAAGGGTTTGCGGCAACAGCTCCACGCCCATGCCACGAATGGCGTCGAGCGAAAGGCCGTAGAAATTCACATTCTTCGGCTCACCCGGATGAAGCTCGCGGTCGATGCCGTCCAGGCCGGCGGCAATCAGCGCTGCTGTCGCGAGATATGGATTCATGCTGCTGTCGCCGGTGCGGATTTCGATCCGCCCGTAGGGTATGCGCGCCATGGCCGTGCGGTTATTGTCGCCATACGCGATGAACGCAGGCGCCCAAGTTGTGCCGGAGACCGTGCGCCCGACCACAAGGCGCTTGTAGGAGTTGACCGTGGGCGCCAGGAGCGCGGTCAGCCCCTTGGCATGCGCCATAACGCCACCGAGGAAATGATAGGCGAGCTTGGTCAGCCCAAGGCCGTTTGGATCTGCATCGTCGTGGAAGAGATTACGGCCATTGCCGTCGGCGATCGAGCAGTGGATATGCATGCCGCTGCCCGTCGAATTGCTCCGGGGCTTGGGCATGAACGAACAGATCCCGCCGAGATCGTTGGCGATTTCCGAGGCCGCCATCTTGAACAGCGTAATCTGATCGGCCGTCTTCAGTGCATCGGCATATTTGAAGTTGATCTCGTATTGCCCGTTCGCATCCTCATGATCGATCTGATAGACGTCGATCCCTATGGCCTGCAGCGATTCCGTGACCCGCTCCAGGAAGCTTCGCCCGCGCATCAGACCTCGATAGTCGTAGGCTGGCTTGGCGAGTGTGTCGGTCCCGTCGAAGGGCTGCAATTTTCCATCGCCATCCCGACGCAATAGGATGAACTCAGGCTCCAACCCCGTGTTCAGAGTCCAGCCGCGCTCGGCAAGACGCGCGACCTGCTTCTTCAGAACGTTACGCGTGTCGACGGGATGGGGAACGCCCTTTACCGTTCCCACGCCCATCATTCGCGCGTAACCCGGCGCCCACGGCGTCACGGTCAGCGTATCGAGCTCACAGACGACCATGTATTCGGGTTCGTGGGGCAACAACCCGAGCCCCCATGCGCCGCCACCGGCAAAGCCGGCGCCGTCGGTCAAAATATCTTCGAGGTGTTGCACGGGGACGGACTTGCTCTTGGCCACGCCGTGCAGGTCGACGAATTGGGCGAGAACGTAGCGGACGCCCGTCTGCTTGAGGAAGGCTTGAGCGCCGGTAAGATCCAGCCCGGCGGGAGTCGCGAGACTGCCTGGAGCCAGCGTGCCGGACCACGCATTGGGAATGTGCATCTGAACTCTCCTTGGAAGACGCTTCCTCACCGATCCCACGTTGCGATCTCGGCAAGATTTTTTGCACCGGCAACTTCCCTATAAATGCGACTTGCATATAATGCAAGTAATTTTTATTATCTGCAAGCGATGATGATGGGAAACCTGGAAACAACTGCGATGACGCATTTCGTCGATCCGAATTCGCGGCACGAGCCGATAGGAATTCGGCTCTCGGATCTCTCCGAAGGTCGCACCAAATATTGGACGACGCAGGCAATTCCATATTGGTGGCGCGCCGCTGTGCCGCGCACCGGCCCTTGGCCCGCCCCACCAAAGAAGGCTGACGTCGTCGTTATCGGGGCAGGCTTCTCAGGCCTTTCCGCTGCCCTCGTACTTGCTCGTGCCGGAAGACAAGTGGTCGTCGTCGACGCCTTCGTTCCCGGTTATGGCGCAAGTACACGCAACGGCGGTCAGATCGGCAGCGGAAATCAGAAATTTCGGGTAAAAACCCTCGTCGAAATGAAGGGCGAGCGGAAAGCAGTTGAACTGCTGCACGAAGGCGTCGAGATGCTCGACGGCATCGAAGCTCTGATCAAGGAAGAGAAGATCGACTGCTCTTTCGTCCGATGCGGGCGCTTTCGCGGCGCTATGCGCGTAGAACACTACGACACCATGGCGCGCGACATGCAGGATCTGAAACGCTACGCCAACGTCGATTCCTATATGGTCAATCGAGCCGAGCAGCACAAGGAGATCGGCACGGAGCTGTTTCACGGCGGATCCGTGTTGCCAATGGACGCGAGCCTGCATCCCGGCAAGTACCACAGCGGCCTCCTCGCTCGCGTTATTGATGCCGGCGGCACGGTGCATGGCCATCTGCCGGTCCGAGCAATCTCATCAGAGAGGAACGGGCACACGATCCACTTCGAGCGGTTCAGCATCCAGGCGCGCGACGTTCTCGTGGCTACCAACGGATACACGAAGAATGTCGGCGCCTTTTTCCGGAAGCGAATCGTCCCGATCCGCTCCGCGCAAATCACGACCGAGGAAATCGCACCCGATATCTTCACGCGGCTGATGCCGACAAGGCGCGCCTATGGAAATACGAACCGCGTGTTTTTCTATTTTCGCCCCGCCCCCGACGAGAACCGGCTGATCTGGGGCGGCCGATCAAATCATTTCGCAAGAGACTCGGTGCTGGCCGCCTATACGCATCTCGCCCACGACTTGCTGCGCACCTTCCCCATACTGGGAGAAGTGAAGGTGTCATACGCGTGGAGCGGCCTCATCGGCTACACGTATGATGAATTTCCCCACCTCGGCCGTTCTCCAGACGGACTCTATTACGCAATGGGCTACTGCGGGACGGGCGTGTCGCGCTCGACGCATTTTGGCCGGAAGATCGCCTTGCAGATGCTCGGAAAGCCGGAGGGCCGGTCCGCCTTCGACGAGCTCTCGTTTCCGAGCCACACCTTCCACGCATTCGCCAAGCCTGCCGTTCCCTTCGTCGAAGGCTGGTATCGTCTGCGCGATGCAACAGGACTATAAAGGAGTCAAAATGATCACTATTCCCGAAAGCAAAGCGAAGCGCCAGAACATCTCATCGGGCGGAGCATACGAGAACGTCTTTGGCTATTCCCGCGCCGTCGCAAAAAACGGCCAGGTTCACGTATCCGGCACATGTGCGCCCGCCAGCTTCGAAGGACGCAACGCCTACGAGCAGGCGAAGGCCGCCCTGGAGACGATTGCGTCGGCCCTGGCGGCCGCGGGCGCCGCCCTCGGCGACGTTGTCCGGACCGTCGTGTACGTTCGGAACATTGCCGATGCCGACCAAGTCGCGCAGGCGCACCTGGAGATATTCGCCTCCATTCGCCCCGCATCGACCCTGGTGCAGGTCACCTCGATGCTGCGTTCGTGGCAGCTCGTTGAAATCGAGGTCTACGCTCTGATGGAATGAGTATCTTGAGAACTGGTTCCGGCGGGAAGGTCGTCGCTTGCGTTTGGCCATCATAATGAGCCGGCGCCGCGCGACGCTCCCGGCGTGAAGGCGTGGAGCCCCAAACGTTCTCGTCGTCACGCACGGCTGCCTGTTCCTTCTCCGTTAGCCCCCTCGGAGAGCGTGCTGGCAGTCGCGGCGAGGCACTCGACCGGCTCGTCGTCGGTTTGCTTTCGTGATCAACGCCTGGCGGAAGATCAGGGCGGCTCGGGGATATTCGCCCTTCTCGACGACCGGACGCTTCCGGGAGGAATGCCTCAACGCCCACTGGTTCCTGAGCCTTGCCGACGCCCAGGAAAAGGTAGAGACTTGGCGTAGGTACTATAACGAAGAACGTCCCCATGGCGCGATCGGCAACAGACCGCCGATTTTGCTGCAAAACCACGCTGGCGCAACCAGCCCGCCACCGTGATAAGAGGCGCAAAACTCTAGTTCTGGGTGGTCTAAAGTTCGGTCTCACTGCATGGGCTTTCGCAGTATCGGTGTCCCCGAGCTGTTGCAGAGGACGCTACTCCTTTTCTCTCTTCGACTGAGCGTCGGGCTTTAGTAGGTCGAGATAGTCCACATCGAGTGCGACCGATAGCTCGTAAATCGTCACGACCGTCGGGTTGCGCTGCCCCTTTTCCAGGCCGCTAATGTACTGCTGGCTGAAGCCAGAAATCTCCGCCAGCCTCTCCTGAGTCATATCTTTGCTTTTTCGGATCCGCAGAACGTTGCGGCCAACCAACCGACGCATGTCCATGAGCTGAAGTCAGCCCATTGCGCGCGCGCTTTTTATCAACTATAGTATGTATCCACTAAAGTGTGTAGCGCTTGATCGGATTATGAGGACGTTCCGTGTCGCGAAGTCGTTTCGGCGAACCGAATCCGCAAGGTCGTGCCGTAGCAGTGAGCGCGATTGAACATGGCAACGTGGTCATTACAGTTGCGAGCCTAGCCTGCGAGCGCGTCGTGTCCGCCGCCCCCGTCTGCAGCTTCATAACCACGATTATGGGTGGTCCGCTTCGCGGCGAGACGTGGCAGAGCAGAACGTGGAGCAACATGATTCGAAGTCACTCAGACGCTGTATCTCGCGTCTCCGAGCTCCTCGTGGCTGAGCACGATAACGCCTCGCAGGCAGACGATGAGCACCCGCGATAGAGCCCTTGAACCCCACCCTTTTGCTTCCGATAGCGCGACGACACTTCCGAAAGACGCAAAGGCCTTCACTCTTACCTGATCCGGAGCCTAGACACATCCGCCGGCGTTTTTTCTGGCAGGTGCACAGGGCTTCGGAAAGGGTATCCGATCGATGCCAAGGCAGACGGCTCTCCCTTCATCACTGAAGCCGCGCCTCATTACTCGCGAGGCGGCAGCCGCCTACATCTGCGTTTCCGCCAACGTCTTTGATCAGATGGTGCGAACAGGTACTATGCCGAGGCCCAAACTTCTCGGCGGGCGCCGGAAAGCATGGGACGTCCGAGAACTGGATACCGCCATTGATCTGCTGCCTTCGGATGGCAATGATCTTGGCCTTGACGAGACGTGGAGTGATGTCGATGCCTCGAAGGTTGCCGCCATACGTTGAGCGCAATCACGTCAAGGGGCATACGTATCTGTCATTTCGGCGCGGCAAAGGTGGGCGCATTCGCCTACCAGATGACCCGACCAGTCCTGAGTTCATGTCGGCCTACCGAGACGCCCTCCTCGGTCAAGCGACATCATCGAGGCCCGAACTCCGATCTCCAGCTCCAGGCACAATTTCCGCGCTGATCGCCTCTTACATGCGAAGCTCCGAATACATCGGCCTCCGTAAGACGAGCAAGGAGGGTTACGGCAGACGCCTCGAAGCACTCAGAATTGAGCATGGTCATCGGAGCGTCGCTGGACTTTCTCGTGAGCGCATCATCACGGGCATTCTTCAGCCCTTCGCCGATCGGCCCGGTGCAGCTCTCGATACACTCAAGAAACTTCGCATTCTGATCCGTCACGCCATCAACATCGGATGGATCAAGCACGATCCGTCGCTTGGAATAAAACGACCCAAGCTTCAGCGCATCAGATCTTGGACCGAGGATGAGATCGAGCTTTTCCGCAAGAAGTGGCCGCTGGAAACCACACAACGGCTGGCCTTCGAACTGTTCTTGAACACGGGCCAACGACGTTCGGACGTGGTCCGCATGGCATGGTCCCACATCGCGCCCGAAAACAGAATCGCCGTCGCGCAGCAGAAGACAGGACGACGGCTATTAATTCCGCTCCACCGTGACCTGCTTTCAGCCTTGGCCGTCGCCAAGCGTGACCACGTGTCCATCATCACGACCGCCTACGGCCAGTCCTTCAGCGTTGACGGATTCAGCCAATGGATGCGCGATGCCATTACTGACGCGGGCCTGCCGCTCGGTTGTCAGCCGCACGGTTTGCGGAAGGCGACCGGCCGCCGCCTGGCTGAGGCTGGCGCAACGGCGAAGATGATCATGTCCGTCCTTGGCCACACCACTCTTGCAGAGGCTGAGCGATACACTGAGGAGGCTGATCAGGCGAGCCTTGCGGTCGATGCTCTGGCACGCCTGGAGGGACACAAGGCGAACGACTTTCCCCAAACGCAATCTGCTGGTTTGGGAAAACCGACCAAAAGCCCAAGAAAATCAGCGGGGGTAAAGCAGAACTGGCGCTCCCTAGGGGAATCGAACGCCTGTTTCAGCCTTGAGAGTTGGAGTTTTTTCTGCTTGGCCAGTTCGCATCCATTCGCCACAATCCAATATTATCATATACTTAGATGATGGAGGTTCGCGGTTGACCGCCTCCATACGCCCTCGCTTATTCGACGAATATTCGACGGTTTCGAGAAGGTTGTCATGGCGAAAACACTCGTCGAGGAACAGATCACGACGGCCAGGGCGCGCTCCAAATTGGATCTAGGCGTTCATTGGCGACGCCTCGATGCCGAGGCACATCTTGGCTACCGCAAGGGCAAGCGAAGTGGGAAATGGCTGGCACGCTGGCGCAATCACCATGATGGGGCCAATTACAAGCAGGCGCCGATCGGCGTTGCCAACGACGTCAACGACAAACCAGCCGAAGGCACGCTGACCTTTGAACAAGCCGTGACACAAGCGCGAGAACACGTCACCAGGTCAAGGGCAGAAGCGACAGCGCTAGCTGCCGGACCTCCGCCCACAGTGCAATCGGCAATTGAGATATACGTTCGAGAGCGCAATGCCCGTGACAGCCGTAGGGCCGGTCGCGACATTCGATCCGATGCTGGCCACCGACTGCGGCGCTACCTTCTTGGCCAAGAGCGGCGTGGCCGCCAGGAAGCCATTAAGGCTGCCCCGCTTGTCGCTGTCCGCCTGTACGAGTTGACAGAAAACCACCTCTTGACTTGGCGCGAGAGCCTGCCGGCACAATTGAAGGCCACAACCCGGCGCCGGCTCGCAGCTGACCTGAAAGCTGCCCTAAATGCAGCATGGCTCCGCCTGCCCTCGGAACAAAAGAAGTTGAACCCGACATTCCCTTCGATCGTGAAAGACGGGCTCAAGGCTGAGCGAATCGACGATGACGACGAGACATCTGTAGCTCGAGACAACCAAATTCTCACGGATGCACAGGTCAGCACCCTCCTCCGAGCCGCGCGCAAGATCGACGAGGAGCAAGGGTTTGAAGGCGACCTGTATCGCATTGTCGTGTGCCTTGCGGCAACGGGTGCGCGATTTGCGCAACTAAGGCGTATGCGCGTGAGTGATGCGCAGCAGATAGAGCGACGCCTGATGGTGCCAGGGTCCTACAAGGGGCGCGGCGGCAACGGCGGCTATGTGCCGGTACCCGTGGGCGAAGATGTCATTGACGTTCTGTTGCCGGCGATTTTAGGCCGCCCGAAAGAAGCGCCATTGTTCGAGCGCTGGAGGTACGAGCAGGCTGGTAGCTTCGGGTGGAAAAAGTCAGAGCGCGGTCCGTGGAGGACAGCCGAACTCACTCGCCCGTGGCAAGACATCCGCAAGCGCGCCGGGCTCCCGAAGGTCATCCCTTATGCATTCCGGCATTCCAGCATCGTACGCGGCCTACGCAATTTACTGCCTATCCAGCACGTTGCTAAACTGCACAACACATCGGTGCAGATGATTGAACGCCATTATGCGAAATACATCGCAACTGCCCTCGAAGATCTTGCCAGAGCGGCTGTCATACCGCTTATTCTCCCGGAGAGGCCCGGCAAGCATTTCGCCGATGGCGGGGTCCAACCAGAGGCTCTTGTTGCCGATCCATGATGCCTTGGATGGAACGGCCCTGCTGGGCCTGCGTCGTAACGCTGCAGGCGGTCAGTTATTTACTTTATTGTCTACTTTTGAGGAAAAATCTCTCTGCTGTTCGCGTGTACCGCATGATGCCAACCAGAGACAGCAGAGATTGCACAACGACGAGCCTGCGACGACGATCGTCGTAGCCGTAACTCGGCCGTTTCCGATGAGCTCATAGATTTTTGTTCGCCCAAGACCGGTCGCTTCACACGCTTCCACCACGGTACAGGTCAGCCGCTGCGCAAACGGGATGCAATCCGGCGGGTGACGCTTCGACTCCTCTGGAGTCACAATAGGCGCGGTTTGGGTAGTGCATTCGATGTCTCGGCCACGCCGCGTCAAGGATGTACTTCCTCCGTGGCCGAAGGAATGCACCGCGAGGCCGCCTGCACCCGACGTCAACAGGACCGAAAGAGCAGAGTGTCCTGGCGTACATCAGAAGACTGCGGAGGGATCAGCCTATAAAGCCTGAGCCAACATTTTCGGACCGCATGGTCGCGTTCGATTCGTCCTTCTATCGCCTGTGCGACTCATCCGCTTCTATACGGTATTCACAGTCCGCAACATCGACGAGTTGGGAGAGCGCGGGACTAATGCAGAAGGAACAAAGACGCAAGCGCAAGCAGACGCCGACGTACAAACAGGCGCTTCTTGCGTCCGTTAAATCCGTCACGGCGAGTTACTATGTACAAAAAAACGGCGACGGCGTCTCGGACGAAGCCATAACCGAGGTGCGCTGCGACATCGTCGCAATGCATCCTGAGATCCCCAAGCACCTAGGCAAAGAAGTGACCTGTTCGCTCATGTGTTCGCGGAAATACGACCTTGTTGATGATCCAGACGAAGTGCCTTGGCCGCGAATTGGCAAGGGTCAGACCGTTTCCGAAATGCCTTTCTTGCTCGACATGCGACTTAGCAAGGAAGGCGGATTGTTCTCCGCTTACTTGCGCGAGGCCGCGTACTGGGCGTTGCAGGTCGACTTGAAGAGCGGGCGATCGAAGTTCATCAAGGCAACCTTCATCAAGACTCGTCGTGGGGGTGGTGATCTGATCAGCTTGAGCTTCTCGGAAACGCCGCCGGAGCAATCGTGAGCGGGATTTGCGATCGGGTGGATAGACGTGCCTATCCGACTGGGGCGACCTGACGCGGAGCGTTCGAAAAACGGCGGTAAAGGTTTGCTCTCGTCATCGCAGAGGACTAACGTGCGGTGTATTCTTCCGAGGCTTACTTGAGCTTGGAAGGGTGTCGGCAGCTAAATACATTCAAGGGGCGTTCGGACAAGAGGCCGCTTAAGGCGCCATTGGACCATGATAGCTTTTCCGATTTGTCCGAACCAGCGCATGGCCTCAGATCGCCCCCTTTTCGGGTCATCTCTGGGCTGAAGAGGGTCACTCTGCCAGAGGACAATGCTGCGATACGGCGTCATGCGATTCAATAAGGAATGGCGGCTCATCATCGTCGGAAATCGAGGCCCGAGAATCATTTTCCACGAACCGGCAGGGAGATTATTTTGAGTGCCACGCGGCTAGCCCGGCTTTGTTTGGGCGTTTCGTTACGGCCAGGTGCCGGCTCTTTTTGCGTTGCGAGCGTCATCGTACTGCTCGTCAATCTGTGCGGCGCGGCAATGGGGTTTGATGCAACCGTGCCGACGGAGATCGTTGTCCAAAGCGGGCACTCTGAAGGAACGGATGTGCTGTCGTTCTCCCCTAATGGAACGATCATTGCTTCGGGAAGCAGCGACGGCACGGTCAAGCTATGGACCGCCGAGCGGCTATTCTTGTTGCGGACGCTGCGCGACGGATCGGGCGCTGTCGGAGCCATCGCGTTCACTGGGGACGACCGGGTCGTCGCTGGTTACCGAAATGGTAAACTCATCGCATGGGACACAGCCACCGGGCGTAAGCTCCGCGAACTTAAGCATTCCGGATCGGTGAAGGCACTTGCGGTCCTTTCGAAAGACCGCGTGCTATCGGCAACCCAAGACGGATCTGTGAACATCTGGGATTTGTCCGACGGTGCCATCGCGACGGTCAATCACCGTGCGAACGTCCACTACTCTCAGCTGGCGGTCGCACCCGACCGCCGATCCTATGCCGTCGTAGCGGATAATGGCACGGTCGCGATCGGGCATCTCGGACGAGGCAACGCCCGCATCGTGAGAGCTCTGACCGGCGTTCGCTCGATCGGCTGGTCCCAGCAGGGGACCTTACTAGTGGCAACGTGGACAGGCGAGCTCCTTGGGTGGAATGCACTCACAGGTCGTCGGTTGTCCTGGCGCACATCAGCCTTGCCGGTCGGCATTGGCGCTGCTCCTCTCTTTTCCTCCGACGGGCACTACGCGATCGTGGGCGACAATGACGGTAAACTCATCATCGTGAATCTGACCGATCTGACGAGAACTGAACAGCATGCACATTTGGACTTCGTCAGCGCTCTTGCATTCGATGCTGGTGGATCGCGGATTGTTACAACCGGAAACGACGACGCCATGCGAATATGGAGCACCGATGCCCTAAAGAAATTGGCCGAGGCGTCTGTTAGGCCGCAGCCCGTAGAAGCCTTAGCCACGAACCAGAGAAATCACCTCCTCGTTTCGGGTGACTTTCAGGGCATGCTTGCGGTCTGGGACTTACGAGGAGGTGAGAAACTCAGGTCGCTTCGCATTGCCCAGAACTCGGTCACGGAACTTACCGTCGGCATCTCGCAGGACGGTGCGCTCGCATCGACATCCGCGCGAGGAACAGGGGATGACGTGACCACTTCAGTGTGGTCCCTACGGGGAGACGCCACAGCAGCCGGCGCGAGAGAATGGACAAGCATCGGTGCCATGAACCCGGCTGGTTCAGTGCTGGCGACCTTTGGCAAAATGATCATCTTCTGGGATGTCGACACGCACAAGCGCCTGCGAGAAGCGCCCGGCATCGGTGAAGTCCATGTCGCCACCTTTTTACCCGATGGGGCTTCAATTGCGACTGCAGGCACTGACAACCGTATCAAATTTATCAGCGCAGCGACAGGAGCGGTCCAGCGCGAGCTCCGCGCTAGAACGAACGCAGTCGCGGCGCTCGCTGTCTCAGGCGATGGGCGAACTCTCATTGTCGGGGGCTACGATAACCGAGTCGAGTTCTGGACGCTTGATCCCTTGCAACCACTCGGAATGGTTACGGAGCACGCGCAGCCTGTGACCGCCGTTGCTGCCTCGAAAGATGGCAAGCTCGCGCTCTCAGCTAGCCGAGACGGGACTGTAAAGACATGGGATGTACTCCACGGACAACGTCTGTCGGAATTTACGGGTCACACGAGCAACGTCCTGTCGGTCGCCTTCGTCGCGGACGAACATTTTGCAGCCTCGGCTGGACTGGACGGAGCGATCCGGATTTGGGATCCCCGTACCGGCAAGGAGATCGCGGCATTCGTGTCTGGCTCGGCGGAGGACTGGATCGCAATTACACCTGCGGGATTCTTCCGCGAGCCCAACCGGCGGAGTGTAGCACCTATCCACATTGTGCACGGCTTCGATGTAACCACTATCGAGCAGGTCCGGCAATCTCTCTTCAACCCTGACCTTGTTCGCGAGGCCCTCGACGGGGATCCGGACGGCGAGATCACGCGAGCCGCGACTTCGGCCAATATCGACGATGTGCTCGCCAGCGGACCGGCGCCGGAGGTCTCGATCCAAGTCCCGGAGTCGGACGACAACAGCGCCCCGGGCGTGATCACCGCTGAAGCGACGATCATTGATCGGGGAAGAGGCGTCGGAAGGATCGAGTGGCGAGTCAACGGCATTACGACCGCGGTGCGCGCTGGGCCAGAGGGAAATGGTCCGCGATACAGGATCAAGCAACTGCTAGCGCTGGATCCCGGCGACAACGTCGTCGAACTCGTCGCATACAATGGTTCCAACGTCCTCGCCTCACTCCCTGCACGCACCACCCTAAACTGGCAAGGCGGCGCGTCCACCAAAGGCCGCCTGCATGTCCTGGCTATTGGTGTCAACGCCTACGATGACACCCTATTTAAAAGGCTAAACAATGCCGTGAACGATGCCCAGGCGCTCGGAAAGGCTTTCGAGGCCGCCGCCGGCGGCATGTACGATGCGGTCGACGTCGAATACGCGCTAGATGAAGAGGCGACTCCTACTAAGCTCGACAAGCTGATCGATCGCATGGCCGCGCGCATTGGTCCAAGAGATACGTTCGTGTTCTTCGCAGCCGCTCACGGCACATCTGAGAATGGACGCTTCTACCTGATACCCTACGGGTTCAGGACTGACGCCACTCCGTTGAGCGAGAAGGCGATCGGGCAGGACAGGTTACAAGACTGGATCGGCAACCGCATCAAAGCGCGGAGAGCACTGCTCCTGCTTGACACCTGCGCATCGGGAGCGCTCGTGAGCAGTTATGCATTATCGCGTACGCGAGCCCCGGCCTCCGAAGCGGCCGTCGGACGTCTTCACGAGGCCATTGGACGCCCGGTCCTGACCGCGGCGGCGTCAGGGCAGGCGGCGCTAGAAGGCTACCAGAAGCATGGATTGTTCACCTGGGCCATACTTGACGCGCTTAAGCACGGTGATCGCAACGGCAATGGCCTGATCGAGGTTAGCGAACTGGCAGCTTATGTCCAGTCGTTGACGCCTGACTTGAGCGAAACTGTAGACAGGCAGCAGCTCCCATCCCTGGAAGAGGCTCGCGGCGCCCTGGCGATGATGCAGACGCGCATCGAGCTTCGCTCTGGCTACCGCCAATCGGCTCGCCTCGGGTCGGAGGGCGAGGACTTTTCCTTAGTCGAGCAGATCTCCCGCGATGTATCCGCGAAGTAATGCCGACATGTCTGGGAACGCCCGCCTTGTCGAGGACTAGATATCGCACCTCGCAACGCTCTACCGACAACCCGCTGACTTCTCGATGCGGCGGCCTTCCCTGTGACTAGCCGCATCAGAGCTCGATGATCCCTTCGATATCTCGCTCCCTTTCTGTGAGCTGTGGACCGGCCTCCACCTTGTCAGCGCACCGACCTTCTTTGCTAACTATATCATTGCGCTCTCAAGCGCTGATTCCGCTCGACGTGGAGCGTTTATGTCCGTCCCAATGTTTCCCAAAAGACGTTCTACTCACGACATTCGCATATAGTGGTGGATTTTGTCGTGAGTGTCAGTTGCGACGCGCTCAACAACCTTCGCCTCGCTTCGCTTCCGAGCGAAGTAGCCGCATCGTCGAATCGTCCGCCACGCCCGTTTCGTTCAGCCCCATAGCCTTTTGAAATAGCCGCAATGAAGCCTCCGTTTTCGCCGTGAAATACCAGTCAGGAACCTCAGCAAAGTACCCCAATTCGGACAACATGCGTTCCAGGCTCAGAACACGTGGCGTAAAGTCTCCCGCACGAAGAACTGCCCCGGCCCGGCCGGCGATATCGAATGCAGTCGTGCAGATTTCCGGGGGAGCAGTCGCCAGGTCATACACGCCAGTGTTCCTGATCTCATCAGCGTCTACCGAACCGGGAACAGCGGTGTCAAGAAACGGAATCATGGATAATCGTTTGGTGCTCACGCGTGCATGGCCGGCCTTGTCGAACGCTATAAAGAAATGACCACCATCACACTCGATCGTGCAATCCAGGTTGGCGCCGGCTTTTCCACAAGGAAGCATCGGGGCTGTGAAGAGCCACATGTGAGGGACGCCCCATAGCTCTATCGCAAGCGCACGATCGCGCCCCCTGAGAAAGATCTTCTTCACTGGCCCATGGCTCTTCTCATAGCTGGCAGCGAAGCAAGCCTCGTCAACTGCCGTCGCGTCCTTTTGCGCGTCATTCTCGGCTGCAGCTACGCCCGTCACTCCTGACACTATCGCCATCGCAATCGCCAGCCGAATTCCAAGCTGCATCTCAGCGCCCTCTCACGCCTTCCAGGAGCACAAACGGGGCCCAATAGTAGGGATGACTGTACCCCGGCAAAAGCGGCGCTGCGCTCTCACGTCCCTTGGTCTCAACCAACGGCGCAGCTCCTCGCTGGCCGGCATCAGGAGCAGCTACCTTGTTTTGGATGAACGCAACCTGTGTAGCATTGAGGGCCGTCTCGCGGGAATACGACGTGTTGATGACATTCTTATAGAAGTCATGGATGAACGCCGCCGAGCCTCGGTCGTTCACCGGCCAAAGTGTTCCCAGAGCCGAGCGGACACCGTTGTCTTCCGCGAGCGCCGCGAAGCTTTCAAGCTGCCGTCCGTCTTCCGCAACATCACCGTAGGCTGTATTGCATGCGGAGAGCGTCAAGAGTTCGATATCCCCGAAATCGAACTCTCGATTGGGACCGATGTGGTCTTTGATGTCTCGAATACTCAGGCGATCGCCGCTACCCAGTAGGAGAAACGACTCGTTCTCCGTCGGCCCAAAATTGAAGTGCGATGCCACATGAACAATCCCGGTGCCTGGCTTACCAGGCAATCCGAATACAAGGCCGTTGCTGAGCGATTTCCGCGTGAAGCTCCTGTCCACCCAGGTATGTCCGGTGAAAAGTCCTTTGCCCGCCGCGTTTTTGGTCAAGCCATCCAATTCGAATTCGACTGCCTGAAGGGCAGGCAACCCGTGAGACGCAGACGTCATGCCGAATGCCGACATATCCAGCGATGCGGAGGAAATCGCGCGTCCGGCTGGAGCCTGTCCGACGGTCATTGAGACGATCTCAAGGCGCTCGGCCAGATATGACTTACTGTCAAACAAGGCCGCAAACGGGATGTAGCGCAGTTTGCGATCCAGTGAGACGAGGAGCGTCTTTACGCCACTTTCGGCAACTTCTTTCGCGAATGGCGCAAACAATAATTCGAAAAACTGCTGCGCAATTGGTCTTGGATCGCTGGTCGGATTTTGCAAGAGCGTACGGAATTGTTCGACCTTCTTATCAAGCTCTGCCTCGGAAAACTTCTTCCCGTCAAGCTTGTCCCAAACATGAGTGAGTTGGGGACCGTACGGCAGCGTCAATATGGCGTCCATCCGGTCCGGCAAGACCACGTAGTGGATCGCCGCGGCCGAACCATTTAATTCGTTGCGGAGTCGTCCCTGGATGGAACCGAGTATTTGAAGCCGTTTCTGCGCATCTTCGTTGCGCAGGGCACTCGCCCTCTGGATCAAATCGGAAATCAGTTTGCCGGACTGCTCCTCATATCGCGCCAACTGGACTCTGATTTGATTAAATTGTGTCGTCTCCTGCTCCGTCAGAGACCGGCTGTTCTGTGCAATCTGAAGTTCGCGCTGGCGGCGCGCCAATGACGTGAGCGAGCCGGTTGCCTCGCCGAACTGACGCTGCGTCTCCTGCAGGGGCTCTGATATGGAAAAGCCATCGAACGATCGTTTTTCGAACGTGGCCTCACGTCCTAAGAACTCGAACTTCTCGAAATCCTTAAGCATCCCGATCACGTATTCCGCTTCTGCGGGACTATTCTGTCGAATGAGCAGATCAATAAGCCAGCGATATTGATCCGAAACGATATCGCTGAAGCATAGCTGCAATCGTTCGGGAAGCGCCCGTACCTGCCGCCGGACCACTTGCAGTTCGTTTACGGCAGCCTTCGCCAGGTAAAGCGCAACATCATCGAAGCCGAGATCAAAAATCCGTCGGCTTGATCTGGAAAGATGACACGTCCTCGCCAGTGCTGCTGGCAGCAGGCCTTCGAAGATCGCGGATACTTTGTCGATCTCCGTCTCCCAATAGAGGGCTTGCCGTTCCATGCCGAGCGCGGCATTTCTATGGCCGCGAAGTCGTTCGGCGTCGGCTAACCGATGCGCCGAGGTGGCGAGGCCCTTGCTTGGACCACCGCGCGCAAGTTGCAGCTCGTAAATCGCTCGGTCCCGCGGGTATGTATCGGGGGCAGCTTGCGGCAGCGGCTGCTGTGGCGCGGCCGTCAGCAAAGCTTTGAATTGACCGGCAGACGCACTGCCCCGCAGCGCCAGCTCCTCCAACAGCCCCAAAAGGCTAATCATGCGAGAGGTATTGCGGTCGCCGCCAACCGATATCAGGCGGCGGACAACGGCTTCGTAGGATCTGAATGTATCCGGCTCGAACCAGCCGTTACGCCCCGAACGCCTAATCAGCGCTCGCGCCGTCTCGAAGTCGCCGTAGAATGCAAGCACATCGACATAGGCGAGAATCGCAGGAAGAATACTGCCGCCTTCGTCGCGAATTTTTCCTGATGCAAATGCACCGTCTACTGCAGATTTGAGGTAGTCGTAACCAACGGCGACGAAGCGCGTATCGAGTGCACCTACAGCCAGGAGGTGAGCAAAACTGACACAATCCAGCCTGTAGGCTTGGTTATTGTCCGCGCCGGCATCTTGCGCGCAAAGCGATTTGTCAAGTCGTTTCCTTAAGTCGGCAGCAACGTCGCTCGCGTCACGCGAGCGAGCCGATGCATTGAGCAGAACCAAATAACTCGCGGCGGTCCAGGTTGGGACTGTCGAATCGGTACTCAGAGTCGCAACCCGCTCCATGAGCTTTCGAGCCTCATCGCCGTCTTGCGCAAGCCGCGGCTGCTGCATGAGAATACGCGCCAGCTGATAGCTCGCTTCAAGTGCACTGTTCGAAATGTCATCTTTCCCGACATCCCCTTGATCGAGCACATTGGCCGCCATCCGATACCATCGAACGGCGCCATTTAAATCAATCGCGCTGCCGCAGTCTATGCACGCGAAGGCCTGGCCAACCGCCCAGGCCAGGTCAGGGTGTGCCTTCGCGGCATTAACAAGCAGAATCTGGCCATCATCCGTTGCGAGAAACGGAGATCCCCCCATGATACGGCTTTGAATGAACGTTGAAATCCCCGCAATGAAACTCTCGGCGGCCCCATTGGAACTGGACGAAGGCGCGTCTGTGGCGCCGGGCTGATTTCGCTCCCGTGGTAAATTTGTGAGCAGAGACGAATAGAACTGAGCCGCGCTCGATAAGTCGCGCCGTTCTGAGTCTTCATTTAGTCGGGCCATTGCTGTAAGACCCGCGGGCGCTCCACGCTTGGCGAGCTCAGCGTAATAGGCCCTCGCCTTGTCGCGGTCCCGCGGCACGCCGAGACCGCTCTCATGGAGTTGCGCCATGCGAAGAACTGCGAATTCGTCTCCCGCGTCGGCGGCGTCGCTCAGGAGCTTCACACCTTTGTCAATAGCCGGGCCGGCCTCACCAAGCCCTTCGATCAAGGCTACACCTAGAGCGGACTTTCCGTCTCGATTGACTTCCGTCCTGGCCGCTTCGAACGCGGCGTCGGAGGAGATGGTCAGATCCGCCAGCCGCGCAAGGTCAACTATTTGCGGCGCTCCGACCACATAGTGGGTCCGCACGAGGCTGTTCGCAATCCATTCAGGACTGGTCGCGATGGTTTCATTAGAGGTCGGATCTGCAAATCCGAGGCTTATCCAAAGTATGCGCGCGGCCACGCCAGTATCGATCTTGCCGGACGAGCCATCGACATAGACGCGATAGAGGATGGGCTGTGAAACTTCGCATTGAAGTTCATCAAGCATCCGTCCCAGACGAGGGTTCGAGATCAGCTCGCCGTATATCGCGGCCTGATCGTTGGCAAACGATTCGGCTTCGCACACCTTCTCATGATCGACGCGGAATAGGCGCCCGAAACTGTTCAGCACACCTAATGACGACTTTGCCTCAATGCTTCCCGTCGAACAGAGCTTGGCGCGATAAGGCTGTGAGATCAACTTGACGATGTCGGAAGCGCTGGGAGCTTCCGTTGCCACAGTACGGTACTGCAAAACTGCCGCCGCCTTGGTCCAAGCTTCGGCGAATTTGGAGCCGAAAAGTCCGTCAGCTTCCCCCGAATAGCAGCCTTGAACTTTGAGGATATACTGCGCTAGCTCCAAATACGGCTGGTAGCGCGGTCCGACCTTTGCCTTCCCAAGCACTGTGTCGACGTTCAACGCCTGTCCGGTATCATCCCTGACCTGAGAGACGACTACTGCGCACGTACTTCTACGGTCTCTCGCAACGTCCTGTAGGAATTGCCTCAGCGCCGGTTGCGTCAACGCAAATATCTTACTTGCAATTCGAGCCTGGTCGCCCGGATCCAACCTCTCGAAGAACCAGCCACCGGGATTATTGGCCTCTCTCCGATCCACGCCGACCGCTTCAAACAGGTCCGCGAGTCCTCGACCTTGCCAGCCGGACGCGACAAGCAGCAGACCCTCGCGGTCGAGCGGCGCTGACAGGCAGCGAGATTTCTGGACCGCCGCTCGCCAATCCCGCTCCGCGCCGGCGGCACGCGCAGCCTGAGCAAACCACAGACAAGAGATCGCTAGAATAATTCGCGCGATATTTGATGTGTTCCGATAACGTCTATAACGGTCGGCCGAAATGTATGGTTCTAAAAATGGAGGCAGCATCAGTTTTCCCCTGGCTGCACCAAGATCATATCCTAAAATTCAGCTAGTAGCCCGTCAAGCTGGTTTATGATAGGTTGGCTATCGATTACCGTAACGATTTTGTTGAGCTCGTTCTGCTTGGAAAATCGCATGCGCTTCTTCTCAATCGCATTTGGTCTTCTTTTGCTGCTTACCACCGAAAGTTCAGCTCGCAATTGGGCCCTGCTGATCGGCGTCTCTGGATACCCCTATATTTCGCAGCTTCAGGGTCCACGCAACGATGTCACGATCATGTGGCGATTGCTTAAGACCAAAGGCTTTCAGCCGAACGACATTGTCGTCCTGGCTGATGGGCTTCCGCATTCAGACGCATTTCCCGAAGTGACAGCGCGTCCTACGCGTGCGGCAATCGTGGACGCCGTAACAGACCTGACCAAACGCGTCCGGGCAAAGGACTTCGTATATGTTCATATCTCGTCACATGGTAGCGAACAGCCGAAGAGTGCGAATGATCCCACCCCACAGCCGTTCGATCGCAATCAGGTCATGTTACCGTTTGACGTACGTCCTAGCACGACGGACGCCATGACAATCTCGAACGGCTTGCTTGACGAAGATCTCGGTCGATTGCTTGATATGCTGCGAGCCAAGGGGGCAAATGTCTTTGTTGCCATAGACATGTGCCATGCCGGCACAGCCGCACGTGGTAACCTCGTTGCACGGTATGTTGCCCCCGCGGATCTCGGTATTCGGTTTCCTGCCGGGCCTCGCGATGGGCCGGCTCGATTGAATCAAGCTCGATCGGACATCTTACACGCGATGAACGGCGGCAGTCTGACTGCCTTCTTTGCAGTCAACTCCACGCAATTGTCGTATGAGAAGAGCTTTCTTGGCTATGCACCCCCACTTGTGGGCCCGGAGCAAACCCTCGGAGTTTTCACTTTCCTACTGCATCGCGCACTCAGCCAGTTCCACGGCTACACATATCGCGATTTGGCAAATGACATCATCCGGGAGCTTGATTCAGGCGTTGCAGGACATGGATTGCCGCTTCCCGTATTCGAGGGCAATATCGATGACGTCCTGTTCGCTGGAGGCAACGCGGCCGCAAGGGAGGGATGGCCTGCCCGATACGACGGCAATTCTATTTGGGTTAGTGCAGGTCGGCTGCATGGTCTTGTCGAGGGAAGCACGGTCGCGCTAGTGAAAAACTCAAGAGACGACGAATCTGTCGTCGCGGAAGCAACAATCATTGCTGCCAATGCGGCTGAAAGCAGGGCTTCTCTTCGGTCGGGCCAAAAACCTCCGGATGGACCGGCTTTTTGGGCCCGGCTCGTGGAACGTGCGGTGTCACTGAGTTACCGCATCTCGGAGCCGCCGGCCGACGACGTTCGCAAGCCTGGCGGGGATACCGCAATGGCCGCCGTCCAAGCACTCAAGCAACAGCGTTTGGAAGACCAGCGAATTGCGATCGAATGGCTACCGGCGGGAGCATCGGAAGCCGACTTCAGGCTATGGGTTACCGAGCAGCGCATGTGGATCACCGGAACAACCGGCGAGCTCCATACCGATAATTCGCAACCAAACGCCTCCCCAAGCATCGCACTTTTTGATACGAAGGACGCCGCGAAACAACTGCTCGGGCAGATCTGGCAGCTCGCCCGAGCGCAGGATCTCGTTCGTGTCGCACGGAACACGACAACCAATAGCGGACTCGTCGTTGCATCGCTGGAGCGCTTCAGGATGGCCGAACAAGGTCCGGCGAACGGTCAGGATTGCCCTGACACCGCCTTCTATCAGAGCCTGTTAGATAAACCGGCTGGTCGCTTAAAGCCCGTTGGGGATGAGGTCGTCTCAGTCAGCCACTGTGACTTAGTCGCCATCAAACTGCGCTCAACGAGCGCCAAGTTCGTCGACGCTGCGGTCCTCTATGTCGATGCGCGCGGCGGAATCCTTATGATAAATCCAACTGGCGACGCTTCTGACTGTGGCATCGCGCTGCCGCCCGGGTCGTCCGATCCGACGGTCGCCGCCACCCGAATCGTGGTCTGGAACGGTGGACACCCCGTCACGGTCGGGATCGAGCATATCGTCGTCGTGGCTATCGAGCGCCCGACGGGCACTGTACCTATGTGCTACGCAGCACTAACGCAGCCGACACTCACGGCCGCTCGCACAAAGGTTGGGCAGGCGGCAGGCCGCGGTTCACAAACAAGTCTACGCAGATTACTCGAGGCCATTTCGGTAGCAGATGCGAACACGCGAGCTGCCGTACCGCCGCCGGCCACCGAACGAGATGCAAGCTTTACTCACGTCTTCACACTCGACGTTCGTCAATCAGGCCGGCCATAGTCGCCAATCGCCAGTCCGTCGGTTAGAATGGCAATTTGTCATAAGCTTACTGCAGATAGGCGGACAGAAAATCAGCCCATTGTTGCTTTTGAACAAACTCGACGGGATGGTCGGTATTGCTCTTTCGATAGCCGCTGTGATCTGGATCCTGATCGTAGTCGGCCTGCGTCGCCGGGAAATAGATGGCGAGGCCGCGAGAACCATACATCGGCAAGTCGCGCTTGGAGGCATAGTTTACGATCGTCATTTTCTTCAAGCTAGCGCGAAGCTTGTCGACGAGAGATTTTATCGTACCATTGCTCGTTCGTGCTCCGTAGCGTTCCAAGAAGAAGTCGAGATCCACTGACGTAGCGAGTCGGGCCGCTTGACCATATGGTGTAATGCCCGACCGCGCTTTATCGATGGCGCCTCGCTCTGACGAGAGGCGCCGCTGCAGTTCGCCTCCCAGCGCCGAGGTCGCGCCCGCGACTTCCTCGGCCCTGGAGAGATCCAGCGCGCTTAGGGTCGTTAGATTGACGTCCCCATATCTCTTCTGGTAGCTCGCAACGACTGCTTTCGCCAATCCGGCACCATCCAACCTTGGGTTTTTCAGCAGCGGCAACAACCAGGCTGCGTATTGCCATCCTTCTCCTGGTTCAAGCTCTTCGCTTCCAACCATGGTACCCACCGAGTTTCGAAATGCGTAGGCCGTCTCCACCATGGACATGAGGCACGCGTCAAATCCAAGCACGTCGAGCTTCTTGTTGGTAAACCTCTTATCGAGCACCCCCTGGATGTCCCTGTTGAACAGGATATTTCCGGTATCTTCATCCAGTGAAACTGAACGGTAGCCGTTGAGCGGTGGCACGGAGCTGAGGCTAGACTTCAGCTGCGACGAGGCATTCGCCGTCAGGCTCCGCGATGATGCCATTGCCCTCACATTGAATTCTCGAGCGAGTTGAAATCTCCAGCCCTGGCCGTGGTTCCAGATGATCAGCATATAGCGGGTGGCGGGATACTTCTCCATGGACCAATCTACAAACTTTGCAAGCGTATCTGGCGCCCCCATGTCTACCTCACCGCCCTGGCGGAGATCCTCGACGGCGTCGCCCGGTCGAGGTTTAGTATCGCGTTTCACAAGGAACCGCATGACTCCCGACCATGCGTCGTCGGAATCAGTATAGTGCTTTGCCGGGCGCCCCATTTGTACGACAAGATTAACGCGATCATTCCCGCCAACTTGAGCCATGCTGTAAAAGTTATCGAGTGCATCGACCTCCAGGTTGTTCTTTGCATTCATGTAGACCATTACTGTCCAATCCGCCGATTGGGCTGGAGAAGAACACGGCCAAAGAGCAACGGCGATCAGCACCGCCACGGTCGCAATGCAACGCACCGGCGCTGAGGACAGCAATGCTTGGAGGGGCAGCATACTAGTTCTTTCAGATGGTTATAGACAGAGACTTAGGGCAGACTCACGCTGGCAGGATCAGGCGGGACGAACATAAGCCGAGAGATAGTGAATACCTACCGAGCGCTTTTTCTGCGGATTAATGGGTATTTCGGTCACGTCGATCTTGCTTTTCAGATATCCCGGCCCGCAGTTAGTCGCAGAATCTCCGGTCTGATTGCCTCCCAATATTCTGAGTACAGCGCCCGAGCGTGAAACCAGCAGCCCTACGTGCCCGTGCGCTTTATCGCCCACGTCTGTGAAAACGCAAATGTCACCTGGAGCCGGATCAGTGATGCGCCTCCCATATGAGAGATAGCTTTGCGATGACGCCGGGTCTTTCGGTATCTTTAGGCCAGCATGCTTCAAGCACCAAGAGAGCGTGGCCGCGCACCACGACGTACAATCTCCTGGATACGGCGTTTTGGCGTATCCGATATCGTGGAAAAAACGAACGATCAGTGGGTTCGCAACCTGTTTCCAACGCATATTGAACAGCTCACCTGTGGAGCCGACCTCGGTAATTTCCGAGAGAGATTGCATTATTGAGAAGTAATTGTCCGTAGGCAGTCTACGGACAATCTGGTCAGCTGCATCGATGTCCTTCTGCAGGCTTGGAAACGCGCCCTTTACGGCATAATAGTCACTAAAGCTGTAGTCCCTGTACTCGAGCCTATCGTCAGGGAAGGCTGCGCTCGTCGGAAGAAGGGAAGCACCAAGTGCGGCCAGAGCTGCTCGACGAGTAATCACTGAAATCTCCCAAATTACTTTATTAGCGTCTAAAAGAAGTGGCTGCTCAATTGCCTACCGCTGGCGGGGAGGCTTCGCGGAGCTCATCTTATTGACAAAGGATCTTTATACGACCTACGATTGCGCAAAACAGGAGAATTCGCAAGTGGGGGGCTCGCGGGGAAATGCGCATTTTTTTGGTTGTTTGCGGCGCAACTCTATTGGGCGGTTGCGCCAGCCTATTGGGTGAATCTGCTGACATCAATTACACGGAGGTGATCGTTCCCGTCGTCGCGGAATGCTCGGCGAATCCGCAGCCCGCGGCCGACGTTATGGAGGTCGGCTTCGCTAAAGTGCGCGCGGCGTGCGAGGCCTTTTTCGTCGACGCAACACGGTTTCAGCAGAACGCCCTCATGACTAATAACACCACCGATCTTCTCTTAGCGGCAGCGACATCGGTTGTACCTGTGACAGCATCAGCTGCGTCGGCGGTCAAGATTCTGGCAATAACAACAGCCGGCGTGACCCTCGGCAAGGCCGTCGTAAATCAGATGACAACCATCTATTCTTTCGGCACACACCTGCAAAAGATCCGTCAACTCGTAACCGCCGATATGGATTATTTCACTCAGACATATAGAAGCAATCCGCCCTCAAATGCTTGTCGAGCCTACAGTTTGGTGCAGGAGCTCGCATTGAAATGCACCCTCGCCGCATTGAAGGATGTTGAAACCCAGCAAATGAGCATCCCGTCAGGACCATCGACCTCGACGACTGTGCAGCAGACTGTTACGACAGCAAGAGATTCGGCTAACAGAGCGATGACCAGGACCATTAGCAGAACGGTTGTACCCGCCCAACCCTCGGTAGGCGTGACGATCGTTCCAATAAGGTAGAAATCAATTTCAGCAAGAGCGACCTATATGCCGGCCACTCGATTACACGTCCTCATGCTCCTCATTCTTTCCTGTTTATCCGCCTCAGCGCAAGAAGTCTCGCAGGATGAGGTGGACCCCCGTGAGTTGCGCAGATTTTGGATTAGCACGCTGACCAACACGAAGGCCCTCCTAGTAGCTCCTTATACGCTCACTCAGAAGGAGCGAGATAAATATGCAGGCGTGTTCGGGGTGGACTTGTCCCATTACAGTTTCGACATTTCGACGTCCGACAGCTGTGGCACGCCCTCCGGATATTTGGATCCGGAATGTTCTTGTCGCGCAAATTGGGACAAACTCGCCAGTAACGGCATCGTTTACGTTTACAGCAAGGCGAGCGATGGAGACGATACCGACCTCTCCTTTCCACGATTTTGGTCCGAAATGGCTCCGAGACACGCCGCAAAGAGCATGTTTCGAGGCGCCTATCACTTTCTTCGTCCAAGCATCGACGCCAAGACCCAAGCAAAGGCCTTCTTGACAGCTATCGGAGCGACGAACGGTCAGCGGCCGGACCAATTGCCTCCGGCTCTGGACATCGAATGGTCAAACAAGAGAATCTCTCCTGGTACGCCAGCTTACGAGAATTGTCCCGCAAACCGCCGGACGCGCAACGACCGCGGAAACTATTACTGCGACATGTGGTACACAAAGTCACCTGGCGAGATCGTTCAACTCGCCAAGGAATGGATTAGCCTGGTGTCGGCGGCAACCGGTCGCTCGGTAGTTATTTATACAAACCCAACGGCTTGGTGGAACCCAGTGATGGGCAGCGTGGGGGATGGGCTTGCAAAAGCAAATGCGATTTGGACATCGAGGTACACCGGCGCCGGACCGGCCTATGACCCGCGTTGGACAAAGCAAGGAGGCAGTCCGCAGTGGAGAATGGCTCCCCTGCCACACGGTGCATCATATCCTACTGCAAAATACACAATTGGACATTTTTGGCAGTTCTCGGAGAACGGCACTCTTCCAGAGGTATTTACGTGCAATGGTAAGCCTGAAACTCGCTCGATGGACATGAATTGGCTTCCGATCAACAAAGCGGATTATGAGGTCGTTTTCGGAGTTAGTAATTGAGAGCGATGTAGGTTCAGATTGCGACGCTCCCGAGCACCAACCCGCCTCAACCCTTAGTTGATTGTTGGTCCCGGACCCGCTGTTCGCTGATTCAGCGTAGCACGGCTAAGCGCCCAGGAGCGGACCAGCGTTCGTCGAAAATCGAAGTGCCCAATGTTGACGACTCGGAGACGAGCGGCCTGGCAATGAAAGCGCACCGCCGAACCGATAAAAAATGCGCTGACCGTCCCGATAGGGCGGCCTCATTCGCCAATGAGAATAAAGCTACTCCAAGTGGTATCGGGCTTCACTGACGGGGAGGCAACAATCGGCGCCGCGCCGCGCGCGTCTCGGCTGGCGCCGTCGCTTCTCACCGTCCCGGCCACTGGGGCGGACACTTGCGGCGTTGTTAGCCCAGCTGGGACCTGCGACTGGCGCAGATATTCGTACTGGGTCTGACGCAATGCTGTGGCGAGATCGCCTCGAGCCTCCCCGAGCCAGTGGCCGTAGAAGCGCTCCATGAACCGCTGCGCGTCCGGATCGCTGATTGGGCGCAGAGTCACCAGCACATTGCGCGCGCCGGCGGTGCGCAGTGCTCGGAGTAAACCCGATACACCTTCACCATAATCGATCTTCCCTTGAGCGGTCTCGCATGCCGAGAGTACCACTAGCTCGGTGCCGTCCAGGTTGAGATCGACTGTTTCCAGCGCTGACAGAATCCCGTCTATTCCGCCACCCTCGCGGAGCGAGACGTTGGCTCCGGCCAGAGCGACGCCTGATAACAATAGCGGCCGGTCTGCGGGCTCCTTGGGTACTCGGTAAAACCCATGTGTCGCCAGATGCAGCACCCGCGGTGGGTGATCCAACCCCATGAGCCGGGCTTTGCTTGCCGCAGTGCCGATATCAACCTCTATACCCTCATCCGGATGCGCCGCACAATACTGACCCGCGATCGCTTTTACCTCATCTGCGCTGTTCGGTAGTGGCCCGAAGTGCAGGCTCTCAGCGGCCCGGTCGCGCGCGTATGCGATGCGGCTGGCGTCCCCTGCATTCTCCGCTACGAAATCGGTGAGCTGGGTAACTCGTCGGCCTGCAAACGATGGGCAGTCGATTTGAACTTTTGTCGAGATGCCCTCAGTCGGGGCATGGTCGAAATCGATGCCTCCCATGGCCACAAGCCCTCGACGCACCTCTTCTGGAGTCGACCGTAAAAGGTCGCGGCCGGTTTGCAGCAGCCGCACGTCTTTGGTTTCCAACAACGCTCGCTGGTCTGAACCAACCAGTAGCCCGAATGGTACGAGGTACAACATCCCATCCGGCGCGATGTAGATGCGATCCACCCGAGCAAGCTCCGGTGCAAACGGCGCGACTAGCTGTTCATAGAGCGCGCGAGAGGAGGACCCCGCCACTGACACGGAACCTTGCAGGAGACTTTCCACCTGTCCGGCGGTGCTCGTTGTAGCGCCAAGGTCACGAACCTTTATGTCACCCTCCGCTCCGATTAGAACTCCCGCCCAGTGCGGAGGAGCCCTTTCTTGGGTACGTAAATCGAGTGGGGAGAACTGTCGAAGCTCGAGCAATGCACTGCGCGACGGCAAGTCTTTTAGCCTGCTTCGGATCTCCTGAACATTCGCATTGCGCACCTGCAGTTGCGAGCCATACGCCCGGCTCAGCCGCCCGAGCTCGAGCTCCTTGGCGTTGAGTTGCTCGCCTAACTCGAACGTCGGCCTGCCTTGGTTCTGCAACTGGGCGAGTTGGGCGTGCAGCCGCCCAATCTGAGAAGCGATATCTCGGATGGCAGGATCCTGGGTGCGATGCACCAAGCGCGCGAGATAGCCCTCCTCCTCCACTGCTAGGCCCTTGAAGCGCAGCAGTGCCAATGCAGCCAACTCTGCCGCGGTCGAGTCGGCTTCAGGCGCCAGCGCTAAGGTCAGCGCGATGTCCTGATAGGCCGTCTGGGAAATGACAAGCCGCCGACGCGCAGCGATTGCCTCGGTACTGTAGAGTTCAACGCCGAGCCGGTTCAGTATTTCCGGCATCATCTGTGCATGGAATGCTACGGCTTCCGCAATGTTCCCCTCACCAGCCAGGAGCCGGACGAGGCTTAGCTGGGCGGTCAACGTATTTGGGTGCGCTCGCCCGAACACTTTGGGGGAGATTGACACTAACTCACGCAACAGCGGCCCCGCTTCAGAATAACGGCCCCGTTCCAGATAGAAAACCGCCAAATTGTTCAAGCTGGCTAGCGTAGAACGATGCTCTGGCCCGTGCACCTTGCGCATGAGCTTAACCGTGTCAAGATAAAGGCGCTCTGCCTCACTATCGCGGTGCAGGTCATCATATGTCGCAGCTAGGCCCCCCATACTTCGCAGCGTCTCAGGATCCGAGGGCCCCAAGACCTTGCGTTCATGCTCCAGCGCTTGGAGATACAGAACCGCCGCCCCTCTATAGTCACCCTGAAATGCGTAGACTGCTGCTAACCCGTTTATGCAATACAACGTGTCACGATTGTCTAGACCGACTACGCTGCGGTACAATGGAAAAGCATCCAGATATATGTCTTCGGCTTCATAATATCGCTTCTGGCGGACAAACATGTCAGCGAGCGTAACCATACTTTGTAGTGTTTTCATATCAAGAGAACCTCGGACCTCGAGGTTCAACTTCACCACGTCTCTATAAATTTGCTCTGCCTCACCGTAGCGCCCCTCGTTGGCGAGCACAGTGCCCAGGTCGTACATGACGGTGAGAGTGCGACGGTCCTTCGGACCGTGCACGTCGCGGGCCAGCTGAAATGTGTCGTTAAGCAACCTCTCAGCTTCACCAAGCCGCCCCTCGCGATTGTACAAAACGCCCAGGTTGCGCATGCTTCGCAGCGTTCTGGGATCGCGGGGACCAAAAACCTGGAGAGCCAACGCCTTCGCGTGCTCAGCTGATGGAATAAGGCCCGCAAGACTTCGGCCACCAAGGCCGAGACTGGCCTCCCAAACCTGTGAGAATTGGCGGTCCAGCGTCCGCCACTCTCCCTCTCGATCATCGACAGCGCGCACGACGGGGATGATGCCGAGAACGAGAAAGATGACTGCGGCTAATCTGAAGCAGCGTGGTGCGAGCGAGCTCAGGCGCGCTATTGATGCAACAGCAATGCATCTAGCTTGAGGGCGGCTCGTTCTGTCGGTCTTCAGAATCCAGTATAACCGCAGCTTGCCGTCCTGAGGCGAATGAAGGTTGCAATCATCCTCTACATTCTCCATGGCCGACCTCACAAAGCCCATCACTCCGCATCGATGCCATTGCGACGCTCACTTCGGGGCACGGAATGAAGCCACATCAATTCAAAACAACGGCCTAGGGCATTGCGACTCTTCCGTAGACTTCACTATGCTTGGCCGCAGCTTTAGAGCGGTCTTGGCATTACGTGCGGGGGGAGTAGTACGAAAAACCGTTAGCGACCTGTCTGCTCACCACGAGGCGAAACAGTTGTATTGCGGCACCTCAGCACGCAACCTACTAAGTTCGAATTACATCATTTAGAATGGCTCCAGAGCCAAGAGCCTCCGTCGCATGATCGGAGCTAAACCCCAACAGTTTCGCTTCGAATTGCAAGCACCAATGTTTACCACTCGCACGACACTTGTCCATGAGCATCTCACGCATCGATCGTATGGGATGCGGTCTGCGGTCCTTCCCAGCGGGCGCGCGCGACTCAAATTCGGGTTCTGTAAGAGCACAGCGTGGCAGCGGCCTTGCCACCTTCCACAATCCGCACCATCGCGTCTCGACCTCTAGGCGTCAGACGCGCATTCCCGTGGGTGTCCATCCGGTTCTCCCCTTGGACTCTGAGGCTTCAGCAACCTCAGCTTCCTCGGTCAGGGCCGAATAGACAACCTCCTGAGAGCTCGCGGCTACTGCCGGACCGCCGCCCATGGTGCAAACCACCATTTGAGATTTACGTCAGGAACCGCAATGCACGCGGCAGCTGAAGGGTCGGCAGCGAGATTCGCTCCGACTGCGGCGCTACCTTCTTGGTCAAGAGCGCAGTGGTCATCAGGAAGCCATTAACGCCGCCCTCTTGTCGCTGTCCGCCTGTACGCCTTGACGGAAAATCACCTCTTGACTTGGCTTGAGAGCCTGCCGGCAAAATTGAAGGCCACGACCAGGCGCGGGCTCGCAGCTGACCTGAAGCTGCCTTGAATGCTGCATGGCTCCGTCTGTCCTCGGAACAAAAGAAGCTGAACCCGACATTCCCCTCGATCGTGAAAGACGGACTCAGGGCCGAGCGCATCGACGATGACGATGAGATATCTGTCGCCAGAGACAACCAGATCCTCACGGATGCACAGATTGGCACACCCATTCGAGCCGCACGCGAGATAGACGAGGAGCAAGGCTTTGAAGGAGACCTGTTTCGCATTGTCGTCTGCTTTGCGGCCACAGGCGCGCGCTTTGCGCAACTCAAACGGATGCGCGTGAGTGATGCGCAACCAATAGAGCAACGCTTGATGATTCGAGGGTCGTACAAGGGGCGAGGCGGCAATGGCGGCTCCGTCCCGGTGCCGGTGGGCGAAGATGTGATCGAAGTTCTGCTTCCGGCAATTTCAGCCCGACCGAAAGAAGCGCCAGTGTTCGAGCGATGGAGGTACGAGCAGGCCGGTAGCTTCGGATGGAAAAAGTCAGTGCGCGGCCCGTGGAGGACAGCAGAACTCACTCGCCCGTGGCAAGCCATCCGTGAGCGCGCCGGGCTGCCGAAGGTCATTCCTTATGCGCTGCGGCATTCCAGCATCGTACGCGGCCTACGGAATTTGCTGCCAATCCAGCACTTCGCTAAACTGCACAACACATCGGTGCAGATGATCGAACGTCACTACGCGAAATACATAGCAACGGCCCTCGAAGATCTCGCCCGGGCGGCAGTCGTACCGCTTGTTCCGCACCGCGGAAAGCATGCCACCGATGGCGATGATCAACAAGAAGCTCTCATCGCCAATCCATAATGCCGTCGATCGGCACGGCTCCGCCACGACCAGGTATCGTATTGCTGCAGGTCCGCAAGCGCGCTCGCGGCCTTTGGTCCGATACTACAATCGAGTTGATAGCTACCTGAGCGGGCTTTTCCGGAGTGACGGCATGGTTATCTGCGGTCGGTCGATGTCGCATTGATGCCAACCAGAGACAACAGAGACTCTACAACGACGAGCCGGCGACGACCGATAGTCGTCGTGGTAACTCGACCATTCCCGATGAGTTCATAGATCTTGGTTCGCCCGAGACCGGTTGCTTCACACGCTTCCGCCACGGTGCAGGTCAGCCGCTGCGCAAACGGAATGCAATATAGGGGGTTGCGTTTCTGTTCATCTGGAGCCACATCGGGCGCAGTTTGGGTAGCGCGTTCGAGGTCCCGGTCACGTCGCATCAAGGTTGTGCCTCCTCCACAATCGAAGAAGTTACCGTGAGGCCGCCCGCGCCCGACGTCAATCGAAACGAAATAGCAGAGTGTATTGGCGTACGTCAGGAAGCGGCGGAGGAGTCGCCTCGAAAAGGCAAGACAACCTTTCTCAATTGTGTGGGTGTTCTGCCGGTCAACAGCCTCCTTAACCCACTGTTCTGGCGTCTTTAGCGCAGACGAGAATTTCCCGCGGCGCCCGACCTATGTAAGGGTTAGGCTGGACCAATAGATTCCCAGGAAATTGCCGCGCTTCTCTATTGTCCTGCTTGCCGGACCATCGGCATCGCGGACAACGCCTGATACTCAGCGCCGCTCGCCGTGTAGCGTCCGCAAGATATCGCTTGGAATATCTAAGCTTGTCAGTTGCCCAGCCTGCAACAGCTCGCGTGAAGCAGCGCGATACCAATCGCTCATGTCATACGCTGCGTTGCCACGATAATCTCGGGCTGGGTTAGCAGGTATGATGCCGCACATTCTTCGATCGGCAAGACACCAGATTGCGTCTTGCCGTACGCGCTGGGGACTCGTTCGGCCGGGCACCCACCCACTCTTGAACCCGCTGATCTTGCTGCAGTTGCAGGCGCCGCTACTCCAGCGTCACGAACACATCATGGATCGCTCCACCCGAGCTGACGGCAGAGTGGCAGCCGTCTCGCGCTCGAACCGGCCCCGCAGCGCCGGATCGACCAGCCAGGCGTCCTCCCTCCCGCCACGTAGCGACGGCTTCGCGAACTCCGGCGCAGCGGAAGGAAGCCGATCTCGCTTCAGATGCTGATTCACCCGCATCAAAGAAGTCAGCAGGTTCCAAAATCACCACGTGGCCAAGCCGACGGACACTGTTCGGACTTTCCCGCCGCTGGGCAACCGAGTTTACCGGCATGGCCCCCTCTATCTCCATCACACGGCTTCTGGGCAGCGATCTTGCCACCTCTGATTAGCGCGGTATGTTAATGTACACCAAGCACATGACCAGGGGGATTTGGCGCGATGAGAGCTGGCTCGAAGGAAGCAATTTCTGCCACGTTCCGCGTCCACAAGAAGGTGCTTCAGCCCGTGACAACGGGAGTTCCTCAGCTAGTACCTGGAGTTACACGGCCGACGTCACCTGTGATCGGGACATGCTTTGCCTTCCGTAATCCAAGGTTTTTCGTAACCGCTGCGCATGTATTAGACGGGCTCAGTCTGGATGACATACTGATCGCCGTACAGACATCTCGAGGAGACCGGGCGCTCTTGAGCCCGTCCAACGTTATTCATCATCCAGACGCGGATGTCGCCATACTTGAGGTGCCGCCCGACCAGGAACTACCTACCTCGCTCTCGTTCTTCAAATCAATTGAGCGACCGCAGATGGGCGAAGACTTCTTCGCCTACGGCTTTCCAATCTTTGGTGGCGAGCGTTTAGACCCGCGCGTGCTCTGGGGCGCCTTCCAGACCTTCCGCCACTATACCAGCTGCCTGACTAGAGAAGCCGACAAACGTCCTTACACCTATTTTGCTGGCGAATTGAGTATTCCGTGCCCGAGAGGTCTCAGCGGCGGACCCGTTTTTCGACGGGATAGACATGACGTTCTGCTGGCGATAGTCACCGAAAACCACGAAGAAGGAACCGAAATTAGCTACTCCGAAGAATTGGCGATTAAGGACGGTCAGAAGAATTTCACCAGCACCAAGAATGTTATTTTATATGGGATGTCGGTCGTCGCGGCCGCAATCGAAAATTGGCTCGTGCAAGAAATTCCCATCTGACCTAGCCTTTTGCCCTGGCGATTCGGTCCTTGTCCTGCTGAGTTAAGCGGTGATAGCGGCCGCTTTCTATGCCGTCACAGCCAACCCTTCTCGACTCCGAGTTCGATGCCGGCTCCGTTTTGCCAACCCTTCCGAGTTAAGTTAGCCTTTGCCAATTCAACTTCTCGGCAGAGACTCGAACTGATGCGAGTTTACAGCCATGTGCAACGATGAGGGAACCTCTTTACAACCCCTATCCAGACGACATCGCAACTGAACAGTTTTTGCTTTTTGTCTTGGTCTAGCAACGTCATAACGCAGTCATGTCCATGCACCGCGGTGCTGGCCAGTATTCGGGCGCATCAGAATGATTTTCTGGGGAGCTGATATTGCGGAAAACACCCAGGGCTTGGATATCCTTGGCGTCAGGGCCGTGGATCAAAGTCTCGAAGCAGATCTCGTAAACGGCGTCACAACGGTGTCGGCGCGTGGCCGATATTTCTCAATCTTGCCTTGGGCAATTAACACCTTTTACGTCAAGGCTCTCGATCGAGACCGGCCGTTCGCCATGAGCCAGCTAGCAACCTTTCTCACACGTGTCGAGTTTCTGATCATCGCTGCCTCACAAGCCGATCCTACGCGAAATGCGGGCGGCGCAATCCTCGGCAGCGACGTATTCTCGGAAGAGATGAAAGCGATCGCGGCCGGTCAGGACGTTACGCTTCCTGATTCCGAAAACAGTCGGATACTCAATACTTACTACAACCCATGCAAGGGTCTGGGGCTTCTCGTCGATGGGAAGATCGGGAGCCCCGTCCCTTATCAACTCACCGACCGCGGTACGGCACTTTGGAAGGCTCGTCAAAACAGGCTCTCTGACCCTTCGATCATCGACCGCCTGTTCGACGGCGGCTCGCTCGCGAAAGGTCAGGCGACACGCGCGGTCGCTTCCTTTTCGCTGGGAAGCATGGCTTCGGGAAGCGACGAAGCTACGCTGCTACGGCAGGCGTTCGGAACGCCGTGGAGAACGACACAGGCCCTGCAACCGCAACTGAACGAGCGATATCGGCGCTTCGAAGAGACGCGGTTATGGCTTCAGAGTTTGGCATCGAACGACCGCGCATCGGCAAACCGGCTATTGGCGCGGAATCTTGATGCTTGCTGCAGACAAGAGCAAGACAATTCGGTGTCGATCGCTTGGTCTAATTACGAATGGCGTAGAAGACATCATTTCGCGTTGGAGCTACTGCTCAGCGCGGTATGCGGCCTCCTGCAAAATATCGATACGGGAAGTCCTAAGGAACTCGTCCAGGAGGCGAAGGCGGATTTTCTGCGTGATCCGCGCGCGCTGTCAAATTACTGGCCCGAGGCGCCTGAGGCTTGGGAGCGAAGCGCTCGCAATGCTGCGGCTTCCGTCCCGGCAGATCTGATGGCCGACAGGGCTCTACCATTCTCTCCCTTCACCGAAATGCGTGCCTCTCATCGTCTCCTGGGGGCGTTCGCTCTCGTTTCCGCTCTGGAAAAGCAAACTCGTCCGTTCCGTACCTTCGGCCCAGGATCACCCGTCCGTTCGACGAGTGATCTCGCACTACAATTCGCCATGACAGCAGATGAGACACCTTTCGACAAATTCATCTGCACCTTCATGGAGCGATGCGCAATCGCCCCGCATCTGCAGGTGACGCTCAGGAAGATGTCGGGCGGTCAGAAGTGTTCTCTGAGATTCTTCCCTGACGGTCAGCGACTGCGATTGACCGCCAATCAGATCGTTGCCGGCTTCAGCAATAGCCGTCTCGACAACACAATCAATATTCTGGTCGATATCGGATTCTTCCGGCGTGGCACCAATGGGGAGCTCATCACAATGGAGGCCGCATGAGAGAGACGAATGTCATCGAGCGTCTCTGCGGATCCGTAAAGAAGGCCAACACCGCAATTGTCCTCACCCACAACATCGACTTTCTGTTCGTTGAGTCCGTCGTGCTCCCTCGCCTGAGAGCGATTGGATCGCCGCAGCTTACCATTCTCGCCGACGCCGCCTGCGCGGCAAGCAACTACCAGACTCAAGAGATGCTGGTCTCTCAGCTCGGTCTCCGTTACCGGGTGGTGCCGATCGATCTGGGGCAGGCCCGACGCTTTCATCCGAAAGCCATCTTCCTCGCCGGAAATGATGGATCGGGTCTTGCCGTCGGTAGTGGCAATATGACCTACGGAGGCTGGAGCGGAAACAAGGAGATCTGGACAGACTTTCTCGTTCCGGGCAGTGGCGCAGCGCAGATCGCGAGCTTCAGAGATTATCTCGCTGTGATCCTTTCTTACGTGCCCGACCCAGCCGCGATCCGCGCCGAGGTCCTCGGCTTGTTCGATGCGCCAGAAAATGCGTGGGCGGCGGCTCTGCCAGAGCCTGGAGGTCTCGCCTGGACTCCGAAACCGACACCGATGCTGGATCAAATTCTGATGCAGATCGGCGCGCCGCCCACCGCAATAGAAGTGCTCAGCCCATATTTCGATCCAGAAGGTGTTGCTTTGGCCCGAATCGCCGAACTCTGCACCGGTGAGGTTCGAGTGATGCTGCAGCCGAGGCGAGCTGGGCTCTCAAAAGATATCGTCGCGACATTGCCCAAGCAGATCCGACTTAGCAGCATCGAGCCGATCGCCGAAGACGCTCGGCACAAATTCATTCATGCAAAAATCTATGCGTTCGCGACCTCGGCCGATTTTTTTGTTGCGGCAGGCAGCGCCAACTGTTCGCGGGCCGCGCTCTTGGCTGATGCTTCATGGGGAAATGCGGAGATCATGGCGATATCCGCGTTGCGAGCAGAAGATCTCGAAGAGCTCTGGTCTGGCTATGCTGTGACGGATTCAGCACCAGAGCTGCCGGAGACTCATCCGTCGGAAGACTGGACATTCGAGACGAGCGAGCTTCGGATCCTAGCTGCTCGGAGAGATGGCTCCGAACTGACTGTTCATTACAAGGCCGAGGACGAGTTGTCAGAAGTCTCAATCCAAACCACAGCTAAGGTCTTGCTGAAGGCGCATACCGTGTCGCCTCGTAGAGCAGATTTCGACATCAACGAACAAGTGAGCTCGGTGTCACTTGTTGGACTGACTATTGGTGGCCGCACGGTGACCTCCCTCCCCTGCTGGATCGACGACGAGCGCTCTCTTCGAATGGCCCCCGCTGAGCGCGTCCTCAGAGACAGGCTCGAAGAAGCAGCAGCGCGCGGATCGCTTCTAGGGCGCGATTTTTTGCAGATTTTGGAACTGTTCGAGCTTCATGTTCAACGGGACACGGCTCACGGGGGCGGGATAACCAAGTCTCGCAGCGACGAGAATGCAATGGCCTACTTTTCTGAAGCCGATATCTATGCGGAAGAATTCGGACGGCCGCCTCCGTCATCCAACTCTGCCCTGCCGGGCGGCTTCTCCGAGACAGACGAGCTTGCTCTTATCTGTTCGTTTTTCCGTGCGCCTGGCGAGCCGAACCCGAAGCGTCCGCCCTGTGTCCGACCGAGCGACGAGGAGAAGGAAGGAGAAGACCAGAAGCCCGAAGCCGTAAAGCGGGCCTCTATCGACCAGTCTGAGCTCGACATACAGCGAGTTCGCCTGACTAGACTTCTCACGAAGATTGAGGCCGCGTTGCAGCGGCCCGAATATCTGCAGCGGCGTAAAGCTGACCGCATGGCGGGCGACATTGCCTTCCTGGCCGTGCTCATGGCCAAAGCACGCGCCGATGGGTTGCTCGACGAGCAATCCTATCGAACGCAGGCAATACGATTCTGGCGCGTCCTGTTCTTCGGGCCCAAGGGCGACAACGGTCTCATTCCTCTTTTCCTGAAAAGCCTCGACGAGGACGCCCGTACAGCCTATACGGCCGACTTGCGCTCTCCGAGGCTGAGCGCCGCCATGTCCTTGTGGTGTACGTTCGACTGGGCTGGAGCAGAGGCAGATGCTCAGAAATTCCGCTTCTCGACCGCTTTGCTCGCCTCGCGCTATCGCTGGCTCGCTGAAGGTGGCGATCAGGCTACTTTGGTGGAAGAGCTCCACAGGCTCGCAGAGAAACTTTTCCCGGCATCACGACATGAGGATCTCTTCGACGCCTGGGTTCGGTGGGTTCGAGACGGTCACACGGTAGCTGCGCTCTATGCAACTCTCGAAGTTCGCCAACAGGGCGAGCTTGCGAAATTCTGTGTGCGACCTGCAGTTAGTGCGGGAGAGCTGGCTTGGCAGGCAGGCCACGGCTTGTGCGTATTGCATCAGGACCTCGCGCGCGTACCGACGGGCAAGGCCCATTTGCTTCCTTTGGATGGTTCCGACATGATCCGCGTACAATCGAAGTTTGTCGCACCTCTGCTCGACATCCTGAAATCCGACATAGAGCTGTCCGACCGCGCTAAGCGTCAAGCGTTCGATCTTCTCATTGGCGCGCGTCTCGGCTGATTGCGGGATCCATCTGGATCAAATCGGCACTTGCAAACGCTTGTTCGTTCATCAGAACTATATAGGTAATCGTAGTTTAAGCAGCGTCTAAGTTTACTCGCGAACTACTATCTCACCGGCCTCGATGCGCCGCAAGCGCTTCAGCCTGTATTGCTAGAATTTGAAGATCATGTTCCGAGAGAGCACGACTCGCGGTACGGAGTCTTTCGGTAAGTGCGGCTCGGTTCGAACCTTCTCTCCCATCTTCAGAAAAGCCCAATAAGACATTCGGGGTAGTGGCCAAGACCTTGCAGATTCGTAATAGCGTCGACAAGTCCGGCTCTCGGTCGCCTGTAACGTAAAATCCGTACCTTCGTTCGCTCAACCCCGCGCGACGCGCGACCTCGGCGTTTGAAAAGCCGAGTTCCTTGGCGCGAGATCGCAGCTTCTGCCCCAGTACTTGCATCAGAACAATCTGTTCTGATGCGGCTTGCTCGGTCCATGTAACTATTGTACTGTCTACGGTACAATACGTACCGACCACCGGCAAGGTCATGCGCCGTTAGAGGTCACCCCATGAAGGCCAATAGCCCAACGGAAGGCGAACCACTCGCGCTTCGAAATGAGCTTCCAGGGGATCAGACAGCCTCAGCTGAACAGCTTGAGGATGATTTCGCGCTTGTCCAGCTTGACACGACGTTTGTCACGCTGCTGTCGGAGATTTCCGCCTTAGAGCCCGAGCACAGTGACGATCGGGGACGACGAGACGCGGACAACGTTCGCTCCAACGAGGTCAGCCGAATACAGAAAATCGAATCGGTCCTGGCTCGCTTGGATCCTGTTGAGCGGGCAATTATGGCCACACCAGCGCGGACGATCGTAGGTCTGGGCGTAAAGGCTCGCCATGCAGCCTACGTGGTGTCAGAGCATTGGGATTCGCCTATTGAGCAAAATGACTGGGACGTGCGGGCCGTTCGGCTCTTGATTGAAGCGATCTGCAAAGCTGCCGGCGTGGGGTTGCCCTTCTCTCGTAAAGCAGGCCAATAAACACGCGCAATCAATGCAACGTATTCAGGATGATACGCCAGCTGAATCGAGCCAGCATCGCGGATTGCTACCTAGGGCACTTCAGAAAACGTTCCGCGCGACTAACCGAGCAACGTGGCCGTTTCAGCAGCTCGTCTTGTAATTTCACGCCGATTGTACGATCGGCGACCTAGATTCGCAAAAGAACCACAATGCACAATCGACGTCCGCTCGGGGCGACGATCGAGTGATCAATGTTGTACGTCGTTAGACATTTCTGCATCTTAGCTCACCTGGTCTGCTTGACGCATGCTCAGGCGGGACCAGACGTCGGCCTAAAGAACGGCTAGTCGCGAGTGGGATGTCTGGTTGATCTCCGTGATCGATCGCCTCGGCAACTCTGTTGAGGCAATCTCATGACAGGCAAGACAAGACCAATCTCTATTCGTCTCGCAACGGGCGAGATTGAGCAGCTCCACGCACGTGCTCATAGGCTTTCAGCAAACATCACCGGCGTCGCCCGCGACCTGATCCGCATCGGGCTTGCTGGCGGCGATAACAAGGCGCTCGCCGATCGGTTGATGCGGATCGAGCGCAGGATCGCCGCGGTCGAGCAGCAAGGCCTGGAGACCCACGCGCTGGTCCAATCAGTCGACAAGGCAGCGGGTAACCTGCTTGCGATGTTCGAGGCCCTGTTGAAGGCCCTGACCGGCGAAAGCTCCGGGAGGGCCGCATGACTCGGCGCTTGCGTATTATCAGCTTCCTCGCTGCCGTGGGCTGCTTTGCGGCCGCGGCCGGCGTCTCTTACCTCGGCTTCGACCTGTGGCCTCCAGGCGCCACGCTGGCGGACGGCAGGAGCGTTCCGATCGGGGCGGCAGACGTTGAAGTCTGCATCCGAGCGCGTGGGCTCGCTTGGCTTGCCGATCGCTCCGGCGACGCCCAATGGCGGACCTGTATTGACTGGCTCACGCGATATCAGGCTTTGACCGGATTCGAGCTTCGGTTCTGGAGCGTGATCGGGACCAGTCTTGGAGGGCTGGTCGCGCTGTTCGGCTTCGCGGTCAGCCTTCGGCTGGATACAGTCTCGCTCAAGGTCATTCGCGGCGCTCGTCTGCAAGCTGGCAGACGCGGCCTGAGGGCCTTTGCCAGGGCCGCAGCCGCAGAGTGCCAGATCCACGGCACGGGCGTGGCGCTCGTGCCATCCATCCCGCTGGGACGCGAGCGGGAGGCGCGGCATTTCCTGATCGTGGGCAGCGTCGGCGGCGGCAAGACCCAGACCATGCTGCACCTGATCAATGAAGCCCTCTCCCGCGGGGATGGCCTCCTCGTACTCGACACCAAGGGCGACATGATGGGCGGGCTTCCCGCTGACGGAGACCCCCTCCTCGTAGCTCCCCATGACAGAAGATCTCTGGTCTGGGATGTGGCAGCGGACTGCAGCATCAAGCAGGACGCCCGCGAGCTCGCCGCCCGCTTCATACCGGCAAGTTCCGACCCGATGTGGTCGGAGGCCGCGCAGGAGATCTTCGTCGCCTGCCTCGTCCATCTGCAGGCGACCAGGGGCAAGGACTGGAGCTGGGGCGATCTGGAACGGGCAGTCACCGCCGATGTCGGCGCGCTTGCGGCGTTCGCCAAAGAGCATAATCCCAATGCGCTGCGGCTGCTCGACCAGCCCGACAGCAAGACCACGCTCAGCATCCTGACCACCTTCCAGACCCACATGCGGATCGTCTCGGTCCTGGCGGAGGCCTGGTCTGATCCATCCGCCCAGCGTTTCTCGATCCGCAGCTGGCTGCATCACCCGACCCGCTATCGTCCGCTGATCCTGCAGCACGACCCCGGTTATCCCGAGCTGTCGCGGATCTGGATCGGCAGCATGCTGGGCCTGCTCGCCTCGGCCGTCGGAAGCCCGACCTTGACCGAAAGCCGCGAGCGGCGGGTCTGGCTGTTCCTGGATGAATTCCCGCAGCTGCCACCGATCAAGCGGTTTGCGACCTTCCTCGAGCTCGGCCGCTCCAAGGGCGTGACCGTTGTGATCGGCGCGCAGGACACGGCGCAGATCAGGGCAGTCTACGGCCAGGACCAGGCCAAGTCCTGGTTCGGCATGACCGGCACTAAGATCATCACCCGGATGAACGCCAGCGAGGCGGCTGAGGACATCAGCCGGCTGATTGGCGAGCAGGAGGTTGAACGGCGCACCAAGAGTTCAACCCATGCCAACGGCAAGACCAGCGTCACCGAAAGCACCCAGCGTGAGATGCGCCGGGTGATCACGGCGTCCGAGCTTGGCTCTCGTCTCAGCCCGACCAGGGATGGCGTGCGGGTCCTGTTGATCGGCCTCGGTGAAGACGTCTATGAGCTGGAGCTGCCCTATCTCAGGGTGCCGCAGTTGCGCGAGCCGATCGTGCCGGCAGATTGGACTCGTCCCGTCTCCGGGGCGAGGCGCTCGGGCGCTGCCGATGGAGAAGCCGATCCAGATCCAAGGCCGCCACCTGCCCGCCTCACGAAGGACCTGGCGGCACAGATCCTCAAGCGCCGGGAGTGAGCCATGGTGGCCTCCATCTCCGCCCGCGGCAACGCTGCGTCGGCCTCCCGCTACTACAGCCATCTGCAGCGCGACGGTTACTACGGCCGCGATGGAGAGCCGCCGGGCCGCTGGGCCGGCAAAGGGGCCGAGCGGCTCAGCCTCAACGGGCCGGTCACGCAGAGCGAATTCGATGCAGCCCTGCGCGGCATCGATCCCAAGATCGGCGAGCGGCTGGCGCAGCTTGGCGGCCGCGGCCGGGAGCACGCGGCCGGTTGGGACATGACCTTCAGTGCGCCCAAATCCGTCTCGGTGCTCTGGGCGCTTTCTGGGGCTCCCGAGCGCCAGATGATCGCACAGGCCCATCAATCGGCAGTGCTGGCGGCGACCGCTCGACTGGAAGCCACCGCTGGCTGGGCCAGGCGTGGCCGGGCCGGAGCCAACCGAGAACAGACCGCCGGGCTGCTGATGGCACAGTTCGATCATCACACCAGCCGCGAATCCGATCCGCAGCTGCACACCCACACCTTCATCTTCAATCTCGCCCCGCGTCGCGACGGCAGCTGGGGCGCTATCGTCAGCCGCGAGCTCTACAAGGCCCAGAAGCAGGCCGGCGCGACCTACCGCCAGACCCTAGCCTCAGAGCTCGAACGGCAAGGCATTCGGCTGGACCGGCAGAAGGACACGTTCCGGGTGGCCGCTATCCCGCGCCAAGTCGAGCGGGCCTTCTCAAAGCGGCGTCAGGCTATTGAGCAGGCCGCAAACGTCCACGGCTACAGCACACCAAAGGGAATGGAGCTGGCGACCTTACGTACGCGGCGCGCCAAGCGGGATGCCAAGCTCAGCGAACTCACCAGCCATTGGCAGGCCGAGGCCAAGGCGATGGGCTTCAATCTCGGCAGGAGCCGCGATCACATGCACGCCACCACCAGCAGCCGTTCTCACGCGGAGCTCCCAGGAGGGCGAGGTCGGGCCCGCTCGTCAGTCGCTCAACCACTACCGCCGACAGCTTTGGCAGCTGGTCAGCCGACCCAGAACCAAGCCGCCACTCAACTCGGCTCTCGCCTCGGCCAAGTCCTTCGCACGATGGATCAGCCGGCCGGCATGTCTGGCATCAAGATCAAGCTCCGCTACCGCGAGTACGAGCGGGATTGACCGAGAGCCGGGAAGGCAAATTGGACGTTGCTTCCCGGGCCTACAGCGGCTCCTGATCGCGCAACGATTGCCGGCTGGCGTAGGCCTCTGCCGGCTTCGCAATCGATCTGCGGCTTTCGGGAAACGGTCTGCGACGTCAAATTTGGGGCGCGAGAGCCACAGCCTTGTCCGGCCCCTAGACCGAAGCAAACTCACCATGGATCGAGAGTGAGACCGGACATTTCTTTCGTATTCGCGCTCAAAGGCCGACAAGTTATTGACGAGCTTCGTTTTGTCGGCCCTTCCGCAAGACGGCTGTATTCGCTCAGGACCGCTTGCGTAAACACCGCTTCAGAGAGAATGTTTGTTTCACCCCAATGAGATAGCCGCGCGCGAACCGCGAATCGTCAGCACCGGAGGTGCATAGGGTGTGAAAACTCCCTTCCTTCTCTTCCCCGCGCCTTCGCTTGGCCTCTCAGTTTCTTGCGCACCTTCTGATCCAACCCAACCTCAGACTAAAATTGCAATGAGCCCGGGATCGACGCGCCGATAAAACCTCTGTCGAGCAGCGAAACAGTCTCCGTCCAATTGCGGAATTTACGCCGTCTCTTTGCAAAAAAACGGCACGGAGTCTCCCTCCTCGTGCGAACGTGGACGAGTATCTCTAGCCATTTCTGCTGCAGATCGGGGGCGCTTGAGAGCGTCGGGCGGAAGCTCGACAATCGCTTATCGAAAGCAGCCAGGCGACGAAAAGCACCGCCGCCAATGGCCAAGGTCGGGCTCAGCAGCAGGACGTTAAGGCGGTCCACTTCGTCCGATTTTCGTCTCAGTTGCAGCCAAAGAAGGTGTCGGTTTTCGATAAGGCTCCGAACAGAACGTGAGCGCCAGCATTGTCACTGCAGGCCAACGGCGCAGGCCATTTCGTGGCTTCTTGAAAGCGCCACAACCGACGATCTTGGGAGATTGTGCAGTCGACGCAATTCACAAGTGCCGGACGAGTTCGTCCGCCTGCTTGGAAGTTTTACCTGTGATCAACTGTCCGCTTTCTGTGCTTCGCGAGCCGGGCCGGAGGCCCGGCGGGCCACATGGGATTTGCATGCGGCAGCTCCGCCGGTCCGGCTTGCCAGACGGGCGGAGCTGCAGATCAGCGGCTCGAACGGCGCGCGACCGATGTGGTTCGGTTGCGCAGGTCGCGTTCAGATTGCTCGTTCCATCAGGCGTTTCGCCTTGCCTTCGAGCTCCAGCCTTGCGTCCTGATGCTCCTTGCCTCGTGCAACGGCCGAGATGCCTTGAACGAAGTCGAAAACGCTCTCCGGCTTGCGGTTCTCCTCGCCAAGGACGGCTTCGATAACCTTCGACGTTTCGGCTTTGGAGAAGCCTCTCTTGCGCAAGAAACTGTCCCGGTCCTCGTCGGTTCGGGCAACGATCTGCTGCCGTGCGGCTGCAATTCCGGCGACGAACGGCGTAGGCGAGGAATTGGCAAAGCTCGTCAATGCCGGCGCCGCCTCATGGGCAAAGCGCTGTGCGGCGAACTTCGAGTGTCGTATCGTGATCTGCTCGAAGTTCTCCACGCCCCAAAGATTGCGGTTCATGCAAACAGCGCGTAGATAGAAGCTCGCGATGCCAAGCGTCTTGCTGCCGACCTCGCTATTCCAGCAGTAGAAGCCTCGGAAATAGATATCCGGCGAACCGTCGGGCAGCCGCCCCGCCTCGATCGGATTGGTGTCATCGACCAAAAAGAGGAACACGTCACGGTCGCTAGCGTAGAGCGTCGTGGTGTCCTTGGTCACGTCGACGAACGGATTGTGGGTCATGGTCGACCAGTCGAGCACGCCCGGCACCTTCCACCGCGTGTCGCTGCTGCCATTGCCGGCGATCTGCATGACGGCGGCAACCAACTCGTGATCCCAGATGCGGCCGTAGTCCGGCCCGGTGACCGCGCGAAGCTCGACCCGGCCACTGTCCGCTTCCAGCGTTTTGACCAGTTCGGCGCGGTGCGACAGCAGCCCATGTTGCAGGTTGATGGCCGACAATGGGGCGGGCAGTTGCCGCAGGTAAGCGGCCGGCGTACCAACCAGCGTGCACAATTGTCCAAAGCTCCAATGCGTCGGTGCGACGGGTTCATCACGACCAGGAACGACCAGGACCAGCCGCTCGGCGTCGTCTCGGGCAGCTTCGACGCGAATAGATCGGCTCTCGAGGATCCGTGCCTGCGCGCACTCTGTCCGCCTGCGCACGGCATCATAAAGGTCCGGCAGGTTCAAATATCTCTCGTCATCGGGCCGCGCAAACCACTCTGAGGACACCCGGCCAATGCGATGGCCGCGCGAGATGTCCACCCGGAATCCGCTCGAAACGTTCTGCCCATCGTGCTGAGCAACCTTCACGTTCATCGTTCATCTCCTGTCAGGTTGAAGCGCTGCGCTGCGCTGCAACCCTGCCCGTCGGCGAGACCTGGGGTAGCGAGGGCAAGGGCGGCCGGGAGCGGAGGGGACTCCCCACCTTTTGCAAGAGCATTCTGCTTGCGAGTGCGACCAACCATTGCAGCTTCGATTTCGCGTTAGGCAGGGTGAAGAGCGCACAAGCGCGCTCGAACCTCTGCCTCGCGGCGAGCAGCGGGTGTGCAAGCGGAGCGAGTGCTTTCGCGGGGAACCGGCTGCAGGGAGCGTGTTGAAGCCGTCGCTGATGGCCCCGTGAGCCGCGACTGAAGCTGGGCGGAAGGCACTCCGAAGCGCGCTGAGGGCGGCGCCCTAAGCCTTCGGTGTGTGAGCGAAGTGACGCGCAAAGCACCGCTACCAAGCGACAACGCGTCAAGGTCATCGCTCGCTCATGTAAACAGACTGATCGGCGACATTCGGGCCTGTCGTCGTCGCGACGCTCCGCTATGCGGAGGCTTCGCGCCTCGCCGACGACAGGATCAAACCGCCGCAGAGTGCGGAGTTCGGTCTCTGTCGAAGAGCTCGCCGGGCCTCAGCATGGCGCAAGCAACCCCAATCAAACGGCTGCCGATCGAACGCAGCGCGCGAGCATGAGAGTGTCCGCGCTTTCGTAAGGCGGCATATCGATTGCGTGTTTGGAAGTCGTGCAGCACCGCCACGCGCGCCCAATGGTAGACAGCCGTTCTGAGACGATGCGGACAAGACTGTCGCATAACCACGAGAGTCTGCTTGCCGCTGCGCCGCGTGACGGGCGCGACTCCAGACAGGCCCCTAAGTGCATGGGCATCGCGGCGAGCGACCGCGTCATGTGCTTCGGACAAGAGCGCCGCGAGAACGATCGTCCCTACTCCAGGCATTGACCGCAAGATCTCGGGATCGGCCTGGGCGTTCGGTACGACGCCGATTGTTGGCGGGAGCTCGGCGACGGCGGAACACAGGCGCTCGAGCTGCTTCAGCGCGACCTTCATCTGCTGCATTACCAGTCGCAGACGCTGCAGGATCAGCTCGCAATGCGCGACGCAGGCTTCCGTAACGCCGTCTGCCACCGTTATCGGCTTGCCACGAAGATGGTCGAGCAACGTGTCGGCCGTCCACTTCTTCACCCGGCTTTGCTTCAGTCGCTTTGCGACCGTCGACGCTCTCACCGTTTGTGCTTTTGCGGGCGTGGAGATCAAGTCCCAGAGCTCCAAGATCCACTGCTGCGACCAATCTTCCGCAAGGTCCAGCATCTGCGGAAAGTAGCGCCAGAGCTGATGCCGAAAGCGGTTAGCCAAACGATTGCGTTCGGCAGACAAGTCCTCTGCCATGCGTGACCACTCACGCAACTGGATGATCGTCGGATGCACCGGTTCCAAGAACCGATAGAAACGCCGATCTGTTCGCAGAGAATCGGCAAGCACGAGCGCATCGAGCCGATCATCCTTGGCACCCGCCATGGTAAATCGATCTCGGAAGCGATCAAGTTGCTTCGGATTCAAGGCATGCACGAGAAAACCAGACTCCATCAGGCTCTCGACGACTGGTCCGTGCGGGACTTCGATTCCAACAGCGACACGGCCCGGCTCGGCACCCGTCGTTGTTCGGATCCAGTCAGCAAGTTCAGCCAACCCTTCACCGCTATGCTGAAACGAGCGATGACCGAGCTTTGCTCCTTGGGCATCCAACGCATAGACGTAGTGCGTCGCCGATGCCCAATCGACGCCCACGTATGCAGCAATGTCTTCGGTCATTCCTTTCCTCCTGGCTCAGTCGGGCAGCTGCGCTCCTCGCCGGCCCTGTTCTGGCGCTCAAAGGCGCAACTCCCCACGGGGCGTCGAACGCAGCTCATCCGTCGGGGCACTCGTCCCCTCTAGGCGCTCACGGCGCTGGATCACCAGGTGACTCCCAACGAATCAGCCCGCAGACGACGATAGCCCCGTGAGGAGCATCGTGATTGGAACAGGGATCACCCGCCCGGCAAGAGCGCGAGTTTCGCGCGCGTCTGCACGCGCCATTCCAGTGCGCGAGGACCGCGATCAGATGAGAGGCGCGGAAGACCGGGGAGACCGTCCCGGCCGGCACGTCTTGTGCTTAAACCCTTGCCCGCGTGAGGGCGGAGCCCTTAGCAATCTCTTCGAAAGAAAAAGCTCCCTTCGCTCCTTAGACAGGGCCAAAAAGGCCCCGCCTCCGAAGAGGCAGGGCCGATGATCCAGCGTCGGTTAGTCGCCGGCGCGGCGCGACCAGATCAGCGTGAAGCTGTCGTCGCCCTCAACCTTGACCAGCGAGGCGTAGATCGGCGCGGGGAAGCTCGGATCGTCGAGCTTGACCGAAAGATATTCACGGTCGCTGTCGCGGGCGGTCTTTCTCCATGCTGCGCCGAACTCGGTGGAGCCTGCAAAGATGCGATAGTCTGGCGCCTTGTCGCTGTCCTTCTGGAATGCGACGAACTTGACCTTGATGCTCAGCGACAGTGTCTTGATCATGCCGGTGTAGCCGTCTTCCGATGCGGTGAAGGTGCCGATGGTCGCCATGGTGATCTCCGTCTGTTTTGCTCGGGCCGCGCCCATCGCGGCCTCGATGGCGCTTCTTGTGCCGAGGGCGATCGGCCCGCAGCCGGCAGGCCCGCAGCGCAGCGGAGGACGGCGAAGGCTTGCTTTATTGGCTTCCGCGAGGAATGCCGCGCGTTCGCGGCAGGGGAAAAAAGCTGGCCCGAGCCGTTGCGGGAAGGCGATCGAGAATCTTCCGTCCCTCGGGCCTGATCAGCCGTTCGAGGTCGGCGTCGGACGCGTCACGAACGTGGTGACGTAGATAATGCTATCGACCTAACCGCTCAGAAGGCGAACTGGGCTCGGTCGATCATACGCTTTCGCGACGATCAACGGCAGAAACTGCGCATCCCGGCAACGAACTCGAACGCTTCTTCCGCATTAGCTTTGCCGCGGTCAAAGATGTGGCTGGAACGATCAGCTTGGCAGCAAGCTCGACCTTTCGGGTGCAGCCTATCGGAGCGATGGTCCCGCTGGTTCGCTCTTTGCGGAGCAGCGATGGCCGTGAAGAAGTCGCCCCTATCTGCGTACTAGCAATGCTCTCTCTCGGCTGTGAAAACGGTGGCAGCCCGGCGCGGTGAAATTAGAGCTAACATTGAGAGGATCAAAAAGGCACCCGCAGGAGGGTCAGCATAGCGCCGACGCGCAGTGGCGGGACCCGGGACCGAGTGCAGTCGCGAGACCGGTCAAGAAGGCACTCGAACACGGGACAGTGAAAACGACGCCGGCATGCAATGGTGGCGAGACCGCGAGCGAGTGGCTCCGGCGAGCGACACAGTGTCGTACGCTAAGGATCGAAGCCGGATGGCCGAGACGCTACGCTCTTCGGTGGCGTGGCGATAGCCGCGCAGCGCGCGAACGACGACTGACGGGTCGCCGAAATCACGTCGTTTGACGAGCTTTCGCGGCACGAGCGGCGTGTGATTGACACGGCTTTTTGATCCTATTCAGCGGCAACGCTTGAAGGCATCAAGGCGGCTCGAAGACTGGAGACCATTTCGATCGCGATCTCACGCGCCATGACGGGGGGCACTGAATTGCCGATTTGCCGAAATGCCGGGTTCATGGTGCCGGCAAAGACAAAGCCGTCCGGGAATGACTGAAGCCGGGCCGCTTCCCTCACCGTGATCACCCGCGCTTGGTCGCTGTCGTAGTGGATATGCGTATAGGTGTCCTTTCCGATGTGGGCAGTAAGCGTCCGGACCGGTCCATTTGCCTTTAGCTTCCACCATCGATTTGGAAATTTCGTCGGGTCATACGGAGGGACCATAGAGTCGCGAAGCATGCGCCACCGGGGTGTGGAAGGGGCAAGTCCGTCTCGACGCGCGGCCGCGTGAAACAACTGCGATGCGAGACGATGAGCTGCTGGGTATTCGTCCCCCGGCGCCATAGCCCTGAAGATCTGAGCGTCACGAGGCAGGTAGCGCAGCACGTGATCGTATATGCCATCACGAGCCTCGAACTCTGGCCAGGAACGCATCAGCCGGGCGTAGGGGGACAGGTTCTCCCAGGCCGTCCTGCGATACCGAACCGCTTCGGTAAACCGACGTGCTCCTCGCTTCAGTTTACCTTCGAGATGCGCCGTGACTGGCGGCAGATCGCTGAGAGCCTCGCGAGCGGTGACTGCAGGTGGTAGTTCTTCGTGTCCGGTGTCAGGCTTGACGAAGGCATATCCATCGGAGCCATTTATCAGCTTCAACGAGACGGCACGAGTCCCGGCGTATCCCGAAGGGAGATCGCAGTGATGCGTTGCGCGAGGAAAGCTGATAGTTGCGCCAAGCTCCCTACGATACGCGATCATATATACGCGATCTCGCATCTGCGGGACACCGTGATGGGCTGCATTGATCAGCGAGTAAGCCGCCTCATAGCCCATGTCGTCAAGCGCCTCGACGATCTCCTGAACGACGTTGTGCCCGCCATAGTTCAGAACGTCCGGAACATTTTCAAAGAGAATCGCGAGCGGTTTGAGCCGGTCGACGTAGTGAAGATAGCGCAGATACAGATTTCCCCGCGGATCGATCTTGAATGCGCGTGGATGGTCCGCCACCTCACGGAGTTTCGCGCGACCCACGCGAGCGTAGGCTTGGCAGGGTGGCCCGCCCACGATGATGTCGATGGACTCGGCTGTTTCCCCCAAGCCGAATTCGGAAACAATCTCTTCCGGCTCGAGCTCGGCAACATCGCGGGGCGTGGCGTGATGCTCAATGACGTCCTTTGACGCATTCTTAAAGAAGTTGATCGCATGCGAACGCGCCGCCAGCTCGTCAACTTCCAGCGCAGCCGCGATGTCGCAGCCAGCCGTCTGGAAACCGAGGCTCAGTCCCCCGCAGCCCGCGAACAGGTCGAGAACCCGTGGTCGGGCCATAGGATTGCTGAGCCGCTTGCATTTAAAAGCGACGGCTGACGACGAATTCATTGACGGGCGATTCCATCATGCAAACCGGGACAGCCTCGCAAGTTACCAGGTTCAGGGGAAATTGCCAGGTCCGCTTTGGATTTCTCGGGGAGAGCGTGGGATGAACGGTATCGATATCACTAGACGCACGCAACAGGTGATCCGAAAACTACGCGGTACGCGAGCCGTCACTTGGGATCGCTGGCGATGCTTCACCCCTAGTTACCCGCGATCCAGGCGGCTTCTTCTAGCGAGAAAAGCTGGTCGGTCGTTCGAAGGAGATTGTCTTACCGAGGTCAGCAGCCGGCGAGTATTCTCGGTACCGCATCATTCTTTTCGACTTCGCACGTGCAGGCTCGATTCTGCTGTTCGACGGAATATCAGGTCAAAGGCATGTCCTGGCCACTCGACGCTAGGGCACCTCCGGCTTAGAAATGGTCACCACCCGCTAGCTCATATGCAGCCCTATGAGTCTGCGAGGAACAGCCGTACCGATGGCTTATACGGTCCCGGATTCGCCTAGTCGTGAGCCTTTCGCCCCGCCACGGCTCGGCTCGAGGACGCACCGACCGTAGGGTCCACTGACCCCGGCGGCCCAAGAGCCTTCGCAAACCTTCTTGCTAAGGAGGAGAGATCGTCCAGCTGACATTCCCAAATCAACACAACTTTCCAGCCTGCCGCTTCAAGTTCCCGCTTGTTTCTTATATCCCTGGCTATGTTGCCGTCGAATTTCCGCTGCCAAAATTCGGAGCGAGTTTTGGGCACGTAGGCCAGCCCGCAGTCATGGCGATGCCAGAAACAGCCGTGGACGAAAACGGCCACTCGCCTGCGCCGGAAGACGACGTCGGGTTTTCCCGGCAAATCCTGGGCATGCAGCCGAAACCGGTAACCCATCGCATGCAGGAGCCTGCGGACCGTCAGCTCCGGGCCGGTATTGCGGCCCTTGATGCGGCCCATGAGGGCACTGCGATGCTCCCGGCTTATGATATCGAACCGCGGACTCGGCTCGCTCCCGCTCGTAGGAGCTACCGACGTGCCAAGTCTACCTTCCCGCCGAGATGCCATCCTGTTTCCACCCTCGCCGGTTCCCTCTCGGAGAGGGTATCAGACAGTAGTCAGAGACGGGGGCCACCTTATCGACAGAATAGCCGCCCATGGACAAAACAATCATACAAGCAAAGCGCTCCGCCAGGACATCGGATATCGCAAAGAAGGCTTCTACTCTATATCGCGCTCGATGAGAGCTCTGCGCCGGACGCCGCCGATCGCAAAGCGACATACTACGCCAACAGGCCACGCCTTATCAACACAATGCTCGACATCAAAACGTAGATCCACTGATCCGCGACCAAGCCGACGAGGACTATTGGTCGATTGGCTGCTCTCGAAAGTAACGATCGCGCACACTCGGATAACGCACCAGTGCTCGTTCAATTTCGAGCTTCGAAAAATGAAGCTGGGACAGCCCCCGCTTGCCGCAAATTGCATTCATCTTGTCGTAAAGCGTTGCATCGATCGGCGCCGAGGTCATTACTCCGAACCCTTCAGCTCCGTGGATCTCGAGCATGTCGCCTAAATCCTGAAGCTTGCGAGCAGTTAGCGAGGACCTATCTGTAATCAACTTGCACTGAAACAACCACTTTCTCGGTCGCGCTCCCGGATGGACCGCCACTTCGTGAACCTCGATGTCGCGTCCCCCATCGCGCGACCTGGATTTTCCAAGTTTCCTGATGGTGTCCGAATCAAATTTTGGATGTGCAAAAATCAAGTCATAGCAAAGCTGCTCAAAGTCCTCATCTGTGAGTGAGCTCCAATCACATGACAATGACGGTGACAGTCCGATCAAGGGGGCGAGCGATCCAGCAAGCTCAGCCAGCTCCTCATGAACCTGCTTGACTGCGACGAGATTGAGGGGCGCGGTATCGTACAGAAAATGCCGAAACCGGTCATCATCAAGTATCACGAGAGTCCCGGTTGGATGGACAAGGCAACGCTCGCGCGTCTCCCGGCCCGCTCGAAATTCATCCGGGACATGAGGCGGAAGCCTTTCACGGAACGGCGCGTGCGTGAAGACAGCATCGTTCCAGTCCCAGGGCCACGTGTCTTCGTCGTCTCGCAGCGCGAAGCTGGCGCAGACTCGAGACTTGAAATACTGGCTCATCGGAAAATAGGCTGTCAGCTCGTCCGAACGCACGAACGACTTGCCTCCAATCATGAAGATTGTCCCAGTGACAAAATCATCCAATCGGTATTTCTGCTCTGTCGTTTCAAAAAAATGATCGACGCCAACAGAAGCAGGGACAAGCCAACTATCTTTCGAAACGAAGCTCGACGCTCCCAAGCGATGGCTCAAAGCGGTCTTATGAAATCCGAGTTGACGCTCTGGGTACTTTGCAATCTCTGACTCGTAATAATCCGGCGATTCGCTGCGATATTCGTAATATGCGCCATTCACAAGGTTCGCGAAATAGTCATCTATGATTTCGGGAAGTGCCGGATTGTAGGTATCCAGGTTTTCCTCAAATTCGTAGACGGTATTCCGTATTTCCTTGTAACGATCTTCCCTCTCGTCACCTCCTTGAAACAGCACAATTGAGTCCTCGATCGCACCAAGGAACTCGGGATGAATGCCAAGCAACTCCAACTTGAGCCGGGTCTTATGCCGAATTTCGTAGTCGTCACGGACTGTCGCCTTATCGGCAGCAGCGGCTAACTTTTCTGCCGCCCATGAAGCATCAAGGTAGTCCGCACAGATATCGGAGTGCATGTTCGTACTGCCGACGCTCGGCAGTGGCAGATACACCGTTGCGGTCTCGAGACTACGGATATCGAGCTCGACAAGGTCCGACAACCAAGCGTCGGAAAGGTCGAGTTCAAGGTGTGTCGAATGGGGCGGATGATCTTGCAAGATAGTCCCAGCTCCTTCCTAAGTTGCAATTCCCTTGCCATTCAGAAGCTCGACGCCAATCTGGCAACCTTCGCTGTGCATCTTCTTCAGGGTCTCGATTGCAATAAGGCTTTGCTTCTCGCTGGGTAGGCGGTTGGGAATGGACGCAGCAACATCCAGGATACCGGCTTCTGTTGGCGTTAGCAGTCGGCGCGAGACGCCCCATTCCCTGACCGTGCGCCAAAGCGGGCCACCTGCCTGTACAACTACCGTTTGCGCTTCAATCCCATTCAAAAGCCGTTGATCCTTCTCGGCATCCGACTGGTTTTCTTGTTCTTCCTCCCGAGTTATCAGTTCTCGCAGGAAAGTCTTCGGCCACGTGATTTCCAGTGCTGAAATCCGGCTCCAGCAGGCCTGTTGCTTCGCCCATTCCGTCACATTGCTCATCCCGGGCGGAGGTGTGACAAGCACGTCATGGCATGCCTTTGCTGCTATCGTTAGCGCATCCTTGAATGCGGCCGAGATTCCCTGCTTTCGCCAGATACCTTCGAAATTGACAACGCGCTCCCTCTCCTCAACGTCGTGGGCGATCTTGGCGATCGCATAGGCCACAACGTTTGCGCGATACCCGCCTTCATACCACGACTGCTCGGTGACGAGCTTCTCGGTCTCCCGGAAGACGATCGCCTTGGCGACTGCCTCGGTATAGTATCGCTTGTTGAAATGATCGGGATTCTTGCTCCACGCCTTGCCAATGCCCGCCGCAAAATGCGCAAAGTTCTTTTGCGCGCCACGGCTCACAATGTCAGGGTGGCCAAGCCAGAGATTGAGAAATTTCGCCAAGTCCGTCTTCGAGAAGACCTGGCTCTTGGGATACTCCAGATCAAACTTCTTGCGTTGGCTCGGGTTGAGCAAGGCGCGAGCATCCTGAAACTGGCCTCTCGCGCGTTCGTAAAACCACTTCGATTCCCGGAATGTACCGTCAGGCGAAGGCGCGAATGTGGTTCTGGAGAACTTTTCAAGCTGCACGTGGTAAGGATGGTTTGCGAAAAAGTCGGCCGCATTTACCCTGTTCTGACTGTTGGCAAATTCGGATATTTTAGGGACGACCTCGATGGCCTTCGCCGACTCGACGACGGACAGTTTCATTTGAACAAAGACGCGTGAGAGATCGACATCCTTTTTGCGGCTCGCAGCATGTATTGAAGCCGTGGTCTGACCTCCGTTGACAATCTGGAGGTTCTGCAATTCGGTGATGAGCAGCCCGCCATCCGACATCTTTGTCGTGAGCTTTTCGGCGGTGGCGGTGATGCCGTTGTTGTAGGCAAAGAACATCTCGGGGTCATTCTCGATGGTATTTCGGATGCCCTTGTTCACGTTACCACGTGCCTGAAGGAAGACACGCACGTTCCGTTCGAGGAGACGCGCTCCCCACCTGTCGTAGATGGCGGCGAGCTGCTTGCCCGGAATGACGATCAAATAGGCCTCGTAGCCTGCATCATTGAGATGTGCGGGCAGCGCCGACAGCGGTCCGCCGAAGTCGGTCTCGAGATCAATCAGAATCTCCTCCCGACCTCGTCCGGTTTCGACAAATCGGTACAATCGTCCAAGATCCCACACGCTGTATGTGAGGGGAACGCCTCTGAACTCACCCGCTTCGCGCCCATCGACGCGGTTACTGAGAACGCGGTTCGATAAAAGGAACATCCTCACCTTCGAAATGTTCGGCCATCGCTTGGCGATCAGGTCTGCAAGTCCGAAGGCTGCAGTCGATTCCTCGAAGGAGTTCCGATGCGTCGCGTCGAGAGATCGCGTCAGAAAATTGGTTAGACGCTTGAAAATGGCGTCCATCTCCGACGCCGTGAGTGTTCCAATGCGATCAGACTGATTGAAGTCTAGAATGATGAGACTGAGTACGCCCTCGGCAGATGCCGGATCGCCACCGTAGCCATCAACGCGCACGCCGCGCGGGGAGGTGTAAGGAGCACGATCAGCGGTTTCGAGCTCACCCGCTTCGACCAGCTGTGACGTGAACAATTCAAAGAACGCATGCTCGGCCCAGCGACCGTCTGCATCCGCTAGGCCGTGGACGCCCTGGAAGAAATCCTTGTGGAATTCCTCAAGCTCCTCCGCCATTGCGCCTCGCTCTCACGGCATCAATCAAGCCGCAATCATCAATCACGAATGGTACACAATCCTGAAGCGAAATCGAATATCTGACATTGGTAACGCCCGGAGGCAACGAGCTTGACCCCAGCCTCGGAAACCCGTCGGCTAGCCGGAAGATATGGCTCTGCCCCTCCACCCACCTTGAGTCCGAATAATCATCAAGCCAGCCGAACCCGGTCGCCGCAAGCAGCCGGTCCAGGACATCTGCCACACCGGCATCGCCGAGGAGCAGACGGTCGCGCACTCGGGCTGCGAGCTCGGTCAGCGTGAAGCTCTGGAAAGTGTCGGCTGGTGCCTGGTCCAGTTCGACCACATAAAGGTAGAGTTCATCGATGCCCGCAGTGTCGAGCTGATCGGCAGAGCTGATGGCAATCTGGGGTGTAGCCGCGCCACGGCGCGCCTTCACTTCGAGACACAACCGGCCTATTTCGAAATCCTTCGGCGAACCAAGCGGCCCGCGCCAGGCATCCAGCACTTCGCTTGGCGAGAGACATTGGAGCAGAAGCCTCTCGATGACGAGCAATTCGCCGGCCAGCCCCTTCTGTTCCTCGGGACTCAGCTTGCCATCCAAGCCGCCACGGAGAAGATGATGCCACCTCCATGTTCGCGCGAGCGATAGAGCGACTGCCTCTCGTTCCGATGCCGCTCGTGTAGCGCACCCTACAATATCGCGACACAGCCGCTCGAAGATGTCTCGATGTGTATCTTCGAGAAGCTTGAACAGGAGTACCCGCTCCGCCCCGGCGCCACGCGGCACGTCGGTGATTTCGATTCCCTTCAGCTTGGGGAGCTTTCCGGTTGGAAGAGATTCGGGAGCATGAGCAAGAACGAGCAGGCACTTGCGATCGAGCGCACGGCCCCAGAAGAAGTTCCACGGAATATCAGGATCGACGCGCTTCGCGCTGAAGGCATCCACCGTGGCTGGAGGTGCGATGTCCTTCCACGGATCGTCACTCATCGTCGCCCGCCATCTCGTCCTCGTCGATATCATTCCTGTAGTTTTCGCGCATCCAGGTCGTGTTCACGATGTATTCGACACGATCCTCGGGAAGACTGGTTGTCGGGAAGCTGATGCTCCAGGCGACCACGGGTTTCTCCGCGCTGAGGTCCGTATCAGCCTCACCGATTGCGAGCAGATGGAGTATCAACAGGGGACGTTGCCGCTTGTCGCGATAGATCTTGTCGGGATAGTTGCGGAGGTCGGTTTCGCTGAGGTTCTTTTTCTTGCGGTACTCTGCCTCGGCAGTCTTGATCGCATCGGGGTCAACTCCGGTCTTCTCGACCCCTCGCGACGCAACACGCTGGTTGTCCGTGACAAGCAACGTTCTTCCGGGCCGGCTCCGCTCACCTGCCTTGCGCCGCTGGCAAGTGACCTCGATTCCGAGTGACCGGTCAATCAAGGGAACATGGTCCAAGCGTGACACGCTTGGTACCAGAATGTCCCATGACCTCAGTTCGCCTCGTGCACGGTCATCGATGTAACGGCGAACCGGGACAGGGTCTGTCAGCATGGATTGCGGATCGTTCTGGAACTCAGTGAGAAATTCGAGAATCGGACCGACAGGCACATTTCGCAGCAGGCGACCTCCCGGCACCGGGTCTGAACCTGCCAGCGATTTGCCAGCGGCCGCGAGCCGCTCGGCAAGGCTGATTGCGGCCCGGCGGTTTGTTTCGAGGCTGGCATCGTCCCACCTCAAGGCCGTCGTTTCGATGAACTCATTGCCGAGGCCCACCTGAACGACAACCTGCTCGCCAGAGCCCATCTTGTTCCTTGCCGTCACGATCAGCGTGTCCGGATGGCTGCGGACCTTCAACCCGAACTCTTCCGGAGTTGCGTTCGCCTCCTCCATCTTCCGCATTTCCTCGCGCAACTCCTCGATGGACACCGCAATGTAACGGTACCAGCTTTCCGCCTCGTCCAGCATCCACACACGGCAAAGGTCCTCGTAATCAGGACGGTAGCCAAACCAGCGGCCCATCTGCATCAAGGTGTCGTACATCATCGAATTGCGCAGGAAGTAGCTGACCATCAACCCTTCCAAGGTCAGTCCGCGTGAGAGCGAGAATCCGCCGACAGCGATCACGTTGAGACCGGTCTTCTCATGATCTGTATAGTTCAGTGTGCCGGATGACCGGCTGTTCACCTCGACTGCGCGAATGGGTGAAGCGGCATCGTGCAGCACCTTTTGCACTTGCGGCCACTCGGTATTTGTATCGCTGTACTCTTCCTCCCAGACAGCGTGGAGCTCTCGGATTTCGGGGTCTCTGAGGGCCTGCGCTTGGGAAAGTGCGCCGTTGACACGACAGCTCGCCTGGATGGCTTCCAGTTTCACATGGATTTCGTTACGAATCTGCCGTTGTACATCGGTGAAGCGGGAGGCGTTGACCAGCATCGAAGAATGCTGATTGACCTGACCGCGAACCAGACGGATCGCGCGAGCGACGACGAACGTCCTCACGGCCCTCATCAGGCTTGGCGGCAAGCTTGTGACCTGCAGGTCCTTTTCATGCTTGAGTGGAAGGTAGTCCTCGTTGTCCTCGATGTGGCGGATGAATGATGTCGGCTCGTCGATGAAAACGCGTTCGGCGCCGAAGTAATTGGTGGGAGGGTCAAGCCCCACGATGAAATTCCGTGGAAACAGGTCTTCGCCGAGCATTTCGTCATCGGTGTCCGGACTGATGAAGATGTTTGCAAAGGGCGTCGCCGTGTATCCGACATAGCAGCTGCGCTCGAACATTCGCAGCAATTCGCGAATCTGACCGTTGATCCTCGATACTTCGCCCTTGTCGTGCTTGATGTTGATCGAGGCATTGTCAGCTTCGTCGTCGATCAGCAGCATCGGCGCTTCAACTGTTCTTCCACCCCCGCGTGCATTGTAGTCCTTGAGCCAGTCGGTAAGGTTCTTCAGCGTATTGCTGTTTTTCTTGATGACAAAAACCGCTGGCACCCGAAGGTCGGACAGCTTTCCACCAACCTGTTCGGCACCGACGCGATTGAAGTCTCGTACCGAATTCGTGAACGTCCAAGGCAAGTGTCGGCTGTCGTAACGACCAACGCCGACGATGCGACGGTTGCGATCTGTCACCTTTGACGCGCTGTCGCGTCCCACAAAGCCTTCATCGATGCGAGCCTGCGTCTGATTGCGAAGATTATTGTGAATGCCCGCGATCACGACGATGATCCGATAGCCCGCGTCTGCTGCCTTGCAAATGAGGCCGATATAATTTGCGGTCTTACCGGATTGCACGTGCCCTACGACCATGCCGCGCCGATCCCATGGGCCTTCCTTGTCCGGATTCTCCAGCAGTCCGAGAATCCGGTCAGTCACATTGTCCATCGTCGCAAGCACTTGCGAGGAGTAGTTCTTTTCGGCAAGAAGGCGTCTGTACCTGCTCCAGTAGTATGGCTCGATGCCACTGCGGCGCGCTTCGAGCCACGGCTCGAAGTCGCGGCTCGTCAGCATTGCCCCAATGGTCATCGTTACGTCGTGACGGGTTTCGAGATGCCGCGCCAGCCGCTCGGCATCATCGTCGGAAACGTTGCACGTCGGAATGATCCGGAAATTCTTGATCAATTCACGGATTTTCTCGGGTGTCGGCGCAGCTTCCCGTGCCAGGAAGCCCTCAACCGCAACTTCGAGATTTTTCAGGTTCTCCAACACCCTCATCTCTCCCATAAATACATTCGTCTGCAATTGCTTCTGCTCGACCCCAATTCGAACGGAAAGGCTCAGTCACTTCGAGCATTGCGATGATCTCGTGCGGTTTCACACCGGTCTCCAGAAGCTTGCTGACCGTCGTCGTTACGACATGACGAAGGGCATCATCGGAGAGTTCTAGGCCGGTCACCTTGTCTGGCGAACCGCCGAGATCGGCAAAAAGCGCGTCCATCGGAAGAGAGGATGCGAGCAGTTCGATGACGCTCGTGAACTCCTGCCTCTGTTCATCCGAAAGCTCGCCGGCGAATTCCGCCACAACGGGATGATCCGCGTTAATCCGATAGGAGATTTCGTTTTTGTCCTGCACTCTGTTCCAGACGGGAAGTCTGCTGTCAGTGACCAGCACCCGCCCGCGGCTCGTGTACACGCGCTTTGATGTAGCGCCGATCGTCTCGATAATTCGGCGCAGCCGCTCTCGAACTTGGTATGGAGGCTGAGCTGATGCTTTCTTGACGTCGATCTTCCAGTCCGCATCGAGTCCATTCGGCATATCGATGCGTACTCTCGTGAGCTTTGTCAGCTCCATCTGGCGCGCGAGGCCAAACCAGGTTCCATGGATGATCAGACGTTTCTGGCGGTACACGTAGAAGCCCTGGTTTTTCACATAGCCGGCCTTTCCGGCGTATCGTTCCCATTCCTGAGGTGTCACCTTCTTATGGTGAGGGAGCGTGAACGTCTGCACCTGGACTGTGTATTCACCAACCTTGATGACTTCCGGAGTCAGCGGCTCCGCAATTGTGGCGGGGTGTGAACTGTGAAAAGGATCGAAGGGAGAGAGTGGACGCTCGTTCAACCGGATTTCGATGCGTTTTAAACCAGGTTCGCCGGAAAGAAAGCGATGAAATACAAGCTCCAGATGATCGCGTGAATCGTCGAGGCGACCGATGAACCTCTGGATTGCGGCATCCGTCTTGTCCTGCTCCAGCACGCGGTCCAGCTTCTCCCAGACAACGAGAGTGCCGGCTGTCGGAAGTCTGTCCGCCCATGGGATAGCCGCAGCGTCGTCAGGAATCTGGACGAGCCAGTCATCCCTCTCAGCAACGAAATCGAGGTCCCAGATGGCGGCTGACGTGATCCCCTTCGCGCGTGTGAGTACCGTCACTCGCCGACATTGTGAGAACGATGCAGTCTTGAGCCCGAGACCAAACCGACCAAGGTCTACAGGGTTTCGCGCATCGCGCGGATTGGTGCTTCCCGGCCGCATCGCAGCAAGCAATTGTTCTTCGGTCATTCCCTCGCCGTTATCGAGGATGCCGACCCGAAGATGTTCCAGATCCGTGAGAATATCGATCCGGCCTGCCTTGGCAGTTATGGAGTTGTCGATCACGTCGGCAAGCGCAGTTTCCAGGGAATAGCCGATGTCCCTCATGCTCTCGATAAGCATGGCTGCCTTCGGTGCGGCAATGACCGTTTTCATCAACCCCCCTCAGTACTTTACCACCGGCGTAGGCACTGAACTCCCCGTGCACAATTAACCGAATGCAACCGCCGGTGCAAAGCCCCCGGGTAGCTTGCTTTGCTTAACCTGAGGGGCCGCGAGCAGCCATAACGTGTGACGAAGCCCCTCGATGGTGTTCCGTGATACTTTAACTGGCGTACTGGCCGCCGGGCGATTTCCGTGGCCGAGCGATCCGTGCTCACAGCGCCCGTAGCGGTCACCATGCGGATTCGAGTGCAAGCCTCGTCGGCGCTGGCCTCGTGAGGCGGCCTCGACGCGGGACGTCAAAGCGTTGGACGAGCGACGACGGCAAACAACGCAATCGTAGTTTGAAGTGTGGTCGGGAGACCCGAACTTTGGTCTGGCACCAATTTCGGCAATACGGAAACGATGATTACTGAAAGGGATAACTGGGCCGCCTGGAACGATCCCGACGCCGGCCGCCCTCAGTTCGCAGTCTGTGGTTCAAGCGAACATAAAGCCGCCCGTGGCCCAGCTGAGTGAGGGAATGGCAAATCTTGACAACGGCGATGCCTGTCGCGGACAGCCGCCCCTGTCCGCCGACACTTATTCGACGGATATTCGACGATTTCGATGATTTCGAGCTAAGTTATTGATTATATTGGCGCTCCCTAGGGGAATCGAACCCCTGTTTCAGCCTTGAGAGGGCCGCGTCCTAACCGCTAGACGAAGGGAGCGTGAGGTGAACCGAATAGCCTCGAAATCGGCGCACCGCAAGACGGGCGGCGGAATTATCCGTGAGGTTGTCGGTGGGTGGGTGGGTTTTCCGAGGGGGGCGCCTCGTGGAGAGAACCCCACCCCCAACCCCTCCCCGCAAGGGGGAGGGGGGCGCACCGCTGTCGCGGCGAGAGATCGCCCCGTATGACCGAAAAGATATCTTTTCCGCCCTCACGGCTCGACGGCGAAGCGCAGGCGGCCGGTGGGTTTCAGGGTTTTGGCGTCGTAGGTGCGGATTTCGGTGGTGCCGCCGACGTCCAGGGTCACGGCGAGGCGGTCGCCGGCCGTGGCGGTCGCGACGATCCGGGCGCCCTTGGGCAGCACGGCCGTGATATCGGGGCCGGACGCGGCGCTTCCCTCGCCCTTGAAAAGGCGGTAGCCGATGGCAACCAGCAGGACGGCGATCGCGACCGACGTCGTCACCCCTGCAATCATCATCATGCGCCGCAGCCGTGCCATCAGCTGAGCCTGCTCGGGGGATGATGCGTCCGGCGCAACGGTAGTGTTCATGGAAATCTCGGCTTCTCGTCCTCAAGGATCGGTCAGGGTCGTCGTCGCCGGCGACGAGGGCTCGTCGCGGCTCGACCGCGTACTCGCAAGCAGGCTGCCGGAGCTGTCACGGTCGCGGCTGAAGGCGCTGATCCTGGCGGGCCAAGTCAGCATCGGTCAGGTCAGCATCGGCCGAACCAACCCCGGCCAAACCAGCCCCGTCGCGGTTCGTGACCCCGCTTACCATGTCGCGGCCGGCGACACGATCACAATCGACGTGCCGGAGGCGGTGGCGGCCGAGCCCGCGGCCGAGAACATCCCGCTTCATATCGTCTACGAGGACGAGGACATCATCGTCATCGACAAGCCGGCCGGGCTGGTGGTGCATCCCGCCGTCGGCCACGAGACGGGAACGCTGGTGAACGCGCTGATCGCCCATTGCGGCGCCAGCCTGTCCGGCATCGGCGGCGTCAAGCGGCCGGGTATCGTCCATCGCCTCGACAAGGATACATCGGGGCTGATGGTGATCGCCAAGAACGACATGGCGCATCAATCCCTCAGCGCCCAGTTCGCCGATCACGGCCGCACCGGGCTGATGGAACGCGGCTATCTGGCCTTTGCCTGGGGCGTGCCGCACCGTCAGTACGGCACGATCGATGCGCCGATCGACCGCCACCCGCACGCCCGCGAGAAGATGGCCGTGCGCGAGCGCGGCCGCCACGCCGTCACCCATTACGAGGTGCAGGAAACCTTCAACGGCCGCGACGGCAAGCCGGTCGCCGCTCTTTTGGCCTGCCGTCTCGAGACCGGCCGCACCCACCAGATCCGGGTGCACCTGGCGCATCTCGGCCACCCGCTGCTTGGCGACGCTGTCTATGGCCCGCATTTCAAGACCAAGGCGAGCCAGCTCAGCCCGGCGGCCCAGGCCGCCCTCGCGTCCCTCGGCCGCCAAGCGCTACATGCATACCTTCTGGTAATAGAACACCCCAGAACCGGCGAGCTGATGCACTGGGAATCCGAGCTTCCGCCCGATCTGGCAGCTTTGCGAGGCGCGCTGGGGGCGGCGCTATGACGCAGACTGTTGAGAAAAACGTAAGTATGACAATATGTTATGGCAGCCACACGGGGACGTGACCCCTGTTATCCTTCCACCCGCGGATGATTTTAGTGTATGTTGCGTCCGCGTCGAATACCCGACGCAAGGAACATCGCAAGCTGGCCGGCTTTAAGAAAGCGACCGTCTTGCCTGGCCCGCCGCTATCGGGGGCCTGAACCAACTGGAGGGCGCTCAATGGCCCGTACAGCTACTTTACCGGTTCTCAATGGAGAATCCGGACTTTCTCGCTACCTCGCCGAAATCCGCAAGTTCCCGATGCTGGAACCGCAGGAAGAGTACATGCTTGCCAAACGTTGGCGCGAGCATGACGACAGCGACGCAGCGCAGCGACTCGTGACCAGCCACTTGCGGCTCGTGGCCAAGATCGCCATGGGCTACCGCGGCTATGGCTTGCCGATATCCGAAGTCGTCTCGGAAGGCAATGTCGGCCTGATGCAGGCTGTGAAAAGGTTCGAGCCCGAGAAGGGATTTCGTCTTGCCACCTACGCCATGTGGTGGATCAAGGCGTCAATACAAGAGTACATCCTGAGATCCTGGTCGCTCGTGAAGATGGGCACCACGGCGAACCAGAAGAAGCTGTTCTTCAACCTGCGCAAGGCCAAGAGCCGGATCTCCGCGCTGGACGAAGGCGATCTTCACCCCGATCAGGTCAAGCTGATCGCCAAGCGGCTCGGCGTGACCGCTCAGGACGTGGTCGACATGAACCGCCGCCTCGGCGGCGACGCCTCGCTGAACGCGCCGATCCGCGACGACGGCGAGGCGGGCGAATGGCAGGACTGGCTGGTCGATACCTCGCCCAACCAGGAAGCCATCATGGCCGAGCACGAGGAGTATGATCACCGCCGCGCGGCGCTGAACGGCGCGATCGGCGTGCTCAACCCGCGCGAACGCCGCATCTTCGAAGCGCGGCGGCTCGCAGAGGACCCGATGACGCTGGAGGATCTCGCCGCCGAGTTCGGCGTCTCCCGCGAGCGCGTGCGCCAGATCGAGGTTCGCGCCTTCGAGAAGGTGCAGTCGGCCGTCAAGGGCACGATCGCCAAGCAGGAAGCTGCAGCCTTGGAAGCTGCGCACTAAGCGCGGCTTCTGTCTGATCGCTCATCGGAAGCAATGAATGGAGCCGGCGGCGACGCCGGCTTTGCTGCATCAGGATGCCGAAGCGTCGTGGGCGATCTGTGCGCCCAGCAGGCCGGCGATCATATCGGGAGCAAGTGACGGAGCGCCGTCATGGAGCGCATAGCCGTTCTTGCCCTGCTTCTTCGCCACGTACAGCGCCTGGTCCGCGCGCGCGATCAAGCGGTCCGGAAAGGCCCCGACCTCGCCGCTCCATTCGGCGATGCCGATCGAGACGGCGATCGGGATGTCGGAGCCGGTACAAGCCTCCGCATCCTCGCGGCAGACCTGCAGCACGCGCCGCGCGATCATCTCCCCTTCGCGCAAGGTGGACGACGGCAACACGATGCAGAACTCGTCCCCGCCGGTCCGCGCAAGCATGTCCCCGGGCCGCAGCCGGGTCTGCGTCATCAAGGTGAAATGCTGCAGGCAGGCATCGCCCGCGGCATGGCCATAAGTGTCGTTGATGAACTTGAAGCCGTCGAGGTCGATCACAAGCAGCGCAAATGGCCGGCCCGAACGCTCCGAGCGCGCACATTCTTCGCCGAGCCGCAGCATCAGATGACGCCGATTGGCAACCCCCGTGAGATCATCGAGCAGCGCGAGATCGGCCACCTCATTACGGAGCCGGTCGACCGCCATCAGCAGGAAACCGAAATTGAGCGACATGGATAAGAAGATCAGGACCAACACCGCGACGGACTGCACGGTGCTGGAGCGGCTGATGTTGAAGTCGAGACCTGTCAGGCTGCCGGCGACACGAAACATGAAAATCGCCATGAGCAGAATGGCGAGAACTCCGGCCAACCGCGCGCCGGGATTGACGCGGCCCTTCCGCGGGTCGAGCAGCCGCCGCGCGATCAGAAACACCGGTATGAACTGGCCGATCGAATACGCGACGATTCGCAGCGGCTGGCTGTCATAGACATAGACAAAGAACGCGACCGCAGCGCCGGTCAGCAAGACGGTGAGCACCGTATTCCGCCACGACACAGGTTGATCATAGAAGCGCTGAACGCCCATCGCGCTCAAACAGATCGCGAAGACGATCATGCCGCTGCCCAACAGCAGCGGCAACATCGCGTCAAAATAGATGCGCATCAGCGCGAGCGTCGCGCCCGCCGCGGCAACGAGCGCCGATCCGGTCCAAAAGCGGGCCGCTTCCAGGTTGGGGTAGCTGCGCAGGACGTAAGCCCAGATCAAGCCCAGCGCGAGAAAGTTGACGATGAAGGCCGTCCACAGGGTCGGGACGCTCAGCATGGCGATAACAGAACGCGCGCCCTGTCCCATCGATTTACAAAGGTGGTGGCCATGAGGATCCCTGACGATCGCGACACCATGGGGCGACGGGCTTAAAGGAACCTCAATGGCAAAACCGAGATTTCGCCGTGGTTTTGAATTGATGAAGACGGCGCGTTTGCCTCCCGTTAACGCTGTGCGCCGATCCCACGCCGTCATTACCTGCAACCGAGCTGTGGATAACGGCATGACGGAGCGGTGACAGAGTGAGGCAGCCGTTCGCGAATCTGCTGGGATCATTCCCCGAGGCTGTCGCACATGCGGGCGTCCGCTGTGCCGGCCTCGCGTCGCGTTTCAATCCATGAACTCCTGAACGAGGATCCGATGGCAAAGAAAGCGAAGAAGGCCGCGAAAGCGACCAAGAAGGCCGCCAAGAAGACCAAAAAGGCTGCCAAGAAGAAGTAGTTGCGCCACCCCTTCCCCGGGTGGGAGCGCGGCTTCCACCCGGGCTCTCACCATTATCCGAAATGGGATCGTCCTAGCGATCCGTCAAGGCGAGCCGGGCGCCGAGCAGCGCAAACCCGCCGGCGAAGGCCCGACGCATCCAGCCCATCACATTCGGCCTGGTCACGACCGCGTCGCGGACGCGGGCGGCGAACAGCCCATAAAGCGCGAAGACGACGAAGGTCATCGCCATGAAGACCGCGCTGAGCAGGAGCATCTTAGTAAGCGGATGCGCCTCGTCGGCGGCGATGAACTGGGGCAGGAAGGCCAGGAAGAACATCGACAGTTTCGGATTGAGAATGTTGATCAGGAAGCCGGTGGCGATCACCTGACGGTGCGATTTCGCCTCGGCGCGCGCCTCGACCGAGGGCGCGCCGCTCTCCCGCAAGGTCTGCCAGGCCATGTACAACAGATAGAGCACGCCGCACCATTTCAGCGCGGCGAAAGCCAATGCGCTGGTGTGCAGCACGGCGGCGAGTCCGAAGATCGCGGCCAGCATCGCCGGGATGATGCCGAGCGTGCAGCCGAAAGCCGCGGCGATGCTCGCGCGTGCGCCCCGCGCGAGCGCCACAGAGAGCGTATACAGCACGCCGGTGCCGGGCGAGGCCACCACGATCAGCGAGGTCAGGAGAAATGCGATCGACATCAGAGGCCTCCGGCTGCACTCACCACGCTGCTATCACAGCGCCGGACCCGACGGAAGCATCCGGCAGCCATCCTGCTATTCGCGCCGCCGCGCCTCGGAAGGACCGGCGGCCGTGAGCGCCATTTCGGCCTCGCGCAGCACGTCCAGCGGCGCCCACGGCTTCGACCAGAACTTGGTGTCATCAGGCAACGGCTCCGCCAAAGGCCGGCCCGAGGTCACCACCACGTTGAGCCGCGGCTGGCGCTGCTTGGCGATATGCGCGAGCTCCACCCCGCTCATCCGTCCCGCCAGATTGACATCGGTCATCAACAGCACCACGCGATTGCCGGGCTTGCTGAGAACGAGCTCCGCCGCCTCCGCGCTCTCACAGGCGATCACGTCGTAGTCGCTCTCCTCCAGCAGCATGGTCACCATATCCCGCTGCGTGGGATCATCCTCCACGATCAGGGCCGTGGCGCGGAAGGGCTTCGACTGTCCCATGCGTGTGCCTCCAAATTGTATCTTCACAAAGTAATGTGAGTTAAAAGCGGAACCGTCCGATGGTTCAGTTCCAATATCAAAAAGTCTCACGTCGCCGGCAACGCGTTGGAATACACGAGTCATCATACGAACGCGAGGCGCGCGAGGAACAACAGGCGCAAGGGGGAGCAACAAACAATGACGAGGATCAACGGAACGGCGGCGGCGGTGACGGGCGCCGCGAGCGGCATCGGGCGCGCGCTCGCACAAGAACTGGCGGCACGCGGCTGCGACCTCGCGCTCGCCGATCGCGACGAGGCCGGGCTGGCAAGCATCGCCGATGAGGTCGCCCGGCACGGCAGGAAGGTGACCACGCATCGGCTCGATGTCAGCGATGCCGGCGCGATCGGGGCGTTCGCACAAGCGGCAACCGGCGCGCACCCTTCGCTCAGCATCCTCATCAACAATGCCGGCGTCGCGCTGGCCGGGACCTTTGCCGAAATCTCGCAGGCCGACATGGAATGGCTGTTCAACATCAATTTCTGGGGCGTGGTGCACGGCACGCGCGCCTTCCTGCCGCATCTTTCGCAAAGGCCGCAAGCGCATATCGTCAATCTCTCCTCGATCTTCGGCATCATCGCGCCGCCCGGACAATGCGCCTATGCAGCGGCGAAATTCGCCGTGCGCGGCTTTTCCGAAAGCCTGCGGCATGAGCTCGCGATGGCACAAAGCCCGGTGAAGCTCTCGGTGGTGCATCCCGGCGGCATCGCCACCGCGATCGCGCGCAACGCCCGGTCCGGCAGCGGCATGACCGACAATGCGCGGCGGGCGCAGGCCATCGACCGCTTCGAGAAGCTCGCCAAGACGACACCGAAGGATGCGGCGCTGCGGATCATCAAAGGGATCGAACGCAACGAACCGCGCATCCTGATCGGCAGCGACGCGCGCTTCATGGATCTGTTGCAGCGTCTCATGCCGGGCACCTATTGGAACGTGATGGCGAGGCGGCTCGAGAAGGCGGCGGCGAAGGCGGGGTGACCGAACGATCCTGGCAGATCTTTCGTATCTGCAGTCATCATCCGCCACCGGGTCTCGCCTCCGGCGAGCCGGATGACAGGCTCCAGCGGATGATCCAATATTCCAGAGACAGCAATTATCTCTCGATGAGCCTCGGCGTGCTGGATGCCCCGCATGCGCGGGGCATGACGAACGAGTATGAGGCGGCATTCTCGCGACATGGCATGCCCGAGTCGTGATCGATAATTTAGCGCCCTCTTCAAGCAGAGGACGCAGGGAAGGCCGGGTATCCGCTGATACCCATGGCCCGCGTGCGAAAAAGAATGCACGCGGCGGTTACCACAGGTTTCAGCCGGATGATCCGGCCTTCCCTGCGCGATGGTTTACGGCTTATACGTGATCTCCCCGGGGACCGGCTTTCTTGCCCCCGTCGCGACGATGCGCCAAGGCGCATCGCGCAGGCGTCAGCACCGGGACGCCAGGACCACACGATTTCGCCGTCCGCGCTCACCTCGTTCGTCCGCGCGCAAGCTGCGCGCTGCGGGTGATCGCGTCCATCGCATCTCAGGCCCGACACTCGTGACGGTCGCGAGGCGTCCCTCTTGTGGGCCGAGACGCGAACGATTCTGCAGGTGATTTGCCCGACGACGCAAGCCGACGTGACGCGACAGATTGGCACGACGGGCAATCTGCGCATTGGGCGTATGCGCATGCTCAAGGTCGTCTTCCGGGACGGCCCAGCGGGCCGGGCCCGGAATCCATGGCCACAGGCCAACGCTGTTAGTACGGTCTGCGGGGAGTACAGTCAGCAGGCGAGAGCGCGACATCCGCCGGTAGTTATGGATTCCGGGCTCGTCGCTGCGCGACGCCCCGGAATGACGTGGAGGGTGGGAGGCAACTCCCTTCAGCGTCCCATCAGCTGATCGGCGAAGTACGCGATGGTCTTGCGGTAGATCACCGCCCTGTTCCACTCGCGCATCGCCTCGAAATTGGCGCTGCCTTCCTCATAGGATGCGCCCATCTTGAAGCCGTTGGTGTGGAGCAGGTTCGCGGTCGAGGCCAGCACGTCGGCCACGCTGTGGCGCAGGTCGACGCGGCCGTCGCCGTCGAAGTCGACGCCGTATTTGATGTAGGACGACGGCAGGAACTGGGTCTGCCCGATCTCGCCCGCATAGGCGCCGATCAAATCGCGCAAGGGCAGATCGCCGCGCTGGATGATCTGCAGAGCCGCAAGCAATTCGCCCTGGAACAGCTCGCTGCGGCGGCAGTCATGCGCCAGCGTGGCGAGCGTGCGGACCACCGGCAGCTTGCCCATGTCGCCGGTGCCGAAGTCGCTTTCCAGCCCCCAGATCGCGACCAGGATCTGCCGCGGCACGCCATATTGCTGCTCGATGCGCGCCAGCAGCGCCGCGTGGCGCTGCAGCCGGGCGCGAGCGCCGTTGATGCGGCCGGGGCCGACGCGGGTCGCGACATACTGCTCGAAGGTCTTGTTGAAGGTATAGCGCTGGCGGCGGTCGAAGGCGAGCACGCTGGGATCGATCGTCACGCCCGACAACGCTGAGCTGATCGTGCTGGAGGAGATGCCGGCCGCCTGCGCGTCCGCCGACACATTGGCGATGAAGGAGTTGAAATCGCCGCCACAGCGGGCGGCCTGCGCGGACGTTGCCGCAACACAGGCCGCGAACAACACAGCCAGACGACGGATCAGCATGCACAGTCCTCATGATCGGTATCGGGAAGCGGATCATGCCATGGCCGCAACGGTGGCGTCAAAACGGCAGAGGTCGCAATCTCCGCCCGGAATGCGCTTGATCCGCGTCAATACTACGCCACCGCTCGCCCTTAAGCTCGCCGCCAAAAGGAGAGACGCCATGATCGGAATTACCCTGACCGCCGACCAGATCCGCAGTGCCCCGCCGGAGGTGCGGCGCTGGATCGAGCATCAGGTGCTGGCCGGACTCGGGCTCGCTGCGGATGCGCCGCCGCAGCCGACGCTGCCGGCACAGAGCGCGCATCTGGTTGCCCTGAGCACCGACGACGCCGCGAAAGTGCTTTCGCAGATCGAAGGCATGCTGCCGGCTGTCAACGTCTTCTTCGAATTCGCCCGGCCCGGCGTCTCGCTCGGCCAGCCGCCGGTGATGATGGTCCGCCTGATCGACATCCTGCATCACACGCGGCTGCAGAACATCGGCCAGGTCATGGCCTGCCTGGAAGTGATCAACCGCGCGCTCGCCGAGGTCAGGCACGATCCATCGGTGCGCTTCTGCGGCTTCGACAATGAGGGCCATTGCCTGATCGCCCCCGAGACGCAGCGCGCCATCGCGAGCGTCTGGCAGACGGTGATCGCCAAGCAGCATGGCGTGGCCGAAGGCGAGGCGGCGTAGGCCGGGGCTCGCCGCGGGCTCAACACCAACAACATTGACGCCGTCGTTCCGGAGCGCAGTGAAGTCAGCGAAGTCGCGGACCCAGCGACGCCATTGCACAGCATGGAATCTCGCGCAAATCTCCATCGGTCATTCCGGGACGCGCTCGAAGAGCGCGGGCCCGGAATCCATAACCACAGGCCGGGAATTTGTTGCGCAGACCTTCCTCCATCGTGCTCGAAAATGTTTCCCTGTGGGCATGGATTCCGGGCTCGCTCGCTTTGCGAGCGCCCCGGAATGACGTGCCCCTATCGTGTACCGCGGAGCGGGCGCCGACCTTGAACGCGCTGCTATCGATGCTAGAGTTGATGCGCTCACACGATCACGGATGACGAGCGATGGCAAACCGGACGCCGAGAAAGCGCAGCCTGTTGCGGCTGCCGCTGTTTCGATTGCTGGCGATCAACCTGGCGCTCGGGCTCGGCATGGCCACGCTCCTGGTCGGCGGACTGCTCGCGCTCAATCCGGGCGGCCTGCGCCATCTGATCTTCACCGACCGTTCGCCCGGCGTGGCGCTCGGGCTGTTGCTGATGTCGTTCTTCATCACCTTCGGCTCGACCGCGATGGGCACCGCCATCATGGCGCTGGGCCGTCGCGAGGACGATGACGGCCCACGTGGCGGCACCCGCGCCCACGCCGCCGCCGCGCTGGTGAAGGCGCAAGGGCACTAGGCCTGAGATGTTGCCGCACTGACGGTGAACTCCCCTCCCCCTTGCGGGGAGGGGTTGGGGGTGGGGGTCCACGCGCGCCGAACTTCGTTGGGTGCACCTGACATTTTCAAAACGCCGCGGGTCAAGGAACGCGGGATGCCATCCGGCCGCTTGCTCCAACGCGAGCTCAAGCACGCGCGCGGCTACGGTGACATTGTGCGCCGATGATCGCGGACCTCCCAACAGACCCCGCCCTCATCATGGTGAGTCGGACTCGTAGACCCCCACCCCCGACCCCTCCCCGCAAGGGGGAGGGGAGCGGACCGCAATCGCGGTGACAGGCTCCCCATCCAGTCGCGGGCTCGCCGCTCACCCGCTTCTCACCAATGCCCCTTCCACCTGTTCCAGGCGAACAGCGCGTCGGCAATGCGGTCGTAGCCGAAGCGCGTCAGCGGCCGGATCGCGCGGTTGCCGAGCAGCGTGGCGAGCCAGCCCTCGCCCGGCGTCAGCTTCCACAGCAGCAGCGCAACGTCCGCGCCCGTGATCAGCCGCCCCTCCTCGTCGGTCGCATGCAGCCGGCGCCTGACATCATCGACATCGGCGCCGTGGGCGGCCAGCGCCTCCGGCTGCTCGTTGATGTCCCTGAACGCAACGCGGCCGGACTTGACCAGCGCCAGCAGCTTGTTGCGCTGCCAGTCGATCCCGGCATCGCAGACCGGACAGCGGGTGTTGTACCAGACGGTCAGTTGCGGCATGGACATGGGCGTCTCGTCGGCCTCGGTTTGCTGCCATCAAGGCACTTTCATCGGGCAAAATCGAGGAGTTTGCAGAGCGACCGGCGGGGCGCGGCGCTGGCGCGGCCACCCGCTCCACGCCGGCGATTCTGCGAAACCCATATGACGGGCCGCGCAAATTCGGGCAGGGGATAGGCATTTTCTTGCGTTGACCGGGCTGGCCTCCCCGCCGTAAACGGCCTGCTATGGCGAAAAAACCCGGCAGCAATCCCAAAGGCGAATTCGCCTTCTTCAACGTCACGTACGAGGACGGCTCGCAGCGTTCCAACCGGCGGGTGCCGGCCGAGCTGCTCGGCGGCCTCGACGGCGACGAGCCGGCGCGCGGCTTCATCATGGAGCAGGACCGCGAGATCGCCGAAAAATCCGGCCGCCCGCCGCTGCAGATCAAGAGCCTTGCCCGCGTCGGCGCGAAGAAGAAGTAGCACAGCCTCAGCTCCGTAGGGTGGGCAAAGCGCGAAGCGCGTGCCCACCGAGATCCGTGCGCCCTCTAGACGGCGGGAACGGCGCCGGTTGATCGACGGCGCAAGCTGCAACAGCGGACACGCGCCTTTGCCCACCCTATATCCGCTGCATGACATCGATTTGCCAGCCGATCACGCGACCTTAAACGCCTGCACCGCCTGCTGCGCCCGCCGCTTCAGCCTATCCGCGAGATGCACCTCGCCCGCGCCGATCGCAGCGTTGGCTTCCTTGAGCACGCAGGCTTCGACCGATAGCTCGACGGGTACCTTCTGATTTGCAGCCATCCAATGCGCGACAGCGGCCCAGTCCCAAAGCGGACTGTCCGAGGTGACCTTGGCAACCGGCGCAGGAAAGTTCTTTCCACGACTTCCCTTGAAATAGTTGCTGATCGCAGCCCGCGTCAGGCCTGTCCGCTCCGCGATATCAGCAAGACTCACGAGCGGATCTGGTTCGATGCGATCGACCGCAGCACCTGCCGCACGGACGTTCTCGATTGCGGACGCAACGGCCTCGTCGATCGTGTCGGCCTCCCGGGCAAAATCGAGGATGATATGTCCCTTCTGATAGGCCACGAGTGCATCGTCGCATCCGGCATCGTAAAACCGGTCACCAAAATCGTCCGCCTCCGGATCAATGCCCGAGGCGATGATGCTGAACTCAAACGTCTTCATCATCTTCCTCCCTTATCCGGTGCGGGCATCAGGTTAAATAGAGAGCCGTTAACAATTGTCAACACAACGGTTTCTATGCCGCTTCTCGCTCCGGCTGCTGCGCTATCGCACCCTCCTCCCGCACCTCCATCTCCGTCGACCGGTTGATCAGGCTGACCAGCGTGTAGCTGATGATCAGCAGCAGGAACCACGAGCCGAGCTTGGCCGGCGACACCATGGCCCAGCCGTGGGCCTGCTGCGGATAGAGCCAGACCCGCGTGAAGGTGCCGATGTTCTCCGATAGCCAGATGAACAGGGACACCAGCAAGAGCCCGAGGAGCAGCGGCATCGCGCGATGCACGCGCCAGACCCTGAAATGAACGGTGGCCGGGCCGATCGGCAGCGCAGATACAACGAACAGGGCGAGGCACAGATCGAAGCCGTAATGATCGAGGAAGAAGTTGAGATAGATCACCGCGCTTAAGCCGATCAGCCAGCGGCGCGGTGGATGATTGGTGAAGCGGAAATCGAACAGGCGCCAGACCCGGCAGAGATAGCTGCCGATGCAGGAATACATGAAGCCCGAGAACAGCGGCACGCCGCCAAGCCGGATCAGGCTCGGCTCCGGATAGATCCAGGAGCCGGTCGCGGCCTTGAACAGCTCCATCGCGGTGCCGACGAGGTGATAGACGAGGATCACCTTGGCCTCCTCCCATGTCTCCAGCTTTAAGGCGAGGAGCATGGCCTGGACGGCGAGCATACAGAGAAAAAGAAAGTCGTAGCGGGCGAGCGGCGCGTGCGCTGGATAGAACTTCCAGGTCAGCAGCATCAGCGCCACCGCGATGCCGCCGAACAGGCAGGCGTAAGCTTGCTTCACGCCGAAGCGGAGGAATTCATAGAGGAAGGCGGTCCAGGACCCCTGCGCCGCGCGCGTCGCGAGCCGCGCCTCAGCGGCAATGAAAGGGCGCAGCGGCGCCCAGATGGCGGCGGCGCTGTCGTGCGCCGCGGCCGATGAAAACTCGTCGTCATGCATGGGAGTCGGCGTCCAGTGAGACGCTAATTCCTAGCAGTCGATCGCCCAACGCCGTCTGCGCAAAGTTCGGCCTCTTGCGGCAAGGACACGGACATTTGCGGACAAGACGTCTTGTCGGCCAACCGTGACACCTCGACACCGCCTTTTGGCGCGAGAGATTAGTGCACTATCACCGTAACCGAGCCCACCGAGATCTGCGCGGCTCTAGACGGTGGGCAAAACCTCTACGGAACGATCAATTCATAATATTCATCAGCGAGTGCCCACTGATGAACCTTTTTCAAATGAGTGACTGCGGTCGGAACCAAATCAAGATTATGCAAAATCGATAACAACATCAAAAACTTCGCATGCGAGATTAGATTCGGCAGAGACGGATTCGGCGCCTGGATAAAGTTTTTCACTGCTGTATAGCCCACAGTCCCTGAGGATAGTTCCATATGAAACTGTAGAACAGAATTGGACCAAGCATTGCCAGCGCGCCGGAGGATCGCCTCAAACTTTGTACGCAATGACGAGCCGACAAATCGAGACCAGAGCCCGGCCACAAGCCTAGAAAGGTGCTCTTGGGTCACCCACAAAGAAACCGTACTTTCGATCAACTTCATCAATTCGATACTCGAACCATATTTCGAAAGCAGCCAAATTTTCGAGTAGAGCCCCCAGCTCGACGATTCATCTAAATAGCCTGCAATAATACCTATTTGGTCATCGACTTCCTTGTTCCTCTCCAATCGAGCCGCGACAATTGCCACAATGACATCCATCCTGGATGCATCATCCACCAATAATCTCTCTACAAATAGATTTTTTATTAGATGAAGCTTGGCTTCTGGCGCCAAACGATTCTGCCACCAGTTAAGCACCGTAGGACGAAGCGATGGCCATCCAGATAAGAGAGAAAAGAAGAGGTCATTATCGAGATCGACATGAAGCATCCGAGCGAAATTGATCGTTCTTTTGAAAATCTTCTCGCCGTTCCCGCTCACAAATGCGCCCCTTCTTACACCTCCGCGTATCGCATATCCTACTTGTCGGACTTCGCGCTCCAATGAGTCGCCAGCTGCTTTCTTGAGATCGATTTTCTTAGCCAGTTTATCGAGTAAATGATTTTCCCTGATCTTGTAATGCTCATAAGCCGCGCTCTCGGTTAAAATCCTGGTCTTACCTGAATTTAACCTGATCTGACGGGTTTGGAGCGCTAGATCTAGGTCACGGAGGATCTCTTTGGCCTCCGAAAAGCTATCGACACCGATGTCGATGTCGTCCATGTAGCGGGCAAAATCGATACCTTTTCGAAGCGAGAGAAACTCATCGATTTCGAACAAAAAGGAATGCGCAAGAAGACGAGGAGCATCTAGGTTCGCCTGCGGAAGACCTATGGGAACGCGCGGCATATAGTCGGGCTGCCATAGCATCCAAGACAACGTGTACAACAGAAGATCGAGAGCATGCTCCCGAGCCAAAGATAAGTCAGCCAAGATATTCCGCAAATGATCGTAAGAAATAGAGTCGAAGTAATTGGCTATGTCTGTCGCAATGATAAACTTCTTTTTTGTCGCAAAGCCAAAAATCGATTCTTGGAAAGCCAGCCACGCATTCATAGAGCCATATGGGCTCGGGTCGTCCTCCTGACTCTTCTTCGAAAAATGCTGGTCGCTCGGAGCGTAAAATGACTTGTTTGTCGGAGCCTTGGTACGGATCTCAGCCCAAAGTGCATCGGATAATGTCTGAAGAATCAACGCATCCTTGGCTGATGGAAGCACTAATTGGCGACAAAGGCCCTTAGATTTTTCCGATAAAAACCGGATCGGGCTATGCGGGGTATATGCGCCAGTCAAGATCTCAGATGCGATCGTGTTACAGATCGCATCAAGTCTGACGTGAAAATCGAGATGCTCGATTGGATCTGGAATTGGTTGGCGGCGCATCGCGTCTCGGACCCGTGACTTCCAGGTCATTTTTAAGCGAGGCACGTTTATAACCTCGCTTAAGTTCTTAGCTTTGATGGGAAACTTTGGAGAGTGCATTCTTGAACCGCAGAGAGCGCGACCATGCCCGGAAATGCAGCCATAGGATGATGGTGGAACAAAATTACTTGGTAGGCTAGTAGCTCTCTATCTAACCACAGCTAAATGCTCACCAATATCGAATGACCTACGCGTGTACAATTAACATACTCAGGTCTTCGCCTAAAAGCCCGATCATTCTTGATCGCAGTTAGCGGACCTACAAGCGAAGCGGTGTGCGAACACTAAGGAAAAACAAAACCCGGGTGTCGCTTCGGTCACCCGGGCTACAAAAGAAAGCGGCGGGCTTTCGCCCGCCGCTTTTGAACTGATCAGTTATCCAAGAAGCTCCGCAGCTTCCTCGACCTCGACGGATGCTTCAGCTTGCGCAGCGCTTTCGCCTCGATCTGACGAATACGCTCGCGGGTCACCGAGAACTGCTGGCCGACCTCTTCCAGGGTGTGGTCTGTGTTCATGCCGATGCCGAAGCGCATGCGGAGCACGCGTTCTTCGCGCGGGGTGAGCGAGGCCAGCACGCGCGTGGTGGTTTCGCGCAGGTTCGACTGGATCGCCGCATCGATCGGCAGGATCGCGTTCTTGTCCTCGATGAAGTCGCCGAGATGGCTGTCTTCCTCGTCGCCCACGGGGGTCTCGAGCGACAGCGGCTCCTTGGCGATCTTCAGGACCTTGCGCACCTTCTCCAGGGGCATGCCGAGCTTCTCGGCCAGTTCCTCCGGGGTCGGCTCGCGGCCGATCTCGTTGAGCATCTGGCGCGAGGTGCGCACGATCTTGTTGATCGTCTCGATCATGTGCACGGGGATGCGGATGGTGCGGGCCTGGTCGGCGATCGAGCGCGTGATCGCCTGCCGGATCCACCAGGTGGCGTAGGTCGAGAACTTGTAGCCGCGGCGATATTCGAACTTATCGACCGCCTTCATCAACCCGATATTGCCTTCCTGGATCAGGTCGAGGAACTGCAGGCCGCGGTTGGTGTATTTCTTGGCGATCGAGATCACGAGGCGAAGGTTGGCTTCCACCATCTCCTTCTTGGCCTGGCGCGCCTCGCGCTCGCCCTTCTGCACCGAGTGCACGATCTTGCGGAATTCGACGATCTCGAGCCCGGTCAGCGCCGCCAGCGACTGCACCTCCTGGCGCAGCTCCTTGATGCGGTCCTTCTCGTAATGGACGAAGTTCTTCCAGCCCTTGGCCGAGAGCTTCGAGACGCGGTTGAGCCAGCGCGGATCGAGCTCCGAGCCCTGGTAGTTGCGCAGGAAGTCCTCGCGCGCCACGCCATGGCTGTCGGACAGCCGCATCAGGCGGGTCTCGAACGAGACCAGCTTCTTGTTGATGTCGTAGAGCTGCTCGACCAGGGAATCGATGCGCGCCTGGTTCAGCCGCAGCGACTTCACCTCGACGATGATCTCGTCCTTCAGCTTCTTGTACTTGCGCTCCTGCGAGGGCGAGAGCGACTCGCTCTGCAGCTGGTTCTGGATGTCCTGCTCCTGCAGGCGGCGCAGCTTCTTATATTCGCTCGCGATCTTGTCGAAGGTCTCGACCACCTTCGGCTTCAGCTCGGCCTCGATGGCCGCGAGCGACATCTGGTTCTCGAACTCGTCGTCCTCCATGTCGGCTTCGGCTGCGGCCTCGCCCGGATCCTTTTCCTCCACGTCAGCGGCGGCAGGCGCGGGACGGAACGGGGTCGGCTGCGGGGGAGCGGCAGGCGGGGCGACAAGAGCCGGTGCGGCGCCTTGCGCCTCGGGCGGATCGGCCTCGGCCGTCTCGCCGTCACCGCCGTTGGGCGCGGCGATCGCGGGATTAAGTCCACCCTTGGATTCAGGGCCGGCATAGGTGGCTTCGAGATCGATGATGTCGCGGAGGAAGATCTTGCCTTCGTTGAGCTCGTCGCGCCAGATGATGATGGCCTGGAAGGTCAGCGGGCTTTCGCAGAGCCCTGCGATCATCGCCTCGCGGCCGGCCTCGATGCGCTTGGCGATCGCGATCTCGCCCTCACGCGAGAGCAATTCCACCGTGCCCATCTCGCGCAGATACATGCGCACGGGATCGTCGGTGCGTTCGCCCGGCTCCGACTTCTTGACCTCGGTGACGGCCTTCTGCGTGATCTCGACGAGCTCGTTGTCGGTCTCGTCCTCGGCCTCGTCCTTGTCCTCTTCGCCCTCGGCGTCCTCGGCCTCGGTGACGTTGATGCCCATGTCGGAGAGCATCGACATGATGTCCTCGATCTGCTCGGGCGAGGTGGTGTCGGACGGCAAGACTTCGTTGAGCTGATCGAAGGTCACGAAGCCGCGCTTCTTGGCCTGCTTGATCATCTTCTTGACGGCGGCGTCCGACAGGTCGAGCAACGGGGAAGGCGCATCGGTGGCGTCCTTCTCAGGCGTATCCACCGCCTTGTCGTCCTTTTCCTTGTCTTTCACCTGCAGCGTCTTTGCCTTCGTGGCCATTCATTGCTCCCGAAACGCGCCCGCTTTGCCTGTGGCAATCTCGCACCTTGGCATTGCGGCACCCGCCTGATCTACTTACTGTCCTCGACGCGGAAAGGGTGGCGCACTTTTACGTCGCCACCCCCTAATTTCTGTCACCGGTGTGTCGCTTTAAGGCCCGGCGAAAGCTTTTTTGCACACGGCATGGTCTTACCATGCGACGTCTTACCCTGCGGTGTGCCTGCAAAAGCGATACCGGTTTACAGTCGGACGACGCCCGCCGTTACGCCATCCAACGTAACGCGGCTGCCGACGGCCCCAGCGACCCCACTCCTGAAAATGCTCCGGACCCCTTAAACTTCGCTTAACCCTGTTTGTGCAGCCAAACCATGGGTTTGGCGAGTCATTTCGCGAGGCCTGGCGTCGCAAGGCCTGGTGGCGGACCGTTCGACCGGATGTGCGCTACACATTCCGGCTGAACCGGCCGGACAGTTCCCCGAAGCCCTCGATGAGCGCTTCGGTCCCGTCCATCTCGGCCATTCTGGCCTTCACGTCCTTCAGCCAACCCAGATTTGCATCGCTCGGGTCGTCCCCAAGCGCCAGCTCGGCGTCCTTCAATTCCCTAAATAATGTGTGCCACTGCCGATGCAAGGCGACCAATTGATGCCAGGTGGCAAGAACGTCCGCGCGCGCTGCGCCGGGCCCGACCGCCCAGACCGCGGCGGTGGTGATCGCACGCTCAACCCTTTGAAGAATTTGTAAAAATCCGGCCGCATCGAGATCGGCGCGCATCTTCTCGGCCTGCTCTTCCGGATCCGGCGAATGGTGGTGGTCATGCGCGAAGGCGGCGATGATGGCGGCGCGCAGCTTGTGCGCTTCCATGTGCGGAAGTTCCAGCGCGGCCGCCTCCTCCAGATGGTCGTGCAGGAGCCAGGGATGATTGACGAGGCAGAGCAGGATCAGCGCCTCGCGGCGCGAGATCGCCGAACGCTGGCCGCGCATCAGCGGGCTGGCCGCGAGTTGCGGGCTCGCCGCCTGGTACGGTCCGCGGCCCAGTGGCGCCCCTGTGGATAAGCCGCCGCCGCGGCGGGGGCCTGTGGACAACCGTCCAGATGACTGTCCCAGAGCGGGACCGCGCGGGGCAAAACGGCGTCCTGATTCGGCACCGAAGGAGCGGCCGAAGCCGCGGCCACCTTCGGGAGCGAAGGCGCGCCCCAACCGCTCGGAGAGATCCTGGCGGTAGTAGCGGCGCACCACCTCGTCGCCGATGCCATTGGTGAGCTGGCCGATCCGCGCCTCCAGCGCCGCGCGCCGCTCCGGCGTATTGAAGCTGCCGCCCTCGATCTCGCGGCTCCAGATCACCTCGGCGAGCGGCTTGGCCACGGCCAGCACCTCCTCGACCGCGCCGCGGCCGCCCGAGCGGACCAGATCGTCGGGGTCCTGGCCTTCGGGCAGCAGCGCAAAGCGCAGGCTCTTGCCGGGCTTCAGGTGCGGCAGCGCGAGGTCAGCGGCGCGATAGGCGGCCTTCTGTCCGGCGCGGTCGCCGTCGAAGCAGAGGATCGGCTCGTCGACCATCTTCCAGAGCAGCGCGAGCTGGTTTTCCGTCAGCGCGGTGCCGAGCGGCGCCACGGCGCCTGGAAAGCCCGCCGTGACCATCGCGATCACGTCGACATAGCCCTCGACCACGATCAGGGCGCTGCCGTTATGCGTCGCCTGGCGCGCAGTGGCGAGGTTGTAGAGATTGTCGCCCTTGTGGAAGAGCGGCGTCTCCGGCGAATTGAGATATTTGGCCGGAACGTCCTTCTCCAGCGCACGGCCGCCGAAGGCGATCACGCGGCCTCTGGCATCGGTGATCGGGAACATCACGCGATCGCGGAAGCGATCGTACGGCACCGGGATGTCGTCGCCGCCGATCAGCAGCCCGGCTTCGACCATGTCGGTGACGGGAATGCCGTGGGATCCTAAGAACTCCTTCAGCGCGAAGCGTTCGGGGGGCGCATAGCCGAGCCGGAATGCGAGCTGCGTCTGCGGCTGGATCGCGCGATCGGCGAGATAGCCGCGCGCTTTCGCACCCAGCCGCGAGGCCAGCGTCTCAGCGAAGAATTTCGCCGCCAGCTCCATCACGTCATAGAGAGACTTCCGATGCTGCTCATGCCGCGCGGCATCCGGCGTCGCCACCGGCAGCGCCAGCCCGGCGAGGCCCGCCAGCCGCTCGACGGCTTCGGGAAAGGAAACGCCCTCGGTCTCCATCACGAAGTCGAAGATGTTGCCGTGCTTGCCGGAGGAGAAATCGTGGTAAAAGCCCTTCTGGTCGTTGACGTAGAAGGACGGCGTCTTCTCCTGCTGGAACGGCGACAGGCCCTTGAATTCCCGCCCGGCCTTCTTCAGCTTCACGCGGCGGCCGACCACGTCCGAGACCGGGAGCCGGGCGCGGAGCTCGTCGAGAAATTCCTGCGTGAAGCGGGCCATAGGGTTGGGGGCTGTCTCCGGCCGATGCCAAGGTACTAGGCATATAGGAGCAGTTCACAAAATGTGAACTTAATCGCCGTTGTACGGGCTATTCACAGGGCTCCTGGCATCAATGCTCCAGGAACCTGCCCGAACCGATCCGCGGCAGCTCCGCGACCGGCCAGTTGTAGAGATAGGTCCAGGCTTCCCGCGAGCTGCCGTCGGCAAGCCGCACATCGAGCAGCCGCCGCACATATTCGGTGGGCTCGGCAAAGCCCTCGCCGCAGGCTTCATACATGTCGAACTCGGCCAGCAGGGCGAGCGGCTCGCGCAGGCGGAACAGCTCGCCATGCACGATGTCGGCGGCATCGTCGGAGAGCACGAGGCCGGGATAGTGCTTCACCAGATAGAGCCGGCCCTGGCAGCGGGCTTCGCCGAGAAACTCGGCATTGGCCGCGAGCAGCCGCGCCATCGGATGATCGAAGCCGCGCATCAAGGTGCCGTAAACGAAGAGCAGGTCGGAGGTCATGCGGCTCTATAGCCGCCATCGCGAGCGAAGCGAAGCTCGGCGGGGCGACGTCAAAGCCACGAGCGTGCCCGGATGGACTTTCGTCTGCCCGATTTTAGGATCATCATCTCGTCCCTGAAGGCCCCGAATCACGTCATGACTGTCCAAGGCAACGCCGCCGCATCCACCCTGCTCGGGGCCGATGAGATCCCGCCTGTGCTCGAACGGAATGCGGGCGGCCGCTCGCCATTCCTGTTCGCCTGCGATCATTACGGCCGGCTGCTGCCCCGCGCGCTCGGCGACCTCGGCCTGCCCGCGAGCGAGCTCGAACGTCACATCGCTGTCGACATCGGCATCGCCGGCGTGGCGGAGGCCGTGTCCGACGCGCTCGACGGCCATCTGATCGCGCAGCGCTATTCGCGGCTCGTGATCGACTGCAACCGACCACCGAAGGCGCCGAACGCGATCCCGATGATCAGCGAGCACACCACGATCCCGGGCAATGAGGGCCTGACGCACGAGGCCGCCGAGCTCAGGCGCCGCGCGATCTTCGCTCCGTATCATGACCGCATCGGTGCTGTGATCGAGGCGCGCCAGCGCGCCGGCCAGCCGACGTTGCTGCTGGCGCTGCACAGCTTCACGCCGGTCTATGCCGGCATCAAGCGGCCCTGGCATGTCGGCACGCTCTACCAGCGCGACCGCACGCTGCCGCCGCTGCTCCTACAGACATTGCGTGCCGAGCCGGAGCTCGTGGTCGGCGACAACCAGCCTTATGCCGTCAGCGAAGCAACCGACTACACCATCCCGGTCCATGGCGAGGCGCGCGGGCTGATCAACTCCGGCATCGAAATCCGCCAGGACCTGATCGCGGACGCGGACGGCCAGCAGCAATGGGCCGAACGGCTGGTCCGGATCTTTGGCGAGATCGAAGTGACCCTGCGGGCGCAAGGTCTGGTCTGAGCCCGCGCGGAGCGGCCTACTCCGTCATGTCGCTCTCATCGGGCCTTGCGGCGAGCAGGCCGGCAAGACGCGTCAAGGCAATACGCAGCTCGCCGTGGCTCGGCAGCCCGAGCGCGAGGCGCACTGCATTGGGCGAATGTCCATGCGCGATGGCAAAGGCGCTGGCCGGCGTGATCGCGATGCCGGCGCGCGCGGCGGCCGCGGTCAGCGTTTCGGCGCGCCAGCCGTCCGGCAGATTGAGCCAGACGTGATAGGAGCGCGGATCGGCGTCGATGTGATAGCCCGCCAGACATTCGGTCACGATCGCCTGCCGCGCCACCGCATCCGACCGCTTGCGCCGCGTGATCTCCGCCGCGGTGCCGTCGGCCAGCAGCGCCATGCCGGCGGCCAGCGCCAGCGACGTCACCGACCACGCGCCCGTGCGCACGGTGACCGCGAATTTTTCGCGCAGATGCGAGGGCACATAGAGAAAGCCCACGGCAATGCCCGGCGCCAGCCGCTTGGCGAGGCTGTCGACGATCACCGCGCGCTCCTCGGCCTGCGAGGCGAGCGGCGCCGCATCGCTCAGGAAACCGTAGACCAGATCCTCGATGATCATCAGGTCGAGCTTGCGGACGATGCGGACGATCTCCTCGCGCCTGGCATCGCTCATGGTGTGGCCGAGCGGATTCTGCATCACCGGCTGGAGGTAGATCGCGTTCAGCGCGTGCGCGCGATGCGCCTTGACCAGCGCGTCAGCACGGATGCCCTCGCCATCCATCGCGAGCGGCACCAGGGTGACACCGAGCCGGGCGGCGATGCCCTTGATCATCGGATAGGTGACGGCTTCGACTCCGAGCCGACCACCGACCGGGACCAGCGCTGACACGGCCGCCGCCAGCGACTGCCGGCCGCTGCCGGCGAACAGGAAATTCTCCGCCCGTGGCCGCCAGCGATCGGTCGCGAAAAAGCTCGCGCTGGTCCGCCCGGCCTCGGCCAGGCGGCGCTGGGTGATCGGGGCCAGCACCGTGCCCAGCACGTCCGGCCGTTGCCAGCTCTGCAGCGATTTGGCGATCAAGGCAGCCTGGTCGGGCAGGGTCGGAAAATTGAACTCGAGGTCGATGCGGCCATCGAACGGCTCCAGCCGCAGTGCCGGCAACAGCGCCTGCGTCTCACCCGCAACAAAGGTGCCGCGGCCGACCTCCCCGACGACGAGGCCCCGGCGCAACAGCTCGGCATAGACCCGTGCCGCGGTCGAGGCGGCAATGCCCCGCTCATAAGCGAATTGCCGCTGCGGCGGCAGCCGGTCGCCGGCCTTGAGCCGGCCGTTGGCGATATCGGCTGCGATGGCGTCGACCAGAACGGTATACGAAGCATTCATGCTATATTGCTCCGAGTGCAATGTTTTAATTGCACCGAACATTGTACTGCGCGATTGCTCTCCGAACAATGAAGGACTTGAAGAGCAATAGGTGACACATGGCATATTCCCTGGCGCAGCGTTGGGCAACCACGCAAACTGCCCACGGAGAAGGCACGCTGTTGCAGCTTCCGCAAACGTGGCTGCAGCGCTGGTCCTGGCGGCATGAACTGGCGACACTGGACAACGATCAGCTGCGCGACTGCGGTCTCGATCCCGAAGCCGTTCGCCGTGAGGCGACCAAGCCGTTCTGGCGGGCATAGAGCCTAGAGGAGACGACGCATGAAGACCTTGCCGTTCCACCAGGTCGACGTTTTCTCCGCCGTTCCGTTCAAGGGCAATCCGCTCGCCGTGATCGCCGAAGCCGACGGCCTCGACGATGCGACGATGCAGCGGATCGCCAATTGGACCAATCTGTCAGAGACCACCTTCCTGCTGCGACCACAGGCGCCGGGGGCGGATTACCGCGTCCGCATCTTCACGCCGCAGCGCGAGCTGCCGTTCGCCGGCCATCCGACGCTCGGCTCCTGTCACGTCTGGCTCGCGCTGGGCGGCCAGGCGAAGGGCGAGCACGTCGTGCAGGAATGCGGGGCAGGCCTTGTGCGGATCAAGCGCGATGGCGCAAAGGAAAATACAAGGCTGGCGTTCGCGGCGCCTCCGCAGCGCCGCTCCGGCGAGGTCGAGCCCGAGCTAAAGGCCCGCATTGCGCAAGCGCTCGGGGTGACCGAAGGTTCATTCCGGGCCGCGCAGTGGGTCGACAACGGCCCGGGCTGGGTCGCAGTGCTGATGGGCTCACGCAGCGAGGTGCTGGCGCTGAAGCACGATGCGAGCATTCTCCCCAACCAGTCGCTCGGGGTTGTCGCTCTGTGGGATCCGGCAAGTGACGGCACCGATGCGCAGTTCGAGGTCAGAGGCTTCATGGGCCGTGGCGGCGAGGACCCGGTGACCGGCAGTCTCAATGCAAGCCTGGCGCAATGGCTGATCGGGGCCGGAATTGCACCGAGGCAATATGTCGCCGCGCAGGGCACCGTGCTCGGCCGCGCCGGCCGTGTGCACGTGGCGCAGGACGGAGAGACGATCTGGATCGGCGGCGACGTCACGATCTGCGTGAAGGGGACGATCGGAGTCTAGGAACGACGTTGCGGAACAGGTCAGCACGTGTTGGGGCCGATACTGACCCAATACGTTCGCTTGTCGCCCCTGTGAAAGCAGGGGCCCATAACCATCGGCCGGCGTTCGATGCGAGATGCCCGTGACATCTTTCATCGCAACAATTTCCGCTGCGGCGTATGGGTCCCGGATCGCCCTCGCTGCGCTTCCGCCTTCGCCTTTTAGGCTTCGGCGGACAAGCGCTTGTCCGGGACGACAGCTGTGAATGTCTTACGCCTCTCTGCTAACGCGACCGCGTCAGCGCGAGCCAGACGCCGCCGCCGATCATGAAGCCGCCGGAGATGCGCGACACCAGCCGCGTGCGTCGCGCCGAGAACAGCTTGCGCGCACGGCCCGCCAGCAGCGCATAGACACCATCGGTAAGGCCTGCGATCATCATGAAGGTGACGCCGAGGAGGGCGACCTGCGGGACGTGATCGCGGTTCATGTCCATGAACTGCGGCAGGAACGCGCCGAAGAACACCATGATCTTCGGATTGGACAACAGCACCAGAAGCCCCTGCAGGAAAAAGCCCCCGCGGGGCGGTGGTGGCGGCGCATCACTCGTCGCAAGGCCTTCGATCGGCGTGCGGATCAGCTTGACGCCGAGCCACACGAGATAGGCCGCTCCGAGCAACCGCACCCATTCGAACCAATAGCCCATCGTGGCCATCAGCGAGGTCAGGCCGATCGCGACGACGCCAATCGCGATCGCGAGCCCGGTCTGCACGCCGGCGATGTTGACCAGCGCCGCGCGGGTGCCGTGGCGCAAGCCATTGGCGATCAGCAGCGTGACAACGGGACCAGGCAGCAGCGCCAGCGCGATGCACGCGGCGACGAAAGCGAGATAGGCTTGCAGGGACATGGGCGGGGCTCGATGTTGTGATGAGGCGCATATTGCATATTAATGCATGATGCAGGCGTGGAGGAAAGTGCGGCGCGCGGTGCGCTCCCCTCTCCCGTTCCTACGGGGATGCGACGAGCATCGCTCGCGCCGGGAGGGTTGGGCTGAGGGCTACTTCCCGCCGCCCAGCGCCGCCATCATCCAGCGCCGCACCTCGTGCGAGGCCAGGAACTGCTGCGCGGCATCCTGCAGCAAGGGCTGAGCCGCCCTGCCCTCGATCACCGCGACCATCAGGTCGCAACGGTGCGACAATGCGAAGCCGACCGCACCGTGAGATGCTCCGCCGGTTTCGAGATCATAACTTCGCGCACGCCCGCTGAGCTCGGCAACGCGCACCGCGCGGCCGGCTTCATGCGCAACAAAACGCGGGCTGATCAGGTCGATGTCGGCGACGCGATCCACTTCGTCATCATCGGCCACCCCGGTGTCGCAATTGCAGAAGCCGAGCTTGGCGCGAAGATAGATTTCACTGTCGGGAACGCAGGATGAAGATTGGCAGCGGAAGGCGCGTCCCGCCGGCCAGCCATCGCGCGGAAACGGCCAGGCGATCTCGCGCCAGCCGAGCTTGCCCATTCCAACATCGTCATGCCGCGCGGCACGCGACTGCACCATCTCGAACACGAACGCAGCCCAGGCGACGCTGATCGCAAGCAACGCGATGACGAGGAGCGGTTGCGGTCGCATGGCGGCCCGCTATTGCGGCGGCAGGCCGGCGATGGCGCGCGCCTCACCGGTCAGCTCGAGAATATGCAGGCCGGTGTTGGCGCGATCGACGGCATAGATATAGCCGCGGTCGTCGGTCTCGACATTGTTGGTCTGGATCGCAACCTTGCAGCGCTCCTCGCCCTCGATGGTGACACAGCGCTTATCGGTCTTGTCGGTGATCGAGGGGATGAAATAGCCAACCTCGCGCGGATGATAGGGGTCGCGAATGTCGAGCGCACGCACGCCGGCATTGAAGAAGGCGATGAGGGCCAGCTTCTTGTAGAAGACCGGGGCCATGCTCTCGTTGGAGGAATGCGAGCCGAAGCGGCCGCCGCGGCTGCAGAAATGGCCGCTCTCCTCCGGCACCGTGTAGCTCGAGATCATCATCGGCCGCGTCTCCGTGGTGACGTCGGCGAACCACACCATCTGCCGCGGCTCGCCGCATTCGTTCTGAATCGCCTCGTCGACGATCATGACGATGTCCCGGCTTTGACCATCCTTGTCCCTGGCGTATTCCGCGATCGGCATGCCTTTCATCGGGAACGTGGTATGTGCGCCGTTGAAAGCCGACATCGGCAGGCGCGCGATCTCGGGATAACGCAAATTCTCCGGGGTCGGCTCCTTCGGCCCGTTCAACAGCTTGTCGCGATCGACGATCTGCAGCATGCCGCCCTTGTCGGTGCCGTAACCGAAATAGACCCGGTTGCCCTGCGGCCCCAGCGAGATCGGCCCGTGCAATTCGGTCGGCACCGCGCCCGTCGCACCCGGCTCCTGGCCGGGCAGCCCGAAGTCGCGAATCTTGACCGGATGCGCGGGGTCGGAGAGGTCGTAGACCTGCGTCATGCGCCGCACGCGCCAGTCGGGGGCGCCTGACACCAGAAAGGCGATGCCGGTGTCACATTCCCACCAGCTCTTATGCGTGTCCTTCAGCCCACCGATGCGCGTGACCAACACCGGATTTGCGGGATCGGCAACGTTCCAGATCTCGTGCGCCTCGCTGCCGAAGGTACGCAGCATGTAGACCGCATTGCGATCGCCCTTCGGCAAAGTCTTGCCATCGCAGACCCGCACCATCTGCGCGCCGCCGCCTTCATATTTGCCCTCCTGCCCCGGAATATGGTGCAGATAGCGCGGATGCGCGGGATCGGTCACGTCGACGATCGAGGTGCCGTTCGGCTCGGCCTTGCCCGTCAGCGGATTGACCGGATCAGGAACGGCATCGGTGCCGCCGTGATGGCCGATATAGGCGATCCAACGGTCGCCCTGATGATGGATGGTCGGCTGATAGGCGCCGCGCGCCTGCAGGTCATTGAAGCCGACCAGCTTCATGTTCGACGCCTCCGGCGGCGCTCCGATCACCTGCTGGGCTGAGGTGGCAAAGGGCACCACGAAGCTGAGAACCAAGACCGCCAAGCCGACGCCGTTCCGCATGCGCGTCCACCCTTCTTTTCGTCACCGGTCTGATCGCCGGCTGGATCCGAAGTCTAACACGGCAAGAACCGGCACCGAACACACGCTCTTGACATGCAACCGAATGGTTGCCTATTTTGAAACGCATGGATGAGGTCTTCAAAGCACTGGCGGACGCATCGCGGCGGTCGCTGCTGGACAGGCTTCATGCCCGTAACGGCCAGACCCTGAACGAGCTCTGTGACGGCCTCGACATGACGCGACAGGCCGTGACCAAGCATCTTGCGATTCTGGAAGCGGCCAATCTGGTTACGACGATCAGGCACGGCCGCGAGAAGCTGCACTATCTCAACCCGGTCCCGATCCACGAGATCGGCGAACGCTGGATCAAGAAATTCGAGCGCGGCAAGCTGGCAGCGCTCAGCGAGTTGAAACGGCAATTGGAGAAACGCCATGAGTAGGCCGGAATTCGTCTACGTCACCTATATCGAGACCACGCCGGACAGGCTTTGGCAGGCTCTGACATCAAGCGAGTTCTCGAAGTCCTATTGGTTCGGCACCGAGCTACGATCCGATTGGTGCGTCGGCTCGCCCTTTGCGCTGGTGACGGACGGCACGACCAGCGACATCGGCGAGATCCTGGAATTCGACCCGCCGCGCCGCCTCTCCTATACCTTCCAGCACGTGCTGAGCGACGAATTTCGCAACGAGCGACCGACCAAGGTCGTGTTCGCGATCGAGCAGCACGGCAAATTCGTCAAGCTGACGCTGACCCATGAAGGCTTCGACGGCGCGCCCAAGTTGCTGAATGCGATCTCCAACGGCTGGCCGGCGATTCTATCGAGCCTGAAGAGTTTGCTGGAAACCGGCACCGCGCTGGCAATCCCGCGGTCGGCGCTCGGAAAGAAAGGCTGAGCCATGGATATCGCAAAGTTCAAGCCCGCCACCGTCTACACGATCTACATCGCCTCCACGCCCGAGAAGGTGTGGGAGGCGCTGACCTCGGCGGAGTTCAGCCGGCAATATTTCTTCGGCAATGCCGTCGAAATCGATCCCAAGATCGGCGGCAGCTATATCGTGCGGACACCGGACGGCGCATTGCATATCAGCGGCGAGGTGATCGAATGCGATCCGCCGCGTAAGCTCACCGTCACCTTCAACGTCAATTGGCCAGCGCTGATCGAGGCGCTCGGACAGACGCTGGTCACATACGAGATCGAGCCGGCCGGCGACGCCGTCCGTCTCACCATGATCGAATCGCATGAGCGGCCGCTCCCCGACGACATTCTCGAAGGCGGCCGGCAGGGCTGGCCGGCGATCCTGTCCAGCCTGAAGAGCCTGCTCGAGACCGGTCGGCCGCTGGCGGTGAAGATGGCCCCGCCGGCGAAAATGCTGGCGGCGCTGAAGGCGATGGGGATCGCGGTGCCATGACGTACTCTGCGGGTCGTCCCGGCGAAAGCCGGGACCCAAACGCCGCGGACAAGCTAGCGCCAAGAACGTCGCAACTGATATCTCGCGAAACGACCCCGTCCTGTGGTTATGGGCCCCGGCTTTCGCCGGGGCGACAGTGAGATCGCTGACAGAGTATCAGGCCGCCACCGGCGCGACGATGCGGCGGTAGAGATGCCAGGTGGTGTGGCCGAGCACCGGCAAGGTGACGAGCAGCCCGAGGAAATAAGGCAGCGCCGAGACGATCAGCAAGACGACGATGATCGCGGCCCAGCCGATCATCGGCACCGGGCTCGTCACCACCGCGCGCACGCTGGTGATCATCGCGGTGACGAAGTCGACTTCGCGCTCCAGCAGCAGCGGGAACGAGACCACCGTCAGCGAAAACAGGATCAGGGACAGCGCGGCGCCCTCGAGATTGCCGATCGCGAGGAACAAGAGGCCTTCGTTCGTGGTCAGCACAACCGTCAGGAATTCGCGCATGCTCGAGAACGAGGCGTTCAGCCCGAGCAGCAGCGCGATCAGCAGCCGCACCTGATACATCCAGACCACGAAGAAAAAGAGCGTCACGAACGCCATCCAGCCGATCTCGGCCCGCGAAGTGATGGTGCGCCAGATTGCGCCGAGCGAGATCGGCTGCTTGGCTTCGCGGCGGCGGCTCACCTCATAGAGTCCGATCGCAACGAACGGGCCGATCAGCGCAAAACCGGCCGCGAGCGGATAGGCCAGGTAGACCATGCCGAACGCGGTCAGGCACATCAGGATGCTGATGCCGCCCAGAACATAGAGACCGCCGAAGGCGAGTCCGTAGAACGGCTGCGCCTGGAAATCGCGCAATCCTTGCGTCAATGCTTCGGCGATGTCGGCCGTGGTGATGCGCCGCACCACGGGGTCGACCTTGCCTGAGACGGATGCTGTCATCGGCCTGCCCTCCCCTATGTTTATTTTGGAGGATGCTAGCAGCGGATGCGGTGCAATTTCAATTTGAACTTGTAAGGCGGATGGAGGCGTCCCGCGGCCGCTTTTTCCCTCGGCTCGCGGCCGACGCGCACCAAAAATGCGCGCGGGTGACGCTGAAGACTAGCCCCGCGCGCGCAACTCGCGCCGCAGCACCTTTCCGGTCGCCGTCATCGGCAGGGTGTCCGTGAACTCCACGTGCCGCGGATATTCGTGGGCTGCGAGCTTCACCTTCACGAAGTCCTGGATCTCGCGCGCAAGCTGATCCGTGCCGGCAAAGCCGGGCCGCAGCACGATCCAGGCCTTCACCGCCTCGGTCCTGACTGGATCGGGAATACCGACGACGGCGGCCAGCGCCACCGCCGGGTGCTTGAGCAAGGTGTCCTCGATCTCCGACGGGCCGATGCGGTAGCCGGCCGAGGTGATGACATCGTCCTCGCGGCTCGCGTACCAGAAATAGCCGTCCTCATCCTGGGTGCCGAGATCGCCGGTCAGCAGCACATCGCCGGCGAACTTCTTGGCCGTGGCTTCCGGATTGCGCCAATATTCGATCATGGTGCAGGGGTTGGGCTGGCGCACGCCGATGATGCCCCTGACGCCGCGCGGCAGCTCCTCGCCCCTGTCGTTGACGATCACGACCTCGAAGCCCGGCGTGGCCTTGCCCATCGAGCCAGGGCGGATCGGAAACAGTTTTGCGTTGTTGCCGACCACGAGATTGCACTCGGTCTGGCCGTAGATCTCGTGCGCATCGATGCCGAAGGTCGCGCGCACCCAACCCAGCAGCTCGGCGCCGAGCGACTCGCCGCCGGTCAGGATGCTGCGCAGCTTCACGCCCTCGTGCTTGACGTTCGCCTGCCGCATCAGCTTCAGTGCGGTCGGCGGTAGGAAGACATTGCGCACGGCATGATCGGCCATCAGCTGCATCGCTGCGTCAGGCTCGAATTTCCTGGCGCGATAGCCGACCACCGGTACGCCATGATACCAGGCCGGAAACAGTGCATCGAACAGGCCGCCGATCCAGGCCCAGTCCGCCGGCGTCCACATCACGTCGCCGGGCTTGGGCAGGAAGCCGTGCACCATCTCGACATTGGGCAAATGTCCGAGCAGAACGCGATGCGCATGCAAGGCGCCTTTCGGATTCCCCGTGGTGCCGGAGGTGTAGATGATGATGGCGGGATCGTCGGATGACGTCGCGACGGTCGGGAAGCGGTCCGAAGCAGCTTCGAGTGCCGGCCAGAACGGCTTGGCGCCCGCGCCGCCGCCATCGGTGACATAGATCACCTTCAGCTCGGGCAGCCGGTCGCGGATCGCAGCCAGCTTGGCAAAGCCGCCGCTGTCGGTGACGACGACCTTGGCGCCGGAGTTCGCCAATCGGAATTGCAGCGCGTCCTCGCCGAATAAGGTGAACAGCGGCACGGAAACAAGGCCGGCGCGGAACGCCGCAAGATGGACGATCGGCAATTCCAGGGATTGCGACAGGAACACCGCGACGCGGTCGCCTTGCGCCAGACCATCGGCCTTCAGCACATGAGCGAAACGGCTGGAGAATGCGCGCAATTCGTCGAAGGAGACGCGCCGGGCGCGGCCGTCCTCCTCGACCACCGTCAGCGCGAGCCCGCCCGAGCCGTCGGCGTGGCGGTCGCAGCAGGCCACCGCGATATTGAACTGCGCCGGAATCTGCCAGCGGAAATCACGGTAGAGCTGGTCGTAGTCGGACGTTTCCTTGAGCACCGTTTCCTCCGTCATGGCCGCGCTTGGCGCGGCCATCCACGTTCTTTCTCGTAACTCTAAAGACGTGGATGCCCGGGACAAGCCCGGGCATGGCGGTTTGGAAACAGTTCAGGCTTTTGGCTGGGAGCGACTATCCCGCCAGCGAGGCCTTCACCAGAGCACTCGCCTTGGCGAAATCCATCTGCCCGGTGTACTTGGCCTTCAGGGCCGCGATGACCTTGCCCATGTCCTTCATGCCGGCTGCCCCCGTCTCGGCGACGGCAGCTGATATCGCCGCCCTCACCTCGTCCTCGCTCATCTGCTTCGGCAGATAGGCCGAAATGACAGCGATCTCCTCGCGCTCCTGGGCGGCGAGCTCGGCGCGCCCGCCTTTCTCATAAAGTTCGACCGATTCCTGGCGCTGCTTGATCATCTTCTGCAGCACCGCGAGCACTTCGGCGTCGGTCAAGGGCGGCTTGCCTTCGCCACGCGCGGCGATGTCGGCGTTCTTCAAGGTCGAATTGACCATGCGCAGGGTGGAGAGCTTGCGCTCGTCCTTGGCCTTCATCGCCTCCTTGACCGCGGTGTTGATGTCGTCGCGCAGCATGATCGTGCCCTCTTCAAGATCGTTCGGGCTGATCTAGGCGGTTCGCAGCCTCGAAACAACTCGGTTCCTGAGGCGTTCTGCCGATCTGGCATGCCAATTTGCCGGCCAAGTCCGCGGAAGACGTGCGGAAAACCGCCGTCTCCTGCTTTGACGCGGCCGTGCCGGGAGACTATGTAGAGGCCTCATGACACAGATCGATACTGACGCCGCCTGGTCGGACCCCAAGCCGACCGCGCTCCTCGTGCTCGCCGACGGCACGGTGCTGGAAGGCCATGGCCTCGGCGCCGAAGGCCACGCCGTGGGCGAGGTCTGCTTCAACACCGCGATGACCGGCTATGAGGAGATCCTGACCGATCCCTCTTATGCCGGCCAGCTCATCACCTTCACCTTCCCGCATATCGGCAATGTCGGCACCAACGACGAGGATATCGAGACGGTGAACATGGCGGCGACGCCGGGTGCACGCGGGGTGATCCTGCGCACCGCGATCACCGATCCCTCGAGCTACCGGAACACCCGCCATCTCGACCAATGGCTGCGCGCCCGCGGCATCATCGGCCTGTCCGGCATCGACACCCGCGCGCTGACGGCGCTGATCCGCTCCAGGGGCATGCCGAACGGGGTGATCGCGCACGCCAAGGACGGCAAGTTCGACCTCGATGCGCTGAAGAAGGAAGCGCGGGAATGGCCGGGCCTGGAAGGCATGGACCTGGTGCCGATGGTCACCTCCGCCCAGCGCTTCACCTGGGACGAGACGCCCTGGGTGTGGAACGAAGGCTTCGGCCGCCAGACCGCGCCCGAATTCAACGTGGTCGCGATCGATTACGGCATCAAGCGCAACATCCTGCGCCTGCTGGCCGGCGTCGGCTGCAAGGTCACGGTCGTCCCCGCCACGACCTCGGCTGAGGACATCCTGGCGATGAAGCCGGACGGCGTGTTCCTCTCCAACGGCCCCGGCGATCCGGCCGAGACCGGGAAATATGCCGTGCCGGTGATCCAGCAGGTGATCTCCTCGGGCACGCCGACCTTCGGGATTTGCCTCGGCCACCAGATGCTGGGGCTCGCCGTCGGCGCCAAGACCAAGAAGATGCATCAGGGCCATCACGGCGCCAACCACCCGGTGAAGGACGAAACCACTGGCAAGGTCGAGATCACCTCGATGAACCACGGCTTCGCGGTCGACCAGGCGACGCTGCCCGCGGGCGCCACCCAGACCCATATCTCGCTGTTCGACGGAACCAATTGCGGTATCCAACTGGAGGGCAAGCCGGTGTTCTCGGTGCAGTACCACCCCGAGGCCTCGCCCGGTCCCCGCGACTCGCATTACCTGTTCCAACGCTTCGCCGAGCTGATGCGGGAGAAGAAGCGCGCCCGCGCGTAAGCCGCCCCCATCGTAGATTCAGGCAACGCAGATTTCAGGTAACGCCCGGGCCCGTTCCCGGGCGTTTGCTTTTGTGATCGCGGCACGCGAGTGGAACGTGCCGATCTGACCTCGGTTGATCCGAGCTTAGGCTTGGATCGTCCGGAGGCCCCGCATGTCTGCGATCAAGGAGAAGATCGAACCGCTGACCGTCGTCTTCGAGGATGACGGCCTGGTGCCGAACAATCCGATGCCGTTCCTGGTCTATAAGGGCGCGGTGGCCATTGGCGGCGACGATCCCGAGCAGACGATCGAGCAGCTGTTCGGCGCCAACGGCTGGGGCGACATGTGGCGCAATGGTATCTTCGATTATCTGCATTACCATTCGACCGTACATGAGGCACTCGGCGTGGCTCGGCGCGGGTGCGCTTCGGCGGCGACAACGGCAAGGACTTCGATCTCGCGCCCGGCGATGTCGCCATCCTGGCCGCCGGCACCGGCCATCAATGCATGTCCGCGAGCGATGATTTTTCCGTGGTCGGCGCCTATCCGCCGGGGCCGAAGATGCAGATCACCCGGCCGACGCCGGAAGATCACGCGAAGGCGCTGAAGACTATTCCGCAGGTGCCGCTGCCGAAGACCGACCCGATGGGAAAGGACGGCCCGCTCACAAAGTTGTGGCAGCGCACTCACGTACAATAAAGCCCGTACAGCGTCTGCAGCACCGCCCGGACCTCCGGGCTCACCAGCCGATAATAGATGGTCTGCCCGTCACGACGGGTCGCCACCAGGCCGAGAGCACGCAGCTTGCTGAGGTGCTGCGACAGTGCGGCCGGACTCAAGCCCGCATTCCCGGCCAGCTCGCCGACCGACCGTTCGCCGTCGATCAGCTGACAGAGCACAACGAGCCGCCGCGCATTGGCCATCGCCGCAAGCAGGCCTGCGACTTCCTCGGCCTTGCTTTCCAGCTCGCCTAGATGTGAACCCTTGCGGCTGCGATTGCTTTGCATTTTCATGCCGCTTACTTTATCATATTCGAAGATACGAATTTAAGCGGATGTACTTGTTCCAGATGATCACTCCATTCACCCCCGGCGCCTCCTTGGCAGGCGGTGTCCTCATTGGACTGTCGGCCGTGATCCTGATGGCCTTCCTGGGCCGCATTGCCGGCGTGAGCGGCATCGCCGCACGGCTGCTGGGTCCAATGAGCAGCGATGCTGCCAGCGGGTTGGCGTTCATTGCGGGCCTCGTCGGCGCTCCGCTTGTCCTTCGGCTGGCCTGTGGGGCTCTGCCCCCACTCGTCATCGGGGCCGGCAACCTCGCGTTGGTGGCTGCGGGCCTGTTGGTCGGCTTCGGCGCAGTCTGGGGCAACGGCTGTACATCGGGACACGGGATCTGCGGAATCTCACGCCTATCGCGTCGCTCGATGGTGGCCACGCTGGTCTTCATGGGCATGGGATTTGCGACGGTCTTCATCATTCGGCATGCGATCTAAGCGTCAAGTGTCACATGACAATCTTGATCCAATTCCTCGTCGGCCTGCTGTTCGGGCTGGGGCTGCTGCTGTCCGGCCTTTCCAACCCCGCGAAGGTTCTGAATTTCCTCGATCTGGCGGCCATCGACAAAGGGGCGTGGGACGGCAGTCTGATATTCGTGATGATCGGTGCCATCGCGGTGACGTTCACCGGATTCCGCTTGGTCCTGAGGCGGCCGCGCCCGATTCTGGCAAGCAGCCACCTGCTGCCTCCGAGGCGCGGGCTCGATCGGCGCCTCGTGGCGGGAGCGGCCATTTTTGGCGTCGGCTGGGGGCTCGCCGGCATCTGCCCGGGTCCCGCCTTTGTCGATCTCGGCTACGGTTCAGCCAAGGCGATTCTCTTCGCGATCGCGATGTTGGTTGGCATGGCGACCGCGCGGACTCTGGCAGCTCGTCGTGTCACGGCGGCAACTCCCGCTTTGAGTAACGGAGCATGAAGATGTTCGAGATCCCCCACCCCGTTGATCTCTCCGTGAAACCGGAGGTTACGCCATTTTTCGACCCAACCACCAACACCGTCAGCTATGTCGTCGCGGACCCCACCTCACGCGCCTGCGCCGTGATCGATTCTGTGATGGACATCGACTATGCCTCGGGCCGGATCGCCCATCGATCTGCCGACGCGATCGTGGACTTCATCAAAGGGCGTGGGCTTGAGCTGCAGTGGCTGATCGAGACCCATGTCCATGCCGATCATTTGTCGGCCGCGCCCTACATCCAGTCCAAACTTGGCGGCAGGATCGGCATCGGCGAAAACATCAGGATCGTGCAGGAGACCTTCGGCAGGATTTTCAACGAAGGCACCGAATTCCAGCGTGACGGCAGCCAGTTCGACCGGCTGTTCAAGGATGGCGACACCTACCAGATCGGCGGGATGACAGCCTTCGCGATACATACGCCGGGTCACACGCCGGCCTGCATGACCCATGTGGTCGGAGACGCGGCGTTCGTCGGCGACACGCTCTTCATGCCCGATGGCGGTTCGGCGCGGGCGGATTTCCCCGGCGGCGATGCCCGTCAGCTCTACCGCTCGATCCGGAGGGTGCTGGCGCTGCCACCCGAGACCCGTCTGTTCATGTGCCATGATTATGGACCGAACGGCCGCGCCGCCCGTTGGGAGACCAGCGTGGCCGACCAGCGTGCCCACAACATCCATGTGCGCGAGGGCATCAGCGAGGACGAATTCGTGGCGATGCGTGAAGCACGTGACCGGACGCTGGCGATGCCGACCCTCATCATCCCTTCGCTGCAGGTGAACATGAAAGGCGGGCAGCTGCCGGTGGCCGACAGCGGCGGGCGGCGATTCCTCAAAGTTCCGCTCGATACCTTGTAAACTTGACCGGCTGCGCGCCCCGCAGCCCTATCGGTGCACTTGCTCCCGCCAAAGCGGCGGCGCCTGCTTGCGCAACGTTGGAGTATCCTCATGATTGCCCTGCCCGCCGCTCAGCTCGCCCTGGGCTCGCTCTCCGGCTCCTTGGTCGGCTTCACGCTGGGGCTGATCGGCGGTGGAGGCTCTGTGCTGGCGGTGCCACTGATGGTCTATCTGGTCGGGGTCAGCAGCCCGCATGTCGCTATTGGGACCAGTGCCGTCGCGGTCGCGGTCAATGCTGCTGCCAATCTCGCCAACCACGCCCGGGCTGGGCACGTGAAATGGCCCTGCGCGGTGGTGTTCGCGGCAGCCGGCATCGTCGGCGCTTTTGCCGGCTCGACCTTCGGCAAGATGATCGATGGCCAGAAACTGCTGCTGCTGTTTGCGCTGGTCATGATCATCATTGGCATACTGATGTTGCGCAGGCGCAGCGGGGACGGAAATCTGTCGGTGGTGTTGAACCGCGACAACCTCGTTCCGCTCCTGGCCTTTGGCTTCGGAGGCGGTGCCTTGTCGGGCTTCTTCGGCATCGGTGGTGGCTTCCTGATCGTGCCCGCCCTGATGTTCGCGACTGGAATGCCGATCCTGTTCGCGATCGGATCCTCGCTGGTATCCGTCACAGCGTTCGGATTGACGACGGCGGCGAACTACGCCGCCTCGGACCTGATCGACTGGCCGCTCGCCCTCGTGTTTCTCGCCGCGGGCGTGGTCGGCGGCTTGGTGGGCGCGCGGCTTGCGACCAACTTGTCGGCCAAGCGCGGCGCACTCAACAAGATCTTCGCGATCATGATCTTCGCGGTCGCCGCCTACATGATGTATCGGAGCTGGACGGCGCTCGGCCATGCAGCATAGCAGCGGGCGCTTGAAGCACCCGCTACGCCGGTCATTGACTGTCAGGCCGCGTTGCTGCCCTCCTGGCGGCTTGCCTCGAACAGGAACCAAGTGCGGCGCTCGGTCTCGTCGATGAAGGTTTCGAGCAGGCCCGCCGTGGCAGGATCGTCATTGTCGTCGCAGAGTTCGTGGGCTTTGCGCATCGCGGCGGCGATGTGCTTGTTGTCCTCCATCAACTCGCGCAGCATTTCGCGCGGCGGGACATACTCCTCGTTGTTGTCCTTGATGGTCTGCAGCTTGCTCACCTCGCTGATCGAACGCAGCGTGGTGCCGCCGAGCTTGCGCACCCGCTCGGCAAGCTGGTCGGTGGTGGCGAAGATCGCGTCCGACTGCTCGTCCAGCATGAGGTGATAATCATGGAAGTGGCGGCCGCTGACGTGCCAGTGGAAGTTCTTGGTCTTGAGGTACAGCGCGAAGCTGTCGGCCAGCAACGTGTTCAGTGCCGCCGAGATCTTGTTGACCGCGTCGGGCGCGAGATCCGTCGGGGTGTCGAGATCGCTTTTGTCAGTCTTTGCTTTACTCACGGTGGTACCTTCCTGTTAAAGCAGGCCATGGACAGGGGTGACGGGACCCGTTAACGCTCGCTGGCCTCCCCGGTTCCGTCACAGGAACTCAATTCGAAGCTCGCGGGACCATGGACGACTGGATCGACTATTACGATTCCACGCACACGATTTACGCGAGCAAGCGGCATCGTGACCTCCACTTCGAGGTGATCGCGCGGGACATCATCGGCTACATCAGCTCGCCTGATGCGGTCGTGCTGGATTATTCCTGCGGCGAGGCTCTGTCGGCCGGCAAGGTGGCCGACGCCTGCGCCATGCTGATCCTGGCCGAACCCGCTCCCGGCGTGCGCGGGCGGCTGATCGCCCGCTATGCCCCCAACACCAAGATCCGGGTACGCTCGCCCGACGAGTTGCGCGGGATGCCGGAAGCCTCCGTCGACCTCGTCGTGATGAACTCGGTGGCGCAATACATGACCGCGGCCGAGCTCGACGCGGCGCTCGGCGTCATTCGCCGGCTGTTGAAGCCGACCGGCCGCTTGGTACTAGGCGACATTTTGCGCCCCAATGTCGGCATGGCCCGCGATGTGATCGCCCTTCTGCGCTTTGCCGGCGCCCATGGGTTCCTGAAGGACGCCCTGGTCGGTCTCGCCGCCACCGCGCTGTCGGATTACCGCCAGCTGCGGACCAAGATCGGCCTGCAGCGCTACGGCGAGGCCGACATGCTCGCCAAGTTGAAACAGGCGGGCTTCAGCGCGGTGCGCGCGCCGAAGAATATCGGCCACAATCCCTGGCGCATGACCTTCGTGGCGAGCCCTGCGCCGGGCGCGCCGCAGGCCGAAGCCGAATTAGGGTTAACTGAAGCATCGGGTAGCTTCGGGAGCCGTGAACGGTAAGATCGCCCTTGGCCCGGTGGCGGAAGCTTCGACGCGAAGAGCGGTGCAACGCTCTTGAACCTGGTTCAAGTCCAGGCCGGGCCTCCAGCCTGCGCGCCTTTGGCGTTTCGGCTGGGCAAGCCGGTTTCGCCCTAAAAGCCGCCTCATCGCAGGATCCGGCCAAATTGGCCGTTGATTTCGGCCCAAAACCCTTTCCGATGCTGGGAAACTGGTCTAAGAACCGCCCGCGCGCGAGGTCTGGTCGCGCCTTGGCCTTCGGGGACGCGCGTCACGCGCGCCCTTTTTTTGTGCCTAATTCCTGCCCGCGAGATTGAATGCCGAAACGAACCGACATCTCCACCATCCTGATCATTGGCGCCGGTCCGATCGTGATCGGCCAGGCCTGCGAATTCGACTATTCCGGTACGCAGGCGGTGAAGGCGCTCAAGGAAGAGGGCTATCGCGTCGTCCTCGTCAATTCCAATCCGGCCACCATCATGACCGACCCGGAATTGGCGGACGCGACCTATATCGAGCCCATCACGCCGGAGATCGTCGGCAAGATCATCGAGAAGGAACGCTACGTCGTTCCGGGCGGTTTCGCGCTGTTGCCGACCATGGGCGGCCAGACCGCGCTGAACTGCGCGCTGTCCTTGCGGCGCCAGGGGACGCTGGAGAAGTTCGACGTCGAGATGATCGGCGCGACCGCTGATGCGATCGACAAGGCGGAAGACCGCCAGCTGTTCCGCAACGCGATGGAGAAGATCGGGCTGCAGACGCCGAAATCGCGTCTCGCCAACGCCTCGGCGCTGAAGAAGCAATATCGCGACAAATATCTCGCCGAGCGCGAGAAGCTGTCGGGCGCCGAGCGGGACGAGCTCGATCGGCAATGGACGCTCGGCGAGAACGAGCGTCGCAAGCGCTACCAGGAACACGCGCTCGGCCAAGCGCTGATGGCGCTGTCCGAGATCGGACTGCCGGCGATCATCCGCCCCTCCTTCACCATGGGCGGCACCGGTGGCGGCATTGCCTACAACAAGGAAGAATATCTCGACATCATCGAGCGCGGGCTCGACGCCTCCCCCACCAACGAAGTGCTGATCGAAGAATCGGTGCTGGGGTGGAAAGAATACGAGATGGAGGTGGTCCGCGACAAAAAGGACAACTGCATCATCATCTGCTCGATCGAGAACCTCGATCCGATGGGCGTGCACACCGGGGATTCCATCACGGTCGCACCGGCGCTGACGTTGACCGACAAGGAATATCAGATCATGCGCGACGCCTCGCTGGCGGTGCTGCGCGAGATCGGGGTGGAGACCGGCGGCTCCAACGTGCAGTTCGGTGTCAACCCGGTCGACGGCCGCATGGTCGTGATCGAGATGAATCCGCGCGTGTCGCGCTCCTCGGCGCTGGCCTCCAAAGCCACCGGCTTTCCGATCGCCAAGGTCGCGGCCAAGCTCGCGGTCGGCTACACCTTGGACGAGATCGCCAACGACATCACCGGCGGCGCCACCCCGGCGTCGTTCGAGCCGACGATCGACTACGTCGTCACCAAGATTCCGCGCTTTGCCTTCGAGAAATTCCCGGGCGCCTCGTCCACGCTGACGACGTCGATGAAATCGGTCGGCGAAGTGATGGCGATCGGCCGCACCTTCCAGGAAAGCCTGCAGAAGGCGTTGCGCGGTCTCGAGACCGGCCTGACCGGCCTCGACGAGATCGAGATCGAGGGGCTCGGCCGCGGCGACGACAAGAACGCCATCCGCGCTGCCCTCGGCACGCCGACGCCGAACCGCATCCTGCAGGTGGCGCAGGCGATGCGGCTCGGCTGGTCGGATGAGGAGATCTTCAATTCCTGCAAGATCGACCGCTGGTTCCTGGCGCAGATGCGCGGCGTCGTCGAGATGGAGGACAAGGTCCGCAAGCACGGCCTGCCGCCGAATGCGTCCGCCATGCGCGGCCTGAAGGCGATGGGCTTCTCCGACGCCCGTCTTGCGGTACTCGCCAATACGACCGAGGCCGAAGTCGCCGCCAAGCGCCGCGCTCTCGGCGTGCGCCCGGCCTATAAGCGGATCGACACCTGCGCGGCCGAGTTCGCTTCGCCGACGGCCTATATGTACTCGACCTATGAAGCGCTGTTTGCGGGCAAACTCGCCGACGAAAGCGCGCCATCCAACAAGAAAAAGGTGATCATTCTCGGCGGCGGACCGAACCGCATCGGCCAAGGCATCGAGTTCGACTATTGCTGCTGCCATGCCTGCTTTGCGCTTGCCGACGTCGGCTACGAGACCATCATGATCAACTGCAACCCGGAGACGGTGTCGACCGACTACGACACCGCCGACCGGCTCTATTTCGAGCCGCTCACCGCCGAGGATGTGCTGGAGATCATCGCGACCGAGCGCACGAACGGCACGCTGCATGGCGTGATCGTGCAGTTCGGCGGCCAGACCCCGCTCAAGCTTGCACACGCGCTGGAAGCTGCCGACGTGCCGATCCTCGGCACCTCGCCCGAGGCGATCGATCTCGCCGAAGACCGCGACCGCTTCAAGCGGGTGCTCGACAAGCTGCACCTGAAGCAGCCGAAGAACGGCATCGCCTATTCGGTCGAGCAGGCGCGGCTGGTCGCGTCCGATCTTGGTCTGCCCTTGGTGGTGCGCCCATCCTACGTGCTCGGCGGCCGCGCCATGCAGATCATCCGTGAGGACAACCAGCTCGGCGATTACCTGCTCGGCACCCTGCCGGAACTGGTCCCCGGCGACGTCAAGGCCCGCTATCCGAACGACAAGACCGGCCAGATCAACACGGTACTCGGCAAGAACCCGCTGCTGTTCGACCGCTATCTGTCCGACGCGACCGAGGTCGACGTCGACTGCCTCTCCGACGGCAAGGATACCTTCGTCGTGGGCATCATGGAGCACATCGAAGAGGCCGGCATTCACTCCGGCGACTCCGCCTGCTCGCTGCCGCCCTACTCACTGGATGCGACCATGATCGCTGAGCTGGAGCGGCAGACTCGTGAGCTCGCGCTCGGGCTCAACGTGGTCGGGCTGATGAACGTGCAATATGCGATCAAGGACGGCGATATCTATGTGCTTGAGGTCAACCCGCGCGCCTCGCGCACGGTGCCCTTCGTCGCCAAGGTCGTCGGCACGCCCGTGGCGAAGATCGCAGCGCGAATCATGGCCGGCGAGAAGCTCGCCGATTTCGACTTGAAGAAGCGCGAGCTCAAGCACGTCGGCGTCAAGGAATCCGTCTTCCCGTTCGCGCGCTTCCCCGGTGTCGATACGGTGCTGGGTCCCGAAATGCGCTCTACCGGCGAAGTGATGGGCGTCGATCGTTCGTTCGCGGTCGCCTTCGCCAAGAGCCAATTAGGCGGCGGCACCCGCGTGCCGCGGCGTGGCACCGTGTTCGTCTCGGTACGCGAGAGTGACAAGCATCGGATCACCGAGGTGGTCAGGATGTTGCACTCACTGGGCTTCAAGGTACTGGCGACGTCGGGCACCCAGCGCTTCCTCGTCGATCACGGCGTGCCGGCCGAGAAGATCAATAAGGTGCTGGAGGGGCGGCCGCACATCGTCGACGCCATCACCAACGGCGACATCCAGCTCGTCTTCAACACTACCGAAGGCCCGCAGGCGCTGGCCGATAGCCGTTCTCTGCGGCGCGCTGCCCTCTTGCATAAAGTGCCATATTACACCACTCTTTCCGGCGCCGTGGCGGCAGCACAGGGCATCCGCGCCTATCTTGGCGGGGACCTTGAGGTCCGCACCCTGCAGAGCTACTTTTCCGAAAACTGATCGCTGCCGGCGCCAGAGCGCCCGCTAAGCGATTGGCAATTTTCGGCAATAATACGCTCCGCAGGAACCCGCCGCCTCGTCTGACTGTTGTCTCGGCCCTCAAAGGGGGCGAGCATGCCGGGCTTTCGGGCTTTGCTTTGAGCCGCAAAAGCTTAATCTGAACGTATGACTCGTGCGGGCCCCTGCGCGCACGACTGAAGGACGAGAAGAGATGGTGGAAAAGGTTCCCATGACCTCGGTCGGCTACGCCGCGCTGGAGACCGAACTGAAGCAGCGTCAATCGGTGGACCGTCCGCGCATCATCGAACACATTGCGGAAGCGCGTTCGCATGGCGACCTCTCGGAAAATGCCGAGTATCACGCTGCGAAAGAGGAGCAATCGCATAACGAGGGGCGCATCGCCGAGCTCGAGGACAAGCTGGCCCGCGCCGATGTGATCGACGTCACCAAGCTGTCCGGCGACACCATCAAGTTCGGCGCCACCGTGACCCTGATCGATGAGGACACCGAGAAGAAGGCGGTGTGGCAGATCGTCGGCGAGGTCGAGGCCGACGCCAAGAAAGGCAAGATCTCCATCACCTCGCCGCTGGGGCGGGCCCTGATCGGCAAGAAGAAGGGCACCTCCGTCGAAGTGATGGCGCCGGGCGGCGCCAAATCCTATGAAATTGCAAAGGTGGAGTGGCGCTAGCCCACGGCTGCCACTTCCGCCCTACAAAAAGCTGCGCATGCTGCGCGGCTTTTTTGTTGCGCTGCAATTACTGATTGTAAGACCCCGAGCACGACCAGGCGAGCTGTTAGCTAGCTAAGTCAATTCATCGACAACGCGAACACATTCCAGTGACGGACGCGGGCCGTTGCGATAGAGCATATCCGATAGGGGCAAACACGGGCTGCGGCGTCCCTCCTTCTCGGGGAGAAGGCATGCGATCGCGGCAGCCTCCGCTCGCCGCGGCCGGCTTTGTCCGTTTGGAGCTTTGCTCGTTTTGACTGGGGAAGATCGATATGGAGAAGATGCTCTCATCCTGGCAACCGGCGGCGCTTAGCCTGTTTCGCTTCATCGCCGGGCTGCTCTTGTTTCAATTTGGCGTGGCCAAGATCCTTCACTTCCCGCCAGACTCGCCTTTCGCCAAAGTCCAGATCATGTCCCTGTACGGAGCAGCAGGCTCGATCGAACTGATCCTGGGTGCTCTCCTGATGCTCGGCCTTTTCACCCGGCCGGTCGCCTTCACTCTTTCGGGGGAAATGGCGTTTGCCTATTTCATCGGCCATTTTCCGAAGAACTTCTTTCCCGTCGTCAATGGCGGCTCGCTCGCGATCGCGCTCTGCTTCGCATGCCTTTATTTGATGACCTCGGGCGGCGGCCCGATCAGCCTGGACGCGGTGATCCGGAAGAAGATGTAATCACATCAATTCGTGGTCATTGTGGGATGCCTCCGCGACAAAATGGCAAAGCCATTTTGCGCGGAAGGGACGAATCGCAAGCTTGAGATTCCCAGATGTGCAATTGCCCATTTGAGCTTTGATGGTCGCATCGCCCCAGAATGACGGGACGATCAATCCCGTCCCTTCACGTCGAGCGGCACCGCCGCCTCGTATTTCGAGTTGTGCAGCACGAGCGACGTCCTGACATTGCGCACATGGGGTGCCGCGGTCAGGTGCGTCACGAATTCCTGGAAGGTCGCCATGTCGGGCGCCACACATTTCAGGATGAAATCGACCTCGCCCGACAACATCCAGCATTCCCGTACCAGCGGCTCGGCACGCACGAACTCCTCGAACGCTTTGAGGTCCGCATCCGCCTGACTGGAGAGATGGACGGAAGCAAACACCGTCACATCGAAGCCGAGCTTGCGTGGATCGAGCAGGCCCCGATATCCGGTGATGTAGCCTTCCTCCTCCAGGGTCCGTACCCGCCGCAGGCAGGGCGGCGGAGAGATGCCGACCCGCTTTGCCAGCTCGACATTGGTGATCCGGCCGTCAGCCTGGATCTCGCTCAGGATTTTGAGGTCTATCTCGTCAAGATTTTTCGACACGGGGATATTGGTCCTGGCGGAAGCTGCGGCGGATGACCGGTCGGTCACCCCGAGGGGACGGAACTGTCTTAGCGCAGGCCGGCTCATTTGCGCAATTTTATTACGCCTTTTCCAGCCAATGACCGGCTCGTGAAGGGAAAATTCGCTGAGATGCGTTGCAATTCTTGCATGGCTAGCCAGATGCCTTAGACTTGGATTTGACACTTTCGATGGGCGGCCGGGGCGTGTGCCGGCACATTCCGCTTGCCACATCGCGAAAATCCCCCGCCCGACGAGAAATCCGCCCCATGCAAGCTCCGCTCCACGCCAAGGTCGTCATCATTGGTTCCGGCCCAGCCGGCTATACGGCAGCCATCTACGCAGCGCGGGCAATGCTGGAGCCGATCTTGATCCAGGGCATCCAGCCGGGCGGTCAGCTCACGATCACCACAGACGTCGAGAACTATCCGGGCTTCGCAGACGTGATCCAGGGGCCCTGGCTGATGGAACAGATGGAGAAGCAGGCGGCGCATGTCGGCGCCCAGATCAAGACGGACTATGTCGCCAAGCTCGACCTGTCGCGGCGGCCGTTCAAGCTGACCTGCGATTCCGGCGACACCTACCTCGCGGATACCGTGATCCTAGCAACCGGCGCCCAGGCGCGCTGGCTCGACATCCCCTCCGAGGAGAAGTTCAAGGGATTCGGCGTCTCCGCCTGTGCGACCTGCGACGGCTTCTTCTACCGAGGCAAGGACGTCGTCGTGGTCGGCGGCGGCAACACAGCGGTCGAGGAGGCGTTGTTCCTGACCAATTTTGCGGCATCGGTCACGGTCGTGCATCGGCGCGATCATTTCCGCGCCGAGCGCATCCTGCAGGACCGCTTGTTCAACCACCCCAAGATCAAGGTGGTGTGGGACAGTGCACTCGACGAGGTCTGCGGCGATAGCTCGCCCGCCAAGGTCACCCATGTCCGGCTCAAGAACATCAAGACCGGCGCGCTGACCGAGCTCCGGGCCGACGGCGTCTTCATCGCAATCGGACACGCGCCCGCGACCGACCTCGTCGCCGGCCAAGTGAAATTGAAACCCTCCGGCTATGTCGAGGTCGCGGCGAATTCGACGGCGACGTCCGTCCCCGGCCTGTTCGCGGCCGGCGACGTGGCCGACGAAACCTACCGCCAAGCGATCACCGCAGCCGGCATGGGTTGCATGGCTGCGCTCGAGGCCGAACGCTTCCTTGCGCATGCCGCGAGCGAACGCGCGGCTGCGGAATGAACTCAACGATGGCACGAACTCGCGACGGATTTACGGATATGGATTGGGACAAGCTGAAGGTGTTTCACGCAGCGGCGGAAGCAGGGAGCTTCACGCATGCCGGGGAGCAGCTCGGGCTGTCGCAATCGGCGGTGTCCCGCCAGGTCAGCGCGCTCGAACAGGAGCTGTCGGTTTCGCTGTTCCACCGCCATGCACGTGGCCTCATCCTCACCGAACAAGGCGATCTCCTGTTCCGCACCGCGCATGACGTCTTCATGCAGCTCCAGGCGGCGCGCGCCAAGCTGACAGACAGCCGGGAGCGGCCGAGCGGCGACCTCAAGGTCACGACCACGCCGGGGGTCGGCATCAATTGGCTGATCCCGCGGCTCGGCGAGTTCACAGCGCTCTATCCAGAGATCCGGATCTCGCTGATCGTGACCGACGAGGAGCTCGACCTCTCGATGCGCGAGGCCGACGTGGCGATCCGCACCCGCAAGCCGACCCAGCCCGACCTGATCCAACGCAAGCTGTTCGCGATGGGTTTCCATGCTTATTGCTCGCCGGAATATGTGAAGCGGTTCGGCACGCCGCGCACCCTCGACGAACTCGACAGCCATCGCATCATCACCTTGGCCGACGGCCAGGTCGCTCCGCATCTGCAGAACCGCAACTGGCTGGTCGAGGCCGGCCGCAACGGCTCCGGACCGCGCGAGGCCTACTTCAAGGTCAACAACATCCTGGGGCTGGTGCGCGCCTGTCAGCAGGGGCTCGGCATCGCCGCGCTGCCGGATTATCTGGTCGAAGAAAACAGCCGCCTGGTGCAACTTTTCGGCGAGTCGGATTCGATCCAGCTCGACACCTACTTTGTCTATCCCGAAGAGTTGAAGACGGTGGCGCGCGTGCAGGTGTTCCGTGACTTTGTCGTGAGCAAAGCGCAGCGCTGGCCGTCCTGATTTGTGCATGTCTGACATGCGGCTCGCATGGTTGCTGGGTAGCGGTGGCGGGTACCATAATAACTCCGTACTGAGTGCTCGCGTTGCGCATTTGTCCCCCTCCTCCAGTGGCGCGGGCGTTCAGGAATCCCTCTTGGAAGGTGATTGTGTCGGCCTCACATGGCCAAACCTCCAGCCGGGCTCATTGGGCCCGGCTATTTTTTTGCGCTTAAGGCAACCTGTCGTTGACAGTACGGCCGCTTCCACGCATGTAGGAGCCATGTCCACGTCGTCGCACGCCAAGCTGTCGTCGAAAAAAGCTCCCCCTTGGGGGAGGTGTGGACGCGCGCGCTGAATTTCTGATCCGCCGCTTCGCAAAACCCCGCCGCTAGGACGGGGTTTTTTGTTGGCTCCGTCTCCCGGCTCGAAACAAGGAGATGGACCATGACCGACCTGCGCACCCAACTGCACGGCCTCTGGCTGCCGTTGATCACCCCGTTCCGTGACGGCGAGCTGGATGAGCCGTCGTTGCGCAGCCTTGTCAGGCATTATGCGGCCAAGCCGATCGATGGCCTCATCCTGGCTGCGACCTCCGGCGAAGGCCTGGCGCTGTCGTGGGCCGAGCGTGAGCGCCTGGTCAGGATCGTGCGCGCCGAACTGGCGGCGACCGGCCGAACCCTGCCGATCTGCTTCGGCCTCTGCGCCGCGGCCACGGCGGAGCTGGCGGAGGCGCTTGATCGGACCGCGACCTGGCCGATCGACGGCTATCTGATCTCGAGCCCGTTCTACGTGCGGCCCTCGCAACGCGGGCTCCTGCAGCACTTCTTGGCGCTGGCCGAACGCACCGCGCATCCGATCATCCTGTACAACATCCCCTACCGGTCCGCGGTCGGCCTCGACAACGAAACGCTGCTGCGGCTCGCCGAGCACCCCAAGATCGTGGGCCTGAAGGATTGTTGCGCCAACCGCGCGCAGACCCGCGAACTCCTGCAAAAGCGGCCGCACGGCTTCCGCGTGATGACGGGAGAAGACGCGCAGAGCTTCGACGCGCTTCAGGCCGGGGCGGATGGCGCGATCCTGCTCTCGGCGCATATCGAGACCGAGACCTTCGCCGACATCCAGCTTCACATCGCGGCCGGCCGTCATGACAGCGCAGCCGCCTGCTGGGATGCCGTCGAGAGCTTGACGCGGCTGCTGTTCGCCGAGCCGAGCCCGGCCCCGGCGAAGTACTGGCTCGCCCGCACCGGCGTCATTGCCAGCCCCGAGCTGCGTTTGCCGATGGTGGAGGTGAGCGTCGAGCTCGCCGCCCGTCTCGACCAGCTGATCGCGCACCGGCACGGCGTCCTGTTACCTGCATGAGGGACCTGTATGGCCGCGCCGCTGACCCGGCGCGGCATGCCGCGAACCGATGCCGATCGGCTGCCATCGAGTTAAATGCAAACTAATCCCCGCGAGCAAATCGAAGCGAACAAATGGAAGCGAAATCGCAACCGGCTTTTAAAACTATTCCAATATCAAACTCGCGAAGAGCAAGAACGCGGGGGCGTCGTGGCTTTACAGCATCATCCCTACTCTGCGCAGCAGAGCTTCACTCGAGAAGACATTCTCTGGGCGATCGGCATCTGGTCCGTCATCCTGACCCTGACGCCCGCGATCGCGGTCTATTTCCTGATGGTCGTCTAGCCTGGTTGCCGGCTGGAGGTCGGGAAGATCAAGCCGCGCCGCCGCACGGCTCTGAGATCTTTGACCACTTAAACCAACGCGCGGGAGCCGTGCGTTGTACGCTCCTGACTTCGGGACGCGATCAAGCCGCCTGCTTGTGCATCGCGCCGTTCGCCGACACGGTGCCCCGGATCGCCCGCACCGAACGCTCGATCGCAGCCCACAGCCTTGCGATCTCGGCCGCAGCACGACCCTCGGCATAATATTCGCGCACGCCCTCGCCCTGGCCGAGCGCCATCAGCAGGTCGGCGCGGTTGGTGATCTGACCGCCCCAGACCGGCGCCCTGAACTTGGCAAGCGCCTCGCGGGCGATGGTGACGATCGGGCTTTCGGACTCGTCGCGGCGCGCCGGCGCACCGTTCAGCACGACGGCATAGGGCTTGCGCGCCGCCCGGCAGGTCTGGATCGTCTCCTGCACCGCGTTGACGTCGAACACGCCCGGACGCGCCGGGATGATGACCATGGTGGCGTTCTTGATGGCGTCTTCGACGACGGCCGAAACGGTCGGCGGCGTATCGATCAACACCCATTCGACGCCCTCGCGGCGGGCGGCGGCGACGATCCCGCTCACCGAATTCACCGCGGTCTTGATCGGCGGCTCGTTGGTGCCGCGCAGCTTGTGCCAGAGCGTCAGCGACCCCTGCGGGTCGGCATCGATGAGCAGACAAGACTTGCTCGACTTGATCTGCGCAGCGAGATGGGCAGCGAGCGTGCTCTTGCCCGAGCCCCCCTTACGCGATGCGAAAACAATAACGTTCATACTTCGGCCTCCAGATTGACCCCGGAAACAAAAATGAATCAGCGGGCTGATTCGCGGAAGAAAAATTTAGTGTTTGTTATGGCGTAACTCCTGATTGCTGATTCGCGTTGGTTTTGAGTCACACCCCGCGGCCAGCGCACGATCGAGCAACGCCGATCACCTATCCAACGTTGAACATCGGGCTGCAAACGCCTTCCCCGATGATAACTCGCTCAACAGCAATCCACGTGTCCGAACGCAAAGCGTCGGACTGCTCACGTCGAACTGCTCGGATTTGCATCCGTCCTGCCGAACCTCCGCTCAACTCGCCTCGGACTTTGCGGATCTCTTCCCTTGCGTTCTCTTGCCGGCCGGCTTCTTCGCCACAGGCCGGATGCTCATCGGCTTACCGGTCGCGGAGGTCGCAGTCTCGCCCGGCTCCGGCCCGAACTGAGCGCGGCATGACGGCGACAGCTCCGCTTTGTGCCGGACCATGCAGGCGGTGATGCGGTCGACATCGGGGACCTCCGAGCTGCACAGCCGGAGTGCGTCGTCGGTGCAGGCCTGCTGCTGCTCGGGCGTGTAGGCATAGCTGGTCGCCGGATGCGCCGTCGCCACCGCCGACAGGAGCAATACGGCGCCGATGCCTCCCCACCCGTTCACGGTCATGCGCCCCTCCCCTCGTGATTGCAAACTCTGATTGAAATATGAAAGATTCGCAAGCTCTGCGATAGAGAGGACTGACCGCCTCATCGTTCATGCGGGGCCTCAAGGACGGAGGTCGACGGACTCCCGGACGCTGCCGGCCCGCCGCCCTGCATCTCGCAATGTCCGAAATTGCACCGCCTGACATGAATTCTTCATCGCAACTCTGCCCAGATGCCATGCGGGCGCACGCTCACGGTCTCGCGGCACCAGATGCCCGAGTTTGGCTGCAACAGGCCCTCTCTCCAAAAGCGCGAGGGCGCAGGGAATGCCGGGTGAAGGCCTCACCCATGGCCCGCCTGCAGAAAAAAAGCAGGCGGCAGTCACCACAGGTCAAGCCGATCAACCGGCATTCCCTGCGCGATGGGCTTACGGCTTATACGTGCTCTCCCCGGGGACCGGCTCTTTTGTCCCCGTTGTCGGCGCGATGCCAAGCATCGTCGCCAACGTAACGCCAGCACCGGGGCGCCAGGACCACACGACTTCACCGCCCGCAAGCGCCATCAGTCGTCGCGCAATAGCGCCTGATGTGCCGCGGCCACCGCATCCCCGCCTCACGTATCGTGACGATCGCGCGTACGCCCCTCAGCATCGAGGCGGGATGTCGCGGATGAAACCACTGATTTGGGGGTGGAGTCAAGGTGATTTCTGAAAATCGGAATAAGCGTCATAGACCGGCGCGACGGCGTAATCGAACTATGAGCGATGGACCTGCAGGCCACCGCACATCTCACAGCCCAAAGATAAATGCACTGTCACCGCAATACGTCTGGGGCGTCGCCATGAAGCGGATCCAGACCGAATCGACGAGGCGCGCGCCCTGCCACTCGCCGAGCATCACCATGTAGAGGCTCAACGTGAGTTGGATCATGGATGGCGTCGTGTCCAGGATGCCGGGCATCGCTTTACCGCGATTTTTGCGCTCGGCTCATGACCTTGACGCCCGTCAGCCTGCATCGACGACAAACATGCGCGCCTCTTGAGCCGCATCGCGCTCGACTTTGATCGGCGCGTATTCTGACGAGTTGTAAAATGCAAGAGCGTCGGACAACGTCGCAAACTCAAAAATGCCGGCTAGAGGCAGCGGCTCCACGTTTCCTTCCAACACCCGAGCGACAGGTCCGAAATGGAGGATGCGCCCCCCGGCGGCTGTGAGGGCTGCCTGAAAGTGCGGGGCCAAATCCGCTTGCTTAGCTGCATCCTTAACCCGGAGGTTGACGTGGACATAGGCTGGCATCGCGCTTCTCCTAGAAATAATGCATATACATTATTCTCTTTCTCGAAGCCTGTCGAGGCCGACATATGACGGACGATTCAGATCTCTATCGCCTCATCGAAACCGAATGCCCGGCATTCCAGGCGCGAGCGACCGCACGAGCGGTCACGCGCTTTTACAATGCTTGCTTCCGCTCGCTGGGGATCACCGCTGAGCAGTTCAGCCTTCTGGTAGGAATTGGTGGCAGCCACGAGCCGACGCTCGCGGAACTGGCCGCGCGAGCGGGAGTGGACGCCACCACTCTCAGCCGCAACGTCAAGAGTCTTGAGCAAAGGGGTCTCGTATACAGCCAAGGAGGTCTCGGTCGCGCCGGGAAGCGCTTGGTGCTTACCGACGAAGGTCGCAGGTTGATGGAGGCAGCCATCGTCGTTTGGGAGCGAGCTAGAGCTAGATTGACAGACATTCTCGGTGAGGAAGCGTCACACGTTGCGCGTAACATCATGTCTCGGCTTACTCAGGCCGCTCAGACCGCCGCATCGGAAAGCTCTGAATGAACCGCCCGCCGGTTCCGCTGGGGCGCCGTCAGTGTTGCATTGCCAATCGCTCGCGCGCCAGTTCATCCTGGCTACTTCCGACGCTAGGCTTCCATCATAGCCTAAACTTGTAGCCCCCGCTGTCGCCCCATCTGCCAAGACACCGATCCGCCCTGCACGATGCCCCACACCTCGCGGTTGAGCTGACGGTCGATCACCGAATTTCGATGACAGTGCATTTAATTACGACGCCATTGCGCCGGGCGCCGCCGCTCTCATCGCTCCTCCCGTTCCGCCGGCTTCGGCCCGCGCTTGGCCGGCTTGAGCACCCGTCCCGTCAGCTTCTCGATCCGGGCCAGGAAGCGGTCGCTTCCAAGCGGCCGGCCGATGCTCTCGGCGGCGCGCAGTTTCGAGAACAGATCATCCTCATCGTCCGGTGAGTTCGTCAGCAGCCCGGCAACATCAGGAAAAATCTCTCGCACCGACTCGCGTGCGGTCACGCCGTCGTCCCTGCCGCGCAGATGCGCACGCGTGCTCGACCAAGCCCAATCCTGGGCGCGCGCGACCAGCCGCGCCCGCACCGGGTTGAGGCTGACATAACGCAACGCTGCGGCGAGATGCGCCTCGTCCATCGCCACCGCGCCGAACCGTCCCTGCCAAAAATGCCCGCTGCGCTTGCGGCGCGCCTGGACGATCCCCGCATAGATGCGATGCACGCGCGATAGCGCCCGCCGCAGGCCGTCAGCATCCGACGGCACCAGGATCAGGTGCACATGGTTGGGCATCAGGCACCATGCCCACACCTCAACCTTCGCGGCGAGACAATGTGTGGCGAGCAGATCGCGATAGAGCATGTAATCGTCGTCGCCGAAGAACGTACGCGCCCTCCCGTTGCCACGCTGGGTCACATGGTGGGGCAGACCGGGAATGACGACGCGGGCAAGACGGGCCATGGCTCATCCTGCCATGTGCCGTTCGCAGGTGTCAATTAAGTGCACTGTCACCGAAATCTGTCACCGAAATTTCAGCCAACTGTGCCGCGCAATTTGCCTAAGCACTCTACCTGCAGCACTATGGGGCAACGACTCTAAACCAGTCCCGCATTGTCTGCTTGATGCGCTCGACCTCCTCAGCAGGAATGATGCTCATGTGGCAGATCGTGTTGCGCAGGTGCACGAGCAGCCGAGCTTCCTGAATTAGTCCTTTATCCCTGATCAGATCATCGAAGCCCTCTTTCCAGTTCTGCTCGATCACTTTCAAGAGTTGAGGCAGCGTCAGGAGTGCCGATTTGTCGCGCGAACCTAAGGACATCCAACTCTTCATTTCCTCGGTCGCTTCTAGCTTTTCGACTTCATCTTGCACGTCCTTTGGTACTTTCTCGTACCAATTGGGAACCGTCCCTTCCTTCGACAGCACCTCGACCAGTAGGTCACGCAGATAACTCTCAAAGAAAAAGAAGAGCTTGTACGGCTCAGATGCCTCGACCGCCTTGCGAACAATGTCCGGAACAACCGCGGCTAGGTCCTGCTCCTTGGAAATCAGAAGCGTCTCCTTGGGCACGACGTTGTCGATTTTGGCGACCGTCTTCTCAGCCGTCTGACCGAGCATCACAAAGAGCGACGCGGTAGAATCTATCGTCATTGGAACGTCTTGCGGATGGCGTTGAAGATGTTGAGATACACCTCCTCCGAGCCGTTCGATGGCAGGACAACTTGAATGTTGTAATGGAACTCCGTTCTCAAGCCCTTTACTTTCCGGCCGGCCCCGTGGTCCTCGACTTCCACCTCCGGGCTATTCTCCTTTTCCTTTTTGGGCTCCTCTTTTGAGGCCGACTTAAAATCGCCGAGCCTCGCGACCGCCGCAAAAGTATTCGCAATACGGGCCGTCATGTCCTCATCGGTACCTGCAACTTGTGAGACCAGACTCCGCAACTTCTCGCCCGTGTACTCCCAAGCCCTCTCGTCAGAGTCGAACAGCGGTCCATAAGCCTTGCGCAGGCCCTCCGCTATTGCGGTCCTGCGTTGGTCCTCCGACCCTTTCAGCAAGCTATATTTGGGCGTTGGCTTATTCGCCGTATCGATGAAACCGAGGTTACGCAAAAATGGAATAAGAGGACGGTCGCCCGTTGACTTCAAGCCTATCGTGTCCTGCATGAACTGATGATTGAAGGTCTCTGGGATCTTCGCGCTATTGATTTTCTCGAAAAGGGTACTGACGTTCTTGTAGCTGCTCAAGTACGGCAACTGGACGGGCATAGATAGGCGCTCCTCAGCGAATCAGCCAACGCCAATTTTAACACGCGCTCCTCCCGTCAATCGCTCGGAGGTTGCCGTATTCCACCTTTTCACATGCGGACAAAAGCCTACTGAACATAGCGCGTAGAGCGGATCGACGACGCGTGATGCGCCACTTCAATTTTGCCAAACTAAACTCGAGTGGCGGCCGTCCCCCCGTCGTCGCTATGAAAATGGCGGATACGCTAACGGTAGTCCGCCCTATGGCCGTGCTGAGGTAGTATCGGTAAGCCGAGAGGTCGAAAGCGAATGACCGGGCGACGTCTCGACCACCTATGGCGAGCACCAAGATTTCGGCATAGGCATGAGCGAGCGGCGATTTACCCGGCTCATCAACGGCATCTCAAAGAAGCTGGCGAACCACGAAACCGCCATGAGCCCGTACGTGGCGCATGACGACCTCGGTCGCGTCCATGAAGCGCTGCATGGGTAGCTAATGTTTTTTGCGGGGAGACCTTCTTGGCTCAATGTGTCGTTCGACGGATGCGGCAAGCGTCCTCTCAGGTTTCGTGCCGCCTTCGAGTTTTTCACCCGCGAGATGTTTGACCGGACGCGACGTTTTGGGCGGTGGGTTTTCATAGCGCTTCCCGCCGCCTGACTTCTTCGCCATTTTTGCCATTGATTTCTCCTTTCCAGAGGTCAACCAAGGGCTGCATCATAGCCGTCCAGTTGTCGCACGCGAGCCAACGAGCCGTTCTCCACAATGGACTTTCGACATCTCCTGCTGACAGGCGTTCCGGTCAGTACCTCTCGGCTTAGCTCCCTTTGGGGTTCGCCAAACCGGCGACCTATAAGCGGAACCTCAGTTTTCTGCGGGCAAGATGGGTTCCAACACGCACCGCTCAGCCCTCGCGCTCACATCGTTCAAGAACGATTTCCGGTGATCGCTTTTTCGTTACAGCCGTAACAGCGCCCCCATCCTCTCCGAAAATTGTGCTGCAACGCAAAATTGTGCCCCGGATTTCGGTGACAGTGCACTTAATTACGACGGCACTGCGCCGGGCATCGCCGCCCTCTTCCCTCCTCCCATTCCGCCGGCTTCGGCCCGCGCTTGGCCGGCTTGAGCACCCGTCCCGTCAGCTTCTCGATCCGGGCCAGGAAGCGGTCGCTTCCAAGCGGCCGGCCGATGCTCTCGGCGGCGCGCAGTTTCGAGAACAGATCATCCTCATCGTCCGGTGAGTTCGTCAGCAGCCCGGCAACATCAGGAAAAATCTCTCGCACCGACTCGCGTGCGGTCACGCCGTCGTCCCTGCCGCGCAGATGCGCACGCGTGCTCGACCAAGTCCAATCCTGGGCACGCGCGACCAGCCGCGCCCGCACCGCGAGCGATCAAGCCGGTGTCACACAGGACTTTCTCATCGGTGGTTTCGGGGAGGCACCACCGATAACGACATCCGCTGGCGGTGGCAATTTGACGGCGTTTGACTGCGCTCGCCGTGCCCCGGAATCGAAAGCCCGGTTGCGCGCCCATCGCAGCTTCATGTCGCTCCCGACGTCATCCGTTACCTAGACCGGCCGAATCGCGATATGGCGAACGGCCGAATGTCGATCGGTGCGTCCTTGCCCGAGACGAGGTCGGCGATGATCCGTCCGGTGAGCGGGCCCGAAGCCAGACCGATATGTCCGTGTCCAAACGCGTGGAAGATATCCGGTGACGCCGGGGACGGACCGATGACTGGACGACCGTCCGGCGTCGATGGCCGGTGCCCCATCCAGCGTTCTATCGCCAGACGTCCACGCGACCCGAGGCCCGGATAGGTTTTCAGTGCATGCTGAACAAGAATCTCGACGCGGGCCCAATCCGGCTTGGCGTCAACATGCGCAAGCTCGACCTGTCCCGAGAGCCGGAGGCCGGCAGCCGTGGGCGTGTTGGCCATTCTTCCATCGCTCGGCATGATAGGAAGCCGCGGGCCGGCGCGAGGGGATGTGATCACGCCGTGGTAGCCCCGCTCGCTAGCAAGCGAGACGCGATCGCCAGCGGCCCGAGCGAGCGCCTTGGAGTAGATGCCGGCGCAGATCACGGCGCGATCGCAGTCGACCCGCCCCTGGTCGGTCGCCACGGCCTCAAGGCGGCCATTGGCCATGATAAACCCCGTCGCTCGCGCGCGACGAAGATCAGCGCTGCGCGCAAGCGCGGCCGCCACGATTGCCGACACATAGGCGCCTGGATCGGCGCAATGCGCGCCTTCCTCGACAAAGGCCGCGAACCGGTAGCCGGGGCTCAAGTCCGGCTCACGCCGACGCAACTCGTCGGCGTCGAGCTCGACCCAACGCAGCCCGTTCTGGCTCCGAAGCCGCCAGGCGAGCGCCTCTTCTTCGAACGCCTTGCGGTCCCGATAGGCATAGAGCAGGCCGGTGCGACGGATCAGATCGGGCCGTCCGATCTCCTCCGCCAACAGGGCATGGCGCTGCGGACCATCGCGCAGGATCAATGCGAGCACGCGCGCCGTATGCTCGACCTTCTGCACGGTCCAACCGGCTGCGAGGAAGCGCCACAGCCACGGTGCCAGCGAAGGCAGGGCCGCCCAGCGCAGCACCAGCGGTCCGCTCGGATCGAGCAGATAGCCCGGCACCTTGCGCCAGAGACCGGGCATCGACATCGGGATGATCGACGCGGGGCTGATCCAGGCGCCGTTGCCGAAGCTCGCCGCCTGGGGTCCGCCGGGCTCATCCGGCTCGATCAGCGTGACGGCATGTCCGTCCTTGATCAGCTCCCAGGCCGTGGCGGCGCCGACGATGCCGGCGCCGATCACTGCGATGCGCAGCGGCGTCTGACTCTGTTCCATGAGGAGCTGCGTCCTTGCGTCTTCACGCGGTGGCCGCAGCGGCCGGCAAGCGGCCGCCATGGAAATGACTGAGGAAGGCGCGTGTCGCCGACTGCTGCGGTGTGTCGATCACCTGTCGCGCCGGTCCGTCCTCGACCACGACACCATCGCGCATGAACACCACGGTGTCGGCGACTTCGCGCGCAAATGCCATTTCGTGCGTCACGAGCACCATCGTCATTCCTTCGGCCGCGAGCTGGCGGACGACCGCCAGCACTTCGCCGACGAGCTCGGGATCGAGCGCCGAGGTCGCTTCGTCGAACAACATCACCTCCGGCTTCATCGCGAGTGCACGGGCAATCGCCACGCGCTGCTTCTGCCCTCCGGACAGCTTGTCCGGGGCGACGTCGGCCTTGTCCCTCAATCCGACCTTGTCCAACAGCGCCAGCGCCGTCTGGCGTGCCTCGTCCGGCCGAACCTTCAGGACGGTGACGGGCCCCTCCATCACGTTTCGGATGACCGACATGTGCGGAAACAGGTTGAAGTTCTGGAACACCATGCCGGTCCGCGCGCGAAACGCTGCGAGATCCTTGTCGCGAGGCAATTGATGTCCATTCGTGAAGTCCATGGTGCTCCGACCGACGCGGATGACTCCGCTTTCCGGGAGGGTCAGCAGATTGAGGCACCTGAGCAGCGTGGACTTGCCCGAACCGCTGGGCCCGATCAGCGCGACGACGCCCCCGCGCGGAACGCGCAGAGATATGTCCTTGAGCACGCTCACGGCCCCGAAGGATTTCTTCACGTGAATGAGCTCGATCATCGCGGCATCGGACATGGGAGCATTCGCCTCGCTCGTTGACATCGGCCCACCTCAATGCGCGAGGCGCGCTTCCAGCACGCGCGCGACACGGGTCATCGGGAACAGGATGATGAAGTAGATCACAGCGATCATCGTGTAGGTCTCGAGCGGTCGGTAGGTCGCCGACGTGATCAACTGCCCCTGATACAGCAGGTCCGGCACCGCCAGTACGGAGAGAAGCGAGGTGTTCTTCAGCTGCAGCACGGCCTGATTGACCAGCGGCGGAATCATCCGCTTCAACGCCTGCGGCATCACGATGCGCCGCATCAGGTCGAAGCGGCGCATGCCGAGGGCGCGCCCGGCATCCCACTGGCCGGGATCGATCGACACGATGCCGCCGCGAATGATCTCCGAATAGAACGCGCCGCCATAGAGGCTCAGGGAGATGAAGGCCGCCACCGCAGGCGACAGCTCAACGCCGATCAGGACCGGGAGCGCGTAGTAGATCCACACCAGCTGAACCAGCACCGGCGTACAGCGGAAGATCTCGACGAGCATCACCAGCGGTGACGAGATCAGCCGTATGTTGGACAGGCTTGCGATCGCCACGATGCAGCCGACGACGAAGCCGGCGATCGCGGTGAGAATGGTGAAGCCGATCGTATAGGCCGTACCGACGCCGATCAGCTTGCTGTATTGCAGAAGGAAGCCGAAGCTCCACTCGTAATGCATCTCGCCTACCCCATACCAAACGATTGCGAATAGGCGGTCTGGGTCAGCCCCGAATAGAACCAGCGCCCGAGTGTGATGACGTCATAGACCGGCAATCCGAAGGCGCGCGACACCTCGTCGGAAAACGGTGGCAGGTTGGTGCATTCGAACACGATGGCACCGATGCTCGGATCGCCGGAGAGAAGCGTTTGGACGGCTGCGAAAACGTCCCGCCGCAGCCATTCGCGATCATAGGGGCGATCGCCTTCGATATGCGCGCGCAACGCGCCATCAGCAGGAAGCCCGACTCGCGGCGTGCCCGGGTCGGCGCCGACGGCAACGAAATGCCTCTCGGTCAAAGCCTTCGCATCGTAGGTGACGACGCCCGCTCGGCGGCCCGCCGACAGGCAGCGCTCGACGATGGGTAATTGCAAAAGGCTCGAGGTTGCGAGCGGCAGCTTCATCCTCGCGGAAAGCTCGCACTGTCGTGCGGCCAGAAAGCCGCACGACGTCGTGAGTCCGATGGCCCCCTCCGCATGCAGCTCGTCACCGGCTTTAACGAACGCATCCATGAGGTCGGCGTCATCGCCACCGACGATCTTACGCGCGGATGCTCCTGGAACGATCTTGAAGATCACATCGAACGGCCAGCTTGCGGAATTGCCGACGTCCCCTGGCGGACGGTGGATCGCTGCATCGAGCATAATGATGCCGAGCGGAGGGTGTCGATCATTCTGCGTCAAGCCGTATCCCTTCAAACATCGATTCCTTCAACGATGCGATGCAATCAGGAGAGCCCTGATGCAAAACTGCCCGCGTCATGCGTGGACGCGGGCAGATCGATCGACAGCATCAGAACTGGAGGCCCGGAGGAATGTCCTGCTCCTGGATGTTCACGAGCGAAAGGCTCCCCAGGATCCATTCGCGCAGCGCGCCGAGGGCACGGCTATATTCCAGCCAGTTGTCGACATAGGTGCGGAAGCGGGTATCGGAATCGACACGCACGCCGCAGCAGGTCGGCTGCGCGGCAACCGGCGTCGGGATGATGACCTTGCCGACCTTCGCGTTCTTCTTGACGGTCACCAGCGACAGCATCGCCACCTGGATCAGGCAGTCCGCCCGGCCCGACTGCACCGCCAGCACGGCCTCATCCGGGGACTTCAGCGCAACCAGCGTCGCCTTCGGCAGCGTCCGCCGCGCATAGAGATCGTGCGTGGATCCGATATCCACGGCCACCTTCACCTCCGGCTTGTTGAGGTCGTCCCATGATTTCGGCTCGAAGCCGGGCTTCGCGATGATGGTGAACGTGTTGTTCATGATCGGGCGGGTAAATTCAACGATCAGAGCCCGCGACGGCGTCGGGCTCAGTCCGAACATGATGTCGATCTTGTTGGCCTGGAGATCCAACACCGAGTTGCCCCAGGTCGACTCGATGATCTCGATCTCGGCTTCCATCGCCTTGGCCAGCTCGGTCGCCATGCTGACGCAGAAGCCCGACCATTGTCCGGTCGCGATGTCCTTGTGGTAATAGGGCTCGGTGCCGACGATACCAGCGATACGGAGCTTCTTGGTCCTGCGAATTTGCGCGAACGTGCTCTCCGGTTGCGACTGCGCAAGGGCCGGCGACACCGCCGAGCTCGCTGCGATCGCAGCGGCCGCCGCGCCAAGTCCCACAAGCGATCCGATTTCACGACGATTGACCATTCAAACTCCCCCTCTTAAAGTTGATTTTTTGACCCCGGACTGCGATGCCGCGAGGTCGGACACACTCATGCCGCCCTTTTGCTAGCAAACCGTGCGACAAAGTCACTCGTTTCGGTGCTACGGGCCTCCCTGGCCAGCCGGCTACCTTCACGGGTCGACAGGAAGTCGGACAGGCTTGCATCTTCCTGGCGCACAAAGCCCTTTGCCGGCAGCTTGCCCGCGAGAAACAGCTCGACCATCGCGACACAGCCCGCGGCCGTCGTCAGCTGGATCGCCCCGAGCTCGGGTCGGCCATCGTAGCGCAGGACGATGCTGTCCTCCTCCATGCGGCCGTCGCGCTCACCGATGCCGGTGACGAAGATCACAACGACGTCTTTGCGCGTAAATGGAGCTGCGCGATTGAGGATGCGGCGCATGGTCTCCCGGTCGTCCGCAAGCCCGAGTCCCTGCAACAGCAACTTCATGATCTCGGCATGTCCGGGGTAGCGCAAGGTCTTGTAGCTCATGTCGCGAACCTTGCCCGCCAAGGTCTCGGTCAAAGTGCCAAGCCCGCCTGAGGTGTTGAAAGCCTCATAGGCGACGCCATCGATCATCACGCCCTCGACCCCCTCCAGCGCCGGCACCGCCGTCGGCTTGCCGTCAAACACGATCTCGCAGGGGTTGCAGTATTCGTTGATCAACCCATCGACGGACCAGGTCACGTTGTACCGCAAGGCATTGGTCGGATAGAGCGGCAGCGCACCGACGCGCATCTTGATGGTTTTCACGCTATCGAACCGCGATGCCATCTCCGCCCCGAGCACGCAGATGAAGCCCGGCGCCAGGCCGCATTGCGGCGCAAACATCACGTCCGCGCCCGCTGCGATGTCCTTGATATAGGCGGTCGTGGCGACGTCCTCGGTGAGGTCGAAATAATGGGTGCCGGTCTCCGCGGCGGTCTGCGCAATGCCACGGTTGAGAAAATACGGACATGCGCTGACGACGATCTCCTGGTCCTTCAGAAAGGCGCGGAGGGCAGCAACGTCTCCGGCATCCACAACTGTGGTAGCGAAGATGCGTCCGGCACTCAAGCCGAGCTGCGCGTCCGATGCGTCCGCCAGGGTCACCTTGTGCCCCTGCTCCGCCAGCATGCCGGCGATCACGGTACCAATCTGCCCGGCGCCGAGAACGGCGATGTTTCGCGATGATTGAGCCATATCGAACCCCTTCCTAGAGAGCAGCCTGGACGCCGACGGCCGCCGGATCGGCCCCGACCTTCTTCAGCCATGAGAATACCGGCGGCAGGCGATCGGCGATGGATTCCACCGCAACGTCGATGAAGACCGGCTCGTTCAGCTGGAACGCCTCGCGCAGCGCCGCCTCCAGTTGCACCGGCGTTTCGACCCGGAAGCCGCGAATGCCGTAGACGGACGCGAGCCGGCTCATGTCGTATTTGCCGAAGTCGACGCTGAATGTCGGGTCGTTGGCCGGCACGGCCGCGCCCGGCGCGGACGCCTTGCGGGCGCGATCCCGATCGACGACCCGCTGCAGGGCCTTGATCCAGCCAAAGCAGGCATTGTTGAAATGGATCAATACAGCCGGAATTTGCAGGCGCGCGAGCGTCTCCAACTCGCCGGCCGACATGCCGAGCGAGCCGTCGCCGAACAGGCCGACGGGCTTCAGATGGGGCGCTGCGAAGTAGGCGCCGATCACCGCCGGAATGGCGTAGCCGAGGCCGCCATAGAAGCGGGGGATCACGAGCTTGGACTGCGGATCGCGCAGGCGGAGAAAGCGCGTCGCATAGGGCGTCGGCGTACCGGCGTCCGACACCACGTTGCACGGCATCGGCAGGCACCGGTTGAGCGTTTCGATCACCCGCTCGGGCCGCAGCGGTACCTCGTCGCTCTGCAGATGCGGCGCCATCACGTCCCAGAACTCGGCGCGACGGTTGTTGATGTCGTCGACCCACCCGGCGGTCACCGACGCACGATCGGCGGGGGCCTTGGCGATCAGGGCCTCGACGACCGCGCGCGCGTCGCCCACCAGCGGGAAATCGATGGCGTAGGTATTGCCGATGATTTCCGGCTCGAGATCGACCTGAACGATCCTGGTCTCCCCGTTTGGCACCGGCCACTGCCAATTCATGGTGGCCACCGAGCCCATGCGGCAGCCGACATAGATCACGAGATCGGCACGCCCGAGCGCCCACACCGCGTGCGGATGGAAGCCGTTGTCGCCGATGATTCCGATCCCGAGCCTGTGGTCGTCGCGAATGACACCTTGCCCGGTGATCGTCGTGACGACGGGAATGCCGAGACGCTCGGCAAAGGCGGTGATGGCTTCCGCCGCTGCGGATCGATTGGCGCCGCCGCCCGCAACGATCAGCGGACGCTCGGCGGCGAGGATGGCGCCCAGCGCGCTGTCGAGATCGGCGTCGGCGGGCCTGCTCCTGTAGGACGGCGCCTGCCTGCATTGCGGCTCGACATGCAGCGAGACGCCCTCGCTGGGCAGATCCTGGTAGAGAATGTCCTCCGGCAGCGCGAGGACGACGGCGCCGGGCCGACCGCCAGTCGCCTCGCGAAAGGCGCGGCGCACGACCTCGGGCAGCTTGCGCACATGAGCGAGCGTCTCGGCCCGCTTGCTGATCGGCTTGAACAGATCCTGGACGGGCAGCTCAGTCAGGGTGCCGCGCCCGACGCCGGGCTGCGGAATGTCGTTGACCAGCAGGATGAGGGGCACCGACGATTTGTTGGCTTCGGCGACGCCGGGCAGACCGTACAGCGCACCGGCCCCGCTCGGCACCTCCGCGACTCCCGGCTTTCCGGACAGGCGCGCATAGCAGTCCGCCATGAACACCGCCGAACGTTCGTCACGGCACAGGATGTGGCGGGGCGCGCCCTTCGTCGTTCTGAGAGCCTCATAGAGCGCGACATTGGTATCGCCCGGGACGCCGAAGATGACGTCGACGCCATATCCGGACAGCATGCTCACCAGCGCGGTTGCACCGTTCATTTTCAAATGCTCCTTGTTCTCAGTTGTTATTCAGGAGCATAGGCGCGGCATAAATATCCAAACCGCCGGTTATACGAAGAATATAGTTGCAAACCGCCGGACTAAGACTCGTTTCGACGGGAAACGAGACATCTTGCTAACAATCGAAGCAAGAAGGACGGCAATGAGGCAGGCTTTGCCCAGGCCTTGTTCACCTTTCGAATTTTCTGGCGAGAAGAATCGATGACGTGGTGCGTCGAACACCTTCCATCTCGGCGATCCAGTCGATGATTTCGTCGAGATGCGCCGACGTCGCGCAGTTGATCTTGACGAAAAGATCGAACGGGCCGCTCAGCGTGTAGCAGTCGACGACTTCAGCTTTCTTGCGCAGCGCGGCAATGACGTTGCCCTGCTGCCTCACCTCCAGCTCGATCAGGATGATCGCCGAGATCGAGGTCACATGCGCCTGCTTGCCCAGGATCGCGGTGTAGCCGGCGATCGTTCCGTCCTTTTCCAATCTTGCCAATCGCCCCTGCGCGGTCGCCCGGGACACGCCGAGCGCCTTCGCAAGATCGGAAATGGAGGTCCGCGCGTTCACCATCAGGATGTTGATGAGGTCCTGATCCTTCCTGGCGTCCGCGGGGCGGGCCATATCTTACCTCTCCGAATTGATCGTTTCTGAGCAGAACGAAGGGAAATTATTACGTTCTGGCCAAAACGGTCCAGCACTTCTTCCAGTCAGCCCCGGCCTGTCTATCGATCAGGCGCGGTCACCGCGATGAGCCACTCCCGGAACGCTCGAAGCGGCGGATAGGCCGCACGCTCCGACGGCCAGACCAGGTAGTAGCGCTCGGGACTTTCCATTGGCAGATTGATGGCCCGGACCAGCTTGCGGCTCGCAAGCTCCTCCTCGATCAGGAACGTCGGCAACAAGGCCACGCCCAGGCCGGCCATCGCGGCCTGCGCCGCGGTGGCAAACTGATCGAACACCATTCCCTGAGTGGGCCGCGCTGCGACGTCGTGCATCGCGAACCAGCGCGTCCAGGCCTGGGAACGAGTCGAGATGCTGAGCAGCGGCGCCCGCCAGAGATCGCCCGCGGCACGAAAGCGATACTCCCGTTTCAGGCCGGGACTACACGCCGGAATGACCTGCTCGGAGCGCAGGAGGGCCATTTCTGCGCCCGGCCATTCCGCCTGGCCGAAATGGATCGCGGCATCCAGCGCCTCCGCGCCGAAATCGAAATAGGACAGCCGCGTCGCGAGGTTGATCGTGATCCCGGGATTGGCCGCGAGAAATTGCGGCAGCCGCGGCGCCAGCCAGCGCGTCCCGAACGTCGGGAGAATGCCGAGGTTGAGCGTTCCCCCGCCCGGATTGGCCCGCAGGTTCAACGAGGCGGAGCTGATCTTGTGGAGCGCGTCGCGGATCTCGCGCGCATAGGACGCGCCGGCGGAGGTGAGCCGCACCGTCTGACGTTCCCGAATGAAGAGCTCGGCCTCGAGCTGCTGCTCCAGGATCTTGATCTGCCGACTGACCGCGCTCTGCGTCAGCTGAAGCTCCTGCGCCGCCATGGTCATGCTGCCGGTGCGGGCCGTCGCCTCGAAGGCGGCGAGAACCGCGGTGGAGGGAAGGAAGCGGCGAGGTGTCTGGGTGCTCATTTGGTCATTCCAATTCAGAATGATCTTCTGAGCAAACATTGTTTGAACCGGCCCCAGCGGCAAGTCTAATCTGCAGATGTCATGATCAAATTGCATGACTGAGCGATCAGGGCCTCGCACGATCAGGCTGGTCCGGCCCCACTGGAGATCTCCGATGCGAGCACTGCACGCGGACGCCGACGACATCCGCACCTTGTTTTCGCGCGCTATGTCGGACATGTACCGCGCCGAGGTGCCGCAATACGGAACCCTGATGGAGCTGGTGAGCGAGGTCAATCGGGCGACCTTGCAAGAGAGCGAGCAGTTGCGCGCGAGCCTCGAGCGGAGCGACGAACTCGAGCGATTGAGCCTCGAGCGTCACGGCGCGATCCGCCTGGGACGCGCGGAGGAGTTGTTCAACGTGCGCCGCGTGTTTGCCGTGATGGGCATGCACCCGGTCGGCTACTACGACCTGTCGGCCGCGGGCGTGCCGGTGCATGCGACGGCGTTTCGCCCGATCGACGATGCAGCTCTGCGCCGCAATCCGTTTCGGGTTTTCACCTCGCTGCTGCGCCTGGAGCTGATCGAGGACGACGCGCTACGCGCGGACGCCGAGCGCATCCTTGGCGAGCGCAGCATCTTCACGCCGCGCACCCTGGACCTCGTGGACGTGTTCGAGACGCGGGGTTACCTGACCGTCGCGCAGGCCGAGGAGTTCGTCGGCGAAGCGCTGGAGACCTTCCGCTGGCACAGCGAGGCGACGGTCAGCCTCGACGTCTACGAGCAGCTGCACGATGCGCATCGGCTGATTGCCGACGTGGTGAGCTTCAGGGGTCCCCACATCAATCATCTGACGCCGCGCACGCTCGACATCGATGCCGTCCAGGCCGCAATGCCGGGACGCGGCATCGCCCCGAAGGCCGTCATCGAGGGCCCGCCGCGCCGCAACTGCCCGATCCTGCTGCGCCAGACCAGCTTCAAGGCGCTTGAGGAACCTATCATCTTCAAGCGAGCCGACGGCACATCCGCGCCCGGAACACATACCGCGCGCTTCGGCGAGATCGAGCAGCGCGGCGTGGCCTTGACGCCGAAAGGACGCGCGCTCTACGACGCGCTGCTTGCGTCGGCACGGGAGACTGGCGGCCGCGAGGCGAGCCCGCGCAGCTACTCCGAAAGACTGGCCGAACGTTTTGAGGCGTTTCCCGACGACTGGGCAACGCTGCGACGCGAAGGCCTGGCCTTCTTCCGCTATTCGGTGACCGAGGCCGGGGCCGGATCGGGCCACGCTCGGACGTCCTCCGTCGCTGATCTAATTGCCGAGGGGCTGTTGCGCTTCGATCCGATCGTCTACGAGGATTTTCTGCCGGTGAGCGCCGCGGGCATCTTCCAGTCGAATCTCGGCTCCGAGGACCAGAAGACCTACGCGTCCAACGCCAACCGGTCCGCATTCGAGGCCGCTCTCGGCGCCAAGGTTTGCGATGAAATGGAGCTATACGCGAGGGCGGAGCAGGATTCGCTGCAGCAGGCTCTGCTGCAGCTGACATCATCAAATCTCGGACGCACGGCGGTCGCCGGTTAGCAGCGGGCAGATCGCAACAACTCATCCAATCTACCGTTCAAAGGCCGTTTGCCATGACCGATACGCCGTCTCGTTCCATCACATCGCTCGCCGGCGAAGTGGACGCATTGCTCGCCAAGCTCGGCGTCGAGCCGAGTCGGCACACAGGCGGCACGCTGGTGGCACGAACTCCGATCACTGGCGAGATCACCGGGCGCGTGCACGAGGTCAGCGCCGCCCAGGCGGCCGTCGAGATCGACAAGGCGCACGCCGCCTTTCTGGAATGGCGGCAGGTCCCTGCGCCGAAGCGCGGTGAGCTCGTGCGGCTGCTCGGCGAGGAGTTGCGCGCCAACAAGGAGGCGCTCGGCAGGCTGGTCTCGATCGAGGTCGGCAAGATCGCCTCGGAGGGCCTGGGCGAGGTCCAGGAGATGATCGACATCTGCGACTTCGCTGTCGGCCTGTCGCGCCAGCTTTATGGCCTGACCATCGCCACCGAGCGCAGCGCGCACCGCATGATGGAGACGTGGCATCCGCTCGGTGTGACCGGCATCATCTCCGCGTTCAATTTTCCCGTGGCGGTGTGGTGCTGGAATGCGGCGCTTGCTTTGGTGTGCGGCAACAGCATCGTTTGGAAGCCGTCGGAGAAGACGTCGCTGACCGCCCTCGCCACCGAGGCGCTGTTCGCGCGCGCGCTCGAACGCTTCAGGCGGGATGGCGGATCAGCCCCCGACGCGCTGTCCGTGGTGTTGTTCGGCGGGCGTGACATCGGAGAGATCCTGGTCGATCACGCCAAGGTCCCGCTGGTCTCGGCGACGGGATCGACAGCCATGGGCCGTGCAGTCGGCCCGCGGCTCGCCAATCGATTTGCGCGGGGGATCCTCGAGCTCGGCGGCAACAACGCCGCGATCGTGACGCCGACGGCGGACCTCGATCTGACGCTGCGCGGCGTCGCCTTTGCTGCCATGGGGACGGCCGGCCAGCGCTGCACGACGCTGCGGCGTCTCTTCGTCCACGAGACGGTCTACGACGCATTCGTACCGCGTCTGAAGCGGGCCTATCAGAGCGTGACGGTCGGCAATCCGCTCCAGACCGACGCTCTCGTGGGGCCGTTGATCGATCAACTGGCCTATTCGGCGATGCAGAAAGCGCTCGAGGCGGCGCGTGCCGTTGGCGGCCACGTGCTCGGCGGCGAGCGCGTTGCGCTGGCGGGAGCCGACGAGGCCTATTATGTGCGCCCGGCGCTGGTCGAGATGTCCGCGCAGACCGGTCCCGTCAGGCACGAGACCTTCGCGCCAATTCTCTACGTGATGACCTATCGCGATCTCGGCGCGGTGCTCGAGCTGCACAATGACGTCCCGCAGGGTCTGTCGTCCTCGATCTTCACCAACGATCTACGCGAGGCGGAAACCTTCCTGTCAGCGCGCGGATCCGACTGCGGAATCGCGAACGTGAACATCGGCCCCTCCGGCGCCGAGATCGGCGGCGCGTTCGGTGGCGAGAAGGAGACCGGCGGCGGACGCGAGTCGGGCTCGGACGCCTGGAAAGCCTATATGCGGCGCGCGACCAACACCATCAACTTCGGACGCACGCTACCGCTCGCCCAGGGTGTCAAGTTCGATATCGCCTGAGAGGAGCCGCCCGTGAACGTGATCGCCAAGTCGCCATCTCCGTTCAAGCCGGCCCAGCGGCTGTCCACCATCGGCGTGTCGGAGATTCTGAAGATCAGCGGGCTCGCCGCGCAGATGAAGCGCGAGGGGCGGGATGTCATCATCCTCGGCGCGGGCGAACCTGATTTCGACACGCCCGAGCCGATCAAGGAGGCCGCGGCGCGGGCGATGCGGGACGGCGCGACCAAGTACACCGTTCTCGACGGCGCGCCCGAGCTGAAGGCCGCCATCCGTGCCAAGTTCAAGCGCGACAACGGACTCGACTTCGCGCAGGACGAGATCACGGTTTCGGCCGGCGCCAAGCAGGTGCTATTCAACGCCATGATGGCAACGCTGGACCCCGGCGATGAAGTCATCATCCCCACGCCATTCTGGGTGACCTACGCCGACATCGTGGCGATCGCCGGCGGGACGCCCGTTCTCGTGCCGTGCTCGGAAGCCGACGGGTTTCGGCTCTCGGCCGAGGATCTTGCACGCGCCATCACGCAGCGGACGCGCTGGCTGATGCTGAACTCGCCGTCGAATCCGTCGGGAGCGGCCTATTCGGAGCACCAGTATCGGCCGATCCTCGACGTTCTGCTGAAGCATCCCAATGTCTGGCTCATGGTCGACGACATCTACGAGCACATCGTCTACGACGGCTTTCGCTTCGTGACGCCAGTCGCCATCGAGCCGGCGCTGCGCAACCGCACGCTGACGGTGAACGGGGTCTCAAAGGCCTATGCGATGACCGGCTGGCGCATCGGCTACGGCGCCGGCCCCAGCGCGCTGATCAAGGCCATGGCCGTCGTGCAGAGCCAATCAACTTCCTGCCCCTCGTCCATCAGCCAGGCCGCCGCAATCGAGGCGCTGACAGGACCGCAGGATGTCATCGCCGACCGCTGCCGCTCGTTTCAGCAGCGGCGCGACCTCGTCGTCAACGCGTTGAACAGCATCGAAGGCATCAGCTGTCGCGTCCCCGAGGGCGCCTTCTACACGTTCGCGAGTTGTGCAGGCCTCATCGGCAAGACCACGCCGGAGGGCCGCGTCGTGGAAGACGATACCCTGTTCGCAGACTATCTTCTGCGCACCGCCGGCGTTGCCGTCATCCCGGGTTCGGCCTTCGGCCTCGCGCCCTATTTCCGGATCTCCTACGCCACCTCAGCGGCCGAGCTTCGCGACGCCTGCCAGCGCATCGCTGCCGCATCGGCTCGACTTTTGTAGATTGCGCGGAACACTTGTGAGCCGCTCGCATTTCACCCATTTTCTTGCGCGAATACTGACGCAATGAGATATCGCGTTGCATCAGCGACGAACTGGTTACACAGTTCGCTCGTGACCTTTTGCCGCGATCGCCTCTAATTCGGGCCGGCCTTTTGTCGCCCACAGCTTGCGGGCCTCTTCGCCTTTGTCGCTGCGGAGCTTATCGGCTGCCCAGAGCAATGCCCCTAAGATCGTCGCCCGATCATCCCCGGTGAGCCCTACGATGCCGGCTTTGACGACGAGTCCACCGAGCTCGATGAGATGCCGCGTGCGCTTGCGGCGTTCGACCTGCCAATTGCGCATTTCATGCCGCGCCTTTGCGGCCTGATGCCGGTTGCGCGCCGCTCGGTGGCGCTGGAGCGCCGTCCATGCTGCGATCAGTTGCTGCTGCAATTCGCCGCGGCCGGCTCTGAAAGAACGCGCCCCCGCGCTTGGCCCATGCCTCCCTCCTTCCGGCATCTTTCGTCTCGGCTAACACAATCAGCGCGCCAGCCAGTTCTTCAGCAGTGAGGGTGTCGGCTCCAGTCGCGATAACCAGTTCGCCGAGCTGACGCACTTTGCGAGTTTTCAGTCCGCGCGCTTTGTCTTCGAGTGCCTTCAGGTCCGCATCAAAGTCTCTTGGTTTGCGCATGATTGTCTCCATGAGTGTTGATGGAGAAAATGATAGCTAGGCAGCCAGGACAATGCTGTAGGGTCATCAGGACGAGCTGGGACGGTGCGATCCCTCCCGAGATTTTTTCGAGGGAGGGCGCGCTTATACGTCGTTCCGACGTGCGCTTCCCTGTGCCAGTGATTGGATCGCGATGGCGATCTATCACCTTCACGTCAAGGTCATTGGCCGGAAGGCCGGGAGCAGTGCGGTGGCATCGGCGGCCTACCGTTCGGGCTCGCGGCTGCGTGACGAGCGGATTGGCCGTGATCAGGATTTTTCCGGAAAGCGCGACGTCGTCCATTCCGAGGTGATTCTGCCTGAGAGTGCTCCCGAGGCATGGCGCGATCGCGAACGGCTTTGGAACGATGTCGAAGCGTTCGAAGTCCGCAAGGACGCCCAGCTTGCCCGCGAGCTCGAATTCGCGCTTCCGCGCGAGATGAGTAAGGCGCAGGGCATCGAGCTGGCTCAGGACTTCGTTCGGAGCGAGTTCGTGGGTCTCGGCATGGTCGCCGATCTCAATGTGCACTGGGACAGGGCCGAGGATGGCATGCCCAAGCCCCATGCCCATGTCATGCTGACCATGCGCTCGGTCGACGAGAACGGCTTTGGCCGGAAGGTGCGGGACTGGAACCGCACCGAGATGGTCGAGCGCTGGCGCGAACGCTGGTCCGAGCTCGCCAATGAGCGGCTAGCCGAGCTCGACATCGATGCGCGGATCGACCATCGGAGTCAGGAAGCCCAGGGCATCGCACTGGAGCCGCAAAGCCAGATCGGCGCGCCCGCCAAACGCATCGAGGTTGGGGGCATTGATGGCGAACGGGTGGAAGCCGACCGCGCCGAGATGCACCGCGAGATCGCACGGAACAATGGCGCGCGGATTATCGCCGATCCCTCGCTTGGACTGGACGCCATCACCCAGCAGCAATCGACCTTCACACGCCGCGACCTAGCAAGGTTTGCGCACCGGCACAGTGACGGACTCGACCAGTTCAACGAGGTCATGGGCGCGATGCAGGGAGCACCGGATTTGGTCGAACTCGGCAAGGACGCCCGCGGCGAGGATCGGTTCACCACTCGCGGAATGATCGAAGCCGAACAGTGGCTACACCGGGCTGCTGAACGGATGGCGGAACGGGAGCGCCATCAGGTTCGCGACGTGAACCGCCGAGCCGCTTTGGCGCGAGCGGAAGCGCGCGGCCTGGTGCTTTCGGGCGAGCAGGCCGAGGCACTGGCGCATGTCACGGACGGGCGCGATCTCAGTATCGTTGTCGGCCATGCCGGGACGGGAAAGAGCGCGATGCTGGGGGTGACGCGGGAGACCTGGGAGGCAGCAGGCTACGAGGTCCGGGGCGTGGCGCTGTCCGGTATTGCGGCGGAAAACCTCGAAGGCGGATCGGGCATTTCGTCGCGCACCATTGCCAGCCTGGAGCATGGTTGGGAACAGGGACGCGACGCGCTCACTTCCCGCGATGTGCTGGTCATCGACGAGGCAGGCATGGTCGGCACGCGCCAGCTCGAACGCGTGCTGTCCCGTGCTGCCGGAGCTAGCGCAAAGGTGGTGCTGATTGGCGATCCGCAGCAGCTGCAGGCAATAGAGGCGGGCGCGGCATTCCGATCGATTTATGAGCGTCACGGCGGCGTGGAAATCGGCGAGGTGCGCCGTCAGCGCGAGGGTTGGCAACGCGACGCCACGCGCGATCTGGCGACCGGCAAAGTCGGCCATGCGCTCGAGGCCTACCGCGCCCACGGGGTGGTCCATGAGGCCGCGACTCGCGAGCAGGCGCGCAGCGATCTGATCGAGCGCTGGGACCGGGACCGGCAGGCATCACCGGATCGGGGCCGGATCATTCTCACTCACACCAATGACGAAGTTCGCATGCTCAATGAGGCAGCGCGCGAGCGGATGCGGGCTGCGGGCGATCTGGGCGACGAGGTGCGCGTGACGGTCGAGCGCGGCGCGAGATCCTTCGCAACCGGGGATCGCGTCATGTTCCTGAAGAACGAGCGCGGTCTTGGCGTGAAGAACGCCACGCTCGGAACCATTGAGAAGGTCAGCGCTCAATCCATGACCATGCAGACCGGCGATGGCCGATACGCGCGCTTCGACCTCAAGGATTACAACCGGATCGACCATGGCTATGCCGCGACGATCCACAAGGCGCAGGGCATGACTGTGGACCGCGTCCATGTGCTGGCGACGCCGGGCATGGACGCCCACAGCAGCTATGTCGCCCTGTCGCGGCACCGAGACGGGGTGAAGCTGCATTATGGCCGCAACGATTTTGCCAATCAGGATCGGCTCGCCCGCCCCCTGTCGCGTGACCGCGCCAAGGACATGGCGTCGGATTACGAGAGCGTCGATCCGGTTCGGAGCTACGCCGAACGGCGCGGGATCACCTTCCGCGAGCGCGTGGCCGAGATCGTGCGCAGGATCGTGCCGGAAAAGCTACGTGACATGTTCGACGGCCTTCGCGGCCCTGGCGAGGTGCCCGATCGGGATGGCCGACGGAGGCCCGAGTTGGCGACTCCCGAAAGGGAAGGCGGCGGTACGGCAGCCGACCGCCGCGAATCCGAATTGGCGGCGACGAACGTGGCGCAAGATCCCAAAGCCGTAGCGCGTCAGGTCAGGACCCGGGCGCTCGTGCGCCATGCCCGCGCGGTGGACGCAATCTTCGAGGCGCAGGAGACAGGCGGGAGAGCCAGTCCCGAGCAGGTGAAAGAGCTGCAGAAAGCGCGCCAAGCCTTCGAAAAGGTGCGCCCGTTTGGCTCGCACGACGCCGAGGCCGCCTACAAGAAGAACCCGGAACTCGCCCGCGAAGCGGCGGACGGCCGGGTCAATCGCACCATCCGCGCGCTCCAGCTCGAAACCGAACTCCGAAGCGATCCAGGCCGTCGCGCCGACCATTTCGTTGAGCGATGGCGGAAGCTCGACCAGACCAGCCATCGCCTATACCAGGCGGGCGACTTGTCCGGCTACAAGGCCACGCGCTCGGCAATGGGCGACATGGCCAAAAGCCTCGAACGCGACCCGCAACTGGAATCCATCCTCGCCGGCCGCAAGAACGATCTCGGCGTCGCATTCGAATCAGGCCGCCGGCTCGGCCAGGATCTGGCCTTCGTCCATGGCATCGATCTCGGCAGAGGCAGAGGCCTTGGAATTTGACCCATCCCGTTTGCCGCCGGCTCTACGCCACACCTGGCAACGCGCAAACTCCTATTGTCCGCCTGCACCTGTTTGGCCTCTGGTCCCGCCAGACGTCAGAAGCGACCAGCGAGGGGCATCACGGCCATGCGCGAGCCAGACCGTATCATCAGGTTGAAAACCGTCCTCGCCAGGACCGGGCTGTCCCGGTCCACCATCTACCGTAAGATCGCCGAGGGCACGTTCCCGGCCCAGCTCAAGATCAGCAGCAACGGCTCAGGCTGGCATGAATCTGAGGTCAGCCGCTGGATTGAAGATCCGGTCGGATGGCGACCCAAAGACCGATTCCTCAACTCCGGCCACGACCAGAAGCTCGAGTTCGTGATGAACACGAAATAGCTGGGACCGAGTGTAATCCAGATACGTGCCCCCGGCGGGCGTGCCGATCCCACAATTGCGGTTCGCCGCCTATGGCCCGCAGACCGAGCGGTTGCTGCGAAGCTCGGATCATGTGTCCGAAATTTTTTTCGACGGACTTTGCCACGGCGATGGTTCGCTAGCCTGTGGTTGCTAGATGGTAGCTAGCTCGAACAGCCTGCTAACCGAATTTCGCGTAAGCTATTGATTTAACTGGTACAGTTGGGTGGGCTCGAACCACCGACCTCCTGTTCCACAGACAGGCGCTCTAACCAACTGAGCTACAACTGCATCCGCAATTGGCGCCTGCAAAGGGGCGCCGAACGGGGCGGAAACTAGGTGCAATGCGCGGCTTTGGCAAGGCCGGGCGAAGCAAAGTCCCCCGCCTAGGGAAGCGATTTTTCAACCGCTCTCCGGAACGACCGAGCCCAGGCGGAGAGCCCGGGCTCGGGTTGATTCTTTGGCTCGATTCATGCGTTGCGGTCCCGATGCCGGGGACCGCGGATCGCAGGCTCAGGCGGCCGTCTTGAACAGCTTCGAGGCGCTTTCCTTGATCGGCTCGACGGCCTCGGTGGCCACTTTCTGGCCGAGCTCGCCGAGTTCCTTGGCCTGGACGGCGAACGTCTCGACCAGCTTGCGCGCATGCGAGCTCCACAGCTCCAACGCTTCCGACGGCGAGCGGAGGCCGAGCAGCTGCTGGGCGAAGTCCAGGTTCGCGGTGGTATTGGCCTTCGTGAATTCCATCACCTTGGCCGAATATTCGCCGGCGCCCTTGCTGGCGTTGGCGAAAAAGGCCTCGATGGCACTGTTATGGGTTTCCGCCGCGTCCTTGAACTTGGCGTAGCTCTCGCGGGCCTGCGAGACGCCCTTTTCAGCAAATGCACGCATCTGCTCAGGGACCTCGAACGGAATGATGGAGGCAGAGAACGGATCGGTGGCGTTGGTCATGGCATGTATCCTTCGAAGCAATCAGCACGGTTGCCCGGCCGGTTGGCCGGGTGGTCGAATCGGATCACGCAGAGGAAGTGCCCCTGAGAGCAACCTCCCGTAGAAAGAGATAATGTCGTTTTTGTGCAACGCAAAGCAATTTTATGGCGCTGCACAGAGGCATCGAACTGGGAGCGCTTGGATGAATTCCCAAGCCACTGATACAGTTTAAGATTTCGGCTTGGCCACATCCATCGCGGCCTTGCTGACCGCCTGGCCCATCTCGTTCGCCTGCTCCGCGAGCGCCCGCATCTGGGCCTGGACGAACTCGCTATGCAGCCGCATCACCTCGGCCAGATCCTTCGCATGCAGGAGCGACTGCGCGTAGTCCAGCGAGGACTGCACGTTCTTCTCCGCATAGGAGATCACCTTGGCGCCGATATCCTTGGCTCCGGCGCGAACGGTGGCACCACGTTCTTCCAACGTGCCGGCGGTGGCTTGCGCACTGGCGAGGAATTTCTCGAAGGCCTTGCGCGCCTGCTCGAAGCTCGCCTCGGCCATCGACCGCATTTCCTTGGGCATCTCGAATGCACGACCATTTTCAGTCATCGTCCCATTCCTCTCTGCTGGACTTCTGCTGTACTCGGATCGGCCGGCTACGCCCCTCCGGCCCGCCGACCCGCCTTCTGATATCCGCGGAGCTTGCCCGCTCCGAGCGGACCAGTACCAATCTACCCTGCGATCGCTGCGCCGGTATGACGTGCCTCCCCTCGGCATGGTGGACGTCCGGGGTCAAATTGCAACATGCAACTTTTGCGGAAGTGCCCGGGCGCAAGGCCGTACCGCCGGAACATCCGGGACAGGTTAAGGTTATCCAAGGTTTCGCCGGACCTGCCGGCGGCCCGGCCGTGGACCTCGCCTCCGAAAACAGGCGATAGTAACCTTTCGTTAAGCTTGCCGTCCGCGGCGTCCGTTTCGACCACCCCAAAGAGCCGTTCGACGACCGATATGAGTCAAACCGATCTCCAGCTGCTCGGCTTGAGCGATCCCCGGCTGGCCGTTCATGCCGTGGGCGCGCTGCCCGCGTGGCTGTGGTCGGCCGATGGCCGCCGGGTGCTGTGGGCCAATCCGATCGGCGCCAAGGCATTCGGCGCGACGGACACCACGGCCCTGGCCGCGAGGTCGTTCGGCCCGGCCGACGTGCATCGGCGTCAGATCGTCCAGCTGTGGCGCCGACTGCCCGAGAACGGCGCGATGCGGCTCGAGCGATTGCGCGGCTTCGGCGCTCCGCTCGGCACGCTGGCGACCTGCGGCTGCGCCAGGATCGACCTCCCCGACGGCTCCCATGCCGTGTTGATCACCAGCACCGACAATGCCGGCCGCAGCATCCCGCTGGTGGAGCGCCTGCAGCGGCTGGTCGCGCACAGCGAGGCCGCGCTGATCGCTTTCACGCGGGATGGTCTGTTCGCAGGCGCCAGTACCGCCGGTCGGCTCATGTTCGGCTATCGCGATCTTGCCGACGGGGGTCTTGCGGGCGCGCGCGACCTGGCGATTGCCGACGGCCAGGCGGAGGTTCAGTTCGGTCCTGCGCGGGCCGTGCTGTACCGCGTCGGCAGCGGCCAGCAGATCGGGCTCGTCCTGGCGCGGACGCCCGGCAGGAGCGAAACCCCGCACGCGCATCCGCTGGCGGATGCAGAGCAGCCGCCCTTGCCGCAAACGAACGACGCGGCTGCCATGCCGGAAGAAGCGAGCGAGCTTACAAGCACGATGACAAGCGACGAGACGCCGGCCCCACCGGCTTATGAAGCACCCGAGCTCTCCAACGAGGCGCCGTCCGAAGTCCTGCTGATCGATCGCGCCGCCGAGGCGGCGGCGCCTGCTGACGCGGCGAATTCGATCGAGGCCGCGGCCGAGCCAAATCCGATCGGCGACGGTCATACCGACCAACATTCGGGTGCGGCAGATGTCGAGGCACCTGCCCCTTCGAGCAAAATCGTTGCCGCGGAAGCCGAACACGCCTCCGCCCAAGATGTGCCGTCCTCGCCGTCCACCCTGGTCGGTGCGCCCCACGACCAAGTGTCGCCGGCCATTTCGGCAACCACTGACAATGGCGCGGAGCCGGCCGGCAACGTCGTGCCGTTCCGGCCGCCCGGCGAGAGCAGGTTTCCGGCGCTGACAGCGGTGGAGAACAATGCCTTCCATGAACTTGCACGGCAATTGTCGGCCCGGCTCGAAGGCGAAATGCGCGCGGCGCCCACGGAACTGCTCACGGCAATGTCCGAGATGGAGAGCAGCCAGCGCGTGAGCGAGCCGCCTTTCGAGTCATCGGGTGACACCTCCCCGCTCGATCCGTTCGCAGCCGACGCGCGCGCGGCCGATAGCCACGCCGACTGGCTGAGCCCTGAGCCGCCGCCGGTGCAAGGCGACAGTCAGCGCGATCGCATCCTGCTGGACCTGCTGCCGACCGCCGTCCTGATCTATCGGCTCGACCGGCTGCTCTATGCCAACGGCGCATTTCTCGCGCAGATGGGTTATCCCGATCTGGCTGCGCTGGAGCAAGCCGGCGGGCTCGATGCGCTCTATGTCGAGCTGGGCGCATCGCCGAGCGCGAGCACGGCCGGGGCCGGCACGCCGGTGACGATCTCGGTCGCCGACGGGCCGGCGAGCGAGGGACAGAAAGCCGCAGCCCGGCTATTCACGATCGCCTGGGATGGCGATATCGCGCACGCCCTGGTTTTTGCGCCGCCTGCGAACTCTCCGCCGCCCCAGAACACCGCACCGGTCGAACCGCCAGCTGCGCCGGCGCCGCCGCCTCCGCTGGTGATGACGCCGCCCGAGGCCGGCCATGCGGATGCGGAAGATCTCGGCGCCATTCTCGACGTCACGGCCGAAGGCGTGCTGATGTTCGATGCCGGCGGCAACATCCACGCCTGCAACCGCAGCGCGGAGGCGCTGTTCGGTTATGACGGCCCCGAACTCGTGCGTCGCAATCTCATTGAACTGTTTGCGCCGGACAGCACGCGGCTGGTGCTGGACTATCTGGACGGAGTGCGCCAAGCCGGCGCCACCACCGTCCTGGAGCAGCCGCGCGAGGTGCTTGGGCGGCTCCGCCAGGGCGGCATCGTTCCGCTCACGATGACCATCGGGCGAACGCGGCCTGACGGCCCGAATTTCTTTGCCGTGGTTCGCGATCTGTCGCAGGCCCGCCGCGGCGAGAACGAACTGTTGCAGGCGCGCCGGCTCGCCGACCGCGCGGCCACCGCCAAGGCCGACATGCTGGCACGGATCAGCCACGAGGTCCGCGCGCCACTGAACGCGATCATCGGCTTTGCCGAAGTGATGATCGGCGAGCGCTTCGGCGCGATCGGCAACAAGCGCTACGTCGACTATCTGAAGGACATCCGCACTTCCGGCGAGCGGGTGGTTGCGTTGATCGACGATATGCTCGAACTCTCGCGCGTCGAGACCGGCAGGATCGAGCTCAGCTTCAGCAATCAGAATCTGAACGAACTGGTCGAGAATTGCGTCGCCGTGATGCAGCCCCAGGCCAACCGGGCCCGCATCATCATCCGCAGTTCGCTGTCGCATGCGCTGCCGCCGGTGGTGGCGGATGCACGCGCGCTGCGCCAGATCTCGCTCAACCTGATCTCAAGCTCGATTTCGCTGGCCAATCCCGGCGGCCAGGTCATCGTCTCCACCGCACTCTCCGATTTCGGCGAGGTGGTCCTGCGCGTGCGCGACACCGGCCACGCACTCAACGCCCAGGAGGTCGCGGCAGCGCTGGAGCCGTTCCGTTCGCGCCCGCCATCGGATCAGGCGTCCGAGACGTCCGGTCTCAGCCTGTCGCTGACCAAGGCGCTGGTCGAAGCCAACCGCGCGCAATTCCACATCAAGCCAGCGCCGAAATCCGGCACGCTGATGGAAGTGGTGTTCTCGCGCGCGATGGCGCGGAATCAGAGCCTAGGCTGAATGGACTGCAAGCGCGCGCCGCTTCAGCCCGAGCAGCAACGGACCATAGGCCAACGCGTATCCGGCGAAGGCGAGGACCCAGGCGAAGGCTGCGACGTATAGCACGATCTCGCCATGCGCCGGCGCCACCGCGGCGCAGATGCGTGTGACCGCTGCAACAACGATCGCCGCATAGATCGCCTGTGTCGCGGGTGAGGCCGTCAATTGCTGGCCGGTATGGCCGAGGGTTGCGCGCGTCATCACCGCGAGCGTCATCACGCCGGCGGCTCCCACCATCCAGGCGTGGAGGCCCGCGCTCGGCAGCACGATCCCAAAGCTCGCGGCCGCATTGATCAAGAAGCCGAGCGGCACGAAAGCATAGCCGACGTGGAGGATGACGAGCAGCCGCTCCCGCACGGTGCGGTCGCCGGCCCAGCGCGCCAGCCGAACGATGTGCAGCAAGCCGGCGAATGCCAGCGCAGCACCCGTGAATGCACTGTCGGGAATCACGATCCAGCCGAGCAGCGCAAACGCGCTGATCAGCATGACCACGACATCGAAGCGGCCGAACGGCACCGGCAGGCGTCCGGGATTTTGGCGAACCAGCCAGTTGCGGGTGAAGCTCGGCGTGATGCGGCCGCCGATCAGCGCGATCAGCAGCACGACGACGGCGACACCGATGCGGATGCTGGTGTCGGCGGTGCCGTGAACATGGGCTTCGAGATGGAAGCCGACATTGCCCGCCAGCAGCAGGGTGACCAGGCCGACCACCGGCAGATTGCGCCAGTTCCTGCCGGCGATGATTTCCCGCGCAGTTGCCGCAACGACGAGCGCAAGGAAACCGGCATCGATCACGAGCACGAGCCACCAGCTCGCCCCGGCGGAAAAGGTGACGGCCAATCGGCCGGCGATCCAGGCTAGCACCAACGTCAGCAACGGCATGCCCTGCAGCGGCAGCCGTCCGGTCCAGTTCGGAATCGCGGTGAGCAGGAATCCGGTGATGACGGCAGGCAGGTAGCCATAAAGCATCTCGTGGACGTGCCAGTCCCGCGGTGCAAAGGCCGAGGTCAGCTTCAGCTCGCCATAGAACACCGGCAGCCAGACCAGGATTGTCAGCGCGGCCTGGATGGCGCCGAGCAGGAAAAATGGTCGAAAGCCGTTGGCGAGAATGGGCAAGCCCTGATGCTCGCGATAGCGGGGAATGGCCATCTGCTCTTTCCCTCATTCATTCCGGGTCATTGATCGATTGACCGGAAACCTAACCGGTGGCTGTCGGCGCGTGATTGTGCCAGCACAAACTCCACCGCATCGCTTCCCGGTCATCCCCCGATGAACCGCACACAACCTTGCCTCCGCATCGAACGAATTCGAGCGGAACGCCAGGGGTTCCTCATTGCGGCGGGACGCGACGATCAGACCGCGCGGCTGTGCAACTGCTTGGAGGAATCGAGATGCGCATCGAATGCCGCGGCGACGCTGCGCACCAGGAAGCGGGAACCTTCCGCAACGGCGAGCGTCTTGCCATGGAGTTCGACCACACCGTCGGAGAGCAGTTCTTGCAGCCGCGGCGCTGATTTCAGCATCGCGGCCGGCTCGGCGCCGTGACGCGCACAGACCGTCTCGAGGTCGACGCCATAGTCGCACATGATCCGCTCGATGATATCGGCACGCAGCCTGTCGTCGTCGGTCAGCGCATAACCCTTTGCGGTGGCAAACCCGCCGGAGGCGATGGCTTCCTCATAGGCGCGGACCTGCGTCTGGTTCTGCACATAGCCCTGCGGCAACTGTCCGATCGCCGAAGCGCCGAAGCCGATCAGCACCTCGCTGCTATCGGTGGTGTAGCCCTGGAAATTGCGGTGCAGCCGCCCTTCGTTGAAAGCAATCGTCATCGAATCCGTGGGCAGCGCGAAATGGTCGAGCCCGATCTGGACGTAACCGGCTTCCTTCAACGCATTCGCGATCGCGCAGGCCTGGTCATAGCGCTGCGCGCTGTCCGGCAGCCACGCCTCCGCGATCATGCGCTGATGTTTCTTGAAGGAAGGAACATGCGCGTAGCCGAACACCGAAAAGCGATCGGGACGCAGGTCCACGCAGCGGTGGACCGTATCCAGGCAGGATGCGACGTTCTGATGCGGCAGCCCATAGATCAGATCGAAATTGATGCCGGAGATTCCGGCCTTCCGCAGGCTGCCGGTCACTGCCGCAGTCTGCTCGAAACTCTGCACGCGATTGATCGCCTGCTGCACGACGGGGTCGAAGCTCTGCACGCCGAGGCTTGCCCGGTTGACACCCCCGAGCGACAGCGCCTTGATCATCGGCACGGTCAGCGTCCGCGGATCGATCTCAACTGCAATCTCGGCCGACGGCCGCACGAAGAAGACATGGCGCAGCAATCCGATCAGGTCGACGAATGAATCGGGGGCCATGATCGTCGGCGTGCCGCCGCCGAAGTGAATATGGCCGACTTGCAGCCTGCGGCCGATCTTGCGCGCCACAAGGTCGACCTCGCAGCGGAGTGCCGACTCATACACCGAGACCGGCTCGTCGCGCTTGGCGACCATGGTGTTACAGCCGCAGTACCAGCACATCTGCCGACAGAACGGGACATGCAAATAGAGCGATGCCGTGGCATGCGGCGGAATCGCCCGCAGCCAGTCGGCATAAGTGGCAGGTCCGACGGCTTGCGAGAAATGCGGCGCGGTCGGGTAGCTCGTATAGCGGGGCAGACGCTCCTGCCCGTAATGGACTGCCAGATCTGACCTCATGTCTACCTACCGCCGTATTCCGAAGTTCCGCATCCGGGATGGCTCCTGCCGCTTTGGCCGGAAGCCAGTACCGTGCTGAGCAATTAAATTGCAATTTTCGCGGCGGACTTTGAGCTTCCTCAAAGTCGCGGGTCGAATTTCGCGCCATTATGTTGCCTCGATCGACGAGTCGGAGGTCTACATGCACGGTCTGGAAATGCTGATCCGGGTCTTCGCTGTCCTGACCAGCATCCGCGGGCATATTCCACAATCCGATCGCTTCGAACCCTTCCGCGACGATTCCGCCGCGGGCGGAGGTTTCGGCGGACCACTCCGCACCGTCGTCGGCTTGGTCGTCGCAACGGCGGCTTTCGCCGCCGCGCTCACCGGCGCCGTCCTGCTCGCGGCTCGCTGGCCGAATTAGATCGCCGCCGGCGTCCCAGCTGTCCTCATGTAGATGTTTGCTCCTCGCGCTTTGCTTCGGCGGCGCCACCGCACGGCGAGCGTTCTGCTAATTAGTTGCATGGCTCAGCCCTGCGCATTGTCTGCTGCAGATGCGCAGAAGATTGCTGCAGCACAAACAAGCTCGCGGCGAACAGGCGCATGGTGATCGTGGCACCACAACAGATCCGATCAAGGAGCGATCACATGTTGACCCGCCGAGCCGCTCTCCTCAGCGCAGCCGTTGCAACGATGATGCTGGCCGCGCCCGCCTTCGCCGACGACCTCAAGCTGCCGCGCCAGAAAGTGGATTTGGTCGCGCCGCCCTTCGTCCATCCGCACGAACAGGCAACCAGGCAGGGTCCGAAGATCATGGAGTTCAAGCTCGTGATCCAGGAAAAGAAGATGGTGATCGACGAGAAGGGCACGACCATGCAGGCGATGACCTTCAACGGCTCGATGCCGGGCCCGCTGATGGTCGTGCACGAGGGCGACTATGTCGAGGTGACGCTGGTCAATCCCGCGACCAACACGATGCCGCACAACATCGACTTCCACTCCGCGACCGGCGCGCTCGGCGGCGCCGCGCTCACGCTGATCAACCCCGGCGAACAGGTCGTGCTGCGCTGGAAGGCGACCCGCACCGGCGTCTTCGTCTATCACTGCGCGCCGGGCGGCCCGATGATTCCCTGGCATGTCGTCTCCGGCATGAACGGCGCCGTGATGGTGCTGCCGCGCGACGGACTGAACGACGGCCACGGCCATCCCTTGCACTACGACAAGATCTACTACATCGGCGAACAGGACCTCTACATTCCGCGGGACGAGAAGGGCAATTTCAAATCCTACGACTCGCCGGGCGACGCCTACGCCGACACCGAAGAGGTGATGCGCAAGCTGATCCCGACCCACGTCGTCTTCAACGGCAAGGTCGGCGCGCTGACCGGCAAGAACGCGCTGACCGCCAATGTCGGCGACAACGTTCTGATCGTGCATTCGCAGGCCAATCGCGACAGCCGCCCGCATCTGATCGGCGGCCATGGCGACTACGTCTGGGAGACCGGCAAGTTTTCCAACCCGCCGGAGACCGGGCTCGAGACCTGGTTCATCCGCGGCGGCTCGGCCGGAGCTGCGATGTACAAGTTCCTGCAGCCCGGCATCTACGCCTATGTGACGCATAACCTGATCGAAGCCGCCGACCTCGGCGCGACCGCTCACTTCAAGGTCGAAGGCAAGTGGAACGACGACCTGATGACCCAGGTCAAGGCGCCCGCCGAAATTCCAACCGGCGCCACGAACTGAGCGCCACAACTCACACCCAAATTCGGGGGCCGGCTCCGGCCCCCCGTCGCACTCAACATCCCGGAGGCCGCCATGCTGCTCGCCTTCAAGATCAAACTCGCGCTTGCATGTGCGGCCGGCTTGGCCGGCCCCCTCGCGCTGGCGCCGCTGGCCGGCGGACTGCACAGCACAGCGGAGGCCGGATATCCGGCACCGGCGCTCGTCGAGATCGCACACGGCACCATGGCCTATCGTGAGTCCGGCGACTTTACCCGCAAGAGCCAGCAGAGCGACGCGCCGTTGACGACGATTCACTTCGATCGGCCCTTCGCCATCATGAAGACCGAGGTCAGCGCCACGGATTATCAGGCCTGCGTCGATGACCGCGCATGTCGCGCCCTGGACCGCGATGTCGCCATCGCGATCGACCTTCCGGCCGTGCAGGTGAGCTGGCACGATGCGGTGGCCTATGCCGCCTGGCTCTCACGCAAGACCGGCGACACCTATCGCCTGCCGACCGATACCGAATGGGCCTATGCGGCGGGCAGTCGCTTCCGCGATGATGGCATTGCGGTCGACACGCAAGACCCCTCGCGGCGCTGGATCGAACGCTACGAGCGCGAACAGGGCGCATCCGAAGGGCAGCAGCCCCAGAGGTTCGGCAGTTTCGGCGTCAATGAAAACGGCTTGGCCGATCTTGCCGGCAATGTCTGGGAGTGGACCTCGACCTGCTTCACGCGCAACGTCCGGGACGATGCAGGGCGCACGATCAAGAGCTATGCGAATTGCGGTGTGCGGATCGCCGAAGGCGCGCATCGCGCCTATGTCACCGACTTCATTCGCGACGCCCGCGCCGGCGGCTGCGCCGCCGGGACGCCGCCGAACAATCTCGGCTTTCGCCTGGTGCGCGAGCAGCCATCGTGGACGGACCGGATGGCGAGCCGGCTCAAAGCAACACTCCGGTCGTCGTAGTCTGGCGCACAGGATATCCGGGAAGAGGCGCGCGTCTGTCCTTTGACACGCGAACTCCTTGGCGGACCTTCCTTGGCGGACGTTCTAGGTGTTGGTCAGCGCGACGCGGAACTCGGCCTCGGTCTTGGCCTTCACTTCATCGAGCGTGACGCCGTCGGCGAGCTCGATCAACGCCATGCCGTCGTTGCCGTGCTTGTCGATCGTGAACACCGCGAGGTCGGTGACCACCATGTCGACGACGCGCTCGCCGGTCAGCGGCAGCGTGCATTGCTTCAAGAGCTTCGGACCGTCCTTGGCGCTGTGCTCCATGACGACCACCACGCGCTTGACGCCGGCGACGAGATCCATCGCGCCGCCCATACCCTTGACCATCTTGCCGGGGATCATCCAGTTGGCGAGATCGCCGTTCTGGGCGACCTGCATGGCGCCGAGGATCGACAGGTCGATATGGCCGCCGCGCACCATGGCGAACGAGTCAGCCGAGGAGAAATAGCTGGTGATCGGCAACTCGGTGACGGTCTGCTTGCCGGCGTTGATGAGGTCGGGATCCTCCTCGCCCTCATAAGGGAACGGCCCCATGCCGAGCATGCCGTTCTCGCTCTGCAACGCCACATCGACGCCGGGCGGGATGTAGTTCGACACCAAAGTGGGAATGCCGATGCCGAGATTGACGTAAAAGCCGTCACGCAGCTCCTTGGCGGCGCGCGCCGCCATCTGCTCTCTGGTCCAGGCCATCAGACTTCCTCTCCGGTTGCGGCGGCGGTCTCGCGCTTGCGCACGGTGCGCTGCTCGATGCGCTTCAACGCAGTCCCGACCTGAACGATGCGCTTGACGAAAATACCGGGCGTATGGATGTGGTCCGGATCGATCTGGCCTGCCGGCAGGAGATGCTCGACCTCCGCCACCGTCACTTTCGCCGCGGTCGCCATCATCGGGTTAAAATTGCGCGCGGTCTTGCGGTAAACCAGATTGCCCGCGGTGTCGCCCTTCCAGGCGTGCACGATGGCAAGGTCGGCGAACAGGCCGCGCTCCATCAGGTATTTCTCGCCGTCGAACTCGCGGACTTCCTTGCCCTCAGCGACCAGGGTTCCGACACCGGTCTTGGTGAAGAAGGCGGGGATCCCTGCGCCACCGGCGCGGATGCGCTCGGCGAGGGTTCCCTGCGGGCAAAACTCCAGTTCCAGCTCGCCGGCCAGATATTGCTGGGCGAACAGCTTGTTCTCGCCGACATAGGACGAGATCATCTTCTTGATCTGCCGCGTCTCCAGCAGACGGCTCAGGCCGATGCCGTCGACGCCCGCATTGTTGGAGATCACGGTCAAATTCTTGACCCCGGAGTCGCGGATGGCGTCCGACAAGGTCTCGGCGATGCCGCAAAGACCGAAGCCCCCCGACATGATGGTCATGCCGTCCTTGAGAAGGCCGGCGAGGGCCGTTTTGGCGTCGGGATAGACCTTGTTCATGGAAATGACCTGTGGAAAGCAAAGCACGGCCCAGCGCGCCGGATAATCCAGATTATTAGGCGAATTCTTCGCGATGCGTCAATGACGCCCTCCCGCGCGTCAGACCCGCTGCAACGTTTTGCCACCTTGCGCGACGGTGGATATACGGAACGCTGCACCTTGAACGATCGCCGCAATCCGGTCACATCCAAGGCGCGGCCTTGAAAGGGTCAAGAAATCCGATCAAGTTGTTGATGTTGGCACGGGTTTCGGCGCGCCCTGCCCATCGTCCTGAAACAGCGATCCGACGATAATCCAGAAATGTCCGTGACCATGGCCCAAGGAATGAGGCGCCTCGGCACGCCGATTGCGGCGCTGCTCGGGCTGGCGCTGATCGGCATGGTCACCAGCTCCTGGCTCATCAATCGCGACATGCTGCGCCGGGCGGTGGAGGCGCAGATCCGGGCCGTGACCGGGCTGGAGCTCGTGGTCAACGGGAATATCGACATCTCGGTTTTTCCGGGCAGCTACGTCTCCTTCCACGATGTCGGGTTGAAGGGCGGCGGCAGCGGAGACCCCGCACTCCGTGTCGATGTGCTGACAGCCAATCTGCGGCTGCTGCCGCTGCTGTTGCAGCGCTTCGAAATCGCCGACCTCATGATGTTGCGCCCGCATATCAACGTCGTTCACGACGCGGACGGCAGCAGCAACTGGACGCCCTTCATCCAGACGATCACGCGCACGATGCGACCCGGCTCCGAGAGCCAGATGTCGTTCTCCGAGATCCGCATCCAGGACGGCACGCTGGCCTATGAGAACGGCGGCACGCACGCCTCGGAACAGCTCGATGACATCGACCTGTCGCTGGCCTGGCCGTCGATCTCGCGCTCCTTTGCCGCGACCGGGCAGTTCGATTGGCGAGGCCAACGCATCGAAGGCGCGATCAGCGTGAGCGACTTCCTCGCCGCGCTCTCGGGCGACCGCTCGGGCCTGAAGATGCGGCTGGCCAGTCCGCCGCTGAAGGTCGCGTTCGATGGCACCATCGCCAACCGCACCAGCGCCCTGATGGAAGGCACGCTCACCGTCGACAGCCCCTCGCTGCGCGAGGCGCTGCGCTGGACCGGACAGACGCCGCTCGGCGGCAGCGGCTTCGGCCGCTTTGCGCTCCGTGCACGGGCCAATGTGGTGGGCGCCTCGATCGCGCTGACCAACGTCAATGTCGAGCTCGATGGCAATTCCGCCGAAGGCGTGATGACCTATGCGAACAACGGCCGGCAGACCTTGCAGGCGACACTGGCCGCGGACGCGCTCGACTTTACGCCTTACATCTCGACCTTCCGTCTGCTCGCGAACGGCGCGCGCGACTGGAACCGGCAGCTGTTCGACCTGAAGGCGCTCTCGACCACCGATCTCGATATGCGCCTGTCGGCGGCGCGGGTCACGGTGGGACCGTCGAAACTCGGACGTACCGCATTCGGGGCGAATTTGCGCAACGGCGTGCTCGCGCTGTCGGTCGGCGAAGCGCAGATGTGCGGCGGCATGATCCGCGGATCGTTCGGCGTTGCGCGCGCCGACACCATGGCCGACGTCAAGGCGGAATTGCAGTTCAGCGACGTCGACCTGCAGGGCTGCGCCAGCGAATTGTTCGGCGTCTCGTCGCTGTCCGGCCACGGCAATCTCAACGTCTCGCTGACCGCATCGGGCTCGAGCCCGTTCGGGCTTGCGCAGTCGCTCGACGGCACGGCCACCTTGCAGGGGCACGATGGCGCGATCTCCGGCTTCAACGTGGAGCAATTGCTGAAACGGCTGGAGCGACGGCCTCTGTCGGGCAGCGGCAATTTCCGCAGCGGCGCGACGCCCTATGACAATCTCACGATCGCGGTCAAATTCGCCGACGGCATCGCCACCGCCGAAGATATCCGCGTCGAGGGGCCGACCGCGCGCATCACCATGACAGGCACGGCATCGGTGCCGACGCGGGAATACGACTTCAAGGGCGTCGCGAGCCTGCCTGCGCCCGCCAATGGCGGCAACAGCTTCGAATTGCCCTTCGTGGTGCAGGGGCCGTGGGAAGACCCGCTGATCTTCCCGGATCCGGAGAGCCTGATCCGCCGCGCCCCGGCGGCTGCACCGCTGCTCGATGCGGTGAAGGACCGCAAGACCCGCGACACCATCCGCGGCGTGCTCGAACATTTTACTGGTGGAGGCTTGCGGCCGACGCCGCAGGAGACGCCCGCGCCGTCTTCGCCTGAGGCTCAGGGCAGCAACGACCGCAACAACGACCAAAGCAAGTCGAATTAGAGAACGATCCTCTGCTCACGTGTCGCGTGCGGCTCAGTGTCGCGCGGGTCAAGTCCGCGGACCAACGAACCGCGACCTATGTCTGACAACATGCAACTGGATCGCACCTTCGCACTGCGCTAGTCTTCCTGCGACCGACCACAAGATCGGCGGAACAGGGAGAGACACGTGAGATCCAGAGGAATGGGGGCGCTTTCGCTCGCGGCTGCAGTTGCCGGGCTGTTTTGCGCTGCAGCACCAGCCGTCGCACAGGACACCATCACCGTCTGGTGGGGCAAGGGCTTCTACAAGTCCGAAGACGATGCGCTCTTGAACGTCGTCAAGAAATTCGAGGCCAAGACCGGGATCAAGGTCGAGCTGTCGCAATATGCGATCCAGGACATGATCCCGAAGACGGTGGCGGCGCTCGATTCCGGCACCGTGCCCGACGTCGCCTACTCGGACACTTACGACGTGCAGGCGCAGGGCAAGTGGGCCTATGAGGGCAAGCTGGAAGATCTCAGCGACATTCTCGTGCCGATGAAGGCGGAGTTCGCGCCCAACACAATCGAGACCACCTATCTCTACAACAACGTCACCAAGAAGAAGGCCTATTACGGCTTCCCGCTGAAGCAGCAGAGCATGCATGTGCAGATCTGGGGCGACATGCTGCAGAAGGCCGGGTTCAAGCAGAGCGACATTCCGACCAAATGGGAGGATTATTGGTCGTTCTGGTGCGACAAGGTGCAACCCGCGGTCCGCAAGGCCACCCGCGAGCGCATCTACGGCGTCGGCCAGCCGATGGGCGTCGAGTCGACCGACTCCTTTCAATCGTTCTACACCTTCATGGACGCCTATAACGTCAAGCTGGTCGATGACGAAGGCAAGCTGCTGGTCGATGATCCCAAGGTGCGCGACGGCTTGATCCACGCGCTCAAGGACTACACCGACACCTACATCAAGGGCTGCACCCCGCCCTCGTCGACCACCTGGAAGGACCCTGACAACAACGTCGCCTTCCACAACAAGACGATCGTGATGACCCACAATTTCACGATCTCGATCGCGGCGAAATGGTTCGAGGACTCCACCAACCCGGCACTGACGCCCGAGCAGCGCGCCGCCGGCAAGAAGGCCTATGAGGAGGACATCATCACCGCGTCCTTCCCCAACAAGCCGGACGGCACGCCGATCAAATACCGCTCCGACGTCAAGACGGGTCTGATCTTCGCCAACGCCAAGCACAAGGAACAAGGCAAGCAGTTCATTAAATTCCTGATGCAGGAAGAAAATCTCGGGCCCTATGTCGAAGGCGCGCTCGGCCGCTGGTTCCCGGTCACGCTCGCCGGCCAGAAGAGCCCGTTCTGGCAGGCCGACCGTCACCGCAAGGCGGTTTATGCCCAGTTCACCGGCGGCACGACGCCGTTCGACTTCACCAAGAACTACAAGTTCACGATCCTCAACAACGAGAACGTCTGGGCCAAGGCGATGAACCGCGTGGTCAGCGAGAAGGTGCCGGTCGACAAGGCCGTGGACGAGCTGATCGCGCGGATCAAGGAAGTTGCAGGCTAGGCAGAATGGCCGCCCGAACACTGGTGTCGTCCCCGCGAAAGCGGGGACCCATAACCGCCGGCCGCCGTGATGAGGAAAGGACGTCGTTGACGCCGCCTTTCAACAGCACCTGCCGCGGCGTATGGGTCCCGGCGTTCGCCGGGACGACACCGCCACTGCAGCAGCGTCACCGTTAGAAAGAGACGATATGGCGATCACACTCTCAGCATCGGACCAGGCGATAGCGGTCGCCCCACGCCCGCCCCGGCTGACGTCCCCGCAGGTCTGGGGCATCGTGATGCTCGCGCCTTATCTGCTCGTATTCCTCGCCTTCGTAGTCTATCCGGTCGGCTACGGCCTCTGGCTGGCGCGGCATCCGGCCAGCTATGTCGCGCTCTACAACGATCCGATCTTCGCGCGCGCCGCGATCAACACGCTGATCTTCCTGGTCATCGGCATCAATCTGAAGATGCTGATCGCGCTGTTCCTCTCCGGCTTCTTCGTGCAGCAGCGCGGCTGGATCAGATGGCTTTCCGTGATCTTCATCCTGCCCTGGGCCGTGCCGTCGATCCCGACCATCCTGTCGGTGCGCTTCATGCTCAACCCCGAATGGGGCGTCATCAATCAGCTGATCTTCCAGTTCACCGGCGATGACGGGCCGAACTGGCTGAACGATCCGACCGTGGCGCTGTCGATGGCGATCGGCGTCCACATCTGGAAGTCGCTGCCGTTCTGGACCTTGATCCTGATGACCGGGCGGCTTGCGATCTCGCACGATCTGTTCGAGGCCGCCGATGTCGACGGCGCCACCTGGTGGCAGAAATTCCGCTACGTCACCTGGCCATCGATGCAGACGCTGTACATCACCTGCACGCTGCTCTCGATGATCTGGACGCTCGGTGACTTCAACAGCGTCTATCTCTTGACCGGCGGCGGGCCGGCCGACCTCACCCATGTGCTGTCCACGCTCGGCATCCGCTATCTCCGGCTCGACCAGCTCAGCCTCGCGATGGCCTCCATCGTCTGCGCGCTGCCCCTGGTGCTGCCCCTGGTTTATTTCATGATGAAACGGCTGTCGCGATGAAGCTCCCGACCTTACGCGAAATCGGCAATGAGGCCGGCCTGCTCCTGATCGGCATCCCGGTCTTCATCTGGACCATGGTTCCGATCTATCACATGTTCCTGTTCGCGATCTCGCCGAAGGAGGACGCGTTTTCCGGCAAGCTGTGGCCGGATCATCCGACCCTGCACAACTTCTCGATCGTATTCCACCAGCAGCATTATTTCCTGCGCGACTTCTGGCTGCAATTCGGCAATTCCGTGCTGATCGCAGCCGCGGTCGGCGCGCTGACGCTGGTGATTGCCACCTCCGCAGCGTTCGCAATCTCGCGGCTGCGGGTGCCCGGCAGCCGGATGGTGATGAATCTGGCGCTGTTCACCTATTTCATCCCCGCCGCATTCCTCGCGGTGCCGATGTATCGAACCATGGGCAAATACGGACTGCTCAACACGCACTGGTCGCTGATCCTCGCGATGGTAACCATCGCCTCGCCCTACGCGATCTGGGTGCTGAAACAGGCTTCCGACAAGCTGCCGGTCGAACTCGACGAGGCCGCAGTCATGGACGGCGCGAGTCCGCTGCAGATCTTCCGCCTGGTCTATCTGCCGTTGATGATGCCCTCGCTGGTTGCGATCGGCACCTACGCGGTGCTGCTCGCCTGGAACGAATATCTCTACGCCTTCCTGCTCCTGTCGAACGACAAGGACATCACCCTTCCGGTCGCGCTCGGCAACTTCCTTGCTGCCGACGATTCGCCCTGGGAGCTTCTGATGACCACCGGCTTCATTTATGCGCTGCCGCCGGCTGCGGTCTATTATGTCTTCAGGCGCTACATGGTGGGCGGATTGACCGCAGGCGCGGTGAAGTCGTGATGGACAGATGCTGATTGGATTTGCGCGCGGCCGCTTCGAGGATCCGGCACGGCCGAACTGGGACGGCGACGCGCCCCGGCCCGTGAACTGGGCGGCGTGGTATCCGGCCCCGGACGCTGCAGCCGAAGCGGAATTGCCGATGGCTCCGCTGCCGCAAGGCTGGTTCAAGGCCGGCAGGGCCGCGCTCGATGCGCCTCTCAGGGACGGACGTTATCCACTCGCGGTGTTCTCGCACGGCACCGGCGGCAACGGCTTGCAACAGGAATGGCTGGCGCGCGATCTGGCGAGCCGCGGCTTCATCGCGGTTGCCGTCGATCATCACGGCAACACCAACGCCGAGCCCTATCGCGCCGAAGGCTTCCTGTGCTCGTGGGAGCGTGCGCGCGACATCACCCTGCTGCTCGATCGGATCGGGACAATCCCTGAGTTCGCCGGAGCTGTCGATCCCGATCACATCGTCGCCGTCGGCTATTCTCTCGGCGGTGCGACGGCAACGTCCCTGCTCGGTGCGGTCATGGTGCGCTCGCCGTTCGAGCCGGGCGCCAATCTCGGCCGCGGCCCGCGCGAATTCCCGGACCTCGTCGACCACCTGCCGCGCCTGCTCGAGAAGAGCCGCATCTTCCGCGAGTCCTGGGCACGGATGTCGCAATCCTATCGCGATCCCCGCATCAAGGCGGCGTTGCTGCTGGCGCCCGGCCGTTCCGCGCAATGCTTTTCCGACGAAAGCATCGCCTCGATCGCCGTGCCGACTCACATCATGGTCGGCGGCGCTGACGTCCTCGCACCGACGGCGCGCTGGCTGCATCGACGATTGCCCGACAGCACCCTCGATATCGTCGCCGAAGAGGCCGGGCACTACGTGTTCCTGCCCGAGAGCACCGAGGCCGGACGCCGCGCCGATCCGACCTGCTGCGTCGACCCACCCTCGGTGGATCGGGGCGCGATCCACCGCCATGTGGCGGCAACGGCCGCGGAGCTGTTCAGTTCTTTCTGAAGGACGACGACATCTACAACGGCGCGGCGCTCTCGCCACGCTCGCTCGACAATTTTGAGGCCAGCGAGGCCACCACGATCACGACCGCGATCACGCCGATGACCAGCGTGCAGATCGCGTTGATCTCCGGCTTCACCCCGAGCCGCACCTCCGAATAGATCCGGATCGGCAACGTCGCCGAGCCGGGCCCGGTGGTGAAGCTCGCGATCACGAGATCATCGAGCGAGAGTGTAAAGGCCAGCATCCAGCCGGCCGCGACCGCCGGCGCGATCAACGGCAAGGTGACCAGCGCGAAGGCGCGGAACGGGTCGCAGCCGAGGTCCATCGCGGCCTCCTCGACGCTTCTGTCCAGCGCGACCAGCCGCGACTGCACGACCACGGCGACGAAGCACATCGTCAGCGTGGTATGCGCGATCGTCACCGTCCAGAACCCGCGTTCGGCATTCAGCGCGACGAACAGCAGCAGCAGCGACAATCCGGTGATCACCTCGGGCATCACCAGCGGCGCATAGAGCATGCCGGAAAACAGCGTCCTGCCGCGAAAGCCTTGCCCGCGCGACAGCGCGACTGCGGCGAGCGTCCCGAGCACGGTGGCAATCGTGGCGGAGGTCGCGCCCACCCGCAGGCTCATCCAGGCCGCATCGATCATCGCGTCATCGTTGAAGAACTCGTGATACCAGCGCAGCGACCAGCCGCCCCACACCGTGACCAGCCGCGAGGCGTTGAAGGAATAGATCACCAGGATCAGAATCGGCAGATAGAGGAAGGCGAGCCCGAGCGACAGCGCAGCGATGTTGAAGCGGGACAGGCGGATGAGTTTCGGAGCCATCACACGACTCCAGTGCGCTCCCCTCCCCCTTGCGGGGAGGGGTTGGGGGTGGGGGTGGGGGTACCACGGACACGGTATTCGTAGCCTACCCCCCTCCCTATCCCTCCCCCACAAGGGGGGAGGGAACAGAGCGGCGCAAGTGGGAGGAAACAGAACATCATCTGCCCTCCTCCAGCTGCCGGCGCTGCAGCCGGTCGTAGAGCAGCAGCGGCAGCAGCAGCACGACCAGCAGAACCACGGCGATGCTCGAAGCCACCGGCCAGTCCTTGTTGGTGAAGAACTCCAGCCACAGGGTCTGGCCGATCATCAGGGATTGCGAGCCCGCGAGCAGATCGGGAATCACGAACTCGCCGACGATCGGGATGAAGCAGAGCAATATTCCGGCGCCGACGCCGGGCAGCGACAGCGGAAACGTCACCAGCCAGAAGGTTTCCCGCGGCGACGCGCCGAGATCGGCGGCGGCTTCCTCCAGCGCAGGCTCCAGCTTCGCAAGCGTCGCATAGAGCGGCAGGATCATGAACGGCAGATAGGAATAGACGATGCCGATATACATCGCGGTGTCGGTGGAGAGCCACGCGACGGGCGAGGAGACCAGATGCAATGCGAGCAGGATCTGGTTAAGCAGGCCATCGTGCTGCAGGATGTTGATCCAGGCATAGATGCGGATCAGGAACGAGGTCCAGAACGGCACGATGACGAGCAGCATCGCGGTTGCCTGCCAGCGCCTGGGCAGGCGTGCCATGGCATAGGCGATGGGATAGCCGATCGCGAGCAGAATCGCGGTGGAGGTCGCTGCCACCATCAGGCTGCGCAGATAAGACAACAGATAGAGATCGTCCGAGAACAGCAGGCGGAAATTATCCGCCGACAGCGCGGCGAAAGCGTCCCTGATCCCAGTCCAACCGTCCGCCACGGAAAACACCGGCGCGTAGGGCGGCTGCGCGATCACCGTCTGCGACAGGCTGATCTTCACGATGAAGCCGAACGGCACCAGGAAGAACAGCGCCATCCAGACGTAAGGTGCGATCGCGGCCAGCCGCGCCGGACGGGCAAAGGTGCGGCGCGCGCTCATCGTTCCAGCACCACGCAGTCGTCAGGCGTAAACCACGCCACCACGCGATGGCTGACGCCATAGCCATCGACGTCGAGCCGCGCGGTGTTGGCCGCTGCCGCGCGCAGCACAGCGCCGCTGTCGAGCTTGACCTTGTAGACCGTGGTGCCGCCGAGATAATTGGCCTCGGTGATGACGCCCTCCATGCGGTTGATCGCATGGGCGGTCAGCGCGTCGGTCGCGGGCCCGCGTCGCGCCAGCCGCACTTTCTCGGGCCGGATCGCGACCGCAACAGCCGACTCGGCGAGCGGCATCAGCGGCGCGGCGGCGACGAGCTCGCCGGCATTGCGCGTCGCGATCGTCAACCGATGCGGCTCGTGCCCCTTCACCTCGCCCTCGAACAGGTTGACGTCGCCGACGAACTCCGCGATCCAGCGCGAGGCCGGCTCTTCATAGAGGCGCCGCGGCGTCGCCACCTGCTCCAACCGGCCGGCGTCCATCACGCCGATCCGGTTTGCAACCGTCATCGCCTCGTCCTGGTCGTGGGTGACGATGATGAAGGTCATGCCGAGCCGGCGCTGCAACTCCATCAGCTCCACTTGCGTGCTCTCGCGCAGCTTCTTGTCGAGCGCGGCCATCGGCTCATCGAGCAGCAGCACTTGCGGCCGCCGTGCCAGCGACCGCGCCAGCGCCACGCGCTGCTTCTGGCCGCCGGAGAGCTGGTCGGGCTTGCGCTTCTCCAGCCCCTCCAGCCTGACCAGCGCGACCATCTCCGCCACGCGCGAGGCGATCTCGCGCCGCGCCATGCCGGCCCGTCTCAAACCGAAGGCGATGTTGTCGTAGACCGACAAATGTGGAAACAGCGCGTAGTTCTGGAACATCATGTTGACGGGACGCTGATGCGGCAGCGCCTGCGCGATATCCTCGCCGCCGAGCAGGATACGTCCCTCGTCCGGGGTCTCGAAGCCGGCCAGCATCCGCAGCAGCGTGGTCTTGCCGCAGCCGCTCGGGCCGAGCAGCGCAAAAAACTCGCCGGCGTGGATCTCGAGCGAAACGCCATCGACCGCGCGAAAACCGCCGAACGCCTTGACGACGCCCTCCATGCGCAGCAGCGGCATGATCGGATCCGGCAAGGGCAAGGGCTTGGCCGGCTCCGCGGCGATCTCCGTATTCGCGATGTCCTCAGCCATGTCCCGATAAGCGTTGCGATGCCCGCCGCAAGCTAACGACGGATCGGCCACGGCTCAACCGGCGTCGTCGCGCTATCCCCTCTCCGATCGCCCAGGACGTCCAGGACGCCCACAGCCTGCCCTGAGGCTGCGCCTCCCATGAAGGCCGCCAGCGCGTCCCGCTCCGCCGGCGTCATCGTCAGACCGAGCTTGGTGCGGCGCCAGAGGATATCGTCGGCGAACCGTGCCCATTCCTTGGCCATGAGATAGCGCACTTCGGCTTCCGTGAGCTCCGCCCCGAAGCTCCGACCGAGATCGGTGCGGCTCTTGGCCTCGCCCAATATGTCGGCGAGCCGGGAGCCATAGGCGCCAACCAGACGCTGCGCCTCTGCCTCGGTCAGAAAGCGCCAGCGCTCGCGCGCGAGCTCGACCTGCTCGTCGAAGCGGTCCCAGGCAAAATCTCCGCCCGGCAGCGGCCTCCGCGCCGTCCAGCGCGGCGCCATCGGACAAACCCGCGAGAGCCGGTCGATGGCGCGTTCAGCACGACGCCTGACGGTGGTGACATCACCGCCCGAGAGGGTCAGCAGCGGCGCCCGGCTCCGGCCGGCATCAAAGTCCATCATACTGGCCGCCGGCGCGCGACCACCGTCGCGCGCGAACACCATGTTGGCACCCGACACGGTCCTGATCACGTCGACGGGCTGGATCTCCGCCCGGAAGTAGCGGTTCACGGCCGTGCAGAGATAGGCGACATCCACGGCCGGCACCGCGACCACCGCGGGGTCGCCCTTGAAGGCATGGGAGACCGTGCCGACCAGCGTGAAATCCCGCGCATAGGGACTGGCGAAGATCAGCTGCCCATCCGGATTCTGGAACACGTAGACGGTATCGACATCGAACAGGCGCGGCACGACGATCTGGCTCACCTGCCGCGCGACGAGCCGTGGCGAGGGCTGGCGCAACACTGTTTCTGCGGTGGACGCGCTCCAGGCGCCGGTGGCGTTGGCGAGCGCACGCGCGGTCAGGATGCGCCGGTAGCCGCGATCGATCACCGCGAGCCGCCAGATCCGATCGCGATCAGCGCGCACGCACCGGGCGCCGGTGCAGATGGCGGCGCCCCGCTCCGCCGCATCGAGCGCCGTCAGCACGACCAGGCGCGAATCGTCCACCAGGCAATCGGAATATTCGAAGGCGGTGCCGATCGGGCGCTGCAGCGCATTGCCGATCGGGTGGTGCGTGACGTCCAGGGTCGTTGCGGCCGGCAGGCGACTGTGGGAGCCCAGCCGATCGTAAAGCCACAACCCGGCGCGCAGGCGCCAGGGCGGACGCTCATTGGCGTGCGCGGGAACAGCAAACCGGATCGGCCGCACCAGATGCGGCGCGATATCGAGCCAGATGTCGCGTTCGGACAGCGCCGCGCGGACCCGGAGCAAGCCGCGGCGCTCCAGCATGGCAAGATCGCCGTGGACCAGCCTCGAGCTCGCCGAGGAGGCCGCAGCGCCGAGATCGCCCTGCTCGATGAGAATCACGCGCAGCCCGCGGCCGGCGGCATCGCGCGCCAGGCTTGCGCCGTTCAGCCCGCCACCGATGACCGCCAGATCGTAATCCGTCATGCGCGAATGTGCCGAAGCGCGCCGAAATGGTGCGCGCTTTACCTAACCGGTCTTGCGCACTGACTCCATGACATTGGCATCATTGCGGCCGACCAGCGCATCATATTTCTCGATCGGCAGCGGCTTGCCCAGGAGATAGCCCTGAACGGAGTCGCAGCCTTCCTCGGCCAGGAACCCGAGCTGCTCCGGCGTCTCGACCCCTTCGGCCACGATCAGCATGTTCATGCCGTGACCGAGATCGATCACCGCGCGCACGATCGCGGCGGACTGCGGGGTGCGTCCGAGATTCATGACGAAGGCACGGTCGATCTTGATCTTGTCGAACGGGAACGCCTGCAGATAGCTCAAAGAGGAATAACCGCTACCGAAATCGTCCATCGAGATCCGCACCCCGAGCGCCTTCAGCCGTCGCAGCAGGCCGAGACCGCGATCGAAATCCTCGATCAGCACGCCTTCGGTGATTTCGAGCTCCAGCCGGTCCGGCGTGAGACCGGTCTCGATCAGGATCGAGTGCACAAGCCCGACCAGATCGCCGTGAACGAATTGCGCCGGCGACAGGTTGACGGCGACCTGCAGCGGCTTGGGCCAGGACGCCGCCTCGCGGCAGGCCTCGCGCAGAATCCATTCGCCCATCTCGACGATCAGGCCGCTTTCCTCGGCCAGCGGGATGAAATCGCTCGGCGGAACGAAGCCGCGCTGCGGGTGCTGCCAGCGGGCAAGCGCCTCGAAGCCGATGATCTCGCTGGCGTCCACCGTGCGGCCGGAACTCGCCTGCGGCTGGAAATACAGCGACAGTTCGCCGTTCTTGATCGCGACCGAGAGCTCCTGGTGCAGCACGCGACGATCGCGGATCTGCTGATCCATTTCGGGCTCGTAGAAGGTGATGCTTCCGCGCGACTTGGCCTTGGCACGGAACAGGGCCGCACCGGCATTGGCGAGCAGCGAGGCAGGATCCGAGCCATTGTGCGGAAACACCGAGATGCCCGTCGTCAGCGCGGTGCGGATCGACTTGCCGTCGATCTGGAACTCGATGGCGATGGCTTGCGCCAGCTGCTCGGCCAGCCGCTGCCCGGCCTCGGGCTGCTTGCCGTCGATGATCAAGCCGAACTCGTCGCCCGACAGCCGCGCCACGACCCCGCCCCGTGCGGCGTCCTGGACCCGATGCGCAACCTCGATCAGGAGCTTGTCGCCGATCGCATGGCCGAAGACGTCATTGACCTCCTTCAGCCCCTTGAGGTCGACGTTGAGAACCGCGAACTCCTCGCAGGTCGCCCCGCACGCTTCGATCATCTGACTGAGCGCCTGCAGGAAGGCGGCCCGGTTGGGCAGGTCGGTCAGGCCGTCATGATAGGCCATGTGGGCCATCCGCGACTCGGTCTGGCGACGGTCGGTCACGTCTTCGTAGGTCTTGATCAGATATTGCGGCTCGTCATTGTCGCCGTTGACGATCATCCGCCTTGTCAGGAACAGGCGCAGGCCGTCCTTGGTCGAAATCGGGTGCTCCTCGGTGATCAGGCTGCGCTTCTTGATCGCGGCCTCATCGCGGGCGATGATCAGCTTGGCCTCCCGCGGATTGAAGATGTCGGCGGTGGTCAGCCCGGTGACGTCCTCGCGCCGGCGATTGAGGATCATCTCCGCGCTGCGGTTGGCAAGCAGATAGCGGCCGTCGCTGACGCGCTCGACGATCAGCGAAACCGGGATGTTGTCGACCACGAGCTCGAGGAACCTCTTGGCGTTTTCGAGCTCGTAGCTCAAGGCGCGGCGCTCGGTGTCGTCGTCGAGCAGCGCGATCAGGAACTGCGGTTCGTTCTTCTCGTTGCGCGCGATGACGCGATTGGAGGCGAGGATGCGCCGTTCCTCGCCGCGCCGGATCATCAGCTCGCTGCGGTAGGCCTCGCTGGACGCAAGCAATGCAGCGCGGTCTGCGGCCTCGATATTCGCAGCCGTTTCGGGTGAGAACAACTCGCTGGCGCGCCGGCCCGTGATTCGCTCGCGAGGCAGGCCCGAGAATTTCTCGAAGGCGCGGTTGGCGAAGATATAGCGGCCGTCGTCGATGTTCTTGGCGGCTACGCAGACCGGCACGTGGTCCAGCACCGATTCCAGGAACTGCTTGGTCGAGGCGAGCTCCCGCTCCAGCCTGCGCCGCTCGGTGCAATCCTCGTGAACTCCGATCGAACCGCCATCCGGCAGATGAAACAGTTTCGCCACCACCGCGCGGCCATCCGGCAGCTCGGTGACGTAGCCCTCCGGTTCGCGCGCCCGACGGGCGTATTCCTGGATCGACAGGTTGAGCAAGCCGCGCTTGCGCCGAAGCTCGGCGAGTTCGCGGCCGGTCGAGCCGCGCGGAATGTCGGCGCGGCTCAGGCCATAGATGTCCAAGAAGCGATCATTGTAGAAGACGATGCGGTTGGCCGCATCGGTCATCATGATGCCCTGGCTGAGATTGTTCAGCGCGGAACTGACGAATGCGTCGCGATGCAACTGTTCGCGCTTGTAACGGCGCAGCGCCGAATGGACCCACAGCAGGACAGAGGCGAGAAACGCGCAGACGACAAGGCCTCCGATGAGCATTTCCCAGAGCACGTTTGCATCGAGATCGCCGAAGGCACGTTGCTGCGGGACGTTCGCAGCCAGGCTCCGCACAGGCGCGAGCGACATCGCAACTGCAGCGAAGCCCGCAATGGCCTGCGCAGGAATCAGATTCTTGCCGCCTGCCTGCCAATTGTTGCCAGCCATCGATCACCCGCGGATTTCGGGAGCACAATCTCTGGTCGGACGCGTTTGGATCGGGTAAACGGCTTCTCGCGCTTCGCGAAAACGGCAGCGCCGACGTCCGCCTTTGACCAATGATGATGAATGCCTCGTTAAAATCAGGATCGCCGCTCCGCCTTTGCCCCGCAACTGCGGCGTGCAGACCCGCGAATTTGCTAACTATGCAGCGGCGGTCACACCATGGATAAGGTCGACTGCGTCGTTATCGGCGCCGGTGTCGTTGGCCTCGCGATTGCCCGGCGATTGGCAAAGGCCGGCCGCGAGGTCGTGGTCCTGGAGGCGGCCGAGGACATCGGCACCGTCACCTCCTCGCGCAATAGCGAGGTGATCCATGCCGGCATCTACTACAAGGCCGGCAGCCTGATGGCGCGCTTCTGCGTCCAAGGCAAGCGCTTGCTCTATCGCTATTGCGACGAGCACGGCATTCCCTACCGCAATTGCGGCAAGCTGATCGTAGCGACGACCGCGAACGAAACCGACAAACTGCAAGGCATTCGCGCGCACGCGGCGGCCAATGGGGTCGACGACCTGCAGTTGCTGTCAGGGGATGCGGCACGCGCCCTCGAACCTGCGCTCGCCTGCGCGGCCGCGCTGCTGTCGCCATCGACGGGCATCATCGACAGTCACGCCTACATGCTGTCGCTGCGCGGCGAAGCAGAAGCCGCAGGAGCCGCATTTGCCTTTCACACGCCGCTGCTGCGGGCCAAGGCCGATGCAGACCAGATCGAGCTCGATGCCGGCGGCGACCAGCCGATGATCCTCGGCTGCCGGCTGCTCGTCAATGCGGCCGGGCTGAATGCACCCGCGGTGGCGCGCATGATCGACGGCATGCCGCTCGCGCTGATTCCGCCGGCCTATCTGGCCAAGGGCAACTACTTCAGCTGCAGCGTCCGGGCGCCGTTTGCGCGATTGATCTATCCGGTGCCGGAGCCCGGCGGCCTCGGCGTGCACCTGACGCTAGATCTGGCGGGACAGGCCCGTTTCGGTCCCGACGTAGAATGGGTCGATCATATCGACTATGCGGTGGATCCGGCACGGGCCGAGCGGTTTTATCCGGCGATCCGCAGATATTGGCCGACGCTGCCCGATGGTGCGCTGATGCCGGCCTATTCCGGCATGCGCCCCAAGATCGTACCGCCCGCCGTGGCGACGCAGGACTTTCTGATTCAGGGCCCCAGCGATCACGGCGTTGCAGGGCTGATCAATCTGTTTGGAATTGAATCGCCGGGACTGACATCGTCGCTGGCGATTGCCGACCATGTCGGCGAGCTCGCAGGTATTTAGGAAAGCCGCTCGTTCATCATGGGAACGAGCCAAATGGGACAAGAGCCAAGTAGGCGGCCAGGTAAGCAGGTTAGGTCAGCATGCCATCTGGGATGGAGCGAGACCGTCCACCCCAGAAGGATTTCGAAAATGATGTGGTTCGCCTTCAGTGAACCGTTTCGCTAGTGGCGAGCTTCAAGCGCTCGATCTCGTCCTTCACCATCAACTTTCGTCGCTTCAATTCGGCAATTCGCAGGTCGTCCGTCGAAAGGTGCAGGAGAGCATCATGCAATTCGTTTTCAAGAACTTTGTGCTTACGTTCCAGTTCAACGAGATGCGCCTGAATGGCCATTCGCAACCTCCTTGGTGAGTTAACCTGAGATTCGACCAGGACTATTGAGTGTACACGACTCGCTTGTCGTGTCGATGGGCCAAAGAACCGCGGGCGCAAATTTGCGCACCATGTGTAATGAAGCGTGAGCAGATCACGCGCAGTCCTGACTTGCGCGAACGCGAAATTCGGCAGGACAATGCGGCCATCGGGAACATCGTGACTTGCGTCGCAGCTTCGCTGCAGCAATAGTCGATCGTCCCTCCGCAAGCCTTTTCCTCCCTCTGTGCTTTTTTGCTAATATAGATCATGGCCGATCCAGACGAGCGCGAGTTGCACGCAGAACTCGCACGCTTGCAGCAGGAACACCGCGACCTCGACGCGGCGATTGATGCGCTGCATCAATCGCCCGCGCCAGATCTCTTGCGGCTGCAGCGGTTGAAAAAACGCAAGCTGTTGTTGCGCGATCGGATCGCCTTCATCGAAGACCAGATCACGCCCGATATCATCGCTTGATCTGTAGGCCTTGGCGAGCGGGCCGCCCGGCTTGGCCGCAAGCCGGCGCGAGGGATGCGGCTCACGAAGCGATTGTCGGTTGCCTTTACGCCGTCGGCAAAAACGCCGATCGGACCCGGATCTCCCGATCATCGAAAACACGATTGACAATCCAGAACAAAACAGGAACAATCGGCACAGTATTCACCGCCCTGGCAACGCGCCGACGTCACCCCGACCAAGGGAGATCCCGATGCAAGCAGCCTTCCCGTCCGATGATGGCCTTTACGAACGCGCCTGCGATCAGGCGATCGCGATGTGCAGCGGCAATCTCCGCTCGACCATCAAAGCCCTGATCATGGCCAACGAATATCTCGAGCTGGAATTGCAGGAGCTGCGCGCTGCGGTGGTCTGCGGCTGCGTGCCGAACCCGCTCGATCGCGCAAACAGCGAAGCCGCATAAGCTGGCAGCTCGCCCCGCGATGGGTGAGCTTCGCAGAGCATTGGTCAGTTGAAAGGAGCGTCAGGAGATAGCGCAATGTCCGAGATCACCTACTATGTCGCGATGCCGTTCACGCGTGATGCCTCCGGCATGCTGATCGCCGGCACCGCAGAGGAATGCCAAAGCTCGACCACGGCGCTGCTGCGCGCGGAGATGATGTCGCACCTGGAGGGGAATATCGGCGCCGTTGCCTTCAGCCGCAGCGGCGATCCCATGATGGGCGAGTTCAGCGATGCACGGCTGTTACGCAAATTCGGGCAGGTGCCGGACGATCTCGGCGGGATGTAACCGCACATCCTCGGATGCGTTGCCAAACCGGACGAACTGACCGGCCGATGCTTCGATTCCGAACATCGATCAGCTCGCGGCGCATTCATTTGCGAATTTCGGAATCGAAGCGCACCGTCGCTCTCTCTTGCGGATGTACATGGCGCGATCCGCCGCTTCCAGGCCGCGCGCGGCATCCGTGTGCGGGTCCAGAATCGCAACGCCCGCCGATGCACCGACCCGCACGGTTTGCGCCTCGAATTCGAAACTCAGCGCATCGATCGCGTGCTCCAGCGTGAGAGCCTTGGCAGCAGCATCCAGCGCACTCAAGTTCCACAACAGGATGCCGAATTCGTCACCGCCCAACCGCCCGACCACATCGGACGAGCGCACCTGCCCCGACAGGGTGCGCGCTACCGCCCTCAGAACCTCATCGCCTGCCGCGTGGCCGAAGGTATCGTTGACCGGCTTTAAACGGTCGACATCGAGCAGGATCAGTGCACCGGTCGCCCCGTAGCGCTTGATGTAAGCTGCGGACCGATCCAATTCGCGGACGAATCCTCGCCGGTTGAAGATGTCGAGGAGGAAGTCCCGCTCGGCACTCGCCTTGAGTTCTTCGATCTGCCTCGCCGCCTGCGCAAGTTCCCGCCGCAGCCGGTGAATGGTCTGACGCGTACCCGGGAAACTGACCTCGGCTTGCGCGTCACCGAATGTCCGGATCTGCCGCCGAACCAGGATCCCTGGTTTCGCCCATACGCGGGGCCGCCCATTACGCTTCTGTTTCATCGAATCCCTGACGCGCACCGCCGTGCCTCGGCGGATTGCAGTTCGAGCGGTGGCACATGACGGAACTTCGAACTCAATCTGCACGATTCGAGCCGCACCGTGGCGGTCGATCGGCGCGCGATCCACGCATCCGAAACTCGCCAGAACGTTGCGCGAACATCGGCGGCGGAACGCTACTTATGGGCTTGCCGCGATTCGCCAAGACGGGATAGTGCATTCGCGTCTCCTTACCATGCCTTGCCGCGGTCGGGCCGGCCCCTATACTCCGGCTCATGTTTCTGGATTCCCGAGAAGAATTGAGCTTATGACTGCCCCGATCGCCATCATCATGGGAAGCCAGTCGGACTGGCATACCATGCGCCATGCCGCCGATACGTTGGCGGAGCTGGGATTAGGCTACGACGCCCGCATCGTATCCGCGCATCGGACCCCCGATCGGCTCTACGCGTTTGCCAAGGGAGCGAAGGCGGCCGGCTTCAAGGTGATCATTGCCGGCGCCGGAGGCGCCGCCCATCTGCCCGGCATGACCGCCGCTTTGACCGAACTGCCGGTATTCGGGGTGCCCGTGGAGTCCAAGACCATGTCCGGGCTCGATTCGCTTTATTCGATCGTGCAGATGCCCGCCGGAATTCCGGTCGGGACGCTCGCGATCGGCAAGTCCGGCGCGATCAACGCGGCCCTTCTGGCGGCAAGCGTGCTTGCGCTGACCGACGCGGAACTTGCGGCGCGCGTGGCAGCCTGGCGAGCACAGCAGACCGAGCAGGTCGCCGAACGCCCGGAGGGATCGGCGTGACTGCGTCTCATCCGGTGCGGCTCAAGCCCGGCGACACCATCGGCATTCTCGGCGGCGGACAATTGGGGCGCATGCTGGCGCTCGCGGCGGCGCGGCTCGGACTGCGCTGCCAGGTGTTTTCGCCGGATCCGGATTCTCCGGCTTTCGACGTCGTGCAGCGCGCCACCTGCGCCGAATATGCCGATGTCGAGGCGCTGGAGTTCTTCGCCAACGACGTCGACGTCGTGACCTATGAATTCGAAAACGTCCCCTCCGCGGCAGCCATGGTGCTGGCTGCGAGGCGGCCGGTGCTGCCGAGCCGGACGGTGCTGGAAACGACGCAGGATCGCCTTGCCGAAAAGGATTTCGTCACCTCGCTCGGCATTCGGACTGCGGATTACGCCGACGTCTCCTCGGTGGCAGGCTTGCGCGAGGCGATCGTCCGCATCGGCCTGCCCGGCGTGCTCAAGACCCGCCGTTTCGGTTATGACGGCAAGGGCCAGATCAAGATACGCCAGGGCGACGATCTCGAGCGCGCCTGGGCCGAGCTCGGTACGAGGTCCGCGATCCTCGAGGCGTTTGTTCCATTCGAGCGCGAGATCTCGGTCGTCGCTGCGCGGGCGGCCGACGGCCAGGTCGAATGTTTCGACGTGACCGAGAACGAACACCGCGATCACATCCTGAAGATCTCGCGGGCGCCGGCCGCAATCCCGGACGCGCTCGCCGAGCAGGCGCGCGAGATCGCCGGCCGGATCGCGACCGCGCTCGATTATGTCGGTGTGCTCGCAGTCGAAATGTTCGTGGTGCCCGGCAAACAGGGGCCGAGCGTGCTCGTCAATGAAATCGCGCCGCGGGTGCATAATTCGGGGCACTGGACCCTGGACGGCGCTTCGATCTCGCAATTCGAGCAGCACATCCGCGCCATCGCCGGCTGGCCGCTGGGCAAGCCGGTACGCCACGGCGAGGTCACGATGACCAATCTGATCGGCGACGAGATCAACACCTACGAGCAATGGCTCACCGTCCCCGGCGCGACCGTCCACCTCTACGGCAAAGGTACCCCGCGACCCGGCCGCAAGATGGGACACGTGACGCTGGTGTCGCCGACCCCGCCGAAATCCGCCTGATCCTACCCGCCCGCGGAACAGCTAAACTTTGCGTCAGGGTTACCAGGGCGGGTGGACATTGGTCCCGTAGTCTGATACATCGGCGCGCTCAAGGTTAAGGGCGAGGCCATTTGCCAGCCCTGGCTTCACCCGATTCCAAACCGATGTACTGAGAAAGAGGATGCCGCGTGCAGGTTCTCGTTCGCGATAACAATGTCGATCAAGCCCTCAAGGCGCTCAAGAAGAAGATGCAGCGCGAGGGTATTTTCCGCGAGATGAAGCTCCGCGGACATTACGAGAAGCCCTCTGAGAAGAAAGCCCGGGAAAAGGCCGAAGCCGTGCGCCGCGCACGCAAGCTGGCGCGCAAGAAGTTGCAGCGTGAAGGCCTGCTGCCGATGAAGCCGAAGCCGGTGTTCGGCGCTGGCGCCGGTGGTGACCGGGGTGCGGGCCGTGGTCCGGGCGCAGGTGCGCGCAGCGGCGGCATGCGCTGATCGCGAACCAATTCGAGTTTTGAGATGACAGCGCGGGCCTTCGGGCTCGCGCTTTTGTTTTGGGCTATGGCGTCGTCGGTTCACACGCCGTCGTCATGGGCTCCAATGCCCGGCTGCACAATCATCGGGAGACCGAGGTCGTCTACCTGCGACAGAGCGCCGCAGGGAAGGACCGCGGCGACGGCGACCACCGACGTCTCGTCTAATTCAGCTTTCCGGCCCGATCCGACCGGAAGCATTGCCCGACGAATTACTTCGGGATGACCGCGTGGAACACCGACTTGGCCGCGGAGAGCATATCCTCGGCGACGTTATGCATACGCTCCTTGGCGGATTCCGTGTCGGCGCGCAGATCGAGCGGGCGGAGCGGCGAAGCCAGGGGGATATCGGCCGGCGGCGTCGGACGCCCGTCCGGCTGAACCGAGCCGGTAATCGCAGGGTTGCCGGGCGGAGGACCAAGCACGACCGACGTGTCGGCTGGTGGCGTGGACACGGTGATCGGAGGCGGCAATGGCCGCACCGGAGACACCGGCGGCGGGGCAGCGGTCACGATGCGCGACGGATCCGCCGGAGCACGAGCAGGATCCGAGGGCTTCTCGGCAGGTTTGGTCGCCTCGCTCGCCCGCAGCCGCTCGATTGCGGCCCGGGCCAGATCGGCGGCGTCGCGGTGCTCTTCCGGAGCAGGCATCTCAGCGGGCGTGCTGCGCGCGATCAGCTTTTCCCGCGCTGGCACATGGCGCTGCGCCTCGGCGGGCGCATTTGCCGTCTCAGCCGGCTTGGCCTCGATCGACTTCTCTCCAGCAGCCTTTTCGCTCACCGACTTCTCGGCAATGCCCTTAGCCTTGATGCCGGGACCGGGAAAGTTCGAGAGCTCGACCGACGTCTCCGCCGGCTTGGCGTCCGGCTTCGCACCGGCCGTCTTGGAAGCGTCAGCCTTGGGAGCGTCGTTCTTGGAAGCGTCGTTCTTGGAGTCGACCGTCGTCGGCGCCACAGCCGCGACCGTGGCTGAAGGGGTGGCGGGCTTGGCGTTGATATAGTGATTGACGATGTACGCCCCGAGGATGGTCGCGACCACCGACGGGACGATCTCCATGGCGAGCTTTTTCAGATATTTCAGCATGCTGACCACTCCCCGCCGGTATTTGGGGGAACTTTGAGGCACAATTAAGGGATCAGATACGACACATCAGTGGCATTTTAGTAAAGAAAAGCTTTACGGCTTCAACTCAATTTCCAGGAAGACAATTTCGGAAGACGTCTCGTTCAGCACGTCGTGTTCCACACCTGCTTTGCGGAAGTAAGATTTCCCGACTGCAAGCTGCGCCGAGTTCCGTTCCCCGCTTGGCGCCACGATGGTCATCTCGCCGGCAGTGACGGGAACAATGACATAATCCATCTCATGAATGTGACGGCCGGTGGCGCTGCCGGGGGCCAGGCGCCATTCGGTGACGCGCACTTCGGGAGTGTCGACCTGAATATCGGATTTGGCGCTGAGCATCTCACGTTCCCTGCTGATCACGGCACGAACAACAGAAACACGAATACGGCGAACACGACCATGTGCACCAGCCCAAACAGGACGTTGGTCCTGCCGGTGCCGAAGGTGAGCATGCTCAGCACGAATGTCAGAATCAGGAGCGCCATTCCAGGCGGGTTCAGGCCGAGCACCAGGGGCTTGTCGAGCGCGTAGCCGGCCAGCCCGACCGCGGGAATGGTCAACCCAATGGTCGCAAGCGAAGAGCCGAGCGCCAGGTTGATGCTCCGCTGCAGATCATTGGCGCGCGCAGCCGAGATCGCCGCAACGCTCTCGGGCAGCAGAATCAGCGCCGCCACCAGCACGCCGGCCAAGGCCGGCGGGGCGCCGGTCGCGGCCACGCCGGCATCGACCACCAGCGAGAACTTCTTGGCAAGCAGCACGACCGACAGCAATGCCACCAGCAGGAGGCCGATGCTGAACGCGAGCATCCGCGGCGGCAATTTCGGATCATGGTCGGTGAATGCCGAAGCGCCGCTCACGAAATAATCGCGGTGTCGCGTCGTCTGGGTGTAAAGGAAAACGGCATAGAGCAGGATCGTGACCACGCTGACGAATCCGAGCTGGGCGGCGGAATAGACCGGCCCTGTCTCGGTCAAGGTGAAATTCGGGAGCACCAGCGTGATCGTCGCCAGCGTGAACAGCACGCTGAGATACAGATTCGCGCCCGAGACCTGGAAATCCTGCTCGCGGTAGCGCAGGCCGCCGATGAAAACGCAGATTCCGACCAGGCCGTTGCAGACGATCATCACCACCGCAAACACGGTATCCCGGGCGAGCGTCGGCACCGACTTGTCGCCGAGCATGATGGTCGCGATCAGCGCCACCTCGATCACCGTGACAGCCAAGGTCAGAAGCAGCGTTCCATAGGGCTCGCCGAGCTCATGCGCGATCACCTCGGCGTGATGCACGGCCGCAAACACCGTCCCGAACAGAACGATCAGCAATCCGCCAGCGAACACGAGGCCGCCTAATGTGGGCGCAAACTCGTAATGCGTGGCTGTCACCAGCGCAAACAGCACCACGGCCAATGCGGGAAAGACCACGGCCGATCTGGGCGTCGCGTTCACAGCACTCATGTGACAGAGCCCCTCAATTGTGCGTCCGCGATGCCCGCCGCACCGGCACCAGCTTGGCACTAGCTTAACCGGCGCCGAGCCGCGGCGAAATCGGCAGGAAGGTGAGCAGGAGAAAGAGCGGAATCAGCACCGCTGCCGCCCACAGCATATAGCCGAAAAAGCTCGGCATCCTGATGCCGCGCTCGCGGGCGATTGCCTCCACCATGAAGTTGGGCGCGTTCCCGATATAAGTCAGCGCGCCCATATAGACGGCGCCCATCGAGATCGCGGCCAGCGTGCCGGACAGCTCCTGCATCAGAGTCGACGCATTGCCGCCGGCGAGCTCGAAGAAGAGGAGGTAGGTCGGCGCATTGTCCAGGAACGCGGACATCAATCCGGTGAACCAGAAATAGGCCACTTCCCGCGGCGCCCCGCTCGGGGTCGTGACCGCATCCAACAGCCAGGCGAAGCTGCCGCTGCGGCCTGCATGCAGCATCGCCACCACTGGAACGATCGCGGTGAAGATCGCCGCGAACAGCTTTGCGACCTCCCGGATCGGCTCCCAGTTGAAGCCGTTGGCCTCGCGATGTTCGTCAGGCGTCAGCCACAACGACAGCATGGCGATCACGACCAGCAGCGCATCACGAACCAGATTCTGCAGCTCCAGATGCGTGCCGAAGACGTCGAACGCCACGCCTGGGTGCCAGTTCGCCGAGAACAGCGTATTGGCAACCACGGCTCCGATCAGCACGAGGTTGACGAGACCACGGATTCGAACCGGCTCGCGCCGCGTCTTATCGCCCATCCCTGGTTCAGCGCGGGACAGCCACCAGTCGAGTGCGACGAAAATGGCCAGCAGCAGCCCCGCTACGATCGCGGTCTGCGGCCAGATGTGCCGTGTGGTCCAGAAGAAATCGACCCCGCGCAGGAAGCCAACGAACAGCGGCGGATCGCCGAGCGGGCTCAACGCGCCGCCGACATTGCCGGCCAGGATGATGAAGAAGACCAGGACATGGACATTGTGCCGGCGGGTCAAATTGGCGCGGATCAAGGGGCGCACCAGGATCATCGCGGCGCCGGTGGTCCCGACGATGGAGGCGATCATCGTTCCCAGCGCCAGAATGCCGGCATTGGTCGCAGGCGTGCCTCTGATGTCGCCCGTGACGAGAATGCCGCCCGTCACGGTGTAGAGCGCAAACAGAAGCACGATGAAGCTGAAATATTCGCCGAGCAGCGCGTGAATGAATCCCTCGAACGCAGGCGTCGGGCCGGCAGACGATGTCAGCGCAGCGAAGGTCAAGAGCGACCAGAGAGCCGCGACCTTGCCGTAATGATGGTGCCAGAACTTGGGAAACAAGAGCGGCCCGAGCGCGATCGAGAGCAGCAGGCCGGCAAAGGGCAAGGCAAACGGCCAGCCCATGGCAGCGCCATCAAGCCCGGTGGCGGCCTGCGCGCTCACAGGCCACGTCGCGAGCAGCGCGACAGCAACAAACCAGCACAACAGACGCGTGATATTGGTCCTATGATCCGTCGATGAATCGCTTCGCTGTCTCCGTCGCACCAAACCTATCCAGATCGTTGTGACCGCCGTCAGGAAACGCTACGAATTGCTTGGGGTCATGCGCAAGCCTGTATAGTCGTTCCCCGAAGCGGATCGAAATCGCAGGATCCTTCTCCCCATGCATGATCAACAGCGGCACTTTGACGCGTGCGATCCGCAGATCGGATCGAAACCGATCCAGCATGAGCAGGCTGACCGGCGCGAACCGGAACATGGCGCCGGCAACCTCCACAATGGACGTATAAGGAGCTTCCAGGATCAGCTTGGCGATCGGCTTGTCGGCCGCAATCGCGGTGGCGACGCCGCTGCCGAGGGAGAAGCCCCAGGCCACGATGCGGTCAGGTGCATAGCGCGCGGCCGTGAAGGCATAGGCAGCGTCGGCGTCCAATAGCAGCCCGTGCTCGCTCGGACTGCCGGTCGAACCGGCATAGCCGCGATAGGATAGCGCGACGAGGCCGGTGCCATCGGCCGTCAACGCCTTGAAGCGCGGGACGAGACCCGCCAGGACATCGCCGTTGCCGTGGAAATACAGCACGACCTTGCGACCGGGCCTGGCCGGCACATGCCAGACGACGACCTTCTCGCCATCGGCCGAGGTCAGCACATGCTCTTCGGCCTGCGGAAATCCAGCCGCGTCAGGTGCCGTGCGGCCGACCGGCGGGATCGGAAACAGCATCGTGCGCTGCTTGACGAACAGCACGGCAAGCCCGCAAGCGTAGAGCCCGGCAAGGACGATAAGAAGCCATTTGAGGAGAGCCATCGGGCGCGCCGCCAAGTGCTTACCGGCATCAATCATCACATCAACAGGCTCGGCAGCACGGCCTCGCGCACGACGCGGATCGGCGGCATCCATTGATCGGGCGCGCTGTAGTTTCCTGCCATGACGACAACGATCAGGTCGAGATCAGGCATAACATAGAGCCGCTGGCCGCCATTGCCTGCGGCGCCGACCCAATGCTCCAGATGCACCTTGTCGCCGGCGCGAAACTCCATGTCGCCAAGGTACCATTGATAGCCGTAGCGCTGCAGCTCGTTGACGGAGACGCGCGGGACGAAACACTCCGTGAGCCAATCCGCGGGCACCACTTGGCGCGCACCAACCTTGCCATCGTCCATCACGAGCTGGCCGATGCGCGCGAGATCATGCAGCGTCATGCGCAGGCCGGAAGCTGCCACCGGCTCGCCATCGGCCGAGCCGCGTTGCCGGCCGACCCAGGTCTCGCTGCTGGTGATCCATTCCGTGCGGCCGATGCCGAGCGGATCGAACAGCGCGGTGCGCGCATAGTCGGGCAATGAACGCCCCGTGCCCTTGGCAACCAGCCGGCCGAGCAGCGCGGTCGCGCCGCCACTGTATTGCCAGCGCTTGCCAGGAGGCCCGATGACTGGCCGCTCCAGCACGAAGCGATAGCGATCCTCCGCCATCTCCATGCCGATCTCGTCGTTATCTGGGCTGTCGTAGGCTAAACCGATCTCGTTCCATCGGGTGCCGAGCGACATCGACAGCGCATGTCCGATGGTCTGCTGCCTGCGCCGTTCATCGGCCGCAACCAGGTCCTGATATTCAGGGAACTGCGCGTAGAGCGGCGCGTTTGGCGGCGGAACCTTGCCGTCCGCGAGCGCGATGCCATAGAGCAGCGCGACGATGCTCTTGGTTGCCGAATAGAGATTGTGCAGCGTATCTGGGCCAAATCGCACGAGGCCCAGCGACTGCCCCCAATTATTGTCTTCCGCCTCGAAATAGCGTTCCAACGCGATCCGCCGGTGGCGCACGACGAGCACGCCGTGCAGGCCCCATACGCGCTTGTCCGCGATCAGTCTGTCGAGACGCGGCGCAAGGTCCGCCGTCAGGCCGGCATCGGTAGGAGCCGCTTTTTGCCATGGCCCGGCAGGCGCGGCTGAACTCGCGAGACCGACATCGCCAGCCGCCAAGGTTGCGGTTGCGCCTGCAATCACCTCGCGACGGTCCAGCATTGGATGGCTCCAGCCTAGTCTCTGGCCAAGCGAGTTTAGCCGGTTTCCGACATAGCGTCTGGTGATTTACATCGCCTTGACGATGCTCTCGGTCATCTTCTTGGCGTCGCCGAGCAGCATCATCGTGTTGTCGCGGTAGAACAGCGGGTTGTCGATGCCGGCATAGCCGGAGGCGAGCGAGCGCTTGATGAACATCACCGTGCCGGCCTTCCAGACCTGCAGCACCGGCATGCCGTAGATCGGCGAGGACTTATCCTCTTCGGCCGCCGGGTTGGTGACGTCGTTGGCGCCGATCACGAAGGCGACGTCGGCCTGGGCGAATTCGGAGTTGATGTCCTCGAGTTCGAACACCTCGTCGTACGGCACGTTGGCTTCGGCGAGCAGCACGTTCATGTGGCCGGGCATGCGGCCGGCGACCGGGTGGATGGCGTATTTCACCTCCACCCCTTCCTTCTTCAGCGTGTCGGCCATCTCGCGCAGCGCGTGCTGGGCCTGCGCCACCGCCATGCCGTAGCCGGGCACGATGATGACCTTGGAGGCATTCTTCATGATGAAGGCGGCGTCCTCGGCCGAGCCGAGTTTGGCCGGCTTCTGTTCGCCGGTGCCGACGCTTGCGGCTGCGGTCTCGCCGCCGAATCCGCCGAGGATGACCGAGATGAAGGACCGGTTCATCGCGTGACACATGATGTAGGACAGGATCGCGCCTGACGAGCCGACCAGCGCGCCGGTGATGATCAGCGCCGAATTGCCGAGCGTGAAGCCGATGCCGGCCGCGGCCCAACCGGAATAGGAGTTGAGCATCGAGATCACGACCGGCATATCGGCGCCGCCGATCGGGATGATCATGAGCACGCCGAGCGCCAGCGCCAGGACGACGTTCAGCCAGAAGAAGCCCGCGCTGCCGGTAACGACGAGGCCGACGATGCAGGCGACCAGGGCAATTGCGAGCACGATGTTGATGAGGTGCCGCGCCGGCAGGATGATCGGGGCACCGCTCATGCGCGCCGACAGTTTCAGGAACGCGATCACCGAGCCGGTGAAGGTCAGCGCGCCGATGGCGACGCCGAGCGACATTTCGACCAGGCTCTGGGTGTGGATGTTGGCGGGCGTGCCGATGTCGAAGGCTTCCGGCGCATAGAACGCGCCGGCCGCGACCAGCACCGCGGCCATACCGACCAGCGAGTGGAAGGCCGCGACAAGTTCGGGCATTGCGGTCATCGGCACCCGGCGCGCGATCACCGCGCCGATGCCGCCGCCGATCGCGATGCCGAGAATGACCAGCATCCAGGCGACGCCATCCGCCGGCGGATGATTGGCCAGCGTGGTGACGACCGCAATCACCATGCCGGCCATGCCGAGGAAATTGCCCCGCCGGCTGGTGGCCGGGCTCGACAGGCCGCGCAGCGACAGGATGAACAGCACACCTGCCACGAGATAAAGGAGTGCCGACAGATTGGCGTTCATTGCGAGATGCCCCGTTGATGCCTGCGCGCGATGCGGCGTTGTTACCTGGACTTCTTCTTGTACATGGCCAGCATGCGCTGGGTGACGAGGAAGCCGCCGAAGATGTTCACGCAGGCGAAGATCAAGGCGATGAAGCCGAAGCCGCGCGCCCAGCCGCTGCCGCTCGAGATCATGCCGACGCCGACCGCGAGCAGCGCCCCGACCACGATCACCGAGGAGATCGCGTTGGTGACCGACATCAGCGGCGTATGCAGCGCAGGTGTCACTGACCATACGACGAAGTAGCCGACGAACACGGCCAGCACGAAAATCGAGAGCCGGAACACGAAGGGATCAACGGCTTGGGCGACATGCTCCATGACTTTTCTCCTGATGCCTCTGACTATGCCTTCGGCTGGAAATTCGGATGGATGATGGCGCCATCCTTTGTCAAAGCCGTGGCCTTGACCAGATCGTCATCCCAATTGACGGCCAGGGATTTGGTTGCCTTGTCGATCATGGTCTCGATGAAGGACAGGAGGTTACGCGCATAGAGGCTGGAGGCGGAGGCCGCGACGCGGCCGGCGAGGTTCGGAATACCGACGATCTTGATGCCGTCGACGTCGACCGTCTCCCCGAGCTTGGCGCCCTCCACATTGCCGCCGCGCTCAACGGCGAGGTCGACCAGCACCGAGCCGGGCCGCATCGATTTGACCATGTCGAGCGTGACCAGCCGTGGGGCCGGCCGGCCCGGGATCAGTGCGGTCGTAATGACGATATCCTGCTTCTTGAGATGCTCGGCCGTCAGTGCCGCCTGCTTGGCCTGATACTCCTTGGACATTTCCTTGGCGTAGCCGCCGGCGGTCTGCGCACTCTTGAACTCCTCGTCCTCGACGGCGAGGAATTTCGCGCCAAGGCTCTCGACCTGCTCCTTGGTGGCCGGCCGCACGTCGGTCGCGGACACGATCGCGCCGAGACGACGCGCGGTCGCGATCGCCTGCAGGCCGGCGACGCCGACGCCCATCACGAAGACCTTCGCGGCCGGCACCGTGCCGGCCGCGGTCATCATCATCGGGAAGGCGCGGCCAAATGCCTCGGCGGCCTCAATCACGGCGCGGTAGCCCGCAAGATTGGCCTGGCTCGACAGCACGTCCATCACCTGCGCGCGGGTGATGCGCGGCATCAGCTCCATGGCGAAGGCCGAGATACCGGCATCGGCCATTGCCTTCAGTGCGCCATCATTGCCGTAGGGGTCCATGATCGCGATGACCAGCGCGCCACGCTTATATTGGGCAAGCTCCGACGGCTCCGGCCGCTTCACCTTGATGACGATGTCGGCGTCCTTGAGCGCATCGGCGCTCACCGTGGCGCCGGCGGCAGCAAACTCGGCATCCGGCACGCCCGACTTGACGCCGGCGCCCGGCTCGACCGCAACCTCGGCGCCTAAGGACTTGAATTTCTTCACCGTATCGGGCGAGGCGGCAACCCGCGGCTCCGACGGGTCGATTTCCTTGGCGACGGCAATCTTCATGAGGCCTCCGGCGCGGGCGCGCGCGCGAGCTGGTAGGGTGCGGAATTCCAGGTGTTTCAGCCGGGCGGCCGAAAGCCCGCCGGCAACTTGCGGCGGGCAAATGGACTTAAGTGAGGAAAATTGCCATCAAGATGACGATGAGCGCGACGGTGATGGTGCCGTACTTCACCAGCTTGATGAAGCCCTCATAGGTCGCCTCATGCGCCGCGTAGTCGTTGCCGTCAGCCGTCGAATAGGCGACTTCGCCGTGATCTGCCATCTGGGTCCCCCGAAAAATTTCCTTTAATGGCTCGCATAGCGCAAAGCCGGTCGCAGGGCAACGGCGCCCCGATTGCACGCCTTTTCTTATCAGGTCATTGAGGCGGCCAATTGTCCCGGATCCAGCGGGTCAGACTGACCTCGCCCGCAGCGAGGGAGAGGATGATGATCGTGGCCTGTGCAGGATCGGGCGCAAAGGCCGTGCCGTTTCTTCGGAGAAACGTCGTCATCACCGTGAAAGCGATCCGCTTGTTGCCGTCGACAAAGGCATGGTTCTTTGCAAGGCCGAAGGCATAGGCCGCCCCGAGCCTAGGCAGCATGGCGTGCTCGTAGCTCCATTTATTGACGGGCTCCTCGAGTGCCAAGCGGAGCATTCCCTCGTCGCGGAAGCCCGACGCCCCGCCGAAGCGGCGGAGTTGGCGGGTATGGATCGCGATGGCCTGCTCGTAACTGATCCAGAGCGGCTCCGGCGCCTCGCTCATTTCGCGAGGGCCACCAAGGTATCCCTGTACTGATCCATGATCTCGTCGGCGATCTCCATCGTCCGCTCGAAATCCGGATCGTAAGGCAGCGCCTGGAAGCCGCCGCCGGGAAGCTCGACGATATGCAACTGCTGGCCGCGCTTGAGATCGAGCCGTTGCATCAATTCGCGCGGCAGCAAGAGCCCATCGGAATTGCCGATCTTCTTGATCTCGATCTTCATGACAGGCTCCAGATAGCCTACGGGCGCGTTATACAATCCGTACAACACGCCCGAGGCAACCGTTTAACAGATGTTTTACGTCCCTGCCCTCACCCCATCGTCTCCAGCTCGTCGATCATGCCGGCGATCACCGACAGGCCGCCATCCCAGAACTTCGGGTCCTTTGCGTCCAGGCCGAACGGCCTGAGCAGCTCCGAATAATGCTTGGTGCCGCCGGCAGCGAGCATCGCGAGGTAGCGCTCGGCAAACCCGTCCGCGGCGTGCTCGTAGACCGCATACAGCGAATTCACCAGGCAGTCGCCGAACGCATAGGCGTAGACGTAGAACGGCGAATGGATGAAGTGCGGGATGTACATCCAGAAATTCTCATAGCCCGGCTTGATCTCGATCGCCTCGCCGAGGCTCTCGTTCTGCACCGACAGCCAGATCTGGCCGATGCGCTCGGCAGTGAGCTCGCCGTTCTTGCGCTCGGTATGCACGGCGCGCTCGAACGAATAGAACGCGATCTGGCGCACCACTGTGTTGATCATGTCCTCGACCTTGCCGGCAAGCAGCGCCTGGCGCTGCTTGGCGTTCTTGGTCTCGCCCAGCAGCCGCTTGAAGGTCAGCATCTCGCCGAACACGCTCGCGGTCTCCGCCAGCGTCAACGGCGTCGGCGCCATCAGCGCGCCATTCTTGGCCGCCAGCACCTGATGCACGCCATGGCCGAGCTCATGGGCGAGCGTCATCACGTCGCGCGGCTTGCCCTGATAGTTCATCAGCACATAGGGATGGGCGGAGGGCGTCGTCGGGTGTGAGAAGGCCCCGGGCGCCTTCCCCGGCCGCACCGGCGCATCGATCCAGCGCTGATCGAAAAAGCGCTGGGCGATGTCGGCCATGTCAGGCGAAAAGCCGCGATAGGCCGTCAGCACCATGTTCTTTGCCTCGGGCCAGGCGATGGTCGAGGTGGCGGCGAAGGGCAGCGGCGCATTGCGGTCCCAATGCGCGAGCTTCTTCTTTTTGAACCAGCGCGCCTTCAGAGCGTAGTAACGATGCGACAGTTTCGGGTAGGCCGCGCGCACCGAAGCAACCAGCGCGTCGACCACCTCGCGCTCGACGCGATTGTTCAGGTGGCGGGAGTCCGCGACGTCCTGGAAGCCGCGCCAGCGGTCGGAAATGTCCTTGTCCTTGGCGAGCGTATTGGTGATCAGCGCAAAGGTGCGCTCATTGGCCTTGAAGGTCTTGGCCAGCGCTTCGGCAGCCGCCTTGCGCTTGGCGCCGTCGCGATCCTGCAGGAAGCTGAGCGTCGGCTCGATTGCGAGCTCCTTTCCGCCAACCTTGAAGCGAAGCGCGGCGATGGTCTGGTCGAACAGCCGATTCCAGGCCGAATAGCCGGTCTGTGATTTCTCGTGAAACAACTGTTCGACGCGATCTTCGAGCTGGTACGGCTTGTCCTTGCGCAGATCCTCGATCCAGGGCCGGTAATGGTCGAGCGCGGTCGCCTGCATCGCACGCTCAATCACCGCATCGTCGACGCGGTTGAGTTCGAGCGGAAAGAACAGAAGGTGCATCGAGGCCGCGGTCAGCCGTTCCGAAATATCGCCGTAGAATTTGGAGATTGCAGGATCGACGCTGTCGCCGGCATGCACGAGCCCTGCATAAGACCCGAGCCGTCCTGCGAGATCGTCGATCGCTTCATAGCGTCGGACGGCTCCCGCGAGCCACTCACCGCCATCCTCGCGCGCAGTGTGCTCGGCGAGCTTGCCTTTATAATCGGTCTCGAACGCGATGCAGTCCGCATCCATCTGCTCAAGATCGCGCGTGATCTCCGGAGCCTCGATTCCCGCATAGAGATCGTCCAGGTTCCACACCGGCAACGCGCCGGTCTTGATGCCGCCCTTGACAGCGCTCTTGGCGGCAGCCTTGACGACAGTCTTGGCGACCGGCTTCGCCGGCCCCTTGGCGAGACTCTTCTTGGTCGGCTTCGCTGGGGCCTTGCCCTTGGCGACTGACTTGGTGGCCGGCTTCGCAGTCGGCTTGGCGGTCTTGCGGAGGGCAGAAGAAGAAGCGCGCGAGCTCATCGTGTCCGTAACCTGTTGTTCAAACGTTGTCGCGAACCGCAACGATTAAGGTTGCGTTAATCGGTGTCGGCGAGAGTGCCCCGATTCGAGACAGATAGTTGTAGCGTGCGAGGAAAGCCATGGCTGCCAGCATTTTGATCGCCGACGACGATCCCGTCCAGCGTCGGCTGGTGGAGAACATGGTACAGAAATGCGGCTATGAAGCGATTGTCGTCGACACCGGCGACGCGGTCATCGACAAGCTGACCGGCCCTGATGCGGCCGCCATCGACGCTCTCCTGCTCGACCTCGTGATGCCCGGTCTCGACGGCATGGGCGTGCTCGCGAAGATGCGCGAAGCCGGTCTGTCCATCCCCGTGATCGTGCAGACCGCCCATGGCGGCATCGATAACGTCGTCTCGGCCATGCGCGCCGGCGCGCACGATTTCGTGGTCAAGCCGGTCGGCCTGGAGCGGCTGCAGGTCTCACTTCGCAACGCGCTCAACACTTCGGCGCTGAAGGGCGAATTGCAACGCATCCGCCACAGCCGCGAGGGGCGACTGACCTTCGCCGACATCATCAGCCGCAGCGAGGCGATGACGCCGATCCTGCGCATCGCCGACAAGGCTGCGGCATCCGCGATCCCGGTCCTGATCGAAGGTGAATCCGGCGTCGGCAAGGAGCTGTTCGCCCGCGCCATTCACGGCAGCAGCGAGCGCAAGAGCAAACCGTTCGTCGCGGTCAATTGCGGCGCAATCCCGGACAATCTGGTGGAATCGATCCTGTTCGGCCACGAGAAGGGCGCATTCACCGGCGCGACCGAACGCCACATGGGCAAGTTCGTCGAGGCCCATGGCGGCACCCTGTTCCTCGACGAGGTGTCCGAGCTGCCGCTCACCGCGCAGGTGAAGCTGTTGCGCGCGCTGCAGGAAGGCGCCGTGGAGGCGGTCGGCGGCCGCAGGCCGGTGAAGGTCGATGTGCGCATCATCTCCGCGACCAACCGCAAGCTGCTCGACCAGGTGAAAGAAGGCCATTTTCGCGAGGACTTGTTCTACCGCCTGCACGTGCTGCCGCTGACGATCCCGCCGCTGCGCACGCGCCGCGAAGACATTCCGCACCTGTTGCGGCATTTCCTCGCGCGCTTCGCCGCCGAGGAAAATCGTGTGCTGACCGGCATCAGCGGCGAGGCGGTCGGCTATCTCACCCAGCTCGATTGGCCCGGCAACATCCGCCAGCTCGAGAACGCGGTCTATCGCGCCGTCGTGATGAGCGAGGGCGACCAGCTCGATCTCGCCGATTTCCCGCTGATTCCCACCCATGCACCGCCGGTGCAGCCGGCGCCGCCGCTCGTCATCGAGCGTCCCCTCCAGGCGGCACCTGCAGTCGTTCCAGGTAATGAAATACCAATCGCTCCCCTGCCCCTTCACGGCGCTTTGGCCATGCTCACGCCGGAGGGCGAGGTCCGCCCGTTGGAAGAGCTCGAAAATGAGATCATCCGGTTTGCGATCACGCATTATCGCGGCCAGATGTCCGAAGTGGCGCGACGGCTGAAGATCGGCCGCTCCACGCTCTATCGCAAACTCGATGACATCAATGGCGACGATGCCGAGGCGGACACCAGTGCGAGCCACCCTCCGGTCGAATGAGGCAAATCGCCCCCCTGCATCGAATTAGAGCGACATGCCCTCTTGATCGACTGAAAAACGCCGCAAGGCTGCGCAACCATGGAACATCTGAACCGTTGCCTTGCGGTGACAGACACAGGAAAAAACGCGTGGCACAAACGCACGATAGAGCTGATCGGGTTTTTTCCGGAGAGTCAGTTTGTCGTGAGTTGCTCCGCATGGCGCTGGCCGCGTAAGCGGGGCTTGGTTACCGTTTGACGTAATTCGTTGCGTGCAGGCGTGCCGCTCTCAGAAACTGGCGCTTGAGCCGACCGACGAAAACCGACGCTGCTCCCTGCCGGAGCAGAACATCCAAGGGAAGCGACGATGCGAGACTGTTCGAAGAACCGTGGTGGATATGACCGCGTGCTGATGGCCGTCGCGGCAAGCTTCCTCGCGGTATCGGCAACATCGGCGCTGGCGCAAAGCGATGCGCGCAGCAGCGCCGCCGAACTCGCAATCGAAGCAGCGATCCCGCGGCCGGAGCCCGCCAATGTGCCGCCACCGACCGCAAGCGACTTCAAGCTCGACACCACCGCCACGGTTTCGCCGGATGCGGCCAAAGCGCCTGCAGCACCGCAGGACACCGCGACCGCGCCGCCTGCTCCCGTGATCAAGCCGGCGAGCAGCGCGGCTGCGCCGTCGACCGAGCCGGACAAGGCCGCGACGGCACCGGCCGCCGCGCCATCCGCTCCGGCCACGGCCACTGCGCCCACCGCCGAGCCCGCAAAGGATCCGGTCAAGGCCGCAAGCAATGTGCCGGCCGCCGACCAGCCGGTCGCCGATCGCCTGCGCGACCTGATGACCACCAAGGGCCTCCGCTATTTCGATCGCAAGGCCGAGCGTGCGGCCGTCGAGAAGTTCTATACGACCCGCGACTACGCCCCGATCTGGACACAAGCTGGCAGCCTGACGGCGTCGGCCAAGGGCGTCATCGCACGGCTGCAGGATGCCGCTTCCGACGGGCTCAATCCCGAAGACTATCCGGTGCCGGATTTCGCCGCGGCAACGAGTTCGCCCGATGCGCTCGCCGAAGCCGACCTGAAGCTGACCGCCAGCATGCTGGACTATGCGCGGCAGGCGCAGAGCGGCCGCCTGCACTGGTCCCAGGTCTCCGGCGACATCCAATATCCCGAGCACCCGGTCGATCCGAACGAGGTGCTCGCCAATGTCATCGGCGCGAAGGATGCCTCCGCCGCGCTCGACAGCTACAATCCGCCGCAGAAGCTCTACAAGGAGCTGAAGGCCAAGCTCGCCGAATTGCGCGGCGATACGGGTGCCGGCACGATCAAGATCGATGACGGCCCGGCGCTGAAATATACGCCGGCGCGCGGCAAGAACGCGCCGGAGGCCGAGGCCCAGATGTCCGATCCGCGCGTGCCGCAGCTGCGCGCCAGGCTCGGGCTCACCGAGAACGCGGACGACACCAATTACGATGCCAAGCTCGCCGCCGCCGTCCGCAAATTCCAGGCAGGCGTCGACCTCAAGCCGACCGGCATTCTCGATGATCGCACGGTCAAAGCGCTCAACACGCCGAAGCGCGACCGGCAGATCGACACCATCGTCGTCAACATGGAGCGCTGGCGCTGGCTGCCGCGCGATCTCGGCGCCCCCGGGATCGGCGACGCCTATGTGATCCTCAACATTCCCGACTACACGCTCAAGGTCATGCAGCACGGCGCGCAGGTCTGGACCACGCGGGTCGTCGTCGGCAAGCCGGGCATTCACGCCACGCCGCTGCTGACCGAGACCATGAAATACATCACGGTCAATCCGACCTGGAACGTGCCGCCCTCGATCGTCTATGGCGAATACCTGCCGGCGCTGCAGCAGGATCCGGACGTGCTCGCGCGCATGGGTCTGAGGCTGGAGCGAAACCGCGACGGTTCGGTGCACATCTCGCAGCCGCCGGGCGACGGCAATGCGCTCGGCCGCGTCCGCTTCAACTTCCCGAACAAGTTCCTGGTCTATCAGCACGACACGCCGGACAAATACCTGTTCGCCAAGGACGAGCGCGCCTACAGCCATGGCTGCATGCGCGTGCAGTATCCGGATCAATATGCCTCGGTGCTGCTCAACATCACGCAGCCGAACGAGCACTACACGCCGGAGAAGATCCGCAGCATGTACGGCTCGAGCGAGGTCGATCTGAAATTCCCGACCCCGATTCCGGTCAACATCACCTATCAGACCGCCTTCGTCGACGATGCCGGCAAGCTGCAAGTCCGCAAGGACATCTACGGCCGCGACGCCACCATGATCGGGATGCTGAAGAACAACCGCGGCAAGGACCTCGAAAACGTGGTCGCCCACGCGCAGCCGAGCTATTCGCGCCCAACCGGACCGCTGCCGAGTTCAGTCAGTGTCGCCAGCGGCAATGATTTCTCGTCGGGGCCAAACTTCTTCGAGCGCCTGTTCGGCGGCGGCTTCGGCAACCCGACGCCACCGGCTCCGGTGGGGCGTCGCGGCCAGTCACAGCAGCGCCGGATCTTCACCCGCTGAGCTGGCGGGCCGACTGTTCCAGCTTGTCCGGCTGATTCGCCAACCTCGCTCCCGGCCCGTGGCCCGTGAGCGGGGTTGTTCTTTTGGTAACCATTCCAACCCACCAAGAATCACTGGCACTTTTTCGCCACACTCAAGCGCTTATGTTAAGCCTAATCTGGGGGGCGGGCCGGTCAATCTCCCTTAACCATCCCGCCTTAAATACGCGTTTGCTCTCTCTTCCGCCGGACGGGCCGCAAGAGGGTATTTGAGTAAACGCTCGTCGACGGGTGGGCTGCATCTTGCTGTCTATTTTCGCGCGCCAATGGCATTCGCTGCCCAGGACGGGCCGCAAGGCTGGATGTCAGATCGGCTTGGTCTCGGTGCTGCTGTTCGGCGCTGCCGGGTCGGTCCATGACGCGACGGCACTGAACGAGACCCGCACGCTTTCCTTTCACCACACCCATTCCGGCGAAGACCTCACGGTCACCTTCAAGCGCGAGGGCCGCTATGACGAAGAGGCGCTGAAGAAGCTCAATCATTACCTGCGCGACTGGCGCACCCAGGACGAGACGGTGATGAATCGCCATCTGTTCGACATCCTGTGGGAAGTCTATCGCGACGTCGACGGCAAGCAGCCGATCCAGATCATCTCGTCCTACCGCTCGCCGGCCACCAATGCGATGCTGCGCCGGCGCTCGGCGCATACGGGCGTGGCCCGCTACAGCCAGCACATGCTGGGGCATGCGATGGATTTCTTCATCCCCGGCGTGCCCCTCGAACAGATTCGCTATGCCGGCCTCCGGCTGCAGCGCGGCGGCGTCGGCTTCTATCCCACGTCCGGCTCGCCCTTCGTTCATCTCGACACCGGCAATATCCGCCACTGGCCACGAATGACCCATGACCAGCTGGTCAGAGTCTTCCCCGACGGCCGCACCGTTCATATTCCGTCCGATGGCGCGCCGCTGAAGGGCTATGAGCTCGCGCGGGCCGATATCGAGAAGCGCGGCAATGGCGATGATGCAGGTTCGAGCAAGCCGAGCCTGTTTGCGCGGTTGTTCCGTGGCCGTCCTGCCGAGGATGAGGAGGAGAGCGCCTCGGAAGCCGATGCCAAGCCGGTGCAGGTCGCAGCGATGGCTCCGGCCAAAACAACGGACCCGAAGGCCGGCGACAGCAAGACGGCAAACGGCAAAGCCACGGAGGCCAAATTGGCTCGCGGCAAGCTCGTGAACACGTTGCAACTTGCTTCCGCCGATTCGCAGCTGGTTCAGGCCGGCAAGCCGCAGCCGGCGTCATCGGCTAGCGGCGGGGCGCAGGCCGCCGGCGACCAGGCTGCACCGCAGACCATGTCCGACATCATCAATGCGCGCGGCTTCTGGGGGGACGATCCCGCCAATCCGAAACAGGCGACCCCGGAGCAGGTCGCAGCGATTGCGGCGCGCCACGCGGCCGACCCGCAGCCGACCGCCAGTCTGATGAACGCGATGGCGTTCGCGCCTCCCGCTTCCTCCCCGGTCGACCGCTCCCGGATCGTCGCAGCATCGGCACCGATCCCGGTCCGCAACACCCGCTCGCCGGCACGCAATGCGGCACCTGCGGCCGAGACCACCACGCGGGCCGCCAAGGACCCGCAAGGGCATGACGGTGTGATCACGACCGAGACGCGGATTTCCGCCGCCAAGAGCACCGACACGATCTGGATGCGGGCGATGTTGCTGGCCCCGAGCGTGTCGAGCTCGATGTCGGTCACCACACTGGGCGACCCCGACCTCACGCTCATGCGCAACTATTTCGTCAAGCCGCAGATGGTGCTTGCGATGAGCTTCTCGGAGGATCCTGCGCAGGGCCTGAGCTACGTCCAGTTCTCGGGCTCGGCGACGGTGAAGCTCGAGACGAAGGCCTTCGTCTTGCGCTCCGCAGCATTGCGCTGACGGCACTGCCCCGGGGCTAGCGAGCGTCGCCCCGGGCGAAGACACCGCAGTCGCCGTACGCCAATAAAACGACGCTCCCCGTCGCGGACGGGAAGCATCGGAACGAAGCATTCAACGAAGCATTCGATGTCAGCTCAGATCATTCCCAGCGCCTGCATGTAGGTCTCGAGAATGCTCTCTTCTTCCTGGCGCTCGTTGGGGTCCTGCTTGCGCAGGCGGATGATCGTGCGCAGGGCCTTGACGTCGAAACCGTTGCCCTTGCTCTCGGCATAGACGTCCTTGATGTCTTCGGAGATCGCCTTCTTCTCCTCCTCCAGGCGCTCGATGCGCTCGATGATCGACTTCAGTTGGTCTACGGCAAAGCGGGTTGCAGGCGAGTCGTCATCCTTCGCAGCGGCGGCGGTGGCCATCTGATACTCCTGAGTGGAACTGGTGTGGCTCGATGAGGGCGCCAATCGTTGCAAGGCGCGCGTTCTTTCAGGAAGACCCTCAAATTTGGCGTGCCCTGCGTCAAGGCAACATCGCCCTCATCCACAGCGCGCCCACATCTTGTTGCGGCCACACGCCCGCAGCCCACAAAATGCGGCCGCGCCGCTTGCGTTTTTCTTGCGTCTCCTGGATCGGCCCGATTCGCGACTGTGGCGCAGGCTTTCTCCCGTCCTATCCCGCGAAAGTAACGCGAAAGGAAGCATCCAACCTATCGTTGGGCAGACGGCTCAGGGGGATTCATCCGAATTGACCGGGCATGATTCGCCAGCACGATTCAGTGACCCGGATGCACCTTTTTCATCGCCTCGAGCTGCTCAGCCGTCGCCTCGCGCTGGTACTTCGTCTTCCATTCGTCGTAAGGCATGCCGTAGATCGCCTCGCGACTCTCATCCTTGGTCATCGGGACGCCCTGCGCATCCGCAGCGTCCTTCAGCCAGTTCGACAGGCAATTGCGACAGAAGCCGGCCAGATTCATCAATTCGATATTCTGAACGTCGGTCCGGCTCCGCAGGTGTTCGACCAGCCTGCGGAAAGCAGCCGCCTCAAGCTCGGTCCGGGTGGTTGTATCCATCGTCGCCTCTTTCGTGTTCCGTTCCCTGTGTCGCGTTATGCCAGATTTCTGGTATATAGTCTGGCCTCGTCGCCGGTTTGGCCAAATCGCGTTGCAGCGAAGAGCTTGGGGGCTCGGTTGCAGCGTTGCATCGCCATCGCCCTCAATGTTGAGAGCCGCAGCCAAGTCACGCGACACCATCCAACGTTTGATATAGCGTCGCGCAATGATCCCCGAAATCTCCGCCCTCCTCCGTTTTCCGATCTGTCGGCCGGGTGTCGGACTGCTGTCGGTGCTCGGTTTGGCAATGCTCTGCCTCTGGACCAGCCCGGCGGCGGCCGATTTCCGCCTGTGCAACAACACCTCGAGCCGCGTCGGCGTTGCGCTCGGTTACAAAGATGCTGAAGGCTGGACCACCGAAGGCTGGTGGAACGTGTCCTCGCGCAGCTGCGAAACCCTGCTGAAGGGAACCCTGGTCGCGCGCTATTACTATATTTACGCGCTGGACTATGACCGCGGCGGCGAATGGTCGGGCCAAGCCTTCATGTGCTCACGCGACAAGGAATTCACCATCAAGGGCACCGAGAACTGTCTGGCGCGGGGCTTCGACCGCACCGGCTTTTTCGAGGTCGACACCGGTGACCAGCGCGCCTGGACCGTGCAGCTCACCGAAGCCAATGAGCAGCCGGCGCAACAGCGGGTGCCGGGTATCCCCGGAACGCTGGGGCCGAGCGGCAATGTGCCGGGGCTGCCGGCCCCGCCGCAAGGCGCTCCGCCCGCAGCTGCGCCGCCTGCCGCAGCGCCGAAGCCATGAGGCGGCTGCGCCGGATCAAGATCCTGGCGACCCTGGGCCCGGCATCCTCGGACAGCGGGATGATCCGCAAGCTGTTCGAGGCCGGCGCCGACATCTTCCGCATCAACATGAGCCACACCTCTCATGACAAGATGCGGGAGCTGGTGGCCACGATCCGTAACGTCGAATCGAGCTATGGCCGGCCGATCGGCATCCTGGTCGACCTCCAGGGACCGAAACTCAGGCTCGGCACCTTTGCCGATGGCGGGACGCAGTTGCAGAACGGCCAGAGTTTCATGCTGGATTCGGACAAGACGCCGGGCGATTCGAATCGCGTCTACCTTCCGCATCCGGAAATCCTCGCTGCGCTGCGACCGGGCCACGTGCTGCTGCTGGACGACGGCAAGGTGCGTCTGGTGGCCGAGGAGACCTCGCCGACTTTCGCCGTCACACGCGTCGTGGTCGGCGGCCGCATGTCCGACCGCAAGGGCGTCAGCCTGCCCGACACCGATCTGCCGGTCTCGGCGATGACGCCGAAGGACCGCGCCGATCTCGATGCCGCGCTCAACACCGGCGTCGACTGGATCGCGCTCTCCTTCGTGCAGCGCGCCGACGACGTGCTCGAAGCCAAGAAGATCATCCGCGGCCGCGCCGCCGTGATGTCCAAGATCGAGAAGCCGCAGGCGATCGACCGCCTCACCGACATCGTCGAGGCCTCGGACGCGTTGATGGTGGCGCGCGGCGACCTCGGCGTCGAGCTGCCGCTGGAGCGGGTGCCGGGCCTGCAGAAGCAGATGACGCGGCTGGCGCGACGCGCCGGCAAACCCGTGGTGATCGCGACGCAGATGCTGGAATCGATGATCCAGTCGCCGGTGCCTACCCGCGCCGAAGTCTCCGACGTCGCCACCGCGGTCTATGAGGGCGCCGACGCCATCATGCTCTCGGCCGAATCGGCGGCCGGCAAATATCCGGTCGAAGCGGTCTCGACCATGAACCGGATCGGCGAGGAAGTGGAGCGCGATCTCGTCTATCGCTCGGTGATCACCGCGCAACGGCCGGAGCCGGAGTCGACCGCCGGCGATGCCATTGCCGATGCCGCGCGGCAGATCGCCGAGACGCTGGACCTGCCGACCATCATCTGCTGGACCTCGTCTGGCTCGACCGCGATCCGCGTCGCGCGCGAGCGGCCGAAGCCGCCGATCGTCGCGATCACGCCCAATCTCGCCACGGGCCGCAAATTGTCGGTGGTCTGGGGCGTGCATTGCGTGGTTGCCGAGGATGCGCGCGATCAGGACGACATGGTCGACCGCGCCGGCTCGATCGCCTTTCGCGACGGCTTCGTCCGCGCCGGCCAGCGCGTGCTGATCGTCGCGGGCGTGCCGCTCGGGACACCCGGCACCACCAACATGGTGCGCATCGCCTATGTCGGTCCGTCCGGCGACGCTTACATGTGAGCGCAGCTAGGACGCGGACTCACTAAGGCGCAGCCACAACCGGATTGACGCGAGTTGAACAAATGCAAGGTAGTTGGCGGCGAGCCTGTCGTAGCGCGTCGCTACCCGACGGCATTGCTTGATCCTGTTGAAGAACCGTTCGACCTGATTGCGAGCGCGGTAGAGGTACGGGCTGAAGCAGATCGGATCGCTGCGATTGCTTTTCGGCGGGATGTTGGCCCATGCGCCCTTCTTCATGGCAAGCTCCCTGATCCAGTCGGCGTCATAGCCTCGGTCGGCAAGCAGCCTCGATCCGAATTTAAGACGGGACAGCAGTTTTCCGGCCAGTCGAACGTCGTGCGCCTCGCCGGGGCTCAACGCCAGCCGTACAGGCGGCAGACCATTGCCATCGACCACCGCGTGGATTTTGCTCGTCAAGCCGCCGCGTGACCTTCCCATCGATTGGCGCGGGTTCCTTGTGATACAGGCCCCATGTTGATGCACGCGAACAATAGACGTGTCGATCATCTGCACCGCAGCATCATGAGCACCGGCCAGTGCGCTCATGAGCTTGGCCCACACGCCCGCCCGTCGTGGCACACCGCGCGGCTTATTCGGCAGCATCGGCTCAATAGCGAACCACTCATTGTCTGTGAGTTCGTAGCGCATGATCGGCCCCTTCCGTCTGGTGGCTCGAATCATGGCTCGGCTGTCAGGCTCAACTGGTCGCTGTGCACCCGAAAGCGGACCTATTATGCTTACCTTGAGTATTGTCGTTCATGACCCGACTCGGAAACCGGTTAAGGTCACGATCATTCAATGCGCTCGTTGCAGCAAATCTGGAAGGTCGCTCATCCGATGAAAGAGATCTTCGCAGATCGCTCGCAATTCCTGGTCAACTCCGGGATCGCCGTCGGTAAAACCCAGGACCCGCATCCCCGCGGCCCGAGCTGCGTAAACTCCGGATAATGAGTCCTCGACGACGATGCAGCGTGAAGGGTGAACGCCCAACGTTTGCGCCGCGTGCAGGAACAGGCCAGGGTCTGGCTTCCACGAACCCACCTCATACGCGCTAAATATACGTCCCTCGAAGCGCTCCAGAAGCTTGGTCAATCCGAGCGTGTGCGTGAGCTTCGACATCGGCCCGTTTGACGCTACACAAACAGGAACAGAGATTTCGGCTAAAGCTGCATGGATTCCTTCGACAGGCTTCAGTTCGGCATCGAACGCCAATGCCGTTGCTTGTCTGACATCCGCCACAAACGTTTCCGGAACGTCGCGACCTAAGCGGCGCTCAATTTCTCGCACACAGTCCGCCATTTTTAGCCCCCGGAAAGCCCGGATCGCCTCCTCCACGTCAATTGGAGCGCCCTCCTCGGATGCCGCTCGGGCTAAGACAGTCAGCGCAATGATCTCGCTGTCGACTAACACACCATCCGAGTCGAAGATGACTAGCTCAATCACGATTAGGTCCACAGGAAAGACGGTCACAGCATGACCGGCACGAGGATTTGGTTAAGTAGAGTATATTCGATGCTTCGCATAACTGTTGTTCGACGACGCGAGTCCCAATCACTTCCGAAATTGGCCCTAAGCGGCCGACCCGATATGTCCGCCAGAAGTTCGCTCTTTTGGTTGAAGCGGACTCGATTTGTTCAACCTGAGTTCTTCCGGATGTGACCCGCTGCGGCGGTTGTGATCTAGACAGCATCCCGATCGCCGACGACTGCGGCACGAACAGCGTTGCCCAGATCAATGCTCAGACGGGCTCTTGCTTCATTCTTGTCTTCGGCTTGCACGACAAACGACACCTGAGGCAGGACAATGGTGAGCACGCGCACAATGGCTCCTTGTTCAAGCTCCTCTTCCTCGGTGAGAGGCCCTGGTGGCAAGGCGGTCATCTTCTTCATCCTCTCCCAGATACCAGGAGAGTTACTCTCCAACGCCGCGATCGCTTCCTGGATCTGCTTGTCCGTATAGAATGTGCCCATCAAAATGCCTGCCTGCCCCCGCGCCGGCCGCAGTCTAGCACAATTCGACAACCGAACGTTCCCGATCGGGATGTCGCCTTCTGGCCCCAAGGCGAACAAGCAGGCAATACTGTGCAGGTCTGCTGTCGAGGTCAGACCGGACGCGCGTCTCGGGAGTTGCGACCGCCGGTCGTGACCCGTTGCAGACCTCAGATGCCGAGCTAAAGTGCCGACAATCGGAGGTCGGTATGTCAGAGATACGATATTTTAATCCGCCCGAGTTGGAGAAGCCGCCTGGATACTCTCATGTCGTTGATGTCCGTGGCAGCCGTCTGATCTTCCTTTCAGGTCAGGCTGCTCTCGATGCACATGGCGAAGTCGTCGGCGGCGCTAATCTCGAAGCTCAGGCGGACCAAGCCTTCAAGAACGTGTCAATTGCTCTCGCCTCAGTCGGCTGCTCGGCTGCAAATCTCATCAAGCTTACTGTGTTCATCCGCGACATGAGCAAATTGGTCGAATACCGGCGAGCTAGGGATCGCTTTCTGACAAGCGTTGAGCCCGCTGTTGCACCGGCGATCACATTGATCGAAGTTTCACGGCTGTTCGCAGAAGGGCTTCTGATCGAGATCGAAGGGGTTGCAGCTGCGTAGCGACTCGAGGCCTCTCGGACCATCCGGCCGGCATCGGGATATCCGCTTTCGGGGTTCAACCAGTGCTAAGCTGTCGGACTGCCGGAAGGCCGCATTTGGCCCGTCCCGGACCTTCCGGTCTGCATCCGCGACGTCGGCTTCCTGGCCTCGACCGGAAGTAAGCGGTCGTGGGATTGACCGGCCGCTTTTGACCCAGACCGTCATTTCGACACATCCACATCGCTATGGCCCGCTGACAGAAGCCCGGTCCGGGTGGTAGCTCGACAGTCAAGGAGATCAACTGTGCTGACCAAAAAGTTCAAGCGCGGCGTGTGCTGGTTTGCAGCTGCGGCAGGGGTTATTATCGAAGCGACTTGTTCGCCCGCATCTGCAGACAAGACCGTCTATTACACTGACAGTTGCGTGGAACAGGAAAGCGGCGACATCGGCGGCTATGTTGTCATCGTCTCGGACGGTAAGCCTTTCCCGGTGATCAGGCTGAGTTGGTCTGAAGGCGCACTGAAGCAGCCTGTCGCCGCTAAAGTCACTGACTACGATCGAGGATCCGGCAAATTATCTTTTTCAGTTTCAATTGAATGGGACGGAGGCAAAACGCGCGATATTCAGTTCGACGGCAAATTTACGAATGATCGGATGACAGGCACGTTCGCGGTGCCGTGGGAGACTGCCCGGAAAGCGGTAGAACTCAAGGTCCGGTCGCGCAAGGCAGCATTTGAACCCGCAACGACTTGCCGATCAGGTTGAGATGCATCGGCGGCCAATGTCGGCTTCTGGCCCTTCTCGGAAGTCCGACAACGTCCGCTTTCGCGCCGCTCTTGGAGACAAGCGGACATCGATTCACGCGGTTAATTTATGAGTACGCAGCCTAGATGATCATGATGCGATTAGAAGGAATCGCATCATGATCTAGTCTCTCTTATTGAGCATGATCTTTTCTGAAAACCGGTTTCCACTTTTCCGGATCATGCTCTAATTCGAATCGCGGCCGGTTCGATCGAGTTCGGCCGCCGATGCCGACGACGCACGCGAGATCACCGGACACGCCTCGATGTCGCTGCCGTCCACGGCAGCGATCCGCTCGCAAGCCCTCCCGGGGTCACGCTCAAGACCATAGGCATCCAGCGCCGCGAGCCGGGGCGGATTGTCCGCCGGGCTCGTCGCGAAATACAGCGCCCAGATCCCGCCGGGCAGCGGCTCGGCCAGCCCGGCGCGGACGCGGCGTTCCAGCACGCCGCCGGGCACCAAGGGCAGCACAATCTCGGAGAGCTGATAGGCGCGCGAACCGGCAGGAAGCTGGGACACGATATAGCCCAGCGGCTTGTGCAGGAGCAGAAAGGTCGCCGGCTTCTGCAATGCGGCCGCAAGCTGCGGGCGATATGGATCCGACCATGGCCGCCGCATCCAATCGGTCGGCTGCGACCACAGCGCGACCGCAAGCACGGCCGTCATGGTGAGGAGATGACATGCGCGCAAAGCCGCGCCCTGTTCGAACGAGAGCGACGGCCGCCCTGCCGCCGCGAGCCGCGTGAGCAGCAGCACGATCAGCGGCGCTGACAGCAGCTCGAGCGGAATCAGATAGCGCTGGATCGAGAAGGCCAGCATCCACAGCGCGTAGCTCACCCAGAATAACAGCAGGAACTGTCTGTCGCGCGCTTGCAAGAGCTCACGCCGGCGCCATGCGCCGACGGCGATCGTCGCAAGCAGCAGTACAACAACGACGGCGAAGCGCGGATCGCGAAACGGCCACTCCGAGGAGGGATGCCGTCCGACCAGCCAATCGAAGGGATAGGCGAGAGCTTCGATCAGACCATGTGGCATGAAGCGCGTGTCGATGATCGAGACCGGCGGTGCCTCCGGCGAGCGGAAGATCGCGTTGTAGAACGGAAACAGCGGGCTGCCGAAGTCGCGCCACATCTTGAGCGCCCAGGCGCCACCGGTCGCAAGTCCCCCCACAGCACTGCCCGCGCCGAAATGGAGCATCGCGACAAGCGGGCGCGGCGCAAGCAACAAGCAAACGCCGGCGCCGATCAGGAAGGTCGCATTGGTCAGCTTCAATCCGGTCGCCGCGCCGATCAGTAGCCCGGCCAGCAAAATACGCCGGCCGTCCTGTTCGCTGTCCGCAAAGATCAGCGCGACGCCGGCAAGGATCGGCATGGCCGTGAGGATATCGGCGAAGCTGGTGCCGACCTCCGACAAGGTCATCGGCCCGCATGCGGCGATCAGCACGGCGGCGAGCAGCGCCGGCACGCGTGCATCCTTCTCCAGCATCACCCGCGTGACCCAACACACCAGCGCAAGATTGAGCCCGTGCAGCGCGCCGAGTGCAACGCCCCACCACGGCGCGGCGAGGCCGTGGCGCAGCAGATAAGGCAGCACATGGACCAGCGGATTGAGAAAGCTCTGGAAGCCGCCCGGCATGACGTCGACATCGAAGCGGCCGTGCAGCAACGCGAAGCCGGCATAGTCGTGATAGTTCTGCCAGTCCCAATTGATATCTTCGCCGGCGAAATAGGCGTAGATCGCGCCGGCCGCGCTTGCGGCGGCGATCACCAGCGGCATAACTACTTGTTTGCGTGAGATGAACATCCCGGCAGAAGCGCCCGCGTGAGCGATGCGGCCGCCGTTCGCGGGCGCATCCTGGAAGCCTCCCGCAACATGACCTTCGCGCGTGAATCCTTGCTTAAGCCGGATTGAGGCGCGTGGTCGCGCTCAGGCGCCGACCAGGGTCTTCACCGGCAGCACGGCCTGCACCACCAGGCCGCGGGCGCGGGCATCCATCACGCCGACCGCGCGCAGCGCCAGCAGCGTGACCGCCTGCACCGTATCGCGCAGCTTGATGGGATCGTCGAGATTCTCCGGGGCCAGCGGCCCGACCAGCGCCTCGTGCAGCGCGCCCAGCAGCGCGGTCGCAGCCAGCTGAGTGTCTTGCGCCGGCAGGTGGCCGGCGCGAACCGCAGCTTCGATCCGGGTGCCGATCTCGCTCGCGATCTCAAGCCGGCTTGCGATGCGGGACGCCGTGACATCGACATCGACCGGCTCGGCGAGAATGCCCCAGGCGAGCTTGCGCTGCGATAGGACATGAACCGCCACCGTCGAGATGGCGGCTGCCAGCGCCGAGGATGGTCCCGGCGCCGCATCGGCGGCGCGCCGGATCGCCGCAAGCTCGTCGCGGGACACCTCGGCGATCAATTCGGAGATCAGATCTGCCTTGGAAGGAAAGTAGCGGTACACCGTTCCGGCGGCGACGTTGGCTTTCACCGCGACCGGCGCGATCTGCACCGCCGCCATGCCGCCTTCGGCGGCGGCCTCGCGTGCAGCAGCCAGGATCGCGCTGCGCCGCGCGGCCAGCCGCTTCACCACCTGATGGGTTCGCCGATAGACCATGGCGCGTCTCTCATCCCACCCACCGTCCCGGCCGAGCCGCGACGAATAGGAATTCACTGTTTTTGGAGGCAAGCCCCGTTATGCGTCAGGAAGAACTGAACAACTATTCAGAGCGGATGACAAGCCGGAAATGGGCTGACTCGGACGAAGGTCTGATCTGCCGGAATGGCCTCACGCCGCCGCGAGCGCGTGCGCAGCGCGCGCCGGCTCGCGCCGCCACCACGGCCCCGCCCGGAGCAGCACCAGACTGCCGACAATGAGATTGGCGGCAAGACCCACCGGAACTCCGAACAGGATGAAGGCGATCAGAAGCAGCGCGGCGCAACCGAGCGCGGGCAGTTCATAGGGACGGAAGCCGTCCTTCAGCCCGATCCTCACCAGGAACGCCACCGCGATCGCCAGCACCATCATGTCATACAGAAACAGATACGGCGTGGTGAGCAGGGTCCCCACCGCCAGGGCTGCGGCTTTCAGGCTGTAGCGCACCGGGCTGCGCCATATCGCGACCAGGACCACCACGACCGCCGCGGTCAGCACCCATTGGAACGCCCAGCCCAGCGCCTCGGTGCCGCCGAAATAGCGGACCAGCGAGAAGATGCTCTGCAGCTTCCACCAGGTCGCCTTGCCCTCGGTGAGGAAGGCCTGCGAGAAGGTCGGCATCCAATGGAAGAAGGCCTGCCAGCTCTCGACACCAAAAGCGAGCGTGGAGATGCCGGCAAGCACGACGGCGGTGATGGCGGCGGAGACGAAGGTGGGCCAGCGGCCGGTTGCGATCAGCACGATCGGAAACAGGAAACCATATTGCGGCTTGTAGGTGAGAAGGCCGAGGCAGATGCCGGCGAGCACCGGCCGCACGGGTAAGAGGTAGAGCGTGCCGCCGACCAGGGCGGCAGTCAGAAACCCGTTCTGCCCGACGATCGTATTCGAGAACACGATCGGAAAGCCGGCCGCAAGCACGAAGCCGAAGGCGCGGCCCACGATCGCGCGCATCACCACCAGATAGGGTACGAAGCTTGCGCAGACCCAGCCGATGAAGGCGATCGAATAGGAAAACTGCGCCAGGAACGCCGCCACGAACAGGAACGGCGGCGGATAGTGCCAGGCAAAATAGCCGCCGGGCCAATCCTGCTTGAGCACATCGAGTTCGACGGCGCGCTGGACGTCCCAGTCCCAGGCCAGCGCCGGATGGCCCTGCAGCGCGAGCTTGCCCGCCGCCCAGACATTGACGAAATCGGTCGGAATGCCCAGGCCGTGCGCGTCCCAGATCCACCCACCGCAAAGATAGGCCGCCGGGAAAAACGAGGCGTTGATCCAGGCCAGCACGAAGCAGACGGCAAACAGGCCGCCCGGAACGAGGCTCGCCTGCGGCTCGAGCCGCGAAGCGCGGAAGCTGTTGGCCATCTAATCCTCGTGCGGACTGAGAATGATGCTCGCACCGAGGAGCAATAAGTGAAGACCGCTTGAGGAAGGCTTAAACAGGCTCAAGGTCCGCGGGGCCCTCTTCCCCCTGACAAAGAAAGCGGTCGGTCGCCAAAATAGGAAAAGCCCAGCTCATCGCCGGGCTTTTCGTCAACGCGGATAGATTTGCTCAGGCCTGCGGCTGCGGCTCCAGGCCGGGATCCGGATCGGGGCGCGGCCGCGGCTTGCCGGCCGGCGGCACGGCGGAGGCTCGCGGCGTCGACGGCTCGACCACGGACTCGCGGTTGGGCTTCTTGCCCTTCAGCAGGTCGTTGATCTCCTCGCCGGTCAGCGTCTCATATTCGAGCAGCGCCTGGGCGATCGCCTCCCACTGCTCGCGCTTCTCGGTGATGATGCGGCGCGCCTCCTGTTCGCCGGCCTCGATCAGCCCGCGAATCTCGGAGTCGATCAGCTTGGCGGTGTCGTCGGAGATGTTGGTGCTGCGCGCCACCGAATGGCCGAGGAAGACCTCCTGCTCATTGCTCTGGTAACGCACGCGGCCGAGCTTGTCCGACATGCCCCATTCCATCACCATCGCGCGGGCGAGGTTGGTGGCCTGCTGGATGTCGCCGGTGGCGCCGTTGGTCACCTTTTCCGGACCGAACTTCTGCACCTCGGCCTCGCGGCCGCCGAACGCCATCGCCAGCTTGGAGACGCACCATTCGCGGGTATGCGAGTGACGGTCGGCCTCCGGCAACGACTGCACCATGCCGAGCGCACGGCCGCGCGGAATGATCGTGGCCTTGTGGATCGGATCATGGCTCGGCACGTTGAGCGCGACGATGGCGTGGCCCGCCTCGTGATAGGCGGTCAGCAGCTTGTCCTCCTCGGTCATCACCATGGAGCGGCGCTCGGCGCCCATCATCACCTTGTCCTTGGCCTCTTCGAACTCGGCCTGAGTCACCATGCGCTTGTTACGGCGCGCGGCGGTCAGGGCGGCCTCGTTGACGAGGTTCATCAGGTCGGCGCCGGAGAAGCCGGGCGTGCCGCGGGCAATGGTCTTCAGGTTGACATCGGGCGCCAGCGGCACCTTGCGGACGTGGACCTTGAGGATCTGCTCGCGGCCGATGATGTCGGGGTTCGACACCACGACCTGGCGGTCGAAGCGGCCGGGGCGCATCAAGGCGGGATCGAGCACGTCGGGCCGGTTGGTGGCCGCGATCAGGATTACGCCCTCATTGGCTTCGAAGCCGTCCATCTCGACCAGCAGCTGGTTCAGCGTCTGCTCGCGCTCATCATTGCCGCCGCCGAGGCCGGCGCCACGATGACGGCCGACCGCGTCGATCTCGTCGATGAAGATGATGCAGGGCGCGTTCTTCTTGGCCTGCTCGAACATGTCGCGGACGCGGCTGGCGCCGACACCGACGAACATCTCGACGAAGTCCGAACCCGAAATGGTGAAGAACGGCACGTTCGCTTCACCTGCGACCGCACGCGCTATCAAGGTCTTGCCGGTGCCGGGAGGACCGACCAGCAGCACGCCGCGCGGAATGCGGCCGCCAAGGCGCTGGAATTTGCCGGGATCGCGCAGGAATTCGACGATCTCCTGCAGGTCCTGCTTGGCCTCGTCGACGCCGGCGACGTCTTCGAAGGTGACGCGGCCATGCGCTTCAGTCAGCATCTTCGCGCGCGACTTGCCGAAGCCCATCGCCTTGCCGGCGCCGCCCTGCATCTGCCGCGACAGGAAGATCCAGACGCCGATCAGCGCGATGAACGGCAGCCAGGACACGAGCAGCGACACGAACCACGGCACGTTGTCGCCCGGCGGCTTCGCCGTGATCTGAACCTTGGCGTCGTACAGCCGCTTGACCAGGTTCGGGTCGCTCGGCGCATAGGTCTGGAACGAGGTATTGTTGGTGAAGGTGCCGTGAATCTCCGGCCCCTGGATCACGACGTCGCGGACATGGCCCTGATCCACTTCGGTCAGCAGCTGCGAGAACGAAATATCGGTCGAGGACGCGCGCTGGCTTGGATTTTGGAACAGCGTGAAGAGTGCCAACAGCAACAGAACAATAATGACCCAAAGGGCGAAGTTGCGCAGATTGGCGTTCATCGATTTTCCTTCGTGGTCGCGCGGATCGCGGCCGTCTGTCCTTTGGATTGATCCCGGACTTATCCCTAGGTAGCCACGAGGGAATCCCCCGGTCGACCGTCGTTTAATCTAGGTGCCACTCGCGACAATGCCAAGGGAACCACGCAGGACTATTTACCGCATCTATCGCCGATTCCTGCTCGAAAAATGACGCAGGAAAACCGCGTCATCGCAGGTGGTTAAGGGTCCGCGAAGGCCGCTAGCCACCGCCTCGGCGGCGGGCTGGCGCCGGCTCGATGCGGACCTGTCCTTTGGTTACGCTTACCAATGCACCGGCAAGGGTTTGTTTTAGCCTGTCTGGCGTGGCTGCGCCACCTCCGGCGATCCCCGCAAGAGTCCGGTCCAACTTCGCGAGCAGGACCTCGGCCTTGCCGAGTTCCACCGGCCCCTCGGAGCCGTAGCGATCGATCGCGCGCATCAGGAGCCGCAGCCGAACTTCCTCCGGCAGCCGCGCGAATGCCTGGAGATCGAAGGCTTGGCCATTCACCAGGCCCTTCACTTGGCGGTTCGGGAGCGGATTGCGCCCGGCGCGCAGCCCCCCTGATTCGATGTGGCCGGTCAGAGCAAGATAGCGTTCGGCGCCGTCGGCCAGCACCTCGATCGCCGCATTGGCCCGGGCAAACCGGGCCGCGAGCCGCGCCAAATTGCGTGCATCGCCGCCTTCGGCTGCGAGCGCCGGCATCAGCGCACGCAGCCGCGGCCGGGTGAATGCCGGATCGATATTGGTTGGATCCTCGACGAAATCGATGTTGGCCGCCCGCAGCGTTGCGACGAGCTGCGCCTTGGCGATGCCGAGCAGCGGGCGCGCCAACAGCAGTCCCTCCCGCTCGCTGATAGCGGCCATGGCCGCCAGGCCGGCGACGCCGCTGCCGCGCAACAGTCTCATCAAGAGCGTTTCGGCCTGATCGTCCCTGGTATGGGCCGTGACGATATGGCTTGCGCCGGCCGTGCGCGCCGCCTGCGCCAGCAATCGGTAGCGCGCCGCCCGCGCGGCTTCAGGCACCCCGGAGGCAGGCTTGTCGCCGCGCCAGCGCAAGGTCCGGTGCGGCAGATCGAGGGTACGCGCCACTCGCTTGACCTCACGCGCTTCGCGGGCGGCTTCAGGCCGCAGGGCGTGGTCGATCGTCACCGCGATCAGCCGCGGGCCGCGCGCCAGCGATTGCCGCCAGCGTGCCGCAAGCCACATCAGCGCCATCGAATCGGGACCGCCGGAAACCGCAAGCGCCAGCCCCGGCGCGTCGACAAAAGCCGCGAACAGCCGTTCGGCCTCCGCGGCCGTGACGGGACGACCATCGTCTGAGGCGTCGGTCTGCGCTGTCTTCTGCCGTGCCATGCCCGGCAGATTAGGCGCGGGAGCTGCAAACCACAAACTCAGCCGTCGTCCCGGCGAACGCCGCCAGCGCGCCTACGCGCGAGCTGTCTTCAGCACTTCACCTTCTTCTGCTCGCGATCGACCGCAGCCTTCACGCCGGCGGACGCCCGCGGATATTTGCGGGTCACCTCGCCGAAGGCCGCGCAGGCGGCCTCCTTCTCCTTCAGCGCGGCCAGCGACTGGCCGAGCCTGAGCAACGCATCCGGCGCCTTCCCCGATTTCTCATATTTCGTAGTCACCGCCAGGAAGACCTCCGCGGCATCTCGATATTGCTGCCGCTGGAAGAAGCTCTCGCCGAGCCAATATTGCGAATCGCCGACCATCGGATCGTTCGGATATTTCTGGCCGAAATTGCGCATGGTCTGCTCTGCCAACGCATAGTCCTTGCGCTGCATATAACCGATGCCGAGGTCGTATTCGTCGCGCGGCGACTGCGTCGGCGGCGCGGTGTCGAGACCGCCCGCTCTTGGACCGGGCGCGGCGGCCGGCGCCGCGCCTTGCGGATAGCGGCCCGGGGTGTTGGCGAGGTCCATCGGCTCGCCGACCGGGCGTCCGGAGGGCGCGCCGCCGCCGGGTTGGATCGGCAACTGACCGCCGCCGAGCGCCTGCGGTGCGCCTGGCGCACCGGGATTTTGGCCCGGATCGAACGCGTCGCCGCGTCGCCGCCCGCCTCCGTTCGCAGCCGAATCCTGCGCGATCGGCGCAGGCGCAGTACCTTGCGGTTGGCCATAACCAGGCTGCTGGGAATAGGTCTGCGGCTGGCCGCCATATTGCGGTTGGGCCGGCTGGGCATAGGCCGGCTGCGCTGGCTGACCATAAGCGGGGCTCGGCTGTGCCGACGCCGCCGACGCGCCGGGCGCTCCCGGCACCCCACCCTGGAGCTGCCGCAGCCGCTCCTCCAGCTGGCGATTACGATACTGCAGTTCCTCGTTCTGACCCGTGAGCTGCCGCAGCTGATTCTCCAGCCGCTCGATGCGAACCTCCGGATCTTCATCGGCCTGCGCGAAGGCCTGCGACGGCAATAGCTGCGACGATAGCATCACAAATGCAGCGACCGCTGCAGCTGCGCTTCCTTGAAGAGTTTTCGATGACATGTTGCCCTGACGACCGGATCGGCGCCACCAGAACGCGCCCGTTTGCGCGAGGCACTTACTGCAAAAATGGCTTTCAGACAAATGACGTTCGAGCGAAAAACACGCCCCGCAACGAACTAAGCCGGCGTCCACAGCAGACGCCGGCTTGCATTCTCGGAATGTCGTTCAGGCTTATGAACTGGCGTTCAGGACCGTGACGGCGCGGCGGTTCTGCGACCAGCAGGAGATGTCGTTGCAGACCGCGACCGGGCGCTCCTTGCCATAGGAGATCGTGCGCATGCGGCTCGGGTCAATGCCGCGCGAGGCGAGATAGTTGCGGACCGACTGGGCGCGGCGGGCGCCGAGCGCAATGTTGTATTCGCGGGTACCGCGTTCGTCGGCATGACCTTCGATCGTGAACGAATAGCGCGAATAGGTCTGCAGCCATTGCGCCTGCTTGTCGAGGGTCGCGGTCGCCTGCGGCGTGAGGTCCGTCTGGTCGCTCTCGAAGAACACGCGGTCGCCGACGTTCACGACGAAGTCCTGCTGGCTGCCCGGGGTCGCGGCACTCGCCATGGCGTCGGCACCGCCGAGATTCTTGTTGGCGCACGCGCCCATCGACAGTGCGACCGCGAGCACGGCGGCCAGCTTCAATCCCTGGAGGATACGCATCTGATATTTCATTCCGGAGCCTCCACGCTCACGTTCTAGACTGTCGTCCGGTCTACAGGGCGATGGTTAAGCGAACGTTCCGTCAACCTTGACGAGGTCTTGCCGGACTGGGTCAAAAGCCAAGGAACCGCCAAAAGCGACTGCGTTGGTTAATGCGTTGTAAATGTGGCGCCAGGGTGAAGGCAAGAGTCCGGCAGCCGGAAATGCGGACGTTCCAGTCGGGATTTCCGCAACAAAACGCGGCCCGGCGACGGATCTGGCGTTCCGCCGCTTATATTGGTGCCCTTTTGGTGGGCATTTTGAGCATGCAGCCCAAAGAACCGGACCGATGGCGCGCCGGTCAGCCCGCAATCGCGGCCGGGCGAATCCTGAACGAACGGGCAAAAGCGTCATCGCCCGAGCGCTCGAACAGCACGCGCCGCTCGAACGCGCTCGATCGCATGAAGGGGAAACGCTGAAAAACCCGCTCCCGGATCGAGGGATAGTGCGCGGCGACCAATCCGACGGGCTTGGTCAGGCCGGAATAGAGTCGCGGCTCGCCCCAAGGCTCCTGGAGAAACACTTTGCGATAGAACGCCCGATGCTCGGGTCGGACATTGGCAAGGCCGATGTCGGCGTTGAAGTGGGCGCAGGCGACATAGCCGAGACGCACCGTGACGTAGGGCAGAGCCGGAAAACGGCGTGCCTTCTCGTGGTCTGCGACGAATCGCGTCGGATCGATGATCACCTTGCCGCGATCGAGCTCCGGATAGATCAGGTCGGAGAACATGCCGGCCGAGAGGGAGTCGCGCCAGTCCGGGGTCAGAACGCTGATGCGAATCGAGCTGTACAGTTCATCGTCGACGTAGACCCCAAAGATGAAGCTGTTCGGAAGATCGTCGTACTCGTCCGTGACGCGCCCGCTCTCGGACGGCAGGATCGCCCCTTCACGCAGATAGGCATTATAGCGGAGGCGGTAAATTCGATCCTTGTCTTCCGGGGTTACAGCCAGTCGGTAATCGACGTTCTCGAGCGGATCCGCCTTCCGTTCCAGAGCATCAGCGGCAGCTCCAGCCGCAGACTTCATAGGAAACCTCTTTACACCACAAACTCTTACGCGAACCGAAAGAAGCTTAACGGCTCGTTAACGGGGATGCAAAGATTTCAGGGATGTAGAGTTAATGGAGTGCAGGTCTTGCGCAATACAACCGATGTGATTGGTGCCTTTGAGTCTCAGCCGAGGGAGCGGCCGCCGACGGCGAGGAAAGGATCGCTGTCCGATTGGCGGCCATGCGAAGCGTTGAGGAGCTGGCGGATGCGCATGGCCGGCACGGGCCGGCTGAACAGATAGCCCTGCGCCTCGCTCACGGTACCGTCGACGCTGATGAGTTCGAGCTGCTCGTTGGTCTCGATCCCTTCGACCACCACCGACATGCCGAGATCGGCTGATAGCCGCGCCACCCCGCGCAACAAGGTCAGCGGCCGATCGCTGTCGATGCCTTCGAGGAAGGAGCGATCGATCTTGACCTTCTGCAGTGGGAAGTTGTGCAGATAGCTCAGGCTGGAATAGCCGGTGCCAAAATCGTCGAGCGAAATCCGAACGCCGATCGCATGCAGCTGGGAGAGCACGTCGTGGGTCAGCTGCGTGTTGCGCAGCAATGATGACTCGGTGATCTCGATTTCCAGGCGATGCGGCGGCAGGCCCGAGATCTCCAGCGCGTAGCGCACCTCGCTCAGCACATCGCGCTGGTGAAACTGCTGCGGCGAGAAATTGACCGCGACGCTGACCGTTTCCGGCCATTTCACGCATTCCAGACACGCCTTGCGCAAGATCCAGCGTCCGAGATCGACGATCAGCCCCATGTCCTCGGCGACCGGAATGATGTCGACCGGGGAGACGGTGCCACGCACCGGATGATTCCAGCGCAGCAGCGCTTCGCAGGTCGAGATCTTGCCGGACTTGAGACTGACGAGCGGCTGGTAGAACAGCTCGAACTCCTCGTTGGCCAGCGCCTTGCGCAGGTCGAGCTCGAGCGTGCGCCGCGCTTCCACCGTCTGGGCCAGTTCGTCGCGGAAGAAACAGAAAGTGCCGCGCCCATCGGCCTTGGCGCGATACAGCGCCATGTCGGCGTTCTTCAACAGCGTATCCGCGCTGATGCCCGGCGTCGTCATCGCGATGCCGATGCTGGCACCGATCTCGACCAGGTGATTGTCGATCTTGTAGCGCTCGCTCAAATGGTCGACGATGCGCCGCGCCAAGGTCGCGGCATCGTCGTTGGAACGGATGTTGCGCTGGAACACGACGAATTCGTCGCCGCCGAAGCGGGCGACGAAATCCTCAGGCCGCAGCATGTCGCGCAGCCGCTGCGACACCGCACACAGCAGCTGGTCGCCGCACGGATGCCCGAGCGTGTCGTTGACCTGTTTGAACTGGTCCAGATCGACGAACAACAGCGCCGAGAGCTGGCCGTCCTGCTGGCGAATGGTGAGCAGACGCTCGATCTCGTCGCGGAAACTGACGCGGTTCGGCAACGCAGTCAGTTCGTCGTACCGCGCCAGATGGGTGATCCGCGCTTCGGCCTGGCGGCGCTCCGTCACGTCTTCGAGCAACACCACGGCGCCGCCGCCGTCCATCGGCTGGAAGGTCCAGGACAGCGAGCGGTTGCGTCTGCCGTCCGAATCGGTGGTGACGATGTTGTGGGCCTTGGTGTGCTCGATCTGCGCCAGAATGATCGTGCCGTTGACCGCCGAGATCGAGCCGGCGCTGACGCACGCTCCGACGATGTCGGAGGCGCTGGCGCCGCTGTGGATGATATCGTCCGGCAGGGCCGCCATCTGGCAGAAGCGGTAGTTCATGACGGCGAGCCGGCCATCGGCGCCGAACATGCACAGGCCGTGCGGCATGTTGTTGAGCGCCGTATCGAACTGGTTGGCCAGCGCCGTCTCGCCCTCCCGGGCGACGAAGGCCTGCACGAACATCTTCTGCAGATTGGTCGAGATATGCTTCAGCGAGAGGAAGAACAGCACGCAGAACACGGCCATGCCCAGGTAGTATGGGCTGCCGTCCAGCATCAGCGCGACAGTCAGCGGTCCACAGGCCAGCAGGATCTGGACATGGAATATCCAGGGGCGTCCATAGGTCCGGCCGGCGCCGGCGGACATGTAGCAGAGGGTGACGGTAATCGCGATCAAATGGACCACGGGGTCGCGACTGTCGAGCACCGCTGCCAGGCTCCACACCCCGAGCACCAATGCGTAGGCCATCGCGCCGATCTGGTAGCGCATTTCCCAGCGCGCGGTTGCGGATTGCGACAGCTGATTGGCGTCGCGCAGCCGCCGGTAATGGCGCATGTCGAGCGAGCGCAACGCGCCGACGATGATCAGCAGAGCGGCACACGGCCAGAGATAAGGGTCGCCGCTCTTGACGGCGGTCATGATGGCCGCAATCGCAGCGCAGAGCGCGCCGGCGAACATCGGACCGGGGTCCTGGAACAGAGAATCGATCAGCGCCGCGTGAATCGCGGGCGACATCCTCTGGTCCGCATATCCGTTCTGACTTGCAAGCTGCATTCGGCCGCGCGTGTCCCGTTCGCGCGTAGTATTACTGGTGTCAGGTGAAGCCTTTCTGAGCGAATATCGTTAGCGGAAGCTTGCAGCAGCCGCGTAACGCGCAAAACCGCTCAGTAAGTCAATGAAGTAGGCAAGGCTTACCCGGCACCGGCACCATGACACCGATGCGTGTATCGAGTTGTCGACACACGCGGACATGCGTTTCTCGGTGATGGCCTGCCATCCCTCAGGACAACAGGGGGGACCAGGCCGGGTCCGAGGCATAGCCCGGGGTGGGCACCTTCAATTCGTTGCGGCCGGAGATGTCGATCGAATACAGCGACGGGCCCGAATTACCGCCGGGATCGCGGAAGAACATCAGCACGCGACCGTTCGGTGCAAAGGTCGGCCCCTCATTGTGGAAACCGGCGGTGAGGATGCGCTCGCCCGAGCCGTCCGGCTTGATGACGCCGATCGCGAACTGGCCGCCGCCCTGCTTGGTGAAGGCGATGTAGTCGCCGCGCGGCGACCACACCGGCGTCGAGTAGGTGCCGTCGCCGAAGGAGATGCGCTGCGCGTTGCCGCCACCGGCCGGCATGACATAGATCTGCGGCTTGCCGCCGCGATCTGACTCGAAGCAGAGCTGGCTGCCATCGGGCGAGTAGCAGGGCGAAGTGTCGATCGCCGGCGTATCGGTGAGCCGCGTGGTAGTGCGCGAGCGCAGATCCATCACGAACAGGTTGGAATTGCCGCCCTGCTGCAGGCTCATGATGATGCGCTGACCGTCCGGCGAGAAGCGCGGCGAGAACGACATGCCGGGGAAATTGCCGACGATCTCGCGCTGGCCGGTCTCGATATTGAACAGATAGACCTTCGGGTCGCCCTGCCCGAATTCCATGTAGGTGATTTCCTGGGTCGACGGCGAGAAGCGCGGCGTCAGCACGAGGTCGGCGCCGCGCGTCAGGTAGCGCACATTGGCGCCGTCCTGGTCCATCAGCGCCAGCCGCTTGACGCGGCGCTCCGACGGGCCGCTCTCGTCGACGAACACGATGCGGCTGTCGAAATAGCCCTTCTCGCCGGTCATCTTGGTGTAGATCTGGTCGGAGATGATGTGACCAAGGCGACGCCAGAATTCGGGCGCAGTGACGTATTGCTGGCCGGCGAGTTGCTGGCCCGAGCCGACGTCCCACAGCCGGAATTCGGCCTTCAGCCGACCGTCGCCCTGGCGCGTGGCGCGCCCGACCAGCAGCACCTGCGCGTTGATCTGCTTCCAGCTTGCAAACTGCGGCACGGCATCGAAATTGGTGATGCGCTCGATGAACGCGGACGGATCGATCGGCGCGAACAGCCCGCTGCGTTTCAGATTGTTGGTGATGACCCCCGACACGCCGTTGGCAACGTCGGCGTCGCCCGGCCCGCCCGGCACGAAGGGCGGAATCGCGATCGGAATCGGTTGAAAATCGCCTGGATTGATCTGAAGTCGCTGTGAGAATGCAGGCCGTAAGCCGAAGGCGGCTGCGGTCGAACCCGCCACCGTCATGAATCCGCGCCGAGTCAGGCGTCCAGCGCCATCAAATCGAGATGTCGTCAAGTTCGTCCTCGTATGGAATTCATGGTTCCAAGGTTGAAGTTCGTATAGATGATCTTCCAGCTCGCGTACCGATCCTTCGGCAGGAAGGAATACGGCTGGCAACTTTCGACTGCGCGCTTCGCATTTTCGGCGAGCGCCTCTGCGATCGACCTTGACGGGCCATTAAGCGCCGTGACCCGAGGTGTCGCGGCAACGGTGCCGTCTGGGCGCATCTCGATGTCGACGTCCACGCTGTACTTTTCCGCATCAAGGCCGTTGTAGGGGAAGTTGAAGCAGCGCGTCACCGCCGTCACAAAGGCGTTGCTCCAACTCGCGACGTTGCTGTCGGCATTCCCGCGAACGGTGCCGAGCGCGGCATTGGCGTTCAGCTCGGCGCCAGCGGCGGCCTGACGGGTCGGGTCCTTCTGGTTGATCAGGCTCGAAATCTTCTCGTAGTCGAACTTGCGCTCGCTCTTGTGTTTCGGCGGCTCGGGCTGCGCCGCGTCGGCCTGCTGCTGCTTCGGCGGCTGCTTGGCCTTCTCCTTGTTCAGCACGCTCGCGATCTGGTCCGGGTTGAACGGATCGGGCTTCTTGTCCTCGGGCTTGGGCTTGTCGGCGGGCGCGGGCTTCGGCGGCTCGGGCTTCTTTTCGGCCACGGGCTTCGGCGGCTCCGGCTTCTTCTCGACGGGCTTGGGCGGATCGGGCTTCTTCTCGACCGGCTTGTCCGGCTTGGGCTGCGGCGTCGGGGCCGCGTCGGTCTCGGTCACCGGCTTCGGATCGACTTTGCCGACGATGTCCTCGGCCGGCTTCTTGTCGCCGATCTTGTCGACGAGCGGCTTCTGAGCGTCCTTCCTGCCGTCGAGGTGGCCGGCCTTGGCTTTGGACGTGTTGTCGTCGGAGATCACGTCAACCGGTACGAGGTCTTCGGGCGGCGCAACCACCGAACGTGCGGAGAAGGTGAACAGACCCCAGCCGAGCACGACCACATGCAACAGCACGGAGAGCACCGTGCCCTTGCGCGTCCGCACAAAACTGACGAGGTCGGAAACCGTCATGAGCCCTGGTCCGGAATCACCACGATGCTGGCGCGGTAGCCGGCGTCACGCGCCATGCCCAGCACCTTCATCATGTCGGCATAGCAGGCGTCGCGATCGCCGCGGATCTTGACGACGTTCTCGCCGCCGGCATTGGCGTCCTTGATCGCCTTGATCTTCGGCTCGAGCTCGTTGAGCGCGATCTGGGTGTCGCCGAGATAGACGTCGACCTTGGACTGGCAGCCGCCGCTGGTCCGCTTCACGGTGACTTCGAGCGGCGGCTTGGCGTCCGCGGTCGAGGCGGAGCCGCCTTGCGCCTGCGGCAGGTCGACCTGGATGTTCACGGTCAGGAGTGGTGCTGCGACCATGAAGATGATCAGCAGCACCAGCATCACGTCGACCATGGGCGTGACGTTGATCTCCGCCATGACAGCCTTGTTGCGCCGGCCACGACGGCCACCGCCGCCGGACGCGCTTCCCATGCTCATGCCCATGTCGTGGCGCTCACCATCCGTGCCGCACTATACCCGTCCTCATCCCCGCTCGTCGATCTGACGCGACAGGATGGCGGAAAATTCATCCGCAAAGCCTTCGAGCCGCTGGGCCTGCCGGTTCACCTCCGATGTGAATTTATTGTAAAAAATGGTCGCGGGAATGGCGGCGATCAGGCCGATGGCGGTGGCAAACAGCGCCTCGGCGATGCCGGGCGCGACCACCGCGAGCGAGGTGTTCTTCGAGGCCGCAATCGACTGAAAGCTCGACATGATGCCCCAGACGGTGCCGAACAGGCCGACGAAGGGGCCGGCAGAACCGACCGTGGCGAGCACCAGCAGCCGGCGCTCCAACCGCTCCACCTCGCGCGTGATCGAGACGTTCATCACTTTTTCGATCCGCATCTGCAGCCCGCCGAAGGAGCGCGCATGGCCCTCGAAGGAGCGCTTCCATTCGCGCATCGCGGCCACGAAGCAGGCCGCCATCGAATGCGTCGGCTTGGCGGAGAGCGCGCGATAGAGTTCCTCGATCGATTCACCGGACCAGAACGCCTGTTCGAAGCGATCCATCGCCCGGCGCGTCCGCGAATAGAGAAAGACCTTGTCGATGGCGATCGCCCAGACCCAGACCGAGCAGGTGATGAGGCCAAGCATGACGCATTTCACCACCCAATGCGCCTGCCAGAACAGCGCGATCAGCGAGACGTCGCCCGAGACGACCGGGAGGGCGGACTGACCGACGTCGGCCGGATTCATTGGCAGTATCCTCTCAAGTGTCCAAGCCTTGATGTTCCAAATCTCGAACCTCAAAGCCTTGATCGTTCCAAATCTCGTGTTGCAAGCCCCGTCTTGCAAACGCGTGCTGCAGGTATTCCGGGAACAGGCAGCTGGCAGGTTTCATGGCCGCTGCCGTCGCGGCGGTAAAGCGCCTACGCGATGAAACCCTGTCTTGGTCGCTTGGGAGGCCCGCCGAAGCCTTCTGGCCTCCTTCTCCCGCCAAAATGTCAAAACAAGGGCTGCTTGCGCGACTTTACTCGGGGGTCACCAAACCCCGCCGGTGGTTAAGGCGGAGTTACCGCGCGTGCGTTTCAAGGGTGAAAGCTGAGGCAACGCAACCCGTTATAGTCACGGCGCGATCACAAGCTCGGCATCTGGGCGCGCAAGGCCGCGGCGCGACGCCGGCTTCACAGCCACCCATGCAAAACGCCCGCCTGCCGAGGCAGACGGGCGTCTTGTGAGCCGTCAGGTTTGGGGCTGGATCAACCTGAGGCGCGATGTCGCGGAGGTCGTCAGCCCTGCTGCGGCTGGTCGTTCGGCGGGGTCGGACGCTGGCGGTGCTGGGCCATGAAGGCGTCGAACTCCTCCTTGTCCTTGGCATGGCGCAGCCGGCTCAGGAATTCCTTGAATTCCTGCTGCTCCTCCTCGAGCCGCTGCAGCGTCTCCATGCGGTATTCATCGAAGGCGCGGTTGCCGCTCGAGGCCGGAGTGAAGCCGAAACCGAAGCCGCGGCGCTCCATCTTGTCGCGCATCCGCTCCATCTTCCACTGCATCCGTTCCATCTTGCTCTGCCAGCGATCGCCGCCGTTCCAGCACGCCATCTTTCTGCTCCCGAGTGTGAAAAAGAGAAGGGCAAGTCCGATCGGCCACCAAATGATGAAGCCGAGGATGGTCACAGCGATCCAGCCGGGATGCCAGGGCGACTCCATCATGTGGGGTCGCCGGTACTGGTCCTCGTCGGGGCCGCGCCATCGATTGACATCTGCGCTGTAGGCCATCTGCATCTCCATCACGGCGTCACGCCGCTGTGAATGTAAATAACATTTACATAGCTAGCTCAACCCGGGATTTTGTCAAGGCGACCACCTGACGCGCCGCCCGAATTATTTTTGAAAGATTATTTCGCCCGGCCCCACGGTCCCGACGGCCGCTCGTCCTCGGGCAGAGGAGGCGGCGCGGCGCGGCGATCGCCGGGGAAACCGAGGCCGCGCAGATAGATCAGGAGCTCGGCTTCGAGCAGCTCCTCCGGCGACATCGGCAGCTTGCGGCGCGCCGCATCGCCGCGCCCGAACAGCGAGGCGATGCCATGGGCCATCGACCAGATGTGCAGCGCCATCATCATCGCGGGCGGACGCGGGATGCCCGCCGGCGCCAATGCCGTAAGCCGTTCCGCGGCCGCGCGCAGAACGCCGAATGCACGCTCGCCGGCAGCCATGAGGCCGGGCGTGGAATCGGCCGGCACGCCGGATTCGAACATCGCCGAATAGAAGGCCGGCTCCTCGCGCGCGAAGGCGAGGTAAGCCTTGCCGACCCGCTCGAATGCGGTGACCGGATCGGGCCGCCCGTCGTCCCAGGCCGCCGTGAGCTGGCTCTCGAACTGCTCGAAGCCGCGCTGGGCGATGCTGGTCAGGAGCTCGTCGCGGTCGCGGAAATGGCGATAGGGCGCAGCGGGGCTGACGCCCGCCATCCGCGCGGCGTCGGCAAAGGTGAAGCCGGCGGCGCCCTTCTGCGCGATCAGGTCGAGCGCCGCCTGCAGCAGCGCCTCCTTGAGGTTGCCGTGATGATAGCCGCGCTCGGCGCGGCGCTCTTCCTTGCGCCAGCTCATGTGAATGGCTTTTACATGAGCGGAACGGCCGGAGGCCAGAAACTTTCACACGGAGATGTCCCGCGCTTAAGCGACAGCGGGGTGAACAGCCGACAGGGCGCGATCTCCAACACCGGAGGCCGTGGACTCCCCTCCCCCTTGCGGGGAGGGGTTGGGGGCGGGGGTCCACACCGGACACTGTGGATGGAGTACCCCCTCCCCGACCCTCCCCCGCAAGGGGGGAGGGAACGCACCGCCCGCGCCGCACGATGGGAGCCTCTCCAGAGCCACTCTGTCCTAACCGCCGGGGATCGGCAGCACCGGCATGATCTCGACCCGCTCGCCCGGGAAGATCGCAAAATGAGGATGGTTCTCGAACATCTTCGCCGCTGCCTCATGCGAGGCGGCGCGAACCGTCGTGAACGCACCCATCTCGTTGCTGATGTCGGCGATCCCGTCCTTGGCGACCCGCTTGGTCTTGCCGAGCGGACCGCCCATGCCGACGATCGCGTCCTTGTGCTTGTCGACCCAGGTGTGCCAGGCGGCCATGCCCTGCTGCTCTTTCGCCTTCCGATCGGTTTCGGACAGCGCCTCCCAGGCCTTCCATTGCGGACTGGTCCTGCTGCCAAGAAACACGGCGAGATAGGTGTTGCTGTTGTCGCTCATCGGTTCTTCCCTCTGCTTGTTCGATCTGCTGGATTAACAACGGCCGGCGCGCGGCAGATCGTCGAACCCGGCCGCGGCCTTCTGCACGTCTTCGGAAAAATCCGTCAGTTCCTGGACCTGGCGGATCTCGATGATCTCGTCGTCGGAGGCCGGGCATTTCGTGGCCCATGCGATCGCCTCGTCCCGCGAGGCGACCTCGATCATCCAATAGCCGCCGAGCACCTCCTTGGCTTCGGCGAACGGACCGTCGGTCACCACCGGCTTGCCGGCGGCGAAGGAGACCCGCGCGCCCATCGACAGCGGATGGAGCCCGTCCAGCGTGATCAGCACGCCGGCGTCCTGCAGATCCTGGTTGTAGCGCATCATCGCAGTGACCCGCTCCGGATCGAGCTTCACGTCCGGTGGCGCATTCTCATAGCCGAGCGGAATCATCAGCATCATGAATCGCATCTTTGCCTGCTCCTCTCCTGGATCGTCCTGTCCGATCAGCCGTTGGCGGCCCTCGCGCGCAGCCGTTCCTCCTGGGCACGCAGTTCCGGCGTCAGGGCCTCGCCGAAATCCTCCGCCGCATAGACCTGCCGAATCTCGATCTCGCCGCTCGGGAACGGCGCCCGCTTCATCTGCTCGATCACCTCGTCGAGCGACATGGCCTTGAGGATCCAGAAGCCCGCGGTCAGATCGCGCGAGAGTTCGAACGGTCCTCGCGTCACCTGGACTTGATCGCCCGAGAAATCGATCCGTGCGCCCTTGGCGGTCGGATGCAGCCCCTCGCCGGCTTCCATCATGCCCGCCTTCACCAGTTCTTCGTTGAACCTGCCCATCGCCGCAAACTCCTCGGTGCTCGGCAAGATGCCGGCTTCCGAATCCTTGGTGGCTTTCACGATCACCATGAACCGCATCGTCGCTCTCCCCGGTCCGCTGCCGCCGGGATCACCCCGGCCTCACCACAAAGACGAACCGGCCCTTACGGCACCGACATCGGGGAGGAAATTATTTCGGAGGTCATTGCGTCGCAGGCCGGTCCGCGTTCCCGCCCCGCGTGAGCGACATGGCCCCTCCTAGAGCTGCGGAACGTAGTTCAGGATCACGAGAAGACATATTTCGGCGCCGAATTCATGAAGTCCGCGATCTCGCCGCTCGCGGTCGGCCAGTAGCCGGCCATCAGCTCATAAGTGACGCGACCGAACAGAAGCCCACCGGCCCCGTGCAATTGCCTGAGCGAGAGCCGTTCGAGCTCCTCACCGCAGACGTCATTGTGCCAGGTGATGTCGCGTCCCGGTCCTTCCACGAATCCGTCCAACGTCATCAGGTCCCACATGATCAACCTGGCCAACCCGTCGCCTTCCCATACCGCTTGCATTTTGCAACTGGTTGTAGACTGCCGAAACCGATGCAATATTGCAAGCGGTTTTTACCGCGACGAAGCCTGACTGGAATGCCCCTGACTGGAATGCCCAATGACCGACGCGCAACGCTCCGGCTGCCCGATCAATCTTTCGCTGGAAGTGCTCGGCGACAAATGGAGCCTTCTGATCATCCGCGACATCATGTTCGGCAACCGCCGGCATTTTCGTGAGCTGCTCGGCAAGTCCGAAGAAGGCATCTCATCCAACATCCTGGCCGACCGCCTGAAGACGCTGCTCGAGGCCGGCATCATCACGCGCGAGGATGATCCCACCCATAAGCAGAAAGGGATCTATTCGCTGACCGAGCAGGGCATCGAGCTGTTGCCGATCCTCGCGCAGATGGCGGGCTGGGGTTACAAATATCTGCCGGTCACCGAAGAGCTCGGCATCCGCGCCAAGCTCCTGACCGAGGGCGGCCCGAAGCTGTGGGCCGAGTTCATGGACGAGCTGCGCGAGATTCACCTGGGCCGCAAACCGAGGCGCAAAACCGGCCCGAGCGTCGGCGAGCGCCTGCAAGCCGCTTATGAGCAAGCCGCTTATGAGAAGGTACTGGCGAAGAAGGCCAAGAGGTGAGGACTATCAGAGCGAAGCTGAATTTGATCGGACATGACGGGCCGCAGATATCAGACAATGCCGTCATTGCGAGCGAAGCGACATGTCCGCCGAAGCTCAAAGAGCGAAGGCGGAAGCAATCCAGACTTGAGGCCAGGACCATTTCTGGATTGCTTCGTCGCCTGCGCTCCTCGCAATGACGGAGAGAGATGGGCGCCCTGCGCAGATTGCCCGTCGTGCCAACATGTCGCATGCTGTTCGCCTTGTCATGTCGGGCAAATCAGAACGATGTTTGGTGCGTCCCGTGCTTATGAGAGGGGCGCTTCGCGATCGTCACGAACGTTGAGCGCGGGATGCGGTGGCCGTCCTCATATCCGGCGCTATTGCGCAAGACGACTGATATGGCGGCGGACGCGAAATCGCGTGGTCCTGGCATCCCGGTGCTGGTGTCAAGTTGGCGACGATGCTGCGCATCGCGCCGATGACGGGGGCAAGAACGCCGGTCCCCGAGGAGAGCGCGTATAAGCGTTAAAACCATCGCGCAGGGAAGGCCGGTGTGCGGCCATACCTGTGGTGACTGCCGCCTGCTTTCTTTGTTGCAGGCGGGCCATGGGTGTTGGCTAAACACTCGGCCTTCCCTGCGCCCTCGCTATCTTGAGGGCGATTGACGTGGCAAAGCTCGGACGCAAATCGCGCCGCGAGAAGGCGGTCGTTCATCTCGATGCCGCTTCGCTGCAGCGGCCGCCCGGACCTTGTGCTAGGATCGCGCCAGATGGCGCCGGAAGACCCGGCCGGAGTAGCTGACAGCGATGACGTCTTCCGAAAAAGTAGCCCTTGTCACCGGAGCCGCGCGCGGCATCGGGCTTGCGACCGCCAAGCGCTTCCTCCGCGAGGGCTGGCGGGTGGCATTGCTCGACATCGAGGAGCAATTGCTCCAGGACGCAGCAACACAACTCGAACGTCCTGATGCGGCCTTGGCGCTGCATTGCGACGTTGCGGACCCGGCGATGGTGACTCGCGCCTTCGTGCAGCTGGCTCGAGGTTTCGGCCGGCTCGACGCGCTGGTCAACAATGCCGGGATCGCCCAATTCGCGCCGCTGATGGAGACCTCGGACGACGACTGGCATCGCATATTGGCGGTCAATCTGACCGGCCCGTTTCTCTGCACCAAGGCCGCTGTGCCGCTGCTGCGCGAACAGGGCGGCACGATCGTCAATATCACGTCGATCTCGGCGGTGCGCGCCTCCACCCTGCGCTCGGCCTACGGCACCAGCAAGGCCGGGCTCGCGCATCTCACCAAGCAGCTCGCCGTCGAGCTCGCGTCCGCGGGCATCCGCGTCAACGCGGTCGCGCCGGGCCCCGTGGACACCGCGATGGCCAAGGCCGTGCATACGCCCGATATCCGTGCCGGATATCACGACGCGATTCCGCTCAACCGCTACGGCCTTGAAGAGGAATTGGCGGAGGCCATTTTCTTCCTGAGCTGCGACCGCTCCAGTTACATCACCGGCCAGGTTCTCGCCGTGGACGGCGGGTTCGATGCCGCCGGGATCGGCTTGCCGGCCTTGCGAGGCCGGGGACAGAACGGATGAGATCATGTTCAGCTGGACTCGCATCATCCTGACCCTCGTTCTTGCGGTCGCACTATGGGCCATCGCCTCGGTGCTGGCGCGGGCCGACGTCCGCATCCTCGCCAGCCCCGGCGGAGAGGTCGGCCCGTTTCTCGACCTGTTCGAAAAGGTGCGCGATTCCGGCGAGCGCGTCGTGATCGACGGCCCGTGCCTGTCGGCCTGCACGCTGGTCCTGAGCGTGGTGCCGCAAAACCGCATTTGCGTGACCCGCCGTGCCGTGCTCGGCTTTCACGCCGCGCGCTCGGTCGATCCCCGCGGCCACACCTTCTCCGAGCCCGAGGCATCGAAGATCGTGCTCAAGGCTTATCCGAACGCAGTCCGCGCCTGGATCGAACGCCGCGGCGGATTGACGTCGCGGCTTCTGTTGCTGCGCGGACGCGAGCTGAAGGCGATATACCCGACGTGCCGCTAACGCGATCAGTAGCCTTCGGCCGGGCAGTTGATCATCCAGGGGATGCCGAAGCGATCAAAGCCCATGCCGAAACCCTTCGACCAGAAGGTCTTGCCGAACGGCATCGTGACCGAGCCGCCTTCCACCAGGCTTGCGAATTTCTGCTCGGCTTCCGCAGGATCCTTGACGGTCAGCGACACCGCGAAACCCTGCGGCTTCTGGAAATATTCCGGCGGCACATCGGAGGCCATCAGCACCTGGCCATCGATCGTGATCGAGCCGTGCATGATCTTGTCCTTGCGCTCGGGTGGATACGGCATCTCGGGCGGTGCGTCCGCGTTGCGGAACAGCGCCTGGACTTTGGCGCCGAGCACCTTCTCGTAATGTTTGAACGCTTCTTCGCAGTTGCCATCGAAGTTCAGATAGGGATTGAGCATCGCTTCCTCCTTGGTGAACTCGTTCAATCGTCAGCGCTGCCACGGCAGCAGCGCGCGGAGATGCCGGTCGCGGAGCCAAAGGCCGCCCCACACCATCAGCCCAAGATAGAGCCCGAACAGCACATGGCTGAACAGCGGGCTGCCGATGCGGACATGCGCAGCGATGGCGCCGCCAAGATACCCGGTGAGCAGGATGGCTCCCACCATCGAGGTCGGGGGGATCGCGTACAGCACTGTACAGGCGATCGTGATGACGCCGAGCGATCGCGCCATCGCCTCGCTGGAGCCATAACCTATCCGCTCCATCGTTTCTGTGACAACAGACAATGGCAACAGCTTGATCGCGCCGTCGAACAGCATGAACAGGATGACCAGGCCGCTGAGAACCCGGCCGCTCCACAATTCGGCTTTCGAAACCGGCTGATCCAGCGTGACCGTCGACATGTTCCGCTCCATCGTGCTGCTTTGTTCCTAGGACGAACGGGGATGGCGACGGACGACAGCTCGGGCGAGAAATTTATCTCAGAGCCGCAGCCCTGCGCGCATGCCAGGGCGGGTTCACCGGCCGGCCGTGGCCTGCTCCTGCGCGCAGTCGCGCATCAGGCGGTCGAGCTGCATGCGGATATGGGCGGCTTCGGCCGGGCTGTGCGCCAGCGCGATGGCGCGATCGAACGACGTTCGCGCCTCCTGATTGCGTCCAAGCTGCATCAAGAGCGCGCCGCGGACGCCGTAGAAATAGAAGTAGTTCTGCAGCCGTTCGGCCAGAGGCTCGATCATCTCGAGCGCCGCTTGCGGACCGCGAGCCTTCGACACGGCAACGGCGCGATTGAGCGTCACCACCGGCGAGGGCTGCACCAGTTCCAGCGCGCCGTAAAGCAGGTCGATCTGGGCCCATTCGGTTTGCTCCGGCGTCGCGGCCTGGGCATGCAGGGCCGCGATCGCAGCTTGAATCAAGTATGGCCCGCTGCGGTGATGACGCATGGCCTTGTCGATCAGGGCCATGCCCTCCGCGATCATCGGCTGGTTCCACAACGAGCGATCCTGATCCTCCAGCAGGATCAGCGTGCCGTCGGCTGCGAACCGCGCGGCCGAGCGCGCATGCTGCAGCAACAGCAGCGCCATCAGCCCCATGATCTCCGGCTCGCTCGGAAACAGCCGCAGCAACAGCCGCGCCAGCCGGATCGCCTCTTCGCAGAGCGGCCTGCGGATGTCGGCCGTCTCTCCGCTCACCGTGTAGCCTTCGTTGAAGATCAGATAGATCATCGCCGCAACGGCCGCGAGCCGCTCGCTGCGCTCGATGGGGCCCGGCGTCTCGAACGGCACATTGGCCTGCGCCACGCGCGCTTTCGCCCGCGTGATCCGCTGCTCCATGGCCGCCTCGCCGACCAGGAAGGCGCGAGCGATCTGCTTCACCGTGAGGCCGGAGACCACGCGCAGCGCCAGCGCAATCTGCTGGGTCGCCGGCAGCTCCTTGTGGCAGCAGATGAACAGGAGCCGCAGGATGTCGTCGCGGTAGTGCGAACCATCGAGCCGTTCGGCGAGCTCGGCTTCCGCATCGTCGAGATCGGAGATCGCCTCATCGGCCGGCAGCGGCTGCTGCCGCCGGCCGCGCCGGACCTCGTCGATGGCCGCGTTGCGGCCGACCATGATCAGCCATGCAGCCGGATCGCGCGGCGGCCCGTGCTCCGGCCAGCTCTTCAGCGCGCGCAGGCACGCGTTCTGAAAGGCCTCCTCCGCCGTATCCAGATCGCGGAAATAGCGCAACAACGCGCCGACGGCCTGGGGACGCGCCGATGTTAGTGCCGCATCGATCCAGGCCGTGTCGGTCATTTCAGTACACCTCCCGGCGCAAACATGCCGACCGGACGGATCTCGTAGGCGCCGCCGGGATTGGCCTGTCCGAGCTCGCGCGCGACCTCGAGCGCCTCGTCGAGGTTCTTGCAGTCGATGATATAGAAGCCGAGCAGCTGCTCCTTGGTTTCGGCATAAGGACCGTCGATCACCAGCGGCGGATCCTCCTTGCGCAAGGTCGCAGCCGCCGTGGTCGGCAACAGCCGCGCCACCGGCCCGAGCCGGCCCTGCTTGGCGAGCTTCTCTTGCACCACGGCGAGCTTGGCCATGACCGCGGCGTCCTGCTCCTTGCTCCAGGAGCCGACGAAATCCTCGTCGTGATAGCAAAGCAGGGCATACAGCATCTGAAGGCGTCTCCATTTGTTCTTAAGACGGTGCAGTATGCCTTCAGCCGACACATCAGCGAAGAAATTTTGCCGGGTTCCCTGCGGAAAGCGGTCGCGCGCCGCGGTCGGACCCGTCACCGATTTTTCCACACACCAAGAAGGACGATAGGATGAGCAAAGGCGCGCTGGCGCTTCTGATCCACGGCGGCACCGACAATTGGTCGCCGCAGCGCTGGAAAACACGTTTCGACGAGGTCTGCGGCGACCGCCACGTCGTGCTGCTGCCCGATGCCGGTCTCGATCCGGCCGAGGTGCACTACGCCGCGGTGTGGAAGCCCGTTCCCGGCGAGCTGGCCGCCTTTCCGAACCTGCGCGTGATCTTCAATCTCGGCGCCGGCGTCGACGCGCTGATGGCCGACACGACATTGCCGGCTGTGCCGCTGGTCCGGGTTGCGGTCGATGACCTGACCGCGCGCATGACCGAATATGTCGCGCTGCATGTGCTGATGCATCATCGCCAGGAGCTGTACTTGCGGGACTCACAGCGCGTGAAGCGCTGGGCGCCCCACTATCAATGGCCGGCCTCTGCGATCGGCGTCGGCATCATGGGGCTCGGCACACTCGGCGCCGACGCGGCCGATGTCTTGAAGCGGCTCGGCTTCCGCGTGGCCGGCTGGAGCCGCAGCGCAAAGCGGATCGATGGCATCGACTGTTTCCATGGCGCGGAGCAGCTCGATGGGTTTCTTTCGCGAACCGACATTCTGGTCTCGCTGCTGCCGCTGACGCCGGACACGCGGCACATTCTGAACCGCAGCCTGTTTGAAAAGCTCAACCGCGCCAGCCCGCTCGGCGCACCGGTCCTGATCAATGCCGGCCGCGGCGGCCTGCAGAATGAGGACGATATCCTCGCCTGCCTCGACGACGGCACGCTTGGCGCCGTCTCGCTCGACGTGTTCGCGCAGGAGCCGCTGCCCGCCGGCAGCCGCTTCTGGACCCATCCCAAGGTGGTGCTGACGCCGCACAACGCGGCCGATACCGATGCCGACGCCATCTCGCGCTACGTCGCCGAGCAGATCGCGCGCTTCGAAGCCGGCAACGCGCTGCAGAATGTGGTGGATCGGACGCGGGGATACTGATGTCCATCGAGGCTTACCGATGCCCATGATCATCGTCCCCGCGAAAGCGGGGACCCATAACCACAGTCCATCATGATGGCGCGAGCTGGTCGTTGCAGTCGCATCCCACAGCGACATCGCGCGGTCTGGGTCCCGGCGTTCGCCGGAACGACAGGCTGGCTAGCCCTTGCCCAGCATCACGTCGATCGCCCCCTTCACGATCGCGTCCAGCTCCTTGCGCGGCGCGCCGGCACGAGCGCGGACGGCGAGCGTGTGGATCGTCGCCGAGGCAAGCTGCGCCAGCACGACCGGATCGGCGCGCTCGGGCAGCTCACCCTTCTCCAGGGCACTGCGAAAGCAAACGGTGAAAGCCTTGTCGAGCCCACTCAGCGCATCCTGCACCATCGCCCGGATGTCTGGATCGGTAACCGCCTCCGAGCCTGCCGTCATCACCGTGAAGCAGCCGCGCGGCCCCTCCTCGCCCGACAAATAGATATCGAGGGCGCTGGCATAGATGCGTTCGAGCTGCTTTCGCACCGGCCAGTCGTTGCGGAAGATCTCCGCCATTTTGGCACGGGCCTCGTCGCGATAGCGCTGATAGCTCTTCATATAGAGCTCGCGCTTGTCGCCGAAGGCGCCGTAGAGGCTCGGCCGGTTCATCCCGGTCGCGGCGGAGAGATCATCGAGCGAAGTCGCGGCGAAGCCGCTCTGCCGAAACAGATCCAGCGCCTTGCCAAGCGCGACGTCCGGCTCATAGGCGCGCGGCCGGCCGCGGCGCTTCGTGGCGACGGGCTCGCTTGGCGGAGCCGGATCGGAGCCACCTTTTCTTTTTTGTACCATATCGCAATAAATTCCTTGACGACATCCATATTATGCAGAACAGTATAAAAATCAATAACAGCTCCGGTCTGGAGCTTATGGAGGCGTCCATGGATCTCTATTTCTCGCCACTCGCCTGCTCGCTCGCCACCCGCATCGCGCTTTATGAGGCCGGCGCGCCTGCGAGCTTCATCGAGGTCGATCCGAAGACCAAGGTCGTGCTGAAGGATGGATCGAATTTCCGCGCCATCAATCCGCTCGGTCTGGTCCCAACCCTGCGCACCGATGACGGTCAGGTGCTCACCGAGAATGCGGCGATCCTGCAATATGTCGCCGATCATTTCCCCGACGCTCATCTTGGCACCTCGCCCGGCATGGATCGCAGCCGACTGCATCAGTGGCTCTGCTTCATCGGCACCGAGCTGCACAAGGGCCTGTTCATTCCGATGCTGGACAAGACCGCGCCGGAGGAGATGAAGGCGCATGTGTTGAAGAAGAACCTCTCGCGCCTCGATTATCTCGAGACCTATCTGAAAGGGCGCGACTATTTGCTTGACCATTTCAGCGTGGCCGACGCTTATCTGGTGACGGTGATCAACTGGACCATGGCGACGCCGCCGATCGAGCTGGCAAAATGGCCGGCCGTGAAAGCCTATTACGAGCGGCTGCGCGCGCGGCCATCGATCGCGAAGGCGATCGCCGAGGAGTTCGAGCTGTACAAGGCCGAGATCGCCCGCCACAGGGCAGCGGCCTGAATGATGTCGATCGCGCCGCCCCGACTTTTGCCGCGGCGGCGCGGATCGTCAGAACGGGTCTTCGTTCAGGCCCGGCACGTCGGCCGGCCGCGGCCCCGGCGCAGCCCAGTGAAAGCGGCGATCCGCCTCGGCGATCGCGATGTCGTTGATGCTGGCCTCGCGCCGCTGCATCAGGCCTTGCACATCGAATTCCCACTGCTCGTTGCCGTAGGAGCGATGCCACTGCCCGTCGGCATCGTGCCACTCGTATTGAAAGCGCACCGCGATGCGCTTGCCGTCGAAGGCCCAGAGGTCCTTGATCAGGCGGTAGTCCAGCTCCTTCTGCCATTTGCGGGTCAGGAACGCGACGATGGCCGGCCGCCCCTGAAGAAACTCGCTGCGATTGCGCCAGCGGCTGTCCTCGGTATAGGCCAGCGAAACCCGCTCCGGATCGCGCGAATTCCAGGCGTCTTCCGCCATCCGGACTTTCTGAATCGCGGTCTCTTTCGTGAACGGCGGAAATGGCGGGCGCGACATCGGGACCTCGTGATCGTCAGCCGAAGGAGCCCGCACTCTAGCGCCGAAGCGGTGCGAGTCGATGGCGCATTTCTGATCGCACCATTGCTAAATGATATCGGCCTTCAAGAGCTCGCGCAGCGCCTTCGGAATCGGATGCGCCCGTCCCTCGCTGATGAAGGCGACCCGCACCTCGGCTTTGACCAGAACCTCATCGACGCGGCGGACCTCCTGCGCCAGGGTGATGGAAGCGCCCTTCACCGCGACCGGCCAGGTCACGATGTCGAGCACGTCGTCCATCCGCGCCGGCTTGAGATAGTCGAGTGCCATCGAACGCACGACGAAGGCAAATCCCGGCGCCTCGCTTTCGGCCTGTGCAAACAGCGCGTGCTGCTCCGCGCCCATCAGCCGCAGGTGATTGGTGCGCCCGCGCTCCATGAAGCGCAGATAGTTGGCGTGATAGACGATGCCGGAAAAGTCCGTATCTTCGTAGTAGACGCGCACCTGCATATGATGACGGCCGTCGCGGATCTCGCCGTCAAGATGGGAATATGTCACCGGATGCCCTCGGTTGCCGAGCAAAGGCTCGTTTTGCGCAAATCGAGCGGCAAGCGCAAGCGCTGGGACGCGCTAGGACACGGTGTCCGGCGGAGTGCCACCGACCGTCACCTGGACGATCTCCGGCGGCACGCCGATGCGAACCGGCATGATGCTGCAACCGAGCCCTCCGGACACGACCACGTCGCAGGCCATCTGCGTGTGGCCGTAGGCGAGCTTGTTGCCGTAGCGGGAGGGGACGATCGGCGCCCAGCCGAGCAGCCTCACCTGGCCGCCATGTGTGTGACCCGACAGCTGCAACGAAACCCGCTGCGGCACGTGCGCGGCAATGTCCGGCTCGTGGGCGAGCAGGACGATCGGCGAGTCGTCGGTCACCTTCCTGAGCGTGGTTGCGAGATCGTCGACGCCGATCCGGTTCACGGGACGAAAGCGGCGTGCCGGCATGTAGGCCAATTGATCGCCGAGGCCTGCAAGCCAGAACGGTTGGCCGTCCTTGACGAGCCGCACGGCATCGTTCTCGTAGACGGGAATTCCAATCGCTTCCAGCGCGCGCCGTGCGACCGTCGGTCCGCGGCCGGCGCGCTGCACCTCGTGATCGTCCCAATAATCATGATTGCCGAGGATGGCGTGAACGCCAAGCGGCGCCTTCAGGCCGGCCAGTACGGAGGCCCATGCGGGCGCTTCGATACGCTGGATGATGTGCCGATGACCGGCGACATAATCGCCGAGCATGACGATGATGTCCGGGTGCAGCGAGTTGGTGCGCGCGACGATCTCCTCGATGTGAGCCAGCGACATCCAGGGATCGCAGGCATGGAGGTCGGCGATCGCGGCGATCTTGAGCTGCAGGCGCTCGGGCCAGCGTGCCGGCTGGACGTGATAGTCCGCGACCTGCAGCCGGACCAGGGGTTCGACACCGACGCCATAGGCCGTCGTGGAAACTCCGGAGGCCGCGAACGCACCGGAGAATTGCAGGAAACGTCGACGTGTCAGCATGACTTATGAACCATGATCCCTGCGCGATCTTGTGCGCAGGGATTAAAGCCGATTTTGGGTGCGCTTTTGCAGATTCTCAGCAGTTTCGTTAATCATCCGCATCACTGCCGAACAATCCGAACTGCGCCGGATCGCGGTTGGGCTCGGCGAGGCCAAGATGCCGGAACGCGTGCGAGGTGAGCAGCCGGCCCCGCGGCGTCCTTTGCAGATAACCGCATTGGATCAGGTAAGGCTCGATGATGTCCTCGATCGCATCGCGCGGCTCGGACAGCGCGGCCGCCATGGTCTCGACGCCGACCGGACCGCCGCCATAGTTCAGCGCGATGGTCGAAAGATAGCGGCGGTCCATGGCGTCGAGCCCGGCGGCGTCGACCTCCAGCGCGCTCAGTGCATGGTCCGCAATGGCGCGATCGATCGCATCGGCATTGGCGGCGGACGCGAAATCCCGGACACGGCGGAGCAGCCGGCCGGCGATACGCGGGGTGCCGCGGGCACGGCGGGCGATCTCGTTGGCGCCATCGGCCGTCATGCCGACTTCCAGCACGCGGGCGCCGCGGGTGACGATCCTTTCCAGCTCCTCGACGGTGTAGAAGTTGAGCCGGATCGGAATGCCGAAGCGATCGCGCAACGGATTGGTCAGAAGCCCGGCGCGGGTGGTGGCGCCGACCAGCGTGAATTTCGCCAGATCGATCTTCACCGAGCGCGCAGCCGGACCTTCGCCGATGATGAGATCGAGTTGGAAGTCCTCCATCGCGGGATAGAGCACCTCCTCCACCGCGGGGCTCAACCGATGGATCTCGTCGATGAACAACACGTCGCGCTCTTCGAGATTGGTGAGCAGCGCGGCGAGATCACCGGCTTTTGCGATCACTGGGCCCGAAGTTGCACGAAAGCCGACGCCGAGCTCGCGCGCGACGATCTGCGCCAGCGTGGTCTTGCCGAGACCCGGCGGACCGACGAACAACACATGGTCCAGCGCCTCGCCGCGCTTGCGCGCGGCTTCGATGAAAATCGAAAGATTGGCCCGCGCCTGCTGCTGCCCGACGAATTCCGACAATTGCTGCGGGCGCAGCGCGGTGTCCCCGACATCGTCGGAGCGGCGCTCCGGGCTGACCATGCGGGCGGGCGGCTTCATTCGCTGCCGCGCTTGTACTTGTTGGGCAGAAGCTCTCCGATGCTCGTCACCTTCGGCTCGCGACCCTGGTCAGGCACGATCACGCGCGCCTTGGCGTCATAGTCATGGATCAGCTCGCGACAGATACCGCAGGGCGACACCACCGCGATCTTGCCGGGCTCGTCCGGCTTGGGATGGCGCACGGCGACGATGGTCTCGATACCGTGATCGCCATGTTCGGTAATGGCGCGGCCGATCGCGATCGCCTCGGCGCAGACCGCGATGCGGCCGATATAGGCGTCGATATTGACGCCGGTAACGATGCGGCCGTCGCGGGTGCGCATCGCCGCGCCCACTTCCTGCCAGTCGTTGCGATAGCGGTCGCTGATCACGGAGGTCGCGGCGTCGATCAGTTCCTGGTCTTCCTTACTCAGCATGATCGGGATCAAGTCCTTCATCGGTCGGCACTGGCCGACGATAGCCTATTTTGCGAGCTCTTTGAGACCGAGCCGGATCAATTGCGCCGTCTCGGCTTTGTCACCTGCCGTTCGGGTCGCCGCCGCGATCGCAGCCGCGGCCTGCGGCTGGCCGTAGCCGAGATTGATCAGGGCCGAAATCGCGTCCGCGACCGGCTGGGGCGCCCGCGCCTCGTCCAAGGCGCCGGACAGGTGGACCACGGCCGGATCGACGCTGGCAAGCTGCGGCGCCTTGTCCTTCAGTTCGGTCACGATGCGCTCGGCCACTTTGGGGCCGACGCCCGGCGTGCGCGCCACCGCCGCCTTGTCGCGCAACGCGATCGCATTGGCGAGGTCGGCCAGCGGCAAGGTCCCGAGCACGGCCAGCGCGACCTTGGCGCCCACGCCCTGGACCGTCTGCAGCAGGCGAAACCATTCGCGCTCGGCGTCGGTCCTGAAACCGAACAGCTTGATCTGATCCTCGCGGACATAGGTCTCGATCGAGAGCACCGCCGCCTCACCGGGCGATGGCAGCGCCTGCAAGGTGCGCGTCGAGCAATGCACCTGATAGCCGACGCCGCCGACATCGAGGATCACGAAATCCTCGCTATAGGAGTCGATCAGGCCCTTCAGCTTGCCGATCATAACCCCGCCACCTTCCTTCGCAGCGCCGCGCCCTGGCGATGGTGGGCGTGCGTGATCGCGATCGCCAGTGCATCGGCTGCGTCAGCCGAAGGCGGATCGGCCTTGGGCAGCAGCAGCTTCAACATCACGGCGACCTGGTTCTTGTCGGCATGGCCGGCGCCGACCACGGTCTTCTTCACCTGGTTCGGCGCATATTCGGAGACAGTGATGCCGTACATTGCCGGCGCCAGCATGGCGATGCCGCGCGCCTGCCCAAGCTTCAACGTGGCGACGCCATCCTTGTTGACGAAAGTCTGCTCGACGGCCGCTTCCATCGGACTGAACTCGCCGAGCACGCGGGCAAGTCCCTCATGGATCGCAAGCAATCGGCCCGCCAGCGGCAGATCGTCAGGAGGCTCGACAGAGCCGCAGCCGATGAAGACCAGACGATTGCCCTCGCTCTCGATCACGCCCCAGCCGGTCCGGCGGAGGCCGGGATCGATGCCGAGAATACGAACGGGTGAGCGAATCGGCTGGACGGTCATGCTGTAGTGATAGCGTCCGTCCGCCTGAAGCGAAACATAAACAGAACGGATGACGGCCGGTGTGCGCCCTTGGTCAACAGAACGCTAACCGCCCATCTTGGCCATCAGGGCGTCCGAGATGTCGAAGTTCGCATAGACGTTCTGAACGTCGTCATGCTCGTTCAAGAGATCCATCAGCTTGAGCAGCTTTTCGCCGGTCTCGTCGTCGACGGCGACCGTATTCTGCGGCTTCCAGGTCAGCGCCGCCTTGCGCGGCTCGCCGAACTTGGCCTCCAGGTTCTTGGCGACCTCGCGGAAGTTCTCCGGGGAGGCATAGACCTCGTGGCCGCCTTCGCTCGACACAACGTCGTCGGCTCCGGCCTCGATCGCTGCATCCAGCATAGCATCGTCGGAGGCGACACTGGAATCGTATTCGATGATCCCGACCCGGTCGAACATGAAGGACACCGAGCCGGTTTCGCCGAGGTTGCCGCCGGATTTGGTGAAATAGGAGCGGATGTCCGAGGCGGCGCGGTTGCGGTTGTCGGTCAGCGCTTCGACGATGACGGCGACGCCGCCGGGTCCATAGCCCTCATAGCGGATCTCTTCGTAATTCTCGCCCTCGCCGCCGAGCGCCTTCTTGATCGCACGCTCGATATTGTCCTTCGGCATGTTCTCGGCCCGCGCATCCACGATGGCGGCGCGCAGGCGGGGGTTCATGGCCGGATCCGGCGTGCCGAGCTTGGCCGCGACGGTGATTTCGCGGGCCAGCTTGCCGAACAGTTTGGACTTCATCGCATCCTGCCGGCCCTTGCGATGCATGATGTTCTTGAATTGGGAATGGCCGGCCATGCGAAGTCTCTTCGGAATCGTCTGGGGAATTGGGGGAGCGCGGCCTTATAGGCCGGCGATGATCAAAATCAAAGATGGTAGTGCAGAGGTATTTTAGTAGAGCTTCTCTGAAGCCATTGTTAACCATCAGATGCAAGGATGGATCCTCAGCCGTCAATGCATACAAGAGAGCCCCGATGCCGTTCGCGTGGTTCGGAAGAGGCGCGCCGAAGCGCGCTGCACCGGTGGAGGAAATCATGGCACCGCCGGCAGCCCCAGCGCTGGACTCGCGTGGCCAGGCTGAGGCCGAATCGGCCAAGGCAATCCTCGAACTCCTGGAGCTGGAACTCGGCGGCATGATCCGCCAGCTCGAACGCGCCGCAAATTCGGTGGCGAGCGGCGCCGAGGCCACCGCCAGCACCCTCACCGATATCCGCACGCGCGCCGATGCACTGACCCAACGCAGCAGCGCCGCGCAAGGGACCGCGGCAACTTTCGCTGAAGCCGCGGAGAAGGTCACCCGGTCGGCGCACGACATCGGCACCCAGGTCCGCGGCGCCGGCGCGCTCGCCGATCAGGCGAGCGCTGCCGCCCAGGAAGCCAGGGCCAATGTCGACCGCCTGCGGGAGTCCTCGGCTGCGATCGGCAATGTCGTCAACCTGATCGCGCAGATCGCCCGCCAGACCACGCTGCTGGCGCTCAACTCCACCATCGAGGCGGCCCGTGCCGGCGAAGCGGGCCGCGGTTTTGCCGTGGTCGCCACCGAGGTCAAGGCGCTGGCGGTGCAGACGCAGAATGCGACGGAGGAGATCACCAAGAAGATCGAGGCACTGCAGAAGGACGCGAACGGCTCGGCCGACGCCGTGCACCGGATCGCGCAGGCCATCGAGGCGATCCGGCCGGTATTTGCCAATGTCGACGGCGCAGTCGCCGAGCAGAACCAGACCACCGGCGAGATCTCCGACAACGCCACCCAGGCGTCGGGCTTCATCGCCTCCGTGGTCGACAGCGCATCCGAGATCGAGGGGGCGACCAAGCAGGCCGAAAGCTACGGCGAGCGCGTCAGCAGCGCGGGCAAGGCCGTCACCATGTATGCGCAGAAACTGAAGGCCCGCGCTGCGGTGCTGCTGCGCCAAGGGCAAGGCGAGGACAAGCTGTCGAGCCAGCGCCTGCCCTGCCATCTCAAGGTCGAGATCAAGCTCTCCGGACGTACAATCACTGCGCCGGTCTACGAGATCGGCAATGACGGCATCCTGATCACCGGGCCCGATGCAAGCCGACTCGCCGTCAACGAGCGCTTCGGCGGAGTCTTGGAAGACGTGGGTCCCTGCACACTGCGTATAACCGAGCAGACAAAGGCCGGCGCGCAGGCGCGGTTCGAGGCGAACACGCCCGATCTGCGCGAAAAGGTCGAAGACAAGCTGTGGGCGCTCCGCGAGGAGAACAACGAATTCGTCGCGCGCGCGATGGAGGCCGGGACCGAGCTGACCAGGATGTTCGAGAGCGCGGTCGCCCGCGGCGAGCTCTCGATGGATGACATGTTCGACGCCGACTATGTCGAAATCCCCGGCACCAACCCGCAGCAGCACCGCACCAGGATTCTCGACTGGGCCGACCGCGCCTTGCCGCTGTTCCAGGAAGCCTTCCTGGCCAAGGACCCGCGAATGGCGTTTTGCGTCGCCATCGACCGCAACGGCTATCTGCCGGTCCACAACAAGATCTACTCGCATCCGCAGCGGCCGGGCGATGTCGCCTTCAACACCGCCAACAGCCGCAACCGCCGCATCTTCAACGATGCCGCCGGCCTTGCCGCCGGCCGCAACGAGCGGCCTTATCTGATTCAGAGCTACGCGCGCGACATGGGCAACGGCAACACCGTGATGATGCGCGAGATCGACGTGCCGATCCGTGTCCGTGGCCGCCATTGGGGCGGCTTCCGGACGGCTTACAAATTATGAGTGCGAAAAGACCAGCCATATTTTTCACTTCATTCTGACGGAGCCTTACGATGTCGCTCGCGCAGCGCGTGTTCCTGGAAACTGCGGACGCATCCTCCGGCGCCGAACGCCTGATCGACGAGCTCGCCAACCGCATCGGCGGGCTCGGCGTCGAGCTTGCCGACGTCGCCGGCAACGTCCAGGAGGTCGCAAGCCGCGTCGCCCACCAGTCGGAGCGCTTCGGCCATCTGCAGAACACGGCGCAGACCATGGTCGCCGCCAATCACGACATCGCCACGGCGTCCCAGGCGGTGCAGACGGCAGCTTCCGCCGCTGTCGGCGAGATCACGCAGTCGCGCACGGTGGTCGAGACCGCGGTGAAGCACATCTCGGAGCTGATCGAGGCGGTGGACCGGATCGAGAACCGGCTCGGAGCGGTCGGCTCGGCGCTGTCGCAGGTCGCAAAAGTCTCGGTTTCGATCGAGGCGATTGCGAAGCAGACCAACCTGCTCGCGTTGAACGCCACCATCGAGGCGGCCAGGGCCGGCAATGCCGGGCGCGGCTTCGCCGTGGTCGCCAGCGAGGTGAAGAGCCTGGCCGAAGCGACCCGCCAGGCGACGCAGCAGATCGGCGATACGCTGCGCGGGCTCGATGGCCAGATCAAGGGCCTGCTCGGGGAGAGCGGGGAGGCGTCCTCGCGCGCCAAAAATGCCGGCGACGGCGCCCAGCGGATCGAGGACATCATCGCGCGGGTGCAGAACGGCTTCACCCATGTCGGCCAGGAGATCGACGGGGTCGCGCGCGCCGCGACCTCCAATCTCGCGCATTGCGACATGGTCATCACCGAGCTCGCCGAACTCGCCAAGGGCGTCGATCGGTCCTCGATCGAATTGAAGCAGGCCGACAGCCGGATCGCCAAATTGCTCGACCTGTCGGAAGGCTTGATCGCATTGATCGCCGAAAGCGGCGTCGAGACCGCGGATGCACCGCTGATCCGCACCGTGGTCGAAACCGCGAAGGTGATCTCAAGCGCGTTCGATGCGGCGGTGGAGCGCGGCGAGATCACGGTGGCGCAGCTGATGGACGAGAACTACCGTGAAATTCTCGGCACCGATCCCAAGCAGTACCTGACCGACTATGTCGAATTCACCGATCGGATCTTGCCGGCCATCCAGGACCCGATCCAGAAATCAGATCCGCGGATCGTGTTCTGCGTCGCCTGGGCCAAGGGCGGCTACCTGCCGACCCACAATCCGAACTACCGCCTGCCGCAAGGCTCCGACCCGGTCTGGAACAACGCGAACTGCCGCAACCGCCGGCTATTCAGTGATCGCGCAGTCAAAAAGGTCGCCGAGAGCAAGCGGCCGTTCCTGCTGCAGACCTATCGGCGCGACATGGGCGGCGGCCAGTTCGTGCTGATGAAGGATCTGTCGGCCCCGATCTTCGTCAAGGGACGGCATTGGGGCGCCTTCCGCATGGGCTTCCGGCAGAGCTGATCAGCTCCCCCAGAACTCCGGCGCTGCCGGAGAGAGCCGGCCGCCGATCCGCACCGGCGCCACCTTCACCGCAAGCCCGGTCGCATCGTCGGTCTCGACGGCGACGCCGCTCAGCGTCGCCGCTCCCGCCGCAGGCTCGAACCGAGCCGAGGGAATGCCCGAGGTGAAGCGGCGCAGCGGCTCGTCCTTCTGCATCCCGATCACCGAGTCATAATCGCCGGTCATGCCGGCGTCGGTCATATAGGCCGTGCCGCCCGGCAGGATCTGGTGATCGGCCGTCGGAACATGGGTGTGGGTGCCAACGACCAGGCTCGCGCGTCCATCGCAAAAATAGCCGAGCGCCTGCTTCTCGCTGCTCGCTTCGCAATGCACGTCGACCACGATTGCATCGGCCGCCTCGCGCAAGGGACAGGCATCGAGCTGGGCGCCGATCCCGGCGAAGGGATCATCGAACGGCGTCATGAACACGCGCCCGATCGCATTGACCACCAGCGCGCGGGCGCCGGTCTTGGTTTCGACCAAGGCGGCCCCACGGCCCGGCGTGCCGCGCGGAAAATTGGTCGGACGCACCAAGCGCGGGGCGCGCTCGATGAACACCAACGCCTCGCGCTGGTCCCAGGCGTGATTGCCGAGCGTGATCGCATCGGCGCCGGCGTCGCACAGCTCCTGATAGATCGCTTCGGTGATGCCGAAGCCGCCGGCGGCGTTCTCGCCGTTGACGACGACCAGATCGAGCGCCCAGGCGCGGATCAAACCAGGCAGATGGTCCGAGACGGCGGTGCGGCCGGCCCGGCCGACCACATCGCCGACAAAGAGAATTCGCAAATCTATGTGCTCCGGAAGTCGAATGTCTGAGCTTCGGTTAGCACATAATCCAGCGCCTCGTCGTGGGCTAGTGCCGGCACCAGCGGGATTTCCTGCACGGCAAAGGCAAGGCCGACTCCGATCACGTGCTTTGCCTTCCGCAGATGCGAAAAGGTGTAATCGTAGTAGCCGCCGCCATAGCCGATGCGATGGCCCAAGCGATCGAAGGCGGCGAGCGGCACCAGCATCACGTCAGGCGCGAGTTCGGCTGCGGCCGGCGACGGCTCGGTGATGCCGAGCGAGCCGAGCACCAGACGGTCGCCCGGCGCCCAGGCCCGGAATAGCAGCGCGTGTCCCCGAGCCGTGATCGCCGGCAGCGCGAGCCGGGCGCCCTCTTCCGCAAGCTTGAGCATCAGCGGCATCGGATCGAACTCGCTCCGGATCGGCGCATAGCCCGAGACCACCGTGCCGGGCTGAATGGCAAAGGGCAGTCCCCGCGCCGCGATCGTCTGCGCCGCGGCCGTCCGCTCCTCGTTGCTCAACGCGTCCCGCGCCGCGAGCGCTGCGGCGCGCAACTCCTGCTTGGAATGCTGAGCCGCCTTCGACGGCATGCAACGTTATCTCCGCTGGAAGCCCAAAGCGGGCGATCGAACCTCGCAGAAACGCAGGGGATCAGCAACTGAAGGGAGCACGGGAAGGAAAGCGCGAAGCCGCGGACGCCGTTGAAGCGCTCGATCCCGGAGTTCCCTACGAAAGTAGGTGGGCACCATATGTCCGGATCCACGGACCCGGCCAGGGACAGTTCCCTAAAGGATCGATAAGGCCCCGGGGATATATGGCTCCTGACGCGCGCCACAGCTTCGCCGACCCAATGTAACAACGACCTCGCCGCTTCGCCAGCGGCGGCCGGCCAGTCTGTGCCCACAAGTTGGAAGATTTTCGTGGACGGCTTCACATTTCAAACGGCGATCAGAGCACACGCATCGACACTCTCGCGACGCAATTTGCGCCCGAGCTTTGCAATTCGTCACCCTCTTCCTGGGAAGAGGGCACAGGGAAGGCCGCATAGGCGTTAAGGTAGCGCGAGCATCGATTGATACTTGCGTTTTCGAGGAGGCTCGCGAAGGTGGCGCCCCAACGCGCGTTTTCTGCGGCGCAAGCAACGGATGGTTGGTTGTGGAATGATTGCTTGCAGCAAGGATGCAACGAGCTGCTGCAGGACCCGCCAAGCGCCAGGCGTCGTTAAGCGGCCTGCGTCCAGTGGGGAGAGTCCTCGAAGTCGCTGGCAAGCGGCTCGAGCAACAGGATGATCAGGAGGTGGGCCAGCAGGTAGGGCTTGGCAGAGCGCGGATCGGTTCCTGGCGGCGTCTTGAGGCCAATCAGACTCTTCAGTCGCTTGAACCCAAGCTCGATCCGCCATCGCAATCGATAGAGCGCAAGCACATCTTTGGTGGAGAACTCGTCCCGCGCGAGCGACGTGATCAGAATGACCCAATCCGCAGCCTCCAAAGTTTCTTTGGAGATGATGCGGTTTTCATCTTTTGCGTCTTGCCGGGCTTTACGCCGAGAAGCAGCAGCCGCACCGGTGGGCTTCTTGATTGCGACCAGACGCATAGCCAGAGGCGCGCCGCCCTTGCGCTTGATCCAAATCTCCCGATCGACCAGTCCGCGCGCCTTCGCGGCACGCAATTGGGCCATCAGATCGAACGGAAGGCCTTTGGCGTCAAGCCAACGTGCGTTCTTCCAGCCCGCTCGGATCAAAACGTCGGCCCCGGCTTCGCGGACGGCCGCAATGCGGTCAGGTTGCAGATAAGCGCGGTCAGCAATGCGGATCTCGTTCTTGACCACTGGTATCCGGTCAAACGTTTCGCCCTCTTGCTGATCTGTCAGCTCGAAGTGACCAAAGCGCTCATAGGGCAGATCAAATGCGCTATGAACGCGCCAAAGCTCACTGTTCTTGCGCGCAGCCGGTCCCGCCTGAGGCACTGTCGTCGCATCGATGATGCGGATCAGGCGGCCTTGGCTCGCCTTCGGAGCTGCCGCAGCGAGCAAGCCCTCCACCAGCACCGCAAACCAATCACCACATTGACGCAGCCGATAGAACAACGCCACGCTGGTGAGGTCGGCAAGGCCAACAGAAGCCGCCCATGCGGCTGTCGATCTCAGCCCTCTTTCACCCAAACAATAGGCCAGCATCAGCCGAAGTAACGTCACCGCATCTGGAATCTGCCGCCGACGCGCGAAGGCCTTCGTCTGGCGCGCAGTTTTCTCGAGCTGCGCAGCCCCGCCCAGCTGCGCAACCACTCTCGTCCAGTCCTCGTTCAGGAGCGATTCGTCTGCCATCCCCTGTTCGAATCACGGCGGATTCCAACACTCAAGCATAAACTTAACGCCTATGGGGAAGGCCGGGTGCTGGCCGCACCCGCGGTTCGCGTGCAGAAGAATGCACGCGGCAGAACCACAGGTCCGGACCGGACAACCGGCCTTCCCTGTGCGATGGTTTTAACGCTTATACGCGCTCTCCTCGGGGACCGGCGTTCTTGCCCCCGTCGGCCGCTGGACTCGACAAGCCGAACGACCTTGGCACCAGCACCGGGATGCCAGGACCACGCGATTTCGCGTCCGCCGCCATATCAGTCGTCTTGCGCAATAGCGCCGGATATGAGGACGTCCACCGCATCCCGCGCCCAACGTTCGTGACGATCGCGAAGCGCCCCTCTCATGAGCACGGGACGCACCAAAGATCGTCCTGATTTGCCCGACACGACAAGGCGCGTAGCGTGCGACACGTTGGCACGACGGGCAATTCGCGCATGGCGGACATGCACGCAGCAAACCGACATCGACGTGGTGCGCAGCCCGAAAGGACGCGATCCCTCCATTGAAGATCTTCGGCCCTAGCCGTAACAACGCGGGTCGGCTGAGATTTACCGATACGACATCGTACAACAATGACCCGTCCACGCTCTGCCCCACCATGGAGATATGGCATGCGCTCCGTCCTCCAGACGCTCACGGCCGCCTGCGCCCTTCTGGTCGCGGCCCTCAGCCCCGCCCTCGCCGCCGACGCCAAACCCCATCGGGTGGCCATCCAGGTCGATCAGAACGATCCGGCCGTGATGAACCTCGCGTTGAACAACGCCACCAACATCATGGAAACATACAAGGACAAAGGTGAAGAGGTCGAGATCGAGCTCGTCGCCTACGGTCCTGGGCTGAACATGCTGCGCGACGATACCTCGCCGGTCAAAGACCGGATCAAGCAGATTGCCGAGCTCAGCTTCCCGTCCCGCATCAGATTCTCCGCCTGCAACATCACCAAGATGGGCATGGAGAAGCGCGAGGGGCACCCCATCGCCATCGTGCCCGAGGCGAGCCTGGTGCCATCAGGCGCCATCCGGCTGATCGAACTGCAGGAAAGCGGCTGGAGCTATCTGAAGCCGTGAGGGCGAGCGCCGCAGCTTCTCTTCCGACATTATCGCGTAAAGCTGCCGTAGGGTGGGCAAAGCGCCACCTTCGGTGGCGCGTGCCCACGATTACAGGCTATATTGATGAGGATTGCGTGGACACAGCGCATGGAGAGCCAGGACATCGGCACGTGAGCAAAGATAAGCAAAAAAAGCACATGCGAGCTATGGAGTTCTTGCGCAGCGTGAATGCCGAACGTCCCGCTCTGCAGAGCGGGATGCTGATGATCAACGGCAAGAAGCTGGCTCCGGTGATCCGCTATTGCGTGGAGCGCGGTTTGGCGAGAGTTCGGCGCAAACGCCTTGGCAAGAATTCAGGCGTGACGATCTTAGACACCGGCCTGAACGATCATCATGCCATGGAGGCGACTGCCCCTCCTTCAAGGCAAGGATGTCCGAACTTCATCCCGTGATGAACAACACGAAATGGAGAGAATTTCGGACTGCCCTGCTCGAGATCGAATCCGCAACAACTTATCGAACCATGAGCACCAACGGATATTACGCACCGCCGGATGCCGACTGGTTTTATCACTTTCAGGAGGGCGGATACGATGACATTCGATACGTGGATATATTCGCGACCGACAAATCTCACCGCCAAAAGATTCGAAGCGCACTCAAAAAGATCCATCTGCAACGGACGATGGTTTCCGGGTGTATGGATACGTTCCGCCCGGGCAGTCCGTCGACTATCTGTAGCTACCGTAGGGTGGGCAAAGCGCCACTTTCGGTCGCGCGTGCCCACAATCAGAGCCTGTATTAATGAGCAACACGTGGGCACGGCACCTTTGAGTGCTGGAACGTGGATGTGTCACGAACACGCCTTTGCCCAACCTACGCTGCTGTCCATGGCCCGGCTATCGCGTTTAAGCCAAGAGCAGACAAACAGCTGTCACCGTTGAATGGCGCGTTGGCGGAAGTGAAGAGCCCGCGCGGAACTTTGGGGGGCTGCGGTCATGAAAGCGCTGCTACTTACTACCGTCCTGGCGGCCTCGTCGCCACCCGAGACCATCACCTATCATGCAACGGCCTGTCTTGGTTCATGTCCGGTCTACACCGTAAGCGTATCGAGTGATGGGAAAGGCAGTTACAAAGGCGAGAGCCATGTTGCTGTATCCGGAGAACGCTCTTTTCAGGTGAGTCCATCCGAGTTCGAGGCATTCCGTTCGCGTCTTGCACGCTACCGCCCGAAACAAGGACAAGATGTACTTGTCCGACCTGGCTCTGCTCTCTGCCTCGAATACGCGACCGACGCCCCGTCCATTGAATTACGTGGTCGTCGGAAGGACACCTAGATGAGCACCTCTATTATTCTGGCTGTCTCAATCCAAAGGTGCCTGCGGAGATGTGGAGCTCATTGGTACGTGCAACAGGCAGTCTTCCTATCGCTCGCTTCGTGGGCTCAAGACATCAACGATGACCGCGACCTTGTTCCGCTTAGAGTCCACAGCAAGCAAGGGGAGCAAAGCGCCACCGTCATGTAGCCCGGGTGAGCGAAGCGACATACGGGGGGCCGCGCGGGCGGTCCCGCGTGTCGCTTCGCTCACGCGGGCTACGAGCACTTCCTAATGCGCTTCCCCCGCCGAGACGTGCCCGGGCTTCTTCAAGAACATCGCCGCGACCAGGGCCACGATCAGGGCGGCGCCGAGCAGGAAGAAGGTGTCGCTGAAGGCCTGGATGAATGCCTGCTTCTGCACGATGTGGCCGATCGCGACGAAGGCGCGGCGCGAGGCATCAGTGCGGTCGGCGATGCCATGATTGACGAAATACTGTGTGAGCTGATCGAGCCGCGTCCGCGTCGCCGGCTCGAACACGGTGACCGACTGCATCAGCACGTTGGAATGATACTGTTCGCGCTTGGTCAGCACGGTCTGCAGCACAGCAATGCCGACGGCACCGCCGAGATTGCGCATCATGTTGAACAGGCCGGAGGCCGAGCCCGCGTTCTCCGGCTCGATGCCGGCGGTCGCAACCGCCGACAGCGGCGCCATCACCAGCGCCTGCCCGATGGCGCGCACGACATTGGGCCAGAACAGCTGGTCGGCGGCGTAATCGTTGGTCATGAAGATGTTCATGAAGTTGGAGCCGGCGAACAGCACGAAGCCGATTCCGATCACGACGCGCGCGTCGAAGCGCTGCATCAGCTGCGGCACCAACGGGATCAGCACGAGCTGCGGCAACCCCGTCCACGCCAAGACCATGCCGATCTGCTCGGCATTGTAGCCCTGAATGCGCGACAGATATTGCGGCAGGATGAACACCGAACCGTACAGCGCAATGCCGAGCAGGAAGTTGGAGAGGATGCCGAAGCCGAAATTGCGCCGGAACAACAGGCGCAGGTTGAGCAGCGGCTTCTCGACGCTGAGCTCGATAAGCAAAAACGCCGTCAGCGCGAGCGTCGCAATGACCGAGAGCTTGACGATGAAGGGCGAGCCGAACCAGTCGTCCTTGTTGCCCTCCTCCAGCACGGTCTGCAGCGCCGACAGGCCGATCGCCATGGTGACGATGCCCGGCCAGTCGCCCTGGCGGAGCAGCGCAAGCTTCATCGGCTTGGGCTCCAGCGCATACCAGAGCATGCCGACCATGATCGCACCCGGCGCCAGGTTGACATAGAAGATGTACTGCCAACCGAAATTCTCGGTCAGATAGCCGCCGATGGTCGGGCCGATCGCCGGCGCGAACGTCGCGGACAGCGCAAACAGCGCGAGCCCCACCGGCTGCTTGGCGCGCGGCAGCAATGTGATGATCAAGGTGAATGCCATGGGGATCAAAACGCCGCCGGTGAAGCCCTGCACCGCGCGCAGCACGATCATCTGCGGCAGGTCCTGCGCCAGGGCGCAGGCCGCGGACAGCACCAGGAACAGGATCGCATTGGTCAAGAGATAGAGGCGGATCGAGAACACCTGGGCGAGCCAGCCGCTCAAGGGGATCACGACGATCTCGGCGACCAGATAGGAGGTCGAGATCCAGCCGCCGTCGTCGATACCGGCGCCGATCGCGCCTTGTATGTCGGCGAGCGAGGCATTGACGATCTGGATGTTCAACACCGCCATGAAGGCGCCGAGTGTGGCGCCGATCACCGCGATCCAGGTCTTGGCTGAGACGGTCGCAGAAGCGGCTGAACTCGGAGAATTTGGCGAGGCCGAAGCCGCGGACTGCACCGCAGTTGAGGGATGACGAGCGCTCATCGGCGCCTCCTGGAAGATAAATCTCGGACGATTCGTCCGTGGATGAAGTCTGGATTGCGTCGCTTCGCTCGCAATGACGGCCGGGGTTCGCCGTCATGCGCCCACAACTCTCGTCATCGCGAGCGCAGCGACGCGATCCAGTCTTTTGCCCGCGAGCAGCTCTTGCTCGCGGGACGTAAGAACATCAGCCGCCGTGCGGCCGGATGGCGTTGGCGGCCAGCCGCTTGGCTTCGTCGCGCGCGGCGAGCACGGTGGCCTTGGTATCGACGGTCGGCACCGCCGACATGCCCGGACGCAACAGGCCGGTCAGGCCGTGATCGTCGAGCACGATCTTCACCGGCACGCGCTGCACGATCTTGGTGAAATTGCCGGTCGCATTGTCCGGCGGAAGCAGCGCGAATTCGAGCCCGCTGGCCGGCGACAGGCTGTCGACATGGCCGCGCAGGGTCTGGTCGCGGAAGCCGTCGATGCTGATCTCGACCGACTGGCCGGCGCGCACGTAAGTGAGCTGGGTTTCCTTGAAATTGGCGACCACATAGACCGCATCCAGCGGCACCACGGCCATCAGCTGCGTGCCCGCCTGCACATATTGGCCGACACGCAGCGACCGTGCGCCGACCGTGCCATCAACCGGCGCAATGATCTCGGTATAGGAGAGGTTCAACGACGCCTGCTGCTCGACCGCGCGGGCCCGGGCAAGCTGCGCCACGGCCTTGGCGCGTTCGGTGGTGAGCACATCGACCTGCCGCTGCGCGGCAGCGAGCCCCGACTTCGCGCGCTGCGCTTGCGCGTTGCCGGCGCGCAATGCGGCATCGGTTTGCTGCGCCCGCTGCACCGTGCCGGAGCCGGTCTTCATCAGATCGTCGTAGCGGGCGCGCTCCTCCTGCGCGAATTTCAGATTGGCCTCGGCGGCGGCGACATCGGCGCTGCCCTGCGCGATGATCTGCTGCTGCAGTTCCAGCTGCGCATCGAGGTTATGGACCGAGGCGTCAGCCGCGGCGACGTCGGCGCGGGCCTGGTCGAGCGCCGTCTTGAAGTCGCGATCGTCGATCCGCGCCAGCACCTGGCCGGCGCTGACCTTCTCGTTGTCGCCGACCAGCACCTTGGCGATATAGCCGGACACTTTGGGCGAGATGATCGTGGAATCCGCCTTCACATAGGCGTCGTCGGTCGACTCCAGGTAGCGCCCGACGGTCAGATAATCGTAGCCGTAACGGGAGGCGGCAACGGCGCCGAGCACCAGCAGCAGCCCGAGCCCAGCCCGCTTGATCGCCGTGCGCGATGGGCGGAGACTCGTTTTCTGTTTTGCTTCAGAGACATAGGCAACATTTGACATGGCTTGCTCCGGACGCTGCGCGTGACAGAGGCGCCGTCCTTTGCAGCTGTAGATGCGATGTCCTGCGGCTCGTGATAATCCGTCCAAATCTGAAAGGATTATCCGGTCAGAGCGGACAATCGGAGATCGGACATGGACCGCTTTGCCAGCCTGACCGCCTTCGCCGGGGTGGTCGAAACCGGCGGCTTTTCAGCCGCGGCGCGCCGCCTCAACATGTCGACCACCATGGTCAGCAACCATGTGCAGGCGCTCGAGGACCGCCTGGGCGTCCGGCTGCTCAATCGGACCACCCGGAAGGTGAGCCTCACCGAGATCGGCAAGGCCTATTACGACCGCACCGCGCAGATTCTCGCCGATCTCGAGCAGGCGGACGACATCGCGAGCGCCTTGCACGCGACCCCGCGCGGCACCCTCCGGGTCCATTCGGCGACCCATATCGTGCCGTTCATCGCACCGGTGGTGGCGCACTTCCTCTCCAGCTATCCAGACGTCAAGGTCGAGCTGATGATGGGCGAGACCAGTGTCGATCTGATCGAGGAGGGTTTCGACGTGGCGCTACGGCTGACGACGCCGCCGGATTCCAGCCTGATCGTCCGCAGCCTCGCGACCTGGCGGCATGTGCTGTGCTGCTCGCCAGGCTACACGGAAAAGCATGGGCCGCTGCAAACGCTGGACGAGTTGAGCGCACGCAACTGCTTCCGTCACGCCAACTATCCGTTCGGCACCGAATGGCGCTTCGTCGATCGGGACGGGCACCCGGCATCAGTACGCGTGTCCGGCAATCTCGTATCGAGCAGCGGCGAGGCCTTGCGGCGTGCAGCGCTCGAGGGCGTCGGAATTGCGCTCGCGGCCGGCTTTCTGGTGCGCGACGATCTCGAAGCCGGACGGCTGGTGCGCCTTTTGCCCGAGTACCGGCCGGTGGAGATGTCGATGAATGCGGTTTACCCACACCGGCATCACCTGTCCGCCAAGGTCCGGGCCTTCATCGACATGCTCGTTCGGCACAGCGCCGAGCACCAGAAGCTGATCGACCCCTATGCGTAATTACGGCCGCTTTGGAAGCACGAAGACCTGGCCGGGATAGATGAGGTCGGGATTTCGGATCTGCTCGCGGTTAGCCTTGTAGATGACGGCGTAATGCGCGCCGATGCCAAGCGCCTTCCGGCTGATATGCCACAAACTATCGCCGCGGGACACGGTGACGGTGGCGATCTTGGATACGACCACAGACGACGGATTGCCTTCATCCGGCGGGACAGTGCCGGAGGCGTCGGCCGATGCCGTCTGCCGCGCCGCACCTTTCTCCGGCGCGGCCGCTGCAGGCTCCCGGGGCGACAGCGCAGCCGTCATCTCGGGCACCGTGACCGGCACCTCGGCGCGGCTGCGGACTTTTCCAGATCCGGACTCCACCTCGTCGAGCCTGACACGATAGCGGCCCGGCGCCACGCCTTCCTTGATCGTGATGGCAACCCGCCCGTCTGCGCCGGCCGTCGCAGACGCGATGAAGCTGTCGTTGAGATAGAGCCTGACATCGGCGCCGGGATGCGCGCGGCCGCTCACCTGGAGCTTGCCGGAGGCATCGACGTCGGCCGTCTCCACCGCCACGCTCTCCGCCGGACCGGTCGGGCGCGATAACACGACCGTCGGCTTATCGGGGGTCATCAGCGCCACCATCGGCCGCTCGCCGGCAGATTTCTGGCGCTCGCTGGTGGGATCGATCACCACTGCCACGCTCTGCTTGGACGCGATCTCCTTGCCGTCCGGCTGCCTGGCGCGCAGGGTCAAGTCGTAGGTTCCGGGTGGCAGCGGGCGCGGCACCATCGCGAACTGTCCGGACTTGCCCACAACCGCCCGATCATGCACTTCGCCATTGCGCAACAGCTCGACCGTCGCACCGGGCGCCGCCCGGCCGGCGACCACGGCCTCGCCCGTCGGCTCGACACTGACGACATCGAACGACGGGGTGCCGTCGTCCGGTGCCGAAGGAGATGGCGATGGTCCCAGCGTCGCGGCGAGATCGCTGGCCTGTTTCTGCACCCCGGCGAGGGTCGTGGGGGCGGCCTGCTGCGAAGTCGGCGGCTTCGCAGCATCGCTGTCGTTGCTCGCCGAAGGCGCGACGGGGGCCGGCTGATCATGGCGTGTGAACAGGTCGCTGAAATAGAGCGGCGCCAAGCTACCGCTGACGACAATCGCCACCAGCAACAGGATGACTCGGATGTTCGATGTCCTGCTCACCACGTTCATCGACTGGCCGGACCCGTTAAGCGCGACGAATTGTTCCCTGATCACAATCACGAAACCGGCTCGACATTGCGCCTCCTCAGGCCATTCATCAAGCCCGTCGTAGCACTGTCCCCGCAGAGTTAACTCGCCCAGTTGTCGCGGAATTCGGGAAACAGCGAGACGCCGCCGCAGGCATAGAGGGTCTGGCCGGTGATGTAGCTCGCCTCGTCCGAGGCAAGGAATGCGAACACGGCGGCAATCTCCTCCACCGTGCCGACCCGCCCCATCGGGATGTGGGATTCAACAGCGGCGCGCTTGACCGGATCGTCGGTCCAGGCCGCGTTGATCGGCGTGTCGATGGCACCCGGGCCGACGGAGTTGACGCGAATGCCGCGGCCGGCGAACTCGAGCGCCAGCGTACGGGTGAGACCCGCCATCGCGCTCTTTGAGATCGAATAAGCGAGATAGCCTGGTTTCGGGATGATCTGATGGACGCTCGACGTGTTGATGATGTTGCCTCCTTCGCCGCGCGCAACGAAATGCGCCAGCGCATGTCGCGCACAGAGCACGGCGCCGGTGAGATTGACCTCGAGGATCTTGCGATAGGTTTCGACGTCCAGCGCCTCGCTCGGCGACTCCCGCTGGAAGCCGGCATTGTTGACCAGGCAGTCGAGCCGCGGCCAGCGCGACAGCAGCGTCTCGAACATGGCGTCGATATCGGCCTCGACGCCGATATCGGCATGCACGATGACATGGTCGCGCTTCTCATGTCCGCGCGCGGCCGAGGCCGCCTGGACCCGCGCCAGCGCGTCTTCCGCCGCCGCGCGCGGACCGATGTAGTTGAGGGCGACATGCGCCCCCTCCTGCGCGAAGCGAATGGCGACCGCACGGCCGATGCCTTGCGGCGCCCCGGTGACGAGGGCGTAGCGGTCGAGAAGGCGGGACGGGAATTGGGGCGGATTGGCTGACATGCTCTGCTCCGGCTTCAGGTGCGCGCTCAAGCTCTAGCAGACTCGCACGCCCAAATGGAGTTCCGCTTGTTTCGATCGCGCGTGCAACAAATCGGGTAGGGTGGACAAAGCGACTTGTCCGCCGTAGCCCGAAGGGCGAAGGCGGAGGCGTGCCCACCAATTTTTTCCAGCTCGATAGGCCGTGGGCACGGCGCTCCGCGCCTTTGTGCACCCTACAACTCTGCAGAACGACAAGGCAGGTATCGAGACGATGATGCGCGTGATCAACGCCTGGCGCGGCCGCGATCACCGAGACATCCGCGGACAGATGGACACAGCACTCAGGAGAGTGCCCTATGCCGGCTGCTTCTTGCGCCAGTCCTTGACGAAGCGGAGAAACACCTGGAGTGGCGCCGGCGTCTGCCGGCGGCTCGGATGATAGAGAAAAAGTCCGGGAACCAGATCTTCCCAACCGTGCAGAACTCGGACCAGCCGGCCGGTCGCGAGATGCCCGCTCACGATCGGCTCAGGGAGATAGGTGATCCCGACGCCATCGAGAGCCGCATCCAGCTGCAATTCGACGTCGTTGATCGTGAGCGACCCCTCCACCGAAATCTCAACGCGCTGACGGCCTTTCGCGAAGGCCCATGGTTGTATCGCGCCGTCACCGGGGCGCCGATAGCGGATGCAGTTATGAGCATGCAGGTTCTGCGGCTGCAGCGGAGCGGGATGGGTCGCGAGATAGGCCGGCGCGGCAACCGCGAACAGCCGGAAGTCGTCGGTGACCCTGACGATCTTCATGTCGCGCTCGACCATGCTGCCGAGCCGGACACCCGCATCGAAGCGATTCCTGACGATGTCGCTCTCGGTATCATCGACCGCGAGTTCCAGACGGATGTCCGGATAGGCAAGCAGGAACGGCTCGATGAGAGGAACGAGCACGCGAGATGCGAAAGCGCGGACCACGGCCAGGCGCAGCGTTCCCATCGGCTTGTCGCGGAAGAGATTGACGTTCTCGAGCGCGTCATCGACGGCGCGCAGGATCGGCTGCACCTCGCGCAGCAGGCGTTCGGCAGCTTCCGTAAGCGCGACACTCCGCGTCGTGCGATTGAACAACCGAACGTCGAGCCGGTCTTCGAGCGCACGGATGGTCTGGCTCACGGTCGGCGGCGAGAGTCCGAGCTGAGTCGCAGCGCGGGTGAAGCTGAGCGATTCCGCCACCGCAGCGAAGGCAGCGAGCTCGCCGATCTCCAAGCGGCTCATTATTTGGCCTTTTCAAATAAGCTATTTGATTTCATCGGAATTATCAAAATAACAGATCGCCGGCAAGTTGGACTCATGGAGCATCGCCCGATGCCCCTCCTCCAACACTGGGTACACACATGACCATCATCTCCCGGTCGATCCGTCTCTCCGCCGCGGCCGCCTGCGCCGCCATATCCGTCACTGCCACAGCGCCGGCCGCACGTGCCGACGATTACTGCCTGATGAGCACCAGCGGCATGCGCGGTTGCGGCTACACCAGCCTCGCGCAGTGTCAGGCCCGGGCCTCGGGCGCCTCGGGCTATTGCGATCCCAACCCGTTCGGCAGCAGCGCCAACGCGAGCAATGCGATGGCCCAGTCGACGGCGCGACACAAGACCCGCCGTCACGACTGATCGCCCTCGCGTTGCGATCGCCTTCGCTGCGGCACAACGGAACCGCGGCGCGACGCGGCATGAACCGGCAGCATGCTGATCCTCGGCACGGCGATCGGCGCGAACTCCAGCTTCAGCCGTCACGGCATCGGCGGCGCGTTCGTGCTCGGCTTCGTCGGGCTGAGCCTCGGCGAGCTGGCCGCCCCCTGGTGCCAGTTCGATTTTGCGGCGTCATTGCTAGCGAAGCGAAGCAATCCAGATTCTTCGCGTAACCCTGGATTGCTTCGCTCGCAATGACGGAGCAAATAACACCGCTGTCGCGCTAGACAGCTGTTAGTACGCGTCGGGCTCTCACCCGATCGCGACGCCGCCGCCGATGGTGCGGTTCAAAACCTGCGTCGTTTTCTCGATGCGCTCGGCGGCGGCGTTGAGCGCTTTCGCCACGGCCGTCTGGGTCGCGCGGGCGCGGTCGGTAGCCTGGTTGCGCACGCTGCGCAGGCCTTCGACCTCCTCCTCCAGCGCGCGCACGCGCTGATTGGAGTCGATCAGTTCGTCACACACGGTGAGCGCCGCCATCACCGTCAGCCGGGCGTCGCCGATCTCGCCGAACTTGCCGCGCAGATTGGTGATGCGCGCTTCCAGGCTCTCGGCGAGCTTCAGCAGCCGCAGTTCCTGGCCTTCCTCGCACGCCATGCGATATTGGCGGCCGTTGATGGTGACGTTGATGTGGCTCATTCCTCGGCATCCTCGTCGTGACTTCCGCCACCGTTGAGCACCGCGCGAATGGTGCCGATCGCAGTGTCGAGCCGCTCGGCGATCTCGCGATTGGCGCGCTCGAGCTTGCGCGACTTCATCAGGGAGCCGTCGAGCTCATCGGCGAGCCGCGAACGATCGGCGCCGAGCGCCTGGATCCGTGTCGCCAGCTCGTCTTCATCGCGATCGGCCTCGCGGCGCCGTTCCACCGCACTCTCCAGCGCGTCCAGCGCCGCCATCAGGCGACGGGTCGCCGCTTCCAGCTCGAAAGCGGCAGGTTCCGCCTGGCCGGGAAGCGTGGCGGCATGATCACTCAGATGATCACTCATGGGTCGGACGCGGGCCCTTCGAGAAGCGCCCGCCGCGGGTCAAAAGCCGCCGTCCGGCAAGCGCTTACGGGCAGAAACTTACGTGCCGGGCGAGGAAAGCGCAACGCTGCGGCAAAACTATGCACTGCTAAGCGGATTTCCCGTATTTGTCCGGATAGCGCCTGCCGCACCACGGAACGGGGCGCGGGTTTCCGCGTTTGATTGCCTTTCACTCCCGGAACCGAGGTGCTATCCAGCCCGGAATCTCGCACCATCCGCCGTTACCGGCGGGCTCCTCGTACACGGCATCTCATTTCAAGACGGATCTCCATCATGACGCAGGTCGATCATTCCCGCATGGCCAATGCCATCCGCGCGCTCGCGATGGATGCCGTCGAGAAGGCCAAATCGGGCCATCCCGGCCTGCCGATGGGCGCGGCCGACGTCGCCACAGTGCTGTTCACGCGCTTCCTGAAATACGATGCGGCGGCGCCGGCCTGGCCCGACCGCGACCGCTTCGTGCTCTCCGCCGGCCACGGCTCGATGCTGCTCTACGCGCTGCTCTATCTGACCGGCAACGAGGAGATGACGCTCGATCAGATCAAGCGGTTCCGCCAGGTCGATTCGCTGACGCCGGGCCATCCGGAGAATTTCCGCACCAAGGGCATCGAGACCACCACCGGCCCGCTCGGCCAGGGCATTTCCACGGCGGTCGGCATGGCGCTCGCGGAAAAGATGCTGCAGGCCGAATACGGCAAGAAGATCGTCGATCACCATACTTACGTGCTGGCTTCCGACGGCGATCTGATGGAAGGCATCTCGCAGGAAGCGATCGCGATGGCCGGGCACTGGAAGCTGAACAAGCTGATCGTGCTCTATGATGACAACGGCATCTCGATCGACGGACCGACCTCGATCGCCGATTCCGTCGACCAGGTGAAGCGCTTCAAATCGGCCGGCTGGGCTGCCGAACTGATCGACGGCCATGATCCCGCTGCGATCGCAACTGCGATCGAACGCGCGCAGAAATCGAGCAAGCCGTCGCTGATCGCCTGCAAGACCACGATCGGCTTCGGCGCGCCGACCAAGGCCGGCACCTCCAAGGTGCATGGCGAGGCGCTCGGGCCTGAGGAGCTGAAGGGCGCCAAGGAGAAGCTCGGCATCTCGCAGGAGGCGTTCTTCGTGCCGGAAGACGTGCTGAAGGCTTGGCGCGAGGCCGGGTCCCGCGGCGCCGCTGCGCGCGCCGAATGGGACGGGCGGCTCGCCGAGATGGGCCCGCGCAAGCGCGCCGAGTTCGAGCGCCGGCTGCGCCACGAGCGCCCCGCTTCGCTGGCGAAGGCGCTGAAGGACCACAAGAAGGCGCTGTTGGAAAATCCGCTCAACATCGCCACCCGCAAATCCTCGGAAGCCGCGATCGAGGTGATCGCCGCCGCGATGCCGATGGAGTTCCTCGCAGGCAGTGCCGACCTCACCGGCTCCAACAACAACAAGGCGAAGTCGGCGACCTCGTTCTCGGCCAAGACGCCGAAAGGCCGCTTCATCCATTACGGCATCCGCGAGCACGGCATGGCCGCGTGCATGAACGGTATCTTCCTGCATGGCGGCTTCGCGCCGAACGGCGCCACCTTCCTGGTGTTCTCGGACTACGCGCGGCCGGCGATGCGGCTGGCGGCGCTGATGGGCGCGGGCGTGGTCTATGTGATGACCCACGACTCCATCGGTCTCGGCGAGGACGGCCCGACGCACCAGCCGGTGGAGCATCTGGCGGCGCTGCGGGCGATCCCGAACATGCGCGTGTTCCGGCCCTGCGACGCGATCGAGACCGCCGAATGCTGGGAGCTCGCGCTCAACCGCACCAACGGTCCGACCGTGCTGGCGCTGACGCGGCAGAACCTGCCGCAGCTGCGGACCAATGCGCCGGCGGACAACCCGTGCGGCCGTGGCGGCTATGAGCTGGTAGCGGCTCAGGGCGAAGCCAAGGTCTCGCTGTTCGCGTCCGGCTCCGAGGTCGAGATCGCGGTCGCCGCCCAGAAGCAGCTCGCCGAGCGCGGCATTCCGGCGCGGGTGGTCTCGGTGCCCTCGCTGGAACTGCTGCTGGAGCAGCCGGCCGAAGCCCGCGCTGCCGTCATCGGTAACGCACCGGTGAAGATCGCGATCGAGGCCGCGGTGCGCTGGGGCTGGGATGCCGTGATCGGCAAGGACGGCGAATTCATCGGGATGCATTCGTTCGGCGAAAGCGGCCCCTACAAGGAGCTCTACAAGCATTTCGGCATCACCGCCGAGGCCGCGGTCGAAGCCGCGGTGAAGCGGTTGTCGTAAAAAAAGGGGGGCGCGCCGAGCGGGATCTCGGCGCGGTTCACCACGTTCCCTGGCACGCCAGCCGGGGAAGGCCAGATTGGCCGCAAGGGGCGGTTGAGCGATCGCAAAAAAAGGACTACGAAAGAGCCATACTATCCGCTCCCGTCCGGCAGAACCGGGCGTTAACACCGCGAAACACCCTGGTGGGGCCTGCATGGGTCCTCTCGCAGGGGTGAGAAACGTCATTGAAGGAGACGAAGATGGCAGTCCGGGTCGCAATCAACGGGTTTGGCCGCATCGGCCGTAATATCCTGCGCGCTATCGCAGAATCCGGCCGCAAGGACATCGAAGTGGTCGGGATCAACGACCTCGGCCCGGTCGAGACCAATGCCCATCTGCTCCGTTACGACTCCGTGCACGGCCGCTTCCCAGGCACCGTGACCGTCGAGGGCGACTCGATCAGCCTCGGCAACGGCAAGATCAAGGTCAGCGCCGAGCGCGATCCCACCAAGCTGCCCTGGAAGGAGCTCGGCGTCGACATCGCGCTGGAATGCACCGGCATCTTCACCGCCAAGGAGAAGGCCTCCGCGCACCTGACCGCCGGCGCCAAGCGCGTGCTGGTCTCGGCGCCGGCCGATGGCGCCGACGCCACCATCGTCTACGGCGTTAATCATGAAAGCCTGACCAAGGATCATCTGGTCGTCTCCAACGGCTCCTGCACCACGAACTGCCTCGCCCCGGTCGCCAAGGTGCTGAACGACACCGTCGGCATCGAGACCGGCTTCATGACCACGATCCACGCCTATACCGGCGACCAGCCGACCCTCGACACGCTGCACAAGGACCTCTACCGCGCCCGCGCCGCAGCGATGTCGATGATCCCGACCTCTACCGGCGCCGCCAAGGCGATCGGCCTCGTGCTCCCTGAGCTGAAAGGCAAGCTCGACGGCGTCTCGGTGCGCGTGCCGACGCCGAACGTCTCCGTGATCGACCTGAAGATCGTCGCCAAGCGCAACACCGATCCGAAGGAGATCAACGAGGCGATGAAGCGCGCCAGCGAGCAGGAGCTGAAGGGCGTTCTCGGCTACACCACTGCGCCAAACGTCTCGATCGACTTCAACCACGATCCGCACTCCTCGACCTTCCACATGGACCAGACCAAGGTGCAGAACGGCAACTTCGTGCGCGTGATGTCCTGGTACGACAACGAGTGGGGCTTCTCCAACCGCATGGCCGACACCGCCGTCGCGATGGGCAAGCTGCTGTAACCACATTCACCGTCATGCCCGGCCTTGTGCCGGGCATCCACGTCTTGGCCACAAGGCAAGCAAGACGTGGATGGCCGGGTCAAGACGGACGGAGATGTTCGACATGAAACTATTCCGCACCCTCGACGACGTCGACGTGAAGGGCAAACGCGTGCTGCTGCGCGTCGACCTCAACGTTCCCATGGACAACGGTCACGTCAGCGACGCCACGCGGCTGGAGCGCGTCGTACCGACCATCACCGAGCTCTCCGACAAAGGTGGCAAGGTGATTCTGCTCGCGCATTTCGGCCGCCCCAAGGGCCGCGACGAGAAGGAGTCGCTGAAGCCGGTCGCAGCCGCTCTGGCGGAGGTCGTGAAGCGTCCGGTCGGCTTCGCCGACGACTGTATCGGCGAGGCGGCCGCAAAAGCGACCGCCGCGATGAAGGATGGCGACATCCTGTGCCTGGAGAACACCCGCTTCCACAAAGAGGAAGAGAAGAACGATCCGGCCTTCGTCGCGGAGCTCGCCAAGCTCGGCGACATCTGGGTCAACGACGCCTTCTCCGCCGCGCATCGCGCCCACGCTTCGACCGAAGGTCTCGGCCACAAGCTGCCGGCCTATGCCGGCCGCACCATGCAGGCCGAGCTCGATGCGCTCGAGAAGGCGCTGGGCACGCCTGCCCGGCCGGTGATCGCGATCGTCGGTGGCGCCAAGGTCTCGACCAAGATCGACCTGCTCGAAAACCTCGTCACCAAGGTCGACGCGCTCGTCATCGGCGGCGGCATGGCCAACACCTTCCTGCATGCGCAGGGCGTGCAGATCGGCAAGTCGCTGGCCGAGAAGGACCTGGCGCCGACCGCGCTGAAGATCCTGGAGAAGGCGGAAGCCGCGAACTGCGCGATCATCCTCCCCGTGGACGCGACAGTGGCCTATCATTTCCAAGCCAATTCGCCCTCATTCGCCTATGGGCTCGATGCCATTCCGCCCGACAGCATGATCCTCGACGTCGGCCCGCAATCGACCGCCCGCATCCATGCCGCGATCGACGATGCAGCGACGCTGGTCTGGAACGGCCCGCTCGGCGCGTTCGAGATTGCGCCGTTCGACCGCGGCACCATGGTCGCGGCCAAGCATGCGGCCGAGCGCACCAAGGCCAAGAAGCTGATTTCGGTCGCCGGCGGCGGCGACACCGTGGCGGCGCTCAACCAGGCCGGCGTCGCGCATGATTTCACCTATGTTTCGACGGCCGGTGGCGCCTTCCTGGAATGGATGGAAGGGAAACCGCTGCCGGGCGTGGAAGTTTTAAAAAATCGCTGACTTTGGACATACGAGGCTCGAGGCTTGCTCGCACCGGGCCCACAACGGAGAACAGGATCGATGGCTCGCATCACGTTGCGTCAACTGCTCGACCACGCGGCGGAGAACGATTACGGCGTCCCGGCCTTCAACATCAACAATATGGAGCAGGCGCTGGCGATCATGGAGGCGGCCAACGCCGTCGATGCGCCGGTCATCATCCAGGCCTCGCGCGGCGCCCGTGCCTATGCCAATGACGTCATGCTCAAGCACATGATGGATGCGTTGACCGAGATCTATCCGCACATCCCGGTGTGCGTGCATCTCGACCATGGCAACGAGCCCGCGACCTGCATGACGGCGATCCAGTCCGGCTTCACCTCCGTCATGATGGACGGCTCGTTGAAGGCCGACGGCAAGACCCCGGGCGACTGGGACTACAACGTCAACGTCACCAAGACCGTGACCACGATGGCGCATCTCGGCGGCATCTCGGTCGAGGGCGAGCTCGGCGTGCTCGGCTCGCTCGAGACCGGCATGGGCGACAAGGAAGACGGCCACGGCGCCGAGGGCAAGCTGTCCCACGATCAGCTGCTGACCAATCCGGACGAGGCCGTGAAGTTCGTGCGCGAGACCAAGGTCGATGCGCTCGCGATCGCGATGGGCACCTCGCATGGCGCCTACAAGTTCACCCGCAAGCCCGACGGCGACATCCTCGCCATGGGCGTGATCGAGGAGATCCACCGCAAGCTGCCGAACATGCATCTGGTCATGCACGGCTCCTCGTCGGTGCCGCAGGAGCTGCAGGACATCATCAACACCTATGGCGGCAAGATGAAGCCGACCTGGGGCGTACCGGTCGCCGAGATCCAGCGCGGCATCAAGAACGGCGTGCGCAAGATCAACATCGACACCGACAACCGCATGGCGATGACCGGCCAGATCCGCAAGATCCTGCAGGAGCACCCGGAAGAGTTCGACCCGCGCAAGTATCTGAAGCCGGCGATGGAGGCGATGACCAAGCTGTGCAAGCAGCGGCTCCAGGAATTCAACACCGCGGGCCAAGCCTCCAAGATCAAGCGCGTGCTGACCACCGCCGAGATGGCCAAGCGCTACGCCAAGGGCGAGCTCGACCCGACGGTCGCCTAAGCATGTCCCGCGCTGTCTCCTCGCCCCGCTTGCGGGGCGAGGCCACCTGACCAGCGCCTGGCGCGCGCTTCTCCAATAGCCACTTCGGCCTTCACGCCTCCGGGAACCCTGCCCCGCCCACAACAATGTTTTCTCGGCATCCGCCCGAGAACGGTCTATTTTGGCGAGCAGGGCAGGTGCACTCTGGAGCATGCCGTCATGAACCTCTCCGATCTCAACGACGTCGCGGTTGCCATGGTGACGCCGGGCAAGGGCATCCTGGCCGCCGACGAATCCACCGGCACGATCAAGAAGCGGTTTGATGCGATCAAGGTGGAGTCGACCGAGGAGAGCCGGCGTGACTATCGCGAGATGCTGTTTCGCAGCGCCGAGGGAATGAGCTACATCTCCGGCGTCATTCTCTATGACGAGACCATCTGGCAGCACGGCAAGGACGGAACGCCGCTGATCAAGCTGATCGAGCAGGCCGGCAGTATTCCCGGCATCAAGGTCGATGAGGGCACCCATCCCCTTCCCTTCTGCCCCGGCGAGACGATCACGGCCGGCCTCGACAGGCTGGCGGATCGCTTGACGAAGTACTATGCGCAGGGCGCGCGGTTCGCCAAATGGCGCGCCGTGATCGACATCGGCAACGACATCCCCTCCATGACCGCGATCCATGTCAATGCGCATGCGCTGGCGCGTTATGCCGCGCTGTGCCAGGAGGCGCAGATCGTGCCCATCGTCGAGCCGGAAGTGCTGATGGACGGCGATCACAACATCGACCGCTGCTACGAGGTCACGCGGCGCGTGCTCAACGAGGTCTTCCGCGAACTCCGCGTCCAGCGCGTTGCGCTCGAGGGCATGATCCTGAAGCCCAACATGGTCGTGCCGGGGAAGAAATCCATGAAACAAGCCTCGGTGCAGGAGGTGGCGGAGAAGACGGTTCGTTTGCTCAAGGAATGCGTCCCCGCGGCCGTTCCCGGCATCGCCTTCCTCTCCGGCGGTCAGTCCGACGAGGAGGCCACCGCGCATCTCGATGCAATGAACCGCATCGGCCATCTGCCGTGGCGTCTGACCTTTTCATACGGCCGGGCCCTGCAGGCGGCGCCGCAAAAGGCATGGTCCGGCAAGGCGGAGAACGTGGCGGCCGGCCAGCGCGCATTCGCGCATCGCGCTCATATGAACAGGCTCGCCAGCCTCGGCCAATGGGCAGCCGAATTGGAACGGAAGGCGGCATAACGTGTCGGGCAAAACGACCCCACAGCGGCCGGCGCCGCGGCTTTATCTTGCAACGCCCGTGGTCGCAGACCCGGCGCCGCTGGCCGCGAGCCTGCCAGGCATTCTCCGCAGCGGCGATGTCGCCGCCGTGCTGGTGCGGCTGAAAGAGAGCGATCCGCGCAGCATGATCAGAAACGTGAAAGCGCTGGCGCCCGCAATTCAGGATGCGGGCGCTGCGCTGTTGATCGAAGGGCATGCCGACATCGTGGCGCGCGCCGGCGCCGACGGCGCGCATCTGACGGGCCTCGCTGCGCTCGACGAGGCCCTGCCGAGCCTGAAACCGGACCGCATCGCCGGCGTCGGCGGGCTCGCCACCCGGCACGATTCGATGACGGCCGGCGAGCGCAGCGCCGATTATGTGCTGTTCGGCGAAAAGGATGCGGACGGCAAGCGGCCGTCCGTCGACGCTATTGCAGAACGGCTGTCATGGTGGGCCGAGCTGTTCGAGCCGCCTTGCGTCGGCTATGCCGCAACGCGCGAGGAGGCGATCGAATTCGTGGCCGCCGGCGCCGATTTCGTCCTGGTCGATGACCTCATCTGGAACGATGCGCGCGGCCCCGCTGCGGCCCTTTCCGATATCGACAGCGCCATCAAGCAGGCCTATATGGCGATCCCCGCGGCGCGAGCCGGATAAGGGTAACGCCATTAAGATGCCGATGCTGCGCCTGACATCCGTTCTCACGGTTTTGCTGCTCGCTTCGACCAGCGCGCTTGCGCAGATCTCGCTGACCCCGCCCGGCATTCAGCAGCCGCCCGCCGAAAAGCCCAAGGCCGTCGAAAAGCCGGTCGAAAAGCCGAAGCCGCCGGCGAAAAAGCCTGTGCCTGCACCGGGCGCTTCCGCCAAGCCGCCCACGCCGGCCGCTCCGCCCGCGAGCCAGCCCTCCGCCAACGCGCTCCCGACCGCGAACGACCCCAATGTCGACCTGGTCTATGGCGCCTATCAGCGCGGCCAGTACAAGACCGCGTTCGACCTCGCCACGGCGCGTGTGCAGACCGGCGATGCCAAGGCCATGACGATGCTGGGCCAGCTCTATGAAAATGGCATGGGCGTCCGGCGCGACTTCGACAAGGCGGCGACGTGGTACAAGCGTGCCTCGGAGGCCGGGGACCGCGAGGCGATGTTTGCGCTGGCGATGATGCGGCTGGCCGGCCGTGGCGGCCCGACGGACAAGCAGGAGGCGGTGAAGCTGCTCGCCTCCGCCGCCAAGCTGGGCGAGCCCAAGGCGGCCTACAATCTCGCTCTGCTCTATCTTGACGGCCAGACCCTGCCCCAGGATCTGAAGCGTTCGGCCGAGCTGCTGCAGATGGCGGCGGACGCCGGCAACCCCGAAGCACAATATGCGCTGGCAACCTTCTACAAGGAGGGAACAGCGGTTCAGAAGGATCCGGAGAAGGCCGCACGGCTGTTGCAGGCCGCAGCGCTCGCCGACAATGTCGATGCCGAGGTCGAATACGCGATCGCCCTCTTCAACGGCAGCGGGACCCCCAAGAACGAAGCAGGCGCCGTGGCACTGCTGCGGAAGGCCGCCAAGCAGAACAGCCCGATCGCACAGAATCGGCTGGCCTGGGTGCTATTCTACGGTGTCGGCGGCACGCCGATGGACCGGGTCGAGGCGTACAAATGGCATCTGGTCGCCAAGACCGCCGGCAAGGGCGATCCCAAGCTGGACGAGAAATTCGCCGAATTGAGCCCCGAGGAGCGCGCCAAAGGCGAAGAAGCCGCCAAGCGCTGGATCGGGGCCAAATGATCCGCCCTTGACGCCGCGCCCTGTACAGGGCACCCACAGCTCTCATTCATCCATCCTCATCTCCCTGTCGGGAGAGATGCGCGCCGCAAGGTGCATCAGCCAGCCGTATCGAGCTCATGATCCATTCCGCCCTCATGAACGTCATGGTCAAGGCCGCGCGCCGCGCCGGCCGCAGCCTCAAGCGCGATCTCGGCGAGATCGAGCACCTGCAGGTGTCGCTGAAGGGACCTGCGAATTTCGTCTCGCGCGCCGACAAGCGGGCCGAAGAGATGATCTATGAAGATCTCGCCAAGGCGCGGCCGGGCTACGGCTTCATCGGTGAGGAAGGCGGCGTGCGCGAGGGCAGCGACAAGTCGCACACCTGGATCGTCGATCCCTTGGACGGGACCACCAACTTCCTGCACGGCATTCCGCAATTCGCGATCTCGATCGCGCTCCAGCGCGAGGACGCCGTGATCGCGGGCGTCATCTACAATCCCGCCAATGACGAGCTCTATATCGCCGAGCGTGGCAAGGGCGCATTCCTCAACGATCAGCGACTGCGCGTGGCCGCGCGGCGCCAGCTCCACGAGTGCGTGATCGCGTGCGGCCTGCCCCATATCGGACGCGGCGATCACGCGCTGTTCATGCGCGAGATGACCGCGCTGCAGACCAAGGTTGCGGGTCTGCGCCGCTTCGGGGCAGCTTCGCTCGACCTCGCTTTCGTGGCGGCCGGCCGGCTCGACGGCTATTGGGAACGGGACCTCTCGCCCTGGGATATCGCGGCAGGCACGATCATGGTGCGCGAAGCCGGGGGCACCGTCTCCGGCATCGACGGCAAGGACGATGCTCTCACCACCGGTCACGTCGTCTGCGGCAACGAGGTCATTCACCGCGAGCTGGTGAAGGTGCTCAAGGCGGCGGCGTAAGGCTGACGTAGGATGGGCAAAGGCGCATTGCGACAGCGCTTTGCCCACCCTACACTCTGGAGTTACGTCAGCGGCGACCGCTGGTGAAGGCGGACGGCGTCTCGCCGGGCAACAGCGGTGATCTGATGTCGCTGTCGAGACGATCCGACTGCTGTCCGGTATAGCTGAGACCGAACGACAAGCTGACATTTGGCGCTGGCTGAAACTCGATGCCCGCATTCGCGCGATAGGCGGGCAGAGTCGCGGAATTGGAATCGAAGGCGGCGAAAGCGCTGCTGCCGCGGTCGACTTTCAAAGTGTCGAAACCGCCATACAGCGCGACACCGCTCTTGAACCTGTAACCGAACTGCGAGCCTTCTGCCGTCAGAGAGCCGAGCGAGCCATACGCGTTCAGCCCCTGCATGCTCAGGCCCGTGCTGTTCAAGGCGGACCAGTTGTTCGAGTAACTGTAGCGCCGCGTAAAGAAGCCGCTGTCCCGGCCGCTTGCATCGAAGCTTGGGAAGTTACCGTAACTGTCCAGGCTCTCACCGGCGCTCCCCAGGTCGACGGGCCAGCCAGGAACCCAATACTGAATTGGAGCCATCTGGGCATGCGCCGTCGGCCAGCCCAGCGAGAGCGCAGCCAAGGCCAGCGCGAGACTCAATCTGCCTGCGAAGTTCGACATTTCGTTACCGTCATGTGATGCCGGATTATACGCTTACGGCGCCGAGAATGCCAGTGGCGGCCTCGAGCGCAGGACGATGCGCCGACCACGGAGTGATCGACGTCAGGCGTTGTCCATCGTCAGCCACATGATCGGACCCTTGGTCAGCCGGATGGCGGCTTTGTGGAGACACCACCTACAAGTTCACCGGCGACGGCGGACCATAGACCTCGTCCTGCGGCGCGACGCTCTCGCGGTCGCCCGCGAGCACGCGCTGCACCGAGACGAAGAACACCGGCACCATCAGAAGCGCCAGGATCACCACCGCGATCATGCCGCCCATGACGCTGGTGCCGAGCGCCTGCTGGCTGGCACCGCCGGCGCCTGATGCAATCGACATCGGCAGCACGCCGCAGACGAAGGCAAGGCCCGTCATCACGATCGGACGGAAGCGCAGGGAGCACGCCTCGATCGTCGCCTCGACCAGCGGCTTGCCATGGGCGCGCAGGTCCTTGGCGAACTCGATGATCAGGATCGCGTCCTTGGCAGCGAGGCCGATGATCGTGATCAGGCCGACCGTGAAATAGACATCGTTGGGCAAGCCGCGCAGGCTTGCCGCTACGACGGCGCCGAGAATGCCGAGCGGCACCGTGAGCAGCACCGCGAGCGGAATGGTCCAGCTCTCATAGAGCGCGGCCAGACACAGGAACACCACGAAGGCCGACAGCGCCAGCAGGAACGGCGCCTGCGAACCCGACAGCTTTTCCTGCAGCGATTGTCCGGTCCATTCATAGCCGAAGCCGCGCGGCAGCTTGGACGCCAACCGCTCCATCTCTTCGATCGCGTCGCCCGAGGTGTAGCCCGGCTTGGCTTCGCCCGAGATACGCACTGCGGGATAATAGTTGAAGCCGGCGATCTGCATCGGTCCTTTCGCCCATTCGACCGAAGCGAAGGAGGAGAGCGGCACCAGCTGGCCCCTCGCATTCTTGACGCTGTAGTTCAGGATGTCGTCCGCATTCATGCGGCTCAGCCGATCCGCCTGCACCACCACGCGCTGCATGCGCCCGCGGTTCGGGAAATCGTTCACATAGTTCGAGCCGAGATTGGTCGAGATCGTGTTGTTGATGTCCTCGAAGGTGACGCCGAACGCGCCGGCCTTCTCGCGATCGATGGTCAGGTTCACTTGCGGGCCCTGCGGCAGGCCTTCGATATACACCTTCTGCAGCACGGGACTGGCATTGGCGTCCGCGATCAGACGGTCCGCGGCCGCCGTCAGCGCCGCATAGCCCTTCTGGCCGCGGTCCTGCAGGCGGAAGCTGAAGCCTGAGGAGTTGCCGAGATTGTCGATCGGCGGCGGCTGCAGCGCAGTGATCTTGGCGTCGCGGATCGAGGCGAGGTCGCGGTTGATGTCGGCAACGATCGCGGCCGCACTGTCCTTCGCACCGCGCTCCGACCAGTCCTTCAGCGAGATGAAGGCCTGCGCCGTGTTGATGCCCTGCCCGGCATAGCTGAAGCCGGTCAGGAAGGTGACGTTGTCGATGCCGGCCCGCTCCGACAGATATTTCTCGACCCGCTCAATTGCTCCCAGCGTCCGTGCATAGGAGGAATCGGCCGGCGTCTGCACGTCGGTGGTGATGAAGCCCTGGTCGTCGACCGGCAGGAAGCCGCCGGGCATCCTGACGAAGGCAAAGGTCAATCCGCCGAGCAGGATCGCGTAGATCAGCATCAGCCGGCCGGTGCGCCCCAGTGCGCCTCTCACGACACCGCCGTAGCGATTGCGGCTCAGATCCATGAAGCGGTTGAACCAGCCGAACACGCCTTTCTTGGCGTGGCCGTGCCCCGCCTGCACCGGCTTCAGCAAGGTCGCGCACAATGCCGGCGTCAGCGACATCGCGAGCAGCGCCGAGAAGCCGATCGCCGCCACCATGGTCACGGAGAACTGCCGGTAGATGATGCCGACCGAGCCCGGGAAGAACGCCATCGGCACGAACACGGCCATCAGCACCAGGGTGATGCCGATGATGGCGCCCGTGATCTGCGACATCGCCTTGCGCGTCGCCTCCTTCGGCGGCAGCCCCTCCTCGGACATGATGCGCTCGACATTCTCGACCACGACGATGGCGTCATCGACGAGGATACCGACCGCCAGCACCATGCCGAACATGGTGAGCATGTTGATCGAGTAGCCGAGCAGCATCAGGGTGGAGCAGGCGCCCAAGAGCGCGACGGGCACGACGATGGTCGGAATGATGGTGTAGCGGAGGTTCTGCAGGAACAGGAACATCACGACGAAGACCAGCCCCACCGCCTCAAGCAGGGTATGCAGCACCTTCTCGATCGATGCCTCGACCACCGGCGTGATGTTGTAGGGAATTTCGTAAGTGATGTTGGCGGGGAAGAAGCGCGACAGCTCCTTCATCTTGGCCTCGACAGCGCTCGCGGTCGCCAGGGCGTTGCCGGTCGGCGACATCAGCACCGACAGCCCGGCGGTCGGCTTGCCGTTGAGGCGGGTGTTGAACTGATAGCTCAGGCCGCCGATCTCGATGCGGGCGACGTCGCGCAGCCGCACCGTCGAACCGTCGGCATTGGCGCGCAGGATGATCGAGCCGAACTCATCGGGCGAGTCGAGCTGGCCCTTGACCAGCACCAGCGCCGAGGTGCGTTGGCCCGATGTGGCCGGCTCGGCGCCGATCGAGCCCGAGGCCACCTGCGCGTTTTGCGCACTGATGGCCTTCGTCGCGTCATCGGCGGTGAGGCCATAGCCCATCAGCTTGGCCGGATCGAGCCAGACCCGCAGCGAGCGCTCGGTCGAATACAGCGTGGCGCGACCGACGCCCGGAATGCGCCTGATTTCGCCGAGCACGTTGCGGATCATGAAGTCGCCGAGCCCGACCTCGTCGAGGCTGCCGTCGGTCGAGCGCAGCGTGATGATCTGCAGCACCGCGCTGGACGCTTCCTCCACCAGGATGCCCTGCTGGATCACCGCGCGCGGCAGCCGCGCCTCGACGCGCTTGAGGCGGTTCTGCACCTCCACGGAGGCGTCGTTGGTCGAGGTGCCCGGCACGAAATTGGCCGTGATCTCGACCTGGCCCAGCGAGTCGCTGGTGGATTCGAAGTTCAGGATGCCGGAGGCGCCGTTGAGTTCCTCCTCGATCAGCCGCGTGACGCTGTTGTAGAGGTTCTCGGGCGAGGCGCCGGGATAGCTGGTCGAGATCGAGATCGAGGGCGGCGCGATGATCGGATATTGCGCGATCGGCAGCAGCGGAATCGAGATCGCGCCGATCAAGCAGATGAACAGCGCGACGACCCAGGCGAAGATCGGCCTGTCGATGAAGAAGCTCGGCATGAGCTTACCTCGTCGCCGACGATTGCACCGAGACGGCCTCGGCCGAGGAAACCTCGGTCCAGGCTTGCGGCGCGACCTTGTCGCCCGCGGCGAACTTCTGGAAGCCTTCGACCACGACCTTGTCGCCCGCCTTCAGACCTTCGGTGACCAGCACCAGGCCGTCCTGGATCGGTCCGGTGCGGATCGGCTGCGCCACGACGCGGTTGTCGTCCCGGACGACGAAGATCTCGCTGCCGCCGCCCACAGTGCGCTGAACCGCCTGCTGCGGCACCCCGACGGAGTCGCTGTCGATACCCTGCTCGATCCGCACCCGGACATACATGCCGGGCAAGAGCTCCCGCTTCGGATTGGCGAACTCGCCGCGCAAGGTGACCTGGCCGGTTGCGGCATCGACCTTGGCTTCAGAGAACAGCAGCTTGCCCGCAACCGGATAAAGCGTGCCGTCGTCCAGCAGCAGCCGGACCTTGATCGCATCGTGCACGATGCGCTCGAGATCGCCGGATTCGAACGCGCGCCGGAGGCGGTGCATTTCGGTGACCGACTGGGTGAAGTCGGCATAGATCGGGTCGAGCTGCTGGATGGTCACCATCGAGGTCTCGTTCTGCACCGCGAGCGCGCCCTCGCTGACCTGGGCCGCGCCCACGATGCCATCGATCGGCGCACGCACCGTCGCGTAATCGAGATTGAGATGAGCGCGGGCCAGATCCGCCTTGCGGGCTTCGACGTCAGCAGCCGCTTCGCGCTCGCCGGCGATCGCCTTCTCGTTTTCGACTTCAGGCGTGGCGCGTTCCTTGAACAGCAGAGCGATCCGCCGCGCCTGCTGGACGGCACGCTCGTGCACCGCTTCGGCCTTGGCCAGCGCAGCCTTGGCGGACAACACCTCGACCTCGAACGGCTTGGGGTCGATCCGGTAGAGCGGATCGCCTGCCTTCACCTCGCTGCCCTGGCGGAACAGCCGCTCGACCACGATGCCAGAGATCCGAGGCCGCACGTCCGACACCCGCGTCGGCGCGATGCGGCCCGGCAGCTCGCGAACGATGGCGCGGGCCTGCTGCTCGACGGTAACGATCCCGACTTCGGGAATATCAACCTGATTAGTCGATGACGCTTGGGCCGTGGTGGCATCGTCGCAGGCGGCGAGAAGTGGCGCGACGACTGCGAGCAGCAATGCGCTGCAAACCAATGACGCGCGAAGACGAGACATGAAAGATGAGCTCCTGATAGTTGGAGTAACGGCTGACTATGCGACGGGATGACCTTGCGCTGTTCTGGCGCTGCCGACGCCAACATAGAAGTGAGCTGGTGCAGCGCAATGCGGATTGCGGCGGCTTGATGTCACACGGAGGTATGTGCCTGAAGAAACAACGCGATTTTCGATTCACCGGATTGTGAGCCGGCCGAGATCGAGCGGAACTCAGGGTTCCCGCAGCGCCGATCGCGACTCTTGGTCCGATGGCAGCGACAGAATCTCGCAGGCACTCATGCCGCAGTTTCCCTGCGGGGCGGCAGCGGGAAGAAGGCGCTGGTGCGCGCCTGATAAGCCTGATAGCAGGCGCCGCGCGAGCGCAGCATCTGCTGTTCCAGCGGCGGAATGCCGGTCACATGCACCAGGATCCAGTACATGACCAGCGGCGCCAGCAGGCCGGCTGCTCCCCAGGGATGATCCGGCGATAGCGCGATCACGGGATACGACAGCCAGCACACCCATTCGAAAAAGTAGTTGGGATGCCGCGACCATCGCCAGAGTCCGACATCGCAGACTTTTCCGCGGTTGGCCGGATCGGAGCGGAAGGACCTCAATTGACCATCGGCGAGGGCTTCCCCTGCGATGCCGAGCAGCAGGATCAGCGCGCCCAGGCCATCTTGTGCGCGCAGATCTCTCGCTGGTGCATGAGCTGCAACGAAAATGGCGAAGGCGAGCGGGATGGAGCCCCAGGCCTGCTGCTGCAGGAACAGGAACATCCGACGGGGAGCGGCCAATCCCCATTGCTTGGCGAACTCGGCATAGCGGGGGTCATCACCGCTCTTGGCGGTGCGCAGGGCGACATGTGTGCCTAGCCGCAGCGACCAGATCGTAACCAGGATGGCGACAAGCCATTGCCGGGCGTTCGGCGCCGTCCCGGTCAACGGCCACAAGGCGCCGGCGGCACCAACCAGCCCGACCGAAAACGTCCAGATGGTATCGACCCAGCCGGAATTGCCGGTGCCCTGCTGCACCGCCCAGGCCAACGCCATGAGGATGGAGAGCGAGAGGCCAATCAGCAGCACGGCTGCCAAATATCCAAGGATGGTCATGACAAATGCCGGGCGTTCCCGCTAAATATCAACTGAAATACGCACCGACCGCTGACCGGTTTCGGGACACGATTCCATGCAGAGTGCGGGATTGCAGCAATCGCAGCTTCTTTCCCGCCGCTGCTATGCCATAGTGTGCCCCAGGACCGGTTCCCCGTAACGGAAGTCATCGACAATGGCTCAAGGCTCCCCTTCCCGTTCCGCGATGGACGAACTGACCAAACTGTCCTCGCCCCGGATTTTTCTGGTGCGAATGCTGGTCTTCCTGGTGCTCTGCGCCCTGGTCGGGGTCGTGCTCTACAAGCAGATCGTTCAGGCGTTTTTCGCCAATCCCGGGCTGAATGCGCTGATCGGTGCGGTGCTGTTCATCGGGATCATCCTGTCGTTCCGCCAGGTCATCCGACTCTACCCGGAGGTGTCCTGGGTCAACAATTTCCGCATCGCCGACCCGGGCCTCGCCGTGGCTCGCTATCCGACCTTGCTGGCGCCGATGGCGGCGATCCTCGGCCGCGAGCGCACCGGGCGGATGACGATCTCGCAACAGACGATGCGGCACCTGCTGGATTCCATCGCTACCCGACTCGATGAAGCCCGCGACATCTCCCGCTACATGACCGGTCTGCTGGTCTTCCTCGGCCTGCTCGGCACCTTCTGGGGCCTGATCGAGACAGTCGGCTCGGTCGGCAAGGTGATCGACGGGCTGAAGGTCGGCGGCGACGCCGGCGCGTTGTTTGACACCCTGAAAGGCGGGCTCGCCGCGCCACTGGGCGGCATGGGCATCTCGTTCTCGTCGTCACTCTTCGGTCTCGCCGGCTCGTTGATCCTCGGCTTCCTCGACCTGCAATCCAGCCAGGCCCAGAACCGCTTCTATACCGACCTCGAAGACTGGCTGGCCGGCACGGTCCGCGAATATGGGACGGGCGATGTCGAGGGCGGCGACCTATCGGGCGCGATCGAGCGGCTGCGCTCTGCCATGGAGGAAGGCTCCAACCGCGGGGCGACCGCTGCGATGGCCAATCTCGCCGAGGCGATCCAGGGCCTGGTCGCGCATATGCGGACCGAGCAGCAGATGATCCGCGAATGGGCCGACGGCCAGGGCGAACAGAACCGCGAGATCAAGCGGCTGCTCGAGCGCCTCGCGCGGCAAACTGAGAAGAGTTAGCTCCCTGACCCGGCGCGTCCGCCGGCTTCTCCCACGAGGAGGGACGCTCGGAGCAAAACCAAATCGCGGAGACTATTGAATGGCCCTTGCCCGTACCCGCCGAGAGTCCGGCATGAACTACTGGCCAGGCTTCGTCGACGCCCTGTCGACGCTGGTCCTCTCGATCGTGTTCCTGCTCACCGTCTTCCTGGTCGTCCAATTCTTCCTCTCGCAAGAGGTGACCGGCAAGGACAAGGCGCTCGAGCAGCTCAACGCCAAGATCGCCCAGCTCAACGAGATGCTGTCCCTGGAGAAGCTCGGCAAGATGAGCCTCGACGACCAGGTGTCGCAGCTGCGCGCTGGCCTCGCCTCGGCGGAAGCCGAGCGCGATCGGGTCAAGAGCCTGTACGACGGGCTCGCCAACGCCGGCAACGATGCCAACGGCCGCGCCAACGAGCTGAACAAGGCGCTGGATTCGGAGAAGCAGACCTCCGCGCGTGCACTCGCGCAGATCGAGGTCTTGAACCAGCAGATCAGCGCGCTGCGCCGCCAGCTCGCCGCGCTGGAAGAGGCGCTCGATGCTTCGGAGAAGCGCGACAAGGAATCGCAGAGTCGCATCGCTGATCTCGGCCAGCGCCTCAACGTCGCGCTGGCGCAACGCGTGCAGGAGCTGTCACGCTATCGCTCCGAATTCTTCGGCCGACTGCGCGCCATTCTCGGCAACCGTCCTGACATCCGCATCGTCGGCGACCGCTTCGTCTTCCAGTCCGAGGTATTCTTCGATACCGGCCAGGCGACGCTGCTGCCCGAAGGCCAGCAGGAGCTGAACTCCGTGGGATCGGCGCTGATCGATCTGGACAAGCAAATCCCAAGCGAGATCGCCTGGGTGCTGCGTGTCGATGGCCATACCGACATGCGCCCGATCAACAGCCCGATCTTCAAGTCGAACTGGGAGTTGTCCTCGGCGCGCGCGATCTCCGTGGTGCAATATCTGATCTCGCTCGGTGTTCCTCCGCAGCGTCTGGTCGCCGCCGGCTTTGCCGAATTCCAGCCGCTCGATCCCGGCAACAACGAAGATGCCTTCCGCCGCAATCGTCGCATCGAGCTGAAGCTGACGGAACGGTGACGAGCACATTCACCTTGCGCCGCTATTGCGCAGCCGACGAAGACGCCGCGATCACCCTGTGGCAGCGGACGTGGCAACAGGCCTATCCAGCGATCGATTTCGCTGCGCGCGTGGACTGGTGGCGGGCCCGCTGGCGCGATGAGCTCGTGCCGAACGCGGCCATCATCGTCGCCGAGCAGGACCAGCAGCTGATCGGCTTCGTGACCATCGACGCATCGGGTTATCTCGATCAGCTCGTGGTCGCACCGGAGCACTGGGGCTCGCCGCTCGCGACGGTGCTGGTCGATGCCGCAAAGGAGCACGCGCCGTCAGGCGTCACCTTGCTGGTCAACAAGGACAATGCGCGCGCAATCCGCTTCTATCGGCGCAACGGCTTCGTCGACGACGGCGAGGACGTCAATCCGACCTCCGGCCGGCCAGTGCTGCGCATGGCGTGGAAGCCGTAGCGGTCGCGCTATACGCCGCGGAACAGCGCCCGGAACGACCAAGCACCGAAAAAGGTTGCAGGGAACAGAGCCGAAATTGATGGCGCGATCACACGCCTTCAAACTGCAGGCGCGCAAGCCGCGCATAGAGTCCGTTGGCAGCAACCAGCGAGGCATGGGTGCCCTGCTCGACGATGCGCCCCTGCTCCATCACCAGGATGCGGTCGCATGACAGCACCGTCGCAAGGCGATGGGCGATCACCAGCGTGGTGCGGCCGCGCATCAGTTCCTCCAGCGCGGTCTGCACCAGCGTCTCGCTTTCGGCATCCAGCGCGGACGTCGCCTCGTCGAGCAGCAGCAGCGGCGCGTTGCGCAGGATCGCGCGTGCGATCGCGATGCGCTGACGCTGCCCGCCTGACAAGGTTACCCCGCGCTCGCCGAGCGGCGTCTCGAAGCCTTCCGGCAGGCGGCGGATGAATTCGCTCGCATGAGCCAGCTCAGCCGCGCGCTCGACCTCGGCATCGCTGGCCTCGGGCCGGCCAAAGCGGATGTTCTCGCGTGCGCTCGCGGCAAACACGGCCGGCTCCTGCGGCACCAGCGCAATGCGCTCGCGCACCTTGCGCGGATCGGCATCGCGGACCGGCACGCTGTCGAGCGCAATCCGACCGGACACCGGATCGTAGAAGCGCAGCAGCAAATGAAACAGCGTGCTCTTGCCGGCACCCGACGGGCCGACGATGGCGACCTTCTCGCCGGCCTTGATTTCAAACGACACGTCATTGATGGCACGAACATCGGGCCGCGCTGGATAGGCAAAGCTGACATGATTGAAGCTGAGATCGCCGCGCGGCGGCTCCGGCAGCGCGCGAGGCGCAGCGGGTGCCGCGATCTCCGGCCGCACATGCAACAGTTCGAATAGCCGCTCGGCAGCGCCCGAGGCTGCCGAAACTTCGCCCCAGACCTCGCTGAGTTGCCCAAGACCTGCCGCGGCGAACGCCGCATAGAGCACGAACTGGCCGAGACGGCCGGCGCTGATATGGCCTGCGAGCACGTCATGCGAACCGATCCAGAGGATCGCCACGACGCTCGAGAACACGATGAAGATGATGATCGCGGTCAGGACCGCGCGCGCCTTGGTCGAGACCCGTGCGGCTTCGTAAGCCTGCTCGACCTCGCGGCCGAAGCGGTCGCCCGCGAGCCGCTCGCTGGTATAGGCCTGCACCGTCCTGATCGCGCCGACGAGTTCGGACGCGTAGGCCGACGCCTCCGCCAGCGTGTCCTGCGCATTCCGCGACAGCCGCCGCACCCAGCGTCCGAATGCGACGAGCGGCAGCACGATCAGCGGAATAGCGAGCAGCACGAAGCCGGATAGTTTCGGGCTGGTGATCACCATCATCGCAGTGGCGCCGACGAACATCAGCACATTCCGCAGCGCGATCGAGACCGAGGCGCCGGCCGCCGACTTGATCTGGGTCGTGTCGGCCGTGAGCCGCGAGATCAACTCGCCACTGCGCGCGGAATCGAAGAACGCCGGCGACAGCGACATCAGATGCGCGAACACGTCGCGCCGGAGGTCGGCAACGATACGTTCGCCGATCGTCATGACCAGGTAGTACCGTGACGCGCTTGCCAGCGCGAGCACGGCCACCACCGCAATCATGACGCTGAAATAATCATTGATGAGCGAGATACCGCGGGGCGTGAAGCCGAAATCGATCATCCGACGCACGGCCACCGGCACCAGCAGCGTGGTCAAGGCGGCGACGGTCAGTGCGATCAGCGCCAGAATGGCGCGGCCGCGATAGCGGGCGATATAGGGCGATAGCGCGAGGAGCGGACGCAGCTTGGAGCGACGCCCAGGGGCAGCCTCCTCGGTCAGCGCCTCGACAGCCGCCGCGGCGTCTCCCACCGGATCGGGACCGGTCTCGTCCTGCCTGTCGTCAAGCCGCTCGACTGCGCTCATGGATCACCTGAAATGCTTCAAAACTCTGCCAGTCCTGATAGGCCTCGGCCCCGCGGCTTGGCAAATCCGGAAATATACCAAGGGGGCAAGTGCGGCAGAATTGGTGGCGAACCTGACTCCGGGACTGTCACCGCCGCCAGATTCGGAGCATGAGCTTGTTTTGGCCGCCACCTTCGGCTATAGAGCGCCGCAATTGTCCCCCTTCAGTGATGACAGGAACAGGCGCGGTCGCGCCTCACCGTGCCGTAGGATATGCCATGAAAGCCGACATTCATCCGAAATATCATATGATTACGGTCGTGATGACCGACGGAACCGAATACCAGACCCGTTCGACCTGGGGCAAAGAGGGCGATAAGCTCAACCTCGATATCGACCCGAAGTCGCACCCCGCCTGGACCGGTGGCACCCAGCAGATCATGGATCGCGGCGGCCGCGTCTCCCGCTTCCAGAAGAAGTTCCAGGGTTTCCTCAAGAAGGATTGATCCCTGCCGGGTGCTGCATGCGGCACCCGTTCTTAATCTTGGCCCAGATCGCAAAACGCCCCCGAATTCGGGGGCGTTTTTGTTTGGCGTTGATCGTTCGGCGCGCGGCCCCGGCGCGGGCGGGCCTTACTGCTCGAAGGCGGCCTTGAGCCGGTTAAGTTGCGGCACCAGCGGATTACCGATCGCCGTCTGGTCCGGCGGGGTGTGGATCGAGGTATCGAGCCGGCGGACACGGGCCTGCAGGCTCATCGAGCGTGTAATCAGGTCCTGCAGCTGCTGCGGCAGCTTCTCCAGGAGGTCGGCTGGCCCCGGATCGGCGGCCGTCAGCTTCACCTTGGTCTTCTCGCGATTGGCCTGGCTCAAGGTCATCTCGCCTTCCTTCACCGCGCGGTGCAGCAGCAACCAGGAGGCGAGCTGCATCAGGCGGGTGGTGAGCCGCATGCTTTCGGTCGCGTAGGTCAGGCTCACGGCGCGGTCGAGCGCCTTGGCCTCGGTACGGCCGGCGCCATCGAGATAAGCGGCAGTCTCCTCGACCAGATCCATGCCTTCCCGAAACAAGGCCCCGAATGCAGCGGAATTGGTGAGCCGCTCGTTGAACTGAACAAGAGCACCATCGCCCTGCAAACGGTCCGACATGGTTAACGCCTCTTACGCGACTGTTTACGAAGCCGGCTTGCCTCGCCGGTATGATGAACAAATCATTGCGCGGGACGTTACGAGAGTCCAGCAGCAAGACCGAATATGGTTTCCGCGAAGTGGGAGCTATTGCTGTGCAGCGTGCGGACGCCGCAGGACGGCCACAACCGTGCAAAAACAAAAAAGAGCCGCCGTTTCCGGCGGCTTTTAAAGTTGATAACAGGGAGGCGTCAAACAGAGTGGACAGGAGCCACTCGGTGTCCAAACGAGGACGGCTCCGGTTATAAAGGCGAAAGCTTAATCAACCGTAAATAGCGGAAAAAATTCAGCCTTCGTTAGCCATGTCGGCCATTGGCCGAGCCGGCCGGCTGCCGCCCCGCTCCGAACATCACGACTTGAAAATGCTGGCCGCCGCGTCACGCGAGGCGCGCTTCTTTGCAACCGCCTGCTCCAGCCGCGCGATCTCGCCGCGCAGCAGGTCGATGCGCCCGGTGAGCTCCTCGACCGACAGCATCGACAGATCCTGACCGATTTCGTGCGAGGCCGCCTTGCGCGGCCGATCATCGTCTTCGCCTGCCATTCCCGACCTCCTCCCGGTTGCCAGCCGCAGCCCGGCTGGCTAAGCAGCTTAGCAAGCAAGCCTCCGATTTTCCCGAAGGACATCTCATGGAACAGCTGCCCGCGCAAATGACCGTGATCGGCATCAGCAAGCCCGGCGGGCCGGAGGTGCTCAAGCCCGAAACCCGCCCCGTGCCGAAGCCGGGTCCTGGCGAGATCCTGATCAAGGTCAAGGCCGCGGGCGTCAACCGCCCGGACGTCGCGCAGCGCTCCGGCAGCTACCCACCGCCGCCCGGTGCCAGCGACCTGCCCGGCCTCGAGGTCGCCGGCGAAGTGGTGGCGCGCGGCGAAGGTGCGGTCCGGCACAAGCTCGGCGATATCGTGATGTCGCTGGTGGCCGGCGGGGGCTACGCCGAATATTGCATCGCCCAGGACGCCCAGGCGATGGCGGTGCCGCCATCGCTCTCGATCCTGCAAGCCGGCGCGCTGCCGGAGACCCTGATGACGGTCTGGCACAACGTGTTCGAACGCGGCGCGTTGAAGGCCGGGGAGACGCTGCTCATCCATGGCGGCTCGTCGGGAATCGGCACCATGGCGATCCAGCTCGGCAAGGCCTTCGGCGCCAAGGTGATCGTCACCGTCGGCGCTTCCGACAAGGCCGAAGCCTGCCTCAAGCTCGGCGCCGATCACGCCATCAACTACAAGACCGACGACTTCGTCGCCGCGACCAAGGCCGCGACCGGTGGCAAAGGCGCCGACGTGATTCTCGACATGGTCGGGGGCGACTATGTCGAGCGCAATTATGACGCCGCGGCGCCCGACGGCCGCATCGTCCAGATCGCCTTCCTGGGCGGCCCCAAGGCGACCGTCAATTTCACCAAGCTGATGGTGAAGAGGCTGATCCACACCGGCTCGACCCTGCGCCCCCGTAGTAACGCGGACAAGGCCGCGATGGTCGCGGCGATCGAGCAGAAAGTGATGCCGTTCCTGCGCGAGGGCCGCATCAAGCCGCTGATGGACTCGACCTTTCCGCTGGCGGACGCCGCCAAAGCGCACGCACGCATGGAGACCAGCCAACATATTGGCAAAATTGTGTTGGAGATCTAGGCGCACTCTAAACAGAGTGTGTTCGGAAACCCTTTGATTTTCCACGCTTTCGTGGCAATGATCGCGCAATCCTATGACATTGCCATCCCCTTCTGGCTGCGGCTTTCGGTTTGACCTGTTTCGCTTTGGATTGGCGTCGAACGCGGAGATTTGACATTGCATCTGATCAGGTGCCTCGCGTCGCTTGCGCTGGGCCTCGTGATTTGTGTTGCCGCAGCCCCTGCGCATGCCGTCGACGCGGTCAGCGTCCGCAGCGATGCGCCTGCGATCGACCTCACCGGCATCCTTGAGCATCAGAAGAGCGAAGGCGACCGCATCCAGGTCTCCACCGCGCCCGGCACCGACGGCATCGTCCGCCGCATCGAGGTGCGCGCGCGCGAGGGGGGCCAGAACTGGGTGGTGTTCGCGCTCGCCAACAATACCGACGACCAGCTCGATCGCCTGATCGTGGCGCCGCATTACCGCGTGGTCGGCTCCGGCGTGTTCTGGCCGGACCTCGGCCTGTCCCGCATCGCCACCATCACGCCCTCGGTCGGCGACCTGCCGGATCGGCAGGACAGCCCGACGGCCGACGTCTTCCGTGTCACCCTGGATCCCGGCTCGGTGGTCACGTTCGTAGCCGAACTGCGCACCGACAAGCTGCCGCAGCTCTATCTGTGGGAGCCGGAGGCCTACAAGGACAAGGTCAACTCGTTCACGCTGTACCAGGGCATCGTGATCGGCATCTCCGGCCTCCTTGCCCTCGTGCTCACCATCCTGTTCGTGGTCAAGGGCAGCATCATGTTCCCGGCGGCGGCCGCGCTGGCCTGGGCGGTGCTGGTCTATATCGGCGTCGACTTCGGCTTCTGGGCCAAGGTCCTGGACATGTCGAACAACGCCGAGCGCGTCTGGCGCGCTTCGGGCGAGGCGATCCTGGCCGCCACCCTGCTGGTCTTCCTGTTCGCCTATCTGAACCTGTCGCGCTGGCATGTCCGATATTCCCACATCACCGTGGGCTGGCTGTTCTTCCTGGGCTCCCTGGTCGCCGTCGCGCTTTTCGATCCTGCGGTCGCCTCCGGCATCGCGCGGATGTCGCTGCTCCTGATCGCGGTCGCCGGCTTCGCGCTGATCGTCTATCTCTCCAGCCACGGGTTCGATCGCGCGGTGCTGTTGATCCCGACCTGGTTCCTGCTGACGGTCTGGGTCGGCGCCGCCGGCCTGACGGTTGCCGGCTCGGTCACCAACGACATCGTCGGCCCGGCCCTGCTCGGCGGTCTCGTTCTGATCGTGATGCTGATCGGCTTCACCGTCATGCAGCACGCCTTTGCCGGCGGCGGCGCCACCACGGGCATCGTTTCCGATGTCGAGCGCCGCGCGCTCGCGCTGACCGGCTCGGGCGATCTGATCTGGGACTGGGACGTCTCCGCCGACAAGGTGTTCACCAGCCCTGAGACCGAGCACCTGCTCGGGCTGAAGCGCGGCACGCTCGAAGGACCGGCGGCGAAGTGGCTGGAAGTGCTGCACCCGCTGGACCAGGACCGCTTCCGTGCCGCGCTCGACAGCGTGCTCGACCAGCGTCGCGGCCGCCTGGTGCAGGATTTCCGCCTGCGCACCCCGGACGGCCACTTCATGTGGTTCGCGCTGAAGGCGCGCCCGGTGGTCGGCTCGGACGGCGAGGTCTCGCGCGTGGTCGGCACGCTGACCGACGTGACGGAGTTCAAGAATGCCGAGGAGCGCCTGCTCCACGACTCCGTGCATGACAATCTGACCGGCCTGCCCAACCGCAAGCTGTTCATCGACCGTCTCGCCGCGGTGGCCAATTTCGGCAAGTCGATGCCGAATCTCAGGCCGACGCTGATGGTGATCGACCTCGACCGCTTCAAGCAGGTCAACGATTCCGTCGGCATCGCGGTCGGCGATTCCATCCTGCTCACGCTGGCCCGGCGGCTCTCCCGCATCCTGAAACCGCAGGACACCCTGGCGCGGCTCGCCGGCGATCAGTTCGGCCTGATCCTGCTCTCCGAACAGGATCCCCCGCGCATCACCGCCTTTGCCGAGACCATCCGCAAGACGATCCGCGCGCCGATCGCCTTCAACGAGCGCGAGATCTTCCTCACCGCCTCGATCGGGCTCGCGCTCTCCGACCCGCAAGTCCAGCTCTCGGAGGACATCATCAAGGACGCCGAGCTGGCGATGTATCACTCCAAGCGGATCGGCGGCGATCGCATCGACGTCTACAAGCCTGCGATGCGCGCGCGCAAGAACGACCGCCTCACGCTCGAGAGCGAGCTGCGCCGCTCGATCGAGCGCCAGGAGATCACGATCCTCTACCAGCCGATCGTGCGGCTCGAGGATCGCTCGGTCGCCGGCTTCGAAGCACTGGCGCGCTGGGACCATCCGAAGCTGGGGCGGATGTCGCCGATCGAGTTCATCACCATCGCCGAGGAGATCGGACTCATCGTCGACCTCGGTACGTTTGTGCTCGACCAGACCGCGCGGCAGCTCACCATCTGGCAGCGCGCGATGCGCGCGCGCGAGCCGATCTTCGCCAGCGTCAACGTCTCCTCGCGGCAGCTGCTGCGTCACGACCTGATCCACGACATCCGTTCGGTGCTGGCGCGCTCCTCGGTCGCACGCGGCTCGCTGAAGCTGGAATTGACGGAATCGCTGGTGATGGAGAACCCGGAGCACGCGGCGCAGATGCTGACCCGCATACGCGAGCTCGGCGTGGGTCTCTCGATCGACGATTTCGGCACCGGCCATTCGTCGCTGGCCTATCTGCAGCGCTTCCCGTTCGACACGCTGAAGATCGACCAGTCCTTCGTGCGCACCACGGCGCGCGGCACCCGTCCCGTCATCCTCAAATCGATCATCGCGCTGGCGCATGATCTCGGCATGGATGTCGTCGCCGAAGGCGCAGAGACGGATTCGGATGCGGTCGAGCTCTACCACCTCGGCTGTGAATTCGCCCAAGGCTACGCCTTCGGTGAACCGATGGACGCCGACGCCGCGATGCGGCTGCTGACGGAAGAGCGGCTCGAAGCGGCGAGCTAAGGCGACCTGTGCCGGACAGATGCGGCACTGTTTCTGTTCCGTCATTGCGAGGAGCGTGAGCGACGAAGCAATCCAGAATCAGGCCGCAGCTCTGGATTGCTTCGCTTCGCTCGCAATGACGGTCCCACGACATGCATTCCCGTTCTCGCGACGCTTTCCGCGCCCGAGCTTTGCAATTCATCGTCCCTCTTCGAGAAGAGAGGCGCAGGGAAGGCCGGGCATCGACTGATACCCGCGGCCCCCGTGCGATAGAAATGCACGGGGCAGGAACCACAGGCTCAGCCGGATGATCCGGCCTTCCCTGCGCGACGGTCTTAACGGCTGCTCCGCATTCTCCCCGGTGCGCCGGGCTTGTTGGTCACCGCCGCGCGAGGCAAAGCCTCGTCGCGATCGCGACAACGCGCGGAACGCGCGTTGCGCGGGGCATCAGCGTCGGGATGCCAGGACCATGCGGCTTGACCGTACGCGGCGATATCGTTCGTCGGTATGCTCACGCACACTGCGATATCATCGCGTCCATCGCATCCCGGCCCGACACTCGTGACGATCGCGAAGCGTCCCTCTTGCGGGCCGAGACGCGGACAAATGTGCTTCTGATTTGCCCGACACGGCAAGCCGCGCAGCCTGCGACAGAGTGGCACGACGGGCAATTTGGGCATGGCTGACGTGTCCAAGCACCGCGACATTCCCCGGTGTCAGCGCACCAGCCGTTCGCGACCGGCGCAATGAGCTCATTGCCGCGGAAACGAACAAACAGGCGCTGCATTACTATTAGCAGCAACGGAATACCGCTCAGACGTTGACGGATGCTTGCTCTGTAAGGATCGGCTTAACGCCGCATCAACAGCGCCCGGCTAGTATTTCGTGCAAACAACAACGCTTCGCACTTTCCCGGATATTCTCGATGACCCGACCGCGACTTTCGCTCGCTCTCCGCATCTACGCGATCATCGGCCTGTCCTTCTGCGGGCTGGTCGGACTTGCCGTCACGCAGAGCTCAAACCTGGCGACCGCGCTCAAAGAGCAGCGCCGGAATGAGCTCATCCATCTCACCCAGACCGCGCTCAGCATCGCCCGCGAAGAGTACGAGACGGTCGCCCGCGACAAGGTCACGCCGGAGCTTGCGCAAAAGCGGGCTGCGGCGCGGATCGGCGGACTGCGCTACGGCAATGGCGACTATTTCTGGATCAACGATATGGGCCCGCGGATGGTGATGCATCCGATCAAGCCCGAACTGAACGGCCAGATGCTCGCCGACAACAAGGACCCGACCGGCAAACACCTGTTCACCGAGATGGTCGACGTCGTCAGGCGCGATGGCGCTGGTGTCGTCGAGTACATGTGGCCGAAGCCCGGCAAGGACGCTCCCCAGCCCAAGCTATCCTATGTCGCCGGCTTCGAGCCGTGGGGCTGGGTCATCGGCACCGGCGTCTACGTCGACGATCTCGAAGCGCAGATGTGGGACAGCAAGCGCAACGTCGTGATTGCAGCGGCGGCGATCATTCTCCTGCTCGGCACCATCACGCTGCTCATCGCGCGCTCCATGTCCGCTGCGCTGGCCTCGATGCGCGGCGCGCTGACCCAGCTCGGCTTCGGCAACTTCGACATCACCTTGCCCGGCCTGAAACGCAGCGACGAACTCGGCGACATGGCCCGTTCGATCGAACAGTTCAGGCAGAAAATCGAGGAGAAGGCGCACCAGACCGCGCTGTTGGAAGATGAGCAACGCCAACTCGCCGATCGGATCAAGAGCATGGCGCTCAAGGATATGGCGGAGGCGGTCGAGCGCGCGGCAAGCTTCGCCGTGGGCGAGGTCGCCGACGGCACCGGCCACATGGCCGACAATGCGAGGTCCATGACCGAGAGTGCACTGAGCGTCGAGCAGAATTCCAGCAGCGTCGCCGCGGCCGCTGAACAGGCGCTGGCCAACACGCAGACGGTCGCCAAGGCGTCCTCGCAGCTCGCGGCCTCGATCGCCCAAATTGCATCCCAAGTCAGCTCATCGCGCGAGCTGACCCGCAAGGCCGTTTCGGTTTCGAGCGAAGCGCAATCGACCATCGCCAAGCTCTCGGAAGCCGCCGACAAGGTCGGCGCCGTGACCAGCCTGATCAGCGAGATCGCCGGGCAAACCAATCTGCTGGCGTTGAATGCGACGATCGAAGCCGCGCGCGCCGGAGATGCCGGCCGCGGCTTTGCCGTGGTCGCCTCCGAGGTCAAATCCCTCGCCGAGCAGACTGCGAAGGCCACCAGCGAGATCGCCCAACAGATCGCGGAGATCCAGGACTCCACGCGCGCCTCGGTCGGCGCGATCGGCGTCATCGGCGAGGTGATCCGCAATGTCGAGACCGTCTCATCGGAAATCGCCGATGCGATCGAGGCGCAGAACAACGTGACCGTCGAGATCTCGCGCACCGTCGCGGAGACCTCAAGCGCGGCGCACGAGGTGGCGACGCAGATCGCCTCCGTCTCCCGGGAGGCGAGCCAGGCCGGACGGCACTCGACCGACATCCGCGACGGCTCCGCCCAGATCGCGCGCAAGGTTCAGGAGCTGCGGACCGATCTGGTGCACGTGATCCGGACCTCGACGTCCGAGGTGGACCGCCGACTGTCCTCGCGGCTCAACATCAACCGCCCCGGCATCTTGCAGGTCGACGGCCAGAGCGTTCCGGTCAGGGTTCGCAACATCGCGCTCGGTGGTGCGCTGATCGAAGCAATCCCGATCGCGCTGACGGCCAATACGCCGGTCACCCTCACGGTGACCGACATGACATCGGAGCTGCCGGGAACGGTGATGCGGGTGAACGATCACACCGCATTGCTGCAGTTTTCGCTTAGCCACGAGCAGGCTGGAAAGCTGATCAACGTGATCTCCGATCGCGAGGCGGCGTAAACGGCGCAGCGATCGTCCCAAGGCTAATCCTGATTGAACCGCGCCAGCGCGGACAGCGCGCGCCGGTAATTGTCGGCGCCAAGCCGCCGCTCCACCCTCTTCTCGTGCGCGGCAACCAACGCATTGGCCTTCTTCAAGGTCACGCGGCCGCGCGGCGTTAGATGCAGTGCATGCGCCCGCCGGTCCAGCTCCGAGCGCTGCCGGACGATGACCCCCGCCCGCTGCAGATCATCGAGCAGACCCACCATGCGGGCTCGCTCGATGCCCAACGCGCCCGCGGCCGCGACCTGAGTGATGCCACCATTCGCAGCGATGGTCTCCAGGATCGAATAGCGGATGACGTCGAGATCGATGTCAGCCAAGGTCGCATTGACGTCGCGGAAAATCCAATGCTGGACCCGTCGCACGAAATAGCCGAGATGGCTCTCGAGCTCCCCGAGGCCAATCTTGGCTTGTGTCCTGCCTGTTTCCTGTTGCGCCGATGCGGCGGCGTCCCCGTTCTTGGACATGCTGACTCGCGATCCCGCACGATGATCCCCGTAGACCGGGTCCTTGCCGCGAGCAAGCCGGCCCGATCGGTTGCATCGACAATAATTGCAAAGTGCAACTATTCTGCTACTCTCTGTTCCAATAAAGAAGATGAGGGGAGGAGCCATGTCAGCCCGTGAGGCAGCGGCCGGATGCGGCGCGACCGAAATGCCGCGGCGCAACGAAGCAGGTTGCGCATTCTTGAAGGCGCCCCATGCGCTTCGCCGAGCGCGTCATGACCGCCGAGGACGCCATGTTCGCTGAACCCTCGGTCGAAGCAACCAGGCGCAACGACGGCATCATCCTCCTGCGCTCGCCCATGCCGCTGACGGCGTCGGCGCGGTGCACGGGCGAATGGCTCGAACACTGGGCACGGGAGGCTCCGGAGCGGACTTTCCTCGCCGAGCGCTGCGGCGAAACATGGACCAGGCTCAGCTATCGCGAAGCGCTGGCTCAGGTTCGCGCTGCCGCAGCCTGGATGCTATCGCAAGGTCTCGGGCCCGCCCGCCCGCTCGCGATTCTCTCGGACAACAGCATCGCGCATGCGATGCTGTCACTCGCCGCGCAGTATGTCGGCGTACCCGTCAGCGCGATCTCGCCGGCCTACTCTCTGATGTCGACCGACCATGAGAAGCTGCGCGCGATGATGCGGCTGCTCGACCCCGGCGCGATCTTCGTCGCGCAGCGAGAACCGTTTACCCGGGCGCTGGCGGCGATCGACGGACATCACGATGCGGCGATCATCGCCGGGGATGGCGATGCGGCCACGTCAGTGCCGCTGCAATCGGTGATCGCGACGCGCGCCGGCACGGAGGTCGACAGCGCCTTCGCCGCGGTGACGCCGGATACGGTAGCCAAGCTTCTGTTCACCTCGGGATCGACCGGCCAACCCAAAGCGGTCATCAACACCCAGCGCATGCTGACGACGAGCCAGCAGGCCAAGGCCCAGCTCTGGACATTTCTCGGCGAGATCGAGGGCGGCCCGGTCATCGTCGACTGGCTGCCCTGGAGTCACACGTTCGGCGCCAACCACAACTTCAATCTCGTGCTGAGCCAGGGCGGCTCGCTCTACATCGATGCAGGCAAGCCGGCACCGGGCCTGTTCGAGACGTCGCTGGCCAACCTGCGCAGCGTGGTGCCGACCGTCTATTTCAACGTGCCCCGCGGCTTCGACATGCTGGTAGGTGCGTTGAAATCCGATGCCCAGCTTCGGCAGAATTTCTTCTCGGGCGTGAAATGCATCTTCTACGCAGCCGCGGCCCTGCCGCAGAACCTGTGGGATGCGCTGAACGAGCTGTGTCAGGCAACGACCGGCCGGCCGGCACCGCTGATCTCGGCCTGGGGCGCGACCGAGACGTCTCCGCTTGCCACGGACTGCCACTTCTTTGCCGAGCGCGCCGGCAATATCGGCGTGCCGATACCTGGCACCGAGCTGAAGCTGGTGCCTGCCGGCGAGAAGCTGGAGATCCGGGTGCGCGGACCCAACGTGACGCCAGGCTACTGGCGGGCGCCCGAGCTCACCGCGGCGGCATTCGACGAGGAAGGCTTCTACAAGATCGGCGACGCCGTCAAATTTGCCGACCCTGACCGTCCGGAGCGCGGGCTGTTCTTCGACGGCCGCATCACCGAGGATTTCAAGCTCAGCTCCGGCACCTGGGTGAATGTCGGGGCGCTGCGCATCGCGGGAATTGCGGCACTGGCGCCGCTCGCGCAGGACATTGTGATCGCAGGTCACGGCACCGATGAGGTTCATTTCCTCATTGTTCCCAGCCTGCCCGCCTGCCGGGTCACGGCCGGACTGCCTGATACAGCTCCGGTCACCGAGGTCCTGGCGCATCAGGCCGTGCGGGAGGCGGTCGCGCGAGGTCTTGCGAAGCTGCGCGCCGACGCAGTCGGCTCGTCGCGCTTTGCAACGCGCGCGTTGCTGATGGCCGAGCCACCATCGCTCGATGCCGGCGAGATCACCGACAAAGGCTACATCAACCAGCGCGCCGTGCTGGCACGACGGGCGGAGCTGATCGCGATGCTTCGGACCGATGCGGCCCCCGGCGTGATCGAGCTGGCGCCGCGGTGATCCCGACGATCTGCGGCCGCCCCTTGCCTATCTGAAGTGACACGCCACGAGGTGCCCCGGAGCGCTCGCCTTCAGCGCCGGTACTTCCTTGCTGCAGATGTCCTTCGCCAGGGGACAGCGGGTGTGAAAATGGCAGCCGGGCGGCGGGTTGATCGGGCTCGGCACCTCGCCCTTCAGGCGGATGCGCTTGCGCTTGACCGACGGGTCCGGGATCGGCACCGCCGACAGCAGCGCTTCGGTGTAGGGATGTTTGGGCGTCGAATAGAGCTGCCGCGCGGCCGCGGTCTCGACGATGCGGCCGAGATACATCACCGCGACACGGCGGCTGATATGCTCGACCACCGAAAGATCGTGCGCGACGAACAGATAGGCGATGCCGAATTTCTGCTGCAGGTCCTCCAGCAGATTTATCACCTGCGCCTGGATCGAGACGTCGAGTGCGGACACCGGCTCGTCGCAGATGATCAGCTTCGGCTCGACCGCGAGCGCCCGCGCGATGCCGATGCGCTGGCGCTGGCCGCCGGAGAATTCATGCGGATAGCGTGTCATGTGGTCGGCCTGCAGGCCGACGGTCTCGAGCAGATGGACGATGCGCGCTTCGTATTGCTGCCGCGTCGCCGCCAGCCCGTGAATCGTGAGCGCCTCGCCGATGATGGCGCCGACCGTCATGCGCGGGTTGAGCGAGGCATAAGGATCCTGGAAGATGATCTGGATGTCGCGCCGGAGCGCGCGCAAGCGGTCGCCCGACAGCGACATCACGTCCTTGCCCTCGAAGCGGAGTTCGCCCGAACTCGGCTCGATCAGACGCAGCACGCAGCGGCCGGTGGTCGATTTTCCGCAACCGGACTCGCCGACGAGGCCGAACGTCTCGCTCGCGCCGATATCGAAATTGACGCCGTCGACCGCGCGCACGCTGCCGATCTGGCGCTTCAAGAGGCCGCCGCGGATCGGAAACGCCTTGGTCAGATCGCGGACGCTGAGCAGCGGCGCGGCAGCGGCGGGTGTGGCTTCAGCAAGCGCGCTCATTGCAGCAAGCTCTCCTCGGCGCGGATGCAGGCGACCTTGTGGCCCGGCTCGATCTCACGCAGTTCCGGCTGGGCGCGCTTGCAGTCCGGAAGCGCGAAACGGCAGCGCGAGGCGAAGCGGCAGCCTTCCGGCGGGTTAACCAGTTTGGGCACGGTGCCAGCGATACTCTCGAGCCGCGTCTTGCGCACCGCATCGAGGTCGATGCGCGGGATCGAGCGGATCAGGCCCTGGGTATAGGGATGGCGCGGATTGGCGAACAGGCGATCGACCGGCGCCTCCTCCGCCACGCGCCCCGCATACATGACGACGACACGCTGGGCGACCTCGGCGACCACGCCCATCGCATGCGTTATCAGCATGATCGACATCCCCAACCGCTCCTTCATGTCGAGCAGCAGGTCCAGGATCTGGGCCTGGATCGTCACGTCCAGCGCGGTGGTCGGCTCGTCGGCGATCAGGAGCTTCGGATTGCAGGACAGCGCCATTGCGATCATCACGCGCTGGCGCTGACCGCCCGAAAAATGATGCGGATAATCATGCACGCGACGTTGCGGATTAGGGAGCTGCACCAAAGCCAGCATCTCGACCGCGCGCTCCAGCGCTGCGCGCTTCGAAAGGCCCTGATGCAGCCGGATCACTTCGGTGATCTGCTCGCCGATCGTGTAGACCGGGTTGAGCGAGGTCATCGGCTCCTGGAACACGATCGCGATCTCGCTGGCGCGGATCTTGTTCATCTCGGACGAGCCGAGCGGCACCAGATCGCGGCCCTGCCACAGGATCTGGCCGCCGACGATGCGGCCGGGGGGCATCGCGATCAACTTCAGCACCGACATGGCGGTCACGGTCTTGCCGGAGCCGGACTCGCCGACCACGCACAAGGTCTCGCCGCGACCGATCGAGATGTCGACGCCGTCGACCGCCTGCACCTTGCCTTCATCGCTGTCGAAATAGGTCTTGAGCCCCTTGATCTCGAGCAGCGGCGTCACGCACGCATCCATCACATCACCTTCCGTGGATCGAGCGCGTCGCGCAGGCCGTCGCCGATGAAATTGATCGCGATGACGGTGAGGAAGATCGCCCCGCCGGCGAACAGCGCCCAATGCGGCGCGATGTCGAGATAGTCCTTGGCATCATAGAGCAGGCGGCCCCAGGTCGGGATGTCAGGCGGAAAACCGAGGCCGAGAAACGACAGGGTCGACTCGGCAATAATCGCGGCCGCCACGTCGATGGTACCGGCGACGATCACGGGGCCGAGTGCGTTGGGCAGGATGTGACGCACCGTGAGACGCAGGTTGGAGGCGCCGAGCGCACGGGCCGCCTCGACGAACTCCTTCTCACGCAGAGAGAGGAATTGCGCCCGCACCAGGCGCGCCACCGGCATCCAGCGGAAGCCGCCGATGACGAGCACGATCAGGACGAACACGCCGCCCTCCGGCCCCAGCCAGCCCTTGAGGAAATCACGGAACAGATAGATCACGAGCAGCAGCAGCGGAAGTTGCGGCAACGACAGGAACAGGTCGGTCAGCCACATCAGCGCGGCATCGACGACGCCCCTCGAGGCGCCGGCAATGGCGCCGACGATGATGCCGAAACACAGGCCGACCGCCATCGCCGCAAAGCCGACCGCAAGCGAGATGCGGCCGCCATAGATCATGCGCGAGAGCAGATCCTGGCCGAGATCGTCGGTCCCGAACGGATGATCCCAGGACGGCGCCGCGAGGCGCGCGGTGAAATCGATCTCGTTGATCGGCACGCGCCACAGCCAAGGCCCGATCAGGATCGACAACGCCAGCAGCGCCAGCACAAGGACGCTGACCGCCGCGAGGCGATGGCGGAGAAAGCGCCGAACCGCGTCGCGGCCGGGCGAGAAACGGCGTTTGCGCACCACCCGCGCGACGACCGTCTCAACGGAAGGAGATACGTGGGTCAAGCCAGCCATACAGGATATCGGCGATGAGGTTGAACAGGACGACCAGACAGGCGAACACGAAGGTCACCGCCATGATCACGGGCGTGTCGTTGGCGAGGATCGCGCTGATGAGGAGCGAGCCGATGCCGGGAATGCGGAAGATCTGCTCGGTGACGATGGCACCGCCGAATACGGTCGGCATCTGCAGCGCGACCAACGTTACCACTGGGATCAACGCGTTGCGCACCACGTGCTTGACGATCACCTTCTTCTCGTTGAGACCCTTGGCGCGTGCCGTGGTGACGTAATCGAGCTTGATGACGTCGAGCACGGCGGAACGGATGTAACGGGTATAGGACGCGGCCTGGTACAGGCCGAGCACCGCCACCGGCATGATCGCCTGCTTGATGTTCTCCCAGTACCAGAGCCAGCCGGTGGCGTGGATGTCGGTGCGATAGACGAACGGCAGCCAGCCGAGATTGACGCTGAAGATCAGGATCAGCAGCAGGCCGGTGAAGAAGGTCGGCAGCGAGAAGCCGATGAAGGCGAAGGTATTGGCGATCTGGTCGAACACCGAATAAGGCCGCATCGCCGCCAGCACGCCGATCGGCAGCGCCACCGCCAGCGCCAGAAGCTGCGCGGTGCCGACCACGTAGAGCGTAGCCGGAATCCGCTGCATGATCAGCGTGTCGACGTTGACGCGGCTGGCAAAGGAGAAGCCCCAATCGCCATGCAGCATGGCGATCAGCCAATGCAGGTAGCGCACCATGATTGGATCATCCATCCCGAACTTGAGGCGCAGCGCCTCGCGTACCTCGGGAGGGATGTTCGGATTGCTCGCGAGTTCGCCGAACGGATCGCCCGGGGCGAGCGCCAGCAGCACGAACAGGATGAGGCTGATGCCGAGCAGGCTCGGCACAGCGACGATAAGGCGCCTGAGAAGATAATTTCCCATCGCTCCCGCCTTACAAAGTTGCGGTGATCATCGGGGTGGCGTGATGCGCGTCAAGTCTCGCGATACCAGTTCGCGATCTGCCAGAGATCGTTGTCCCAGCCGCTCTTATTCGCGACCATGCCGTTCTTCAAGCCGATGCAGTTGCGGCGATTGATCTCAGGCAGGATGTAGTTGTCCTGAACGACGAGATCGTTGAGCTTGATGAACATCGCCGCGCGCTTGACCGGGTCCAGCTCGCTCTGAGCCTGGCGGTAGGTCTCGTCATATTCCTTGTTCTGCCAGCGCGAGACGTTGCGGCCCTGCCATTTGTTCTCCTTGTTCGCGATCTCCCACGAGACAAACTGGTTCATGAAGAATTGCGGGTCGGCCTGCGGCATGGTGGTCTGATACATCTCCATGTCGCAGTAGAAATGCGTGTAGGTGTCCGGGTTGGCAGCGTCCGAGGAGAAAAATACCGAGGCGACCACGGATTTGAGCTCGACCTCGATGCCCGCCTTCTGACAGGCCTGCTTGATGATGGCCTGATTCTTCTGGCGCGGCGCATTGATCGAGGTCTGGAACACGACCTTGAGCTGCTTGCCGTCCTTCTCGCGGATGCCGGACGAATTCTTCTTCCAGCCGGCCTCCTCGAGGATCTGGTTCGCCTTCTCGATGTTGAACTCGAACTTGTTGTTCGGCGAGCGGAAGCGTTCGGGGTTGTTGAGGAAGTTCGCGGTGGCGACGCCGGCGCGACCATAGATGAATTTCTGCACCGAGGCGCGGTCGATCAGCAGGTTCATCGCCTTGCGCACGGCCGGATCCGAGAACAACGGATGCTTGGTCTTGATGCTGGCGCGCTCGCCGTCGACTTCGGTCCAGGGATCGGTGACGTTGAGGGCGATGTATTCGATATGGCCCGTCACCGTCAGCTGGGCCTTGCCCTGGCCGCCCGCCTCCAGCTTGGTCAGGATCTCGTCCTCGACCTGGAGAAGATAAGCATAGTCGTATTCGCCGGTCTGCAGCACAGCGCGCGCTGCGGACACGGCATCGCCGCCGCCCTTGGCCTCGACCGTGTCGAAATAAGGCCGGTTCGGCTGGTGATAGTCTGGGAAGCGCTTGCCGGCGATCGAATCGCCGGGCTTAAAATCGACGTACATATAGGGGCCGGTGCCGATCGGCTTCAGATTGGCCGGCGCCTCGCGCGATTTGCCGCCGATGTAGTCGGCAAAGACATGCTTGGGGATGATCTGACCGAAGGCCGAGACAAAGGGATCGGCCCAGAACGGGGTGGGCTGAACGAACGTCAGCTTCACGGTGTGATCGTCGATCTTTTCGACCGACTTCAGGCTCTTATAGCTGCCGATTGAGACCGCAGCCGTGTCGGGATTAACAGCATACTGCCAGTTGAAAATGATGTCGTCGGCGGTGAACGGCTGGCCATCATGCCATTTCACGCCCTGCTTCAGCTTCCAGATCACCCAGGTGTAGTCGGCCGCAAGGCCGCCATTCTCCTTGGTCGGAATCTCGGCCGCGAGGATAGGTACGAGATTGCCGTCGGCGTCCCACCCGGCCAGCGGCTCATAGAACAGCCGGCAGGCTTCCTGATCCTTGGTGCCGATCGCGAAATGCGGATTGAGCAGGGTCGGTGCCTGCCAGAACAGCAGCTTCAGCGGACCGCCGCCGCCGGCCTTGGTCGGCTTATAGACGATCTCTTCCGCGGCGATTGCGACCCCAGAATGGGCCAGCATCGCACCGGCCATCGGTGCGCTCAGCCCAACGGCGATCATCCGTTGCACAAATTCTCGGCGGGACAGGCGCCCGGCTTTGACATCGGTGATCTGGTTTCGAAGGTCGCGCTCGTACATTCAACAGCTCCAGCTGATGCTCATCCAAGAAAACGTTACGCCTCCATGCAGATGCCTGGAGCGGCGTGAAATTGGATCAGCGTTCGGAGCAACTGTCAAAGCAGATTCCGGGCCAACCTTTGATTCGACCTTCGTTAGATGACCTGCCGCGGGATTCGCTTCGCAGCTGCGGCAGGATCATTCCAGGGCGATACCGGAAAATGGAACTACCGGCAGGCCGCACCACAATTACAAGGCGCGCTCGGCGCGGAACGAGCCCAGCAAGCGAACGGCCTCGCAAACCGCGACCAATCCGATCAACCATGCCATGCTGGTGAGACCGATGCGCAGCACGATCGCGGGCTCGAAAGCCGCCGCGCCGCCGAGCACCGGCGTCGCGGCGAGCAGAACGAACTCATAAGCGGCATAGGCGCAGAGCAGCGTGGCGGTGAGCGCGAGCGGTGCTGGAACAAGCCGCGGCAAGACGCGCAACGCCGCCGATGCGAGCAGGGTTGCGGCCAGCGCGGCGGCGCCGATGGCAAAGCCCCACGCCAACGTGGTGGCGTCGATCGGATAGCCCAGCGCGCAGAAGCCGATGCCCTGATTGACGAGCCATGCGCCGGCGATCACCGCGAGCGCCGAGCCCTGCGGCAGCATCGCAGCCGCCACCACGGCGAACGCCGCGAACGGCGTCGCACAGGCGAGCGCGAGACTGGCGAGGCAACTCGCGGCGGACAGCAGAGCAAATGCGAACAATGGCTGATATCGCGGCGCGACCGATGCGAGCGAAATGCCCATCGCGGGGCGGAACTGACGATCAAGAGCCATGACAATTCTCCTTCGGTTGCTAAGTCTAAACTTTTCTGTCGGATGGCGATAGGCCGCACGATCCGCCTCGGAGCGGCCGCGCTCGGGAGACACCCTCATTGCACGCCATAGCTGGCGACCCGGATGCCACCGAACACGCCGAGCCCCGGCGCCAGGAAACCGGTCGGGTTCTGGTAGTGCCTGTTGAAGAGATTATCGACGCGCGCGAACAGCTTCACCTGGTCGCTGAGCGCATAATCGCCGCGCAGATTGACGATGGTATAGCCCGGCGCGGTCAGGCCGGAGACCAAGCCGTCACGGCTCACGTCGCGCCAATCGGAGACATGCAGCACGGTGGCCGACACGGTGAGCGGATCGACCGGCCGCCAGGTCGCGGTGGCGCTCCACTTCTGCTTGGGCCTGCGCAGCAATTGCTGGCCGGTAATCGCATCGACCGCGCGGGTGAAGGTGTAGTCGGCGCGGACCGCCAGCCGGCCGGTGACATCGGCCGCGACAAAGCTCTCGGTTCCCTCCGTCCTGGCCAGGCCGACATTGGCGTAGGAGGTGAACGTGTCGTTGGTCGCGATCAGATTGGTGATGCTGTTGTGGAAATAGGTCGTGCCGAACCGGATGCGGCTGGCAAACAGCGGCTGCTCGAAGCCGAGATCATAGCCAGTGCTTTCCTCCGGCCGCAGGTTGGGATTGCCGAAGAAATTGAACGCCGGAAAATCCTGGTAGAGCTGGCTGAGCGTCGGCGCCTTGAAGCCGGTGCCGTAACTTGCCTTCAGCTTGGTCTCGGTCAACGGCACGATCACGGCCGGCGCGATCCGATAGGTCGCATGCGAGCCGAATGCGTCGTTGAGATCATCGCGCACATTCGCGACCAGGAAAAATCGCTCGGCGAATGACGACTGCAGTTCGATGAAGCCCGCTTTGTTGCCGTTTTCCGCCGAGAGCGCCGCCGTGGTCAGGCGTTCAGCCTGCTGCTCCGCACCGACGATGACGTCGTTTCCCGGCGCAATCCGGGTGACCGCGTGCCAGTCGTATCTGAGCCGTTCGCCTTGCCCCACGGTGGAGGAGAGATCTCCGGGTGCGAGATCGGAGCTCCTATCACTGGTGTAGTTGACGCCGAAATAATTGGTGATGCGGCCGCCGGGCAGCGACCACACCGCCTCCTGGCGCGTTGCGAGCTGGTGCACATTGTGCCGGCTCTGCGCGGCATTCGGCACGCTGGGAAAGCCGCCGTCGCCGGTGAACAACAAAGTCGCATCAGTGTAGCGGACCACCGAATTGACGGTCCACTCGTCGTTCAGCGCAAGGCCGAGCTTCGAGGAATACGTCATGTTGTCGTAGCTGTTGCCGATCGCCTGCTGTCCGGGCGGCAGCAGCTGCAACGGCGTCACCGGCACATCGCCGGCATGAAGGTGCGCGACGTTGACTGCGTAGTTGAAATTGTCCTGCGATCCGCTGACGCCCGCGGTCTGGTTGAACGTATTGAACGAGCCCGCTTCAACCGACGCAACGGCGCGGGCGGGACCCTCGCCCTTGCGGGTGACGATCGAGACCACGCCCCCGATCGCATCCGAGCCATAGAGACCGCTTTGCGGACCGCGCAACACTTCGAGCTGCTGGATGTCGGCGGTGAGCAGATGCGCGTAGTCGAAGGCGCCGTTCGGTGTGGCGGGATTGCCGAGCTCGATGCCGTCGATCAGCACTTTGGTGTGGTTGGAATTGGTGCCGCGCACGAACACCGAGGCCTGTCCGCCAGGACCGCCGGCCTGGACCACATTCAACCCGGGAATGGTGCTCAGCAGGTCGGGCACGGTCCGGTATTGCTGAGTCTGGATGTCCTTGGCGGTGACGATGCTGATCGAGCTTGCCGCCTGGGCCGCCGGGCTCACGATGCCGGTCGGACTGACGGCGACAGATACGGCATTCGCGGACGTCGATGCTGCAGGCGTAGGCGACTGCGTCCGCGCATCCGCTGGCGCATGGAAAGCTGAAGGTCGCGCACGCTTCGGCTGCGACTTGGGTTTAGGTCTGGGTTTGGGCGCCGCCACCTCGACCGGAGGCAGCAGATCGGGTGAGGCCGACTGCTGCGCTTCGGCGGCGAGCGGACCGGCCATGACGATGGCAGCGACAACACGAGACGCGACAGGGCCGGCGCGCAAGCGCGCAGCGGCGATGAGAGGAAGACGGATGCAACGCTGAGACAAGAATGGCGGAGACATGGGTCGAAGACCTCGGCGGGACGGCAGTGGCACGTCACCGCGAACGAGGTCTCACGCCAGGACGCGGCAACGCGCCTCGGGTGAAACGATGTCAGTACTCCCCGACCGACATCCTCGCGTGTGACCACGGCTGACGGCAGGTCTCCTGGCTCGCGGGTCGTCACCTTGCGCCGCCTTCCCAGGACCGAGATTCCCAGTGGCATCTGACGCGAGATTCGCCGCTTACAGTTGCGGGGGCAGCTGCGGCCTTCGGGCGATCTCCATCGCGGAAGATCTCCCGGCACCGCATTCCCTTTTGATCCCCGGCGAAGGGGAACCGTCGGGAGGCACATAGAAGGAGGGACGTGACGGTGTCAATGCCGGCCCGGCGCGACGCAGAACGGTCAGCAGAGGTCCGAAAACGGCAGCCGCGGGGCGCTCTGCCTTATCTCTCGCGCTTCATCTTCTTGAAGCGGACGCTCTTGCCGTCCGGCAGCCGGGTGGCGACATAGCCGGCGTCCAGGCAAGCCTCACGCTGCGGCATCCTCTCCTGCGGACTGCGCAGGCTGTCCCACCACGAGGCGCGCTGCGCCGCACGCGGCAGGCTCGCGCCGATGAGCTCCTCGATCTGATCGAAGCTGAGCACAAGTTCGGGAAGCGTCTGCTGTTTCAGAAAATCGCGTAAGGAGTCGTAGTCGGACACCAAATCCTCGTCGTCGGCCGCGTTTAGATCGCGGCGGCGACCTTATCCAAACCGATGATGCGCGCAAGCTTGCGCACCTCGTCCTTCTGGTCGTCGCGAAGCTGCCAGAGCAGCGGCATCGCCGCCGATTTCAGCTGCTGCACCTCGTCGGAATCGGGGTCGATCGGCATGCTGCCGGGTTTCGGATTGCCCTGACGCGTGGCGTGGATCTTGCGGGCGACCGCGCGCAGCGCGGTCTCCACCGCAGGCCAGTAATATTCCTGATCGGGCGATAGCTTCAGCCGCTCCTTGATGCCGGCGATCTGGCCATCGCTGAGCAGGGCATAGGCCTTCTGCACCTCGGGCCGCAGCGCCACCAATGGCTTCTGCCTGGGCGCGGCCGGCTCGGCAACTTGTGCGGACGCCACGATGGCGCCGGTGATCTGCGCTGGCGTAGCCGGCTTCGGCATCTCAGCGTCGGCGGCGGCATAGGCAAAGGCCTGGCGCACCGGCTCGCTCGGCGCAGCGGCCGGTTGGATGTCCTCGGTCAGCGATGAAAAGTGAGCGACAGTGAGGCGGTCGCCCTTGGCCTGCCGGTTGGAGACAGGGCTCTTTGCCACTACGGCCGGCATTTCAATACCGGCGGACGGCACGCTGTCGCGGAACAGGATGCTGGTCGCAGCTGCCCCTGCCACGAGCACGCACACCAAAGCCACAAGGGTGATCGATTTCGTCACGCACATCTCCGTATCCCCGGCGGTACGCCGCACTTTGCCGAAAACTGGGAGCAAATTAAGGCTTTCGGTTTCCATTGTTGCCGGAGGGCCTCACTGACCGGCTCAATTGCGCTCTGAGGGCGCCCTTATGCAGCCGCGTGCAGGTCGTAGGCCGCCTGAATATCGGCAACGATATCGGAGGCTTCCCACAAGGCCGCGGGTTCCACCGAACGCAGGCTGATGGTCCAGTTGCCGCCGCGGGCGGTGCGCGGAACGCTGACAATATCGAAGCGCACGGTACGGCATAGCGGGTGCCGCTGCAGCGCGTGACCGACGCGGACCCTGATTTCCTCCAGCGTCGCCGGCGTCTTGTCCATCAGCGTCCCGAAGCCCATCGCGCATCCCTCGTGATTCGAGCCTTGCGAGTCTCCCGCGGTGAACGGGATACCGCCACGCACGGATTGTCGGCCTGGGATGGTTAATGCCGCGTTAAAGTTGCAACCGGATGGGATCTGGGGTCCTGCGGGAATGCGCGGTTTTCCGGGCAGGATGCGACCTGCCCCCAGACGCGGCGCTCAATCGTCGCCAAACAGGCTGAAGCGCGGCGTCGGCATGTCGACCGGCTCCGCCACATAGGCGCGCGGCGCGCTGTCCTCCCGCACCGCCTGTTCGACGTCGCTCAGATCCGGTTCGCGGCGCCGAGTCCAATGCCGGCGCTCGGACCATTGCTGGTGCCGTTCGGCACGGCGCCGATCGCTGTGTTTGCGTTGGCTGTCGCGCGACTTCAGATCGGCATCGTCCGCCTTGGCCATCGCGTTTTCGGGGGCCTTCGCTTGCTCCGGCGCTTTCGCCTGCTGCTGCGGAGCTGGCGGGATCGACGGCGACGGGGAGGACTGCGCGGCGGGCGCATTGGACGCCGAGTTCACCGGCGACGGCGCAGGCTGCGGCGTCCCCTGATCCGCAGCAGGCTGCGGCTGATCGGCGGCCTTCGCCGCGGTCGGCGTCACCACGATGGGTGCCGTCGTCGCGGCCTGCGTCGCAGCGAGATAGGAACTCGGCGATGCGCTGGGCAAGGGCGAAGGCTCCGGTGCGCGTCGCTCCAGCTTGGTGGATTCCAACGGCGGTGTCTTCGGATTCATCTTCTCCGCGATCACGAGTCCGCCGCCGAGACCCACCGCGATCGCAATGGCGACGGTTCCCGCACCCGCAAAATAGGCTGTCGAGTTGCGCATGATCCCGCTCCTTATGGTTGGCCGGGCAACGCCCTCACGGCGGCGATGTTCCGGCCAAGCCCAATGAGCGTTGGGGGCGCAGATGACAGGAGGAAGATGGCGAGGAATTGCGCAGAGAGAGCGTCCGCCCTCACCGCTTCTCGATCACGAGGCTCTGCACCACGCGACCAAAATAGCCCCTGGCATCGCCGAGCCGCGCCATCGCGAGCCCTGTCCCGTCCGGACCGATCCAGCTGTCGGCATCGAGCAGGATCCAGTCGCCGACCGGCTCGCGCGCCATGCTGAGCGTGAGATCGGCATTGAGGAACGTATAGAGATTGAAATCCAGCGCCGGCGAGGTGCCGTTGCAGAAGTCGGCAGCGACCGCGGCGCGCATCGCTTGTGAGACCGCGTGACCGTCGACCAGCGGCCAATCGACGCGATACCAGATCGCACCCTTGCCCTTCACGCCGAAACGGCCGCGCGCGGCGCGCAGCGACATGCCCGTGACGAACGGACTTGACGAAAAATCCACCGGCTCCGGACGCGAGGCATCGGGCGCCGGATAATCGACCGGCAGATCGGCGATGTCGCCCGGCAGCGGGACGGATTCCTGCCGCACCTTCAGCACGGTCGCGGCGGCAACGACCACGCCGGCCGCGCGCAATCTGATCGCACAGAGCTGGATCTTGCGGCCTTCGCGCAGCACCTCGGTCTCGATCGTGAGTTCGGAGAGCGGCACCGGCCGCATCAGATCGATGGTGAGACGGGCGATGCGCATCGGCGCCTTGGTCGGCATGCGCTCGGCGGCCCAGACCACGAGCGACGCCGGCGGCGAGCCGTGCTGCATGCTCGGATCCCACGGACCGGCCGCGTCCGGACTGACGATGACGCGATTGTCCTCGACACGAAAAATCGGCTGCATCAACTCAATACCGCGCCCCGCAATGCGCGCCCCTGCTCGCGCGTCTCGTTGCGGGCAAGCGCCGTCGCCGCGCCTCAGCCGGCGGTGGCAAGAGCGCGATCGGCGCCATTGGGCAGTTCGATATCGACCTCAAGCGTCGAGACATGCTTTCCCCGATCCATCCGCACGATGACCTTGTCGGGATCGAGTACCACATGGCGCGAAACCACCGCGAGGATTTCCTCGCGCAGTTGCATCAGCAGATCCGGCTGGCTGCGCAGGCTGCGCTCATGCGCGAGCAGGATCTGCAGCCGCTCCCGCGCGATCGGCGCGGAGGCCGTGCGCCCGGAGAATAGCCGCAGCATGCTCATGCAGCCCTCCGTCCCAACAGCCGGTTCATGAGGCCCTTGCGCTCGGCAGGCACCATCATCTCGATATGCTCGCCCAGCAGCCGACGCATGGCGTCGAGATAGGCGCGCGCCGGCGTGCTGGCCGGACTGTTCAAGGTGACCGGGCAGCCGACATTGGAGGCGCGCAGCACGTCCTGGCTCTCCGGCACGATGCCGAGCAGCGGCGTGGCCAGGATCTCCAACACGTCGTCGATCGAGAGCATCTCGCCGCGCGCGGCACGTGCCGGATCGTAGCGCGTGATCAGGATGTGCTTCTCCACCCGCTCGCCGTGCTCGGCGCGCACCGTCTTGGAATCGAGCATGCCGATGATGCGATCGGAATCGCGCACCGAGGAGACTTCCGGATTGGTGACGATGATCGCTTCATCCGCAAAGCGCATCGCGAGCATGGCGCCGCGCTCGATGCCGGCGGGGCTGTCGCACAACACCCAGTCGAACATCTTGCGCAATTCCGCAATGACGCGGCCCACGCCCTCTTCGGTCAGCGCGTCCTTGTCCTTGGTCTGGGAGGCGGGCAACAGCCACAGATTCTCCAGCCGCTTGTCGCGGATCAAGGCCTGCGGCAGCTTGGCGACGCCCTGCACCACGTTGATCAGATCGAACACGACGCGCCGCTCGGCGCCCATGACGAGATCGAGATTGCGCAGGCCCACATCGAAATCCACCACCACGACCTTCTGGCCGGCCTGCGCCAGCGCCGCCCCGATGGCGGCCGTCGTCGTGGTCTTGCCGACGCCGCCCTTGCCCGAGGTCACAACGAGCACCTTTGCCATTTTTGATTGTCTCCTGTCGTTCAGTTCAACGGCGTGATTTTCATGGAGTTGCCCTCCAGCCGGGCTTGGGCGGGCTTGCCGCGCAATGCGACGTCGATTTGCTCCGCTGTCTGGTAGTAGCCGTCGATGGCGAGCAGCTCGGCCTCGATCTTCTGGCAATAGATGCGCGCCGCCGCGTTTCCGTTGACGCCGGCCATCGCGCGGCCGCGGAGCGCGCCATACACATGGATCGAGCCGCCGGCGACGATTTCGGCGCCGGACGAAACGGCTCCAAGCACAGTGACGTCGCCGTCGGGAAAGACGATCGATTGCCCCGAGCGTACCGGATGTTCGAGCAGCATCGATTTCAAAGGCTGCAACGCCGGCTTGTCAGGCTCCACCTCGAGCACGGCGCATTGACGCCCGCCGGTGAGCAGCGGCGGCATGCCGATCGCAAGGCGGCCGGGCTCGACGCCCTCGAGGCCCAACACACGGATGTTGCGCGCCTCGATGCTCTTGATGAGATGCGTGATCGCAAGCGGGCTCAGATCCACCGCGGAGAGGTCGAGAACCACTGGCTTGCCGACGAAAAAGCCCGGAGAACCCGCCAGCGTTGCATCAAGCTCCGCAAGCCAACCGGCAATAGGCACAACGGGAGAAAACACGAAGGCGACATAGGAACGGCCGCGTAGACGAATGAACTGACGTGTCTGCTCCATCTTGACGTTCATGACCATCCGACCAGCCTTTCTTAGCGATTGGTTAACTGTCGGACGGCGTTGGTTAATGGAGAGTTAAGAACACGTCATCGACTTGAATTAAACTGCCGGCGGTACGGCCGTACGTGGAACGCGACCGAACCGCGTCCCTTTCGCAGCAGAATCGTGGCCGAGTGCCGGCACTCCCAAGTCAAGGCATTACGCGCCTCATTTTAATCACATCCAGCTGATAACCTTAAGGTTCATATAACGATGGTCCTGCGGAGGACCGGCCTGTTCGAAGATTGACACTCGTCAGGGGGCGGGGCATGGGATCGATGGAAGCGTTGCGAGCGCAAATGAGAGCTCGTAGCGCGATGCAGGGGACGAGGCTGCGCGCACAGAGGCGCGCCGGCGCTTTGCTTCGGTCGCTGCAGATATTCCGGCTCGATGGGGTCGCATGCGACCGTTCACGCGCCCCCTTTTTCCATTAGCACCTTTGTCGCCTGCGGCGAGGGCAGTGGCGTACGTATACCGGAGTTGAGCGTTAGAGGAGTAGCGTATGAGTTCCTTGAGTGAGCAGAATCCGACGACCAACCCGCAGGATCCTTTGCATTATGCACCGCGCTGGGTCCGCGAAAGACCAGAGGCCTCCCGACTTTCTCTCGTCGAAGAAACCCGAGAGAAGCCCCAGACGGGCGAACGCAGCGAGCGAGCGCCCGCCGGGCAAACCACCATCGAATCGCGGCTTGAGAGTGCAGTATTCGAATCGCTGCGCCACTCGCTCGACCCGCAGGTGATGCGCGAGCCGCCTGAGTTCACACGCGAACGCGACCGTCGCTCCGTGACGTTCAAGATCGCAGGCCGCCTGGCCGCCGCGGCCGGAGTCGCTGCCGTGGTTGCGCTCTTCTTCGTCAATATCGTCCCCTCGTCCCGACAGCAGGACGCCAGCTCGTCGTTCGTGGCGGCGGTCCAGGCGATGAAGACAACGCTGCCGCCGCCCCCGGCCGCAGTGGAAGCGAAGGATATCAAGGCCGAACTGGACGACACGCAGGTGGACAAGACAGACGTCAAGACGACGTCCGCGTTGTCGCAATTCCAGTCGCTGCTGCCGTCGGATGCGCAAGGCCAGAGCGCCAGCTCGGAAAAGCCGCTGCTGCAGCAATTCATGCAGTGGAATCAGAGAGCGAGCCAATCCGACAGAGCCCAATGATTCGCTCTGGTGCGGCGAATTGAAGTTTCGATCGGCGTCTCGCAGCCCTGATCGGAACTTCAAGTTCGACGCCGCACCAGAACCAAAGGTTTTGCAGTGCTCTCCGAATTCCGAAGTTCGCAAACGAGGGTGCGCGACATGATGCGAACTTCGGAATTCGGAGTACGACAGGGGCACTAGGCGTCAAGCGAGCTGAAACGGCATCACCATGACTATTATGTCTGACCTCTGGCCCCGTGTGGCCGCGGTGCGAGACGTGCGTATCTCCGTTCGTCTGGCTGCCTTGCTGTTCGGCGCGCTATTCGCCGGGACTGTCCACGCGGCGCCCGGCGACAATCTCAAGGTGGTGCGCGAACTCAGCAGCAAGGTCGGTCCGATCGTCGGCTCCGCGCTGGCCTGCCGCGACATCGCCCGGCCCCGCATCCAGCTCATCATCGAGAAATTTCAGGGTGTCATCCGCGAGGCCTCCACGCTGGAGGCCGATCGCGATGAGGTGACACGCCTGTTGGATCGCTATGTCGCCGAAGGCCGCAGCATGGTGACGAGCGGACGGATCGATTGCCGCGCCGCCGATCGCCAGCTTGCCGATCTGGAAAAGTCGATCGCAAGTCCGCCGCAGACCACATCGGGCTTGCCGGAAGTGAGGTTTGGACCGCCGGCTGCGATGGCGGCGATCGCGCCGACGCAAACCCTGCCGCCGCCGATGAACGTGCGCGGCGTCACCCAGAGCGAGATCAAGTTCGGCATCGTCATCCCGTTCTCGGGTCCGGTGAGGGAGACCGGCCGGCTGATGAAGCTCGGCATCGAAGCTGCATTCGATCGCGCCAACGAGAGCGGCGGCATCAATGGCCGCATGCTGAAGCTGGTCGCCGCCGACGACGGCTACGACCCCAATCGCACCCTCGATGCGATGAAGCAGCTCTACGAGAAGGAACAGGTTTTCGGCTTCATCGGCAATTTCGGAACGGCCAATGCGGCCATGGCCATCCCCTATGCGCTGGAGCGGCGCACCCTGTTCTTCGGCGCCTACACCGGCGCCAATGTGGTGCGGCACGACCCGCCCGACCGCTACGTCTTCAATTACCGCCCGAGCTATGCCGAAGAGACCGAAGCTCTGGTGCATTATCTCGTGAAGATGCGTCACCTGCAGCCGCGGCAGATCGCCGTATTCGCCCAGGACGACGCCTATGGCGACGCCGGCTATGCCGGCGTGGCGAAAGCATTCCGGACGCTGGGCGCCAACGACAACGCCATTCTCCGCGTCAACTATACGCGCAACACGGTCGACGTGGAGCCTGCGGTCAGCCAGCTGAAGGCGCAGAGGATCCCGATCCGCGCCGTCATCATGGTCGCGACGACACGCGCCGCGGCCAAGTTCATCGAGAAGGCGCAGGAGCAGCTTCCGGGCCTGATCTTCGCCAACCTGTCGGCGGTCGGAGCCTCCTCGCTCGCCAGCGAACTGACGCTGCTCGGCCCGCGCTATACAAACGGTGTGATCGTCACCCAGGTGGTGCCCGGCGTGTCAGGCTATTCGAGCCTGGTGCTCGACTACAAGAACGCACTGGCCAAGTACTTCCCCGGCGAGGCACCGGACTACACCTCGCTCGAAGGCTACGTTTCCGCCAGCATCCTGATCGAAGCCCTCAAGCGGGTCGGCCCGACCTTCGATACGGAGCGGCTCGTCGACACGCTCGAGAACATCCGCAATCTCGATCTCGGGCTTGGCGCGCAGCTCGGCTACGGCCGCGCCGAGCATCAGGCCTCGCACAAGATCTGGGGCACGGCGCTCGACGAAACCGGGACGTACCAGGCGATTGAGCTCGAATAGGATACTGCTTGGCCGACGGAAACGCCGGCGGGCACGCTAAAATGGGGTGGGGAAACCCAATTGGTTCGCAATGCCGACGTATGGCTGATATCACGAGGCCCTTGACCTAGAATATGCGGATATGACGATGTTCCTAAGCGGGTCTGCGTTGTTGACCGGGACATTCCTTGCGGCGGCCGCCGGCTCCGCATTCGCTCCCGTCGGCATTCTGCGCAGCTCGGCAAGCCGCGGTGGGCTGATGCCCGGATGGGCCGCACGATGCCGTGAAGTCGTGCACTCTTTCGATATGATCGTCGCTAAATTCCGCGAAGTCCGACAAGCATCCGCTAACCTCGACTTCCCTCGCCGACCCACAACTTCAACCGGGACATGGCCGAAGGTCATGCGCTCTCGCGCTGTGACGTATCACAGCTACGCAAGTTCAGACTACGTAACTGCAATCGTGTTGCTCAGAGAGGAGGACGCTCTGGCGACGTGACGTATTAGCTAATCCTAAAGCATGATCAAAAAAAGCACGGCGTATTACCGAAAAGGTCATGCTCTTCGAAAATGCTAGGATGTGCGCGATGATGTTTCCAACCTCCCGTCATCACGCCCAGGCGTCAATCACCAGGCGAAGACCTGGATGGGGTCCAAAGTGGGATAGTGGCAAAATGATCTTTCGTGTAAGCGTATTCTTGGTGGCGACCCTGCTTGCAGGAGCAGCTAACGCCGCTGGCACCAGCGCTGACGTGGTGCGCAATCTCGCGAGCCGGGTCGGACCGATCGTAGGCGCAGCTTCCGCGTGCCAGGCGATCGACCAGGGCCGGGTTCAGGCCATCGTCGACAAGTTTCGCGAGGTGATCCGCGAAGCCTCCGCGGGCGCTTCCGACCGCGACGAGCTCACCCGCGTCTTCAACGGCTTTGTCGCCGACGGGCGCAACCGCGTGGGCGCATCGCAGACCGACTGCACCACGGCGGGCCGCCAGCTCGCCGAGTTGGAGCGCTCGCTCGGCCAGGCCGCCCCCAGCCAGTCCAGCTCCGGCTTCGGCGGCGTCATCGGGGCGACCCCGGCCGCGGCGGCCACGGCGCCGACCGCGACCCTGCCGGCGACACTCACCAGCAACGTCCAGGGCGTCACCGCCAACGAGATCCGCTTCGGCATCTGCGGCCCGTTCTCCGGCGCCTCGCGTGAGCTCGGCCGGCAGATGAAGCTCGGCATCGAGGCAGCATTCAACCGCGCCAACGACGCCGGCGGCATCGCCGGCCGGTCGCTGCGCCTGTTTGCCGCCGACGACGGTTACGAGCCCGCGCGCACGCTCGAAGCGATGCGGCAGCTCTACGAAAAGGACAAGGTGTTCGGCTTCGTCGGCAACGTCGGTACGCCGACCGCCGCCGTCGCGATGCCCTACGCGCTGCAGCACCGGGCGCTGTTCTACGGCGCATTCACCGGCGCCAATATCCTGCGCAACGATCCGCCGGACCGCTATGTCTTCAACTATCGTGCAAGCTACGCCGAAGAAACCAACTCGGTCGTGCATTATCTGCTGAAGATCCGCCGGCTGCAGCCGAAGGACATCGCCGTCTTCGCACAGCAGGACTCCTATGGCGACGCCGGCTTCGCCGGCGTGTCCAAGGCGTTCCGCGCGCTCGGCCTGCCCGATTCGGCCATCCTGCGGTTGAACTACAAGCGCAATACCGTCGACGTCGAGGAGGCTGTCAACCAAATGCGGGCAATGAAGAACCCGCCCAAGGCCATCGTCATGGTGGCGACCTATCGCGCGGCAGCCAAGTTCATCGAGCGGACGCGCGACCTGTATCCGAACATGATCTACACCAACGTGTCGTTCGTGGGCTCGACCGAGCTGTCGGATGAATTGATGCTGCTCGGCCCGCGCTATGCCAGCGGCGTCATCGTCACCCAGGTGGTGCCGGCGGTCGGCGGCTATTCCAGCGCCGTGCTCGAATACAAGACCGCGCTGGAGAAGTATTTCCCCGGCGAAGCGCCGTCCTACGTTTCGTTCGAAGGCTACGTCTCGGCCAACGTCCTGATCCAGGCGTTGAAGCGCGTCGGCCCGCAGCTCGACACCGAAGCGCTGATCGACACGCTGGAGAACATGCGCGACGTCGATCTCGGCCTCGGCGCGAAGCTCGGTTTCGGTCGCGCGGAGCACCAGGCCTCGCACAAGATCTGGGGTACGGCGCTCGACGAGCGCGGCAAGTACCAGGCGATCGAGCTGGAATAGGCTTGATCCCCGGACCGATACGCCTGATCTCGCAAGCGCGGCAGCCAAAACTGCCGCGCTTTGCTTTGCGCATCTTTGCGTCAGAGCGGCGGGTCGACCGCCTCGTCATATTCCTTCTTAAAGCGGGCGATCAGTTCGGCCGCCGGCACCACCTTCTTGATCGCGCCGATGCCCTGCCCGCTTCCCCATATCTCCTTCCAGGCCTTCGGCTTGGCGCGCTCGCCGGACGCATCGGTGCCGAAGCTCATCTTGGATGGATCGGAGGTCGGCAGGTTGTCGGGATCGAGACCGGCCGCGACGACCGACGGCTTCAGATAATTGCCGTGCACGCCGGTGAACAAATTCGAATACACGATGTCGTCGGCGCCCGAAGCGGTGATCATAGCCTTGTAGGCCTCGACCGCGTTGGCCTCCTCGGTGGCGATGAAGGCCGAACCGACATAGGCGAAATCGGCGCCCAGGATCCGCGCCGCGCGGATCGCGCGGCCGTTGGCAATCGCGCCTGACAGCGCGATCGGGCCGTCGAACCAGGCCCGGGTCTCCGCCACGAAGGCGAACGGCGAGATGGTGCCGGCGTGACCGCCGGCTCCGGCCGCGACCAGGATCAGCCCGTCGGCGCCCTTCTCGACCGCCTTGTGCGCAAAGGTCTGGTTGATCACGTCGTGGAAGACGATGCCGCCCCAGCGATGCGCGGCCTGATTGAGCTCTTCGCGGGCGCCGAGCGAGGTGATGATCATCGGCACCTTGTATTTCTCGCACAGTGCGAGATCGTGCTCGAGCCGGTTGTTGGAGCGATGCACGATCTGGTTGACCGCGAACGGCGCCGACGGACGTTCCGGATGCGCCCTGTCATAGGCCGCCAGCTCCTCGGTAATCCGGGCCAGCCATTCGTCCAGCAATTCCGGCGGACGGGCATTGAGCGCCGGAAACGCGCCCACCACGCCGGCCTTGCACTGGGCGATCACGAGATCGGGCACGGAGATGATGAACAGCGGCGACCCGATCACGGGTATCGACAGGCGGCCCTTGAACAAGGCAGGCATGGACATGGACGGGATTTCCTCTTTTTCACTCTTCTTCGGGGATCAACGGGCAGCGCCGACGATGCCAGACATCATGACCGCAACGCAAACGGAAGGGAACCGATCAGGAGATTGCTGACGGGGTCTTGCGTGGACATGCTGCCGCGCGTTGCGTGTCCATCGCCGTGCGCGGCTATTGGCAGAGCGCCGAAGTCACGTAGGTATCGGTGCGGCAATCACCCGGTTTGCGCTGGCGTCCGGGAATCAAGACCTTGGCCGAGCAGGACTCGGCCGCATCGGTGTTGAGGCTCTTGCCTTCCTTGTAGCCCTTGCCTTGGCAGAGCTTGTTCGCGCCGAGCTTGCAATCCGGCGTGCCGTTCGCGGCGAGGGGACAGACCGAGCGGCCCGAGACCATGCTCGACGGCTTGGCGAGCCGCGACAGGGTCTCACCGCTCTGCTTGAGCGCGTCCTTGACCGTTTCGCCGTCGCCGTCCTTGCCCGGGATGCTCGCCGCATCCTTTGCCGGCTCGGCAGGGGCCGCATTTTTGTCGCCGCCCGTCTCGCCTGCGCTCTTGAGCGGCAGGATCGACATCTTCTCGAACAGCTTGCCGAGCTCGTCGACGATCCCCGAGCCGTCGGAATGCGCCGGCGCCTCTCCCGCATTGGGCGGTGCTGGCGTGGCCGGTGGCTGCTCCCGCAGGCCGAGGGATGGCTGAGACTGCGCCCATGCTGCGCCGGCCCCAATCAGCCAGAGTGCAACCAGGATCGACGCGGTGACTGCCGAATATTGCAGGCTGGAGAAGGGCGCGCCGGATCGGAGGGTCATTGCCGCAATCTAGACCGCGTGAGAGGCCTCGCAAAGCACAGAGAACTCTCCAGCAAAGACCCCATCAGATCATCTTGAATGCGATGACGAAGCCGAGAACCAAGACCGCAGCGCCAAGCGCAACCCACAGCCCGAGATGCTTTTCGATCCGAACCCTGATCCAGTCACCGTAGCGGTTGAGCAGAACGGCGGCGATGAAGAAGCGGGCGCCGCGGGCCACGATCGAGCACAAGACAAACAGCAGCAGATTGTAGCCGGCAAAGCCCGAGGTGATGGTCACGAGCTTGTAGGGGATCGGCGTCAGACCTTTGAGCAGGATGATGACCGCGCCCCATTCGGCATAGGAGGCTCTGAAAGCCTCGACTTTGCCGCCGAGCCCGTACAGCTGGATCAGGTAATGTCCGAGCGAGTCGTAGAGCAGCGCGCCGATCGCATAGCCGAGCATTCCACCCGCGACCGACGCCAGCGTGCAGACGCCGGCGAACAGCCAGGCCCGCTGCGGCTTCGCCAGCGACATCGGGATCAGCATCACATCCGGGGGGATCGGGAAGAAGGAACTCTCGGCGAAGGCAACCGCAGCCATGATCCAGAGGGCATGCGGCTTGTGGGCGGCGTCGAGACACCAATCGTAGATCCGTCTGAGCATGGTCCGCGATGAAGCAAACCGCGGCCCATTTGTCCACGGCCCATTTGTTCAAGGCGAGCTTCGCCCCCGCTCCGGATGGCAGCCGGATTAGTGCCGCTTGCGCAAAGCGCGCGCTTCGGTCGCGACAATTGGCCGCCGGGCCAGCCGAGCCTGCGCCGGTTTGGGGACCTTTACCGGCGACTTCGGCAGCTTCTCGGCGATGCCCAGCAAAAGCTCGCGCCGCGCCATCTCGCGCCAGACGTCGTCCGGCCGCACGCCGATCTCGGCCCACAGCACCGCGAGATTGTAGATCAGGTCGGCGCTTTCGCGCACCACCGCTTGGGCGTCGCCCCTGACCGCATCGATGGCGACCTCGACGGCCTCCTCGGTGAGCTTCTTGGCCATTTTGGGCGTGCCCTGCTGCAACAGCTTGGCCGTGCGCGAGCGGGCAGGATCCAGGTCTCTGGCCGCCAGCACCGCGAGATAGAGCCGCTCGATCGAATCACCCATGACGGCAGAATAGTTAAAGGCCATGGCAGGCACGTTAACGCCTGTGTCGAAAATCAAAAAATCCGCCGGCGCGAGGCCGGCGGATCAGGCGAAGCAGAACTGGATCACCAGCCCTGGTCATAACCGTAATACGGGCCACCGCCGTAGTAATAGGGGCCCGGGCCGTAATAGGCCGGGCGCCCGTAATACCCGTACCCGTAATGATCCTCATAATAGGAGCGCCGGTTCTGCTCGGCCGCGATGGCAAGCCCGGTGCCGACGATGCCGGCAAAGGCCGCCGCAGCCGCAGCACCGCCATTGCCGCGATAATGATGGTGACGCCGGCGGGCGCTGATATCGGTCGGACCGGTATCCTTGGCCGCCGCAGCCGATGGACGAGCCGACGGCGCGGCGCCGGCGAAAGCGAGGGTCGGCTGGACAGCGGTGAGCGCCACGGCCGTAACCGTCGCAAGCACCGCGGCGCGACCGGTACGGGCACGTCCTCCATGGGTCGTGATCATCTCCAAAACCTCCAATGCTCTTGGTCCGGGTAGTCAACGATCAATATGGAGAGTGGGTTCCCCCATTGAAACCGGCGCTTCCGGAGCAAATCGCCGCAGGTGCGCTCATGAACTGTTCAGCTTCGATCGAGCACGATAAGGCGCGTCGGCCTGGGCCGCGCCGTCCGTCACAAAGCTGACATACAGCCGGCGGGCAGATCTCAAAATTCGAAAGCGCGTCCCCCGGGCGCCGGGCGTCATCAGATGCGCGTGCAACGATCCCCCCTCCTCTGGCGTCCGGTGCTGCTGGCAGCAGTCGTACTGGCCGGGCTTGGTGCATGTGCAGCCTTGGCGGAGGAGACGAAACGGCAGGTCGCCATCCAACTCGCGCTCGAGCGGCCGCTGGAGGCCAGCATGGCGCCGGTCGTGCTGGCAACCAGCCACGGGCTGTTCGGCGGCGAAGGCGTGGCGGTGACAACGACGATCGCGAAGGGATCGGCGGATGCAATTGCGCGCGTCGCATCCGGCGAGAGCGAGCTTGCAGTCGCCGACATCAATGAGTTGATCCGCTACCGTGACAATACCGCGAACCCGCCGGTCAAAGCGGTGTTCGTGCTGTTCAACCGGGCGCCCTACGCCATCATCGCGCGCAAGAGCCGCGGCATTCATGCCCTCGCGGATCTCGAGGGCAAGACGCTCGGCGTGACCGAAGGCGATCTCTCGATCCGGCTGTGGCCGGCGCTGGCGCGGCAGAACGACATCAAGACCTCCGCCGTCAAACTGTCGCGCATCGGAGCCGCGGTGCGCGAGCCGATTCTCTCCGCCGGTCAGGTCGATGCCGTCAGCGGCTTTTCCTATCTCTCCGCCGTGAACCTGCGCGACCGCGGCGTGCCGGCGGCGGACCTCGCAGTGCTACGCTTTGCCGATTACGGCTGCGAAGCCTATGGGCAGGCGATCATCGTCAGCCCGGCTTTCGCCGCGGCGCAGCCGGCCGCGGTGAAAGGATTCCTGCGCGCCCTGGTGGGCGGCTTGCACCTCGCGATCAAGGACCCGCCGGTCGCCGCGGCCGAGGTGGTCAGCCGGATGGATGACGGCTCCCGCGAGCTTGAACTCAGCCGGCTGGAGACTGTGCTGGCCGACAACGTGCTCACGCCGGAGGTGCGGCGTAACGGGATCGGCGGAATCGATCCCGCCCGGCTGGAGCGCGCGATCGACCAGATCGCCGAGGACTATCAATTCCACACGCGGCCCAAGGCGACCGACATCTTCGACGACAGCTTTCTGCCGCCGGTCGACAGTCGCCTGATCGATTGAGCGCTCCAATTAAGCGCTGTCGCTCCGTCACCATCCCGGGTTAAATAGCGCGCCCGCACTCTCGCTGGCTCGTTCCGCCAATGCAAGCTTCTCGCCATGTCCCTGCTCCGCCTCTATGTCCGCGTGCTTCGCCTGCTCGGCAAGGAGGCCCGGCTCGGCTGGATTCTCGCATTCGCCAACCTGGCGCTCGCCGGCGCGCAATTCGCCGAGCCGGTGCTGTTCGGCCGTATCATCGATGCGTTGTCCGGCAATGCATCCGGAGCGGCGGCCTGGCCGCTGCTCGCCGCCTGGGCCGGGTTCGGCCTGTTCACGATTCTGGCGGGCGCCGCGGTCGCATTGCACGCGGACCGGCTGGCGCACCGGCAGCGCCAGGCGGTCTTGAGCAGCTATTTCGAGCACGTCCTGCAATTGCCGCTGACCTTCCATTCCGGCACCCATTCGGGACGCCTGATGAAGGTGATGCTGAACGGCACCGACGCGTTGTGGCGGCTCTGGCTGTCGTTCTTCCGCGAGCATTTCGCCGCGATCATGTCGGTCATCGTGCTGCTGCCGCTGTCGCTCTATCTCAATTGGCGGCTCGCGATCCTGCTGTTCGTGCTCTGCGTCGTGTTCACGACGATGACGACGCTGATCGTGCGCAAGACCTATGGCATGCAGAGCGAGGTCGAGGAGCATGCCAGCAATCTTTCGGCGCGCGCCTCGGACGCGCTCGGCAACGTCGCGCTGGTGCAGAGCTTCGTGCGCATCGATGCCGAGGTGCAGGGCCTGCGCCACGTCGCGAGCCAATTGCTCTCGGTGCAGATGCCGGTGCTGGGCTGGTGGGCGGTGGTCTCCGTCATCACCCGCGCCTCGACCACGATCACGGTGCTCGCCATCTTCACGCTCGGCATCGCGCTGCATCAGGCCGGACTGTCGTCGGTCGGCGAGATCGTGATGTTCGTCTCCTTCGCGACCATGCTGATCCAGAAGCTGGAACAGGTGGTCGCCTTCATCAACAACGTGTTCATGGAGGCGCCGCGGCTGGCCGAATTCTTCACCGTGCTTGATGCGGTTCCGGCGGTGCGCGAGCGGCCCGATGCGATCGACATCGGGCGGCTGTCGGGCCTCATCGAATTCTGTGACGTGTCGTTCTCCTATGACGGCAAGCGGCCGGCCGTGGAGGATCTCACCTTCACCGCGCTGCCGGGCCAGACCATTGCGCTGGTCGGCCCGACCGGCGCCGGCAAATCGACGGCGATCGCGCTGTTGCATCGCGCCTTCGATCCGCAATCCGGCTTCATCAAGATCGACGGCATGGATGTGCGCGGGCTGAAGCTGTCGGCGCTTCGGCGCAACATCGGCGTCGTGTTCCAGGAAGCGCTGCTGTTCAACCGCTCGATCCGGGAGAATCTTTTGGTCGGCAAGCCCGATGCAACCGAGAACGAGTTGCGCACGGCGGCAGCCCGGGCGCAGGCGCTCGATTTCATCGAGCGTTCCGAGCGGGGCTTCGACTCCAATGCCGGCGAGCGTGGGCGCATGCTGTCCGGCGGCGAGCGCCAGCGGCTGTCGATCGCGCGTGCGCTGCTCAAGGATCCGCCGATCCTGATTCTCGACGAGGCCACCAGCGCGCTGGATGCGGTGACCGAGGCCAAGCTCAATGCGGCGCTCGACGAGGTGATGAAGGACCGCACCACTTTTGTGATTGCGCATCGGCTCTCCACCATCCGCAATGCCACCAGGATCCTGGTGTTCGAAGCAGGCCGCGTGATCGAAAGCGGAACATTCGACGAACTTGTCGCCAAAGGCGGCCATTTCGCGGAACTCGCCAAAGCTCAATTCATGGTGCACAGCGACCTGCAAGCCAGCCTTGCGAAGCCGGCCAAGGACAGCCCTGCCGTCACCCGTTAGACGTCACACGCCTTCATCGTGGAATTGATGAGTTGGCCCCTACCCCGGACTGCCGAGCCGGTATAGGTTTGCGGCCCTGCCGCAACCATCGGCACCGGATACGCTTGAAACCCGAGACACACTTGCCCTCCTCTCCCGACAGAGGCGGGTTCTCAAAGGACCGGAATCGAATAGTGCAGCCTCGTCGTCCGTTGCTCCGCAAGTCGCCCTTCAAATCTCTCATCGTCGCTGCCTTGGTGACGCTGTTAGCACCGCGCCTCGCGCTGGCCGAAGCGCTGCTGCTCGTCGAAGCCGACAGCGGCAAGGTGCTGGAGGCGCAGAACCCGACTAATCCCTGGTACCCCGCCTCGCTCTCCAAGCTGATGACGGCCTATGTGACCTTGAAGGCGGTGAAGGACGGCAAGATCACGCTCGACACGCTGTTCACGGTGTCGCCGACCGCGGCTTCCCAATCGCCCTCGAAGATGGGCTTCCGCCCCGGCACCCAGGTCACGGTCGACAACGCGCTGAAGATGATGCTGGTGAAGTCCGCCAACGACATGGCGGTGGTGCTGGCGGAAGGCGTGGGCGGCTCGATCGACGGCTTCTCCACGATGATGAACGAGACCGCGCAGAAGCTCGGCATGACCCAGACGAGCTACGTCAATCCGAACGGTCTGCCGGCCGACGGCCAGATCACCTCCGCCCGCGATCTTGCGATCCTGGCGCGCGCGATCATCCGCGATCTGCCGGAATACGAGTATTTCGTCCACATTCCCTCGATCCGTTATGGCAAGCGGATTACCCAGAACTTCAACAAACTGATCGGCCGCTATCCCGGCGCCGACGGCTTCAAAACCGGCTTCATCTGTGCCTCCGGCTACAATCTGGTGGCCTCCGCGACGCGCAACGGCCGCCGCCTGATTGCGGTCGTGCTCGGCGCTTCCTCGGGACAGATGCGCGCGGTGCGCGCTGCCCAATTGTTGGAGCGCGGCTTCAACGGCAACCAGCTCGCCTGGCTGAAGCCGTCGCTCGGCACGGTGGATAGCCTGGTGCCGGTCGATGCCCCGCCACCCAATCTTCGCGACGAGATGTGCGGCGGCAAGCGCCACAAACCCGCCAGCGACGAAGACGAGGATACGGTGGCCAGTGCAGGCAGCGACAATGGCGGCAGCACCGTGCTCGCTGGCCTGCAGCCGCCTGCGCTCAAGCCGTCGGAACTGCTGGCTGCGGCGCCCCAACCGTCCGAACCGATCCCGGTCTATACCGGCCCGACCCGCACCGGCGCGGCGCTGATCGCTGCCATAGCCGCCGATGCCGACGCCCAGACACCGCCAAAGCACCGCGGCAAAAAGGCGCGCATCGCTGCCAGGAAAGGTGGGGTCGACGCGGCCGACAGCAAAGCCGACGCCAAAGGCCCCAACAAAGGCTCCAAGACGGCGACCCGGACCGAAATGAAGATCGACGTCAAGCCTGGCAAGGCGGCAAAGCCGGACGCCAAGCAGGCGCCGTCGCGCCATGCCAATGCCAAGCCGGACCCGGCAGGCAAATCGGCGAATAAGCCGGCGGACAAGGCAAGCTCCGACAGCGCCTCCGCCAAGCCAGCCAAGCCAAAAGCCGCGGCCAAGCCGAAGAGCGGGGCCGGGACCGGCAGCACCGACGCCAAGCCAGCGCCGAAGAACGGCTGACCCGAGAGCGAGAGGAACATCCGCGGCCGCGCGCTCGGCCGAGCCCCTGTTGGCGTTAATCCTCGTCGCCACGACGGTTCCCGGCTGCTTGCCTTGAGCGGCTGGACATTCGATATTGGCCGCCAAGAGCCTCGCCACACGCGGCGAACACGAGAAACGAGAGAGGAAGACCATGGAGCGCATCTGGCTCAAGCAATATCCGGCCGGCGTTCCCGCCGATATCGATCCGGGCCGATATTCCTCGCTGGTCGAACTGCTGGAAGAATGCTTCGCAAGATTCGCCGATCGCCGTGCCTTCATCTGCATGGACAAGGCGATCAGCTATCGCGAGCTCGACGAGATGTCGGTCGCGCTCGCCGCCTATTTCCAGGGCTTAGGTCTGGCCAAAGGCGCACGCGTCGCACTGATGATGCCGAACGTGCTGCAATATCCGGTCGCGATCTCGGCCGTGCTGCGCGCGGGCTTTGCCGTCGTCAACGTCAATCCGCTGTATACACCCCGCGAGCTCGAGCATCAGCTCAAGGACTCCGGCGCGGAGGCCATCATCGTGCTGGAGAATTTCGCGCATACCGTCGAGCATGTGTTGAGCCACACGCAGGTGAAGCACGTCGTGGTGGCCAGCATGGGCGACCTGCTCGGCTTCAAGGGCGTGATCGTGAACCTGGTGGTCCGTCGGCTGAAGAAGATGGTTCCAGCCTACTCGCTCCCGGGTGCCGTTCGGTTCAATGAGGCGCTTGCGAATGGCCGCACCAAGCGCTTCACCAAGCCTTCGATCGGTCCCGACGACGTCGCGTTCCTGCAATATACTGGCGGCACCACCGGCGTTTCCAAGGGCGCCACGCTGGTCCATCGCAACATCGTCGCCAACGTGCTGCAGAACGATGCCTGGCTGCAGCCGGCCCTGGAGAAGCCGCCGCACGTCGATCAACTGCTGATCGTCTGCGCGCTGCCGCTCTATCACATCTTTGCGTTGACCGCCTGCTTCCTGCTCGGCGTGCGCGCCGGCGGGACCAACCTCCTGATCCCGAACCCGCGCGATATCGGCGGCTTCATCAAGGAGCTGATGAAGTATCAGGTCAACAACTTCCCGGCCGTCAACACGCTCTACAACGGGCTGATGCATCATCCCGACTTCAAGAACATCGATTTCTCCAAGCTCAAGATCTGCAATGGCGGCGGCATGGCCGTCCAGCGTCCGGTCGCGGAGCAGTGGCAGAAGATCACCGGCTGCAGCATCGCAGAAGGTTACGGGCTGTCGGAAACGTCACCGACCTTGACCTGCAATCCGCCGACCGCCACCGAATTCAACGGCACCATCGGCATTCCCGTGCCGTCGACCTGGATTTCGATCCGTGACGACGAGGGCAACGAAGTGCCGCTCGGCCAGCCCGGCGAGATCTGCGCCAAGGGACCGCAGGTCATGGTGGGCTATTGGAATCGCCCGGACGAGACCGCAAAGGTGATGACCGCCGACGGCTTTTTCCGCACCGGCGACATCGGGGTGATGTCGGACGACGGATATATCCGGATCGTCGACCGCAAGAAGGACATGATCCTGGTCTCGGGCTTCAACGTCTATCCGAACGAAGTCGAGGAAGTCATCGCGACCCATCCGGGCGTGCTGGAAACCGCCGTCATCGGCCTGCCGGACGAGAAATCAGGCGAAGTGGTGAAGGCCTTCGTGGTCAAGAAAGACCCGGATCTGACGGCCGACGACATCGTCAAATACTGCCACGAGCAGCTCACCAACTATAAGGTTCCAAAACAGGTCGAGTTCAGGACGGAGTTGCCGAAGACCAATGTCGGCAAGATCCTGCGCCGACAGCTGCGGGACGAGAAGAAGCCGCCTGCAGCCGCTTGATGATCATCGCCGCCGCATGAGCGGCGATGACGGACACGTGAACGCGGGCCGCCGTTGCCGTTTTCTTAGCCGCGAATAAGGTACACGCGCCACGCATGAATGAATGCACCGAGGGAGATTGAGGATGACGATCCAAGTAGGCGACAAGCTACCGCAGGCCCAGTTCAGGGTCATGACTGAAGAAGGCCCCCAGGTCAGGAGCACCGACGACATCTTCAAGGGCAAGAAGGTCGCGCTGTTCGCCGTGCCCGGCGCCTATACCGGCACCTGCCACAAGATGCATCTGCCGAGCATCTTCCTCAACGCCTACGCCATGAAGAACAAGGGCGTCGACACCATCGCGATCGTCTCGGTCAACGATGCCTTCGTGATGAATGCGTGGAAGCGCGACACCGACCAGCGGGACGAAGCGATCTTCCTCGCCGACGGCAATGCCGACTTCACCAAGGCGATCGGCATGGAGCTCGATGCCTCCGGCGCCGGCCTCGGCATCCGCTCCAAGCGCTATTCGATGCTGGTCGAGGATGGCGTCGTGAAGAAGCTCAACCTCGAGCCCGCCCCGGGCAAGGTCGAGGTCTCAGGCGGCGACACGCTGCTTGGGCAGCTGTGAAGCGCGCAGCCAAGCAAGCTTGAGGCATACGGCCTCCACATAACAGCTGTCGTTCCCCGCGGAAGCGGGGAATCCAGTACGCCGCGGCTTCTCGATCGATCACTGCCGTCTCTGGAATACTGGATCGCCCGGTCAAGCCGGGCGATGACGGCGAGATAGGAGCTTCGAGCTTCGCTCGGTTACTACCCTCTCACATTCTTCTGCAGCCTTGCCATCGCGACGCCATCGCGCGCCAGCTGGTCGGCGCGCTCGTTCTCGGCGTGGCCGGCATGGCCCTTGACCCAATGCCAGTTCACCTGGTGCGGCTTCAGCGACGCATCGAGCCGCTGCCACAGTTCGGCATTCTTGACCGGCTTCTTGTCCGCGGTCTTCCAGCCGTTCCGCTTCCAGCCGTGAATCCACCCCGTGATGCCCTGCCGGACGTACTGGCTGTCGGTATAGAGCTCGACCTGACACGACTTCTTCAGAGCCTCCAGCGCCGAGATCGCGGCCATCAGCTCCATCCGGTTGTTGGTGGTGTGCGGCTCGCCGCCCTTCAGCTCTTTTTCCTTGTCGCCGAACTTCAGGATCGCGCCCCAGCCGCCCGGGCCGGGATTGCCCGAACAGGCGCCGTCGGTATGGACGATGACCAGGGGAAGACCGCTCACGCCATGGCTCCGGATACGCCGAGCCCGTAGTCGCGAATACTCGCCACGCTCTGGTGGAAGCGCAGCTTGCGGACATATTCGAGCGGGTCCTTCGGCTTGACCAGCGCGCCGGGCGGCACGTTGAGCCAATCGACCAGCCGCGTCAGCAGGAAGCGGATCGCCGCCCCCCGCGCCAGCAGCGGCAAGGCCTCCTGCTCGGCCTCGGAGAGCGTACGCTCGCGGCCATAGGCATTAAGGAAGGCGCGCGCCTTGGTGACGTTGAAGGAATGATCGGCCTCGAAGCACCAGGCATTGAGGCAGATCGCGACGTCGTAGGCCAGGATGTCGTTGCAGGCGAAGTAGAAATCGATCAAGCCGGACAATTGGTCGCCGAGGAACAGCGCGTTGTCCGGAAACAGATCGGCATGGATGACGCCGGCGGGCAGCGCGGTCGGCCAGGATTTTTCGAGATGATCGAGCTCGGCCGCGAGGAAGGCGGCAAGCCCGGCCTGCACGCCGTCGGCGCGCGGTGCGGCTTGCGCAAACAAGGGCCGCCAGCCGGCGACCGAGAGCGCATTGGCGCGGTGCATCGGGAAATCACGGCCGGCGAGGTGCAGCTTCGCCAGCGCCTGACCGATCGCAGCGCAATGGCTCGCATGCGGCTTGCGTGGCCATACCCCTTCGAGGAAGTCGATGATTGCAGCCGGCCGTCCGCAGAGGCTCGACAGCGTCTCGCCGCTCCTCATCCTGACCGGCTGCGGGCAGACGATGCCGTGCCCGGCCAGATGCGCCATCAGCCCGAGAAAGAACGGCAGATCGCCCCTCGCGACGCGCTTCTCATAGAGCGTCAGGAAGAACGAGCCCTTGCTGGTGTGCAGCAGGAAGTTGGAGTTTTCGACGCCCTCGGCGATGCCCTTGTAAGAGAGGAGATCGCCGATGTCGTATTGTTTCAGGAATTCCGCGAGCTCATCGGCGGCGACGTCGGTATAGACCGCCATGTAAGCTTATTCCGCCGCCGCTTCGGGCCTGAGCGAACGCGGCAGTGGGAAGAACTCATTCTCTTCCGCCGCCGACACCGTCTCCACATGCAGCGTAAAGCGCTCGGCGAAAGCGCTCATGATCTCCTCGACGATCACCTCGGGCGCCGAGGCGCCGGCGGTGATACCGAGGCTCTTGATACCCTCGAAGCGCGTCCAGTCGATCTCCGAGGCACGTTGAGCCAAGACTGCAATCGGGCAGCCCTCGCGTTCGGCGACCTCGCGTAGCCGCTGCGAATTCGACGAGTTCGGCGCGCCCACCACGATCAGCGCATCGACCACCGGCGCCACCTTCTTCACCGCGAGCTGACGGTTGGTGGTGGCGTAGCAGATGTCTTCCTTATGCGGGCCCGAGATGTTCGGGAAGCGCCCCTTGAGGATCGCAACGATATCCTTGGTGTCGTCGATCGACAGGGTGGTCTGGGTGACGAAGGCGAGGTTGTTCGGGTCCTTCGGAGTGAAGGTCTCGGCATCCTCGGCGGTCTCGATCAGCGTCACCGCCCCGACGGGCAGCTGGCCGACGGTACCGACCACCTCGGGATGATGCGAATGGCCGATCAACAGGATCTCGCGGCCGCGCTTGAAGTGGATGGCGGCCTCCCGGTGCACCTTCGTCACCAGCGGACAGGTGGCGTCCAGCGAGAAGAAATTGCGTGCCTGGGCCTCGGCCGGAACCGACTTCGGCACGCCATGCGCCGAAAATACCACCGGGGCATTGGTGCTGTCGGGAATTTCCGCCAGTTCCTCGACGAAAATCGCGCCTTTTTTCTTCAAGCTGTCCACGACGTATTTATTATGGACGATCTCGTGGCGGACATAGACCGGCGCGCCATAGATGGTGAGCGCCCGTTCCACGGTATCGATGGCCCGAACCACGCCGGCGCAGAAGCCGCGCGGCGAGCAAAGCACGATTTTAAGGTCTGGTTTGGCTGCCATGAAGCTGATCTGTGCGGGCTGATTTCGGCGACCGAACATCCCCGGGCCGGCAAGCAGGGGCGGTCGTTGCAAATGCGCGTCCAGACACGACTTGGGACCGGTTTCCGGCCCTGTCAAGGCTGTTCTTGAGGCCATTGCGCCAGAGCCCCCGGACAGATTATATAGGAGGCAATTCCCGTCATCGTCGATGACCGCAGTTTCGCCTCCGAGGCAGGGGGCGGAGCACAAAGGAGATTTGCCATGAGCAACGCCCCGCTGATGCCGAAGGCAACTGCCGTGTGGCTGGTTGACAATACCGCGCTGACCTTCGACCAGGTCGCCGATTTCACCAAGATGCACCCGCTCGAGGTGCGCGCCATTGCCGACGGGGACGCCGCCCAGGGCATCAAGGGCATGGACCCGATCTCCACCGGCCAGCTCACCCGCGAGGAGATCGAAAAGGGCGAGCGCGACCCGAACTACCGCCTGAGGCTGCAGGAAAGCAAGGTCGTGCTGCCCGCGCAGGGCAAGCGCAAGGGTCCGCGCTATACCCCGGTGTCGCGCCGCCACGAGCGCCCCAGCGCCATCCTCTGGCTGCTCCGCAACCATCCCGAGCTGAAGGATGCCCAGATCATGCGCCTGGTCGGAACGACCAAGAGCACGATCGCCAGCGTCCGCGACCGCACCCATTGGAACGCGCAGACGCTCACCCCGATGGATCCGGTGACCCTCGGCCTGTGCTCGCAGATCGAGCTCGATTTCGAGGTGCAGCGTGCCGCCAAGGAGCGGCCGATCGACGCCCAGTACAGCGGGGCCACCCTGCTGCCGGCCTCGGAGACCACCCGCAAGGATGAATTCGAGCACGCCGACCGCGACCAGGACGACCTCAACGTCGACGCCGTGTTCGCCAAGCTGAAGACGCTCGGCGGCAAGAAGGCCGAGGACGACGAGTAGGCGCGGCAAGCCGCCTCAACTCAGGACAGAAAAAAGGCGCCGGAGGGTTTCCGGCGCCTTCGTTTTTCAGGAACGATTCAGAAGCCGTCCGGCTCAGAACCGGTAGGTCACGCCGCCGCCGATCAGCCAGGGATCGATATGGGCGCTGCCGGTGACCGGGATCACGCCGTTGACGGTGGCCGAATAGTTCGGCCGCAGCCACAGCTTCTTGACGTCGAGGTTGAGACCCCAGTGCCGGTCGATCATGTAGTCGAAGCCGAACTGCACTGCGCCGCCCCACTGGTTGCTGACATGCAGATTGGTGACCGTGAGCGGCAGACCGCCAATGATCGAGGTGGTGTTGCTGGCGCTATTGTTGAAGAACACGGTGTAGTTCACGCCGGCGCCGATATAGGGCTGGAACGCGCCGAAATTGGTGAAGTGGTATTGCAAGGTCAGGGTCGGCGGCAGCAGCGTGGTCTTGCCGATGCTGAGGCCGTCCAGAGATCCGGTGCCGCTGATCTTGTTCCGGGTCACGCCGAGGATCAGTTCGGCCGCGATGTTCGGGGTGAAGTAGTAGCTGATATCGAGCTCAGGGACGACCGAGTCGCCGATCTTGAGGCCGGAATTCGGCGACGACAGCGCCGGGATGCCCAGCACATTGACCGAGCTGCCGCCCGAATCCGGCAGCACGCCGAGGGCGCGAAGGCGGATCTGCCACGGGCTCCAGGTCTCCACCACCGGAGGCGCCTTTTTGTAGACCGGCGCCGCCTGCAGATCGGCCGCTTGCGCGAAGCCCACCGCCCCGCAGATCGACGCCGCCGCCACCAGCAGCGACGACGTGAGTTTTTGGATTTTGTTCATCAGAAAGTCCCCATCGCCACACTTCAGCGCGGGCCAAGCCGCGCGTTACGGGCGAAGATGTGGCAGAGAGGGGAACCTACCCGATTTGATCTAGATCAATCGCGGCCGTTGTGGCGGCAATGTCATGCAACTGTGGCCGGGAGGCCACGGAACGCGACAGCAGATCGCAACTACGCCGCCGCGCCGTCCTGGTATTTCATGGCCGGTCGGGATGGTTGAGCATGTATTCGCCCAGATCCCGCTGCCTGCGGTCGGCGCGGGCTTCGGCCCGCTGCCTCTGCACGTCGCGGTCCCTGCGGCAGGCGACGTATTGCGCCGAGCCGGGCGCCACGGTTCCCCCGGCCTGGCAGAACGAATCATCGTCGTCATTGCCTGCTGCGGCGGCAGGCCCCTGGTGCCGAGCGGCGCAGCCGGCGAGGACCAAGGCAAAACAGAACGGGACGACGAGGAGCGGACGGATCGGGCGCATCGGACTCACAGCCTGAATGGGCGCCCTGTTTAGCCGAAAATGCGGGGTTTGTAAGTGGCCTGCGCCGGGCTCGCGCCCGCGCGCCGGCCCGGAACCCGCCCCGTTATACCCGGCTCTTCAGCGCCTCGCCGATCTCGTCCAGCACCTTGGGATCCTCGATGGTAGCCGGCATGGTCCATTCCTCGCCATCGGCGATCTTCTTGATGGTGCCGCGCAGGATCTTGCCGGAACGGGTCTTCGGCAGCCGGCCGACCGTGATCGCGAGCTTGAACGCCGCCACCGGACCGAGCTTGTCGCGCACCAGCGCCACGATCTCCTTCTCGATCTCCGAAGGCTTGCGCGCCACGCCGGCCTTGAGCACGATGAAGCCGCAGGGCACCTCGCCCTTGATCGCGTCCTTGATGCCGAGCACCGCGCATTCGGCGACATCGGGATGGGAGGCGAGGATCTCCTCCATGCCGCCGGTCGACAGCCGGTGGCCCGCGACATTGATGATGTCGTCGGTGCGCCCCATCACGAAGATATAGCCATCCTCGTCCTTGAAGCCGGCATCGGAGGTCTTGTAGTAGCCGGGGAACTCACTGAGATAGGACTCCTTGAAACGCACATCCTGCTGCCACAGCGTCGGCAAGCAGCCCGGCGGCATCGGCAGCTTGATCACGATCGAGCCCATCGTGTTGGCCGGCACCGGCTTGGCGGCCTCGTCCACCACATCGACCTGATAGCCCGGCATCGGCACGGTCGGCGAACCGTGCTTGACCGGCAACAGCCCGAGCCCAACCGGATTGCCGGCGATGCACCAGCCGGTCTCGGTCTGCCACCAATGGTCGATCACCGGCACCTTGAGCTGCTGCTCCGCCCATTCCACCGTCGGCGGATCGGCGCGCTCTCCGGCCAGGAACAGCGTGCGGAATTGCGACAGGTCGTATTGGCCCAGCAGCTTGCCGTCCGGATCGTCCTTGCGGATGGCGCGGAAGGCCGTGGGCGCCGTGAACAATGCCACGGCCTTGTGCTGGTTGATCACGCGCCAGAACGCGCCGGCGTCGGGCGTGCCGACGGGCTTGCCTTCATACATGATCGAGGTCGCGCCGTGGATCAGCGGCCCGTAGATGATGTAGCTGTGGCCGACCACCCAGCCGATATCTGAGGCACACCACCAGACCTCGCCCGGCTTGATGCCGTACAGATTCTCCATCGACCATTTCAGCGCAACGAGATGGCCGCCATTGTCGCGCACCACGCCCTTCGGCTTGCCGGTCGTGCCCGAGGTGTAGAGGATGTAGAGCGGATCGGTCGCGAGCACGGGGACGCAGGGCGCGCGCTTGCCGTTGACGAGAGCGGATTTACGCAAGGCGGCCCAATCATAGTCGCGCCCGGGCATGAGCTCGCAGACGTGCTGCGGCCGCTGCAGGATGATGCAGGCCTGCGGCCTCTTGTCTGCGAGCTTGATCGCCTCGTCGAGCAGCGGCTTGTAGTGCACGATGCGCCCGGGCTCGATGCCGCAGCTTGCGGAGAGGATCAGCTTCGGCGCGGCATCGTCGATCCGGGTGGCGAGCTCCTTCGCCGCGAAGCCGCCGAACACGACCGAATGCACCGCGCCGATCCGTGCGCAGGCCAGCATCGCCACCATCGCCTCCGGCACCATCGGCATATAGAGGATGACGCGGTCGCCCTTGACGACGCCAAAGTCCTGCATGATGGCCGCGAGCGTCTCGACCTCCTTCAGCATCTCGGCATAGGTGAAGGTCGTGACCGAATTCGTCAGCGGCGAGTCGTGGATCAGCGCCGGCTGATCGCCGCGGCCGGAGGCGACATGGCGGTCGAGCGCGTTGTAGCAGGTGTTGACGACGCCGCCGGCGAACCAGCGGCCATAGGCGCCCATTGTGGGGTCGAAGACCTTCTTGGCCGGCTCGATCCAGTCGATCGCCCGCGCCGCCTCTGCCCAGAAACCCTCAGGGTCCTGCAGCGACCGGGCATGGACCTCGAAATATCGGCTCTGTCCCTGAACGTTCATGGGCTACCTCCGGCATGTTTTTCTGGTGGGATCGAGTGGATCAGGGCGGGCGCCCCAGCCATGATCCGGATCAATTCCAACGACGATTTGGCAGCATTGTCCCGCGAAGCGGGCGCATTTCAAGCCGGAAAGTGCGGCTCGCGCGGCCCCGCCATCCGGCTAATATCCGTCCGCACCCTGCAGCTGCTGCAGCCGGTCGCGCATCGCCTTTTTCAAGTCGTAGCCGGGACGGCCGAAATCGGCGTTGCGGCGGGAGAGATAGGCCTCCTGCTCGCGCTGGCGCAATCGCGCCGCGCGGGCATCGACCTTGGAGGCCTCGCGGACGACCCAGCCGTTGACGACCGAGATTTCACGATCGAGATCGGCCAATTCCGGATCGGCACAGATCGCCTTCTCGACCGGCCGGCGGGCCGTGTCGCAGTTGAAGCTCGGCCGACCCGCGACCGCCATTCGCGCGCCGAGCCGTTCGATCTCCTGGGCCAATGAACGATAATTGCTCCGCGCGCTGGCATGCGTGGGATTGAGCTTGAGCGCGGCTGCGAAATCAGCGAGCGCCTTCGGCCGGTCGCCGCGCTTGCGCTGCAGCTCGCCACGCGCATTGAAAATGTCGGCAAAGGTGGGATCGAGCTGCAGCACGACGTCGTAATCGGCAATCGCGCGATCGGTCTGTCCTCTGCTGATCAGGACGGACGCCCGCGCGATCAGCGCATTGATGCGGTCGGTCTTGGTCGCCTTGGGATTGTCGATCAGCGCGCTGCATTCGCTCAGCACCTTGTCCGCATCGCTGGCCTGGGAAGCGGTGACGCAGGCCGCGGGATCGACCGGCAGCTCCTTGGCCGGATCGGCGGCGCCGACTGCATGCGCCTGGGCCGCGAGCGACAACATGGCGGCGCCCACCATCACGTAAAGGACACCGACGGTACGGGCATTCGAAGGCTTACGCATCAAGAGTTCGCGACGGTGAGCAAGGATGAGTGGGCGCAGCCGAGCTGAAGGAGCAATTTGCGGCACCGATCCCGACGTATGTTTTGGATGCTGCGCTGGGGACGACGAGCACCCTAGCGCAGGTCGTTTCGTTTGACGACACACGAATGGATCATCAGCCTGTCATTTAGGACAGTCCTGCAATCGCCGCGACGATGGCCGCCGTCGCCTTCGCACGTCGGCCGGCGGCCAACCATGTCAACTCCGACATGTCAGCCCGCCATCGACCACCAAGGTGATCCCGGTAACGTAGCGCGATTCGTCGGAGGCCAGGAACAGCGCCGCATTGGCGACGTCGAACGCGTCGCCCATGTGTCCCATCGGGACCTGGGCATCGCGCTTCCTCCACATCTCCTCGACATCACCCTTGGCGTAGCTCGCCGCCAGTCCGGCGGAGTGCTCGACCATCGGCGTCTTCATCAATCCGGGCAGAATGGCATTCACCCGCACATGATGCGGCGCGAACTCCACGGCGGAGGTCCGCGTCATCTGGTTCATCGCCGCCTTGCTGGCGCCGTAGCTGACATAGGAAATGCCGACATGGCTGATCGAGGCGACCGAAGAGATGTTGACGATCGAGCCGCCGCCTTGGGCGATCATGACCGGCACCACATGCTTCATCGCGAGATAGGCGCTCTTCAGGTTGACCGCGAAGACGCGGTCCCACTCCGTCTCCTCGACCTCGACGACGCTGCCCGTCTCGGCGATGCCGACATTGTTGTCCAGCACATCGATCCGGCCATAGGTCGCAAGGCAAGCCTGCACCATCACCGCAACTTCAGCCCCGCGCGACACGTCGGCGGTGAAGGCCGTGGCGCTACCGCCCTCGCCCTCGATGAGGCGGACCGTCTCCTGCGCGGCATCCCGGTTGCGGTCGACGCAGAACACCTGCGCGCCGTGACGGGCGAAGGTGACTGCGGTCGCCTTGCCATTGCCCCAGCCGGGACCGATCGAGCCGGCCCCGACCACCATGGCCACCTTGCCCTCGAGACGCTCCATCGTTTCCTCCATCTGTTGTTATTTGTTGCAGACGCTCATGGTGATCGTCGCCGAGCCGATATCATGACCGAAAATATCGGAGAAGGTCCGGCATCGTCCGTCCGAACAGATCCGCCATTCCCCAGCCGCGCCGGAATTGCCGAGCACGACCTCGGCCAGCGGCGCCCGCTGCGGGCTCCACTGAAACCAGCCCTCGACCAGCCGCGCCTCGGGCGGCGGCTCCATGCCGGCACCGGAACCCTTCACCCGCGCCCGCACCAGTTCGAGCCCGCGCGGGGTCGTCTGCCAGTCCTCCTGCCAGGCGGTCTTCTCGACCGAATGAGTCCACGCAAGGGTGAACGCCGCGATCGACAGCGTTTTCACCACGCCCGCGGACGCAAGGCAGAGACTCACGCGGCGGCAACCGCCGCGCGCGACGGCCGTTGCCGCCATTGCCACAGCACCACCCCAAGCGCGATCACGAAGCCGACGGCGTCGCTGTAGGCGAATTCGCCGAGCAGGCAGATCGACGCGGCCAGCGCAGCAATGCGCTCGATCACGCTCATCCGGGCAAACAGGAAGCCGATGGCAACCATGCCGAACAGGCCGATCGCGATCAGCGCCTTGACGGTGGCAAACACCACGGCACCGGCAAAGCCGAGTTCGGCCGCCATCGGATCGCCAGGCTGCAGCATCAAGGCCGGCGAATAGACGAAGATGAAGGGGATCACGTAGCCCGCAAGCGCGATCCGCATCGCCTCCCAGCCGATCTTGTCAGGGTTCTCCTTGGCGATCGGCGCAGCCGCCAGCGCGGCCAGCGCCACCGGCGGCGAGAGGTCGGCCATGATGCCGTAATAGAACGCGAACATGTGGCTCGCGATCAGGGGCACGCCGAGCTTGGCCAAAGCGGGGGCGGCGAGCGCCGCGGTGATGATGTAGGTCGGGATGGTCGGGATGCCGGTGCCGAGCAGGATGGAGAGCAGCATGGTCATGATCAGCGCGCCGAACAGACTCGTCTGCCCGAGTCCGATCACCCAGCTGCCGAAGATCGAGCCGACGCCGGTCTGGGTCATCATGCCGATGATGACACCGACGATGGCGCAGGCCATGCCGACGGTCAGCGCCGACTTGGCGCTCTCGGCGAGAGAATCCCTGCAGGCGTGCAGCGTGCCCATGCCGCCGCGCACGAAGGCGGTGATCACGACGAGGCCAGCGACGACGGAGGCGACAGGCAGGATCTGCAGGCCATTGCGCGAGAGCGCGCCGACGATCAGCGCCAGGCCGATCCAGAAGACGTAACGCAGCACCTGATTCGAAACGCCCATGGTGATGCAGGTGCCGAGGATCAGGGCCACCGTCAGCGCGAGGCCCATCGAACCGGCATAAAGCGGCGTGAAGCCTTCGAACAGCATGTAGACCAGCGCGGCGAGCGGCAGGACCAGGTACCAGCGCGCCACCAGCGCGTGCCAAGCACTCGGGATCTCGGAGGCCTTCATGCCGGTCAGGCCATGCTTGCCGGCCTCCAGATGCACCATCCAAAAGGCCGACGCGAAGTAGAGGATGGCAGGAATGACCGCCGCCTTGACGATCACGGAATAGTCGACGCCGAGCGTCTCAGCCATGATGAAAGCGACCGCGCCCATCACCGGCGGCATGATCTGGCCGCCCATCGATGCCGTCGCCTCGACACCGGCAGCGAAGGCGCGGCGATAGCCGAACCTGATCATCAGCGGAATCGTGAACTGGCCGACGGTGACGACGTTGGCGACCCCGGAGCCCGAGATCGTGCCCATCATGCCCGAGGCGAACACGGCGACCTTGGCGGGGCCGCCGCGGGTGCGTCCGAACAGGCCGAGCGAGACGTCGGTGAACAGCTGGATCATGCCCGCGTGTTCGAGGAACGAGCCGAACAGGATGAACAGGAAGATGTAGGTCGCCGAGACATAGATCGGCACGCCATAGAAGCCTTCGGTGCCGAAGGACAGATGCGTGATGACCTGATCGAAATCGTAGCCGCGATGGTTGAGCGGCGCCGGCAGATACTGCCCGAAGAACCAATAAAGCAGGCAGGCCCCGCACATCAAAGGTAGCGCCAGACCCATCAGCCGGCGCGTGCCCTCGAAGATCAGGACCGCAAGCAGCGTCCCGACCGCGAGGTCGCCATAGGTGGGATCGCCGTCACGCGCGATCAAGTCGGCATAGAAGATCCATTGGTAGAGGCCGCACAGGAATCCGGCTGCACCGATCAGCCAGGCCGCCGCGCGGCCGGCATTGCTCTTGGCCGTGAAATTTCCGATCAGGCCAAAGGTCAGCAGCAGCAGGAAACCGACATGGACGCCGCGGACCACCTGGCTCGGCAGATAGTTGAAGGCTGCGACATAGAGCTGGAAGGCGGCGAAGACGATGCCGATCCCATACGCCAGATGGCCCCAGCGGCCGGGACCAAATCCCTCCGGAAAGCCGTGTTCGAAATTGTCGAACTCGACCTTGACCGGCGTTTCCATGCTGACTGCTTCTAACGTCATGCTTCCCCCAGCGCCTGCGCGGGCGGGGCTGCCGGATGGCCGCCTCGTCCGAGCTCAAGTGATTTACGATCGCAGATCGCCATGTGCGCGTCTCATTCCAGCCTGTTCGACATCAGGCAACGCCGAGAGGACGACTGCGATGCAGCCGCTACTTCATCAGGCCTTTCTCCTTGTAGTAGCGGATAGCGCCCGGATGCAGCGGCACCGGACTGCCCTGCGCGGCGCTCTCCAGCTTGATCTCCTTGCCGGCTGCGTGCGCATTCGCGAGTTCTGGCAGCGATTCGTAGATCAGCTTGGTCATCTGATAGGCGAGATCGTCCGATACGGTCGCGTTCGTGACCAGGTAGTTGATCACGGCGGCGGTCGGCACATCCTTGTCCTGTCCCTTATAGGTGCCGGCCGGGATGACGGTTGCCACGAACGGCGGTCCGATCTTCTCCACGACCTCCTTCGGCACCGCCACGACGGTGATCTCGCTGGAGGTCGACAGGTCCTTCAGCGAGGCGACGCCGAGACCGGCCGACTGCAGCGTCGCGTTCAATTGGCGGTTCTTCATCAGATCGACGGATTCGGCGAACGGCAGATATTCGACCTTGCCCAGATCCTTGTAGCTCATGCCCGCGGCGGCCAGGATCGCTCGCGAATTCAGCTCGGTGCCCGATTTCGGCGCACCGACCGACAGGCTCTTGCCCTTGAGGTCCGCTAATGTCTTGATGCCGGAATCGCCGGTGGCCACGATCTGTATATAGTTGGGATAGATCGCGCCGATCGTGCGCAGCTTGTCGAGCTTGCTCTTGAAGCCCGCCTCCTCCTCGCCGTTCCAGGCCGATTTCAGGGAGTCGCCGAGCGCAAAGGCGAGCTCGCCGCGGCCCTGCTGCAGCAGGATCAGGTTCTCCACCGAGGCCTTGGTGGCCTGGACCTGGGTCTTCACGTTCGGGATCTTGTCGCTGTAGATCTTTCCGATCGCAACGCCGAGTGGATAGTAAACGCCCGAGGTACCGCCGGTCAGCACGTTGATGAAGCTCTGCGCCTTGGCAACGGGGCTGTAGGCCAAGCCTGCGACAAAAAGTGCCAAGCCTACGATTTTGATAGAACGCATCGTTCCTCCCTATTTTGATTTTGCCGGCAAATTGGCCGGATGTGCAGCTCCGGTCAACCCATCCGAAGGACTGCAGGCCGGACCGGCTCGCCGCACCGCCTGATTTTGTGCTGGCGAGGATCGTCGCCGGATGTCGGCCGATAAATACTGCTCCCCGGTCTCACCGGAACGTCATGTCCAGGCATTTCGAAATATCAGAGCCCAACCCGGAGGAGATGGTAATGCAGCCGCGGACCTTCTGCTGGGTGGTGTCGGCCACCCAGATCGAATAGCCGCCGTTGCCGAAGAAGGAGTTGGTGTTCGCCGGCTCGGTTTCGGTGGCATCGAATTCGTAGTTGGAGTCGGTGTCGAAGACGCGCGGCTTCTGGGCGCAGCCGCCATCGGCTTGCACGTTGATGACCTCCTTGTTGTCGCGCGTCAGCGACAGCGACATCTGGCAGCGGTAATATTCTGAAGTCTTGACGTTGAAGACATAGCTGTAGGATTTGCAGGTTGCCGTGTTGAGCTTGCCGGCAGACAGGCCGCGGCTGCAGGCGATCCGCTGGTTGCTGGATAGCTTGAATTGATCGGCCTGCGCTGCCGGAACCAGCGCCACCAATGCCAACCCCAAACCGATCTTCGTGACGAGGTTCATTCGAATCATCCCTGCACGCATTTGCTTTGCGGTTCATTTCTAGACGATGGCACCAACATAGTCGCGAGATCCCGGGTGAAAAGTCGTAAAATGAATCGCTAGGCGGTGCGACAAACTCGCCGCTACCCTGCATTGGCGGGGCAGATGACGTTCGTGATTTGTTCGATGGGGATAGCGGCCGACGGGGCTGTGGGAGGATCAGATGACGAGTTTAATATCAAAGACATTTGTGACGGCCGGCCTCTTCGGCCTGGTGGCGGTCACGGCCTTTGCGGCGCCCGCCGCGCCTGTTCCGTGGGAGCTCAAGCCGAACATGGGCTATGCCTATGGCAAGGACGGCAAGACGCTCGCCTATAAGATGGGGACCAGGAACGCCGGCATGCTGTTCAAGGGGGCCAGGAAGGTCCCCAAGGGTACGTTGTTCTTCCTCGGCGAGAACGGCCAGCTCTATATGCGCACCGGCCCCTATCTGGAGGGGGACGGCAGCTTCTCCTTCGGCGCAGACGAATAGAGCTTCGTCGCTGGCGCGAGCGACCTCCGGACTCGGTAGCGGTGCTCACCCAATCCCACGTGGAAGAAGGAGGTGAGCCAGCGCATTTGCGCCGGCGCTTTCGTCCAACTCGTCCTGTTGGCCGCGCTAAAATGCCGCGGCCAATTCCTTCGCGCCCGGCAGGTTGCTGAGCGAATCCATCCTGGCGTCAGTGACCGCGAGCAGCTTCGCCACGGTGTTATGGCGGACCGCGACCGGATTGCGCTCATAGCCTGAGCGCTGGAAGAAGTTGGTGGTCGGCACCTGGTCGCGCATCGCCAGCGGCATGGTGACCATGTCGAAGCCGGTGCCGTCTCCGGTCAGGTTCATCATCTCGAGCTCGGCCGCGGTCAGCGGACGCGTGTAGCCCTTGGCGCGCGCGAACAGCACCGAGGTGAGGAGTTTATGAGTTTGCAGCATCGGGCCGACATCGATGTCGAGCACCATCGCATGCATGGCCCAACCCTGCTCGGTGTCGCCGATCTTCTCGTGCGCCGACCAATCGTCCGGCACCGAGCGCGCGATCGCGACCATCTTCTTCAGGACGGAGAGCTTGCGCTCCATCGCCGCCCGAGCCGGGCCGGACGCCTGGGCGACGCGCTCCCCCAACAGCCGGATGAACAGCGGCCCCTGCTCCGCCAGAAGCTCGACGCTGTTGGTGGTGAGCAACTGATTGTAGCCGACCGCGGTCGAGATCGCACGATTGGCCTTGAAACCGGACTGCGAGTCGTGACGGCCGTTGCCGCCGGTCTCGAACGCATAGACCCGCACCGCCTGCTCGCGCGTCAGCCCGCTCGCGGCGGCGAAGCGGGCATAGGCACGCTTGAAATCGATGTCATTGGCCGGCTGCTGCGGCTGCCATTGGAATTGCTCCCGTGCCGCCTTCACGAGATCGGCGACGACAGGGATGTATTTGCGCTCGCGCGGCGGCGGTTCCTGCTCGGGCTCCGGATTCACCGGCCGCTTCGGCCCGGTATAAACCGGCGGCTGCTCCAGGACGTAGTCGTCCAGCGCGATCGGCTGGTGTTCGCGCCGCTTGGCATTTCGACCGCGCCGCTTCTCTGCGATGGCCTTCCAATAGGCGCCAGCCTCCTGCTCGAACGCGGCCCTAGCCTCCTGATATTCGGCAAGCTTGCGGCGATAATCGGCGATCGCCTCCGGTGAAGCGGCTTGCGCCATGGCGTCCGCAGCCGCCCGCAACGACGCGTTCGGCCCCGCGGCGAGCGCCGGCGGGGCTGCGAGCGACAGCCCGCAGGCAAGTATCAACAGGGATGCGCGAATCGGACGATGGAGCATGGCTCGGTTGTAGCCGAAACCGCGGCGACTTCCAGACGGAGACCGGCCGATGGCAGCTTCCGGGAACTTGACGCTGCAGGAACCGCCGGCGATGACGTCTTTCGAGCAGCCGTAGCAGGGATGGAACCGCCGCCGATGAGTCAGAAGGTCGCAACCAGGATGATTTCCGACGGCTGGGAGATCGTAGACACCACGGGCTTCCTGCACCTGATCGGGCCGCTGTGGCAGCGTCAGGTCGAGGGTGCTCTCGAACACGCACTGGTGACCGAGGACAAGCATCACAATCGCCGGGGCCTGGTCCAGGGCGGCGTGATCATGACGCTGGCCGATCGCAGCTGCGGCATGACCGCGCGCCACGTCGCCGGCAAGCCGCACATGGCCACCGTGCAGTTCGACACCCATTTCGTCGAAGCCGGCAAGATCGGCGAAATCCTGATTTCGCGGCCACATGTGGTGCGCACCACGCGCAGCCTGGTCTTCATCACCACCGAGATCACCGTCGAGCACCGCGTGATCGCGATGGCGAGCGGCGTGTTCAAGATCCTGAAGAGCGAGTGATGGCTTGGCCTTCACTCCGTCATTCCGGGGCGCGAGTGAAACGAGCGAACCCGGAATCTCGAGATTCCGGGTTCGATGCTTCGCATCGCCCCGGAATGACGCGTCCACCCGCTTGCGCTCGCAATGACGCGCTGAGAGATCTATGTTTCCATCCGATCTCCGCGTACGCGGCAAGATAAAGCAGGACAAGGCTCACCCCATGCACTACCGCCAGCTCGGCCGCAGCGGCCTGAAAGTATCGCCGATCTGCCTGGGCACCATGATGTTCGGCGGCCCGACCGACGAGGCAACCTCGGCCCGCATCATCGCCGGGGCTCACGACGCCGGCATCAACTTCATCGACACCGCGGACGCGTACAACAAGGGTCTCTCCGAGCAGGTGGTGGGGCGCGCCATTGCGAATGACCGCCACAGCTGGGTCCTTGCCACGAAGCTTGCCAATCCGATGGGCGACGATCCCAATCGCGCCGGGCTGTCGCGGCGCTGGGTGCTGCAGGCGGCAGATGAAAGCCTGGCGCGATTGGGCACCGACCACATCGACATCTACTATCTGCACAAGGAGGATCACGCGACGCCGCTGGACGAGACGGTACGCGCGATCGGCGACCTCATGCGGGCCGGCAAGATCCGCTATTTCGGCGTCTCCAACTATCGCGCCTGGCGCTTGGCCGAGATCTGCAACATCTGCGACCGGCTCGGCATCGACCGTCCGGCGGTCAGCCAGCCCTATTACAATGCGATGAACCGCATGCCGGAAGTCGAGCATCTGCCGGCCTGCGGCTACTACGGTCTCGGCGTGGTGCCCTATAGCCCGCTGGCGCGCGGCGTGCTGACCGGCAAATACAGCCCCGATGCTCCGCCGGCCGAGGACAGCCGCGCCGGACGCAACGACACCAGGATGATGCAGACCGAATGGCGGCCGGAGTCCCTACGGCTCGCCCAGGAGATCAAGCGCCACGCCGAGGCCAAAGGCTTCACCGCCGGCCAGTTCGCGGTCGCCTGGGTGCTGAACTCATCCTTCGTGAGCTCGGTGATCGCCGGCCCTCGCACCGAGGCGCAATGGGACGATTACCTCCGCGCGCTCGACTACCCCTTCGCGGCCGATGACGAGGCATTGATCGATCGCCTCGTCGTCACCGGCCACGCCTCGACGCCGGGCTACAACGATCCGGCCTATCCGATCGAAGGCCGCAGGCCGCTGGTGGGCTGATATGGACGAGGATCGTTACGGGCTGCCACTGTCGACCACCTCCGCCGAGGCCGCTACGGCCTATCGCGAGGGCGTCGATCTCCTGCTCGCATTCTGGCCCGGTGCTGCCGAAGCATTCGAGCGGGCGATCATGCGCGATCCGGAATTCGCGCTGGCCCATGCCGCCCGCGCTCGGGTCCACGCCATCTATCAGCAGCGCGAGCCTGCCCTGCAGACCATCGGACGCGCGCGCGAACTGGTCGAACGGCACGGCACCGCACGCGAGCGGAGCCATGTCGCGACGCTATCGCTCGCCATCCAGGGCCGCAGCGCGGAGGCGCTGACCGCGACGTTGTCGCATCTTGCGAGCTGGCCGCGCGACGCGATGGTGATGGCACTGCCGCTCGGGGCGTTCGGCCTGCTGGCATTCTCCGGCCGTGCCGATCATGACGCCGCCCGGCGCGAGCTGTGCGACAGCTACGCAGACGCCTATGGCGATGACTGGTGGTTCAAGTCCAACCATGGCTGGGCGCTGACCGAGGCCGGCGAGCTCACGCGAGGGCGCGCCATCACCGAGCGCAGCTTTGCGCTGCGTCGCCAGAACGCCTATGTCGTACACGCGCTGCTGCATGCGATGTTCGAGGAGGGTTCGATCGGCGAGGCCGACGCGCTCGTGACCGACTGGATCGACGACTACGACCGGACCGGCATGCTGCACGGCCATATCCGCTGGCATCAGGCGCTCGGTGCACTGGACCAGGGCGACTCCGCCAAGGCGCTGGCCCTCTACTCCGACGTGCTCGCGCCGGCCATGGTCTCCGCGCCGCCGCTCAACGCGCTCTCCGACTGCGCCTCGCTGCTGTGGCGGCTCGCGGCAGACGGACAATCCGTACCGCCCGGCGCCTGGACCGATCTATCCAGCTATGCACACAACCGCTTCGCGGGGTCGAGCCTGCCGTTCGTCGAGATGCACCTGACGCTGATCGCAGCAGCGACGCATGATCGCGCCGCGCTGAGCGGACGGCTCGCTGCGATCGAACGACGCTTGGCCGAGGGCAAGCTCGCGGCCGGTCGCATCGTTCCGCACATGGTGCGCGCGCTGCGCGCGTTCGCCGAGAGCAACTGGCGCGCCTGCGTCGATCAGCTCACCCCCGTCATCGGCGATCTCGCCAGGATCGGCGGCAGCCATGCCCAGCGCGAGGTGATCGAGGACACCTACATTCTGGCACTGATCCGCAGTGGCAAGCTCGCGCGGGCGCGTGCCGTGCTCGATGCTCGCCTGCACCGCCGCCCCTCGGCACGCGACACGCGGTGGCGGGCATTGGCGAGCGCGTAGGCCTCGACTATCCTTCCGTCTCCAGCCCCGTCGGCATCGGCACGTTCTCAGGCTGCAATTTGATGCCAGCGGCGAGCGCGACGGTCTCGAGCAGCGCGGCAAAGTCCTTTTCCAGATAGCCGGCGGGATCGGGCTGCAAGCTGGCGGCGCCGACATGGGCCTGCAGCGCCTCGCGCGTGGCCGCCGTCACCGGCATCGCCACATCGAGCTGGCGCGCCGCCGAAAGGCCGAGATCGAGATCCTTGCGCAGCAGCGCCGGCGTGAAGGTCGTCGTCCAGTCGAGATTGACCAGCGCGTTGCTCTTGTACTTGGTGAAGGTCGAGCCCATCACGCTCGCATTCATGAAGTCGAGGAAGGCATGGCGCGGCACGCCGGCCTTCTGCGCCAGGATCGTGATCTCGGCGAGGTTCTGGATGATGACGCCAAGGAAGACGTTGTGCGCGATCTTGCAGATGCGCGCGAGCTCGCCGTCGCCGACATAGGACACGCCGGAAGCCGCGATCTTCGCCAGATACGGCGCGACCTGATCGAACGCCGCCTTCGATCCCGACACCACGGACGACAGCTTGCCGGCCTTGACGCATTTGCCGTTGCCGGAGACCGGCGCGCGCACGAACTCACAGCCTTTCTCCTTCAACCGGGCCGCGATCGCCTCGGATTGTTCGACGCCGATCGAGGAGCAATCGACCAGGATCTTGGGCCGCGTGCCCGAGCTGGCGGAGACGAGGCCATGCTCGCCGAAATACACCTGCTCGAGATCCTTGGCCGTGGAGACCATCGAGAACACGATGTCGCAAGCGGAAAGATCGCTCGGGCGATCCACGATCACGCCGCCCTTGGCGGCGAGCGGCTCTGCCTTGGCGCGGGTGCGGTTGAAGATCGAGACCTTGTGGCCGGCCTTCAACAGCCGTTCGGCCATCGGAAAGCCCATCCGGCCCATGCCGATCCAGCCCAGCGTGTGCGTCGCCGTCATTGTCATCTCTCCGTCCTACTTGCGACGGCTTCCGTCATTGCGAGGAGCGAAGCGACGAAGCAAACCAGAGTCATGTCCACCGCCCCTGGATCGCTTCGCTCGCAATGACGAAAGCGCGAAAACAACTTTATTAGTCGCCAAGTCCTTTTGCTCAATAGCGGTTGGCGATCGGCAGCTCTTCCGCCGGGAATAGCGTGATCACCTGGCAGCCCTTGTCGGTGACCACGACCTCTTCCTCGATCCGCGCCGCGGAGTAACCGTCGGCGGCGGGACAATAGGTCTCCAGCGCGAACACCATGCCGGTCTTGATCTCCATCGGATGCTCGAGCGAGACCAGGCGGGAGATGATCGGACGCTCATGCAGAGCAAGGCCAAGACCGTGGCCGAATTGCAGGCCGAACGCGGCCATCTCGGATGGAAAGCCGAACTCCTCCGCCTTCGGCCAGACCTTCGCGACCGTATCGGTCGAGACGCCCGGCTTGATCAGCGCGATCGCGTTGTCGAGCCATTCGCGGCACTGCTTGTAGGCATCGTGCTGCACCGGCGTGGCGCGGCCGACATTGAAGGTGCGGTAGTAGCAGGTGCGGTAGCCCTGGTAGGACTGCAGAATGTCGAAGAAGGCTTGGTCGCCGGGCCGCAGGATCCGGTCGGTGAAATTGTGCGGATGCGGATTGCAGCGCTCGCCGGAGATGGCGTTGATCGCCTCGACGTCGTCGGAGCCCATCTCGTAGAGCAGCTTGTTGGCGAGCGCGACGATGTCGTTCTCGCGCACACCCGGCTTCAGATGCTCGTAGATCGAATGATAGACGCCGTCGACCATGGCCGCGGCCTGGTTCAACAGCATGATCTCGTCGATGTTCTTGATCTCGCGCGCGTCCAGCATCACCTGCTGGCCATCGACGACCTTGATGCCGGCCTTCTGGAGCTCGAAGAACATCGCGGTCTCGGCGAGGTCGACGCCGACGGGCATGTCGGCGACGCCGGCGGAGCGCAGCAGGCTCATCACCTCCTCGGCATGCGCCTTCATCAGCCCGACCGCAGGCGGCACGGTGCCGCGCATGCCGAGCATGCCGGCGCGGCAATTCTCCGGCGCAAGCCAGTCGCAGAAGATCCGGTGATGCACGGCCGCCGAGCCGAAATCCCACACGATCGGCTCGCCATCGCCCGCCAGCAGCGCGAAGCGGCAGAGCTTGTCGCGCTCCCATTCGCCGATCTTGGTGCCGGAGACGTAGCGGATGTTGTTCACGTCGAACAGCAGCAGCGCGCCGCAGCCCGACGCCTTCAGCGCCGCACGCGCGCGCGCCAGCCGGTAGCGCCGCAGCCGGTCGAAATCGACACGGCGTTCGAAATCGACCGAGACGTGGCCATGCGAAGGAATGGCGCGGTTCCAACGCCAATGCGGATCGAGATGCTCGGGACTGACAAGATGCGGCTTGAGAGCGCTGGCAGTCATCTGCGGATCTCCGGCTTGCAATCGATTGCAAATGCGGGTTTATTGCAGATGGCCGAAAGCTGTCAAGGCGGACGGACGTTCAAACGTCGCTGCGACGCGGCATGAAGATCACGCAGATGAAACGGAACCCGCTGCCATCGCCGCGCAAGCGCGCAACAAATTTCTCGGCGCGCCCGACCATCAAGGACATCGCCGAGCGCTGCGGCGTGCATCCCTCGACCGTGTCGCGCGCGCTGAGCCCGGCCATGAGGCATCTCGTGGCGGACGATGTCGCGCAGCGCGTTCAGCGGATCGCAAACGCCCTTGGCTATCGCCTGAACACGGCGGCCCAGGGCCTGCGCACCGGGCGCAGCGGCCTGATCGGCGTGCTCGCGCCCGATATCGCCGACCCCGGCTTCCCGCCGATCCTGTCCGGCATTGCCGAGCAGCTCGAGGCCGCCGGCTATGCGACCATCGTCGTCGACGTCGGAGCAAACGGCTCGCAGCAGGAGTTGATCGATCGCCTGATCGCCCGCGGCGTCGACGGCCTCGTACTCGCCACCGTCGGCTTGCGCGACGGAATCGTAAAGCATTGCCTGGATGCGGCGCTGCCGGTCGTGCTGGTCAACCGGGTCGATGCCGGCGCGCGGCTGCCTTCAGCGGCCAGCGACGACGAAACAGGCATGCGGTTTGCGGTCGATCATCTCGTCGGTCTCGGCCATCGGCGCATCGCTCACGTCGCCGGGCCGGCAAACGTCTCGACCGGCGCGCGGCGCCGCGCCGGCTTCGAGGCCAGCGCCAAGCAGCTCGGACTAACTGCGGACGGCATCATGGTGGAGACTGCCGCAGCCTATACACGCGAGGCCGGGCGAGCTGCGGCGCTAAGGCTGCTCGACCGCAAGGCGCGCCCCAGCGCGGTCGTCGCGGCCAATGACCTGCTGGCGCTCGGCGTCTACGACGCGCTCGCCGCACGCGGGCTCAAGTGCCCGCAGGACATCTCAGTGGTCGGCCACAACGACATGCCCTTCGTGGATATGGTCTCGCCGCCTCTGACCACGGTGCGCATCGCGCAACGTCGGATGGGCGAAGCGGCAGCCCGGCTCCTGCTCGGCCGTATCGCAAGTCCGGCGGCGAAACTCGAGCATGTCGTGCTGGCGCCGAGCCTGATCGTGCGCGGCTCGACGTCGGGACCTGCGCAGCGCTGACGGTAACGGATGTTATTGGAGCGCTTTGCCGTCCGGCATGGCGCGCGTGATCACCTGTCCGGCGTTGGCGCCCTGATGCACGCCCTGCAACCAGGTCAGCGCGCCGTTGACGATGACGGCCTCGATGCCAGCGGCGGGCACGCAGGGCTCGTCATAGGTCGCGGTGTCTCGCACCGTGGCCGGGTCGAAGATCGTGATGTCGGCGCGGTTGCCGACCGCGATGGTCCCGCGCTCCCGGATGCCGAAATTCGCCGCAGTCAGCCCGCTCATCTTCCACACCGCGGTTTCCAGCGAGAACAGATTGAGCTCGCGGCAGTAATAGCCGAGCACGCGCGGGAACGTGCCCCAGAGCCGCGGATGCGGCCGCTCGCCGAACGGCAGCCCGTCGGAGCCGATCATGGTCGGCTCGAACGCCAGGATGTTCTGCACGTCGGCCTCATCCATCGAGAAGTAGATCGCCGAGGCCGGCTGCAGCCGCTTCGCGGCTTCGAGCCGGTCGACGCCCCACTCGGCGGCGATGTCCGAGAGATCGCGGCCGGCCATCTCCGGATGCGGCTTGGAGGCCGCGACGACCACCTTCACCTGCAGCTTGGCCGGATCGAGGTGCAGCATCGTCGAGGAGGCGTTGTAGGGATAGCAGTCGAGCGCGACGCATTGGCACTGCATCGCGCCACGGATCATCGGCAGGGTGAGCTTGGATTTGCCGAAATTCGCCGGCCCCGCCAGCTTGTGATGTGAGATCACCACCTGCACGTCGAGTGCCCGGCCGATCGCAAAGCTCTCCTCGAGCGACTCGGCACAGCGATCCGCCTCATTACGCATATGCGTTGCATAGACCGCGCCTGTCCCCGTCAAGGGACGGCAGACCTCGATGATCTCTTCGGTCGGCGCCGCTTCCGCCGGCGGGTAATAGGTGCCCGTGGAGATGCCCAGCGCGCCGGCATCCAGCGCCTCCTGCACCAAGGCGCGCATTTCGGCCACCTCTGCATCCGTTGCCGCACGGCCGAGGTCGCTCATGACGGACGCGCGCAGCGCGGTGTGCCCGACCATCGGCGCAACGTTGACGGAAGCCGGCGCCGCACGCAGCGCAGCCATATAGGCGGCGAAGGTGGCGAACTCGGCCTTGCGGCCGTCGCCGGCGGCAAGCAGACCCAGCGGCATCGGCCGCGGCGTTCCCGGCTTGAGCGGGGCGATGCTGACGCCGCAATTGCCGGTGACGACGGTGGTCACACCTTGCGAGATCTTGCAGACCATCTGCGGGTCGAGCAGCACCGCGCCGTCATCATGGGTATGGGAATCGATGAAGCCCGGCGCGACGATCTTGCCGTCTGCATCGATCGTCCGGTGAGCAGACTGGCCAGCGAGATCGCCGATCGCGGCGATGCGGCCGTCGCGAATGCCGACATCGGCAGCAAATCGCGGCGCCTTGGTGCCGTCGATCACGACGCCGCCGCGGATAAGGAAATCGAAGCCCGGGGTCTGCTCAGTCATAATGACTCGCGCCAGCACCTTCTTGCCGAAGTTCGCAACTCAGCATTCGCAGACATCGGCACGATATCTTGCCCCCCCGGACTCCGGCGAACTTCGGACATTGGCGAGTACGAATGGGCGGCAATTGGCGAACTCATCGAATGGACAAGGCGCCGGCGCAAGGCCCGTTTACTTCTTGCCCTTCTTGGGCTTGGCCTTCTTCGCAGACTTCTTGGCCTGCTTCTTCAGTGCGGAAAGACCCTGATTTGCGTTCTTCAGGGCCTCCATCAATTCTTCTTTCTGGCTTTCGAGCATCTTCTGCAGAGCTTCCCGCTCTTCATCGGACAAGGCGCTGAAATCAATATATTTGACAAAGCCCATAGTAACCCCTTCCTTTCGGCTCGCGGTTGCCGATTGCAACGGGGCGCACTGTTGCCCGGCGCCAGCGAACAATCAAGATCGATCCCGCGCTACTCACAGGCCGAACATCTGAGTTCGGCGTCGTCAACCGGTTCAAGCCGCCTGGCGATCGAGCAGTTCGGCCAATGACGTCCGAGAGCCGGCGATGGCCATCTCGAGGATCGCTCTGAAATCCGCCACCCATGTCGCCATGTCGTCGGACGCGAACAGATCGGTCTTGTAGCCCAGCGTGCCGGTGATGCCGGTCGGACGCTCCTTGAGCATCAGACTAAGCCAGGTCTGATTGACCGGGAGCACCGGCTGGCCTTCACGGGCCACATCTCCGAGCGGATTCACGGCAACGCCGGGCAGCCTCAACGGCTGACGCAGCGGATTTTGCAGAGTGAAATACACCTGGATCAGACCGGCGGGATCGATACTATCCTTGTCGGCCAATTGCTCGGCCAGAACGTTGAAGGGCAGTTCCTGCCGGGCATGCGCATCGAGCACCGCGCGGCGCACCCGATCGAAGGCTTCAGTAAACGACAGGTCCGGCGTGAGTCGGGTGCGAATGATGACCGTGTTTTCCAACGGCCCGACCACGCGCTCGGTCGCCGGCTGGACGCGATTGGCCATCGAGGTCGCGATACAAATATCCTGCCGTCCGGTCCGCTTCATGAGCACCGCGTTGAGTGCGGTCAGCAGACCCATGAACAGCGTCCCGTTCTGCGATTTCGCGAACGCGTCCAACCGTTTGATCAGGCTGCGCGTAAGCTGGACGGGCTCGTGGCCGGTGCGTGCGCCAAGCCGCGCTGCGACGCCGCGCCCCCCAGGACCAAACACCGGCGTCGCCGCATGCAGAACCTCGCGCCAATAACACATCTGCTCATCCGCGGCGGCGGTCGTACACCACGCACGCTGCCATCGGGCGACGTCGGAGAAGGTCAGCTTGCCCTGGGGCGGAAGCAGCGGCTCGGGTGCGGGCAACGACGAGCAGGTTTGCGAGATTTCCTCGAGCAGCAGCCCGATCGACCAGCCATCGACGACGGCATGGTGGAAGGTGATCAGCAGGACGTGATCGTCGACGGCGAGCCGCAACAGCCGCGCGCGAAGCAGCGGAGCATGGCTGACATCGAACGGTGTCCAGGCCTCCTGCTGTGCGATCAGCTTCGCAGCCCTCAGACGCAAACGCTGGCTGGGCCGATCGTCGTCTGCAGCACCATCGGCCAGATCCTCCACCGACAGGATTCCGGACACCTGATCGGGAGCGATCACGACCGCGTGAGGCTCGTCGTCACCCCTGCCGAACCCGGTGCGCAGGACGTCATGACGTCTCACTACATCGGAAAGACCTCGCGCGAGCGCGTCGATCTTGATGGGGCCGACAAGCCGGAATGCGAAGGGCAGATTGAACTGCGGCAGCCCAGGCAGCGCATGCTCCATCCTGATCATCTGCGCCTGCGCCATTGAGGCCTGCGGCCCAGCCCCCCGTGCGATCGCCGGAATGAGCTGCATTGGCTGGACCTGCTGGGCCCGGGCCTGATCGATCCGTTGCGCGAACGCCGTCACGGTCGGCGCCTCGAACAGAACCTTCATCGGCAGAGACAGCTGCAACGCTGCGGCGAGGCGAGCCATGACTTGGCCCGCCAGCAGGGAGTGGCCGCCAAGCTCGAAGAAATTGTCGGTGGCGCCAATGCGGCGTCGCTTCAGCACCTCGGCCCAGATCTCGCAGACGAGCGTCTCGATCGCGTTCTCGGGCGCGATCGGCTCCGGCCCCTCCGTGACATCCGCGATCGGGCTTGCCTTCAGGACCGCGCGATCCACCTTGCCATGTGCATTCAATGGCAGCCGGTCGAGAAACAGGAAGGCCGAGGGGATCATATGGCCCGGCAGCTTCGCCTTGATAAAGCTGCGTAGCTCGCTCGCGGTCAGCCGACCGCCAGAGGCCGGCACCACATGGGCGATCAGCCGGATGTCGCGACCAGCGAGGCCATGCGGTTCGACGATCGCGTGGCGGACCAGCGGGTGATCGAGCAGAACCTGCTCGATTTCCTGCAGCTCGATTCTGTGGCCACGAATTTTCAGCTGGCGATCCATGCGCCCGAGGCATTCGAGCGCCCCGTCCGCACGCCGGCGACCGAGATCGCCGGTGCGATAGAGCCGCGCACCGGCGATGGCCGAGAAGGGATCGGGCACAAACCGCTCAGCTGTCCGAGCCGGGTCATTGAGGTAGCCACGGGCCACGCCGGCGCCGCCGACGCAGATTTCGCCGACCACGCCGATCGGCACCGGCTGAAACTGTCCGTCCAGCACATAGACCTGCGTGTTCGGCAATGGTTGGCCGATCGAAACCACGCCGCCCGGCTCCGGTGCAGAGGTCATGCGATGCAAGGTGACGTCATCGGAGCATTCCGATGCGCCATAGGCATTGACCAACGGGATATCCGGAAAGTGCGTCAACCAGCTGCGGCAAAGATCCACGGTCAGCGGCTCGCCGGTTGCAATGACGATGCGCAGGCCGGACAGCGCGCGCGTGATGGCTTGGTCCTCGACCTGCTCCAGCAGCGCGCGCAGCAGCGACGGTACGATCTGCAGCACGGTGATGCCGTGCGCGCCGATCTCCTGCGCCAGCAGGACGGGATCCCTCACCACCTCGGCGGCGCAGACATGAATGCGGGCGCCGACCGTTAGTCCAGCCAGGCACTGCCACACCGCGATGACGAAACTTTGCGGCGCAGTCTGCGCGACTACGTCGCCAGGGCCAAGTCCGAACGCGGCAACCACCGAGGCAAGGTGATTTGCCAGCCCGCGCCGTTCGATCAGCGTACCCTTCGGCCAACCCGACGAGCCCGACGTGTAGATGACATAGGCGAGACCAGTCTCTGCGACGCTCGGCAACGCAGCGCCACCGGACGGAGGCGTCGTGACCAGTTCGTCGATCAGAGCAATCCTCGGCTGAACCTCGGTCGCCAATTGATCCATGACCGGCTGCAGCGCCGCGACCTCGCCCTTCGACGCCAGAATAAAGGCTGCGCCGCTGTCTTTGAGCATATGGACAAGGCGCGGCGCCGGTTGCGCAGGATCGAGACAGAGGAACGCGGCGTCGGCACGATGCACGCCGACCATAGCCGCCAGCAGATGCGGCGAGCGCGCGCCCCATAGGGCGACCACCGCTTCCGGCCCTAGACCCTCGCTGATCAGCCGGCCGGCAATCGCTGCGCTGGACGCATCGAGTTCACGATAGCTGATGCGATGCCCGGCATCGGACACCGCGATCGCCTCCGGCATGCGCGCGACCTGCGCGGCGAGGCCCGCCAGCACATCGCCCTGCGATCCGAAATCGATCCGCGAGCCCGCCGCCAACTCCAGAACCTCACGCCGCTCCGAGGCGGGCAGCATCTCCAACTGCGTTATCGGCGCGCCCGGATCGTCGAGGGCAGCCTGAAGCAGCGTATCGAGATGCGCCGCCATTCGCGCAATCGTGCCAGCTTCGAACAGGTCGGTGCTGTATTCGAGGAAGCCGGCATAGGCCTCGCCGGAATCGTTGAGCTCCAGCGTCAGATCGAAGCGTGCCACTCCCGGATCGACGTCGATGAGATCGACGGACAATCCCGGAAGTGTCGGCGTCGTGGTCGTGGCATTCTGCAGAACGAACATGACCCGAAACAGCGGCGCCGCATCCTGGCCGCGCAGCAGCGGCGCGGTCCGCAGCACCTCCTCAATCGGCAGATCCTGGTTGCGATAGGCATCGATGGTGACGGTGCGGACGCGCGCGAGCAGCGCACGGAAACTCGGATCGCCCGATAAATCGGTGCGCAGCACGATCGTATTGGCGAACATGCCGATCAGCCGCTCGATCTCGACCTGGTTGCGGTTGGCGATCAGCGAGCCAACCGCGACGTCGGCGTGGCCGGTGACGCGATAGAGAAGGCCCTGGAACGCCGCGAGCAGCGTCATGAACGGTGTGACGCCTTCGGCGCGGCAGAATGCTCGGATTCGCTCAGACAAAACGGGCGTGAACGCCAGAGCATGGCGGGCACCGCGGCCGCTCAAGCTCACCGGGCGCGGACGATCGGTCCGCAACGGCAACACCGTGAGGCCCTCGAGCTGCGCATGCCAATAGGCCAGCTGTTGCTTGGCGGCCTGGGTGCGTAGCCAACCCTGCTGCCAGGCGACGAATTGGCGATACTGGATCGCAGGCGGTGGCAGCCGATCGGCCGAAAGGCCGCAATGGCGCCCGTAATGGGCGCCCAGCTCCTCCCAAAACAGCCGCTGCGACCAGCCGTCCGTCGCGACATGGTGGATGCGGATGACGAGTGCATGGTCGGCGTCAGCCAAATGAAACAGCCAGGCCTGGAATGGCGGCTGCTGCGCAAGGTCGGCTTTCGACCGCATGATCTGCAGCACTTCGTTGCGCACCACCCCATCCCGGTCGGCGGCCGGAGTGTCGCCCAGGTCGATCCGATGCAGCTCGGCCGGCGCTGGCTGAGCGATTTGAACCCGCCTGCCGCGCCGCTCGGAGAAGGTGCTGCGCAGGGTGTCATGGCGCCGGCAGATCTCGGCAATGCTGGCGTCGAGAGCCGCAACGTCGAGCGGACCTGTGAGCCGCACGGCTTCCACGACATTATAATGACAGCCTGTCGGATCGAGATCGGCCAGAAAATGGATTCGCTGCTGCTGGAAGGAGAGCGGTGCTGCGACCTCATAGGCGGCCGGGGCGCGCCAGCCTGGTGCGGCGATTGCCCGCCTGCGCGAGGTTGCCTGCAGCCGCGCGGCGAGGGCCGCCACCGTCGGTGCGTCGAATACATCCCGAAATGACAGCGTGACCCGAAGCTGGTCGCGCACGCGGGAGAGGAACTGCGTCACCAGGATCGAGTCGGCACCGAGCGCGAACACGTCCTGATCGACACCGATCTCGCTGCACTCGAGCAGTCCAGCCCAGATCCCGGCGAGCTGCATTTCCGCCTCGGTCCGCGGTGCCGACGCGCCCGCCGCCGGCGCGTTGACAGGCGCCGCAAACGTCTCTGCGAGAGCGCTCCGCTTGATCTTGCCGCTCGCTCCTTTCGGCAGCGCCGTCGCGAGATGGATCACGCTGGGGACTTTATATCCGGCGAGCTGCGTCCCGGCGAACTGTCGCAGTTGGTCCGCATCCAACCTCGCTTTTGGCTTCGGGACGATCGCGGCTGCGACCGCCTCGCCAAGCCGTGGATGCGGCATCGCAAAAGCGGCCGCTTCCAGCACGTCAGGGTGACGAAGCAGGACCTGCTCGACCTCCTCCGGCGACACCTTCTGCCCGCCGCGATTGATGATGTCCTTGATCCGCCCGGCGATGAAGAGATAGCCATCCGCGTCGAGATAGCCGAGATCGCCCGTCCTGAACCAGCCGTCACGAAACGCGGCTGCGGTTGCGGCGGGATCATCGCAATAGCCGCGCGTGATGGTCGGGCCGCGCAGCATGATCTCGCCGCGGGCGCCCACCGGGAGCACCCCGCCCTGCTCGTCCATGATCGCGATCTCAGGACCGGCCGACCGCCCGACCGACCCGACCTTGCGGAGCTCGATCGGATTGGCCGCGATCTGCGATGCGCCTTCGGTCATGCCATAGGTCTCGATGACCGGCACGCCGAACAGCGCCTCCAGGCCTTCGAGGACGGCCGGCGCCAGGGATGACGAGGCAGAGCGAATCACGCGCAGCGAACAGTCGGAAACCGAATCGGCCTGCGCTTCCGACGCGGACAGCAGCGCGCGATGGATCGCAGGCACCGCGGTGTACCAACTCGGCCGCAACTCGCGCAGGCAGGCGAAGAAGCCCTGCGCATCAAAGCCCGACGTGCAGATCACGCTCGATCCGGCGCTCAGCGCCGTGAGCACGCCGGAGATCAGACCATGGGCATGGAACAAAGGCAGCACATTGAGCAGACGGTCTTCGCCCGTCAGCCGCAACACCGCACCCGCATTGTAGGCCGAACGACAGACACTCGCCTGCGTGAGCGGCACCATTTTCGGCCGCGAGGCCGTCCCCGACGTCAGCAAGATGAAAGCGTCGTCCGCTGACGTCGCCACACCCGCTGCCACGGCGGGCCGGATCGGACGGCCGGTCAACACGAAACCTGCACGCTCTCTCGGCGCGATCTCGATGACGGGAATGCCGAGCGTGTGCGCGACGCCACGACTGGCGGACGACATGTCTGCACGCGTCACCAGGGCGGAAAGGCGGAGATCACTGAAATAGCGCAGCAGCTCATCCGCGGTGAAATCCGGATTGACGGGAACGCAGACCGCACTTGCAGCGACAGCAGTCAAAACGATCGCGTTCTCCGAGCCGCGCGGCAGCATGACTGCGAGCCGGTCGGCGGGGCCGATGCCCAGCGCGCGGAGATCGCGCAAGAGCTCGGACGTGAGCGCCCAGAGCTCCGCATAGCTAACCGCGGCGCCCGTTGGACCAATAATGGCTGCGCGATCGGGACTCGCTGCTGCATGACATTGCAAAAGTGCCCCGATGCTCGAGAAGAATGGCTCGACGGCTGATCCTGGGGACGACTGAAAATCAATATCTGGCAAATTGGTGCCTTTTCTGAAAGTGTAGGCTATTGTTTTAAACCTTTGAGAGCGTGTCCAGCCCAACGTAGAGCGGAGTCCCCAATTTATCTAATAATGCGGAGACGGTACGTTTGCGGCGACGCTTAAGCCAGACAGGTCGTTATGCCGAAACAAGAGCTGAGCTCCGGACGCGGAGAAGGTTTAGCGCGCTGGCTCGAAGATTTCGGACTTGGCCAATATCACGACCTGTTCGTTCTTCATCGCATCGATCTCGACGTCATCCCCGATCTGAATGAGGCCAATTTCGCCGAACTCGGCATCCCGCTCGGCGATCGCAAGCGGCTGCAACGCGCGGCAGCCTCGCTACGCGCGGCGGCTCCCGAGACTCAAGAGAACTCAAAGAGCGCCGCGCCACGCACGACCGTGCTGGCCGAGCGGCGACAGCTCACCGTCATGTTCTGCGACATGGTGGATTCGACTTCGCTGTCCGAACAGTTCGATCCGGAGGACGTCCGCGAGATCATCGCAAGCTTCCGCGAGACCTGCGTGCGGGTGGTGCGCTGCTACGAAGGCTTCGCGGCCCGCTATGTCGGCGATGGCATTCTGGTCTATTTCGGGTATCCGAACGCGCATGAAGACGATGCCGAGCGTGCGGTGCGCGCCGGCCTTGAGATCGTGCGAACGCTGTCGATGGCGCGGGACGACAAGCCCGCCGGCAAGCCGAGCCACACACCCGCGGTTCGGATCGGCATTGCGACGGGACTCGCCGTGGTCGGCGACCTCATCGGCCAGAGCACGGAGGAGCGCGACTCCGCCGTCGGCGAGACGCTGAATCTCGCCGCGCGGCTGCAGGGGCTTGCGCCGGCCAACGGCCTCGTCATTGCGCAGTCGACGCAGTCCCTGCTCAAGGGCAAGTTCGACTACCAAGATCTCGGCATGCACGCGCTCAAAGGGATCACCGAAAAGATCCAGGCATGGCGCGTGGTCCGCCCGTCTCGGGTCGAAACTCGTTTCGCCGCGATGGGACCGCGACTGACCCGGCTCGTCAATCGCGACGAAGAGCTAACGGTGCTGATGAGCCGCTGGCTGCAGGCCAAGGAAGGCAAGGGCCAGGTCGTGCTGCTGTCCGGCGATCCCGGCATCGGAAAGTCGCGCATCGTGCAGGAGATCCGCGAGAGGGTCGCGGGTGAGCCGCATGGCCATGTGTCGTTCCAGTGCTCTCCTTACTATGTCAGCACCCCGTTTCACCCCTTTGTCGAACAGCTCAAATTCGCCCTCGGCCTCGACTATGACAGTCCCGGCGCGCCGTCGCTGTCGGGACTCGAGGCGACGGTCGCCGCGGCCAAGGGCGATGCGGAGCGCGTGGCGCCGCTGTTTGCGGCGTTGCTGTCGATACCGACCGCCGACCGCTACGCCCGCCTCGACCTCTCTCCGCAACAGCAGAAGGACGCAATGGTGGTGGCGCTGGTCAACCACCTGATCGGCCTGGCCAGCGACCGGCCCTTGCTGGTCGGCTTTGAGGACGTGCACTGGATCGATCCGTCTTCGCTCGAGGTGCTCGATCTGCTGGTGGAGAAGGTCCAGAACGCGGGCATTCTCCTGGTGATCACCTGCCGTCCGGAATTTCAGCCCAGCTGGAAGGCCGATCACCATATGGCGATGCTGACCTTGAGCCGGCTCAACCGCGAGCTGCGGACGACCCTGGTCGAACGTGTCGCCGGCCGCACCGAGCTGCCCCGCGAGGTGATCGAGGAGATCATCGTCAAGACCGACGGCGTACCGCTGTTCCTGGAAGAGCTGACCAAGGCGGTGATCGAATCCAACATGCTGACCGAAAAGCAGGGACGCTATGTGTTCGCGGGACCCTGGCGGCAGCTCGCGATCCCGGCAACGCTGACGGACTCGCTGATGGCGCGCATCGACCGCACCGGGCCGTTCAAGAAGATCGCCCAGGTCGGCGCCACCATCGGACGGGAATTCTCCTACAAGATCCTGAACGCGGTGGCCGACGCCACGCCGGACCATATCGAAGCGGCCCTCGATCATCTCGAGGAGGCAGGGCTGATCGTCTGCCGCGGCTATCCGCCGGAGGCGGCCTACACCTTCAAGCATGTGATGATCCAGAATGCCGCGCATGCAAGCCTGCTGCACAGCGACCGGCGCAAGCTGCACGCCAGGATCGCGCAGGTGCTGGCGAGCCAATATCCCGACAAGGCCGAGCGGGAGCCGGAACTGCTTGCCTATCACCTGACCGAATCCGGCCAGAGCGAACCGGCTGCGGGCTTCTGGCTCAAAGCCGGCCGGCAGGCGGCTCAGACCGGCGCCAATCTCGAAGCCATCGGCCATCTGCGGCGCGGGCTTGGCGTCGTCCAGGGCAATCCGCACATGCCACGGTGCGACGAGATGGAGCTCGAGCTCCGGCTCGCACTCGGGACCGCGCTGATCGCCGCCAAAGGTTATGCGGTGCAGGAGGTCGAGGAGAATTTCGCGCGCGCGCTCGAGCTGGGTCAGCGCCTCGACGACGAGGCCAAGGTGTTCGCCGCGATGCGCGGGCTTTGGGTCTGCCACTTCATCCGCGCCGATCTCAAGAAGGCTCACGATCTCAGCGTGGAGCTGCTGAAATTCGCCAAGCGCGATCGCGCCAATCAAACGCAGCAGGTGGCGCATCACAGGAAGGAATATCTGATCGAGGCGCACCGGGCGATCGCGATGACCATGCTGTATCGCGGCCGGTTCACCGCCTCACATCACCATCTGCAGCGCTGCATCAATCTCTACGGCAGCGATCTTTATGACGACCTGCGTGAGCGCCATGGCATCGATTCCGGCGTCGTGTCGCTGTCCTATCTCGGCTATCTGCTCTGGTTTCTCGGCCATCCCGACATGGCGCGCGAATACAGCGAACGGGCAATTTCGATCGCTGGCACGCTGCGCCATCCGTTCACCTTGGCCTTTGCGTGCGAGTTCGGTGCCTATCTGTGCCAGCATCTGCGCGATGTCGAGGGCACCATGCGGCACGCCGAGCGCGCCTTCGCGATCTCGTCCGAACACGGCTTTCTGCATTACAAATATCAAGCCAGCATCCTCAAAGGCTGGGCCGCCGCCGAGCTTGGCGACATCGATGACGGTCTGAAGCAATTGCAGGCCGGCCTCGATGCCTATGAGGGTACGGACTCCTGGCTCGCCAGCTCCTGGTTCAGAAGCATGCTTGCCTGCGCCTATGTCCGCGCCGGCATGCCCGACGCGGCGCTTCGCGCGCTGGACGGTGCGCTCGCCATGGCCAAGCGCACCGGCGACCATTTCCTCCTGGCCGAGATCTACCGCCTGCAGGGAGACATCACCCTGATGCAAGGCGGCCTGACCGCTGCGCCTGATGCCGAGGAGCTGTTTCGCCAATCGCTCGAAATTGCCCGCGAGCAGAGCGCGTTGTCGTGGGAGCTGCGCAGCTCCGTCAGCCTCACCCGCCTGCTGCGCGACACCGGACGGCAGCAGCAGGCCGCGGAGCTCATCCTGCCGGTGTGCCGCAAATTCACCGAAGGGTTTGAGACGCCCGACATGAAGGACGCGATCCAGCTGATGGACGAGCTCGGCCTGGACAGCAAGGATCAGCCATGGAGCGAGCCGACGGATTGAACGAGCTCGCAGCCGCGCGGCAGCATTACGTCGCGCGCATTGCGGGCCGGGAGCACATCGCCTCCGCGCGGCTGCTTGCAGCACTCGAAGCCGTGCCGCGGGAAGCCTTCCTGCGCAAGGGCCCTTGGCGGATCAGAAGCGAATTCTCACGCAGTTACTACAAGACCGAAAGCGCCGATCCGGTCCATCTCTACGACAACGTGCTGGTTGCGATCGATGCGCGCCGGCGCCTGGACACCGGATTGCCGAGTCTCTGGGCTCATTTCATCGACGTGCTCGACGTCGCGGAGGGCGAGCGCGTGGTGCAGATCGGCTGCGGCCTCGGCTATTACTCCGCGATCCTGTCCGAGATCGTCGGCCCCAAAGGTAACGTCCGCGCCATCGAATGCGACGCGGCGTTCGCCGCGCGCGCCGGGGCCAACCTGCGCAGCTACGGGAATGTCGAGGTCGTCTGCGGCGACGGCTGCCGGGACATCGGCGGCAAGGCCGACGTGATCATCGTCCATGCCGGCTTCACGCAGCCGCATCCGGCATGGATCAACGCGCTGCGGCCCGGAGGACGGCTGCTGCTGCCGCTCACCGGCCCCTCGCGCGAAGGCACCGTGATCAGGATCCGGCGGCTGGACAAAGGCTATCAGGCGGAGGCGATCCGGCGCATCGCGATATTTCCCGGCCAGGGCCGCGGCGGCAGCGCGCTCGACCAACGTGTGGTCGAGTGGTGGGAGCGCGCGGCGGCGATCGCGCCCGTGCGCTTCCGTCGGATCGAGCACGGGCTGCCATGCGGCTGAGCGTGGCGGTGGCGCGCTCAGCTCGCTCTTGTTTTGCGTGGACGGCTCACGCCGCGTTCTGGTTGGCTTCCGCAAACGGCGGTAGCATGACACATGCTGACGACTGAGCCTGCATTTTGATCGAGGCCTGGCTGTTACTGAATGCCAGCCTGGTGGATTGCATCAAAAGGGATTGCACGATGACGATGGCGACCGAAACCCTATCCGACCGCACCACGGCTTCGCCGATCGCCCATGTGGTGAGCGCCAGCGTGCTGGGCACCGCGATCGAATGGTACGATTTCCTGATCTACGGCACGGCTGCCGCGCTGGTGTTCAACAAACTGTTTTTCCCGGCCTTCGATCCGTTGATGGGGACGATCGCAGCGTTCGGCACCTATGCCGTGGGCTTCGTGGCCCGGCCGATCGGCGGTGCCATTATCGGCCATTTCGGCGATCGGCTCGGCCGCAAGACGATGCTGATGGCAACGCTGCTGATCATGGGCGCCGGCACGTTCCTGATCGGCTGCCTGCCGACGTACCAGCAGATCGGCATCTGGGCGCCGATCCTCCTGGTCGCGCTGCGCTTCGTGCAGGGCATCGGGCTCGGCGGCGAGTGGAGCGGCGCGGTCATCATGGTGGCCGAACATGCCGGCGATCGCCGCGGCTTCTGGGGCAGCCTGGTGCAGGTCGGATTTCCGGCCGGCGTCGCCGCCTCCACCGCGATCTTCAGCGTAATGAGCGCGCTTCCCGAGGCGAGCTTCCTGAACTGGGGCTGGCGCGTGCCGTTTCTCGCGAGCATCATCATGGTCGCGATCGGCCTGTTCGTCCGCTTCCGGCTGGCCGAGACGCCCGCGTTCCAGGAACTGGTCGCGCGCAAGGAGCGGGTCGCCCAGCCCGTGGTGGAGGTCATCAGGCGCGACTGGCGGAGCTTTCTGCTGGCTGTCGGGATCACCGTCTCCGAGGTCGGCCTCGCCTACATCCTGACCGTGTTCGTGATCACCTATGCCAACAGCAGGCTGGCGCTGCCGCGCGAGGTCGTGCTCAACGCGGTGGTCTATGCCGCTCTCGTCGAATTCATCACCTTGCCGCTGGCGGGCTGGCTCTCCGACATCTACGGCCGCAAGGCGCTGTACCTGACCGGCGCCTTGACCACGATCGTGCTCGCCTTCCCGCTGTTCTGGCTGCTCGACACCAGGGATCCGACCATCATCACGGTCGCGATGATCGTCACCATGACGATGACACACGCGCTGCTGTTCGGGCCGAAGGCCGCCTTCATGCCGGAATTGTTCGGTACACGCGTGCGCTATAGCGGCGCCTCGCTCGGCGCCAATGTCGCGGCGGCACTCAGCGGCGGATTCTCGCCGATGATCGCCACCGCACTGCTGGTCTGGGCCGGCGCATCCTGGGCGATCTCGCTCTACATCATCGCGCTCTCGCTGATCAGCGCGCTGGCCGTGCTGGCGACGCCGGAGACGGCGCGGCTGCCGCTGAAGAGCTGAGTCTCGCGGCGGCCGCGATCAGCCGCCGTGCTGGGCGACCAGGCTGCGATAGAGCTCGGCATATCTGCCGGCGCGGTGCCGCCACGAAACGTCTGTCAGCATGCCGTTGAGCTGCATGCGCGGCCAGTTCGAGGCATGGCTGCGCGAGGCGAAGAACGCCGCCGCAGCGCGCCGCACCGCCTGGTCGAGGTTTTCAGCCGTCACCGGGCTGAAGGTAAATCCGGTGGCATCCGGACCTGCCGCGCTCTCGTCGCGCACGGTGTCGGCGAGGCCACCGACCGCCGCGACGATCGGGATCGCGCCATAGCGGAGCGCACAGAGCTGGGTCAGGCCGCAGGGCTCGAAACGCGACGGCACCACCAGCGCATCGCAACCGGCCTGGATCAGATGCGCCAGCTTTTCGTCATAACCGGTGACGACGCCGATATGGCCGGGATCGCCGGCAGCGGCAGCGCGAAACGCATCGCGCAGGTCCGCATCGCCGTCGCCAAGCAGCGCCAGCTGCATGCCGCCGCTCGCGAATGTCGGCAGGCACGCCAGCAACAGATCGAGCCCCTTCTGCCAGGACAGCCGGCTGACCACACCGAGCAGGAAGGCATCCGGCGAGACCTCGAGCCCCATGCGCCTTTGCAGCGCCGCCTTGTTGGCGGCGCGCGCCTCGAGCCGCTCGACGCTGTAGTTCGCGGGAAGCGCGGGATCGGTCGCGGGATCCCATACTGCCGTGTCGATGCCATTGAGGATGCCGGACAGATCGCTCGCGCGCTGGCGCAGCAGACCAGCCAGACCCATGCCGTATTCGTCGCTCCGGATCTCGACGGCGTAGGTCGGCGACACCGTGGTGATGCGATCGGCGAACTGGAGGCCCGCCTTCAGGAAACTGATGTCGCCGTAATATTCGACCCCATAGATCGAGAACGATTCCGGCGGCAGCCCAAGGGGGCCCAGCAGGTCGCGGGGAAAGCGGCCCTGGAACGCCATGTTGTGCACGGTCATGACCGTGACCGGATGCGGCTGATGGCTGTAGAGCAGATAGGCCGGCATCAGCCCGGCCTGCCAGTCGTGGCCGTGGACCACATCCGGCACGAAGCCGGGCGCGGAGCCAAGCCCGATATAGGCCGCGGCGCGCGCCAGCGCGGCAAAGCGGAACGCATTGTCCGGCCAGTCCGTGCCGTCAGGTTGGACGTAAGGATTGCCCTCGCGCGCATAGAGGTGCGGCGCGTCGAGCACGAACAGGTCGAGTTCGCCATGCGAGCCGCCGAGCAGCCGCGCGTTGCCGCCGAAGAAATTCGGCAGCGAGCTGATCTCGCTGGTCTGCTCCAGCGCCTTCATCACCGCAGGATAGCCCGGCACCAGCGTGCGCATCTCGACGCCTTCGGTCCTGAGCGCAATCGGCAGCGCACCGGCCACATCGGCAAGCCCGCCGGTCTTCACGATCGGATAGATCTCCGACGCGACCGACAACACGCGCATGGGCGTCATCGATTGAGCCCGTCAATCATCGGCTGGGTGATGAGAGTGACGCCGTTCTCGGTTGTCCGGAAACGCTTGGCGTCGAATTCGGGGTCTTCGCCCACGACCAATCCTTCCGGAATCTGCACGCCGCGATCGACCACCACGTTCTGCAGCCGTGCATGGCGGCCGACATTGACGTAAGGCAGCAGCACCGAATTGTGCAGCCTGGAGTAGGAGTGCAGGTGCACGCCCGTGAACAACAGCGAGCGTTGCACGCAGGCGCCGGAGACGATGCAGCCGCCGGACACCAGCGAACAGGTCGCCTCACCGCGGCGGCCATCCTCGTCATGGACGAATTTCGCCGGCGGCGTGATCTCGGAATAGGTCCAGATCGGCCAGGTGCGGTCATAAAGGTCCAGTTCGGGCGTCACGTCGGTCAGGTCGAGATTGGCCGCCCAATAGGCGTCGACCGTGCCGACGTCGCGCCAGTAGCTGCGCGGATCGTGGTCGGTGCGCACGCAGGAGCGGTTGAACTGATGTGCGACCGCACGGCCGTTCTTGACAAGATAGGGAATGATGTCCCTGCCGAAATCATGGTTCGAGTTGGGATCGGCCGCATCGCGCTTGAGCTCGTCGAACAGGAACTTCGCGTCGAACACGTAGATACCCATGCTGGCGAGCGACATGTCGGGCTTACCCGGGATCGGCGGCGGATCTTTCGGCTTCTCGATGAAATCGCGGATGGTTTCATCCTCGTTCATGTGAATGATGCCGAAGCCCGAGGATTCCGCGCGCGGCGTCTCCAGGCAACCGACAGTGACATCGGCGCGCTGGTCGACATGCTGCTGCAGCATCAGTTCGTAATCCATCTTGTAGACGTGGTCGCCGGCGAGCACGACGATGTACTTGCTGTTGTAGGTCTCGAGAATGTCGATGTTCTGATAGACTGCGTCAGCCGTGCCGACGTACCACATGGTCTCGGACACACGTTGGCTTGCCGGGAGAATGTCGAAGCTTTCGTTGCGCTCGGGACGGAAGAAATTCCAGCCCATCTGCAGATGGCGGATCAGGCTGTGCGCCTTGTATTGGGTGGCGACCGCGATGCGGCGGATGCCGGAATTGACCGCGTTTGACAGCGCGAAATCGATGATGCGCGACTTGCCGCCGAAATGGACCGCGGGCTTGGCGCGGCGGTCGGTCAGCTCCAGGAGCCGGCTGCCGCGTCCCCCTGCCAGCACGAAGGCGAGCGCGTGGCGTGATAGCGGCTCAGTTCCGGCGGGTGCCATGGTTTCCTCCTTTTGCGTCGGCAGTGCGATCGGTCCGCCCGCATGCCGAACCGGCATGCAACCGGGCCGTTGCCCACCTTAATATGACTGAGGAACAGCCAACCAGTTCCGTTTGCGCTATGCAATGCCCGTTGCGCTGTGCAAGGCCGCGGTCAGCCGAGCCGATGCCAGGTCGCCACCATCTCAGGCCATCGTGGCGGGTCCGCCCCCGGCCGGGTGCAGGTCACTGCCGCGCAGGCGGCAGCAAAGGAGAGCGTCCGGCGGAGCTCCGCCGCACTGAGCGCGGCCAGATCATCCCGCCCGACTCGGCCCAATGCGCGCAGTGCAAACAACAGGCCGGCCTGGAAGCTGTCGCCGGCTCCGATCGTGTCAACGACCTCGATTGCGGGCGCCATGACCTCGACCGCACCGGCCTTGCGGTGCCAGGCCAAAGCCCCCTTCGGCCCGCAGGTCACGACGAAAAGATGACAGCCACCTCTCAGCAGGATCTCGGCGCGTGCGGCATAATCGTCGCCGCCATAGAGGTATTCGAAATCGACATCCGACATCTTGATCATGCCAGCCAGGTTGGCGAATTCGTCCATCCGCACCCGATAGGCCGCCTTGTCCGTGACCAGGTTCGGCCGGCAGTTCGGATCGAACGAGATCGTCGCATGATGACGGGCCGCGTCGATCAACGCACGCGTCTCGGCCGCGCCGTGGTCGTGGACCAGGGTGGTCGAGCCGACATGCAGCGCTTCCACCGTATCGAACGGGATGCTGCCCGGCCGATAGGTCCACTTCCGCGCCGCGGTCTCGGCGTCATAGAACGCATATTGCGCCTCGCCGGCGATGTGCTGCACGAAGGCGAGCGTGGCCTGGTCGGCGCTGCGGGTCGCATAACGCAGGTCGACCTGCGAACTCTGCGCGTGCTCGGCGATCATGCGGCCGAACATGTCGGTCGAGATGCCGCCGACAAAGCCGGTCGGCACCTCCAGCCGTGCCAGCCCGACCGCGACATTGAGACAGGAGCCACCGACGACCGGCCGCAGAGCGGCCCGTCCGTCCGCCGTAGCCGCCGGCACGAAATCGATCAGCGCATCGCCACAACTCAGGATCATGCGCGTCCCTCCGTTACGATGTCGCGCATCATCGCGCGACTGTCGCGATCGAGCCTGCGCATCAGCCCGTGCACCTCACGCTTCCTGCGATGAAAGGCGGCGAGCTTCGGGTTGGTCGGATCGCTCGAACGCCCGAGTGCCGACATCGCCGCCATCGTGTCGCCGATCGAGCGGAAGGTGCCGCTCGCGACCGCACCGAGCATGGACGCACCCAGCAGCACCGGCTCCTGGGTGCGCGGCAGCGCCACCACGAGCCCCGTGGTGTCGGCCATGATCTGTCGCACCAGCGGACTGCGCGACGCGCCGCCCGCCATCACCACGATGCGGCTTTTCACATCGTTCGCTGCGAACGCATCGATGACGTCGGCGAGACCATAGGCGAGGCCGCAAAGGGCGGCGACGAACAGCCGCTCCATCGCGCCGATGTCGGACGCGAGGTCGAGGCCGGCGATCACCGCGCGTGAATCCGGATCAGCGTAAGGTGAGCGATTGCCCAGAAACTCGGGAAGGACATGAATGTCGCGTGCAAGGAGTGCGGCCGCACCCGGAGCTTTCACGCGCGCGATGATCCGCCGCTCCAGATAGTCGATGACGTCGATGCCCTGAGCCCGCGCGGCGGCGCTGGCCTCCCCATAGCAGGGATGCGAACGGAGCAGATGATCGATCGCCGCACCCGCCGCCGATTGACCGCCCTCGTTGAGCCAGAAGCCCGGCACCATGCCCTGGTAATAAGGCCCCCACACACCTGGCACGAAGCACGGCTCGACCGTGGTTGCCATGATGCAGGCCGACGTCCCCATGATGTAAGCGAGCCGTTCGCAGACATTGACCTCGGCACCATCGGCCTCGCGGCCGCCGATCGCGCCGACGCCGCCGGCATGGGCGTCGATCAGCGAAGCTCCGACCGGCGTGCCGGGAGTGAGGCCGAGATCCTGCGCCGCGGCGCGCGAAAGCCCCGCGCCAAGCGGCGTGCCTGGCGCCACGATGTCGGTGCCGATCCGCGCATAGTTCTCCTCGACGAAGTCTTGCAACCCGATCCGCCGGAAATAGTCGGCGCTCCAGCGCCCGTCATGCGCGAGGTAGTTCCACTTGCAGGTGACAGTACACATGGAGCGCGCCGGCGAACCGGTCGCGCGAAAGGTGAGATAATCGGCGAGATCGAAGAAATGACCGGCTTCATCGAAGCTCTGGCGCAGATGCCGTTTCAGCCACAGCAGCTTCGGCATCTCCATTTCCGGCGAGATCACCCCTCCGACGTAGCGCAGCACCTCGTGCCCAGCGGTGTTGATGTCGCGCGCTTCCGGGACGGCGCGGTGATCCATCCAGACGATCACGTTGCGCGCGTGATCGCCCGATGTGCTGACGGTGAGCGGCCCGCCCTGCTTGTTCAGCACCACCAGCGAGCAGGTCGCATCGAAGCCAAGGCCTTTGACCGCATCAGGGGTGACGCCGGCCTCCGCCAGCGCCGCCCGCACCGCGATGCAGCAAGCGCTCCAGATGTCGTCGGACGACTGCTCGACGATGTCGCCGGCCTCCTGCCACAGTCTGATCGGGTGCCGCGCCGCTGCGAGCAGGTGGCCGGCCTCGTCGAATATCCCTGCGCGTGTGCTCGACGTTCCGACATCGACGCCGATAAAGGCCTGCCGCATGTTTCACTCCCGCCAATGATTTGACGCGAGCTTACCAGCAAGTGTAGCCGCCATCGACCACGACGACGCTGCCGGTCATCAGGCTGGCCGCCTCGGAGGCGAGGAACAAAACGACCGACGCGATCTCGTCGACCCGCCCCATCCGCGCCATCGGCGTGCCGCCAATCCAGGCATCATACATGCGCGGATTGTTCTTCACGAAGGCGTTCAGCGGCGTCTCGATATAGGTCGGCGCGACCGCATTGACGCGTACGCCGCGCGCACCCCATTCGGCTGCCAGCGACTTGGTCAGATGGTGCACTGCAGCCTTGGAGGCGTTGTAGAAGCACTGCTCCTGCGGCTTGTTGACGATGAAGCCGGACATCGAGCCGATATTGACGATGTTGCCGGATTTCGCCGCCAACATGTGCTTGCCGAACGCGCGGCAGCACCAGAAGGTGCCGTTCAGGTTCACGTCCAGCACGTTGAGCCAATGCTCATCGGTGACGGTCTCCGCCGGCGTCTCGCTCCGGGCGATGCCGGCATTGTTGACGAGAACGTCGACCTTGCCGAACCGCGCCGCCAGTTCATCGGCAACCTCGGTGACGCGCGCCGAGTCGGTCACGTCCATGATCACGGTTTCGGTGTCAAAGCCCTTGCCCTTCATCTCGGCCTGCGCCGCAATGGCAACCTTGGGATCGCGGTCGGCGATGACGACCTTGGCGCCGGCTTCCGCCAGCGCCTCGACACAGGCGAGCCCGATGCCCTGCCCGCCTCCGGTCACCAGCGCGATCTGTCCGTTGAGCCTGAATTTTTCCAGATACATGGTCGTCGTCCGTCTTTCTCATTGACGCCCAAAGGGGACGTCACCTCTCACGCAACAATCGCGTTGCCGTTGTCGTCGAAGCGGTAGATCCGATTGGGGTCGGGCTGCAGCGCGATCTGGTCGCCGGGCTTGAGGCTCTTCTCGCCGACGCAGCGCACGGTCAAGGTGCCGAGCGCTCCGGCGTCGACATAAAGAAAAGTGTCGCTGCCGAGATGCTCGGCCACCAAGACCTTGCCCGGCCAGCCCTGCCCGTCGCTAACGATGTTGAAATGCTCCGGCCGCACGCCGATGGTGGCGGCACCGCGCATAGCGGCTTCCGCGCCGGTGATGAAATTCATCTTCGGGGAGCCGATGAAGCCGGCGACGAACAGGTTGGCCGGCTTCTGGTACAGCTCGATCGGCGAGCCATATTGCTCGATCTTGCCGGCGTTCAGCACCACGATCTTGTCGGCCATGGTCATGGCCTCGACCTGGTCGTGAGTGACATAGATCGCCGTGGTGCCGAGTTGCTTCTGCAGCCGCGTCACTTCGAGCCGCATCTGCACCCGCAACGCGGCATCGAGATTCGACAGCGGCTCGTCGAACAGGAACGCCTTCGGCTCGCGCACGATGGCGCGGCCGATCGCGACGCGCTGACGCTGACCGCCGGAAAGCTCGCGCGGCTTGCGGTCGAGATACGGCGTCAGGTTCAAGGTGGCGGCGGCCGCCTCCACCTTGCGGTTGATCTCGTCCTTCGGCAGGCCCGCCATCTTGAGGCCGAAGGCGATGTTGCCGCGCACGCTCATATGCGGATAGAGCGCGTAGGACTGGAACACCATCGAGAGCCCGCGCTTGGCCGGCGGCACATTCACGACGTTCTTGCCGTCGATCAGGATCTTGCCGTCCGAAACGTCTTCGAGGCCGGCAATCAGCCTGAGCAGCGTGGTCTTGCCGCAGCCGGACGGCCCGACGAACACGACGAACGAGCCGTCGGCGACGTCGAGATCGGCGCCCTTGATGATGTGGACCGGCCCGAACGACTTCTGGACTCCTTCCAACGTGATCCGTCCCATGATCCGGCCTTTCGTTATTTCACTGCGCCGAACGTCAGCCCGCGCACGAGCTGCTTCTGGCTGAACCAGCCGATGATGAGGATCGGCGCAATCGCGAGCGTGGACGCCGCCGACAGCCGCGCCCAGAACAGGCCTTCCGGACTTGAATAGGAGGCGATGAAGGTGGTCAGCGGCGCCGCCTCCGAGGTGGACAGGTTCAAGGTCCAGAATGCCTCGTTCCAGGCGAGAATCAGGTTGAGCAGGAGGGTCGAGGCCAGCCCCGGGATCGCCATCGGCGTCAACACATAGATCAGCTCGCGGCCGATCGTGGCGCCGTCCATCCGCGCCGCTTCCAGGATGTCCTTCGGGATTTCCTTGAAATAGGTGAACAGCATCCAGATCACGATCGGCAGATTGCCAAGGCAGAGGATGAAGACGAGGCCGGCACGGGTGTCGAGCAGCCCGGCATTCTTGTAGATCAGATAGATCGGCACCAGCACGCCGACGGGCGGCATCATCTTGGTCGAGAGCATCCAGAGCAGGATGTCCTTGGTGCGTTTGGTCGGCGAGAAGGCCATCGACCACGCCGCGGGAATCGCGATCAACAGCGCGATGAGCGTCGAGCCGCCGGCGATGATGATCGAATTGAGCGCGTGGTGCAGATAGTCACTGCGCTCCTGCACAGTGGCATAGTTCTCGGTGGTCCAGTGGAAGAACAGGAAGGACGGCGGGGTCGCGAAGGCTTCGAGCTCGGTCTTGGAGCTCGCCAGCACCATCCACAGGATCGGGAAGAAGATCAGGAAGCCGACCAGCCAGGCAGCAATGGTCGAGATCGCAACGTGTCGTCCGGTGACCTTGCGCGCCATTTATCAAGCCTCCAGATTGCGGCCGACGATCCGCACCAGGAAGAAGGCGACGATGTTGGCAATGACGACCGCGACGAGGCCGCCGGCCGACGCGCTGCCGACGTCGAACTGGATCAGCGCCTGCGAATAGACCAGGAAGGCGATATTGGTGGTCTGCAGGCCCGGCCCGCCACCCGTCGTGACGAAGATCTCGGCGAAGACCGTAAGCAGGAAGATGGTCTCGATCAGGATCACCACCGTGATCGGACGCGCCAGATGCGGCAGCGTCAGATAGATGAAGCGCGACGACGCGCTGGCGCCGTCCATCTCCGCCGCCTCCTTCTGCTCCTCGTCGAGCGACTGCAGCGCGGTGAGCAGGATCAGCGTGGCAAAGGGCAGCCACTGCCAAGCGACGATGAAGATGATGGCGAGAAGCGGCGCGTCGGTGAACCAGTCGATCGGCGTCAACCCCAGCGAGGTCGCGATCCAGGCGAACAGGCCGGACACCGGGTGCATCAACAGGTTCTTCCAGACCAGCGCGCTGACCGTGGGCATCACGAAGAACGGTGCGATCACCATCAGCCGCACGAAATTGCGGCCGATCACGGGCTGATCGAGCAGGATCGCCAGCGGGATGCCGAGTCCGATCGTCAGCGCCAGCACCGAGCCGACCAGCACCAGCGTGTTCTGCAGCGAGGCAAGGAAGGCGGGATCGGTGAGGAAGTAGGTGTAATTCTCCAGCCCGACGAAGCTTTCCGAGCCGGGATCGAGCAGGCTGTAATGCAAGGTCGAGAAGTAGATCGTCAGAGCCAGCGGCACGATCATCCAGATGAACAGCAGCAGCACCGCCGGAGACATCAGCGCCCGCGCCAGCAATTGCGTCTGTCTGGTGGCCATATCGTCGTTCCTTACGCGCGATGAGAGGTCGTCATTGCGAGCGGAGCGAAGCAATCCAGTATCGTCGAACGGAAAGATCCTGGATTGCTTCGTCGCCTTCGGCTCCTCGCAATGACGAACCGATGGCTTGCGTCGGTTGGGCAAAGGCGCGGTGCGCCGTGCCCACGTCAGTTCGAGTTGATCATCTCTCGATGGGCACGCTTCGCTTTGCCCACCCTACGCCCTGCACAACAGCCTACGGAGAAGAGAGAGAGAAAAAGGCGGCCATCCCAAGCTGTACAAGGGATGGCCGCAAGGATCAGCTCGGGAGGAATTTTGACGAGCTGACACAAATCGCGGCCTATTTGATGTAGCCGGCCCGCTTCATTTCCCGTTCGGTCGCCGACTGCGCCGCGGCGAGCGCTGCATCGACCGTGGTCGAGCCGGCGAGCGCCGCCGAGAACTGCTGGCCGACCGCCGTACCGATACCCTGGAATTCCGGAATCGCCGCATATTGCACGCCGACGTAAGGCACCGGCTTCACCGTTGGATGGTTCGGATCGGCGGCATTGATCGAGGCCAGCGTCGGCTTCGCAAACGGAGCGACCTTCAGATAATCCGGGTTCTGATAGAGCGAGGTGCGGGTGCCCGGCGGCACGTTGGCCCAGCCCTCCTTGGCGGCGACCAGCTTGAGATAGTCCTTGCCGGTGGCCCAGGCGATGAACTTCTCGGCCGCATCGACCTTCTTCGAGCCGGCGGGGATTGCGAGGCTCCAAGCCCAGAGCCAGTTCGCGCTCTTGCCGAGCCCGGTATTCGGGGCCATCGCGAAGCCGACCTTGTCGGCGACCTTGGAGTCCTTCGGGTTGGTGACGAAGGATGCAGCGACGGTGGCATCGATCCACATCGCGCATTTGCCGGCGTCGAACAGCGCCAGATTTTCATTGAAGCCGTTCGAGCTCGCGCCGGGAGGGCCAGCCTCCTTCATCAGCTCGACGTAAGTTGTCAGCGTCTTCTTCCATTCCGGCGTGTTGAACTGCGGCTGCCATTTTTCGTCGAACCAGCGCGCGCCGAACGAATTCGACATCGCGGTCAGGAAGGCCATGTTCTCGCCCCAGCCAGCCTTGCCGCGCAGGCAGATGCCGAACACGCCGGCCTGCTTGTCGGTCAGCTTCTTGGCGGCATCGACCACGAAGTCCCAGGTCGGGCTCTCCGGCATCTTCAGCCCGGCCTTGTCGAACAGGTCGGTGCGATACATCGTCATCGAGCTCTCGCCGTAGAACGGCGCGGCATAGAGCTTGCCGTCGACGGAGACCGCATCCTTGATCTTCGGCAGCAGATCGCCGGCGTCGTAGTCGGGACCGAGCTTGTCGAGCGGCACCAGCCAGCTCTTCTTGGCCCAGATCGGCACCTCGTAGGTGCCGATGGTGAGGATGTCGAACTGGCCGCCCTTGGTGGCGATGTCGGTGGTGACGCGCTGGCGCAGCACGTTCTCCTCCAACGTCACCCATTTGACCGAGATATCGGGGTTGGCCTTGGTGAATTCGCCGGTCAGACCCTGCATGCGGATCATGTCGCCGTTATTGACCGTGGCGATGGTCAGGGTGGTCTCGGCCTTCGCCGGCATTGCCAGGAGCAACGCCGCGGCGCCGAACAGGCCGCCCAGAAGTCGTGTCGCAGTGAAGCCGGTCCTCAAACTGTAACTGTGCCTTACAGCAGCGTGCCTTGCAGCATCGTTCCTCACAGCATCCTCCCTTACCCGCGCATTCTGAATATATGCTCACGCGTTGAGCTGATGTTCACTACAGCAGTCAAGTTTTGTCAAGGACAGCCCGGCGCCTTGTAGTTACGCAATGCGGAAGATTGCTGCTGTGCGGGTGCGGGCAGGTCAAAGACGAGTGCGATGCGTTCCCTCACCTGGCGGAGTGAGGTTGCAGCCAGTCCGCAACCGGCCGCGGCGGTCTCAGTCGCAGCACGTCACGCAAGAATGGCGCGCGCGGTCGCCTCGTCGGTGATCAGGCCGTTGATCAGGCGCCCGGCAAGCGCGGCGCGGATCGCCGGAATTTTTGCCGGCCCAAGCGCCGCGGCGATGGTCATCGCTTTCGCCGGCACGTCCGGCGGAATGCTGGTCAGGCGGCGGTTGGTGCCGCCCTGGATCAGCCGGCCCTTGGCATCATAGGCCCAGCCGGTGATCTCGCCGACCGCGCCCAGCCGCATCATCTCGGTGAGCTCGTCACGGGTGACGAAGCCATCGACATACATCTGCGCCTTCTGGTCCATCTGGCCGATGCCGATCAGCTTCAGGTCGGCCTTGTCGGCCACCGCCTTGACCTTGGTGATCGCATCGAGCCGGACCATGCGGTCGCGCTCGTCTTCGGAAGCCATCAGGAACGGCAGCGGCATCGGGTAATGCCGCGCGCCGGTGCGGTCCGCGAGCCGGCCGACGGTATCGAAGAAGCTTGCCGAGCCGTCGGCCAGGATGTTGCCGACCAGCGAGACGATCTGATGCTCGGGCCGATCGATCGGGGAAACGCGCTCGACCGCGGCGCGCACCGCGCGCCCGGTGCCGAGCGCGATGATGACCGGCGTCTCCGCGCGCAGGGTCAATTCCAAAAGGTTGGCGCAGCGCTCAGCGATGCCGGCCGCCGCTGCCGGCGCGGCCGGATCGGTGGGCACCACCTCGCAATGCACGAGATCGAACCGGCTCTTGAGCTGCGCCGCCAGCTCCATGCAGGATGCGATGGGATGTTCGAGCCGGAAGGTGATGAGACGCTCGGCGAGGCAGAGCGAGACCAGCCGCTGCGCCGAGGCGCGCGACACCTGCAGCATCTTGGCGATCTCGTCCTGGGTATGACCGGCGATGAAATAGAGCCAGCCGGCGCGCGCGGCGTCGTCGAGACGGGACTTGTCGCTGTCGTTGGCGGCCATGGCGCCGTTAAAAATCCCTCTCTGGGGCGGGCATCGGCGCACCAGAACATATGATCTTCATATGGGCAATAGCTCGCGCCGCGAGGCAACCGCGTTGTCCCGTCCGATCGGCCGCTCCGCGTCCTCCGCCATGCACGGCAGCGGCTATTTGCGATTGCGTTGCAAGAGCGTTCGTGACCGCCACGTCACATTGGTTTCATCAAACCGACTCGCAACTGACAACGCACGGAAATGTGGGGACACGATAAGGGCGGCGAGGACCTTCGCGACGTTTCGTCGCGCCTCAGCTTTCCCAATTGGAGACGATTCATGAAAGTGCCCACAGGGCGGTTCAAGGCGCTCTGCCTCGCCACATCCGTGCTCTTCACCGCCACGAGCGTCATGCCGGCCTTTGCCGGCGCGTCGACCACCACGCCGATCGAGCATGTCATCATCATCGTCGGCGAGAACCACACGTTCGACAACCTGTTCGGCACCTACAAGCCGAAGGCCGGCCAGACCATCGACAACCTCCTGAGCAAGGGGATCGTCAACGAGGACGGCACGCCGGGGCCGCACTTCAAGAAGGCCGAGCAGCGCATCGGCCGCGACGAGGTCCGCTACAACGCCGAGACCGCCTCGACCGCCGCCTACACGACGCTGCCGCAGCCCTACACGACCTACGGCATCGGCCTGCCGCAGAACGTGCCGGACACCCGCTTCCCGGCCAACCTGCCCAACGGCCCGTACCAGATCTCCAAATACGTGCCTTACGCCGCCTATTCCGGCGACCCCGTGCACCGCTTCTTCCAGATGTGGCAGGACATCGACGGCGGCAAGCACGACAAGTTCGTGTGGGTCGAACAGACCATCGGCACCGGCTCGAACGGCGCGCCCTATCCGGCCGGCGGCTTCAACCCGAAAGAAGGCGCGATCTCGATGGGATTCTACAACATGAATCCCTACACGGACGCGTCCGGCAAGGCGCAGAGCGGCGATGCGCCGTTCTTCAAGCAGCTCGCCGACACCTATGCGATGAGCGACAATTATCACCAGGCGATCATGGGCGGCACGGGCGCCAACTTCCAGGCGCTGGTGAACGGTCACGCCGCCTTCTTCACCAATCCGGACAAGCTCGACGGCTCGGCCGCGGTGCCTTACGCCAACCAGATCGAGAATCCCGATCCGGTTTCCGGCACCAACAACTACTACACGCAGGACGGCTATAGCGGCGGCTCCTACGTCAACTGCTCGGATCCGAGCGCGCCGGGCGTCTCGTCCGTCAACGAGCAGCTCTACAAGCACGGCGTCGCCGACGGCAAGTGCGCGTCGAATACCTATTACCTCGTCAATAACTACAACATGTACTGGAACCAGACCTCCAGCGCGACGCGCAAGCTGGGCTCGGACCAGTTCACGCTGCCGCCGCAGTCGGCGCCGACCATCGCCGACGTGATGACCAAGCACGGCATCTCCTGGAAGTATTACAGCGCCGACCGCGGCAACGATCCGACCACCTTCGCGAGCTCGGTCGACGGCGTGTCGCTGCTGTTCCACTCCTATTGCGGCATCTGCGATCCGCTGACGGGTTATCTCAGCATCATGAAGAACCCGACTGAGGAAGCCAAGCTGCAGAACTACGGCGCCTTCCTCAACGACGTCCAGAACAACACGCTGCCGGCGGTGTCGTTCGTGCGTCCGTTCGAGGCGCTGGCCGGGCATCCGGCCGACTCCACGACCGACCTCTATGAGAAGTTCCTCGGGGAGCTGATCAATCGCGTCAAGGCCAATCCGCAGCTGTGGGCCAAGACCGCGATCATCATCACCACCGACGAAGGCGGCGGCTACTACGACTCCGGCTATGTGCAGCCGGTCGACTTCTTCGGCGACGGCACTCGCATCCCCTTCATCGTGGTGTCGCCCTATGCCAAGCAGGGTTATGTCGATCACACCTATTATGATCACGTCTCGGTGCTGAAATTCATCGAGCGCAACTGGCGCCTGCCGAAGATCTCCTCGCTCAGCCGCGACCACCTGCCGAACCCGATCCACGACCGGTCCGAGCACCGCTACAAGCCGCTCAACCGTCCGGCGATCGGCGACCTGATGAACCTCTTCACCTTCGGCGATCGCGACGACGACGGCGATCATGACGGTGACGATCATCACGGCTGGAACGAGCACGGCGTCTTCGGCGGCCACCAGGCCTGGAACTGGGGCTGGCGCGACTGATCGCGAAAGCAGCCGTCAACAACAAAGAGCCCGCAGCGGTCACCCGCTGCGGGCTTTCTCATTGCGGTCGATGTTGATCGGTCGGGCGCCTAGCGCTCGAAATCAGCATCGCGTTGATCGCCGCCGCCATTCATGTCGAAGGCGAAGCCGCCGCCCGCCGCGACCTTCGCCGCGCGCATCGGCTTTGCCGGTGGGATCGGCTTGCGCGCGCCGCGGCCGGCGGCCGGGCTTGAACCCATCGCGGACGCCTTGGCGCGGAGCTGCTCGACGGCGTGATCGACCGGCGCGTAGGCGCGGTCGTGGCCCTGCTCGATACGGAAGTAGGAGATCGTCGCCTGCAGCTGCTCGGCCTGCGAGGCCAGCTCTTCCGAGGTGGACGACACCTGCTCGGAGGCGCTGGCATTCTGCTGGCCGACCTTGTCGAGTTGCTGGATCGCCTGGTTGATCTGCGCCGAGCCGACATCCTGCTCGCGGCAGGCGGCGGTGATCTCCTCGACCAATTCGGCCGTCTTCTTGATGTCGGGCACCAGCTTGGCCAGCATGGAGCCGGCCTCCTGCGCCACCTTCACGGTGTCGGTCGAGAGCGTGCCGATCTCCGCCGCGGCCGCCTGGCTGCGCTCGGCGAGCTTGCGCACTTCGGAGGCGACCACCGCAAAGCCCTTGCCGTGCTCGCCGGCACGGGCCGCTTCCACTGCCGCGTTCAGCGCCAAGAGGTCAGTCTGCCGCGCGATCTCCTGCACGATGGTGATCTTCTCGGCGATGGTCTGCATCGCCTGCACCGCGCGGCCGACGGCGGCGCCGCTCGCCTCCGCGTCCTTGGCGGATTGCGCCGCGATCTTCTCGGTCTGGCTGGCGTTCTCGGCGTTCTGCTTCACATTCGCCGCCATCTCCTCCATCGAGGACGAAGCCTCTTCGGCGGAGGACGCCTGCTCGGTCGCGCCCTGCGAGAGCTGCTCGGCGGAGGCCGAAAGCTCCTGGCTGCCGGCGGAGACGTTCTGCGCCGCGGTCAGCGCTTCGGACACCACCTGGCGGAGCTTTTCGACCATGCGCTCCAGCGCGATGCCGAGCTTATCCTTGTCGGTGATGCGTTTCGCCTCGACCGTGAGATTGCCCTGCGCGATCTCGTTGGCGACCGCAGCGGTGGCGTTCAGGCTCGCCAGCATCTTCTGCAGCGCAAGGCCCAGCGTGTCCTTGTCGGAGAGCGGCCTGGCCACGACATCCAGATTGCCCTGCGCGACCTCGCCGGCCACGGCGGCGGTCGCGTTGAGGTTGGCAGTCATCGCGGTCAACGCCTTGATCAGGTCGCCGACCTCGTCGTCGCTGGAGGCCTCGATGGTCTGGCCGAGGTCGCCGATTGCGACCGCATTGGCAAGGTTCACGGCGCGACCGAGGCCGCGGCTGATGTTGAGCGCGATCAGCACGGCGGCGGCGATCGCGACCAGCAGGGAGACGAGGACCAGGCTGACGACGATCATCTCCGCGCGGGCGCCTTCCTGTTTCGCCTCGTCCGAGCGGTCCGCCATCAGCTTGCGCAGGAAGGCGACATATTCATCGAGAATGGCGCCTGCTTCGCCGACCGATTTGCGAACCTCGGTGGTCGACACCTCGACGCCCTTGGCGCGATCGGTCTTGGCTATCTTCAGCGCCTGGTCCTGCGCATTGTTCATCTGGGCATAGGCGGCAACGAAGCGGTCGAGCAGCTTCTTGCCGGTCTCGGTGGCGGTGGCGTAGACGTCGTCCTTGGTCTTCAGCAACTTCACACGCAGATCGCGCACATCGTTGGTGTAGCGCTCCACGTCGGCCTCGGCAGAGGCGAGATGCGCGTTCTTCTCGGCACGGATCTGCAGCAGCATCAGCTCCTTGAGCTGGGCGGCCTTGTCCTGGCGGCCGGCCGCGCCGGTCAGAACCTCCGTCGTCGTCGCCAGATCGTTGAGCTTCAGGTAGGCGACCGTACCTGCAATGGCGGACAGCAGGATCACGAGGCCAAAAGCCGCGGCCAACTTCGTCTTGACAGTCAGTCTCATCTCCGGTCCCCAATCAGATGCTTTGCGACGCGCGGGCCGTGCAGATTGCAAGGTCTCATCCGGCGCGCGCACCGCGCTCCGATCTGCCGGATCGAAGCAGCATGACTTCCCCTGCCGGCAGTATCGGCGCAGAGAGTAAGCCAAACCTTAAGGTAGCGCGGTAAAGCTTCCCGCAAGTGGCGCCCCGCGCTTTTGCACGCCGGCGCGCGGCGCTCAGGCTGATCCCGGGCTGTCCGGCCTTCATGGTAAACGGCGCCTCACCGGCCGCGCGCAAATGCCGCGGTCTATTTTAGGTCCTGCTTGCGGTTGCAGGCGCTAGTTAGATGACGGCACGAATCGTCCTCCGCGGGTCCCGTCGATGAGCAGCATTTCCAGCATCGCATTGTCCGGCATGAATGCGGCGTCGCGCCGGCTCGAAGTGTCCGCGAGCAACGTCGCCAATGTCATGAGCACGGGCGCGCTACCGAACACTGACGGCACGGTGCCTTCAGGCGCGCCGCAGGCCTATGCGGCGCTCGATGTGGTGCAGACTGCGAGCGCCGATGGCGGCACGCAGACCAGCGTGAGGACCAGCAATCCGTCCACCGTCGCAAGCTCGGACCCGCAGGCGCCCTTCGCCAACCAGAACGGCCTCGTCGCCGCGCCCAATGTCGACCTCGCGCAGGAGATGATCGGCCAGATGGTCGCCAAATATAGTTATGCGGCCAATCTGAAGGTCATGAAGGCCGACGACCAGATGACCAAGGCGCTGCTCGACGTGAGGGCGTGAGGCGAAAGCGGCGCGCCGCGGCACGCAGGGCGCTGCCGTCCCGGGTCAGCGGAGCCAGCGAGCGCGAGCTGGTTTCATCACCGCCGACCCTATCAGCGCTGCGGCCTCCTATATGCCCTTCTCGACGAGGCTCTGTCCCATCACCTCGCCGGCCGGCTCGGGGCTCAGCCAGCGATAGATGAAGCCGCCGGCCGCGCCGCCGAGCAGCGGCGCCACCCAGAACAGCCAGAGCTGCGCCAGCGCCCAGCCGCCGACGAACAGCGCCGGCCCGGTGCTGCGCGCCGGGTTCACCGAGGTGTTGGTGACGCGGATGCTGATCAGGTGAATGAGCGTCAGCGCCAGGCCGATCGCGATCGGCGCGAATCCGGCCGGCGCCTTGCCGTGCGTCGAGCCCATGATGACGAACAGGAACATCATCGTCAGCACGAACTCGCTGAGCAGGCAGGCACCGAGCCCATATCTGCCCGGCGAATGATCGGCATAGCCATTGGCGGCAAAGCCGTCGGCAAGGCTGAAATCGGGCGCACCGCTGGCGATCGCATACAGCACGGCAGCGGCAACGATCGCGCCGATGAGCTGCGCGATGATGTAAGGCACGATCAGGCCGGTCGGAAACCGCCCGCCGCAGGCCAGCCCCACCGTCACCGCCGGATTGAGATGGCAGCCGGAGATGTGCCCGATCGCATAGGCCATCGTCAGCACGGTGAGACCGAACGCCAGGGCCACGCCGAGCATTCCGATTCCCACATCGGGCACTCCGGCCGCGATCACCGCACTGCCGCATCCGCCGAACGTCAGCCAGAACGTCCCGATCGCCTCCGCCACAAGCTTGTTGCCGTTGCCGTTCATGGTCGCCCTCCCCTCGACATGTGTGGATTGCTGAATTCCGAATCTCCCGCTTCAGGCGAAGAAGATCACTTCGGCAACCTTGAGTCAAAGGCCGAGTCGCGGCTGTAAGCTGTAGCACTCACTAAGATGGGCGCGTCGCAAGTGGTGCCTCAACTTATTGGTTGCTACGAGCTGCCGCGATAATGTGCTACCGGCCAGCTTACCGGAGCAGCTGATGGCGATCAGTCAAGAGGCGTCGTACGGTCCGATGAGGACCTAACCGCGTTTGATAATTCTTCGGAGCCCCAACACCGCTGCGCTCATACTCGCATTCTCCGCTATGTGCGGCGCGGTACAAGATGGCCATCAAACCTCATGAGGATCATTTAGAACGTGAGGCCCGTCTTTGGGCGGGGATAATGTCTCTCCGTCTGGCAGCAACAATACGTACCGTTGCTCATAGAGTGCCCGCTGCTCCAACACCTTATCATGAGACAGCATGCAGGTCTTAGTAGCAGGGGAGTAGATGGAATCGAAAGACCACCAGTAGATTGGACGCTTATCTCCGCCCAACAAGACTACAAACCGTTCAAACTCCGATGGATAACGATCCTTCAGCGCTTGCAGCGGGCGAATATCCTCAGTCATCATCAAAAACAAGAAACGTACTGCGAGAACATCCGAAGATAGACTTTCTCTAAATTGCCCCTCCACATTATCTGCTCTGAGTCTAACGTTAGGATGCTTGCTTAGTAGCCGCGTTAGATCGTGCCCGGCATTCCAAAACTGGATTCCATTGGCTCTCACATAAAGAAGCTTCTCCCACCCCAAAGGAAAGCTCGAAGTCCAGAAGAGTTGATTCTGAGCGGGCGGCGCCGTCCAAAGACCTACAGGTCTGATGTGAGATACGCCATGAAGACCCAATTGCGGACTACCGATCTCGCGCGCAAGGTTTAAATAGGAGCTCGAAGAGAACACTATTGGAGACATAACGGGAATGTTTTTTCCGTTCCAGCCAAGATAGTTGCGCTCGGCGCGGCGTTCGTATGACGCAACCGGCATGACGACGAATGGATACGAAACAGGCTGCAATTTGCCATGATTGATCCAGTACGAATTTGGCAAGAGTGGCGCAGCGTATTTGCGAATAAACTTGAAAGCCTGCCTATTAATGACTTGGAAGTGAGAGCTCTTGTGCTCGGCTAAGAATCGATCGCGCGCGTCGCGTTGGACCCCGCGAACTGCCTCAGTTATTGCCGCCCTGTCGAGATTGGATATGTGTGTGCGGTCTATTGCGATCTCTGCGCCAGAAAGGAGATCGATTTCAGCGACCCCATATTCAAGCCGTAAGTGCGGCGCCTCTAGAGCGAAGCCCTTCCACGAGGTTAGGACGCGCGCCTTCGGGAAAAGGGCATCCCTATCGTCCGGAATCTGCTGAACGTTGGAATCTACGAGATCAATGAATGCGACAGAAGCTCCGCCATTAAGCTCGAAGTATGGCAGCCAATACCGTATTTGCCAGCTTTCACCTCTTGCTTCGATAGGACCGAACCAGCGAAGCCGCTCTCGCGCAGAGCTCCGCAATTCCGCAAATCGGCCCTCAGTCTTCTGCTTTGACGCCTCCTCTTCAAAAGTCAGGAGCGCATTAGGTCCGAAATAGCGATCCTCACAAAATTCACTAATTAGCTTGTCATCGAATTCGGTCGGAAGTGCCGTCCAGCCCGGACCGACTGACCACTGTATTGCAGGATTCCGAAGGTTGCTTCTAATCTCAATTTTACATGGCAAATGACGAACGGTCCGCCTGATGTAGTCCAACAGTAGATCAAACCATCCTTCGGAATCGCCATCGATAACCTCTTCTCGAAGCCTCAATCGAACGTCCGTACCGTGCTTTTCGCGCGCCCCCTTCGTTAGCTCTCCGAAACTCGCCACCCCCTCAGTAACAAAAGCCCAAGATGCGTCCCCGCCATCTTTGGTTGCATCGCTCCGCCTCGTTGTAAACTCAACAAGGTCGGCGATCATAAAGTAGCTAAGAAGGCCTATCCCAAATTGTCCAGTGCGAAAGACCTTGAACCCGCGGTTTTCCGCCTCGCGCTCTAGAGCTTTGAAGTCAGGCCTGTTCCTCGAACCGCTACGGAGCAATCGTGTTTGGATGTGTCGCTTTGTCAAGCCAACGCCGTCATCATTACAGCGCAACCAGTACCGAGCGCCATCAAACTCAAACGTGATTCTAATCTTATGTAGCGATGCAAACGCAACCTCATATTCCGGATTACCTGGGTCGTCCTGCTGCAATCGTTCATATGCGATCTGCTCAGCAATTGAATCTGCCGCATTTTGAATTAGCTCGCGAACAGCAGCAAGCCGATTGCTGTACAGCTGCGTGCCGGAAAGAAGCTCAAGCAGCTTTGTTACCTCTGGCTGGAATGTTCCATCAATGTAGGTAAATTTTCCTTCCTGCTCCCGAACGTCCAAACTTAATTGCATAGGCAATTTCCAGGCGTATCGCTCTCGGTCATCAGGCTTCATTGCGCCACGCAGATATGCGCCATACAAGCTCAGATTGCGGCACAGGACCAATTCTGCATTCACGAGATCGGCTACGGACAGTACGGCGTTGTGAATCACGGCGTTTGGCGTTCGAGCCGAGAAGATTAATTCGCCTCCATCTACATTCATCGAAAACGCGATGCCGTGATCTCGATACCAATAAATTCGGCTGTTCGGCGCGATATTCCTATGCCGCAAGATTATCTCGGGTGTGCGTTCGGGATCGAATTCCAATACATCGGCCATCCTAAGGATCGCCGCCAAATATCTCAGGTTGAGCGTCTCAGCTCTGGAGCCGACCAAGCGGGCGTCATATTTCGAAGTTAGGAGTTCTGAATAGCCCTCATGATGGCTCTTGCATAAAGTGATCAAATCACTGGCCCATCCGGGATAGAGGCCGGGGCTAACGCTCTTCAGGTTTTCGTCGATCCATTCTTCGCTCCAATCATTATGGCGAGCTCGGCAGTAATACCCGCAAATCTCCTCGGCTAGCGCAATTCCCGTCGCCGTGTTTATTCCGCTCATAGGGATATCAACGCCGGGCCAGCTTTCATCGAGCCAATGTTGGAGCAACTGTCGCTCGATCGGATTTAGAAGTCGATCGTCGCCGCTGCACAGATATTGATAGTGGGAGGTTATCGTAGATCGAGATGGAGACATGCCAATGTCGTGAAGATATGCGCTTAGCAGCAATTGGCAAAGCTCTACGTCGGTCAGCAAAGCACCTTGCTGTCCGAGAATGGCAAACATGCGCTCCGCGACACGGAAGCTATGTTGATCGTCATGTAAGGTAAAGTCGACAGGGGATGTTCCGGCGGAGCCGATTACAGTCTCGATCTGTGGCATGCAATTTTCAAGGGTAAGGCGAGCATTCTGATTGCCGCGGCTCAAAATAGCTTTCCATAAACTTGTATCAGTCCAGTTCATAACGTTACCTGGGTCTCTCAGTGACTACTGTTAAATCGTGCACAGCTCGCGCTATCTCGGATGCTCCGCTGACGAGCAAATCATTCGTTCGGCCCGTCATTCAGTGGCAACGTCAGGCGCCCTAGCGGGCCTCATCAGCATCAGTCATCCACTATTCGTTGTGGCTACCCTAGCGTGTGGTTGGGAGGTGCGGTCAATCATTTTCTCGTACTTATGGGATGCATGAGAGCAAGAACGGCTTTCCCCTAATCATTTCCACTGGCCCGACCTTCAGCGCGCTTATCCGATCATCCGTGCAGCGAGCGGCTCAAGGCGCACACCACCCCATCCCCAAACTGCCCGTCGTGCCACTCTGTCGCAGCCTGCGCCCGTTGTGTCGTCGGGCAAATCACCTGCATCTTCTCGCGCATCCCGCCTCGAGCAGAGGGACGGATCGCGATCGTCACGAACGTGAGGCGGGGAGCGGTGGCCGCGACGGCTCGATGTGCGTCTGATGACGCCGACGAACGAGCTGATCGGCTTTCGCGCGAGGCTTCGACGGGAAGGTACCAAGTCCGTCGGTTCGGTTCTCGCGCGCAGGCTTTCGCGGACGGTCAAGCCGTGTGGTCCTGGCGCCTCGGTGCTGGCGCTCTGCGCAACGCTTCACGCGTTGTCGCAACGCGATGATGCCTCGCATCACGCGGACGGGGGCAAGAATGCCGATCCCCGGGGAGAGCACGGAGTAAGCCGTAACCCATCGCGCGGGGAAGGCCGGATCATCCGGCTGGACCTGTGGTTCCTGCCCCGTGCTTTTTGTTCGCACGGGGGCCACGGGCATCAGCCGATGCCCGGCCTTCCCCGCGCCCTCTCGATTTCGAAAGGGCGGTCTGATGCAGAGCTCGGACGCCGATCGCGCCGCGAGGCTGCGGACTCATGCCGCCGTCATTGCGAGCGAAGCGACGCAATCCAGAATCTCTTGCCAGCATCTCGTGCCTGGCCCTGGATTGCTTCGGCGCGCTGCGCCTCGCAATGACGGAGCTGGGAGGCGTTGCGGGCAAAGACTGCCGTCTCTGGGATGCTGGATCGCCCGGTTGAACCGGGCGATGACAGCCGAAGTGACGGCGGCCATCAATTCGGGGCTGTTTGACAGTTGAATCAGAATGCGGAGCGGTCCGGCTTCGCTCGGGAGCTTCGCCGGGTAAGCTTCACCGCTTTACGGTCGAAGAGAGCGTCGAGCGTGGCCGCGCCACGCGTAGCCCAACGGGCGAAGCGTGGTGCCCAGGGGCGGAATCGAACCACCGACACTGCGATTTTCAGTCGCATGCTCTACCAACTGAGCTACCTGGGCGAACTCGCCGGGGCGGAAAAAAGCCCGACGAGCCGGCGGGTTATAGTGGGCCGGGACGGCGCTGTCTACCGCCTGCGCACGGATTGTTTCCACATGCCGGAGATCATCGCTGAACCGGGCTGGCGGCTCCGTGACGAAGGCACGCCGCGCAGACAAGAGACTGAAAAAGCTGGCCTATTCGACGTCGTCCTCCTCGCCCTCCCGAGACGGGATGACGTAGGCGCCGGCGAGCCAGCGGTGCAGGTCGACGTCACGGCAGCGCGGCGAGCAGAACGGGCGTACGTCGTCGGCGGCCGGGCGGGAGCAGATCGGGCAGCGGCGGACGGGCTTGGCGGAGGCCTGCACGGCGCCCTTGGACTGAAGGTGCGATTCGTTCGACATCGTCTTCTATCTAGGCGCGATGGCGGGCGGGTCCATCCCCGGCGCGGCTTACACGCCCACCGTGTTGAGCCAGCCGAAGCGGATCGGGAAGCCCTCGCCGGCGAGCAGGCTCACCGTCTCATAGAGCGGCAACCCCACGACATTGGTGTAGGAGCCGACCAGCTTGACCACGAAGGAGCCGGCGATGCCCTGCACGGCATAGCCGCCGGCCTTACCGCGCCACTCGCCGGAGCCGATATAGGCCTGGATGTCCTCGTCGCTGAGGCGCTTGAAGCGGACGCGGGTCTCGACCAGGCGCTGGCGGAAGCCTTCGCGCGGCGTCACCAGGGTGATCGCGGTGTAGACGCGGTGATTGCGGCCCGACAGCAGCCGCAGGCATTGCGCGGCCTCGTCGACCAGATTGGCCTTGGGCAGGATGCGGCGGCCGACCGCGACCACGGTGTCGGCGGCAAGAATGAAGGCGCCGCGCAGCTCGTCGTCGAGCTGGACCGATTTCAGCGCCGCCTCGGCCTTGACCCGCGCCAGCCGGTTGGCGCAGGCGCGCGGCAGCTCGCCGCGTTTCGGGGTCTCGTCGACATCGGCCGGACGCAGCGCGTCGGGCTCGATGCCGGCCTGGTTGAGCAGCGCCAGACGCCGCGGCGAACCGGATGCGAGAACGATTTTGGGGCGGCCGAGCATGCGTGAGGGGCTAAACAGATTCGTTCGGATGAATGAGGCGCGCGGAACCTATCGGATGGGCTGTCATTCCACAACCCGATGCCGGCGCTGCAGATGAGGCGATTCACGTTCCGTCTAAGACGGTAACGTGAGCGGGACGCGACGTCGATGTTTCGGTTCGATGACAGCCGGTGTGGAACCGGCCGTCGCCGATCACAATCCGGCGGGCCGGGCGAAACGCCTGCGGATCCGCGCCAGCAGACCGTCCAGGACCTCGCGATAGGCCGCGAGCTTCTGCTCGCGATTGCCCTCAGCGCCGGTCGGATCGGGCGTCGGCCAATATTCGACATCGGCGGCGAGCGTGCGGGTCAACTCCAGCGCCTTGTGATGCGCCTCCGGCGACAGCGTGATGATGAGGTCGAAATTCAGCCCCTCCCAGTCCTCCAGCTCCTCGAACGTCATGGGCTTATGGTGCGAGATGTCCTGGCCGAGCTCGGCCATCACGGCGATCGCGAACGGGTCGAGCTCGCCCTTCTTGACGCCGGCGGAGCGGACGTAGAGGGCCTGGGGGAACATGTGCTGCAACAGGCTCTCGGCCATCGGCGAACGAACGCTGTTCTGGCCGCAGGCGAACAGCACCGCCTGCGGATGGTGCGCACGCGGAGCCTCCGCCATGCGCTTACGGGCCTTCGGCCCGGAGGGCCGCCGCGAGATACGGGATCGCGCGCATCAGCCGCCCTCGCCCTTCCAGTGCAGGACGGTGATCAGCGTGAACAGCCGCCGCGCGGTCTCGAAATCGATCCGCACCTTGCCTTTGAGTCGCTCCTGCAGGGTGCGCGAGCCCTCGTCATGGATGCCGCGGCGCCCCATGTCGATCGCCTCGATCTTGTCCGGGGTCGCGGTGCGGATCGCCTGGTAGTAGCTGTCGCAGATCATGAAGTAGTCCTTCACGATCCGCCGGAACGGGGACAGCGACAACAGGTGCGTGACCACCGGCGTGCCGTCCTCGCGCCGGATGTCGAACATCAGCCGGTTCGAGGTGATGCCGAGATGCAGCGTGAACGGCCCGGTGCCGGAAGCGCCCTCCGGCGCGAACAGGTTCTGCTCTATGAGATCGTAGATCGCGATCGCCCGCTCATGCTCGATGTCCGGACCGGAGCGGCCGATCGACTCCTCGTCGAGCGTCACCGCGACGATCCGATTGGTCGCATCGTCGGCTGGCGGGTTCTGGGTCATGGCAGATTGAGGCGCAATCCCACCGAGCGCGCATGGGCGTCGAGCCCTTCCGCCTTGCCCAGCGTCATCGCGGCCGGTCCGAGCGCGCGCAGCTGGTCGGGTCCGCATTTCAGCAGCGAGGTGCGCTTCATGAAGTCGAGCACGGACAGGCCGGAAGAGAACCGTGCCGACCGCGCGGTCGGCAGCACGTGATTGGAGCCGCCGACATAATCGCCGATCGCCTCCGGCGTATGGGCGCCCAGGAAGATCGCGCCGGCGTTGCGGACCTTGGCGGCGAAGGCGTCGGGGTCGCGCGTCATGATCTCCAGATGCTCGGCGGCGATGGCATCCGCCAGCGGCACCGCCTGGTCGAGATGATCGACCTCGATGATGGCGCCGAAATCGGCCCAGGAGGCGCCGGCGATCGCGGCGCGCGGCAACGTCTTGAGCTGGCCTTCGACGGCGCGGGCGACGTCATCCGCCAGCCGCCGGCTGTCGGTGATCAGGATCGACTGCGCGCTGGCATCGTGCTCGGCCTGCGCCAGCAGATCGGCGGCGATCCAGTCGGCATTGCCGGTGTCGTCGGCGATCACCAGCACCTCGGAGGGCCCGGCGATCATGTCGATGCCGACCTTGCCGAACACGAGCCGCTTGGCGGCCGCGACATAGGCGTTGCCGGGGCCGACGATCTTGGCGACCGGGGCAATGGTCGTGGTGCCATGGGCCAGCGCGGCGATCGCCTGCGCGCCGCCGACGCGGTAGATCTCGGCGACGCCGCCGAGCTGGGCGGCAGCCAGCACCAGCGGATTGAGCCTGCCGTCCGGCGCCGGCACCACCATCACGAGGCGCGCAACGCCGGCGACCTTGGCCGGCACCGCGTTCATCAGCACCGAGGACGGATAGGCGGCGGTCCCGCCGGGCACATAGAGGCCGGCCGATTCGATCGCGGTCCAGCGCCAGCCGAGCTCGACGCCGGCCGCGTCGATGAAGCGCTGGTCGGCCGGCTTCTGCTTGAGGTGAAAGGCCTCGATGCGGTCGCGGGCGAATTTGAGCGCCTCGACCGTGGTGGAATCGCAAGCCTTCACCGCCGCTGCGATCTCGGCAGGGCTGACGCGGAGGGACGAAGCATCCAGTTGGAGCCGGTCGAACTTTGCCGTCGCCTCGATCAGCGCCGCATCGCCACGCCTGGCAACGTCATCGACGATGACGCGCGCGGCGGCTTCGACGTCGGCGGAGGCCTCGCGCTTGGCGGCGAGAAACTGCCGGAAATTCTCGTCGAAATCGGCGCTGTTACGGGTCAGGCGGATGGGCATCTCTGGAGCTTTCCGGCAGGATTTTGGGTGTGCGACCCAGCATTGCTCAATGGCGCGGCGGCGCCGGGCCGTCAACCCTTCCCGCCCGGCCCCGCCTCCTCGCCTTCGCTGGGATCGGGGGCACCAAGTTCATCCGGGCCGAGATCGGTCAGCTCGCATTCCAGACATTCGACGTCGAGCCGCAGCGCGCCGCCATGGGAGAACAGCAGAAGCGCGCAGCCGCCGGGCGGCTCGGTCGGATGGAATTCGATCCCGATCAGCTCCAGCACGGCATCGGGCGTCTCGAGGTCGATCTTGCGGGACTTGCAGGCCAGCACCCGGTCGAACCGGAGCGCCGCCACCAGCCGTCGCGGCTCGGTCTGGCCGGACAGCGTCTGCTCCCAATCCAGCCGGTTGATGCCGATGACCAGCCGCTTCTCGGCCTGCCGCCAGATGATGTCGGCGATCTGCACCCGCGCATCCTGCACATGGGTGGAAATGACCGCGAGATCATCGGCGTCGAGCGCGATCAGTTTGAGGCGGTCGGTCACGGCATCCCACCCTCATTCGTCAGTCGCGGATGCGCTCGATCGCCGCTCCGCAGGCCTGCAGCTTCTCTTCGAGCCGCTCGAAGCCGCGATCGAGATGGTAGACACGATTGACCATAGTTTCGCCTTCCGCGGCAAGCCCCGCAATCACAAGAGATACGGAGGCCCGCAGATCCGTCGCCATCACCGGCGCCCCGCGCAGGGTCGAAATCCCCTCGATCCGGGCAGTCTCGCCGTCGAGGCTGATCTTGGCGCCGAAGCGGGCGAGCTCCTGCACGTGCATGAAGCGGTTTTCGAAGATGGTCTCGGTGATTGCCGAGGCCCCCTGCGCCCGCACCATCAAGGCCATCAGTTGGGCCTGCAGGTCCGTCGGAAAGCCCGGGAACGGCGCGGTCGTCACCTGAACGGGCCGGATGCCGCCGCCGTTGCGGGTGACGCGGATGCCTTCACGGTTGACCGTGATCTCGGCGCCGGCCTCCGCCAGCACGTCGAGCGCGGACTGCAGCAATTCGGGTCTGGCGCCGGCGAGCTGGACATCGCCGCCGGTCATGGCGGTCGCGATCGCATAGGTGCCGGCCTCGATCCGGTCGGGCAGCACGCTGTGCCGGGTGCCGTGCAGCGCCTCGACGCCCTCGACCGCGATGCGCGGCGTGCCGGCGCCTTCGATCCGCGCGCCCATCTTGTTCAGACAGTCCGCAAGATCCTTGATCTCCGGCTCGCAGGCGGCATTGCTGATGACGGTCGTCCCCCTGGCGAGGGCCGCTGCCATCACCGCCACATGGGTGCCGCCCACCGTGACCTTCGGGAATGCGATCTCGGCACCGCGCAGGCCGCCGGGCGCCTTGGCGACCGCGTAGCCGCCGTCGATCTCGATCTGAGCGCCGAGCTTTTCCAGCGCCATGATCAAAAGATCCACCGGCCGGGTCCCGATGGCGCAACCGCCGGGCAAGGACACCCGCGCCTCATGCATGCGGGCCACCAGCGGGGCGATCACCCAGAAGCTCGCCCGCATCCGCGAGACCAATTCGTAAGGCGCGGTGGTGTCGATGATCTCTCCGGCCGAGATCTGCAAGGTCTGGCCCTGATACTCGCCATCGCCGTGCCGCTTGCCCACTGCGGTGATGTCGACGCCGTGGTTGCCGAGGATGCGCTGCAGCTGCGCGACGTCGGCGAGCCGCGGGACATTGTCCAGGATCAGCGTCTCCGGGGTCAAAAGAGCCGCGATCATCAACGGCAGCGCGGCGTTCTTCGCCCCCGAAATCGGGATGGTGCCATTGAGCGGGTTGCCGCCGATGATGCGAATGCGATCCATACTGATCCTGCTGAGACTGCCGGGAGGAAAGGGAGGGTTCCGGCAAGAGTCGCGACATTACGGCGATTTCATGAGTTCGCAATGGCCGGGGAACGTGCTCCTCGGCTAGGCAACGAGCGGCCTCGGCCGGAAGCGCAACAGGATGCCCGCGACCAGGCCGGCGAAAAACAGCAGCAACGCCCCCTGCACGATCAGGAAGATGGTGCCATCCGGCGGATTGCCGGGCGCGAGCGCATGCAGCGCGGGAACTTTCAGGAACCCCTGCACCGCCAGTACCACCATGTTGAGATAGAGCGCGAGCAGCGCGGTCACGAGATAGATCGGCCGCCACAGGCCCTTCAGCTTCATCCCATAGAGCGCGATGCAGGCGGCTGCGAGCAGCACCAACGAGACGATGCCGAAGATGTGCGACAGCAAGAGCCCGGTGAACGGAAATAGGAAGCCGGTGACGCTGGTCAGAATCGTAAACAACAGAAAGGTCGCGGTCAGCGCCGGCAGCGGGCGTGAGCCGAGCATGCCGAACGTAACCGCAAGACCCGTCACGATCGCGATCAGGCTGATGATGACGTGAAGCGTGGTGAACGCGGACAGGCTCAATCCGAGCATCATGGCGCAGGCTCCTCCCCCGTGACGAGCCCGCCACAATGCCAGGATCGATATGGCGAAAATGGGTATTGCCACACGGAACCCGCGAAGGTTCCACAGCGGTGCAACAAATAAGCCCCTCCTCGTCAGACCGGCGGCGTCAGCTTGTCGGCGAGAAACCCGTGCAATGCCGCCACGACCTGCGCGCCCTCGCCGATCGCACCGCCGACGCGCTTGACGGACCCCGACCTCACGTCCCCCACCGCATAGACCCCGGGAACCGAGGTCTCCAAGGACGACACCAGGCGTCCGGCATTCTGCTCCGACTGTGCGCCGGTCACGATGAAGCCGCCGCGATCCAGCGTGACGCCGCAGCCGTCGAGCCAGCCGGTGGCGGGATCGGCACCGACGAACAGAAAGAGGTTGCGGATGTCGGCCGTGGTCTGCTCGGCCGACAGCCTGCTCTTCCAGGTGATGCGCTCCAGTCCGGTGTCGGCGCCGCCATCGAGCGCCACGATCTCGGTGTTGAACATCAGCTCGATGTTCGGCGTCGCCTCGATGCGCTCGATCAGATAGCGCGACATGCTGGCGGCGAGCCCGCCGCCGCGGATGATCATCCGCACCTTGTCGACGTGGCCGGACAGGAACACGGCGGCCTGCCCCGCCGAATTGCCGGCACCGACGAGAGCGACCTCCTGGCCCGAGCACAGCCGCGCCTCGATCGGCGAGGCCCAATACCAGACACCGCGGCCCTCGAACTCCTTCAGGCGATCGATGTCGGGCCGCCGGTAGCGCGCCCCGCTCGCCACCACGACCGAGCGCGCCCGCACCTCGTCGCCGCAATCGAGCGAGAGCACGAAGGCGCCGTTCTGGCGCTGGCAATCGAGCGAGGTCACCGAGACCGGGATCATGATCTCGGCCCCGAACTTCTGCGCCTGGTTGAAGGCGCGCGCCGTCAGCGCCAGCCCGGTGATGCCGGTCGGGAAGCCGAAATAGTTCTCGATTCGCGCGCTGGCGCCGGCCTGGCCGCCGAACGCGCGGGAATCCAGCACGGCGACCGACAGGCCTTCAGAGGCGCCATACACCGCGGTGGCGAGCCCCGCCGGCCCGCAGCCGACGATCGCGACATCGTAGACCTTCTCGCCGCGCGGCCCGCCGATCATGCCGATGGCACGCGCCAGCTCGGTCTCGCTCGGATTGCGCAGCACGCTGCCGTCGGCAACCACCACCAGCGGCAGATCGGACGGACGCGGCGAATAGCGCGCGATCAGGTCGGCGGCGTCGTGATCACTGGCGGGATCGAGCAGATGATGCGGAAAGCCGTTGCGGGTGAGAAAGCTCTGCAGCCGCGCCGTTGCCGCCGATTGCGGCGGCCCGATCATCACCGGCCCGCCCGCGCCCCCCTGGATCAGATTGACCCGGCGCAGGATCAGCGCGCGCATGATGCGCTCGCCAAGCTCGGCCTCGGCGATCAAAAGCGCACGCAACCGCTCCAGGGGGATCAGAATCACCTCGACGTCGCCCTCGGCATGGCCATCGACCAACGCGGCGCGGCCGGAGAGCTGGGCGATCTCGCCCAGGAACTGGCCCGGCCCCTGATCGATCACCGGCGTGATTCGGCCGAGGCCGTCGCGCTGGGTGATCGCGACATGCCCGGACAGGATCACGAACATGCCGGGCCCCGGCTTGCCGGTCGCGAACAGCTGCTCGCCGTCACGATAGCGCCTGACCTCGCCGAAGCCGCGCAGCCGTTCGATTTCCTGCGCCGTCAGCTCCGGAAAGGTCTGGTCGAAGCGGGGCATTGTCTTGGCGAGATCGGCACGCCCCGCCGCGGCGCTGTCCCATTCGTTTTCCGCAGTCATCGCTCTCCCCCTTTTCGTCACTGAGTTCACACGCCGCCCGCGGACCCGTCCGGCCCGCGATCGGTGGCATCATCCGATCCAGCGTCATGAAGGCTCGCAGGCGCCGCGTCGTCGGGCTTGCGCTCGCGCGTCTGCGCCTTGCGCCGCTTGAGATTCTCGCGCAGCGCCCGCTTCAACCGCTCCTGCCGCGATCCCTTCACCGGACTTGTCACGGGAATTGCCCCACTCTGCTTCTGGTCCGTCATGCCCAAGTCCCGTCAAGTAAAGCACCGTCAGGTAGCGTCCCGTCACGTCGTTTCAAGGCACAATTGGGGCCACGCGGTCAAAAGCCAAGGAAGAGCCGAGCAAGCGCCAAAGCAAAGACCAGGCCCGCAAGCGCCGGCACAGGTAAGTTCCACCGCGGCCAGCGTCTCCTGCCCTAATGGGGAGGTTGCGGCAGACAGGCAGCCCCCCGTCCCGCCTCGCAACCGGACGCCCGCCGGCCTGGATCAAGCCCGGGCCCAGGCATTTGTGCATAATGGCGAGGATACTCACCGATTTGGTGCGCCGTCGGCCCATTCTTGGCCCCGACACCCTGCCGCCGCGCTTGCACCTGGGGAGACCTTGTGGCAAGAACCGCCCGCGCTTGGTTGCGGCCCTCGAGGGCCGATTCCCGCGATGTCCCGTCTGCTGCCGTAGCTCAGTGGTAGAGCACTCCCTTGGTAAGGGAGAGGTCGACAGTTCAATCCTGTCCGGCAGCACCATGGGACCCAGGGCTCCTCCCCTTCATGATCCATTGAATTGGCCGAACGCGCAGCTTCGCGGTCTCGCGGCGCGTTTCGCGTCCGAGCTTTGCTGGTCGACCGCCCTCGCGAAACGCAAGGGCGCAGGGAAGGCCGGGCGCTGGCCGCGCCCGTGGCCCGCCTGCAGAAAGAAAAGCAGGCGGCAGTCACCACAGGTTGGGCCGAGAACACCCGGCCTTCCCTGCGCGATGGGCTTACGGCTTATACGCGCTCTCCTTGGGGACCGGCTCTCTTGCCCCCATCACCCGCATGCGCGTCGAAGCACGCGAGCTTGACCCCAGCACCGGGAGGTCAGGACCACACGATTTCGCCGTCCGCACGGACCCGTTCGTCGGCATTCAAGAGAATGCTGCGCGCCCGCACGGCCACCGCTCCCCGCCTCCACGTTCGTGACGATCGCGATACGCCCCTCGCACCGAGGCGGGATGTGGGGGATATAGCATGATTTCTGAAAAAGCGAAACATAATTTTGGCGTCGAGGCGAATACTGAAAGCTGGCAAGCGGATGAAGGGTTCAAGCTGGACGCCGGCCAGACAATCTCCCAGCCCCTTTTGCCTCTCGCGCAATTGGTACAATTTGATATTAAGCTAAGTACTGAGCGATACTAGTTCGGGCTTCCAAAGGGCGGCGCAGGTAACGTCCCGAATGCAGAAGCTGCAGCTTATTGGGGGAGCTGAATGTTCGCTGGGCCACGTCTATACGGTGTTCAAAAAGCAGGCCGCGAACCTTTGGTGCGGTTCATGCTTGAGGCGCTAAAGGCACAAGACTGCCGAATCATCTATGCTTCTGAGCCCACGAAGGCCCCTTTCATCATAACTTTCGAAACACCTACAGGTGAGAGGATGGGGGTGATCGCTTACGCATTCACCGCTACGAGAACCGTGACAAAGAACCGTCCGTTGGATGAGCGTAGCTTCCAGGTCAAGTATGGCAGCAAGCTCAACAATAGGCCACAACCGATCTTCCAAGACCCATTTGGCCTCTTCACCACCATCTTCCTCGGCATCTCGCCAGAGGAGAACTTCTTCGTGGCCGTAGACCCGGAAGCTCATAACCCGACCAAGTTCTTCATCCGCATCGAATTCAAGGACCGTAATGCCGAAGAGATCAAGCGGCATGGTTGGATCGCATGGGAGAGAAGTCGGATTAATCGCGAGGATGATCCGGTTGAAGTCATGGTCGGAGGAACAAAGGATCACTTTCTAGACTTGATCCGGTTTGAACGGGCCGCGCAGGGGCTGGACGCCGGGAATCGACAACTTCTTGCTCAGAAGCGCGAGCTATTCACTCGGTCACCTTCGACTTTAGCGTCCACAGCGAAGCTGGCCAAGATCGCACACCCTTTGGCCAAGGAGCTTGACCTTTCGCCTGATGAAGTCTTGGATGTCATTGCAGGTGCGCAGCGCCTTAAGATGGCTGTTCGAGGATGGGTCGCCGAACATCACCTGCGAGAAGTTCTCGCACGAACAGCCGGCGTCACTCATTGCGAGCCCATCAATAAAGAAGGGGCAGCTGATCTCTATGTTAGGTTGCATGACGGTCCTTTGCTTACCGTTGAATGCAAGAACATTCTTCGCGAGACAGATGCCAGTGGCCGCTACCGGTTGGACTTTCAGCGGACCAGGGCTTCGAAGGCCGATCCGTGTTCGAGGTATTACGCCCCTGATGATTTCGACGTTGTGGCAGCTTGCCTCCACGCTGTCACAGAAAGATGGGAGTTCAGGTACATCCTTCCGCAGAGCCTACCGACCCATGCCAAATGCGTGGGCAAGCTAGGGAACAATCTCCGAGTGGATGACAACTGGCAACCTGATCCCATACCCGTATTCCAAGCTGCAGCCTCCGTGAGACACTGATGAAAAAATTCACCGTGATCAGCCTGTACACAGGCGCTGGTGGCTTGGACTATGGGTTCGAGGCCGCAGGATTCCGCACGGCGGTTGCAGTTGAGATGGACGAGCGATGCGTTGAGACGATCCGCCTCAACCGTCGCTGGCCAGTTGTTCAAGGCGACATCAACCTGATTTCAACTGAAGCCATCCTGGCCAAGGCAAAGCTGCGATGTGGCGAGGCAGACGCCTTAATCGGTGGTCCTCCCTGTCAACCTTTCTCAAAATCCGGCTTTTGGGCTACCGGGACAACCAAGCGTCTCAGAGACCCGCGAGCATCGACGTTGGAGAATTACCTCCGGGTTCTTGAGGAGACGCAACCCCGCGCATTCCTGATCGAGAATGTTGAGGGGCTTGGATTCCGTGGCAAGGATGAAGGGTTACAGTACATCAGTGCCCGGCTTGCGGAGATCAACGCGAAGCAAGGCACCAAGTACCGAGCGACTACAGCGATCCTCAATGCGGTAGACTACGGCGTACCTCAGCTCCGACGACGGTTGTTCGTGGTAGGCGCTCGCGATGGAAGCGCTTTCACGTTCCCGTCACCAACACACTTCGCAGGCGACGAGTTGATGGCCACGCAGGACAGACATCTCACTGCTTGGGACGCCCTCAGAAGCATCCGTCTCCACAAGGAGGAGCTTGAGGAACTGCGAGTTCGAGGCAAGTGGGCCGACTTGCTTCCCAGCATTCCAGAAGGACAGAATTATCTCTGGCACACGGAACGAGGAGGCGGGGAACCACTGTTCGGTTGGAGACGCCGATATTGGTCGTTTCTGTTGAAGCTGGCCAAGAACACTCCCTCGTGGACGATACAAGCGCAGCCTGGTCCTGCGACTGGCCCATTCCACTGGGATAACCGTCGCCTCAGCGTTACGGAGATGGCGCGGCTTCAAACATTCCCAAATATTCAGATTGCAGGATCATACGCTGACGCGCAACGGCAGCTTGGTAATGCAGTTCCTTCGCTGCTTGCCGAGGTCCTTGCGCGAGCGATCAGCAGTCAATTGTTGGGTAGGGCACTCAAGGGCCGTCCCACTCTTGCCATACAGCCGTCTCCAAAGCCGCCCATTGGCCCTCAGAAAGTGGCCAAGGTGCCGGAGACATATCTCGCCTTGCGAGGCGATCACGATGCTCATCCCGGCACTGGTAAGGGTTATCGAGCTTCGCGGCTTCAGCAATCACTCGCGCCGGATGCGCAGGAAGCGCTTGAGCTTGGCCGTTAGCATCGTGACGTTTGATAACTCGCATTCCCACACTACGAGCGCGTCCCAGCCAGCCGCTGCGAGCGCTTGAAGCGCGACCAAATCCCGCTCTTGATTACGAGCGAGCTTTGGAAGCCAATACTCAGCGCGAGCTGAGGGCTTCTTGGCTAGATGGCAGCCGCCATGCTGATGCCAAAAGCAGCCGTGGACAAAGATCGCCAGCTTGCGTCGGCGGAACACTATGTCCGGCCGGCCTGGAAGCTCCTTGGCATGTAGGCGGTAACCTCTCGCGCCCAGCGCACGGATGAGGCTGCGCACAGCCCTCTCAGGACCCGTATTCTCCTTACGGATGCTCCGCATCATGTTCGAGCGGACTTGCGGCGCGATCGAGCCCATGGCCTTAGGTCATCCCACAAGAATTACGGGTCGGGGTAGGGGCGCTCAGTAATGAGCGTCCCTACCCCGACCCGCAAGTCCCACCGAAAGTCTATCTCAAAAGCCCGAGCACGGCTCCGGAGGCAGCGATCAGGCCCAATGCAATGACGCTGCCGCGCCAGAGGAGCTGCTGACGCGCGGTCTGGCGGTCGTGGAAGGCGAGCCAGTCTCGCACAAATCCCGCAGGGATATCGAAGACGACGGCGCACTCCTCGCCATGATGCGTTTCGTGCTCGCAAAACATCGTCCTGACATTCTGCACGCCGAGCCGCTCGAGCTCGCGATGCCACTGCCGGGCGTGCTCACCGTTGGTCCAGCGATTTTCGAAGGGGACAGCTTGTGATTTCATGACGAGCCTCCCTGGGCTCAATTGACATCACGTTTTCCATCGTAGCGCCTTTTCCAAGCCGGCGCGAGCCTCCGCGCAGCCAAAACCCAGTGTGCCGCAGTGCAGGAGAAGTGCCTGACAGTGCTCGACGGGAGCGCACCGCCGCACTCATCCGTTCAACCACCACTGAGGTCGTGGATCACCGGCTGCAGGTCACCCAGCCCGAGGTCGAGCGTCGCCAGCGTGATGGGAAGGCGGAAGCGCCGCGGGCCGGCGCTGCCGGGGTTGAGATAGAGCACGCCGCCGATCGTCTCGATGCGAACCTTGTGTGAATGGCCGGAGATCACCGCGTCGATGCCGCGCGCGACTGGGTCGATGCTCAGGGCATTGACATCGTGCAGGACATAGAACGATCGGCCCTCAAGCTGCACCGTCGCCGTCTCGGGATAGCCTCTGGCCCATTCGGCGCTATCGACATTGCCCCTGATCGCCGTGACCGGCGCGATGCGGCGGAGTCCGTCCAACACATCTGGGCGGCCGATATCGCCGGCATGGATGATGTGATCGACCTCGGCGAGCCGATGCACGGCCTCCGGCCTCAACAGGCCGTGCGTATCGGAGATGATGCCGAGCCTGAATGCCATTCAGCGATCACCGACCAAGGGCATCACATTGAAGCCTACCACACTGAGTTGGTAGCTGGGCGGCGGGCGCGCTTCCGCCTTCGTCCCCCGGGCTACGACGGACAAGTCGCTTTGCCCAACTACTCGTCCTCTGCCGTCACGCCGCGCGGACGGAATCCAGGAAGCGCGCGACTTCGCTGCGCAGGCGGCTGCTCTGGCCGGCGAGCGACTTCGCGGCCGACAGCACCTGCGAGGAGGCCGAGCCGGTCTCGTCGGCGCCCTTGCGGACATCGGCGACGTTGGCGGAGACCTCCTGGGTGCCGTGCGCGGCCTGCTGGACGTTGCGGGAGATCTCGCGCGTCGCCGAGCTCTGTTCTTCGACTGCGGAGGCAATCGCGGACGCGATCTCCGACATGCGCGAGATGGTCTCGCTGATCTCCTGGATCGAGCCCACCGATTCCTGCGTCGCGCTCTGGATGCCGCCGATCTGCTGGCCGATCTCGCCGGTCGCTTTCGCGGTCTGCTCGGCGAGCGCCTTCACCTCCGAGGCGACCACGGCAAAGCCGCGGCCGGCTTCGCCCGCGCGCGCCGCCTCGATGGTGGCGTTGAGCGCCAAGAGATTGGTCTGGCCGGCGATCGCGTTGATCAGCTCGACGACGTCGCCGATCCGCGACGCCGCCTTGGCGAGCTCGCCGACGCGATCGGTGGTCCTGCGGGCCTGCTCCATGGCTTCGCCGGCGATGCGCGCGGAATCATGCACCTGGCGGCTGATCTCGTCGACCGAGGAGGTCATCTGCTCGGCCGCTGCAGCAACCGAATGCACGTTGGTCGACGCCTCCTCGGAGGCGCCGGCGACCACGGTCGCCAATTCCAGCGAGCGTCCGGCGGTGGCGGTCAGCGTGCCGGCGGAGCGCTCCAATTCGCCTGCGGCCTCCGAGACCACGCTGATGACCTCGCCGATCGCGGTCTCGAACTCCCGCGTGAAGCGCTCGACGCGCTGGCCGCGCTCGATCTTGGCCTGCGCATCGGCCGCAGCCGCGGCTTCGGCGGCCTTGTTCGCCAGCAGCGCTTCCCTGAACGTCTCCAGCGATCCTGCCATGGCTCCGATCTCGTCGTCGCGATCGCTCGCAGGGATCGCGACATCGTCGCGGCCTTGGGCCATCTCGCCGATCACCTTGGTCAGGTTCACGATCGGCGCGATCACACGGCGGCGTAGCAGCATGGTGACGCCGACCAGGAGCCCGAGCAAGGCAATCACGAGCGCGGCGGCGACGGCCAGCATCACGCGCGCCGAGTCGCGCGAGGCGCTGGCGCGGTCGCGCGCTTCCGCGATCGCGGCATCCCGAACCGCGAAGAACTTTTCGACCGCCGGAACCACCCGCTCACCCAGCTGCTCGGCGGTGATGGAATAATTGGTGTCGCTCAGCCCCGCCGCGATCTCCTTGTCGATCAGCGGCCCCGCCTGCCCGAAATAGGACTCCTTGGCGTTCCTCAGCGCCGCCGCAAGGCCGGCCGGATCGCCGAGCTGCTGGACGCCCGCTTCCATGCGGTCGCGGTCCGTCTCGATGCGGCCCTGGCCGCGGTCCATCGTGGCCTTCTCCGTCGGCGTCACCAGGCGGTGAGCACTCAGCGCAGGCGACAGCAGGGCCGCGCGGCCACCGGCCGTGACGCGCAAGTCCTGAGCCGTGCGCGAGACGTCGAGCAGCGTCGTGAGCGAGGCATCCGCGTTGGCGACATCATTTTGCAGGCGGTTCAGAATCGGCTCGATCATCACCGCGACCTGGGCGACGCCAGGCAGGAAGCCCTTGGTCACGGCCGGGTCGCGGGCGCTCAGCGGACGGGAGAGCGCGGCGTCCGTCGCGGCACGGATCTCGGCGAATTTGGCTCCGGCCTGATCGAGAGTCTGGCCAACCGCTTTGCCGTCGCCGAGCTCCGCAATGGCGCTTCGCGCCTTCGCCAACGCCGCATCGGTCGACTGCCTGGTCTTGGCGATCACCGCCAGCTGCGCTTCGGTGGCCGGCCCCTCCGCAAACAACGGGGTGATGTAGGGCGCCCGGTTGCCCACCATGTTCTGCGCAAACAGGAGAACCGCCCCGAACGCCTCGACTGTCTTGATGGCATCCGCCCTATCGGCCAGGATCCGATATTGCCCAACCACGACCTCCGCCGCGGGCACGACGGCAAGCGCCGTCACCGACAGCATCGACACCGCAAACAACTGACCGATCTTCATAGGTCCGGCTTCCACCACATGCTTATCATTTGTTTGGAACATGTGACCTGGACAACTAACAATTGGCTAAGTACGGGCCACTCTCCGTAGTAATGCGGAGCCGGGCGCGTCCTTCGGTCGCGCTATTTGCCGTCGAGGAAGCGCAGCATCGCGGCGTTGAACAGCTCCGGGTCCTGCAGAAAGGCGAAGTGGCTGGTATTCGGCAGGATCAACAGCCCCGCATGCGGGATCGTGGCCGCGAGATATTCGGTGTGCTCGCGCTTGATCGCCTCGTCATGGTCGCCGTCGACGATCCACACCGGCGAAGTGATCGATTGCAGCTGCGCGTCGCTCCAGTTCGGCTGCTCCGCCCACATCTTGCTGATCTGGGCGACGAAATCCTCATAGGCATTCGGCGTGGCGGAATTCGACCGGTATTCGTGGCCGGCGCGCTCGATGAAGGCGGCGAAGGTCGGATTCTTCTCGACGCCGTCCTTGACGCCCGAGGTGACGGAATTGGCGGCGAAGGCGAACACCTTGCCGACGCGATCCTTGTGGCGAAGCGCCAGATCCAGGCCGATGATGCCGCCGTCGCTCCAGCCGACGATGTCGGCCTTGGCGATCTTGAGCTCGTCCATCAGCGCCACGACGTCGTCGGCCATCAGATCGTAGCCGTAAGCACGCGCATCACGCGTGCTCCGGCCATGGCCGCGGCTGTCTATCACCACCACCATGTGATGCGGCGCCAGCGCCTCGACCTGATGCCCCCAATAATCGGCGTTCGCCAGGCCGCCATGCAGCAGGATCACCGGCGTCCCGCCCTGCTGCGGCGCTTGGCCGTAAACACGATAATAGATCTTGATGCCGTTCACGACGGCCTGACCGGCGCGCTGCGTAGCAACCGGCTGCGGCGTCGGCGGCAGCATCTCCCATGGCTCGGCGGCGGCGGGCTGCAAGGCGGCAAGACCGAAGACGAGCAGGACAAGCAGATGGCGCATGGCGCTTCCCGATTTGACTGTGATACGCTTCGATCATCCGGCGATAATGCCGCAGAATGGCCGCGCAATGACGCGGTGTTACCGAGGTAGCAGACCGCCGCATCGCAGGTGACGGCAGAGGCTAGGCCGCCGGCGTAGCCGGATCAATAACGCGCACACATGGGGGGAAAGCTGATGACGGAAACTTTGCCGATCGTGCTGGTGCCCGGGCTGATCTGCTCCCCCCGGATCTATGCGCCTCTTGTTCCCGCGCTGTGGCGGCACGGGCCGGTGATGATCGCCAACCACATCCGCGACGACAGCATGGGCGCGATCGCGCGCCGCATCCTGTCAGAGGCGCCGCCGCGCTTCGCGCTCGCCGGCCATTCGATGGGCGGCTACATCGCCTTCGAGATCATGCGCCAGGCCCCGGAGCGCGTCGCCAAGCTGGCGCTGATCAACACCCAGGCGCGGCCGGATGCGCCGGAAGCCGGTGCGCGACGCCGCACCATGATCACCCGCGCCAGGGAAGGCGAGTATCAGGCCATCGTCGACGAGCTAGCCGTGAATTTCGTGCATCCGTCGCGGCGCGAGGATGCACGCTTGCGCAGGCTCGTGCGAGACATGGCCGACGATGTCGGCGTCGACGGCTTCGTCAGGCAGCAGACCGCGATGATCGCACGACCGGACTCTCGCCCCACGCTGACTGCGATCCGCTGCCCGACCTTGGTGCTGACCAGCGACACCGACGACATGATCCCGAACAGTCTGTCCACCGAGATGGCCGACGAGATCGCCGGCAGCTGGCTGGTCGTGCTCGACAATTGCGGCCACCTGCCCCAGCTCGAGCAGCCGGAGGAAACCGCGCAGGCGCTGGTGGAGTGGCTGCGGGGCTGAGATGGCTCGCGTTGGAGCCGACAGAGCGCCGTCATCCCCGGGGATTCGCGCTGGCGAAAGGCGCAGCCATTTTGCCCGAAGCGGTAGGGCCGCTTCATCATCCTAGATCATAGCGCACAACGCCGGCGACATCGGCGAGCATCAATCAATTGATGGAGTTGCTCCAGGTCTCGTCACCCGCAACCCATCGACGAACACATCCAGCAGCCGCAGCACGCTCTGATGCCAGCCGGTCTGGTCGTGCATGTAGCACATGCCGATGAGGGCGCGGAGCAGGTCGTCCGCGGTGACGTCGCCGCGGACTTCGCCGGCCGCGACCGCGCGCGACAGCAACGCGCCGATCGAAGCGATGAGATGCGCATGCGAATAGGCGGCGAGCTCGGAATTGGCATTCATGACGATGGCGAGCGCCGCCATCATGCCTTTCTTGGTGGCGACGAATTGCACGGTCGAGCGCAGCCAGCGCCGCAGCGCCTCCAGCGCCGAGGGCTCGCTCTTCAATTGCTCAGCCAGCTCGGAGAGCTGCTCGACCTCGCGGCGATAGACCGCCTCGAACAGATCCTCGCGGGTCGGGAAATGCCGATAGAGCGTGCCGATGCCGACGCCGGCCTGCCGCGCCACCGCCTCGAGGCTCGCGTCCGCGCCACCGGCCGAGAACACGACCTTGGCCGCCTCCAGCACGCGCTCGCGGTTGCGGAGGGCATCGGCACGCGGCTTCCGGGGCCGCTCTTGTGGTTTGGTCGCCATCTCACCAGCTCTTGATGAACCCCTGTGAGGTCCCCCTTGATAAACGGAGGCGTCCTCCGTATAAATGGGCGTGTCACCCCGGGCCAGTCACTTCTCCTTGCCAAGCCCAGGGGTGCCCGGATCCCGCACGGACCACCGCCCGTAAGGCGTGGCCGCCCGCGATCCGATTAGGCCATAGCTTCGATCGGAACAACGCATGAATTGGACTGTGAGACTCACCGTCAACGGTGAGCCGCGAACGCTTGCGCTCGACGACCCCCGTGTCACGCTGCTCGACCTCCTGCGTGAACGCCTCGACCTCACCGGAACCAAGAAGGGCTGCGACCGCGGCCAATGCGGCGCCTGCACCGTGCTGGTCGACGGCCGCCGCATCAATTCCTGCCTCGCCCTGGCCGCCAGCCTCGACGGCGCCGCGATCACCACGATCGAGGGCGTGGCCGACGGCGACCAGCTCCACCCGGTGCAGGACGCCTTCATCGTCCATGACGCCCTGCAATGCGGCTTCTGCACGCCGGGCCAGATCATGAGCGCGATCGGCCTGATCAATGAAGGCCAGGCCGGCGATGACCCCGAGCGCATCCGCGAAGGCATGAGCGGGAATCTGTGCCGCTGCAGCGCCTATGTCGGCATCGTCGAGGCGGTGCAGGACGCCCAGCAGACCCTTGCGAGCAAGACGAAGGCGGAGCGCGCGGCATGAACCGGTTCGACTATGTGAAGCCGGCGAGCATTGCCGAAGCAATTGCTGCCGCGAGCCAGCCCGGCGCCGCCTATCTCGCCGCCGGCACCAATCTGCTCGACCTGATGAAGGGCAATGTGGTCAGGCCATCACGGCTGGTCGACATCTCGCGCCTGCCCGAACTGAACCGCATCGAGCGGCTCGGCAATGGCGACGTCAGGATCGGCGCGCTGGTGCGCAATGCCGACCTTGCGCACGATCCGGTGTTCGCAAACGACTTCCCGGCCGTGGCGGAAGCGCTGCTCTCCGGCGCCTCGGCGCAGCTGCGCAACGCGGCGACCGTCGGCGGCAACCTCTTGCAGCGGACGCGCTGCGCCTATTTCTACGACCCGGCCTCGGCCTGCAACAAGCGTAGCCCCGGCGCCGGCTGCGACGCGCGGGACGGTGAGAACAGCCAGCACGCGGTGCTGGGCTGGAGCGAGGCCTGCATCGCCACCAACCCATCGGATTTCTGCGTGCCGCTCGCGGCCTTTGATGCGGTCGTCGAGATCGAGGGCAAACCGGGGCGGCGCGAGGTCGCGCTGGAGGCACTGCACCTTTTGCCAGACACCACGCCGGAGCGCGAGACCGTGCTGGAGCCGGGCGAAATGATCGTCGGGATCAGGCTGCCGGCATCCGCGCGCGCCTTCGCCGCACACGCGCGGTATCTCAAGGTGCGCGAGCGCACCTCCTACGCCTTCGCCGTGGTCTCGGCCGCAGCCGGTCTCATCGTCGAGAACGGCGCGATCAAGCAAGCGCGCCTCGCGCTCGGTGGCGTCGCCGCCAAGCCGTGGCGGGCGCGCGAAGCCGAAGCCCTGCTCGCCGGCCAAGCCGCCGAAGCCGGCGCGTTTCAACGCGCGGCCGCTGCGGCACTCGCCGGCGCAAAGCCGTCCGGCGACAACGCCTACAAGATCCCGCTCGCAACCAACCTGATCGTACGCGCGCTGCAAGCCGCCGCCCAAGGCACGCCCGACCGCGTGCCGGCGCTACCCGCCTCTCCGTTTTCTTCCGTTCCCGTTTCCTCCGTTCCAGGAGTTCTCCATCATGCTTGAACTCAACCTGTCCCGTGATCCAGCCCACGTCCGGCACGGCTCGACCATCGGCCAGCCGCTGTCCCGCCGCGACGGCGTGCTGAAGGTCACCGGCGCCGCACGCTACGCCGCCGACAACAATCCGACTGGCCTGCTCCATGCGGTGCTTGCCGTGAGCAGTATCGCGCGCGGCCGCGTGGTCTCGCTCGATGTCGAAGCGGCCAAGGCTCATCCCGGCGTGATCGAGGTGAGGACCTCAGCCAACCGTCCGCCGCTCGCGGACGATCCCGACGGCAAGCCCAATCCGTTCGCCTTCAGGTTCGAGGCGCTGCAGAACGATCGCGTCCGCTATGTAAACCAGCCGATCGCAGTCGTAATCGCCGAGACACTGGAGGCCGCGACCGAAGGCGCGGCGCTGCTGGCGCCGCGTTATGAAGTCGAGCCGGTGCGCATCGGCCTCGATGCCGACGGGGCCTATGTGCCTCCCGTGGTCGGCATGGGCTTTCCCGCGGAAAGCCGCCATGGCGACGTCGAGGCGGCGCTGGCCGGCAGCGACAAGTCGATCGAGACCACCTACGAGACGCCGCCGCATTACCACAATGCGATGGAGCCGCACGCGATCGTAGCGAACTGGCAGGGCGACAGGCTGGTGATCGACACGCCGACGCAAGGGCTTGCGATGATGCAGGCGCGCATCGCCGGCCTGTTCGGCATCCCGCCGGAGAACATCCTGATCCGCAGCCCATTCCTCGGCGGCGGCTTCGGCGGCAAGGGGATCATGGCGGGGCCGCAGGTGCTCGGCATCCTCGCCGCCAAACTGGTGGGACGTCCGGTGAAGCTCGTGGTCCGTCGCGAGCAGCTCTATGGTCCGTTCGGCCATCGCTCGCCGACCCGTCAGACGCTGCGGCTCGGTGCGAGCGCCGAAGGCCAGTTGTCGGCGATTCATCATCACGCCCGGGTGGTGACCTCCAGCTTCGAAGACTTCTACGAGGGGGCGGCGCATCTGACGCATACGCTGTATGCGGCGCCGGCGATCGCGACCACATATGACGCCGTGCGCGTCGATACCGGCACGCCGCTGTTCGTGCGCGCGCCCGGCATTGCGCCGGGATCGATCGCGTTGGAGAGCGCGGTGGACGAGATGGCGGAAGCCTGCGGCCTCGATCCGCTCGCCTTCCGCGTCAAGAACTACGCCGAGGTCGAGCCGGCCACCGGCAAGCCATTCTCCTCGAAAGCGCTGCGCGAATGCTACACGCAGGGCGCGGCGCGCTTCGGCTGGTGGGATCGGCCGCTGAAGCCCCGCATGATGCGCGACAAGGACGGCTTCCTGGTCGGCTGGGGCATGGGGACGGCGACCTTCCACGCGCTGATGTTCGCAGGCCAAGCCCGCGCGGTGATCCGCCGCGACGGCACTGGCGCCATCGAAACCGGTTCGCACGACATGGGCCAGGGTGCCTGGACGGCGCTGGCGCAGGTCGCGGCCGATGCACTGGCACTCGACATCGATCAGGTCGCGTACAAGGCCGGCACCTCCGACCTGCCGGATGCCGGAATCGCCGGCGGTTCGGCGCATACCGCCACCGTCGGCACCGCGATCCACAACGCCGGCGCGGCCGTGATCGCCAAGCTCGCGGAGCTTGCGACCTCGGACGAACGCTCACCGCTGTTCGGCGCCGGCAATGCCGGCGTCATCGCGCGCAACGGCCGGCTGTTCCGGCGCGACGACGAGGGCCGCGGCGAAGCTTACGGCGACATCCTGGCGCGCGCCGGCCTCGCCGAGATTGACGCCTCCGGCAGCGGCGCGCCCGATCCGGCGCTCAACGAGCAATATGCCATGCATTCGCATGGCGCGGTGTTCGCCGAGGTGAAGGTCGATCCCGATCTCGGCCAGGTCCGGGTCAGCCGCATGATCGGCGCATTCGCAGCCGGCCGGGTGATCAATCCGAAGCTGGTGGAGAGCCAGCTGCTCGGCGGCATGATCTGGGGCATTTCGCTGGCGCTGCACGAGGAGGCGATCACCGACCGACGCACCGGGCGCATCATGAACGCCAATCTCGGCGAGTATCATGTGCCTGTGAATGCCGACATCCCGGCGATGGAAGCGTTCACGGTCGAGGAGCACGATCCGTACGTCAATCCGCTCGGCATCAAAGGCGTCGGCGAGATCGGCATCACCGGTTCGGCCGGTGCAGTGGCGAACGCGGTGTGGCACGCCACCGGCGTGCGGATTCGGCGCTTCCCGGTGCGGATCAGCGACCTGGTGCGGCAAACCAACTAGCAGGCGTCATTCCGGAGCGATGCGACAGTATCGAACTATGGAGCGCTACTGCCTCGGAATGACAGCGTTCCTGAAGCGTTAAACTGGCGGTCGGGGCCGCTGCCGCGGTCCCGGCCCTGTTCCGGCATCGCTGCGCGTGCCGTGAACGCCCGGATCGAGGCGGTCCGATGTCCTTGTAGCTGGCAAGAAACTCAGGAGCGGCATTTTGCCCGAGCTAAAAGGGGCAGTTACAAATATTAGCGATTTGCTATTTTGAAATTGACATCGATTAGCTATTTGCTAATATTCAACCCATGGAAATTCGCTACACCAAAGCCGCCATCAAGGCCCTAGCGAAATTGCCAAGCAACACGGCGCAGCTGATCCAGGAGAAAATCCGTCAATGCGCGGAGAATCCGGCAAGTTTGGCGAACAACGTGAAGAAGCTTCAAGGGCGCGAGGACGAATGGCGGCTGCGGGTGGGTGATTGGCGCGTCATCTTTACCCAAGACGGCGTTGTCATGGACGTCCTGAAGGTGGGCCCGCGCGGCAGCGTTTACGAGGATTAGGATCATGCGCAAACTGAACATCATCACCTCCCCGAGCGGGGATCGTATGGTGGTGATTCCTTTCGAAGAATATGAGCGCCTGATCGAAGCTGCCGAGGAGGCTGCCGACGCGCGCGCTGTTGATGAGATCAAGCGCAAGCTTGCGACGGGTGAGGAGGAGCTGATCCCCGCTGAATTCGCGGACAGACTCATCAACGGCGAGAACAAGATCCGTGTCTGGCGCGAATATCGCGGCATGACCGGCAAAGAGTTGGCCGAGAAAACCGGCCTTGCCGCGCCGTACATTTCGCAACTCGAAACCGGCAATCGTGAGGGAACGATCGATACGTTCAAGAAGATCGCGGCTGCGCTCCGCGTCGATATCGACGATATCGCTTAGCAGGATACATCCAAGATCCCGGCAGCCGTCCCCTTATCTTCGATCAGCCGATGAGGAATTGAAGCCGCTACGCAGCGGTGAGATGACCAGCAGCGAGCCGCGGGAACTCAAAATGGACAGTACTGATGGAACGTTGCTCGCCTCCGGAAAGGCGATCGCTCCTTGGGCTCGCCTCATGATCTCATCTCTTTGATTGAGCATGATCTCCGCGCAAACGCCTATGGCGTTTGTCGCGAGGGAAAACCGGTTTCCACTTTTCCGGATCATGCTCTAGAACTGCGGGTGCCCACTGCGAGCCGCAGGCGCAGGACATGATCTGGCGCAAAGCCGATTGGCGCCATCCCGCCAACATTCGCTCGATCTGAATGAGGTACCTGATGTCAAAACCGGTTCCGGACAAGGCTGAGGTCGCGCTCGAATATCCCGACAAATTCTACGTCGGCACCTTCGAGCACTCCTCCCGCTTCGAGGCTCGTCTCGAACCGAGCGGGCTCGCGCTGACATTGGAACATCCGGGATCGGAGGAAGTCCGCAAGTCGATCCACCTCCATCTGAACTATGGCCTGCTCGCCGCGATCCTGCGCGAGATCGCCGCCGACATCGGAACGATTCCCAAGGACGATGTCTTGCATCGCGACCAGCTGGCCGAGGCCGTCGCAGCTCTTCACGCAGCGCTTAACGCACCTTAATTCCGATGTCTCAAACCGACACGGCGCGAGCCGATCTTAACGCCCGCTTCAGCCTTCCTTAAGCTTCCGCTAACCACGAGAAAACGTTCGCACGCCAACAGGTTGGGTTAAGGACCCCTGTGTTTCGCGAGTGACAGCATTTTATTCAAAAGCGATCTATCTCCTGACGCATCGATGACGCCGCACTTGGTGTCCGACTTGACGTTTGTATGCGTTGGAGATGAACGATGAAGAAGTTTCTGCTCGTGACTGTGGCGCTCGCGGTCCTGGCCGGCGCGCAGTCCGCTCGCGCTGCCGATCTCGGAGCGCGCTCCTATCCTTATGCGACCAAGGCTCCGGCCTATGTCGCGCCGATCTATAACTGGACCGGCTTCTATCTCGGCGCGCATCTCGGCGGCGCCTTCTCCAGCGACAGCAATTTCTCCGGCCTTGCCACCGGCAACAATTCGAACGGCCGCTTCCTCGGTGGTCTGCAGGTCGGTGCCGACTGGCAGTTCGCCCCGAACTGGGTGATCGGTGCCGAGGGTCAGTACAGCTGGGTCGGCGGCAACGTGGGCGCCGTGTTCCCCGGCGGCTACACCTATAAGAACAGCCAGCGCGGGCTCGGCTCGATCACCGGCCGCTTCGGTTACACCTGGGGTCCGGGCCTCGTCTACGTGAAGGGCGGCTACGCCTATTCCGACAACAACGAGAGCGTGACGCTGGGCGGGATTCCGGTCGGGTTCGGCACCACCGGCGACCATCGCAACGGCTACACGGTCGGCGCGGGCCTCGAATACATGTTCGCCCCGAGCTGGTCGGCCAAGGTCGAGTACGACTACTACAATTTCGGCAGCGCGAGCTTCACCGCGCCGCCGGCACTGGTGCCGACCGGCAGCTTCACCACCGACGATCACACCTTCAAGGCCGGCGTGAACTATCGCTTCAACTGGGGCGCTCCGGTGGCCGCGCGCTACTGAGCCGCATCCAACGACCTACATACGTCAAAGGGGGCCGGCAGCGATGCCGGCCCCTTCCTTTTGCGCACCCGCTCGTCGCCGCATGTCGCTTCGACGGCGTCGCGCTCCGCGCAGAACGACCAGGTCTTGCCGTTCCGTTAAATCCCGCTGGATGAAATGCGCAGGCGCCTAAAATTTCTGCATCGATCCAGTGTTTTCCCGGATTTGTTAACTCGCGACCGCGATACTGCGCCCAAAATTCGGCTCCAAGTCGTTGTGTGTCGGGGGAAACAGAATGGCGGTTCGGTTCAGCATCGGCAGGGCGTTCGCCTTGTTGCGTCCGCGATGGGGCGTCAAGGGCAGCCTGTTCGCCGCCTTTGCCGTGATTGCCGGCATGGCCATCCTCATCAGCGCCGGAGCCGGCGTGATGCTGCGCTATATCGGCGGCACCATGGTCGACCTGTCGGGCCGCGACATTCCGCGCCTCACCGCAAGCCTGCAGCTGCTCGCGCAGAGCCAGAGCCTTGCGAGCCTCGGCCCCGCCCTCCTGGGATCACAGACTCACGAGGCGCTCGATGAGCGGCTGAAGAAGATGCAGGAGATCCAGAAGATCACCGAGCAGCGGCTGAAGGAGATCGCAACGCTTGGCGCCGACAAGAGTGTCGTCGCTCCACTTGCCGAAACGATCAAGAACATCAGCGAGGCCAACCAGAGCCTGGTCTCGGCCGCGCGCGAGCGGCTGGAGGTGACGGCAACTCACAACAAGCAATACGACGCGCTGCGCCGGGCCCAGGCCGATTTCACCGCGGCCGCAAGCGCGCCCATGCTGGACGCGCAGACCGAGCTGAACGCCGTGCTCAGCGCCGCGGAGATCTCCGTCGACGACGCGACCGCCGCCGCGCGGTTTGTAGAGCAGCTCGGCAATGTCATCGCCAGCGGCAACCTGATTGCCGCGCATATGGCCGCCGCGCTCTCCGCCAACGATGCCGATACGCTGGAGACGACCGAGAAGGCCTTCAAGGAAGCGCTGGCGCAGCTGAAATCCAACCTCGAACTGCTGCCGAACAATCGCGCGACCGCCGCGTTGCGCGAGGCGGCGGCGAAGCTCGCTGCGCTCGGCGAAGGCAAGACGCGCGTGTTCAAGCTGCGCGAAAAGGAACTCGACGCGTTCGATTACGGCCAGACCGTGCTGGAGGAGACGCGCAAGCTCAATATCGGGCTGGAGATCAGCGTGCAGCAGCTGGTCGAGGGTGTCCGCACCACGACCGAGACCGCGACCACGCGCGCGGGCAAGGACATTGAGCTCGCGACCCTGATCATGATCGGGGCCGGCACCGCAACGCTGATCGGCTCGGTTCTGTTCGTCTGGCTCTATGTCGGCGGCAACATCCTGCGCCGGATCAGCCGCCTGCAACGGGCGATGCAGCGGCTTTCGAGCGGCGACCTCGACGCCGAGATCCGGCATGGCGGCCAGAAGGACGAGATCGGTGCGATGGCGGCGACGCTCGCGGTGTTCCGCGAGGGCATGATCAACGCCCGTACGCTTGCGGCCGAGCAGGACCAGGATCGCCTGGTCAAAGCCGAGCGGGCCGCGCGCATGGAAGCGCGGATCGCCGAATTCGAAGCGACGGTGCGCGATGCGCTGGCCAACCTGCAGGCCTCCGCGAACGCGATGCAGACGACGGCGCAGAGCATGTCGGACAGTGCCGAGCAATCGAACTCGCTGGTCGGCGCGGTGGCCGCAGCGGCGGAGCAGACCTCGGCGAATGTGCAGACCGTCTCGGCCGGCACCGAGGAGCTGTCATCCTCGATCGCGGAGATCAGCCGACAGGTCGTGACCTCGGCAGGGATCGCCAAGAAGGCGGTGGAGGAGGCCGGCGCGACCGACGCCACCATGCAGGGCCTGGCGGACAATGCGAGCCGCATCAGCGTGGTGGTCGACCTGATCCAGGTGATCGCCTCGCAGACCAACCTGCTGGCGCTCAATGCCACCATCGAGGCCGCGCGCGCCGGCGAAGCCGGCCGCGGCTTCGCCGTGGTGGCGCAGGAGGTCAAGAGCCTCGCGAGCCAGACCGCCAAGGCGACCGACGAGATCCGCAGCCAGATCGCCGGCATGCAGCAGGTCGCATCGTCGGCGGTGACGGCGATCCGCAACATCGGCGAGACCATCGCCGAGATCAACGACGTGACCACGACGATCGCCGCCGCAGTCGAGCAGCAGGGCGCCGCCACGCGCGAGATCGCCCGCAACATCCAGCAAGCGGCCGGCGGCACCAGCGAAGTCTCCGGCAACATCACCGGCGTCTCCAGCGCGGCTGCCCAGGCCGGCAACGCGGCGGCAGATGTGCTCAGCGCGTCCGACGCCCTGCGACATGAGGCCGACAGCCTGCGCGCCGAGGTCGACGCGTTCCTGACCAACATCAGGGCGGCGTGATCCACGCTCATGGTCATCCCGGCGAACGCTGGGATCTATATCCACAGAAGGACGTTGGCCGGTATCGGCCGTGAGCCCTCAAGATGGATTCCGCGGTTTGGCTCCCGGCACAAGGCCGGGACGACACGGAGGATGAAGCGTCACCCCGAACCTCATTTCCAAGCCTCGTTTCCAAGCCTTGCGCCGAGCCGCTACCCACCCGCGATTTTTTCGGCTGGCGCTCGTCCGCGGCGGCGTTTAAGCCGATGGCATGCATTCGAAGACACACCCCGTTCACTCCTCCGCCGAGGCATTGCGATACCCTTGGGAAAGCCATCCCGGGGAGGATCAGGTCGTCGAGGTCGCGCCCGGCGTGCTCTGGCTGCGGCTCAAGCTGCCGTTCCGCCTCAACCATGTGAACATCTATTTGCTCGCAGACGGCGACGGCTGGACCGCCATCGATTCCGGCTTCGGCAATGAGGAGTCGATTGCGGCCTGGACCAGGCTGCTCGAAGGACCGCTGCAGCATGTGAAGCTCAAGCGGCTGATCGTGACCCATTCGCATCCCGATCACGTCGGCCTCGCGGGGTGGATCGTCGAGCGTTTCAACTGCCCGCTTCTGATGTCGCAGGTCGAGTATCTGCAGTCGGTCTATCACCAGAACCGCGGCAGCGAGGAGCGGCTGGGCGCGCAGCGCCAGTTCTTCCGCCGCCACGGCATGGACGAAACGCTGACCGACAAGCTGCTCGGCCGCGGCCAGGATTATCTGAAGCGGGTCTCGGTGCTGCCGCCCTCCTATCGGCGCATCTCCCACGGCGACGAGATCCAGATCGGCAGCCGCCGCTTCAAGGTGATCACCGGCGGCGGCCATGCGCTCGACCAGGTGATGCTCTATTGTGCCTCCGACAAGCTGTTCCTTTCGGCCGATCAGGTCCTGAGCAAGATCTCGCCCAACGTCAGCGTCTGGGCGGTCGAGCCCGACCAGAACTCGCTCGGCGAATATCTGGCCTCGCTGGCGAGCCTCACCACCACCCTGCCCTACGACGCGCTGGTGCTGCCCGGCCATGGCGTGCCGTTCTACGGCCTGAAGACGCGGATCAAGCAGCTCGCCGATCATCACGAGGAGCGCTGCCGCATGATCGCGGAAGCCTGCCTCGATGAGCCGAAGACCTCGGCGCAGCTGGTGCCGGTCGTGTTCCACAAGCACGTGCTCGATCCGCACCAGATGGGCTTTGCCGCGGGCGAGCTGATCGCACATGTCAACTACATGCTGGTCGAAGGCCGCCTCACGGCGGCGGAAGTGGGCGGCGTGCTCCAGTATCGGACGACCTGAGGCCGCGGCAAATCCGCCGGCCCGAACCGGCTGCGATCCCGCCGCAGGGTTGCCGCAATGCGAGCGCGGTTCAGTCGCGATCGTCGGCGCTTGATGGTTGAGCCCCGAGGGCTGGCGCTTGGACAAATCGCCCAACGCCGGGCTCGGGATTCCAACTCGACAGCCGAGCTGGAAACGCTCTAATAAGATCGTCAGACTTCGCTGCCGCGAGGCTCCGTTTTCGGTGCTGCACTGCAGCGCGCCACGTTAGGTTTCGTGATGAACTATAGCCAGTATTTCAGTGCCGCCCTCGGTCGTCTGCATGAGGAGCGCCGTTACCGTGTATTTGCGGATCTGGAACGCATCGCCGGCCGGTTCCCGCACGCGATCTGGCATTCGCCAAACGGCCCGCGCAACGTCGTGATCTGGTGCTCCAACGACTATCTCGGCATGGGCCAGCATCCGAAGGTGGTCGGCGCCATGGTCGAGACCGCGACCCGCGTCGGCACCGGCGCCGGCGGCACCCGCAACATCGCCGGTACGCACCACCCGCTGGTGCAGCTCGAGGCGGAGCTCGCCGACCTCCACGGCAAGGAAGCGGCGCTGCTGTTCACCTCCGGCTACGTCTCCAACCAGACCGGCATTTCCACGCTGGCCAAGCTGATCCCGAACTGCCTGATCCTGTCGGACGCGCTGAACCATAATTCGATGATCGAGGGCGTGCGCCAGTCCGGCTGCGAGCGCCAGATCTGGCGCCATAACGACCTCGCCCATCTCGAGGAGCTCTTGATCGCCGCCGGGCCCGACCGGCCCAAGCTGATCGCCTGCGAGAGCCTGTATTCGATGGATGGCGACGTCGCCCCGCTCGCGGCGATCTGCGATCTCGCCGAACGCTATGGCGCGATGACCTATGTCGACGAGGTCCATGCCGTCGGCATGTATGGCCCGCGCGGCGGCGGCATCGCCGAGCGCGACGGCGTCATGCATCGCATCGACGTCCTCGAAGGCACGCTCGCCAAGGCGTTCGGCTGCCTCGGCGGCTATATCGCGGGGAAAGGCGAGATCATCGACGCGGTGCGCTCCTATGCGCCCGGCTTCATCTTCACCACCTCGCTGCCGCCGCCGATCTGCTCGGCCGCGGCCGCCGCGATCAAGCATCTGAAGAGTTCGAGCTGGGAGCGCGAGCGCCACCAGGACCGTGCCGCCCGGGTCAAGGCGATCCTTTCGGCCGCAGGGCTGCCGGTGATGTCGAGCGACACCCATATCGTGCCGCTGTTCGTCGGCAATCCCGAGAAGTGCAAGCAGGCCTGCGACCTGCTCCTGGAAGAGCACGGCATCTATATCCAGCCGATCAACTATCCGACCGTGGCCAAGGGCACCGAGCGGCTGCGCATCACGCCGTCGCCCTATCACGACGACGGCCTGATCGACCGCCTCGCCGAGTCGCTCGTGCAGGTCTGGGAGCGGCTCGGCCTGCCGCTGAACAAGAAGGCGCTGGCGGCGGAGTAGACCTTTTCGGGTAGCGGCATCCGGTTTGCCGACCCTCTTTTCGCCATTCCGGGGCGCGCGGAACGCGCGAGCCCGGAATCCACCTATCCTCATCCCTCGCCGTGAAAATGGATTCCTGGGCTCGCCCTATGGGCGCCCCGGAATGACGAACCTATGCCGCACGCCCGCCATCGCTAACGATGAGCGAAGTTCTGCGATCGCGCAGCAAGATCACTGTCGCCTCCCCTCCCGCAACGCGCTAGATTTCCCGAATAACGGGACAAGCCCGAAGCCGAGGAGACGTCGGGAGACACGCAAGCGATGTTGCATGACTGGGCAGTGATCGCAGCCGCCTTCGGCTATATCGGCTTCCTGTTCCTGGTCGCGAGCCGCGGCAATCGGGCTGGCAACCGGCGGCCTTCGGACGGGCGTGGCCGTTTCTCGCGGCTGATCTACCCGCTGTCGCTGGCGATCTACTGCACCTCCTGGACCTTCTTCGGCTCGGTCGGCTTCGCCACCCGCACCAATGTCGACTTCCTCGCGATCTATGTCGGGCCGATCCTGCTGATCGGCTTCGGCACGCCGCTGCTCCGCCGCGTCATCCATCTGGCAAAGTCGCAGAACATCACCTCGGTCGCCGACTTGATCGGCGCCCGCTACGGCAAGAGCCAGGCGGTGGCGGCGACGGTGGCGCTGATCGCGATCATCGGCTCGGTGCCGTACATCGCGCTTCAATTAAAGGCGGTCGCCTCCTCGCTCGAAACCATCCTCAGCGAGGATCAGGCGTTCTCGCGCATGCCGCTGGTCGGCGACATGGCGCTGCTGGTGACGCTGGCGATGGCGACCTTCGCCGTGCTGTTCGGCACCCGCCAGACCGACGCCACCGAGCATCAGCACGGCCTGATGCTCGCCGTCGCCACGGAATCGATCGTGAAGCTGGTCGCCTTCCTCGCCGCCGGCGTCTTCGTCACCTTCATCATGTTCTCGCCGCACGAACTGATCGAGCGTGCGATGCGATCGCCGGAGGCCGAGCGCACCATCGAATACATTCCCGGCATCGGCAATTTCCTGACCATGACGCTGCTGTCGTTCTGCGCCGCGATGCTGCTGCCGCGCCAGTTCCATGTCAGCGTGGTCGAGAATGCCGACGACGCCGAGGTGACGCGGGCGCGCTGGCTGTTTCCGCTCTATCTCATTGCCATCAACCTGTTCGTGGTCCCGATCGCGCTTGCCGGGCTCATCACCTTCCCGTTCGGCGCCGTCGACAGCGACATGTTCGTGCTGGCGCTGCCGATCGAGGCGAACGCGACCACGCTCTCGATCATCGTCTTCGTCGGCGGCCTGTCGGCCGCGACCGCCATGGTGATCGTCGAATGCGTCGCGCTCTCGATCATGGTCTGCAACGACATCGTGGTGCCCTTGGTGCTGCAGCGCCAGCAGGACACCCGTGAAACGCGCGGTTTCGCCGGCTTCCTGCTCGGCACAAGGCGGATCGCGATCTTCGCGATCATGGTGATGGCCTATCTGTATTATCGCGCGCTCGGCAACACCCAGCTTGCCGCGATCGGCCTGTTGTCCTTTGCCGCGATCGCGCAGCTTGCGCCGGCGTTCTTCGGCGGGCTCTTCTGGCGTCGCGCCACGGCGCGCGGCGCGATGGGCGGCATGATCATCGGCTTCGCGGTCTGGCTCTACACCCTGTTCATTCCGAGCTTCCTCGACACATCGACGGCCGGAATCCTGTTCCTGCAGCATGGCCCGTTCGGCATCGATGCGCTGCGGCCGCAAGCCCTGCTCGGCACCGAGTTGCCGCCGCTCCTGCATGGAGTGCTCTGGAGCCTGTCGCTCAATTTCCTGACCTATGTGCTGCTGTCGCTGGCGCGCCAGCCGTCATCGATCGAGCTGGTGCAGGCCGATCTGTTCGTTCCGGCCGAACTTACGCCGATCGCGCCGAGCTTCCGGCGCTGGCGGTCCACCGTCACCGTGCAGGACATCCAGAGCACGGTGGCGCAATATCTCGGGCCCGACCGCGCCCGCGACTCCTTCGCAGCCTTCGCGGCGAACCACCACACGACGCTCGATCCGGCGGCCCCTGCCGACTTCGAATTGCTGCGCCATGCGGAGCGCCTGATCGCCTCCTCGATCGGCGCGGCGTCCTCGCGCCTGGTGATGTCGCTGCTGCTGCGCAAGCGGACCGTCTCCGCCAAGACCGCGCTGAAGCTGCTCGACGATTCCCATGCCGCGCTGCATTTCAACCGCGAGATCCTGCAGACCGCGCTCAACCATGTGCGGCAGGGCATCGCCGTGTTCGACGTCGATCTGCAGCTGATCTGCTCCAATCGGCAATTCGTGGAGCTGCTCGGCTTGCCGCCGCATCTGGTGCAGATCGGCAGCCCATTGAAGGAAATCCTCGAATTCATAGGCTCGATCGGTGCCCCAACTTACGAGGACGGAGAAGCGCTGCTGGCGCGCCGGCTGGCCGCCTACACGGCCGAGGGCGAGCCCCATCTGGAGCGCCTGGCCGATCGCCACATGGTGATCGAGGTGCGCAGCAATCGGATGCCCGACGGCGGCCTCGTCATCACCTTCACCGACGTCACGCCGTCCTTCGAAGCGGCCGAAGCGCTGGAGCGCGCCAACGCCACCTTGGAGAAGCGGGTGCGCGACAGAACCGAAGAGCTGACCCGGCTCAACTCGGAACTGGCGCTGGCCAAGAGCGCCGCCGAAGATGCCAACATCTCCAAGACGCGCTTTCTCGCCGCCGCCAGCCACGACATTCTGCAGCCGCTGAACGCCGCGCGGCTCTATGTCACCAGCCTGGTCGAGCGGCAGAGGCTCGGCGAGGACTCGCGTCTGGTCGAGAACATCGATGAATCGCTGGAGGCGATCGAAGAGATCCTCGGCGCGCTCCTGGACATCTCCCGCCTCGATGCCGGCGCCATGACGCCCGCGATCTCGAGTTTCAAGATGGCGGACCTGATGCGCTCGCTCGAGATCGAGTTCGCGCCGGCCGCACGCGCCAAGGGGCTGGAGCTGATCTTCGTGCCGTGCTCGCTGCCGGTCGAATCCGACCGCCTGTTGTTGCGGCGCCTGTTGCAGAATTTCATTTCGAACGCGATCAAATACACCCCGCACGGCCGCGTGCTGGTCGGCTGCCGCCGCCGCGGCCGGTCGCTGCAGATCGGCGTCTACGACACGGGCGTTGGCATTCCGCTGCAGAAGCGCGGCGAGATCTTCAAGGAGTTTCACCGCCTCGAACAGGGCGCCCGGATCGCGCGCGGCCTCGGGCTTGGACTGTCGATCGTCGAGCGCATCGCGCGCGTGCTCAATCACGGCATTGCGCTCGACTCGCAGCCGGGCGGCGGCTCGGCCTTCTCGATCACGGTCCCGATCGCCAAGGCGATCAACCACACCGCAGCGGTGACCAGCGCGACTCCCCTTGCCAAGACGACGATCTCAGGCGCTCTGATCGTCTGCATCGAAAACGACCCCGCCATTCGCGACGGCATGAAGACCTTGCTGACGGCATGGGATGCCGAGGTGATCGCGGTGCCCGACCCGGAGTCCGCGGTCGAGGCGATCGAAGCCCGGGGCGCCGCCGTGACCGGATTGTTGGTCGATTATCATCTCGATCGCGGCAACGGCATCGCGGCAATCCGCGATATCCGCCGTCGCTTCGGCGAAACCCTCCCGGCGATCCTGATCACGGCGGATCGCAGCCCGCATGTCCGCGCCGCCGCGCGCGAGGAGAACATCGCCGTGCTCAACAAGCCGGTGAAGCCGGCGTCGCTGCGCGCGCTGCTCGGCCAGTGGCGCATCCAGCAGATGGTCGCGGCGGAGTAGTGGACGCGGTGCGGTGGCGAGCTTCGCGTTTCGGAGTTGCGGCACACGCGCTTTTCCTCATGACAGATTTTCTGATCCCGTCGGCATCGGTCGGCAAGCAACATTGACCGGGACGGAAGACGAGCGAGCCCGCTTTCCGGCAAGTCGATTGTCACGGACTTCGCCAAGTGCCAGCCCTCGACCCTCACTCAAATCGACTCATCTCGGTCGTGACAGCTTCACCTTTCGCCGTGTTAATTGGCTGCTCGCTTCCGATCTCATGCTGCGCTTGACCAGCTTCAGAAATGCCAAGGGTACAGGCCCGAGCTCCTCGGGACTCCTCGTCACGGCATGAAGTGTACGGCGCATGTTCGGACGCAGTTTGAGCGTAACGAAACCCTGCCGATCCGCCGGCAACGCCAGTTCGGGCATGATGGTGAGCCCCAGCCCCTCGCTCACCATGCTGGCCAGTGTTGCATTGTCGCGCACAAGGCAGACGATGTCGGGATTGCTCGAGGCGGTCGCCAAGAGCTCCTGGACGAGCGTTTCGCACCCGCCTCCAGACAACAACATGCGTTGCCCGTCCAGATCTCGCAGGGCGACCGAGGTTCTTGCGGCGAGGGCATGCCCTTGAGGAACCAGCACGACGTAGTCGTCCTGGAAGACAGGCGATGCGGCCAGCGCCGCGTGCGTGCGGCTGGTGAAGCCAATGTCAACGATCCCCGTTTGGACCCATGCGGTGACTTCCGGGTCGGTCCCTTCATAGAGCGTCACCGAAACATCGGGATGGGCGGCACGGAGCTGACGGAGCCAGCCCGGCAACAGGCGTATCGCAGCACTCTGGACCACGCCGATGCGCAAGCTGCCACTCAATGTGGCCGCGCGGCGGACGCTGCCCGCAAGGCGTTCGACCGCCGCAAGGACTGCGCGGGCCTCGGCCAGCGCAGCAACCCCGGCGCTCGTCAGCGTGACGCCATCCCGACCCCGCACAAGAAGCTGAGCACCCAACGTCCGCTCCAGTGCGGCCACCGCCTGGCTGACCGCGGACTGCGACAGGCACAGATGCTCGGCTGCGACGGTGAAATTGCCTTTCTCCGCGACACCGCAGAAGCAGCGGGTCTGGACCAGAGTGATATTAGGAAACAAGATCGTGCCCTATCGATATGATTAATTTGACTGATGCTATAGCGCCAACTAGCAGTCCCGCATAGCGAGAAGGCAGAAGATGAATTCTACGATGTCCACCGTTGACCGCGACCAGTTGACCGTCGGCCTGGCCCAGATTGCGCCAGTCTGGCTGGAACGCACGGCTACACTCCAGAAAGTGGTCGATTGTTGTGTGACGGCAGCCAAGCGGGGTTGCGGCTTCCTGGCGTTTGGCGAGGCGCTTGCGCCCGGTTATCCGTTCTGGATCGAGCACACCGATGGCGCCCGATTCGAATCGGGCCTTCAGAAAGAAATTCACGCACATTACCTCGATCAGGCCGTCCAGATTGAGGCCGGCCACCTGGAGCCCGTGACCAACGTTGCCAAGGAACTTGGCCTTGCAGTGATGCTTGGGATCATCGAGCGCCCGGCTGATCGCGGCGGCCACAGCGTCTATTGCTCACGCGTCCACATCGGCAGCGACGGGACGATCGCGTCAGTGCATCGCAAGCTGATGCCGACGTATGAGGAACGCCTGAGTTGGGCGCCTGGCGACGGCAACGGCCTGCAGGTGCATCCTGTCGGCCCATTCCATGTCGGTGGGCTCAATTGCTGGGAAAATTGGATGCCGCTCTCGCGCGCAGCACTCTATGCGCAGGGCGAAGATCTGCACGTGGCACTTTGGCCGGGCAACTTGCGCAATACCGAAGGCACCACGCGCTTTCTCGCCCGTGAAGGCAGGAGCTACGTGTTGTCCGTCTCTGGCCTGATGCGGAAGACCGACGTGCCGCATGGCAGCCCGGCAAGAGCAATGCTCGAAAGATGCCCGGATGTGCTGGCGAACGGCGGGTCGTGCGTCGCCGGGCCGGACGGCGAGTGGATCGTTGCCCCCGTGACAGACATTGAGGACTTGATCGTCGCGACACTGGATCAGCGGATGGTGCGGCGCGAACGGCAGAATTTTGATCAGGCAGGCCACTATTCGCGACCGGACGTGACGCGCCTGGTGGTCAACCGTCAACGGCAGACGATTGCGTCGTTCAGCGAGCAGGCCGGATAGCGCGTGGACGCCGGACACGCCCGCGAGGCCATGAAGGCGAGTCACGAACGACCAAGGGACGCGCACGCCATCCTGCGGCAGGAAGGCCGTCAGGTCCGTTCAGATCCTCACCGTATCCGCGTCTTGCGAGCAAGGATCACTTCCCCGTCGGCGTCTCCTGCCGCCAGGCGGAGCCTGCGATCTTGGCCGCGGCGATCACGGCCTGGGTGCGGCTTTCGACACCGAGCTTCTGCAGGATGGCCGACACGTGCGCCTTGATCGTGGCTTCGGAGACGCCGAGCTCGTAAGCGATTTGCTTGTTGAGCAGCCCCTGCGACAGCATCATGAGGACCCGGACCTGCTGCGGCGTCAACGTCACCAGGCGGTCGCGCAGTTTGCTCATCTCGGGGTCGGCGGCCGCCGACAGGTCGGTGTCGGGCGGCACCCAGACATCGCCCGCCAGCACTTTGACGATCGCATCGCGCAACGGGTCGACCCCGAACCGCTTGGGGATGAAGCCGGAGGCGCCGAAGTCCAGCGAGCGGCGGATCGTGCCGCCGTCGTCGGTGGCCGACACGATCACTACCGGAATCGCCGGATATTGCGCGCGCAGATAGATGAGGCCCGAGAAACCGGAGACGCCCGGCATCATCAGATCGAGCAGGATGAGGTCGATCTCGGAATCCCGCTCGAGAAGAGCGGTCAGATCCTCGAACGAGCCGGCCTCGTCGACGACGGCGTCGCTCACGACGCTCGCGACCGCCTGTCGCAACGCGTTGCGAAACAGCGGGTGATCATCGGCGATGACGAGATGGGTGCTGGCAGCCACCATACTTGGAAATAATCTTACAAAGCTCTCGGGGGCTGGCGATGAGCCGGTCAGGACCTGTCGCAAGCTGTCACTTGGAATACACACCCGACCGGTGGTCGCATGCAAGTAGGCAATTCCACTTGCAGTGAAAGCAGTTAATCTCCTGCTTGTGCAACGCAGCATCCGTCGCGGGGCACGCCCGCCGCGAATTGAGCACCGCGCGCCATTTCTCCCCACCTCAAGCCGGTCAGGGCCGAAAGTCGTATTGGGGCTGGTTTCACTGCAATGTTACTTAGGGCGCCAATGCCCTTCGCACGCGATCGCAATCGGTCCGGGCGAAGCGAAAGTAAGCAACACTCTGGGGAGAGAATGCCAATGTCGACAATGGTAGCCACACAAGCGAGATCGGGAGGGATGACGAGCGACGAGCGCTTTGTCATTTTAGCGTCGTCCCTCGGCACTGTCTTCGAGTGGTATGACTTTTATCTCTACGGGTCACTGGCCACGATCATCGGCGCCCAGTTCTTCAGCGCCTACCCACCGGCTACACGCGACATCTTCGCGCTGCTCGCTTTCGCCGCCGGCTTCCTGGTCCGCCCGTTCGGCGCCATCGTGTTCGGCCGCATCGGCGACATCGTCGGCCGCAAATACACCTTCCTCGTCACCATCCTCATCATGGGCCTGTCGACCTTCATCGTCGGCCTGCTACCGAATGCCGCGACGATCGGTTTTGCTGCGCCCGTGATCCTGATCGCACTGCGTCTGGCGCAGGGGCTCGCCCTCGGCGGTGAATATGGTGGAGCCGCGACCTATGTCGCCGAGCACGCGCCGCACGACAAGCGCGGCTATTACACGTCGTTCATCCAGACCACCGCGACGCTCGGTCTGTTCCTGTCGCTGCTGGTGATTCTCTTCACGCGCACGCTGACCGGTGAAGAGGCGTTCACGCAATGGGCCTGGCGCGTCCCGTTCCTGGTTTCGGTGCTGTTGCTCGGCGTCTCCGTCTGGATCCGTCTGCGCCTCAACGAGTCGCCGGTGTTCCAGAAGATGAAGGATGAGGGCAAGAGCTCGAAGGCGCCGCTGACGGAAGCCTTCGCCAACTGGAGCAATGCCAAGATCGTGCTGCTCGCTCTGATCGGCGGCACCATGGGCCAGGGCGTCGTCTGGTACACTGGCCAGTTCTACGCACTGTTCTTCCTGCAATCGATCCTGAAGGTCGATGGCTATACCGCCAACCTCCTGATCGCCTGGTCGCTCCTGCTCGGCACCGGCTTCTTCCTGGTGTTCGGCATCCTCTCCGACAAGATCGGCCGCAAGCCGATCATCATGGGCGGTTGCCTGATCGCGGCACTCACCTTCTTCCCGATCTTCAAGTTGATCACCACCAACGCCAACCCGGCGCTGGAGAAGGCGATCGAAGCGACCAAGGTGGAAGTGGTGGCGGATCCGGCCGGCTGCGGTGACCTGTTCAACCCGGTCGGCACCCGCGTCTTCACCGCGCCCTGCGACACCGCCCGCGCCTTCCTCGCCCAGTCGTCGGTCAAATACGCGACCGTTCCCGGCCCGGCGGGCTCCGGCGTGAAGGTGACGTTCAACGGCAAGGAAGTACCCTACGCCGACGCCAAGAGCGGCAACCCGGCGCTGACCGCCGCGATTGCGGAGGCCGGCTATCCGAAGGCGGGCAATCCGGCGATCGTGAAGATGGCGCATCCGTTCGACATCTTCCGTCCGCAGGTGGCCGCGATCATCGGGCTGCTCTTGATCCTCGTGATCTTCGTGACGATGGTCTACGGCCCGATCGCGGCGATGCTGGTCGAACTGTTCCCGACCAGGATCCGCTACACCTCGATGTCGTTGCCCTATCACATCGGCAACGGCTGGTTCGGCGGCCTCCTGCCCGCGACCGCGTTCGCGATCGTCGCCTCGACCGGCGATATCTATGCCGGCCTCTGGTATCCGATCGTGTTCGCACTGATCACGGCGGTGGTCGGCTTCATCTTCCTGCCGGAAACCAAGGACGTCGACATCCAGTCGACCTGACCTTCGCGCGCGGCAGGAGTGCCGCCCGCCCTGTACTGACACAGACGGCCGCGGATCGGATCCGCGGCCGTTCTGTTTGCGGGTGGCGGATCAGGATGCGCCGATGAACTGCAGCACGACCTCTCGAGTGTGCGGCCGGCTGCGATGCTCGATCAGATAGATGGCCTGCCAGGTGCCGAGCAGCATCTCGCCGCTCACGACCGGAATCTGCAGCGAAGTTCCGCTCAGCATCGTCTTGATGTGAGCCGGCATGTCATCCGGGCCTTCGGTGTCATGGATCCAGCCGGCATTTTCCGGCGCTAGCCGCGACAATGCCGTGGTGAGATCCTGCAGCACCGACGGGTCGGCATTCTCCTGGATCGTCAGGGACGCCGAGGTGTGACGGACGAACACAGTCACCGCGCCTTCTTTGGCGCCGGCGTCACGAAGGAATGCGGCGACCTTGGACGTGAGATCGACGAAGCCTCGACCCGGGGTCTGAGCTGTCAGCAACGAGGTCGCGACCGTGTTCACGGTGGCAGTCGAGGACGCGCCGCGGGACAATGATCTGATGGACATCGACAGCTCCTCGATGGGTTCGGACGAGGCGCCCTCAGATCCTGCCCGACACGTCCTTCTGCACCCGCATCGCCATGTCGATCAGCCGCCGCCAAGCCTGTTCCAGGAATGTCATCGCCCGATCCATGTCCTGGTCGCTGGGGAGCGGAATCTCGAGCTTGCGCGATCCGTCGGCGGATCTGGGATCGGGTGTACTCGCTCCCGGTTTCGGCTCGGCCCTCTTCAACTGATCGGACTTCGGCAGCGCCTGATCCTTCGGCAACGGCTCGTCGATCTTGCCGGTGACGGTCTGATCACGCGCGGCGAGTTGCGCCTTCAGCTTCTCGTTCTCGGCCTGAAGACGACCGATCTCGGCGTCCATCGCCGCGCGCTCGTCAGGCACCGCGTAGCAGGCCCAGCCGGTGCCCGCGCTGTTGTTGCAGGTCGCGATCCCGCCGGTCCGCGTATCGAGCCGGATCACGCCGTCGGCCGTGGTCGACATCGTATAGCGGCCGTTCTCGCTATCGGACGCCACCTCCTCGGCCTCGGCCAAGGATCCGAACAAGCACAAGGGTCCGAACAAACAGACGGCGGCGACCGAGGACGCTGTGAGGTTACGCAGAGACGACGTCATAAGGCTCATGCTGAACTCCGCCAAATGGAGCGGCCCGGATAACGTGCCCAAGCGCGGAAATTTTGTCGGGGCCGCGTTGTCCCAAGAAACTGCCGCGTCACGGCGTCGCGCCCGACTTTCCTGCTCCATCGAGGTAGGGTCAGGGCGGAGAGAAATCAACACGCGCCTCGGGCCGGCCGATGCGCGGCGAACTCGCGCACGCGGTGCGGAAAGGCTGTTGATGCGGCGCGGTGACACCCGCCGACCGATCTGGCGACAGACTGAGAAATTAAGCAAAATCAGGGAGCTAACACTTCCACACGCAATCTTGACTTGGGGGGATGCGGTCAGTATGGTCCGCGCGGCTTTAAAGGGCGATGGGGCGCAATTCCTGAACACCCGCGGCAGCTTGATCGGGTCTCCACATCATGGCGGAAGGCACGAACGAGAACGGCGGACAGGGGGATCGCGACAAGTCGCCTGATGAGGTTGCGCTTTCCGCAAGGCTCGGAAGTCTGGATCGGCGGTTGTCCGAATTTCGCGACAACCGCAAGGTCGGGACTGACCAACCGGGAGATGGAAGCGGGGACTCCGCGGCCAGGGCTTCGGCGATGGCACGAGGTCTCCGATTGTCTTCCGAGTTGATCGCCGGCGTCATTGTCGGTGCGGTGCTCGGCTGGGGCTTCGACCGGTTGCTGTCGACATCGCCCTTCGGATTTATCGTGTTTTTCCTGCTCGGCTTCGCCGCCGGCGTGTTGAACGTGGTGAGATCTGCAGGCGTGGCTCCGGACCGAACCCGCCGATGAGGGCATGCGGATGCCGTCGAACGAATTGCCCAAGGCGCCGGCGTGGCCGGTGAACAATGAGACGCCACGCGGATGATCGATCCGATCGAACAATTCGACCTCAACAAGATCTTCACGATCGGCCATATCGGCAATCACGAGATCGCCTTCACCAATTCGACCGGCTACATGCTGCTCGCGGTCGCGATCATCGCGATCATGATGATGGGCGCAGGCCGTCAGCTGGTGCCGGGGCGCTTCCAGTCCGTGGTCGAGCTGTCCTACGAATTCGTCGCGAACACCATCAGAACCAGTGCCGGCAGCGAAGGCATGAAGTTCTTCCCGCTGGTGTTCTCGCTGTTCATGTTCATCTTCGTCTCGAACATCGTCGGCATCATTCCCTACACCTTCACCGTCTCCAGCCACATCATCGTCACCTTCGCGCTGGCGATCCTGGTGTTCCTGACGGTCATCCTCTACGGCTTCTACAAGAACGGCCTGAAGTTCTTTAAGCTGTTCGTGCCGTCCGGCATTCCGGTGGTGATCCTGCCGCTGGTGGTGCTGATCGAAATCATCTCCTTCTTTTCCCGCCCGATCTCGCACAGCGTCCGTCTGTTCGCCAACATGCTGGCCGGCCACGTGACGCTGAAGGTGTTCGCAAGCTTCGTGATCATGCTCGGCACGCTCGGCACCGTCGGCAAGGTCGGCGCGCTGCTGCCGCTCGGGCTCACGGTGGCGCTGACCGCGCTCGAACTGATGGTCGCGTTCCTGCAGGCTTACGTCTTCACCATCCTCACCTGCATCTATCTCAACGATGCTATCCATCCGGGCCACTGATCCGGCCCGTCTCACCAAACCCCTCAAAGGAGTTCGTTTCATGGATCCGGTTGCAGCGAAGTACATTGGCGCAGGCATTGCCTGCATCGGCATGGGTGGCGCGGGCGCCGGCATCGGCATCATCTTCGGCAACTACCTCTCGGCGGCGCTGCGCAATCCGTCCGCGGCCCAGGGCCAGTTCGGCAACCTGATCTTCGGCTTCGCGGTGACCGAAGCGCTCGGCATCTTCTCGCTGCTGATCGCGCTGCTCCTGCTGTACGCCGTCTAAGACGGCCTGAGCCGGACAGGAGAAGCCCGTGGCTGAAAGTCATGGCGGGCCCCAAGAGGCTGCCCACGGCACGACGGCACATACCGAGGCCGAGGGCGGGCGAGGTTTCCCTCCGTTCCAGAAGGAAACCTTCCCCTCACAGCTCGTTTCGCTGCTGATCGCCTTCGTCGCGCTGTACGTGATCGTGTCACGTCTGGCGCTGCCGAAGGTGGGCGGCGTCATCGACGCCCGCCAAAAGGCGATCGATAGCGATTTCGCCGAAGCACAGCGGCTGAAGAACGAGTCGGAAGTCGCGCTGAAAGCGTATGAAGGCGAACTCGCGGCAGCCCGGGCCCGCGCCCAGGCGATCGGAACCGAGACTCGCGAGAAGCTTGCGGCCAGTTCCGAAGCCGAACGCAAGAGCCTGGAAGACAGTCTTGCGGCCAAGCTCGAAGCCGCCGAAAAATCCATTGCGGCGACCCGCACGTCCGCGATGAGCAACGTCCGCGGCATCGCCGCAGATGCGGCGGGCGCGATCGTGCAACAACTGACCGGCAAAGCCGCCGACGGCAAGTCCGTCCAGGCAGCCGTGGATGCCTCGTTGAAGGGAGCGGCCTGATGCACCTGCTTGCCGATCCCGAAACCTGGGTCGCGATCGCCTTCGTCATCCTGATGGGGCTGTTCGCCTATCTCGGCGTCCACCGCATGATGCTGACCGCGCTCGACCATCGTGCCGAGCGGATCAAGTCCGAGCTGAACGAGGCCAAGCGCCTCAAGGAAGAGGCGGCGAAGGTGCTCAGCGAGTACAAGACCCGCCGCGCCAGCGCCGAACGCGAGGCCGAAGAGATCGTGACCAGCGCCAAGGCGGAAGCCGAGCGCATCGCCGCGGACGCCAAGGCCAAGATGGAAGACTTCGTCGCCCGCCGCACCAAGGCCGCCGAGAGCAAGATCGCCCTCGCCGAGGCCCAGGCGCTGGCGGACGTCCGCGCAGCCGCAGCGGACGCCGCGGTCCAGGCCGCAACCACCGTGCTCTCGCAATCGGTCAAGGGCGACCTCGCCGACGGCTTGATCGCCAAGGGCATCACCGAAGTCCGTCAAAAGCTGAACTGACCGGGCCTCACCCGCCGTCAGTATCATCACTTCGAAAGCCGGCGCGAGATGATCGCGCCGGCTTTTTTTGTCGGGTTGTCGGGTCGGCAGGTGGCCCGGTCACGGCGGGATTCCCGTTGGCCGCTGGCCTTGCCTACCGCTTCTTCTTGCCGCGGGACTTCGGCTCGGGCGCAAGGGCCTGGGGATCGAAGCCGATATAGAAGACGTAGTTGTCGGGATTGCTGCCCGGCGGCGGCACCGGATAGACCATGTCCTCCGCCACCAGGCTGAACGGCACGCTGCCGTCTTCGGTCATCTGCACCGTGGTGCGATAGGCCTTGGTCGCAATCACCTTCTCGCCGACGCCGCCCTCGACCACTGCGATGCGCATCGGGATTTCCACGGTGGGCGGCGCGCCGGCCGCGCCGGCAATGACGCGGCCCTGGATGCCTATCTTGGCCGTGATCTCGTTGCCGTTGAGCGCACACTCGCGAGCCATCTTGGTGATGGTGGCCTGGAAGCGCACGTCGTTGCCAACAGCCTGCTTGCCGGGTGCAGCCACCGCATAGGTCGAAGCGCCGGACCGGACTGTGACGGGCGGGCAGCTCAGCCCCTCCGTCGGATCGGCCTGCGGGCCTGCGGAGACGGGCGCGTTCTGCTGCTCGGCAGGCTTGTCGTCGGAACCGCCGCCAAACAGGCTCTTGAACCGGTCGGTCAGCGATTGCGCGGCGGCCGGCGGGGCCAAAGCGGCCGTTCCCAACGCCAACGCCGCGGCTAGCGTTGCCAACCTGATCACACGGAAGTCATTCATCTGATGTCCCTGGCTTCATCAATGCCCGGCCACCGCGTCTCGCTTTAACAGCGCGATCGCGGCGAAGCCAAGGCACCTGCTTCTTAGCAAAATTCAGCGGCCGTCTCTCGCCCGCAACCGAATACAGGCGCCGCCCTACCCGCGAAAATCCTCGTTCAGCAGGCCGTAGAGGAAATGGTCCTGCCAGACCCCGTTGATGCAGAGATAGCGCCGCGCCAGTCCCTCGCGGGTGAAGCCGCATTTCTCCAGCACCCGGATCGAGGGCGTATTGGTGGGGATGCAGGCGGCTTCGACCCGGTGCAGATTGAGCTCGCCGAACAGCGTCGGCAACAGCAGCCGCAGCGCCGCCGTCATGTAGCCCCGGCCCGCATAGGGCTGGCCCATCCAGTAACCGATGGTGCCAGCCTGCACGATACCCCGTCGCACATTGGCGAGGGTGATGCCGCCGATCATGGCGCCATCCCCCTCCCGGAATGCCATGAACGGGTAGGAGCGGTCGGCGGCGATGTCCTCGGCATAGCGCCGCAGGCGCCGCCGGAAGCCGGAGCGGGTGAGATCGTCGGACGGCCAGATCGGCTCCCATGGCGTCAGATAGTCGCGGCTGATGTCGCGCAAATGCGCCCATTGCGCATAGTCGGCCATCTGCGGCGCGCGCAGTAGCAGCCCGCCGCCGCGCGGGGCGAGCGCGGTAGGCCCGTTGGATGGCAAACGAAACAGGGCCACCTCTGATGTTCCCCCTGCTCTGTCTTCGCCGAATCGGCTCAGCAATCCGCATCATCACGCGACGACGCCATGACGACAGCAATGAGCTGCATCAATGTAGCTGAGCCTTCGACTTCGACCCGCTCAGACCTTCCGCGAAACTGACCGCCGTGTCCAGACCCCTGCCGCTGCCGAGCGCGACCACCGCCGGCCGGCTGCGCGCCAGCAGCGCCCGCGCCGCATCCCGCGTGCTCTCGACGCTGACCGCATCGATCTTCTGCACCATTTCCTGCAGGGTCTGCGGCCGGCCATAGGCCAAAATATGACGCGCCAGCTGCTCGGCACGGGAGCTGCAGCTTTCCAGCGCCATCAGCAGCCCGGCCTTCATCTGCGCCTTCGCCCGCGCAACCTCGGCGTCGGTCAGGGTTTCCACCGCATCGCCGATGATGTCGATCACGACCTCCATCATCTCCGGCGCATCGTGTGGATCCGTGCCGGTGTAGAGACCGAAGAAGCCGGTGTCGGTATAGGGCGCGTGGAAAGTATAGACGGAATAGCAGAGGCCGCGATTCTCGCGCACTTCCTGGAACAGGCGTGACGACATGCCGCCGCCGAGGATGTTGGTGAACACCTGCAAGGAGAACAGCGACGGGTCGTTCTGCGGCACGCCTTCGAGCGCCAGTGTCAGATGCGCCTGCTCGAGATCGCGATGCACCACGCGCGAGCCACCCTGGCCGAAGTTCGCCGGCTGCGGCTGCGGCGCCGGCGCGCCGTTGAAGCCCGCAAAGCGCTGCGCCACCTCCTCGACCACCTGCTTGTGATCGACCGCGCCGGCTGCCGCCACCACCATGTCGGGCCCGTGATAATGCGTCGCCAGATAGTTGCGTAGCTTGTCGCGATCGAACGTCTTCAGGGTCTTCGCAGTGCCGAGCAGCGAGCGGCCCATCGGCTGGTCGGGATAGCACAGCTCGTTCAGATGCTCGAACACGACGTCGTCGGGCGTATCCTGCGCCGCGCCGATCTCCTGCACGATCACGTTCTTTTCCCGCTCCAGCTCCTCGGGCACGAAAGACGGATTGGCGAGGATGTCGGAGAGCACGTCGAGGGCGAGCGGCACGTCGGCCTTCATCACCCGCGCATAATAGGCCGTGGTCTCGGTCGACGTACCCGCGTTGAGATCGCCGCCGACCGCCTCGATCGCCTCGACGATCTCACGCGCGCTCCGCGTCGTGGTGCCCTTGAACGCCATGTGCTCGAGCAGATGCGAGATGCCGTGCTCGTCCGGCTTCTCGTCTCGGCCGCCGACGCCGGCCCAGACGCCGAGCGCGGCGGTCTCCAGATGCGGCATCGTGTCGGTGACGACAGTGAGGCCGGTCGGGAGCTTGGTGACTTCGACGCCCATCAATGAACTCCCTGTTTCGCCGCACGGCTGACCGAAAGGATGAATTTTTCGACCTCGGCCTGATCGTTGCGCATCACCCTGACATCCTCGTGCCTGGTCATTAGTCCTTCGAGCCAGACCGGCAGATGCGGGCGCACGCCGCAGGCCGTCTCCACGGCATCAGGGAATTTCGCCGGGTGCGCGGTCGACAACACGATGTTCGGCACCGAAGTATCGGTGCCGTCGCGGTCGGCGACCGCGAGCGCCACGGCGGTGTGCGGATCGACCAGATCGCCGGCCTCGCGGAAAGCGGCGCGGATCGCAGCCGCGGTCTCGGTCTCGTCGGCGCGGCCGGCGTCGAAATCGGTACGGATCGCCGCCAGCATCGCATCCGGCAGCACGAAGCGGCCGGACTGCTTCAGGCTCTCCATCAGCCGCCGCACCGCGGCCGCATCGCGGCCGGAGGCCTCGAACAGGAGCCGCTCGAAATTCGAGGAGACCTGGATGTCCATCGAGGGCGAGGTGGTCGCATGCACCTCGCGCACCTCGTAGATGCCGGTCTTCAAGGTGCGCGCCAGGATGTCGTTGACATTGGCGGCGATGCGGAGCGTGCGGATCGGCAAGCCCATGCGCTTGGCGACGTAGCCGGCAAAGATGTCGCCGAAATTGCCGGTCGGCACGGTGAAATCGACCGCGCGACCCGGCGCGCCGATCGCGACCGCCGAGGTGAAGTAATAGACCACCTGCGCCACCACGCGCGCCCAGTTGATCGAATTGACGCCGGACAGCGCCACCTGGTCGCGGAAGCTGTGGTGATTGAACAGGCCCTTCACGATCGCCTGGCAATCATCGAAATTGCCCTCGATCGCGAGCGCATGCACGTTGGCCGCGCCCGCCGTCGTCATCATCCGACGCTGCACCTCGGAGATGCGGCCGTGCGGGAACAGTACGATCAAATCGGCATTGTCGCGGCCGGCAAAAGCTTCGACCGCCGCACCGCCAGTATCGCCGGAGGTGGCGACCACGATGGTCGTGCGTTCGCCGCGCTTGGCCAGCACGTGGTCCATCAGCCGCGAGATCAGCTGCATCGCCACGTCCTTGAAGGCGAGCGTCGGCCCATGGAACAGCTCCAGCACGAACTGGTGCGGGGCGACCTGATCGAGCGGCACCACGGCCGGATGGCGGAAGGAGGCATAGGCTTCGTTGGCCATCCGCCCCAGCTCGGCATCCGAGATCTCGCCGGCGACGAACGGCTTGATGACCTCGACGGCGACCTCCCAATAGGGCCGGCCGAAGAAGGCGGCGATGGTGTCGGGCGAAAGCTGCGGCCAGGTTTCCGGTACGTACAGGCCACCGTCCCGGGCAAGCCCGGTCAGCATCACATCACAGAAGGAAAGCACGGGGGCCTCGCCCCGCGTGGACAAATAGCGCGTCAAACCGTTCTCCAGACCCGCATCGGCCGCCGTAAACCATTGATATAATTAAGCATCGTAATCTGTCCGGCGGCAACACGGTCCGGCACCATAATGGTTTTGCCTGCGTCGGGAAACCGGTTGTTGTCACAGTCCGGCATCGCTGCGACGGGTGCCGCGCGTCATCCAGGTTCCATCGGGGCGCACCTTCGCCGCCCCGCGGCGCATCTGCGTCCGGGTCCTGGCGATCGTCCGCGCTCTCTGGATAGAGGGCGCAGGGAAGGCCGGGAGCTGGCCGCCCCCATGGCCCGCCTGCATCAAAGAAAGCAGGCGGCAGTCACCACAGGTTCAGCCGAAACATCCCGGCCCTCCCTGCACGATGGGCTTACGGCTTATACGTGATCTCCCCGGGGATCGGCATTCTTGCCCCCGTCCGCGTGATGCGAAGCATCATCGCGTCGCGACAACGCGCAAACGTTGCGCTGAGCGCCAGCACCGAGGCGCCAGGACCACACGACTTCGCCGTCCGTATCGAGGTTGTTCGTCCGCTCGCGAAGTGCGCGCTGCAACCCGACACGGCCACCGCATCCCACACCCAACGCTCGTGACGATCGCGAAGCGTCCCTCTCATCGAGGCGGGACATGAGCAGGAAACATCAAATTCTGAAAAAACGAAAGAGATATATTTTTCGCAAAAGGACTGGACAGGGATGATCAGCTTGAAGCGACGAACGAATTTGGCTTTTCCGCGCAGGTGATGTTTACGGCTCGGAGCCCCGCTCCGCTCCAAACCAGCGCAGAGACTGCGCGACGGGCAAACCAGTCCTGCCGAAGGCGGCATCTTATTGACCACATGTCGCGACCTCACATAGCATTGGTGAAATCACGCACCTCCAATCGAGAAGCGGTCATGCGAGCACTGTCTCCGTCCTCGATTCGACCACCTTTGGCAAACTATAGCCATGGCATCGCCGTGCCGGCCGGGAACCGGCTGGTCATCACTGCCGGGCAACTCGGTATCGCTGTCGACGAGAGCATTCCGGAGGACAGCGAAGCGCAGGCCGACATCTGCTTCGCAAACATTGCGGCGATCCTGGCCGAAGACGGGATGACGATGTCGGATGTTGTCCGCCTTAGCGTCTATGTGACAGGGCGTGAGCACATGCAGGGCTACAGGCGATCGCGCGACCGGCAATTTCCGGGGACGCCGCCCACGACCACGCTGATCGTGGTCGCCGGCCTAGTGCGACCGGAATTCGTGATCGAGATCGAAGCGATTGCTGTCGCTCCAGAGCGCATCGACCGCAACACAGTGGCGTAGCATAGGCGCGGCGAGAGCGATCTGTCTTCATCGCTCTGCTATCAATCGAGCGCCTGGCGGACGTATTGACATCGCTGACACCTAAGATAGCGGGCTGAAGCTAGGGCATGACCTTAGTTCCGTGATCAAGCTGCACAAAGCCTGCTTATCAGTTACGCCGTCATGCCCGGGCTTGTCCCGGGCACCCACGTCCTTCCCAAGATACCGAACGACGTGGATGGCCGGGACAAGCCCGGCCATGACGACGTGGAGAAGAACGAGCACAAAACTTCATTCGTCCCAACCCTCTCCCCATAAGAACGGAAGAAGAAGCGCATCGAATGCGCTGCGTCAGCCTGCGATACGCTGGACCAGGAAATGTGCGCGTGCCCTGGTTCCTCATAATGGGACCGCCCGACGGCATGACCGGATCGTATGCGGCGCATGCTGTCACGGTTGATTGACTTGCCGTCTTGCGAACCTACTGTGCCGTCTCTTCGAGAGGAATTGGCGATGACTTTAGCTATGAGCTGGGACGAATGGACCCGGCATGACGGCGCGGCGCTTGCGGCGCGGGTGAAAAACGGCGAGCTTACCGCGACAGAATTGGCGGCGCAGGCGGCCGCTGCGATCGCCAAGGTCGATCCTGCACTGTCCGGCGTGGTCGAACTGTTCGACGACGCGCTCACCGATCCGGCCAAGGCCGGCGCCGATCTCGCCGGCCCGTTCGCCGGCTTGCCGTTCCTGATGAAGGATCTCGGGCCGACCATGGCCGGCCGCCTGCAGGAGATGGGCTCGCTGTTCATGCGCGGCAACCGCGCCGGCGCCGATACCTTCCTGACCGCCAAGATGCGCCGGGCCGGGCTCAATCTGATCGGGCGTACCACGACACCGGAATTTGGCGTTTGCAGCTCCGCTGAAAATCCGTCCGTTTACGTCACGCGCAATCCCTGGAACACCGACTACACCACCTGCGGCTCGTCGGCCGGCAGTGCCGCGATGGTCGCCGCCGGCGCGGTGCCGATCGCGCATGCGACCGACGGTGGCGGCTCGATCCGCATCCCCGCCGGCGTCAACGGCAATATCGGACTGAAGGTCTCGCGCGGCGTGTTCTCCATCGCGCCGCATCTGTCCGATCTCACCGGCCTGGTCTCGATCCAGGGCTGCCAGTCGCGCACGGTGCGCGACACGGCGGCCTTTGTCGACGCCTGCCGAGGCGGTGCGCCGGGCGAATTCATGCCCTACTGGAGCGCGGCGGAGCCCTATGCCGAGCAGATCAAGCGCGATCCGGGCCGCTTGAAGATCGCGCTGTCGCACCAATGGGGCGAGTACCGCGCGACCCCGCAGATCATCTCCGAGCTCGAACGTGTCGGCCGCTTCCTCGAAGGGCTCGGGCACGAGGTCGCCTATGCGCAGCCGCAGATCGACTATGCGGCCGCCTTCGCAGCGCAGACCACCTGCTACATCTCGAACTTCGCGATGGTGATCAACAACATGCTCAGCCAGCGCGGGCTGCAGCGCCCGCCGGCCGAGCTGATCGAGCCGATCAACATCCGCATCTGGGAAGCCGGCAAGGATACCAGCTTCGCCGAACGCGCAGCGATGCAGGCGGTGTTCAACACGACGTCGCGTGGCTTCGGCGCATTCTTCGAGGACTGGGACATCATGCTGACCCCGATCACCGCGCTGCCGACGCCGAAGGTCGGCACCACGGAATATCTGACCATCAGCGACAATCCCGACGTGCTCGACTGGTTCGGCAATCTCTGGCGCAATTTCGCCTTCACGCCGCTCGCCAATCTCTGCGGCATTCCCGCGATCTCGCTGCCGCTGGCGAAAAACGAGCACGGGCTGCCGCTCGGCATTCAGGCGATGGCAAAGCAGGCCAATGACGGGCTGCTGCTGCAGCTCGGCGCCCAGATCGAGCGTGCGATCGAGGGCCGATGGAATAGCGGCGAGACGCCGGCCGTGCATGCGACCAAGAGCTGAGTGCTGCGCTCCCACGGTGCCAACGGTCTCCTCACGCGCTAGAGCGATCACCGGGGGCCTCATGGTTCGAGACGGCGCTTTGCGCCTCCTCACCATGAGGGTCTGATAATTCGCCGCGAAAAAGGACCTCGTCCTGAGGAGCTCGCCAGAGGCGAGCGTCGCGAAGGACGGCGGCGGGAGATATTGTCGGCCCAAGTTTGTCCCCACGTGCGATATCCTTGCCGCACGCGGGCAGAGCCAAGGCGCGCGCCTTACGAGGCCTCGAACTTCTTGGCGAGGCGCGCCTTGGTGATGTGGCCGATCTGGGCGATCGCGTTCGCGATCTCGGCTTCGATGTCGTAATCGGTGCGCCGCTCCATCTCGGCGATCACCGACGCCCGATCCTCATGCAACGCCAGCGCTACGATCAGCGGCATGCCGAATTTCTCGCGATAGCGGCGGTTGATATCGGCGACGCGATCGAACTCGCTGCGCGACAGCGTCGTGAAACCGAGCCGGCCTTGTTCGCCGGCGGAATCGGCCGTCATCTCGCCGGCCACCGCCTCGCGGCCCGCGAGCTCCGGATGCGCGCGGATCAGCGCCAGCTTCTCGTCCCGCGTCATGGCACGGACCACGCCCATCAGCGTCACGTACAGCCCTTCCGGTGTATCGTCCAGCGCGGCAAGACCGGCGCGGTGCGCCCGCTCGGCGATCTCGGGCGTGTGCTCGAAAATGTCGCCGAAGCGTTCGACGAACAGCGCGCGCGGCATGTGCGACGGACGATAGCCGCCAGCCGGCGGATGGGTCCTGATCCAATGCCGCGCGATGTCGAGCCGCGTCGCCATCCAGACCTTGTCGTGGCTCATTACGTAATCGAGAAAACGCGCCAGCGCCGCCGCACGCCCGGGGCGGCCCACCAGCCGGCAATGCAGGCCGACCGACAGCATGCGCGGCGCTTCCGCGCCTTCCGCATAGAGCGTGTCGAAACTGTCCTTCAGATAGGCGAAGAACTGATCGCCGGAATTGAAGCCCTGCGGCGTTGCAAAGCGCATGTCATTGGCGTCGAGCGTGTAGGGCACGATCAGCTGCGGGCCGTGCGGCCCCTCGACCCAATAGGGCAGCTCGTCGGCATAGGAATCGGCGCCGTAGAGAAAGCCCTGCTCCTTCATCGCGACGTCGAGCGAATGCACCGAGGTGCGGCCCTGATAGAAGCCGAGCGGCCGCTCACCGACCAGCGAGGTGTGGATGCGAACGGCCTCCTCGACGTGCGCGCGCTCGTCCTCTTCGGCGAAATCGCGGTAGTCGATCCATTTCAGGCCGTGGCTCGCGATCTCCCACTGCGCCTCCTTCATCGCGGCGACAACGTCCTGATTGCGCGCCATTGCGCTCGCGATGGCGAATACCGTGACCGGCAGCTTGCGCGCGGTGAACATCCGCCACAGCCGCCAGAAGCCGGCGCGCGCGCCGAACTCGTAGATCGATTCCATGTTCATGTGGCGCTGCCCCGGCCAGGGCTGCGCGCCGACGATCTCGGACAGGAACGCCTCCGAAGCCGCGTCACCATGCAGGATGCAATTCTCGCCGCCCTCCTCATAGTTGATCACGAACTGCACGGCGATGCGGGCATCGTTCGGCCAATGGGGATGCGGCGGCGTGCGTCCGTAGCCGATCAGGTCGCGCGGATAGAGGTCGGAGGTCATGTCTCAGCTTCCACGATAGGTCGAATAGCTCCAGGGCGTGGCGAGCAGCGGCACGTGGTAATGCGCGTCCGCATCCGCGACCGTGAACCGCAGCGGCACCAAATCGAGAAACGGCGGGTCTGTCACGGCAAGACCGCTGGCCTCGAAATAGGCCCCGATGTGGAAGGTCAGCATATAGGTGCCTGCGCTGAACGCATCGCCGGCGAGCAGCGGCTGGGCCGTGCGGCCATCGGCATTGGTGACGACCTGGTTGAGGCGCTGCCAAGCGCCGTCCGGCCTGAGCATGGCAAGCTCGATCGTGACGCCTTGCGCGGGCTTTCCCCGCACCGTGTCCAGTACATGCGTGCTCAGCCGCCCCATCGATGCCGTCCTCGTCAGATCGCTCCGGCAGAGTGCCCGAGCCTGCCTCCGGGCATCAAGCCTATATCGATCGTTGCGTGGGGCCTAGTACCCGGGGCTCGCGACTTATGTGCGGTTTCAGAACAGCAGCACGCCGTCATCTTCCTCCACCGGCGCTGCGGGCGCAGGCATGGCGGAAGCGAGGCCGAACCTCTGCAGCAAGTCGCGGTGAACTTCGCGTTCGCGCTCCATCGTATAGCGTGCGAACAGCTCATCCAGCAGCGGCTGATCGGCTGTCGTCAGCGCGACCTGCGCGGGCACGCTGTTCTGCGCGGCGATCGTGGCGGCCACGCCGGGAAGCCGGGCGGATGCCTGATCGAGCGCGGTGATGCGATCGCGTGCCCGGCTCAGCAGTTCGTCGAACGCGGCGCTCTCGCGCGCCAGCCGCGTCATCAGCCCGGCCAGTTGCGCGTTGCCGGCCTCGACCTCGTGCAGCGCGCTCAGCACCGCAGGCTCCAGCCGGGCGAGCTCGGCGGCATCGCCCTGGTCGCGCCGCTCGCGCAGCTCGCCGACAAAGCTTTCGATCCGGTCAAGAACGGGCTTCAGCCGCATGGCGCCCGCCGACATCTGGTCCGCGGACGCCTTGAGCTCGTTCGCGATCACCACGAACGCGTTGCCTTTCACGCCGGCACGGGCTGCGCGCAGGCTCGCATTCATGCCGATCAGGATGATGTCGTCCACGGCATCGCTGAGGCCGGAAATCGCCTCGCGGAAGCGCGCCACCGTTTCGGTGACCACGGACAGCGCCTCATCGACCGATCCGCCGGATTGCTCGCAGGCCGCGATCAGGCTCGATGCCTGCGACAATCGCTGCTTCACCGTGGACAGAAAGGACGACGGTTCGTCGGCTTCGCCGCCATAGATGGCGCGGCTCTGCGCGACCAGGCCCTCGGCATCGCACATGATCGCGCTCAACGCGCTCACCGTGCGCGCGAGATCCAGATCGAAGGCGCGCTTGGTATCCCTCAGCTGTTCGGCCTGGAGCTGGCCGATCAGCCAGGTCGCAGACCCGGCCGGCCCGAGCGGCTCCGGCACGATGGGTGGCGCGTGCTGGGCCGTGTGACCCAGCCCCTGGCAGATATGTTCGAGCCGCTGCCGCGTGGCATCGCCCGATTGCAGCGCCATGACGGCCTCCGCGATCGCAGACGCGATACGGCTTGCGGCCGTCGCGGCCATCTCCGTCAGCCTCGCCCCGTTCACCTGCTGTGCGGCCAGCTCCGAACGGGCGGTTACCAACCCGGCGGCGACCGACAACAGCTCGCTGCGATAGAGGTTCTCGAATTCCCGCTGCCGCGCCAGCGCGGCCTCGACGGCCTTGGCGAGCTGGATGCCGTCGCGGGCGCAGGCCTCGACCGAGCATTGCACCGACTGCCCGAGTTCGAACGCTTCGCGGGTGAAATCGAGAAAGCTCTGGCGCTCGCCATCGAACGATGCGGCCTCGATCCGTGCGCTGCGCGCGACGATCGTGATGGTCTGGATATGGCCGGACAACAGCTTGAGGACGGCAGAGGCTTGCTTCGCCTCCTCACCGATATTGGCGAGCAGCGCAGCTTCGGCCGGCAGCGCGTCGGCCACCGCGTTCAAGCGATCCGCGATATCCTGCAGCGCCTGCGACGCACCTTCGATCCGTCCGCCCGACAGTTCGCGGGACAGCACCGACAGGCCGCCCTCGAGCTCCTTGAAGACCGCGTGGCTGCGGCCGAGCCGATCGCCAACCTCGGCGAACGCCTCCTCGATTCGCGAGGATACGTCCGCGATGGCGGTCACCGCCGCAGCGCTTGCATCGGTCATCATGTCGGTCACGGACATCACCGCCTCAATCCGTCATGACGGCCTGGCCGGCCTGCTGCCACAGCATGATCTCCCGCGGAATCTGGCGTAGCGAAACCACCTTCTCCGCAGCGCCGCGGGCAATCGCCTCTTTCGGCATGCCGAACACCACGCAGCTCTCTTCGTCCTGCGCGCGCGTGGCCGCACCCAGCCTGCGCATCTCCAACAACCCGCGCGCACCGTCGTCGCCCATCCCCGTCATGATGATGCCGAGCGCGTTGGGCCCGGCATATTGGGCTGCCGAGCGGAAGAGAACATCGACGGACGGGCGATGCCGCGACACCGGCGGGCCGTCCTTGATGGCGATGTGATAGCGAACCCCGGTCCGCTGCAGCAGCATGTGGCGCGCGCCCGGCGCGATATAGGCCGAGCCCGACTGCACCGGCTCGCCATCTTCCGCTTCCTTGACATGGATCTGGCAGGTGCCGTTCAGCCGCTTCGCGAATGCCGCCGTGAAGCCCTGCGGCATGTGCTGCACGATCAGGATTCCCGGGCAATGCGGCGGCAACGCTTCGAGCACATCGGCAAGCGCCTCGGTTCCGCCGGTGGACGCGCCGATGCACACGATGCGCTCAGTCACCGGCCGCGAGCGGCTGGCCAGCGGCGGCGGAATGATCGCATCGGCGGTCAGCTTCTTCTCGACCAGCGTCCGGCGCGCCGGGCGCGACCGCACCCGCGCACGCGCCGCCGCCTTCACCGCTTCGCGCAGCCGCGCCGAACTCTCGAACAGCGCCTGCCGGGTGTCGATGCGGGGCTTGGGCACGATGTCCACTGCGCCGGCTTCCAGCGCTTCGAGCATCTGCTCGGAGCCGTCTTCCGTCAGTGACGAACAGATGATCACGGGAATCGGGCGCTGCGCCATGATCTTGCGCAGGAAGGTGATGCCGTCCATTCGCGGCATGGCGATGTCGAGCAGGATCACGTCGGGCAGCTCATTTTGCAGCCGGCGCGCCGCCGCAAACGGGTCCGACGCCGTGCCCATGATCTCGATGTCGGGATCTTCGCTCAGGATCGTCGTCAGGATCTGACGCACCGAGGCGGAGTCATCGACGATCAGCACCCGAATCTTTGGCTCGATCACCACACGCCCCCTTTCGCTAGACACGGAAGATGGTCGGCTGGACCTGCTTCAGGCCCGGCACGACGCTGTGGATCATCGATTCGGAATGGCCGACCATCAGGTAGCCGCCGGGCCTCAAGTGCGAGCAAAGCTGCTCGATCACCTTGCGTTGGGTCTCGCGCTCGAAATAGATCAGCACGTTGCGGCAGAAGATGATGTCCACGTCGCGATCGACAGGATAGCTGCCGTCCATCAGGTTCATGCGCATGAAGTTGGTCAGCCGGCGCAGCTCCGGCACGATGCGCACCTCGCCGCTGGTGCGGTCCCTCGACCTCAGGAAATAGCGCTTCGCGAACTCCTGCGGGACCGGCGCGAGCACGTCGCGGGTGTAGATCGCGGCCTTGGCGAACGCCAGGACGGTGGTCGAAATGTCGGTGCCCAGGATGCGAAACTGAAACGACCTGCCGCCGGTTCTCGTCATGTCATCCAGGACCATGGCAGCGGTATAGGCTTCCATGCCCATCGAGCAGGCCGCGCTCCAGATCTTGAGGTCCTTGCGGCCCCGGGCTTTCAGAAGCTCGGCCACCGCGACGTCCCTCATGAACTCGAAATGCGACGGCTCGCGGAAGAAGTCGGTCTTGTTGGTGGTGACGACATCGATCAGATGCGTGAGCTCGACCTCGAGCTGACCGGGCTCGAACAGGGTTTCGACATATTCGCTGATGCCGGAAAAATTCAGGGCGCGGACGCGCTTATGCAGGCGTCCCTCGAGCATCAGCCGCTTGGCCGCCGGCAGCTTGATGCCGACCTCTGTCTCGATCAGCTGGGCAATCGAACGGAAATGACGATCGGACAGCTGTGTAGCGGGAACGGCGGAGATCATTTCATGATACGACACTGGCCGCTTCCAATTCGGCCTGTCGGGCCACCGGCATCTCGGTATCGGACATCAGACGCGCAAGATCGAAGATGATGATGAACTTTTCTCCCTTGCGGCCGATCCGCGCGATGTAGTCGGACTGCCAGCGCCCGCCGACGGACGGCACCGGCTCGGTCGTGCTTTCGTCGATGTCGGTGACTTCGAACACGCAATCCGCGACGAAGCCGACGCCGACGATGCGGTCCTCGATCGGAACGTCGAGGATGATGATGCGGGTCGCATCGGTCGGCGGCACGCTCGGCAGATCGAGCTTCAGCCTGAGATCGACGATCGGATAGCCGCTGCCGCGTACGTCGATCATGCCGAGCAGGAAATGCGGCGCATGCGGCAGCCGCGAGATCGGCCGCATGTCCAGGATCTCGCGGACGTTGCGGATGCTGATGCCGAACGTTTCCCCGGCGAGGCCGAGCGTCAGATATTGCGAGATGGCGGCCATGCTGACCTTCCTTGAACCTGTGGGGAAACTTCAGATGCGGCGTGGCTCTCAGAGCGCCGCGCCGCATTGTCCGATGTCGAGCTCAACGATGAAAATCGGCGTCCCGCTCATCGCCGCCGTCGTCCAGCGTGAATGCAAAGCCGCCGCCTCCGGCCGCCTTCGCGGCGCGGCGCGGCGCGGCGCTCGGCGCCTTCTTAGGTCCGCGATCGGCCGCGGCCATCGTTGCGGCCTTGGCGCGGAGCTGACCGACCGCATGATCGATCGGCGCGGAAGCGGTGACCCTGGCAGCGGCCGCAGCAGGCTCGTCGATCCGGAAGAAGGAGATGGTGGCCTGCAGCTGCTCGGCTTGCGAGGCCAATTCCTCGGAGGTCGAAGACACCTGCTCGGAAGCGCTGGCGTTCTGCTGGCCGACCTTGTCGAGCTGCTGGATCGCCTGGTTGATCTGGGCGGAGCCGACATCCTGCTCGCGGCAGGCGGCGGTGATCTCTTCGACCAGTTCGGCCGTCTTCTTGATGTCGGGCACCAGCTTGGCCAGCATCGAGCCGGCTTCCTGTGCGACCTTGACGGTGTCGCCAGACAATTGTCCGATCTCCGCCGCCGCAGCCTGGCTGCGCTCGGCGAGCTTGCGCACTTCGGAGGCGACCACTGCAAAACCCTTGCCGTGCTCGCCGGCACGGGCCGCTTCCACGGCCGCGTTCAGCGCCAAGAGGTCGGTCTGCCGTGCGATCTCCTGCACGATGGTGATCTTCTCCGCGATCGTCTGCATCGCCTGCACCGCGCGGCCGACAGCGGCGCCGCTCGCTTCCGCGTCCTTGGCCGACTGCGCCGCGATCTTCTCGGTCTGGCTGGCGTTCTCGGCGTTCTGCTTCACATTCGCCGCCATCTCCTCCATCGAGGACGAAGCCTCTTCGGCGGAGGACGCCTGCTCGGTCGCGCCCTGCGACAGCTGTTCGGCGGAGGCCGACAGCTCCTGGCTGCCGGCGGAGACGTTCTGCGCGGCGGTCAATGCCTCCGAGACGATCTGACGAAGCTTCTCGACCATCCGCTCCAGCGCGATCCCGAGCGTATCCTTGTCCGACAGCCGCTTGGCGTCGACGGTCAGGTTGCCTTGCGCAATCTGGTTTGCGACGGCCGCCGTCTCGTTGAGGTTCGCCGTCATCTTGTTGAGCGACTTGACCAGATCCCCGATCTCATCATTGCTCGAGACGCTGATGTTCTGGCTGAGATCGCCGATGGCCACAGCGTCGGCGAGTCCGACGGCACGGGACAGCGCGCGGCTGATGCTGAGCGAAATCCAGAACGCTGCCACAATTGCGAGGACCAGCGACACCAGCACCAGGCTGATCATGATCATCTGCGCTCGCGCGCCATCCTCCCGCGCCTGGTCGGAGCGCTCGGCCATCAGCTTCTTGAGGAAGCCAGTGTAGTCATCGAGCGAGGCGAGGACGTCGCCAAAAGCCTTGCGGTCGTCCGTCACCGAACGCTCGATCCCCTTCGCTCTGTCTGCCTTGCCTACCTTGAAGGTCTGGTCCTGGACCGAATTCGCGTTGCTATAGATGGCTGAGAACTTATCCAGCATCTTCTTGCCGGTTTCGGTCGCCACGGCGTAGATCTCATCGTGGAGCTTGATCACCGAGGCGCGGAGATTGACGGTCTCGCCGATGTAGCGCTCGGTCTCGCTGTCCGTGGCGGCCATGAGAGCATTTTTCTCGGCCCGGATCTGCATGAGAACGTTTTCTTTCAGCGCGGCCGCCTTGTCCATGCGGCCGGCTGCGCCGACCAGAACTTCGGTTGTCGTCGCCATGTCGCTTAGTTTGAAATAACTGACGGCGCCTGCAACCATGAACAGCGTCAGCACAAGACCAAATGCACATGCCAGCTTGGCTTTGATGGTAAATCTCATATCAGCCCCACTCGTCCCAGCCCAGGACGTCCTTAGTTCAAAATGCGTTCCATATTCGGTACGATGACAAACTCTTCACGCCACTTGCTGATGCAGCGGATGTATTCCGGCCGCCAATGCATGCCGACCCGCGGCGTCTGCTGCACGTCGGCCCGCGTGATCTCGGTGACCTCGTAGACCTTGTCCGCGGTCAGCCCGACCAGCACCGGCTCGTTGTCCAGCTTGATCTCGATCACCACGATCCGGCTGTCGACCGAGGCGTCGGCTTGCGGCATCCCGAAGCGGACGCGAAGGTCCGCCAATGGGATCACATTGCCCCGCACGTTGATCACGCTCGCCACGAACGGCTTGGCGCCCGCCACCGGCGTCACCGCCACCGGATCAATGATCTCCCGCACCAGCTCGGCTTCCAGCGCGAACTTCTCCTCGCCCAGCCCGATCATCACCACCTGCAGCGATTGGTCGCCGGCCGCGGTCATGTCCCGGCTCTGCCCGATGCTCATCACGCCGCCTCGTTCATCTGCTTCTCGGCCTTCGCCTGCGCCAGCGCCACCAGCTGCGCCACATCCAGGATCAGCGCCGCGGTGCCGTCGCCCAGGATGGTCGCGCCCGAGAAGATCGTGACGTCCGAATGCAGCTTCGACAGCGACTTGATCACGGTCTGGTGGTTGCCGATGATCTGGTCCGCCACCAGCCCGACCCGGCTCTCCCCGGTCGAGATGATGATCGTCTTCTGGTGCGGGTCCGGCGTGCCGCCGGCATGCAGCAGCTCGCGCAACCGCAGGAACGGCACCAGGCCGCCGCGCACATTGAGGAAGCTGCGGCCGCGCGAGCGCTGGTCCTCAGCCGTCAGCTCGACGCATTCCTCCACCGCCGACAGCGGGATGATGTAGCGGCCTGCCCCGACCCGGATCAAAAGCCCTTCGATGATCGCCAAGGTCAACGGCAGCCGCAGCGTCACCGTGGTGCCCTGCCCTGGCTTCGTCGCAAGGTCGATGGTGCCGCGCATGTTCTCGATGGTGCGCTTGACCACGTCCATGCCGACGCCGCGGCCCGACAGCGCCGAGATCGTCTGTGCGGTCGAGAAGCCCGGGTGGAACAGATATTGGTGGATGTCGTTGTCGGACAGGCTCGCGCCCGGCGCGATCAGGCCCTGCTCCTCGGCCTTGGCTCTAATACGCGCGGTGTTGAGCCCGCCGCCATTGTCGCGCACCGTCACCAGCACCTGGGCGCCGGAATGGATCGCCTGCAGCTCGATGCGGCCCGGCTCGGTCTTGCCGGCCGCGGTCCGCCTCGCCGTATCCTCGATGCCGTGGTCGATCGCATTGCGGATCAGGTGCACCAGGGGATCGGCAAGGCACTCGATCATGGTCTTGTCGAGCTCGGTGTCCTCGCCCGCTGTGATGAACTCGACCGGCTTGTCGAGATCGCGCGACAGGTCGTGCACCAGGCGGCGGAAGCGGCCGAACAGCGAGCCGATCGGCACCATGCGCGCGCCCATCGTGGTGTCGCGCAGGCTGCCGGCCAGCCGCTCGATCTCCTCGGCGATCATCTTGATCGACAGGTCCGAGCTTGCCGCGGCCAATTGGCTCAGTCTTGCCTGCGCGATCACGAGCTCGCCGACCCGGTCCATCAGCTCGTCGAGCCGCTCGGCCTGCACCCGCACCGTCGCCACCGCGCGATCCTCGCCCCGCTTGCCCTCCTCGCGCCGCGCCTTGGCCGGAGCTTGTGTGGCCGGCGCAGCTGCAGGTTCGGTGGCGGCGGGCGCGACGGCGGCCGGGGCAAGCGGCGCCTCCTCAACGGAGACGATTGGCACCGCGTCAACCTCAGCAACGATCGCCGCCGGCGTATCTGGTGCTGCAGCAACGGGCACCAGCGCCAGATCCGCCACCGCCAGCGGCGTCACCACGAGCTTCATCTCGTCGCACACGAACATGAAGACGTCGTCGATCGCGCTCCGCTCGCAGTCACACTGCAGCGTGACGTCCCATTTGAGATAGCAGTCGTCCGGCTCCAGCGCATCCAGCAGCGGGATGGCGTCGGTCAGCGGCACCGCAAAGCACGGACCCAACTTGCAGAGGTCGTCGAGCAGGTCGAGCGGGTTCGAGCCGTTGCGCAGCACCTGCTGCTCGAACTCGAGGTAAAGCTTCCAGCCCGCTGCACCGGCCGACGCCACGGCTGTCGTTGCGGCAGGCATCTCCGCGGCCTGCTCCCGCGGGGCCACGAATTGCCTGAGATCGTCCAGGATCGCTTCGCCGATGATCGCGTCGGTGTCGTCCGGTACCTCGATCAGCGCACGGATATAATCCCTCGCCGCCAGCGCCACCGAGATCAGATCCTCTGTCGGGCTGATCTCGCCCTTCCTCACCTGATCGAACGCGGTCTCGAACTCATGCGTGAAGGCCGCGACCTTGTCGAAGCCGAACATCGCCCCGGAGCCCTTGATCGTATGCAGCGCACGAAACGCCGTGTCGACCAGCTCCTTGTCTTCCGGATGCTGACCAAGATCCAGCAGCGTTCCTTCCAACGCCTCCAACAGTTCGCTTGCTTCCTGGCGAAAAACCTCGGAGGGATCGAGACTGCTCATGGCCGTCCCGCCTCATCCAATTTGGCGCTCAAGACGAACTCAATCGACGGCCGTCGATCGGCCTGCTGCGTGACGCCATGGCCATTACGGCTGGCCACCATGTCGCAACTGACAGGAAGCCGGAATTTCGAGTCGACAGGATCAGCCACGCATGCCCCCACACGATCTTGGCTCGCCGCGCCCTCGAAGCGCCAAGACGGCATCAGGGTAGGAATTGAGGATTAGGGAATTGCTAAAAAGCGATAAGAAAAATTTCCCGTATCATTACGTAAATGCGCGGGCAGTGAGCTTACGTCGACGATTGAGCCCGGCTTCTGCAAGGGACAGGGTGATTAACCGCGAGGTAAGAACCGGCCCCTAGCTTTGGCGACTTTGGTGCTACCGTCCAAATTTTCAGCAGAGATCGGCGGATGTTGACCCAAGCGCTCATCGTTGACGATAGCCCATCGGTTCTTGATTTCCTGAAGCGTCTCATCGAAGCCGACGGCGCAGTCGAGGCCAGCACATTCCTTGATCCCGTCCAGGCCCTGGACATCGCCCGCGAGCGCCATTTCGACATCGTACTGGTTGACTATGAAATGCCGAAGATGGACGGCATCCGCTTCATCCGCGAGCTGCGTTCGCTGGCGGGCTTCAGCGAGACGCCGGTGGCCATGATCACATCGAGCGACTCCGACGACATCAAGCTGCGCGCATTGGAGGCCGGTGCGACCGACTTCCTTCCCAAACGTCCCAACAGCGTCGAAGTGAGGGTGCGCCTGCGCAATCTCGTCAGCCTCGGCCAGGCCGTCAGAAGCCTCAACGACCGCGCCTCGCATCTCGCCGTCGAAGTCGCAGCTGCAACGCGCAAGCTGCAGGAACGCGAGGAGGAGATCATCCTGCGCCTCGCGCTTGCCGTCGAATATCGCGACAACGACACCGGCGAGCATACGTTGCGGGTCGCCAAATACAGCCAGATCATCGCCGAGCAACTGAGCCTGCCGTCGCGCGTCTGTCGCGAGATCTATCTCGCCGCCCCGCTGCACGACGTCGGCAAAGTCGGGATTCCGGACCACATCCTGCTCAAGCCCGGCCGGCTCACCGACAGCGAGATGTCGATCGTGCGGACTCACGCCAAGATCGGGGAACACATCCTCGCGGACAGCGACTGCGACCTGATCCGGCTCGCGGCAACGATTGCGCTCGCACACCATGAGCGATGGGATGGCGCCGGCTATCCGAATGGACTGAAGGGGGCGGAGATTCCGATTGCGGCGCGCGTGGTCGCCGTGGCCGATGTCTTCGATGCGCTGACGACGCGGCGTCCCTATAAGGAGCCGATGTCGCTGCTGGACGCCCGCGACTATCTGGTCGGGAACCGGGCCCGGCATTTCGATCCCGATTGCGTCGACGCGTTCCTGTCGCGCTGGGACGAAGTCGCGACGATCGCAACGACGCAGTCACTGCCGCCGTTCCAGCGCAAGGACCGGCCGTCACGGCTGGTGGCCTGAGCGCGGCCATCGCGCGCCAGTCCCAAACGCGATCGCCATCAAGTTCGAGAGAGCTTAGCCTTCACCCGGACTGCGTCTTCCGATGCGAATGCGCTCGCTGCCATCGAAGCCGGATTGATCCGGCTTCGATGAACTCCGATGCGCGATCGATGCAGGCCGGCGCTGCCGCCTGGCTCAGCGCTGGAAATCGCCGTCGCGCTCGTCCACGCCATCGTCCATCGCAAAGGCAAAGCCGCCGCCGCCGGCTGCCTTGAGATTGCGCCGCGGCGGCGCTGCCCGCCCCGGCGCGGACTTCTTGGCGCCACGCTCGACCACCGCCATCTTGGCCGCCTTGGCGCGCAGCTGGCCGACGGCGCGATCGATGGGCGCCCCAGTTTCCCCGGCCGCATCGATTGCGGCGTCGTCGATCCGGAAGAAGGAGATGGTGGCCTGCAGCTGCTCAGCTTGCGAGGCCAATTCCTCGGAGGTCGAAGACACCTGCTCGGAGGCGCTGGCATTCTGCTGGCCGACCTTATCGAGCTGCTGGATCGCCTGATTGATCTGCGCCGAGCCGACGTCCTGCTCGCGGCAGGCTGCGGTAATCTCCTGGACCAACTCTGCGGTCTTCTTGATGTCAGGCACCAGCTTCCCAAGCATCGCGCCGGCTTCCTGCGCCACCTTGACGCTGTCGGTCGAGAGCGTGCCGATCTCCGCCGCCGCAGCCTGGCTGCGCTCGGCGAGCTTGCGCACTTCGGAGGCGACCACCGCGAAGCCCTTGCCGTGCTCGCCGGCGCGGGCGGCTTCCACCGCCGCGTTCAGCGCCAACAGGTCGGTCTGCCGTGCGATCTCCTGCACGATGGTGATCTTCTCGGCGATGGTCTGCATCGCCTGGACGGCACGGCCAACCGCGGCACCGCTGGTCTCAGCGTCCTTGGCGGACTGCGTCGCGATCTTCTCGGTCTGGCTGGCGTTCTCGGCGTTCTGCTTCACATTCGCGGCCATCTCCTCCATCGAGGAGGAGGCCTCTTCGGCCGAGGAGGCCTGCTCGGTCGCACCCTGGGACAGCTGTTCGGCGGAGGCCGACAGCTCCTGGCTGCCGGCGGAGACGTTGTTCGCCGCGGTCAGCGCCTCGGTGACCACCTGCCGCAGTTTTTCCACCATGCCGTTGAGCGAACGAATGAGGTCTCCGATCTCGTCATTGCTCGCCGAAGGGATGGTCCGGTTGAGATCGCCGTTGGCGACCGCGCCCGCCAAATCGACCGCGCGCCCGAGAGCCCGGCTGATACTGAGTGAAATCCAGATGGCAGCCGCGATCGCGATCGCCAGCGACGCTCCGATGATGGTCATGAGCATGAATTGGGCTTGCTGGCCTTCGACTCGCGATTGAACCACCTGCTCAGCCAGCAGCTTTTTCGTGTTCGAGACATAGGCAGTCATGGCTTCGAGAGCCTCGGCCACCACCTTGCGGCCCTCGTTCATCGTGCGCTCGGTCGCCTTTGCCTTGTCCGTTCGGGCGAGCTTGAACGTTTCGTCCTGGAACGCCATCATTCGCGAATAGGCAGAGGAGAAGCCGTCGAGAAGCTTTCTTCCGGTCTCGCTTGCCAGACCATAGACCTCGTCCCTGGTCTTTTGCGTGACCTCCCGGCTCTTCGCGGTGTCTGCGACAAACTGCTCGGCCTGCTGCTCCGTCCCGAGGACGGCGTTCTTCTCGTTGCGAAGCTGGATCAATATCTCCTTCTCGATCTCCGCAGCCTTCTCCATCCGCTTCGCGCGCAGCGCCATGCTGTCTGCATTGGCGATCATATCGCTCAGCTTCATGTAAGCGATCCCGCCGGCCGCCATCGACAGGACGATGATCACTCCGAACGCACATGCCAGCTTGGCTTTGATGGTAAATCTCATATCAGCCCCACTCGTCCCAGCCCAGGACGTCCTTAGTTCAAAATGCGTTCCATATTCGGTACGATGACAAACTCTTCACGCCACTTGCTGATGCAGCGGATGTATTCCGGCCGCCAATGCATGCCGACCCGCGGCGTCTGCTGCACGTCGGCCCGCGTGATCTCGGTGACCTCGTAGACCTTGTCCGCGGTCAGCCCGACCAGCACCGGCTCGTTGTCCAGCTTGATCTCGATCACCACGATCCGGCTGTCGACCGAGGCGTCGGCTTGCGGCATCCCGAAGCGGACGCGAAGGTCCGCCAATGGGATCACATTGCCCCGCACGTTGATCACGCTCGCCACGAACGGCTTGGCGCCCGCCACCGGCGTCACCGCCACCGGATCAATGATCTCCCGCACCAGCTCGGCTTCCAGCGCGAACTTCTCCTCGCCCAGCCCGATCATCACCACCTGCAGCGATTGGTCGCCGGCCGCGGTCATGTCCCGGCTCTGCCCGATGCTCATCACGCCGCCTCGTTCATCTGCTTCTCGGCCTTCGCCTGCGCCAGCGCCACCAGCTGCGCCACATCCAGGATCAGCGCCGCGGTGCCGTCGCCCAGGATGGTCGCGCCCGAGAAGATCGTGACGTCCGAATGCAGCTTCGACAGCGACTTGATCACGGTCTGGTGGTTGCCGATGATCTGGTCCGCCACCAGCCCGACCCGGCTCTCCCCGGTCGAGATGATGATCGTCTTCTGGTGCGGGTCCGGCGTGCCGCCGGCATGCAGCAGCTCGCGCAACCGCAGGAACGGCACCAGGCCGCCGCGCACATTGAGGAAGCTGCGGCCGCGCGAGCGCTGGTCCTCAGCCGTCAGCTCGACGCATTCCTCCACCGCCGACAGCGGGATGATGTAGCGGCCTGCCCCGACCCGGATCAAAAGCCCTTCGATGATCGCCAAGGTCAACGGCAGCCGCAGCGTCACCGTGGTGCCCTGCCCTGGCTTCGTCGCAAGGTCGATGGTGCCGCGCATGTTCTCGATGGTGCGCTTGACCACGTCCATGCCGACGCCGCGGCCCGACAGCGCCGAGATCGTCTGTGCGGTCGAGAAGCCCGGGTGGAACAGATATTGGTGGATGTCGTTGTCGGACAGGCTCGCGCCCGGCGCGATCAGGCCCTGCTCCTCGGCCTTGGCTCTAATACGCGCGGTGTTGAGCCCGCCGCCATTGTCGCGCACCGTCACCAGCACCTGGGCGCCGGAATGGATCGCCTGCAGCTCGATGCGGCCCGGCTCGGTCTTGCCGGCCGCGGTCCGCCTCGCCGTATCCTCGATGCCGTGGTCGATCGCATTGCGGATCAGGTGCACCAGGGGATCGGCAAGGCACTCGATCATGGTCTTGTCGAGCTCGGTGTCCTCGCCCGCTGTGATGAACTCGACCGGCTTGTCGAGATCGCGCGACAGGTCGTGCACCAGGCGGCGGAAGCGGCCGAACAGCGAGCCGATCGGCACCATGCGCGCGCCCATCGTGGTGTCGCGCAGGCTGCCGGCCAGCCGCTCGATCTCCTCGGCGATCATCTTGATCGACAGGTCCGAGCTTGCCGCGGCCAATTGGCTCAGTCTTGCCTGCGCGATCACGAGCTCGCCGACCCGGTCCATCAGCTCGTCGAGCCGCTCGGCCTGCACCCGCACCGTCGCCACCGCGCGATCCTCGCCCCGCTTGCCCTCCTCGCGCCGCGCCTTGGCCGGAGCTTGTGTGGCCGGCGCAGCTGCAGGTTCGGTGGCGGCGGGCGCGACGGCGGCCGGGGCAAGCGGCGCCTCCTCAACGGAGACGATTGGCACCGCGTCAACCTCAGCAACGATCGCCGCCGGCGTATCTGGTGCTGCAGCAACGGGCACCAGCGCCAGATCCGCCACCGCCAGCGGCGTCACCACGAGCTTCATCTCGTCGCACACGAACATGAAGACGTCGTCGATCGCGCTCCGCTCGCAGTCACACTGCAGCGTGACGTCCCATTTGAGATAGCAGTCGTCCGCCTCCAGCGCATCCAGCAGCGGAATGGCGTCGGTCAGCGGCACCGCAAAGCACGGACCCAGTTTGCAGAGGTCGTCGAGCAGGTCGAGCGGGTTCGAGCCGTTGCGCAGCACCTGCTGCTCGAACTCGAGATAGAGCTTCCAGCCCGCGACACCGCCCGCCTGCACCGGCGCCACGGCTGTCGTTGCGGCAGGCAGCTCCGCCGCCTGCTCCCGCGGAGCCACGAATTGCCTGAGATCATCCAGGATCGCTTCGCCGATGATCGCGTCGGTGTCGTCCGGTGCCTCGATCAGCGCACGGATGTAGTCCCTCGCCGCCAGCGCGACCGAGATCAGATCTTCCGTCGGGCTGATCTCGCCCTTCCTCACCTGATCGAACGCGGTCTCGAACTCATGCGTGAAGGCTGCGACCTGGTCGAAGCCGAACATCGCCCCGGAGCCCTTGATCGTATGCAGCGCACGAAACGCAGTGTCGACCAGCTCCTTGTCTTCCGGACGCTGACCAAGATCCAGCAGCGTTCCTTCCAACGCCTCCAACAGTTCGCTTGCTTCCTGACGGAAAACTGCGGTGGCGTCGAGGACGTTCATGCCCGCACCAGTTTGCCCACCACGGCCAGCAACTGCGCAGGGACAAACGGCTTGGTAATCCACCCCGTCGCGCCGGCGCTCTTGGCTTCCTGCTTGGCGCCGTCGCTGGATTCGGTGGTCAGGAAGACAATGGGCAAGCCAGTAAGCGTCGGCTGCTTGCGCAACGCTCGGATCAACTCCAACCCGTTCATCACGGGCATATTGAGGTCGGTGATCACCATGTCAGGCCGGCTGGCCTGAGCCTTGGCAAGTCCCTGAGCGCCGTCACCTGCCTCGATCACGCTGTGGCCGGCGGGCTCCAGCGTCATTCTGATCATCTGGCGCATGCTCGGAGAGTCGTCGACGGTCAGGATGGTCGCCATGGGCGCCTCTTCTTGTTAATGGAAATGATGCTCGATCATTTCGTCGCTGGTGAACCCGGCGCGGCGCATGGTCTTACGGAGCGCTTGCGAGAACGCTGTCAGAACGACCTTGCGTCCCTCGGCCCGGCCCGTTTTGGCCGTCGACAGCAGCAGCTGAATCGATGTCACATCCGCCTTATCGACGCTCGAGCAGTCGATTTCGAGTCTGTCGTGACGGCGAAAGGCGTCGCGGATCAGGTCGCACACGGCCCGGATCGCCGCAATGCTGCAGTCGGCCGGCAGACGCAACGCCTGTCTGGGTGGAGTCAGATCAGACATCGGTCAGCCTCCAAAAGCTCTGCGATCCACAGAACTCGTGACGTGAACCGCTTACCTCACGGACGATAGATTTGAGGAATGAGAAAAGCGTTAATGATCAGCAGTTGCGCGAGCTGACATGCATTGCGTGCGGCTGCGATGGTAAATCGAACACCAGCAGAGCCCTTTGCTATTGGCCATCAATAATGATACGATACAGTATCTTTTAGTTTTCGTTCAAAAAGGAAACGTGCGTGTCAATGGTTTCGAAACGTCGTCGATCCCTCGTCGCCGCGGCGCTGTGCAGCCTCGCCTGCATGCTGGCTGCATGCGCGACGGTGCAGCGTGCGACCTACTCCGCCACCGAGGCGAAGCGCGCGACCATCGACGGCTTCGGCGAAATCCGGATGTGGGCCGACGCGCCGCCGGAGAGTTTTGACCGTTCGTCGATCAAGCCCCGACAACAGCCGAACAAGCCGTTCGCCTACCTTGCGCTCTCGGGCGGCGGCGGCGATGGCGCCTTCGGGGCCGGCGTGCTCAACGGCTGGACCGAGACCGGCACCCGTCCTGAATTCACCATCGTGTCCGGCGTCAGTACCGGCGCGCTGATCGCTCCTTTTGCATTCCTCGGACCGAGCTATGACGCGACGCTGAAGGAGCTGTACACCAGCGGCCTCGCAAGTTCCTTTGCCGCCTCGCCCAACGCTTTCGGCGCACTGTTCGGGTCCTCGATCTTCGACGGCCAGCCGCTGCACGAGGCGATCAGCCATTATGCCACGCCGGAACTCCTGCAGGCGATCGCGATCGAGCACGCCAAGGGGCGGCGACTTCTGGTGGTGACGACGGATTTGGATGCCGCCCGTCCGGTGTTATGGGACATGGGAGCCATCGCCTCCTCTCCCTCCCCCCGCGCACTCGCGCTGTTCCGCCAGGTGCTCACCGCTTCGGCCAGCGCACCGGTCGCGTTCCCGCCGATGATGATCCAGGCATCGGCCGATGGCCGTTTCATCGATGAGATGCACGTCGATGGCGGGGTCTCGACGCAGGTCTTCACCTTTCCCGATCGCCTTTTGCGCCAGCCGGACGGCGCAAAGCTCCGCTTTGCGCCCAAGCCCGCGATCTACGTCATCATGAACGGGCGAACGTCGCCGGCGTTCGAACCTGTGGAGAATGGCACGCGGGCGATTGCGGTTCGCTCACTCTCGCTGAAAAGCAAGCGCGAGACGCGATCCTATCTCGCGGCAACATATGAATATGCCAAACGCAACGGCCTCGCCTTCAGCATGACCTCGATCGATGCATCGGTTCCCGAGAGCCCGGGGGTCGGCTTCGAGACCGACTACATGAGAAGCCTCTATCGTCTCGGCTATGACATGGCCCGCTCCAAACAGCTCTGGCAGCATTCGCCGCCCGAGCTGTGAACCGCGCCAAAACGGCGCAGAACTGCTATTGTCCGCAGTTGACACCTGCGTACGCTCGATATAAACGATACAGTATAGTTTTATTCATGAGGCTCTGCGATCGAAAACTGCCGCCACACTGTACGGCCAGTGCGGAGCGGGATGATCGACGCAGGAATGCACCAGGAGCAGCCGATGCCAAGCAAATATCTCCGCGCGCTTGTCCTGACCGGCGCACTGGCCTTCGGTCCGGCCCATGCCGTTTCGATCGAACCCCAGTCCCCCGCGACTGCTCAATCGGGAGACGACGGGAGTCTGTCTCAAGAGGCCGTCGATCGCGAACTCGACCTGTTTCGCAAGGCGGGGATCTCGCTGCGCCAGGCGCTGCGGATCGCCGAAAAGGCTCATCCGGGCTCCATCACGGCGGATATCAGCTTCGATGGGGCGCTCGGCGCGCCGCTGTACAAGGTCCGAACCGTCAGCAGCGGCCAGATCTTTGAATGCGAGGTGGACGGGACAACCGCGGAGATCAGGAACAGCACACCGTTCTCGTCGCTGCAGGGCCTGAACGAGATCGACCGCCGCAACCTGCTCGCGCTGCGCTCGGCCCGCCTCAAGATGTCCGATGCGGTGCTGATCGCGGAGAGATCGGCTGCAGGCAAGGCCATCGCCGGCGGATTGGCGAACAAGGACGGCCAGTTGAATTTCGTCATCATCGTGGTGAGCAAGGACGGCCTGAAGCAGGTGCAGCTCGAACCGGTGCCGCGCGCCAGACGCTGACCGGGCCTGGCGTCAACCCGCCTCCGGGCCGCACGCCGCGAGGAAGACATTGACGCGTTCGCGGATGAAGTCCGGCAGCTCCTTGCGGACCGTGGCCTCGTCGGCACCCATAAGACAGCCCATCAGGGTGGGAAGCAGGATCAGGTCCAGGAATATCTCGGCGGTCGCGGCCGCGCTCCGGCCCGCGGCTGCTCGCTTGGCCGTGCGTGTCGGCCCGCGGGTCATGTCCACCAGCAGCTTGCCGACCGCATTCTGCGCGTGGTCGCGCGAAGCGTGGTGCGCATCGCGGCTCAGCTTGGGAAAACGGCCGGATTCCGCGATGGTCACGCGCAGCAGACCGACCGCCTCTTTCAGCGCGCAATCGACGACGGCGCTGGCAAGATTGATCAGCTTCTCCTGCAGCGTCCGTCCCACGGGTGTATAGTTCTCGAAATCCGTCAAGCCGTGGACGACACGCGCCACGACGGCGATGAACAGCGCCTCCTTCCCGGAGAACCGCGCATAGATGGTCGGCTTGCTGGCCGGCGCGGTTTCCGCGATCTCGTCGATGGTCGCACCACCGAAACCGCGCTTCAGGAACACATGCTGCGCGGCATCGAGGATGCGCTGGTCGACGTCGCCGGCCAGGTCCTTGGGCGGTCTGCCGACCCGTCGCACCGGATCCGCACGCTTGGTTTTGGTCTGGGCTTTCGCCCGGGTCTTGACCTGGGGCTTAACCTGGGTTTTGGCCTGGGTTCGACTCATCCGGCGCGATCTCGACTGACTGAAGCCATTTGGCGTCCGTCATCGGATGACACGTTCTGGTTCGACCGGCAATAGACCCGGTCTCGGCGTTCGTTCTGCCTGGCAACAGAGGCCCCGCTCTGGGACTCCGGGTCAACCCGCCGCGCGAAGGCGCACCCCCTGTGCAAGCTCGGCGAGGCCGCCGATCGTCGCCGACGAGTTCTCCCTCAACTCGCGGAGGTCGTAAGCCAGGTTGGCGATGGTCCCGAGCCCGACCCTGCCTGCCGCCAGATCCTGGCGCAGCAAGGCATTGAGGATGCGCGCTTCAACCTCTATGTGGCTCTGTAATCCCGCCTTCACCGAATTACCGAACTGCTCGCCAACATCGGCAGGGCGCAAATGATAATTGGCGAGAACGCGCGGCACGACCTGGATGTCGAACTGCGATAGCAGGCGCATGTAGAAGTCCCAATCGCCGAGAACGGGAAGCTCCTCGCGATAGAGACCCACCGTCTGGTGCACGCCGGCCCGGTACAGGAACGAAATCGGCGGAACGAAATTCCGCGACGCCATCCGGAACAGCGTCACATTGCGCATCCAATGATTAAACGGACGCACACCCTCGCGCGTGATGGTGCCATCGAGCACGACTTCGTCGATACATTGAGTATGGCAGACCACGCCGGCGACCGACGCCGGCTGGCGATCGAGCGCGGCGACCATGGTCGGCAGAAAACTCTCATGCCAACTGTCGTCGTCGTCGTGAACGACGAGGAGTTCGCCGCGAGCGGCCCGAACCCCGGCGTTGGCTGCGGCCCAGCGCCCCTTGGACTCGGCGTGATGGATCACCGAGACGCGGTTGCGCACCCCTTCGGGAATCTGGGTGAGCAGACCGTCCAGCGCCTCGGCATCGCCGCCGTCATTGACGATGACGATCTCCCAATCCTGAAAATGCTGCTGCTGTACGCTGAGCAGGCTGCGCGCCAGGAAGACCAGGCGGTCCTTGGTGCGGGTGATGACGGAGACGCGCGGCATGGGATGACCTAATTCGCAAGCATCATGGGGGCGAAGTTATCGCCCGCCTCGGGCGCGAGCGCAGGAGCCTTCATCGCCACCTCAGCGACGGCCTTGTCGAACACGAGCAGGGTCTTGTCGGCGCCGATCTGCTGCAGATGATAAGTATCGACTGCGCTCAAGGTGAGACCGAGCACGGCGGCAGCATTGCGATAGGCATCGAGCGAGCGCCAGCGCACATGCCGGGCAGCGCTCGGTGTGTCCGGGAAATGCTCAAGAACCAGCAGCCGACCGCCGGGCCTCAACGCGCTTGCGAGCGCCTTGAGGCCGCGCGCCCATAATTCGTCATCGACGATGTGGAAGAACACGTCCATGCAGATGGCGACGTCGACCGGCGGCACCGCGACCTGGTCGAAGGCGCCCGCGATGAACGTGCCGTTCGGCACACGAATGCGGGCTTCTCCGATCGCGGTCTCGGAGAAATCGACTCCGATCACGTCGAAGCCGAGGGCGGCACAGAGCGCAGAGACGAGACCGATGCCGCAGCCGGCATCGAGCAGGAGCTTGCCGTTCGGCTCGGGGAATTTCTCAAGCAGTGCCCCGCGCAGACGCTCGGCATTAGCAGCATAATCCGCCTGATTCTGTCCGTCGCTCAGGCCGATATGACCGACGCTGCGGATCGAACCCTTGAACGAAACATGCCGCTGCTCCCAATAGGCGCGCGGGTCGAACGCCGCCGATCTGTCGAGCGCGCCGAGCAGCCCGCGGACGGCCCGCTCCTGGCGCGAGACCGAATAGCGCTCGACGACGAACGACCGATAAGCGTTGGATTGGGCTTGTAGAATGCGCGCGACGGCCTGATCGACGCTGGCGAACAGCGCGTCTTGAGGCCAGGTCTTGGCGGCGCCGGGATAGTCGTGCACCACCGGCCAGCAACCGCTCGCCATCGCTTCGCCGATGTTCATGCCAAAACTTTCATAGAGCGTGGTGGAGAGCAGCACGCCCTTGTCGCGGTACCAATGCTCGATATCGGCGACCCGCCCGTAGAAGCTGATGGACCGGCTGAGGTCCATCGCGCCGATCAGATGGTCGAGGTAGCGCGCCGTGCGCGCGCAGTTGACCTCGCCCGCCACATGGAGGTGATAACGCGGATCGATATCGACCAGGCGACGCAGGATCTGCAGCGCCAGCATTGGATTCTTCTTCATCGCGACATCGCCGACCCAGGCGATGCGAAAGGGGTCGCCTGCATCCGGCCCAGGCGCAAAGCGATTGCAATCGATGCCGTTTGAGATCACCGAGTGGCTGACGTGCTTCGGCAGCTCGGGCAACTGCTTGAACAGCTCGTCGCGGATATCCTCGCTGACGAAGATAAGATGATCGACCGCCTCCCATTTCACCTGGTGCGGAAAGCGGCCGTCGATCACCTCGGTCGAATGCAGCCGAACGATGACTTTCTTGGCCTGCGCGCGCATATCGACGCGGTTGGTGGCCCAGACCGCATGCTCCAGACACCATTCCAGCCAGACGATATCGGCCCAGGCGATCGCCTCGAGCAGTTCGCGCTCGTTGCGAGAATGCAGGAAGCGGATGTCGTGGTCAGGCGCAAGATAGGCGATGATGTCGCGCAGGAACGAGAGCTCCTGCGGCTTCAAGATGTCGAGAAAGGCGATGCGCGGACGCCGGCCGGTGTCCGCGCCGGATGCGGATTGCTTGAACGCCTGATGATCCATGACATGCCTGCCCGTGCCGGCCGAAACAGCCCTGGATCTGAAACGTAACCTCGCGCTGAATCAGGCGAGAAATTTGTCTGGTCAGGCGTCGATGTCGATGTGCTGCGTCTCCTTGCCGATCAGAAGCGCGATCAGCGTCAACACGGCCATCGCGGAAAGATAAAGACCGACCAAGAACGGGGAGCCGCCGCCGGCGCTCCATAGCGCGATCGCAATGAACGGCGCGACCGCAGCACCAAGGATGGACGACACATTGTAGGAAATGCCCGAGCCGGTATAGCGCACATTGGCGGGAAACAGTTCCGGCAACAGCGCGCCCATCGGGCCGAAGGTCATGCCCATCAGCGCAAAGCCGAGGACGAGCCAGGCCATTACGCCGACGAAACCCGCCTTCAGCATCGGCACCCAGAGCAGGCCGAAGACCGCGATCGCCGAGGTCACGGCGATCAGGGTCTTGCGGCGGCCGTGACGATCGGCCCAGGGGCCGGACACGAGGGTGAAGATTCCGAAGAACACGACGCCGACGATCATCATCAGCACGAAGCTGCGATAATCATAGCCGAGGCCCGGCAGCGGCGCGCTCACCGCGGCGCGGCCGTAGGACAGCGAGAACGTGGTCATCAGGTAGAACAGCACATAGGTCGCAAGCATGTAGAAGGTGCCGAGGATCAGTTCCCGCCAATAGGTGCGCAACGCGGCCGCGAGCGGCAGCTTGTGCACCGCCCCGGTCCGCACGGCCTTCTCGAAGGCTTTGCTTTCGACCAGATTGAGTCGCACCCACAGGCCCACCACGACCATCACGGCCGAGAACAGGAACGGGATGCGCCAGCCCCAGGCGAGGAACGCCTGCGACGGCCGCGACGGATCGCCCGACGGCAGCATCGCGGCGATGATCAGGAACAGGCCGTTGGCGATGATGAAGCCGATCGGCGCGCCGAGTTGCGGGAAAGTGCCGAAAATGGCGCGCTTGCCCTTGGGCGCGTTCTCGGTGGCGACCAGCGCTGCACCACTCCACTCGCCACCGAGCGCAAAACCTTGCGCGAGACGGAGCACGACGAGCAGCGCCGGCGCGATCCAGCCGGCGACCGGAAAGGTCGGCAGCACGCCGATCAGGAATGTGGCGATGCCCATCGTAAGCAGCGCGCCGACGAGGGTGATCTTGCGGCCGCGCTTGTCGCCGAGATGGCCGAAGAATACCGCGCCGAGCGGGCGCGCGATCATGGCCGCGCCGAACACGGCAAAGGAGGCGAGCAGCGCCGTGGTGTCATTGCCGGCAGGGAAGAACAGGTGCGGGAACACCAGCACGGCCGCGGTGGCGTAGACGTAGAAGTCGTAGAACTCGATGGTGGTGCCGACGAGGCTCGCCAGGATAACGCGGGAGCGTGGATTGAGCGGGACGGCGGGAGAGGTCTCGATGGCGACAGTCGACATTGACGTGTTAAAAACTCCTCATTCGCGCGGGAGAAGAGCCCGCGCGAGCCGGCAGATGACGGTCCATGACCCGGAATGGGGGCTCTGATGGCACAGCGGGGCGGCCCAGTAACCCCTTGACAATGCAGAGCTCGCATGCAGCCGTGGCTGCTCATTGGCACTCGCCGGCTCTGGATTTTACCCGCGGCTTTCTGCCCGGCGACCGGAACGACCTCTACGAGACGTTCAACAGGGGCCCACAAGGCATTCGAGGGTTTGCTCAGGCGCCCGTTGGTCGGAGGCCCGCGAACTGATGGAGCGCTGGTGCAAGCTCAACGATGACGCAGCCGCCGCCGCGCCGCGCGACCGGTGCGCAACGAACGGGCTCGATCTCGAAGCGAGACTCCGTCGCGGATCGGCAGATCTCCATCCGGCTGTGGCATGCGCGTAACAGGCGGGTAGCGCCGCCCGTTGCTTGCTAGACGATGCCAAGGAGCGGCCCTGGAGCAGGTGCTCAGGAACCGGACGCCGGGCCCTTCGAGCACGGGTCGTCGGGCATGGGCCGCCAGACCTGCGATCCTGTCCTTCAGCCCGGCGAGGGCTGCTGACATCGAGCGGCCCAAACTGACCACCCACCGAAACGGTCGTTGGGAAGCTGCCCGGCGCCTGTCCACGCTGGCCTCGCCTCGGGTGGAAATAGCGGTTGGACGACGGTCCTGATCCTCGCCGGCACCAGCAAGACCGGCTGGCATCATCGGTCGATGGGACTTTTCCGAGGGCCCCACCACGATCAGGAGTTTACGCATGCGTCTCACCTTCGGCCCACTCCGGCCGATCCGGCGGGCCTTCGGCCGCGAACATGGTTTATCGGCGCTGACTGAAGCCTGTCGGCCCATGTCAGCGAATTGTCAGCTTGGCGACCTTGCAGGTCGTTCGCCGCGGCTTACGTCAGCATAGGGCGGACAAGCCGCCCACGATGCATTGAGACGGAGTTCAGGATTGAGCGTCGCCTTCACGAAGGAAGAAAGTGCCGAGACCGCGTCCGAGACGCTGCTTCCGGATCGCCCGATCTCGCCGCATCCGAACCTGGTCACCGAGGCGGGGCTGAAGGCGCTGGAAGCGCAGCTTCGAGAGGCGCGCGAGGCTTACGACGCCACGCAGAAAATCGAGGACGTGAACGAGCGACGGCGTCAGGCCGCGGTCCCGCTGCGCGATATGCGCTACTTTTCGGCACGGCTGCGAACCACCCAACTTGTTCCCAGTCCGACATCCACCGACACGGTCGCCTTCGGCAGCACCGTCACCTTCAGCCGCGGCGACGGCCGCGTGCAGACGTACCGCATCGTGGGAGAAGACGAAGCAGATCCGAAGGCCGGATCGATCTCCTTCGTATCACCGGTGGCGAGGTCCATGATGGGGAAGGCCGTGGGGGACGTGGTCGGCTCAGGGCAGCAAGAACTCGAGATCATCGCCATCGCGTAGCGTGTCAAGTGTAAGGCTGCGATCTTCCGAAGCCGCTATGCCGGCTGCCTTCTCGTCTTCTTCTTGACCGGCGGTGGATCGATCTCGGCAATCCTGCGCACACATTCGGCCGACGACCCATGCGGGCCCGACACGAAGGTGCCGCTGACCTTGGTCGCGTACCAACCGGAAACGACACCGAGACGAAGCGCCTCCTCCGTTTGGACGTGACGCGGCGAGAGATTTTGCATGATATACTTTCGGTGGCGCGCTCGATTTGGCATCGAGCACAGGGGCAGCGGGTTCAGTCGTCGGAGCCAGGGACCGCCGAAAGCCGGGCGAAGTCCGCCACGATGGCCGCGATCAGATCGCGATGGTGGGTATCATTGGCCGCAAGGCTTGCAGCATACAGGTTCAGCACGTAGCGCGCCTTTGCTGCCGCCTCCGCCCACGAGGTCGCAGGCGCGGACAGAAGTTGGTCCTCGATCGCGGCTTGCTGGTCCCGTAGAACCTTTGCGTTCGCTTCAACGTCTGCAAGCACGCGCCGGATATCAGTCGCCTTCTGCGCGGCGATGCCGCGATGCTTGTCGAGATCGATCGGCGGCTCATTCATGTGGCGGCGTCGCTATGATGGGCATCAGACAATTCCGGCGGAGGGATCGAGACCATCATCCATCGATGAGGTTCCCGTCGCGAACGCGTCATCATGAACCTGCGTTCCCGGCGTTGCGAGCTCAACATGTCTGGGCATCGCCGTACCATGCGCGCTTTCAAGCCAAATAGCCACTCCTTTTCTCTCAGCCACTTGGCGGTGGCCATCCAACACGCTCCTACGGGATGCAGATCGCGATCCAAACAAATGATTAGCTATTGGGCGAAAAAGGGCGCACAGTTCTGAAAAGGGAGTCTCGATGTCGCGCCAGACGCACTTCCTGGTTCAAGCTTTCGACCCTGCGAAAGGGGATCAATTGAAGGCTGGCGCGCCGATCGTGTGCCGTTCGGAAGATGGTGCGCGTCGAACCGCCGAAAAGCTCGCGCTGACCAAGGCCGGAGTGGTCGCCTTTTCAACATCCTCTGACGTCGAAACCGGTGACTATGACGATCAGCCCGTGGTGTTCTTTCGCGCCGGTCGGGTGCCGGATGAATTCGATTCGATGCCGTGATGATATCGACCCCGGCAGCACTTTTCGAAGCCCGCTGACCTGGCGTCCACCATCGCTCTCGATGCACGGCCGGCAACGATAATCCGACCTCAACACCTGCCCATCATCATACGTGAGGAGACATCGACATGGCCAAAGGCGAGCAGAGAGGCAATCGGGAAGCCAAGAAACCAAAAAAGCAGAAGATCAAGTCGATCGCCGCAGCGCCGAGCCAAAAGGTCGGCGCGTGGCAGCCGACATTCGGCTCCAGCAAGAAGAAATAGAGAAGGTCTTTCACTTTGAGACATGAGTTCCACGTAGGCCAGTTCGTCGAACTGAAGCCGAACCTGATGCGTGCGGCCGCGACAGGCGCGTACGAAATCATACGCTTGATGCCGGAACCCGAGATCAGCTCGGAAAGCCCGCGCTATCGCATCAAGAGCAGCGCGGAGATCCATCAGCGGATCGTTCCTGAAAGCGATCTCACGCTCGCGACGGGTCCTACCGCGCGATCATCAATAGACATGTTGCGAGAGGTCTTTTTGGCGACGCCCATTATGAGCCTTCCGACGCTCGAAGGTTGATGCGCCCTTGGAAACGATGCCGCGCCAACGCGCCGGCGCAGCTCCAGGATCCCCACCCTGATTTCATGACGGGAAGATAGGCTTGCACGTCGTATCGACATGCACGCCTTGTTCTTAGCTAAAGATCAATCGATCATCGCAGCTCACCGCGCCGCCCGCGGCGCCTCGGCCTTCAACCTCTCCAGCGCGTCCGGCATCATGCGGCCGAACATCGAGCTGAGCATCGCGGTCGGGATCAGGCCGGCGCTGCCGGTCTCCTGCCCCTGCCCACCCGACATCAGAAACTGCGGCACCAGGGGCTGGTTGATCCGGGTCAGCGCGTCCGCGAACTTGGCGAAGTTCTGCTCGGCCAGGCGGAACTCCGGGCCGCCATAGGCATCGACAGACAGCTTGGTGGCCTGGGCGTTGGCGGCTCCGACCGCAAGCACACGATCGGCCTCGCCCTGGCCCTCCAGCCGCGACTGCTCACCGACCGCGGCCGCCGTGACCTTGCGCGTCTCGGCGTCCTTCTGCGCCCGCGCGAGTGCCGCCGCGCCTTCGTTCTCATTGACCTTGATCTGGATCAGCGACTGAGTCAGCGCCGATTGCGCCGCCGCCGTCGCCTTGGCTTCGTTCAGCGTACGCTCCTGGATCGCGGCCTTCTCCTGCTCCTGGAAGGTCTCGACCTGCTCGCGCGCGACTTGGCGCATGCGCAGCTGGATCAGGATGTTCTCGATAGTCTGGTCGCCGGGCGCGGCGCGCGGCGTCCCGATCAGGACCTCCTGCAGATCGAGCGAATAGGCCTCGAACTTGACCTTCATCACGGAGGCGGATTCCTCCTGGATCGCGGCGCGGTTCTGCAGCAGCTCGATCAACGTCATTTTCTGCGCGATGTTCTTGAAGAAGGCGCTGACCATGGGATCGAGCGTCTGCTCGACCAGCTTCTTCACGTCGCCGAAACGCTGGATGATCATCGGCGCCTTCTTGTAGTCGATATGCATCACGACCGAGAGCGGCAGCGTCGGCTCGAACGCATCCTTGGTGATCAGCGATATCTCCGACAGGTTCTCGTCGAGCTTCATCGCGCCGACTTCGCCGCGCACCCACTTCAGAATGAAATTGACCGTCGGGATGATCTCGATCTTACCGGCGTAGGTGTTGAAGGCATATTTGCCCGGCAGCAGCGGATCCTTCCAGACGCCGCGACTGCCATTGGAGACAAGCTCGCCGTGGCGATATTGCTCGCCTGACACGTCCGCCGTGCGCGGGCCCGTGTAGAAGATGACGACGCCGACATTGCCGACCGGGATGACCGTCTTCGGCACGGCTTCGACGGTCGCGAACAGCCGGTTGATATACCAGGTCCCCTCGACGATGACCTGAAGCTGGCGCCCGCGATAGCCGCCGGCTGCGAGGAATTTCTCCGGCTCCTGGTAGTTGTTGTGAAACGTCGCCTCGTCGTCGAGCGCGATGCCGACCTCCGGCGCGATGATCTCGCCGGGCGGCAACGACGGCCCATCATGCACGGTGACGACACCGACGAGATCGTGATCGGCGGCAAGGATCACCGGCGTGAAGCCCCAACGCTCGGCGATGGTGAGCTGCATGCCGTCGAGCACCGTGCGCTCCTGTGCGCTCAGGGCGTGACCATAGACCCGCTCATCGGTGATGATCGCAAACTGCGTGGTGTTGATGGCATAGGTGCCTTCACGCAGGATCTTGCGCTGCGGTCCCTTCTGGCCGCCAGCGGACAGAAAGCGCCTCGCGTCCTCGAAGTCGGACTTGTCCTCGCCGTCATTGGCGCCGAGCACCTGCGAGGCGCCAAGCGGCGCGCCGTCGCGCGCGAACACATAGGCGATCTTGCCCTGGCCGACCGTAACGAGATCGGAGCGGTGGATCCGGTACATGAAGGGGAAGAACAGGTGCAGGCCGCCACGCAGCACTTCGGGCTCGTAACCGGCCTCGCCGTTCAGCGCGATAAAGCCTTCGGCGACAGAACCGCGGAAGGTCCAGAGCTTCTCGACGATGCCGACCTGATTGTTCGGAATGTAGCAGAAAGTGTTGGAGAGCTTGAGCAGCGCAAGCAGCACAATAACGGCAGCGGCCCAGAGGGCCGGCTGGATCAGACTGTTAGGATCCATGATGACAACTCCAATGTCGCGCGATGTCAGCGCGGCTGCTGATGCAGCCCGCGCCATCGGGCGATCGCGCCGTTCAATATCGGCGCGCGAGAGCTAGGCATTGCAGCGGGATTTCCCAGACACCGGCGGCAAATTCTGCTCGATACTTTGGTCTATTCCGAAGCGCCGGCGTTCAAGCTAACAACTCAAGCTGAAAATAAATCATCTGGGACGATGAACCGGGGTCCCGGATCGGCGACTCATACGGACGACCGGTGCGGCCTCCTGCCCGCCCTTCGGACATGCCGCATCATGCGCGCGACCTCATGGATTCAACACGCCGCGCAGGAATTGGGCGGTCCGCGCGCGCACTTCGGGCCGGTTCAGAATCGTATGCACGTCCGCATCGATCACCATGACCTCCGCCTTCGGATCGGCCTTCAGCGCCGCGCCACAGGAGCCGGTGACGCTCCGGTCCTTATTCCAGGGATTGGCGGCCGAGAAATAAGGATCACGGGCCGCGATCGCGTTCAACACCGGCTCCTTCGCGCCGACGCCGAGCCGCGGCTCGGTGACGAAGTAGTTGCTCTCGCACGACCATGAATAGATCAACCGCGCCGCGGCCTCCTTGCCGGCGTAACGACCGACCGCCACCGCGCCTTCGCTGGTGCCGGCAAGAACGAGGCGCAGCCGATCCACCCAGCTCCACTCGCGCGAGGCCTTCACGGCGTGATCGAGTTCGGCGAGGCGCAGCGCATGCACGCGCTCGTAGGTATCGACGTCGACCGGCGAGGTGTAGGTCAGCCGATCGGGAATCGCGAGGCTATCGGGCGCGACCGAGGCGACGCCGAGCTCGTCAGCGAGCCAGACCTGAAATTCCTTCACGGCCGGCGCCACGCCGCTGGAGCCGTGCATCACGATGACGAGCGGCGCGATGCCGATCACATCGGGCGCTTCTTCCGCGTGTCCCTCCCAGCGCCGCCCGCCGACCAGCATGGCCGGCAGCACCAGATTGGCCTTGGCCCAGGTCAGCGCCAGATTGTCGGGCGAGGGCTCCAGCATCGTCCCCTTGATCTCACCGGGCTTGTCGGCGGCGAAGGCGGCAGAGGCGACCAGCAGCGCTGCGAAAGCAAACAAGAAACGCGATACGGACATGGTCAACGTGACCTCATGCGGGGTGAAGAACGCCCACGCATCCGGCACGCGCAGCGCACGCTTCCATCCCACGCCATCGCGATCCGAACAAGCCGCCTCGCGCTCCCGCGCATATCGCATCGTCCGGCTCGTCGCATTTCCGACATTGTGGCGCGAGGAAGCGCCGCAAGGCGTGCTTTTTCGCTGGTCCGAAACTTGCGTGATGACCGGTTCGAGAGGCTTAACTGTCGAAAGGCGACGCGATGGCGTTCACCTCTGTCTGTCCTGCCAATGCCGTGGGCGAAGGCGGCATGAGCCTGTTTCAGGTCGGCCGCAAGAGCGTGCTGCTGGTCTGGCCGGCTGGCGGCGAGCTCAAGGCCTATCGCGGACGCTGCCCGCACGCGGACATGCCTCTGACGGATGCGAGCTTCGACGGCACCACCGTCACCTGCCCGATTCATCATTGGGGCTTCGACGGCAGAAGCGGCAAATGCGTCACCCATATCGTCCGCAACGTGCTGCATCCCTACGAGCTCCGCATCGAAGGCGATGAGATCCAGGTCGATCTCGGGCCGGCCAAGCCAGCCCGCGCGCCGGCGTGACCGACACGGCACAATGGGTGGTCTGGAACGGCTCGCTCGGTGTCGTGGACATGGCGACGATCGGCCGGATCGAGCACGGCGAAAATGGCCGGCGCGCCTGGCTCGCGCCGCCCTATGATGTGGTCGGGCCGTTCAGTCTCGACGAACTCGATACGGAGGGCCGCATCGCCTTCGGCGCCTGCCTGGTCATGTCGCGCCAGCGGTGGCGGGAGGACCAGGCCGGCTTGCGCAGCGAGGCCCGGAAAGCGCGCCGTGCGCTTCTGCAGCGGGCCAATGGCGATGACGACAGCGAATTCCGCGAAGCGCTGGCGCTGCCGCTCGAGGGCGTGCTGACAGCCTCTGAGATCAAGGCTGCGTTTCGGCAGAAGGCCAAGACGGCGCATCCGGATGGCGGCGGCAGCAGCGCGCTTTACCGCCGCATCACGGCAGCTCGCGATGCCTTGCTCAGCCAGTGCGAGAAAGCGCCGATCTGATCTCCGGCCGGACCTCGACTTGCACTGCAATAGATCGCTGAACAGACGCTGTAGCCCCTGGCCGCTCCGAAAATTTGACCGCATCTGATCCGGATATTGACGCGATCTGATCCAAGAATCGACCTGTGCTGCTGTCGTTATTCCCACAAGCGAGAAGCGACCGAAGGGGGAATTGCGATGATGAGCCACCTGCAATCGATGACGCAAAGGCTCGCTGTGACCATGCTGCTCGGCTGCGCAGTGTCCCTCGCCGGACTTGGCGCCTCGCATGCGGCGACCCCGAATGCGTCCGGGATGACCACTGTCAACGGATTGCCATGCAACGAGCTCTGCAAAGCGTATATGTCCTGGTCCGATCGGATGATGGCGAAATTCCTTCCGCCCCATCCCCAGTTGCGGTCGCAGGCGCGAGCCCTGCCTCAATCGCAAGCGCGGACTGCCGTTCACGAGCGCAAGCTGGAGCGGAAGCTTCATCATGCGGCTGCGGCACGCCGGTTGGGCCTGAATTCGTTCGCGCAAATTCCCAAGCCGAACGATGCGAATCCGCGCGATGCAGCGCCGCAATCCACGGAGACGCCGCGCGTCGAAGCTGCGTCCCCGGCGCCGGCCAATCCGATCGCCGACCGCTTTCCGGCCCAGGCGCTTGCGACTCGAGCGCTTCCGGTCCAGGCGCTCGTGAGCGCCCGAGTCGCCGACAGCGCCCGCAGCGACCTTCCGGAAAGCGGGGCAGTCTCGGCGACGGATGCCGCCTCTGCACCGCAGACGACCGACACGACCGCCGAAAGCGACCAGGAGACCCGTTTTCCGGTGTCGCTGGCGCTCGCGCTGAGCGCCTTCGTGGCCTTCCTGGCCTGGGGTTGGTTCAGGGACAGGACCCAGACCGCGAACGCGATGCACTGAGGCCGGATCATTCCGGCCGCGGCGGCCTTCGAAGCGGCGTCTCGCGCGGTTGAACTTGCAGGTGCGGAGTCTTATCCATGGACAATGGAAAGCCTCACCGCAGCCCCCCTGAGTTCCTGGCCCCGCCACCGGACGGCCCCCAAGAAGCCGGCGCCGTTCCTGCCGATGAGCCGCGCCGAGATGGACGCGCTCGGCTGGGACGCCTGCGACATCGTGCTGGTGACGGGCGATGCCTATATCGACCACCCCTCCTTCGGCATGGCGATCATCGGCCGCCTGCTCGAAGCGCAGGGCTTCCGCGTCGGCATCATCGCCCAGCCGGACTGGCAATCGGCCGAACCGTTCAAGGCGCTGGGCCGCCCCCGCGTGTTCTTCGGCGTCACCGGCGGCAACATGGACTCCATGGTCAACCGCTACACGGCGGACCGACGGCTGCGCCATGACGACGCCTATACGCCGAACGGCGAGGGAGGCAAGCGGCCGGACCGCTGCACGCTGGTCTACGCCCAGCGCTGCCGCGAGGCGTTCAAGGATGTGCCGATCATCCTCGGCGGCATCGAGGCTTCGCTGCGCCGGATCGCGCATTACGACTACTGGTCCGACAAGGTGCGCCGCTCGGTGCTGGCCGACGCCAAGGCGGATCTCCTGCTCTACGGCAATGCCGAGCGCGCCGTGGTCGAGGTGGCCCACCGGCTCGCTGCCGGCGAAGCGCCGCGCGAGCTGAACGATATCCGCGGCGTCGCGCTGTTCCGCCGCGTGCCCGAAAATACCACCGAGCTGCATGCCGACGATCTGGATTCCGCCGACGAAGGCGCCGCGCGCCAGAAGGGCGAGGTCGTGATCCGGCTGCCGTCCTGCGAGCAGGTCGAAACCGATCGCGAAGCCTATGCGCGCGCCTCGCGCGTGCTGCACCGGGAGAGCAATCCGCACAATGCGCGGCCGCTGGTCCAGCGCCACGGCGATCGCGATTTGTGGCTCAATCCACCGCCGATCCCGCTGACCATGGCGGAGATGGACTCCGTCTACGATCTGCCCTACGCCCGCGCGCCGCATCCGTCCTACGGCGATGCCAAGATCCCGGCCTGGGAGATGATCCGGTTCTCGGTGACGATCATGCGCGGCTGCTTCGGCGGCTGCACCTTCTGCTCCATCACCGAGCATGAGGGCCGCATCATCCAGAGCCGCTCGGAAGGCTCCATCCTGCAGGAGATCGAACGCATCCGCGACAAGACGCCGGGCTTCACCGGCGTCATCTCCGACATCGGCGGCCCCACCGCGAACATGTACCGGATGGCATGCAAGGACCCGAAGGTCGAGGCCGCATGCCGGCGGCCAAGCTGCGTCTTTCCCGAGATCTGCCCGAACCTCAACACCTCGCATGACGACCTGATCCGGCTCTATCGCAAGGTGCGCGAAGTCAAGGGCGTCAAGCGCGTGATGGTCGCCTCGGGCGTGCGCTACGACCTCGCGGTCGAGAGCCCTGCCTACATCAAGGAGCTCGTGACGCATCACGTCGGCGGCTATCTGAAGATCGCGCCCGAACATACCGAGCGCGGCCCGCTCGACAAGATGATGAAGCCCGGCATCGGCGCCTATCACCGCTTCAAGCGGATGTTCGATGCCGCCGCGGAGCAAGCCGGCAAGAAATACTATCTCATTCCCTACTTCATCGCCGCGCATCCCGGCACCAGCGACGAGGACATGATGAACCTCGCGCTGTGGCTCAAGAAGAACCGCTACCGCGCCGACCAGGTGCAGACCTTCCTGCCCTCGCCGATGGCGACGGCAACCGCGATGTATCACACCGGCGTCAATCCGCTGCGCGGCGTGCGGCGCGGCGGCAGCGAGAAGGTCGAGGCGATCAAGGGCCTGCGGCAACGGCGGCTTCACAAGGCCTTCTTGCGCTATCACGACCCGGACAACTGGCCGGTGCTGCGCGAGGCGCTGAAGGCGATGGGCCGCAGCGACTTGATCGGCTCGCGTCCCGACCAACTCGTGCCCGCGCACCAGCCGCCCGGCACCGGCAAGGCCGCCGGCACGCGACGGCCCGTGCGCCCTGAACCGCGCCCACAGCGCTTCACGACCAAGGGCGTGCGAGTCAGGAAGTAGCGCTGGGGTCACGGCTGGCGGCCTCGCCGAAAGAGCGCATCGCATTCTCCGCTGTCGTCCCGGGCTTGAGGCTTGATCTTTCCAGCCAGCTTTTTCCGAGGCAACCGGCAGCCTCCGCATTGGCGCATTGGCACGCACACATTTGCCCCCATTTACCGTATCGGATTTTGCTCCATCTCCAGCTCGGCCTTGAGGCTGTCGATGTCGCGGTAGATCGAGGCGACCGCGAGCACGCGGCCCGCGCGCTTGTAGCGCAGCACGCAGTCCTTCGCCTTGATGTCGCCCTCGACCGCGATCTCGTCCCATGTCTCGGCGTGACCGACATAGTTGATCGGCACGTCGTAATGCTGGCTCCAGAAGAACGGCACCGCGTCGAAGGGCTCGTTCAGTCCGAGCATATTGCGAGCAGCGGTCTGGCCCTGCCGTTCGGCAACTACCCAATGTTCGACGCGGATGCTGTCGCCGGAATAGCGGTCGGGCCAGCGTGCGATATCACCCGCTGCAAAGATGCCCGGCAGACTGGTTTCGAGATTCGCGGTGACGATGACGCCGCGATCGACCTTGAGGCCGGCCTGCTCCGCCAGATCGAGGCGAGGCTTCACGCCAATGCCGACCACGACGAGGTCGGCTTCGAGCGTGCTTCCGCCCTTGAGGCTGACCTGCCTGCCGTCGATCTCCGTCACGCCATCCTGCAGATGAAAGACGACGCCATGCTCCTCGTGGAGCGCACGCACGAAATCGCCCATGTCAGGCCCTAGGATGCGCTCCATTGGCCGCCGCTCAGGCGCGATCACATGCACCTCGATGTCACGTTCGCGCAGCGCGGCGGCAACTTCGAGACCGATGAAACTGGCGCCGATCACAACGGCGCGCTTTGCCGTTGCGGCACCCGCGATGATCGCGCGACAGTCGGCCAGCGTGCGCAGCATGTGAACATGCGGCTGGTCCGCGCCCGGGATCTTCAGCTTGACCGGCTCGGCGCCGGTCGCGAGCAGCAGCCGGTCAAACGGCACGGTCTTGCCGTCACCAAGCACCACATGCCGCGCTTTCCCATCGATGGCCGCGACCCGTGTGCGCAGCCGAAGACCGATGTTCAATTCGGAATAGAAATCATCCGGCCGGAGCGGCACCCAATCCTCGGGCGCCTTGCCGGCCAGATAATCCTTGGACAGGTTCGGGCGATCCACCGGCGGCGCCTCATCGTTGCTGAGCATGGTGATCTCGCCGCCGTAACCGTCGCGGCGCAGCATCTCTGCCGCGGCAAAGCCTGCAGCGCCCCCGCCGATGATGACGATGCGACGCGGTGCGTCGGCCGGCGGCGTCCTGGCCGGACCTGTGTGATCGCGCTTACGCCGCACGACAACGCGGTCGGCCGCCTGTTCGACCTGCCAGACGGACAGCGACGAGAGCGCAGGGGCACGCATCGCCTCGCCGGTGCGCAAATCGAAGCAGGCGTGATGCCAGGGGCAGCGGACGCTGGCGTCGACGACGAGGCCGTCGGCGAGCGGGCCGTGATAGTGGCTGCAGAATGCGTCGATCGCGAAAGTGTCGGAGCCCGTGCGCACCAGCAGCACGGCCTCCTTGTCCACGTGACCGAGCAGCATGCCGTTCTTGAAATCGCTCAACGACACGCCGAGCGCGAGATCCGGACCTTCCAGCTTGCCTTCGTCGTCGGACATGGCGGATGCCTCCTTCGCTGGAGCATGATCCGGAACGGTGCGAAGCGTTTTCCGAAAAGATCATGCTCATTCAAACCTAGAGCGTGACGGCGCTTCGACGCGATCCCGTCCCCACTCCCGCGTCGGCTCCGGCAGATCAGAGCTGCCTTGCCACCAAGCCACAATCGGACAATCGGTTCCTCCGGTTCAAAAGGCCGTGCTGACAACGCGCCGCTCGAACTCTGCACACGCGCACAAGCGCGGTCCCGCGGCGCATCAGCGCCCGGGGTTGTGCAGTTCGTCTGCCCTCGAAAATGCGAGAGGGCGCAGGGAAGGCCGGACCTCGACTGAGGCCCGTGGCCCGCCTGCGGAAAAAATGCAGGCGGCAGGTACCACAGGTCCAGCCGGACGAGCCCGGCCTTCCCTGCGCGATGGTTTTAACGGCTGCTTCGCGATCTCCCCGGTGCGCCGGGCTTGTTGGCCACCGTTTACGCATGCTGCTTTCGCATCAGCGCGACCTCAGCGTCGGGAGGTCAGGACCACGCGACTTGACCGTCCGCATCGAACTTGCTCGCCGGCCCGCAAATGCAAAGCCCCAAATCCGATGCGTCCACCGCTCCCCGCTGCTACGCCTCGTGACGATCGGCCGAAACGTCCCTCTTCATCGCCGCGGGATGGCCGAGATCATCGTTGTGATTTGCCCGACACGGCAAGGCCAGGGGCGTGCGGCAAACTGGCACGACGGGCAGTTTGCGCAGGGAGGTCATGCGGAACATGCCCGTCGGGCGGATGATTGCACGAGTTGCGGATCGCAACACCGCGGGCCGCCACGTCGCTCCGAAGCGGCCATCCTCCCTGATTGCTTTGGCTGCCCCCTCCTGATCGAACGGCAAAAAACCTCGCGCATAGATTGCCGACGGGGCGAGCAAAAGCTAAAACCACGACCGGATCGTTGGGGAAAAGCACATGCACGCGCCAGTTGCCGATTCGAAACCGAGTCTGATCCATGGCACGGCGTACAGGCCGGATATCGACGGACTTAGAGCCGTTGCCGTCATCTCAGTCGTCCTGTTCCACGCCTTCCCTCATGCGCTTCGCAGCGGATTCGTTGGGGTCGATATCTTCTTTGTCATATCCGGATTTCTGATCACCTCGATCATCGTCGCGGACCTCGCCAACGGATCGTTCCATCTTTCGACCTTTTACGCTCGTCGCGTCAGGCGCATTTTCCCGGCCCTGATCCTGGTTCTCTTCACGGCACTCTTGCTCGGCTACGTGTTTCTATACACCGACGAATACAAGGAGCTTGGCAAGCAGGTCGTTGCGAGCGCCGGATTTGCCGCGAACCTGTTGTTCTGGAAGGAGGCGAACTATTTCGACGCGGCTGCGGAAACGAAGCCGTTGCTGCACCTGTGGTCGCTGGGTATCGAAGAGCAATATTACATCGTTTGGCCGGCCCTCTTATGGCTGTGTTGGCGGACAAAGAAGCGCGCTCTGCCGTACCTCGTGGGGCTGCTGTTCATCGCATCGTTTCTGCTTAACATCAGAGCGACGACTCTCAACCCGGCAGAGGCCTTCTACTCGCCGCTCACGCGAGCATGGGAGCTGTTCGCAGGCGGCCTGGTGGCGATCGCATCGTCCCAACACACCAAACGGCCATTCGGCTTTATCCCTGACGCCCGCCTTCGAATGCCCGTTTCCGATCTGCTCGCAATTTCAGGGCTGGTTCTATTGGCGGCGAGCCTGATCCTGATTTCAAAAAATACTCCGTTTCCGGGATGGGCTGCACTGATGCCCGTCATAGCCACCTGCATCCTTGTCGGCGCCGGACCTTACAGCTGGGTAGCCCGGCATGTTCTTGCGCATCCCATCCTGGTCGGAGTCGGGCTGATTAGTTACCCGCTCTATCTCTGGCACTGGCCTCTGCTCGTCTTTACTCGCACCTGGCTCGGCGGGGCTGGCTCCGCGCCGGTCCGCTTCGGCGTCGTCGTGCTCAGCGTGGGATTGGCTTGGATCACGTACAGGTTTCTGGAACAGCCGATTCGTTCTGGTCGATCCGCCTTGCGATCGGTCCCCTTGCTGGGCGGTACGTTGGCGACGCTCGCGGGGGTCGGCGCCCTGGCCATGATCTATGGCTGGACCATTCATCCAGACGATATCGACAGCTACGCAGCCTATTTCGATTCATTTCGCAACGGCGCATCGCCGGCTCGCGAAGAGATGGTGGATGTCAACCAAAACCAGTGCAACTTCTACAACTTCGAGAGTCCGCTGCCGACGCGGGTTCCCCGCGCCGCGATCAGCCCGGATTGCTACACCAGCCACTCCCACAGAACCGTGCTTCTGTGGGGCGATTCCCATTCGGCACATCTTTTTTACGGCCTGCGGAAAACGCTTCCGTCCGACGTATCCTTGCTGCTCACCTATGCTTCGGCGTGCCGTCCACACCCGATCGATGTAACGAAGCTGGAAACCGACTACTGCGAAAAGTCCAACTCATTTGCGCTATCGACGATACGACAGGTCGTCCCCGATGTCGTGGTCATCTCCTTCAACAACGCCTTCGACACGGAATATCTGCGGCAGGTGTCGCGCGAAATCCGACAGTTCGGCGTGAAGAGGGTGATCGTTCTCGGACTGGTACCTCACTGGGATCCGTTTCTCTTCAAGGTGGTCATGCAGCATTATTGGCAGCTCACCCCATCACGAATTTCGACGCATCTCGACCAGCACGCGCTCGGCATCGATAAGGCATTTCGAAGCGAGCTCCAGGCGAACGAACCTTTCGAATACCAGAACCTGTTCGACTTTTTCTGCAACGCAGAAGGCTGCCTCATCTATCTCGACCGCAACCGGCGCGAAGGCCTCGTGAGCTTCGACAATGCGCACCTGCGGCCTCGAGCGTCCCTTTACCTTGCTGAGCACCTGCTTACGCCGTTGATCCAGCGCGACGTCCAGCCACCGGCCGACGCGCGGGGGAGCGCTGTCGCGAAGTGACCAGGAGGGAGGGAATTACGATGACGACGCCTTGGCTTCCCTCGCGCCCGGCTCGTAAGCCTGGTTAGTCCAGCAAGGCGCAGCCCGCCATCTCATTAAGAACATGGCGGGTTACGCGGCCGCGGACGAACTCCGGACAAATTCGGACGTGTTTGGGCGCGGTCGCTACCCCGCCCACGATCTGCTGCAGTTGATAGCGCAAACCGAGGCCGGCACACGAACGGCCGGAGCAACGGAAGGATCGAGGTCCCGCCCAACTTCAGCTCGCTACGCTGCCCCACAATTACACCGCTGCCGACGAACCACCACCATCGCAATACCGCCATGGGCTTGGCGCTATCCGGGCTTCGCCAAACCTGAGCCAAACTTCAGCCCGGTTCCAATGGAACCATGCGTGCATAGTAAGAAAAATTGGGGGAGCGTTCGGTGCATTGTGCAGCGCGCGTAGTTGTTTGCGCACTCATCTCGACCGTCGTTGCGATGCCGGCCGGCAGCGCCAAAGCCCAGCAACTGCGGCAGCGCGCGCCCGCAGCCGCTGTCGCCCCCGCCGCCCCAGCGGTGGGTCCTTCCATGGGCTCCTTGCCCGATCGGGAAGCGCTGAATTCCGGGACCGTGACGGTGATCACCGCTCCGATCGGCGGTCCGATGTCGGTGATGGGCTCCGACATGGCCGCCGTCCTCGACGACGGCGAGAATCTGCGCGTGCTGCCGATCCTGGGCAGGGGCCCGGCGCAAAATCTCATCGACATCGTGATGTTGAAGAACATCGACATGGGCTTCGTCACGACCGACGCACTGGACTATGTGAAGAACGAATACAACATCCCGGACCTCGGCCAGCGCGTGCGCTACATCGCAAAGCTGTTCTACAACGAGGTTCATATCATCGCGCGGCCGGAAATCCGCAGCCTGCAGGATCTCGAGGGAAAGCGCGTGTTCGCCGAACGCAGTATCGGCCTGCCGGCGGCGCGCGCGATCTTCAGACGCTTCGGCATCCGGGCCGACATCGACTCGCAAACCGATCCGACCGGCGGTCTGCAGAAGCTCATCGACGGCCAGGGAGACGCCTGGATCGCCTCCGTGTCGAGAGATGCGCCCATCATCAAGAGCGTCAAGAACGACGGCGGCCGACTGCATCTGCTTTCGGTTCCCTACGACCGCTCGCTGCAGGACATCTACTTCCCCTCGAACTTCACCTCCGACCAATATCCGAACCTGGTGCCGCCGGGCATCAAGATCGAGACCGTCGCGGCGCCCACCGTGCTCATGGTCTATAATTGGCCCGAGCAGAGCGAGCGTTACCGGCGCACGGCGCGTTTCGTGAACGCGCTGTTCGACAAGATCCAGATTCTGCAGTCGCCGCCACGCAATCCCAAATGGCGCGACACCGTGCTGTCGGCCACAGTCCCCGGACTGATACGCTTCAAGGCGGCGCAGGAATGGCTGGACGGCGCGCGAACGGAGCCATCGCCGCCGCAGATCCAAGGATCTCCGGCGGAATTCCGCAAGTTCCTCCAGGAGCGCAAGGCTCAGGTCAATCTCACGCCCGAACAGGCCGCGCAGCTCTACAGCGATTTCCTAAGACGGCAGCGGACCAAGGAGGCGCGGTAAGGCGGGCCACCGCGCGACACGTGACCGGCGTGCCTTGAAGCCGAAGAGGACGACACAGCACCGACACCCGGATTCGTATCGACTCCGTAGGCGGGTGGCGAAACCGTCCGCACCCCCCGTCAGATCAACGTCCCGCGATGTCCCGCCATGCCGTTGCCGGGGTGGTCAGCCCTTTTGAACAAGGTCATTGTGACCCGTCGTCGTCGCCCACCCGCCACGCCAGAAATCGAGTGCGCCCATGAAGCTTCGTCCGCTCGGCCGTTCCGGCCTCACCGTTCCGCCCCTCTGCTTCGGCTGCAACGTGTTCGGCTGGACCGTGGATGAGGCCGCCTCGTTCCGCCTGCTCGACAAGGTGCTGGACTCGGGGCTGAACTTCCTGGACACCGCCGACGTCTATTCGCGCTGGGTGCCGGGCCATAGCGGCGGCGAGTCCGAGACCATCATCGGCAAATGGATGAAGCTGCGCGGCAACCGCGACCGCGTCATCCTCGCCACCAAGGTCGGCATGGACATGGGCGACGGCAAGGTCGGGCTGAAGGCCGACTACATCGCCCGCGCGGTCGAGGATAGCCTGCGCCGGCTGCAGACCGACGTGATCGATCTCTATCAGTCGCACAAGGACGACGAGACGACGCCGCAGGAAGACACCCTGGCGGCCTATGACAAGCTGATCAAGGCCGGCAAGGTGCGCGCGATCGGCGCCTCGAACTTCTCCGCGGAGCGGCTGCAGGCCGCGCTCGACATTGCCAAGAACGACGGCCTGCCGCGCTATGAAAGCCTGCAGCCGGAATACAGCCTCGCCGAACGCTCGTCCTACGAAGGCGCGCTGCAGCGCGTCTGCGAACAGAACGGGGTCGGCGTCATCACCTTCTTCTCACTCGCTGCGGGCTTCCTGACCGGCAAGTATCGCTCGGAAGCCGATTTCGGCAAGAGCCCGCGCGGCGAGCGCAGCGTCGCCAAATACATGAACCCGCGCGGCATGCGCATCCTGGCCGGCCTCGACGAGGTCGCCAAGGAGACCGGTGCCGAGCCGGCTTCGATCGCGCTCGCCTGGCTGCTGGCCAAGCCATCGGTCACCGCGCCGATCGCGAGCGCCACCAAGCCGGAGCATGTCGACACGCTGGTCGCGGCAACCAAGCTCGCGCTCAGCAAGGACCAGGTCGCGCGGCTCGACGCAGCGAGCGCGTGAGCCGCGAACCGACGGAAGTCCGGCCCCGCCGATCTGGTCGGCACCCAGCCACCGGCGCGTCTCGGCGCGCCGCCTAGCCCGCCGCACCCGCAAAGAGCCCCCGCGAAGGCCGATCTCAGCATCTGACTCGCTCGGGCGAGGATGGGTTAATCGGCCGTCAAGGAGACCTGAGCCGCGCTATCCGGACATTCTGAAGCACCCGGCGGGCTTCCCACACGGTCCGCCCTGGCATAGAATTGGGTTGGAGCGCGGTAAGCGCATCCGCGCCATTTGCTTTACAGGATCATGAAACGATTCATCTGTGAGCAGAACGTCGCTCATTTTCAGCGGCTTTTGAGCGAAACCAGCGAGCCGACCCTGCAAGGGACGCTGGGACGGCTGCTGGCGACCGCCAAGCGCGAGCTGGCGCTGCTCGACGCGGATCAGGACGGGGCGGCCCCATCGCTGCACGGGCAACGCCCGACCGAGCCCGGCGACGCAGCCTCGATCCGGCGGCAATTCCTCGCGGACTTCGACGGCTCGCCGCATCCCTACATGCTGCTCGATCCCGGACCGCGCCTGCAGATCGTCGATATCAACGCCGCCTACGCCGCCGCGACCTTCACGACGCGCGAGGACATCGCCGGAAAATCGCTGTTCGAGGTCTTCCCGGACAATCCGGACGAGCCCCTCGCCGACGGCGTCAGCAACCTCTACACGTCACTGAAGACGGTCGCCCAGACCGGCCGCCCGCATGCGATGGCCATCCAGCGCTACGACGTGCGCGGTCCGGCCGGCGCGTTCGTCGAAAAACACTGGCAGCCGGTGAACACGCCCATCCACGACGATGAAGGACGGCTGGTTTTCCTGCTGCATCACGTGGAAGACGTCACCGATCAGGTGGTGCGCTGAGAACGACGCGGCCGCGCCGGACCGCGACCGGATGGCTCGCTTTGCACCAGCAGCTTGCCGGTGCTGCCATTGACGAAATGCAGGGATCCGCAGGCTGGGCACGGCATCGAAACATAGGCCTGGTCGCTCTCGCACAGCGGGAGGTCCGGCGGGAGGTCCGTGAGCCAATGCTGCACGTTCATCCCCGTTCTCGGGCACTTGTAGACGATATTGCGGTCCATGGCTGATAGGCCGTCCCTGTGTCGGCGTGGTTGCGCTGCGTCAATCCCGGGCAGCGCTACTGCATCGTAGAGCGCGCGGGCTGCGGTGCATGTTGCTGCAATCCCCTCAAGATGGAGTCGCGGTGCGCCACATGCCCGGCCTGGCAGCGGCGAAACGTATCCAATAGCGCCAGCGCCGACGTGGCGTCGTGGCCATGACTATCCAGCTCCGCAACGATCTGCTCTTGACGAGCCATGTGATGCGCGCCTTGCGCAACCCGCTTGTCGGCGTCGATCAAATGCTTCAACTCGACCATGCGATCCATGCCAGTGCTCCCGATCAGACGCCATCAATTGTCGCTGCGCCGGCTTGGCTCAGCGCGCGATGCCGGCAACGGCGCTGGCCATCACCGGCGCCTTCGCCGCCACGACGACGGCAACGCTCTCGCGGCCTGCGATGTCCGCCGAGCGAAACGAGATACTGACGGCTGCAACGGCAGTTGCCGCCACCAAAGCCATGATCACGATCTTCAGATGGGTCGCTCGATCGGCGGTGTAAATCGAATGGTTCATCGGAGCACCGAAGCCGTTGTCCGCAGTCGAAACTTACGCAAACCGGCGCCCAGGGGCCATTCGGGGGCGTTCCTTACGTAGTTCGCCGGAGCTGCGGTCTCATCCCTCGCCGGGTGCGGAACGCCGCAGCAGCGGTGGGGCGCGGAAGCAGCCGGCGGCAGCCGCACCGCCAAAGCTGACGGTATCGCGCAGGATTGGGCGCACGAACAGGCTGCGCAGGGCTTTCCTGGCGCCGCGCGAAGCCTCATCATGGTCTCCATGAACGTCATGAACGACGCAGGACAGCGCCCGCGGCGCACCATCGGCCATTCGACCAATCTCGTGGGACGCCCCTCCGAGTGGCTGGCGAGTTGTGCCTTCAACGACGCGCCGGTGCCGCTGCACATCTGGGGCGTCGTCGAGATGAACGCGAACCTGTTTACGATGCTGGCGCAGGCCGACGACCTCGCTGAAGCCGGCGAGGCGTTCTCCTCCTACATGATGGCGATGTTCGGCCTCGATCCCGAGCAGCGCCCGGCGACCGCCGCCGACAAGCGGCGCTTTCGTTCGTCGTTCTTGCGGCTGATCCAGGGCTGGAGCTTCGACAGCAATGGGGCGGAGGGCGCCGTGCTGAAGGGCTGGGTCGAGAGCAGGTTCGGCATCTGTCCCTCCTTCCACAATGAGATCATCGAGCGGGTGTCGAGCCGCGCCTGGACGCGCTATGTCGAAGAGAAGATGTCGAGCCGCTTCCACAACAACGCGATCTGGGTGCAGCTGGATCTGCTGTTCGAGTTCTGTCAATGGGCGATCCGACGCTTCGCTTTCCCGGGCCAGACGCATCTGACGCTGTATCGCGGCGTCAACGCGTTCGACGAGCATTGGATCGTGGAGCGGACGGCGCGGCGCGAGGCTGTCGTGCGGCTGAACAACCTGGTCTCGTTCTCGTCCGACCGCGACACTGCCGGCTGCTTCGGCGATACCATCCTCACCGCGCGCGTGCCGTTGTGCAAGATCCTGTTCTTCAACAGCCTGCTGTCGTCGCATCCGCTCAAGGGTGAAGGCGAGTATCTGGTGATCGGCGGCGAATTCCGCGTCGGCGTGGACTATGTCTGAGAAAGCCCGCATGACCGCGACTGACCTCGAGGATCGCGCGCTCGCCGCCTATCTCGGCTTTGCGATCGGCGATGCGCTCGGGGCCACCGTCGAGTTCATGACCAGAAGCGAGATCGCCGCGCAGTACGGCGTGCATCGTGAGATCATCGGCGGCGGCTGGCTGAAGCTCGCGCCGGGAGAGGTGACCGACGACACCGACATGTCGCTCGCCCTGGGCCGCTCCCTGATCCGCAAGGCTGGTTTCGATGCCCGTGACGTCTGCGAGGAATTTGCAAGCTGGCTGATGAGCGGGCCGGCGGATGTGGGCAACACCTGCCGACGCGGCATCCGCCGTTATGTCGCGCACGGCACAGTCGAAGGCACCTTCTCCGAGGGCGACGCCGGCAACGGCGCGGCCATGCGCGTGCTGCCCGTGGCGCTCGCGACCTTGGGCGCGCCCGGCAAGGCCCAGGAGTGGACGCTGGCGCAGGCGCGTGCCACGCATCATCATCCGCTTTCCGACGACGCATGCCTTGCGCTGGTGCGCATGACGCACGGCCTGCTGCAGGGCGGCGGAAAAGACGCGGTGCGGCACGAGGCCGAGGCCCTTGTCGGCAAGCACCGCGCGTTTCGCTTCACGCCCTATCCGGGGCAATGCTCCGCCTTCATCGTCGACACCATGCAGACCGTGCTGCATTATTACTTCGGCGCGGACTCCTTCGCCGAGATCGTCGTACAAACCGTCAACCAGGGCGGCGACGCCGACACCGCCGGCGCGATCGCCGGGATGCTGGCCGGCGCAACCTACGGGCTGGAGGCCATCCCTGGGCGCTGGCTCACGGCGCTCGACCAGGACGTCGCAGCAACGATCCGCGCGCAGGCGGTGCAACTGCTGGCGATGTCACGGGCGGCCGGCCCGGAAGGCTGATCAACCCGGAACGCTCCCGATCAACCGACGTGACGGCCTGCTGCGCTCGCCCGCGCCGCCATGTCGGCCTTGCGCGCGATCAGCTTCTCGGCCAGTCCAATGCTGCCGCCATGCGCAGTCACCACCGTCCGGATCGCATCGTCGGGAATGCGGGTGACCACGGCGATGGCGTCCTCGATCGCAGCGAGGCTCATGTCGCCGAACAGCCTGACCGCATGCGGATTGTCGGGATCTGTGCGCAGTGTATCGAGTTCACCGACGCGCGGACCGAATGCCTTGCCTTTCGGGTCCCCCTGCGCGCGAAACTCGAGCGCGCCGCCGACGTCGAGCGTCGTGACAACCCCGTTCACGACGCCCTGATTGTCGCCCTCGAATCCCGCCGCATCCCAGTTGGCCGTCCAGGCGTGCACGCCGAGCCAGCGCTGCGCCGCTCTGCGCTCGTCCGCGCTGAGCTCCGACACATGGCGCTTCGCGAGCGCAACCAACACGGTCGCGACCTGATCCGGCGCCTTGGTCTTGATGTAAGTGAGCGTCGGAGCGCCGGCGAGCCGATAGAGCCTGGCCGCGATGATCTCGTTGCGCGCATGCGCGGCCGACTCCAGCGACTTCACATAGAACCGCCGGCCCGCCGCGTCCTGATAGATGCCGGCGAGATGACTGCCCATGCCGCGGCCGATCTTCTGCATCGAGGCGATTTCGAGGACCTCCTCATCGGCATCGTCGATGGCTTTCGTCCGCTTCACCAAAGCGAGCTGCGCCGGGGTTTCGATCGCGCCCGGACGGACGCGGCGAACCTCGCGAATGGCCTGCTCGGGCGGCATGCCCAGCTCAACCAGCAGCCGGGCAGCGATCATGCCGGCGCGGCCGAGCCCGCCCTTGCAATGCACGACGATATCCTCGCCCTGGCGCAGAAGCGCGCGGATCTCGCGGCCATGGCTCTGCCACTGCGCCTCGAAACCTGGAGGCGGCACCGAATAGTCCGGGATCGGCAGATGCCGCCAGTCGAGCCCGCGGGCACGGACCTCAGCGCCGAGATTTGGCACCTTGAGCGCTGCGAGCTCGGCCGGCTTGACCAGCGTCAGCACCACGCGCGCGCCCCAGGCAGCGATGACGTCGAGATCGGCGGCGAGTTCGCGCGCCCAGGCCCCGGTGTACGCGACGCTGTCATGCTTGCCGGGACAGAAGGTGATTCCGATCCGCCCATGCGAGGGGCTCGCCCGCACCTCCGCGATCTCCAGAGGATGGGTCTGGCTCGTCCGCGCTCCAACCATGCAGCCGCTTTCGCAAACCCTACTGGATTGAACAGCGTAGCCACCGCGGCGACGCGCTCCGCTCTGAAGCTGCCGACCATAATCCTTTTCCGCTCAACTCCCAACCAGCGTTCCCGCTGCGGCGGATCCACGCCTCCCCGCTCGCCTTCACGACGACGCGCGTTGGCAAGACCCGCCGCGCGTTCGAACCGACGAAGGAAAAGCGTCGACCGGGACGCGATCAAGCGTCCAGGGCAGGACCATCCGGGCTCAGTTCGAATGTCAGCCAGACTGGGCTTCGATCACCACCTTCAGCGCGTTGTTCCTGGCGGCGTTGGCAAAGGTATCGTAGGCCTCGATCATCTGCTCCATCTTGAAGCGATGGGTGATCAGCCGCGTCGGATCCAATTTCCCGGACTGAACCGTCTTGAGCAACATGGGCGTCGTCGCGGTGTCGACCAATCTGGTGGTGATGGCGATGTTGCGGTCCCAGAGCTTCTCCAGATGGAGGTCGACCTTGACGCCATGCACGCCCACATTCGCGATCACCCCGCCCGGCGCGACGATGTCCTCGCAGGTGATGAAACTGGCGGGAACGCCGACCGCCTCGATCGCGGTGTCCACACCGCGGCCAGCGGTCATCTCCATGATCCTGTCGGCGGCCTTGCCGCCGACATTGTTGATGACATCCGTCGCGCCGAAACGTGACGCGACCTCGAGCCGATTGTCGTCCATGTCCACCATGATGATCCGCGCGGGCGAATAGAATTGCGCGGTCAACAGAGCGGCAAGCCCAATCGGCCCGGCGCCGACGATTGCGACCGTCGAACCGGGCTGCACCTTGCCGTTGAGCACGCCGCATTCGAAGCCGGTCGGAAGGATGTCGCTGAGCATCACCAGCGCTTCCTCGTCCGTCCCGGGCGGAATGTGGTACAGGCTGGTGTCCGCATGCGGGATCCTGACGAACTCGGCCTGCGTCCCGTCGATCCTGTTGCCCAGAATCCAGCCGCCGGTCACGCAGTGGGAGTACATCCCCCGCCGGCAGTAGTCGCACTTGCCGCAGGACGAGATGCAGGAAACCAGGACGTGGTCGCCCGGCTTGAAGCCAGTCACGGCCGCGCCGACCGCGTCGACGACGCCAACCCCTTCATGGCCGAGGATACGTCCTGGAGCGCAGGTCGGAACGTCTCCCTTGAGGATATGAAGGTCCGTCCCGCAGATCGTCGTTTTCGTGATCCTGACGACCGCATCCGTCGCGTCGACCACGGCCGGCTTCGGCCGCTCCTCGACTTTTTTGGTTCCGGGTCCGAGATAGACAAGTGCTTTCATGTGCAGCTCCTGCTTCGACGACACCTCGCGGGCCGCGCCGCCAGGCGCCCGCCTGTCCGTCACCCTGCTCTTTCCTATTCATCCTGCGATCAATTGACGGCCGTGACCGGCTTGATGGCGGAGCTCGCCGATCACACCTGTTTGTGAACAGGAGGTTGCGCATGCCACGCTTCATCGTTCGATTCATGAAGGACATCCTCGGCGAAAACGGCCAAGTCTGCGAGATCTGCGAGAATGCCGTCGAGCTCGATGCGGGAAGCGAACGCGAGGCCGAACAGAAAGCCAAGGAACGATTCTGCCGGATCCACGGCACCCATGACTGGTCTCTCCATGCAGATCGTGTGAAGGTGGCTCCGGGCGATTTCCCGTCGTAGTTCCAGCCTCGTGCACGCCATTCGGTTGGCCGACAGACTGATCGCCGCTTCCGTTGAGGTCAGGCATCAAACGCATGGAACCCTCGGTATGACAGAAGCCTTCAGACTCTCGACCGTCCTCTTGTCCGTCGCATGTTGCGTCTTCGCGATTGCCGCACCCTGTGCGGCCGCAGATGCAGCCCATGGCAAAGACATCGCAAAACGCTGGTGCGCGAGCTGCCATCTCGTCGAAAGCGGGCAGACGAGTGCAACCGATCGGGCGCCGCCGTTCAGCTATCTGGCGACAATTCCGGAGTTCGATCAGAACAGGCTGGCCTTCCTGCTGCTCCTGCCGCATCCGAACATGCCGAAGGTCTCGCTCAATCAGGCAGATGTCGCAGATCTGGCGGACTACATCCGCTCGGTCAAATGAGCGCAGCGCGGCGGAGGCGCGGGCGTTGCTGCGATCGAAGCCTTACAGGCGCCATTCGGCCGCGGTTGGGCTCAGGATATCTACGTAGGGAGACCACCTTAAGAATTCTGCCGAAATTTCCACGCAGGCGCGGCTCGCGTAATTGATCTCCATCAACAGGAGATTGCCATGCTCACCGCCGCCCTCAACGTCCGTCCGCTCGTCACCCACAAGCCGGTGCCGTCCGTGTCCCGCGTTTCCGATCAGTTCGCAGCGATCGCAGGCCTGGTCGCAAGCGAGTTCTCCTACAAGAAGGATGAGGAGATCTTCGGCGAAGGCGAGACCGCCGAATATGTCTATCAGGTGGTCTCGGGCTCGGTCCGGACCTACAAGCTGCTGTCGGACGGACGGCGCCAGATCGGCTCCTTCCACGTGCCGGGCGACGTGTTCGGTCTCGAAGCCGGCACGGCCCACCGCCTGACCGCCGAAGCCATTGTCGACACGACCGTACGCCTGGTGAAGCGCTCGAGCCTCGAAAAGGCAGCGACCACCGAGGTCCAGGTGGCACGCAAATTGTGGAGCATGACCGCCGCCGAACTCAAGCATGCCGAAGACCATATGCTGCTGCTCGGTCGCAAGAACGCGATGGAAAAGGTCGCGGCATTCCTTCTGGAGATGGACCGGCGGCTCGCCGGGGCCGGCATGCTGGCGCTGCCGATGTGCCGGCGCGATATCGGCGACTATCTCGGCCTGACGCTGGAGACGATCTCCCGCGCGCTGTCCCAGCTCCATGCCGAGGGCGTTCTCGGGTTTTCCGGTGCCCGGCAGATCGTGCTGCGCAATCGTCAGCACCTGCGCGACATGGATGCGTGAGCTGCGCATGGCCGACGCCGCCGACGGTTGGCCACCACTCGTCAAGTGGCCAACCCCAGAGGGAGGGCGGACATATTCATGGCGAATAGGCGGCGACGCTGAAGAGCCATCAATTTGCTGAGGCTTGTCCGTGGCGGGGGTCGTTCCGAGCGTCTCAACCCTTCTAAGTAGAAGATTTATCTATATCAAACCATAGATCGTAATAGAATATTGAGAATTGAGCAGAACTCGCACGCTGCTTAGCGGCGACGCAGAGCTTATATACTGTCAAAAATCCTAGAAGCCAGTAGTGTCCCCGTAGCTCCATAAGATGAGCGAGTCGCGTTCGTGAAATAAATTAATACACGACTCCTGATGACTCTCGTTGACACGATACAACCACGAATATAACATACGTTATCCTCAATTTTACCGGCCCTCCCGTCGCAACGACGGAGCTACCTGATGCCGCAGCAGCCCACGGTTCTTCTGATCGACGACGATGAGGATATGCGGTGGGTGATGCGCAACATCCTTGTCGGCGCCGGCTTTACGGTCGCGGAAGCCGACGCAGGTGGAGCAGGCTTGGCAGCCGCCTCGCTCCGGATGCCGGATGCCGTACTGCTCGACATGCGCATGCCTGGACTTGGTGGCGACGAAGTGCTGCGACAGCTAAGACGTCTCGCGCCGGATCTCCCTGTGATCATCGTCACAGGCCACGGCAGCATTCCGGGTGCCGTGAGCGCAATGCAGAGCGGCGCATTCGAATACATTACAAAGCCGTTCCGTAACGAACATCTGATGGACATCGTCCGCCGGGCGCTCAAGGGCTGGAGCAGCGCCGATCGCAGGCGTCGGAGCGGCGTCGCCGCGACTCTCACCGAAGCCATGGGGCGGAGCCAGGCGATCGAGGATCTGATTTGCCAGGTCCAGGCGGTCGTCTCGACGGATTATTCGGTCGTGATCCAAGGCGAGACCGGCACCGGAAAGGAGATCGTCGCGCGCTGCCTTCATCAGCATGGTCGCCGGGCCGAGCAGCCGCTCGTTGTCGTCGACTGCGGGACGATCGGCGAAACGCTCACCAACAGCGAATTGTTCGGTCACGAAAAGGGCGCCTACACGGGCGCTCACGAGCGTCGCCATGGCTGGTTCGAAGAAGCCGCGGACCGCGGAACGATCTTCCTGGACGAAATCGGCAATCTCGGCCTGAGCGGACAGAAGGCCGTGCTGCGAGCCCTCGAAGAGCATACGATCTTCCGCGTCGGAGGCACGCGCCCGATCCACGTCGACATGCGCGTCATCGCCGCAAGCAACGACGATCTGGAGGAGCGCGCTCGGGCCGGGAGCTTTCGGGAGGATCTCTTCTTCCGTCTGGCCGAGTATGTCATCACCCTGCCACCGCTCCGCACGAGGCCGGAAGACATTCCCTATCTATCGAAGCGATTCCTGAAGCAGGCCTGCGAGGCGCTCAATCGTCCGCCGATCGACATCTCGCCGGCGGCGATCGATCTGCTCCAGTCCCACCGCTGGCCGGGGAATGTGCGCGAGCTGCGCAATGTGATCAAGCGGGCTGTCCTCCTCGCCACCGACGACGTGATGCCGAGTCATCTTGCCTGCAGCCTTGGCCGGGACTGTTCCGCTCGCGCCGGCTCGCAGCAGCGCATGACCGCATCCTCGGCCTCGCTGCGCCAACGCATCCGCAGTGAAGTCGACGTAATCGAACGCGACGCGGTGTTCGACGCTCTCGAACGCGCCGGAGGAAACAAGGCCGAAGCGGCACGGATCCTCGGCGTGGACTACAAGACGTATCGCGTGAAGCTGAAGAAGCTGACGGAACGCCAAGGGGCAGCTCTTGATGAGCGCCCTTGAGCGGCCTGTCGAGGCCATCACAGATCGCTCGCCACCGGCGACCGTGGTCACCCTGTTTGCCTTCGCCAGGGCTGACGACATGGTCCGGGCTCCGCCGCTGGAGCGCGAGGGCCTCCTGCTTCACCGCGCAGGACAAGTCGCGGCGGTGGCAGGCCTCGTTCCTGCCGAGGACTACTGCGGCGCCGCAGCTGCGGAGCATCTGGCCGACGCCGCCTGGCTCGCGCCACGCGTACGGCAACACGCCGAGTTGGTCAGCTGGACCATGACATGGTCTGCGGTCTTTCCTGTACCCTTCGGTACGCTCTATTCGAGCCTCGATGGTCTGTCCGCGTTCGTGCATGCGCATGAAGCGACCATCATGCGTTTTCTCGAAATGACTGCCGGCAAGCAGGAGTGGGAGCTGCAGGCGAAGGCGTCCCTCGCCGATCCCGGCGTGCTCGACGAGTTGGCCCGCGATGCATGGCCGGGCTGGCAGGAATTGCCCAAGGGCACGCGCTATATGCGCATCTGCCGGGACCGCGCCAAGCTGCATGAACTGGGACGCGCCAAGGCGCTTGAAATGGCGCGTGGCGCAGTCGGGACCATTCAGGCTCTGACGACCGATATGCACGAGGCCAGGCGCGGTCGTGACAGCGGCGGGAACGAGTTGGTTGCCCGCTGGGCGCTTCTCGTCCCCACGGAAAACATTCAAACCTTGCAGGCCCGCACCCATGCGCTGAACGGCTGCGCTCCGAACCAACTGCTCAATCTCAGCCTCTCCGGTCCGTGGCCGCCCTTCAGCTTTCGGCCGGACCTCAGGTGAAGTGATCCGTTGCCTGGAGCGCGCGAGCGCCCCGGGCCAAGCACCGGGAGCTACGACATCCATGTCGTGGCCGGTCGCATAATGCCGAGGATGACAGATGAATCTCGTGACGCTGCATTACGAGACCCTGTTCCACGCCCTCATGGCGACGATCCCGTCGTCGATCCTGATCCTCGACGAGCGACTTGCGGTCGTGACCGTGAACCACAATTTCCTCGAGAAATCGCGCGCGACCCTGAATTCGATCTTGGGGCGCCGGTTGCAGGAAATCTTCCCATCGGCGTTCGAAGACACGGCGCTGGAAGCCCAAATCCGCAAAGTCGTCGCGTCCGGCAATACGCTGCACCGTCAGCGGATGAGCTATCGCGCCCCCGGTGTTCCGCTGCGGATCTATTCGTACAGCATCTGTCCATTGCGGCTGCAGGACGACGCGCGCGGCGCCATTCTCGTGATGGATGATGTGACGGACCTCTTGAAACTAAGCGAAGAAGTACGCCGGATGCAGACGCATCTCGCCCGCATCGTCGAAAGCGCCGGAGACCTGATCATCTCGACCGACCCGAAGGGCGCGATCATGACCTGGAATGCCGCGGCCGAGAAGTCGACGGGCTACGCGGCGGCGGAAGTGCGCGGTACGCGGCTGGCCGAGCACATCGACGAGCCGGAAAATAGCGAAGTGGAGGCCTGCTTCCGCAACATCGCCGAGATCGCCGAAAACCAGCCGGTCGAGTGGCCCATGCGCTGCCGGAGCGGAACGTCGATTCCCGTCTCCTGGCGGCTGTCGCGAATGACCAACGACACCGGCGAGGTCTCCGCCGTCGTCGTCGTCGGGCGAAATCTCGTCGAGCAGCGGGCCATGGAGGAGCAGGTGCGCCAGGGCGAGAAGCTCGCCGCCCTCGGCATGGTCATTGGCGGCATCGCCCACGAAATCCGCAATCCCCTCGGCGTCAGCTCGGCGGCGGCCCAACTGCTGCGACGCGGGATCACCTCGCCGGCCCTGCTCGAAGAATGCGTCACAAAAGTCATCGGCGGCATCGACCGCGCCTCCGTCATCGTCGAGAGCCTGCTGCGCTTCGCCCGGCCGGGACCGATCAAGGAAACGACCCGGGTCAATATGGTCGAGGTGGCGAAAAATGCGTTGATGTTCGCGTCGGGCGAGGCCGCAGCGAGAACCAATGTCGAGTGGGACCCGCCGCCGCCGGCCAACGGCATCTACGCCGAAGGCGTTCAGAACCTGCTCGAACTGGTCGTCATCAACCTGCTGCTGAACGCATTCCAGGCGATGCCCGACGGCGGCCAGCTGACGATCGGTATTCGACGGATATCCCGCGAGGTGATCGTTGAGATCGGGGACACTGGGCAGGGAATTCCGGAATCCCATCTGACCAAGATATTCGATCCGTTCTTCACGATGCGGGGCGGCAGCCGGCGATCGGGGCTCGGGCTGTCGGTGTCCCATTCCATCGTGCGCCAGCACGGCGGCAGCGTGTCGGTGCGGACAGCCGCCGGAGTCGGCACGACGTTTACGGTACGGCTGCCGGTCTATCGGGCAGAGGGGGATCGCTGAGATGGCGCAGCAGATAAAGGACGCATCCCTGAAGACGGTGCTCGTCGTCGACGACGATCAGGACATGTGCTGGGTCCTCAATGTCGCGCTTGCAGATTTGGGCTGCGACGTGACGACCGTCAGCTCGGCGCAAGAGGCTCTCGCGCTGGTGGCCGAGCAGGCCTTCTCCATCGGATTCATCGACGCGCGCCTGCCGGATATGGACGGGTTGCGGCTGATCAAGGTGCTGCGGGAACTGCAGCCGGCCATCCGGATCATCATGGTGTCCGGATATTATTTCGAGGACGACGTGCCGATATCCGAAGCCGCGCAAGCCGCCGAGATCGATGGCTTCCTCGCCAAACCATTCCGGATTGAAGGGATCGCTGCGGCGTTGTCGAAAGCAGGCAAAAGCCCGGGCAAGAGGGGATGATGCCCGCTGCCGCCCGGGCGTCACCACCCCTGCAAGCGCGAATAACTGTCATTCAACTCTGCGGCCGGACGATAAGTACTTGATCGAGAAGAGAATTATTTTTTTGGCGAAGCAACAGAGTCTGGCATCGCATTTGCGATTGGGAGTTCACGGCCGGCGAGCTTTGGCTCTCTTTCGGCCGCCACTGTAAGGAGAAGCTTCAATGGCACGCGTACAGAAAGCGACGGACTCGTCGAGCCTCGCGGAAGTCGTCGACCGGATCCTCGACAAGGGCATCGTGATTGACGCCTGGGTCAAGGTCTCGCTGGTCGGCATCGAGCTGATCACAATCGAAGCCCGCGTCGTCGTGGCATCGGTCGAAACCTACCTCAAATACGCCGAAGCGGTCGGACTCACCGCCTCTGCGGCAGCGCCTGCTTAACGCGGGCGTCACGGATGCCGGGAGAGCGTTTCCTCCCGAGCCGCGCTCCCGGCAACCACATACGTTCGAAACGGAGGACGAAAGATGGCGAAGGTAGCGGACGACATTCCCCGCGTGGCCACCAACATCGTGGCGGGCCGCCGGCAACGCGCAGAGCTGGCAACCGAAATCAAGCGGCAGACCCGCGACCGGCGCACCGAGGTACGCTCGATGCTGGCGCGAGCGAAAGCAACCCGAACTAACGCGGCCCGCGAGCTGGCGGCAACCATCGACGACGTCACGAAAACGCGCCATCGCGAGATACACTCCCTGCTCGCCGGAATGAACGCATCGCGGACCAGGGCCGGGCGCGAGCGAAGTCACGAGGCCGTGGCGACGATCAAGCTGCGCAGCAACGAGATCAAGTCGCTTCTGGCGCGTTGCCGGCGAGCGATGACTGCGCGGCGGCAATATCGTCGCGAGCGGGCGAGCGCCCAGCGCGCGGCCGCCGCCGAATTCATGCGGGATCTCACCAACGGGGTGGCGACCATGCTCGGCGGCTTCGCCAAGGACGATCGCCGTCGTGCTGCCGCGATACGGGAGCGGCTAGCCGGCTATGCGCGCGAGCGCCGCGCGGCGATCGTCGCGTGGCGTGGAATCCTGGCTCCGCATTCGCGCGGTTACGGCCAGTTCGGCTCGCACGAACTTCGTGGCGAAGGAGAGACGGCATGAACGTCGCCCTTCTCTCCGACCTCGACGAAGGACGTCAGGCATTCGGCGGCGGGGACGCCTCCATCTCGATGGGGCCGAGCGACGCATTCGTGAACTCGCCCATGGTCCAGGACATTACGCAGCGAGCCCTGGCCTATCTCGCCGCAGGCTACGCCGTGCACTTCTGCGGGCCGGCCGGCACGGGGAAGACGACTCTCGCCTTCCACGTCGCGACCCAGCTGAGCCGCCCGACGGTGCTCATTCACGGCGATCACGAGTTCGGCAGCTCCGACCTGATCGGGCGCGAGAGCGGCTATCACAAGTCGCGCGTCGTCGACAATTACATCGCCTCGGTGGTCAAGCTCGAGGAGGAAGGACGCGCGCTGTGGATGGACAATCGGATCACGGCGGCGTGCCGGCTCGGTCATACGATCATCTATGACGAGTTCAACCGAAGCAAGCCGGAGGCGAACAACCCGCTCCTGAGTATCCTGTCGGAAGGCGTCCTCAACCTGCCGAAGCTGCATGGCAGGGGCGAGGGATATCTCAATGTGCATCCGCTGTTTCGCGCGATCTTCACCTCCAATCCGGCTGAATATGCCGGCGTCTTCCGCGCCCAGGATGCCTTGCTCGATCGCATGATCACGATCCATGTAAATTACTGCGACCGCGACACCGAGATCGCGATCACGGCGAGCAAGTCCGGCCTCGATACCCGCCGCTCAGAAAAGATTGTCGATCTCGTGAGGTTGTGCCGCTCCGAAGGACAGGATCATAGCTTTCCGACCTTGCGTGGTTCGATTGCGCTCGCCCGCGTCCTGGCTTCGCATGGCGGCGAAGCCGATGCGAAGAATCCGATCTTTGCGGGAGCCTGCCGGGACATTCTCGGCCAAGCCGTTTCTGGACGGGGCGAAGGCGGATTGTCATCAGCCCTGGTCGATCGGCTGCTGCGACGCCTGGATGCCGACGCCAACGCCGGCGGCGGGCCCACGCCGGCCGAGGCGCGCCGCGACCGCAAGGCGGCCAAATCAAACGGCGGAGGGTGACATGCCCGTGCATGCAAGACCTCGCGGCGTCTCCGATCTCCGCACCCTGACGGGGCGATCGGATACGGGCATCCCCGCTCACAAGGCCTATCTGCGCATCAGCTTTCTCGAGCTGGAGCGCGCTCGCAAGCTGCAGGAGATGCGGACTGCGCGCGGCAGGGTCGACGTCATCGACGCTCGCTTTCGCGAGATCGACGGCGAGATCGCAGACATCCTGGCCAACCTGCGCGGGACAGCGCCGCGCGCCCGGCCGGTCCAAGGTCCGCGTCCCGCGCCAGCGGGGTTGCGGCGGGCCGAGCGCAAATTCCGGCTTTCCTATTGAGGCGCCGGCGATGCACGACCGCAAGCAGGGCTCCGTCTCGTCTTCCCGCCGACGGGAGGGTGCCGGAGCCCGGCCAATTCATTAGCGTAGCGGCGCCAACGGAGGCGCCGGACATCCATGCAGACGGGAGGGATAGAGCCGATGGCAACCAAGATCGACGGTGCGGCTGAGCCGCAGCAGCCGAAAGCGCCGGTGCAGATGCCGCTCGGCCCGGAGATGGCGAGGCCCACCAGCAGGCTCGGCGCGGCCAGAGCCGCGATCCGGGACTTCCTGGTTCACGAGCTCGATGCGCGGGAGGTTCGTATCACCAAGATCGTTCCGCACGATCATGCCGACACCGGATGGACGGCGGAAGCCGAGATCCTGGTACTGAACCTCGAAGTCAAAATGCTCGGTCTGCCGCTGACCCAAGAGGTTCTCGAACGCGAACATTACACGGTCGAGCTCGACAGCGACCTCACCGTGAGATCGTACGAGCACGGGGAAGAGCTGCCGGATTAAGTGACCCGGCACGCCGAAGTGAACTCGAGTAGCTGACTGGAGTAGCTCATGGGCCTGTTTGTCTATGCCATCGGCCGCACCGGAGCGGTCGAACCGCCGCCGCTTCCCGGCGTGCTCGACCAGCCTGTCTATCGATACGGGACGGATTCGTTGAGCGCGGTCGTGAGCGACTATGGGCGCGATACAATCCGCCCCGAGCGTCGGCATATCGGCGCAGCACAGCGCGTGCTCGCCGCTCTCAATGCGCGCTTCGACGTCCTGCCGATGGCGTTCGGCACCATCACGAAGTCGGAGGCCGCCCTTCGCTCCTTCCTGGACCAACACTGCGAAAGCCTGTCGACCCAGTTGCAGCGGATCTCGGGGGCCGTCGAAATGGGGCTGCGCTTGACCCTTCAGGTCGATGACCCCGTCGCCTGGCTGGTCGCGCAGACGCCGGCCCTGCAGATCGCGCGCGATCGAACTTTTCGCGGCGGCCGGCCGCCTTCGCACGACGCAAAGGTGCGGCTCGGCCAGATGGTCGATGAGGCCTTGGGTCAATATCGCGAGGATCGAACCAACCGAGTCCTGGCCGCGCTGGCCCCGTCCTGCGCCGAGGTGATCGCGTTGCCGGTTCGCGGCGACAGGGAAATCGCCAATCTCGCGGCGCTGGTGCCTCGCGCGGCGATCGACAAGTTCGAAGAGACCGTCCAGGCCTCGGCGGCGCAGATCGACGACGACATCGTCGTCAGCGTCGGCGGGCCTTGGCCGCCGCACAATTTCGTGCGGCTCGACGGATAGGCGGAGAGGTTCGTTCGCGAGACGGTGGCCCGGAGTTCCTGACGATGTTCATCGTTGATGATCTGCTGGCCGCACCGCTTCGCCTCGTGGCTCACGTTCTCAGCAAGATCGTGAGCGTCAAGCGATCCAGCGCGGCACGCCCCGCGGCGCTGGATCGAGACCGGACGACGACGGCAGACGGAGGACAGGATCATGTTTCTCATCGACGATCTCCTGGCGGCGCCGGCGCGCGGGCTGATGTTCGTACTGGAGAAGGTGAACGAGGCAGTTCAGAAGGAGCTCGAGGCGCAGGAACGATCGGCGATGGCTGACCTGACCGCGCTTCATCGCGCGCTCGAAGAGGGCAGGATCACCGAGGCCGAGTTCGACGCGCGAGAGGTCAAGCTGCTGGATCGCCTCGATCGGCTGCATGCGCAGGCGCAGGTCGAGGGTGAAGGAGATGAGAACGGTGATGATCGCTCCTGAGCCGGATCGTGCCGGCACCACGCGGTCGAACGGTCAGCGTCTCGATCTGGCGGAAGCGCTCGACCGGATTCTCCACTGCGGCGTTTCGGCTCAGGGAAATCTGACGATCGGGGTCGCCGACGTCGAATTGCTGTTCCTCGATCTCCGTCTGCTTCTTGGCTCCATCGACACGATCTGGCCGGAGGGGCGTCCGACCGCGAGCGGGGTCAGGCGGCCGCAGCCGCCTGGCCTCGCGCCTCCGGACACCGCGCCGGCGCCGCCGCCGGTCCCCTCGGGCGAGACCGGCAATGAAGCAGCCGCAGCGATGGGACTCGGCACACCGCGCCTCCGGGACACGAGCGGCACCGAGGGAAGATCATCGACCGCGCAGGGCCTCGTCCGTCTCGTGCTCACCCTCGTCAAGCTGCTGCACGAGGTGATCGAGCGGCAAGCACTGCGGCGCATGGAATCCGGACGCCTGACCGACACGCAGGTCGAGAATGTGGGGACGGCGCTGTTCGCTCAGGCCGAAGAGATTCTGCTTCTGCAGCGGCAGTTCGGCTTCTCAGACCAGGATCTTTCGCTCGATTTAGCGCTCCAGGAAGGAGCGCCATAAAGGATGGCCACGATGTCCGCCCACTCCATGACCCACTCGGTCGAAAGCACGAATATCGCAGACCTGCTCGAACGCATCCTGGACAAGGGCGTCGTCATCGCGGGGGATATCACCGTCAAGCTCGTCGAGGTCGAACTTCTGACCATCCAGATCCGTCTTGTCATCTGCTCGGTCGATCGGGCGCGAGAGCTCGGCCTCGATTGGTGGAATCACAACGGTGGTGCGGATCGCCTTCCGACCGGCGAACGACTCGCGCTTGCGGCCATGGACGAACGGTTGGAGCGAATCGAACGCGCGCTTGGTGCCGGTGCAGTGCCGGCGGAACAGAGGAGTGCGGCAGAATGACCAAGGATAGACAGAGCGGCGACGACACGACGGGCGTGGCCGGCCTGACCAAGATCGCGCGCGGTCTCTCGGACCTCTTCAACGTGCTGTCCGAGTTCGATCAGCTGCCGCGGCGCGGCCGTCACGAGAAGGACGGGCGCGTGATGGAATATTCGTTCAACACCCGCACGCTTCGCGAGGCGGCAGGCGAACGCTCCGAGCCCGAGGAGGAGCCCCAGCGTGCGGAAGCTCCACGACGTCGAGCGCCGAAGCCGAGTTCTCTGGATCTCCTCGAACCCGTCACGGATATTTTCCACGAGGCCGACGAAATCGTCATCCTGTTCGAGCTGCCGGGCGTCGAACGCAAGGATGTCCGTTGCCTCCTGGACGGCGACATCCTGCTGCTCGAGGCGCGGACAGGCGAACGGCTCTACCGCAAGGAAATGCTCATCGAGGAGAAGCTGGCTGGCGGCACGCCGCAGATCAGTCTGCGCAACGGCGTCCTGGAGGTCCGGCTGACCAAGTCGAAGTGACGTCCCCGCGCATCGCGCGGGCGGCGGAACGGATGGTGAGATGGCACGGTTGATCTACGTTCCGGTCGTGCACAGCGTCGCCGAGATGGGCTCGGTAGCGCCTGCGTATCAGGCCGCCTTCATCGCGCGCTATGGCGAGCGCAAGTGGACGGAACGGACGGCGGAATTCGAGGCCATTTGGCGCCTCATCGCCGAGATGCTCAACGCGCTCAAGCTCGATCTGCCGCACGTCAAACTCTACCAGGACAGCCTTCCGGTCTGCGGCCAGGAAGCGCGGATCGTCTCGGAGCTTGCGGCCAAGGGGAGTCCGAACCATCGCATCCTGGAGAGCCTCATGAAGGCCGGCGCGACGATCGTGGGGACCGAATCGCCTGCGCTGCTTCTCGACGAATACGCTCTGTTGCAATCAGCCGAGCGCACCGACGCGAAAGCCGCCGCACTTCTCGCTGCCCGCGATCGGTTCATCGCCAAGCGGATCGATGAGACTCTCGGTGAGGACGAGACCGGAATCCTGTTCATGGGCGCCCTTCACAAGGTGACCAGCTTTCTGCCGCCGCGCATCAAGGTCGAGGTGATCTCGCCGACGACCCGACGATGAGCCTAACGATACAGGGGAAGTTCCATGTCGAGCAAAGCGCCGGAACCGGAAGGCCAGCTCCTGCTGACGGTCATCGAGGCTCGCCGGGAGGATGTCGGCCGCGGCATCGTCCGGATCGATCCGGAGGCGCTTCGCCGCATCGGTGCGGGGCCCGGCGACGTGCTCGAAATCGAGGGGCGGAGCAAGACGGTCGCCAAGGCGATGCCGACCTTCAAGGAGCAGCGGGGCGAACATGTCATTCAGATCGACGGCGTCGGACGCACCAATGCCGGCATCGCGTTGGGGCAGAAGGCGACGGTGCGCAAGGTCAGCCATTCGGTTGCGCGCCGCGTCGTCGTAGCTCCGCTCGGAAGCGGCGCGCTGCACGAGGATGAGATCGAGCATACGGCGCGCCGTCTGGACGGGATCGCCGTCAAGGCGGGCGACCGCGTGCGGATTGCCCTGTTCGGGGGCAATCACCGCGATTTCCATGTGGTCCGTACCGAGCCCGATGGCCCGGTGATGATCCATCCCGACACCCTCCTCGCCGTCGAGCGGCCGCGCGAGGGGACCGCCGGCCAGCGCGCCACCGAGTCCGAAGACATCGTGACCTATGACGATCTCGGCGGATTGGAGCAGGAGGTTGCCAAGGTCCGGGAGATGATCGAGTTGCCGTTGACGCATCCGGAGATCTTCGAGCGTCTCGGCATGACGCCGCCCAAGGGCGTTCTGCTCCACGGTCTGCCGGGCTGCGGCAAGACGTTGCTGGCCCGCGCCGTGGCCCACGAATCCGAGGCGGCCTTCATCTATGTCAGCGGCCCCGAGATCATCCAGAAGTTCTACGGCGAGAGCGAGGCGCGCCTGCGCAAGATCTTCGACGATGCGCAGCGCCGCGCGCCCTGCATCATCTTCTTCGACGAGATCGACTCGCTCGCTCCGAAGCGCGAACGCGTGGAGGGAGAGGTCGAGAAGCGCGTCGTCGCCCAGCTGCTGTCCCTGATGGACGGACTGAAGAGCCGCGGCGATGTGATCGTGATGGCCGCGACCAATCGGCCGAACAGCCTCGATCCGGCGTTGCGACGCCCGGGACGCTTCGACCGTGAGATCGCCATCGGGATTCCGAACGAACATGCGCGCCGGGAGATCCTCGCGATCTACGCACGCGGTATGCCGCTCGATGCCGATGTCGATCTCGACCACCTCGCCGAATTGACCCATGGCTTCACCGGGGCCGATCTCAACGCGCTTTGCCGGGAAGCCGCGATGGCGGCACTGCGCCGGCAACTGCCCGATCTGTCGCTCGGCACCGGGCCGATACCTTACGAAGCGCTGATGACGATGAATGTGCAAATGGCCGACTTCCATGACGGGCTGGGCGAAGTGGCGCCGTCCGGCCTGCGCGAGGTCGCGGTCGAAGTCCCCAATGTGCGGTGGGAAGATGTCGGAGGCCTCGAGGCGATCAAGACCACGTTGACCGAATCGATCGCCTGGCCGCTGAGTCAACCCGCACTGTTCGAGCAGATCGGCTTGCAGCCGCCGCGCGGCATCCTGCTCTACGGGCCGCCCGGCAACGGCAAGACCCTGATCGTGAAGGCGCTTGCCTCGCAGTCGAACCTCAATTTCATCTCGGTCAAGGGGCCAGCGTTGCTGTCGAAATATGTCGGCGAGTCCGAGCAGGGTGTGCGTGAGCTCTTTGCCCGGGCCCGTCACGCAGCGCCCTGCATCGTCTTCCTGGACGAGGTCGACGCCTTGGCCCCCAAACGCGGCCAGGATCGTTCGCCGGTCACAGACAGGGTCGTCAGCCAGTTGCTCACCGAGCTCGATGGCATCGAGTCCTTAAGAGACGTCTGGATCATCGCGGCGACCAACCGCCTCGACATGATGGACGATGCGCTGCTGCGCCCCGGCCGGCTCGACTTCCATCTCGAAGTCTCGAAGCCGGATCTGACAGGACGCAAGGCCATCCTCGCCGTTCACCTCCGCAAGAAGCCGGTGAACAAGGACGTCGATGTTGCAGTTCTGGCCGAGCTGACCGACGGCATGTCGGCTGCCGAGATCCGGTTCGTCTGCGACCGTGCGGCTCTCAACGCGATCCGGCGCATCATCCCTGCCTCCGGCGGAAAGCCGATCGAGGCTGCCGCGGTCCGGATCGAGCAACGAGATTTCGACGATGCAGTCGCGGCGCAGCAGGCCTCGGACGGCGCGGCGAGCTTGTAGTGAGGTTCACCGGTCCGTAAACCTTGTCGCTGCGCCGCCACTTTGCGGCGTCGCCATCGCCGGTAACCAGATCGAGAACGAATAGTCGTGGTTTTCTCAAGCAAATGGCGCGCCACGTCCGATGAAAATAGGCACTATCGTTTCGCCGTGGCGCTATGATGCAATATTCATATCTGCGAACGATCGCTCACGCATCGCCCTGCAATTCTTCGGCAAGAAAATCGATGAAAGCACGGACCTTGCGCTGCAGGTGCCGGCCCGTGGGGTAAAGGGCGAATACATGGCGCACCGGAAACCGATAATCCTCAAGCAACCGGACGAGAGCGCCGCTTTCGATGAGCGGATTCGCAAGGAACTCCGGAAGTGCACCGATGCCGAGCCCGGCGACAAGCATGTCGCGCAGGATGATGCTGCTGTTAGCGGTCAGCCGCGTCGCGATGGCGACGGACGCCACCCCGTTCGGGCCGTTCAGCCTCCAGATGCCCGGCTGGTCGGCCAGCGAATAGGATAGGCAGGCATGTCCATGCAGGTCTCCGACCGTGACCGGTTCTCCATGAACCTGCAGATAGGCCGGAGCCGCGCAAATGATTTGGTCCACATCTGCGATCCTGCGCGTGATCATCGATGAATCCGCCAAGTCCACCCGCACGCGTATGGAAACATCGAAGCCGGCGTTGATCGGATCGAGCAGCTTGTCGTCCAATGTCAGATCCATCGCCAGCCTGGGATGAGCCGCGGCGAACTTCGGCAGGATTGGCGACAGAACGGTAATTCCGAAAGAGAGCGGTGCGTTCACCCGCAGGCGGCCGATCAATTCCGCCGCATCGTCGGACACGCTCCTCTCAAGTTCATCAACCTCGTCGAGGATCCTGCAACACTCCGCGAAATAGTTCGAACCTGTCTCGGACAGGCTCATCGTCCTCGTGGTCCTGTGCAGCAGCACGACACCAAGATGATCTTCCAACAATTTGATCTGCTTGCTGAGGCCAGCCGGCGAAAGGCATAAGTCCTCTGCGGCTTTGGCAAAGCTGCCGAGTTCGACCACCCGGCGGAAAGATCGCATTGCGTCGAGGCGATCCATGAAGCGTCTCAGAAGAGTTTGCCGCTATCGCCGAGCGATCTCGCCACGCATATAGGCCTACAGGCCTGCCCAGCGCTCGGACATGAATCATTCGGTCACTGTCTCACGGGAGTGATAGCAGCATTATTCGCTGCGAGCGAATAGACAATTCGCTGAGCTCCGGTTTTTGGTCCGGATCGGATCGAATAGCTTTGGAAAGATCGACGAGATCAGGGCGAACGTGCAAAGAGCGAGATCAAGGGCGGCGCCATCGCCTCCGTGTCGGCGAACCATGCGATTCCGATGGGTCAATTTGCCCAGATTGTCTCGCTCGCGGTGCGCAAGGTCTCTGAGGTTCTGATCAAACGAGCACACCGTCATGCATGAACCGGCAGCGAAGCGCCCTCATGTGCGCCGTCCCCCTCGATGAGGCGAAGCAATGATAACGCGGACGTCAGTCGACATTCCTGAAGTGTTTCAGGACGTTTGCCGCGCCGTCGACGCTTACGAGATTGCCCTGACGTCGAACGATCTTCCGCGCTTGGCCGACCTTTTTGCGGCCAATGAACATGTCATTCGCTACGGGCCGCAGGAAAATCTCCACGGCGCGGGCGAGATCGCGGCCTTCCGCGCCGCCCGCCCGTCCGGCCCACGCCCAAGAACGGTCGTCGGCCGCTTCGTGACCACTTACGGACAGGACCTCGGCGTCGCCCACGTCGAGTTCAGACTGCCGGGACGACCGACGCTCGGACGACAGACACAGACTTGGGTCCGTCTTGAGGACGGATGGAAGATCGTCTCGGCGCACGTGTCCTACCTGGAAGAGCCGCCTGCGGTCTCTCAGGAAAACAGGGAAGCGACCGGCTCCGGCCGGGCCGACGGCCCGCATCGGACGGCAAGGGAGGAATAGGCAAAATGTTCAGGACGCAGGTGGGCGATGAGTACTGGATGGTCACGCATCCAGACCACATGGAAGTGGCTGGATATCTGGCGGCGCACTGGGGCAATCACGAGTTCATGGCGATGGGCGCCCCGTTCGGAGACGATGACCAGTCCAAGCTGCGCTTGAATGCGGTCCGGTCGGTGGCCATCCATGACAATGGATGGTGGGAGTGGGAGGCAGAACCGCGGCTCGACCCAGTCGGGCACCTGCCGGTTGACCTCACCGACGTGATGACGGATCTGCCGGACGCGTTCGGACGCTGGCGCATCGGCGCGGTGCGGTTCGAGCGCAGCAACCCTTTCGGGAGCGCGCTAATCGCCCACCATGCCCTCAATCTCTACAAGCCTCGCCTCGACGATGCGCCGAACGAGAACGATATTCACCCGCTGTTCTGGAAGCACCTGCCGCCCGTGGCCGATCGCGACCGCGCGGACGTCGCCGAGTTCGTCGGCGAGATGTCGCGCCTCAAGGCGAGGCTGCTCGGCCGGCTCGGCGAACGCAGCGAGACGGCGCACTGGGCCGACAGTGACAACGTCGCCCATAACGGACGCCTCATTCAGGTGCTCGATGCCATCGCGATCTATCTGTCGTCGAGCCTCATGCCGGGCATGAGTGACGAGCCGGTCGAAGGCTTCCAGAAGTATGCCTGGAATATTCTTCGCGTGCCGCGGTCGAGCGCCTCGGAGCGGGTGACGATCAAGGTGCATCCGGTCGGCGAGCGCGGGCTGCGATTCGATCCGTACCCGTTCGACATCAGCCCGCTTCCGGTTCTGGTTTCGATCCGTGTCTCGACAGGCTTCGGCTCTCGCAGCGACTTCAATCGTCGCTGGCCCGGAATCGAAAGACGGACCGTTCGATTTGAAATCGTCCGGTAAGCCAGGTTTTCGGGAAGCGCAAAGACGGCATTGTTCCGCTGCGCGGATGGCGCGTGATCCACCTGGAGAAGATGTCATGGGCGTTGCTATGATAGTGCCACGACACTTTCCGAGCCGGGCTGATCTCCAATTCCGTGATCCGGAAACCGGGACGCGCCCCGTTCTGCGGTTAGCGCTCGACCGAGCGAACTGGCACCTCCACCGCGGCGGCAATGGCGCAACTCCATGATGGCTAAGACAAACAATGGCGTGCCAGTCACAACAAAACTACTAACTTATATGTTATTGAAATCACTACATGAATTGGAGCAAACCAGACGGAAAACGCGCCCCTGTAATCATGGGATCTGCACCCATTGGTCCTCGCTGGGATGGGTGTCCGATAACCAGTAATGGCAGGCCCAGCGTCGCCTGCCTTAGCGATGGTAACGCGCGAACGTTCCCGGCCTGCCGAAGGGCAAAACGGCAGCCAATCGGTCCGCCGCGTGCAGGGGCCAGGTGGTGCAGGCGCCGACGCGAGCTTATCGAAATTGCCGTCCACGACGCCGCACTGAACTGTCGCCACCATTACTTACGATCGAGCTCACAAACGCAGGACTGCGCCAGCGAGGCGCGGCTGTAATGCGACTCGCTGGCTCATTAGTCTAAGGCGAAAGCAGGAGCCGCCGCCGCCTCGTTCACATCGTCTTGGCGAGCGCGAACAGCCGGAAATCTTCGAGCGCCGCGTGCCGATGCGGGGCGACTTCGCGCCGGTAAGTCTCGCTGTCGACGATCGAGCGGAAGGTGGCGAAATCGCCGTATTCATTGATCGCCACTTCGTCCCAGCGTTCGCCTAGCGGGCCGGCGAGGCTCGCCAGGAATGGCCCGGAAAACATCCGCGCGAGCGGCTTGCCGGCCGCGAGGCGCCTGAATGCCGGCCTGTAGCGTTCATTGAGGGCTTCGCGGCCCGAGCAAGGCGCGGCGTCGAAGCCGTCCTCGTAAAGCGCATACGCACGGTAGCGAAGCAGGTTGAGCATATAGACCGGCTGGCCATGGGGAATCGCGCGCTCAGCGGCGTCGAGGGCTTGCAGGGTGATTTCGATGGGGTTCATGGGACTTCCCGTGGTTTCTGGCGGCGCAGATTGCGCGCCAATGCTCCCCATTTGGCCCCAAAGGAACGACTCTTGTAGCGGCCGCGCCGTCATGATTATGTGGACTAGATGTCCACAACGGCCTTGCCTTCTGATCTCTCGCGTCTCCTCGCCTTCGTCCGCGTCGTCGAGGCGGGCTCCTTCGCTGAAGCCGCGCGGCGGGCGGGGACGACCACCTCGGCGATGTCCAAGGCGGTTGCCCGCTTCGAACAGGCGCGCGGGATGCGGCTTTTGCATCGCTCCACCCATTCGCTCGCGCTGACCGAAGAGGGCGACCGGCTGATGGTGGTGGGACGCGCGCTGGCCGAAAGTCTCGCCCGCGTCCAATCCGCGCTCGGCGAAGTCGCGCGCGATGGCGGACGGGTGTGCGTGACCGCTCCCGCCTCGTTTGCGCGCGCCTGCATCCTGCCGCGACTGCCGGCGTTCCTGCGGGAACGGCCGGAAATCGAGATCGAGGTCAAATTCCGCAACGAGATTCTCGATCTCGCTGCGGAAGGCGTCGACGTCGCGATCCGCTCGGGTCCCCTCGGCCGCGCGCCCGGCCATCAGGCACGGCGGCTTTGCACGTTCTCCTGGATCGCTTGCGCCTCGCCCGCCTATCTGAACGCGCGCGGCGCGCCGGCGACTCCATACGAGCTTTCCGCGCATGAACACGTCGGCTTCCGCAATCCCGCGAGCGGCCAGATCCTGAGCTGGCGCTTCGCCGACCCGCGCGGCAAAGGACCTGTTCGCGTCGCGCCCAAGCCCAAGCACATTTGCGACGACGCGCACGCTTCGCTCGCCTTGATCGCGGATGGATTCGGCGTCGGCTGGGGGCCGGCGTGGCTTGTCCGCGAGGGCCTGCGCACCGGCCGGCTCGTCGAAGTGCTTGCGCCCTGGCGCGCGCCGGCGGAGTCCCTGTGGATGCTGCGCACCACCGACCGCCGCCCGCCCCTACGCACGCAGCGCGTCATGTCGTTCCTCGCCACGCTTCCTGCCGCGTTCAGCGACAAGGCGGGATGAAGCGTCAGCCGTCAGCAGGGTTCCGCGGCCGGCGTGCCGGACGCGATCGGCAGGCGATTCTCGCCGTAGACGTGGGGTTCATATGTGAGGGTGATGACCGATCGCGACCGGGGGGTTGAGCGGCGCGAGCGCACGCGAACGGGCAGGATCGACATGCTGATGCGGGAGTATAGACATCAGACCCGGATTGTTCGGAGTTTTGTTCTGGATGGTGGAAATTTGGCGCGCCCGGAACGATTCGAACGTCCGACCCTCAGATTCGTAGTCTGATGCTCTATCCAGCTGAGCTACGGGCGCGTTTTTCGCGTGTGGTCTCGGGCTAATGCCCCAAAAGGCCGGTCCGGCGAGCGGAGGGCCCTGCGAAGGGCCACTGACTAACGGCTCCAGGCACGCTTGGCAAGGTGGCAGGAGCAGATTTTGCCGCCAATTTTTGCGCCGAGATGAGGCGCAGGCGCTGATCACCTCCCGTAAAAAAGGGCAGAGAGGGCTACCGCGTACGGTCGCTCGAAACGGACGCTGCGTTCCCTTCTCCTGAAAGGCCTGAACGCGGGAGATCGGGCGGGCGCCCGCGCCGGGAGGGGTACGCCTGGCCCCCCCCAAATCTTGGAGCAATTGGCGCGGGCATCGGCCGCAGCCCCCCGCTCACGCCCTGGCGCGCTCCTTGCGGATGCTCTGCAGCTCGACCGGACGGTCGGGAATGGTGATGCGGAAGGTCGCCCCGAGCGTCCCCTCGACCAGCTGGATCTCGCCGTCGTGGGCGCGGACCAGTTCGGCCGCGATCGCAAGCCCGAGCCCGCTGCCGCCGGGCCGGCCGGCGCCGCGGAACGCTTCGAACAGGTGCTCCCGCACCTTGGCCGGGACGCCGGGCCCGGTGTCGGAGACCTCCAGGATCGCAACCGCCCCCTCGCGGCGGCCGGTGATCCGGATCTGGCGGATGCCGGAATTGCCCGGCCGGCTCTCCAGCGCCTGCGCAGCGTTGCGCACCAGATTGAGCAGAACCCGGAACAGCTGGTCCGGATCGGCATCGACCTCGAGGCCGCGCTCGACCGCCGCGACCCATGTGATCGACGCATCCGGCGACAGGCCCGCGGTCTCCCGGACCTCCGCCACGACCGACTCCAGCGAGACCATGCGACGATCCGGCGCCGGCTCCTGGACCCTGCCGTAAGACAGCGTCGACTGGCAGAAATCGATCGCGCGCTCGAGCGAACGCATCAGCTTCGGCGCAAAGCGCTGCACGCGCGGATCGGGCACGCTGGCGAGCTGGTCGGATAGCAGCTGCGCCGAGGCCAACAGGTTACGCAGGTCGTGATTGATCTTGGAGACCGCCAGCCCCAGCGCGGCAAGCCGGCTCTTCTGATGCAGCATGGAGACCAGATCGCGCTGCATGTCGGCAAGCTCGCGCTCCGCCACCCCGATCTCATCGCTGCGCTGGCTCGGCACGATGATCCGCGCGGCGCTTTCGGGGTTCTCATGGAACCCGACCAGGCTTGCGGTCAATCGTCGCATCGGCCGCACAAAGAGATAATGGAGCGCGAGGTAGACCAGGGCTGCCGTCAGCACGGCAATGAGGAGCGACACGACCAGCAGATTGCGGGAGAAGCGGTACATCGCCCGCCGCAGCGGCTTCTCGTCGGTGACGACCTCGATGAACTGGGCGCGGCCCGGCGCCGGCCCGACCACGCGCATCACGTGATCCCCGGTCTCGGTCATCATCTTGAGCGAATTGACGATCGAGGACCACGCCGTCATGTCGCGCATGTCGAAATCGTGGTCGATCGAGGCCGGCAGATCAGCGCTGGCGAGCAGGCGCCGTTGCTGGCCCATCTTGATGGCAACTGCACGCGCGCCGATCGAGGTCAGGATCTGGCGGGCAAGCGAATCCGGCACCATCCCTGAGGGCGCCGCATCGAGCACCAGCGCTGCGGTGTTGGCTGCGGCCAGCCGATCGTTGAGCCGGTTGGTCCAGAAATTGGCGATCGCGGGGACATAGATCAGCACTTCCGCGATCATGACGAGCGGAATGGTCAATAAGAGCAGCTTGCCGGACAACCCGAGCCGGCGCGACCGCTTCGGCCGCAGGCGCTCTATAATCGGTTGGTCGTCGGTTTCTGACACGTGTCGCCCTTCACGAGGCATCCCAACCCTTACCGCCCCGCAACATGAAGCCCGGCCCCAAGCCCCGTCAAATTACGGATCGCTCATGTTCCGGTTTCGATTACCTATGTTCGGGGCGGATCGATGCCATCCCGCCCGGAACCCGGTAGAATCGTTCTATCCAACGCCAAGCGCGACCTCCGGAGGCTTTCTGCAGACTGCCTGCCGCGCGATTGACGAAAACAGGTCGCTCCCGTATAAGCCGCGCCAACTGTCCGCGACGGCCCGGCTTGCCCGGGGGCGGCTCGATTTCTGGGCCGGCAGCGGCCTTTCTTGGGCCTGACCGCGTCACCGGACATCCTCGACAATTTAAACAGGCATATTGCCCTCTGGCAACTTGCCCGTCAGCGGAGATTGACCCGTGAAGCGGACCTATCAACCCAGCAAACTGGTGCGCAAGCGCCGTCACGGCTTCCGCGCGCGCCTCGCCACCACCGGCGGCCGCAAGGTTCTCGCTGCCCGCCGTGCGCGCGGCCGCAAGCGTCTGAGCGCCTGAAGCCAGGACGTCTCTCCCGGAGATTTCCATCATGGATCGGCTGCGGCAGCGGGCGGACTTCCTCGCCGTTGCCGATGGCGTGCGGGCGAGCAGCCCTGCCTTCGTGGTCCAGCGGCGGGAACGCCAGGACCAGGGCTCGATCCGGATCGGTTTCACGGTCACCAAGAAGAACGGCACCGCCACGGAGCGCAACCGCATCCGCAGGCGGTTGCGCGCGTTGGTGCAACGGCTCGATCCTCTGTCGATGCGGCCACACAGTGACTATGTGCTGGTCGGCCGACGCGACGCGCTCACGCGCGACTTCTCGACCATGTTCGACGATCTCAAGACCGCGCTGCAGAGGCTCGATCGGCCGCAGCGTCAGGCCGGGCCGCATCCAAAGCGGTCCCAGGCCAAACCCCGCCAACCAGTTTGAATGACCGGACGACAAGAAGAACGATGACCGACAATCGCAACACCATCCTCGCCGTCGTCCTGTCCGGGCTGGTCCTGATCGCCTGGCAATATTTCTACAACATGCCGCAGATGGAGCGGCAGCGCGCGCAGCAGGCGCAGGCGGAGCTCGCCAAGAAATCCGCACCGCAGCCGGAGGCGTCCAACACCCCGGCGGGTTCGAGCTCGGCGCCGCAGCCGGGCAGCTCGGGCGCGCCCAGCGCGCCTTCGGCGAACGCCCCCTCCGGAACCGGCGTGATGCCGCGCGAGACCGCGATCGAAGCTACCCCCCGTGTCAAGATCGATACGCCGCGCCTCGCCGGCAGCATCTCGCTGAAGGGCGCGCGGATCGATGACCTCGCACTGGTGCAATATCGGGAAACGGTCGATCCGAAGTCGCCCGCGATCGTCCTGTTCTCGCCGTCGAGCACCGCCCATCCCTACTATGCCGAATTCGGCTGGGTCGGCGGCGCCGGCTCGAACGTGCGCGTTCCCAACCAGAACACGGTCTGGCAGCAGCAGGGCTCGGGCACGCTGACGCCGTCGACGCCGGTCACGCTGACTTACGACAATGGCGAGGGGCTGACCTTCCATCGCACCATTTCGGTCGACGAGCATTATCTGTTCACGATCAAGGATGAGGTCACCAACGGCGGCACTGCACCGGTGACGCTCTATCCGTTCGGCCTGATCTCGCGCCACGGCACGCCGCAGGTCTCCGGCTATTACATCCTGCACGAAGGCCTGATCGGCTATCTCGGCGACCATGGCCTGCAGGAATACAGCTACAAGAAGATCGACGACGAGAAGGCCCTGAACTTCAAGGCCACCGACGCCTGGCTCGGCATCACCGATAAATATTGGGCTGCGGCGCTGCTGCCCGAGACCAATGCCCAGCTGCAGGCGCGCTATTCGTCGAATCTGGTCGACAACGTCCGCCGCTACCAGACCGATTATCTGGAGGATGCGCAGACGGTCGCGGCCGGAGCGACCACCACCGTCTCCAGCCGCCTGTTCGCAGGCGCCAAGGAAGCGGGCGTCGTCGGCATCAACTTCCCGATCGGTGGTCTCGGCGGCTACAATCAGGCACTCGGACTCAACCATTTCGATCTGCTGATCGACTGGGGCTGGTTTTACTTCCTGACCAAGCCGATGTTCCTGGCGCTGGACTTCTTCTACCGGTTCTTCGGCAATTTCGGCATCTCGATCCTGCTGGTGACCGTGCTGGTGAAGCTCATCTTCTTCCCGCTCGCCAACAAGTCCTATGCCTCCATGGCGAAGATGAAGTCGATCCAGCCGCAGCTCGCTGCGCTCAAGGAGCGCTATCCGGACGACCGGATGAAGCAGCAGCAGGAAATGATGGAGATCTACAAGAAGGAGAAGATCAACCCGGTCGCAGGCTGTCTGCCGGTGCTGCTGCAGATCCCGGTGTTCTTCTCGCTCTACAAGGTCCTGTTCGTCACCATCGAGATGCGGCACGCGCCGTTCTACGGCTGGATCCACGACCTCTCGGCGCCCGACCCGACCAACCTGTTCACGCTGTTCGGGCTGTTGCACTACGACCCGACGCAGCTGCCGATGTTCGGCCATTATCTCGCGCTCGGCATCTGGCCGATCATCATGGGCATCACGATGTGGTTCCAGATGAAGCTGAATCCGACGCCGCCGGATCCGACGCAGGCCATCATCTTCAACTGGATGCCGCTGATCTTCACCTTCATGCTTGCGGGCTTCCCGGCCGGGCTCGTCATCTACTGGGCCTGGAACAACACCTTGTCGGTGCTGCAGCAGAGCGTCATCATGCGCCGCAATGGCGTGAAGGTGGAATTGTTCGACAACATCCGGGGCGTGTTCTTCAAAAAAAGGGCGGCGTGACACCCGGCCGGCGCGATACAAGGCCAACGTCATCGCGAGCGAAGCCAAGCAATCCTGCATCGAAACGAAGGTTCTGGATTGCTTCGTCGCTTCGCGCCTCGCAATGACGCAGAGTGAGACTGCTCTCAAATGACTACCAGCACCACCGACGAGGCCGAGCTGATCGAACGGGGGCGAAAGCTGTTCGCGGGTCAGTGGCGCTTCGTCTGGGCCTCGCCCTCGATCGAGGCGCTGCCGCCGATGGGCCCGCTTGAGATTGCTTTTGCCGGCCGCTCCAATGTCGGCAAGTCCAGCCTGATCAACGCGCTGGCCGGCCAGACCACGCTGGCACGGACCTCGCATACGCCGGGCCGCACCCAGGAGCTGATCTTCTTCGAGGGGCCGGAAAACACGCCGCTGCGTTTGGTCGACATGCCCGGTTACGGCTATGCCTCCGCGCCGAAGACCAAGGTCGCATCCTGGACCACGCTGATCCACCAGTTCCTGCTCGGGCGCACCAGCCTCGCCCGCGTCTATGTCCTGATCGACTCTCGGCACGGGCTGAAGGATGTCGACCAGGAGGTGCTGACGACGCTGGACAAGTCGGCGGTGAGCTATCAGCTCGTCCTGACCAAGGCCGACCAGGTCAAGCCCGCCGAGCTCGCCGCCCGTATCGCCGAGACCGAGACCACGCTGGCCAAACATCCGGCCGCCTTCCCGCAGGTGCTCGCGACCTCCTCGCGCGCCGGCATCGGCATGGCGGAATTGCGCGCCGCGATCGCGCGCCTGTTGAACGAGCGCGGCGCATGATCCGGGCCGTTCGCATCCTGATCGCGCTCGCCGGATTGATGGGCGCCTCGGGCGTCGCGCTCGCAGCGATGGCCGCACATGCGACCGATGCCAGCCGGCTGTTGCCGGCCTCCGCCATGCTGCTGTTCCACGCCTGCGCCGTGCTCGGCGCTTGCGCACTGTCCGATCGGCGCGTGATCCACCCCCGCATCGGCCTGATCGCAGCTGGCGGCTTCGTTGTTGCGGCCGCGCTGTTCTCCGGCGATCTCGTCATGCGGCAGTTCACCGGCGACCGCCTGTTTCCGTTCGCCGCGCCGACCGGCGGCACGCTATTGATCGCGAGCTGGCTGGTGCTCGGCATCGCGGCATTGTGGCCCCGCCGCGGGTAAAGGCCGCTTTGCGCAGCATGCGGCAATCGGCTAGAAGGCGGCGACTTCCCCGCCAGCGAGATTGTCTCTCATGACCGACGCGACCCATATCAGCCCGCTCGATCAGGCCCGCATCCTGTCCGAAGCGCTGCCGCATATGCAAGAATATGACGAAGAAACCATCGTCATCAAATATGGCGGCCATGCCATGGGCGACGACGAGACGGCGAAGGCCTTCGCCCGCGACATCGTGCTGCTCGAGCAGACCGCGATCAATCCGGTGGTGGTTCATGGCGGCGGTCCGCAGATCGCGACCATGCTCAAGCGCCTCGGCATCGTCTCGGAATTCGCCGCCGGTCTTCGCATCACCGATGCCGCCACCATCGAGATCGTCGAGATGGTGCTGGCTGGCTCGATCAACAAGCAGCTGGTCGGCTACATCAACGAAGCCGGTGGCAAGGCCGTCGGCCTGTGCGGCAAGGACGGCAACATGGTGCGCGCGGTCAAGGCGACGCGCACCATGGTCGATCCGGATTCGCACATCGAAAAGGTGGTCGATCTCGGCTTCGTGGGCGAGCCGGAAAAAGTCGATCTGACGCTGCTCAACCAGTTGATCGGCTATGAACTGATCCCGGTGCTGGCGCCGCTGGCGACCTCCAAGGAGGGCCAGACCTTCAACGTCAATGCCGATACCTTTGCCGGGGCCGTGGCCGGCGCCCTGAAAGCCAAGCGGCTGTTGCTTCTGACCGACGTGCCGGGCGTGCTCGACAAGTCGAAGAAGCTGATCCCCGAACTCTCGGTCGCCGACGCGCGCAAACTGATCGCCGACGGCACCATTTCCGGCGGCATGATTCCGAAGGTCGAGACCTGCATCTACGCGCTCGAACAGGGCGTGCAGGGCGTCGTGATCCTGGATGGCAAGGTCCCGCACGCGGTGCTGCTCGAACTCTTCACCAACCAGGGCACCGGCACGCTGATCCACAAGTGAGAACACCCCGCCATCTCTCTCCGTCATGGCCGGACTTGTTCCGGCCATCCACGTCTCGCTCCGGTCGTGGGAACAAAGACGTGGATGCCCGGGTCAAGCCCGGGCATGACGATGTGGAGATACTCGGGCGCGCTACGTCCCTATGGACTCGCAGCGCGCTCGCTCTATCCGCTACTCTTCTCGCCCTTGTCGTCTCCACCAGCCCCGCGGCCGCCGACCTGAAACTCTGCAACCGCATGAGCTATGTCGTCGAGGCCGCGATCGGCGTCGACGAGAAATCGGCCACCGCGACGCGCGGCTGGTTTCGGATCGATCCCGCGGCCTGCCGCGTCGTGTTGCAGGGCGAACTCAGCGCCGACCGCATCCTGTTGCATGCGCGCGCGCTCAGCCTCTACGGCGCCTCGCCGATCGCGGAGAACGGCAACGACACGCTGTGCGTGGCGCAGGACAATTTCGTGATCGCCGCCGCACGGCAGTGCCGGAGCGGACAGACCCCGGCACCCTTCACCCAGATCACGCCGACCAAGACCGAGGACGGCAACCTGGTCGCCTATCTCGCCGAGAGTGCCGAATATGACGACGAACAGGCGCGCCTCGCGGCCATCCAGCGGCTGCTCGGCATTGCCGGCTACGACGCTTCGCCGATCGACGGCGTCGACGGACCCAAGACACAGGCCGCCCTTGCTGCCTTCCTGAAAAGCCGCGGCCTCGCTTCCGATGTGGTCTCGCAGCCGAATTTCTTTTCCACCATGGTCGATGCGGTGCAGGCGCCCTCGCCGACGGGGCTGACCTGGTGCAACGACACGCCGCACAAGGTGATGGCGGCGGTGGCGACCGACGACGGCAGGACCGTGATCAGCCGCGGCTGGTATCGCATCGATCCCGGCAAATGCCTGCATCCGGACATCACGGGCCAGCCGAAGAAGGTGTACAGCTATGCCGAAGCCGTCGATGCCGACAACCGCAGCATCAAGGTCAAGGACAAGCCGCTGCGCTGGGGCGGGCTGACGCAACTCTGCACCCGCGAGAGCAAGTTCGAGACCTCGGAACAGGGCGACTGCCCGAGCCGCGGCTTTGCGGCGACCGGCTTCACCGCGGTCGACGTCGCCCGCAGCGGCAAGACGTTACGGTTTGCGCTGCCGTGATGAGCGTGCGTGCAGTGCCGCCACACACGATGCTGTCGTCCCCTCGGAAGCGGGGACCCATAACCACCGGCGGCGTTGGTACGAAGAACGACAACGATCGGCGGTGCGTTACAGATAAATTCCGCGGTATGGATCGCCGCTTTCGCGGGGATGACGGTGGAATTTGCGGCAGCCTTCCGCGGATCACAGGCTGAAAGAGATATGACGAAATCCTCCCGCACCTTCGACCACGTCGAGACCTGGGTGTTCGATCTCGACAACACCCTGTATCCGCACCACGTCAATCTGTGGCAGCAGGTCGACGCGCGCATCGGCGAGTTCGTCGCCAATTGGCTGAACGTCTCGGCCGAGGAAGCACGTCGCATCCAGAAGGACTACTACCGCCGCTACGGGACCACGATGCGCGGCATGATGACCGAGCACGGCGTGCATGCCGACGACTTCCTGGCCTATGTGCACAAGATCGACCATTCGCCGCTTGAACCGAATCCCGCGATGGGGGCCGCAATCGAACGCCTGCCCGGGCGCAAGCTGATCCTGACCAACGGCTCGGTCGATCATGTCGATGCGGTGCTCGATCGGCTCGGCATCGCCTCACACTTCCACGGCGTGTTCGACATCATCGCGGCCGAGCTGACGCCGAAGCCGGCGCGCCAGACCTATGACCGCTTCCTCAAGCTCCACGAAGTCGACCCGACGCGGGCTGCGATGTTCGAGGACCTCGCGCGCAATTTGGAGGTGCCGCACGCCCTCGGCATGACCACGGTGCTGGTGGTGCCCGACGGCACCAAGGAGGTGGTGCGCGAGGACTGGGAGCTCGAAGGTCGGGACGATCCTCATGTCGACTATGTCACCGACGATCTGACCGGGTTCTTGCGAGGGCTGGCGCGGTAACGCCGCTCGTCGTGAGTTCGCCATTCCCGGATGGTCCGAAGGACCAGACCCCAGATGCGTAATTGCGCATCGGGAATTCTCGAGATTCGGGGTTCGATGCTTCGCATCGCCCCGAAATGACGGACCAAACAACGTCCCGCCATTCTCACCGGACCAGGACCTCGTCCGCGATTGAGCCGACGAGCATCCTTGACTCTCCTTCCCCAAATTCAGAAAAAGCTAGCTCGTTTTGCTGAATGCACCGCGCGCCGCCCGCCAATCCAAGGATCGATCGATGTCCCTCTCCGCCCTGGAATCCACCATCAACAACGCCTTCGAGGCGCGTGACGGCATCTCGACCGCGACCAAGGGCGAGGTGCGCGACGCCGTGGAAAGCGCGCTCGAATTGCTGGACAAGGGCGAGGCGCGGGTCGCCGCGCGGGGCACCGACGGCAAATGGACCGTCAATCAATGGCTGAAGAAGGCGGTGCTGTTGTCCTTCCGCCTCAACGACATGCGCGTGATTCCGGGCGGCCCCGGCCAGGCCACCTGGTGGGACAAGGTGCCCTCCAAATTCGAGGGCTGGGGCGAGAACCGCTTTCGCGACGCCGGCTTCCGCGCCGTGCCCGGCGCAATCGTGCGTCGCTCCGCCTTCATCGCCAAGGGCGTCGTGCTGATGCCGTCCTTCGTCAATCTCGGCGCCCATGTCGATGAAGCGACGATGGTGGACACCTGGGCCACGGTCGGCTCCTGTGCCCAGATCGGCAAGCGCGTGCACATCTCCGGGGGCGCCGGGATCGGTGGCGTGCTGGAGCCGCTGCAGGCCGGCCCCGTGATCATCGAGGACGACTGCTTCATCGGGGCCCGCTCGGAAGTGGCCGAGGGCGTGATCGTGCGCAAGGGCGCCGTGCTCTCGATGGGCGTGTTCCTGGGCGCCTCGACCAAGATCGTCGATCGCGAGACCGGTGAGGTGTTCGTCGGCGAGGTGCCGGAGTATGCAGTCGTGGTGCCGGGGGCGCTGCCGGGCAAACCGATGAAGAATGGCGAGATCGGGCCCTCGACCGCCTGCGCCGTGATCGTCAAGCGCGTCGACGAGCGCACCCGGTCGAAAACCTCGATCAACGAGCTGCTGCGGGATTGAGGCGAACGTTCCGGCCCGCCGAGGCCCTACTAGCGGCAGCCGGAGAGAGCGTGTTAAGCGAGGGCATGACCGATGCCCTCGCCATTGCCCGTGACCTGATCCGCTGCCCATCCGTCACCCCGGCCGATGCCGGCGCGCTCGGCGTGCTTGCAGCGCTCTTGAAGGACGCCGGCTTCGAGGTGCAGCGCGTCACCTTCTCCGAACCCGGCACCGCTGATATCGACAATCTCTATGCGCGGATCGGCAGTGAGGGGCCTCACCTTACCTTCGCCGGCCACACCGACGTGGTGCCGCCCGGAGACGAGAGCGCCTGGAGCCTGGGTGCGTTTTCGGGCGAGGTGAAGGATGGCTATCTCTACGGCCGCGGTGCGGTCGACATGAAGGGTGGCATCGCCTGCAGCGTCGCCGCGGTGCTGGATTACTTGCGCGAGCATGATGGAAAGCCGCGTGAAGACGGCAACGGCTCGATCTCGTTCCTGATCACCGGCGATGAGGAAGACGTCTCGGTCAACGGCACCGTGAAGCTGCTGAAATGGGCGGCGGAGCGCGGCGAGATATTCGATCATTGCGTGCTCGGCGAGCCTTCCAACCAGGAGGTGATGGGCGACTGCATCAAGATCGGCCGCCGCGGCTCGCAATCCGGCACGCTGATCGTCGAAGGCAAGCAGGGCCACGTCGCCTATCCGCACCGCGCCGCCAACCCGGTGCCGGACATTTCGCGGCTGATCGTCGCGCTCTCCGACGAGCCGCTCGATCAGGGCAGCGCGCAATTCCAGCCGTCCAACCTCGAATTCACCTCGGTCGATGTCGGCAATTCCGCGAGCAACGTGATCCCGGGGACGGCACGGGCGAAATTCAACATCCGCTACAATGACTGCCATACGCAGGAATCGCTGCGAGCACTGGTCGAGGAGCGGCTGAGGACGGCCTGCGGCAACCGCATCCGCGCCCATATCGAATGGCTGCCGTCCAACGCCAACGTATTCCTGACCAAGCCCGGTTCGTTCACCGAACTTGCCGTTGCGGCAATCGAAGAGGCGACGGGGCGCAAGCCGGAGCTGTCGACATCAGGCGGCACCTCCGATGCCCGCTTCATCTCGAGCTACTGCCCGGTCATCGAGTTTGGCCTGGTCGGCCAGACCATGCATCAGATCGACGAGCGCGCGGCGGTGGCCGACATGGAGACGCTGACGAAGATCTATCGCGGCATCCTCGATCAGTATTTCGCGTGATCGGTGCGGACTACGCCAGCGACCTGTCGGATCAGGCGACCTTCACTTCGGCGAGGAACTGATCGACCTCGCGGCGCAGGTCGGTGGCCTGGCCGGCGAGGCTCGCAGCCGAATCCAGCAGGGAGCGCGCCGAGCCGCGGGTTTCGGCCGCGGCCGCGCTGACCAATGCGATCGACGACGACACCTCGCGCGTGCCGCTTGCGGTCTGCTGCACACTGCGCGCGATTTCCCGCGTGGTCGCGCTCTGCTCGGCCACGGCGGTCGCAACGGATCCGGTCACGCCGCTGATGCTGTTGACCACGGCGGCGATCTTCTCGATCGCGGCGACCGTGCTGCCCGTCTCGTTCTGAATCGCCACGATCTGGCTTTCGATCTCCTCGGTCGCTTTGCTGGTCTGAGCGGCGAGACTCTTCACCTCGGACGCGACCACCGCAAAACCCTTGCCGGCCTCGCCGGCGCGCGCCGATTCGATCGTGGCGTTGAGGGCGAGCAGATTGGTCTGCGACGCAATGGCGCGGATCAATTGGACGACGTCGCCGATGCGGGTGGCACTGCCCGCCAGGGTGCGGACCTTGTCGGTGGTGTCGAGCGCCTGGCTGGTTGCGTTCGAGGACTCCGAGGCCGCTTCCGAGATCTGCCGGGTGATCTCCTTCATCGAATGATCCAGCTCCTCGGAGGCCGCGGCCACCGTGGTCACGCCGGATGTCGCTTGCGCCGCTGCATCGGCGACGGCGGTCGCGCGGGACGCAGTGGCGCCGGCGGAGCCATCGAGCGCCTCTGCCGACTGCTTCAAGCCGCTCGCGGCGTCGCTCAAGCGGCCGCAGAGCGTGTCGATGACCTCGCCGAAGCGACGGGTGAGCGCCTCGATCTTCTGCCGGCGCGCATCGCGCCGCGCTTCGGCGTCGGCGCCCTGCAGCGCCAGCCGGTCCGCCTCTGCGGACTTGTCCTGCAGCACGCCGATGGCGTTGGCGAGCGTGCCGACTTCGTCGGTCCGGTCGCGATAGGCGATCTGCACGTCGCGCTCGCCGCCTGCGATGCGGCGGATCAGCTCGGTCAGATTGGAGAGCGGCTTGATGACGCGGGCATTGAACCAGATCGTTCCGAGTGCGGCCGCCCCGATATTGATCAGCATTAGGGCCAGCGCCAGGACGAAACGGGTCTGGGAGTCGGCGATCGCCACTTCGCTCTGGCGCAAAGCCTCCGCGATCGCCGCATCGCGCAGCGGCAGGATCGTGTCGAGGATCGGGAACACCGAACGCAGGAACTGATCGGGATCGAGGTCGAGCACCTTGCCGCGATTGGGCGCAACCTGCGAGGTGTAGAACTCGCCACCGCGTGCCCAATAGCCGTTCTCGACCTCGGTCAGCGCGACGAAGATCGGCTTCTGATCAATCTCGGCAGCAGCCAGCTTGGCCGACGACCAAATCCGCTCGATGCGCCCCTTGAACATGGCAAGCGCCTCGGCCGGTTCACCCGTCATCGCCTGCTTCGTCGCGATGGCCCGGACGAGTGTCGTGGTGGCGCGGCCGGCCCAGTCACGCAAATCCCAGCCGAGCACGGCGAGACGGGCCGCCTGGCCGACCGCCGCGTTCGCCGAATTGATCCGGCGAACGATCACATCGACATGGCTGCCCGTCGTCTCCTGAATCGTGAACATCCGCGGCACGTAATCGCGGACGAACGATTCGGACCGCGCCGCCTTCGGCTGCGCGACGGCCTCGAGCGCGGCCCCACGGACCGCGCGAAGCTTCTGCTGAATCGAATCCAGCGCAGCAGTGTCTTCGCTCAGCCACGCGAGACTGCGGGCCTTGGCGAACGCATCATCCGACCCCTGAATGACCTTCTGCAGCGTTGCAAGCTCGTCCGCGGTCGCAGGGTTGGGCGATGCCAGGCGTGGATTGACCATGGCGCGCTCGAGATTCAGCTTCTCCGGCAGCCGCAACATGGCAGACAGCAGTTGCGCATCACCGCCTGCTGCCTTGGCAGCCTGGAGCGCCGTCAACTGCTGCCAGGCGAACCACATGGTTGCGAGCAGACCGATGACCGCACCGAGTAGGAGCGAGAGCAGGAAGACTTGACGAATGCGCACGATCGACCTCGCCGAAGAGGAGCCAAGGCTCCCCGGATAGCTGCGAGGACTTCAATTTGAAGTTAAGAAACTCGGCCCTGCAATGCAGAACCGCAAGCCAATAAGGAAAAGCATTTGCAGCCGACGCGCGCGATCTGTTCGGCGCCGCCGGTGAGGATTACCTCAATACTCCACCTTCACCAGATACAAGCCCTCGGGCGGGGCGACAACGCCGCAGGCGGCGCGGCTGCGCGCGGCGAGCGCGGCGGAGAGATCATCCGCACTCCACCGCCCCTGCCCGACCCATACCAGTGAGCCCACCATCGAGCGCACCTGGCTGTGCAGGAACGAGCGCGCGGAGGTGAGCACCGTCACGGCATCGCCGTCTCTGATGACGTCGAGCTGATCCAGCGTCTTCTCGGGCGACTTGGCCTGGCACTCGGTGTCGCGGAAGGTGGTGAAATCGTGCTTGCCGATCAGCCGCTGCGCAGCTTCATGCATCGCGTCCGAATCGAGCCGCTGCGGCACGCGCCAGACCCGCCCCGCATCAAGTGCCAGGTTGGCGCGCCGGTTCATGATGCGATAGCGGTAGTGACGCTTGCGCGCCGAGAAGCGCGCTTCGAAGGTGTCGGGCACGATCTCCGCAGAGAGCACCGCGATCGGGTTGGGACGCAGATGGGCATTCAGCGCATCGCGCAGGCGATCCGGACGGAAGTCCTTTTCGATGTCGCAATGCGCGACCTGTCCCGTCGCATGAACGCCGGCATCCGTCCGTCCCGAGCCGTGGACGCGGGTGGCGACGCCGCAGGTCGCCTGCGCCGCCGCCTCCAGCGCGCCCTGCACGGAGGGCAGGCTCGCCTGCAGCTGCCAGCCGCAGAACGGTGCGCCGTCATATTCGATGGTGAGCTTGTAGCGGGGCATATGGTTCTGTTGTTGCCGTCGTCGCCCGCGCAGGCGGGCGATCCAGTATCCACCGGCACTCGGTTCGACAATGGACGTCTCGGCGTACTGGATACCCCGCTTCCGCGGGGTATGACAGCCTCAGGAAAAGCGGGCACCGCGCTTCAATGGCGTGCCGCGCAGGAAATCCGCAGCCTGCATCGGCGCCTTGCCGGCGCGCTGCAGCTCGATGATGCGGATCGCGCCCTCACCGCAGGCGATCGTCAGGTGATCGTCGAGCACCGCGCCAGGATCGGCATGAACCGCGCCGGAACCGGAGGCAAGCTCGCAGCGGAGAATCTTGACGCGAACCGCTTCGCCGTCCACCTCGACCTCGCTCCAGGCGCCCGGAAATGGCGACAGCCCATGGATGTGGCGCAGCACCGCGTGCGCCGGCTTGTTCCAGTCGATCCGCGCTTCCGCCTTGTCGATCTTGGCCGCGTAAGTGACGCCGTCCGCCGGCTGCTTCGTCAATGTGAGGTCGCCATGCGCCAGCGCTGCCATCGCACGCACCATCAGACCGGCGCCGATCGCGGCGAGCTGATCGTGCAGATCGGACGCGGTCATCGCATCCGATATCGCAATGCGTTCACCCATCGCGATATCGCCGGTGTCGAGGCCGGCATCCATCTTCATTACCATGACGCCGCTCTCGGCGTCGCCTGCCATGATGGCGCGATTGATCGGCGCGGCGCCACGCCAGCGCGGCAGCAGCGAGGCATGCAGATTGTAGCAGCCGAGCCGTGGCGCATCGAGGATGGCCTGGGGGAGGATCATGCCATAGGCCACGACCACGGCCGCGTCGGCATTGTGGGCGCGAAACTCAGCGAGCGCCGCCTCGGTCTTCAGCGTCTTCGGCGTGAACACGGGAATCCCGAGCCGCCGCGCCTCCTGCTCCACCGGTGTCGGCTGCAGCGCAAGCCCGCGGCGGCCGCCGGGCTTCGGTGCGCGGGTATAGACGGCCGCGATCTCGTGGCCGTCGGCGGCGAGCTCGCGCAAGGTCGGCACGGCGAAATCCGGCGTACCCATGAAGATCAGGCGAAGGGGCATTGGCGCAATCTCGTCTTGCGAGGTCAGCCTCCCTGCGCTCGTCACGCCCGCACTTGTCGCGGGCATCCACGTCTTTGGTCGTTCAAGGCCGCAGCGTGGATGGCCGGGGTCGCTTGGCTTGTCGTGCTAAGACGCGCTTCGCGCTTTTGCCCGGCCATGACGGAGAGAGACGTCGATCATTCCGCCGCGCGCTTGGCGGCTTTGGCGAACTTCTTCATGACGCGGTCGCGCTTCAGTTTCGACAAATAGTCGATGAAGAGCACCCCGTTGAGGTGGTCGATCTCATGCTGGATGCAGGTGGCATAGAGGCCCTCGGCGTCCTCCTCATGCACCTTGCCGTCCAGATCGGTGAAACGGACCCGCACCTTCGCGGGCCGCTCGACCTCCTCGTAATATTCGGGGATCGACAGACAGCCCTCCTGATAGACGGACATTTCGTCCGACCTGGACAATATCTCCGGGTTGATGAAGACGCGCGGCTCCGGATTGCCCTCGCCATTCTCGTCCCGCTTGGACAGATCCATGGTGATGAGGCGCAAGGGTTGCGCGACCTGGATCGCGGCGAGCCCGATCCCGGGCGCGTCGTACATGGTCTGGAACATGTCGTCGACCAGCTGCCGGATCTCCGGCGTCAGCTTTTCGACAGGTTTGGACACCAGCCGCAACTGCTTGTCGGGCAGGATGATGATTTCTCGTAAGGCCATGGCGGGCGATTTAAGCGCCGGACGGCACGCGGTCAATCTGAACCGCCGACGCTTAAGTCATCGCGAACCGTGTTTTTTAGAACCTCGTTAACCAAGAGTTTTAACCCGCGGTTAACCATAAATGTTCTTATTTTGTTCCTATTTACTCAGGAATCTGGTATAGGGGTCCGATGACCTCCGTGAACCCTGTCGTCTTCGCGATCGGCGATCTGCCGGTCCGGGCCTCTGACGCACTGCTCGGCTTCGGCGCGCTAGTGCTGTTGCTCCTTGTTGCCATCACGGTGGCGGTGGCCCGGTCCGGGCGGCGCGGCGCAGCGCTTGCAATGATGCAGGCCATGCGCGCCGACGAGCTGGAGCTGCGCCTGTCCGAAATGCTGCGGGTTCAGAACGAGGCCTCCGGCCGCGTCGATGCGATGACGCAGGTGCTCGCCGGCCGCCAGGCGGAGCTCGCGCGCGCCGTCAACGAGCGGCTGGATTCGGTGACGCATCGCGTCGGCCAGTCGATGGAGCAGACGACGCGCCACACGATGGATTCCTTGCGCGTGCTGCACGAGCGGCTCGGCATCATCGACAACGCGCACAAGGACCTGACCGAGCTGACAACACAGGTCACGACCTTGCGCGACGTGCTCGCCAACAAGCAGGCGCGCGGCGCCTTCGGCCAGGCGCGAATGGAGGCGATCGTCCAGGATGGACTGCCGAAAGGCAGCTACGCATTCCAATACACGCTGACCAGCGGGAAACGGCCGGACTGCGTCGTATTCCTGCCCGATCAGCGTCCGCTGTGCATCGATGCGAAATTTCCGCTGGAAGCCGTCACCGCACTGCATGATGCGCGCAGCGACGAGGAGAAGCGATTCGCCTGCCAGCGGCTGCGTGCCGACGTGCTCAAGCACGTCAACGACATCGCCGAGAAATACCTGATCACCGGCGAGACCCAGGACACCGCGCTGATGTTCGTCCCCTCGGAATCGGTCTATGCGGAGATCCATGACGGCTTCGACGACGTGATCCAGAAGGCCTATCGCGCCCGAATCGTGCTGGTATCGCCGTCGCTGCTGATGCTCGCGATCCAGGTAATGCAGCAGATCATGAAGGACGCGCGCATCCGCGACGCCGCCGACCAGATCCGCAACGAGGTCATGCACCTCGGCGACGATCTCGGTCGTCTGCGCGAGCGCGTGCTCAAGCTGCAGAAGCATTTCGGTGACGTGAACGAGGATGTCAGGCAGATCCTGATCTCCGCCGACAAGATCGAGAAGCGCGCCGGCCGCATCGAGGAGCTCGATTTCAGCAAGCCCGACGCATCAGTCGATTCCCCGCGGATCACCCCGGCCGCGGCGCCGGACTTGTTCCCTCTCTCAGGCCGGATGCAGGCGGGAGAGTGAGTTGGCTTGCTGCATTTGGGGGACGAAGCCTACTCAGCAAAAGTCGTCATCGCCCGGCTTGACCGGGCGATCCAGTATCCCAGAGACCGTAGATGGGCGCACGCAGCTTCTACGTTTACATTCTCGCAAACCGTATCGGCGGCACACTGTATATTGGTGTCACCAACGATCTGATGCGGCGGGTTGCGGAACATGGGATGAAAGTGGCCGACGGCTTCACTAAGCGATACGACGTTGCTCGCCTCGTTTATTTCGAAGTCTTCGATCAGGTTGAACCAGCGATCCGGCGCGAAAAACGACTGAAGAAGTGGCCACACGATTGGAAACTTCTCTGATCGAAAGAGAAAACCCGAACTGGATTGACCTCTATCCGCAAATTGCCGGAGCTCTATAATTACTGCCTCTGGAATACGGGGGCGCCCGGTCAAGCCGGGCGACGACGAGTGTTTTGGTGGAGGCGACTAAATCTGCTACACGCCTTCCATGACCGCACCCGACGCCGCATCCGACATCAGCGCCGATAACGGCTCGCACGAGGCCGATGCCCCCGCCCCCACCTGGCGCGAGAGCATCGCCGTCTACCTGCAGCCCCGCGTGCTGGTGGTGCTGTTCCTGGGCTTCTCCTCCGGCCTGCCGCTGGCGCTGTCCGGCTCGACATTGCAGATCTGGATGCGCGAGCTCGGCGTCGATCTCGGAACGATCGGCCTGTTCGCCCTGGTCGGCACGCCCTACACGCTGAAATTCCTGTGGGCGCCTTTGGTCGATGCGCTGCACGTGCCGCTGTTCACGGCCGCCTTCGGCCGCCGCCGCGGCTGGCTGGTCTTCGCGCAATTGCTGCTGATTGCCGCGATCATCCTGCTCGCGCTGACTGATCCTGCGCGGGCGCCGTTCATGGTGGCACTGGCCGCGCTCCTGGTCGCAGCAACCTCATCGACCCAGGACATCGTGGTCGACGCGTTCCGCGTCGAAAGTCTGCCCGAAAGCGAGCAGGCCGCCGGCATGGCCGCTTATGTCGCCGCCTACCGCATCGGCATGCTGATTTCGACGGCCGGCACACTTGTCGTCGTCTCGGCGTTCGAAAGCCGCGGGCTGCCGCGAGCTTCATCGTGGATGTGGGGCTACGTCGTCATGGCCGCGCTGGTGCTGATCGGCACTGTCACAGCTCTCCTCGCGACCGAGCCGGCGCAATCCAAGACGGCTGAGGCAGCGACGGCCGCGGACACGGCAATGACGCGCGTGATCCATGCCGCGATCGGCGCCTTCTCCGAATTCCTCAGCCGCAAGGATGCGCTGGCCGCGCTGGCCTTCGTGGTGCTGTTCAAGTTCACCGATGCGTTTTCGGGCACGATGACGGCGCCGTTCGTGATCGATCTCGGCTTCAGCAAGGTCGATTATGCCGCGATCGTCAAAGGCGTTGGGCTTGCCGCCACGCTCGCGGGCGGCTTTGCCGGGGGCTTCGTGGCGCGGCGTTATTCGCTCGCGACCAGCCTGTGGATCGGCGGTGCGGTGCAGGCGCTGGCCAATCTCTCCTTCTCCTGGCTCGCGATCACCGGCGTCAACCAATGGGCGCTGGCGCTCGCCATCTCAGCGGAGAATTTCACCAGCGCCGTCGGCACCGTGATCTTCGTCGCCTATCTTTCCGCGCTGTGCCAGAACCCGCTGCACACTGCGACTCAATATGCCTTGCTCACGGCGCTCGCAGCGGTGGGACGGACTTATCTCTCGTCAGGCGCGGGCTACGTGGCGAAGGCGACCGGCTGGCCGCTGTTCTTCGCCATCTGCGTGCTGGTGGCGATCCCAAGCCTGATCCTGCTCGGCTGGCTGCAGCGGCGCGGACATTTCGACGCACTGCAGACGCAGATCTCAGCTAACGCTTGAGGTCATCGCGCACGATTCCATTGAGCCGCTCGAACTCCGCGACAACCGTATCGCAGGCTGGCTTTGCGGCCTCGCAAAGAACGTCCATTTTGATGAAGAGATGATCGCCATCCTGGACCACATGGCGCCGAATTGCGGTGGGATAGGCTGGATGACCCGACGGCGCAAATGACCAGACGCTGAGGGCCGCTTTGTCCTCGATGACGGTCCAGCCAGATTGCATTGAACTCCTGGTCCCCGGCTTGGCGCGTAGTGACTCCAAGGCCGAGGCAACCGTGGGATAACCGAGGTCAGCCTGAACCTCGTTGTTGGATGCAGCCGCCGCTCCCGATCCCAGCGCTATCGCAAGCGCAAGCGCGTATAGCACTTTCACTCCCGCCGCCTCCCCAATGACGCGCGAATATGGCGCGTCGTCATCGTGACACAACCTAGCCAGGAATCAACGTTTCACCAAGCTCCATTTCGTCACGACCGCCTCGCTCAGCTGACCGGCGTCCTGCGCGCAGGAGACTTGATCGACCTTCACCGCGATCTGCTTGCCGAGCAGGCCCTTCAGCTGCGCGGCCTGCGCCTTGTTCTCGATCATGAGTTGGAACGTCTCGGGTCCGGTCTCGAGATTGCAGAGCCCGTTCGGTGGCGGCAACCGGCGCGGTTCGCTGGCGATCTGATAGGCCATGGCCGGCTCGCCAGGCTTGGCTCCGCGGACCTTCAGCATGTTCAATTCGCCCGACAGCACGTCGCCGGCATTGATCGGCTTGCCAGCCTTGAGCGGCTCATCGCTCTGCTGCGCCACAGCAAGCGAGGCTACCGTCGTCGCCAGAATCGCGCCCAAAGCCAAGCGTTTGCCGAATCCGGGTTTCGTCATCATGAACTTCCGTATGTGTGCTTAGAACAGAGTTCGCTGCCGCATCGCCGCCGACAACGTGCCTTCGTCGAGATAGTCAAGCTCGCCGCCGACCGGCACGCCATGCGCCAGCCGCGTGACCTTGACGTTCGCCTCCTGCAGGAGGTCGGTGATGTAATGCGCGGTGGTCTGGCCGTCGACCGTCGCATTCAGCGCCAGGATGATCTCCTGGACCTCCGGCGCGTGCGCGCGCTGCACCAGCGCATCGATGGTCAGATCCTGCGGACCGACGCCGTCGAGCGGCGACAGCGTGCCGCCGAGCACGTGATAGCGGCCGTTGCTGGCTTTCGCGCGCTCCAGCGCCCAGAGATCGGCGACGTCAGCGACCACGACGATCATCGCCCCGTCGCGGCGCGGATCGGTGCAGACCGTGCAAGGGTTTTGCGTGTCGATGTTGCCGCAGGTCTTGCAGACCTGGATACGCTCGATGGCGACCTGCAGCGCCGAGGTGAGCGGCGTCATCAGCGCTTCGCGCTTCTTGATCAGGTGCAGCGCGGCGCGGCGCGCCGAGCGCGGCCCAAGCCCGGGCAGGCGCGCGAGCAGCTGGATCAGGCGTTCGATCTCGGGACCGGCGACGGCCATCAGTTCAAGGACTTCATGACGTGCAAACTAGCCGAAGCCGAATCCAGGAGGCAGGCCGAGCTTGCCGGTGATGGCCTGCATCTTCTCCTGCATCGCGGCTTCCGCCTTGCGGCGCGCGTCATTGCACGCGGTCACCACGAGATCCTCGAGGATCTCGGTCTCTTCGGGCTTCATCAGCGACGGATCGATCTTGATGCCCTTCACATCCATCTTCGCGGTCATGCGGACCGCGACCAAGCCACCGCCGGAGGTACCCTCGACTTCGAGATTGCCGAGTTCCTGCTGCATTTCCTGCATCTTCGACTGCAGCTGCGCCGCCTGCTTCATCATGCCGAGAAAGTCGGCCATGGCTTACGTCCTCTCAAAACGATTCCAGATCGTCGTCGCTGTCGGACTCGTCGACCGGCTCGACAGCGCTGCTAACTTCCGATTCCGGCGGCTCGGCGGCAAGCTTGCGCACCTCGACCACCTTGGCGCCAGGGAAGCGGGCCAGCACCTCCTGAACCCGCGGATCGGCTTCCGCCGCGCGCTCCCGCTCGCTTTTCGCGCGCAGGTTCTGCTCGCGCAAGGTCGGCTGTCCCGGCTCGTTGGAGACGACGACCGTCCAGCGCCGGCCGGTCCAATCCTCCAGCTTGCGCCCGAGATCGGTGACAAGCGCGCGCGGGGCGCTGCGTTCCAGCGCAATCTCCAGACGCCCGTCCTCGAAGCGGACCAGCCGGACATCGGCCTCCAGCGCGCTCTTGGTCATCACATCGCGGCTCTTGCCGGCGAGCGCGACGAGTTCCTGGAAACTACGAAGCCGAAGCGCGGGGGCTGCGTCCTGCGATGCTGGCGGCGGGCTCGCCATCTGCGGCCGCATCGGGCTGCCGACGGCCGCGAGGGTCGGGCCTTGGCTCAAGCCTTGGCTCGGAGCTTGGGCGCGCTGCGGCGCCATGCCCGCCGGCATCGACGAGGAGGACAGGCCGGCCGTCGTCATGGTCGGCGCCGGGGCGCTGCGCTGGACCGCAGCCGAAGAGACCCCAGGTGCGGCGCCGCCATTCTGCTCGATCATCCGGATCGCTTCATCGGGCGTCGGCAGATCGGCGGCGTAGGCGATCCGCACCAGCACCATTTCGGCCGCCGCTGCGGGCCTGGTCGCAGTCTGGGTTTCGGCGATACCCTTCAAGAGCATCTGCCACATCCGCGACAACACACGGATCGACAGCTTGGTGGCGAAATCGCGCCCCCGCAGCCGCTCGGTCTCGCTGAAAGCGACATTGTCGGCCGTGGCCGGCACGAACTTGACGCGGGTGACGAAGTTCACGAATTCGGCAAGATCGGACAGCACCACCACCGGATCGGCGCCAACGTCATACTGGTCGCGGAATTCCTGGAACGCCGCGGCGATATCCCCGCTCGCCAGATGCTGAAACAGGTCGATGACGCGGGTGCGGTCGGCGAGCCCCAGCATCTGCCGGACCTCGTCGGCGCGCACTTCGCCGGCCGCATGGGCGATCGCCTGATCGAGCAGCGACAGCGAATCGCGCACCGAGCCTTCGGCCGCGCGGGCGATGATGCCGAGCGCTTCCGGCTCGATGCCCACGCCCTCCTTGGCCGCGACATTGGCGAGGTGCTTCATCAGCACGTCAGCCTCGACCCGGCGCAGGTCGAAGCGCTGGCAGCGGGAAAGCACGGTGACCGGGACCTTGCGGATCTCGGTGGTGGCGAACACGAATTTGGCGTGCTCCGGCGGCTCCTCCAGCGTCTTCAGGAAGGCGTTGAACGCCGCCGTCGACAGCATGTGGACTTCATCGATGATGTAGACCTTGTAGCGCGCGCTGGCGGGCGCATAGCGCACGCTGTCATTGATCTGCCGGACATCATCGACACCGGTATGCGAGGCCGCGTCCATTTCCAGCACGTCCATGTGCCGGCTTTCCATGATCGCCTGGCAATGCGTGCCGAGCACCGGCATGTGAATGGTCGGCCCCTTCACCGATCCATCCGGCAACTCATAGTTCAACGCGCGAGCCAGGATACGGGCGGTGGTGGTCTTGCCGACCCCGCGGACGCCGGTCAGGATCCAGGCTTGCGGGATGCGGCCCGTCTCGAAGGCGTTCGAGACGGTGCGCACGACGGCTTCCTGGCCGATCAAATCTTCGAAACTGGAGGGGCGGTATTTGCGCGCCAGCACCCGATAGGGCTTGGCGGCGGATGTTATGCTGTCGAGGCCGGCCTGCGCGGCGCTGTCGGGCGTGGATGGAGAAGCGCCGGCCTCGGTCATCGATCGATCCGCAATTGCACGTCTTCCAGCCGACACAGCGGCCGAATGGGAGCGAGCGCCCGCCGGTGCGGGGTCTCCGCTAGTGATGCGCGATTCGCTCGAGAAAACAGGTAGGAGACTGACGAGCGACCCGATCCGGACCTCGTTAGGGCTGCTTCCTTCCGGACCTGACCCGGTTGGCGAGTGGCTCGTCCACCGCCAATCTCCCGATCCCTATTTGGGGCCAAACGGACCGGAAAGCAAGCGTGAGCTTCACGGGGAGCCGCCCTCTCGCAAGTGGGCTTGTGCCAGCGCGGCGAAAGGCATTAGGTGACATCAAGACCCCTTCCGCCCGCAAGAGTCCACCGAATCACCCTGCCAGGAACCCCGATGCCCGACGCTACCTGGTCGCTGCACCCGCAGCTTGCGAAGGACACGATCAACATCGGCGATCTGCCACTGTCCCGGGTGCTGGTGATCAAGGACGCGAACTATCCCTGGATGCTGCTGGTGCCGCGCCGCGAGGGCGCGGTCGAAATCATCGATCTCGACGAGGTGGCGCAGGCCCAGCTCATGACCGAGATCGCGCGCGTCTCCCGCGCCCTCAAAGAGATCACCAAATGCGACAAGCTCAACGTCGCAGCGCTCGGCAACATGGTGCCGCAGCTCCATATCCACGTCATCGCGCGCCGCACCAGCGACGCCGCCTGGCCGCGCCCGGTCTGGGGCGTCGCGCCGGCGCTGCCGCATGATGCGGAAGAGGTGCAGCATTTCATCGGCGCGATCCGCCGCAAGATCTGGCTAGGGTGAACGATGTCCCCATTCGACCTGTTTCCGCTCGGACAGCCCGCTTTCGTCCACAACACCATCGACCGTGCCGCGCATCTGCGCTTCCATGACGACAGGCTGATCGCGCTGGAGCGCAGTCCGTCGGCCCGCGCCTATGTCGTGCATCGCGATTCGATCCTGCTGAAGCGCGATGGCGAAGCCATGCGCGCACGGCTGTCGGTCGACGAGGCGCTGGGGCTCGGGGCCAATCCGGGCACGATCTTCCTCGGCCTGCGCGATGGTGCCGCGCTGTTCGGCATGGGCATATCGCAGGGCGCCGCCGAGGCGCTCTCAGGACGCGACGACGTTGCGATCACCGAACTGCGCGGCTTGGCGATGCAGGGCGGTATCCCGCCGGACCAACTCGCGGGAATCGCGATGGCGAAGTCCATGGTGTCCTGGCATCAGCGCCACGGATTCTGCGCCAATTGCGGCACCCGCACCGCGATGCGCGAGGGCGGCTGGAAGCGCGAATGCCCGAATTGCAAGACCGAGCATTTCCCGCGCACCGATCCGGTCGTCATCTCGCTGGTCGCCCACGGCGACAGATGCCTGCTCGGTCGCCAGCAGCGCTTTCCGTCCGGCATGTATTCCTGCCTCGCCGGCTTCGTCGAGGCTGCCGAGACCATCGAGGACGCGGTGTGCCGCGAGGTGTTCGAAGAATCCGGCATCCGCTGCACCGATGTCACTTATTATATGACCCAGCCCTGGCCTTATCCGTCGTCACTGATGATCGGCTGCCGCGCCAAAGCGCTGAACGAAGATATTGTGGTGGACCGCACCGAGCTTGAGGACGCGCGCTGGTTCAGCCGCGAGGAGGCTCGGCTGATGCTCACGCGCCAGCATCCGGACGGACTGACCGGGCCACATCCTTTCGCCATCGCCCACCATCTGGTCGGCGAATGGCTCAAAGCGGGATAGGCCATCGCCAGCACGATCTCTCCTTCCGACGGCGCGCGAGTGTCAAAAAGACCTGCAAGGCGCTGAAGGCGCTGCGCTTTTCTGGATCGCGCCTTCGCCGATCCCGCCGCGGCAGCGTGCCGCCTTGATTTGGAATGTTTTTCTCTATATGAGGGTTTCAATGACCTCATATGGAACAAAATTCTTCCCATGACCGACATTGCCGCGCAACTCCCGGAATCCAACCGCCGGCTGGACGCCATCGACCGGAAGATCCTGATGGTGCTCCAGGACGATGCCTCGCTGTCGGTTGCCGAGATTGGAGACCGGGTGGGCCTCTCGTCTACCCCCTGTTGGAAACGCATCCAGCGACTGGAAGCCGATGGCGTGATCCTGCGCCGGGTCGCGCTGGTCGACCAGAACAAGATCGGTCTCGGTCTCACCGTGTTCGTCTCGGTCGAGAGCCCCGATCATTCCGACGCCTGGCTGAGGAAATTTGCCGAAGCCGTCAGCTCCATGCCGGAGGTGATGGAATTCTACCGGATGGCCGGCGACGTCGACTACATGCTGCGCGTCGTCGTCGCCGACATGCAGAGCTATGATGTCTTCTACAAGAAGCTGATCGCCTCAGTGCCGCTGAAGAACGTCACCTCGCGCTTTGCGATGGAGAAGATCAAGTCGGTCACCGCGCTGCCGGTGCCGCCGGCCGCGGCGGCCTGAGCAGAGGCTGCGGGAGAACGGTCAGATCTTCTGATTGTACTCACCCACTTCGGGATGGGTGCGCAGCACGGAGTCCATTGCCTCGAACATGTCGCGCATGCGCCGTTCGGACACGGGGCTTTCGACCACGACAACCAGCTCCGGCTTGTTCGATGACGCGCGCACCAGTCCCCAGCTCCCGTCCGCCACCGTCACACGCACGCCGTTGACAGTGACGAGATCGCGGATCGGCTGTCCTGCCACCTGGCCGCCCTGCTTCTGCAGCGCTTCGAAATGCTTCACGACCGCATCGACGACGCCGTACTTGGCCTCGTCGGCGCAATGCGGGGACATCGTCGGGGAGGACCAGGTCTTGGGCAGCGCGTCCTTCAGATCGGACATCGACTTGCCCGGCGCGCGGTCGAGCATCTCACAGATCGCAATCGCCGAGACCAGGCCATCGTCATAGCCGCGGCCGAACGGCTTGTTGAAGAAGAAATGGCCCGACTTCTCGAAACCGGCGAGCGCGTTAAGTTCGTTGGTGCGGCGCTTCATGTAGGAATGGCCGGTCTTCCAATAGACGGTCTTGGCGCCCTGCGCCTGCAGCACCGGATCGGTGATGAAGAGACCGGTCGATTTCACGTCGACCACGAACTGCGCATCCTTGTGGATCGCCGACATGTCGCGCGCCAGCATCACGCCGACCTTGTCGGCGAAGATTTCCTCGCCGGTATTGTCGACCACACCGCAGCGGTCACCGTCACCGTCAAAGCCGAGGCCGACATCGGCCTTGTGCGCGAGCACCGCATCGCGGATCGCGTGCAGCATCTCCATGTCTTCGGGATTCGGATTGTATTTCGGAAATGTATAATCGAGCTCGGTATCGAGCGGAATGACCTCGCAGCCGATCGCTTCCAGCACCTGAGGTGCAAAGGCGCCCGCGGTGCCGTTGCCGCAGGCCGCCACCACCTTCAGCTTCCGCTTCAGCTTCGGACGATTGGTGAGATCGGCGATATAGCGCGCCGGGAAATTCTCGTGGAACTGATAGGAGCCCCCGCTCCTGTTACCGAATGCTGCGTTCAGCACGATCTCTTTCAGCCGGCCCATCTCGTCGGGCCCGAAGGTCAGCGGACGATTGGCGCCCATCTTGACGCCGGTCCAACCATTGTCGTTGTGCGAGGCGGTCACCATGGCGACGCAGGGAACATCGAGGTCGAACTGCGCGAAATAGGCCATCGGCGTCACCGCAAGTCCGATGTCGTGCACCTTGCACCCGGACGCCATCAGCCCCGAGATCAGCGCGTATTTGATCGAGGCGGAATAGCCGCGGAAATCGTGGCCGGTCACGATCTCCTGTTTCACACCCATTTCGGCAATCAGCGCGCCGAGCCCCATGCCCAGTGCCTGAACGCCCATCAGGTTGATTTCCTTGTTGAACAGCCAGCGCGCGTCGTACTCGCGAAAGCCGGTCGGCTTCACCATCGGCTCGGATTCAAAGGCGTAGGTATTGGGAAACAGGACGGCTTTGGGCTTGGGAAACATGCGAATGAGACCTCGAGAAAATACTCAACTTCCGAGCAGCCTTAGCGAAATCGGCGGGTAATCGAAAGGCCGAGGGCTGAATTTCTTGGCACGAGGCGACCTCAGTGCTGGGGTGGCGAATGCAGACCATCTAACTCCATCTGGACCGCAAGTCGCAGGGACGGAAGAGATTTGCACACTGTTTCCCAGACGAATCGGGCTGCGACGTCTTCGTAGTTGTGCCGATAGACGTTGCCTGCCGCAGCCATCTGCTTCCAGGCAATCGCCGGATGCCTCGCCTTCAGCTCATCGGGTAACCGGCGCGACGCCTCGGAGATGATCTCGAGGCAGCGCGTCACCGCATAAATAGTACGAATGTCGCTTTCGAAGGCAGTCCGATCGAAGCCTCGGAGCAACGAGGTTGCCAAATCGATGTGATGCAGGATGTCCTGAAGAGTTCCGCCGACTTTATCAGAAGGCATAGATGGCATCCGCCGTCGCCGTCGGTCGGACATAAGGCTTGAGTGCGCTGCGATTCACGACGTCAACCGGGCGATCGAAGAGTGCCGCAATATACTCCTTCAGTTCGACATAGTCGAAGACGGTCAAGGATACATCAGGATCGATCTCGACCATGATGTCGATGTCGCTGTCATCAGTGGCTTGCGCGCGCGCCACCGAACCGAACAAGGCCGCATGTTTCACGCCGCGGGCGCGCAAAGCTCGCTCGGATCGCCGTAGGGTTTCGATGGCCTCTGTGCTGTTCATGCGCCCAATATAGCACGGCGCGACCATCTTGGGGAGAGATGCGGCCTGGTGAGCGATCCGCTCCCTATTGCTCCAGCACCATCTCGCCATTGGAATAGGCGAAGCGCCTGAGCCGCGACAGGAACGACAGGCCGAGCAGATTTTCCGATAGCGCCTCATCGGGCAGAACGAGCGCGTCGACATCGCGCACGGTGATCTCGCCGAGCTCCACCATCGGCAGCCGGGTACGCGCGGCTTTCACGGTGCCATTGGCCGTGGTGACGGTCGCATTATACGCGCCGCGGGCCGGACGCAGGCCGAAGCGCGCCGCCGAACTCTCGTTCAGAGCCACCATCGAGGCGCCGGTATCGACCATGAAATTGATGCGCTGGCCATCGATGCGGCCCTCGGCCCGGAAATGCCCCCGCGTATCAGAGGGAATGCTGAGACTGCGCTGGCCGGCCGCGACCGGTTCGACCACGGCGAGCTTGGCCGTTGTGGCGGAGGCAGGCGCGGGCGCCAGGCGATCGGCCAGTTGCGCCATGAAGGTGCCGAGACCGACCAGAACGGCCGCGAAGATCATGATGTTACGCATACGCAACGCTCGACTGATGCTTGGATTGCCTCGCCCCGCAGCCGATCTCACCATCAAAGACGCCGGCGTGCGACCGAAGGCGAAAGGCTGCCGCCGCCATTTTGCCGAAAAGGGTGAGCGAAGCGTTAATAGCGTAGCGGGTTGTCGAGATTTGATTAGGTTCCGCGCGGCTTGGCGCGCCGGGTCGGCTGCGCATTGGCCGGGTCGTCGGGCCAGGGATGGCGCGGGTAGCGCCCGCGCAGATCGGTGCGCACCGCCGCATAGCTGCCGCGCCAGAAACCCGGCAGGTCGCGCGTGACCTGGACTGGCCGCTGCGCTGGCGACAACAGCTCGAGCACCAGCGGCACCTTGCCTTTCGCAATTGACGGATGAACGTTGAGGCCGAACAGTTCCTGCAAGCGCACGGCAATGGTCGGGCCCTGCTCGGCCTCATAATCGATCGCGAGCATGGTCCCGGTCGGTGCCTCGAAGTGCGTCGGCGCCTCGCGATCGAGCCGGGCGCGCAGATCCCACGGCAGCAGCGCCATGATCGCGTCGGAGAGATCACCGGGAGAGATGTCCTTGAGGCCGATCTTGTCGGCCAGCATCGGCACGAGCCATTCCTCTCGCTTGGCCACCAGCCCATCGTCCGAAAGATCGGGCCACGTCTCGCCTTCGGCCTTGCGCAGGAACATCGCGCGGTCGCGCCACTGCTTGGCAGCTTTCGACCACGGCAGCTTGTCGATGCCCACGTCGCAAACGCCGGCGGCAAGGATGCGCGCGGTCTCATCGGATGGCGCGAGCGCGAGGGGCGCTTCGGACAGGGTAATCGCGTGCAGGCTGCGCTTGCGGCGACCGCGCAGCGCCATTGCATTGCGATCGAAGATAATCTCGTCCTTGGTCTCGATCTGGTCGGCGAAATGCCGCTCGATATCCTCGCCAGCGAGCGGGGCGGCCAGCAGGATGCGGCCGCTGGCCGCGGTGCCCGTGAGCTCACCGACAGCAATGTAAGGCGCGCGGGCCAGCGAGGAGGTCTGCTCGACCGCCGCGCCGCGCCCATTGGCGAGCACGAAGCTGCCGTTGCCGCGATTACGCGCCACGCGATCGGGGAAGGCAAAGGCGAGCATGACGCCCACGCTGAGTCCCCCTTCCCCTTCTGCCGGTGCAGAAGAACTCACCTGCGCGGCCCAGCGCCGCGCCATCTCTCGCGCGCTCTGGGCGCGCTGCGAGCGGTCGCGCCGGAACTGGTCGCGGCGCACCTCGAGATCGACGCTGTCGCCGCCGAGCCCGCGCTCCGTGAGGATGGCGGCAGTTTCGGTAGCGTCCTGGGCGGCGCCATAGCGCGCCGAATCCACGATCATGCGGGCAAGCCTGGGCGGCAGCGCCAATGCCCGCAGCCGCTTGCCCTCCTCGGTGATGCGGCCATCGCCATCGAGCGCACCGAGTTCACGGAGCAGCTCGCGCGCCTCTTTCAGCGCGGGCTGAGGCGGCGGATCGAGGAAGCTCAAGCTTGCGGGATCGCTGACGCCCCATTGGGCGCAATCGAGCAGCAGCGAGGAGAGGTCGGCGCTCAGGATTTCCGGCTGGGTGTAAGCGGGGAGCGAGGCCGTCTGCGGTTCGTCCCAGAGCCGGTAGCAGACCCCGGGCTCGGTGCGGCCGGCGCGGCCACGACGCTGGTCGACTGCGGCGCGGGAGGCACGCACGGTTTCAAGCCGCGTCAGACCGATGTCCGGCTCATAACGCGGCACGCGCGCCAGCCCCGAATCGACCACGATGCGGACGCCTTCGATCGTCAGCGAGGTCTCGGCGATCGAGGTCGCCAGCACCACCTTGCGCTGGCCCTTGGGCGCGGGGGAGATCGCACGGTCCTGCACGGCGGCATCGAGCGCACCGAACAGCGGCACGATCTCGGTGGAGGCATCGTGAACGCGCTCGGCGAGCAGCGTCTGCGTGCGCCGAATCTCGGCCGCCCCCGGCAGGAAGGCCAGCACCGAGCCGGACTCGGCGCGCAGGCTCGTTGCGATCGCCTCCGCCATCTGACGCTCGATCGGGACATCGACCTTGCGGCCGAGATAGCGGGTCTCGACCGGAAAAGCGCGACCTTCGCTTTCGACCACCGGCGCGTCGCCAAGCAGCTTGGCGACCCGCGCGCCATCGAGCGTCGCCGACATCACGAGAATACGAAGGTCCTCGCGCAGCCCCTGTTGCGCGTCGCGCGCCAGCGCCAGGCCGAGATCGGCATCCAGCGAGCGCTCGTGGAATTCGTCAAACAGCACCGCGGCGACGCCGTTGAGCTCGGGATCATCCAGGATCTGGCGCGAGAAGATGCCTTCGGTCACGACCTCGATCCGGGTCGCGCGTGACACTTTCGAACCGAACCGGACGCGGTAACCAACGGTATCCCCGGCTCGTTCGCCGAGCGTCTTGGCCATCCGCTCGGCGCTGGCCCGCGCCGCGATCCGGCGCGGCTCCAGGACGATGATCTTCTTATTCTTCGCCCAGGGCGCATCGAGCAGCGCCAGCGGCACCCGGGTGGTCTTGCCGGCGCCGGGCGGCGCCACCAGCACCGCGGAGCTGCTGCGCTCGAGCGTGCGCGACAGCTCGTCGAGCACGGCATCGATGGGCAAAGGCGTGTCGAAGCGGAGGGACAATATCGGAACCCGTCATCGCCCGCGAGGCGGGCGATCCAGTAAACTCAGATCTCGCGGATCACGAAGATCGAGCGTTCTGGATACCCCGCGTGCACGGGGTATGACAATCGGTCCGGATCACGCCCCGCTCACCGAGGGACGACCAACGCTCTCGTAAGTGAAACCGTGAGCCGCCATGTCCTCGGGGCGATACACATTGCGCAGGTCGACCACGACCGGCTGCGCCATCACCTTCTTCAACTGATCCAGGTCCATCGCGCGGTACTGGACCCATTCCGTGACCAGCACGATCGCATCCGCACCCGTGGCGCAGACGTAAGGATCATCGCAATATTCGATTTCGGGCAGTTCCTTCTTGGCCTGCTCGATGCCGACCGGATCATGCGCGCGGACCTTCGCGCCCATGTCCAACAGGCCGGTCACCAGCGGGATCGACGGTGCCTCCCGCATGTCGTCGGTCTCAGGCTTGAAAGTCAGCCCGAGGACGGCGACCGTCTTGCCGCGCAGATTGCCGCCGAGCGCAGCGGCGACCTTGCGCGCCATGGCGCGCTTGCGGTTGTCGTTGACGGCGAGCACGGCCTCGACGATGCGCAGCTGGGTGTCGTAATCCTGCGCGATCTTGATCAGCGCGCGGGTATCCTTCGGGAAGCAGGAGCCGCCGAAGCCAGGACCGGCATGCAGGAATTTCGAGCCGATGCGGTTGTCGAGCCCGATGCCGCGTGCAACCTCCTGCACGTCAGCGCCGACCTTTTCGGCGAGATCCGCGACCTCGTTGATGAAGGTGATCTTGGTGGCGAGAAACGCGTTGGCCGCGTATTTGATCAGCTCCGCGGTGCGCCGCGCCGTGTACATCATCGGCGCCTGGTTCAACGACAGCGGGCGGTAGATGTCGCCCAGCACCTTGCGGCCGCGCTCATCGGAGGTGCCGACCACGATGCGATCGGGCCATTTGAAATCGCGGATCGCCGCACCTTCACGCAAGAACTCCGGATTGGAAGCAACCACCACGTCGGCCGACGGATTGGCCTCGCGAATGATGCGCTCGACCTCGTCGCCGGTGCCCACCGGCACGGTCGACTTGGTCACGACGACGGTAAATCCCTTCAGCGCGGATGCGATCTCGCGTGCGGCGGCATAGACATAGGACAGGTCGGCATGGCCATCGCCGCGGCGCGAGGGGGTGCCGACCGCGATGAACACGGCGTCGGCCTCGCCGACAGGCCCCTTCAGATCAGTAGTGAAATCGAGCCGCTTGGCCTTCACATTGGAAGCCACGAGAGCATCCAGGCCGGGCTCGAAGATCGGGATTTCCCCCCGCTGCAGCGCGGCGATCTTGCCGACATCCTTGTCCACACAGGTGACCTGATGGCCGAAATCCGCAAAGCAGGCGCCGGAAACCAGCCCCACATAGCCCGTGCCGATCATGGCAATTCGCATGAAAACCCGCCCTCGATGGTTAATGCGCCCGCCTCATAGAGCATTTGCGGGCCAAGGGGAATTTAGAAAACGGCATGACATTTGGATGACAATAAGGACTTTGCAACAGCTCTAACCAAAGATGCGCCGGCTCCGCGTCAAAGAGGAACAGCATGACCGCAAACGGCACATCGGCAGCCGCGGGAACCGGGACGCGGATCGACTGGGTCGATTACGCCAAGGGCATCTGCATCGTCATGGTGGTGATGATGCATTCGGTGCTGGGTGTTGAGCTGGCTGCCGGCGATACCGGCTTCATGCACCTCGTGGTCGCCTTTGCAAAACCATTCCGGATGCCGGATTTCTTCCTGATCTCAGGGCTGTTCCTGCCCCTCGTCATCGACCGCGACTGGCGCACCTATCTCGACCGCAAGGTCGTGCACTTCGCTTATTTCTACGTCCTCTGGGTCACGATCCAGTTCGGCTTCAAGGCCCCTGGCTTTGCCGCCGAGACCAGCTGGACTCACGCCGGCTATTTGTATCTGGAATCCTTCATCGAGCCATTCGGCACGCTATGGTTCATCTACCTGCTGCCGATCTTTTTCGTCGTCATCAAGCTGACGCGCCGTATGCCCCCCTCGTTCCTCTGGGGGATCGCCGCAGGCTTGGAGATGGCGCAGATCGCCACGGGCTGGACCGTGATCGACGAGTTCTGTGCCCGGTTCGTCTACATCTATTCCGGCTATCTGTTCGCCGACCAGATGTTTGCCCTGTCGGAGCGCGCACGGGCACGCCCCGCTCTGGCGATCGCGGGATTGATCGGCTGGGCCGCGATCGATGCGACGCTGGTTGCAGTCAGTGCCAGCGAATGGCCGTTGATCTCACTGGGGCTCGGATTTGCTGGCGCCTGTGCCATCATCGTTTGCGGCACCCTGCTGGCGCGTGCCCAACTCCTCAACGGCTTGCGCTTCTGCGGCGAACATTCGATCGTGATCTATCTCGCCTTCTTCCTGCCGATGGCGGCGACACGCAGCGCGCTGCTCAAGACCGGCCTCATTGCCGACATCGGCACGGTGTCGCTGCTGGTCACCGTTGCCGGCGTGGTCGGGGCACTGGTGATCTGGCGCTTGGCCTTGCGGCTGAACGCGGATTTCCTGTTCGAGCGGCCCGATCCATTCTGGATCGCGCCGAGGAGGCCGCGCCCGGCGCTGCAGGCGGCTCAGTAGAGCGCACCGGCTGAGCTTAGGGAACGAGGTACAGCGCACCGCGGCTGCGCCCGTTCTCGAGATCACGATGGGCTTGCGCGGCGTCGGCTAACGCGTAGACCGTGCCCACGCCGACCAATTCACGCTTGGCAAGTGCAGTTAGCACGGCGGCAGCGGCGCGCTGGTAGTCCTCCCGCTCATTCATGAAAGCCATCACGCTCGGCCGCGCCAAGCTCAGGCTGCGCCGTGGCCCTATCTCCTCGACATAGAGCTTCGGGATCGGCCCGGCCGACTGTCCTATGCTGGCAACGACACCGAACGGCCGCACACAGTCGAGCGTCTTCGCCAGCGTGGTCCCGCCGACGCCATCATACGCCACGTCGACACCGCGGCTGTCCGTCAGTCGAGCGACGGCCTGGGCGAAATCGGCGTCGCGACCGACAATGACGTGGTGCGCGCCGGCGGCGCGGGCCAGCTCCGCCTTGGCATCCGATCCAACAGTACCGATCACGCTTGCACCACGTCGGCTGGCCCACCGGGTCAGGATCTGGCCGAGGCCCCCTGCCGCGCTATGCACCAGCACCTTGCTCCCGGCCTGCACGGGATAGACGCGGTTGAGCAGCATGAACGCCGTGATGCCCTTGACGAACACGGACGCCACGCTTTCGTCCGACAGCGCCGGCTGAAGCTTGATCGCGCGCCAAGCCGGCAGATTACGCTCCGACGCATAGGCTCCCACCGGCGCGCCCGCATAGGCGATGCGGTCGCCGACCGCGACGTCGGTCACGTCGGCACCCGCCGCAGTCACGATCCCCACTGCCTCCACGCCCGGAATCTTGCCTGGCAGCGGATAAAGCCCGCTGCGCTGATAAATGTCGATGAAGTTGACGCCAATAGCGGTCTGCCGCAGCCGGATCTCATCAGGCGCGGGCGCGGCCAGCTCGACCCCAGCGAGTTCCAAATTCTCGGCGCCTCCGGGCGCCTTCACGCGAACCACAGTGGCCATGTCGACCTCACATCTGTTTGTGTTTGACGAGACTACTGTGAACGCTGCTGGCGATATGCGAAACTGTCCAAGCTTGCGCCCCTAATGTTCGATTTTGCACATGCTGGACTGGACCGATCTGCGCCATTTCATAACCTTGGCCCGCGAAGGCACGCTCTCGGCGGCCGCCCGCGCGCTCGGCGTCGATCACGTTACGGTGGCCCGCCGCATTGCGGCGCTGGAACGGGCGACTCGGCTGAAGCTGGTCGACCGGCGCGCCCGGCTCTACGTGCTGACCGAGGATGGCCGCCGCCTTGCCACCGCGGCAGCGCCGATGGAGGATGCAGCCTATGCGGTCGAACGCGCCATCAAGGCGACGCGTCCGGGGCTTGTGGGCGAGGTCTCGATCAGCGCGCCGCCCTCGCTCGCCAACGCGATGATCGCGCCAAAGCTGATCGACCTGCGACGCCAACATCCGGGCATCACGATCAAGCTGATCGGCGAGAAGCGGACCGCATCGCTGAACCGCCGCGAGGCTGACGTGGCCTTGAGGCTGTCGCGTCCGGCGGACGCAGCTTTAGTCGCGCGCCGGATCGGATCGTTCGGCTTCAGCCTCTATGGCGCGCCGGGCTATTTGCGCGAAACGCCGCCATCGGCACTCAGCTTCATCGCCTATGACGCCAGCATGGACGAGGCGCCGCAGCAGCAATGGCTGAAATCGATTGCCGGCCAGCGCGCGATCGTCCTCTTGACCAGCGATCTGGAGAACCAGGCGGCCGCCGCACGCGCCGGCATCGGCTTGGCGGCGCTGCCGCATTTTCTCGGCGATCCCGATCCGCAACTGGTGCGTTATGATTCCGGGCGCAGCGAGGTCAGCCGCGAGATCTGGCTCGTGGTCCACCGCGACCTCAGCCGCGCGCCGCTGGTCCGGGCGGTCATGCAGTTCCTGGTGAACTGCGTGAAGCCGGGACGGCCGGAGAAAAATCCGGTGCGCACGCCGCTTTGAATGGCTGTCAATCGGGACGAAAAATTCCTAAATTGGCCGCATGCCCAAAGCCCCCCAGAAAGCCGACGCCACCACGCCCGATACCCCTGCGCCGACCGCCAAGCCGGCGGCGGCTGCCAGAGGCGCCCAAAAGGGCGACCATGTGTTCCTGGTCGACGGCTCGTCCTACATCTTCCGCGCCTACCACGCGCTGCCGCCGCTCAACCGCAAGTCCGACGGACTGCAGGTCAACGCCGTGCTCGGCTTCTGCAATATGCTGTGGAAGCTGCTCCGCGACATGCCCGAGGACAACCGGCCAACCCACCTCGCCATCATCTTCGACAAGTCGGAGGTCACCTTCCGCAACCATATCTATCCCGAGTACAAGGCCCACCGGCCGCCCGCGCCCGACGACCTGATCCCGCAATTCGCGCTGATCCGCGAGGCGGTGCGCGCCTTCGACCTGCCCTGCCTGGAGCAAAGCGGCTTCGAAGCCGACGACCTGATCGCGACCTATGCCCGCATCGCCTGCGAGCGCGGCGCGACCACCACCATCGTCTCCTCCGACAAGGACCTGATGCAGCTCGTCACCGACTGCGTGACGATGTACGACACCATGAAGGACCGCCGCATCGGCATTGCCGAGGTGATCGAGAAGTTCGGCGTGCCTCCGGAGAAGGTGGTGGAGGTGCAGGCGCTGGCCGGCGATTCCACCGACAACGTGCCGGGCGTGCCCGGTATCGGCGTCAAGACCGCCGCACAGCTGATCACCGAATATGGCGACCTGGAAGGACTGCTGACGCGCGCCGGCGAGATCAAGCAACCGAAGCGGCGCGAGGCGCTGATCGAGAATGCCGAGAAAGCGCGGATTTCACGCCAGCTCGTGTTGCTCGACGATCACGTCCAGCTCGAGGTGCCGCTTGACGAGCTCGCGGTGCACGAACCCGATCCGCGCAAGCTGGTCTCGTTCCTGAAGGCGATGGAGTTCTCCACGCTCACGCGCCGGGTCGCGGACTATTCCCAGATCGATCCGGCGGATGTTGCCGCGGACGAGCATTTGAAGAGCGGCGGGACCACTGCTGCTTCCGTTCCCTCCCCCCTTGTGGGGGAGGAGCAGGCAGGGGCGTCGCACGCAAATGGTGCCTCGGGTTTATCCCCCTCCCCAGCCCTCAAGGGAGGAGGGAGCCCTCAGAGCAAGCGGGGCGATCCCCGCACCGACAAGAGCGCCAGCAGCAAGGGCACGCCGGTCGCGCTGGTCGCCGCACGTGCGGAGGCCGCGAAGGCGGCGCGGATCGACCGGGCGACATACCAGACCATCCGCAGCCGCGATGAGCTCGACGCCTGGCTCGCACGCATCCATGATGTCGGTCATGTCGCCGTTGAAGCCAAGGCCAGCTCGATCGATCCGATGCAGGCAGAGTTCTGCGGCATCGCGCTCGCCCGCTCCGTCAACGACGCCTGCTACATCCCGCTCGCGCATCGCCAGCCCGGCGACGGCGGCGGACTGTTCGATGCCGGCCTCGCGCCGGACCAGATCAAGGAGCGCGACGCCCTGGACGCGCTGAAGCCGATCCTGGAATCCCCGGGCCTTCTCAAGGTCGGCTTCAACATCAAGTTCGCCGCGGTGATGCTGGCGCAGGCCGGCATCACCTTGAGAAATTATGACGACGTGCAGCTGATGTCCTACGCGCTCGATGCCGGGCGCGGCTCGCACAAGCTCGACTCGCTTTCTGAACACATCCTCGGCCATGCCATCATCAGCCATGGCGAATTGATCGGCAGCGGCAAGAACAAGCTCAGCTTCGAGCAGGTGCCGATCGACCGCGCCACCGCCTATTCGGCTGAGGATGCCGACGTGATCTTGAGGGTGTGGCGTGTGCTCAAGCCCCGCCTGGTGGCCGAACGCATGACCGCCGTCTATGAGACCCTGGAGCGGCCGCTGGTCTCGGTGCTGGCCCGCATGGAGCGCCGCGGCATTTCGATCGATCGCCAGGTGCTGTCGCGGCTCTCGGGCGATTTCGCCCAGACTGCCGCAAGGGTCGAGGCCGAGCTGCAGGAGTTGGCCGGCGAGCCGATCAATGTCGGCAGCCCCAAGCAGATCGGCGACATCCTGTTCGGCAAGATGGGCATCCCCGGCGGCACCAAGACCAAGACCGGCGCCTGGTCGACCTCCGCGTCGATCCTCGACGATCTGGCCGAACAGGGCAACGATTTCGCCAAGAAGATCCTGGAATGGCGCCAGGTCTCCAAGCTGAAATCGACCTACACCGACGCGCTGCCGACTTACGTCCACCCGCAGACCCATCGCGTGCACACCACCTACGCGCTGGCCGCGACCACCACGGGCCGGCTGTCGTCCAACGAGCCGAACCTGCAGAACATTCCGGTGCGCACCGAGGACGGTCGCAAGATCCGCCGCGCCTTCATCGCGACGCCCGGCCACAAGCTGGTGTCGGCCGACTACTCACAGATCGAGCTCAGGCTGCTCGCCGAGATCGCCGACATTCCAGTGCTGAAACAGGCGTTCAAGGACGGGCTCGATATTCACGCCATGACGGCCTCCGAGATGTTCGGCGTGCCGATCAAGGACATGCCGAGCGAGGTGCGGCGGCGCGCCAAGGCGATCAATTTCGGCATCATCTACGGCATCTCGGCATTCGGTCTCGCCAACCAGCTCGGCATCGCGCGCGAGGAAGCCTCGGCCTACATCAAGCGCTACTTCGAGCGCTTCCCCGGCATCCGCGACTACATGGATGCGACCAAGGAATTCTGCCGCAAGAACGGCTATGTCACCACACTGTTCGGCCGCAAGTGCCACTACCCGGAGATCAAGGCCTCCAACGCCTCGGTGCGCGCCTTCAACGAGCGCGCGGCGATCAACGCACGGCTCCAGGGTACGGCGGCCGACATCATCCGCCGCGCCATGACGCGGGTGGAAGAGGCGCTGGCGCAGAAGAAGCTCTCGGCGCAGATGCTGCTGCAGGTGCATGACGAACTGATCTTCGAGGTGCCGAATGAGGAGGTCGAGGCGACGCTTCCGGTGGTTCAGCACGTGATGCAGGACGCGCCGTTCCCGGCCGTGCTGCTGTCGGTGCCGCTCCACGTCGACGCTCGCGCCGCCGACAATTGGGACGAGGCGCATTGAGCTGACGCGCTTCGATCGGATGATCTTATGAGGATACTCGCGATCTCCGGCAGCTTGCGTGCGGCCTCGAGCAACACCGCGGTGCTGCGCGCCGCGGCACGTCTTGCACCCAGAGGCGTCGACATCGTGCTGTTCGACGGCATCGCCAGACTGCCGTTCTTCAACCCCGATCTCGACGGCGACCTGCTTCCCGCGCCGGTCGCGGCGTTTCGGACCGAGATCGGGGAAGCTGATGGGATCGTGATTTCCAGTCCGGAATATGCGCGCGGTGTCGCCGGCGTGCTGAAGAACGCGCTGGACTGGCTGGTCGGCAGCTTCGAGTTTCCGGACAAGCCGGTGGCGCTGATCAATACATCCCCGCGTGCGATCCATGCGCTGGCCGCGCTGACGCTGACGCTCGAGACGATGTCGGCCCGGCTGGTCAAGGACGAATCGATTACCTTGCCTTTGCTAGGGACGGCGAACGATGCAGCCTCCATCCTTGCCGACAACGCGCTCGCCGACCCGCTCCGGGATGCGATCGCCCGCTTCGCCGCCGCGATCTCCCGATACCAGGCCGACGCATGAGGTCGGGCCGCTCCATTTCGATGCGCGCGCGGCGAATAGTTGCGATGAAGCGGCATCGATATATGTCGTCATTGTGAGCGAAGCGACTTGTCCGCGATAACCCGAAGGGCCACGGCGGAAGCAATCCAGAGCCCGGAAAACGGTCTAGATTGCTTCGTCGCTTCGCTCCTCGCAATGACGGCACCCATGACCAGCACATAGATGGGCAAAGCGTCGGCGTGCCCACTGCGCGTGGTTCGATTGCTACCTCGCGCCGCGCACGGAGGGCTCGCGGCATTTTCGATTCACATCTCAAACAGCGCGAGGACATGCGATCGCGATCTCGCGGCACGATCGGCCCGAGCTCTGCTAGCGAACCGCCCTCTGAACTCGATGAGGGCGCAGGGAAGGCCGGGCGCCGGCTGGCGCCCGCGGCCCGCCTGCAACAAAAAAATGCAGGCGGCAGGTACCACAGGCTCAGCCGAGACGACCCGGCCTTCCCTGCGCGATGGTTTTAACAGCTGCTTCGCGTTCTCCCTGGTGCGCCGGGCTTGTTGGCCACCATCACGAGCGTGACGCGCTCAGGCATCATCACCCGCTTGATACCAGCATCGGGGTATCAGGACGACGCGACTTGACCGTGCATGCCTCGCTGTTCGTCCGCATGATGGAACCATGCTGCAGCAAGACACACCCATCGCATCCCACTGCCAACGGTCCGTGACGTTCGCGAAACGCCCCTCATGCAGCGGCGGGACATGCGAGAATCTCTGCCTGATTTGCCCGACGGCGCAACGTCATCGGCCTGCGACAAAGTAACCCGACGGGCAATTCGCGCATGGGACGCATGCGTCTCGTCGCCAACATATCACCGACGCGATCCAGTATTCGGCCGCGGCTTGCTCAATTGCACTCAGAGCAATTTAGACAATGACCTCGCGCGAGGAGACCAGATAGAAACCGGCATCAGCCCTTCTCTTCGAGCTACCGATGCCGCACACCTCGTCTCTGCTCGCTTTCGCCCTCGTCTCGTTCGGAATGGTGCTGACACCCGGGCCGAACATGCTCTACCTGGTCTCGCGCTCGATCACGCAGGGACGCACGGCCGGAATCATCTCGCTCGGCGGCGTCGCGCTCGGCTTCGTGGTCTACATGTTGTCGGCGGCGTTCGGCATCACCGCCCTTCTGCTTGCGGTACCCTTCGCTTATGACGCACTGCGGCTCGCCGGTGCCGCCTATCTGCTCTACCTCGCCTGGCAGGCGGTGAAGCCGGGCGGACGCTCGCCGTTTCAGGTAAAGAAGCTCGCGGTCGACAGCCCGCGCAAGCTGTTCGTGATGGGCTTCGTCACCAATCTTTTGAACCCGAAGATCGCAATGCTGTATCTGGCGCTACTGCCGCAGTTCATCGACCCCGCGGCAGGCAGCCTGCTGACGCAGTCGGTGGCGCTGGGCGCGATCCAGATCGCGATCAGCGTCAGCGTAAACGCCCTCATTGCGATGGCGGCCGGCACCATCGCGCTGTTTCTCGCGACGCGACCGAGCTGGGCGCTCGTGCAGCGCTATCTGATGGGCACGGTGCTGGCGGGGATGGCGGTGCGGATCGCGGTCGAGGCGCGGCGGGGGTGAGTACTCCCACCCCGCCGACCGGAATGACCACAAGGCGGACAAGTGCCCCGGCGTCCATTCGCCGCCCGATTGCACTCATCCGCTATTCGGCATAGGCGCCGCGATAGCGCCCCGCGCGGATGCTGGCCATGATCTCCGCTTCGCGCTGCTCCTGGCCGCGCACGGCCTCCAGCAGCTCAGAGGCGATCGCCGGCGCGAAAGCAACGACACCGTCGGCGTCCGCGACCACCACGTCTCCGGGCGCGACGATCATGCCGCCAATCGACACCGGCACGTTGATCGCGCCAGGACCATTCTTGTAAGGGCCGCGGTGATTGACTGCACGTGCGAACACTGGGAAGTCGGAGTTCATGAGCACGCTGGAATCCCTGACGGCGCCATCGACGATGATTCCGGCCGCGCCACGTTGCCTGGCGATGGCAGCGATGATCTCGCCGACCAATGCGCGCGTCTCGTCGCCCCCGCCATTGACGACGATGACATCGCCGGGCTTTACGAGATCGAGCGCCCGATGAATGAAGAGGTTGTCTCCCGGCGCCGTGTTCACGGTCAGCGCAACCCCGGCCATGGGCGAGCCCGCATAGAACGGCCGCAAGTTCGTCGCACCGGGCAACCGCTGCAGATTGTCGCTAATCACGGCCGTGGCGACAGTCTTGAATGCGGCTATGATTGCGGGATCGATCGGCGCACCAGCTTGCAGTTCGCCGTGTTCCATCCTCGCTGATCGCTCTCTCGCACCGTCCATGGGGCTCTCCCGCACCATCGCGACACCGCATATGAAGATGTCGCTCCTTTGAATGGCATGGTTCGACTGTGTAGGACTCGCCATGAATTCGAAAAACAGATAAATAGAGATATTAACCCATCTCTTTTTCGCATGTCGCATGGTCACTCTAAAACAGCTTGAGGCCTTGAACTGGATCGCGGAACTCGGCACGTTCGAGCGCGCGGCCGCAAAGCTCAACACGACGCAATCGGCCATCTCGAAGCGCATCCAGGAGCTCGAGGCCTCCGCACGCGTTCCGCTGTTCGACCGCAGCCAGCGCGGCGCTCGCCTGACTGAGAGGGGCGAGCAGATCCTTGCCCTGGGCCGGCAGATGCTGGCGTTGCAGGATCAGATCCTGGAGCTGAAGGACGGACGGCAGGCACCGGCCCACCGTCTCCGCCTCGGCGCAACAGAACTGTCGGCGCTGACATGGCTGCCGCGTCTCGTATCGGCTATTCGCGAAGCTCATCCGGCCGTGATGATCGAGCCCGAGGTGGACACCAGCCGCAGCCTGTACGATCGGCTCATCGAAGGCAGCATCGACCTTATCGTGATCCCGGATGTGTTTTCGGATCCGGAGGTGACATCGGTCAGGCTGGCCGAAGTCCAGAACGTCTGGACGGCGCGCCCCGGCCTGGTCCAATCGCGTCGGGCTCTCGGATTCAACGAGCTCGGCGACCATACGATCCTGATGCAGGGCCGCCGCTCAGGCTCCGGCCTCTTCTTCAACAAATGGCTCACAGCGAACGGCGTCTCCTTCAAGCGCGCGATTTCAGTCGACAATCTGACTGCCCTGGTCGGACTCGCCGTGGCCGGCCTCGGCATCAGCTATCTACCGCAACGCTGTTTCCGTCCCCTCTTCGAGGAGAGAAAGCTCGCCATCGTGCCCGTTAAGCCGGCGCTGCCCGCAGTGCCCTATGCGGCCATGTATCGCAACGACAGGCCCTCGGCCTTCACGGCCGCCGTAGCCCAGCTGGCACGCAGGACCTGCGACTTCGGTCGCCAGCTCCAGGGCTAGCGCGGTGCCTGCGCCGACGGAAGCCTGCCGCGCCCAATGATCTCCTTTTGGAATGAGACGTGAAGCGTTTTTATCCCTTTTCATCGTTGCATGCCAAAGCGAGGCTGTCATCGGGCACGTGCGGCACCTGCGGCGTGCGAGTAGGATTGGTGCGAGGAGAGGCTTCAATGCGCATATGGGGATTTTTGCTGACGGCAGCGCTCGCCGCAAACGCCGTTAGCGCCGAGGAACTGACGGGCACGCTGCAGAAGATCAAGGAGAGCAACAAGATTTCGATCGGTTTCCAGGAGTCGTCGGTGCCGTTCAGCTACCTGGACGGCAACCAGAAGCCGGTCGGTTATGCGCTCGATATCTGCGCGCGGATCGCGGACGCCGTGAAGAAGGAGCTTGGGCTGCCCAACCTCACGATCGAAACCGTTCCGGTGACGTCGTCCAACCGCATTCCGCTGATGACGAACGGCACGATCGACCTGCTGTGCGCATCCACCACCAACAACGCCGAACGCCAGAAGCTCGTGGCGTTTGCCAACACGCACTTTCTCAGCGCCACGCGCTTTGCAGCCAAGAAGTCGCTGTCGATCGAGACGATTGACGACCTGAAAGGCAAGACGGCCGTCGCGATTGCCGGATCGACCAACATCGCACAGCTGCACAAGGTCAATTTGGAGCGCAAGCTCGGCATCAACATCGTTCCGGCCAAGGACCAGGCCGAGGCATTCCTCATGCTGGAGACCGACCGCGCGCAGGCCTATGTGCTTGACGACGTCCAGCTCGCGGTCGCGATCGCGCGGTCCAAGGACCCGGCGGCGTACATGATCAGCAACGACTCCTTCTCGAAGCCGGAGCCTTACGGCATCATGTTCCGCAAGGACGATGCGCCGTTCAAGGCTCTTGCCGACCGTGTCACTGCCGAGATCTATCAGAGCTCGGACATCGAAGCGCTCTACAGGAAGTGGTTCGAATCGCCGGTTCCGCCGACCGGGATCAATTTCAACTATCCGATGCCGGCCGCGTTGCGAGCCGCATTCAAGACGCCCAGCAGCAGCCCCGATCCGGACACCTACGTGCAGAACTGAGGCCGGGACATTCTTCGTCCTAAACCGAAGCCTTCGTCGTCCGGCCCCCTCTCTGGCCCTCCCCCGCAAGCGCAGGGCCATCGCATATAAGGAAGAAGCTGGGGCGGCCGGTCTTTTCGCGGCCATCCTTCGAGACGACCGCCTTCGGCGGTCCCTCAGGATGAGGGCCTTTTCTGCGGTGAAATCCTAAACCCTCATGGTGAGGAGGCGCGTAGCGCCGTCTCGAACCATGAGGCCCCAGTACGATCACCGCCGTCCGAATCCAAATGCGATCGTCGGCCCCGCAAGCGGGAGAGGGAGCAAGCACACGCGGATGCGGCGGTCGAGCCTGCCTCCGCGGAGGACGCGCCAATCGCCCGTCAATCCAGCTTCGCCTCCATCCCTCGCGTCACGGCCGGCCGGGCCATCAGCGTCTCGTACCAGCGCTTGACGTTGGGAAAGTCGGTGAGGTCGACCTTGTGGCGGGGATGGCGCCAGGCCCAGCCGAGAATGGCGAAATCGGCCACCGACAGCGCCCCCGCAACGAACTCATGCGCGGCCAGCCGGCGGTCCAGCACCCCATAGAGCCGGCGCGTCTCGGCCATGTAGCGCTTCAGCCCATAGGCGCGGTCCTGCTCGTTGTCGAGCGCGATAAAATGGTGCACCTGGCCCGGCATCGGGCCGAAGCCGCCCATCTGCCACATCAGCCATTCATAGACCGGGATCCGGTCCGCCAGCGATTTCGGCAGGAACTTGCCGGTCTTCTCGCCGAGATAGAGCAGGATCGCGCCGGATTCGAAGATCGACACCGGCTTGCCCTCGGGCCCCTCGGGATCGACGATCGCCGGGATCTTGTTGTTCGGGCTGATGGCGAGGAAGGCGGGCGCCATCTGCTCACCCTTGGTGATGTCGACCGGAACGACCTTGTAGGACAGGCCCATCTCCTCCAGGGCGACCGAGATCTTGCGGCCGTTCGGCGTGTTCCAGGTGTAAAGCTCGATGGTCATCCGCGCCTCTTCAGCTCTTGTTCAGGCGCTGTCTGTAGCATCGGAGGTCTCGGCGGCCAAAGCGCCCCACCGCCTGTGCGAAGCCGGCCGGCGCCGCCTCGCCGCTGTTGACGGGCTGGCTCGTCCGGTGGCATGAGCGCCGGGCCGCTGATAATTGCCAACCCCTGCCAAGCCAAACGGGGATCGATGACCGTGTCCAAATCCGCCTCCCGCGCCCGCCTCTTCGAGATCATTCGCAGGCGCTCGTTCGGCCGTGGCGAAGTCACGCTGGCCTCGGGCCGCAAGAGCGATTTCTATTTCAACCTGAAGCCGACCATGATGGACCCGGAGGGAGCCACGCTGCTTGCCGAGCTCACCTATGAGGCGCTGAAGGACGAGCACTTCGACTATATCGGCGGGCTCGAGATGGGCGCGGTGCCCCTCGCCGGCGCCATCGCGCAGATCTCCTGGATCAAGGGCCATCCGATCGCGGCCTTTTTCGTGCGCAAGAAGCCGAAGGAGCATGGCGCGCGGCTCGCCATCGAGGGGCTCGCCAAGGACGAGACCCTGGCCGGCAAGCGCATCGTCGTGGTTGAGGACGTCACCACCACCGGCGGCTCGGCCATGAAGGCGGTGGAAGCCCTGCGCGAGGCCGGCGCCGACGTGGCGCTGGTGTTCACCATGGTGGATCGTGAGGAGGGCGCGGCGGAAACCTTCGAACAGGCCGGCCTGCCGTTCCGCGCGCTGTACAAGGCCAGCGAGTTCCTCTCGGCCTAGTGGTCCGATGCCGACCAAGAGTGCGCGGATGAGCCGATCACGACTTCAAATCCGCCGGGCGAGCAGCAACGCATACCGCTCATTTACCATCCTCCGTTAAGGTTACCGCAAAGCTGACAGGCCGCGCCACAAGGATGGCGTGTTTGAGGTCTCATGATCTCGGGCAGCGGCGCGCCTGGATTGTGGCTGTTGCGGATGGGAGTGGGCGTTGCGTAACGAATTCTCGTCTTTGCACCCGTGGCGGCGGCACATCATGCCGATCGTCGCGCTGGCGCTGGCCGGATCGATCGCCATGATGCCGCAGCGAGCAGCAGCCGAGAACCTGTTCGATTTCCTGTTCGGCGGTTTCACCAAGCCGCAGCGACAGCAACAGGGAAATGGCTTCGACCCCTTCGGCAACAATCCGCAAGCCCAGCCGCAGCCGCGCACGGCGGCCTCCGGCTCGGGACCCGCCTTCTGCGTGCGGACCTGCGATGGACGCTATTTTCCGCTGATGCGCGGCCTCGCCTCGCCGGCGCAGATGTGCCAGGCCTTCTGCCCAGCCAGTGCAACCAAGGTCTATTTCGGCTCCAGCATCGATTACGCCGCGGCGGCGAACGGCGAGCGCTATGCGGACAGCGAGAATGCCTTCGCTTATCGCAAGGCGCTCCGCGCGGACTGCACCTGCAACGGCCGCGATCCCGCCGGCCTCGCGCCGGTCGATCTGGCGCTCGACAATTCGCTGCGTCCGGGCGATGTCGTCGCCACCACCGAGGGATTGGTTGCCTATACCGGACCGCGCGGCGGCACGGCACAAGCTGCCGACTTCACGCCGGTGGCATCCTATCCGGGATTGACGAACGAGGTCCGCGCCCGCCTGACCGAGCTGAAGGTCGCGCCGGTGCGTGCTGACATAGCAGCGACCGACCCGGCATCTGCCGATATCACCGCCAGCGTGGCGCCGCCTTTGAGTATCGCGCCGAAAGCCGTGCCCGGCCGCGACAAGCGCGCGGAAATGGACTGATCGGTCAGCGCTCGCGCAGGGCGCAATGCCGCGCAAGGACTTGCCGGCTCACCGCCCCACGATCACGCCGATCACGTTCGGCGCGGTGAGATATTTCTCCTCGATCGCAACCCGCGCCGCGGCGCGGTTCTCCGGCGTCAACAGGCCGCGCTTCTCGGCCAGGATCATCCAGCAAAATCCCCACCAGTCGGTCAGCATGCCGTCGTCATCGACGAGGTCATAACCCTGCTCGGCGGCAAAGATGCGCGCCCGCGCCTCGTCCAGCCCATCGAGGAAGGTGTGATCGGTGGCGGAGAACAGATCGTCGGAAATGTCGTCGGTCGTATAGCCCCAGATCGACAGGCAGACTGCATTGAACTCGCGGTCGATCTGGTCGTCATCGACCGGGCGGCGACGCGCCGTCCGGTGCAGCCGCGACAAGGTCCGGGCGAAATCGGCAATGCGGGTGAGAGCCAGGGGATCGAAGGCGATACTGGACATGGTGTCCTCGCTGGATGCGCGGATGAGGTGTGATGGCGCCGGGGGCACCGAATCAAAGCGTCTACAGCTCCTATCACAGATGTTCTTAATTTGTTCTTGCGCACTTGTGAAGAGCTGATTTATCGTCGTCCTGGCGAAAGCCAAGCGCAGGAAACGAGCTATCGGGCCTGTTGCCCAGCTGGCCGCGCTTATGAGTTTGCAGCGCGACTTCACGGATGGCAGAGGTCCTGCGAGCGCTGCGCCACGTAGGCCGTCCGCACATCTGACCTGAAGCCGCAGCTCTCGTAGAAGCGGCGCACGCGCGGGTCGGTTCGGCCGCTTTGCAGCAGCACATGATGGCAGTCCTGCCGCCACGCTTCGTCCAGAGCCGCAGCAACCACGGCGTGGCCGTGACCACGGCCGCGATGCTCGGGATGCGTTACGACATTTTCGAGAAACCCGTGCTGGCGGCCGGAGCGCAAGAGATTGGGCACGGTGATCAGCATGCAGGTTGCGACGACCGCTCCATCGATCTCCGAAACGAAAACCGCCACACCTTCGCGCGACAGGATCCGTTCCCACACATGAGCCGCACGCTCGCGTGGGCCAACAACGGCGCTGACCTCGGACGCCTGGAAAAGCGCAATCACGCCATCCAGGTCATCTGGCCGCGCCAACCTTGCTTCCGGCATCTGCTCCACTCCCCACCGTCGCTCACTGCAGTTTGATCACGCCGCGTCGTCAGTGCGCCCACCTATTGCGTCGCACGTTCGCGACATCATCGATTCCGCTCGGTTGCAACAGCAGGAACTCGGCCTGAACCTTGCATAACTTGTCAGCATTCCCACTGCCCCGGACCGCTCCGGGTTTCCGAAGGCGGCGCATCCGTCGTATGCTCTTCACTGGACTGACATCAGCATCACAGGTTCCACGGTGACAAACCAACCGCCCCAGCGCAGCTTTGTAAGCACCGGCCAGCCCGTCGACGAACTGGCGGTGGCGGAGATCAAGAGCGACATCCTGGCCAAGCTGCGCCTTGCGATCGGCAAGGAGGCGAGCCAGGCGACCCAGCACGACTGGTACTACGCCGCGGCGCTGACATTGCGCGACCGCATCGTGCACCGCTGGCTGACCGCCGACAAGGAGAGCTACGACGCCGGCCGCAAGCGGGTCTATTATCTCAGCCTCGAGTTCCTGATCGGCCGGCTCTTCACCGACGCGCTCAACAATATGGGCCTGATGAAGGTGTTCGAGACCGCGCTCGGCGATCTCGGCGTCGGCCTCTCCGATCTTCGCAAATCCGAACCGGATGCCGCGCTGGGCAATGGCGGCCTCGGCCGGCTCGCCGCCTGCTTCATGGAGAGCATGTCGACCCTGCAGATCCCGGCGATCGGCTACGGCATCCGCTATGATTACGGCCTGTTCCGGCAAGTCATCGTCGACGGCTGGCAGCAGGAATATCCGGACGTGTGGCTCTCGTTCGGTAACCCTTGGGAGTTCCAGCGGCCGGAGATCGTCTACCACGTCCATTTCGGCGGCGGTGTCGAGCATGTGGATGAGAAGGGGGGGCGCGACCGCGCCATCTGGCATCCCGGCGAGACGGTCCAGGCGGTGGCCTATGACACGCCGATCGTCGGCTGGCGCGGCCATCACGTGAATGCGCTCAGGCTGTGGTCCGCGCGCTCGCCCGATCCGCTCAAACTCGACGTCTTCAACGCCGGCGATTATCTCGGCGCCTCCGCCGAGGAAGCGCGCGCCGAGGCGATCTGCAAGTTCCTGTATCCGAACGACGAGAGTCCTGCGGGACGCGAGCTCAGGCTGCGGCAGGAATATTTCTTCGTGTCCGCCTCGCTGCAGGATCTCGTCAAGCGGCATCTCGCGTCCGACGGCCACCTCCGCAGCCTGCCGCAGAAGGCCGCGGTGCAACTCAACGATACGCATCCCTCGCTCGCGGTGGCCGAGCTGATGCGCATCCTGGTCGATCTGCACAATTTCCGCTGGGACGAGGCCTGGAAGATCACGGTCGCCACCCTGTCCTACACCAACCACACGCTGCTGCCGGAGGCGCTCGAAACCTGGCCGGTCGAGCTGTTCGAACGGCTGTTGCCGCGGCATCTCGAAATCATCTACCGCATCAATGCGCAACATCTGGCGCTCGCAGAGGAGCGCGCGCCCGGCGATATCGATTACCGCGCCTCAGTCTCGCTGATCGACGAGAAGAGCGGCCGCCGCGTGCGCATGGGCCAGCTCGCCTTCGTCGGCTCGCACCGGATCAACGGCGTCTCGGCGATGCACTCCGACCTGATGAAGGAGACCGTGTTCCACGATCTCAACCATCTCTATCCCGGCCGCATCACCAACAAGACCAACGGCATCACCTTCCGTCGGTGGTTGATGCTGGCCAATCCGAAGCTGACCGATCTGCTCCGCGAATCCTGCGGCGACGCCGTCGTCGATGATCCCACGCTGCTCGCAGGGCTCGAGGACTATGTCAGCGACAGCGGCTTCCACCAGAAATTCCGCGCGGTGAAGCATCACAACAAGATCCAGCTGGCGCGGCTGGTCGGGGAGCGCATGAACGTCCGGCTCGATCCGGCCGCGCTGTTCGACGTGCAGATCAAGCGCATCCACGAATACAAGCGCCAGCTGCTCAACATTCTGGAGGCGATCGCGCTCTATCAGGCGATGAAGGACGAGCCGCAGCGCGACTGGGTGCCGCGGGTAAAGATCTTCGCCGGCAAGGCCGCGGCCAGCTATCGCTATGCCAAGCTCGTCATCAAGCTGATCAACGACGTTGCCGAGGTCGTCAACAACGATCCGGCCATCGGCGGCCGGCTCAAGATCGTGTTCCTCGCCGACTACAATGTCAGCCTGGCGGAATCCATCATTCCCGCCGCCGACCTCTCGGAGCAGATCTCGACGGCCGGCATGGAGGCCTCCGGCACCGGCAACATGAAACTCGCGCTGAACGGCGCCATCACCATCGGCACGCTGGACGGCGCCAATATCGAAATTCGCGACAATGTCGGCGCGGAGAACATCGCGATCTTCGGCATGGAGGCGATGGAAGTGGTGGCACGGCGGCAGCAGGGGCTCGATGCCAGCGACATCATCCAGCGCTCGCCGCGGCTTGCGCGCGCGATCAATGCAATCGGATCAGGTGAGTTCTCGCCCGATGACCTATCCCGGTTCCAGCCGATCGCGCACGCGCTGCGCCATCTCGACCACTACATGGTCTCAGCCGATTTCGATTCCTATTACGAGGCGCAGCGCGGCATCGACGCGCGCTGGCAGGTGATGCCGGCCTGGACGCGCGCCTCGATCCTCAACGTCGCACGGATGGCGTGGTTCTCCTCCGACCGCACCATCCGCGAATATGCCGACGATATCTGGAACGTGCCGGTGGGGCCGATCGGGGCGATCGAGCCGCAGGCTCAGCGGGGCTGACAGCTCACACAGAGCACGGCGCGCATGCCGGCAATGACGTCGGACGTCATTGCCTTTGACATGATGCTCATCATACGATGAGCGTCAGAGAGAAACGCATGCCCGGCACAATGATGGACCACCTCTTCGACCAGGCCACCCGCGTCACCGCCGGTGATAGCCGCTGGCAGGGCAGGACCTGCCCGGATTACTGGGCCTTTGTCGGCCCGTTCGGCGGCGTCACCGCGGCCACCGTCTTGCGCGCGCTGATCGAGCATCCGCACGCTGCGGGAGATCCGCTGGCGCTGACGGTGAATTATTGCGCGCCGATCGCGGAAGGCCCGTTCGATCTCGACGTCCGTCTGGTCAAGGCCAACCGCTCCTCGCAGCATTGGTATGTCGAACTGAGCCAGGGCGATGCCGATCCGGCCACCGTCGCCACCGCTGTGTTTGCCGAGCGTCGCCCGTCCTGGTCGCACCAGCCGGCGCAAAGGCCGGACGCCCCGCCTTTCGATCAGGTGAAGCGGCATGCCGATACAGGAATGTCGTGGACCCGGCAGTATGATTTTCGCTTCGTCGAGGGCCAGCCCGATCTCGCTGGCGGCGCCAAGGCAGAGCCGCAGAGCGCCTATTCCAAGCTCTGGATCTCCGACCGCAAGCCGCGCAGGCTCGACATGCTGTCGCTCATGTCGATGTCGGACGCGTTCTTCGGCCGCGTCTTCCACGCGCGCGGCGAATTGGTGCCGTTCGGCACGGTATCGCTGACGACCTATTTCCATGTCGGCCGCGACGACCTCGCGGCCGAAGACATCACCCATGTGCTCGCGGTCGCCGACGCCAAGGTCTTCAACAGAAGCTATCAGGACCAGCACGGCGAATTGTGGTCGCCGTCGGGACGCCTGCTCGCGACCACGACACAGATCGCCTATTTCAAGGCGTGAGGCCACCACGCCTCGGCGCGCTCGGCGTCGTCCCGGCGAAGCTCATAAACACCGCATCGCGTTTGCGTCGAGAAAGACGCCGCCCCTACAACTGTCATCGCCCGGCTTGACCGGGCGATCCAGTATTTCAGAACAGGGCGACGAACTACTCCGCTGCCAGCTTCAGATCCGGCGCCGCCGCGCGGACCTCGGCGTCGACCTGGGCCTCGAACTTGGCAAAGTTCTTCTGGAACATGCCGACCAGCGCACGCGCGGTCTCATCGAACTCGGCCTTGTCCCTCCAGGTGTTGACGGGATCGAGGATCTCGCTGGGCACGCCCGGCAGCGCGGTCGGCACCGCAAAGCCGAAATACCTGTCGGTGCGGAATTCGACATTGCGCAGCGAACCATCGAGCGCCGCCGTCAGCAGCGCGCGCGTCACCTTGATCGGCATGCGGCTGCCGACGCCATATTTGCCGCCGGTCCAGCCGGTGTTGACCAGCCAGCAGTCGACATTGTGCTCGGCGATCAGCTGCCGCAGCATGTTGCCGTAGACTGACGGATCGAGCGGCAGGAACGGCGAGCCGAAGCAGGTCGAGAATTCCGGCTGCGGCTCTTTGCCGAGCCCGCGCTCGGTGCCCGCGACCTTGGCGGTGTAGCCGGACAGGAAGTGGTACATCGCCTGGGCCGGCGAAAGCTTGGCGATCGGCGGCAGCACGCCGAAGGCATCGGCGGCCAGCATCACCACGTTCTTCGGATGCGGCGCGCGTCCGGTGCGCGAGGCGTTGGGAATGAAATCCAACGGATAGGCAGAGCGCGTGTTCTCGGTCTTGGAGCCGTCGTTGAAGTCGACCTCGCGGCTGTCCTCATCGAGCACGACGTTCTCGAGCACCGCACCGAAGCGCTTGCTTGCGGCGTAGATCTGCGGCTCGGCCTCCTTGGACAGCTTGATGCACTTGGCATAGCAGCCGCCCTCAAAGTTGAACACGCCGTCGCCGCCCCAGCCGTGCTCGTCGTCGCCGATCAGCGTGCGGTTCGGATCGGCCGAGAGCGTGGTCTTGCCGGTACCGGAGAGACCGAAGAAGACCGCAGTGTCGCCGTTCGGCCCGACATTGGCCGAGCAATGCATCGGCATCACACCCTTTTCCGGCAGATAATAGTTCAGCGTGGTGAACACGCTCTTCTTCATCTCGCCCGCATAATAAGACCCGCCGATCAGGACGATCTTGCGGGCGAAATCGATCGCAACGACGTTCTCCGAGCGCACGCCGTGACGTTTCGGGTCCGCGCGGAAGCTCGGCATGTCGATGATGGTGAGCTCCGGCACGAAGGTGTCGAGCTCGATCCGTTCAGGGCGGATCAGGAGCGTGCGGATGAACAGCGAGTGCCAGGCGAGCTCGGTGAAGACACGCGTCTTGATCCGAAAGCTCGGATCGGCGCCGCCATAGAGATCCTGCGCGAACAGCCGCTTGCCTTCGGCGTGCTTGAGGAAATCCTGATAGAGCGTTTCGAACTGCTCCGAAGTGATCGACTGATTGCCCGCCCACCACATCTTCTTGTCGGTGGAAGCATCGCGGACCGTGAACTTGTCCTTGGGGCTGCGCCCGGTGAATTCGCCGGTGTCCGCGCACAAGGCACCATCCGCGGACAGCACCGCTTCGCCCGCCGCGAGCGAATATTGGTAGAGCTGCGGCGCACCGAGATTCCAATGCACCTGCTTCAGATTCTTCAAGCCGAACTTATCAGCACCGAAGGCGCCGTTGCGAATACCCGTCTCTTGCACGAAAGTCCCCTCCTGAGAGTCCGCGTCTATACTGCGCGATCGATTGAAAGCGCTTGTTGCGCGTTGACCGTTACCGTTACGCATTGCCTGTCATGGCTCGGGCTTGGACCTAATACTGACCAACGCCGGGCTTGCCAAGACGATCCGCGCCAATTGCTTATTGCACCGCTGCCGGCCTGATGCACATCAACAAGTGTTAGGCGCAGTGACAAAGCGACGCGATGCGGAACAGCCGATGCTGCGTCGCAGTAATCATCATACTAATGAGCTGGACCCGGCCGCCATCGCTTGCGCGACGCGCAACAGCGCGCGACCCTTGCCGGCGCGGCTGTCGCGACCATCCCGACCGCACATTGTTCTCGTCTGCGGACGCTCAAGTCGCGACTAACGACGGCAGCGTTCAAGCAAGCCGCTTTGCGCGCGCCTCCTCGGCCAGCCTCACAAGCATCTTGCGCAACTCGCCGGGCGAGGTCACGCGCTCCGGAAAATCCAGCCGCAGCACCTTGCCATCAGCTGCGAGATCGAGGCCCTCGGGATCGCATCCCGTGCAGCGCCAGTCGGCCTGTTCGGCTCCGAGCAGCCGAGTGGCGTAAAGGCCGAGCGCCTCGCGGTGATCGGCGTTCATGTGGTCGACGGCGCCCTGTTCTGCTTCGAGCAAACCGGCAGCATCCGACGTGTCGGTCAGGAATTGCGCCGGCTTCAGATCAAGGATGCGCCCGAATCCGGCCACCAGGTGCAGTCCCGACGGGCGAATCAGAAAAAACGAGAAATCAGCAAAATCGGCATAATTTTCTGCCGACGGGTGAGCATTCAGATACCGTCTTCGCAAGGTATCACGTTGCTCGGCGCCGACCTGTTCCGCGCGACCCAGCAGCATGATCCGCGCGCCCTCCAGCGGGTCGCCCGGCGCGCGCTCGTCCAGCATCAGCGAGACCCGCGGATCGGCCAAGACGTTCTTGGTGTGCACGGCGAGCCTTGAAATCAAGAGGATCGGCGAGCCATCAGGCGAGCTCGCGACGTTCACGAGCGAGCAATAGGGATCGCCGGAGTCGAGCATCAACGTCGCCAATGCCCCCTGCCGGCTCCGGCGCAGTAGCGATTTGGCAAGGTGGGACGGATTAAAATCAGAAGTCGGTTGCATGGTTATCTCTCGCCCATCCTGTTGCAATGAGGGTGTTTTTTCGGCTAAAGGGGCCTTGTTTCGGACTGCGACGCGCGCTTCGTCACGCGTTTTGTGGAACTCGGTCACACTTCAGCCCAGCTTGCATTGCTCGTTGACCACGTTCGAAGCCATTTATGCGGCGCCTAGCTGGATTGCTCGCCGTTTCAGCTAACCAGACTGTGAAAGCAGGCTCATGCCCACAATCGCCTTGGTCGATGACGACCGCAACATCCTGACCTCCGTCTCGATCGCACTCGAGGCCGAAGGCTATCGCATCATGACCTACACCGACGGGGCGTCGGCCCTCGACGGCTTCCGCACCAGCCAGCCCGATCTCGCTATCCTCGACATCAAGATGCCGCGCATGGACGGCATGGAGACCTTGCGTCGGCTGCGGCAGAAATCCGATCTGCCGGTGATCTTCCTGACCTCCAAGGACGAAGAGATCGACGAATTGTTCGGCCTCAAGATGGGTGCCGACGATTTCATCCGCAAACCGTTCTCGCAGCGTCTCCTGGTCGAGCGCGTCAAGGCGGTGTTGCGGCGCTCGCAGCCGAAGGATCCGACGGCGCTGCCGAAGGAGAATGACGCCAAGGCGCTCGATCGCGGCCTGTTGCGGATGGACCCGGAGCGGCACACCTGCACCTGGAAGAACGAGCCGGTGACCTTGACGGTCACGGAGTTTCTGATCCTGCAGGCGCTGGCCCAGCGTCCCGGCGTCGTCAAGAGCCGCAACGCGCTGATGGATGCGGCTTATGACGATCAGGTCTATGTTGACGACCGCACGATCGACAGCCACATCAAGCGGCTGCGCAAGAAGTTCAAGATGGTCGACGAGGATTTCGAGATGATCGAAACCCTTTACGGTGTCGGCTATCGCTTCAAGGAAACCTGAGGCCGCTGCGGGTCGCAGCGCGCGGTTCGCGCGCTGACGGCGTGACCTCATTGGGGTAGACTGCGTCGAGGCGGACTGCCGGGCGCAGCAACGCCGAAAACGGGGCACCACCCATTGCTCGATCGAACGCATCCTGACCACGGCCTGAATGCGGAAGGCACATCGGCGGCTGTCGTGATCGACAACGCCCCGGAAGAGACGCCTGCCGTCTCGGGTTGGCAGCGGCCGCTGAGCTGGCTGCGACGCGCCGGGCAATTCCTGTTCGCGCTCTCGTTCTCCAGCCTGACCCGGCGGATCGTCTCGCTGAACATCGCGGGCCTGCTGGCGCTGGTCGCGAGCATTCTTTACCTCTCGCAGTTCCGCGCCGGCCTGATCGATGCCCGTGCGCAGAGCCTGCTCGTGCAGGCCGAAATCATCGCGGGCGCGATCGCCGCCTCCGCGACCGTGCAGACCAACACCATCACCATCGATCCGGAACGGCTGCTCGACCTCAAGCCGGGCGAAAGCTACGGCGCGCCCGATGAATATTCGCCACTCGACTTCCCCATCAATCCGGAGCGCGTCGCTCCCGTCCTGCGCACGCTCATCTCACCGACCAAGACGCGGGCGCGCATCTACGATCCCAATGGCGGGATCCTGCTCGACAGCCGCAATCTCGAAAACGTGCTGCGCTTCGATCTGCCGCCGCCGGCTTCGGAAAAGCCCGGACTGGCCGAGCGCGCTCTGATCTCGGTGCGCACCTGGCTCAATCGCGGCGATCTGCCGCTCTATCGCGAACATGGACCCGAAAACGGCAACGCCTATGAGGAAGTTGCCGATGCGCTGCGCGGCCAGAAGCGCAGCATGGTGCGGGTCAATGTGCGGGGCGAGGTGATCGTCTCGGTCGCCGTTCCCGTGCAACGCTCGCGAACGATCCACGGCGCCTTGATGCTGTCGACGCAGGGCGACGATATCGACCAGATGGTGACGGCCGAACGGCTTGCGATTTTGAAGGTCGGCGGCGTCGCCTCCGCCGTCATGATCGTGCTTTCGCTGCTGCTGGCCAGCACGATCGCAGGGCCGGTGCGGAGACTTGCCGACAGCGCCGAGCGCGTCCGCCGCCGAATCAAGACCCGTGTCGAGATTCCTGACTTCACCCGTCGCCGCGACGAGATCGGTCATCTGTCCGGCGCGCTGCGCGACATGACGGAAGCGCTCTATAACCGCATCGAGGCGATCGAGATGTTTGCCGCCGATGTCGCGCACGAACTGAAGAATCCCTTGACCTCATTGCGCTCGGCCGTCGAAACGCTGCCGCTGGCGCGCAACGACAACAGCCGCAGCCGGCTGCTCGCAGTGATCGAGCATGACGTGAAGCGGCTCGACCGCCTGATTTCGGACATTTCCGATGCCAGCCGGCTCGACGCCGAGCTGCAGCGCCAGGACATGACCCTGGTCGACGTGCGGCGGCTGCTGACGACGCTGACCTCGGTCGCCAACGAGACCAAGCTCGGCCATGACGTCGGCGTCGAGGTCCGGTTCGAGGGGCGCGGCGTCAACGACACCTTCTCCGTTCCCGGCCACGATTCGCGGCTCGGCCAGGTGATCTCGAACCTGTTGTCGAACGCGCAATCCTTCTCCGCTCCCGGAGGCAAGGTCCGCATCACCTGCCGCCGCGTGCGCTCCGAGATCGAGATCGTGGTCGACGATGACGGCCCCGGCATTCGCGAGGACGCCCTGCAGCGGATCTTCGAGCGCTTCTATACCGACCGGCCGCACCAGGGCTTTGGCCAGAATTCGGGGCTCGGGCTCTCGATCTCCAAGCAGATCATCGAGGCCCATGGCGGACGCATCTGGGCCGAGAACCGCCCCGGTCCGGTGGACGCCGATGGAATGCCTACGGCCGCCGGCGCCCGCTTTATCGTCCGGCTACCCGCGCCATGAGTGCGGTGGGCGCCAGCGTCCACGCCTCCGCCGTCAAAGTCGGCGACCGTGCCGTGCTGATCCGGGGGCCTTCCGGTTCCGGCAAATCCCGCCTCGCCTTCGAGCTCATTCTGGCGGGCCGCGCGGGACAGATTTCCCCCACGATCCTCGTGGGCGACGACCGTGTTCATCTCGCCACAGCCGGCAAAGAAATATGGGTCAGCCCGGCCCCGGCCTTGGCTGGCCTGATCGAGATTCGCGGCCTCGGAATCCGAGCCTGCGACTTCGTGTCCGAGGCCAGGGTCGGACTCGTTGTCGATTTGATGGCAGACGATGCGGCGCGGTTGCCCGCGCCGGAATCCCTCCGGTGCGAACTCTATGGTGCTTCTTTACCGAGAATCCCGGTGGGACGCGGGTTTTCACCCCTCCCATTGGTTGTAGCCGAACTGACTACTACTCAAACTTCATGTTCCAGTAACCTTTCGGCCGATTGTGTGAAGGGAATTGGTAACCATATCATCGGCACTATCGCGCCCGAATAGACCGCGCACTGCCTCCCCTTCCGCAAGTCAGATTCCGGGAGACTGCTACACATCCCCTCTTGCGCAGGGGCTCTGGATGGTCAAAGTGGCGCGTTCGTGCGGTGCACCCAAGGCGCCCGCGAGGAGTATCCAATGATTGGCCTGGTACTGGTGACCCATGGGCGCCTCGCCGACGAGTTCAGAGCGGCGCTCGAGCATGTCATGGGTCCTCAAAAACAAATCGAAGCCGTGACAATCGGCGCGGACGATGACTCCGATCTCTGTCGCAGCGATATCATCGAAGCCGTGAACCGCGTCGATACCGGCGATGGCGTTGCCATTCTGACCGACATGTTCGGCGGCACGCCGTCGAACCTCGCGATTTCCTGCATGAGCCGACCTAAGGTCGAGGTGCTCGCCGGAATCAACCTGCCGATGCTGGTGAAGCTGGCCAAGGTCCGCGAGGAGCGTTCCTTGCCGGACGCGATCGCCATGGCCCAGGAAGCCGGCCGCAAATATGTGACGATCGCCAGCCGTGTGCTCGCCGGCAAATGAGTGACGAGGACGCTCCCCAGAACCACGTCGCCGGGCCAGCGGTGCCCGCAGATGCGTTATCCCGGGAGCTCCTGATCACCAACAAGCGCGGCTTGCACGCCCGCGCCTCGGCCAAATTCGTCCAGACGGTCGAGCAGTTTCAGGCCGAAGTCTGGGTGACCCGCGGCGGCGAAACCGTGGGCGGGCGCTCGATCATGGGCCTGATGATGCTGGCCGCCGCCCCTGGGACCACGATCCTGGTCTCCGCCGCCGGACCTGAGGCCGAAGCCGCCCTCCAGGCGATTACCGAGCTCGTCAACGACAAGTTTCACGAAGAAGGGGTGTAAGCCGGCCCTTGCCGTCATTCCTGGCGGTCGTGACGCGGCGTCTCGGAATCACGCGCTCCGGGCTACTTCCCCGGCGGCTGAATAAAGATCTTCCATTCGATCGCAGGACCCTGCTGACCGCGGAAGAAGCGCTGTGTGGTCATCACGAGCTTCTCGGCCTTGGGCGCCTGCTGCGCCATCCAGGCTTCGCAGGCGGCGATCCGGTTATCGGTCGTGTCGCAGATCCCGATGAAGCCTTCGCGGTTGAGATCCTCCAGCGAGGTCAAGCCCGATCCCCAGGTCTCGTCCGCCATGAACGGCACCGTGAACGGCCGCGGGTGGTCGGGACTGTAGAACGTCATCGGCGTGTTCATCTCCGAATAGCCGGCGACGAGCGGCCAGGGCGAGCCGAAGCGGGCATGCCAGGCGTCGGTCAGCTCACGGGCCAATTGCGACCGGGCCGCATAACTCGTCGAGCCATTTGGGCTCGCCTTCATCTCGCGCAGCGCGATCGAGGGCGAGGCCACCAGGGTCAGCAGCGAGAGCACGAGCCACAGCGTGGTCAAACGAACCACCACCGCTTGGCGGATACGCAGAGCGGGAATGGCGACCAGCGCCAGCGGCACCAGGAAGAACAGCGAGATGCCCCAGTCGGTCTTCATATAGATCGTGAAGGCAAGCCCACCGAGCGGCGGCCCGATCGCCACGATCGCCTGCACCATCCAGACATTGAGCGCCTGGCTGACATTGACGCCGGGATTTGGACCAGAGCGCCAATTGCGGAAAGCCCAGCGCGGCGGCCACGCCAGAACCAGGGCGGCGAGCGCAATCGGGAGCGCGAGCAGCGCCAGATTATGGCCGACATAGCCGAGCACGAGCTGCGCGGCCCTCCCCCGATCCGACAGCGTGTAGACGTCACCCGCGTAGGTCAGCGGCACGAAATCGACGTCCCACAGCCACACGAGGTGCGGAATCATCGCGACGATCATCGTGGCGATGCCGACCCAGGGCGCGGGCGAGGCCAGGAATCTAAGCCGCTCGGGATGGATCAGCGCAGCCAGCCCGATCGCGCCGATCATCGTCAGCACCCAATATTTCGTCATCAGGGCAGCCGCGCCGGCAAGGCCGAGCCAGATGCCGGAAACGACGCTGCGCTTCTTGAAGGCGTTGAGATAGGCCAGCATCACGAGCGGCAGCGTGACCAGCTGCAGCAGGTCGGGATTGTATTTGAAGCCCTTGAAATTGAAGATCGGATAGAGCGCGAGCATGACCACGACGAAGAACGCCCGGCGCCGATCAACCACCTTGAGGCTGATGAACCAGCAGATGACGAGGCCGACACTGACGGTGGTCATGGCCAGCGCGTAAGTCGCCCAATCCTTGACCGGAAAGACCATGAACCAGAGGCCGGCGATCCAGCCCGACAGCGGCGGATGCTTGCCATAGCCGAGCTGGAACTTGCTGCCCCAGGCATAGGCCTCCGCGACATCCATATGGATGTCCTGCGCCGCCTTCAGATTGGTCAGGATCACGGTCCAGAGCACCGCGTGCAGGACCGCAAACGTGACCACCAGCCACAGGCCGGTTGCGGGATCGCTGGCGCGCGCCGCGATCCAGGCCGACATCCGGGCAAGAGGGGCGCGGCCGCGCGCACGCGCCGTCGCGGGAAGAAAAGACGTGCTCGACATGGCCTCTCGGTACCGCGTTTTCCGGCCCGATGGAATCAGCTTGCCGTGAAGAAAGCTCCTTCAAATTCAGCAATATGGTTGCTGCTTTGGGGCCTGAATGCTATCTGCGCGGCGCATGACGACCGTCCCCATTCCCAACATCCGCAACTTCTCCATCGTCGCCCATATCGACCATGGAAAGTCGACCTTGGCCGACCGCCTGATCCAGATGACAGGCGGCCTGTCGGACCGCGAGATGGCGGGCAAGGAGCAGGTGCTCGATTCGATGGACATCGAGCGCGAGCGCGGCATCACCATCAAGGCGCAGACGGTGCGCCTGCACTACCGGGCCAAGGACGGCAAGGATTACATCTTCAACCTGATGGACACGCCCGGCCACGTCGACTTCGCCTACGAGGTCTCGCGGTCGCTGGCGGCCTGCGAAGGCTCGCTCCTGGTGGTCGACGCCAGCCAGGGCGTTGAGGCGCAAACCCTCGCCAACGTCTATCAGGCGCTCGACAACAACCACGAGATCGTCCCGGTCCTCAACAAGATCGATCTGCCGGCCGCCGAGCCCGACAAGATCAAGCAGCAGATCGAAGACGTGATCGGCATCGACGCCTCGGACGCGGTGATGATCTCAGCCAAGACGGGGTTGGGCGTTCCGGACGTGCTGGAGGCGATCGTCACCCGGCTGCCGCCGCCGAAGGGCGACCGCGAGGCGACCTTGAAGGCTCTGCTGGTCGACAGCTGGTACGACGTCTATCTCGGCGTCGTCGTGCTGGTGCGCATCGTCGACGGCGTCATGAAGAAGGGCCAGCGCATCCGGATGATGGGCACCGGTGCCGCCTATGACGTCGAGCGCGTCGGCTTCTTCACGCCGAAGATGCAGCAGGTCGACGAGCTCGGCCCCGGCGAGATCGGCTTCATCACCGCCGCGATCAAGGAAGTGGCCGACACGCGCGTCGGCGACACCATCACCGACGATCGCAAGCCCGTGTCGGAAATGCTGCCGGGCTTCAAGCCGGCGATCCCGGTCGTGTTCTGCGGCCTGTTCCCGGTCGATGCGGACGATTTCGAAACGCTGCGCGCCGCGATGGGCAAATTGCGCCTCAACGACGCCAGCTTCTCCTTCGAGATGGAGACCTCGGCCGCGCTGGGCTTCGGCTTCCGCTGCGGCTTCCTCGGGCTGCTGCACCTCGAGATCATCCAGGAACGGCTCAGCCGCGAATTCGACCTCAACCTGATCGCGACCGCGCCTTCCGTCATCTACAAGATGAAACTGACCGACGGCACCGAGATCGAGATCCACAACCCGGTCGACATGCCCGACGTGGTCAAGATCGCCGAGATCCAGGAGCCCTGGATCGAGGCCACGATCCTGACGCCGGACGAATATCTCGGCAGCGTATTGAAGCTCTGCCAGGACCGCCGCGGCAGCCAGAAGGAGCTGACCTACGTCGGCACCCGCGCGATGGTGAAATACGATCTGCCGCTGAACGAAGTGGTGTTCGACTTCTACGACCGCTTGAAATCCGTCTCCAAGGGCTATGCGTCGTTCGACTATCACCTGACCGACTACAAGCCGGCCGATCTGGTCAAGATGCAGATCCTCGTCAACAACGAGCCGGTGGACGCGCTGTCGATGCTGGTGCATCGGACCCGTGCCGAAGGGCGCGGCCGCGCCATGGTCGAGAAGATGAAGGAGCTGATCCCGCCGCACATGTTCCAGATCCCGATCCAGGCGGCGATCGGCGGCAAGGTGATCGCGCGCGAGACCGTACGCGCGCTGCGCAAGGACGTCACCGCGAAATGCTACGGCGGCGACATCACGCGTAAACGAAAACTTCTGGAGAAGCAGAAGGAAGGCAAGAAGAAGATGCGGCAGTTCGGCAAGGTCGACATTCCGCAGGAAGCCTTCATCGCCGCGCTCAAGGTGGATAGCTGAGGCAGCCTCGATGGGTCGCGCCTGGGGCGGCTCGGCAAGCGCGGTAAAGGTCTGCTTAAGCTAGGCCACCAGCACCCTCGGGCCGGACGACCTCTGATCCGCATCGTATTGCGCCTGCAGCAGTCCGACGATCTCGGCGTTGGGGCGCGGCCGGCTGAACAAAAAGCCCTGTCCTTCGTGGCAGCCCTCGGCGCGCAGGCAGCGCAGCTCGGCCTCGGTTTCGACGCCCTCGGCGGTGATGGTCACGCCAAGCCCCTTGCCAAGGCTGACGATCGAGCGGACGATCGCCTGGGCCTCGCGGTTGGCCGCGAGATCGCGAATGAACGACTGGTCGACCTTGATCTTGTCGAACGGAAAGCTGCGCAGATAGCTCAAGCTGGAATAGCCGGTGCCGAAATCGTCCATCGAGATCCGCACCCCGAGCGCGCGCAACGCATGCAACGTCGCGAGCACCTGGCCGCTCTTTTCCAACACCAGGGTCTCGGTGATCTCGAGCTCGAGCCGCGTCGGCGGCAGGCCGGACTGCTTCAGCACGTCCATCACCTGCGACAGCACATTGCCGACCCGAAACTGCAGCGGCGACAGATTGACGGCGACACGAACGTCGTCGGGCCAACTCGCCGCATCAAAGCAGGCCTGGCGCAGCATCAGCCGACCGAGGGCGGAGATCAACCCGGTTTCCTCGGCGATCGGAATGAACTCCGAGGGCGGGATCATGCCGCGCTCCGGATGCGGCCAGCGCACCAGCGCCTCGAAGCCGGTGATGCGCCCGCTCGAGAGGTCGATCAGCGGCTGATAGTAAGCCTGCAGGACTTCGCGCCGGATCGCATCGCGCAATTCGATTTCCATCTTGCGGCGGCTTTGGGCGCGCGCATCCATGCCCGCCTCGAAATAGCTGAACGTGCCGCGCGTCTCGCTCTTGGCGCGTGACAGCGCCATATCGGCGTTCTTCAGCAGCTTCTCGGCGTCGTCGCCGTCGCTGGGCGCCATGGCGATGCCGACCGTGGCCCCGATCACGATGGAATGACCGTCGAGCAAATAAGGATCGGCGAGCGCCTGCAACAGCCGCCGGCACAGCTGCGCGGCATCCTCCGGGCGGCTCAGGCCACCCTGGACCACCGCGAACTCGTCCGAATTGAGACGCGCCACGATGTCCTTTTCGCGCAGAACCGACCGCAGCCGCTTGGCGACCGCGCGCAACAACTTGTCGCCCACGCCGTGGCCCAGCGTGTCGTTGACAGACTTGAAACTGTCGAGCCCGAGCACCAGCACCGCCATCTTGTCGGAGCCGCGCCGCGTCTGCGCCAGCATGTCGTCCATCTGCTGACGCAGCAGGTTGCGGTTGGGCAGGCCGGTCATCGCATCGTGCTGGGCCAAGAACGCAAGCCGCGCCTCCGCCCGCTTGCGTTCGGTGATGTCCATCAGCGCCAGCAGAACCGCGGGCCTCTCCTCATAGACGAGGTGCCGCGAATAGATGGCGAGATCGATCAGGGCGCCGTCGGCGCGCACATGCTTCCAGGTCCGCGCGGCCTGCTCTTCGCTCGGGCGCTCATTGGCCCAGGGCGGATCGCTCTCGAAGGCCTGCAGGTTGCGGATGCCGAGTTGCTTGAACTCGGCCCGGCTGTAGCCGTAGTGCTCTGCGGCCGCGTCATTGACGCCAAGGACCTGCCCATCGTCCTGCGCACAGACGATCATCGGAACAGGATTGCCGTCGAACAGGAGGCGAAAGGACTCCTCGCGCTGCTTCAACGCGGTGATATCGACGCGCAGCCCGATAATGCCGCCATCGTCGGTCAGACGCTCCTCGATCAGGATGACACGGCCGTCCGACAATTTCTGTTCGTGAGGCCCGCACGGATGAAACAGCTTGTCGAGCCGATCGGAGACCCATTCGTCTTCCCGCCCGATCGCTTCGGGGTAATCGCCGCGCGCAATGCCGACCCGGATCGTATCCTGCAGCCGCGCACCCGGCTGGAACTGGTCCGAGCTGCGATTGTAGATCTCGGCGTATTTCTTGTTCCAGAGGATGTAACGGCCTTCCGCATCGAGGAAGACGATGCCTTGCGGCAGAATATCGATCGCCTCGACCAGGCGTTCGTGCGCCTTTTGGGCGTCGGCAATGGCGGCCGCAGCTTCGGCGCGGGTGCGTGCGATCTCCTCCGCTTCAATCGGCGGCGAGGCCGCCAGCGTCGGGAGCAATGGATTGGGTTTGACGGGACGGAACTGCGCGCGTGCCTGCGGCACCCGCATCGGTTTCTTTCGCTTCATTGGCCTGATGGGCCGCATGCACCGCCTCACTCAACTTACTCAATCACGATGTTGTCGGCCAAGGTCTGAAAAAATGGTATCTCGTTCCGCCGACGGTTTTGCTATGCAACCTGAAGGCGATGCCTTGAAAACAGCGCGAGCCCCCGTCGCACAAGCGGATCACAAGCGGTCTACAACCGACGATAAGCAGGACGAAACGCCGGGTGGTAATAATCCCGCATACCGAGTAATGGAGAGAAATGAACGCGCGCAGAGGCACACCCAAGGCGTGTGTTCCACGGCCGACGCGGGAAACCGCCGAGTTGGGATCAAGGTTGCCAAGCGCTTAATGGCGCGGTGCATCTCACATGCCTCCGCCCGTCGAGCTGCGTTCCATCCGCCGATCGGCGGCGGCTCCAGGAACGAGGACCGTCCGAGCACCTGGCTGAGCGCGGGACCCGGCGCGGCAAAATGGGCAGAAGCGACGACCTGTGGTATGGTCGACAGAACAGAGTGATCCGATGCAAGCTCGCCCTCCTCTGATCGCGCTTCTCGCCATCATCGCCACGTTGACCGCGTGGCCTGCCTCGGCGCAGGACAAGGGCAGCGTCGATCCGAAGCCGCTGCCTCCGCTGGAGCACCCGGACGATCCCGACACGCCTGCAAAGGAACTGTTCGCGCGCAAGCTGCTGTCTGCGGCGCTGCCGACCAAGGTGATCGGGACTTACAATCGCGGCTGTCTTGCGGGCGCCGAGCCGATGCCGATCAACGGCGACGCCTGGCAGGTGATGCGGCTGTCACGAAACCGCAACTGGGGACACCCGCAACTGATCGCGCTGCTGAAGCGGCTGGCGGCCAAGGCGCACAAGGACGCCGGCTGGCCCGGCATTCTGGTCGGCGATATCAGCCAGCCGCGCGGCGGCCCGGCTCTGAGCGGCCATGCCAGCCATCAGATCGGGCTCGATGCCGACATCTGGCTGACGCCGATGCCCGATCACCGCCTGTCGCGGGAGGAGCGCGAGGAGACGTCAGCGGTCATGATGGTGCGGGAGGATCGGCTCGACGTCGATCCGCGCGTCTTTACGCCGGGACATCTTGCCGTCATCCGCGACGCCGCGCGGGAGCCGGCGGTTCAGCGCATCTTCGTCAACGCCGCGATCAAGAAGGCGCTGTGCCGCGACGCCAAGGGCGACCGCAGCTGGCTGAGGAAGGTGCGGCCCTGGTGGGGCCACGACTATCATTTCCATATCCGGATCACTTGCCCGCCGGGCGACAAGGAGTGTCACGGCCAGAAGGAGCAGGAGGGCGGCGATGGTTGCAGCGCCGCCGATCTGGCCTTTTGGTTTCAGGACTCGGTGCTGCATCCGCCGCCGCCCAAGGAGCCGCCCAAGCCGGTGCCTCCGATCACGATGGCGCAATTGCCGCCGGAGTGCCGCGCCGTGTTGCATGCGCCGGATGCAAAGACGAATGCCGGGATGGCTAACGGGATTGGGATCACCAAAGCGGGGAACATCCGCTAATATCATACCGAAGCGCCGTAAGCGCTTTCATCATCCGGGATGACGGTCCCGCCCGCAGCTCTCTTGATCAAAAGTCCTCGCCCTGCCGCGGCGGATTGCCTGGTGTCGTCATGTCCATCTCTCGGCCTTCATCTGCCTCTTTTGCGCTTGCACTGACCCTGATCGGCGCCACCACCGCCCTTGCGGCAGAAGAGCCGAGCGGCTGCGATAAGTTCAAATGGCCCATCGACCGCGAACGCGCCGCGTTGACGGCCCCTGATCGCGCGCGGCTCGCCTCGGGCAACGAATTCGCCGCCATCCCCCAATCGGGCTTCACACTCGGCCTGGTCCCACCAGCCGAGGCGAAGCTGCCCTCCGCGCCGGAACGCGCGCCGAAGGACGGCACCTTCGCCGGCTTTGCGCGGATCACGACCGCACCGAAGCCCGGCATCTACACCATCAGCCTCTCCAGCGGCGGCTGGATCGACGTGCTGCAGGACGGACATTTCATCAAGCCGATCGCCTTCAGCGGCGCCACCGACTGCGGCGGGATTCGCAAAACCATGAAATACGAACTCGCGGCCAAGCCCCTCGTGCTGCAGATCAGCGGCACCAAGGAGGACGCGATTTCGATCGCGATCCTGCCCGCGGAATGATGACGCTTCTTGACATCTAAACCCCCGCTACCGAGGCCCAGACATCGGCCAGTTTGCGCTTGAGCTGCTCGGTGCGCGTCGCGACCGGCGCAGCCTCTTCCTCCTCCGGCAGGCGCAGGCCGACGACATTGACCCGTCCGCCCGAGATCGAGCGCGCCACCAGCACGATGGCGTCGAGTGCGAGCGTCGCTCCCTCCTTCGGCGCGTGATCGAGATGGACATCGAAATAGTCGGCGAGCGTGAGCTTGGCCTCGCCTTCGGCCACCTTGACGCCGTAGATCTCCGCGAGCTCCTCGAGCGTGTGCTCGGCCGACACCATGAAATCACCGAGCAGATGCGGATCAGGTGCCGAGGACGGCGGCATGTCGACGAAGAAGCGGTCCAGCGACTCGGCCTTCTCGGGCGGCGCCAGCAGATACAGATAGTCGCCGGGCGCGATCGGGTCGGCTTCGACCGGCGAAAGGATCTGCTCGTTGCGAATCACCAGCGTCGGCTTCGACCAGGACGGGATGAGGCCGCGTCGAAAGAACAGGCTCTTGGCGCGGATCGGATAGCCGACCAGCTGCTGCTCCAGCTGGCCAGGCAGATCGAGCTCGACGCGGCGGGGACCGCGATCGGTGCGCGGGAGCGCCACCTGCAAGCGCCGCGCCGCCGTACCGAGCGTCCAGCCCTGGGCGACCAGTGAGATGATGACCACGACGAAGGCGACATCGAAATAGAGATAGGCCTTGGACAGGCCGACCAGCATCGGGATCGAGGCCAGGAAGATCGCGACCGCGCCGCGCAGGCCGGTCCAGGCCATGAACAGCTTCTCGCGCCAGTTGAAGCGAAACGGCATCAGGCACACGAACACCGCAAGCGGCCGCGCCACCAGCATCAGCACCAGCGCAACGGCGACCGCCGGCACGATGCTGTCGAGCAGCCGCAACGGCGAGACCAGAAGCCCGAGCAGCACGAACATCACGATCTGCGCGAGCCAGGTCGCGGCATCGAGAAACGTCACGATCGAATTGTGGGCGCGGGTCGGCCGGTTGCCGATGATGATGCCGGCCAGATAGACGGCGAGAAAGCCGGAGGCGTGGGCAATCTGCGCCGCGCCGAAAATGACGAGGGCTGCCGTCGTGACGAAGGGGGCGTGCAGGCCCTGCGGCAGCGCCACTTTATTCAGCGCGATCACCACGCAGCGTCCCCCGACGACGCCGAACAAAACGCCCAGGATGGCCTCACGTGCAAGCTCGGCCATGAAATGGCCGAACGAGCCGTGACCGACCGAGATCAACTCGACCAAGGTCAGCGTGAGAAACACCGCAAAGGGATCGTTGCTGCCGGACTCCGCTTCGAGCGTCGCGCCGACGCGGGGACGTAGCCGCAGCCCCTGCGCATGGACCAACAGGAAGACGGCGGCCGCATCGGTCGACGCGACCACAGCGCCCACCAGGAGCCCCTCGGTCCAATTCAAATCCAGCGCGTATTTGGCGACCGGTGCAGTGATGAACGCGGTCAGCAGCACACCAATCGTGGCCAGCACCATCGATGGCGCCAGCACGGCGCGGATGCTTTGAAAGCGGGTCCGCAAGCCGCCGTCGAACAGGATCAGCGCGAGCGCGACCGATCCCACCAGATAGGTGGTCCGCACGTCCTGGAATTCGATATGGCCTGGGCCGGAGTCCCCGGCCAGCATGCCGATCACCAGAAACGCCAGTAGCAGGGGGGCCCCGAACCGCAGCGCGAGCAGGCTCGACAGGATGCCGGCCATGACGAGGACCGCGCCCAGAAGAATGGCAATACTGACGGCGTCGAGAGAGGACATCAAAAGTGCAACTGAATCCGACTGTTACAGTCTTATCGGCGCCATACTCGCCCGCCAACCGGATTTGCGCAAATCGCGGCGATATGTCCATTTTGGGCGGTTACGCGCATCGCCTGTATACTGGTATATGGGCGTCCGCGCGGCCCACTCGTGCGGAAGACCCGCCAATTCCCCGAATCACCACATCGATTCGGGGCTCCGCTCCAATCCGAGAATCCCGATGGACTTCGACCTCAACGACGTTCTGACCGCCCTGCAGACGGCCGCCCGGTCGGTTGGCGCCGAGGTCACCTCGCCCTGGTTCTACCTGCAGTTCGGCCTGCTGCTGGCCGGGGCCGGATTGGCCTTTGCCGCGGGCGCGGCGATCCGCTCCCGCATCGATCTGACCTCGCTGGCGATGGGCTGGCCGGGGCCGCTCAGGCAGTTCCTGCGCGTCCTGGTCGAAAGCCTGACGACGGTGGTTTTCGTGATCCTGATGCGGATCGCTCGCACGGTCATGGTGCTGTGGACCTGGCCGAGCCGCAGCTATCTGCTCGCAGTCGCATTGAAGCTTGCGCTCGCCTGGCTCGTGATTCGGCTCGTCACCTCGGTGATCCGCAACACGCTGCTGGTGCGGGTGGTGTCGATCTCGGCCTGGCTCGTCGCCGCGCTCAGCATCATCGGCCAGCTCGACGCCGTGCTCGACGCCCTCGATTCGGTGTCGGTGGTGCTGGGCGGCCTGCGACTGACGCCGCTCCTGGTCATCAAGCTCGGCGTGCTGCTGATCGCAGCCCTGTGGCTGACCAACATCGCCAGCAATTTCGTCGAAGGCCGCATCACCCGCTCTACCGATCTCACGCCGTCGATCCAGGTGCTCCTGATCAAAATGGTGCGCATGGGGCTGCTGATCCTGGCGGTCGCGATCGCCTTGAGCGCGGTGGGCATCAATCTCTCGGCGCTGGCGATCTTCTCGGGCGCCGCGGGCGTCGGCATCGGTTTCGGCCTGCAGAAGATCGTCGCCAATTTCATCAGCGGCATCATCCTGCTCGCCGACAAATCGGTGAAGCCGGGCGATCTCGTCACCATCGGCGACAGTTCCGGGCGCATCAGCGCCATGAACACCCGCTACATCTCGGTCGCCGCGGGCGATGGCCGCGAATTCCTGATCCCCAATGAAGACCTCGTGACCCAGAAGGTGACCAATTGGACCTACACCGACAAGAACACGCTGGTGAAGGTCAATTTCGGCACCAATTACGACGCCGATCCCAGGCTCGTTTGCAAGCTCGCGATCGGAATCGCCGCGGCCACGCCGCGGACCCTGAAATCCAAGCCGCCGAACTGCCTGCTCACCGAATTCACCGAAGCCGGGATGAAATTCTCGCTGACGGCCTGGATTTCCGATCCCGGCGACATGGACAGCATCAAGAGCGAGATCATGCTGTCGCTCTGGGACGCCTTCAAGCGCGAGGGCATCCGCGTGCCCTATCCCGTGCGCGAAATCCGCGTCCGTGGCGGGGCGCTCCCCGTGGAAACCACGGTGGAAGTGCCGACGGGCTAGGCTCCGGTGCTCCCCGCGCTTGCGCGGGGCGCTACGATCATTAAATTAGACCCTTAAACCAGCGAATTCTCGGGAACAAACCGCGCCCATGAGCTACATCGAAGCCACCGACAACGCATTGCGCAAGACCGGCCAAATCAAGCTGCACGGAGCGGCCGGCTTTGCCGGCATGCGCAAGGCCGGCCGGCTGGTGTCCAAGTGCCTCGACGAACTCACCGACCTCGTCAAACCCGGTATCCCGACCTCGCGAATCGACGAATTCGTCCGCGAGTTCGCCTTCAGCCATGGCGCCTATCCGGCCACGCTGATGTATCGCGGCTATCGCTATTCCACCTGCGTCTCGATCAATCACGTCGTCTGCCACGGCATGCCGAGCGATCGCCCGTTGAAGGAAGGCGACATCGTCAACATCGACGTCACCTTCATCGTCGACGGCTGGTACGGCGACTCCAGCCGGATGTACGCGGTGGGCGCGATCTCGCGCAAGTCGGAGCGGCTGATCGAAGTGACCTATGAATCGATGATGCGCGGCATCGCCGCGGTCAGACCCGGTGCCACCACCGGTGACATCGGACATGCGATCCAGAGCTTCGTCGAGCCGCAGGGGATGAGCGTGGTGCGTGACTTCTGCGGCCATGGCCTTGGCCGCCTGTTCCACGACGAGCCGAACATCATCCATGTCGGGCGACCCGGCGAAGGCGTGCCGCTCAAGCCCGGCATGTTCTTCACGATCGAGCCGATGATCAATCTCGGCAAGCCGCATGTGAAGATCCTCTCGGACGGCTGGACCGCGGTGACCCGCGACCGTTCGTTGTCGGCGCAGTTCGAGCATTCGGTCGGCGTGACCAATGACGGTGTCGAGATTTTCACGCTGTCCGAGCGTCACGGCGAGAAGCCTTTCGTCCAAGTCTGACATGTAAGTCTGACGTCTAAGTCGATCGTCCAAATCTGGGCGGCGCCTCCCGTCGGCTTTGGCCGCCTCGTGCGGCGGTCCGATTGTTGCCATCCCGCGCTGATGGAGTGCAGCCTCCATCGCGCGAGAGGAGGCATGCTTGACACACGCAACACGCCGGGGATTTCTGGGCCTCGCCTCTGCCGGAGCAGCAAGCCTGTTGCCGGCCGGTCCTGGGCGCGCCGCGGAGGCGACCGCTTCCGCTGTCGACGACTCCTGCATCCTGACGCCGCAATCCGAAGAAGGGCCCTATTACCTCGACCCGAAGCTGGTGCGCGCCGATATCACCGAAGGCCGGCCCGGCGTGCCCTTATCATTGCAGCTGCGCGTGATCGAAGCCGGATCATGTACGCCGATCGCGGGCGCGCGGGTCGATATCTGGCATTGCGACGCGCACGGGCTCTATTCGGCGTTTCGCGACCAAGGCGACGGGCACAATATCGACCAGACCGGCAAGACATTCTTGCGCGGCACGCAGCTTGCCGATGCCGCGGGCTGGGCCGCGTTCAGCACCATCTATCCAGGCTGGTATGCGGGACGTGCCACGCATGTCCATTTCAAGGTGTTCCTGGATGAGCATACCGCGTTGACGGGACAGACCTTCTTCCCGGAAGCACTGAACGAATTCATCTACAACAATGTGCCCGACTACACGGGACGGCCGAAACAGCGCCTGGTGATCAACGCCAATGATCGGGTCGCCACACAAGCCGATCCCGACCACCGCGCCTATTGTGCGGTGAAGGAGGAGCGCGACCGCTATGTCGCGCTGCTGACGCTGGCGGTCGATCGCAATGCGAGGCCGAGCGCCGACATCATGCCGAGCGGTCCGCCCACCCGCGCGCCGTGGATCAAGGATCGCCTGGCCGCGCTGGTGCCGGGCCTGAGGCGCAGCCCGTTCTGACTGCCGCTCCGTTCTTAGTTGCGCCGGCAGCCGCAGGCGCGGCTGCGCGCGACGCCCGATCGTGCCGCATCGGCGACGACGAACAAACTTGTCCGGTAGAGGCCCTGTCATGGCCGAGATATGGCGGCCCGAGTCCGCCAGCTACACACCGTAACCGGACCATTACACGCGTAACCATCGCATTTCGACGCGACATTCTCCCGTAGCCGACATTGCCGAGGCGTGCCGCATCAGGCCGTTCGTCGGCGTCCAGCCGAGCGCTGGCCCGCCTTCGCCGACACCTGAACGGATCCGTCGGACAATCATGGAGGCTCGCATCGTGTCGTACAATTTCCTGCTCGCATCATGGGGCACATCCGGCAACCTCAATCCTCTGCTCACGGCCGGCCGCCAGCTTCGGCAGAGGGGGCACCTCGTCAGGGTGATGGCCGACCCGGCGATGCGTGACGAGGTCCTGGCCGCTGCATTCGATTTCGTGAGTTGGGATCGCGCTCCGGTCGGCAACGACGCAGACCCGACCGACTTCGCCAATATGGGAGACTTGATCAAACGTACGGTATTCGAGCCGGCGACGCGCTATGCAGCCGACATCCGCGACGAACTCGGCAGGGCTGAAACCGACGCCGTTCTAAGCCTGGATATCGTGCTCGGAGCCGAAGCCGCCGGCGCCCCCGCAGCAATGCTCTCGCCGCACATCGGCATTCGACCTCTGGCCGGCCAGCCGCCCGCCACCAGCGGCTTAGGCGCGGCGAAGACCCTGCAGCAACGCGCCGAAATCGATGCTGCCAACCAACGGTTCTCGGATTTCATGAACGAGTTCCTGCCGGATCTCAACGAAAGCTGTGCGCATCTCGGCGTTGCCGGCGTCAGCCATGTCATGGACCTGTTCGACCGGCCGGCTCGCGTGTTGTTGGCGACGAGCCGCGCGTTCGACTTCGAGGCCGACTGGCTTCCCACCAACGTCAGATATGTCGGGCCGCTGCTCGACCAGCCCAGCTGGTCGGAGCCTTGGCGCGCCCCGTGGAAGGCGACCGTCAAGCAGCCGCGCGTGCTGATCAGCTGCAGCACCGGCGCGCAGGGCCAAGGCGAGCTGGTGCAGCGGATCATCGATGCCATGGGCCTCATCGAGGTCGAGGCGGTCACGACCGCCGGCCCCAATGTCGATGTCGCAAGCCTGAAGGCGCCGAATAACGTCCACCTGCTACGCAGTGCGGCATGCTCTCGCTCGAGCTCTGCGGCCGCCATCCGGACCTCGCGAGCGGCCTGATCATGATCGACTCGATCGTGCTGCCTCCGAGCCACCTCCGGGAGGCGCCTGCCATTCGCCAATTGGTCGAAGGCATCAGCGGACCGAATTATCTGGCCACCTCGCGGGCGAATGCCTGGGAGATCGGCTGCGACTATGACGATCCGGCCCGGCGTAAGGCGATCTTCGACGCGTATATCCGTCCGCCCTGCGAGGCCACGCCGCAGTATGTCGCCGTCTCGGCCTTCGTCAACGCCCTGTCACACGACCCCGAACCGGCGGCCGCGACCTGCCGGCTGCCCATGGCCTACATCTCCGCCGATGTGCCGATGGTCAACATGGCGCGCGACCTCGACCGCCTGCAGCAGCTGTGTCCGCAGCTCGTCGTCGCCAAGACGATGCTGGCCGGTCATTTCAATACGATCGAGGTGGCCGACCAGGTCAATGCGATGATCGAGCGTTTCCTGGCGGTGGGGATGAGGCCGCGCGCCCCCTGACGCGATGTGAGAGCGTCCGCGGGCGGCGCGCCAGTTACACTTGGCGGTTGCAAATTCCTCGCCGCAAGGCATGCTCCCCCTCCGATGTCCAGCGAGCCCAAACATCCCACCGAGAGCGCCGAGCCGCCGCATTATCACGGCCATCGGCAGCGGTTGCGCGAGCGCTTCCATGCGGCCGGCGCCGACGCGCTGAGCGACTATGAGCTGCTCGAGATGGTGCTGTTCGCGGCGCAGCCGCGACGCGACATGAAGCCGCTTGCGAAGGCGCTGTTGAAGAAGTTCGGCTCCTTCGCCGAAGTTATTCACGCACCTGGACCGCTGCTGCGCGAAGTCGAGGGCGTCGGCGAGGCCGTCGTCACGCAGCTCAAGCTGATCGCAGCCGCCGCCAGCCGGATCGCTAAAGGCGAGTTGAAGCAGCGCCACGCTTTGTCATCGTGGCAGGAGGTCATCACCTATTGCCGCACCAGCATGGCCTTCGCCGAGAAGGAGCAGTTCCGGCTCCTGTTCCTGGACAAGCGCAACCACCTGATCGCCGACGAGGTGCAGCAGACCGGTACCGTCGATCACACGCCCGTCTACCCGCGCGAAGTGATCAAGCGCGCGCTCGAACTCTCCGCCACCGCGATCATCCTGGTGCACAATCATCCATCCGGCGATCCGACGCCGTCGCAAGCCGATATCCGCATGACGAAGGCGATCGTGGATATCGCCAAGCCGCTCGGCATCGCCGTGCACGATCACATCATCGTCGGCAAAAACGGGCATTCCAGCCTGAGAGGCCTGCAGCTGATCTAAATGCCGCCTCGTTTCCCTTTCGGACCGGTTGTCAGCCGAACGCGGCGACGCTATACAATCTCAAGATGTAACAAAATTTATTTGTCGAAGGCGACCGTGCGCCCTCTCACCGGCGCACGCCGATATTGCAACAGATATATAATGCAATTGCCATGCGCCGCAGCAGCATTTTTCATGCCTTCGCTTTTCTAGCTCCGTTCATCTCCGTCCTCCTGGCGGGCACGCATTCGCCGGCTGCCGATGAACTACCGATTCCGCCGGTTCTCCAGGCCAAGAAAGGACCGCTCGAGATTCTGCTGGTTGCCCGCGAGCAGAGACTGGCAGAGCTGCCAGGCTCTCCGGTCGGCTGGGTCTACGAGGCATGCCTCCAGAAGGATGCGGGTCCGGATGCGCGACGCTGCCCTGGCAAGAAAGGATCCTCCGGCAAGAGAACCACCTGTCCAACCGTTGAGGACGAAGCGGTAAGCCCTTATGGCGGCGTCCGGCTACAGCTTGCACGAACGCAACGGCTCAAGGTTCGCCTCGTCAATTGCCTCCCGGCGGTCATGAAGGACGTGCCGCAAGGCGAGTTCAAGCACGTCGGCGAGAACGGCGAGACCTTGCTGCATTACAATCCAACCAACCTGCACACCCATGGGCTCATCGTCGAGCCACGTCGAGCCGACGATCCGGGCGACAGCTACGGCGACTACATCTTCGTGCTCGGCATCAATCCGGCCAATGATCCGCCGAGCCAGCTTGCGCACAGGGCTGATCCGGCGGGTTCGGCGATGCACCATGGCGGCGATCATGCCAGCCAATTCGACATCACGCCCGACGGGGTGATCAACTACGATATCGACCTCGTCGATCATCCCGAGGGACTGTTCTGGTTTCACCCGCATGCCCATGGGCTGGCGCTCAACCAGATCACGGCCGGCCTCGCCGGTATCATCACCGTCGGCAGCGTTTCGCAATATCGCTGCGGCGCCAAGCCTTGCGAACCCGATAAAGTGAAAGTCCGGCATCTGGTGCTGAAGGACACCCAGCTTCGCGCCGACGGCACGTTGAAGCTGCAGGAAGATCCGAAGTTCTGCGGCGAGCTTGAGCCGCAAGGCACCGCCGTTCTCGGCAAAGGCTTATGTCCGGGCGCGCAACAGCCGACCGATTACTCGCAAGGCAAGTGGCTCTTCACCATCAACGGCGCCATCGACCCGACATTGTCGGTCGATTCCGCAGGAGAGATCTGGCGCATCGCAAACACGTCGGGGAGTGCAACCTACTCGCTCGCATTGCAGGACGACGCGAGCGGACGCGACCTCCAGTTCCAGGTGCTGTCAATCGACGGTGTCAGCCCGGATGTCGGATCACAGATACCGACCGCGCGTCTGCAAGCGCTGTTTGCGGACAAGCTGAACATTTCCGAATGCGTTGCCTCGGCCGGGGCGCCCACTGCGGCCGGGCGGAGCAAGCCGGTATGCGCCGATCGGATCCGGATGATGCCGAGCTCGCGCGTCGACGTCTGGGTTTCGCGCAAGAGCGCCGGAGTCGCGGACGGAAAGGCCAGTGCCGCACTACGCAGCTACAATTTCAATACCGGCAGCGCTGGCGACACCTGGCCCGGCATCGAGCTGGCGCGTGTCGATTTTGCTCCTGCCCTGGCCGCGCAAAAGCCGCTCTCCTATCTCGGCATCGAGGCGCAGGCCAAGACGATGTTCGGACCTCAAGGCGCGCTCGGACAGGTTGCCAAGACGCGCGTCAGTGGGCTGGAAGAACCGACGCCGATTTCACGCCTCGCCGCGCCGTCGCAGGCGCGCGTTGGCCCATCGCAACATGCGGCATTCGCGGCGAGACTGGCCGAGCTCAACGCTCCCCGGAAATATGCGCCCTGTTCCGCGCTTGCGCCGGACTGGGTGCGGCAGGTGATTTTCGGACTCCCGAACGAAGACCCGAACAGCCTCTCATTCGGATTGGGCTACCGCGAGGTCGGGAGAGATCAAGCGCTGACGGCGCCGACCGGCGATCTGGCGATCAAGGTGTTTGATCATGCGGCGGCGCCTGCCGTTTGCCTGCCGCTTGCAGCGGGCGGGAAGGGCGTGACCGAGCGCTGGGAGCTCATCAACATCGCCGCTGAAGACCACAATTTCCACATCCACCAAAGCCGGTTTTCGGTCGTCGCGACGCAACTGCCCGGCAACACCGATCGACCGGCGAACGGCCAATCGTCTCCTCCTGACGCAGAGCCCATTGTCCTGCATGACAACATCCCGCTGCCCAGCGGGACCGGCTGTGACGGGACGGTCGGGGCATGGAAGCGAGGCAGTTGCCGTCCGAGCCGGGTGGTGGTCGATATCACCTTCAAAGAGGCCGGCGACTTTGTCTTCCACTGCCACATCCTCGAACATGAAGACGGGGGCATGATGGCCAAGATCAGCGTCGTGCCGCCTTCGCCGTGAAGGCGCGGTTAGGCGGGCGGGGGCAGCCGCAGAGGCGAATCCGTTGCGATCGGCCCTGCTGTCCCGTGCTGCCGGTTCGAGCGCGCAGCGCGGATTTGAACCGGGGAGGCTGCTGCGCCAACTCAGTTCCGTAACGCTTTCCGCGCATGGAGATTTCGAATGCAGGCAAGGCTGATCGGCGTGGTCCTCGGCGCCGCGCTCTCGGTGAGTTCGGCCCTGGCCGAGACCGCGAACCCGAACGACTGCCTCGGAATCGACTGGGACGACACGCGTCCCCTGACGGTCGCGAAGGTCACGGCGCAGCCGCGGGTCAACTTCATCAAGAGCCCTTATGATGACGACTTCAAGGCTTCGACCTGCCCCGCCGCCACGGAGGCCTGCCGGAGAGCGGCCTATCTCGTGACCAATGATCTCGTGCTCGTAGGCAAGGTCTCCGGCGAATTCACCTGCATCACCTATCAATCGCCGACGGCGAAAAAGCAGACCTGGAGCAGGGGTTGGCTGCCGAACGCAGCGCTGACCACTGTCGCACCGATGACCACTCCGACGCTTTCGGACTGGCTCGGCAGCTGGGAGCATCCGGGCGGCGGCATCACGATCGCCAAGGGCGAAGGCGGCAAGCTCAGGATCGACGGCGTGCAGGTCGTGCCGACCGCGCGCGACTTCCACAATGGCGCGATCGGCGCGCAAGCCGCGCCGAAGGACGGCATGCTTGCATTCGTGGACGACGGCAGCACGCCGTTCGAGCGCCCGAATCAGGGCGACGAATGCCGCGTCCGCATGCAGCGGATCGGCCTGTGGCTGCTGGTCGAAGACAACAACGATTGCGGTGGCGCCGGCGTCACATTTACCGGGCTTTACCACCGCAAGTAACAGATGCGACCATCAAGAGCCGTCGCGCCGCAGGCCCGCGAGGCTCAATAGCAATAGCGCGGATGCACCCGGACATAGGCGCCGTCCGGGCGCTGCAGGTAGCAGCCTCTCTGATAGTAGTAATAGCCGCCACGGCGGCGCTCGCCTTCGGCGGCGATTGCAGCACCAGTGCCGGCGCCGAGCACCGCGCCGATCGCCGCGCCGCGGCCACCGCCGATCGCGCCGCCGATGATCGCACCACCGGCGCCACCCAGGATGGCACCGCCCAACGCATCTTGCGCTGCAGCCTCATGAAGCGGCGCGGCAAGCGCGAGCCCGAGCACGGCCAACGTCCCGAAGCGCGTCGCGATATGTCGGATCATGTTAACCCCTCCATTTCAATTCGAAATTGCTTACACCATTCGTGGCTACGGCTCTTTGGCGTAGATCAAGGCACGGTCAAGGCACCGATCGCAAAGTTGACGTGATGATCACTGTCGCAGCATCATCAGCGGATTGGCGCTGTCGGGCACCAGCCGCCACTGGGCGTTGTCATCGGCCTCGAAGCGCCAGGTCTCGCCTCGGTCGGACATCAGGATCATCTGACCGTGCTCGAGCCGCCATTGCGTCGGCGCAAAGGCCGCGACGGCGGCATCGCATTTCGGTTTGAGAAACACCTGGAAATTGTCGTTGCCTGCGTCGTTGTTGGTGAGCGTGAGCCCGCAGATCGTGTCGCCATTGCCGCGCACCATGGCCCAGTCGCCGATCATCTGGTCCATCGACTTCGCCAGTGAACGCGCCGCCGCCAGGTTCTGCAGGATGTAGACACCCTCGCCTTGGCGCACGCCCTCGAAGATTCCGGTCTCGACTTCGGTGAAATCGATCACGGCTTCACCGGTCGCATCCTGCAGCCGCACGATGTCGAGCCCCCTCACGTTCCAGCCGACGATGTCCTTGGTGAAGGGCAGCGCCGCGGCGCAATTCGGCTCGAGCTCGAGCTTTAATCCACGCGGCGACGAATCCGGCTTCAATGTCACGACGCAGGTCTTGCTGCGCTCGGTCGTCGCGAGCTCCCATTGCCCGATCATCGCCTTCTTCAAGCCCGCGGCATCCTGCGCTGCGACCGGCGCAGGATGCACGCAGCCGAGCAGCAGCGCGAAAAGCAACGGGAGAAGGCGAAGCATCAGCGACCTTTCACCGGCGTTTCCGCCACCGGCGTCAGCGGCGGCTTGCCGGCAAACCAAGCCTTGAGATTGTCGACCACCAGCTGGTCCATGGCATTGCGTGTTACCACCGCGGCTGAACCGATATGTGGCAGCAGCACGACATTTTGCATGCTCTTCAGCTCGTCCGGAACGTTCGGCTCCTTCTCGAACACGTCGAGGCCCGCAGCCAGGATGCCGCCCGACTGCAGGGCGGCGATCAGCGCCTGCTCGTCGATGACGGAACCGCGCGCAACGTTGATGACGACGCCGCTCGGCCCGAGCGCCTTCAACACCTCGGCATTGATCATCTTGTTGGTGCCGGCGCCGCCGGGCACGATGACCACGAGCGTATCCACCGCCTTGGCCATCTCGATCAGGTCCGGATAGTGCTGATAGGCGACCCCGGCCGCGGGTTTCCGCGAGTGATAGACCACCGGCACCTTGGAGGCATCGAGGCGCCGCGCGATCGCTTGGCCGATCCGCCCCATGCCCACCATCCCCACCGTGCGGTTGCGCAGCGAGCCGACGGAGAGCGGATAAGGCTGAGCCAGCCAGAGGCCGGACCGCACGTAACGATCCGCCTTGATGAACTCACGCAAGGTGGCGATCAGAAGCCCCAACGCGACGTCGGCAACCTCTTCGGTCAACACGTCCGGCGTGTTGGTGACGACGAGGCCGTTCTGGCCGGCATGCGCCGCGGCGATGTTGTCGTAGCCGACGCCGAAGCTTGCGATGATCTCGAGCTTCGGAAAGCGCGCCATGGTCGCGGCATCGGCCGTAACCGTATGGAAGGTCATGGCGATGCCGCGGATCGACTCGATCACGCCGGCCGGGAGCCGTTCGAGATCGCCGCGCGTCTCGGCGAAATGCAGATTGAAATTGTCCGGAAAGCCTTTTTCGAGGATCGGCCGCAGCGGCCCGTAGATCAGAAGGTCGATCTTGTCAGACGGAACAGCCGCCATCACATGTCCTTTCCAAGCGCACTTTCATGCCAGCGCCGCAAAACCAGGTGCGAAAATAGCGCCAGCGCGGCGTAGATGACAATCCCGGCTACCGACAACAGGACCAGCGCTGCGAACATGCGTGGAATGTTGAGACGGTAGCCGGATTCCGCAATGCGATAGGCGAGGCCGGAGCCGGCGCCGGCACTGCCGGCCGCGATCTCCGCGACCACGGCGCCGATCAGCGACAGCCCGCCGGCAATGCGCAGGCCGCCCAGAATGTAGGGCAGCGCCGCCGGCAGCTTCAGGTAACGCAAGGTCTGCAGCTTCGAGGCGCGATAGAGCTGGAACAGACCAAGCAGATTGCGATCGACCGAGTTCAAGCCCAACGCCGTGTTCGACAGCACCGGAAAGAAGCCGACGATCCAGGCGCAGACGACGACCGCAGTCTGCTGCGGCAGATAGATCAGAAGCAGCGGCGCGATCGCGATCACCGGCGTGACCTGCAGCACGATGGCGTAAGGGAACAGCGCGTATTCCAGCCATTTCGATTGGTTGAATAGCAATGCCAGCCCAATGCCACCGATCGCCGCTGCGGCAAAACCCTCCGCGGTCGTGATCAGCGTCGTCAGCAGCGATTGCGACAGCACGTTCCAATCTGAAACCAGCGTTTGCAGCACCAGCACCGGGCCGGGCAGCACGTAAGGCGGGATGCCGTTGAACCGAACCACGAACTCCCACATGCCCAGGCCCAAAGCCAGCACCAACACCGGCAGGACGAGGCCGAGCGCAGGCCGCAATGCCATTCCCGCGGACGCGTCCGGCGTCTGTTTGGGGAGCGGGCTCACAGGGCCGACGCTCCCGAATAGGCCGGCGCCAGCGCCTCCGATACGCGGCGGCAATGATCGGCATAGGCGACGGAGGTCCTGAAGTCGTCGCCGCGCGGCTCTTCGGCTGCGATGCGGATCTCCGCGCCCAAGCGGCCCGGCCGCGCCGTCATCACCAGGACGCGCTGCGACAGATAGACGGATTCGAACACCGAATGGGTGACGAAGATCACCGTCATGCGCAAGCTCCGCCACAATGCCAACAGATCGTTGTTGAGGCGGAAGCGGGTGATTTCATCGAGCGCCGCGAACGGCTCGTCCATCAAGAGAATCTCAGGACTGGTGACCAATGCACGCGCCAGCGACACCCGCATCTTCATGCCGCCGGACAACTCGCGCGGAAATCGCCCGGCAAAGTCGGCCAGACCGACTTGTTCAAGCGCCGCCTCGATCTTCGGCCGCGCCTCCACCGCAGGCATATGCGCAAGCTTCAGCGGCAATCCGACGTTCTCGCGCACGCTGGTCCACGGCATCAAGGTCGGTTCCTGGAACACGAAGCCGATGCTGTGATCCGGCCGTGAAGCGCTTGCGCCCTCTGCCAACATGACGCTGCCGGTGGTCGGCGCGGCAAGCCCGGCGATCAACCGCAAGGCGGTCGACTTGCCGCAGCCCGAGGGCCCAAGCAGCGAGATGAATTCGCCCCGCGCGACATCGAGGTCCAGCGGCCCGAGCGCAATCACCCCGCTATCATAGGTCTTGGTGACGCTGCTCAGCCTCACGGCCGGCGCTGGAGCGATGCGGGAAGGAACAGACGGAGACAGGTCAGCCATCGCGTGTGCGGCGTTTCGCGCCGGATCAATTCTTCGGCCGCAGATCGAGGCCGACGCCCTTGTTGACGAAGCGCAGCGTATAGGACTTGCGATAATCGATAGTGGGCTTGACCACGCCGGCCCGCACCATCTTGTCGAAGAAGCTGGTAACCCGCTCGTCGTTCATCGCGCCGATCCCGTCGCGTAAGGAATCGCCGGAATCGACGATGCCATATTCCTTCATCTTGGCGACCGAATAGGCCAGCAGATCGTCGGTCATTTCGGGATTGAGCTTCTTGATCATCGCGTTTCCGGCGGAATTGTCGCCGTAGAGATAGTGATACCAGCCGACGATCGAGGCATCGACGAAGCGCTGCACCAGATCCGGCTTCTTCTCGACCATGTCCCAGCGCGTCTCGATCAGGGTCGAATAGGTGTTGAAGCCGTAATCGGCGAGCAGGATCACGCCCGGCTTGAAGCCGGCGGCGCGCTCCACGGCAAACGGCTCGGACGTCACATAGCCCTGCATCGCGCTCTGCGGGGTGGCGATGAAGGGCTGCGAGTTGAATGTGTAAGGACGGACGTTCTTCTCGGAGAATCCGTATTCGGATTTCAGCCATTGATAGTAGCTCGAGATCCCCTCCTTGGAGACGAATAAAGTCAGCGGCTTCAGGTCCTCGAGCTTGCTGACCTTCGATTCCGGGTGGGTCAGAAACACCTGGGGGTCCTTCTGAAACATCGCGGCGATCGACACCACCGGAACGTTGTTGGCGACCGCGTCGAACGACATCAGCGTGTTCGCGGCCATGAAGAAATCGAGCTTGCCTGCGATCAGGAGCATGCGATTGTTGTCGTTCGGCCCGCCCGGCACGATGGTGACGTCGAGGCCATATCGCTTATAGGTGCCGTCGGCGAGCGCCTGGAAGAAGCCGCCATGCTCGGCTTCGGCCACCCAATTGGTACCGAAGGAGACCTTGTCCAGGGTCTCGGCCGCCGCAGGCGCAAACGTCACCGCCACGGCCAGCCAAGCCGCCGTTAACATTCGGAACAGAAGCGCCTGCGCCATGATTGGACTCTCCGGTTCATTCTGGCCCATGATGGGGTTGGTGGAGTACTAACCCGGCCGACCGACGAAAGAAACAATGCTTCCCATGCCCTTCCCGCCCCGCGACTGGACCGCCATTCATTGGCCCGAGCTGGAGACGTCCGATGTCGCGGGCTGGATCGCAGTGCTGCCGCTGGCCGCCACCGAGCAGCATGGGCCGCATCTGCCTCTCGGTACCGATATCTTGATCGCAGAAGCCTATCTCGCTGCGGTTCGCGATCTCTTATCGGACAAACTGCCGGTGACGTTTCTGCCGCTGCAACCGGTCGGAATTTCCACCGAGCACATCGATTTTCCGGGCACGCTGACCTTACCGACCGAGGTCGCGCTGAAGAGCTGGTTTGCGATCGGCGAAAGCGTGGCCCGGGCCGGCCTCAAGAAGCTGGTGATGGTCACCAGCCATGGCGGCAACAGCGCGGCCATGACGCTGGTGGCGCAGGATCTGCGCGCAGCGTTCGGCATGCTCGCGGTCACCACGTCGTGGTCGCGCTTCGGCGCGCCGGATGGTTTGTTTGCGGAGGACGAGTTGCGTTACGGCATTCATGGCGGCGCGGTCGAGACCGCGATCATGCTGGCGCGACATCCCGATCTCGTCCGCATGGATGCGATCGCCAATTTTCCGTCCGCGGGGACCGCGATGGAGGCGCGCTATCGCCGGCTGTCGACACAACGGCCGGCGCCAATGGCTTGGCAGACACAGGATCTCAATGCGAGCGGCGCGGTCGGCGATGCGGCGCAAGCGAGCGCCGAAAAGGGCGAACGCCTGATCGCGCACGGTGCGCACGCGTTCTGCGAGCTGCTTGATGACGTCGATAAATTCGACGTGAAGACGCTCGGCAGTGGCCCCGGCGCTCGCGGCTGAGGGCAAGCTAACCGCTTGCTACATAAAAGCGATTTTTTACCACCACACGCCCAGCCCTCGATTCGGACCGCGTCCGAACAGATGGACTCCAAGCGGGCTGGCGGCCACCGCGAGCAGCCCGCATCGCGTCGGCATAGCGTTGCACGGGCGTCACAGAACCGTGCCAACGAAGCACCTGCGGCATTGTGCGCGTTGAACTTGCGAATGATTCGCAATTATGGTTCCGTTACGCGTAACATGCTGCTGGGCCATTTGTGCATTATCCGGCAGAGGAGCGAGTGCGGCTCGTTTTCCTGGTGACAGGGTACGGGCAAATCAGGTCTGACTGAACCCGCAATTGTAATCGCTGCCGCGTGATGCCTTGCTTGGACCAGCCCGCTCAATGATCCGTCTCTACCCTCAAGAGTTTACCTTCGCTTGCGCTGCGCTGGGTGCCGCGGTGATGTTGGCTGACCCAGCCGGCGCGACCGATCTGCCGCTCAAGGCCAAGGCATCGCCCCTCAAGCCCGCTTATGACTGGACCGGCTTTTATCTCGGCGGCCATTTTGGTTATGGCGGCGGCAGCCTCGGGGCGGGCACCAATCCCATTCCCATGCAGGGCGTGCTGTTTCCACATAGTGTGACCGGCCTGATCGGTGGCTATCAGATCGGCTACAACTATCAATTGGCCAACCGGGTCGTGCTCGGGATCGAGACGGATGCGTCATTTCCGAGCCCCGTCGATCAGATCGCGGTTGCACGGCTCACCCCGACGCCGTTCAACACGATGCTCGATTATGTCGGAACGTTGCGCGGCCGCGTCGGCTATACCTTCGATCGCTGGATGCCTTATGTGACCGGCGGTTTTGCCTGGGGTCATCCGCATGTCGAGGTCAATGACGGCAGCGGCGCCATGGTTGGGCAAACCCAGCTGGGCTGGGCGGCGGGTGCGGGTCTCGAATTTGCCGTGAGCGGCAATTGGACCGCCAAGCTCGAATACGACTATATCGACTTGGCGCGCCGCAGCTACAATCTTGACCGCTTCGGCCTGGCGCCGGTGACGGTCGATCCGCAACTGCATCTGGTCAAGGTCGGCCTCAACTATCAGTTCGGTGACAGCCTTTGGTCACCGAAGGCCTCCGAAAATCCCAAGCTGCCCGAGTCCGACAACTGGAACGTCCACGCGCAGACGACCTTCCTGCCGCAAGGCTATCCCAGCTTCTCATCCCCCTATAGCGGTCCGAACAGCCTGCCCGGCCGTGGTCAGCTCCAGTCCACCTGGACCACGACCGCCTTTCTCGGCGTCCGGCTGTGGGACGGCGGCGAATTCTATTTCAACCCTGAAATTGCGCAGGGCTTCGGCCTCGACGGAACGCTCGGCGTTGCCGGCTTCCCGAATGGCGAGGCCCAGAAGGCCGGCGCGGCCTATCCGCGCATTCGTGCGCAGCGCTATTACATCAAGCAGACCTTCGGCCTCGGTGGCGAGCAGGAAGACGTCGCCGACGGCCCCAACCAGCTCGCCGGCAAGCGCGACATCGACCGCGTGACCCTGGTCGTCGGCCGCTTTGCGGTCGGCGATTTCTTCGACAACAACGCCTACGCGCACGATCCGCGCGCCGACTTCATGAACTGGGCGCTGTGGGAAGCCGGTGCCTATGATTTCCCGGCCGATCTTCCGGGCTATACGCGAGGCGCGATGGTCGAGCTCAACCGCAAGGATTGGGCGATCCGCGGCGCAGTGCTGCAGGTGCCGTCACAGCCGAACAGCGACAAGCTCAGCCTCTCCGGTGGCGGAGCGGTCGTCGAGTTCGAGGAGCGCCACAACATCTTCACGCAACCGGGCAAGCTAAGGCTCGGCGTATTCGGCAATCAGGGCGTGACCGGCAATTATCGCCAGGCGCTGGCGATCGAGGCCGGCGATCCGACGCTAGACATCAACAACGTGATGGCGAGCATCCGCCACGTGAATCCGAAATACGGCTTCTATGCCAATCTCGAGCAGCAGGTCATTCCCGATGTCGGCGTGTTCGCGCGCGTGAGTTGGAATGACGGCCAGAACGAGATCCTGTCATTCACCGACATCGACCGCAGTCTCTCCGGCGGCGTCTCGATCAAGGGCAGCTTCTGGGGCCGGGCGAACGATACGATTGGCATCGGCGGCGCCATCAACGGCCTGTCGGCGGCGCATCGCGATTTCCTCGCGGCTGGCGGCACCGGGCTCCTGATCGGTGACAGCAGGCTCAACTACCGGCCTGAGCAGATTTTCGAAGCCTATTACGCCTATCAGGTCACCAAGAACTTCACGGCCACGGCCGACTACCAGTTCATCGCCAATCCCGCCTACAATGCCGACCGCGGGCCGGTCTCGATTGTCTCGGCCCGCCTGCACGCCGAGTTCTGATCGTCTCTGAAGCCTCATCTGGGTGGGCGTCCGTCTCGGATTCACCGTTGATCCAGATCAACGCCGCGAGGGAGGGACGTGGCAGCCTTTGCAGATCTTGATGCAGCAAGGCCAGCCGAGATGACGTCATCGACAAACGGCACTCACTGCGGCGGGCTCGCGAATGACGGGGCCACCTGCTCATGATCGACCTCCGCCGGAGCGATGGGCGAATTGCGGTGACCGAGGGGCTCAGCGCCGAGACCAAGGCTACGCGACCCATCCGTAAGATCGCCCTCGAAGAGCACTATTCGACCCCCGAACTTGCCAAGACATACGTCGCGAGGCCGACTCGGAGCGACACGCTATTCGCGGACATCGAACGCCGCCTCGCCGACTTCGACCAGCTGCGGCTGGAGGCGATGGACGCCGCGGGCATCGAACTTTCCGTGCTGTCGGTTACCACGCCGGGCGTTCAGGCGGTCGCGGATACTGATCTGGCAATTCGCCTCGCGCGCGAGGCCAACGACGTGCTGGCGCGGCAAGTACAGAAGCGACCGCACAGATACGCGGGCTTTGCCCATCTTCCCACACAGGATGGCGTCGCCGCCGGAGCTGAATTGGAGCGCGCGGTCAGGGAGCTCGGCTTCAAAGGCGCGCTCATCAACGGGCAGACCGCCGGGCACTATCTCGACGCCGACATGTACCTGCCGTTCTGGGAGCGCGTGCACGACCTCGATGTCCCGGTGTACCTCCATCCCGGCCAACTCGCCGACCAACCTGCGATGTTTGCGGGCCGGCCTGAGCTCGACGGACCGGTATGGGCCTGGACCGCCGACACCGCGGCGCACGCGCTGCGGCTCGTTTTCGCCGGTACTTTCAAGCGCTTTCCGCGGTTGAAGATCATCCTCGGCCATATGGGAGAGACACTGCCTCACCTGCTCTGGCGCCTGGATAGCCGCTGGGAGATGGAGCTGGGCGAAAAGCTTCCGCGCGACGATCTGCCCTCCACCATCATCCGGCGCAACATCATGATCACCACGTCCGGCGTCTGCGATCCGAATGCGCTGGTCGGCGCGATTGCCGCGCTCGGCGAAGACAGTGTGATGTTCTCGGTCGACTATCCTTATGAGGATTCGACGACCGCCGGAGCCTTCATCGAATCCGCGCCGATCAGCGAAATCGCGCGCGCTAAGGTGTGCCACGGCAACGCCGAGAAGATCTTGCGCCTATAGCCCCGCTTCAATCGATCGGAGCCGCATCGACCAACCAGAGCAGAGAGAACAGCAAACGTCAGGCCTGCAAGGAGAGAAATCGTGACCAACACCTCACGCCTGCCTGGGCTTTCGCGCCGTCATGTCCTTGCCGGGCTCGCCGCGGCGCCTGCCTTGAGCACGGCCTCCCCGGCGGCCGCACAGACAGCTGGACCGCGCTGGACACCGCAACAGGCCCAGGCCGCATTGAAAGGCGCCAAAGGCACCAAGCTGGTGCTGCTCGGCACCGGCGCCGGTCCGGTGCCCGGCCGCTCTCGGCGGATGACCTCGCACGTCATGCTTAGCAACGGCTCGGCCTATGTGCTCGATTGCGGCATGGGGGTCACGGATCAATACGCACACACCGGTATCCCGTTCAGTGCGCTTCGGTCTATCTTCATCACCCACCACCATGCCGATCACAATATCGAATACGGCCCGTTACTGATCGTCGGTTGGATACACGGTCTGTCGCCCGACGTTCGCGCCTACGGTCCGCCACCGCTCAAGCAGATGACGGAGGACTTCCTGCGCGCCTACAGGCAGACTGTCGATTTCTGGGCTGAGGACTTCCACGCGAAGCCGCTAACTGAAATCAGTGTGAAGGAAATCTCCGGCGCCGGCCCGGTGATGCAGGACGATAACGTCAAGGTCTCTTCGATCGTGGTCGAGCATCCGCCGGTAAAGCCGGCGCTCGGCTATCGTTTCGATTTCAAGGACCGCTCGATCGCCTTTTCCGGCGACACTGCGCCGCTGGAGGCGATCGCGGTGATGGCCAAGGGCGCCGACGTGCTCGTGCATGAGACCATGTACGTTCCAGCCGTGGAGAATTACGTCAAAGCGGAAATCGCCAAAGGGCAGCCGGTCAAGTTCGATGACTTCATGGCGCATATGAAAGCCGATCACACGCCATCGGAGGACGTCGGTCGTATCGCGCAGGAAGCGGGCGTCAAAACGCTGATCATGTCGCATCTCACGCCCCCGCTCGACAGCATTGCCGACGACACTTGGCGCGAGGGGGCGGCAAAATACTTCAAGGGCAAGATCATCGTCGCAAAGGACCTGATGGTCGTGTGAAACGGTCGGGGGAGTTGATCGAAACTTGGAATCTCCTCGTGCTCCGCTTCCGAGGTTCGCTTGATGCGGTCGCCAGCCGGCATTCGGGCGCGAAACGGCGGCCGCGATCCTATATAAGGGAGCCAGGATCGATTCCCGCCGTATCGGCGCAACGAAGGCTCCCATGCTCTCGGTTGAACTTGCGATCGTCATCGTCCTGATTGTGATCAACGGCCTGCTGTCGATGTCGGAGTTGGCGATCGTCTCGTCGCGTCCGGCGCGATTGGCGCTGCTGGCCGAGAAGAACATCCGAGGCGCACGGAGCGCTCTGACACTGGCCGCCGATCCCGGCAAGTTCCTGTCGACGGTCCAGATCGGGATCACGCTGGTCGGCGTGCTCTCGGGCGCGTTTTCCGGAGCCACGCTCGGCCAGCGCTTGACGCAGTGGTTGCTCGACCTTGGCCTGTCGCCGTCGCTCGCAGACATCGCCGGGGTCGGCCTTGTCGTGACCAGCATCACCTATGCGACTTTGATCGTCGGCGAACTGGTGCCAAAGCAGCTTGCGCTGCGCGATCCCGAAGCCGTCGCCGTCAGGGTCGCGCCGGCGATGCAGCTGCTCGCAAAAGTCTCGCTGCCGCTGGTCGTGCTGCTCGATGTTTCCGGCAAGCTGATCCTGAAGTTGCTCGGCCGCAGCGGCGTTTCCGACGACAAAGTGTCCGAGGAGGAGATCCATCATTTGGTGCGCGAAGCGGAAACGGCAGGCGTGCTGGAACCCGGCGAGAAGGAGATGATCGCCGGTGTGATGCGGCTCGGCGATCGTCCCGTCGGCGCCATCATGACGCCGCGGCCCGAGGTCGACGTCATCGATCTCAACGATGATCCCAAGGCAATCCGCGAATTGCTGGCGAAGAGCCCGCATTCGCGCCTGCCGGTATCCGATGGCGAGCGCGACCGTCCGATCGGCGTGCTACAGGCGAAGGACCTGCTCGCGGCCTATTTGCGCGACGAAACACCCGATCTGCGCAGCCTGGTGCGCGAGGTGCCGATCATTCCCTCGAGCGTCGATGCCCGCGATGTGATCGCGATTCTCAAGGGCTCGCCCGTGCATATGGGGCTCGTACATGATGAATACGGAGCCTTCGACGGGGTGGTCACGGCCGCGGATATTCTCGAATCGATCGTCGGCGCCTTCACCTCCGAAGAGGGGCCACCCGAACCCGCCTATGTTCGGCGGGCAGACGATTCATACCTGATCTCGGGCTGGATGCCGCTCGATGAATTCTCCGACCTATTGTCGATCGAGGTGCCGCCACATCGCGGCTACCACACGATAGCGGGCCTCGTTTTGCAGCATTTCGGCAGCGTTCCCCACGTGGGCCAGAGCTTCGATCTCAACGGCTGGCGCTTCGAGATCGTCGATCTCGATGGCCGCCGCATCGACAAGATCCTGGCGATGCGGCTTCCGCAGGATGAGAACGGTACGCCGCCGGCAGCGTAGATTTGCGGCGGGGTCGGTTTTGATCGAGATCTACTCCGCCGCCTCGACCTTCAACACGCCGCGACGGATCTGATCCTCCTCGATCGACTCGAACAATGCCTTGAAATTGCCCTCGCCGAAGCCGTCGTCGCCCTTGCGCTGGATGAACTCGAAGAAGATAGGTCCGATCGCGTTCGCCGAGAAGATCTGCAGCAGCACCTTGGTGTGCCCGCCGTCCACGACGCCCTCGCCGTCGATCAGGATGCCGTTCGCTTTGAGGCGGGCGACATCCTCGCCATGTTTCGGCAGCCGGCTATCGATCTTTTCGAAATAGGTGGCGGGCGGCGACGGCATGAACGGCAGGCTGGCGGCCCGCAGCCCCTCTACCGTCGCATAGATGTCGCGCGCCCCACAGGCGATGTGCTGAATGCCCTCGCCGCGATAGAGCTTCAGATATTCCTCGATCTGCCCGGAATCGCCGGCGTCCTCATTGATCGGAATCCGGATCTTGCCGTCGGGACTGGTCAGGGCCCGCGAAAACAGGCCTGAGGCGCGGCCTTCGATATCGAAGAAGCGGATCTGGCGGAAGTTGAACAGCTTCTCATAGAAGCCGGCCCACACATTCATGCGGCCACGATGCACGTTGTGGGTCAGGTGGTCGATATAATAGAGGCCCGCGCCGGTCGGGCTTGGATTGCGCGCGCCGAGCCAATCGAATTCGTAATCATAGGCCGAGCCTTTGGCGCCGTAGCGATCGACAAAATACAGAAGGCTGCCGCCGATGCCTTTGATGGCCGGCACATCCAGCGTCTTCTGCGCAGGTAACACATCGGCCGGCTCCGCGCCGAGCGCGACTGCGCGATCATAAGCGGCCCTCGCATCGACCACCCGGAACGCCATCGACGGCGCGCAGGGGCCGTGTTCGGCGACGAAGCTGCAGCCATGGCTGCCCGGCTCCTCATTGACCAGATAGTTGATGTCGCCCTGGCGATACAACGTGATCGCCTTGGTCTTGTGGCGGGCAACCGGCACAAACCCCATCAGCTTGAACAGGGCGTGCAGTTGCGGGGGCTCCGGATGCGCATATTCCACGAACTCGAACCCGTCCGTGCCCATCGGATTGTCGGCCGAGATCGTGGCAGGCGGCGCATCGTGCGGAAACGGACCCATCGGCGGATTCTCCCAAATGTCGATCAGGCATCCTGGCTCACGGGACCTGCACGGGGCGTGCAAACGATTGCCATTTTCGGCCGGATGTGCACGATCCGTGCATTGGATGCAGGATTGATGCATGATTTCAGTCGACGCCTTCGATCTCAAGATCCTGGCCGCCCTACAGGACGACGGCCGCCTCACCAACCAGGAGCTGGCCGACATCGCCGGGCTCTCCGCCTCGCAGTGCTCGCGGCGGCGGATGCGGCTGGAGGAGGAGGGCGTGATATCCGGCTATCGCGCCGAACTTGCGGGTGCGGCGCTCGGCTTCGAGCTGATCGCCTTCATCCAGATCACGCTCGCGACCCATTCGCCGGACAATGCCAAGAGATTCCGCTCACTCGTCAATCGGGTCGAGGAGATCCAGGAAGCCTATGCGCTGACCGGCGATGCCGATTACCTGCTCAAGGCTGTGCTGCGCGACCTCAAGAGCCTGTCCGACATCGTCAACAACGTGCTGATGCCGCACCAGAGCGTCGCCCATGTGCGCTCGTCGATCGTGCTCGACCGGTTGAAGGAAAGCGCGAAGCTGCCGCTGCGGTCCGTGGTGCGCTGAGGTCATCCAGCGACAGTTCTTAACTGCAACCGTCATTCCGGGGCGCGAATGGAATGAGCGAGCCGGCAATGACGGGGCTCATCCGGCCGCTGCGACCGTCCCCTCAACCTCGCCGAATCCGATGCGATAGCCGTCGCCCTGACACCAGCCGCGAATGGCGAGCGAGTCGCCGTCCTCCAGGAACGAGCGCTTGATGCCATCAGCAAGCTCAACCGGCTCCGTGCCGTTCCAGCTGATCTCCAGCAGGCTGCCGCGCTGATGCTTCTCGGGACCGGAGATGGTGCCGCTTCCTAACAGGTCGCCGATGCTCATGGCGCAGCCGCTCGATGCATGATGCATCAGCTGCTGCACGCTGGACCAGTACATGTATTTGAAATTGGTGCGGCAGATCGTCTGCGCCGCCTTCATGCCGGGAGCGTGCAAGGAGACGTCGAGCTTGAGATCGTAGTTCTGCGCGCCCTTCTGCTGCAGGTAGGGCAGCGGCGTCGGTTCTTGGTTCGGCCCCGCCACGCGGAATGGCTCCAGCGCCTCCCGCGTCACCACCCACGGGCTGATTGACGTCGCGAATGCCTTGGCCTGGAATGGCCCGAGCGGCACATATTCCCATTGCTGGATATCGCGCGCGCTCCAGTCGTTGAGCAGCACGAAGCCGAAGATCATGGCTTCGGCTTGCACCTCGGTCAGCATCTCGCCCATGTTCGAGGGCTGGCCGATGACGACGCCCATTTCCAGTTCGAAATCGAGCCGCTTGCAGGGACCGAAGCTCGGCACGTCCACGTTGGGCGGCTTGAGCTGTCCGCGCGGACGCTGCACCTTGGTGCCCGACACGACAACGGTCGAGGCGCGACCGTTATATCCGATCGGCATGTGCAGCCAGTTCGGCTGCAGCGCGTTGTCCTTGCCGCGGAACATCACGCCGACATTGGTGGCGTGTTCCTTCGACGAATAGAAATCGGTGTAGCCGGACACGTGAAACGGCAGGTGCATCGTCACGCCGGCGCGGGCGAGCACCGCGCGGCTGCGCAGCGCCTTGTTGTCGCGCAGCTCCGGATTGTCATGACGCAACAGCTCGCTGATCCGTGCCCGCGTCTTCGACCAGACCGCGGGCCCGAGCGACATGAATGGATTTAGCGAGTCCTGCGCAAACACGTCATAAGCCGGCGCAAGGTCGATCAATCCTTCGCTCTCGAGCACGGCGAGGTCGAGCACGAAATCGCCGATGGCAACGCCGATACGACGTTGCGGCGAGTCGGCCGCCGAGAACACGCCATAGGGCAGGTTCTGGATCGGGAAGTCGGAGGCCGGATCGACCGGGATGAAAGAACGGAGCGAGGGATCGTTGGGATGGGGCAATGTCATAATCCTACTGACTCTCTCTCGTCATCCCGGGATGGCCCGACAGGGCCGGCCCCGGAATCCATACGCACGACCGTGGTCATGGATTCCGGGCTCGCTGATAACGCGGCGCTCTGAGAATGACGACGAGATTTATGGCTACGGCCTGGTTGGATCGAACCGCTTCTCCAGACCGTTCCAGCAATCGGCATAGTCCTCCTGCATCGTGCCGGACTCCGCGGCATGCCTGGTGATCCGTTGCGGGAACCGCGTCTCGAACATGAAGGCCATGGTGCCGGTGAGCTTGACCGGTTTCAATTCGCCATTGCTGGCATGATCAAACGCCTCGCGATCCGGACCATGCGGCAACATGCAATTGTGCAAGCTCATACCGCCGGGTACGAAGCCCTGCGGCTTGGCATCATAGACGCCATAGATCAGGCCCATGAACTCCGACATGATGTTCATGTGATACCAGGGCGGGCGGAAGGTGTTTTCCGCCACCATCCAGCGCTCCGGGAAGATCACGAAATCGATATTGGCGGTGCCCGCCGTCTCCGACGGCGAAGTCAGCACGGTGAAGATCGATGGATCGGGATGATCGAAACCGATCGCGCCCACCGGCGAGAAGGTGCGCAGGTCGTATTTGTAGGGCGCGTAGTTGCCGTGCCAGGCGACCACATCGATCGGCGAATGCGGCAGCTCGGTCCTGAACAGCGCGCCGCCCCATTTGACATAGAGCTCGGTCGGCGTGTCCTTGTCTTCGTACGACGCCACCGGAGTCAGGAAGTCGCGTGCGTTGGCGAGACAATTGGCACCGATCGGTCCGCGTTCCGGCAAGGTGAAGGCGCCGCCATAATTCTCGCAGAGGTAGCCGCGTGCAGCGCCCGCCGGCAGCTCGACCCGGAACTTGACCCCGCGCGGGATCACCACGATCTCGCCCGGCTCCGCGTCGATGCGGCCGAACTCGGTGACGAACAGCAGATTACCCTGCTGCAGCACGAACATCAGCTCTCCGTCGGCATTGTAGAAATGCTGATCGACCATCGACTTGGTGATGACATAGACATGCGCCGCCATGCCGGCCTGCGTTGCGGCGTCGCCCGCGGTCGTCATGGTCTGCACGCCCTGCAGGAACGTCACCTCGCCTGCGGGAATCGGCGTCGGATCCCAGCGCAATTGCTGCACCGTGATCTCCTGCTCGTGGCAGGGGGCCGTGCGCCAAAGCCCGGCCTCGACGCGGGCGAAGCGGCCGGAGTGCTTGACGGAGGGACGAATGCGATACAGCCACGAGCGCTCATTGGCCCCCCGCGGCGCTGTGAATGGCGAGCCGGAGAGCTGTTCGGCATAGAGGCCGTAGGCGCAGCGCTGCGGCGAGTTGCGCCCGGTCGGCAAGGCCCCCGGCAACGCCTCGGTTTCGAACGAATTGCCGAAGCCGGACATATAGCCCGGCGTGATCTGCGACGAAGCCTGGTTCAGTTTGCCAGGCGCGGTGTTGATGTTCATGACGCGTCTCCTTGCAGGCGGGCCCACATTTCGCGATCGCGCTCCGCCGTCCAGATCACGGGCTCTTCGATGCCACTCGCCTCATCAAAGGCGCGCGACACGTTGAATGGCAGGCAATGCTCGTAGATTGCGAAGCTCGAGAATTTCGGATCCATCACCTCGCGCGTCGCCGCCATCGACTCCTTCAGGCTGCGGCCCTTGGCGACGGACATCTCCGCTGCACCATAGAGTGAACCGACGAAGTCACGGGTCATCGCGATCGCCTCGCGTACGGTCGCGGTGCCCTTCAGCGCGTCACCACGACCGGGCGCGATAGCCTTGGGGTTGAAGCCCAGCACCTCGTTCAAGGTCGAAGGCCATTCGCGCAAGTAAGCGTCGCCGCAATAGCAGGCGGAGTGATATTCGATCAGGTCGCCGGAGAACATCACCTCGGCGTCCGGCACCCAGGCGACGATATCGCCCGAGGTGTGTCCGGCTCCGATCTGGATCAGCTGCACCTCGCGCTTGCCGAGATAGATCGACATTTCGCCTTCGAAGGTCAGCGTCGGCCAGGTCAGGCCGGGAATGCTCTCCGCGTCCTGGAACAGCCGGGGAAAGCGGCCATATTCGGAATCCCAATCCTGCTGACCGCGCTCGGCGATCAGCCGATAGGTCTCCTGCGAGGCAACGATGCCTTGCGCGTGGTAGGCCGAGGCGCCGAGCACGCGGACGGCGTGATAGTGCGAGAGCACGACATATTTGATCGGCTTGTCGGTGACCTTCCTGACACGCTCGATCACCTTGTTCGCCATTGCCGGCGTCGCCTGCGCATCGAACACGATGCAGCCGTCGTCGCCGACGATCACCGCCGAGTTCGGATCGCCTTCGGCGGTGAACGCGTAGAGATCAGGACCGATCTCGGAAAAGGTGACCTTTTTCTCCGCGAGGTCCCCGGTGGATGCAAAGCCTTTCGCCATCATGGATTCCCTATCTCTGCAGCTCCGGTGCGGCTGCCTGTTGTTGCTGACCGGCTTCCATCGTGCGCCGCTTGGCGAGCGTGATCGCCTCGCGCAACACGCCGATGTCGCCGATGTGGTTGGCCAGAATGAGAACCAGCGCGGCATCGAGATCGGCGCTCTCGATGTCCGACAGGCCACGATGCGCCTCGACGATGGCACGGAAGGCGTCGTCTGGTTTGCTGAAATTGGAGCTGGTCGAAAGCGTCATGCGCCCACCTCAATTCAATCCCGCTGCACGCGCCACCGCGGCCTCGATCGCGGAGCGCGTCGGATGCCGGAAGCGCGCGGCGACGTAGCCGTCCGGCCGCAGCAGATAGGACGTTCCGGGATCGGCGCCGTAGCGCGTGCGAGCCAAGCCTTCCGCGTCGATCAAGCCGCGTGCGCCGCCGATCCTGATCGCGCCCATGTCGTCCGGCAGGTCATCGGCGGCACAACCGTTTTCGAAGGAGAGCAGCGTGAAGCCCCGCCCCGCTGAGCTGAACGCGTCGGTCAGGAACAGCGGACGACCCTCGGAATCGCGCAGCGGCGCATCCGCCATGGACGTGCCGGGGCAGGATCCGCCCTGCCAGAACTCGGCATCAGCCGTCGAAAGCGGCGTGTCATAGACCGAGGGCACCGAGAGCCGGCCGCCGTTGACCATGCGCTTGGCGAACTCGGTCTCCTTGGCGAGCGCCAACACCATCTTGCGCAGGCGCGCCTCCTGATGCGAGTTCGGCGCCATGAAATCGGTCGCGCGCGTAGACTCTCGGATATTCTCGTCGGCTGCCGCGCTCCGCTCCAGGTGATAGGTATCGAGCAGAGTTGCCGGTGAGAAGCCGCGCAGCACACGATCGAGCTTCCAGGCCAGGTTCTCTGCGTCCTCCAGTCCCGAATTGGCGCCGCGCGCGCCGAACGGTGAGACCTGGTGCGCGGCATCGCCTGCGAAAATGACGCGGCCATGGATGAACCGCTCCATCCGTCGGCACTGGAATTTGTAGAGCGAGATCCATTCGAACTCGAACGCATCGTGGCCCAGCATCCGCGCGATCCGAGGCCGCACGTTCTCGGGCTGCTTCTCGACGTTAGGGTCGGCATAACGGCTGAGCTGCAGGTCGATGCGCCAGACGTCGTCCGGCTGCCGATGCAAGAGCGCCGAGCGTCCGGCATGAAACGGCGGATCAAACCAGAACCAGCGCTCGGTCGGAAAATCGGCCGCCATCTTGACGTCGGCGATCAGGAACTGGTCCTCGAACACCTTGCCGGAAAAGTCGGCGCCGACCATCTGGCGCAGCGTCGAGCGCGCGCCGTCGCAGGCGATGACATACTGCGCCGAGAGCCGATACGGCCCATCCGGCGTCTCGACCGTCAGCAGCACATGATCGTTCCTCTGCTCGAGCGCGGCGACCTTGTTGCGCCAGCGCAGCGAGATGGCCGGCAGTTCGTTGACGCGATCGACCAGATAGGCCTCGGCATAGAACTGCTGCAGATTGATGAACGCCGGACGCTTGTGGCCCGGTTCGGGCAGCAGGTTGAACTGATAGAGCTCTGCAGGACCGTGGAAGATCCGACCAACGTTCCACACCACGCCCTTATCGACCATGCGGTCGCCGACGCCGAGCCGATCCCAATATTCCAGCGCCCGCTTGGAAAAGCAGATCGCACGCGATCCCTCGCCGATGCGGTCGGCGTCGTCCAACAGCACCACCGCGTGGCCACGCTGCGCCAAGTCGATCGCAAAGGAGAGGCCGACCGGACCGGCGCCGACCACCACGACCGGATGTTCGGCCGGCTCGCCGCTATCCTGGTCCGGATGGCGCCGATAGCCGAATTGAACCTTGGCCTTGCCCGTGGTCTCTGCCGAATTGGCCTGCACCATCGCTCGCGTGCCCTGCTCGCCTGTCTCGCGACCGCCGTTGTCGCCGGCGTTCTTATCGAAGTGGTTTTTGACGTTTCCAACGATGCGCAACCGGCATCTTGCCATATAGTCGCATCTGCAACTATCTTACACCCGACGGCCTCGGCCGCGTCAACTCAAAAAATTGGAGCCCGTCTTGGCTAAATCGTCCGTGAGCCCCGCCCGGCAACAGGCGAAGACCACCGAGGCAACACGCGATGTCGCGACGCCACAGCGATCGGAGCGGCTCGATCTGTTCAAATTCACGCCGTTCCGGCTCAATCGGCTCGCCGCCGAGGTCAGCGCGGCGCTCGCCTGCGAATATCGCGAGCGTTACGGTCTCGACATTCCGGAATGGCGGGTGCTGGCAACGCTGGGCTTCCGCCGCGATGCCTGCAGTGCGCAATATGTCGCCCATTGCACGCGCACGCACAAATCCACCATCAGCCGCGCTGTCACGACGCTGCTGGAGCGGCGACTGATCGAACGGGTCGAAAATGCCGATGATCGCCGCGAGTTCCGGCTTCGCCTCAGCCGCAAGGGCAAGACACTGTACGAGGAACTGATCCCCCGTTTGCAGCGGAAGGAACGCGAGATCATGTCCTGCCTGTCGGATCAGGAGCGCAAGATTTTCGATAGCCTGATCGGAAAGATCGAGGAGAGCCTCGGCCTGATCCAGACCAGCGAAGAGGCCGACGCAAAGGAAGCGTATTGATCGGCGCCGTCATGACGCAGAGCGGAGCGACGTAGGCGTTTATGACGACGGTTTCCGCCGCGCCGTCGCCGCAGCGGAGACGTCGATCACGTTCTCCACCTCATTGCGCCAGCGCAAGATCTCCATCGCCAGCACCGGGTGATTGAAGCCCTTGAGCTGCAGATCGTCGATCGGCACCGCTTCGACCCAGGGTTCGACCATGCCATAGACACGCCGGGATGCGATGATTTGCCCGGCCTTCGCCTCGTCGCACAGGCGCGAGGCAAGATTGGTCACGCTGCCGATCGCGGCATATTCCAAACGATGTTCGAAGCCGACCTGACCCAGCGTCGCATAGCCGAGCGCAATGCCGACACCAAAGCCGAGACTGTGGCCGCGATTGCGCCAACGCTCGGTGAGACGGCCGATCTCGTCTCGCATCTCGACCGCCATCCTGACCGCGCGCTTGGTGTGATCCTCGAACGGGATCGGCGCGTTGAACAGGATCATGACGCCGTCGCCGGCGTAGCGGTCCAGTGTGCCCTCGTAGCGGAAGATCAGTTGTCCGAGCGCAGCGTGATAGTCCCGCAGCACATCCATCGCCTCTTCCGGCTCGGTGGTTTCGGTAAAGGCGGTAAAGCCGCGCAGGTCGCAGAACACCACCGTCACCTCGCGGCGGTGGCTTTCGAGCAGAGCATGGTGGCCATCGGACGACGCAATGATCTGGGCGACCTGCGGCGCCAGGAAGCGCTCGAGCCGCCGGATGCGCTCGATCTCGCCGAGCTGCTTCTCGACGCGCTCTTCCAGAGACCTATTCCACTCGCGCAGTTGCGCGGTCTGCTCCTGCAGTTTGGCGGCCTGCTCTTGCACTTTAGCGTGGGCGAGGGCGAGCTCGCGGCCCTTCTGATCGACCTCGCTGAACAGCCGCGCGTTGCGCATGGCGAGCACGGCCTGGTGGGCGAAGGTGCGCACCAGCCCGATCAGGTTCGGCGCAAACGGGCCAGCGACGCGCCGTAAGACAACCAGTGCGCCGACCACACCCTGCTGCTCGACCAGAGGCGTGAACAGCACCGCATGGAAGCCAGCCGCAAGCGCAACATCACGGAGCGGCAGATCCGGCCCAGTCGCCAGATCGGCGATCGCAATCGGCTCGCCGCTCCGCACGGCATCGCCGAGCAGGGCGTCGTCCTCGGCCAAAACGGGATGTTCAGCCCATTGCACCTCGTCTATGCCCGTCGCTTCCACCAGCTCGAATTGACGTTTCGCGGCATCATAGGAATAGATCAGGATCGCATCGGCATGGGTGATCTCGAGCGCGCGGCTGGCAATGGTGGGCAGCACTGCGTTGACGTCGAGCGACGACGCCACCTCTCGGCCGACCTCTTCAAGCACTTTCAGCTCGTTGATCGATTGCGCAAGCTCGCGCGTGCGCTCCTCCACCTTCGCCTCGAGCTCGGAATAGGACTCGGCGAGCTGAGCCGCCATACCGTTGAACTGCTCGGCGAGCTCCTCCAGCTCATCGCGGGTATGCACTTCGATGCGATGGCTGAAGTCCCCGGCGCCGAGCCGGCGCGCGCCGGCGCGCAACGCCGTGACCGGTACCAGCATGCGCCTCGCCAGCACGGTGCCGGCCAGCGTGGCCACCACGAGGCCAAGCCCGATTAGGAGCGCGCCGCGCAGGAGCTGATCGCGGACCGGCGCCAATGCAACCATCGTCGGCTGCTCGAACAGCACGACCCAGCCGAGCTTCGGCAGCACCGACGCTGCGGTGAGCACCGCCCGGCCGTCGGCATCGGCTCCTGACGCGACCGGGTGTCCGCGCGGGCCGATCGCCGCCGCCACCTGCTGCAGCTTGGCGACATCCTGCCCTACAGCAGGCCCGTTTGTAGAGCTCGCCAACACCCGACCACGTGGATCGACCACATAGGCAACGGCGACCTTGCCCACCCGGGCATCGGTCACGAAATCTTCGAGAAAGCCGAGATCGATGTCGGCTACCGTGACGCCGGCATTGAAGCCGGAATGCGCAACCGCGACCGACATGACAGGCTGCGTGCCCTGGAACGTGATGGACGAAAAGCTCATCCCGCGGGTGACAGTTTCAGTGAAGCGCGGATCACGCGAAAAATCCGTACCGGCCGATTTGAGGATCGCGGTGCGCGAGACTCGAAGCTGCTCGCGGCCCTCGCCATTGATCTGATAGAGCTGGGTGACAGCCGGCACCTGCGTCAGCAGCTGCATATAGTCGGCCTGGCGATCCTCCAATTTGGTGGCGCTCGCCCGCGTGACCCAACTGACCTGACGCTGGAGGTCAGACAGCGCCTGCTCGATCCGGATTGCCGCAGCATCGGCTTTCTCGGACATCGCGCCGACCAGCCTGGCCTTGATGGCACGATAGCTGATCCAGGTCTCGGTAACGCCATTGACCGCGAGCACGAATACGACGAGGCCGACCAGCGCAACCACATATTTGGCGAACAGGCCTTGTTTTGAGAACAGGCTTTGGCGCAATGCCGTGCCGCAGTGCTCAACCCCGTTCATCCGATCCTCGTGCGCTGTCCTTCAAGGGCTCGCGCATCCGTGCCCCATGACAGACTAAACCCGTCGGCAGCCGTCACGGCAGCATACGTCCGAGTGGCCGACTGCGCGAGAAGACCGCCGAACGCTGTCTAGCACACAATCGTGCCAGGAGCCGCGGGCGTTGTCCGTCGCGGGAGGCGCCGGATGTCAGCGGTTGAAGAGGCGCCGCAACATGTCGTTCATGGGCTGGCTCTCCTGCGCACCGTCACGTGACGTGTCGGGCGGAGCCCCCTGCCGATCAGGGACCTGTGCCGCTGGAGGTTGAACCGACGGATCGGGGCTCGAAGGCGGCACGATGGCGCGCTTGCGGACATTCTGCCCCTGCTGCAGACCCTGCTGGATCAGATTGCCGATCGCGGCACCGAGATCGCCTCCGAGCGGATCCGATGGTGCAGTTTGCGGAGTTGCGCCGGAGTTTCCGCCCGGCGGATTGGAGGTGCCGTTGCCGATCAAGCCACCGATGCCATTGATCAGGTCGCTCAATCCGGCGGCATCCTTGCCGAACAGGCCCTGGCCCATCTGCTTCAGCTTGGCATAGGCGGTATCCGGATCGCTCAAAATGCCCGCGACATCCGGATAGATCCGCGGCTCGCTCCAGGACCCCTCGATCATCACGGGAATGCCGAGGCCGATAGGGTCCGACCTGCGGCCCTGTCCCTCGATGGTCATGACGAGCTTGGGCTCGACCCGCAACGCCAAGGTCTTGTTGCCGACGTCGACCGTGCCGCCGCCCGTCATCTTGACCAACGGCCCGATCAGATCGAGATCGTCGGTGACCGCCTGTCCACGTTCAAGGCGGAACGAAGCAGAAAGCTGATTAAGATCGGTCGACAACTCCTTCGAGTCCTGCCAGCCCGAAAGAGGAGCGGAGGTCAGGGAGCGGATCATCCGGGCGACATTGATGCCGCGGATCGCACCATCCTGGAAAAGCAGGAACGCCGAACCGTTGAGATTGGACATGATGGCCTGTTCGCTGGCGCCGCTTGAGCGCAGTGCGAGCTTCCCCTGCATCTTGGCGTCGATTTTGTCGAAATCGGCGAGACCCTGCAGCAACGGCAGCGCCCGCACGCCGACGATATCGCAATGCATCGCATAGGCTGGATTTCCCCCGGATGCATCGACGATGAGTTCACCGCTGGCTTGTCCGTCGTAGAGATGGAGATTGCCGACGGCCGTCTTCAGCACACCCCCGGCCAGCGATGCGTCGAGCGTGGCCGGTCCGAGTTGTGCACCGGCGAAATCGAACTCGGCAGCGGAGAGCTTCGCCTGGAGGTCGATATAGTTCAAGGCGCGGAGGTCGATCGAGGCCGTGCTCCATCCCTGCCGCTGGCCAGCAGATGGAGCATTTGAGCTCCCGACCGCAAGCCGCCGCAGGTCCAGATCGAGCTTCAACAGCGGCTTGCTCGCAATGTCGACGGAGGCCCAGCCGTTGAAAGCACCATCATCAAGCATTCCGCCGAGATTGTTGATGGCGATCAGCTTTCCGTTCCACCGCAGCTCGGCGCGGCCGGACAATGGCGAACGCAGAGTATCCGGCATGTCGATCTTGAACTCGATCGGAACTGCCCGCTGCATCGAAGAAACATCCGCCGTGATGTCGAATGCGAGCGGACGCTCGCCGGTCCGCGCGCTGCCGATGATCTTGGTCGTGTTGTCGGGCAATAGCGCGGCGCTCGCAGCAATGGCATCGATGCGCTGCTCCACGTGGTCGCGGGGGTTGGACAGAATGACGGCACCTTCCGTGACCGTGACATGATCGATCGAGACCGAAGCAATCGTACCGAATCCCGCAGATCCGGCATCGCGCGCGGACTCATCGCGCCGCCGCTCCCGAAGCAAGGGCAGATAGAGCGCCGGCTTTTCGATGGTGAGAGCGGTGATCTCCGGGCGGCCCAACCACAGGCTCGACCATCTCAGCTCGGCTCTCACCTTGCCGATGGTCAGCCGACGGCTGCCGTCGCGATCTTTGGGATCCTGCAGCGTAACATCGCCGAATGTGGCGTTGAGTGTCGGCAACAGTCCGATATTCGCGGCACCTGCGATACTCAAACGGTAGCCGGTGCCGCGCTCGATCCGGTCCTGGGTCGCAGCGACCAGCAGGCTTGCAGGCGCACCAAAGGCCAGCAGCCCCACGAAGACCACCAGGACGACACCGACCACAGCGCCCGCGTATCTCACTGCTTTCATATCGACGTTCCAATCGGATGCGCGAGCCGGACAAGTCGCTGCGACCCAAGCAGAGCCAACCGGCCCCGCAGACAACCGATCGCTCCAACGCGCCAAAAATAATCAGCGCAGCTCGCAACTTTATGTGACGTATGACACACTTCTGCCAGAGCGGCTTCCGTAACTGACGGTTTCAAACTGTTCCTAAGGGCATAGTGATGAGCACGCAGGCCGAGTTTGCGGTCATTCTGAAAATGAACCCGATGTTCGCGGACCTCGGAAACGACGAACTGCAGCGTCTCTCCACCCTGTGTCATACCCAGCATATCGCTGCGGGTGAGGTGCTGTTCCAGAAAGGCGATCCTGGTGACGCCTTGTTCGGAGTCCGGCGCGGCCAAATCCGCATCGAGACCGGTGCAACCGATGGCACCCGGCTGACTCTGAACTTCATGGGGCCAGGCGACCTCTTTGGCGAGGTCGCCGTACTGGACGGCCAGGAGCGCACCGCGGACGCCACAGCAAGCCAAGCGACCGAGCTGTTCGTGCTCCGGCGTGAGGAGTTTCTCGACTTCCTGGAACGCGAACCGAAAGTCGCGATCAAGATCATCCAGCTGCTCTGCCAACGCATCCGCTGGCAAAGCGAACGGATGGAAGAATCCGTGCTGCAGCCGCTTCCGATCCGGCTTGCCCGGCGGCTGTGCGCATTGGCCGACGATTTCGGTTCCGAGGTCCACATCTCCCAGGAGCAGCTTGGCATCTTCGTCGGCGCAGCGCGCGAAAGCGTCAATCGGCAACTGCAGACCTGGCGCAAGGACGGGATTCTCGAACTGCAGCGGGGTCGCATCCTGCTTCAAGACCTGACCACGCTCAGCGCGATCGCACATAGCGATTAGCGGCACGCCGCGTTGATGCGGGCCAATCCCACGGTGCTTTTTCGTGGCTTTGACAAGGCAGCACACAGACAAAGCACTTTATTGTCACGCCCAAGCTCAAACTTGTCCTTTCCAGGCTGCAAGCGTGACGCAAATCGGGCGGCGCGCATCGTTTCATATCTGCGCTGACTAAACATGATCGCAATTGGGCCACCACTCCTCACAATTTGCGACATGAACGCTTTTTAATGGTTCTAAACAAGTAATCCGGCAGCGGCGATGACCATTCATCCCGCGCGTTCGTACGCGTGGGCAAGGCTTTGCACGCTCCAAGAGCAGTGAGTATCAGTCCCGATGTGTCTCGCGGTGTTGGTGGCTGCGCGTAAGGAAAGCTCTTCGGCGCCTTGGTCCTGGGATTGGCGAGCGACCGTCTCGAGCTTGGCTCGCGGGGTCGAACAAGGATGGACCATTCCGCTTCTCCTCACAGGCTTCGTCGCATTGTGGATGATCTATTTTTCGCTTGCCTATATCGGCGGCGATCTTCACCAGGACGTGTTGGAAACTTGGTCGCTCGGCCGCAGCTTCGATTGGGGCTCATCGAAACATCCGCCGCTGATGGCGTGGACCGCACGGGCCTGGACCATCGTCTTTCCGCTCACCAACTGGTCGTTCAACCTGCTGGCGCTGACCAATTCGGCAGTCGGATTATGGGCGGTCGATCTGATCACCCACCGTTTCGCGCGTGGCGACAAGCGCCTGATCGTGCTGCTGCTGCTGATGCTGTTGCCGGTCTATCAGCTCCATGCACAACGCTTCAACGCCAACGCCATTCTGCTGTCGACGTGGCCGCTTGCGACCTATTGTTTTCTGCGCTCGTTCGAGACCCGTGCTCCAGGCTGGGCGATGGCCGCCGGCGCCGCAGGCGCTCTGGCAATGCTCGGCAAATACTATTCGGTCTTTCTGATCGGCAGCTTTGCGATCGCCGCCCTCCTGCATCGCGAGCGGCGAGCTTACTATACGTCTTCGGCGCCATGGATCGCTTCCGCGACCGGGCTCGCAGCCCTCGCTCCACACATCTATTGGTTGGCAACGACCGGAGCTCAGCCATTTGCCTACGCCATCGAGCGGCATTCCGGCAAGGCGCTTGGACCGGCGCTGATCGAGGCGACCGGATTCCTTCTCGCCATGGGCGGTTTGATCGCAATCCCGGGCCTGATCTGGCTGGTGATGGCGCGGCCTCGCTTGAGCCGATTGCTGGACGACATATTCAAGCTTGATCCCGGATTGCAGTTGCTGTCGAGCATCAGCATCGGAACCATTGTCCTTCCGGCGTTGGTTTCAGCAGTGTTCGGCACGGATATGCCGCCGCTTTGGGGGCTGCAAGGCGTGTTCCTGTTCGTCGTGGTGATCGTGTGCGGCGCGAGCTATCAAGCTCCCCGCGAGCGGACGGCCAATCTCCTTGTCGCCGCCGTCGGCGTCGCGGTCCTCGCCGCGTTCGTGGCCGCGCCGCTGCACGCGCTCTACCGCAACTATTTTCCGCTGCATGAGGGGCGCAACTTCTATCAGCCGGCGGTCGCGGAGCTGACGCGTCAATGGCACGCATTGTCGGACACGGCGCTGCCAGCGGTCGGCGGCGATGAAGGATTGGCCTTCGCGGCCGCGTTCTACAGTCCCGATCATCCGGTCTTTGACACCGGCCTGGTGCATCCGCATGAGCTTCAGCTGCCGGATGATGCCTTCACACAGGGATGGGCAGCTCTGTGTTACGACACCGATATCTCCTGCGTGGCGGGCATGGACAGTGCCGCTGCGCGGACGAATCGCGCCGTTCGCAGCTCGTTCTCGCTGACCACCAGCCTGTTCGGCTTGGAGGGCGCGAGCCAGGGCTTCGTCGCGCTGATCGTGCCGCCTGCGACCGATGAGGCGCCAAAGCCATCGCCGAGCAACGGCATCGCTCAGGATTTCAGCGCCCAGCGTCGAAGCCCGCCCATGCTCAACTGAGTGGCTGCACGGCGTTCAGTTACTCCGCAGCCGGCGAGATCCTCGTCGGCGGCTTTTTCTCCTGCGCATCCTTTTGCGGTGAAGCCGCAGCTTGATCGGCGGCCTCATCCGCAGCGGACGAGACGATCAGGCGTCGGCCAAGGCGCCCGAACAGCGCGCCGATGTCATCCATCACCATGAACATCGCCGGCACGAAGACCAGCGACAGAACGGTCGAGAACAACAACCCGCCGATCACCGCCAGCGCCATCGGCGAGCGGAACTCGCCGCCGGCGCCGACCGCGAGCGCACTCGGTATCATACCGGCGACCATGGCAATCGTCGTCATCACGATCGGCCGCGCCCGCTTCAGGCCGGCGTCGATCATCGCCGCCTCCCGCGGCTGGCCCGCACGAATCGATTCGATGGCGAATTCGACCAGCATGATCGCGTTCTTGGTGACGATGCCCATCAGCATCAGGATGCCGATCCAGACCGGCGTGGTCAGCTGCTTGCCGGTCAGGAGCAGTGCAGCGATCGCACCGCCGATCGACAAAGGCAGCGAGAACAGGATCGTGATCGGCTGCAGGAAAGTGCCGAACAACAAGACCAGCACCGCATAGACCATCATCAGTCCGGATGTGATCGCCGTGGCGAACCCTTCGGACAGCTCATTCAGGCTTTCGGCATCGCCGGAAGGGCTGACCCTGACGATCTTCGGCAGCGTCTTCATGACCGGCAGCTCGTTGATCTGCCGGGTGGCATCGCCGAGCGCGGCGAAGCCGACGAGGTCGGCCGCCACCGTCGCCTGGCGCTCGCGGTCGTAGCGATTGATGCTGGTCGGCCCCTGATCGAGCTTGATGTCGGCGACCACCGAGAGCGGCACGCCGCCCTTTTCGCCGTGCATGCCAAGCGGGACGCGCAGCTGCTCCAGCGTCTGCACGTTGCCGCGCGCGGCGTCCTCGAGCTGAACCCGAATCGGGATCAGGCGGCCGCCGGCATCAAATTTTGCCAACGCCGGTCCGACATCGCCGATGGTGGCGACGCGGATGGTCTGAGACAAACTCTCGGTCGATACGCCGAGCCGGGCGGCGAGATCGGCCCGCGGCTGGATCCGCAATTCGGGCCGGTCGAGCGCCGTCTCCGAGACCACGTTCGAGATGATCGGAATCCGCTTCATCTGCGAAGCGAGTTCACTTGCGACATTGTCGACGATCTTGCTGTCCGAACCGGTCACCACCAGCGAGATCGCGCGCAGGCCGTTTTCATCCAGGAACCAGAAGCGAATGTCAGGGACGTTGTTGAGCTCCTCGCCGATCTCGCGTTCGAGCTCCTTCTGGGTGACCTTCCGCTCCGATTTCGGGGTGTAGTTGATGATCAGCGCCGCGCGGCGCACCTCCATGATGCCGGGCGGCGAGCGGCCGCCGTCCACGAACACACTCCGCACCTCCGGCCGTTTGCGCAGCCGCGCCACGATGCCCTCCGTGACCTGCTCCGTGAAGGCAAGCTGCGAGCCGGGCGGCAGCTCCATTGCAAGCAGCGAACGCGCGGTGTCCTGAGCCGGCAGGAAGCCTTGCGGCAGCAGCTTGATGCTCAGGATCGAAGCCGCGAAAATCGCAAAACCGATGACAACCGTGATGAAGTAGTGCTTCACCGACCAGCTTACGACGGCATGATAGCCGCGCAAGATGCGGCCGGACGGCGGCTCCTCATGCGCCTGGTGCTTCAGGAAATAGGCGGCCAACATCGGGGTCACGAAGCGTGCGGCGAGCAGCGAGAAAAACACCTGCACCGACACGGTGATGCCGAACTGCTTGAAGAACTGTCCCGCAACGCCCGACATGAAGCTTGCGGGCGTGAAGATCGCGATGATCGTGAGGCTGATCGCGATCACGGCCAGCCCGATCTCGTCGGCCGCTTCGAGCGCGGCGCGATAAGGCGACTTGCCCATCCGCATGTGGCGGACGATGTTCTCGATCTCGACGATGGCATCGTCGACCAGAATGCCGGTCGACAGCGTGATCGCGAGGAACGAGACCAGGTTGAGCGAGAAGCCGAGGATGTCCATCGCCCAGAAGGCCGGGAAGATGGACAGCGGCAGCGAAATGGCCGCGATCACGGTGGCCCTGATGTCGCGCAGGAACAGCAGCACGATGATCACGGCCAGGATCGCCCCCTCGAACAGGGTCGAGATCGCGGCCTCGTAATTGCCCTTGGTGAAATCGACCGAGGTATCGATCAGCCTCAGATCGACGTCGGGATAGGCGACCTTCAGCGCATCGATGCGCTTCTGTACGGCCGCGGCGACCACCACGTCGCTCGCTCCCTTGGCGCGCTTGATGCCAAGCGCGACCACGGGATCGCCGTTGAAGCGGGCGAAGGTCCGGCGATCCGCGATCGTGTCCGTAACGGTGCCGAGATCGTCGAGCCGGACCTCGCCGCCGCCGAACAGCGGGATCATGGTGCCGGCGAGATCGTTCAGCGTCTTGGCGCCGGCCAGCGTGCGGATCGCCTGGTCGTTCTTGCCGATTTCGGCGCGCCCACCGGCCAGATCGACATTGGTGCCACGCAGGCTCTGGCTGACATTGACGGCGGTCAGGCCCATCGCCTGCAGCCGGTCGGGATTGAGCGAGACCAGGATTTCGCGCTGGACGCCGCCGATGCGCTCGACCTGGCTCACGCCGCGCACGCCCTGCAGCGCGCGCTTGACGACGTCATCGACGAAGAAGGACAGCTGCTCCGGCGTCTTGCCCGGCGAGATCGCGGCATAGGTCACGATCGGCAGTCCGATCACGTCGACGCGCTGGATCAAGGGCTCAGTGACATTCTGCGGCAGATTGGCGCGCACGCGCGTCACCGCATCCTTGATGTCGTTGAGCGCGCGGTCGGAATTGGTTTCCAGCGCGAACTGGATCGTGGTCACCGACAGGCCGTCGGTGATCGAGGAGGAGATATGACGCACGCCTTCGACGCCGGAGACGCCGTCCTCGATCGTCTTGGCGACCTGGGATTCGAGCTCGGCCGGCGCCGCGCCGAACTGCGACACCGCAACCGAGATCACCGGAATGTCGGCATTTGGCAGCCGGGTCACCGCGAGCTTGGTGAAGCTGATCCAGCCGAGCAGCAATAGGATGATGGAGAAAACCACCGGCGGCAGCGGGTGCCGGATCGACCATGCCGAGATATTGAGTGCCATCAGCGTACCCGGGTGCGATCGAGGTCTTCGGCGAACATGGTCTTGATCTGGTCGCCATCATGCAGCGAGCTGCCGGCGTCGGCCACGACGACCTCGCCGACGTCGAGACCTTCCAGGATCTCCGTCGAGGTGTCCGATACCAATCCGACGCGGACCCTGCGGGTCTCGATGGTGTCGCCCTTGACCACCTGGATGGTGAGATGATCGATCGCGGTGTTGGGAACCGCGACGCCGCAACTGCGCTTGGCGTCGATGCTGGCGCGCGCGAACATTCCCGGCTTGACGGCAGGATTGCCGGAGAGCGCAATCCTGACATGGCCGAGCTGGGTGGAACGATCGATCTGCGGCGAAACCACCCGTACACGCCCGATGATGTCCGGTTGCTCGTCGCGGCTGATCCGGACGGATGCGCCGGGATTGAGTTTCAGCAGGTGCACGCTCGGCACCTCGGCATCGAGCTCCAGCTCGTTGTTGACGGCGATGCGGAACATCGGTCCGGCCTGCGGCGAGGCAGGCGCGCCGACCATGGTGCGAACCTCGGTGACAAGGCCGGCCGCGGGCGCCCGCAGCGACACTGCCCGCCCGGCGGCTGCGGCCGGTGCGCCCGGCTGCGGCGGTGGCGGCGTGAGCCGCGCCAGCTCCTGGTTCTCGGTGACGGCATCGCCTTCCTTCACCAGCACGTCGGTGACCCGCGAGCCTTCGTGATCGGCGCCGACCACGGCTTCGCGGCGCGGCACGACAAAGCCGGTGACCCGCACCAGATCGGAAAAGCAGGCGTTCACCGCCTTGGTGACGACCACCTGCGCCTGCATTCGCGGCTCGTCTTCCACCCGTCGCGACCGGTGCTCGAACCAGTAATAGCCGCCCAGCAGGACTGCGACGAGCACCGCGCCGGCGGCGGGTTTGATAGTCTCGGTGAGCTTCATCGATGGCTTGATCCCAGAGCTTCGCGGCGGAGACGGCGGACGCCCGCTTGTGACGGATATGCGCCCCGCAATGCTGCGGGAGGAACGCCCAGGCCGATCCTCAGTCGCATGCGAGGCGCAAATTCGATCCCTGCAGACACTATTTCGCAGCCGCCGTCTTGCTCTGCGTGTTCACGACCTGCACGCGGCGGTTCACTTCCGACAGCGGGTGGCTTGGGTCCTTCAGCTTGCTCTTGCCATAGCCGACGGTCACGAGATCGGCGCCGGCGATGCCGTATTTCTCGACCAGATAGCGCTTGATGGAATCGGCGCGCCGCTCCGAGAGGTCCTGGTTGTAGGCATCGCTGCCGGCGGCATCGGTGTAACCGGCGACCAGGAAGGTCGATCCCTTCAGGTCCGGGCTGGTCAGCGCGCGGCCAAGCGCCTGCACTGACGCCAGCGACTTCTGGCTGATGTTGGCCGAATTGTACTCGAAGGTGATCTCGAGGTCGATGTTCGGCCTGGCCTTGGCGATCGCGGCGATCTCCTCGCGCTCGGCCGACGACAGCGAGCGTGCGGTACGGCCGCGCACGCTCTGCAGGAACTTGTCCTGTTCGGGCGAGACGGCCGGCGTCTCCTCCGCCGGCGGCGCCATCGACAGGCCCCGCGTCAGCGGCTTCTTCGGCCCGGCCAGCGCACGGACGATCTGATCCTCGGTCACGTCCTCGGCGGCGAGGGCCCTGGCCGCGCCGAGCGACAGCGCCGCTCCGATCGCAATCGTCGCGAGCATCGTGGCGGGGAGAGTTGGTCTCGTCATCTGGCAGTTCCTCCTGTGCGGAGAGCGCGGGTCCTCACCGATCGAGCGACGGCGAGGCCCGCCCGCGTCCCTTCGCTGTTTCCCGTGGCTGTTCGCCCTTTTGTCATTCCGGGCCGTCCTGGGGTTCGAACGGCGCCGGTTGCTGCGATCGCGAAATTGCTCAGCGAACGCCGTAGCTTTCGAATTCCTGCACGACGTTGGGGTCCATCGCCTTGGCATTGGCGATGTCGAGCGCCCCCTCCTGGGCCGCCCCGCTGCGCTGCCTGGCGAGACCTCGGCCATAGAGCGAGGACGTCAGCCGCGGATTGATCTTGAGCGCCGCGTCGAAATCGGCGATCGCATTCTTGTTGGCGCCGCTCTTCAGGTTGAGCAGCCCGCGACTGTCCAGCGCGTCGACGAAATTCGGCCGCAGCCGCAGCGCCTCGTTGCAGTCCCGCAACGCGGTCTGCAATTCGCCGATCACGGTGCGCGCCCAGCAGCGGTTGTTCAGCGCCTCGACGTCCTTCGGATTGATACGGATGGTGTCGTCGAAATCCTTGATCGCAAGATCATAGGCGCCCTTGCTGGCGTAGACCTGGCCGCGGCGATACAGCGCGCTGACATCATCCGGATTGGCAGCGATCTTGGCGGACAGGCTCTTGATGGTCGGATCGTCGGCGAGCGCCACCTGGGTGCTCGTCGGGGCCACGTTGGGCTCGGGACTGGGCGAATTGCTGGCCGCAGGCGGCACAGGTGCAGGCGTCGCTGTCGGCGCCGGTGCCGGCGGCGGCGTGTCGGCCTTCTGCACCGGGCTAGGCGCCGGGCTCGGCATCGGTGGCGCAGGAGGCGGAGCGGGCGGCGCCACCACGACCTGCGTCGGGCTCGGTGTCGGGGCGGGCGGCGGCGTGACGTTCGTCTCCGCGGCGCCGCCGGCCGGGCGGTTGCCAGCCGGCCCCGTGACGAAGGTGAAGTCCTCAGCGAGCGAAGAGGAGATCCACGGCACCTGCTCATTGCGCGAGGCGCGGGTGACGCCGACGCGGGTGTGGTTCAAGGTCTCTTCCGCCGAGAGATCAGGGACGCGGATCTCCTTCAACAGCTCCTGCACGAACAGACTGTGATCGCGTCCGCTGTCGGAGACCACCGCGGACAGCGCGGCCGAATACATCACCAACGTCCCCGTCGGCGCGATCACCGGTGCGAGCCCGGCCGAGGCGGTCCGGAATCGCCGCTCGTATGGATTGCGGCGCGAGGCGTCGATCAGTGCGATCTTGACGCCGGCGCCACGGCCGTTGATCTCGCCCAGCACCGTCTCCAGGCTGAAGCCGTCGCGCCGCACATCGGCCTCCTGCCAGATCTGCGCATCGACCGGGATCAGGTAGCTCTGCCGGTTGGACTGGATGCCGTAGCCGGAGAAGAACACCAGCGCCACCGTGCCGGGCTTGATCTTCCCGTACAGGCGATCGAGCGCGTGGCGCATCGCCTCGCCGCCCGCATTCTCCAGAACATCGACGTTGAAGCCGTCGCGCTTCAGCTCATCGGCGAGGTCGCGCGCGTCGTTCACCGGCTCCGTCAGCGGCGCGTCGGCATCGGGATATTTGGCGTTGCCGATCACCAGCGCGACGCGATCGGCGGCGGCGAAGCAGGGTACGGATGCAACGGCAGGGACGATCAAACCGAGCAGGAGGAGCAGGCGAAGCGTCATCACGATGGCGGTCCAGACTTTGGGCGGTCCAGAGGTCAGCAACAGAAGGCGCCGATCGCGCTTGCGCCGCAGCGACCTTACCCCCCGCACCAGGCATTATCAAATCGCGGTGACCCGACGTCAACCGCTGGGAACCTCGGCAGAAGCGTCACAATCGCGACGCATCGCACCGCCTCTCGCCTCCTCTCTCTGCAGCACGATCTTCGACGTCGGAGCATGCCCGTCTTGGACGGCTTGCGAATGTGACCGGCCGCACATGAGGCCAGCGGCGACCGAGCTGCTCTCGGTCTCATTGACCGCGACGATCGGGAGTGGCTTGCTGCATTCCGAACGAGACCACAACGACGGGGAGAGACGACCGGATGGGGAACGCCCATGAGATCGCCTATGAGATCTATGCGCTGCGCTATGCGACGATGTCGGGGCGCACGCCGCAGATGAACCATCTGCAGCCGGACCCGCATGAGAGCACGGCGCAGGACCTCGACTATTTCGTCTGGCTGATCCGTGGGCCGGGGCGCGACATCCTGGTCGACACCGGCTTCAACGCCGAGGAGGCGCGGCTGCGCAACCGCAAGCTCACCTGCGATCCGGTCGAGGCGCTGGCCGCCTTCGGCGTGGCGCCGGCGCAGATCCGGGAGGTGGTCGTCACGCATCTGCATTATGACCACGCCGGCAATCTCGACCGCTTCCCGAATGCGCGCTTCCATCTGCAGGAGCGCGAGATGGCTTACGCGACCGGCCGCTGCATGTGCAACGGCCTGCTGCGGCATCCGTTCTCCGTCGAGCACGTCACGGCGATGGTGCGGCATGTCTATCGCGAGCGCGTCGTCTTCCACTGCGGCGATGGCGAGATCGCGCCCGGCATCACCGTACACCGGGTCGGCGGTCATTCCGACGGGCTGCAGGCGGTGCGGGTGGAGACCGCGCGGGGTCCGGTCGTGCTCGCCTCCGATGCCGCGCATTACTTCGCCAATCTGCACAGGCGCAGCCCCTACCCGATCATCTACAATCTCGGCGACATGGCCCACGGCTGGGAAATCGTCGAGCGGCTCGCCGGCCATCCCGATCGCATCATCCCCGGACATGATCCGATCGTCGCCGAGATCTATCCGCAGGCGAGCGAGACGGTGGACGTGTTCGCTCTGCATCAGGCGCCATCGCGCTCATTCGTGAAAGAGTGAGCCGCGATGACCTCATCATACAAGATGCTTTCTTCATACAAGAGGCTTGGCTTCATCGGTCTCGGCGTCATGGGCGAGCCGATCTGCCGCAACCTCGTGACCAAGAGCAACGCCGGCGTGATCACCTTTGATCTCGCGCGCGAGCCGCTCGAGCGGATCGAGTCGGCAGGCGCCGCGATCGCGGCTTCCGTCGCCGATGTCGTCAGGCAGAGCGAATTGATCTTCCTGTGCCTGCCGAGCGCCACGCATGTGCGCGCAGCATTCGAGGGCGACGGCATTCTCGCCCATATCAGGCCGCAACAGATCGTGGTCGATCTCGGCACCTCCTCGGTCAAGCAGACCCGCGACTTCGCCGCGCAGCTGCAGATCAAAGGCGCCGCCTGGGTGGACGCGCCGATCGCGCGCACGCGGCAGGCGGCGCAGGACGGCACGCTGAGCGTGATGGTCGGCGCTTCGCCCGAGCTGTTCGCGGCGATCGAGCCCCTCATCCGCTGCTTTGCCACCGACGTCACCCTTTGCGGCGAGGTCGGCGCAGGGCAGGTCACCAAGATCCTCAACAACATGGTGCTGTTCGAGACGGTGACCGCGCTGGCCGAAGCCGTCGCCGTGGCGCGCCGCAGCGGCGTCGATCCCGAGCTCCTGCTGCAGACGCTGTCGAAGGGCTCGGCCGACAGCTTCGCGCTCCGCAACCATGGCCTGAAGGCGATCGTGCCCGGCGCATTTCCGGAACGCGCCTTCTCGACCGAATATGCGCTGAAGGATTTGTCCTATGCGCTCGAACTCGCAGCCGATGCCGGCGTGGCGCTGCGCGGCGCGGAGCTCACCGGCACCATCCTGCAGGAGGCGATCGATGCCGGCACCGGCAAGGCGTACTTCCCGGTCATTGCGAAGCTGATCGATCGCTCTCTGGACTAAGGACCCGGGACTAAGTGCCTGCACCCACGCGATCCGATGTCTGATTCATGTGTCAAACAGCCCAGGCTGACGTGACAACGCCTTCCCGCGACGCAGATACGTCCGAGTCATGCTGCCGACATCGCCCTCGAAAACGAGAGGGCGCAGGGAAGGCCGGACCTCGACTGAGGCCCGTGGCCCGCCTGCAGAAAAAATGCAGGCGGCAGGTACCACAGGTCCAGCCGGACGACCCGGCCTTCCCTGCGCGATGGTTTTAACGGCTGCTTCGCGATCTCCCCGGTGCGCCGGGCTTGTTGGCCACCGTCATCCACACGATGCGCAAGGCGCATCGTCGCGAACTTGATACCAGCGTCGGGGTATCAGGACCACGCGACTTGACCGTCCGCGTCGAACTTGCTCGCCGGCTCGCCAATGCAGAGCCTCAAGTCCAATGCGTCCACCGCTCCCCGCCGCTACGCCTCGTGACGATCGGCCGAAACGCCCCTCTTCATCGCCGCGGGATAAGCGAGATCATCGTTGTGATTTGCCCGACACGGCAAGGCCAGGAGCGTGCGGCAAACTGGCACGACGGGCAGTTTGGGCATGACGGGAATGCGGAATTGCCCATCGGGTTGGGGGATGTGAGCTCGAGAGCGGATTAGCGGAGCGTCGTCCGCTGGTCCCGTGCGAGTAAGGTGGTGCGTCACGCGCACGAAAAACGGTAAGCTTATGTTCCGTGATCTTGACATTGGAGAGACGAATGAACGTGCAGCGGATTGCCGCCTTTTCCCAAGGAACGAACGGGGGCAACCCCGCAGGTGTCGTGCTCTGCAAAGCCCTCCCTCCTGCCGACCGGATGCTGGCGGTCGCCGCAGAGGTGGGGTACTCGGAGACAGTGTTCGCCGCACCGAACGAGGACGGCTGGCGGGTACGCTACTTTGCTCCTGAGATCGAGGTGCCGTTCTGCGGGCACGCAACAATCGCGCTTGGGGCCGCGCTTGCTCTTGCCCATGGCGACGGAACCTTCGCGCTTCAACTCAACAACACGCGGATCACGGTAACGGGATGGCAGAATCCCGAGCTTATGGCGGCCTTGCAATCACCGCGCACGCGCAGCGAACAGGCGCCGAAGGAGTTGGTCGAGACCGCACTCAGCCTTTTCTCGTATACCGTTGCTGATCTCGACCCACGGCTGCCTCCCGCAATCGCTGAGGCTGGTGCTCGGCATCTCGTGCTAGGCCTGACGAGCCGCCAGAAGCTGGCCGCGATGCACTATGACCTAGAGCAAGGACGGCGGCTCATGATTGCAGCGGGGATCGTTACCATCAGTCTCGTCCATGCAGAAACCGATACGCTCTTCCGTGCCCGCAATCCATTCGCAGCGGGAGGCGTCTACGAAGACCCGGCGACGGGAGCCGCAGCGGCGGCCCTCGCGGGATATCTTCGCGATCTTGGATGGCCTCATGGTGGTAGGATCGAAATCCTACAGGGGGAGGACATGGGTATGCCGTCGCGGCTACAAGCCGAGATCACCTCTGAACCCGGTGCGAGCATCCGGGTGTCAGGAGCAGCTCGGCAGATGTAGCCGGCGAAGCGCTGATCACAGTGAGACCCAGCGCACTCCGCAAATCGCGTGCGAGTAACGTGGCGGGTTACACGACCGCGACCAGACCGTAGGGTGGGCAAAGCGATAGCGTGCCCACCATTGATCATTGCATTGATCCCTCCATTGATCGTTGGGCGATATGGCGGGCACGGCGCTTCGCGCCTTTGCCCACCATACAGGACCGCGGCCGAACGTAGTCACTGCAATCCGCTTCGCCACTTCCACCGCTATCGTCCCGGCCTTGAGTCGGACTCATGTTCCAGAGGCGCTTGTGATGCGCGAGCTGCCGAACTCATCGTAGCAGCAACAAAGGTCGGTGGTTATGGATCCCCGCTCCGCGCGCAATTGCGCGCTAGGCGGGGACGACAGCGGCGTTCGGATTCCTGGATTGCTCCGCTTGCGCTCGCAATGACGAAGGAGGCGCGGTCTCATCTCGCAACCTCGGGATTTCCGGGTTCGGCGCGTTGCGACCGCCCCGGAATGACGGGGGAGGTGAGAATCTGCGGCTCAACGCAGCTCGACCGCGGCGCCCTTCTTCACGTGAGCTCGTAGGGCGGGTTAGTACTACTGAGTCAAAAACCGCCGGTACGTCAGGCTAAGAATCAAGTATTTGTAGAGATTCAGACTTTCACGCGCGGGAGGGTCGAATGGATCTCAAGCTTGAAGAAGCCAGTGCGCGTCGATTTGCGTCCTATGTCGAAGGTCTCGCGAGCGAGATCGGGCACGCAGACAGAATAAGCCCGCTGCACGACTATTGTACAGGCCTGATGCTGCCCGGGGAGCGCAAGAGCGTGGAACCGATGGCAGCTAGGACAGCTCCGGCCCGCACGGCGGCCCAGCATCAGTCGCTGCTGCACTTTGTCGGTGTCTCCTCCTGGTCGGACGAGAAGGTGCTGGCCAAGGTGCGCGAGATGGTGCTGCCGGCGATGGAAAAAGCCGGGCCGATCGAGGCCTGGATTCTCGATGACACGTCGTTTGCCAAGAAGGGAAAGCATTCGGTTGGCGTGCACCACCAATATTGTGGCGAGCTCGGCAAGCAGGCCAATTGCCAAGTGACGGTATCGCTGTCGATTGCCAATCACGCCGCCAGCCTGCCGGTGGCCTATCGGCTGTACCTGCCGGAAGCCTGGAGCAAGAACCGCGTCCGGCGAAACAAGGCGGGTGTGCCCAAAGACATCAAGTTCATGACCAAGTCGAAGATCGCGCTCGAGCAGATACGTCGTGCATGCGAAGCCGGTCTTCCACGTGGGGCAGTCTTGATGGACTCCGGCTATGGCCGTGACTCGGAGCTGCGCACAGAACTCACGTCTCTCGGATTGACCTATGTTGCGGGCATTCTGCCGAACACCCTGATGTGGCGGCCCGGGAGCGGCCCGCGGCGGAAGGGAAAGCCGCTGAACAACACGGGTCGTCGTGACGAGCCGGACCTGGTACCGGCCGAGAAAGTAGCTCGCGGCCTGCCCAAGGAGGCCTGGCGCACGATCAGGTGGCGGGAGGGGTCGGCCGAATGGCTGTCATCACGGTTCGCCCGTATGCGCGTTCGTGTCGGGCACAACAAGCTGATCCCGGAGAAGCTCCAATCGGAATGGCTGCTGATCGAGTGGCCTGAAGGGGAAAAGAAACCCACCAAATACTGGCTCTCGACATTGCCCGCGAACACCAGCTTCCGGCACCTTGTCGACTTTGCCAAGCTGCGTTGGCGCGTCGAGCGCGACTATGAGGAGCTTAAGCAGGAAGTCGGACTCGGGCACTATGAGGGACGCGGCTGGCGCGGCTTCCATCATCACGCCACGCTTTGCATCGCGGCTTACGGCTTCCTGATCGCCGAGCAGGCGACGATTCCCCCCTCAGGACCGCGTTGCGCCCCGAGAATCCAGGCGCCTCCCTTACCCGCCGATTATCGACCCAGAGGAGCCGCCTACGCGGCCTGAGCGCCACGTGCCGAACTCGATCGCAACCATGCGCGTCCGGCTGATCCGAGCCCTGGTAAGAACATTGCCCCGATGTCCATGTTGCGGCCTTGTCTCGGCGCCAAAAACGCGGAGAAATTTGTGACGCAGTAGTATTAGCGGAGCGTAACCCGCCAATCCCGTGCGAACAGCGTGGTGGGTTAGGCGATCGCGAACGACACTCCGGGCCGACATCAAAATGCTTGGCGCGGCCGCTAACCCACCCTACGATCTGAATATGCTGGAGTTGCGCACGCGACTAGGCGTTCGCCTTTACTCATGGCTGCGCCGGCGCTCGCTTCAGCGCCGTATCAGGCACATCCGCCGATCAGGCAGCTCTCGGCTTGTTCACCGTCTCGATGCGGTCCAGAACCTTGCCGAGACCGCGCTTCGCGACCTGAATGTCGTAGTCCGTCTGCAGATTGAGCCAAAGCTGAGCCGTCGTGTCGAGCGCCTTGGCGAGTCGAAGCGCGGTGTCTGCGGTAATGCCGGTCTGCTCACTGGCAATCCGCTCGATCCGGGTCCGAGGCAAGCCGCACACCTTGGCGAGAGCACCCGCCGACATCCCGAGCGGAACGAGGAACTCTTCCCGCAGAACTTCACCGGGATGCATGGGCTTGAGCTTGTTGGTCATTGCGTCCCTCCTAATGATAATCCACCACTTCGACCTCCGCGGGCCCTTCGGCCGTCCAAACAAAGCACACCCGGAATTGGTCGTTGATGCGGATCGAATGTTGTCCCTGGCGATCCCCCGCCAGCGGCTCGAGCCGATTGCCGGGAGGCGATCTCAAATCGGCGAGATCGGCCGCAGCATTGAGGTAGCGGAGCTTTCGGCGCGCCACCTTGACCAGATCGGATGGAAAGCCCTTTGGACTCTCGCCGTTGAAGACGGCTTCAGTGACTTTGTCCCGGAAGCTTCTGATCATATCGTCAATGTATCATTTGATGATACATGTCGTCAAGTGAACGTCCTAGGGAGCATCTCCGACGACGGTGGGCACGGCGCTTGGCGCCTCCGCTCTTCGAGCGGCTGCGGGACGAGTGCGACCGCCCCGGAATGACGCAGGGCTATCGCATATGGCGTCAAGCAGGGGCGGGGCCTCATGGTTCTCCCGACGATGCGTAGCATCGTCTGGAGACGCGCGGCAGCATTTGCGCCGTTCGCGACGGCCTCGCTATCGCTCGGCCTGCTCGGGCGTGCCGCGCCCTCACCATGAGGGTCTACGATTTCGCCGCGGAAAATGCCCTCATCGTGAGGAGCCCGCCGCAGGCGGGCGTCTCGATGGATGGCCGCAAAGAAGACTGCCCGAAGCTATTTCCGGCCATATGCGATAGCTCTGCGAATGACGGGGAGCGATGCGAGCGGCCGCCGCTCAACGGAGCTCGACTGCGGCGCCCTTCTTCACGTGGGCGCCGAGGAATTGGGCGTCCCAATTGGTCAGGCGGATGCAGCCGTGGGATTCGGTCTTGCCGACCTTGGAGGGATCGGCGGTGCCGTGGATGCCGTAGCCCTGGCCGACGGAGAGCCCGATCCAATAGGAGCCGACCGGATTGTTCGGCCCGGGCTCGATGGTGAAGGGCTTGCGCGCCTTCACGCCCTTGAACTTGTAGTTCGGATTGTATCGATAGGTCGGGTTGGGATCGGCCGAGGTCACCTTGTAGTTGCCGACCGGGGTCGGCTTGTCCTCGCTGCCGACGGTCGCGGGGAAGAACCCGAACAGGTGACTGTCCGCATCATAGGCCTGCACCGCGCCTGCATTCTTGTCGACCGCGAGCTTGGTCACCTGCGGCACCTTCTCGTCCGGCTTCAGCACATTGGCGACGAAGATCTCCTCGCCCGCTTTGTCGAAGGATTTGCCCGGGTTGAGCGCGGCCAGCAGATCCTGGCTCATGTGAAATTTTTCGGCCAGATCTTCGCGCGGCGAGGTGTAGCCGAGCGAGGGCAGGCGCTTCATCCGCTCCATCTTCTTCGGCAGCGAACGGACGAACGGCCCCTTCAGATCCTGCTTGGTGATCTGATAGCTCACGATGGCCGGCGCCTGGTCCTGCTGCATCAGCGCGGCCCACAGCTCCGGCGTCAGCTTGGCGCCGCTGTCGAGCCCTTTCGACGCGGCAAAGGCGGCGAGCGCCTTCTTGGCGTTGTCGCCGAACCTGCCGTCGATCTCGCGCGGCGAGACATGGGTGCGGTCGAGGATGACCTGCGCGCGGATCGCGACCGGATCCATCTTCTCTTCGCCCGGGCCGCGCTTGCGCAATTCGGCGGTATTGACGTCATCCGGCTTCAAGGTGGCGGCGCCGGCCGGCACGGCGGCCAACACAGCGAAGAGAACCGCAATCCAAAGCCGCACCATCAGAGACACCCGAAGAAGAACCAAGCCGCCATCGCGGCATCAACGTCATCACGACCGGAAAGTTCGTAACGTCGTCCCACCGGGTGTCCCGCGACCGATAGCAGACGCGCGCGGGCCGGGCCAGCTGCCCTGTCCGGTCCTGATCTGTCGCGCGTGCCGGCCGTCACGTTCAGCGCTCTGTTAGCTATCTGTTTCTCGCAAGGCGTCGTCAGGGAACCGGCCGGCCTGCGCTCCAGCTTGGCTTTCGAAATTGTTCCACGCTTTGCCGCTCGCTATTCCCACCGCGGAAGCGTAGGCTTTGGCATCAGCGGATTCCAACGGGCATCCATCAGTGACTGAGCGTGGCGTGCGCTCCCGCCAAGGAAGGGGAGCGTCTATTGTCTCGGTTTCGCTTGATCGAATGGATCGTGCCGCCAGTGGTTGTCCCGCCGGCCCTTCTGCTTTCGGTTATCGCAGCGGCCGCCTGACATGGCTAACACGACGAAACGGCCGCCCCTGGTCAGTCGAAGCGATCAATCGGGCTCGGTCAAATTCGGTTGCCCCACGGCAGCGGCGGCCCTGAAGAAAGCGGGAGAGCTCCCGGAACAGGCCCGCGCGGGGGTGAGAATATGCATGCCGCGAGGTCCGGATCCTGCTTTCCGATGAGTTCGATCAGCTCGACGGATGGCGAATGCAGCAGGCCACGGTAGCAATGGCGCAAGGTCGGCAATGAACGCAAAACCCTTCAAGACGGCGTATGAGCTCGCGGACATGATCGTCGAACGCGCGAGCATCCTTCACGGTCCGTGGCCTGCAGGAATGACGCTGTTCATATTTGACGACGCCTATGGGTGGAGCGCGAGCATCAGCCGGCCGGTTTCCGAGTTGGATGATTTCTATCGCAGCCGCACGCTCGATCTCATCGCGACGCTCAGATCCAGATACGATCTGCGCTCGCCTCGCCTTTCATCGGCTGATGATCTTTTCTGACTTCGGCCGATTTTGCATTCAGCTTCGGTCATCTCAATCCCGAAGACAGCCTACGTGGCAAACGGTCGACAGAGGCCATCGGGAAGCCACGAAGCAGAGAGGAAAAGATCAAGGCAATTGCCGCGGCGCCCGGTCGAAAGGCCGCTGCCTTGCAGCCAAGCTTCGCCTCGGCCATCAAAAAATGAAAATGGCTTGCACCATTATCTGATGCATCGTCGGACGGCTATGGCCACCTCCGCTCGCGTGGAGTCATGCTATACATGTAGGGATCGGCAAGACTGCCCTTGCCGTCACGAAGGAGCTTGCCTTGGTCGTACAAGCTCAGACAATCGGCCCGCACGCGATGCTCGTAGTAGGTCCGATCCTCCCAATACAGCATTTCAGCGATGTCGCTTGCGGTCAGCTTTAGCCGGCGCTTCCGCCTCAACAAGTCGAGAATATCATCTGCAACGGACATTGAGGCCTTCTGTGAGATTGCAGTACCATTTCCGACGATCCTGTCCATGGAACAAAGTCGCCACGAACGCCCTGAGCACGCAATCTTCATGCATCGTTCAAGCGAACGAATAGAACGAGTGCCAGTCGTCAGCAAGGCTCCTGGAGGGGAGCGCTGCCTGCACGCACAAGATTCTAGGCAGGCCGCTGGCTGATCCTTGCGAGTGCACGGCGTTCTTCGTCCGTCAGCCGCCAATTCTTGCACTGACTGCAAAGCTGCCAGAGAACATCGTATAACTTGCTTCGAGCTACCTCGACGATTTCGGTGTCGTCGAATTCGCGCGAACTAAGAAATATCGGTGAGGTAAACGTGGTCTGACGGCCATCGAATTGAAACGTCAAGCTGACGTCCTCGCCCCGTTCGTTCGGAGAGATCATCTCGATACGGGCGATCCTGATCTTGAACATATCCATGTTCTCAGTCCTCGGGATCGACTGTGAACCGGTCTATCCGTTCAAGACATGAGGCTTGGCGATTGCGCTCTTCTGCGTGTCAGCACCATGCCTTCGATGATACCGAGCATGACGGAACTGGTGTTCTTGCGATTTCTGCGTCGATCTCCGGTACAATTGCTGCTTTGCTCGATCCGCTGACCGTTCATTGAACTCCGTTCTCCGATGAGGACCCATTCACATGCTTCGATCGTCCGGCGGGAGCCTTGGCGGCGCCGGCCAGCCACGCGAACATATCGTTTCCCGCCTCCAAAGAACCTTGTGCGAAGCGCATGGCGCGCTCTCTTGGTTGAGCGCCTGCCGCATCAGGTCCGCAACCTTGGCCTCATCGGCCATCAAAAAGGAAGAAGCCGATAGTCATGACGGCTGGCCTGGATATCTCACAGGTTCGAGCATATCGGGGCTCCGGAATCAGTAGAACTTATTGTGGCGCAACGACTTTGCCGTGATCCGAGGAGAGCCCCGACGGCGACGGAATGTGCCGCGGATATGTTTGGATTTGAAGCGGTCGAAGGTCGCACGGCGGGCGCGGGCTTCGACGCAAGCGCGATCACATCGGACGCGGGCGGGTTGCTGCCGGGCGCGGCGGATCGAGCGATCCGGACGGCGGAGAGGTCGCGACGCTCGCAATGACGCCTGCGTGAACGTCATGGCCTCTTGCTGCGACCAATAGCGACGGATCGGGTCGGGTGGCCGATGGCGCGCGCGTCTGCTATCGGTCGACGCTCCTCGCCGACAGGACCAGGCTCGTATGGGACATTCCGCGTTTGCCGCCGCCTCGCGCAGATTTTCGGCGCTCAAGTTTTCCGCGCTTGCGGCCGCCAGCCTCTTCAGTCTGGTCCAAGCAGCCGCCGCCGCTGAGGAGCGAGATGCGCCGAAGGGCGCAGCCGTCACCGTGCTGAAAGCCGCGAAATCCTGCTTCGACGATACGGTCGAGGTCTCCGGCCTGGTGCTGGCCCGCGACGAGGCCGCGGTGCGGCCGGACCGGCCGGGCCTGAAGGTCGCCGAGGTGCTGGTGGACCCCGGCGATACGGTCAAGGCAGGGCAGAATCTCGCCCGGCTCACCGCGCCCGACGGCGGCTCGACCATGATCCAGGCGCCCGTGGCCGGCACCATCGCCACCTCCAGCGCGACGATCGGCGCCTTCGCTTCAGGCCGCGGCGAGGCGTTGTTCACGATCATCGCCCGCAACGAATATGACCTGGTCGGCCTGGTGCCGAGCGCCGAGATCGGCAAGGTCGCGGCCAACCAGAGCGCCAGGCTCCACATCGTCGGCGCCGGCGACTTCGACGGCAGCATCCGCCGCGTGGCACCGACCATCGAGCCCAACAGCCAGCTCGGCCAGGCCTTCATCGGCATCAACAGCGACCAAAGGCTGCTGATCAATTCGTTCGGCCGTGCCGTGATCAAGATCGGACAGAGCTGCGGCATCGCGGTGCCGCTGACCGCGGTGCTCTACGATCCCGCAGGCACCGTGGTGCAGGTGGTGAAGCAGCAGCGCGTGGAGACCAAAGTGGTCGAGGTCGGGCTGATGGCCGGCGGCCAGGTCGAGATCCGCAGCGGGCTCAACGAAGGCGACGTGGTGGTGGCGCGCGCCGGCGCGCTGTTGCGCGAAGGCGATCCGGTGAGGCCGATCATGGCGGGTGCGGAGGCAGCGGCGAAATAGCCCCGGTCGATGGTCACGCGGAAGCGGACGTTAGTATTAGCAAGCGAGGTGCCGCGGCAGGATGCGAGCGTCGCAGATCGACTAATCAGGTGCCGGCGTTGGCGTTCGTCTCGGATCCGAAGCGGACCTCTTCCTGCAGCGAGGAGGAGACCGAAGGCACCTGCTCGCCTTCCGAGGCGCGGGAGACCGCAACGCGGGTCTTGTTGAACACGGCTTCCGCGGCCGCGGACTTGCCGTCGAGATTGGCGAGCAACTCGGTGACGAGCACGCTGTTCTGCCCCTTGGAGTCGTCGACCACCTTGCCCGGCGTCGCCGAGGACAGCACCAGCGCATTGGCCGGCGCGTTGATCGGAGCAAGACCGTGCGAGTAGGCGCGGAAGCGCCGCTCATAGGGATTGCGGCGGGAGGCATCGATCACCGCCAGCTTGGCGCGCGCACCCTGCTGCGCCATCGTGTCGAGCAAGGCCTCGATGCTGACGCCGTCGCGGCGCACGTCGCGCTCGTTCCAGATCTTGGCATCGACCGGGATCATGTAGCTCTCGCGGCCCGCCTGGATGGCATAGCCGCCGAAGAACAGCATCACCACCGCGTCCGGCTTGATCTTCGCCTTCAGCCGCTCGACGGCACGGCCCAGATCGTCCTTGCTGGCATCCTCGATCACGTCGACATCGAAACCGTCGCGGCGCAGGGCGAGGGTGAGCGCACGCGCATCGTTGATCGGCTGCGTCAACGGCGCATTGGCATCCGGATAATGGCCGTTGCCGATGACCAGCGCGAGCCGCATGCCGTTGTTGGCGGGCTCCACACGCTCGGTCGTCGCCGCATTGGCAGCTTCGAGCGGACGCTTGTTCAAGGCAGCATGCGCGCCGATCGCCAGCGACACCGTGCCGAAGAGGACGGCGGCGATCGCGACCGAACGGCGAGAGAAGGAAGTCTGCCTTGCTGTCATCACGTCAATCCTGTCAGAGCCGGTTGCCCGGAGGCAAAAATCCGTCAGTACCAATGGTGCGCACGCATTGGTCGCGCCCAGGCTGCGGAGCTTTGAGGAGTTGCGGGACGATGTGTCGTCGGATTGTCCGCAATTTGCGGCGCCGCAACGCGCACAGCCTTAGCTCGATCGGCCCGGCCGGGCAACCTGCAATTCCCGTTGATTTTACAAGCATTTGAAAATTCATAGGAATTTAACCATCCTGGCGTTCTCTTGAGCCGACTCCGTTAGATTTCGAGGGTGTCATATTGCCGTTAAACCTCGCGTTCCAACTGTGATGTCGGTCACATTTGTCTTTCCTCGGACGCCATGCCAGGCTTGCGCCAAGAGCGCACGGCTGACGCAGCGGTTACGCGGATGGCGGTGTCCGCCGGACGGCCATCCCAAGAAGACAGCCCGATGAACCTGCACGCCTTCGCCGGTGCCGCCTATCGCGCCCTGACGGCCCGCAAGGACGGCCCGTCGCTCTATGACGTCTGCGACCCGGTGCTGAACCATCCGCGCAGCGGCGATCCGCACATCGCCAATTTCTACCGCACGGCCATCGGCAATCCGGCGCTGCGCACGCTGCTGCGACGCACCGGCCTGGCCGAGCTGAAGGATTCCAGCCAGCTCAACGCGCTGCGCCAGGCTTTGGTTCAGGCCCGGGACGATGAACAGCCGGATTGGGAGACGGTCGGCCTGCCGGTCGCCGCCCTGATCGACAGTTTCGAGCTGCGCCATCCGCAGCCGCCGGCCGCAAGCGAAGCCTGCAAGCTGCCCGCCGCCGGTGAAATCGAGCGCGTGATCCGCGCCTGCGGCGCCGATCTGCTCGGCTCCTTTGCCCGCAACGGCTTCATCCCGACCTATGCCGCCTTCAACCTGATCGGCGACCCCGACCTCAAGGGCCGCGAATTCCTGATGGCGCTGACCGGCCTCAACTCGCGCGGCTACAAGAACTCGACGCTGCTCTTCAACCTCGCCCGCGTCTTCATCGCGCGCTCGCCGGCCGCAGGCATCGTCAATCCGTCATGGCGCGGCATCGCCGAACCGATGTGGGCGCCGGTGCAGATCCGGCATCGCTCGGCCTATTACGATGCGTTCTTCACCGAGGCCCTGCTCGCCTTCGTCGAGACCGGATTGCCATCCGCCGCGCAGATCGCCTCTGCGCGCGGCGCCATCGCGGCGATGGTGGAGTTCTGCCTGAAGACCAGCCGCGAACAGGTGCGCGGCGCCGATGGCACGAGCTACGACGTCGTCACCGCGCTCGCGCCGGCGCCGCATCCGCGCTTCTCGCGCTTCTTCGCCCAGATCAAGCAGGATCTCGGCTTCGGCATCTATGTGCCGGATTGCGACACCACGGCGTGCTCGATTTCGGCAGCGACGCAGGCCGGCGCCGACGATCCGATGCTCGAGCAGCCGCTGGTCGATTTCTACGCCGGCTATCAGGTGCGCGCGGGCAGCAACGAGCCGCGCGTCACAGTGCCGATCAACGACGATATCGATTATGACGGCGGCATCGCCACCTGGATCGACAGCCTCGCCGGCGAGCGGCCGTTCGGCAACGATCTCGACCCTACCCTCAATCTCGATGTGCTCGAAGTCTCGTTCCGCAATCTGGCGCGCTGGAAGATCCTGGAGACGCTCGAGCGGCTCGAGACGGTCAAGCGGATCGTCGCCTTCCAGCTCCGCCTCGTGGTCAGCGGCGACTTCGCCGATCCGCGCTCGCACATCTACTATCTGCCGGAGCTCTATTGCGCCTATTTCGGCCGCTGCTACGCCGCCTTCATGGCGCTGCCCGCGCCGGCGCGACAAGCGATCGATCCGGACGGCGCCTTCGGCCTGATCCGCGCGCGCGTGCTCGCCTATGTCGAGGACGACCTGATCGGCCGCGAGATGAACGTGTTCGACGCGGCGCTGGCGCTGATTGCGCTCGGCCATCTCGGCGGCGCGACCGCGAGCTTCGTGCCCGCCCTGCATTGCATCGTCACCCGGTTCGGCGAAGGCGGCCGTCGCCATCCCTACCGGGCCTATGAATGGAACAAGATGAAGACGCCGACCCGTATCCTGGTCGGCGGCCCCGAGGTGACCTCGGCCTTCGTGCTGATGGGCCTCGCTTTGGCGCGGCGGGCGATGGCACGGTGATCGCGCTTAAAGAACCCTTTACGCTGCGCTGAAGCCGGGGGCTGGCATCGCGCGAAGTTGAGGGAGAGTCCTCACAAGGAACTGGCGCGAGGGCTGGAACCGCAGCACAATCGCAGTCCGCGTCACCATTTCGGATGCACGGCCCGGTTCATGTTGATGAAGATTGCTCCTACGCTATTGCTCGTTCTGCTGCCCTCGCTGGCCTCCGCCGCCGACATCAGCGGCATACCCAAGATCCGCCAGGCCGATCTGGTCCAGATCGGCAATGCGCGCATCCGGCTCGGCGGCATCGACGCGCCATCGACCGACCAGCTCTGCATCAGCAACAAGAGCGAACGCTGGACCTGCGGGATCGCCGCGCGCGACGAGCTGATCAAGCACGTCGACGGCAAGAGCTGGACCTGCCATCCTCGCCAGGTCGACCGCCGCGGGCGCCAGATCGCGCGCTGCGAGGTCGACGGCGAGGACATCCAGAAATGGCTGGTCGCCAACGGCTGGGCGCTGGCCTATACGCACGTGTCCAAGGACTACGAACCCGACGAGCATGCGGCGCGCGAAGCCAAGGCCGGCATGTGGCAAGGCGCGTTCATCGCGCCCTGGGATTGGCGCGTGCGCAACAAGAAGACCGCCATTCTCGGCGCCACCAAGCCGCCGGACAATGCCAGCGCCGTGCTGCTCGCCTCCGCCTCCGGACCGGTCGCGCCCTCGCCCGATTGCACCATCAAGGGCAATGTCAACGGCGCCGGCGAATGCATTTATCACACGCCGTCGAGCCGCTGGTATGCGCAGATCAAAATGCGGATCGCCAAGGGCACCCGCTGGTTCTGCTCGGTGGAAGAGGCGGAAGCCGCAGGATGCCGTGAGACGCGGCGCTGACCTCGGCGGCGACGCGGCGCGCGAATGCCAGCCCCTCGTCAACTCCGGCTTTTCTTGAGCGACCGCGACGCGTAAAACCAGCGCGGCCCGATCCGGGTTATGCGGGCCCCGTCACCTGAAACTTGCAAGGACAATCGCAATGACCGTTCGCGCGGGCCGGGAATTTCTGGCCATCCCCGGACCCACCACGATGCCCGACGAGGTGCTGCAGGCCATGCACCGGCCGGCGCTCGACATCTATTCGGAGCAGATGGTCAATCTGACCGACAGCCTGATGGCCGATCTCGGCAAGCTGTTCGCGACCAAGGGCAAGACCTACATCTACATCGCCAACGGTCATGGCGCCTGGGAAGCCGTGCTCTCCAACGTGCTGTCACGCGGCGACAAGCTCTTGGTGCTCGAAAGCGGACGCTTTGCGGTCGGCTGGGGCCATGCGGCGCGCGCGATGGGCGCCGAGGTCGAGGTGCTCAAGGGCGACTGGCGTCGCGCGGTGCGCCCGGCCGAGGTGGAGCAGCGGCTGCGCGCCGACAAGGACCACAGCATCAAGGCGATCGTGGTCGCGCAGGTCGACACCGCCTCGGGCGTGGTCAACGACATCGAGGCGATCGGCAAGGCGATCAAGGCGGCCGGCCATCCGGCGCTGTATATGGTCGATACGGTGGCTTCGCTGGGCTGCATGCCGTTCCAGATGGATGGCTGGGGCATCGACGTCGCGATGTCCGGCTCGCAGAAGGGCCTGATGACGCCGCCCGGCCTCGGCTTCGTCGCCGCCAATGCGCGCGCGCTCGAGGTGCATAAGAAGGCCAATCTGCGCACGCCCTATTGGGACTGGAGCGAGCGCGAAGGCGCCGAGCACTACCGCAAATATGGCGGCACCGCGCCGGTGCATCTGTTGTTCGCGCTGCGCCAAGCCATCGACATGCTGTTCGCCGAAGGACTCGAACATGCGTTCCGGCGCCACCGCCTGCTCGGCGAGGCCGTACGGCGCGCCGTCAATGTGTGGAGCGAAGGCCAGGTGCTGGGCTTCAACATTGCCGAGCCGTCGGAACGTTCCAACACGGTGACCACCGTGCTGGTAGGCGGCGGCTATGACCCGGAGATCTTGAAGCGCTACTGCAAGGAGCAGTGCGGCGTCGTGCTCGGCGTCGGCATCGGCGACCTGCAGGGCCAGGCCTTCCGAATCGCCCATATGGGCCACGTCAACGCGCCGATGGTGTTGGGCACGCTCGGCGTGATCGAAATGGCGCTGATAGCGTTGAAGATCCCGCATGGCAGAGGCGGCCTCGATGCCGCCATCCAATGGCTCGGCGCGAATGTCAGCCCCACCGGCGAAAGCCCGTTGTAAAGGGAACAGATGAGCAAGACCTCCGAACAGGCGCCGGTGGCGCCGCGCCGCCCGCATTCCTTCACCCGCCACGGCATCACCGTGGCGGACGACTACGCCTGGCTGAAGGATGCGAACTGGCAGGAGGTGCTGCACGATCCGTCGCAGCTCGATGCCGACATCCGCCGCTATCTCGAGGCGGAGAACACCTATGCGGACAGCGTGCTCGGCCACACCGCGCCGCTGCAGAAGAAATTGGTCGCGGAGATGCGCGGGCGTATCAAGGAGGACGATTCCTCGGTGCCCTCGCCGGACGGCCCTTACGCCTATTTCCGCAAATTCCGCGAGGGCGGCCAGCATGAGATGTTCGGCCGCATGCCGCGCAACGGCGGCGCCGAGCAGATCGCGCTCGACGGCGACGAGCTGGCCAAGGGCCACGACTACTTCAAGTTCGGCGGCAGCCGTCATTCGTATGACCACAAGCTCGTGGCCTGGAGCGCCGATATCAACGGCTCGGAATATTTTTCGATCCGGGTGCGCGACTGGGAGAGCTGCAAGGACCATGACGACCTCGTCGAGGAGACCGACGGCGGCGTGGTCTGGACGCTCGACTGCAAGAGCTTCTTCTACGTCAAGCTCGACGACAATCACCGTCCCATGCAGGTGTGGCGCCACCGGCTCGGCACGGCGCAGGCCGACGACGTGCTGGTCTATGAGGAGCACGACACCGGCTGGTTCACCCATGTGCACGAATCGACCTCCGGCCGGTTCTGCGTGATTGCCGGCGGCGATCACGAGACCTCCGAGCAGCGGCTGATCGATCTCGCCAATCCCGACGCGCCGCCGCGGCTGGTCGCAGCGCGCCAGAGCGGCGTGCAATATTCGATCGCCGATCGCGGCGACGAACTGCTCATCCTGACCAATGCCGACGACGCAATCGACTTCAAGATCGTGACGGCACCGCTGGCTTCGCCCGAGCGCGCCAATTGGCGCGACCTCATCCCACACCGCGCCGGCGTCTATGTGCTCGACCACGATCTCTATGCGGGTCATCTGGTGCGGCTGGAGCGCGCCAACGCGCTGCCGTCGATCGTGATCCGCGACCTCACCAGCGGCGAGGAGCACGCGATCGCGTTCGACGAGGCCGCCTACTCGCTCGATGCGATGGGCTCCTACGAGTTCGACACGACGACGCTGCGCTTCTCCTACTCGTCGATGACGACGCCGTCGGAGGTCTACGACTACGACATGGTCACGCGCACCAGGACCTTGCGCAAGCGGCAGGAGATTCCATCCGGCCACAACCCGGCCGACTACGTCACGACCCGCATCATGGCCAAAGCGCATGACGGCGCCGAGGTGCCGATCTCGCTCCTGCGCCGGCGCGACTTCGTGCAGGACGGCAAGGCGCCGCTGCTGCTCTATGGCTACGGCTCCTACGGTCACGCGATCCCGGCCTCGTTCAACGTCAACCGGCTGTCGCTGGTCGATCGCGGCTTCGTCTATGCGATCGCGCATATCCGCGGCGGCACCGACAAGGGCTGGGGCTGGTATCTCGACGGCAAGCGCGAGAAGAAGCCCAACAGCTTCGAGGATTTCATATCCTGCGCCCGCGCGCTGATCGCGGCCAACTACACCAGCGAGAAGCGCATCGTCGGCCATGGCGGCAGCGCCGGCGGCATGCTGATGGGCGCGGTCGCCAACCGCGCCGGCGCATTGTTCGCCGGCATCGTCGCCGAAGTGCCGTTCGTCGACGTGCTCAACACCATGCTCGACGACACGCTGCCGCTCACCCCGCCGGAATGGCCGGAATGGGGCAATCCGATCGAGAGCGAGAAGGACTTCCGTGCCATCCTGTCCTACTCGCCCTACGACAACGTGGCGGCAAAGCCCTATCCCGCCATTCTCGCAATGGCCGGACTGACCGATCCCCGCGTCACCTATTGGGAGCCGGCCAAATGGATCGCGCGGCTGCGCGCCACCATGACCTCCGGCGGCCCGGTGCTGTTGCGAACCAATATGGGCGCCGGCCATGGCGGCGCCTCGGGGCGCTTCAACCGGCTCGACGAGGTCGCGATCGTCTATGCGTTTGCGTTGTGGGCGGTGGGGCTGGCGGACAAGAACGCCTGATGGGCGGAGAGACCATGGACATCCGCCTCGATAGCCTGATTACCGGCGCGGAACGCGCGCAAGGCGCGGTCGTTATCATCGATGTGTTCCGCGCGTTCACCACGGCCGCCGTGGCGCTCGCGCGAGGCGCTACGAAGATCATCATGGTCGACACCGTCGAGGAAGCGCTCAGGTTACGCGCCGCCGGCGTCGGCCAGATCTGCATGGGCGAAGTCGGCGGCCATAAGCCCAACGGCTTCGATCTCGGCAATTCACCGTTCGACGCCTCACAGGCGCTGCTCGACGGGATCACCGTCATCCAGCGCACTAGCGCCGGCACCCGAGGCATCGTCGCGGCCAAGCAGGCGACGCAGCTGTATGCAGGATCGCTGGTGACGGCGAAGGCAACCGCGCAAGCCGTCACAAGACATGCGCCTGCTCGGGTCTCGCTGGTGGCAATGGGTATGAACGGCGAGATCCGGACCGACGAAGACGAACTCTGCGCCATCCACCTGCGCAATCTGCTGCAGGGCAGACCGGGCTGCATTGCTGGCACGCGCAACGTCATTCTGGCGGGCCCTCAGATCCCAGATTTTCGCGATCCAGCCAAGCCGCATCTGCATCCCGAAGATCTGGATATCGCCATCGACATTGACCGCTACGACTTCGCTGTGCGCATTTCGAAGGAAGACGGCCGGCTGGTGGCGCGGAGAGACCTTTCACACCTTGCAGCCTGACAGTTTCATCGCCCGCGGAGCATCGAGGCGCGGAAGCAGATCGCATGCCGACCTATCGCAAAGCCGATTTCCCGGTTCGCAATGTCCGGCGCTTCCTCGAGCCCGGCCCGGTCGTGCTGGTCAGTTCCGCCCATAAGGGCCAGACCAACATCATGACCATGGCCTGGCACATGATGATGGAGTTTCAGCCGGCCCTGATCGGCTGCTGCATCTCATCGGCCAATCATAGCTTCGAGCTGATACGGAAGAGCCGGCAATGCGTGATCAACTTGCCCACGGTCGATCTCGCCGACAAGGTCGTCCGCATCGGTAATTCGTCCGGCCGCGACATCGACAAGTTCACCGCGTTCGGCCTCACGGCCGCACCCGCCGAGATGGTCGCAGCGCCGCTAATTGCGGAATGCTACGCTAATTTCGAATGCCGGCTGGCCGATACGAGCTGGGTCACGAAGTACAACGTCTTCGTGTTCGAAGTGGTGAAGGCACACGTCGCGACCAGGCCGAAGACGCCGAAGACGATCCACTATCGCGGCGACGGTGAGTTCATGATCTCGGGTGAGGAGACCCGGAAGTTCAGGAAGCTGTTTCGGCCGGAGATGTTGTGAGCTCTGCTGAGGCGCGATCAAGCCAGCACCAGCACCGCTGTCGTCTCGGGCGAAGACCCGGGACCCATAACCACCGTAGCCGATAGGGAGCACGAAGGAACGGCGTTCTGCGTAAGAACTACGCCCTGGGGTTATGGGTCCCGGGTCGGCGCGCTGACGCGCTTGCCCGGGACGACGACGGAGTGAATGGCTATCGCCCGTTCCTCTTCCGCCAGGCTGCAAAGTCAGTCGGCGTTTGCGTATCCGTGGCAGGATAAAGCCCGAGAATCGAGCGGCCCTTCGCCACCTCCTCCGCGACGAAATCTTCGAACGCGGTCATCTCGAAGGTCTCATCAGCGATCTCGTCGGCGAGATGGGCCGGAATGACGATGACGCCATCGGCATCGCCCAGGATCACGTCGCCGGGGAACACCGGCGCATCGCCGCAGGCGATCGGCCCGTTGATCTCGATCGCATGATGCAGGGTGAGATTGGTCGGCGCGCTCGGCCGCTGATGGAAGGCGGGAATGCCGAGCTTGGCGATATCGGCCGCATCGCGAAAACCGCCGTCGGTGACGACGCCGGCGACGCCGCGCTGCTTGAGCCGGCTCACCAGGATCGCACCCGCCGAGGCCGCCCGCGGATCCTTGCGGCTGTCCATCACCAGCACCGCGCCGGGCGGGCAATCCTCCACGGCCTTCCGCTGCGGATGGCTGCGGTCGCGAAACACCTCGATGGTGTTGAGGTCCTCGCGCGCCGGGATGTAGCGCAGCGTGAAGGCCTCACCGACCATAGTGGGCTGCTCCGGGTTCAGGGGATGAACGTTCTGGACGCATTGGATGCGCAGGCCGCGCTTGAACAGCGCGGTCGCGACGGTGGCGGTGGAAACGGTCTTGAGCTTGTTGCGGGTGACGTCGCTGAGTTTGGTCATGTCCTGCTCGCTACACTCCCCTCCCCCTTGCGGGGAGGGCAACCGGCCGTGTTCGCGGCCGGCTTCGTTAGGAGACGCCGAAGCAGAGCTTCGGCTATGGGTGGGGGGCCACATCGGTGGTGTCGCCTGGGGCTACCCCCTCCCCAGCCCTCCCCCACAAGGGGGGAGGGAGCGCACCGCGGTTGGGGCGAGAACACTGCCTCGCCGCGCAACGAACTAATAAATCGCCGGCTCGCCCACGGGCGGGCCGAAGCCGGTCTCGAGGAAGTCGAAATCGCAGCCGTCATTGGCCTGCTTGATGTGGCGGGCGAACATCCAGCCATAGCCACGTTCGAAGCGCGGCGCCGGCGGGGTCCATTCGGCCCGCCGACGCGCAAGTTCTTCCTCGGACACATCGAGATCGATGGTGCGCGCGGCAACGTCGAGGTTGATTAAATCCCCGTTCCTCACCAAGGCAAGCGGCCCACCGACATAGGCCTCCGGCGCGACATGCAGGATGCAGGCGCCGTAGCTGGTGCCGCTCATGCGCGCGTCCGACAGACGCACCATGTCGCGCACGCACTGCTTCACCAGCTTGGTCGGGATCGGCAGCATGCCCCATTCAGGCATGCCGGGACCGCCTTGCGGCCCCGCATTGCGCAGGATCAGCACATGGTCAGGCGTGACATCGAGATCGGGATCGTCGATCGCCTTCTTCATCGACGGATAATCGTCGAACACCAGCGCCGGCCCGGTATGCTTGAGGAAGCGCGGATCGCAGGCTGACGGCTTGATGACGCAGCCATCGGGCGCGAGGTTGCCCTTGAGCACCGCGAGCGCACCTTCGCGGTAGATCGGATTCGAGGCCGGACGGATGACGTCGTCATTATAGACTTCGGCATCGGCGATGTTCTCGCCGAGCGTCTGCCCGTTCACGGTCAAGCAATCGAGATGAAGGTGCTCGACGATGCGGCTCATCAATGCGCGCAAGCCACCCGCATAGTAGAAATCTTCCATCAGATAGGCGTCGCCGCTCGGCCGGACATTGGCGAGCACCGGCACCTTGCGGCTTGCCGTCTCGAAATCGTCGAGCCCGATGTCGGCGCCGGCGCGGCGCGCCTGCGCGATGACATGGATGATGGCATTGGTCGAGCAGCCCATCGCCATCGCCACCGCGATCGCGTTCTCGAACGCCGCACGGGTCTGGATCTTCGCAGGCGTCAGATCCTCCCACACCATCTCGACGATGCGGCGGCCGCACGCCGAACTCATACGGATGTGCTCGGCATCCGCGGCCGGAATCGAGGACGCGCCCGGCAGGGTCATGCCGATCGCCTCCGCGATCGCGGTCATGGTGGAGGCGGTGCCCATGGTCATGCAGGTGCCGTGGCTGCGCGCGATGCCCGCCTCCATCGTGTCCCAGTCTCTTTCGGACAATTTCCCTGCCCGCCGCTCGTCCCAATATTTCCAGGCATCCGAGCCCGATCCGAGCGTCCTGCCCTTCCAATTGCCGCGCAACATCGGCCCGGCCGGCAGATAGATCGCGGGCAGGTTCATGCTGGTGGCGCCGAGCAGGAGCGCCGGCGTGGTCTTGTCGCAGCCGCCCATCAGCACGACACCGTCGATCGGATGGCTGCGCAGCAGCTCCTCGACATCCATCGCCAGCATGTTGCGATAGAGCATGGTGGTCGGCTTCAGCAGCGATTCCGAGAGCGATAGCGCCGGCAGCTCAATCGGCAGGCCGCCCGCCATCAATACTCCGCGCTTGACGTCGTCGACCCGCGACTTGAAATGCATGTGGCAGGGCTGCGCATCGGACCAGGTGTTGATGATCGCGATCAGCGGACGGCCTTTCCACTCCTCCTGCGCATAACCCATCTGCATCACGCGCGAGCGGTGGCCGAAGGATCGAAGGTCGTCGGGTGCGAACCAGCGCGCGCTGCGCAGTTCCTCGGGACGCTTGCGTGAGCCGCTCATGATGGACGTCCTCCCCTGTCATCCCGGCTGCTTCTTGACGGCCGAGCCATAGATGCACTAATGCATTAGTACATCTATGGCAAGCACCGCGGCGAAGCATCGGACCATGGCCCCTCCATCGGCGGCACCACGCCCTGCCATCCCATCAAGATCGAGCAACAACCGGCTCGACCGCAGCCGCCGGGCGGCGCCGCAAGTGTTCGAGCGGTTGCGCGACCTGATCACGAGTTTGACCCTGCCGCCGGGCACGCCGCTGTCGCGCGCGGAACTTGCCGCGGAGTTCGGCTTGAGTTCGACCCCGATCCGCGACGCCCTGATGCGGCTGGCCGAGGAAGGCCTGGTGGACGTGTTTCCGCAGCATGCGACGCTGGTGAGCCGGATCGACGTCCGCTCGGCCGAGCAGGCGCACTTTCTCAGGCAGGCGCTGGAGCTCGAGATCGTGCGGCTGCTCGCGCTCTCGCCGGATGCCGACCTCGTGGCTCACCTGTACGACCTGATCGCGCGGCAGCGGGGCTTTGCCAAGAACGGCGACCTCGAATCCTTCATGGCCGCGGATAACGAATTCCACGCCGCACTCTATGCCGCAGCCGACAAGCGCGAGCTTTGGGTGCTGGTGCGCAGCCGCAGCGGCCATATCGACCGATTGCGGCGGCTGCATCTGCCGTCGTCCGGCAAGGCGCAGGACATCCTGCGCCACCACCGCCTGATCGCCCGATCGATCGGCGAAGGCAGACCAGACGAGGCGCAGATGCATCTGAGGGTCCATCTCTCCGGCACGCTGAGCGACCTCGCCAGGATCCGCGACCTTCACCCCAATTACCTCGCGGGATCCCCCCCCGCTGCGAGTCGCTCGCAAGGCGGTCCCGCGGACGGCTAAATGCTTGCAGCTCGCCACGATTTGGGCAAAGCTTTTGCAACTGCCCGTTGGTGTACCAGCCGAATCGGGATGAGGGGCCGTGGCAAAGATACTGGTCGTAGATGACGACCTGGTCATTCCGCCGACGATCCGGCGGGCGCCGGAGCAGGCGGGGCATGCCGTTACGGGTTGGCGAAGACGGCCAAAAGGCATTGTCCGGATTTCGAACTGAGGACTTCGATCTGCTGGCGCTCGACACGTTCGTGGATAGGTTCATGGACGGGCATCAAATGGTGCGACGAATCGTGAAACGACGCCCCGATGTCCCGATCATCATGACCTCCGGCCGGCGGCACACAGCGGACTCGCTCCCGGAGGCGGATTATCGTACCATGGTCATGAAGCTCGCTGCCGTATCCGCTCTGCCAAAACAGTTCAAGCCGGCGACGCTACTGGCACTGATTGCCGACGGCCTCGCCTCCGCCAGCCCCGCTGGCAATTGCAAGCCGGGTCACGATGCTCTTCCGAATTCCTGACGCCCAGAGCAGCTCGCGGGACCAGCCGTCGACGCCAGGGACGCACCGTCCAGGCGTCGTTGCGGCTTGGCAGCGGATGGCCCTGACGACCCGGCTCGCCGTCGCGATGATCCTCCTGGTAGCGATTGCCGTGTTCGCCGTTGGCTGGTTGGGCTATCGCAGCCTGGAGCAGGGATTGTTGCCGCGCGCGCTGGATCGCGTCGAAGCACATGCACGGCTGATGGCCACCGAGCTGGAATCCTATGTCGGCGGCGCGCGCAACGATCTTGCGAGCTATCGCGCCGACCCGAGCATAGCGACGCTGATCCGCACCATGATGGCTGGCGGCCTCGATCCGCGCGAAGGGCTCTCGGCCCAGTCCTGGCGCGAACGGGTGGCGCTACGCTTTTTTTCCGAACTGCAGGCCGAGCCCACCTACGCCATGTTCCGCCTGGTCGGCCTGGAGAACAACCGGCGTGAACTCATCCGTGTCGACCGTCTCGGGCCGAACCACAGCGTCCGGATCGTTCCGGAGGGCGAGCTGATCGAACGCGGCGACCGTCCTTACATTAATGAGACGCTGCGCCTCGCGCCCGGGCAGATCCACATCTCGCCGGTGATCTTGGACGGCAACACGACCGACCCGAAGACCGGCGTTCCGATGCTCTGCGTCGGAACGCCCGTCTTCGCGCCGGATGGCAAGCCGTTCGGCGTTCTCATGATCGACGTCGACATGCGTCCGATCTTTGCGCATCTGCGGGCGGCCGCCCGCCCGGGAGCGCAGCTCTATGTGGTCAACGCGCGCGGCGACTATCTCTTCCATCCGGATTCGGACCGCGAGTTTGCCTCCAAGCGCGGCAACTCCACGAAATGGCAGGATGACTTTCCCTCGCTCGCTGCCGCAACCGGCACGACAGAGACGTTTGCGCGCATTATCCATGACGCGCACGGCAGACCGGACGGGATCGCCTTCGCGCCCGCCTTGCTCGCAGGCCAGGAATGGGTGGCCGTCATCGAAACCATTCCAAACACCACCTTCATGGGTCCGGCCGTTGCCATTCGCAAAACCGCTCTCGGCGTCGGTCTCATCGCCATGCTCTGCGCGGCCGCGCTGGCGTTCCTCGTCGCGCGCTCGCTGACGCGGCCCATCAATCAGCTGACCGCGGCGATCGAGGGCATCGGCCGTGGCGAGGCCGTGACCATTCCCGTCGAGGCCGGCGGCGAAACCGGCGTGCTGGCGCGCGCCTTCGCCCGCGTCATGGAGGAGGTCCGGGCCAAGACCGCCGAACTCGAGCGCGAGGTGCAGGAGCATTACCTGACCGAGGCCGCCCGCGACCATTTCGCGGAGCGCGAGCGCCTCTACAGCGCGGCTGTCGAATCCTCCAGCGATGCGATCCTCACCGAATCGCTCGACGGCACCATCACCGGCTGGAACCCGGCTGCCGAGCAGGTGTTCGGCTACTCGGCCCAGCAAGCCGTCGGACGCAACATCGACTTGATCCTGCCTGCCGACCGGATCTGCGAGGGCCGGGACATTCTGGCGCGGGTCGGCCGCGGCGAGCGCATCCAGCAATACGAGACGATTCGGCTCCGCAAAGACGGCTCGCCGATCCAGGTTTCGCTCAGCATCGCGCCGATCAAATCACCGTCCGGGCAGATCACCGGCGCGTCGATGATCGCCCGCGACATCACCGAGAGCCGCAGGACCGAACAGGCACTGCGCCAGCAGACCGAAGAACGGCGCCGCATCTTCGAGAGCTCGCAGGACCTCATCCTGATTACCGACCGCAAGGGCATGCTGGTCCAGGTGAGCCCGAGCGCGGAAACCATCCTGGGCTATACTCCGGCGGAGATGATCGGTCGGAGCGCCGCCGATTTTCTTCATCCCGACGATCTCAAGAAGGCGCGCGGTGAGATGCGCGCCTCGCGCCGGGGCCAACGCGCGCGAGGCTCTGACTCCCGCTACATGCACAAGGACGGCCGGGTCGTGACGCTGTCCTGGACGGCGAGCTGGTCCGAACCGGTGCAGCGGCATTTCTTCATCGGCCGCGACATGACCGAAAGCCGGCTTGCGCAGGAGACCCTGCGCGAGAGCGAGCAACTGGCCCGCAATATCGTCGAGACCGCGCTCGACGCCTTCGTCCAGATCGACGACAGAGGCAGTGTTCTCAACTGGAATTCACAGGCCGAGAAGATCTTCGGCTGGCCGCGCGCGGAGATCCTGGGCAAGGACGTCTTCGACCTGATCTCCGTCGATCAGGACCGCGATGAACTCCGAGCGGCACTCGGGCGGGTGCTGCTGACCGGCGGCAGCGACGGGCTCGTCGGCGGCCGCCGCCGAGAGATCATGGTGCGCCGGCGCGACGGCCGGGAATTCAAGGCCGAATTGAGCGTCACGGCCCTGAAGACCCGCAGCGGGTTCGTGTTCAACGGATTCTTCCGCGACCTCACCGACAAGATCGCCGCGGAAGAGCGCATCCGCCAATCGGAGAAGATGGAGGCGATCGGCCAGCTCACCGGCGGCATCGCCCACGACTTCAACAACATCCTGACTGTCATCACCGGCACGATCGAGATCCTCGCCGGCGCCGTCGCCAAGGAGCCGCAGCTCGCCGCGATCACCAAGATGATCGACGAGGCGGCGGGACGGGGCGCCGCCCTGACCCAGCAATTGCTGGCCTTTGCGCGACGGCAGCCGTTGCAACCGCGCGAGATCGACATCAACACGCTGGTGATCGATACCGCCAAGCTGCTCCGGCCGACCTTGGGCGAGCAGATCGAAATCGAATCGGTGTTCCAGGACGAGAGCTGCGTCGCCCATGTCGACCCCAACCAGCTCGCGACCGCCATCATCAACCTGGCGCTCAACGCCCGCGACGCGATGCCCAACGGCGGCAAGCTGATCCTGGAGACCGGCTGGGCCGACCTCGACGAGACCTATGCCAGCCTGTACGACGACGTCCGGCCGGGCCGCTATGCGATGATCGCCGTCAGCGACAGCGGCACCGGAATTCCCTCGGCCATCCTCGACAAGGTGTTCAACCCGTTCTTCACCTCCAAGGGCCCGGGCAAGGGAACCGGCCTCGGACTTTCGATGGTCTACGGTTTCGTCAAGCAATCCGCCGGGCATATCAGGATCTACAGCGAGGAAGGCCACGGCACCACGATCAGGATGTATCTGCCGCCCGGCCGCAGTGGTGTCGCCGCTGCTGCGAAGGCAACCTCGCTGCCGATCGAGGGTGGCAACGAAACGATCCTCGTGGTCGAGGATGACCGCCTGGTGCGCGGCTACGTGCTCGCGCAACTGCATTCGCTCGGTTACGCCACCCTGGAGGCTGCGAATGCGACCGAAGCGCTGTCGATCGCGCGCTCCGGCGAGCCGTTCGATCTGCTGTTCACCGACATCATCATGCCCGGCTCCATGAACGGACGTCAGCTGGCGTCCGAGATTCAGCAGCTCCGGCCGGGCCAGAAGGTGCTGTTCACCTCCGGCTACACCGAGAATGCCGTGGTGCATCACGGCCGGTTGGACTCCGGGATCCTGCTGCTCGCCAAGCCTTATCGCAAGTCGGAACTTGCCAGGATGATTCGCAAGGCGCTGGCTGCAGAGGCGAGAGTCGAGACGTAGGAGCCGACCTGGGAGAGCCGACGCACGTTGGCGTGCCGGAGGCTTGGCTCCGGCTCAGGAGGCGCGCGAGGCCGTCATGACGATGCGGATCAGGTCCGCCGCATTCCGCGCGCCGAGCTTCTTCATGATGTTGGCGCGGTGATCCTCGATCGTCCGCGGGCTGATACCGAGCGTGCGGCCGGCTTCCTTGTTCGAGGCGCCGGCGGTAAACTGTTCCAGCACTTCGCGCTCGCGCCGGGTCAGCGGCTCCCGCCCGGGGAAATGCAGCGAGCCGATCTTTGGATTCGCATTCTCCTTTTGCCGGCGGGCAAAGGCGCCGATCGCCTCGTTCAGCCGCTCGACAATTTCACTGCCGCGGAACGGCTTCTCGATGAAGTCGAGCGCGCCGTTCTTGATGGCATTCACCGCCATGGCGATGTCGCCCTGCCCGGAGATCATGAAGATCGGCGCCGGATAATCCTCGCCATGGAGTTCCTTGAGAATATCGAGCCCGGATTTTCCCGGGATATGCACATCGAGCAGGATGCAGGCCGGCGTCCTGGTTCTGGCAACCGCCAACAACGCAGCGCCGTCCGCAAAGCAGATCACGTCATAGCCGCCGGCCGACAAGACCATCGACAGGGTATCACGCACGGCAGGGTCGTCATCGACGACAAAAATCTCACCCCTGGAAGTTGTTTGTTCAGCCATGTGCGATCACTCGGCATAGAGAGCAGAAATCATAGAAACACATTTTATGATACCATACTCCAATGGCGTTTTGTGCATCCGTATTCGTACGGCTCAGAACCATAGCCCACAAGTAGTAGCGGGCGGCCGACGAATGCCCCAGGGAGAGGGGAATATCGGAACCGGCGGTGCCGGGTGTCGTGATGCTGCCTTGCGAGAACCGAAGTTCCAATTCCGCAACCTCCGACGTGCAGACCCCTGATCCGACGCGTTCGCGCCAGCATCCGTGTCGTCGGCGCGACCGGCCGAGTGCAGCCTTGCCGCGATCGGCTGGCTGAATGCATGGCGCTGCGAGATCGCCGGCTTGGAGAGAGTCTGCAGCTCGATGCCGAGTGATCCCGCACAAAGATGAGCGACACGGCGATCGTGCCGAAGCAAATCTCCGCGGCCCAATCGGGACGCGCGGTTCGCGACCACGGCCCGCAAATCGCAAGATAGGAAACGCCGCGCTCAGCCGCTCATCGCGTCCTGGGCGGCGGACGCGCTCGAGCGCTTCTTCTTGTTCTTGCCCTTGATGAACTGGATGTCCATCTCCGCGCCGTTTACGCGCACGAGTTCGCAGCGGCGGTAGGCAAGCCCGGTCGACGATAGGAGCAGGAAGAATTCCTTGAGATTGAGCCCCTGGATCGAGCCTTCGACCGTCAGCACAGCATCGTTGTCGGATATGGCATTCAGCTGGCAGTCGCGCCGCCACGTGCCGTCGATACCCATGATGCAGACGTCATAACCCCGGCTGAAGGTGACGCGCTCCGTACCTTTGTTTTCGTCAGACATCGTCGTGTCCTGACCTTTCAGTGTCCTGCGAAGCTGGCCATTTTCTGCAGCCCGCCCAATCCGGCCGCGCTCTTGGCGGACGCAGCGAGGTTCGGCCGATACAGCCCGCGCCGTTCCGCGAGCGGTTTGAAGACGTCCGTCAGCCCGACCACGGTTTCCGCCGCGCCCAGCACCAGGAATCCGTCCGGCTCCATCGATTTGGCCAGCCGGCCGAAGATGTTGATCTTGGTATCCTGGTCGAAATAGATCAGAACGTTGCGGCAGAAGATCACGTCGAACGTGCCGAGCTGGGAGAAATCGTTCAACAAGTTGAACTGGCGGTGCTGGACCATGGCGCGGATCTCGGGATTGATCTGCCAGAGCTCGCTGACCTGCTTGAAATATTTGACCAGAAGCTGGATCGGCAGGCCGCGCTGCACCTCGAACTGACTGTAGAGACCGGCCCTGGACTTCTCCAGCACCTCCTGGGAAAGGTCGGTGGAGAGGATCTCGATCCGCCAGCCGCTGACGGCGGCTCCCATCTCCTTCAGGCACATTGCCAGCGAATACGGCTCCTGACCGGTCGACCCCGCCGCGCACCAGATCCGCAGAGACTTGCGGCTGGTACGCGCACGCAGGAGCTCGGGCACGATCACTTCGCGGAAATGATCGAACGGCACCTTGTCGCGAAAGAAGAAGGTCTCGTTGGTGGTCATGGCCTCGACCACCTGATTGATCAGGCTGCTCGGTCCGTCCTTCAGTTTGTGGACTAGCTCGGCGATGCCGGGCAGTCCGGCTTTGCGCGCCAGAGGAAGCAGACGGCTCTCGATCAGGTACTGCTTGTCGGCAGATAGATCGAGACCGGATTTGTCCCGGAGCAACTTGCGCAGGAAATCATAATCGGGCTGGTTCACGGGTGGCCTCTTCTGGGCAAATCGGGAATCACGCGGATGGCTGGAGCGGATCTGATGTTCGCAACCTGCCTCCCAGACGGCGTGCGAACATTGCAATCGAACCGCTAGCTGGACATGGCCTGAAACAGGCCGACCTCCTCGAACTTGGCGGAGACGATGTCCTTATCGAACGGCTTCATGATGTACTCATTGGCGCCGGCATTCAGCGCGCGCGAGATATGATCGATGTCATTCTCGGTGGTGCAGAACACCACTTTGGGCTGCTCGCCTCCCGGCAGGAGCCGCAATTTGCCCAGGAAGTCGTAGCCATCCATCACCGGCATGTTCCAGTCGAGCAGGACGGCGTCGGGCAGGCGGCTCTTGCAGAGCTCCAGTGCCTGCTCGCCGTCTTCGGCCTCGACGACCTCGAACCCCATCTCTTCCAGAATGCGCCGGGCGATCTTGCGCACGACGCTGGAGTCATCGACAACCAAGCACGTTCTCATCACTTTCTACTCCCCGCTGGGACAATGACTGGCGAATCGATCAGGCGGCGAGCGCCGCCTTCGGCAGCATATCGAGCACGCGATCGACATCGAGGATGACCATGAGCTGGCCGTCGAGGCGGTGGACGCCGCCGGCGAGCTTGGCCATGCGCGGATCGAGATTGACCGGGTTCTCCTCGCGGCCATCCTCGGGCAGCCGCAGCACCTCGCCGATCTGGTCGATCAGGAGGCCATAGGACTCGCCGCGCAGGTCGACGCCGACCGCCATCGGCGGCTTGCCGTCGTCGGCCTTGGCAAGGCCGAGCCGCGCGCGCATGTCGATCACGGTGACGATGCGGCCGCGCAGGTTCAGGACGCCCGCGATCTCCACCGAGGACAGCGGCACCCGCGTCAGCCGTTCCGGCATGAACACGTCCTGCACCCGCGAGATCGGCAATCCGAACAGCTGGCCGCCGATCACGGCGGTGACATATTCGGCAACCGCGCCGTCGCTGGTTTCGGTCTTGATGCTCATCTTAACGCTACTCCTGAAACGGCTGCGGTTAGGCGGCCTGCTTGGCGGCTTCGGCGCGGGCCTGCTCTTCGACCTGTTCCTTCAGCGCCGCGATCAGCCCCGGACGGTCGAACTTGGCGATGTAGTCGTAGAACCCGGCCTGGCGGCCGCGCTCGATCGCCGCCGGCGACACCAGCGAGGACACCGCGATCACAGGCAGATGGTGCAGGTGCTGATCGGCGCGGATGGTCTCGGCGAACTCGAAGCCGTTCATCTCCGGCATCTCGATGTCGGTGACGACGATGTTGTAGCTCTGGCCCGAGCGCAGCGCCGCCAGCCCCTCGATCGCCGAGCTTGCGGTGCGCACCTTGTAGCCCGCCGACTTCAGCACCGGCGCCAGCATGTTGCGGAAGAACGGCGAGTCGTCGACCAAGAGCACCGACTGCGTCTGCGCCTCGGTCGCCATCTCCTTGCGGATGAACCAGTCGGCGAACGCCATCGGCAGGAAGTGGCCGACGTCGATCACTTCGGTGGCCTGGCCCTTGATCACGGCGGAGCCGAGAATGCCGTCGCGGGAGCCGGAGACCTGGATGTGGAGGCGCTCCTCGACGATGTCGATGATCTCGTCGACCACGAGGCCCATGGCGCGGGTCTCGTCGGCGAACACCAGGATCGGCTGCGAGCCCGAGGTCTGGACCGAGACGCCCTCCATCTGCACCAGCGGCATCAGCTGATCGCGGTACTGCACCATGTAGCGGCCGTTACTGATCTCGATCTTGTCGGCCGCGATCTCTTCCAGGCGCGTGACCAGCGCCAGCGGCACCGCCTTGGGCTGCGCCGTGCCGGCGCGGAACACCAACAGCGAGGTGAGCTGCTCGCCGGTGGTGGCGTGATGCAGCGCATGCTCGTCGGCGACGCCTTGCGAGGCCGAGCCGGCGGCGCCGAGCGCTTTCGCAATGCCGTTCGGATCGATGATCATGATCACGGCGCCGTCGCCGAGGATGGTGTTGCCGGAGAACATGTCGATGTGGCGCAGCTTGGTCGACATCGGCTTGACCACGATCTCCTCGGTGTGGAACACGCCGTCGACCACGATGCCGAAGGTCTGGCTGCCGACCTGGGTCACCACGATGAAGCCGTTCTCCGGATCCGAGGACGAGCCGTCGTCGATCCGCAACAGCTTCTTCAGGTGCATCAAGGGCAGCAGCTTGTTGCGCAGGCGCAAGACCGCGGTGTCCTTGATGCGCTCGATGCGGTGCTCGGAATTGGCGCGCGCCCGCACCAGTTCGACCACCGCCAATTGCGGGATCGCGAAGCGGTCGCCGCCGGCCTCGACGATCAGCGCCGAGACGATGGCGAGCGTCAGCGGGATCTTGATGGTGACCGAGGTGCCTTCGCCGGCCACCGACTTGATGTCGATGGTGCCGCCGATCTGGTCGATATTGGTGCGCACCACGTCCATGCCGACGCCGCGGCCCGACACCGAGGTGATGGCGGCGGCGGTCGAGAAGCCCGGCTCGAAGATGAATTTGTGGATCTGGGCTTCCGTCATCTTCTCGAGCTCGGCCTCGCTGACGAGGCCGTTGCCGAGCGCCTTGGCCTTGATCCGCTCGGTGTTGAGCCCGCGGCCATTGTCGGCGATGCAGATGATGATGTGGCCGCCTTCATGATAGGCGGAGAGGCGGATCGTGCCCTGCTCCGGCTTGCCCGCGGCGGCACGCTCGGCGGTGGTCTCCAGGCCATGGTCGGCGGAGTTGCGCACCATGTGGGTGAGCGGATCCTTGATCAGGTCGAGCACCTGGCGGTCGAGCTCGGTGTCGGCGCCGTGCATCTCGAGCTCGATCTGCTTGCCGAGCTCGGTGGCGAGATCGCGGACGATGCGCGGCAGCTTCTGCCAGGCATTGCCGATCGGCTGCATGCGCGTCTTCATGACGCCTTCCTGCAGCTCGGCGGTGACGTTGGACAGCCGCTGCAGCGGCACCTTGAACTCGGTGTCCTCGTTGCGACGGGCGATCTCGAGCAATTGGTTGCGGGTCAGGACCAGCTCGGAGACCATCGTCATCAGATGTTCGAGCGTGTCGACATTGACGCGGATCGACTGGTTGGCGACCTTGTCGCTCTCCTGAACCTCGGTTTCGGCGGCGGCCTTGCTGAGCCGCGAGGGCTTGGCGTCTTTCTTCGGCTCGGCCTTGGCGGCCTCGGTCTTTGCGTCGGTCTTGGCGGCGGGTGCTGGGGCGACGGGCTTCGCCTGCTCATGCGCGGCCGGCACTTCGATCGCGGTCTCGCGGAAGGCGCGCTCCAATTCGTCGAGCGAGACTTCGCCTGGACGCAGCGGCCGCTCCAAGGTCTGATCGATCAGCGTGCCCTTCGCAACCGCCGGCTCCACCGCTGCAGGTGCCGCCGCCTCGGCCGGCGCTCCGCCCGCCGCCATGGCCGCCATGCCGCGCTCGACCATCGCCTCGAGCTCATCGATGAGGTCGCGATCGGCGCCTTCGGGCTCGGCCTCGGTCGCCTCGAGCTGTCCCAGAATGTCCTTGATCCGGTCGATCGTGGTCAGGATCAAGGTCACGGCCTCGCCGGTCACCGGCATGCCGTCGCGGAACTTGCCCATCAAGGTCTCGGCGGCGTGCGCCAGCGCTTCCAGCCGCGGCAGGCCGAGGAAGCCGCAGGTCCCCTTGATCGTGTGCACCAAACGGAAAATGTTATCCAGGATCTTGGCGTTGTTCGGCTCCTGCTCGAACCGCACCAGCTGATTGTCGACAGTGTCCAGGCTTTCGCTGGTCTCCGTCAAAAACTCACGCAACAGATCATCCATCAGACTGTGCCTTCCAAGAAATGGCGTTGCGGCTACCGAGCAATCGCTATTCTGTTGGCATGTCCGGCAGCATGCCCCGCGCTCTCATCAGGCCGGGATGGGTGAGCCGTCGCGGCTGCCGCTTGGCTGAGCTCAACGGGCTTCCCTGCTTGCAAGCGTTAGGCTTTCGCTTTCTCTGTCCCGTTAATTTCGTGATCCGTTCAACTACGGAGGCTCGCTCCGTCGGTAGTCGTTGTGACCAACGCGCCGGACCGATCGGTCCTGAACGTCGCGTTCGGTGCGCCTCGCTCCACCGGCCCTCTCAGAAGCGCGATACCGACTTCACTACGGCCCAAGAGTCAGGTCTCAGGAATCCGGATCAAGGGTTCGAGGGAGAATTGGCCGCAGAGGGATCAGCCGGACGATGGCCGTCTCATCAGGCCGAAGGCGGCGGGGTTGCCCCCGCCGCCTGGTTTTGCATCAGCCTGACAGCGCTGCTTAGCGCAGCAGCTGCAGCACGCTCGCCTGCGACTGGTTGGCGAGCGAGAGCGCGGACACCGCGATCGACTGGCGGGTCGACAGCGCCTGGCTGTTGGCCGCTTCCTGGTTGGTGTCGGCCAGCGTCAGGTTGGACGAGCCGGTCTGCAGCACGTTGATCAGGTTCTTGTTGAAGTCCTGACGGACCTGCACGATCGACAGGTTCGAACCGAGCGTTGAGGCCTCCGACCGCAACGACGAGCTGGCGTTGTTGAGGACGTTGAGAACCTTGTTCGCCGACGAGTTGTCGAGGAAGTCGGTGCCCGAAGTCAGGTTGCTCAAGCCAAGGCCGGTGCTGTTGAAGTTCACGCCGGTGATCGACAGCGTCGACTTGCCGGTCTCGTTGAACGTCAGCTTCAGCGTGTCGCCGTTCAACAGGTTGATGCCGTTGAAGGAGGCGTCGGCAGCGGTCGTGTTGATCTGCGCGAGCACGTTGTTGTACTGCGCAACCAGGCTGGCCCGGGTGGCCTGCGAGGTCGGATCGGCAACCGGGGCGTTCGCGGTCAAACCGGTGAAGGCCGTACCGCCGCTGACCGCGCCGATCGTGAAGGACGCCGCGTCGTTGGTCGTGGTGATCGAGATCTTGCCCGTCGAGTCGACCGAGGCCTGCAGGTTGTTGGCGGCAAGGGCCGTGTTGAGGTCGTTCAACGAGTTGACCTTGCCCGTCCCGATACCGAAGGTGATACTGGTCGGTGTGCCACCGCCCGTAGCTGCGATACTGAGCGTCTGGCCGGCCAAGCCATCGCCGACCTGGGTGAGGCCGAGCTTCGCCAGAGCGCCGGTCGAGCCTGACAGCGTGAGACCGGAGGCCGGAGGCGTCAGGGTGATGGCGCCCGTTGCGCTGATCGAGGCGGAGACGCCGGTCGACGTCTGGATTGCCGACAGCAGGTTGCCGACGGTGTCGCCGACACCGATCGAGGTGCCGGACGAGGTCGAGCCCGCGATGAACGTGAAGGTGGTGCCGTTCACGGTCAGCGTGTCGGTGGTGGTGAAGCCGGTGGCGAGGTCGTTCGAGGTGCTGCTGGCGGTGCCCGACAGCTTGGTGGAGCTGGTGATCGCAGCCGGGGTCGTATTGTCGTTGAGGACGTTCGTGCCGGTGACGGCGCTGGTGGAAGCCCCGAGCAGGGTGCTGGCAGTCGCGCCGGTCAGCGCGGCCGTGGTCACGGTCGACTTGGTGGAGTAGCCGACCGAGGTCTGCAGCACCTGGTTGGCGATCGACTTGGCGCTATCGACCAGCTTCTGCAGCGAAGTGATGCCGGTGTTGGCGGCCTGCAGCACCTGCACGCCGTTGCCGATACCATCGAGCAGATTGGAGATGTCGCTGGCCCGGTTGTTGAGGCCCTGCGCGGTGAAGAAGTTGGTCGGATTGTCGAGAGCCGAGTTGACCTTGTTACCGGTAGCAAGGTTGTTCTGGGTGGTGGCGAGAAGCTGAGCCGTCGACTGCAGCGAGAGCAGATTCTGGCGCACCGACGCCGAGAGTACGATACCTGACATTGTCATTCCCTTCTGGATGAACACAGTTGAATACCGCCGCACAGTTCTGTCGGCGATGCGCCAGACTGGTCCGCGGACTCCTACCCGTTCGTTAAACGGAGTTCCGCATATCCGAAGAGAAGGGGGGCTGCCGTCGTTATCCCTAACTGCCGCCTAATCGGTTCGATCCAATTTGGTTCACGCGCGTTGGACGCGCCGAAGCTCAGCTTCGCGGCAGAATGAGACGATCAATTCCTTAGTGTTGTTGAGTTGCTTGTTAGCGCGCCGCTAACCATGCAAACCGGTATCGGCGCGCGGCAACGAAATCTCGACCCGCGTCTCCGGCCCCGCAGGCTCCTCGACTGTCAGGCCCCCATTCGATCGTCTGACGAAGTCATCGACCATTCCGATTTGTGAAACGAACCGGGAGGAGACCCCGGCAGCATCGGCCCTCAGCGATATCACCACGCAATTGCTTGCGCGCCGGCCCGCGGCGATCGTCTCCGAACGCCCCGCCTCGAAGCGAAGCGAGCCGCCCTCCGGCATGCTCTTCCCCGCGGCGATGCCGAGACACAACAGCGCCGCCAGAAGCTGGCCTGCATCGGCAAAAGCCGCTGGCGTCTCGGTCGCCACCTGCGTCGTGATCTCGATCTGCGTTCCCAGCGTGGGGCGAAGCAGCCGGCCGGCGTCTGTCAGAAGCTCGTCGATATCAACCCGGCACGGTTGAGGCGGCCGGCCCTGAGCGAAAGCCAAGAGCTGCGACGTCAGTCTTGCACCGCGACTCGCGGCCTCGTCGATCAACCGAGCGACAGCTGCAAGCTCGGGCCGGTCCGCCACGGCGTGCGCGAGTATGTCGATCGTTCCGGTAATGACCGTCAGGACATTGTTGAAGTCGTGAAGAATGCCGCCAGCGACCTGTCCGACGAGCGCCATGCCTTCGCTCTGACTCATCGGCGTCGGCGCGCCGGCATCCGCACCGCCACGGGGCGAAAGCCGATCGGATGTCTGTTGCTGAGACGATATCGCCATTGTTCGCATGACCTTCTTGGACTCGACGAACCAACGACACAACGGGAAATTCCCTGCAGCGCAGGCTGCGGATTGATCCCAAGGAACTCCAAATCGAACGCAAACGAGACTCAATCCGCGCGGCCGTCATTCATTCGCAAACGCCCGAAGGCGGGGACCACATCCGCGTGCGAGATGTCGCACTCACATCACGCGGTCACGGCGCGGCGGGACCGGCTTCATTACCGAGATCGGCTGCGCCGCCCGACATGCGGGGCGTGACCTGCTCAGCGACCAGCAACGAATCAGCACGCCCGTTTACTCTCGGACGCGACGCCTCACTCTGTCAAATACACCGCAGACGAAGTGACTCGCTCGGCAAGATGCAGCCTCTACGACCATGAATCTCGACGTCCGCACCATGGCTGCGCCGCCCCGGATCGCTTTCATGCCGAGGCACCGGCTGTTGACCGCAGTCGCTCCTCCGTACGCGAATGATGATCGCGCCGGACCACGCCCATCAAGGCTCGACGGGGAGCCCTGCCGGACCGCCTCTGAGCAACTGCACAATAGCTCCAGCCAGTTCGGAACGGCTTTCCACCAGGTCCCAACCGGTCTTTTCCGGCCGATTTTCTCTTGTCAGAACAACGTCCAGGATTCATTCTGTGGGGCGGTCAGCGTGCATTGTCGGCGGTCCGGAGCCGCGGTACCAGCTAAGCAGGAGATCTGATTTTGGACACGGGCTCGCGCTCTCCGAATGGCTTTCTGTCGGCGCTGACTGAGGATGATTTCGAATTGATCCGCCCCCATTTGCGGGTGGTCGATCTGCTCCAGGATTCGACTCTGGCCGAAGTCGGCGAAACGGTCGAACGCGCCTATTTCCCCCATCGCGGCGTGATTTCGCTCGTGGTCAATCTCTCACGCGGGGAGCGCGTGCAGGTCGCGATGATCGGGCGCGACAGCATCTTCGGTTCGGTGTCGGCGCTCACCGACGAGCCCCTTGCACTCAACAGCGCCGTCGTGACGGTTGCGGGCGTCGCGAGCGCGCTCGATATCGACCGCCTCCGCGCCGCGGCGGATCAAAGCCGCACCTTCCGCAACCTGCTCGCCAGACATGCACTCGCGATCTATGTGCAAAGTCAGCAGACCGCGGGCTGCAACGCGGCGCATACGGTCGAGTCTCGCCTGGCGCGCTGTCTCGTGCAAACCTACGACCTGTCCGGCGGCAGCAAGCTCTATCTGACTCAGGAATCACTCGCGCATATGATCGGCGCCCGTCGCAACAGCGTATCGCTGGTCGCGAGCACATTGCAGCAGGCGAACTTCATTCACTACAGCCGAGGCCACATCGATATCATCGATCTGGAAGGCCTGAAGAAGACCGCCTGCGAGTGTTACGCGGCAGTCAAGATGCAGTACGACCGTCTGGTACGGCGGCGTGACCGGTCCTGAAGGCACAGCGAAGGCTCGCTTCCCTCCCGCTGCACATCCGTATAATTACGGCACGCTGGCGGACCAGTTCCGAAACGCGCTTCAGTTCCTAGCAACTACTTTGCGGACCAATTCCAAAGTCCGCAGTGGCGCTCCGATTCCGACGCTCGCGTCCTGTCACGCTTCATTTGTAAAGTTCGGAACGCCAAGCGCATAGAAAATCATTGAAGCTGGCGCAGCTTCGACGACGTACCGACGACGAATGCGCGGAGGATTTGATCGCAACTTCGAATTCACCGCACGAGAGATCCAAACAATTGTCGGAGACGGCATTAACGCGCTGTTCAATGGGCAATGATAATTGTCGTCTGCTGACGAGCGCGAGTCCGAAGGGTGACGTACCCTCTTCGTGCTGAGTATCTCGCCCGTGTTCGGCTTTGGCGAAGCGAGCGGAGTGGATTCACATGGCTTTTGATCTGTCGATGCCGATCTTGGTGGTGGATGACTACGCCACGATGATCCGTATCATCCGCAACCTGCTGAAGCAGCTGGGATTCGAGAATGTCGACGATGCCAACGATGGATCGGCCGCACTTTCCAAGATGCAGGCCAAGAAATACGGGCTGGTGATCTCCGACTGGAACATGGAACCGATGACGGGCTACGACCTCCTGCGGGAGGTTCGCGCCAGCCCCGAGCTATCGAAGACGCCGTTCATCATGATCACGGCGGAATCCAAGACCGAGAACGTCATCGCCGCCAAAAAAGCCGGCGTGAGCAATTACATCGTCAAGCCGTTCAATGCGGCGACGCTCAAGACCAAGATGGAAGCCGTGTTCGGCCCGGCCGAATAGCTCCCGCTGAAGCGGGAGCGCATCCGGATCGGACGGGAGGCATATTCGCTAAAGAGCACCGGAACATTCGGCTACCTCGGAGGCTTCGCCCCGGTTCTGCAGAGACGCGCGAGACGGTTCGCGAAACAGAATTATGCGGCGCTGCCGGGCCGCATCGACGGGGCCCACCGTGCCGGACGCGTGCAGGAGCCGCGACAACCGGCTCCAACCTAACGGTCGGCGCGCTCGTCCTGACGTTCAAAACCCTGCCGTACTTATACGGCTCTCGATTTTCATAAACGGCTAATCATGACTTGCGACACTCCCGCGAACACATAGGAGATGTGTCCATGTTTACATTCGAAACAGCTGACCAGAAGGAAGTCAGGCGTTTTCGCATCGCGCAGTTCAACGGCAGACCGGCGACTGTTAAGTCCGGCGGCGTGACCATCACGGGCCATGTGCGATCGGTGATGGAGAACGAAGCCAGCATCCCGCCGCGCTGGACCATCACCATCATTCCGATGCCGCCCAAGCCAGAGGCTCCGCTGCGCCCCACCTCGCGCGTTCGCCCCTTCGCGGAGGACTATTTCTAGTGCGGCGCCGGAGTCCTCTAGCGGGACGCTAGCCTCGGTTCTGGCGTTCGTATCATCTTGCAACGCGCCTGTTTACGAAGGTCAGAACCAAATAACGCCCGCCTCAGTCCAAGGGATAGAGCAAGGCGGCACGGACCAGTTCGGCAGTGTTGCGTGCGCCGAGCTTGCGCATCGCTTCGGCCCGATGGCTCTCGAACGTTCGCGGGCTGATTCTCATGCGCAGCGCACCCTGCTTGTTGGAATGGCCTTCGCTGATGAGCTTCAGCACTTCACGTTCGCGCGGCGTCAGCGGCTTCTGCTGGCGTGGAGACGAGATCGCGCCGCCATGCGGCGGTGCGCAGTTGCGATCGGCAACCTGCGGCGCTCCCGCTAGGGCCGGCGCGGGAGAGCCGGAGATCTGGCGAACCAACGCACAAACTCGCTCGGTCTGTTCGACCGCATTGTCCACGATCGTCTGCAGGTAGCGCCGCTCGGTGCGAGTATGTGCGATCTTCTCGCTTTGCTGCTTGATCTCGCCCATATACAGCATGAGCGCCATCAGCGAGCCATTGAGCTGACGTGCAAGCGCAGCGGCGCTCAGCTCGCCGCTCGACAGATGGGGCAGCGCAGTTACGTTGTCGTCCGAGCAGTTCCGGCTCCCGCCCAAAGGGCTGCGATCAGCCGGCTGCTCAGACAGAGCCGGCACGGGACGTTCGTCGACGATGCTCTTGCTCGGTTGCGACATGTCCGCACTGTGCGCGAAAACATGCTTAACGAGCGTTAACTTGCCGCTCCGTATTACTACGGGTCCTCCCGCAAACCCCTGCAAATTCATGGATATTTTCGCGCCCTGGTTGCGGCCCGCAGCCACTCCCACCCGCGAGATCGCAATGCCGTAAACAGCTGCGACCGTCCGCGCTCGCCGGTGCGGTCCGTATCAATGCCTCCAGGTCGATGAGCCCTTCAGAGCGATGAGCGCGGAGATCGATGAGCCTTGGACGAGGTCCATCTACGCGCTTGGATTAATCGAGCGCGAACAATTTTGTGATTGTATCAGCCATTCTCGCCCCGGAGGCGAGCCTGCCAGCCGTTCCGAACCAATCCAGACCTCAATGGGACCGATCGACCGGATCTGGGAGTTTCTGCAGCGGCTATCGCCGCTGACACGTAGCTGTCTGCTCAGCGAACTCGAGCGCCTGGAGATGAACGGGGTAGAGATGCCGGGCTCAGCCGACATCCAGGCCCGCCTGCGCGCGGAGTTCCGCAAGGACGGAACCACCCAACATCGGACCTCGAACCCGTCGCGATACTTCTTTATGCCGCTCGAGCCGCTCCTGGTCGACGGCTCGCCCGAGCACGCCAATTCGGGGCGCATCGCGCGCAGCTCGCTGGCGCCGATCTGGGAATGGATCAGCCGCGACCTGCTGCCGACCATGGCCCGCGACTACAACGCCCAGATGAAGGATCTGATCGCGTACGACAAGCAGCGCGAGCTTCGCCAGGTCGCCAATGCGTTCCAGACCAAGGTGACGAAATCCTTGGAGGGCGTGCTGGCGCGGCCCGATGGAGCCGAGCAGGTGCGCAGCAAGCTCAAAGCCTATACGGCCGCTCCCTCCGTGTTCAACGATGTGACGAAGCTGATGCGGGTCCTCCAGGCGCGCGAGGAACTGGCGAGGTTCAACGACACGCTGCCCGAGCGGATCGTCGAATTCGATGATCCGCAGATCAAGAAGATGACCAACCTGCTGGACGGCTTTCGCAAGAAAAGCCCGGAGGCGGTCCCGTTCGCGCTCGCGCTGGTCGCCAAGCGATTGAAGGAGCCTTGGCAGTTATTGCGCCTTGCCACCAAGGCAGCCCCGAGCAAGAACGCGGCCGATGTCGCCGCGACCCCCTATGCGATCGCGGTATCGATGGCGCTCGACCAGCTGGAGGGCAAACGGCTGGCACTTCGGATGGCCTTGAAGAACAACCGCGTGGTCGTGGCCAAGGAGATCCTGACCGACATCTACAACACCGAATATGCCATGCAGGTGCGGATCGATCGGATCGAGGATTCCGACTGGGGCAGGCGGCTGCAGAGCATCATGCAGGCGATCGAGACCATGGTTGCAGCCGAGGTGAGCCGGTTCCCGGAGGAGGTCGGTCATGTGCTGGGATCGCGGCGGCTCCGCAGCTACCGTTCGCTCGGCGGCCGGCTGACCTATCTCGCCTACAAGGGACGTGATGCGATTCAGGACGGAGCCACCTTCTGCAAGCGGTTGATCGGTCAACACTCCTAACTGCAACGGAGGCTTTGCCGGTGCAGTCCGGACCCGATCACCGATCGATCCGCTCCGAAACGCGATCACGAGCGCCGTCGCCACCCTAGAAACGTGTCCAGGAACCGCCCGGAAAACACGAATCTGAGCCACCAATAGGCCAGTCGTCGTGTCGTCATCAGGTCTACCTCGTCGCCACGTCGGGCGCCTCATCGATATCGCAGCGCGCAGCGGTCGCGTGTGAGTTGCTTCACATTTGCCGGAGAGGCGCCGGTCGGCCAACCTTTGCGGTTTACAGGCCGGCGCCTCGCATCGATGATCGCGAGCCGCTGGCTTGCGACTGCGACATCCGGAGGCATGAGATGAGACCGACAAGAGCTTTGCTGACCGCGCTCGCCGTGCTGATATCGGGTGCAATTTTCAGTTCCAGCAGCATCGCACAGGCGCCGCCGGCCAGCACCGCCACGCCGACGCCGGACAATGCCGTGCTGCTGACGGTGTTCTTCAAGCACGACCAGTCGCGCCCCTTAAGCGAGCTGAATGCGCAGCTGGAGAAGCAGGGCTTCTACAAGGCGTTCCCGCCTCCGGGCGTCGAGGTCGTGAGTTGGTATGTGATGATGGGAATCGGACAGGTGGTGACGTTGCGTCTTCCGGCATCCCGGCTGCGTGAAGTCAACCGCATCCTGGAAGATACCGCCTGGGGCGCCTATCGCACCGAATTCTATCCGACCTATGACTACAAGGCGGTCGGGCTCGCGGCGCATGACAAGGCCGCGCAATAGCCGCCGTTATTGCAACCAGCCCGGCGTGACATGCGATGTCCCCTCCTCATTCACTGTGCGCAATCCTTCCCTGTAACGATCTCGACGCGTCCGAGAGGTTCTATCGGCGGCTGGGTTTCACCCGGGCCGATCAACCTCGCGATGGGATGGCCGACGAGTACCGTATGTTGTCGGACGGCAAAGGCGCGTCGCTGCATCTCACCCGGGCCGAACCGGAATGGCTGATCCCGGGCCGCAATCCCTTCGGGCTTTATCTTTATGTCGATGACGTCGACGCGCTGGCGGCCGAATTCCGCGGCGAGACGGTCGAGCCGAACGGCGCGGAAAACAAGCCCTGGGGTATGTACGAATTCTCGTTGTCGGATCCGGATCAAACGCTGGTGCGAGTCGGACGGCCGCAGCGACTTTCGGATCGAACGGCGTGATGCGTTCGGCAATCACACGTCGATCCAGTGGATGAGATCGGCCGAGCCTCTCGTCGCCGCTAATCCTTGACCATCCGCTCGCGCGCCGATTTGAAGCCGGCGACGAAGCGCGCCAGCGTCTCCGACGTCTTGCCTCGCGGCAGCATCACTTCGATCAGAGAAAACTGGCCGCGCCGTTGCACGGCCCGATCCAGCGCCACGGCAAGCTCACCGCGCGTCGCCACACGCTCGCCAACCCCGCCGATCGCGTTGGCGACCTCCGCAAAATGCCAATCATCGAGATTGTTGAAGCGCGATTCCGGCTGGAACACCCGCAGCATTTCCCAGCTGCAATTGTTGAACAGCACCACAATGGGGTCGAGGCCATAGCGGCGGCAATTGCCAAGCTCCCAGCCGGTCATCTGGAAGGCGCCGTCGCCAACCAGGATCAGCGGCCGCAGCCCCGTGGCGGCAACACCGAGGCCGGCGGGCACGCCGAAACCCATGCCGGCATAATAGCCGGGCGCGGCCAGCGCGGTGTTGTCGATCTCCATCGCCGTGAACAGGCAATCGCCGATATCCGACGTCATCGGCATCTTGCCGTAGCGGTCGAACAGGTCGTTGATTGCGGTCGCGACGTCGGACGGCGCGAGCAGCTGATCGTCGTGGGGCAAGTTGCGCGGATAGACCGAACGCTGCCGCGGCAGGCCGGTGCGCGGAGGTTGCGGCGTAGCGTGGCTCTCCAGCGCGGCGATCAGATCGGCAAGCGGCATGTCGCGATAGACATGATGGCCGATCTGCACCTCGCGGCTCGAGGCCATGATGGTTCGGCGCGGGTCCGGCGCCCGGTTCGACAGCGCGAAATTGGTGTCGGAGAGGATGACCCCGAGCATCAGGACGAGATCGGCCTCCTCCACCACGCGCGTGATCGCTGGATCGCCCGCGGCGCCAAGATAGGTGCCGGCGACGACGTCGTCGGCCTGATCGAGCAGACCACGCCCCATGAAGGTCGTCACCAGGGGAACGTTGAGCTTGCGCGCCAGCGACGCGATCTTGTCTTCGACGCCATAACGGCGGATCTCGACATCGACCACGATGACCGGCGCCGACGCACGTTCGACACGTGCAAGGATCTCCTCGACGCATTCGCGGAGCGCCTCGAGATCGGCCCGCCGGGCCGGCAGCGGCACCACCGTCTCGACCTCGGCATCGACCATGTCGCGCGGAAACTCCAGATAGACCGGCAAGGACATTTCCCGAGCACTCCGCAGGACCCGCGCGATCTGCGCCGGCGCGGTCGCGGGATCGTTCAGCACCGCCTGATCGCAGGTGATCTCCTTGAACACGGCGAGCTGGGTGTCGATGGTGCGCGCCTGGTGATGCAAGAGGAAGCCGGAGACCCGCTCACGCGCGCCGGGCGCGCCGGCAATCACCACCACAGGCGATCGCTCGGCGTAGGCACCCGCGATCGAATTCACCAGATTGAAGGCGCCAGCGCCATAGGTCACGACGGCGACGCCGAGACCACCATGATAACGCGCGGATGCGTCCGCGGCGAAACCGACCGCCGGCTCATGACTCAAGGTGAAGCTCGGCAGGATGTTGCTTTCCTCGATCACCTTGAACAGCGGCAGAACAAAATCGCCGGGAATGCCGAAGATCTCGCGGGCACCGTGATCCTTCAGAGCCGAGAGAAGCGCGTAGGAAAGAGCAGGCATCGAATGTCCTGAGATAGCTCGTTGCGACGGTGCTCCACGATGCGCCGCTCACGGCCGACGCGCAAGAGCCGCGACCGGCCGGCAGAAGCGCCCAGCCCTCGCATCCGCATGGCACGACTGAACCAAACGGTCGAACAGGTCTTGTTGCTCCGGAGGATCCGACCATGAGTAGCAAGCGAGCAACTCGCACCCGCGGACGGCAACCCGCCGACCGCTCCCCGCGCCCACCTCGCGAAAGACGATTAGGATGCAGCGTTGCATGAGAGACAACGGCATCCGTGCCAGGATTGCGTGCGACGCCATCTTCCGGGGCTATAGGCATGGCACGGCCGTGCCGTCACTCAACTGGCCGGTCGAAGCTTCCTGCACACCGCGCGCGATCTCATGACCGGCATGGCTGGCGACGTCCGCTATAGTCGAGATAGGTCTCGCTTTTGGGATCGTAACTGCGGAAGTGAAGGCAGCCGGGCCGGTCGCGGCGGCTCATGCGCGATCCCACGTCGTTCTGTTGCGGCATGTCCGTGCGCTTGTTTTCCGGACCTGTCTGTTGCGGCTGGACCGTCGCAGCTTGCGACGCCTTGAGCGCATCCTTCCCCGGAGAAGCAGCCACAGCCGCGCTCGAAGCAGGCGGAGCTTTCGATTCTGATGGCGCGGACGCCTCCTCCGTCCCTCTGTGACGTGCGATCAGGTCCTTGCACGCAAAGGGAAACACCATATTCCCCGCCGCGGTGACTCCGATCGGCATGCATCCTCCCGGTGGCGGCTCCCCAAGCGCGGCGCCGGGACCACCGGCAGCGCCATTATTGACCGAGCCAGTGGTCTGGGCAGCCCCATGGCTCACGATCAGAAGCAGCTGGCAGGCAATGCCAACGCAAACCTTTGTCTTGAAAAACAAATCAACGCCCCACGCGGTACTCTACTTGCCACCCGGAAAAGGGATGGCGGACCTTCCTACCCTGTCGCCGAAATTTTGGCACCTCTTTGTGGCAAAACGATCTCTTCCACCCGCCGGAATTCGCATCGAGAAAGGCGGGACGCCGCACCGATGCCCGCTCTGCGCGTGCTCCGATCCGAAATTGATGCCGACCGCCGACGCATGCGCGGACAAACCGATCGGGCTTTATCGTTTGCCGCGTCAGCCTGCGATATCGAGGGTTGCGACCGCATAGCCATGCCGGATCGTGCGGTCGAGCACCGGATCGATGATCTCGAAGTCGAAACGCTCGGCCGGGCGAATGCCACCCTTGGCGGCAAAGGTGCCGCCGAACATCGCGGCGCCCTCAGGCAAGCCGGCATCGCCATAGCGTCGGGCAATCAGGTCCTCCGGCGCCAGCATGGCGTCGAGCCGGCCCTCCTGATAGAGCTCCCGCGTGCCATCGATGGTCGCGTATGCGCGCAGCAGGATGCGGTCCCAATGCGCTGAAATCTCGTCGTAACGCCACAGCTCCGGCGCGACAGGCTTGTCGCACATCTGCTTCGACACCGTGATGTTGTAGGTCTCGACCTTGCGGTCGGTGTGATCGGAGCCGACGCCGACATAGAGCGTGCCGCCGGAACGAAGCAGCACGAATTCGACCTCGCCGCTCGAGTCGCCACCGCTCACCTGGATCGTATCAGCCGTGGTCAGGCGGCTCGCTGCGACTTCATAGTAGATCGGCGTGGATGCGGGCCGCGGGATGCCGAGTGCCTCGAGCTCCGCTATATGCTTATCGCGCGCGACAGGATCTCGTCCGGTCCAGCCGGCGATCACCAGGCGATCGACCGCAATGCGCCGTTTCGACGCGCTCTTATCCTGGTGAACCGTGAACTCGATCGTCGTCCCGCTCATCGCATCGCCTTTCCACTTGCCTCTAAGCCCGGTCTCTCCGTCCTGGCCGCGGGAACCCGGCTCGCGCGCCGCCGTTGTCGCAAAGGACAGAAGGAGCGTTGCGATGGCCGACAACAGGGATCCGAAGCAGAAACAGCCGGGCGAGAAGGATGCCGGAAAGTATCACTACAATCCGGGCAACCAGTCGGGCAAGGTCGCCGACATCGTCAAGCCGGAAACCGAGCGCGCCAACAACCGCGATCGGATCGAGAATCGCGACGAGCCCCACGGCCGTTAGGTTCGAATAGCCGGTTCAGGCACGCTCGCCTTCGAGGAGAAAGGCAAGGGCGTCCTCGCAGGGCGCCTCGACCTTGAGCGCGAGGAGATCGTCGGCGCGGGTGCGGCCGAGATTGACGGCAGCGATCGGAACGCCGCGCCTGGCCGCAGCCTGCACGAAGCGAAAGCCGGAATAGACCATCAGCGAGGAGCCGACGATCAGCATGGCATCGGCGTCATCGAGTTGCGCCAGCGCCGTGGCGACGACATCGCGCGGCACGTTTTCGCCGAAGAACACGACATCCGGCTTGAGCACGCCGCCGCAGGCCGCGCACGCCGGCACAACGAAGCAGGAAAAATCCGCGCGCTCCAAGTCGGCATCGCCGTCCGGCGCAGCGGCGGCGTCCAGCGCGAGCCAATCCGGATTGGCCCCCGCGAGCGTGGTTTGGAAATCCTGGCGTGACGTCAGCGCACCGCAGCCCATGCACCTGACACGATCAAGCCGGCCATGCAGGTCGATCACCGCGCGGTGGCCTGCGGCCTGATGCAGGCGGTCGACATTCTGGGTGACGAGCAGGCGGCAGCTGCCCTGCGCCTCCAGCCGCGCCAGCGCGTGGTGAGTAGAGTTCGGCCGCGCCAAGCCGAAGCGCTGCCAGCCGATCAGGCTCCGCGCCCAATAACGCTGCCGGGTCAACTGCTCGCCGATGAAGGCCTGGAAGCTGACGGGCTGCGTCCGCTTCCAGTTGCCCAGCCGGTCACGATAATCGGGGATGCCGGAATTGGTGCTGCACCCTGCTCCGGTCAGCACGAACAGGTTCGGATGCCGACCGATGAAATCCTCGAGTGCACGCTGTTCGACCATGTCGCATGATCTAGGCGGCTTTCGCACGATTGCCAGGGCGGTAACAGGAGATGTCCCGACGGCCGCAAGGGATGTCTTCCCTCCGCCATCGACGGGACTGGTTCAGCCCGGTTACTTGTCCTTGCGCAGGAGGCATACGACGCGGCCGAGCGTTTGCACCCTGCCGGCTGCGATCGGCGTCTCGATTTCGTGCCTGAGGGCCTCGGCGGCCTTATTGCAGAGCTGCTCGGTGGAGAAGGTCTGGATCTGCTGCGTGGTCGGCTGGGTTGGACTGCCATAGACGATCCATTGCAGCGAAACGAAAAGGACCCATTCCATCAGAAGCTCCAGTCAACGGTTCAAATCGAAATGCTAATTCGCTAGGCTCGAGGCCCGGCTCGCGAACATGGGTGAAGAATGCAATTGAAAGTGGCGGAGCTCTTGGTCGTAGGCTCAGCCTGCCCGCGCTGGTCCAATCCGGGGTGTCTGCCCGCCGCGATGCATCAGGCAATCTGGTGCGCGACACCGGGTCATATTCACCCGCAGGTGTCAATCAGGGATCAGCGAACAATTGTTCAATCAGGAATGCGCCGGCCCGGCCGTCCATCGCCAATCGCCGGACAATCGAACGGCGCTGAGCACGACGTGGTTGGGCGGCCGATCAACGTGAAAACGGCGCGCGGACGCGGGCCCCTCACCACCAGATCATCGGCCGGTCCGGGGCGCCGCAAACCACCGCGCGGCGGTAGCGCACGCCCCGTGGCGTCTCGACTGCGACGCGCTTGATGCAACCGGGGTAGATCGCGAGATTATAGTGGAACGGAGTAGCCGCGAACGACCCATGGAGCCGACACAGCTGGCTGAGATCGGGGCCGCATTCCGTGAGCGGATAGAGGCCTCGCGCGGATGCCTGGCTCGACAGAGCTGCCAACGCCGCGATGGCGACAGCGGCGATCCTGGTGACGTTCGACATCGGGTAGTCCCTCGCCCAGAGTTTCAACGATTGCTAAAGCACCATAGACTGGAACAATAGGGTTCGCCAACCTGCTCCTCGATTTCGACCACAACGCCTTGCTGCGATCCGTCCTACCTCGGCAGGGGCAGTGCCTTCAGCACCGCTCTCACAATGACCGGCGCAGCAAGCCAGATATTTCAATGTCCGGTATTTCAATCATGATGCGACTTCCGGCGAAGGACCGATGGATCGGCCGACCACCGACATGACCAGTGACACTCCGAAACAGGACGAAAAGGGCGCCATCTCGCCGTTCGGCCAGGAGATCGAGTTCGCCCTGATTCTCCAGAAGATGATCAACGTGGTGAAGGATGATCCGGCGCAGATGCGGCTGGCGATCTACGAGTTCGCGCGGGCCCGGCTGAAGATCGACGCAGCCGACACCACCGATGCCGAGCGCGGGCGGATGGCGGAGGCGCTGGAAACCGCGATCAAAGGGGTCGAGCGGTTCTCGCTCCGCGACGATGACCTCCTGCGCCTGCCCGCCGCTGCCGAGAGCCAGGGCGACAAACTGCTGCCAACGACATCGACGGGCATTGAGACCGTGGAGCTGACCGAAACCTCCATGGTGCCCATCGATCCGCCGATCCAGGACATCCTGGTCCCGGAACGGGTGTCGGTCTACCGGGACGCTCCGGTGCGGGAGGTTCGCAGGCCATCACGGTCGGCGCGGCTCGCGCGCGCGGGCATCGCCGGCCTGCTGGTGCTGGCAGGTGGCGTCCTATTGATGTCCTTTCGCCACCAGTTGACAGCCTTGGGCGACCGCCTGGCTCTCTTCCATGCGCCAGTCCGGCCGATCGCCGAACCCGGCACGCCTCCGGCGCCAGCGGCCAATAACGCGCCTGCTGCACCGTCAGCCGCCTCGCTGGCGCCTGCTGCACCCGTAGTACCAGCCGTGCCGCAGCCCCCGTTTCCCGTTCCCACTGATTACGGCGTCTACGCCCTGATCAACGATGAGCTGGTCGAGCTGCAACAGCTCACCGAGCGAGTCCCCGACAAGCGGATCGCGATATCGACGCCGGTCACTCAGCCAAGCCACACCACGCTCGCCGACGGGCGGGCCAAATTCATCGTCTATCGGCGAGACATGGCCGACACCGCGCCGGACCGGATGGATGTGCGGGTGGTCGGTCGGGTGGTGCGGGCGCTCTCGTTCGATGCGAAGGGCAAGCCGGTCTTCTCCGCCGTCACCGACGCATGGAATATCCGCAGTATCGCTTATGAGTATCGGGTCAGGCCGGTGCCGGGAAAACCCGAGATGCTGCTGGTGCAGCCGGAGAAACCTGACTTCGTCCTGCCTGCAGGACGCTACGCGCTCGTTCTGAAGGACCGCGGCTACGACTTCACCATCAGCGGGGCCATAACTGACCCCGCACAATGCCTTGAGCGAACGGACGCTGCGAACGGGGTATTTTACTCAGCCTGTCAAAAGCCTTAACCGAACGCTCGCCTGCCGGCGCGTCCGAGGCGTCATCGAAGGCCGGAAACTGCGCCGGACGCAGGACGGCGCGAATCACCAAGCCCGCGAGATAGCTGCTTTGCAGGATCGTCTGCGCGATCATGACGATCGCAGCGGTCCAAAGGAAGGTGAAGCCGGCCTGCAGGGAAAAACCGATCGACAGCAGGAACACAATCGCGACGTGCACTAAAAGAATCTTCAGTCGGGACGTGAGTCCGGCGGCGAGTCCCAAGATCGCCAATACAAGGGCCGCGTACCCCATAAGCAACGTCCCTCCCGTTCGCCGTGATTCGAACTTCACACATGCGGCGCACGTCGCCGCGATGCCGCCTCATATGAGAGATACCCAGAGATCCGAATCAGCAACACTCCCGCCACACTCGTCATCCCAAGCAACCTGCTGAGCCGAACCACGAATCGTAGCGTCGGCCAATCAGATTACAGCTTCTTAAGTTAATCGGCTCAAAAAAAACGTCAACGCGTAATCGCCCGGAGCATCTACTTGCGATTGCGATTTTGTGGCAAAATTCCGCCGAACACTTCCAAGTAACCGTCGCTCAACGGCCTTGTGCTTCCATTGTCACAAACAGTTTCCTCGGCCCGCCAAGGCAGTCCGAGCCGCAACACCGTGCGGCCGGTCAGGCAATGATTGGTACCTTGGTAGGCCAGAGTGTGACTGAATTACCACGACGTTGCAAAAGCAGAGATGGCGGAGCAGTACGATCTTTTACCTAGGTAAGTCGCCAAGTAGGTTCATAGCCGGATGGAACCGCCGTTTTCCTCCGTTCGTGAGGACGCGGCGCGGGGAAAACAAATTATTTTTATCGCATCCGAGGGTGGGTTTTGAGAATCCTTATCAATCCGCGTTCGACGCGTGGAGCGGCCAACGTTAGCGGGGATGCTACCCGCAACAGCACTCCGAACCGATTGCGGCACCTGTGCGGAGGCTCGCGCTCGCTCATCGTCCTGGCGCTGTTGGCATTGCTGCCGGGCTGCTCGCTGCTCCCCGGAACGGGTCCGAACAGCGACGCAGTGAATAGCAACCCGACGGCAAGCGTCCGGTCGAACACCGCGCTGCCCTATGCGCTGGTCGACGTCAGCGCTGAAACCATCGGGTTTCTGTCGCAGCCGAACCTGATCTCGTTCCAAGGCATCTTCCCCGACAAACGGCCAAAGCCCGAGCAGGTGGCCGGCGTCGGCGACATCTTGAACATCTCGATCTTCGAAGCCGCGCCCGGCGGCTTGTTCACGCCCGCAACGGCCGCGGGTGCTCGTCCCGGCAACTTCGTCGACCTGCCCGCACAGGCGGTCGACCAGAAGGGCAACATCACCGTTCCTTATGCCGGCGAGATTCCGGCCGCCTCGCGGACCTTGCCCGAAATTCAGCAGGCGATCGTTGCGCGGCTGCGCAATCGCGCAATCGAGCCGCAGGTCGTGGTCAGCCTGAACCAGCAGCATTCCAGCGTGGTCAGCGTTCTCGGCGACGTCAACACGCCCGGCGTGCTGGCGTTGAACAGCGTCGGCGAGCGACTCCTGGCCGTCATTGCGCGGGCCGGCGGCCCGAAATACGAGGCGATCGAGAGCTACGTTACGCTGCAGCGCGACGGGAAGCGCGTGCGGGTGCTGTTGAGCCGCGTGGTGCACGATCCCAACGAGAACATCTTCATCCGTCCGAATGACGTGATCTTCCTTACCCGCGAGGCTCCGACCTTCACGGCACTCGGCGCCCTCAATCAGAACGTTTTCGGCTTCAACTCCGAGATTGCCTTCGACACCGAGACCCTCACGCTGTCGCAGGCGATCGGCAAGGCGGGCGGTCTGAACGATCAACAGTCGGATCCCGCCGAAGTCTTCGTTTATCGCTACGAGGACCGTTCGCTCCTGCAGAAGCTGGGCATCGATACCACCCGGTTCACCTACGATCGCATTCCGACGATCTATCACGTCAATCTGCGCGACCCGTCGGGCATGTTGCTGGCGGCAGGCTTCCAGGTGCGGAGCAAGGACGTGATGTACGTCGCCAACGCGAAGGTGGTCGACTACTACAAGCTCCTGACCCTGATCAACTCCACGGCAAACACGACGTCGAACACGGCGAATGCAGTGACCAACGTCAACACGGCGGTGAAGACGAAGTGGTAACCTCAATCTAGCAGCCGATCTGAGTCGGGGCGGCTCGGCGCTGCTTGATTGGGGATGACGGTGAAGGCGATCGGTTCCGTCCAGCTTTGGGTCACGATTGGCGCGCTGACCCTCGCACCGCTGTTCTTCGGATCGGTCGACCGCGTCTGGGTATCGGTGTGGACGGTCGTGCTGTCGTTCGGCACGATCTGCGGCGTCGCAGCCGCCCCGTTGAGCGCCGGTCAGCGCCGCGTGCTTCTGGTGTTGTCCCTGATCGCTGCCGCCTATGTCTTGGTTGCAGTCATCCAGGTGATCCCTGGGCTGCTGAGCGGTCTTGACGACCCGATCTGGCTGCGGACCAAGGACCTGCTCGGGCTGGATGTTGCGCCGCGGATCTCCAGCCGGGCGGAGATTCCGCCGATCGCGATCGGTCATTTCCTCCTTGCGGTGACGTCCTTGCTCTGCGGCTTCTTCGTCGGGACCTCTCGGCGCAAGACAGACAAGCTGATCATCGCAGCGCGCTATTCCATTCTGCTCTATGCGATCTACGGCCTGGCCGCGCTCGCCTTGACCCCAGACCTGCTGCTATGGGCGCCAAAGGTCGCCTATCGGGGCAGCCTGACTGCCACCTTCGTCAACCACAACACCGCTGCAACGTTTATCGGCGCCGGAATGATCCTGTGCTCCTGTGCAGCCTTCCTGACGCTGCAATCGCTGCAATGGTCCTCCCTCAGGGTTCTGCTGTTGACCCCGGCTAATGAAGCCGTGGCATTCGAACTGGTCCTCCGTGCGTCGGCAGCGCTGATCTGTTTGTTTGCGCTGCTGCTGACCGGCTCACGCGGCGGCCTGATTTGCTCCAGCCTCGGCCTTCTTGTCGCGCTCGGCCTGATGGTGCCACACCAGTTCAGAGCCCGGTCATGGGTTGTGGCCGGCTCGATCATCGCCGCCCTGACCGTCACATTCGCCTGGCTGAGCGGCACAGGCCGGATCGGAAGCCAGGGCGCATTCGACGTGGGACGATGGGCCGTCTACGAGATATCCTTGGAGGTTATTCGCCAGCGGCCGCTTCTGGGCGCAGGCCTCGGCACCTTCGCCGATCTCTTCCCTTCGTTGCGCACCACCGACTTCGAGAGTTGGGGCGTTTGGGATTTTGCACACTCGACCATTCTCGAGATTGCTTTCGAGATGGGGATTCCTCTGGCGCTGGCGTTCGTACTTGCTGCCTTGGCCTCTGTGCTCGTGCTGGCGCGCGCCGCACTTCGCTCGGTCGACCGGCGCCGCAGCTCGTTCGCCGCCCTGGCCGGAATTGCGGTTCTGACCTATCTGCATGCGATGATCGACTTTTCACTCCAGATACCGGGCTATGCGATCGTGTTCGGGATCCTGCTTGGCTGCGGGCTTGCACAAGCGACCGCAGAGCATCGCATCAAGAGCCCGACGTCAGCTGTAGAGCCCGCCCTGCGTTAGCGGCGGTCACGCCCCCAACTGCACTGTTGACCGCGGTCAACGACACCGCCTGCGGCGGGAGCGCTTTCGTACACCGTGCACGCTCGCGATTTGCCGCAAATCGGCGCCGTTCCGATCGCAGGCGATCCGATTCAAGCGCAGAGAACTAGTTCGGTTGGCTCGTAACTGCCGATGGGGAGAGTTCGCCGCTCACGCGCGTCGGCCGCAGCAAGAACGATGCGAACTGACGGACTCAGCATGCGCGTGTCGTGGTTCGGAAATTGGCTTCGGTCCCGCGAGCCAGGTTCATCAAGCGTGTGAACCGAAGCCTGCTCGCATCAAAGGTCCTGGTATTCTTCGGATTCGAACGACCCTTGAGAAGATCGCTGCGGATGAAGCGAGCTTCGGGTGCGCGGCACGAGCCTCGCCACACGCGTCTTGTGTTCGCTACGCGCCACCATCGGAGACTTGACTGCATACCAGAAGCGAGGATCGTCGGCTGACTGGATCTTCAACCATCGGTAACGAGTCCGCTGCCAAGGCAGGATTGCTCGTGTGAGGTTGTCGAGGACCATGTCGCCGCTGGTCGTTGCCACGACGAGCACGAGATGACCGAGACCTTCAGGAGTCTTGACGACGGCCAGTCGCAACGCCCTCGTCGACAATCCGTTCTGTGCCAAGTCGTGTCGCTTGGTCACCGCGTAGTCGTTGCAATCGCCGAACACCGGCGCAATGCTCCAAGCGCTTTGCAGGTCCGATCCGTAGCGCTTGACGGTCGGCGAAATCTCCGCGTTCACGGTGCGATTGACGCGGTCGAGAAGCTCCGTCTTCTCGGCATTCAACCCGATACGCTCTTCGCCGGACGGATCGGAGCGGCACTCCGAGGGATAGCGCAGGCAGAAACGAACATGCTGGAATGGAGCCAGCGTGGGCGCGCCTTGCTCGATCGCAGACGGCGCAATCGGTTCGCCAACCCATCGATCACGAGCATTTGCCGCAGTTGCGGCGAGCCCGCACGCGGCAAGCACAGAGATCAAGAACGCCGATCGTCGCGCCATGTCACACTACCTAGTCGGAGATACGCGAGCCTCGGAGGGTTCGCTACTGCGGCAAATTCTGTCCTTCGCGGGTTAAATCTTCGCTATTTGTAGCAGTTAACGCTTTTTTTGATGGGAGAGCAACAGGTTGTATCGAATCGGGCCGGTATATCAATGGGGGAAATACGTAGAAAATATAGGCTGGTCGAGAGTGACTGGTGTTCGCAGCCGAAGCAGACCTCAGACCAGCACTGTTGGAGCGATCTCGGATCCGCAGCCTCACCGCGCGGCTAGAGGATCTCACTCCAAAGCGTTTTGATACCCAGAAATGCAGAGTGAGTGATCTCGACGACGCCCCATCCCAGAAATATGAACCACGCGCCGATCGTCGCGATGATGAGCAGAATGGTCAGTACGACAGCGACGCGTCGGCCGGGCGGAACATCCGGGAAGAACGGCTTGTCCTCATTCTCCGTGCCGATCGGATCGAAATCGATCATGGGTGTCATTGGCGGTGCTCAAGACATTCGGCCAAAAAGCATCACAGGACGGCGCACAGGCTGGAAGCCAGCGAGGGCTTCAAGCCGGCATCTCCGGTCGTCGGAAGTAGGAAGCTTCGAGTCTGGACGGGGCTTGATCCCGCACCCCGACGTCACCGCATATTGGTGGTCTCGGGGCTCAGCAAACATGATCCGGCGGCAATCAAAGATCACGGCCGGATCGGATCAGCAGGCATTTTCGGCAAACAGAACGGCGGGAATGGTCACGATGATGATCTTGGCATCGAGTGCGACCGACCAGTTCTGCGCATAGAACGTGTCGTAGGCGACGCGTTTGTCGTAAGTGGTCGAGCTGCGGCCACTCACCTGCCATAGTCCGGTAATTCCGGGCCGACAGGCGAGATACGCACCGATCGAGCTCGCATAGCGCTCGAGCTCTTCCTCGGTCACCGGTCGCGGACCGACGATGCTCATTTCGCCCTTCAGCACATTGAACAGCTGCGGCAGCTCGTCGAGGCTCGACTTGCGCATGATCGCTCCGAAGACGGTGACCCGCGGGTCGTTGCGCAACTTGCGTGTCGACGCCCATTCCGCTGCGGCCCGAGGATCAGTCGCCAATAGGTGGCGTAGCCGCTCCGAGGCATCGACCGCCATGGTGCGGAATTTCAAGCATTCGAACGTCTTGCCGCCGAACCCCACACGCCGATGCCGAAACAGGGCCGGCCCAGGCGAGGTGGCGATCGTCAGAACGAAACAAAGCAGCAGAAGCGGCGCAAGCAGGACGATGCCGGACAGGGCAATGACGACGTCCAGCACCCTCTTGTAGGCCATCCCTACCGGCTGCTTACCCTGCGGCCGGCGAGTCTTCGTACGAGTAATATCAAAAGCATTTCGTGTATCGGCAAATATATCCATTCCGGTACTCCGGTACGATTCGAACACACATCCTCCGGATCGCAATTTAGATTTTCTTTTTCATCTTCTTTTACTGATTGTTTATCAAAACCTCTGGCAACGCACAATCAGCAGAGATGCGACCCAAATACCGAATGCTGTTAAGCTAAACAGCTAACCGTACGATGCTTTTGGCTATCGAGCGGATCCCATCTTGCCTCCCTGATACGGTCGCAAATCACGTTGCCGTGCATTCTCAGCTTTCAAATATGTCATAAGGCCGACCAAAAAGTTTTCGCTTTCGGAATCTTTTAACCATATCTCGCAACTGAGGCGCGACGAACACCTCGTACGGTCCCGGGGTTGCACATTCGTATCAGTTGCGGTTAGCCCCGTTTGCGAAAGTCGGGTCGAATGCACTAGCGGAATCAGTAGTCTAGTACAGCTTTGGACCTGTTATTGGTTGTGGAGCACGCGGGGTCCCTCTGAACGAAGGTCAGGTCCGCCGCGCGAGCTCGGCAACGAAAAGCATGCTGATACCGTCCGACCGGTCGCAGAAGGAAGCGACGATGGTCCGCCGCGCGAGGGCATCGATATCGGTCATGGCCCGCTGTAATCCGCCGGCCGCTCCAATGCGGCACGCCCGGAATCGGCGGCTTCATTCTGAGGACTGCAGCGCACGGCATGGCGCGTGCGGGGCGTTGCGACTGGTGAGGACGATGACACCCGGCTGCTGTCGCCACATCATCCGTCGCCACGTCATCCCTGGCCGAAGGTTCGAATTGCTTCACGGGTGGAGCTTGCCATCGGCAGCGCGGCAAGTGACCCGTCAGCTGTCCTGTCAGCGCTGAAGCTGCTGGAGCATCGCGGCGAAGGCTTCTCTGCTCTTCACATCGAGCTGGTCGATCCGCACCTGGAGCAGGGCTCGCGTGGAGCCCGATACGCCCAGATACAGGCGCGCAGGAATCTCGGGGAGCTTGTCGCGGATCAGGTTCTGGAATTCGGTCAGAACCTGCTCCCGTAGTGGCTCAGGAACGGTCTGGATGATGGGAATCGTCACCATCATTCGGCGCAGCCCGAGCCAACCTTCATGGGGTGAGATTTCGTAGGAGGTCGCGAGCAAGTCGAAGGCGTGACGGTCACGCCGTCCGTGCTCGACCTCAAGTCCGAACAACACGAGCCAGAACAGCGGATCGCGCGGCGCACAGGCGAGAACTCGTTTGGCGCGCGCCTCGATCGATTCGACGTGACGGTCGAAATCACGCGTTGCGCCTGTCCGGAGCGCGGCGTCGGCGAGGGGCAATTCCAGCAGCAGCAGCGATCTCTGGGCGTGATTATCGCAATCGCTCAGGTCCTGCGCGGTCGAGCTATCGAGCATCCCGGTCACCGATTGGGTGCTGTACGATCCGAACCGCAGCAGGCGGGCCTCGACGTCCTCGAAATAATCCACCGCCGCGCTACGCGCGAAGCCGGCGATTCCCCACGCCATGCCCAGACAACCGACAACGATGGTCAGGACGCGCAGGGCTTGGTGCTGCGAAGCAGCTGTTGGCTTCAGTTGCACGAACCTGGCTAGACGATTTGAGCAGGAATCTTGTCGTTGTTGTAATAGCCGTAGTGACGGTCCGAATAGCCCTCGAAGCGACGCATCACGTTCTCGTCGGCCTTGTTAAGAACGGTGCCGAGCAGTCGTTCGGAGAGAATGGGCGAGGCCGCGACCGCCTTGAGGATTTCATCCCGCTTGGTTGAGCCCCACTCGACGACCAGTACGAATGCATCGAAGAGATGCGCGACCGCCTTGACGTCCACCACCGGCAGGATTGGCGGCAGATCGATCAGCACATAATCGTACTCGCTCTTGGCCGTCTTCAGGGCCTGCTTCACCGCCGACGAGTTCAGGATATCGGAACTGTTGGATGGCTTGATCCGGGTCGAAGCCGCCGGCAGGAAATCGAACTTGAAGTTGGAATCCTTGATCAGCAGCTCGTTGAATGGCGACTTGTCGGCGACCATGTCGAGCAGGCCCGGGGAATCGGCATGACCGAGCTTGGTGGTCATCGAGGGATTGCGCAGGTCGGCATCGATGACCAGCGTGCGGCTGCCGTTCTTGGCGAGAAAAGCAGCGAAGCCGGTCGTGAGCGTCGTCTTGCCCTCACCGGGGAGAGCCGAAACGATTCCCACCACCTTGCCGCCGGAGGGATGAAGGTCGATTGCGACCTTGATGTAGCGCAGCGCTTCGGCTGTCGCCGAAAACGGGGCGACCTCGCTGATCTGGTGGATGACCCCGGATTCGGCACTGCCCGCGCGGCGCCGCCGCCGCCCCTTCCGCTCGGCGAGGGCAGGCAGCACGGCCAGACAGTTTATGCCGAGAAGGCTCTCGATCTGGGCGCGGGTGTGAATTTGGCGGTTCATCTGCTCGCGGGCAAACGCCAGCATCACGCCGATACCGATTCCGCAAAGTCCTGCGAGCGCCAGGGTCAGGCTGGTCTTGGGCGAGCTGCGCCCATGCGGCGGCGTCGCCGGGGTGACGACCCGCGCCTCCGTCGACGGGAACGACTGCTGCTGCACCGATTGCGTGAAGCGCGACAGGAACGTCTCGTAGACGTTTCGATAGGTGTTGGCCGCCGTCTCAAGATCGCGCAGCCGGACCTGGGCCTGACGGGTCGAGGCGGACTGCTGGAAGACTTCGGTCATGCGCTTGTCGATCGACTCTTCCTGCGCCTTGGCGATCTGCAATTCGCTCTTGTAGCTCTCCGCGATCCGCGTGATCTCGTCCCAGATGGCGCGCTGGAGCGCCGCCATTTCGGCGCGCAGGTTTCGCGCCGCCTGGTGATCGTGACCGTAGCGCGTGCTCCACTCCGACTCCTTGCTCTGGTCGTCCAGAAACTGCTGCCGAAGCTTGGTGATGACCGGATTGTTGAGCGCGTCGGTCACGATGGGATCAGGAATATCGAAGGTTTCCTTGTCAGGGGAGTTGGCCGCGGGCCGCTGCTCCAGAACGCGCTCGATGCGCTCGAGCTTGGCTTTGGCCTGGCTGGTGTCGGCGCGCGCCTTGGCGAGAGACACGCCCAGTTGATCGAGTTCAACCTCGCTCGCCAGCTTGCCGTCGACGCCGATGATGATGCTGTTCTGCGACTTGAAATCTTGGACCGCTTTGTAGGCTTCGGTGGCCTGCTTGCGCAATTCCCCGATCCGCTCTTCCAGCCAGACGCTGGCGCGGTGAGTCGCTTCGAATTTTGCGTTCAGCTGGTCCTCGATATAGGCATCCGCAAACGCATTCGCGATCGTCGCGGCCTTCACGGGATCAAGCGACGTATAGGAAATCCGCTCGATATAGCTGCGTCCGACACGAGCGACACGCAGGTTTCCACGAAGCACGGCGAGAACGCCCTGCATCCGCTCTTCCTGCGTAATCTCCTGGGCAGGCGCGGCCTTGCTCTTGAACAGCGCGAACAACCGCGACCTCAGGCTCGCTCCAGTGCCGATGAATTCAGGATCTTCGTCCAAATGAAGCCGGCGCGCCACGGAGCCTGCAACGTTCTCGGACATGGTGGTCTCGATTTCGCTTTCCACCGAAGCGTCGTCGACCACGCGATTTTCCGTCGCCATCTCGGACTGCATCCACACGATCTTCTTCGTGTCGATGATCATGTCGGTGCTGGCGGTATATTTGGACGGCATGATCGCGAGGTTCGCGACACCGACCGTAATCGCGAGCGCGGTGACCAGTGCGATCAGACGCCACTGTCTCAGAAGGAAATCGCGCGCCTGTAGCAGCGGGGCCACCGCAGCGGCGCGATCGAGTTCCTCTGTCGCGCGATATGGCGGAAATGGACCAGCAATATTCATATCACATCCTCGACATCGGCCTGACGACCGCGGTCCTGTTGGGCCGGCGCGACGACCGAAGAAATCAGCGTGTTGCGCTCACCGGGCTTGCCGCGGTGGCTGTGCCGCTGCTGTTGCTGGTGGTCGAGGGGCGGGTAGCTACCCCGGTAGAAGAAATTTGAAATATCGTGGTGGTCCCACCGCCGCCGGGCGCCGTGCTGAGCGGCGTCCCGCGATTGGGATTGGTCACGATGACACTGCCGACCGAGCCGGTCGCGGCGGTGGTCGCGGCCTCCGCCGCTGCAGTCGAGAGATCGCCTGCAACAGCGGCGAAAGCGTTCTGGAATTCGCCATCCTCGAAGCCTGCGACCGCCTGCTGGATCAGGAGCGCGGCTTGCTGATCGGCCGTCTCGCAAGCAACAGCTGCTTGCGCGAGACCCGCAGCGATTGCAGTCCGGAAGCGCGGAGAAGCGGCCAGAGCCAGACGCACGAACTCCGCCGCAAGCGACGCATCGGTCCCGGCGAGATCGCGCACCGAGGTTTCGATGGCGCGGGTATCCGCGGTGGGCGCCAGCAGATCCTCGGGATTCGACTTGAACCGATTGATGTCCGACTCGGACACCGGCGGCGCAATGCAAGATTTGGCGAGGACGGGAGTAATAAGGAGTGCAAGAAAAATTTGTGCGCATAGCGACTTTACGATCAAACCGATACGCATCGATACGACTCCAACCCCTTGCGAGTGGTAAAAAAATATATCTTCTAAGATACATCACCCTTAAGAGCCCATCAACCACGCTCGCGCGCTATGGTTTCCGGCTCGCCGGTATGAAACTGCAGCTCCGCGTGCCGGCGCTGACATCTGGACCCCGTCGCATCCCGCCCAGAAGTACGCTCGTAAATCTTGGCGGCAAAAGGACCACTGGCTAACTCATTGCCGGCAGTGCAGCTTTGGAATTGAGATTCGCAGCTCGGCGTTCCGACAGGCGGGCGGCGAAACGTTAAATAAGACTTACTATCAGTTTAGCAAGTTAACGCTTTGCAATTTTAGGGGGTGCGACTAAATAACATTAGGCGACTTGCGGCCCTTTACCATTCCTAGGCTTATACCATTCCGATCCTATGGAGGAGTGAGTATGGGTCCACTCCGGTCAGAGCGCCGCTGATTGGCGCGGCCTTAACCTGTTGCGATATCAATGACGTCACTGCGCGCGGACTGGGCATCGTCCTGATCCAGCGACGCGTGGCGGTATCAGGGGAATGCGTGCTGTCATCCTTGCCCGGTATTGAGCGCTTGCGGCTGTCAGGGCGGACACCTGCGCTTCCCGACGGCACCAGGATCTATGCGATCGGCGACATCCACGGCCGGCTCGACCTCCTCGAGGACCTGCTGGCGCAAACAAGCGCCGACACGCGGCAGCGTCCAGTCGATCGCCCGCTCCATGTCTTTCTCGGCGACTACATCGATCGGGGGCCTTCCTCCCGGGAAACGATCGACCGGCTGATCGAGCACGGACAAACGAGCGAGTCGATTTTTCTCAAGGGAAATCACGAGCAGGTCGCGATCCGTTGCCTGACGGATCCCAACCTGTTCGAGCAGTGGATGCGCCTGGGCGGCCTTCAGACGCTGGTCTCATTCGGGATCGCGCCGAACGCGCAACAGCCGCGGGCGATCGCAGAATTGCAGGCGGCTTTCCACGCCGCGCTGTCGCCCTCTCATCTGCGCTTTTTCCGGGAGCTGCGGCCGAGCTTTGACTGTGGCGATTTCTTCTTCGCCCATGCTGGGGTCAGGCCGGGCATTGACCTGTCCAATCAGAAGGAAAGCGACCTGCTCTGGATCCGGCAGGAATTCCTGGCCTCCGCCGAGGATTTCGGGAAGGTCGTGGTTCATGGTCATACGCCCGCACGGGCCGTGCAGGTGGAATCCAATCGGATCGATATCGACACCGGGGCATTCGCGACCGGCTGCCTGACATGTCTCGTCATCGAGGGCTGCTCGCTGTCCCTGATCGACACCGGACAGGCTTGACGGTCGGGCGATCGCAGTCGCTCCCACCTCTCCGAGGCCTCGTCAGCTGCGATACGTGCCAACGGCGCTTGACGCCTGCATCAACGATACCAAGCAAGCGGACGAGAACGGAGCATCCGCGGCATCAGCAGGCCTGCCGCTGTACAGGCAGCGGCCGCAGCGGCTTACGGGCGACGAGACCCCGCACATAATCCGTCATGGGCCGCTCCACCCAGAGATAGATCAGGCAGGTCAGTCCGACCGTGGCCAAGACCACCAGCGCGAAGTGCAAATTGACCGGGAGCTTCAGGTGGAGCAGCAGCCCCTCCAAAATGATCGAAACGAAAACATGCCAGATAAAGATCGAATATGAGGCATCGCCAAGAAAACGCAGGAGACGGATATCGGGCAGCCCCCTGCTCTTCTCGTAATAGGCTGCCCCTGCGACGACCAGCACCGGCGGGACCACCAGCGCCAGCAGGGAGAGACCATCCGGGCGATAATATTCGGATAGAGCAAGGCCGATCGGGCCCGCAGCAAGAAACAGCAGTGCCCAGCCGATGCTGAGGCTCACATTCTTCCAGACGACACCGAGCAGCACCCCGGCCAGAAATTCGAGCAGGATGTTCGGGCTGGTCAGCGAGACAAAATGAGCATCGGGAATCCACTCGTGAAGAACGGCCAATGTGCCGACCGCCGCAGCAAGGAAGAGAGGGCGATAGCGCTGCGCGACGAGCAGCGATACGGCGACAAGAATGTAAAACATCATCTCGTAGATCAGGGTCCAGCCCTGCAGAACGATGGGCAGGATGCGATCACCCGAGAGGGTCGGCCAGAAAAACAGCGAGCCCACGAAGCGAGAGAGGTCAAGCTCGTGCCCGTAAGTGAAATTGGGCTTGACCAGGATCAGGACCGCGGTGGCAAAGGTCGCCAGCCAATAATTCGGCACGAGCCGAACGATGCGGCGGAGCATGAAAGCCGAGGGACCGATCGGACGATCGACCGAGATCACCCAGGTGATGAACCCGCTGATGACGAAGAAGAGATCCAGGGGAAACGTGCCAATGGGGATCGGGCCGCCATAACGGAGCGCCAAATGATAGTAAAGCACGAAAAGTGCAGCAACCGCGCGGAGATATTGGATTGTATAGATTTCTTTGCTTGCCAAACAACGCTTCCCGAACTCGTACGCTCGCGTGTTCGTCGCTCCCTCAAATTGCAGGGCGTCAGAAACAATCACGCTAGGTGCGAAACCTAGCATCTAGCATTGTTTGTGTCTTGATATTTCCGGATCGCGAATGCGACAAAATGATGTAGCGAATTCTGACTTGGCGCTCGGTAATGCCGGTTCGAGGTCGCTTCGCCTTCTCGATCCGGCGAGGGAGCGCGCCGCCAAACTCCCGGGAGGCAGCGCGCACCGGCGTGACCACGGACAGGTCACGACGAAATAATCGTCAGGAAATCTGCCGCTGCATGGCGGCCGGCCGGACCGGCGGCAACGGCTTGCGGTCGATCAGGGCACGCAGATAGTCCGTCATCGGACGTTCCATCCAGACATAGATCAGGCAACTGAGGACGACCGTGCTTGATATCTCCAGCGCGAATTGGATGCCGATCGGCAGATGCAAATGCAGCAGCAAGCCATCGATGATGATCGAAACGAAGACGTGCCAGATGAAGATCGAATATGAGGCATCGCCGAGGAAGCGCAGGAAGCCGATATCGGGCACTCCCCTGCTCTTCTCGTAGTACACCGCACCCGCAACCATCAGAACGGACGGAATGCCGAATTTGAGGATCGGAAGAACGTCCGGGCGATAATATTCGGACAGCGCAAATCCGATCGGACCGGCCACAAGAAACAGCAACGCCCATCCGATGCCGAGGCTCGACTTCTTCCAAATGACCCCGAGCAGCACGCCGGCAAGAAACTCGAGCAGAATGTTCGGGTTGGTGAGGGACAGGAAATGGGCCTCCGGCAGCAGCGCGTGAATAATCACCAGCGCGCCGAGAGCCGCCGCAAGGAAGAGCGGCCTATAGCGCTGCGCAACGAGCAGCGACGCGGCAATGAGGACGTAGAACATCATCTCATAGACCAGCGTCCAGCCCTGCAGCACCACCGGCAGAATACGATCATGCGACAAGGTCGGCAGGAAGAACAGCGAGCCTACAAAGCGCGACGGATCAAGCTCGTGACCGTAGGTAAAATTGGGCTTGACCAGGATCAGGAGGGCCGTGGCCATCGTGGCGAGCCAATAGTTCGGCACCAGGCGAATGACGCGGCGAAGCATGAAGGTCCCGGGATCGATCGTGCGATCGACCGTGATGACCCACATGATGAAACCGCTGATGACGAAGAACAAATCGGTCCGAAAGCCGCCGACCGCGATCGTGCCGCCGTAACGGAGGGTCAGGTGGTATCCAAGTATGAAGAGAGAGGCGATCCCGCGCAAATACTGGATCGTCAGTAGCTCCTGCTTCTTTACAGCCATCGCTCTCAACTCAAAATTTTGCCCGTGACGCTGTCACATGCACGGGCGAAAACATCCATATGAGCGCCGTCCTGCATCCGGCGCGCGAAAACGGTTTCAGTCTGTCGGCTGGCAAATAGCCAAGTTATGTAACAATACGTTGGGCCTGCCTCGTCTTCAACGCCGTTCGATCACTAGGGTCGACTGCCATATCGCGCTACACACCCTAAGTTGTTTTGTTTGCCATCATCGCCCAATGGATGAGATCCGATCGAGACCTGGAGCCGTTGCCGGCGCCCATGTCCCTTCCTGGCTAGTCCTCATCCCAGCAGCTCGCGAACCGGTCCGAATATCTCAGGCTGGGGCCACCGGAGCCAGGTGCGGCTGCTGCCGCACGGCAAACCTCTTGCCCAACTTGATGGAGGGAAACTCGACCAGCTCCGCCAGCGCGAAGGCTGCGCCGATGGACAGCATGATCACCAGCGGCCCCTTCACGAGCATGGGCCAATCGAAGGCGAATTGATCCGCGAGGTAGATGATCGGGAGGTGAACGAGATAGAGGCTGTATGAAATTCGCCCGAGCCAGACCGGGCCGCGGTGTTGCAGCGCGCGCTGGAAGGAGCCCGCACCAAGCGATAGACCAATAACCACCAGCGAGCCAATTCCACGCAGATAATCGAGAACGCATCCGGCCGCGGTGTGCAAATTCGCGTCCGTCTTTAGGAATGTGAACGCAGCTCCCGCGACCAACATTGCCTTGACCACGCCCGGCAGCATGGTCGAGAGCTCCGTGACCTTCTCCCGGTCGAGCGCGAGACAGGCTCCGGCCGCGAAGAACACAATGAAATAGCTGGTGTCGATCAGGGTTTTGGGCAGCGTCGATTCCTGGAATCCCGTCAGCACCAGCCCGCGATGCAGGAAGGTTGCTTCGGTACAGACGACGGACAGCAGCAGGAAGCCGGCAACGGCCAACCATCTGTATCGGGCGACGATCAGCAAAAGCAGCGGGAAGATCAGCGACACGCGCATTTCGTGAACCAGCGACCAGTCGACGCCGTCAAGTCCGTGCGTCGCGGTGGTGCCCCATAACAGCAATGTCTTCAGCAGCATCGGCAGCGACGTATCCGCCGTATCGACCCCGGTCCGTGCCCACTCGGAGTCCGATACGTGCCGGATGCCGATCAGGCTGTGGAACAGGAAACTAATCAGGATCGCGACGAAGAAGGCCGGATAGATGCGGAAGACGCGCTTGACGACATAGCCGCCATAAGGAACCGGATTGCTCTTGAGCGAATGGGCCAGAACGAAGCCGCTGAGAACGAAGAACAGGATGACCGCCGAACGGCCTCCCTCCTCCAGCCGCGACAGGCAATAGAGGAGGAAGTCAGAGAACGAGCCGGTCGCATGGCCGAGCTGGTGATGTGACGAGCGGAACGCATCGGCGTTCATGCCCCAGACGTGCGCAATGAGAACGATGACCGACGCGATCCCTCTGATGGAATCGAGATGATCAAGTCGGGACTGAGAACTCGCAGCCAAGGCCACCTCCGGTCATCCCCTCACGACAATTACCCGAACCACCTGCATCTTTGGATGATATCCGGACATTACTCAACTGATAGAAAGATGCCAGCAATGCGGAGAAATCCGGATAGATTGGTTAAACGCGCGGAGCGACATCGGCGGTCGCATCATGGCGCCGCAACTGCTCGTACGAATATCGGGGTTCGGATAACGTATTGATTCTGATAGAGCTTGGAGGTTGACCTTCACGTCAAGCTGCGTTTGCAGGAGAGGTATGAATCCCGTCAGCACGGCCGACCGCTTCGGCGCGAGGACAATCTGAAGACCCGAAAATGGTATTCTAGTCGGCCGATTAAGCTTGATCCCTCTGCCGCGTCGTGCTTCCGGTCCGACCGTGTCAGGGTGGAGACGCGATCCTTGATTATCAGACGTCGCACTCGCCATGCTTCAATCTCTTCCTGATGAGGACACTCAGATGGCCGGCACCGCCGCGGCATCAAGCTGGGACGAGTACCTCGAGCGCATCCGGCAGGCGGCGCGGGGCATTGTCCATTCACGCCCCGTCGAGGATGGCTTCCTTACGTTTCCGCGGTCATTGCCCGAATATCGGCCGGACTATCTCGGCGAGGTCATCGCCGCAGCGATGCGCGATGAGCCGGAGCGTGGACCGATCGACGGGGACACGTGGGAACGGTGGCGGCCGGCAATTCAAGCCTTGATCGCACAAGTGCTGGATTGGCCAGGAGGCGACCGCGTCAGGGCGACCGCGCTGGCCGCAGCCAAGCACGGGCTGGGCCTGGAGTTTGGCCGCACCCGCGACACGTCAGCCGACCTGCTTGCGGAGTTGGAGGTCGACCTCCGCAAGCCGCGTGAGAGCGGCTTCAGCGTGAGCGGTCCGAGCGCCGTGCAGTTGAACTTTGGCGGCCATCATCTCGGCCTCGTCTTTCTAACGGGATATGAAGGCGCGGCCCGTATCTCTTTCGGGCAAGCCATCCTCGATCAGGCCGGCGACCTGCCGTTATCGGCGTCGCTACGTCACTTGATTGGGCGCGGACGATTTTGGACCGCCACCATCGGCAGCGCCATGTCCCGGCTGCACCGGCGATCGCTCGGCGATCTGCCTAAGCATTTGAAGGGCGACGCGAAGGCCGCCTTGTCGGCTGGCGTCCGTGCATGCCTGGCGCAACGGCTGCGCCGTTCCGGCGCACCCGAGGCGACTGACGTTGCTGGCATTCTCCCCGACACGCCCATTCCGGTCCTGATGTATCATCGTGTTGCCGACGACGGTGATCCCGAGCTTTCGCGCTACCGCGTCACGCCGGCACAGTTCGAACAACACATGGGATGGCTGAAGCAGAAGGGCTTCACGCCGCTTTCGCTCGATGTCCTGAAGGCTGCGAGCAAGGGTAGTGGTCCATTGCCGCGCCGGCCTGTGCTGATCACGTTCGACGACGGCTACAGCGATTTTTACGATCATGCCTGGCCCGTGCTCCGGACGTTCGCATTTCCGAGCGTGATGTTCGTCGTTGCCGGCAAGGTCGGCGGCCGTTCGGACTGGGACCAGACACTCGGCCGCTCCGAGCCGCTGATGAATTGGCAGCAGCTATCGGAGATTTCGGCAGCGGGAGTGGCGATCGGCAGTCATTCGCTGATGCACCGTCGGTTTTCGCGGCTGGACGTCCGCGAGTCGCACGAGGACATGCGGATGTCGGCCGAGATCATCGGCCGCGCGCTAGGACGGCGACCGATCGCGTTCTGCTACCCCTATGGCGTTTATGACCGGCTCGTCGAGCGGGTGCTGCCGACCTGCGGCTACGAGTTCGCGTTTACATGCGATCCCGCCGCAGCCACGCTGCAGGACAATCCGCTGCGGCTGCCGCGCATAGAGATCATGGGCTCTGATGATGTTCAGAGCTTCGCGGCCAAGTTGGAAGCCTGCGCCGGCTAAGGCAGAGCCGCGCTTCCCAGCTGCTCGACCGCGTATCGCTCAATCCTTCGGCGAGAAGCGCCGCAACGGAAACAGCACCGCGACCGAGGCCGCGCTGAATGGAAACCAGCGCCAAAAGCTCGGGTCGTCACGCATCAGGCGATGGATATCTGCGAGCGCATTCAGCCGCTTTTTCGCCACCGCGCGCAGGAAGAAGAATGCAATGTTGCGACGCTCCTGCGTGATGCATGCCTGAACATAGTCGCGGTCGGCTTGCGCGAGCGGCAACGTTTGGAGAAAGCGATAGGACTTCAGGAGCTGTCCGATCTGGCGCGGAAGGTGCCCCGGATCATCCCAATTGTAGGTCGAGTAGAAGATGTTCACACCTTCGGCGCAGGTCACATTGAGCGCCGTCGCGCAGCAGATTCGGGATGCACGGCCCATCAGCTGCAGCAGGAACAGGCAGTCCTCGCCGGCGGCCCGGAGTGACGCATCGAAACGGAGATCCGGCGCAATGGAGCGACGGAAGACAACCGTCGGCGTGAGCGAGGTCCAGGCTCGCAGCGAAAAGGAGATGAAATTCGCCGGATCGAGCGCATAGAGGCCATCGGCCAGCGGCGCCCCCTGCGCGGCAAGGTAACGGTCGAATCCGGTCTGCGCAAAATAGGACTCATGACCGCCGACCCGGCGGTTGTTGCAGAAATAGTAATCGTATCCGCGATCCAGTGCCGCAAGCGCGGTGGCAAGGTGCGCCGGCTCCCAAAGATCGTCGGAGTCGAGGAATGCGATGTAGCTGGTGTCGTCGGCGACCGCCGCAAGGCAGCCATTTCTTGCAGCTGCCGCGCCCGCATTGGCCTGCCGGACCAGTTGCAGCTCGAACGGCGGCGTGATGAGCAATCCGTCAAGCTCGCCATCCGGCGGGACGGGAGATCCGTCGTCGGTCACGATGATCCTGACCGTGACCGACGGCGGGACGACCTGACCGAGGACCGATTGCAGAGCGCGGCGCAGAATGCCGAGCTTCTTCTGATAATAGGGAATGACGACGGCGACGACGGTCATCTGCGCGCTATCCAACTGGCGCGCGTGGCGGCGAGCTGGCAAGGAAGTGCCTGGCGCCGGCAGCGTAGCAGCGCATCTTGTCGGCGTAGGAGAAGTCGTATTCAGGCAGGAACAGATTTTTGCGCGTTATGATCTCGCGCGCGAAATCCTTCAGGTCCCAACGCAGCTGCCGGCACAATGACGGGCAGGCCAGGATGTATTTGGCATAGAGCGCTCCCGAACCGATCATGTAGTTCTGCCATAATCGGCGCGCAGCCTCAGGCCGCTTTCGTCCATGATGATGATAGACGACGATCTCAGGAACGTATTCGAGCCGGAGCCCGGCGATGTAGGCGCGAAAGATATAGTCGGTGTCTTCGCCCGAGGGAATCGCTCCGACGCCAAAGCGCTCATCGAAAGGCCCGAGACGCTCATAGACGGCTCGCGTCATGAACAGGTTGCATCCGAGAAAGCAGTTGCCGAGGTTCTCATAATACGCCGAGCGATCGTCGATATGCCAGCGGCGCGGCGCCATATCGGTCTTGATCGTCAGCGGCAGGTCGGTGGCATCGCCGAGTTCGACACGTCCGCCCCGGAGTGCCGGGGTCGGATCGGCTGTATGAAGCCGCAGCAACTGGACGAAATAGTCGGACTGCAGCCGGCAATCGTCATCCGTCAGGACCAGAAGCTCGCCGCGGGCCGCACGCAGGCCGCGGTTCTTGGCGATCGTGATCCCGGTTCGAGATTCATGCTCGAGGCGGACTGCGATCGAGGCTCCGGCCGCCCAGTTCCGCACCACCTCCGGAGTACCATCGCTCGATCCATTGTCCGTGATGACGATCTCGGCGTCGGTAAGCGCGGCACGGCGCGCCGCGACGTCGATCGACTCCAGGCAATGAACGATCGCATGGGCGCGATTCCTGGTGCAGATGACGACGGAGAGCTTCATGGCGGCGGCCGGCTCAGCTCATTGCGTAACGGGGTTCGAGCGAAACGGCAGCGCGACCCCCACGCTTTCATCCCGCAGCGGACGCAACTGAATCAAGATGCAGACGGCCATCGTGGCAAGGGTCAGGGCAGCCGCGATCACGACGTCGGCATAGAGCGAAGGTGCGCAAAGCCGGACGATCTCGGCGTAAAGAAAGATGGTCGCAGGCGTCACGAGGGCCGGAACCGCCATGGCCTCCAGATATTGCGTGATGGGACATTTGATCAGGGAGAGGACGATGCTCAGCGTGCGCGGCATGTAGAGCACGACCGCGCAATTATAGGCCACGGCCACCCAGTGGATGTCGCGAGATATCGCAAGCGAGAGCAGCAGCGCGACAAACCAGATCAAGCTGAACTCGATCGTCGTACGCAGACGCAGATCGGAGCGGCCAAGCACCAACATGATGTCGCCACCCAGCGCCATCATGGCCTGCACTGCGCCGGCCCCGGCCAGGATCATGAAGAGCGTGCCGGACTGAGACCATTTCTCGGACAAGACGATCTTGAAGACCGGATAATGAGCGGCTGCGACCATGCCGAGCGAAGGAATGACGAGAATGGCGAGGATACGGGTGATCAGCAGGAAGGTCCGCCGGATCGCCGGCAGATTGTCCTTGATGGTCGCCAAATGCGAGTAGAGCACGAATTGCAGCGGACCGGTGATGACCGTGGTCGGGAGCCGGATGAACTGCATCGCCATGTTGTAGTAGCCGACCGCGGTCGGGCCGAGTACGCCGCCGATGGCGAGATTGTCGATCGATCCCGACACATGGGCGATGAGATTCGTGCTCAGGATATCGCGGCCGAAGATCAGATGGTGCCTGATCGCGGCAACATTGAACACGAGGCGGGGACGGAAGGGCGACCAGGCAAAGGTCAAGACAAGCCGGACCGCGAAAAACACGATCTGCTGGGCGACAAGGGACCATACGCCGGCTCCCAGCAACGCCGCGGTCACGGCCGTGGCGATCCCGAGCAGGGTCGAGCTGATCTCGATCACCGCGACCGCGGAAAAGCGGCGCGACTGCTGCAGGGCGGCGCCGGGAATGACAGCCGCGGCTTGCGCCGCGATGGTGAAGGAGAGGATGAACACGATCAAATGCAGCCGCGGCTCGCCGAACGCATAGGCCGCAAGTGGCGACAACAGCAGCAGGATCGCCGCGAGAGTTCCGCCGAGCGAGAAGATGACCCAGAAGCTCGTCGACCACGCCGTATCGTCTTCGAGCGGCGTCGATCGAACCAGCGACATGCCGAGGCCGGCGTCCGTGATCAGCATCGCGAAGGCGATGAACGGTGACGCGATCGCGACCAGACCATAGTCCGTCGAACTCAGCAGCCGCGACAGGATCGGAAGCGCGATGAACTGGGCAAGGATGCGAATGACGCTGGCCGACGACACAAACGCCGTACCGGTGACGATCCGTCGGAGCGACACTACTATGATCCTACCACTTTGCGCTGAAATCGATCGACGCAAGGATGCGCTCGACTTCCGGTCCTAAATAGTACAGAAGACACGCTTGAAGATATAAGCCGCATATCATCGTCGATTCATAGTAAATTCAGACACAGTAAATTCAGACACTCGAACAAGACCGAAAATTATCGATCCATCCCCGCGCAGCTTGGTATGGATCATGGACGCTCGATTGTTCCGTCCAGATGTAAATATCGATATTGAGATCGACAAAGTAGACCAGTAGATGAAGCATTTCCAGTGGACGCTACCGGGTTTCGCCGGCGCGGGCGAAGATAGACCGTCGCAGGTGACGAAGGGCGGCGCCTTGCGGATCGGCTCGGGATAGCGCGGTGAGAGTCCTGCATTTCCTTGGCATCGGTCGAGTTCCCAAACGGCCGATGATCGATGCGACCGGTGGAACCGAACGCGTCGCCCTCGAAATCGCGCGGATTCAGGCCCAGCGCGGCGCCGATGTGACGATCGCGTCGATAGCGCCCACGGCGTGGCGCGGGGCCTGGGAGGGCGTGAACCTCCGCCACCTTCGCCCCTATTCATGGGCGAAGATCAGCTATGGCGGCAAGGTGAAGGACCTTCGCGAGCATCTCAGCCTGACCAAGTTCGTTCGATTGGGCCGGTTCGACCTGGTCCACCTGCATGAATACCGCAGAACGCGCTTCTTGGGGAAGCAGCCGAAGGTCATGCATTTTCACAATAACCCGCTCGATGGGCTGGCCGATGCGACGCTGGCCGCGGCAGCCCCTGGCTATTGGCGGGATCTCGGCAGTGCCGGCGCGCAGATTGCCGTCAGCTCCTTCGTTGCCGGTCGCCTGCGACTGTCTCATGAGCGCGCGGGCGAAATGGCGCCAGCCTCAAATATCGTCGTGAACCAGAGCGGTGTCGACGCCGACGCGCTGTCATGCGACGAGCGGCGGGAGGCGCGCAAACGCGTGCGGCACGAACTCGGCCTCACGGATTCCGATGTGCTGTTCATGTTTGCAGGCGCAGTCCGGCCGGAAAAGGGCGTGATTCAGCTTGCGCAGGCGTTCTCGAAATTGTCGGAGGAGCATGATAATGCATTCCTCGCAATTGCCGGCGGCAGCAAGCTTTGGATCGACGGCGATGGTCCGCAGGAAACGACGGAACAACAGGTTCGCGCGATCCTGACGAATGCCGTGGCGCGCCGGCGCGCGTCAATGCTTGGCGTCATCTCTCCAACGGCGCTCCCCTCCTATTATGCGGCAGCCGACGTGTTTGTGCTGCCCTCCATGTTCCAGGAGACGTTCGGACTGGTGATCCTTGAAGCCTTCGCCGCCGGAATTCCCGTGATTGGAGCACGATCGGGTGGCGTTCCCGAATTGGTCGAGAACGAAAGAAACGGTCTGCTCGTCGATCAGGGCGATGTAGATGGCCTCTGCCGCGCGATGCGCCGTCTGCTGCTCGACCGCACCCTGCGGGAGCGGCTCGGCGCAGAAGCGCGGCAAACGGCGGTCAAGATGTCCTGGGACAATACGGTCGATCGCCTGGAGCGGATTTATGAAGAGGTCCTGAGTTCAAACTGATTCATCATTGTGTGTGCGTTGCGCGCCGACTGGAGCAGAGATGCTGTCTCAATTCCTTCACGATTTTTCTCCGAGCTTCTGGCACTGGCTGAAATATCAGCAATACCTACATACGAAGGCTGGTGAGCCCGAGATCAGATACATCCACAAAATAATACCGCAAGATTTGCTCGTGATCGACGTTGGTGTCCACCTTGGCTTCTATTCGCGCCATTTTGCGCGATTCGCAGCTCAGGTACTCTCTTTCGAGGCTAATCCGGTGAGCGCGCGGGAAGCTGCCCGCATGCTGCCTGCCAATGTCAGGATTGAGAACGTTGCATTGTCGGACGAGGATGCGACGCTACAGCTGCGCGTACCGGTGGAAGGGGCTGGCGGCGGCGAGGCGGCCTTGGGCACGCTCGCACCGAGCAACAGCCTGTCCGGCGCGGCCTTCCAGTCGGTCCCGGTCACAGCCCGTCGGCTTGACGGCATGGGCCTGGCGAGGGTCGGATTGATCAAGATCGACGTCGAAGGACATGAGGAAGCGGTGTTGCGCGGCGCGCAGGGGATTCTTGAACGCGATCGACCGAATCTGATGATCGAAATCGAGGAGCGCCACAACGCCGGCTCGATCCAGCGCGTTTTCCAGCACCTCTCCCAGCTCGGCTATCGCGCCTTTGTGCTCGAGAGCGATCGGCTGTCGCCGATCAGCGCCGAGACGGCGGTCACATTGCAGCAGGCCGGATCAGGCGATCGATATGTCAACAACTTCTTCTTCCTGCAGCAAACGCCGTGAGAACACAGTCGATCCGCGCGTTTGCCCTGCGCGACGTTAGCCTTAACGGCTTCCTGTCGATGCCGACTGGCGCGACATCGTCTAATCCTCCGAGCAAAAGCCGCGGCGCAACCATGGAGAATCCTTCCGTGACGCACGAGATCAGATCGAACAGGAGACCAAGCTGAAGATCGCCTACCTCGTGCATGACCTCTCGGATCCTGCCATTCACCGCCGCGTCAGGATGCTGACGGCTGGCGGCGCGGACGTGCAGCTTGCCGGATTCCGACGCACGGCCGCTGTGCCTCATGAGATCAGCGGATGTGAGTTTGTCGACCTTGGTCAGACCAGGGACGGAGCCTTCCTGGCCAGGATCGGCTCGGTGGCCGCGGCTGGCCTGAACCTGGGTCGGCTCGATCAACTGGTCCGCGGCAGCCAGGTGGTGCTCGCGCGAAACCTCGAGATGCTGTACGTGGCGGCAAAGGCTCGACGGCGTTATGCGCCATCCGCACCGCTGATCTATGAGTGTCTCGATATTCATCGCCTGCTGCTCGGCAGGGCTCTGCCAAACCGGCTGTTGCGCGCGATGGAGAAGCGGCTGATGCGGGATGTGGACCACATCCTGACCAGTTCTCCGCGTTTCGTGTCCGAATATTTTGCTCCCAGAGGCTTCGACCGGCCGATCACGATTCTGGAAAACAAGGTTCTCCTCGTCGATCGCGAGATGGATCGCCAGATGTCGCGGCCGAGCGGTCCGCCCTGGAAGATCGGCTGGTTCGGCATGATCCGCTGCCGCCGAAGCCTTGAGATCCTCAGTGCTGCTGCGCAGGCGATGAACGGCCTGCTTGAGGTCAGGATCGCCGGCCGGCCGTCGCCGAAGGAGTTTCCCGATTTCGAGGCGCAGGTCGCCGCGTGCCCCCACCTCAGCTTCTTGGGATCCTATCGCTTCGAAGATCTGCCCAAGCTCTATGGCGACGTGCACTTCAGCTGGGCGATCGACTTCTTCGAAGAAGGGCTGAACTCGTCTTGGCTGCTGCCGAACCGGATCTATGAGAGTTCGTTCTTCGGGGCGATTCCGATCGCATTGCAGGGCGTGGAAACTGCGCGCTGGCTGCAGCAGAGGGGCATCGGCGCCGTCCTCGACGGTGATCCCACGGCATCTCTGTCCGAGTTCATCCGAGACTTGACGGATGCGCGCTATGAGGAGCTGACGGCGGCGCTGCGCAACGTCCCAAGTCCCGATTTGGCGGCGACCCGACAGAGCTGCGGCGAACTTCTCAAATCGTTCGAGACGCTCGGAAGTCTCGCTCGGGCAGGAGTTTAACCTCATGTCGAACGTAGCCTCAGCCGATCACAACGCGCCGTCTGCAGCAATTGTCGTGATCCCTTGCCTCAACGAGGAGCGCTACATCGAGAACACGCTCGCGACCTTCATGGCCGAGCCGCCGGAGACCGTGCGCAGGATCGTCATTGCCGATGGCGGCAGCACGGACAGCACCTTGGGGATCGTGACGGCGTGCGCGCAACGTGACGATCGCATCGCGATCGTTCACAACGAACGCCGAATTCAAAGCAGCGGCGTCAACCGGGCCGTCGAACAATATGGCGACCTCGCGCCGTATCTGGTTCGTGTCGATGCACATGCCGGTTATCCGGCAGGCTATTGCACCAGTCTGTTGCGGGCGCAGGCCGAGACCGGGGCGCAATCGGTCGTCGTCAGCATGATCGCCGCGGGCACGACCTGCTTTCAAACGGCCGCCGCCGCCGCGCAGAACTCCCGGCTCGGCAACGGCGGATCGGCGCATCGCAAGGCAGCCGAAGGGCGATTTGTCGATCACGGCCATCATGCGCTGATGGAGGTCAAGGCGTTTCGCGCCGTCGGCGGATATGACGAGGCATTCTCGCACAACGAGGATGCCGAGCTCGACGCTCGCCTGAGTGCAGCCGGAGCTCGCATCTATCTGTGTGCCGGCGCCGACATCACCTATTACCCACGGAAAGGCCCGGTGTCGCTGTTCCGGCAGTACCGCAATTTCGGGCGCGGGCGCGCGATGAACATCCTGAAGCATCGGAGCCGGCCCAAGCTGCGTCAGCTGATCCCGGTCATGGTGGGACCGGCCGTGTGCCTGTCGCTGTTGGCGCCGGTTTCACCGGTCTTTGCCGTTCCCGCGCTGTTGTGGGCGGCAGCAAGCCTGAGCCTCGGCGCGATCGAAGGACTCCGGCAACGCAATCTCTGCGCAGGCGCGGCGGGCTTTGCAGCGATGCTGATGCATCTCGGCTTCTCGTTTGGGTTCATCGTCGAGGTCCTGCGCCAAGCTTCACGCGTACGACAACGGCAGGGCGGGCGCAGCACCTATCCCGCAGCTTTGGGAGCGGCGGACAAGCCATGACCGCGACTGCACAGGAACGTTCCGGCGCTGACGTCGAGGTCAGCGTCATCGTCGCGAACTACAACGGCGCGGCGTTCCTGGCCGATGCGATCCGATCGGCATGCGGGCAAACTCTAGACGACATTGAAGTGATCGTCTCCGACGACGCGTCCTCCGACGCCAGCGTTTCCATCGTCAGGCGCCTGATGGCCGACGATCCCCGGATAAGGCTTGTTGAATCCAAGACCAACAGCGGAGCCGCTGCCGCGCGCAATCGTGCCATCGATGTTGCCCGGGGCCGCTGGATTGCGATCATGGACAGCGACGATTTGATGCATCCTGATCGTCTACGGTCGCTGCTTCGGGCCTGCGACACCACCGGCGCCGACATGATCGCCGATGACCTGCTGCTGTTCGACAGCGAACGCCGGGCGACGCCGCAAACGCTCCTGAACGGAGCGTGGGCGACGGAGCCTCGTCAGCTCTCCACCCGCGACTATCTCGCGGCCAACAATCTTTATGGCGGCGGACCCGCCTTCGGCTATCTCAAGCCGATCATTCGTGCCTCGCTCCTGGCCAAGCACGCCATTCGCTATGACGAGCGGCTGATCATCGCCGAGGACTACAATCTGGTGATCCGGCTGTTGCTGGCTGGCGCGCGGTTCTGGATCGTGCCGCAACTCGGCTACTTCTATCGACGCCACGGCGCCTCCCTGTCCCATCGCTTGAATACACTTGCGCTGATGCGGATACGTGAGGTCGAGCAGGACTGGGCCAGGCGGTGGCCGTCCGCGGAATTGCAGCCGCTGTTCGAGGCACGCGCGCGTTCAGTGGAGCGCGCCATCGCCTTCGACGAATTGGTGCGGGCCCTCAAGGGTCGAAAGCTGGACGAAGCGGTCCGGATTGCGGTCCGCAATCCCGCTGCCGCGGCGCTGCTCAGGATTCCGCTGAAGGATGCCTTGGTTCGGCGTATCCCTCGATCGAAGCCGATCGAAAAACCGCGGCGACAGCAGATCTGCATCTTGAGCCGGCAGCGCATCACGGCACGCAACAACGGAAGCTCGCGCTACCTGCTCGAGATCGCCGGCTTCCTTGCAGCGAAGGGATACGACGTTCATTTGCGGGTCCCCTCGCCGGTGATGATGGGGCGATGGCCGTTTCTCAAATTCTCCGCCGACATGGACGTCTTCAAGACCATCAAGGTCCGAGGGACGTTTCGTCTGGGACGTTATGTGATCGCGCGCGACCCGCGGCTGGCGATCAAGGCGTCTGTGGCGGTCTTCGACCGCCTGCTTCTTCGCAGCGGCATGCTTTCGCGCCCTCTCACGCGGCCGGCGGCTTACGCGATAGCCCAGCCGATGACACGGCAAGATCAGATCTTTGTCGCGCGCGAGGCGCCCTCGATCTCGGACGTCCAGATCGCGGACTACTGCTTCCTCACCGACGCCTTCCCCTATGCGCTGCGCCCCGATGCGCGGCGCGTCGTCATCATGCACGATCTGTTTTCGAGTCGGACCTCGCAATTTGCACGCTTGAATGCCGCTGATACCGTCGCCTCGCTCTCCCTCGACCAGGAACTCCGCATGCTTGCCGCTGCTGAAATCGTGGTTGCGATTCAGCGCGACGAGGCTGCGATGCTGCAGCGGGAGTTGCCTCGTCATGAGATCGTCCTCGCGCCGATTGCCGCCGATCCCGTTAGCGAACCGCAGCCGGGCGCAGCTGACATCCTGCTGTTCGTCGGCAGCTCGACCGCGCCGAACAGCGACGGGATCAACTGGTTCATCGAGACCTGCTGGCCGCGGATTCGCCGCGAACGGCCGAACGCATCACTCCTGATAGCGGGGAGCGTCTGCAACGCGGTCTCCGGCACGCCCGTCGCAACCAGGCTCTTGGGCGTCGTGGACGATCTCGAAAGCCTCTATGCTGAAGCATCGGTCGTGATTTCGCCGCTCCGCGCCGGATCCGGCCTCAAGATCAAGCTGATCGAGGGCTTGTCAAAGGGCAAGGCCATGGTGGTGACATCGACCACGCTGCAGGGCGTCAGCGACATCGTGAGCGGCTGCGTTTTCGTCGAAGACACCGCGCCCGGTTTTGCCTCTGCGGTGATCGCTCTCCTCGGCGACGCGGAGCGGCGCAAGCGCCTGGGAGCGGACGGGCTGAAGACGGTAAAGCAGCATTTTTCGGCCGAGCAGGCGTATGCCGGCATTGTTGCTGCAATCAAGGCGACGGCAACGCAACAGGCAGACGCAGGTCTGCGGCGGACGGCATCATGAAACGCAATACTCGACCAGCAACGCCCCGCTCCGCCAACCGCGCGAGGATGCCGCTGCGGCCGCGCGCCTGGCTGTTTGTCGTTGCGATCGCCGGGATCATGTCCGGCGCAACCGCGCATGTCGATGAGCGACCAGGTGCCAGCGCCGAGGTATTGACCAGCGCCGAACGCGGACACGTGTTCGTCATCGGCAAGGGCCAAGGCAGCAAGCGGATCGAGGAATTCCACCCAGCTGCCGGGCAGAAGATCAGGCTGGTCGGCTTCACCGCGCTGAGCCTCGATCAGTTGCGAGCTCGTGCTACCACTGCCGGACCGGATATTGTGATCGATCTCGGTGGCGGCCAGGAGTTGACGGTCGTCGGTGCGGACAAGGACGTTCTTGGCTCGGTTCAGATCGAGTTGGATCGCAGCGGTCTCGTGCCCAGCTTCGCCGACGAGTTCGACCAGCTGAGCCTCGACCTGGAGGACGGTGCCTCGTCGCCCGGACGGTGGCGGACCAATTTCGGCTATGGCGGCCCGACCTCGGTCCACAGCAGAACCCTGGTGAACAATGGCGAGCTCGAAGTCTATGTCGATCCCAAATTCGCCGGGACCGGATCGACCAGCCTGAACCTCAATCCGTTCCGGACAGGAAGCGGCAAACTCGACATCGTCGCCGAGCCGCTGGACGAGAAGGTGCGCAGCGTCGCCTGGGGGCGTTCCTACGCATCGGGACTTTTGACCACGAAGGCATCCTTCTCGCAGCAATATGGGGTGTTCGAAATCCGAGCTAAGGTGCCGCGCGGCAAGGGATTGTGGCCGGCCTTCTGGCTCCTGCCCGCGAACGGCGCCTGGCCGCCCGAACTCGACGTGCTGGAAATCCTCGGTGACAATCCGAGCAAGGTCTACATGTCCTGGCACAGCAATGCCGGCGGCAAGCATTCGTTCGAAACCAAGCCGATCGATATTCCCGATGCCTCGGCCGACTTTCACACCTATTCGGTCGAGTGGACCAAGGACACGATCAACTGGTTCTTCGACGATATAGAAGTCGCGAGCGCGTCGACGCCGCAGGACCTGCACCAGCCGATGTACATGCTGATCAACCTGGCGGTCGGCGGCGGCTGGCCCGGGGCCCCGAATGCGTGGACCAAGTTTCCGGCCCTCTATTCGATCGACTGGGTGCGAGCCTATACGCGTCCCCTGCCGACGGAGCGGTCAGGAGCAAGTGAATGACCGCGGAGCGATCGGAGCGGATATTGCCGGCCTCAGTCGACGTCATCATCGCCGTCTGGAACAACGCCGGCACGATCGCGCGAGCGGTGCGCTCCGCGCTCGCAGCGCCGGAGGCGAATCGCGTGATCGTGGTCGACGACCGCTCGACCGACGACACGGCAGCGGTTGTCGCAGCTCTGATCGACGAGTTCGGGGCCCGGCTGCATCTGGAACGGATGGAGCGCAATGGCGGCCCTGCCGCGGCGCGCAATCGCGCGCTGGCCTTGTCCGATGCGCCCTGGGTCACCATCCTGGACGGTGACGACTACTTCGCGCCGGACCGCCTCCGCGGCCTGTTATCGGTCTCCGACGGGGCGGACCTCGTCGCGGACGACCTGCTGCAGGTCAGGGAAGGCGCTGAGACAGCGAACGGCAGTCCGCTGCTCGGCCTCGATCAAACCGTCACGCTCGACCTCGCGACCTTTGTCGCCGGCAACATCAGCCAGGCCGGGCGGCTGCGCAAGGAATACGGCTTTCTCAAACCGATGCTGCGGCGGGCGTTCCTGGTCCAGCACGGCCTGCGTTACGACGAGGAGCTGCGCCTCGGCGAGGATTTCGCGCTCTACGCGCGCGCGCTCGCGGCCGGCGCTGTGTTCCGGGTGATCCCGTCCGCCACTTATGTCTCCGTCGTCCGCGCGGGCTCCCTGAGCGGCAACCACACCAAGCGCGACCTCGAGCGGCTGCGCGACAGCGACAAGAGCCTGCTGCGCCTGACCACACTGACGGCGGACGAGCGCCGGCTGATCCGCCAGCACTATGAATCGATCGATGCGCGGGTGCAGTGGCTCAACGTCATCGACGCGGTGAAGGCGCGCGACGTCGGCGCGTTTCTGGCCCCGTTCCTGATCCGCTGGAGCACCTGCAGTTTTCTGGTGAGCCGCCTCTTGGAGCAGGTGGTGCTGCGCAGCCGCAGGCTGCTCGGCATGGTGTAACTAACCCGGCCTGTCGGGAGGGGCGGCCTACCCGGCACGATGAATATAGGCGCGCAGGCCTCCGCCTGCTATATCGCCTGCTTTGAACCGCCGCGCGGGACGCGCGGTGCATGTGATTGGATCAGGATGAGCCTGCTGGCGAGGAATCCGGCGAGAAACGATGTGCTGCGCAGCGCGAACTGGCAACGCCATATCGCCTGGGCGGCCTGGCTTTGTTGCGCGGTGTCGCTGGCCTTCATCCAGGCCGTCCCGACCATTCCGGCCGTCATCATGCTCGGCTCCGCCCTGCTCTACAGCGGGCTCTATCCGCTGCAGGCCCAGCGGGTGATCTTCTGGAATTTCCTGCCCTGGATGCTGCCGCTGTTCGGCGCGCTGTCGATGGTGTGGTCGGATCAGCCGGCGCTGTCGGCCCGTGCCGCCGCGCAGATCGCGATCACGATCTACATCGCGATCCTGTTTGCGCAGAGCCTGCCGGCCTACCGCTACATCGCCAACCTGATGTACGCCTTCCTGGCCTCGGTGGTGGCGAGCCAATACGAGACCGGCATCTTCGGCGCCAAGAACAGCTTTGGCCTCGCGGTCGCGCTGGCGATGCTGGCGAGCTGCTGGGTGATGCTCGACAGCAAGCAGCCGAAAATCACGCGGTTCGTTGCGCTCGGCGCGCTGTTCGGCGCCCCGTCGCTGCTGATCGCAGCGGGGTCGGAAGGCGCGTTGCTTGGCGCCGGCGTGGCGCTGTTCGCATCCTTCATCCCGTTCCTGCTGCGGCAGATGTCCGCGAATGCGCGGATCTCGACCATCCTGATCGCGGCCGTCGTGGTGCTGGCCGGGCTCGGCATCGCGTTTCTCTCGGTCGACAATCTGTTCGAGGTGCTGCTGCTGTCGATCGGCAAGGACACCAGCCTGACCGGGCGCACCCTGCTCTGGTCCTATGCGACCGACGTGATCGCCAACCATCCGCTCGGCGGGGTCGGCCTGCAGGCGTTCTGGGTGGAGGGCAACCGGGCGGCCGAACAGTTCTGGGCGTTCTTCTACATCTACACCCGGTCCGGCTTCCACTTTCACGATCTCTGGCTGGAGATCGGCGTCGAGCTGGGCCTCACCGGAATCTTCCTGGCCGCCGCCACCGTCATCACGGTGGTGTTCAACGTCGTGCGCTGGGTGCTGCGCGATCCGCAGCCGGAGGGCTGCTTCTTCCTGGGCTTCATCGCCTTCGTGACGCTGAGGACGATCGGCGAGGTCGAGCTGTTCATCCAGTTCGCGCTGATGCCGATCATTTTCATGGGCGCCTATTACTACGCGCGCGAAGCCAATACCGCATGGGATCGCACCGGACAGAGCGCCGCGATCAAGCCGCGCGCGATGCGCTGATCGCGCCTTCCCCAAGCTGATACGAATGCCCGATGCCGCACACGCGGCGAGCGCAAGGCTGCTGGCAGCGTGAAGCCGGAGCCTATCTTAAGTCGCTGAAAACTGGACGATCAGAGGATGCGCCAGACCGCCCAGATGATGCCGGCCCACATGGCGCCGCTGATCGAGGCCGCCAGCAGCCAAGGCCGCGGCGAGGAATAGCGCAGCGCGGGGCTCATCCGCACCGCGCTCCCCTTCAGCGGTGCCGTCCTGTCGAACGCGACGGCTTTGGCCGACCGGGGAAGGAAATGTTGCTGAATTCCGACTGCCATATCAGGGTCCTTTGCACCCCCCATCGAAGCTCGAAAAGGTTAAGATTTTGGATACCCGCCGGGTTTCGGCCCGCAGGATCACTTGCCCTGACAATGAGTTGAAGCGCCGCGACCGCAACCTCACCTCCGTTTGCGTGGGGTCAGCGCGCGCGACGGCGATGTCAAACAACGGGTAGCCGCAGGCGTTCTCGCGGGCCGCGTGGCACCCGAGGCTTGGGCTTGGCTCGCCCTCTGGAGAATGCGAGGGCGCAGGGAAGGCCGGGCCTCGGCTGAGGCCCGTGGCCCCCGTGCGGTGAGAAATGCACGGGGTAGGAACCACAGGTTCAGCCGGAACGACCCGGCCTTCCCTGCGCGATGGATTTACGGTTGCTCCGTGCTCTCCCTGGTGCGCCGGGCTTTCTGGCCACCACGTTGCGCATGATGCTGTCGCATCAGCGCGAAGACACCAGCGTCGGGGTGTCAGGACCACACGGCTTGGCCGTCCGCGAAGACGCATCACACAAGGCCTGGAAACGACGGGCTTGGTACCTGCCCGCCGAAAGCCTCACGCGCGCACCGACCGATGCTGCTCGTCGGGCAACACCGTCGCGGCCACCGCTCCCCGCCTCACGTTCGTGACGACCGCGATACGCCCCTCGCAGCGAGGCGGGATAGCGAAGAGATAACACGATTTCCGAAAAAGCGAAATAGAAATTTTGACTCAGAACTGAAGAGAGCCGGCGTGGTTGTGGTCGTTCCGCAGCGGTCATTCGTTTCAACATGAACGCGATCTGCCTGACAGGCACTCGGCCTCACGCACGAACGATGGACCGCGACTCGTGAACGAGTCTCGATATCGCGTCCGGTGCCCTCAGGAGATGCTGCAGACGCGCGCGCACCCGAATGCGCCGACCTAAGCTCCGCAGCATTTTTTGTATTTCTTGCCGCTCCCGCACGGGCAGGGACCGTTGCGGCCGACTTTTGCCGCGCTCCGCATCGTGCCTTCCCGCCGCCCGTCAATGACGCGCGCGCTCGCATTGCCCTCGACGAATCGCCACGTGTCGCCGTCTCGCCGACCAAACTGCGAGACTTCGTGATGCGCAATGGTTTGACCGCCCTGTTGGTAAGTCGCAATGAAGGACACTACGCCCGTCGCATCTGCCTGCTGGCCGCCTTCAACAAACAGGATTTTCAGGCCGAGCCATTTGGCCTGCGTAGCCCACGCCGTGGCGGCTTCGGCGTCCAATGTTCCGCGTTTCTCCGGCGCGAGCGTTTGCGCGATGTAGTCGATGTTGCCTCTCGCGTAGGCAGTGTAGCGCGAGCGCATCAACGCTTCGGCCGTCGGGGGGTTCTCATCCCCGCTCAAGAACGGACCGCAACACCGCTCAAAATCCAGATCTGAACCGCAAGGGCATGGCATCCAGGAATATTATCATGCGGGTAGCGCTCCAGAACGCCACCCGAGCGAATCGATTCTGATATTCTTGAATACCTGGGGGAAAAGAGTCGCGCGCCAGCGCAGCGATCAACCCTGTGTCCCCAAAGCCGCACCTTTGCCGCCTAGTGTCGCTGACCGCGCCGACAACCACGCCGCGCCGTTTCGCCACCGGCGAATCCGTGTTAACCATTCGTTAAGAGTGGGTGTTGGGCGTTCGGCTGACCGGCCCGGCCCCGCGCGGAGCAGAACCTTTTTCGGACGCCGACCTCATTACGTCGCGTTCGCATTCCGCGAGCCCGCCCGCATCATCAGCGGCCATGGCGCGCGATCGCTACGCCAATTTTTTCGCGCGATGCCGGCCAAGCCGTAAATCGATCAAGAGGCCCGCCCTGGACGGGCCCAAGGCCTAGCTCCCGGTCTCATATCAACCTGATGCCGGCGCGACAGCGTGCTTGCCTGCACGCCCGCGCGCCGCCGCATCGCGACCGAATGGAGCGGCTCCGATGGCCGACGAGTCAGTTGCGTCAATCATTCCCTGGCACCAGCCCAAGAAGCCGGCGACCCGCGCCAAGCGCTCGCCCGCGACCAAGCCGCGCAAGCGAGCCAAGACTTCAACCAACAAGACCCAGACCAGCAAGACCGAAGCGAACAAGGCCCAGGCCAGGCTGAAGGCCGCCAGTGATGCGGACGACGATCTCTACGCCGCGGACTCGCTGATCGCGCCGGATTTCCTGGAGCTGGTCGAGGCGGAGGCGAAGCGGCCGTCGATCGCCGACCGCGCGCGGATCGAAGAAACCGCAAGCGCATGGGCAGGGGCCGGGCCAATCGCCGCCTCGGCTTCGCCTGCGACGACGCCAGCCGCAGCACCGGCCAGCGCAGCTGCGCGGCGCAACCTTGCGCCCTATCTGCTGCAGGCGGCCGCGTTCGCGCTCGCTCTCGTCGGCATGGCCATGAACGGCTGGTTCGCGCAGTCGCTCGGCTCGAGCCATGTCGCGGGCTGGATGTTTCTGGCGATCGGCGTCGCCGCCGACCTGGTCGCGCTGGTGATGCCGACCTGCGCCGCCAGACTCTGGCACGAGCGCCACCGCGCCACCGCGCTCGCGGGTTGGACGGTGTGGTCGATGACCTTCGTGTTCGCAGTCACCGCAGGAATCGGCTTCGCCTCCACCAATATCAGCGAGGTCGCGTTCGCACGCTCCTCGCGGACGACGCCGGCGATCGAGGCCGCGCAGGCGCAGCTCGCCGACGCCACCATCGCGCGCGACCGCGAATGCAAGAGCGGCGTCGGCAAGTTCTGCAGGGAGCGCGAAGCCGAGGTGGCCGAGCGCCGGCGCACGCTGGACGCCGCGCTGCAGTCGGTGACGCAGACCGCCGATCCGCAGACCGAGGCCGCGATCAAGCTGGTCGCCTGGGTCTCCCATGGCCTGGTGAAGCCGGCGGCGGATGATTTCGCCATGCTGCGCCTGGTGCTGCTGGCGCTGCTGCCGCAGTTCGGCGGCATCCTGCTGATGGTCGGGCGGCGGGCGTGAGGCGCGTCAGCCTGTCCGAACGGCCATGACGCGGCCAAGCATGGCGGACCACGAACGATGAGGATGAGCAGTGTGTCTACGCCATAATCCTCTAAGTGCCGGCATGGAGACTTCATGCCGGATTCTGCATTTGCCGCGATGGTTGGTGCGCGGCGGAAATCGACCGGAAGTCGGCGGCCACGGGGGATAGTCGTCGCCTGCCTGGGCGCCGCTACGCGCAGGACGGATTGGTCAACGACGTTGCCTGATCCAGGTCAACGACTCTTCGGCAGTTCCGAACTTTATTTCTCAAAAGGATCAGGAGGGTTCGGACTTGGCAAAATTTGCGGTTTGCGATTGGAGCGATGTCGTATGGCAGATCGACGCAGATAATCCAACTCTGCCGCCATATCCAGTTCATACCGGCAGCGGAAACGTGCAGAGCCTGGCATTCACTGCCGACAAAGAATTCGAGCTGGTCTGCGGCCCAAGCGATGCTGAGATCCACAAGACCCAGGGCCCGAAAACCGACGTACTCATCTACGTCGAACCGCTGGCCTACCAGGTGTATCTTTCCAAAGTCAGGGTGCGAATGATCGGCTTCGGGCAGGAGCGCGTCTACTTCAGCTCCTATGATACGAGCCAGGGCGCTCAACAGATAGGAGAGCAGATCTTTCAAATCTCTTTCCTCGAAAATGGTTCTGCGGTTCCTTACGTCACGATCTATCCTTCGCAACTGACCATTCCCAACCCATGCAAGCCCAGTCAGGAGATACCCGCCTATATGAGCGGCGACTTCACATTCGGCGACGGCGACACACTCTATTTGTCGACCGGTGACTTGGGTGGCAAAAATGGAATAGTTGTAAAAGCGGGCATCTACAGGGTCGATGGAGCGCTCCCGAACACGGTGACGGGCAACGTGCAGCGGATCTATCTTGGCAACGGCCCCATTTCTGGCCTCTGTTACCGCAGTCCGCAGACTTTATACTTCCTGCGTGGGTACGATATCTGCAGCCTGGATCTCAACACCCTCACGGAAGCAACTCTGTGCACGATTCCACCCGATCCCGGCTGGTCCGGCCCCCGCGATCTGGCGTATGTCGGAGATGGATTGAAGCAGGCGACCTATTGGCCCATCTTTAGCGGCGCCTATCTGGCGCTTAAGTTACTCGCAAAATCGGTCTGGAAACTCGGAATCGCGATCACCATTGGCGGCCGGCGAATTCCACCACGCCCTCGCGAGCGCGGGCCGGACACGCTCTCAAAGCTGCCGGCGACGGCGTCGTTGAGCGACCCGAGAGATAGGTGAAATTGCGTACCGAACACATGGGTTACACTTCTCGCTTTTATGGCGGGTCGTGCGAGATGAGGATGAGAACGATATCTGCGCCATTGCTACCTAATGCACGGCTACAGCCAGTATCGTCTTGCATAAATCACGGTCATTGCCGCCCCCGCGACGATTACGAATCGTCTCACGTAGTTCGCCGGAAGAACGCGAATCAGGTAACCGCCGCCATATCCGCCAATCATCGCTCCAAAAAGCATAACAGTTGTCTCCGGCCACCGCACGGCTCCCTGGACGATGAAGATGACGGTCGCGGCGAATGCCACACAGGTTGCGAGCAGATTCTTCAGGGCCTTTATCGCACGGATGTCGTTCGGTTCGGTGATCGACAAGACGGCCGTCAGGATGACGCCCAGACCGGCGCCGAAGAATCCCCCGTAGATGCAAGCTGTCCCGATGAACGCCGCGCTGAGACCACCCGGCACCGAACTGCCGGTGCTGTAGTGACGGACGGTCGACGCCTGGATTTGCGGCGCGAAGGCAAAGAGCAGCGTTGACAACGCGATCAGGGCTGGGACCGGCAAGGTGAAGAGGCGCTCGGGCAGGAGCGACAAGACGATCGCCCCGGTCGCTCCTCCCAGGACGGCGACAGCGACAAACGACACCGCGCGACTCGTCAAGACCGGCAGCTTCGCGCGATCGGCGAGGGCCGCGATCAAATGACCAGGTGAAATTGCAACCGCGTTGGACGCATTAGCGGCAACGGCTGGCAATCCTGCCGCCAACATCGCCGGAAATGTAATGAGCGTCGCGCCGCCGGCCAGCGCATTGATGAGGCCGCCGGCCACGCCGGCCACCATTAAAGCCGCGCCCGTAGTGAAGTGCATGCTCGCTCTCTCCGATCACGAGAGGGGTATCCGTTCGCGAGTCGGCGAGTCTGGAACGTTTGTGACCGGATTCAGCCGTGCCAGTAGAGACCCGGTGTGGTTCCGAATGTTCGACGAAACAATCGCGTCAGATGGCTTTGATCAGCGAAGCCGGTGTCGGCTGCCGCGGCAGCTATCGGCTGGCCTTCTCGCAACAAGCGTCGCGCCATGTTCAACCGCGTGAGGACTCTGAAAGCATGGGGGGCGATGCCAAGTTCGCGCGTCACCAGCCGGCTGAATCCTTCACGGCTTTGGCCGAGACTTGCGGCGATTTCTCCGATCCGCCCGAAGCTGTTCGTCAAAGTCGCGCGGAGCTTCTCTTGGTCAGCTTTCACGGTTGGACGAAGGGCCACGTGGGATGCGATTTTATCCCGGACCCGCAGGAATTCGTCTCCGGAGGTCCGGCCTGCGCTCGACCGGCCATACTGGATGTCGAAGACCTCCAAAGATTGCGCGGAACCGCCCGCTGGAATGTAGGCGTTAAGGCAAATCGTTTCGTCTTCCGTGGTCGCGAGCGGGACGTGCAGCATCCCCGCCGGAATACAGGCGGCCTGTCCCGCCGCCACCGTCACCGTCGTGCCGTCGATAAGAAACACCCGGGATCCCGACAGAACCATCACGATCTGGGTCTCGTCATGAAAATGGGGCCTGAGACCGGGAGAGCCGCGGCCGCGCCATGAGCCAAGCTCGACGATACCGGCGATGTTCGCCTGGCAATAGCTCCAGCGGGATTCAGAGGCAGAGCGGAGCATCGAAGAATACGGAGTCAATGATCGCTTCCGAGCGGTGGGGGGCCACAGCGGACTAACAACAACGGCCGGATACCATCGGATTGCGTTGTATGGCGGACCGAGAACGACGAAACGGAGAACTACGTTTACGCCATAGCCCTCTTAAATTGAACCACGGGTGACCGATGAATATCGGTGGGAAACGGTCGGTCTGCGTACGGTTATGAAACCAGGAAGAGTTGGAGCTCGTTCGAGGGTAGAAAGAAGAAGGCAGCCAAGGGCCAAGTTTGGATAGCCGATGACCGCCGTAAGTCGATGGCCGATGGCTAGCGCTGGAACGTGAGGTGGACGGTCCCGCTCTCGGCCGTTTCGGTCTTGGTGGTGTAGCCGGCCTCCAATCCGCGCAACTCGTCCCAGAGGCGTATGCCCCGCCCCAGCAGAATTGGAGCAATGGCGACATGGATGCGGTCCACAAGTCCAGCCTTGAGATAGGCGCGGACCATGGTGGGTCCGCCGCCTATCCGAACATCCTTGCCGTTTGCGGCTCTCTCGGCGCGCTGCAGCGCATCAACCGGATCGGCCGCGAGGAAGTGGAACGTGGTGCCTCCGGCCATCTCGATGGAAGGCCGCGGCGTGTGCGTCAGGACGAAGACCGGGCAGTGAAATGGCGGCTCGTCGCCCCACCAGCCCTTCCAGTCCGGATCATCGGGAAAGTTGTGCAGGCCGAACTTGCCGGCCCCCATGATCTCGGCGCCAATGTTGGTGAAATAATCTTTCGCATACTCATCGTCGAGGCCGGTGGTGCCTTTGCCGCTGGTGTCTTTGAGCACGCGCTCTCGAAACGTCCTTGTGGCCACATATGCTGCAACAAGGCGCGTCCAATCGGGGCCGAACGGGTTTTCGGGTGTCTGGTCGGTCGTCGTTGCGAAACCGTCGAGCGAGATAAGAAGGTCGACACGTACTGCCATTGGCCTCTCCTAATAGTAAGGCACATACCTTATTAATGAAATGAGATACAAAGGCAAGTGCCTTATTATTGTTGACGCATGTGGACGATCCGCCTTACCGTCGCGCATGCCTTATCATTCGGCCCCACTCGACCTTGCCTTCCATGCTCTCAGTGACCCGACACGCCGGGCGGTGGTGTCGCGTCTGGCCGAGGGAGAGTTGCCGGTCAGCGCCCTCGCGGAGCCCTTCGATATGGCGCTGCCCTCCTTCGCTCAGCATCTCAAGGTGCTGGAAGATTGCGGATTGATCGCCAGCGAGAAGCGCGGACGCAGTCGCTGGTGCCGACTGGAACGAGCGCGCTTCGAGGAGGCGGCCAATTGGATGGAAGCGGAGCGTCGACGCTGGGCCGCGCGGCTCGACCGGTTGGAAGCCTATTTGGACGGGACGGAAGAGAACGACGATGGAAAAACTATTTGAGACCTGGTCGCTCGACCGTGAGATCGTGGTCGTCAAGGTGCTGAAGCACCCGCGACATAAGGTTTTCGCCGCTTGGATGGATCCGGAAGCGCTGGCGCAATGGTACGGCCCGGCTGGCCTCAGCATCGAGAACCACGAGGCCGATATCCGCGAGGGAGGGCAATGGCGCTTCGACATGGTGGGCGTATTCGAGGGCCAAGAGCAGCGCTTTCCCAACCTCATGCGCTTCTTGAAGATCGTGCCCAACGAACTGATCGTGGTGGACTATGGTACCCCGGACCTCAACGACCCTGAGCGCTTCTACATGACGGTTACCTTCGATGAGCAAACCGACGGCAAGACCGTATTGACCTTGCGCCAGCTTCACCCAAGCCGCGAACGGCGTCAGGTGGTCGTCGGTTTCGGCGCGGTGGAGTATGGCCTGCAAACGCTTGATGGTCTGACCGCTTGGCTAGATCGTCGAACGCTGCGCATCTTGGGGGTTCCGGTCGCTGCCCTAGCGCCATGATCGACTGCTTTTGGGGCCTTACGGCCCAATCCCAACGACCGGAATGCCGTCGCTGATCTTCAAGATATTTCGGGCTGTAGCGTACAATCGGCGGCAAATGGCGGAGAGGGAGGGATTCGAACCCCCGATAGGCTTGCACCTATGCCGCATTTCGAGTGCGGTGCATTCAACCACTCTGCCACCTCTCCGGGCGCAAATCAGGGGCATGGCCCCCGTGGTTGGGCCGTGTTCTAGGGCACGATGGCGGGGGTGACAAGGCAGCGAGGGCGAAAATTTGCCCGCACGCTGGCAGATGCGGACAAGCCGCCGACGCGGTCCGCCGGGGCAGGCGGACCGCGCGTGCGGCGGGTTCGACCGGACAAGCGAGCCGCCGCACGGGGGCCAAACGTTGGACGTGGCGGCCCCGGAGCGCGTTATCTCAGCGGAAGAGATCGAAATGGTAGTTCACGCCGACGCTGACGGTGTGGATCTTGGCCGCGTTCCAGTCCGGCAGATTGTCGTGCTTGAGGTCGATGTAGAGATATTCGAGCCTGGCCGACCATTTCGGCGCGAACGCCCATTCGGCGCCGCCGCCGGCGACCCAGCCCATCTTCATCTTATGGACAGGACCGTCCTTCAATTCGCCGGCGGCAAGGCCGGCGGTGCTGTAAAGTAGCAGCCGCGAATCGAGCACCGCGATGCCGGCGCGGGCGCGGCCGGTGCTCAGCCAGGGCACACTGATCTCCGGGCTCACCAGATCGGCCTTGTGAGACAGATTGCCGAACGCAAGGTCGTTCTCGATACCGACCACGAACATCGGCGACAGCTGGTAATTGTAGCCGGCCTGCAGCCCGCCGATCGCGCCGGAGAGCTTACCGCCGGCCCCTCCGCCGAAATTGCTGTACGCGTTGGCGCCAGTGAAGCCGCCGCCGACATTGGCGCCGACGTAGAATCCCGTCCAGGAAAACGGGGCCGGCGCGGGCTGCATGTAGGCCGGCGCCTTGTACGTGTTGGCCGGCAGATCGGCGGCATTTGCGCCTGCGCAGGGCAGCGTCGCAAGCAGCGCCGTCAGCCCATATCCGGCGGCTTTGATCTTCATGTCCTCAGTCTCCAGTTGGCGGCTTGACGCCGCGCACGTCCCACCCCGAATTGGGTTGCGTCATATAAAAACCGTCTAGACGGTTTGTAAATAGGCCAATCCGTCACCCCGGCAGTTCCTGCGAAGGATCGCAACCGAACAGCGAAGCGGCGCGAAAGCGAAGGGAGCTGGGAGAAGGGACTTGGGAGGGGAGATGCGGAAAAAATGTGGGACCGCCATACGCTGACACACAATGGCGGTCCCGTGTCGCTTCATCTTGGGGAAACCAACCGAAAGAGACGGGGGTCAATCCGGCTGGCCTGAGCGACAAGGCAGCCTTGCGGCATAGGCCGGATCGCTGCAATGCAAACTCATCCTTAACGTCTAAAAAGCGATCTTTAACCTAACCGGTAAAGGTTACCGGCGGCGGCCGCGCACTATCCCTATCCTATTGATTGCAAGATATTTTTCAACAAGCGCCGACTGAGGCCCTGGCGCAATCCACGATTGTCGGCAGCAACCCTTCACGCGCTTCTATGCTGCATCGCAACAATATGAGAGGGGGACGGGCGCATATCGATACCGAGCAGCTAATCCTTGCTCTTCTTCTTGGCTTTCTTGTCGTCGGATTTGTCGTCCGCTTTGTCCTTATCCTTCTTGCCGTTCTCCTTGTGACGGTTGGTGAAGCGGGCGTTGCCTAGCCCGGTGCCGATGGTGAGCACGCCCCAGTGCTCCATTCCCTGCATGAACGGCACCTCCGACAGGCCCTGCACCACTCCGTCATTGTGCATCAGCAGCGCGGTGTCGTGGCCGCCGATCATAGGAATCGCCTCGATCAGGCTGCTCGGCAGATTGAACTTGCTGCTCTCCCAATTGCCCGGCAGGTTCTGGGCGCCCTTCTCGATCGATCCGTCCGCATCGATCACGCCGGGACAGGCGATGCCGATGAAGGGCGCGAGCTTGAAGCCCTCAGCCTCGGCCTTCTCGATCAACCCCTTCAGCATCTTGGCCAGCCGCTTCACTGCACCTTCGCGGGTCGGCTCGTAGTCGGCGTGGCGCCACAGGTCGGACTTCCACACCGAGGCTTTCGAGAGGTCCGGTGCCTTCTTGGCGCCAGTCTCGACCACGCCGCAGCGGATATTGGTGCCGCCGATATCGACCGCCAGGATGCTGTCATGGGCTTCGAAGATCCAGGAAGGCGCCAGATGCAGCGCGCCGATCAGCCCGGCATCATCCGGGTCGTAGCGGATCGGCACCAGGTCAACCTCGAAACCTTCGTCCCTGAGGATGATTTCGGCGCGTGCAATCGCAAGCTCGCCGAGCCGGGAGGCGCGAAAGCCGCCGCCGACCACGATGCATCCGGTGTCGGCCCAGGCCTTGGTGCGCAGGAAACGCCGGGTGACGTAAGCGAGCTCCTGGGCGAAGTCCTCGATCGCCGAATGCACCACCGCAGACGCCTCGGTGTCCTCGCCGATCAGGATCTCGTCGAGCACCTTCTTGCGGATCTCGTCGGACGACTCCTTGCCGAACGGGTCCTTGCCGGATTTACGCAACGGCTTGCGCCAGCGCTCGAAGATCTTGCGGAAGGCGCCCTTGGAGGCGCGGTCGCCGACAAAGCCGTCCTCGTCCTTGATCTCGATATTGAAGCTGTCGATGTCCACCGACGGCAGTCGCGTGGCGCCGTGCCGGGCGATGCCGGTGGAGGTCATGACGTCCTCAGCCATTGGTCCCTGCCCTTTTCGCGTGTTGGGTGGACACAACGGCGGAGGGAACCGTTTGGTTTCGTTGAAGGCGGCCGGCGGCCATTTACCTTGACTCACCGACCCTTGCGGCTATAAATGCCGCTTCATCCGGCGTGGGTCCTCCCGCGCCGCTTGTTTTTGCGCGGATTTGGCGGGCTTTCTGCCCTTGGAAACTGCGCAGGATCGTACCGGTCGAGGTACGACCAAACCGAACCATAACGACTGAACAAGAAGCCGGCCCGCAGTTTCGACTCGAGGCCGGGATCGAACACGAAGGAATAGAACGATGTTCGCAGTCATCAAGACCGGCGGCCGGCAATACCGTGTCGCTCCGGATGATGTGCTCGAGATTGGCAAGATCGAAGGCGAAGTCGGCACGATCGTGCAGCTTCCCGAAGTGCTGGTGGTCGGCGGCGACACGCCGGTGCTGGGCGTCCCCACCGTGGCCGGCGCCACGGTCGCGGCCGAGGTGCTGCAGCACAAGCGCGGCCCCAAGGTGGTCGCGTTCAAGAAGCGTCGCCGCAAGAATTCGCGCCGCAAGCGCGGCTACCGCGACGAGCTGACGGTGCTGCGCGTGACCGAGATCTTGACCGACAACGCCAAGCCGACCATCGGCCCGCGGCCGAAGAAGGCCAAGGCTGCGGCACCGGCGGCAGACGCGGCCGAGTAAGGATTGCGGCGCAAGCGCGCCACATCGACAGACAATTCGCGCGGACCTCACGTCCGCACATCGCAAATGTGAATGATTCTCCAGCCAAATTGAGCTAGAGAGAAGCGAGATCGGAGACGAGCCATGGCTCATAAAAAAGCAGGCGGTTCATCGCGCAACGGCCGTGATTCCAAAGGCAAACGCCTTGGCATCAAGACGTTCGGTGGCGAGCGCGTGATTCCCGGTAACATCATTGCGCGTCAGCGCGGCACGACCTGGCACCCTGGCCTTAATGTTGGCATGGGCACCGACCATACGCTGTTCGCCAAGGTCGAGGGCGTCGTAGAATTTCATGACCGGTCCAACCGCACCTTCATTTCGGTGCGTCCGGTGGCTGCAGAGGCGGCCGAATAACGGTGGATCAAATTACGTCCGCCGGGTCCTGATGAACCGGCGGAGCGCAAAAAGGCTCCAGGGGAGGCGGGACACCGGCCTCCCCTTTTCGTTGCGTGCGTCATATTGCCGTCGCCGTGTTGATGGAGCCCGACATGCTGCAGGAGATCCCGACATCGACCTTTCGCGAGGCGAGACCTTGCGTCCTCGAGACCGAGCGGCTGATCTTGCGTCAGCCGACGCTCGCGGACGTGAAAGCCATCGCCCGTCTCGCCGATGACCGCCGCATCGCCGAGAACACCCGTCGCCTGCCGCATCCTTATACGCCCGATGACGCCGTCAGCTTCGTGCGCGGGCTCGCCGATGGCGGCAAGGAAACGGCCTTCCTGATCGAGACCGATCGCCAGCCGATCGGCATCGTCGGCGTGAACTGGCGCGCGCCGGACCTGCCTGCCCTCGGTTACTGGCTCGGCATCGCCTATTGGGGCCGCGGCTACGGCACCGAAGCCGCGCGCGCAATCATCGACTACTTCTTCGATGCGCACGGGCACGACGCGCTGCTCGCCTATGCGCGCGTCTCCAATCCCGCCTCGCGCAACATCCTCGAGAAGTGCGGCTTCCAGTGGACCGGGGTCGAGCTGCACCGTTTCGAAGTGCTGGCCTCCTCGGCGCCGGTAGATGCGTTCCGCCTCTCCCGCAACGTCTGGGCCTCGCTGAAGAACTGGGCCAGCGCCGCGCGCCGGGCGATTTAGGCGCCTCGCCTCATCCCCCTCCAGAGAGGCTCCCTGGAGGGCAGAGGCCAACCGATGCGGCCCTATGGTCCGGCCACAGGGCCACGTCACGCCTGCAGCCTGAACGTCACCCCACCCAGCGAGAAACCACCGTTCACGACCGAATGCCCGCGCGCCTGCGCAGCGGCACAGATTCCCCTCGCATCGGCCGCGCGAAACGTCAGCCCACTCACGATCTCGCGGTCACCCTCCACGAAGCGAAAGCGGGCGTTTGGCAGATCGATCTGCGGCGTCTCGCCGGCCTCGACGGTTGGCGCGATCTCGAGGATGCGGCCCCAATGCGCAGCGAGGCCCGACGGATCGGGGCTCTGCAGCTCGACCGCGGTCAGCGCCATCGTCACGTTCTTGCGGATCGCGCGCTGCCAGTCGGGTCCGGCCGGCGGATAACACCCAAGGATATCGTCACTGCCTGTGGTGTGATTGAACTCGATGAAGGCGGCGCGGCAGTCGCGCGGATGCAGCTGCACGCCGTGATAGGGCGGATGATCGATCACGTTCGCCGTCCGCACGCCGAGCGCATTGGCGTTGCCAGCACGCGCGTCCGGATCATCGCAGGCGAAGATCGCCATATAGCCGCCCTGCCCGCCGGTCTTCTCCAGGAAGCGTCCCGCGGCTGTGCCGGCGCGGATCGGCGCGACGATCTCCAGCAGGATCGTATCGACCGGCAGCAGTGCATTCTCCAGGCCGTATTTGCCGACATGCGGATCGCGGTAACAGACCTCGAGTCCCATGATCTCCGCAATGTCGGACACAACGGGCTCGAGCCGCGGTGCGACCAGGCAGACCTGGCGCAGATGCAGGTAGCTCATGATACACACCTAAGAGGTCTGGATTGCTTCGTCGCTTCGCGCTTCGCAACGACGACGTTGCACCTATTTGCCCTGGAACACCGGCGGCCGCTTCTCGACAAAGGCTTTCGCAGCCTCCATGTGGTCGGCGGTCTCGCTGCAACGAGAGTGATGCATCGCCTCCGCATCGAAGCAGTGTTCGAGCGACAATGTCTCCGCGTTGTTGATGTTGCGCTTGATATAGCCGAGCGTCACCGTCGGCCCGTGCGCCAACGACATCGCAAGTTCGCGCGCGGCCGCCTCGACCTCCGCGTCCGGCACGACCTTCGTCACCATGCCGAGCGCGTAAGCCTCCTGGGCGCTCAAGAGCGGCGAGGTCAAATAGAGCTCACGCGCTTTGGCGCTGCCGAGCAGCTGGGTGAGAAAATAGGTGCCGCCGAAATCGCCTGACAATCCGACCTTGGCGAAGGCGGTGGTGATCTTGGCGGAGGCGCCGGCGACGCGGAGATCGCAGGCCAGCGCAATCGAGAGCCCCGCGCCCGCGGCAGCGCCATCGATCTGCGCCACGACAGGCTTGGGCATTTGGTGCAGCAGGCGCGAGACTTCCATGCGGTCGCGCAGGATGGCAACCTTGCTCTCGAACGGCGGAGGCGCCTTGCCCTCGGCCATCGCCTTGACGTCGCCGCCGACACAGAAGGTGCCGCCGGCGCCCTTGATCAGGACCGCCCGCACATCATGGTCCTCCATGGCGCGGCGGGCGGCGGCAACGAGACCGGTGGTCATCTCGGCGTTCAGCGCATTGCGCCGCTCGGGACGGTTCATCGTAATCGTGAGCAAGCCGGACTCGAGGTGCTGCAGGACGGTGTCGTTGGCGGTCATCGGATTTACTTTCCGTTGTCATTGCAGGGATCGCAGTTCGTCATTGCGAGCAGCGAAGCCGCCTCGCTCGCAACGGCGGACTATTTCTTCACCAGCGCGCAGCGCGAGGCTTCCAGCGGCTGGAATGCCTGGTCGCCTGGCACCGTCGCCAGCAGCTTGTAGTCATCGGAGCGGCCTTTGGATTCGGATGGCTTCTTCACCTCGAACAGATACATGTCGTGCACCATGCGGCCGTCCTCGCGGATGTGGCCGCCTTTGGCGAACATGTCGTTGATCGGGGTTGCCTTCATCACCTTCATCACGGCGGCCGGATCGGTCGTGCCGGCCGCCTTTACCGCATTGAGATAATGCAGCACCGACGAATAGACGCCGGCCTGCGCCGAAGTCGGCACGCGCTTGGTGCGCGCCATGAAGCGCTTGGTGAAGGCACGGGTCTCGTCGTTGAGGTCCCAGTACCAGGCCTCGGCGAGGAGAAGCCCCTGCGCGGTCTCGAGCCCGACGCTGTCGATGTCGGAGACGAAAGCGAGGAGCGGAGACAGCTTCTGGCCGCTCTTGGTCAGGCCGAATTCGGCGGCCTGCTTGATCGCGTTGATGGTGTCGCCGCCGGCATTGGCAAGGCCGATGACCTTCGCTTTCGAGGCCTGCGCCTGCAGCAGGAAGGATGAGAAATCGGACGTATTGAGCGGATGGCGCACGCTGCCAAGCACCTTGCCGCCGGACTTCACGATCACATTGGTGGTGTCTTTTTCCAGATCCTGGCCGAAGGCATAGTCGGCGGTGAGAAAGAACCAGGTGTCGAGCCCGGATTTCACCGCTGCAAGCCCGGTGACGTTGGCCTGCGCAAACGTGTCGAACACGTAGTGCACGGTATAAGGACCGCAGGCCTCGTTGGTGAGCCGCACCGAACCCGGGCCGTTGAAGATGATGATCTTGTTGCGCGCTTTTGCGATCTCGCCCGCTGCGAGCGCGGTGGCGGATGCTGCTACGTCGTAGATCATCTCGACGCCTTGATTGTCGATCATGTCGCGGGCGATGTTGGCGGCAAGATCGGCCTTGTTGAGATGGTCGGCGGCCAACACTTCGATCTTGCGCCCAAGGACCTCGCCGCCGAAATCCTCCACCGCCATCTTGGCTGCCGTCTCGCTGCCTACGCCCGTGATGTCGGCGTAAAGGCTGGACATGTCCAGGACGCCGCCGATCTTCAGCGGCGGCTTCTCCTGTGCATGCACAGCACCTGACGTGAGCGAGAGAACGGACGCCAATGCAAACAACGGCGCCAACGCGCCCGACAATATCCGCGTCATTAAAATCACCTCCCTGGCGGACGCCGTCATCGCGGCGGCCCTTATCATTGATTGGCCGGATCATGCCGCAGCGCTTGCCAAGCAGCAAGGGCAGCGGCCGGTGCTGCTCAGATCGCGACGTGCTGCAGTTTTCCATTCGGTGGAATGGAGAAAGTATGGGATGATCGTCCGACGTCGAATCCGGTGACGGCTGCGAGGATGAACACGCAAAGCGCGTTTTTTCTTATCTTCACAACTATGCTCGCGATTGCCGGTCCGGCAGCAAGCGATGCCTCGCCGTGCGCGTTCGAATCGCTCGGCGACGGACGCGTGACCGAGGTTGTAGATGCGCGAAGCTTTCGTTTATCCGATGGTCGCGAAATCAAGCTCGCCGGCGTTGAGCTGGCGACTGCAACCGGCAACCCGAGCAATGGATTGGCCGAACTGATCGATGGCCGCGAGGTCGTCCTGTACGGGAGCGACGATGCGCCGGACCGCTATGGGCGACAGAGCGCTTTCGTGTCGATCGCAGGCTCGGATGTGCTCGTTCAGCGCGAGTTGCTCGCGCGAGGGCAGGCGCTTCTGGCCACCGACATCGCCGACAGGGACTGCGCAGCGGCGCTCGCCGCCGCCGAATCCGAGGCCCGCGCCGACAAACGCGGCATCTGGGCAGACGCCATCGTCATAAAAAGCGCGGAAAGTCCAGACGATATTTTGTCTCGGGTCGGACGATTTACAGTTGTCGAAGGCAAGGTCTTGTCCGTACGACAGGCAGGGGCGACGACGTACCTCAATTTCGCACGTAACTGGACACGGGGTTTCGCTGTGACTATTTCAAGGCGCGCGCTGCCGGTCTTCGAGTCGGCCGGCCTTGCCGTAAAGTCCTTGGAACAACGACGGATTCGGGTGCGCGGCTGGGTAGAGGCGCATTCCGGGCCGAACTCGGGACCGCGCATCGACGCGGCCAGGGTGACCCAGATCGAAGTCTTGAACAGCAACTGACGACGAAGCTACCGGGGAGCCACGTGAAAGGGTTTGCGCACTGGCGTGGAAGAGCGACGAGGAGCGGCCTTCGGGTCGCGCCCGCTTTGCTATGCCTCGGCTTCGCGCTCGCCGGCTGCAGCTACATGGGCAAGCTGCAGACCACGACCGCACCGACGCCGACACCGCGCCCCAAGCCCGCCATCGTCCAGACGACGCCCGCCAGCGATCGCGAACACGAAAGAATACTCGCAACCTATGGTGGCTCGTACGACGACCCGCAGCTTGAATCCCTGATCGGCAAGATCGTTGACCGGCTGGTGGCGGCCTCCGACCATCCCGAGCAGAGCTACAAGGTGACCATCCTGAATTCCGGTGCGGTCAACGCCTTCGCCTTGCCGACCGGCCAGCTTTACGTCACCCGCGGCCTGATCGCGCTTGCCAACGACACCTCCGAGCTCTCTTCGGTGCTGAGCCACGAGATGGCGCATGTCCTCGCCCACCATGCGGCGATCCGTGAAGATCAGGCCCGCCAGGTTGCCGTCGTGACGCGCGTCGGCTCCGACGATCCCGATCTGACCGCGCTGGCACTGGCGAAGACCAAGCTGACGATGGCGAGCTTCTCGCGCGCCCAGGAATTCGAAGCTGACGGCATCGGCGTCGGCATCTCGGCCAAGGCGCATTTCGATCCGTTTGGCGCGGCACGGTTCCTCAGCTCGATGGAGCGCAACGCGGAGCTGAAGGCCGGCAAGATCGGGTTCGATCCGCGGGCGCAGGACTTCCTGTCCTCGCATCCGGCAACGCCGGAGCGGGTGCAGAATGCCGAGGCGGTCGCCAAGCAATATGCCTCTGCCGACCCCAGGGAGCACGATCGCGAGACCTATCTCGGGGCCATCGACAACATTGTCTATGGCGAGGACCCCAGCGAGGGATTCGTACGCGGCCGGCGCTTCCTGCATCCCAAGCTCGGCTTCACCTTCCAAGCGCCGGAGAACTTCACGCTCGACAACACCGCACAGGCGGTGATCGGCGTGCGCGAGGGCGGCGCCCAGGCGATGCGCTTCGACGTGGTGCGGGTGCCCGCCGAGCAGACGCTCGGCGATTACCTGAATTCGGGCTGGATGGAGAATGTCGACAAGTCCGCGACCGAGGAGCTCACGATCAACGGGTTCCCAGCGGCCGCGACGACGGCGAGCGGCGATGCCTGGCAGTTCAAGGTCTACGCGCTGCGCGTCGGAACCGACGTCTATCGCTTCATCTTTGCCATGCGGCAACGGACGACGGAGAGCGAGCGCAACGCGCGCGAGACGGTCAATTCGTTCCGCCGCCTGAGCCTCGACGAGATCCAGTCGGCCCGGCCGCTGCGCATCAAGGTCATCACCGTGCAGCCCGGCGACACGGTGGACTCGCTGGCGCACCGCATGGCCGGCCTCGATCACCCGGTCGAGCGATTCCGTGTTCTCAACGGGCTCGATGCCCATGCCCAGGTCAAGGTGCGCGACCGCGTCAAGATCGTGGTGGAGTGACCGGCCAAGCAGGGCAGGCCTTTCGATTTGCGTCCTCGTTGTCGCGACGACGACAAGCCGGCACTCGTCTAGTCGAAATACGCCGGCGCATGCGCAAGCGTCGCCGACTGGGTGGTATCATGGTTCAACCAGAGCTGCGCGCCCTCGGCATCGACGATCGCTGCGATGCGCTCCATCGAGGCCAGCGACAGCTCGCGGCTCGCATTCATAGTCGGCACCTGCCGATGTGCCATGTTGTAAGCGTCATGCGCGACGTCCCCCGAGAGCAAGACCGGCCCGGTGTTGGCGAGACGGACCAGTAGCGAGCAATGCCCGGGTGTGTGGCCGGGTGTGGAGATCACGCGAACCGAGTCGTCACCGAACAGATCGAGATCACCATCGATCAGTTCGACCTTGGCCTGCCCCAGACCCTCATAGAGCGCCGGAGTGTAGCCATGCTGGCGATAATCAGCACCGAACATGGCTTCGTGCTCGCGGCGCTGGATGTACCAGGTCGCGCGCTCGAACAGGCCGGCATTGCCGATGTGGTCGAAGTGCGCATGGGACAGCAGCACCGTCCCGATATCGGCCGCGGCGAGACCGATATCGGCGAGCTGAGCCGTGATGGGCCTGGCGACGATGCCCCTGATGCCGTGCGCGATGATCCTGCCCCGCGGCTCTTCGGCCAAGGCTTCGTCGATCCCGGTGTCCCAGAGGACCCATTCGCCGTTCCGCCGCATCAAATAGGCGTTGCAGCTCAGCGTCACCGGTTCGCCGCACCATTTCCCAGGCGTATAGACGGACCGGTCAGGAGCAATCGCAGCGCCGCCATCGAGCACGTAGAGACGATCGAGCGTTCCCAGATGTCGGCCGTTCGCGCTCATGGCCAATCTCCTGTCTGGCTGCTGTTCCGGTCAGATCGCCTGACCGCCGGAGACCTCGATCCGCTGGGCGTTGACCCAACGATTGTCTTCCGACAGCAGGCTTGCGATCATCGGACCGATGTCGTCGGGCAGGCCGACCCGGCCCAACGCGGTCATGCCGGCGAACACCTTGTTGATCTCGGGGTCGTCGCGCACGGCGCCCCCGCCAAAATCGGTTTCGATCGCCCCCGGCGCCACCGTGTTCACGGCAATGCCACGGCCGCCGAGCTCCTTGGCCAGGTAGGTCGAGAGCACCTCCACCGCCCCCTTAGCGGCCGCATAGGCGGCATAACCGGGGAACGAGGTCCGCGTCAGTCCGGAGGACAGGTTGACGATGCGGCCGCCATCCGCAAGCAGCGGCAGCAGCGCCTGAGTGAGGAAATAGACGCCCTTGAAGTGCACGTCGATCAGCCGATCGAACTGCGCCTCGGTCGTGTCGGCGATCAGCGCGTAATCGCCATGGCCGGCATTGTTGACGAGGTGGTCGAAGGTGTCGCGCTGCCAGCTCCGGCGCAGCGCGGCACGCAGCGTCTCGGCGAACGGCGCAAACGCCGCGACGTCGCCGCTGTCGAGCTGAAATGCCAGCGCCTTGCGGCCCATCGCTTCGATCTCGGCGACTACGGCCTGCGCCTCCTCCGCGTGGCGCTGATAGGTGAGGATGACATCGCCGCCGCGGCGGGCGATATGCAATGCAGTGGCCCGGCCGAGCCCGCGGCTGGCGCCGGTGACGAGCGCGATCTTGGTCATGTCTGCCTCCAGTCGGGATTTGACCACCCCGATATCGGGCCGCAGCGCCGTCCGCGGTTGCCAGAAGCTCGCCGTTTCTTGCCCGATCCTCCGAAGGAGGATGCATCGCCGGCGGCGCCGGTTTAGGCTCGTTGCATGACCAGTCTGCTCAGCACCGTGAGCCGCTACACGGCTATCCATGCCGGTGCCACAGGTCTCGCCAAGACCCTGATCCCGGGGCTCACGATGGTGCGTGCAACCGCGCCCAGCGAGCTCGTGTATGCGATCTCTCGACCGCTGGTTTGCCTGGTCGTGCAGGGCGATAAGCATGTCGCGATGGGGAAGCAGAGGGTTGCGTTTTCTGCCGGCGCTTCACTGATCATCACGGCCGACGTGCCCACTGTCAGCCAGATCACGCGGGCCAGCATCGCCGCGCCGTACCTCTCCCTGGTGCTGGAGCTTGATCCTGCGCTCGTTGCCGAGCTGATTGCGCAGATGAACGGCACGGCAGAAGCCGATGGCCACGCCGTTCGGGTTGAGCCGACCGATGCGGAAGCCGCCGACGCCGCGGTGCGGCTGGTGCGCCTGCTCGATCGGCCCGCCGCATTGCCCGTGCTGCAGGCGCAGCTCGTGCGCGAGATGCATTATTGGCTGCTGGCAGGCCGGCATGGCGCGGCAATCCGCAGGCTCGGCGGCCCGGACAGCCATGCGCAACGTATCGCGCGCACGGTGGCGTTGCTGCGCGCCGAATTCACGCAGGCGCTGCCGGTCCAGCAGCTCGCTGCCGTTGCCGGCATGAGCCCATCCTCCTTCCACCAGTATTTCCGCAAGCATACCTCGCTGTCGCCGCTGCAATTCCAGAAGCAGCTGCGGCTGATCGAGGCGCGGCGGCTGATGCTCGCAGAGGGCATGAATGCAAGCAGCGCCGCGTTCGCGGTGGGCTATGAGAGCGTGCCGCAGTTCACACGCGAATATGGCCGGCTGTTCGGCCTGCCGCCGGTGCGGGACATCAGGGCTGCGCGGAGCAAGCTGGAGGCCGTGGCCTGAGCAACGCCAGACGCGGCGGCGTACCCGCCGGACCAGGGACGTTCGAGTAAGCTCAGGACGATGGCTGCCCAAGCAAAAAGCCCGGCCTTGCGGGCCGGGCTTTCGTATTCGATTGAGCGGGTGACGCGTTACGCCGCCTCGTCGGCCACAGCGGTATCGTCGCCGTCGATATCATCGATATCGCCCTCGGCGTCGCCTTCACCCTCGGCAACCGCATCGGCTTCCGTCTTGGCGCCGCGACGCGGGCTCTTGGCGAGCTGGCCCTCGATCTCCTTGACCGCTTCGGTCTCGGTCGAGTGCTGCACGACGGCGATCTCGCGCGACAGCCGGTCCAGTGCCGCTTCATAGAGCTGACGTTCGCTGTAGGACTGCTCAGGCTGCGACTCGGAACGGTAGAGATCGCGCACCACTTCCGCGATCGCAACGATGTCGCCCGAGTTGATCTTCGCTTCATACTCCTGGGCGCGGCGCGACCACATCGTGCGCTTGACACGCGCGCGGCCCTTCAACGTCTCCAGCGCCTTCTTGACCAGCGCCGGATCGGACAGCTTGCGCATGCCGACATTGGCGACCTTGGCGGTCGGAACGCGCAAGGTCATCTTGTCCTTGATGAAGTTGATGACGAACAGTTCGAGCTTGGCGCCCGCAATCTCCTGCTCCTCGATGGCCAGGATCTGGCCAACGCCATGCGCCGGATAGACCACGAATTCGTTGGTCTTGAAGCCCTGACGCTGGGTGGGCAGCTTCTTTTCCTCGACGCGCGGAGCAGGCGCGGCCGGCTTGGCGGCCACGGTCTTGGCAGGCGCAGGCGCCGCGACGGCCGCCTTGGGGGCGGCAGCGGGCTTAGGAGCGGCAACGGCAGGCTTGGCGGCAACCTTCGCGGCAGAACTCTTGACAGCAGAAGCCTTGACGGCAGAAGTCTTGGCAGCAGTGGCTTTCGCGGCAGTCTTGGCAGTCTTTTCAGGCATTGCGCTTCTTTTGTTCTTCGAGGATTTGGCAGCCGAGGCCTTTGCGGCAGCCCGAACTTCCTTTACAGGAGCCCGGGCACGGCCCTTGGAAACGCTGCGGCTGGCCGCGGCGGGCTTCTTGGTACTCTTGGAAGCACTTTTTTTACGCGTTTTCTGTGACACAGCCTGCGCGCGGAACTGCCACGCCCCTGTTTGATGTTGCGGGAACCTAAAAGGGCGGCCAAAATTACGCATGGCCGGGTTCGGCTCTGAGAATGTGCCATATATAGCACATTTCCCGCAAAAATCAATGATTTAGAGGCGGAAGGGCGGTTCTGTGACGGATCCGCGTGCTTAGGGTTAAACGGCGAGTCGCCCGGTGCCGACAATTGCAGCATTCGGGCCGTCACCAAATCGTCTTACATCCTTGTTTCCGCGGAATGATTCGCAGCCGGCAAATTTGCCGGGCGACGGACCGGCCGTCACTCCCGCGGCAGCTCAGACCTCAGCCGAGAGGAGGCGCTCAATCCCCAGTTCCGGGATTGGGCGAAAAATATTTTCCGAACTTCCCATCCTCGCCGTCATGTTCCTTGGCGTCGCCGGGAGGATCCTTTTTCTGGGTGATGTTGGGCCAGGCCTTGGCATATTCGGCATTCACCCCGAGCCACTTTTCCAGCCCCGGCTCGGTGTCCGGCTTGATCGCGTCCGCCGGGCATTCCGGTTCGCAGACACCGCAATCGATGCATTCGTCAGGATGGATGACCAGCATATTGTCGCCCTCGTAGAAGCAGTCTACCGGGCAGACTTCAACGCAATCCGTATATTTGCATTTGATGCAGTTCTCAGTGACGACGTAAGTCATCCAGGGCTCCGGAACGGGTCTAGAAATCAGCTGGCCTGCACATTTGCAAACGTGCTTTCCCGGATGGGGAGCAAATGCTGGCGTCGGACCACTAGCGCAGGACGTGGTGGGCCGCAAGTGAACGGGGCAAAGAACTGAAACGGGTTTGTCGTGCAGCAAACGCTATTGCGAACCGCCCGCCAAGTCATCGTAGAGCACGCGCGCAGAGGTCGCATCGCCCCGTCGCTCCGCAAACGCCACCACCTTCAGGATCCGGACGCTGCGGTCGAGCGCGATGGTCAGCACGTCGCCGGGCTTGATGCCGTGGCCCGGCGAGGTCTCGCGGACGCCGTTGACGCGGACATGGCCGGAGGTGACGAGAGCAGCGGCGCTCGCGCGGGCTTTCACCACGCGCGCATGCCACAGCCATTTGTCGAGGCGCTGGCGCTCTGACGGGCTCTCCGGCTTGGCCTCGTCCTTCCTGCTGATCGCGCGTCAGTCCTTCCGGTTGTTCGCGGCGAGCTGCTCCTTCAGCGCAGCGAGCTTGGCAAACGGCGAATTCGGATCGATCGGCCGATCGCGGTCGCGCGAACCGGCGCTCGACGCGTAGGGCCGGAGCGCCGGGCCGCCGTCGCGCTTGTCGCGGCCGCCCTTACCGAAGTCCCGGCCGCCGCGCCCCTCGCGCTCGCCGCCGAACTTGCCGCCCTTGTTACGATCGCGGTCGCGATCACGTCCCTTGCTGTCGTGCTCGCGGCGGGGGGCCCGGTCCTCACGCGCCTGCACGCCTTCGCCCTGCGCTTGACCTTGAGGCTGGCCTTCAGTGCCCTGACGCGGCCCCTTCCGAAAGTCCTTGCCAAATTCCTTTACGCGGTCGCGGCGGCCATGCCCCTGACCATGGCGACGCTCGCCGCGAGACTCGCCCTCGGCCGGGGCAGCCCCGCCTGCAGCATGCTCGCCGGCCGGCTGTTGGCCGCGATCCTGATGCGGCCGCTGATGGCGGGGGCGCTGATGCTCATGGCGCGGGCGTCGCTCCTCGGAACGGCCGCCGGGACGCCAGACTTCGACCAGCTGCGGTTCGGCGGGCTCTGCCGCCGGAGTTGCGGTCGCTTCGGGGGACGCGGCTTCCGCCGGTGCTGCTGGGCTCACGACCTCCGGCTCGGCGGAGATTTCGGCCTGCGCTGCGTCGGAGGGCTCGGACTCGACGACAATGGACTCGGCGACGGTCGGCTCCGACGTGGGCGTCACCGCCTCTTCCGCGGGTGGCGGAGCGAAGTCGACCATTGGCAAGGAGGCCGCCGTCGCGATCGGTTCGGCCTGTTCGGACGTCTCGACCGGCTCCGGCACAGCGACGACCTGTTCGACCACCGGCGCCACTGCGGCCTCAGCCACCGTCGGAACCATCTCCTCGGTCGCAGGCGCCGCGGCGGCATCGTCGCCGATGGCCGGTGCTGCAGCGTCGGCGCCGGCGGTTTCCACCGCCGCCCCCTCGCTCGCGGCGGCGTCAGCAGCCATCGCTTCGCCGGCCGGAGCTTCCGTCGGCTTTTCAACGCCCTTGGGCGGCAACGGCGGGCGCTTCTCCATGCGATAGCCAAGCGCGCGCAGGATCGAGGCAAAATCCTCACCGGCCGATCCCGTCAGCGAGGTCATCGCCTGCGTCACCACGAAGCCGCGGCCGTCGAAAGCGCCTGCAGGCTTCTCGCCAGGAGCATTTTCCCGCCAGGCCAGCGCAGGCCGGATCAGATCGGCCAGCCGCTCGAGAATGTCGACGCGCACGGCACGTTCGCCGGCCTGCTTGTAGCCAAGCACGCGATAGGCGTCCCGCGGCAGCGCCTTGTCGACGGGAAAAGAGGTACGCCCCGAGCTTGCCAGATGCTGCGCGCCGGTCAGCGCGGACATGTCGACATTGCCCTGCTTCTCCGCCCACAGCAGCGCCGCGAGGGCGCGCGCCGCAGGCTTGAGCAGCGCCGGCAGGTAGATGTGATAGGCGCCGAAGCGCACGCCGTATTTGCGCAAGGTTGCGCGCGAGGGCTGATCGAGATCCTTCATCTCGCTCGCGATTTTGCTGCGTTCGATGACGCCGAGCGCCTCGACGAGCTGGAAGGCGATGCCGCGCGCAATGCCGGTGATGTCCTCCGCCTTGGACAGTTCGAACAGCGGGCCCAGCAGCTTCTCGATATGCGTCTTCAGCCACAGATCGAGGCGCGCCTGGACCTTGTCGCGCGCAGCGCCGGTAAGACGCTCGTCAGCGATGATGCGCAGGCGCGGATGCAGCGCGTCGTCAGCCGCCACCAGCTTGGCGACCGCATCCCCGGTCCAACGGACCGTACCGTCGGCGGTGAGCACGAAATGCTCATCGGGCGCGTTGGAGAGCTTTTCAGCGCGGGCCTCGATCTCGCCGGCCAAAGCCTTCTGGGCCGCAGCCTGCAGGGCCTTGGCTTCGGAGCCGGCCTCGGCGGCGTCGGGCGCGAAGGTGAATCCATCCAGCCGGCCGATCGCATGCCCTTCGACGATCACTTCGCCAGTCTTGCCGATTTCCGTATTCAAAACACTGTTCTCCCGCAGGCGCCGCATCAATACACTGGTACGACGATCAACGAAACGCTCCGTGAGCCGTTCATGCAGGGCGTCTGACAATTTATTTTCAACATCGCGGGTAATTCCCTGCCAATAATCGGGATCGGCCAGCCAATCCGGCCGGTTGGCGACGAAGGTCCAGGTGCGAATTTGTGCAATCCGGCCCGATAGCGTGTCGATATCGCCGTCGATGCGGTCGGCCTGGTCGACCTGAGCGGCATACCACGCGTCCGGAATCCGCCCTTTTTGCATCAAAAAGCCGAACACCGTGGTGACGAGCTCGGCATGGGCCGCCGGCGACAGCTTGCGGTAGTCCGGGATCTGGCAGGCTTCCCACAACCGCTCGACCGCCGCCGCGCCATGCGCCAAATCCCGCACATCCGCGTCGCGCGCCGCGTGATCCAGCACGCGCAAATCTTCGGCAACGGGCGCCCGCGTCAGCGCCTCATGCGCCGGCGGCAAAGCCAGCGACACCTGCAGCGCGCCCAAAGACGAAAAATCCAGCCGCGCATTGCGCCATTGCAGCACCTTCACGGAATCGAAGGTGTGGTTCTGCAGCACATTGACGAGTTCGGGCTCGAAGGGCGCGCAACGTCCGGTCGTGCCGAAGGTGCCATTTCGCGTAGCCCGGCCGGCGCGGCCGGCGATCTGGGCGAATTCCGCGGGCGTCAAACGACGGAACTGATAGCCATCGTATTTGCGGTCGGAGGCAAAGGCGACGTGATCGACGTCGAGATTGAGGCCCATGCCGACCGCGTCGGTGGCGACGAGATAGTCGACATCTCCGTTCTGGAACATCGCCACCTGCGCGTTCCGCGTGCGCGGAGATAGCGAGCCCAGCACCACCGCCGCGCCGCCATGCTGGCGTCGGATCAGTTCGGCAATCGCATAAACCTCGTCGGCCGAGAAGGCGACGATCGCGGTCCGCCTCGGCTGGCGCGTGATCTTGCGGTCGCCGGCGAATTCGAGCTGCGACAGCCGTGGCCGCGTCACCATCGAAGCGCCCGGCAGCAGCCGCTCGATGATCGGCCGCATCGTTGCAGCCCCCAACAACAACGTCTCGTCGCGGCCGCGCCGGTTGAGAATGCGGTCGGTGAAAACATGGCCGCGCTCGAGATCGGCTGCGATCTGGATCTCATCGACGGCAAGGAACGATACGTCGAGATCGCGCGGCATCGCTTCGACCGTCGAGACCCAATAGCGCGGATTTTTCGGCTTGATCTTCTCTTCGCCGGTGATCAGCGCGACTGCGTCGGAGCCGGTGCGATCGACGATCTTGTTGTAGACCTCGCGCGCCAACAGGCGCAGCGGCAGGCCGATGATCCCCGACGAATGCGCAAGCATGCGCTCGATGGCGAGATGCGTCTTGCCGGTGTTGGTCGGACCGAGCACGGCGGTGACGCCGGAGCCCGGAGCACGATCAGGCGTGCGCTCGAAGGGCGAGGCAGCCGAAGAGGACGAGAAGGCCATTCGTTAATTTTAGGTCTTTGCCGGCGTGATGTGCGCGTGTGCTGTTACACGCGATGGAACCGAGTTTTGAAGCGATTTCAGAAGGTCGCGACCGCACCCGGCTGTGTCAATTTGCTACGCATATAGTGTCGCACCTTAAGCTTCGGAACGCCCGGAGAACGAATCGCGCCCGAATCGCTGACTCCGGCGGCTTTCCGGCTTCGTTCACCGCAACATCTCGCGCGTGAGGTGAAAGACCGCACTAGATCAAGTTTTTGGAGCAACCACAAGCAACGGTTTTGCGACGGATTCGGCGCGGCTTTTTCGGAGCGCGAGTCGAATCAGATTCGAGCAAGAGTCAAACGGATTCACGCGGGAATTGCGACAACGGACGATCCAGAGGGACCGTCTCCCTTTGGCGGAAAGTCGGCGGGCGAGCCGCTACTGCGTTTTCGCCACACGCGGCGGGGTGGCCTGGGTGACGAAGCTGGTCGCCTCCAGCACGCCGGTTCCAAACGGGGTCGGAATCACCAGCCTGAACGGCACCAGGATGCGGGTCCCCGCGATCGGCACGAAATAAATCTCGAGATTGCGCGCGCTGGCCAGATATTTGATCACGGGCCGGTCTGGAATATAGCCCGCCACCGGCGTGAAGTAGATGGCACAGACCAACGCCGGCCCGCGATAGCCCTTTTCGGCCCGCACATTTTCCAGGCGCTTGAAATCGAGCTTGAGCTCGTAGCGCATGCGGCCGTCGAACACCGGCGCGCCGGCGTGGCAGGCCTCCGGCGTCAGCAGATCGCCATTGCCGGGGACGCGCAACAGCGAGGCGGTCATCGGATCGTACACGCCGCGCTTATGCGCCTCCGTCACCGGAATGCGGTCGGGATCGACCGGCGGCGTCGGATCGATGCTGAACTCCTTCACGTTACCATTCGTAAGCGTGATGCGGATCTGTTCGGACTTCTTCCCCGCAGTGGTCGAGGCTTGGTAGCTCTGGCCGACCAGCGCCCCGTTGACGATCCGCCCCTGTGCCGAGCCCTGGCCCGAACCTTGCGAGAAGCTCTTCAGCAACCCCGCGGTGCCGCCTTGCGCGGCCGCGCCATACTGATCCTCGCCGATCTCGATGGCCCAGGTGCCTTTGCCGATCGGGATGCCGGCGAGCGTCGCCTCATATACGGCATCGAGGCGGCCCTGCGCGGAAGCTTGTGGAACGGCGGCGAACAGCACCAGGACAAGCGCGACCGCGATGGTCGCGCCACGTGCGACGCCGCGGGCAAGGCCGCGACCACAGGAGGGCGCGACGATCAAGGGAGCTGCGCGATGGGTCACTTCAAAGGGCCGTCCTGCCAAAACGCCTGCTCGCGCACCTCTGCGCGATCGCCTCGTTACTTAAGCGAAAAAATCCAACGCACAACGCAACTCGGCGTCGGCGCGGCATTTCCCGCGCCGGGTCCCTTGCGGGGCCGAAAGTCTATTGGGCCGCGCCAACGGCATCCAGCCTATCGTACCGCCCCGATTATGCTCTTTATATGGTGACCGGCCAGAGTCTACAGTGTTGATTTCGCGTCAGATTTCTGACTTGTAGGTGATTGCGGGCGCCGCCCTGGAAAAACGGAACTTTGACGGCTACCCCCTGACCCGCGTCGCGCAAAGGGCGGGAGCCACCGCATCTCGAAAGGCGCCAGTTACCCGCCTTCAAAAACTTGACGTATTCGCCCATCGCCCCTATACGTCCGCGTCTCCCAGAGAGAACTGGACGAATTTTGGACCCCCGCGCCGCGCGCCAAAAGCGGCGATTACGGGTGCGGGGATGAAAGAGGATTTGCAACGATGTCGCGGCGCTGTGAACTGACGGCCAAGGGCCCCCAGGTCGGCCACAAGGTGAGCCACTCCAACATCAAGACCAAGCGGCGCTTCCTGCCGAACCTTTGCAACGTGACCTTCATCTCGGATGCGCTGGGCCGCAACGTGCGTCTGCGCGTCTCGACCAACGCGATCAAAAGCGTCGACCACAATGGCGGACTGGATGCGTATCTGCTCAAGGCCAATGCCGCGACGCTGTCGCCGCGTGCGCTGGAGCTGAAGCGCCAGATCGAAAAGAAGGCCGCCGAGGCCGCTCCCGTCGCGAAGGCGAGCTGACTACGAGATTTAGAGCAGCGGCCGAGCCCGGCTGCTCACGGAACCTGAGCAAACCGATAAGGCCGGGTCGAACGACCCGGCCTTATCTGTTTGATGCTGGAAAACGCATCGTCGGCTGCCTGTCGGCTTCGCAGCGGAGTTACCTTATCCAACTCCCGTCCGATGCGGTTTCGCGGTTCGCATATGGTGATCATTCCGTTCAGCCGCAGCTGTACTGATGGACGAGCGCGTTGCGGAGACCAAGCGCAGCGTGGGCCGAAATCGATCATTTAATTCAATAGCGCGCACGGAGCACCGCAGGTTTTTGTTGTCACGCCCGCCGAGAGGCCCAGCAGACGCAGAAACTCTCGTGCAGAACTTCGATTGAATATCAGAATGAGGGCGACGGACTAAGACAGCTCTGACCCTCGCAGCTCGCAAAAAACGAACTTCCCGGCGGTCGTTCGCGCCGACTACCGCCTCTGAATTCCTTATACCAGCACAATCGTCGGTTTCTGGCACCTGTACAACTGTCACAAAAACCAATCTCCTCAAACTCCGCCAGATGCATTACACTCGCAAAGGTCGTATTCTGGAGGCCCACAATCGCAATGAAGAACATCGTCATCTGCTGTGACGGCACAGGCAACGAGATCAGCGAAAATATCTCCAACGTGCTGAAGCTCTATCGCTGCCTGCGCAAGACCGACAGGACCACGCCGCACCAGGCGGTGTTCTATGATCCCGGCGTCGGCACCTTGTCGCAGCCGGACACTTGGCATCGCATCAAGGCCAATTTCAACATGGTGCTGGGGCTGATGACCGGTTACGGGCTCGACGACAACGTCATCGCGGCCTACGCCTTCCTGGTGCAGCATTACGAGGAGGGCGACCGGGTCTTCCTGTTCGGCTTTTCCCGCGGCGCCTACGCCGTGCGCATGCTGGCCGGGCTGATCCACAAGATCGGGCTGATCTCACCAAACCAGGTGAACCTCGCCGGATCCGGGCTGATCGCCTACAAGAAATATTCGAGCGACAACCCGAAGGCTGGCCGCGGCGTCACGGCGAAGGCGGAAACCGCCGACGAGGACGGCCCATTGCCGCAGAACCGCAACGACCACGCCGCGCAGTTCGCCCGCATCTTGTCGACCCGCGCACCCTCGATCCATTTCATCGGCGTGTGGGACACCGTGGCAAGCGTGATCGTGCCGCGGCCGGACCGCCTCTATTGGCCGAGCCTCGAGGAGCTCGCCTTCACGATCCAGAACCCGAGCGTCAAGATCTTCCGGCAGGCGATCGCGATGGACGAGCGCCGCTACATGTTCCGGTTGAAGAAGTGGGACGAGCCGCAGAGCTACAAGCCGGTCCGCTTCAACGACGTCCATTCCGGCCCGCAGGATTCCAAGCAGGTGTGGTTCGCCGGCGTGCATAGCGACATCGGCGGCGGCTATCCGGAGAAGGATTCCGCGCTGTCGAAATTTCCGCTGCTGTGGATGATCGACGAGGCCGTCGCGGCGGGGTTGAGCGTCAACCCGAGCACGGTGAACCAGCTCGCCTGGGGCGTGCAGCGCAAAGGCAGCCCGTTTTCCTATGTCGCGCCGGACATTCGCGGCCAACTCCACGATTCGATGACACTCCCCTGGCGACTGCTCGAATACTTGCCGAAGAAGGACAAATACAAGGAATGGCCGGCGCGCAAATCGCATCTCGGCTTCTACATTCCGGACTGCGAACCGCGCTTCATCCCCGACGGCGCCTTCATCCACGAGAGCGCGTTGATGCGGATCGCCGAGATACCCAACTATCGACCGGTAAACCTGCCCATGGCTTACGAGCGTGTGCCGCTCTCGGCGAAGGGGCAAGTGGGCTAAGCTTCCTCTGCGCCTTCAGAACGGACGTCGGGTCAGATGCGATCTATGAGCTGCTTCTTCCCTGGATAGGATGAGTTGGTTCAGACCGGCGGATTGACCGCACCCTCGTCCTTGCCGAGGCTGCGCTCGCGCAAATAGATGTAAAGCCCGGCGCCGATGATGATCGCTGCACCGGCGATCGTCGCCGGATGCGGCACATCGCCGAACACCACGAAACCGAAGATCACCGCCCACACGATCATCGAATATTGATAGGGCACGACCACCGATGCAGGCGCGAGCTTCAAGGAGCGGTTGACGCAGAACAACGCCGTGACCGAGATGAGGCCCGCCGCAGCGAACAGCATCAGGCTTCCCGGCGTCGGCGTCACCCAGCCGAACGGTGCCATGACCGCACCGAGCAAAAAGGTGCCCACGAATTGCGAGGACGCCATCACGATGTCGGGGGTGGCGCGCAGTGAGCGGGTGATCAGCATCAGCACGGCGAAGGAAAGGCTGCCGCCGAGCGCGATCAGCGCCGGCAGGCTGAATGTCTGCGCCGACGGACGCAGCGCGATCACAACGCCGCAGAAACCGATCAGGATCGCGCTCCAGCGCCGCCAGCCGACCTGCTCGCGCAAGACCAGCGCCGACAGCGCGGTGACGAAGATGGGCCCGGCCAGATAATACGTGATGACGTCCGCGAGCGGCAGGTAGACGGTGGCAAGGAAGAACGCCGCCACCTCCAGCGTCGAGAGGATCACGCGGACGAGCTGCAGCCACGGCCGCTCCAGCTTGAGGAACTGCGCGCGGTGACGCCAGATCACCGGCGAGAGCACCAGCAAGGCGGCACAGGCGCGCAAGACCAGGAGCTGCCCGACCGAATAGGTGCCGACCAGGAATTTACCGGTGGCGTCACCGAACGAGAACATGAAGATCGACAGCAGCATCAAGGCGATGCCGGCGAGCCGGGCGGCGCGTTCATCGTTGGACGTGGAGAGTCGAGAGAGCACGCTCATGATGGTGCAGCCTTACCAAGCCATCTGCTTCGGCTCCAGCGTTCCGCTACGCGTGCGGCGCGATCCTGCCGCAACCGCCACGCAATGCTCGATTCCGAGTTCAATTCCAAGCCCATGAATTAAGCGTTTGGGCCGAAAAGGCCGAACTCCGCGGTTGCCGTGGCGGCCCGCCTCGCCTACCTAAGACCCATGAAATTCCTCGATGAAGCCAAGGTCTATGTGCGCTCCGGCGACGGCGGCAACGGTTGCGTTGCGTTCCGGCGCGAGAAGTTCATCGAGTTCGGCGGCCCGTCCGGCGGCAATGGCGGCCGTGGCGGCGATGTGGTCATCGAGGCCGTCGATGGGCTGAACACGCTGATCGACTACCGCTACCAGCAGCATTTCAAGGCCCAAAAGGGCGAAAACGGCATGGGCAAGGACCGCCACGGCGCCGGCGGCAAGCCGATCGTGCTCAAGGTCCCCGTCGGCACCCAGATCTTCGACGAGGACAAGGAGACCTTGATCCACGATTTCGCCACCCGGGGCGAGCGCTTCGTGCTGGCTCATGGCGGCAATGGCGGCTTCGGCAATGCGCATTTCAAGTCGCCGACCAACCGCGCCCCGCGCCACGCCAATCCCGGCCAGCCGGGCGAGGAGCGCTGGATCTGGCTGCGGCTGAAGCTGATTGCGGATGCCGGCCTGGTCGGCCTGCCCAACGCCGGCAAATCGACCTTCCTGTCCAAGGTCAGCGCCGCCAAGCCCAAGATCGCGGACTATCCTTTCACCACCTTGCATCCGCAGCTCGGGGTGGTGAATGCCGATGGCCGCGAATTCGTGCTCGCCGACATTCCCGGCCTGATCGAGGGCGCGCATGAGGGCGCCGGCCTCGGTGACCGCTTCTTGGGCCATGTCGAACGCTGCCGCGTGTTGCTGCATCTGGTCGATGCGACCTGCGAGCATGCCGGCAAGGCCTACAAGACGGTCCGGCACGAACTCGAAGCCTATGGCGGGCAGCTTGCCGACAAAGTCGAGATCGTCGCGCTGAACAAGATCGATGCGGTCGATGCCGATGAGCTGAAAAAGCAGAAGGACCGCCTGAAGCGCGCAGCCAAGAAGACGCCGCTACTGCTCTCCGGCGCGACCGGGGACGGCGTCAAGGAAGCCCTGCGCAAGCTCTCCGAGGTGATCGGCGAGCAGCCGGTGTCCGCCAAGGCAAAGAACGCGATCGAGAACGCCGCGACCGAGGAGCCGTGGGCGGCGCCGCCGCCGCCGCAAGGCTGAGCGCCCGTCGCCCAGCTTGCCTCCCCTGCGGCGGCTTGCGACAATCCCTGAACAATCGCTCTCGCGACGCCCCGTGCCTCCATCCATGCGAGGCATTCGAACCGACCTCGCAGCTCATCATGGCCGATCCCAAACTCGAGAATTTCCGCCGTATCGTGGTCAAGGTCGGCTCCTCGCTTCTGGTCGATGCCGAGGCCGGAGACGTGCGGACGTCGTGGCTCGCCGCGCTCGCTGCCGATATCGCCAAGCTGCATGACGCCGGCTGCGAGGTGCTGGTGGTGTCCTCGGGCTCGATCGCGCTCGGCCGCAGCCGCTTGAAGTTGCCGCGCGGTCCTCTGAAGCTGGAGGAAAGCCAGGCCGCGGCCGCCGTCGGCCAGATCGCGCTGGCCCGGATCTGGTCGGAGGTGCTGGGCGCGCACGGCATCGATGCCGGGCAGATCCTGGTCACTCTGCAGGACACCGAGGAGCGGCGGCGTTATCTCAACGCCCGCTCGACCATCGCCAAGCTCCTGGAATGGCGCGCGGTGCCCGTGATCAACGAGAACGACACGGTCGCGACCGCCGAAATCCGCTACGGCGACAATGATCGGCTGGCCGCACGTGTTGCGACCATGGCCAGCGCCGATCTGCTGATTCTGCTCTCCGACATCGATGGGCTCTACACGGCGCCGCCGGCCCAGGACCCGAACGCGCGGCTCATTCCCGTGGTCGAAACCGTCACCGCCGAGATCGAGGGGATGGCCGGCAGCGCCGCGTCCGAGCTGTCGCGCGGCGGCATGCACACCAAGATCGAGGCGGCCAAGATCGCGACCACCGGCGGCACCCACATGCTGATCGCCTCCGGGAAGATCGAGCATCCGCTGACCGCGATCGCCGAAGGTGGCCGCTGCACCTGGTTCCTGACGCCCGCCAACCCCGTCACCGCGCGCAAGCGCTGGATCGCAGGCTCGCTGGAGCCGAAGGGCATGCTGGTGATCGATGCCGGTGCAGTGACGGCGCTGCGCTCCGGCAAGAGCCTGCTGCCCGCGGGCGTCGTCCGCGTGGAGGGCCAGTTCGCCCGCGGCGACGCGGTGGTGGTGCGCGGGCCCGACATGCATGAAATCGGTCGCGGACTGGTGGCCTATGACGCCGACGACGCCGACAGGATCAAAGGCCGCTCCTCGCCGGATGTCGCCACCATCCTGGGCGTGCCCGGCCGGGCCGAGATGATCCATCGCGATGACCTGGTGATCGGACCGGCCGGCGCCGGACCGACGGCGTAGATGGGCGGCGAATTCGCTCCGACGTCGCTTTCATGCTAGGAATTGATCGAAATTCAAGGTTGGAACGTCATGACAGCTTCCCTCAAAGCCATCGACGGCAGCGCCGATCTGCCCGCGCTGATGAACGAGCTTGCCGCACAGGCCCGCGCGGCCGCGCGGGTGCTGTCGCTGGCGCCGGCTGAGCAAAAGAACCGCGCGCTGGAAGCGATGGAGCGTTTGATCCGTGCGCGCGCCGATGCCATCCTCGCTACCAATGCTGAGGACGTCGCCGAGGCCAAGGCTGCCGGGATCACCAGCGCCTTCATCGACCGCCTGACGCTGACGCCGGCGCGCATCGCCGCCATGGCGGACGGGATCGCCGCCGTGCGCGCGATTTCCGATCCGGTCGGCGTCGTCACCGAAAGCTGGCAACGCCCGAACGGCATGACCATCGAGCGCGTGCGCGTGCCGCTCGGCGTCATCGCCGTGATCTTCGAGAGCCGGCCGAACGTCGCTGCCGACGCTGGCGCACTCTGCCTGAAATCCGGCAACGCGGTGATCCTGCGCGGCGGCTCCGACAGCTTCCGGTCCTGCCGCGCGATCCACGATTGCCTGGTGCAGGGCTTGCGCGAAGCGGGCCTGCCTGAAGCATCGATCACATTGGTGCCGACCCGCGACCGGGCCGCGGTGGGGCTGCTGCTGAGCGGCTTGAACGGCGGCGTCGATGTGATCGTGCCGCGCGGCGGCAAGAGCCTGGTGGCGCGGGTCGAGGCTGAAGCGCGCGTGCCGGTGTTCGCCCATCTCGAAGGCGTCAACCACGTGTATGTCGATGGCGCTGCCGACTTGGAGATGGCGAAATCGATCGTGCTGAACGCGAAGATGCGTCGCACCGGCGTCTGCGGCGCCGCCGAAACCCTGCTGGTGGATCGGACGGCCGGCACCATGCTCAAGCCGCTGCTCGATATGTTGATCGACGCCGGCTGCGAAGTGCGGGGCGATGAAACAGTCCAGCGTGCCGACTCGCGCGTGAAGCCGGCGAGCGAGGAGGACTGGGACACCGAATATCTCGACGCGATCATCGCCGCCAAGGTGGTGGATGGCGTGCAGGGCGCCATCGCTCATATCCACGAGCACGGTTCGCATCACACCGATGCGATCGTGACCGAGGATACCAAAGCGGCCGACAAGTTCCTCAACGAGGTGGATTCGGCGATCGTGCTGCACAACGCTTCGACGCAATTCGCCGACGGTGGCGAGTTCGGCTTCGGCGCGGAGATCGGCATCGCCACCGGCAAGTTCCACGCACGCGGGCCCGTTGGCGTGGAGCAGTTGACCAGCTTCAAGTACCGCATCCACGGTACCGGGCAGACCCGTCCGTAACAGCGAGCGTTGGCGTGAAGCATCGGCAGAGCTGCCAGGGCCTGCAGCGGAGACGTCCTTGAACGATATCTCCGCCACCGCGCCCGCGTTCCTCCAAGGGCTGCCGCCTCATAGCGATGGCATGCGCATCGGCCTGCTCGGCGGCTCCTTCAACCCGCCGCATCAGGCGCATCGCGCTATCAGCCTGTTCGCGCTGAAGCGACTGCAACTCGATCGCGTCTGGTGGCTGGTCACGCCGGGCAATCCGCTGAAAGACAATGACGGCCTGCACGCGCTCGCCGAGCGTGCGGCCGCGGCGCAGAAAATGGCTGCCGACCCCAGGATCGAGATCAGCTGTCTCGAAGCCGTCATCGGGACCCGCTACACTGCTGATACGATCAACTACTTGCGTAGGCGTGCTTCGCGCCTGCGCTTTGTCTGGATCATGGGCGCCGACAATCTCGCGCAGTTCCATCGTTGGCAGAACTGGCAGCGCATCGCTGCCCAAGTGCCGATGGCCATCATCGATCGGCCGCCTCAGAGCTTTCGCGCCCTGACCGCGCCCGCAGCCCGCGCGCTGGCGCGTTACCGAATCCCGGAGAACGAGGCCGGCCGGCTCGCCGATCGCCACGCCCCCGCCTGGGTGTTCCTCACCGGCCTCAAATTGAACCTGTCGTCGACCGGCCTTAGGAACCCGGACGGCAGCTGGAAGTCGGAATGAAATGCAAGACCGCACCCGAAGAGCGGGTGCGACATCGAGACGCGCGAGCGCTTGTCGGTCCCTGCTACGTCGAGGTTCCGGAGACCGAATCTGGTTATCGAGCCTCGGAAAAGTGCCGGGAAAGTGGGGTACTGGAATATTGAACTCGTTAACCCCACATGCGTAGTATGGTCAGCAGGCGAAGAGATTCGGCCTGCGATACAGTGAAAGGAATGGTCCCTGACCACATCTGTATTGTCCCAGTCGGTTTTACCGAAGACCGTCAAGTCGACGCGTAAAACATCGACCCCGAAAGCGGCCTTGCAGGCGCAACCCGACGCCGACAAGACCCTGAGCATGATCCTTTCCCGCCTCGACGACATGAAGGCGGAAGAGACGGTCACCATCGATCTTCGTGGTAAATCGGCATATTCCGACTACATGGTCGTCACCTCGGGCCGGTCCAACCGGCACGTCGGCTCGATCGCGGAAAACGTCGCTAAAGCCCTGAAGGAATCCGGTGTCAAACCGCCGCATATCGAAGGCCTGCCCAACTGCGATTGGGTCCTGATCGATTCCGGCGACGTGATCGTGCACGTGTTCAGGCCCGAGGTCCGCGAGTTCTACAATCTCGAGCGGTTGTGGACGCAGGGGCCGAAGCCGGCGAAGACGCTCTGACGCGACGGCGCGGTGTCATGCCATGCGTGCGCATGCTAACGATATCGCATGCGCATTGTTGTCATTGCCGTCGGCCGCCTGAAGCAGGGTCCTGAACGCGAGCTCGCAGATCGCTATCGCGAGCGCTTCGAGGATCTCAGCCGCAAGCTCGGCTTCCGCGGCATCGACATCCATGAGATCAGCGAAAGCCGCGCCCGCGATGCGGCGGCGCGGATCGCCGAGGAAGCGGCGGCGATCGCGACTCACATCCCGGAAAAATCCCTGCTGGTGACGCTCGACGAACACGGCCAAAACATTGACAGCGCCGGCTTTGCCGGTCAGCTCGGCCGCTGGCGTGACGAGGCCGCGCCCAGCACGGCTTTCGTGATCGGCGGGGCTGACGGACTTTCGCCCGAATTGCAGCGCAGAGCGAAGCTGAGGATCGCGTTCGGGACCGCGACCTGGCCGCATCAGATTGTCCGCGTTCTGCTTCTGGAGCAGCTTTACCGGGCCGCGACGATCCTGGCAGGCCATCCCTATCACCGCGCTTGAATTGGCGCCGAGACGAGCACATTAAGGTCCGATGTCCGCTGCGCGGCCCCCTCGCTTCCCTTCATTCACCAGCCGCCCCGGCCGGCCTCCCACCCCCTCGCTCTCAGCCCTGCTCCTATCCGCAATCCTTGTGGCGCCCGCTGGACCGGTGTTCAGCCAGACCCCGCTGCGACCGTCGGTCGGGACACCCACGGCCGGGACGCCGCCGTCCGCCGACGCCTTGAAGCAGCGCGAACAGGAGCTCGAGGCCGCCCGCGCGGCGCAAAAGAGCGCGGCAGACGCCCAGGAGCGACTGAAGGCGGATATCGCCGCGATCGGTCAGGATCGCAGCAAGCTCAATCAGCAATTGATCGATGTCGCCGCGCAGGTGCGCGGTATCGAAGGCCACATCGGCGAGGCGGAGACGCGGCTGCGCGGTTTGGACAGTCGCGAGCAGGAACTGCGCGACTCCCTGGAGTCGCGGCGCTCCGAGATCATCGAGGTGCTGGCCGCGCTACAGCGCGCCGGCCGCCGGACACCGCCGGCGCTGTTGGTGCGGCCCGAAGATGCGCTGCAATCGCTGCGGACCGCGATGCTGCTCGGCTCGGTCGTGCCGGAGATGCGTAGCCGCGCCGAAAAGCTATCGGGCGACCTCGGCGAATTGCTCAACGTCCGCAAGACCATCGCGACCGAGCGCGACAAGCTCGCACTCGACCGCGATAAGCTCAGAACCGATCAAACGCGGCTATCCGCTCTGATCGAGGAACGCCAGCGTCAGCAGGCTGCCGCCGAGAAGGACATGCAGGCTGAAGGCGCCCGCGCGGTCGCGATCGCCCAGCAGATCGACAATCTGCAAGGCCTGATCGCGACCATGGAGCAGGACGTCAAGAGCGCAGCCAAGGCCGCGGTGACGGCGAGCCTGCAGGGCGTTCCGGTCAACAACAAACCTGACGTCAACGCACTGCGAAACTCAAATCGCAAGAGCCCGGCGATCGCCTTTGCCTCGACCAAAGGAATGCTCGCCCTTCCCGTGAACGGCACCAAGATTCGCGGTTTTGGCGGTTCCGACGGTGCCAGTAGTGTCGATAAAGGCATTTCTTTGGCGACCCGGCCCGGAGCCCAAGTCACAACGCCGTGTGATGGCTGGGTCGTCTATGCCGGGCCCTTCCGCAGCTACGGACAACTCTTGATCCTCAACGCCGGGGGCGGGTATCATGTCCTGATCGCCGGGATGGAGCGCATTTCCGTCACTATCGGGCAGTTTGTTCAGGCGGGAGAGCCGGTCGCGACCATGGGAAACACCTCGCAGGTCGCCTCCATTCTCGCCACCAATGCGAGCCAACCTGTGCTCTATATCGAGTTTCGTAAGGACGGCACTCCAATCGATCCAGGCCCATGGTGGGCCACAAATGAAGGCGAAAAGGTACGCGGATGATGCGTAAGACTTCGGTAATTCTCCTGAGCGCGGCCACCGGTGCGGCATTGACCCTGCTGGTAACGCAGCCACGCGCAGTGCTGATGGGATCGACCGCGCGCGCCGCGACCGCTGATACCTATCGCCAGCTCAACCTGTTCGGCGACGTGTTCGAGCGCGTGCGCAGTGACTATGTCGAAAAGCCCGACGATTCGAAGCTCGTGGAATCCGCGATCAGCGGCATGCTCTCGGGCCTCGATCCGCATTCGAGCTACATGGATGCCAAGAGCTTCCGCGACATGCAGGTGCAGACCCGCGGCGAGTTCGGTGGCCTCGGCATCGAGGTCACCATGGAAGACGGCCTGATCAAGGTGGTCTCGCCGATCGACGACACGCCGGCCTCGAAGGCCGGAATCCAGGCCAACGACATCATCACCAATCTCGACGACGAGGCCGTGCAGGGCCTGACGCTGAACCAGGCGGTCGAGAAGATGCGCGGCCCCGTCGGCACCAAGATCAAGCTCAAGATCGTCCGCAAGGGCGCCGACAATCCGCTCGACGTCACGCTGACCCGCGACAACATCCGCGTTCGCTCGGTGCGTTCGCGCGTCGAGGCCGACGACATCGCCTATATCCGCATCACGACCTTCAACGAGCAGACCACCGAAGGCCTGAAGAAGAGCATCGCGGATCTGCAGAACCAGATCGGCGACAAGCTGAAGGGTTACGTCATCGATCTCCGCAACAATCCGGGCGGCCTGCTCGAAGAGGCCGTCACCGTCTCCGACACCTTCCTGGAGCGGGGCGAGATCGTTTCGACCCGCGGCCGCAATGCCGAGGAAACCCAGCGCCGCACCGCGCATCCGGGCGATCTGACCAAGGGCAAGCCGGTGATCGTGCTGATCAATGGCGGCTCGGCCTCGGCCTCCGAAATCGTCGCTGGTGCTCTGCAGGATCACAAGCGCGCGACGCTGGTGGGCACCCGCTCGTTCGGCAAGGGATCTGTGCAGACCATCATCCCGCTCGGCGCGGGCAATGGCGCGCTGCGCCTGACGACGGCGCGCTACTACACGCCGTCGGGCAAGTCGATCCAAGCCAAGGGCATCGTGCCCGACATCGAAGTGCTGCAGGACGTGCCGGACGAGCTGAAATCGCGCATGGACACCAAGGGCGAGGCCTCGTTGCGCGGCCACCTGAAGAACGATGGCGACGAGAAGACCGGCTCGCAGTCCTACGTGCCGCCGGACGCCAAGGACGACAAGGCACTGAAGATGGCCGATGACCTGCTGCACGGCATCAAGAGCAGCTCCTCGGCGAATCCAGCACCGGCAGCAACGACCGACAAGGCGGCAGCCGACAAGCCGGCCGGCAGCGAGCGGCAGACGCCGAAGCCGAACTGACGCAAAATTTCGGAAATTCAAGTTTCGCAAGGGCGGCCTTCGGGCCGCCCTTTTTGCGTCCAAGCGCTGACCGCCGACAGGTGGGCCGCTCTCTTCCTTGACCGTCACCAAAGCCCGAGCCCTGCGCGGGTACACTCGGCCGTGGTATCGTCGGCCCGACTGATTCGGGAATTTCGATGACAGAAACGGCCGACGAGCTGAGCGCCCCGCTGGGACAGACGGAGACACGTCGCAGGCGCCGGCTCCGGCTTCCGTTCACCGGATGGCAAGCGCTGGCCGTGCTGCTTGGGCTGACCTTGGTCGTGTTCGCCGGCTTCGCGCTATTCCATGACGATCCGCTCGGCGGCGAGCCCGTGGTGCGGATTGCGATCAGCAGCGGCATCAAGCCGAGCGATGACGAGGCCGCTACAGCGAAACCCGCCGCCAAATCCGAGCACGGCAGTGCTACGGAGACGAAGCAGCAGCCGAGCGGCAGCCAGAAGACGGTGACCATCATCGATGGCTCCAGCGGCACCCGGCAGGAGGTGGCGATCGGCGCCGACACGGCCGATGGCGGCGATTCAGGCAAGGCCACGCCGGCAACGGCCATGATCGGTGTGGACCCGCGGCTGCTTGAAAAATCGCGCTACGGCATGATCCCGGTATCCGCCGATGGGCTGAAGCCGTTCACGGCCTATGCGGCAGACGCCGACCGCGCCAAGGCCGCGAAAATGCCGGTCGTGGCGATCGTGATCGGCGGGCTTGGCGTCGGGGCCGCCAAGACCACCGACGCCATCATGAAGCTGCCTGCAGCGGTGACCTTGGCCTTCACACCCTACGGCTCCGATCCCGGCAAGCTCGCCGAGCGCGCGCGGGCCCAGCGCCACGAGATCCTGCTGCAGATCCCGATGGAGCCGTATGATTACCCGGACAACGATCCGGGGCCGCAGACCTTGCTGGCCACCTTGGGACCGGACCAGAATATTGATCGGCTGTATTGGCATTTGAGCCGACTGCAGGGCTATGTCGGGGTCGCAAATTTCATGGGTGCACGCTTCGTCGCGACCGAGAGCGCGATGCAGCCCATCGTCGCGGAAGCCGCCAAGCGGGGGCTCGCCTTCTTCGATGACGGCGCAGCGCCCCGCAGCGTCGCAGGCGCGCTGGCAACCGGCCAAGCCATGCCCTTCGCCAAGGGCGACGTCGCGATCGACGCGGTGCCGACCGCCGTTGAGATCGACAACGCGCTGACGAAGCTCGAGAGCCTTGCGAAAGAGCGCGGCGTCGCAATCGGCACGGCATCGGCCCTGCCGGTCTCGATCGAGCGCATCGGAACCTGGATCAAAGGGCTGGAGCGCAAAGGCATTTTGCTTGTGCCATTGACAAGCGCGATGCTGAAATCAAAATCCAATTGACGGCGTCCGGTCCTAGCCCGGCGCAGGTAAGGCGAGCGGCCCGTGAATAGAGGTCGACCGCAGGAAGGCTTTGACGGAATGACACGTTACGAAGACCTGCCCTACCGAGACTGTGTCGGCGTCATGCTTATCAACCAAGAGGGGCTGGTCTTCATCGGTCGTCGTGCCGGCGGCATCGAGCATGTCGATGAATCCCATGTGTGGCAGATGCCGCAGGGCGGCGTCGATCCTGGCGAGGACGCGTGGGATGCGGCCAAGCGCGAGCTCTATGAGGAGACCAGCGTGCGCTCGGTCGAGAAGCTCGCCGAGATCGGCGATTGGCTGACTTACGACATCCCGCGGACGGTGGCCGGACGCGCCTGGAAAGGACGGTATCGCGGACAGCGCCAGAAATGGTTCGCCATGCGCTTCACCGGCCAGGATAGCGAGATCGAAGTCGCCCATCCCGGCGGCGGTCACCACAAGGCTGAATTCGTCGGCTGGCGGTGGGAGCCGATGCAGAATCTGCCCGAGCTGATCGTCCCGTTCAAGCGCCCGGTCTACGAACGGGTGGTGCAGGAATTCACCAAGCTGGTGAAGCGATAATGGCTCGCCGCGCGCCGCGCATTTGCGACATCGCATCTCGACGGATCAGGTCAGCAATCTCATGAGCGAGACAAAGCCCTATCGTCCGAATGTCGGGATCGCTCTGTTCAATACCGAAGGCCAGGTCTTCCTCGGCCGTCGCTTCCGCGACGACGGACCGGAGATCATTCTGCCGGGGCTGGAATGGCAGATGCCGCAGGGAGGCGTCGACGCAGGCGAGGATCTGCGGGACGCCGCACGCCGGGAACTCTGGGAAGAGACAGGCATCCGTGACGCCGATTTCCTCGGCGAGAGCGACTGGCTGACATATGAATTTCCGCCCTTCGAGGACCCCTCGCACCGGCTCGCCCGATTCCGCGGCCAGCACCAGAAATGGTTCGCCATGCGCTTCACCGGCGACGAGGCCGATATCGATCCGCTGACGCTGCGCAATGGGCAGGCGGCCGAGTTCGACGCTTGGCGCTGGGAACGCTTGGCCCTTGTGCCGGACCTCGTCATACCGTTCCGCCGCGAAGTCTATCGCCAAGTGGCCCGGCAGTTCGCGCGCTTTGCCGAACAGGTGATCTGATCGGACACCTCAACAAAATGGCCGGGACGAAGCCCGGCCTTTTTGTCGTTCGATGCTGGTTTGCGAGTTCTCGGGCGCGCCGCCGACTTAATGAAGGGCGGTGGTATTGAGCTGGTACTGGATGGTCTTGAAGTGATCCAGCCGCTCAATGGCGCGGTCGAGCTCGTTGCCTTCCTTCTCGGCGAGCTTGGCCTCCATCTCGGAGATCTGGCCGGCGAGTGCGGCACGGTCGAGCTCAGCCAGCGAGGTGGCCACATCGGCAAGCACCGTCAGCCCCTTGTCGGAAACCTCAGCAAGTCCGCCCAGCACGATGATCTTCTGATGCGTGCTGCCGGTCGTCACCGTCAAGATGCCGGGCCGCAACGCCGCGACGAACGGCGCATGTCCGGCCAGGACGCCGAAGTCACCTTCCAGCCCGGGGATATCGACCTGATCGACTTCGCCAGCGAAGGCGATCTTTTCCGGCGAGACGAGATCGAAATGAAAGGTTGCCATTTGACACCTGCGAATAGCGAATAGCGAATGGCGAGTAGTGAAGAGGATGCAGCGAATAGTCTGTTCTATTCGCTACTCCCTATTCGCTATTCGCTTAGGCGGCTTCCGCCGCCAGCTTCTTGCCCTTCTCGACAGCCTCTTCAATGGTGCCGACCATGTAGAAGGCAGCCTCCGGCAGGTGGTCATACTTGCCTTCGCACAAGCCGCGGAAGCCCTTGATGGTGTCCGCGAGCTCGACGAACTTGCCGGGCGAGCCGGTGAAGATCTCGGCGACGTGGAACGGCTGCGAAAGGAAGCGCTCGATCTTGCGGGCGCGCGCCACGGTGAGCTTGTCCTCTTCCGACAACTCGTCCATGCCGAGAATGGCGATGATGTCCTGCAGCGACTTGTAGCGCTGCAAGATCTGCTGGACCATGCGCGCAGTGGTGTAGTGCTCCTCACCGACGACCAGCGGCGACAGCATGCGCGAGGTCGAGTCGAGCGGGTCCACCGCCGGGTAGATGCCCTTTTCCGAGATTGCACGGTTCAGCACGGTCGTAGCGTCCAAGTGAGCGAACGAGGTCGCCGGTGCCGGGTCGGTCAAGTCGTCGGCCGGAACGTAGATCGCCTGCACCGAGGTGATCGAGCCCTTGGTGGTGGTGGTGATGCGCTCCTGCAGCGCGCCCATGTCGGTGGCCAGCGTCGGCTGATAGCCCACCGCCGACGGAATGCGGCCGAGCAGCGCCGACACTTCCGAGCCCGCCTGGGTGAAGCGGAAGATGTTGTCCACGAAGAAAAGCACGTCCTGCCCCTGATCGCGGAAATATTCGGCGACGGTCAGGCCGGTGAGGCCGACGCGGGCGCGCGCGCCTGGCGGCTCGTTCATCTGGCCGTACACCAGCGCGCACTTCGATCCTTCGCCGCCGCCCTGCTTGTTGACGCCGGATTCGATGAACTCGTGATAGAGATCGTTGCCCTCACGGGTACGCTCGCCGACGCCGGCGAACACCGAGTAGCCGCCATGGGCCTTGGCGACGTTGTTGATCAGCTCTTGAATCAGCACCGTCTTGCCGACGCCGGCGCCACCGAACAGGCCGATCTTGCCGCCCTTGGCATAAGGCGCGAGCAGATCGACGACCTTGATGCCGGTGACGAGAATCTCGGCTTCGGTCGACTGCTCGGTATAGGCAGGAGCCGGCTGATGGATGGCGCGCTTGCCGACCGCCTTGACCGGACCGGCTTCGTCGACGGGATCGCCCACCACGTTCATGATGCGACCGAGCGTGCCCTCGCCGACCGGTACCGAGATCGGCTCACCGGTATCGGTGACTTCCTGGCCCCGCACCAGACCTTCGGTGGTATCCATCGCGATGGTGCGCACGGTGTTCTCACCGAGATGCTGCGCGACCTCGAGCACGAGGCGGTTGCCACCGTTCTTGGTTTCGAGCGAATTCAGGATCGCCGGAAGTTCACCTTCGAACTGAACGTCGACGACGGCGCCGATGACCTGGGTAATGCGACCGATCTGGTTGGCTGCGGTAGCCATCTCATCTCTCTCCTTACGATCCGAATTCTCGACCTCGGCCGGCTCGACCGGGGATATTGACCTTGATTGCCTCGAATGAGTGCTGCGTGACCGCTGTTACACGGCCTCGGCACCCGAAATAATTTCAATCAGTTCCTTGGTGATCATCGCCTGGCGGGTCCGGTTGTAAACCAGGGTCTGCTTGCGGATCATGTCGCCGGCATTGCGCGTGGCATTGTCCATCGCGGTCATCTGCGCACCGTAGAACGAGGCGTTGTTCTCGAGCAGCGCGCGGAAGATCTGGACGCCGACATTGCGCGGCAGGAGACCTGCGAGGATCTCATCCTCCTCCGGCTCGTATTCGTAGAGCGCGACCGGCGCGGCATTGGCCGGCCGCTCTTCGACGACCAGCGGGATGATCTGCTGGGCGGTCGGGAGCTGCGCGATCACCGATTTGAAGCGCGAATAGAACAGCGTGCAAACATCGAACTCGCCGGCCTCGAAACGTGCAATCACCTTCTTGGCGATGTCCTCGGCGTGGACGAAGCCAAGCTGGCGCACGGCGCGTAGGTCGACATGCTCGACGATCTGCTTCTCGAACAGGCGGCGGAGCTGCTCATAACCCTTGCGGCCGACGCAGAAGAACTTGACCTCCTTGCCCTGGTTCATCAAGGCGAGGGCCCGATCGCGCGCCAGACGCACGATCGAGGAGTTGAAGGCGCCGGACAGGCCGCGCTCACCGGTACAGACCAGGAGCAGATGGACATGGTCGCGGCCGGTGCCTGAAAGCAGTTTCGGCGCAGTGGCCGAACCTGCCGCGGCACTCGCAATGTTCGAGATCACCGCGTCCATCTTCTCGGCATAGGGACGCGCCGCTTCGGCCGCCGTCTGCGCGCGGCGCAGCTTGGAGGCTGCGACCATCTGCATTGCCTTGGTGATCTTCTGCGTCGCCTTGGTCGAGGCGATGCGGACCCGCATATCTTTCAGTGACGCCATTGCTCGTCTAGCTCACCCCGGCGGCCGGTCCCCTGGGACTTGACCGCTCAACCCTTAAGATGATTCACGCCCGGCCTCGTGCCGGGCATGACATGTCCCGTTGTCCCACATCGACGACGTGGATGGCCGGGCGAACCCAGCCAGCCATGGCCTGCTCAATCAGGCGAAGGACTTGGCGTAAGCCTCGACCACGGCCTTCAGCTTGGAGGCGCTGTCGTCCGACAGGTCGCGGCTGTCGCGGATGGCGTTGAGCAGGTCGGCATGCTTGCCACGCAGCGTCGACAGCAGCCCCTCCTCGAAGGCGCCGACCTTGTTGAGCGGCAGACCGTCGAGATAGCCGTTGGTGCCGGCCCAGATCACGCAGACCTGCTCTTCCATCTTCAGCGGCGAGAACTGCGGCTGCTTCAAGAGTTCGGTCAGGCGCGAACCGCGGTTGAGCAGGCGCTGAGTGGCGGCGTCGAGATCGGAGCCAAACTGCGCGAACGCCGCCATTTCGCGGTACTGCGCCAGCTCACCCTTGATCTTGCCGGCGACCTTCTTCATCGCCTTGGTCTGCGCCGACGAACCGACGCGCGACACCGACAGACCGACGTTCACCGCGGGACGGATGCCCTGGAAGAACAGGTCGGTCTCCAGGAAGATCTGGCCGTCGGTGATCGAGATCACGTTGGTCGGGATGTAGGCCGACACGTCGTTGGCCTGGGTTTCGATCACCGGCAGCGCGGTCAGCGATCCCGCCCCCTGCGCGTCGTTCAGCTTGGCGGCCCGCTCGAGCAGGCGCGAATGCAGATAGAACACGTCGCCCGGATAGGCTTCGCGGCCCGGCGGACGGCGCAGCAAGAGCGACATCTGGCGATAGGCGACGGCCTGCTTGGAAAGATCGTCATAGATGATGACCGCGTGCATGCCGTTGTCGCGGAAGTACTCGCCCATGGTGCAGCCGGTGAACGGCGCGAGATACTGCATCGGCGCCGGGTCGGATGCGGTCGCGGCGACCACGATCGAATATTCCAGAGCGCCCTGCTCCTCCAGCACCTTCACGAACTGAGCAACCGTCGAACGCTTCTGACCGACCGCCACGTAGACGCAGTACAGCTTGATCTTCTCATCGTTCTGCGCGTTCAGGGGCTTCTGGTTCAGGATGGTGTCGAGCGCGATCGCGGTCTTGCCGGTCTGGCGGTCGCCGATGATCAGCTCGCGCTGGCCGCGGCCGATCGGGATCAGCGCGTCGATCGCCTTGAGACCGGTGGCCATCGGCTCGTGCACCGACTTGCGCGGAATGATGCCGGGCGCCTTGACGTCGACGCGCTTGCGTTCGGTCGCCTGGATCGGCCCCTTGCCGTCGATCGGATTGCCGAGCGCGTCGACGACGCGGCCGAGCAGGCCCTTGCCGACCGGCGTGTCGACGATGGCGCGGGTGCGCTTGACCGTCTGGCCTTCCTTGATCTCGCGGTCGGCACCGAAGATGACGACGCCGACATTGTCGGTTTCGAGGTTCAGCGCCATGCCGCGGGTGCCGTTCTCGAACTCGACCATCTCGCCGGCCTGGACGTTGTCGAGGCCGTAGACGCGGGCGATACCGTCACCGACGGAGAGCACCTGGCCGACTTCGGAGACCTCGGCTTCCTGTCCGAAATTCTTGATCTGGTCCTTCAGGATCGCGGAAATTTCCGCGGCGCGGATGTCCATCAGCCTGCCTCTTTCATCGCGTGCTTAATCGAATTGAGTTTGGTGCGGAGCGAGCTGTCGATCATGCGGCTGCCGAGCTTGACGACGAGACCGCCGATGATCGCAGGATCGACCTTCACATTGAGAGCGACGTCCTTGCCGGTCACCGTCTTCAGGGCGGCCTTCAGAGCGTCGAGATTCTTGTCGGACAGAGGCTCGGCCACCGTGACATCGGCACTGGCCTCGCCCTTGAACTTGGTCACCAGCGCGCTGAAGGCGCGGATCACGTCAGCCACCGCAAACAGGCGGCGGTTGGCGGTCAGCACTTTCAGGAAGTTGGCGGCGATGCCGGAGATGCCGGCCTTGTCGAGAACGGCCGTCAGCGCCTTGAGCTGCACGTCCGCGGCGAAGACCGGGCTGCGGACGAGCCGCTTGAGATCGGCGCTCTCGGTCACCAGCGCGTCGAATTTGTCGAGATCGGCCTTGACCGCATCGATCGACTTCTCATCGCGGGCCAACTCAAACAGGGCGGTCGCATAACGACCGGACACACCTGATACGGACGGATCTTCAGCAGCCACAGACGTGCTCTTTTTATTATGTCAAATCCGCAAGGAGGAAACCGGCGCCGCGCCGCGGCGCAAACCGATCAAGCCCTTGGAATTCAAGCCGGACTTTGATTTTCGATCGCCGCAAAAGCAGCTTGATCACGAAAAGCGGCGCTTTGCTAACATAGCGTAAGCGCAGCCGCAACAAGACCAGCCCCCCAATCGGCGCCTTATCGCCGCAGCGCGGCCAGCCTGCATCAGCGGACAGCACCGGGCGCCGGCCGCCCGTCAGACCATGTTACCGTAACTTCCCAACTCGCCGCCGCGATGTTCCACGCGCTGGGCGCATAGGGGTTATGACCAAAGTCCCTTGACCGGCCATTTTCGACCCGTGGGCGCCCTGCGCGCGTTACAGGCGCAATATTTGGCGAAAACTTACCCGAAACGATAAAGACTTTCTTTGACAGTATTATAAAGTATTTTAGCCGTTAATTTCCAGTTAACGTACAAGATTACGGAATTTTCCTGGATCAATGTACGCCGCCACAGAATATTTCCGCGGCGTGGGAACGAAATCTACTGCCCCATTCGTGCCGCATTGCGCCACCAAACGGCGATCGCTCAAAACTGACGGGGGTCAACTGACCACAGAACGTGGCAATACTACCCTAAAGGAACCGTTGTAGATGCTGAAACTGAAGAAGCTGCCGGTCGCCAAGATTGCCGGCTCGCGAACTGCGCTCGCCGTCGCCGTCACCCTGATCGTCGGCGGCACCGCCACCGAGGCGTCGGCCCGGACCAGGCATCACCATCATCGCCACCATCACCACCACATGGCCCGCCCCAGCGGCGAGGCGGCGTCGGAGTCGTTCGCGAACGGCTGGTCGAATGGATCTTGGGTGAACGCCAACGCCTCGATCGGATCGAACTCGGGCTCCGGCCGGACCTTCTCGGGCATGGCCTCCTACTACGGCAGCGAATCCGGCAGCCGCACCGCCTCGGGCCAGCGCATGAACTCCAATGCCATGACCTGCGCGCATCGCTCGCTGCCGTTCGGCACCAAGCTGCGCGTCACCCATGGCGGTCAGAGCGTGATCGTCACCGTCAACGATCGCGGCCCGTTCATCCGTGGCCGGGTGCTCGACCTCTCGACCGGCGCGGCCCGCGCCATCGGCCTGACCCGCGCAGGCGTCGGCCGCGTCACCGCCGAAGTCGTTTCGTAAGACGCAGGCCGCTTCTCCCTCAGCACCGCCGTCTGCTCCATGCGCCAGATGTGCATGACGGTCGAAGGCTGCAGGTTGAGGTCGATACCGCCGCCCGTTCGCACCGTCATTGCGAGGGGCGAAGCCCCGAAGCAATCCAGGCCTTCCACTCTGGACCATCCTGGATTGCTTCAGGCTTCGGCGGACAAGTCGCTCCGCTGGCTATGAGCGGCGGAGGGGGCGCAACAAGCAACGTGCTACAAGAAGCTCTGCGGGTCGACGTCCACTTCGAGCTTCAGGTTGCCTTTCGGCTTCGGCGCATGCGCCAGCCAATGGCGCAGATAATCCGATAGATCGAAATTGCGCGCCGATTTCAGCAGCAGCCGGAAACGATAGCGGCCCTTGATGACGGCGAGCGGTGCCTCGGCCGGCCCCAATAAGGTCACCCCCTCTTCGCGCGGCGCCGTCGTGGCCAGCTGACGCGCAAAGCCCTCAGCGGTGGGCCGGTCGCCGGCCGAAATGATCAGACTCGCCAGCCGGCCGAACGGCGGATAGCCGGTGCGCTCACGCGCCTCGATCTCGCTCGCATAGAACGCCTCGCGATCGCAGGCGACCAGCGCCTTCATCACCGGATGCTCCGGCTGATGCGTCTGCAGATAGCCGACGCCGCGGCCTTGGTCGCGGCCGGCGCGCCCGATTACCTGGTTGAGGAGTTGCCAAGTGCGCTCTGCCGCGCGCGGATCGCCGTTGCTCAAACCCAAATCGGCATCGACCACGCCAACCAGATTGAGGCGGGGGAAATGATGGCCTTTTGCCACGAGCTGGGTGCCGATAATGATGTCGACGCGGCCCTCCGCAATCTCCGTCAGTTCGGCGCGCATGGTCTCGATCGAGGTGATGAGGTCGCTCGACAGCACCATGCTGCGCGCCTCCGGAAACAGCGCCGCCGCCTCCTCCTGCAGGCGCTCGACGCCGGGACCGACGGCAACCAGCGACTGCTCCGCCGCGCAATGCGGGCAGGTGGGCGGACGCGGCATCGAGAAGCCGCAATGATGGCAGACCAGGCGCTGACGAAATCTGTGATCGACCAGCCAAGCGTCGCAGATGGTGCAGGCGAAGCGATGGCCGCAGGCGCGGCACAAAGTCAGCGGCGCATAGCCGCGGCGGTTGAGAAACAGCAGCGCCTGCTCGCGCCGTTCGATCGCGTTGCGGATCTCGCCGGCGAGCCGCGGCGAGACGAAGCGGCCACGCGGCGGCGGCTCGCGCCGCAGATCGATGGCTTCGATATGCGGCATGTGCTGGCCGCCGAAACGCGAGGGCAGCGCCACGCGCTGATAGCGTCCCTTGCGCGCATTGACCTCGGTCTCGACTGAGGGTGTGGCCGAAGCCAGGACGACCGGAATCTTGGCGATGTGCCCACGCACCACGGCCATATCGCGGGCATGATAATGCGCGCCTTCGTCCTGCTTGTAGGCCTGGTCATGCTCCTCATCGACGACGATGAGCCCGAGATCGGCATAGGGCAGAAACAGCGCCGAGCGCGCGCCGACCACGACCGGTGCTTCGCCGGCCGCGATCGCGGCCCAATTGCGCTGGCGCGTCCGCGGCGTCAGCTCGGAATGCCATTCCAGCGGCCGCACCCCGAAGCGGCGCGCGAAGCGATCGAGGAACTGGCCGGTTAACGCGATCTCCGGCATCAGGATCAGCGACTGCTTGCCCCGGCGGATCGTCTCAGCCACGGCTTCGAAATACACTTCCGTTTTGCCCGAGCCGGTGACGCCGTCGAGCAGCGCGACATGGAAGGTGCCGTTGGCGGCGAGCGCGCGCATCGCATCGACAGCCGCGCGCTGCTCGCGGAAGAACTCCGGTTGCGCAAAACCAGGATCGGGCGGCGGCGGTGGCAAGGCGCGCGGCATGGCTTCGACGGTGAGCGTGCCTTCGTCGACGAGACCGTCGATGACGCCGGTCGACACGCCTGCCTCGCGTGCGAGATCGGACTTGCCGTGCAGGAGGCGATCGGACACCGCCTCGATCACGCGGCGTCGCGCCGGCGTCAGCCGCTTCGGCGCCTCGCCGACCAGACGCACCCCAAGCCGGATGCGTTCAGGTCCCAGATGCTCGCCCATGCGCAGCGACATCCGCAGCACCATGCCGCGCGGCGACAGCGTGTAATTCGCAACCCAGTCGACCAGTGCCCGCAGCTCCTCCTTGAGCGGGGGCACCTCGAGCTTCTCGGAGACATCCTTCAGGCGGTTGTGCAGGCGCGGATCGGGATTGGCGTTGTCCGCCCAGACCACGGCCAGCACCTCGCGCGGCCCGAGCGGCACGCCGACCACGTCGCCCGGCTTCAACTCCAGGCCGCGCGGCACACGATAGGAATAGGTGTGGTCGAGCGCGACCGGCACCAGGACGTCGACCACGCGGGTCGACGCGGCAGCGCCTGGATGAGGATTCGTCGCGCGGTCCATGAACGGAATCGGTTCCTGTGGCCATCGAGGCTAGCGCGGCCGCGAGCGGTTAGCGAATGGTAAACGAAGGCAATGCGATATAGTCAGATCACCAGCGCTGTCCAGAACGCCATGGCCAAGGCAGAGAACAAGCCAGAGAAAGCGATCACGACGCCCGAACCGCCAGAGCTCGTCTGTGCCGACGCCAGCCTGTCGCAGGCGATGATGCATTGGCTCGCACATCTGCGCAGCGAGCGGCGGCTGTCGCCGAAGACGGTCGAGGCCTATGCGCGGGACCTCAGGCAATGCCTACAGTTCCTGTGCGAGCACTGGGGTGAGCGAGTCACGCTGGCACGCTTCGCCGCGCTGGAAGCCACCGATATCCGCGCCTTCATGGCGATGCGCCGCGCCAACGACATCGCCGGGCGCTCGCTGATGCGCGCGCTCGCGGGGCTGCGGTCATTTGGCCGCTTCCTGGAGCGGGAAGGCAAGGGCAAGGTCGGGGCGTTCTCGGCGATCCGGGCGCCGAAGATCGCCAAGAGCCTGCCAAAGCCGCTGCCGATGGATGCGGCCAAGCGCGTGACCGATGCCGATGAACGCGCCGGCGAGACGCGCGAGACCTGGGTGCTGGTGCGAGATGCCGCCGTGATGGCGCTGCTCTATGGGTCGGGGCTGCGCATCTCGGAGGCGCTCGGCCTGAAGCGTCGCGAGGTGCCGCGTCCCGGTGAAGGCGACGTGCTGGTGGTGACCGGGAAGGGCAACAAGACCCGCATGGTGCCGGTGCTGCAGAACGTGCTGCAGCTGATCGATGAATATGCCTCGCTCTGTCCCTACCCGCTACCGGAGGAGGGCCCGATCTTCGTCGGCGCCAAGGGGGGCCCGTTGAGCCCGCGCATCATCCAGCTGGCGATGGAGCGGCTGCGCGGCGCGCTGGGCCTGCCCGATAGCGCCACGCCACATGCGCTGCGCCATTCCTTCGCGACGCACCTGCTCTCGCGCGGCGGCGATTTGCGCGCCATCCAGGAGCTGCTCGGCCACGCATCTCTGTCGACGACGCAAATCTATACCGGCATCGACTCTGAACGACTGCTCGAGGTCTACGCCTCGGCGCATCCGCGGCGGTGAGTTCGTCGCCGACACGTTTCCGTCATATCGTTTCGCTTGCGCTGCCCTCGCCGTTCCGGCATTCGTCCTCTGACCATCCGGAGGGGGAACAGATGAGCGCACATGAAAGCATGGAGCATGCCGAACACGCCGAGCATGCCTCGAGCGAGAACAAGAAGATCGCGCTGCTGATCTCAGTCATCGCGCTGTGCCTGGCACTATCGGAGACCCTGGGTAAGGGCGCACAGACCGAATCGATCAGCAAGAATGTCGAGGCCTCGAACCTCTGGGCGTTCTTCCAGGCCAAGACGATCCGCCGCACCGTGGTGCAGACCGCAGCCGAACAGGGCAAGCTCAACCTGCCGGCTTTGCCGGACGAGACGACCAAGGCGGCACTGCAGAAGCAGATCGACGACTGGCAGAAGAACGCCTCGCGCTATCGCTCCGAGCCCGACACCGGCGAGGGCAGCGAACAACTGGCCGAACGCGCCAAGCACGCCGAAGAGGAGCGCAACCTCGCTACCGACAAATACCATCACTACGAACTGGCATCAGCCGCCTTCCAGATCGCGATCGTGCTGGCCTCGGCCACCATCATCACCGGCATGCTGGCGCTGGCCTGGATCTCGGGCGGACTGATGCTGGTCGGGATTGGAATGACCGTGCTCGGGATCTTCGAGCCGCATCTGCTGCATTTGCATTGAAAGCCGCCGCGGCGGCAGGTCAGCGCGCCTGCTGCACGCTCTTGCGGAAGCGCATGATCAGCCGCAGTACGCGGGACGACCAGCCGTCGCGGTGTCCTCGGATGATCTCGACGATCCGCGCCTTGATCGGATTGACGAGCGCGGCCGCCTTGGCACGGAGCGCCAGGACCGCTTCATAGAGCCATTCGAACCAGGCCATCTGCAACAGCTTGTTGCGCGTCACGTCGAACACGAAAGCGGTGATGCCGACGCCCAGGAACTTCGCGAACAGGATCGTGAAGACGGCGCTGGTCCAGTGCTGGTGCATCAGGAGCCACATGCCGGCCAGCTTGAGCGGAAAGAGCGGAATGACCGGCACGATGAAGACGATCAAGCTCATCGCCGGCGACAGGCTATCGACTCGCTCTGCGAGCCATTGCTTGAGGGCGCGGAGCGGAATGAGAGCGACCACGCGCGCCACGATCGGCTCGAGGTGGTCCCACAGCCAAGCTTCGATCAGGAAGATGATCGCAAGCAGGACCCAGAACGGCTGAAGCAGGCGGCGCAGCATGAAACTCCATCTCAGCCCCGCAACAGGCAAGCGCAATACGGCCAAATGACGCAGCACTGCGCGTTGCCTGCTGGCAGCATGATCGCGCGACTCATGGTCGTGCAATCATGCCTCAGGGCCTCGATCACATATGGATGGCACGCTTGCCGACCGCAAGCGCCGCCTCCTTGATGGCTTCCGACCGCGTCGGATGCGCGTGACAGGTGCGCGCCAGATCCTCCGCCGAGCCACCGAACTCCATCAATACGGCAGCTTCGTGGATCAATTCGCCGGCCTCACGGCCGATGATATGCACGCCGAGCACGCGATCGGTCTTCGCATCCGCCAGAATTTTGACGAACCCGTCGGTGGTCTGGTTGACCTTCGAGCGGCCATTCGCAGTGAACGGAAACTTTCCGACGGTATAAGCGACACCGGCCTGCTTCAGCTCGTCCTCGGTCTTGCCGACGGCAGAGACTTCCGGCGTCGTGTACACCACGCCGGGAATCACGTCGTAGTTCACGTGTCCGGCCTGGCCCGCGAGAATCTCGGCGACCGCGACGCCTTCGTCTTCAGCCTTGTGCGCGAGCATGGGGCCGGCGACGACGTCGCCGATCGCATAGATGCCCGGCACATTGGTCGCGAAGTGATGATCGGTCTGCACCCGGCCGCGATTGTCGAGCGTGACGCCGGCTTCCTGCAGGCCCAGTCCTTCCGTGTAAGGAACGCGGCCGATCGCGATCAGCACGACGTCGGCTTCCAGCGTCTCGGCGCTGCCGCCGGCGGCCGGCTCGATGGTCGCGGCAAGCTTCGCACCCGCGGTGTTCACGCCCGTGACCTTGGCGCCGAGCTTGAACGCGAAGCCCTGCTTTTCGAGGATACGCTGGAACTGTTTGGCGATCTCACCATCCATTCCCGGGAGAATACGGTCCAGGAATTCGACCACGGTGACTTGCGCGCCGAGGCGGCGCCACACCGAACCGAGCTCGAGGCCGATCACGCCGGCGCCGACCACGAGCAGGCTCGAAGGCACCTTCTCCAGCGACAGCGCGCCGGTCGATGAGACGATGCGCTTCTCGTCGATCTCGATCCCCTTCAGGCGCGCGACGTCGGAACCGGTCGCGATCACGATGTTCTTGGTCTCGACCGTCTGGCTGGCACCATCCTGGCCCGTCACCTGAACCTTGCCGGAGCCCAAGATCTTGCCCTTGCCGTGGAGCACGTCGATCTTGTTCTTCTTCATCAGGAACTCGACGCCCTTGACGTTGCCGTCGATGCCCTGCTGCTTGAAATTCATCATCGACGGCAGATCGAGCTTCGGCGCCGGGACGCTGACGCCCATCTTTGCAAAGGAATGCCCGGCCTCTTCGAACATCTCGGAGGCATGCAACAGCGCCTTCGAGGGCATGCAGCCGACGTTGAGACAGGTGCCGCCGAGCGTCGCGTTTTTCTCAACCACCGCCACCTTCATGCCGAGCTGCGCCGCGCGGATCGCGCAGACGTAACCTCCGGGTCCGGTGCCGATGACAATGAGATCGTAAGTGGCCATAATCGAATTTTCCGTGGGATTAGTTCGTGGGATGAGTTGGAGAGCGAGCGTCAGCGGCCGCCGGACACGTCGAGGATGGCTGAGGTGACGTAGGAGGCCTCGTCCGACACCAGCCAGACGATGGCGTTGGCGATTTCCTCGGCAGTGCCGACGCGCTTCATCGGCACCATCGGAGCAAGACGATGCGCACGATCCGGTTCGCCGCCGGATGCATGAATTTCGGTATCGATCAGGCCGGGACGAATGGCTGCGACGCGGATGCCCTCGCCCGCGACCTCATGACCGAGGCCGACCGTAAAAGAATCGATCGCGCCCTTGGAGGCGGCATAATCGACATAGGTATTAGGCGAGCCGAGCTTGGCGGCGACGGAAGACAGGTTGATGATCACACCGCCCTTGCCGCCATGGCGGGTCGACATCCGCTTCACCGCCTCGCGCGCGCAGAGGATGCTGCCGGTGACGTTGACCGCCATCAGCCGCTCGATGCGTTCGGCGCTCATCTCGTCGACGCGCGAGGTCGGGCCGACGATACCGGCATTGTTGATGAGCGCTCCCAGCGTACCGAACGCGTCCGCCGCCTTGAACAGAGCAAGGATGTCGCGCTCATGACCGACGTCGCATTTGACCGCGATGGCCTTGCCGCCCTTCGCCTCGATCGCCGCAACGACGCTTTTGGCCGCGGCCTCGTTGCTGGCATAGCCGATCACGACCTTGAAACCGCGTGCGGCGACCGCGAGTGCCGTGGCGCGGCCGATGCCGCGACTGCCGCCGGTGATGACTGCAACCCTGTCGCTCATGGTAGCCCCCGTTAAGCTATGAGGCGCGCTCTTGGCGCGCCTCATATGAACCGGACGATGAGGTCTCAGAGATCCAGCACCAGTCGTGCCGGATCCTCCAGGCTCTCCTTGACGCGCACCAGGAAGGTCACCGCCTCCTTGCCGTCGATCACCCGGTGATCGTAGGACAGCGCCAGATACATCATCGGCCGCACCTCGATCTTGCCGCCGACCACCATCGGCCGCTCCTGGATCTTGTGCATGCCGAGAATGCCCGACTGCGGCGCGTTCAGGATCGGCGTCGACATCAACGAGCCGTAGATGCCGCCATTGGTGATCGTGAAGGTGCCGCCCTGCATCTCGTCGATCTTGAGCTGGCCATCGCGGGCGCGGCGGCCGAAATCTGCGATCGACTTCTCGATGTCGGCGATCGACTTGCCGTCGCAATCGCGCACGACAGGCACCACCAGGCCCTTGTCGGTGCCGACGGCGACGCCGATGTGATAGTAGTTCTTGTAGATCAGGTCACTGCCGTCGATCTCGGCGTTGACCGCCGGGATGTCCTTGAGCGCCTGCACCACGGCCTTGGTGAAGAAGCCCATGAAGCCGAGCTTGGCGCCGTGCTTCTTCTCGAACACGTCCTTGTACTGCGCGCGCAGCGCCATCACGTGGCTCATGTCGACCTCATTGAAGGTCGTGAGCATCGCCGCGGTGTTCTGCACGTCCTTGAGGCGGCGCGCGATGGTCTGGCGCAGGCGCGTCATCTTCACGCGCTCTTCGCGCGCGGCATCGTCAGCCGGCGACGGCGCACGAACCTGGACGGCCGCGGCGGGCTGATTGACGGGGGTCGGTGCCGACGCCGCCCGCTCGATCGCCGCCAGCATATCGCCCTTGGTGACGCGACCATCCTTGCCGGAGCCCGGCACCGTGGTGGCATCGATGCCGCTCTCGGCGGAAAGCTTGCGCACCGACGGCGCCAGCGGCGCATCCGCCGGCGGAGCCTTGGCAGCCGGTGCAGTCGCTGTCGCAGCCGGCGGGGCCGCCGACGCGACCGGCTTGGCCGGGGCTGCGGCGGGCTTGGCGGCGACGGCGCCGTCATTGATCTGTCCGAGCAGTGCACCGACGGCGACCGTCTCGCCGTCCTTGGCCACGATCTCGCCGAGCGTTCCTGCCGTGGGCGAGGGCACCTCGATGGTGACCTTATCGGTCTCGAGCTCGACGAGCGGCTCGTCCACCGCCACGGCGTCTCCAGCCTTCTTGAACCAGCGGCCGATGGTAGCCTCGGTGACGGATTCACCGAGCGTCGGAACGCGAATTTCAGTCATGGTTTTGTCCTCAATAACCCCGTGCGGTCATAAACAAGAGTGTCATCGCTCGCGGGCGCGGGCGATCCAGTACGAACAGATGGTGCTACGCGTACTGAGTGGCCCGCCTGCGCGGGCCACGAGGAATGGATCAGTTGAGCGCGTCGTCAAGCAGCGCCTTGAGCTGGGCGAGATGCTTCGACATCAACCCGGTGGCGGTCGCAGCCGACGCAGCGCGACCGGCATAACGCGGACGCTTGCTCTTGCCACCGGCCTGGTTCAGCACCCACTCCAGATAGGGCTCGATGAAGTGCCAGGCACCCATGTTGCGCGGCTCTTCCTGACACCAGACGACTTCCGCGTTCTTGAAGCGCGACAGCTCGGCGACCAGCGCCTTCAGCGGCACCGGATAGAGCTGCTCGATGCGCATCAGGTAGACGTCGTCGAGACCACGCTTCTCGCGCTCCTCGTAGAGGTCGTAATAGACCTTGCCGGAGCACAGCACGATGCGGCGGATCCGATCGTCCGAGACCAGCTTGGTCTTCTCGTCCGGCTGCATCTGGGCGTCATCGTACAGGATGCGGTGGAACGTCGTGCCCTTGGCGAGTTCGTCGAGCCGCGACACAGCGCGCTTGTGGCGCAGCAGCGACTTCGGCGTCATCAGGATCAAGGGTTTGCGGATTTCGCGATGCAGCTGGCGACGCAGGACGTGGAAGTAGTTCGCCGGCGTGGTCGGATAGACCACCTGCATGTTGTCCTCGGCGCACATCTGCAGATAGCGCTCCAGACGCGCGGAGGAGTGCTCCGGTCCCTGGCCCTCATAGCCATGCGGCAGCATGCAGACCAAGCCCGACATGCGCAGCCACTTGCGCTCACCCGAAGAAATGAATTGGTCGAACACCACCTGGGCGCCGTTGGCGAAGTCGCCGAACTGCGCCTCCCAGCACGCGAGCGCATTCGGCTCGGCGAGCGAGTAGCCGTATTCGAAGCCCAGCACCGCTTCTTCGGACAGGAGCGAGTTGATGACCTCGAAATGCTCCTGTTCCGGCGCCAGATGGTTGAACGGGGTGTAGCGGCTCTCGTCTTCCTGGTCGATCAGAACGGAATGGCGCTGCGAGAAGGTGCCGCGCTCGCAATCCTGTCCCGAAAGGCGGACCTTGTGGCCTTCCAGGAGCAGCGTGCAGAACGCCAGCGCCTCGCCGGTCGCCCAGTCGAGCCCGACGCCGCTGTCGATCGCCTTGGCGCGATTCTCGAGGAAGCGCTGGATCGTGCGGTGGACGCGAAAACCGTCCGGCACCTTGGTGATCTTGCGGCCGATCTCCTTCAGCCTGTCCATTTCGACGCCGGTGACGCCGCGACGGGCTTCTTCTTCCTGGTCCGCCGACTTCAGCCCGGCCCACTTGCCGTCGAGCCAGTCGGCCTTGTTCGGACGATAGCTGGCACCGGCCTCGAACTCGGCATCGAGCCGGGCGCGCCAATCGGCCTTGGCCTTCTCGATCTCGCCCTCGGTCATCACGCCTTCGGCGACGAGGCGCTTGGAGTAGATCTCCAGCGTGCTCGGATGGGCGCCGATCTTCTTGTACATCACCGGCTGGGTGAAGGCCGGCTCATCGCCCTCGTTGTGACCGTGCCTGCGATAGCAGAACATGTCGATCACGACGGGCTTGTGGAATTTCTGCCGGAACTCGGTTGCGACCTTGGCCGCGAACACCACGGCTTCCGGATCGTCGCCGTTCACGTGGAAGATCGGCGCATCGATCATCTTCGCCACATCCGACGGATAGGGCGACGAGCGCGAATAGCGCGGATAGGTGGTGAAGCCGATCTGGTTGTTGACGATGAAGTGCAGCGAGCCGCCGGTGCGGTAGCCCTTCAGGTCGGACAGCGCGAAGCACTCGGCGACCACACCCTGGCCGGCGAAGGCCGCGTCGCCATGCATCAGCAGCGGCAGGACGGAGATGCGCATGTCCGGCGGATCGCCGTGCTGATCCTGCTTGGCGCGGACCTTGCCGAGCACGACGGGATCGACGATCTCCAGATGCGACGGATTGGCGGTCAGCGACAGATGGATGCGGTTGCCGTCGAACTCGCGATCGGACGACGCGCCGAGGTGGTACTTGACGTCGCCGGAGCCTTCGACCGCGTCCGGATTGGCCGAGCCGCCCTTGAACTCGTGAAACAGCGCGCGGTGCGGCTTGCCCATCACCTGGGTCAGCACGTTGAGCCGGCCGCGATGCGGCATGCCGACCACGACCTCTTTGATGCCGAGATTGCCGCCGCGCTTGATGATCTGCTCCAGCGCCGGGATCAGCGCCTCGCCGCCGTCCAGACCGAAGCGCTTGGTGCCCGTGAACTTGACGTCGCAGAACTTTTCGAAGCCTTCGGCCTCGACCAGCTTCATCAGGATGGCGCGCCGGCCTTCGCGGGTGAAGGAAATCTCCTTGTCGGGACCCTCGATGCGCTCCTGGATCCAGGCCTTCTGCGCCGCATTGCTGATATGCATGAACTCGACGCCGAGCGTCTGGCAATAGGTGCGCTCGCAGATGGCGACGATCTCGCGCAGCGAGCCGTATTCAAGCCCGAGCACGTGATCGAGGAAGATCTTGCGGTCGAAGTCGGCTTCCGCAAAGCCATAAGAGCGTGGATCGAGCTCCTCGCGGTTGCGCGGTGCCTCGATACCGAGCGGGTCGAGCTTGGCGTGGAAATGGCCCCGCATGCGGTAGGCGCGGATCAGCATCAATGCCCGCACCGAGTCCCGGGTCGCCTGATTGATGTCCGCAGCCGAAAGTTCGACGCCCTTGGCCTGCGCCTTCGCTGCGACCTTGGTCCCGACCGCTTTTTCGACCTCCGCCCAGTTGCCATCGAGCGCCGAGGTCAAATCATCCCGCGGAGCAACCGGCCAGTTGGCGCGCTCCCAGGACGGACCCTCTGCATTCTTGATGACGTCGGTGGGGGTATCCTTCAGGCTTTTGAAAAACGCCTGCCAGTCGGCATCGACCGAGGCGGGGTCTTTCTCATAACGGGCATAGATTTCGTCGATGTAGGTGGCGTTGGTGCCCTGCAGAAAAGATGACAGAGCAAAAGCTGCGTTCGCATCTTGGCGAGACATGGTGTCGTCCTGGTGAATTTCGCTGCGCCAATCAAAAAGCGGCGCAAAGCCTGACCCGCTGGCGCGGATCAGGCTCGGTTAGGACCGTTTACCTTATTTATTGTAAATATTCGCGCCGAAAAGAACAAAGCACTGAATTAGGATTTCAATTTTTCGACAAGCGTTTTGCCGAGACGGGCGGGCGATGGCGACACGGTGATACCGGCCGCTTCCATCGCTGCGGTCTTCGAGCCGGCATCGCCCTTGCCGCCGGAGATGATCGCACCGGCATGGCCCATGCGGCGGCCGGGAGGGGCCGTGACGCCGGCGATGAAGCCGACCATCGGCTTCTTGCGGCCGCGCTTGGCTTCGTCCTTGATGAACTGCGCGGCGTCCTCTTCCGCCGAGCCGCCGATCTCGCCGATCATGATGATCGACTCCGTCTTGGGGTCCGCCAGGAACATTTCCAGCATGTCGATGAACTCGGTACCCTTGACCGGGTCGCCGCCGATGCCGACTGCCGTGGTCTGGCCGAGGCCTTCCTGGCTGGTCTGGAACACGGCTTCATAGGTCAGCGTACCCGAACGGGAGACGATGCCGACCGAGCCGGGGCGGAAGATGTTGGCCGGCATGATGCCGATCTTGCACTCGCCGGCGGTCATGACGCCCGGGCAGTTCGGCCCGATCAGCCGCGACTTCGAGCCCTGCAGCGAACGCTTGACCCGCACCATGTCGAGCACCGGGATGCCCTCGGTGATGCACACGATCAGCGGGATCTCTGCATCGATCGCCTCACAGATGGCGTCGGCTGCACCCGGCGGCGGAACGTAGATCACCGACGCGTCGGCGCCTGTCGCATCGCGCGCTTCGCGCACGGTGTCGAACACCGGCAGGCCCAGATGGGTCGAGCCGCCTTTGCCCGGCGAGGTGCCGCCGACCATCTTGGTGCCGTAGGCGACCGCGGCCTCCGAGTGGAATGTGCCGTTCTTGCCGGTGAAGCCTTGGCAGATGACCTTGGTGTTCTTGTCGATCAGGATGGACATGCGTGGACCTGCTTTTCGGTTGAACCTTGAATTGCTTGGGAACTTTGATGCTTAGGACTTCGATTTGTTGCCATCGCCGGCCGGACCGAACCGGGCCACGACCCATCGCATGCAAGGCCGCCGGATCAGCAGCCACGCTGTCATCAGGACGACGAAGGGGACCCAGCCCATCACGAGCATCCAGGACGACTGATCCATATCAGGCCCAATCTTCGGTCGAGATCGGCATCAGGCGCTCCGCCGATAGATGCCAGTCATCACGTCGGACCAGCCCTCGGCATCCGGCGAGAACTGGATCCTCGCGGTATAGCTGTCGTCGTCGATTACTTCGTAGACGTGACGCGCGTTGCCACGCAGCGAGCCGCGGACCAGCACCAGCGCGTTTCCGCTCCAGCTGCCTGACGCCGGCGACGGCGCGAAATAGCCGAGTGAATCGTGCCAGAACAGCTTGTAGAGCCGATCCTCGCGGTCATAGGTGAAGACCGCGTGGGTCGCGAAGCTTTCCGCGGCCCCGCGAGTCTGCCTGGTGTCTTGGATCAGATAGAAGCCGTTGAGGTCCATGCGGGCCGAGACCTGCGAGGTCGCCTCGCCGCCCTCGACCCACCGTGACGGGTAGACCGTCTCTTCGCCGCGCCACTCGCCGGCGAACACCGCAAGCCTGCGGTGCTCCTCCGTCGGCATTGGTGCGGCGAGACGGTCCGCCATCGGACTCAGGCTCCCTTCACCGCCTTGACGATCTTCTGCGCGGCGTCATCGAGATTGTCGGCCGGCAGCACATTCAGGCCGGACTCGCTGATGATCTTCTTGCCCAATTCGACATTGGTGCCTTCGAGCCGCACGACCAGCGGCACCTTGAGACCGACTTCCTTGACCGCAGCGACCACGCCCTCGGCAATGACGTCGCACTTCATGATGCCGCCAAAGATGTTGATCAGGATGCCCTTCACGTTGGGGTCCGCGGTGATGATCTTGAAGGCCGCGGTGACCTTCTCCTTGTTGGCGCCGCCGCCGACGTCGAGGAAGTTGGCCGGCTCCATGCCGTATAGCTTGATGATGTCCATCGTCGCCATGGCAAGGCCCGCGCCGTTGACCATGCAGCCGATGGTGCCGTCGAGCGCGACGTAGTTCAGATCGTACTTCGACGCCTCGATCTCCTTGGCGTCCTCCTCGGTCTCATCGCGCAGTTCGACGACGTCAGGATGCCGGAACAGCGAGTTGGAGTCGAACGAGACCTTGGCGTCGAGCACGCGCAGCTGGCCCTGCTTGGTGACGACCAGCGGATTGATCTCGAGCATCGCCATGTCCTTGGCGACGAAGGCGTTGTAGAGCTGGATCGTCAGCTTCTCGGCCTGTTTGGCGAGATCACCCGACAATTTCAGCGCCTTGGCCACGGCGCGGCCGTGATGCGGCATGACGCCGGTGGCCGGATCGACCGAGAAGGTGACGATCTTCTCGGGGCTTTCATGAGCGACGTCCTCGATGTTGACGCCACCTTCGGTGGACACGACGAAGGCGACCCGCGAGGTCTCGCGATCGACCAGGATCGAGAGGTAGAACTCCTTATCGATGTCGGAGCCTTCCTCGATGTAGAGGCGGTTGACCTGCTTGCCCTGCGGGCCGGTCTGCACGGTGACCAGGGTCGCGCCGAGCATCTGCTTGGCGAACGTATTCACCTCTTCGACCGACTTGGCGAGGCGGACACCGCCCTTGTCACCGGCCGAGGCCTCCTTGAACTTGCCCTTGCCGCGCCCGCCGGCATGGATCTGGCTCTTCACCACCCAGATCGGACCACCCAGCGTCTTGGCTGCGGCATCCGAATCCTCCGGCCGCAACACCGGCACACCCTTCGAGATCGGCACACCGAATTGATGCAGCAGCGCCTTGGCCTGGTATTCGTGAATGTTCATACGAGCATGCTCCCCGACCCCGCCTGGGGTGAATTGCAACGTTCCAACTCTACGGTCTGGTATACCATATACCAAACGTCGGACAACCCCATGATTGCGGGCGGAGGAGACCGCCCGCAGTCACGCAAACTTGCCCAAGCTTACTTGCCCAACAGTTCAGGCGCGATCTTCCGGCAGGCGTCGACCAGACCTTGCACCGCAGCAACCGACTTGTCGAACGCCTCGCGATCCTTGCCGGCGAGTTCGATCTCGACGACGCGCTCGACACCCTTGGAGCCGATCACGACGGGAACGCCGACATACATGTCTTTCACGCCGAACTCGCCGTTGAGGTAGGCGGCGCAGGGCAGGACGCGCTTCTTGTCGCGCAGGTAGCTCTCAGCCATCGCGATCGCTGAGGCCGCCGGCGCGTAATAGGCCGAGCCGGTTTTCAGCAGGTTGACGATCTCGGCGCCGCCGTTGCGGGTGCGGTCGACGATCTCGTCGATACGGGCCTGCGAGGTCCACCCCATCCTGACGAGGTCGGGCAGCGGAATGCCGGCCACGGTCGAGTACTTGGTCAGCGGCACCATGGTATCGCCATGGCCGCCGAGCACGAAAGCCGTGACGTCCTCGACCGAGACGTTGAACTCGTCGGCCAGGAAATAGCGGAAGCGCGCGGAGTCGAGCACGCCCGCCATGCCGACCACCTTTTTGGCCGGCAGGCCGGAGGCCTTCTGCAGCGCCCAGACCATCGCGTCGAGCGGGTTGGTGATGCAGATGACGAAGGCGTCGGGCGCGTATTTCTTAATGCCGGCGCCGACCTGCTCCATCACCTTCAGATTGATCGAGAGCAGATCGTCGCGGCTCATACCGGGCTTGCGCGGCACGCCCGCGGTGACGATGCAGACCTTCGCGTTGTCCAACGCCTCATAGGAATTGGCGCCGCTGTAGTGGGCATCGAAGCCATCGACCGGCGAGGACTGAGCGATGTCGAGCGCCTTGCCCTGCGGCACGCCTTCCGCAATGTCGAACATCACGACGTCGCCAAGCTCTTTCAGGCCAATGAGGTGAGCCAGCGTTCCGCCGATCTGACCGGAGCCAATCAAAGCAATCTTGTCGCGCGCCATGAGAAATGTCCTTTGAACCCGAACGGGTGGAGGGAGGTGGAAAAGCCTGGGTGGCTGGTTATCCCTTTCGCCGAGGCCATTCAAGTCAGGCTAATGGCCAATTCGAGGGGCTGCCTTCATTTCGATCAGCCCCTGAAAAAGCCGGCAGGGATCGTCATTGGCCGCACCGGCATGGCGTTTTCACGGCCGTGTGTTCGATGGCAGGCTTTGCCCGCCCATTGCACTCCGACACCGCCGCTCTGTCAGGTTTCGACCAGGCCGGTCGACGTGCCGCTGGCGGTCGAGTCCTTTCGGCCGTGGGGCAAGGCGAGATAGGATTCCGAACCCATCTCGATCAGCCGCGACGCGGTGCGCTTGAACTCCATCGCCTCGATCCCCTCGTTCGCGAGATAGAGCGACACCGGGTTGGCTTCGGCGGAGGCGATCAGCTTCACGGCATTGTCGTAGAGCGCATCGATCAGCGTCACAAACCGCTTCGCAGCGTTACGCTCAGGGTAATCCATCACTGGAATATGGTCGACCAAGATGGTGTGATAGTCGTGCGCGAGCCGTAGATAGTCGGATGCGGCCAGCGGCTTCTCACACAATTCGGCGAAGGAAAAGCGGGCGACTCCCGGCGCCGAACACGGCACGTGAAGCGTGCGCCCCTTGATCGCAATGTCGCGCGGCCTGCACCTGGCATTGCCGGTCAGCTTCGCCCAAGCCTTGTCAAGCGCGGCCCGCGCATCGATATCGGCAGGCACCAGCCACATCTTGACGCCGGCTAGCTTCTCGAGCCGGAAGTCGGTGCGGGCATCGAGCCGTGCCACCTCCATATGGTCTTCGATCTGTTTGATGAACGGCAGGAAAAGCGCCCGGTTCAGCCCGCCTTTGTACAGATCCTCCGGCGCCACGTTCGACGTGGCGACGACGACCGTACCGAGCTCGAACAGCTTGGCGAACAATCGCCCGAGGATCATCGCGTCTGCGATGTCGGTGACATGGAATTCGTCAAAGCAAAGCAGCCATGCCTGGTCGAAGATGGCGTTTGCGGTCAGCCCGATCACGTCGGTATCGGCAAGCTCGCCGCGCGCAATGTTCTGCCGATAGCCATAGATGCGCTCATGCACGTCGGCCATGAATTCGTGGAAATGAGCGCGGCGCTTGTGCGCCACCGGACAGGTCTGAAAGAACAGGTCCATCAGCATGGTCTTGCCGCGACCGACTTCGCCGTGGACGTAGAGGCCGCGCGGCGGCTCGCTCTTCTCGGAAAACAGCCGGCCCAAAAGGCCCTGCTTGCGCGCGGGCTTGTAGGTCGACAGCCGGCGCTCCAGCGCGGCCAAGGCATCGGCGACCTCCGACTGCGCGGGATCGGCCTCGATAGCGCCGGAATCGATGAGGGATTGGTACTGGGCGCGAAACGCGTCGGACGGAGTGGACAACATGAGCCCACTCTAGGTCATGAGGCTTGCTAAAATTGCAAGCCGTCATTTGGTCGTGGCCGCTATGCGGTCATCATCGCCGGCTTTGGTATACGGCAGGCAAAGAACCTGCCGTTTCCACCAGCAATCGGCGGCGGTTCGGCGAATTTACGCGCAGAGCTGGTAGGCATCCTCGACGACGTAGGGTCCGCCTCCGGTCGACGCGCGCGAAGAGAACAGCACGAAGCGCTCGGCCAGGAACACCCGGCTCGGGAAATAGCCGCGCACCGACAGGTAATCGGCAACGTCCTGGCTGGAAGCATCATGCAGCCGCGCCAGCGTCACATGCGGGACGAACTTGCGTCCCTCGGGATCGAGCCCGATCCGTTGCATCATGCGCTCGAGCTCGGCCTGCAATTCGATCAGCGGCCGGCTTGGCGCGATATTGGCGACCACCGCACGTGGCTTGCGGCCGCCGAAGCTGGAGAGCCCCTGCACCGTGACCTCGAAGGGCTTGCGGTTGACCCGCCACAGCAACGAAGCGATCTCATTGGCGGAGGCGCCGTCGATGTCGCCGATGAAACGCAGGGTCACGTGATAATTGTCGGGATCGACCCAGCGGGCGCCGGGAAGGCCACCCCGCAAACTGGAAAGTGTGCTGCCGATATCGGCCGGGATTTCCAGTCCAGTGAACAGACGCGGCATCGTTTGAGGACTCCCGATGCTTGAGGCTGCCCCCGCAAGACAACGGGATCAAGCCTCCAAAGTTGATCGACGAATCGTCCAGTACACACTTGTACCGAACTTATATGACTCTGCGAAGCAACGGGCGTTAACCGATCGAAAACCTGCGGAAAACCTTGGAGTTTCGCTCTATCTCAGGTTAACGCGCGCCTTCCAAAGCTCGTAGCCCGCTCATTGTCCGCGAAGCGGGCGCAGGAATGCCTCTACCGTAGGCAGCATCTTCGCGACGATGATGTCGACCCCAGCCGCGGTGGGATGAAGCCCATCGGCCTGGTTGAGCTTGGGGTCAGCCGCAACGCCTTCGAGAAAGAATGGATAGAGCGGCACATCGAATTGCTTGGCGAGATCCGGATAGATCGCGTTGAACTTCGCCGCGTATTCGCTGCCATAGTTCGGCGGCGCGAGCATGCCGCATAACATCACCGCAATCTTTCGCGCCTTCAGCCGGGTCACGATCTCGGTCAGGGCCTTGCGGGTCACTGCGGGATCGATGCCGCGGAGGGCGTCGTTGGCCCCGAGCTCGACGATCACGGCATCGGTGCCGTCGGGCACCGACCAATCGAGCCGGTCACGGCCACCGGACGCAGTATCGCCGGACACGCCGGCATTCGTCATGTCGATAGCTATACCATTGTCCTGCAGGGATTTTTGTAACTTGGCCGGAAATGCCTCGTTGCCGGCGAGGCCAAGTCCTGCACTCAAGGAATCCCCGAGTACCACCACCTTTATCGGCTTCGCGGCGTCGGCCCCGGCGAGCGCCGGGCCTGCCGTCATCAATCCGAGCATCAACACGAGTATGTGCACGGCCATCCGCCCGAAACTCTCGACCCGGCTTGCGGAAGTGCCATATGACCGAGCCATGGACAGCCTCATCGAACCCTCACAATTGGCCGGCTCTGTGCCGGACACGATCTCCATCTCCAACGTCAACCTCTCGCTCGGCACCGGTGCTGCGCGGGTCCATATCCTGAAAGATATCAGCCTGCGGGTCGGTCAGGGTGAAACGATCGGCCTGATCGGTCCCTCGGGATCGGGCAAATCCACGCTGCTGATGGTGATGGCGGGGTTGGAACGTCCGGATAGCGGAGAGGTGGTGGTCAATGGCACCGCTTTCAATGCTCTCGACGAGGATGGCCTGGCCCGGTTCCGCGGTCGTCAGGTCGGGATCGTGTTCCAGTCGTTCCACCTCATTCCCACGATGACGGCGCTGGAGAATGTCGCGGTGCCGCTCGAATTGGCAGGAAACATGGACGCGGCGCGGCGGGCGGCACAGGAGCTGGAATCGGTCGGACTCGGTCACCGCCTGCACCACTATCCGACCCAGCTCTCCGGCGGTGAGCAGCAGCGGGTCGCGTTGGCGCGCGCGCTGGCGCCGGATCCCGCGATCCTCGTCGCCGACGAGCCCACCGGCAATCTGGACGAAACCACCGGCAGGCAGATCGTCGACCTTCTGTTCACCAAGCATGCCGAACGCGGCATGACGCTGGTGCTGGTGACCCATGACAGCTCGCTGGCGCATCGCTGCGACCGCGTGGTGCGGCTGCGCTCCGGGCGGGTCGAAGGCGATCACAGCAAGCCGCAAGTCCGGACCGCATGAGCACGATATCCGAACCGATCGGCGGCGGCCGGACGACCGCTCTGTCCGTCCGCTATGCGCTGCGCGAGCTGCGCGGTGGCCTGCGCGGCTTCTACGTTTTCATCGCCTGCATCGCGCTCGGCGTGCTGGCGATCGCGGGCGTCGGCTCGGTGTCAGCCAGCCTCAGCGACGGGCTGACGCGAGAAGGCCGCACCCTGCTCGGCGGCGACGTTGCCTTCTCGCTGTTTCAGCGCGAGGCCAAGCTTGAGGAAGTCGCCTTCCTGCGCACGCATGGCGAAGTCTCGCTGGCGGCGACGTTGCGGGCGATGGTGCGTGCGGCCGACGGACGGCTGGCGCTGGTGGAAGCGAAGGCCGTCGACGGCGCCTATCCGCTGCTCGGCCACCTTGACCTGAAACCGGCCATGCCGCTCGGGGATCTGCTCGGCGAGCGCGACGGCGCTTTCGGGGCCGCCGCCGATCCCGCGCTGCTCGCCCGGCTCGACCTCAAGGTCGGCGACACCGTCACGATCGACAAGGCCCGTTTCCAGATCCGCAGCACGTTGGAGGCCGAGCCGGACAAGCTATCCGGCGGCATCGGGCTCGGCCCGCGCTTTCTGATCAGCGAGGCGGCATTGCGTGCCACGCAGCTGCTGCAGCCCGGCAGCCTGGTGCGCTGGACCTATCGCGTCCGCCTGCCCGACAATGCGGCCGACGATCATGCCACCGCCGCCTTCATTGCCGCGGCGCGCGAGGCCTCGCCTTCCGCGGGCTGGGAGATCCGCTCCCGCAGCAACGCCTCGCCGCAGCTCGAACGCAACATCACCCGTTTCACCCAATTCCTGACGCTGGTCGGACTGGCAGCGCTATTGGTCGGTGGCGTCGGCGTCGCCAATGCCGTGAAGAGCCACATCGACCGGCGCACCGAAGTGATCGCAGCGTTCAAGGCGCTCGGCGCAACGAGCCGCGATGTGTTCGGCATTTACCTCACACAGGTGATCGTACTGGCCGGCATCGGCTCGGTGATCGGACTTTGCGCCGGCGCGGCACTGCCCTTCGTCATCGTCGGCCTCCTAGGCAAGCTGTTGCCGTTACCGGTAGTGCCGGCGCTGCACCCGGACGAGCTCGCGCTGTCGTTCGTCTACGGTCTCCTCACCGCGCTTGCGTTCGGCCTGTGGCCGCTCGGCCGCGTCCACGACGTGCCGGTGGCGGCGCTGTTTCGTGAAGCGGTGATCGCCGAATTTCACCGTCCGCGCTGGCGCTATCTGGTGCTGATGGCCGTAGTGGTGGCGTTCCTGGTCGCCGTCGTCATCGGGCTCGCCTACGACAAGCGGATCGCTGCGATCTTCGTGGCGGCCTCGGTTCTGGTGTTTGCGCTGCTGCGCGGCGTCGCAGCGCTGGTGATGGCGACCGCCCGCCGTCTGCCTCGCAGCCGGTTGCCCCTGGTCCGGCTCGCGATCACCAACATTTATCGTCCCGGTGCCCTGACCCCATCGGTGGTGCTGTCGCTCGGCCTTGGACTGGCGGTGCTGGTGACGATCACTCAGATCGACGGCAACCTGCGCCGGCAATTCCTGGCGCAGCTGCCCGAGCAAGCGCCCTCGTTCTTCTTCATCGATATCCCTTCGACCGAAGCCGATCGCTTCGGCACGTTTCTCAAGCAGCTGGCCCCGAACTCGAAAGTCGAGGAGGTGCCGATGCTGCGCGGGCGCATCGTTTCCGCGCGCGGCGTCCGCGCCGAAGACATCAAAGCTTCGCCGGACGCCGAATGGGTGCTGCAGAGCGACCGCGGCCTGACCTATACGGGCGAGGTGCCGAAAGGCTCCAAAGTGGTCGAAGGCCAATGGTGGGGCGCCGAATACAATGGCCCACCGCTGGTCTCGATCGAGAAACGGATCGCCGACGGCATGGGGCTGAAGGTCGGCGACGAGATCGTGGTCAATGTGCTGGGACGGGACATCACCGCTCATATCGGCAACATGCGCAACATCGACTGGCAGGGGCTCGGCATCAATTTCGTCCTGGTGTTCTCGCCTGGCGCCTTCAAGGGCGCGCCACACACCCATGTGGCGACCCTGACCGAGGCGCGGGCCGACGTCACCGACGATGCGCAGGTCATCAAGAAGGTGGCGGATGCCTTTCCGATGGTGACCAGCGTGCGGGTGCGGGAAGTGATGGAGACGATCGGCGCGGTGGTGTCCAACCTGGCGTTGGCGATCCGCGGCGCGAGCGCTGTCACATTGATCTCCGCAATTCTGGTATTGGGCGGTGCATTGGCTGCCGGCCATCGCCATCGTGTCTACGACGCGGTGATCCTGAAGACCCTGGGCGCGACGCGGCTGCGTCTGCTTGGCGCCTATGGGTTGGAATATCTGTTGATCGGCCTGGCCACGGCAGTATTCGGGGTCATCGCCGGTTCGGTGGCAGCCTGGCTGATCGTGACACGGCTGATGACCTTGAGTTTTGTCTGGCAGGCCGGCAGCGCCGCCTGGGTGGTTTTGGCAGCCCTGGTCGTAACCGTCGGATTGGGGCTGGTCGGCACCCTTTTGGCGCTCAACCAGAAACCGGCCTCCGTCCTGAGGAATTTATGAAATTGCGGCGCTCTGCCGCACGGTTAACGCGATGTAAGGCCAAAAACACGTGCGGAGCGACATTCGGCCGCGCGTGGAAGCTTGCATCGAATATGCTAGTTTCCCACTTGAATGATGGGTTCAGAGTCCGCCCCCGGACGTAAATTTGCCGATGACGGAAATTTAATGTCGGGAGCGAGGGACATCTGAGATAGGGTTTCGAGAGCTGGCGGAACGGGCCCACAAACGGACCGCCGGACAAACAACGGGAATTCGACCATGTCGGATCTAAACCGCAATTACGCTTCTCCCTTCGGCCGGGTCGCCGGGCGCGCCGATGCCGCGACCGTCGATGCCGGTCTGCGCGCCTATATGCTGCGCATCTACAATTACATGAGCATTGGCCTCGCCATCACCGGCTTGGCCGCGCTCGGCGTCTACATGGCGGCCGTGACCGGTGATCCGGCGGCCGGCGTCTTCCGCTTCGGAAACGCCTACCTGACCCAGTTCGGCTACGCGATGTTCGTGAGCCCGCTGAAGTGGCTGTTCATCCTCGCGCCCTTGGCGATGGTGTTCGCCATCTCGGCCGGCATCAACCGCTTGGCACCGTCGACCGCGCAGATCCTGTTCTGGGTGTTCTCGGCGCTGATGGGTGTTTCGCTGTCGTCGATCTTCCTGGTGTACACCCACACCTCGATCGTGCGGGTGTTCTTCATCACCGCGGCGACCTTCGGCGCGCTGAGCCTCTACGGCTACACCACCAAGCGTGACATGACCGGGTTCGGCTCGTTCCTGTTCATGGGCCTGATCGGCATCGTGATCGCAAGCCTCGTCAACCTGTTCCTGGCGAGCTCCGCGCTGCAGTTCTTTGTGTCGATCATCGGCGTGTTCGTGTTCGCCGGCCTCACCGCCTGGGATACGCAGCGGCTGAAGAACGAGTACATCTACGGCTATGCCTCGGCCGGCGGCGACGTCGCTGAGCGCGCAGCGATCACCGGCGCGCTGTCGCTGTACCTGAACTTCATCAACCTGTTCACGCTGCTTCTGCAGCTGCTCGGCCAGCGCGACTAACAACGGCGAAGGCCAACCTGTTCAAAGCCCCGGCTTCTGGCCGGGGCTTTTTTTGTTGGACCTCGGGCAGCTCTCTGCGCCCCCATCAAGGGCACGAAGACCGCCCCATCGAACACTTGCCCATGGAAGAACTGGCGGGAAGACTTGCCGGGAAGACCTGCCATGTTGGAAGGCGGTTGAACGTGGGCCGGCCCCTGATATGGTTCCGGTCCATGTCAGAACTCGAAATCCGGCCGACGAGCGAGGCCGACCTTGCCGCCATTACCGCGATCTATGCGCAGGCCGTGCGCGAAGGCACAGCGACCTTCGAACTGGAGCCGCCGGATCTGCCTGAGATGACGCGTCGCTTCCGTGCGTTGACCGACGGCGGCTTTCCTTATTTGGTCGCGGTGCAGGATGGCCGTATCGCCGGCTACGCCTATGCGGGGGCCTATCGGCCGCGCCCGGCCTACCGCTTCACGGTCGAGAATTCAGTCTATCTCGATCCTGCAAGCCATCGGCGCGGGATCGGCTTGCGGCTGATGCAGCAGCTGATCTCGGAATGCGAGGCCCGCGGCTTCCGCCAGATGATCGCGGTGATCGGCGACTCGGCCAACGCCGCCTCGATCGGCCTGCACACCCGATGCGGCTTCCAGATGATCGGCACACATCCGAACGTCGGACTGAAATTCGGACGCTGGCTCGACACGGTGATGATGCAGCGCCAGCTTGGCCAAGGCGCCGATACGCTGCCGGCAACCTGAAAATCCGCCCCTCATTCCGGAACGTGCGCGGGCCAGCGGCCTCGGCGTGGCGGCCGACGCGGTCACACCAGCGCCGGCTTGCGATCGATGACCAGGAGAACCCGCTCAAGTTCGTGGCCGCGGCGCAGGATCAGCCCCGTGGCCGAGATCACGCTGTACATGCCCTGCTTGCGGGCGAGCCGCGGGTCCTTCTCGATCCGGTAGAGGGGAACTTCCGAGGCGCGCCGGAACACTGAAAAGACCGCGCGGTCGCGTAGAAAATCGATCGAATAGTCCCGCCACACGCCGTCGGCGACCATGCGGCCATACAGATTCAAGATGCGGTTGAGTTCGAGGCGGTTGAACGTCACCCGATTCGGGATCGCCGCGGCGACGTTGCGGGCCGCCGCGCGGTTCTCGCTCGGGTCGGCATCCTCCGGTACGAGGTTCATTGAGCGTCCTCCTGTCATCTGCATGACATGATCGCGCCGTCCCTCAACGACCGCAAGGGACTCTTGAGGAGACTCGCGAAGGCGCTCAAAGCGACCCTGGGCCACTCATGATGATCGCCGGCGATTCTTGGTGATTCTTGGCGAGCCAGATCCGCCCTGTGTCGTGCAGCCTGCACGCAATGCGGGTCCGTCACGGGATCGTTAGCGGAATCATAATGACGCCCCACTTCCGCCAAGCGTCCGCCCCTCCAACCAAACATAACGTTGCGTGTGCGTTGGCCCGGTCCTTTCGGTTCCGGATTCCTCAGCCCCCAGCCCCCCGGGGTCGTCAGGATCGGGCCTATTCACTCCTCCCGACATCGAAGGATGCCATTGAAGGACCGACGAAAGTTGGTCCTTTTGCTTTTGGGGGTATTCCTACTCCGCGTCCGACCTTCGCATCTAGCGGGGGCGAGCTGGTTGCGAGCTGCGGGTGCGAAGAGCTCCGGCAGAGTCTTGATCTCAGCGCGGCCTCGAATCGAAGATGGTTGCGCAGACCTGCTGAGCGGAACCCGAACTCGCGATTTTCCGACCGACGACAGTCGCAACGCCGACCGCGAGAAGCGCCAACGCCTCAGCGTGCGTGCAAATCCGGACGTGGGATCGGATCAAACGTCAGTGAAGTTCGGTATAGGCGGCGCCGAGCATGGGGCCGGGACGGTCTCGCGTCCCGTCCTGCACGTAGACGACGGCGCCATCCACGCCCTCATGGGCGATCTTGTCGATAGGCACATTCCAGTGTCCCGGCGTCCCATTCCAATCGCCGACCTTCAAGAGATTGCGAACGACGTTGTAATAGGTCAACTCGCGGCCGGTGTTCTCGCCACGGCTGATCGAGATCGGGATAGCCTTGGAGATCGAGCAGAGCCACACCTCGCCGCGCTTGTGCGCAGCCTGCTCCTTTGCGGCCGCGACGCTCACGGTCAACTCATCGCCCTGAAGGACCAGGCTGACCGGCACCGACATTACGGCGCCGCCGCGCATCGTGTCTTCGATCGCGCCTTCGATCGCCTCGCGATCGCTACCGATGACGTGAACCGAGCCGTTGATGACGGCCTGCGGCGTGTAGACCTCGCGGTCGCCGCGCATGCGCGAATAGGCCCGCTGGCGGGCTGAGAACCGGGAATCGGCCAAGGTGTCCTTCCAGCCGAGATAATCCCAATAATCGATCGGCATGCTCATGGCGATGACGGTGGGATCCTGCGCCAACTCGCCAAGCACCTTGTCCGCCGGCGGACAGGACGAACAACCTTGGGATGTGAAAAGCTCAACTACCGCGCGAGGATCGGCTTGGGCCGGTCGAATGACGGCGATGATCGCACAGACCCCGAGCGCCGCGCCCGACCACCAAGACGTCCTACCACCCATCATCCCTGCCATGGTCGCATACTACCCGTCACACCTTGCCGCGTTGACACCGTCCCGAAATCGCCTCGAGGCACGATGGTATACCGAACACAAAAGAGGCGGCCCATGTCATAGGCCGCCTCCCGCATCACCTGCCACTCACTTCAGAGTGAGCCAATCTGTCGCACCCTCACGCCGCGAGCTTGCGCAGCACGTAGTGGAGAATGCCGCCGTTTCGATAGTAATCGAGTTCGTCGAGGGTATCGATCCGGCACAGCAGCGGGACCTGCTGCGTCGACCCCTCAGCCGAGGTGATCTCGGCGGTGAGCGTTTGGCGAGGCTTGAGATCGCCCTGCAGACCCCTGATGGTGACCTTCTCGTCACCCTTCAGGCCGAGCGACTGCCAGGATGTACCCTCCTGGAAGGTCAAGGGCAGTACGCCCATGCCGACCAGGTTGGAGCGGTGAATACGCTCGAAGCTCTGGCAGATGACGGCGCGGACGCCGAGCAGCCGCGTGCCCTTGGCGGCCCAATCGCGCGACGAGCCGTTGCCATATTCGGCGCCGGCGAACACCACCAGCGGCACGCCCTCGGCCTGGTACTTCATGGCAGCGTCGTAGATCGGCATCTGCTCGCCGTCGGGCCAGTGCTTGGTGAGACCGCCCTCGGGGATGCTGCCGTCGGCGCCCTTGAGCATGAAGTTCTTGATGCGGATATTGGCGAAGGTGCCGCGCATCATGACTTCGTGATTGCCGCGGCGGGTGCCGTACTGATTGAAGTCCGCGGGGCGCACCTGATGCTCGCTGAGGAATTTGCCGGCGGGCGAGGTCAGCTTGATCGAACCGGCCGGCGAGATGTGGTCGGTGGTGATCTTGTCGCCGAACAGCGCCAGGATGCGGGCTTCCACCACGTCCTTGATCGGCTCCGGCTCCTTCTTCATGCCCTCGAAATAAGGCGGGTTCTGTACATAGGTCGAGCCCATGTTCCAGCGGTAGGTCTCGCTCTCGACCGTCTTGATCTTGCGCCAGTTGGTGTCGCCCTTGAACACGTCGGCATAGCGCTTCTTGAAGATCGACGCCTTCACGTACTTCTTCATGAAGTCGTTGATTTCCTTGGTCGTCGGCCAGATGTCCTTCAGGTAGACCGGCTTCTTGTCCTTGCCGATGCCGATCGGCTCGACCGCAAGGTCCTTGGTCACAGTGCCGGCGAGCGCGTAAGCCACCACCAGCGGCGGTGACGCCAGATAGTTGGCCTGCACGTCCGGCGAGACGCGGCCCTCGAAGTTGCGGTTGCCGGACAGCACGGCCGCAGCAACGATGCCGTTATCGTTGATCGACTTCGAAATCTCCTCCGGCAGCGGGCCGGAATTGCCGATGCAGGTGGTGCAGCCGAACCCGACCAGGTTGAAGCCGACCTTGTCGAGGTCCTTCTGCAGGCCGGAATTGGCGAGGTATTCCGCCACGACCTGGCTGCCCGGGGCGAGCGAGGTCTTCACCCAGGGCTTGGCCTTGAGGCCCTTGGCGACCGCGTTGCGCGCGAGCAGGCCGGCCCCGATCAGGACGCTCGGGTTCGAGGTGTTGGTGCAGGAGGTGATCGCCGCGATCACCACGTCGCCGTGACCGAGATCGAAGTCGCGGCCCTCAACCGGGAAGCGCTGGGTGGCGTCCGTCTTCTTGTACTCGCCAGCCAGCGCGGTGGAAAAGCCTTCGCCGACCGCCGGCAGGGCAATGCGGCCTTCGGGCCGCTTCGGACCGGCCATCGAGGGCACGACGTCGCCGAGATCGAGCGTCAGCGTCTGCGTGAATACCGGATCGGCCGACTTCGCCGTACGGAACAGGCCCTGTGCCTTGGCATAGGCTTCGACCAGCGCAACACGCGCCGACTTGCGGCCCGAGACCTTGAGGTAATCGATCGTCGCGGCATCGACCGGGAAGAAGCCGCAGGTCGCGCCATATTCGGGGGCCATGTTGCCAATCGTCGCCTTGTCGGCCACGGAAAGATTATCGAGGCCGGGGCCGAAGAACTCGACGAACTTGCCGACCACGCCGAGCTTGCGCAGCATCTGGGTCACCGTCAGCACGAGATCGGTCGCGGTGACGCCTTCCTTGAGCTGGCCGGTCAGCTTGAAGCCGACCACGTCGGGCAGCAGCATCGAGAGCGGCTGGCCGAGCATGCAGGCCTCAGCTTCGATGCCGCCGACGCCCCAGCCGAGCACGGCGAGGCCGTTCACCATGGTGGTGTGGGAATCGGTGCCGACCAGCGAGTCCGGATAGGCGACCTCGAAGGTGCCCTTGGTGCGGCCGACCGTTATCTTCTCCTTCTTGGTCCACACCGTCTGCGCCAGATATTCCAGGTTGACCTGGTGGCAGATGCCGGTGCCCGGCGGCACCACGGAGAAGTTGGTGAAGGCCTTCTGGCCCCATTTCAGGAATTCGTAGCGCTCCTGGTTCTGCTTGTATTCCTCGGCCACGTTCTTGCCGAACGCCTTGTTGTCGCCGAAGAAGTTCACGATGACGCTGTGGTCGATGACGAGATCGACCGGCACCAGCGGGTTGATCTTCTCGGCATCGCCGCCAAGCTTCTGCATCGCGTTGCGCATCGCGGCCAGATCGACCACCGCCGGCACGCCGGTGAAATCCTGCATCAAGACCCGCGCGGGGCGGAAAGCGATTTCATGCTGCAGCGTCTTCTTCTTCAGCCATTTGGCGACGGCGAGAATGTCGTCCTTGGTCACGCTGCGACCGTCCTCGTTGCGCAACAGGTTCTCGAGCAGCACCTTCATCGAGTACGGCAGCTTGGAGATATCCTTCAGACCGTTCTTCTCTGCGGCGGGAAGGCTGTAATAGACATAAGACTTCGTACCGACCCGAAGGGTCTTACGGCTCTTGAAGCTGTCGAGCGAGGTCATGCGTGGAAATCCCAATTGATCGTTATACCCGGAGAGGGTACCCAAGGACCGTCAGCGCAAAGCGCCGGGTGGCTTGCAGCGGGGGTTTGTGTGCTGCATCAAATCCGGGCTTATAGAAGCTTTCTAACTGCGCCGCCACAGAGACAAGCAAGTCGCGACGTGGCATCACCCACAAATTCTGAAGTGCTAGCCATCGGATTCAGAGGGCTGTAACGGACGGACCATGCAGCTGTTGGGAAGCGATGTCAGATGTGTGCGGGGCGGGCGCGAGGTGTTCGCGGGACTCACCTTCCAGGCCGCGGCAGGCGAAGCGGTGGCGGTCACCGGGCGCAACGGTTCGGGCAAGACATCCCTGCTGCGGCTGATTGCCGGGCTGCTGCTGCCGGCCGGCGGCACGATCGCGATCGAGGGCGGCGAGGACGAACTGACGGTCGCCGAACAGGCGCATTATCTCGGTCATCGCGATGCCCTGAAGCCAGCGCTCAGCGTGCATGAAAACCTATCCTTCTGGACCGATTTCCTCGGCGGCGGCGCGGTCCGCGCGACCGCCGATTGCCTTGCCGCGGTGGGGCTTGCGCACGCGACCGATCTGCCGGCGGCGTATCTCTCCGCCGGCCAGCGACGGCGGCTCTCGATCGCCCGGCTGCTAGCTGTGCACCGTCCGCTGTGGCTTCTGGACGAGCCGACCAATGCGCTTGATGTCGCGGGCCAGGCGATGTTTGCCGATCTCATGCGCGCGCACCTGGCCGCGGGTGGACTGATCGTCGCCGCCACCCACGGGCCACTCGGCATCGACGTGCGCGAATTGCGGATCGGGGGGATGGGATGATGGATCGAGGCTGTTTTTCGTGCACGGCGGCCGTTCTCCCCTCCCCCTTGCGGGGAGGGAGCGCAGCGAGCGCGGGGAGAGAGCCTCGCTCTCGTACTAAGCCTCTCGCCGAGGCGCTCCCCGCATGACCGCGCTTGATGCCCTGATCCGCCGCGACATCAGGATTGCGCTGCGCGTCGGCGGCGGCGCACTGATCGGCGTCCTGTTCTTCCTGACTGTGGTCGTGCTGATGCCGTTTGCGGTCGGCCCCGATCTCGCGCTGCTGAAGCGCCTTGGCCCCGCGATCCTCTGGCTCGGTGCGCTGCTGGCCAGCCTGCTGACGCTCGATCGGCTGTTCACCGCCGATCACGAGGATGGCTCGCTCGACTTGGTCGTGATGAGCCGTACGCCCCTGGAGCTCGCCTGCGCCGCCAAGGCCCTGGCACATTGGATCGCCGCCGGCCTGCCGCTCGTCGTGGCCACCCCCGTGCTGGGTCTGCTCCTCAACCTGGATGCAACGGCGACGGGCGCTATCGCGCTGACGTTGCTGGCCGGCACGCCGGCGCTGACCTTCATCGGCATGATTGGCGCGGCACTCGCCGTGACGATGCATCGCGGGGGCCTGTTGCTTGCGGTCCTGGTGCTGCCTTTGTCCATCCCCGTGCTGATCTTTGGCGTCGCGGCCTCCCAGGCCGCAATCGTCGGCCCGCTACCATTTGGCGCACCCTTCTCCATTCTTTGCGCACTTTCTTTGGTCAGTTTCGTGGTGGGTCCTTTTGCTGCGGCAGCGAGCTTGCGGCACGGACTCGACTGAGCCGCGCCCGGCTTGACCCGCATCAACTCTTCTAGAGCGATCCTATGCTGATTGCCTGCAACCGCTCCGGCCTTTAACTAGATGCTTATGACACTGATCGACCTCGCCAATCCGACCCGGTTCCTTGCACTGGCTGCGCGGCTATTACCTTGGCTGGCGGGGATCACGGCCGCCCTGCTGGCGGCCGGCCTGTATCTGTCCGCCCTCGCCCCCGACGACTACCAGCAGGGGGCTACCGTCAAGATCATGTTCATCCATGTTCCGAACGCCTGGCTGTCGATGTTCGTCTGGGCGATCATGAGCGTCGCCTCACTCGGCACCTTGGTGTGGCGCCATCCGCTGGCCGATGTCGCAGCGAAAGCGGCGGCGCCGATCGGCGCGAGCTTCACCTTCCTGGCGCTGATCACCGGCTCGCTGTGGGGCCGGCCGATGTGGGGCACCTATTGGGAGTGGGATGCGCGACTGACCTCGGTGCTGATCCTGTTTCTGATGTATCTCGGCCTGATCGCGCTGTGGCGCGCGGTCGAGGACCCGACCCGCGCAGCCCGTGCGGCTGCGGTCCTGACCCTGGTTGGCGCGATCAATTTGCCGATCATCAAGTTCTCCGTCGACTGGTGGAACACGCTGCATCAGCCGGCCTCGGTGATGCGAATGGGCGGTCCCGCACTCGACAAGGCGTTCCTGATCCCGCTCCTGGTGATGGCGGTCGCCTTCACGTTCCTGTTCGTGACGCTGCATGTCGCGGCGATGCGCAACGAGATCCTGCGCCGGCGCGTGCGCAGCCTGCAGATGATGCAGGCGCGCAACGTTGCAAGCGACGTTTCGACCGGCGGCGTGCCCAGCCATATCGCAGGAGCGGCGTGATCCCATGGACCTCGGGCCCTATACGACCTTCATCGCCTCGTCCTACCTCGCGGCTGCCCTGGTCGTCGCTCTCCTGATCGCCTGGATCATGGTGGACCACCGTACCCAGAAGGCGCGACTGCGCGCGCTCGAAGAGAGCGGCGTCAACCGCCGCTCCGGTCGCGCCGCAACGGACATGTCATGACCGAACTGAGCCACCAGACCACCGAGGCCGCGCCGCGCCGCCGCTCCGTCCTGATGCTGCTGCCGCTGGTCGTGTTTCTAGGGCTCGCGGCCCTGTTCTGGTTCCGGCTCGGCAGCGGCGATCCCTCGCGCATTCCCTCCGCCCTGATCGGCCGCCCGGCCCCGCAGACGACGCTACCGCCGCTCGTCGCTTTGACGAACAACGGCACTCCGGTGCCGGGGCTCGACCCTGCCGCCTTCAAGGGCAAGGTCAGCATCGTCAACGTCTGGGCGTCCTGGTGCGTGCCCTGTCACGACGAGGCCCCGCTCCTGGTCGAGCTCGGACGCGACAAGCGGTTCCAGATCGTCGGCATCAACTACAAGGACGCTGCCGACAACGCGCGCCGCTTCCTCGGCCGCTACGGCAACCCCTATAACGTCGTCGGCGTCGACGGCAACGGTCGCGCCGGCATCGAATGGGGCGTCTATGGCGTGCCCGAGACCTTCATCGTCGGCCGCGATGGCACCATCGTCTATAAGCTGGTCGGCCCGATCACGGCAGAGAACATCACCACCGTGTTGAAGCCTGAGATCGAGAAGGCGCTGCAGGCGGGAAGCTAGCTCCGTCATTGCGAGCGAAGCGCCGCCACCCAGACGGGATTCTGGATTGTTTCGTCGCCGGGGCCTGTCATCGGGTTCGCCGGAGGCGAAACCCATGGGCGCCTCGCAATGACCACCGCCTATCCCTTGCTGACATCGCCCGCATCGGCTTCGCTGGCCTCCAGCGACACCGGCTCGAGATGATAGCGCTTGATCAGCGGCATCTGCGCGATGGCGAAGATCGTGGTCAGCGGGATCACGCCGAACGCCTTGAAGCCGACCCAGAAATCCGTGCTCTGTGTGCGCCAGACCGCTTCGTTCAAGACCGCCATCGCGGCAAAGAACAGTGCCCAGCGGAAGGTGAGGATGCGCCAGCCCGCAGGAGTCAGGTTGAACATCTGATCGAACATGATCGCGATGAAGGAGCGATTGAACAAGAGGCCGCCACCGAGCACCGCGGCGAACAGACCGTAGATGATGGTCGGCTTGACCTTGATGAAGGTCTCGTCATGCAAGACCAAAGTAAGCGTGCCGAACACCAGCACGACCACGCCGGTGACCAGCGCCATGATCGGAACGTGCTTGGTCACCACGTAGGACGCGATCATCGCCACGACGATCGCCACCATGAATGCGCCGGTCGCCGCGAACAGTTGAAACTTGGCATTGACCACGAAGAACACGAGCAGCGGACCGAGCTCGGTCGCCAGCTTGAAGAGTGGATGCGGCTGGGTCTTGTCCATGTCGTGTCCTGTTAGCTGTCCTCACCGCCAAAAGCGGCGACCCAGTATCTAAGATGTATGTTGGCGGCGCGGCGCACTCGATGCCCTGCAGGCGCGGGGCATGGCAAGAGAAAACTAATCCTCGATGCCGGCAATCGCGCGGGCAAAATCCTTCGCCGCGAATGGCGAGAGATCGTCGACGCCTTCGCCGACCCCGATAAAGTGCACCGGCAGTTTGAATTTCTCCGCCAGCGCCACCAGGATGCCGCCGCGCGCGGTGCCGTCGAGCTTCGTCATCACCAGACCCGTAACGCCTGCGGTGCGATGAAATGCCTCGACCTGCGACAGCGCATTCTGTCCCACCGTGGCGTCCAGCACGAGCAACACGGCATGGGGCGCTGACGCATCGACCTTGCGGATCACGCGCACGACCTTTTCCAGCTCGTTCATCAGCTCGGCCTTGTTCTGCAGCCGGCCGGCGGTATCGATCAGGAGGATGTCCCGGCCCTGCTCCTTGGCCGCCGTGATCGCGTTGAAGGCGAGGCTTGCGGCATCCGAGCCTTGCGCCCCGGCGATCACCGGCACCTTGGTCCGCTCGCCCCAGACCTTGAGCTGCTCGATCGCAGCGGCGCGAAAGGTGTCGCCGGCGGCCAGCATGACCTGCTTGCCTTCCGAGACGAATTTCGCCGCCAGCTTGCCGATCGTGGTGGTCTTGCCGGAACCGTTGACGCCGACCACGAGGATAACGAAAGGTTTACGAGCGGTATCGACATCGAGCGGCTTCGCCACCGGCGCCAACACCTTCTCTACCTCGGTCGCGACCACCGCCTTCACCTCGTCGGCGCTGATCGTCTTGTCGTAACGGCCGGTGCCGACGGCATCTGCGATCCGGGCAGCCACTTGCGTGCCGAGATCGGCGCGCAGCAGCACGTCCTCGATGTCCTCGAGCATCGCGCGGTCGAGCTTGCGCTTGGTGACGAGATCCGCAACAGCGGTCCCCAGCGCGCCCGAGGTGCGCTTCAGCCCGGCGGACAGCCGCCGCCACCAGCTGAGCTTGGGTGTTTCGGAGGTGGTATCGTTCATGGCGTGGTGTTAGCCCTTCCATCCCGCAAACGAAAGCCTAGACCGGATTTATGGATATCGACCAACCCACCGACGAGGAAATGCTGGCCCGCGTGCTCCATCGCGACGGGCTGATGCTGGTGATCGACAAGCCGGCCGGCATCCCCGTGCACAAGGGTCCCAAGGGCGGGCCGAATCTGGAGGCCTCGTTCGACGCGCTGCGCTATGGCCTGCCGCGACCGCCGGTCTTGGCCCATCGGCTGGACAAGGAAACCTCGGGCTGCCTGGTGCTGGGACGCCATCGCAAGGCAACGGCCTCGCTCGGGCTTTTGTTCAAGCATGGCAAGATTTCCAAGACCTACTGGGCGGTGGTGGAAGGCGGTCCGGACGAGGACGAAGGCACGATCGAACTGCCGCTCGGCAGGCGCAATGCCGAGCGCGGCTGGTGGCAGAAGCCGGATCCCGAGGGACAGCCGGCGATCACGAAATGGCGGGTGCTGGGGAAGTTCTCCCCTCCCCAACCCTCTCAGCGCGAGCCAAGCTCGTCGCAACCCGAAAGAGGAGAGGGAGCGCACTCTGCTCGCGCCGACACCGAGGCGACAACAGGCAGTACATCGACAAAGCTCACCTGGCTCGCCATGGAACCGGTCACCGGCCGCACCCACCAGCTGCGCGTGCATGCGGCAGCCATGGGCTGGCCGATCGTCGGCGACAATATCTACGGCAACGGTCCACGCCTCGGCGAGCCGCGGCTGCATTTGCATGCGCGCGAGATCAGCATCCCGCTGTCGAAGAACAAGCCGCCGGTGCATGTGGTGGCGCCGGCGCCGGCGCATATGCATGAGCGACTGAAGGCGTGTGGATGGCAGGGAGAGTGAGTGGAGCCGCTCACGACTGATTGAGACGCGCGCGACCACCACACACTCCGCCGTCATCATCCGCGAAGGCGGATGATCCAGTACCCCAGAGACAGTCGCGATCAATCGAGAGGCCGCGGCGTACTGGATCGCCCGGTCAAGCCGGGCGACGACGACCGAAACTACGGAAGCAGCCTCGCCCCATCATGACCCGCAATCGCGAGCCGCCGCACCGCGCCCGGAGGCTCGCCGCTCACCGCCACCGGGAGATAATGCTCCGTGCGCCCCTGGGTTTCGCTCTCGATCAGCACCTCGCGCCGGCAGCCGATCTCCTCATCCAGCCGCCGCCGCAACGCCGCCTCGCCCGCCGCCCGCAAGCGTCGCGCTCGCTCGCGGATGATGCTGCTCGCGAGCTGCGGCATTCGCGCCGCCGGCGTGCCGGGCCGCGGCGAATAGGGAAACACATGCAGGAAGGTCAGCGCACATTCCGCGACCAGATCGAGCGAACGGGCGAACGCCTCCTCGCTCTCGGTCGGAAAGCCCGCGATGAGATCGGCGCCGAGCGCGATGTCCGGCCGCAGGCGGCGCACTTGCGCACAGAAATCGATCGCGTCCTGGCGCAGATGCCGCCGCTTCATGCGCTTGAGGATCAGATCATCGCCGGCCTGCAAGGACAGGTGCAGATGCGGCATCAGCCGCGCATCGCTCCCAATCGCATCGAGCAGATCGGCGTCCGCCTCGATCGAGTCGATCGAGGAAATCCGCAGCCGCCTCAGCTCCGGCACATGCCGCAAGATCTGCTTCACCAGACGGCCAAGCTTCGGCATCCCCGGCAGATCGGCGCCATAGCTCGTCAGGTCGACCCCGGTCAGCACGATCTCGGCGTGACCGCGCTCCACCAGCGCACGGACCTGGTCGATCACCGCGCCCATCGGCACCGAGCGTGAATTGCCGCGGCCGAACGGAATGATGCAGAACGTGCAGCGGTGGTCGCAACCGTTCTGCACCTGAACGAACACCCGCGGCAGCCCGCGCTGATAGCCCTCCAGAAGATGCGGCGCCATCTCCTTCACCGCCATGATGTCGGAGACGGCGACCTTCTCGGTCGCGTCGATCCCGAAGCGCGGCGCCTCGAGCGCCTGCGCGCTGGCCCGCCAGGCCGCCGCATGCAGCTTGTCGTCATTGCCGACGACTCGATCGACCTCGGGCATCGCTGCGAACATGTCCGCTTGCGTCTGCGCCGCGCAGCCGGTGACGATGATGCGCGCATCGGGCCGTTCGCGCTTCAATTTGCGGATCGACTGCCGGGCCTGTGCCACCGCCTCGTTGGTCACGGCACAGCTGTTGATGACGATGGTCTCGGAAAGGCCGGCGGCATCCGCCTCGCGCGCGATCAGTTCGGATTCGAAGGCGTTGAGGCGGCAGCCGAAACTGACGACATCGACCGGCACGGCCGTCACGCCACGGAGGCGAACAGCGCGGGATCGAAGCGACCTTCATATTCGAACGTCGCCGTGCCGGTCATCAGCACGTGATCGTCGCGCTCGCGCCATTCGATGTTGAGATCGCCGCCCGGCAAGGTCACCCTGACGATGCGGTTGGCGCGCTTGAGCCGCGCCGCCGCGACTGCGGTGGCGCAGGCGGCCGAGCCGCAGGCCTTGGTGAGGCCGGCGCCGCGCTCCCAGGTGCGGATGGTGATGTGATCGCGATCGACGATCTGCGCCAGCGTGATGTTGGCGCGTTCCGGGAACACCGGATGATTTTCCAAGAGCGGGCCGACGCGGGCGAGATCATAGGCATCGACGTCATCGACCCAGAAGATCGCGTGCGGATTGCCCATGTTGACCACCGAGGGCGAATGCAGGATCGGCGCATCGATCGGACCGATCTGCAGCTCGATGTAGCGGGTATCGCGGAACTCCTCGGCGAGCGGAATGTCCTGCCAGCCGAACTTCGGCACGCCCATGTCGACCGTGTAGAGATCTGGCGAAGGCCCTTGCCAGCAGTTCAACAAGCCGGCACGGCTCTCGAAAGTTGCCGTGGTCTCGCCGGTGGTCTCGAACACCCGCCGGACCACGCAGCGCATGCCGTTGCCGCAGGCGCCGGATTCGGAGCCGTCATTGTTGTAGATGCGGATGAAGGCCTCGGTGCCGGTCAGCCGGGGCGGCTGCAGCACCATCAGTTGATCGTAGGGGACGCGGGAGGCGATGGCGCGGGCCTCGTCCGGCGTCACGACATGCTTCGAATCACGCAAGTCGAGAACGACGATTTCGTTCCCGATCCCGTTCATCTTGGCAAAGGCGTGGCCTGCGAGCGCGCTCATGAAAATATCCAAATTGTGTCCGTCTTATATGGCGGAATGGCGAGACATTGACCAGCCCAGCCGACCCGTAATGGCCACATGACGCATCTGTCAGGGGACGATCAAGGCCGGACATGATAGGAACCGGGCCATTCGCCGGCACGAACCGGGCACCGACGCACGGCCCTGGAGAATAATTGGATGAATGTAAGTACCTTCCGCCGCGCTCTGGCCGTAACGTCGGTCGCGCTGTCATTCGGAATCGCGGCCGCTCAGGCCCAGTCGCCGTCCGCGTCGCCGGCTCCTGCGGCCTCGTCGACTCCGGCCCCGGCATCGAGCGCCACCCCCTCGCCCGAGACATCGGCGACGCCAGCCCCGGCCGCCTCCGCCAGCCCCGCGCCGGCTGCCAGCCCGGCACCAGCGGCGAGTGCGAGCCCCGCACCGGCAGCGCCGGCCTCCCCGCCTCCGGCCGCAGCCCAGGCCCAGCCATCGGAAGCCTTCGGCGAGGAGATCACGCTGGCGGCCAAGAAGGTGCTGATCGTCAAGGGCACCGCGAACTGGGACAATGCCTTCGATACCCTCATCGATTCATTCAAGACATTGTCAGCGCTGCTCGACAAGCAAGGCATCAAGCCGGCCGGCAACGGCATGATCGTCTACACCTCGACCGACGACACCGGCTTTACCTTCATGGCCGAGATGCCGATCGACCAGGAGCCGAAGAACCTCGGCAAGGGCATGAGCATCGGCCAGTCGCCCGAGGGCAAGGCGCTGAAATTCGTGCACCGCGGCTCCTACGACAACATGGACAATACCTATGAGGCGATCACCAATCACCTCGACGAGCGCAAGCTGGAAGCCAAGGACACCTTCATCGAGGAATATCTGACCGACCCCTTGAAGACTGCCGAAGACAAGCTCGTCATCAACGTTTATGTGCCGCTGAAATGATGAAGATCACCGCCCGCATCCCGCTTGCGCTCGTCATTGCGGCAGGGGCCGCAACACCCGGCCTAGCCCAGCAGCCGGCGTCGACCGACTTTCCGCCGGCGATCTCCGTGAGCGGAGAAGCCAGCGTCTCGGCGCCGCCGGATCTCGCACAGATCGATGCCGGCGTGGCCTCGGACGCCAAGACCGCGCGCGAGGCCGCAGAGGCCAACAATACCGCGATGGCCAAGGTGCTGCAGGCGTTGAAAGCGGCCGGCATCGAGGACAAGGACTATCAGACCTCGCGCCTGTCGCTGCAGCCGCAATATGCGCCGAACCGTCCGGGGCAATCGACCGTGGTCGGCTACCGCGCCAGCAACCGCGTCACCATCAAGCTGCACGACGTCAGCAAGGTCGCCAGCCTCATCGATACCGTGGTCGGCGCCGGCGCCAACGATGTCGGCAATGTCTATTTCACCGTCGCCGAACCGTCGAAGCTGCTGGACCAGGCGCGCGAAAAGGCTGTGGCCGACGCTCGCCGCAAGGCCGAGATCTATGCCAAGGCGGCGGGCGTGACGCTCGGCGCGCCCTTGAGCATATCCGAAGAGGGCACGCCGACGCCGATGTTCCGGGTCAAGACGCTCGCGGCACCGATGGCCGCCGCATCGACCCCGGTCGCGCAGGGCGAGGAGACGCTGTCGATCGCCGTCAGCGTGACCTGGGCGATCAAGACGGGGCAGTAGCAACATACTCGATGTCGTCCCGGCCTTGAGTCGGGACCCATAATCCCGATCGGAGATTGATGAGCGGGCTGGAGCTCTAACCTTCGTCACATTTGACGATGGTGTTTATGGATCCCGGGTCGGCGCCCGCCAACGCTGCGCGTTGCCGGGCTTGCCCGGGACGACGATCTCTTCTCGACCATCTATCAGATCTCCACCACCTGCCCCGGCTTGAGCACACCGAAGCGCTCGCGCGGAATGCCGGCGTCATCCAACGCCGCGTGAAGCGCATGGACCGGCGCGTCGATCGCCTCGTCCGTGAGCTGGAAGGTGCCGTGATGATGCGCCAGCGCGGCCTCCGCGCCGCAATCCTGCAGCGCCTGTACCGCGTCAGCCGGGTTCATGTGCTGATCCTGCATGAACCAGCGCGGCTCATAAGCGCCGATCGGCAGGATCGCGAGCTTGAGCGGCGCATGCGCTTCGGCGACACGGCGGAAATGCGCACCCGTGCCATAGCCGGAATCGCAGACGATGTAGATCTTGCCGGCGGGCGTCTCCAACACGAAGCTTGCCCACAGCGCCATGTTGCGATCGGAGATGCCGCGCGCCGACCAGTGGCGGGTCGGCACCAGCGTCACCGCAATCTCCGCGTTGAGCGCGACGCGATCGTGCCAGTCGTAGGCCTCGGCGCGGATCTTCGGGATCTTTGCCATCATGGTGAGATCGTTGCCGAGCGGCGTCACGACACGCGGCCCAAAACGCGCGTCCAGCCGCGACAACGTCCTGATATCGAGATGATCGTAATGACCATGGGACACCAGCACGACGTCGATGTTCGGAAGAGCATCGAACGCGATGCCGGGATGGTTGTGCCGCTTCGGCCCGGCGAAGGAGACGGGCGAGACCCGCTCCGACCATACGGGATCGATAAGGATGTTGAGCCCGCCGCCCTGGATCAGCCAGCTCGCATGCCCCACGAAAGAGAGCCGAACCGCATCGCCGTCGACCCGCACCGGCGGGGTATCGGCATGGGGGCTGGGCACCCATTTGGGCCATTTGGCCGGCTTTTCGCGGCGGCCGAACTGCCAGCGCAGAACCTCCGGCAGGGATTTGGGCGGCACCCCATCGGGATCATAGAAGCGCTTGCCGTCGAAATGGTCGGTGATGGGACCTGAATAGGTCTTGGAACGGCGCGCCAATGTGATCCTCGTCGGAGCCGGAAACCTCAAGTTCGGCAACAGGTAAGCGGCCGGCCGAGGTCCGACAACGGGCCGCCGGAGTGCAAGTTTCCTTGACTTTTCGCCGGCTTGAGGGTTTAAGGCGGCCTCTTTATCGGAAAGTGTCATCTTTTCGAGCCACCGACCGGTCCTGGAGACCGGAGGTCAACGCCCGACAGCGCTATGCGCCCTCGGGCGCGAAATTGTTTGTATTGTCGGTTTCGGCACTATCTACCGAACCGACAGCCGTCATCACCCGCGAAAAGCGGGTGATCCAGTATCCCAGGGAGCTCGGCAGGAGCCGAGACGCTGCGGCGTACTGGATGCCTCGCATGCGCGGGGCATGACGATCAAGGAATTCAAGCGCCTGCAGTGCAGGACAAAGGACGAAGCAAGTGTTCGACAATCTGTCGGAAAGGCTTGGCGGCATTCTCGATCGGCTGACGGGGCGAGGGTCCCTGTCGGAGGCCGACGTCGACGCCGCGATGCGCGAAGTCCGCCGGGCGCTGCTGGAGGCCGACGTCGCGCTCGAAGTGGTCCGAAGCTTCACCGAGCGCGTGCGCGAACAGGCGATCGGCGCCACCGTGGTCAAATCGGTGACGCCCGGCCAGATGGTGGTCAAGATCGTCCACGACGAGCTGGTCAATACGCTCGGCTCGGACGGCCAGACCATCGATTTGAATGCCGTTCCGCCGGTGCCGATCATGATGGTCGGCCTGCAGGGCTCGGGCAAGACCACCACCACGGCCAAGCTCGCCCGGCGCATGACCCAGCGCGACAAGCGCAAGGTGCTGATGGCTTCGCTCGACGTCTACCGTCCGGCCGCCATGGAACAGCTCGCCGTGCTCGGCCGCGACCTCGAGATCGCGACCCTGCCGATCGTCGAAGGCCAGAAGCCGCCGCAGATCGCCCGCCGCGCGCTGGAAGCCGGCAAGCTCGGCGGTTACGACGTCGTGCTGCTCGACACCGCCGGCCGCACCACGCTCGACGAAGAGATGATGAAGGAGGCGGCCGAGATCAAAGCGGTCGCCAATCCGCATGAGGTGCTGCTGGTCGCGGACTCCCTGACCGGCCAGGACGCAGTCAATCTGGCGCGTTCCTTCGATGAGCGCGTGGGCCTGACCGGCATCGTGCTGACCAGGGTGGACGGCGACGGTCGCGGCGGCGCTGCGCTGTCGATGCGCGCGGTCACCGGCAAGCCGATCAAGCTGCTCGGCACCGGCGAGAAGACTGATGCGCTGGAAGACTTCTATCCCTCGCGCATCGCCGGCCGCATCCTCGGCATGGGCGACATCGTCTCGCTGGTCGAGAAGGCGGCGGCGAATATCGATGCCGAAAAGGCCGCGCGCGCCGCAGAGAAGATGCGCAAGGGTCAGTTCGACCTCAACGACATGCGCGAGCAGCTGATGCAGATGGCGCAGATGGGCGGCATCAGCGGGCTGATGGGCATGATGCCCGGCATCGCCAAGATGAAGAACCAGATCGCGGCCGCCGGCATCGACGACAAGGTCATCAAGCGCCAGGTCGCGATCATCGACTCGATGACGCGCGAGGAGCGCAAGCATCCCGACCTTCTCAAGGCCAGCCGCAAGAAGCGTATCGCCGCCGGCTCCGGCCAGAGCGTCGAGCACGTCAACAAGCTGCTGAAGATGCACCGGAACATGGCCGACATGATGAAGGCCATGAGTTCCGGTAAGCGCGGACCTCTGGCCGGCATCGCCCAGGCGATGGGCTTTGGCGGCGGCATGCCCGCGCCTTCGCCCGAGCAGCTGAAGGCGCTCGCCGAGAAGATGCCGGGCGGACTACCCGCAGGTGGACTACCGAACCTGCCGAAGGACCTGCCAGCGGGCCTGCGCGGCGGATTGCCGAACCTGCCGGGACTCACCGGCCTTTCCGGCAAGCCGATGCTGCCCGGCCTCGGTCTGCCGCCGGGGAAGAAGAAATGAGGATCCGTTCCTCTCTCATCCCGTCATTCCGGGACGCGTCGCGAGGCGCGGGCCCGGAATCCATAACCACGATCGTGAGTATGGATTCCGGGCTCACCGCTTCGCGCTGCCCCGGAATGACGACATCTCTCAATATCATCTAGACCAAACGACACTCAGGAGAACCTTATGTCAGTCGTCATCCGCCTCGCCCGTGCCGGCACCAAGAAGCGCCCGGTCTACCACGTCGTCGTCGCCGACTCGCGCTTTCCGCGTGACGGCCGTTTCATCGAGCGCCTTGGCCATTTCAATCCGCTGATGCCGAAGGACAACGAGGCGCGGCTGAAGCTCGACATGGAGAAGACGAAGGCCTGGCTCGCCAAGGGCGCCCAGCCGTCGGATCGCGTGGCGCGGTTCCTTGACGCCGCCGGCGTCAAGAAGCGTGAAGCCCGCAACAATCCCGAGAAGGCCGTGCCGCGCAAGGAGCGCAAGGCGCAGGCCGAAGCCGCCGCGAAGGGCTAACTCGCCAATGGCCGATGCCTCATGCTTCGAGACGCACGGCTTGCGCCGTGCTCCTCAGCATGAGGATTTGGCGCCTCGTCCTGAGGAGCGCGCCGTGGCGTGCGTCCTGGAATACGAGGCCCGCTGATGTCCAAGCTGATCTGCGTCGCCAGGATCGGCGCCGCCCACGGCGTGCGCGGCGAGGTTCGCTTGTGGACCTTCACCGACGATCCGCTCGCCGTGCTGCATTACGGTCCGCTTCAGACCAAAGACGGCAATCGCAGCTTCGAAATTGCGAAAGCCCGCGAGGCCAAGGACCATCTGGTCGCGACCATCAAGGGCGTCGCCGATCGCAATGCCGCCGAGCGGCTCAACGGCCTCGAACTCTATGTGCCGCGCGACCGGCTGCCCGAGACCGAGGACGACGAATATTATCACACCGACTTGATCGGACTTGCCGCGGAGACCACCGCGGGCGAGCCGCTCGGGCGCGTGATCGCCATCCATAATTTCGGCGCCGGCGACATCATCGAGATCGCCCCGCCTTCGGGCAGCACGCTGATGCTGCCGTTCTCCAATGCCGTTGTCCCGACGGTCGACCTCGAGGGCGGCCGCGTCCTGATCGAGCTGCCGACGGAGATCGAGGGCGAGGAGCGCGATGGGCATGAGAACGGGAAGGATGAAACTGCGGCCGCCTTCTCTGCGGGTCGTCCCCGCGAAAGCGGGGACCCATAACCACAGGATTTAATGCGACGCAGACTTGAGCAACAGCTCGCTTTCGCCATGCTTGCCGGGGAATATAGGTTCCCGGCGCAAGGCCGGGACGACACTGAATTTGAGGTGGTGGCGATGGCAACTCACAAGTCTCACCACAAAGCCTGGCGCCTGCACGCGCCGAACGATCTTCGCTTCGAACAGGTGGAAACCCCGGCGCCTGCTCCCGACGGCGTGATCGTCAGCATCGAAGCCGCGATGGTGCTGTCCTACACGAACAAGGTCGTGGCGGCCGCGTTGCCCTACGCACTGCCGCCGATGCCGTTCGTGCCCGGCACCAATGCGATCGGGCGCGTGGTCGCGGCCGGCGCGAGCGTCGGCCATGTCCGGGCCGGCGACCGGGTCTTTCTCAGCCCGCATCTGCGCGCCGATGTGCCCGATCCCGAGCCGGCACAGATCCTGATCGGGCTCACCAGCATGGGCGCTTCCGAAGCCGCGCTCGCCCTGCAGGCGCACTGGCGCGACGGCGTCTTTGCGGAGATTGCGCATTGGCCGGCCGCCTGCGTCACGCCGCTCAGCGGCCTCGAGGACCGCGCCGCCACCGAACTGATCGGCCTCGCCAAACTCATCGTGCCCTTCGGCGGCCTGCAGCGGCTGAACCTGCGCGGCGGCCAGACCATCATCATCAATGGCGCGACCGGCTATTTCGGCTCGGGCGCGGTGCTCCTGGCGGTCGCGATGGGCGCGGCGCGCATCGTCGCAGTGGGCCGCAAGCGCGAGGCGCTGGAGCGACTGACTAAGGCCTTTGGCCCACGCGTCATTCCCGCCGTCGTCTCAGGCAACGATGCCGCGAAGGATGCGGCGACGATCCGCCATGCGGCGGGAGGCGGCGCCGACGTCGCGCTCGATCTGCTCGGCCAGGCCAGAAGCACCTCGACCACGCTGTCATGCTTGCGCGCGCTCAAACGCGGCGGACGATTGGTGCTGATGGGCAGCGCCACCGCGCCGCTCGAGCTCTCGTTCGGCGAGATGCTGGCGAATGATTGGGAGGTGGTCGGCCAGTTCATGTATGAGCGGACCGCTCCCAGCCAACTCGCCTCGCTGGCCCGCGAGGGCCTGCTCGACCTCGGCAAGATCGTGGTGACGAGCTTTCCGCTCGCCGACTTCCCGCGCGCGATCGAGGCTGCGGCCCTGATGCAGGGGCTCGATCTCACGGCCGTCGTGCCGTGACAGGAGCGATCATCGTCGAAATTTCATAACAGGAGACCTTATCACGGCCAATCAGATTTGGTAGTTCCATACTTGCAAACGGATAGCTCGCCCTGGCTCAACATCAGCACATAGCTGCCTTTGTTCGCCCGGTAACCGCCGGAGAGGATCATGCTCAGCCGTAAATTTTTGATCGTAGCCACCCTGCTGGGCTCGATGCCGCTCGCCAGCGCACAGCCGCAGGCCGAAACCACGCCCTCAGCACCCCAGCCAGCCAGCAGCGGTGAGGCAATGGAGGCGCCCCAGACCGGAGACCACTGGACGTACGAAGTCCGGGACGAAATCACTGGCGATCTGAAGTCGACCGTGATTCAGACCATCACCGACGTCTCGGCAAGCGACATCAGCATCCGCGTTTCTGCGCTCAACAACCCAAATACAGGATTCCTGACCTTCGATCGCAGCTGGAACGTTAAGAACAACGGCACATGGCGCTATGCCCCGAGCGATGGCACCGGCGTCAGCGTGCCGCTCGCAGTCGGCAAGTCCTGGCCCATCAAGTCGAACGACACCAGCATATCGGCCAACGCCAACTTCAGGCGAACTGGCACCAGTAAGGTGACAGCTAAGGAAAGCCTGACGACCTCAGCCGGCACGTTCGACACCTATAAGATCGAGACCTCGATCCAAGCGATCAACACAAAGGACCCTTCGCGAAAGATTCAGGTCACCCAGACCACCTGGTATGCGCCGGAGATCGATCATTGGGTGAAGCGTTCATCGGAGACCCGCATCGACGGGCAAGTTCGTGACAAGAGCGCGATGGAGCTGATCGAATACGGCCGTCGTTGACCGCAATCTCTCCTACTCCGAGCCTTGGAATCCCGCATGCGCATGATCCTGACCGCGTTGGCGTGCCTGAGCGGCCCGATGGCATTTGCCCAGCAGTCAGCCCCTCCAGCAGCCGAGGCGCCGGTGCCTGTGGCGATGGAAGAGCCGCGTCAGGGCGATCATTGGACTTATGAGATCCGCGACGAGATCTCCGGTAAGGTGACGAGCAAGCGGACCGACACCGTGACCGAGGTGACCCCGACTGCGATCGCCATCCGCTACACGAACGACCGGGATAAAGCCGGATTCCAAGTCTACGACCGGAACTGGAATGCGAAGACGGCCGACGCCATGAAATATACTCCCAACAGCGGTCTTGGCGTGGTCCAACCGCTGAAAGTCGGCTCGACCTGGCCGATCAAGGTCGAACAAACCAACACGGAAAAGGGTTTCACCTGGAGGTGGGCCGGACAATCCAAGGTGAGCGGCGAGGAAAAGATCACGACGAAGGCCGGCACGTTCGAGACCTTCAAGATCGAAACCACTTACACCTTCTATCCCATCAACAATCCGGGACGGAAATCCGAAGCCGTCATGCAGACGTGGTACGCGCCCGCTGTCGACCACTGGGTTTTGCGGACAAATACCGTCCGGACCGACAACATGCTGCGCGTCAACTCGAAGATCGAGCTCGTAGCCTACGGGCGCAAGGAGTGACCGGCGGCGTTGGGCCCGACACAGGGGCTCGATCTCACCGCGCTGGTGCCGTAACAACGGCGCTATGACCCAACTCGCACTTCCCTGGCGCGCCACCGTCCTGACCCTGTTCCCGGAGATGTTTCCGGGGCCGCTCGGCGTCAGCCTCGCCGGTCGCGCGCTGGCATCCGGCCGGTGGGTGCTGGAGGCGCGCGACATCCGGGCATCCGCCACGGACAGGCACCGCAGCGTCGACGACACCCCGGCCGGTGGCGGCCCCGGCATGGTGCTGCGGGCCGATGTGCTGGCCGCCGCGATCGATGCCACTGAGGCTGCGGCCGACCGGCCGCGTCTTCTGATGAGCCCGCGCGGTCGGCCATTGACCCAGGCGATGGTGCAGGAGATCGCTGCAGGACCGGGGCCGCTGATCGTCTGCGGCCGGTTCGAAGGTATCGACCAGCGCGTGATCGAGGCGCGAGGGCTGATCGAGGTGTCGATCGGCGATTACGTGCTGTCGGGCGGCGAGATCGCCGCGATGGCCCTGATCGATGCCTGCGTTCGGCTGTTGCCGGGCGTGATGGGGAAATTGGAATCCGGCACCGACGAGAGTTTCTCCGAAGGCTTACTGGAATACCCGCAATACACGCGACCCCAGCTTTTCGAGGGCCGACCGATCCCGGACATCCTGCTCTCGGGAGATCACGCCAAGGTGGCGGCCTGGCGGCGCGCCCAAGCGGAGGCGCTGACCCAGGCCCGCCGTCCCGACCTTTGGGCCAAGAAATCCGATAAGAAATCGGATGGAGTCGGCGAACAAAGCGGAACCGGCCAAAAAACGCCAAAAAACACGACAGACGGGTGACAAGCCTCGCGCTTTGCCTTATAGGAGCGCTCAATTCCGCAAGTGACGGCAGGAACAAGCGCAGCCCGCGGTTAACGGCTGGGCGCGCCGCCGATGGAGATTTACCCGTGAACCTGATTCAGCAGCTCGAAAAAGAGCAGTACGACAAGCTCGCCGCTACCAAGGACATTCCGGATTTCGGGCCCGGCGACACTGTCATCGTCAACGTCAAGGTCGTCGAAGGCGAGCGCACCCGCGTGCAGGCCTATGAAGGCGTCTGCATCGGCCGCTCCGGCGGCGGCATCAACGAGAGCTTCACTGTCCGCAAGATCTCCTACGGTGAGGGCGTGGAGCGTGTGTTCCCGATCCTCTCCCCGATGATCGACTCGATCAAGGTCGTGCGCCGCGGCAAGGTGCGTCGCGCCAAGCTGTATTATCTGCGCAGCCTGCGCGGCAAGTCGGCCCGCATCGTCGAGAAGCAGGACCGCCAGACCGCCGTCAACGAGTAAGCGCGGCAATATCGGTTTTGAAAGAGCGCGGGCCGGTCCCGCGCTTTTTTGTTTTTGCGGCGCCGTCCTTCGGATCATCCTGGATGACTCCGGCGAAAGCGCGCTCGGACCGCTCACGCAAACGCATCTCGCACTCCGCGTCACGCGTGCTATATATCCCTCAAATGGTTCTAAATCGCTCTCATATGGCCTGCCGCCGCATCGTCATCGACGATCGTAGCCGGCTGCCCGGGCGCTTCTTCGGACGGTTCGCCACGTCGGCGACGTCGGAGCTTATGCGCGCGCTCTAGGCGCAGCGCCGATCTCTTTTTCCCTTCCCCGCGCGGCCTCGCGCGTCCCTCGTTCAAGCCATAGCCCGGGAGCATCCGCTCATGTCCAAACCCACCACGCTGTACGACAAGATCTGGAACGACCATCTGGTGCACGAAGCCGAGGACGGCACGTGTCTGCTCTATATCGACCGCCATCTGGTTCACGAGGTGACCTCGCCGCAAGCCTTCGAGGGCCTGCGCGCCACGGGCCGCAAGGTGCATGCGCCGGAGAAGACGCTCGCCGTGGTCGACCACAACGTGCCGACCACCGATCGCACCAAGCCGAACCCGGACCCCGAGAGCATCGAGCAGATCAAGGCGCTGGCCGAGAACGCCAAGGAATTCGGCATCGAATATTACAACGAGTTCGATCGCCGCCAGGGCATCGTCCACGTCATCGGCCCGGAGCAGGGCTTCACGCTGCCCGGCACCACCATTGTCTGCGGTGACAGCCACACCTCGACCCATGGCGCGTTCGGCGCGCTCGCGCACGGTATCGGCACCTCCGAAGTGGAGCACGTGCTGGCGACGCAGACGCTGATCCAGAAGAAGGCCAAGAACATGCGCGTCACTGTCGACGGCACTTTGCCGGAGGGCGTGACGGGCAAGGACATCATCCTCGCCATCATCGGCGAGATCGGAACGGCGGGCGGCACCGGCTACGTGCTGGAATATGCCGGCGAGGCAATCCGTGCGCTCTCGATGGAGGGCCGCATGACCGTGTGCAACATGTCGATCGAGGGCGGCGCGCGCGCCGGTCTGGTCGCGCCCGACCAGAAGGCGTTCGACTTCCTGCGCGATCGCCCGAAGGCGCCGAAGGGCGGGGCCTGGGATGCGGCCATGCGCTACTGGGAAAAGCTGCGTTCGGACGAAGGCGCGCATTTCGACCACGAGATCCGGCTGGATGCTGCCAAGCTGCCGCCGATCGTGACCTGGGGCACCTCGCCGGAAGATGTGATCTCGGTGACCGGCATCGTGCCCGATCCGGACAAGATCGCGGACGAGGCCAAGCGTCTGTCGAAGCATCGCGCACTGAAATATATGGGCCTCGTTCCCGGAACGAAGATCACCGACATCCAGCTCGACCGCGTGTTCATCGGCTCCTGCACCAACGGCCGCATCGAGGATCTGCGTGCCGCGGCCAAGATCGCCGAAGGCAAGACGGTGAGCGCCCATGTCAACGCGATGGTCGTTCCCGGCTCTGGCCTGGTGAAGCAGCAGGCCGAAGCCGAGGGACTCGATAAGATCTTCATCAAGGCCGGCTTCGAATGGCGCGAGCCCGGCTGCTCGATGTGCCTTGCCATGAACCCCGACAAGCTGAAGCCGGAGGAGCGCTGCGCCTCGACCTCGAACCGCAACTTCGAGGGCCGTCAGGGTTTCAAGGGCCGCACCCATCTGGTGTCGCCGGCCATGGCCGCGGCAGCGGCGATCGCCGGTCATTTCGTCGATGTGAGAGATTGGCGCTGACGGCTTTCCCGGTCGCAGCACGACGACACGGCAAATTGCCGACGATCAACAGCGCGATGGCCTCACCGGCCGTCGCGTTTTCGTTTCAGCTCAATCTCGACAGGCTTCCGCAAGGACTCCTTAAGGGTCCGCTCGCACAGTGCCCCCTCCAGATGCACGCCGCATCCGAAGAGGAACGTGCCAAGGAGCATGTCGTGGCCAACAAGCCGGAATTCGTCGATCTGATCCGCGACGCAACGCGTCAACGGCGTCGCACGCGACCGCGCAAGATCATCGCCAGGCCTGAAGTCGTGGAGAAGGAAGAAAAGCGGCTCTCCAACTGGCCGCCGGGCCACTTTGCGAAATGGCGGCTGGCGACCTTGGTGCCCTGGAAACTGACGGTGAAGAACTGGCAGTTCAAGGATTGGTTCTGAACGCGGCTCCGGCTGCGTCCCACAGATCGCGGATCAAAAAAGGGCGCCCGGGTGGCGCCCTTTCTTGTAAGCGGCCGATACGCTCAGCCATTAATAATAATGGCGCCAGTGGCGATGATGGCGATGGTGCCTATGCCAGTGCCGATAATGGCAAACGCGGTGCGGGCCGTAATAGGTCCAGATCACCCGGCAACGCCGGTACGGATAGTAGTAATATCCGGTGTAGTAGGGATAGTAGTAGGCGCCGTAGAAATACCGGTGCCGGTGGTGGAAGTACGGCCGATAGGCGTAGTGACGGTGATATCCGCCATAACGGAAGCCGCCGCCGTGAAAGACGGGTCCGCCGCGAAAGCCTCCGCCATGGAACGCAACGCCGCCACCATGAAAGGCCGGGCCTCCGCGAAAACCACCGCCGTGGAAAGCTGGGCCTCCACCACCATGGAAGGCCGCAGCTCCACCGACGGGCCCGCCACCTCCGCGAAATCCTCCACCGCCTCCGCCGATGTGAGCACCGCCACCACCACCCGGACCAGCACCGCGGGCTTGAACCTGAATGATCGGCGCATTCGCCGGCTCTTGCGAAGCCGGCCGCGCGCCGGCACCGATCAGCATCATCGCTTGTGTTGAATGATCAGGCACCGCGGCAAACGCGAGTAACGCGGCCGCAGCAAGACCGAGGCGGCGAACGAGGCCACCTCCCGGATCTCTCGTCCTCGTCATCGTCACTTCTCCCTAAGTCGCTTCAAGCGACGGAGAGCACCCGCCGTATCGTTTCTCCGCCGATCGATCACAAGTCGCCCCGACATGAACGTAATGATAGGCACGTGAACGCGGCATGAATGCCGCACGCGGAACGCGAACTAATCGGAACTACTCTGAGCGAGAACTTCGCGTCGAATGTGACGATTGACGAGACGAATTGCCGCACTCGTGATGCGGCGCAATCAGTCACCCTGACGGAAATCGCGTCCCGGCCTCGCGCTGCGACCGCGTTCCATTCGCTCCTCAGTATCGTTTCCAGCCATCGCTGATGAACGGCAGAAATGGGGCATACGGCGCCGGCGCGTAAAGCACCGGTCTGCCGTAATAGTGCAGCTTGTCAGTAGGGCGGCGCACAATGCGGTGCCGCTGATGATGACGCGCGGCGGCCTTCGCCCTACCTTGTTGCTGCGGATGAGTGGTCGTCTCCGGCGCAGAACTGGCGGCAGATGCTGCGGACGAGAACGCAAACAGCGCCACGAGTTGGATCACAACGACGACGCCAATTCGGATCTTCACGGCGGATCCTCCCTGCTCGGACAGCTCACCATACGACAACAGGCCCGCGAACGGGGCCTGTTGAACGCAATCAGAGCGGGACGGCCGGCATCGCCGGGTCCCCGGTGATGGCGGTGCCAATGGTCCCTTTGGCGACGTCCTTGCCAATGACGCCGCCAATGGCCGTGGTGCCAGCGGACTTCGGGCGTCGAGGCGGCAGCCCTCCTGCGCAGCCGCAGCGGTACCAGGATTAAGCAGCGACAGAGCCCTGCGCGCGCTTCATGGCGGTTCCGTCCCCGTGCGCGACATCTCGAACCGTGTCACGCGCCGACACGCAGTCATCGTCAAAACGTCCGCACGGACGGCGATTTCGGAGACTTCAGCCGCGCCGCCAATAGCAGCTCATATGCGGCACGATCACGGTGCCGCTGGGCCTGAATTCCTGCACATACTGGGCGTTGCAAACCCGCACGGCGTTCGGGCCGGGATTATAGCGGGGCACCACGTCGGGCTGCCAATGCTCATCCTGACGCGGATAGATCTGGAGGCGCCGCTGGCGGCGCTGGGCGGACACCTCAGTGTTCAACCCGTTTTGTGCCGGGCGCGCCTGGCTCTGCGCAGCGATCGGCTGCGCATTCGCGCCGGGAGACACCAGAACTGCCACCGTCAGTGCCGCGCCGATCAAGGCCATCGTCGTCCGCATCATCGCGCTCAATCCCACCCCAAAATCGCGTTTTACGGTCTCCGTTTTCGCAAGCCACGTCAACCGCCGCGGCCCGGGAGAGGCCAGAATTCTAATGGTGCGTGTCCATCAGACCCGCGCTACAAGGCGGCAATGTGGACAGAGCTGAAAGCCCCCTCGCTGGCCGAGATGGAAGCCATGGCGCATCAGGTCTTCGCGCGCCTGCCCGGCCACTTCCGCACCATGTGCGAAGGCGTCATCATCCGCGTCGACGACTTTCCGACCGAGGAGGTGTTGGACGAGATGGAGGCGGAAAGCGAATTCGACCTGCTCGGCCTGTTCCAGGGCACCGGGCTGCCGTTCCGCAGCAATGACGACCTGCCGCGGCTGCCGAACATGATCTGGCTCTACCGGCGGCCGATCCTGGACTATTGGGCAGAGCACGATGAGACGCTCGGCCACATCGTGCGTCACGTGCTGATCCATGAGATCGGCCACCATTTTGGACTGTCGGACGACGACATGGCGGCCATCGAGGCCGGCGCGGATTGAACGGGCACGGAATCGATCCAGGTCGGATTGACGGGCGCGGGCTGAAATTCCAGGCATTTTTCCTTTATCGCCAGCGCCAATCGCGCTACATCAACAGCCTGCCCACTTTCGGAAAGTGCAACGATGGACAAATTCACCACGCTGGAAGGCGTCGCGGCGCCCTTGAAGATCATCAATGTCGATACCGACATGATCATCCCCAAGCAGTACCTGAAAACCATCAAGCGCACTGGCCTTGGCAAGGGGCTGTTCTCGGAACAGCGCTTCAAGGACGATGGCAGCGAGAATCCGGATTTCGTCCTCAATCAGCCGGCTTACCGCAATGCCAAGATCCTGGTCGCCGGCGACAATTTCGGCTGCGGCTCGAGCCGTGAGCACGCGCCCTGGGCGCTGCTCGACTTCGGCATCCGCTGCGTGATCTCGACCTCGTTCGGCGACATCTTCTACAACAACTGTTTCAAGAACGGCATTCTGCCGATCCGCGTCTCGCAGGCCGATCTCGACAAGCTGTTCGACGATGCCGAGCGCGGCGCCAATGCGACGCTCACGATCGATCTTGCCAATCAGGAAATCCGCGGACCGGACGGCGGCACGGTCAAGTTCGACATCGACCCGTTCCGCAAACACTGCCTGCTCAACGGCCTGGACGACATCGGCCTCACCATGGAGAAGAAGGCCGCAATCGACAGCTACGAAACCAAGCTGAAGAGCGAGCGCGCCTGGGCGTGATCCATTCCGTCCATGATGCCTTTGGGGCCCTGGATGATCGTCCGGGGCCTTTTTTCGCAAGCGACCGACGCCGGTGACGCGCTCATTGCCCGACATCGTCAGCTTCTGGCGTGGCCCGCTCGACCGGCTGCGGCAGACCTGCTTGCGCTCGCAACTCGCGGCCGGCCACAAGGTCACGGTTTATAGTTTCGATCCGCTGCCCGGATTGCCCGAGGGCGTCAGCAACGCCGACGCCGAAGCCGTGCTGCCTTACCGCTTTTCCGAGCGGCTGCGTCCGCCCCAACCCGACGGCAGCTGGCGCGACTGGACCACGCTGCAATTCAGCGACTTCTTCCGCATCAAGCTGATGGCACAAGGCGCGGGCGTGTGGCTGGATGCGGATGTCTTGCTGCTGAGGCCGATCGAGATCGATCCGGCAAAGCCCTACTTCGCCTGGGAGCGGCCTCGGCAGCTCGGCAACTCCGTGCTGTATCTGCCGCCGGACGATCCGATCGTCACCGAATTCGAGCAGCTGATGCAGCAGAAGGAGCTGACGCCAAACTGGCTGTCGCTATCGCACCGTGTGACGTTCGCTTTGCGGCGCCTGCGCGGCGGCTCGAAACGGCTCTCCGACATCCGTGTCGCCGTCTTCGGTCCGGCGGCGCTGACCGCGCTCGCCCGCCGGCATCGCAGCCTGCACCATGCGTCGCCCAAGAAGTCGTTCTACGCGGTTCACGCCGAGCCCAAGGCCTTCTTCGAGCCCTCGAACTTCTCGGACCTGATCAGCGACCCCGCGATCATCGGCCTGCATATCTCGCCCAAAGGACGCGGCAGCCAGCCGCCGTTGCCGGGAAGCCTGTATGGCTGGGCCGCGGAGCGGTTCTGATGAGTGGCTTGAGAACCAGCCCCGTTGCGCGCAGCAGAACGGTATTTGCACTTTGATCTAACGCAACGTGCTGTTGCGATGACGATGGTTGATTGGCGCCGCTGATTGGAGGTGCCGCATGACCACGCAAACTACGCCATATCCCAGGGTTCAGTACCTGATCGATACGTTTGCGCAGTGGCTGAAGCATCGGCGCGAGCTGAGCGAGATTCGCCAGATGGATCGCGAGGACTTCGAGCGCATCGCGGCGGACCTCCAGGTCTCGCCCGCCGATCTCGACGAACTGGTCCGGCACGGCGAACATGCCGCCGACGAATTGCCGCAGATGCTGAAGGCGCTGAGCATCGACGAGGCCGCCCTTGCCCGCAGCGAGCCGATGGTGCTGCGTGACATGGAGCGGGTCTGCGCCCTCTGCAAGGACAAGCCACGTTGTCACCGCGACCTCGCCACCGGTACGGCCAGCGCGCACTACGAGGAATATTGCCCCAATGCGCCGACGATCGACCGTCTCGGCGCGGACCTCGTCAAGCACGCTTGAACCATTCATCGATCGCCGGACATTGAGGACGGCCGCACATGCACCGCAATCGTCTGCTTCAAATCAGCGTTGCGATCCTGCTTGCGATCGCCGCACTGTTCCTGATCCGGCTGCACAACGCCCACGGCGCAGAATCCCCGAGTAGCAGCGTGGCGGCAGGCCACAAGCTTGCGGAGGCCTGGTGCACGGCGTGTCACGTCATCGATGCGCGGCACGGAACGGCCCAGGGCGGCGCGCCCGATTTCGTCGCGGTCGCCAACATGCATTCCACGACCGAGCTCTCTCTGAAGGTGTTCCTGCAGAGCAGCCACGCCAACATGCCGAACATCATGATGACGCCCGAGCAGCGCGGCGATCTCGTCGACTACATCCTCAGCTTGAAGCGCAAGTAGAGCTGCGGCCTCGCGCACCTACTTGGTGAGCGCCGCAATGGCGTCCGCGATGGCGATGGTGCGACGGGCCATGTCGGCGTGCAGGCGCTCCACCATGCGGCCGTCGATCTGGATCGCACCGCGCGTGGCATTTTCCGGCAGATCGAACGCGGCAAGGATCTTGCGAGCCTCGGCGACCTCTTGAGCCGGCGGGGTGAAGATCGCATTGCAGGAATCGATCTGGCTCGGATGGATCAACGTCTTGCCGTCGAAACCGAGATCGCGCGCCTGGATGCACTCCTGCGCAAATCCGTCCGCATTGGCGAAATCGCTGTAGGGACCGTCGAGGATTTCCAGGCCATGGGCCCGCGTCGCCAGAATGCAGTGAGAGATCATCGGCAGCATCGTGGAGCGGCCGGGCAGCATACGGATGCGCGTCTCCCGCGAAATGTCGTTCGGCCCGAACACGAAGCCGGCGAGCCGTGACCCTGGTTCCCGCACGGTGGCGGCCAGCCTGTCCGCATCGAGCACGGCACGGGCGGTTTCGATCATCGCCCAGACCTTCAGCGTCGGATCAGCGCCGACCTCGGCAAGACGCTCAGTGACCTTCTGCAGGTCCTCGACCGTCGAAACCTTGGGAACCAGGATGCCGTCGGGCGCCGCCTGCCCGGCCATTGCGACGTCGTCGCTCCACCAGGGCGTATCGAGGCTGTTGATGCGGATCAGAAGCTCGCGACCGCCATAACCATCGGTGGCGACCGCCTTGGCGATCTGCTCGCGGGCAGATCCCTTGGCATCCGGCGCGACCGAGTCCTCGAGGTCGAGAATGAGCCCGTCGACGGGCAGGCTGCGGCCTTTGTCCAATGCGCGCGCATTCGAGCCGGGCATGAACAGGAGGCTGCGGCGCGGGCGGATCATGTCGGCGTTTCCCTTGGCTTATTCAGGCGTCTCGCGATACCATTTCGAGCCCCGTCCTGAAAGGCTTGTTCCTGCTCCGGACATATGTTGTTTAGGTAACCGCCATGATCACCTTTCCGCCCCGTCTGCTCGACGGATATCGCGCCTTTGCCACCACCCGCCTTCCGACCGAGCAAAGCCGTTACCGGGAACTCTCCGAACGTGGCCAGTCGCCGGAAGTGATGGTGATCGGTTGCTGCGACTCGCGCGTCTCGCCCGAGGTGATCTTCGACGCCGGCCCGGGCGAGCTATTCGTGGTCCGCAATGTCGCCAATCTGGTTCCCGTGTACGAACCGGACAGCGGCGCTCACGGCGTCTCGGCGGCGCTGGAATACGCGGTCACCGTGCTGCGCATCAAGCACATCGTCGTGCTGGGTCATGCCCAATGCGGCGGCATCCGCGCCTTCGTGGACAAGATCGAGCCGTTGTCGCCAAGCGATTTCATCGGCCGCTGGATGGCGATGTTCGTCAAGCCGGGCGAGATCGTCGAGCAGCGCGCCCATGAGACCATGCAGGACTTCGTCATCAGGATCGAGAAGGCTGCGATCTTCCGCAGCCTGGAGAACCTGCTGACCTTTCCGTTCGTGCACAAGCAGGTCGAGGCTGGCACGCTGCAACTGCACGGCGCCTATTTCGGCGTCAAGGAAGGCTCGCTGTTCGTCCTCGATAAGGCCGTCAAGGAGTTCAAGAGCGCGCGCATTGACGAATAGGGCGTAGCGGATAGCAAGTGGAATAACTTTCCAATTCGCCACTCGCTTTAGTGATCGCTGCCCCAGCGATCCGACAATGCCAGCATCACGGTTGAAACCACGAATACCAGATGCACGCCGACCAGCCAGCCGAGCTTGATCGAGTCAACGCCGGCATCGAGGTTCATGAAAGCCTTCAGCACCTGGATTGCCGAGATCGCGACGATCGAGGCCAGCAATTTCTGCTTCAGCCCGGCGAAATCGACCTTGGTCATCCATTCCGGCCAGTCCGGATGGCCGCCCGGATCGATCCGCGAGACGAAGTTCTCATAGCCCGAGAACACCACGATCAGCACCAGATTGCCGGTCAACGAAACGTCGATCAACGAGAGCACACCGAGGATGATGTCGCTCTCCTTCGCGGACGGCACGTGCAGGACGAACTCCCACAGCAGCATCACGAATTTGACCAGCAAAACCGCTAGGCTGACGACCAGGCCGACATAAAACGGCGCCATCAGCCAGCGGCTCTTGAACAAAAGGCCTTCGATTCCGCGTTCCACCACGTTTGGCGCGTGCTGTCGGGCCGATGCCGCCGGCTGTTCGCTCATGGGAGTCGTCATCGGGATAACATGCCGGCCGCTTCAGGCCGCTTTCTTCTTCGCGGTGATCAGCTTGCGGTTGATCAGCACTTCCGCGATCTGCACCGCGTTCAGCGCAGCGCCCTTGCGCAGATTGTCCGACACGCACCAGAAGACGAGACCGTTCTCCACGGTCGCATCCTCACGGATGCGGCTGATATAGGTCGCGTCCTCGCCGGCCGCCTCATAGGGCGTGACATATCCACCCGGCTCCAGCTTGTCGATGACGAGACAGCCCGGCGCGCGGCGCAGGATATCGCGGGCCTCGTCCGCCGTGATCGGATTCTCGAACTCGACATTGACCGCTTCCGAGTGACCGACGAAAACCGGCACGCGCACGCAGGTCGCGGTCAGCTTGATCTTCGGATCCAAGATCTTCTTGGTCTCCGCCATCATCTTCCACTCTTCCTTGGTATAGCCGTCCTCCATGAAGACGTCGATCTGCGGAATGACGTTGAAGGCGATGCGCTTCGGAAACTTCTTATTGATCAGCTCGTCATTGGTGTAGACGGCCTTGGTCTGCGAGAACAACTCGTCCATCGCATCCTTGCCGGCGCCCGATACCGACTGATAGGTCGACACCACCACGCGCTTGATCGTCGCCTTCTCGTGCAGGGGCTTCAACGCGACCACGAGCTGCGCCGTCGAGCAGTTCGGATTGGCGATGATGTTCTTCTTGGCAAAACCGGCGGTCGCATCCGCGTTCACCTCCGGCACGATCAACGGCACGTCCGGGTCCATGCGCCAAGCGGACGAGTTGTCGATCACGACCGCACCGGCGGCGCCGATCCGCGGCGACCATTCCTTCGATACCGCCCCGCCTGCCGACATCAGGCAGATGTCGACATCGGCAAAATCGTAGTGCTCCAGCGCTTTGACCTTGAGCGTACGGTCGCCGTAGGAAACCTCGATCCCGATGCTGCGGCGCGAGGCCAGCGCCACCACCTCGTCGGCCGGGAATTTCCGTTCGTCGAGGATATTGAGCATTTCCCGCCCGACATTGCCGGTCGCGCCGACCACTGCGACTTTGTAACCCATCGTTCACTCTCCGACGAAAAATGGCCGGCCGCACAAGGATGCGGCAACGGAAGCGGCAGCGCTTCTATGCGAGAAACGTCCCTGACACAATCTTACCATGACGTTTCGCGTTTGATGCATCCCGTTTCGGCCAGAACAGCCGCCCCATCCCGCGTTGCCGCCTTTCTCCTGGCGCTCGAGAGCCTTGCCGACGAGGTTTGCGCCACCTTTGCACGCCTGTTCGCTTATCTGGGGGCGCTGGCACTGATCGCCATCCTGGCCCTGGCGGGCTGGCGCCAGATCGGGGGCGACGCGGCAGAATCAGCCCGGTCGGGCTGGAGCATGGTCGATAACGCTGTCCCCGCATTCTCGCTGCGGCTGACCGACCAGCCGGACAAATCGGCAACCTATACCGTGCTCCGGCACCCGCTTGGCGGCCGCAAGGACATCTTCCGCTGGGGTGAACCGGCCGACCGCCCGGCGGCCGAACTCGAAATCTATCGCTTAGGAGCCGAACCCGCCGCCTCGCGACACGCCGCTCACGCACTGGGCCTGCGCATGGCGCCGGACGGAACAAGCGAGCTGGAAGCCGCGGGCGTGATCGACACCAAGTTCGGCTCAGTCAGCCTGCTCCGCCAAACCGGGGCCGCGGATGGGCCGGGCGCCTGCCTCGGCTTTCTCAAACAGCTCGGCGAGCCTGCCTTGCGGCTCTCGGGATGGTCCTGCCAGGGCGTCAGCGCACCCGTCAGGCGCGCAATGGTCGGCTGCATGCTGAACCGGCTGACGCTGTTGTCGGGCAGTCACGACGCGGACCTGAGCGCCCTGTTCGCGCGTGCCGACGGCAGGCGCTTGGCCTGCGACCCGACCGCGGGAGCAGCGAGACCGTCCGATTGGGTCACGGCGCTCGACGAGCCACGGCTGCGCGGCACGCTCTAACTGGCGCGCCGAACACATCCCGCCGTTTCCCAATGCGTCCACGCCACCTTTCGGCCGCGCCGCCGGCACCCGGATCGGCCGTCAAGCCACGGATTTTGATGCAACTTTCCCGCCACAGCGGGGATTTATCTTGACCGGTATGGCGGGATTGACCTTGTGACGCCATATCCGAGCCGGATAATGTATTGCCCAAATCATTGCATGGCGCGCGCCCGCCCCGTTTGGCGCGAGGAAGAGGACGTGATGACGAGATTTTCTGCCGCGACCCGGGTCATGACCGTGGCGCTGATCGCCGCGACCGGTCTTGCCATCACATCCGCCAATGCCGAGACCAAGCGTCGGCACTACGGCAATTACGTCGCCACCGGCAGCGGCCCGAACTATTCCTACCAGTCCGGCCCGCGCACCCGCATCTACATCACCAGGCGCTCCTGGCTCGACGGCGGCACCGAGGTGCTGCCCGGCGATCGCAAGTTCAGCGACTATGCATTCCCGTCCGAATACGGCTATCCGAGCTTCGGCCGCGAGAACCTGAACCGGCCGATCGATCGCCAGCCGCTGATGACGCCGACCGATCTCGGCGGCTATCCGCGGACCTTCCCAATTCCCTACTGAGGTCGGCGATAGCGCCTGATGACGAAGGCCGGGCCCAGCCCGGCCTTTTGCGTGTGGAGCGCATGCAACGCGCCGCTGCGGATCGGGACGCGCGAGAAAATGAAGGCGAGTTGCGCGGCAAGGCACCGCTGACGAGCTGTGGCCAACAGACCCGACACGGTAGCCACATAAAAAACGTCGTCCCGGCAATCCGCCGGGACGACGCCAATTCATGCTGATGCGCTTGCGCGCGGCATCGAGAGTGCCACGCCCTATGCGTGCAGCTTCTCCAGTTCCTTGAGGATCGCCTCGCCCATCTGCGTGGTCGATGCCGGCGTCGTGCCTTCGGACTTGATGTCGGCGGTGCGCAGGCCGCTCGCGAGCACGGCGGCGATCGCAGCTTCCAGCTTGTCGGCCAGCGCGCCCATGTCGAAGGAATAGCGCAGCGCCATGCCGAAGGACGAGACCATCGCGATCGGATTGGCGAGCCCCTTGCCCGCGATGTCGGGCGCGGAGCCGTGCACCGGCTCATACAGCGCCTTGCGCGTCTTGGTCTTGGCATCGACCTCGCCGAGCGAGGCTGACGGCAGCATGCCGAGCGAGCCGGTCAGCATCGCCGCGATGTCCGACAGCATGTCGCCGAACAGATTGTCGGTGACGATGACGTCGAACATCTTCGGATACTTCACCAGATTCATGCCGCCGGAATCGGCGAGCTGGTGCTCGAGCGTCACGTCCTTGTATTCGCGGCTGTGCACCGCGGTCACGACCTCGTTCCAGAGCACGCCCGTCTTCATGACGTTGCGCTTCTCCATCGAGGTGACCTTGTTGCGGCGCTTGCGGGCGAGATCGAAGGCGACCCGCGCGATACGCTCGATCTCATAGGTGTCGTAGACCTGGGTATCGACGGCGCGCTTCTGGCCGTTGCCGAGATCGGTGATGGTCTTCGGCTCGCCGAAATAGACGCCGCCGGTGAGCTCGCGCACGATCATGATGTCGAGGCCTTCGACGATCTCGCGCTTCAGGCTGGAGGCGTCCGCGAGCGCCGGATAGCACACGGCCGGACGGAGGTTGGCGAACAGGCCGAGATCCTTGCGCAGGCGCAGCAGGCCGGCCTCGGGGCGGACGTCGTAGGGAACGCCGTCCCATTTCGGCCCGCCGACCGCACCGAAGATCACGGCGTCGGCCGCCTTGGCCTTGGCCATGTCGGCCTCGGAAATCGACACCTTGTGCGCGTCATAGGCGGCGCCGCCGACCAGCCCCTCTTCCGTCTCGAACGAGGCGAGCCCGCGGGCGTTGAGCCAGCCGATCAGCCGCTTCACTTCCGCCATCACTTCGGGGCCGATGCCGTCGCCGGGCAGCAGAAGCAGTTTATGGGTCGCCATGGTCGTCATCCTCGCTAGGTGTCATGCCCGGCTCGATCCGGACCTGACGGCGTTCTCTGGAAAATCGGCGGAGTGCTAAAGCGCCGTTGCGGCCTTGGCAAGACACCATTGCCGCAGCCGGCATTCTACGGCGGGCCGTGAGGGCTATAATCGTCCCACAGCATCAGCGTCGACGCATGCAATCGTTCGCGCGATCGGCGCGCCGGAGCATTTCCTTGCACAGCCCTCACCCCCCATCGACCGCCCATCTGGCGCGGCTGATCCTCACGCTCTCGCTCAGCGCTACCGTCAGCCTCGGCATCGGCCGGTTCGCCTACGCGCTCGTCCTGCCGGACATGCGGGAGTCGCTGCATTGGTCGTATTCGGCGGCCGGCTTCATGAACACGATCAACGCCGCCGGCTATCTCGCCGGGGCCTTGTTGGCATCCTGGATGGTAAGGCGCGTGGGCTGGTCGGCTGCGCTGCGCGGAGGAACGCTGGTCAATCTCGCGGCACTGGCGCTGTGTGCCATCACCGGCAATTTCGTCGTCTTGAGCTTTGCGCGCCTGATCGGCGGCTTAGCGGCTGCGGCCTGCTTCGTGGCCGGCGGCGCATTGGCGGCCGAGATCGCGCAATCGCGTCCCGAACGGGCGAGCTTCCTGCTCAGCCTGTTCTACGCCGGTCCCGGGCTCGGCATTCTGACCTCGGGTCTGGTCGCGCCGTTCGTTCTGCAGGGCTTCGGCCCCGGGTCGTGGTGGATCGTCTGGTGGGCGCTGACGGCGCTATCGAGCCTGCTCACCATTCCACTGCTGCTCACGCCGATCCGAAGCAAGGCCGGCCTTAATGCCGCCGACGCAGCTTCGTTCTCGGTCTGGCCAGTCGCGATCTATCTGTTCGGCTATTTCTTGTTCGGTGCGGGCTACATCGCCTACATGACGTTCATGATCGCCTATGTCCGCGATCTCGGCGGCGGCGCAACCGCGCAGGCTGCATTCTGGAGCCTGATCGGATTGTCCGGCTTTGCAACGCCCTGGGTCTGGCGCGGCACATTAGCGCTGGACCGCGGCGGGCTCGCCACTGCAATCGTCCTTGCCGTCAATGCAGTTGGTGCAGCACTGCCGATCCTGGGACATTCCACGACCATGCTCGCCATCTCCGCGGTCGTGTTCGGGGTCTCCTTTTTCGCGGTGGCCGGCTCAACCACCGCTTTCGTGCGCCTCAACTACCCGCCGTCCGCCTGGCCTGCGGCGATCGCTGCGATGACCATCGCATTCGGCATCGGCCAGACATTGGGTCCTTTCGTGGTCGGTGCGATCACCGACGCGATGGGCAGCCTGAGCTACGCGTTGAACATCTCCGCGGCCACCCTGTTGGCGGGCGCGATCGCGTCGGCGATGCAGCGCAAATTGAAGAAGGACGTGTAACTCACAGGCGTATCAACACCCTCGCTGTCGTCCCGGCGAACGCCGGACCCATACCGCGTGATGTTAGAAACAGGCACGCGGCCCAGCCCGCGCACGATAATTGGGACCTATGGTAATGGATCCCAGCGTTCGCCGGAACGACGGCGGAGAACGTAGCCACAGCTCTGCTCATCGCTTGCAAGAAGAGCCATACCCCCGCTCAAGTCACAGCCGCCATCAGCTGCCGCTGAACGAATTGTAGCCCTGGTCCTCCCAATAGCCGCCCTTGTAGTCGTTGGTGACTTCCATCGAGAGCACGTATTTCGGGTTCTTGAAGCCGAGCTTGGTGGGCACGCGGATCTTCATCGGATAGCCATAGGCGCGCGGCAGGATCTGGTCGGCGAACTTGAAGGTCATCTGGGTCTGCGGATGCAGCGCGGTGCGCATATCCAGCGGCGAGTTGTAACCGTCCTTGTCGGCGCACTGGAACCAGACATATTTCGCGCGTGTGTCGGCGCCTATCAGTTTGAGGAAATCGCGCAGGGGCGTGCCAGTCCATGAGCCGATGGCGCTCCAGCCCTCGACGCAGATGTGCCGCGTCACCTGCGTGACCTGCGGCAGCGCGTAGAGCTCCTCCAGCCTCCACGACTTCTTGTTGTCAACGAGGCCGCGCACCTCGAGGCTCCAATCCTCGCCGTCGACCTCCGGCGCCTCGTCGAGATCGTAATAGGCGTTGAACGGGAACGGCTTCGTAATCATGCTCTCCGGAAAGGTCGGCGCCAGCGCATCCGGGTCGAACAGCCGGGCCTGCACCGCATCGTTGAACTTCGAGATCTGGGCCAGCAGCGTCTCGGCCGAGTCGCTGTCGAGCACGTCGCAGCCGGTGAGCAGCGTCAGTGCACCGAGGCTCGCGCCGCCCGAGATGAAGCGGCGGCGGGTAAGATCGGGCATCAGCTTGGCGGCGTCCTTGACCAGGAGCTTCTTGTCGACGCCGGGGATGAGAAGCTTGCGCATGCGGCTCATGATCTGTCTCCTCGGAAGTGGTGTCAGCGCCCGATGATCATCGCGCGCAGGCTCTTCGGCACCAGGATGGCGAGCGCGACATGGACGATCAGGAAGGCGCAGATCAGCGACATGCAGACGAAGTGCACATAGCGCGCGGTCGGATAGTCGCCGAACAATGTGACCAGCCAGTGCAGCTGCACCGGCTTCCAGATTGACAGGCCCGAGAGCACGACGACAACGCCGACCAGGATGATGCCGGCATAGAGCAGCTTCTGCACGGAGTTGTAGACGGTGAGATCGTCGTGCGCGAGCCTGAAGCTCAGCGCCGCCTTGAGATCGGCGAACACGCCCCCGGGCGTGATCGGAAACAGCTTGCTACGGAAGCGGCCGGTCGCCACCCCCGTGATCAGGTAAGCGAGGCCGTTGAGCATCAACAGCCACATCGCGGCGAAGTGCCACAGCAGGGCACCGCCGAGCCAGCCGCCGAGCGTGATGCTGTGGTCGAAACGGAAGTTGAACAGGGGCGAGGCGTTGTAGATCTGCCAGCCCGACATGATCATCAGGATCATCGCCACGGCATTGATCCAGTGCATCACGCGGACCCAGGCCGGCTGGATCACCTTTGGCCTGCTCGCGTCGGCCGGTGCTGCGCTGACGTGGCCCTCGGTGACGGCAAGGCTGGACATGATGGCCTCCATTCGTTTCGCATTGACGTCATCCCGGTGCTCCGACGCCAACATTCGCTCCCCTCTGGCAATGGGGATGCAAAGGTAAATCCGCTCTACTGGCGATTATACGCCGGCATCTGGCGCTTCGTTACCATCGGTAAGACGAACAATTTGGCGTCGTCTTCCGCCGGGGCGACAAAAAGAACGATCACGAAAGGGCGAGCCGGAACTCTGTCCCGGCTCGCCAACCGCGCATCCGTGAGGCGGGGGAAACGGACGGCAGCGGTGTTACGTTGCCGGCATCAGCACCGTGTCGACCACGTGGATGACGCCGTTCGACTGATGGACGTTGGAGATCGAAACCATCGAGGCGTCACCCTTGGCGTCGATGATCCAGATCTTCCCGTCTTTCCGCTTGACGGTGAGCTGCTCGCCCTCGACGGTCTTCAGCATCTTGCCGTCCGTGAGGTCCGAGGCGTCGTATCTGCCGGCGACCACGTGATAGGTAAGAATCTTGGTGAGCGCCGCCTTGTTCTCCGGCTTGGCGAGTGCGTCGACGGCGCCGGCCGGCAACTTGCCGAAGGCGGCGTCGGTCGGCGCGAACACCGTGAACGGACCCTTGCCTTCCAGGGTGTGGACGAGACCGGCGGCCTTCACCGCCGCGACCAACATGGTGTGGTCCCTCGAATTGACCGCGTTCTCGATGATATTCTTCGAGGGATACATCGCGGCACCGCCGACCATCACGGTCTTCTGTTCGGCACGCGCCGGCGCGACGAGCGTGGACGTCAGCGCGAGCGCGCTGAAGGCAGCGACAGACAAGAAGGCAATGCGCTTGGTCATCGATAGCTCCCGAATGTTTGAACAGCCGGCGACGCCGGTGTTCATGAGATTGGCTGCGACGGCGATGCGGTCATTGCAGAGACTTCCCCGCATCGTGTCGGGCCAAGCTACGGGGGCGCTTCCAGCCAGTTTCGACGCATAACTTTATGTGATGCCTGAAACTAATAGCGGGTGAGACCGTGTCTCGTTGCTTCATGAAGGCAACAATACCGCCCGCGTCATCCGGCCGACCAACTCATGGCGGCGCGGCGGCGGGACGACGATGCCGCTCTCATTGCGAGCGTTAACTACGTTCGACGACAAACCCGAGCAAAGCGCACGGCGTCGTTGCGGGTAACACTTTCTTAAGGTTGATTACAGGTCAGCGCTGTTCGCGGGAAGGGGCTCTTCCGCAACGTCAGGCGCGCGTCGTGGACGGGGGTCGCGTCGTGATCAGAACAATCTGGATTGCCGGTCTTTGTCTATTGATGATCGCGGGCCTGCTCGCCACCAAGGTGGTGTCGGCGGCGGTGTCGGCCTCGTCTGAGAGCCAATTCGATGCGACCGCATCGCTGGAGCGCATCCCCATTCCGGGGATCGACACGCTGACCGAGGCCGATCGCAACGCGGCAATGCCGCTGGCCAATACGGATGACGCCGGCGGGTTGCCGATTCTCTCCACCGTCGTACGGCCGACGACTGAAACATTTCGAGCGGGGTCAACGCGTCGGGTTCGGCCTGCCGGCCGCGCCAAAGCGGCCGCACATGCTCGTTCCAAGAGCGGGTCCGAGCCGGCCAAAATGGCCGTCGCGCCATGCCGGCAACTCGATCCGATCGCGCGCTTCCTGGCTTCCGCAAATCTCGCGCCGCGCTGCCAGGGCTGATTCAGAACCACACTGCGGCGCGGCCCGCGCAAGCTTGCATCAGCGAAAACGGCCGGGATCGCTCCCGGCCGTTTTGTTTGCGCCCTATGCACCGGTATGGGGCGATGACGCTCTTTCCGCTTACCGCGGCGGCGCGATGCCGGGCGGAGGCGGCGGCAGCGAAGCCTGGCCCCCGTTCAGCAGTGGCGTAATGCGGCGCACGGTGACGCGGCGGTTGATCCGACTGGGGCCGGAGGTCTGCTCCTTCAGATATTGCGAGCCATAGCCCTGCGAGGTCAGGTTCTCCGCCGGCACGTTGAACTGCTGCGTCAGCAGCGTTGCAACGGATTCGGCGCGACGATCCGACAGCGACAGATTGTCGGTGTCGTTGCCGACCGCGTCGGTGTGGCCCTCGATCAGGAACACCTCGCGCGGATTGCGCTGGATCGCACGGTTGAGGCCGTCCGCGATCACCTGCAACTTCGCCACCTGGTCCGGACTGATCTCCCACGATCCCGTGTCGAAAGTAACGGTGTTGAGGTCGATCGAAGGCATCAACTGCCGCACCGACGGGCTGTAGCGAACTTCGTCCAGCGAATAGCGCCGCGCAACGCGCTCCACCGGCGGAGCCTCCAGCGTGTCGTAGATGACATCCGGCGACGCCTCGTCCGCGTCGACGATGTAGCGGTCGTTCGGAATGCGGATAACCGGGGGCGGCAGGTCGACATAGAAGCCGCCGACCGCGTCAGGATCGCGATAGGTGTTGTCGATGATGATGATCTCGCGACCACCCGGATCCCGGCGGATGCGGCGCAGCAGCCGGCCGTCCGGCGCGGCGACCGTGATGATCTCACTGCCGTCGGGGCGGATGACGACGGTACGCCGCTCGCCGCCGACATCCTGGACGCGGATGTCACGCGCGCCGTAGCGGAAGCGATCGATCTCGTCGTGCCGCACGAACTCCTGACCGCTCGGATCGCGCACGATGACGCGGCCCGGCTCGAAGATCACGGTGCGACCGCCTTCCTGCACCTCGCGGCGCTGGGCGCGGAAGTCCTCCAGCCGCTGCGGACCGGGCGCTTGGGCACCCGGCGCGATCGGCGTCAGCTGCTGCGGCGTCGGCGGGGGCGGCGCTGGAATGGGAGCGGCGACCTGCGGCGGCGGACGATTGGACATTGCGGGCGGCCCTCCCGGCGGCAACGCGCTCTGCCCGGCCGGCGGCTGGGCTGCGGGAGCCTGCTGCGCTGGCGGCCCCCCCGGAGCTGATCCAGGATGTCCGCCCAATCCCGCACCACCGGCCGGCGGCGGCGTGGGTTGTCCGGCAGACGGCGCGCCGGGAGCAGCCGACGGCTGCGACGGAGCCGGGCTTGTCGTTCCCACCGGCGGGGTCGGCGTACCGCGCGGCGGCGTACCTGGCGGCATTCCCGGCTGCGTTCCTGGCGATGTTACGGGTGGCGTTCCTGGCGCGGCTCCGGGCCGGGCGGGGGGCTGGCCACCGGCCGCCGCCGACGGAGCAGGCGGCGGGGGGTTTGCTGCCGGGGGCGGCCCCGAATGCGCAGGCGGCGTAGTGCCAGCGGGCGGCGCCGAGGGTGTCGGAGTCGCGCCGGGACGTGCCACAGGCGCCCCACCAGGCGCGTTTGGCGCTGCAGCGGGCGGCGGGGACGGAGGCGTCGGATGGCTCGGTGCGGCTACCGGCGGAGGGGGCGGCGGCGCGGCCGGACGCGTCGGCTCCTTCGGGGCGGCCACCGGCGGCGGCGGCATGTGCGCGGGCGGCGCAGCTGCGGGCGGCGCCGGCGGAGTCGGATGCTGTGGCGGCGCGGCGCTCGGAGCCGGCGGCGCGACGTGCGGCGCAGGTGCGGGCGGCGGAGCGACATGTGGGGCCGGTGCCGGCGGAGGCGGCGGAGCCACGTGCGGCGCGGGAGCCGGCGGCGGCGGCGGCGGCGGAGCCACGCGCGGCGCAGGAGCCGGCGGCGGCGGAGGTGGAGGTGGAGGTGGAGCCACGTGCGGCGCAGGAGCTGGCGGCGGCGGGGCAGCATGCGGAGGCGGCGCCGGGGGCGGCGGCGGAGCTGCGGGATGCGGTTGAGCTACAGGCGGCGGCGCGGCGCCGGGAGCTCCGGGCGCCGGTCGCTGGGGCTGCGCGCCTGGCGCGGGCGGCTGGCCGTGTGAAGGCTGCTTCGGCTTGCCATCCGGCCCGACTTCGCCCTGCGCCTGGGCCAAGACCAGCGGCGCGGTCTGCGCATGGGACGCGAAGCTTGCCATTTGCGCCGCCGACATCGCGGTCGTCGCAAGCAGCAGAAGTCGAAGTTTGCTCATGTGATATCGATTCCCCGGAATGATCTCTGTGAGAGGCGCGTGATCAACGAATATGCGTTAGGCCGGATTGTGGCGCGGTTCAAATAGGCCGACCGATTTATTTTGCCGCATGAGCGCACTCGCGCCGCTGCTGTTCATGTTGCATTCAGTGATAGATTTCAATGCGTTGCAAAGCCCCGCTCTGCAGCGCGCGCGCACCGGGCGCACGCCTTGCGCGCACATCGTTTGTACGCCGCAACCGCGTTCAATCCGTGGCTGGATTCGGGGTGGTCGGGCTCGCCGGTCCCCGCCCCGGCACCTCCTCAGGCGTGCTGCCGGGCAGCTCGTCCGGCGGGGTTGGCGTGTCGGGCTCCCGCACCGGCGGCGGCACCTCCGGCTGAGGATTGCCGACCGGATCCTCCGGTGGCGGCTCGGCGGGACGACCCGGCGTTGCCGGTGGAATCTCCGGCGGCTCGATTCCGATCACATCGCAACCCTGCGGTTATCGCCGATGTCAGGCCGAGAGCCGGTGACCGCTGCTGCGGCCATCTTCACATAACTGACGACCGTGCCTGGCGAATCCCAGAACTCCGCATCATCAGGCGTGATCTTCAGGACGCGAATATTGGGATCATCGGCACTGTCCCGCCAGGCCTTCGCGGGGGTTGAGAACAGCTCCCTAACCTTGGCGCGATCGTTGGAGATTGCTGCCGTGCCGGTCAGCGAGACGTATTTCTGACTTCCGGCGTCGGCGAAAGCGAGATTGACGTGCGGATCGCGCGCGATCTCCTTCTCCTTGTGACGACGGGCATCGGTCAGGAAGTAGATCATGCCCTCGTCCCGCTCGATATAGGCGGCCATCGGCCGCGCCCGCAGCTTCTCGCCATCGCGGGTCACCAGCATCGCAAAGCCGATCTTCTTCATCAGGTCCCAGGCGCGATCCTGACCGCGCGCGGCATTGGTGGCCATGGTTTCGCTCCTCGATCTTTCGGAAGCGATAACGGGGGCCATCAGGCGATGTTCCACCCGCCGGTCGGCCGAAATCAACGAGGAGCGGTCAATCCCGCAACAACAGCGTGTTGCTGCGGGTCCTGCCGGCCTCGCGATAACCGCGACCGATCATGTCGACGAGGCAATCCTGACGCCATTCGCTTCGCGACAGATGCTCGATCGCGATCGCGCGCGGCCACAACGCCGGCGCGACGTCGCGAAAGAAGCCGGTCAGCACACGATCCTCGAAACCTTCGACATCGATCTTCAGCGCGTGGATCTTGGTCAGGCCGGCGTCGTTGACGATGCGCGCAAGCCGCAGCGCCCGCACCTTGTACGCCTGGTCCGCCGCCGCTGCGGGCACTATGCGACTTGCGCCGAGATTCTCCGCGTCCGTCGCAATCATCAACTCGCCGTCGCTGTCGGATGCGGCCGCGGCAACCAGTCTCACCTGGGTGAGACCGGATGCGGCGACATTGAAGGCCAAGCGCGCATGCGCAACCGGATGCGCCTCGATCGCGACGACGCGACCACGCGAGCCGACGTGACGCGCGAGGGTCAGCGCATAGGTGCCGACATTGGCACCGACATCGACGAATACGCCGCCGCCGGGCACATGCGCACGCAGAAAGTCGAGCTCGGCGCGATCGTAGTCCGGGTTGAACAGGGCGCCGCGCTCGGTCGCGCTGAACTGGTGGTGAAAGCGAAAGGATGCGCCCTGGTAGTTCGCATCGATCGGACCTGCCCGGAGCAGATTGAGAAGCCGCGACAAGGTCGGACGAAACGCGCCACGCTTCAACCCGGAGCCGTGCGCGAGCGCAATCACCGCGGCCTGCGCCCAACTCGGCGCGAAAGCGCCGAACGGCGGTGCGGACACATCATCGTCCGGCATTGCCGTTGCATTGCGCGAACGCCAGCCGCCCTCAGTAGCGCGTGACTCCAGTGCCCGCACCAGTGTCATCTCTTCCTCTCCCGGGTTCTTCCCCAAAGCGAAACGGAGACGCTGATGAAAGCGATATTCCGATGTCCTGGCCTCCGCAGCCGCGAAGACATCCTCAGATGCTATGATGTCCTAATCATGTCTCGGCAGGATGGTCTCAGCGCGCCATTGAGGCCGGAGGAGTCGGAGCGGCGCGGCGCCTGGAAGGCGAGCCGATACGGTGCAGCACACGCGACAATTCCTCGATCGAATAAGGTTTCCGCAGCAGCTCGTAACCATGCAAGCCCTGCTGCGCGAGAATGTGGCTGTAGCCTGTCGCAAGTACGATCGGCACGTCGATATCGAGGCGTCGGACTTCTTCGGCGAGCTCGAGGCCCGTCATGCCGGGCATCATGACGTCAGTGAACACCACATCGAACCGCTGCACGCCACTGACCAGTTCTTCGAGCGCATCCTTGGCGTTGTCGACCAGGATGGTGCGATAGCCGAGTTCGGACAGAGCTTCCGTCGTAGCGCGACCGACGTCGATATTGTCCTCGATCACCAGCACCGAGAGGCCATCGCCGCCGACGGCCGCGCCCTCGCCGGCATGGGCGTTCTGCGATCCGACTGCGGCCGGCGCCCGGGGCAGATAGAGCGTGAAGGTCGCGCCACGGCCGACTTCGCTCGACACCGCGATCTCGCCGCCGGACTGTTTTGCGAAGCCGAACACCTGCGAGAGGCCGAGACCGGTGCCATGGCCGATGGTTTTGGTGGTGAAGAACGGCTCGAAGATGCGGCTGAATTGCGCTTCGGGAATGCCGACGCCGGTGTCCTTGACAACGATGGCGACGTAGCCGAGCGGCGGCCGCTCGTGGGGCGCCGCTGGTGTCGGCAGTTCGCCGACCGCGTGGACTTTGATCGTGAGCTGCCCCTGGCCCGCCATCGCATCGCGCGCGTTGACCGCCATGTTGATCAGCGCGGTCTCGAACTGGCCGGCGTCGGCGCTGACGTAGCAAGGCTCCTCGGCCAGGGCGATGACGACCTCGATCCGCGTTCCCACCAGGGTCTTGATCATGTCGCGCAGCGCCGTCACGCTGCTGCCGATGTCGAAGACCTCGGGTTTCAGCGCCTGCCGTCGCGCAAAGGCCAGCAGCTGCCCCGTCAGCTTCGAGGCCCGCCCGACCGTGTCCGAAATCGCATCGACATAGCGCTGCCGCCGCTCCTCCGGCAGGTTGGGCCGGCGCAACAGGTCGGCCGAGGCTCTGATCACGGTGAGCAGATTGTTGAAATCGTGCGCCACGCCGCCGGTGAGTTGCCCCAGCGCCTCCATGCGCTGCCCGTGCTTGAGCGCCTGCTCCGCTTCCAGCCGACGCTCGGCCTCGGCATACAGCCGTTCGGTGCGCCGCAAGGCCAAGGTGAGGAACAGGAACAGGAACGCGGTGGCGGGCACGCCGAAGATCAGGTGGCGGCTGATCGCGCCGAGCCAACGGCTGCGGATGGTCGAAGTCTCGAGCCCCGCGCTGACATAGATTGGATATTCGGTCAGCCGCCGATAGCCGATCCGGCGCTCGATGCCGTCCGCCGAAGAGGTCGTCGTGATCAGACCCGACGGGCTCCCGGTCGCCTCAACTTCCGGATTGCTCGGATCCGGCTTGATGGCCAGGGCCGGAAATCTTACCAGCGCCGAACCATCGGCCCGACGAATCGCAAAATAGCTGCCCGGATCACGTCCGATCCGGGCATAGAACTGCTCGAAATAGTTGGGCAGCACGGAGGCCAGGATCACGCCGGTGAAGTTGCCGTTGGCGTCGTGGCGCCGTCGGCTGACCCCGAAGAAGGGGGCTCCCTGATACGGCGAACGCGGCGCCAGCGGCGCTCCGATAAAAGTTCCAATGTCGGAGCCCAGATGGGCTCTGAAATAGTCGCGGTCGGAGAAGTCGATCGCGGGCGCGGGGTAGACCAGGCTGTTGACCAAGGTGCGACCTTGCGCATCGAACACCCAGACCGACCTGATCTGCGATAGCGCTTCGGGGAGCCGGCGCAGCCGCAAGTACAGCTCCTGCTCACGTGCCCGGATCTCGGCGTCCGGCATGTCTCGGATGATCGCGTCCGTTTCTGCAAGGCTGCGGTCGATGGTTTCGAACACCTTCAGCGCATGTTCGTGGACGACGTCGAGCGAACGCGCGATATCGCGGTCGGCTTCTTTCTGCGTCGCGTCGTAGGAGACAAGGGATGCAACGGCGAACAACGCAATCGGCAGCGCCAGCGAAGCCGCCATCATCCATCGCAGCAGTCTCAAGGAATTGCGTTGCGCAAGCTGCACGGTCGCCCCAGCCTCCGACGGCGGGGAGCTTAACGCAATTCGCAGCTCATCACAAAGACGAGAGCGCCCTGGAACCGGTAAATCGGCCAGGGCGCTGGTGTGATGAGGCTCCGAGGACGGAGCTCTGGTCTGGGCTGCGGCTTAGATCTGCCGCTCGACCAGCTTCAGCTTGAGTTCCGCAATCGCTTCGGCCGGGTTGAGGCCCTTCGGGCAGGCCTTGGCGCAGTTCATGATGGTGTGGCAGCGATAGAGGCGGAACGGATCCTCGAGATTGTCGAGACGCTCGCCGGTGGCCTCGTCGCGGCTGTCCTTGACCCAGCGGTTCGCCTGCAGCAGCGCCGCCGGTCCGAGATAGCGCTGGCTGTTCCACCAATAGCTCGGGCAGGAGGTCGAGCAGCAGGCGCAGAGGATGCACTCATAAAGGCCGTCGAGCTTCTCGCGGTCCTCATGGCTCTGTCGCCATTCCTTCTGCGGCGTCGGCGTAGTCGTCTTCAGCCAGGGCTCGATCGACGCGTATTGCGCATAGAAGTTGGTGAGATCGGGCACCAGGTCCTTCACCACCGGCTGATGCGGCAGCGGGTTGACCTTCACCGCGCTGTCCTTCACCTCGTGCATCGACTTGGTGCAGGCGAGCGTATTCTGGCCATCGATATTCATGGCGCAGGAGCCGCACACGCCCTCGCGGCAGGAGCGGCGGAAGGTCAGCGACGGATCGATGTGGTTCTTGATCCAGATCAGGCCGTCGAGCACCATCGGGCCGCAATCATTCACGTCGACGTAATAGGTGTCGATGCTCGGGTTTTTGCCGTCGTCCGGATTCCAGCGATACACCTTGAACTCGCGGACTTCGGTGGCGCCAGCCGGCTTCGGCCAGGTCTTGCCGCCGGTGATCTGCGAATTCTTCGGAAGTGCGAACTCAGCCATTTCGAAAGGCCTTCTTGGTTGTCCGGGATGTAATCAGTACGCGCGCGATCAATAGACCCGCGCCTTGGGCGGGATGTACTGCACATCGTTGGTCATGGTGTAGCTGTGCACGGGGCGGTAATCGATCGTGGTCTTGCCGTCCCGATCGATCCACACCAGGGTGTGCTTCATCCAGTTCTTGTCGTCGCGGTCCGGATAATCCTCGCGCGCATGCGCGCCGCGGCTCTCGGTGCGGTTGGCCGCCGAGTCCATCGTCACCACCGCCTGCGCGATCAGATTGTCGAACTCCAGGGTCTCGACCAGGTCGGAATTCCAGACCAGCGAGCGGTCCGAGATCGCGATGTCGCCGATGCCGCCATAGACCTTATGGATCAGGTTATGGCCTTCCTGCAGCACCTCGCCGGTGCGGAACACCGCGCAATTGTTCTGCATCACATGCTGCATGCTCTCGCGCAGCTTCGCGGTCGGAGTGCCGCCGGAGGCATAACGGAAGCGGTCAAGGCGCCCGAGCGCCTTGTCGGCCGAGTCCTTCGGCAGATCCGGCTGCTTGCCGTTGGCGGTGAGCTTCTCGGCGAGACGCAGCGCGGCAGCGCGGCCGAACACGACGAGGTCGATCAGCGAATTGGAGCCGAGACGGTTGGCACCGTGCACGGACACGCAGGCCGCTTCGCCGACGGCCATGAGGCCGGGCACCACGGCGTTGTCGTCGCCATCCTTCTTGGTCAGCACCTCGGCGTGATAGTTGGTCGGGATGCCACCCATGTTGTAGTGCACGGTCGGCACGATCGGGATCGGCTCGCGCGTGACGTCGACATTGGCGAAAATCTTCGCCGATTCGGAGATGCCGGGCAGACGCTCGGCCAGCACCTTCGGATCGAGATGGTCGAGATGCAGGAAGATGTGGTCCTTCTTCTTGCCGACGCCGCGGCCTTCGCGGATCTCGATGGTCATCGCCCGCGACACCACGTCGCGTGAGGCCAGGTCCTTGGCCGACGGCGCATAGCGCTCCATGAAGCGCTCGCCTTCGGCATTGACGAGGTAGCCGCCTTCGCCGCGAGCGCCCTCGGTGACCAGGCAGCCCGAACCATAAATGCCGGTCGGATGGAATTGCACGAACTCCATGTCCTGCAGCGGCAGGCCGGCACGCAGCGCCATCGCGCCGCCGTCGCCGGTGCAGGTGTGCGCCGAGGTGCAGGAGGCAAAGGCGCGGCCATAGCCGCCGGTCGCGAGAATGGTGGTCTGGGCGCGGAAACGGTGCAGAGTGCCGTCGTCGAGCTTGAGCGCGATCACGCCGCGGCAAGCCCCCTGATCGTCCATGATCAGGTCGATAGCGAAGAATTCGATGTAGAACTCGGCGGCATGGCGCAGCGCCTGGCCGTACATCGTGTGCAGCATGGCGTGACCGGTGCGGTCGGCGGCGGCGCAGGTGCGCTGCGCCTGGCCCTTGCCGTAATCCAAGGTCATGCCGCCGAACGGGCGCTGATAGATCTTGCCGTCCTCGGTGCGCGAAAACGGCACGCCCCAATGTTCGAGCTCGTAGACCGCCTCGGGCGCATTGCGCACCATGTATTCGATCGCATCCTGGTCGCCGAGCCAGTCCGACCCCTTGACGGTGTCGTACATGTGCCAACGCCAATCGTCCGGATGCATGTTGCCGAGCGAAGCGGAAATGCCGCCCTGTGCCGCCACCGTATGCGAGCGGGTCGGGAACACCTTGGTGATGCAGGCGGTGCGCAGGCCCGCCTCGCTGCAGCCGACCACGGCGCGCAAGCCGGCGCCGCCGGCGCCGATCACCACGACGTCGTAGGTATGATCCTCGATCGGATAGGCTTTCCCGTTCGTTGCGGGCGCGCCGTTCGCGCTGCCATTTGCACCGCCGGCCATAGGCTAGACTCCGGATGAAAGTTTGAAGATGGCGTAGATCGAGGCCAGGGCCACGGTCAGCGCGAAGAAGTTATTGGCCATGATCGCCACGAGCTTCAGCTGCTCGCTATGGACGTAGTCCTCGATCACCACCTGCATGCCGATCTTCATGTGCCAGCAGCTGGCGACGATGAAGAGCAGCATGATCATCGCGATCGGCAGCGAGCCGAGAATTTGCGCAGCACCCGCCTGGTTGCGGCCCAGCAGCATGATCACGATCACGACGATCGGAATGATCAGCAGCGTCATCGCCACTGCAGTGATGCGCTGGCGCCAGAAATCGCTGGTGCCGGAATGAGCCGCACCGAGATTGCGGACGCGGCCGAGCGGAGTCCGCATCGATTTTGTGCGTGCGTCGCTCATCGGCCGCCTCCCACCGCATAGGCCAGGATCCAGACCAGCACGGTCAGGAAGATGCCGCCGATCAGCGCGCCCCAGGTCAGCGCCTCGCGCTCGTTCGGCTTGAAGCCATAGCCGAGATCCCAGACGAAATGCCGGATACCGGAGAGCAGGTGGTGCAGCAACGCCCAGGTGAAGCCGAACACGATCAGCCGGCCGATGATGCTGGAGGTAAAGGCCTGCACGTAAGAATACGCGCTGGGCCCTGACGCCGCGGCGATCAGCCACCAAGCGAGCAGCAGGGTCCCGAAATAGAGCGCAACCCCGGTGGCGCGGTGGACGATCGACAAGATCATCGTCAACGTCCAGCGGTAGGTTTGCAGATGTGGGGAGAGAGGTCGTTCGATCCTGGCGTTCATTGTGCTTGATATATTCTTGTGGGCCGCAAGCAGCGCGCGCTTGTAAGCCCGTCGTGGATCGTGGAAGGCGGCCTTTATTTACGGAGTCGGAACAGCCAGCGCAACGATCAAATGGCCCAAAACCGAACCAGTGTTCAGTCCTACAGCTGCGAGCAGGTCGGGCGCCGCAGCGGGTCTTAAAAGAGACAATCCGCTCCGTGGTATACCAGACGGCGTGGGACCATCGCATGGAGCAACAGGAATTCACTTCTTTTGCGCGCATTCGGTGGAACGATCGGTTCGCAGTGCTCCACGCCAAGCCGCATCGCGCGCGAGATTCATTTCTTGCGCGGACGCGCTTGCCGCATCGGTTTCGGCCGTATGCACGAGGTTGCGATGATGCTCGCGCAACCCTGCTCTCAGTCAACAGCAGGTCAGAGCTCGCCAGAAGATCGCCAGCACGCGGCCAGATGATCCACCAGGGCTCGCGTCTTGGGGGCGCCGAGCCGCGCGGCCGGAAACACCAACTGCACGGGCGTGGGCGGCAGTTCGTACGCGGTCAGGATTCGCCGCAAGCGCCCGGTTTCGATGGCGTGCTTCACCTGCCAGGATGGCACCCGGGCGAGGCCGAGTCCCGCTGTCGCAGCCAACACCAGCGAGTCCAGGCTGTTGATCCAGAGCCGGCCTGATACGTGGATCTTCTGTTCGGCTCCATCCCGCACGCGGAAGCGCCAAACGGCGGCGCCCGGCGTGTCCGAGAATACCAGGCAATCGTGCCGGACCAGCTCGCGCGGCGACTGCGGCTCGCCGCGCCGGTCCAAATAGTCCGGCGCGGCGCAGACCACCATCGTGAGCTCGCCCAGCCGGTGCGCTATCAGCTGCGAATCCGGCAGACGTCCGATCCGGAGCGCGACGTGAATATCCTCCGCGAGGAGATCGACCGGGCGATCGAGCAGCAGCAGGTCGAGCGAGAGCTGCGGGTGGCGGCGCAGGAAGTCCGGCAGCACGGGCGCGATCAAGAGTCGTCCCATCAAGCTCGGCGCGCTCATGCGCAAGCGTCCCGTGAGCTGATGCTGGCTGGATGAGAGCGCCGCGTCGATCTCACGGACCTCGCTCAGGATCGTTTTGACCCGGTCGTAGAGCAGCCGCCCGGCATCGGTCAGCGCAAGCCGTCGCGTCGTCCGCAGCAACAGCTGCGTGCCGTAATGCGCTTCCAGCCACGCGACCTGTCGGCTGACCGATGTCAGCGAGGCGTGAGCGGCGCGGGCCGCGCCGGACAGGCTGCCGGCCTCCACGACATTCACGAAGGTCGCCATCGCCGAAAGCTGATCCACGCGTCATCCTTCCGCAATCTGCAAGAGAGCTGACCGGATTTGCCGGATACTCCCTGCATGCGGAAGAGTCTACATCGCGCTCCTGCGTTCTCTCATCCGTCCCCAGCGCCAGGATACGTCGTCGCACATGCCGGTTGCAGTCGATATCGGCGGGCTCGTCGAGCTCGCGCTCGCTCTCATCCTGGTCGGCGCGCTGTCCGGATTCCTCGCCGGCCTGTTCGGCATCGGCGGCGGCGCGATCCTGGTGCCAGTGCTCTACGAATGCTTCCGCATCGCCGGCGTCCCGCTCGAAGTGCGCATGCCGCTCTGCGTCGGCACCTCGCTGGCCATCATCATTCCAACCGCAATCCGCTCCTTTCGCGCCCATCATGCGCGCGGCGCAGTCGACCTCGCCGTGGTCCGCGCCTGGGCGGTACCGATCATCCTTGGCGTGATCGGCGGCAGCGTCATCGCCCGCTACGCGCCCGAGCGGCTGTTCAAGATCGTCTTTGTTGCCGTCGCATGGTCGGCCGCAGCGCGGCTGATCCTGGCCCGCGAGAACTGGAAACTCGGCGATAAATTGCCACGCGGCGGCCTGATGCAGCTTTATGGGCTCGCGGTCGGCGTCTTGTCGACCTTGATGGGGATCGGCGGCGGCCTGTTCTCGAACCTGCTGATGACCTTCTACGGCCGCCCCATTCATCAGGCGGTGGCGACATCGTCGGCGCTCGCGGTGCTGATCTCGATCCCCGGCGCATTAGGCTACATCTATGCCGGCTGGCCGGCAGCCGCGCGCTATCCCGACGTGATGGCGCTGCAGCTGCCGTTCGCGATCGGCTATGTTTCCCTGATCGGCGCGATTCTGGTGATGCCGCTCAGCCTGTTCACCGCGCCGGTTGGCGTACGCGTGGCGCATGCAATGGGCAAACGCATGCTGGAGGCGGCGTTCGGCTGCTATCTGTTCATCGTCGGCAGCCGGTTCGTGATCAGCCTGGTGTCAGGGCAATAACGAACTCCGCGCTCGCCCCGGCCTTGCCTGTCCTCCGTAGCGCGCAGAGCGTTCGCCGGGACGACATGTCACTTCGTATAGATATCCTTGTACTGGTCGCGCAGCACGTTCTTCTGCACCTTGCTCATCGTGTTGCGCGGCAGCTCGTTCACGATGAAGACGCGCTTGGGCATCTTGAACTTGGCGAGCCGTCCGTCGAGCCCCTTCAGCACGCTGGCCTCGGTCACATCCGCGTCCGCATGGCGCACCACCACCGCGGTGACGCCCTCGCCGAAATCGGGATGCGGCACGCCGATCACGGCCGATTCCACCACGCCCGGCATGGCATCGATCTCGCTCTCGATCTCCTTCGGATAGACGTTGAAGCCGCCCGAGATCACGAGGTCCTTGCCGCGCCCGACGATGTGGACGTAGCCCTTGGGATCGATCTTGCCGAGATCGCCGGTGATGAAGAAGCCGTCGTCACGGAATTCCGACTTGGTCTTCTCCGGCATCCGCCAATAGCCCTTGAAGACGTTCGGCCCCTTGACCTCGATCATGCCGATCTCGTCGCGGGCAAGCTCCTTGCCGGTTTCGGGATCGGCGACACGCACGGAGACGCCGGGCAGCGGGAAGCCGACCGCGCCGGGCACGCGCTCGCCGTCGTAAGGATTTGACGTATTCATATTGGTTTCGGTCATGCCGTAGCGTTCGAGCACGGCGTGGCCGGTGCGTGCGAACCATTCGCGATGGGTGTCGGCCAGCAGCGGCGCCGAGCCCGACACGAAGAGACGCATATGCCTGGTGGTCTCTTTGTTCAGATGCGGGTTCTGCAACAAGCGGGTGTAGAAAGTCGGCACGCCCATCAGCACGGTCGAGCGCGCCATCAGCTTGATGATCAGTTCGGGATCGAGCTTGGGCAGGAAGATCATCGAGGCCCGCGCAAACAGCGTGACGTTGCTCGCCACGAACAGGCCGTGAGTGTGATAGATCGGCAGCGCGTGGATCAGCACGTCGTCCTTGGTGAAGCGCCAGTAGTCGACCAGGGTGAGCGAGTTCGACGCCAGATTATCATGGCTCAGCATGGCGCCCTTGGAGCGGCCGGTGGTGCCGGACGTGTAGAGGATTGCCGCCAGGTCGTCGTTCGTCCGCGGCACGGTTGCGAACGCGCTGTCGGCCTTGTCCGCCGCCTCCGTCAGCGAGCCCTTGCCGCTCGCATCCAGCGTCTCGACCTTGGCGCCGACCTTGGCCGCAAGCGACGCGATGCCCTCTTCCTTCGACGGATCGCAGACCACCACCGTCGGCTCGGCGTCAGAGATGAAATAATCGAGCTCGTTCAGCGTGTAGGCGGTGTTGAGCGGCAAATAGACGCCGCCGGCGCGCACGGTCGCGAGATAGAGCACGAGGTTCTCGACGGACTTCTCGACCTGGACCGCGACCCGGTCGCCGGGCTTGACGCCGCGCGCCGCCAGGACGTTCGCCATCTGACCGGCGCGTGCGATCAGGTCGCTATAGGTGATCCGGCCGCCGTCCTGGGTTTCGATCGCAAGCCGGCTCGGATCGTCGAGTGTGTCGAACAGGCGGGAGAACAGGTTGGCGTTGGCAGCTTGGTTCATGCAACATTCCCCTGGAGCACGATCCGGAACAGCGACGGCCGGTTGCTCGGAAACATCATGCTCGACGATAGCGACGATAGCCGGGATGGCTGCCCCGAGCCTCGCGGTCGGGACGAGGCTGCAATAGCAAAAACGCCCTTTCGAAGGCAACGGAGACGGCCGGCCGAAATGTCGCGAAAGCGAATCCGACCACCCGGCCGGGTCGACACATCCGTCGTCTCAGTCCTTATCGCTTTCGAGCTGGAAGATCTGAGAACCGTCTCGGTTTGAGATCAGCCCCGTCTCTGCGTAGAGGTTGAGCTTGGTGCGGGTATCGGCGATGTCGAGGTTACGCATGGTCAGCTGGCCGATGCGGTCGGCCGGCGTGAACGCCGCGTCTTCGACCTTCTCCATGCTCAGCCGCTCGGGCTGATAGGTCAGGTTGGGGCTTTCGGTGTTCAGGATCGAATAGTCGTTGCCCCGGCGCAGTTCGAGCGTCACCTCGCCGGTGATGGCGCGCGCCACCCAGCGCTGGGCGGTCTCGCGCAGCATCAAGGCTTGCGAGTCGAACCAGCGTCCCTGATAGAGCAGCCGGCCGAGACGCATGCCGCTGATCCGATACTGCTCGATCGTATCCTCGTTGTGGATGCCGGTGACCAGGCGCTCATAGGCGATGTGCAGCAGCGCCATGCCGGGCGCTTCATAGATGCCGCGGCTTTTCGCCTCGATGATCCGGTTCTCGATCTGGTCGCTCATGCCGAGACCGTGACGACCGCCGATGGCATTGGCCTCGAGGAACAATGCGACCGGATCGGTGAAGGATTGGCCGTTCAGCGCGACCGGTTGGCCCTCCTCGAAACGCACGGTGACCGTCTCGGGCTTGACGACGCAATCGTCGCGCCAGAACGGCACGCCCATGATCGGATTGACGATCCGGATGCCACTGTCGAGATGTTCGAGATCCTTGGCCTCATGCGTGGCGCCGAGCAGATTGCTATCGGTCGAATAGGCCTTCTCGGCACTCATCTTGTAGGCGAAGCCATTGGCGGTCAGGAACGCCGACATCTCCGCGCGGCCACCGAGCTCATCGATGAACTGCTGATCGAGCCAGGGCTTGTAGATCCTCAGATTCGGATTGGTCAGCAAGCCGTAGCGATAGAACCGCTCGATGTCGTTGCCTTTATAGGTGGAGCCGTCGCCCCAGATGTTGACGCCATCTTCCTTCATGGCCGCGACCAGCATCGTACCGGTGACGGCGCGGCCGAGCGGCGTGGTGTTGAAATAGGTCAGGCCGCCGGTCGAGATATGGAACGCGCCGGATTGAATGGCGGCGATGCCCTCATGGACCAGTTGGGTGCGGCAATCCACGAGCCGGGCCTTCTCGGCGCCGAAGCTGAGCGCCTTGCGCGGGATCTCGTCGTAATCGGCCTCATCGGGCTGGCCGAGATTGGCGGTGTAGGCGAAGCAGCGGGCGCCCTTCAGCTTCATCCACAACAGCGCCGCACTGGTGTCGAGACCGCCCGAGAACGCAATGCCGACTTTTTCCCCTGTGGGCAGGCTTTTCAGGATCGTACTCATGGAGCTTCCAATCGGTCGTAGGTGCTGGTGCATCTGGTGCGGCGCTTCAAGTTGCCGCGAATATCAAATTTCCCAAGCTTGGGCACGGGTTTTTGGGCAGGCACCGATAGCGGGCTACCCCGCTCGAGCCGCAGGGCTGGTCCCGGCGGCGCGACGGCGGCGCACCAGCCGCAGCATCAGCCGGTAGCCGGGCCAGGCGAGGCGGGTCAGCGACGCATCGATGGCCTCGTCGGACAGGCGCGTGGACGGCCAGCGGTAAATGTAGCCGTGCAAGAGCCAGATCACGAGGAAGGTCACGAGACCGGCGGCGGCGACATCGGTGAAGAAATGCCCGCCAAAGGCCATGCGCAGCCCCGAGGTGACGAGCCCGAACACGGCCGCCGCGGCGTAGGCGATCGGGCGCACCGCAGGCGGGGTCAAGGCGGCCGGCGCCAGTGTCCAGAACGCGGTCGCGCCCTCGCCGGAGAAGAACGAGCAATTACGACCGCAACCGCCGCGCGGATCCCACCATGGCACGAAGGGCAGGTCCCCGCCGAACTCGGTCACCACCACCGGGCGCGGCCGGCCCCAATAGGATTTGAAGGTGGCGTTGGCGAGTACGATGGCCGACAGCGACAAGGTCAGCAACAGGAACGCGATGGTACGGCCCTTCACCAGCAGCGGCCGATCGGGCCGGATGAACTTCACCACCAGCGCAACGATGGAGGGAAGCGCGATCGCCCAGGCGATCCACATCGCGCCGTCACGCGCGAACGACGCATAGCCGTTGAGCTTCAGCGGAAATGCGTGCGTGACGGGATCATAGAACAGCGCGGCGAGCTTGAGGTCGAGCTCGGGATAGATCCCGAACACGATCCCGATGACGAGCGCGAGCGACAGTGCGACGAAAAGTCCGGTCCGGTTCATGGCGCGCGGTTTAGCCGACAACGTGAAAGGTGGAAAGCTCCACCGTTGTTCCGCGACGACCCCAACAGCCGACCCCGGAATCGCGGGATTTCGGGCTCGATGCCCCGGAATGACGGATGTTCACCGCACCGAGCCCGACGGCAAGGGCGGCGACGGCGGCAGCTGCCGCGGCGGTTCGCGCCAGGCGCCCGCGTTGCGACCGGCGATCAGCCAGTAGACGAGGCCGCCGACGATGCCGGCGCCGGTCAGGATCTCCAGGTGCCGCCGCACGATGCCTTCGAATTGGAACGTGTCCGGATCGAACGGAACCAGGCCGAGATAGCAGGCCGCACCGACCACGCCGCCGCCGATCGCGTAAGCCAGCACGCTGCGGATCGAGAATGCCTCCGTGATCAACGCGATCAGCATCGCCGGGAGCAGGGCGAAACCGGAGACGAAGATGAAGCCGAAGCCGATGATCACGTTCAGCGCACCCTGGTCGATCGGGCCCTCGCCAAGGTCGGAGAACTCCGGAAACAGGATCGCGATCACGACGATCAGCCCCGCAACGAAGCACGCGGCCAGGAAGGCGAACGCGATCACGAACAGGCGGCCGATCAGCGCCATGTTAGGCCCTCCCAACCGCAGTCATTGCGAGGAGCGTCAGCAACGAAGCAATCCAGCATCACTCGTGCGGTCCTGGATTGCTTCGCTTCGCTCGCAACGACGTACGTTTGGCATCTGACATTTACACTAATCGGTCATCGCCATGGCGCGCAGCGCCTGGCGTTCGCGCGCCGACAGTTTTTCCGTCTCCGATTTCAGCTGGCCGCAGGCGGCGAGAATGTCGCGGCCGCGCGGGGTGCGCACCGGCGAGGAATAGCCGGCGTTGAAGACATACTCCGAGAATTTCTCGATCTGCTCCCAATCCGAGCATTCGTAGCGCGAGCCGGGCCAGGGATTGAACGGGATCAGATTGATCTTGGCCGGGATGCCCTTGAGCAGCTTGACCAGGAGCTTGGCGTCGTCGAGCGAATCGTTGACGCCCTTGAGCATCACATATTCGAAGGTGATGCGCCGCGCATTCGAGGCGCCGGGATAGTCGCGGCAGGCCTGCAGCAGTTCGGCGATCGGGTACTTGCGATTGAGCGGCACCAGTTCGTTGCGGAGTTCGTCGCGCACCGCGTGCAGCGAGATCGCGAGCATGACGCCGATCTCCTCGCCGGCCCGAGCGATGTTGGGCACCACGCCGGAGGTCGACAGCGTGATGCGGCGACGAGAGATGCCGATGCCTTCGTTGTCCGAGACGATCAGCAGCGCGTCGCGCACCGCGTCGAAATTATAGAGCGGCTCGCCCATCCCCATCATCACGACATTGGTGACGAGCCTGTTGCCGTGCGGCGTCTCACGATCGGCCCAATCGTTGAGCCGGTCGCGCGCCACCATCACCTGGCCGACGATCTCGCCTGCGGTGAGATTGCGCACCAGGCGCTGCGTGCCGGTGTGGCAGAATGCGCAGTTCAAGGTACAGCCGACCTGCGATGAGACGCAGAGCGTGCCGCGGTCGGTCTCGGGGATGTAGACGCACTCGACTTCATGCGCCTTCTGCAAGGCATCGCCGCTCGGCAGCCGCAACAGCCATTTGCGGGTGCCGTCGTTGGAGATCTGCTCGGCGACCACTTCGGGACGGTCGACCGTGAACCGCTCGGCCAAGCCGGTCCGCGTCTCCTTGGACACGGAGGTCATCTCGTCGAAGGATCTCGCCCCGCGGAAGTAGATCCAGTGCCACAGCTGCTGCACCCGCATCTTCTGCTGCCGCGGCGGCACGCCGATCTCGCCCAGGCGCTCCGCAAGCTCCGCGCGCGACAGGCCGATCAGCGACGGCTTGGCCGGCGGCACGTAGGTTTCGAGCGGCGTTTTTTCGAGGGGCGCGGCGGTCCCGCGCAACTCGGCGGTCGATGACATCAGAAAGGACCCAAATGCTGTGCCCCAGCCCCGGGCTGACGGCCGGAGGCGCGAGCCCCCATATCGGCCCTATATAGCAAGCTTCGCTGCAATTGCGACCGGAACCGGCAAGGTTCGATGGACCTTTACCGCTTGCAATCCTGCGCGATGCGGTCGAGCGCCTGTGAGAGCCCCTTCAGCGAGAAGGTATCCACCGTCTCGGTGCCCTTGGCCGAGACCGCCTTGACGACGGCATCCGGGGCGCGGCGCATCGCTTCCACCAAGCGCTCCTCTTCCGCCGCGTTCTTGATCCATAGCCCGTCGCCTTGGGTGTACATCGCGTAGGACGCGCCGCCGACCTCCAGCGTGGAATCCGAGCCGGGTTTCGCGGCATAGCCGATCATGATCGAGACCTCGTTGAAGACCTTCTCGGACGGCCGCGACGAGACGAAGGCATAGGCCGGATCGCGCGGCCGGTTCGGCGGGCTGGTTTTGGATGAGGTCGGCTTGGCGAGCGCGAAGCAGACCTTCTTACCGGCTGGCGCTGCCGTATAGGCGCCCCAGCTTCCGAACTGGCCGATCAAGGTCGGCTCGGCCCCACCCACATTGGGTACGGCCGTCTTCGCCTCCTGCTTCGGCGCCACCTTGGGAGCCGCCTTCGGCGCTTTGGGCGCCCCGCTCTGCGCCACCGCAAGATTCGGAACGCCGAACACGAGCACGCCGGCGGCCAGCGCTGTCAGTCCTCGTCCAAAAAACATGATGAGAGTACTTCCCCCTGGTGCCCCGACTCCGAAGTTCGCACCATAGTATATAATACCGCGCCGTCTTCGTTTGCGAACGTCTGAAATAGCAGAGCCCTAGCAAAGCATGAACAACTGCGGCTTTGAATTGGAAGCTCCGATGACGAGCGTGCAGAAGCAGCGATCAGAACTTCAAATTCGTCATAGGCCGCGGTGGTTCCATCAATATTGTGACTGGAAGATGGCCCCGCCGGCGCGTTCACGCGAAGCAATTTACAACTTCAACGGGAATCCGTCGCCGGGGAATTCAGATTGTGGCGCGGCAGCAAATCCGGCATGAGCACTGCCAAGCGAGCTCCCTGTTCGGACAGCGGCCCGGCAGCTTTGCCGCCGAACCGTCAGCATCGGAAAGCGGGAGGCGCGCGGACCAAGAGGATCCAATAACAAGAACGTCAGGAGCGCTCATGAAAGCCATTCTCTGTTCCCAATTCTGCCAGCCGGATGATCTCGTGCTTGCCGACATTCCTGATCCCGTGGCGGGCCCCGGCGAGGCGGTGATCGCGATCAAGGCCGCTGCGCTGAATTTCTTCGATATCCTGATGATTCAGGGCAAGTATCAGGTCAAGCCGCCCTTTCCGTTTTCGCCGGGCGCCGAAGTCGCGGGCGTGATCGAGAGCGTCGGCGAAGGCGTCACCGATCTCAAGGTCGGCGATCGCGTGATGGCGTCGTGCGGTCACAACGGCGCGCGGGAAAAGATCGCGCTGCCGGCGGAAGCGATCGTGAAGATTCCCGACAATCTCGACTTCGACCGCGCTGCGGGCATCATCATCGTCTACGGCACGGCGCTGCATGCGCTGGACGACCGCGCAAGGGCGCAGCCCGGCGAAACGCTGGCCGTGCTCGGCGCCGCCGGCGGCACCGGCCTTGCCGCCTGCGAACTCGGCAGACTGATGGGCTTGAAGGTCATTGCGTGCGCCTCCAGCGACGAGAAACTGGCTTTCGCCAAGGCGCATGGCGCCGAGCTCACCTTGAACTACGCCAAGGAGGATCTGAAGGAAGGCCTGCGCCGCCTGACCAACGGCAAGGGTGCCGATATCATCTTCGATCCGGTCGGAGGCGCCTACGCCGAAGCCGCGCTGCGCTCGATCGCGTGGGAAGGCCGCTTTCTGGTGATCGGCTTTGCTGCGGGCGAGATTCCGAAGATGCCGCTCAACCTCGCGCTCTTGAAGGGTTGCGATATCCGCGGCGTGTTCTGGGGCGCCTGGACCCGCATCAACCCTGCCAAGCATCGCGCCAATCTCGAGAAGCTCGCGCAGTGGACCGCTGACGGCAAGCTGTCGTCCCATGTCGATCGCGTCTTCCCGCTAGCGCAGACGGCCGATGCGTTGAAGGTGCTCGGCGGCCGTCAGGCCATGGGCAAGGTCATCCTGCATCCTTGACGGCGGCGGCGAATGCGGAAGCGGCGTTCTCGGCACGAGCCCGGGCGCCGGCAATTTGGTCGACAGCGTGGCGCGCACTTTGCGCCACGCGCCACGACCTCGTCACATTCGGCAGGGCCGCATTCTCCCGCGTAAAACCTTCGCGTGCATCTTGTATATAATGCTAAGCGGGAGATGTATCCGACGGTGCAACAATGCCACAACCGCCGATAAATCGACATGGGCCGAAATCAATTTGCCGACCAAAATCGAAAACCGCGCATCCAAGAACAACTACAACCAAAAAAAATTGTGGCACGGTTAATTCGACCACTTAGTTACTGTTCTACTTAAGATTCCGACTTCTTCTTCTCGCCGATTTGCTGGCCTTTGCCGCGGCCAAATCAAGAAATCTCCAGATTCACGCCAAACCCGTCCACTTTTGGGCTGATTCGGATAGTCAATTAGTTCAAGGCAAATGGGGTGCCTCCGGCAAAATGCGACTGGCCCTGAGAGCTGACAACTCGGGGCCACAATTGTTGCGTGAAGATGATGGGGAACAGCTATGGGTGAGCGTAGGAGCTACGGTCGGTCACACGACGGAGTTTCAGGTAGTCCCGACTTCAGGCCCTTTCCAGAAGAGGCTGCGCAAGAACGCTCGCAGGTCTACCGTTTCGGACGATCGACTCAGGACAGCTATCCCTCCGACGAGTCGATGCCGATGTTCTTGTCCGACTACGACAATGAACAGGACGGGACGGAATTCGCCTATGAGGAGCACTGGCCGGCGCGCCGGCGGCGCCCATCCATATCGTCACGGATCCTGCTTGCGGTCGTCGCCGCAGCCGGCGTGGCGATGGTGTTCGCGCTGGTCACGTCGGACGCGACGCGCGACCTGATCGCCACCGCCAAGGCCTCGATCATCGGCGCGCCCGCCGATCCGACCGCACCGCCGCAGCCCGCTGACACGCAATTGACCGCGCGCGACCTGCAGCTGAACGAGCCGGCCAGGGTCCCGCCCGCGCCGGCCCCGGTCGCCAGCCCGGTGCAGACCGCCTCCGTCGCGCCGAGCCGGGAAGACATCGCCAACGCCTACCAGGCCGCGCTGCAGAACCGCGCCGCTGTCGACCCCGCGGTCACGACACCGCAGCCGGCACCCGCCGCGCCGCCTCCGGCAGCGACACCGGCCGTCACCGCGCCCAATTCGATCACCGCGCCGGGCGCGGCGACTGCGATCGTGGCACCGGCCATCGTCGGGCCATCCATCTCCACGCCGATGCAGTCGCAGCAACCCAAGGCGCGGCGCATGGATCCCGACGAACTCGCCGGCATCATGAAGCGCGCCAAGAGCCTATTGGCGGCCGGCGACATCCCGGCCGCGCGCCTGCTGCTCGAGCGTGCTGCCGACGCCCAAGAGGCCGGCGCCGCGCTGATGTTGGCGCAGACCTACGACGCTCAGGTGCTGGGGACGAGCGACGTGCGCAACATCAATGCCGATCCGGCGGCAGCGCGCACCTGGTATCGCCGTGCAGCGCAGCTCGGCTCGGCCGAGGCGCAGCGGCGGCTCGATCAATTGCAGAATTAAGTTCAGATTTTTTCAAGGCAGGGGAACACATGACACCTTTCAGCAGGCTGGCAGCACTTGCTGCCATCATGACGATGGGCGCGTTCAGCGCCCAGGCGGCGGACGAGTATGATCCCGCCAAAGTCAGCGACAGTCTCAAGGCCGTCTTCCAGTTCGGTTCGAACCAGACCAAGCAGGCCCTTAACGCCAATACAGTGACGATGATCACCGGTACCATCGGCGGCACCTATGTGCAGTTCGGTGCCGACCTCGCCTCCGTGCTCGACGACGGCAACAAGCTGCGCGTGCTGCCGATCGTCGGCCGCGGCTCGGTGCAGAGCGTCGCCGACATTCTGTTCCTGCAGGGGGTGGATCTCGGCGTGGTGCGTGCCGACACGCTCGACTATCTCGAGCGCAAGGGCTTCGCGCACGACATCAAGAAGCAATTCACCTATGTGACCAAGCTCTACAATGAAGAGATGCAGGTGATCGCGCCGCTCGCGATCCGCAATCTGCGCGATCTCGACGGCAAGCGGGTCAGCGTCGACCTGCCCGATGGCGGCACCTTCGTCACCGCCTTGACCACGTTCGAACGGCTCGGGCTCAATGCCTCCAACTTCCGCTACATCGAACAGCGCATCGCGATGGAGAAGCTGAAGAAGGGCGAGCTCGATGCGGTGATCGTGGTCGGCGGCAAGCCGTACAAGTCGGTCAGCAATTTCGTCAACGACGGCGGTCGCTTCCATCTGGTGAACGTCGATTATGACCGACCGCTGCAAACCGACTACCTGCCGGCAACGCTCACGTCGAAGGATTATCCGAACCTGATCGCCGAAGGCGACAAGGTCGACACCATCGCCGTACCGGCGGTGCTCGCCGCCTACAACTGGGCGCCCAACACCGACCGCTATCGCAAACTGTCGCTGTTCGTCGACGCCTTCTTCGCCAAGTTTCCGAGCTTCCAGAAGCCGCCCTTCCATCCGAAGTGGAAGGAGGTCTCGCTGTCGGCGCCGCTGGCGGGCTGGCAACGCTTCCCCTATGCCAAGCAGTGGCTGGAGACCCATTCGTTCGAAAGTTCGGGTGCGGCGCGCGACCGCTTCGACGATTTCGTGAAGCAGAGCGACGCCGGCAAGGGCCTGCAGAGCGAGGCCGATCGCGAGGCCCTGTTCAAGCAGTTCCAGGCCTGGGAGGCCGAGCGGAACGGCAGCCCGCGGACGCAGACGCGGCAGCGCTGAGGCTGTAGCCGATCAGCTGCTCAAGCAAACAAAAGCCCCGCGGTCATGCCGCGGGGCTTTTCTCTTGCGTTATTCTCACGCGCACATCGCGTGACCTCGGCGGACGCCACGTGCCGTGCACTGGTGCCGCCACCGGACAGCTAATCGGCCTTGTCCTCTTCATCCCCCTCCAGCCCACGCTTCAGCGCGGCGCGTGCGGCGGCGCGATGATCGGGGGTGATGTGCGAGGCGACCATGCGGATGGCCGTGGCGAGCACGGCCGCATCGTCGGTGAAGCCGAGCACCGGCATCACGTCCGGAATGAAATCGAACGGCAGGATGAAATAGGCGATGGCGCCGAGCAGCGCGGCCTGGACGTGACGCGGCGTCTCACTGTCGAACGCGCAGTAATAGGCGGCGAGCAGGTCTTCGGCGAAGGGCAGCTTCGCCATCACCCGCTTGAACTTGGTCCAGAACCTGCGGCGCACGCTCTCGCGATCGCGCGCGAGGCGGTCGGCCGGTTCGAAACCCACAGTATAGTCGGTGGTGTCGGATGCCACGTTTGGCTCCCCTCGTGCCGCGATCCTAGCGGCCTGCCGCCACAAGATGTGGGGATGGCTCCGCGACCCGCAAGCCAGATAAGGGAGGAGAGCACATTATGCGCCCATCTGCGCTGCGATCGCATCCATCGCCTTGGCCAGTTCGATATCCAGCTTCGTGACGCCGCCGGCGTCGTGTGTCGCCAGCACCACCTCGACGGTACGGTAGACATTGCGCCATTCCGGATGATGGTCGCGCTTCTCGGCCACCAGCGCGACGCGGCACATGAAGCCGAAGGCCGCGTTGAAATCCTTGAAAGTGAAGGTTCGCCTGATCGCGTCGCGGCCGTCCAGTTCGGTCCAGCCGGAAAGCTCGCCTAGGGCCGCGGCTCGCGCCTCGGCCGACAATCGCTCCGCCATGATCGCCTCCTCTCGCTAACGTTCCGCTGATCGGACCCGCCGCCCTGCCATCGGCCTGCCCGGTATGGCCATACTGTCCGCCCTCGCGCCCGCCGTCGCAAGGGGAACCTTCCCGACATCGATCCCAAACCATGCATTCGCATCGTTCGCGGAACCGATCCCGCCGGTCGAGCCCAGCGCATCTCGGTAACCATGACGCAGATGTAACCCTCTTCAGGCAAGATATTTGCTACAAGTTTGGCCTAGCGGCTCGGAACCAGACCCATCGGCGACTGTCGCCAGCGCGATCATGGGAGGATTGGACCTGGTGGAAGCTCAGATCCCGACAAAACCGCGCTCGCCGGTCCGCCCCGTCGTGTTCATCGTCGTCGCCGGAATCCTGGCGATCGTCGGCGCGCTTATCGGCGGCTATTACTTTGCGATGCGCCCGGTGCCGCTGAAGATCGCCGTCGGTCCTCCCAACAGCGACGATCTCAGGGTGGTGCAGGCGCTGACCCAGGCGTTTTCGCAAAATCACGGCTATGTCCGCTTGCGTCCGGTGCAGACCGAGGGCGCCGCCGAAAGCGCGCAGGCGCTCGCCGAAGGCAAGGTCGATCTCGCCATCATCCGCGGCGACCTCAACGTTCCGAAGAACGCGCAGGCCGTGGCAACGCTGCGCAAGAACGTCGCGGTGCTATGGGTGCCGCCGGCCAAGGGCCGGAGGAAGGGCGCGAAGATCACCAAGATTTCGCAGCTCGCCGGCCGCAAGATCGGCGTCATCGGCCGCACTCCGGCCAACGTCAATCTGCTCAAGGTGATCCTGCAGCAATATGGCGTCGATCCCGGCAAGGTCGATATCCTGCAATTCCCGATCACCGAGGCCATCGACGCGGTGCGCAGTCAGAAAGCCGACGTCTGGCTGGCTGCGGGACCTGTCAACAGCAAGATCACGACGGAGGCGATCGCAGCCTCCACCAAGGATGGCGGCACACCGACCTTCCTTGCGATCGATTCTGCGGAAGCGATCGCGCAGAATCATCCGGAATATGAAGCGGCCGACATCCCGGCCGGCGCCTTCGGCGGCTCGCCCGACCGGCCCGAGGACGAGGTGAAGACGATCAGCTTCAACCACCACATCGTGGCGCGCAAAGGCTTGGCGGAATCGACCGTCTCCGCCTTCGCCCGCCAGCTGTTTTCGGTGCGCCAGCAGCTGATGTCGGAATTCCCGTTGGCTGCGAAGATCGAGACCCCCGACACCGACAAGGACGCCGCGATCCCAGTGCATCCGGGAGCGGCCGCCTTTGTCGACGGCGAGGAGAAGACCTTCCTCGACCGCTACAGCGATTACATCTGGTGGAGCCTGATGGCGCTCTCGGCGATGGGCTCGATCGGTGCCTGGTTCGCCGGCTATCTGAAGAAGGACGAGCGGTTCATCAACAGTTCGATGCGTGACCGGCTGCTCGAAATGATCACGATCGCGCGCAAGAGCGATTCCCCCGAAGAGCTCGACAACATGCAGAGCGAAGCCGACGACATCCTGCGCAACACGCTTGCCTGTTTCGAGGATGGCGCGATCGAGCACGCCGCGCTCACCGCCTTCAACATCGCGCTCGAGCAGTTCCACAATGCGGTCGCCGACCGCAAGCTGATCCTGATGAGCATGCCGCAGACCCCGCCGCGCGCCGGCACCGGCAACGGTCCCCAATTGCGCGCGACCGGCACCTGATACCAAGGCAAGTCCAGCCGCGATGCAACGCTGGCGCTTCACCGCCAGCCGACGTCAGCTTCGTGGACCGACATCGGAACGGCTCGCAAAATCCTCCCCTGTGGCGCCTTCGCGTAATCGCGCTGTCATCGAATTTTCCTAGCTCTTCGGTCGTACATTCGGGCGCGACTCGCCGCCGCCCCGGAGGAGATATTCATGACGATCCGAATCCCACGCCGCGCTTTCCATGCGCTCTCCCGCCGCCGCTTCCTGTCCACCGCGGCCGCAGCCGGCGTCAGCACGCTGGCCATGCCTTACCTCAGCCGCGCCGCCGACCGGCCGCAGATCACTCACGGTGTGCAGTCCGGCGATGTGAGCAGCGACGGCGGCGTGATCTGGTCGCGCGCCGACCGACCCGCGCAGATGCTGGTCGAGGTCGCCACATCAGACACGTTCAAGGACGCCCGCGCGCTGCCGCCGATCGCAGCGCTGCCGGAAAGTGACTACACGGCCAAGATGCTGGTCGAGAACCTGCCCGGCGGCCAGGATATCTTCTACCGCGTCAAATTCCGCGACTTGTCGCATCCCGACATCGAGAGCGAGCCGGTCGTCGGCCGCTTCCGTACCGCGCCCTCGGACAAGCGCGATGTCAGCTTCGTCTGGGGCGGCGACGTCGCCGGGCAAGGCTGGGGCATCAACCCGGACGACGGGGGCATGTTCACGTTCTCGACCATGAAAAAGCACCGGCCGGACTTCTTCATCCACTCCGGCGACACCATCTACGCCGACGGCGTGATCGCATCCGAGGTGAAGCTTTCCGACGGCAAGCTCTGGAAGAATCTCACCATCCCGGAGAAGGCCAAGGTCGCCGAGACGCTCGACGAATTCCGCGCCGCTCACAAATACAATTTCCTCGACGACAATGTCCGCGCCTTCAATGCCGAGGTGCCGATCTTCGTGCAGTGGGACGATCACGAGGTCACCAACAACTGGTCGGCCTCGAAGGATCTTCCAGCCGCCTACAAGGAGCGCAACATCCAGCTGCTGGCGGCGCGCGCCGCGCGCGCCTTCCACGAGATGTATCCGCTGCGCGAAAGCATTGTCGAGCCCGGTCGCGTCTATCGCAGCATCTCCTATGGTCCGCATCTCGACGTGTTCATGCTGGACGAGCGCTCCTATCGCGGTCCGAACAACCCGAATCAGCAGACCGAATACGGTCCCGATGCCTATTTCCTCGGCCCCGAGCAGATGCGCTGGCTGAAGCGGGCACTGTTGAACTCGCGCGCGACCTGGAAGGTGATCGCTTCCGACATGCCGCTCAGCCTGATCGTCTATGATGATGCCGCCAACAAACGCGGCTCTGAAGCGTTCGCGCAAGGTGACGGTCCGCCGCGCGGCCGCGAGCTCGAGATTGCCGAGATCCTCCGCTTCATCAAGACGGCGCCGATCCAGAACACGGTGTGGCTGACAGCCGACGTCCACTACGCCGCCGCGCATTACTACAATCCGGACAAGGCGCAATTCCAGGACTTCGAGCCGTTCTGGGAGTTCGTCTCGGGGCCGCTGCATGCCGGCACGTTCGGACCGAACGAGCTCGACAACACGTTCGGCCCCGAGGTGCGCTTCATCAAGGCGCCCGGCCTCGACAAGCAGAACCTGCCGCCGTCGGCGGGCATGCAGTTCTTCGGCCACGTCAAGATCGAAGGCGCCACCGGACAGATGACGGTCACCTTGCGCGATCGCGCCGACATCGCGCTGTGGTCGACCACGCTCGATCCGAAGCTGGAGTGAGTGCCGCCGACGATTTCTCCCGCGGCCGTCCTTCGAGACGCTCGCCTCCGGCGAGCTCCTCAGGACGAGGGCCTGTTTTGCGGCAAAATGACAGACCCTCATGGTGAGGGCGCGGCGAAGCCGCGCGTCTCCGGACGATGCTTCGCCGGGAGAACCATGAGGCCCGAAGCTACAGTCATATGCGATTGCCCTGCCGCTTGCCGGGAAAGGGAATTTAGTAGCGGTGCGATCAGCTCCGCTCGCTACGTCTTCCGCCGCAGCGCCGCTTCCAGTGCATCCGTCGGGCAAGGCTTCTGCAGCCGCGGCCGGTCGGAGAATTGCGCGGGCACGCGGTCGGCGTCATAACCGGTCGCAAAGGCGAACGGGATCTGCAGCGCAGCCAGCCGCTCAGCCACGGCGAAGCTATTGCCGCGCACCAGTCCGACATCGAGCAGCGCGAAATCCGGCGCGCGCTGCTCGATCATCACGAGCGCGTTCGCGACGTTGGCGGCAACACGCACGGTCGGCACGCCGAAGCCGAGGATCGTATCTTCGAGGCCGAGCGCGATGATCGGATCGTCCTCGACGATCAATATGTCCTGATAAAGCTCCGGCAAGCCGAGTTGCGAAGCGGTCATGAGCGGGGTTCCAGAGATGAAGGACGGCCCCCGCAGCCAGCGCCTTCGCACAAGCACGCCGGCGGGTTCCTGGAACGAAACCACCATACCAGAGTTCCCCTGTCGGTCCACTTCTGTACATAGCGTGAAACAAATCGACAGGGCCAACACTGAGCCAAGAGGGCGTAGAAATGGCAATGCTGAGTCAGGGAGTGACGCCGCTCTCGCGCGAGCGGCCGTACAATAACTTGCTGCGCCGATTGAGCATGACCGACTATGCACTGCTCTCTCCGCATCTGGCCGAGGAGCAGACCTCGGCCGGGGACCTGCTGTACAACCCTGGCGACGACGTGCAGATCGTGCACTTTCCCTGCGGACCGGCCCTTGCCTCCTATCTGGTCGCGAACGAGGATGGGCGCGACGTCGAGACCATTCTGGTGGGGCGCGAAGGCGCGGTCGGCGGCATCGTCAGCCAGGGCTTTCTGCCCGCCTATACCCGCATCGTCGTCAAGTTCGCCGGCCCCTTCGTACGCCTGCCCGTCACCAAGCTCGACGCTGCCAAGCTGCAGTCGAAAACCTTGCGCAGCGTGTTCGCCCGCTACGCCGACTGCATGCTGGCCCAGATGTTCCAGTCCACCGCCTGCAATGCGATCCATTCGATCGAGCAGCGCACGGCGAAATGGATCGTTGCAGCCATGGAGCGGACCGATGGCGACCCGACCGTACCGCTGACGCACGAGCAGCTCGCCACCTTGCTCGGGGTCGGCCGCAGCTATGCCAGCCGCGTGCTCCAGACCTTCAAGGCCGAGGGCATCCTGGAGACCCGGCGTGGCGCGATCACGGTCCGCGATACGGAAGCCCTGAAGCGGCGCTCCTGCCTCTGCAACGAGGCCGTGAAAGGCCATTTCGAGGAGGTACTCCGCGGCGTCTATCCGAGCGAGCAGGCGGCGGCTGGCTGATCTGGCGGGAACCGACAGCCCGGCACAGGACTTCGCACGTCGGCGCACCAACCAGGATTGTCATTGATTGTCATTGTTTTTTGGTAGTTTCTGCCTATATTGCGGCGCAACGCGTCAGGTTTGCCCGGTCCTTTTGGCCGGGCTTCCTTTTTGAGGGCGGGATGCCCTCTCCGCCGCAGACCCGTTTTGCGAGCGCGCTCCATAGCTAAACAACTGATTTCCCTGCAGGAGCGCGCGCCGCCGGGGACAGAGCACGAGCTTAAGAAAGCTTAAAGAAGCAAGTCATGAACCTTCGCAACATCGCCATCATCGCCCACGTCGACCACGGCAAGACCACGCTCGTCGATCGCCTGCTGCAGCAATCCGGCACCTTCCGCGAGAACCAGAAGGTCGCCGAGCGCGCTATGGACTCCAACGACCTGGAGCGCGAGCGCGGCATCACCATCCTGGCGAAAGCGGCATCGGTGCAGTGGAAGGACACGCGCATCAACATCGTCGACACCCCCGGCCACGCCGATTTCGGCGGCGAGGTCGAGCGCATCCTCAACATGGTGGACGGTGCGCTGGTGCTGGTCGACGCCGCCGAGGGCCCGCTGCCGCAGACCAAATTCGTGGTCTCCAAGGCGCTCAAGGTGGGGCTGAAGCCGATCGTCGTCATCAACAAGGTCGACCGCCCGGACGCGCGGCCGACCGAGGTCATCAACGAGGTGTTCGACCTGTTCGCGGCGCTCGACGCCAGCGAGGAGCAGCTCGACTTCCCGATCCTCTATGGCTCGGCCAAGCAGGGCTGGATGGCCGACAGCCCGGACGGTCCGAAGGACCAGGGCATGCAGCCGCTGTTCGACCTGGTGCTGCGCCATGTGCCGGCACCATCGGTCGAAGAGGGGCCGTTCCGTATGATCGGCACCATCCTGGAAGCCAACAACTTCCTTGGACGCATCATCACCGGGCGCATCACCTCGGGCAGTATCAAGCCGAACCAGGCCGTAAAGGTGCTGAACGCCGAAGGCAAGGTTGTCGAGCAGGGTCGCATCTCCAAGATTCTGGCGTTCCGCGGTATCGAGCGCGTGCCGCTCGACGAGGCCGAAGCCGGCGACATCGTCGCCATCGCAGGCCTCAGCAAGGGCACCGTCGCCGACACCTTCTGCGACCCCACCGTCGAAACACCGCTGCCGGCGCAGCCGATCGATCCGCCCACGGTGTCGATGTCCTTCATCGTCAACAACTCGCCGCTGGCGGGCACCGAGGGTGACAAGGTGACGAGCCGCATGATTCGCGACCGCCTGCTGCGCGAGGCCGAGGGCAACGTCGCGCTCCGCGTCGTCGAATCCGTCGACAAGGACGCCATGGAAGTGTCCGGCCGCGGCGAATTGCAGCTCGCGATCCTGATCGAGACCATGCGCCGCGAGGGCTTCGAGCTGTCGGTGTCGCGCCCGCGCGTCGTTCTGCAAAAGGACGAGGCCACCGGCCAGTGGCTGGAGCCGATCGAGGAGGTCGTGATCGACGTCGACGAAGAGCATTCCGGCGTCGTCGTGCAGAAGATGAGTGAGCGCAAGGCCGAGATGATCGAGATGCGCCCGTCCGGCGGCAACCGGCTGCGGCTGGTGTTCTACGCGCCGACCCGCGGCCTGATCGGTTACCAGGGCGAACTGCTCACCGACACCCGCGGCACCGCGATCATGAACCGCCTCTTCCACGGCTACGCCCCGTACAAGGGCGAGATCGCCGGCCGCCGCAATGGCGTCCTGATCTCCAACGACCAGGGCGAGGCGGTGGCCTACGCGATGTTCAAGCTGGAAGACCGCGGCCCGATGATGATCGAGCCGGGCTGGAAGGTCTATCGCGGCATGATCGTCGGCGAGCACACCCGCGACAACGACCTCGAGATCAACGTGCTCAAGGGCAAGCAGCTCACCAACATCCGCACCACCTCGAAGGACGAAGCCGTCCGGCTGACGCCGCCGATCAGGATGACGCTGGAAAAGGCGCTCGCCTATATCGAGGACGACGAACTGGTCGAGGTGACGCCGAAATCGATCCGGCTGCGCAAGAAGCATCTCGACCCGAACGAGCGCAAGCGCGCCGAAAAGACCAAGGAAGCGGTGGCGTAAGCACGCTCCTGCCCCCTCCCCGCTTGCGGCCGGGCTGTCTGATATGGCCCAAGCAGGGTCGCGACCTCATGGTTCGAGACGCGCGGCTTTGCCGCGCCCTCACCATGAGAGGCTACGATCTCACCGCAAAGATGGCCTCCTCCTGAGGAGCTCGCCGGAGGCGAGCGTCTCGAAGGACGGCCGCGGGCGAGATCGTCCGGCCGCTTTTCCCATATGCGATTGCCCTGCCGCTTGCGCGGCGAGAAAGCAATTGCCGCGACGCCTCGGCACCTTCAGCGCCGACGGCGATCGACCAACTCTCTCCTCGTCATTGCGAGGAGCGAAGCGACGAAGCAATCCAGAGGGCGGCCGTGGGAGGATTCCCGGATCGCGTCGCTACGCTCGCGCTGAGCGAGATTCGCGATCATCCCCCACCATCCGCAAGAATTCCCGCGCCGCCATCGTCTGGTGATGCTCCTTGTGACGCAGGCTGAAGAAATGCCGTTTGGGCAGCGGGATATTGGCGACAGCCAACAGACCCGCCTTCAAGGCCCGGACCACGACCAGGCGCGAGATCACTGTCACGCCGGCACTCGCTTCGACCGCACCGCGCACCGCCTCGTTGGAAGGCAGATCGAAGGCGACATCGAGCTCGCGTGGATCGACGCCGAGCTCGGCGAGCGCAGCCTCGAACACCGCCCGTGTCCCCGAACCCGCCTCGCGCAGCACCCAGCGCGCCGACCTCAGATCGCCGGCCGTGACCGACGATGCTCGGCACAGCGGGTGATCGGGCGGCCCGACCAGCACCAGTTCGTCATCCGCGACCGGCTGCGCCGCGAGCACGGGATCGTCGACATTGCCCTCGACGAAACCGAGGTCCGCCGAACCTTCGCGCACGCGCGCGGCCACCTGCTCGGTGTTGCCGATCGCGAGCGAGAGCGTGATCGCCGGATGCGCGGCATTGAACTTGTGAATGAAGGCGGGCAGCCAATAGCCGGCGATGGTCTGGCTCGCGGCCAGCGACAGCTGCCCCCGCCTTAGCCCGGCGAGATCGTCCAGCACGGCCTCTGCGCTCGCGACGCGGGCAAGGATGCTCCTGGCTTCGACGAGGAACGTCTTGCCGGCGGCGGTGAGCACGATCCGGCGGCCGACGCGGTCGAACAATTTGGTTTGATATCGCGCTTCGAGCGCGGCGACCGCCGCCGATGTGGCCGATTGCGTCAGGTTGAGGTCGCGCGCGGCTTGCGTGACATGCTCGCGGGTCGCGACCGCAACGAAGATCCTGAGCTGCTCGAGCGTCATGACGTCCTAACTTGTGAGCTTCACCAGCGTCAGGCTGAAGCTTGCGATGAAGACGAAGGCGAGCAGGCCGAGCGTGAGCGGCCGCAGGCCCTTGGCCTTCAGCTTGGCGAAATCGGTTTCCAATCCCATCGCGGCCAGCGCCATCGACAGCAGGAAGGTGGTCGCGGTCACGATGACGGTTCTGGCCTCCGCCGGAATGGTGACGATGCTGTTGATGCCGACCAGCGCGATGAAGCCAAAGATGAACCAGGGCAGCGGCGCCTTTGCACTGGCGTGAGCATGGCCGCCATGACGGGCGCGGCGCGCTGCCAGCAGGCCGAGCGTGATCACGACGGGCGCCAGCAGCATCACGCGGGCGAGCTTGGCGATGGTGCCGAATTCGCCGGCCTGCTGGCCCTGCTGGAAGGCGGCGGCCACCACTTGTGCGATCTCATGGATCGAGGCGCCGCTCCACAGACCATAGGCGTGGGCATCGAGGTGCAACAGCGCCGGCAACAGCGGATAGCTGAACATCGCGATCGAGCCGAACACGGTGACGCAGGCCACCGCATAGGCGACGTCCTCGTCGGGCGCACGGGTGACCGTGTTGGTGGCGATCACGGCCGAGGCGCCGCAGATCGAGGTGCCGGCCGCGATCAGTTCGGTCAGCTTGCGTTCGACGCCGAGCAGCCGCCCCATCCACACCGTGAACAGGAAGGTGCCGGTGAGGCTGAGCGCGATCACGAGAAGCCCGCGCGCGCCGACCTCCACCACCTGCTCGGCGGTGAGCTGCAAGCCGAGCAGCACGATGGCGAGCCGCAGCACCCGCCGGAGCGAGAAGGTGACGCCGGCCTTGGCCCGATGCGGCGTCCCGATCAGGTTGTGGAAGGCCATGCCGGCGACGATAGCCAGGATCATCGGACTGAACACCGCCAGGCCTGGAAGCTGGCGCAGGGAAAAGCCGGCGCCGGCGATCGCCGCCGAGAGCAGGAGGCCGGGCACCAGCGCCGGAATACCGTGCTGAAGGGGCGCGTGGACACGGAAGTCATGATGCGGAACGGCGGTGGGCGCATCGGCGGCGAGTTCGTGCGACGGGGCAGTCATGAAATAATCTCCCACGTGGGCGGCTGGGAGGAGAATTTCACACCCCTATCAATCGATCTAACGCATTATATCGGATAAACCGTTCGTTTCAATCGATTAATTATCACCTGCTATTCCAGCACCCGCGCCCGCAGCTCCGCATCCGGGATGAAGCACGCCTCGTATCTGCCGAAGATGCGATAGCGGTTGCGGGCGACCAGGCCGTAGACCACGTCGCGCAGCGGCTTGGGCACGGCGAACAGCACGCGCGTCCAGCGCCAGCCGGGCAGGGTCGACAGCACCGTCAGCGCGGCATCGGATTTCAGGTGCGCCCTGCCGCCGTGCACGACGGCATTGGTGTCGGGATCATCAGGATCGATGCCGAACGCCTGCGCGAGGCGGGTGCCGTAGGCCGACTGGATCGGCGTGAACCGAAACCGCGCCTCGCGATCGCGCGCGATCACGAAACGAACCCAGCGCGAGCAGAACACGCAGACCCCATCGTAGAGGATCACGTCGTCATCGGGCCATTGCGTCATCATCGATTATCCAGTGTCGACAGCGCGACCAGCATCAGCACGATCGCGGGTCCTGTTTTGACCAGCGCGCCCAGCGGCTCGCGCCAGAGATCGGGCGTGAATATCGCGCAGCCGAGACGCATCGCGCATTCTAACCCCGAACCGCCCCACCGAATCAGCGGAGCTTTTTGAGGGCCAAGCCGCGTCACCGGTGCGGCCGGCATCTCCGGATCGCCCGGCTGTTGCCGAATCGTCCCTTTTCGGCACAGATTTCTCGCCCGGTGATGCAGAAAGTCCACAGGTTAACCGATCTTTAACGTTGGACCTTGAAGCGGCGCCGCCGACTTGCTTTGATCCCCTCATGAGCACAACCCTGATCGAAGTCCGTCCGGCCAAGGCTGCAGATGCGGCTGCGGTGGCGTCTGCCCATGACGAAGCCTGGCGCTCTGCCTATCAGGGTATCATCCCCGGCGCCGAGCTGGAAAAGCTGATCAATCGCCGCGGCCCGCAATGGTGGGACAGCGCGATCCGCAAGGGCAGCCGGGTCAGCGTGCTCGTGTTCAACGACAAGATCGCAGGCTATGCCAATTACGGCCGCAACCGCGCCCGCAGTCTGCATTTCGACGGCGAGATTTATGAGCTTTATCTGCGACCGGAATTTCAGGGGCTGGGGTTCGGTCGCCGCCTCTTCACGGCGGCCAAGCGCGACCTCGCGCAAAGCGGCCTGAAGAGCATGGTGGTGTGGGCGTTGTCCGACAACGACCCCGCCACCGAGTTTTACCGCACCTTGGGCGGCCGGATGGTGGCGCGCTCGTCGGAGCGGTTCGGGCCGAAATCGCTCGACAAGGTTGCCTTCGCCTGGACCAATTGAGCTCCAGGCTCGGTTTCTGAGGCCATTACGCCTCGATCAAGTAAGCTTAAGCGCGGCTGCCGAACTCGACGCGTTGTGCGGCATCAAGTTGCTGTTGCAGAGCCGCAAATTTTTTGCGACTGCGAATGAGTGCGTTCGTCCTCTGAACGCCTGACCTTTACGTTCCAGTCCAACGGAGTCCTTCATGCGCATCGACGCCATCCCGATCGGGAAAGATCCGCCACGCGACGTCAACGTCGTCATCGAAGTCCCGGTGGGCGGCGAGCCGATCAAATACGAGCTCGACAAGGACGCTGGCACGCTGTTCGTCGATCGCTTCCTCTACACGGCGATGCGGTATCCGGGAAATTACGGATTCATCCCGCACACGCTCTCGAACGACGGCGACCCCTGCGACGTCCTGATCGCCAACACCCGCGCCATCGTGCCGGGCGCCGTGATGAGCGTCCGCCCGGTCGGCGTGTTGCTGATGGAAGACGAGGCCGGCGGCGACGAGAAGATCATCGCGGTGCCGTCGTCGAAGCTGACCCAGCGCTACGACAAGGTGCGCACCTATAGCGACCTGCCGGACATCACGCTGGCGCAGATCCAGCACTTCTACGAGCACTACAAGGACCTCGAACCCGGCAAATGGGTCAAGGTGCTGCGCTGGGGCTCGGCCGACGATGCGCATCAGCTGATCACCGAAGGCATCGCCCGGGCGAAGGCGGCGAAGAAGTAGTCCCTCTGCGTGCTCGCGGTGTGAGTGAGTTGCGCTTCGATCGCAACGGCGATGGACTTCGCCGCAGGCTTTGAGCAAAGTCGACGACGCCGCAGGCGAAGCTTGCGGCGTCGTTTTGCTTTGAGGGTAAACGCGATGCGACGGCTGCCCAGGATCGTCAGAAACGTCGTTCTTCTCGTGCTGGTCGCGATCATCGCCGTGCTCGCGATCGTCGCCTTCAATACGCAACGCCAAGGTTCGCGCCAGCTTCAGGTGACGGCGCTGCCGAAAGTCTCGATCGACGGAGAGGCCGCGGCGAACCGGCTTGCCGCAGCCGTCCGCTTTCGCACCATCTCCAGCTATGACGATCCCGAGCAGAATGCGAATGCGTTTGCAGGGCTGAAGGCGCATATCGAAGCGAGCTTCCCTGCATTTCATGCGGCCGCCAAGCAGGAGGTGGTCGCGGGTCACAGCCTGCTCTACACGTGGCAAGGCAGCGATCCCGCCGCCAAGCCGATCGCATTGCTCGCGCATCAGGACGTGGTGCCGATCGCGCCGGGCACGGAAGGCGATTGGAGCGAGCCGCCATTTTCCGGGAGCATCAAGGACGGCTTCATCTGGGGCCGCGGCGCCTGGGACGACAAGGGCAATCTCTACGCAATGCTCGAAGCGGCGGAAGCGCTGGCGAAGGCCGGCTTCAAGCCGAAGCGCACGGTCTATTTTGCGTTCGGTCACGACGAGGAGGTCAGCGGCACCCGAGGCGCCAAGGCGATCGCCGCCTTGCTGGCCTCGCGCAATGTGCGACTCGACTTCCTGATCGACGAAGGCCTCCTGATCTCCGAGGGCGGCATCAAGGGGCTCACGAAGCCGGCCGCACTGGTCGGCGTCGCCGAGAAGGGCTATGCGACTTTGCTCCTGAAGGCGAAGGCGACGCCTGGCCATTCCTCGATGCCGCCGCATGACACCGCAATCGGGATGATGAGCGCGGCGCTGGCGAAGCTCGAGGCCAACCGTCTGCCGATGCGGATCGACGGCGCGGTCGGCGAGATGTTCGCAACGCTCGCGCCGGAGATGACCGGGTTCAACCGCGTCGCCTTGTCCAATCTCTGGCTGTTCAGGCCGCTCTTGCTCCGCGAGTTCGAAAAGAGCGGTGTGACGGAAGCGATGGTGCGCACCACCACCGCACTCACGATCTTCAACGCCGGCGACAAGGATAACGTGCTGCCGGGCGTTGCGTCCGCCACGGTGAATTTCCGCCTGCTGCCGGGCGATACGCAGGGCAGCGTCATCGAGCATGTCACGCGGACCATCGCCAATGATCGCATCGCGATCGACCCGGTGCCGAGCAACACCGAGCCGCCGCCGGTCACATCGAGCGCGTCGCCGTCCTATCAGCTCATGAACCGTACCATCCGCGAGGTCTTTTCCGATGCCGTCGTGGCGCCCGGCCTGATGGTCGGCGGCACCGACTCGCGGCATTATGGCGGGGTCGCCGACAACATCTTCCGCTTCTCGCCGCTGCGCGCGACCAACGAAGACCTCAAGCGCTTCCACGGCACCAATGAGCGGCTCTCGATCGACGGATATGCCGACATGATCCGCTTCTATCGCCGGCTGCTGGAGGCGAGCGCGGGATGATGCAAACTTGGACGTGAACGACGGCACGAAGCGCCGTCTCGGGCGCCGTTTACGGGTTCTTAGCCATCCGGCTTTACGCTGTTGTGATCATTCGCGCGCGAGGCACGGGCGCGTTGGAGGATCCGATGGCAGAACGTCAAAGGGGCGAGCGCGTCGTCTTCGAGCGCGGTATCCCCGCCTTCATGATGGGCATCGACGGCACCTGGCGGCGCAATTGCACCATCGAGGACGTCTCCGAGACCGGCGCCAAGCTGACGGTCGAGGGTTCGGTCGAGGGTCTGCACCTGAAGGAGTTCTTCCTGCTGTTGTCCTCGACCGGCCTCGCCTACCGCCGCTGCGAACTCGCCTGGGTCAATGGCGACCAGATCGGCGTCAATTTCCTGAAGCTCGGCGATCGCAAGAAGAAGTCGAACCGCCGCGCGGCCGAGGACGCCTAAAATCCGGCCCTTTGGCAGTCGAACTCAGCTAGGCCTCGGACCCTTGTCCGTCGCATAATCGTCATCGCGGCTCGCTATCGCAGCGGGGGTCGAGACGATTCACGCCCTTACGTGGTATGATTCGCTACAAGGTTGTTACTGCTTCGAGACGCCGAAAGATGCCAGTCAAGCCGCACAAAGCCATGGTTCTCGCCGCCGGTCTGGGCCTGCGCATGCGCCCGCTGACGGACACCATGCCCAAGCCGCTCGTGCGCGTCGCCGGCCGGCCGTTGCTCGACCACGTGCTGGACCGCCTGGCGGATGCCGGCGTGAGCGAGGCGGTCGTGAACGTGCATTATCTGCCCGACCAGATCATCGATCATGTCGCGCCCCGCAAGGCGCCTCGCGTCATCATCTCCGACGAGCGCGACCAGGTGCTCGGCACCGGCGGCGGCGTGGTGAAGGCGCTGCCGCTGCTCGGCTCCGAGCCCTTCTTTCACGTCAACTCCGATACGATGTGGGTCGAGGGCGTGCGACACAACCTGACCCGGCTTGCCGACGCCTTCGATCCGGAACGGATGGACATCCTGCTGCTGATGGCGCCGACCGCAAACTCGATCGGCTATAGCGGTCCGGGCGATTATTCGATGCTGCCCGACGGCGCCCTGCGCAAGCGCCGGGAGCATCAGGTCGTCCCCTTCGTCTATGCTGGTGCGGCGATCATCTCGCCCGCGATCTTCGACGGCGCTCCCGACGGCGCGTTCTCGCTGACCAGGAGTTTCGACCAGGCCAATGAGCAGGACCGGCTGTTCGGCCTGCGCCTCGACGGCGTCTGGATGCATGTCGGCACACCTGACGCGGTCGCCGCCGCCGAAGACGCGCTGCTGGAGAGCGCGGCGTAGTTCGGGCCCCGCAGCAAGCTCCGCTGCCGTCCGACGGGACGAAGCCATAAGATAGTTGCTGGTAATTGCTGTCATGGCCGGGCTTGTCCCGGCCATCCACGTCTTTGCCACCGCACCACATGGCAGGCGTGGATGCCCGGGCATGACGACCTTTTTCCAGAAGACGCTGCCTATGCCGCTCGGCAGTTTGCTGCCTATCTGAACCGATCAATACGCGTAGAAGCGCCAATTCATGAAGCACGTTCAATGCGATCGTGCCGATGAGGCTTGCTGCTCAAAATATAACTTCTGTTTTTCAGAAATAGATGTTATATTGCTCGCATCCCGACTCGGAGCGAGGGGCGTACGCGTCGTCACGGACGTTGAGTGCGGGATGCGATGGACGTGTCGCTGCCGGAAGACGAACGGCCACGATGCGGACGGCGAAATCGCGTGGTCCTGACACCCCGACGCTGGTGTCCCGCGCAACGCGCCTCGGCGCGTTGTCGCGGACGCGACGAAGCTTTCGCTTCGCGCGGATATGGTGGCCAACAAGCCCGGCGCACCAGGGAGATCGCGTATAAGCCGTAACCCATTCGCGCGGGGAAGGCCGGTGCTATCCGGCTGTACCTGTGGTTCCTGCCCCGTGCACTTTTCACGCACGGGGGCCACGGGCATCAGCCGATGCCCGGCCTTCCCTGCGCCCTCCCGCTGAGGGCGACGAATTAGCAGAGCTCGGACGCGCCATGCGCCGCGAGAGCGCGACCGCATATCTATGCAACAATGGCTGCAGCGACCTCGATCCAACCTCGCCGCGAGCCAACGGGCCTCATGGTTCTCCCGGCGATACGTAGCATCGTCCGGAGACGCGCCGCGAGCGGCGTCCTCACCATGAGGGTCTGAAATGCTGCCGCGAATCAGCCCTCGTCCCGAGGAGCCCGCCGGAGGCGGGCGTCTCGAAGGACGGCCGCACGGGCCGGTCCGCCACGCGCCACGGCGGTACCGAGCGCTTGGCTATCAACACCCATCCACAGCCCGCGCATGACCGTGGGCCGATCGCTCCCTATATAGACGCGTAGGACAACGAATCGGCCGGCATGCGCGTCTATACCGTTCCCATCTCAGCGCCGTTCCTGCGCACCGTGATCGCCGCGCTGATCGACGGCCGGCTGGTCGACGGCTTCGAGGCGCGCACCGATCCGGCGCGGCTGGCGAGCGCCACGCTGTACCTGCCGACCCGGCGCTCCCTGCGCGTGGCGCGCGAGGTGTTCCTCGAGGAACTTGCGACCGATGCCGCGGTGCTGCCGCGGCTGGTCGCGCTCGGCGACATCGACGAGGACGAGCTCGCCTTCGCCGAGGACGGCGAGTCCTTTACCGGCACGGCGCCGCTGGAAATTCCGGACACGCTCGGCGATCTCGACCGCCGCCTCACCCTGGCCCGGTTGGTTGCGGCCTGGGCCAAGACGCCGGTCTCGGCGCCGCTGGTTGTCGGCGGTCCGGCCTCCACGCTCGCGCTCGCCGGCGACCTCGCCCGGCTGATCGACGACATGGTCACGCGCGGCATCTCCTGGGATGCGCTCGACGGCCTGGTGCCGGATCAGCTCGATCGCTATTGGCAGCATTCCCTGGAGTTCCTGCGCATCGCGCGCACCGCGTGGCCGGCTTACCTCGAAGAGATCCAGCGCATCGAGCCGGCGGCGCGGCGTGATCTTCTGATCGCGGCGGAAGCCGCGCGGCTGACCGCCAATGCTGACGGCCCCGTCGTCGCGGCCGGTTCGACCGGCTCAATGCCGGCAACTGCGAAATTCCTGCAGGCGGTGGCGAAGCTGCCCTATGGCGCGGTGGTGCTGCCGGGGCTCGACACCGATCTCGATGAGGCGGCCTGGCGCGCGATCGGCGGCGCCAAACCGACTAACAAGCCAACAAACAACACGAGCAAGGATGCGACGCTGGACGTCGCGGTCCGCGCCCACCCCTCCTTCAACCACCCGCAATATGCGATGCAGATGCTGCTGCGCCGCTTCGGCATCGAGCGGCGCGACGTCATCAGGCTCGCCCATCCCGCGCGCGGCGGGCGCGAGGTGCTGATCTCGGAAGCCATGCGCCCGTCGGAAGCGACGGCGGCCTGGCATGAGCGGCTGCGCCAGTTCGACGTCGCCGCGAACATCGCCTCCGCAATGGATAATCTCGCCGTCGTCGCTGCGCCGAATCCGGAGATGGAGGCGCTGGCGATCGCGATTGCGATGCGTGAGGCGCGGCATCTCGGGAAATCGGCGGCGCTGGTGACGCCGGACCGTGCGCTGGCGCGGCGGGTGATGGCTTCACTGTCGCGCTGGCATCTGACCTTCGACGATTCCGGCGGCGATGCGCTGCTGGAAACGCCCGCCGGCATTTTCGCGCGCCTTGCAGCCGAAGCTGCCGCGAAGGGGCTGGAGCCGCCGACCTTGCTGGCGCTGCTCAAGCATCCGCTGTGCCGGCTGGGCAGCGCCTCGGGCGCGTTCAGGGGAGCGATCGAGACGCTGGAATTGGCCGTACTCCGCGGCACCAGGCCGCAGCCGGGCACGGCGGGCCTGGCGCGCGACTTCGCGCGCTTCCGCGACGAGCATGCCAAGCTGCACCAAGGCGAGGCGTCTTCGCTGCATCCAGCCGAACAGCGTGCACGGCTGTCTCCGCAGCAGCTCGATCGCGCGCAAGGTCTGATCGAGCGCCTGCAGAAGGCTCTGGCTCCGCTGGAGAACCTGAACTCGCCCAAGCCCTATGACTTCGCCGAGCTCGCCGCGCGCCATCGCGAGGTGCTGGTAGCGGTGTCGCGCGACGATCTCGGCCTCAGCGTCGCCTTCGCCGAGCGCGACGGCAGCGGCCTCGCACGGTGCTTCGACGATCTGCTCAAATCGGGCGAGCGCTGCGGCGTGATGCTTCCGCTGTCCGACTATCCCGAGGTGTTCCAGACCGCATTCAGCGATCGCGCAGTGCGCCGCCCGGAACGACATGGTGCCCAGCTGCAGATCTACGGCCCGCTAGAGGCGCGGCTGATGCAGGCCGATCGCGTCATCATCGGCGGGCTGATCGAGGGCGTGTGGCCGCCGGCGCCGCGCATCGATCCCTGGCTCAGCCGCCCGATGCGGCATCAGCTCGGCCTTGATCTGCCCGAACGGCGCATTGGCTTGTCGGCGCACGACTTCGCGCAACTGCTGGGCAGCCCCGAGGTGATCCTGACCCACTCCGCCAAGGCCGGCGGCGCGCCCGCGGTCGCTTCGCGCTTCCTGCACCGGCTGGAGGCGGTCGCTGGCGGCGATCATTGGCGCGCGGCCGAAGTGCGCGGCGAGATCTATGTGCGCTACGCCGAGGCGCTGGACCAGCCTGCCGACGTCCGGCCGATCCCGCAGCCGGCGCCGAAGCCGCCGCTGGCGGCGCGACCCACGCGCATGTCGGTCACCGCGATCGAGGACTGGCTGCGCGATCCCTACACGATCTTCGCGCGCTACATCCTCAAACTCCAGCCGCTCGATCCCGTCGACATGCCGCTGTCCGCGGCCGATCGCGGCTCGGCGATCCACCAGGCGATCGCTGAGTTCACGGAGAACTTTGCGCAGGCGCTGCCGCCGGATCCGGCGCGCACGCTGCGGCTGATCGGCGAGAAGCATTTCGCCCCGCTGATGGAACGGCCCGAAGCGCGCGCGCTGTGGTGGCCGCGCTTCCAGCGCATCGCCACCTGGTTCGCGGCATGGGAAAGCGCGCGGCGCGAGCACGTCGAACAGCTCACCGCCGAGATCCGCGGCGAGATCGGGATTCCGCTCGGGCCGGACAGGACCTTCACGCTGTCAGCTCGCGCCGACCGCATCGAGCGCCGCAGCGACGGCTCGTTCGCGATCCTCGACTACAAGACCGGACAGCCGCCGACCGGCAAGCAGGTCCGCATGGGACTGTCGCCGCAGCTCACGCTGGAAGCTGCGATCCTGCGCGAGGGCGGCTTCGAGGGGATGCCCGCCGGCAGCCTGGTCGGCCAGCTCGCTTACGTCAGGCTCTCCGGCAACAATCCGCCGGGCGAGGAGCGCGTGCTCGAACTGAAGATCAACAAGGGCGATGCGCCGCAGCCGCCTGATGCCGCCGCGCGCGAGGCGCGCGACAAGCTCGAAGCGCTGATCCGCAGCTTCGAGGACGAGAACCAGGCCTATACCTCGTTGAACCTGTCGATGTGGGCGAACCGCTACGGCGCCTATGACGATCTTGCGCGCATCAAGGAGTGGTCGGCGGCCGGCGGATTGGGGATCGAGGAATGGTGAAGGCCCCGCGCCCAATCCCCCCTGCCGTGCGCGAGGCGCAGACCCGCGCCTCCAACCCGGCGGCGTCGGCCTTCGTGTCGGCCAATGCCGGCTCGGGCAAGACGCATGTGCTGGTCCAGCGCGTGATCCGGCTGCTGCTCGAAGGCGTGCCGCCGGAGAAGATCCTCTGCATCACCTTCACCAAGGCCGCCGCCGCCAACATGGCGGAGCGCGTGTTCTCCACGCTGGGACATTGGGTAACGCTCGACGACGGCGCGCTCGACGATGCGATCAAATCCACCGGCATTCCGCACCCGAATGCCCAGCTCCGTGCCGCCGCCCGCAAACTGTTCGCGAGCGCGCTGGAGGCGCCGGGCGGGCTGAAGGTGCAGACCATCCACGCGCTGTGCACGCGGCTTCTGCAGCAGTTTCCGTTCGAGGCGAACGTGCCGGCGCGGTTTACGGTGCTCGACGAGCGCGACCAGACCGAGATGATGGAGCGCGCCAACTTGAAAGTGCTGCTCGATGCGGCGCGTGCACCTGACAGCGCCGTCGGCCGTGCGCTTCAGGTCGCGATGGCGAGCGCCGCCGACGTGACCTTCAAGGACGTGGTGCGCGAGGCGTGCCTGAGCCGCGATCATTTCATGGCGTGGACGGATGGCGCAGGCCATGTCGATCTCGCCGCGGCGCAGTTGTCGCAGGCGCTCGGCGTCAGCGCCGATGAGACGATCGAGCACATCGAGCGCGACATCCTCGACGGCCCCAATCTGCCGCGCGCCGATTGGCTGCAAATCGCGGCGCAGCTCGACGGGGGCGCCAAGACCGAGCAGAAGCAGGCGGATCAGTTGCGCGCAGCGCTCGCCTACTCCGGCAGCGACCAGGTCGATGAATATCTCTGCGTCTTCCTGACGGATGAGAAGCAGCCACGCAAATCGCTGCTGACCAAGAAGTTCGCGGATGCCAATCCTGCTCTCGCCGCGCTGTTCGAGGCCGAGGCGGGCCGGCTCGACGTCCTGATCGAGAAGCGCCGCGCGGCGGTCATGCGCGACCGCACGGATGCGCTGCTGCGGATCGCCACATCGGCTGCCGCGAACTACCGGCGCGAGAAGCAGGAGCGCGGCCTTCTCGACTACGACGATCTGATCGACAAAACCCTGGCGATGCTCAACCGCGTCTCCGCCGGCTGGGTGCATTACAAGCTCGACCGCGGCGTCGATCACGTTCTGATCGACGAGGCGCAGGATACGAGCCCGCGGCAGTGGGAGATCGTCGCCCACATCATCGAGGAGTTCACGGCCGGCGAAGGCGCACGCGACGGCCTTGTCCGCACCGTCTTTGCGGTCGGCGACGAGAAGCAGTCGATCTTCTCGTTCCAGGGCGCCGCCCCGCATGAGTTCGACGCGCGGCGGCGGCAGCTGCAGCAGCGCTTCACCGAGGCCGGTCTGACCTTCGATCCGGTGTCTTTCACCTATTCGTTCCGCTCGGGGGCGACCGTGCTGCACGCGGTCGATCACGTGTTCCGCGATCCGCAGGTCTATCGCAGCATCCATTCGCCCGACATCGGCTATCCCATCCATAACTCGCTCGCGGATGCGGGTCCGAGCCTGGTCGAGCTCTGGAGCCTGTGCGAGCGTGACGACACCAAGGACATCGAGGGCTGGCGGGCGCCGTTCGACGGCGTCGCGGTGACGAGCCCCGAGGTCAAGCTCGCCAGGCGCATCCAGGCCGAGATCAAGCGCCTGATCCGCGATGGCGCCATGACCGGGCATGAGGGCGCGCGGCGTCGCCTGAGCTATGGCGACATGCTGATCCTGGTGCGCCGGCGCGGCAACGCCTTCGATGCGGTGATCCAGGCGCTGAAGCATGCCGGCATTCCGGTCGCCGGCGCCGACCGGCTGAAGCTGACCGAGCACATCGCCATCATCGACCTGATGAACCTCGCCGACGCGCTGCTGCTGCCCCAGGACGATCTGGCGCTGGCGACTGCGCTGAAGAGCCCGCTGTTCGGGCTGACCGACGACGATCTCTTCACCTTGGCGTGGCAGCGCAAGGGATCGTTGCGCGAGGCGCTGGCGGCGCATGCGGCCTTGGACGAACGCCTGCAGCGCGCTCTGCGGCGGTTGCAGCAATGCGAGCGCCGCGCCAGGGAAGAGACCCCGTTCGCCTTCTATGCCTGGCTGCTCGGCGGCGACGGCGGCCGCAAGCGCATCCTGGCGCGGCTCGGCCATGAGGCCAATGACGCGCTCGACGAATTCCTCGAACTCGCGCTGTCCTATGAGCGGAAGGCGCCGGCCTCGCTGCAGGGTTTCATGGCCTGGCTGCGCGCCGCCGACACCGAGGTGAAGCGCGACATGGAGATCTCGCGCGACGAGGTGCGGGTGATGACGGTGCACGGCGCCAAGGGGCTTGAGGCCTCGGTGGTCTTCCTGGTCGATACGACGTCCTCGCCCTCGGACACCCAGCGGCTGCGCCTGATCCATGTGCCCTATGGCGAGAAGGAGATCGTGGTCTGGGCCGGCCGCAAGGCCGACGACCCCAGGCCGGTGACAGCGGCCCGCGCCAAGATGCTGCAGGACACCGAGGATGAATATCGCCGCCTGCTCTATGTCGCCATGACCCGCGCCGCCGACCGGCTCATCATCGGCGGCTGCATGCCCGGCAACATGAACAATGTCCGCCCCGGCAGCTGGTACGATCTGATGGCGCGCGGGCTGGAGGCGGCAGGTCTTCAGGTGCAGACGATCGAAACCCCGGACGGACCGGTGAAGCGCTATCTCAGCGCCGAGGATATCGCGATTTCTGGCGGCGCCGAGGAGCGGCGCGAGGCCAACCGGCCGGTTGAGCTGCCATCCTGGCTGCGCACCGAAGCAGCGGAGGCGCCCGCTGCGGACGTGGTGCTGCGGCCCTCTGACGCGACGCCCGATGACGGACGCCCGGTCAAGGCGGCCGAGACGATCATGGCGCGGAGCGAGGCGATGCAGCGCGGCACGCTGGTGCACCGGCTGCTGCAATCCTTGCCCGACGTGACGCCGGCGCGGCGCCGCGAGGCAGCCTTGAAATATCTGGCGCGCAATGCGGCCGACTGGCCTGAGGACGAGCGCGAGAAGCTGGCGACGCGCGTGCTCGGGGTGATCGAGGAGCCGCGCTTTGCTGCCGTGTTTGCCGCCGGCAGCCGTGCGGAGGTCTCGATCGTGGGGCGGTTGAGCCAGGAGGGCCAGCCCGCGGCCCTGGTGTCCGGCCAGATCGACCGCTTGGTGGTGACCGATGCCGAGGTCCTGATCGTCGATTTCAAGACCAACCAGAGCCCGCCGGCCGGTCTGGCCGAGGTGCCGCCCGCCTATGTCCGCCAGCTCGCGCTGTACCGCGCCGTGCTGCGCCAGCTGTACCCCCACCGCGCCATCCGCGCCGCCCTGCTCTGGACCGAAACCCCTGAATTAATGGAGCTTTCCGCCTCCGCTTTGGACGCGGAACTGCTATCCCCCCACGTCTGAGTGAGCAAGCTTGACCCCGCAACAGACCGTTCATAGCTTTGCTGTCACGATTATGGGCGCGAATCTCCGCGCCGTTCTCCAACCAAACGAGGTATTCCCATGGCCGTTGGCAAGGTTTCCGATGCCGATTTCGACACCGAGGTGCTGAAGGCGAACGGCCCTGTGGTCGTCGACTTCTGGGCCGAGTGGTGCGGCCCCTGCCGCATGATCGCCCCGGCGCTGGATGAGATCGCGGGCGCAATGGGCGACAAGGTCAAAATCGTGAAGCTGAACGTCGACGAGAGCCCGAAGACGGCCTCCAAATACGGCGTGATGTCGATCCCGACCCTGATGATCTTCAAGGGCGGCGAAATGGCCTCCCGCCAGGTCGGCGCGGCGCCGAAGGCCAAGCTGCAGCAGTGGATCTCGACCGCGGTCTGAGCCCTCCGGGTTTAAGATTTTTCGAGAACGGCCGGCGAAATCGCCGGCCGTTTGCGTTGAGAGGGGGAGTTTGCCGCGTTTTGAGCGTTTGCCCACCATGCCCGCCCGCCCCCGTAGATCCCTCTCCCGCCATCCCGATTTGCAGGCCATGGAGGCGCGCTCGGTCGACGCCATCCCGCGCGGGAAGGAGTGGCAATACGAGCCGAAATGGGACGGCTTCCGTTGCCTGTTGTCGCGCAATGGCGACGAGGTAACGATGCAGTCGAAGGCCGGCGAGGACCTGACGCGCTATTTTCCCGAGGTGGTTGCGGCGGCGCGGGAATTGAAAGTGCAGAAATTCGTGCTCGACGGCGAGCTGGTCGTGCCGCATGGCAAGACCTTCTCGTTCGACGATCTGTTGCAGCGGATCCATCCCGCCGCCAGCCGGGTGACGAAGCTGTCGCAGGAGACGCCCGCGCTGTTCATTGCTTTCGATCTGCTGGCCACGGCCAAGGATGGCGAACTGGCCGAGCATCCTCTGGACGAGCGGCGGCCGGCCTTGGAAGCCTTTGCCAACGCCAATTTCAAAAAACATGCGACCTTTCGCCTGTCGCCGGTCACGACCAGCTTCGCCACCGCCGAGAGATGGCTGGCGCGCTCCGGCGCCGGCTCGGATGGCGTGATCGCCAAGCGCATCGACCAGCCCTATCAGGCCGGCAATCGCGACGGCATGCAGAAGATCAAGCGCTTCCGCAGCGCCGATTGCGTGATCGGCGGCTTCCGCTACGCGACCAACAAGGGCGGCAATGGCCAGAAGGTGGTCGGTTCATTGCTGCTCGGGCTGTACGACGACGAAGGGCTGCTGCACCACGTCGGCTTCACCTCCGCGATCAAAAAGGAAGACAAGCCGGCGCTGACCGCGAAGCTGGAGGCTTTGATCGCACCACCGGGTTTTACCGGCAATGCGCCGGGCGGCCCGAGCCGCTGGTCCACCGAGCGATCGACGCAATGGTGCCCGCTGAAGCCGAAGCTCGTGATCGAGGTTTGCTACGATCATTTTTCCGGCGACCGCTTTCGCCACGGCACCTCGATCCTGCGCTGGCGCCCCGACAAGGCCCCGCGACAATGCACCTTCGATCAGCTGAAGCAGAAGGCCGCAGATCCGATGAAGCTGCTCGCATGAGCTTAAGTGGGAGGCGTGCCGTTGATCGCCAGCACATGGCCGGCGAGATAGAGCGAGCCAGTGATCAGGATGCGCGGCGGCACCTCGTAGGCGAGGCGCGCGATGCTCGCGAGCGCCGCTTCGACCCCGGCGGCAATCTCGACCCGCATGCCGAGCACGCGCGCGGCATCGGCCAGATCGGAAGGCGTCATCGCCTTGTCCTGACCGGGGATCGGCACGACAATGATGTGGCGTGTCAGGCCGGCAAAATTGGCCAGAAAAGCACGCGCGTCCTTGTTGGCCATCATGCCGACGATGACCACCAGCGGTCGCGACACCCGCTCCTCGAGATCGCCGAGTGCAGCCGCGACCACGCGACCGCCTTCGGCATTGTGACCGCCGTCCAGCCAGATCTCGGAGCCCTGTGGCCCGAGCACAGGCAGCGCGCCGGTCGACAGGCGCTGCATCCGCGCCGGCCACTCGGCCCCGGTAATGCCCGCTTCGAACGCCTTGGTCGGAAGCTTGAACCTGTCGATGGCGCGCAAGGTCGCGATCGCCAGCCCCGCATTGTCGAACTGGTGCCGACCGAACAGTCTTGGCGCGGGGAGATCGAGCAAGCCACGATCGTCCTGATAGACCAGCCGGCCGCGCTCGACATTGACATGCCAGGCCTCACCAGCCGCAAACAGCGGCGCACGCATGCGTTTCGCCTGCTGTTCGATCACGGCCAGCGCCGACGGCTCCTGCTCGGCCGAGATCACCGGGCAGCCGCGCTTGATGATCGCAGCCTTCTCGCCGGCGATCGATGCCAGATCGGTGCCGAGAAAATCCATATGATCCATGCTGATCGGCGTCAGCACGCTGGCCGCCGGCTGCTCGATCACATTGGTGGAGTCGAGCCGGCCGCCAAGACCGACCTCGAGCAGCACGACGTCGGCCGGATGCTTGGCAAACAGCACAAACGCAGCGACGGTCTTCACCTCGAAAAAGGTGATCGGCGCGCCCGCGTTGACCCGCTCGCATTGCTCAAGCGCATCACGCAATTCATCGTCACCGACCAGGACGCCGCCACCGACGCGGCCCAGCCGATAGCTTTCGTTGATGCGCACAAGCCAGGGCGAAGTGAAGACGTGCACCCGCAGGCCCGCGGCCTCCAGCATCGCCCGCAGATAGGCGACGGTCGAGCCTTTGCCGTTGGTGCCGGCGACATGGATCACCGGCGGCAGCTTGCGCTCGGGATGGCCAAGCTGCGCCAGCAGCCGATGCATGCGATCCAGCCCGAGATCGATCTGGCTCGGATGCAGAGCCGAGAGCCGCGCGATCAGCTCGTCGGGCGAACAGGTCTGCTGGGACGCCGGATCGTTCACGCAGCCGGCGCGCCCGCGGTCGCCTCGGAAGAGACGACCGTCTTCTCAGGCGGTGGCAGCTGCGCCATCGGCTTGGTGGGCTCGATGGCCGGCGATTTGGTCAGCAGCCGGCAGAGCCGCGCCAAAGTCGGGCGCAGGTCGTGACGATGCACGACCATGTCCACCATGCCGTGGTCGCGGAGATATTCGGCACGCTGGAAGCCTTCGGGAAGCTTCTCGCGGATGGTCTGCTCGATCACGCGCGCACCGGCGAAGCCGATCAGAGCGCCGGGCTCGGCGATCTGAACGTCGCCGAGCATCGCATAGGAAGCCGTGACGCCGCCGGTGGTCGGATTGGTCAGCACCACGATGTAGGGTTGCCGCGCCTCGCGCAGCATCTGCACGGCCACGGTCGTGCGCGGCATCTGCATCAGCGACAGGATGCCCTCCTGCATGCGAGCACCGCCGGAAGCCGCGAACACGATGAACGGCGATTTCTTCTCAACTGCGAGCTCGAGCCCGCGCACGATGGCTTCGCCCGCGGCCATGCCGAGCGAGCCGCCCATGAAATCGAAATCCTGCACGGCGATCACCGTACCCATGCCCTCGAGCTTGCCGTAGCCGACCTTGACGGCATCGTTCAGGCCGGTGCGGGCGCGTGCATCCTTGATGCGATCGGCATAGCGACGCTCGTCGCGGAATTTCAGCGGGTCAGGCGTGACTTCGGGAAGCGCGACGTCGAACCAGGTCTCGTTGTCGAAGATCGATTTCAGGCGCGCAACCGCGCCCATGCGCATGTGATAGTTCGAGCCGGGGATGACGAACTGGTTGGCCTCGACGTCCTTGTAGAACACGAGCTGTCCGGAATCCGGGCACTTGATCCACAGGTTCTCCGGCGTCTCGCGCCGCAGGATGCTGCGGATCTTCGGCCGGACCACATTGGTAAGCCAGTTCATGTGTCGCTCCGTATGGCGCTCGCAAACATATATGGCGGTGAGTTCTTGGCCCGGCAAGCCGCCGCCTACGGCGGCAGCGCAGCCGGACAACAGCTATTCTGCGGCTTGTTTCGCGCCGTGCACGCCTTGCGCGAGTGCTGCGGCCAGATCGGCCACGGCGCCCACCGTCTTCGCGGTCGCGCGCCCCTCCGCGTCCAGGCTGCTGCGCACCGCATCCACCAGAGCCGTGCCCACGACGGCGCCATCGGCATGTTGGGCAATCGCCCGCGCCGCTTCAGGGGTGCGGATGCCGAAGCCGACGCAGACCGGCAGCGCCGTATGTCCCTTGATCCGGGCCACGGCGGCACCGACCGACTTCGCATCGGCCGAGGCCGCGCCGGTGATGCCGGTGATCGAGACGTAGTAGACGAAACCCGATGTGTTCGCGAGCACCGCCGGCAAGCGCTTGTCGTCGGTGGTCGGAGTCGCGAGGCGAATGAAGTTGAGCCCGGCCTTGAGCGCCGGCACGCACAATTCATCGTCCTCTTCCGGCGGAAGGTCCACGATGATCAAGCCGTCCACGCCCGCCGCTTTCGCGTCGGCCAGAAACGGCTCGACGCCGTAAATGTAGATCGGGTTGTAGTAGCCCATCAGCACGATCGGCGTGGTATCGTCGCTTTCGCGGAAGCTGCGCACCAGGGCGAGCGTCTTGCGCAAGGTCATGCCGCCTTTCAGCGCGCGCAGGCCTGCGGCCTGGATCGAGGGGCCATCGGCCATCGGATCGGTGAAGGGCATGCCGAGCTCGATGATGTCGGCGCCAGCCTGCGGCAGCGCCTTGACGATCGCAAGCGACGTCTGCGGGTCGGGATCGCCGGCCATCACGAAGGTGACGAACGCCGAGCGGCCTTGCTTTTTCAATTGCGCGAACCGCGCGTCCATCCGGGTGGTCACGACTTCCTCCCTCGCAGGATCTCGCCGACCTGCGGGACGTCCTTGTCGCCGCGGCCCGAGAGGTTGACGACCATCAGATGATCCTTCGATCGCTTGGGCGCGAGCTCCATCACCTTGGCGATCGCGTGTGCCGGCTCCAGCGCCGGGATGATGCCTTCGAGCCGCGACAACAGCTGAAACGCCGCCAGCGCCTCTTCGTCGGTCGCGGAGAGGTATGTCACGCGGCCTGTCTCGTGCAGCCAGGAATGCTCCGGCCCGATGCCGGGATAGTCGAGACCTGCCGAGATCGAATGCGCTTCCTGGATCTGGCCGTCCTCATCCATCAGCAGATAGGTGCGGTTGCCATGAAGCACGCCGGGCCGACCGCCGGCGATCGAGGCGGCATGCAGCTGCGTGAGGCCATGGCCCGCAGCTTCCACGCCGAAGATCTCCACCGAGGGGTCATCGAGAAACGGATGAAACAGGCCCATGGCGTTCGAGCCGCCGCCGATGCAGGCGATGAGAGAATCCGGCAGGCGGCCTTCCATCTCCTGCATCTGCACCCGGGTCTCGTTGCCGATCACCGACTGGAAGTCGCGCACCATCATCGGATAGGGATGCGGCCCCGCGACCGTACCGATGCAGTAGAACGTGTTGTGGACGTTAGTGACCCAATCGCGCAGCGCCTCGTTCATCGCGTCCTTCAAGGTGCGTGCGCCGGACTGCACCGGGACCACCTTTGCGCCCAGCATCTCCATGCGGATCACGTTCGGCTGCTGCCGCTCGACATCGACCGCGCCCATATAGACCACGCATTCAAGACCGAAGCGCGCGCACAGCGTCGCAGTCGCGACGCCATGCTGGCCGGCGCCGGTCTCGGCGATGATGCGCTTCTTGCCCATACGCCGCGCCATCATGATCTGGCCGAGCACATTGTTGACCTTGTGCGAGCCGGTGTGATTGAGCTCCTCGCGCTTGAAGTAGATCTTGGCGCCGCCAAGATGCTCAGTCAGCCGTTCGGCGAAATAAAGCGGCGAAGGACGGCCGACATAGTGCTTGAGGTAGCCGTCCATCTCGGCCTGGAACGCCGGATCGGCCTTCGCTTCGGCGTAGGCTTTCTCCAGGTCCAAGATCAGCGGCATCAGCGTTTCCGCGACAAAGCGGCCGCCGAAAATGCCGAAATGGCCGCGCTCGTCGGGGCCGCTTCGATAGGAATTGGGACGCAAAGTGGTCATCGGACGCTCAACTCTTCGATCGCGCGCGCCGCGCGCACAAATTCTCTGATCATGTCGCTATCCTTCACGCCGGGCGCGCGCTCGACGCCAGAAGAAACATCGACGCCTCCCGCACCTGTGATTCTGACCGCCTCATGCACATTGCCGGCACTCAAGCCGCCCGACACCATGAACGGGAGATCGAGCTTGAGATCTTGAAGCAGATGCCAATCGAAGGTGGCGCCCAGCCCGCCGGGACGCGTGGCATCCTTGGGCGCACGGGCATCGAACAGAATGCGGTCGCACACAGCGGCATAGCCGGACAGCGACGCCAGGTCGGCGGCGGTTTCGACGGGGATCGCCTTCATCACCGGCAGGCCGAAGCGCTGCTTAATGTCGCGAACCCGCGCCACGCTCTCCTTGCCATGGAGCTGCAGCAGATCCGGCCTCAAGGTCTCGACGATGTTCTCGATCGTGGCGTCATCGGCATCGACCGTGAGCGCGACCTTCAACGCGCGGCCTTTCGCCTGCGCGCCGAGCGCGCGGGCCGCTTGGAGGCCGAGATGGCGCGGCGACGGCGGAAAGAACACGAACCCCACCATGTCTGCGCCAGCATCCAGGGCCGCCGCGAGCGTCTCGGGCGTGGTCAGGCCGCAGATTTTGACGAGCAAGGGCATCAGTCGAAAACGCAATTCCGCGCGAAAAGGATCACCTCGTAACGAGGTTTCGCGCGGGTTCTACAACGCGGCGCCCTGCTTGTCTCGCCCATAAGGGCCGAAAAGCCCGGCCGGAGAGGACGACGGAACCAGCTGCCCCCGCGCACCCCGCGTCGCAGCCGAGGCCGCCTTGAGATGGGCGAGCTCGGCCCGTGCAGCGTCCGCGTCGGCCTGATGCTGACGCGCCGCCCGGCGCCATCGGCGTTGACCGATCCAGGTCGCGAGGCCGCCAGCAACGACGCCCACGATGGTCGCGGCGATGATCAGCGCAAAGAGCGGCAATGACACCGCCGCGCCGGCATCGGTCGCGTCAAATGGATTGAACGATACGGTAACGAAATGCCGGTTCGCGACTGCAAACACGACGAAGAGCAGTGCCAGCGGAATGACGATCACCGCGGTAAGGAATTTTCGCATAACGCTCGCTCGTGCTCATCCCAGACCGCATCCGCCTCAACACGTCCGGCGCCTTGCGCAGGACGCATCAGGACGAGGATTCGGCCGCTTCCGGCGGCTGGTCGCGGTTCAGCCGCTCGCGCATTTCCTTGCCGGTCTTGAAGAACGGCACGCATTTCTGGTCCACCGGCACATGGGCTCCGGTCCGCGGATTTCGCCCTGCGCGCGCCGGACGGTGCTTGACGGAGAAGGCGCCGAAACCACGCAGCTCCACCCGATCGCCGCGCGCCAACGCTGCGACGATCTCATCAAGGATCGCATTCACAATGTTCTCGACATCTCGCTGGTAGAGATGCGGGTTGTGCTCGGCGATACGCTGAACAAGCTCGGATTTGATCATCGAGAAGGTGTATCCGGGAAATTCAGCGCCCATTTCCGTGAAAATGCCGTGGACTGTCAAGACGCTAAATCATTCATCGGCGACGCGAAATTGCGTGACAGGGCCGAAATCCCGCTTTCCAGCCCCACACGCAGCGCGCGAAAGATACGGCGACGCCGGTCTTAGCGGGTTCAGTTGCTGCCCGCCGGCTGCCACAGCGCCAGCATGCCGTCCAACCCCAAGCCGTCCACTGCGCGCACCACGCCCGCATGCTCGATCTGATGCGCGATGGCGCTCAGACCGACAGCCTCGAGCGCGATCGAAGTTGCCGTACGCAGGAAGGACAGATCGCCGAACCGCGGCGAAAGTTTGTAGTCGCGCACGGGCAGATCCTTTTTGACGTTCTTTTGCGCAACCAGCCAGGCAATCGCCTTCTTCTCATCGCCGAGTTCGTCGATCAGCTTCAGATCGATCGCCTGTCGTCCGGTGAAGACGCGGCCGTCAGCAACCTTTTCCAGCTGCGCATCATCCATGCCGCGCCGCTCCTTCACGAGTCCACGGAACCATGCGTAGGAATCCTTCACCAGCGCGTCGAGCGCCTCGCGCGCTTCCGGGCTTGTCGGCTCGAACCCGTTGGGCGCAGCCTTCAACGGCGAGGATTTCACCTCCTCGACCTTGACGCCAATGGTCTTCAAGAGTTCGCCGACATTGGGATATTGGAACAGCACACCGATCGAGCCGACGAGAGAACTCTGCTGTGCGACGATGTGATCGGCCGCAATCGCCGTGATGTAGCCGCCGGAGGCCGCAAGCCCTTCGACGACGACCACCAGCGGCTTCTTCGCCTTTAGGCGGACCAGAGAATCGTAGAGCTGCTCGGATCCCGCGGTGGTGCCGCCCGGCGAATTGATGTGAAGCACGACGGCGGCGGCGGACGAATTCTCCAGCCGCTCCAGCGCCTCGACGCGATCCTGGTCGCTGCGGATCAGGCCTTCGATGTTGACGCGGGCGATCGATCCCGACGTGGTCAGCGCGGTGCGTCCGCGCGGCGACATCACGAAGCCGACCGCCGAAAGAGCCGCGATCGCGATCAGCACGGCAGCGACGCGCCAGAACGTCAGCTTGCGGCGCAGCCTGCGCCGATCGACGATCACATCCGAATCAAGCGACATGGAAAATCTCCAGGAAGTATCAGCGCGTTTTGCATCCGCAGCGTGAATCCGACGTTACCTGATTACATCAATTGCGACCCAATATGAAGAAAGCATGGCCCGCCACGATGCTGCCGAACGATCGCCATGCCGGTTGGAGGCAGAGGCCGGATCGGCCGGCTTCTTACGTCGGTCGAATAAAAAAAGCCCCGGCCGAAACCGGGGCTTTGATGCTCGTCAAATCGACGACGGCTTACTTCTGATCGCGATTCTTGAGCGCGGTGCCCAGGATGTCGCCGAGCGTCGCGCCCGAATCGGAGGAGCCATATTGCGCGATGGCCTCCTTCTCTTCCGCGACTTCCAGCGCCTTGATCGAGACCTGCACCTTGCGGGCCTTCTTGTCGAACTGGATCACGCGGGCATCGACCTTCTCACCGACCGCGAAGCGTTCGGAGCGCTGATCGTTGCGGTCGCGCGCCAGCTCGGAGCGCTTGATGAAGGTGGCGAAGTCGGTGCCGGCGATCTTGACGTCGATGCCGCCTTCCTTGACGTCGAGCACCTCGCAGGTGACGACCGCGCCCTTCTTGACATCGCCCGGCTCGGCGAAGGGATCGCCTTCGAGCTGCTTGATGCCGAGCGAAATACGCTCCTTCTCCACATCGACGTCGAGCACCACGGCCTTCACCATGTCGCCCTTCTTGTAGTTGTCGATCACCTGCTCGCCCGGAAGCTTCCAGTCGAGATCGGACAGGTGGACCATGCCGTCGACATCGCCCTCGAGGCCGAGGAACAGGCCGAACTCGGTCTTGTTCTTGACCTCGCCCTCGACCACCGAACCCGTCGGATGCTTCTCGACGAAGACCTCCCACGGATTGCGCATGGTCTGCTTGAGACCGAGCGAGATGCGGCGCTTGACCGAATCGACCTCGAGCACCTGGACTTCGACTTCCTGCGAGGTCGAGACGATCTTGCCCGGATGCATGTTCTTCTTGGTCCACGACATCTCCGAGACGTGGATCAGGCCTTCGATGCCCGGCTCCAGCTCGACGAAGGCGCCGTAGTCGGTGATGTTGGTGACGCGGCCGTGGAAGCGCGCACCCAGCGGATACTTCGCCTCGATGCCCTGCCACGGATCGTCCAGCAGCTGCTTCATGCCCAGCGAGATGCGGTGCGTCTCGTGGTTGATCTTGATGATCTTGACCTTCACCGTCTGGCCGATGCTGAGCACCTCAGTCGGATGGTTGACACGCCGCCAGGCGATATCGGTGACGTGCAGCAGGCCGTCGATGCCGCCGAGGTCGACGAACGCACCGTAATCGGTGATGTTCTTGACGACGCCGTCGATCACCTGACCCTCTTCGAGGTTCTGCACCAGCTCCTGGCGCTGCTCGGCGCGGGTCTCTTCCAGCACGGTACGGCGCGACACGACGATGTTGCCGCGGCGGCGATCCATCTTGAGGATCTGGAACGGCTGCGAGTTGTTCATCAGCGGTGCGACGTCGCGGATCGGACGGATGTCCACCTGCGAACGCGGCAGGAAGGCCACCGCGCCGTCGAGGTCGACGGTGAAGCCGCCCTTGACCTGGTTGAAGATGACGCCGTTGACCTTCTCGTTGTTCTGGAACGCCTTCTCGAGCTTGCCCCAGCTCTCTTCGCGGCGCGCCTTGTCGCGCGACAGCACGGCTTCGCCGAGTGCGTTCTCGATCCGGTCGAGGAACACCTCGACCTCGTCGCCGACCTTCAATTCGTTCTCACGGCCGGGGCCTGCGAATTCGCGCAGCGCGACGCGGCCTTCGGTCTTCAGGCCGACGTCGATGACGGCCATGTCCTTCTCGATCGCAACCACCTTGCCCTTGACGACGGAACTTTCCTGCAGGTTACCGCGCGTGAAGGACTCATCCAGCATCGCGGCAAAATCATCGCGGCTGGGGTTGTAGGAAGCAGCAGTGGTACTCGAAGCCATTGGTTCTCCAGATGCGGACTGTCTTGCCGGCAGCGGGTTGATCGGCGCATCGGATGCACAGTGTTTGGAGGTCCGCAAATACCCCAAACGACCGCTCGGTGCGCGAAACGCGCAGAAGCGGGCCGGCAGTGCCTGCACATGCGATACGTTGAGTAATGTCCGGCTGATCGAACCCGATTGAACCGCAATCGAGCTATCGACGGTCAAGGGCGGGAGCGGGCGTTCCTCCAATGACGCCAGCGGCAAATATCAAACCCGCTGACGGCCCGCTCGAACGGCCTCGACAATATCGATGGCGGCCCGGACGCCGCTTTCTATATCCAAATGGGAGTTGTCTAGCAAGTAAGCATCCGGTGCTTGCTTTAAAGGAGCAATCGGGCGGTTCTGGTCGCGCGCGTCGCGGGCAAGGATATCGGCCAGGACGGCGGCCTCGTCGGCCTCCTCGCCACGGGCCCGCGCCTCCAGGGTGCGGCGCTGGGCCCGGATCTTCGGATCGGCCACGACATAGATCTTCACGTCGGCATCCGGGCAGATCACCGTGCCGATGTCGCGGCCGTCGAGCACGGCGCCGGGCGGGCTGGATGCAAACTGACGTTGGAACGCCACCAGCGCCTCGCGCACCTTGGGAAGGGCCGAGACGACCGAGGCAGCCGAGCCCACCGCCTGGGACTTCAGCGCCGGATTGTCGAAGGTCTCGGGCTCGAGCTTCAGGGCAATCTGTGCCGCTTGGCCTTCGTCGTTCAGGTCATGACCGGCCGAGAGCATGGCATAGGCCACGGCGCGATAAATCACGCCGGTATCAAGATGCCGATAGCCGTAATGCGCCGCGAGCCGCTTGGCGAGGGTGCCCTTGCCCGACGCCGCCGGGCCGTCGATGGCGATAATCATGCGAACTCCGCGCCGGCTTTGCGCATCAGCGGCAAAAAGTCCGGGAAGCTGGTCGCAATGAAAGCGGTGTCGTCGACCTTGACCGGCTGGTCTGAGGCAAGTCCCATCACCAGCGCCGACATCGCGATACGGTGGTCCATGTGCGTGGCCACCAGGCCGCCCCCGGGCACATGGCCCCTGCCCTCCACGATCAGGTCGTCGCCAACGATCTCCACCTTGACGCCGTTGACCCGCAGCATCGCCGCGGTCGCCTCCAGCCGGTCGGATTCCTTGACCCGCAGTTCCTGCAGCCCGCGCATGATCGTGGTGCCTTCGGCGTAGCTGGCTGCCACCGCCAGCACCAGATATTCGTCGATCATCGACGGCGCGCGTTCCGGCGGGACTTCGACGCCGCGCAGCTTCGAGGCGCGGACCCGCAGCCTGGCCATCGGCTCGCCGGCGTCGCCGCGAACGTCGCTTTCCTCGATCGAGGCGCCCATCTCGCGCAAGGTGGTGAACAGGCCGGTCCGCAGCGGGTTGGTCATCACGTCCGGGAGCACCAGGTCGGAGCCTTCGACGATCAGCGCCGCGACGATCGGGAACGCGGCCGAGGACGGATCCCCCGGCACGATCACGGCAGCACCGCGCAATTCCGGCTCGCCGGCCAAGGCGATGCGGCGCCCATGCGGCCCTTCCGCCGTCGTGACGATCTCGGCGCCAAAATGCTTGAGCATCAGCTCGGTGTGGTCGCGGCTGGCCTCCTGTTCGATGACGGTGGTGATGCCGGGGGCGGCGAGCCCCGCCAGCAGCACCGCCGACTTGATCTGGGCCGAGGCGACGGGCGTGCGATATTCGATCGGAATCGGATTGCGCGCGCCCTGCAAGGTCAGCGGCAGCCTGCCGCCTTCGCCTTCGGCAATGACCTTGGCGCCCATCAGGGCCAGCGGATCGAGTATCCGGCGCATGGGGCGGCTGCGCAGCGAGGCGTCGCCGTCGAACACGGCCGTGATCGGGCAGCCCGCCACCGCGCCCATGACCAGCCGGCATCCCGTGCCGGAATTGCCGAAATCGAGGGTCTCGCCAGGCTGGGCGAAGCCGCCGACACCGACCCCGCGGACGCTCCAGGCGAAATCGCCGGTCCGCTCGACCTTGGCACCGAGGATGCGCATGGATTTGGCGGTGTTCAGGACGTCCTCGCCTTCGAGCAGGCCGGAAATCGTGGTTTCGCCGACCGCCATCGCGCCCAGAATCAAGGCCCGGTGCGAGATCGACTTGTCGCCGGGAACACGAATCGTGCCCGTCAGGGGGCCGCTGGCCCGGGATTCGAGCGGGGTCGGGGCTGCAGATGTCGACAAGGTCATGTCCTCTCAGATCGGAGCCGCAGGTATCACAGGCCCAACCGGCCGTCACGAGCCCTCGAAATTCTCGTGTAAAGCGCTATTGACAGCGGCGCGGCAACTAGCCAAGTGAAGCACCGCTTTTCAGACATTCCCAGGACGCTGCACGTGGCCAAAGCCGAGCTTGGAACCAAACGCATTTGCCCGACCACGGGCAAAAAGTTCTACGACCTCAACAAGAACCCGGTGATTTCGCCCTACACCGGCGAGGTGGTGCCGATCGCCCCGGTGGCCCCTGCCCGCGCCATGCGCGGCGAGGCCGCGCGCGCTGCCGCCCCCGTCGATACGGCGCACGAGCCGGCCGAGGCCGAAGAGTTGGTCTCGCTCGAGGAGGCCGATGCCGAGGAGAACACCGGCAAGGTCAAGGCCGTCGTTCCCGAATCGGAAGACGACATCGAGATCGACGAGACCCTCGACGACGACGAGGACGATGATTCGACCTTCATCGCCGACGAAGAAGAAGGGGATGAAGACGTCACCGACATCATTGGTGACGTCGGCGGCGACGAAGACACTTGAGATAATTCTGAAAACGTGTTTCACGGTGCATCCCGGCGCGTCGCCCAGACGAGCCGGAGCTGTTAAGGGGCCATAGCTCAGCTGGGAGAGCGCTTGCATGGCATGCAAGAGGTCGGCGGTTCGATCCCGCCTGGCTCCACCAGCCTTCGCTCGCTTCGCGAGCTTCGGCAGGGCAAGCCACACTCCGCCCCTATCGTAGCGAAGCCAGCGAAGGCTGTCCCGCCGAAGCTCAGAGAGCGAAGGCGGACTGTCGATAATGAGACTTGGCTAACGGCACGTTGTCCGCGCTATCGTAGTGATACGACTGAGCGCCGGGCCTTCTCATGAAATATGTCTATATCCTTGAAAGTCTGGACGGCGTGCACTTCTATGCCGGGATCACCGACGACGTGCCGGAGCGTCTGATCAGGCACAACGCAGGCGCGGTCCCGCATACGTCCAAGTATAGGCCGCGGCGTGTTAGAACTTATGTTGCATTCAGCGACGAGAAGCTCGCGTTCGCGTTCGAGAGATATCTCAAGTCGGGCTCTGGCCGCGCTTTTGCGAAGAAGCACTTGTAGGCTGGACGGGTCCCTAGCCTTCCCCCGCCACCGCATCGAGTCGCTCGCGCAGCGCAATCAGGCTCTTCTGCAATGTCGCCAGTTCCGCAACCGAGCATCCCGTCGCGTCGAGAATCGCCGGCGGGATGATCGCCCTGGCCTTCTCGCGCAGCGCCGCGCCCTGCGCGGTCAGCGCCACCAGGACCTGCCGCTCGTCCGCTACCGAACGCGTCCGCTTGACGAGGTGAGCCGTCTCCAGTCGCTTCAGGAGCGGCGTCAAGGTGCCGGAGTCCAGGAACAGCCGCTCACCGATCTCCTTGACCGCCAGGCCATCCCGTTCCCACAGCACCAGCATCACCAGATATTGCGGATAGGTGAGGCCGAGCCGGTCGAGCAGGGGCTTATAGACGCGGTTGAACGCATGCGCCGTCGAATACACGGCGAAACAAAGCTGGTTGGCGAGCAGAAGCGGCGCGTCGGCCGCGGCCTTTCTGGGCATGGTGACCTCGGAAGCTCGGATCGTGACCCCATCTTGGGTCGGCCGGGCATGCCGATCAACGACCCGCGCTACGATCACGAAATTTCTATCGACCAATTATATTGTGCACAATATAATTGTATGCAATATTGTGTCCATCGAAATTCATGACGGGAGACCCGACCATGTCCGTGAACGTGCTCTACAAGACCAGCGCCAAGGCCACCGGCGGCCGCGACGGTGAAGCACAGACCCTCGACGGCTCGCTGAGCGTCAAGCTGGCCACCCCGAAGGAACTCGGTGGCGCCGGCGGTGCCGGCAACAATCCCGAGCAGCTGTTCGCCGCCGGCTATGCGGCCTGCTTCATCGGCGCGATGAAGTTCGTGGCCTCGCAGGGCGGCCCCAAGGTGCCGGCCGACACCTCGGTCACCTCCACGGTCGGCATCGGACCGCGTTCGGAGGGCGGCTTCGGCATCACGGTCGAGCTTGCGGTCTCGCTCCCCGGCCTCGCCAAGGCCGACGCAGAAGCCTTGGTCGAGAAGGCGCACCAGGTATGTCCCTACTCCAACGCCACCCGCGGCAATGTCGACGTCAAGCTGAGCGTCGTCTGACCGGCGCGATTCCACGACACGGCAGGAGATCGCAGGTCGCAGTCTCCTGCCCCTTTTGTGCATGGGCACGGTGCGCCCTCGGATTTGCGCCGGTGCGCCGCCAGTGCTTTATGACCGCGAGTTGACACCAACCTCGCGAATCCCTCGATGACCCCACAATTCGTCCCCGGCGCGATGACCGGCCTGCGCGTGATCGATCTCACGCGCGTGCTCGGCGGACCCTATTGCACCCAGATCCTCGCCGACCACGGCGCCGACGTGATCAAGGTCGAACCGCCCGCCGGCGACGAGGTGCGCGACTGGGGCCCGCCCTTCCATGACGAGGACGCGGCCTATTTCGTCGGCATCAACCGCAACAAGCGCTCGATCGGCCTCGACCTCGCCGCCGAAGGCGGCCGCGCGGTGCTGATGAAGATGCTCGAAACGGCCGACGTGCTGATCGAAAACTTCAAGCCGGGCACGCTGGAAAAATGGGGCATCGGCAGCGATGCCCTGCGCGAGAAATTCCCCCAGCTGGTGCATTGCCGGATCTGCGGCTTCGGTGCCGATGGCCCCCGCGGCGGCAATCCCGGCTACGACGCGATCATCCAGGCCATGACCGGCATGATCGCAGCGACCGGCTCGCCCGAAAGCGGGCCGATGCGGATCGGCGTGCCGCTGGTCGACATCACCACCGGGCTCTATGCCGCGATCGGCATCCTGATGGCGCTGTCGGAGCGGCACCGCTCCGGCCTCGGGCAATTCCTCGAAGTCACGCTGTACGAGACCGGACTCGCCATCATGCATCCGCATACGGCGAACTACTTCATGCACGGCAAGCCGCCATCACTGACGGGCAACGAACATCCGAACCTCGTGCCTTACGCGATCTTCCCGACCAAGACCGACGACATCTTCATCGGCGTCGGCAATGACGGCACGTTCCGTAAGCTCTGCAAGGAGATCGGCCGGCCGGAGCTCGGCACCGATCCACGCTTTGCCCGCAACCGCGACCGCGTCGCAAACCGCGCGGCGCTACGGACAGAACTCGCCGCGGTCTTCAGCCAGTTCGAGGCCGAACCTCTCTGCGACCGGCTGCTCGGAGCCGGCCTGCCGGCAGGTCCGGTGCAGAAGATCGACCAGGCCCTGACCAACGCACATACGCTGCATCGCGGCGATGTCATCGAGAAGGACTGGTACAAGGGTGTTGCCTCACCGATCCGGCTCGGCCGCACCAAGCCGAGCCTGCGCTCGACCCCGCCGAAGTTCAGCCAGCACGCAGGCGAGGTGCTGGGCGAGTTCGGCTATTCGGACGAAGCCATCAAGGCCCTGGTCGACAGCGGCGCTGTCTGCATCGAACGCAAGCGCTGAACGCGAGCCGCCGGTTCAGCTCCACGTGGGCGGGCGGCCGCAACAAATGTAGGGGGAGTTCGCGCGCTTTACCGGCGCGGTGGGGCGTGCTTTCCCCAGCAACTGCGGCCGTCTATACATCTTTCATTGAACCGTCATCCGCCGCTGCTAACGGCCACGAACGTTGATGACGCCCCATGGGAGGTACTTTTGATGTCAGTTCGACAATTTAGCGCCGCGACTTCGGTCCTGGCCATGATGGCCTTTGCCGCCGCCTCGCCCGCGCATGCGGTGACCGAGATCCAGTGGTGGCACGCCATGACCGGCCCGAACAATGACGTCGTGAACAAGCTCGCCAGCGACTTCAACGCCTCGCAGAGCGACTACAAGATCGTTCCGAGCTTCAAGGGCAGCTACGCCGACACGCTGAACGCCGGCATCGCCGCGTTCCGCGCCGGCAACGCGCCGGGCATCATGCAGGTATTCGAGGTCGGCACCGCGACCATGATGGCTGCCAAGGGCGCCATCAAGCCGGTGTCCGAACTGATGAAGGAGGAGGGCGAACCGTTCGACCCGAATTCCTATCTGCCGGCGATCACCGGTTATTATTCGACCTCGAAGGGGGACATGCTGTCGTTCCCCTTCAACTCGTCGAGCATGGTGATGTGGGTCAATCTCGACGCATTGAAGAAGGCCGGCATCGATGCTCCTCCGAAGACTTGGCCGGACGTCTTCGAAGACGCCAAGAAGCTGCATGCAGCCGGCAATCCGACCTGCGGTTTCTCCACGGGCTGGGTGACTTGGGCGCTGATCGAACAGTTCAACGCCTGGCACAACCTGCCGATCGGCACCAAGGCCAACGGGCTTGACGGCTTCGACACCGTGCTCGAGTTCAACTCGCCGCTGGAAACCAAGCTGCTCGAGAACCTGGTCGAGCTGCAGAAGGACAAGAGCTTCGACTATTCCGGTCGCACCAACACCGGCGAAGGCCGCTTCACCTCGGGCGAATGCGCGATGTTCATGACGTCGTCGGCGTTCTATCCGAACGTGAAGGCGAACGCCAAGTTCAACTACACGGCGGTCGCGATGCCGTATTTCCCGGAAGCGAAGGGCGCACCGCAGAACTCGATCATCGGCGGCGCTTCGCTGTGGGTGATGGGCGGCAAGTCGAAGGAAGAGTACAAGGGCATCGCCAAGTTCTTCACCTTCCTGTCCGACACCGACCGTCAGGCCAACCTGCACCAGGTCTCCGGCTATCTGCCGATCACCAAGGCGGCATATGAGAAGACCAAGGTCTCCGGCTTCTATGAGAAGAATCCGATCCTGGAAGTGCCGCTCAAGGAGCTGACCAACAAGGCGCCGACCGAGAATTCGCGCGGCCTGCGCTTCGGCGGCATGGTGCAGATGCGAGACGTCTGGTCGGAGGAAATCGAGGCGGCGCTTGCCGGCAAGAAGTCCGCCAAGGACGCGCTCGATACCGCCGTCTCCCGCGGCAACCAGATGCTGCGGCAGTTCGAACGCACCGCAACGAAATAGTCATAGCCAACGCCGCGGCGGCTCGGGCTCCTAAGTCCCCGGCTCGCCGCGGCTCCTCATTCGCGCTAAACGTCTTTGCGCAGCTCTCAGGCTGCGAAGGCCGCACTTTCCGTAGCTGGGGATGAGCCGGTACCCACCGGCCATAGATAGGGATCATGGAAAACCGCGCGATCTTCTCGGGAAAAGCACTCCCCATTCTGCTGGTCCTGCCGCAGCTCGCGATTTCGCTGATCTTCTTCTATTGGCCCGCGGCGCAGGCTCTCTGGCAGTCGTTCCTGGTCCAGGACGCGTTCGGGCTGTCCACCGAGTTCGTCTGGTTCGAGAACTATCTGTCGATCTTGAAGATGCCGGAGTATTACAACTCGATCGGCGTCACCTTGATGTTTTCAGCCCTGGTCGCGTTTTTTTCGCTGAGCATCGGCCTGCTGCTCGCCGTGATGGCCAACCGCGAACTCGCGGGGCTGCAGATCTACCGCACGTTCCTGATCATCCCCTATGCGGTCGCGCCGGCCGTGGCGAGCACCCTGTTCATCTTCATGTTCCAGCCGGGCCTCGGCATGATTGCCCGCCTGCTGCAGCGGTCGGGGATCGATTGGAATCCGGTGCTGAACGGCCCGCAGGCCATGACCCTGATCGTGATCGGCGCCGTGTGGCACCAGATCAGCTACAACTTCCTGTTCTTCCTCGCCGGGCTGCAGTCCATTCCAAAGAGCGTGATCGAGGCGGCTGCGATCGACGGCGCCCGACCGTTCCGGCGGTTCTGGACCATCGTGTTTCCACTGCTGTCGCCGACCACCTTCTTCCTGATCATCGTCAATACGACCTACGCTTTTTTCGACACCCTCGGCATCATCGATACCGCGACCGAAGGCGGCCCGAACGGAGCGACCCAGACCTTGGTCTACAAGGTGTTCCTGGACGGCAAGGCCGGCACCGATCTCGGCAGCTCGGCAGCCCAGTCCGTGATCCTGATGGCCATCGTGATCGTGTTGACCGCCTTCCAATTCCGCTACGTCGAGAAGAAGGTTCACTATTAAATCATGGTCGAGCATCGCCGCTTTGGGAATCTGCTTCCGCACCTGGTGCTGTTGACCGGCGTCGCCATTGTTGCCTTCCCGGTCTACCTCGCCATCATCGCGTCGACGCACGACAATGCGGTGATCGCCAACGGCCAGATGACGCTCTGGCCTGGCGGACACGGGCTGGAGACCTATTGGAAGACCATCGTATCCGGCAGCGGCCGCACCACGCACGAGCCGGTCGGCAGCATGATGCTGTCGAGCCTGATCATGGCGCTCGGGATTGCGGGGGGCAAGATCGCGATCTCGATCATCTCGGCCTATGCGATCGTGTTCTTCTCGTTTCCGTTCCGGATGGCGATGTTCTGGACCATCTTCGTCACCTTGATGCTGCCGGTCGAGGTGCGCATCTTTCCGACCTACAAGATCACCACCGACCTGCACATGCTGGATTCGTATTCCGGGCTGATCCTGCCGCTGGTCGCCTCGGCCACCGCGACGCTCTTGTTCCGGCAGTTCTTCATGACGGTGCCGAAGGAGCTGGTCGAAGCCTCCAAGATGGACGGTGCCGGACCTGTTCGTTTCTTCTTCGATACGCTGCTGCCGCTCTCGGTCACCAACATCGCGGCGCTATTCGTGATCCTGTTCATCTACGGCTGGAATCAGTATCTCTGGCCGCTGCTGATCACCACCCGCGACGACATGCAGACGATCGTGATCGGCATCAAGAAGATCATCGACGTGCACGATGCGCTGACCGAATGGTCGGTGGCGATGGCGACCGCCGTGCTCGCCATGCTGCCGCCGGTCGCCGTCGTGGTCTTGATGCAGCGCCTGTTCGTGAAGGGTCTGATCGAGACGGAAAAGTGAGGAGGCGAATGGCGAGTAGCGAATGGCGAATTGGGGCTCTCGCCAAGCCGCTCGCTTTTGCCCGACTCTCTAATCCAATTCACCTGTTCGCTACTCCCTATTCGCTACTCGCCGGGCATAACCATGGCTAACGTCGTTCTCCGCAATATCCGCAAGGCCTATCCGAATGGCTTCGAGGCCATCAAAGGCATCGATTTCGAGATCGGCGATGGCGCGTTCTGCGTGCTGGTCGGCCCCTCCGGCTGCGGCAAGTCCACGCTGCTGCGCATGGTGGCGGGGCTGGAGACCGTGACGTCCGGCGAGATCGACATCGGCGGCCAGATCGTCAATCAGGTCGAGCCGGCCGAACGCGACATCGCGATGGTGTTCCAGAACTACGCGCTCTATCCGCATATGAGCGTGTACAACAACATGGCTTACGGCCTGCGCAATCGTGGCACACCGGCGAAGGACATCGATGCCCGCGTCCAGGAAGCCGCGCGCATCCTCGAACTCGGCGCGCTGCTCGATCGCAGGCCGGGGCAGTTGTCCGGCGGCCAGCGACAGCGCGTGGCGATGGGCCGGGCCATCGTGCGCCAGCCGAAAGTGTTCCTGTTCGACGAGCCGCTCTCGAACCTCGACGCCAAGCTGCGGATCGCGATGCGGGTGGAGATCCGCAAGCTGCAACGCCGGCTCAACACCACGGCGATCTACGTCACCCATGATCAGCTCGAGGCCATGACGCTGGCCGACATCCTGGTCGTGATGAATGCCGGGCGCGTCGAGCAGATCGGCAGCCCGCTCGAGATCTACAGCCACCCGGCGACCACCTTCGTCGCCACCTTCATCGGCGCGCCGCCGATGAACCTGATCACGCTGGACGATGGCTTGAAATCCCAGCTCGCAGCCGCCGGCCTGCTCGCGGGCGAGGCCGGCATCCTCGGCATCCGCCCAGAGCATTTCGAGCTCGCCGCGGGAACGCCCGCCGGCGGCGGCGTCGCCCTCGACCTCACCGTCGAGGCGATCGAGCATGTCGGGGCGGAGACCTTCGTCTATGGCGCCCGCCGGCAGGGCCCGATCGATCCGGACAGCGCCCTCACTTTGGCGGCGACCGCCAACGACATCATCGTACGGGTGCCGGGGACCGCGGCGCCTGGGATCGGCACCGAAATTCGCGCGGTGGCGCCGCGCGAGCAGCTGCATCTGTTCTCGGCCGACGGCCGCCGCCGGATCGTGCTTTAACCCGTTCGAGATACAGGTGGTTTAGGGTCGCCCGGCGCTTGAACCGCGCGGGCGTCATGCCCATATTGCTTGCCAAGGGGTGCCGATAGGGCCCTGAAACGTCAAAGTCGCTTCGAGAGGACTTTGTAAACTATGTCTCGTGTTCCTTCGCTCTCCAGCCCGTTCCTGCTGGGCTTCGACGAGATCGAGCGTGTGCTCGACCGCGTCGTCAAAGGTGCCGACGGTTATCCGCCCTATAATATCGAGCGGTTCGAACGCACCAATGGCCAGCCAGAACGCTTGAGGATCACGCTGGCGGTGGCGGGTTTTACCCGCGACCAACTCGATGTCACCATTGAGGAAAACCAGCTCGTCATCCGCGGGCGGCAGCAGGACGACAAGACCCGGCAATACATCCATCGCGGCATTGCCGCGCGCCACTTCCAGCGCACTTTCGTGCTGGCGGAGGGGATGCACGTGCTGGGTGCGGATCTGAAGAACGGGCTGTTGTCGATCGATCTGGCCCGGCCCGAGCCGGAGCGGATCGTTAAGACAATCGCTATCAATGAACACGAATAATAGTTGGTATGGAACGAGTAGCGGACTCGACCGCTTGAGACTACGATGAGGAGTCGAGACCATGAACGAGGGTAATGTTGCGTCTCAATCCGGCGTCTCGCTGGAGTCGCTGGCCAGTTTGGGCGAAGGTCATATCGCCTATGTGAAGCAGATCCGGTCCGAGGATGTGCCCGGGCTGTTTCCGCAGGCGCCGCAGATCGCGCCAGGCCTGAAGCTGTTCGCATTGCATGCCGCCGACGGCACGCCGATCATGCTGACCGACAGCCGCGAAGCCGCGATTGCGAATGCGTGGAGCCACGAACTCCAGGCCGTGAGCGTGCACTGACGAATTTCTCGCCGCCCCTCGCGTGGCGGTCGATGGAGCCGTGATACACATGCGCGGATCTGTCGCCTCGACAGGTCCGCGTATTTTTTTGGCCCGATGTTTGTTGCTTAATGACGGACGCGCTCCTGAGATCCATGACATCCGCGGAGCTGACGCCCGGCTCGCCGCTCGGCGCGGCGCTGCTGGCGCTGAACAACGCGCATGCCACGGAATTATCCTGGCTGGACTCCGGGCGGCTCGCGCATCTTGTCGTGCAGGCCTATGCCGCCTGGCGGATCGGCGATGCCGACGCGCTCCTGATCGCGCTCGACGAGCGCGCCTCCTATGACAATCCGAACTTCCAATGGTTTCACGACCGCTTTCCGCGCTTCGTCTATGTCGATCGCATCGTGGTCGCGCCCATGGCGCGAGGGCGCGGTCTGGCGCGCCGGCTCTACGAGGCATTGATCCGGAAGGCGTCGGAGGCGGGCCACGATCGCGTCGTCTGCGAGGTCAATCTCGACCCGCCCAATCCGCAGTCCGACGCGTTTCATGCCGCGCTTGACTTTTCAGAAGTCGGCTCGGCCAGCATTCACGGCGGCGCCAAGACGGTCCGCTATCTCGCACGAGCTCTGTCGTGATGCCGGCGCAGCGTCACGCTGCCGACGCTCGCGATGACGAACGGCTCGGGCAAACCGATCCGAGCCCGATCGACGAGACGGATAATTCAAGAATTTTGTTTCTGGCCATTTCCGCGGCGCCGAATTTCACGCCGAGACATAAATCAAGCCCGTTCAGGGCCGAGCTGTCCAATCCTTAAGTTTGTCCCTGCGGCGGCAGCCGCTAGTGCTCCGATTCCGATGTTCGCGCCTTTCGATGCTCGCGTCATGTCGCGGCAATCTCGTGCTTCGGGATCGAAAAACACGACGATCGTGTGTAGGGACTGCAGATGCATGCGTCGAGCCTTGGGTCGAGCCTTGGGCTGTTTCGAGAGCTGGCGCTCGGGACCGTGCCGAACCGTCACGTGTTCGCGGACGTTCCTGCGCCGGGATCGAGCCCGTACTACGTGATCTGCAACAGCGTACCCAAGGCGGGGACCTACCTCCTGGTCGAGCTCGTGAGAGCGCTGGGCGGCCACGTCGACGTCGGCTACCACACCTACACATCATCGATCAGCAAAGTGAACCCGGACGGGTCATTCGATTACGGACGCGCGATTACGGCGCCGCTCTGGGCCTCCGCACTCACTCCCGGCTACTTCTGCGCCTCGCATACCGAGTACTGTCCGCATCTCGAGCAATATCTGCTCGGCAGACCCGAGCACAAGATGCTGTTCATCGTGCGCGACCCGCGCGACATCGTCATGAGCTGGGTCGACTTCGTCTACCATTCGGCGGCCTACCCGCGGATGCGGAAGTGGAACGCCTATCTGCGGGCAGCCGGATCGGCAGCCCACCCCGACGATGCGTCGCGGATCACCTCGACAATCCTCTCGCTTCCCCGATCCGGGATCAGGAATTTCATGAGCTGGCTCGACTCGCCGGCCTGTCTGACCGTGAGGTTCGAAGATCTCTATTCCGAACTCGCCGCTGACGATGCAACGACGACATCGTCGTTTCCCGTCCTTCACCGCATCTGCGACTATCTCGGGCTTCCGCGCAAAGCGCCATCGGACCTCAAGGTCCTGGGGCGCGGCCTGACGTCGTCGGGACGGCCCAAGAAGGTCGGTGTCTACAAGGATCGGATGATGCCGCAGCATCTCGATCTGCTCCGCGACGAGGCGTTCCAGGAACTGGTCGTCGAGTTCGGCTACGATCCGACTCCTGCGGACACGCTGGCGCGTGCAAAGGGCTACGGCGCCGCGCGCAGGCTTGCCAAGCGCCTCACGACGTTCGCCCTGCCGCGCCCGGGCCGGCCCGCGGCAGAGGCTGGGTGCTGCTCGCAAGGGCGCCAGAACTGGCAGGGGGACTAGTGGCTAGCGTTCTTCAAGCCGAAGTGCGCACGAATTCGCTGGAGGACGGCGCGGCATCACGCCGCGGAGGCGGGCGGCAGCGCCAGCACGGAATAAATCGCCTGGGCATCACGGGAGGCCCGCAGCTTCTTGGCGACGTCCTGATCGCGGAGCAGCCGGGCGATGCGCGCCAGCGCCTTCAGGTGATCGGCGCCCGCCCCTTCCGGCGCCAAGAGCAGGAAAATCAGGTCGACGGGCTGGCCGTCCATCGCCTCGAAATCGATCGGCCGTTCCAGGCGGGCGAACAGGCCGAACAGCTTTTCCAGCTTCGGCAGCTTGCCATGCGGGATGGCCACGCCATAGCCGACCGCCGTGGTGCCGAGCTTTTCCCGCTGCAGCAGGACCTCGAAGATGGCGCGTTCGTTCTGCCCGGTCAGCGCTGCGGCGCGGGCGGCCAGCTCCTGCAGCGCCTGCTTTTTACTATTGACCTTCAATGCCGGGAGAATCGCCTCGGGTGCGACCAGATCGGTAATCGGCATAGGGCGTTCCGAGGTGAATGAACCGTCAGGGGCGAAAATAGGTCGGGACCGAGCGGCGTCAAGGAGCCGACGAACGACGCGGGCGGGGGCTCGCCCGGGTCGGATGCGAGGGGCTTCTACCCCAACGCAACGGCCGTGCCAACTCCCGCAAGCATGTTCCGGCGGCCTATCCTTAAGATCGTTGAACGGCGTCCAAAAGGCGGTCAATTGCCGCGTTCCACGGCCGAATCCGCTGCGTCCCGGCGGCCGGCTTCAAGACGTGGCGGGGGGATCCACCCAGCCGATATTGCCGTCGGCACGGCGATAGATCACGTTGATGCGGCCGCTGGAGCCATGCTGGAACACGAGGCAGGAGGCTCCGGTCAGGTCGAGCTCCAGGACCGCCTCGGAGACCGACAGCCGCTTCAGCGCGGTCGTGGCCTCGGCGATGATGACGGGATTGTAGCCGGAGAGCTCCTCGTCGCCCTCCCCCGGAGCCTCGATGACGTAGCTGGGCGCGTCCACCGTCGGCGCCTCGAGGCCGGCAAGCGCCGTATTGGCGGCATGCGTCTTGCGCGCCGAACGATCCTTGAGCCGGCTCTTGTAGCGGCGTAGCCGCTTTTCGATCATCAGCAGAGCCTGGTCGGCGCTGGCATAGGCGTCCGGCGCGTTGCCCTCCGCCTCCAACGTGATTCCGGAATCCAGATGCAGCGCGCAGTCGGTCTTGAAGCCGAAGCCGTCCTTCGACAGCGTGATGTGACCGGAGTAGTTGCCGTCGAAATATTTGCTCAGCACCTCCGCCGTCCGTTCGCTGACGCGCCCACGCAGCGCCTCGCCGACGCTGATGCTTTTGCCGGAGATCCGTAAGGTCATATGCTGCCTCGATTCATGTCAACCGAGGCCAAGACTAGCCCGATTTGGGCAAGGCGCAATCCGCGCCAGCGCGATCGATGGACGCAACCAGGCGCGATCAGGCGGAAGCGGTGTCCCGGGAACGATCGGGCGCATGCGAACTCGACAGCGCATGCGCGAGCATGCTCTGCTTGTCGCGACGCCGCTGCACCGAAGAAGGTATCCGCATCGCTTCGCGGTATTTCGCGACCGTGCGACGCGCGATGTCGATGCCGGCCGCGCGCAGCTTCTCGACGATGGTGTCGTCGGAGAGAATCGCGGAAGGCTCCTCCGCATCGATCAGCTGCTTGATGTGGTGGCGGACGGCTTCCGCGGAATGCGCTTCGCCGCCATCGGCCGAGGCGATCGACGCAGTGAAGAAATATTTGAGCTCGAACGTGCCGCGATTGGTCGCCATGTATTTGTTGGCGGTGACGCGCGACACGGTCGATTCGTGCATCTGAATGGCATCCGCAACGGCCTTCAGATTCAAGGGCCGCAGATGCGCCACGCCGTGGGTGAAGAAGCCGTCCTGCTGGCGCACGATCTCGGTCGCCACTTTCAGGATCGTGCGCGCCCGCTGATCCAGCGCACGCACCAGCCACGTCGCGTTCTGCAGACAGTCGGTGAAGTAGGACTTGTCGCCGTCCTTGCCGATCTTCTTCGACAGCTCGGTATAATAGACCTGATTCACGAGCACGCGCGGCAGCGTGTCGCTGTTGAGCTCGACCAGCCAGCCGCCGTCGGGCCCCGGCCGCACATAGACGTCGGGCACCATGGTCTGGGTGCGCGTGGTGCCGAACTTCAGCCCCGGCTTCGGATCGAGCCTTTTGATTTCCCCGATCATGTCGACGAGATCCTCGTCGTCGACGCCGCACAGCTTGCGAAGCGCGGCGAAATCGCGCTTGGCCAACAGGTCGAGATGCTCGATCAACGCCTGCATCGCCGGATCGTAGCGGTCGAGTTCGCGCAGCTGGGCCGCCAGGCACTCGCTCAGGTTCCGCGCGCAGATGCCGGGCGGATCGAATGTCTGCAGGACCCCGAGCACCGCCTCGACATCGGCCTGCTCGGCGCCGAGCCGCTCGGCGGCCTGGCCCAGGTCGACCGGCAGATAGCCGGCCTCGTCGACGAGATCGATCAGGTACTGGCCGATCATGCGGTCGGCCGGTGCGGTGAAGGCAACCGCGGCCTGCTCGGCGAGGTGATCTGAAAGCGTGGTCTCGGCGGCGACGAAGGCCTCGAGATTATAGTCCTCGTCGCTCGAGGCCCCGCCGCCCCATTCGGTGTAGGTGGTGGGCGGTGCGTCCTGCGCGTTGCGTGCGGCCGCTTCCGCCGGCTCTTCGGAGAAGACGTTGTCGAGGCCGGTGTCGAGCGTCTGCTCGATCTCGGCACGGCTGCCGAGATCGCGGTTCATCCAGTCTTCCTGGGCCGGCTCGAAGCTTTCGCCACTGCCGCTCGCCTCGGCAAAATCGTCGTTGCCGCCCTCGGCATCGGAGAACTCGGCGCGCTCCGCCGTGTGCTCGCCCGCGACCGGCGCCTCGGGCCCGTCGGCCGCGCGCTCCAGCAGCGGATTGCGTTCCAGCTCGTCTTCGACGAACGTTGCGAGGTCCAGATTTGACAGCTGCAGCAGCTTGATCGCCTGCATCAGCTGCGGCGTCATCACCAGCGATTGCGACTGGCGGAATTCCAATCTCTGCGTCAGCGCCATGGAGGCAAGAACATTCCCTAACAGTGGTCCAATTCTTGCTTATCCTACTCTGCGCCGGATGTACACGGCTTGACGAATAAGAAAAACGAACTATGGCGCGCACGCACTAGGCCGTTACCGGCTCAGGCAGCTGCCGCCTTTTCTCCCCGCCAGGCGCGACCGCAATCGCCGACATTTCCGCCGTTGTTCCGGCCTCCGGCCAGGATTCTTGGCCGCTCTTGGCCGCAGCTTGTTATTTGGCGGGGCAATTGGCCGTTATCGTTTTCTTGATGCATCCCCCGCGGATCGCGACGCGCGCAAGGCAGCGCACCGAGGTCGCGTCATACGCCGGAACGACAATTCGTTCTGACGCTCAAGCCTGCGGCAGAGTCGTCGCGCATGTCGCATGGACGACAAAGCCGACAAAACATTCATGACACTACAGGCGGAATTCCTCGCCGAGATAAAGCCTGCGCACGTCGGGATCGGCGACGATCTCCTCCGGGCTGCCTTCGGTCAGGATCTGTCCGGCGTAGACGATATAGGCGCGGTCGGTCAGGCCCAGCGTCTCGCGAACGTTATGGTCGGTGATCAGAACGCCGATGCCGCGATTGGTGAGGTGGCGCACGAGCTGCTGGATGTCGCCGACCGCGATCGGGTCGATGCCGGCGAACGGCTCGTCGAGCAGCATGTAGTTCGGCCGCGTGGCAAGCGCACGCGCGATCTCGACGCGGCGGCGCTCGCCGCCGGACAGCGCGATCGACGGCGACTTGCGCAGCCGCGTGATGGTGAATTCTTCGAGCAGCGCGTCGAGTTCGCGCTCGCGCTTCTTGCGCGACGGCTCGACCACTTCCAGCACCGCGCGGATGTTCTGCTCGACCGTGAGGCCGCGGAAGATCGAAGCTTCCTGCGGCAGATAGCCGATGCCGAGTCGCGCGCGCTGATACATCGGCAGGCGGGTGACATCGTGGCCGTCGAGCTCGATGGCGCCGCGATCCGCCTTGATCAGGCCGGTGATCATGTAGAATACGGTGGTCTTGCCGGCGCCGTTCGGCCCCAGCAGGCCCACCGCCTCGCCACGCCGGACATAGATGCTGACGCCGCGCACCACCTGGCGGCTGCCGAAGCTCTTCTCGATCGAGTGAACCGCAAGAAAGCCCGGCCGCCGCAACAGCTGCGGCCCGCCACCGGCTTTTGCTGACTTGCCTGCAGCCTTATTCGCTTTCGCGGCCGGGCGGTTGCTGCGCGCCAGGGTCTCGGTGTTCTGCGGCGAGCGCGGGTTGATCCGCGGCCCGGGCCGCTCGTTCACGGTCTCCGCGAGCGCCGCCAACGGATCGTCGAGCGCGGTGATGTCCTCACGCGGGCGCACGAAACCTCGCTGGCCGCGCTTTGCGGGCTGCCGACGGAACATGTCGCGTAGATCCACCATTCCCCGCTTTGCTCAACTCCCTCGAAGGTGTCTCACCACCCGCTCAGCCTGATTCGGTCGCCCAGTCCGAACGAACGATTTACCCTGCCCAGCGGACGCCTTCGACCTCGGGGCTCGCCAACATCTCCCGGAACAGCACCTGCACATCGCCGCAAGCCACCGCCCTGCCCTCATATGGGCTCCGCAGCCATGGACTTCACCAAGACGTTGTGGCGAGTTCATTGCGACGGCAACGGCCGCATTCGTAAATAGAGGCGGGCGCGGCGGCATTCAACTGCCGCCAGTTAACCCAAGAGTAACCCAAGCCAAACTCTCGGGTCACTCTCCTGTCATTTGGGCCTATTTGCGCCCAACGACAACGGCGATCCGATGGTCGGCCCGGACGAGCCGCAGCCCTGCCCGCTGCCGCCTCCCGAGGCCTGCGGCAGCAAGACCTGCACGCCTCGGCCGCTGTCGGATTCGACCCTGGAGACCCCGGTGGTCATGTCCACGGTCAGCCGGTCGCCGCGCATGACGTTCTTGCACTGGGTCAGCACCACGCCGCCTTGCATCGTGATCTGGTTGCTCTTGGGATCGAAGATGGCGGTCTCGCCGGTGACGACCTGGTCCTTCTGGGTCACGACGACGTTGCCGCGCGCCTCCAGCCGCTTGATCGACGAGGCGCCACCTGGCCCAGGCGTCGCAGCCTGCATCGACGGACCCTTCGCCGGCTTGGCGCCGGCATTGCCAGGCGAGTTCGAACCGCCCTCGTAGAACACCACCAGCGTCTTCGACGTCATCGTGGTGTCGCCCTGCACCACCTTCACATTGCCGGAGAAGGTCGCCTCTTTCACCTTGTCGCGCATCTCGAGCGAGGCCGCCTCGATCTGGATCGGCTGATCGCGATTCTGCGAGAAGCCCTGCAGCGCGTTGGGCACGCCCGTCGTTGCGCTCTGCGCGAACGCACCGCCGCTGGCGCCTGCGAGCAGCGCCGCAACCGCCATGAATCGCGCAAGGGCAAAGCCCGCGCGACCGAGCCTGACGCGACTTGGCCTGATAAGATCAATCATGAATTCACTTTGCATTCGTTGACTTGACGGGCCGCGTCCGCTGCGTGGGCGTCGCATCGGCCGCGCGCTCGGCGGGCTGGGCACTCGGCCCGGCATTGCCGCCGTCCAGATTTTCCAGATGCATGACCACATTGCCCTCGAATCGCACGACATCGCCATTGTCGGTGATTCGCAGGCGATCCGCAGTCAGCGTGCCATTGGTCAGCTTGACGTCGACGTGCTGGTCCGAGCTCACGGTGCCCTTGCCCATGTCGGCATGCGCCTCGCTCAAATGCGCCTCGTAGCCGGTCGATGTCGTCATGACGACATCCTTGTACAGGTCCAGGAGCTGCTGCTTGGTATCGAAGATGCCGGTGCGCGCCTTCAGCGTCACCGTGGACTGGTCTTCCATCAGCACCTTGGCGCGCAGGATGTTGAGCTGGACATGATCGGGATCGGTGAGGTCCTGCACGGCGCTGTGGGCGACGAGATCGTAGGGCCGCTGGTCCGGCGTGAAGCCGGTGAGATGCGGCGTCTCCATGGTGATCTTGCTGCCGGAGACGACGAGATTGCCGGAATCGAGCGGCAGGCTCGGCATCAGGACGCGGAATGGATTGAAGATCGAGACTCCGAGAACCGCCGCCATCGCCAAGGCCACGGCCACCGGCACCGCGATGCGCAACACGCGGACCATGCGGCTGTGCCGCGAGGCCACGGCGAAGCGCGCTTCCAGTCCGGGATCGTAGACGGGGTTGTGGACGGAGTTCACCGTGGCTCCAATGCGGGAGGTTCCGTGCGCATTCTACCACGGAGACGGCGGACATTGCAGCCGGAACCGGCGGCCGATCTGTGGCCGTCAGGGCTCAATTGGTTACGAGAATTTAAGAATCGACCGCCTCAGGAATGGGCAAAGATATCCTCGGCTTCGAAACCTTGGAGATCCAGCCTGGCGCGGTGCGGCAGGAACTCGAAACAGGCTTGCGCCACCACGCTCCGCCCCTCGCGGGCCAGCATCGCATCGAGACGCTCCCGCAAGCCATGCAGATGCAGCACATCGGAGGCCGCGTAGGCAAGCTGCGGCTCGGTCAAACTATCAGCGCCCCAGTCGCTCGACTGCTGCTGCTTCGACAGGTCGACATTAAGCAGCTCGCGCACCAGGTCCTTCAGGCCGTGGCGGTCGGTATAGGTGCGCGCCAGGCGCGAGGCGATCTTGGTGCAGTAAAGCGGCTGCGGCATCACACCGAAGGTATGATAGAGCACCGCGACGTCGAAGCGCGCGAAGTGGAAGATTTTCGTGACGTTGGGATTGCCGAGCAGCGCCTTCAGATTCGGTGCATCGGTGTGCCCCTTCGGAATCTGCACCACGTCGGCCGTGCCGTCCCCGTTCGACAGCTGCACCACGCAAAGCCGGTCGCGATGCGGGTTGAGCCCCATGGTCTCGGTGTCGATCGCGACCGAGGTGGTATAACGGGACAGATCGGGCAGGTCGCCACGGTGCAGGCGTACGGTCATGGGGAAACCTTGGTCAAAATCGAGGCTGGCGCCGAAACTAGCGCTCAGAGCGGCCGGAAGCGCGGCAGACAACCACATTGGTCAACATCCGGCAATGGTGGACAAGCAAGACGAGGACAGCACCCAGAAATCGAACATAGAGCCGGGTAGCGCCCCACCTCCTTAGCTGCCGTTGGAGATCGTGAACTGACCAGGACAGTCCTGCGTAGCTCCCCTTCAATTCTGAGAATTTAGCTGCGACATGGGCGAGAGCGTCACAAAGCTCGGGCGCTGATAGTGCCGCGGGACGACGAAGGTTCATCCGTCATCGCGAGGAGCGAGAGCGACGAAGCGATCCAAAATTTTTTGCCGAGGCAAGATTCTGCATTGCTTTCGCCCGTCACCCTCAAGACTAGGGCGGACAGGTCGCTTCACTCGCAATGACGACGAGCGGCGGTTTGATTTGTGAATAGAGCCATACGTCGTGCTCGATCGGCTTGAGGCGCGGTTATCGGCAGGAACGGACCGTCCGTAAGCGTCAGGCTGGATGACGAACAGGTCGCAAACTGGCGGGCTGGCCCAGAACTGGCGGACCGCCTGAGTAGGGGCAATCCCATGCCGACGGCACAATCAGTGATTTGCTGTTGCGGCACCCAAGACGGGTCGCAACGGTTTGGAATCTGGACAAGAATCTCAATTGTTGATACCAAAAGCATCGAGCGACCGCCGCCCCCTTGCCAGAGTTTGGTCGGTCGCCCGATTCTTACACCCTCCATACGATCGAGGGGCAGCTACTGCACCTTACCTACGCGCCCGTGGCTCGGGTCACGTCGGAAGGCTCTACAACCCCAAACCACGGGGTAAGCTCTGGGGCCGACGCTCAAACATCAGCGTCGGCCTCGGTGTTCTTGGCCTTATTGCTGACCACGGGAATGCAGAAGTCCAATACGGCCTCAAAGGTCGTAAGGAACTTCGTTCGCTCCTCCTTGGTCCACCCGTCAGCAGCGTCAGGCAAACTCTCAAGCAAGCCAGCAAGCGGTGGCGGAAGGACACCCGAGTTCACCGTGGGCGCCTTCTTGGGATGAGGCAACGTTACAAGGCCGCGTAAGACGCCGCCAACAGCACGGGAGGTCGTGGCAACAGGACGCGGACGAGTCGGGGCGCTCAATGGACGGGCGCCACTAGACGAACGTGAGCCTGACGAACGTGAGGTTGCCTGCCTTTCCAGGATGATCCCCGCGTACGAACAGAGACCTACGAACAACGTCACCATTCGCGACTGCTGTCCAACGGGCTGATAGTTGCGGAACGCATCGCGGATGCGCGTCTCGTCATCCTTCGCCGGATCAACAATGCCGAAGATGTCGGCGTAGGCTGACCTCAACCATTCTTCTAAACGCGGCTTAAATTCTGCTTCCGGCGCTAGGCGCAGAGCTTCCAAGGCAGGCGAAGGCGCTCCATTTACGTCGATCAGGTCAAGCACATTCAGCGCATACAGCACGCGCGAGATCAAACTGTCCGGCACGCCGATGCGGCCGAGCGCCTCCCCATTGAGGGGCACAGGCAGCCCACGTTCACGATGCCGATTGACGACATCGACGATCGCTGCTGCTGGCGCGTAGGGCGCTGGTTTATCCGCCGTAACCGGCATCGCAAGCTCCGAAGATCAAGGCTGAAGCCACCAGATCACGGATTCGCAGCTGATGCAACCCGCATCTAAGCATGGTACCAGCAGTACGGATACTAAGATTGTTCCCGATCACATTGTTTATATAATTGTTTATATTATACTTTTTTGTCTCAGCCTCGACGGTCACACGTATCCGCCGCAACATCGGGAAGATAGGCTCGTTCGGTTCACCGCAATGTGAACAGCGCCAGCACGTCGAGATATCCGCAATTCTGCGGATATCCGCGATCAAGTCCTGACTTTCGTTAAAGAGTAACGTCAGCACCAATCAGCCGTATAGACAAAAACCAGGAAATTCATTGATTTTCAAAGTACCCGTACTTGTAAACGACATGAAGCGCGTCAAAAAATATTCTCTATATATATCATATAGATATCGACAGGCAAGCTGGGCGCGGGGGCAGTGGCCCGGCACGCTTATCCAAAATACCACGAAACAAGCTTGAACCGTGTCCAGATATGCTACGAAAAATCGGAACCCAAAGGCCGCCGAGGTCGCTTGCTAGGGCACTTGCCGGACGCCTTTGTTGAAAAGGCAAAGCACACCAAGTCTGCCTGCGCGGCCTACTACACCCTGAACCACATCCTTGACCGCTTTGGTTCCTGCTCAGGCTTTGGGGCGCAGAGCGATCTTGCTCTGCTTGCACTCGACACTTTGAAGGCAAGGAGCGCAATCAATGCCCGTAGCATTACTCCTGCAACAGAGCTCAGCGAAGCGGTCGATCAGTTCGACCGGAGCGAGGCCGAACAACTGTCCAACACGATCGCGTTTGCCCCTGAGTTCGGCTGGGACGCCTTGGTGACCGCAAAGCCCGAACGACAACTGCTGTTGCTCTCACATGATGATCGGCTGGAAATCCATCGCGGGTTCGGCGGCGGGCGCTTGTCAGGGAGCTGATCTCGATTGGCGGCGGGCGTCGGTCGGATATCTGACGGAATGCTGCGGTGAGACCGTAGAGCGAGGCAATGACTAATTGCTGTCGCCGCCGCATGCCAGCCATCTGCAAACCACCCGTCGCGCCACTCTGTCGCAGAGTATTCGCCCTGTGTTGCCGGGCAAATCAGGACGATCTTCTCCGCGTCCCGCGCTTCACCAAGAGGGGCGCGCTTCGCGATCGTCATGAGTGTCGAGCGCGGGGCGGGGACACCTCCGGCTCGATGCCGCTTCCAGGCCGCCCCGGCACGTTCAGTTATGGCTTCATCTCACCGGATTATTCGCACAGATCAAATCCAGGCTTCTCTTGTTGGCGCGACAGAGCAAGAGCAGGACTGTGCGCCGCTGACATGCGCCGACACCGCTACGCGATCACGCACGGCGCGATCCACGACGAAGCAGGCGCATCTCCTCCGAACTCTTTGAGGACATAAAGCAGCTCCTTCTCTGTCACGAATTGCCTCGGACTCACTTCGAGCCAACATATGCGGGATTGATGATCACGTGAAATCAGTCGTCGAGAGAAGCTGCGAGGGTCCGCTCCGATACGGAGCTACACGTTGTGCTCGTGCATATCACCCATCCGCAAACTGCCCGTCGTGCCACTCTGTCGCAGGCTGTGCGGCTTGTCGTGTCGGGCAAATCAGAACGATGTTAGTCGCCGTCCCGCGCTCTTGAGAGAGGGGCGCTTCGCGATCGTCACGAACGTTGAGCGCGGGATGCGGTGGACGTTGCGATGTCGGGCGCGCTTTGCGCAAGACGACCGATATGTCGACGGACGTGAAATCGTGTGGTCCTGGCGTCCCGGTGCTGACGCCAAGCGCATGATGCAACTCGACGAGCATCATGAGCGACGGGGGCAAGACAGCCGGTCCCCGGGGAGCAACTGTGCTGAAGTAGACCGCCGATCGGCCGGCCTCAAGGCTGGCGCGAAGACGCGCCACCGCCTTCGGCGGCTGAAGGCCTTGACCCCGTCCGCTCGCCGGTCTGTCGGCTTGGCATGCGCTCGGTCATGGACCGAGCGCGGTAAGGCGCTCGATCAGCTCACCGCACCGCGTGGCGGCTGGAGTCCCATTTTTCGCCGCGTGCAATCATCGTGTTGAGGATGACGATCAGCTTGCGCATGCAGGCAATCACTGCGACCTTTTTCAGCTTTCCCTTGGCGATCAGCCGTTCATAGTAGGCCTTGAGTACCGGGTTGTTCTGGGTGGCTGCGCCGAGACAGGGCATGTAGAGGGCGTTACGGACCCAGCGGCGGCCACCCTTGATATGGCGCTCACCACGCCGTTTGCCGCTGTCGTCGTCATAAGGGGCGGCTCCCAACAATGCGGCAGCGATTTCCTCACGTACCGTCCCGAGCTCCGGAAGGCCCGCAATGAGGACCGCAGAGGCCACCTCGGCGAGACCCGGCACGCTTTCAATGATCTCGGCGCGTTCGGCAAATGCCGGTGTGGCCTTGATCGTGGCGGCGATGGCATGGTCGATCTTGGTGATCTCAGTGTCCAAGCCCTTCAAGACGCGGGCGTGGGCTTTCTGAACCGCTCCCGGCACGGCATGTTCGTTCTGGCTTTGCAAGCGGGTGCTCAGATCAATGAGAGCTTTGCGTGCTTTGACCAGTGCCGCCAGTTCCTCGCGTGCGGCATCGTGGGTCTGGCCCGACGCTTCGTCGAACGTCTCGGCGAACCAGGTGATCATCTCCGCGTCGATCGCATCGTTCTTGGCGAGCCGCCCGGCTGATCGGGCGAAGCTGCGCACCCGCTTGGGATCGACAATCCGTACCTCGATGTCAGCCTGGCGCAGCACCTTGGCCCAGTTCCGCTCATAGCCGCCGGACGCCTCCATCACCGCCTTGGCTGCTTTGTGCTTGCGCAGCCAGGCTACCAGCTTGCGGTGCCCCTCTGCGGTGCTCGGAAACGTTAGCCGCTGTGACAACGAGCGGATGCACGCATCCACCTTGTCCTTGGCCACATCGATACCGACGACAACGCGATCGTTTTGTGCCATCATCCACTCCCTTCCTTGCTCGTCCGGGCTCGAAGCCCATGCAACTGTTCGGGTTGAGGAAGACACACCGGATCTGTCCCTAGCTCCCCGTCAGGCTCTCCGGCCTTTGAGCACGTTCGGGCTCAGATCCAGCGACGGGCGGTTGGTGAGAACCGCCCGTTCGCACATTCTGGCACATTCGGAAGACACAAGAGCGCGTATAAGCGTTAAAACCATCGCACAGGGAAGGCCGGTTGTTGCGGCCCACCTGTGGTGACTGCCGCCTGCTTTTTTTCTGCAGGTGGGCCATGGGTGTTGGCCAAACATCCGGCCTTCCCTGTGCCCTCTCGCTGTTGAGGGGGATAGCTTGGCAAAGCTCGGACGCAGATTGCGCCGCGAGAACGAGGGTCCATGTCCGGGATGATCTTTCGACAAACGCGATGTCATTCCGGGGCGCGCGCAGCGCGAGCGCGGAATCCATTGGACACGGAGCGGGATACGACATGGATTCCGGATTCAGCGCTGGCGCGGTGCCCCGGAATGACAAGAACAGCTGTTTGACAGGTTAAATCGGGGTAGGGGGCTCGCTGGGCCTAGGGCGCTACGGACGCCGCTTCGCGACCGGCGAAAATCCAGCTTCGCCGCACCACGCGTAGCTCGAAGAGCGAAGCGTGGTGCCCAGGAAAGGACTCGAACCTTCACGGCCGTTAAGCCACTGGCACCTGAAGCCAGCGCGTCTACCAATTCCGCCACCTGGGCATGGGGGCGGTTAGTACGGATCGGGGACGCGCTTGTCAAACCGCGGATGCGATTTTTGTGACGATTTTTCCGAGATGCGCGGAAAATCACGCCCCACGTTTCCCGTCCCGCGGCGATACGCTATACAGCGGCGAAGCGGCGGACGCTACGCCCGCCAAATGACGCCCTTCCGCAGGACATCCCAGGACGATTCCCATGGCATCGAATCTCGACACCCTCGTCACGGTCTTCGGCGGTTCGGGCTTTCTCGGCCGCCACGTGGTCCGGGCGCTCGCCAAGCGCGATTACCGCATCCGCGTCGCGGTGCGCCGCCCCGAGCTGGCCGGTCACCTGCAGCCTTTGGGCCGGGTCGGCCAGATCCACGCCGTGCAGGCGAATCTGCGTTATCCGGCCTCGGTCGACGCGGCGATGCGCGACGCGCATGCCGTGATCAACCTGGTCGGCGTGCTGACCGAGAGTGGCGCCCAGACCTTCAACGCGGTGCAGGCGGAGGGGGCGGCGACAGTCGCAAAGGCGGCAGCCGGGGCGGGCGCGCAGCTGGTGCATGTCTCGGCGATCGGCGCCGACGAAGCGTCCGCCTCCGCTTACGCGCGCGCCAAGGCCGCCGGCGAGAAGGCGGTGCTGACCGCGCTGCCGACGGCAACGGTCATGCGGCCCTCGGTGGTGTTCGGTCCCGAGGACGACTTCACCAACCGCTTCGCCAGCCTGGCGCGGATCTCGCCATTCCTGCCGCTGATCGGCGGCGGCCAGACCCGGATGCAGCCGGTCTATGTCGGCGATGTCGCCACCGCGATCGCGGATGCCGTCGATGGCAAGGCGAGGGCAGGGGCCACTTACGAGCTCGGCGGGCCGGAGGTGCTCAGCTTCCGCGAGATCATCGAGATCATCCTCGACATCACCGACCGCAAGCGCGCTCTGGTGTCGCTGCCGTTCGGGCTGGCGAAACTCCAGGCCGCCTTCCTGCAATTCGCGCCGGGCGCGCTGAAGCTGACGCCGGACCAGGTCGAGCTGTTGCGCCACGACAACGTCGTCTCGGAAACCGCCACGGCTGAGGGGCGCACCCTGCAGGGCCTCGGCATCACGCCCGATTCGCTCGAGGCGATCGCCCCGCAATATCTCTGGCGCTTCCGTCCCGCCGGCCAGTTCCAGCGCAAGAACGCCTGAGGCGCGGCGGGCAGCCCGCCACGCAGCGCCTTACATCCCCAGCGCCAGCGCGATCAGTCCGAGCGTGCCGACGATGACGCGCCACCAGGCGAACAGCACGAAGCCGTGACGGGTAACGTATTCGAGGAACGTCTTCACCACGATCATCGCGGTGATGAACGACACCACGAAGCCGATCGCGATGAGGCCGATATGGTCGGTCGTCATCTCGGCGCGGCTCTTGTAGAAGTCGTAGACGAAGGCGCCGATCATGGTCGGGATCGCCAGGAAGAACGAGAATTCAGCGGCCGAGCGCTTGTCGCCGCCGAGCAGCATCGCGGCGACGATGGTCGCGCCCGAGCGCGACACGCCGGGAATCATGGCGAGACACTGCGCGACGCCGATCCACAGATACATCATCAGCGGATAGCGCGTGGCGTCATGCTCGCGCGGCTTGTGATCGATCTGATCGACCCACAGCAGGACTGCACCGCCGACGATCAGCGTGAAGCAGACCACCCAGGGATCGAACAGCACCGCCTTGATGTATTTGCCGGCGATGAGGCCGATGATGACCGCCGGCATGAACGCCACCAGCACGCCGATGATGAAGCGGCGATCGTCCGCGTTCGACAGGGCGCCGATGGCGACGCGCGACAGTTTGAAGAAATACAGCGCGACGATGGCCAGGATGGCGCCGAGCTGGATCAGGATCGCGAAGCTCTTCCAGAACCCGTCCTCGCCCAGCCCGAAGAAGCGCTCCGCGAGCAGGAGATGGCCGGTCGACGAGACCGGAAGGAACTCGGTGACGCCCTCGACGATCCCGAGAAGCACCGCCCGCAGCGTATCTGACATCATGAATTTGGTCCGTCATTGCCGGCTCGCTCGCCGCCGACATGCGCCGACAATGCGGCGAGATCCGCGAAAAGCGCGTCCTTCTCGCTTATTCGGCCACCGCTCGCAATCCAAAAAGCCCGGCGCGCGAGCACGAATCGGAAATGCGCGGCTGCAAGAGCATGCAGGCACCGCCAGCTTTGCCTGGGGATACACCGTTCCCTGTGGTCACACTTTGGCCAGCCGCCCAACTGCTTACACTTTTGCCGACCATGCGCTAATGCTCCGAATCGGATCTGCAGGACGTCGTTTCGAAGCTCGGACCCTCTCAGCGAACCCGCCGCAAACGCCGAATGGTTGAAGCTTCGTTAAGCGCGGCCATCTAGTCAAAGGCTCCATGTACACGCTCTTTCACCATGCCTTCTGCCCGCACTCGCGATTCGTCCGCCTCGTGCTCGGTGAATATGGTCTCGACCTGCGGCTGGTTGAGGAGCGCGCCTGGGAGCGGCGGGAAGCCTTCTTGACGCTGAATCCCGCCGGAACCACGCCGGTATTATCCGTCGAGGGCTTGCCGCCGGTACCCGGCGTCAGCGTCATCGCCGAGTTCCTCGACGAGACATGCGGGCCGGAGATGGGGGATCGCAGGCTGTTGCCGACCACCACGGCCGAACGCATCGAGGTGCGCCGGCTGATGGGCTGGTTCAACGAGAAGTTCTTCGAGGAGGCCTCGAACCTTCTGGTCACCGAGCGCATCTACAAGCGCTTCATGAGCGAGGAGGATGGCGGCGGGCCGCCTTCGACCGACGTGATTCGCGCCGCGAAGACCAATGTGCGCTATCATCTGGCCTATATCGGCTGGCTGGCACAGCGGCGCAATTTTCTCGCCGGCGACCGGCTCACCTATGCCGACCTGGCGGCTGCCGCGCATCTGTCGGCGATCGACTATCTGGGCGACGTGCCATGGATCGAGGACGACGCAGCAAAGGCGTGGTACGCGCGGGTGAAGTCCCGCCCGTCGTTCCGTCCGCTGCTGAGCGACTGGCTGGCGGGCGTGCCGGCGTCGCGGACCTATGTGGACCTCGACTTCTGAACCCGGCGCCTGCTCCTCTCAGCCGCGATCTCAACGCGAAGCTTGCGGCCGAGGCTCACAAGCTTGGCTTCGACTGCATTGGCATCGCGCGGCCGGAACCGACGCCCGAACGCGCCCGGCGCTTCCAGGAATTCCTCGCCGCCGGGGCCCATGGCGACATGGACTGGCTGGCACGTGACCCCGAGCGGCGGATGGACCCGCAGACGCTGTGGCCCGAGGTGCGCAGCGTGATCATGCTCGGCGTGAATTACGGCCCCGACGAGGATCCGCTTGCCGTGCTTCAGGCCCGCTCCCGCGGCGCCATCTCGGTCTATGCACGCGGCGATGACTATCATGACATCATCAAGAAGCGGCTGAAGGCGCTGGCCCGCTGGCTGATCGCGACGGCCCCCTGCGAGCTCAAGGTGTTCATCGACACCGCGCCGGTGATGGAAAAGCCGCTCGGCCAGGCCGCCGGACTCGGCTGGCAGGGCAAGCACACCAACCTGGTCTCCCGCAGCTTCGGCTCCTGGCTGTTCCTCGGCGCCATCTATTCCACCTTGGAATTGCCATTCGACGCGGCGGAGATCGATCATTGCGGCTCCTGCCGCGCCTGCCTCGACATCTGCCCGACGGCAGCGTTTCCGGCGCCCTACCGGCTCGATGCGCGGCGCTGCATCTCGTATCTCACCATCGAGAACAAAGGCCCGATTCCGCGCGAATTCCGCAAGAGCATCGGCAATCGCATCTACGGCTGCGACGATTGCCTGGCCGCGTGCCCCTGGAACAAATTCGCCAGGGAAGGGCGCGAGGCCAAGCTGGCCGCCCGCGACGGCTTGCGTGCACCGGCGCTGGCCGAATTGGCCTCGCTCGATGACGCCTCGTTCCGCGCCCTCTTTACGAAATCGCCGATCAAGCGGATCGGACGCGACCGCTTCATCCGCAACGTCCTGATTGCGATCGGCAATTCCGGTGACGCCGCGCTCGCGGCAACGTCCGAAGCGCTCCTGAACGACGCCAGCCCGCTGGTGCGCGGGGCGGCCGTCTGGGCCCTGGCCCAGCTCGATCGCACCAGCTTCGATCGGCACGCGGCGATGGCGCTTGCCGGCGAGACCGACGAGGGCGTGCGCCAGGAATGGCGACTCGCCGTGTGATCTGGATTCAACCCATCTCGGCGACCGCGGCCAGAATGCGCGCGATGTCTTGCGGCCGCGACAGACGGTGATCGCCGTCCTGGATCATCGTGAGCACGACATCGTCCGCGGGGAGGCGATGCGCCAGCGCAAAGGCATGCTGCCAGGGCACATCCGGGTCCTGCGCGCCCTGCAGGATCCGGACCGGGCAGCCGACATTAATGGCGCTGCCCAGCAGAAGATGGTTGCGGCCCTCCTCGATCAGCGTCTTCGTGATCGGGTAGGGGTCACCATACTCTGACGGCCGCAGCCAGACGCCCTTGGTCTCGATCTCCTGCCTGACCGCCTGGGAAAATCCCTTCCACATCAGCTCCTCGGTGAAATCCGGCGCCGGCGCGATCAGCACCAGTCCCGCCACGGTCGGCTCGCCGGCGCGCTTGGCGAGTTCGCGGGCGAGCAAAAGCGCGAGCCAGCCGCCCATGGATGAGCCGATCACGACCTGGGGACCCCGGCAGAACCGGGTGAACACGGCAACGCTCTCCTCGAGCCAGCGACCGATGGTCCCATCGACGAATTGCCCCCCGGATTCGCCATGGCCCGAATAGTCGAAGCGCACACAGGCGCGGCCGTGCTCGGCTGCCCAGGCGTCGAGCGCCAAGGCTTTGGTGCCTTTCATGTCGGAATGGAAGCCACCGAGCCAGAACAGGCCCGGCCCCCTGCCCTCACGGGCGCGGACCGCGATCCGGCGCGACGATTGGCCCGTGCCGACCTCGAGGAAGACAGGCGTTTCGTTGGCTTCCGCCGTGATGGTCATGGATCGCACCTCGCTATCGGGCGTTTGTGTGGGCGAACCTCAACCATCCGTCAACGCCGCGGCGAGCATCCTGCTTGCGAAACACGACTTCGCACTCTATGTCGCCACCGGAACCAGCACCGTCTCCGAATTTGCGGATGTTCGGCGGCCGGTTCCGGGGGAGATGCCCGACCTCGCCGGCGCGCAGGCGCGGATGCCGAGTTCGGTCTCGTTTGGCGGCAAAGCTGCACCGCTCGGCGCGAAATTTCACGCCGGAGCCGTGAGCTGTCTTGCCCCTTACGGCTTCTTCCTTCAAAGTAATGCCCCTCTTCCACAACTTCGGAGAAGTACCCATTCGCCGTCCCAATAGAGCTCCGCCCGCTGCCACCAAAGACGGGCCGCGCACCAATGATGAGATTCGCAATGCGCAGATCCAGTTGATCGATCAGAACGGCCAAAACCACGGTACCGTCGAGACCATGGTCGCCATCAAGATGGCCGCCGAAGCCGGCATGGACCTGGTGGAAATTCAGCCGAACAGCAGCCCTCCCGTCTGCAAGATCATGGACTACGGGAAGTACAAATATTCGGCGCAGAAGAAGGCTGCGGAAGCCCGCAAGAAGCAGAAAGTCGTTGAGATCAAGGAGATCAAGCTCCGGCCGATGATCGACGACCATGACTACGACGTGAAGATGCGCGCCATGCAGCGGTTCTTCGAGGAGGGCGACAAGGTCAAGATCACCCTGCGCTATCGCGGTCGCGAAATGGCGCACCAGGAGATCGGCACCAAGCTCCTGGACAAAGTCAAAGCGGACGTGGCCGCCTTTGCCAAGGTCGAGCAGGACGCCAAGTTCGAAGGTCGGCAGGTCGTGATGGTGCTGGCGCCGCGCTAAAGCCGGCGCCCACCTGCACGACAGCTTGAGGAGCCCGCCACGGCGTTTGGCGGGCTTTTGCCTAACGAGAGGTTAATCGCGGGCGGCATTCGCATCGTCCGGGCAAGTCGATGCCAAAGGCGGAGACGAACCACGGCGGTGCGGGGACACCATGGTCTCTCGCCGTGCACGGAGCCGACGTCGGGTCAAATTCGCTGATTCCGGCTCTCCAGCGTTGCCAATCGGCCTTGTCTCTGCCATAAGCGCAGCCTTCACCGCCCGGCTGATCAAGGGCTGCCGTGGCGATGCTTTTGTGCGGGTGGCTTCGGCTTTTTCCGAAAACCTGAGCACGGTCAACGCTCTAACGAGCATTTTCGCCAGACGGCGCCGCTTTAGCGGGCGGCTTGCTGTTGGCATCAAGGAGAGCCAAATGCCCAAGTTGAAGACCAAATCCGGCGCCAAAAAGCGATTCAAGGTGACGGCCACCGGCAAAGTGATGCACGCCCAGCGCGGCAAGCGCCACGGCATGATCAAGCGGACCAAGAAGCAGATCCGGCAGCTGCGCGGCACCCGCGTGCTGTTCAAGACCGACGGCGACAACGTCAAGAAGTACTTCTTGCCGAACGCCTGACGGCCAACTGCTTCCGATCCGCCGGCCGCGCAGGGCGCGGCCCACACTCACTATTGATCAAGGATTTCCGTCATGTCTCGCGTCAAACGCGGTGTGACCGCCCACGCCAAGCACAAGAAAGTCTTCAAGGCCGCCAAGGGCTATTACGGCCGCCGCAAGAACACGATCCGCACCGCCAAGCAGGCCGTCGAAAAGGCCGGCCAGTACGCGTTCCGCGATCGGAAGCGCAAGAAGCGCACCTTCCGCGCGCTCTGGATCCAGCGCCTGAACGCCGCCGTGCGGCCGTTCGAGCTGACCTACAGCCGTTTCATCGACGGTCTCGCGAAGTCCGGCATCACCGTCGATCGCAAGGTGCTGTCGGATCTCGCGATCAACGAGCCGGTGGCCTTTCAGGCGATCGTCGAGAAGGCCAAGGCCGCATTGGCTGCCTGATTCTCCTGTGTGAGAAGTAGCGCTGAAAGCGGCCGAGATGATCGGCCGCTTTTTGCATTCTTGTGACCGTCTCAGTCCGATGAGCGCCGGGCATCGCCAGGCGTGCATCGCGACCGTCATTCACGCGGCGAATTGACCTTGACCCCTGCCGCCCGCGCGGCGACAACCAGCCGCTTTTTCGCGGAGATCAACCTGTGTCCGATCTTGCCAATCTCGAAACTTCGATCCTCGAGCAGATTACCGCAGCCGGCGACGAAGCTGCGCTCGAAGCGGTGCGCGTCGCCGCTCTCGGCAAGAAGGGCTCGATCTCGGCGCTGCTGGCGACGCTCGGAAAGATGTCGCCCGAAGAGCGCAAGACGCAAGGTGCGGCGATCAACCTCGCCAAGGACAAGGTGACGCAAGCGCTCGCCGCCCGGCGCGAGGTGCTGAAATCAGCCGCATTGGACGCAAGGCTGGCCTCCGAGACGATCGATGTCACCTTGCCGTTGCAGGATGCGCCGGCGGAGGCGGGCAGGGTGCATCCGCTCAGTCAGGTGATGGACGAACTCACCACGATCTTCGCCGACATGGGCTTCGCCATCGCCGAAGGTCCGGATATTGAGACCGACGACTACAACTTCACCAAACTGAACTTCCCGGAAGGCCATCCGGCGCGCGAGATGCACGACACCTTCTTCTTCAATCCGAAGGCGGACGGCTCGCGCATGCTTCTGCGCACCCACACCTCGCCCGTGCAGGTGCGGACGATGCTGACCCAGAAGCCGCCGATCCGCGTGATCTGCCCGGGCCGCACCTATCGCATCGATTCGGATGCGACCCACACGCCGCAATTCCACCAGGTCGAAGGCCTCGTCATCGACAAGGGCTCGCATCTCGGTCACCTCAAATGGATCCTGCACGAGTTCTGCAAGGCGTTCTTCGAGGTCGATCACATCAACATGCGCTTCCGGCCGTCGTTCTTCCCGTTCACCGAGCCGTCGCTCGAGGTCGACATCCAGTGCCGCCGCGACAAGGGCGAGATCCGCTTCGGCGAGGGCGAGGATTGGCTGGAGATTCTCGGCTGCGGCATGGTGCATCCGAACGTGCTGCGGGCCTGCGGGCTCGATCCGGACGAGTACCAGGGCTTCGCCTGGGGCATGGGCATCGACCGCATCGCGATGCTGAAATACGGCATGAGCGACCTGCGCCAACTGTTCGAAGGCGACGTGCGCTGGCTGTCGCATTACGGCTTCAAGCCGCTCGAGGTGCCGACGCTCGCGGGGGGATTGAGCTCGTGAACGTTGGCGGCCTCGATATCTCCAATCGGGCGCTGCGGCTCCCTCTCCCGCTTGCGGGGGAGGGCTGGGGTGGGGGTATCTCCGCAGCGGAGGTGTCGATGGATGATGAGAAGCCCATCTGGACCGTATCCCCCAAGCTTCGATCGAATGCACGGGCACTCCGCAGAAATTCGACCGACGCCGAACGACTATTGTGGTCGGAGCTGCGTGATCATCGCCTCCTCGGCGCAGGCTTTCGTCGGCAAGTTCCGATCGACCGTTACATCGCCGACTTCGTCTGCCACGCCGCGCGCCTTGTCATCGAGCTTGACGGCGGACAGCACTTCTCGACCGAAGCCGAACAGCGCGACGCCTCACGCTCCGCAGTGATCGAAGCGAAAGGATTTCAGATCCTGCGCTTCGCCAACAACGACGTGATGAGCAATCGCGCTGGCGTTCTCGAAACCATCGCGGCTGCCGTCGCAGCCAGAGCCCCCACCCTGACCCTCCCCCGCAAGCGGGGGAGGGTCAGGACTGACTTCGCGGGAAAAGAGCCATGAAATTCACGCTGTCCTGGCTGAAGGACCATCTCGACACCGATGAGCCGGTCGAGAAGCTCGCCGACAAGCTCACCATGATCGGTCTCGAGGTCGAGCATCTCGAGGACAAGGCGAAGCTGCTCGCGCCGTTCACGATCGCCCGTGTCATCTCCGCCGAGCAGCATCCGAACGCGGATCGCTTGCGTGTCTGCATGGTCGATACCGGTAACGGCGCAGCGCCGGTGCAGGTCGTGTGCGGCGCGCCCAACGCGCGCGCGGGCCTCGTCTCGGTGTTCTCGCCGCCCGGCACTTATATCCCCGCCAAGAAGATCACGCTCTCGGTCGGCACCATCAGAGGCGTCGAGAGCCGCGGCATGCTGTGCTCCGAGGCCGAGCTCGAAATCTCGGAGAACCACGACGGCATCATGGAGCTGCCGGCGGACGCTCCGATCGGCAAGCCCTACGCCGAGTGGGCCGGGCTCGGCGATCCCATGTTCGAGATCAATTTGACGCCGAACCGGCAGGACTGCACCGGCGTGCATGGCATCGCGCGCGACCTCGCCGCGGCCGACATGGGCAAGCTGAAGGAGCCCGCGATCAAGCCGATCCAGGGCGAATTCCCCTGCCCGGTGAAGGTCACGGTCGAGGACGAGAAATTGTGCCCCGGCTTCGCACTGCGGCTGGTGCGTGGCGTCAAGAACGGCGCCTCGCCGAAATGGCTGCAGCAGCGCCTGACCTCGATCGGGCTGCGACCGATCAACGCGCTGGTCGACATCACCAATTTCATGACCTTCGATCGCGCGCGTCCGCTGCATGTGTTCGACGCCAAGAAGGTGACAGGCAATCTGGTCGTGCGCCGCGCGCGCGACGGCGAGACGCTCTTGGCGCTCGACGGCCGCACCTACACGCTCGACAGCGGCATGTGCGTGATCGCCGACGACACGGGCGTCGAGTCGCTGGCCGGCATCATGGGTGGCGAAGCCTCCGGCTGTGACGAGACCACCACCGACGTGCTGATCGAATCGGCGCTCTGGAACGAGATCAACATCGCCCAGACCGGCCGCAAGCTCGGCATCAATTCGGATGCACGCTATCGCTTCGAACGCGGCGTCGATCCCGCCTTCATGGTGCCGGGGCTGGAATTGGCGACGAAGCTCGTCCTTGAGCTCTGCGGCGGCACGCCGTCGGACAACGTCGTCGTCGGCAATCCTTTCGGCGACGAGCGCGTGATCGATTTCCCGCTCACCGAGGTGAAGCGGCTGGCCGGCATCGACGTGCCGCTGACGGAGATGCGCCGCATCCTCGGCCATCTCGGCTTCATGCTGGCGGGATCGGGTCCGGTGGTGAAGATCGCGGTGCCCTCCTGGCGCAGTGACGTGCACGGCAAGGCCGACATCGTCGAAGAGGTCGTGCGCATGGTCGGCGTCGACAAGGTCCCGGAGACGCCGTTCGAGCGCGGCGACGCGCCGCGCAAACCGGTGCTGACGCCGATCCAGATTCGGACCCGCCGCGCCAAACGAGCGCTGGCTACGAGAGGGATGGTCGAGGCCGTCACCTGGTCGTTCATCTCCAAGCCGGCGGCCGAACTGTTCGGCGGCGGCAAGGCGGAGCTTGCGGTCGCCAATCCGATTGCCGCCGATCTCTCCGACATGCGCCCGAGCCTCATGCCCGGCCTGATCGCGACCGCGCAGGCCAATGCGGATCGCGGCATCGGCGATAGCGCGATCTTCGAGGTCGGACAGATCTTCAAGGGTGATCGGCCCGAGGATCAGTTCGTGGCGGCGAGCGGCGTCCGTCGCGGCGTCGCCTCCTCCGCAGGGCTTGGACGGCATTGGAGCGGATCACAGACCGCAAGCGCCTTCGACGCCAAGGCTGACGCGCTCGCGGTGCTAGCCGCCGCCGGCGCGCCGATGGCGGCGTTGCAGATCGTGCCCGGCGGCCCGAGCTGGCTGCATCCCGGACGTTCCGGCACCATCCAGATGGGGCCGCAGAACGTGCTCGGCACCTTCGGCGAGATCCACCCGCGTACGCTCGAGACGCTCAAGGCCGATGGTCCACTGGTCGGCTTCGAGGTCATTCTGGATCGTATTCCGGCAGCCAAGCAGAGGCCGACCCGCGCCAAGCCGGTGCTCGAGCTCTCGGCCTTCCAGCCGGTGTCGCGCGATTTCGCGTTCATCGTCGATCGCGCCGTCAAAGGCGGTGACATCGTGCGCGCCGCGCAGGGCGTCGACAAGAAGCTGATCACGAATGTGACGGTGTTCGACGTCTACGAAGGCAAGGGCATCGAGGACGGCAAGAAGTCGATCGCGATCGCTGTGACGATGCAGCCGCGCGAGAAGACCATGACGGACGAGGAGATCGATGCCGTGGCCGCCAAGATCACGGCCGAGGTTGCGAAGAAGACCGGCGGCGTCTTGCGCGGATGAGCCTTTCAGGGCTCATCCCTGACGATGTCAGCGCCTCGGCCGCGCTGGCGCTCTGCGTCATCGCCCTTATCGCCGCAACGGCGCGCGGCTTCTCCGGCTTCGGCGCGGCGCTGATCTTCATGCCGCTCGCGAGCAGCGTCGCGGGGCCGCAGCTCGTTGCCGCGCTGCTGCTCGTCATCGACTTCGTATCCGCCGCGCCGCTCGTTCCCAACGCCTGGAAAGATGCCGACCGCAGGGCGACGGCCGTCATGGTCGCGGGCGCCCTGGTCGGCGTGCCCGTCGGCACCTATTTCCTGACCCGGCTCGATCCGGTCACGACGCGCTGGATCATATCCGGCTTCGTCGTAGCGCTGCTCGCGCTGCTGCTGTCGGGCTGGCGCTATCGCGGCAAGGACCATCCGGCCCTGGCCGTCGCGGTGGGGAGCGTGTCCGGCTTCTGCAGCGGGCTCGCGCAGACCGGTGGGCCGCCGATCGTCGGCTACTGGCTCGGGCGGCCGATCGCGTCGAAAACTGCACGCGCGAACATCCTGCTGTTTTTCGGCGCCTCCGATTTGTTCTCGATGGCGAGCTATGCGGTGAGCGGGCTGATCACCTGGGATTCGCTGAAGCTGTCGCTCCTGGTCGGACCGATCTATGCGCTCGGCGTGTTCTTCGGCGCCTCGTTGTTCGGGCGTGCCAGCGAGCGCGCATTTCGCGCCATCTGCTATGCGCTGATCGCGCTGGCGGTCGTCTTTGGATTGCCGGCTCTCGACGGGGTGCTGGGCCGTCGCTAGTGTTCTCCTCGACATAACAAAATCGAGGAGGAGATCATGATCGATCGGCGTGGCGTGCTGACCCTTGCGCTCGGCGCAGCCGGTACGCTGGCGGCGCCTTCGGTGCTTGCGCAAACCACAAAGCCGCGCACGCGCATCGTCTTCCTCGGCACCAAAGGCGGACCGCGCGTCGGCATCGGCGCCTCCAACCCCGCCAATCTCGTCGTCGTCAACAACACGCCGTTCGTGATCGATTGCGGGATGGGCGTCAGCCGTCAGCTCGTGGCCGCGGGCGTCCCGCTTCCTTCGGTGAAATATATCCTCATCAGCCATCACCATTCCGATCACAACCTGGAATATGGCAACTTGTTCTACAATGCGTGGGCGGCCGGGCTATCCGCTCCGATCCGCTCCTTCGGGCCGAAGGGACTTGAAGCGATGACGCGCAACTTTTGGGAGCTGAACAAGTTCGACGTCGAGACCCGGATCGATGACGAAGGCCGCCCCGATCCGCGTCCGCTCCTGATCGCCAAGGACATCACCGACGACGGCATGGTGCTGAAGACGGACGATGTGACCGTGACCGCGTTTCGTACGCCGCATCCGCCGATTACGGACAATTTTGCCTACAAGTTCGAGACGCCGGATGGGGTGATCGTGTTCTCCTCGGACACTGCCTACAATCCCAAGCTGGCCGAGTTCGCCAAGGGCGCCGATGTGCTGGTCCATGAATGTCTCTACGTACCGGCAGTCGACCGTCTGGTGCTGAAGACCAAGAACGGGGCCACGTTGAAGAAGCATCTGATGGACAGTCACACGTCCACCGCCGATGTCGGACGCATCGCCGCCGCAGCCGGTGTAAAGACGCTCGTGCTGAGTCACCTCGTGCCGGGCGATGACCCCGACATCACCGATGACGATTGGACGCGCGATGTGAAGGCAAGCTTCTCCGGCCGTATTATCGTGGCCAAGGACCTCATGGAGCTCAAGCTGCCGGTGTGAGCGGGCGGTTAGTTGCGTGGCGATGCGGAGCGGATCGAGCCGCGACGACGTGACCGCTTTGGTTCCGGCGCTTCGGCCGGCTCGGAATCCCTAAGCGCACCAATCCTGCGCAGAGCGGCTTCGGCGGCACGCGCGCCGGACTCCCAGGCGCCATCGACCGTGCCCCACATCGTTTCATGCGTAGCTTCACCGGCCAGAAACAACGGACCCAGCGGCTCGCTCAGGATCTTGCGCGAGCCCTGTCCCCCGGGTGCAGCCGCCGACATCGCGCCGAGGATGGTTGGCGCGGCATTCCAGCGCGTGACGGCGGAGGCCTGCACCGCAGCAGCGGCGTCGCTGCCGAACAGCTTCGCCAGCCACTCCTTGCCAAAGGCGACCATCGCCGCTGCGCCTTGTGCCGACAGCTCGCGGCCAAAGGATCCGGCGACATCGATCGTGCAGAGCGACGAGCCACCGATATTGGCGAACAAAAGGCCGGTTCGCTTCGAGCTGCTCTGTTCGATCATGAGATCGTCGCGCGACAGACCGAGGGGGTTGCCCGCAAGCTGCAGCGCGATGCGATCGTAACTGCCGAGACTGAGCTTGGCGGCGGCATCGAGCTGCCGCTTCGGCAGTTCGGGCGTGAACTTGATCGCGCCAGAGGTGAGCACATTGGTCGAGACCGTCAGGATGATGGCACGCGCGGTGACGCGACCCGACGGCGTCTCCACCCAGACCTCGCGATTGGTCCATACGATGCGCGTGGCGGGAGTCGATAGAGCCAACGGCAGCTGCTCGCCAAGTTTGGTGATCAGCGTGCCGAGCCCCTGGCGACACGCAAGCGCCGCGCTGCGGTCCTGCGCCCGCGCCTTGTCCATGGCCGAGAGCTCGTTCAAGTCCTTGGCCGCTGTAGCAGGTCCAAGGACGAACTCCGCCGTCGCGGTCCAATCACCGAGATCCTTCGGCAAGGCAGTAGCACAGGAGGTATCGAGCTTGCTGCGGCCGGCCTCGTCGATCGCGTGCTTGGCGCGAACCAGCGCGGCCAGGAACTGCTCGGTTTCACCGGCCCGCGCGTTGCGGCGGCCCACGCGGATCTTGTGCCCGACAGGAGCAGCCATCACGTCGAGCCCGGCCGCACGCCCGAGCTTCGCCAGCGGATTGCCGTCAGGATTGTAGAGCCAACGCGCACCGTGATCGAAAGGTACGCCGAAGATCCTGGTATCGGTACTGCAGCGCCCACCGATCTGGTTCGCGGCTTCAAGCACGAGCACCCTGCGATTGGCCGCCAGCACCCGCCGCGCCGCAGCGATGCCGGCCGCACCTGCACCGATCACGACGATATCGGCATCGCGCGGCGGCGTCGCGGCGACAGCGCCGCGGTCGAGCCATGGCGTCGCCGCGAGCGCCGCGGATGCGGAGAGAAAGCCGCGGCGCGTGAAAGTCATGTCATGGTTTCCGAAAGATTGGAAAAACAGGATTGTAGCGAGAACTCTGCCGCATCAGGCGCGGTGCGGCAACCATCATAGTGAATCAACCATGATTGATGTCACACTGAACATGAACCAAATGGCAACCGCAGTCGACCATGATACACACAGGGAAAAGCGGCCGACCGAGGCCCTCCGGGGGGATTGACCGTCATGGGCGTCGTGCTCGATCAGATCGGCAAGCTGATTGCCGCGTACCTGCAGAAGGAGGTGCCGGGCTACGAGCCGTTCACGCCGAGCGATCCGGACAATCTGCGCAAGGACGTCCAACCCGGCGATGTGCTGCTCGTCGAGGGCAACAGCCGCATCTCCGGCATCATCAAATATCTGACGCAGTCGACCTGGTCGCATGCGGCGCTTTATGTCGGACCGATCGATGGTGCGGCGGAACCCGATGGCGAACCGCATGTGCTGGTCGAGGCCTATGTCGATGAAGGCGTCATTTCGGCGCCCTTGTCGAAATACGTCACCTACCACACGCGCATCTGCCGGCCGGTCGGCCTGACATTCGAAGACCGGCACACGGTGTGCCGCTACGCCATCAATCGCATCGGCTTCGGCTACGACACGAAGAACATCATCGACCTGATGCGCTATCTGGTTCCGCTGCCGGTGCCGCAACGCTGGCGTCGGCGCATGATCGCGCTCGGCTCCGGCGATCCAACAAAAATGATCTGCTCGGCGCTGATTGCGCAGGCCTTCGATGCCGTGCGCTATCCGATCCTGCCGAAGATCACCCGCGCGGGATCCAGGCGCGCCAAGCGCGAGATCCTGCACATCCGCGATTCCTCGCTCTATATGCCGCGCGACTTCGACATCTCGCCCTATTTCGAGATCGTCAAGCCGACCATCATCAACGGATTCGACTACACGGCCCTGCACTGGGCGGACAAGCAGAAGCCGCTCGCGGAGGTAGCGGGCGAATTCGGTGTGTTTCCAGAAATGGTCGAAACGCCGTCGCTGGTTCCTGAAGCGCTTGACCCGGAAGCGCCGGCTACGCCTGAGCAAATAAACCTGGCCGCGAAGGCGGTCGAGCGTGACCGTGCATGGCCTGCTCGTAGGGCAAATTCCCGCGACGATACCGGACGGCACAAAGCGGTCGTCTAGCCTCAGGCGTGGCCTCACCGCTACCGATCGGAGCGGCTGATGACATCCATCAGTTCCGCGATCTTCTGCCGCTGATCGGTCTTGTCGCCCGAGGCGATCGCGTGCTCGACGCAATGAGCGACGTGATCACGCAAGATCTCTTCCTCGACGCGGCGCAGGGCAGCCCGGACCGCCGAGATCTGGGTGACGATGTCGATGCAGTAGCGATCGTCCTCGACCATTTTGGACAGGCCGCGGACCTGCCCTTCGATCCGGCTCAACCGCTTCTGACAGGATATCTTGATGTCCTTCCGCATTCGGCCTATATACCCCTACGGGGTAGTGGTTACAAGCCCGGAGTTGGACACCGATGTCGGAAAGCGAACACACGCATTCAGGAGCCATTGCCGCTTCCGGGACCTGCGGCTGCGGATCGAAGGCGCCAGCGCCGGAAACCGTACAAACCGAGGCGGTCGCCAAGAGCTGCTGCAGCAATCATGCCGTGACTGAAACGGCGGCTGCCAGTGCGGGTTGCTGTGGCGGTCATGGGCATGATCATTCCGACACCAACGCAAAAGCGCTGGATCCGGTCTGCGGGATGACCGTCGACCCTGCGACGTCAAAACACCGCTTCGACCATCGCGGCCAGACCTTCCTTTTCTGTTCCGCCGGCTGTCGCGCCAAATTCGCCGCCGACCCCGCCAAATACCTCGAGAAGAAAGAGCCTCCGCCGGAGATGCCGGCCGGCACCATCTACACCTGCCCGATGCACCCTGAGGTCAGGCAGGTCGGCCCGGGAAGCTGCCCGATCTGCGGCATGGCGCTGGAGCCGGAGATCGTCAGCCTCGACAGCGCGCCGAATCCCGAGCTCGTCGACATGACCCGACGGCTCTGGATCGGCGCCTTGCTGACCGTGCCCGTTGTCATTCTGGAAATGGGCGGGCATCTGCTCGGCGGCGGCCACGGCCTGGTCGACCCGCTCTGGTCGAACTGGATCCAGTTCGCTTTCGCAACCCCCGTGGTGTTGTGGGCCGGGTGGCCGTTCTTCGTGCGCGGCTGGCAATCGCTGCAGACGCGCAACCTCAACATGTTCACGCTGATCGCGATGGGGACCGGGGTCGCCTATGTCTACAGCGCGATTGCAACGATGGCGCCGCAAGCCTTCCCGGCGACGTTCCGCGATCACGGCGGCGCGGTTGCGACCTATTTCGAGGCGGCCGCGGTCATCATCGTCCTCGTGCTCGTCGGACAGGTGTTGGAACTGCGCGCGCGCGAAGCCACCTCGGGCGCGATCAAGGCCCTGCTGCAGCTCGCGCCGAAGACGGCGCGGCGCGTAAGCGAGGACGGTCAGGACCACGAGATCGAGATCGACCAATTGCAGGTCGGCGATCGCTTGCGCGTACGCCCGGGCGAGAAGGTGCCGGTCGACGGCACCATTCTCGACGGCCGCTCGACGCTCGACGAATCGCTCGTGACCGGCGAATCGATGCCGGTGACCAAGGAGGAGGGCGCCCACGTCATCGCCGGCACCATGAACCAGTCCGGCGGCTTCGTGATGCGCGCCGACAAGGTTGGCCGGGACACGCTGCTGTCGCAGATCGTCCAGATGGTCGCCGAGGCGCAGCGCTCGCGCGCGCCGATCCAGCGGCTCGCCGATCAGGTGGCCAGCTGGTTCGTGCCGATGGTGATCGCGGCCGCGATCATCGCCTTCGCCGCCTGGTACGCATTTGGGCCGGAGCCGCGGTTCACTTACGGCCTCGTGGCAGCCGTCAGCGTGCTGATCATCGCCTGCCCCTGCGCGCTTGGGCTTGCGACGCCGATGTCGATCATGGTCGGCGTCGGGCGCGGCGCGCAGGCCGGAATTCTGATCAAGAATGCCGAGGCGCTGGAGCGGATGGAGAAGGTCAATACGCTCGTGGTCGACAAGACCGGCACCTTGACCGAAGGCAAGCCGAAGGTGACGGCGATCGTGACCGCATCCGGCTTCGACGAGAGCGAGGTGCTGCGGCTCGCCGCCAGCGTCGAGCGCGCCAGCGAACATCCGCTCGCGGATGCGATCGTACGACATGCAAAGGGGCGCAACCTGCCGCTCGGCGAGGTCAGCGGCTTCGACGCGCCGACCGGCAAAGGCGCACAGGGCTCGGTCGACGGCAAATCGATCGTACTCGGCAACGCCACCTATCTCGCCTCGCTTGGGATCGTCAGCGATGCGCTCGGCGTCGAGAGCAAGCGGTTGCGAAGCGAAGGGGCCACGGTCATCGTCATGGCGATCGACGGAAAGCCGGCAGCACTGTTCGCCATTGCAGATCCGATCAAGGCGTCGACGCCGGATGCGCTGAAAGCGCTCGCCGCCGACGGCATCAAGGTGATCATGCTGACCGGCGACAACAGGACGACCGCCACCGCCGTCGCGCGCAGGATCGGGATCACCGAGGTGGAAGCGGAGGTGCTGCCGAATCAGAAGAGCGCCGTGGTCGCGCGGCTGCGCGCAGCCGGCAAGATCGTGGGCATGGCCGGCGATGGCGTCAACGATGCGCCGGCGCTGGCCGCGGCCGATGTCGGCATCGCCATGGGCACCGGGACCGATGTCGCGATGGAGAGCGCAGGGGTCACGCTGCTGAAAGGCGATCTCGGGGGCATCGCGCGGGCGCGCAAGCTCTCAGCGGCGACGATGCGCAACATCCGCCAGAACCTGTTCTTCGCCTTCATCTACAACGCAGCCGGCATCCCGATCGCGGCGGGAATTCTCTATCCAGCCTTCGGCATCCTGCTCTCGCCGATCATTGCCGCCGCAGCGATGTCGCTGTCTTCGGTCAGCGTGGTCGGCAATGCGCTGCGGCTGCGCAGCGTGAAGCTCTAAGTTGGAGCTGGCGACACCGATACCGGCCTTGTCGAAACAGGCCGGCATCGTTACCTCTTCCGCTGGATTTCGAAGGGGTTGAACCGCCATGATCGATGCTGCCATCAAGGCGTTTTCGCAGATGCTGTCGCCGCCGATGCGCTCGATCCTGTGGCGATCGGTCGGGCTTGCGCTTGTCCTCGTGACCGTGCTGGCGATCGGCCTGCAACGGCTCCTGAGCTGGCTGGCCACCGCTGGCGAAGGCTGGGCGGAAGGCATGCTGGGCCCCCATTCGCATACCTCGCTCGACGCGCTGGCCTGGATCATTTCGATCGCGGCCGGATTCGGCGTCGTGTTCGGCGGCATCATGTTGATGCCGGCGATCACCTCGCTGGTGGCAAGCCTGTTCGTCGATGAGGTGGCCGAGCATGTCGAGCGCGAATATTATCCCGCGGAACGCCCCGGCGTCGCGCTGCCGTTCGGTCTCGCAATCCAAGAGGGGCTGAAGGCCGCAAGCCTCACCATCCTGGTTTATCTGATCGCACTGCCTTTCGTGTTCCTGGCGGGCGCGGGCTTCGTCATCTTCTTCATTGCCGCCGCCTGGCTGCTCGGCCGCGAATATTTCGAGCTGGCGGCAATGCGATTTCGGCCGCCTGCAGAGGCCAAGGCGATGCGGCGCGACAACGCGGCGACGGTGTTCACCGCCGGCCTGATCATTGCCGCCTTCGTCTCGATCCCGATCGTCAATCTCGCCACGCCGCTGTTCGGCATGGCCTTCATGGTCCACATGCACAAGCGGCTATCTGGGTCGCGACCCGAGCTGATCGAGCCGTCGCGACGCCGCAGCGTGACGGGATTCCAGCGCGATTGATACCGGCGCCTCGCCGGCAACTTCGCGCTCGCGCGCAAATAGCAGGATCAGCAGAGCGAATAGCGATACGCCCGCGAGCAGGGCCCAGGCCTCGTTGACGCACAGCGCCAGCGAGGCTTTCTCCACCAGCGGCCGGACATAAGCGATGGTGGCCGCATCGGGCGGTCCCGGAGGGCGGTGGAGCAGGAGCTCCGGTGGCAATCCGATCGCCTTGGCCGCCGTAACATCGCCGGCGATCAAACGATCGCGAAGATCGGTCGCATGAATGCTGACGCGGCCATAGATGATCGTGTCGATCAGCGCGATGCCGATGGCGCCGCCCAGATTTCGCATCAGGTTGAACAGCGCGCTCGCATCGGCGACCTCCGCTTGCGGCAGGTCACCAAGCGCAATCCGCGTCGGCGGCAGCAGGCAGAACATGATCCCGATGCCGCGGATCACCTGCGGTCCGAACATCTCGGCGTAATCCGCCGTACGCGGCTGAAACGCACTCATGGCGAGTCCGGCCGCAAACAGCGTGAAGCCGAATGCCGACAGGACTCTCGCATCGACCCGGCTCTCCAGCAGGGTCACACATGGTGCAGCGAGCAGCTGCGCGACGCCGGTCACCAGCATGATCGTGCCGATCTCGAAGGCGGAGTGGTGACGCACGAAGGCGAGGAACACCGGCATCAGATAGACCGATCCGAACAGCCCGACGCCCAGGCAAAAGCTCAAGCCGCACCCGGCCGCAAAGCCGCGCCGCCGCAGACTCCCGAACCTTACGATGGGATGTTCCGACAGCAGCGTGCGCTGAACCAGCAGGACCAGGCTCGAGCCGCTCAGCACCAGCAATGCGAGGCAGTTCGGCGACAGCCAGCCGCGCTCGGGCGCCTGCTTCAATCCGATCTCGAGGCTCGTCAGCGACAGCGCCAGCAACGCCAAGGCGGGCAGGTCGAGCTTGGACAATTCGGCAAAATCGGTCGGTTGGCGCGGCAACAGGCGCGGCGTGGCCGATGCCGCGACAATGCCTGGCGCGACATTGATCAGGAACAGCCACGGCCACGACCAGGTATCGGTGATGTAACCGCCGACCACCGGGCCGATGGTCGGCGCCAAGACCGCGACGACGCCGGCGATCGTGGTGGCGACCGCATGCAGGCGCAATGGAAACAGCAGAAACACGGCAGAGAACACCGCCGGGATCAGGAGGCCACCGGAGAAGCCCTGCAGCACGCGGAAGCTCAGCAGCATGCCGAAACTGGCGCTGAGCGCGCAACCGAACGAGGCCAGCGTGAACAGGCCGACTGCACCGACGAACAGCCAGCGGAGGCTGAACACGCGCGTCAGCAGGCCCGTGAGCGGGATCGCGATCACTTCCGCGATCAGATAGGCGGTCTGGATCCAGCTCATCGCCTCCGGCGAGATGCCGAGCGCATCCTGGATGGTCGGCAGCGAGGTCGCGACCACCTGGATGTCCAGGATCGCCATGAACATGCCCAGGCACATCAGCAGGAAACCGAGCCATGTGGCAACGGCCGGTGTCGGCTGCGACGCGGACTGGCTGCTCATGCGACCCGCCCCCCGATCTCCCCAAGCGCCTGCTGCTCGGCTCGGATCCGAACCGCCAGCATGGCCGCGTTCAAGAGCGTGAATATCAGCGCGAGCCACGGCAGATGTAGGGCAAGCGGCAGCACTGCGATCTCGGCGGTGACGACGGCGTAGTTGGGATGCGACATATATCGGTACGGCCCACCGGTGACGAGCGGCGCACCGGGCAGCACGATGATCCGCGTGGTCCAGCGCGGACCCAGGGTCGAGAGCACCCACCAGCGCATGGCCTGAAGCATGATGAAGGCCAGCAGCAGGAACGGATCCACCGGCTGGTCATGGCCCAGGACCCATAACGAGATCAGCCAGGCTCCGTGCATCGAGACCAGCAACGGATAGTGGCCGGCGCCGACCTCGATCGCACCGCGTGCACGCAGACGGCTCGTATTGTGGCGGGCCAGCACGAGCTCGCCGAGCCGCTGCATGGTGACGAGCGCAAGGATGAAGGAGGCGATCGTCATGCGGCGTGCCGTAACGAGACGCAACTGGCGGTGAAGCCGGGGCCAAGCGCCGTCAGCAGCGAGCGTCGCGGCAGTCCGCTGTTACGGGCACGCTCCAGCACGAACAGCACGGTGGGGGCCGACATGTTGCCGTAGTCGGCGATGATGTCCCGCTCGTGATCCAGCGTGCCCTGATCCAGCGACAGCGCCCGTTCCAACGCGGTGATCACCTTCGAGCCGCCGGGATGGCAGACGAAGCGATCGACATCGTGAGGCGCAAGCTGCATTCCTTCGAGGATCTCGGTGACGGCCGGACCCATGTTCTCGGTCACGAAATCCGGAATCGTGCGCTGGAAGATCACGCCGAACCCTTCGGGGTCGACGCTCCAGCCCATGATGTCGAGCGTATCCGGCCACAACTTCTCGCCGGTCGCCTCCACTCGCGTGGCGCCGCCGTCGCCGGCGCGCAGTACCGCCGCAGCGGCACCGTCACCGAACAGGCTGAGCGCGACGATATTGGCCTTGGTCAATTCGTCATGGCGGACCGCAAGCGTGCAGAGCTCGAACGTCACGAGCAGCACGTTGGTGCCGGGCCGCGCCTGGGCGAGCCGTGAGGCGATCGACAGACCGGATACGCCTCCGGCGCAACCGAGCCCGAAGACGGGAACGCGCGAGATATCGGGGCGGAAGCCCATTTGCCGCGCCACGCGCGCTTCCAGCGTCGGCGTGGCGATGCCGGTCGAGCTGACGGTCACGACCGTGTCGATCTCGGACGCCGCAAGATCGGCTTGCATCAGCGCCTTGTTCGCGACGTCGACGAACAACGCTTCCGCGCCCTCCAGATAGGCTTGCGTCCGCTCCGGCCAACCACGCCGCTCCATGTACCATTCGATCGGCTTGACGCCGAAGCGATGGCGGATTCCGGTGTTGGAGAACAGGCTGGCAAGCGTATCGAATTGCGGAAAGCGCGGCGCGAGCACGTCGCGCGCGGCTTCCATCACCTGTTGCTGCTGGAATCGATGCGGCGGGACCGCGGTCGCAAGTGATACGAGTGCGGCGGTGTTGTTCATGCGACGGGGTCCTTCCTCCAACTCCGATCAACCTCAACGAGTGGCGGCGCCGATCATGTCACATGCCACTCGCGTCCATCGGCGAGTGCATTTCAATTTCAAATGGGGGCACCGATGTGGCCCGCCCGTGGTGAGACAGCGCCCGATGCCGCCGATTTGAAGTCACCATTTCATAGGCTGTGGTGGCGCTCCGATCGCGCCGTCGTGTTCAAACGGTCTTCTCCGGCCAGCGGCACAGATCGTTGATGAGGCAGACCTCACAACGCGGCTTGCGGGCGAGACACGTGTAGCGGCCGTGCAGGATCAGCCAGTGATGGGCATGGAGCATGAACTCGGCCGGGATCGCTTTTTCCAGGCCGAGCTCGACCTCGAGCGGCGTCTTGCCCGGCGCGAGCCCGGTGCGGTTGGCGACCCGAAACACATGCGTATCGACCGCCATCGTCCGCTCGCCGAACGCCATGTTGAGCACGACGTTGGCCGTCTTGCGCCCGGCGCCGGGCAGCGACTCGATCTCCGCGCGCGTGCGCGGCACCTCGCTGCCGAAATCTCTGATCAACTTCTCGGATAGTGCGATGACGTTCTTGGCCTTGGTCCGATAGAGCCCGACCGTTTTGATGTAGTCGCGCAACCGCTCTTCACCGAGCGCGACCATCTTCTGCGGCGTGTCGGCCACGGCAAAGAGCGGCCGCGTCGCCTTGTTGACGCCGGCGTCCGTCGCCTGCGCCGACAGCACGACCGCAACCAGCAAGGTGAAGGGATTGAGGTGCTCGAGTTCGCCCTTTGGCGCCGGATTTGCGTTGGCGAAGCGGCTGAAGGCCTCGCGCACCTCCGCCGGGGTCCAGGGTTTCGGCGCTCTCAGGGACTTTTTCGCGGGCCTGGAAGCCGGCGCCGTCTTCGGCAACTTCGCTGGCTTTTTTGCCTTTGTGCCCTTCACGGCGGTTTTGAGGGCCTTCTTGGGTGCGGAACGAACCGGCACTGCGTTGGCGCGTTGGGGACGGGTGATTTTGGCCATGTTCTGGGTATACTGATCCGCCATGACTGCAGGCAATGCCTTTGCGCACCAGGAGCAGGTACCGGATCCCGCCGAGACTGAGCTGTTCTCGGCGCTGCTGACCCCGCACCGCTCGCTCAACCGAACCGGCTTCGTCGTGCTGATGGTGGTGGTCAGCGGCGTCAGCTTCGTCGGCGGCGTCGCCTCCTGGCTGACGGGAGCCTGGCCCATCCTCGGCTTTTTCGGCCTCGACGCGCTCGCGATTTATTGGGCCTTCAAGGTCAACTTCCGCCGCGCCCGCGCCTATGAGGAGGTCTCGGTCACCCCCTCCGAGCTGCGGCTGCGGCGGGTCAGCCATCGCGGCCACGTCATGGAATGGACGTTCAATCCGCTCTGGGTCAAGCTCGACCAGATCGTCCATGAGGAGTTCGGGGTCGAGTACCTCTATCTGGTCTCCAGGGGGCAACGGGTCGCGATCGGAAGCTTTTTGGGTCCCAACGAAAAGGCAAGCTTCGCCAAGGCGTTGACCGCCGCCCTGCAGGCGGCACGGCGGGGTCCGGTCTACAACCCGATCTGAACGGGAAGATCGGAAATCGGGTGGAGCGGGACCCCTGGCCGCCTTAGATTGAGCGCCATGATGACCCTTGCGATCCACGACCAAGCCCTGGCCAAGCCGGGGCCACAGCAGCCCGCCGCGCTGCGCGATTATGACTCCGTGCGCCGCGCGATCGCGTTCATCTCGGAACATTGGCGGCGGCAGCCAACCATCGAGGACATGGCCGACGCTGCCGGCGTCACCCCGGACGAATTGCACCATTTGTTCCGCCGCTGGGCCGGCCTGACCCCGAAAGCCTTCATGCAGGCTTTGACGCTCGATCATGCCAAGGGCCTGCTCAAGGGCTCGGCCAGCGTGCTGGATGCCGCACTCGACTCCGGGCTGTCAGGGCCGGGGCGACTGCACGACCTGTTCGTCACGCATGAGGCGATGTCGCCGGGGGAATGGAAGAGCGGTGGCTCCGGCATGGCCATGCGTTACGGCTTTCATCCCTCGCCGTTCGGCACGGCGCTGGTGATGGCCACCGGCCATGGTCTTTCCGGGCTCGCCTTTGCCGATCCAGGCGAAGAGGCCTCGGCACTGGCTGACATGAAGAGCCGCTGGCCACGCGCCAGTTATGTCGAGGACCCGGCGGGCACGGCGACATTGGCGCAGCGAATCTTCGATACCAGCCTGTGGCGGCAGGATCAGCCGCTGCGCGTCGTCCTGATCGGCACCGACTTCGAGGTGCGGGTCTGGGAGACGCTCTTGAAGATCCCGATGGGCCGCGCGGTTTGTTATTCCGACATCGCCAACAGGCTGCAGGCGCCGAAGGCGTCACGGGCGGTGGGCGCGGCAGTCGGCAAGAACCCGATCTCCTTCGTGGTCCCCTGCCATCGCGCGCTCGGCAAGAGCGGCGCGCTGACCGGCTATCACTGGGGTCTCACACGAAAGAAGGCGATGCTGGGCTGGGAAGCCGGGCAGGTTGGCGTCAACTAATTCTCCCTGCGGCGCGCAAATTCCGCGCGCCGCCGCGCTCATCGAACCGGTCGCCTATGACGCCAGATCGAGCTTGGAGGCGACCGTCGAGTCCGCGTTCAGCCGGTAAATGATCGGCACGCCGGTCGCGAGTTCGCGCTTCAAGATGCCCTCGGGCGACAGTTTCTCCAGCACCATGATCAGCGCGCGCAGCGAATTGCCGTGGGCCGCCACCAGCGTGCGCTCGCCGCGCAGCACCCCCGGCAGGATCTCCTGCACATAGTAAGGCAGGGCGCGCGCCAGCGTGTCCTTCAGGCTCTCACCGCCGGGCGGCGGCACATCATAGGAGCGGCGCCAGACGTGCACCTGCTCCTCGCCCCATTTCTTGCGCGCATCGTCCTTGTTGAGCCCGGAGAGATCGCCATAGTCGCGCTCGTTCAGCGCGAGGTCCTTCTGTGTCTTGAGCCCGGTCTGGCCGAGCTCTGCAAGAATGAGATCGAGCGTATGCTGAGCGCGCTGGAGGACCGAGGTGAAGGCGACGTCGAACGTCAGGCCGTGAGCCTTGAGCTTGCGTCCAGCCTCTTTGGCTTCCGACACGCCCTGCTCGGTCAGATCCGGATCTTTCCAGCCGGTGAACAGGTTCTTCAGATTCCACTCGCTCTGGCCGTGGCGCACCAGCACCAGGAGACGTTCGCTCATTCTTCGATCCACTTATATTGATTAGAACAGATTCTTGAGGCCGAGCACGTCGTCCATCGAGTAGTGGCCGGGCGGCTTGCCATGGGCCCAGAGCGCCGCCTTCAGCGCGCCGTGGGCGAAGATCATCCGATCCTCAGCGTGATGCGCCAGCACCAGCCGCTCCGAGGCGCCTGCGAAGATCACGCTGTGATCGCCGGCGGCGGTGCCGCCGCGCAAGGACGCAAAGCCGATGTCGCCGGTGCGCCGTGCCCCGGTGAAGCCGTCGCGTCCCCGTGCTGAATGCTGGTCCAGGTCGATGCCGCGGCCAGCGGCCGCGGCCCGGCCGAGCATCAAGGCAGTGCCCGAAGGCGCATCGACCTTGGCCTTGTGGTGCATCTCCAGGATTTCGATGTCGAAGCTGTCGTCGAGCGACTGCGCGACGCGCTTGACCAGCGCGGCGAGCAGATTGACCCCGAGGCTCATATTGCCGGACTGCACGACCACGGCGCGCTTGGTGACGCTCTTGATCACGGCGTCGTCGGAGGCCGACAGGCCGGTGGTGCCGATGACATGGACGATGCCGCGCTCGGCCGCGATGGCGACGTTGGCGATGGTCGCCGCCGGCACGGTGAAGTCGAGGATGCCATCGGCCTCGCCCGACAGCGCCCACAGATCGGCGGACAGCTTGATGCCGTTGGCGGGCAGGCCGGCGAGCATGCCGGCGTCTTTGCCGATCAGCTCGGAACCGGGCGCCTCCAGCGCGCCGGTCAACACCGCGCCGTCGGTTTCAGCAATCGCACGCACCAGCGCGCGGCCCATCCGACCGCCGGCACCAGCAACAATCAACCGCATCTTGGACATGTCATTTCCTCACTGCTGAAGGCTATACCCCGTGGCAGGCGGCGGCGGCAACCCGACCGGGTGCGAGGTCAGGGCTGCGGCCCGTCATAGCCCTCGATGATCACGAGATCGCCCTCGGAATGCGGGGCGCGGATCGCAACCAGACGCTGATATTCGGGCGAATTGTAGCAGGCCAGCGCGGTGTCGTAGTCCTTGAACTCGATCACCACATTGCGCGAACGCGAGGTGCCTTCCTTGGTTTCATACTTGCCGCCACGGACCAGGAACTTGGCTCCGTATTTGTGGAACACGGCGCCATTCTGGGCGACGTACTCCTTGTAGCCGTCCATGTTGTGCACATCGATGCGGGCGATCCAATAGGCCTTCGCCATCTCGTTCTCCTTTGATTTGTCGTTACCGACCGAGCGCCTCGGCGATCTCGGCGTGAATGGCCTCCGCCGCCGCTTTGGGATCGGACGCGCCGATCACGGGACGGCCGACGACGAGGTAATCGCTGCCGGCTCCGATGGCGCGCGCGGGCGTCATGACGCGCTTCTGATCGCCGACGGCGGCGCCAGCCGGCCTGATGCCGGGGGTAACCAGACAGAGCCGATCGCCGACAATGTTACGCAAGCCGCTCACCTCTTCCCCCGCGCAGACCAGGCCATCGACGCCGAGCGACTGCGCCTGCTGCGCGCGCATCTCCACCAGCTCCGAAACCCCGGCGCGGTAGCCAGCCGCAGCGAGATCGGCCTCGTCATAGGAGGTCAGGACGGTGACGGCGAGAATCTTCAGGCCTGATCCGCCACGGCCCTCGACCGCGGCCTTCATCGTCTGCGGATAGGCATGGACGGTCAGGAAGGTCGCACCGAGCCTGGCGATGCTTTCGACGCCATGCATCACCGTGTTGCCGATGTCATGCAGCTTCAGGTCAACGAACACCTTCTTGCCGCCTGCGGCGAGTTTCGGCACCAGCGAAAGGCCGCCGGCGAAGGCGAGCTGATAACCGACCTTGTAGAAGCTCACGCTGTCGCCAAGGCGGGCGATCATGGCCTCTGCCTCACTCAGCCCAGGCAGGTCGAGCGCGACGATCAGTCGGTCACGCGGTGCAATCTGGTGTGCCATGCCCATCTCACTTCATCTGTTGTGCAAACGCGATCAGTTGCCGGACCAGCGCATCGAGCGCATCGACATCTTGAGGCTGCTTCAAGCGGTCGGTCTCGTTATAGGCCTGATCGGCAAAGGATAGCGCAAGCTGGTTGGGGATCACGCTGGCATGACATGCCGTCAGGATCAGCCGCAAGGCGGCCAGCGCACGAGCGCCCCCAAGCCCGCCTTCGGATGCTGCGGCGATGGCAAAGGGTCGTGTGCGAAACACCCCGCTGCCGCGCTCATGCGGTTCTGCAATCCGGCTCACCCAATCGATCGCATTCTTCAGAAGCGGCGGGATCGATGCGTTGTATTCGGGGGTGACGAACAGGACACCATCATGTGCGGCGATCATGCGTTTGAGGTTCAGCGCATGCCTCGGCACGCCTGACATCCCCTGCAGGTCCGCGTCGTAGATCGGCAGCGGATAGTCGGCCAGCGAGATGCGGGTCACATCGACATCGGCCTGGTGGAACCGATCAGCCGCGGCTGCCGCCAGCTTGACGTTGCGCGAGCCTGATCGCACCGAGCCGGGAATGATGAGGATTTTCAGTGCGGTCATGTTCGGGTGGGTCATGAGCGACCCGCCACGACTCGTGTGGCGCGTCTGACATTCGCTGCTTTACTCTAACCGCGCGCCGCGAATGATACGAATGTCAGAACCAGGCACCAGCGGCGGATAGGTCCGTCAGCCCTTGCGATACACCCAGACGCGGGCCGGCGGAAGATTCATCCAGATCCGTTCCGAGGCTTCCGTGGTCACGCCGGGCAATGATTTCGGGATTGGGGGCACCACCGAATAGGTGAACTGGACGAAGGGCGAGCCCGGCGCCAATGCCGCAAAGGCATCGCGGATCAGCTTCAGCCTGGTGAGCATCGGCTTGGTCACCAGCGGCAGCCCGGACACGATCGCCGAGGCCGGCGCCGCCAGGACGTTCCAGAGCGTGTCTCGCAAGGTGTAGGCGTCGCCCTGGACCACCCGCGCCTGCGGGTAGCGGTCGCGCAACAGGGCACAAAAACCGGGATTGTACTCGACCAGCACCAAGCGCTTTTGATCGATGCCGTGCTCGACCAGCGCATTGGTAATCGCGCCCGTGCCGGGCCCGAGCTCGACGACCGGCCCCGACGCGTGCGGGTCAACGTATTGCGCCATCGTACGGGCGAGAAACCGGCCCGATGGCATGACTGCACCCATGTGCAGAGGTTTTTCGATCCAGGAGCGGAGAAATCGAACCTCGTCGTCCAGACGAAGAGGCTTTTTCGACGCACGCACGGACGAGGGGAGAGGCATCTCAGTACCAGACGGGACCGTCTTCACGGCGATGTCAGAAAAGAGTCACAAAGACGTATAGGGCGGAGGCGAGGCGGTCAAGCTGAACCGTAACGCTCGGCCAAGCGGCGCGGCTCCGCGGGTCCCTGCAAATTATTTGCAGGCGGCTAAGCGGTTGCGCTGCACCTATACCTGCCGGTGCAACGACTGAGCCGATGAGCACGCGCTTCAAGTGGCGCGCGTACCGAAGAAGTCCTTCACTTTGGCGAAGAAGCCGGCAGCCTCCGGGTGGGTCTCGCCAGACGACAGTTTCTCGAATTCAAGCAGCAGTTCCTGCTGCTTCTTGGTGAGATTCTGCGGCGTCTCGACCACGATCTGGACGTACATGTCGCCGGTTTGACGCGAGCGCAGCACCGGCATGCCCTTTGCCGCGATGCGGAAGCGACGACCCGATTGGGCCCCGGCAGGAATCTTGACCTTGGTCTTGCCCTTGTCGATCGTCGGCACCTCGAATTCACCGCCGAGCGCCGCAGTGACCATGGAGATCGGCACGCGGCAGTGCAGGTCGGCGCCGTCACGCTGGAAGAACTCGTGCGGTGTCAGCGACAGGAAGATGTAGAGGTCGCCCGGCGGTCCGCCGCGGACGCCGGCCTCGCCTTCGCCCGCCAGCCTGATTCGCGTGCCGTCCTCGACGCCCTGCGGGATATTGACCGACAGAGTGCGGTCGCGCGTGACGCGGCCGGAGCCCGAACATGACGGGCAGGGATCCTCGATCATCTGCCCGCGGCCCTGGCAGCCCGGACAGGTCCGCTCCAAGGTGAAGAAGCCTTGCGCCTGGCGAACGCGGCCGGCGCCGCCGCACATGCCGCAGGTCTTGGGCTTGGTGCCTGCCTTGGCTCCAGTGCCCGAGCACGACTCGCAGGTGACCGACACGGGAATTTCGATTTGCGCGGTCTTGCCCTGGAAGGCCTCCTCGAGCGTGATCTCCATATTGTAACGGAGGTCGGCGCCGCGCTCGCGCCCGGTGCCGCGGCGCTGCCCGGCCATGCCGAACAGGTCCTCGAAAATATCGGAAAATGACGAGGCGAAACCGGCACCGAAACCGTGCGGGCCACCCATGCCGCCCTGCTCGAATGCAGCGTGGCCGTAGCGATCGTAGGCCGCGCGCTTGTCGGCGTCGCGCAGCACCTCGTAGGCTTCGTTGATTTCCTTGAACTTCACTTCGCTGGACGCGTCGCCCGGATTCTTGTCCGGATGCCATTTCATGGCGAGCTTGCGGAAGGCAGCCTTGAGCTTGCCCTCGTCAGCATCGCGTTCAACTTCCAGAGTTTCGTAGTAGCAGCGCTTGGTGGACATCAATCAAACCCGCCCGAACGTCGTCAGGCCGAAGGGCTGGCGCGAAACGCGCAGGCTTCGGCTCAATGAAAATGACCCCCATCCAATGAGACGCATCGTGCGCTCTTTGGCATGGGGGTCATGACATCGCCTCTGCCTGGACTTAAGCAGATTTCTTCTTGTCGTCGTCGACCTCGGTGAACTCCGCGTCGACCACGTCATCCTTGGCGGCATCGCGAGCCGCATCGCTCTCGGCCTGCTGCTTATACATGGCCTCACCGAGCTTCATCGAAGCCTGCGCCAGCGTGTTGGTCTTGGCCTTGATGGCCTCCGCGTCGTCGCCCTTCAGCGCTTCCTTCAGATCGCTGACGGCATCCTCGATGGCGCGACGCTCGCTGTCGGCAACCTTCGACCCATGCTCGGCCAGCGCCTTCTCAGTGGAGTGCACCAGCGCGTCGGCGTGGTTCTTGGCGTCGACCGCCTCGCGGCGCTTCTTGTCGGCCGCGGCATTGGCTTCCGCGTCCTTGACCATCTTGTCGATGTCGGCTTCCGACAGACCGCCCGAAGCCTGGATGCGGATCTGCTGCTCCTTGCCGGTGGCCTTGTCCTTTGCCGACACATTGACGATGCCGTTGGCATCGATGTCGAAGGTGACCTCGATCTGCGGCATGCCGCGCGGTGCGGGCGGAATACCCATCAGGTCGAACTGGCCGAGCATCTTGTTGTCGGCCGCCATTTCGCGCTCGCCCTGGAAGACCCGGATGGTGACCGCGTTCTGATTGTCCTCGGCGGTCGAGAACACCTGGCTCTTCTTGGTCGGGATCGTGGTGTTGCGGTCGATGATGCGGGTGAACACGCCACCCAAGGTCTCGATGCCCAGCGACAGCGGGGTCACGTCGAGCAGCAGCACGTCCTTGACGTCACCCTGCAGCACGCCGGCCTGGATCGCAGCACCGATCGCCACGACCTCGTCCGGGTTGACGCCCTTATGCGGCTCCTTGCCGAAGAACTGCTTCACCATCTCCTGGATCTTCGGCATGCGGGTCATGCCGCCGACCAGGACCACTTCGCCGATCTCGCCGGCGGTGAGGCCGGCATCCTTCAGCGCCTTGCGGCACGGCTCGACCGTCTTCTCGATGAGGTCGGCCACCAGCGCCTCGAACTTGGCGCGGGTCAACTTCATCGTCAGATGCTTCGGGCCGGACTGGTCGGCCGTGATGAAGGGCAGGTTGATCTCGGTCTGCGTGGTCGAGGACAGCTCGATCTTGGCCTTTTCAGCAGCCTCCTTGAGGCGCTGCAGCGCGAGCTTGTCGTTGCGCAGGTTGATGCCCTGCTCCTTCTGGAATTCGTCGGCCAGGTAGTTGACCAGCCGCATGTCGAAATCTTCACCGCCGAGGAAGGTGTCGCCATTGGTCGACTTCACCTCGAACACGCCGTCGCCGATCTCCAGGATCGAGACGTCGAAGGTGCCGCCGCCGAGGTCGTACACCGCGATGGTGCCGGACTTCGATTTGTCGAGGCCATAGGCGAGCGCGGCTGCGGTCGGCTCGTTGATGATGCGCAGCACTTCGAGGCCGGCGATCTTGCCGGCGTCCTTGGTGGCTTGGCGCTGGGCGTCGTTGAAGTAAGCGGGAACGGTGATGACGGCTTGGTCGACCTTCTGGCCGAGATGGGCCTCGGCGGTCTCTTTCATCTTCTGCAGAATGAAAGCCGAAATCTGCGAGGGCGAATAGGCCTTGCCGTCGGCCTCGACCCAGGCGTCGCCGTTGCCGGCCTTGACGATCTTATAGGGGACGAGCTTCTTGTCCTTCTCGACCATCGGGTCGTCATAGCGGCGGCCGATGAGGCGCTTGACCGCAAAGAAGGTGCGCTCGGGATTGGTCACCGCCTGGCGCTTCGCAGGCTGGCCGACCAGCCGCTCGCCATCATCGCTGAAGGCGACGATCGACGGGGTCGTGCGCATGCCCTCGGCATTCTCGATGACTTTCGGCGCCTTGCCATCCATCACGGCCACGCACGAATTCGTGGTGCCAAGATCGATCCCAATGACCTTTCCCATGGTCTCATGTCCTTCTTTTTGCGGCAGGTTGGGAGGGGCCCTGACGGCGCCCCCAATCCAAACCCCCTCAGATCAAATGCTCGCGATATTGCGACGATGAGCCTCATATAGGAGGGGGGGACCGGCCCGCAAGGACCGAACCACCGGCTCGGTGGTCGAAAGACCGAAGCTTTTACGGCCCTCGATGAGGCGCGCTCGCGGCTGACCGGATCCGGTCCGGTCCCGCCCAGGACCACGCGCCATCATGCGCTGTGGTTAGGAAATTCCAAACGGGCAGGGCAGCCGCGGCTCGCGGAACTTCAAATCCCGAGCAAGAGCCTGTCGCCATTGCCGCAAACCCGTTAAAAGCGTGCGGCCGAACCACCACCCGGCGGGGACCGCGACAGCCGGCGATCTGGCGGTATTCGTTAACGAGGCAGATGATTCATGACGTTCTTTCGACTCCTCATTGCGGCCGCACTGTCTACTATGCTGCTGCGGCCGGTCCTCGCGGCAGACGCGGTTTTTCCACCCGGCGCCCGCGTCGGGCTGGCCCCTTTGGTCGGCCTCTCCGTCGCCAAGTCCTTCCCCGGCTTCGAGACCGAAGATCACAGCGTCAAGGTCCTGCTCGCGGAGCTGCCCGCCGATGCCTATGGCGAAGTGAAGAACGCCTTCACCGCCAATCCGGGCGGCACCGGCGGCATCAAGCCGGAAAGCATCGAGACCACCGCCGGGCTCGGCTACTACACCGTCGAGAACGGCAAGGATGGCGCCACGCCGGTGCGTCGCTATTCCATGATTGTCGCCGGCGGCACCTTCTCGGGCTATGTCGCCGTGCAGGTCCCGGAGAGCGCGAGCAAGATCTACACCGACGACGCGATTCGCCAGATGTTTGCCTCCGCCGCAGTCCGAAAAGAAGTCCCGGTCGACGAGCAGCTCTCGCTGATGCCGTTCAAGGTTACCGAGCTCGCGAGTTTCAAGACGGTCCGCACCTTGGCACCGGGCGCCGCACTGATCCTTGCTGATGGCGATGAAGCCAAAGGCTTCGAGTCCGCCCCCTTCATGGTGGTCAGCCTGATTGCCGCGGCACCGACGGAGCCTGGCGACCGCGGGCGCTTCGCGCAGCAAGCCGCAACGACGATCCCCGGCGTGCGCGATGCTCGCTTGACGATGTCGGAGCCGATCCGCATCGACGGCTTGCCGGCCTATGAGACGCGGATCGATGCGACCAGCGGCAAGGACAATACGCCCGTCACCATCGTGCAGTGGCTGCGCTTCGGCGGTCCGACCACGCTGCGCATCATCGGCAGCGCTCCGCGCGATCAATGGTCGGCGGCGTTCCCGCGCTTCCGGGCCGTGCGGGATGGAATCCAGCCGAAGGGGTGACGAAGCGCCACGTCAGCCGCCCCGGCGGACGTAGACATCGATGTTCTGGACGGTTTCCGAGAGCCGGTAACCCTGCAACAACCTGTCGAGCTCGGGGCTGTCGTGTATCCAGGCGGCCCAATCGTCCGTTGCATTGTCGACCAGCACGATCGCGGGCCGATTTCGGCGGAAATCCTCGATCAGCCACGCGCGTTCGCGCTGCGCATATCCCGCGAGCGCTGCCAGCGTGTTCGAATCCGATGATGGTATGCTTCTGACCAGCTGCTCGTATCTCGGTACGAGCAGCCGCTGCTCGCGCGACGCCCACACGCCCCCGATCGCGCGCGTCAGCGGATGAGCGATCGCTCCATCGGCCGAGATCGCCAGGATGGTCGGATGTTGCAGACCTGTCCTTGCAATGGCCGGCTGCAAGAAGCGCGCATCCATCCCCAGATTGAACCACACCATCGCGGCCAGGAACAGAGCCCCACATGCGGCAAGCTCGCCAGGGCGAAGCCCGCGAGGAACGGCGTCGAAGCCATCCTCGCTGAACGAGATGGCATAGCCGAACCCGAGCCAGGAAAAGGCCAGCATCGGATAGGCGTGGTATGGCCAGCCCTTACGCTGCAACAGATAGACGATTCCGAAGCAGACGGACGCGGCCAGCAAAAGGAGCAATGTCGGCGTCATAGCTTTGCATCGCTTCTGCACGAGCGTCGCGATCAAGGTGAGGCCCAACAATGGGACGGCCGGCTTCATCAACATGGCGCCCATCGGCTGTCCGATCGAGTAGACGTCGCGGATCAGCGGCACGATAAAGGTGAAGTATTCGGGGAAGAACCAGATCGTGCAGACGCTGTAGGCGAGGATCACACCGACAGCGACAATGTTCTCCGGTGCGACGAGCACTCGCCACGATCTCGCAGACGCTGCCGCCACAAGCAGACAGCAGAACATTGCAGGCGCGAAATGAGGCTTGAAACACAGTGCCAAGCCAAGGCCGACGCCTGTTATCCCGATCGTCCATGCGGGCGGAGTTTCGCGGTTTAGGCGCAGCGCAAGAGCAGCCATCGCAGGGATCATCTCGATCACGGCGATATGCTCGCGCTGTCCAAAGGACTGGACCGGCAAGACCGCCAGGACGAGAACGGCAGTGATTGCAAGGACCCAGCCCTGTCTCGCCCCGATAACGGTCGATTTTCGCAGGATGAGAGCGCTCAGACCGAGAGACAGAGCGATGGCCAGGAACACGAGGCCATCGACGACGTCCTCAGCATTCCAGCCAAGGGCGCGGGCAATCAGGATCCCGGGGAGATAGACGAAGACCGCCATGGGCGGGTTCGTCTCCAGGATTTCGGAATATAGCCGCTGCCCGTCGAGCCAGCGCTCGCCCGCAATCAGCAGCCAGCTCACGTCGGGGCTCGCCGCCACAATGTGGCGCATCACGATCGCTGCGCTGAACGCCGCAACGATCGCGCCCCATTGCAGGGCTAAGGTCCGGTCCACCTCCGGCCTGCAGATCGGCCGGGGCGCGGTATGGATATTCATAGCCATGGCGTACACCCCCGCAACTCTCGGGACCGTAGCCAAGCGCCATTAAGGCTTTGTTTCAGGAGCTCCGGAGAAGATCCGGACCGCGTTGCGATCGCTACGCAGCCGGAAGCCACGGCACGACACCGTGGCTTCACATTCGTCATCCGTCGATCGTTGACGAAAGCGGCCGAGCACTGAGCGGAAAATCAAGCCGCGCTGTTGGGTTCATCCGTGTTTGCAGCCGCCGGCGCAGCCTTCGGTCCGCCCTTGGATACGCCGACCAAGGCCGGCCGCAGCACGCGCTCGCCGATCGTATAGCCCGCCTGGACCACCTGAACGACCGTGCCGGAGGGTACCGACGGATCAGGAACCTCGTACATCGCCTGATGAAAATTCGGATCGAACTTCTGGCCGGACGGATCCAGCTTCTTCACGCCGTTCTTCTCCAGCGTGTTGTGCAGCGAGCGCTCCGTCAGCTCGACGCCTTCGATCAGCGCTTTCAGACCGGGGTCGGCTGCGGCCCGCGCTTCTGCCGGCACCGCATCGAGCGCACGCTGCAGATTGTCCGCGATATCGAGTACATCGCGGGCAAAGCCCGTGATGCCGTACATGCGCGCGTCGGCAACTTCCCGCGCCGTGCGCTTGCGCAGATTTTCCATCTCCGCCAGCGTCCGCAGCATCTTGTCCCGGGCCTCGGCGGCCTCCTTGGCCAATGCCTCCACAGAGCCGGTCTCGGGATCGTCGGGCATCACATAAGGCCTGGAAACGACGGGTTCGTTGGCCTGCGCCGGGTTCGCCGGATCGTTCTTCTGCAGGTCGGGATCGGTCATGGACAGACTTCTCGCAAAATCAACTGGAAGGGGGGTGTGTCGGCCGGGATATCGTGCTTTGAGCGCCGAAAATCAAGCACAGCATGGACTTGGCCGACGAAGTCACGGTCGAGCAACCCCGCTGTTGCCCTCATCAGCCACCCAGAAGCCGGCTGACCAGACGCGCGGCATAGTCGACGGTCGGGATCACCCGCGCATAATTCAGCCGCGTCGGACCGATCACGCCGAGCACACCGACGATGCGACCCCTCGCATCGGTATAAGGTGCCGCGATGGTCGACGAACCCGACAGCGAGAACAGCTTGTTCTCGGAGCCGATGAAGATGCGGACGCCTTCCGCATTTTCCGCCCGGCCGAGCAGATCGATCACGCCGCGCTTGGCCTCGAGATCATCGAACAGCTGGCGCACGCGCTCGAGATCTTCGAGGGCGTGCAGATCGTCGAGGAGATTGGCATGGCCGCGAACGATCAGCTGCCTGTCATCATTGTCACCGCCGGACCAGCTCGCAAATCCTGCGGCGATCACCTTCTGGGCCAGTTCGTCAAGCTCCACGCGATCTCGCGCCAGAGCGGTCTCGAGCTCCAGCCGCGCGTCGGCGAGCGTCCGTCCCCTGATCCGGGCATTGAGGAAGTTCGAGGCCTCGGTCAGAGCCGACGAGGGAACGCCCGGCGGCAGGGTCAGGACCCGATTCTCGACCTGGCCATCTTCGCCCACCAGCACGGCCAGCGCCCGTTCCGGCTCCAGCCGCACGAACTCGATGTGCTTCAGGCGCGAATTGGACTTGGCCGTGAGGACCACCGCGGCCGCCCGTGTAAGGCCGGAGAGCCGGGTCAGCGCCTCATCCAGCGCGGCCTCGACCGATTGCGCCCGGCCGACCGATGCCAACTGGCCCTCGATCGATTGCCGCTCGGCTTCGGTCATGTCGCCCACCTGCATCAGGGCGTCGACGAAAAAGCGCAGGCCGAGCTCAGTCGGCAGCCGTCCGGCGGACGTATGCGGCGCATAGATCAGGCCAAGCTGCTCGAGATCGGCCATGACGTTGCGGACCGAGGCCGGTGACAACGGAACCGTAATCAGGCGGGAGAGGTTGCGCGAGCCGACCGGCTCGCCGGTCGCCAGATAGCTTTCGACGATCTGCCGGAAAATCTCCCGCGACCGCTCGTTGAGCTGCGCGAGCCCGGCAGGCGGTGTTATCAGGTTGATCGGGTCGTGGTGTGCCACAGCTATCCCCTTCCGGATTGCCCATAATTTGTCCATGCGGCAGGCCCGTGGCAAGCCAGTCCGGGGCACGATAAGGCCTTGCCGGTCCTGATCACCCCCCCTACAAGGCCTCGGCATAGCCGATATTTTACCCTGCTTCGGAGGATTCTCATGCGGCCGAGCCGCCGTGCACCGGATGAACTGCGCGCCGTCAGCCTGGAACGTGGCGTCGTCAAATATGCCGAGGGGTCCTGCCTAGTGAAGTTCGGCGACACCCATGTGCTGGTTACTGCCACCCTGGAGGATCGCTTGCCGCCCTGGCTGAAAGGGCAGGGCCGCGGCTGGGTCACCGCCGAATATGGCATGCTGCCGCGGGCGACCCTGGAGCGGACGCGGCGCGAAGCCTCGGCCGGCAAGCAGAGCGGCCGCACGGTCGAAATCCAACGCCTGATCGGCCGCTCCCTGCGGACCGCGATCAACCTTGAGGCACTCGGCGAGCGCCAGATCACTGTGGACTGCGACGTGCTCCAGGCGGACGGCGGCACCCGCACCGCATCGATCACCGGCGCCTGGGTCGCTCTCGCGGACTGCATCAGCTGGATGAAGGCGCGCAATATGGTGAAAACCGAGGTGCTGCGCGACCATGTCGCTGCGATCTCCTGTGGTGTCTACAACGGAACCCCGGTGCTCGATCTCGATTATGCTGAGGATTCCGAAGCTGAGACCGATGCCAATTTCGTGATGACTGGCGACGGCCGCATCATCGAAGTACAGGGCACGGCCGAGAAGACGCCCTTCACGGAGGCCGAGTTCCTCGCCTTGATGGCGCTTGCGCGCAAGGGCGTGGCCCGGCTGGTCGATCTACAAAAGCTCGCGGTCGCATGACGAACACGCACCGGCAAATCGAAGGCCGCCTCGTCATCGCCACGCACAATCCCGGCAAGCTGGCCGAGATGCGCGAGCTGTTGGCGCCGCATGGGGTCGAGGCAGTATCGGCCGGCGAGCTGGGGCTCGGCGAACCCGACGAGTCCGGGGAAACGTTCCAGGCCAATGCGCGCATCAAGGCGATCGCAGCGGCCAAAGCCGCGCAATTGCCGGCGTTCGCCGATGACTCCGGCATCGTGGTCGAGGCGCTCGACGGCGCACCTGGCATCTATTCGGCGCGTTGGGCGGGACCATCCAAGGACTTCACCGCCGCGATGACACAGATCGAGCGCCTGTTGCAGGAACGCGGCGCGACGTCGCCGGAGCAGCGCCGCGCGCATTTCGTCTCCGCGCTGTGCGTGGCCTGGCCCGACGGCCATATCGAGGAGGTCGAGGCGCGCGTCGACGGCACCCTGGTCTGGCCGCCGCGCGGCAATGCAGGCTTCGGCTATGATCCCATGTTCCGGCCCGACGACCACGACAGGACATTCGGCGAGATGACCGCGGTCGAAAAGCACGGCCTGCCGCCGCTCGGGCTCGGCCTGTCGCATCGTGCCCGGGCCTTCGTGAAGCTTGCGGAGATCTGCCTTGCCTGATCCGTCCGCTTTCGGCGTCTATGTGCATTGGCCGTTCTGCCTGTCGAAGTGCCCCTATTGCGACTTCAACAGCCATGTCCGCCACGTCGCCATTAACCAGGAGCGCTTTGCGCGCGCGTTCGCGCGCGAGATCGAGACCACCGCGGGACGTATTGGGCAGCGCGATGTCACATCGATCTTCCTCGGCGGCGGCACGCCGTCGCTGATGCAGCCGCAGACCGTCGGCACCATCCTTGATGCCATCGGCAAACATTGGCGCGTCGCCGCTGATGTGGAGGTGACGCTGGAAGCCAATCCGACCAGCGTCGAAGCCACGCGCTTTGCCGGCTATCGCGCGGCCGGCGTCAATCGCGTCTCGCTCGGCGTGCAGGCGCTCGACGACGTCTCGCTGAAAATGCTGGGCCGTTTGCACACGGCGCAAGAAGCCATGGATGCGGTTGCGATCGCACGCAGCACGTTCGAACGCTATTCGTTCGACCTGATCTACGCGCGTCCCGATCAGACGCCACAGATGTGGACGGAGGAGCTCAAGCGCGCCATCGGCGAGGCGGCGGAGCATCTGTCGCTGTACCAGCTCACGATCGAGGAGGGCACGCCCTTCTTCGGCCTGCACGCCGCGGGCAAGCTGAAGACGCCGGACGAAGGTTTGGCACGGGTACTCTACGACGTGACGCAGGAGGTCTGCAGCCGTCACGGCCTGCCGGCCTACGAGATTTCCAACCACGCCCGACCGGGCGCGGAATGCCGGCACAATCTGGTCTATTGGCGCGGCCACGAATATGCCGGCATCGGACCCGGCGCGCATGGCCGGCTCGACATCAACGGCGTCCGCTACGCCACCGCGACCGACAAGCGCCCTGAGGCCTGGCTGATGCGGGTCGAAGCCAACGGCCATGGTGTGACTATCGACGACGCGCTCAACCGCGAAGAACGCGCCGACGAATTTCTGCTGATGGGCTTGCGGCTGGCCGAAGGCATCGATCCCAAGCGCTACGCGGCTATTTCAGGACGTACGCTCGACCCGCAGCGGATTGCGCTGCTCCGCGAGGAAGGCGCGATCGTCGTCGATAGCGACGGCCGGCTGCGCGTGACGCAGGAGGGGTTCCCCGTGCTCGACGCAGTCGTGGCCGATCTCGCAGCCTAGAGCATGATCCGGAAGAGTTGAGACCGGTTTTCCCAAAAAGATCATGCTCGAGTAATAACGAGATCTTTTAGGTGGCGCTGAAGCTCTTCGGCGACCCCGCAACCGCCTGGCCACCGGCCGATGCCACCCGCATCACGGCAAGCCCCCGCTCATTGGTGCCGTCGGTGCGGAAGCGGAACAGGCCGTCGATGCCGGCAAAGCCGGATGCGTTGGTCAGCACGTCAGGCGCGAAGCGCTGCGGGCCTTGGGTCCGCGCCAATGCCGCAACCAGCGCCACCGCATCATAGGCGAGCGTCGCGGTGCGTACCGGCTCCGAGCCGAAGCGCGTGCGATAACGGCCGGAAAAGGCGCGGAAGCCCGATGGATCCGGCGCGGCATACAAGCCGCCCTGCAAGTTGGCGCTGGCGTAGACGCGCGGATTGTCCCACAGGCCGGTCCCGAGCAGTTGGATGTTGCGGAGATTGGCGCCCGCCGCCGTGAGCGCATCGGCGGTTGCGACGACGGCGTCGCCATCATCGGCCAGCAACAGCGCGTCGGCACCGCCGAGCGACTGCGCCACGGTCCGTGCCGTGGTGGCGCGATCCTGTCCGTATTTCTCGAACGCAACGATACGGCCGCCCTTGCGGCTGACCGCGGTCTTGAAAGCGCCTTCGACGACCGTGCCGTACGCGTTGTCCGGCAACATCGCCGCAAAGGATCGTTTGCCGATGCCGACAGAATATTCGACGATCCGACTGACGTCGGACTCAGGCAGAAAACTGAGCAGATAGACCCCGCGCCCGGCGACGCTGGAATCCGTCGAGAAGGCGATCACCGAGACGTTCCGTGCACGCGCCACCTGTGCGGTCGGCGGCACTGAGCCGGCAAACAGCGGCCCGAGGATGATCTCCGCGCCTTCGTCACAGGCCTGTTGTGCACTCTGTTGTGCACCTTGCGGACTGCCGGCGTCGTCCTTGATCAGAAGCTGGATATTGGGGTTCTGGAACTCGGCCAGCGCCATCTCGGCCGCGTGCCGCATCGACAGGGCGGCAACACCGGCATTGCCGGAGGCCGACAGCGGCAGAATCAGCCCGACCTTGACCTGGCCATTGCCTGCGACCGCCGGCTGCTGCGGCGGTCCGCCGGGGGCCGCCTGCTCGAACGGATTGGACACGCTGGAGCAGGCCGACAGCAGCGGCGCGCCGAGAATAAGGCCCAGCGCGGTCCGCCGAGCGAGCCGGGTGGGCTCCGGCCTCGGAGCAGCTGAATTGGGATCACGCGGGCCCGCCATGGCATCTCTTTGCTTGGCCGGAGACCGGCCAGGATTGATCCGCCCCCGCACCGACATGGGGGACGGATTCAGGCATATTGTCGACGAATAGTTAACCAAAACAAAAGGATTAGAGGACCCCCACAGCTGGTCAAATTCACTGTTTTGCGTCTTGCTTTCGACGGCAACGGGCACGTCGCGAACGCGGGTGGCATTCGCCCAATCCACCCTCTAGATTGGGGACATGGGCGCAAAGGCAATCCCGAACACACCGATCGACAACGGCCACATTGCCGAAGCCAGCTATGTGGTGGCGGGACACGGCATTCCGGCGCCACGGGCTCGACCTGGCTTGTACCTCGTGGCAACGCCGATCGGCAACCTTGGCGATATCACGCTGCGTGCGCTCGAGACCCTGGCCGGTGTCGACCTGATCGCCTGCGAGGACACCAGGATCACGCGGCGCCTCACGGAACGCTACGCCATCTCGGCGGAACTTACCCCTTATCACGAGCACAATGCAGAAGCCGCGCGGCCAAAGCTGCTGCAGCGTTTGGCCGAGGGCGCGGCGATCGCGCTGGTCTCCGACGCCGGGACGCCGCTGATCTCCGACCCCGGATACAAGCTGGTGCGCGCCGTCTGCGCGGCCGGTCATCCGCTGACGGCGTTGCCCGGCGCCTCGTCCGTGCTTACGGCGCTGAACGTGGCGGCACTTCCGACGGACCGCTTCTTCTTCGAAGGCTTTCTGCCGGCGAAACAGCAGGCGCGCCGCAGCCGGCTCGCGGAACTCGCCCGCATCGAGGCGACGCTGGTGCTGTTCGAGTCCGGCAGCCGAGTGCAGGACACGTTGCACGATCTCTCCGAGATCATGGGCGCGCGCGAGGCCGCGATCTGCCGCGAGCTGACCAAGCTGCATGAGGAGATCACGCGCGCATCGCTCGCCGAGCTCGCCGCAAATGCCGCCAGCCTGGAGACGCGCGGCGAATTCGTCCTCGTCATCGGTCCGCCCGCACGCGATGCCGGCCTCATGTCATCCGATGAGCTCGATAAATTACTGACGGAGCAGTTGCGGACCGAGACCGTCAAGGACGCGGTCATGCACGCGGTCGAGCTCTCCGGGCGGCCGCGGCGCGAGGTCTATGCCCGTGCGCTGGCACTCGCCAAGAATATGCAGACCAAGGACATGCGGGCCGGAGAGGCCGATGGCCAAGATTGAGTCGACCAAGACTGCACCTGCCAAGACTGACCCGGCGAGCCCTGACGCCGCGTCGGCAAAACCTGCGAAGGTCGCCGCGCCCGAGCGCGTCGCCGCCTTTCGCACCGGGCTTTCGGCCGAAAGTCGTGCGGCCGCGTTGCTGATGGCCAAGGGTTATCGCATTCTGGCTAAGCGCTTCCGCACGCCGCACGGCGAGATCGATATCGTCGCGCGCAAGCGCAACCTGCTCGCCTTCGTCGAGGTCAAGGCTCGCGCCTCCCTGGATGACGCCGCCTACGCGGTGACGCCGCGCCAGCAGCAGCGCATTATCGATGCCGCGCAGGCCTGGCTGATGGCGCATCCCGAACATGCCGAATTCGAATTGCGCTTCGATGCGATTCTGATTGCGCCGAAGAGCCTGCCGCGTCATCTGCTGGCCGCATTCGACGCCAGCCCTTAAACACGCTCATAAGACCAGGACCAGCCTCATGAAATTGAATGTCGCCGTCCAGATGGACCCGATCGCCCGCATCAACGTCCGTGGCGATTCGACCTTCGCGCTGCTCCTGGAAGCGCAGCGCCGCGGACATGGCCTATCCTACTACACGCCCGACAAGCTCTCCTTGCGCGGCGAGGAGCTGGTCGCGCCCGTGCAGGCGCTGACCGTGCGTGACCAAGTCGGCGATCACTTCACCTTGGGTGAGCCGAAGCCGACGCCGCTGACATCGTTCGACGTCGTGCTGCTGCGGCAGGATCCGCCATTCGATCTCGCCTACATCACCTCGACGCATTTCCTCGAGCGGATTCATCCTAAGACGCTGGTGGTGAACGACCCGGCCAGCGTCCGCAACGCACCGGAAAAGCTGTTCGTGATGAATTTCCCGCAGCTTATGCCGCCGACCCTGATCTCGCGCGATCTCGACGAGATCAACGCCTTCCGCGATCAGCATGGCGCCGTGGTGATGAAGCCGCTGCACGGCCATGGCGGTGCGGCGGTGTTCCGCGTGATGCCGCAAGACATGAATTTCGGCTCGCTGTTCGACATGTTCTCGGTCACGTTCAAGGAGCCTTGGGTGATCCAGCGCTTCCTGCCGGAGGTGAAGCACGGCGACAAGCGCATCATCCTGGTCGATGGCGAATTCGCCGGCGCCGTCAACCGCGTGCCGGCGGCCGATGATCTGCGCTCCAACATGGTTCGCGGCGGCGCGGCGCAGGCGACCGACCTAAGCGCCCGCGAGCGCGAGATTTGCGAGACCTTGGGGCCGGCCTTGCGCGAGCGCGGGCTGCTGTTCGTCGGCATCGACGTGATCGACGGCAACCTGACCGAGATCAACGTGACCTCGCCGACCGGTATCCGCGCCATTTCCCGACTCGGCGGTCCCGATATTGCGGCGCGCGTCTGGGACGTGATCGAAAAGAAGCGGAGCTGATTTAAGGCTTCATGCCCCGCGCTTTCAGCTGGGCCTCGGAGAGCACGAGCTTGTCGAAACGCTTGCGGCTTTCGTCGAAATCCTCGGCGGAGATCGGCGCACAGCCCGGCCTGCCGCGGAGGATGATCGAGGTCGTGGCCCAGCTCAGGCGCGATGCCTTGCAGGCGACCAGGAGATCGCCGATGCGATCGTCATCCAGCAGCGCCTCGATGGTTTCGATGCTGACGTCCGACAGCAGCGCCAGCGCGGCAATGACGGCCGGATAGTCGTTGGTCGCGGCGAACCGGTTGACCGCGGAATCGCTGAGCTTGCCGGTCCTGTTCAGGGCAGCGACCTCGCTCTTGACCTGCGTGTAGTCCCAGGTGGCACGCATCGCTGCGGCCGCGGATCGGGTAGGAGTCGCCTGCAGCGTAGCCTTGGCGGCCGGCGGCGCCGCCTTGATGAAACGCGCGCGCGCGTCCTCGCTCGCCGCCGCCACGAAGGCGCGGGACAGCTTGGCCGGCAGATCGGGACGGGCCCCGAGCTTCTCGGCGAGATCGGCGTCGCGCTCGGCGCTCTTGAACAGGCTGCGGTAACCGTCCTCGGAAAACTTCGCCGTGAGATTCTGCACCAGCGCCATGCGCACTGCCGGATAGCTGCGCGCGATCAGAAGCTCGGTCAATGGCTCACCAATGGCCTTGCGGCTTGCGACCGCGATCAGATGCGGCTGGTTGCCGGTCTTGATGAAGTCCGCGAGGTCACGCTCCGACAGCACCGCGGCCTTCGCCAACATCGGCGCCGCAACACGCACCTCCGGATGGCTCGCCAGCAGGCGCGCGGTGGCGTAGGGCGCGCGCTCGACCGAGGCCAAAGCGGCGCTTAACTCGGCCAGCGCTTCGACGCCGACCTGCGGCAACAGCCGGGCAAAGATCTGATCGTACAGATCGAGTTGCTCGGCTGCGTGCGGCCGTGGCCCGGACAGAAGCAGCGCGGTCGTCTTGCGCAAGATTTCGATCGACAGATCGGACATCGTCCTGCTCTCAGGAGCGGCCTGTCGTGCCGCCGGGAGCACCGGATGCCTTTGAGTCATGGTTCGTTTACCTCTTGCGTCGCGAGGATGTCAGCCCGACCGGCAGCGCCGGCACGACCCTGCCAGAGCATGCAAGCGTCCGCCTAAAGCCACGTTAAGGGATCAGGCGGCCGAGACTGCGTCGGCACCGACCTCGCTGCCTTGACTGCACGTCAACCATGCGATCGCGTCGCTATCCACCATCGGGCGACCGTAGAGCCAGCCCTGCCCGTAGATGCATCCGAGCGTCCGCAGCAGTCGCGCCTCTTCCTCCGTCTCCACTCCCTCGGCGATGATCCTGTGCCCGAGCGGCAAGGCGACCGCGGTAATTGCCGTGATCAGTTGTTGGTTTCGGCAGCTCGTCGTGAGGCCATGGACGAATGAGCGATCAATCTTGATGGTATCGAGCTCAAGGGCCACCAGGTTGGAGATCGAGGAGTGACCGACGCCGAAATCATCGATTGCCAGACCAAATCCGTATGCGTGGATCAGCTCCAGCTCCTGCGCGCAACGCTTCGGATCGAACATCGCCTCCTCGGTGATTTCGATCTCGATTCGCCGCGGGTCGATGCCGTATCGCTGCGCTGCGTCGTTGAGGATTGTCGCAGGCGAATGGATCGAAAACTCGCGCGGCGAGACGTTGATCGCGACTTTGGCGTTTGGCGCGTGACTCGCGTCGAGCGCCCGCACGAATGCGCAGGCCCGTTCGGCGACGAAGCTCGTGAGCTTGTCCGACAAGCGTAGCCGAACGGCAGCACGCACAATCTCCGGCGGCGGGATCATGCCGACCCGCGGGTGCCGCCAGCGGAGCAGGGCTTCAAAGCCGATCACCTCGCGCGTCGCCATCACGACCTGCGGCTGGAATTCGAGGTGGAGCTCACCGCGTGCCAGGGCCTGCGGCAGTTCGAGATCGAGGCAACGCTGCAGCGCCAGCTCAATCTGCATCTGCGCGTCGAACACGCGTATGCAGGCGCGCCCATCCTCTTTGGCCCGATAGAGCGCCGCATCGGCTCGGGCGCAGAGCACCTCGACATCGATATCGCCGTCGAGGTGCGCGGCGATGCCGATCGAGCAGCTGATGGACTGTGGCTGGCCTGCGATTGCCAATGGCTGCAGCAAGCCTTCGCTGAGCCGTTCGGCGAAGGCGATGGCGCGCTCCTCGACATCACGGCCCTGGAACACCACGATAAACTCATCGCCGCCCAGCCGTACCGGCAGGTCATCTGCCTCGCAGCTGGACCGGAGCACGTCGGCTACCGCCGCGAGGACGCGATCCCCGGCTTCATGGCCGCGCGTGTCGTTGATCGTCTTGAAGTTGTCGATGTCGAACAGCAGGAACGCGACGCCCCGCCCAGCGGAGCACGCCGCGTCGGCGACGTCGCGGAAGTGACTCCGGTTGGCAAGCCCGGTCAGCGCATCGGTGCGCACGAGGCGTTCCAGCGCGCGGTTGGAATGCAGCACCTCGCTGTTGGCTTCCGCAAGCGAGGAGGCAAGGTCCGTGGCTTCGAATGCGGTGACTTGGCTGGCGATGAAGCCGCGCTCTCCGACGCGGGCAGCCCGGAACAGCATCAAGGTCAGGAAGAGGACGTCGAGCGCGATGATGTAGCTGACGCCGCTCCCGGACATCAGCATCCTCGACAGCGTGGCCCCCATGAGCGGCGCGCCAAACGCAATCGCCGGCGGCGAATAGGCGAGACTCTGGATGATTGCGCCGGTCGTCGTCCCGGCCATGATGAAGACAACGCAGTATATCGTCTGCGTGGCGAGGAAAGCCCCGAAGCAGAGCGGCACGACCGACCATAGCAGCCCGCTCAGGAACGCCGCGACGGTCAGGGACCGCAGCACCCGCTGCGGATCGGTTTCCAGCATTCCCGAGGATTTCATCCTCAGAATCCACCAGGCCCGGACCAGTGCAAAGGCGACCGCGGCGGCGAGCCAGGAGGAGATGATCGTCCCTCCATGCTCGAGATAGATCAGCAGCGCGAGCGAGACCGCGATCGCAACGTTCGAGAGCAAAGTCAGGGCGATATTTTGCAGCAGGCTCGTCGCCTGCGCTCTCGCAAGTGCCGCCGGCCTCAGCTCGCTATCCTTGATCTGCATGCTTGGCACTGGCGGCCTTCAATGGTCGAATTGACGGAACGACGTGGTGATTGTGGCCCGGAGGATCCGCTCGCGCGGAACGAGCATCCAGAGTGGGGCCTAAGGCGACGTTAATTCGCTCCGGCGGATGTCCTTGATTGCCGCGCAGCGGCGCCTCCTCGTGTTCATGTATTGTTCTTGCGGCTACTGGCGTCTTCAGTTACCTTCCACCCGTTGGGGAGGGCGGCATGGTCCAGCGCGTCACTACCGTTGCCTTTGAAGGGATCGAAGCCCGCGCAGTGGACGTGCAGGTCCAGGTTGCGCCGGGGTTGCCGGCCTTTGCCATCGTCGGCCTGCCGGACAAGGCGGTCTCGGAAGCGCGCGAGCGGGTGCGCTCGGCGCTGATCGCGTCGGGTCTTGCGCTGCCGGCCCGGCGGATCACCGTGAACCTGGCGCCAGCCGACCTGCCCAAGGAAGGTAGCCATTACGACCTGCCGATCGCGCTCGGCCTGATGGCCGCGATCGGCGCCATCCCGCCGGATGCGCTGAGCGGCTTCACCGTGCTGGGCGAACTCGGCCTCGACGGCTCGATTGCGCCTGTCGCCGGCGTGCTGCCGGCCGCGATCGGTGCCAATGCCCGCGAGGAAGGCCTGATCTGTCCGGCTGCGTGCGGGGCCGAAGCGGCCTGGGCCAGCCCCGATATCCAGATCATTGCGGCAAGCTCGCTGATCCAGATCGCCAACCATTTCAAGGGCACGCAGGTGCTGTCGCGGCCGCAGCCGAAGATCCACGAGGCGCCGTCGAGCGCGCTCGACCTGCGCGACATCAAAGGCCAGGAGAGCGCCAAGCGGGCGCTCGAGATCGCCGCGGCAGGCGGCCATCATCTGCTGATGATCGGTGCGCCCGGCGCCGGCAAGTCGATGCTGGCGGCGCGGTTGCCATCGATCCTGCCGCCGCTGTCACCGGCCGAGCTCCTTGAAGTCTCGATGATCGCCTCGGTGGCCGGCGAGATCGAGGGCGGCGCGCTGACCTCGCGACGGCCGTTCCGCAGCCCGCATCATTCGGCCAGCATGGCGGCACTGACCGGCGGCGGCCTGCGCGCCAAGCCCGGCGAGATTTCTCTCGCCCATCAGGGCGTGCTGTTCCTGGACGAGCTGCCGGAGTTCGATCCGCGCGTGCTCGACTCGCTGCGTCAGCCGCTGGAGAATGGCGAGGTCTCGATCTCGCGCGCCAACCATCGCGTGACCTATCCTGCCCGCTTCATGCTGGTCGCAGCGATGAATCCCTGCCGCTGCGGCAACGCCTTCGAGCCCGGCTATGCCTGCAAGCGCAACCGGATCGAGCGTTGCACCGCGGACTATCAGATGCGCATCTCCGGTCCGCTGATGGACCGCATCGACCTGCGCATCGAAGTGCCCGCGGTGACCGCAGCCGATCTGATCCTGCCGCCAGCCGCCGAGGGCTCGAAGGAGGTCGCTGCGCGCGTCGCAACGGCGCGCGGCATCCAGCTTGCGCGTTACGCGGCAGCCGGCCTGCCGCAAGTCCGCACCAATGCCGAGGCGCCGGCTGCCGTGCTGGACGAGATCGCAAAGCCCGATGCGCAAGGCCAGAAGCTGCTGCGCGAAGCTGCGGAGACCATGCGGCTGTCGGCACGCGGCTATCATCGGGTGCTGCGCGTCGCCCGGACGCTCGCCGATCTCGACCATGCCGACAAGATCGGGCGGCTGCATCTGGCCGAAGCCTTGTCCTATCGCGCGCTCGCGGACGAAGCGCGGCACGCGGCCTGAGCCGCTCCTCCGTCAACAGGACGGTAACCAGTTCCCTTTACACTCCGCCAACCATAACAGCCGGTGTTGTCGGCTCGGGATTGGCGGGTATGTGATGTTGCGTTTCAAAGTGCTGGTGATGATCACCCTCGCGGTGACGGCGGCGGTCGTCGGCAAGATCGAATTATCCTCCGCGGCTCGCCCCTGCATCGTCGTCGGCGCCGACGCCGTCGAGATCGGCTCTACGCCATTTCATGCCGACCTCCACGTCGACTTCACCGATGACCCTGCGCTTGCCACGGTTCGTGTCGCCCTGACGGACAGCCCTGAGACCGCCGATCTCGTCATCGTCGACGATGGGACGGTGGCGGATGACAAAGGCTGCGGCGCCGCGGCGGCGACCGAGTTCGTCGCACTGGCCGCCAATCCCGCACAGAACCCGCCGTTGCGGATTTATCTCACAGCGGACGGCCCTGCTGACTATCGGATATTTGTCCGATTCACGCGCGTCACCGCGCGCCAGGCGGCCGCGCTGATCGTCGGCGCGCACGGCGGCAGATCGCACCTGGCCGACGCGCAGTTCTGAACGGAATTAGGACCTCGTTCACCTTGTTCGCACGGCAACGCCGCTGCTGAACACCGGCTCAAGCTCTCCGCAAGATAGCAACCGCATGTTGGTTGGACTGATCGGCAACGTTCGAATTCATCAGGGGTATGGCGATGGGACGGTTCTTCCGCATCAAGCTGCGCTTGCTCCGCTTCGCGCGCCGCCACCAGCTTGTGATCGCCATTCTGCGCTCGCTGATGATCTTCTCCGCCGGGTTCGGCGGCGCCTACGGCTTCATCAAGGCCAGCCTGTCCGAAAACTCGGGCTACAATCCGCATGCCTTTGCGATCGGCGCCAGCTTTCTGTTCGCGATCGCCTGCGTTGCGCTCGCAACGCTCAGCATGCGGCTACGCTTCGTCGCCAAGAAGCTCCACAAGCTCGCGCTCCACAACGAGGTGCTCGCCGACCGGAACTGGGAGCTGCAGGAAGCCGAGCAGCGAGCCCGCAGCCTGTTCGAGTCCCAGGGTGACCTGATCGTGATGCGCGATGCGGACGGCTGCATCACCTTCGTCAACGACGCTTATTGTCAAATGGCAGGCCTTGATCGGGAGAACCTGCTCGGCAGCCGTTTTGTCTTCGAACTGATCGAACAGGGCGACAACGCGCTCGAGCCGAACGGCACGCGCGTTCACGACCAGCGCATCGAGAGCGCGATCGGACCGCGCTGGATCGCCTGGCGGGAAGCGCTGGTGCGCTCGGATGCCGGGCAGCCCGCGGTGCTGCAATGTGTCGGCCGCGATGTCACCGACCGTACCGAGACCGAGCGCGCATTAGCCGAAGCCCGCGACCAGGCCAATGCGGCGAGCCGTGCCAAGTCGCGCTTCCTGGCGATGGCGAGCCACGAGATCCGCACGCCGCTGAACGGCATCATCGGCATGAGCGGCTTGCTGCTCGACACCGCTTTGACGCCGGAGCAGACCACCTACGCCAGAGCGGTGAGGACATCGGGCGAAGCACTGATGTCGTTGATCGAGGAGCTGCTCGACTATTCCAAGATCGAAGCCGGCAAGCTCGACCTGGAGGCGCGGCCGTTTGCGCTCGCGCCGCTGATCGAGGACGTCACCGAATTGCTGGCGCCGCGGGCGCAGGCGAAGAATCTGGAGATTGCCGCCTATGTCGACGAGCGCCTGCCGTCCTGCGTGGTCGGCGACGCCGCGCGGCTGCGTCAGGTTCTGCTCAATCTCGCCGGCAACGCGATCAAGTTCACTGAGAAAGGCAGCATCGCGCTGATCGTCGAGCCGGGAATCTGGCCGGGCGAGATCAGCTTCCGCGTCCGCGACACCGGCATCGGCATCGCGCCGGAGGCGCAGACGCGCATCTTCCGGGAGTTCGAGCAGGCCGACGAACGGGTTGCGCGCAGCTTCGGCGGCACCGGGCTCGGCCTTGCGATCTCCGAGCGGATCGTCAGGCGCATGGGCGGCCGCATCACGCTGGAGAGTGCGCCCGGTGCGGGCGCAACCTTCGAGATTGCCGTCCCCTTGCCCGCTGCGCTCGAACGCGGCGAACAGAACAGCTTTGCCGGCCCGGATTTGCGCGGCCACTCCGTCATGCTGCTGGCTGCGCCGGGTCTTGCGACGGAGCTGATCGAACGGCGGTTGCAGAACTGGGGCGCTCAAACCTGCCTCGCATCGGATGGCGGGACGGCACAGGCGCTGCTGCCGGAACGGTCGTGGCACGCCGTGCTGATCGACGAGGCGATCGGGCGCGATACGGCGTTGAAGGTCGGCGAAGCCGCGCGACACCACACTGCCCGTCGCATCGTGCTGGTCACACCAGCCACGCGTCACGAGCTGCAGGCGAGCTCGCCCTTCACCGGCTATCTCGTCAAACCCTTGCGGGCGGCATCGCTCGCAGCCCGTCTCGCCATTGCGACCGACGTGACCGCACCCGCATTGGCCGATGAAGCCGCCATCGAATCCCACGGACAGACGCCGGTGAACCCGAGCTCAGGCCTGTCGATCCTTGTCGCAGAAGACAATGAGATCAATGCGCTTCTGATGCGCTCGCTCCTGACGCGGCTGGGTCATCGCACTGTGATCGCAACCAACGGCGAAGCGGCTTTGGAATCCTGGCTTGCCGCGAAATCCGCCGGCACGCCGCACGACCTGATCCTGATGGATGTGCAAATGCCGCGGCTCGACGGCATCGAGGCTGCCAAACGCATTCGCGCTCGAGAAGCGTCTGAGCCAAGCCGGCGCACGCCGATCCTGGCATTGACCGCCAATACGCTGGTGGAAGACCGCTACGCCTGTTTCGAAGCGGGCATGGACGGCTTCCTGATCAAGCCGCTCGATCGCGACAAGCTCGACGAGGCGCTCGCCGCGCTGACGGCGGCGCGCCACGTGCCGGCGTGAACGGCACGGCCCTTACAGCCGCCGCAGTGCCACCGTCTCGACGCCGTGATCGGGACCCTTCTTGAGGATCAGGGTCGCACGCGGCCGCGTGGGCAGGATGTTGTCCTCGAGGTTGGCGAGGTTGGTGCGCTCCCAGATCGCGGTCGCGGTCGCGGTCGCCTCTTCATCCGACAACAGCGCGTAGCGATGGAAGTAGGAGCGCGGATCATGGAACGCGGTATCGCGCAGCGCCAGGAAGCGCTTCACATACCAGTTCCGCAACACCGGCTCCTCAGCATCGATGTAGACGGAGAAGTCGAAGAAGTCCGACACCACGGGCACAGCCTTGCCATCGCGCGGCAAGGGACCGGTCTGCAGCACATTGACGCCTTCCACGATCAGGATGTCCGGCTGATCGATCTCGGTCCACTGATTGGGCACGATGTCATAGGTCAGATGCGAGTAGACCGGAGCCCGCACCGGATGGCGTCCGGCCTTGATGTCGGAGAGGAAGCCGAGCAGCAGCGGCAGGTCGTAGCTCTCTGGAAAGCCCTTTTTCTGCATCAGGCCCTGCCGTTCCAGCACCGCCTTGGGGTACAGGAAGCCGTCGGTGGTGATGAGGTCGACCTTCGGCCGGGGCGACCAGCGCGCCAGCAGCGCCTGCAGCACGCGCGCCGTGGTCGATTTGCCGACCGCCACCGATCCAGCCACGCCGATGATGTAGGGCATCTTGCGGTCGCGGATGCCGAGGAACTGGCGCTGCGCGTAATAGAGCCGCTGCATCGCATCGACATAGATCGACAGCAGGCGCGACAGCGGCAGATAGATGTCCTCGACCTCCTGCAAGTCGAGGCGATCATGCATCGAACGCAGCTTGGAGAATTCGCCGGGCTCGAGCGTCATCGGGGTGTCGTTGCGCAGCTCCGCCCATTGCTCGCGGGTGAAGATGCGGTACGGATTATATTGTTGTTCTGTGGTGCGCATATCCATGACGCTGACCTCGCTTCCCCCGAGCGGTTCCCAAGTAGCCGCTGCGCTATTCCGTCTTGCGTGACGCCTTTTCTTCCAGCCCGGACATCCCGGTTCGTTTGGCCAGGGTCGCCTCGACCTCTTCGAGGCGGACGCCGCGCGACTTCAGCAACACCAACAGATGAAACAGCAGATCGGCGCTTTCGGCGATGAAATGATCGCGATCGTTCTCGACCGCAGCGATCACGGTTTCGACAGCCTCTTCGCCCATCTTCTTGGCGCAGTGCTGCGGACCTTTGTCGAGCAGCTTGCGGGTATAGGACGCTTCGCCACCCGCCTCTGCGCGGGCATCGATGATGGCGGCGAGATCGTGGACCGTGAAACGGGGCATCAGTCGGTACTCGATACAGACGCCCGCGGCAGGAGAGCGGACGCTAGGGTTCCTATGTAGCAGTTTTGCGACGCGAAGTCCTCAGGGATCCAGCCGCATCGGCAGGCCGGCGCGGACCATGTGATCCTTGGCCTCACGGATTGTAAATTCCCCGAAATGGAAGATCGATGCCGCCAGCACGGCGGTGGCGTGGCCTTCCCGGATACCCTGGACCAGGTGGTCGAGATTACCGACGCCTCCCGAGGCGATCACCGGCACCGGCACGCTGTCGGCAATCGCGCGGGTCAGCGGAATGTCGAAGCCCTGTTTGGTGCCGTCACGATCCATCGAGGTCAGAAGAATTTCGCCGGCCCCGAGCGCGACCACCTCCTGGGCATATTCCAGCGCATCGATCCCGGTCGATTTCCGCCCGCCATGGGTGAAGATCTCCCAACGCTCCGAACCGCCCGGGCGGGCTACGCGCTTGGCGTCGATCGCGACCACGACGCACTGCTCGCCGAACTTTTCGGCCGCTTCCTTGACGAATTCGCGCCGGGCCACTGCCGCAGAATTGATCGAGACCTTGTCGGCGCCGGAGCGCAGCAGGGTCCTGATATCGTCGATGGTGCGGACGCCGCCGCCGACGGTGACCGGCATGAAGCAGGCTTCCGCCGTGCGCCGGACGACATCCAGCATGATGCCGCGGTTTTCGTGGGTCGCAGTGATATCGAGAAAGCAGAGCTCGTCGGCGCCGGCCGCATCATAGGCGATGGCCGCTTCGACCGGATCGCCGGCATCGCGCAGATCGACGAAATTCACGCCCTTGACCACCCGTCCGTCCTTGACGTCGAGGCAGGGAATGACACGAACCTTGAACATGGCGGTTTCTCCTACGCGGCGCGTGCGCGGCGGATCAGATCGAGCGCGGCAGCGGGGTCGAGCCGGCCATCGTACAGCGCACGGCCGGCGATCGCGCCTTCCAGCTTGCTGGCGCGCGGCGACAGCATCGCCTTGACGTCCTCGATCGAGGCAAGCCCTCCCGAGGCAATCACGGGAATGGAGATCTGGTCGGCAAGCGCGATGGTCGCATCGAGGTTCAGTCCCTTCAGCAGGCCGTCGCGCGCAATATCGGTGAAGATGATGGCGGCAACGCCTGCGTCCTCGAAGCGGCGGGCGATGTCGAGCGCCGTGACCTCGGAGGTCTCGGCCCAGCCTTCGACCGCGACCTTGCCGTCGCGCGCGTCGAGGCCGACGGCGACGCGGCCCGGAAAGGCCTTCGCCGCGGTCTTCACCAGCCCGGGATCGCGCACCGCCGCCGTGCCGATGATGACGCGGGTGATGCCCTTGACGAGCCAGGCTTCCACGGTCTTGAGATCGCGGATGCCGCCGCCGAGTTGCACCGGCATCTTGACCGCCGCCAGCATCGCTTCGACAGCTTGCGCATTGACCGGCTTGCCAGCAAAGGCACCGTCGAGGTCGACGACGTGGAGATACTCGAAACCCTGGTCGGCGAAGCTCTTGGCCTGCGCGGCGGGATCGAGATTGAACACGGTCGCGCGCGCCATGTCGCCCTGCTCGAGGCGAACGCATTGGCCATTCTTAAGGTCGATGGCGGGAAACAGGATCATCAGAGAAAATCTTTCAAGCATGCCGCTCCTCTCCGCGCAGCAGCGGGCGGAGAGGGCAGCAAGACCTACGGCTTCCACTTCAGGAAGTTGGAGATCAGCGCGAGCCCGAAGCGCTGGCTCTTCTCCGGGTGAAATTGGGTGCCGATCGCAGTGTCCTTGGCGACGATCGCGGTGATCGGCCCGCCATAGTCGGCGCGCGCCAACACGTCGTTCTCATTTGCCGCGTTCAGATGATAGGAGTGCACGAAGTAGGCGTGCCGCCCGTTCGGCCCGAGCGGCAGCCGCTCCAGCACCGGATGTTCCTGCACGAGATCGAGCGTATTCCAGCCCATGTGCGGAATCTTCAAACTCTCGTCGCGCGGCACGATCTTTTCGACATCGCCCGCGATCCAGTCGAAGCCCTCGGTGATGACATGCTCCTTGCCGCGGGATGCCATCAGCTGCATGCCGACGCAGATCCCGAAGAACGGCCGCGCCTTGTGCCGCACCGCCTCGTTCAGCGCCTCCAACATGCCGTCGACCGCATCGACGCCGCGACGGCAATCGGCGAAGGCGCCGACGCCCGGCAGCACGATCCGATCGGCGCGATAAACCGTTTCGGGGTCGCTCGTGACGACGATCTTCTGCGGATCTTGCATGCTACGTGCGGCGCGCTCGAAAGCCTTGGCCGCCGAATGCAGATTGCCGGATCCGTAATCGATGATCGCAACACTCATCGTCCACCTCCCGGTTCCGGAAACAAGCCAATGATGCTGGCATGCGGCAGCGGCGGCGGCCGAAGCGCATTGCCATTGTCACGCGTCGGCGGCGGTGCGCCGCGATCGACGGTGTGATTGTCGTAATTTGTGGCGCCGCGACGCGCGGCCCAGCGCTCGAAGAAACGCCGCTCAGCCGAATCGAGATCGTCGCCGATCACGATGTCGAGCTGCCGCCAATTCCCGCGCGAAAAACTCCAGCGTTTGAGACTGGACGCCTCGAAGCCCAACAGGATCGCGAGCAGGATATCGGCGACAACGACCGTACCCCAACCGATCCCAACTCGGCGCAGGACGACATCGACAGCTGCAACCAGGACGACCCAGCCGATCAGCCCGAGCCACAACCGGTGCCAGGCAAGCCAGAGCACGCTCAAGACGGCCGCCCACAGATGGAAGCCGTCGCGCACGAACACGAAACGGTCGGTCGAGCGCAGATCGGCTCCGGCCGCGAGAGGAGCGTGAACGGTGTAGACCGGCATCTTGATAGTCCTCGCAAGGAGGTCAGCCGCCGAGCCGACCCTTGGTGGATGGCACTTCGCCTGCCGCGCGCGGATCGATGCCGACCGCCACGCGAAGAGCGCGCGCGAGACCCTTGAAGCAGGATTCGGCGATATGATGACTGTTCTCGCCGTACAGGGTTTCGACATGCAGCGTAATGCCGGCGTTCATCGCGAAGGCATTGAACCATTCGCGCACCAGCTCGGTATCGAACTCACCGATCTTGTCGCGCGGAAAGGTGGTGCGAAACACCAGCATCGGCCGCCCCGAGACGTCGATCACGACCCGGGTCAGCGTCTCGTCCATCGGCATGTGGATCGAGGCGTAGCGGGTGATACCCGCCATGTCGCCCAGCGCCTGCTTGACGGCCTGGCCGAGTGCGATCCCGACGTCCTCAGTGGTGTGATGGTAATCGATGTGCAGATCGCCGGCCGCCTTGACCGTCATGTCGATGCGGGAATGACGCGCCAGCAGGTCGAGCATGTGATCGAGGAAGCCGATACCGGTCGCGATCTCGGACAGTCCGGAGCCATCCAGATTGACGGCCACCTCGATGTCGGTCTCTTTGGTCTTGCGCTTGATGGTCGCGCTGCGCATGAGGGTCTGCTTTCCCTTGAAAACGCGGCCCTTTTAACAGGCGGATGTCAGCTTCGCTACTGCGGGATGACGGGATGAGACCTCCATCTCGGCCTATGGTGAGCGGATTTCAAGTCCATGCCAGCTTTGACCGTTACCTTGGCTGGTAATTGCATCCCCGGCCAGCAGGCCCTAGATGCAAGGCTCTGAGCAAGGATTCCGCATGCAAGCATCCCAAAACCAGCTGCCGGTCTGGCATGGCACCACGATTCTGACGGTCCGCAAGGGCGGACGCGTGGTGATCGGCGGCGACGGCCAGGTCTCGATCGGCCAGACCGTGATCAAGTCCAACGCCAAGAAGGTCCGCAAGCTCGGCAAGGGCGACGTGATCGGCGGCTTTGCCGGCGCCACGGCCGACGCCTTCACCCTGTTCGAACGGCTGGAAAGCAAGCTTGAGCAATATCCGGGGCAACTCACCCGGGCGGCGGTCGAGCTCGCCAAGGATTGGCGCACGGACCGCTATCTGCGTCGGCTGGAAGCGATGATGATCGTCGCCGACAAGGACGTTTCATTGGTCCTGACCGGCACCGGCGACGTGCTGGAACCAGAGGCCGGGGTCATGGCGATCGGCTCCGGCGGCAATTACGCGCTGGCCGCGGCCCGCGCCTTGATCGATACCGACAAGGACGCCGAGACCATCGTCCGCCGTGCCCTCGATATCGCGGCCGACATCTGCGTCTACACCAACCGCAACATCACGATCGAGGCGCTCGAGGCGGGCTGATCCAGCCGGCTTCGCGCTGTGTCCGCCGACCCGAGCCGACGGCCGGACATTGCGGCAGCAACCCGGCTTGCCCCGATCCCAAACCAGCCCTAGCTAAAGTCCATGACCGACTTTTCCCCCCGCGAAATCGTCTCCGAACTCGACCGCTTCATCGTCGGCCAGGCCGACGCCAAGCGCGCGGTCTCCATCGCGCTGCGCAACCGCTGGCGGAGGCTGCAGCTCGACGCCGGCTTGCGCGAAGAGGTGCTGCCCAAAAACATCCTGATGATCGGGCCGACAGGCGTCGGCAAGACCGAGATCGCGCGGCGCCTGGCAAAGCTCGCCGGCGCGCCGTTCCTCAAGGTCGAAGCCACCAAATTCACCGAGGTCGGCTACGTCGGCCGCGACGTCGAGCAGATCATCCGCGACCTCGTCGAGATCGCAATCATCCAGGTGCGCGAGCGCAAGCGCAAGGATGTCGCCGCGCGCGCCCAGCTCGCCGCCGAAGAGCGCGTGCTCGACGCACTGGTTGGCGCGAACTCTAGTGCTGCCACGCGGGACTCGTTCCGCCGCAAGCTGCGCGCCGGCGAGCTCAACGACAAGGAGATCGAGGTCGAGACGCAATCCTCCGGCAGCGGTTTTCCGATGTTCGAGATTCCGGGCATGCCGGGCGCGCAGATGGGTGCAATCTCGATCGGCGATCTGTTCGGCAAGATGGGAGGGCGCACCAAGACGCGGCGCCTGACGGTGGCAGGCTCGCACGAGATCCTCATCAACGAGGAATCCGACAAGCTGCTCGACAACGACCAGTTGGTGCAGGAAGCGATCAGCGTGGTCGAGAACAACGGCATCGTGTTCCTGGATGAGATCGACAAGATCTGCGTCCGCGAAAACCGTGCCGGCGGCGATGTCTCGCGCGAGGGCGTCCAGCGCGATTTGCTGCCGCTGATCGAAGGAACCACGGTCTCGACCAAGCACGGTGCGGTCAAGACCGATCACATCCTCTTCATCGCTTCGGGTGCCTTCCACATCGCCAAACCGTCCGACCTGCTGCCGGAGCTGCAGGGCCGCCTGCCGATCCGGGTCGAGCTGCAGGCGCTCAGCCGCGACGACATGCGCAGGATCCTGACCGAGCCGGAGGCTTCGCTGATCAAGCAGTATGTCGCCCTGATGCAGACGGAAGGCGTCACCCTCGAGATCACCGACAATGCCATCGACGCGCTGGCTGACGTCGCGGTGGCCGTTAATTCCACGGTCGAGAACATCGGCGCGCGCAGGCTGCAGACCGTCATGGAGCGGGTGCTGGACGACATCTCCTTTACCGCATCCGACCGCGGCGGCGAGACCATCCGGGTCGATGCCGACTACGTGCAGCAGCACATCGGCGACCTCGCCAAGAACGCCGACCTGAGCCGGTTCATTTTGTAGTTCTCGACCCTGTCATTCCCGCGAGAAGCGCTCGGACGCAGAAACGCGCGGTGTACCCCCGTCTCGCATTCTTGCGGCTTAAGCTCGGGTGCGCCGGATCCGCACATAGAGTGCCCCGGCGCCGCCGTGGCCAATATGGGCCTCCTCGAAGCCGACGATGAGGGAGCGGAATTCCGGCAGGCTCAGCCATTGCGGCACCTGCCGCCGCAGCACCCCCCGCTCGGGGTCGCTGCCGACCGTGCCCTTACCGGTGATCACGAGCACGAAGGTCAGGCCTTCATGATGCGCCCGCTGCAGAAATAGATGCAGCGCCTGGTGCGCCCGATGTTGGGTCATGCCGTGCAGGTCGAGCCGCGCGTCGATCTCGTTGCGGCCGCGCGACAGGCGCGCGCGTTCACGGCGGCCGAGCGGCGCCAGCGGCGGCATCGGAGCCTTTGCAGGTTTCGGCACCGGGATCGGAGTAACCGGACGCGGTGAACTTGGTTTTGCGAGGACCGGCTCAGGCGCCGACATCGGCGGATGCGGCTTGGTCGGACGTGGCTTCTTGCGCAGCGGCCTGACCTGCTTGATTACGGTCTCCCACAAAGCGCGATCTTCTTCGCTCAAGCCGCGCCGTCGACCGCGCGGTGACTTCGGATCCTGCGACGGCGGTTTCATTGGCGATGACGGTGATGCCGGCCACGATGAGAGCCGCTGATCGTTGCATCACTTTCGATGCTGGGCCTCGGCTCCGGCAGCGGCACGGCTTGCGCCGCGCTCGCAGCCGATGAGGCAGGCGAATTCGCTGCGGATGCCGGGGCTGAAGCGGCAGCGGCAGCAGCAGGTGGGGCCGGGTCGGGAACGACTGCCGCGGACTTCCGATCCTTCGTTTGATCCTTGGCTTGGTCCGGATCCTTGGGCGGTAGCTGCGGAAACAGCTTGGCGATCTTCTCCGACGGTCGCGAATCCGGCAGCGGCATCTTGTGGCCCCGCGCCACTGGATCGAGACTTTTCGGCACGAGCATTACGAATTCCATGTTGTGCTTGAGCCGACCGGAAACCTTGCCTGCGTCCGCACCGGCACCGAAATAGAGATCGGCCCGCGCGGGCCCGACGATGGCCGAGCCGGTGTCCTGCGCGATCATCAGCCGGTGGAACGCGGTCTTGGAGCGCTCCGATTCGATCGGCAACTCGCCGGTGATGAAGAACGGCGTACCATAGACATGCAGCGACTTGTCGACGGCGATCGATCGTCCCGGTGTCAGCGGAATGCCCTGTGCGCCCACCGCTTCGTCCTTATCCGAGAGCTGCACCTCGCGAAAGAAGATGTAGGACCGATTCTGCCGGCGAACTTCGTCCGCAGCGTTCGGATTCTGCTCCATCCACTCCCTGATCCGCTGCATCGACATCTCTTCGCGGGGGATGATGCCGCGTTCGATCAGAATGCGGCCGACGGGCGTGTAGGGGTAACCGTTATAGGCGTCATAATTGACGCGAAGGGTCGAGCTGTCGTCGAGCTGAATACGTGCCGAGCCCTGGATCTGCATGAACAGCAAGTCGGTCTGGCTCTTGAGCCAGCAGATTTCGAGTCCGCGACCTTCGATCGCACCGTCTTCGATCGCAGCACGGTCGTAATAGGGCACGAGCTTGCGGCGTCCGATCTTGCGGTAGACCGGCCCCTTGTTAGGCAAGCTCGGCGCATCCTGCTTGAAGCCTCGCACGAACAGGTTGGAAGGCCGGCGATAGACCGGGACATTGTAGACTTCATTCTGCGTGCGCGATCCGTCCAAGACTGGCTCGTAATAGCCGGTGACGAAGCCGTTGCTGTCGCCCAGTCGTGAAATCTTCAAGGGCAGGAAGTGAGCTTCAAAGAAGGCCCGTGCTTTGGTGCCGTCGGAGATATCGAGCGATTGCGCTGCGCGGCAAGGATCGCGCAAGGAGTCGCCCAGCGCTTTTGGCTCGCCGCCGTTTGCGTTGGGGGTTTTCGGATCAGCGACAGCATTCTGCTGCGCGGCGATCGGCTTACAGCTCGCACGGAATGTCCGATAAGCTGCCAGATGATCATCATCGGTCCAGCCGGGGACCTCGGCCCAGGATAACGGAACATATTGGCTGCCGGCGATCTGCAGCGGCCAGTCCAAATGTGGGTAGGGGAGGTGGCGGGCCGGTGCTACCGGCTCATGGCGGCGGGCGGCGCGAACGGCTTCGGCGGCATAGGGCGTCAGCACGCCCACAGCCGCGGTCAAGCCAAGCGCCGCGACAGCGTAGTTGAGGCGATTGCCTGAAAAAGGCAGCTTCCAAAATTCGCGAACCATCGCTGCACCATCTAAACACCACTCAACGCGAACCTTGGAAATTAAGACTTAGACAAGAATACCTACGAGCGCTGCGCCTCAGTGCCTCGGCGATGCTCTCACGATGTTCTATCTGTCCTCCTCCATAGCGGAGCCGTGCACGGCGCGGCTGCCTGACCTCAATGGCTGCCGGTGCCGATCAGTTTCCAGTTCGGATCGCGCGAGGTGACGTCGCGGGCAAAAGTCCAGATGTCGGTGATATCGGCGACCTTGTCCGGATTGCCGTCGACAATCGTGCCCGCCTTGTCGCGCGTGACGGAGATCATCTGCGAGACGAAGCGCACCGTCAGCTGCGCGGTGCGGTCGCGCAGCTCGGCGCCGACCAGTTCGGCCTTGTCGATCGAGACGAAGCGGGTCTCGTTCGTCTGCTCGTGCTTCTCGCGATCCTTGATGACCGCTTCGAAGCTGTCATAAACGTCCGGCGACAACAGGTCGCGCAACGCGCGGCGATCGCCATTGGCAAAGGCCAGCACGATCATCTCGTAGGCGCTGCGCGCACCCGAGATGAAATGGCGCGGGTCAAAAGCGGAGTCCTGGGCGGCGATGCCGTCCAAACCCCGGGCCAGCGCGCTGCCCGGTTCGGCCAGTCCCTTCCAGCGGTCGGCTGCAGGAGCCAAGTCGGCCGTCTGCAGAGGCGCGGCCGGCTCGATCAGTTTGCCTGGAACCGGCATGGCATTACTATCAGGCGCACCCTGGACAGCGTTCCGAGCGGCCCGATCGAAGGGTGGACGCTCGCTACCGGTCCGCTGCCCAAGCACGGCGCGCAGGCGCACAAAGATAAAGACCGCCAGCGCCAGGAAGATGATGGTATAGATATCCACGTCGTTTTCGCTTTCTGACTTCTCGCGCCGGCCACGAAATCGACCGTCGGGCTCGCTGTTTCAAAGCCGGCTGAGACTACCGGGTCGATTATCGCCTCGATGTAGTCACTCAATTGAGCCCAGCCAATGACGCATTCTGGCACGGAATTGTAACCTGTTTCGGAACGGAGGGGAAATCCGATCCCGCCGGGAATTAATGCCCGTTCAAGTGTTTACCGGCCGTTAGGGTTGCGTGGCTGGCGTGATGGCGGTCGGTAAAAACGGGTCCGCCGCAGGAGCTGACATCCGTCCTTCCCACGCTCGTCCTTGTGGAACAGACCGGCCGTATGTTAGCCACGCGCCGCGATAATTCGCCCTTTTTGTGCCAGGAGAACACTTCATGACCAATGGTAACGGCGCCACTCCCGAGGCAGCCCCTCCTCCCCAGCTGAACGTCCTGGCGCAGTACACCAAGGATCTCTCGTTCGAGAATCCGAATGCGCCGCAGTCGCTGTCCCCGCAGGCCCAGCCGCCGCAGATCAACATTCAGATCAATGTCGGTGCAAACAACATCGCCGAGAACGAGTACGAGGTGACGCTGTCGATCGACGGCAAGGCCGAAAGCGCCGGCAAGCTGATGTTCAGCTTCGAACTCGTCTATGGCGGCGTGTTCCGGCTGGTCAACATCCCCCGCGAAAACCTGTCGCCGATGCTGCTGATCGAGTGCCCCCGGCTGTTGTTCCCGTTCGCTCGCGAGATCGTGGCGACTTCGGTACGCGACGGCGGGTTCCCGCCGCTGATGCTGGACCCGGTGGATTTCGTCGGCCTGTACCGGCAGAACATGGAACGGCAGGCAGCTGGCCAGGGTCAGCTGAGCTGAGCGCTGCTAGACGAAGACCGCCAAGTGAATATCGTCGGGTGAATTGAGACGAAGGCGCGTGATCCGTCAGGCCAATAGGCCGAGGCGGATCACGTTCCCGGCATGAAATCAGTCCAGAGCGGCTTATCGCCCAGAGTTGCGATAAAGGCGCGATGGGCCTCGCGTTCTGCCTCGGAAATCCGCGGCGCAAGCGGCACGTCACGTTGCCGACGCGGCATGTCGGTGGATGTCCCGACACGAATCTCCGCACTCTCCTGGGTCAGGATGAGCTGCGACTGCCGCGCCCCGACCAAATCGACATAGACTTCGGCGAGCAGCTCAGCATCGAGCAACGCGCCGTGCTTGGTGCGGCGGGAATTATCGATCGCGTAACGGGAGCAGAGATCATCCAGCCGGTTCGACACGCCTGGATGCTTCCGGCGTGCCAGCAACAAGGTATCGACCAGCCGCTCGCGCGGAATCGGTGCCCGCCTCACGCGGTCGAGTTCGGCGTTGATGAAACCGACGTCGAATGACGCATTATGAATGACCAGCGGCGCATCGCCGATGAAGGTCAGAAACTCCTCCACGATCTCGTGGAACAGCGGCTTGGTCGCGAGAAATTCGGTCGACAGTCCGTGAACCGCGAAGGCCTCGGCCGGCATGTCGCGTTCCGGGTTGATGTAGCGATGAAAGACCTGGCCCGTCGGCATGCGGTTGAAAATCTCGATACAGCCGATCTCGACCAGCCGATCGCCACGCAAGGGATCGAGGCCTGTGGTTTCCGTGTCGAGAACGATTTCACGCATGTCTTGTCTGGTCCGTCAGATCGGCTTGACCGTCACGAATCAGCTTCGCCGCCGCGGCATCTTAACAAGCTGATCGAGGATGTCGCGAATACGGGCCCGTACGGGCTCGAGTCCGTGTGACGTATCCACGACGAAATCGGCCCGCTTGCGCTTTTCCTCATCGGGCATTTGGCGAGCCAGAATAGCATCGAGCGCCTCACGCGACATGGTCCCACGTGCCAGAATGCGCTCGCGTTGAATCTCCGGCGATGTCGTAACCACGACAACCGCATCGACACGTTTATCGCCGCCGGTCTCGAACAACAGTGGCACATCGACCACCGCGACCGCGGCCCCCGACCGCTCGGCATCCTCGAGAAACCTCTGATGATAGGAGCGCAGCATCGGATGGACGATTCCCTCGAGCCGCCTGATCGCCTCGGGATCGCCGACGACCCTCGCCGACAGTTTGGTGCGATCGACCTTGCCATTGAGAGTGGTGCCAGGGAAGGCGGCCTCGATCGCAGGCACGGCTTCGCCCTCATATACCTTATGGACCGTAGCATCGGCATCGTAGACCGGAACGCCGGCCTCGGCGAACAGCTTTGCCGTCGTTGATTTGCCCATCCCGATCGAGCCGGTCAGCCCAAGCACTTTCATTCGCCTCTCTCCGGTCTGCGCGGCCAGCCGTTACATTGCGAGCAGCTGCGCATCTCTGAAGAAGGCCAGCAGCGGCAGCAGCGGCAGGCCGAGGATGGTGAAATGATCACCATCGATACGATCGAACAGATGCACGCCGAGCCCTTCGAGCTGATAGGCGCCGACGCTCGTCGTGACCGCCGCCCCGGCCTCGTCGAGATAGGCCGAAATATCGGTCTCGCTCAGCGGCCGCATCGACATCCAAGCGACCGCGACATGCGAGAACACCACCTCGCTGTCGCGGGCAACCGCGATGGCCGAATGCAGCGCATGGGTCCGACCGGCAAGCGCGAGCAATTGCCGATGGGCCTCATCACGGCCCGCGGGTTTGTTGAACAGACGGTCACCCAGCGCCAGCGTCTGGTCGGCTCCGACGACGTGGGCACCGGGCTTCGTGGCCGAGACCGCCAGCGCCTTGGCCTTTGCGAGATGCAGCGCGAGCTCATAGGGCGCAACCAGACCGGATTCCGTCTGCATCGCACGCTCGTCGATATCGGCCGGCTCGGCCACGCAGGCCAGTCCGGCATTCTCGAGCAGCGTTCGCCGCGCCCGGCTCTGGGAGGCAAGGACAAGCGGCACTTCGCCGCGCCATAAAGTCATGTCGCGCTCATCACTCCAGCAGTCGCTGTCGCTGCCGGTCGGAATAGAGTTTCAGGATTGCAGCCGCCGTCTCCTCGATCGAGCGACGCGTGACATCGAGCATGACCCAGTCGAACTTCGCGCTGAGCTTGCGCGCATAGGCGACCTCTTCAGCCACCGACTGCTTGTCGACATAGGTCTCGTTGCTGGTGTCGGCGCCCATGCTGAGCAGCCGGTTCTGTCGCACCTGGATCAGCCGTTCCGGCGTCGCATGCAAGCTGACGACCAGAGGCTTCTTCAAATTTTCAAGCTGATGCGGGATCGGAATGCCGGGGACCAGCGGCACGTTGGCCGTGCGCACCCCGCGATTGGCGAGATAGATCGAGGTCGGCGTCTTCGAGGTGCGGGACACGCCGACCAGCACGACCTCGGCTCCTTCGAGATCCTCGACCAGCTGCCCATCATCGTGGAGCATGGTGTAATTCAGCGCATCGATGCGTGCGAAATATTCCGCATTGAGCACATGCTGCGCGCCCACGCGACCGGCGGTCGCCGCGCCCAGATAGGCTTCGAACAGCTGCATCACCGGCCCGATGATCGACAGGCTAGGGATGTTGACTTCCTGACACTTGGCCTCCAGCCGGCTGACCAGATCCTTCTCGAGCAGCGTGAACAGCACGATGCCCGGTGATTCCTCGATCTCGTCGAGCACGCGGTCGAGCTGCTTCTGGCTGCGGACCAGCGGATATACATGCTCGACGGGTGTGATGTTGGTGTATTGCGCGGCCACCGCACGGGCGACCGTAATCAAGGTTTCGCCGGTCGAGTCCGAAACCAAATGCAGGTGAAAATAGTTGCCGGTGGTGGGCATCAATTCCCTAACAATCTGTGAATCTCGGTGAAGGATGCGCCGAAAAAAGCGGCCTCACCCCGGAGGCTTTGGATAACCGCCAATCTTCTACACATGCCTGCCCGCCAGGATAAGTCGACCCGATGGCTCGATGATATCGGGACGAAGCTCGCTTGTCTCTGGATAAGCTGTCGATCACTCTGCGCAAGTCCCTGAGATGCATTGTCTTGTGCCGCCGGCAGAGGTTCAGCACCGGCTTGTTGAGGGATGTGAAGAAGCTGGGCGAAAGCTGCGAGCTGCATTGCATGAGTCCAATCCACGTCTACCTAGACTCAAACCTTAAGATTCAAAATTTATTTGGTTTGGAGGGCATCGAGCGAGCGGATATGTCTCCTCTGCAAGAGGGATCGGCCCACCAGAGGATTGCTCGTCTCGATGTATGAGTGGATCAAGGCGCTGCACGTCATTGCGGTCATCTCGTGGATGGCCGGCATGCTCTATCTGCCCCGACTGTTCGTCTATCACTGCGAAGCCGAGATCGGCTCCAAGCAGTCCGAGACCTTCAAGGTCATGGAACGGCGGCTGTTCAAGGCGATCATCAACCCGGCCATGATCGTGACCTGGCTCGCCGGGCTGTATCTGGTCTGGGCCGGCGGCTGGTATATGGCCGGCTGGTTCCACGTCAAATTCCTGCTGGTCCTGATCATGTCCGGCGTTCACGGGTTCTTTTCACGCTGGGTCAGGGAGTTCGCAGCCGACCGCAATACGCACACCCAGCGTTTCTATCGCATCATCAATGAGCTACCGACGGTACTGATGATCGGTATCGTTATCCTCGTGATTGTAAAGCCGTTTTAGACCGGTAAAACCAGCATGACAGTTTGCTGCGTGGCGCCTTGCGCAATGAGATGCGATTTTCTATATTGAGGTCATCCCCACCCCACGCAGGCGGATGTGGTTGCGTTCCGGTTTGACCGGCCGCCGCATCAGGTTTGGTGCCTCCATGGCGCCAACTTTGCTTAGACCTGCGGACCTTCTTTTCCGTCCGCGCTTCCCACAGCCACTTCGCATCCTTCCCAAGTCGTTCCACAGGACCTCCCAATGCGGGAAATCAAACTTCAGGACCTCAAGTCGAAAACACCGGCCGAGCTTGTCACCTTTGCTGAGGAAAACGGGGTCGAGAACGCCAGCACGATGCGAAAGCAGGAGCTGATGTTCGCCATCCTCAAACAGCTCGCGATCGCTGAGACCGACATTATCGGGGAAGGCGTCGTCGAAGTCCTCTCTGACGGCTTCGGCTTTCTGCGTTCGCCGGACGCCAATTATCTTCCCGGCCCAGACGACATCTACGTTTCGCCGTCGCAAATCCGCCGGTTCGGTTTGCGCACAGGTGATACGATCGAAGGCCACATCCGCAGCCCCAAGGAAGGCGAACGCTATTTTGCGCTGCTGAAGGTCAATACGCTGAACTTCGAGGATCCCGAGAAGTCCAAGCACAAGGTCAATTTCGACAATCTGACGCCGCTGTTTCCGGATGAGCGTTTCCGGCTCGAGATTGAAGATCCGACCCGGAAGGATCTGTCGTCACGCGTCATCGACATTGTGGCGCCGATCGGCAAGGGCCAGCGCGCACTGATCGTCGCGCCGCCGCGGACCGGCAAGACCGTGCTGATGCAGAACATCGCACATTCCATCACGGCTAATCATCCAGAGTGCTACCTCATCGTTCTTCTGATCGATGAACGTCCGGAAGAAGTCACCGACATGCAGCGCTCGGTGAAGGGCGAGGTGGTGTCGTCGACCTTCGACGAGCCGGCGGTGCGCCACGTCCAGGTCGCGGAGATGGTGATCGAGAAGGCCAAGCGCCTGGTCGAGCACGGCCGCGACGTCGTCATTCTGCTGGACTCGATCACGCGCCTCGGCCGCGCCTACAACACGGTGGTGCCATCCTCGGGCAAAGTGCTGACCGGCGGTGTCGACGCCAATGCGCTGCAGCGCCCGAAGCGGTTCTTCGGCGCAGCCCGCAACATCGAGGAAGGTGGTTCGCTCACGATCATCGCGACCGCGCTGGTCGATACCGGCAGTCGCATGGACGAGGTCATCTTTGAAGAGTTCAAGGGCACCGGCAACTCCGAGCTGATCCTCGACCGCAAGGTTGCGGACAAGCGGACCTTCCCGGCGATCGACATCGCCCGCTCCGGCACCCGCAAGGAAGAACTCATCACCGACACGCAGAACCTCAAGAAGATGTACGTGCTCCGGCGCATCCTCAATCCGATGGGCACCATGGATGCGATCGACTTCCTGCTCGACAAGCTCCGCAATACCAAGAGCAACGCCGAGTTCTTCGAGTCGATGAACACTTGAGCGACGGCTCAGAGACTAGGTTACGAAGGGCGCCGTTACGGGCGCCCTTTTTGTTTGCCGGTGCTTGCTGCGGTGTCAGGCAGACGCTCCGCCGAACGTAAAGCATCTTGCGGCAAATCGATTGTTTTTGCGGCCCTGAAGGTCCACCTGAGGGCACATGCACCCTCACGATCAAACGATCTTTGCTTTGTCCTCCGGACGGCTGCCGAGCGCGATTGCGATCGTCCGGCTGTCGGGTTCGCAGGCCGGGTTCGCGCTGCAGTCCATAATAGGGAAGCTGCCGCGTCCGCGGATCGCGACACGGGCGCTGCTGCGTGATGTTACGGGCGAGCCAATCGACGATGCGGTGGTGCTGTGGTTTCCCGGCCCGGCCAGTGCCACCGGGGAGGACGTCGCCGAGCTTCATATTCATGGCAGTCGCGCAGTCGTCGCAACGTTGTTTTCTGCTCTCTCGGCGCTCCCGAATATGCGCACCGCGGAGCCCGGCGAATTCACCCGGCGTGCCTTCGAGAACGGGAAGATCGATCTGACCGAAGCCGAGGCCCTGGATGATCTGATCCATGCTGACACGGACCGGCAGCGCCGTCGGGCGCTACAGCAGTTCAGGGGTCTCCTCGGGGATAGAGCGCGCGAATGGCGGCGCCAGATCATTGAGGCGTCGGCGTTGGTCGAAGCCGGGATCGATTTCTCCGACGAGGGCGATGTGCCGCAGGAGCTGATGCGACCCGCGACGATGCGCATCGAGACGCTGCTCGGTGAGATCGAAAGCGTCCTCGCCGAAGGCGGTCGAGCCGAGCGCTTGCGTGAAGGTCTGACGGTCGTGATCGCAGGGCCTCCGAACGTTGGCAAATCGACCTTGATGAATCAGATCGCGCGGCGTGACGTCGCGATTGTTTCTCCGCACGCGGGGACGACGCGGGACGTGATCGAAGTCCAGCTCGACCTCGACGGCTATCCGGTGACGGTGATCGACACGGCCGGAATCCGGGACACGGATGATCCGGTGGAGCAGGAGGGTGTCCGTCGGGCGCGGGCACGCGCGGCCGACGCCGATCTGGTGCTATGGCTCGCCGAGAGGGATGAAGCCAAGATCGACTACGATGGCGAAGCTCCGGTTTGGCTGCTTCGGAACAAGATCGACCTGAGCGGCGATGGGGTAGACCTCCAACGGAATGATGGTGTGCCGACCTATCGGATCGCTGCAAAGAACGGGAAGGGCGTCCCCGAGCTCCTCGACGGGCTGGTCGCGTTCGCCGGCGAATACTTCGGCAGCTCCGAGGCTGGTCTGATCAGTCGCGAACGACATCGAAAGCTTCTGGAGGAAACGGCCGTATCGTTGCGGCGGAGTCTGGAAGTCGTCTCGCTCGGGGAGGAGCTTGCCGCCGAGGAGCTGCGCATTGCCGCTTTCGCGTTGGGAAAGTTGCTTGGCCGGGTCGATGTCGAGGATTTACTCGACGTCATCTTTCGCGAGTTCTGCATTGGCAAGTAGGCGCGGATATCTCTGTCTATGTTTAATGCGAGGTTAAAGTCGGGGCCGGCCGGCTGTTTCACGTGAAACACGATGGACGATTGCTCGCAGGTGTTTCACGTGAAACAGCGCCCCGCGCATCTCTTCCTTGTTTCACGTGAAACGTCTTTCGACGGTCGCCTTCCGGCGCTAAATATCGATCCATGAGCACAGCCATGAAGACCTTCGGCGTCATCGTCATCGGCGGCGGCCATGCCGGCTGTGAAGCCGCAGCTGCGGCGGCGCGAATGGGCGCTCGGACCGCGTTGGTGACGCATCGGTTCGCAACTATTGGCGCTATGTCCTGCAATCCGGCTATCGGCGGTCTCGGGAAGGGCCATCTGGTTCGCGAAGTCGATGCGCTGGACGGATTGATGGGGCGTGTTGCGGACGCCGGCGGCATCCAGTTCCGGGTACTCAATCGCCGGAAGGGACCAGCCGTTCGCGGTCCCCGTGCGCAGGCTGATCGGAAGCTCTATGCAGCGGCGATGCAGGCTGCGATCAATGATACCGCCAATCTGGACGTGATCGAGGGCGAGGCTGACGAGCTCGTCGTTTCCGACGGCCGCGTGAGCGGCATCAAGCTGAGCGATGGACGGCACTTGTCCGCCGGAGCCGTCGTGATCACGACCGGCACGTTTCTTCGGGGTCTCATCCATCTCGGTGAGAGGAACTGGCCGGCTGGCCGGGTCGGTGAAGCGCCGGCGCTTGGGTTGTCCCGTTCGCTCGAGGCGATCGGGTTCAAGCTCGGACGGTTGAAGACCGGGACACCGCCGCGTCTCGATGGGACGACGATCGATTGGAGCGCGGTCGAAATGCAGCCCGGCGATGATCCGCCAGAGCCGTTTTCAGTGCTTACGGGCAAGATCGTCACGCCTCAAATTCAATGCGGGATCACCCGCACCACGGCGGCGACGCATGAGGTGATCCGGGCGAACGTCCACCGGTCGCCGATGTATTCCGGTCAGATCAAGAGCACGGGCCCGCGCTATTGCCCGTCGGTGGAAGACAAGATCGTCCGTTTCGGCGATCGCGATGGTCATCAGATCTTTCTCGAGCCGGAAGGACTGGACGATAGCACGGTCTATCCGAACGGGATCTCGACCTCGCTGCCGGAACAGGTTCAGCTGGCGCTGCTGCCGACCATTCCGGGACTGGAGCGGGTCAGGATGATCCGGCCTGGCTATGCTATCGAATACGATCACGTCGATCCGCGGGAGCTTGAGCCGACGCTGCAGACCAAGCGGCTCAAGGGGCTGTTCCTGGCCGGACAGATCAATGGCACCACGGGTTATGAGGAGGCGGCGGCACAGGGCCTTGTCGCCGGCCTCAATGCCGCGTTGGTGGCGGGTGACGCCGACGCCATCGTGCTCGACCGCGCCGATGGTTATCTCGGGGTGATGATCGATGATCTCGTGACGCGCGGCATCAGCGAGCCCTATCGCATGTTCACCTCGCGCGCCGAGTATCGCCTGACACTGCGCGCTGACAATGCCGACCAACGCCTGACCGATAAGGGCATCGCTCTTGGCTGCGTCGGCAGTTTCCGCGCAGAGCGGCATCGGTCAAAGATGGCGGCGCTGGAGGCGGCGAGGACACACGCGCGATCACTAACTCTGACCCCCAATGAGGCGGCCAAGCATGGGCTCAATTTGAACAAGGACGGTCAGCGCCGCTCTGCGTTTGAGCTCCTCGCCTATCCGGAAGTGGGGTGGGACGATGTCCGCGCGATCTGGCCGGAGCTAGGTTCGATCGATCCGGGCATTGCCGTCCATCTCGAGATCGATGCCAAATATGATGTCTATCTCAAGCGTCAGAGCGCGGATGTCGATGCGTTCCGGCGCGATGAAGGCATGGTGCTCGGCGATATCGATTATGGCGCAGTTCCGGGCCTTTCCAATGAGGCGCGCGCCAAGCTGATCGCGGCGCGACCGTGGACAGTAGGGCAGGCGAGCCGGATCGATGGCATGACGCCCGCTGCGCTCGGCATCCTCGCGGCGTATCTACGCCGGGAGGCGCGACGGACCAAAGCGACCGCTTAACTTAAGGTGAGGGATCGTTTCACGTGAAACCAAACGCGCGGCCAACGGCCGTCATGGACTTGGCTTCAGACAAAGCAGCGGCGTTGCGGCTCGTGTCCGTTTCACGTGAAACGGAAGCGCGGCTCGATCGCTATGTTGCTTTGTTGCGGGAGTGGCAAGCCAAGACCAATCTGGTCGCGCCGTCGACGCTGCCGCAGATCTGGACCCGGCATATCGCCGACTCGCTGCAACTCCTGGAGCTCGCGCCGCAGGCCAAGATCTGGATGGATCTCGGCAGCGGCGGCGGCTTTCCCGGCGTGGTCCTGGCCTGTGCCTTGGCGGAAACGCCGGGCGCGCAGGTTCACTTGGTGGAACGGATCGCCAAGAAAGCAGCATTCTTGCGCGAAGCGATTCGCGTCACCGGCGCACCTGGCGTCGTGCATTTGTCCGAAATCGGGGATATCGTGGAGAACTGGAGCGGGCGAATCGATTGCGTCACCGCGCGTGCGCTGGCTCCGCTACATCAGCTAATTAGTTTTGTGGAACCCTTGGTTAACAGAGGCTCAACGGCGCTGTTTCTCAAGGGTCAAGATGTAGAGTCAGAATTGACCGAATCTACCAAATATTGGAAGATTGCGGCGAAACTTCATCCCAGCCGGACGGGCGGACAGGGCTGGATCGTCGAGATCGATCATATCGAACGACGCAACTGACCCCCGCGACAGACATGGCGACCGCGCATGACCGTAATTGATCAAGTCTATCAAGAGGATAGGGCCCAGCACCCAGAGGGCCAGCCGCGCATTCTCGCGCTCGCCAATCAGAAGGGTGGGGTGGGCAAGACCACGACCGCCATCAATCTCGGGACCGCGCTGGCCGCGATCGGCGAGCGTGTGCTGATCGTCGACCTCGACCCGCAAGGCAATGCCTCGACCGGACTTGGCATCGACCGGCGCAACCGCAGTTGCTCGACCTACGACGTTCTGATCGGCGAGGCCGCGTTGCGCGACGCGGTGGTGCCGACCGCCGTGCCGCGCCTGCACATCGCCTCCTCGACGATGGACCTCTCCGGTCTCGAGCTCGAGCTTGGCTCCAGCGCGAACCGCGCGTTCCGGCTGCGCGATGCGATCGCCGGTCTCAACAACAATGTCTCGCCCGACGCCGACTACACTTATGTGCTGGTCGATTGTCCGCCGTCGTTGAACCTGCTCACGGTCAACGCGATGGCCGCGTCCGATGCGATCCTGGTGCCGCTGCAGTGTGAGTTCTTCGCCCTCGAAGGTCTGTCGCAACTGCTGCAAACCGTGGAGCAGGTGCGCGCCACCTTGAATCCGCACCTGTCGATCCATGGCATCGTGCTCACCATGTTCGACTCCCGTAACAACCTGTCGAACCAGGTGGTGGCGGACGTGCGCCAGTTCATGGGATCGAAGGTCTACAACACGATGATCCCGCGCAACGTGCGCATCTCGGAGGCGCCGTCCTACGGCAAGCCAGTGCTGGTCTATGATCTGAAGTGCGTCGGCAGCGAAGCCTACCTCAAGCTTGCAACCGAAGTGATCCAGCGCGAGCGCGAGCTCAAGACGAGCTGATCCCGCCATCAGTCCGGATCGGTCAACGCTTGCGCTTTGCGGGACCGGTTATCGCATCGAGATAGTTCGGGTTCGCTTGTGCTCCTGCGTCCCGGATCGGAAACGGGAGCAGGAGTCGAACGGCGTGAGTCCAAGGGAGAAGGCGATGGCCGATGAAGCGCGTTCGCGTTTGGGCCGCGGTCTTGCAAGTCTGATCGGAGATGTCGGGCGTGAAGCCGGCGCGCCGCCGGAGCGGCCGCGTGCGCAGCGCAAGGTGCCGATCGAATTCTTGAAGCCCAATCCGCGCAACCCGCGCCGTACCTTCTCAGAGGCCGAGCTTGGCGAGCTGACCAATTCCATCAAGCAGCACGGCGTGATCCAGCCTATCGTGGTGCGGCCGGTGAAGGGCGTGCAGGATCGTTATGAGATCATCGCCGGTGAGCGCCGCTGGCGCGCCTCGCAGGCCGCGGGTCTGCACGAGGTGCCGATCGTGCCGGTCGATGTCAGCGACAGCGACGCGCTCGAGCTTGCGATCATCGAGAACGTGCAGCGCGAAGACCTCAATCCGATGGAAGAGGCGCAGGGCTATCACGCGCTCGCCAACGAGTTTCAGCGCGGCCAGGAAGACATCGCCAAGATCGTTGGCAAGAGCCGCAGCCATGTCGCCAACATGATGCGACTGACGAAGCTGCCGGCGGAGGTGCAGGGCTTGATCGCGACCGGTCAGATCTCGGCCGGCCATGCGCGGGCGCTGATTAACTTGCCCGACCCGCTGTCCGCTGCGAAGCGCATCGTCGCCGAGGGACTCAATGTCCGTCAGACCGAAGCGCTGGCGCATGAAGAGGGCGTGCCGGAGCGCAAGCCGCAGAAGCCGCGTGCCGGTGCGGCGTCTGCCGGCGAGAAGAAGGATGCCGACACGCTCGCACTCGAGAAGCGCGTCGGCGACGCGCTGGGTCTGACGGTGTCGGTCAATCACCGCGATCCCGGCGGTACCGTGCAAATCAGCTACCGCAACCTCGAACAGCTCGACGAGGTGATGCGCCGGTTGGAGCAGGGCTGATAATTAGTTCGTCCAAGCGGCGCCGTTCGACGAAGTTGCGGTCATCCGGCTCTTCAGGAGAAGGGCGAAGCGTCACTTCTGTCCGACGTCTTCCACGCAACCATCACCCGCGGCGTCTGGCGCTGACCGCAATCGACAGCAGCGCGCGCTGTGCGATCGCCGCGGCCAGCGTCGGCTGCTTGCGCGCCTCCAGCGCGGCGGTCGCGAGCTGATCGATGATCGGCAGCAGGCGCGCCGGGGAGAAATTTCGCAGCGCCACTTCCGCAGCAGGTTTGCGTGAGAAATGCAGCCGTGGGAATCCGCCTTCGAGGATCCCCGAGACCGGCGTGCCTGCTGCGACCGCCAGCGCCGATTTGTGCAACCAGGCCGCATGGCGCTGTGCTGCGGAAATAATGAGGCCGGGATAGGTGCCGGCGACCATCGCCTTGGCGAACTCGGTCTCGACCAGTTCGGGCTTGCCGCCGAAGGCGCCGTCGACGATCGGATCGAGCTTCATCTCGGAGGCGTCAGCGACCACAGCCATCACGTGATCGAGCGTCACCTCGCCCTGGCCGTGCGCGAACAGGGTCAACTTGCGCAGTTCGTTGCGCGAGGCCTGACGGTCACCGCCGAGCAGGGACATCAGCGAGGCCCGAGCGTCGGGCGCGATCCGCAGATTGGACGTGCGCAGCTCGTCGTCGATCAGCTTGGCCAGATCGCGCTCGGTGTCGGGATAGCAGCCGATCGCGACCGCGGTCTTGGATCGTTCGCACGCCTTGCGCAGCGGCGATTCCGGCCTGAGATCGCCGGCCTCGATGACGATGCGGCAATCCTTCAGCGACATCTCTGCGAGCGTATCGATGCCGCTGGCAAAATTGCGGGCGCCGGCGCGGACCCGGATGGCGCGGCGGCCGCCGAACAGCGGCACCGTCATCGCTTCGTCGATCAGCCTCGAGGGTTCGGCGGCAAGCTCGTCGCCGTCCAGCTTGACCACTGAAAATGGATCATCGCGATCGTCGACCGCCGAGGTGATCAACGCGTCGGCGCGCTCGCGCACCAGGCCGGCATCGGGGCCGTAGAGCAGGATGACCGGCCGCGCCGCATCCGGCTTGGCGAGGAAAGCGTTGATGTCTTGTCCGCGTAGCGCGACCACGGTTCTTCAGAGCGCGCTGGCTAGATGCCGGCGCTGAAATAGGAGGCTAGCCGGGTCTTGATGTTTTCGGCGATCTGATCGGCCGCCCGGTCTTCGGCATCGCGGAACGCGCGCAGACGCGAGAAGCGCTGATAGGAGCCCGGAATGTCATAGGAGGTGCGGGCGAAGGTCGTGCCGGTCATCACCGATTTGTTGGTCGCGAGTTCGACCAGATTATACTGTGCGTCGATCCCGACATTCTCGGTGGTCGGCAGCCCGGTATTGGGATCGATGATCAGCGACGAGCGAGTGGTCTGGAATTTCAGGACCAACTTATAGAGTGGCGGCGAGCCGGTGGCATTGCCATAGAGTTTGAAGGCGAGCGCATTGCGGATGTCGACGCCGATCCGCGCTTCCGGCGAGGCGGTGGGCTTGTCGACCGGCGGCAGGTCGATTGCCATCAGCTTGTCGCGCAGGCCCGGCGTGCCGTCGGCATGTTCGGCGTACATCGGCTGGAAACAGCCCGCGGTCAGCGCAGCCAGGGCGGCTACGGCCACGAGCCGAGAGGCGATCCGAAACTTAGCCGACGACATTCACGATCCTCTTGGGGACGATGATCACCTTGCGGACAGGTTTGCCGTCCAGCGCCAATTTTACTGCATCGAGGCCCAAAACGGCAGCCTCAATTTCCGGATTCTGCGCATTGCTGGCGACTGTGACTTCGCCGCGCTTCTTACCGTTGACCTGGACCACCAGGGTGACGCTGTCCTCAACCAGCAAATCCGGTTCGATTTGTGGCCAGCCGGCTTCCGAGACCAGCCCAGGCTGGTCCAGCGCCTGCCAACACTCCTCCGCCAGATGCGGCATCATCGGCGAGAACAGGTGCACCAGGATGGTGGCCGCTTCGCGCACGGACCAGGCGAGGTCCGCGCTGGGATTGCCGCCCTTTGCCAGCACCTCGGCCAGCGCATTGGCGAATTCGCGGATGTGAGCCAGGCAGACATTGAAGTGCAGCCGCTCGATGCCGCCCGACACCTTGTCCAGCGCGCCGTGCGCGGCCTTGCGCAGGACCAGCGCGTCGGCACCGAACTGCGTCGGCCGGGAGGAGGGCGCACCCTTGCTGAATTCGACCGATTCATTGACCAGCCGCCAGAGCCGCTGCACGAAGCGCGCGGCGCCCTGCACCCGCTCATCGCTCCAGATCACATCGCGGTCGGGCGGCGAGTCCGACAGCATGAACCAGCGGGCGACGTCGGCGCCGTAGCTCTCGATGATGTCGTCGGGGTCGACCGTGTTCTTCTTCGACTTCGACATCTTCTCGATCGGGCCGACGGTGATGTCCTCGCCGGTCGCCGCCAGCACGGCGCGCCGGCCGTTGTCGCCGGTCTCGATCTTGACCTCGGCCGGGCTCACATAGGTGCCGTCGGCCTTCTGGTAGGTCTCGTGCACGACCATCCCTTGCGTGAACATGCCGGCGAACGGCTCGTCCATCGCCACGTGGCCGGTTGCCTTCATCGCGCGGGTGAAAAAGCGGCTGTAGAGCAGATGCAGGATCGCGTGCTCGACGCCGCCGATATATTGGTCGACCGGCATCATCCGGTTGGCGACCTTAGGCGTCGTCGGCGAGGCCTCGTTCCAGGGATCGGTGAAGCGCGCGAAATACCAGGACGAATCGACGAAGGTGTCCATCGTGTCGGTTTCGCGCAGCGCCTTCGCCCCGCATTGGGGGCAGGTGACGTGCTTCCAGGTCGGATGATGGTCGAGCGCATTGCCGGGCTTGTCGAAGGTGGCGTCGTCCGGCAGCGTCACCGGCAATTGGCCGGCCGGCACCGGCACGACGTCGCATTTTGGGCAGTGGATCACCGGGATCGGGCAGCCCCAGTAGCGCTGCCGCGAGATGCCCCAGTCGCGCAGGCGGAAGTTCACTTGGCGCTCACCGACCGGCGCATTGCTGCGCGTCTCGCCTTCCAGCCGCTTGGCGACCTCCTCCTTGGCTTGCGCAATGCTCATGCCGTCGAGGAAGCGCGAATTGATCATGCGGCCTTCGCCGTCATAGGCGGTATCCGTGATCACGAAGGTGCCGGGGTCCTGCCCCTCCGGGCAGACCACTGGCGTGTTGCCGAGCCCGTATTTGTTGACGAAGTCGAGGTCGCGCTGGTCATGCGCCGGGCAGCCGAAGATCGCGCCGGTGCCGTATTCCATCAACACGAAGTTCGCGACATAGACCGGCAGCTTCCAGCTTGGATCGAACGGGTGCACGGCCCTGATGCCGGTATCGAAACCCTGCTTCTCGGCGGTGTCGATGATCTCCTGCGCCGTGCCGATGCGCTTGATCTCGGCGATGAAGGCAGCGAGGTCGGGGTTCTTCGCGGCCGCGGCCTGCGCCAGCGGATGATCGGCCGAGATCGCCATGAACTTGGCGCCGAACAGGGTGTCGGGGCGCGTGGTGAAGATCTTCAGCTCTGTCTCGCCGGCCGGCGTCGTTGCAGGATCCAGCGCGAAGCGGATCAAGAGGCCTTCGGAGCGGCCGATCCAGTTGCGCTGCATCAGCCGCACCTTGTCCGGCCAGCGGTCCAACTTGTCGAGCGCGTCCAGCAGCTCCTGCGAGTACTTCGTGATCTTGAAGACCCACTGGTTCATCTCGCGCTGCTCGACCACAGCGCCCGAGCGCCAACCGCGGCCGTCGATCACCTGTTCGTTGGCGAGCACGGTCATGTCGACCGGGTCCCAGTTGACCTTGCGCTTCTCGCGCTCGACCAGCCCCGCCGTCATGAAATCGAGAAAGAGCCTCTGCTGGTGCTTGTAGTAGGATGGATCGCAGGTAGCGAATTCGCGGCTCCAGTCGAGCGACAGGCCGATCGAGCGCAGCTGCTTCTTCATCGCTGCGATGTTGTCGTAGGTCCAGGCCTTTGGCGCCACCTTGCGCTCGATCGCCGCATTCTCGGCCGGCAGGCCGAACGCGTCCCACCCCATCGGGTGCAGCACGTTGAAGCCTTTGGCGCGCATGAAGCGGGCCAGAACGTCGCCGAGCGTATAATTCCTGACATGGCCGATATGGATTCGTCCGGAGGGATAGGGAAACATCTCCAGCACGTAGTACTTGGGGCGCGGATCGTCGTTCTTGGCGGCGAAAATCGCCTTCTCGTCCCATTCGCGCTGCCAGCGCGGCTCGGCTTCACGGGCGTTGTAGCGTTCGGATGTCATGGAATCGCTTGTAATTTTCGAGGATTCGCGTCGAGTGAAGACGCGGACCAGTGCTCCCATTCCGACGTTCACACCCGATCGCGGCGCGTTCGTTTGCGAACTTCGGAAAGCAGGAGCACCAGCAAATCTGGGATTCTGGTGCGGCCTTGGATTTGAAGTTCCGATGACACGTGCGGACGAACCGTTCGGACCATCAAATCCGCCGCACTAGGCCATAAAATCTGCAGCCCGGTCAATGGGCTGGTCACATGATGATACCGGCCTGGCGGGGCGCTAAGCGACGGTACTTGGTAGGTTTTTTACGGGATTGCTGCCGAGTCTCGGAGATCGGATTGAGGCGGGGTTAAGACTTGGGTGGGACAGTCTCGTCGCAGCGCGCGCTCTGCTGCCCGTATCTGGGACCCATTCAAATCGTGTCCAGTGCCACTTTCCACGAGCTCGATTTCGAATACGCGACCTCTGTCGCCGACAAGGCGCTGCGTGCGATGGTGCAGCAGCACGTGCCGCCGACACCGAATAACTTTCATCTCTGGTTCCAATACTCGCTGGGTGCGGCGTCCGACTTGAAGCGGGCCGTCGACATCCTGATCAGCAACAAGCGCAAGTTCGACAAGACCACGAGCCAGGCGCTCTATGATACCTACATCGGATCGCAAGGCGCCGATGCGGCGGTGGTTCACAAGGTGTCGCAGCAGCTCTATGGCGTGATGGATTCCGCCAAGCAGTACCTGACGGCGGCCATTGCAGAGAACCGGACCCAGATCGAGGCGATCGACGACGTTGCCGACCGCAGCGGCGACGGCTTCGATCCGAAGCCCCTGATTGAAAATCTGGTGAGCGAGCTGGCCAAGGCCACCGAACGCGCGGCCAAGCTCGAAGCCAGCTTTGCGGAGAAGTCGCGCGAGCTCGACACCATCCGCGACTCCCTCAACAAATCCGAGCAGCGGGCCCGGACCGACACGCTGACGGGCCTGCCGAACCGCCGCGCGCTGGAGGAGTTCTTCCGCCAGGCGCAGATCGCGGCCATGGAGCAGGATGAGCCGCTCAGCGTGCTTCTGATCGACGTCGATCACTTCAAGAAGTTCAACGACAATTTTGGCCACGGCGTCGGCGACCAGGTGCTCCGCCTGGTTGCGAAAGCGGTGCGCGAGCGCGTACGGGAGAAGGATCTGCCGGCGCGCTATGGCGGTGAGGAGCTGATTGCCGTGCTTCCGCGGGCCGACCTCGAGACCTGCACCGCGATCGCCGAACGCATCCGCCGGTCGATCTCGGAGTGCCAGTTCACGCGCCGGTCAACCGGGGAAACCCTGCCGCGCATCACGGTCTCGATCGGCGTCGGCCAATTCCAGTTCGGAGAATCGATGGCGGATCTGATCGACCGTTGCGATCGTGCGTTGTATCTGGCCAAGAAGCTCGGCCGCAATCGCGTGGTCACTGAGACCGAGCTCGATCGCAAGCTCGCGGTAGGCTGATCGCGAGAACCTCTCTCGAAAGTCGCGTCAGCTCGCGCGAACCGCGTCGCTTCCCTCCTCGACCATCTGGATGAAGCCATGCGCGACCACGGCATTACGGCCGCGATGCTTCGCCGCATAGAGCGCGGCATCCGCCGCTTCGATCAAATCGACCGGGCGCAGCGAGGGATTCGGCCGCGCGCAGGCGACGCCGACGCTGACCGTGACGCATTGATGTCCGGACGTCGCATGAGGCAGCCCGAGTTCGAGCACGGCCGCGCGGACGATCTCGCCAATCTCCAACGCACGGTCGGCACCGGCATTCGGCACCAACAGGCAGAATTCCTCGCCGCCATAACGTCCTGCGAAACCTGTCGCCGCCGCCGCGATGTTGGAAAGTGTCTCACCGAGCTGTGCCAGGCACGCGTCGCCTTCCGGATGCCCATAGGTGTCGTTGAACAGCTTGAAATGATCGACATCGATCATCAGCAGCGCCAGCTCGCCGCCGTGCTGCTGTGCCTTGATCCATTCGAAATCGAGCCGGCTCTGGAAGCCGCGGCGATTGGCGAGGCCGGACAGCATGTCCATCGAGGCAATGACTGTCAGACGGTCGTTGGCTTCGACCAGCTCGCGCTCACGCTGGGCTAATTTGGTCGCCATGGCATTGAATGCCTTGGCGAGCGGCATGAATTCCGCCGGAAGTCGCGCGGTCGTCGCGCGCGCCAGCCAATCGCCATGTCCGAACCGCTTCGCGGTCGCGGCAAGCAGGTTGATTGGTTTGACGATCAAATGCTCCGCGGCGATCAAGGCACCCAGCAGAACGAACAGGCAGACGAAGCCGGCCTGCAGATAGGCGGTGCGAATTTCCTGATCGATTGCGGCGGTGACCCTTGTCTCGTCGATGCTCAGGATCAAACGCGATCCGGTGTCGGCAATGCGGGTGAAAGTGACGGCGCGGCGCGAGCCGTCTGCGGCGGCGAAGGAGATCGAGCCTTCGCGGCGATCCGAACTCATCGCGGTCTCCGCGATCGCGGACAACAGCGGCGCGCTGTCGAGCGACTGTCCGATCAAGCTCGACTCGTCGCCGGACGCCGCCAGGACGGTCCCGGTGCTGTCGACCAGCACCGCCGAGATGCCGGGGCGGCCGTCCAGATTGCTCATGATCTTGGACATCCACGCCAGATTGACCGACGCGAGCAAGACAGCGTCCGGTTCGCCGGTGATGGCAGAGACCGGATAGGCGGCCATGATGATCGGCTTCTGCTCCTGCCGTGCCAGCATGAAGTCGCTGAACACGAAATTGCGCGTGTCTTGCGCCTTCCGGAAATAGGGACGGTTGCTCACATCCAGGCCGACAATGTTGTTATCGGTCGAGCACTGCACGCGGCCGTCCTGGCCCGCGATCATGATGCTGCGGATCCAGGGCAGGTTCAGCGGCAGGCTGGCCCGCAACATGTCGCAGCTCCGCGCGATGCCGGCGGTGGATGCGCGGATATAGGCCGAGGACTTCAGCAGCGTCTCGACCGACATGATGATCTCGCGCTGCGTATCGGCGCTGTGTTTGGCGACGGTCGAGAATTCTTCGGTGGCAAGCGCGATCTGTCGCGCCCGCGTGGTTTCCAGCGAACGCGCGCGCTCCAGCATCAATGGCGCAACCAGGATCACCGCCAGCAGGGCCAGGCGGGCACGGATTCCCAGTATCCGCTTGAGCCTTACTCTATTGCGGTTGAAGCGGATGCTTGGCATCTTCGGTCCCGTACCCCCAATTGCCGAGGATAGGTGGAAGGGTTCAAAAAGCCTTTCCCGGACTCGGTAAAATTGGAACGAACGTCCGCAAATTTACGAGTGCCAGACCTGATGGCGACAGAACGTCCCATGACTTTAACCTCGCCTTCACCATCGGCATTGGCGGCGGTGGAACAGGAAATCTTGCGCGCCTGCAACGAGGCGCGGCGCCCGCGCGAAGCCGTGACCCTGATCGCGGTGTCGAAGACGTACGGTGCTGACGCGATCGAGCCGGTGATTACGGCCGGGCAGCGGGTGTTCGGCGAAAATCGGGTGCAGGAGGCCAAGGCCAAGTGGCCGGCTCTGATGTCGGCTCATCCGGGTCTTGCGCTCCACCTGATCGGGCCGTTGCAGTCGAACAAGGCCAAAGAGGCCGTGGCGCTGTTCGATGCGATCCATTCAGTGGATCGGCCGAGCCTGTGCCAGGCGCTTGCCAAGGAGATCGAGGCTCAGAAGCGCCGGCCGCAGCTGTTCGTCCAGATCAACACCGGCGAGGAAGCGCAGAAGGCCGGCATCGCGCCTGGCGACGCCGATGCGTTCATCGCGAGCTGCCGCGATCATTATGGCTTGGTGATATCCGGCCTGATGTGCATCCCGCCGGTGAATGAAGCGCCGGCGCCGCATTTTGCCCTGACCGCGAAGATCGCCGCGCGCAACGGACTGGCGAACCTGTCGATGGGCATGAGTGCAGACTTTGCGGTCGCCATCCAGTTCGGAGCCACCCATGTCCGGGTGGGGTCGGCCATTTTCGGTCGCCGGCTATAGCGGGCTGCGCCGTAGCGGCGTGTCTCGCCGGGCGCCTATTCGATGATGATCCGCGTGCGCGGGCCGATCCGTTGCAGCAAGCGCAGCATGGTTGATGGCCTCATCGCCACGCAACCGGCGGTGGGGCCGAAATTGGCGCGCGCGAGATGCAGGAAAACCGCGCTGCCGCGGCCGGCAACGCGCGGCCGGGTATTGTGGTCGATTTCGATGATGAAATCATAGAGGCGGTCGTCACGTCGCAGCCGATCGCCGGCTTGGGCTCCCTCCACCCGGAGCGGCCGGTTGTAGCGGCGGTCGGCGGGATCCTCGCACCATCCGTCGTCAGCGCCGATCACCCGGACCGGTAAAAAAGTATGGGGCCGGACATGGCGGTCGCTCCGCCACCACAGCCGAAGCGGCCGGAATGTGCCCCGCGGGGTGCCGCCGTCACCTTCCCGCTTGTTGGCGAGGACGCCGCCCCGGCCAAGCGCCACGGGGACGACATGGCCCGAGAATCTCATCCAGCCACGAATCCGAGTCCCCGCAGCGGTATGAATCCGCACCGTAGCGAGCTGCCTCATTTTTGGGTTACGTTCGTAACAATATGATAAATCTTGCCTTTTCATTGGCCAGCTCTGCCCGTCAATTGCCTTAATGTGGGAAAATGGTCCGGCCTCGGGCCTGGCAGGACATTCGTCTCGCCGCTCGGGAAATCTGGAGTAGACTGTGCTCGCGCTTGTGAATCGGTAACAGACGCCTACTTCAAACGAAATACGGCCCGTGAGGCTTGTATTGCCACCGCTGCAGGCGCCTGCTGTGTGGTCTTCCGGCGCCAATATGAGGATTGTACCAATGGCCAATGCCCGCAAGATCCTGATCGTGGATGACGATACCGATCTGCGCGACACCCTGATGGAGCAGCTCTCGCTGCATGACGAATTCGAAGCCTCAGCGGTCGATACCGGTGCCAAGGGCGCCAGCGCTGCAAAAGCCAACTCGCCCGACCTGGTCCTGATGGATGTCGGCCTGCCCGATACCGATGGGCGCGAGGTGGTGCGCTCGTTGCGCAAGGGCGGTTTCAAGGCGCCGATCATCATGCTCACGGGGCACGACACGGATTCCGATACGATCCTCGGCCTCGAATCCGGCGCCAACGACTACGTCGCAAAGCCCTTCCGCTTCGCGGTGCTGCTGGCCCGGATTCGCGCTCAGCTCCGACAGCACGAGGCGAGCGAGGACGCGGTGTTCTCGGTCGGCCCCTACAGCTTCCGGCCGGGCTCGAAGATGTTGACCGGGCCCAACGCCCGCAAGGTTCGGCTGACCGAGAAGGAGACGGCGATCCTCCGTTTCCTCTATCGCGCCGGACAGCTGCCGGTCTCGCGCGAGACCCTGCTCCAGGAAGTCTGGGGCTACAATTCGGGGGTCACCACCCACACGCTCGAAACCCACATCTACCGGCTCCGGCAGAAGATCGAGAAAGATGCTGCCAATCCCGAAATCCTGGTCACGGAGGCCGGTGGCTACAAGCTGGTGCCGTGATACGATCCGGGAGCGGCGAGTTGCCGCATAGTTTATAGTTTAATGAGTCGTTCTCGCCTCTCCCGGGCCATTGATGTCGATTGAAGACGATATCGCGCTCTTGGAGCGCGTCCCTACCCTGCGGCTGCTTGGCCCCGAGTCGTTGCGCATGCTCGCGATCGGCGCCGAGAATCGCAACGTCCAGGCCGACGAGGTGCTGTTCCGTGTTGGTGATACGGCCGATTGCGGCTATGTGGTCCAGCGCGGCTCCTTGCGCATTCATGACGATAACGGGGCCGAGATCGTAGCCAAGCCCGGCATGCTGATCGGCGAGCTCGCTCTCTTGCTCGAGATGCCACGACCGTCCACTGCGATCGCGTTGGAATATTCGACCGTGGTGCGGTTGTCGCGAAGCCTGTTTCAACGAGTTCTGGAGAGCGATCCGGCCGCTGCCGTTCGGCTCCGCGACGCGTTCGCCAACAGGGCGAACCAGATCGCCAGTGACATCCTCACCGCCGGTGCGAAGCTGATTTCGTAGTTGCAGCGACTGTGTCGTCGTAAGCACTTTGGGTGTCGCAAGCCCCATGGTCGTGGGGCGGCCTCGCATAGAGGTCGGCAGCATCTGCGACGAACCGATCGGAAGGAATCGGCCGCACGACTTCCACGTATCAGCTCATCGCATGAAGCGTGACCCGGTCCAGCGAAGCATTGTTGGACCGGCGATCGAGCCGTTTCGTATCTCCAGAAATACGGCGCCTTGGTCGCGGACCAGCCGGATATCTTGAGCACGCACGGTCAGCACTTTCCGATATCGTCCTCGGTTTGCCACATACACTTCATGCAAACACCCGTATGCGTCGCATACTGCGATCTTGTTCCGGCATTGGAAATCATCGAAGTGAAGTGCGACGAATTGAACGCCCGGAGCGGTCAGGTAAAGCGCAAACCCTTGGGCGGCAGCGATCGGAGCACCACAGGCGGCCTCCCATTTTTTCGCCTGCACGCGGAGGTCCGAAGGTAGATTGCTGAGGTGCGCAGGATTCCATGGATTCTGCCCAATTCCTCCGTATGCCGACGCGGCCTGGGGAGAGCCCAACAAGCAGAGAGCGAACGCAATTGCCGGAAGGGCCCACTTCCTCGACAGCATGGCGGGACTCCCAGTGGTTTTCTTGTCCTTTTGGCGCGCCCACATTTCGCTCGGGTGCCTCTTAAGAGGAGAGAGCGAATGTCGGCGCCGGAACAGCACGCTCAGTTCGCCGCCCGCACGCGGCACGACGTGCAATTCGTCGTCGCAGCGTCGCAAATTCGAGCTTACAATGTGCTGACATGGATCGACAGCATCCCGTCAGCGCTGATTCATCATTGTTCAGGAGGTCATGGACTTGCGACGAAGCAAGTCTACGCTCGGCACCGATTAGCGCCCCGGAAGACGAGCGGCATTGATAAATATCAACCTCCGACATGCAGATCGGGACTAGCCGGTTGCAAAGGGCCAAATCTGTTATCGCGATCTTGCCCGTGGAATCCTTGCCATGCACCTGAGTTCAGCAACGCCCTCATGGCGAAAGAGGGCTCGCATCGTGATGACGTTGGCGCTTCTGGCCCTGCCGTCAGAGGCGATGGCCGAGGATACCGTGAAACTCAGCCCGGAGCAGGCAACCAGCCTCGGGGTCCGCGTGGTCCATCCGATCGCGAGCCCGATCGATAAGACGCTGCCCTACCCCGCCCAGATCGTTATTCCGACGCCGCAATTATGGGTCGTGAGCAGCCCTGTCGCCGGCATGGTCACGAGCCTTTCGGTGGCGCGCGGCGACCGGGTCAAGGCCGGCCAGCCTCTCGTCATGATGGAGAGCCCGAGCTTCGTGTCGCAGCAACGCGAGTACCTGCAGGCCGTGGCGCAGGAGTCCCTGACCGCTCAGCAGCTCGCGCGAAACACTCAGCTATTCCAGGGCAATGCGACCCCTCAGCGGGTTCTGGAGGCGAGCCAGACCGAAGCCCGGCAGGCCAGCATCGTGGTTGCTGAGCGGCGGCAAGTGCTGCGGCTGAGCGGGCTGTCGGATGAGGCGCTCTCGAAACTGACCAACGAAGGTGCCATCAGCGCGGCGCTGTCCGTGGTGGCGCCGCGCGCCGCGACCGTCGTCGATATCGCGGTCTCTCCCGGACAGCGGGTGGAACAGACGGCGTCGCTGATCAAGCTTGCCCAGCTGTCTCCGTTATGGGTCGAGATCGCAATCCCTGCGTCGAATATCCGCGCCATCCGCCCGGGGGCGAAGGTGGACGTTGAGGGCTATTCGACGCCGGGGCAGGTGGTGCTGGTTTCGGAAACCGCCGATCCCGCGACCCAGACCGTCCTGGTCCGGGCGGAGGTGCCGAACAACGGCCAGCTGCGGCCTGGGCAGACAGCCCAGGCGCGGATCGGATTTGTATCCTCTGTCGAAACGGCCTGGCAGATTCCCTACAGCGCATTGATCCGCCGCGGCGAACAGGCCTCGGTATTCGTTGCGACGGAAGGCGGCTTTCACCTCGTTCCGGTTACGCTGCTCGAAGAGGACCAGGAGCATGTGGTGGTGTCCGGTCCGATCAGCGACAAGGACGCCATCGCCGTCAGCGGCATCTCTGCGCTTCGCGGGGTCCTGCTCAAGCTCGGTGCGGGTTGATCATGCTCGAGCGTCTTGTCGCATTTGCACTTTCGCAGCGGCTGTTCGTCGCACTCGGCGTGCTTCTCCTCGTCGGTGCCGGACTGGTCGCGTTGCCCAGCCTGCCGATCGACGCCTTTCCGGATGTCTCGCCCGTCCAGGTCAAGGTGATCATGAAAGCACCGGGGCTCACGCCGGAGGAGGTCGAGCAGCGCGTCACGGTCCCGATCGAGCTTGAACTGCTCGGACTGCCGAACAAGAAGATCCTGCGCTCGACGACCAAATACGCGCTTGCGGACGTCACGGTCGATTTCGAGGACGGCACCGACATCTATTGGGCGCGCAACCAGGTCTCCGAACGCCTGGCCAATGTCAGCCGTGATCTGCCGGAGGGTGTGACCGGCGGCCTCGCCCCGATCACCAGCCCGCTCGGCGAGATGTTCATGTTCACCATCGATGGTGCGGACCTCTCGCTTGCCGAGCGGCGAAGTCTGCTTGATTGGGTGATCCGACCGGCGCTGCGCACCGTTCCCGGCGTGGCCGATGTTAACGCTCTCGGCGGTCATGTCCGTGCGTTCGAGATCGTGCCGCTCAGCGATGCGCTCGCGGCGCGTGGCATTTCCTACGATATGTTTCGGCGTGCGATCGACGCCAACAGCAAGAACGACGGCGCCGGCCGCGTCAACCAGGGCGAGGACAGCGCCCTGGTCCGGATCGAAGGCAGCATCCGCTCGATCGAGGACATCCGGCAGATCGTTATCGATACCAAGGACGGCGTCCCGATCCGGGTCAAGGACGTCGCCCGCGTCCAGGTGGGATCCTTGACGCGCTATGGCGCGGTTACGAGTGACGGTCGCGGCGAAACCGTCGAAGGGATCGTCGTCGGACTGCGCGGCGCCAATGCGCGCCAGCTCGTCAGCGACGTGCGGGCACGGCTCGACGAACTCAAGCCTTTGCTGCCGCAGGGCGTCAGCATCAACGTGTTTTATGATCGCAGCCGGCTGGTCGACCGTGCCGTCGGCACCGTGGTCCGCGCGCTCGGCGAAGCAACCGTCCTGGTGGTTGTCCTCCTGCTGCTGTTTCTGGGCAATTGGCGCGCCTCGCTGGTGATCGCCTTGAGCCTGCCGCTCGCAATCGTGATCGCCCTGATCGTGATGCGCATCGTGGGGATGTCGGCGAACCTGATGAGCCTGGGCGGCCTTGCCATCGCCATCGGCATGCTGATCGATGCGCTCGTCGTGGTCGTCGAGAACGTCGTCGGAAATCTCAGCAAGGAGCGGCAGGGAACGGCCGCTCCGCTCGTCCATATCATTTTCCGCTCGGTCTCAGAAGTGCTGCAGCCGGTCGCGTCCGGCGTGCTGATCATCATCATCGTGTTCGTGCCGCTGCTGACGCTGCAGGGGCTCGAGGGCAAGCTGTTCATTCCGGTCGCGCTCGCGATCATATTCGCATTGGCCGCTTCGCTGTTGCTCGCGCTTACGGTGATCCCGGTTGCGACCTCCTTCCTCCTGAAGAGCGCATCGCATGGCGATCCATGGCTGGTCCGGATGGCCTCGCGCCTGTATGCGCCTGCACTCGGCTGGGCGCTCAAGAACGAGCGCAAGGTTGTGATCGCCGCACTGCTGGCGCTGGCAGCTGCAGCCTACGCCTATACCCAGCTCGGCAAGACGTTCATGCCGACGATGGACGAAGGCGATACGATCATCAGTGTCGAGGCGCTTCCGTCGATCAATCTCGACGAGATGATCGCGATCAATACGCGGCTTCAGTCTGCCATTCTGGCGAAAGTGCCGGACGTCAAAGGCATCGTCGCGAGAACCGGCTCCGACGAGCTCGGGCTCGACCCGATGGGACCCAACCAGACCGACACGTTCCTGGTCCTGAAGCCGGTCGAGGAGCGCAAGGCAGCTGACAAGACGGCGCTGCTCGAAGAGCTAAGGCATGTGCTGACCGATTTCCCGGGACTGTCACTCAGCTTCACCCAGCCGATCGACATGCGCGTGCAGGAAATGATCAGCGGCGTGCGCGGCGATGTCGCAGTGAAGATATTCGGCCCTGACATCACCAAGCTCAACGAGATCGCGAGCAAGCTGTCCGCCATCCTGTCCAGCATCGACGGCGCCGACGACGTCTACACCACGCTCAACGAAGGTGCGCAGTACTACACGGTTGCGGTGAACCGCATGGAAGCCGGCCGGCTCGGTCTCAGCGTGGACGCGATCGCCAATTCGTTGCGCACCCAGATCGAAGGCCGCACGATCGGAACGGTGCTCGAAGACGGCCGCCGCACCCCGATCCTGGTTCGCGGCAGCGAGACCTCGCGGGAGACGCCGACGCTGCTCGCAAGCCTGCCGCTGACGCTCGCTTCGGGTCAACATGTTGCGCTGTCGCAAGTGGCCCGGATTCGCCGCGTCGACGGTCCCGTCCAGGTCAATCGAGAGAACGGATCCCGAATGAGCGTGGTGCGCGTCAATGTCCGCGGGCGCGACATGGTCGGCTTCGTCGAGGCGGCCCAGCGGAAGGTGGCGGCGGAGTTGCCGCTGCCGCAAGGCTATCGGCTGACCTGGGGCGGTCAATTCGAAAATCAGCAGCGGGCCGCCGCGCGCCTGTCGATCGTGGTCCCCGTTGCGATCGGGCTGATCTTTGTGCTGCTGTTCACGACCTTCGGCTCGATCCGCCAGGCGCTGCTGGTCCTGGTCAACATTCCGTTCGCCGTCATCGGCGGTGTCTTCGCATTGATCCTGACCGGTGAGTACCTGTCGGTTCCGGCATCGGTTGGGTTCATCGCGCTGCTCGGCATCGCGGTGCTCAACGGCGTCGTGCTGGTCTCCTACTTCAACCAACTCCGCGCCCGCGGCGTGCCGGAAAGGCAGATCGTGGTCGAGGGCGCCCAGCGCCGGCTCAGGCCGGTCCTGATGACGGCGAGCATCACGGCGCTCGGCTTGATCCCGCTGCTGTTCGCGACCGGTCCGGGGTCGGAGATCCAGCGCCCATTGGCGATCGTGGTCATCGGCGGGCTGGTCTCGTCGACGGCTTTGACGCTGATCCTGCTGCCAATCCTCTATCGCCGCTTCGGCGGCGCCGCGAAGGTCGCCAAATGAGTGCCGAGCTCGTCTGCCTCACGCTGGTCATCCCGCAATCGCTTCGCGACGAACTGTTCGATTATTTCGGCGAACAGGGCGACCTCGCGTCCGGCTTTACGGCGTCTGCTGTTGCCGGGCACGGCCCGAACGTCCGCTTGCAGACTCCGTCCGAACGGGTCAGAGGCCATGCCGATGAAGTGATGGTGCGGACCATTCTTCGTCGGCAGGATGCAACGCAATTGATCCAGCGCCTGAAGACGGCCTTCGCCGGATCCAGGATGGTCTATTGGATCATGCCCGTTTTGGAATTCGGGGTGGTCGACGGCTCGGCCGAGGATCTGCCTTGATCGCGGCCGTGGCGGTCCGATCGGAGCCGCGCTTCACTTCGGGCGCTCTGTCCGAGCAACGCCGGAGGTGAGAGCCTCGGCGCGGCGGAAGTCCACTTCAGCGCCGATGCGGTCGCCGAGTTTCGCTTTCATCGTTCCCCGCTCACGGACGAACAACGCATTCTTCGGATCGGCTTTGATCACCACGTCGAGGTCGGCGATCGCGCGATCGAACAGGCCTTTGTGGCCATAAGCTGCTGCGCGTGCGCCGAACGCTGCCAGATAGTCCGGCTTCAGTTGAATGGCGCGATCGAAATCCGCAATGGCGCGATCGAACTCCCCTTTGGCCATCAAAGCGACGCCGCGATTATTGATCGCGATATAATAATCCGGCTGCAGGCGGATGGCCTGGTCGTAATCCTCGATGGCGCGGTCGAGCTCGCCGTTGGACCTGAAGGCAAGACCCCGGTTGTTGTAGGCGGCGACGAGATGGGCAAGCACCCTCTCACTCGCCTTGATGACAGCCGTGCAGCCGCGGATCGGACGGTCGGACGCCAACTCGGCAGCACGCGCGCAGGAATCCCAATCTTCCTCGCTCAGGGCCAGCGCCGGCGGCGCGTAAGACGCGACCAGGGCGGCAGTGACGATCGCCCCAGCCAGAGCAAATCTGACGGTATTGCCGGCAGCTCTGCCGCAAGCCATTCGCTTCCGGATAGATGCTCGCATTGCCGGCGCCCTCATTGCGGCGGGCAGGACCGCGGCGGACCTGGACAATGGACATGCTCCCGGAAAACACGGCTTGTTTGACCCGCAATATGGCAGATCGAAGCTGACAGCCAGCTGATATGGATCAACGGCCTTTTGTCAGAGTTCCCCGGCTCCCAGGCTGAGACGGCGGCCCGTGAGCCTCGGCCGCCAGAACGGCTTCAGCAACTCCAACACCGCGAAGATGAGCAGTGCGGAACCGAGCGCCAGCGCCAGATCGTCGAGATGCAGCGCGCCGAACCGAAACAGCTCACGTAAGGCCGGGACGCTCAGGCCGAGGCCGAGCATGGCGCAAACGCCGAGCAGGATCGAGAGCAGCGCCAAGTTGGGACGAACCAGCGCAAGCTTGAGCGATGAACTGAAAGAGCGGTCCACCAGCACCAGACTGAAAATGCCGGCAACGAGCGAAACAAAGGTGAGTGCCCTCACCTCGTCGCCGGGCATGCCATTCCTCGATGCGAAGATGAACATGGCCCCAGCCATGACAAGCACAAGTGCGCCCTGCAGGGCTCCCCAGGCGATCAATGGAAGCGGCAGCAATCGCTCGGTCGGCGACCGCGGCGGCCGGCGCATCACGTCCTCCTCCTCCGTCTCGGCCTCGAAGACCAGGGAGCAGACGGGATCGATGACCAGTTCGAGGAAGGCTATGTGGATCGGGCTGAAAATGATTGGCAATCCCAGCAGCAGCGGCAGCAAGGCAAGGCCGGCGATGGGGACATGGACGGCCACGATGAAGCTCATCGCCTTGCGCAGATTGTCGTAGATGCGCCGACCGAGTCGGACGGCGGTGACGATCGATCCGAAATCGTCATCCAGCAGCACGATGGCGGAGGCTTCGCGGGCGACATCCGTGCCGCGCCCGCCCATGGCGATGCCGATATGCGCCGCCTTCAGCGAGGGTGCATCGTTGACGCCGTCGCCGGTCATGGCGACGATCTGCCCGTCCGCTTTCAGCGCTTCCACGATGCGCAGTTTCTGTTCGGGCACGATCCGCGCAAACACGGTCGCGCTCCGCGCGTAGGAGACCAGCGCTGTGGCGTCCTCCCTGTTGATCATCTCACCCGTGACAGCTTCGTTCGCCGCAATGCCGGCTTGGCGGGCAATCGCAACGGCGGTCGTCGGATAGTCGCCCGTGATCATCACGATCCGGATGCCGGCGGTCTGGCACTGCCGCACTGCGGCCGGAACACTCGCCCGCAACGGGTCGGCGAACCCGATCAGGCCGAGCGGGTCGAACGCAAAATCGGCCGGCGTGTCAGGCAGCTTCGTCCCGCCATACTGCGCGCGCGCGACCGCCAGCACGCGCATGCCCTGCGCGGCCATGGCTTCGACCGACGCTTCCAGATCGGCGGTCTCGCTCGTCGAGAGCCGGCACAGCCGAGCAATCGCCTCCGGAGCTCCCTTCGCGGCGACGACCAGCGGCTCGCCGTCAGTTCTGGCCCAAACTTGCGTAACCGCCAGAAGCTCCGGTCGCAGGCCGTAGGTGTTCACCAGTCTTGCGTCCGGCCGCGGATCGACGTCTGGTTCGGAGAGCCGGTCTGCAGCCTCGCGCAGCGCCTTCTCCATCGGATCGAACGCCTCCGGCGCGCTCGCGAGAACGCCAAAGGTGACAAGCTGCTGAATGTCATCACTGGCCGGACCCGCATCGCCAGGCCGCCATCTGGCTTCGCCCGCTCGCAGTTCGACAATGGACATTCGATTTTCGGTCAGCGTCCCGGTCTTGTCCGTGCACAGCACCGTCGCCGAGCCGAGCGCTTCGATCGCCGTCGAGCGGCGTGTCAGCACCCGCGCGCGGGAGATGCGCCAGGCCCCCATTGCCATGAACACCGTGAGCACCACCGGAAATTCTTCCGGCAACATCGACATGCCGATGGTAATGCCCGCCAGCAATGCTTCCAGCCAGCCGCCGCGGAACAAGCCGTAGAGGACCATGACCACGAGGCTGACGGCGCCGCCGCCGATCGCCGCGAGCCGGACCAGACTGCGGGTCTCGATTTGCAGACGGGGCGGCTCGGGCTCGAGCCCATGGAGCAATTGCCCGATCTTGCCCATCTGGCTGCGCGCGCCCGTGGCGACGATCTCGGCCGTGCCGTTGCCGCGAACCACGAGCGAGCCTGAAAAGACGTACGGCGAATCTTCGCCGCCAGGCGCCGCAATCGTGCGCTGTGCGTCGGGCGAGGCGAGCTTTCGCACCGGAACGGACTCGCCGGTCAGCAAGGATTCGTCGGCTTGCAAATCCCGCGCCTCGAGCAACAAGCCATCGGCTGGAACCCGGTCGCCCTCGGTCAGAAGGATGAGATCGCCGCGGACCACCTCGCGTCCGGCAATCCGCTTGCGCACGCCATCGCGGATCACCAATGCGCGCGGGCTCGCCAAGTTGCGCAGCGCGTCGAGCACGCGCTCGGTCCTGCTTTCCTGAACGACAGTGATCAGGATCGAGAGCATCGCGAAGCCGAGCAGGATCAGCGCTTCCTTGATGTCCCCGAGCAGGACGTAGATGACCCCGCCCCCGATCAGCAGCGCGAACATCGGCTCACGGAGGACTTCGAGCACGATACGAAGCGGCGTGCGACGCTCCGGTTGAGGGAGTTCGTTGGCGCCCTCGGCGGCCAGCCGCGCCTGCGCTTCGCTTTCGCTGAGGCCGGTCAGACCCATCGGACACCCATCATCTCGGAGAGCTGTCATATTCTTTCCGGCGGTAGCTACTTTGAAGATTGGCCGGCATGGCTACGGCGCGGCCTGCGGGCGCGATGTGACGCGCACTCCCGACGCAACACGATCGCCGGGATAGACGATAACCGCTTCGCCGTCGGTAAGCCCGGAGGCGATTGCGGCAAACCGACCCGAGCGGCGTAGCACCTCGACGCTGCGCAGTTCGGCCCGGCCATCCTTGACGGCGTAGACGCTCCATTGATCGCCGCGGCGAAAGAGAGCTCCGGCCGGAACGATGGTCGCGTCATCCTTCGTGAACACGACGATCTGCGTATCGAGCTGATAGGCATCGCCGAGCCGTGTCCACTGCTCCGCCGGCGAGGTGATGTCGATCAGGACGTTGACCCGTTGCTCTTCCACCCCGAGAGTCGAGATCTTGGTGAAGGCTGCCGGTTCGACCCGGCGGACGCGTCCGGACAGCGGCTCCGGACGGCCCCAATGAATAATCGTCACATCCGCCCCCGGGCGAATTTCGACGGCATCCGTGCTCAAGACATCGACGACGATTTCGAGATCGTGCGGATCGCCGACCTCCAGGAGCGGTGTTCCCGGCTGGACGATCGTCTCGCTCTCCTGCGCGACTTTCAGCACGACTCCGGTAACCGGCGCCGTGACGCTCCAGCTTTCCGGGGTCTCGTCCGGATTTGTGTTGCCGCTATAGCGTGCCAACAAGGCGCGCATCTGGCTCAGCTCGTGTTCGGCAGCATGGTCCAGGAACTCTGCTGCGCGCAGATCCCGGTCCGCGGTCCGAACAGCGAGCTCGGCGTGCTCCAATGCCTGAGCCGTCGCCGTCCCGTGCTCAGCCAGTGTCCGCGTGCGGGCCACGTCGGCGTTCGCCTGATCACTCTGGGCATGCGCCCGCTCGACCACTGCCTTGGCGCGCGCCACATTGGCCTCCGCCGCGCCAAGCCGCTCCTCGGCTTCGTGACGGCTGCGAGGATCCATCAGGGGTGCGGGCGAAGGCGTGATGGTGGCGACGGCATCGTCAGACTTGATCTGGTCTCCTGCCTTGAAGCGGATACGTCCAAGCCGGCCGGCGAGCGGCGCCGCCACCACATAGCGCTGGCGGATACGAGTCTTCCCATCGTCATCGACGGTGGCAACAAATCGCCCTTTGGCGACGACTGCCGTCTCGACGGTCACGGCGCTCGGCATCACCGCCCAGGCGACCAGCGCCGCGACCGCGATAAGGGCCCCGGCGATCGCGATGCGGCGGATGGCCACGTGCATGCTTATTCCCTTGTCTTGAGTGCCGCCACCAGGTCGAGCTGGTCGACGCGCCGGCGGACGACGAATGCGCTTCCCGCGGCTGCCGCCAGGACGACGCCGGCCGCGATCAGATACGTCCGGGGCTCGATGACCGCGGGAATCTGGAAGCTTTCGTTGGAATGAAAGCGGGCAATCACGGCGATGATCCCATGTGACAACGAGAGCCCGATCGGAATGGCCAGTGCTATCTCGACGGCGAATTCTCCAAACAGGATGCCTGCGACCTCGCTGCGGGTAAAGCCGAGCACGCGCAGGCTTGCAAGCTCCCAGGCGCGCTCCTGCAGGCTGATCCGCGCGCTGTTGTAGACGACGCCCACGGTGATGATCCCGGCAAAGACGGTGAGAATGCCGGCGCTGACGAAAACCAACCCGCCGATCTTCTCCAGAAATGACGATAGCGTGTAGGCTTTCATCGATACGGATTCGATCGTCGGCAGGTTCTTGAAGCTTCGCCCCAATGCCGGCAGTGCGGTCGGCTCGACATACAGGCTGGCTGCGGAAATCGTGGCTCCTTCTGCGGTCAAGCGATTGAGCGTATCGATATCCATGTAGGATGCCATCCCGATCGACTCGTCGACGGTCGCGCTCACCGGAAGGTCGCGCTTCAGCCGACGGCCTTCCATCGTCTCGACGGTGATCACATCGCCCGGCTTCGCCCCGAGGCGTTCGGCCAGCCTCAGGGTCAGCGTCACGCCATCCGGAGAAGCGGCAATCGGTCGCAGCGCCGCGTCATGCGGCCGGCGAAGCTGGTCGGCGGACGACAGGCCGATCACCGAGGTCAGATAACTGTGCTGTCCGGCACGCAGCCGAACCGGCACGATGCGTTGCCCCTCGACGGCCAACACGCCGGGCAGGCGCGCCAGATCGCGAATGATGACGCGGTCCATTGGGTGCGAAAACGTGATCGAAACATTGCCCCGCTCGATCAGATTGAACTGCAGATCGATCATCTGGTCGATGGCGTCGCGCCAGAATATGCCCAGCACCATCATGGGCACGGCAAACGCAACCCCGACCACGGTGAGCAGCGAACGGAACGGTCGTCCGGCCATGTTCCGCAGCATCATCATCCAACGCACCGTCATCGCCCTGCCCGGCAGAAGCGTCTCGAAGAGAGAGCGACGAAATCCGAGCGGCGCGGCCGGTCGCATCGCAACCGCCGGGGCCAGGCCGACGACATCCCGCAACGCCGTCAGGACGCCTAGCGAACCTGCGGCCAGGCTGATCGCGACGCCCGCAACGATCGACCAAGGCGTCAGGTTGAATGGGAGGTCGGGCAGGCGGAAAAAGCCCTGATAGCTGGCCATCATCGCTTCCCCGAAGCCAAGACCGGCAGCGATGCCGAGCACCGAGCCGATCAGCACTATGACCAGGACGAGCTTCAGATAATGCAGCGCGAGTGTGACGGTCGGAAAGCCCAGCGCCTTCAGTGCTGCGATCTGCTCGCGCTGAGCGCCGACCAGTCTGCCGAGCGCACTGTTCAGAAGGAACGCGGCGACACCAAAGAAGATGAACGGAATGGTGATCGACATCACCCTCTGCTGGTTCAGCTCATCCTGAAGGAAGCGATTGGAGGGCTGGTCCCGGCGTGCGATGGCCCCGACCGAGCCATAGGGGTCCAGCAGCCGATCCAGTTCTTCGATCACCGGCTGCGGATCCACACCGGGAGCCAGGGAAATGACGGCATCATTGAAGGCGGCCTTCATGTCGAAAGCCGCTTCGGCGGCGCGACGGTCCACCCAAAGGATAGCGTAGAGCCGGTCGTCCGGAATGGGCAGTCCAGGCTTGACCGCGTAGACATATTCCGGTGACAGCGCGATCCCCGAGACGCGAAAGCTCTGGAGCTTGCCGTTGAGCAGCACGCGGACCTCGTCGCCGGGCTTCACGCCGTTCGCCTCGGCAAAGGCTTCGTTGATGACGGCGTCCCTCGGCGAGCCCGGGTCAGGTGCCGTGCCGCGGCGAAAATGTAGCCGCGCCAGCTGTTCGTCGCCGGCATGATTCAAAGAGACCATGCGTGCCGACACCGGCTGTGATGCCGCCGGCCAGTCGATGATGACTTCGCGGACGATGCGGGGCTCGACGGCAACGATGCCCGCAGTGGCGCTGAGGCGCGGCACGATCGACAATGGCGCCCGCTTGAGCGTCACGAAAATCTCTGGAAACCGGGCGGACGCGTAGAACCGCTCGCAGGCCGAGCGCAAGGATACGTAGGTCGAAACCGACCCGACAAAGACCGCGACGCCGGCGGCAACGAGCAGCGCGATGGTAAGCACTTGGCCGCGCATTGCGCTGATGTCGCGCCGCAGTTTGCGGTCCAGCAGGCTCACCAGCGCACCTCGTCGGCCGAGAGCCGTCGCGCATTGCGCTCTTCGCCGACGATCCGTCCACCGCCGAGCCGCAGCACGCGATCGGCCATGCCGGCGATCGCGGCATTATGGGTGATGATGATGATCGTGGTGCCAAACCTCTCGTTGGCACGCGCGATCGCCGCCAGAACCACCTTGCCGGTCTCGTAATCCAGCGCGCCGGTGGGCTCGTCGCAGAGCAGCACGTCCGGGGATTTGACGATGGCGCGGGCCACCGCCACGCGCTGCTGTTCGCCGCCGGACAGCTGGGACGGAAAGTGGTCGATGCGGTGCTCGAGGCCGACCAGCCTGATCACCTCCAGAGGATCGAGCGGCCGTTCCGCAATCTCTTTGACCAGCGCGACGTTCTCCAGCACGGTGAGGCTGGGGATGAGATTGTAGAATTGGAAGACGAAGCCGACATGTTCGCGCCGGTAGCGCGTCAGTTCGGCATCTCCTGCCGCGACCAGATCGTGATCGCGCCAATGGGCTTCGCCCGAAGTCGGACTGTCCAGCCCGCCAAGGATGTTCAGCAGCGTCGATTTGCCCGAACCCGATGGTCCCAGCAGCACGACAAATTCGCGTTCGAAGATATCGAGGTCGACATCCCGTAGGGCATGCACCTCGACGTCGCCCATATGGTAGGTTTTTGAAAGACGACGGGCACGGAAGACGGGTGTTGGGGTCTCAGCTGCGGCGGCAACGCCACATTCGATCCCGTGTTGGCCTGGCTCGTCCGCGGAGTCCATGAGCGCCACATCCGTAAAGTCAGCGCGGTGGCTTGGGGCTTGACGGCCACACGCGGCGTTCGCCGAGCAGTCCCTCTATATAGACCGTATTGACCAGAACCAGCAGCACGACAGCGAGCGGCGCGGCCAGCAGGACGCCGAACGGACCTAACAACAATCCGAAGACGAGCGTCGCGAACAGCGTGAGCACCGGAGGCAGCTCGACGGCTTCCGCCTGGACCAACGGCGTAATGAGATTGCCTTCGATAAAATGAATTCCGGCGTAGAGCGCGATGACGTAGACGACCAGCATCGGTCCCTGCATCGCGGCCATGAGTATGGCGGACACCGACGCCAGGATCGGCCCGACATAGGGGATGAAGGCAAACATCCCCGAGATGATCCCGAGCGCGATCGGCGCAGCGACGCCGAGCGTGAGGAGGCCGATGCTTGTCAATGTGCCGACGACCGCCATCGTGACCGACTGACCGATCAGCCAGCGCCGCAGGGTCATTCCAAGGAGATCGACGACATCGCGGCTTCTCTCGCGGCGATCTGCCGGAACGAGCCGCAGCAGGGCTTCGATATACCGTGTCGGCTGCACCGCCAGATAGACCGCAGCGAACAGCAGGACGGCGACGTAGGCGCCTGCCCGAACGACCGAGCCAAAGAGCGCCGCAAGATAACCCGCAGCCTGCCCGGTCGCGTTGCCGAGGTTCATGTCGCGCACCTGCCCGAGCAGCCACACGCCCACCGAACTCGATCCGAATTCGCGGACGATTTCCGAGAGGCTCTGCGGGAGGTCCTTCGCGAGCACGCTGAATTGCGCCGAGATTTGCGCCCCGAACAGCCAACCGACGGCGCCGATCGATCCGGCAAGCGCGACGATGACAGGCAGTACCGCCCATTGATCCGGCAGCCGGGTTCTGCGGCCGAGTTCGTGCGCCAAGCCTCGCAGCAGGAGCGCGAGGAGCGCGGCGCCGAAAGCCAAGACGAGAACGTCCGAGAGCTTCCAGATCGCGATCAGTGCCGCACCGACGAGGCACACCAGAACAAGCCGCCGCGCGAAGCTGTCTGAAGGCGTCCGCTCCATGTCGTCGCGCAAGATGACCTTCCTTATGTGTCCTGTTCCGTCCGCAGCATCGCACCTTCCTCACGCGAGAAAGCAACAAACGAGATTTGCCTCTTGATGCGGATCAAATCTTCGCCTGCTGCGTGGCCTAAATTTCCCGCAGGAGGACGGGACATGGATTCTCAAGAGCTAAGTCAAGGGTACGGTCCGGTCGCAAAGCTCTTGCACTGGATCACGGTGGCCCTGGTGGCCCTGGCCTGGGTCTTGGGCACGTTTGGCGATGAGCTTCCTCGGGGAGGCGCGCGGGACGCGGGCTTGCTCGCTCACATCTGGATCGGCTTGGTCATCCTCCTGATCGCCTTCGTTCGGGTACCGTGGCGGATGGCAAATCCGCCGCCGAAGGTCACGCCGACGGAATTCGGAAAGTGGCTCGTCGAGTGGACCGACCCGGTCTCGCGACTCATGCATTATGCGCTCTATGCGCTGCTGATTGCAGTCCCGATCTGCGGAATCGCGCTGCAATTTGCCAAGGGGCATGCCCTTCCGATTTTTGGGCTCGTCGAAATTCCATCGCCGTGGCTGGCCGACAAGGCATTCGCCCATACCGTCAAGGAAGTGCACGAGGTCCTGGCTAATGTCCTTCTGGCCCTGGCGTTCTTCCACATGGCCGCGGCGCTCGTCCATCACGTCGTCTTCGGCGACGATACGCTGCGCCGCATGCTGCCGACCTGGGCAAAGAACCTGGGCAAAGAACAGGTGAGACCGCGCTAGCAAAGACGATTACGCAAAAAGTGATCTGTACAAGAGTGGCGCGCACCGCAGCCAAAGCGCATCAGCCTTGAGGAATCATGTCGAGGAATCACGCTTCGGACAGCGTGAATGGAATGGTAAAGATCTGTCGGTGACCTCACCGATCCGGAAATCAGGACTGAGATCGACGTTGCCACTGCGCCCAAGAGACCCGAGAGACAAGAGACCCGAGCGAATTGCGGGCGCAGCGACATTGCCGATGATCGGCCATCGATGACCCGCTCCAACTGAGCAATGGCGGACGCCACCGGTTTCAAGCGAGCGGCGCTTTGAATCGTATTGGCCGTCACACCCGCGTCAACTGTCGCGAACGCGCCGAATTGGCGGAATCTTGTACGTGCCGTCCTTGAGGGCAGCCTTCGGTTGATACACCCGGATGCTCAGGTTGAAGGGAAGGCTCGGCGGGCAAGGTAGCCAATTTGCTTCCTTGTCTCCTCCCGGAGACCGCGACTGGATGTAGATGTCCAACGAGCCGTCCGGATTGTATTTCAGCGGCATTCCGGACGTCACGCCATAGCGATCGATGGCGTTGCGGACGTAGAAGTTTTCGCGATACGGCGATATCGACCAGACGCCGCTCTCGGAAGGCAGCATCTCATCCTTTGCGAAATGCAGAAGATATTTTTGTGAGCCGTCGAGAACATCGCCATCGCCATCGACGAAGGCCGTGGGATAGACCGCGTCGTCCGCCGTGAGCGCTCCAAGTCCGAACCAGGCGACGAACGCGCGCGTCGTATAATCCGTGCCGAATCTCCCGATATTGAGCGTGTTCTGCCAACCGTTGACGGTAGGCGCGGTATACGGACCTGTTTCAAGCTTGAACCAGATTTCAGCGGGCACCCGGTTCAGCCCTTTGATGATGGCGGGCTCCACGGTCGTGCGGTCGAACGGCTTGCCGGGCTCGACACCGATACGCTTGAGCTTGGTAATCATCGGAGCGTCAGCCAGGTACGGCGGATTGTCTTTCAGCAGAGCGGCGAGACGGCTGAAGAACATCTCCCCTGTCATCAATCGCACCTGATCGTAAGGTGTGGCGGTGAGATCGACGTCGGGATCGACGGGAACATTCTTCGGAGGCTCGTATGGAGTACCCCAGGCGCTCAGTGGCGTAAGCTTCAGCCCATCCTGCAATTTGTGGATTTCCGGGAAGTCCTGCGGACCAGCGGCGGCCATTTGCACCAGGGCCCACCCGTATCGGGTGGAGCAGCGATAGACAGCTTTGACGTCGGGTGGCGCCGTGCCGTTCCAGTTCGGGCCGACAATCAGAAAGTTGCCACCGGCGCTACCGGTGGTGCGGGTCCCGACGGAGGCGAAATCGTCGGTCCACATGTTCAGCAACTGGATGACGAAATAGCGTCCATTCGAGTCCGGGTACGAGAAGACCTGTGGCTCCTTTTCGAGATCGAAGACGCCGCCGGACCACACCGAGTTGACGCTGATACGGACGCAGTTCTTGAAGTCCGGACTGACAAACCCTTTCATTTTGAAGAGCTGGTTTATAGGCGCGGCATATTCGCCCGCCTCGGAGGTCGCAGTCTCTACGCGGTTGGTGACATCCATCATCACAAGGGGGAAGCCATAGACGTATGCTTCCATGCCCAGCAAATACGCGAACTCCTCGACCGCATCTCCTCGCACGTCCCCGAAGGCGCGCTCGAGAGGACCGGCGGCTCGGGCGGTCGCCGCCGGCAGCATGGCGCCGACCCCTGCGCCGAAGGCGGTCGTCAGCAGGTCCCGGCGGTGAAACGATAGACTCCGTTCGCTCAACATGGTCGATGCCCGTTCGTTGGAGGAAGCCCCGCGGTCGGATCAGGACGACCGCGCGCTGTCGGACTCACAGAGAGTCTGCGGTCTGCGTCCGACGATCAGTCGTGTCCGGTCGCGAGGGCCCGTTTCATCTGCTCGCGCTCTTCCGCGGCCAACTGCTCCGGACCGGTCTTGATGGTCAGCTTATCGATGCTGCCGGTAAAGCGGAACGGCAGTTTGTAGCTGTCGTCCACCGGCGTACGGGTGTCCAGCCCGACGTCGAAAGACTCATCGATCGCCATCATGAACGGAATGGTATGCTCCATCTTCAGCTGCGACAGCACCTTTCCGTCGACCGTCAGCACGCCGGTGCCACCTTTGCCGAGGCCTGGTCCGTCGTACTTGAAATCGAACACGATCGTGTGCTTGCCCGGCTCGAGGGCTCGGCCGCCCAGCCAGTCCTCGGCGCCGACGCCGCCCTCAAAGCGATAGCGCTTCAAGTTGAGCAGATTGTAGACGAAGACCGGCCTGCCGCCGAGCAGGTAGAGCCCGTAGCCGCCGAAACGACCGCCCATGGTGGCGACCATTCCCTCCGCGCCGGCCGCCGGAATCGTGATGTCGGCGGTGATCGTGTAATTGCGGTTGAGCAGACTCGGAGCATTGCCGATCGGAATGTCCACGTTCTCGCCCGTGTAGACGAACTCGGATCGTCCGGCGGTGCCGCTTGGCCGCGGCGTGAGGAGGCGCGGGAGCACCGAGTTGTCAAGCGGCAGGACCTGGTACTTTGCCGCCTCCGAGAGGAACTGCGCCTGCAGCTCCTTGAGCTTTTCGGGATTCTTCGCCGCCAGGTCGTTGTTCTGCGAGAAGTCCTCGGCGATGTTGTAGAGTTCCCACTTGTACTGATCGACCGGAGGCAGCGGCTTCGTGCCGACCAGCCACGGCGGCTCGGGCGGCGTGGTCGCGGCATACCAGCCATCGTGATAGATGCCGCGGTTGGCGAACATCTCGAAGTACTGAGTGGTATGTCTGGACGGCGCGTTGGCATTCGCCTTGTCGAAGGTGTACGCCATGCTCACCCCTTCGATGGGCTTCTGCTTGATGCCGTCGACCATGTCCGGCGCCTTGATCCCGGCCGCCTCGAGGATCGTGGGCACGATGTCGATCACGTGGTGAAACTGGCTGCGAATGCCTCCGACGTCGTTGATGTGACCGGGCCACGAGATGGCCATGCCTTGCCGCGTCCCGCCGAAATGCGACGCGACCTGCTTGACCCACTTGAATGGCGTGTCGAATGCCCACGCCCACGGCACTGCCATATGGGGATAGGTCTGGTCGGAGCCCCAGGACTCGTAATACCGCAGATATTCGAGCTCCGGCAGTTCCAGCACGCCGTTGGCGACGGTCAGCCAGTTCGGCGTCCCCATCATCGAGCCTTCCGCGCTCGTGCCGTTGTCGCCGTTGATGTAGATGATCAACGTGTTGTCCAGTTTGCCCATGTCCTCGACGGCCTGGACCACACGGCCGATCTCGTGATCGTTATAGACGGTGTAGGCGGCGAACACGTCGGCCTCGCGGATGACGATCTTCTTCTTGATTTCGGAGAGCGAATCCCATTTCGGCAACTCGTTCGGCCAGGGCGTGAGCTGCGTGTTTGCAGGAATCACGCCGAGGCGCTTCTGGTTGGCAAAGATCTGCTCACGCAATTTCTCCCAGCCCTGGTCGAACAGGTGCATGCTGCTGATCTTGTCGATCCATTCCTTGGTCGGCTGGTGCGGGTCGTGCGTCGCGCCGGGCACGTAGTAAATGAAGAACGGTTTGTCTGGCGCCGAGGCATCGAGCGCCTTCATGTACTTGATGGCCTCGTCCGCCATGTCGGTGACGAGGTTGTAGTCCTTCCTGCCGATCCACGGATAGATCGGGGTGTGATCGCGGAAGAGATACGGCGTCCACTGGTCGGACTCGCCGCCCATGAATCCGTAGAAGTATTGGAAGCCCATCCCGCTCGGCCATTGGTCGAACGGTCCCGCCGCGCTGTACTGGAACGAGGGCGTATTGTGGTTCTTGCCGAACCACGAGGTGGCGTAGCCGTTGTCGCTCAGGATCCGGCCGATGGTGGCGTTCTCCGGACCGATGATCGAGTCATAGCCCGGGTAGCCGGTTGCAAATTCGCTGATCTGGCCGAATCCGACGGAGTGATGATTGCGGCCTGAAATCAACGCGGCTCGTGTCGGCGAGCAGAGGGCGGTCGAGTGGAATTGGGTGTAGCGCAGTCCGTTGTTGGCGATCCGATCGAGCGTTGGCGTCGGGATCACGCCGCCGAAAGTGCTCGGCACGCCATAACCGGAATCGTCGGTCATGATCAGCAGCACGTTCGGCGCGCCCTTGGGCGGCACCACCGTCGGCGGCCACCAGGGCTTCGAATCCTTGGCGTCGTGCTTGATCACGCCCCCGAATTTCGGCGGCGGTGGCGGCAACTGATCACCTGGAATGGTGGTGGTTGCAGCAGGTGAGCCGAGTGGTGGAGAGGTGCTTGGTTGACTTTGCTGAGCAACCGCTGGCGTCAAGAAGGAAAATGCAAGTGCGACAACGAAGAAGCGAGTGGAGATCATTGCAGTGTCTCCCTTCAAAATAGAAAACAATCATGGGCTGGTGTCGACAGCCACGAATTGACGCAAATCAACGCACTGGACGACAAGCGAGAAGTAGGAATAATGTTGTGTGCGACACGTCACTTACCTACGACGGCGGCGTGAGAATTGATCCAGACGAGAACGTCATTCGCGCGCGCTGGGTGAGACTACGCGTTGCGTTGCCTGCTGCTGCAGCGTGCAGCGCCCTCAATGATCCGAGGTGAGCGGTGCGATAGGGCTCTGTACCCGTTGTGCAACATATGGTTGCAAAATACTTTCCCTGCTCTAAGGCAGCTATGGCCCGCTTGTCCGTCGGTGTCATATTTTCAGCGTCGTGTTCGGGACTGCACACGGGACGGGGCCGTGGTTCAGAGGGGGGGAGCTGCAATGAGAATGACCAAGGCGCTGGCCGCAATTGTATTCGCAATCGTCGCTTCGGCGCCCGTCGTGGCTTCGGCAGATGAAGGTGGTATCAGCTTCTGGATCCCCGGCACATTCGGCAGCCTTGCGGCCACACCTCAACAGCCGGGATGGTCGGCCGCTTCGATCTATTATCACACCTCGGTTTCTGCAGGCGCCGAAGTGGCACGGGCACGCGAAATCCAGATCGGCCGCATTCCGGTGAATCTCACCGCGACAGTAAACGCGAATCTGAATGCCAAGGTCGATCTCGGGCTGCTGAATGCGACCTATGTCTTTGCAACGCCGGTGCTCGGCGGTCAGGCGTCAGCCAGCCTGATCGGAATCTATGGTGCCAATACCACCTCGCTCAACGGATCGGTGACGGGCATACTCTCGACCCCGCTCGGCTCGATCCCGTTCTCGCGGTTCGATTCCATCAGCGACTCCACAGCGGGCTTCGGTGATCTGATCCCGCAATTCGCCATGCGCTGGAATGCCGGCGTCAACAACTACATGACTTACGTCATGGGTGACATCCCGGTCGGCGCCTACAGCTCGACGCGCCTCGCCAATATCGGCATCGGACATGGTGCGATCGATGCGGGCGGCGGCTATACCTACTTCAATCCGCAGACCGGACATGAGCTCTCCGGCGTGCTTGGCTTTACCTACAATCTCAAGAATACCGACACGCAGTATCAGAGCGGCGTCGACATGCACTTCGACTGGGGCGCGTCGCAGTTCCTGAGCAAGCAGGTCCAGGTCGGCCTGGTGGGCTACGTCTACAAGCAGCTCGGCTGCGACAGCGGTTCCGGTGATCGGGTCGGCTGCTTCCGCTCTCAGGTCGCGGCCGTGGGTCCGCAGGTCGGGTTCATTTTCCCGGTCGGCGAGATGCAGGGCTATCTGAATTTCAAGGCTTACAAGGAATTTGCCGCAGAACGCCGGCCCGACGGCTGGAATGCCTGGGTGACGTTCTCCATTTCGCCGGCGCCGCCGATGCCGACCGCGCCCCCGAAGCGGATAGTCACGAAGTAGCTACGGCTCCTCGTTTCCGAGATTCGCAACCGGATGCGCCGCGATGCGGTGCGGACTTCGGAATCGGGGCGTCAGACCTCCAGCGTCACTGTCACCGGGACGTGGTCCGACGGACGCTCCCAGCCGCGCGCGTCGCGCAGGATGCGGAAGTCGCTGACCTGGTCCTTGAGCGCGCGCGACACCCAGATGTGGTCGAGCCGGCGGCCGCGATCGCCCACCGTCCAATCCGCCGCGCGGTAGCTCCACCACGTATAGACCTTTTCCGATTGGGGAATCCGCTCGCGCGCCACGTCGAACCATTCGCCATGCGCTTGCGCGGCCAGCAGCTTCTCGCATTCGACCGGGGTGTGCGAGACCACCTTCAAAAGCTGCTTGTGCGACCAGACGTCGTTCTCATAGGGCGCGACATTGAGGTCGCCGACCAGGATGTGGCGGTCATCGCCGCGCGGGTGCAGCGGCTCGCAGGCCTTCATCTCGTCGAGGAATTGCAGCTTGTGCTCGAATTTCGGATTGAGCGCGGGATCGGGAATGTCGCCGCCAGCCGGCACATAGAAATTGTGCAGCACCAGCGGCCTTGCGAGCTCGGCCTTTTCGCCGAACGACACCGAGATATGGCGGGAGTCGATCTTGTCGCAGAAGGTTCTGACATCGGTGCTCTCGAACGGCCATTTCGAGATCACGGCGACGCCGTGATAGCCCTTCTGCCCGTTCAGCGCGATGTGCTCATAGCCGAGCCGCTTGAAGCGCTTCAGCGGAAAGGCGTCGTCGATGCACTTGGTCTCCTGCAGGCAGAGCACATCGGGGCGCACCGACTTGATGAATTTGGCGACGAGATCGATGCGCAGGCGCACCGAATTGATGTTCCAGGTGGTGAGAACGAGACGCATGGGAGATGCGTCATAGCACGGATTGTGGCGGAGTCTGCCCTTCTTGGGCCGATTTCGTTGAAAAAGTCAGCGGTTGCGACGCAGAGATATCGGTGATTCAGTCTGTCTAGTGGGCAGGACTGAAGGTCATGATGGGGCATCGGCAAGTCGAACAGGCTGCGTTGTTCTATGAGTTCTCGCTGGAAAGGCACATCCCCGCCGACCACCTCCTGCGGTCGATCGATAGGTTCGTCGACCTTGAGGACTTACGGCGGGAGCTGGCGCCGTTCTACAGCAACATCGGGCGGCCCTCGATCGATCCGGAGCTGATGATCAGGATGCTCCTGATCGGCTATTGCTTCGGCATACGATCGGAACGGCGCCTCTGTGATGAAGTCCACCTCAATCTGGCATACCGCTGGTTTTGCCGGTTGGGTCTGGATGGAACTGTCCCCGATCACTCGACGTTCTCGAAGAACAGGCACGGCCGCTTCCGTGAGAGCGATCTCTTCCGTCGCGTGTTCGAGACCGTCTTGCGCCGCTGCATCCGGGAGCGCCTGGTCGGCGGCGAAGGGTTCGCAGTCGACGCGAGCCTGATCAAGGCGGATGCCAATCGGCAGAAGGGAATCGAAGGCGATAAGGGGCTTCCGCCGGAGGCTGCGGGTCGAGCGATCGACGAGTACCTTGCCGTTCTTGATGATGCCGCGTTCGGTGCCGCGACGGAGGTCACGCCCAAGTTTGTGTCGCCCTCCGACCCGGCGGCGCGCTGGACGGGAGCGCACGGCGGCCAAGCCTTCTTCGCCTATTCGACGAACTATCTGGTCGACGTCGAGAACGCGATCATCGTCGATGTCGAGGCGACCACGGCGATCCGCCAGGCGGAAGTCTTGGCCGCCAAGCGCATGATCGAGCGTTCACTCGAAAGGTTCGATCTTTATCCAAGCCGACTTCTCGGCGACAGCGCCTATGGCTCCGCTGAGATGCTTGGGTGGTTGGTCTACGAGCACGGGATCGAGCCGCACGTGACCGTCTTCGACAAGTCGGCCCGCACCGACGGGACCTTCTCGCGGGAGGCCTTCACCTACGACCATACCGGGGACGTCTATCGGTGTCCCGGTGGCAAAACCCTAACCACCACAGGGACGCCGGTGAACGACGATAGGACGATCCTCTACCGCGCGAGCAAGCACGATTGTCAAGCATGCTCTCTGAAAAGCAGATGTTGCCCCAACACCCCGGCTCGAAAAGTGCCGCGCTCGATCTACGAGGGCGCTCGCGATATGGCACGCGAGATCGCAAGCTCATGGGAGGGCCGCACTTCGCGCCGACTCCGCAAGAAGATCGAGATGCTATTCGCTCATCTCAAGCGCATTCTCAAGCTGGATCGGCTGCGACTAAGAGGGCCGAACGGCGCACGCGACGAGTTCACCCTGGCTGCAGCCGCTCAAAATCTTCGTAAGATGGCCAAGCTGATCCCGATGTCCACACCGACGCCCGCGTGAACCACACCGCGCCAATTCGTCCTCGAAACAGCTGGCGTTCACGACGAAACTACTGCCGACTTTTTCAACGGAATCGGCTACTTGCGGGCACCCGGGGGTCGCGCTACGAGCGGTCGCGGCGCTTATCCCCAGCTCTCCACAGGCCGCTTGCGGGCGGGACCCGCCTGGTCTCAGCCCGGCGGCGTGGTCGGATAATTGGTGAAGTCGATCTTGAACAGGCTCGGATCGAGCTTCTTGGTCGCGTCGAGATTGTAGACCGCGACCGTGGTGTCGTAGCCCTGCGGATCGGTGACGGTCCATTGCTTGAGCTGGCCGTCCTTGACGCCGACCATCAGGAGCATTCGGCTGGTCCCGATCAGCGCCTGCTTCTCCTCGATCGTGATGCTGATGTACATGTCGTCCGCCGACACCGCGATCACGTTGGTGTCCTTCAGCAGGTCGATGCGGTCGGAGAGAAGATAGCGCAGCGGCGTCTGCGACAGCGGGTAGACGTCCTGGGTCGCGAGATTGCGGTCGCGCACCACCAGCGAGGAGCCGTCGGCGACGATGTCGATCGGGCTCGGCGGATCATATTCGAAGCGCACCTTGCCCGGCTTCTGGATGTAGAAGTCGCCCTTCACCTTGCTGCCGTCGGGCCCGACCTGGACGAAATTTCCCACCAGCGTCTGCAGCGACGACAGGTAAGCACTCACCTTCGCGGCCTGGGCCTTCTGGTTGGCATCGAAGGTGGTGAAAATACTGGCCGGAACGTTGCGCCGTGGGTCCGGGATGATCGGGTTCGGCGGCACGCTCTGGGTGGTGGCGGTGGTCTGCTGGCCGCGTTGGCTCTCGGACGCGCTGAGCTGCGTGCTATCGCGCCCCTTCGCGGCCTTCGGCGGAGCAGTCTGTGCTGCACAATGGCCGGCTGTGCCCGTGAGCGCGAATATGACCAGCCCTGCCAGCGCCAAGCCGGCAGGAGCCGGCGCGACGCGCACGACGGAAGGCGACGGAATTGAGGTGTTCGGGGCTGGGCTATTCAAAACGACGTCCTGAGCTTTTGCGCGTTTCTAACTCGGTTCGGTCGGGCCGCGTGATCGTAATTGCGTGAACATGACGACACAGATGAGGCCGGTTTGGGGCCAAATGGGCGATGTCAGAACCCGCCCTCTTCCTCCGGCACCAGGATCTCGCGCTTGCCGGCATGATTCGCCTGGCCGACGATACCCTCTTGTTCCATTCGCTCCATCAGCGAAGCAGCCTTATTATAGCCGATCTGTAGCCGGCGTTGAATGTAGCTGGTGGAGGCCTTGCGGTCCCGTTTGACGATCGCCACGGCCTGCGAGAACAGGTCGTCGCCCCCGCCGCCGCCCATGCCGGTGGCATCGAACACGGCGCCGTCCTCCTCGCTGGGTTCTTCCGCGGTGACGGCTTCGAGATATTCCGGCGAGCCCTGCGCCTTCAGATGGCGCACCACCTTCTCGACCTCCTCGTCGGAGCAGAACGGGCCGTGCACGCGGCTGATGCGGCCGCCGCCGGCCATGTAGAGCATGTCGCCCTGGCCGAGCAGCTGCTCGGCGCCCATTTCGCCGAGGATGGTGCGGCTGTCGATCTTGGAGGTGACCTGGAAGGAGATGCGGGTCGGGAAGTTCGCCTTGATGGTGCCGGTGATGACGTCGACCGAGGGACGCTGCGTCGCCAGGATCACGTGCAGGCCGGCGGCGCGCGCCATCTGCGCCAGCCGCTGCACCGCGCCCTCGATGTCCTTGCCGGCGACCATCATCAGGTCGGCCATTTCGTCGACGATGATCACGATATAAGGCAGCGGATCGAGGTCGAGCTTCTCTTCCTCATAGATCGCCTTGCCGGTCTCCTTGTCGAAGCCGGTGTGGACCGTGCGCGTCAGCTCCTCACCCTTGTTGCGGGCTTCGCCAAGGCGGGCGTTGTAGCCGTCGATGTTGCGCACACCGAGCTTGGCCATCTTCTTGTAGCGCTCTTCCATCTCGCGTACTGCCCATTTCAGGGCGACCACGGCCTTCTTCGGATCGGTCACGACCGGCGTCAAAAGATGCGGAATGCCGTCATAGACCGAGAGCTCGAGCATCTTCGGGTCGACCATGATCAGGCGGCACTGGTCCGGCCTGAGACGGTAGACCAGGCTCAGGATCATGGTGTTGATCGCGACCGATTTGCCCGAACCGGTGGTGCCGGCGATCAGCAGATGCGGCATGCGGGCGAGGTCGACGATGATCGATTCGCCGCCGATGTTCTTGCCGAGGCAGAGCGGCAGCTTGGCCACGCTCTCCTGCGCTTCCTTGGCCACCAGCAGCTCGCGCAGATAAACCTTTTCGCGATGCGCATTCGGCAGCTCGATGCCGATCGCGTTCCGGCCGGGCACCACGGCGACGCGCGCCGACAGCGCGCTCATCGAGCGCGCGATGTCGTCGGCGAGACCGATGACGCGGGATGATTTGATGCCGGGCGCCGGCTCGAGTTCGTACAGCGTCACCACCGGACCGGGATGCGCCTTGACGATCTCGCCGCGCACGCCGAAATCCTGCAGCACGCCTTCCAGCGCGCGCGAATTGGCCTCCAGCTCGCTCTTCGACAGCGGCTGCCGATCGGCGGCCTTGGGCGCGGCGAGCATCGAGACCGACGGCAGATCATATTTGTCGGATTTGCGAGGGGCGGGCTTCGGTGCCGGCTTCTTGCGCGGCGCGCGGGCGGCCGGGGCCTCCTCCTCTTCTTCCTCTTCGTCTTCCTCGATCTCCTCCGCTTCGGCCTCGTCCTCCAGCTTCGGGGCGAGGCTGGCGCGGTTGCGCCCGGCGAGCGTCGGTTCGTTGCGGCTGATGGCGGCGCGCGTCTGCGGACCGCTGGAGACGAAAGCGCGATAGGCCGTGGTCAGGAACCAGACCACGCGCGCCTTCGCGCTCATGATGGCGTGGAACACGAAGCCGAGCCGGACCGCGCCCTTGTCGTCCTCCTCGTCCGGATCGGACAACGGTGTCTCGTCCTCCTCCTCGGCGCCCAGCTCGTTGTCGCTCTCACGCGCGCCGAGGCCGCCGGCGACCAGGAGCGCCGCGACCATCGCAAATCCGAGCATGCTGCCGAGCACCAGCCGATAGAGGAAGCTCGGCGGGCCGAACACCACCGCCGGCGCGCGCACCAGCGCGTCGCCGACCACGCCGCCGAGCCCGGTTGGCAGCGGCCAGGTCTGCGAATGCGGCCAGCAGCTGGCGAACCCGGCGGCCAGCACGGCGCAGAGGACCCAGGCGCCGAAGCGCAGCGCCTCGCGATCGTACGGACGATGGGTGAGCATGCGCCAGCCGCGGATCGCGAGCGGCAGGATCACCATGATGGCGCCGAGACCCAGGATCTGCATCAACAGGTCGGCGCAGATCGCGCCGGGATAGCCGAGGATGTTGCGGATCGGGCGCGAGGTGGCGTGGCTCAGGCTCGGGTCCTGCACCGACCAGGTCATCAGCGCCGCCGCCGCGATCGCCGCGCCGCCGATCAGGACGAGGCCCACGAGCTCGCGCAGCCGCCGCACCAGCGCGTCGCGGAGCGACGTCGGCAGGTGGTTGACCAGGGGAATGACTCGTTCGATCGTCGCCATCCTCATCCGTCTCGCGGAGCTAACCCAAAACCTCGACCAGCCGATGCAACGCCTCGCCGGTCGATTCACTGTCGGCCACCAGCGCCAGCCGGATATAGCCGGCGCCCGGGTTGAAGCCATCGGCTTGCGGCTGCGCCAGATAGCTGCCCGGCACCACGCGCACGCCGGCGTTGCGATACAGCTTCACGGTGCAGGCGATATCGCCGCCGCGATCGGACACGTCGAGCCAGACGCAGAAGCCGCCGGCCGGCCGCTTGTAGCCATAGCGGTTGCCGAGGATCTGGTCGGCGAGGTCGAACTTGATGCGGTAGAGCCTTCGGTTCTCCTCGACATGCGCCTCGTCGCCGTAAGCCGCGACCGCGACATGCTGCAGCGGCACCGGCACCTGGGGCGCGGCCACGTTGCGCAGCTCGTGAAAGGCGCTCAGAAAACGCCTGTCGCCGGCGGCGAAGCCGATCCGCATGCCCGGCACGTTGGAGCGCTTCGACAGCGACTGGAATGCGACGACGTTGCCGTAATCCGGGCCGGCCTGTTCGAGCACGCTGCCCGGTGCTTCTTGCGTGTAGATCTCCGAATAACATTCGTCGCTGAAGATCAGAAAGCCGTAGCGATCGGCGAGCCGCTTCAGCTTGCGGAAATAGTCCGGGCTCGCCACCGCGCCTTGCGGATTGGCGGGCGAGGCGAGATAGAACGCGACGGTGCGCGCCAGCGTCGCCTCGTCGAGCGCATCGAGGTCGGGCAGGAAGCCGGTCTCGGTCGTGGTCGGCAGGTAGATCGACTCGCAGCCCGCGGTGCGGGCGCCGGCGCCGTACACGGGATAGAACGGGTTCGGCATCAGGATCGCGGGCCGGCCGCGGCGCGGGCCGACATGGCGGAGCGCGGCGTGCGCGGCGAAGAACAGGCCCTCGCGGCTGCCGTTCAGCACCAGGATTTCGCTCTCGGGGTCGAGCGGCCGCGGCAGGGCGAAGCGGCGCGACAGCCACTGTGCGGCGGCTTTGCGGAACGGCTCGATGCCCTTGGCGGCCGGATAACGGCCGAACGCGGCGATGTGCTGGGCCAGCACAGGGCCGACGAAATCCGGAACTGGATGCTGCGGCTCGCCGACGGCAAGCGTAATCAAGGGCTTGCCCGGACTATAGGGCGACAGGAGCTCGGTCAGCCGTACGAACGGCGAGCGTTCGCCCTCCGACTGGCCGGCGCCCACGGGCGCGGGGGATGAAGCGGTCATTGCCATACGTCAACGCGCCAAACCTGTTGAAGCCGCCGATCGCCCGGTTCCGGTGGAAGCGGATGAAGTCACCATAGATAAGGCGAGGTTAAGACGCGATTAACCATCGGCGCACGAGCCATGCTCGTCCCGTCGTTTTGATCGGTTTTGCCGCCCCAATCCAGAGTTTTTTGGCCACAGCGGCGGAGATTATGGCGCTTCGCCGGGCGCAGGCTGCCGCTGGTTGCGGCAGGGTTGCCGCCTATGGTCGGGGAACTCTCGGCAGCAGTTCAACGCGGACATCGTCCAACGCGGAGGTTGTGCTGCTCGTCATGTCCGCGCTCGTCGCGGGCATCCACGTCCGCCGTTCGGATCAGCATGGGGGTGAATGGCCGGGGCATCGGTCTTGAAGGATGCTGCGCGCTCTTGCCGGGACACGACGGGTGATGACGAGAAGCTCGCAACGAGTGAGCATCGCGCCATCGGGTGAGCAATCGTCTCGCCGAAAAGGCGGCCCGGTGCGCCGGAATGAAAATGGGAATCTGTGCGCACCGGGCCTACCCGAACCGACTTGGGGGCTTCAGTTCGGATGAGCTGACACTAGCACCGCAGTTTTTCTCGCGTGTTGCCGGCATTCGAAGAATTGTAGAGATTGATTTCTGGAGCCTGCCAATTCAGCGGAACATCTCGATTTGTAGAATTGGATGTCCGCCGCCGCGCGCCACAAAATCGCGCGCCGGAATGTACTACATATCCCTGTAGCGGCGCCCGTCGCGGCTGAAATCTTTCTAGTTAGAAACAATCAGTCACGCTCAGCATCTTTCGAAATTTCGCGAAACGAACTCGGCGCATACTGACCATCTTTCACATGCATCACCCGATTCCGAATGCGCGTGCCGACGCAAATCGTGCGTCGCGCCTGCGCGGGGATTGAGAATGCGAAAGAGCGTCGATGACTGGTCTGACACTGCGGCGGGGCGTGCTCGCCCTGATGATCTTCGCCATGCCGCTGGCTGCGCCCCTGATCGGGATCGTCGGCGCCGGACCCGCGGTGGCGCAGGCCGTGGCTTCGATCGCGGTCGAAGGCAACCGGCGCGTCGAGGCCGACACCATTCGCTCCTATTTCAAGGCGTCGCCGAACGGAACGCTTGACGCGGGCCAGGTCGACGACGGCCTGAAGGCGCTGATCGAGACCGGCCTGTTCCAGGACGTGAAGATCAACCGCCAGGGCGGCCGTCTCGTCGTGACCGTGGTCGAGAATGCCGTGATCGGCCGCGTCGCCTTCGAGGGCAACAAGAAGATCAAGGACGAGCAGCTCTCGGCCGAGGTGCAGTCGAAGCCGCGCGGCACGTTCTCCCGGCCGATGGTGCAGTCCGATGCGTCGCGAATTGCCGAGATCTACCGTCGTTCCGGCCGCTATGACGTGCGCGTCACGCCCGAGATCATCGAGCAGCCGAACAACCGCGTCGACCTGGTCTTCACGATCGAAGAGGGCGTGAAGACCACGGTCAAGTCGGTGACCTTCATCGGCAACAATGCCTTCTCCGCGGCGCGCCTGCGCGACATCATCAAGACCCATGAAACCAATTGGCTGAGCTTTCTCGGCGGCAACGACATTTACGACCCCGATCGCGTCGAGGCCGACCGCGACCTGATTCGTCGGTTCTATCTGAAGAACGGCTACGCCGACGTGCAGGTGGTGGCCGCGCTCACCGAATACGATCCGGAGCAGAAGGGCTTCCTGGTCAGTTTCAAGATCGACGAGGGCCAGCAATACCGGGTCGGCTCGGTCGATTTCCAGTCCTCGATCGCGGCACTCGACGCGAAATCGCTGAGCGGCCTTTCGCGCGTCGGTGTCGGCTCGCTCTATAATGTCGAGCAGGTCGAGAAATCGGTCGAGGAGATGCAGATCGAGGCGTCGCGTCGCGGCTTCGCCTTCGCCGTCGTACGTCCCCGCGGCGACCGCAATTTCGAGGCGCATACGGTCTCGATCGTGTTCACGGTCGACGAGGGCCCGCGCACCTATATCGAGCGCATCACCATTCGCGGCAACACCCGCACCCGCGACTACGTGATCCGGCGCGAGTTCGATATCGCCGAAGGCGATGCCTACAACCGCGCGCTGGTCGATCGGGCCGAGCGGCGGCTGAAGAATCTCGATTTCTTCAAGAGCGTCAAGATCACCACCGAGCCGGGCTCGTCCAGCGATCGCGTGGTCCTGGTCGTCGACCTCGAGGAGAAGTCCACCGGCGATTTCTCGGTGTCCGGCGGCTATTCCACCACCGACGGCGCGCTCGCTGAGGTATCGATCTCCGAGCGGAACTTCCTCGGGCGCGGCCTCTATGCCAAGGCGTCGGTCTCCTATGGCCAGTATAGCCGGGGCGTGTCGCTGTCCTTCGTGGAGCCCTACCTGCTCGATTACCGCGTCGCGCTCGGGCTCGACGTCTATTACAAGCAGCAGCTCGCCAACAGCTACACCAGCTACGGCGTGACCACGATCGGCTTCAGCCCGCGGCTCGGCTTCCAGCTGCGCGAAGACCTGTCCTTGCAGCTGCGCTATTCGCTGTACCGCCAGCAGATCTCGCTGCCGTCCTATTATCAGAACTGCAACAACAATTCCGCCAACAGCCTGCTCGCCTTCAATCCGACCCCGGCCTATATCGCCAACGTGCTGGGCGGCAAGGACCCGACCAATTCGACCAGCTCGGGCTATTACGGCTGGGGTTGCTATGCCGACGGCGAATCGACTCTGCCGGTGCGCAAGGAGCTCTCCGACGGCGCCGCGCTGACCTCGGCGATCGGCTACACGCTGTCCTACAACACGCTCGACAACAACAAGAACCCGACCGACGGCCTGCTGATCGATTGGAAGCAGGATTTCGCCGGTGTCGGCGGCGACGTCAGCTATCTCAAGACCGCGGTCGATGCGAAATACTTCACGCCGCTGGTGTCGGAGATCGTCGGCGTCATCCATCTGCAGGGCGGCATCCTGAACAAGGTCGGCGACAAGGACCTGCGCATGCTCGACCATTTCCAGATGGGCGCGAACCTGGTGCGCGGTTTCGCCTCCAACGGCATCGGGCCGCGTGACATCACCTACGTCAATTTCGGCGCCACCGGCGACGCGCTCGGCGGCACCAAATATTGGGGCGCCTCGGCCGAGCTGCAGATGCCGTTCTGGTTCCTGCCGAAGGAAGTCGGCCTGAAAGGCGCGGTCTATGCCGACGCCGGCTCGCTCTGGGGCTATCAGGGCCCGACCTCGTGGGCACAAACGGGCGAGGTCAATTCCGCAGCCTGCAAATGCGGCCTGCAATATGACGACAGCAAGGTGGTGCGCACCTCGGTCGGCGTCGGCCTGATCTGGGCCTCGCCCTTCGGCCCGCTGCGCTTCGACTACGCGGTGCCGCTGACCAAGGGCAAATACGACGTCGTGCAGGAGTTCAAGTTCGGCGGCGGGACCTCGTTCTGAGGCGAGTCATTCAGGAGGCGGATTGGTCGGCCAGGGCGATGGCGCGCGCCTTGGCCTCGCGGGAGACCGCGAGCCGTCCTCTCCGCTGCTATCCCGGGGCGTGCGAAGCACGAGCCCGGGATCACGCCCGCATGCTGGAATGAGATCGCATAATGGGAGATATCCCGCCGCTGACGTTGGGCGTGATGCTTGCCACCGTCATTGCGAGAAGCAAAGCGACGAAGCAATCCAGAGTCCCGTCCGTCGCTCTGGATTGCTTCGCGGCGCTCGCAATGACGGCGACGGTGGCAGCATCGCTCCCATGCGCAAACTGCCCGTCGTGTTGGTTTGTCGCACGCTTGCGCCCTTGCCATGTCGGGCAAATCAGAACGATCATTCCGCTCGTCTCGCCGCCACATGAGGGGCGGATCGCGATCGTCACGGACGTCGGCGGTGAGATGCGATGGGCGTGAAGGCGTTGCAGCGAGCTGTTAGTTCGCCGACGAACGACGTCGCCACGCACGGTCAAGTCGCGCGGTCCTGGCATCCCGACGCTGATGCCAAGTTCGCGATGATGCCTGGTGCATCACGCGGATGACGGTGGCCAGAAAGCCCGGCGCACCGGGGAGAACGCGAAGCAGCCGTTAAAGCCGTCGCGCAGGGAAGGCCGGGATGTCTTGGCCGAACCTGTGGTACCTGCCGCCTGCATTTTTTTCGCAGGCGGGCCATGGGGGCGGCAAGCTCCCGGCCTTCCCTGCGCCCTCAACGAATTCGAGGGCGGAAGATGAGCATGACCCGGACGCACGTGCGCCGCGGGAATGCGAAGGTGTATCTGCTCGAAAGAGGTGCCGCGGCATCCTCATCAGTCATCCCCGCGAAGGCGGGGATCCGGTACGCCGCGGCCCCTCGATCGACGACCACTCTCTCGGAATACTGGATCGCCCGGTCAAGCCGGGCGATGACAACGGAGAACTTGGCCGATGATGCCGGTCCACGCGACGGCGTGCCGCTTACACCGCGGCAGCCACCACCACCTGCGCCAGCAGCAGCTCGCGCTTGCTCTGCGAGCGCTGGCCCTTCAACGTCGCGGCGAAGCGTTCCAGGATGCCGTCCTCGAACGCGGTGACGATGGTGTCATGCACGTAGCTTTTGCGGCAGATCGCCGGCGTGTTGGCGAGCTCGTCGGCTGCGGCGCGCACCGCGTCCAGCACCTGGCGTTTGCGGCCGCGCGCACTCGCCGCCGGCGTGATCCGCGACAAGGTCTCCAGCGCCACCGCCGAGGCCATCAGGGTGCGAAAATCCTTCAGCGAGATCTTGATGCCGGCGATCTCTCGCAGGAATGCATTGACCTGGGTGGTCGAGACCGCGCGCACGACGCCTTGAGCGTCGCGATACTGGAACATGCGGCGGCCGGGCAGCTGGCGCATGACGCCGATGGCGCGAACCAGCTTGGCGGCGTCGCATTCCTTGCGCACCGCCTTGCCGCCCTTGGCCTTGAAGGTCAGCACCACGGAGTCGTCTTCCAGGAGGACGTTGGACTTCAACAGCGTGGTGGCGCCGCGGGTGCCGTTCAGCTTGGCGTAGGACTCGTTGCCGGGACGGATCGCGGTGCGCGCGATCAGTTCGATCACCGAGGCGAGCGCGAATTCACGGGTCGGCTCGTCGCCGGCCAGATGCTTGGTGACGGCGCGGCGGATCTTCGGCAGCGCACCGACCAGCTTGGCGAGCCGGTGCGCCTTGCGGTGCTCGCGCACCTTCTCCCAGTCGGCATGATAGCGGTATTGCAGTCGGCCGGCGGCATCGATCCCGACCGCCTGCAGATGCGAGTTTGGATCGGGGGAGTAGCGGACTTCGCGATAGGCCGGCGGCACGGCCATCGCATGCAGGCGGCGGATGGTGCTGGAATCGCGGACCGTGGTGCCGTTGGCGCGGACGAAGCTGTAGCCCTTGCCGCGCTTGACCCGGCGGATGGTCAATTCGTTCTGGTCGCCCAGCGTCAGCCCGTGCTCGGTGGCGAGTTCTTCGACGGTCGTTTTGGCGTTCGCTGCGGCTTTGGCGGTGGAAAGGTCCTTCAGCGACAGCTTCCGGCGGGGCGGCTTGGGCGGCCACTGGCCGAGAGCCTTGGCGAGTGCGACGTCAGGATCGGCGGCACGGGACCGGAGCCCATCGAAATTCTGCTGATCCCTCATCGGTTTAGACGCCTTGTTCTGTTCTTGACCCGCTTAATGCCCCTGCCTCCACTTTGGTTCCGGCCGGGTTATCCACAACAATGGCGGCATGTAGGGCGTTTATGCACGGATAGCGAGTCCCGAAAATTGGGCAAAACGGTTCCAAATTACCCTTTCATGGCAGCCATTCGGGGTAACCTTGACGCCGCGGCGACGCGCGGGGGCCGCTCACGGCCGCAATCTCGGCGCACGATCCTTGATCGGGCGCATGGCTGCCTCCCCGTCGAAGGTCCAACTTGTCTTTACTTGTCGGTGCCGGTTACGCGGACGCATAGTGGCAATAACGACGGCTTGCGCAGTGCCGATCTGCAAGCCGCAGGGTGGAGGATTAAATGTCCGAGAAGATCTACGACGTGTCTGCCGATTGGGCGAAACGCGCCTTCATCAACGACGCGAAATATCGCGAGATGTACGCCCGCTCCATCTCCGATCCGAACGGCTTCTGGGCCGAGCAGGCCAAGCGCGTCGACTGGTACAAGGCGCCGACGAAGATCGAGCACACCTCGTTCGCGCCCGGCAACATCTCGATCAAATGGTTCGAGGATGGCGTTCTGAACGCCGCCTACAACTGCATCGACCGCCATCTCGCCACCCGCGGCGACCAGACCGCGATCATCTGGGAGGGCGACGATCCGTCGCAGAGCCGCCACATCACCTATCGTGAGTTGCACGACGAAGTCTGCAAGATGGCCAACATCCTGCGGAACCGGAACGTCAAGAAGGGCGACCGCGTCACCATCTACCTGCCGATGATCCCGGAAGCGGCCTATGCCATGCTGGCCTGCGCGCGGATCGGCGCGATCCATTCGGTGGTGTTTGCGGGCTTTTCCCCGGACAGCCTTGCCCAGCGCATCAAGGACTGCCAGTCCAAGATCATCATCACTGCGGATGAGGGCCTGCGCGGCGGCAAGAAGGTGCCGCTGAAGGCCAATGTCGACGCCGCCCTGAACAAGGTCGAGGGCGTCGATTGGGTGGTCGTGGTCAAGCGCACCGGCGGTCATGTCGAGATGAAGCCGAGCCGCGACTTCTGGTATCACGAGGCCGCCGAGGTCGTGACGACGGAGTGCCCGTGCGAGCATATGCACGCCGAGGACCCGCTGTTCATTCTCTACACCTCAGGCTCGACCGGCCAGCCCAAGGGCGTGCTGCACACCACCGGCGGCTATCTGGTCTATGCCTCGATCACGCACCAATACGTGTTCGACTATCATGATGGCGATATCTACTGGTGCACGGCCGATGTCGGCTGGGTCACCGGCCACAGCTACATTCTCTATGGGCCGCTGGCGAATGGCGCGACCACGCTGATGTTCGAAGGCGTCCCGAACTATCCGGACAACTCCCGTTTCTGGAACGTGATCGACAAGCACAAGGTCAACATCTTCTACACCGCGCCGACCGCGATCCGCGCGCTGATGCAAGGCGGCGACGAGCCGGTGAAGAAGACCTCGCGCGCGAGCCTGCGGCTGCTGGGTTCGGTCGGCGAGCCGATCAATCCGGAAGCCTGGGAATGGTATCACCGCGTCGTCGGCGAGGACCGCTGCCCGATCGTCGATACCTGGTGGCAGACCGAGACCGGCGGCATCCTGATCACGCCGCTGCCGGGCGCGACCAAGCTGAAGCCGGGATCGGCGACGTTGCCGTTCTTCGGCGTGGTGCCGGAGATCGTCGATGCCGAGGGCAAGACGCTGGAAGGCGAGGCGACCGGCAATCTGTGCCTGACGCGCTCCTGGCCCGGACAGATGCGCACCGTCTATGGCGATCACGCCCGCTTCGAGATGACCTATTTCTCGACCTACAAGGGCAAGTACTTCACCGGCGACGGCTGCCGGCGCGACGCCGACGGCTATTACTGGATCACCGGCCGCGTCGACGACGTCATCAATGTCTCTGGCCACCGCATGGGTACCGCCGAGGTCGAGAGCGCGCTGGTGGCGCATCCCAAGGTCTCGGAAGCCGCCGTGGTCGGCTATCCCCATGACATCAAGGGCCAGGGCATCTACGCCTATGTGACTCTGATGGCAGGTGAGCAGCCGAGCGAGGAGCTGCGCAAGGAACTCGTGGGCTGGGTCCGCAAGGAGATCGGTCCGATCGCCTCGCCGGATCAGATCCAGTTCGCGCCAGGTCTGCCGAAGACCCGCTCGGGCAAGATCATGCGCCGTATCCTGCGCAAGATCGCCGAGGACGAGCCGGGTGCGCTCGGCGACACCTCGACGCTGGCCGATCCCGCCGTGGTCGACGACCTCGTCACGCACCGGCAGAACCGCAAGGAGAAGCAGGCCTGAGACCGGGCCTCCTGCTCACGATTTCGGCCTCGCGCGGCAATTTCCGCGCGAGTGTTGTTTTTGAATCATTTACTTTAGGTTGAAAATCTTCATTCCTCGACCCCGCCGAGCTGTCGCGCGGAAACCAGCTGGTAAACGCGGTTCGGCAAAATCTCTGCGCGTTCGGGGCGGTCGGCCTTGCAGGTGTTGGCGCGTCTTGAAATTCCCGGACGCGAGGGCGCGCCGAGGCAAAGGGGCGAGCGACGATGCTGAAGGGAATTGCGGTGACGCTGGCCGTCACCATCGGGGCGGGACTTGCGGCGACGGGTGCGGCCGAGGCGCGGCCGGAGCTGGTAGGGATGAGCGGCCAATATTCGCCGGGTACGATCGTGGTGAGGACCCACGAGCGCCATCTCTACCTCATTCTCGATGGCGAGCACGCCATGCGCTATCCGGTCGGCGTCGGCAAGGCCGGCAAGCAGTGGGCGGGCACCACCTCGATCGAGGGCAAGTACAGATACCCGGCCTGGGCGCCGCCCGCCGACGTCAAGCGCGACAAGCCGAACATTCCCGACGTGATTCCGGGCGGCTCGCCGCGGAATCCGATGGGAGTCGCGGCAATGACCTTGGCCGGCGGCGAATATGCGATCCATGGCACCAATTTGCCGAACTCGGTGGGCGGCTACGTGTCTTATGGTTGCATCCGGATGCTGAACGCCGACATCACCGACCTCTATGATCGCGTGTCGATCGGGACCACGGTCGTGGTCGCGCAATAATCGCTTGCGCTGGGGCTCCGGCGCCAAGCTCAAAAGTCGGAGGCGATGCCCTTGCGCTCCCAGTCGCCGTAGCGGGTCGGCTCCGGCCCCTTGGGGCCTTGCAGCTCCCTCGGCATGGCCTTGGCGTGCTCGGCGGCCTGCCGCCGCCGCTCCTCGGCCTCGGCGAGCGCGCGCTGGGCGGCGGGCGTCAGGGGCTTGCGTGCGGTATCGCCGGGAGGTGCCGCCGGCGTGGAAGGATGGTCGCTCATGGTGTCGTGTCCCGCTTGAACCGGCTTGCGGCCGATATCATCAGATCGTGTGCCCGGAGGTGAAGTGACAGGGTTAAAATAGCAGAGCGGCTTCTTATATTCGGCATATTCCCGTGGCAGAGGTGCCGACAGCTCTCATTGGCATGCGCCGGATCGCCCGCGGAACTGCCTTCTTTTTCTGCGAGTGACGCTCCAGCATGCCTCCACCGCGATTTGCGACCCCCTCCGAAGTGCCCGGCTTGGCCGCACGGCGGATCGCAGCAGACGTTATCGACGGGGTTTTACACAAACATCGGACGCTGGACGACCAGCTCGACGGCGCCGGCGCACACCCGGGCCTGAAGCAGCTCGCCGACCGGGACCGCGCCCTGATGCGTCGCCTGGTGGCGACCACTTTGCGCCGGCTGGGCACGCTCGGCCATCTCTTGTCCCGCCTGCTCGATCGCGGTGTTCCGACCGATGCGCCGCGGGCGCAGAGCGCGCTCTTGATCGGGGCTGCCCAGATCCTCTGGATGGACGTGCCGGACCATGCGGCGGTCGACCTCTCGGTGCGGCTGGTCCAGGCCGACCGGCGCGCGGCGAAATATGCGGGCCTCGTCAATGCGGTGTTGCGCCGTTGTGCCCGCGAAGGTGCAGGCATCGTCGAGGAGGTCAAAGGCCAGGCGCTCGACGTCGCGCCCTGGCTCCTGAAGCGCTGGATCGCTCATTATGGCGAGGCGACCGCGAAGGACATCGCCGCTGCGCTCGGTAACGAGCCCTCGCTCGATCTCACGGTCAAATCCGAACCCGCGCAGTGGGCCGCGCGCCTCCATGGCGAGGTATTGCCGACCGATACCGTCAGGACGCTCCTGCATGGTTCGGTGACCGTGCTGCCGGGCTTTGCCGAGGGGCAGTGGTGGGTGCAGGACGCCGCTGCGGCGCTGCCGGCTCGGCTGTTTGGGGATGTCGCCGGAAAGAGCGTGGCCGATCTTTGCGCGGCGCCGGGCGGCAAGACCGCGCAGCTCGCGCATGGCGGCGCCCGAGTGACCGCGGTCGACCGCTCCCCCGGCCGCATGGCGCGCCTCAAGGACAACATGACCCGGCTGCAACTCGAGATCGAATCGGTCGTCGCCGATGCCGCGGAGTGGCAGCCGGCGGGCGACAGCTTCGACGCCATTCTGGTCGATGCGCCCTGTACCTCCACCGGCACGATCCGCCGCCATCCGGATGTCGGCTGGCTTCGCCAGGAGCAGGAGATCGCGGCCTTGTCCGTCTTGCAGAAGCGCCTGCTGCACAAGGCGATGAGCCTGCTGAAGCCGGGCGGGACGCTGGTCTACTGCACCTGTTCGTTGGAGCCGGAAGAGGGCGAACAGATGGTTGAGAGCTTTCTCGCCGGCGAGAGCGGGCTTCGCCGCATACCTGTCACACCTGGCGAGGTGGCGGGATTGAGCGAGATCGTGACGCCGGCCGGCGATTTGCGCACGCTGCCCTGCCATCTGCCGCATCAGGATCCCCGGCTCGGCGGGCTCGACGGCTTCTACGCGGCCCGGCTCGAACGGCGCAGCTGAGCTGCGCTGGCGTTTACCAGGTGTGGAACTGCTGGCGGTAGCGTGGTCTGGGTGCTAGAGTGAAACCCTTAGTTAAATCCTGATTTTGCACCAGATTTTTGCGCTGACCGGCAGCTTTCGGCGAGGCCGAAATGGTGCATCAGCGGCATTTCCGATCTAGTAAGGCTTCGCTGAAGATTCCTCCTCACCTCAAGGCAAGGCGTGTCCGCCGCTCAGACGAGACGCATATCGACGCTGGTTTTGGGCCGCTTCGCGCGCAGCCTGATGGCGCATGCGAGCGGCCTGGCGGTGTCCCTGTCTGCCTTGTGGCCGGGCCGCGCCGACCGGCTCATCATCGCCCCACATGATCTGCGGACGGCGGATGCAACCCGTGCTGCGGAAATCTACGCCGGTCGTTTCGTGTTCGCCGGCAAGATCGTCACCTGCCATGGTCGCTCGATCTTCGACCTCGAGCCGCCCTCGGAGGATTGGGAGGTGGCGCTGCTCGGGTTCGGCTGGTTGCGGCATCTGCGTGCCGCGGACACCGCCCTGACCCGTGCCAATGCCCGTGCTTTGGTCGACGACTGGATCACCAATCAGATCGGCCGGCACCCCGTCAGCCGCCGCGCCGATGTGCTGGCGCGCCGAGTGATCTCGCTTCTGTCGCAGGCGCCCCTGGTGCTTGCGGATTCCGACGGCAAATTCTATCGCCGCTATCTGCGTGGCCTCGCCCGAGAGATCCGCTACCTTCGCTATGGCACGATCGATATCCCCGATGGGGTGCCGCGGCTGCAGGTATCGATTGCGCTGTGCTATGCGGCCTTGTGCCTTGCCAATCAGTCCAAGCAGATCCGCGGCACCAGCCGCAAACTTTCCGACGAACTGCAGCGCCAGGTCCTGCCCGATGGCGGCCACGTCTCCCGCAATCCCGGCGCGCTGATCGATCTTCTGATCGATCTGCTGCCGCTGCGGCAGACCTTCGCCGCGCGTAACATCGCGCCGCCACCGGCGCTCCTGAATGCGATCGACCGCATGATGCCGATGCTGCGGTTCTTCCGCCATGGCGACGGCAACATGGCGCTGTTCAACGGCATGGGCGCGACGCCGTCCGACCTCCTGGCGACGCTGCTCGCCTATGACGACACCTACGGCACCCCGATGGCGAGCATGCCGCATTCGGGGTTCCAGCGGCTGGATGCCGGCGCCATGACGGTGATCGTGGATACCGGACTGCCGCCGCCGCCGCATCTCAGCCACGACGCCCATGCCGGCTGTCTTGCTTTCGAACTGTCGTCCGGCATCTGCCGCATCGTCATCAATTGCGGCATGCCTTCCAACGGCCGCGACAACTGGCGGGCGTTTGCCCGCAGCACGGTGGCGCATTCGACCCTGACCTATCACAACACCTCGTCCTGCCAGTTCGTCGAGATGTCGGCAGTGAAGCGGCTCCTGCATGGCGCGCCGATCGTATCCGGGCCAACCCGCGTGGAAAATCTGCGGGAGGCAGTGGCCGAAGGCACCGTGCTGTCGACCTCGCACAATGGCTATGCCGCCAAGTTCGGCTTGATCCACCGCCGCGTCCTGATGGTGGCCGACGATGGAGCGCGGCTCGACGGCGAGGACACGGTCACTCCGGCGCAGGGCGCGCGCCTGCGTGGTGGCGGTTCCGATTATACGATCCGCTTTCACTTGCATCCCGCGGTGAAGGCCAGCCGGCTCAGCGACGGCCGCGGCGCCATGCTGGTACTGCCCAACCGCGAGGTCTGGACCTTCGAGACCATGGACGATGACCGCATCGACCTCGAGGACAGCGTCTTCCTGGCCGGCAATGACGGTCCGCGCCGGACCACCCAGATCGTGATCCGGCAGGAGGTGCGCCAGACGGACTCGATCCGCTGGAGCTTCGTGCGCTCGTCGGCGTCGCCTGCCGAGACCAGTGCGCGGCGGAATGCGCGGCGCGAGCCGGAATTGCCGCTCTGAATGATGGCATCGCCGGTGCCCGTTGTCGCGGACGCCAAAAGCTGATAAGGACTCGGCTCTCGCGCGACTGGCGACTTTGGATGGAGCACCATCGGGGAGCGCGGGTTGGACCGCCGTGCGCCTGGGCAAATTGAACTCCTGCAACAGGACTCTGCCCATGACCGACCAGCTTCGCCGCGTAACCCGCGCGCTTCTTTCCGTTTCCGACAAGACCGGCCTCGTCGATTTCGCCCGTTCGCTCGCCGCCCGTGGCGTCGAGCTGGTGTCGACCGGCGGCACCGCGAAGGCCATCGCCGCAGCCGGCCTGAAGGTGGCCGATGTGTCCGACCTCACCGGCTTCCCCGAGATGATGGATGGACGGGTCAAGACCCTGCATCCGAAAGTCCACGGCGGACTGCTCGCCATCCGCGGCAACGCCGAGCATGTCGATGCGATGAAGAAGCATGGCATTGCGCCGATCGATCTCCTGATCGTCAATCTCTATCCGTTCGAAGCCACGGTCGAGAAAGGCGCCGACTTCGCCGACTGCATCGAGAACATCGATATCGGCGGCCCGGCGATGATCCGCGCTGCGGCCAAGAACCATGACGATGTCGCGGTCGTCGTTGACGTGCAGGATTATCAGGCGGTGCTGGATGAGCTTGCCCGACATGATGGCGCGACCACGCTGCTGCTGCGCCGGAAGCTTGCGGCGAAAGCCTATGCGCGCACCGCGGCCTACGACGCTGCGATCTCCAACTGGTTCAACGCGACGATCCAGAACGATAAGCCGGATTATCGCGCCTTCGGCGGCCGTCTGATCCAGGCACTGCGCTACGGCGAAAACCCGCATCAGCAAGCGGCCTTCTATGCGCTGCCCGGCCGGCGGCCCGGCGTCGCTACGGCGCGCCAGCTTCAGGGCAAGGAGCTCTCCTACAACAACATCAATGACACCGATGCGGCCTATGAATGCATCGCCGAGTTCGATCCGGCGCGCACTGCGGCCTGCGTCATCGTCAAGCACGCCAATCCTTGTGGCGTCGCCGAGGGGCCGGATCTCGTCACCGCCTATCAGAAGGCATTGGCATGCGACTCGACCTCGGCGTTCGGCGGCATCATCGCGATGAACCGGACCTTGGATGCCGAGACGGCCCGAGCCATCACCGGCATCTTCACCGAAGTCATCATCGCGCCCGATGCAACGGAAGAGGCGATCGCGATCATCGCCGGCCGTAAGAATCTCCGCCTGCTGCTCGCAGGCGGCCTGCCCGACCCGCGCGCGCCTGGGCTAACTGCGAAAACGGTGGCGGGCGGTTTGCTGGTGCAGAGCCGCGACAATGCCGTGATCGACGACATGGCGCTCAAGGTCGTCACCAAGCGCGTGCCGACCGAGGCTGAGTTGCGTGACCTCCGCTTTGCCTTCCGCGTCGCCAAGCATGTGAAGTCGAACACCATCATCTACGCGAAGGATTCCGCCACGGTGGGCATCGGCGCGGGCCAGATGAGCCGGGTGGATTCGGCACGCATTGCCGCGCGCAAGGCGCTCGATGCAGCCGCCGAGCTGAAGCTTGCCGAGCCTTTGACGAAAGGCTCGGTGGTCGCGTCAGATGCGTTCTTCCCGTTTGCGGACGGCATGCTGGCCTGCATCGAGGCCGGCGCCACGGCTGTGGTTCAGCCCGGCGGCTCGATGCGCGACGACGAGGTCATCAAGGCCGCTGAGGAGCACGGGATCGCGATGGTGTTCACCGGGATCAGGCACTTCCGGCATTGACGCACTTCTATGTGCCCCCGCGAAAGCGGGGGCACATAGTCACGGGGCGGTCATCGTGGCAGCTGCGGCGTCGAACACCGGCGCTCGCTGATGGATGATGCAGTATGGCTCGCGCTCGTTCACGCGCTGGGCCGGGATGGTGAAGCGGGATTAACCCGCGCCAGCAGCACCAGTCCGGCTGCGAAGAACATCACCAACACTGCCATGCCCGCTTTCTGGCTGGCAGTTGCCGCAGTGACGATGCCGATCAGCAGCGGGCCGATGAACGAGGTCACTTTCCCGGTCAGCGCGAACAGGCCGAAATATTGCGCGATGCGTTCTCTCGGCGCCATCCGGATCAGGAGCGAGCGCGATGCCGCCTGCAGCGGCGCGCCGCAGGTGCCGATCACACAACCGAGCAGGAGATAGGCGCGCTCGGGCGCGGATGCGAACAGCGCGCCGCCCGGCTCGGGTGGCCCGACCGGGATGAACAGGATCGAATGCCTGCTGACCGAGAGAATGCCGACGATGGCCGCGAGCAGTAGCGTCATGCTGCCGGTGATCACGGTCTTCGGGCCCAAGGCATCGTCGAGCTTGCCGCCGATCCAGCCACCAAAGGCGCCGGCAATCGCGAGGATGATGCCGAACGTGCCGATCTGGATCGTGTTCCAGCCGAAAGTGCCGGCGGCATAGATGCCGCCGAAGGCGAACAGCGAGACCAGCCCGTCGGTGTAGATCATGTTCGCAATCAGGAAGAGCGCAATCGCACGCTGTTGCGGTAGCGTGCGCAAGGTCTCCTTCAGCTCAGCCACTCCTTTGCGCAACGCCGGACCGAGCCGATGTCGCGCCGGATAATCCGGCGTGAACAGAAACATCGGCAGCACGAACACGACGAACCAGATCCCCGTCAATGGGCCAGAGATGCGATCGCCCTGATGACTGACGGGATCGAGGCCGAACAGAGGTTTCAGCCCGAACAAGGTGCGGCCGCTGTCAGGATTGGCGGCGAGGAAGCCGAGCACAAGAATGAGAGAGAGGATGCCGCCGATATAGCCGGTGGCCCAGCCGGTGCCGGACAGGCGTCCGATTCGCTCCGGCGGCACCAGCGTCGGCATCATCGCATTGTTGAATACGGTGGCGAATTCGACGCCGATCGTCGCGATCACATAAGCGATCAAAAGTGGAGTGATCAGTTCGGGCGCATGCGGCCGGCCGATCCACATCAGCGCCGAGCCGACCACCAGCATCGCACCGAAAGCTGCGATCCACGGCTTTCGCCGGCCGGTGGCGTCGGCGATCGCTCCGAGCACGGGCGACAGAACTGCAATGACAATGCCGGCGGCGGCCGTGGCGAAGCCCCACAGCGCCTGGCCGCTCGCCGGATCAGGCGCGACATGCGCGGCGAAATAGGGTGCGAAGACGAAGGTCATGATCAAGGTGAAATAAGGCTGGGCTGCCCAATCGAAAAAGATCCAGCTCACGACCGCCCTGGGCGGTGGATAGGTTCGCTGGACAGCCTCGTTGCCTGAGATCATTGAGGTCACAGTCATTCCAAAATGTCCTTCACGATCACGGCCTCGCGTTTTGCGCCGGGGCTTGAGGGCTATAGCATCCGTGGCGTTCACTGGATGTCAGCCGCGGCGGAATTTTGATGCTCTCTCTCACAATCAATCGACGGACAATCCTGGCGGGCATCGGCCTGCTCCTCGCCGGAGTGATCCCGGCAGCAGCGCTGGATGCCCAGAGTTACAGCCTGCATGCACCGCTGCCGTCGGGCGTGACAGCGCCGGTCCAACCGCCTGCTCATGGCATGGTGGTCGCGCAGGAGAAGATTGCGGCCTGGGTCGGGCAGGGCGTGCTTGCGCTCGGCGGCAATGCAGTCGATGCGGCGGTGGCGACCGGGTTTGCGCTGGCCGTCACTTATCCGACTGCCGGCAATATCGGCGGTGGCGGCTTCATGGTCATCCATCTGAAGCAGCGCAAAGAGGATATCGCAATCGACTACCGCGAGACGGCGCCGGGTGCTGCGACGCGCGATATGTTCCTCGGCGCCGACGGCAAGCCCGATAATGCGAAGTCGCGCGACTCGGCGCTGTCGATCGGCGTGCCCGGCACGGTCGCAGGCTTGGCGCTCGCGCTGGAAAAATATGGCTCGGGCAAGTTCACGCTGGCGCAGCTCGTCCATCCCGCCATTGTGCTCGCACGCGACGGCTTCGTGGTCGAAGGACACGTCGCGGATACGTTGCCATTATTTTATTCGAGGATCGGAAAGTGGCCGGCTTCAGCAAAGATCTTTGCAGGCGCGGACGGCACGCCGCTGCACGAGGGCGACAGGCTGGTCCAGAGCGATCTGGCCGCAACGCTCACCGCCATCGCCGAGCAGGGACCGCGCGGCTTCTACGAAGGTGCCGTGGCGGCGAAGCTGGCAAAAGCTGTGCAGGAGGCTGGTGGCATCATCGCGGTCGATGATCTAAAATCGTATCAACCCGTGATCCGGCAACCCGTGCGCGGCACATATCGCGGCTATGACATCGTCTCGATGCCCCTGCCGTCCTCCGGCGGCACTGTGCTGATCGAGACGCTGAACATCCTCGAAGGCTTTCACCTCGATGAACTGAAGCAGGGCTCGGCGGCCTCGCTGCACCTTTTGATCGAGGCGATGAAGCGCGCCTATGCCGACCGCGCGCGCTATCTCGGCGATCCCGCCTTCGTCGATGCGCCCGTTTCGGTGATGTTGTCGAAAGACTATGCGGCCAGGCAACGCGCGAGCATCGACCCGGATCGTGCGACGCCGGCCGATGCCGTGCTGCGCGTGGCGCCGTTGCGCGAAGGCAACAATACGACGCATTTTTCGGTGGTCGACAATGACGGTAACGCGGTCAGCAACACCTATACGCTGAATTTCCCATACGGGGTCGGACTTGTGGCCGATGGCACCGGCGTGCTGCTCAACAACGAGCTCGACGATTTCACCGCGGCGCCCGGCGCGTCCAATGCGTTCGGTCTTGTCGGCTTCGAGGCCAATCTGCCCGGACCAGGCAAGCGACCACTGTCATCGATGTCGCCGACCATCGTGCTGAAGGATGGCAATCCGGTGCTGGTGACGGGCTCGCCGGGCGGCAGCCGCATCATCTCGACCGTGCTGCAGGTGGTCGTCGACGTGCTGGATTATCATATGGACGTCGCCGCCGCTGTGGCCGCGCCGCGCCTGCATCATCAGTGGATGCCTGATGAGGTTCGGGTGGAGCGCGGCTTTCCCGAAGAGGTTCTTGCTGAGCTGAAAGCGAGGGGGCATCGGATTGTGGAGCCGATGGGCCAGACGTCGGCCAATTCGATCCTGGTGACCGCTGACGGTCTGATTGGTGCGTCCGACCCCCGCACGCGTGGCGCAACGGCAGCCGGACAGTAGCGCCATGCGCCGCTGGCCGGCTCCTCAAAGCTGTCGCTACCTGCCGACCGTATACGGTCCGCCCTTGTCCAGCGCCAGCTTGTAGGCGGGGCGCGCCTCGATGCGCGCCAGGAAATCCATCGCGCGCGGATGGCCCTGCTCCAACCCACCACGCGCCGCCGCCGCCTGCAGCGGAAAGCTCATCTGGATGTCCGCCGCGGTGAACTCGTCGCCGGCGAACCATTCGCTCTTCTGCAACTCGCTTTCCCAGAAGGCCATGTGCTGCTTGAGCTGCGGATTGACCAGCGTGGTCAGCGCCTGGTTCGACACCTTGCGCACCAACGGCCGCAGCAGAGCCGGAGCGCGCTTCGGCATCATGTTGAACAGCAGCTTCAACAACAGCAGCGGCATCGCCGAGCCCTCGGCGTAATGCAGCCAGTAGCTATAGCGCAGCCGTTCCGGTGTTTTCGGCGGCGGAATCAGGCGGCCGTTGCCATAGGTCTCGATCAGATATTCGACGATGGCGCCGGATTCGGCGATGGTCTGGCCGCTATCGGTAATGACCGGCGATTTGCCCAGCGGGTGGATCGCGCGCAGTTCCTTGGGGGCGCGCATATCCGGCTGGCGCTCATAGCGGATGATCTCATAGGGGACGCCGAGCTCTTCGAGCAGCCACAGCACGCGTTGAGAGCGGGAATTGTTGAGGTGGTGAACGGTCAGCATCGTGATCCCGGGGCCTTCGGATTCGCTGCCGTTCCCTAGCAGGCTGAATGCAATCCGGCGATCCATTCGCCACCGGTATTCTGGCGACATAATCACCCGGGTGATATTGATTTTATTTTATCCGGGTATTAATAGATGGCTCGTCAATGCCAATCCCAGCTGGGTCGTGAGGATGATCGAAACCTTTACTGTCTTCGAGGGCGCGCGCCGGCTTGCTACGGGCCCGCTCGCTGAAGTCGCCCTTGCGGTCAAACGCGCCGACGGCACGCATGCGCCGATCATGATCTTCAACGACCGGACCGGTCGCCCGGTAGATCTCGACCTGCGCGAAACTGGCGCAGCGGTCGCATCGCGTCTGCATGTCGAGGCACCCTCCGCCCCAGAGCCCGCGACCGTCGAGCCGCGTGGTCGGGGCCGACCCAGACTGGGCGTCGTTGCCCGTGAGGTGACGTTGTTGCCCCGTCATTGGGAATGGCTGAATGCGCAGCCCGGCGGCGCCTCGGTCGCCTTGCGCAAGCTGGTCGACGAGGCGCGTCGCACAAGCGGTGACAAGGATCGCGCGCGAGAAGCGCGCGACGCGGCCTATCACTTCATGTCGGCCATGGCCGGGAATTTCCCGCATTTCGAGGAGGCGTCACGCGCGCTGTTCGCCGACGACCTGCGTCGTTTTGCCGAGCTGATCGCGGACTGGCCTGCCGACATTCGCGATCACGCCATTGGGCTGGCCTATCGAGACCGTTCGCCCTAATAAGATACCACTTGCGGCCTATCCCCCGAGCCCGGCGCATTTTTGCTCTCACATGCAGGACGTCCTCGTGTCGACTTCTCCGTCGCTCCGAAAATCCTTTCTCGTCTTTCTCGCGCCGATGATGCTCAGCAACATCCTGCAGGCGTTGTTCGGCACCATCAACAATGTCTATCTCGGGCAGATGATCGGCGTCGACGCGCTTGCGGCGGTGTCGGTGTTCTTCCCCGCGATGTTCTTCTTCATCGCCTTTGTCCTTGGGCTGGCTTCCGGCGCTGGCGTGCTGATCGGGCAGGCCTGGGGAGCCGGCCAAACGGACAAGGTGAAGACCATTGCCGGCACGACGCTGAGCCTGACCTTGCTGATGGCAGCCTTCATCGCGGTGCTTGGCGGACTGTTCGCGCGGCCGCTCCTGGTCGCGCTCGCGACGCCTGCAAACATCCTCGATGCCGCTGTCACGTACGCGCGCATCATGATGATTGCGATGCCGTTGACGTTCACCTTCATTCTGATCACGGCGCTGATGCGCGGCGTCGGCGACACCGTGACGCCGCTGATCGCGCTCGCGGTCTCGACCGTCATCGGGCTCGCACTCACGCCGATGCTGATCCGCGGTACGTTCGGCCTGCCGCAGCTCGGTGTATCCAGCGCGGCCTGGGCATCTGCGATCTCAAGCTTGCTCACCCTGATCTGGCTGCACGCGCATTTGCGCCGGCGCAAGCATCCGCTCGCCTTCGATGCCGCGTTCCGGCGTGGGATGTCGATCGATCCGCTCCTGCTGCGCATTGTGCTGCGGCTCGGCATTCCCGCGGCCATCAACATGATCGTGATGTCGCTCGCCGAAATGGTGCTGCTGGGCCTCGTCAACAGTTTCGGCTCGGGCGCGACCGCGGCCTATGGTGCCGTCAACCAGGTACTGGCCTATGTGCAGTTCCCGGCGATCTCGATCGCGATCTCGGTCTCGATCTTCGGCGCGCAGGCGATCGGCCGCGGCAATGCCGGGCAGATCGGCCGCATCGTGCGAACCGGGCTCGAGATGAATCTCGTGCTGACCGGCGGGCTCGTGGCAATCGCCTACCTGTTCTCCCGCACGCTGATGGGCTTTTTCATCACGGAGCCGCCTGTGCTCGAACTCGCGCAGCGCTCGCTGCACATCGTGCTGTGGAGCTCGGTTGTGTTCGGCATGGCGACGGCGTTCTCGGCCGCCATGCGCGCCAGTGGCACGGTGTGGATGCCGCTGCTGATCTCGATGCTCTCGATTGCAGCCATCGAGGTCCCGTCGGCCGTCGCACTGAGCTCCCAGCTGGGCCTGGACGGCGTATGGCTCGCCTATCCCATCACGTTTTCGGCGATGTTCCTGCTGCAGATGAGCTTCTATCTCCTGGTCTGGCGGAAGCGCACGATCAGCCGTCTGGTCTGATCCGCCCGGAGATGGTCATCATGTATGATGACTATCATAAAATGCTGGACGCGGTTGCGAGGCTGGATCAAGATGGGCCAAAATCAAGGTCTGGGGAGATCGCCCATGAGCCGGCCCGCGCCGCAATTCCTGTTCGATTTCGGCAGTCCGAACGCCTATCTCAGCCACCTGGCCATCCCTGCCATCGAGCGGCGGATCGGCATGAAATTCGAATATGTGCCGGTGCTGCTGGGCGGCATCTTCAAGGCGACCAACAACAGATCGCCCGCTGAGGCGTTCGCCGGGATCAAGAACAAGCGCGAGTTCCACGAGCTGGAGACGCGGCGTTTCCTGAAACGCTTTCAGGTCGAGCCCTATGTTTGTAATCCGTTCTTTCCAGTCAACACGCTGAACCTGATGCGTGCGGCCATTGCCGCGCAGCTCGAAGGCGTGTTCGATCCCTATGTCGAGGCGGCGTTCTTCCATATGTGGCGCGAGCCGAAGAAGATGGATGATCCGGAGGTCGCGATTGCCGCGATCACCTCATCCGGGCTGGATGGCACAAAGTTGTTTGCGCGCGCCCAGGAGCCGCAGGTGAAAGCGAAGCTCGTCGAAAACACTCAGCAGGCCGTTGAGCGCGGCGCTTTCGGCTCGCCGACCTTCTTCGTCGGCGGCGAGATGTTCTTCGGCAAGGAGCAGCTGCGCGATGTCGAAGAGATGATTATGGCGAAGTAGCGCTGTCATCGCGGGTACGTCGGCATGGACGTCATTCCGGGGCATCGCGCAGCGATGAACCCGGAATCCCGAGATGAGGCGCGAGATTCCGGGTTCGCGCTGACGCGCCCCGGAATAACAGGAGATCGAAATGCAAAAGCGTAACGCCACCGTCGCGGTCGTCGGGGCCGGCGACTATATCGGCGCCGAGATCGTCAAGAAGTTCGCCTCCGAGGGCTTCACCGTGTTCGCGGGCCGCCGTAACGGCGAGAAGCTCGAACCGCTCATCAAGGAGGTCGAGGCCGCAGGCGGCACGATCTTCGGTCGCTCGCTCGATGCACGGAAGGAGGAGGAGACGACCGCCTTCCTCAACGACGCCGATAAGCACGCTCCGCTCGAGGTCGCGATTTTCAATGTCGGGGCCAACGTCAATTTCCCGATTCTGGAAACCACCGACCGCGTGTTCCGCAAAGTATGGGAAATGGCCTGCTGGGCCGGCTTCGTGACCGGCCGCGAGGCGGCGCGGCTGATGCTGCCGCGCGGACAAGGCAACATCTTCTTCACCGGGGCGACCGCTTCCCTGCGCGGCGGAGCCGGCTATGCGGCCTTTGCGTCCGCGAAGTTCGGTCTGCGTGCCGTGGCGCAATCGATGGCGCGCGAATTGATGCCGCAGAATATCCACGTCGCCCATCTCATCATCGATTCCGGGGTCGACACCGCTTGGGTGCGCGAGCGGCGGGCGCAGATTTGGGGTCAGGAGGCGCTCGACAACCCCGACCTCCTGATGCCGCCGGCGTCCGTCGCCGGTGCCTACTGGCAGCTCTACCAGCAGCCGAAGAGCGCTTGGACGTTCGAGCTGGAGATCCGGCCATTCGGCGAGAAGTGGTGAGTGGCGAATAGGGAGTAGCGAATGGCGAATGGAAGCCATCCCCATTCGCTACTCGCCATTGGCTGTCCGTCGCGGCAGTATCCGGCGCTCGCAAGAACAGGATAAGATCCCATGCGCATTCTCGTGGTCGGTGCCGGCGCGATCGGCGGCTATTTCGGCGGCCGCCTGTTGCAGGCCGGCTGCGACATCACCTTCCTGGTGCGACCGCGCCGTGCAGCCGAGCTCGCCTCGGCCGGTCTCGTGATCAGGAGCCCGGCCGGTGATGTCACGCTGCCCAATCCGGCGACCGTGCAAGCGGATACGTTGAAGCAGCATTTCGACGTCGTGCTGCTGAGCTGCAAGGCCTACGATCTCGATGACGCGATCGCGTCCTTTGCGCCCGCAGTTGGACCGCAGACTGCGATCATTCCGCTGCTCAACGGCATGCGCCATCTCGATGTGCTCGATGCGAGATTCGGACGCGACCACGTGCTCGGCGGGCTCTGCGCGATCGCCGCGACGTTGAACGAGAAGCGCGAGGTTGTGCAGCTGCAGCCGATGCAGTCGTTTGCTTTCGGCGAGCGTGCCGGCGGGATGTCCGACCGCGTCCGCGCCATCTTCGAGCTGTTCAAGCGCGGCAATTTCAATGCCGCCGCCAGCGAGCATATCCTGCAGGAGATGTGGGAGAAATGGGTGTTCCTGGCGTCGCTCGCTGCTTCGACCACGCTGATGCGCGCGCCTGTCGGGGTCATTCTCGCCGCGCCGGGCGGCAAGGAGTTTCTGCTCGGCATGCTCGATGAATGCAGCGCGGTGGCGGCCGCTGCCGGGTTTCCGCCCGCAGGGCCTTTTTTCCAGCGCGTCTCCGGCATGCTGACCACCGAGGGATCGCCGATGACGGCCTCGATGTTTCGCGATCTCAAGGCCGGCCTGCCGGTCGAGGCCGATCATGTGATCGGCGATCTCGTGGCCCGCGCAGACGCTGCGAAAGTCCCGGTGCCGAAGCTGCGCATCGCCTATACACAGCTGAAGGTGTACGAGGCGCAGCGAGGATAGCTCAGCAGGCTTTGCGTCCCTGCGGGGTGCGCCTGCACGGGGCGACATCCCCGTGCTGCTACAAATGCGCGAGATAGTGCGCCAGCGCTTCGATCTCTTCGCCGCTTAGAGGGTAGGCAACGTCGGTCATCGCGGCCTGACTGCCGCCGACGCGCAGACCGCTCTTGTAGTCATGTAGCGCCTTGACGAGATATTCTTCGCGCTGGCCAGCAAGCCGCGCCACGCCCTTGGTTCCGGCATAGCTGTCGGTATGGCATGAGGCGCAGCGGCGGCCCGCAGCCGCCTGTGCACCTTTTTGCGATAGGTCGGGATTGTCATCCGGCGGCGCCTTTGGCGGCGTCAGCGAGGCGAAATAAGCGCCGAGATTGCGGATGTCCTCGTTGTTGAGTTGTTCGATGATCGGCTGCATCGCCTCGTTCTTGCGCGTGCCGGCGCGAAAGAACACCAGCTGCCATTGGATGAACTGGTCCTGCTGGCCCGCGAGCGAAGGGATGTTCTCGGTCTGTGAAATGCCGTTCTCGCCGTGGCAGCCGACGCAGAGCTCGGCCTTGGCCTTGCCGGCGGCGATGTCAGCGGCATGTGTGACGGAGTAGTCGGCTAGCAGGGCCGCCGTGACGAGCACGGCTTCGATCAGAGCCTTTCGCATATCCTTCCCCTCCACGCGTCAGCCCGGAAGCTTGTTTCCAGCTCTATCCGGGATGTCCCGGCAACGGGCGACGGCAGTCTTTGTTTGTGTGATGGGCCGCCCGCACCGACGGCCGTGTACCGTTCAAAACAAAGGCTGCGGCCGCCATAAGGCAGCCGCAGCCCCCAAATCTCTCAGATGATCACTTCTTCTCGTAGCTGATGCGGTAGATGGCGCCGGCCCAGTCGTCCGCCACCAGGATCGAGCCGTCCTTGGCAAGGACGATGTCGTCGGGACGGCCGAGATAGCCCTGATCACCTTCGATCCAGCCCGAGGCGAACACCTCCTGCTTAGCATTCTTGCCGTCAGGATCTGCGGTCACGCGCATGATCCGTGCGCCCTGATACTTGTGGCGGTTCCAGGAGCCGTGCTCGGCGATCAGGATGTTGTTCTTGTATTCGGCCGGGAACTGGTCGCCGGTGTAGAACTTCATCCCGAGCGGGGCGACGTGACTGCCGAGTTTGAGCACGGGCGGCGTGAACTCGGAGCATTGGTGGCCCATCGCGAACTTCGGATCCGGCAAGTCACCCTGGTGGCAATAGGGATAGCCAAAATGCTCGCCGATCTTGGCGATCATGTTGAGCTTGTCGCTCGGCAGATCATCGCTGATCCAGTCCCGCGCATTCTCGGTGAACCAGTATTTGCCGGTGCGCGGGTCGACGTCGCCGCCGACGCTGTTGCGCACGCCGAGCGCCCAGATCTCTGCATTGCCGGTGCGCGGATCGACACGGCGGATCTGCGCCACGCTGGTCGGTGGAATGCCGATGTTGAAGGGCGGGCCGAACGGGATGTAGAACCAGCCATCCTTGTCGACCGCAATATACTTCCAGCCATGCGCGGCATAGGACGGCATGTCGTCATAGACGACCTTGCCCTGGCCGAGATTGTCGAGATTGGCTTCGGCATTCTCGTATTTGACCAGCTTGTTGACCTCGACGACGTAGAGCGCGCCGTCCTGGAAGGCGACGCCGGTCGGCATGTTCAGTCCCTTCAGGACCGTCTTGACCTCGCGCTTTCCGCCCTTGTCGGTGATTGCGTAGACGTTGCCGAGCCCGAACGAGCCGACGAACAAGGTGCCCTTGTCGCCCCAGGCCATCTGGCGCGCCGCCAGCACGCCGGGTGCCCACACCTCGATCTTGAAGCCGTCCGGCAGCTTGATCTTCTTCACGATGTCGGCGAGTTCTGCCTCCGAGGCGCCGGTCGGCGGCCCGGATGGCGGCGCCAACCCCTTCTGTGCCTCGGTTTCATCGCCAAGGAACCAGTCATCCGGCGGATGCGTCCAGAATTCCTTGTTGCCGGACTCGTATTTCTTGAGCGGCCGGGCGGCGTCCGACTGCTGCGCGTAGCTCAGGCTGGTTCCGGCCAGAAGGCCGAAGGTCGCAAGCGCAAGAATGCTCCGGTGGAAAGCCGATGTCATCGCTTCACTCCCATCAGGCAGCTTCGATGCTGCCGCCATCATTTTTCGAAACGTGTCTTGAGACGTTCGTTGGTCCGCCAACTCAGTGGATCGGACAAAAAATGTTAGCACATCTTCCACGACTGAAAAGCGACCAGCGCCCGCTGGCCGGTGCTCGTCCGTGAAAATTCACGTGGGCCGGCTTGGGCGCGTATCAAGCGGCTGGGTTGCCTCGCGATGCAACAAACCTCGGATGCGGACGCAATGCCGCATCGCGATCACGTGGCGCTCACGAAACCCGTGGGCTCAGGTTTGGCCGTTATGCCCAAAGACACGCCATGCACCGCGAAACGTCGAGGCACGGTGTGCCCGGAAACGGGCTGAACCATGGAAACTCCGAGGATTCGGGCTTGGCATGCAAGTTGCGTCAGCTGCGGCATGTCCAAGCCCGAAACCCAGCTGAGCGTCCGCGGCGTCAGCAAATCCTTCCATGGCAAGCACGGCGAAGTCCGCGTGCTCGACGATTTGTCCTTTGACATCCACCAACGCGATTTCGTCAGCATCATCGGTCCATCCGGCTGCGGCAAGACGACGATCTTCAATATCATCGCCGGCCTGATCGAGGCCGATGCCGGCACCATGCATTATCGCGGCGCGCAGATCGGAAGCCTGCGCGGTCGCATCGGCTACATGATGCAAAAGGACCTCTTGTTTCCGTGGCGTACGGTGCTCGGCAACGTGCTGCTGGGCCTGGAGACTCGCGGTGTCATGCGCGACGCAGCGGAGACCAAGGCGCGGCAATATCTGAAGGACTTCGGCCTCGCCGGTTTTGAGAACGTCTATCCCAAGACGTTGTCGGGCGGTATGCGGCAGCGCGTGGCCTTGATCCGCACCCTGATCATGGATCCGGACATCCTGCTGCTCGACGAGCCGTTCTCGGCGCTCGATTACCAGACGAGGCTGTATCTCGAGGGCGTGCTGAAGGAGGCCGTCGAGACCTACCACAAGACCGTCATCCTGGTGACTCACGATATCGACGAGGCGGTGGCGCTGTCGAAGCGGGTGGTGGTGCTGAGTGGCCGGCCGGCGCGGGTGAAGGTCGTGCACGACATCGACATCGCGGCGCATTCACCGATTGCGGCGCGCGCCGATAGCCGCTTCTCCGGCTATTTCCATCAGCTCTGCGCCGAGCTCGACATCCAGACCGAGAAGACAGCGTGACCCTGACCCTCCCCAGCGCACCTTCGGCGACGAAATCGCGCGCGCGTATGCGACGCCGCAAGACTTTCGACACGATGCTCGGCCGCGCCTTCCTGCAGGCGTTGGCGGTGATTGCCTTCTTCGTGCTGTGGGAGCTTGGCGTTCGGCTCGGCCTCGTATCGGCATTCCTGGTCGGCTCGCCGCTTGGCATTTTCCAGAACGCCTTCCGCATGCTCGCCAGCGGAGACCTGATTTCCGATACCTGGACCACGCTGTTCGAAGCGCTGCTCGGCTTCGTGATCGGGACGATCGTCGGCTCCCTGCTAGGGCTGGCGCTGTGGTACTCCGTGTTCGTTGCCCGCCTGGTGGAGCCCTTCATCGTCGCCATCAACAGCGTGCCCAAGATCGCGTTGGCTCCGATCGTGGTGCTGTGGTTTGGAACCGGGCTCGTCTCGAAGGTCGCCTTGTCGGTGTCGCTGACCGCCATCGTCGCGCTGATCGCGGCCTATCAGGCCGCCAAGGATGCCGATCCCGACCTGCAGTCCCTGCTGATCTCGATGGGCGCCGACAAGCACCAGGTGTTTTTCAAGGCGGTGGCGCCGTCAACGTTGCCTTCCATCATCGCGACCTTCCGCATCAATATCGGCTTCGGCTTGGTCGGGGCCGTCGTTGGGGAATTCATCTCATCCCAGCGCGGGCTCGGTCACCTGATCTACACGGCTTCCAGCCTCTACGACCTCAACACGGTGTGGGTCGGCCTGTTCACGCTGATGATCGTGGGCTTTCTCCTTTACTACGTCATCGACATGATCGAGCGCACCAGCCTGCCGTGGAAGCAGGCCAGTGCGACGCAGCAGGTTCAGGTTTGATTTCCATGAGAAACGAACGGAGTATTTCGATGTCATTGCTGACGCGTGCCGCCAAGGCGGCTGCGCTGATCTCGCTGCTGCTTGCTTCGCCGGCACTCGCCGAGAACAAGAAGGTGACGCTGAGCCAGGCGTTCCAGTCGATGCTATACTTGCCGCTCTATGTCGCGATCGACGAAGGTTTCTTCACCCAGCAGGGCCTGGATCTGACCAAGGAGACCGCCGGCGCGCCGACCGTGGCGTTGTCCGCCGTGATCTCCGGCAGCGCGCAATTCTCGATCCACGGGCCGGAATGGACCGCGATCGCAGCCTCCAAGGGAGCGCCGGTCGGCATCATCGCCAACGTCGTCAACGGCGCCGCCGTGTGGATCGCGACCGCGCCGGATTTCAAGTTCGATGGCATCAAGGACGTCAAGGGCCAGAAGGTCGTCACCGGGTTGATGCCGACCACCTCGACCTCGCTCTTCATGAAGCTGTTGAAGGAGAACGGCATGGATCCCAAGACCGACGTCGACATGATCCAGGTCGCGATCGGCAGCGAACCCGGGCCGTTCGTCGCCAAGCAGGCCAATGTGGCCGTGATGTATGAGCCGGGGCTGGACCAGGCGGTCGCGAAAGGCATGAAGGTGGTGTTCGGCTTTCCCAAAGCCTATGGCGCCTACGCCTTCTCGGCGGTGACTGCGCGCAACGACGTCGATCCCGATACGGCGCAGCGCGTCGTCAATGCGATGGAAATGGCGATGCGCTTCATGGCCAAGAACGAGGCTAAGACGGTTGAGATCGCCAAGAAGGAATTTCCGTCGCTCGAGCCGGCGGTGGTGGAAGCCGCGGTCAAGCGCATGTTGGCGGACGGCGTCTATCCGCCGAGTGTCGATATCACGCCGGACGCGCTGAAGGTCGCGATGGATACCCAGATTGCGCTCGGCAATCTGGCCAATCAGCCTGACTATAAGAGCTTTGTGGTGCGGAAGTACATCGAGCCCGCTCTGTCGATGAAGTAAGTAGCCTTTCTTGGCTGCGCGTCTCGGGATGCGTTATGCTGCGCTGTCTCGAATGTCCGTGGGAAATTGCCATGACCGAACAACGCGCCTTGCCTGCCCCGAAAGCCGGCGCAGGCGTCCTTGATCTGTTGCGTCAGTTCAGAGCCGATCCATCCGCGTCAGAGACCTATGCGGCCGATTGCCTGGCGCGGACAAAGCTGATCGAGCCGCGCCTGAAGGCGTTCGAATATCTGGCGAGGGACGTTGCGCCGCATCGTGGGCCGCTGGCCGGCATTCCGGTTGCGATCAAGGATATCATTGCCACGCACGACATGCCGACCACCAATGGCTCGCCGATCTACCGGGACCACGTTCCCGCGGCGGACGCCTGGGTGGTCGAGCGTTTGCGCAATCTCGGCGCGACGATCTTCGGCAAGACGGTTTCGACCGAATTCGCCTGGCGCCATCCGGGTCCCACGGTGAACCCCTGGAATGTCGCGCACACGCCGGGCGGCTCCTCGTCCGGCTCGGCGGCGGCAGTGGCGGCCGGCCTCGTGCCGCTGGCGCTGGGCTCGCAGACGCTCGGCTCGGTGATCCGTCCCGCCGCCTTCAATGGCGTGGTCGGCTTCAAGCCGAGCTTCGGTGCGATTCCGCGCGTCGGTGTGCACCCCTTGAGCCCGTCGCTCGATCATGTCGGTTTCTTCGCGCGCAGGGTCGATGACGTCGCGCTCGCACTTTCGTTGCTCGCCGGCACGAACGATGGCGACATTCACGGTCGGCCGCTGCCGTCCTTCGAAATCGATATCGACGAGGGCGTCATCGCGATGGACAAGCCGCGGCTCGCCATTGTGCGCTTCGCCAAATGGGAGCGCGCCGAGCCTGAGCAGCAGGCGCTGTTCGGCGCGGTCATCGACAAGCTGCGTAGCGCGGGCGCCGTGCTGGAGGTGCTCGAACTGTCCGCCCTCGACGCCGTGAATTGGACCGCGATCAACACCATCATGCTGAGCGAGGCCACGGTCATCTTTTCGGATCTGATCGCGCGTTATCCCGATCGCGTCAGCGACGTCTTGAAATCCCATGTCGAGTCCGGGAAAGGGAAATCCGCGATGGACTACCTGATCGCGAAAGCAGTCCAGGAGGAGCGGCGCGCGGCGTTGGACACCGAGTTGGAGGGCTTCGATGCCGTGTTGACGCTGCCCGCTTTCGGCGAGGCCCCGCAGGGCCTGCATTGGACCGGCGATGCCGAATATTGCGCCCCCTGGACCTTCCTTGGTGCGCCGGCCGTGTCGCTGCCCGCCGGCTTCGGCCGGAACGGCCTGCCGCTTGGCATTCAGATCGCCGGCCGTTACCGCGAGGATGTCCGTGTCCTTCGCGCTGCAAAATGGGTCGAATCAGCCCTCGCCTTCGATCCGGGCCTGCCGCCGATCCTGGATTAGCGCAGCAGCCCCTGCGACAAACCCCATTGGCTGCGGCAGGGCCGGCGCGCTAAAACGCCATAATGACCGTAACCGACATCGCGAGCAGGACCTACAATCACAATTGGCGCCTCGACCCGATCGTGCGCAGCCTGCTCGATACCGATTTTTACAAGTTGTTGATGATGCAGATGATTCGGGAGTTCTACCCGAATCAGAAGGTGACCTTTTCCGTCATCAACCGCACCAAGCGGGTGCGGCTTGCCGACATCGTCGACGAGGGTGAGCTGCGCGCCCAGCTCGACCACGCCCGCACCATCCGGTTCACCAAGAAAGAGCTGATCTGGCTTGCCGGTAACACGTTCTACGGCAAGACCCACATGTTCGCGCCGGATTTCATCGCCTGGCTCGGGAGCTTCCGGCTGCCCGAATATGAGCTGCGCAAGGCGGAAGGCCAATACGAGCTGCATTTCCACGGCCCCTGGACCCACACCACGATGTGGGAGATCCCGGCGCTGGCGATCCTCAACGAGCTGCGGTCGCGGCAGGCGATGAAAGGGCAGGGGCGTTTCGCGCTTGATGTGCTGTTCGCGCGCGCCAAGGCGAAGCTGTGGACCAAGGTCGAGCGGCTGCGAAAAATCGAGGGCTTGCGGCTGTCCGATTTCGGTACTCGCCGCCGCCATGGCTTCCTGTGGCAGCGCTGGTGTGTCGAGGCCGTCAAGGAAGGTCTGGGCTCCTCCTTCACCGGCACCTCGAACGTTCTGCTCGCCATGGACAACGACCTCGAGGCGATCGGGACCAATGCGCACGAGCTGCCCATGGTCGCGGCGGCACTTGCGAAAGACGATGAGGAGCTGCGCTTTGCGCCCTATCGCATTCTCGATCAATGGCGGCAGACCTATGCCGGCAATCTCCTGATCGCGCTGCCCGACGCGTTCGGCAGCAAGGCTTTCATGCGCGACGCGCCGGATTGGGTCGCCGATTGGACCGGTTTCCGTCCCGATAGCGCGCCGCCGATCGAAGCCGGCGAGGAGATCATCGCCTGGTGGAAGGCGAAAGGCCGCGATCCCAGGCAAAAGCTGCTGGTGTTCTCGGATGCCATGGACGTCGAATCGATCGAAGCGATCCACCAGCGCTTTGCCGATCGGGTTCGGCTCTCCTTCGGCTGGGGCACCAACCTCACCAATGATTTTGTCGGCTGTTCGCCGGACGGCTCGGTCGATCTCGATCCGATCTCGCTGGTCTGCAAGGTCACGTCCGTTGACGGCCGGCCCGCCGTCAAACTCTCCGACAATCCGGAGAAGGCGACCGGCGATCCTGCCGAGATCGCCCGTTACCTGCGCGTGTTCGGCGATGCCGGCCGGGTCCGCATGCCGGTCTACGTATAGGTCGCGATAGCTCGGTGTGATTGCGCCAAGGCTGCATCATCCAACAATGTCACCGGACTTTGGATGTGGGCCGGCGCATGCGCGTTCGCTCACGCGATGGATGTATATGGTACAGGAGCTGTCGCGGTTTCATCGGCCCGCACGCCACGTGAAGGTCGCCGGGGATGCTTTCCGGTAGGCATGTCCGATGTCGCCCGATCGGCGGGCGATCCTCGCCATCAGCAAGGGCGGATCAGGAGGACGGCGGCTTCGCCAAGGCTCTTAAGGCCCGGAGAGGCACTGAGCGGACGTTTTTGATGGATAAAGCGCGATGGATCGTAGCGGGCTTTGGAGCGGGCGAAGGGGTTCGAACCCTCGACCCCGACCTTGGCAAGGTCGTGCTCTACCACTGAGCTACACCCGCATCCGTAATGTTGCGCCCAGTCGCGGCGGCAACGGGGAGACCTATGCCAAATGCCGCCGCGGAATGCAACAGGTCTGCGACACCTTTCGTCACCGTTTGGCGAAGGTCCCTGGCGCAAAATGGCCGAAAACAGTCGGAAAAGCCCGCTCCCGGCGGTATGAACGGGAACCGGTTGAAATTTCGCGGGTGACCGCCACTTAAAACAGACGAAACCGTGTATTGAGGCGCCGCGGCAGGCCGGTCTGGCCTGCGGCCATTCAGCATTTCAGACGAGGACCCCGTGACGATTGTAGAGCAGGGCGGCGCGACGCCGCAGGTGCCGGATCTGATCAAGGAGACCACCACTCAGACCTTCGTGAAGGATGTCATCGAGGAGTCGAAACGGCAGCCCGTGCTGATCGACTTCTGGGCGCCATGGTGCGGTCCCTGTCGGCAGCTGACCCCGATCCTTGAAAAGGCTGTCCGCGCCGCCAAGGGCAAGGTCAAGCTGGTCAAGATGAATATCGATGAGCATCCGGCGATCCCGGGGCAGATGGGCATTCAGTCGATCCCGGCCGTGATCGCGTTTGTCGGCGGCCGCCCGGCTGACGGATTCATGGGTGCCCTCCCCGAAGGCCAGGTCGCCGCCTTCATCGAGAAGCTCACCAAGGATGTGCCGGGAATCGGCGAACCCGATATTGCCGAGATCATCAAGGAAGCGGAGGCGGTTCTTGCCGAGGGCGATGCGGCTGCCGCGGCGCAAATCTATGCCGAAGCCTTGTCGGTCGATTCGACCAATATTCAGGCGCTGGCCGGATTGGCCAAGTGCTACGTCCAGACCGGAGCGATCGAGCAGGCCAAGCAGACGCTGGCGATGGTGCCGGAGTCCAAGCGCAACGATGCTGCAGTCTCCGCCGTGCAGGCGGCGATCGATCTGGCTGAGCAGGCCCAGTCGCTAGGGCCGATCGGCGAGCTCGAACAGAAGGTTGCTGCTGATCCGCTCGACCATCAGGCCCGCTTCGACCTCGCGACCGCGTTGAATGCCGCAGGCAAGCGCAAGGAAGCCACGGACCAGCTGCTCGAAATCGTCAAGCGCGACCGCAAATGGAACGATGACGGTGCGCGCAAGCAGCTGGTACAGTTCTTCGAGGCCTGGGGCGGTGCGGATGAGGCCACGGTCGAGGGCCGCAAGCGGCTGTCGACCATCCTGTTTTCGTAACGAAGGCGCAGCCGACCACACGGGGCAGCCCATGCCGATCAATGCGGAATATCGCGGTCCCGCCGAGCTGCCGGAAGTCATTCCCGTATTCCCGCTCGCCGGCGCGCTGCTGTTGCCGCGCGGCCAGATGCCGCTCAACATTTTCGAGCGACGGTATCTCGCCATGGTCGACGATGCGTTCCGCGACGGCCATCGCTTGATCGGCATGATCCAGCCGGACGTGACCCATTCGTCGAACGAAGCGGTGCCGGTGCTGTTCCAGGTCGGCTGCGTCGGTCGCATCACGCAAATGGCGGAAACCGGAGATGGCCGCTATATCCTCGAGCTCACCGGCGTCTCGCGCTTCAAGGTGGTCGAGGAAATGACCGTGCTGACGCCATACCGCCAATGCAAGGTGGACTACTTCCCATTCATCGATGATTTCACCGCGCGCAAGGGCGAGGACGAGGTCGACCGCGAGGCGCTGCTTTCGGTACTGACCGACTTCCTGAAGGCGAACAATCTCAAGGCTGATTGGGAGGGAATCGAAGCGGCGCCGAACGAGGCGCTGGTGAATGCGCTGGCGATGATGTCGCCCTACGGACCGGCGGAGAAGCAGGCGATGCTGGAAGCGCCCGACCTTAAGACTCGCGCCGAGATCCTGATCGCCGTCACCGAGATGGACCTCGCCAAGAAGCGGACCTCAGGCGATCCTCCGCTGCAGTGATCATTCCGCCGCGACGGCGCGCGCAGATGGGAGCGGGGCCGTCAGCCGCATCAGTATGAACGTCAGGACGATCACGCCGATATAGACCGCGAGCTGCATCGCGGTCGGCTGATCGGTGTAGCCGATCAAGGTGTGCAAGGTCCGGCCAAGCGGGCTGTCCTCGGACAGAACCGAACTCGAATCCCACACGATTTGGTCGAGGCTCGTCAGCCAGCTGGCCCGTGCCAGGAAGGCGACCGCCTGCGCGGCCATGCCGGCGGCAAGCAGAGTGATCAGCACCGTCGTGGTGGCGAACAGCGCCCGCGGCGGAATCCGCATCAAACCGAGATAGGTCGCAAGACACACGGCGACGCCCAGCCCCAAGCCGAGCACGCCACCGCCGAGTAGCGCCAACCCGGAATTGTCTCCGGACGCCGCGACACCATAGAGGAACAGAACGACCTCGCTGCCTTCGCGCAGCACGGCCACCGCGACCACCACCGCAAGCGCGAGCAGCGACTTGGATCCCTCTGCAACCGCCTGTCCGACCGCGCGCAGGTCGTTGGCCATCTCGCGGCCGTGGCGTGCCATCCAGACATTGTGCCAGATCAGCATGACGACTGCGGTCGACAGGATGGCTGCGTTGAACAATTCCTGTCCCATGCCCTCGAACAGCTGCGACAGGGCACCTGCAAAAGCCGCCACGGTGCAGGCGCCCGCGAGGCCGGCAAGGAGGCCGCCGCCGATCCAGCGCAGCCGGTGCGGCACGGCGCTCGTCACCGCCAGCACGATTCCGACGATCAATCCGGCCTCGAACACTTCGCGGAAGACGATGATCAGCGCGGCGAGCATCTTCGTTTCCTATTGGACGTTGACCGTGCCGCGGGCCTTCTCGTTGAACTCGTCGAAGAACTCGTAGCGGCCGGGCTTCATGGCGCGCACCTTGAGGATGGCCTCGCTCTTGGCCGCGATCACCTTCTCGACCTTCAGCGTCTTGCTCTCGAACTCCATCGCCTTGGCTTCCATGTTCTTCACCCGGATGGCGAACGGTTTGTCGGCCGGCGCGGCGGCCTCCTTCGGCTCGAACTGCCCATTGCTATAGGTGAGCTGAATTTCCGTGTCCGCGGCATGGGCAGATGCGAGCGTCAGGACAGCGCTCCAGGCCGCAACAGCGAAGGCAAGTTTCCGCAAGCTCACAGTCGACATCGATCAAGCTCTCCCCTTCTCGAGCCGAGAACATGGTGCGTCGCGCAGGTTAGCCTAGCGCTTCCGCCGCCTCGGCCTCGCAGTTGCAGCTAACAACGAGGTCTCCGGGGCGCAATAAGACTTGCTCCAAACTGGAGCGATTCCATTCGGTGGGCAGCCCTGCTGCACCGTCGGCGATTGTCCATCAATAGCCGGCAGCAGCGAGAACAACGACGCCGGCAAGTGCGATCCAGCCGAAGTGTCGGCCGCGCGTGGCAAGTGCGTTGCCAAATGCGGCAAGGGCGAACACGATGGCCAGCGTGACGACGATCCAGTGGCGTGCCGTATCCGAGGCCATCGTTGGTGCCGTGACAAGCAGCACTCCGCCGCCGATCCAGGCCACCGTGCTCGCCTGCCAGACCACGCGAAGCAAGATCCGCAAGCGCTCCGGCGTGATCGTGAGGCGAGGGAAGACTTTGGTCTCGCCGAGGACGCCGTGGATCAATGCAGCGAGAATCGCGCCGACTCCGGCACATTGCAGCATCACATCCCGCATCGCTTCTCTCCGGTGGCCTCTGACCATACAGTTATGTATGGAGGGTGCCCGAACGAGGTAGTGCATGTCAATACAGTGGTGTATGGAGGGCGGATGACCGATCAGTTGTCCGCCCGGGATTGGCTCGATCAGGGCCTGAAAGTCCTGACCGCCAAAGGATTCATGGCGCTCAAGGCCGAGCCGCTGGCCAAAGCGCTCGGGGTGTCGCGGGGCAGCTTCTATTGGCATTTCGTCGATGTCGGCGCCTTCCGCGCCGAGCTCTTGAACTACTGGCGCGAGATCGCGGCCGAGCGGATCATCCTTGGCGTCGAGGCGAGCGTCACCGACGAGCCTCTCATCGCGGTGCTGCTGCGCCGCACGTTCTCGACCAGGCCGGCGCTGGAGCGGGCGGTGCGAAGCTGGGCCGCCTCCGACGCGCTTGCCCTTAATGCGGTCCAAGCGATCGACCGACGCCGCCTCGACTATGTCACGAGCCTGCTCGTTTCGGAGGGCCTCGCGCCCGAACTCGCGCAGACGCGTGCGCAGATCCTGTATTGGGCGTTTCTCGGCTTCGCGCTTGCGGACCAGCGGATCCCGAAGGCGCGGCACGATGCGATCGTCGCGGAGCTGATTCGCGTCGCGCTCGCCGGGCGGTGAAAGACGACAGCAGCCTGGGGCATGTGCTAGAGATGTCGCAACACTAGCCTGAAGAGATTCTCCGCATGACACCGTCAGAGCGTCCCGAGACCACGGTCGATCCCAAGCTTCTGGAGATCCTGGTGTGCCCGATGACCAAGGGGCCGCTGGAATACGATGCGGCCAAGCAGGAGCTGATTTCGCGATCCGCCAAGCTCGCTTATCCGATCCGGGACGGCATTCCGATCATGCTGCCCGAAGAAGCGCGGAAGATCGACTGACCATGCGGCTTCGGGCCTGCCTCCCAGTGTTCGCGCTGCTCCTGGCCGCGACGCTGACGTCCATCGCCCGCGCCGAGGAGAGCAATGTCCGGGTCGGCGCGCTGGACGCGGTGCTGACGACGCCGGCCGGCGTCGAGCGGCCCCCGGTCGCGCTTTTGATCGCAGGCTCCGGCTCGACCGATCGTGACGGCAACGGCCCGCAGCTCAAGCCCGCGACGCTGAAGAAGCTCGCCGAGCAACTGGCTGCGCGCGGCATCGCCAGCCTGCGCTACGACAAGCGCGGGGCGCGGGGCTGGAAGCGGGAGTTCGGCAGGCCGGAGGATTTCCGCTTCAAGGATTATGTCGACGACGCCGCGTCGCTGGTGGCGTTCCTGCGCGGCAGGTTTGCCCGCGTCGTGCTGGTCGGCCACAGCGAGGGCGGCCTGGTCGCGATCCTGACCGCACGCCGCGCGCCGGTCGACCGGCTGGTGCTGCTGGCGACGACGGCGCGGCGGCAGGGCGACCTCCTCAAGGCGCAACTGGAGAGAAAGCTGCCGCCCGACAAGTTCGCCGAGGCCGCGAAAGCGATCGACAGCATCATGGCCGGCCAGGTCGTCGATCCGCCGCCCGCGGCGCTGCCGATTCCCCCCGCCATGCAGCCCAGCATCGCGTCCGCGTTCACCGAGGATCCGATCGATCCGTTGAAGCAGATCATCATGCCCACGCTGATTGTCGGCGGTGGCCGCGATCTGCAACTCGCGCGGGTCGACCTGCTGGCGCTCTCGGCCGCCGCGCCGGCCGCCAAGACGCTGTGGCTGCCCGATATGAACCATGTGCTGGTCGACGTCACGGACGACGATGCCAATCTGAAATCCTATGGCGATCCCGATCTTCCGCTCGACCCAGACATGTTGGACGCCGTTGCCGCCTTCATCAGCGGTGCCGAGGCACGCTGAACCTCACAGCGCCTCGCCCTTCAGAAGCCGCGGAATCTCGCCGGTCAGCCCCGCGGCCTGACGGATGAACAGCTCCTTCAACGGCGGCGTGCGGTCGACCAGGCCAAGCCCGATGTCGCGCACGGTACGCAGCAGTGTCGATTTGTTGGAGAACAGGAAGTTGAGCGAGTTGGTGGCAAGCCCCATCGCCATCGTGTCGAAGCGCCGCCAGCGCTGGTAGCGCTCGAGCACGTCGATCTGGCCCGGATCGGCCCCGAGCCTGGCGGCATCGACCACGACTTCGGCGAGCGCTGCGACATCCTTCAGCCCCATATTGAGACCCTGGCCCGCGATCGGGTGGATCACATGGGCGGCGTCGCCGACCAGGGCGAGCCGCGGGGCGATGAAGGAGCGCGCCACGAAATAGGACAGCGGAAAGGCCCGCGGCTGATCCAGCACCTTGAGTTCGCCGAGATGCAGGCCGGCGCGCTTTTCCAGCTCGGCATGGAATTCATCCGCGCTCAGGGCGACAAGGCGTTGCGCCTCCGCGCGGGTCTCGGTCCACACCAGCGAGGAGCGCTTGCCGGTAAGCGGCAGAATCGCAAACGGCCCGGGGGGCAGGAAATGCTCTTCGGCGCGCCCCTCGTGATCGCGTTCATGGCCGACGGTGACGACGATGCCGGATTGGTTGTAGTCCCAGCCATGGGTGACGATGCCGGCGCGCTCGCGCAGCTTTGAGCGGGCGCCGTCGGCGGCGACCAGGAGGCCGGCCGCGATACGGCTGCCATCGGCGAGCGTCACCTCGATGCCGTCGGCCTGGGTCGCAAAATTCGTCACCGCGGTCGGCTTCAGCACGATGCCCGCAGCTTCCGCATGGGCCACCAGGGCGTCGATCAGATGCCGGTTCTCGACCATATGGGCGAAGGGTTCGCCGGGTTCGACCTGGCCGGCAAAGGTCAGGAAGGCGGGCCGGGTGGCGTCCTCGAGCCTGGAATCGGTAATCACCATGTCCAGGATCGGCTGTGCCTGCTCGGCCACATCGGCCCAGACCCCGATCGCGTCGAACAGCTTCCGACAGGCCGCCACGATGGCGCTGGCGCGGGGATCGCGGCTCGGCCGCGCCCCCAGTGCCGGGTCGGCCACGATCACCGGGACGTCCGGCCCGAGGCCCTGCCGCAGCGCCAAGGCCAGCGCCAAACCGGCAAAGGCGCCGCCGCCGATCACGATGCTCCGCTGTGTCATGCCAACCCGCTTACCCTTATGCTCTTGCGGCGGGAGTATAGCTGGGCGAAACAGGGCGGTGAACCATGCCGTCGCCAATTGTCGCGACCGATTGGTCTGACCAAGCGAAGGCTTAACCCATGTCCAAGGGCCTGATCGACCTGATCTCGATCCTCGACCTCGAGCCGATTGAGGTGAACCTGTTTCGCGGCAACAGCCCGAAGACGAGCTGGCAGCGCGTGTTCGGCGGCCAGGTCATCGGCCAGGCGATGATGGCTGCCTGCCGCACGGTCGAAGGACGGCTGCCGCATTCGCTGCATTGCTATTTCATCCTGCCGGGCGATCCGCAGGTGCCGATCATCTACCAGGTCGAGCGGCTGCGCGACGGCAAGAGCTATGCGACCCGGCGCGTCACCGCGATCCAGCACGGCAACGCGATCTTCTCGGTCATGGTGTCGTTCCACACCGACGAGGAGAGCGCGTTCGACCATCAGGACAAGATGCCGGATGTGCCGCCGCCGGAAAAACTGACTGCCGAAGAAGTCTCCAAGCAGCCGATGTTCCGGGAGATGCCGGACTTCATCCGCCGCTACTACGAATCCGATCGTCCGATCGAACTGCGTCCGGTCGAGCTCGGCCGTTATTTCGGCCAGAAGATCGATGACGGCCGCATCCATGTCTGGATCAGGACTGCGGCCAAGCTGCCGGACGACCCGGCGCTGCATATGTGCGCGCTCGCCTATGCCTCGGACTTCTCGCTGCTCGACGCGGTCATGGCGCGCTACGGCCGCACGCTGTTCGACAAGCGGATGATGCCGGCGAGCCTCGATCACGCGATGTGGTTTCACCGGCCGTTCCGCGCCGACGAATGGCTGCTCTATTCGCAGGATTCGCCGAGCGCGCAAGCCGGCCGCGGCCTGACGCGCGGCCTGATCTTCAAGCCCGACGGCACGCTCGTCGCCTCTGTGGCGCAGGAAGGCTCGGTGCGCGAGCGCAGGTCGCCCACTTAGTGCCCTGAGGCGGGTATCGAAGCGCGCGACACCAGGGCGAACTGTGACACATACCATTGGGTGTACCAGCGCAGCACCCATGGGATCGGGATGATCAGCACGCAGCCGATGGCGAACAACACCGTCCGCCACAGCATCTCGAGCCCGCTCGCGGTGAAGATGATCTCGCGCCGGGTGCCCTGGATGTTGCGACAGATCCAGCGCATCCAGGCCGTGATGACCCAGGCCCAGCCGATGATCGTGATTGCGGAGATGATCATCAGCACATGCCAGCCGACATAGGTGAGCACGCTGCCTTCGAAGCGTCCGATAGGTTGGCCATCGACGATGATATTGCTGACCATCCAACGGACCACCAGCCAGGACAGCAAAACCTGGGCGACCATGACGAGCAATTCCACGACGGGCCTGTTGCTCGGGCCGACATAGATCAGCACGCCCATGCCGATGAAGACATACCAGATGTCGAGCGGCTGGCCTGTGAAGCCCAGCGCGGAGCGGCTCGGCGCTCGGATCCGTTCGATCACGTAACGATAGAAGTAGGTTGCGGTCCACGGCGCCGGAATGACGAAAGCCGTGCCGATCACGAACAGCAGCGCGCGGCCGAGAAACGGCCAGAGTTCGAGCTCGGCCGATAGCGGTCCCTCGGCAATCCCGGCCGCGCCGGAGCTCGGGACCGATCCTGCGGGATGGTCGGCGATGTCGGAGACCAATCCTGGGATATGATCGGCCCTCTCCCAGCCTGCCATGCCCTCGGTCCAGACCAGCGTGTCGGCCGTGACGACGCCCTTGGCGACGAGGTCGCGGAGTGCGCTTTCGGACACCGGACCCTGCTGCTGGCCTTGTAACGCATAATACCAGGGACGATTCGACATCTTGCATCCTCAAGGAGGGGGGAGCCGGCGCGGCGGCGCGTCCTCCCCATCTGTCGGCCGTCGGGGCTTTCCGTTCAGTGAACAGCAGCGATGCCGGACGTTTTTTGCTTAACCCTGCGGAATTTTTGTGCCATGTGCCTATCAACCAGCCAGCCGAGGGGACCATGCTCTGCCTCAGAACCAGGCTGCCTGATCTTGAGGGACCCAAGGCACCGCCATGAAGCTCGTTGTCGCGATCATCAAACCTTTCAAGCTTGACGAGGTGCGGCAGGGCCTCACCGCCATCGGGGTCCACGGCATGACCGTCACCGAGGTGAAGGGCTACGGCCGGCAGAAGGGCCACACCGAAATCTACCGCGGCGCCGAATATGTCGTGAACTTCCTGCCCAAGCTGCGGATCGAGATCGCGGTCGCCTCCGACGTCGCGGACAAGGCGGTCGAGGTCATCACGACGAGCGCGCGCACGGGGCAGATCGGTGACGGCAAGATCTTCGTGACGCCGATCGATCATGCCCGCCGCATCCGGACCGGCGAGACCGACGCCGACGCGCTGTAGGCCGCCACCACTTGCTCGCGCGCGGCGGCGCAGCCGCGCCTTTGCGTTCATCTCGATATGCTGAGGACTGTCATGGGGGCATTTTCGTCTCGCGCTATCCGCGTGCTTGCGGCGACCGCGCTCGCTGCCATCGTAAGCGCATCGCCCGCCTTGGCCGCGGCGCCCGGGATCGACGCGGCCGACACCGCCTGGATGATCGTTGCGACCGCGCTGGTGCTGATGATGACGACGCCGGGCCTCGCCTTGTTCTATTCCGGCATGGTCCGGAAGAAGAACGTGCTCGCGACCATGGCGCAGAGCCTCGCGGCGGTGATGGTCATCTCGATCCTCTGGGTCGCGTTCGGCTACTCGCTGGCCTTCGTCGGCGACGGTCCCTGGCTCGGCTCGCTCAACCGCGCCTTCCTGGCGGGGCTGACCCTCGACAGCGTGCATCCCGCGGCCAAGACCATCCCGGAATCGCTGTTCATGCTTTACCAGATGACCTTTGCGATCATCACGGTCGCGCTGGTGGCGGGCTCGGTGGCGGACCGCATGCGCTTCTCGGCCTATCTGGTGTTCTCCATCGGCTGGTTCATCCTGGTCTATGTGCCGCTCGCGCATTGGATCTGGGGCGGCGGTTTTCTCGCCAGCATGGGCGTGATCGATTTCGCCGGCGGGCTCGTCGTCCACCTCTCGGCCGGCACCGGCGGGCTGGTCGCAGCTTTGGTGATGGGCCAGCGACAGGGCTATGGTGCCGAGAATCTGGCGCCGTTCGACCTGTCGCTTGCGGTGATCGGCACCGGCCTGCTGTGGGTCGGCTGGTTCGGCTTCAACGGCGGCTCGGCGCTCGCCGCCAACTCGCATGCCGTGATGGCGATCCTGGCGACGCATCTCGCGGCCTGCGCGGGCGCGATCACCTGGGGCGCGATCGAATGGTCGGCCCGGCGCAAGCCGTCCGTGCTCGGCATGATCTCGGGCGCGGTCGCGGGCCTCGGCACCATCACGCCGGCCTCGGGCTTCGTCGCGCCCTGGCACGGCATCGTCATCGGCGTGATCGCCGGCGCGGTGTGTTACTGGGCCTGCACCTCGCTGAAGCACCGGTTCAAATACGACGATTCGCTCGACGTGTTCGGGGTCCACGGCATCGGGGGGCTGACGGGAACCCTGCTGGCTGGCGTGTTTGCGACAGCCTCGATCGGCGGCACGGCGGGGCTGCTCGAGGGCCATCCCCGGCAGCTCCTGGTCCAGCTCTATGGCGTCGCCGTCACCCTGGTCTGGTCGGCCGGCGTCAGCTACGGCCTGCTGAAGCTCGTCAGCGCCATCGTGCCGCTGCGGGTGTCCCGTTCCCAGGAACTCGAAGGCCTCGATATTTCGCAGCACGGCGAAGCGCTGCAGTAATCGGCGCCATTTGATCTCATAGCAGCCGGCGAATGTTGCCCTTTGCGTGGGCAGTTCGTCCGGAGGTTGCCTGTCTGCGCAAAAATCGCGCATAATTGCCCATTGTTTGGGCGCGACCGAATAGCGCAGGTCAGGGCTATCCGGCCAAAGGCGGAAAAGGTCCGCATTCATAGTTCGTTAGGCGTCGTTGCCCGTCTGGCACGGCATTTGATTCTAGGCCTCCCGGCTGTGCCCGCGTTGTGAAGATTTCTCCGCGCTGGGGACCTCAGTCGCAAAGAAGTGCTCGGTAACGTCCGTGCCGGGCCCAAGCGGGGATAGGACTCATGAAAATTGTTATGGCGATCATTAAGCCATTCAAGCTGGAAGAAGTCCGTGATGCCCTGACCGCCATTGGCGTTCATGGTCTCACTGTGACGGAAGTCAAAGGTTATGGCCGGCAGAAGGGCCATACGGAAATCTACCGCGGCGCTGAGTATGCGGTGAGCTTCCTGCCAAAGATCAAAATCGAAGTCGCGATCCCGGCCGACCAGGTCGACAAGACCATCGACGCCATCAGCTCGGCGGCGAAAACCGGACAGATCGGCGACGGCAAGATCTTCGTCATCAATCTCGACCACGCCGTGCGCATCCGCACCGGCGAGGCTGATGCCGCGGCCCTTTGATTTCCCGCTCAAATTGAAACACTTACGGAGTAGAAGAAAATGACGTTTAAGCGTCCAACCAGCGCGGGATGGATAACGCTCGCCATCGCAGGGCTCTGCGTTGCAGGATTTGCGGATCTGGCGTTCGCCGAAGACGCACCTGCCGCAGCCGCTGCAGCCGCCCCCGTTCCCAACAAGGGCGACGTCGCCTGGATGCTCGTGTCCAGCGCGCTCGTCCTCATGATGTCGGTGCCCGGTCTGGCCCTGTTCTACGGCGGCCTGGTCCGCACCAAGAACATGGCCTCGGTCCTGACCCAGGTGTTCGCGATCGTCGCCATGGTCGGCGTGATCTGGACACTGTACGGCTACTCGATGGCCTTCAGCGACGGCGGCAGCATGACCTCGTGGGTCGGCGGTTTCTCCAAGGCCTTCATGCACGGCATCGACGCCAACTCGACGGCGGCGACCTTCTCGAACGGCGTGGTGATCCCCGAACTCGCTTATTTCGTGTTCCAGATGACCTTCGCCATGATCACCCCGGCCCTGATCGTCGGCGCCTTCGCCGAGCGCATCAAGTTCTCGTCGGTGATGCTGTTCATCCTGCTCTGGGTGACTTTCATCTACTTCCCGATCGCGCACTGGGTCTGGTACGTCCCGGCGCCGGATGACATCGCCGCTGCGGCCAAGGCGCTCGCTGCGGCGACTGACGCGGCCGCCAAGACTGCCGCTCAGGCCAAGCTCGATGAAGTCAACGCCAACGCCGGTTGGCTCTTCCAGGCTGGCGCCCTCGACTTCGCGGGCGGCACCGTGGTGCACATCAATGCCGGCATTGCGGGCCTCGTCGGCGCGCTCGTGATCGGCAAGCGCACCGGCTACGGCAAGGACCTGATGGCTCCGCACTCGCTGACCATGACCATGATCGGCGCCTCGCTGCTGTGGGTCGGCTGGTTCGGCTTCAACGCCGGCTCCAACCTCGAAGCCAACGGCACCACCGCGCTCGCCTTCGTCAACACCATGGTCGCGACCGCCGGTGCGGCGCTGTCCTGGCTGCTGTGCGAATGGGCCGTGAAGGGCAAGCCCTCGCTGCTCGGCATCTGCTCGGGTGCGGTCGCCGGCCTCGTCGCCGTCACCCCGGCGTCCGGCTATGCCGGCCCGGTCGGTGCGCTGGTGCTCGGCCTCATCGTCTCGCCGGTCTGCCTGTTCTTCGTCTCCACCGTGAAGAACGCGCTCGGCTATGACGACGCACTCGACGTGTTCGGCGTGCACTGCGTCGGCGGCATCATCGGCGCGCTCGGCACCGGCATCCTGGTCAACCCCGCGCTGGGTGGCGTCGGCATCACCGACTACACCAACATCACCGGCAACAACGCCGGCACCTACGACTTCGCCACGCAGATGCTGGCGCAGGGCAAGGCGGTGCTGGCGACGCTGGTGTGGTCGGGCGTCGGTTCGGCGATCCTCTACAAGGTCGTCGACGTGATCATCGGCCTGCGTCCCACCGTGGAGCAGGAGCGCGAGGGTCTCGACATCACCGATCACGGCGAGCGGGCCTACAACTACTGAGTTCTCCCGGGGCTCGGTCCCAAGACACCTCCCGAGGGACCGGGCCAAAACTTCGGTTCGGGCAGATACCCGGCAATGCCCTGACCGTTGAGGGGCTCCAGCGCAAGCTGGGGCCCCTTTCTTTTTTGAGTCGAAGGGCTGATGTGATGGCGACGGATCTCCTGTCTCCCCCGCTGTCATCGCCCGGCTTGACCGGGCGATCCAGTACTCACTGTCGGTCGCGATCGACCGAGAAGCCGCGGCGTACTGGATGCCCCGCCTTCGCGGGGCATGACAGCTGGATATGCGGAAACGTCCTCGCGACACGATGCGTCCGAGCTGTGCTGAATTCGTCACCCTCCAATCATGAGGGCGCAGGGAAGGCCGCATAGGCGTTAAGTTTATGCTTGAGTGTTGGAATCCGCCGTGATTCGAACAGGGGATGGCAGACGAATCGCTCCTGAACGAGGACTGGACGAGAGTGGTTGCGCAGCTGGGCGGGGCTGCGCAGCTCGAGAAAACTGCGCGCCAGACGAAGGCCTTCGCGCGTCGGCGGCAGATTCCAGATGCGGTGACGTTACTTCGGCTGATGCTGGCCTATTGTTTGGGTGAAAGAGGGCTGAGATCGACAGCCGCATGGGCGGCTTCTGTTGGCCTTGCCGACCTCACCAGCGTGGCGTTGTTCTATCGGCTGCGTCAATGTGGTGATTGGTTTGCGGTGCTGGTGGAGGGCTTGCTCGCTGCGGCAGCTCCGAAGGCGAGCCAAGGCCGCCTGATCCGCATCATCGATGCGACGACAGTGCCTCAGGCGGGACCGGCTGCGCGCAAGAACAGTGAGCTTTGGCGCGTTCATAGCGCATTTGATCTGCCCTATGAGCGCTTTGGTCACTTCGAGCTGACAGATCAGCAAGAGGGCGAAACGTTTGACCGGATACCAGTGGTCAAGAACGAGATCCGCATTGCTGACCGCGCTTATCTGCAACCTGACCGCATTGCGGCCGTCCGCGAAGCCGGGGCCGACGTTTTGATCCGAGCGGGCTGGAAGAACGCACGTTGGCTTGACGCCAAAGGCCTTCCGTTCGATCTGATGGCCCAATTGCGTGCCGCGAAGGCGCGCGGACTGGTCGATCGGGAGATTTGGATCAAGCGCAAGGGCGGCGCGCCTCTGGCTATGCGTCTGGTCGCAATCAAGAAGCCCACCGGTGCGGCTGCTGCTTCTCGGCGTAAAGCCCGGCAAGACGCAAAAGATGAAAACCGCATCATCTCCAAAGAAACTTTGGAGGCTGCGGATTGGGTCATTCTGATCACGTCGCTCGCGCGGGACGAGTTCTCCACCAAAGATGTGCTTGCGCTCTATCGATTGCGATGGCGGATCGAGCTTGGGTTCAAGCGACTGAAGAGTCTGATTGGCCTCAAGACGCCGCCAGGAACCGATCCGCGCTCTGCCAAGCCCTACCTGCTGGCCCACCTCCTGATCATCCTGTTGCTCGAGCCGCTTGCCAGCGACTTCGAGGACTCTCCCCACTGGACGCAGGCCGCTTAACGACGCCTGGCGCTTGGCGGGTCCTGCAGCAGCTCGTTGCATCCTTGCTGCAAGCAATCATTCCACAACCAACCATCCGTTGCTTGCGCCGCAGAAAACGCGCGTTGGGGCGCCACCTTCGCGAGCCTCCTCGAAAACGCAAGTATCAATCGATGCTCGCGCTACCTTAACGCCTATGGGGAAGGCCGGGCGCTGGCCGCACCCATGGCCCGCCTGCAGAAAGAAATGCAGGCGGCAGTCACCACAGGTACGAGCCGGAACGACCGGCCTTCCCTGCGCGAATGGTTTTAACGGCTGCTTCGCGTTCTCCCCGGTGCGCCGGGCTTTCTGGCCACCGTCGTCCGCGCGAGGCGAAGCCTCGTCGCGAACTTGGCATCAGCGTCGGGATGCCAGGACCGCGCGACTTGACCGTGCGCGCATCGCTGTTCGTCCGCGCGAGAGACTCGCGCTGCAGCAACACACGCCCATCGCATCCCACAGCCAACGGTTCGTGACGGTCGCGAAACGCCCCTCATGCGGCGGCGGGACGTGCGGAATGATGGTGGTGATTTGCCCGACATGGCAAGCGCGCGGCATTGCGGCAGATTGGCACGACGGGCAAACACGCGGTTTACGAGCCGTAGCGAAAAATCCTCAATCGCGAGCTCCGTCGGTGACCGCTAACTAAGCAAGTTGCCGACGCCTATCGCCGAGTGATGCGCGCCACAAACTTTCTGGTAGAATGCAAGTGGATCTTCGGCGGGATCGCGACTGTGGTCCAAGGGGGAATAAATGCGCTGGTGCCGGTATTTGGTCGTCGGGTTGTCCATACTGCTCGCTGCATCAACGTCTCCTGCCGCAAGAGCACAGGACCCGACGCCCGAATCGCTGGCGGCGGCGAAGGAGCTGATCGCAGTGATGCATCTGAAGGATCAGTTCGCGGCCGTGATGCCGATCATCGTGAAGGGTATGAAATCGGCAATCGTCCAGGGACGCCCCGAGGTGGATCGCCAATATGATGCGATGACCCCCAAGCTGCTCGAGGCATTTCAGAGTAAGGCTTCTGAGTTCTCGGATGCGACCGCGATGATCTACGCCAGGAACTTCTCGGCGGAGGATCTCAAGGTCCTGACCGCCTTCTACAAGACCCCTGCCGGCCAGCGGTTCCTGCAGAAGATGCCGCTGCTCGCACAGGAATCGATGGCCGTCGGAAAGCAATTCGGCCAGGCAGTCGGCGAGGAAATGAAGAAGCGAATGATCGAGGACTTGCGCAAGAGCGGCGTGGATCTTTGAGCCAGGGCACGGCACCGGCCGTGCCCTGGCTCTGGCGATGCGTCCCGGTCGAAGACCTTCGCGATATCCGGTTCAATCTCGCAGACGAGCTTTCATCCTCGGCTATCACCAGCTGGACCGACAGGCGCAATCGGTTCGGTCCCAAATCGATAGGCCGGTTCAGCGATCCGCAACCGGGATATGCTCAGCTCATGAGCCTTCGAACTTGAACGACACGTTGAGCTTGGCCCGATAGGACTCGACTTTCCCCTTGGCGTCGAGCTGCATGTCGAGTTGGACGACTTCTGCGACGCGCAGGTCTCGGAGGGTTTTCGCGGCCTGTTCGACTGCGTTCGCGGCCGCCTTTTCCCAGGATTCCCTGCTGGTACCGATCAGCTCGATGACTTTGTAGACACTGTCAGGCATGTCGTTCTCCTGTTCGGTATGAGCAGGAAGCAGGTGCTTCCTGCCACAGGCGAACGTAGCACCACGATGCCGTGCCCGAAAGAACGCTGCCTGGATCGGCCAGCCACAGGCCCTGGTGCTACCATGAATGGCGCTTGCGCACCGCGTGGCTTACCAGACCTTGCGCAGCTACATCCCGCCCATCTTGCAGACGAGCTTCCATTCCTCCGGCGTCACCGGCTGCACCGAGAGCCGCGACTGCTTCACCAGCGCCATCTCGGACAGCTTCTTCTCTGCCTTGATCGCGACCAACGTCACCGGTGTCTGCAACGGCTTGTCGGCCTTGATGTCGACGCAGACGAATTTGCCGGTCTTGTCGGTCGGGTCGGGATAGGCCTCCTTGATCACCTCGGCGATGCCGACGATCTCCTTGCCCTCGTTGGAATGATAGAAGAAGGCGAGGTCGCCCTTCTTCATGGCCACGAGGTTCTGCCGCGCCGTGAAGTTGCGCACGCCGGTCCAGGCCTCGCCTTTGGCGCCTTTGGCCACCTGCTGTTCCCACGACCACACCGAAGGCTCGGATTTCACCAGCCAGTACGCCATTCTCATTCCTCCGCCTTGAACGGGCGCGTCAGCAGCGCCTCGATCGCCGCCTCGATCGTCAAGTCCCCGTTCAGGATGCCTACCACAGCGTTCGACACCGGCATCTCGATGCCGAGCGATGCCGCCAGCTCGACCAGCACCGGCGCCGTGTATTGCCCTTCCGCCAGCTTGCCGGCGGGCAGCGGCTCGCCGCGCCCGAGCGCCAGGCCCGCGGCGAAATTGCGCGATTGGGGACCGGCGCAGGTGAGAATGAGATCGCCGAGGCCGGACAGGCCCGTCAGCGTCTCGCTGCGCGCGCCGCAGGCGCGGCCGAAGCGGGCGAGCTCGGCAAAGCCGCGCGTGGTCAGTGCTGCGAGCGCCGATGCGCCCAGCCTGCGCCCGGCTACGATGCCGGCGGCGATCGCGAGCACATTCTTGGCGGCGCCGCCGATCTCGACGCCGCGCACGTCCGTGCTGTGATAGGGGCGGAACGTGGCGGAGCCCAGCGCGTGGACGAGATCTGCCGCGAGCGCCTCGTCATGCGCGGCCAGCGTGACCGCCGTCGGCAGGCCGCGTGCGACATCGTCGGCAAAGCTCGGGCCGGAGAGGATGGCCGGGTGTGCGTGCGGCGCGGCTGCCGCGATCACTTCGGTCATGAATTTGTGGGTGCCGTGCTCGATGCCCTTGGCGCAGGCGATGAGTGGCGTGGCGGGTTTCAAGTACGGCGCAAGATGCAGGATGGCGCCGCGCAGATGCTGCGCGGGTACGGCGACGAGCGCGATCTCGGCGTCCGCCGCCTGCGCGAGCTCGCTGGTGATCGAAATCTCAGGTGCGAGCGGAATGCCGGCGAGACGCGGGTTCTCGCGCCGCGCGGCGATCTCCGCGGCGTGCGCGGCATCGCGGGCGTAGAGCGTGACATCTCGCCCGGCGCGCGCGGCGACGGCTGCCAGTGCCGTGCCCCAGGCCCCGGCGCCGATGATGCTGATGGATCGGAAGCGCGACATCACGGGCGGTCTCAGTGCTCCCTCCCCCCTTGCGGTGGAGGGTCGGGGAGGGGGGTGCCACGTGCGAGAGTCTTTATGGGGCCGCCCCCACCCGAAGCTTGGCTTCGGCGTTCTCTTAAGGCGGCCGCCAAATGCGGCCTATGCGCTCCCCGCCAGGGGCAGGGCGATCGCATATGGCGCAAACTGGATCGGGCCTCATGGTTCTCCCGGCGATGCGTAGCATCGTCCGGAGGAGCGCCGCATGCGGCGCTCCTCACCATGAAGGTCTGCCATTTTGCCGCAAACGAGCCCTCGTCCTGAGGAGCTCGCCGGAGGCGAGCGTCTCGAAGGACGGCCGCGGGAGAGCTCGTCGGCCGAGTTTTTCTCCATATGCGATCGCCCTGCCGCAAGGGGGAGGGCAGCGCACCGGCTCTGTGGACATAGAGGACCAACGCACCCTCCTCAAAACCCCGCGCGGGTGTTGGAGAATTTCTCGGGCACGCTGACATTGGCATCGAGCAGCCAGCGGGCGCGGGGCGCGCTGTCCATGCCGTCGGTCAGGCCGAGCGCAAGCCGCTCGGCGCCGGCCCAGGCGATCATGGCGCCATTGTCGGTGCACAGCGCGGGCGGCGGCACGATCAGCGTGGTCCCGGCCTCCTGCGCCACGGAGTCGAGCGCGGCGCGGATCGCCTGGTTCGCCGCGACGCCCCCGGCGGCGACCAGCGCGGTCGGCGCGCCGAAGCGCTGCCTGAACAGCTTCAGGCCGACACGCAGCCGGTCGGCGGTCGAGTCCAGCACCGCCGCCTGGAAGCTGGCGCAGAGGTCGCTGACGTCCTGCGGCGTCACCTCTCCGATCCGGCCGATCTCGTTGCGCACCGCCGTCTTCAATCCCGACAGTGAGAAATTGGCATCGCTGCGTCCCAGCATCGGCCGTGGCAAGGCGAACCGCGCGGCGTCGCCGCTGCGCGCCGCTTCTTCGACCTGCGGCCCGCCGGGATAGGGCAGGCCCAGCATTTTCGCGACCTTGTCGAAGGCCTCGCCCATGGCGTCATCGACCGTGGTGCCGAGCCGGACATAGTCGCCGACACCCGCGACCGCGACGATCTGGGTGTGGCCGCCGGAGGCCAGGAACAGGCAATAAGGGAAGTCGATGTTGTCGGTGAGGCGCGGCGTCAGCGCATGCGCTTCGAGATGGTTCACCGCGACGAGCGGCGTGCCATGCACCAGCGCGATCGCTTTTGCCGTGGTAAGGCCGACAATGACGCCGCCGATCAGGCCGGGGCCGGCAGCGGCCGCGACGGCGTTGAGCTCCGCGAACGCGACGCCGGCTTCACGCATCGCCGCCTTGATAATGCCGTCCAGCAGATCGACATGGGCACGAGCGGCAATCTCAGGAACCACCCCGCCATAGCGCGCGTGTTCTTCGGTCTGAGAGCGCACCACATTGGAAAGGATCCGCCCCTTGCCGTCCGAAGCACGCGCGACCACCGCCGCGGCGGTCTCGTCGCAGGTGGTCTCGATGCCCAGCACCAGCGCTTGTGAATCGTTACCCAATCTCAACCCTTCGGTTATTATGTGGCGCGATCTCCCGCCATGGGACCGCCTAACACCACGAGGTCGCAAGGTGCAATCGTCTGTCAATTGCGACTTTGTCAATTGCGACCCGGCGGCGCGCTGCCCAGCGAGAGCATAGCACATGGCTGTGCTGGTGACCCGCCCATCCCCCGATAATCTCCGCACTGCGGACGCCTTGCGCGCGCGCGGCTTCGACGTGCTGTTGGCGCCGATGCTGCGCTTCGAGCCGTTGCCGCTTCCGGCCGATCTGGGCGGCGATGTCGGCGCCGTCATCGCCACCTCGGCCAATGCGCTGCGCGCCGCCGCGCCGCAATTGTCCGGCTCGCCGCTCATCGCGTTGCCGCTGTTCACCGTCGGTGCGCAGACTGCGTCGGCGGCGCGCGAGGCTGGATTTACGGAGGTCATCTCGGCCGATGGCGATGCGGCGCGCCTGCGGGAGCTGGTCGTCGACAGCGCCGCCGCGCGCGTGTTCGAGGCGAGCAGGACCCTGCTTTATCTCGCCGGCAGCGACATCTCGCGCGATCTCGCCTCCGAGCTGATCGAGCGCGGCTTCGATGTGGTGACGGCGACAGTCTATCGGATGGCGCAGGTCAGCGCGCTGCCGCGGGAGGTCTGCGATGCCTTTGCCGCCGACCGCGTCGAGGCCGTGGTGCATTACTCGCGCCGGAGCGCCGAGGCCTTTGTGGCGGCGGCGCGCGCCGAAGGCGTCGAAATCTCGGCGCTCTCGGTGCCGCAATACTGCATCTCCGATTCGGTGGCAGAGGTGCTGCGCGAGGCCGGCGCCGCCCGCGTGACGTTCGCGGCGCATCCCGATGAACAAAATTTGTTGGAGGGCCTGGCCCGTGCGTTGCGGCCGTGAATGGCGTAAGAGGGCCTGCCCAATCTCTAGTCAAGGGAACTGCCGCCATGGTCGATGATCCGTCCGATACCGCTGGTCCGGCTGCCGAGACCGGACGGCCGAAGCGTTCGCCGCCGACCATCGATCTCGAACCGACTTCGAGCGAGACCCACCCGGCCCCGGCCGAGGCGGTCGCGGAGGGCTCGTCCGACGCGGCGAGCGAAGCGCATCCGCATGGCGCACCCGAGCCCGAATTGGAGGCGGCCGAACCGGCCGGCGTGGAGACGCCTGCCGACGAGGCGATTGCCGCAAGCGAGCCGCCGCGGCGCGCGGCGCGGCCGATTTCGCCTTGGATCATCGCGCCGTTTTCCGGTGCCGTGGCGGCGGCGCTGGTCATCGGCGTCGGCTGGATGTTGGGCTGGCCGGAGGTCACGGCGCCCACCGCCGCGCCGCAGCTGTCGTCCGTGGTCGACGATCTCAGCGGCCGCGTCAAAAGCCTCGAGGGGCGGATCGGCAAGCCGGACAGTGCGCTCGCCGGGCGCATCGATGCGCTGGACAAGGCTGTCGCCTCGGTGCGCAACGACGTCACAGCGCTGCGCGCGCAGTCGGACAAGACGGCGGCCGCGATCGGCGACCTCAAGGCGCCGCGCGAGGGCGCAGCCGCGGTCGATCTCTCCGGCCTGACCGCGCGGATCGACCAGCTCGAACGCGCCAGCCGCAGCCAGAGCGCGGCGCTGGCGCAGGCGAGCGGGAAGATCGCGGAGGCCAAGCCGACCGATGACATGCCGCTGCGGCGTGTCGTCGCGGCCGCTCTGCTCGATGTTGCCGTGCGTCACGGCGATCCCTATGCCGCCGCGCTGGCGACGGCAAAATCGTTCGCGCCCAATGCTGATGCGCTGAAGCCGCTGGAGCCGTTCGCCAAGACCGGCGTGCCGAGTCCGCCGGCGCTGGCGCGCGATCTCCTGACCATCGTGCCGACGCTGGCGCCGCAGCAGCCGGAGACCGCGCCCACCGGAACCTCGATCGTCGATCGCCTGCAGGCCGGCGCGGCCAAGCTGGTGCGGATCGAACGCAGCGATGCGACGGGCAATGACCGCGGCGCGGTGGTGGCGCGCATCACCGCGGCCGCCGTGCGCAACGATGTCGCCGACGCGCGGCGGGAGCTCGAGCTGTTGCCGGAGGCCGACCGTACGCCGGCGCAAGCCTGGCTCGACAAGGTCAATGCCCGCGATGCCGCGCTGGCGGCGTCCCGTCATTTCGCCGACGATGCCATGACCGCGCTTGCCACCCCTCCAGCCAAAGCCGGGCAGTGAAGGCCATGATCCGGATCGTCTTCTTCCTCGTCCTGGTTGGACTCGCTGCGGCAGGCGCTGCCTGGGTCGCCGAGCAAACCGGCAACGTCGTGCTGACCTGGGGCCCGTGGAAGGCCGAGATGGGCCTTCCGGTGTTCGTGCTGCTGCTCGGCATCGCCATCGTCGCGATCATGCTGCTGTGGAGCATCCTGAGCGCGCTGTTGCGTGCGCCCGGCCGCATCCGCCGCCACCATCATGCGCGGCGCCATGCCCGTGGCCGCCATGCCATCACCCACGGCCTGCTCGCGATCGGCCATGGCGACCCGACCGCGGCCCGGCGGCACGCCGATGTCGCGCGGCGGCTCGCCGGCGACGATCCCTTGACCCTGCTGCTGCATGCGCAAGCCGCGCAGCTCGAAGGCGACCCCGAGGCGGCGCGGCGCGCCTTCCGCGTCATGGCCGAGCGCCAGGACACGCGGCTGCTCGGTCTGCGCGGCCTGTTCATCGAGGCGCAGCGCTCCGACGATGCGATCGCCGCGGTCATGATCGCGGACGAAGCCTTGAAGGTCGCGCCGCAGGCGACCTGGGCCTCGCAGGCGGTGCTCGGCTTCCGCTGCGCGCAAGGCGACTGGAACGGCGCGCTCGCGATTCTCGACAGCAACTACACCGCCGGGCTGGTCGACAAGCCGACCTACCGCCGCCAGCGCGGCGTGCTGCTCACGGCCCGCGCCATCGAGCTGGAAAGCAAGAACCGCGATCTGTCGCGCACGAGCGTCATGGAGGCGGTGAAGCTGGCGCCGACCCTGGTGCCGGCCGCGGTGCTGGCGGCGAAATTCGAGAGCGAGGCGCACCAGGTGCGCCGTGCCATGAAGATCATCGAGGCGGCCTGGATCGCGCAGCCGCATCCCGAGCTTGCCGAGGCCTATGCCCATGTGCGGCTCGGCGATTCCGCCCGGCAGCGGCTGTCGCGGGTCGAGAACCTCGCAGGCCGGACGCCGGGCCAGATCGAAGGGGCGCTGGCGATCGCGCGCGCCGCGATCGATGCCGCCGAGTTCAAGCGGGCGCGGGACGCGCTGGCGCCGTTCATCGCCGATCCCACGCAGCGGGTGGCAATGCTGATGGCGGAGCTGGAGCGCACCGAGCACGGCGATGCCGGCAAGGCGCGCGAATGGACGCTGCGCGCGGTGCGGGCCCGCCACGATCCGGCCTGGACCGCCGACGGCTATGTCAGCCACCGCTGGCACCCGGTGTCGCCGGTCACTGGCCGGCTCGACGCCTTCCAGTGGCAGACGCCGGTGGCCAGCCTGCCGTCGGAGCGCGGCGCCGCCATCGAACCGCAGCCCTTCGACGAAGCGATGCTGCCCGTTCCGGAACGGCCGACGATTGCCCAGGGCCTTGCCGAGCCGCCGCGCGAGGTCGCATCCGAGCCGGCCGTGATCGAGCCGACACCGCAGGACAATCTCCCGGCGTCGACGCCGGTGGATGAAGCTGTGGACAAGCCTGCGGATAAGCCTGTGGAACGCGTTGAGGATAAGTCCGCGGCCGCACCCGGTCCCGCCGTTCCAGCCGCAGCGCCGGCCGAGGCGCCAGAACCGGCGCCGCCCCTGCAGGCGGCGGCACCGGAGGATGCGTCCGGAGGCCCATCGCCGTCCGCGGCGACGCGCAATTCTGCCCCGGCCGGGCGCGCCGCTCCGGCAGCATCGGCGCCCGCTAGTTCCGCACCGCTCGGGCCGACGCCCCTGTACCGTACGCGCAGCGATCTCGGTAAGCCGGCGGAAGCGCCGATCCCGGCGATCGTCCCGATCATCCGGCCGCCAGACGATCCCGGGATCGAGGAGGACGAAGCGGCGCGGGACGAATTCGCCGAGCAGATCGCGCCGAAGCAGCAGGCCGGTGGCTGGCGCGGCTTCCTGTCCCGGTTCGGGGGCTGAAGCGGGCGTTTCGCCCGCTCACGCGCGGTCCGTCACAAAAATTACCGCGCCGGCGGCTTGCGGCCGGCTTGTCCTTGCCAATCGGCCGCCCGCCCGATATCAGAGGCGCGTCCGCGGCCGGCTGCGCCGTCGCAAGCCGCGGAATGACAAGGTCGCCGCAATAGCTCAGCTGGTAGAGCACGTCATTCGTAATGACGGGGTCGGGGGTTCGAATCCCTCTTGCGGCACCACTCCGTGGTGTTCCCCGGCTAGCAAGCTCCGGAAATCCCGGCTAACCTCCTCACAGCATCGAATCAGCGCGGGCCGAAGCCCGTTCGCTTGCGTACTCCGTGGCCGTACACGGCAGCCGGAGATCGGTATCCAGTAACTGCAGAATGCAGCCCCAACCCGCAACGCCAATCAGGCGTGCGGGCAGCCAACGCATGTTCAGGCGAATTCAAGGGCGCAATCTCGATATGACCACCTCCGCACTCGATAATCACGCAGAGTTCCAGTCGCTGATCGCCCAGATCAAGGCGCTCGGCTACAAATACCTTGAGGACAAGGACTTCGTCAGCGCGCGGCTGGCGTTCCAGAAGCTGCTCGAGCTGGACGGCAAGGATCTCAGCGCCCGCTTCATCTATGCGCAGCTGATCGAGGACGGCACGCACAAGACCCACGCCGAAGCGCGCGACATGATGCTCGCGATCCTCGACGAGCACCCCGAGATCTTCAACACGCCCACGGAAGGCAACCTGCACCTGATCAGGAGCGCGGCCCTGCGCTGCAGCCATGTCGGGCCGTTCGCAAGGGCGATCGAACTCTACCGCAAGCTGGCCCGCGCCTCGAACCTGGCCGACGACTACTTCCGGCTGAGCGAAATCCTGACCCAAGGCAACCTGTTCGAAGAGTCGATCGCTTCGCTCGAAAAGGCCATCGCGCTCGACCCGGCCTATGATACGCCCGCCAATCGCGAGACCCTGGAGGTCGCGCGGACGCGCAAGAACGACCCCGGCGCCAAGACTAATAAGAGCAAGGTCGGGCGCTACCCCGAGACGGCGGATTTTCTCGGCGATTTCCAGAAGCTGATCGGCGATCACATCGCGGTCAATCTGAAAGCCGGACCCAAATTCCTGACCAAGCAGACCCGGTTCTTCACCATGGGCTCCTGCTTCGCCCGCAATCTCGCGAAAAGCCTGCATGAGAACGGCTATGCGGCCCATCACATGGAGATTTCGGAATACATCAACACCACCTTCGCGAACCGCGTCTTCGTCGACTGGCTGCGCGGGGCCGCGATCGACGACAGCGTTCGCGAGCGGATCGTCGAGCTGCTGCCACCCGGCTGGAGCAAGGAAAAGACGCTCGAGGTCATCAAGTCGAGCAACGTCTTCATCCTGACGCTCGGGGTCGCCGCGGCGTTCTTCGACCGGACCACGGGCGCCTTCGTGCTGCCGCGGCCGACCGCGCTGAATTCGCGGGCGCTGGCGGAGAAGTATCAGTTCCGGACCGCGAGCGTTCAGGAGAACGTCGACAACGTGCTCTATCTGATCGAATTCATCCGGAGCGTGGTGCCGGATATCAAGATCATCGTCACCGTCTCGCCGGTGCCGCTGCTGGCCTCGTTCGAATATGAATCCGCGGTTCAGGCCGATTGCCTGTCGAAAAGCACGATGCGGCTGGTCGCCCACGAGGTCGTGAACAATTCGAACCTGTCGAACATTTTCTACTGGCCCTCGTTCGAGGTGTTCCGGTGGGCGGGCTCGAACGCCAGCAACTACTTCGCGGCCGATGACGGCGCCGCCTGGCACGTCTCGGAAGACAAGGTGAACGGCACCATCAGGGCTTTCGTCGAGATGTTCTCGGCGGCTTGAGTCGAAAGAAGCCGCCTCACGGCTGGCGGCGCTTGAACAGGCGGATGATCATGAGGCCGGCCTGCGCATAGCCCTTCGGCGAGCTCTCCTCGCCGAAGGGCGTCCGCGAATACATCGAGCTGGAGACCAGGAATCCGCCGACATAGGGCTCTGGAAGCCCCGACAGCAGCATGAAGCAGCGGTGCGTGAGCAGGCCGTCTTCCGGCAGATTGCCCCGCACCAGCCGGCAATCGCCGACGCCTGTGAAGGCGATGCCATTCAGGTGGCCTTCGGCATAGGTGCCGAGAACGGTCGGGTCCATCGCCTGCCCGACGCAGACCCGCATGTCGCCGATATCCTTGTCACCGGTGCCGGTCATGCGGCCGTCGGACGGCCGCGTGTTGACCGATTTGATGCTCAGCTGATCCTCGAGCGCAGGTGCAAAGCCGGTCTTGGTCGGCGCGCAAAAATCCGAGGGCACGACGCGCGAACGGCGCACAGACCGCGCGACATAGACCTCCTCGACCTCGTTCTCGCCGCTCTGCGCCCAGGTCTGTTCGAATGCCTGTCCGAACCACAAGGCGCTGGCGATCAAGGACATCGCTGCTACGGCGCGGCGCATGCTTCCCTCCTGTTTACTGGCGGCTTCCTGGCCCATTGGTGCCAACAGCTGAACTCGCCGGCACCTTGTATTCTTTCACACCACCATACTTCTGCAGGAGCGATTGTCTAATCGGAAGACGCCGAGCATCGAGGCCAAAGCAGTAGGCCGGGCAAAGCCCGGCCTTTCGCCACAGCTCAGGACGGACCGGCGTGCTCGCTACTGGGAAATGGTCTGAATCACGCTCGAGATGGGCCGCGCACTGGTCATGGTGGTCGGCAGTTTCGGATCCTGGCCGATCATCGCGTCATATTCCGGCAGGGTCTCCAGCGACGCCTTTGCCTTCATCGCGACGACCTTGAAGCCGCCGGCCTTCAGTCGCCGCAGTAGCGTCGGCAACGCTTCGGCGGTGTGCTTCTGGAAGTCGTGCATCAGGATGATGCCTTTGCCCTTCTTCTCGAGCCCGGCCATCACGGTGTTGACGACCTGATCGGCGTCCTTGGAACGGAAGTCGAAGGAATCGACGTCGCAGGAGAACATCGCGACGTTGCGCGTGCCGAGATAGGCCACCGCCGACGGCCGGTGCTGCAGCTGCGGGAAGCGGAAGAACGGCGACGGGTTGGTGCCGAGCGCGAACTTCACCGCGCTGAAGCCCTTCTCCAGCTCGTCCTTCGCGGTCTGATCGGTCATCTTCTTGCCGTTCAGATTGGCATGCCCCCAGGTGTGCGCGCCGACGGTGTGGCCGGCCGCCAGGACCTGGCGCAGGATCTCCGGATGATAGGTCGCGTGCTTGCCGATCGGGAAGAACACGCCGGTGGTGCATTCGTCGGCCAGCGTCTTCAGCACCGCAGGCGTATTGTTCGGCCACGGGCCGTCGTCGAAGGTCAGGACGACCTCGTGATCGGTGAGGAAGTCGAACTGCTTGAAGTGATCGAGGCCGAAGCCGGGGCCGCCGGTGGTGTCGACCACGACGGTGCGGGAAATGCCGAGCGCATCCGGATTGGCGCAAGTCGAGGTCGGCAGCGACTGTGCAGGCGGCATCGCGGCAGGTTTGGCCGGCACGGCGGCCGTGAACTCGACGTCGTCCTTCGCGGCCAGTTTCGGTGACGTGCTTGCCGGTTCCGCAATGCGGGCGGCCGTGGTTTGCGGCGCGGCCAGCACCGCATGCGGGGCGGACACGTAACGCCACACCCCAGTGATTGCGACTGCCGCGACAATGGCGGCCAACATCAAGCCCAACGCATTACGCATGTTACTCTTCCCGAAAACACCACACTCGATCTACGGGGACGCGCGGCCGTCCTGCGCAATTGATCAGATTCGATTAATGCCAATGAAACCTTAACGCGGTCCCAACGCGCGCCGGCCGAGCTGCCATTTCCAGCGCTCCGGAATGGGATGGTCTGCACAAGCTCGTGATGTGACCGCAATCACGGTGGTTCCAGGCGTTCGCGGCCATGATGGCGGCATCGACAACGAGCGCCGCAACCGGGTGGCGATGGGAGCCGATCATGACCTTGTCCGCCTCGAGCCTGTGCACTTCAGTCGCTGTCGCCTTCGTCATCTGTGCCCTGACGATCATGACCTCTCGCGAGAGCTTCGCCTTCAGCGCCGAGGCGCAGCAGACGTGCAGCGGCGATGCCTTTCGTCTCTGCAGCAGCGAGATCCCCAACATTCCCACGATCACCGCCTGCATGGTCATGCACCGCTCCGACCTGACCGCGGGCTGCCGCGCCGTGCTCGACCGGGAGATCGGGAGGAAGGGCGGCAAGGTCGCCGATGCTGATCGAGCGATGTAGAAAGCGGTATCGGAGTGCACGGCATGCCGGCCGATTCCATCGGCTTGCGGCCGGCCGTGGTGCGCTTTAGAACGCCTCCAACGCATGAAGGTCCGGGAGCGAGGCGTCAGCCATGAGCAGAATTCTCTTCGTCATACCTCTCGTCTTCTTGGCATCCGCTGCCTCCGCGCAGCAGGTCGGTCACGACGCCTGCGCGCGCGACGTATCGCGATTGTGCCGCTCGGTCATGAATGATGGCGATCAGGCCGTGCTCGCCTGCCTGAAGCAGCATCGAGCCCGGCTGTCCAAGCCCTGTGAAAAGACCCTGACCGAGCACGGTCAGTGAGTTCGCCGGTCGCGTCGACAAGGTTGGATTCGCTAAGGCGTGATTTCCGTGCTCGCCGTTCGGCAGCTTCGAGCTTCGCGTGATTGCCACACGCCACTTTGCGCGATCGCGGCGCTCCCGGTGCTTGGCTGATTCCTGCCGCCCGTGAGGTGAATGCCCGCCGCGATCCGCCGCTGTTCGGACCCATTCGTGACGGAAGTCTTACGCGTGGAAACGATGCGTACAATCAATCCATGACCGGGAGACGCCAATGAGCTTGAGCCGACGCACCATCCTGCAGGGCATGGGCTCGCTGCCATTGCTCTCCGCCGCTTTTTCGGTCCGTGCATCTGCGCAATCCGCGGCTGCGCCCGGCGGCGAGATTCCGCCGGTCCTGTTTGTCCACGGCAATGGTGATCACGCCGCACTATGGATGACGACGTTGTGGCGGATGGAGTCGAACGGCGTGCCCCGCGGCCGAATGGCTGCGCTCAACTTCACGGATCCCTTGGCGCGCAACGATGACGGCGTGGCCCAGCCGAACCGATCCTCGACCGAGGATCAGCGCCGCGAGCTCGCTGCTGCGATCAAGGCGCTGAAGGGCGAGACCGGCGCAGCACGCATCGCATTGGTCGGCAGCTCGCGCGGCGGCTATGCGATCCGCAACGTCATCAAGAACGGCGGCGCAGCGGATATCAGCCACGCCGTCTTGTGCGGAACGCCCAATCACGGCGTGTTCGACTCCGATGAAAATCCCGGCAGCGAGTTCAACGGTCGCGGAGCATTCCTGCGCGGGTTGAATGCCGGCGAGAGCGAGGTGACGGACGGCGTCGCATTCCTCACCTTGCGCAGCGATGGTCTGGACAAATATGCGCAAGCAGACGGCCGCCTGATCGGCAAGCCCGGCGTGCCGACCGGGATCACTGCGGAAGGACCAGCGTTGAAGGGCGCGACCAACCTCGTGCTCGGCGCACTCGATCACCGCGAGGTCGCCTTTCATCCGCGCGCCTTCCGCGAGATCTACAAGTCGATTGCAGGCCGCGAGCCCGACCGGATCGCGATCGTGCCGGAGAAGCGGGTTCGTCTCAGTGGGCTGGTGAGCGGCACGCCCGGCGGGGTGCCGACCAATCGTCCGGTGTCCGGAGCGACGGTCGAAGTCTACCGCATCTCGCCGGAGACCGGGGAACGGATCGGCGACATCGTCTATCGCGGGCAGACCGAGGCCGACGGACGCTGGGGGCCTGCGGAGGTGGATCCGGCATCCTGTCTCGAGATCGTGCTCACCTCGGCCGGCGCACCGACGACGCATTTCTACCGCGCGCCTTTTCCGCGTTCGTCAGACGTCGTGCATTTGCGTGCAGCGCGTCCGATCGGACCGGCGGACGCGGGAGCTGGCGCCATCATCATCATGTCACGGCCGCGCGGCTATTTCGGTCTGCCGCGCGATATCGTTTTGCTAGACGGCAAGGAGCCGACCGACGTGCAGAAGGGGGTGCCGACCGACGCGGCGACCACGTTGCGATTGCCCGCGGGCGAGGCCGGACGCACCATCATCGGTGAGTTCAATGAGCAACGCATCGCTGCCCGGCTTTGGCCCGTATCCGAGGGCAGGATTGCGGTGATCGAGCTGACGACATAGCTGTTCGGACGGGGCAGCCTGCAGATCTCCTGTCGCCAGCGCTGTTCAAGCTCTGAAGGGGGCCCCGTGGACGTGAGCCGCTGGGATCGCGGGGGCGATGATTGTGAGTTCACCAATGAGCGTCGCCGAAGTCCACTATCTGCCGCAGTCCCGCTCGCCGCTGGTGCCGCCGATGCCGCCGCGGGCACCGGACAGCATGGGTACGTTCCGGCGCGTGTTGAAGATGGGCGAGAACGCGATCGCGACCTGGGGGCAGCGCGCCTATGAGGACGAGGTCGTCGCCGGCCGCTTCTTCGGCCGCTCCAGCTTCATCCTCAATACGCCCGATCCGATCAAGCATGTGCTGGTCGACAATTACGAGAACTACGCCCGCACGCCCGGCGGCATCCGCGTCTTGCGGCCGATACTCGGCGATGGTCTGCTGACTGCGGAAGGCAAGGCCTGGAAGCATCAAAGGCGCACGCTGGCTCCGGCCTTCACGCCGCGCGCGGTCTCCGGCCTGATCCCGCACATGGTGGCGGTCGTCGACGAGGCCGTGGCTCGGCTCACGCAACAGGGCAACGCGCCGGTCGATCTGCGTGAGATCATGCAGCTGATGACGCTCGACATCGCTGGGCGCACGATGTTCTCGTTCGAGATGGGCCGCCATGGCAGCACCTTGCGCGACTTCGTGTTCGAATATGGCACGCGGCTGGCGAGCCCGCATCTGCTCGACATCGTGCTGCCGCTGTCCTGGCCGACGCCGCGCGATTTCGCGCGCGCCCGGTTTCGCAAGCGCTGGACCGCCTTCGTCGCGATGCTGATGGCGGAGCGGCGGGCGCGGGGAAAAAGCGAGGATGCACCGCCGCGCGACCTGTTCGATCTGATGGGCGCCGCGCGCGATCCCGAGACCGGCGCGGCCTTCACCGATGCGCAACTCGCCGACGAGGTCGCGACCATGATCCTCGCGGGACATGAGACCACTGCGACCGCTCTGTTCTGGGCGCTGTATCTGCTCGCGCTCGATCCGCTCACGCAGGACAGGCTGGCCCGGGAAGCGAAGGACAATCCGGCGACGGATGATCCGGAGCGCTTGCCGTTTACCCGTGCAGTCGTCGACGAAACGCTCAGGCTTTATCCGCCGGCCTTCCTGATCGCACGCGCGGCATTGGGACCGGATGCGGTTGCGGGCTTTCCGGTCAAGCGCGGCGACGTCATCCTGATTGCACCGTGGCTGTTGCATCGGCATGAGAAACTGTGGCGGGCGCCGAACGCGTTCATGCCCGAGCGCTTCCTGTCGAATGCGCCGCCGCCCGAGCGGTTCTCCTATCTGCCGTTCGGCGCCGGCGCGCGCGTCTGCATCGGCGCACACTTTGCGCTGGTCGAGGCCGTGCTCGCGCTGGCCCGGCTGGTCGCCGCGTTCCGGATCGAGCTGATCGACACCGTGCCGGTGACCCCGGTCGGCGTGGTGACCACGCAGCCGGATCGCTCGCCGATGTTCCGGATCACGCCGCGGTAAGCGGGTGGCTTGACCGCCTGCGTCAGGTGATTGAGACAGTGGTGCGGTTCCAGGATGAGGCAACGAGAACGTTCCCCCTCGCATTTCAGCTGGTACATGCCCACATCTTCGCGCGCACCCAGGGACATCGGTCAATCCATGAACGCCACGGCAGTCCAGTTTTCGGCCCTGCAGGAATCCGCCGATCCCGCGGTCGCGGATGCGATCGCGCAGCTGATCGCCGATGGTGCCGATCACGAGCTCAACCGCGTCAATGCGCTGGATTTCTCCAAACGTACCGGGCTCGACGAGGAGCGCGTGATCTCCGGTTTCATTCACGCCGCGCGGATCGGGCTGTTCGATCTGACCTGGAATGTGCTGTGTCCCGGTTGTGGCGGGGTGCTCGATGCGCACGGCACGCTGAAATCGCTGCGCTCGGACGAATATCACTGCGGCCTGTGCGCCTGCGGCTATGAGGCGACCGTCGATCAGCAGGTCGAGGCGGCCTTCACCGTCAGCCCGCGGATCAGGTCGATCGCGGCGCATAATCCGCATTCGCTGCCGATCTGGGACTATTTCAAGCAGGTGTTTTGGAGTTCGGGCGTCGACTTCGACGAGGCGTCGATGGCTTCGCTCTCCAACGACGTCGTGCTCGATGCGCGGGAGCTGGCGGCCGGCGATCACGACACCGTGTCGCTGAGCCTGCCGCACCAATTCATCATCGTGTTCGAGCCGGTGACCCATGCTGCCCGCTTCATCGACGTGCAGGGCGAGCCGACCGGCGAGCTGCAGCAGCTCGCGCTGAAATATGACGGCGTGCGCGCGCCGGTCGAGACCACGGTGCTGCGTCCTGGTCCGCTGCAACTCGCGCTGGACAACAAGTCGGGATTGCGCGTGCTGCCGACCGTGATGGTCGCGGCCGAGGCGTTGCATCATCTGACCGGCAGGCGCAAGCCGTTCCTGACCGCCAAGCGGATGCTGTCGAACCAGACCTTTCGCGACGTGTTCAAGGCCGACCAGCTCAACATCGATCAGCGGCTGAAGATCACCTCGCTGACCTTTCTGTTCACCGACCTCAAGAGTTCCACTGCGCTGTACGAGCGGGTCGGCGATCTCGCGGCGTTCGATCTGGTGCGGGCGCATTTCCGCGCGCTGCTGGAGATCATCAATGCCGAAAAGGGTGCGGTAGTGAAGACGATCGGCGATGCGGTGATGGCGACCTTCATCAGGCCCGAGAATGCGCTTGCCGCCGGCTTGCGGATGCGCGCGGCGATGAAGGAGCTGAACCAAGAGCGCGGCACCGAGGATCTCGTCGTCAAGATCGGTATCCATGAGGGGCCGTGCCTGGCGGTGATGCTGAACGATCGTCAGGATTATTTCGGCCAGACCGTCAACATCGCCGCGCGCGTGCAGAGCCTGTCGACCGCGCAGGAGATCCACCTCACCGCGCCTGTCATCGAGGCGCCCGGCGTCGTCGACATCCTGCAGAAGGCGCACATCACGCCGATCCAGAAGCACGCCGCCCTGCGCGGCGTCGCCGACAAGATGATGGTGTACGAGATTCCTTGAGCGGGCGAGTGCCCCGGAAACGAAGTCGGGGCGCAAACACTTACCGAAATGTCATGCGGGCGAAATGCCGCGGCGGATTGCCAGGGCAGCCGATGAACCGCATATCTGAGATGAGAACGCCGCTCCGACGGTGACCGGCGAGAGCGAGACAACAGAGACCTCAAAGGACGCCATGCTGGACGGATTGCGCCAATTCATCGCCGATGTGGTCTCGCCCCAGGAGACGCCGGCCTTCGACGACAATGGCTATCAGCTCGCCGCGACGGCACTGCTGATCCACGTCATCTCGCTCGATGGCGGGCCGAGCGAGGTCGAGAAGCACAAGCTGCACAGCCTGCTCGAGCTGCGTTTCGGGCTCGCTCCCGGCGCCGCCGACCGGCTGATCAGCTCGGCCATGCTGGCCGAAGGCGAGGCCGTCGATCTCTACCGTTTCACCAGCGTGATCATGCGCGAGGTCGACGAAGCCGGACGGCTGCGCATCGTCGAGATGATGTGGGAGCTCGTCTACGCCGACGGCAAGGTGACGGAATTCGAGGACAATGTGGTGTGGCGCGCCTCCGAACTGCTCGGCATCTCCTCGCGCGATCGTGTCGATCTGAAACACCGCGTTGCCGCCAGGCGGCAGGGCGTATCGCCGGAAGCATAGATCCGCGCCCAGGAACGCCGGAGACGGTGTTCATGGATAAAGTTTAATGTGGCGCGGAATCGGGCGGGGCGGTTAAGCCCGTAGGATTCCAGGCATTACGGACCCTCTTTGCGGCCCGCAGCCAGTTCCGGACCGCTTGCAAGTTCCTGCGCGCTTATGCTCTCTCTCCCGGTTAAATGATGTTCGAAAGTTGTTCCGAGAGACTGTACCGTGAGTGAACGTGTGACGCTCGTGACCGGCGCCTCCGCAGGGATTGGCGCTGAATTGGCCCGCGTTTTCGCCGCGAAAGGGCATCGGTTGGCCCTGGCGGCGCGGCGCGAGGACCGGCTCACGGCGCTGGCGCGCGAGATCACCGCAAAGGGCGGCCCAGCGCCCATCGTCATTCCGTGCGACCTGACGGCGCCCGACGCGGGCGACCACATCGCGGCGACGCTGGCGGAGGCCGGTGTCGAACTCGACCATCTCGTCAACAACGCCGGATTCGGTCTGTTCGGCAAGGCCGTCCAGCTCGATCGGGCCGAGCAGCTCGACATGATCGCCGTCAATATTCGGGCGCTGACCGACCTCTCGCTGCGCTTTGCCGACCAGCTGATCAAGAACCGCGGCGGAATTCTCAATGTCGGCTCCGTCGCGGGCTATCTGCCGGGGCCGGGGATGGCGGTCTATTACGCCTCCAAGGCCTATGTCATTTCCTTCACCGAGGCTCTGCACCAGGAGCTCAGCCCCCACGGCGTGCGCGTCACCGTGCTTTGCCCGGGTCCGGTGCCGTCGGAGTTTCAGGCGCGCGCCGGCTTCAAGCCTGGGATCGATTCGATGATCCTCAATGTGTCGCCGCGGGCGGTGGCGGCGGCCGCCTATCGCGGCCTGATGTCGGACAAGCGTGTGGTGCTGCCTGGGATCGGCATCAAGGTCGTGCCGTTCCTGCTGCGCTGGTTTCCGCGCGGCTTCATCCTGGCCGCGGTCGGCCGCCTGCAGCTGAAGCGAAGTTGATCGCCTCTGGCCCGCCGCTTGCTTTGTGAGAGGGGCACGCTCACGCGCCGTTAACCTTCGCTTAGCTAAGATCAGCAGGTGATGCTCAGGCAAAACCCCTCGCTTGGACCGAAAGGGGCCGCAGAGGCCGACATTCGGCAACTTCTCCCGACCGCCGGCGCCGCACGCGGGCCGAAACGGCCGGTCCTCGTGGTGCTTCATCAGGAAAGCTCGAGCCCCGGACGGGTCGGCAACGCGCTGCGCGCGCTTGGCCATCCGCTGGATATCCGCCGGCCGCGCTTCGGCGATGCGCTGCCGGAGACGCTGGATGGGCACGCCGGTGCCGTTATTTTCGGCGGGCCGATGAGCGCAAATGATGCCGACGATTTCATCCGTCGCGAAATCGATTGGATCGACGTGCCGTTGCGGGAGCAGCGGCCGTTTCTCGGCATCTGTCTGGGTGCGCAGATGCTGGCGAAGCAGTTGGGTGCCGCGGTGGCCCCGCATCCGCACGGCCGGGCCGAGATCGGCTATTATCCGGTGCGCCCGACCCCGGACGGCCGGAAGCTCTGCCCGCATTGGCCCGACCACGTCTATCACTGGCACCGCGAGGGTTTCGCGCTGCCCTGCGGGGCCGACCTGCTCGCCGAGGGCGATGACTTCCCGATCCAGGCGTTCCGGTACGAAAATGCCTTCGGGCTGCAATTTCACCCCGATGTGACCTTCGCCATGATGTGCCGCTGGACCACACGCGGCCACGACCGGCTGGATGCACCCGGCGCCCGGCCGCGGCACTGCCATTTCGAGGGCCGCGCCGTGCATGATGCCGCCGAGCGCGCCTGGCTGAAGCATTTCATCGACGGCTGGCTGAAGCGCGAGCCGATGCCGATGCTGGCGGAGGCGGCGGAGTAGGGGGCAATAGCGCTCGCCCTTCGCCATATTGCTTTGGATGTCGATGGACAGCCCGGCTTCGCCAAGAGGCTTCGCCGGGCACCACGCCTCGCCCTTCAGGCTCTTGCGTGGCGGTGCCACGCGTAGCCCGAAGGGCGAAGCGTGGTGGAGCCAGGCGGGATCGAACCGCCGACCTCATCATTGCGAACGATGCGCTCTCCCAGCTGAGCTATGGCCCCTTGAGCTTTTGCATGACAACCGGCCTTGACGGCTCGGAACATACGCCCGGTCGCTGCAGATGATTGGGATGGCGACCGGCAAGTCGCGTCATTTACAGTCCCTGCTGAGGCCAAGTCAAGAACGTCACATGCCTCATTAGCCTTGACGGGCGGCTTCCCTTGTTTGCGTGCGGCGGAACCGATATCTAGCGGATATCCAAGGTCGAATTCGCGACCGAGCCCCCGAGTAGCCCTGCATGCGCGCCGTTCTCGACATCATCCTGATCGTTCTGGATCTCTATGTCTGGCTTCTGATCGCGTCGGCCATCCTATCCTGGTTGATCGCATTCAACGTCGTCAACACGCGCAACCAGTTCGTGTCGGCGGTCGCCGAGTTCCTGTACCGGATCACCGAGCCCGTGCTGGCGCCGATCCGGTCCATGCTGCCCAATCTCGGCGGCCTCGATATCTCGCCGATCATCGTGATCCTGATCATCATGTTCATCGAACGGGTGATCCAGTACTACATCTACCCGGTCGTGTTCTGACCTGTGATGCCGGCCGCCGGAGGCATGACTCCCTGGCGTGCAAGCGGTGACGGGCTGAGCGTCGCGCTGCGGGTGACGCCGCGCGGCGGCCGCGACGCCGTCGACGGGATCGAGACTTTGTCCGATGGCCGCAGCGTGCTGAAGGTGCGGGTGCGCGCGATCGCCGACGGCGGCGAGGCCAATCGCGCCGTGACCGAGCTTCTGGCGAAATCGCTCGGCGTGCCCAAGGCCAGCGTGCGGCTGACCTCCGGGGCAACCTCACGGCTGAAACAGGTCGCGATCTCGGGCGATCCGGCGCATCTCGAAGAGGCCTTGCGCGGCCTCGCTTCGGTGACTAAGCCGACGCGCAAGCCCTAACCGCAGAGGACGAGATATGACCGCGCGGATCATTGACGGAAAGGCGATCGCCGCGGATTTGCGCGCGCGCGTCGCGAGCGAGGTCGAACGCGTCAAGCGCGATCACGGCCTGACGCCCGGGCTCGCCGTGGTGCTGGTCGGCAACGATCCCGCGAGCGAAGTCTATGTCCGTAGCAAGCACACCCAGACGCAAGCCGCCGGCATGGCCTCGTTCGAGCACAAGCTGCCGGCCGATGTCTCTCAGGATGAGCTCCTGGCGCTGATTGCGAAGCTCAACCGCGATCCGGCCGTGCACGGCATCCTGGTGCAGCTGCCACTGCCCAAGGGCCTCGTCACCGAGGCCGTCATCAACGCGATCGATCCGGCCAAGGATGTCGACGGCCTGCATCCGCACAATGCCGGGCGGCTCGCCGGCGGTCTTCCGGCGCTGTCGCCCTGCACGCCGCTCGGCTGTATCATCCTGACCAAGAGCGTGCATGCTTCGCTCGAGGGCATGAATGCGATCGTGATCGGCCGCTCCAATTTGGTGGGACGGCCGCTGGTGCAATTGCTGCTCAACGAGAACGCCACGGTGACGATCGCGCATTCGCGCTCGCGCGACCTGCCGCAGCTCGTCGCGCGCGCCGACCTCGTCTATGCCGCGGTCGGCCGGCCCGAGATGGTCCGGCGCGACTGGATCAAGCCGGGCGCGACCGTGATCGATGTCGGGATCAACCGCATTCCAACATCTGACGGCAAGACGAAGCTGGTCGGCGACGTGGCTTTCGCGGAAGTGTCCGAAGTCGCCGGCGCGATCACGCCGGTGCCGGGCGGCGTCGGCCAGATGACGGTGGCTTGTCTCCTGGTCAACACGCTGCGCGCGGCCTGCGCGATCGCCAGCTTGCCCGCGCCGGCTGTTTAACTCGCCACCGGCGGCGGCACGTTGGCCGCATACCAATCGCTGATCGAGCCCAGCGCCGGATGCGCCAGCGCGCGCGACAGATAGGCCCAGATCCGCGGCTGGTGTTTCAGGTAATGCGGCTTGCCGTCGCGGCGGTTGAGCCGGGCGAAGGTGCCGAGCAGCCGCGTATTACGCTGCGCCGACATCACGGCGTAATGCGCGCGGAAGGCTTCCTGGTCGAAGCCCGCATCGGCGGCCTCGCGGGCCGTGATATAGCGCGTCAGCAGCGCCTGCTCGATCTCCTCCGGCACATCGATGCGCGCATCCTGCAGCAGCGAGACGACGTCATAGGCCGGCGGCCCCATCACCGCGTCCTGGAAGTCGATCACGCCGACCCGTGCCATGCCTTCGCGCCCCGGCAGCCAGAGCAGATTGGGCGAATGATAGTCGCGCAGCACCCAGGTCGGCTTTGTCGCCAGCGGCTCGGCCAGAAGCTCGCGCCACATCGCCATGAACTCGGCGCGAAGCGCTTGGCTCGGCTGCACACCGCGATCGGGCAGATACCATTCCAGCATCAGGCCGATTTCGATCAGCATCGCATCCGCATCGAACGCCGGAACCGCGTAGCTGACATGCGGCGCCAAGGGCAGCACGTCGGGAGTTGTCTCGTCGTGCAGCTTGGCCAGCAGGTCGGTGGCGGCTTCATAGCGCTCAACGATGGGGCGCGGCGGATCGCCTTCGATCACGCCTTCGTTGCCGAGATCCTCGGTGATCAGAAATCCATGCTCGAGATCGGCATCGTTGATCTTGGGGGCGGAGATGCCGCGGGCGCGCAAGCTCCCGGCGATGGCGACGAAGGGGCGGACGTCTTCGGCCAGATGCACGGCGGCGCTGTAGGACTTGCCGCCGTAGATCGCGGGACCGTCGGGTCGCTTCGGCGAATTCATCAGGATATAGGCGCGTTCGCCCTTGAACAGCCGCGCATAGGAGCGGATCGAGGCGTCGCCCGCCATGCGCTGGCGTCGCGAACCGGCGTGCCCGGCTTCGGTCAGGAATTGCCGCAAAGCTCGCAAGCGGGCGACGATCGCAGCGGCCTTGCCGGAGCCTGTGACTTCGGCAATGCGGGCGTCGTCGCCCTTCGCGCCGTCGTGCCGAAAGGTGATGTCGATCCGGTCCATTGGCAACGTGCTGCCGGCGCGCTCCGGCCATTCGATCAGCACGACGGTGGCCTCGGGCAGCGGCGAAAGCCCGATCTCCTCCAGCTCGGACGGATCGCCGATCCGGTAGAGGTCGGCGTGAACGAGCGGAAAGCTCGGCAGGTCGTAGCTCTGCGCCAGCGTGAAGGTCGGGCTCGGCACTTCGAGCTCGGCGCTGCCGGCGAGATAGCGGATCATCGCGCGCGCTGCGGCGGTCTTGCCGGCGCCGAGGTCGCCCGAGAGCGTGATCAGGTCGCCGGGACCGATCAGCAGCGCAAGGTCGGCCATCAGGTTCGCGGTCGCGGCCTCGTCCGCGAGCGCAACGGTGAATGTGGTGGGCTCCGTCATTCCGCGGCGTTACGCTGCGCGATGTGGTCGGTCGGGAACTCGCAGGTCACGGTGGTGCCGCGCCCGACCACCGAATCCATCCGCACCTTGCCGCCGTGCAGTTCGACGAAGGAGCGCACCAGCGACAGGCCGAGCCCGGCGCCGCGATGGCGCGAGCCCTGCGAATGGCTTTCGAACCATTCGAACACCTTGTCCTTCACCTCGGGCGGGATGCCCGGGCCGGAGTCCGTGACCGAGAAGCTGACGCTGTGGTCGGTGCGGCGAGCGCTGACGACGACCAGGGTGTCCGGCGGCGAGAAGCCGACTGCATTGGCGAGCAGGTTATAGAGCACTTGCACGACGCGCCGCTCGTCGCCGACGAACGTGCCGACATCGGCAGCGACCTCGACGGTGAGGTGGATGCGGTCGGTGGCGAGCCGGTCCTGAACGCCCTCCGCGGCGGCCGCGATCGCCTGGGTGGCATCGACCGGGCCGAGTTCGAGCTTCATCGCGCCCGCGTCGATGGTGGCGAGGTCGAGAATGTTGTTGGTGAGCGCGAGCAGCGCGTTGGTCGATTTGGTGACGTAGTCGAGATATTCGGCCTGCTTGTCGGTCAGCGGGCCGGTCGAGGGATCGGACAGGAAATGCGCAAAGCCGATGATCGTGGTCAGCGGGGCGCGCAGCTCGTAGGAGACGTGGTGCACGAAGTCGATCTTCATCTGGCCGGCGGCTTCCAGCGCCTCGTTGCTCTCGCGCAGCGCCCGCTCGACATTCTCGGTATCGGTAATGTCCTGGAACGTTAGCATGGTGGCGCCGTCCGGCAAGGGGCGGCTCATGCAGTCCAGCACGCTGCCGTCCTTGCGCTCGAGCTTGAGCGCGAGGTCGCGCCGGTTCTCGATCCCGGTGACGGCCTCGCGCAGGCTGCGCCAATGCGAGGGGTCGTCATAGAGCGGCCGGCACCAAGCCTCCACCGTGTCGATGTGCGGCCGTTCGCGCAAGGCGTCGGAGGCAAGCCGCCACATCCTGGCGAAAGCCGGGTTGAACAGCTCGATACGGCCGTTGCTGCCGAACACGGCGACGCCCTCGGCGAGGCTGTCGAGCGTCTCGCGCTGAACCCGGATCAGGCCGTCATAGCGGCGGGCGAGGTTGAAGCTCTCGGTGACGTCGTCGAACAGGTACGTCACGCCACCTTCGGGATTGGGCGTGGTGACGACGGAGAGCGCGCGGCCATTGGGCAGGAACCAAGTGTCCTTGGCAGTCTCGACCGCGCGATAGGCCTCGTGCAGCTTGGCCTTCCAGGCGCGAAAATCGGCCTGTTCCGGCAGCTTGCGCGCGGCGCGCAGCCGGTCGAGCACGCTGGAATCGTCCGGCTGGCCGTCGAGAAAGCTGGTCTCGAGGTCCCACAGCCGGCGATAGGAATCGTTGTAGAAGGCGAGCCGGCGCTGGCCGTCGAACACCGCAACCCCGGAGGAGAGCTGATCCAGCGTCCGCCGGTGCGCCTCGGCCATGCGCACCAGCGCGGCGCGCAGCTCGTCCGCCTCGCTGGCATCGACCGCGACGCCGGCGCTGCCGCCGGACAGGCTGAAGGCGCGCACGTCATAGATGCGCCGCTCGCCGCCGGCGACGATCGGCAAGCGCGCGGCGAAGCTGCCGGAATTTCCGAGTGCGCGCTGCATCTCGCTGCGATCGTCGCTGTCGAGCAGTTCGACGTTCCGGCTGATCGCGTCGTGAACGTCCCGCGCCTCGGCGGCGTGCGCGTAGGCGGGATTGGCATAGAGCAGCGCGCCACCCGTCTGCTTGGCCCAGATCGGCCAGGGCAAGGCCGAGGTCAGCCCACGGAGCAGCTCGGTCTCTTCGAACAGGGCCCTCAGCCGCAGCTGCGTCTCGGCCAATTCGCGGCGGACACCGGAGAGCTCGCGGATGCGCACGATGGCCTGACCACCGATGGCACGCCCCATCACTTCGACGGCGTGGCCGTGCGAGGTGATGAGCTGCATCAGGAAGCCCTCGCCGATCTCGCGCAGCGAATCGATCGCGCGGTCGAGCTGCAGCGCCGGCTCCGACGGCAGCCAAGTGCCGAAGGCGAGAATGCGCTGCGGCTGGTCGGCCGGAACCAGCAAGGAGGTATCGCCGGAAATCTGCGGGCGGTGTCCGCCGGCCGGCCATGCGATCAGGATCTGCGGTTCCGCGAACAGCAATGCGCGATAGCGATCGGCCTGCAGCTGCAGCTCGGCAATGTCGGTGCGCAGCCGTGCCTCCTTGCGCCCGGCGCGGATCCGCGTGCGCACCAGCGCGATCGCCGCGACCACGGAAAAGCCGAGCAACGCAAGCGCCGCAGTCATCGCCGCGACGTCCTGCCGGCTCAGTTCGATGAGATTGGCGATGACATCGGCCGGCATGCCGTCGCCCGCAAAGGCCGCGTCCACCGGCGCAAGCACAGTTGCGGCCAGGCTTAATCGGCCTACGCGCGCGAGAGACGTGCATGACAGCAGCGTCCGACGCATCACCACGATCACGCCTGACATCTTTGCCCCAAAACCGCACGAAGTTTCGCGCGGCGCCGATCGCGTCGATCGTGCCGTTGCGCGAATCAATCAACAATAACCGCTTCGGGACTCCAGCGGTAAGAGTCCAGACCGTGAACGCGGACAGTGCCTGAGGAAAATGCACCGGATGTGTTTGCACGCGAACGAATCGGCGCGTGCGATGCCCGTGATTCAACGGCCTGTCGAACCGAAACCGCCCTCGCCCCGCGCAGTCGTCGACAGCGAGGTCGCAACGACGAACTCGGCGCGCGTGACCGGCGCGATCACCATTTGCGCGATCCGCTCGCCGCGGCGGATCGTGAACGGTGCCTCGCCGTGATTGATCAGGAGCACGCAGATCTCGCCGCGATAATCGGCATCGATCGTGCCCGGCGAATTCAGCACGGTGACGCCGTGCCGGGCGGCGAGGCCCGAGCGCGGCCGCACTTGCGCCTCGTAGCCCACAGGCAGTGCAATGCACAGGCCGGTCGGCACCATCGCGTGGCGGCCCGCCGCGAGCACGACAGGTTCGGCCTCGGGAATCGCGGCCAGCAGATCGAGCCCGGCGGCCTGCGCGGTCTGATAGGCCGGCAGCGGCAGGCCTTCGCCGTGCGGCAGGATCTGGACGTCGATGGCGATGGTGCTGGTCACGGTGGCGTTGTTCCTACGGCTTTGGCGATATGGGCAACCAGCGCGGTCGCGACCTCATCCTTGGTCATGATCGGCCAGGAGTCGACGTGAACGCGCTCGCCCTCGCGGGTCAAGAGATGCACCGTATTGCGATCGCCGCCCATCACGCCGGTCGCCGGCGACACGTCATTGGCAACGATCCAGTCGCAGCCCTTGCGCGCGAATTTGGCCTTGGCGTTCTCGATCAGATGCTCGGTCTCCGCAGCGAAGCCGATCACCAGCGGCGGCCGGTTCTCCTTCAGCTTGGAGATGGTGGCAAGGATGTCGGGATTTTCGACCAGCTGCAGCGGCGGTATCGCCGCGTCGGTCTTCTTCAGCTTCTGGCCGCCTTCGCTGGCCACGCGCCAATCCGCAACGGCAGCGGCGAAGATCGCAACGTCGGCCGGCAGCGAGGCCTCGACCGCCTGCAGCATCTGCCGCGCCGATTCGACATGCGTGATCGTGACGCCCTTCGGTGCATCGAGTTCCACCGGCCCCGAGATCAGCTGCACATCGGCGCCCGCAGCGTGGGCTGCGGCTGCGATCGCATAGCCCTGCTTGCCGGAGGAACGGTTGGCGATATAGCGCACCGGGTCGATCGGCTCGTGGGTCGGGCCGGCGGTAACCAGCACGCGCCGGCCGGCGAGCGGCCGCGGCGGGACCGGCTTGAGCATGCGCTGAACGACGTCGACGATTTCGAGCGGCTCGGCCATCCGGCCGACGCCGGCCTCGCGCGCCTCCGCCATCTCGCCGGCATTCGGCCCCACCATCTGAATGCCGTCGCGCTGGAGGGTCGCGGCGTTGCGGCGCGTGGCCGGATTGCTCCACATCATCGGGTTCATCGCCGGCGCGAGCAGGATCGGGCGGCTCGCAGCCAGCAGGATCGCGCTGGCGAGGTCGTCTGCATGTCCCTGCGCCATCTTCGCCATCAGGTCGGCGGTGGCCGGTGCCACCACGATCAGGTCGCAGTCGCGCGCCAGGCGGATGTGCCCGGCATCGAATTCGCTGCGGGGATCGAACAGGTCGGTGAACACGCGTTCGCCGGAGAGCGCGCTGGCCGACAGCTCGGTGACGAATTGCGTCGCCGCCTTGGTGAGGACGCAGCGCACCTTGATGTGCCGCTCTTTCAGCCGGCGGACCAGATCGAGCGACTTATAGGCGGCGATGCCGCCGCCGATGATCAGCGTGACGCGCGGCTCGCGCGTGGAGGCGGGCAGGGGAGAAATGGCCGTCTCCAGCTCGCCGGTCGGCGGGGCCGCGCGCGGCTCGGCCGGTTCGATCAGGCCGCGCAGGATGACGCGAACCTCTTCCTCGAGCGAGCGGCCATTCTGCGCCGAGCGTAGCCGAAGATAGCTCTTCAGCGCGTCGTCGAGCTTGCGGATGGTCAGGCTGGCCATCGCGGCCTCCCGGGCATCATTGTTGTGATTGCAATGCTATCATATTTTGATTGCGTTGCAATCAGCAGTGGTCGCCCTCCCGGACCTTAGGCCAGCCGCAACACCGCGATCAGGATGCCGATGAACGTGGCGGCGATGATCCACAGCGCGATGGCGCGCCACCGGCTCTTCCTGCCCTCGGTGCGGCCCATGGCGGCGATCGATTCGGGGGAGAGCCGCAGGCCGTCGCGCGTCATCACCTCGAGATGCTCCAGCACGGAAGCGGCGCGGTAGGCCAGCTCCGGCAAGGTCACGGCCAGCCGCGCCAGATCGCCGACGCCGGATGCTGCGCTCTGGATGCGCCCAAGCGGACCTAAATTGCGTTCGATCCATTCGCGCACCACGGGGTCGGCGATCTTCCAGATGTCGAGCTTGGGATCGAAGCCGCGCGCCACGCCTTCGACCACGACCATGGTTTTCTGCAGCAGAATCAGCTCCGGACGGGTGCGCATGTCGAACAGGCCGGTGACCTCGAGCAGCAGCGTGAGCAGCTTGGCCATGGAGATCTCTTCGGCCGTGCGATTATGGATCGGCTCGCCGATGGCGCGGATCGCCTGCGCGAAATTCTCCACCGAGTGATGCGGCGGCACATAGCCGGCCTCGAAATGCACCTCGGCGACGCGGCGGTAGTTGCGGGTGATGAAGCCGAGCAGGATCTCGGCCAGGAAGCGGCGTTCTTTCATGCCGAGCCGGCCCATGATGCCGAAATCGACCGCCACCAGCCGGCCTTCCTTGTCGAGGAACAGGTTGCCCGGGTGCATGTCGGCATGGAAGAAGCCGTCCCTCAGCGCGTGGCGCAGGAAACTCTGGATCACCTTGCGGCCGAGATCGGGCAGATCGACATGGGCGGCCTCCAGCCGCGCCCTGTCGTTCAGCGCGATGCCGTCGATCCACTCCATGGTGAGCACGTTGTGCGCCGTGCGGTCCCAGTCGACGACCGGCACGCGGAAGTCAGGATCGTCCTTGGTGTTCTCGGCCATCTCCGAGAGCGCGGCCGCTTCGAGACGGAGATCCATCTCCATCGCGACCGAACGCGACATCGTGTTGATCACCTCGACCAGCCGCAGCCGCCGCGCTTCCGCCGAATGTGCCTCGGCTTTTTCGGCGACGAAGAAGAAATCGGAGAGGTCGCGGCGGAAGCGCGACGCGACGTTCGGCCTGAGCACCTTGACGGCAACGGGAGTATGGATGCCGTCGCGTTCGACGTCGCCACGATGGACTTGAGCAATCGAGGCTGCAGCGACCGGCGGACCGAGCTGACAGAACACCTGGTTGATCGGGCGCTCGAGCGCGGTAGCGATCACGGCTTCCGCTTCAGCCTGTGAGAACGGCGGCAGCCGGTCCTGCAGCGACTCCAGGTCGCGCGCCATGATGACGCCGACCACGTCGGGACGCGTCGCCAGGAACTGGCCGAGCTTGAGATAGGCCGGGCCCATTCGTTCCAAGGCGCGCGACAGCCGCGGGCCGGACTTGGCGCCCGGGCGTTCGATCAGGCGCGCCAGCTTCAGCGGTATCTGACCGGAAGGCGGCACGAGAGCCGGGTCGACGGCACCGAACACGCCCTCGCGCGCGAAGACGAAAGCGGCCCGGGTGAGCCGCACGATATGGGTCAGTGCCGAGATCACAAACGCCAGCCGGAATGGAGCGCGACGATGCCGCCGGAGAGGATTTGCCAGGAAACGCGGGCGAAGCCAGCGTCGGAGATCATCTCGCCGAATGCGCTGGGGGTCGGAAACTTGCGGATGGACTCGACCAGGTAACGGTAGGACTCGGCGTCGCCGGTGACCGCGCGGCCGAGCTGCGGGATCACGTTGAAGGAGAACATGTCGTAGAGCTTGTCGAGGCCGGGGACCTGAACCGTGGAGAACTCGAGGCACAGGAAGCGGCCGCCATGCTTGAGCACACGATGGGCTTCGCGCAAGGCGAGATCGATTTGCGGCACGTTGCGGATGCCGAAGGCGATCGTATAGGCGTCGAAGGAGCGGTCGGGGAAAGCCAGCGCCTCGGCATTGCCCTCGACGAAGGAGACCTTGTCTTCGAGATATTGCTTGATGGCGCGCTGGCGCCCGACCTCGAGCATGTCGCCATTGATGTCGCAGACGGTGGCATGGAAGCCGGCTCCGGCCGCCTTCGCCGCCCGGAAGGCGATGTCGCCGGTGCCGCCGGCGACATCGAGCAGGGCAAATGGCTGATCGCCCTTCGGCGGGTTCAGCGTATTGATCATGATGTCCTTCCAGACGCGGTGCAGCCCGCCCGACATCAGGTCGTTCATCAGGTCGTAGCGGGACGCCACGCTGTGAAACACGTCGTTTACCAGCGTCTGCTTCTCGCCCAGGGGCACATCCCTGAAGCCGAAATGCGTGGTTTGGTCCGGCCGATCCATCACCCTACTCCGATACGGGACCATAGCGTGCCCGTCGCAATGGCGCTATCACGTCACTTCGATAAGGTGAATGGCGACAGAGGTGAATTGATTGCCTGAACTGCCCGAAGTCGAGACGGTCCGCCGCGGCCTGCAGCCGGTGATGGAGGGCGCCAGGATCGTGGCGGCCGAGGCGCGGCGCAAGGATCTGCGGTTTCCATTCCAGAAGGATTTCGTGGCGCGCCTCAACGGCCAGACCGTGACCGGGCTCGGCCGCCGCGCCAAATACCTGCTCGCCGATCTCGGCTCCGGCGACGTGCTTCTGATGCATCTCGGCATGTCCGGCTCGTTTCGCGTGCTGAAGCCGGACGAGGCCACTGCGCCCGGCGCCTTTCATCACCCGCGCGGCAAGGACGAGAATCACGACCATGTCGTGTTTCACATGTCCTCCGGCGCCGACGTTGTGTTCAACGATCCGCGCCGCTTCGGCTACATGAAAGTGATTCCGCGTAACGCGCTGGACGAGGAGCCCCTCCTGAAGGACCTCGGGCCCGAGCCGCTCGGCAATGAGTTCGACGCGGCGATGCTGGCGCGCTCATGCGCCAACAAGAAGACCAGCCTGAAGGCGGCGCTGCTCGACCAGCGGGTCGTGGCGGGACTGGGCAACATCTATGTCTGCGAAGCGTTGTTCCGCGCGCATCTGTCGCCACGCCGGCTGGCGGCCACCCTGGCCACGAAGGCCGGACAACGCAAGGGCGTTGCCGGGGCGGAGCCGACCGACCGTGCCGAGAAGCTGGTCGAGGCGATCCACGCGGTGCTGAACGAGGCGATCAAGGCGGGGGGATCGTCATTGCGCGACCACCGCCAGACCTCGGGCGAGCTCGGCTACTTCCAGCATTCGTTCCAGGTCTATGACCGGGAAGGTCAGCCCTGCCGCAGCAAGGGATGCGACGGCGTCGTCAAGAGGTTCACCCAGAACGGACGCTCGACCTTCTGGTGTCCGAAGTGCCAGAAGTAAGCGCCCGACCGCGGCCGGGGCTGGGCGTCGACCGCGCGATTGGCTCGGTGAAGTACAGGTAAAGTACACCTGCCGTTCTAGAATCCCGTCTCCCAGGTGATGTTGCTGTCGGCCCAGGTCGGATAGGCGCGCGCCGCGGTGGCCTCGCGTTCTTCGGCGGTCGGCCGCAGCAGGATCGGAAATTCCACGTCCATCAATTCGTTCGCTTCCTGCACCACCTGGTCACCGGCGATCTTGCCGATGGTCCAGCGCCACAGGCTGCTGATTTCCTGCGCGCACTTGCCCTCGGGCGCGAATTCGCAGACGCCGAGGCCGGCGGCGAGCGCATCCTGATGGTCGTTGCGCATCATGATGAAGGGCTGCGCCAGTACTTCGGCGATGTCGCGCGGTGCGTCATTGTCGAGCGCCGTGGTGGCGTCGGTGACACGATGGCCGCCGCGGATCGGCGTCTGGTTGAGCACGAAGGCGAACGGCTTGCGCCAGGCGCGCACCACGCTCAAGGTCGGCGCGGTGGCTTCGATGTCGGCAACGCTCGGACGCGCCGGGATCAGGCAGAGGTCGCAGTGGCGGATGGCCGCGGTCGACGCCGCGTTGACGCCGCTTGCGGTATCGATGATACAGACCGTCACGCCGCCGCGCGCGAGTGCCTCCAGGCGCTGTTCGATCATCTTGGCGTCGTATACGGCCTCGACGATGGGCTCGGCCTGATGACGCCTGGCCTGCCATTTCGACAACGTGCCCTGCCGGTCGGTCTCGATCACGCGCACATTGTGTCCGGCCTGTTGGGCAGCCACTGCAAGGCCGATGGCCAGCGTGCTCTTGCCGCTTCCGCCTTTCTGGGTGGCCAGAACGATCGTATACATCGGTCAGTAGTCCTTCGGCTGTTGACGGAACTTGATGGAACGCCAGCTGAGTTGCACCGCGCAACCTGCGATGCGGAGCTATTCTCGCTCAGGACGGTCCGGTCCGACCCAAAGGCACTTGCAACAGGCACTTGGAATCGCGGTGGTCCGAATCAGCACGCCGACAAATCTGATCGAACTATGTCACGCCGCAGGTGTCACCACATCCCGTTCGACTACGGCAGGACTCGTTCTGAGTTGATAGCAAGGTGCGTCGGAATCCAACGGCTTGAAGGGCCGTCGATCGGCCGCTCGGGACTTAAAAGCCGTTCTGCGATGATGGCGTCATCTGCAGGATGCGGGCTCTGCGGCCAAAGAGCTTCCTAATTTTGTGTAAAATGGTTTGCTTAATTTTGGGTAAACGAAGGCAGTGAGCGTGCCGCTCCCGGCCCCGGCAACTGGCGATTGAGGCGGCAAGGCGAAACCGCCGAGACCGCCGCACGTCGCGGCGTTCGTCTGTTCGCGGCTACTTCCGAACACAGATCACGCGCACCGTCGCGGCCTTCGCGTCCGCCGATTTGCCATCGAGACCGACGCCGTTCCCGGTGAGAAAGTCGCGCACGACTGCGGCCGATACGAGCACCGCCTGGGTGCCCGGCACGGCCGACGTTGCCCCCGCGACCACCGCCTGTTTCGCCAGCGCAAGCCCTGTAAAGCGGCTGTCGGCATCCATCGCGGGCGCGCCGGAGAAACCGAGACCGAGCGAGGGCGTCAATGAAAGTTCGCCGCTTCCGGCAGACGTTCCCTGCGCCGTCGCCTGCGCCTTGACCGTGCTGACCGCGGACCCGCCACCCTGATTTTGCGGATCGGCAATGCCGACGATGTCGAGGCTGGATTTCGCGCTGCCGGGGGCCAGGTTGAGCGGCCTCAAGCCGCGGGCACCGTAGATGCGCAGCAGTGCCAAGCCATGCGCCTTGTCGTCGGACACGCGATCGGCATGGCCGAAGCCGCCGATCGTGATCGCGAGACAACCGTCGACGATCTCGCGATCGGTCACGACGGCCCCGTCCTCGCTGACGACGAGGCCGGTGCCGTAATCGACCGTGCGCCGCGGCGGCGGCGCTGCGGCCGCGGTCGGGAACGCGGCAAATGCGCTCGACATGGCGATCACCACCGGGTCCAGGGTACTTTCCATCGCCTGATCATAGAGGATGGTGAGGGTGCGCACCTCGTCACCCCTGAAGGTGCCGCGGACATAGAACTTCTTCTGCTCCTGCGTGCCGGAGAGCACGAAGAAATCGGGTTTGACTGCGGTGTAGCCGACCGTGCGCCCGGCCGGCTCCTTCTTCTCGCGTTCGGCGAGTGCTGCGGTGGTCGGATTGGCTTCCTTGCGCCGTGCCAGGAGGATCTGCACCGTTCCGGTCGGCGAGCTCCATTTGGAGCCCCCGGCATCGCTCGCCTGTTGCGGCACCAGCTTGGTCGGGAGTCCGATTTTCGCGCCGGTCACGGGATCGGTGACGATCTTCCAGCCGACCGCCTCTTGCTTGCGCCGGGCGGCATCGGCCAGCGCGCTTCGCTCCTGCGGATTGAGGACGCCGGTCGGCTCGCCGCCTTTGAGCTTCTGATACGCCTTGACGGCGTTCACCATGCGCGCGCTGGCCTCGCCGGTGATCGCGCCGTTATATTGCCCGACCCAGGCGAGATCGGATTGCAGCGCCAGCCGCTGGGCCGCCGTCATCGCGTTGGCCGGGTCTGCCGGCGGCTGGGCCGGCGGGCGCGCCGGCACGGCAGCTCCCGTTTTGGGTTTGACGCCGGAGGAGGGGGGCGTGCTCAGCTGGGCCAGCGCAGGACTGACGCCAAGCAGCAAGGTCGCCGAGATCGATGTTGCCCAGGCCAATGGTCTCATGACAAATCCCAAACTCTTGCGGCGCAAATAAATAAACCCATCTGCTTGGTCGGTCGAATCGGGCGCGGGTTCAGGCTGCCGAAAGGCCGATGGCTCCGTCAGAGTTCGCGGAAGGACGTGTGAGACGATGCTGAGCGAGGAAGAACTCGAGCGTTATGCCCGCCACATCGTGTTGCGCGACGTCGGCGGCCCCGGGCAGGCGGCGCTGAAGCGAGCCTCGGTGCTGGTGGTTGGCGCCGGCGGGCTCGGCGCGCCGGCCTTGATGTATCTCGCCGCGGCCGGTGTCGGCACGCTCGGTGTGGTCGATGATGATGTCGTGTCGCTCTCCAACCTGCAGCGTCAGGTGATTCATGCGACGCCCGATATCGGCCGGCCCAAGGTCGAGAGCGCGGCCGAGCGCATCCAGGCGCTCAACCCGCACGTCAATGTCGTTGCGCATCGGACCTGGCTGAACGCCGACAACGTGCTCGACGTGGTCGGTGCTTATGATCTCGTGCTCGACGGCTCCGACAATTTCGACACGCGATATCTGGTGTCGGATGCCTGTTTCCTGGCGAGGAAGCCGTTGATTACCGGCGCGCTCGGCACCTTCGATGCCTCGCTGACCACGATCCGCGCGCATGAGACGAATGCGCAAGGCATTTTCAATCCGACCTATCGCTGCCTGTTTCCCGAACCGCCGCCGCCCGGCACCGTGCCGGCCTGCGCGGAGGCCGGCGTCATGGGCGCGCTCGCCGGCGTCCTCGGTTCGATGATGGCGCTGGAAGCGATCCGGGAGGTCGTCGGTTTCGGTGACGGCCTGGTCGGCCGGCTGCTGATGCTGGACGCGCGCACCATGCGCTTCGAGACCCTGCGCTACAGCCGCGATCCGACCAATCCCCTGAATGGCGATGGGCCTGTCATCGCCGATCTGAGCGCGCATCGGTGAGATCGACCTCTCCCGCACGCGGGAGAGGCAGCGACGATCACGCCGTCAGTCGGCGCTCGCTGTCCATATGGACAAGCTGCGATTCCTGATAGCGGGCGCCGGCGGCAACACCCGGCGGGAAAGCCTTGTCGAGCGCGGAGAGATGCGCCTCGGTCAGCTTCAGCGCGAGCGCACCGAGAGCTTCCGACAGGCGGTCGCGGTGCCTTGCACCGACCAGCGGCACGATATCCTTGCCTTGGGCCGCGACCCAAGCGATCGCCACCTGTGCCGGAGAGGCGCCGATATCATCGGCGATTCCGCGCAAGGTCTCGACCAGCGCGAGATTCTTGTCGAGATTGTCGCCCTGAAACCGTGGCGCGCTGCTACGGAAATCCTTCACGGCCCGGTCCTTCGACCAGTGGCCGCTGATCAGGCCGCGCGAGAGCACGCCGTAAGCGGTGATGCCGATGCCGAGCTCGCGGCAGGTCTTCAGGATGTCGCCCTCGATGCCGCGCGAGACGAGCGAATATTCGATCTGCAGGTCGCTGATCGGATGCACCTTGTGGGCGCGGCGAATGGACTCCGAACCCACTTCCGACAGGCCGATATGCTTGATGTAGCCGGCCTGCTTCAGCTCTGCCATGGCGCCGATGGTCTCTTCGATCGGCACCGACGGATCGAGCCGGGCAGGACGATAGATGTCGATCGCTTCGACGCCGAGCCGCTGCAGCGAGTAGGCGAGGAAATTGCGCACGGCAGCCGGCCGGCTGTCGTAGCCGTGCCAACCCTTGGCGGGATCGCGCAGCGCGCCGAACTTGACCGAGATCTGCAGGTTGCGAGGCCCGGCCGAGGCAAGCGCCTCGCGGATCAGCGTCTCGTTATGGCCCATGCCGTAGAAGTCGCCGGTGTCGAGCAGCGTGATGCCCGCATCGAGCGCGGCATGAATCGTGGCGATGCTCTCGGAGCGGTCGGCCGGACCGTAGAAGTCCGACATGCCCATGCAGCCAAGACCAATGGCGGATACGCGTGGGCCGGTCGCGCCGAGTTGACGGATTTCCATGATCGTTCTCCTTCGCTGGGACGGCGGCCGCTGGGGCCGACTGGACAACGCGGATATCGATCGTTTTCCTCGGTTCGATAAGCCGGACAATTCCGAACGGACCGTTCGGAATGCCGAACAATCAGCGTGGCCGCGGCTTCGGAGCGACGCAAGATCGCCCCCGCCCTGCACGGCAGGGCAAGCTCACAGCATGCTGGGTAGCACCCGATCCGGTGGCTTATGGCTGTCGAGGAAGGTCTTGATGTTGATGATGACCTTCTCGCCCATTTCGACCCGGCCTTCGATCGTGGCCGAGCCCATGTGCGGGAGCAGCGTGACCTTGCCGGCTTTGGCAAGCCGCACCAGGCGCGGGCTGACTGCAGGCTCATGTTCGAACACGTCGAGCCCGGCGCCGGCGATATCGCCGGATTCGATCAGCTTGGTCATCGTCTCTTCGTCGATCACCTCGCCGCGCGCGGTGTTGACGATGTAGGCGTCCTTGCGGATCAGCTTCAGCCGCCGCGCCGACAACAGATGGAACGTGGCCGGCGTGTGCGGACAGTTCACCGAGATGATGTCCATCCGCGCCAGCATCTGGTCCAGGCTTTCCCAATAGGTCGCGCCCAGCTGCTCGGCGATGACAGGGGCCACCGGACGGCGGTTGTGATAGTGAATCTGCAGGCCGAAGGCGCGGGCGCGGCGCGCCACCGCCTGACCGATCCTGCCCATGCCGATGATGCCGAGCCGCTTGCCGCCGATACGGTGGCCGAGCATCCAGGTCGGCGACCAGCCCGCCCAGTTCTTGCCCTCGGTCAGGATCGAAGCGCCCTCGATCAGCCGTCGTGGCACGGCAAGGATCAACGCCATGGTCATGTCGGCGGTATCCTCGGTGAGCACTTTCGGCGTGTTGGTCACGGTGATGCCGCGCGCGATCGCTGCGGCCACGTCGATATTGTCGACGCCGTTGCCGAAATTCGCGATCAGCCGCAGCTTGCTCTCGGGCGTGTTCAGGATGTCGGCGGTGATGTGGTCGGTGACCGTCGGAACCAGGACGTCGGCAGTCCGCACAGCCTCGGCCAACTGCTCCGCGCTCATCGGTTCGTCGTCGAGATTGAGCCGGGCGTCGAACAGCTCGCGCATCCGGGTCTCGATCGAGTCCGGCAACTTGCGCGTCACCACGACCAGAGGCTTTTTCCTAACCGACATGTCTTGCTCTCATGAGATCCTTCAGACCTCATTAACCGGGTTCGCCGAAACTACCGTCGCAGCCTATGCCGGCGTTCCCAGGGGATGGTCTCTCGGATCTGTTTTGGGGTTCCCGATCCGTCCCTTGCAAGGATTCGCCGGACGTTGAGGCGCGTCCTGGCCGTTGTGTTCGGTCCTCTGTAGCAGAAGGCAGGCCCAAGACAAGGCGCAGGACGCCCGCCGGAAGGTCCCCGCCCGCACAGGGGGATCCGGCGGGGTCGGTGGGAGCGGGCGAACGATTGCACGTGCGAAATCGGTCGAGGCGTCGATTCGGCGAGGGAGAGTGAGTTGCGTTTGATGGCGTTGGGGCGTTTTTCTTCGTTCGTGATGCTGGTCGCGGCCTTTCTGGGATTTGCGCTCAACCCGCCTGCCTCGGCCAAGGACTCCACACCGACCACCAGCGGCCTGCCCGTGCCGCGCTACGTCAGCCTGAAATCGGACCATGTGAATGTGCGGGCCGGTCCGACCAAGGACAACGATGTCGCCTGGGTCTACACCCGCTCGGGCCTGCCGGTGGAGATCACCGCCGAATATGAGAATTGGCGCCGGGTGCGCGATTCCGAAGGCGCGGAGGGGTGGGTGTATCATTCGCTTTTGTCGGGCCGCCGCACCGCTGTCGTGACGATGAAGAACAAGGATGACCTCGCCTCGCTCTACGACAGCGCCGATGCGACAAGCTCAGTCACCGCGCGCCTGCAGGCCGGCGTGATCGCTCAGGTCAAGAAGTGCAACGGCTCCTGGTGCCACGTCTCCGGCAACGGCTTTGATGGCTGGATCGAGCAGCAGAGGCTGTGGGGCGTCTACGCCGACGAGCAGGTGAACTAAGCGCCCGTGTCGCCGCGCCGATCACCGGCGGCTCGATTCCGATCTTCGTCTTGCCCTGAAACGCAAAATGGCCGGAACAATCCGGCCATGACGACAAGTCCGGGCGCCGCAGAGTGTGCCAGCGGCTCAGCGCTTCTTGCGCAGGCGCACCACCATGTCGACGCGGGAAATCTCGTAACCGTCCGGGACCTCTGGAAGCTTGGTCAAGGCCAGATGCTGATCGGGAATGTCGACCAGCTCGTGGTTGTTCTCGAGATAAAAATGATGATGCGTGGTGACGTTGGTGTCGAAATAGGTTTTCGTGCCGTCGACGCTGACCTGGCGCAGCAGCCCCGCATCGGTGAGCTGGTTGAGCGTATTGTAGACGGTGGCGAGCGAGACCGGAACTTTGGCCAGCGTCGCTTCCTCATAGAGCATCTCGGCCGTCAGATGCCGCGCGCCCTTCCCGAACAAGAGCCAGCCCAACGCCATGCGTTGCCGTGTCGGACGCAGGCCCGCCGCCTGCAGCATTTCGTTGACGTCGTGCCAGGGGCAGCCGTTGAGCGCAGGTTGGCGCCCGGTTCCGAGCCTGTCGCGGCTCGTCCGGTCGTCACTCACGATCGATGCGTTGTCGGTCGCGTCCACTTCAAACACCGCAAGTTGATACTCTTAAAAAGATATATGGAGAGAAAGCGGTACAGATGCAAGCTCTTCGCAACTGAGCCTATCTAGAACGCTCCTAAATCGCGTGAGCGCCTCGGAAACGACCGGAAAAAGATGCGGCGATTTAACCGGTCTCGGTGCTTTGCCGCCGAACGCCCCTATGTTAGAGAGCGGCCGGACCGGAACGGCCCGTTTGGCAATGGTGATCGCCATTTTGCCTTGAGCTTGCCGTCCGGCGTCGTCATCAGGTGTTCGACTGCAGGTTTTTACCTCCAGGAGGCCTGGCTCAAGCTGCCTCCGACACGGTTGGTGAACGGGCGCTTGGGCAGCGAGGCAGGTCCGATTTCGCGCGAAAATCTCCATCGGAGATGTTGAGGAGGCTATTTGAGCATGCTGGATCGGCGCAGCGGTTATGAATATGAGGACTTGCTGGCCTGCGGGCGCGGAGAGCTGTTCGGTCCGGGTAATGCCCAGCTGCCGCTGCCGCCGATGCTGATGTTCGATCGCATCACGCAAATTACCGATACGGGCGGCGAATTCGGCAAGGGCCTGGTCCGCGCCGAACTCGACGTGAAGCCGGATCTCTGGTTCTTTGCCTGCCATTTCAAGAACGACCCGGTCATGCCGGGCTGCCTCGGCCTGGATGCGCTGTGGCAGATGGTGGGTTTCTACCTCGGCTGGATCGGCGGCGAAGGCCGCGGGAGGGCTCTCGGCCTCGGCGAGTTGAAGTTCTCCGGCCAGGTGCTGCCGCACGTTCGCAAGGTCGAGTACAACGTCGACATCAAACGCGTGATGCGCTCAAAGCTGGTACTTGGTATTGCCGATGGGTGGCTTTCCATGGACGGCGAGATTATCTATCGCGCCAAGGATCTGAAGGTCGGCTTGTTCAAACAAGGGACTGCGCCGTCTTGAACCGGTCGCATCCAAACACAGACATTGTAGCAACCGTGATTGCGCAAGGACACAAGGGTAAGGCGAGGCGGACATGAGGCGGGTTGTCATCACCGGGATGGGCATCGTCTCATCGATCGGCAACAACACCCAGGAAGTGCTGGCGAGCCTCCATGAGGCGAAGTCGGGCATCTCCCGCGCCGAGAAATATGCCGAGCTCGGCTTTCGTTCGCAGGTGCAAGGTGCGCCGACCCTGAATCCGGCCGAGGTCGTCGACCGCCGGGCCATGCGCTTTCTCGGTGAGGGCGCAGCCTGGAATCACGTCGCGATGGAGCAGGCGATCCAGGACTCGGGGCTGGAGCCGAACGAGGTCTCCAACATCAAGACCGGCATCATCATGGGCTCCGGCGGTCCGTCGACGCGCACCGTGGTCGAAGCGGCGGATATCACCCGCACCAAGGGCCCGAAGCGGGTCGGACCTTTCGCAGTGCCGAAGGCGATGTCGTCGACCGCATCCGCCACGCTTGCGACCTGGTTCAAGATCAAGGGCGTGAACTACTCGATCTCCTCGGCCTGTGCGACCTCGAATCATTGCATCGGCAATGCCTACGAGATGATCCAGTACGGCAAGCAGGACGTGATGTTCGCCGGCGGCTGCGAGGAGCTTGACTGGACCCTGTCGGTGCTGTTCGACGCCATGGGCGCGATGTCCTCCAAGCACAATGACACGCCCGCCACCGCCTCGCGTCCCTACGACGTCACGCGCGATGGCTTCGTGATCGCCGGCGGTGCCGGTGTGGTGGTGCTGGAGGAACTCGAGCACGCCAAGGCGCGCGGCGCCAAGATCTATGCCGAGCTCGTCGGCTATGGCGCTACCTCCGACGGCTATGACATGGTCGCACCGTCGGGCGAGGGCGCGGAGCGCTGCATGCAGATGGCGCTATCTACGGTCAAGACCAAGATCGACTATATCAACCCGCACGCCACGTCGACGCCGGCCGGCGATCCGCCGGAAATCGAGGCGATCCGCAAGGTGTTCGGCAGGGGCGAGAAATGTCCGCCGATCTCGGCGACCAAGGCGCTGACGGGGCATTCGCTCGGTGCGACCGGCGTGCAGGAAGCGATCTATTCGCTTCTGATGATGAAGAACGGTTTCATCTGTGAAAGCGCCAACATCACCGAGCTCGATCCGATCTTCGCGGACATGCCGATCGTACGCAAGCGCATCGACAACGCCAAGCTCGGCACGGTGCTGTCCAACTCGTTCGGCTTCGGTGGTACCAACGCCACGCTGGTCTTCAAGCACCTCGACGCCTAACCCCATCGCACGGCCTGGGCGATCCGAGGGATCGGACCGGGCTCTCGTTGGTGAGGACATCGGACATGTCCAGGCCAGCAAGCCCTTGACGGCTCGGGCGACTGCTGGCGAGGTGCAGGCACGTGCCGCCTCGACGTGGCCGAGACGTCCTCCAGCAAACTAGGAAGCACTGCACCATGCACGAGCTGATGAAGGGCAAGCGCGGGCTGATCATGGGCATCGCCAATGATCATTCGATCGCCTGGGGCATTGCGAAGACGCTCGCCGCCCATGGCGCCGAGATGGCCTTCACCTATCAGGGTGACGCGCAGGCGCGGCGGCTGCGGCCGCTGGCTCAGACGCTCGGATCGGATCTCGTGCTGCCCTGCGATGTCGAGGACATCGCAAGCGTTGATGCCGTGTTCGAGGCCCTGAGCAAGAGCTGGGACCGGCTCGATTTCGTCGTTCATGCGATCGGCTTCACCGACAAGAACGAGTTGCGTGGGCGCTATGCCGATACCACGCGCGAGAATTTCCTGCGCACCATGCTGATCTCCTGCTTCTCCTTCACCGAGGTGGCGAAGCGGGCGGTGCCGCTGATGACCGACGGCGGCTCGATGATCACGCTGACCTATGGCGCCTCGATGCGGGCGATGCCGAACTACAATGTCATGGGCGTCGCAAAGGCTGCGCTGGAGTCCTCGGTGCGCTATCTCGCGGCGGATTTCGGCGCCCAGCGCATTCGCGTCAATGCGATCTCTGCCGGTCCGGTGCGTACGCTGGCCGGCTCGGTGATCGGCGACGCGCGAGCGATGTTCGGATTCCAGCAGAAGCATTCGCCGCTCGGACGCGGCGTGACGCTCGATGAGCTCGGCGGCTCCGCGCTGTATTTGTTGTCCGACCTCGCCGGCGGCGTCACCGGCGAAATCCATTACGTCGATTCCGGTTTCAACATCGTGCTGCAGCCGCGGCCGGAGAACCTGCCGCCGGAATAGCGTTATTGGCCTGAGGCGATCTTCTCGGCGCGCTGGAAAGCGGGCCGCGCGATGCAGCGCCCGATATAGGCGTCGAAGGACGGCCGCGACGGCAACATCTTGAACAGCCGGACCGAGAAATTCAGCGCCGAGCCAATGACGACATCGGCGGCCGAGAAGTCCTCGCCAAGAATCCAAGGTCCTTTCGCCAGCGCCTGATCGAGCACGTCGACCACGCGTGCGACTTCGCCCCAGCCCGCGGCGACCGGGTTCATCTCCAGCTTGGTCGCGACCTGGACCATCGCGGGCTCGATGCAGCCGGGCGCGAAGAACAGCCATTGCAGGTATTTCGCGCGGCGTGGATCGCCGACGGCAGGCGCGAGCTTCGCCTCCGGATAGCGCTCGGCGATATAGGCGCAGATCGCCGCAGCCTCGGCCAGCGTCGCTATCCTTCAGCGCGGGCACCTTGCCCATCGGATTGATCGCGAGATATTCGGCCGACTTCTGCGCGCCTGTGGTGATGTCGATAAGGACCCGCTCATAGGGTTGACCGGCTTCTTCCAGCATCCAGAGCGCGGTGAACGAGCGCGTCCTTGGAGCCCAATAGAGTTGCATCATGGGTGTTTCCGTCGCTTGGCTGGGGGATGCACTTTCAGAGCTGCACTCGAATGACGCCGGCGGCGGGATGCTGCAACGTCGTGGCTCACTGCTTCTCAAGATACTTCGGCAGATCGCGGTCGAGCTTGTCCGCAACCAGTGTCCGTATCCGTTCGCGGAGCACGACGCTGTTGGCAGCAGCCGAGGGGGGATCGGGGAAGTCCGCGTTGTCGAGCTTCTTGAGAGGGTCCTCGGTGATCCTCATGCTTTCTGCGAGTCGTGAGCCGGTGTCCGCCGCAAAGCTGCTGATCCTCTCGTAGGATTTTCCATCGATCAGGCTGATCGTGAAATTGGCGAACAGATGCGAGTGTCTGATGAGAGAGCCAAGGCCTTGATTATAGGCGCCGATGCCTTTCACCGTCAGGTTCGTGCCCGCGATTTTTCCTTCAAACGTCGTCACGACGAGATAGCGGTCGCAATTCGAATTGGCGGTCACGTCTCGAACGATCGACGTCAAACTCTCGCGAGGATCGGGCAAGAAACGCGATTTCGGATGGTAGTAGGGCTCAAAGGCGCCCTTCGGATAGCTGATCCTCCGGACCGTCGGATCGTTGCCGGTGGCGGCGCGCACGCGTGCCACGACGAGGTCGCCAAGTCCCCAGCCCTCGACCGGTACCTCGGTCACCTCGGTTTCGAATATCGTGACGCCGAATTTGTCGATCTCCAGACGGTCTTCAACGACTGAGACTACGCCGAGGGTGCAGGGGCCGCTTTCGACTGGCTTCGCACTGGCTTTGGTTTGGCCGGATGGCTTCCTCGCGACCGTCTTGGCTGGCGCCTTCGATCGGACTTGGGGAGAGCGCGCTTCGGCTGACGGTGCTTGGCTCGACGGAGCTTGGGCTGATGCGGCGACGGCGAAGGAGGATGCCGCTATCGCAGCGGCGAGAAAACGCAACATGACTGATCTCGCGGGCGACGTCTCTGTGAACGGGCGTGTTCCGATCACATGAAACTAGAGAGTGTTCCCGGCACCAGCAAGCTGAACATCAGCCGGGAGCAATCATGCTCCGCCGCAACCGTCACAGAGTCGCCGGGTCTCGCTTCCAGCGATAGTATTTCATCAACCGCACGTGCGATGGCTCGACCTCTTCTTTCTCGAGCACGAAGCCCTCGCGCTCGTACCAGCGCCACGCCTTCTCGTTGCCCTCAGCACAGCGCAGCCAGATCTCATCCGGCAGCAATTCTCGGGTGAAGGCGAGCAGCCGGCGGCCGAGCGACCGGCCTTGATAACTGGGCGCGATCATGAGCTGATCGAGGTAGAGCTTTGGCACGTGCACGGCGAGCATCGCGGCGAGCTCGCTGCCGTACTCGGCGACATAGAGGCTCCAGCCTCCGGCGATCTCACGCGGCAGGCGCTCTCTCAAGATAGTGAGCAATCTCCCACTCGGGACCTCCAGTCCTGTCGAGCACCAGCTGTCCATCCAGAGTTTTGCGATCGCATCGTATTCGTCTGAACGGGCCAGGCGGATGATCATGGTCATGGTGACGATCCTGACGAGGAACGAGGTGGCTTGAGTTACGCGCCGCCGAAACTGCCGTCGTTGCGAGGAGCCGAAGGCGAACAATCCAGATCTGCTTTTTGGCTCCTGGATTGCTTCGCTTGCGCTCGCAGTGACGGCGTAGCCAATGGCTGTCCGTACCTGAATATCGCAACTAGGGCGACGATGAAGCTGAGCTAACAAAAAAGGCGGCCCTGACGGCCGCCTTTCGTTGTCTTCAGCCAAGTCCTGCGCGGGTTACTCGCCGGCGGCCTCGCGCGGCGCCTCGGTGGCGGCAGCTTCCTTCTGCTTGGCCTCGAGGTCCTCGCCGGTCTCCTGATCGACCGCCTTCATCGACAGCCGGGTCTTGCCGCGATCGTCGAAGCCGAGCAGCTTGACCTTGACCTTGTCGCCTTCCTTGACGACGTCGGTGGTCTTCTGCACCCGCTTGTCGGCGAGCTGGGAGATGTGGACGAGGCCGTCGCGCGAACCGAAGAAGTTCACGAAGGCGCCGAATTCCATCACCTTCACGACGGTGCCGTCGTAGATCTGGCCGATCTCCGGATCGGAGGCGATCGACTTGATCCACTTGATCGCGGCCTTCATCGCCTCGCCGTCGTTGGAGGCGACCTTCACGGTGCCGTCGTCCTCGATGTTGACCTTGGCGCCGGTCTTCTCGACGATCTCGCGGATCACCTTGCCGCCGGTGCCGATCACTTCGCGGATCTTGTCGGTGGCGATCTTGAAGGTCTCGATGCGCGGCGCGTATTCGCCGAGCTCGGCACGCGCGGCAGTCAGCGCCTTGGACATCTCACCCAGGATGTGGATGCGGCCGTCGCGGGCCTGCGCCAGCGCAACCCGCATGATCTCCTCGGTGATGCCCTCGATCTTGATGTCCATCTGCAGCGAGGTGATGCCGCCCTCGGTGCCGGCGACCTTGAAGTCCATGTCGCCGAGATGGTCCTCGTCGCCGAGAATGTCCGAAAGAACCGCGTAGCGGCTGCCTTCCAGGATCAGACCCATGGCGATGCCTGCGGTCGGCCGCTTCAGCGGCACGCCGGCATCCATCAGCGCCAGCGACGAGCCGCAGACGGTCGCCATCGACGAGGAGCCGTTGGACTCGGTGATCTCCGAGACCACGCGCACCGTGTAGGGGAATTCATGGTGCGGCGGCAGGACGGGGTGGATCGCGCGCCAGGCCAGCTTGCCGTGGCCGATCTCGCGGCGCTTGGTGCCGCCGAGACGGCCGGTCTCGCCGACCGAGTAGGGCGGGAAATTGTAGTGCAGCAGGAACGTCTCCTTGTACGTTCCCGACAGCGCGTCGATGTACTGCTCGTCCTCACCGGTGCCGAGCGTGGTCACGACCAGCGCCTGGGTCTCACCGCGGGTGAACAGCGCCGAGCCGTGAGCACGGGGCAGCACGCCGACCTCGCAGACGATGTTGCGGACGGTCTTGACGTCGCGACCGTCGATGCGGCGGCCGGTGTCGAGGATGTTCCAGCGGACGATCTTGGCTTCCAGCTCCTTGAACACGTCGGCGACGCGGAGCTTGTCGTATTTCGGCTCCTGCCCTTCCGGGAAGAAGTGCGCCATCACCTTCTCTTTGGCGGCGCCGACGGCAGCGTAGCGCTCCTGCTTGACCGGGATCGCATAGGCCTTGCGCAGGTCCTGCTCGGCGACCCCGAGCATCTCCTTCTCGATCTCGCCGTTGTCGATGATCGCAACGTCGCGCGGTTCCTTGGCTGCCTTCTCCGCCAGCTCGATGATCGCGTTGATCACCGGCTGGAAGTGGCGGTGGCCGAACATCACCGCGCCGAGCATGATGTCCTCGTTGAGCTCCTTGGCCTCCGATTCCACCATCAGCACCGCGTCCGAGGTGCCGGCGACGACCAGATCGAGCTGGGTGTCGGTCATCTCGTCGAGCGTCGGGTTCAGGATGTATTCGTCATTGGCGAAGCCGACCCGGGCAGCGCCGATGGGACCCTTGAACGGCACGCCGGAAAGCGTCAGCGCAGCGGAGGCTGCGACCATTGCCAGGATGTCCGGATCGTTCTCCATGTCGTGCGACAGCGTGGTGATGATCACCTGGGTCTCGTTGCGCCACGCGTCGACGAACAGCGGACGGATCGGGCGGTCGATCAGGCGGGAGACCAGCGTCTCCTTCTCGGTCGGACGGCCTTCACGCTTGAAATAGCCGCCGGGAATGCGGCCCGCGGCATAGGCCTTCTCCTGGTAGTCCACGGTCAGCGGCAGGAAGTCGACGCCCTCGCGCGGTGCCTTGGCTGCGACGACGGTGGCAAGCACCACGGTCTCGCCGTAGGTGGCGACCACGGCGCCGTCGGCCTGTCGCGCGATCTTGCCGGTTTCAAGCTTGAGGGGGCGTCCACCCCAGTCGATTTCGACGGAATGCTTATTGAACATTGATATCTTCTTTCATGAAGTCGGCGAAGGACACGGCCCCAGAAACACAAAAACCATGCGCAAGATGGCAGGACGCTGGATTGCGGTCAGCGCCCTGCGATCCTGCCATGGTTTTTATCTTTCGGATGGTGTCCATCCTTCCGGTCAACGGGCACCTTGCCCGTCAGGCCCAGCGGCCGGATTGCTGCTGGGACATACTGCAAACTGGGCAAATCGGTCGGAACAGCGTCTGCTGTGTCTCACCGATCGTGCCCCAACACGCGAACTCGCAGGGTGAAAGCCGCGAACCGGCGGCTCTCGCAAGCTCATGCAAAAACGCGCGCCACGTTGCGCGCGTCCATTCCTAACACCACCTTAACGGCGGATGTTGTGCTTCTCGAGCAGCGCCTTGTAGCGCGCCTCGTCGGTCTTCTTCAGGTAGTCGAGCAGCGAACGGCGCGTCGACACCAGCTTCAAGAGGCCGCGGCGCGAATGATTGTCCTTGCCGTGGGTCTTGAAATGGCCGGTCAGGTTGTTGATGCGCTCCGAGAGGATCGCGACCTGAACTTCGGGGGAGCCGGTATCGCCGGGCTTGGTGGCGCTGGTCTTGATGATTTCCGCCTTGCGTTCTGCGGTAATCGACATCGTCAGTCTCTTTCGTTGCGACCGGGGTTTGCAGTCAATCCGGTCAGGTTGAACACGCGCTTGGGGATGAGTTCGCCATTGCCAATTTCAGCAAGCGCCAGAAGGCGGCCTGCGACGGTGACATAGACTGTGCCGCTGCTATTGGGCGCATCCCGTCCGCGCAACAAAACGGCCTGGCCCCTGTGGAGCCTTGCCGCATCAGCCCGAGTGACGGCCAGTGCCGGGATGTCGTCCAGCGCGGTCTCAACGGGCAAGAGGGCGTCCGCGAGGCTTCCCTCGCCGGACGCGGCTCTATTGCATAAAGCCTCCAATTGTTCCAGCGGAATCATGTCGTTCTCGGTAAACGGGCCGACCAGGGTCCGTCGGAGCGCGCAGATATGGCCGTAACAGCCGAGGAGGCGGCCGATGTCGCGGGCCAGCGCCCGGACATAGGTTCCCTTGCCGCATTCGGCCTCGAACACCGAATGGGAGCTATCTGGTTGTTCTACAAGCGTTAATTCGTGGATCTCGACCGGGCGGGGGGCCAGTTCGACGACCTCGCCGTCGCGCGCCAGATCATAGGCACGTTCGCCCTGTACCTTGATCGCCGAATAGCGCGGCGGAACCTGGGCGATCAGCCCGGTGAACTGCGGCAGCAGGGCACGGATCGCCTCGACGCTAGGCCGGGCCTCGCTGGTCTGGACTGCCCGCCCCTCGGTGTCGTCGGTGTCGCGTTCCTCGCCCCAGCATACGGTGAAGCGATAGCGCTTGCGGCCGTCCATCACGAAGGGGACGGTCTTGGTGGCTTCACCCAGCGCGATCGGAAGACCGCCGGAGGCGAGCGGATCCAGCGTGCCGGCGTGCCCCGCGCGCTTGGCCTGGAACAGCCGCTTCACGACCGCGACTGCTTGGGTCGAGGTCATGCCGACCGGCTTGTCGAGCACGACCCAGCCGTGGACGTCGCGGCGATCGCGGCGCGGCTGGTTGCCGTGGCGCTGCTTGTTGCGGGGATCATTGTTGTCGCGCGGCTGCGTGCGTCCGCCGGCCGATTTATCGCCTCGGAGTTCGGTGGCTTCGGCGTCTGGCGCCAGCACGGCGCCGGTTTCGGGGGGGATATTCATCAGTTCTCTTCCGAATCCGAATGAAGGTCTCTTTGCACCGCAGGTGTTCTTAGTAATTTCTCGATCCGTTCCGCTTCATCGAATCGTTCGTCGACGCGGAAGCGGATGTCAGGTGCAAATTTCAGGTTAACGCGACGCGCGATCTCTCCGCGCAAAGTTTTCTTGTTGCGCTCCAGCGCCGCGAGCACGATCTCGGTGTCGCGTCCGCCGAGAGGCATCACGTAAATGGTTGCAAGCTTCAGGTCAGGCGACATGCGGACTTCGGGCACCGTGATGATGTGTCCCTCGAGGTCCGGATCATGGGCGCTACCGTGGGAAAGAATCTCGGCGACAGCGTGGCGCACGGTTTCGGCCACGCGCAGCTGACGCTGCGATCCGCCGGGAGCTGCGCTTCCCTTCTGATGATGGCGAGGCATTTTTCAAATCCAATAGTGATCGCCTGCGCGCTACGCGGCGATTGCGGTCATTCTGTTGAGTTCAACGACACTCTCGGGAGTTCAAAAGACCCCGGCGAATCCTCAAAGGAAACACCGAGCTTCGGCGCTCTCGTGAGTTCAAAGGCGGCGAGCGCCCCGCCACATGCGGGACGCTCCTCGCTTCGTTCCAACGCACGTAAGATTTGGACTTACAGCGAGCGCTGGATCGTCTCCACGCGGTAACACTCGATCACGTCGCCGACACGCATGTCGCCGTAGTTCTCGAAGGCCATGCCGCATTCCTGGCCGGCCTGCACTTCCTTCACTTCGTCCTTGAAGCGCTTCAGCGTCGACAGCTTGCCCTCGTGAACCACGACGTTGTCGCGGATCAGGCGGACATTGGCGCCGCGCTCCACGGTGCCGTCGGTGACCCGGCAGCCCGCGACCTTGCCGACCTTGGAGATGTTGAACACCTCCAGGATCTGCGCGTTGCCGAGCATGGTTTCTCGAAGCGTGGGTGCCAAGAGACCGCTCATCGCCTTCTTCACGTCATCCACGAGGTCGTAGATGATGTTGTAGTAGCGGATCTCGATGCCGTTGCGCTTGGCGGCGGCGGCCGCCTCCTTGTTGGCGCGGACGGAGAAGCCGATGATCGCGGCGTTGAAGCCTTCCGCGAGCGTCACGTCGGACTCGCTGATGCCGCCGACGCCGGCGTGCAGGATGCGGGCGGCGACCTCCTCGGTGCCGAGCTTCTCCAGCGAACCCAGGATCGCTTCGAGCGAGCCCTGCACGTCGGCCTTGATGACGAGCGGGAATTCCTTGCGGCCAGCCGTCTTCAACTGCGACATCATCTGCTCGAGCGAGCCGCGCATGCCGGAAATGTTGGCTGCGGCATTCTCGCGCTTCTGGTGCGCACGATAGCTGGTGACCTGGCGGGCGCGGGCTTCGTTCTCGACCACCGCGAGACGATCGCCGGCCTCCGGCGGACCGTTGAAGCCGAGCACTTCGACCGGCACCGAGGGGCCGGCTTCGGTCAGCGTCTCGCCCTGGTCAGAAATCAGCGCGCGCACGCGGCCCATCTCGGCGCCGGCGACGATGATGTCGCCGACACGCAGGGTGCCGCGCTGCACCAGCACGGTCGCCACCGGACCGCGGCCGCGATCGAGCTTGGCTTCGATCACGGTGCCTTCGGCCGGACGGTGCGAGTTGGTCTTCAGGTCGAGAATTTCGGCCTGCAGCGCGATCATCTCCAGGAGACGATCGAGATTGGTCTTGTTCTTGGCGGATACCTCGACGTCGACGACATCGCCGCCCAACGACTCGACCTGCACCTCGTGCTGCAGCAGCTCGGTGCGGACCCGTTCAGGCCGTGCATCGGGCTTGTCGATCTTGTTGATCGCGACGATCATCGGCACCTTCGCCGCCTTGGCGTGGTTGATCGCCTCGATCGTCTGCGGCATCACGCCGTCATCGGCCGCGACCACCAGCACCACGATGTCGGTGACCTTGGCGCCGCGGGCGCGCATCGCGGTGAACGCGGCGTGGCCGGGCGTATCGATGAAGGTGATCTTCTTGCCGGAATCCGGCGCGGTCACCTGATAGGCGCCGATGTGCTGGGTGATGCCGCCGGCTTCGCCGGAGACCACATTGGCGTGGCGCAGCGCGTCGAGCAGCGAGGTCTTGCCGTGGTCGACATGGCCCATCACGGTCACGACCGGCGAACGCGGCTCGGTGTCGGTGGAATCGTCGACTACATCGAACAGGCCTTCTTCGACGTCGGAGGCGGCCACGCGCTTCACGCTGTGGCCGAGCTCCTCGGCGATCAGCTGCGCGGTGTCGGCATCGATCACGTCGGTGATCTTGTGCATCGCGCCCTGCCGCATCAGCAGGCGGATGACGTCGACCGCGCGCTCCGACATGCGGTTCGCCAGTTCCTGGATCGTGATCGCTTCCGGGATCGTCACCTCGCGGACCAGCTTCTCCTTCGACTCGTTGGCGGCATGGCCCTTCAGGCGCTGGGTCCGGCGGCGGAACGAGGCGATCGAGCGCTCGCGGACATCGTCGGCCGTCAGCGCCGTGACCACGGTCAGGCGGCCGCGCTGCTTTTGGGGCGCGGGCTTGTGCGTGGTCTTCGGCGCCATGACCGGGCGTGCGGCGCCGCCCGGACCACGGCGGATCTGGCGCGGACCCTCATCCTCGTCCGGCCCGGCGGCGACGCCGGGAGGCGTGCGGCCGAGCGGACCGCCGGCGGGCCTGGCGCTGGCAGCCGTGCGCGCGCCCGCGGGCTGTGCGCCGGCGGGGCGCGAACCGGAACCGATTTGTGGTGGCCGACTGCCGGGGGCGCCGATCGGGCGGCCAGGCGCGGGCGTTGGCCGGGCCGGCGCTGTCGCGGCCGGCTGCGGTGCTGCGGCCGCAGCAGCCTGTTGTGGGCGCGCTTCGCCTTCGCCAAATCGCTTCTTGGCCTCTTGCTCGGCCTTGCGCTTGGCTTCCTCTTCCTGGCGGTGGCGTTCTTCCTCAGCCTTGCGGCGCGCTTCGGCAGCTTCGCGCTCAGCGCGTTCGGCGGCCTCACGCTCGGCGCGACGCCGTGCCTCTTCCTCGGCTTGACGGCGCTCCTCGACGTCGCGCTGGCGAGCGTCGGCCAGCGCGCTGGCGCGCGCGGAGCGCTCGTCCTCGGTCAGCGTGCGCAGGACCACGCCGGATCCGCCGCGCTGCGCCGGACCCGATTGCCGCGGGCCAGAAGGCCGTGGGCTTGGCGGCGGCGGCGATGCCTTGGCGACGACCGGCTCCGGCGCGTGCGGCGCCTCGGGTCCATCGCCCATCCGGCGCTTGCCGCGCTTCTCGACCACCACCTGCTTGCTCCGGCCGTGTGGGAAGCTCTGGCGCACCGTGCCGGTCTCGACGCGCGGCTTCAGCGTCAAGGTCTTGCTCGGGACACTCAGTTTCTTGTCGCCCGGAGTATTGTTGTCGGCCATTCAGTCGTCCTAATCTCGTTATTTTCGTGCGGGAAGCCGCACCGTCCCATTCGTGCAAATCGTCGCTAGATCTTCGAATTCCCGGCCGCGGTTCCGGCAGTCTTGTCAGCGTCGGCCGACCGGTATCGGACCAGTGTCTGGCTGCGCGACAGGAATGTCCTGCTCGCCGGGCCCGCGAGCACGGCAGCATGTATCACATTTGACCGCCCTAGTGCCAAATCCAATTCTGCCGATGTGAGGCAGCTGATGATTGGAAATGTCGGGGCTTGCCCTGGATCCCCGGCATTTGGCCGCGCGAGCGCGTCGAGCTTGCGGATTCCGTCCGGTGCACCGTCGCTGGCATGGATCAGCGCGGCAAGGCCTGTCCGCGCTTGCCGCTGTGAGAGTGCCGCCTCGACCTTGGCAAAACCGGAAACGACCTGCCCCGCCTTGGCCGCGATCCCGAGCGCGTCGATGGCGCTGCGCGCCAGCAAGGCGTCGGTCTCCTCGGCAAGGGCCGGGTTGACCCGAACATCCCGCTTGAAGCCCCGGCTGAAATGGTGACGGCGCACCGCTTCCGCAACGGTCTGTCGCGAGGCTGAAATCCATAGCCCGCGGCCGGGGAGCTTGCGCTTGATATCAGGTATGACCTCGCCAGAGGGCGCGACGACGAAACGGATCAGCTCGCTGATCGGCCGCACCTCGCGACTGACCGCGCAGGTCCGCATGGTCGCGGACTTGTCGGTCCGCGGTCCATTGTCGAGCTCGGGGTCAGCCAGGGCGAGCATGCGGTCGGGCGGCTCCTCATCTCAGCTGCGCGAGTTCATGGCGGGTGTCATCAGCGCGTCCATCGGGTCAGGCTGCTGGCTGGTCTTCGGAGGCCTCTTGCTCCTCGGGCTTCTTGGCCAGATCGGCCTCGCTGATCCAGCCGGCCTTGACGCGGGCCTGCATGACCATCTCCTCGGCGTCGTCGCGGGAAATATCGATGCCATCGAGGATGCCGGGATATTTGGTCTGCTCGCCGCCGTCCTTGCGCTCGGTCCAGCCGACCAGGTCGTCGGTGGCGCAGCCGGCGAGATCCTCGACCGTCTTGATGTCGTTCTCGCCGAACTTGACCAGCATCTTGGAGGTGACGCCGGGAACGGTCTTCAAGGCGTCCTCGACGCCGAGCTCCTTGCGCTTGGCCTCGAGCTCAGCCTCCTGCTGCTCCAGGAACTCGCGCGCCCGGGTCTGCAGCTCGGTCGCGGTTTCCTCATCGAAGCCCTCGATGCCGGCCAGATCCTTCAGATCGACCAGTGCCAATTCCTCGACCGAGGTGAAGCCCTCGGACGCCAGCAGCTGGCCGACCACCTCGTCGACATTCAGCGATTCCATGAAGACGCGGGTGGAGTTCTCGAAATCGGCCTGACGGCGCTCCGATTCTTCCTGCTCGGTCAGGATGTCGATGTCCCAGCCGGTCAGCTGCGAGGCCAAGCGGACGTTCTGGCCGCGGCGGCCGATCGCCAGCGACAGCTGGTTGTTGGTGTCGGGAACCACGACCTCGATACGCTCCCGGTCTTCATCGATCACGACCTTGCTGACCTCGGCAGGGGCCAGCGCGTTGACCACGAAGGTCGCGATGTCCGGCGACCACGGGATGATGTCGATCTTCTCGCCCTGCAGCTCGTTCACCACGGCCTGCACGCGCGAGCCGCGCATGCCGACGCAGGCGCCGACCGGATCGACCGAGGAATCGCGGGACACCACGCCGATCTTGGCGCGCGAGCCCGGATCGCGGGCCACCGCCTTGATTTCGACGATGCCGTCATAGATCTCCGGCACCTCCTGCGCGAACAGCTTCGCCATGAACTGCGGATGGGTCCGCGACAGGAAGATCTGCGGGCCGCGGGTCTCGCGGCGGACGTCGAAGACATAGGCGCGGACGCGGTCGCCGTTGCGGAAGACCTCGCGCGGCAGCATTTCGTCGCGGCGGATGATGGCTTCGCCACGACCGAGGTCGAGGATCACGCTGCCATATTCGACGCGCTTGACGACGCCGTTGACGATGTCGCCGATGCGGTCCTTGAATTCCTGATACTGCCGGTCGCGCTCGGCCTCGCGCACCTTCTGCACGATCACCTGCTTGGCCGATTGCGCGGCGATGCGGCCATATTCCAGCGGCGGCAGCGTGTCGGCGATGGTGTCGCCGATCTGCGCGCCCGGATTGGCGCGCCGCGCATCCTCCAGAGAAATCTGGTTCGAAGCGTTCTCGACCTTGTCGACCACCAGCATGTGGCGCGACAGGCGCAGTTCGCCGCGCTTGGGGTCGATCTCGGCATGCACGTCGGTCTCGCTGCCGTAACGGGCGCGGGCCGCCTTTGCGATCGCGTCTTCCATCGCCGCGATCACGATGCCACGGTCGATCGACTTTTCGCGCGCGACTGCGTCGGCGATCTGCAGCAGTTCCAACCTGTTGGCGCTGACGGCCATGGCTCAGTCTCCTCTAATCAGGATCGATCTCGCCCCTGCGCGCGCGTTGCGCGGCGAGGCGATGTTGCTTGGTATTTTGCGGCAAAGGCTTCTTTGCCGGTTTCTTGTCTGTACGCTGGCTCGGACCCTTGGCCTTGCCGGCCGGCTTGGCATGCGGCGCGAGGGGTGGGGCGAGACCGAGGTCGCGCTTCAGCTCCCGTTCGGCAGCCTTGCCGCGACGCATCGACTCCGCGATCAATTCGTCGGTCAGCACCAGCTTGGCGTCGCCGATGTCGCCCATCGGCAGCAGCACATCCGGCTCCTGATCCTTCGGCACGTCGTCCCGGGTCACCCGCACGGCCTCGCCCTCGACGCCGGCCAGGATGCCGCGGAACCGCTTGCGGTTCTGATGCGCGACAGCCATCTCGATCTTGACCAGATGGCCGGTGTAACGGACGAAATCGGAGCGGCGCACCAGCGGTCGGTCGATGCCGGGCGAGGAAATCTCCAGCCGATAGGCGCGTTCGATTGGGTCGGCGATGTCGAGCACCGGCGACAGTGCCCGCGACACTGCTTCACAGTCCTCGATCTGCATCGTGCCGTCCGGGCGTTCCGCCATGACCTGCACCGTGCAGCCGGCCTCGCCGGAAATCCGGATGCGTACCAGCCGATATCCCATGCCCTGCAGCACCGGCGCCGCGACCGCGGCCACCCGCGCGGCCACGCCCGGCTCGACAACGAGACGAGGCTCGGTCAAGAGGTCGGTGTCGACAGGGTCTAACGTGGGCTCGGTCATTGTCAGGCGTCGATCAGATGGGGTCTTGTCAATGCGGTGAGTTGCAGTCCCGGCTCTTTGGGCTTTTGGAACTCGTCCGATCGCGTTCCCCGAGCCCGGCTGCGGATTCGGCCGCCGGCGAGTTCAGGTAATAAAAAAGAGCGGGTCCCGGAGGGCCCACTCTCACTACGCGATCGTATATGAGAAACTGTAAGTTGCAGTAGATATAGCGGTTCTGGTGCGATCCGGCAAGGGCCGGGAAGCCAGGTCCGAGAGATTTTGGCCTCGATTCGGAACGCCATCTCCCGCGACGAGGTGGCTGAGCACCTAACCGTTGATTCACCAAGACCCGTTAAACTCCACGGAATTTTCGGGTCATCTGGCGGAGACCCCCTTCCCGTAGGTCTCCATTGTGTTGCGTATCGAGTCCTTGCTATGACCATCGCCATTTCGCTGATCCCCGGGGTCGATCAGATCATCAGGCGGGGTGATCGCGGGCGCCGATCCGAGGCTGCCCGCCGCATCGCGGACTTGTTCTTCGAAGATGCCGCCAAGCTTCGTCCCGAACACATCAACCTGTTTGACGGGCTTTTGATCGCGCTGGTTCCGCACACGGATGTGATTGCGCGGATCGATCTCGCCGAGCGGCTGTCACGGCTCGACCGGGCGCCGCGGATTCTTGTCCGCCAGCTCGCGCGCGAGGACGAGATCATGGTGGCGGGGCCGCTCTTGCGGCGTTCCCCGGTGCTCGACGAAACCTGCCTGATCGAGATCGCGCGCGACCAGGGGCAGGACCATCTCCTGGCAATGTCGGAACGGCCGACGCTCTCGGCCGATGTCACGGATATCCTGGTCTGTCGCGGTGACCGCGACGTCGTCCGCCGCGCCGCGGGCAATGGCGGCGCACGGTTTTCAGAATTCGGCTATTCCGAGCTGGTCAGCCGGGCGAGCTTCGACGGCGTGCTGACGCTGACCGTGGGCAAACGTCACGATCTGTCGGACGCGCATCTCAAGACGCTCGTTTCAAGACGCTCGTTGCTGGGTCTCTCGAAGTGGTCAGGCGACGGCTGTTTGACGTCGTCAAGCCGGAGCGCCAGGCCAAGATCCAGGAGGCAGTTGCGGACCTCAATGGCACGACAGGATCGGTCCCGAGCTCCCGGAATTTCGTCCCGGCTCAGCGCACCGTTCTGGCGCTCTATGAGTCCGGCGGCCTCAACGAAAGCGCGCTGCTCAGCTTTGCGCGAAGCTATCAATATGAGGAGACCGTCGCCGCGCTGGCAGCGATGTCGGGTTTGAAGATCGTGATCCTCGACCGGCTGATGTCGGGCGACCGTCACGATCCACTTCTGATCATCGGTCGCACCATCGGGCTGGAATGGGCAACCGTACACGCGTTGATGACGCTGCGGCTTGGACCGAAGCGGATTCCTGCGCAGGCCGATATCGAAGCCGCTCGCGTGAACTACGCACGGCTCGTGCCATCCACGGCCGAGCGCGTCGTGACGTTCTGGAAGACCAGGCATTAGCTGGACCGCCCAGTAACGAGCTGGCAACCATCGCGACGGGGACTTCCCGCCGCGCCGCCGTCTCCGCGCCGCTGTTACTTTCTGCGGAAGCGCAGATAGTTGGCGACGCGGCCCTCACGCGTGGCCTTCTGACCGTAGCGGGTCATGGTGTAGCCGGGCCAGGGCTGGCGCCAGTCGTCGGCGCGCTCGGCCGTCCACTCGAACTGCGGCGCGCGCAACAGATGCCACAGCGTCCAGGCGCAGTAATCGTCGATGTCGCTGACGAAGCGGAATTCGCCGCCCGGCCGGAGCGCTCGCGCCATTGCCGCGATCGTCGCATCCTGCACGAACCGCCGTTTCCAGTGTCGCCGTTTCGGCCAGGGATCCGGATGGATCAGGTCGATCCGGGCGAGCGATCCGGCCGGCAGCCACGCCAGCAACTCGGCGGCATCGCCGGCCAACAAGCGGATGTTGCGGACATGATGAGCCTCGATCTGCGCCAGGATCTTGGCCATGCCGTTGACATAGGGCTCGCAGCCGATGAAACCGGTCTCCGGATAGCTGAGCGCCTCGGCAACCAGATGCTCACCGCCGCCAAAGCCGATCTCGAGCCTGAGCTCCTTGGCCGGAGGATCAAACAGGTCGAGGACGGAGGCGGCCGGATGTGCGAGATCGAGTGCCAGATGCGGCAGCAGGTGCTCGATCAGGTCGGCCTGATGCGCCCGCAGCCGATGGCCTTTGCGGCGCCCGAAGAACGAGCCTTGCCGATGCGATGTCGCGTCGTCACCTTGGCCCTCAGCGTCCGGCATGTGGACGGCATCCTTCATCGCAGCGTCTGATACAGGCGGTGCAACAGCCGCGTCCGCGGCTCGATCGAAGAGATATACATCTGTTCGTAGTGCGTATGTGCGCCCTTGCCGTCGACGCCGAGGCCGTCGAGCGTTGCCGTGAACGGCGCCGTGAAATTGCCGTCGGAGCCGCCACCGGTGGAGGTGCCGACGAGGTCGAAACCGATCTCGTCCGCCAGCGTCCGCGCGTGCTCGAACAGGGCCGCGCCGGCATTGCTCTTTTCGTAAGGAGGACGATTCAGTTCGCCTTTCACCTCGACCGTTACGCCCTCGGTGCGCGACTTCAAGTTCAGGATCTTGGCCAGGATTTCGTCGGCGTCGGTCAGCGTCGGGAGACGGGCATCCACCTCGGCATAGGCAATCTCCGGGATCACGTTCGGCCGGGTGCCGCCACGGACGACGCCGACATTGACCGTGACTCCCCGCTTGGGATCGTTCAGCGCCTCCAATGCGTGGATCACATTGGCGAGCTCGCGGATCGCGCTGCGGCCGTCCTCGGGTCGGGTGCCGGCATGGGCCGGCACGCCGGTGATCGAGATGTCGAAACGGGCCACGCCCTTGCGCCCGGTCACGATCTTGCCGCCGTCGCGGGCGGGTTCCGTCACCAGTACATATTTCGCCTTACGACCTTCCGCCTCGATCAGCGCCCGTGAGGTCGGGCTGCCGATTTCCTCGTCGGAAACAAACAATTGCGTAATGCCCAGCGGCGCGCGTTCGCCGCTCAGGCAAAGCTGACGAAACGCATAGTAGGCGAGATAGGCCCCGCCCTTCATGTCATAAATGCCGGGACCATAGGCGCAGTCCCCCTCCACCTTGAAGGGCAGCCGTTCGATGAAGCCAAGCGGATGAACGGTGTCGAGATGGCTGAGCACCAGGATGCCCGGTGCATCCTGGCCCCATGACGAGCGCGCCAGCAGATGGTCGCCGCAGCCATCCCGGCCGGCGACCCGCTCGATCTCGACGGGGAGGTCGCGATAGCCCTCGGCAACCAGCGTGGCCAAACGGTTGACTTGTTCAGGTGCATCGGTCGGCGTTTCGATCTCGACCCAGCGTCGGATGCCGGCGAGGATGATGCTGCTATCGAAGGGATGGCTAATCGCAGTCATGGTTATTGGTTCGTCACCTTCATCAAGTGCTGCCCCGCTCGCCCATCAAGTGCTGCCCCGCTCGCCTCAAGTGCGCTTTCGCAAGATCGGCTGCAGAGCTCAGCATTCCGGCGCGACAACCGCCGCGGGCGCCGGATCGCCGGCCAAGGCATGCCCGCGAAAACAAATAGAGCGCGATAGCATGTCCCGGTGGGAGCCATCGCGCTCTAATCATTTCCATGCAGTTTGTCTATTGGCCTCTTCGGGCGGGTCGCCCGGCGATATGGAGCCGGGCTAACTGATCACACCTAGCGCTCTTCGGGCGCTTCGCGGTCGGCAATCTGCTCGACGAGGTCGACAATGCTGCGGCGAAGCTTGGAATCGTTGATCCGCGTAAATGCGCGGGTCAGGGCCAGGCCTTCGGAAGTCGCAAGAAAGTCGGACACGTAGGCCGGCGAAGCACCTTCGCCAAAGGCTTCTCCGTTAGTCCCGCCAGTTGGAACTCCTTCGAATAAGAACGACACCGGGATCTGCAGGACCTCGGAAATCTGCTGAATCCGGCTCGCACCAACCCGGTTCGTGCCCTTTTCGTATTTCTGTATCTGCTGGAACGTGAGGCCGAGAGCCTCACCGAGCTTTTCCTGGCTCATGCCCAACATGATACGGCGCATCCGCACCCGGCTGCCGACATGTTTGTCAACAGGGTTGGGCGCTTTCGTCGACATCTCTCAACTCCTTGAATGAGGCCCGGGGAATGAGGCGACCGCAGTATGCCTCAGGCGCAAATACCGTCAAACTCTGCTCAGAGTCCTAATCACGATGCGGGGTGAGCAGCGAATTGAACGGGATCGTACTGCCGCGCGAGAATGCGAATTGCAGCGGCAATCTGTCAACACTTGGAGTTTTGCTTGTCAAAAAAAATTCTTACGGACGTGACGAGAAACACCGATAGCTGCGTTCATGGAAGCTTTTGTGCAACGCTTCGGCGGATCACGACCATGAGGGACAGGGCGCACAGGATCACGAAGGCGAGATCGCCGCTGCGCGCGTAAGGTGTTGGCGGAATGGGCGCGGGCAGTGCGGAATCGAGAATGCCTTCGATCCCGAGATCTAATCGCGCGATCACGCGTCCTAATGGATCGATGACGGCGGAAATTCCCGTATTGGCCGCGCGAACCAGCGGCAAGCCTTGCTCGATGGCGCGCCACCTTGCCTGCTGCAGATGCTGATAGGGGCCGGTCGAAATTCCGAACCAGCCGTCATTCGTCAGATTGACCATCCAGCCGGCGCGATCATTCGATTCGCTAGCTATTTCATTGGGAAAGATCGCTTCATAGCAGATCAGCGGCAGCGCGCGCGGGGCATGCGGCACATCGAGGTTGCGCCGCACGGTCCCCGGAATGAAGCCGCCCTGCACCTTGGTTAATTGTTCGAGACCCAGCCGTTCCAGCAAGTTCTGGAGCGGCAGATACTCGCCGAATGGCACCAGATGCAGTTTGTCGTAGAGCGATACAACGCTGCCCTCATGGTCGATCACGTAGATCGAATTATAGGCGCGCGTTATTCGTGCATTTGGTGGCATGTCTGGTGCACGTACGGAACCGGTTATCAGCGCGGTGCCCGGCGGCAACAGATCGGCGATCTGCGCCATCGCATCTGCCTCGCGGGTCAGGAAGAACGGAAAGGCTGATTCCGGCCATATCAGGATATTGGTGTCGCGGACGCCCGTGGCGAGAGGTCCGGACGCGCGATCCGACAGGGCCAGGTATTTGCGCATCACCTCCGCTTTGGCCGAATAGTTGAATTTGACGTCCTGCTGCAGGTTCGGCTGCATGATCCGGAGCTTGACGTTGCTCGCAAAGGTCGTGGGGTGCAGGGATAGGCGGACGGCGCCGAAGATCCCCATGGTGGCCAGAACGGCGAGGGCGGCGAGGGGGATATGCCAGGGGACACGCTTACGTGCGGTGCGATCGATCAGCACTGCGGGGCTCGCAAAGATCGCGACCGCAACAAGCGTCATGCCCCAGAGCCCGATCAGTGCGGCCGACTGGGCCAAGGCCAGCGGCTCGGCCAACGCGTAGCCGAATGCATTCCAGGGGAAGCCGGTCAGCGCGTGGCCGCGCAGCCATTCGCTCGCGGTCAGGCCGACCGCGAGCGCGAGGATGCGGGTGGGGCCCCGCGTCCAGACCAGCCGCGCCGCGGCAAAGCCCAGCGCCGGGAACAGCGCGAGATAAGCGGGAAGCCCGAGCACGGCGAAGGGCATCAGCCAGGCGAAGGTCTGGGCGTCGACCAAGAAGGCGTAGCCGATCCAGTAAAGGCCCGGCACGAAATAGCCGAGACCGAACCAGAAGCCGGTCAGCGCCGCCGCCGGAACGCCCTTGAACCGCCCAGCGCCCGCGCCGTCGGTCAGCCAGACCATCACCGGGAAGGTGACGAACAGCACCGGCCAGGCATTGAACGGCGCCATCGCGAGCGCCGAGAGCGCGCCGGCCGCGAGCGCGATGCCTGCGCGCTTCCAACCCCAGGACAGAATGATTCCAAGCGCAAGCCCGCGCAACGTTGAAAGCATCGTCACTGCGAGCCTGCTCCGTCGCCGGCTTGCGGGCTGCTGCTGTCGTTGTTCGGTACCTGCCCCGCATCCGGCGGTTGCGCAGGTTCAGCAGGAAGGTCTGCGTCCGGCGCCGCTTCGCGCCGCCGGCTCTCGCGCTGGCTGCGCGGTGCGGGCCGGTCCTTGCGCGGAGCAATGCGCAGGCGCTTGACGCGCCGCGGATCGGCATCCAGCACCTCGACCTCGAAATTGCCCGGTCCGGAAATCAATTCGCCACGGACCGGCAGCCGGCCGACATGGTTCACGAGATAGCCGCCGAGTGTCTCGACTCCCTCGCCGGCCTCTCCGGTGACAAAGTCCTCCCCGATCACGGAGCGGACGTCGTCGAGGCTGGCGCGCGCGTCGGCAATGAAGGAGTTGTCCGGCTGGCGGACGATGGCCGGCGGCTGATCGCTATCATGCTCGTCGTCGATCTCGCCGACGATCTGTTCGACGATGTCCTCGATCGAGACCAGGCCATCGGTGCCGCCATATTCATCGACGACGAGCGCGAGGTGAATGCGCGAAGCCTGCATCTGCGCAAGCAGGTCGATCGCCCGCATCGAAGGCGGCACATAGAGCAGCTTGCGGATGATGTTGGCGTCCGCCAGCGGCATCGCGAGATCGACCAGTCGCAGGTCAAGGCCGGCCGGCAGCGGCTTCTTGCGCTTGGCCTTGACCGCCTCGGGCACGCGCGCCTGCGCCGTCATGAACGCGAGCAGGTCGCGAATGTGGACCATGCCTTCGGGGTCGTCGAGCGTGTCGTTGTAGACGACGAGACGTGAGTGCGCGGCGCTCTCGAACAGGCTCATCAGTTCGCCAAGCGGGATGTCGCGCTTGACCGCCACGATGTCGGCCCGGTGCACCATCACGTCGGCGATGCGGCGCTCATGGAGATCGAGGATGTTGCGCAGCAGGGTGCGCTCGACGGCGGAGAAGCCGATATCGTCCGGCGTGGATGCGTCGAGCACGACCTGAAGGTCGTCGCGCACCGAATTTCCGGCCTTCCAGCCGAACAGACTGCGGATCGCGCGCAACAGCCAGTTGTCGCTCGGCGAACGTCCGGCTTCGCCCTGCGGCACGACGGCCGGCAAATTGCGCGTATTGCGCGGATTGTCGTGAATTGGCTCTGAATCCGTCATCGTCAATTCATCCGCTCCCGATCCGCGTAGGGATCGGGAATCCCCAGCTGCGCCAGGATCTCCCGCTCGAGCGTTTCCATCTCCTGGGCTTCTTCATCGGTTTCGTGGTCGTAGCCGATCAGATGCAGGAAGCCGTGCACTGTGAGATGACTCAAGTGATGATCGAATGGCTTTTGCTCCTCGTCCGCCTCGCGCCGCATCGTCTCATAGGCGATCGCGATGTCGCCGAGCATGCGCGGCGCATCGTCCTCGTCGCGCGGACCCGTCGGCTGCAGCGCGGGGAAAGAGAGCACATTGGTGGGCTTGTCGATGCCGCGCCAATTGCTGTTCAAGGTGCGAATGCCGGCGTCGTCGGTCAGCATCACCGCAATCTCAGCTTCGCCGACATCGGCGTCGACCGTCTCAGCCGCGGCGACGATCGCGCGCTGGATGACGGCTTCGGCCTCTGGCTGCTCTTGCCAGCAATCGGCGGCGACGATGACCTCGGTCGTTGGAAGAATACTTTGTGGCATCTCGGCTTTGGGTCTGTGCGAAGCGGACGCTGATTTGATGACGTGCGCTTGGCATCCTTGCTCCCGCGTCAGCGCTCCTTGGCGCCCTCATAGGCGGCGACGATGCGCGCCACCAGCTCATGGCGAATGACGTCTTCGCCGGTGAATTTCACCTGTGCAATGCCGTCGACGCCGTCCAGCAGCCGCGCGGCTTCCGCAAGGCCCGATGTCTGCCCGTTCGGCAGGTCGACCTGCGACGGATCGCCGGTGATGATCATCCGGCTGTTCTCGCCGAGCCGGGTTAGGAACATCTTCATCTGCATGGACGTGGTGTTCTGCGCCTCGTCCAGAATGATGGCGGCATTGGTCAGCGTGCGCCCGCGCATGAAGGCGAGCGGGGCGATCTCGATCTCGCCGGCTTGGAGCGCCCGCTCGACGATCCGCGCATCCATCAGGTCGTAGAGCGCGTCATAGATCGGCCGCAGGTAGGGATCGACCTTCTCGCGCAGATCACCGGGCAGGAAGCCGAGCCGTTCGCCGGCTTCCACCGCCGGGCGCGACAGGATGATGCGATCGACCTCCTTGCGCTCGAACAGCTGTGCGGCATGCGCAACCGCGAGCCAGGTCTTGCCGGTGCCGGCAGGTCCAACGCCGAACACGAGCTCATGGCGCTTCAAGGCGCGGATGTAGGAATCCTGCGCGGCGGTGCGCGCCCGTACCGGCCGCTTGCGCAAATTGATGCTCTCGAAGCCGGACTTCGCGCCCTTGGCGTCGAACTCGAACAGCGAGCCTTGCGCGACCACGGCGCGGATCGCACCATCGACATCGCCCTGTCCGAGATCATGACCCTGCACCGCCTGGGCGTAGAGCGATTCCAGCACGCGCCGTGCCGCATCGCAGCCATCACGCGAGCCGCCGATGGTGATGTGGTTGCCGCGGGAATCCACCACGACTCCCAGCCTCCGCTCGATCAGAGCGAGATTCTGGCCGTAGGGGCCGACCAGCGCGGAAGCTGCGCGATTGTCGTCAAAATCGATGACGACCTGTGCCTCGGGTGGAATGGACATGTTGCGATCGAACTTGCGGCTTGGAGCGAGCGAGGAGGAATCCGATGCGCTCTTGGGCAAGGGGTCAGGCTCCGATGATGACGGGGGATGCCGCAGCCTGCGTGTTCTGCGGCGCGGCCGGGCTTGTGAGCTCACCGAGCAGGCTGTAGCGCTCCAGGCTGTCGATTCTGATCGGCAGTACCTGCCCAATGATGTCAGGTGAGGCCATCACGTGTGCGGGCTGCAGATAGGCGGTGCGGCCGACGATCTGTCCGGGATTGCGCGCTGGCCGCTCAAACAGCACATCGACAACCGTACCGATCGCGGCCTTGTTGAAGGCCGATTGCTGGCTGTCGATCAAGGCCTGGAGTCGCTCCAATCGCGCGTCCATCTCGCTTAAAGACACCGTCTCCCGAATCTCCGCCGCCGGCGTGCCCGGTCGCGGCGAATATTTGAAGGAATACGCCGCAGCGTAGCCGATTTGTGCGACAAGCGCGAGAGTGGCGCGAAAATCTTCCTCGGTCTCGCCCGGGAAACCGACGATGAAATCCGATGAAAATGCAATATCTTGGCGCGCCGCCCGGAACCGGTCGATGACTTTGTGATAATCGATCGCCCGGTGTTTGCGGCTCATCGCCGCCAAGATCCGGTCCGAGCCGGATTGCACCGGCAGATGGATGAAGGGCATCAAAGCCGGCAGGTCGCGATGCGCGGCAATCAGGCTGTCGTCGACGTCGTTCGGGTGGCTCGTGGAATAGCGGATCCGTGCGAGCCCCGGAATCTCGGCAAGCCGGTACAACAGCCGGCCGAGCGTCCAACTCCGCCCGTCAGGGCCCTCGCCATGATAGGCATTCACGTTCTGCCCGATCAGGGTGATCTCGCGCACCCCGTTCTCGGTGAGGTCTCTGATCTCGTCGACGATCCTGCCGACCGGGCGCGACATTTCGCTGCCGCGCGTATAGGGCACCACACAGAAGGTGCAGAACTTGTCGCAGCCCTCCTGCACCGTCACGAAAGCCGAGACGCCGCGCGCGCGGATGGTCTCGGGCTTGGGCTTGGCGAGGTAGCCGAACTTGTCGTCGGCGGGAAATTCAGTGGCGATGGCGCGTTCCCCGCCGCCGGCACGCTTCAGGAGATCGGGCAGGTGGTGGTAGCTCTGTGGGCCGACCACGATGTCGACGACCGGCGCACGCGCAACGATCTCCTCGCCTTCGGCCTGGGCCACGCATCCGGCTACCGCGATCCGCATGGTGCGGCCGCCCCGCGCCGCCTCGTCCTTGGCCAGCCGCAGCCGGCCGAGTTCCGAATAGACCTTCTCGGACGCCTTCTCGCGGATGTGGCAGGTGTTGAGGATCACCAGATCGGCGTCCTCAGCGCTTGCGGTCTCGACAAAGCCCTCAGGCTGAAGCGTATCCACCATGCGCTGGGCATCGTAGACGTTCATCTGGCAGCCATAGGACTTGATATGCAGCTTGCGCGGCGGCGTCATAAATCCCGCTTGGTTGGATCCTGATTCGCGGTGAATACGGCACCTATCCGGCGCCAAACCCGATGCGGCCTCAGATATAGTCTAACCGGCTGAAAATCCAGCGATCGGGGCGTTTTTGGCGCCCAATTGGCCGAGCAAGGCCGGCAATTTCGCCATATCGTCAAAGGTCAAGTGCGCGCCCGCCGCCTGCAGGGTCGCGCCATGGTCGGGCCGGCAATGGCTGCCGCCGTAGAACCCGAACACGGTCATCCCGGCGGCCACCGCGCCGGTCACGCCCGCTACGCTGTCTTCGACGACGAGGCAGCGGCCAGGGGCGGCCCGCATTTGTGCGGCCGCGAACAGGAACAGGTCGGGAGCGGGCTTGCCGTTCTGGACCTGCGAGGAGGAGAAGATATGCGGTGCAAAGCGGTCATAGAGGCGCGTGGCGCCCAGGCTGACCCGCATGCGCTGGTGCGAACCGGAGGAAGCGACGCAGGCCGGCACATCGAGCGCATCGAGCGCGTGCGCGATCCCTTCGATGGCCCGAAGGTCGGCCTCGAACGCGCCGAACAGCCGCTCCTGCAGCAGCACGTTGAAGTTGTCCGGCAGGCTGCGCCCCAATTCGGCCTCGATTTCCAGGCGCGCTTGCTTGGCGGAACGGCCCAGGAAGCGATCGAACACCTGATCGGCCGTGATCGGATAGCCGCATTGGCTGAGTACGTCGGCGTGGGCCTGACAGGAGATCACCTCGCTGTCGACCAAGACGCCGTCGCAATCAAAAATGACGAGATCGACAGGTGCGACGGAAGATGGCCGGATCAGTTGCTCGTTTCCTCTTCGAGCGGAACGCAATACAGCTCGAGCCGGTGGTCGACCAGCTTGTAGCCGAGCTTGCGCGCGATCTCCGCCTGCAGCTTCTCGATTTCTTCGGAGGTGAACTCGATCACCTTGCCGTCGCGCAGATTGATCAGGTGATCGTGGTGGCTGTCGCGCATCTGCTCATAGCGAGCGCGGCCTTCGCGGAAATCGTGCCGCTCGATGATACCGGCATCTTCGAACAGCTTGACGGTACGATAGACGGTCGAGATCGAGATCTTGTCGTCCACTGCGACGCAGCGCCGGTATAGTTCCTCGACATCGGGATGGTCAGCTGCTTCGGCCAGCACGCGCGCGATGACGCGGCGCTGCTCCGTCATGCGCATACCGGTCGCGGCGCAGCGCGCCTCGATATCGGAGGATTGCAGCACGGGTGTAACGGTTTTCAAGGACGTCATGGTCTCTCGCCTTAAGGGGTCCGCTTTCTGCCACCAAGCTCATACTACGACAAGTCCCGGCGCATCAGAAGTGCATTCAGTTGTTCCCCGCCGGGCTGCAGATAATAGCGTTCGCGCCGCCCCACGGTCGCAAATCCGGCCCGTTCGTAGAGACGTCGCGCTGGCTGGTTGTTCTCTTCGACTTCGAGGAACACCGTCCGTACGCCGCGGCCCGCTAAATGACCCAGATGCGTCAACAGCAGATGACGAGAAAATCCGCGGCCGCGCTGATTTGGGTCAAGTGCGACGGATAAAATCTCGGCTTCGTCGGCGCCGATGCGCGAGACGATGAAGCCGACGGTGCGCCGTCGCAGCCTCAGGCGGTGCACCAGTGTGTTGCGCTCGGCGAGCATGGCCTCGAACTCGCTCTCGCCCCAGCCGCGGTGGAATGACGCAGCATGGATCTGCGCGAGCTTCGCTGCATCGCGCAATGAGGCAGCCTCGACCGCCGGCTTGCCGCCCCCGCACAACAGTGAAAGCCAGCCCATCACGACGTTGCCGTCTGCGCGGCCGCGTGCGGTATTTCTGCAGGGAGCTTGACGTCGGGGGCCCGCAAGTAGAATGGGCGGGCGCTCGCGCGCTCGGGATCCGCCGCGGCCCCGAGCCAGGCGATCCACGTGATGTCGGGCGCGGCCTGCGTCTGGACACTCACTGGAGGCTCGGCATCGATCGGCCAGCGTTCGGCCAAGAGCTGGGCAGCGTTGCCGACCAGATGCACTGCACCAAACCGCGCGGCGGCCAGCGCCTCGCTGACCGGCGCCACCTGCGGTGCGACGAGTTCGTCGCCGCTGCCGGCGACCACTTGGTAATAGACCTGATCATGGCGGGCATCGATCGCCGAGATCACGGGATGCGGGCCATCCTCGCTGACGACAGGAGCCGCATAGGCCGACAATGTGGTGACGCCGACTACCGGCTTGTCGGCGGCCAGCGCAATGCCGCGCGCGGCCGACAGGCCGACGCGCAGCCCGGTAAAGCTGCCAGGGCCCGTCGTGACGGCGATGCGATCGAGCGCCGCGAAGGACATCCCCGACCGCTCCATGAGGCGTGCGATCATGGGCATCAGCGCCTCGGCATGACCGCGTTTCATCGGCTGTGATTCGAGGGCGCGCATCTTGCCCGTATCCGTGTCGAGCACCGCGGCAGCGCAATGATCCAGTGCGGTATCGATGGCGAGAATCAACATCGTGTCGGTGTGGTTGTCGCCCCGAGTCGGGGCGGCGGACGCCTCATCTCTGAGGCCAATGCGGTAAAGTTCGTTATTCTTACTGAATAGAACGGGCTCAATATCGCACCTCGGTGCGCCCGATGGAAGTCTAAATGGTTGAAAATATGGGGGATTAAGCCAAGATTCTGCGGGCGAACGGCCGCTTGAAGATGTTCGCCGGCGGGCGGGGAGCGATTGGGGAGCGGCGAATGGACGCAGCTCCCCAATGGCCTTCTTACATTGGGCGGACTTCGACCACTTCGGGCACGAAGTGCCGCAGCAGGTTCTGGATGCCGTGTTGCAGCGTCGCGGTCGACGACGGGCAGCCGGAGCAGGCCCCCTTCATGTTGAGATAGACGATGCCGTCCTTGAAGCCGCGGAAGGTGATGTCGCCGCCGTCATTGGCGACCGCAGGACGCACGCGCGTTTCGATCAGGTCCTTGATGATGTCGACCGTCTCGGCATCGGCCTCATCGTAGAATTCGTCGTCTTCGTCGGCGAGTTCGTCATTGGCTACGCTGCCGTCGGCGAGCAGCGGTGCGCCCGACATGTAGTGCTCCATGATGGCGCCGAGGATCGCCGGCTTGAGGTGCTGCCACTCGCCGCCGTCCTTGGTCACCGTGATGAAGTCGGCGCCGTAAAAGACCCCGGTAATGCCTTCGACGTCGAACAGGCGCGCGGCGAGCGGCGAACGCGCGGCGGCGTCTCGGCTGTTGAACTCCATCGTACCGGTCTCGAGTACGAGGCGGCCCGGGATGAACTTCAATGTTGCGGGATTGGGGGTAGCTTCGGTCTGGATGAACATGGTTTTCTCCGGCAGCGCCGGTTCAAGGCCGGCGTGTGGGGGCTTCTCTATCAGATGGCGCCTGCGGGCGCACGATCAAGACAGCAGGCCGGCTATGCCAGCGCGTCGATCTCGGCATCCTTGAGGTCGCCCGGCACGATCAGCACCGGAATCGGGAACGTGCCGACGGTATTGGTGACTTGCGTGATCAGGGGACCTGGCCCCTCCGCGCCGGAATTGGCCGCCAAAACCAGAACCGCAATGTCGGCATCGGCTTCGATCGTGGTCAGGATCTGCTCGGTGGGGTCGCCTTCGCGAATGACCCGTTCCGGCGGTCTGGCGCCGGCGGCAGCCGCCAGCGCCGTGCCGCGATCCAGCGCGGCGTTCGCCTCGTCATGGGCCTCCGCCCGCATGAGGTCGGCGACACCCAGCCATTGCTGGTTCTGGTCCTCGGTCTCGATGATGCGCAGCATCACGATGCCGCCGCTGCTGCGGATCGCCCAGCGGCTCGCATAGCGCAGCGCGCGGTCCCACTCTGCGCTGTCGTCGACGACAACGAGGCATTTCGGCGTGTGCCCGGTCTGATAGCTCTGCCGCTGAGGGGACATCGATGCTTCGCTCGCTCGAGGTCGTCCGACGTCAAACGGCATCATGCTGCCATAACCGGCGCCGCTTTGGGAGGGCTGCCCTCGGGCGCGAGGGCGGCCCTCATGCCGCCGAGGTTCAGCGCTTGCGAATGAAGCCGACGATGTCCTTGGCCGTCTGCATCGTCTCGCTGGCGATCGCCATCGCGCGCTCGCCGCCGTCGACCAGAACGGAATCCACGTAGCCGGGGTCCGCCGTGAGCCGCTTCATCTCGGCCGCGATCGGCGCGAGCTCGGCCACGCACAGCTCCACCAGCGCGTTCTTGAAGCTGGAGAATTGACCGCCGCCGAATTCGCGCAAGACGTCCGCCTTGCTGCGGTTCGACAGCGCGGCGTAGATGCCGACCAGATTGTCGGCCTCGGGTCGTGGTTCCAGACCCTTCTCCTCGGTCGGCAACGGCTCCGGATCGGTCTTTGCCTTACGGATCTTCTGCGCGATCGTGTCCGCATCATCCGTCAAGTTGATGCGCGAATAGTCCGAGGCATCAGACTTCGACATCTTCTTGGTTCCGTCGCGCAGCGACATCACGCGCGTCGCCGGCCCTTGGATCAACGGTTCCGGCATCGGAAAAAACACGCCGTCGCCAAAGCCGTTGCTGCGGATGGACTCGCCGAAATCATTGTTGAACTTCTGTGCGATGTCGCGCGCCAGCTCCATGTGCTGCTTCTGGTCTTCGCCGACGGGCACATGGGTGGCGCGGTAGAGCAGGATGTCGGCCGCCATCAGCACCGGGTAGTCGTAGAGGCCGACCGAGGCGTTCTCGCGGTCCTTGCCGGCCTTCTCCTTGAACTGGGTCATGCGGTTGAGCCAACCGATGCGCGCGACACAGTTGAAGATCCAGGCGAGCTCGGCATGGCCCGAGACCTGGCTCTGGTTGAAGACGATATGCTTCTTCGGGTCGATGCCGGCTGCAATGAATGCCGCCGTCACCTCGCGCGTCGCGCGCGGCAGTTCCGCCGGGCCGCCCCATACATCGACCGGCATCGTGATCGCGTGCATGTCGACGACGCAATAGATGCAGTTGTGGGTCTCCTGCATCTTCACGAAGTTGACGATGGCGCCGAGATAATTGCCGAGATGCAGATTGCCGGTCGGCTGGACGCCCGAAAAAACCCGTTCCACGAAAGCCATGGTCGATATTCCCTGCAGATTTGCTGCGTCGTTTGGCACGAGCGCCCTAAACGTGCAAGTCGCGGGGCGGCTTTCGCCGGATCGCCCGGATGGTTTCGCGCCAGCCGATGACGCCGAGTACCCGAAGGAGCACGCCGTAGACGGCCACCGCCGTCGCAATCAGCGCCAGCAGGACGATCGCCCGGCTCAGAACGTGCTGTGGAGGGTGCGCGCCCGTGACCGTCGTTGCGAGCCAAAGCGCGCCGCCCATGATGATGGCGGCGAGCACGATGCGCGGCAGCCGGCGCCGTGACGCCGGCTGGATCGCAAAGCCGAAGCGTGCCGCGCCGCGCCGGATCAGCACCAGCGTATTGGCCCAGGCGCCGAGCGCCAGCCCCGCCGCGATGCCGCCGGCACCCAGCACTTGCCCGAGCAGGAAGCCCAGCGCGATCGCGGCGCCGGACCCGATCAAGGTGGCTCGCAGCGGTGTCTGCGTGTCGTTGCGCGCGAAGAAGCCGGGCGCGAGTGCTTTGGTGAGGACCTGCGCAGGCAGCGCCGCCGCAAGCCACATCAGGATGCCCGAAGTGGCGGCCGTATCCTCGGGGGTGAACGCGCCATGCTCGAACAGCAAGGCGACGATGGGATGGCTGAGCAGCATCAGTCCCAGGGTTGCAGGCAGAGCCAGGCCGATCGTGAGTTCGATGCCGCGCGATTGCGCCTGTGCGATGGCCGTCTTGTCGCCTGCATGGACGGCGCGCGTCAGCTCCGGCACCAATACGGTCCCCATCGCGACGCCGACAATGCCGAGCGGTAGTTCGATCAGGCGGTTGGCGAAATAGAGCCAGGACACCGCCGAGCTCTGCGCCGAGGCGATGATCGCTCCTGCCACTGCAAGCAACTGCGGCGCCGCGCTGGCGATCATGCCGGGAAGCGCCTTGCCGATGAAAGCGCGAAGCTCAGGATCGAGCGAGATGCGCAATGGTCTTGCGTCATTGCGGCCCCGGTGCAGCAAGAGGATCAGGAGCTGCAGCAGGCCGGCGACACCGACGGTGGCCGCCAGCATCGAAGCCGCAAACGCCGGCTCGCCGGGCACGACGAGCAGCGCGATCGTCGCGGCGATCAGCACGAGATTGAACAATAGCGGCGAAAACGCCGTCAGCGCAAAGCGCCCGTGGGTACTCGCGAGCGCGAGCAGCACCGTCGAAGGTCCGGCAAAGGCGAGATAGGGCAGCATCAGCCGGGCGTCATCGACGGCGATGGTCAGTGTCTCCTCGCCCGCGAAGCCGGGCGCGAGCACGGTCATGACGACTGGCATTAGGAGTGCCAGCAGCGCTGCGGTGGCGATAACTCCGGCGCTGAACGTGGCGAGCACACGGCCGGCGAAGGCGGCCGCCGCGGCCGCGCCTTCGTTCTGACGCAGTCGCAGCCAGGCCGGCACCAGCGCAGCGTTGAGCGCACCCTCGGTCAGCAATCTGCGGATGACGTTGACCAGTTGGAACGCGGCAAGAAAGGCGTCGGCGACGGGGCCGGTGCCGAGTAGCGCGGCCATCAACGAGTCCCTGACGAAGCCGAGCAGCCGCGAGGCCAGTGTCCCCGAAGCCATGGTGAGAAAAGATCGGATCATCGGGCTTCTATAGCAGCACGGCTTGTGATAGGCCCCAGCCTTTCGCAATCGCCGCAGACGGGGCCGGTGGATGACTGACGCAAAGTTCGACGTTCTCGCGATCGGTAACGCCATTTTCGACGTGCTGGCGCAGACCGACGAAGGTTTCCTCGCCAAGCACAGCATGGCCAAGGGCAGCATGACCCTGATCGACGAGGCGAGGGCGGCCGCAATCTACCGCGACATGGGTCCGGCCACGGAGATGTCCGGGGGATCGGCTGCGAATACCATCGTAGGGCTCGCGAGCTTCGGTGCGCGCACCGCCTATGTCGGCAAGGTCAAGGACGACCAGATCGGCAAGATGTACACCCACGACATCCGCTCCGCCGGCGTGGTGTTCGACACCCTGCCTGCCGCGGACGGCCCGGCCACCGGCTGCACCTACATCCTGGTGACGCCGGACGGCGAGCGCACCATGAACACCTATCTCGGCGCGGCCCAGAAGCTGACGCCTAACGACATCGATGCCGGGCAGATTGCGGCTTCGCGCATCACTTATCTGGAAGGCTATTTGTGGGATCCGAAGGATGCCAAGGATGCCTTCGTGAAGGCTGCCACGATCGCGCATGATGCGGGACGCGAGGTGGCGCTGACCTTGTCGGACGCGTTCTGCGTCGATCGCTATCGCGGCGAGTTTCTTGACCTGATGCGCGGTGGCACTGTCGATATCGTGTTCGCCAACGAGGCTGAGCTGCACTCGCTGTATCAGACCTCGGATTTCGACGGCGCGCTGAAGCAGCTGCGTGAGGACGCCACGCTCGGCATCGTCACCCGCAGCGAGAAGGGATGCGTCGTCGTCTCGAATGACGGCGTGATCTCGGTACCGGCGTTTTCGATCGACAATCTCATCGATACCACCGGCGCGGGCGATCTGTTCGCGGCCGGATTCCTGTTCGGCCTGGTCCGCCAGGCTGGCTATGAGAACGCCGGCCGGCTTGGCGGTCTCGCAGCCGCCGAGGTGATCCAACATATTGGCGCGCGGCCGCAGCTCTCGCTGAAAGAGCTTGCCGAGCAAAACGGTCTGCCGGTTTAGACGGAAAACTTGAAGCTGCCGATCCTGGCACGTGATGCCCGGGCTGGTCCCGGGCATCAACGTCTTCGCTCTATGCTCGTGCGTCGGTGGCCGGGCCGCGGCCTCGCCGAGTCGGCTTTGGCCGCGCAGGCGGATCGAGCCCGGCCATGATGACCCCGGAAGGTCACGCCGCCTGCTTGCCGCCCGCCGCATCGAGCCCGGCATAGATGCCGCGCTCGAAGCCGGCGAAGGCTTCGAGGCACTCCTTGTCCGCAAACGGCAGCACCTGCATCAGGATCACGCCCGTCACGTCGCGCGCGGGATCGATCCAGTAATAGGTGTTGGCAAGTCCGGCCCAGGCGAGGCTCCCGGCGCTCCGCCCTTCCGGAGTGCGGGCCGTGGTGATCATGAAGCTCAAGCCCCACTTCTTGACGATATCCGGATAGAGATCGACATCGTTGGTCACGCCGGGGACCGCCGCGACCATCTTGGTCATTTCCAGCTCGCCGATGTGATTCTCGCACATCGTGCCGACGGTCTCCGGCTTGAGCACTTGGTTGCCGTTGCCGCGGCCCTTGTTCAGGATCATCTGTGTGAACTTGATGTAGTCGCCCGCGGTGCCGTAGAGCCCGCCTCCGCCCATGTGGAATTCCGGCTCCTGTTCCATCTCGAACGGGATCGACGCCAGCGCGCCGTCCGCACCACGCGCGTGCATGGCGACCAGCCGCTCGCGTTGCGACGGGCCGAGCTTGAACCCGGTGTCGGTCATGCCGAGCGGGGCGAACAGATTTTTATGCAGGTAGGCATCGAGCTTCTGACCGGTCACGGCCTCGATCGCCTTGCCGACGAAATCGATGTTGATGCCATATTCCCAGCGCGTGCCGGGATCGGAGGCAAGCGGCGTCTTCAGCGCATCGTTCTTGCAGCTGATGATTCCGGGCAGTCCAGCCTTCTCTGCATAGGCGACCATGTCGCCGTTCCACATGTCATAGCAGAAGCCTGCCGTGTGGGTCATGAGCTGGCGCAGTGTGATCTCAGCCTTTGCGGGGCGCAGGATGGGATCGCCCTTGGCATCGAAACCTTCCAGCACCTGCGGCGCGGCAAGGTCCGGCAAGACTCGGCCGATCGGTGCATCCAAGGACAGCCGTCCCTGCTCCACCAGTTGCATCGCGCCGGCGCAGGTGATCGCCTTGGTCATCGAGGCGATCCAGAACACGCTATCCGTGCTCATTGGATCGTCCTTGCTCAGGTCCCGTTTGCCGAACGCGCCCTGGTAGATCACTTCGCTCCCGCTGGCCGCGACGGCGACCACGCCGGGAATAGCGCCGGCATCGGCCTTCTGGCGCAGCAGCCGATCGATGTCTGTCTGGTTCTGCATGAGGTCCTCCCGCTGTTTTGATTTTTGGTAAGGCGATTGTTGTCTCGCCCGTGCTGCTCGGCAAGAACTCCCGGAAGGGCGACCGGTCGCGATCTCGTGATGATGCGACAGCGAAAGCGCCGACGGGAAGACGAGCCACGGACTTTTAGAGTTCGAGGGAATTGTGGCTACGGTCGTAATCGCCACGGTGCATGGGCGTCATGCGCCGGCCGCGCTTGGCGTGGGGCGCCTTGAAACTATCTGTGTGTCAATGAGTTCGGCAAGGCCGGCAGTTGCGGCGGCAATGAGACAGGCTGGCGACGACGACCGTCATGAGGGGGCAAGATGATCTCGACCTGGAGCGAATGGAAGCGGTACCCGAGACCGGGCCGCGGCGACAATATCGAAGCGCCGATCACGCCCGGCATCTACGAAGTCCGCGTCGCCGCCACCGGAGCGCTGCATTCGTTCGGAGCGGTCGACAATGTGGCGCAGGCTTTGGCACTGCTGCCCGTCGGCCCGAAGTCCTGGTTTGGACGGCGCGATCCTGCGTCGCTGCCCGATCTCGAATACCGCACCTGTGCGACCTCGACCAAGGCCGACGCCAAGGCCGCGGCCGAGCGGATGATCGGGCAGCGTGAGACCTATCTGAGCGGCGCGGCCTGAGGCCGCATCTGGTCGGCTGAGGTGCTCTGCGCATTTGCGCGGTGCGTAATGGCGTCGTCGCCGTTATATTCGCGCAAAATCCGCACCCTGTGAGGAGACCGCTCATGACCCCGACCGCCGCCGCACGCGCATCTCAGTCGTCACAGCAGAACTTGCGGGACCGTCTGAAGGACCCCTCGCTGTTGCGCGAACAGTGCTACATCGATGGCGCGTGGGTCGGCTCGCCGGTGTTCGCCGTGAACAATCCAGCGACAGGGGCCGAGCTCGCGAAGGTCGCCCAGCTCGGGCCTGACGATGCGACGAAGGCGGTCGAGGCTGCCGCGCTAGCCTTTCCCGCCTGGGCGAAGCTGACCGCGAAGCAGCGCTCGAACATCCTGCGCAAATGGTTCGAGCTGATCGCAGCCAACCGCGAGGATCTCGCGCTGATCCTGACCTCCGAACAGGGCAAGCCGCTGGCCGAGGCGCTCGGCGAGGTCGACATCGGTGCGGCCTATATCGAGTTTTTCGCCGAGGAAGCACGGCGGGTCTATGGCGAGACCATTCCGACGCAGAAGCCCGACGCGCGCCTGCTCGCGATCAAGCAGCCGATCGGCGTGTGCGGCGCCATCACGCCCTGGAATTTCCCGAACTCGATGATCACCCGCAAGGTGTCGCCGGCGCTGGCCGCGGGCTGCACCGTGGTGCTCAAGCCGGCCAACGAAACGCCGCTGAGCGCGCTGGCTCTGGCCGTTCTGGCCGAGCGCGCCGGCGTGCCGAAGGGCGTGTTCAACATCATCACCGGCGATGCGCCGCCGATCGGCAAGGTGTTGTGCGAGCATCCGGCGGTGCGCTTCGTCGGCTTCACCGGATCGACCGAGGTCGGCAAGATCCTGTATCGCCAGTCGGCCGGCACGGTGAAGAAGCTCGGGCTCGAGCTCGGCGGCAACGCGCCTTTCATCGTGTTCGACGATGCCGACCTGGATGCAGCGGTCGAGGGCGCCATCGTCTCGAAATACCGCAACATGGGCCAGACCTGCGTCTGCGCCAACCGCCTCTATGCGCAGGACAAGATCTACGACGCTTTCGTCGAGAAGCTCGCGGCGAAAGTGGCGGCGATGAAGATCGGCGATGGCACCGAGCCCGGCGTGGTGCAGGGGCCGCTGATCAATGCGGAAGCGGTGGAGAAGGTCGAACGCCACATTGCCGATGCGGTGGGCGGTGGCGCCAAGGTCGTCACCGGTGGCAAGCGCTCTTCATTGGGGCGAACCTTCTTCGAGCCGACTGTGCTGTCGAATGTGAAGGCCGATGCGCTGGTGGCGCGCGAGGAAACCTTTGGCCCGCTCGCACCCGTGATCCGCTTCAAGGACGAAGCGGACGTGATCGCGATGTGCAACGCCTCGCCGTTCGGTCTTGCGTCCTACTTCTACGCCCGCGATCTCGGCCGGGTCTGGCGAGTGGCGGAAGCGCTGGAGTCCGGCATGGTCGGCGTCAACACCGGCCTGATCACCACCGAGGTCGCGCCGTTCGGCGGCGTCAAGGAGAGTGGCCTCGGCCGCGAAGGCTCGCATCACGGCATCGAGGAATATCTCGAGATCAAATATGTGATGATGGCGGGGGTTTGAGCTCAGCTCAGGCCGACTTCGGAAGCTTGCTCACCGGAACCATGTAGGACTTGTTCCCGATCTGGTAGATGACCTTGCCGTTCTTGCCGTCGTCGGTCGAGATCTGCGACTGCCCGAACATGATGACATTCTTGTACACGATCCCGATGCCCTGGCGCGTGATGCCGTCCGTGGTGACGCTGACCTGGGCCTCGTTGCCGCTGACCGAGAGCACGCGAAAGCTGGCGCTCTTGCCGTTGTTGGCCGAATAGCCTGCCCAGCTGCCGGTCAGGTTGCTCTGGTCGGCAGCCGGCGACTGCTTGTCGAGCAGCGCGGTCGCCTTGCCGCCGCCGGCCGAGAACAGCAATACCGCCTTTTTGCCGTTCTTGGTCCCGAGCGTGACTGAGCCGAAGTCGATGGTTGAGCCGTTGACCGTGCCGATGCCGCGCTCGGTCCGTCCATTGTGGGTGTATTCAACCACGGCCTGGGAGCCGCGGATGTTCACCACCTTGAAGCTGACGGTCTGATTGTTGGCGGTCCAAGTGCCTTTCCATTCACCGAGCAGATTGCTCTGGTGATACATCCGCTCCATGGCGGGAGATATCCGGCTGGTGCTTTGGACGACGGCCATGTGCGATGCAAAGAGCTCGGATGCTCTTTTCTCAATGTCTCTGGTCGTTACAAACCGTGACAATGACCCGATTATGCCGGCTAGGTTAACGAGCAATTAAGCTCCGTCGCCCGGCCCTTCGCAGCCGCGCGGCCTATCGCCGCAGCACCGCGATGGCGCGGTTGGCGAAGCTCAAGCGCTCGGCCATCACGGTGACGAAATAGACCAGCAGCTTTTGCCCCAGCGCCGGCCGGTCGCGCGTGATGGCCTCGAACTGTCGCGTCGTCAGGACGTAGAGAACGCTCTCGGTCTCGGCCTGAATCGTGGCACTGCGCGGCGTGTGCGCGACCAAGCCCATCTCGCCGATCGTGGTGTAGCGGCCGAGGCTGCGCACCCGGGTGGCGCCGGCATGCTCGGCCGGGATCATCACGCCGACGCGGCCGTCCAGGATGAAGTGCATGGAGTCGGCGGCGTCGCCGGCGCGAACGATCGTGCTGCCGGCAGCTACCTCGAGCCGCTCGCAACGATGCATCAGCTCAGAGGCCTCCTCCTGGCTACCCAAGATCTGGGCGAACCAGTCGCGCAGGGATGCTTCTTCCCGCTGATGTCCCTGGTGGCGCGAAATGATCGCGTCTTCGCACCATTCCAACGCATGATCGAGCTCCGGCGCGATCGCGACGTCCGGTGTAATGAACTCGCTGGCGCGCAGCGCGCGTTCGACGGCGGGCGGCACATGCACGAGCACCAGCTTGATACCGCGCTCCTGCGCCACCCGCTTGATTTGGGCGAAGCTATAGGCAGCCGAAGAATCGATCCCTGTTACGAGCTTGAAGTCGAACACCAGGAAGCGGCATTCGGGCCGGCGCATGAGCAACGCCTTGACGTACTGGTAGAGTCGGTTCGCCGAGCCGAAGAACAGGTAGCTCTGCAGATTGAGACCCTGGATCTCGCTGCCGTGCGTAGCAAGCAGCGCCTGGTCGTGGCGCGAACGATCGAGCGAAGAGCGATATTCGGTGCCATCGAAGCTGTATTTGATCGAATTGATGCGCGAAGCACTGAGCGCAAAAGCGATGCATCCGATCAGGACCCCGATCAGGATCCCGGCGATGAAGCCCCATTGCAGGATGATCAGGATGATCGCAAGCAGCGATACATAGTCGGTACGGGACAATCGCCGCCGCGATTGCACGGCCCATTTGTGCAGCGTATCGGCACCGAGATAGAGTAGGAGCCCGCCGAGCACGAATTTGGGCATGTAGCCGAGCAACGACGGAGCGAGTACCAGCATCAGAACCGAGACGGCTGCGACCGTCACGCCGGAGAGGCGACCGCTTCCGCCGGCCTTGAAATTGAGAATGGTCCGGCTGATCGAGATGCAGCCGGTATAGCCGCCGAGCAGGCCGGACAGGATGTTGGCGATACCGGTGGCGGTGAGCTCGCGCTCGATATCGGCCTCGCGATGGGTTGCGACCTCGATGCCAGCAGTATTGAACAGCGTGCTCGCCGCGGTGACGAAGGCGACTGCGATCAGATCGCCGGACATGTCGGGTAACATGTGCCATGGATACTGGGCGAGCGCATGCAGGTCCCAGCCCCAGACGAACGAGGCTTGCCCGGGTGGCTGGAAGGTCCAACCCATCGCTTGCGCATCCGCCGGGGAAATGCCGGCAAGCCGGAACCCGACATGCGTGGCCAGGGTGACCGCGACCAGGATCGCCGGAAGCCCGAACGGACTGCGCGAGCGATGCCAGGTCAAATAGAGCAGAAGCGCCATCGCGAGCGCCGCGGTGAGCTGGTAGGCGGTCTGCGGATTGGCGAACGAGGCGAGCGAGCCCAGTTGTAGCCGTTGGCCGGTGATGACGCGGATCGCGCCGAACACGATCAGCGCGCCGGTGGCGCCGAGGAAGCCGCCAACGACGGGATAGGGCACGTAGCGAATGGCGCGCCCGAGCCGGCTCATGCCGCAGCCGCAGAGGACGAGACCGGTCGCGATGCTGGTGAGGCCGAACGTGATGACGGCCGGTGCGAAGATCGATGCATTGGGGTCGACCGCGACGATCCGGTCGATCAGCGACGAGGTGAGGATCGCTGTTACTGCGGCCGTCGAGCTGTCCGGCGCGCCGATCGCGAAACGCAGCGAGCTGCCGAAGGCGAGGACCAGCGCCAGCACCGCGGAGACGATGAAGGTGATGCCCAGCCCCTGACCCAGATAGGGGGCCAGCGGCCCGGCGAAGATCAGGAGCGCGTAAGATAGGCCGTAGGTGATGGTGAGGGCACTGGCAGCGAGCCCGCCAAAAACGTCGTCAAATGCGCGCCGTCCCGCCGGACTGGCGCCGACCGATAGAATCGTCATCTAAAAAATGCTCTCAACAACTCCGTGCCAATGGCAGCGAGGGACACTGGCACGCAAACTACAAACTTACGACAAGTGCCATTCCACCCGCGAAATGGGCAGGAAGCGACGGCGCGACGCTGGAGGGCAGCTCAGATCGCAAGCTCCCGGCCGGTGATGCGCCGATAGGCATCGAGATAGCGTTTGCTGGTCGCCTCCACCACGCTGGCCGGCAAGGGCGGCGGCGGCGCTTCGCCGTTCCAGCGGCCCGCGCGCCGTTCGGCATCGAGGTAGTCGCGCAAAGGCTGCTTGTCGAAGCTCGGCTGCGGCCGGCCAGGCTGATAGGCGTCGGCCGCCCAGAACCGCGAGGAGTCCGGCGTCATCACCTCGTCGATCAGGATGATGCGCCCTTCCTGGTCGCGGCCGAATTCGAACTTGGTGTCGGCGATGATGATGCCCTGCTCGCGGGCGAGTTCCTCGCCCAGCGTGTAGATCGCGCGCGTCATGCTTTCGAGTGTGTAGGTCACCTCGTCGCCGACGACCTCCCGCATGCGGGCGATCGTGATGTTCTCGTCGTGTCCGGTCTCGGCCTTGGTGGCCGGGCTGAAGATCGCGGGATCGAGCTTGGCGCTCTCGACCAGGCCTTCCGGCAGCTTCTCGCCGGCCAGCGTTCCGCTTGCGGCATATTCCTTCCAGGCCGAGCCCGAGAGATAGCCGCGGATCACGCATTCGATCGGAAACACGCTCGTGCGTTTGCACAGCATCGCGCGCCCGAGGATCTCGCCACGATGATCTTTCAAACCAGGCACTTCCGCGATGATGGCATCGGCGTCCGCCGTGATCATGTGATGCGGCACCACGCCTTCAAGCTCGTTGAACCAGAAGGCGGAGATCTGCGTCAGCACCGCGCCCTTCATCGGGATGGTCTCGGCCATGACCACATCGAAAGCGGAGATGCGGTCGGTGGTGAGCAACAGCACGCGATCCTCGCCGACGGCGTAGATGTCGCGGACCTTGCCACGCCCGATCTTGGGAAGCGGCAGATTGCTGGCGAGAAGCGTGGTCATGACGGTACTTTCGAGGACGTGAGGATCGTCTGGAGGACTTATCCTATTCCGGCAGCGGAATGAACTCGTGCTCTTGCGGCACGGGCGCGAAACGGCCGGTTTTCCAGTCCTGCTTGGCCTCCTCGATCCGTTCCCGGCTCGAGGAGACGAAGTTCCACCAGATGTGCCGCGGGCCCTCCAGAGCATCTCCCCCTAAGAACATCATCCGGGCCGGCGTGATGGCGCGCACGGTGATGGCGTCGCCCGGGCGGAAGATCAGCAGCCGCGGCCCTTCATACCGCTCGCGCGCGATCTCGACCTCGCCGTCGACAAGATAGATGGCGCGCTCCTCGTGGTCGGGATCGAGCGGCACGCTGGTGCCGGCGTCCGCCGTCACCTCGACATAGAACCAGGGCGAGACCATCGACACCGGCGAGCTCGCCCCGAAGGCGCGGCCGGCGATGATGCGCGCGGCGAAACCAGTGTCCTGTACGGTGGGCAGATCGCTCGCGGCATAATGCTGGAAGCTCGGCGCGATCTCCTCGGCCTCGACCGGCAGCGCAATCCAGCTCTGCAGGCCCAGCATTTTCTGTCCGTTCTGCCGCTGCAGGTCCGGCGTGCGCTCGGAATGGGCGATGCCGCGCCCGGCGGTCATCAGGTTCATCGCGCCGGGCTGGATCTCCTGCACATTGCCCTCGCTGTCGCGATGCATGATGGCGCCGTCGAACAGATAGGTGACGGTGGCAAGTCCGATATGCGGGTGCGGCCGTACGTCCATGCCCTTGCCGGACATGAACTGCACCGGGCCGAAATGATCGAAGAAGATGAACGGCCCGACCATCTGCCGCCGGCCATGCGGGAGCGCGCGACGCACCGCAAAGCCATCGCCGAGATCGCGCGTGCGTGGCACGATGACAAGCTCCAGCGCATCGCAGGTGACGGGATCGCCCAGCTCGGGATCGTTTGACGGCATCCAGCTCATGAGCACCTCCTGAGAAACCACCTGGGCTTCTTGCACACTACCAGCAAATGCGGCTTGTGGCCCCGGCTTCCGCGTGCGGCGAGGTTCACGGTCCGCCGGTGCGAAATGGAGCTCCTATTGCCGCCCCAACTCCGTCGCCTGCGACACGCGATCGAACCGCTCCAGCGACAGGATCGCCTCGGCAAATTGTTGCGCTCCACCGTCGAGCACCGGGCGCGTGAGGGTCAAGAACTTCTCACTCATGGCCTGCGAGGTCGGGAACGAACTCGGCTCGCCGGAGGGATCGTCATGCAGCCGCTCGTGCACGCCGTGCTCGGTCGTGATCGCCACACGCGCGCCGAACGGATGGCTGCGGCCGATCTCCAGCCGGTCGTCCTGAACGACATCGAACTTGTCGGCCAGCGCGTCGATCGCGGGATCGCCGAGACGGTTGTAATCATCCCAGCCGAAGCGGCCTTGATCCAGTGCGAGCGCGCCGGTGAAGAACATCGAGAACTGGCCGCCGACGATGGAGGTCGGATGCCGCTTGGTCGCGGCGTCGCCGGTGAGCGTGATGCCGTTCCGATGCAGGCCGATCTCGACCCGCTTGACCTGGTCGGGCGTCAGATTGTGCTCGCGCCGCAGCGCGATCAGCGCATCGATCGCGGCATGGGTGTAGCGGCAGCTCGGATAGGGCTTCACGCCGATCTTCATCGTTTCAAAGGTCGTGCCCAGCCCGGCGACGGCTTTCTCGGGATGCGGCGTATCGCTGTAGCCGACAAGCAGGCCGTGCTTGCCTTCGACTGATTCGATCGCGCCGACGAAATCGTTCTTGGCGAGTGTGGCCGCAATCACGCCGTTCATCGCGGCGGCGCCGACCTGGTAGCGCTTGTTCCAGGCGCCGTTGACCAGGAACTGCAGCGAGCCCGCAGCTTGGCTGCCGGAGACGCCGAATGCCGAGATGATCTGCTGCTCCGACAGGCCGAACAATTTCGCGGCGGCCGCGGCGGCGCCATAGGTGCCGGCGGTCGCGGTGGGATGGAAGCCGCGCGCGTAATGCGAGGTCGGATCGAGCGCGTTACCGAGCCGGCAGCAGACTTCGTATCCCGCTACGATCGCGGTCAGCACCTGGCGACCGGAGGCGCCGACCATTTCGCCGACGGCAAAGGCGGCCGGCACCACCGGAGCGCTCGGATGCAACGAGGAATCGGCGTGGGTGTCGTCGAAATCGAGCGAATGGCCCATGGCACCGTTCAGGAGCGCGGCGATCGCTGGTGTCCAGGTCCTGGAATCGCCGAACACGGTGGCTTCGCCCGCGGCATCCAGCTTCAAGCCGGCGAGCATTTTAAGCATCGACGGTGTCGATTCCGCCTCGCGTCGCGCCCGGATCGCGCTGCCGAGGAAATCGAGCGCCAGGACCTTGGCGCGCTCCAGGACTTCCGGCGGGATGTCGTCATAATTCAGCGCGGCGACATAGCCGGCGAGTGTTGCGGTTTCCTGGGCCATCGTGTTTCCTCGGTTTGCCGGTAGGGTAGGCGTGGCGATTCACCAGTTCAAGCGGCTTCGGCGTGGCGAGAAGCTGCCATGCCGAATCTGTGTTTGCGCCGATCTGTTGTTTCAAGCGGAAAGCACGATGCTTCTCTCCAGTTTGTTCGGCCGTTTGCGTGCCAGGAAGGCGCAGCTGGCGCTCGCCGTCAGGAGCACGGTCGCGGCCGCGGCGGCATTCGCGGCTGCCAGCGCCCTGCATCTGATGCTGCCGCTCTGGGCGGTGCTGACCTCGCTGATCGTCACGCAGGGCAGTGTCGGCCGATCTTTGAAGGCGACGCGTGACTACATGTTCGGCACGATCGGCGGTGCGATCTATGGCGGCGCCATCACGGTGCTGATCCCGCATTCCGGCGAGCTGCAATTGCTGGGCATGCTGGTTCTGGCGGTGACGCCGCTGGCCTTGATCGCTGCACTCAATCCAAGCCTGAGTGCGGCCACTGTCACCGCCGTGATCGTGCTGCTGGTGCCGACCATGGGCCATCTCGATCCGGTGGGCTCCGCGATCGATCGCGTCTGCGAGGTCGCGGTGGGCGCATTCACCGGACTTGCCGTGTCGTTCCTGGTGCTGCCGTCGCGCGCGCATGTGCAGATCCGCAGCGCGGCGGGACGGCTGTTGGAGCTGATCGCAGCGGCATTCACCGAGCTGCTGGCGGGCCTGTCGCGCGGTCGCGACAATGACGCGCTGCACCGGATCCAGGATGGCATCGGCGCCGCGCTGGTTGATCTGAACGCCACCGGCGCGGAGGCCGAGCGCGAGCGTTCGGCGCGGTTGTCGTCGGGGGCGGACACAGGGCCGATGCTGCGCACCATCCTGCGGCTGCGCCATGACGTGGTGATGATCGGCCGCGCCAGCGTGGTGCCGCTGCCGTCGGAGCTGCAGGCGCGGCTCGCCGGTCCGGTGGGCAGACTCAGCGAGGCCATCGCCTCCTACCTTCGCGGCTGCGCAGCGAGCTTGCGCGCCCGCACCCAGCCGCCGCCGATCTGGCCCGTTCATGTCGCCGTCAAGGCCTATGCCGAGCAGGTTGCGATCGTGCGCAGCGAGGGGCTGACACACGGCATGCCGGCCGATGCCGCCGAACGGTTCTTCGCGCTCGGCTTCTCGCTGGAACAGATGCGGCAGAATCTCGTCGATCTCGAACGCGTGGTGGCGGAGTGGTCCGATGCGCCGTCGCGCGCGAAGAAGGAACCATCGCGCCCCGAAGAATCCACCGATACGGCCGGCGCATGATGCCTATCTGCTCAGCTTCACGAAGCGCAGGATGAGAAGGCTGGCATAGAGGGCTGTCCCGGCCGAGAGCCCGATCCAGATTCCAGTCGCACCGAGCGAAGTGTGAAGGCCGAGCGCGTAGGAGGCCGGGAAGCCGATCACCCAGTAGCCGAGGATCGCGAACAGCAGCGGCACACGGGTGTCCTTGATGCCGCGCAGCGCGCCAATGGCAATGCTTTGCAGCGCATCGGTGACGAAGAAGGTGGCGCCGACGGCGAGCAGGCCGGCGGCGAGGGCCGCCGTCGCATCAACGTCCGTTGCGCCATCGCCGAGGAACAGATGTACGATCGGAAATCGTGCGGCGATGACGGCTAAGGTCAGGATCACGGCCAGCGTAACGCCGAGCAGCATCGCCATCCATCCCGCGCGCCTGATGCCGCCGGCATCGCCGCGCCCTGCGGCGTGGCCGACCCGCACCGTGGCCGCCATGCTGATGCCGAACGGGATCATGAACAGGACCGCCGTGACCTGCAGGGCGATCTGATGCGCCGCGAGTGCGGTGGTGCTGATCAGCCCCATCAGCAGCGCGGCGGCCGAGAACATGCCGTATTCGAGCAGAAAGGCGAGCGAGATCGGTGCCCCGATCACGACCAGCTGCCACATCAGCCGCCAGTCGATGCGCCAGAGCCGTGCGAGGACGTGATAGCCGCGGAATGGTGGACGGCGGATTGCGAACCACAGCCCGGCGACGAAGGTCGTGAGATTGACGAGCGAGGTGGCGAGGCCGGCGCCGGTCAGCCCGAGCTGCGGCAGGCCCCAATGGCCGAACAGCAGCGGATAGACCAGCAGCGCGTTGATGGGGATCGCCGCGAGCGTGATCCACAACACCGGCTCGGGCCGATTGACCGCACCCATGAAGCTGCGCAGCGCCAGGAACCACAGCGCCGGCGCCACGCCCCAGGCCAGTCCGAGTAGATATTGCTGGGCCAGATGCGCAACGCCTCGCGCCTGACCCAGCGCAACCAGGATCGCTTCCCCGTTGAACGAGATCGCCATGATCGGCAGCGCGATGAACAGGCCGACCCACAATCCGACACGGAGCGAGCGGCGCACGAGCGCGGGATCGGAAGCACCGAAGGCTTGCGCGGCGAGCGGCGCCACGGCCGACATCAGGCCCATGCCGACGGTGAAGCTGACGAAATAGACGGTTCCGGACAATGCGGCAGCCGCGACCGCCTCACCGCCGAGCCGGCCGATGAAGGCGAGATCGGTCGACATCATCGCGATCTGCGACAGCTGCGTCAGCGCCATCGGTGCGGCGAGGCGCACGGTGTCCCAAAGTTCGTGCGCGAACGGGGTGGTCAGCGCCGCGGCTGGCGGCGCGTGGTTGGTTCCGGCTGAGGAGGTCATGATCGTCATCATAGCAGCCTCTGCCGTGCCGTGCACATCGCGAGAGCAAGTTGCGTCCATGGCGGCGACGTGGGAGCGACGATCTGTACGGCGAGCTCGTCGATGTCTCCGTTCGTGATGGCAAGCATCGGGGTCTGCTCTCGTGCCTTGTTGATCACATCGGGGCGTCAGTTCGCGTTCTCGCGGCACGACATGCCCGAGTGATGCTCGCCAAGCGTCTCCCTCGAAACGAGGAGGGGCGGGGAAGGCCGGGTGTTTGGCCACACCCATGGCCCGCCTGCAGAAGAAAAAGCAGGCGGCAGTCACCACAGGTCTGGCCGCACATCCGGCCTTCCCCGCGCGATAGTTGGAACGGCTTATACGTACTCTCCCCGGTGCGCCGGGCTTGTTGGCCACCGTCACCTGCGGATCGCGCCGCAGACTTGACCTCAGCGTCGGGAGGTCAGGACCATACGACTTCGCCGTACGCCGCCGCTCATTCGTCCACGCGCCAGCCTCGGCTCAACCGAGTGCGCGCTGTGAAGCGACCGCGTCCACCGCATCCCGCTCTCAACGTTCGTGACGATCGCGAAGCGTCCCTCTCATGAGGGCGGGACAGATGCAGTATTTCTGATTTTCGGAATTTATGCAAGTCGAAGATTCAGACGCATCGGTCTCTTCTAATGCATGACGTTCATCCGATTGCGGAATTAAATGTCTCCGCGCAAGGCGTGGGGCGGCCGCCGATGAGATCCGGCGGCCGCTGCAGGGGAGCGTATGCCCACCGTTGAAGGTTGTGCGTGCATCTGCGACCATGCGGTGCCGATAACGCAGGGAGAGGCATTCGTGATCAATGGAGTATCGGAGAAGCCGCAGTCCGCGATCCGTCCCGTCAGCGTCATCTGGTACGAACGGCTTGCAATCGTGGCCGTCGTCGCGACCGCGGCATCCGCCGTCGCCGATCGGGCGACCCTTGTCAAATACACCAATCAACATCCAGTCGCGTACCCGATCCTGGTCTTAGCTTTATTTGCAGCGCAGGGACTATGGATCTGGCTGGTCGCGCGTCGGCGAACAAACTGGGCGCGCTGGATCAGCATGATTTCGGTGATCGGCGGCATTCCAAGTGTCATCTTGAGTTTCGAAGCACGGTTTCGTTTCAACCCTGCCATGGCAATCATTTCCTGTATCGCATTCGTCGTATCAGCCCTCGCCGTTTCGATGCTTTTCCGTCGGGATGCGCGAGACTGGTTTGCCGGATCGCGTCAGTCGCCATGAGGCGGCGTCTCATGGCCTCGGCTGAATGGGGGGCGCCTTACCTCCCGTTTGATCCGGAAGGCGTCGTGACGGCCTGGTCGAACGCGTCAATGGATGTGAAAAAAAACGGCGCGGTGGACATGGAGGAGGCGGCCGAGACGGGCGCGTGATCAGGCGGGCCGTGCGATCTGCCCGAGCATCGCCTTCACGACCAGCCGGTGAAACGGTGTGATCACGGCGAGATAGCAACGGCCGAGAAGGTTGTGCGTCCTGACCAGCGTCGTGGCCGTGACCTGGCGGCCCCCGCTTGCGGCGGTGACGTCGATCACGACGCGGAAGTCGAGATGGCTGTCGTCGAAACCAGCGACCAGTTGCTCCGGTGTTTCGCTGATCACGGGGAACATGCCGATCAAGCCGAGCCTGCCGCTATCGCCGGCGCCGGAGGTCTTCAGCCCGAATGGTGCGACCAGCAGGTTGCGCAAGGCGAGCAGCGCCTCGACCCAACGCGGCGAGCGGCCGAACATCCGCGTCGCTGCTGTACGGGCATCGATCGTATTGCTGGCGACCGTCATGCAAAAGGCGTCGGCGAACTCGGCGCCGTCGAGCCATCGCGCACGGTCGACGGTGGGACTGGTCTCGTTGATCGTCATATGCGGCGAGCCTCTCATCTGGAGTCCGGTCTGCGCTGACAGGCGAGGTCACGCGCAGGGTAGGTCGATCTGCCCGAGAATCCAGCCTTCGCGAGGAAATGACAATGGTGCCGTTACAGGGGCTTCAGCCCGACGGCCATCAACGACCTCGATCATGCCGCAGAGACCGGCCAGCGCATCGAATGGATCTTCGCCGTCTTTGCGCGGGCCAAAGCCGTCGTGCAGCTTCTCCTCGACATCGGACGAGAATTGGATGCCATGGCGGGCCGCCCAGGCGAACATCGCGGCGCAGCCCTCCCTGCGTCCGGTCTGGGTGCGCTTCCCGATTGTCCGCCGCATGCCGATATGCTGATAGGCCTCCGCCGGATAGGTCTCCGCGATCGTCAGGGCGGGTCCTTGCAGCGCTGCCAGCATCCCGTCGAACGGCCACAGCGCGGCGCCACGTTCCAGCGCCGGAATCAGGATATCTTGCCAGCCGGCCAAGGCCGCCTTCCCAACCTGCTTGGCGCCGACCGTCCAGAAGATCGATTCCGCGCGGGAGCGGCAAGACGTAGGCCGGTCACAGTCGCGCAGCAGCTGATCGAAGGTGGAGCATTCGAGCGCGCGCAACAGGTCGGCGCGCCGGCCGCCGGCGGGATGCTTGCGATAGAACGGCTGTAGCGGCGAGATGCGGAACAGGGTGTCGGCGGGTTGGAGAAAATGCTGGGCCTGCGGCGAGCAGACGAATTCGCGAAAGCCGGCTCCAATCCGCCCCAGCCAAGCCAGTGGCAGGCCGATCGGAAAATCAAAGCCGGCGAGCGTCGGTTTTGCATGGCCGAACAACTCGTCGAGCAAGGCGTCCGACGACGGCGTTTGTGCGACCCGCTCGACCAGCCAGCCACCTTGCCTGCGAAGCGCGCAGGCGCTCCAGCGCTTGGGAGCATTGCTGCTCCAGTCCGAATGGACCAAGCGCTCAAACGTGAGATGGCCGCTGGATCGCATCATTGCGCTCGAGAAAAAGCTGCTACCGCCCCCGCTCCGGAACGCGGGTGATCTTGGCGCCGAGCGCGTTCAGCCGCTCGTCGATCCGCTCATAGCCGCGCTCGATCTGGTCGGCATTGTTGATCGTCGAGGTGCCCTCGGCGCACACAGCTGCCAGCAGCATCGCCATCCCGGCGCGGATGTCTGGGGAGATCATCGAGGCGCCGCGCAGCTTGCTGGGGCCGGCGACGACCGCGCGATGCGGATCGCACAGCACGATGCGCGCGCCCATCGAGATCAGCTTGTCGACGAAGAACATCCGCGACTCGAACATCTTCTCGAACATCACGATGACGCCATCGCATTGGGTCGCCGTGACGATCGCAATCGACATCAGGTCGGCCGGGAAGGCCGGCCAGGGCTGGTCCTCGAGCTTCGGCACGTGGCCGCCGAAATCGTCTTTGATCTTCAAGGTCTGGTCGGACGGCACGATGAGATCGTCGCCGGCGATCTCGCAGACGATGCCGAGCCGCTCGAAGCCCATGCGGATCGAGCGCAGGTGATCGACGCCGGCACGCACGATACGTAGCGGGGAGCGCGTGACCGCCGCAAGCCCGATCAACGAGCCGACCTCGATATGGTCGGGCTGGATCGCGTAGGCTGCCTGGCCGAGGGGCGCTGCTCCATGGATCACCATGGTGTTGGTGCCGATGCCCTCGATATTGGCGCCGAGTGCGACCAGGAAATGCGCGAGATCCTGCACATGCGGCTCGGACGCCGCGTTGCGCAGATAGGTGGTGCCTTGCGCGGCCACCGCGGCCACCAGCGCGTTCTCGGTCGCGGTGACGCTCGGCTCGTCGAGGAACACGTCGGCGCCCTTCAGTTGCGAGACCCGGAGCTCGATCTTGTCGGTCGCGGTCACGGTGGCGCCGAGCTGTTCGAAGGCGAGAAAGTGGGTGTCGAGGCGGCGCCGGCCAATCACGTCGCCGCCCGGCGGCGGCAGCGCCACTTCGCCGCAGCGCGCGAGCAGGGGGCCGGCGAGCAGGATCGAGGCGCGAATGCGCGCGCACAGATCGGGGTCGAGATCCGCGGCGCGGATCTCCTTGGCGTGGATCGCCAGCCGGTTGCGGCCGCGCCATTCGGCCGAAGCGCCGACCGAACGGATCAGTTCCACCAGCGTCTCGGTGTCCCGGATGCGCGGCACATTGTCGAGCGTGACCGGATGCTCGGTGAGCAAAGCAGCGGCGATGATCGGCAGCGCCGCATTCTTGTTGCCGGAGGGTTCGATGGCGCCCTTGAGGCGATGGCCGCCCTCGACGATGTATTTGATGGGCGTCCCGCCGGCTTCAGGCTTCCGAAGGTCGTGATCCATGAGGTTCCTATCCGAGTCTGGCTTCGGAAACGCCGGCGGTGCCGGCCACGCGCGGCGGCGTCATGGCGGACATCTAGGGCAATTGCGGGGAGGTCAGCAATCCCATGGCGACCCGGCAGGCATGCCGATTACACGACGCGTGCGACGCCAGGAACGCGCAACAGCAGACCCGCGGCAAGATAGCACAGCGTGCAGGCCACCGATCCCGTGATCACGAACTTCAGCAGCCCCGGCGCGGCGATGTCGCGCCAAGCCAGCGCCGTGCCGACCAGGATCGGCGGGTGGATGATGTAGATCAGGTAGGCGCGGCGGGCGAGCCGCGTCCAGCCGTCGGTCAGCCGGGCGAAGCGCCGCTGAAAGGCGGTCAGTAATCCGAGGAGGAAGCCCCAGGCGACGAACGGCTCCCAGAAGGCGTAGACCAGCGCCTGGACGTTCAGCCCGCCTTCCGCGTGCCGGGCAGCACGTGAAACTTCAGGTCGATGAATCCGACCAGCGGAAAGACCGGAACGGCGATCAAGGCGACACGGAGCCAAGTTTTCTTCTGAGCCTCTGGAATGTGTTCGAGCCAGCGGCCGTCGGCGGCGGCGCAGCCCGCCGCGAACAGGGCGATGTAGGAGGCGAAATAGCCAAGCTGCAGGAAGGCCACGTTTACGCCGACCGGCCAGACCAGGCGCAGCAAGAACGCAGCGAAGCCGGTCAGCAGCGCGGTCACGAGCAGAACGGCATCGGACGGAAATGCTCGCTTTGTCGTCGCGCGTGGTAACGGCTGTACCCACTGCCACAGCAGCCAGGTCGCCGCGAAGATCAGCAGCGCTTCCGCAAACCACAACGGGCCGGGTTCGAATCGGCCGTGCGTCCAGAGATATTCGAACACGCGAGAGAAGGAGCGTCCGTTCGCCGTCTGCGCCAGCGCGACGGTTAGGGGATGCAGGACGACAAAATAGACCGCGAGGGGAATGCCGAGCCGGACCAGGCGTTCGCGGACGAAACCGGCGAGCCCGTCGCGCCGATAGGAGGGCGGCGTGTAGTAGCCCGCCAGCAGAAAGAACAGACCCATGAACCAGGCCTGGTTCACCGTGCAGAACAGGACGAGCAACGCCCCGCCCAGTGTCTCCGATGGAGCGATTTCCTTGTAGTACCAGCCGCCGATGGCGCCATAGGTGATCGCGGTGTGATGGGACACGACCAGCAGCGTGACCGCTGCGCGAAGCGCGTCAATCCCGCCGTTGCGGCCCGCCGCGCCGGCCTTGACTGCGGTCACGGTGCCCTTCTCGACGGCGACATGCGCCGCGCGAGGGAGTGCCTCATCCGCGACTGACATTTCGCTCGACACGCTGCTTACGATCGGCTGCGCCTCCGCCCGAAGCTGCACAGGGGCTTGCGAGGCACGCGCGATGTGGAATCAGGTCCGCATCGCGCGATGCTCGTCCGATCCAACTATAGCGGATGCAACCGTTGAGCGACAGGCCCAATCACGATGGATCGCGCGAGGGTCTCGCGAGACTCGTGCCGATGGCGGCCGGGTCGCACTCAGCTACACGTCGACATTGGCGGAAAGCGAGTTGTCCTGGATGAATTCGCGGCGCGGCTCGACCACGTCGCCCATCAGCTTGGTGAAGATGTCGTCGGCCTCGTCGACCTCCTTGATCTTCACCTGCAGCAGCGAGCGCGCTTCGGTGTCGAGCGTGGTCTCCCAGAGCTGTTCCGGGTTCATCTCGCCGAGACCTTTGTAGCGCTGCAGGGTGACGCCCTTGCGGCCGGCATCGGTCACCGCCTCGAACAGGTCGGTCGGGCCGTGGATCACCGTCTCGGTGTCGCCGCGGCGGAGCAGGCCGGGCTTCGCATAGGCCTCTTGCAGGCGCGGCGCGTAGTCGTCGAGCTTGCGGGCGTCCGCCGAGGCAAGCAGCGCATCATCGATCGCGGCGACATCCTTGACGCCGCGCACGGTGCGCTCGAAGGTGAAGCCCTGGCCCTCGACAAACTGACCGACCCAGCCACGCTCGACCTCGTCCGCCAGCACGTCGAGCCGCTTGGCGATGTATTCCGCCGCGGCGTCCGCGGTGGCGATGTCGCGGGTGATGTCCGGTCGCAGCACGCCGGCGATCGCTGCCTGTTCGACCACCTTGCGGTCGTAGCGGCTGTGCAGATTGCCTAGCACGTTGCGCATGATGCGGGCATCCTCGACCAGCGACAGCAAATCGCGGCCTTTGCGTTCCTCGCCATCGGCAGTCCTGAACACGCAGTCGTCGAGGCCCGCGGCAATCAGATAATCTTCCAGCGCGCGCTGGTCCTTCAGATACTGCTCGGACTTGCCACGGCTGACCTTATAGAGCGGCGGCTGGGCGATATAGAGATGGCCGCGATCGATGATCTCGCGCATCTGCCGATAGAAGAAGGTCAGCAGCAGGGTGCGGATGTGAGCGCCGTCGACGTCGGCGTCGGTCATCACGATGATCTTGTGATAGCGCAGCTTGTCGGCGGAGAAGTCGTCGCTGATGCCGGTGCCGAGCGCGGTGATCAGGGTGCCGATCTGCTCGCTGGAGAGCATCTTGTCCGGGCGCACGCGCTCGACATTCAGGATCTTGCCGCGCAGCGGCAGCACCGCCTGGAATTCGCGGTTGCGGCCCTGCTTGGCGCTGCCGCCTGCCGAGTCACCCTCGACGATGAAAAGCTCGGACTTGGCCGGATCCTTCTCCTGGCAGTCGGCGAGCTTGCCCGGCAGCGACGAGATGGCGAGCGGGCTCTTGCGCGTGAGCTCGCGCGCCTTGCGCGCGGCTTCACGCGCAGCCGCAGCCTGGATCACCTTGCCGACGATCACCTTGGCTTCGGCCGGGTGCTCCTCGAACCAGGCCGAGAGCGCTTCGTTGAGCACGTTCTCGACCACCGGCCGCACCTCGGACGAGACCAGCTTGTCCTTGGTCTGTGACGAGAATTTCGGGTCCGGCACCTTCACCGAAAGCACCGCAGTCAGGCCTTCGCGGCAGTCGTCGCCGGTCAGCGCGATTTTTTCCTTCTTCGCGTTGGCCTCGGCATAGCCGTTGACCTGGCGTGTCAGCGCGCCGCGGAAGCCGGCGAGATGGGTGCCGCCGTCACGCTGGGGGATGTTGTTGGTGAAGCACAGCACGTTCTCGTGGTAGCTGTCGTTCCACCACAGCGCAGCTTCGACCGTGATGCCATTGGCCTCCGAGCGCACCATGATCGGCGCGGGGACGATCGCCTTCTTGTTGCGGTCGAGATATTTGACGAACTCCTCGACGCCGCCGGAATAGTGCATCTCCTCGCGCTTCTCGACCGCATGGCGCATGTCGGACAGCACGATGTTGACGCCGGAATTGAGGAAGGCCAGCTCGCGCAGGCGATGCTCGAGCGTGGCGTAGTCGTATTCGACGATCTTGAACGTGTCGGTCGACGCGAGGAATGTCACTTCCGTGCCGCGCTTGCCCTTCGCCTCGCCGACCACCTTGAGCGGCGCCACCGCATCGCCATGGGCGAACTCGATCAAATGCTCCTTGTCCTCGCGCCAGATACGCAGCTGCAGCTTGCTCGACAGCGCGTTGACGACGGAGACGCCGACGCCGTGCAGACCGCCGGAGACTTTGTAGGAGTTCTGGTCGAACTTTCCGCCGGCATGCAGCTGGGTCATGATGACCTCGGCGGCGGATACGCCCTCGCCCTTATGGATGTCGACCGGGATGCCGCGGCCATCGTCGCGCACGGTGACGGAATTGTCGGGATTGAGAACCACTTCGACCGCGGTGGCATAGCCTGCGAGCGCTTCGTCGATCGCGTTGTCGACGACTTCGTAGACCATGTGATGCAGGCCGGAACCGTCATCGGTATCGCCGATATACATGCCCGGCCGCTTGCGCACGGCGTCCAGGCCCTTCAGCACCCGGATCGATTCCGCGCCATACGTGCTCGCAATGGCAGGCTCGTTTTCGGCGATCGTTTGCCGGGCGGGTTCAGTCATGTGAGGCCTTTGAGATATCCCGAAGGCGCGGTGCCGCGCAGGGATGGGATGAATGCTATTTGTGCCACGAAAGGCGATGCGCGCCTAGCGCAAAGTGGACGCCTGTAAGATATTGAAGAGATAGCATTTTTTAACGGTTTTTCAAGGTGCGCAGCGCGCCGTTTTGGGCGATGCAAAAGCCCGATTCGGCCGGCCATTTCAGCCCCGCAAAACGACGGAATTTCGTGCCTCGAAAGGCGCAGGAAGGTGCCGGAATCCGAGACGGTCAGGCGGTGCGGCGGCTGATGCGGCCGGCCTCGACATCGAAAACCTCCCCGGACGGTCCGAGCTCGGCAAAGGCCGCGGGATCGGCGCCGGTCAACCACACCTGCGCGCCCAATTTTCCAAGCTCGCCGAACAGCGCCGCGCGGCGGTCGGGATCGAGATGGGCGACGATCTCGTCCAGCAACAGCAGCGGCACGATCCCGGTGGTCTCCGCGACCAGGGTCGCATGCGCGAGGACGAGGCCGATCAGCAGCGCTTTCTGTTCGCCGGTCGAGGCATCGCGCGCCGGCATGGTCTTCGGCGCGTAGACGACGTGGAGGTCGGTCAGATGCGGGCCGTCGAGCGTGCGCCCCGCGGCGGCGTCGCGCACGCGATTGTCGCGCAGCATCGCGCGGTAGCGGTCCTCGACCGCGAGCGCAGGCTCGGCGAGCAGCGCATTCTCCATCCAGCCGTCGAGCGCGATCTCCGCGGATGGAAAGGCGGAGGCGGCGCCGCGGGCGCGCAGCATGGCGGCGAGCTTGACCGCGGTCTGGCCGCGGCTCGCCGCCACCGCAACCGCAAGCTCAGCGGTCTCACGCTCGATGGCGTCACACCAATGGTCGTCGAAATTGCGCACTTCCAGCAGCCGGTTGCGCGAGCGCAAGGCCCGCTCCAGCGCCGAGACCCGGCTGGAATGCTCGCTGTCGATCGCCAGCACCAGGCGGTCGAAGAAGCGCCGCCGCTCCGAGGCTGCGCCCATGAACAGCCCGTCCATCGCCGGCGTCAGCCACACCATGCGGATGTGGTCGCCGAAGGCGCTCGCCGAGGCCACCGGCTCGCGATCGATCCGGCAGCGCCGGCTCGTGGCGGCATCACTCCTCGGAGGCTCGATGCCGGTGCCGAAAGTGGCGAGGCCAAGCGCGCCTTCCACCTCGGCCGAGACGGCCCAGGAACCGTCGCCCTGGTTATCGGCGACATCCTCCAGCGTGGCGCGGCGCAGGCCGCGGCCGGGTGCAAAAAAGGAGATCGCCTCCAGGCAATTGGTCTTGCCGGCGCCGTTGGGGCCGACCAGCGCGATCAGATCGCCGCGCGCCTCGACGCTCGCGGAGCGATAGCTGCGAAAATGCGTCAGCGCCAGGCGGTTGATGCGGGACGGGGTCATTGAGAACGGACGGCAGTGACGGGAGCTGTGTCATTGCCGGGCCTGACCCGGCAATCCATCGTCCGCGCTAGCGGACGATTTCATCATATAGGTCACGCCAGTCGGGATTGCTCGCCACAATCAGATCAATCTTCCATTCGCGTGACCAGCGCTTGATGTTCTTCTCGCGCGGGAGCGCTGCGGTAATCGTGTCGTGCGGCTCATAATAGACCAGCCGTTTCACGCCGTAACGCTTGGTGAAGCTCTCAGCCAAGCCCTCGCGACGCTCGTAGACGCGCCGGACGAGGTCGTTAGTCACGCCGACGTACAGCGTTCCACCGGGCTTGCTGGCAAGAATGTACACCCAGTAGGTCATTTGTTTGGATGGATGGCCGGGTCAAGCCCGGCCATGACGAATAAAGCAAGCTGTGCGCTCGGTGAAGGCTGCCGCTATGCCCACAGCCTCACACCCGCATCGGCATCAACACGTAGAGCGCGTTTCTGTGGTCGCGGTCCTGGATCAGGGTCGGCGAGCCGGGGTCGGCGAGGCGGAGCACGGCGACCTCGCCCTCGATCTGGGCGGCGATGTCGAGCAGATAACGCGAGTTGAAGCCGATATCGAGCGGGTCGGAGGCGTATTCGACCTCGAGCTCTTCGGTCGCGCTGCCCGAGTCCGGATTGGTCACGGAGAGCACCAGCTTGCCAGCCGACAGCGCCAGCTTCACGGCGCGGCCGCGTTCGCTGGAGATCGTGGAGACGCGGTCGACGGCGGCGGCGAAATCGACCTTGTCGACGATCAGTTCCTTGTCGTTGTTCTGCGGAATGACGCGGCCGTAATCGGGGAAGGTGCCGTCGATCAGCTTCGAGGTCAGGACCACCTGGCCGATGCTAAAGCGGATCTTGCCCTGCGACAGTTCGATCCGGATCTCGGCCTCGTTGTCCTCGATCAGCCGCTGGACTTCGCTGACCGTCTTGCGCGGTACGATCACCCCGGGCATGTCGGCCGCGCCCATCGGCTGCGGCAGATCGACCTGGGCCAGCCGATGGCCGTCGGTCGCCACGGCCCGCAAGGTGGGCTGCTTGGCGTTGCCGGCCGCATGCAGGTAGATGCCGTTCAGATAATACCGCGTTTCCTCGGTCGAGATCGCAAACTGGGTGCGATCGATCAGGCCCTTGACGTCCTTGGCCGCGAGCGTGAAGGCGTGCGTCATCTCGCCGGCAGCAAGGTCGGGGAAGTCGCTCTCCGGCAGGGTCTGCAGGGTAAAGCGGGAGCGGCCGGCGCGGATCGCCAGCACTGCACGTTCACCGTCGCTTTCGAGCACGATTTGCGAGCCGTCCGGCAGTTTGCGCACGATGTCGTAGAACATGTGCGCCGGCACGGTGGTCGCGCCGGCGGTCGCGGTTTCCGCGGCCAGCGTCTCGGTGACCTCGAGGTCGAGGTCGGTGGCCTTCAGCGACAGCTGCGACTGTTCGGCGCGGACCAGCACATTGCCCAGAATCGGAATGGTGTTGCGCCGTTCGACCACACGATGGACGTGTCCCAGCGACTTCAGGAGTTGCGCGCGTTCAACCGTGACCTTCATAGCAATACCCGCCCGCTCCGATTGAGCATGTCCTGGAAATGCCGGCGGGCTTTTGAGCTGCGCCGCGGCCGATGACACCCCGCTTCCGATCGGAACCTCGGTTCAGTCGGGGCGCAGGGGGAGCGTAAAGTGGCGCGGATGGGACGGAAGCGCAAGAGATGGGATGGTCATTTCCCACCTTTCGGCGGCCGTTTCAGGCCGCCGGCGCAGTGTTTAAGACAGGATGGTGAAGGGCGCCAAGAAGGCTGCCGGGGGCCGCCGGGCGCAGGACGTTCTGTCCGCGCCTCTCGCGGCAGAGACTTACTCCTGCAACTGCCGCTTCAGCGACTCGACTTCTTCCGAGAGCGCGCTGTCCTTGCCGACCAGCCCCTCGATCTTGCGCACGGCATGCAGCACCGTGGTGTGGTCGCGTCCGCCGAAACGGCGGCCGATCTCCGGCAGCGACCGCAGCGTCAAGGTCTTGGCCAGGTACATCGCCACCTGGCGCGGCCGCACCACATTGGCGGTGCGACGCGAGGACAAAAGGTCGGAGCGGCTGACGTTGTACTGCCGCGCCACGACGCGCTGGATGTCCTCGATCTTGATCCGCTTCGGCTCCGAGGGACGGATCAGGTCGCGCACCTCGCGCTCGGCCATATCCAAGGTCACAGGCTGATTGTTCAGCTTGGAGTGTGCGAGCAGGCGATTGATGGCGCCTTCGAGGTCGCGGCCGTTATGGGTGATGGAGCGGGCGAGATAATCCAGCACGGGCTCCGGCACGTCGAAGCTGGCGTGATGCACGCGGGCTGCGGCGACGCGCGATTTGAGAATGCCGAGCCGCAGGTCTTCGCCAAGCGTTCCCATCTCGACGACGAGGCCGCCGGCCAGCCGCGAGCGAACGCGATCGTCGAGGCTTTCGAGATCGGACGGCGGGCGGTCGGCTGCGATCACGACCTGACGGCCGGCATCGATCAGCGCATTCAGCGTATGGCAGAACTCGGCCTGGGTCGACTTGCCCTGCAGGAACTGCAGGTCGTCGATGACGAGCACGTCGATGCCGCGGAGCGCTTCCTTGAAGGCAAGAGCGGTCTGGCTCTTCAGCGCCGCGACGAAGCCGTACATGAACTTTTCGGCGGTAAGATACAGCACCTTGCGCTCGGGGTTCGCATTGCCGGCCCACGTCACCGCCTGAAGCAGGTGCGTCTTGCCGAGGCCGACACCGGCATGGATGTAAAGCGGGTTGAACATCACGGGGTCGCCGCGACGGCCTTCCGCCACTTGGCGGGCCGCCGCATGTGCCAGCGTGTTGGAGCGGCCGACGACGAAGCTTGCAAAGGTCAGGCGCGGATCGAGCGGCGAGCCGCCGAGGGCGTCATGATTGGCGGCGACCGGCGGCATCGCCGCTGCGCGCGGCTCGAACGTCGGGCGATTGTCGCTGCGTTCAGCCCGGCGTGCTTCGACCGCCACGGGCGCCTCCTTTGCCGGCATCGCGTTGCGCATCGCCGAGCGCACCGTCAGATCGATCCGGTGGACCTCCGGCATTTCGGCCTGCCAGCACGACAGCACGCGCTCGGCATAATGCGCCTGGATCCAGCTCTTCAAAAACCGGGTGGGCACCGACAGATGGACGCTCTCATCCTGAACGCTTTCCAAATCCATGCGTGCAAACCAGCTGGTGTAGACGTCTTCGCCGACAGTCGACCGCAGCCGACCTTTGACCCGAGACCAGCGTTCCTGTTCCGAATTTGTCATTGTCGCCGTAACTTCTTGAAGGTGAGTGATGAATGCCATGAGCCCTCGCGCAGATTTGCTGCCGAAGCGCGCGCGATCTCGAACCGGAAGCTGATTCCAGGCATAGCTCCGCCGTCGACGCGAGCGCCGGTGGTCAGATCAGTGCTGGCTGGAATAAGGCCTCCGCGAGATCAGAGCGGACTCGACGGTGGTGCCTGGTAAGGCTTGGGGGGAGGGCCCATCGCAGTGCTAGCGGTATCGATTGCCAAGTCGATCGCTAAGAGGGGGTGAGCCGGAACTGGCTGTTGGTGTAAAACCGCGACTTGTCCGTAAAGCATGCAACCTCCCCGCCTCGCCGTGATTGCTCACGACAAGTTGTCATCTCGCACATGTCCCAAATGCAGCCGCGCCTGAACCCCAGATTCAGCCGCTACGCCACTACATCCCGTAACTGTCCCACTCGTCAGGCGTTGCTATCGAAGTGGCTGCCGGAGTGATCCTATCCCGTATTTCTCTTGTTCAAAACCACGAAGCATGGATGCCTCGCCCGAGAAATTTCGACATAGTTTCACCGTCACCCATATTGCTATGGGCCACGAACCGACAATCGCTTGGAAAGCGTCGCCAACGCGCACACCGCCGCCGATTTGCACGTCCGCCCCGTTTCTAAAACCGCGCTGGTCTTAAAGATCGTGGGCGCCCGCGAGCCATTTAAGAAATACACAATGCGCCAGTTCTCGCAATCCATTTGATCGGCGCACTGCAACGAGTCGTCGAGCGCTCTGCAGTGCAGCGTTGCAGTTCGAGAAAGCATGTTCTTGAATCAGCGCGAGGAATCTCGGATGTGACGGATCGCACGCGCCGCGCAAAAATTTTTCATAAAAAATTTACGTTGGCCGATTGACGAGCATCTTTTCCAAATACTTGGTCGCGCTATGTGGGTAAGTCATTTTCGAGCCGAAGTTTTTCGAGATTGTTTTTTCGAGTAACTCCCGCGTCGCATCGTGCGCGTGCAGCTGTGCTCGGAATCGCCAAGCGCGTTGTCTTGACACTGTTGGTGCTGGGTCTGCGACGCTGTCGTTCTTCGCGTTGCAGGTGCGGCTAAATTGTCACCTCGTAAAATTACGGACCGTGCACGCAAAGCTACAGACGTGGTGAACGCACGTGCAAATGCGTCGCGCGTGTGCGCAGAAAAATATCTGCACTGCAGTCGCGCAGAACAAGACAACAAAAAAGCCCGGCGTCGCGCCGGGCTTCGATGCATCATTGCGTGATTAGGATGGTGCGATCAATTCACTTCGCGAGCTTCGCGATCTGGTGCGACAAGCGCGATACTTTGCGGCTCGCGCTGTTCTTGTGAATGATGTTGCGTTGTGCCGCGCGCATCAGCTGCGGCTCGGCGCGCGTCATTGCCTGCAACGCCGCCTCGCGATCGCCCTTCGCGATCGCTTCCTCGACACTGCGCACCGCGCCGCGCATCTGGGTGCGACGCGACTTGTTGATGATGGTGCGGCGGGCAATCTTGCGCGTCGCCTTCTTGGCTGAAGTCGTATTGGCCATGCTCTCACATATCCTTCGGCGGCAAGCGTCGCCGCAATCTGCAGATCCGCGCTGGCCGCGGCTTGCGGCCCGATCGACGCGATGGGTTGTTTGGACGCCTCTCTGAGAATGCCATGACCGGAGCGCCAGAGGCTCGGTAGGTCGGCGCTGCTCAAAGAACAGCGGCGGCGGGATTGCGCCCACCGCCATTTCGGCCCTTATAGAGGGCGGTCTTTGGAGCGTCAACGGCCTCGCGCGGCTGGAAAGCCCGGTCCGGCAGGCCAATTGCGGCCGTAAGCCCCTGACGAGGTTGAATTTCCTGAAATCGCCCGGTAAGGCCTAGCAGCGCGCTGACCGCGCCACAGGAGCAGGTGAGGCATGATCCGCGGTTTCTTCCGACTGGTGGGGCTGTTGCTCTTGGCCGGCGGTTTCATCTTCATGGTCTATGACGGCGCTCGCTGGGTGGCCGATCAGACCCTGCAATTCACCCGCTTCGGCCAGTTCTGGAACGACGTCCATCAGTCCAGCCAGGCCGCGTTCCATGCCTGGATCGAGGCCAGGGCGCCCTTCCTGTGGGAATGGATCGTCAAGGGCGTGCTGGATCAGCCGGTGTTTGCCGTGTTTGGTCTCCTGGGCATCGTCCTGATGCTGGTGTTCCGCCCGCGCAAGCCTCTGATCGGCTATTCCCGCGACTGATCTCCATAGCTGCCGATCGGTAACGGGCCTGCCGGTCCCAACGTAGAGCCCTATATAAGATCGGCCGAAGGTGACGGCGCCGCCTCCTGCGGGCCGTCGGACCGTGCCCGGAGGAAAGCCATGCTGTTCACGCGCAAAGCCACCGACCTGCCGAGCGTCGCCGAGGCGCTGCCAGGCCGCAGCACCCCGATCCCGACCGCGACCACGCATTTCGTCAACGGCCATCGTCTGCAAGCGCCTTATCCGGCCGGCTTCGCGCAGGCCATGTTCGGGCTCGGCTGCTTCTGGGGCGCCGAGCGCAAGTTCTGGCAGCTCGGAGATGGCGTCCATGTCACCGCAGTCGGTTACGCCGGCGGTCACACGCCCAATCCGACCTATGAGGAAGTGTGCTCGGGACGGACCGCGCATGCCGAGGTCGTGCTGGTCGTGTTCGATCCGAAGCTGATTTCCTATGAGCGGCTGCTGAAGACGTTCTGGGAAAGCCACGATCCGACCCAGGGCATGCGCCAGGGCAACGATGTCGGCACCCAATATCGTTCGGCGATCTACACCTTCGACGACGCGCAAGCGAAGGCGGCTGCAGAGTCCAAGGCCGCCTATCAGAAGGCGCTGAGCGCGAAGAGCCTCGGCGCGATCACGACCGAGATCGCGCCCGCCGGCCCGTTCTATTTCGCCGAGGATTATCATCAGCAATATCTGGCGAAGAATCCGGCCGGCTATTGCGGCCTCGGCGGCACCGGCGTCGCCTGTCCGATCGGTATCGGCGTCAGCGCGTAAGCTGAGTGAAGCTCGGTGGGTGCACGTTCGCCGTCTTCCTCCTCGCTGAGCGGAGGACGGAACTCGCTGTTTCGATCGGCTGGGATCGCGGAGGACGGGACGCCGCACCGCGCGCCAACGCTTTGTTAACCTTAACCGCGCATCACTAGGCATATCCTCTTTCTGGGATTGTCCCGAGTGCGCGCGTTCTCTCTGCCGGTCATTGCCATCGTCATTGCCTCGCTGTTGTCGGGCTGCATGCAGACGGTCTCCCCCGTGGCCGTCGGCCAGTCCGCGAGCGATCTCGATGCAATGGCCTACGGTCCGCCGCCTGCTTCACGCCCGGTTGCCGCCACCGGGCAGGGCGGGGGGGCGATCGCGGCGCTGCGCGAGTCGTTCGCCGCCGCTCCCATGCCGGTCGCCTATGGCGGCCCGGTGCGAAGTCGCGACTCCGTCTATCATCTCGATGCCGGCGACAAGCTGCGCGTCGTGGTCTACGGCCAGGAGGGCCTGACGAATACCTATGCGATCGACGCATCGGGATCGATCACCATGCCCCTGATCGGTGCCGTGCCCGCGCGCGGCCGCACCACGGCCGGCCTCGCCTCCGAGATCACAGGCCGCTTGCGCAACGGCTACATCCGTGAGCCGTCGGTGGCTGTCGAGATCGAAGCCTATCGGCCGTTCTTCATCCTCGGCGAGGTGCAGGCGCCCGGCCAATATCCTTACGTGCCGAACATGACGGTCGAGAGCGCGATCGCGATTGCCGGCGGCTTCTCGCCGAGGGCCCGGCGCGACACGGTGACGCTGACCCATACCGACGCATCGGGGACGGCACGTTACGAGGTGCCACTCGGTACCTCGCTGAAACCCGGCGATACCATCCAGGTCAGCGAACGCTGGTTCTGACGTGATCGGTGATTCCGGGGGCGCGCTTCGCGCGCCTCGGAATGACAGCCGATCACTTCAGATGCTTGCCGAAAAATGCCATCGCCCGCGGCCAGGCGAGATCGGCGCAGGTCTTGTCGTAGCTCGCGCGCTCGTCGCAGCTGAAGCCGTGCTGCGCCCCCGGATAGACGAAGATTTCGACCTCTGGCTGCTTGGCCTTGATGGTCTCGACGTCGCTCAAGGGAATGCCGGCATCCTTCTCCCCGAAATGCAGTTGTACCGGCACCTTTAGCGGCTCGTCGGCGAAGCGCACGATCGCCCCGCCATAATAGCCGACCGCGGCCTTCAACCCCGACAGCCTGAGAGCCGCCGCATAGGCGATGCTGCCGCCGAGACAGAACCCGATGATGCCGACAGGGCCGGCGGCTTGCACGGAATCGATTGCGGCCTGGGTGTCGCGCAGCATCGCCTCCCAATCCGGATTGGTGATGAATTTGCGCGCGACCGCGACTTCCTCCGGCGAATAGCCCGAGGTGAAGCCGGGCTCGACCCGATCGAAGATCGAGGGTGCCACGGCGATATAGCCTTCCGCGGCGAGGCGATCGCAGACGTGGCGGATGTGGTGATTGACGCCGAAGATCTCCTGGATCACGACCAGCGCGCCCTTCGGTTGGCCTGCGGGATCGGCGCGGTAGGCGCCGAGCTCAAAATTGTCGGATGCCGTCAGCTTGGTGTCGTGTCCCACGGATCGTTCCTCATTGAGTTTGCTGGAGATCGGATCGAAGCGGCGCGTTCGCTGCTATTGCCACATCCAGTTCTCGCCATAGTCCTCTTTCCAGCCCGTCAGCCGCCCCTGGCGAAACTTGAGGAACAGCCGATGGTGATGCGGGACCAGGCCGCTGCCGCCGAGATTGCGCAGCACCAGAAAGATCTCGTTGCCCGGCGATCCCCTCACGTAATGGAGCGGCTGGCCGAGCGCGCGGGCTGTCGTCTCGGTGTCCATACCGAAGGCAAGCGGTATGTTGTTGGAGAGCGTTGCCGTGAACGGCACGCGGTGCGCGGCGCTCCACCCAATCTGTTGCGCATCCGCCTTTGCCGAGCCAAGCGTCGCGATGCCGGCGACCAAGGCCAGAAGCTGAAACCGCAGTCTCCGTACCGTGCCGCGTTCCATGCAGGTCATGTTGTTCGGTCTCGATGCTGGTGTGTTGCGCCGCAGTCTAGCGTGATCCGGCGGATCAGGAAAACAGCCGCGGCTTGCAACAGCATGTGGTCGGATCGCATGCCTCGCACCACATCGCAAAGCATAGAGCGCAGGGCGCGCGAGTTGGCGCGGATGTCTTTGGGATGTCGTCGCGCCGTCACGATATCGCGATCATTGTTCCCAGGTGCGGATGGGGATCGACTTCTCGCTGGAGCGCAAAGCCCCGCAAGCCGGCCGCCTGCGTAGCCCATGTCGCGGTGGCGCGCTCGGGTGAGGTCAAGGTGAAGAAGGGCGCGATGAAGGCGTAGGGTTGCGGAGGGTGTGATGCGGACCGGGCGCCGGTACGCCTTCCCGCGGATCTTTTGATTCAAATCGTCCGGAATTCCCGCGCATTCTCGCGATCAGGTTAGCTTCGCGGTTACCGCAATGCAGACAGTTTGAACGAGCTGCTTAAGCCGCGAGGAACTCGCGGCCGGGTAAATTCTGCCGGCAACAAAACGGCCCGGGGGCGCGCACGCATGACTGCAGTAGCCAAGAAGACCGCATCCGCAACCAAGCGCCATTTGTTGCTGGCATCGGATCGCGGCGACCAGAGCAGCGAGCTCGCGCGCATCCTGCGGTCGGTCGGCGACGTCGACATGATCCCGACCGCCGAGATCCCGGAAGATCCAGAAGGCCGCTTCTCCGGCGTCATCGTCGACATCAATCTGCGCTCGCCGGAGAGCGTGCAGCGAGTGCGCAAGAAGCTGTCGTCGCGCGCTTACAGCGATATGCCGCGGCTGTTCGTGCTGCAAGAGGCTCTGCATCACGCCACCATGCAGGCCTGGGCGCTCGGCGCGACCGATACGATCGCCCGTCCGTTCAGCCCGGGGGATGTGCTGCAGCGGGTCCGCGGTGCCTTTCCCGGCAATGACGGCTATGACGAGACCGATCGCGGCAAGCTGCTCAACCGCGGCGTCGAGGCGGCGCACGAGGTCATGGTCAAGATCTTCGAGAAGCTGCCGGCCGGCGTGCCGCTGTCGATGGACGACATCATCGCGGCCGAGGGCAGGATCCTGAAGGCCATCAAGCATTCGTCGCTGCGCGAATGGCTGACCGTCGTCGGCTGCCATCACAACGACACCTACCGCCACTGCCTGTTCGTGACCGGCTTTGCGGTCGGCTTTGCGCTGCATCTCGGCATGCGCGACGGCGACCAGCGGCGCCTGACCCGCGCCGCGCTGCTGCACGACGTCGGCAAGGCGTTCATTCCGGTCGCGGTGCTCGACAAGCAGGGCAAGCTGACATCCGACGACATCGCGATCCTGCGGCAGCACCCGCGGCGCGGTTATGAAGCGCTCTCCGCGCAAGGTGGCTTCCCGCCGGAAATGCTCGACGTCATTCTGCACCACCACGAATTTCTCGACGGGACCGGCTATCCGAACGCGCTGCGCAGCGAACAGATCAGCGACATCGTGCGGCTCACCACGATCGTCGACATTTATAGCGCGCTGACCGAGCGGCGAGCCTACCGGGCGCCGTTCCCGCCGGCCCGCGCGTTCGCGATCATGGAAAACATGGGAGCGAAGCTGGATCAGCAGCTGTTGCAGGCCTTCCGCCCCGTTGCGATGGGTGCACATTGATCTGACGGGTCGCGTGCTCGCCGGCGCGGATCGCATTCGCGCCGCGGTCCGCGGACGCGTTTCCCCCGTTACTTAGCCATCGCGCGCAACGTGGCCCGCTCCGGGGCGTCGAAGCAGCTCTCATTCGGCATACGACGAAATCTCGATCAGGCTGCCGTCGGGATCGCGGCAGTAGACAGACCGCAAGGTGCCGCGGGCGCCCTGCTTGGCGACCGGCCCCTCCTCGATCGTCACGCCATGCGCCTTGAGATGCGCCACCACGTCCTCAGGCGCGGCCGTGGTGAGGAAACATAGATCGTCGCTGCCGGCCATCTCGTGGTCGGCGGTGAACCAGTCGGCTTTGTCCGCGTCCTTCGGCCGCACATTGATCTTCTGATTGCCGAACATCAGCGAGGTGCGTTTCGCCTTGCCCGGACCGGGGTCGAATACGACGACCTCCATGCCCAGGATCTTGCGATACCATTCCGTCGTGCGGGCGACGTCGCTGACATTGATCACGAGGTGATCGAGCGCATTGACCTTGACCGACATGGACTATCCCTTTTTCATGAAGCGGGTGATCCGGTCTCAAGACCGCCAGCTAAGACGGCGGCGGACGGGCCAGCAATAACAACGATAATGCCTCGGGGAAACGCATGATCTCACGTCGCCACGCGATCGGCCTGATCGCTTCCGCAGTTCCGGCCACTGCCTTCATCCGCGGCGCGTCGGCGCTGGACTATCCGACCCGCCCGATCCGCTTCGTGGTCGGCTATCCGCCTGGCGGCGCCACCGACATCCTGGCAAGGCTGATCGGTCAGCGGCTTTCGGAGAGCATGGGGCAGCAATTCGTGATCGAGAACAAGCCGGGCGCCGGCAACAATATCGGCACCGAATCCGTCGTGAACGCCGCCCCCGACGGCTATACGATTCTCCTCGTCAATCCGGCGAACTACATCAACGCCACGCTCTACGCCAACCTGAAGTTCAATTTCGTCCGAGACATCGCGCCGATCGCCTCGTTCAATCGCGTGCCGAATGTGATCACCGTGAACAAGGACGTGCCGGCCAACAACGTCGCCGAATTCATTGCCTATCTGAAGGCCAATCCCGGCAAGGTGAACATGGCCTCCTCCGGCAACGGCACCTCGGTGCATCTGTCGGGTGAGATGTTCATGGCGATGACCGGCACCAAGATGCAGCATGTGCCCTATCGTGGCGCGGCGCCGGCGATCACGGATATGCTCGGCGGCCAGGTGCAGGTGATCTTCGACAATATGCCCTCGATCATCCAGCACATCCGTTCGGGCGCGCTGCGGGCGCTGGGCGTCACGACAGCCGAGCGTTCGCCTCAATTGCCGGAGGTACAGGCGATCGCCGAGACCGTGCCGGGCTATGAGGCGAGCGCGCTGTTCGGGGTCGGTGCGCCCAGGACCACGCCGAAGGAGATCGTCGCGGCGCTCAACAAGCAGATCAACACCATCCTGGCCGAAGCCGAGACGAAGAAGCGCCTCATAGAGCTCGGCGGCGAGCCGCTGATCCAGTCTCCGGAGGCGTTCGGCGCGATGATCGCGGCCGAAACCGAGAAGTGGAAGAAGGTGGTCGAGTTCGCCGGGCTGAAGGTGGAATAGCGCGGCGGTGTGGCTCCGTCGCTTCACGACGAACGCATCGCGCGAGGCCCGCGAAAATGTCGTTTTTTGACCATGGCACCGTGCTTCAACGCGCTTCGGTGACGGAGGAGGCAGGAATCATGCGTCGGATCGCGTTGATGGCAGCGGCCCTGGTTGGTACGGGCTTGGCGAGCACGGCCAGCGTCACGCCGGCGGCGGCATACGAATATCCCTGGTGCGTGCAGGGCCGCGGCGTCGGCTATCCCGGTGACTGCTCCTACCAGACATTCGCTCAATGCCAGGCCAGCGCGTCCGGACGCTTCGTGTCCTGCGGCATCAACCCGGTGGTTGCTTTCGCGCGCGCTCGTCGGGGTCTTCCGGTCTATGCCGACGAACTGCCGCCCCCGCAACGTCGGCGGTATTATCGCTACCGTCAGTATTACTGAGGGAGAAAATCGGTCGCGCAGCACGTGAAAGACCTTGCATCCACTTTGCAAGGCCGTATACTTTGCCGTACAAAGTACGAGTTGGTCCGGTTCGACTCGTTCGGGGTATGAGATGCGCGATCTCGACAAGGCGCTCGCCGACATCGGCGCCATTCGCAGTCAACTCGCTGCCGGCACCGCGTTCCGCGGCTATGGTCCGGCCACGATGGCGGCAACGTCGGCCGTTGCGCTCATCACCGCGGTGCTGCAGCACACCTTGCTGGATGATCCCACAGCTCAGCCGTTAGCTTTCCTTCTGGGCTGGGCCGCCGCGGCGGTCCTGTCGCTCGCGATGATCTGGGTCGAGATGCGGGCGCGCTCGCGCCGGCATCACTCCGGTCTTGCGGACGCGATGATCCACCAGGCGGTCGAGCAGTTCCTGCCCGCAGGGATTGCCGGCGTCCTGCTGGCAATCCTGTTGTGGAGGTTCGCCCCCGAAGCGCTCTGGATGCTGCCGGGGCTCTGGCAGGTGTTGACCTCGCTCGGCGTATTCGCCTCGGTCCGCCTGCTGCCGCGCACCGTGGCGCTGGCGGGCGCCTGGTATTTTCTCGCCGGCTTTGCCGTGCTCGTGCTGGCCAGCGCAACCCACTCGCTGTCGCCTTGGACCATGGGCCTGCCGTTCGCGGTCGGTCAGGCGTTGATGGCGGCAATTTTGTATTTTGCGTCCGGAGAAGCCGATGTCGAAGACTGATAACAGCGCGCCATTCTCTTACGACGGGCTCGACCGCGTGATTCACGAAAAGGCGCGGCTCGGCCTGCTCACATCGTTGATCGCGCATCCAAAGGGGCTGGCCTTTGCCGACCTGAAGCAGCTATGCGGACTGACCGATGGGAACCTGTCGCGACACCTGCAAGTGCTGCAGGACGCGGGCCTCGTCGAGGTGATGAAAGGATATGAGGGCAACCGCCCGCATACCACTTGCCGCCTGACCAAGACCGGCCGTCGTCGCTTCCTCGACTATCTTGCCGTGCTCGAAGGTTTGGTGCGCGACGCTGCCAAAGCCGCCGGCAAGGAGCCCGTCGGCAAGGATGCGGCCGCCTCGCTCGGCGTGCTGCCAAGCCGGGCTTGATCTCCCCTTTTTTTGACCAGGAGCTTTGTGATGCAAAGTCCTTTCCAGCCTCAACATGAACCGATCGTGAGCGAGAAGCTCCATGTCGGGATCATCATGGACGGTAACGGCCGCTGGGCCACACGGCGCGGATTGTCGCGGCTGCGCGGGCACGAGGCCGGCGTGGAGGCGATCCGCCGCGTGGTCGAAGCGGCGCCGGAGCAGGGCGTCGGCACCCTGACGCTCTATGCGTTTTCCAGCGACAATTGGCGCCGCCCGCGCGCCGAGGTCGCAGGACTGATGACGTTGCTGCGCGTCTATCTCACCAACGAGGTCCAGGCGCTGGTGCGCAACGGCGTGCGGCTGACCGTCATTGGCCGTCGCGACCGCCTGCCGGATGGGATCGCGGCCGCGATCGTCCGCGCCGAAGCAGCGACCAAGGCCGGCACCACCTTGCACCTGCGGATCGCGGTCGATTACTCGGCGCGCGACGCGATCCTGAACGCTGCGCTGAAGGCGCGCGAGCTCGGCGAGCTCAGCCGCGAGACCTTCTCGAACCTGGTCACCGGTGAGGCCGGGTTGCGCGACGTCGACTTGATCGTCCGCACCTCGGGCGAGCAGCGGTTGTCCGACTTCCTGTTGTGGGAAGGCGCCTATGCCGAGCTGCATTTCACCTCGCGTATGTGGCCCGACTTCGATGCGCAGGACCTCGCGCAAGCCTTGGCCTCTTTCCATGGTCGCGAGCGCCGCTTCGGCGGGCTCCAGGCGCTGCCGCTGGCTCCGGCGCCGAGCCTTTGAGACCGATAAGACCGCGCGGAACAATCTTCTCCGGAATCCGGGAATCATCTACTGCTGCCTGCAGGAGTGGCAGAAATCCGCGATGAATCGCCAGCAGCGCCGGCCTTCCGGCAAGTCCAACAAGGTCGCCGGCGCCACGCAGCCCGATACGGCAGAGGCGCTGTGCGCGGCGGCGCTTCGAATGTTGCGGGCCGGCCGGGTGGCGGATGCCGAACAGGCCTGCCGGCGTGCGCTGACCCTGGATCCGGGCCATGCCGATGCGCTGCATGCGATGGGACGGGTTTGTCTTGCGACGGAGCGGCACGATCTTGCGATCGAATGGTTTGCCCGTGCGATCACCCAGGATCCGGCGGTCGCTGACTACTTCGTCGATCTCGGCCAGGCGCTGCGCGCGAGCGGGCGATGGGACGAAGCCATCAAATGCTACGATCGCGCGCTGCAGCTGAAGCCCGATGCGGTCGAAAGCTGGGAGGCTCTTGGCGCGCTGTTGCAGCAGCAGGGCAGGTTCAGTGAAGCCGCGCAGGCCTATGACCAGGCGCTGCAACTCGTCCCGCAGCGGGCTGAGACCTGGTTTCGGCTCGGCGAGCTGTTGAAGGCGCAGGACCGCCACATCGAGGCGGCATTGAGCTTCGATGAAGCGCTGAAATGCGGGCACAATGATCTCGACGCCGCCAATCACGCGGGGTTGGCCTATTTCGACGCCGACCGCTATGACGACGCGATTGCGCGGTTCGACCGCTCGCTGCAGCTGAAAGCGGATCAGCCCGGCGTGCTCTGCCTCAAAGGCATCTCGCTCAGGCGGGTGCGTCGCTACGCCGAAGCGCTCGAGGTCGGAAAACGCGCCCATGCGCTGGCACCGCACGACCCGGATATCGCCAACAGCCTCGGCTGCATCCTGCAGAATCTGGGTCGGCATGACGAGGCCATTGCCGTGTTCGATACGGCGATCGCCATCCGGCCGGACGTTGCCGATTTTCACAATCATCGCGGCACGTCGCTCGCCGAGCTGCACCGCTTCGAGGCGGCGTTTGCGAGCTTCGAGCGCGCGATCGCGCTGAAGCCGGACTTTGCCGATGCGCATTGGAACGCGGCGCTGTTTTGGCTCCTGACCGGCGATTTCGAGCGCGGCTGGGCGGCGCGCGAATGGGGCCGCAACTGCCGCGCGGTCGGCTTCGTCGAGCGCAGATTTTCCGCTCCCTTGTGGCTCGCCGATGCGCCGCTCGCGGGCAGAACGATCCTGCTGCACAGCGACGAAGGGCTCGGCGACACCATCCAGTTCTGCCGTTATGCGACTATGGTGGCCGCGCAAGGCGCGCGCGTGCTGCTGGAAGTCGATGCGGTGCTGCAGCTGCTGCTGGCCGGCGTTGCCGGCGTGGAACGATGTCTTGCACGCGGCGTCGATGAATTGCCCGCCATCGACTTTCATTGTCCGTTGTCGAGCCTGCCGCTTGCTTTCGCAACACAGCTGGAAACGATTCCGTCCGCGCCGTCCTACCTGTCGCCCCCGCCGGCCGCGCGCATGCAGATGTGGCGGGATCGGCTCGGCCCGACCGGAAAGCTGCGCGTCGGTCTGGTCTGGTCGGGCAACCCCGCCCATCTCAACGACCACAATCGCTCGGTGCCGCTGTCGGCGCTGGCGCCGCTCCTCGAGCTGAATGCGCAGTTCATCAGCCTGCAGAAGGAACCTCGCGCCGCGGATCGGGCGTTTCTCGCGCTGCGTCCGGACATCCTCGATCTGACCGCCGATATCGTGGACTTTGTCGACACCGCGGCGCTGATCTCCTGCCTCGATCTCGTCATCACGGTCGACACCAGCGTTGCCCATCTTTCGGGCGCCCTCGGCACGCCGACCTGGATCATGCTGCCGTTCACGCCGGATTATCGCTGGTTGTTGAACCGTGACGACAGCCCCTGGTATCCGAACGTGCGATTGTTCCGGCAGGATCTGGGCCGCGACTACGCCCCGGTGATTGCGCGCGTGCGCGATGAGCTGAACGCCATAACCAAAACTTGATCCCGTCTCGCCAGGCGCCGCGCGCGCCGTTTGAGCTGCGTCAACGGATCCGCGGGTGCCTGTGGCACGACACGGGTGTCTGGAATGCAAAGGCGTTGTACATGGATCCGCAGCAAGATCAGCTCGTCGCCGCTCCGCAAGCCGCGAGCGCATCTGAGCCCCATCGGGTGGATCCAGCTCACGTCAGCGCTCTGCCCGTTCCCGTGCGGCATGTTGCCCGTCCGAGGCGCCGCTTCTGGCCGTTCCTGCTGCTCGCTGCCGTTCTCGGCGCCGGCGCGGGCGGCGGCTATCTCTACTGGAAGCATCTGCATCCGCCGCTGCCGGTCGGCATCAGCTTCGGCAACGGCCGCATCGAGGCCGACGAGATCGATATCGCCACCAAATACGCCGGACGCGTCGCCGCGTTGTTCGCCGACATCGGCGATACGGTGGTGCCCGGGCAGGTGGTCGCTCGAATGGACACCCAGGAGCTCCAACAGTCGCTGTCGAAAGCCGAGGCCCAGGAGCAACAGGCGCAACATGTCGTCGACCAGGCGCAGGCGAACGTCACGCAAGCCCAGACGCAGAAGACCCTGGCCGAGCAGGAGATGCAGCGAACCCGCGCGCTGTTGCAGAATGGTTGGACCACCAAGGAAATCGCCGACCAGCGGCAGCAGACGCTCGATGCGGCCACCGCGGGGCTCATCGGCGCTCAGGCCAGGGTGTCGGAAGCCGGGCGTGCGTTGGAAGCGGTTCGTCATGATGCCGCGCTTTATCGCGTGCAGATTGCCGACAACTCGCTGATCGCACCGAAAGCCGGCCGCATCCAGTATCGGCTCGCCAATATCGGCGAAGTATTGGCCGCAGGCGGCAAGGTCTTCACCATGCTCGATGTCGGCTATGTCTATATGGACATCTTCCTGCCGACCGAGCAGGCCGGCAAGGTCAAGGTCGGAGCCGACGCTCGCATCGTCCTCGACGCCTATCCCGACCATCCGATTTCCGCCAAGGTTTCATTCGTCGCCAGCGAGGCGCAGTTCACGCCCAAGACGGTGGAGACGCAGACCGAGCGCGACAAGCTGATGTTTCGCATCCGCGTGCGGGTCGACCAGGAGCTGCTGGCTGCGCACGCCGATGCCGTCAGGAGCGGGCTGCCGGGCATTGCCTATATCCGCTGGAAGCCCGACGTGGCTTGGCCAGCCAGCCTGCAAGCATCGCCATGAGCGTGGGTGGGCCTCCGGTTGCGGTGATCAGGAACGTCTCGCAGCGCTATCGCGACGTCACCGCCCTCGACGATGTCTCGCTGGATCTTCCATCCGGCTGCCTTGTCGGCCTGATCGGCCCCGACGGGGTCGGAAAGTCGTCGCTGCTCTCGATCGTGGCCGGAGCCCGCGCGATTCAGGAAGGACAGGCGACCGTCCTTGGCGCTGATATTTCGGACCAGCGCGCACGGGCCAAGGTCTGCCCGCGCATCGCCTACATGCCGCAAGGCCTGGGCAAGAACCTCTATCCCGATCTCAGCGTCCGCGAGAACATCGAATTCTTCGCCCGCCTTTTCGGCCAATCGAAGGACGAGCGCGAATGGCGCATCACCGAGCTGCTCGAGAGCACGGGGCTGGCAGATTTCGCGGACCGTCCGGCCAAGAAGCTCTCCGGCGGCATGAAGCAGAAGCTCGGATTGTGCTGCTCGTTGATCCACGATCCCGATCTTCTCATCCTGGATGAGCCGACCACCGGCGTCGATCCGCTGTCGCGTCGCCAGTTCTGGGATCTGATCGATCGGCTGCGCGCGCGCAGTGTCGGCGGCATGAGCGTGATGGTCGCCACCGCCTATATGGAAGAGGCCGCGCGCTTCGATTGGCTGATTGCGATGAACGATGGTCGCGTGCTCGCGACCGGCTCGCCCGCGGAGCTCAGGGCGCAGACCGGCGCTGCCTCGATCGAAGACGCCTTCGTCGCATTGTTGCCGCAAGCCCCCGGCCAGGCACAGGCGGAGATGCCGATGCGCGTGGCGCTCGACGGCAGCGCCGAGCCCGTGATCATCGCGCGCGACCTCACCTGCCGGTTCGGCAACTTCACGGCCGTGGACCGTGTCAGCTTCTCGATCCGCAAGGGTGAGATCTTCGGCTTCGTCGGCTCCAACGGCTCCGGCAAGACCACCACGATGAAAATGCTCACCGGCTTGTTGTCGCCGAGCGAAGGCGAGGCCCTGATCTTCGGGCGTAGCATGGAGGCCGGCGATAACAAATCCCGCCAGCGGGTCGGCTACATGTCGCAAGCCTTCTCGCTCTATGGCGAGTTGACGGTGCGGCAAAATCTCGTCCTGCATGCACGATTGTTTCATCTGCCGCTCGATCAGGCAGGAAAACGCATCGACGAACTGGTCGATCGCTGCGATCTCGCCGACCATCTCGACAGTCTCGCGGCCGATCTGCCGCTCGGCATCCGCCAGCGCTTGTCGCTTGCGGTTGCGATCGTCCACAAGCCGGACTTGCTGATCCTGGACGAGCCGACGTCGGGTGTCGATCCGGTGGCGCGCAACCAGTTCTGGCGCCTTCTGATCGAGCTGTCCCGCCGCGACGGCATGACGATCTTCGTCTCGACGCACTTCATGAACGAGGCGGCGCGCTGCGACCGTCTGTCCTTGATGCACGACGGCCGCGTGCTTGCGACCGATACCCCCGAGGGACTGATCAGGGCCAAAGGCGTGCAAACGCTCGAGCAGGCCTTCATCGCCTTCCTCGAGCAGGATGCGGGCGTCGACGATGGCGCATCGATCACGCTGACCCAGACGAATCCCGACCGCGCGGTCGCGGCAAGATCGGCGGAAGCCGGATCGGAGGCCGACGGAAGGCGCGCGTTGTTCAGTTCGCGACGGCTGTTCGCCTATACGATCCGGGAGGGGCTCGAACTGGTGCGCGATCCGATCCGGCTGCTGTTTGCGCTGTTCGGCACCGCCTTCCTCATGATCGTGATCGGCTTCGGCATCTCCACGGACGTCAACAATCTGACTTTTGCGGCGCTCGATCACGATCAGACGCCGGAAAGTCGCGCCTATCTCGCGGAATTGCGCGGTTCGCGCTATTTCACCGAACGGCCGCCGATCACCGATTACGCCGACCTGGAACGGCGCATGAAGAACGGCGACATCAAGGCCTCGATCGAGATTCCGCCGAACTTCGGCGTCGACATCAAGCGAGGCCGCCCGGCTTTCGTATCGGCCTGGATCGACGGCTCGATGCCGTTCCGCGCCGAGACCATCCGCGGCTATCTTCAGGGCACGCATCTGCTCTATCTGTCCGATCCGGCCGTCAAGACCACGCAGCCGGCCGCGCCTTCGCCCGCCACTATCGCCATCCGTTTCAAGTACAATCAGTCGTTCGACAGCATTTATGCGATGGTACCGACCACGATCGCGCTGATGCTGGCGCTGTTTCCGGCGATCCTGATGGCGCTGGCGGTGGTTCGCGAGAAGGAGCTCGGCTCGATCACCAATCTCTACGTCACGCCGGTGACGCGATTGGAATTCCTGCTTGGCAAGCAGCTGCCCTATATCGCAGTCGCCTTGGTCAATTTCGTCGTCATGTTCATCATGGCATTGTGGCTGTTCCGGGTGTCCTTCAAAGGCAGCCTGCCGCCGCTGCTCGTCGGAACTCTGGTCTATGTCTTCACGACGACCGGTTTCGGCATGCTGATCTCGACCTTCTGCCGAACCCAGATTGCGGCGCTGTTCGGGACTGCAATCCTGACCATCCTGCCGGCCACCCAGTTCTCCGGCATGCTGGTCCCGGTGTCCTCGCTGTCGGGATTCGCCCAGCTGCTCGGGATGTGCTTTCCGATGACCTACTTCCGTCCGATCACGGTCGGCACCTTCACCAAGGGTCTCGGCTTTGCCGATCTCGGCCAATATATCCTGATGCTGCTCGTGTTCATTCCGGTGCTGACGACGCTGAGTCTCGTCCTGCTGCCGAAGCAGGAGCGGTGAGGCACCATGCGCTCGCTGTCCAACATTTTCTGGCTCGGAACGAAGGAGTTGCGCAGCCTGTTCGGCGATTTTGTGCTGATCGGTCTCGTGATCTATTCGTTCACCGTCGCAGTGATCAGCCAGGCGCAGAGCAACTCGCAAGAGCTTTACCACGCCTCCATTGCCGTGGCTGACGAGGATAACTCCGAACTCTCGCGTCGGATCATCGGTGCATTTCTGCTGCCCTACTTCCAGCCACCGGTTCATATCGCGGAAGGACAGATCGAGCCGCTGATGAACAACGGCAAGTTCACCTTCGTGCTGGACATTCCGCCGAACTTCCAGCGCGACGTGATGGCCGGTCATAAGCCGTCCTTGCAGGTCAATGTCGATGCCACGGCGATGGTCCAGGCGGGACTCGGTTCGGGCTACATCCTGCAGATGATCGACACCGAGATCGACTGGTTCCTGGCCCGGGCGCAAAAAACGCCGTTGTCCCCGGTCAACCTGGTGACGCGGATCGCGTTCAATCCGAATGTCGACACTGCCTGGTTCGAAGGCGTGATGGGCATCATCAACAGTGTCACGATGCTCGCGATCATCCTCGCCGGGGCTGCGCTGGTGCGCGAGCGCGAGCATGGCACCATGGATCATCTGCTGGTGATGCCGCTCTCGCCATTCGAGATCGCCATGTCGAAGATATGGGCCAATGCGCTGGTGATCGCGGTCGCAGTGATGCTGGCGCTCTATGTCGTGGTTCGGCTCATCCTTGGTGTGCCGATCAACGGCTCGATCCCGTTGTTCATGGTGGGCGCGGTCCTTTACCTGTTCTTTGCCACCGCCGTCGGCCTGTTTCTCGGGACGATTGCGCGCTCGATGCCGCAGCTTGGGCTGCTCTATATCCTGGTTGCCGTCCCCATGAACATGCTGTCCGGCGCCTCGACCCCGGTCGAGAGCCAGCCGGAATGGCTGTCCACGTTCATGAAGGCGTCGCCCTCGACCCATTTCGTGTCGTTCGCGCAGGCGATCCTGTATCGCGGCGCCGGGTTCGATGTGGTTTGGCCGCAGTTCCTCCTGGTTGCCGGCATCGCCGCCGTGTTTCTGGGGCTGACGATCTGGCGCTTCCGCGCCTCGGTCACCGCGGCTGGTGCGTAGCCGAAAGGAGACACCCTCCGGCCCTCTGCCGAACAGGGTTTCGGGATGTTTAACCGCGCGGGCGAGAAGGACGACGCGGCATGCGCCGCTCGGCCGTGCCGGTCTGGGCACGCTGGCCTGGGCGCGCTGGCAACGGTTCGCCAACCATCGCATCGGCCGAACCGGGCCGCTAACGATTTCGAAAATCGCGCTGGTGCACCGTGGTTCTGTCCTGAGGGGGACAGAGTGGGGAGATTGAGCATGACGATGAATGGGGAAGCCGTCCTGGAAAACGTGCGCCGCTATCGCACCATCGCATCCTTGTATCGCCAGACCGCAGCGCGCCGCCCGCATCAGCGCTGGTCGCTGCTGGAGCAGGCGGAGGAATGGGAAAGCCGTGCCGTCGCCGAGCTCGAGGACTATTTTGCCGCGCGCAACGCTGCGAGCGCGTTCGCGGTCTCGCATCAGGCCTATCGTGCGCCGGCGCGCTGGGAGATGGCCGCAGCCGCCTAAGCCGCAGCAGTTGCGTGTCGCGTATCCTGGGATCGCGGCACCGACTTGACAGTCCGTCCCCGCCGGTCCCTCTTGCCGTAAGTGGTCTAGGCGTAAGGATCTGTCACGATGTCGACGCCGGATATCCCATCCATATCCATTGCGACCCTCCCGGTCACCCGCAGGACCGTCCTGAGCGGTCTTGCCCTTCTTGTTGCAGCTCACTCTTTGCGCGCGGAGCCTGCCGAACAGTTCAACGTGGAGTCGGCCGAAGGCCCGATCGCTTTTACCCGCTATGCCGCAAGCGGCACGGCGAAGCGGCCAAGCGTCCTGGTCCTGCATGGCGCGCGCGGTGTCGAATTGAGGCAGCGTGCCTACGAACGCTATGCCAACGCGCTGACGGAAGCGGGCATCGACACCTACCTGGTGCGCTATTACAGCCCGGTCGACGAACAGGCGCTGGCGAAGATCAGCACGCGGGAAGCTCGCATCGCTCATCAGGACGCACGATTTGCTGCCTGGGCCGAGCGGGTATCGTCGGTTATCTCCGCGGTCTTGGCGCGGCCCGATAGTTCCGGCCGGCTTGGCCTGGTCGGATTTTCGCTCGGCGGCTTCGTTGCTGCGGCGACAGCCGTGCGCGATGAACGCGTTGCCGCGCTCGCGGTGCTGTATGCCGGCATGCCCGACCAGATCGCGCCCGGCGTGAAGCATATGCCGCCATTGATCGAGCTGCACGGCGACGCCGATCGCAATGTTCCGTTGGCGCGCGGCAAGGCTCTGGTCGAACTCGCCAAGGCGGTGGGGGCACCGGCCGAGCTCGTCACCTATCCCGGCAAGGCCCATGGTTTCGACTTCGCCGACAATGATCCCGCGACGGGCGATGCCGTGGCGCGCGTCGTCAGTTTCTTTCGAGAACGGTTGCCGACGGCTTGAGCAGAAATGCCGGCTGAAGCCGCCGCGTCGCGTGCACGCCGCGATCACCTTGCGCAAATTTTCCTCACGCCCCGCCATCGCATTGCCCCATGCGGCAAGCGCGATTGACATCACCGCATCGGCCCGCTGAGCTTGGCGCGACAGGCAATCGGGGCGTAGGCAATGGACAAGGCAGATCTCATCGTCGGCAACGGCCGCATCTTCTGCGGCCTGAATGACGGCTTTGTCGAAGCGCTTGCCGTCGCTGGCGGTCGCGTCCTTGCAACTGGCAAAGTATCCGATATCGCAGGCCTTGCCGGTCCCGCGACGCGCACGATCGATCTCGGCGGCCGCCTCGCAGTGCCCGGGCTGAACGATGCGCACATGCATCTGCTGCCCTTTGGTCTCCATATGGCCGAGATCAATCTGCGCCCCGAGACGGGCGCGCGCAGCGTCGGCGAGATCCTGCGCCGGATCGCGGAAAAGGCCAAAACGGCCTCGCCCGGCGAGTGGATTCTTGGCCGCGGTTACGACCACAACGAGCTTGCAGAAAAGCGCCACCCCACGGCCGCCGAGCTCGACCACGTCGCGCCTGATAATCCGGTCTACATCAAGCGCACCTGCGGCCATGTCGCGATCGCCAATACGCTGGCGCTGCGCGAGGCCGGCATCGGCCACAACACGCCGAGCCCGGATGGCGGGCTGATCGAGCGGCGCGACAATGAGCTGACCGGGCTGTTGGCCGAGCGCGCAATGCGTCTGATCGTCGAGGTCGCCCCGAAGCCGACCCGGGCAGAGCTGCGCGCGGCGATCGACCGCGCGAGCCGCTTTATGCTGTCGCAGGGTTTCACCAGCGTGATGGATGCGGCGGTCGGCATGTCCGCCGGGATGGAAGAGATCGCGGCCTATGAAGAACTCGCGGCCGCGAACGAATTGCCGTTGCGGGTCTGGGCCTGCATCTACGGCAATCCCGACGGTATCGGCGACAAGGCCTTTGAAGCCGGCTATCGCTTCGGCCGCCGTACCGGCCTGTTGCGCTATGGCGCGATGAAGGTGTTCGGCGACGGCAGCGCCGGCGGCCTGACCGCGGCGATGAGCGAGCCCTATCTGGTCGGCGAGCCTGACAATCGCGGCATCTTCTGCTTCTCGGATAAGGAAATGCATCAGTTCCTGGCGCATTATCACGCGCTCGGCTATCAGCTCGCGATTCATGCGATCGGCGATGCCGCGATCGAGCAGGTGCTGAGCGGGATCGAGAAGGCCGGCACGACGGATCAGCCGATCGAGGGCCGCCGCCACCGCATCGAGCATTGCGGCTTCCTCAGCGACGGCCAGATCGCGCGCATGGCGAACGCCGGCATCGATCCGGTGCCGCAGCCGATCTTCATGTACGAGTTCGGTGACCTCTATCTGCGCAATGTCGGCGCCGAGCGCACGGCCGCGGCCTATCCGATGCGCAAAGGGCTTGATGCCGGCCTGCACCCGGCGGCGAGCTCGGATGCGCCGGTGTCGACCACTGATCCGTTCAAGAACCTGTTCACGATGACGACGCGGATGTCGAACCGGCGCACGGTGCTGGGGCCGGATCAGGTGCTCTCGATGGCCGAAGCGCTGCATGCCTACACCTATTGCGGCGCTTACACGCAGTTTGCAGAACATGAAATAGGACGGCTGGTGCCTGGGCAGGCGGCCGATATCGCGGTGCTCAGCGATGACCTCTTCGCGATCGAGCCTGCGCATCTGGAGCATGATGTCCACTGCGATATCACGCTTCTGAACGGCAAGGTGGTGTTCGATCGCGCCGGCGAGCTGGGCGCCGCCGCGGCGGAGTAGATTGTCCAGGCGGGAACGTGGCGCTCATTCACCTCCTCCCGCACCCCCTCCCGGCGCATGCGCCTGCAGCTCCTGCACCAGCACGCGCATGTTCTCCGAGTAGTCCACCGGAACGCTCACAAGATGCACGCCCTGTGCATCGAACGCGGCTTCGAGCGCCGGAGCCAGCCCGTCGGCCGTCGCCACCCGGCTGCCCTTGGCGCCATAAGCCTGCGCGTAAGCGACGAAATCGGGATTGCCGAAGGTCATGCCGAAATCGGGAAAGCCGTCGACGCCCTGCTTCCAGCGGATCATGCCATAGGCATTGTCCTGCAGGATCAGCACGACCAGGTTCACGCCGAGCCGGACCGCCGTCTCGAGCTCCTGCGAGTTCATCATGAAGCCGCCATCGCCGCACACCGCCATGACGCGCCGATCGGGATAAAGACACGCGGCCATGATCGCCGACGGCAGCCCGGCGCCCATGGTCGCAAGCGCATTGTCGAGGAGCAGCGTGTTGGCGACGCGGGTCCTATAGTTGCGGGCGAACCAGATCTTGTACATGCCGTTGTCGAGACAGACGATGCCGTCCTCGGGCATCACCTTGCGCACGTCGTGCACGATCCGCTGCGGTGTCAGCGGATAGCGGCTCTCCTCGGCGCGGTCTGCGATGTGGCGGAGGATCTCCGCGCGCAGCGTCAGCAACGCGCCGGCATTCGGCAGTTGGCCTTCGAGCCGGTCAGCCAGCAGCTTCAGGCTCGGACCGACATCGCCGACGAGCTCGGCATGCGGAAAGAACACCTCTTCGACCGTCGCCGGAAGATAGCCGACGTGGAGCACCGTCGGCCCGCCGGGCCCCATCAGGAACGGCGGCTTCTCGACGGTATCGTGGCCGATGGCGATGATCAGGTCGGCGCGGTCGACCGCGTCGTGAACATAGTCGCGCTCGGAAAGCGCGGCGGTGCCCATGTAGAGTCCGGAGCCGCCGGCCACCGAGCCCTTGCCCATCTGCGTGTTGAAAAAAGGAATCTGCAGGCGACGGACGAAATCGGCGAGCGCTGCGGCGATGCGTGGCCGGCTGGCGGCGGCACCTAACATGATCAGCGGCCGCTGTGCGGCTCTGATCAGCTCGGCCGCGCGATCGAGGGCTGCGGGCTGGGCGACCGGCATGTCGATCGGATGCGGCGGGATCGGGGCGATGTCAGCAGTTTCGGCGGCGGCGATGTCTTCCGGCAGTTCCAGATGCACCGGTCCCGGCCGCTCCTGCTGAGCCACGCGAAAGGCGTCGCGAACGATCGAGGGAATGGTCGCCGGACTGACGATCTGGCGCGCCATCTTGGTCAGCGGCGTCATGGTCGAGACCATGTCGACCACCTGAAACCGCGCCTGCTTGCGGCTCAGAATGCCTTTCTGTCCCGTGATCATGATCATCGGCATGGCACCGAGCAGCGCATAGGCGGCGCCGGTCGTGAAGTTGAGTGCGCCCGGTCCCAGTGTCGCCAGGCAGACGCCGGGGTGGCCGGTGAGCCGGCCGTGGGTGGCGGCCATGAAGGCTGCGGCCTGTTCATGCCGTGTGAGCACCAGCTCGATGGGAGAGCGCCGGAGCGCTTCGACCACATCGAGATTCTCCTCGCCAGGTACGCCAAAGATCCGAGTGACGCCCTCGTTCTGCAAGGCGGCGACCAAAAGCTCTGCACCGTTCATCGGCTTGACCTCTCGCATTGGTTCGCACGAATGTCAGGACGAGGTGGATGCCTCCACCCCCCTGAACGTGTCTGCATGACTCGACCGGATCGATCGGGCCGCTGCAATCTCTAATTCCGCGCTCGCGCGGTCTTGATGATGATGTTCGGAACGATGCAAGGAAGCGGTGCACGAGGCCGATCCAAGCCGCCGCGGTCTCGCGGTGCTGATGCGCCCGAGTTGTGCTGAATGCGAGCCCTCTGCAAGCGAGAGGGGCAGGGAAGACCAGGTGCCGGCTGGCACCCATGGCCCCCGTGCGTGAAGAAGTGCACGGGGCAGGAACCACAGGCTCAGCCGAGATGACCCGGCCTTCCCCATAGGCGTTAAGGTAGCGCGAGCATCGATTGATACTTGCGTTTTCGAGGAGGCTCGCGAAGGTGGCGCCCCAACGCGCGTTTTCTGCGGCGCAAGCAACGGATGGTTGGTTGTGGAATGATTGCTTGCAGCAAGGATGCAACGAGCTGCTGCAGGACCCGCCAAGCGCCAGGCGTCGTTAAGCGGCCTGCGTCCAGTGGGGAGAGTCCTCGAAGTCGCTGGCAAGCGGCTCGAGCAACAGGATGATCAGGAGGTGGGCCAGCAGGTAGGGCTTGGCAGAGCGCGGATCGGTTCCTGGCGGCGTCTTGAGGCCAATCAGACTCTTCAGTCGCTTGAACCCAAGCTCGATCCGCCATCGCAATCGATAGAGCGCAAGCACATCTTTGGTGGAGAACTCGTCCCGCGCGAGCGACGTGATCAGAATGACCCAATCCGCAGCCTCCAAAGTTTCTTTGGAGATGATGCGGTTTTCATCTTTTGCGTCTTGCCGGGCTTTACGCCGAGAAGCAGCAGCCGCACCGGTGGGCTTCTTGATTGCGACCAGACGCATAGCCAGAGGCGCGCCGCCCTTGCGCTTGATCCAAATCTCCCGATCGACCAGTCCGCGCGCCTTCGCGGCACGCAATTGGGCCATCAGATCGAACGGAAGGCCTTTGGCGTCAAGCCAACGTGCGTTCTTCCAGCCCGCTCGGATCAAAACGTCGGCCCCGGCTTCGCGGACGGCCGCAATGCGGTCAGGTTGCAGATAAGCGCGGTCAGCAATGCGGATCTCGTTCTTGACCACTGGTATCCGGTCAAACGTTTCGCCCTCTTGCTGATCTGTCAGCTCGAAGTGACCAAAGCGCTCATAGGGCAGATCAAATGCGCTATGAACGCGCCAAAGCTCACTGTTCTTGCGCGCAGCCGGTCCCGCCTGAGGCACTGTCGTCGCATCGATGATGCGGATCAGGCGGCCTTGGCTCGCCTTCGGAGCTGCCGCAGCGAGCAAGCCCTCCACCAGCACCGCAAACCAATCACCACATTGACGCAGCCGATAGAACAACGCCACGCTGGTGAGGTCGGCAAGGCCAACAGAAGCCGCCCATGCGGCTGTCGATCTCAGCCCTCTTTCACCCAAACAATAGGCCAGCATCAGCCGAAGTAACGTCACCGCATCTGGAATCTGCCGCCGACGCGCGAAGGCCTTCGTCTGGCGCGCAGTTTTCTCGAGCTGCGCAGCCCCGCCCAGCTGCGCAACCACTCTCGTCCAGTCCTCGTTCAGGAGCGATTCGTCTGCCATCCCCTGTTCGAATCACGGCGGATTCCAACACTCAAGCATAAACTTAACGCCTATGCGGCCTTCCCTGCGCGATGGTGTTACGGCTTACTCCGCGCTCTCCCCGGGGATCGGCTCTCTTGCCCCCGTCATCAGCGCGATGCCATCTCATCGCAGAGCGATGTCGAGTGGCACCGTCGCGAACTTAGCGCCAGCACCGAGGCGCCAGGACCACGCGGCTTGGCCGTCCGCAAGAGCACCGTTCGTCCGCATTCAATGAATGCTGCCAATGAATGCTGCAATGCCTCGCGGCCACCGCTTCCCGCCTCACGTATCGTGACGATCGCGCGTACGCCCTCTGCACGAGGCTGGATGGCAGTAGATAATCATGAATTCTGAAAAAACGAAAGAAGAATATTTTTCGTTCGTGATCTGGACAGGGGTCATCGTATTGAGCGAATGGGCGGAATCGGCTTTTGGGCGCGAGCGGCCGTTCGCGGAAATCCGCCAGCACGATGCCATCCCGAGTAGCCTCAACGCATCCCGGCCATGCTGTCCGGGGAGAAGCCGGTCGGCAGCCCGTCGATGCTTTTCGTGTTCTTAAGCCCCCAATATTTGCGCAGATTGTCGAGCCCCTGCGCGGTCCAGTAGCGGATCAGGCTGCCCCGTTCCTCCTTGTAGTCGAAGAGAGGCACGCCCATGCCGCACGACGTCTGCACCAGATCGACGGCGAGACGCACGATCTGGCGGGCTCCGGGCATCTCCTCGAACTGCGGGAGCAGGGCGGCATAATCCGGTGTGCCGCGCATCAGCGACCGCCCCTGACCGTACAGGCGCAGGATGACGGGCGGGCCTTCGAATGCGCAGAACATGATGGTCAGCCGCTTGTCTTCGGAGGCCGCGAGGTGGGCGCGGGTCTCGCTGCCGCTGCCGGTGCAATCGAGGTAGGCCACCTCGTTGTCGGCGAGGACGCGCAGAGACGATAATCCTTTCGGTGAGACGTTGATGCGCCCTTTCGGCGGGGCACTCGCGACGAAAAATATCTTCTGCCGCGCGATGAAAGACCGGTGCTCCGGCTCGATCTTCGCGAACTGCTTGCCCATGCCGATCCTCCCTTCCCTTCCAGATGGCGAAGGGTATCATCGGCGGCATGCCGGTTTAATATCGGAACTTATCCTAGTATTTCCTGCACCATGAAGGGACACGCACCGGAAAACCAAGCCCTCTCTCTGGGGGCATTTCTGCGCTCGTTAAGAGAGCGCCAGGATCCAGCCGCGCACGGACTTGCCGGCGCGCCACGGCGGCGCACGCCCGGTCTCCGGCGCGAGGAACTGGCCCAGCTCTGCGGATTGAGCGCGACCTGGTACACATGGATCGAGCAGGGCCGCGACGTTTCCGTTTCGCCCGCGGCACTTGCCCGTCTGGCGCGAGGCCTGCGCCTGTCGCGGGCCGAGCGAAGCTATCTGTTCGAACTGTCCGGCAAGCGCGACCCCGACAGGGCCGATACCGACGACAATCCCCCGGATGAGATGCTTGGCTGCGTCGATGCGATCGACGGTCCGGCCTATATCCTCGACCGCACCTGGACGGGGCGTCGTTGGAATGCCAAAGCGGCGCGACTATTTGCGGGCTGGCTCGATCGCGGGGGCGAGCCCAACCTGCTACGTTATATCTTCCTGCGGCCCGAGGCGCGCTCGCTCATCGTCGATTGGGACATTCGCGCACAGCGCGTCGTTGCCGAGTTTCGTGCTGCAACCACGGGGCACGTCGATGATCCCGCGGTGTGCGGTCTGGTCGAAGAGTTGCGTGGGAAGAGCCCCGATTTCGCACGCGCCTGGGCGGCGCATGGCGTACTGGCCCGCGAAGGCGGCGAGCGCATCTTCAAACACCCGGCTGATGGGCTGCTGCACTATCAGCAAGTCTCAATGTCGTTCGCGGGCTGGGCGGATTTTCGACTGACAATGTTGGTTGCGGGGCCCGGCGCGCGCCAGCGATGGCCGGAAGCCACCTGAATCAATCGAAGAGCCCGAGCGCGTCGAAAAGCGCCAACACGCCTTCCCCCGCTAGGCTGCTGTCTGAGCCCGAGGGGAAGGCGATGATGGAATGATGGAATAATGGATCAACGAGAGCTGACGTTATTGCGTCTTGATAGTTCCGTTCGCGTTGTAGTCGTTCCTCGGGTTGTAGCCGGAGTCGCGCAGGTTCTGGAAATACAAGGCGCGGTCATCGTTGCTCACACCGGCCGGCGCACTGACCGGAGGTCCGCCGACGCGGGCATACGCGTTCATTGCGCGCTGATGATGGTTCCGAGGCGCGGCCGAAGCGGCGGAAGCGGCGAGAGTGAGGATAGCAAGACTGACAAGAATACGTTTGGTCATAGTCAGCTCCTTGATGTCGCTTTGATCCAGGAGTGATTCCTAAAATTCTCAAAACATCTCCTGGTTGCGACGCAATGAAAATTCAACGATTGGAGGTGAGTCTTGATCTGGATCATGGTTCACCAGCATGTGAATGAGCCTCCAGCGGCATGGATCGCGGCAAGTCCGAAGGATCGAGCAGTCAGGACGGCGCATGACCCGAGGTCTCCGCACCCCGCAACTCATAACTACATGACGCTCGGTGCCGGCCGAAGCGCGGCCGGATCAGAGGCGCCGTCGGGAGAGCATCAGAGATCGAAATCGCCGCTCGCTGTGCCGCCCACAGCAACATCAGCTCATTCCTGCGCGATCACCGTGTCCAGCCAGGGGCAGTTCAAGGGCGGCACGCTGGGGTCCGGCACGCGAATGCCGCGCGCGGCGGCGGACAGCCGCATGTCCCGCAGCCGCTTGCGCTGCTCTTCCGGCATGTACAAGCGCTCGTGGCCCCAGAGCGAGGGGCCATCGAAGGTCTCATGCGGCTGCCAAGTCTTGGGATCGATGATCCGGCCGCCCCAGCCATATTCGATGAAGAAGCCCGACGGCGTATTGACGTAGAACGAGGTCATGTGATCGTTGGTGTGGCGGCCCAGCGTGTAGGCCACGCGGCCATCTTCGAGCTGCGCGAGATCATAGCCTTGCCCGACATCGTCGAGGCTGCCGACCTCCACCATGAAATGATGCAGCGCGCGGCGCCCCGAGCCGACCATCGCAAAACTATGGTGCCGGCCGTTGACGTGGAAGAAATAGAGCTTGTAAGGGGTGAGCCCGAAGTCCGAGACCTTGAAGCCGAGCAGGTCGCGGTAGAACTGCAACAGCGGCTCGACCTCCTCGACGTTGAGCACGACGTGCCCCATGCCGAGCGGGCCGGTGCGAAAGCCGGAGATCGGTCGCCCCGGCCGGAAGGGATCGGACGCGAGCGCCGCGCCCCAGAACGCTTCGATCGGATGGCCGGCGGGATCTTGAAAGGAGATCAGCTCGGTGACGTGGCGCTGCTCGGCCAACGCCCGCGCGCCCCGCGTCACCCTGACCCCATGGTCTTCGAGCCGCCCGGCGAGGCGGTCGAGCGCCGCCGCATCGGCAACTTCCCAGCCCATCACAGCGAGTCCGGAATCGTCGCTGCCGTCGACGATCAGCCGTTGCTTGCGATCGTCCATGCGGTAGGCCTGCACCTTGGCCGCACCATCGACCCGCTGCATTCCGAGCAGGTCGGTGGCCATACGGCTCCACTGCTCCAATTGGGAGGACTTGATGCCGACGTAACCCAGTGCGGTGATTTCCATGCTGTCCTCCCGACAGGGGCTGGTGCGGAATTTCGTATCAGCCCTGTTCGTTCCTGCAGTAGACTGTCGTCCCTGCATCCGGTTCGCGTTTTCAAGACGGTATCGGCGAGCGGATGAGAAGGACAGGGAGGAATTTCAAGGTGTCCAAGCAACGGACGCGATCTCCGCGGGCCCGTCCGGCGGAGGGTGTCCGCGCCTTCAAGCGTGGTCTCGACGTGCTGCGCGAGGTCAATCGATCCGGCGGCATCCGCGCCGGCGATGTCGCGCGCCAGCTCGATCTGCCGCGGCCCACGGTCTATCGCCTGCTGGAGACGCTCGAGGAACTCGGCTATGTCGCGCGTAGCGCCAGCGATGATCGCTTCCGTGTCACCCGTCACGCCTTGAGCCTTGGCGACGGCTACGATCCCGGCATCTTCATCTGTCAGGTGGCCGCGTCCTATCTCGCCGAACTCAGCAGGACGCTGGTGTGGCCGGTCGATCTGTCGACCTATGAGAATGCGTCGATGGTCATCCAGGAGACCACCCATGCGCGCAGCCCGCTCTCGATCGATCGCGGCATGATCGGCAAGCGCCTGCCGATGCTGCAGACCTCTGCCGGCCGCGCATATTTGGCCGCCTGCGCGCCGGCAGAGCGCGACGTCATCATCAACCATCTGCGGCGCATCGATGATGCCGACGACCGCCCGTTTCTCGCGCCCGACCGTTTGAAGCGCATGATCGTGGAGACGTCTCAGCGCGGCTACGCCATCCGCAATGAAGGCGAATATAACGCCAGGACATCCTCCATCGCCGTGCCGATCACCCGCGGCGACGTCGTGTTCGGCTGCATCTCGATCATCTGGATCCGCTCGGCGATGTCGCTGGATGAGGCCGTCGCGAAATACGCCGCTCCGCTGCTCGAAACCGCCGCTGCGATCCCGGTCGAGGCCTGAGCGTCCGCTGCGCGGACAGTTCGCACCCGCGCCTTGAAGCTGCGAGGCGGTTGCGGAACAGATGCGGATATGAGCGACATATCCGCATCTTCCGGAAGCTTCGACGTGGTCATCGTGGGCCGGGGCCCGGTCGGCGCAACGCTTGCCAATTTGCTCGGGCTATGCGGCGTGCGCACGCTGGTGCTGGAACGCGAGGCGAAGACCTATCACTTGCCGCGCGCGGTGCATTTCGATGACGAATGCATGCGCGTGTTCCAGACCGTCGGCCTTGCCGACGCGATCCTGCCGCACGTCACCTTGAGTCCCGGCATGCGGTTCGTCGATGCCGAGGGCCGGCTGCTGCTCGATTGGCCGCGCCCCCGCGAATTGACGCCGATGGGGTGGAATCTCAGCTACCGCTTTCATCAGCCAGATCTCGAGGATGTGCTCAACAAGGGCCTGGAGCGCTGGCCCGACGTCGAGCTGCGCAACCGCTGCGATGTGTTTGCCATTGATCAGGATCGCGATGGCGCGCGGGTTCGCTACGAGGACCTGGGCACGGGCCAGCTCCTCGAGGCGACTTGCGCCTATGTCGTGGGGTGCGACGGTGCGCGCTCGCTGGTGCGTCGCTTCATCGGCTCAGGCCTGGACGACCTCGGTTTCCATGAACGCTGGCTGGTGCTCGACGTGCTGCTCAGGAGCGAGCGGCCTGATCTTGGCGATTTCAGCGTTCAGCATTGCAATCCGCAGCGGCCGGCGACCTATATCCGCGGCACCGGCAACCGCAGGCGTTGGGAGATCACGGTTCGTCCCGATGAGGATGTCGTCGAAATCGCGCAGCCGGCGCGGGTGTGGGAGCTGTTGTCGCCGTGGCTCAGGCCCGACGAGGCCGAGATCGAGCGCGCCGCCGTCTATACGTTTCATTCGGCCGTTGCCAAGCAGTGGCGCGCGGGACGGCTTTTGCTGGCCGGTGATTCCGCGCATCAGACGCCACCCTTTCTCGGCCAGGGCATGTGCGCCGGCATTCGCGACGTCGCCAATCTCGCCTGGAAGCTGGCCTATGTCGTCGGCGGCAGGGCCGCGCCTGACCTGCTCGACAGCTATCAGAGCGAGCGTGCTCCGCATGTGCGAGAGTTCATCGAGCTTGCGATCCGGCTCGGCGGGCTGATCAACACCAAGGCCGTCGAGGTCGCGCTGGCGACCGGAACGCCCCATGACAATGGCCAGCTCAAGCTCGATGTCCAGAAGCCGGTGCTCGGCCCAGGTCTTACCGGCGGCGACACCGGCATGACGGGAAAGCTGGCGCCGCAATTCCGCTTGGACAATGGCGAGCGCGCCGATGATCGCGTCGGCTATCGCTCTGCATTGCTATGCGGCGCCGATCTCGGCTCCGCCCTGAGCGAGCAGCACCGCGCGATCATGGCCGCAGCGGGTGTCGAGCTTCTGCACAGCGAGGAGGCCGCCGGTCTTGAAGACTGGCTGCACCGGTGCGGCCTCAAGGCCGTGCTGATGCGGCCGGACCGCTACATCCTGGGAGGCGTACGCAAAGCCGACGATCTCGCCGCGCTGCTGTCCACGCTCTCCTTCGCGGCGCCGATGCCGAGCGCTGCTTGATCATTGCAATCGAAACAAGGGTTCGCGCATGAAGCTATTGTCATTTGTCATCGACGGCCGATCCGGCTTCGGCGTCGTCAAAGGAGACGGCGTGGTCGATCTCGGCCGTCGTCTTCCGTCGAAAAGCTTGCGTGCGCTGCTCGAAGCGGGCGCGCTCGGCGGCGTCGCCGGTCTGCTCGCATCCGAGACGCCGGACTATGCGTTGGACGCGCTGACTTACGCGCCGGTGATCCCAGACCCCGGCAAGATCATCTGTGTCGGCCTGAATTATCGCGATCACGTCGCCGAGACCGGACGGGCCGTCACCGAGAAGCCGGCGCTGTTCGCGCGCTTTCCGACCAGCCAGGTGGGGCATCTGCAGCCGATCATCCGTCCTGATGTCTCGGAGCATTTCGATTATGAAGGCGAGCTAGCACTCGTGATCGGCAAAGCCGGCCGTCACATCACGCGCGAGGACGCGCTCAAGCATGTCGCCGGATATTCCTGCTACAACGAAGGCAGCATCCGCGATTGGCAGCGCCACACCTCGCAGTTTCTGTCCGGCAAGACGTTCGATCGGTCCGGCGCGTTCGGTCCGTGGCTGGTCACCACCGACGAGGTTCCCGATCCCTCAAAGCTCGCGCTGCAGACGCGCCTTAATGGCGAAACCGTGCAGCGGACCACCACGGATCACCTCATCACCGACGTGCCGGATCTGATCGTCTATTGCTCGACCATCATGACCTTGATGCCCGGCGACGTGATCGTCACCGGCACGCCGGGCGGGGTCGGCTTCAAGCGCAACCCGCCTCTGTTCATGAAGCCGGGCGACACCGTGGAAGTGGAGATCTCGGGCATTGGCATCCTGCGCAATCCCGTCGCGGCCGAAGCCGCGGCGTGAGCTGGTGCGCCTCACGGCACGTCGTGAGGCGCACAACCAAGACACCACAATCAAAAACAAAGTCGTTGAATCCGGGGAGGATCATCATGTCGCGCTGTCTCAGGTCCAGCATTGTCGTCGCGCTTCTGCTTGCAGCCTCGTCCGCGCAGGCCGAGATCAAAGGCGATGCCATTCGCATCGGCGTGCTCACGGACATGAACGGCATTTTCGCCACCGCCATGGGGCCTGGCTCCGTCGAAGCGGCACGGATGGCAGCGGAAGAATTCGGCGGCAACATCGATGGCAAGCCGATCGAGATCCTGCAGGCGGATCATCAGAACAAGCCGGACATCGCGGTCTCCATCGCGCGGCGCTGGTTCGAGCAGGATAGTGTGCAGGCGATCGCTGATGGCGGAAGCTCGGGCGCCGCGCTTGGGGTGCAGGAGCTGGTGCGCAGCAACGGGAAGATCTTTCTGATCTCGGGGGCAGGCGCCAACCAGCTCACCGACGAGGCCTGCGCCCCGACCTCCGTGCAATGGACCCACGATGCCTATTCGACCGCGACCGCAATGGTCTCGGGCATCATGCAGACCAGCAAGGAGCCGTGGTTCTTCATCACCGGTGACTATGCGTTCGGCCATTCGCTGGAGGCGACTGCGCGCGCCCGGATCGCGGAGCTTGGCGGCAAGGTCGCCGGCAGCGTCAAGGCGCAGCTCGGCACGCCCGACTACAGCTCCTTCCTGCTGCAGGCGCAGGCTTCGGGGGCCAAAATTCTGGCACTCAACGTCGCCGGCGACAATGCCACCGCGATCAAGCAGGCCGACGAGTTCGGGCTCGCGGCGCAAGGCATCAAGATCGTGCCGATGTCGTTCCAGAACGTCGATATCGAAGCCATCGGCCTCAAGGCCACGCAGGGCGATCTCGTCGTCACCAGCTTCTTCGAAGATGCCTCTCCTGCCGCGCGCCGGTTCTCGGATGCCTTCTACGCGCGCCGCAAGGCGATGCCCTCGCAGATCCAGGCCGGAGTCTACTCCGCGGTGCGGCATTATCTGCAGGCGGTGAAGGACACCGACTCCGACGACAGCGCAACCGTGATGGCGAAGATGAAGGCCACGCCGGTGTCGGATGCCTACACCAGCAACGGTCACATCCGTGACGATCAGCGCATGGTGCACGATCTCTATCTGGTCCAGGTGAAGACGCCGGCCGAATCGAAAGGCCCATGGGATTTCGTCAAGCTGGTCGCGACGATCCCGCCGGATCAGGCCTTCCGCTCGCTCGATCGCAGCAAATGCAGCCTGGTCGGGAAGTGAGCGCATGAGCAAACGAGCATGATCCCGGAGATTCAGCACGCCGTCATCATCACCGCCGCCGGTGGCCCGGAGGTCCTGTTCGAGCGGTTTGACTGGCCGGTGCCGGCGCAGCTCGGGCCCGACGATGTGCTGATCGAGATCGCAGCCGCCGGGATCAACCGGCACGATTGCAATCAGCGCGCAGCGGGGCCCTCACGCGAGCCGAATCCGGTGCCGGGCCTGGAGGCCTCCGGCCGCATCGTCGCCTGCGGCAGCAACGTCGCGAAGGAGCGGCTCGGCGAAGCGGTGATCGCCCTGACGGATGGCGGCGCCTATGCGCAATATGTCGCGACCGATCAGCATCTTGCGCTACCGATGCCAGACGGGTTCGACTGGGTGCGCGGCGTTGCGCTGCCCGAAGCCTTGTTCACGACCTGGTTCAATTTCTTCGACCTGATGCGCATGGCGCCAGGAGAGACGGCGCTGATCCATGGCGGCAGCAGCGGCGTCGGCACGATCGCGATCCAACTGCTGCATGCGCTCGGTCATGATGTCTTCGCTACCGCCGGCACGGAAGAGAAGCGCGCGGTGGCGCGTGGCCTCGGCGCCCGCGCCGTGTTCGATTACGCCGATCCCGATCTCGCTGAACAGGTTCGCGCCGCGACGAACGGGCGCGGCGTCGATTGCATTCTCGACACCTCGGCCGGCGTGCACATCATGCAGGATCTCGCTGCACTCGCAGCGGGCGGACGTATCGCCTTTCTCTCGGCCGGCGGCGGCAAGGAGCTCAGCGTGCCGTTGCGCAGTCTGATGGCGCGCCGCGCCAGCGTCACCGGCGCGTTCCTGCGTTCGACGCCGCTCGAACTCAAGCGGCGGATTGCGGGCTGCCTGCAGCAGCAGGTCTGGCCGCTTCTCGCGAGCGCGGTTCGCCCGTATATCGATCGTGTCTATCCGTTGTCCGAAGCAGCCCGCGCGCACGCGCACATGGAATCAAACGGCCATATCGGCAAGATCGTGCTGTCCGTGCGCGAATGAGCGACAGGCATTATCTGGCCGGACCGCTCCCGCCGGCGATTTGCCCTGCGCCCATTGTGCCGATGAACAGATCCATGGAACGCTGCCAGTCCTAGTCGTTGCTCGGAAGTTCCGTAAATTTGCGGGCATAACCGATGAAGACGGGCTCTATGACCTCGTCACAGCGCTATGGTGCTGCGGCCACTGAGACAAACTCGCGGCGTGTCGCGATTTCGGATCGGAGGTACTAGGTCCAGTCGCGCGAGTGCTTCGCTACCGCTTGCTATGCTCCGTTCCGCGCAATTCCATGGTTTACAATTTGTGAACAGTTCCTGTTCAGACTTGCACCTCATACGGAATCGCACAAGGATCGGTTGCATGCTCCTGCCGACAGCACAGACTCTTGAACAGATCGCCCGCTTGCGACGAAATTGGTGGCTGCAATACGTGAGCGAATTCGCAAGGCTCGTTCTGAAAAGCTAAGACCGCCTCATTGGCGACTCGCCAAGGTGAACCGCTCGCTGCTCCCAATGGACTCACTTCCTTGCAATATCCGCCCGGCGCGTCCGAGCGACGTTCCAGTGATCCGGATCATGAAGGAAAGGCTCGCACGCGCCGAGGGGTCATTGCATGCAATCAACGCCAGCGAGGCAGATTGGCAGCGCGATTTGTTCGGCCACGCGCCGAGGTTTGCTGCCTTCGTTGCCGAACTCGCCGGTAGCGTCGTCGGTATGATGATCGTGAGCGAGCGCTTCTTTCCCGGCTGGACCCAACCCACCCTGCACGTCAATGATCTGTTCGTGGCCCCGGAGAGTAGACATCGCGGCATCGGTCGGGCGCTACTAGCCTGGGCCGCACACGAAGCGCTTAGCCGTCAAGCAAGTTTCATCGACTTGGAAGTGCGCAAAAACAACTCGGCGCGGAGTCTCTATCGTAAGCTCGGGTTCGTGCGTGTGCGCGATTGCGCACCCCATGTTCTCACTGGCGTTGCACTGGTGCGGCTTGCCGAGAGCATCGCGACCTTGATCGGCTAGGGCGCCGCCGATGGCGTCAGCGGCGCGCGTGTGGCGGACGCGCTGAGTCCAGTGAATCGAAGTGGACGCGGAAGAGATGGTCGAAGGCGTGCCCCGCGCACGTTGGTCGCGGCATCGCGCACAAAAGCGGCGGGATTTGGCGTGCCCGGTCCCATACCGAAATGGCGCACCACGGCCGATAAAGATGGGCACTATAGCATCGCCGTGGCGCTATGATGTAGCGGCCGCCCAGGCGATCCGGCCGAATAACCTGCGACGGACTGCGATCTGCCGCTACGCCGTCATCGACGGCCGCCTTCCCGATTTCGCGGGCAGTCCGGTTACCCTTCGATAGCGGCCCTTTCGATCAATCCCGGGAGCGGCGTGATAGGTAGAGAGCAGTCGCCCGATAAGTAATATCGCCCGCTCACATTGCTGAATGAGGATCCGTAGCATGACGGCGAAGAGCCGCCCCGACCTGACTGATATTCATCCCGGCGATTGGGTTGATCGCCGGTTGCCCTCAGCATGGCGGCCCTAGACAAGGCTCGCGCGGCTAGATCGGCCTGTCGGGGTATGGCTCACGCTGTTTCCGTGCCTGGCAGCGCTCGTCCAGGCCTCTCTTGGATTCCCTGCCTTGCGGCAATTGCTTGTGTTCTCACTGGGCGCTTTGCTGATGAGAAGCGCGGGTTCTACCGTCAATGATATTGCAGATCGCAAGTTCGACGCGCACGTCGAACGGACACGCTTTCGCCCGTTGGCTGGCGATCAGCTACAAATCCCCCAGGCTCTCGCATTCCTGATTATCGAACTCGGACTCGCCGCATCGCTCCTGTTTTTTCTGACCCCATCGCGTGGTAGCCGTGTGTGTTCTTCCGCTCGTTTTTGTTTATCCGCTTTGCAAGCGACTCACCTACTGGCCCCAAGTCGTCTTGGGAGCGGCATTCAACTGGGGAATGCTGATGGCGTGGGCCGAGGTGGCAGGGCACATTCCGGCAGGAGCCTTTGCCATGTGGATTGGTGCCATCGCATGGCAGGTTGGGTATGACACCGTCTACGCTTACGTGGATGTGAAAGACGACACCCGCCTCGGTCTGAAATCGACAGCAATCTTGTTTGGTCAGAGAGGAAAAATCTGCATCGCCCTGTTATACGCCCTTGCAGTTGCCTCATGGTCGCTGGGAGGTTGGTTATTGGGGATGTCGCTGCCATATGCTGCCGGAATGGTGGCAATCGGCGCTCATCTCGCTTGGCAGGCCTGGCGGATTGACCTCCAACGCCCGGAGTTGAATTTTAGACTTTTCCAGTCGAACATTTTGACCGGTGCGCTTCTGGCATGCACGGCTCTCGCAGGGACATCGTGAGCGCAAATAAAAGCATTGAGAGTGAGGAGCTTTGATGTGCGCAGATGGCAGGGAGCGATGACGCCTGCTGCTCCGCCGACCACGCATTTCACATCCGAACACCGCGCATCATAAGGCTAACTAGAAGGCGATGAACGGGCGCGACTGGCAGCATGTAGACGCGGCCCAGCACGTTGTGCGTCTTGACCCAGGAACTGACGACGTAGCTCGCACGCGAATCTGTGAGACGCTTTAGGAACGACATGCGCACATCGAGGTGCGTATCATCGATGCCGAGCACCAGTTCAGAACTGTCCACAAAAACAACACGGAAGATGCTGAACGCGTCGCCAACTGCCGGTTCGCTTAACGAGCGACCACCGCCCGCCAATTTGAGGCGGCCGACCTGCTTGAGCCGAAACAATGACACGATGCGGTCGCGGAGCTCGACTAGCCCTTCTACCCATCCTGGCGTGGATGCCAACGCACGAGTGGCGATCGCTACGGGCGTCAAACTTGCATCGACCAAGTCAGTCTCGAAGGCGTCGCTGTAGAACGCTTGATCGAGGTTCCGGTGCAGTTGGCTTTCCACGGGAAACGCGACCTTGCGCGCCTTTGGCATAACGAGGTCCCTTCTCGCTTACCCACAGTCGTAATCACAAACGTAGATATTGCCAAGTCCGCCTTCTCGTCCGCTATCGACAATCCCGATATTACCGACCGAAGGCCGGTACTTGTCATCAGGATTGATGGGACGCAGATCTCGACCTCTCGACCAATTAAGACTGCAAGATAAAAGCGACGATGTCGCTCGGGGCCGTCGGGGGGCGTAAGTCTTTGTCTGCACATTGTTTTGGATGGCGCTGCAGCGGCACCGCATGAAGTGGGCTGGTGCCGCTCGAACGGCAAAAACATTCAAAATCAACGTTCCGAGCGCCATCGTTCGCAGCATAGCGTCTTGTCGCGCGTGCTCGGCGGGATGTCCGGCCATGATCGCATGGGAGGCCGCTGCCGAACCAACGGCGCCGTCAAGGCTCGCGCTGCGCGCGACCGGCTCCGCCGGCTTGCGGCCTTGACTGCGCTCCGCTGGCCCGGCTCTTTTGCTTCCATGCGTTCATGGCCTGCTCTGCGCGGTCGCGCTCATGCTGCAGAGAAAGTGCGAGTTCGCAGGGCTGCAGCGTGACTTGGCGTAGACATCGGCCGTTCTGTGGATCGGTCAGGCTTGCCACAGTGGCGCCATGGCTCCCCCTCACAAATCGCAGCTACGGCGTCCGCCGGACCGCGCCCCACTTGACGATCTCTACGACTATGCACGTCCGCCCGCGCGTCCTGGTCGACGACGAGCGAAGCGTGCTTCGGTGACATGGGCGGTGACGGACGACTGGCCGAAGGACGTGCCGGTGACCGAAACGGAGATCGATGTTTTCGAAGCTTGGTTCGGTGATCTGTTCGACGAGTTGTTTGGAAAGGACTGAGGGAACATCACCATGGCTGCAACGGTTCGGGCGGCTCTCTACCTGCGCGTCTCGACGGGACGGCAAGCCGATAGCGATCTCTCCATCCCGGATCAGCGCCGCCAGGCGAAGGCTTACTGCGCGTCGCGCGGTTGGGAGATTGTCTCCTCCGATCCGCTGCTCAAGGAGCGCGTGACCGAGCTAAAGTCCGTCCGCGACCAGGCCCGCGCTGACGCAGAGCGGGCTGAGGGCGCGCTCGATCGGGCTGGGCCGAGATCACCGCAGGCGCTGAAAACCTTCGCCAGCCAGGCCCGCAGGCGCATGCGGACCGAGTCGGGCGGTTACCGCCGCGACCACCTCCGCGCCCTGGCTCAGCGCATCGAGGTGGATGCGAAAGAAGTTCGCATCATGGGGCGAAAACCGTGCTGCTTCGCACGCTCGTCGCTGCGTCAAACGCAAAAACGGCGGGTTTTGGCGTGCCCAGTTCAGTACCGAAGTGGCGCACCCGACACGATTCGAACGTGTGACCTTTGCCTTCGGAGGGCAACGCTCTATCCAGCTGAGCTACGGGTGCAGCAGCCGTCCATTTAGCTGATTGGCGGGCGATGGGCAACGGGCTTGGCGCGCGAAGCCGGGCATGGCGGCCTCAAAGCCGCCGAATATCGGCGTACCCCGATTGTTCCATAGAACTTGGCCTTCGGGCTGGGGTCTGGAGCTTGCGCCTGCCTCCCGGCCCCAGCCGATCCGTTACGCCGGCACGATGGTCTTGCCGATCGGCCACAGCGCGATGCCGGCAAGCTTCAGGTGGGCCCAGGCGAACGGAATGCCGATGATGGTGACGGCGAGCAGCACCGCGGTGACCAGGTGCCCGAGCGCGAGCCACCAGCCGGCGAGCACGAACCAGATGATGTTGCCGATCAGCCCGAGCGGGCCGGTGCCGACGTCTTCCTCGCCGGTCAATTCGTCGCGACGGACGGCGCGGGAGCCGAACGGCAGCAGGGTATAGATCGCGATATTGAAGGCGGCGCGGGCCCAGGGCAGGCCTATGATGGTGATCGCCATCACCACGGCGGCGACCAGCCAGCCGAACGCCATATAGGCGCCGCCGAACAGGATCCACAGGATGTTCAGGAGAAGGGACATGGGCTGCATGGTGACCTGCCTGACATGGCCGTCCGACACAGACGGGATATCGGCATTATACCCGGTAAGCCCGGTCGGGCATAGGGCGCCGCAGCTCGGCCCGGCTCAGCCTGCCGCCCTGGCGCTCCCCGCCGGCACGAACAGATTGCGCAGCTCGGAGGCTGGCTTTGGCGCGCTGAACAGGTAGCCCTGCATCTCGGTGCAGCCGAGCTGACGCAGCAGCGCCTGCTGCTGCCCGGTCTCGACGCCCTCTGCAGTCGTCGTCATGTTGCTGGCGGCGGCGATGCCGACCACGGCCTGCACGATCGCCGAGGAGCCGCCGACCTCGAGATCGCTGACGAAGCAGCGATCGATCTTGATCTTGTCGAATGGAAACCGCTTGAGATAGCTGAGCGACGAATAACCGGTGCCGAAATCATCGAGCGCGATGCGCACGCCGATCTCGTGCAGCTGGTGCAGGATATTGAGCGCCGTCTCGTCGTCTCGGATCAGAACGGCCTCGGTGATCTCGATCTCGAGTCGTTGCGGGGCGAGCCCGGAAGCCGCGAGCGCGCCGGCGACGCGCAAGGCCAGGCTTTGCGATTTCAGCTGCACCGGTGAGACATTCACGGCGATGCGGATATCGGCCGGCCAAGTGGCGGCCTCCGCAGTCGCGGTGCGGAGCACCCAGTCGCCGATCTCGTCGATCAACCCGGTATCCTCGGCAAGCGGAATGAAGTCGAGCGGAGGGATCATGCCCCGCTGCGGATGGCGCCAGCGCAGCAAGGCTTCGCATCCTGTCATCCGGTTGTCGCGGAGGTCGACCAGCGGCTGATAATGCAGTTCGAACTGATTTTCGGCGAGCGCCCGGCGGAGATCCTGTTCCAGCCGCAATCGTGCGCGTGCGCTCTCGTCCATCGCCGGCTCGAAGAAGCGCGACGTGCGCCGCCCCCCGGCCTTGGCCGCATACATCGCGAGATCGGCGTTCTTGATCAGCTGGTCGCGCTCAGTGCCGTCCTGCGGCGCGAGCGCAATGCCGATGCTGGCGTCGATCGAAAGCTGGTGGCCGAGGCAGTGCGCGGGGCGCCGGATCGCACCGAAGATCCGACTGACGACGTCGAGGACGTCGTCGCGGTCCTTCACTGAGGTCAGGAGCAGCGCGAATTCGTCGCCGCCGAGCCGCGCCACAAGATCGCCCGGTGCAACGCAGCTGTTGATGCGTTCGGCGACCGTCTTCAGGAGCTCGTCGCCGACGTGGTGGCCGAGGGAATCGTTGATGCCCTTGAACTCGTCGACATCGATATAGACCAGCGCGAACGGCTCGCCGTTCCGTGCCCGTTCCAGCGCTTGCTCGATTCGCTCTGCGAACAGGACGCGGTTCGGCAGATCGGTCAGGGCGTCGTAATGCGCCAGATGCGCGATCTTCTCGTCGGCCTGCCGGCGCTCGGTGACGTCCTCGACCATATGGATCAGGTAGCGCGGCGCGTCTGCCGCATCGTGAATGGCGATGCGGTACGAGGTGACGTAACGCAGGCCCAGCGCCAGGCTCTCCGTGGGATGCTCATCGAGGAACAAGCCGTCGGGGCTCGCTATCGCGCGATCGTCGTCGACCGTCACCTGCTCCGCAGCGCTTTCGGGAAACAGCTCGAAAACGGTCTTGCCGATGATGCTGTCGCGCGCGCGCAGGAAATGCCGTTCCGCGACCCGGTTGACCAGCAGGTAGCGGCGATCGCGAACGTCCTTCACCGTGATCTGGGACGGGATGTGGTCGATGATCTTGCGCAGGAAGCTGCGGTCGCGGTCGCGCTCCTGCTCGAGCCGGCGATGCTCGCTGATGTCCTCGATCGTGGTGACCCATCCGCCATGGGCCAACGGTTTGTCGATCACATGATAGAAGCGGCCGCTCGTCGTCTCCAGCACTGCCTGTGTGGTGACGCCGGCCGCAACGTTGTCCATCACCCGCGTGCAGAACTGATCGACGTCGACGTCCAGCAGACCGCGATGTCGGACGCGCTCCACGAGGTCGCGGAAATGGCAGCCGGACAGCTCTTCGTGATCATCCAGTCCGAGCAGGTCGAGGAAGCGCTGGTTGAACATGGCCACGCGTGCCTTAGCGTCATAAAGCACGAGGCCCTGGGTCATGTTGTTGAGCGCGGTATCCACCCGCTGCTTCTCCTGCTCGAGCCGGCGCTTGGCATCGCCATTCTGCCGCGCGATCTGCCGGATGATCAGCGCGAACATCGCAGCGATCACGCAGGCCGTCAGCGCGGCGGCGGCGGCGAGCAGCACGGCCTGCGATCGCCAGTCCGCCAGCACATCGTCCACGTGCCTGGTTGCGACGACGACGAGCGGAAGATCAGCGATCCTGGCGCCGGCGCCGATCCGCTCGATATTGTCGATCGGACTCCGCATCCGTGCCCTATGCCGGCCTTGCTCAAGCACGGGCGCGAGCAGCTTTACGTCGGTGATTTTGTGTCCGACCAAGTCGTCGGCTCGCGGATGGCGGACCAGCAGCGTGCCGTCACCGTCCAGCAATGTGATCGCGGTGCCGCGGTCGAGCGCCATGGACTGCAGATAGGTCTCGTAAGTCTCTGGATTGATCCGGCGGGACAACAAGCCGAGGAAGACGCCATCCTTGCCGCTGAGCCGATGCGCCACCAGCACGCTCCAGCGACCGGTCACGTAGCTGCGGATCGTCTCGATCACGACCTGATCAGGCGACGGATTGGTCTTGAGGGTCTTGAAGTAGTTGCGCTCAGCCAAGTTGATCGATGGCGCCGGCGTGGGGCCGGACCAGTTGATGATATGGCCGTCGGCGTCGACGATGGTGAGGTCGCCCATATAGGACAGCCCGTTCCCCTCCGACTGCAGCAGTTCGCGGATGGCGCCGCCGGATATTTGCGCGCGGAATGTGTCGGACGTGGCGATATCGGACAGATGCATGCGGTCGATGAGATCGCGCGCCACGGTTTCGGCGTCATTGAACTGCTGTTCGAAATGACGGGTCAGCAGCAGCGCGGTGTTTTCGAGTTCACGGCCACCATTGTCCAGAGCGCGGCTGCGAAAGCCGTCGGCCATCACGAGGGTGCCGACGATGATGGCGCCGATCAGCAGACAGCCGCAGGCGATCAGCCACCGCACCGGATCTCGCTGACGCGGCAGTTCGCTGGGAGCTGGCTTGGCCGCGATCGGGCCGGACAGGTCGAGGCCGGGAGGCATGTTGGATGGGTTTCCGCGATTTCTCTTCCGCTCCCGACCAGACATAAGCGGGACAGATGGCCTAGCCGTTAGGAAATGCGGTTACCGGATCATTAAGCGCAATAAGGATGGATGGCGCCACGCCCAGTTTAGCTGGCACCCCTTGATAGATTTCACCTTTGAAAGGGGGCGCGGGCGCCAGAACGCGCGTCGGCGGTCTGGTTAATGCCCGCTTGCGGGACGCGGCTTGCTGCGCAGGCGCCCGACGACACCAGTCGGAAAGAAATAGACGCTGGCGATGAACAACAGGCCAAGCCACAACAGCCAGCGGTCCGGATGCAACAGGCCGGGCAGCAGCGGCAGCCCGGCGTCCGCCGCGGCCGCGGATGCCGCGCCCATCAGGCTCTGCAGATAGTTCTCCGCCAGCAGAAAGATCGCAGCGCCGATGATCGCGCCATAGATCGTGCCCATGCCGCCGATCACGACCATCAGGAGAATGTCGAGCATGATCGAGAAGCTGAGCGAGGTCTCGGGGCCGGCGTAGCGGAGCCACAGCGCGTTCAACATGCCGGCGAGCGCCGCGATCACGGCGGCGATGCAGTTGGCGTAGGTGAGATGGAACACGGTGCGATAGCCGAGCGCCTCGGCGCGGAAACGGTTTTCGCGGATCGCCTGCAGCACGCGGCCGAACGGCGAGTTCACGACGCGCAGCAAGGCCAGGATCATCAGGGCGCTGACCGCGAACACGATGTAATAAGTGAGAACGCGACCGTTGATGGGAATGCCGAACCAGTCCTTCGGGATGAACACCGTACCCGGCCGCAACAGCTCGGGCAGCTGAAAGCTGCGGCCGTCCTCGCCGCCGGTCAGCCAGGACAGTTGCGAGGCCAGCACCAGGAAGGCGGAGGCGACGGCCAGCGTGATCATGGCGAAGAAGATGGCCTCTACGCGCAGCGAGAACAGGCCGATGGCAAGCGCCAGCAACAGCGCGAGCGGCAGGCCCGCGGCGACGCCGGCAGCAACGGCGCCCCAGTTCGAGCCGAGCGCATAGAGCGCGATCGCGATCGCGTAGGAGCCGATGCCGTAAAACATCGTATGTGCGAACGACACCGAGCCGGTGTAACCGAGCAGGAGGTCGTAGGAGCCGACCAGTGCGGCGAAGATGCAGATCTTCGCGGCGACGTTCATCGCCTTGGCGCCAGGGAAGATGAAGGGCGTCGCCAGCAGCGCCAGCATGATGATGAGGAGCAGGGCGGAGAGCACGCGGCTGCGCGGCGGGTCGCCGGAAAGGATCATCATCGGCTGGTCACCGCATAGAGGCCGCGCGGCCGCCACATCAAGACGGCGACCATCAGCAGGATGTTGGAGACGAGCGCGAGCTTCGGCACCAGGAAGCCGCCGTAATTGGCGACCATGGCGACCAGGATCGCGCCGATGAAGCAGCCGGTGATCGAGCCGAGGCCGCCGATGATCACGACGATGAACACCAGCACCGTCAGCTCATCGCCGATCGAGGCATGAACCTGCTCGCGATAGAGCCCCCACATCACACCCCCTAAGCCTGCGAGCGCCGAGCCGGTCATGAAGACGCCGAGGAAGAGGCGGCGGATGCGATAACCGAGGGCTTCCACCATCTCGCGGTTCTCGACGCCGGCGCGGATCAACAGGCCGAGCTTGGTGCGATTGAGCACGAGCTCGATCGCGACGAAGATCACGAGCCCCACGAGCATCGCGAGCACGCGATATTTCGAAATCGCGACATCGCCGATGATGAAGGAGCCGCGCAAGGCCGCCGGCAATGGCATCGGAATGATCTGGGGGCCGAACAGCGCATAGAGCGTCTGCTCGGCGACGATCAGCCCGCCCGTGGTCATCAGGATCTGCTTCAGATGCTGGCCGTAGACCGGAAGCACCAGCACGCGCTCGACCACGAGCCCGAGTGCGGCGGTCACCGCCATCGCCAGCAGCGCGGCCGGAACCAGCACGATCAGGTTGGTCAACAGCGAGTCGGCCTGGGTGAAGCTTGCGAGCGGCACCAGCACGAGGGTGGCGATATAGGCGCCCACCGCGATGAAGGCGCCGTGGCCGAAATTGAGCACATCCATCAGGCCGAACACGAGCGTGAGGCCCGAGGCCATGATGAAGATCATCATGCCCATCGCAAGGCTCGCCACCGTGAGCGTCACCCAGGAGCTGGCAGAGCCGATCAGCGGCAACATGACGAGCGCGAGTACGATCGGCAGCAGCACGGGCGCGATGTCCCGCTTCGGCTTCGGCAAGGCATCCGTTGCGGCGATCTCGGTCACTGATGCGCCTCCAAGCTAAGGCCGAGGAGATGTTCCTGCAGCGGCACGTCGGCGGCGAGGGCCGCCATCTCGCCGCGATGCACGATGGTGCCGTTGTCCATCACCAGCACCTGGTCGCCGAGCTCGCGCGCGGCGTGAAAGTTCTGCTCGACCAGGAGAATGGTGGCGCCGCGGCGCTTGATCTCCTTCAGGCATTCGATCAGCGCCATCACGATGGCGGGCGCCAGGCCCTTGGTCGGCTCGTCGATCAGGAGCAGCTTGCGCGGCTCGACGATGGCGCGCGCGATCGACAGCATCTGCTTTTGGCCGCCGGAGAGCGAGCCCGCGCGCGACAGCCAGAATTTCTTGAGCGCCGGGAAGAAGCCGAAAATCCAGGCGAGCTGCGCGTCATCAAGGGGACCGTTGCGGGCCGCGAGGACGAGGTTCTCCTTCACGGTGAGGTCCGAGAACACCGCCATGCTTTCCGGCACGTAGCCGACGCCGGCGCGCGCGACGTCAGGCGTGGCAAGCTGCTCGATGCGCTCGCCGGCAAGCGTGATGATGCCGCTCTTGGCCTGCCAGAGCCCCATGATGGTGCGCAAGGTCGTGGTCTTGCCGGCGCCGTTGCGCCCGAGCAGCATCGTGGTCTGGCCTTGCGGCACGTCGAAGTCGATGCCCTGCAGGATGTGGTAGCGCCCGATATAGGTGTGGACGCCGGCAAGGGTGAGGAGCGCGCTCATGCCGCACTCCGCCCCGGCGCAATGCCGAGATAGGCTTCCTGCACGATCGGCGAGGCGATCACCTCGGCCGGCTTGCCGTCCGCGACCAGCCGCCCGTTATGCAGCACGATGATGCGATCGGCGAGCGAGCGCACCACGTCCATCTTGTGCTCGACGAGCAGGATGATCTTGGCTTTGTCCTGCTTCAGCTTTGCGATCAGATCGAGCACCACCGGGACCTCGTCGATGCTCATCCCGGCGGTGGGCTCGTCGAACATGAACACTTTCGGCTCCAACGCCATCATCAACGCCACTTCGAGCTTGCGCTGATCGCCATGGGAGAGGGCAGTTGCTGCGACCTGGCGGCGGCTGCCGAGCGCGACCTGGTCGAGGATCGCGTCGGCGCGCGCGATCAGGTCGCGGTGTGCCATCCAGGGGCGCAAGAGGTCGTAGTGAACGCCGCGCTGGGCCTGAACGGCAAGGCGCACGTTCTCCTCCACGCTCAGGTTCGGAAACAAATTGGTGAGTTGGAAGGCGCGGCCAAGCCCTGCGCGGGTGCGCAGCGGTGCCGAATAGCCGGTGATGTCCTTGCCTTCGAACAGGATCGTGCCCGAGGTGGCGCGGAGCTGGCCCGAGATCAGGTTGAAATAGGTGGTCTTGCCGGCGCCGTTGGGCCCGACGATCGCCGTCAGCTCGCCCGGGCGAAAGCTGCAGCTCACGCCATCGACGGCGACATGGCCGCCGAAGCGGATGGTGAGGTCTCTCGTTTCGAGATGGGACATATGATGCTCGAAGACCAATCCGCTGGAGCAGGTGTTGCCTCTCCCGCTTGCGGGGGAGGTCGCATTGCATCGGAAGATGCGATGCGGGCGGGGGAAGTCTCTCGTACGGAAATGATCTCGCGCGAGGCTCCCCCACCCCTGCCCTCCCCCGCAAGCAGGGGAGGGAGAGCAGCGTTCACCGCTTGTTGCGGATCGGGATGTCCATCTCTTCGATCTTGATCTCGCGCACCGGCTCGTTGACGGCCCAGGCGAGGTTCGGATCGACCTTGACGCGGAAGTGATACATGCTCTGCAGAGCCTGATGGTCCTCTTTGCGGAAGATCATCTTGCCCTTCGGCGTATCGAACTCCATGCCTTCCATCGCCGCGATGAGCTTCTCGGTATCCGTCGATTTCGCCTTGCTCACCGCGGTGACGACGGCCATGGCTGCAGAGAAGCCGCCTGCCGTGAAGAGATCCGGCGGTGCGTTGAAGCGCTTCTGGTGCTCCGAGACGAGCCAGTCGTTCATCGGGTTCTTAGGGATGTCATAATAGTAATAGGTCGCGCCTTCCATGCCGGGCAGCCGCTTATAGGCCGCGAGTTCCGCGAGGATGTTGCCGCCCGTCGAAATCTCGATGCCGTAGCGCTGGGGGTCCATGTCCTGCAGCTTTCCCGGGGGATTCCCGCCGCCAGCCCAAAGTACCCAGATGAACTTGCGGCCCGGCTTGTCCTTGAGCGCGTCGAACAGCCGCTGGGCGACGGCGGTGAAGTCGGTCGTGTTGGTCGGGACATATTCCTCGGCAGCCAGGGTCGCGCCGGTCTTTGCGAGTGCTTCCTTGAACGCCGCGATGCCGTCGCGGCCGAAGGCATAGTCCTGCGCCAGCGTCGCGACCGTCACGCCCGGCTTGCCGATCGCGACCGCGTTCGAGATCGCATCCTGCGAGGAGTTGCGGCCGGTGCGGAAAATATAGCGGTTCCACTTCTCGCCGGTGATCTGGTCGGCCACCGCCGGCTCGACGATCAGGATCTTCTTGTTCTCTTCGGCGACCGGCAGGTCGGCGAGCGCAGCGGCCGACGACGTGGTGCCGATGGCGATGTCGGCGCCGTCGTCCTGATAGGCTTCCGCCAGCGCCGCCTTGGAGAGGTCCGGCTTGCCCTGGTCGTCCTTGGTGATGATGACGATCTTGCGACCGTCGATCGTCATGCTGCCCTTGGTGGCGTATTCGAAGCCCATCCGGAGGCCGGTTTCGGTCTGCTTGGCATAGGCTTCGAGCGGTCCGGTCTTACCGTAGATCAGCGCGACCTTCAGGTCGTCGGCCAGCGCCGACGTCGCGAGCAGCGCAACGGCCAGCCCGGAAACAATACCCTTAAAAAAATCAGACTTTCGCACGAGCCATCCTCCCAGCTTTCGGGCGCTTATAGGGAGAACTGATAGTGTGGGGGCTCGGTCAAGGCAAGGCGGTTTCCGCGCCGCAAGGTGCCTCCCGTCCGTTCCGCCAGGCTAGCGTCGATAGCGGTTGCCGCGGATATAGGCCTGCCGGTTTTCCTGCACCGCGCGACTCGCCAGGCTGACGCGCGCTTCGCTTGCAAGTGGCGTCGCGGGTCTCAACTCCTCGAGGAAGATCGGCCGCGAGAAGTAATAACCTTGCGCGTAGCGGATGCGGGTCGCGGCTTGCAGGTAAGCGAGCTCCTCGAATGTCTCGATGCCTTCGGCGATCACGGTCATGCCGAGCGCTTCGCTCAAGGATTCGATCGCGCGCAAAATGCCCTGGCTGCGCGGACGCTTGTGAATGTCCGTGATGAAGGAACGGTCGATCTTGATCTCGTCGGCGGTGATGTCGGCCAGCGCTGAGAGCGACGAATAGCCGATGCCGAAATCGTCGATCGAGATGCCGACGCCGATCTCGCGCAAGAGCGGCAGGATCTGATCCTGGAAATGGCTGCGGGCGACGAACGCATCCTCCGTGACTTCGACCATGAAGCGCTTTGGGAAGCCGGTCGCCGCGATCGCCTGCGCAAACGGCCGCATGAAGTCCGGGTTGCCGGCCTGCTTGGCCGCGACATTGATGCTGATGGTCGTGTCCGCGCCGAAAGTTTCGTTGATCAGGTCGATGGATCGGATGATCTCGGCCAGCACCAGATGCGTCAATTCGTCGATCAGCCCGAGCTCGACGGCCAGGTTGACGAAGGCGCCCGGCGCCTGGATCACGCCCTCATTGTCGCGCAGCCGCACCAGAGCCTCGATGCCTTTGATCTCCTCGGTGCGGATGTCGACCTTCGCCTGGAACGCACAGCAGAAGCGCTTCTCCAGGATGGCGAGCCGCAGGGATTGTTCGACCTGCATGCGGGCGAGCGCTTCGTGCTCCATGCCGCTGTTGAAGAACGCCATCGCACCTTTGCTGGCATTCTTCACCCGGTACATTGCGAGGTCGGCGTTCTGGCGCAGCACCTCGTAGTTCGTCCCATGTTCGGGGAAGAGGCTGACCCCGATCGATGCGGAGGCAAAGACCTCGGCGCCGTCGATGAAGAAGGGCGCGCTCAGCCGATGCAGCGTCGCTTGCAGAAATTCGGAGACCTCCTCGGCGCGCTCGATCGGGTGGAGCAGCAGCAGGAATTCATCGCCGCTGATCCGCGACAACAGGTCGCTCTCGCGCAGGTCGCGGCCGATCCGCTTGGCAAGCGCGATCAGCAGCGCATCGCCGGTGGCGTGGCCGTAGTAATCGTTGATGTATTTGAAATTGTCGAGATCGAGGAAGGCGAGGGCGAACCGGCCGGCGGTCTTGCCTTGCCTGATCAGAGTCTCGGCACGATGCTCCACCACGCGACGCATCGGCAAGCCGGTCAATTCGTCGTAATAGGCGGAACGGAAGAGCTGTTCTTCGAAGGTCTTCTGCTCGCTGATATCGGCGGAGCTTGAGATCAGCAGGTTGCGATCGCCGATCCGCACAGGACGGTGCGCCGTCAGCAGCGTCTGCGCGCCGTGCTCGGTCGCAACCGGCTCTTCCGCCACCATCGGCCGTCCCGAGCTCAAGACGTCGCGGCCGGCCGCCTGCCGCCGTTGGACATGTTTGGTGGCCGCGGCTGGACCTTCCGCAGTCAAGCCGAGCTGCGCTGCGGCCGCATCGTTCATCAGCACAAAGCGGCCGTGCTCGTCCTGGACCGTCACGCCGGTCGGGAGCAGGCCGAGAACATTGCGCAAGAAGTGAAGCTCGGCCTCTGTGGTGGCTGTGCTCTGATCTGCGCCGGAGGAAAGGTTGAAACGATCGATGCCGTACATGCGCGCGAATGTGCGCAAGTTCCCGCTTCATTTTAGTTAAGCGCTACGTAGAAACACGGAGCTCGCCGGCCGCGTGCACCGATTTCCAGGGGCCTGCGGGCGTGCCATCGTTAATGGAGTATTGATGCGATCGCTTGGTGGGCGTGGCGGGATCAAGGCATTGTCTCGCTTCGATACGTCAGCTCGGCGGAATGCGACATTGCATGGTGCAGTGAATGCCGGTCTTGAGAAAGCTGGTCTCGGACGTGCCGTCGAAGGTCGACAGAGCCGCCTTCAGCAGCTTGGTGCCGAAGCCGGGATCGCCGACGGTTTCGATCGGCGGTCCTTCGGACTCGTCCCAGGCGAGCTTGAGCCGGCCGTCCTGCTCCGTCCACCTCACCTGCAGATAGCCGCAGGGCGACGAGAAGGCGCCGTATTTGGCGGCATTGGTCGCAAGCTCATGAAAGATGAGGGCCAGGCTGACGGCGAGCTTGGCGGGCAGGAATAGCGGGCCGCCGTTCAGTTCGAAGCGCACATGGCCATACGGACCGAGCTCGGAGACCAAAAGGTCCTTCAGGTCGCAGCCGCGACCATCGACCTTGGCGATCAGGTCATCGGCGGTGGCCAGGGCCCGAATGCGATGATCGATCGTCGCCCATACGTCCGGGCGATCATACAGCACCTGATGCAGCACGGCGTGAATGGTGGAGGTCTTGTTCTTCAGCCGGTGCTGCAGCTCATCGACCACGAGCTTCCGATACTGCTCTTCCTCGATCAGGCGCTTGGCGATCTCGCGCTGCTTGGCTGCGATGGCGCGATAATGGCTGATGCCCCAGATCACCAGGCCGCAGGCGACCAGATACAGGGCCAACAAGACGAGCTTCGCGCCATCGGACGGGCCGGCGCCGAATTCCAGCAGCATGCCGAGTGCGCCGCCTGCGATCGAGGTTGCAATTCCATAGCGCGGACCGCCGAATGCGGCGACGAAGACCACTGCAGGAAAATACGGCGTGAAAAAGATGTCCGGACGGATGTGCGCCAGCCCCCAGCGCACCAGCGTCGCCAGCGCCAGGCAGAGAACACCAAAACCGACACTCATCGCTGGCGCCGGCTGCAATTCGCCCCGCCAAGCGCTCCGGAACTCGTCGACGAATCGCCTCATTGCATTCATCAGCCTGAACGGCGCATCCAAATTAAGGCCAAGAGGGCGGAAGTTCGACACGATCGTGGATAGATCTCCCGTTTGTCCTGTCATGCGGTACGGTTGAGAATAGTTCCAACGCGGAACGGGATCCGCGCTGGTCACGCCTGGATAAGCACAAGGGAGCAAGACATGGGACGACTGAACGGCAAGGTCGCGGTGATCACCGGCGCCACCAGCGGCATCGGCTTGCGCACGGCTGAAATATTCGTGGCCGAGGGTGCGAAGGTCGTCGCTGCCGGCCGTCGCGCTGCCGAGGGCGAAGCCTTGGCGAGCAGGCTGGGCGCGAATTGCATTTTTCATCAGACCGATGTGGCGGTCGACGAGCAGGTGCGTGGCTTGATCGATGGCGCGGTCGAACGCTTCGGCCGGCTCGACTGCCTGTTCAACAATGCCGGCGGTCCCGCGCAGACCGGCGGCATCGAAGGGCTCGAGGCGGAGCGGCTTGATGCCGCGATCGCTGTCCTGCTGCGCAGCGTGATGCTTGGTATGAAGTATGCCGCGCCTCACATGAAGAAGCAGGGTTCCGGCAGCATCATCAACAATGGCAGCATCGCCGGCCGGCTCGCCGGCTTTTCGACCTCGCTGGTCTACAGCACGGCCAAGGCCGCGGTCATTCATCTCACCAAATGCGTGGCCATGGAGCTCGGCGAGTCCGGCATCCGCGTCAACTCGATCTCGCCGGGCCTGATCGCCACCGGCATCTTCGGCAAGGCGCTGGGGCTGTCCACCGATGCCGCGGAGAAGACACCCGAGACGATCCGCAACGCCTATGCGACGGCGCAGCCGATCCCGCGCGCCGGCTTGCCCGACGACATCGGCTATGCCGCGGTGTTTCTCGCCAGCGACGAATCGAGCTTCATCAACGGGCATGACCTCGTCATCGACGGCGCCATCACCGGCGGCCGCAATTGGAGCCAGCAGCAGCAAGGATATGAAGCGATGCGCAAGCTGCTGGGTCAGGCGGTGGAGTAAGGCGGAGGGCGTTCGCGGCGATGCCTCGTCACTGCGGAGCAATCCCGAAGCCTGACGCGCTTTCTGGATGGCTTCGCGAAGCCTGTCATCGCTCCGCGCTTTGCGCAAATCCGTTGGCTCGCCATGACGTGCTGCACGGGCCGAGATCATGAACTCCGTCATCGCGAGCGTTAGCGAAGCGACCGGGAAGCTGATCCGCGTGCTGCATGTTCTGTTCGAGCGTGCACTCACAGCGCCTTCAGCGTCACCTTCAGCCCGTCGCGCGGCTTCGGGATCGGCCACACCTGCCAGCTCGGCCGATAGTCCGATGCGAACGACACCTCGACGTTGGCGAGGAAGTGCCGCGCGAAGCATTTCGCCTGCATGTTGGCGAAGTGCAGACCGAGGCACATATGGGCGCCGCCGCCGAACGGCACCCACGCGAAACGGTGGCGTCCGCGCTGGGCCTCGTCGGTGAAGCGCATCGGGTCGAAGCGATCAGGCTCGGGCCAGATCTCCGGCATATGGTGCGTGAACATCGGATTGACGCCGATGCCGGTGCCGGCCGGGATCGCATAGCCCTTGAAGGTGAAGTCCCTGAGCGCGCGGCGCGGCAGCGACGGCACCGGCGGCATCAGCCGCAGCGTTTCCTGGAACGCCATCCCGGTCAGCTTCATCTGCTCCAGATGGTTCGCATCCATCGGCTCGCCGTCGGCGAGGCCGAGGCTTGTGACCTCCGCGCGCAATGCCTGCTGCCAGTCCGGATTCGCGGCCAGCTGCGCGACGAAGGACGTGAACGACGAGGTCAGCGTGTCATGGGCCGCCATCATCAGGAAGCTCATATGATCCACGATGGCCTGCGTCGACAACAGTGCGCCGTCATCGTCGGTGGCACGGCAGAGATGTGAGAACAGGTCCTCGCCGTCGCCCTTGGCGCGGCGCAACGGGATCTGCTCGGAGAAGTAGGCGACGACGCGCTTGCGCCCCTTGACGCCGCGCGCCATCTGCGTGCCGGGCAGCGGCCGCCTGATCGGGGTGACCGCGGCGGCGACCATGTCGATGAAGGCGCGGTTGATCGTCTCGACCTCCGGCCCGAGCTCGGTGCCGAGAAAGGCCGTCGCGGCAAGGTCGAGCGTGAGCTGCTTGATCGCGGGATAGAACAGCATCTCGCCCGGATGGGCCTTCCACTGCGCGACCCGCGCGGCGATGCCGCGGTCGAGCCCGGCGAGGTAGGATTTCATCGGTCCGGCCTTGAACGCGACCGACAGCGCCTTGCGATGCGCTCGATGCTCGTCGAAATCCATCAGCATCAGCCCGCGCGGAAACAACAGGCCGAGCACCGGCTCCCAGCCATGCGCCGATGAAAACAGCTTGGCCTGGTCGAACAGCACGAGCTCATTGGCCTCCGGCCCGAGCAGCACGACCGTGGTCTCCCCCAGCACGTGGCTGCGATAGACCGGCCCGTATTTGGCCGCGTTGCTTTCGACATGGCCCTTGGGGTCGGCCAGGATCTGCAAGGTCTTGCCGATGATCGGCCAGCCCTCGTCGCCGGGAATATGCGTCAGCGAATTGCGCTTCGGCGATTTCAGCACGAGCGCGGGAGAGGCCACACTTTGCATCGACATCGCGGAAGCTCCATCTCATCGGAAAGGTAGGAGGGGCGGCGGCACGTCGGAGCGTTCATTGATATGCGGTTGCAGCCGTGATGCAATACGTTCCTGGGCATCATTCGTTCTTCAGTTCCGCTGCATCGCACGCGTTCGCGATCTCGCGACGCATTTCGCGCGTCCGAGTCTTCCTGGAAGTCCTGCCCTCTTCAAGCAGAGGGCACGGGGAATGCCGGGCGCTGGCCGCACCCATGGCCCGCCTGCAGAAGAGAAAGCAGGCGGCAGTCACCACGGGCTCAGCCGGGACACCCGGCATTCCCCGCGCGATGGCTTTAACGGCTGCTTCGCGATCTCCCCGGTGCGCCGGGCTTGTTGGCCACCGTCACCTGCGCGACGCGTGAGCGCCAGCTCAGGCTTAATACTAGCGTCGGAGTATCAGGACCACGCGACTTGACCGTGCGCATCGCTGCTGTTCGTCTGCGCAGGAAACCCGCGCTGCAACATCGACACGCCCACCGCATCCCGCCTCCACGTTCGTGACGACCGCGAAGCGTCCCTCAAGCGAGGCGGGACGGGGATAGAGAAACATTAATTCTGAAAAAACGAAAGTGGAATATTTTTGCGAGAATGGCTGGACAGGGGTGATGTGGTTGAGGCGACTGGTGAAATGAGTTTTTCGGCGCGGATCGTTCTTGGGGGGCGGTAGAAGGGCGCGCGGATTAGCGGAGCGTAATCCGCCTCATCGCTCAGGTGTGCGTCGTCTACCATAACTCGTCGGCGTGTTACGGCTCGATACGATAGCGTCGGCTCTGGGGCGATATCGTGAAGTTCAATTCGAACTAACTTCGTCAGGCGCGGCCTAATACTACTGCGTCACAAATTTCTCCGCGTTTTTGGCGCCGAGACAAGGCCGCAACATGGACATCGGGGCAATGTTCTTACCAGGGCTCGGATCAGCCGGACGCGCATGGTTGCGATCGAGTTCGGCACGTGGCGCTCAGGCCGCGTAGGCGGCTCCTCTGGGTCGATAATCGGCGGGTAAGGGAGGCGCCTGGATTCTCGGGGCGCAACGCGGTCCTGAGGGGGGAATCGTCGCCTGCTCGGCGATCAGGAAGCCGTAAGCCGCGATGCAAAGCGTGGCGTGATGATGGAAGCCGCGCCAGCCGCGTCCCTCATAGTGCCCGAGTCCGACTTCCTGCTTAAGCTCCTCATAGTCGCGCTCGACGCGCCAACGCAGCTTGGCAAAGTCGACAAGGTGCCGGAAGCTGGTGTTCGCGGGCAATGTCGAGAGCCAGTATTTGGTGGGTTTCTTTTCCCCTTCAGGCCACTCGATCAGCAGCCATTCCGATTGGAGCTTCTCCGGGATCAGCTTGTTGTGCCCGACACGAACGCGCATACGGGCGAACCGTGATGACAGCCATTCGGCCGACCCCTCCCGCCACCTGATCGTGCGCCAGGCCTCCTTGGGCAGGCCGCGAGCTACTTTCTCGGCCGGTACCAGGTCCGGCTCGTCACGACGACCCGTGTTGTTCAGCGGCTTTCCCTTCCGCCGCGGGCCGCTCCCGGGCCGCCACATCAGGGTGTTCGGCAGAATGCCCGCAACATAGGTCAATCCGAGAGACGTGAGTTCTGTGCGCAGCTCCGAGTCACGGCCATAGCCGGAGTCCATCAAGACTGCCCCACGTGGAAGACCGGCTTCGCATGCACGACGTATCTGCTCGAGCGCGATCTTCGACTTGGTCATGAACTTGATGTCTTTGGGCACACCCGCCTTGTTTCGCCGGACGCGGTTCTTGCTCCAGGCTTCCGGCAGGTACAGCCGATAGGCCACCGGCAGGCTGGCGGCGTGATTGGCAATCGACAGCGATACCGTCACTTGGCAATTGGCCTGCTTGCCGAGCTCGCCACAATATTGGTGGTGCACGCCAACCGAATGCTTTCCCTTCTTGGCAAACGACGTGTCATCGAGAATCCAGGCCTCGATCGGCCCGGCTTTTTCCATCGCCGGCAGCACCATCTCGCGCACCTTGGCCAGCACCTTCTCGTCCGACCAGGAGGAGACACCGACAAAGTGCAGCAGCGACTGATGCTGGGCCGCCGTGCGGGCCGGAGCTGTCCTAGCTGCCATCGGTTCCACGCTCTTGCGCTCCCCGGGCAGCATCAGGCCTGTACAATAGTCGTGCAGCGGGCTTATTCTGTCTGCGTGCCCGATCTCGCTCGCGAGACCTTCGACATAGGACGCAAATCGACGCGCACTGGCTTCTTCAAGCTTGAGATCCATTCGACCCTCCCGCGCGTGAAAGTCTGAATCTCTACAAATACTTGATTCTTAGCCTGACGTACCGGCGGTTTTTGACTCAGTAGTACTAATCCGCCCTACAGGCCGATTCAAAAAGCGGGATTGGACGAAGGGAACATTGAGTTCTTGAAGCAATTGGCGAAGGCAGCAGGTGCTGCTATCTCTGAGGATGCAGAACAGGATGAAGTCTACGTCGTAGCTCCAGATCATCGCGTAGGGCGGATTAGCGAAGCGTAATCCGCCACCTTTCCTCAGCAGCGGTCTTCATCGCCGTTCTCCGAATTCACCTGCCGCTTCCATCTCGCCTGCCCAATCCAGAGGAAAGATCCCGGCGCGGACATCGCGATGAAACGACGAATGCGGCCATTCCCCGACGCGATTGACCAGCCCATGTTTCATTGGGTTGATGTAGCAATATTCGACATGGCGAGCGTAGTCGGCTTCGTCACGGATCAGGTGCTCCCAGAAGCGCCGCTGCCAGATTCCGCGTTCGTTGCGGGCGATCCGGACGGGGCTGCGCGGTTCACTCGAAGGCAAGCTGCGTGCAAACTTCGTCTTGATCAATCGCCACCGTGTCGAGAAATCGGCATCGCCCGGAGGTAGCGTCCACACCGTATGAAGATGGTCGGGGAGAACGACGAACGCGTCGATCTTGAACGGCAGCCGTTCGCGCGTGGCCGCTACCGCGAGCCGCAGGCTGGCGACGTGCTCGACGAGCAGAGTCTGCCGTCGGTTCAGCAGGTTCACCGTGAAAAACCAGCATCCGCCAGGGACGAAGGCGCGACGATAGTTGGGCATGCCGTGATCCTACGGGACCGCCTGCGTCGATGGAAGCATGGCGGATTACGCTTCGCTAAATCCGCCCTACAGGCTGCAGGAAAATCACCGCAGTCTTCGTGTGGTACCCCCACCCCCGACCCCTCCCCGCAAGGGGGAGGGGAGAACCGGCTGCGTGCCCGCCTTACGTCGCAGGCTCTGCCCCATCATCCCCTCCGCTTCGCCGCCGCCTCCTGCAGGTCCGGCGCATTCACGGCCGGAATTGCGACCCGCCCCGGCCCGGTCTGCGCCAGCGCGGCGGCGGCTTTTTCGTTGTCCATGATCTTGGCCATCACGGCTTGGCCTGCGCGCTCGAAGATGTCGCGGTTCTCGATGACGAAGGTTTGCGAACGGCGCAGGCCGTCGATGTAGCCGTTGATCTCCGGCACCACGTAGCGCGCGACCATGTCCCAGCTGCGGCGGGTGTTTTCCGGGTTGGCCCAGTCGTGGACGAAGCCGACGATGGTGCCGACGCCGCCGGACACCTGCATCAGGTTCTTGATCGTCTTGACGAGATCGTCGGGCGTGCCGATCGTCGATGCCGCGGCCTCGACGAAGGCGGTCTTGTCGACGGCCTCGTCCGGCGAGGCGAACGGCTTGAGGCCAGGGCGCATCAGGGTGCCGACGGTGTACTCGTTGTGCCAGCGCATCAGTCCGGCGCCGGCCTCGCGTCGCGCCTGCTCGCGGGTTTCGGCGATGTGCCAGGACAGCAGCACGCGCCAGTTCGCCCGGCTCACGGTGGTGCCGTGCTTCTTCGCGGCGTCCTCGGCGAACTCCCATTGCTGCGGCAGCGCCATCAATCCTTGCGTCGACATCGAGCCCAGCGAGATGATGCCGATGCCGTATTTGCCGGCGAGCGTCATGCCGGACGGCGAGATCTGCGAAGCCACGACGAACGGCATCTCCTCCTGCAGCGGCAGGATCTGCAGCGCGGCATCGTTCATGGTGAACCAGTCGCTCTTGGCGGTGACGCGCTCGCCGTTGAACAGGCGGCGGATGACGGCGATGGCCTCGTCCTGGCGGTCGCGCTGCGTCATCGGGTCGATGCCGAGCGTGTGGGCATCCGAGGCCAGCGCGCCGGGGCCGGAGCCGAAAATGGCACGGCCGCCGGTCATGTGATCGAGCTGCACCATGCGCTGGGCGACATTGAACGGATGGTGATAGGGCAGCGAGATGACGCCGGTGCCGAGCCTGATGCGCTTGGTGCGTTCGCCGGCCGCGGCCAGGAACATCTCCGGCGAGGCGATCGTCTCCCATCCGCTCGAATGATGCTCGCCGCACCAGAACTCGTCATAGCCGAGCTCGTCGAGCTGCGCGACGAGGTCGAGGTCGCGGCGGAATTGCAGCATCGGATGCTCGCCGATCGGATGATGCGGAGCCAGGAAAGCTCCGAATTTGAGGCGCGCCATGTGTTTTCTCCCGCGTGGAATTCATTGTTGTCTCTCGGAGAGGCTATGGGGTGGACCGTGATCAGGCAATTGCTGGCGGCGCAAGGCGGATTGACGTCTTGCGCGGAACGGGGCGTGTCCACTGTGGCGGGCTGCATTCCTGACCTTGGCGTGACCAAGGACGGCCGCAGGCGGAAACACTGGTGCGATTGCACCCAGCCGGGTCGTCCTTCGTGGATGGGCCCGCGGTTGCAGCGGCGCAACCATACGCGGCCCTAAACGGCGGGCGCCGATTGACCCGCTGCCCGCGCGACCTATAACGGGGGGCCGTCCATGAACCGGAATATCCGCACTTTTCGCCTGAGGCTGTGATGTATCTGAGGCCGTCCGACGCCAACGCGACGCTGCAACTGCCGAGCAAGCGCAAGCGCGATCTGCTCGATCACTATGAAAGCAATGTCGAGGAGCTCGACCGCTGGCGCGAATTCAACGCCGCCTATCACGCCGACGACCTCAAATTCATGCAGTTCCTGATCCCGCCAGGAAAGCGGGTGCTGGAGCTCGGCTGCGGCCGCGGCGATCTGCTCGCCGGGCTCAAGCCCGCTTACGGCGTCGGCATCGATTTCGGCGCGCAGACCATCGCCACCGCGAACGCGCGGCATCCTGAGCTCAATTTCGTGCTCGGCGACGTCGAGGATCCCGCAACGCTGGATGCGATCGAAGGGCCGTTCGATTACATCGTCATTGCCGATACCATCGGCATGTTCGAGGATATCGACGGCACGATGCGGCTGATCCAGAAGCTCTGCGCGCCGTCGACGCGGATCATCATCTCTTACTACTCCCATTTGTGGGAGCCGATCCTGAAGGCCGCCGAAGCCGTGAACCTGCGGCGCAAGCAGCCCAAGATCAACTACATCGCGACCGCCGATTTCCTCAATTTGATGGACCTCGCGGATTTCGAGGTCATCCGCCACGAACAGCGGCAGCTGTTGCCGCAGCGCTGGTTCGGGCTTGGGACGTTCATCAACAGCTACATCGCTCCACTGCCGGGCATCCGCGCGCTGTGCCTGCGGACATATCTGGTGGCGCGCCCGGTGCGGCATTTCCCGGATCGCAAGCTCTCCGCCAGCATCGTCATTCCCTGCCGCAACGAGCGCGGCAATATCGAGGACGCGATCAAGCGCATGCCGCGCTTCGGATCGCACCAGGAGATCCTGTTCGTCGAAGGCAATTCCAGCGACGGCACCTTCGCCGAATGCGAGCGCGTCCGCGACGCCTACAAGGATCAGTGGGACATCAAGGTCTTCAAACAGGACGGCAAGGGCAAGGGCGACGCGGTGCGCAAGGGGTTCGCCGCGGCGAGCGGCGACGTGCTGATGATCCTGGACGCCGATCTCACCATGCCGCCGGAGACCTTGCCGAAATATCACACGGTCATCGAGAGCGGAAAGGCCGAGTTCGTCAACGGCACGCGGCTGGTCTATCCGATGGAAGACGAAGCGATGCGGCCGCTCAACTTCATCGCCAATCGCTGCTTCGCCTATATGTTCAGCTTCCTGGTGAACACCCGCCTCACCGATACGCTGTGCGGCACCAAGGTGCTGCTGCGCAAGGACTATGAAGTGCTGGCGAGAGAACGCGGCTATTTCGGCGATTTCGATCCGTTCGGCGATTTCGACCTGATCTTCGGTGCCGCAAAGCAGAACCTGAAGATCATCGAGACCCCGATCCACTACAAGGCGCGCACGTTCGGCGAGACGCAGATCTCGCGCTTCCGTGACGGCTGGCTGCTCTTGAAAATGGTGTGGTTCGCCTATCGCAAGCTGAAAGCGATCTGAGGGCCGAGAAACACCTTACGGGTCTATTGCTCTGACGCGGCATTTGATGCTCACAATCGCAGCACGCCGCGTCACGAAGCTGTCAGCAGGTAAAAGTCGTGGTCCGCTGGGCTCGCGATCGCGCCGGCAAACATCGCCTTGAACCCGCTTTGTATGGCGTGTGCCGCTGTTCGTGACATTTAGATCGCAGCAAGCGAGAAATTCGCAACAGAATTGCCGGAGACGGTGAATCCCGCTTCTTTTTATTTTGCGTTGCAGCAACTATTTAGGTGATGTCGTGTTGATTCCGTCGCTGCCAACAAGGAGTTGCGGGTGTCCCTCGCTGAAAATGTAGAATATTTGCGACGGCTCCGAGAGCTGCACGGCATCACAGGATTTGGGGACTTCCAGCGCCAGCCTCGGCCGGCGCCATCCACTCCGCTGATCGAGATCGACCGCTTCGGCTCCAATCCGGGCCGATTGAAGATGTTTGCCTATGTGCCGGCGCAGCGCCAGCCGCTGCTGCCGCTCGTCGTCGTGCTGCATGGTTGCGGCCAGACCGCGGCCGAGTATGACCTTGGTGCAGGCTGGTCGACGCTCGCCAAGCATTACGGCTTTGCGCTGCTGTTGCCGGAGCAGCAACGCGCCAACAACGGCCAACGCTGTTTCAGCTGGTTCGATCCGGAAGATATCACGCGCGACCAGGGCGAGGTCTGCTCGATCAGGCAGATGATCGCGCGCATGGTCGCCGATCTCGCGATCGATCCCCGGCGCGTCTTCATCACCGGCCTGTCGGCGGGCGGCGCCATGACCATGGCGATGCTGGCGAACTATCCGGAGCTGTTCGCCGGCGGCGCCGTCATCGCCGGTCTGCCGTTCGGCACGGCGCGCAACATGCGCGATGCCATCATGCAGATGCGCATGCCGCAGACGAGGTCCGCCGGCGAGCTCGGCAAGCTGGTGCGCGGCAACTCACGCCACCGCGGTCCCTGGCCCAAATTGTCGGTGTGGCACGGCACGGCGGACCGCACCGTGCATCCGCAGAATGCCGACGAGATCGTCAAGCAGTGGCTCGACCTGCATCGTCTGCCGCTGCCGCCGATGGCGACCGCCGAGGTCGACGGCTATCCGCGCCAGCAGTGGTGGAACGCCGATGGCGAGCCGGTCGTAGAGGCCTTCGCCATCACCGACATGGCGCATGGGACGCCGTTGGGGCTCGCCGCCAACGACAAGCGCTACGGCAAGCAGGGACCGTTCCTGCTCGAGGCAGGAATCTCGTCTTCCTACCACATCGCGAAATTCTTCGGGGTCACCGACTGGATCCGTCCGCCGAAGGTGGCGCCGGAATCGCCGAGCGCCAAGCTCATTCCGCAGGTCTCGCCGATTACGGCCGCGCTTCCGAGCCTGACCAAGATGCTGTGGCCGAAGACGGCGGATCAGCAGCTTGCGGATGCCAAGCTGCTTGATGGCAAACCCCTTAACGGGAAGGCGCCTGCCGAGAAGACGCTTGATGCGAAGCCGCTGAATGGGAAGCCCGCCGAGCCAGCGCCGGCGGAGCTGCGGCCTGCCGCAACAAAGCCGGCAGAAACGGCTGCCAGGAGCGCGCCGAAGCATCCGGAGCGAAAGCCGCGGCGACCGCAGATCGATGTCGCCGCCGTAATCGAGCGCGCGTTGCACGCGGCCGGCCTGAAGAAATAGCTCCTGCGCGTTCGATGCTGCCCTGACTAGAGCTCGCCGGTCAGGAACGGATTGGTCATCCGCTCTTGCCCGAAGCTCGAGCCGGCGCCATGGCCGCAGATGAAGCCGACATCGTCGCCGAGCGGCAGCAGCTTCTCCGTGATCGACCGGATCAGCGTGGCATGGCTGCCGCCGGGCAGATCGGTGCGGCCGACCGAGCCGTTGAACAGCACGTCGCCGACGAGCGCGAAGCGCATCCCCTTGTTGAAATAGACCACGCTGCCCGGCGAATGGCCGGGGCAATGGAAGATGTCGAAGGCGAGCTCGCCGATCTCGACCCGGTCGCCCTCGTCGAGCCAGCGATCCGGGGTGAAATCGCGCACCCCCGTGATGCCGAAGCGGGCGCCGCTCGACACCACGTTGTCGAGCAGGAACTTGTCGGCGATATGCGGGCCCTCGATCGGCACATTCAGCGCTTCGCGCAGCTCGGCAGCGCCGCCGACATGATCGATATGGCCGTGAGTGAGCCAGATCTTCTCGACCGTGACCCCGGTCTTGGCGATGGCGTCGCGGATCACAGGCACGTCGCCGCCGGGATCGATCACGACCGCCTTCTTGGTCGTCTCGCACCAGAGGAGAGTGCAGTTCTGCTCGAACGGCGTGACGGGAACGATGATCGCGCCGGCCTTGGCTTTGTTCTCGGTTGCTTGCCTGGTGTTCTGGGTCATGCCCCCAAGCATGCTCATTTTTGGCATCGCGCCAAGCGAAAAGACGCACGATTTCGCCCTGTTGAATGGACCTGTCGAACGTAGCCGAGACGAAGGCCGACAGGGTGCGTTCTGAACCTGCTCTGAACTTGGCGGCTGTTCCGGCGTTGGGGCGCAACGCATGCGAACAGGACTCGGCGTTGGCCGGCTTCTTGTCCGACCACACATACCAGTCGCGATAGGGCGAATCCTTCGAGCGCCGCGCATCCTGAAACCAGGGATGCTGATCGGAAGTGTGGTTGACGACGAGATCGAAGATGACGCGGATGCCGCGCTGCTTGCAGCCATGGGTGAACTCGACGAAATCGCCGAGCGTGCCGTAGCGCGGGTCGACGCCGTAATAGTCGGCGATGTCGTAGCCGCCGTCGCGCTGCGGCGACGGCTGAAACGGCATCAGCCAAATCGCGGTGACGCCGAGCCCGTGCAGATAGTCGAGGCGGCGGGTCAGGCCGATGAAGTCGCCGATGCCGTCGCCATTGGCGTCCATGTAGGTGCCGACGGCCAAGCAGTAGAACATGGCGTTCTTGTACCAGAGATCATCGATCATGGACGGCCGCCCCTGTGGCGCCGCCGTCACGGCGGCCGCTTGTTAAGCCAAAGGTGTCCGCTGAGTTCCCGGTTCCGTGATGATGAGAGTGCCCTTGGGTCGGCCGCGGAATCGGCTATTCTGGCCACATGGAATCGTCGGCCGCCAAGATCACTCTCGTTCCGCTTGACGGGCGCCAGTCCGAAACGGCGCTGGCGGTCGCGCGCGGGACCTCGCGGCTGTTGCGCTCGCTCGGTTTTGCCGCCGTCAGCGAATTGCCGCTGCCGTCAGGCCGCCGCGCCGATCTCGTGGCGCTCAACGAGCGCGGCGAGATCTGGATCGTCGAGATCAAATCCTCGGTCGAGGACCTGCGCGCGGACAACAAATGGGAGGACTACCGGCTGCATTGCGACCGGCTGTTCTTCGCCTTCACGCAGGATCTGCCGTGCGAGATCTTCCCGAAGGAGACGGGGCTCATCGTCGCTGATGCTTATGGTGCGCATCTGCACTGCGAGGCGCCCTTGCACAAGCTACCGGCGCCGACACGCAAGCTGATGACGGTGCGGTTTGCGCTTGTCGCTGCGCAGCGGATGAGCCGGCTGATCGATCCGCAAGGACATCAGGAATTCTGAAATTCCGGCGGCTGCCGGTCGGCCTCGAGCCGAGGCCGCCTACTTCGGTGCCCGCTTGGCGAGGATGCGCTGCAGCGTGCGGCGGTGCATGTTGAGCCGGCGTGCCGTTTCCGAGACATTGCGGTTGCACATCTCGTAGATGCGTTGAATGTGCTCCCAGCGGACCCGGTCGGCCGACATCGGGTTCTGCGGCAGTTCCGATTTTTCCGTGGTGGTCGAGAGCAGCGCCGCCACGACATCATCGGCATCGGCAGGTTTGGCGAGATAATCGACCGCGCCCATTTTCACCGCGGTGACGGCGGTGGCAATATTGCCGTAGCCGGTCAAGACGATTGCGCGGGCTTCGGGGCGCTTGCGCTTCAGCGCAGAGACGACGTCGAGCCCGTTGCCGTCGCCGAGCCTGAGATCGACGACCGCAAAGGCGGGAGCTGATTTGCCGATCTGCGAGATACCATCGGCCACGCTTTCGCAGGAAGTGACGATGAAGCCGCGGGTCTCCATGGCCCGCGCGAGCCGTTCCAGGAACGGCTTGTCGTCTTCCACAATCAGCAGCGAACGGTCGGGCTGACTGGCAAGTTCGGCGATGGCACCCACGGTCATCCTCGGAAAGGCTTGGGTTTACGGGAAAGCTCGCGGAACATATGGCGTCGCGCCCATGATCTGCCAAGGCGGTCGGCGTGCGGCGTGACGCCGCGCATTTTTCATCATTGGTATCAGTGGCTTCCTGTCAGGCAGGACCTGCCGGGGGCTAGGGGCTCGCGTCGATCATGATGCCTTGATTTCACCTTCCTCGACGGCCTCGAACCGCTCCCGTGGCCAGACGATCTGCACCACCGCGCCATGGTCGGGAAATGAGCGATTGGTAAACGAGACCTTGGCGCCGGTGCGATCAAGCAACGTCCGCGCAATGAACACCCCGAGCCCGAGGCCGCCGCCCTGGGATTCGTCGTTGCCGCGGCGCCGTGAGAGATAGGGTTCGCCGATCCGCTTCAGGATCTCAGGCGCGAAACCTGGACCGTCGTCGGAGATCACGATCTCGACCGTATCCTTGTTCCACCAGGCGTTGACCTCGACCGTATCGCGGGCGAAGTCCACCGCGTTCTCGAGGATATTGCCGACGCCATAGAGGATCGCGGGATTGCGCGTGCCGACCGGCTCCGGACTTGCGGCGACTGCAATGCGCACCTTGATGTCGACGTCGAAATCCCGATGCGGGGCCACCGTCTCCTCGATCAGGGTGGAGAGCTTCATGCGATCGAACATCGATCCGGTCGATGAGAGCTGGGTGATCTTGCTGAGAATGTCGCGACAGCGCTGCGCCTGCTCGCGCAACGTCTTGATATCGTCTGCGACCTGATCGTTGCTTTGCAGCGCCCGCTCGAGCTCGCGTGAGATCAGGACGATGGTCGCGAGCGGGGTGCCGAGCTCGTGCGCCGCGGCTGCCGCCAGTCCATCGAGCTGGGTCAGATGCTGCTCGCGTGCGAGAACGAGCTCGGTGGCCGCGAGCGCGTCCGACAGCTTGCGCGCTTCCTCGGTGACCTGGAACGAATACAGGCTGGTCACGCCGATCGCGAGCGCGATCGAAAGCCAAACACCGAAAATATAGATCGGTGGGAAATCCAGCGGCTCCTCAACCACCCAGGGCAGCGGCATGTGATAGAACAACAGCACACTGGCGCAGGCGACTGCGAGCAATCCAAGGGCCACGGTGAGCCGGACCGGCAGAGCCGTCGCCGAGATCAGGACGGGCACCAGGAACATGAAAGAGAACGGGTTGTCCAACCCGCCGGTCAGATAGAGCAATACTGCCAGTTCGACGATGTTCAGCGCGAGCAGGGCACCGGCATAGCGCGGTTCCAAGAGCTGCATCGGATTAAAGGCGATCTGCAGCGCGAGATTGAGCAGCGCCGATACGCTGATCACGGCAAGGCAGGGCACCACCGGAAGATCGAATTCCAATCCCTGCAACACGACGAAGATCGCGGTCAGCTGCCCGAGTGCAGCCAGCCAGCGCAGCCGCAGAATGGTGTCGAGCCGGACCCGTCGCCGCGGATGGCGAAGCTGGGTATCCGGCGTGTCCGTGATCAGCGTGTCGGTCATGACCCGAAACTTAGTGCCGCCCGATGGCGGCGACAAATCGGCCTGTTCACGTCCTTGGCCTGTTGCGCTTCGGAGCGCAATGGCCCAATGAACGGGGCCCATGACACATGATGACGCAGCCTTGTCCAGCGCTGCCGCCCAGGATCCGCATATTTCGGCGGCTATCGCGGTCACGCATCTGACGAAAGTCTATAAGGCGACCCGCGCGGTCGACGATATCTCGTTTCGGATCGGTCGCGGCAGCATCACCGGCCTGCTCGGCGGCAACGGCGCCGGCAAGACCACCACGATCGCCATGATCATGGGGCTGGTGCTGCCGACCTCGGGCCTGGTCGAGGTGCTGGGACATCGGATGCCGGATGAAAGTGCCGCGGTGCTGGGGCGGATGAATTTCGAAAGCCCCTATGTCGACATGCCGATGCGACTGACGGTGCGGCAGAACCTCACGATCTTTGGCCGCCTTTACGCGGTCGAAAACCTGAAAGACCGGATCGCGCAGCTCGCTGCCGATCTCGATCTTGCCGATTTTCTCGATCGGGCCTCGGGCAAGCTGTCGGCAGGGCAAAAGACGCGGGTGGCCCTGGCCAAGGCCTTGATCAACGATCCCGAGCTTCTGCTCCTGGACGAGCCGACCGCTTCGCTCGATCCTGATACGGCTGACTGGGTGCGCGGCCATCTCGAACGTTATCGCAAGCGGTGCGGTGCGACGATCCTGCTCGCCTCCCACAACATGCTGGAGGTCGAGCGGCTCTGCGACCGGGTCATCATCATGAAGCGCGGCCGCATCGAGGATGACGACAGCCCGGCGCAGATCATGGCGCGCTATAACCGGAGCACGCTGGAAGAGGTATTCCTCGACGTAGCCCGCGGCCGCCATCGCGAGGTCGCGCAATGAACGATCTCTCGTTCGCCATTGCCCCGCACCGGATCGGCGCGATGATCCTGCGCTATTGGTATCTGTTGATCTCCTCCTGGCCGAGGCTCCTGGAGCTGATCTACTGGCCGACGCTACAGATCATCACCTGGGGGTTCCTGCAGACCTATATAGCGACCAACGCCGGCTTCTTTGCACGCGCGGGCGGCACCCTGATCGGTGCCGTCATCCTCTGGGACATTCTGTTCCGCGGCCAGCTCGGCTTCTCCATCTCGTTCCTGGAGGAGATGTGGGCGCGAAACCTCGGCAACCTGATGATGAGCCCGCTCAAGCCGGTCGAGTTCCTGATCGCATTGATGGCGATGAGCTTGGTGCGGCTGGCGATCGGCGTGATCCCGATGACCCTGCTTGCCATCGTCTTCTTCCAATTCAATTTCTACAGCCTGGGCCTGCCGCTGATCGCCTTCTTCTGCAATCTGATCTTCACGTCCTGGGCGGTCGGCATCTTCGTGTCGGGTCTCGTGCTGCGCAACGGTCTGGGCGCCGAGGGCATCGTGTGGACGTTGATGTTCGCGCTGATGCCGCTTGCCTGCGTCTACTATCCGGTCAGCGTATTGCCCGGGTGGCTGCAATGGGTGTCCTGGGCGCTGCCGCCGACCTATGTTTTCGAGGGCATGCGTGCGCTTCTGATCGAGCACGTGTTTCGTGCCGATCTGATGCTGGCTTCGCTTGCGCTCAATGCCGCCCTGCTATTGGCGTCGTTTGCGGCATTCATTGCCCTGTTGCGGAGCGCGCGACGGGCCGGGTCGCTGCTCGCCAGTGGTGAATAATTCATGTTTTCCCGTGAATTCCCGGGGGATTTTGCCGCTTGAACGCGTTAGCTGGCGCGGCAGCGCATTGACGCTTAATTACGCATTCGGCACTATGCTGCATTGCCGAGAGGGTTGAAGAGAATGCCGATAGGTGAGTTTGGCGGCGCGCCGCCGCTGGCGTCGGAAGGCAGTCCGGTCCTGACCACGCCGATGTACTGGATGTACGAGATGGCGCATGCCTCGCTCAATCCTGCGCGGGCCGTCACGGACGCCACCAAGATCCTGTTTCAAAATCCGCTGAATCCTTGGACGCATACGGAGGCCGGCAAATCGATCGCGGCGGCCTGCGAATTGTTCGAGCGCACCACGCGCCGTTATGGGAAACCGGAATGGGGGCTCGACGAGACCGAGGTCAACGGCGTCAAAACCCCGGTCGAGGTCCGCAACGTCTGGGAAAAGCCGTTCTGTCGGTTGCTCCACTTCGATCGCAAGCTGACGCGGCCGTTGCGCAGCCCGCAACCGCGGCTCCTGATCGTCGCGCCGATGTCCGGCCATTACGCGACACTGTTGCGCGGTACGGTCGAGGCGTTCCTGCCGACGCATGAGGTCTACATCACCGACTGGGCCGACGCGCGCATGGTGCCGCTGGCGGAGGGCCGCTTCGATCTCGACGATTACATCGATTACGTGATCGAGATGCTTCATGCGCTCGGCACCAACATGCACGTGATGGCAGTCTGCCAGCCCGCCGTGCCGGTGCTGGCGGCGATCTCGATCATGGAGGCCGAGCGCGATCCGTTCGTGCCGCTGTCGATGACGTTGATGGGTGGCCCGATCGATACGCGCCGCAATCCGACCGCGGTCAATCAGCTTGCGGTCGAGCGGGGCATCGATTGGTTCCGCAACCACGTCATTACCAAAGTGCCGTTCCCGCATCCCGGCGTCATGCGCGACGTCTATCCGGGCTTTCTGCAGCTCAACGGGTTCATCAGCATGAACCTCGACCGCCATGTCGATGCTCACAAGGCGCTGTTCGCCAATCTGGTGAAGGGCGACGGCGATCAGGTCGACAAACATCGCGTCTTTTATGACGAATATCTCGCAGTGATGGACTTGGCTGCGGAATACTATTTGCAGACCGTCGAGACGGTGTTCATCAGGCACGCCTTGCCGAAGGGGGAAATGACCCATCGCGGCAATCCGGTCGATCCATCCAAGATCATGCGTGTGGCATTGATGACGGTGGAAGGGGAGAAAGACGACATTTCCGGTCTCGGACAGACCGAAGCGACACACCGGCTCTGCACGTCGATCCCGGCGCATCGCCGCGTTCATTACGTGCAGCCCGGCGTTGGACATTACGGCGTGTTCAATGGCTCGCGATTCAAGTCGGAAATCGTGCCGCGCATCTCTGATTTCATGATGTCGGCCGCGGATCCGAAGTCATTGCTCGCTCTCGCCGCGGGATAGCCGCTTTGACCGCTGTTGCCCGGCTCGAATCCGGGTACGGGTAAGGCGTTGATTTGCCCGGTGAAACCGAGTTCCATGAATGAGTCAAGGGGTGAATATGGCGTCACCCCTTGAGCGACGCTTTTGACTCGAGATTCACTCAAAAACGTTGTTTTCAGGCCCAAGGTCTGGGGTTCGGAAGGCGCCGAACCCCTGTATGTTGGGCAAATGATTTGTTTTTGCGCCGAGCGCTTTCCCTGGCGGCGGATATGGCAGAATCCGGGCGAACTCTTACTCCCCGGACTTACATATATGGCCACTCGCGCGCTCCTTTATCGGCGGCCCGCCGAACCTTCGCGTCTTCTCGTCAAGCATGGCTCGCAAATCTATTCGATCAGATTGCGCCGCCATCGACGGGCGCGCCGTTACACGTTGCGAATTCACCCCTCGGATCGCGAAGCGATCCTGACAATGCCTCCGCGTGGCACCATCGCGGAAGCCAAAGACTTCGCGCAGCGTCACGGCGCCTGGATCGCCGCACGTCTCGGCCGCTTGCCGAAGGCGGCACCGTTCTTGCCTGGAACGATCGTCCCGCTGCGTGGCGCACCCCACCGCATCGTGCATCGCGCGGGCGAGCGCGGCACGGTGTGGACCGAGACGCGCGACAGTGGTGAGAAGATCCTCTGCGTGGCCGGCGGCATCGAGCATGTCGAGCGGCGGGTGCACGACTTCCTGAAGCGGGAGGCGCGGCGCGATCTGCAGAAGGCCGCCGAGGCCTATGCCGATCAGCTTGGCGTCAAGGTCAAGCGGTTGTCGATCCGGGACCAGTCCAGCCGCTGGGGGTCCTGTACCTCGGCGGGCTCGCTGTCGTTCTCCTGGCGTCTGATTCTCGCTCCGCCCTTCGTGCTCGATTATCTCGCGGCTCACGAAGTCGCCCATCTCATCGAGATGAATCACTCGCCGCGGTTCTGGAAAGTCTGCGGGCGGATCTGCGGTTCGGTGGAACGCGCCAAGAAGTGGCTCGACACCTGCGGCAATGATCTCCATCGCTACGGCATCGACGATTGAAGCTTTGACGATCAAGGCATGACAAGGTCCGGCTGGTCCGGACCTTTTCTTTTGGCGCGACCTCATCCTCGCCAATCCCGCCCCGGGTAGCATTCCCTTAAGCATGATAGCGCGCACAAGGAGCCTCGGTCTTAACGCCGTTGTAAGGGGGAGTTTGCCACAACTAGGGCTTCTAACCCCAGGTGATGAGACGTCGACTCCAACCGAGCGCGGCTGCGTTTCCACCGAACGTGATGCGCCCCACGAGTAGCCCATGGCCGAACCTGCCGACGTGTTGTTGGCCGCGCTCGAACGCTCCAGCGAAGCTGTGGTCATCCTCGACGAGGACTTGCGCGTTCGGCATGCCAATGCAGCGGCCGAACGGCTGTTCCAACTCGACCGCGCCGCACTGATCGGCGCCGATGTCAGCCGTCTGGGCATCCGGCCCGACCATCCCATCTTCAAGACGTCGCTCGAGGCCGGACAGCCGCTGCCCGGTGACGTTCGCGAGATCATGCCACCGCCGGTCGAGATCATCCTCAGACCAGGCGAAGGTAAGCGCATCTGCGTAAGCCTGACTGCATCGCCGTTGGATGTTGGCGGGACGACCCGGCTTGCGCTGTTTGCGCGAGACGTCTCGGCCGAAGTCGAGCGGCGCGACCGGCTGGCGCTGTTGCATTCCGTGGCCGATCAGACCAACCGGGCAATGGTGGTGACCGATCACCATCTCGAGATCATCTATACCAATGCCGCGTTTTCCGACCTGTTCGGCTATCAGCGCGGCGAGGCGATCGGGCGTCGTGTCGACGAGCTCATGGTCGGTCCATGCACGGATCGACAGGCCATCGACAGGCTGCAGCTCTGGTTCGGCGAAGACCGCGGCGGCGAGGAGGAAGTCCTCGTCTATGACAAGAGCGGCCGAGAAATCTGGGTGACCGCCTATGTCAAGGCGCATCGCAATGCCCGCGGCCGCGTGAAATACCTGGTCGGCATGCTCAGCGACATCAGCGAGAGCAAGCAGCTGAGGTCGCTGCAACAACTGATCACGACGGCGCTCGCCGACAATCTTCCGATCACGGAGATCTGCGACCGGCTCTGTCGGCGGGTGGAGGAGCTCGCGCCCGACGTCGTCTGCTCCATCCTGCACGTCGACGCGGACCGCGTGGTTCACCCGCTCGGCGGGCCCAGCCTGCCGCCGGATTATTCGGCCGCACTGGACGGCATCCCGATCGGGCCGGAGGTTGGCTCGTGCGGCACAGCCGCCTATCTCGACGAGCCGGTCCTGGCGCAGGATATCGACACCGATCCGCGCTGGCAGCCTTATAAGGAGAAGCCGCTGGCCGCGGGGCTGCGCGCCTGCTGGTCGACCCCGATCAAGGGGAAGGACGGCCGGGTGATCGGAACGTTCGCCTTCTACTTCCGGGAATGCCGCGGCCCGAGCCACTGGCACGAGCGGATCGTGGACGCCTGCGTCGATCTCGGCGCGCTGGCGATCGAACGGCAGGAGGCGATGTCTGCGGTCGCGCGCCTCGCTTATTATGACATGCTGACCGGCCTGCCCAACCGCGCCCATATCCGCTCGCTGATCGCGACGGCGCTCGAGGCCTGCCCGGAGGGCGGGCATGTGGCGGTCGCCTATCTCGACGCCGACAATTTCAAGGACGTGAACGACACGCTCGGCCATGCCGCGGGCGACGAGTTCCTGGTCGTCTTTGCCAAGCGCTTGCGCGGGCAGCTCCGGCCGGGCGACATGCTGGGCCGGCTCGGCGGCGACGAGTTCTTGGTGCTCCTGCCGAACCGGGATTCGATCGAGGCCTCGCTGATGGCCGCCCGCATCACCGCGGCGCTGGCGGTGCCGCTTACGATCGGCACTCGGCAGGTGCCGATGTCGGCCAGCATGGGGCTCAGCCTCTATCCGGACAATGCCTCGGACATCGACACGCTGATCAAGCAGGCCGATGCCGCCATGTACAAGGCCAAGAGTGCGGGGCGCGCGACCTATCGCTTCTTCAGCGCCGATCTCGACAAGATCGCCGAGCAGCGCCTGATGCACAGCACCGCGCTGCGGGATGCGGTCGCCAACGAGGCCCTGAGCCTGCATTACCAGCCGCAGATCCGGTCGCAGGACGGCGGCATTCACGGGGTGGAAGCCCTCGCGCGCTGGCACGATGCGGTCCTCGGCGACGTGTCGCCATCGAAATTCATTCCGCTTGCCGAGGAATGCGGGCTGATCGAGCAGATCGGGTTGTGGTCGATGCGCGAGGCCTGCCGGCAGATGGCCATCTGGCAGCGGGCCGGGCTCGATATTCCGAGCATCTCGGTCAACCTGTCGCCGATCAATTTCCAGAACGTCAATTTGGCTGCGCGCGTCGCGCAGATCCTTGGCGAATTCGGCCTGCCGCCGAACCGCCTGATGCTCGAGATCACCGAGGGTGTGTTCCTGAACGAGCGCGCCACGGTGGTGGCGACCATGAGCGAGCTGCGCAATCTCGGCGTCGGGCTGTCGCTGGACGATTTCGGCACCGGCTATTCCAGCCTCAGCCGCTTGGCGCAGCTGCCGATCAGCGAGCTGAAAATCGATCGCAGCTTCATGCGCGACGTCGAGGAAAACCCCGGCACCCGCGCCATCGTGACCGCGGTGGTCCGGGTCGGGCAGAGCATGGACCTCGCGGTCGTCGCCGAAGGCGTCGAGACCGAGGGGCAGCGCCACCTGCTGCACGAGCTCGGATGCGAGGCGCTGCAGGGTTTCCTGTATGCGCGGCCCTTGCCGGCGGCAGGCTTCGGACGGTGGCTGCTGGAGCACAGTGCGGAACGTGCGAGCCATATGCTCAAGCAGATCGGCCGCACGCTCGCCGCAGCTTCGCCAAACCTGTCCGCCGAAGCGAGGCCGCCGAAGGACGCGGTCCAGCCAGCGGCCTGACCGCGCGGCATCGCCGCGCCGCCGTCAACGTTGTCCTCCGAATAGCCGGTCCACCAGCCAGCCGTCGAGGCCTGCCGCGGCCTCGGGCCGCGCTGCCGTGCGCGTCGGCGTGACCGCGCGCCCTCCGCTATAATTGGCTGCCGGCGCTGGTGCTGCCGGAGCCGTCGGCGCCGTGATCTGCGAGGTGATCTGCGCCAAGGTCGGCACCAGGCCCGAACCTTGCGAGTTCGGCAGCGCCGCCACCGGCACACCCTGATGCGCTGACCGCATGAAACGGCTCCAGACCTCCACCGGCAGGCCGCCGCCGGTCGCCTTCTTGGTCGGCGAATTGTCGTCGTTGCCGAGCCAGACCCCGGTGACGAGGCGGGCCGTGTAGCCGATGAACCAGGCGTCGCGGAAATCCTGGCTGGTGCCGGTCTTGCCGGCCGCGACCCAGCCGGGAATCTCGGCCTTGCGCGCGGTGCCGGAGATCAAGGTCTCCTGCATCATCTGGTTCATCATCGCGACATTGCGCGGCTCGATCACCTGGGTCGGCGGATCCGCCTGGCGCAGATAGAGCAGCTTGCCCTCGCGCGTCCTGATCCGGGTCACGACATGCGGCGATACGCTGAGGCCGCCATTGGAAAAGGGCGCGTAGGCACCGACCAGCTCGAGCACCGACACTTCGGATGTGCCGAGCGCGATCGACGGGTTCGGATCGAGCTTGGAGGCGATGCCGAGCCGATGCGCGGTACGCACCACGTTCTTGGGCCCGACCTCGAGGCCGACTCGCACCGCGACCGTATTCAGCGACATCGCCAGCGCCTGTGTCAGCGTCACCGGTCCGAAATATTCGCGGGTGTAGTTCTCCGGCTTCCAGCCCTTCAGCTCCAGCGGCGCGTCCTGGCGGACCGTCTCCGGGGTCAAGCCCTGCTCGATAGCGGTGAGATAGACGAACGGCTTGAACGCCGAGCCGGGCTGGCGCTTGGCGGTGACCGCGCGATTATATTGGCTCTCGGAATAATTCCGGCCGCCGACCATCGCGCGCACCGCACCGTCCGGCGTCATCGCCACCAGGGCGCCCTGGCTGACATTGAACTTCACGCTCTTGGCGGCGAGTTCGTCGATCACGGCGGCTTCGGCTGCCGACTGCAGCTTCGGATCGATGGTGGTCTCGACCACGATGGACTGATCGATCTGGCCGACCAGATCGTCCAGCACCTCGCCGATCCAATCGGCGACGTAGTTGACGGTGCCGGCGCCGGCGGGCTTCACGGTGATCGTGGGATGAGCGATCTGGGCCTTCGCCTGTGCATCGGTAATGAAGCCGGCGTCGGCCATCGCAGCGAGCACGGTCTCGGCGCGTTTCGCCGCGCCTTCCGGGTTGCGGTTCGGCGCCAGTCGCGAGGGCGATTTGACGAGGCCCGCGAGCATCGCCGCTTCGCTGAGCGTGACGTGCCGCGCGGACTTGCCGAAGTAGCGCTGCGCCGCGGCTTCGACGCCATAGGCGCCGGAGCCGAAATAGACGCGATTGAGATAGAGCTCGAGAATCTCGTTCTTGGAGTGCTTGCGCTCCAGCCACAGCGCGAGCTCGGCCTCCTGCAGCTTGCGCTGCAGCGTCCGCTCCTGGGTGAGGAACAGGTTCTTGGCGAGCTGTTGCGTCAGCGTCGAGCCGCCTTGCGAGACGCCGCGATGCAGGACGTTGGCGACCAATGCGCGCGTGATGCCGATCGGGTCGATGCCGAAATGCTGATAGAAGCGCCGGTCCTCGATCGCGATGAAGGCCTTCGGCAGGTAGGGCGGCAGCTCCTTGAGCGCGACATTGGCGCCGGCCATCTCGCCGCGCTGTGCCAGCACGCTGCCGTCGAGACCGACGATCTCGATGGTCGGCGGGCGCTTGGGGATTTCCAGCGACTGGATCGGCGGCAGATGCGCGCCGGCCCACACCACGACCCCGACCAGCGCGATCACGCCCCAGAGGCCGCAGACCAGCGCCCAATAGAACATCCGCCCGACCGAGAAACCGACACGCGATTTGCTCATGCGTTTGTTGCCCTTGGCAGGACGCGGCTTGGTCTCGCGCGGCGGCGGCTCGTCGTCAGCGTCGTCGATGACCGGCTTGCGCTTCGCTGCGGGTTTCTTCGGCGGATCCTCAGCCGTGGGAATGCGATCCTTGGAGTCGAGACGCAGATCGTGCATGGCCGCCGCGAGGCCGAATAGCGGCTCCTTACGCCCGCCGCTCTTCTTTCGTCCCGCCATACGCAATTGTGCCCGCAACCTGGTCCGATCACGCTAATCGCTGGAGTTTAAAGGCCGGTTAGCAAGAGGTTAACGCCCAATTAGGTGTTTCACGACGTGCACGCGCTGTTATGGTTAAGGCAAAGTTAACGAGAGGAAACGCGCATGGGATACATCGATCCGACCAAGGAGGTTTTTGCCGAATTTCGTGCGCGCGACCGCGCAGGTCCGATCCACATGCTGAACCTGGTGCGGCTGCGCAAGGAGGCGGCCTATCCTGACGGCCGCAAGGCGAGCGGCGCGGAAGCCTATGCCGCCTATGGCCGCGAGAGCGGGCCGGTGTTCAAGCGGCTCGGCGGTCGCATCGTCTGGCAAGGCAAGTTCGAACTGATGCTGATCGGGCCGCGCGAGGAATATTGGGATCATTGCTTCATTGCCGAGTATCCCTCCGTCGCCGCCTTCGTCGAGATGATCCGCGATCCCGTCTATCGCGAGGCCGTGAAGCATCGCCAGGCTGCGGTGGAGGACTCGCGCCTGATCCGTCATGCCGTGCTGCCGATCGGCGAGAATTTCGGCGAGATTCCGGAGTAATGCAGGCAGCTGACGATCCGACGCTCGCGCCAAATCCTCAGTCGTCATCCCCGCGAAAGCGGGGATCCATAACCACACGCCGTTGTTGTTGCGAACGATGGTCCGGCAACTCGCCGACAACGGACGTCTCTGGAATATGGGTCCCGGCTTCCGCCTTCGCTCTGCCAGCTGCGGCGGACAGGCAAGGCCGGGATGGCAGTGGTGGGTGAGGCGGGAGCTCATCATCGACTTCGATCGTCCAACAGTCGGGCGACGCACATCCGCATCCCCGCGGCGCATTGCGTCCGGGCTTTGTTGCGTAATCGCCCCCTTTACTAACAGAGAGGGCACAGGGAAGGCCGGGCATCGACTGATACCCGCGGCCCCCGTGCGTGAAGAAGTGCACGGGGCAGGAACCACAGGCTCAGCCGGATCGCTCCGGCCTTCCCTGCGCGAGTGGTTTACGGCTTATACGCGCTCTCCCCGGGGACCGGCGTTCTTGCCCCCGTCATCCGTGCGCTCGTCGAGCGACGCGAACTTGGCCTCAGCACCGGGAGGCCAGGACCACACGATTTCACCGTCCGCGATACATCGTTCGTCCGTGAACTGACAAGTTCACTGCGACATGTCGCGTCCATCGCATCTGCGGCCCAACGCTCGTGACGATCGCGTAGCGCCCCTCTCATCGGGCCGAGACGCGAAGAATCTGCCGGTGATTTGCCCGACACGACAAGCGCACACGGCTGCGGCAAAGTAACACGACGGGCAATTTGCGCATGACGCGTATGCTGGGCGCGCCGTGCCCGCTAGCTCTGCTTCAGCGTTCGATCACCCAGCGCGTCACCGCCTGGTGGTAGTTCAGATAGCCGGGCACCGTCTTGTAGGTCTTGAGATATTTGAAGCCGGCTTTCTGCAGCGTGCGGTTCGGGCCGACATTGTAGGCGTTCGGCTCGCAGAACAGCTGCTTGAGACTGAACGTGCGGAAATAGATGTCGACGCTGCGGCGAACGCATTCGGCGCCGATGCCTTGTTGCCGCAGCTCAGGCTCGGTGACATGCAGGTGCATGTTGGCGCGGCTGCCGTATACAATCTTGTCACAGCTGGAGAAGCCGATCGGCTTGCCGTCGCGCCGCCACAGGACCAGAAGGCTTGCGCGCTCGGGGAGCGGCTGCGCATAGAGCTCCTTGAAGCGGCCGGCCCAAACGGCCCGGCTCGGCAGCCGGGTCGGATCGACGCCCATCAGCTCCAGATGTTCTGGCGTGGAAGAGTGGAAGTAGTCGATGACGATGCCGATCTCGTCGAGCGTCATCTCTCGGACGTCGAGGTTCATTGCTTTTGACTCCGGTCGCGGACTCTTTCATCGTTCATTGTGCCGTCATTGCGAGCGATAGCGAAGCAATCCAGATCTCGAGGTCGGCTCTGGATTGCTTCGTCGCCTCCGGCTCCTCGCAATGACGTGTCCAGTTTGAGCTGTCGGGTTGGCGAAGCGAAGCGCGTCCACCGGGATCATCCTTGAAAGCGGTGGGCGCGGCGCTTTGCGCCTTTGCCCACCCTACAACTCGCTCAATCCGTCATCACCCGCGAAAGCGGGGGATCCAGTATTTCGAGACGGCGGATGATGAAGGAGAGGTCTCGGCGTGCTGGATCGCCCGGTCGAGCCGGGCGATGACGGCTGGAATAGCAGGCTTGCCCTCACACCGGCCGCTCGCCCTTGATGGTGACGCGCGTGCCTGAACGCGTGTGCGGCCAGTAGTCCCACATCGCGCGGTGCTGGGTGCAGCGGTTGTCCCAGAATGCGATCGCGTTCTCGGTCCAACGGAAGCGGCACTGGAACAGCGGGTTCTCCGCGTGCTGGTAGAGATAGGCGAGAATGGCATCGCTCTCGTCGCGGGGAATGCCGATGATGTGGCGGGTGAAACCGCGGTTGACGTAGAGCGCCTTCTTGCCGGTCACCGGATGGGTGCGCACGATCGGATGCTCCGCGCTCGGATAGGCCGGCCGGTCGGCGACGCCGTAGTTGGCGTAGAGCCCCCGATAGACGCTCTCGCCGTCATGGAAGGCGGTCAGCCCGTCGAGATAGGATTTCATGCGCTCCGACAGCGCCTCATAGGCGGCGTACATCGAGGCGAACAGCGTGTCGCCGCCTGCGGGCGGGCATTGCCGGATGTGGAGGATCGAGCCCATCGGCGGCTCGACGTCGCAGGACACGTCGGAGTGCCAGCCCTCGCCATTGGCGCGCGGTGAATCCTTGTCGGCGTAGATGCGCATCAGGGCCGGATCGCTGCCGTCATGCGGCGCTGCCGGATGGATATGCAGCTCGCCGAATTTGCGGCCAAAGGCGAGATGTTGTTCAGGCGTGATGTGCTGATCGCGGAAGAAGATGACGAGGTGCTCGGCGAGCGCGCGATGGATCTCGTCCATCTGGCGGTTGTTGTACGAGCCGTCGGAGACCAGCTGGCCAATATCAATGCCTGAAATCTCTGCGCCGATGATCGGCGTCAGCTTGTCGACGGAGATGGTCTCATAGGGGGCAGTCTCGTCCGCAGCATGTTTGTAGCGCGGCCCCTGCAGGCTTGCGAGCGAGCTCATCCGCGTTCTCCCTCGATCGTGGATTGAGGGCATGGTAGCGCGGGGAAAAGGGAGTGCAATGGCGCTGCAGTCAACGCCGTCGTCCCGGCCTTGAGACGGGACCCATAGCCACCGCAGGTTCTGGTTGCGCGAGATGGAATGGCAGACCGGCCGATCACGACGGCTGCGGAGTCTGGGTCCCCGCGTTCGCGGGGACGACACCGATATTTGAGCGACGCTACCGATATTGGAGCGGCTACTCCGCCGCCGTCACCGTCTCCGGCTGCTTGGCGCCGTTGCCGTAGCGCTGGTCGATATAGTCGATCACCAGGGCCTTGAAGTCGGCGGCGATGGTCGGGCCGCGCAAGGTGCGGAATTTCTTGCCGTCGACGAACACCGGAGCGGCCGGCGCTTCGCCGGTGCCGGGCAGCGAGATGCCGATATTGGCGTGCTTGGATTCGCCGGGGCCGTTGACGATGCAGCCCATCACCGCGACGTTGAGTTCTTCCACGCCGGGATATTTGCTCTTCCAGGCCGGCATCTCGTCGCGGATGAAATCCTGGATCGAGCGCGCCAGCTCCTGGAACACGGTCGAGGTGGTGCGGCCGCAGCCGGGGCAGGCCGCCACCAGCGGCACGAAGGTGCGGAAGCCCATGGTCTGCAGCAGCTCCTGCGCGACCTGCACTTCGAGGGTGCGGTCGCCGCCGGGCTCCGGCGTCAGCGAGATGCGGATGGTGTCGCCGATGCCCTGCTGCAGGAGGATGCCGAGCGCGGCCGAGGAGGCGACGATGCCCTTGGAGCCCATGCCGGCCTCGGTGAGGCCGAGATGGATGGCGTAATCCGAACGCGCGGCGAGATCCTGGTAGACCGCGATCAGGTCCTGCACGGCCGAGACCTTGGCCGACAGGATGATGCGGTTCTTCGGCATGCCGAGCTCCTGCGCCCGCGCGGCGGAGAGCAAGGCCGACTGCACCATGGCCTCGCGCGTCACCGCGCGGGTGTCGCGCGGGGCGGCGGACGCCGCATTCTCGTCCATCAGCTTGGAGAGCAGCTCCTGGTCGAGCGAGCCCCAATTGGCGCCGATGCGGACCGGCTTGTCGTTCTTGTTGGCGATCTCGATGATCGAGGAGAACTGGGTGTCGCGCTTGTCCTTGAAGCCGACATTGCCGGGATTGATGCGGTATTTGGCCAGCGCTTCGGCGCAGGCCGGATATTCGGTCAGCAGTTTGTGGCCGATGTAATGGAAGTCGCCGATCAAGGGCGTGGTGATGCCGCGCTTGTCCAGGGCCTCGCGGATGTGCGGGACGGCGGCGGCGGCCTCCTCGCGGTCCACGGTGATGCGGACCATCTCGGACCCGGCGCGCGCCAGCGCTGCGACCTGGGCCACCGTGCTCTCGACATCGGCAGTGTCGGTGTTGGTCATCGACTGCACCACGATCGGCGCGCCGCCGCCGACGGCGACGTTGCCGACCATGACTTGGGTGGTCTGGTGCCGGGGAGCGGGGCCGGCGATGTCGTTCTGAGGCAGAATTTCGGGCTTGTTCATGAGGCCTCGGATATCAGGTTTTGGTGACATTCAGCAATGGATCAGTCGGCGCCGCAGCGACGCGATTGGGCCGGTTGACCAGAAAAAGCCCTGCAATCACAAGCAGGGCGGCGGCGCCAAAAGCCAGCGTCAGGGCGTCATGCAGGATGAAATAGCTGGCGACGACCCCGAATAAAGGGGTGATGAAGGTAAATGCCGACAATTTGCTGGCGGAATAGGTCTTCACCAGCGCAAACCACAGGGTGAAGGTGGTTCCGACCACCCAGATCGACTGGTAGGCCATCAAGGACAGCACGAAGGCGCTAGGAACCTGCGCCATCCGCTCGCCCGAGAGTAGAGCCGCCGCTCCCAGGATCGGGATCGACATCGTCACCTGGTATGCCAGCGCCTTCTCGGGCGGGGCCAAGCGCAGCCTGGTGCCCTTGGCCAGCACGGTAGTCGCGCCCCACAAGAGCCCGCCGCCCACCACCATGAGATCGCCGAGCAGCACGCTGCGGTCGACATTGGCCTGCGGAATGCCGATCGCCAGCGCCACCCCGGCGAAGCTGAGCGCAAGGCCCATCCATTGGGTCGTGCCGAGGCGTTCACCGAGGAAGCGGTAGGAGCCGAGCGCGACGAAGAAGGGCGCGGTGTAGAGGAACACCACCGCGCGCGAGGCCGAGGTCAGCAGCAGGCCGCCATAGATCAGGACGAACTCGATGCCGAACATGGTGCCGGCGACGAGACCTGCGATCAGCGTGCCGTCGCGCTCGAACATCCTGACCCCGCGCACCCATGCAAACAGCAGCAGCACCGGCAAGGCGCCGGCCGAGCGCAAGGTCGCCTGCAGCATCGGCGGAATCTCCGGCAGCGCCAGCTTCACCGCGATCTGATTGAAGGCCCAGGACAGGCAGAGCACGACGATGACGGCAATGGCACCCGGACCCAGTGGCCGGGCCGCCGACGAAAGTTGCTTCGAGGACATTTTGCTCCCGCTTAGACGTTCTTCTTCTTGTTCTTGGTCTTCTCGTTGGTCCGGCCGCTATCCACGTCACGCCACCTGCTGGCAATGCGCGCAGATGCCGGTGATCTCCACGACCGAGAGCTTTGGCGCGAAGCCGGAGGCTGAGGCGGCAGTCTTCAGGCTCTCGGCGATCGGCGCCGCCGGGACCTCGCCGACCGCGCCGCAGTGCTCGCAGATCAGGAAGGCGACCAGCGCGGCGTTGTCGTGATCCTGCGCGCAAGCGAGATAGGCATTGCGGCTTTCGATCCGGTGCACGAGCCCGTTGGCCATCAGGAACTCGAGCGCCCGATAGATCGTGATCGGTGCCGGACGGGCCGCCGCCTTGGCGAGTTCCTCGATGATCTCGTAAGCCCCGAGCGGCCGATGGCTTGCGAGCAGCGCCTGCAGCACCTGGCGGCGGAGCGGGGTGAATTTCTGGCTACGCTGCGCGCAGACGCGCTCGGCATGATCGAGCGCATCCGCGGCACAGCGGCCGTGATCATGGTCGGGCGCGGGGAAGGTGGGTTTGGCGAGCGTCATCGGCGTCAATCTAGCATCTTCCGGCCGCGGCGGACAAAGCTCGCCGCAGACGAGCCATGCAAGCCATTCGCATGAGCTTGCGCAACTTGGCCATGGAAAATTCATAAGCTTGCTTATAATATTCGAAGCTTATTGGAGCCAAGCTTGGCTTCATTCCCAAAGTTCCCGATTGGACGGATATGGCCCGCGATCCCGTGGACGTGAACTTCCTGTTTACCCTGGGCGAGCTGCAGCGCCTGGTGCGCGTCTATGCCGACAAGGAGGCGGCGCGTTTCGGCATGACCCGCGCGCAATGGGCGGTGCTGGCCAGGGTCGAGCGCAACGAGGGCATGAAGCAGTCGGAACTGGCCGAGCAGATGGAGATGCAGCCGATCACGCTGACGCGGCTGATCGACAAGCTGGCCGATGCCGGTTTGATCGAACGCCGCGGCGACGACAGCGACCGCCGCGTCAACCGGCTCTATCTGAAGAAGGCGGCTCGCCCATTGCTGGCCGAGCTCGCCGAGCTCAAAGCGGAACTGACCGCGACGGCCCTGGCGGGCTTCGGCCCGGCCGATGCGCAACGGCTGATGACCCAACTCGAAGCCATCAAAGAAAATGTGAGAAACGCCCTGCAGTCGCTGTGCGACGAGCAGCGAAAGGAGCAGCATTATGGCTGAACCCGCCTTGAAAATTGCCGCCGAACAGAAGGCCAGCCCCGACCGCACGGCCGCCGCCGCGGCGGCGCCGAAAGGCGGCCTGGTCAGGCGTTATCGCCGCACAGTGCTGCTCGTGGTGTTGCCGATCCTCGCCGCGATCGGCGGCGTTGCCCTCTACCTGCAAGGCGGCCGTTACGTCACCACCGACGACGCCTATGTCGGCGCGCAGAAGGTGCTGATCACGCCCGACATCTCCGGCAAGATCGTCAAGATCGTCGTCAAGGAAGGGCAGCAGGTCAAAAAGGGCGACGAGCTGTTCGAGATGGACCCCGAGCCCTATCGGCTCGCGGTCGACCAGGCCAAGGCCGCCTTGGAGCAGGCTCGCACCACGCACGACAACCTGGTCGCCAACATCAAGATCTATCAGCAGATGGCCGACCTGATGCAGCAGACCATTGATCTGAAGCAGAAGGATGTCGATCGCAAATCGACCCTGGCCAGGAGCAGCTTCGGCTCGCAGCTCGATCTCGACAATGCATCGTCGGCCCTGGTCACGGCACGGGCGGAATACGCCTTCGTCCTGCAGCAAATGTCCAGCGCCAAGACCCAGCTACTGGGCAATGTCGATCTCCCGATCGCGGAATTTCCGCCCTACTATCAGGCCGAGGCCGCACTCGGCATCGCCCAGCGCAATCTCGACCACACCGTGATGCGGGCGCCGATCGACGGCATCGCGACCCAGGTCGACCAGATCCAACTCGGCCGCTTCCTGCCCGCCGGCACGCCGGTGTTCTCGGTGATCGATGTCGCCAATCCCTGGGTCGATGCCAATCCGAAGGAAAGCGATTTCACCCATGTCGCGGTCGGCCAGCCGGTCGAGCTCGACGTCGATGCCTTCCCGAACCACGCCTTCAAGGGCTATATCGGCTCGCTGTCGCCCGGCACCGGGGCGCAATTCGCGATCCTGCCGCCGCAGAACGCGACCGGCAATTTCGTCAAGGTCGTGCAGCGCGTGCCCGTGCGGATCTACTTCGACAAGAACGACAAGTATGTCGCGAAGCTGAAGGCCGGCATGAGCGTCAACGTCTCGATCGATACCGGCCATCAGCGTTCGCTGGCGGCGCTGTTCGGCACGGCGCATGCCTCGGAGCAGGAGGAGTAGGCGATGAACGCGCCTGCGCCTTCACCCTCCGCGGTCCCCGGCTTCCGCCGCAACATGGTGACGATCTGCGCCATGACGGCGACGATCATGCAGGCGCTCGACACCACGATCGCCAACGTGGCGCTGCCCTATATGCAAGGCACGCTGTCGGCCTCGCAGGACCAGATCAACTGGGTGCTGACCTCCTACATCGTGGCGGCGGCGATCATGACCGCGCCGGTCGGCTGGATCGCCAACCGTTTCGGCCGCAAGCGCACCTTCATTGTCTGCTCGGCCGGCTTCACCGTCGCGTCCGTGCTGTGCGGGCTGGCGCAGGACATCAACCAGATGGTGCTGTTCCGCCTGCTGCAGGGCGTGTTCGGCGCCTCGCTGGTGCCGCTGTCGCAGGCCGTGCTGCTCGATTCCTACGCGCTGCACGAGCGGGCGAAGGCGATGTCGATCTGGGGCATGGGCGTCATGATGGGCCCGATCATGGGCCCCTCGCTCGGCGCCTGGCTGACCGAGACCTATTCCTGGCACTGGGTGTTCTTCGTCAACCTGCCGTTCGGCCTCGTCACCGTGCTCGGGCTGATGGCGTTCATGGACGAGACCCGGCCGAATACCGAGCTGACCTTCGACTGGTTCGGCTTCTTTGCGCTCGCGGTCGGCATCGGCTCGCTGCAGATCGCGCTCGACCGCGGCGAGGATCAAGGCTGGCTCGAATCGAACGAGATCATCGCCGAGTTCATCGTCGCCGCCATCGGCTTCTATTACTTCCTGGCGCATTCGCTGACCACGAGGCGGCCGTTCATCCAGTTCGCTCTGTTCAAGGACAAGAATTTCGTCGGCGGCTGCGTGTTCATGACCGTGATGGGGCTGGTGCTGTTCTCCACCATGGCGCTGTCATCGCCGTACCTGCAGAACGTGATCGGCTATCCCATCATCACTGCCGGCGTGCTGCTTGCAAGCCGCGGCTGCGGCACCTTCGTCGCCATGATGATCGTGGGCCGGCTGCTCCGCTACATCGAGGCGCGCACCCTCATCGTGGTGGGGCTTGGGCTCACCGCGCTGTCGCTGTTCCAGATGACGGCGTGGACCGACCAGACCGGCGTTCCCGAGATCATCACCATCAGCATCATGCAGGGCTTCGGCTTCGGGCTGGTCTTCGTGCCGCTGTCGACGGTGGCGTTCATGACCCTGCCGGGGCAATTGCGCACCGACGGCACCTCGATGCTGACGCTGGTGCGCAACGTCGCGAGCTCGATCGGCATCTCGATCGCGATCGCCCAGCTCACGGAAGGCACCCGCCGCAATCACGCGATCCTCGTCGTGCACATCAACCCGTTCAACCAGGCCCTGCAGATGCCGAACGTCGCCAGAATGATCGATCTTTCGACCGATGCCGGCCGGGCGATGGCGGACGCGATGGTCACCGTGCAGGCGCAGATCCTCGCCTTCTCGCATGACTACCAGCTGGTGATGGTGTTCATCCTGGCCTCGATCCCGCTCGCGATCATGATCGGCTCGACCCGGACGGCGCTGCGCGCCCAGGCCGCGCCGGCGGATCATGCGGTGATGGAATAGGAGCTGCCCGGCGGTAGCGAAAAGGTGACTGAAACGTGATGGCTTTTCGACCAAACATCGTCACGTTTCGGGCTATGCAAGACCAAGCCGGCGGCTCCGCGTATGAGTTGCGCGCGGAGGCAACATCTCATGGACGCCCCGCCATGATGTGCCGGATGGGGGCGGCGGTTCCTCCAGCGCCGCCCCCAGTCCGGCGGGCTTCTCCGGCAATTACTTGATCGGTGCGCGCGGCAGCGCCGTCTCGCCGGCTTCCATCCGATAGAGGTGATCGAGCGAATACCAGGGCGCGACCACATCGCGCGCGGTCGGGTGCGGCTCGTCGTGGCGGATGAAATCGCCGAGCAGCGCTTTCGTCACGCCGAACTGGACGTCGCTGTCGATATGCGGATCGCTGGGGTCGTAGACCTGCGAGATCAGGACCTTGAAGCCCTGCTTGACGATCAGCGCATGCAGATGCGCGGGACGATAGGGATGGCGCCCCTGTGCCGCGAGCAGGCGGCCGACCACGCCGTCGGTCGGGATCGGATAGCCCACCATCATCACCGAGCGAAACCAGAAGCGGCCGTCGGCATCGGTGGTGAACTTGCCGCGCAGGTTCATGTCGGCCTGCTCGGGATCCTGGTTCTCATAGAGGCCGACCGGCGAGGCGTGCCAGACATCGACTTCGGCGCCTGCTACCGGCGCGCCGTCCGGATCGACCACGCGGCCCCTGACGAACAGTGACGGGCCGGGCGTTTCCGAGCGCACGATCGAACCGCCGTTCTCGACGCGGGGTGAATTCAAGCGCCAGAACGGGCCGAGCAGGGACTGCGAGGTCTCGGTGTTGCCGTTGTCGCCATTGTTCAAAAGGCACACCAGCGAGGAGACGCCGAGCGAGCCGGCCATCAGCACCACCTCGTTGTGGGTGTCGTTGGTGCGCTGGCCGAGCTCGGCGATGATGGCGGCGGCCTCGCGGAATTCTGCCTCGGTCAACCGAACGTCGCGAATGAATCCATGCAGGTGCGTGATCAGCGATAGCATGATCTCGCGCAGCCGCGGATTTGTCGTTCGCTCCATCACGGCCAGCACCGCCGGCGTGACGTCCTGCTCGCGGGAGATGGTCATGGCTGTCCCTCCGTCATTCCGGGGCGACGCGTCAGCGTCGAGCCCGGAATCTCGATGTTGTTGGACTCATCTCCATATTCCGGGTTCAGCCCTGCGGGCTGCCCCGGAATGACGAAGCGCAGGACGCATCCTCAATTCAGCTTCTCGATCGCCAGCGCCACGCCCTGGCCGACGCCAACGCACATGGTGGCGAGCGCGCGCTTGCCGCCGCGCTTTTCCAGGCCATGTGCGGCGGTGAGGGCGAGCCGTGCGCCGCTCATGCCGAGCGGATGCCCCAGCGCGATCGCGCCGCCATGCGGATTGACGAAATCGGCATCGTCGGCGACGCCGAGCTGGCGCAGGCAGGCGATGCCCTGGCTCGCGAAGGCCTCGTTCAATTCGATCAGGTCGAAATCGGTGATCTTGAGACCGAGCCGCTCCATCAACTTGCGCGTGGCCGGCACCGGTCCGATGCCCATGATGCGCGGCGGCACCGCGGCCGACGCCAGCCCCAGCACTTTCGCCCGCGGCGTCAGGCCGTGCTTCTTCACGGCGGCTTCGGAGGCGAGGATCATCGCGGCGGCGCCGTCGTTGACGCCGGAGGCATTGCCTGCCGTCACCGTGCCGGGATTGCGCACGATCGGCCTCAGCTTGGCGAGGCCCTCGAGCGTGGTTTCGGGACGCGGATGCTCGTCCTTGTCGACGATGACGGGGCCGGCCTTGCCGCCGGGCACCGTGACCGGCGTGATCTCCTCCGCGAAGTAACCCGCGGCGATCGCCTTGCCGGCGCGCTGCTGTGAGCGGATCGCGAACGCATCCTGGTCGGCGCGCGAGACCTGGAATTCCTCGGCGACATTCTCGCCGGTCTCGGGCATCGAATCGACGCCATATTGCTGCTTCATCAGCGGATTGATGAAGCGCCAGCCGATGGTGGTGTCGAAGATCTCGGCCGAGCGCGAGAAGGCTTCCGCCGCCTTGCCCATCACGAAGGGGGCGCGCGTCATCGATTCAACGCCGCCGGCAATGGCAAGATCGATCTCGCCGGCGCGGATCGCGCGGCCCGCGGCACCGACCGCGTCGAGCCCCGAGGCGCAGAGCCGGTTGAGCGTCTGGCCCGGAACTGAATCGGGCAGGCCTGCAAGCAGCAGCGCCATGCGCGCCACGTTGCGGTTGTCCTCGCCGGCCTGGTTGGCGCAGCCGAAGAACACTTCATCGACCGCGGACCAGTCGAGATTCGGATGCTTCGCGATCAGCGCCTTGATCGGCGTGGCGGCGAGGTCGTCGGTGCGCACCTTGGCGAGCGTTCCGCCGAAGCGGCCGATCGGCGTCCGCACCGCATCGCAAATATAGACGTCTCGCATCGCTCTCTCCCTGGATTTTCGGATGTTCTGATCGGATGTTGATGGCGGTTTTAGGAGTGCGCCGCAGGCAGGTCAAATGACGGCGACGCGGGGTGGTATGCGGGAGACTGAAGTATGGTCGCTCTCTCGTCGTGATCGGTGCGCCCCTCCCCCGCTTGCGGGGGAGGGTTGGGGTGGGGGCAAACCCCACGGCAGGTGCAAACGGAAGCACTTCGCCCACCCGCATCGCATCTTCGATGCGATGCGACCTCCCCCGCAAGCGGGAGAGGCAGAGTTCAGCTTGCACCGGGCGTGGAAAACCGGGACAGCGGCCGCAAAGCGGTAGGAGCGTGCCGGCAATTTGGGTAATTTCCGCGCCATGACGATCCAGCAGCCCATCTCCGCGCCTGACATGCCCGACACGACGCCCGCGCAAGATGCGCCGGCCAAGCTCACGCCGATGATGGAGCAATATCTGGAGATCAAGGCGGCCCATCCGGGACTCTTGCTGTTCTACCGGATGGGCGATTTCTACGAACTGTTCTTCGAGGACGCCGAAGTCGCCTCGAAGGCGCTCGGCATCGTCCTGACCAAGCGCGGCAAGCACCAGGGCGTCGACATCCCGATGTGCGGCGTGCCGGTCGAACGCTCGGAAGATTATCTGCACCGGCTGATCGCGCAAGGCATCCGGGTCGCAGTCTGCGAGCAGATGGAAGATCCGGCGGCGGCGCGCGCCCGCGGCAACAAGAGCGTGGTCAAGCGCGGCGTGGTTCGCGTCGTGACGCCGGGCACGTTGACCGAAGACAACCTGCTCGATGCACGTGCCAACAACTACCTGCTCGCGATTGCACGCGCCCGCGGCTCCTCCGGCGGCGATCGCCTCGGGCTCGCCTGGATCGACATCTCGACCTCCGAATTCGTGGTCGCCGAATGCGCGTTCGCCGAACTCGCTGCGACGCTCGCCCGCATCAATCCGAACGAGGTGATCGTCAGCGATGCGCTCTATTCGGACCATGCATTCGAGCCGATCCTGCGCGAACTCGCCGCGGTCACGCCATTGACGCGCGACGTGTTCGACGGCGCCACCGCGGAGCGGCGGCTGTGCGATTACTTCGCCGTCGCCACCATGGACGGGCTCGCCGCGCTGTCGCGGCTGGAAGCGACCGCAGCGGCCGCTGCTGTCACCTATGTCGATCGCACCCAGGTGGGCAAGCGTCCGCCGCTGTCGCCGCCCTCGCGCGAGGCGACCGGCAGCACGATGGCGATCGATCCGGCCACCCGCGCCAATCTGGAATTGACGCGCACGCTCGGCGGCGAACGCCGCGGCTCGCTGCTCGACGCGATCGACTGCACCGTCACCTCGGCCGGCTCGCGACTGTTGGCGCAGCGGCTGGCGGCGCCGCTGACCGATGATCGGCAGATCGCGCGGCGCCTCGATGCGGTCGCGGCGTTCGTGGCCGACAGCCCCGCCCGCGAGGACATCAGGAGCATCCTGCGCGGCGCCCCCGACATGTCGCGCGCGCTGGCGCGGCTCTCGGTCGGCCGCGGCGGCCCGCGCGACCTCGCTGCGATCCGCGATGGCATTCTCGCCGCGGATCAGGCCCTGGCGCGCCTGTCCGAACTCGACCAGCCTCCGCAGGAGATCGCTTCGGTGATGGCGGCGCTCGGCCGGCCGTCGCGTGAGCTGGCGGCCGAATTTGCCCGCGCGCTCGATGAGCAGCTGCCGCTGATCAAGCGCGATGGCGGCTTCGTCCGCGCCGCCTACGAGCCGGCGCTCGACGAAGCGCGCAATCTGCGCGACGCCTCGCGGCTCGTCGTCGCCTCGATGCAGGCGCGCTATGCCGACCAGACCGGCGTGAAGGCTTTGAAGATCCGGCACAACAACGTGCTCGGCTATTTCGTCGAGGTCACCGCCCAGCATGGTGACAAGCTGATGGCCGCGCCGTTGAACGCGACCTTCATTCATCGCCAGACATTGGCGGGCCAAGTGCGCTTCACGACCTCGGAGCTCGGCGAGATCGAAGCCAAGATCGCCAATGCCGGTGAGCGCGCGCTCAACCTCGAGCTTGAGATCTTCGACCGGCTCTGTGCTGTCGCGCTCGCCGCCGGCGACGATCTGCGCGCCGCCGCGCACGGCTTTGCCATGCTCGACGTCGCGACGTCGCTGGCCAAGCTCGCGGTCGATGACAATTATGTGCGGCCCGACGTCGATGGTTCGCTCGGCTTTGCCATCGAAGGCGGCCGGCATCCGGTGGTCGAGCAGGCATTGAAGCGCGACGGCCAGCCCTTCATCGCCAATTCCTGCGACCTGTCGCCGACGCCGGGCCATCACAGCGGTCAGCTCTGGCTGCTCACCGGTCCGAACATGGCCGGCAAATCCACCTTCCTGCGCCAGAATGCGCTGATCGCGCTGCTGGCGCAGATCGGTTCGTTCGTGCCGGCCTCGCGCGCCCGCATCGGCATCGTCGACCGGCTGTTCTCGCGGGTCGGCGCCGCCGATGATCTGGCGCGCGGGCGGTCCACCTTCATGGTCGAGATGGTGGAGACCGCCGTCATCCTCAACCAGGCCGGCGAGCGGGCGCTGGTGATTTTGGATGAGATCGGACGCGGCACCGCGACCTTCGACGGACTCTCGATCGCCTGGGCCGCGATCGAACATCTGCACGAGACCAATCGCTGCCGCACGCTGTTCGCCACGCATTACCACGAGCTGACGGCGCTCTCCGCCAAGCTGCCGCGGCTGTTCAACGCCACGGTGCGGGTCAAGGAATGGCAGGGCAACGTGGTGTTCCTGCACGAGGTGCTGCCGGGCTCGGCCGACCGCTCCTACGGCATCCAAGTGGCCAAGCTCGCCGGCCTTCCGCCAGCGGTGATCAACCGCGCCAAATCCGTGTTGGCGAAGTTAGAGGCGCAAGACCGCGGCCAGAGTGCGCGTGCTCTGGTCGATGACCTGCCGCTGTTCGCGGTGCCGTCGCGCGCGGCCGTGGAGCCTGCGATGTCGAAGGAGGCGGAAGAGCTGATCGGCGCGGTGAAGGCGCTGAATCCGGACGAGATGACGCCGCGCGAGGCCATGGACGCGCTCTACGCGCTGAAGGCGAAGCTCGGAAAATCGTAGTCACTGTCATTGCGAGGCGCATTTGCGCCGAAGCAATCCAGCAACGGACTATCCCCGATTGGCCTCTGGATTGCTTCGCTTCGCTCGCAATGACGGCGGAGAGACTTTCTTTCTCCCACACACCACAGTGCCGTAGGGTGGGCAAAGGCGCGAAGCGTCGTGCCCACCACCTCCATCGCAGGATGCGCGTCGGTGGGCACGCTTCGCTTTGCCCACCCTACGAACCGACGCCGTCATTGCGAGGCGCATTTGCGCCGAAGCAATCCAGTAACGGACTATCCCCGATCGGCTCCTGGATTGCTTCGCTTCGCTCGCAATGACAGCGGAGAAGCCCTTCGCCGCCCGATCCACCACAGGCCGAGATTCCATCCCACGCAGGTCGCGAGCGCGAGGCTCAGGCCGGCCGGCGCGCCGAGATGCAGGACGCCCAGATGCAGCACCGCGACCGCGATGCCGAAGCCGATCAGGCCGTAGGCGCCGTTGGCAATCACGGCCGCAGTCGCGGGGCCGCCGATGCGCGGCTGCAGGATCAGCATCATCGAGGTGAAGACGATCGGAAACAGCGCGAGGATGCCTGACACACTTGGACCAGCCCAGCCCGAGACCGATGTAACCGTAGCGACAAGCGCGGCGACCAGCGAGGCGCGCAGCGGCACGTCGTACCAGCGGCGGGTGATCAGCGGCATCTTGGCGTGACGGTAGCGCTCAAGCAGCGGCAGGCAGATCGCGAACGTCACGGCGTTTGCGATCAGGCCGCCGAGCAGCGACCACTGCACGCTGCGGACCAGCGCTGCGAGGAAGAGCCAGACCGCCACCGCGCAAGCCGTGCTGATGACCACACCGCGGCGCTGGGCCAGCACCGCGTAGATCAGGCTGAGAAAGATGGTGGCGGCATTGACCGGCAGGCTGGTGAGCGCGCCTTGCGCGATGAAGGCGGCGTCATGATCGAGCGCGAGGAAGACGTAGGTGGGGCCGGCCGAGATCGGCAAGGTCGCCACCAGCGCGCCGATCACGGGCCCGGTGCGCTCGGCGATCATCGAAGCCGACACCACGAAGGCGGCTGCGATGACCATGCGCAGGCCGAGGAGGAGGATGAAGGAAAGGTCGGGGGACATCAGCTCATTCGGTGCGGGCAGTAGTCTCCCTCCCCCGCTTGCGGGGGAGGGCTGGGGTGGGGGATGGCCCGAGCCGAAACATTCGCGCCGTGTGGAGAGACTTCCCCCACCCGCCTCGCATCTTCGATGCAAGGCGACCTCCCCCGCAGGCGGGGGAGGCGCAGACCGAGCGAGCATTGCCCGCTGCAATCATCCGCGGCATGGCAAAGCGAGATCACACCCGCTTCAGGCTCACCGAGACTTTCGGTCCGTTCTTGATGGTCTGATAGACCACGCAATAGCGTTCGGTCAGCTTGAGCAGCAGATCGAGCTTGTCTTGCGGCGCATCGGTATCGACCTCGAAGCGCAGGCGAATCTCCTGGAAGCCGACCGGCGCCTCCTTGTCGACGCCCAGCGTGCCGCGGAAATCGAGATCGCCCTCGGCGATCACCTGTCCACTCTTGAGCGGCACCTCGATCGCGGTGGCGACCGATTTCAGCGTCACGCCGGCGCAGGCGACCAGCGCCTCCAGCAGCATGTCGCCGGAGCAGAGCTCGAGCCCGGAGCCGCCCGTTCCCGGATGCAGGCCGGCCACCGCCAATGCACGTCCGGTCTCGACCTTGCAGGTCAACCCCTCATCGCCGACCGAGCCCTTGGCCTTCAGCGTGATGATGGCAGCGGCGGGATCCGACTTGTAGCGTTCCTTGATCGGCGCCTGCAGCGCGCGCAGCTCGGCAGCATCCATCGTCGCTCTCTCCCGGATTTCTTACGGTTGAGGTGTACCGGGACCGGCCGCCGATGTCACCACCACATCGCCGCGCTGGCGTCACGGCTGTTCTGCCGGTCGGGCATCGTTCGATCGAGCGAGCGGTCGAGGCTCGCCAGCACATGGCGCTTGAACTGGTCGAACAGCGGCGCATTGCGGTCGCGCGGTCGCGACAGATTGATCGTGATCTCCTCGAACAGCCGTCCCGGATGCGGCCGCATCACCAGCACGCGGTTCGCCAGCACCACCGCCTCTTCGACGTCGTGGGTGACCAGCACGAGAGTCGGGCGCGTATCCGCCCACAGGTCGAGCAGGTGATCCTGCAGGTCCTTGCGGGTGAAGGCGTCGAGCGCGGAGAACGGCTCGTCGAGCAGCAGCACTTCGGGCTGCGGCACCAGCGCCCGCGCAATCGCCGCCCGCTGGGCCTGGCCGCCGGAGAGTTCGCGCGGCCACGCTCTGGCCTTGTCGGCAAGGCCGACCCGCGCGAGCGCCCGCGCCACGCGCTCGCGGCGCGCGGCAGGCGGCAGCTCGGACAGGCCGAAGCCGATATTGTCGGCGACGGACAGCCACGGCAGCAGCCGCGGCTCCTGAAAGACGATGCCGATCTTGGGGTGCGGCGCGGCGATCGCCTCGCCATCGAGCGTGACCGTGCCGCGGCTGGCCGGATCGAGGCCGGCGATGGCGCGGAGCAGCGTGGACTTGCCGCAGCCGGAGCCGCCGATAATGGCGACGATCTCGCCGAGATTGATCTCGGCCGAGAATCGTTCCAGCGCGTGGACGCCGTTCGGATAGACCTTGCCGAGGGATTGCAGCGACAGCATCAGTTTGCTCCGCCATGACGCGCGAAATTGTCCTGCCAGCGCAACAGCGGCGCGGTCGCCAGCTCGAGCAGCCAGTCGGTAGTCTTGCCGATGATGGCGAAGATGACGATCGCAGCCACGATCTGCGCGGGCTTGCCGAGCTGCTGGCCGTCGATCAGGAGATAGCCGAGCCCCTCGGAGGCGCCCATGAACTCGGCGGCGACCACGAACATCCAGCCCAGCCCCAGTCCGACCCGCAGCGCCACGACATAGGCGGGCAGCACGGCTGGCAGCAAGACGCGGCGGATCATCGAGAGGCCCGACAGGCGGAAGATGCGGCCGACCTCGACGATCTTGCGATCGACCGAGAGGATCGCGCCCATCAGGCCGAGATAGACCGGGAAGAAGACGCCGACCGCGATCAGCGCCACTTTCGAGGTCTCGAAAATGCCGAGCCAGAGGATGAACAGCGGCACCCAGGCGATCGACGGGATCGCGCGCAATGCCTGAACGGTGGGATCGATCAGCCGCCGCGCCAATCCCCAATAGCCGCAGATGCCTCCCATCACCGTGCCGGCGGCGACGCCGAGGCCGAAGCCGAGCCCGACGCGCGCGAGGGTGGCCGTGATGTGGCGCATCAGCTCGCCAGAACGTGCAAGCTCGATGAGCGTGGTGATGATGCGGGACGGCGGCGGCACCAGCCGTCCGGTGGACCAGCCGAGCCAAACGATGAGCTCCCAGCCGGCGGCGAGCGCGACTGGGAGCAGGAGGCCTTGCAGCGGCCGCGCGAGACGCGAGAGCCGCGGCGCGGCTTGCGTGGGCATTGCTTGTTCGATTGGCGCGGCGGCCTGCAATTCGGCGGTCATGGACATCCGTAAGAAGGGCCTCAAGCAAATTACAAAATGATGGCCGCGCTACAAACTCGGTGTCGTCCCGGCCTTGAGTCGGGACCCATACGCCGCGGCGTTTGTTGCGAGACGAGATGTCGCTCCGGCGTGCCTCGCAACAAGCATTCGGGAGTATGGGTCCCGGATCGGCGCCCGCCAACGCTGGCGCGTTGTCGGGCTTGTCCGGGACGACACCGATTTTGTTGTCTCAGTTGGTCGGCAGCGGCACCTGATCGTCGATCAGCGCATCCAGCGATGCCTTCACATCCACCTTGGCATCGATCACGCCGGCCTGTTGCAGCGCCTGGCCCGCGGCCAGGATCGACTCGCGCTGGGGTGCGCCGATGCGGCTATGGGTCAGTTCGGTGCGCTCCTTGAGCTGTTTGTCGACCACCGGTTCCGGCAGCCGGGTGACGGCGATGAAGGTCTTCTTCAGATCGTCATAGTTGACGAGCGCATCCTTGCGCGCCTCTTCATAGGTGGCGAGCACGCGGCGGACGATGTCGGGATAATCCTTCAGGAACTGCTCGCGCACATTGAGGATGCCCCAGGTGTTGGCGCCCGCGTTGCGGTAGAACAGCCTGGCGCCGTCTTCGACCTCGGCCTGCGCCATCATCGGATCGAGCCCGGCCCAGGCATCGACGTCGCCACGGAGCAGGGCCGTCTTGCCGTCGGCGTGCTGCAGCAGAACGGGCGTGATGTCTTTCTCGGACAGTCCCGCGCCGAGCAGCGCGCGCACCAGGAAGATGTGCGGGTCGGTGCCGCGCGTCACCGCGACGCGCTTGCCCTTCAGATCCGCAACGCTGGCGATCTTGGTGTCCTTGGTCGTGACCAGCGCGGTCCACTCGGGGCGCGAATAGACATAGATCGACTGGATCGGGTTGCCGTTGATCCTGGCGACCAGCGCGGCCGAGCCCGCGGTCGAGCCGAAATCGAGCGAGCCGGCATTGAGGAATTCGAGCGCCTTGTTCGAGCCCGCCGATTGCACCCAGACGATGCCGATGCCGTCCTTGGCGAACTCCTTTTCGAGCAGGCCCTTCTGCTTCAGGACCAGCGACACCGGATTGTAGGTTGCCCAGTCGATCCGGATTTCCTTGAGCGGCTCGGCCGCCGAGGCGATGCCGCCGCACAAGAACACCGCTGCCATGGCGGCGAAAGCCCGCCTCGATACTCCGCCCATCCCCGTTCCTCCCTGCTCATTAAAATACTCTCTTATTTCAATGAGTTAGATGGCGCGTCAACGAGAATTACCTTTCCCCAGCGGAGCTATTCCCAGCACGAACATCATGCGCCGATGGCGCGCGACAGCATGGATCGTTTGTTGCATAGAATGTGTCGTGACAGCACAGGCTGTGTTCGATATCCGGATGGTTCATGGACAGCATCGCGACAGATCACAAACTCAAGGCCGATCCGGATTTCGATAGCGCCACCATCGCTGCGGCGGTCGAGGCGCTCGCCGCGCAGCATTCCGGCCGCGAGGATATGTTCCGCTCGGCGGTGGCGCAGCTCCTCAAGGCCGAGCTGGTCAAGGCGCGTGCGGCCGCCCAGGCGCAGTTGCTGAAGGATCGTCATGGCCGGCGCTGCGCCGAGCGGCTCTGCTTCGTGCAGGACGAGATCATCCGCATCCTCTATGCCGCCGCCACCGGGCACCTCTACCGTTCGGACGTGCCGAGCGGCGCCGAGCGCATGGCCGTGGTGGCGACCGGCGGCTACGGCCGCGGCCTGATGGCGCCGGAGTCGGACATCGACCTGCTGTTTATCCTTCCCTACAAGCAGACCGCCTGGGGCGAGCAGGTCGCCGAAGCCATCCTCTATTGCCTCTGGGACATGGGGTTGAAGGTCGGCCATGCGACGCGCTCGGTCGACGAATCGATCCGCCAGGCGCGTGGCGACATGACCATCCGCACCGCGATCCTGGAGACGCGTTATCTCGCCGGCGACCGTCCGCTCTATGACGAACTCGTCGAGCGCTTCGACAAGGAGGTCGTGCAGGGCACCGCGGCCGAATTCGTCACCGCAAAACTGGCCGAGCGCGAGGAACGTCATCGCCGCGCCGGCCAGTCGCGCTACCTGGTCGAGCCCAACGTCAAGGACGGCAAGGGCGCCTTGCGCGACCTGCACACGCTGTTCTGGATCGCCAAATATGTCTACCGGGTGCGCGAGACCGGCGAGCTGCTGGAGCGCGGCGTGTTCGACGCGCACGAATTCCGCACCTTCCGCCGCTGCGCCGACTTCCTGTGGTCGGTCCGCTGCAACCTGCATTTCCTGAGCGGCCGGGCCGAGGAGCGGCTCTCCTTCGACCTGCAGCGCGAGATCGCCGTGCGGCTCGGCTACACCAGCCATCCCGGCATGCAGGACGTCGAGCGCTTCATGAAGCACTACTTCCTGGTGGCCAAGGAGGTCGGCAATCTCACCGCGATCCTGTGCGCCAAGCTGGAGGATCAGCAGGCCAAGCCGGCACCGGTGTTGAGCCGGGTGATCTCGCGGCTGACGACCGGCTCGACCTGGCGGCGCGTGCCGGAGAGCGACGATTTCATCGTCGACAACAACCGCATCAATCTCGCCGCTCCCGATGTTTTCAAGCACGATCCGGTCAACCTGATCCGCATCTTCCGTCTCGCGCAGAAGAACAACCTTGCCTTCCATCCGGATGCGATGCGCGCGGTGACGCGCTCGCTCAGCCTGATCGACACAGGCCAGCGCGAAAATCCGGAAGCCAACCGGCTATTCATGGAGATCCTGACTTCCAACGACGCCGAAGTGGTGCTGCGGCGGATGAACGAGACCGGCGTGCTCGGCCACTTCATCCGCTCTTTCGGCCGGATCGTCTCGATGATGCAGTTCAACATGTATCATCACTACACGGTCGACGAGCACCTGATCCGCTGTATCGGCTTCCTGCAGGAGATCGAGCGCGGCGGCAGCGACGAGTTCGCGCTCGCCTCCGATCTCATGCGCAAGATCCGGCCCGAGCACCGGTCGGTGCTCTACATCGCCGTGCTGCTGCACGACATCGCCAAGGGCCGGCCCGAGGATCACTCGATCGCCGGCGCCAAGGTGGCGCGGCGGCTGTGCCCGCGGCTCGGCTTCAGCAATGCCGATACCGAGCTCGTGGCGTGGCTGATCGAGGAGCACCTGACGATGTCCACGGTCGCGCAGTCGCGCGACCTCTCGGACCGCCGCACCATCGAGAACTTCGCCGCCGTGGTGCAGTCGGTCGAGCAGATGAAGCTCCTGACCATCCTGACCACCGCCGACATCCGCGGCGTCGGTCCGGGCGTCTGGAACGGCTGGAAGGCGCAGCTCCTGCGCACGCTCTATTACGAGACCGAGCCGGTGCTGACCGGCGGTTTCTCGGAGGTGAACCGCGCCAAGCGGATCGCCGCGGCGCAGGCCGAATTCCGCGCCGGCTTCACCGACTGGCCGGAGGCCGAGCTCAACGGCTATATCGCCCGCCACTATCCGGCCTATTGGCTCAAGGTCGAGCTGCCGCGCAAGATCCGCCACGCGCGTTTCGTGCGCGCGAGCGAAGAGGCCGGCCACAAGCTTGCGATCAATGTCGGCTTCGATCCGGCGCGCGGCGTCACGGAACTGACGATCTTCGCGATGGACCATCCCTGGCTGCTGTCGATCATCGCTGGCGCCTGTGCCTCGGCCGGCGCGAACATCGTCGACGCGCAGATCTACACCACGACCGACGGGCGCGCGCTCGACACCATCGCGATCTCCCGGGAATATGAGCGCGACGAGGACGAGGCGAGGCGCGCCACGCGGATCGGCGAGATGATCGAGCAGGTGCTGGAAGGCAAGCTGAAGCTGCCGGAAGCGGTGGCGCGGCGTGCGACCCGCGGCAAGCAGCACAAGGCATTCTCGGTCGAGCCGGAGGTGACCATCAACAATCAGTGGTCGGAGCTCTACACCGTGATCGAGGTCTCCGGTCTCGATCGTCCCGGACTGCTGTACGAGCTGACCACCGCGATCTCCAAGCTCAACCTCAACATCACCTCCGCTCACGTCGCGACCTTCGGCGAGCGCGCCCGCGACGTGTTCTATGTCACGGACCTGTTGGGCGCCCAGATCACCGCGCCGACCCGGCAGGCCGCGATCAAGAGCGCGCTCTTGCATCTGCTGTCGAGCGACGTAAGCGCCGCGCAGCCGGCGGCTTGAAGCGCACGTCTCGATTTTATCCGCTCGTCATTGCGAGCGCAGCGACTTGTCCGCCATAGCCCGAAGGGCGACGGCGGAAGCAATCCAGGGCGGCGCCGGAAGTCTGGATTGCTTCGTCGCTTCGCTCCTCGCAATGACGCTGTTTGTTTGTCATGTGTCGATTGGCAGAGGAGGCTAAACCTCCACGCCCTCATGGCGCAGCAGCCAGCGCTTGCGCGTCAAGCCGCCGCCATATTTCACCAGCGCGCCGTTCGCGCCGATCAGGCGGTGACAGGGCAGCACGACGCTGATCGGATTGGCGCCATTGGCGTGGCCGACCGCGCGCGTCGCCTTGGGCGCCTGCAATCGGGCCGCCAGCGCGCCATAGCTCATGGTTTGGCCCGCTGGAATGCCCGGCAATGCCGACCAGACCTTGCGCTGAAACTCCGTTCCGGCCACGCGCCATGCCACCTCGGCCAGCCGATCGAGATCGCCATTGAAATAGGCCGTCAGGGCCGCCTTGATCGCGGCAGGCGCCTGCCGCTCGTTCAGCATCACCACGCCATAATGCCGCCGAAGCAGATCCATCATGCGCGGTGCATGATCGTCCCAGTCGAGGGCGCGCAGCACGCCGTCGTCATCGGTGACCAGCAGCGCTATACCGATCGGCGTCGCCAGTCGGTCGAGGCGGAACACCGTGGCCGGCTTTTGCGCCGGACTAATGCGTTCGGGCATGTCCGTTTCACCGCTCTCGGTTGATCGATTCCGAAGCTCTATGGCCGCTCCGAGCGTAGGCGTCGACCCGAAATCCGCATCCGCGGGCCGGCCGCCTCGTCTTGCATGGCGCCTTGGCTTCCTCCACAATCCTGGCAGCGATGGCGTCCAAAACAATCAGACCATCGCGCAAAACATCCAGGAGGAACATTGCCCATGAGATATGGTATGACGACACATGGCACGATGCGATCTGGCATCGTCCGTCTTGCCGGGGCCGCCGCGCTTGCGGCCACGCTTTCGGTCACATCCGCCTACGCCCAGAAGAAATACGATCCCGGCGCGTCCGACACCGAGATCAAGGTCGGCCAGACCGTGCCGTTCTCGGGCCCTGCCTCGGCCTATGCCTCGATCGGCAAGACCCAGGCCGCTTATTTCAACATGATCAACGAACAGGGCGGCATCAACGGCCGCAAGATCAAGCTGGTCCAGTATGACGACGCCTATTCGCCGCCGAAGGCGGTCGAGCAGGTCCGCAAGCTGGTCGAGGACGACGAGGTGCTGCTGACCTTCCAGATCATCGGCACGCCGTCGAACGCCGCCGTGCAGAAATATCTCAACGCCAAAAAGGTGCCGCAGCTGTTCGCGGCCACTGGCGCGACGAGGTTTACCGATCCGAAGAACTTCCCCTGGACCATGGGTTTCAACCCCAACTACTTCACCGAGGGGCGCATCTACGGCCAGTACATTCTCAAGGAACATCCGAACGCCAAGATCGGCGTGCTCTATCAGAACGACGATCTCGGCAAGGACTATCTGAACGGCCTCAAGGCCGGGCTGGGCGACAAGGCATCGAGCATGATCGTCGCCGAGGCGTCCTACGAGGTCTCCGATCCGACCATCGATTCGCAGATCCTGAAGATCAAGGCAGCCGGCGCCGACCTCGTGTTCTCGGCGGCGACGCCGAAGTAGGCGGCGCAGGCGATCAAGAAGATCGCCGAGCTCGACTGGAAGCCGACCCACATCGTGGATATCAACGCCACCTCGGTCGGCGCCGTGATGAAGCCGGCAGGGCTGGAGGCCTCCAAGGGCGTCATCTCGGTCAACTACGGCAAGGATCCGCTGGACCCGACTTGGAAGGACGATCCCGGCATGAAACGCTATTTCGCGTTCATGGCGAAGTACTATCCGGAAGGCGACAAGAACTCGAATTTCAACGTCTATGGCTACATGACCGCGCATCTCCTGGTGACCGTGCTGCAGATGTGCGGCGACAACCTGACCCGCGAGAACGTGATGAAGCAGGCCGCTTCGCTCAAGCACGTCACCGGCGATCTGTCGCTGCCGGGCATGGAGATCAACACGTCGCCGACCGACTATCGCGTCAACAAGCAGCTGCAGATGATGCGTTTCGACGGCGAGCGCTGGGAGCTGTTCGGCCCGATCCTGGAGGACCAGGGCGCCGCGGGCTGAGCTAACAAAGGCGAGCTGCCTTTCGTTACAGCGGCAGCTCGCCATATTCGCGGTTGGCGAGGCTCGCCTCCTCGAGGTCGAGGTCGCGCTCGATCCGGCGCCGGGTTTCGTCGGTGATCCTGCCGTCGCGCAGCAGGACATGGATGAATTGACGCTCTACGGCGATCAATTCGCGGGTCAGCTCGATGCCGAGCGCGGAGGAGTCCTGCTGATCGGGATCGAGCGATTGCGGCAGCTGGTTGACGCGGACCTCATGGCGCGCGCGCAACAGCCGCACCACCTCCTCGGACAGTTCGCGATCATTGGTCATCGTCTCCAGCGAGTGCAGCGCGGTCTCGAGCGCTTCGCGGCGTGCGGCGATCTCCTGCTCGTGCTCGGCTACATGCTCGGCGCGGCCGGCACGGGTCACGCCGAGCCAGTGGACCACGCGCGGCAGCGTGAGCCCGAGGCCGACCAGGGTGAAGAAGATCACCCCGAAGGAAACGAACAGGATGAGGTCGCGAAACGGGAAGGCGTCGTCGGTCGAGAGCGTCAGCGGCAGCGCCAGCGCCGCCGCCAGCGAGACCGTGCCGCGTACCCCGGTGAAGCCGAGGATGAACACCCACTGCCAGGGCGGCGAGGGGTCGCGTTGGCGCAGGCTTTTCGAAAACCAGCGCGGCAGATAGGTCGCGGGGAAGATCCAGGCGAACCGCGCCAGGATGACGATGCCGACCACCAGCGCCGTCACCAGAAGGATGTCATGCAGCGGAAAGGCCTTAGACCTCTCGTAGAGCAGCCGCATCTGGAAGCCGGTGAGCAGAAACAGCATGCCCTCGATCAGGTAGATCACGAGGTCCCAGAAGAAGACGCCCTGCAGCCGGGTCGCCGAGGGGATCAGGAGCGGCCCGTTCCAGCTCATATAAAGGCCGCAGGCGACGGTCGCGATCACGCCGGAGCCGCCGACATGTTCGGGGATCCAATAGGCGAGATAGGGCGTGAGCAGGGACAGCGTGATCTCGATCTGCGGGTCACGGCTATAATAGCGGGCGCGCAGCATCAGCCAGCCGACGCCGATGCCGAAGGCGATCTCGCCCACCACGATGAGGGCGAACTCGCCGGCGGCGACCGGCAGCGAGAACGTGCCGGTGGTGATCACGGCCACCGCGAAGCGATAGAGGATCAGCGCGGTGGCGTCGTTGGCCAGCCCTTCGCCCTCCAGCACCACCAGGATCCGCCGCGGCAGATGCAGCCGGCGGGCAATGGCGAGCGGCGCCACCACGTCGGGTGGCGCGACGATGGCCCCTAACAGGAAGCCGACGCTCCAGGGCAGGCCGATCAGGACGTGGGTTGCGGCTGCGACCGCGCAGGCGGTGAAGATCACGCAGCCGACCGCGAGCAGCACGATCGGGCGCAGGCTCAGCTTGAACTCGCGCCAGCTCATGGCGACGCTGGCCGAGTAGATCAGAGGCGGCAGCACCACCAGTAGCACCAGCTCCGGCGGCAGCGCGAACGCCGGCATGGTCGGCACGAAGGCCAGCGCGATGCCGGCCAGCATCAGCAGGATGGCCGGCGCAATACTCGCACGGCGCGCGAGCAGTGCGGTTCCGGCCAGCACGGCGAGCAGGATCAAAAACAGCTGAAAATGATCTTCCATGCGATCTGCGCGTCGGTGCCGACGCTCAGTCCCGCAGATCGTAGCGATAGGATTTGGAGACGATCTGCCAGCCATCCTTCAGCTTCATCGCCACCAGATAATCGGTGAAATAGCGCGGCGGGAGCTGGCAGCGGACCTTGATGAAGGCAGTGTTGTCATCCGAGCGGTCGATGGTGACGATGAAATCGTCCCGCGGCTTGCCTTCGGCCTGCGCCGAAGGCCGTTTGCGGACCCAGGCCAGCCAGTCGGCCATGGTCAGGATCTTCAGCTCGCCATTCTCCACGCAGCGCAGATCGGCGGTGGGATGGAAAATCGCGCCGAGCTTGTCGGCGTCGCCCGCATAGAGCGCGTCGAAATAGCCTTGGACCACGGCTTCGACACTGGATCGGTCAGGGTTCACGGCTCTCTCCTCGCTGCGGAACGATCAGCTTATTTTCAACGCAATAACGTGATTGGCAAGACGAACCAAGGCCACATCAGCGGCGACGAACAAGGATGCGGTTTGGCCTGGGAGCGAGGTGTGTGACCGCAATCACAGCCCAGCCGTTCCCAGCTCTGGTAGTCGGCTTCTGCAAGTCTCCCAGCATCATGGGCTCTCAGTCATGTTCCGGTCGCGATCCTTTCAAATCCCCCGCTTGCTGATTGCAGCGGTGTTGCTGCTTGCATGCCAGCCGGCCTTTGCCGAGAAGCGGGTGGCATTGGTCATCGCCAACTCGGCGTATCGGAATGTTCCGCCGCTGGCGAACCCCGTGAATGACGGCGCCGTCATGTCCAAGACCTTCAAGGCGGCCGGTTTCGACGTGGTCGACTTCCGGCGCGACCTGTCGGCAGGGGAGACGCGGCGGGCGCTGCGCGATTTCGCCGATGCCGCGCGGGATGCCGACATCGCCGTGGTGTATTACGCCGGCCACGGCATGGAGGTCGAAGGCGCCAATTACCTGATTCCGGTCGATGCGCGGCTTGAACGCGACACCGACGTTTATGACGAGACGCTGTCGCTGGACCGCATTCTGGTCGCCGTCGAGCCGGCCAAGAAACTGCGCCTGGTCATTCTCGATGCCTGTCGTGACAATCCGTTCGCGAGGACCATGGAGCGCACGGTTGCCGTGCGCGGCATCGGTCGCGGCCTTGCCAGGATCGAGCCGACCAGCCCAAACACCCTGGTCGCCTATTCGGCGAAGGCAGGATCGACGGCGCAGGACGGCGACGGCAGGAACAGTCCGTTCACGCTGGCGCTGTCGCGGCGTATCGGCACGCCGGGGCTCGATATCCGCAAGGCCTTCGGCTTCGTGCGCGACGAGGTGTTGAAGGCGACCGGCAATCGCCAGGAGCCGTTCGTCTATGGCTCGCTCGGCGGTGAGGATGTCGCACTGGTGCCGGCTGCCGCCCGAGTCCCGCAAGCGGCGGCCGCGCCGAATGCGCAATCGGGGATGCGCCGCGACTATGAGCTCGCGCTGCAGGTCGGCAACGAGGCGGCCTGGAACGCCTTTCTGGCGCAATATCCGGATGGCTTCTATGCGAGCCTCGCCAGGCTGCAGCTCGATAAGCTGACGGCGGAGGAGAACCACGTCGCACTGGCCGAGCAGGCCCGGGCGGCCGAAGTCGAGCGGGCGCGTCTCGTCGCCGAAGGCGCGGGCAAGGATGTGCTGGCCAGGGCTGAAGCCAAGGCGGCGGCCGAGGCGAAGGCGGCCGAGCAGGCGCGGATTGCAGCCGAGAAGGTCACGGAGGTCGCGCGGCAGCAGGCCGCGGAGGCGAACGGCAGGCCGCAGGACGAGCCGTCGAACCAGCAGCAAGCCTCGCTCATAGCGGTGACCACGACCGCGGCATCGGTCCCCGCCGCGGCTGCGGCCACCCAGCCGGAGAAAGCTCCGAGGCTGGCATCGCTGACCCCGGCCGCACCGCCGGCCGATCTCGCCAGAGCGGTGCAGGTCGAATTGCGCCGCGTCGGCTGCCTGGACGAGGATGCCAATGGGGACTGGGGCTCGGCCTCGCGGCGGTCGCTGTCGGCATTCAACCGCTATGCCGGTACCAAGCTCGATACGCAGACGGTCTCCGGCGATGCGCTCGATGTGATCAAGCGCAAGCAGGGGCGGGTGTGTCCGCTGGCTTGCCCGCATGGTTTCGAGGTCGACGTCGACCATTGCGACAGGATCGTCTGTGCTGCCGGCTCGTTCCTCAACGACGACAACGAATGCGAGAAGCGCAGCAAGAAGCCGGTCGCGAGCCGCAACGATCGCGACGACGAGCCGGCCCGCAAGCGGCTGCGGTCGGAGCGGCGATTGACGCTTCCCGAGGTCGGTGACGGCCGGCCGCTGTCGGGCTTTGCCAAGCCGCAGCTCCGGGCGGAGAAGCCGGGGCGCGCGTCAGGCCAGATCTATTGCGATGCCTATCTGTGCCGGCCGGTCCAGCGCGGCTGCCATCTCGACTATCAGGGCGGCGGCGGCCCGAGCCACAACGCCAGCGTGGAAGTGTGCAATTGAAGTAGACCGTGCCGCCGCTCGGCGCAGCTGTTGCGGCAGCGTCGGTTTTGGCCCTCTCCGATTCCGGGCGTGGGAGGCCGCACCCCGCCTCTTGAATCAGTTCGAGATCGCGCTTGCGGCGATGTTGACCATCAGCGCGACCAGCGCAGTGTTGTAGATGAACGAGATGATGCCGTGCACGGTCGCGGTGCGTCGGATCACCTTGTCGGTGATGCCGACATCGGACACCTGGGCGGTCATGCCGATCACGAAGGAGAAATAGACAAAATCCCAGTAGTCGGCGTGATCCTGCCTCTCGCCGCTCGGGAATTGCAGGCCGCCCGGTTTGCTGCCGCGATAATAGTCGTGCGCATAATGCAGGGCGAAGGTGGTGTGCACGATGGCCCAGGACAGCGCGACAGTGAGTGTCGCCAGCGTGAGCTCGACGGCGCCGCGCTTGGAAGCGCCGAGCTCGAACACGATCGCGACGATGCTGGCGAAGGCGCCGAGCGCCGTCACCATCAGGATCACGAAGCGGCCATCGTCCTGCTTGATGGCGTTGCGGCGGATGTGCTGATGCTCGCATTGCAGCATCATGAGCACCACCAGCATGAGATAGAGCGTGGCAAAGATGTCCCAGCAGAGCAGGAGCCGGGTCATCACTCGCCAGGCGCCGGGCAGCGCAAAGAACGAGAATATAGCGATGCCAAGCGCAATGAAGGTGCGCGGCCGCGCATAGACCACGCGCAGCGCCATCGGCAGCCTGGTGAAGTGGGCGAGCGCGGGGTCTTCCTTGTGCTCTGGCTGGATCGGCACCGCGCGGGCTCTAGTTCTTGCGCTCGGCCACGAAGCGCGCGGCGGCGCGCAGCACGTCGCCCTTGGCGCCGAAGATCGCGAGCGCCGCATCGCCGCGCGCGAGCAGGTCCCGCACGCGCTGCTTGGCACCGTCGATCCCGAGCTGGGTGACGAAGGTGGTCTTGCCGAGTTCGGCATCGGCGCCGGCCGGTTTGCCGAGCGTCGCCGCATCGCCCTCCACGTCGAGCAGGTCGTCGGCGATCTGGAAGGCCTCGCCAAGCGCGCGGCCGAAATCATCGAGCGCCTGATATTCCTGCGCCGAGGCCTGGCCGAGGAGGGCGCCCGCGATGCAGCCGAAGCGCAGCAGCGCGCCGGTCTTCATCTGCTGCAGGCGCGCCACGTCGACCGGCTCGCGATCGCCGAACCGGCCTTCGCCGGCAAGATCGAGGATCTGCCCGCCCGCCATGCCGCCGATCCCGGAGGCGCGTGCCAGGGCCCGGGTCAGGGCCAGCCGCACGCCGGCATCGGGATGGATCTCGTCGCGGGTGATGATGTCGAACGCGATCGTCAGAAGCGCATCGCCCGCGAGGATCGCGGTGGCATCGTCATAGGCCTTGTGCAGCGTCGGCCGCCCGCGCCGCAGGTCGGAATTGTCCATCGCCGGCAGATCGTCATGGATCAGCGAGTAGCAATGGATGCATTCGAGCGCGGCGCCTGCCATCAGCGCGCCCTGCCGCGGCACGCCGAACACCGCCGCGCTCTCGACCACCAGGAACGGACGCAGCCGCTTGCCGCCGCCGAGGCTTGAATAGCGCATGGCCTCGATCAGCCGCTTCGGCCGCACGATCTCGTCTTGCATCGGCGCGTCCGACAGCAATTCGCCCAGCAGGGCCTCGGTGTCTTCCGCGGTCTTGTCCAGGCGTTGGGTGAAGTCGGTCAGGGCCGTCGCGGTCATCAAGTAGTGCTCCAGAGGCAAAAAATTCGCCGGACAATCGTTGATGACGCCGACTTCGTCAATTGCGGGCGCGAGCGCGACACTTGGCCTCGATTGTCCGAAAAAGGCAGGAAATTTCATGGAGATATCGGATAATCGCGACGGACGACCATCCGATCATGCTCCACTAGCCCCGCGAAACCTCAATTTGCGCCCGCTCCGAACGCTCCTTGCCATGGTCCTGCTGGTGCTGCTCGTGCCTTACGGGCTGACGCCGTTCTATGCGACAGGACACCCGATGTCGGCTTTGATGCTGTGGCGCTCGGTGACCGGCAGGCCGGTCGAACGGCGCTGGATCGATCTGTCGGCGATGTCGCCCTACCTGCCGCGCGCGGTGGTTGCGGCGGAGGACGCTAAATTCTGCAGCCATCACGGTGTCGATTGGGGTGCGCTGCGCGAGGTCGTGGATGATGCCGAGGAGGGGGAAGTCACGCGCGGCGGCTCGACCATCACCCAGCAGCTGGCCAAGAACCTCTTCCTATGGCCAGGGCGCAGCTTCGTCCGCAAGGCGCTGGAACTGCCGCTGGCGCTCTGGATCGACGCCGTGCTGCCGAAGCGGCGAATCCTGGAACTGTATCTGAACGTCGCCGAACTCGGCCCGTCCGGCCAGTTCGGGGCCGAGGCCGCCGCAAACTATGCGTTCGGCCGGTCGGCAGCAGGTTTGGGGCCGCGCGAGGCGGCGCTATTGGCTTCGATCCTGCCCAACCCGGTCAAACGCAGCGCACGGAATCCGGGTCCGGGCGTACGCCGGCTCGCCATGACCTACATGGCGCGGGGGCAATCACCCGCGCTTCAGACCTGTTGGGGCGGGGGCCGATGAGCGCGAACGCGCGAATTTGCCCGAAATTGCCGTAAACGGCGCTAGCTTTACGGGACCTCATCCTCTATAAGCCCGGCCTTAATCGGCATCGGGGCTCGCCGGCGCTTGCGCTTGCGGCCGTCGCCACGCGACGATGTTCCGCTGATGCCATAAGAGATTACCCCTAGAGGATACGGATATGGCCGTCCCCAGAAGAAAAACGTCGCCGTCGCGACGCGGTATGCGTCGCTCGGCCGATGCGATCAAGAAGCCGACCTATGTCGAGGACAAGGATTCCGGCGAGCTGCGTCGTCCGCACCACCTGGATCTCAAGACCGGCATGTACAAGGGTCGCCAGGTCCTGAAGAAAAAGGACGCCTGATCGTCTGTGCCCATGCGGCGGGCTTGTCGCCCGCCGGAACGCGGCGCCGACGGGTTGAGCGCGGTCCCGTGCGAGTCCATTCGCCGGGACCTTTGCGCGTAAGGCATTCGCGGACGAGCCCGTCGTATTCCCGTCCCCGGTCCTTGGAAATGCGCAGGTGCTGATCCCTTGCGCGGTTGAAGGCGTCACCGATGTCCATGGTCGGTTTTCCGCTGCTGCTGATCCCGCTGGCGATCTACAACATGATCGCCTTCCTGATGCCGGGGGTCGGCTTCGGCGAGACGCTGATCCAGGTGCGGCTGGTTTCGGGCGAGACGTGGACGGTGTCGCTGGGCGACATCCTGCTTGCGCTCGGGGTGTTGCTGCTGTGGCTCGAAGTGATCAAGGCCGCCCGGCCTCACGGCAAATATCTCACGGATCATCTGCTCTCGCTGCTGGTCGCCGGCGGCGCTGCGGCCGAATTCGTGATGTGGCCGAAATTCGGTAATTCGACCTTCTTCCTGCTGGCGCTGCTGGCCATGGTGGACTTCTTCGCAGGCGTCGGCCTGCGCACGAAGCGCCGCCGCGCAGCGGCCGTGCTTGCAGCCGCGCCGGTGGTTCGGACTGAACCCGTCCTTGCGTCTGCGTCCAAGCCCGAACCGGCCAAGTCTGAGCCGGCCAAGGCTGAACCGGAGCCACAGGTCGCAGAATCGGCGGGTGCGGCGGATGTCCCTGGCTCGGTCGTCCCGGCACCGGCCGCTCATGCCGAGCCCGAGCCCGAGCCCGCACCGGCGCCGCCGGACATCGAGGTGCCGGCCGCGGCAGCCGTCGCCGAATCCGTGCTGATGGCTCATCCCGATCCGCGCATCGCCACCCCGGCTGCGACTGAACCGGCCCCGAACGCTGACGCGCCGGACCAGGCGAAAGAGCACGAGCAGGCGCCGGCCGCGCCGAAGCCCTGAAGCGGCGCCGGCGCTTACCTGAAAGGGATTGCCTAGATGACTTGCCGGGTCCGCCCGGCGGCGCTGACCGTGGGATGCTGATGCGTCGCATAGGCGGAGAGCGCGTCGGCCGTGGCGGCGCGGCGCAGATGGCGGGTCTGCGGGACCTGCTCGGCCGTAGCGATCAAATGGGTCACGAAACTGGCATCTGGCCTGACCGAGCGCCGCGGCGGAGATCGGAATTCCGGTCCATGGACGAGCGGAACCAGCGCGACGCTTTCGCGCGATTCGCCGTCCTGCCTAGCCGTCTCGTTCCGGTCGATCGTTAACATCGTCCAACCAAATCCGGCCTGACTGTTCTATTCTGGGGCGCCGGATCCTTTCCTCCCGAACTCTCGCAAGAGCAATGCCGCTCACGGAGTTATCGTTATTTCACGGGCGTTTGTTCCTTCGGCGCCTCCCTTTTTAGCTTACGCCTGCGGCACCGGGGCTTGCAAATGGCCTGTCGCAAGAAAATGTTCTCATTAACCAGATGTCCGTAGGCTGATTCGCAAGACCGCTGCGGCCATATGCGCCGCATGCCGGTCATCCGTAACCGATTGTGAGGCCGCGATCGCGACCGGCCGTGTCCCGAAACGAGGCGATCTTGACAGCCGATGTGCCGCAAACCTCGATGATTCTGGCTTCGGTCGGCCAGGCCGCCTTCGTGTGGGATATCGCCGCCGACGTGATCGTCTGGAGCGATCATGTCGGTGCGGTGTTTCCCGATATCGCGCTGCCGCAGCTGTCGCGCGGCGCCGATTTCGCCAAGCTGATCGAGCCGCAGCAAGCGATCCGCTCCGAGGTGTTGTTGCAGTCGCCGCCGCTGCACGGCGCCGGCGGCACACCCTACCGGATCGAATATGGTGTCCGCGCCCATACCGGCGCGCCGCTGCTCTGGGTCGAGGAGACCGGCTGCTGGTTCGCGGATGCCGACGGCCGTCCAGTCCGCGCGCAAGGCGTCGTCTGTATCAACAACGAGCGCCACGCCCGTGACGAGCAGCTCATCAAGCTCTCGCAGCACGATCCGCTCACCGGCGAGCTCAACCGCAGCCACCTGATCGCCACCTTGGCGGCGACGATCGAGGAGGCGCAGCGCTTCCGCTTTTCCTGCGCCTTCATGCTGGTCGGCGTCGATCATCTGGCGCGCCTCAACGACGCGTTCGGCTTCGATGTTGCGGACGGCGTGCTCCTGGAGGTCGCGCAACGGATTCGGGCCCGATTGCGCAGCGGCGATGTGCTGGGCCGTTTCTCCGGCAACAAGTTCGGGCTGATCCTCAAGAACTGCACCATGGACGACATGACGATCGCGGCCGAGCGATTTCTGGCCGCGGTGCGCGACGACGTGGTGCCCACCAAATCCGGCCCCGTCGCGGTGACCGTGACGATCGGCGCGGTCAGCGTGCCGCGTCACGCGCGCACCGCCGACGAGGCCATCAACCGCGCCCATGAGACTCTCGACGGCGCCAAGCGGCGTCGGGTCGGCTCATTCGCCGTGTGGCGGCCGAACGTCGAGCGCGACGCCCAGCGCAAGGTCAATATCCGCGTCACCGACCAGATCGTCACGGCGCTCAACGAGCGGCGCATCGTCACCGCTTTCGAGCCGGTGGTCGCGGCCGACACCCGCGAGTCGGCGTTCTATGAATGCCTGGTGCGGATGCGGCAGGACGACGGGCGGGTCCTGCACGCGCCCGACATCGTGCCGGTGGCCGAGCGCCTTGGGCTGATCCGTCTGGTCGATCACCGGGTGCTGGAGCTCGTCATCGCCGAACTCGCCGCCGCGCCCAACGTGCGGCTCAGCCTCAACATCTCCCCGGAGACCACCATGGACCCGGACTGGTGGGCTTCGATCGAATTTCTGATGCGTGCGCATCCGGGCGTTGCCGAACGGCTGGTGGTCGAGATCACCGAGACCGTCGAGATCCAGGACATCGACGATGTCAGAGGTTTCGTCACCCGACTGAAGGATCTCGGCAGCCGGATCGCGATCGATGATTTCGGCGCGGGCTACACCTCGTTCCGCAACCTGCGCAAGCTCGGTGTCGATATCGTCAAGATCGACGGCGCCTTCGTGCAGAACCTGGCGCGCTCCGCCGACGACCGCGCCTTCGTGCAGACGCTGGTCGATCTGGCGCGCCGGCTGCAGATCAAGACGGTTGCGGAATGGGTGCAGGACGAGGAGTCGGCCGCGCTCCTGCGCGAATGGGGCTGCGACTACATCCAGGGACGGCTGATCGGGCTCGCCTCGATCGCGTGCCCGTGGCGGTCCGCGGCTGGAGAAATCTTGCCCGCCGCGGGATGACCTCGATCGGCGGCATCGTTCCATGCCGGCGCATGCGCGCGCGATGCGGGACACATGCAGGGCAGCCCGTCGCGCGGGAGATTGCTGGTCGCCGCGCGGCGGCGCAGCCGCCCATAGCCCCAGGAGGCCTGGCCTCGGCCGGAAGCGACGCCGAGGCTATTCCTCCTGCTTCGGCGGCTCCTTCGACATGCGATCGAGGCGTTCCTGCATTTCCTTCATCTGCTGCCGCAGGTCGTCGATGTTGTCACCGCCGGCCGCCGGCTCGGCCGATTTCTCTTCCGTCCGTGCGGGAGCGAACGGCTTGAACATCGAGAAGGTCTGCTGGAACAGCTCCATGTTGCGGCGGACCTGCTCCTCGAGCGGCGCGAACGGCGTGCCTGAGAAGGTCTCGGCGATCTGCTTGCGAAACTTCTCCTGCTCCCGGGTCAGCGTGTCGATCGACTGCTCGAGATATTTCGGCACCACCATCTGCATGCTATCGCCATAGAACCGGATCAGCTGCCGCAGGAAGGTCGTGGGCAACAGATTCTGGCCGGCCTTGTTCTCCTGCTCGAAGATGATCTGAGCGAGCACCGAGCGGGTGATGTCGTCGCCGGTCTTGGCGTCGTAGACCAGGAAGTCCTCTCCCTCCTTCACCATCGCGGCGAGGTCTTCCAAGGTCACGTAAGTACTCGTCCCGGTATTATAGAGCCGCCGGTTCGCATATTTCTTGATCGTGGTGGGTTGGTCGGATTTCGCCATGGAAGCTCACACATTCAGACCGAGGACGGGAAACCCCGCGGTTACGCCGCAGGGCGACGAGCTACGCAATCGCACTAGCGTAATCACGTTCGAGAGAGTTCGGCTACGGTTTTGTGCGCGACGGTTAATTCCAAAGCACAAATTGTGCTTATGAAACGGACAGGCGCGCCAATTTGAATGCGCTGCAGCAGGAAACCGGCCTTTGTCTCATTGACATGCCGCAACGACGTTAACAGGATGCGCCCTAGAGATTGCGCATCCGCCAATCCGGGGTTTGCCGTCGTTCCCACCGGCACGCTGCAGCGCCCCGCTCCAATTTCATTTAGGTTTCAGAGACTCCCCGGTCCCCGAGCCTGGTCCCCAAGAGCAAAAGTCAGGAGATGCCCATGTCAGACGATGTCGTCATCGTCAGCGCCGCCCGCACCCCGGTTGCAAGCTTCAACGGCGCCTTCGCCAATCTGCCGGCTCATGAGCTCGGCGCGGTCGCGATCAAGGCGGCGCTTGAGCGTGCCGGCGTCGAGCCCGGTCGCGTTTCCGAAGTCATCTTGGGGCAAATCCTGACCGCGGCGCAGGGGCAGAACCCGGCCCGCCAAGCCTCGATCGCCGCCGGCATCCCGGTCGAGAGCCCCGCCTGGGGCGTCAACCAGCTCTGTGGCTCCGGCCTGCGCTCGGTGGCGCTGGGCTACCAGGCCTTGGTCAATGGCGATTCGGAGATCGTGGTGGCCGGCGGGCAGGAATCCATGAGCATGGCGACGCATGCGCAGCATCTGCGTGCTGGGGTCAAGATGGGCTCGCTCGAACTCGTCGACACCATGATCAAGGACGGGCTGTGGGATGCCTTCAACGGCTATCACATGGGCAACACCGCCGAGAACGTGGCGAAGCAATATCAGATCACCCGTGCGCAGCAGGACGAGTTTGCGGTGGCCTCCCAGAACAAGGCCGAGGCCGCACAGAAGGCCGGCAGGTTCAAGGACGAGATCGTCCCTGTGACGGTCAAGAGCCGCAAGGGCGACATCATCGTCGACACCGACGAATATCCGCGCCACGGCGCCACGCTCGAAGCGATGGCCAAGCTGCGCGCGGCCTTCGAGAAGGACGGTACGGTGACCGCGGGCAATGCCTCCGGCATCAATGACGGCGCTGCGGCCGTGGTGCTGATGACCGCGAAGCAGGCCGCGAAGGAAGGCAAGACCCCGCTCGGCCGCATCGTCTCCTGGGGCCAGGCCGGCGTCGATCCGAAGATCATGGGCACCGGCCCGATCCCGGCCTCGCGCACCGCGCTGAAGAAGGCCGGCTGGAACATCGCCGACCTCGATCTGATCGAGGCCAACGAGGCGTTCGCCGCGCAGGCCTGCGCGGTCAACAAGGATCTCGGCTGGGATCCGGCAAAGGTCAACGTGAATGGCGGCGCGATCGCGATCGGCCACCCGATCGGCGCTTCCGGCGCGCGCGTGCTGGTGACGCTGCTGCATGAGATGCAGAAGCGCGATGCGAAGAAGGGGCTCGCCACCTTGTGCATCGGCGGCGGCATGGGCATCGCGATGTGCATCGCGCGCGACTAAAAACCTCGCAGACTGCGCACGCGATCAGCTTCGCAGCTGCACGCATCCCAACAACGAAAACGCCCGGCGGCCTCGCCGGGCGTTTTGCTCTTGATGTCCGTCAAACGCGTCGCATAATCCGTCGATAAGAAGCCAAAGCGCTGCGATCCCCGGTCGATGACGAAATTTTTCTCAACGGCCATCATTCGGCAACGGCGTGAAGCGTGACAACGTCGTTGCAGATATGCATCTATAAGTTGTTGCGCTTGAGCGAGCACCAAGGGAAGGATTCGACATGGCACGGGTTGCGTTGGTGACGGGTGGAACGCGGGGCATCGGAGCGGCAATCTCCAAGGCGCTGAAAGCGGCCGGATACAGGGTCGCGGCCAATTATGGCGGCAACGATGCGGCTGCGGAGAAGTTCAAGAGCGAGACGGAGATCCCTGTCTATAAATGGGACGTCAGCTCGTTCGAGGCCTGCGCGGAGGGCATCAAGAAGGTCGAAGCCGATCTCGGCCCGATCGATATCCTGGTCAACAATGCCGGCATCACCCGCGACACCGCGTTCCACAAGATGAGCCTCGAGCAGTGGAGCGCCGTGATCAACACCAATCTCGGCTCGCTGTTCAACATGACACGCCAGGTGATCGAGGGCATGCGCGCGCGCAAGTTCGGCCGCATCATCAACATCTCCTCGATCAACGGCCAGAAGGGCCAGTTCGGCCAGGTGAACTATTCGGCCGCCAAGGCCGGCGACATCGGTTTCACCAAGGCGCTGGCCTTGGAGACGGCCAAGGCCGGCATCACCGTGAATGCGATCTGCCCCGGCTACATCAACACCGAGATGGTGCAGGCGGTGCCGAAGGACGTGCTGGAAAAGTCGGTCCTGCCGCTGATTCCGATCGGCCGCCTTGGGGAGCCCGAGGAGATCGCGCGCGCCGTCGTCTTCCTTGCCGCCGATGACGCCGCCGCCATCACCGGCTCGACGCTGACCATCAATGGCGGCCAGTACATGACCTGACGCCGAACGGCGTTGCGTAAGCGAACTGTCTGCTGCATATGATTCGCCCTGCCCGCGCTCGTCGCGGGCATCCGCGTCTTTGCGATCTCTGAGCAGCTCATGGGCGTGGATCGCCGAGGGGCGAAGGCGCGCGTCGCGCTCTCGCCCGGCCATGACGGAGCAATGTTGTCCATGTCCTCTCGTACCGCGACCCTGATCGGCCTCACCGCGATCCTGATGTGGTCGCTGCTTGCGGTGATGACCGTTGCGACCGGCACCGTCCCGGCGTTTCAGCTCGCCGCCATGACCTTTGCCATCGGCGGCGTGGTGGGCACGCTGACCTGGATCGGTCGGCATGGGGCGATGAAGGCGCTGCGGCAGCCGCCTGTCGCCTGGATCGTCGGCGTTGGCGGCCTGTTCGGCTACCATGCGCTGTACTTCCTGGCGCTGCGCTTTGCCCCTCCGGCGGAGGCCGGGCTGCTGAATTATCTTTGGCCGCTTCTGATCGTGCTGTTCTCCGCCTTCCTGCCCGGCGAACGGCTGGCGCCGTATCACGTCGTCGGCGCCGCACTCGGACTTGCCGGCACCGTGCTGCTGTTCGTCGGCAATGGCGCGAGCTTCGCGGCAGCCCAGGTCCCGGGTCTGCTGGCGGCCTTCATCGCCGCCTTCGTGTGGGCGACCTATTCGGTGCTGTCGCGCCGGCTGAAGTCGGTGCCGACCGATGCAGTCGCCGGCTTTTGTCTGGTGACGGCAGCGCTCGCGGCGACCATGCACGTCGCCTTTGAGACGACGGTCTGGCCGGCGACACTGACGCAGTGGCTCGCCGTGATCGGTCTCGGCGTCGGGCCGGTCGGGGCTGCGTTCTATGCCTGGGACATCGGCATGAAGCGCGGCGATATCCGCGTGCTCGGTGCGGCCTCCTACGCCACGCCTCTGCTCTCGACGGCGTTCCTGATCCTGGCGGGCTTTGCCCAGCCGAGCGCGAACATCGCGCTCGCTGCGTTCTTGATCGCCGGCGGCGGCCTGGTCGCGGCCAAGGACATGTTTCGACTCCGTCGTTAAGCCGCCGTGCTTCGTGGCCTGCGACGGCGGCGGAACGCGATCTCTTGCTCGTATCGTTGATCCCGGCTTAACGGCAGGCACTCAAGTGCCTTTCGAGTGGTAGCTTACAACCGATCGTCTGTTTTTCCCGCCAAGGCACCTAACTCCGCTTTTACCCGCGATCCGCAACCTCGTGATCTCGATGGTCGGTAGTTGAGACGGGGCGGGAAATATGCGGGACTTGAGAGGTGAGGTGGCTCGCGCGCGAGATCTGTTTCGCGTGCCCGCAGACAATCCGGAGCTCACGCGTGCCCAGTTCAAGGCATTCTCGAAGCAGGTGCCGCTGCTCTACTTCATCCTGATCACCAACAGCATTGCCCTCGCATCGACCTTCTTGCCGCTGGCGCCGACGTGGCTCACCATCAGCACGCCGGCGCTATTGAGCTCGGTGACTGGCTTCCGGATGATCTGGTGGCTGCGTCAGCGCAATGTCGTCTGCGATGACGCCGAAGTTCTGCGCAATCTCCGCTTCACCAATCGGATTGCCGGTCCGCTCGGCGCCTTGTTCGTCATCTGGTCGTTCGCGTTGTTTCCCTATGGCGATCCGTTCGCCAAAGGCCAGGTGGCGTTCTACATGGCGGTCACCGTCATCGGCATCATCTTCTGCCTGATGCATCTGCGCTCGGCGGCCCTGATCGTGACGCTGGTCGTGATCGGTCCCTTCGTCGTCTATTTCCTGGCGACCGGCGTGCCCGCCTTGCGGGCGATTGCGGTGAACCAGCTTCTGGTCTCCGGCGCCATGGTCACGGTGCTGTTCATCTACTACCGCGACTTTGCTGATCTCGTTGCCAGCCGCAAGTCGCTGCTCGCGCAGCAGGCGGCGACGCAGGCTCTGTCGGACGAGAATTTCCGGCTGGCCAATCTGGATTCCCTGACAGATCTGCCCAATCGCCGCCGCTTCTTCTCTGAGCTCGCGCGCTTCTTTGCCGAGGCCGAGCGCAACGGCACGACACTCGCCGTCGGCATCATCGACCTCGACGGCTTCAAGCCGATCAACGACACCTATGGGCACACCGTCGGCGACCGCGTCCTGATCGAGGCGGCGCGCCGTCTTGGCGAGGTCTGCAACAGCTACGGTCCCAAGGTTCATCTCGCCCGGCTCGGCGGCGACGAGTTCGGGCTGGTGGTCGGCGGCGATCCCACGGACGAGGATCTGCTTGCGCTGGGCCGCCAGATCACCGACCGCATCAAGCTGCCCTACCAGCTCGATACGGCGCATACGGGGTTGTCCTGCTCGACGGGCTTTGCGCTCTACCCGCGCTCGGCAACGGCCGCGGAGCCGCTGTATGAGTGTGCGGATTATGCGCTCTATCACGCCAAGCGTCATGCGCGTGGCGGCGCCATCATCTTCTCGAGCGAGCTCGAAGCCGAAATCCGCAGCCGCGGCGTGATCGAGCACATGTTGCGGACCGCCGATTTCGATGCCGAGATGCGGCTGGCGTTCCAGCCGATCAAGGACACCAGATGCCTGCGGACAAGGAGCCTTGAAGTTCTTGCGCGTTGGCACAACCCGAAGCTGGGGCTGGTGTCGCCGGCCGACTTCATTCCCGCCGCCGAGCGCACCGGCGTCATTCGCAGTTTGACCCGGATCCTTTTGGTCAAGGCACTGGCCGCGGCCGCGACCTGGCCGGAGGATATCCGCATCTCGTTCAACCTCTCGGCCCACGACATCTGCTCGCCGGAGGGCATCCTGCACCTGATTTCGGCGATCGAGGCGAGCGGCGTCTCGCCGAGCCGCATCGGGTTCGAAATCACGGAGACCGCGGTCACCTACGATTTCTCCCGTGCCGAGCACTCGATCGCCGCGCTCAAGGTGATGGGCTGCAGCATCTCGCTCGACGATTTCGGCACCGGCTATTCGTCGCTCAGCCACGTCCATCGCTTGCCGCTCGACAAGCTCAAGGTCGACCGCAGCTTCGTGGCCGATATCGACACCAATCCGGTCAGCCTTAAGATCATCAAGTCGCTGACGGGCCTGTGCGCCGACATGGAGATCGCCTGCATCGTCGAAGGCGTCGAAACCCAGGCGCAACTCGACAGCCTGCGCTGCCTCGGCTGCGATTTCGTTCAGGGCTACTATCTCGCCAAGCCGATGCCGGCCGACGCCGTTGCGGGCTTTCTCACCGAGGAACGACGGCGCTTCGCGCCGGCTGGGCAGAAGATCGCCGCGAGCCTCTGACGCCGGCTGACGGCGCGAACGCGTTCGGACGTTAGCCGCCCGGCTCCCAGCCCGGCGGCGCCAGCTCGAATGCCGAAAACTCGAAGCCGGGCGCGACGGAGCAGCCCACCAACGTCCAGTCGCCGGTCGTTTCGGCGGACTGCCAGGCATATGCCGGCACCACCGCTTGCGGGCGCTGGCCTGCGGCGAGCTCGAGGCCGAGCACGAGCGTCTGCGATGGCTGCTGCTCATCTTCGGCGATCCGCAACGTCAGCGGAGCGCCAGCATAGAAGTGCCAGACTTCGCCGGCATCGACCCGATGCCAATGCGAACGCTCGCCGCGCGCGAGCAGGAAGTAGATCAGGGTCGAAGCGGCACGCCCGCTCGTGTCGAGCTTGGAGTCGCGAAACGTCTCGCGAAAGTGCCCGCCCTCGGGATGTGGCTCGAGGGCGAGTTGCGCGATGATCTCTGCGGCGGTGAGGGCGTTCATGACCGGGACGAAGGCTCAGGACTTGTTCTTGCGCTCGCGCAATTCGCCGAACACCTCTTCTGCGCTGGCGCCCTTCATGCGCAGCTTGATCGCCACCGCCGGATCGTCGGCACGCAGGAACACATTGGCTTTCTTCTCGTCGCCAAGCAGCGCGGGAATGGTCGGCCGGCCCGCGGCGCGAAGCCGGGTCACCTCCTCGGCACGTGCCTGCAGCGCCGCATTGTCGGGCTCGACGGTGAGCGCGAACTTGACATTGGAGGCGGTGTACTCGTGACCGCAATAGAGCTTGAAGTCGTCTGGCAGGGCGCGCAGCTTGAGCAGCGAATCCCACATCATCGGATAGCTGCCTTCGAACACGCGACCGCAGCCGATCGAGAACAGCGTGTCGGCCGCGAACAGCGCCTTCTCCGTATCGAACACGTAAGCGACGTGATCCAGCGTGTGGCCGGGCGTTTCCAGCACGCGCGCGAGCAACTCGCCGACCCTGACGACGTCGCCATGGGCGACGCGCTGGTCGACATTGGCGATCTTCGTCGATCTATCGTGCGGAGCGACCACGCGGCAGCCATAGGCCTCCTTGAGCTCAGCGACGCCGCCGACATGATCATGATGGTGGTGGGTGATCAGGATGTCGGTCAGCCGCCAGCCTTGGGCGTTCAGCTCGCGGATGATCGGCGCCGCATCCGGCGCGTCGACCGAGGCCGTGGCGCCGGTTGCGGGATCATGGATCAGATAGCCGAAATTGTCTGACAGGCAGGTAAAGACGCGGATCTCGGCGGCCATGATGTCTCCATCGGCGGGCAGGCGCGGCATTCTGGTCTGGTGCCACCCGCGTCGGCGAGAGATATGGCGTTAACGCTTCCGGCGCAACGCAATCTTCCGCGGGCAGAGATGGCTCGCGACGTGGTAGATTAGGCGCATGGACGTGATCGACCTCCGCGACTTCTACTCGCAGCACCTCGGCATCGTGGCGCGGCGTTTGATCAATCGCGGCATCAGGGAACGTTGGCCGAGCGCAAAAGGCCAGCGCGTGCTCGGCATCGGCTACCCGACCCCGTATCTCGGTCTGTTCCGGGAGGATTCCGAGCGCTGCATCGCCTTCATGCCGGCGGCCCAGGGCGTGTTGAAATGGCCCACCGCGCGGCCGACGCTCGCCTCGCTGGTCGATGAATATGCGCTGCCGCTGCCGGATGCAGCGGTCGACCGCATTCTGCTCGTCCACGCGCTCGAGATGTCCGACGATCCCGCCGGGCTCTTGCGCGAAGTGTGGCGGGTGATGGCGCCGTCCGGGCGCATGATCATCGTGATCCCGAACCGGCGCGGCATTTGGACGCGCACCGACAGGACGCCCTTCGGCCATGGCCGGCCTTATTCGCGGTCGCAGATCACGGAGTTGCTGCGGCAGACCTGGTTCACCCCGACCGCCTGGAGCGAGGCGCTGTTCATGCCGCCGGTGACCGCAAGCTGGTTCTTGCGCTCGGCGTTGGCATGGGAGCGGGGTGGGGCGGCGCTGTCGCTGCCCTTCGCCGGCGTGCTGATCATCGAGGCCACCAAGCAGGTCTATCGTGTCATTCCGGCGCGCCGGCAGCGCATCCGGCTGATCCCGAGGCTCGAGCCGGTGCTGGTGCCGTCAGCGCCCGCGAACGGCCGAAGCGGACGCGGGTAGCCGCCCGCAAGGCAGCGCTAATTCGCCGTAACGTTGGAGAACAGGTTCATCACCACCACGCCGGCAATGATGAAACCCATGCCGATCAGGGCCGGTGTATCCAGTCTTTGCCCGTGGGACAGCCACGCGAACAGCGAGATCAGGATGATCCCCGCCCCCGACCAGATAGCGTAGGCGATCCCGGTCGGGATGGTCTTGAGGCTGAGTGACAGACAGTAGAACGCGACCGCATAGCCCGCCAATGTGAGTGCGCTCCAGAGCGGCCGGCTGAAGCCCTCCGCCTGTTTCAGGGCGGTCGTGGCCAGGACCTCGGCCAGAATCGCGATCGCGAGCAGCAGATACGTCATGCGTCCAGCGCTAGCATGCGGACGTGACTTCGTGCTGACAGGGCCGAAGGCCGGCTTTGCTGAGCCTTCGTCTGCAACAAAGAAGTCAGCAACAAAAAAAGGCGGGCGGACACGTCGTCCGCCCGCCTTTGCAAAGCGCTGCCCGGACTATTCGCCGGGGTTGAAATCTTCGCTCGGCGCAGGGGCCGGAGCGGCGGCCGTCTCCGCGGGGCGCGGGGCATGCGGGCGGCGGCGCCGGCGCGGGTAGCGCTCGCCGCCTTCGAAGGGGGTCGGCGCGTTCGAGATCTGCGGCTGCGGGCCGGTGATGAAGGATGGCAGCCGGTCAACGCCGCTGTCGGCGATCACGGGCTGGGGTTGCGGCTGCGGTTGATATTGCGGCTGCGGACGCTCGCGAAACTCCCGGGGTTCCCGGTGTTCCCTGGGCTCGCGATGCTCCCTCGGCTCGCGCTGTTCGCGCGGTTCACGGTGCTCGCGATGTTCCCGCGGTTCACGATGCTCGCGCTGTTCCCGCGGCTGCTGCTGGTCGCGCTGATGGGGCTGGTTGTCGCGCGGCTCGCGATCGCGCTGACCGCCGTCGCGGTCACGCATGAAGGGTTGCTGCTGGGGGGCCGGAGCGAAGCCCGGCTCCTGGCCGAAGCTCGAGAAGCCGTCGCCCTCGTCGTCGAGATCGTCCACCGTCAGGTCTTCGGTGTGGCGCGGCTGCGGCTGGTTCTGGCGGAGCTGCTCCTGGGCCGCGGCGATCAGGCGGAAATAATGCTCGGCGTGCTGATAGTAATTCTCGGCCGCCACCGGATCACCGGAGGAGCGGGCGTCGCGGGCAAGCTGAACGTATTTCTCCGCCACGTGGGAGGCCGTGCCGCGGATCTTGATGTCCGGCCCGTTGGACTCGAACACACGGGTCAGCGGGTTCTGGCCGCGCCGGTTATTATTATTGTTGTTATTCCGGTTGCGCATCCGCTTGTTGTTTTGACCGTTTCTCATGTCCTGCCTTTATTCCAACCCTGTGTTAGGAGCACTGAACTGCCACCGTGAATTGTCACCGTGATGCAAATACCATCCTGCGCGGTCCGCGCGTGCCAGCCGCGGACCTGCGTTGCAATCCGACTCATGTCGTGATCGATAACTGTGATCGGAAGCCGAATTGTTCGACCAGCGATCATCTCGACCGATGTCTCGACAATGCGCGTTCAACACGCGTTCCCCACCCGCCAGCGGCTGTGCCGGCGAACCATGTCATTCAGCCTGCGAACCCAGCCCGAGCTGCGGCAGACCCCGTTTTCTTTGCGTAAGACGTCAAGCGCAAAATCAGGCTTTCGTTCGCTTTGCAATCGCGAGCAGCACAGCCTTTTTCACGGCTACCGTGCTCAACCGACCTGCGTTTTGGAACCTATTGCCCGGCGCGGCTCGCCTAGTGAATCCGTGGCGGTGGTCAATCGATACCGCTCTACGGGGGCCTGCGCCGATGCTCTGAACGGAACGTAGTCGCTCCGAGGCGATATTCCAAGAGGTTTTTGCTGGTTAATTCGCGCTTGTCAGGGCTTTTTTCGGCCGATCACGGCCCTGGGAATTCCGGCCAGATCGGCTCGTGTGGCAGGAAAATCAACCTGCAAGCCCGCCTTTGTCATCAAGCCTTCAACATCCCCGCTTTGGCCCTGGCCGACCTCGACCACCAGAGCTCCTCCCGGCCGTAGCAGGCCAGCCGCCTGGGGGATCAAGGCACGATAGGCGTCAAGTCCGTCGACGCCGCCGTCGAGCGCACGGAGCGGATCATGCGCGCGCACTTCGATCGCAAGCCCGGCGATGTCACCGGCGCGGATGTAGGGCGGATTCGACACGATCAGGTCGAACCATCCCGACAGCGCCGAGGCGTAGGAGCAGGCGACAAAGCCCGCACGATCGGCGAGACCTAGTCTCACCGCGTTGTCTCGTGCCGTCAGCAGCGCATCCAGGCTGAGGTCGGTGCCGATGCCGATGGCGTTCGGCAGCTCCGAGAGCAGTGCAAGCAGGATCGCGCCCGAACCGGTGCCGAGATCGGCGACGCAAAGCCGGCGATTTTTTCTGTCGCTGCCTAGCGCTTCCAGCGCCAGCTCGACCACGGTTTCGGTGTCCGGCCGCGGCACCAGCGTTTCGGCAGAAAGCCGAAGCGGTAGGCCCCAGAATTCCTTTGTGCCGAGGATGCGCGCGACCGGCTCGCCGCCCAATCGGCGCTGGGCGAGCCGTTCGATTCGCGCAGCTTCATCTGCGGTGAGCTGCCGCTGCCCGTGGCTGACCAAGCCCGTGAGATCGAGGTTCAGCGCCGCACCGACCAGCAATCGCGCATCGAGCTCGGGCGAGTCCAGCCCGGCGCCGGCGAAGCGCGCCGCGAGCGCGCGGCGGGCGGTGTCGATGGTGACGGGGGGCGCTCTGTCGCTCACGAGAGGGCCTGAGCTCTTGCAAAGTTTTCGACGTCGTCCCCGCGAAAGCGGGGACCCATACGCCGCGACTGGTCGATACGAGAGGTCGGAGTTGTCTGCTGCTGCGACCACGAAGACGGGTGGTTATGGGTCCCGGCGTGCGCCGGGACGACATCTGAAATGCCGCGGCGTCGTCGCGCCAGGGCGAACAGAGCGCAGATGCTTGTCACGCCGCTGCGCCCTGCGCAGCCAGCTGCGCCGCCTGATGCTCCGTGGTCAGCGCGTCGATCAGCTCGCCCAGCGCTTCGCCTGCGATCACCTGCGGCAGCTTGTAGAGGGTCAGGTTGATGCGGTGATCGGTCACGCGCCCTTGCGGGAAATTATAAGTCCGGATGCGCTCAGAGCGATCGCCGGAGCCAACCTTCTCCTTGCGGTCGGCGGAGCGCGCCGCATCCACCTTCTGTCGCTCGGCGTCGTAGATGCGCGAGCGCAGGATGTTCATCGCCGAGGCCCGGTTCTTATGCTGCGAGCGGCTGTCCTGCATCATCACGACGATTCCTGTCGGCAGATGGGTGATGCGGATCGCCGATTCGGTCTTGTTGACGTGCTGGCCGCCGGCGCCTTGCGCGCGCATGGTCTCGATGCGCAGATCGTCGTTCTTGATGTCGACGTCGACATCCTCGACTTCGGGCAGCACGGCCACGGTCGCCGCCGAGGTGTGGATGCGCCCTTGCGTTTCGGTGTCGGGCACGCGCTGCACCCGGTGCACGCCGGATTCGAACTTCAATTTCGCAAAGGCGCCGCGGCCCTGAATCTCGGCGATGATTTCCTTGTAGCCGCCAACGGTGCCTTCGGAGGCCGAGATCACCTCGACCTTCCAGCCCTGCAACGCCGCAAAGCGCTCATACATGCGGAACAGGTCGCCCGCGAACAACGAGGCCTCGTCGCCGCCGGTGCCGGCGCGGATTTCGAGCACGACGTTGCGATCGTCCATCGCGTCCTTCGGCAGTAGCGCCACGCGGATCTTCTGCTCGAGCTCGGCGCGGCGCTCGATCAGCTCCTCGCGCTCGGCCTCGGCCATTGCGCGCATCTCCGGGTCGGTGGCGGGATCTGAGATCAGCGCCTCCGCGTCGGCGAGCTCCTTCACCGCTGCACGATAGGTCTTCACCGCCTCGATCACGGGATTGAGCTCGGCGAGCTCGCGGGTGATCTGGACATATTTGTCGGAATTGACCTGGCCGAGCAGCTCCGCTTCCAGCGCGGCGTGATGCGCGAGCATGATGTCCAGTTTGGCTTCGGGAAGCGATGACATGACAGAATCTCAGGATAAACGATTTTCGGGAGCAAATGAGCGGCGGAGCGGCGGCGGTGCCGCTACAAGGCCAGGCCTTCGGCCTCGGCGAACTCGGCCAGCTTCTGCCGGATCGAGATGCTGCCGGCGGGCTCTGCGAGCAACTGATCCATCGCGGCCTCGGCCTTGCGGGCATCGAGTTCGAGCAGCATCGCCTTCACCGGGCCATGCGCGGTCGCCGACAGCGATAGCGAGCGATAGCCGAGCGCGATCAGCGCCAGCGCACCGATCGGTCTGGAAGCCATCTCGCCGCACAGCGAGACCGATTTCCTGGCGCGTTGGGCCTTGCGCACCACGTCGCGCAGCGCCCGCAGAATCGGCGCTGACAGCGTATCGAAGCGTTCGGAGACTTTGGCGTTGCCCCGGTCGACCGCGAACAGGAACTGGAACAGGTCGTTCGAGCCCACCGAGATGAAGTCGACCTTGGTGAGCAGCTCGTCGAGCTGATAGAGCAGCGCCGGCACCTCGAGCATGGTGCCGACGTCGATGCGTTCGGGCAGCGTATGGCCGTGCTGGCGCAAATAGGTCAGCTCGCGCTCGACGATCGCCTTGGCGGCGTCGAATTCGGCGACCTCCGAGACCATTGGGAACATGATGCGCAGGGCGCGGCCGCCGCCGGCGCGCAACAGCGCTCGGATCTGGCCGCGCAACAGTCCTGGACGGTCGAGCCCGAGGCGGATCGCGCGCCAGCCAAGCGCGGGATTCTCCTCGATCACCGTCTCCATATAGGGCAGGGCCTTGTCGCCGCCGATATCGAGCGTGCGGAATGTGACCGGCCGCGATCCGGCCGCATCGAGCACGGCGCGGTAGAGCGCGAGCTGGTCGCTCGAGCGCGGCAGGTTCGCCGAGACCATGAATTGCAGCTCGGTTCGGAACAGTCCGATGCCGGCACTGCCGGTGTCCTCGATATGCGGCAGGTCGATGACGAGCCCGGCATTGATCATCAATTCGACCGGCTGGCCATCCTTGGTGACGCAGGGCTTGTTGCGCAGCTCGCTATATTGCGCCTGGCGGCGGGCGCGGAAGCGCACCCGTTCCGCATAGGCGGATTCGATCTCGGCCGACGGCCGCACATAGATCGAGCCCGATGTGCCGTCGACGATGATGGCGTCGCCGGGATCGGCGATGCCCGGCGCGTTCGGCACTTCGCCGACGGCCGGAATGCCCAGCGCGCGCGCCACGATCGCGACGTGGGAATTGGTGGTGCCTTCCTCGAGCACGAGGCCGCGCAGCCGTTTGCGATCGTAGTCGAGCAGCGCGGCCGGACCCATGGCGCGCGCGATCAGGATCGCGTTGTCGGGCAATTGCTCGCGCGAGGGCGCGTGGTCGCGGCCGACGAGCTGGCGCAACAGGCGATAGCCGAGGTCCTCGAGATCGTGCAGCCGTTCGCGCAGGTAAGGGTCGGTCGAACGCAGCATGCGGGCGCGGGTGTCGGACTGCACGCGCTCGACCGCCGCCTCGGCCGTCAAGCCGGTTGCCACTGCCTCGTGCAGCTTGTGCGACCAGCCCTGGTCATTGGCGAACATGCGGTAAGCTTCGAGCACGTCGCGGTGCTCGCCGCCATCGGCGACGTCGCCCCGTTCCAGCATGCGGTCGAGATCGGCGCGCAGCATGAGCAGTGCCGCATCGAGCCGCTTGATCTCCTTCGGCAGGTCCTCGGCGATGTAGTTGTTGACCACCACGCGCGGTTCATGGAGCACGACATGGCCGAGCGCGATGCCGTCCGACAGCACCGTTCCGGTTTTGTGGATCGAATGGCGGACCGCCGGCTCGGCGCCGGGTTGCGCCAATGCCGCGAGCTCGCCGGAGGCGATCATCTCGGCGAGCACCATCGCGGTGGTCTGCAGCGCCTCGACCTCTTCCTCGACATAGGTGCGCTTGGCGCGGTTCTGCACAACCAGCACGCCGAGCGTGTTGCCGGCGCGCAGGATCGGCACGCCGAGGAAGGAGTGGTAGATTTCTTCGCCGGTCTCGGGGCGGTAGGAGAACGCCGGATGGCTCTGCGCGTCGTTCAGATTGAGCGGCGTGGCCTCGCTCGCGACGAGGCCAACCAGGCCTTCATGCGCGCTCAGCACCGTCATGTGCACCGCGTCGCGGTTCAGACCTTCGGTGGCGTAGAGCTCGAGCGTATTGTCGACGCGCAGCACGTAGACCGAGCAGACCTCGGCCACCATATTGGCCGCGATCAGCACCACGATCTTGTCGAGGCGCTCCTGTGCCGAGACCTGCTCCGCCATGGTCTCGCGAAGCCGTCTCAGTAAGACGCGGGGCCCTCCCGACGCGCTTCGCATGTGGCACAATCCCCCTTCTTGGGACCAGTTCGGTGGTCAGCCCGAATCTGGTGCTAAGCTTGCGAAATACAACAGCTTTCTTGATGCGAGGCCGTCGTAGCCCCATGCGCCGGCCCGAATCGGGACAGCCATCGCCGGGGGCGCAATTGCAGCGATTATTCTGCGATGGCCGTATAGCGAATCGGGACTTGTTTTGCCAAGCAAAACGCCTGCCAGCCCCGGCCGCGTCAACGGCTTTCGGAGCGTCCGCAGAACGTTTTCAGGTCCTGCTGTTGCACAGCGGGATCCGGAGGGAAGCGTCTTCTAGACCTGGTCCAACCCGTAGAGCGTATGCAGCGTCCGCACCGCAAGCTCGGTATAGGCGGCGTCGATCAGGACCGAGAACTTGATCTCGGAGGTGGTGATGGCCCGGATATTGATGTTGCGGGCCGCCAGCGCGGCGAAGGCCTGGGCCGCAACCCCGGCATGGCTGCGCATGCCGCTGCCGATCACCGACACTTTGGCGACATCGGTGGCGGTATCGAGCCGGTGATAGCCGATCTTGTCCTTGGCGGCGGAAATGGTCTCACGCGCGCGATTATAGTCGGTCGCCGGCACCGTGAAGGTGAGGTCGGTGGTCTTGCCGTCCTCCGACACGTTCTGCACGATCATGTCGACATTGATGTTGGCGTCGGCGAGGGGCCCGAAGATCGAGGCCGCGATTCCCGGCTTGTCCTCGATCTGGCGCACCGAGATCTGGGCTTCGTCCTTGGAGAAGGCGATGCCGGTGACGACGTGATTTTCCATGATTTGCTCCTCGCTGCAGATCAGCGTGCCCGGCGGCTGATTGGCGTGGGGGTCGATATCCTCAGGCTTGTCGAAGCTGGAACGGACGAAGATCGGCATGTTGTGCACCATGCCCAGTTCCACTGACCGTACCTGCAGCACCTTGGCGCCCTGCGAGGCCAGTTCCAACATGTCCTCGAAGGCGATCTTGCCGAGCCGTTTCGCCTTGGGAACCACCCGTGGGTCGGTCGTGTAGACGCCGTCGACGTCGGTGTAGATGTCGCAGCGGTCGGCCTTGATCGCGGCCGCGATCGCGACCGCGGAGGTATCGGAGCCGCCGCGGCCGAGTGTGGTGATTCGATTGGTCTGCGGGTCGACGCCCTGGAAGCCCGCGATGACGGCAACCTCCTTGCGCTCCTTGAAGCGCTGGATCAGTTCGGACCCGTCGATATCGACGATGCGGGCGGAGGCGTGGGCATCGCTCGTCTTGATAGGTATTTGCCAGCCCTGCCAGGAGCGGGCCTGGATACCCATGCTTTGCAGCACGATCGCGAGCAGGCCGGAGGTCACCTGCTCGCCCGACGCCACCACGGCGTCATATTCGCGCGCATCATGCATCGGCGAGGCCTCGGTGCACCAGGCGACCAACTCGTTGGTCTTGCCGGCCATCGCGGAGACGACCACGGCGACTTCGTGGCCCGCGTCGACCTCGCGCTTCACATGGCGCGCGACGTTGCGGATACGGTCGATATTGGCGACGGATGTGCCGCCGAATTTCAGCACGAGGCGGCTCATGACGGCGCGCTCAATTCCCTCGGGGAGGATAAGTTGGTGGGCCGGCGCGAAACCGGAGGCGCGCCAGCCGAAAGGCGCGTATACAGAGCGGCGCGGCCGGGGGCAAGCGGGTTCCTGGATCGGGGCTTTCAACTCTTCCCCGGGCCGCGCAGGTGAGGTAGAGGCGAAGGTAATGGGGCGTTATATCGACGAGATCTTGCAGCCCGGGGAGAAGGTGCTGTATTCGACCAACGCGCATTGGATGTTCTATCTGCCTGCCATCGGCGCCTGGATCGTTGTATTTGCGCTGTTGATCCTGTCGCAAGGCACTGCCGTCTACAACCTGTCCTTGATCTGCCTCGCCGCCGCGGCGGTCATTGCCGTGGTCGCGCTGTATTGGACCGTCAGGGCCTGGTTCCACCGCATGACCACCGAGACCGACGTGACCAATAAGCGCGTCGTGCACAAGACCGGCTTCATCAAGCGCCGAACCTTCGAGATCGCGCTGGACAAGGTGGAGAGCGTCGACGTCAATCAGACCATCATGGGCCGCATCCTCAATTACGGCGACGTCACCATCATGGGTGTCGGCGAGGGCAGGGAGACGATCGCGACCATCGCCGAGCCGCTCGCGTTCCGCAACGCGATTACTGCACGCTAAAGGGGCGAGTTCATGTCGATGCCACAGGACACCGCCTCCACAGCGTCCGCCCAGACGTCCACCGTCGATCCGGCCGAGATCGCGAAATTCTCCAAACTGTCGGAGACCTGGTGGGACCCCAAGGGCAAGATGGCGCCCCTGCACAAGATCAATCCGCTGCGGCTCGCCTATATCCGCGACGCCGCCTGCCGGAAGTTCGAGCGCAACGCCAAGAGCCTGAACTGCCTGTCCGGCCTGCGCATGCTCGACATCGGCTGCGGTGCCGGCCTGTTGTGCGAGCCGTTCACGCGGCTCGGCGCGCAGGTGGTCGGCGTCGACCCGTCCGCGAGCAACATTGCCGCGGCGAAGCTGCACGCAGAGAAAGGGCATCTGTCGATCGACTATCGCAACACCGCGATCGAAGAGATGGATCCGCGCGAACGCTTCGACATCGTGCTGGCGATGGAAGTGGTCGAGCATGTCGTCGATGTCGGCGCTTTTCTCGGGCGCTGCGCCTCGGTGCTCAAGCCCGGCGGCATGATGGTGGTCTCGACCTTGAACCGCAACTGGAAGAGCTTCGCGCTTGCGATCGTGGGCGCCGAATATGTGCTGCGCTGGCTGCCGCGCGGCACGCATCAGTGGAACAAGTTCATCACGCCGGACGAACTCACCAAACATCTGCTCGACGCGCGGCTGGTCGTCACCGAGCAGAGCGGCGTGGTCTACAGCCCGTTCGCCGACCGCTGGAGCCTGTCGTCCGACATGGACGTCAACTACATGCTGGTTGCGGAGCAGATGGTGTAGATTGATTTTGGTTTCCGGCGCCGCGGCCTCGTACACTGTATCGTCCCTGCGCAAGCGGGGCTTGCACGACAGCGTGCTTGCGGCATCAGCCGCAATGCAGACATGCGGCGTCCCGCGGTTGACCTCGTGAGCTCCGCTTTGCACGGTGGCTGCGTTCAGCCGGCTCTCAGTTATGCTCTCCCTCACCTCGCTCTGGATTCCCTTCACCCTGATCGCCGCCGCCGGTCAGGTCGCGCGCAACGCGATGCAGCGGTCGTTGACGGCGAAGCTCGGCACGTGGGGCGCCACCAACATCCGCTTCCTGTTCGGCTTCCCGTTCTCGCTGTTGTTTCTGGCTGCGGTGCTGCTGAGTTCGGGCGACCACCTGCCGTGGCCGCCGGCTGCGTTCTGGCCCTGGCTGCTCCTGGGTGCGCTGACCCAGATCCTCGGTACCGGCCTGATGCTTCTGGCCATGACCGACCGGTCCTTCGTGGTGACGACCGCGTATTTGAAAACGGAGGCGATCCAGACCGCGATTTTCGGGTTCGTGTTCCTGGGCGATCCGCTGTCGGTCACCAAGCTGGTTGCGATCGGGATCGCGACCCTCGGCGTGGTTGTCACAGCGCTGCGGCCGGGCGGCGAGACGCGGTTTGCGGCATGGAAGCCCACCATCATCGGCCTGGTCGCGGCCGCATCCTTTGCCCTTTCGGCGGTCGGCTTTCGCGGCGCGATTATCGCGGTCGAAGGCGTCTCCTTCGTGACGGCCGCGTCGTACACGCTGGTCTGCGGCCTGTTCGTGCAGACGCTGATCCTGAGCGTTTACCTCCTGGCGCGGGCGCCGGAGGTGCTGCGGGGCATCCTCGCGCTGTGGCGGCCGTCGATGCTGGCCGGCTTCGTCGGCGCGTTCGCCTCGCAATTCTGGTTCCTGGCCTTTGCGCTGACCGCGGCCGCCAACGTCCGCACCCTCGCGTTGGTCGAGGTGCTGTTCGCGCAGGCCGTATCGCACTATTCGTTCAAGCAGCCGGTGTCATTGCGCGAAGTTTCGGGCATCGTGCTGATCGTTGCCGGCGTGGCAATGCTGATCGCCGCCTGATGCGCTACGCCAGTCAATTCCGGTCGTCCGGCAGAACCGGCAGCGGCGCCACCTCGATGCCTTCGTCGATCAGCTCGCGTGCTTCCTGCAGCGAGGCTTCGCCATAGATCGGCCGGTGCTCGGCCTCGCCGTAATGCATCTTGCGCGCTTCGGTCGGGAAGCGCTCGCCGACATCGTCGGCGTGCTTGACGATGTGGTCGCGCAGCTCCTTGAGCTTGGCGCGCAGCTCCTGCTCCTGCGCCATCATCAGCGGGGTCGGTCCGGGCGGAATGACCTCGGCCGCCGGGGCGGGGACCGGCAGATTGGCCTCCCGTCCCTTCTTGCCGACGATCCGCGGCGCCATGATCGCCTTCTCGACCTTGGTCGAGCCGCAGACCGGACATTCCACAAGCTTGCGCTTCACCTGCGATTCGTACGCGGACGAACTCTGAAACCAGCTGTCGAACGCATGGTCGCGTTCGCAGCGCAGGGCGTAGCGGATCATACCGATCCCCGCACCAGGTGCAGATAGTCGGGGCCGGCCTTGGGGTCGGCGACGCTAAAGCGCCGGCCGTGCTGCAGGGAGGGGATCGCCTTGCGCGCGGTCTCGACGCGGGAGGGATCGATGCGCGCCAGGAACACGCCGGGCTCGACGCCGCCTTCGGCCAGCACCTCGCCCCAGGGATCGATGATGAGCGAATGGCCGAAGGTCTCGCGCTTGTTCTCGTGCAGGCCGCATTGGGCGGCCGCGAACACGAAGCAGCCGGTCTCGATCGCCCGTGCCCGCAGCAGCGTGTGCCAATGCGCTTCGCCGGTTTTGCGGGTGAACGCGGAGGGCACGCTGATGAACGAGGCGCCGCTCTCGGCCAGCGCCCGATAGAGCGCCGGAAAGCGTACGTCGTAGCAGATGGTCAGTCCGATCCGGCCCCAGGGCAGGTCCGAGATCACGGCGGTCTCGCCCGGCTGGTAGTTCGCCGATTCCCGGTAGCTCTCGCCGCCCGGCAGATCGATGTCGAACATGTGGATCTTGTCGTAGCTCGCGAGGATGTCACCCTCCGGCCCGATCAGGAAGGAGCGGTTGACCGCCTTGTCCTCGGAGAAGCGCAGCGCCAGCGAACCGATATGCAGATGGACCTTCAGCTCCTTGGCCAGCGCGCGATATGCCTTCAGCGAGGGATCCTCGTCCTCGCTCTTCAATTGCTCGAACAGCGCCGCCCGGTTGAGCTGCATCATGTTGCTCACTTCCGGCGTCTGCACGTAGTCGGCACCTTGCGCGACCGCCTCCCGGATCAGCCTTGTGCCCTGCTCGAGGCTCGGCTCAGGCAGGAGGGAGGTGCGCATCTGCACCATGGCGGCCGTGAAGCTGCGATCCGTGCTCATGATGTTGCCTTTTCCCCCGCCAGCATCGCGTCGAGCCGGCCCTCCCGATCGAGCGCATAGAGATCGTCGCAGCCGCCGATATGTCTCTCGCCGATGAAGATCTGCGGAAAGGTCGAGCCGGGTCCGACCCGATCATACATCTGCTGCCGGTACGACGGGTCCTTGCCGGCATCATATTCGGTGAAAGTGGCCTTCTTGCGAGAAAGCAGCGACTTGGCTGCGGAACAATAGCCGCAGCCCGGGCGGGTGTAGATTTCAATAGCAGCTGTCATCTCGCGCTCGAATGTTTTCCAAAGTGCAGGATTATATGGGACTTCGCGGCGCATCGACAACCCGGGCGAAGACCAGCACGCTGACCTCTGCAGCCTTGGCCCTGAGCAGCGCGCGTGCGCAGGCGTCGACCGTCGCACCTGTTGTCAAGACATCGTCGACCAGCACGATCCGGCGCCCCTGCACATCGGAAAGGCAGTCCGGCGCGACCTGGAAGGCGCCCTGCACGTTGCTGGCGCGCTGGCTGCGCGACAGCCCGACCTGCTGCTCGGTCGCGCGCACCCGGCGCAGGAGGTCGCTCCGGAGCCTGACGCCGGTCTCGCGTGCGACCGACCGCGCCAGCGCCCCGGACTGGTTGTAGCGGCGGCCAAAGCCGCGCCGCCAATGCAGTGGCACCGGCACCAGCGCATCGGCGCCCTCGAGCAGCTCGCGGCCGGCCCGCGCCATCCAGCGGCCCATCACCGGCGCGAGATCGGTGCGATCCTGGTATTTCAGGGCGTGAACCAGGGTGCGGGCCACCTCGTCATAGCGGACCGCCGCGCGTGCCCTCGCATAGGCCGGGGGGCTCGCGATCGCTTCCATCGACAGCAGCTCCGGGCCGGGATCGTAGACGAAGGGAATGCCGAGCTTCGGACAATAGGGGCGCTCGATGAACGACAATTTGCCCCAGCAGGCGGCGCAGACGCCCTCGCCATCCACCGGTTCGCGGCAGGAAATGCACAGCGTCGGCAGGGCGATGTCGAGCGCGAGCTTGGCGAGACAAGCGCAAGCGCCGTTGATGGCGCCGAAAGCGGTGCGCATCCTGGTCGCAGCTGAACGGAGGGGAGCGATGCCGACGTCCATGCGTTGACGGTACCGCCGCTCCAGCAGAGGCTCAAGCGGCGGATTGCTAAGGCCCCTCAGATCGGCGTAACCACGGGCCATGACGACCAATCCCAATTCCGCGCCCATCCTGTTCGATCGCGCGCTGCTGGCAGCGCGGCAGCGCCGCGCGGCGCGCGCGCCCGAGACGTTCCTGATGGACCGCGTCGTCGAGGACATGGGCGACCGGCTGCTGGCTGTGAACCGCAGCTTTGCCGATGTTGCCGACATCTGGTCGCCAGGCGGCCTGCGGGCGCCGTTCGTCGATCGCTTTGCGAAATTCTCGCATGTGGTCGCGCCGGAGACCGCGCGGGAGGAACTGGGCGTCGCGCCACAATCGCTCGATCTGGCGCTGTCCGCGCTCGCGTTTCAGTTCGTCAACGATCTGCCCGGCGTGCTGGCGCAGATCCGCCGCAGCTTGCGGCCCGACGGGCTGTTGCTGGCGGCGATGATCGGCGGCGACAGCCTGACCGAGCTGCGGCAGGCGTTCGCTGCCGCGGAGGCCGAATGCGAGGGCGGGGTGTCGCCGCGGGTGGCGCCCTTCGCCGATCTGCGCGACATCGGCGGCCTGTTGCAGCGTACCGGATTCGCGCTTCCTGTCAGCGATGTCGATCGCGTGGTGGTGCGCTATGCCAATGCGTTCAGCCTGATGCAGGACATCAGGCGCATGGGCGCCGCCAACAGCCTGATCGAGCGGCGGCGCACGCCGACCCGCCGGTCGACGTTGCTCCGTATGGCCGAGATCTACGCCGAGCGGTTCGCCGATCCCGACGGCCGCATCCGTGCCACCTTCGATATCATCTGGCTGTCGGGCTGGGCCCCGCATGAGAGCCAGCAGAAGCCGCTGAAGCCCGGCTCGGCGACAGCCAGGCTTGAGGACGCGGTGAAGCGCGGAACGAAGGCTTAAGTCCGCATGTCACTCGTCATGCCCGCGCTCGTCGCAGGCATCCCACGTCTTTCCCGCTGCCGCATCGTGGATAGCCGGGTCAAGCCCGGCGATGACGGAGTATGCGGTGCCGTCCGTGCTCTGTCACATCAACAGATCGATCAGATGCGGAATCAGCGGAATGTCGGCGGGCGGCATCGGATAGTCGCGCAGTTTGTTGGCCCGCACCCAGGCAAGCGTCTGGCCCTCGCGCGCCGCCACCTGTCCTTCCCAGCGCCGGCAGATATAGAGCGGCATCAAGAGGTGGAAATTCTCGTAAGCGTGGCTCGCAAAGGTCAGCGGCGCGAGGCACGGCTCGCTGACGGTGATGCCGAGCTCCTCATGCAGCTCGCGGATCAGGCTCGTTTCCGGCCGTTCGCCGGGTTCGACCTTGCCGCCCGGGAATTCCCAGAGGCCTGCCAGCGTCTTGCCGGGCGGACGCTGCGCCAGCAGCACGCGCTTGTCGGCATCGATCAGGGCGCAGGCGACGACGAGCGTGAGTTTGAATTCGGCCATGTTCGATGCTGTTCGCTCTTCGCGGTTCGATGTCTACAGGCTGCAGCCACGCCGCAGCGGTTACCGTTCTTTAACCAGTGAATTCGAAGTTCGCCAGCTGCCTGCTGCAGATGCTGCACGAGGGTCCGAATTCGACGTTCGCCGACGAGGCCGCTTACGAAATGGAGCGAACTTCGGATTCCGACCTTGGAAGGGGCCGATTTCTACGATCGAAATAAGCCAAGTTTAATCTGTTTTCGCGCAATTCTACGGGACTTGGCCGTTACAGGCGCACGTTCGTCAGGCATTGTCCCATGAGTTCTTTGTCCAGTTTATTCACGCGATTTCGCCGCGACACCAAGGCCAATATTGCGGTCACCTTCGCCATCGTCTGCGTGCCGGTGATCTCGGCGGTCGGCTGCGCTGTCGACTATAGCCGTCACAACCAGGTCCGGGCCAAGCTGCAGGCCGCAGTCGACGCTGCCTCGGTCGGTGCCGTGTCCAGGACGTCGCCGGCCTTCGCTGCTGCGGGCTCGATGACTTCGGATGGCACGATCGACGTGGGCAATACCGATGCAAAGAACATCTTCAACGGCAATATCGCCGGCAGCACCGGCTACACGCTGACCAGCCTGACGCCGCTGGTGGAGAAGAAGGGTTCGGTGGTCACCGCCACCGTGTCTTACACGGCGACCATGCCGACCATGTTCATGAACGTGGTCGGGATCAAGTCGATGACCATGAACGGCTCCTCGACGGCCACGGCGACGATGCCGAAATATATCGATTTCTATCTGCTCCTGGACAACTCGCCGTCGATGGGCGTGGCGGCGACGCCGGCCGACGTGACCAAGATGGTCAGCAACACGCCGGACAAGTGTGCTTTCGCCTGCCACGACTACAACACGTCAAAGAATTACTACAATCTCGCCAAGTCGCTCGGTGTGACCACGCGGATCGACGTGTTGCGCAGCGCCACCCAGCAACTGATGGATACGGCGGCGCAGACCCAGACCTATCAAAACCAGTTCCGGATGGCGATCTACGATTTCGGCGCAGCGTCGAAGACGATCGGCCTGCGGGCGCTGTTCAGCCTGTCATCGAGCCTGTCGAGCGCCAAGACGGCGGCCGGAAACATCGACCTGATGGGGGTCTACGGCAACAACGACGCCTACACCGCCGACAAGGACACCCAGTTCAGCACCATCTTTCCCGCGATCAACAACCAGATCCCGAACCCGGGCGACGGCAGCGCCGGCTCGCCGCTTAAATATCTGTTCTTCGTCTCCGACGGTGTGGCGGACGAGAGCAACACCGGCTGCCTGAAGCCGATGAAGAACACGACCTTCGGCAATATTTCGCCGCGCTGCCAGTCGCCGATCAATCCCGCGCTCTGCAAGACGCTCAAGGACCGCGGCATCAAGATCGCCGTGCTCTACACCACCTATCTGCAGCTGCCGACCAACAGCTGGTACATGGCCTGGATCGATCCCTTCAACAAGGGACCGTTCGGTCCATCACCGAACAGCGAGATCGCGCAGAACATGCAGGCCTGCGCCTCGGACGGCTTCTACTTCGAGGTCTCGCCGACGCAGGGGATCGCGGACGCGATGAACGCGCTGTTCAAGAAGGCGGTCGCCGACGCGCGCATCAGCGGTTGAAGTCTGCTCGGGCTCTGCAGCTGCATGGAGGCATTGATTTATAACTCCGCCTCAGCTCTATTCGCGCTCCAGTTGTCGTCGCAATCATCGGGCGGGACAGGCATGATCAGGACAATAGGATTTGCGTGGATGGTGGCTTTGGTGCTCAGCACCCAGGCCTCCGCGGGGACCTGCAGTGTTCCTTTCATCAGGACCCTTAACAATCAGACTGTCGAAGGAACAATGTTCGCGGTCACCGGCAAGCGCTGCAGCATCATTCTGACGCGTTCAATGGGACCGACTTTTGGCACGCGGCTGGTTTCCCCGCCGAGCAACGGCGCCGTCTCGATCAGTGGCAACCGGATCGTGTACGTGTCTCGGCCCGGCTTCGTCGGCGAGGATCATCTCGTCTATGCGCGCGAGGGGCAGGACATGCTTAATCACCCGGTCACGCGCACCGTCAATCTCACGGTCAAGGTCGCAGGGCGGCTCTGAGCGGCTACGACCTGTAATCGCCGTTGATCGCGACATAGTCCTTGGTGAGGTCGCAGGTCAGCACGCGGTCGCGGCCCTTGCCAAGGCCGAGCGCGACCTTGATCTGGATGGTCTGCGCCTTCATCGCCTCCGAGACTTCCGTCTCGTCATAGGACGGATCGCGCGCTCCCTTGTTGGCGACGCGGATGCCGTTGAACGAGATCGAGAGCTTGTCGCGATCGGCCGGCTCGCCGGCCTTGCCGACAGCCATCACCACGCGGCCCCAATTGGCGTCCTCGCCGGCGATCGCGGTCTTCACCAGCGGCGAATTGGCGATCGACATCGCGATCTTGCGCGCCGACGGCTTGCTCTTGGCGCCCTCGACGATGATCTCGACCAGCTTGCGTGCGCCTTCGCCATCGCGGGCCACCTGCTCGGCCAGGTTGGCCAGCACGGCGTTGAAGGCCTTGACGAAGGCCTTAAGCCTGGGATCGCTGGCCCGGCTGATCTTCGGCGCGCCATTGGCGGCCGCCGCACCGGTGGCAAAGGCGAGCAGGGTGTCGGAGGTCGAGGTGTCGCCGTCGATCGTCACCGCGTTGAAGGTGTCCTCCACGCCGGCCTTGAGCAGCGCCTGCAGCGCCGGGGCGGAGATCGGTGCGTCGGTGAAGATGAAGGACAGCATGGTCGCCATGTCGGGCGCGATCATGCCGGCGCCCTTGGCCATGCCGTTGATCGTCACCTTGGCCTTGCCGAGCTTCACGGTCGCGGTCGCGACTTTCGGGAAGGTGTCGGTGGTCATGATGGCTTGCGCCGCGCCCATCCAGTCCTCGGGTATGGCGGTGCCGGCCAAGCCCTGCAGCACGCCGTCGAATTTGGTGGCGTCGAGTGGCTCGCCGATCACGCCGGTCGAGGCCAGGAAGATCTCGTCCTGCTTGCAGCCGACGGCCTTGGCAGCGATCGAGGCGGTCAGTGCAGTCGATTGCCGGCCGGTCTTGCCAGTGAAGGCGTTGGCATTGCCGGAATTGACCACGAGCGCGCGGGCCTTGCCGCCCTTGAGCTTGGCACGGCACCATTCCACCGGCGCCGAGGGACATTTGGACAGCGTGAACACGCCGGCAACGGTTGTGCCAGGGTCGAGCAGGGCCAACAGGACGTCGGTGCGGTTCTTGTAGCGGATGCCGGCGGCCGCGGTGGCGAGCTTGACGCCCGCAACAGCGGGCATGTCGGGAACGTCGGTCGGGGCGAGCGGAGAAACGGCTGAGGACATCGGGCTTCCGGCGGCAGGATTGGCGGGAGCCGCTCTGTATCACTTTCGATGCCAGGGTGGGAGAGTGAGTGCGCCGTACTCCGCTGTCGTCCGCGCGAACGCGGGGACCCATAACCACCTGAGTTGCTGACGTGCCCGGTACTTGCCGCGTGCCCGCATCGAGCATCACGCGATCTGGGTCCCGGCGCCGGGACGACACCGTTGATGCGGAGACGTCCTGTGCCCCCGCGGACGGGCGTCGCCAAAAAAAAGCCCCGGCGCAAGGCCGGGGCGATACTGATTATGACGAGCGGATGACGCGTATGGCGTCCCTCGTTTTACTTCTTGGCCGGATCGGCCGGCTTGCTTGCATCCGCCGGCTTCGCGGCATCCGGCTTGGCGGCCGCATCCGCCGGCTTGTCGGTGCGCTCGATCTTGGCGTCGGCGCGCAGCTTGGCGACGTAGTCGGCCTGCGCCTTGCGGGTGACATAGGTCTCGATCTGGCTCTTGACCTGGTCGAACTCCGGCGGCTTGCGGTTGCGCTTCTCTTCAACCTTGATGATGTGCCAGCCGAACTGGGTCTTCACCGGATCGGAGATCTTGCCCGGCTCCAGCGCGAAGGCGACCTTGGCGAATTCCGGGACCATCTGCTCCTTGGTGAAGAAGCCGAGATCGCCGCCGTCGGAGGCGCCGGGGTCCTTGGACTTCTTCTTCGCGAGTTCGGCGAAGTCGGCACCCTTGTCGAGCTCAGCCTTCACGGCCTTGGCTTCGTCCTCGGTCTCGACCAGGATATGCCGGGCATGCACCTCCTGCTCGCCGCCGATCTGCTTGGAGGCCTCGTCATAGACCTTCTTCATCGCATCGTCGGTGGTCGCGGCCTTGCCCTCGCTGGCGAGCAGGCTGTCCATCAACAGGCGGTTGCGGGTGAAGCCGAGGCGCTTCTTGAAATCCTCGGTGTCGGCGATCTTCTTGTCCTCGGCCGCCTTCGCGACGAGCTTCATGTCGATCAGGAACGACAGCACATTGTCGTCCCGGCTGGCCGGATCCATCTGTGCCAGGCTCGGCCCCAGCTCCTCCTCGGCGAGCGCCACGTCGCTCTTGCGGATTTCAACGCCGTTCACCTTGGCGAGCACGGGGTTCGGGTCCTCCGCGGCGCGCACGGGGCCCGCGATCAGGGTCAGCGCGAGACTGCCGGCCAGCGCGGTCGCGAGGCCGAAGCGCAGGCCGGTTTTCGTAACCGGGAACGAGGTGGTCATGGAAAATCCTTCTTGAAGTGAGGGCGCGAGAGGGACCTCAAAGCGGCGGGACACTCGCCCAATCGCGCGGCCTTGGCAACGCGAAAAGTCTGTCAATTTCGTGAAATTCGCGACAGGTCAGGGCCGATTTGGCAGGCGCGGCGCGCCGTTGACAAGCATGCCCCCCAGCCATATCTCTGGCCGATCGCTTCAAGGGCGATAGCGCTTATTTTACTGCGTTTTTGGCCGTTGGACCTTGGTTTGCTCACATCCCACGCATCTGGCGGTACTGCGCGAGCTCCCAACCTTGAGCCGGTCTGCTGGTGCTGCGGTGCGTCATCATGGGACCGGGGCGAACCGGATAGACCCTCTACGGCTGCAACGCAGACCCACATAGGCAGGATTTTCGCATGATCGGCGCGCTCGCCCGCAAGTTTTTCGGCTCCGCCAACGACCGACGGGTCAAGGGGTACCAGGCGCGTGTCAACGCGATCAACGCGCTCGAGCCGGAGGTGGCCGCGCTGTCGGACGAGGCCCTGAAAGCCAGGACCGAGGAGTTCCGAAAGCAACTCGCCGAGGGCAAGACGCTCGACGACATCCTGGTGCCGGCCTTCGCGACCGTGCGCGAGGCCGCCAAGCGCACACTCGGCCAGCGCCATTTCGACGTGCAGCTGATCGGCGGCATGGTGCTGCACGAGGGCGACATCGCCGAGATGAAGACCGGCGAAGGCAAGACCCTGGTCGCGACGCTCGCGGTCTATCTCAATGCGCTCGCCGGCAAGGGCGTGCATGTAGTGACCGTCAACGACTACCTCGCCCGCCGCGACGCCGGCTGGATGAGCCAGATCTACGGCTTCCTCGGCCTGACCACGGGTGTCATCGTCCACGGCCTCGACGATGCCGAACGCAAGGCCGCCTATGCCTGCGACATCACCTACGGTACCAACAACGAATACGGTTTCGACTATCTCCGCGACAACATGAAGTACCGGCTGGAGGACATGGTCCAGCGCGGGCATTATTTCGCGATCGTCGACGAGGTCGACTCCATCCTGATCGACGAGGCGCGCACCCCGCTGATCATCTCCGGTCCGCTCGATGACCGCTCCGACTTCTACAACACCATCGACACTTTCGTGCCGCGACTCGACAAGACCGACTACGAGGTCGACGAGAAGCAGCGCACGGTGACGCTCACCGAAGCCGGCATGGAGAAGATCGAGACCCTGCTGCGCGATGCCGGGCTCCTGAAGGGCGAGTCGCTCTACGACGTCGAGAACGTCTCCGTCGTGCACCACATCAACCAGGCGCTCCGCGCGCATACCTTGTTCACCCGCGACAAGGATTACATCGTCCGCGACGGCGAGGTCGTCATCATCGACGAATTCACCGGACGCATGATGCCCGGCCGCCGCTATTCGGAAGGCCTGCACCAGGCCCTGGAGGCCAAGGAGCACCAGCCGGTCCAGCCGGAAAACCAGACGCTCGCCTCGATCACCTTCCAGAACTACTTCCGCATGTACGACAAGCTCGCCGGCATGACCGGCACGGCCGCGACCGAGGCCGACGAGCTGTTCGACATCTACAAGCTCGAGGTGGTGGAGATCCCGACCAACCTGCCGGTGGCCCGCCTCGACGAGGACGACGAGGTCTATCGCACCCAGCAGGAGAAATACGCCGCGATCCTGGCCGAGATCGAACGCGCCAATGCGCGGCTGCAGCCGGTGCTGGTCGGCACGGCGTCGATCGAGAAGTCGGAAGTGCTGGCCGCCTATCTCAAGCAGCACGGCTACAAGCAGATCGATTTCGGCAGCGAACGCGCGCTCGACAAGCTCTACGCGGCCGCCCGCGCCGGCAAGCCCGCCAAGCTGTTCGCGGTGCTGAACGCGCGCTTCCACGAGCAGGAAGCCTATATCGTCGCGGAAGCCGGCGTTCCCGGCGCGATCACGATCGCGACCAACATGGCCGGCCGCGGCACCGACATCAAGCTCGGCGGCTCGCTCGACATGCGCATGCAACTCGAGACGGCGGGCATCACCGACGAGGCCGAGAAGGCCAAGAAGATCGAGCAGATCAAGGCCGATGTCGAGCGCTTCCGCGAGATCGTCTTGAAGGCGGAGGAGACCGTCGAGGTCGAGCCTGCGAAGGGTTCGAAGGCCGCCAAGACGGTGCAGAAGCCGGGCGGGCTCTATATCATCGGTTCGGAACGCCACGAGTCCCGCCGCATCGACAACCAGCTGCGTGGCCGCTCCGGTCGTCAGGGCGATCCCGGCCGCTCCAAGTTCTTCCTGTCGCTGGAAGACGATCTGATGCGGATCTTCGGCTCCGACCGGCTCGACAGCATGCTGACCCGGCTCGGCCTGAAAGAGGGCGAGGCCATCATCCATCCCTGGATCAACAAGGCGTTGGAGAAGGCGCAGCAGAAAGTCGAGGCGCGCAACTTCGATATTCGTAAGAATCTCCTGAAGTTCGACAACGTCCAGAACGACCAGCGCAAGGTGATCTTCGATCAGCGCGTCGAGCTGATGAAGGACGACAGCGTCGCCGAGACCGTCGCCGACATGCGTCACGCCTTCATCGACGATCTCGTCGCCAAGCACGTTCCCGAGCATGCCTATGCCGAGCAGTGGGACGTTGCCGGTCTGAAGGAAGAGCTCAAACGCGTGCTCGATGTCGATCTGCCGGTCGACGAATGGGCCAAGGAGGAAGGCATCGCCGAGGAGGAGCTGCTCAATCGCATCGAGAAGCATGTCGACGAGCGGATGGCGGCCAAGGTGGCGCAATGGGGCCCCGACGTGATGCGCTACGTCGAGAAGACGATCCTCTTGCAGACGCTGGACCATCTCTGGCGCGAGCACCTGATCATGCTGGACCATTTGCGCCAGGTGATCGGCCTGCGCGGCTACGGCCAGCGCGATCCGCTGCAGGAGTACAAGTCGGAAGCCTTCACGCTGTTCGAGGCCATGGTCGCTCACCTGCGCGAGGCCGTCACGGCGCAGCTGATGCGGGTCGAGATCGTGCCGCCGGAAGAGCAGCAGCAGATGCTGCCGCCGATGCAGGTGCACCATGCCGATCCGAACACCGGCGAGGATGAGATGGCGTTCGCCAATGTCTCGCTGGCACCGGCCGCCAACGCCGCCGTCGCCGAGGCGCGTGACCCGAAAAATCCCGAGACCTGGGGCAAGGTCGGCCGCAACGAGGACTGCCCGTGCGGCTCCGGGAAGAAGTACAAGCACTGCCACGGCCGGTACGCGTAACGTTTGAGGGCGGATTCTCAGCCCTCATCGCAAACGTAGCGATGAAATCCAGAGTCGCGTCCTCGTCCCTGGACTGCGTCGCTCCGCTCGCGATGACGTTGTTGGCCGAGCTGCCTCCCAGCCTCCCGCCGTCATCCCGGCGAACGCCGGGATCCATAACCACAGGGCGATGTGGTGAGGTGCGCTGGTCGCTCCAGCGTGCTTCCTAACTGATAACGGTGAGTATAGGTCCCGGGTCGGCGCCCAGCGCCGCTGGGCTTGCCCGGGACGACAGCGAGTTCGGATCAGGCGGCGTTCGCCTGCACCTTCGCGCCTTCCGCGATCGTCCGCGGCGCGGCGTTGAGTTGCTCGACCGCAAAGCCCGCGGCCTTCTTGTAGCCGGCCATGAAGGCGTCGCGCTCGGCCGGCGGGATCACGTCGTCGATGTTGGTGAACGTGCCGCCGCAACGTTCGTCGACCATGTTGAGCAAGCCGAACGGGCCGGCGCCACGGTTGCGCAGGATGACTTGCGAGATCGGGCCGCACAGCTTTGCATCGTAGGCGACGAGAGCGGCCGGCGTGACGCCGTGCTCCAGCATCGCGACGCCCAGCACGCGAGCGTCGACGATGGCCTGGCTCGCGCCGTTCGAACCGGTCGGATACATCGCATGCGCGGCATCGCCGAGCAGCGCCACCGGACCGTCGACCCAGGTCGGAATCGGATCGCGGTCGATCATCGGGTTCTCATAGGCGCCATCGCTGCCTGCGATCAGCGCGGGAACGTCGAGCCAGTCATAGGTCCAGCCGGCGAAGTGGTGCGCGAAATCGCTGACCGGGACTTGCCTGAACCAGCCGGTCTGCTTCCAGCCCTCGGAATTGTCCATCGTGACCTCGGCGATCCAGTTGATCAGCGCCAGACCATCCTTGTCGGGATGGGAGATCGGATAGATCACCACGCGATGCCGATGGGTGCCGAGCCCGACGAAGGACGCCCCGGTACGGATCGGCTTGGCGCGGGTGACACCCCGCCACATCACCGCGCCGCCCCAATGAATCGGCGGCTGGTTCGGATGCATCTGCGACCTAACAGCGGAGTGGATACCGTCGGCGCCGATCAGTAGCCTGCCGCGCGCCTTCGAGGTCGTGCCATCGGCGTGCTCGATCAAAGCGGTCACGGAGCCGTCTGCATTCTTCACGTACGCATGGACGCGGCTGCCGAGCCGCACGGCGTCGCGCCCGGCCCGCTCGATGAACGTCCGGTAGAGCAGCAGATGGAATTGACCGCGATGCACGGCATATTGCGGCCAGTTGTAGCCGGCCAGCACGCCGCGCGGCTCGGAATAGATGTCGTTGCCGTTCAGCCCGACCAGCGCCCATTCCTTGGCGGGCACGCCGACCCGGTCGAGATCGGCCGCGCCGATGCCGAGGTCATATAGCTCGCGAACCGCATTGGGCTGCAGGTTGATGCCGACGCCGAGCGGACGCATCTCGCGCACCCCCTCATAGACAATGCAGGGCACGCCGATCTGCTGCAGCGTGAGCGCGGTCGCGAGGCCGCCGATGCCGCCGCCGGCGATGATTACGGGAAGGTCGGTCATGGGCATGGTCCGTCGCGCAAGCTCGAAAGAAGGTCTGGAAGAGGCTGGATGCGTCGCGTTATGGCGAGGCGGCCTTGCACCGCGTCGAGCTCCCTCCGGATGGCGCCGGCATTGGCGCCGGTCTTGGAGCTTAGGCCTAATTCAGAAGGGTAGGCGAGACAAGGGAAATGGGGACCGGCGTGCTGCGGTATGATAGGCTTACGTCATGTGGTTTCGTCCTCTCGCGGCATCGTTTTTTCTGCTCGCAAGCCCGGCCATGGCATTCGACATCGAGGCCCATCGCGGCGGCCGTGGACTGTTTCCGGAAAACACGCTGCAGGCCTTCGCCGCCGCGCTGGCGATGGGCGTCGATACGCTCGAGCTCGATGTCGGCGTCACCCGTGACGGCGTGCTCGTGGTCTCGCATGAGCGGCGGGTCAATCCTGACTTGGCGCGCGATGCGAACGGCAATTATGTCGCGCCGCCCGGGCCGCTGCTGATCGAGCGGCCGCTGGCCGAGGTGCAGTCCTACGACATTGGCCAGATCCGACCCGGCAGCGCCTATGCAAACCAGTTTCCGGAGCAGCATGCTCTCGCGGCCCCGGCCTTTCCGCCGCCGCGGATTCCGACGCTGAAGGAGGTCATCGATCTCGTCCGCAGCTCCGGCAACACCACGGTGCGGCTCAACATCGAGACCAAGCTCGATCCGGATCATCCCACCGAGGCGCCGGAGCCGGAGCGCTTCGTCACGCTGCTGCTCGACCTGCTGAAGGCAGAGAACTTCACCGGCCGCGTGATGATCCAGTCGTTCGACTGGCGCACGCTGCTGCTGGTACAAGCGCGCGCGCCTGATATCCCGACCGTCTATCTCACCCTGCAACGAGGCAAGGCGCCGACCGTGTCGTTGGATGCGGCCACGAGCTGGACCGCGGGCTTCAATCCAGCCGACCATGGCGGCTCGCTGCCACGTACGATTGCGGTGGCCGGCGGCGCAGTCTGGTCGCCCTATTTCCAGGACGTCACGCCCGCGCTGGTGGCCGAGGCACATGACCTGAAGCTGCGCGTCGTGGTCTGGACCGTCAACAAGCCCGAGGACATCGCGCGCCTGATCGAGATGGGCGTCGATGGCATCATCTCCGACCGGCCGGATTTGCTGCGCAAGGTCGCGGTAGACAAGGGGTTCGCAAAGCCGCTGGGAGTACTGCGCGTTCAACGGCTTGGGCCGGGCCTTCCGGCGAAGGATTAGCTGCGGTCGCTTGCCCCGCGATACGGCTCCGACAGAAGCGAGCTGTTGCACACAGACGGTCCGCTCCCTCTCCCCGTCCTTCACGGGGAGAGGGTTGGGGTGAGAGGCAGACGCGCGGGGATTCTTGCTGTTGGATTGGACCCGCTCACCCGGATCGCATCTTTCGACGCCATCCGGCCTCTGCTCTGCGTAAGCTCCGTTCGCGCGCAGCCCCGGTCAAGGCGCCAATCGTTTGCTCATGAACAGGCTTAACGGATCGAGTTGGTAGCTACCGAAAGGCCCACATTCCTGATAGCCGGAGCTGCGATAGAGCTGGATTGCCTGCGGCTGGCTGATCCCCGTTTCTAGGCTGACGCGCTCGATCCCGCGAGCCTTGGCCTCGCGTTCCAATGTCACGAGGAGCTTGCGTCCGAGGCCACAGCCCCGGGCAGCTTCGCGCACGAATAATCGCTTGATCTCGCCATGTCCTGGAACGAGGAGCCGAAGGGCGATCGAGCCCAGCAGCGTTCGCTCGCGACGGGCGGCAAAAAAGACGACTCCGGGTGCCGAGAGCGCGTTGGCGTCGATGGGATGATTGCTTTTATCAGGGTAGAGCGTCCGCAAATATGCGTCGGCCTCTGCGATGAGGCCGGCTATGTCAGCTTGCTTGGCGTCTTCGACCGCAATGGCGATATCCGTATGGTTCATCTGCCCCGGCCCTGCAAACGCAACGAAACACGCAGGCGTTGTACCAGACCATCTCCGTCTCGATCAAACGTCGAGACGGCGGCTTCATTCGAAACCAAAAATCACTCCTGCACCACCTCGTGCCGCATCACGAACGGCGCCAGCAGCGTGTGCACCTCGTTCTCGATCGCCTCGCGCGCGTCCGCCGGCACATTCCGCAACGTCACCGTCGCGAGGCTGCCATGGCTGCCGTGCGGGCCGACCTTCACGGTGCAATCGATGCCGCGACCGGTCAGCTGCGACAGCGCCTTGGTGAAGACGCGGCTCGCCGCGTCCCAGCGCAGCTGCGGCTTGAACACCTTGCCGACGCCGGTGAGCGGCATCGGGTCGATCGGGATGACCTGCACGGGGACGGCCGCCCGCTCGGGCGTGCGTGCGCGTACCCAGTCCTCGAGCTCGCCCGGCTGCACGGACGCGCCCGCCTTGAGCTGCACATAGCCGACCGGCAACTCGCCGGCGTAAGCGTCGGGTTGTCCGACCACGGCGGCGAAGCCGACCGCCGGATGCTGGAACAGGATGTCCTCGATCGGCGCGGGATCGATGTTGTGGCCGCCGCGGATCACCAGATCCTTGGCGCGGCCGGTGATCCAGAGGAAGCCGTCCTGGTCGAGCCGGCCGAGATCGCCGGAGTTCACCCAATGGCCCTCGACGAACGCGCCTTTGTTGTGAGCATCGTCGAGATAGCCCGAGAACACGCCGGGGCCGGCCATGGTGACGACGCCGATCTCGTCCGCGGCGCAATCGCGCTCATAGGCGCCGCTCGCATCGAGCTTGACGATCCGTACGCGCGCGTAAGGCAGCGGCAGGCCCACCGAGCCGAGCCGGATCGGCCGGTCGGGATAGGCCATGGTGTGCACGCTCGAGGTCTCGGTCATGCCGTAGACCTCCACCACCGGCAGCTTGAGCTTGTCCTGGATGGCCTGGCCGACGGCGACCGGAATCGCCGAGCCGCCGCCGGCGGCATAGCGCAGGCTCGATATGTCGGCATTGCCCTGCGGGATTGCGAGCGTCGCCGCCAGCACGGTCGGCACGCTCGACAGCGTCTCAGGCCTGAAGCGTTCGACCAGGCCCCAGATGTTGCGGACGGCGGCCGGATTGCGCCATCCGGAAGGCGACAGCACCACGAGCGAGCCGCCGGCGCTGAAGGTCGGCAGCGCCTGGGTCAGCGATCCCCCGACATGGAAGAGCGGCATGCCGAACAGCAGCGTGGCGCCGGGCCTCGTCTTCAGAAGCAGGTTCACGGCCCAGGCCTGGTAGACCTGATTGCCGTGGCTGTGCCGCACCAGCTTGGGCGTGCCCGTGGTGCCGCCCGTATGGAAATAGGCGGCGGTGTCGCTGGCTGCGATCTGACGGCCGCTCACCAGGCGATCGGCCGGCTGCGGCGTGATCAGGTCGTTGAAGGCGAAAATGCCGTTGCCGGGGTCGCCGCCGCCATGCACCTGTACGATCGCCTTGAGATGCTTCAGGCCGCCGCGCACCTTCTCGACCTTCTGCCAGATGTCGGTGCCGGGCACGGGGCCGAGCGCCACCAGCACTTTGGTCCGTGCGGCGTCGAGGATCTCGGCGATCTGGTGCGGCTCCAGCAGCGGATTGACCGGGTTGGCGATCCCGGCGGCCTCGGCGCCGAACAGCGTGATGAAGGCCTCCGGCAGCAGCGGCAGCATGAAGCTGACGACGTCGCCAGGGCCGACACCGAGCGCGTGAAACATGTTGGCGGCCTGCGTGACCTTGGCCACGAGGTCGCGATAGGTCACGACCAGCGGCGTGTCTGCGGGATCGGCGTTGGCAAGAAACTGGATCGCCGGTGCGTCGAGGTTGGCGGCCGCACCGCATTTGATCGCGTCGAACGTGCTCTGCGCTGCAATGCGCTCGGCGTAAGGGACTTGTTCGAAAGCGCGGATATCCGCCGCAGTGGCGAAGTTCGGATAATCGCTGCCGATCATGCGATCGAGCAGGTGGATGCCTGTCATGGCCTTGATCCTCCCGGTGACGTTCCTTCCCGGCCGGCCTCCGCGAGAGGAGGTCGCCCGCCGGTCGCGCGCGGGCTCTTTGGCCCGTTCGTCGCGACCGATCACGTCAACAATGATGGAGGATTCGGCTGGCGTCCATCGCCGGTTTGAGCCGCGTTCGATTTGCCGCAGATTGAGCGACATGATCGCCGTCGTCCCGGCGCATGCCGGGACCCATAACCACCGCCGCCTGTGTTGCGATAATTGTTACTCGAAGCCTGCCAAAAACGACTGCTGCGGCGTTTGGGTCCCGGCGTGCGCCGGGACGACACCGTCCTATCGGGGACCGATCGTCAGCTCGCCGCGTCGATCAGATTCTCCAAGAGCCGCTTCAGTTCGCCGGTGGCCTTGCCGCCGTAGTTCTCCACGATGTGGGCCTCCTGGCTCACCGCGAGCGAGTTGAGGCGCTTGCACAGCGCCTTGCCACGGTCGGAGATGAACATCAGCACCTTGCGGCGATCCTCCGCATCCTGCCGGCGATAGACCAGCGAGTCCGATACCATGCGGTCGACCATCTTGGTGAGGGTCGGATGATTGAGCAGGACCGCGTCCGCGAGCTCGCCCATCGAGTGCCCCTCGCCGTCGGACAGCACCTTCAGGATGCGCCATTGCTCCACCGGCACGCCCTCGGTGCTGAGGCGCGTTTCCAGCTGCCGGTTGATCTCCCGGCTGGCCTGCGCGAGCAGATAAGCGAGATGGTCGGTGAGGGGCGCGTCAGCGCTGGGCGGTTTGGCCACGGTGGAACTTCACTGGTCAGCGGAATTGAATGAATGTCCGGCAGTTGCTGCCGTTTCTATATGCATGCCAATTCTTGAACTTTCAATATTTTCAAATAGGATATTTGTGGGCGCGGGTGCTCAAATTACTGGCTTCAATAATTACTGGCTTCAATCGTCGGCAAAGGTGCCGGCCCGTGCATGATGGCCACGCATGACGGCCAAGGAGTGAGTGTGCTTTCGACAGTCCCTGTCTCAGCTCATGTCAACGTCCCGCCGCATCTGCTGTTCAGGGGCTCGCCCGCGCCGTCCGGCGTGCCGCGCTTGTCTCCGTTGGATCGCGACCGGTTCGAGCGGGGCGGCGCCCGCAACAAACTGCGGATCGGCAACTTCCTGACTTTTTCCGGCTCGCCGGGAATTTGGGGGCCGTCATCGGTCAACAGTGCGCTGCTGGCAGTCGCCGAGATCAATGCGCGCGGCGGCATTCTCGGGCGCGAGCTCGAACTTGCGATGTATGACTCCGGTGGGGCGATCGAGGATGTCGTGCAGCGCGCCCGCGACGCGGTCGAGTTCGATGAAGTCGACATCATCATGGGCTCGCATATCAGCGCGGTCAGGGTGGCGCTCCGCAAGGTCACCCGCGGCCGCGTGCCCTATATCTATACGCCGGTCTATGAGGGCGGTGAGCGCACGCCCGGCGTGATGGCGATCGGCGAAGTCCCACGCAGTCAGACCCGGCCTGCGATCCACTGGCTTGCCGACACCAGGAAGGCGCTGCGCTGGTACCTGATCGGCAGCGACTATGTCTGGCCCTGGCAATCGCACCGGTCGATCAAGACCTATATCGCGGAAGCCGGTGGTCAGATCGTGGGCGAGGAGTTTGTGCCGGTCGGCGAGGACAATCACGAAGCACATCTGGCGCGGATTCGCGCCGCGCAGCCCGACGTCGTGCTGATCTCTCTGATCGGCACCGATAGCATCACCTTCAATCGGGCTTTTGCGGAGGCCGGCCTTGCCGCAACCACGTTGCGGCTGGCCGGTGCGATGGACGAGACGGTGCTGCTCGGCATCGGCGCTGACAACACCGAGAACCTGTTCTGCGCCTCCGGCTATTTCAACTGCGTCGGCTCCAGGGCCAACGACGAGTTCATGAGCCGCTATACCGGCATGTTCGGGGTCCATGCCCCGCCGGTCGGCTCGGTCGGGCAGTCCAACTACGAAGGCTTGCGCTTCCTGCAGGCGGCTGCTCAGCGCGCCGGCTCGCTGGCGCTGCGGCCGCTCCAGGCGGCCGGCCGCAACCTCGTCTATGCCGGCGCGCGCGGGCCTGTCACGATTCGCAACGGCCGGGCCGAGATGCCGATGTATCTTTGCCAAGCAGACGGCCTCGACTTCAGCGTCATCAGGACGTTCTGAGTTTGCCGGAAAGCTAAAGGGATCGTCATCGCGGGCGGAGTGACTTGTCCGCCATAGCCCGAAGGGCGACGGCGTCGCTGACGCTTGTCGCGATCCCGAAGCTCAAGCCGGCCGCGGCATAAAATAATTATTGAAAAGGAAAATATTTCAGGTTCTAGTAATTCCGACGCGTTGCCGAGCCTGCCCGGGCTTGGCTGCGTGCAAGAAACGTATCGCGCAACAAAACAGCACCCAGGAGAGCGCCGTGTCGGTCGTGCTTCCCACTCCCAGCCAACTCCAAGACGTCGCCACGCAATGTGGCCTGTCGCTAACGGATGAGGATGTCGCCTCGTTCCGCGGCCTGATGCAGGGATCGGTCGAGGCCTATAATCTGGTGGCGGCGCTGCCGGACGAGGTCCCGGAGGTGAAATATCCGCGCACACCCGGCTATCGCCCGCAGCCTTCGGAGAATCCGCGCAACGCCTGGTATCGCAAGGCGACCGTGAAAGGGGCCGCGTCCGGCAAGCTCAAGGGCAAGACCGTCGCGCTGAAGGACAACATCATGCTCGCCGGCGTTCCCATGATGAACGGCTCGGCGACGCTGGAGGGCTATATGCCCGACTTCGACGCCACGGTCGTGACGCGCATCCTGGATGCCGGCGGCGAGATCGCCGGCAAGGTGCACTGCGAATCCTTCTGCATGTCGGGCGGCAGCCACACCGGCGCGACGGGCCCGGTGCACAACCCGCACAAGATGGGCTATTCGGCCGGCGGTTCCTCATCGGGCGCTGGCGTCGTGGTCTCGCTCGGCGAGGTCGACATGGCGATGGGTGGCGACCAGGGCGGCTCGATCCGCATGCCGGCCTCGTTCTGCGGCATCTACGGCCTGAAGCCGACCTGGGGCCTCGTCCCGTATACGGGCATCATGCCGATCGAGATCTTCGTCGATCACACCGGGCCGATGACGGCGACGGTCGAGGACAACGCGCTGCTGCTGGAGGTCGTCGCGGGCGACGACGGCTATGATCCGCGCATCAAGGCCCCGAAGGTCGAGGAATACACCAAGGCGCTCGGTGCCGGCGTGAAGGGCATGAAGATCGCCATCTTGAAGGAGGGCTTCGAGCAGCCCGGCGCGGAAGCTGCGGTCAATGAGAGCGTCAAGGAAGCCGCCAAGCGCTTCGCCAGCCTCGGCGCGATCGTGGAAGAGATCTCGATCCCGATGCACCTGATGGGGCCGGCGATCTGGACCCCGATCGGCGTGGAGGGCATGACCCAGACCATGATGGTCGGCGACGGCTACGGCCTGAGCCGGCCCGACCTGTACTCGACATCCTTGATGGATTTCCATCGCGGCTGGCGCCGCCAGGCCGACGCGCTGTCGGAAACCACCAAGCTGTTCCTGCTGTTCGGCACCTACATCAACAACATCTACGGGCCCCGCTTCTACGGCAAGGCGCAGAACATCTCGCGGCGGCTGACCGCCGCCTATGACCACGCGCTGTCCAAGTACGATCTCCTGCTGCTGCCGACCACGCCGATGAAGGCGACGCCGCTGCCGGAGCCGACCGCAAGCCGCGAGGACTATGTCGCGCGCGCGCTCGAAATGATTACCAACACCGCCCCGTTCGACATCAGCCATCATCCCGCGATGTCGCTGCCCTGCGGCATGGTCGATGGGCTGCCGGTCGGCCTGATGCTGGTCGGCAAGCATTTTGCAGAGACGACGATCTATCGCGCCGCGCACGCCTTCGAGCAGGCCGGCGATTGGAAGAAGATGTGAGGGAGCCGCCGTTGCCGCCGGAATGGACCGTAAGCCATGGCTAGTTCGTTCGTCGCCGGCTTCGAGATCCTGAGCTTTGCCGCGATCATCGTGCTGGTGGTGCTGGGCCTCGGCATCATCGCCAGCATGATGGGCATCTTCAACTTCGCCCAGGGCGAATTCGTGCTGCTGGGCGCGTATATCACCTACCTCGCCCATTCGCACGGCATGCCGGTGTGGATCGGGATGGCGGCGGCGCCGTTCCTGGTCGGGGGGCTCGGCTTCGTCCTGGAGGCGCTGATCATCCGGCGCTTCTATGCTGCGCCGATCGTGGCGATGCTCGGCACCTATGCGCTGAGTCTGATCATTCGGGAAATCGTGCGCGGCCTGATCGGCGGGTTGTATCTCTCCGTGCCGGAGCCGATCGGCGGCTCGATCGATCTCGGCAGCGTGCACATCTCGGCCTGGCGCTTCGTGATCGTGGTGGTCACGGTCGCCGTCATGATCGGCTGTTACTTGCTGCTGTCGCGCACGAGCTTCGGCCTGCGGGTGCGGGCAACGCTGGAAAATCCGGCGCTGGCGCGAGCCTCGGGGATCTCCACCGCCAAGATCTATGGTGCGACCTTTGCCTTCGGTGCCGCACTCGCCGGCCTTGCCGGCGCGCTGGTGGTGCCGGTGTTCAGCCTGTTCGCCGATCTCGGCATCCGCTTCCTCATCCAGGGCTTCGTCGCGGTCATGGTCGGCGGCGTCGGCTCGTTCATGGGCCCGGTCGCGGGCGCGGCCGTGATCGGCACCATGAGCGCGGCGCTGCCATGGGTGATGGCGCCCGTCATCGCCGACGTGCTCGTCTTCGTTCTCGCCATCGCTTTCATCAAATTCCGGCCGCAAGGCCTGCTATCTGGCAAGGGGGTTTAGTTTCATGTCTGAGTTTCATGGGGATCTGTCGCGCCGGCGCTTCCTGTCCGGCTTGGCCGTCGCCTCCGGCGCGATCGCGACCGGAGTCGGCAGCTGGGTGATCCGGCCCGAGTGGGCCAATGCGGCGGAAGGCCCGATCAAGGTCGGTATCGCCACCGACCTGACCGGCCCGATGGGCTATGCCGGCAACGCCGACGCCAACACCGCCAAGATGGTGATCAAGCAGCTCAACGATGCCGGTGGCCTCTTGGGCCGGCCGATCGAACTGTTCATCGAGGACACCGCGTCGAACGAATCGGTCGCGGTCGGCAACGTGCGCAAGTTGACCCAGCGCGACAAGGTCGACATGGTTCTCGGCGGCATCACCTCGTCGATGCGCAATGCCATCAAGGACCCGATCGTCGCGCGGGGCAAGACGCTCTACATCTACCCGCAGCTCTACGAAGGCAAGGAGTGCACGCCCTATCTGTTCTGCACCGGACCGACGCCGGCGCAGCAATGCGACGAGTTCATTCCCTGGCTGATCAAGAACGGCGGCAAGAAGTTCGCGCTGCCCTCGGCCAATTATGTCTGGCCGCATGTGCTGAACGAATATGCGCGCAAGGTGATCGAGGCGAACGGCGGCGAGGTCGTGTTCGAGGAATATTATCCGCTCGACCAGGTCGACTTCTCCGCGACCGTCAACCGCATCGTCTCCAACAAGGTCGACGTCGTCTTCAACACCATCATTCCGCCCGGCGTCGGCCCGTTCTTCAAGCAGCTCTATGAGGCCGGCTTCCAGAAGAACGGCGGGCGGCTTGCCTGCGTCTACTATGACGAGAACACGCTCGGCATCAACCAGGCCAGTGAGATCGAGGGGCTGGCAAGCTGCCTCGACTACTTCAAGGTGCTGACCAAGGACGATCCGGTCTCGGCCAAGATCCAGGCGGCCTATGAGAAGGACTATCCCGGCAACTTCCTGTTCGCCGCTGGCTCGGCGGCGACCGGCACTTATCGCGGCCTGATGCTGTGGGCGGCCGCCGTGAAGGAGGCCGGCAAAGTGGACCGCGAGTCCGTCGCGGCCGCGCTCGATCACGCCAAGATCGCGGAAGGACCGGGCGGGCCCGCAGAGATGGTGCCGGGCAAGCGCCACTGCAAGATGAAGATGTATACGGCGGTGGCCAAGGGCGGAAAGTACGAGATCGTCGCGCGCAGCGAAGGTCTCGTCGATCCGAAGGAATGCTGAGGCGTGATGAGAAGCTGCTTGTGAATGGCGCGACCTCCTCGTCCTGAGGAGCTTGGCGAAGCCAAGCGTCTCGAAGGACGAGGCCGGAGGAATGGGGCCTCATGGTTCGAGACGGCGCTGACACGCCTCCTCACCGTGAGGGTCTGCTGGCACACGTTAGAACTAGATCACGTTAGAAATGGACAGTGGCAAGGATGGCATTCGTTGATGGCTGACAGTGGAGTGGCGGGCCTTGCGCCGGCGGCAGCAGCGAGCGGGCCGCGTTGGAAGGTCTTGCCGATCGTAGAGCTCGTCCTGTTGGTTCTGGCAGCAGCAATGCCGCTCGTGCTGCCGGATTATCTCACGGTGTTCGCCACCCGCGTGGCGATCCTGGCGTTGTTCGCGCTCTCCTTCGATCTGGTGTGGGGGTATGCCGGGATCATGAGCTTCGGCCAGGCGCTGTTCTTCGGTGCCGCCGGCTATGGCGTCGCGCTGCTCGGGCGCGATCTCAACGTCTCGGCGCTCCTGCTGCTGCTGCCGGCCGGCGTGCTGATCGGGCTGACGTTCGCGCTGCTGCTCGGCGGCTTCCTGCTGCTGGGGCGGCATCCGACCAGCATGATCTTCGTCGCGCTCGGCACCCTGACCGGCTCCTATGCCGCCGATCGTCTTGCGCGCGGCTGGTATTATCTCGGCGGCCAGAACGGCATCCCTTCGATTCCGCCCATGACACTCGGCAGTTACGAGTTCGAGGAGGGGCCGGTCTTCTATTATTTCGCGCTCGCGCTGCTCGTCGTCGTCTATCTGCTTTGCCGCTTCCTGGTGCGCTCGCAATTCGGGCTGGCGCTCGCGGGCTTGCGCGAGAACGAGACCCGCATCGCTTTCTTCGGCTACAAGGTGCAGCATCTCAAAGCCATCGTGTTCGCGATCGGTGGTGCCATCGCTGGGCTGGCCGGCAGTCTCTACGCCGTGCACGAGGGGTTCGTCTGGCCCAACATGGTCGGCGTCGTCATCTCGACCCAGGTCGTGCTCTACGTGCTGTTTGGCGGCTCCGGCACCCTGATCGGGGCGGTGATCGGTACCGTGATCATCGAGGGCGTCAGCTTCTGGCTCTCCGACAATTACCGCGACGTCTGGCCGATCATCCTCGGTGTGCTGCTGCTCTTCGTCATCATGTTCCGTCCGCTGGGGCTGATCAGCTTCGTCCTGTCCGAGCGCGAGCGCGTCGGCCGTTTCGGCATCACGCCAAAGCAGGGCAGCCATCAAAAGGTCGGTCATGGCGCTTCTTGAAGCTTCGGGCATCGTCAAGATCTTCGGCAAGCTCACGGCCCTCAATGGCGCCGCCCTCACCGTTGCCGAAAACGAATTCCACGGCCTGATCGGGCCGAACGGCTCGGGCAAGAGCACTTTGATGAAATGCGTCGCCGGCGCCGAGACGCCGACGCAAGGCAGCATCCGCTTTGCCGGGCAGGACATCACCGCGCTGTCGCCGGCCGAGCGCGCCCGCGCCGGCATGAGCCTGAAATTCCAGATCACCAGCGTGCTGCCGGCGCTCTCGCTCTACGATAACATCCTGCTGGCGCTGCAGGCGCAGGCCTCGCTGCTCGATCTCGTGCTGTCGCGGACGCGCGGCGCGCTGCACGACCAGGTCATGACCATGCTGCAGCAGTTTCGGCTCGCCGACCGCGCCCATGATCCGGCCTCGGCGCTGTCGCATGGCCAGCAGCAATGGCTGGAGATTGCGATGGCGCTCGCCGCCAAGCCGCGGCTGTTGCTGCTCGACGAGCCCACCGGGGGCATGAGCCTGGAGGAGCGGCGCGTCACCGGCGAGCTGCTCGCGCCGATCAAGGCGCACTGCTCGCTGGTCATCGTCGAGCACGATCTCGATTTCATCCGCGATATCTGCGATCGCCTCACCGTGCTCGACCAGGGCGCGGTGCTGGAGACCGGCACGGTGGCCGAGATCCAGGCGAGCCGCAGCGTGCAGGAGATCTATTTACGCCGTGCCTGAGCAAAGCTTCCTCGATATCCGCCATCTCGACACCGGCTACAATCGCAGCCAGGTCCTGTTCGACGTCAATCTGGGCATCCCCTGGCGCGGCGGGGTCGCCGTGCTCGGTCGCAACGGTGCCGGCAAGACCACCCTGATGAAGACCATCGTCGGCGACCTTCCGGTCTGGAAGGGCGAGGTGATGTTCGATGGCCGCGACATCGGCCGTAGTCCGACCGAGCAACGCGTGCGCGGCGGCATCGGCTATGTGCCGCAGGAGCATTCGGTGTTCGCGCGGCTGTCGGTGCGCGACAATCTCGCCGTCGGGTCGCTGTTCAACAAGAACGCCGCGGCCGTCGACCGCGTGCTCGCGATCTTTCCGAAGCTGGCACAGCGGCTCGACCAGCCGGCGGGAACGCTGTCCGGCGGCGAGCGCAAGATGCTGGCGATCGGCCGTGCGATGCTGGGCGAGCCCAAGCTGCTGCTCTTGGACGAGCCGACCGAGGGCGTCTGGATCGGGGTGATCGAGGAGATCACGGAGCGGCTGATCGATCTCGCCAAGGAGATCGCGGTGATCGTCGTCGAGCAGCATCTCGAGCTCGCCTTGCGCGTCGCCGACTACGCCTATGTGCTCGACCGTGGCCGCGTCGCGCTGCAGGGCCCGGCGGACGAGGTCCGCCACAGCCCCGACCTGGTGCGTTACCTCGCGCCTTAGCTGCGCGACCTCGGACAGGCTCTCGCGTCATCCCCAAGCTTGACCGGAATTGACCGCCGGGGCGGCTCACCGTCCTGACATCTGGCCGTCAGCTCGCTGTCAAGCAGCCGTCATGCCCCGGTTAACGACGCCGAACATGGTGGCGCGCCGCCGCTGGGACGGCGGCTATTTTCCGTATTGGGGGAATTCTTGATGTCAACGAGTCCAAACGATTCGTCGTCGTGGTTGCGCGCGCTGCCGCGTCTGCGCAAATTGCTGTTGCTCGCGACGCCGCTGTTGTCGATCGCCGCTTCAGTGCCGGCGGCCGCGCATGATTCCGACTTCGATTTTGACGACGACGAGACCTATCAAATCGGTCTGTGGGGCGATCTGCCGTATTCGACGCTGCAGGCGACCGTCGGCGTGCCGAACCTGATTGCCGACATGAACGCGCATCGGCTGAAGTTCACCGCGCATGACGGCGACCTGAAGCAGGGCTCCGGCTCGCTCTGCGACGCCGGCCTCTATGCGCAGGCGCTGGCCAATTTCAACAGCCTGGAAGCGCCGGCGGTCTTCACGCCCGGCGACAATGACTGGGTCGACTGCGATCGCGCCTCCAATGGCGGCTTCAATTCGCGCGACCGTCTCGACTACGAGCGAAAGGTGTTCTTCTCGACCCCATTCACGCTCGGCAAGCACCGCCTGCGCCAGGAGGTGCAGACCGACAAGCTCTGCCTCGATGCCTCCGGCAACATGACCGGCTGCGTCGAAAACCGCCGCTGGCACGTCGGCCGCGTCACCTATGCGACGCTGAACGTCCAGGGCTCCTGCAACAATCTCTGCGACACCAATCCTGATCCGGCCGAGTTCAATGCCCGCAACGCCGCCGTCATCGCCTGGATGAAGCAGACCTTCGCGGTCGCCAAGCAGCGCAATTCGGTCGCCGTGATGTTCATCTCGCAGGCCAATCCGGGCTGGGACCTCTCGGACCCGACGCGCGCGCCGCTGCGCAATCCGAAAACGCTCGCCGAGACCGACGGCCAGCCGGACGGATTCGTCAGCTTCCTGACGGCGCTGCGCGACGAGGTGATCGCCTTCCGCAAACCCGTGGCCTACGTGCATGGCGATTCGCACTACTTCCGCGTCGACCAGCCGTTTCTGGACTCGCAAGGCCGCCGTCTGGAGAACTTCACCCGCGTCGAGACCTTCGGCGACAACCAGGGCAACGGCAACAATGACGTGCGCTGGCTGAAGGTCACGGTCGACCCGCGCAGCCGCGACGTGTTCTCGTACCAGCCGGTCAACGTGTTCGCCAACCGCACCGCAGTGCCGGCGCCGGCGAACTCGGGCCACTGAGCGCACTCGACATCGTTGCGAGCGAAGCGAAGCAATCCAGGGCCGAGCAGGCAGTCTGGATTGCTTCGTCGCCGTCGGCTCCTCGCAATGACGATATTTACAACTAATCTCACCGGCGCGCGACATTGCCCGGCAGCGCGTAGGCGCGGACGTAGTCGCCGAGCTTGGTGCCGAACGAGCCGTGGCCGCCGTCGACGGTCACGACATATTGCCGGCCACCGGCCTCATAGGTCATCGGCGTCGATTGGCCGCCGGCCGGCAGCCGGTCCTGCCACAACAGCCGTCCGTCGTTCACATCGAACGCGCGGATGTAGTAGTCCATCGTGCTCGTGAGAAAGGCGACGCCGCCGGCGGTGACCATCGGGCCGCCGAGCATCGGCACGCCGAGCTTGAACGGCAGCGGCAGCGGCGCTTCATCGCGGATGGTGCCGACGCGGTGCTGCCAGACGATCTGGTTGGTCTTCAAGTCGATCGCGGCGAGGCTGCCCCAGGGCGGCGCCATGCAGGGAATGCCGAGCGGCGACAGGAAAATGCCGAGATCGACGCCATAGGGCGTGCCGTACATCGGCTGCACGCCGAGCTCGGTGCCGGGCGGATGCGCTGCGTTCGGCGCTGCCGGATTGTCCTTGCCGCGCGGCACCAGCCGCGACACGAACGGAATCGATTGCGGATTGGCGATCGCAATCTGCCTGACCGGATCGACGGCGATGCCGCCCCATTCGAACATGCCGAAATCGCCCGGGTAGACCAGCGTGCCCTGTTCGGACGGCGGCGTGAACGGCCCCTCATACCGCAGCCGCTTGAACTTGATGCGGCAGGCGAGCTGATCGAACATCGTGGCGCCCCACATCTGCGCGCCGGATAGTTTCTCGCGGGGGCGGAAGCTGAGATCGGAGAACGGCTGGGTCGGCGAGACGTGGTCCCCGGGTGCCGCGCCCTGCGGCACCGGCGTCTCGGGCGCGGGCACCAGCAGGTGGCCGTCGCGGCGGTCGAGCACGAAGATGTTGCCGGTCTTGGCCGGCACGTAGATCGCGGGCACCACGCCATCCTTGCCGGGTATGTTGACAAGGCTCGGCTGCGAGGGCATGTCCATGTCCCAGAGATCGTGGTGCACGTTCTGGTACGACCAGCGCAGCTTGCCGGTGGCGATGTCGAGCGCGACCAGCGCGGAATCGTAGCGCTCCTCGTCCGGCGTGCGGTTGCCGGCCCAGATGTCGGGCGAGCTGGAGCCGAGCGGCTCGTAGACCAGGCCGAGCTTCTCGTCGGCGGCGGCGACCGCCCAGGAGTTCGGCGAGCCCGGCGTGAAATGATGCGTCGCCGACGGCATCTCGTTGGGATCGGGATTGCCGGCGTCGAACGCCCAGATCAACTTGCCGGAGTAGATGTCGAAGCCGCGGATCGCGCCCGACGGCACCTTGTTGGAGTAGTTGTCGATCACGGCGCCGGCCATGATCAGCACCTTGTCGGTGACGACAGGCGGCGAGGTGCCCTCGTAGAAGCCGAGGGTCGTGATCTCGTTGCCGGCCTTCAGATCGATCTGGCCGTGATCACCGAAGCCCTCGCAGGGCTTGCCACTGTCGGCATCGAGCGCGAACAGCCGGCCGTCATTGGTCGGCAGGAAGATGCGCTTGGGACATTCCGTTGGTGCGGCGGCGCCGGTGATGTCGACGGCGCCCGGCTTGGTCTCATGATAGGCGACGCCGCGGCAGGTCATGTGCTGGAAATTTTTGTGATGCTCGATCTTCGGATCGAATGTCCAGCGCAGCTTGCCGGTCTGCGCATCCAGCGCGAACACGATCTGATGCGGCGAGCAGGTGTAGAGCAGGTCGCCGATCTTGAGCGGCGTCACCTCATTGGTGAACTCGTTGGGATCATCCGGCCCTTTGCGGTCGCCGGTCTCGAATTCCCAGGCGAGCTTGAGGTCCTTCACATTGTCCTTGGTGATCTGGTGGAGACTCGAATAGCGCGTGCCGAAATTGGTCGCGCCATAGGCGGTCCAGTCGGACTGCGCCTGTGCCGCCCCGACGTCCGCTCCTTGCGCGTTTCCTTGCGCGTTTCCTGGCGCGTTTCCTGATGCGTTTCCTGGCGCGTTCGTGGCCGCTGCCTGCTGCAAAACGCGGTTGAGGCCGAAGCGGTCGCCGCGCAAGGATGCGCCGAGCACGATCGCGGCGAGCACGAGCACGGCAACGAGGCCCCAGCGCGCCGGGCGCATGTCGCCTGCAAGGTGGGCGGTGATGAACGGCAACAGCAGCCAGATGCCGAGCGGCACCAGCACGTCGCCGCGCGGCGCCAGCGACCAGAAATCCAGGCCGACTTCCCACAGCGCCCAGGCCATCGTGCCGAGCAGCAGCGCGGCATAGACCCACAGCGCCTCGGCGCGCCGCTGCCATAACAGCCAGGCGGTGACGAGCAGCGCCGCGCCGGCAATGATGTAATAAAGCGAGCCGCCCAGCGCCAACAGCCAGGCGCCGCCTGCGACGAGGGCGATGCCCATCAGCGCAACGACGATGACCGTGAAGACGAGCAGCGGCGCGCGCTGCAGCTCGCGGGCGCTGACCATGATGCGCGTCTCCTGATTTTGCGACTGATGATCGGGCGTTTACCCGGCGCCTTCAAGAACCATCCGACATTGCAGAAAGTTCCTGTCGCCGGACTTGCCGCGTCCGCCACCGGCCATTGCGCGGCGGTGGCGCGACCGGAACCTTGGCGTAAGGACCCGGTTGCCGGCCGCGGGGCCGCACACGGCTTTTTGTACTGGCTGCCGGGTCGATTATGACAGTATCATTACGTTGAAATGTCAGTTCGACGAAAAGCGTGGAGCGTGGCCATGGGGTTGCGACTGGGTTTACGACGGCAGGCGGCATCCAATCCGGTGGCTTGGTGGTGGGCGCTGCTGACGCTGGTCAGCATTGCGAATGTCGCGTTCTGGTTTCTGTTGTACCGCCAGCTCTCCGGCCAGCCCGTCACGTCCGCCAGCGGATCGGAGACCTCGTCGATGCTGATGCTCTGCGCGGCCTATGTGTTCGGCTGCGCTTTCCGCTCGGTTTTGCCGCGCGCCGACGTGCAGCGCATCTGCCTGGTCGACAGCTGGCTGTCGAGCGTGTTCGTCGGCCGCTCGGTGGCAACGATCGCGGAAGTCTGCTTCGCCGCGCAATGGGCCATCATCTTGGGCCAGCTCGGCACCATCGCGGACGCGCCAACCGCCGTGAACATCGCGCGCATCATCGTGCCGCTGATCATCGTCGCCGAGATCTGCTCCTGGTACGCGGTCCTGACCACCAACTTCCTCGGCAACGCGATCGAGAATTCGCTGTGGGCGGTCACCTTCCTGCTGGTCGGGATCGGGCTCGGCCGGCTGTTGCCGGAATTCGAGGGGCCGCTGCGTTGGCTGCTCATCACGGGCCTCGTCGGCATCGCGTTCTATCTCGGCTTCCTGATCGTCATCGACGTGCCGATGTATCTCAACCGCTGGCGCATCGGGCGAGCCAACGGCACTAGGCTGCTGCATCCGCTGGAGGGCCTGCGTGACGCCGCGACGCGCTGGATCGTCACCCATGAGTTCGATCATTGGAAGGACGAGATCGCCTGGATGTCGCTCTATTTCAGTGCGGCGGTGTGGGCGAGCTTGGCGCTGTGCGTGCTCTCCTCGCTCGACCATGATCTGCTGAACTACCGCGCGCAGTCGGCGGCGGTGTCGCAGGCCGAGATCGTCCAGCCGATCAGCCTGCGCTGAGATTCAATCCTGGCCGCGCCGGCGGGTCAGGCTGACCCGCGGTACCGGGTCTAGAACCACGGCTCCTCATAGACCGGGGTGCCGTCGACCAGGAGCCGCTTGATCGCGGCCCGGCCCGAGGGCAGCACGGCCGCGACCACCAGCAGCTTGCGCTGGTTGCGCAGCTGTTCGAGCTTCTGGCCTTCGCCCTGCGGCACGAAATAATTCTCGATGTCGTAGCGAACCCCCAAGCTGTCGCAAAACGAGTCGCTCTTCGGCCCGCAGCTCGCGCCCGAGATCACGCGGCCGCGGATCAACACCTCTGCGCCCTTCACCGCGACCGGTTCGGTGTGCACCGAGACCGCGTGGTAGACGCCACTCTGGTCGGGCGCGAGCTTGACGAACAGCACAGGGTGCTGCCCGTGCGCCGGCTGGTCCTTGAGCGCGCCCGCGGGGAGCTGTGAGATGTCGTAGCCGAGCACGACATAATCGCCGCGCAGGAGATCGCGCGGATCGACCGGCTGCGTTTGCAGGGTCACCTCCTTGCCGTCGCGCAGGATCTCCGCGCGGTCGACCACCATCGCGGCCAGCAAGCCGAGTTGTATCAAGGCGGCCGCGCCGAACAGCACGGCCTTCGGAATGCGCTGCAGGCGATCGGTCACGGCTGCGGCTGAGCTGAGGGTCATCGTGCATCCCTCGGCAGCAGGCGATTGAGCAGGATCGAGAGCGCGACCGCGGCCAGCCCGGCCACCGCGAGAAACAGCGACCGGCTCAACAGGGATTCGCTGACGATCCAGGTGATGGCGGCGATGACGCCGGCGATGCCGAGCCAGCCGGCGACGATGCGCGGCAGCGCCGTATCGGTCATGCCGGAGATGACGAGGCAGATCATGGCGCCGAGCTCGATGGCGTAAACCAGCCATGGCTGGCCGCCTTGCCCGACGATCCCCGGCTCCAGCGCGAGCAGCGCAAGCCCGCTCGCGAGTCCCGCCAAGGCCGGGCCAGGGCGCCGTGTCATCGCGGCAGCGGCGAAGGCCAGCAACATGCCGCCGATGCCGCAGATATGGGCCCAGGCGGGATGACCCGCTCCCGAGCGCGGGTGAAGCAGGGAGTCGAATGCCACGCCGCCCAGGACGGCGACCACGGCCAGCATGAAGCCGCCATAGGCGGATAGTACGATACCGAAGCCCGACAGCCGCGGCGGACGCAGCGCGGCCAGCGCCAGCCCTGCGCCGAGCAGCAATGCCGTGCCGTCGGCGAACACCGCGAGTGGATCGGCCAGGTCGAGCCGCGACGCGGTTGCGATCCAGCCGTTGACGGCGGCCAGTGCGACCAGATGGGCGGCGACCCGCGACTGCCAGAGCACGGCAAGGCCGGCGGCAACGAGCCAGAACCCGACGAAGGCAAGGTGCGGCACCTCATCGCCCTCGGACAGGCGCATGTCGCTCCAGATACATGCCGCGACGAGGGCCGTCGCCAGCGCACCGCGCGAGCCCGTGAGCGCGGCCGCGGCGAGTGCGCCGATCGCCCACAGCAGCATGCCGCCCGCAAAATCCGAGCCGAGGTGATACATCTGGCCGACCAGCGCGATGCCGGCGCCGAAGATGATCGCGCCGACGCTGGCGCAAAGATCGGCGAGGATGGAGCGGTCGGCGCGCGCGAACCACGCCCCGAGGCCGTAAACGACGATGATGCCGGCCGCCAGAATGGCGCAACGCAACAGGCGCGCGATATCGGTCCAATGCGCGGCGACGAAGGCGAGGAACGCCGCCGCGATCAACAGGCCGCCGACGATGCCGACCACCACCGAGATGTTGGCGGCAGGCGAAAGCGGCGGCAGTGCGTTGCGGATGGCAATCGCTGCCGAGGGCGTGATCAGGCCATCGGCCTCCCACCGCGCCAGATCAGTCTCAAGACGCTGACGATAGGTTCGCTCGAACATCCGCGTGAATCACCACCGGTTGCGATCGTTCACCTATATTAGCATGAGGGCTGCCGGCCGACAGGCGCATCTTGCCGCCGGTGTGATGAGCTGCGGTATCGGCTGGCTTCAGCTCCGCGCTGGCGTCAATCTTGCTAGACGAACCTGGTAGGGGAATTTGCTGGACGACGCGCCGGGAGAGCAGATGCAAGAGGTTCGCATGCGGACAAGATCGGTGGACGTCATTCGCATCGCGACCCATGGCCCCGGGGACGTCTCGGGCCTCATGAGCCGGATCGAGTCCGGAGCGATCGATCCGCACGCGATCGTCGCCATTCTCGGCAAGACCGAGGGCAATGGCGGCGTCAACGATTTCACCAGGGAGTATGCGGTTGCCGCGCTGTGCGCGGCGCTGGCGCCGCATCTCGATCTGCCGCCGCACGGTGTCGAACAGCGGATTGCCTTCGTGATGTCCGGCGGCACCGAAGGCGTGCTCAGCCCACACATCACCGTCTTTACCCGTCATGATGGTGTCAGCGACCGAGGCCCGGGTGAGGCGGCGGGCAAGCGCTTGAGCATCGGCATTGCGCAGACCCGCGACTTCCTGCCGGAAGAACTCGGACGCAGCGCGCAGATCGGGGAAACCGCCAAGGCCGTGGCGGCTGCCATGCTCGATGCCGGCATCGCCGATCCCAGCGATGTCCATTTCGCCCAGATCAAATGCCCGCTGCTGACGAGCGAGCGCGTCGAGGCCGCATTGGCACGCGGCACCAAGACCGTAACCGGAAACGCCTATACGTCGATGGCCTATTCGCGCGGCGCCTCGGCGCTCGGCATTGCAGTTGCGCTCGGCGAGATCGAAGGCGAGATCGCCGATGAGCACGTCATGCGGCGGTTCGATCTGTATTCGCGGGTCGCATCGACCTCGGCCGGCATCGAGCTGATGCATAATGTGGTGATCGTGCTCGGCAACTCCGAAAACTCCGCGAGCGCATGCGAGATCGGCCACGCGGTGATGCAGGATGCGATCGACGCCGCGGCGGTGATCGAGGCTCTCGGCAGCGTCGGCCTGGCGATCGGCGCCACGTCGGGCGATGGACGGCAACTGGTCAATATCTTCGCCAAGGCCGAGGCGTCGCCCAATGGCAGCGTGCGCGGCTTTCGGCACACCATGCTGGAGGATACCGACATCAGCGCCACGCGGCATGCCCGCGCTGCGGTTGGTGGTCTGATCAGCGGCCTCGCAGGGACGAGTGCCGTCTACGTTTCCGGCGGTGCCGAGCATCAGGGACCGCCCGGCGGCGGACCGATCGCTGCAATCGTCCGGTTGCCGCAATGAAGCTCGGCGGATGACGCGCACTCACTTGCGATCCGGCTCCGTTGCCTTCACCACCGTGGCATTGATCACGCGCGTGCCCTCGAGTTCACGGACGATGCGCTCGTCAGGGCCGACGGTGCCGAGATCGAAGTCGCGCTCACGCGTGACCAGGATGATGCGCCCGCCTGTGGTGATCACGACCACGGTGACGTCATGCTCTTCGCCGGAGACGGCCCATTCGCGGATCTCGGCGTGATATGGCTCCCTGCGCCAGGCATCCGGAAGACCGGGATCGCAGCGCACCTCGATGCCGTCGTCCGACGTCGTCAGCACGAACTTCGCTTTGGCTGGCTTCCATTGCTCGTCGAGCAGCTCGTTCACTAGCCATAGGCAGCGGAACGCCTGGCATTCGCCGGGGCGCGCCTGATAGATTGCACATCCGCGTTTCGGGTCGCAATGTGAGCACCAGCTATTGGCCGGCTTGGCCAGTGCCTCGATCGCCATCACCTTGCAGCACAGCGTGCAATCGCCGCAGTGTCTCGATGCCGCGTCAGATGTCATGGGACTTCTCACGACAAGCGGAGCACTCTCCGAAAGACGCCCCGGGCCGGTGGGGATTGTCCCACGTTCACGCGTGACCGGTCCAGCCGTGCCAGGTGAAAGCGGTGAAGAAAAGGCTGGCATCGGAAAAGCCGCCGCCGCGCAGAATGGCTTCGTCCTCCTCGGGGCTCAGCATGTTGACGCTGGCCTCGACGGTCGTGCGCATCGTTTTCGCCTGCTCGGGATCGACACCCGAGGCGACGGCGTAGGCGGCATAACGATCCAGCCAAAGCCCTCGCTGTGCCGGATCCTGCGGCAGACAGCCATGTGCGGCCACGAACGGCGCCCCTGGCCGAAGCCGGTCATGGATGGCGCGGACCGTCCTCAGGCGCTCCGAAGCTGAGAGAAAGTGTAGCGTCAGCAGGCACGTCGCCGCGTCGAAGGGGCCTGTGGGAGCATCGAAGATATAGCCTTCGATCAGTTCGACGCGATCGATGCGGGACCCGAGCGTCCGCTCGGCCAGCCGCAACATCTGCGCCGACGGATCGACGCCGACGAAGGTCCAGGACGGATGGGCATCGGCCAGGGCCGCGAGCTCGAGGCCGCCGCCGGCTCCCAGTATGAGCACTTTCGCATGTGCAGGCGCCCGCTCGGCGAGGAGGATGGAGGCCATCCGATGAAGTCCGTCGAGACCGGGCACGAAGCGGCGCGGTCCGTCGGTGTAGCGCGCGACGATCTCCGGATCGGAAAACGCGCGCAGAAATGACTGTGCGCCATCGGTGCTGTCAGCCGGCATCGCAGACCTGTCCTTTGCGCGACCGCTTGCGTTGGAGCAAGCGGTGGTGGAAATCGGCGCTCAAGCTGGCGAGCGTCACGTCGCCGAGACGAGATAGCAACAAGGCCTCCGCATCATGGAAGGCGGTGTCGAGCGCCGCATTCACGGCCTGTTCGACCAGGCAGTCCGGGCTTTCGGTCCGGTTGCCGAGGGCGAACAGCGACGGACGACCGAGCGAGTCGTAGATGTCGCGCAAGGTGACCGCGGTGAGATCGCAGGCGAGCGTCCATCCGCCACCATGGCCTTTCTCGGAGTGCACATAACCGTGGTCCCGCAAGCCCGCCATGATCCGTCGGATCACCACGGGATTGGTCTGCATCATCAGCGCGAGCGTCTCCGACGTGGCCGGGCCGTCGAGCTCCGCCATGTGAAGCAGCACATGCAGCACGCCGGACAGCTGGCTGTTGGGTCTCATGTAACTTTTGATATTACATGATTTACGGTCCGTCAATCGCGGTAGGAAAGCGCCCATGCGGCAGCCGTCGCGCAGTTTGGACATGCTGACGCGGCGGTGGCGAACCAAACGTCGGGGCCAAGCCGCTTGCGCCGAAGAACTAATTTTGCCCGCCCGATCAAGCTGGTTTGGGTGGTCAAGTCGGATCTCGAAAAATATTGATCTTCGCTTTTTCAGAAATCCATGGTTCTATCTCTGCGTCCCGCGCTTCGATGAGAGGGGCGCCTCGCGATCGTCACGAGCGTTGGGCGCGGGATGCGATGGGCGTGTCGGGTTGCAGCGTGACGGCATGATCCGAAAACGATCATGCCCAAGTGAAGTTCACGCGGACGAACGATCCGATACGCACGGTCAAGTCGCGCGGTCCTGGCACCCCGACGCTGGTGTCAAATTGGCGATGATGCTGCGCATCACGCTGATGACGGTGGCCAGAAAGCCCGGCGCACCGGGGAGAACGCGAAGCAGCCGTTAAAACCGTCGCGCAGGGAAGGCCGGGATGTCTTGGCCAAACCTGTGGTACCTGCCGCCTGCATTTTTTTCGCAGGCGGGCCATGGGGGCGGCAAGCTCCTGGCCTTCCCTGTGCCCTCTATCAAGTGAGGGTGAATGGATGGATAGCTCGGACGCAAAACGCGCCGCGAGAACGCGAGCCTATGTCGTCGTCATCGCCAGGAGCGAAGCAACGAAACGATGCAGAACCGTCGCGCGGCTCCCGGCTTGCTTGGGCGCGGCGCGCTCCGCAATGATGCCGAGGCAGCCGGCGGGATCAGCGCATCTCTGGAAGACTGCCGCCCTCCGGTCCATTCCAAGGACGATAGGCTTGAACTGTTCGACAATCGAATCAAGAAATGTCTGGCGGGAAGCCGAGCTACTTCACCGCCGAGAAGCGGCTGTCGAACGAGTTCGTCGACATGATCGGCGCCGAGCCTGCCACCAGTGCAGTCTGCTGCGGCGCCGGTGCGGGCGCGGCGGCGCTTGCGGCCTCGGTCGTCGCCGACGGCTTGAACGGCGGGCGCGCCGCGGCCTGCCTGATCACGTTCGGTTTCGCCTCGGCGGACTTCGCCGCCACGGCCTTCGGCGCCGGCTTGCTCTCCACAGGCTTGGAGGTCACAGCCGCGGCGTTGGCCGCGATCGCGCCGCTCGAACTGATCTTGCGCAGGTTGGAGATCAGGCTTGCCTTCTCCGGGGCGCTGACCGCGGCGACGCGCGGCGTGGTCGAGCCGACCGAGGCCGGCTCAGGCGCGGCCGCTGTCGCAATCTCGTCGGCGCTCGGCGCGCGCGGCGGATTGACGTGACCGGGGATCGTGCCCGGCAGCGGCGAGAACTGGGTGAGCGACAGGCCCGGCGCTTCACCGGGCTCCGACAGGCCGGTCGAGGCGCCTGGGACGCGCGAGGCGAACACGCTGTTCATGCCGCCGTCGATACCGGTGTTGAGCTTGGCAACCGGCGTGCCCTTGGCGATCAGCTTTGCGAATTCCGCCTCGTCCGCCTGCTCCTTCTCACGCACGGCGTTCGCGATCTCGTCGGGCACCACATAGGCCGGGCATTTCGCCGAGGCGTCGAACACCGGATCGCGCGTCGCACCGGGCGGCTTCTCGGCATCGAAGACGTATTTGTGTTCGCAGAAGTCGACCTTCGGCTCCTGGCGCGTGACCTCGAAATGGTCGTAGCCTTCCTTGATCATGCGCCAGAACGGCATGTTCGGATTGTTGCGGTGCTTGGCCATGTTCACCGCCGTCATCCGGAACGGATAGGCCTGGAACTGGAAGGCGCGCTGGCCGCCGAAGAAGGATTCCCGTCCCAGCGAATAGATCTCGGCGATCTGCTCGTCGGTCATCGCGTAGCAGCCGCGCGAGGAGCAGTCGCCATGAACCATCAGCTCCGAGCCGGTATGGCCGAGCGATTTGTCGTAGGCGTTGGGATAGCCGGTGTTGAAGGAGAGGTAATAGGCCGATTGCGGATTCATCTGCGCCGGCGAGATCGAATAGAAGCCTTCCGGCGCCTGGCGATCGCCTTCGCGCACCTTGGGCCCGAGATCGCCCGACCAGCGGCAGATCGGATAGCTCTTCAGCAACCCGAACTTGCCGGAGCGATCCTGCTTCCAGACCTCGAGCTCGGCCTCCTGCTTGAACAGGCGGATCAGGATCGGCGACTGCAGATCCATGTTCTTCTCGCCCATCGCGGCGACGAGCTTGGGCGGCACCGGCTGGTTGGCCTTGGCATTCTGGGCAAGCGACACCTGGTCGCTGTTGCAGCCGGCCAAGAGCGCACTCGTGGCCAGCGCCGCCGAGGTCAGCAGGACCCGGACAAATGCGCGGTTGATCAATGCAAAGCTCCCCGCCACGACGGCATGTCGCAAAACCCCACTCGTCTCACTTCCAAGGCCGGAGCGGCAGAGAAGGAATGCCGATCAAGCCATGCGTCATGCCTCGAACCAGTAATTAAAATTGTAACCTTTGAGCCTGGGGGTCGCAACCCGCTCCCCCCACGCTGTCCGGCCACGCGGCCAGCGTGGTCAACAATGTCTAAACAGGAAATACCCGCGTCCAGGCCGAAATGCGACCAAGGGGCTGCGTTCACTCACAAATTCGCGAGCGCCGAGGCGCGCAGGACGGCCGGCCACGGCGCCTCAGCCGAGCTTGCGGCCGATCTCGAGGAATTTCTGCCGGCGCTGCTTGCGGACGGCATCGGCGTCGAGGCCCTTCAGCTCCTCAAATGCCTGGGCGATCGCTTCGCCTGTGGCTGCGATCATGGCGGCGGGATCGCGATGGGCGCCGCCGACCGGCTCCTTCAAGATGGAATCGACCACGCCGAAGCGGAGCATGTCCTGGGCCGTGATCTTCATGCTGTTGGCGGCTTCCTGGGCCTTGGTGCCATCGCGCCACAGGATCGAGGAGGCCGCCTCCGGCGAGATCACGCTGTAGATCGCGTGCTCCAGCATCAGCACGCGATTGGCCGTGGTCAGCGCGATGGCGCCGCCGGACATGCCTTCGCCGGTGATGATCGCGACATTGGGGACGCCCAGCGCCAGGCAGGCGTCGGTGGAGCGGGCGATGGCTTCCGCCTGGCCGCGCTCCTCGGCGCCGATGCCGGGATAGGCGCCGGCGGAATCGACCAGCGACAGCACGGGCAGGCCGAAGCGCTCGGCCATCTCCATCAGCCTGACCGCCTTGCGATAGCCTTCGGGGCGGGCCATGCCGAAATTGTGCTTCAGGCGGGATTCGGTGGTTGCGCCCTTCTCCTGGCCCATGACGCAGATCGGCTCGCCACGGAAACGGCCGAAGCCGCCGAGCAGGGCGGCGTCCTCGCCGAATTTGCGATCGCCGGCGAGCGGGGTGAATTCGGTGATCAGCCCGCTGACGAAATCCGTGAAATGTGGCCGCTGCGGGTGCCGCGCCACCAGTGTCTTCTGCCAGGGCGTCAAATTGGCATAGAGCTCGGCCAGCGCCTGGCCGGCCTTCTCCTCGATCCGCGCCACTTCCTCGCCGATGTCGGTGCCGGAGGCGGCCATCGCGCGCAGCTCGTCGACCTTGGAATCGAGCTCGGCAACAGGCTTTTCGAAATCGAGATAACTGCGCATGGGGTCCGGCATGGAGGAGCTGAAGGAAGGCGCTGGAAGGCGAAATCGGTTCGGCGTGTAGACCTGAAGGCAAATGACTTCAGGAGCTTAGCATGCGATTGGTGCGCCGCCACCCGGCCTCGGGCCGGGAATGCGGGCAGGATGGCGCTCTTTCGGGGCAGACGGGCGCGAAGTCAAGCGGCCGGGGCATTACGCCACCGGATTTGGTTTCGAGGCGGTGTGCCCGCGGGCCTATTTCTCAGCCAGGGGGTGCAGGTCGCGCACCAGGCTCTTCAGCCGCTCCTCCACCACGTGGGTGTAGATCTGGGTGGTGGAGATATCGGTATGGCCCAGCAGGGTCTGCACGATGCGCAGGTCGGCGCCGTTGTGCAGGAGGTGGCTGGCGAAGGCATGGCGCAGCACGTGCGGCGAGACCAGCCGGGCGGGCAGGCCAGCGGCCACCGCGAGCTCCTTGAGGTCGCGGGCAAAATGCTGCCGGGTCAGGTGACCGCTCTCGCCGAAGGAGGGGAACAGCCATTTCGAAGCGGCGACGTTGGCCTTTTTCTCAGGCTTCAGCCCATCCATCGCGGCGAGATAATCCGCCATCGCCTGCCGCGAGGCCTGGTTGAGCGGCACCAGCCGCTCCTTGTTGCCCTTGCCGCGCACCACGATCATCCGTGCGTCGTGACGCGCCGCGGTGCGCGGCAGCGTGACCAACTCGGAGACGCGCAAGCCCGTGGCGTAGAGCACTTCGAGCAGGCAATGGAGGCGCATCGCCCGCAGCCGCTGCGTCGGCGAGGCGTCCACTACCAGGGTGAGCTCCTTGGCGCGGGTCAGCATGCGGTCGACATCGCTGATCGACAGCACCTTCGGCAGCGGCCGCCCGCGCTTGGGCCCGGCCAGGATGGCTGCGGGATCGTCGGTTCGGATGCGCTCGTTGAGCAGGAAGCGGAACAGATGCCGCGTCGCCGACAGCCTTCGCGCCACGCTGGAGGATTTGAACCCCCTGGTGTCGAGGTCGGCGAGGTAGTCCCGCAGCGCCTGGGTGTCGGCGCTCGCGAAGCTGCTGGCTTTGCGGCTGAGGAAGGTGGCGAGATCGGTGAGGTCGCGGCGATAGGCGTCGAGCGTGTTCTCGCCCGCGCCCTGTTCCGCGGCCAGCATGTCCAGGAACAGGGTGATGAGCTTGGCGTTCGAGGCCTTGGCCCGCATGTGCTATCCGCGTCCGGTCGAAGTTCGAATCGCTGCGCCGCAGGAACTTCATTTCGATGGCCGAGGCCTGGAAGCGAAGTTGGCCGATATCGCGGCGCCAATCCTCCAAAAGACAACCGCAAAAAACTTAATCAAATTGGTGTGGTTTTTCAGCCAGCCTCGCCGCGGCCGATCTATTTTTTCTGGAACTTGTCCGGCGGGATGGTCACCGTCATCTCCCGTGGCTTGGGAGTGACGAAGTTCGCCAGCGCGAAGATCGCGCCATACACGACGCCGACGATCACGGCGACCACGGTGAGGAATCGGAACAGGCTGGGCATCTTGGCCGGCAGGCAGCGAACGACCTCGGACATCCACCATGTTCGCTCCCGGCTTGCAAGTCTGTCTGGCAAGGCGGGGCGTCCACGGAGTATAGCTGCCTGGAACAGGTGCCTTTGAATGCAGCAAGCCGGTGGGTTAATAGCCGAATTGATGATCGACACGCCTCAACCAGCCGCCAGCCAGATCGCTCCCGAGGCCGCCATCGTCGCGGCGCTCGGCAAGCGGCTCGTCGTGCTGGTCGGCATGATGGGGGCGGGCAAGTCGACGGTCGGGCGGCGGCTGGCGGCGCGGCTGAAACTGCCCTTCGTCGACGCCGACAACGAGATCGAGGCTGCGGCCGGCATGACCATACCGGAGATTTTCGACGCCCATGGCGAGACGCATTTCCGCGACGGCGAGGCGCGGGTGATCGCGCGCCTGCTCGACAGCGGTCCGGCGGTGCTCGCCACCGGCGGCGGCTCCTTCATGCGCGAAGAGACCCGCGGGCGCATCCGGGACAAGGCGATTTCGATCTGGCTCAAGGCCGATGCGGACGTGATCATGCGCCGCGTCAAGCGCCGGGCCGACCGGCCGCTGTTGCAGACCGCCGATCCCGCCGGCACCGTCACCCGTCTCCTGACCGAACGCGAGCCGGTCTACGAGCGCGCGGACCTGACCATCTGGTCGCGCGATGTTCCGCACGACAAGATCGTCGAGGAGTGCATCGACGCCCTCTACGCCCGGCTCTGCGGCCTATCCGCCGCGGCCGCCAATGGCCGGACGGAGGCTGGGATTGCCGAGGCCGACACCGCGCCGGCCGACGTGACGCAAGCCATCGGTGGGCTGCGATGACCGCCCCGGTGAAGGCCTGCGATCCCATCACGGTCGATGTCGCGCTCGGCGAGCGCGCCTATGACATCATCATCGGCCGCGGGGTCCTGGCCTCGCTCGGCGAACGGATCGCGGCATTGCGACCGGGCGTCCGCACCGCGATCGTGACCGACCGCACCGTCGCCGGCCACTGGCTGGAGCCGACGGAGGCCGCGCTGGCGCGGGCCGGCATTCCGACCACGCGGATCGTGGTCGACGAGGGCGAGGGGTCGAAGACCTATGCCGGATTGGAGAAGGTCAGCGAGGCGCTGATCGCGGCCAGGATCGAGCGCAACGATCTCGTCGTCGCGCTCGGCGGCGGTGTGGTCGGCGATCTCGCCGGCTTTGCGGCCGCGGTCCTGCGGCGCGGTGTCGATTTCGTCCAGGTTCCGACCTCGCTGCTGGCGCAGGTGGATTCCTCCGTCGGTGGCAAGACTGGCATCAACTCGCCGCAGGGCAAGAATCTGCTCGGCGCCTTCCATCAGCCGGTGCTGGTGATCGCCGATACGGCGGTGCTCGATACGCTCTCGGCGCGGCAGTTCCGTGCCGGCTATGCCGAGGTCGCCAAATATGGCCTGCTCGGCGACGAGGGCTTCTTCACTTGGCTCGAGGCCAATCACGCCGACATCGTCAACGGCGGGCCCGCGCGCGAGCACGCCGTCGCCACCTCCTGCCGCGCCAAGGCCGCGATCGTCGCCCGCGACGAGCGCGAGACCGGCGACCGCGCGCTGCTCAATCTCGGCCACACCTTCGGCCACGCCCTCGAAGCGGCTACCGGCTTTTCGGACCGCCTGTTCCATGGCGAGGGCGTTGCGGTCGGCATGGTGCTGGCGGCGCAATTCTCCGCCGAATTGGGAATGCTGGCTGCCGCGGACGTCGAGCGCATGGTGCATCACCTTGCTGCGGTCGGCCTGCCGACCCATCTGCAGGATATCGCCGGCTTCGCCCAGGAAGGGATCGGCGATGCCGACAGCCTGTTGGCCTTGATGGCCCAGGACAAGAAGGTCAAGCGCGGCAAGCTCACGTTCATTCTGCTGGAGGCGATCGGCCGGGCCGTGATCGCCAAGGATGTCGATCCGTCGAGGGTCCGCGACTTTTTGCAGGCCAAGCTTCAGCGCCGCGGCTGACGGTCCCGGCCGTGTTGAGCAGCGGCAGCGAAACGGCAGCCCATATGCAAAGCGATATCAGCGTCATGGACTGGATCACACTTTCGATCGTCATCGTCCTGCTTGCGGCTTCCGCATTCTTTGCGCTCAGCGAGACCGCCCTGACCGGCGCCTCCCGCGCCAGCATGTTGCGGCTGTCGAAGCAGGGCAATCGCGATGCCGACGTCGTCTCAAGTCTGTTCGAGATGCGTGAGCGCTTGATCGGCGCGCTGCTGCTTGGCAACAACATCGCCAATATCGGTGCGTCCGCGCTGGCGACCGGACTATTCACGGCATGGTTCGGCGAGGTCGGCGTGCTCTACGCCACCGGTGTGATGACGGCGCTGGTGGTGATCTTCGCCGAGGTGTTGCCGAAGACGATTGCGATCAATGCGCCGGACCGGGTCTCGCTTGCGGTCGCGCGGCCGATGCGAACGACGGTCTTTGTGCTCGGGCCGCTGCTCTCGGTGATCGAAGCGGTGGTCCGTGTATTGATGCGGCTGATCGGCTTCAAGGTCGGTGCCAACCAGCCCATCCTGTCGCCGACCGAGCGCTTGCGCGGCGCCGTCGATCTCTTGCACCACGAAGGCAAGGTCGAGAAGCAGGACCGCGATATGTTTGGCGGCCTGCTCGACCTGCGTGAATTGCAGGTTTCCGACGTCATGGTCCATCGCACCGAGATGGTGATGGTCAACGCGGATCTGCCGCCGGAAGAGTCGGTGCGCGAGGTGCTGGCATCCGAATATACCCGGATCCCACTCTGGCGCGGCACGCCCGAAAACATCATCGGCGTGCTGCATGCGAAAGATCTGTTGCGCGCGATCCGTTCCTCCGAAGGTGACGTGTCGCGCATCGACGTCGCATCGCTGGCGTTGCCGCCGTGGTTCGTTCCGGAGATGCGCTCGGTGTCCGAGCAGCTCAAGGCGTTCCGCCGCCGCAAGACTCACTTTGCCCTCGTCGTCGACGAGTATGGCGAAGTCGAAGGCATCGTCACGCTGGAGGATATTCTGGAGGAGATCGTCGGCGACATCTCCGACGAACAGGACGTGCAGGTTGCCGGCGTTCGCGTTCAGCCGGATGGCTCAGTCGTGGTCGACGGCTCGGTGCCGATCCGCGACCTCAATCGTGCGATGGATTGGGACTTGCCCGATGAGGAGGCGACCACGGTGGCGGGCCTCGTGATCCACGAAGCCCGTTCGATTCCGGAGCGCGGCCAAAGTTTCACCTTCCACGGCTTTCGCTTCCGTGTGCTGCGGCGGGAGCGCAACCGCATCACGGCACTTAGGATCGTGCCGGTGCCGCGCGGAGAGCTCGAAGAAGCAAGACCTCGGCGCGCCGGCACCGCGTTCTGATCCGCGTGCCGGGGAAATTGAGGTAAGGTCAATCTGCGTGTTGTCGTTGCATGCGGATTCGTGCTGACGTCGCGTAGACGTTCAAGGAACATCTACGGAAGATGTAGATATACGCGAACGGGCTTTTGTGCGATACTCAGGCTTCACCGGGGGCCTTGGCATGCAGCGCGAGCGCGTGCACCGAGCTCGCTAGTTCCGCAGCCAATGTGGCGTTGATCAGGCGGTGACGCTCGATCCGGCTCTTGCCGGCAAAGGCCTGCGACACAATATACACTCTGAAATGCGTTCCGCCGCCCGGCGCGTGGCCGGCGTGACCCTCATGCAGGTGTGACTCGTCCTGAACTTCGAGGCTTTCTGGCGAGAAAGCTTCGCGCAACTTGTTGGTGATAGCCTCTCGCGTGCTCATGGTTCAGCCAATACGCATCAAATTAATTTTCGTCAATCCGCCGACCCCCTCCGAGGTATTCGCAATGTCAAGACTTGAAGCTTGTCGCGTTGCGTAGTCAAAGTCCGTCATGCCGATCGATTCATCCAAATTCTTCGACTCCATCCGCATCAAGCCCAGGAAGCAGGCGGCGAAGCAGCCGCAGGTGCGCGAGGAGGCCGCGGGTTGCCAGTGGCCGGACTGCCTGAACAGGGGCACGCATCGCGCGCCCAAGGGGCGGGAGAATGCGCGCGAATATTGGCAGTTCTGCCTCGATCACGTGCGCGAGTACAACCAGTCCTACAATTTCTTCTCGGGCATGAATGCGGAGGCCGTGGCGCGCTATCAGAAGGATGCGCTGACCGGCCATCGCCCGACCTGGAAGATGGGCGCCAACACCGCTGGCAAGCGCGGCACCGGCAGTGTCGAGGGCGACCTCGGCGATGCGGCCGATCCGTTCAGCGTGTTTGCCGAGATCAACGGTCGCGCGAGTTGGCGACCCGGGCCGCAGGCCGCGCAGAAGCCGGAGGCCCGCAAGATCTTCAATGCCGAGCGCAAGGCGCTGCAGGTGATGGGGCTCGGTCCGGATGCGACGCTCGATGACGTCAAGGCCAAGTACAAGGCGCTGGTCAAGCAGCATCATCCCGATGCCAATGGTGGCGATCGCTCGACCGAGGATCGCCTGATCGAGATCATCAAGGCCTACAATTATTTGAAGACGGTGGTGCGGGCCTGATCCGCCGCCGCCGGGAACGCGCGCGCCCATTGCGGGGACGCGCGCAAGTTCAGGGATTGTCAGCTCCACTCACGCATTCGTCGCATCCGGCCTTGGTCCGATATAGGCCGAGCTCGGCCGGATCAGTCGTCCGGTACGCTGCTGCTCGCGGGCATGTGCCGTCCAGCCGGCGACGCGAGCCACTGCGAAGATCGGCGTGAACGCCTGCCGCGGAATCTTCAGCGCATCGAGCAGAATCGCGGTGAAGAACTCGACATTGGTGTCCAGCACGCGGTTGGGATTCTTTCGCCGCAGCGCCTCCCGGATATAAGCTTCGACCTCGCTGGCGAAGGGAAGGTCTGCGCCGGCGCAGGCGAGCCGCTCGATCGCTGCTTTCAAGACGTCCGCGCGCGGATCGCGCACCCGGTAGATGCGATGGCCGAACCCCATCAGCCGCTCGCCGCGTGCGAGGGCCGCATCCACCCACGGCTTGATGCGCTCCCGCATTCCGATGGCGTTGAGCATTTCGAGCACCGGCTCAGGCGCGCCGCCATGAAGTGGTCCGGTCAGCGCGCAGTAACCGGCGGTGACCGCAGCGAACAGGTCGGCCTGCGTCGAAGCCACCACCCGCGCAGCGAAGGTCGAGGCGTTCATGCCGTGGTCGCAGACGGTCACGAGATACGTATCGAGCCCGGCGATCTCGCGCGGCTCGGGGGCGCGCCCCCGTAGCATGCGCAACGTGTCAGCGGCATGGCTGGCCGCTCGATCCGGCGCGATCGGTGCCGCACCGTTCGCGCGCTGAACCAATGCGCCGGCAATGACGGAGCAGGCGCCCACGATGGTGGCCTCGTGCTCCAGCCCGTCTTCGGCACGCAGCGCCGCGACCGCCGCGCGAAAGCTGTCGACGATGCTCATGCCCCGAGATGCGGCCAGCAACTCGGGCGTCCGAGCGAACGCGCGTTCACGGGCCACGCCGAGCTGGCGGCGGACCTCAGCCGTATCGAAGGCGCGTCCGTTGGCTGCGCTCCACAGCCGTGCGGTCACATCTTCAAAGCTGGCATGCGCCGCCAGATCGGCGACGTGCTCCCCGGCGATGATCAACTCGCCCTGCTCGCCGTCGACGTGGCTCAACGCGGTCTCGGCCGCTGGAATGCCGTCCAGGCCGATGGGGGTCTTGCCGAGCTGAATGTTCATGGCGGTATCTCCTTCCGGTGGAATGGCGCATCAGGAAGAAAGTCGGTCGACTCGACGGATTGATCAATCTTGATTAAGATAATCAATATGAAAAATTCACCCGGTCTGTATCTCTCCGCGCGCGAGGCTGCCGCGGAATTGGCGATCTCGCCGGCGACCCTCTACGCCTATGTCAGCCGGGGCCTCATTCGCTCCGAGCCGTCGCCGGATTCGCGGAGCCATCGCTACCGGGCCGACGATGTTCGCTCGCTGAAGGAGCGCCGGGCACCAGCCCCGGAGCCCAAGGGCTTCCGCAGCTTCGATGCCGAGCTGCCCGTGTTGGACTCGGCAGTGTCCACCATCACCGCGGCCGGCCCGATCTATCGTGGGGTCAACTGCGTCGAGCTGGCCGAAAAGGACACGTTGGAGCACGCAGCGACGTTGTTGTGGGACGTGACCGCGATCGATCCGTTCACCGCGGATAACCGCCCGGTGGTTTCTGAGGACATGAGCGCCATCGCTGCCGCAGCACACCGCGCCGCACCGCTGGACCGAGCGATCGCAGTCCTGGCCTTGGCGACCAGCGCCGATCCCGGAGCCTTCAATCGTGCAGCCGAAGGCCGGGCCTTGGTCGGCGCGCGCATCGTCCGGCTTCTGGTCGCCACCATGCTTGACGCGACGCCATCCACGGAGCTTCTCCATCAGCAAATCGCAAAGGTATGGGCGCCGGAGCACAAACACGCGCCCGACCTGATCCGTCGCGGATTGGTGCTGCTCGCCGACCATGAGCTCAACGCTTCGACCTTCACTGTGCGTTGCGCGGCATCCACGGGATTGAGCCTGTATGATGCCGTGATTGCCGGCTTGGCTGCGCTGAAAGGCCCCAAGCATGGCGGCGCCGGCGTTCTGGCCTCGCAGCTCGTCAAGACATTGATCGATCGGGATGTCGCACCTCTGATCCGGGAGCGGGTCGCGCTCGGCGAGCGCTTCGCCGGATTTGGGCACGGCATCTACAAACGCGGCGATCCCCGCGCGGTCGCCCTTTTGGACGCGCTCAATCGCGCCGGCGCACCGCGCAAATTCACGCGCGAGGTGCCGGAGCGGATCGCGGAGGCGACCGGGGAATTCGTCAATATCGATTATGCCTTGGCCGTGCTGGTGCACAGTCTGCGGCTGCCTGCGGGCAGCGAGCTTGCGTTGTTCGCGATGGCCCGCGCCGTGGGCTGGATTGCGCATGCCTGCGAACAGCTTCAGCACGGCCGCCTGATCCGGCCGCGCGCCCGCTACGTCGGGCCGTTTCCCGGGCGCGGCGCCATTCTGGAGTCGCTGTGACGGGTTACCACGCTACTCGCTCGCTTGAGCCATCACCTGGCCTTCGCGGCGCTTGCGCAACAGGCGAAGCACCAGCCAGACCAGAATGCTGCCGGCGACCACCGCCAGGATCCAGGTGTGCTTGGCGATATGGCTGTGATGCGGGATGCCGCCATAGCGATGCAAAAGCTGGACGGCGAACACGCCCGGCAGCACATGCGCGCAGGCCCAGAGCACGATGGCCGGGACGTTCACGGCATAGAAGCGCAGCGGCCGCACGTCGAGTGCGCCGGCCGTGATCGGCACGACGGCGCGGATTGGGGCGACGAACCGGGCGAAGAAGATCGCCAACGTGCCGAACCGATGGAAAAAGGCCTCGCTCTGCGCCACCAGGCGGGGATAGTTCGAGAGCGGCCAAGCCGTGAGGATCTCGCGCTGGCTGCGGTGGCCGACCCAGAACGCCGAGCCATCACCCAGCAAAGCGCCGAGGATTGCCGCTGTCAGCACCCATTCCAGCTTTAACTCCCCGCCCGCAATCAGCGCGCTCAAGGCGAGGATGATGGTCGTACCGGGGACGACGGAGCCCGCGATCGGTACCGCTTCCAAAAGGGCAGCCAGGAAGATGGTGAGATAGGCCAATCCGGAATGATCCGAGACGAAGCCGATGAGAGGGTCAAGCAGGTGGGCCACACAAATCCCGAGCAGGCAGACGATGATGTCTCATAACTAGGAACCAACGGCAAAAGTGCCATGCCGCGCCGCAGCGCCGGACGCAGGGCAAAAAGATGGCGACGGCACGCAGGGCAGCCTTTCAAAAATCGCGTCTCATGCCTATCTTGATGATATCCCAACGGAACTTTGATTAACCCTTAGGCTTCTGCCCGCCATCGCTCTCTGCTAGGCTGTTGCGAAGCCCACCAACCGCAGCCACAGACACATCTGGTTTCGGAAAACGCCCGGGACCTCGGAGGACGAATGACGACCGCCGCTACGACCAATGCGCAGGAGATCACCGGATTGCCCGACATGAAGGTGTCGGTCCGCCAAGTGTTCGGGATCGACAGCGACCTTGAGGTGCCGGCCTTTTCCCAAACCGATCCGCATGTCCCAGAAGTTGATGCCGATTATCGGTTTGATCGCGCCACCACGCTTGCCATCCTGGCCGGCTTCGCCAAGAACCGCCGCGTCATGGTGACGGGCTATCATGGCACCGGTAAATCGACCCATATCGAGCAGGTGGCGGCGCGGCTGAACTGGCCGTGCGTGCGCGTCAATCTGGACAGCCATATCAGCCGTATCGACCTGGTCGGCAAGGACGCGATCGTCATCAAGGACGGCAAGCAGGTCACCGAATTCCGCGACGGCATCCTGCCCTGGGCACTGCAGCACAATGTGGCTCTGGTGTTCGACGAGTATGACGCCGGCCGTCCGGACGTGATGTTCGTGATCCAGCGCGTGCTCGAGGTCTCGGGTCGGCTGACCCTGCTCGACCAGAACAAGGTGATCAAGCCGCACCCGGCGTTCCGGCTATTCGCGACCGCGAACACGATCGGCCTTGGCGACACCTCCGGTCTCTATCACGGCACGCAGCAGATCAACCAGGGCCAGATGGACCGCTGGTCGATCGTTACCACGCTCAACTACCTCGCCCATGACGAGGAGGTGGAGATCGTGCTGGCCAAGGCACGGCACTACCGGAACCAGCAGGGTCGTGACATCGTCAACAAGATGGTCCGGCTTGCCGACCTGACCCGCAACGCCTTCGCCAATGGCGATCTGTCCACGGTGATGAGCCCGCGCACGGTGATCACTTGGGCGGAGAATTCCGAGATCTTCGGCGATATCGGCTTCGCCTTCCGTGTCACCTTCCTCAACAAATGCGACGAGCTCGAGCGGCCACTGGTGGCGGAGTTCTATCAGCGCTGCTTCAATGCAGAGCTGCCGGAGTCCGCGGTCAACGTGGCGCTGAGCTGAACAAGTGCTGAGCTAAACAGGTGTCGTCCCGGGCAAGCGAAGCGCGACCCGGGACCCATACCGCGGACTCTTTCAATCGAACCACGCGGCTGCTTTCTCTGACGGTAATAGCCGCTGGTGGTTATGGGTCCCCGCTTTCGTGGGGACGACGAGCTGAGCAGCGATGAGCACATCCAACAGCAAATTCCGCAATCAGGGCAAGGAAGCGCCGACCGAGCCATTCAAGCGCTCCGTGACGGGCTGCCTGCGGGCGATCGCGAAAACCCCGGAGCTCGAAGTCTCCTTTGCTGCCGAACGTCCGGGCCTCGCGCCGGGCAAGGCGCGGTTGCCGGAGCCCGCGCGCAAGATGACCAAGCGCGATGCTGCGATCGTGCGTGGACATGCGGATTCCATCGCACTGAAGCTCGCCTGTCACGATCCGAAGGTCCACCGCAAGCTGATCCCGGCTAATCCGCAGGCGCGCGGCGTCTTCGAGGCGGTCGAGCAGGCGCGCGTCGAGGCGATCGGCGCCCGCCGCATGGCGGGCGTGGCGAAGAACCTCACCGCAATGCTCGACGACCATTTCCACCGCGGCAAATATGACGAGATCACCGATCGCGCCGATGCGCCGCTGTCGGATGCGCTCGCCATGCTCGTGCGCGAGCGGCTGACCGGCCTGGCGCCGCCGGCGGCCGCACGCAAGCTGGTCGATCTGTGGCGCCCGATTCTCGAGGACAAGATCGGCTCCCGTCTCGATGAATTGAGCCGTGTCACCGAGGATCAGGCGAAATTTGGCGACATGGTCCACGATCTCCTGTCGGCGCTCGATCTCGGCGACGAGCGCAATGCCGATTCCGACGAAGACGAGGATCAGGACGACAACCGCGACGGCGACAACGAGCAATCCGGTGCGGAGGGCTCGCCCGATTCCGACGCTGCGCAGGAGATGAGTGCCGATCAGGCGCAGACCACATCGGATGAGATGTCGGAAAGCGCGATGGAGGCCGCACAAGCCTCGGCCAGCGACACGCTCGATGACGGCGAACTCGGCGACGACGAGACGCCGGGCGAGGCGACGCGGCCGAACCGCGGTGGCGCCAACGAGCCGCGCGGTCCGGAATATCACGCCTTCGCGCCGAAGTTCGACGAGGTCGTCGCCGCCGAGGATCTCTGCGACCATGACGAATTGGAACGGCTGCGCTCCTACCTCGACAAGCAGCTCGCCCACCTGCAGGGCATCGTCGCCCGGCTCGCGAACCGGCTGCAGCGCAGGCTCATGGCGCAGCAGAACCGCGCCTGGGAGTTCGATCTTGAAGAGGGCATCCTCGATCCGGCCCGGCTGTCGCGCGTCGTCATCGATCCCTATCAGCCGCTGTCCTTCATGCGCGAGAAGGAGGCGACATTCCGCGACACCGTGGTGACGCTGCTGCTCGACAATTCCGGCTCGATGCGAGGCCGTCCCATCACGGTGGCGGCGACCTGCGCCGACATCCTGGCGCGCACGCTGGAGCGCTGCGGCGTGAAGGTGGAGATTCTCGGCTTCACGACGCGCGCCTGGAAGGGTGGGCAATCGCGCGAGGTCTGGCTTGCCGCGGGCAAGCCGGCCAACCCGGGCCGGCTGAACGATCTTCGTCACATCATCTACAAGGCGGCGGACGCGCCATGGCGGCGGGCCCGCAAGAATCTCGGCCTGATGATGCGCGAGGGCCTGTTGAAGGAGAATATCGACGGTGAAGCGCTCGACTGGGCGCATAAGCGCCTGCTCGCTCGTACCGAGCAGCGCAAGATCCTGATGATGATCTCAGACGGTGCGCCGGTCGACGATTCCACGCTCTCGGTCAATCCCGGCAATTACCTGGAACGGCACCTGCGTCACATCATCGAGGAGATCGAGACCCGCTCTCCGGTCGAACTGATCGCGATCGGTATCGGCCACGACGTGACGCGGTATTACCGCCGCGCGGTCACGATCGTCGATGCCGAGGAACTCGGCGGAGCGATCACCGAAAAGCTCGCGGAGCTGTTCACCGAGACCCACGCTGCGCCGCAGCCTGCCACCCATCAAAAGCGGCGGCTGCATTCGTAACCGTGTGAGACGGCGCCATGCGCTGGCGCTTCCTCTTCCTTTGACGGAGGAGGGGCGAGAGGGGTCCTGTCAACCATGTCGCCAGATGCGGTGTTCGGTCGGCGTCGCTTCCTGACGCTCGCCGTCATGGGCGCTGCCGCTGTCGCAGCTCCCGAATGGGCCCGCGCCCAGCTCGGTGCGAGGCCCGCGGCCAATCGCGCTGTCCGCGGCGAGCATTCCGTCAGCAGCCCGGTTGCAATCGAGGTCAGGGCGCGGCCGCTGCCGTCCTTCGACTTGAGGGATCGTTCCCGCCTGCGCTTCGGCTCACTCGAATATCGCAGCGGTCTGGTGTTGACCTCATCGTTTCCCGGCTTCGGCGGCCTGTCCGGCCTTCGGCTCGATCCGAAGGGCGAGCGCTTCATCGCGCTCAGCGACCAGGGAAATTGGTTCACCGGTCGCATCATGTATTCGGGCCGAGATATGGCGGGACTGGCCGACGTCGAAGCTGCACCGCTGCTCGGACCCGACGGGCGGCCGATCCTCGATCGCGGCTGGTACGATTCCGAGTCTATTGCGATGGACGGCGATCAGGTTTACGTCGGGCTCGAGCGCGTCAACCAGGTGCTGCGCTACGACTTCTCCAAGGGTTTCACCGGTGCGCGCGGCGAGATCGTGCCGCTGCCGCCTGCCGCGAAACGACTCCCAAACAACAAGGGACTCGAGGCGCTCGTGTTCGTGCCGAAAGGCCAGCCGCTCGCCGGGACCTTGATCGCCCTCTCGGAGCGCGGCTTGGATGCGGACGGCAATCTGATCTCGTTCCTGATCGGTGGCCCGACCCCTGGGCAATTCAGTGTCCGGCGCACCGAGGATTTCGACATCAGCGACGCCGTGTTGTTGCATTCAGGCGATCTGTTGGTGCTGGAGCGCAAGTTCTCGCTGGTCTCCGGCGTCGGCATCCGGATCCGCCGACTTCGGCTCGCGGACATCGCGCCCGGTGTGCTGATGGACGGCCCCACGATCTTCGCCGCCGATCTGGGCCAGGAGATCGACAACATGGAAGGCATCGACGCTCACGTCACGCCCGAGGGCGACACGGTGCTGACCCTGATATCCGACGATAATTTTTCGATGATTCAGCGCACGCTGCTATTGCAGTTCACGCTGGTGGAATGATCGCCCGCCACCGGGTTCGAGCCGTGGCATCGAGGCACCGCGTGCGCCTCGGCAAGGGGAGGGCTGGTGTTCGCGATCGCGGCTATTAGCTTACGATGATCCTTCCCAAGCCCGGAACCCTCCCGCATGAGCGCTCTGTTTTCCCCGATCAAGCTGCGCGGCCTCGAACTTGCCAACCGCATCATGGTCTCGCCGATGTGCCAATATTCCGCCGACGATGGTGCGGCCAACGATTGGCATTTCACTCACATCAACATGCTGGCGCTCTCGGGGGCCTCGATGTTCTGCATCGAGGCGACGCATGTCGAGCCGATCGGGCGGATCACGCCCGGCTGCCTCGGCCTGTGGGATGACGACACCGAGTCCGCACTGAAGCCGATCCTCGCTTCGGTCCGCAAACATTCCAAGACCGCAGTGGCGATGCAGCTTGCCCATGCCGGCCGCAAAGGATCGAGTTATCGGCCGTGGGAAGGCGGCCAGCAGATCCCGTTCTCGCAAGGTGGCTGGCAGACGGTCGCACCGTCGGCGATTCCGCACAAGGAAGGCGAAGCCGCGCCGCTGGCGCTCGATTCGGCAGGCCTCGCACGCGTCAGCGCTGCCTTCGTCGATGCGGGACGACGTGCCGACCGGCTCGGCATCGATGCACTCGAGCTGCATGGTGCGCACGGCTATCTCCTGCATCAGTTCTTGTCGCCGTTGTCGAACCAACGCACCGATCAATATGGCGGCAGCCTCGACAACCGCATGCGCTTTCCGCTCGAGGTGTTCGAGGCGGTGCGTGCGGTCTTTCCGGCGCACAAGCCGGTCGGCATGCGCGTCTCCGCGACCGACTGGGTCGAGGGCGGGTGGGACCTGGCGCAGACCATCGTGTTTGCGCAGGAGCTGAAGCGCCGCGGTGTCGATTGGATCGATGTCTCCTCAGGGGGCGTATCGCCGCTGCAGAAGATTGCGCTCGGTCCAAGCTATCAGGTGCCGTTCGCGCAGGCGGTGAAGCAGGCGACGGAGCTTCCGACCATTGCAGTCGGCCTGATCACGCAACCGCAACAGGCCGAGGAGATTGTTGCTTCCGGCAAGGCCCACATGGTCGCGCTCGCGCGTGGCATGCTCTACGACCCGCGCTGGGGCTGGCATGCCGCCGCCGAACTCGGCGGTCAGGTCTCCGCGCCGCCGCAATATTGGCGCTCCCAGCCGTCCACGCACAAGGAGCTGTTCGGCAGGACGACCTTTGGGGCGCGCTGAACGCATGCTTCCAGAGCCGCCGTGGCGTGACACATGCGGGGGTGAAGCTTTAACCGTCCGCGCACGATCAGGCTGTGAACGCTTGCCACCGCAATCAATTCCAGGCAGCATGCGTATGGTCTACCGCGTGCGGTGGGCATTGCCAGCGATGTTCGCCGAGCGGTTTCGTGACGGGGCAGGGTCTCAGCAGCAAGTTTAAGCGCGCCGGCATCTGGCGCCGGCTGGGTGCGCTGCTGATCGACATCATGGCCATTGCAATCGTTCTGCAGGTCTGCGCCCTGGTCCTGTTTCCGCTGACCAATGGCCGCGTTCAATTCGCTGACGGCGTTTATGCCATCAGCTGCAGAAAGCTTGAGGTCATCCCGTCGGGGGTCGTCGTGCCTGCCGATCTCAAGCCCAACACGATCGTCGACTGCACACATAGCGTGTTCGGTCTGCCGTCCGCTCGCATGCTGCGGCTCGCGCAGGTCACGCAGACGGGTCCGTTCACCAAGGACATCCACATCGACAGCATGCTCGATGCGGACGGCACTCCGATCAAGGGACTGTCGCTCGGGATTTTCCTGCTGCCGCTGTTGCTGGCCTTGCGCGCCATGTTCGACATTCGCGGCGGCACGCCCGGCCGAAGGATCTGTCGTATCCGTCTCGCGAGCTCCGATGGCAGCGCGGCGAGGAATGCCGCGGTCAGGCGGCGTTACGGCCTGCTGCTCCTGATCGCGAGTCCAGCGCTGATCTGGCCGATCGCGCTATCATTCCTGGACATCGTCGCGCTGCCTGCATCTTTGCTCCTCGGCCTGACGCTCGCATCGTATTGTCCGCTGCTGATTGTCGGCCTTGCCGCGTGGCGCCAAGTCTACGTCCGAACGGATACCTGGTACGACCGCTTTGCGGCCACTGCGGTCTATTGCCTTGATCGGACGCCGGCGAGTGCCGGGTCGGCGCAGCCTGCGGCGGAGGCCGCCGATGCCGAGCGGGCCGGAGCTGCGGTTAGGGCGGCCGCGGGCGATGAGCCGCATCTTGCCGCGTTACCACCTCCGCTCCCGGCCGCGCTGGCGCACGTGCAGCGGAGTTATCTCGCCCGTCACTGGCACGGTGAGCTGTCCTTGCCCGTGTCGTACTGGGTCAACGGGATGCTGCTTGGGGTGATTGCGACCCTGGCGATCGCGGTCGCCACTGCGCTGGTCGTTCAGGAGCGGCTCGATGCACAACCGCTGCCGGCGCTCATCCTGATCTGCGCAATATGGCTCTGCATCTTGTTGCTCACGCTTTGGCAGACCGTCGGCATCTGGCGGTCGGGAACGCGCTATCGCAGCGTCGGCAATGGCCCATGGGGCGGCATCGCGAAGATCATGGTGACGCTCGGCGTTGCGAGCGCGCTTTGGCAGTTCTTTACGCAAGGCTTGCCGCAGATCGCAGGTATCGCCGAAATCGTGGGTGGCGACAACTCGCTCGGCCCGCATCAGTTCAGGGTCCTCGGCTCCGGCGAGATGCTGGAATTCACCGGTGGCATCAAGTTCGGCGTGGCCAAGGAGCTGGAAGGTTTCTTGAACGCGATGCCGGATGTCAAGACGGTGCGGCTCGACTCCATCGGTGGCCGTATCCGCGAGGCGCAGATAATGTCCGACCTCATCAAGGCGCGCGGATTGTCCACCCTGGTCGAGAAGCAATGTTTGTCAGCCTGCACCATTGTCTTCTTGGGTGGCAAGGACCGCGTCATCCTGTCGGATGCGCGGCTGGGCTTCCACCAGCCGTCCTATCGCGGAATCACCGCGGCCGAGCGCAGTCGGACCGTCGCGATCGAGAAGGAACGGCTGCAGAAGTTGGGATTGAGCCTCGCCTTTGCCGAACGCGCCAACACGGCGGAGCCGAGCTCGATGTGGTTTCCTGATAGTGGCGAGCTGCTCAGAGAGCATGTCGCGACCCGGGTCGTGTCTGCCAACGCAACTGCCGCGGCTGCGCCGGCTAATAGAGTTCGGGCCATTGCGGTGGATGCAGCAGCTGCCCCGAATCGTGAGCTGCCGGCAGGCCCCGTTTCGCCGGGAGGAGCCACGATTTCCTTGCCGCGGGATCTCGTGCAGCGACTCCAATCGTCAAAATCTCCCAGTGGCTTCCCGTCGCCGACCACGGGCCTTAAATAGCCGCGAGCTCCGCTGCTGCTTGCTCGCCTGCGGCACAGCCGACGGTTGTCGGCGTGCTGCGACGTGCTAGACTTCGCAGACCACGTGCGGCGATGCCGGCTCGCTTGGTCGTGTTTCGTCTCGCGTGACGATGAGCGCATCCGCGAAGATGCGCCGCAACAAAACGCGAGAGGAAAGCGCTATGGAAATCGGATATTTCACAATGCCTTCGCATCCGCCGGAGTGCGGATTGAAGGAGGGCCAGGAGTGGGACCTGCAGGTGCTGCGCTGGCTCGACGAGCTCGGCTATCAGGAAGCCTGGATCGGCGAGCATCACACGGCACCCTGGGAACCGCATCCCGCACCCGATCTGATTTTGGCGCAGGCCTTTCGCGAGACCAAGAACATCCGGCTGGGTCCCGGTGGCTTCCTGCTGCCCTATCATCACCCTGCCGAGCTCGCCAATCGGGTTGCGATGCTCGACCATCTTTCCGACGGCCGACTCAATTTCGGCGTCGCTGCATCGGGCCTGCCGAGCGACTGGGCGATGTTCAATGTCGACGGCATGAGCGGGCAGAACCGCGAGATGACCCGCGAGGCACTGGAAATCATCTTGAGGCTCTGGACCGAGCCGGCACCGTTCACGCACAAGGGCAAATACTGGACGGTGACCAAGCCCGAGGTGATGTTCGACTTCCTCAAACCCCACATCAAGCCGGTACAGGCGCCGCACCCGCCGATCGGCGTTGCCGGCCTGTCGAAGAACTCCGACACCTTGAAGCTCGCCGGCGAGCGCGGCTTCATTCCGATGAGCCTCAATCTCAACCCGGCCTATGTCTCGTCGCATTGGGATTCGGTCGAGGCGGGCGCGGCAAAGACCGGCCGCAAACCCCAGCGGAGCGACTGGCGGCTGGTGCGCGAGGTGTTCGTGGCGGATACCGACGAGGAGGCTTGGCGGCTTTCGACCGGCGACATGATGGGCCGGATGATGAGCGAGTACTTCCTGCCGTTGCTCGGCCATTTCGGCTTCAAGGACTATTTGAAGCACGCGCCTGACGTACCCGATACCGATGTTACTGTGGACTATTGCGCGCGGCGCAACTGGATCATCGGCTCGCCGGCGACCGTCACCGAGAAGATCGAACAGATCTGGCGCGAGGTCGGCGGCTTCGGAACGCTGCTCGTGTTCGGCTTCGACTACAAGCATAAACCGGAAGCCTGGCGGCACTCGCTCGAGCTCTTGAAGCACGAGGTGCTGCCGCGTTTGCGCCATCTCAATGCCGGCCTGAACCAGGCTGCCTAGGCTCAGCGAATTTTCGAAGTGGGACCGGCGCCTCTCGGCGCCGGTCCGTATCGGGCGGGGGACTAGCTCATGCGGATTCGTGTCCGGAAAATTGCCCACATCCTGGAACGCTCGGGCCTCGCCCTGGCCGGCGCGGCCTGCGGCTTGTTCGTGGGGGCCCATGTCGGCTCCAGCGTTCCATGGCTGACGACGCAAGGCTTCCTGCTTCTGATGATGCTGTGCGGGGGCTTCGGGTTCTATCTCGGTATCGATACGCCGCCCCGGCCATTCCATCCGCACGAGGAAGGCACGCCGGCGGCGAGAAAGATCGACGCGCCGGAGTTCCTCAGTGCAGTCGGTACCTTCCTCGCGACACTCACCGCGTTCTTCGCGGTTGCCATTATCATCCTGCGCGAGACCCCTCATATCGGCTGGACGTGGCTGATCATGGCCGGCTGGATGACAGGCGTGGTGATGCAGATGGTGGCGGGCACGATCGCGCGGGAGCGCCGATCAGTGATCTCGTCGAGGTAACAGCTCCATCCGCAGTGCCCGCTGAGGGTGTTCACGAATCCTATTTGCGCTGTTTATTTTTTGGGCGATCGTTGTCGCGACTTTCATCTTGCCGCGCTCATTCGAGCCGTGTGAGCCTTCTTGCACGAGCTTGACCGGAGCCAGGGTGCTTCTGGACTGCATTCGGACCCTGGCCGCGCCGTGCTTCCAACGCGTCGGCTTCGCGATTCCAAGCTCGATCAACACGCAAAGCCAGCTGGCGCTCCAACGGCCGGCGCGCCTTGCGAACAATTGCACATCGGGAGGCGGCTACATTCGTGCGCTTGGCGCGCGGAATGCATAGCGGCCGATTGGGACGTTTGGAAGGTCGCATGATGTTGAAGCGGGTATTGTTAGGTGTTGTTCTGGGCTGCGGATTATCCGCGGCGACCTTGCCAATTCAGGCCCGGGCCGACGAGCCCAAGCTCGGTGGAGTGATCAACGCCGTGATCCAGCCCGAGCCGCCGGGCCTGATGTTGGCGATGGTCCAGAATGGACCGACCCAGATGGTCTCTGGCAACATCTTCGAAGGCCTGCTCCGCTACAGCCCCAGGCTCGAGCCGTTGCCGGAGCTTGCGGAAAGCTGGACGATCAGCCCGGACGCCAAGATCTACACGTTCAAGCTCAAGCCGGGCGTGACCTGGCATGACGGCAAACCCTTCACCTCGGCGGACGTGCTGTTCTCGATCGAGATGCTGAAGAAGACCCACGCGCGCGCCCGCAACAATCTCTCTGTCGTCGAGAAGGTCGAGGCGCCCGACGATCTCACCGTCGTCTTTACGCTGAAGCAGCCGTTCGGTCCGTTCCTCGGCATTTTCGAGGTCGGCTCGATGCCGATGGTGCCGAAACATCTCTACGAAGGCACCGACTGGAACACCAACCCATACAACAATGCCCCTGTCGGGACCGGCCCCTTCATGTTCAAGGAATGGCGGAAGGGCTCGTTCATTCACTTCGTCAAGAATCCGAACTACCATGAGAAGGGCAAGCCCTATCTCGACGAGATCTACTGGCAGATCATTCCGGATGCCGCGGCGCGCGCGGTGGCGTTCGAAACCGGCAAGGTCGATGTGTTGCCGGGTGGCTCGATCGAGAATTTCGATGTGCAGCGGGTGTCCAAGCTGCCGGGCGCCTGCATGACCGGCGCCGGCTGGGAATTCTTCAGCCCGCTCTCCTGGCTGTGGCTGAACCAGCGCAACCCGATCCTCGCCAACAAGAAGGTGAGGCAGGCGATCATGTATGCGATCGACCGCAACTTCGCCAAGGACGTGATCTGGAACGGGCTCGGCAACGTCGCGACCGGCCCATCCGCCTCGACCATCAAGTTCTATACGGGCGATGTGCCGAAATATGATTACGACCCGGCCAAGGCCAAGGCGCTCCTGAAGGAGGCCGGCTACAAGGGCGAGAAGCTCCGCATGTTGCCGCTCGCTTATGGCGAAACCTGGCAGCGCTGGGGCGAGGCCGTTAAGCAGAACCTGCAGGACGTCGGCATGAACATCGAGACCGTCGCGACCGACGTTCCCGGCGGTAATCAGAAGATCATGGACTGGGACTACGATATCGCCTTCACCTATCTCTACCAGTATGGCGATCCCGCGCTCGGCGTCTCCCGCAACTATCTGACCAGCGCGATTGCCAAGGGTCAGCTGTTCAACAACGTCGAGGGCTATTCCAATCCCGAGGTCGACCAGCTGTTCGCTGACGGTGCAGTGGCGACACCGGACTCCAAGCGCAAGGAGATCTACGACAAGGTGCAGAAGATCCTGGTCGAGGACGTGCCGGTCGCCTGGCTGCTCGAGCTGCAGTTCCCGACCATCACCAAGTGCAAGGTGAAGAACCTCATCACCACCGGCATCGGTGTCAACGATGGTTTCCGCGACGCCTGGCTCGACAAGTAAGGCGGCTATGCGGCGTGCGAGGTCCGAGCTTCGCGCGATGCCGCGCCATCCGTATTTCGAGCTGATCATCACGGGCTTCATATGCTCTCCTTCATCGTCCAAAGATTCGTGAAGGGCGTTATCGTCCTGCTCGCGATCGTCGTGTTGAACTTCTTCCTGATCCGCCTTGCGCCCGGCGATCCCGCCGTCGTCATGGCGGGCGAAGCCGGCGCCTCGGACAAGGTGTTCGTCGACCAGCTGCGGCAGAAATTCGGGCTCGACCGGCCGCTGCCTGAACAACTTCTGATCTATGTCAAGGGCATCGCCAGCTTCGACCTGGGCTTTTCGTTCCGCCAGCAGGCACCGGTGGCGCAGCTGATTCTGGAGCGGTTGCCGGCGACTTTGCTGTTGACGCTCACCGCCTTTCTGATCTCGCTCGCCTTCGGCATTCTGTTCGGCGTGCTCGCCGCGGGCTTTGCCGGCACTTTCATGGACACCGCGATCACCGTGCTCGCGCTGATCTTCTATGCCACGCCCCTGTTCTGGATCGCGTTGATTGCGATCCTTGTGTTCTCGGTCTGGGTCGATTGGCTGCCGAGCTTCGGCTACGAAACCGTCGGCGCCAACTACACCGGCCTCCGCCACGCGTTCGACGTCGGCGCTCATCTCGTCATGCCAGCGGCGACGCTCGGCCTGTTCTTCATGGCGACCTATACCCGCATGACCCGCGCCTCGATGCTCGAGGTCAGGCGGCTCGATTTCGTCAAGACCGCGCGCGCCAAGGGGCTGCGCGACAGCGTGATCCAGCGCCGTCACGTGCTGCGCAACGCGCTTCTGCCGGTCGTGACGCTGGCCGGCGTGCACGCCGGCACATTGGTCGGCGGCGCGGTGCTGACGGAGACGGTGTTCGCCTGGCCCGGCATCGGCCGGCTGATGTACGACGCCCTGATCCAGCGTGACTACAATCTGCTACTCGGCGTGTTCGTGGTCTGCTCGGCCATGGTCCTGATCTTCAATCTCGTCACCGACCTCGTCTACCGCCTGGTCGATCCGCGCATCGAGTTCGCAGCATGACCCAGTTCTGGAAAACCATGCTGCGGAGCCCAAGCGGAGTGATCGGCCTCGTCATCCTGGCGCTAGCGATCTTTGTCGCAGTGGTTGGTCCTATCTATGTCCCGAACTCGCCTTGGCGCATGGTGCAGCGGCCGTTCCTGCCGCCGTTCACGGCGCCGGCCGTGCCGCTTGGCACCGACGCGCTCGGGCGCGACGTGCTTGCCGGCCTCATCTTCGGTGCGCGCGTCTCGCTCCTTGTCGGGCTGGTCTCGACGCTGGTCGCGCTCGTGGTGGGCGTTCCGCTCGGGGCTGTCGCCGGCTATTTCGGCGGGCGGATTGACGACGCGCTGATGCGCTTCACCGAATTTTTCCAGACCGTCCCGAGTTTCGCGCTCGCCATCGTGCTGGTCGCGATCCTGCAGCCTTCGATCTATTCCATCGTGATCTCGATCGGCATCGTCAGCTGGCCGCCGGTCGCTCGCCTCGTCCGCGGTGAGGTGCTGTCTCTGCGCACCCGCGAATACGTCCAGGCCGCCGTCGTCACCGGGCAAAGCAGCAGCTGGATCATCTGGCGCGAGATCCTGCCGAATGCGCTGTCGCCGGTGATCGTGCTGGCCTCGCTGATGGTTGCGACCGCGATCCTGCTGGAATCCTCGCTCTCCTTTCTCGGCCTCGGTGATCCCAACCTGATCTCCTGGGGCTACATGGTCGGCGCAGGCCGCACCGTGATCCGTCAGGCCTGGTGGATCACGGTGTTTCCGGGCCTTGCGATCCTGCTGTCCGTGCTCGGCCTCAATCTGATCGGCGAAGGTTTGAACGATGCGCTCAACCCGCGCCTGTCGCGCGAGGGGAGGTGAGCGATGGCGTCTGTGAGCCCGGCTGCTGCAACAATGATGGTCGGCTCCCTCTCCCTTGGAGAGAGGGTTGGGGGTGAGGGATCACGGTCCCTCGATGGAGCCGCGCCCCCTCACCTGCGGGCTGTCGCCCGCGACCTCCCCCCACAGGGGAGAGGTGAACCGCGTCCGCGGCTCGCAGATGTGGCCTACAGCGACGAGACAGTGATCCGATGACCGATCCCGTTGTTTCGATCAAAAATCTGCGCATCGCCCTGCCGAAGGGCGCCGAGCGTGCACACGCTGTCGACGGCGTCTCGTTCAACCTCGAAGCCGGCAAGATCGTCTGCGTGGTCGGCGAATCCGGCTCGGGCAAATCGATGTGCGCCCATGCGCTGATGGGCCTCTTGCCGGACACCGTGCAGGTCGATAGCGGCGAGATCCTGTTCGAAGGCCGCGATCTTCTGCAGGTGGATGACGACGGCTGGCGCGATCTGCGCGGCCGCCGCATCGCCATGGTGTTTCAGGAGCCGATGACCGCGCTCAACCCGTTGATGCGGATCGGCGACCAGCTCACGGAGGTGTTCGAAGCGCATGGTCTGCTGAAGCCGAAGGAGCGCCGCGCGAAAGCGCTGGCGCTGGTCCGCGAGGCCGGCCTGCCCGATCCGGAAAGCATCATCCGCGCCTATCCGCATCAGCTCTCCGGCGGCCAGCGTCAGCGCGCGATGATCGCGATGGCGCTTGCGCTCGAGCCCGCCGTGCTGATCGCCGACGAGCCGACCACCGCGCTCGATGTCACGACGCAGGCGCAGATCCTGAAGCTGATCCGCAACCTGCAGCGGAGCCACAACATGGCGGTGATGTTCATCACCCATGATTTCGGCGTCGTCGCCGACATCGCCGATCAGGTCGTGGTGCTGCGTCATGGCAAGGTGGTGGAGGAGGGCACGGCAGGCGACGTTTTCGCCGATCCGCAGGCCGACTACACCCGCGCGCTTCTCGCCGCCGTGCCCTCGTTCGACCCGCCGCCGCGCGCCTCACTGGAAGCTGCGCCCAAGGCGGTCGACGTCATCGGGCTGGACAAGACCTATGTGACGCCGACCGGCTGGTTCAGCCCGAAACGGCAGACCCGCGCAGCCAATGAGGTCAACTTCACGATCCACAAGGGCGAGACGCTCGGGCTCGTCGGCGAGTCCGGTTCCGGCAAGTCGTCGGTGGCACGGCTGGTGATGCGCCTCATTGACGCGGATCGGGGCACGGTGCGGATCGGCGATACCGACCTCACGGCGCTCGAAGGCGGCGCGTTGCGCGAACAGCGCCATCGCATCCAGATGATCTTTCAGGATCCGTTCGCTTCGCTCAATCCGCGCCGCACGGTCGGCCGCATCATCGCCGACGGCATGGTCGCACGCGGTACGCCGCTGGTGTCAGCGCTGCGGCGGGCACAGGAGCTGCTCGGCATGGTCGGGCTCGACGCCGGCGCGATCGAGCGCTATCCGCACGAATTCTCCGGCGGTCAGCGTCAGCGCATCGGCATTGCCCGCGCGCTCGCGCTCGAGCCGGAGATCATCGTCGCCGACGAAGCGGTGTCCGCGCTCGACGTCTCGGTGCAGGCTCAAGTCTTGAAGCTGCTCGAGGATCTGAAGGTACGGCTTGGACTCTCGATGCTGTTCATCACGCACGATTTGCGCGTCGCTGCCCAGATCTGCGACCGTATCGCGGTGATGCAGAAGGGCGCGATCGTCGAATTGAAGCCGACTGCCGCGCTGTTCGCGAATCCGGAGCATCCCTATACGCGCGAGCTGCTGGCAGCGGTGCCGGGTCGCAAACACGCCGCCGCGTGAGCGGCGCGCGCGAGCGTCTCGCCTGCGGCCGCAGGATCACCGTCCCTTGAAGTTTGCGGCGCGCCGTTCTTCGGTCGCCTTGACCCCTTCCTTGAAGTCTTCGGTGGCGCGCAGCCGCGTCTGCTGGGCGAGCTCGTGGGTGGTTGCTGCCATCACCCGGTCGGCGAGGCCGGCGCGCAAGGTGGCGCGGGTCGAGAGCAGGCCGAGCGGCGCGCATTCGGCGATCTCCGCTGCGAGTTTCATCGCCGCCGGCCGCACCTCGCCCTGCGGCACGCATTCATTGGCAAGGCCCCATTGATATGCCTGCTCGCCGGTGACGCGGCGGCTGGTGTAGAACATCAATTCCGCATTGTTCTTGCCGATCAGCTCGGGCAGCGTGACCGTCAGCCCGAAACCGGGATGAAAACCGAGCTTGGTGAAGTTGGCCGAGAACCGCGCTTCGGGGCAAGTGACGCGGAAATCGGCGGACACCGCAAGACCGAGGCCGCCGCCGATCGCCGCGCCATGCACGGCAGCCACGATCGGCTTCTTGCAGCGGAAGATCCGCACCGCCTGCATATAGAGGTGATTGATCTGTCCCAAGCTGTCGGCCGGGTCGCCCTTGCTGTCGCCGGCCTCCTGCGCCTGCCGTGCCGGATCGTTGAAGTTGGCGCCGGCGCAGAACGCCTTGCCTTGCGCGGCGAGCACCGAGGCGCGGATCTCGATGTTGCGATCGAATTCGTCGAGTGCATCCGCGATCTGGTTGATCAGCGAAATGTCGAAGAAGTTGAGCGGCGGTCGCCGGATTTCGATCAGGCCGACATGGCCATGAATCTCGACGCCGATGTCAGTGAAGGTGGTCATGTCGTGTCTCCAATCAATCTGAACCAATTCCACACGGTCGATGCACCCCTCTCCCCTTGTGGGAGAGGTCGGGCCGAGCCAGCCGCTCGCCTATCGCCTGCAACTACCAGATCGCAGCGCGACCCTCGCCCGCCGTCACCGCAGGCCCAGTCCGCGCGCGATGATGCCGCGCAGCACTTCCGTGGTGCCTCCCTGGATCGTCAGCTTGGGCGCGGTACGAATCGCAAAGGAGAGCTGGCTCTCCAGCGTCTCGCGATTGCCGGCGTCGTCATCGACGAAGGCTGCTAGCTCGCGCACCCGGTGCGGCAATTGTTGCTCCCATACCGTGCCGATGTCCTTGACGATCGAGGCTTCGACCACCGGCTCCTTGCCGGCCTGCAGCATGCCGGCGACCGACACCGACATCCGCCGCATCGTGTGCAGTTGCGCGACCAGCCGGCCGATGCCCTCGGCGCTGCGCGTATCGGGATCGCTGCCGACAGCACGCACCAACTCGGTGAGCACGTAGTACGTCTCCAGGAACCGCTCGGGGCCGGATCGCTCATAAGCGAGCTCGGATGTCGCCTGCTTCCACGCGCCGTCGATCTCGCCGAGCTGGTAATCGTCGGGCACGAAGGCATCGGTGAAGACGACCTCGTTGAACTCCTTCTGGCCCGTGATCTGGCCGATCGGGTTCACCTGGATGCCCGGCGTCTTCATGTCGACCAAAAACTGGGTCAGGCCGTGACGCCGGTTCTCCTTGGTCGGAGCTGAGGTCCGGAAGATCGCGATCATATAGTCGGCCATGTGCGCCGAGGTGGTCCAGATCTTCGCGCCGTTAATGAGCCATCCACCGTCGGTCTTGGTCGCGCGCGTCTTGGCCGCGAACAGGTCGGAGCCTGAATTCGGCTCGCTCATGCCGATCGCAAAACACAATTCGCCGCGGCAGATGCGCGGCAGGATATCCAATTTGACGTGCTCGGGCGCGTAGCGAAGCAGGATCGGGCCGCTCTGGCGATCGGCAACGAAGAAGCGGCGCACCGGAGCGTTGGCGACGCGCATCTCCTCGGTCACGACGTAACGCTCCAGGAAAGAGCGTTCGTGGCCGCCATATTTTTTCGGCCAGGTCATGCCGATCCAGCCGCGGGCGCCAACCCGCCGCGAGAACTCGCGTGCATCGGCATCCTCACGCAGCGGCTGGAACGGATTGAAGGTCCCAGTGGCAATTTCCTCGGCGAGAAACGCGCGCACCTCTTTGCGCAGCTCCTCGCATTCGCTCGGCAGACGGATCGGATCGAAACGAAGTGCGGTCATTGAACGGTCCTCTTTCGTTTCGAACGGTCAGCGCGAGGCGACCAGCGGCCACAGTTCGTCGGCGCCGCGCGCCGCGATGCGCTTGCCGAGCTCGACCGCCCAATAGCTCTCCGATCCGAAATCGTCGCGCCAGGCCAGTGCGCGCAACGAGAAGCGATGCAGGATGTGTTCGGTGGTGAAGCCGATGGCGCCGTGGACCTGATGCGCGATCGCTGCGCCCTTTTCCGCGGCTTCGCCACAGCGGATTTTCGCCGCGGCCGCTTCGAGAAAAACCGCATCGTCAAAGCCCGTGGCATGGGCCAGTGCATCGGCCGCCGAGGTTGCCGCCGCCAGCGCCGCCGCGGACTCGCCGGCGAGCTTCGCCAGATTGTGCTGCACCGCCTGGAATTTCGCGATCGGCTTCTCGAATGCGACCCGCTCGCCGGCGTACTTGACGCTGATCTCGAGCAGCTGCTCCAACGCGCCCGCGATCTGAAGGCTTCGCACCACGCTCCCCATCAGCATCAGCGATGTCTGATCGAATCCGTCCGGAGCAGGCACGAGCGTGAGAGGCTCGACATTGTCGAAGACCACAGTGTCGCTGCCGTCGAAGGCGAGGTTCAGTCCGCCCTGAATCCGCAGCTTCGCCGTCTCGACCAGCGCGATCGAGGGGCCATCCTGACCAGCCGCGAGCACGGCAACATGCTTGGCGGCTTTCGCAGATGGCACGCCGCGGCAGCGGCCTGTCAGGCGGCCATCGCAATCCAGCACGACGGTGTCCTGAGGGCGCGCCGGCGCCACCGTCATCTCGCCTTCCGGCGAGGCAATTTTGGCTTGTGCAAGCAGCCAGCCGGCAAGCATGGTTTCCGCGAGCGGCAGCGGAATCGCAAAGCGCCCGGCGGCGGCCAACACGCCAAAACCATCGGCGAGGTCGACGCCGGCACCGCCGAGATCCTCAGGCACCCACGCAAGCGGAAGGCCAGCCTCACTCAGGGCCTGCCAGAGCGGCGCCTGCCAGCGGCCGTCCTTGTCGTGATTGATGGTCTGCGCATCGGCGAGATCGGCGAAAATCCTCTCGGCCGTCCCGACGACGATGTTGTCGCTCTCCGCCACAGCGTTCCTCGGCTTTTGCGGCACGTGCTGCGCCGCCGTTTATTTGCTGGGCATGATGAGGAAAACGCCGCGCCGTGGCAAGCATCGCGGCCGCAGGGCGCTCCTCGGTCACAGCATGGTGGCATTCCATCCGGCGGAGATTGGTGGAGTTTGCAGCCCCCGCGAACTTGGCTAAGAAGGACCACTCAAACAAAAGGAAGAATTCGTCATGGCGAAAGATGGTCTGTGCGCGGTCGTCACGGGCTCGGCATCGGGATTGGGAGCGGCGACCGCGCTGCTTCTGGCGAAGGCGGGCGCACGGATTGTCGTGAACTATTCCAACAGCAAGAGCGAGGCGGAAGCAACCGCCGATCTCTGCCGTAAGGAAGGCGTCGAGGTGGTGGTGGTCCAGGGCGACGTTTCGCGAGACGATGACTGCAAGAAGATCGTCGCGGCGGCTGCGCCATGGGGTAAGCTCGACGCGCTGGTCAACAATGCCGGGACGACCAAGCACGTGGCGCATGACCAGCTCGATGGTCTGTCGGCCGAAGATTTCCAACGCATCTATGCGGTCAACACCATCGGGCCCTATCAAATGGTTCGTGCCGCGCGGCCGTTGTTGGAAGCTGCTGCGAAAGGATCGGGGCGCGCATCCGCGGTGGTCAACGTCTCATCGGTTGCCGGCATCAGCGGTACCGGTTCGTCGATCGCCTATGCGGCAAGCAAAGGCGCGCTCAACACCATGACCTTGTCGCTGGCCCGTGCGCTCGCGCCGTTCATTCGCGTCAATACGGTTTGCCCCGGTTATATCGATACGCCCTGGTTCACCAAGGGCCGCGGCGAAGACGGGGCGAAGCAGGTGCGCGACGCCGTGGTGGCGCGTGTCCCGCTCAAGGCGGCATCGACGGCGGAGGACATCGCCCAGCTGGTCGCATTCCTGGCCAGCCCCGCATCGGCCCACATGACCGGCGAGGTCGTGCGCATGGATGCCGGCATGCATCTCATCGCCTGATTGCTTCCCTCCGTGATCGCTAGGAGCGTCAGCTCCGAAGCAATCCAGACTTGCTTCTTGAGACTGGATTGCTTCGTGGAGCTCGTCATCGGGCTGCGCGTCCGCGCGGACCCGTTGGCTCGTAGTGACGACAGCGGTAACTAGCGATTGAAGTCCCGGATCGTGCCGCTTGCGACCAGCCTGTTCCAGATGAACAGAACGACCACGGCGCCGATCGTGGCCGTGATGAAGCCGGCGCCTTGCTCAGGACCGTAATGCCCGATCGCTTGTCCGACGGCGGTGGCGAGGAAGGCGCCGAGAATGCCGAGCACGGTGGTGACGATGAAGCCGGATGGATTGTTCGGGCCAGGCGAGAGAAGCCGCGCAATGATGCCGGCGACGAATCCGACGATGATGATGTGCAGCATGGGCCAACGTCCTCTCTGGAGCCGCTTCGATCGGCCCGTTAAATCCGTCCCGACAGCTCCTGCTCGCTTGGCAACCGCCCATCCGGCGTCAAATGATCGACCACCTGGGGCAGATACTGGCTAAGCCCGTTCAGCAGTTCATCACGCGGCAAGCCGCTCTGGGCGCTGAGTTGGTCGAGTTGATCGGCCCCCAGCGCATTGGCGAGATCGTTCGGCGATATCGGCTGATTCTGTCCCCTGCCGACCCAGCTATTGGCCGCTTGGCCTTGGCCGCTCTGCTGGAGCTGCTTCAGGAGATCGCCGAGTCCGCCGGACAGGATGCTCCCGGCCGCGCCGCCTGCGAGCAGGCCGCCGAGCCGCCGGCCAGAATGTTGCCGAGACCTCCGCCCGCGGGGCTGCCTTGCGGCGCCGGCTGCGGCGGGACGGGGGCTGGCGTAGCGTTCGGCTGCGTGCCCGGTGAAAAATGCTTCACCGCTTTCCAGGCCAGCAGCGCAAGGATCGCCATGGTCAGCGGCGACATGCCGCCATTCTTCTGCGTGCTCGGATGTGACGGCCCGTTCGGTCCGTTCTGCATGCCGTTGAGGATGTCGAGTAAGCCCATACCATGCCTCCCTACGTGCCCCGGTGATCAGGGTAGTGATCGGTGGCTAAGGTTACAAGCCGCTCACTACGGCGCGCGTGGTGCGCGCGTGAGATTTGCGCATCTTTGTCGATCGCAATGGCGCCGGCAGCTCTTGAAATGACCCGATGCGAATCTCAATTCGAGGAGAAGCGCCTGATGGCGTGCGGGAGGAGATGAGAATGCGCCTCGTCACGACCTTTGCCTGCGTTGCCGCCGGCCTGATCGCAGCCCTTGGCTCGACGTCCGCCGATGCGGCCCCGCCGACGGTGGTGCCGTCACCTGGCTATGACGCGCGGCTGCAGGAGCAGAGAGCGGCGCAGCGCGCAGGAGCGCCGGCGGAAATGACCTCGGTGCCATATCCGCACCGCGACCACATGCGCCGGCATCGCCATCATCATCACGATCGCGCCGCGCACTGAAAGCGGCCGGCCGAAAGCTGCGCGGCAGTTCGGCTCAGCCCTTCTTCGCCTTGGATGCAGGGGCGGGGGGCGGGGTTTGGCCCGTGAGGAACCGCTTCAGGTCGCTCAGCTTCTCCGACAGCATTTGAAAGCTGCAGGAGAGTGAATCCTTTCCAGGCTCCTTGACGCAGGGCACGACCTTGACCCGCGCGCGGGCGTCGGCGCTCGGCGGCCTACTCGGTCGCTGGATCGGAAGCGGCACGCGCTCGGGTTCGATCGCAGCCCGCACCGGAACATCGCGTAGCGAGGCCTGCTGCAGGTTCTGCGGCTGCGGCCGCGTCATGAAGGCGGTCGCGACGTTGTCGCGACCGCGTTTCTCCAGATAGAGCGAATATTGCTGGTCGATATATTTCTGCTCTTCTGGCGTTGGATTGGGACCTGCAATATCGAAGATGCGGTTCTGCATGAAGTCGTAATAAGTGTAGCCGCCGCCCGGCTTGCGACGGCCCGCGAACTTGGCATTGCATTGGGCGAGCGCTGCCGTCTTCTCTTCCTTGGACGGGGACTGTTCGGCGAGATCCGCGCACTCTTCAAAATCGGCTGGGGCCCGGCTCCACCACTGCGCGTGTGCAGGTTCACACCGCAGAGCTGCCAAGCTGCACGCAGTAAGGACGAGCAGGACTGGTACGCGAGATGCAAACACGAACGACTTTCCTTTGCGCTTTCGCCGTGAAATGACGGCGAATTGTCGCCAATTTGCGGCGATGTGTCACCGCAATGCTGCGCTTTTCGTGGCTTTCTTTGCAGCCCATTCTGTCGTTGTGATGAAGACGACACATTGGGCCCGCTTTTTTCGCGCAATGAGCCGAATTTGGCTCCTTGATGTGGCGGAAAAGTCATTTAGAGCATCACGTGCTCGCTTTGCTTTCATCCGCAGGTTGCGCTTGCGTCCAATTTTTACGGTGTAAAGATCCAATTGACAGACGGCGCGCCTCCTTTTAGGATTATCTTGACATTGGAAAGATGATCCGCTGCTGCCAATCTGGCCGGTCGGAGGCTGTGATGAAGACCTTCCTAGCCATCAAGCTCGCGCTGCTTCCCTTCGCCGCGTTCTGGGGGCTGCTCGGGGCCCATCATGTCGACTGGGCAGCTTGGGTCGGATTGACGCTCTCGCTGGCATTCAACCTGTGGCGTGCGTTCCGCGGCGAACTCATCGTACTGGAGCTCGGCGGTCTTGCTCTGTTCGTGCTGATGGCGATCGGTGTCGACGTCGCGCCAGATATGATGGCGGCGAACGCGCTGTGGCTGTCTTTCGCAGGCCTTGCCGCGATCAGCCTCGGCTCCCTCGTGCTCGGCCACCCCTGGACTGCCGACTACTCGCGTGCGGCCTACTCCGAGAACGCCTCCACGCCGGAATTCCAGCTGGTCAATGCCATAATAAGCGGGCTCTGGGGCGTGCTGTTTGCCGGACTCGCCTGGTGCCGCTTTGCCGCTGTCGCGCCATGGATCACGACATTGATCGTGGTCGGCGGCGCACTGTTCTCGATCTTCGGACCGCAGCTTGTCATCCGCGCTCTCTTGTCGCGCGCCCGCGCCTCGCGTGAAGAATTTCGTTGGCCGGCGCCAGCCTTTGCCGGTGTGGCAGACCATGATTGCGATGTCGCCGTGGTCGGTGCCGGCATCGGCGGGCTAACGGCGGCAGCGCTGCTCGCGGATGCCGGCCTCAAGGTCAGCGTGTTCGAGCATCACGTCGTGGCAGGCGGTTTCTGCCACACCTATCTGCGCAAGGCACGTCACGATCATAAGTCAGTGCTGTATCGCTTTGATGCCGGTCCGCACGACTTTTCCGGCGTGTGGAAGGGCGGCCCTGTCGACAGCGTCCTGCGGCGGCTTGGCGTTGCCGATCGCCTGCAATGGAAGCGCGTCATGCATTCCTATCGCCTGGCCGGTCAGCGGATCGACGTGCCGCAGGACTGGCGCGACTATGTACGGCTGCTATGCGAGATGTTCCCCGATAGTGCCGCGGGACTGACGCAGCTGTTCGATACCATCCACGCGATCTTCGAGGACATGTATTCGACCGGGGACGAGCGCTCGGGTATCCCCGGCATGCCGGAGCGGCTCGAGGACATGCTCGCCTTTCCCAAGAGGCATCCGCAAGCCTTTCGCTGGATGGACCGGCCATTCGACGAACTGGTCGCGGCGCATGTGACGGATCCGCAGGCGGTTCGCTATCTCTACGCGTTGTCGGGCTATCTCGGCGACGGGAGCGAGCGGCTGAGCTGCGCGCAGATGGTCCCGATCTTCGGCTATTATTTCAAGGGTGGCTTTTATCCGCTCGGCGGCTCCGGCCGCTTCGCCGATGTGCTGGTCGAGGCGATCGAATCGCGCGGAGGTGAAGTCCATCTGAAGTCGCCGGTGCGTCGCATCGTGGTCGAGCAGGGCTGTGCGACAGGTGTGGTGCTTGGCGACGGCAGGATCATTCGCGCGCACGCCGTGGTATCGAATGCCGACCTCCGCCACGCTTTCCTGGACCTCCTCCCGCCTGACGCATTGCCTCGAGATTTTCGCGCGCGTATCGCAGCGGCCGAGCCGGCGAATTCCGCCTTCAGCGTGCATCTCGGCCTCGACCTCGTGCCGGATATCGCGCCCGCGACCCATCTCGATTCGCCGATGGACGTCGGGATTGCCGTGATGTCCAAGCTCGATCCGTCTGCGGCGCCAGAAGGGCACGCGACGATGACCTTGATCAGCCTGATGTCCAACCAAGAGGCCGAGACCTGGTTTCCGGATCAGGGCGGGGACGATTGGAAGGAATGGCGGCGCTCGGGCGACTATGCGGCGCGCAAGCAGGCGCTCGGGGACAGGATGATCGCGGCGGCAGAGACCGTTATACCCGGCCTATCGCAGCACATCGTCTATCGGACCGATGCCAGCCCCGTGACCTATGCGCGCTACGACTGGTCCAGCACGGGCGCGATCTACGGGGCATCGGGTGCGGGGCGGCTGAAAGGCGCGAAATCGCCCCTGCGCAATCTCGTCATTGCCGGCGGCGGCAATGCAGGTGCGGGCGTTGAGGCTGTCGTCATCTCGGGTGCCGAGGCGGCCGAGGCCCTGGTGTCGGGGCTGTTGGCGCGCAAACCCGCCGAGGCGGCCCGACGAATGCCAGCGCCGGAGCCGGCGCTGGCATAGAAGTAGATCGGATACGCTGCGCGCCGACAGCGCAGAAGCCTACGGGGTGTAGAGATATTGCAGCAGCGTGCGGCCGACCGTCTGCAGGCTCGCCGCCGAGCATTGCTCGATCGTGTCCTGCGTGGTGTTGAAATAGGGCTCGTAATCGAAATCGATCACCAGGAAGCTCGGGATACCAGCCTCCTGGAACGCGGTGTGATCATCGCTGATCGGATAGGCGGTCGGTTCGAGCGGAAATGCTGACGGAGCTAGCGTCCGGCCGATGGTCCAGAATTTCTGCACCTCCGGCCGCGCCGATGCGAGCGAGGAGGGATCGGGCTTGAGCGCGAGATCCTTGTCGCAGACCATGTCGAAATCGACGACCTTCTCCGGCCTGCGGTTCGGATAATAGTCCTTCAGATGCGCGACGAAATAGGGGGAGCCCAGTGGGTGCCAGGTCGGGTCACCCGCGCCGAGCGATTTTGGTCCTTCCTCGCCATCGAAGAAGATCATGTCGATGCCGATGTCCGGCTTCGACGACAGCGACAGCACGCGCGCGGTCTCCAGCAGCAGCGCCACGGCCGAGGCCGAATTGTTGGCGCCCGGCATCGGTGCGTCCGGCGTCTTGGCGTCCCGATAGGCTTTCACGATGCTGTCGTAATGCGTGGCGACGATGATGCGTCGCGGATTCTGCACCTGGAAGCGGGCGACGATGTTGGTCAGGTGGAGCGGCTTGCCGTCGTCGTCCTTCACCGTGAAGTTCTGGGTCAGCACCGCGTCGGTCGCGCTCTTGGCCATCGCCGCCTTGATGTAATCGATGGTCTGTTGATGGCCTGGCGCTCCCATCGATCGTGGCGTGAAGCGCAGCAGATCGGCGATATGGGTCAGCGCGCGCTGCCCGTCCCACAACTCGGTCTGCGCCTCTACGGCGCCGGCTGGATGGGCAACGCAGAGGACGGCGGCTGCAACCGCCAGGCGCCGAAAAAGACCAAACATCCGTGACCTCAACAGACCAACTCTATGATCCCTTCTTCCCGAACGGGATGAAGAGAATGCCGGCGCAGACCGCGAGCGCCAGTGCAAACAGGTAAGTGATCGCGCGCGAGCCGATCGAAGGGATCAGCGTGAATGTGGTGAACAGCGTCCCGACGACATTGCCGATGGTGGATACACCGTAGACCAGCCCGGCGACGCGGCCGGCCTCGTCGGCCGATCGGGTCAGAAGGCTCACCGCAATCGGCGAGAAGGTGCCGAGCAAGGTCAAGGGAAGCAGCAGCAGCGCGGTGGAGGCGAGCAGCGTGGCGGTCGGCCCGTCGCCGATCCGGTCCAGGATATCGGCCATCACCGGATCGGCCGAGGCCGGTACCAGCGCCAGATAGGCCGCGGCAACCAGGATCATGATGCCGATCGTCCGGGGCGAGGGATGGCGGTCGACAATGGCGCTGCCCGCAAAATATCCGATCGCAAGCGCGCAGAGCACGGTGGAAATCAGGCTCGCCCAGGTGCCGATGCCGCCGCCGAAATAGGGAAACAGATAGCGGCTGCCGAGCATCTCGAAGCCCATCAGCACGCCGCCGACGATGAAGGCGCAAATGTAGATGGCAAGCAGACCTGTGCGAGAGAGAGCAGCGGTCACGGCAGCTTCCTGTTGTGACGCTCGATGCTCTTCAAATTCTCGACCGGCGCGAAGTCGTCGCTCAACACCTTGGCATCGGCCGCGATCACATCGCCGCCGTTGACATCGATGCGGCGGCGTTCGGCCAGCATGTCCTGCAGGCGATAGCGCAGGCCATAGGCCTTGTCGCGCTCCTGGGCGAGCGCGGCGAGGTCCTCCGCCTTACGCTCGTCGCCCAGATAGGCGACCGTGACGATGTTGCCATCGGCCCGGTAGAAGTCGAGCTGAGGAAACACGGTGTTGATCGTCTTGATCGCTGAATCGAACAGCATGGTCGTGGGCTCGATGTTCTGCGCGACCACGCCGCCGTCGGCGAGATGATCCTTGACGAGCTGATAGAATTCCTTGGTCAGCAGATGGAACGGCACGAACGGGCCGCGATAGGCGTCGATCAGGATGACGTCGTAGCGATCCTTGGATTCCTGCAGGAACAGCCGGCCGTCGCGATTGGCGACGTGGAAATTGGGCTCCTCCTTGATGCCAAAATACTTCTTGGCGAGTTCGAGCACGGTGGGGTCGAGTTCGACCGATGTCACCGGCACGTCGGGCAGGAAGCGGTGCAGGTACCAGGCGGTGCGGCCGCCGCCAAAGCCGATCTCGAGGATCGAATGCACGTCCTTCGCGTACATCAGGCTCGCCGTCATGAAGCGCGTATAGTCGACCGGCAGATCTTTTTCGTCCTGGGTGTTGTAGACGCTTTCCGTGTAGATCCGGCGGTTATGGCCGAAGGTCATGCTGCGATAGGGTGGCTGCTCATACACATAGATGTTGTTGTAGAGCGACTCCTTGGATTCCAGGAGATGGCGGGTGTCCTGCGCCTGGCTGGCTGCAGTGAACAAGACGCTTGCGAGCGCGCCGAAAATGACCGACCGGATGAGCATCGACTTGTCTGTTTCCCTCGGCTGAACGATCAGACGGCGTGCCGGTGACAGGCAGGACCGGACCTCCAGGACGGTTGTCCATTGGGGCCGGGCGCGGGCACGACCGGCGGGGTTTGGGGCATGCGCCCGGTTCCGCTGCCGGCGCCGTCCTCTTAAACCATCGGCATCGGCTCGGATAGTGAAACCGCGGTCGTCCAACGCCGCTGTGATCGGGCTGGCGCCCGATAACTGGCCGCGCAGTGGTCAGTTCCCGGCGGTCCGCCCGGCTTCCAGTTGACTCGATCGAGGCGCTTTAGGCATCTCAAGCGGTCCGCCGATGGAGAATGCTGAAATGGCCAGGTTGGGTTGGGCTCTGCTCCTGTTTCTTGTGATTCTGAGCCGCCAGGCCGTTGCCGAGGATGAGGTGGCGCCGAACCGGAGACCGGTGAAGGTAATCGCGGATTCGCAGATGGCGGTGGGCAATCGTGGCATTTTGCCACTCTACGTCTCTGCGGACTGGTCCCGGCCGCTGCCTGACATCACACGTGCAGTGGTCATCCTGCATGGGAGGCTGCGCAACGCCGATGTCTATTACCGATCGGCCAGAACGGCGCAGGCCGCCGCCGGGGCCGCCGGCCAGGCGACGATCATGATCGTCCCGCAATTCCTCAGCGAGGTCGATGTCGAGGCGCATCAGCTGCCGCCGGACACGTTGCGCTGGACCTTCGAGGGATGGGAAAGCGGCGATGCCGCGACCGGGCCGAGCCCGGTCAGTTCATTCGAGGCGATCGACGCCATTCTGGCGCGGCTGGCGGACCGCCGGCTGTTTCCGAAGCTGACCGATGTCGTGCTCGCCGGCCATTCCGGCGGCGGCCAGGTGGTCCAGCGTTACGCGATCGCCGGGCGGGGCGAGGCGCCGCTCACCGCCGAACACGTCGCGGTGCGTTACGTCGTCGCCAATCCGTCTTCCTACGCCTATTTCTCTCCCGGACGGCCAGAGCCCGCGATTGCCGCATCATGTTCCGGCTATGACAATTGGAAATATGGCATGCAGGTGCGGCCCCAGTACCTCGCCGACCCGCCGCCGGCCGAGCTCGAACGCCGTTATGTTTCGCGTCGGGTGATCTATCTGCTCGGGACCCGCGACACCAATCCAAACCATCCGGCGCTCGACCGAAGCTGCATGGCGGAAGCGCAAGGGCCCTACCGCTATGCGCGCGGACATGCCTATGCTGCGGCAATGGCGGCGCGCGATCATGACACGCCGAACCATCTTTTGTGGGACGTCGAGGGCGTCGGCCACGATGGCGACAAGATGCTGACGTCGGCGTGCGGGTTGCAGGCACTGTTCGATTTGCCGGGGTGCTCCGCGGATCGTGCGGGCCATTGAGGAGGCCGACAGAATCAGCCCTGTCCTCGCCCGGAGGGAGGAGAGGTGGAGGCTTCCGGTCCTGGCTTCGGTCTGCTATGAAGCCCGCGAAGCTCCTGCACGTCGTGCCGGATCCGGTCCCGTAGCTCAGCTGGATAGAGCGGCGGTTTCCTAAACCGTAGGTCGCATGTTCGAGTCATGCCGGGATCGCCAGCTTTCATTCCAGCCAGCCGCGTTGGTCTGGGCTTTCGGCGCAATGGGCTTTTGGTGCAATCGGCTTTCGGTAAGAGGCTGATCTCGCCCTCGTGATCGGCCTGCGCGCGCTCACACCCTGTAAAAAAAACGCCCTAACACGATGTCGAACGGCGCCGCACGCCGAGGGCCGGTTGCGGCGCCGTCGTTGCGCTCACATCACTGCGTGAGTGTCCAGGCTTGGGTGGCCGCGCCGGAGGCGGTCGCGGTCACGAGCTGGTTGCCGAGCGAAGTGCCGTTCATGCCGATCACCTCCGTGGGATAGCTGCGGACCGCGATCGTGCCGGCGGAACTGTCGTACTTGAAACGTTGGTTGTTGTTGCCGGTGCAGGTCCAGATGATGAGCTGGGCACCGTCGCCATAGGTGCCGTTGTTGTCGAGACAATAATGCGGGTCGGCCATGCTGCGGATCATGCCGGTCTGGTCGTCATAGCTCCAGGTCTGGTTGACGCCGCCATTGCACGACCATTGGATCACCGCGGTGCCGTCGGCGATGGTGCCGCCACTGACGTCCATGCACAGCGACGAGCTGCGGTTGACAAGGCGCAGTGCTTGGCGTGTGGGGGCCGTGCCGCTGCTGACCGGCGCATAGACCACGCCGAGCTTGTCCACGCCATCGCCTGAACGCCCGTGGAAGCCGGTGATCTGCCAGCCGGCGGGTGCTGCGTAGGTGGTGCAGTTCGAGGTCGTCGTGCCGCCCGACAGATGTCGCCCTGCGCTGGTGGCGAAGTTGATGGAGAAGACGCGGGTATGACCCTGATACTGGTCGATGCAGAGATTGACCGAGCTCAGCACTTCGCCGCTGCCCAGGGTCAGCGTCTGTGCGGTGCCGCCCGTGCCGCCATGCGAGAACACGTAGCCGTTCGAGAGCGCGATCTCGACGTGATCGACCCGGTTCCCGGTCTGGATCGTCAGCTGCTTGACGACCGGGGTCAGCGGCAGCGCCGAGCTGTCGTTATAGCTCGTGCCATGCGGGCCGCCGAACTGGTCGCTCAGCATGAGACTGGCCGCCGTCGTATAGGTCCAGTCGACTTCGATCGGATGGTGGTCCGAGAGCTGCGTGCCGGAGCTGTCCACGGCATCCTGATGGTCGACATAGGTCGGCGCCTGCAGATTCAAGAAGCCGTTGCTGCGCCACAGCACCTTGTCGGTGATCTCGCAGTCCGGCCGTGCCGTCTCGGAAGAGCCGCACACCAGATCGCCGCCGCCAACTGCCGGCACGCCGCCGTTGCGGATGTCCTGGATCCAGGCATCGCTGAAGCCGTGATGCAGGAATTCCCACATGTTTTGCCCGACGCGGGTGTAACGGGTGTTGGTGTCGCCCAGCACCATGATCGCGTTGCCGGCCGAGTTGGATTCGATATAGCCGAGCATCTGGTTCACGTCCGATACGCTGTCGGCGAGATCCGTCGAGGAGGTGCCGGACTGGCCGTGCAGATTGTACACGTCGAGATAGGTCCCCTCGGCGAGGCGCACGCGAACCATGGTGAAGCCTTTCGGTGTCAGCGCGTCCGCATCGGCCCGGTTGGTCCAGGTCACGCGATCGAGGTCGTCGAACGGAAAATTGGACAGCGTGTTGAGACCGTCGCCGAAGCCGATGCCGCCGGAGGTCGGCGTCCGGTACAGGTGATTGTCGCAATCGTTGTAGAGATCGGCGTGCCAGTTGAAGTCCTCCTGCACGTTGACGATCGCGAACGGCTTGACGTAGCAGCTGATGATCGGCGTGTGCAGTGTGGCGTTGGCTCCGGAATATTCAAACGGAATGCCCGCGATATTGTACGACAGCGTATTGAACGATCCGCCGCCGGCGTGGGATTGTCCGGACAGCAACGCGCCACCAAAGGCGATTGCGTACGCAAGATGGTGCAACTTCATCATTAAGCCCCCTCAAAGGTGTGGTGGAGAGCTTGCGAATTAGCTTGCGCGATTTATCAGCCCGATGACGCTTCCAAGACGTTTTGTCTTTGAGGTAGAAGAAATGCCTATTTCAATCTTAAGGAGTATCTGTCTGCCGTCGTCGATGCGGTCCGGGCGCCTATCGCCTCACCAGAGCTGAACCGAATTTGGGCATGACAGTCCCTTCTTATAGTGTACGATAAGTCCACTTATTGAAGTGGTGCGCGCGGCAAAAGCGATATCGTGGGGTCGAGGCATGGCTGACGGCAGCGACTATCAGGTCTTCGAGGCCGGCGACGTGACCCTGCAGTCCGGCGCCGTGTTCCGGTCGTTGCGCCTGGCCTATAAGACCTATGGCGCCCTCAACGCCGCCAAGGACAACGTCATCGTCTATCCCACCTCGTTCGGCGCGCAGCATTACGACACCGAATGGCTGATCGAGGCGGGCGGCGCGCTCGATCCGGAGCGTTATTTCGTCGTCATCCCGAACCTGTTCGGCAACGGGCTGTCGTCCTCGCCGTCCAATTCGCAAGACCTGCTCGCAGGCGCGCCGTTTCCCTTGATCACCTATCACGATGCGGTTGCAGTGCAGCGCCGCCTGCTGGTCGAACAGTTCGGGATCGCGCGGATAGCGCTCGTGTACGGTTGGTCGATGGGCGGCATGCAGGCCTATCACTGGGCCGCTTGCCATCCCGACATGGTGGAGCGTGCCGCGATCGTTTGCGGCAGCGCGCGCTGCTCGCCCTACAATCAGGTGTTTCTGGAAGGTGTGAGGGGGGCGCTGACCGCCGATCCAGCCTTCAAGAACGGCCGCTTCATCGAGCGGCCGGCCGCGGGCCTGCGCGCCATGGGACGGGTCTATGCCGGCTGGGCGATGTCGTACGAATTCTATCGTCAGGAGATCTGGCGCGAATCCGGCTTTGTCTCACTGGAGGATTATCTGGCCGCCAGTTGGGACACCGCCTTCGCGCATCGGGACGGCAATAATCTGCTGGCGCAGATCGCCACCTGGCACAACGGGGATATCAGCCGCTGTGCGGCCTTCGACGGCGATCTCGACCGGGCGCTTGGTGCGATCCGCGCCCGCATGCTGCTGATGCCGGGCCAGACCGACCGCTATTTCGATTGGCGCGACAACGAGGCCGAATTGGGCAAGCTGGTCAATGCCCGCTCTGCCGAACTGTGTCCGATCCCTTCGATCCACGGCCATCGCGCCGGCAATCCGATCCGGATTCCGGCCGATCGCGCCTTCATCAACGCGGCGGTCTCGCGCCTCTTGCAGAGCTGAAAAGAAGCATCGGGGATCTCATGAGTGTGGCACACGCGATGGACGGGCCGGATCGGCCGAAGCCGCTGACGCCGGCAATGCTCCGGGAGCTATCGGCGCGATCCGATCTGCATGGCGCGCTCCGTGCGTTCGGACATTATGCTGCGATCGCTGCGACGGGCGCGCTGATCTGGCTGGCCTCCTCGCGCTTCGGCGTTATCTGGGCGCTGCCGCTGATGTTCGTCCAAGGCTTCTTCGTCGCCTTCCTGTTCATGGCCGTGCACGAGACCGCCCATAAGACAGCGTTCCGCAGCCGCGCGCTCAATATCTTCGTCGGCTACGTGTCGGCCTTCGTGATCGCGCTGCCTTATGAATATTATTGTCTCTTCCACTGGGAGCATCATCGCCACACCCAGGATCCGGACAAGGATCCGGAGCTGATCGTCGGGCCGAAGCCGAGCAACGAGACCCAGCTCGCGATCGCTTATTCGGGCCTGCGGCAGCTCGCAACCCGTGTTCGGCTCATGTGGCGCCATGCGCTGATTGGGAACGTGACTGTTCCCTGGGTGCCTGAGAACAAGCGCGCCCTGATCGTGCGCGAGGCGCGTTGCTATGTCGCCGGCTACGCGCTGCTGCTGATCGCGTCGCTCGCGCTCCACACCGCATCGCTGCTCTGGGTCTGGATTCTGCCGGTCCTGCTCGGGCAGTTGATCCTGCGGCCCTATCTCTATGCCGAGCACACGGGTTGCGAGACCACGCGAAGTGCCTTCGAGAACACGCGCACGACATACACGACGGCGTTCGTCCACTGGTTTGCCTGGAACATGCCCTACCACGTCGAGCACCACGCCTATCCCTCGGTGCCGTTCCACGCGTTGCCGAAGCTGAACCGGATCGTGGATGGCGAAATCGTCTACCGCGGCCGCGGCTATGTTGCGGTCACGCGCGAGACCTGGAGCTGGTTTCGCGCGCGCTTCGCTCCGATCGACCGCTGAGGCTCACGGCTGCGGCTGGAGCACGGCGTCGACCAGCCGTCGCGCCGCGGCGGGCGACAGCGGTTCGATCCCGAACACGTAACGATAGAACAGCCCGCCATAGAGCGCGTCATAAAGATCGGCGGGCTCGGCCTCGGCTGTGATGCTGCCGTCCGCCTGTCCCTCGGCGATGATCGCAACGAGGGGGTCGCGGCGATGCCGCAGGTAGCGTTCAAAGAACAGTTCCGCCGATCCGGTATTGGCGATGCATTCGGATATCACCGCGAGCTGCACGCGGCCGAACTCGCCGCGTAGCGCGCCTGCATAGGCTGCCGCATGGCGCCGAAGCCGCGCGCCGGCATCGCCCGGGCCAGTCAATGGCAAGGTCTGCGCGGCGCGGTTGAGGAACGCATCGACCAGCAGTGCTTCTCGCGACGGCCACCATTTGTAGATCGTCATCTTCGAGACATTGGAGCGGCGGGCGATTGCATCGATCGTCGCCGCGGAAAGACCGGCATCTGCCATCAGCGCATAGGCGCTCTCGAGGATCGCGGCTGCGGCCTCGGCCGAGCGGGGGCGACCGCGCCGGCTCGTCGCCCCGGGATTGTCAGCCGTATCCTTCTTCCGCATCGGCAAAATGGTCAGCCCCGTTGGCGTGCGTGCGGGCCGGTGGCCGCATGCCTCGCGCAAGCATCATCTCTCAACAGGGGCTTAACATAGTCTCTACAGCGCGCTTGGTGCTACAGGCATTCCTGTTTGCCTGAAATGCCGCGACGGCCCGTTAAAGCTTGCAACGGAGTGCGGGACGAGCGGGGGGCTTCATGGGTGCGGTCGATCGGATGTTGATGCAGGCGGCGGAGCACTACAATGCAGGCCGCCCGGCGCCGGCTGACGTGCTGTGCAAGGACATCCTCACCGAGCAGCCGGAATATCTGCCGGCGCTGCATCTGTCCGCTGTCATTGCCTTTGCCGCCGGGCGAATGACGGAGGGCGCCGCGCTGCTTGGCCGCGTGTTCGATCTCGCTCCCGACCACGTGCCGGCGCTTCATACGCTGGGCGATGCATTGGCGGTGAAGGGGGAACATGAAGGGGCGGTCGCCGCCTTCGCGCGCGCCGCTGCCTTGCGGCCGCAGGATGCCGGTGTCCATGCCAAGCTCGGCACCGCGTTGGTCAAGCTGTCGCGGTTCGCGGAGGCCGAAGCCGCTTATCGCCATGCCTTGACGCTTGCTCCGGACATGACACGCTTGCGCTTCAATCTCGCGGTCGCGTTGACTGGCCAGCAGAAATACGCCGACGCCGAGCAGACCTACCGTGCCGTTCTCGGCAGCGATCCTGCCTATCCCGGCGCCTGGGTCGCACTCGGCGGCGTTCTCGCCGATCAGGACAAGTTCGGCGAAGCGGTTGCGGCCTATCTGGACGGACTGGGACGCGAGCCGAACGACGCCCGTTTGCGCATCGCTCTCGCAGCGGTGCTGTTCAAGCAAGGCCGGTATGAGGACGCGATCAGTCAGTTCCGCCGCGCCACCGCGCTTGCTCCTGACGATGTCGCTTCGTTAAGGCTGCTGGGTCATGCTCTCCATGACGCCGGGCGTCCCGAGCAGGCGATCGAAGCCTACGCTGAAGCGGCGCGCCTTGATCCGACTGATGTCGTCGTGCTCAGCAATCTCGGCGCCTGTCTTTGCGGCCTTGGCCGCCTCGACGAAGCCGTCATGGCCTGCGAACGCGCCCTGGCGCTCGAGCCCGATCATGCGCCGGCGCATACCAATCTCGGCATCATCCACGAAATGCGAGGCAATGTCGACCCAGCGGTCGCTGCGCATCGGCGCGCGGTTGCCGCGGATTCCTCCTACGCCAAGGGCTACGCCAATCTTGCCGTTGCGCTGCGCAACGCCGGCGACATCGACGAGGCGCTCGCGGTGTCGCATCAGGCCGTCGCGCTGGCGCCGGACAACGCGCTGACCCGCTACAATCATGCGCATTTCCTCTTGATGTGCGGCGACCTGAAGAACGGGTTCGCCGAGCATCAATGGGGCCGCAAGTGCAAGAGCCTGTCCGAGGGCATGCCGAGCTTCGACGCGCCGGAGTGGCAGGGCGATCCGCTCGACGGTCGCACGCTGCTCCTGTTCGCCGATTACGGCATCGGCGATGCCCTCCAGTTCGTGCGCTATCTGCCGATGGTGGCTGCGAAGGGCGGCTCCATCGTGCTGCAGGTGCAGCCCGCGATCGCATCACTCCTCCGCGCGGTACCGGGCGTCACTGTCGTCGCCCGCGGGGAACCGCTGCCGCGCTTCGATCTGCAGCTGCCACTGATGGATCTGCCGCGCATCTTCGGCACGACGCTTCAGACCATTCCGGCCGACATCCCCTATCTGCACGCCGATCCGGTGAAAGTCGCGGCCTGGCGCGCGGAGCTCGGCAAAACGTCTTTGTTGAAGGTCGGCGTGGTCTGGGCCGGCAATCCCAGGCACAAGGGCGACAGTCAGCGTTCGCTCGCGGTCGAGGCGGTCTTGCCGCACCTGGTCACTCCTGGCATTCAACTGTTCAGCTTGCAGAAGGAGCCGCGACCGGCCGATGCGCCGGTGCTGGCGCAACTCGGCGATGCGATCGTCGACCTTGCACCGGCGCTCGGCGATTTCTCCGATACCGCCGCCGCGATCTCCGCACTCGACCTCGTGATCTCGGTCGACACCTCGGTCGCGCATCTCGCCGGAGCGATGGGGCGCCCGGTCTGGATACTGCTGCCATACGCGCTCGATTGGCGCTGGCTGCGCGAGCGAGAGGACAGCCCGTGGTATCCGACCATGCGGCTGTTCCGTCAGGAGCAGCCGCGCGCCTGGGATCGCGTGCTTGCGCGCGCTGCAACGGAGCTTGCCCGCGTTGCCGCCGGCCAGCGCGAATTGATTTGGCCGCAGGCCATGCGGAATCAATCGGCCGCGAGCAGCTCCTTCACCAGCGGCACCACCTTGCGACCATAGAGCTCGATGCTGCGCATCAGTTTATCGTGCGGCAGCGGTCCGGCCGAATATTTCAGCTGGAACCGCGACAGCCCAAGCGCCTTCACGGTGGCGGCGATCTTGCGGGCCACCGTCTCGGGCGATCCGACATAGAGCGAGCCGTGATCGGCTTCGTTCACGAACTCGTCGCGGCCCATCGGCGGCCAGCCGCGCTCCCTGCCGATGCGATCGCGCATGGTCTTGTAGTCGGGCCACAGCTCCTCCCGCGCCTGCGCATCCGTCTCGGCGACATAGCCGGGCGAATGCACGCCGATCGGCTTGGCCTCGCGGCCGAATTCTCTCAGCGCGCGCTGATAAAGCTCGACATAAGGCGCAAAGCGCTTGGGATCGCCGCCGATGATTGCCAGCATCAGCGGCAGCTCATAATGCGCGGCGCGGACCACCGACTCGGGACTGCCGCCGACACCGATCCAGGTTTTCAACCGACCGTGTTCGACCGGCGGATAGACAAGCTGATTCCGCAGCGGCGGCCGCAGCTTTCCTTCCCAGGTGAAAGGCTGCTGGGCAAGCAGCGTAGCGAACAGGTCGAGCTTCTCCTCGAACAGCTCGTTGTAGTCCTTCAGATCGAAGCCGAACAGCGGGAAGGATTCGGTGAAGGAGCCGCGCCCCAGGATGACTTCGGCGCGGCCGTTGGAGACCGCGTCCAGCGTGGCAAAACGCTGGAATACGCGGATCGGATCGTCCGAGCTCAAGACCGTGACGGAGGAGCCGAGGCGGATGCGGTGCGTGCGTGAGGCGATCGCAGCCAGTGCCACCTCGGGTGCGGAGATTGCGAAATCGCCGCGATGATGTTCGCCGAGCCCGATGAAGTCGATGCCGAGCTGGTCGGCGAGCACGGCTTCCTCGACGACGTCGCGGATCACCTGCGCATGCGGCAACGGACTTCCGTCGTTGCCGCGCGTCACGTCGCCGAACGTATCCAGTCCAAATTCAACCTGTGTGGTCATCGGGTGCTTTCCAATTCCGGCGCGGTCTGCGCTCATCGCATGAGAGCCGCTCCCGGTGCTGCCGGCCATCTAGGTGCTCGGCGGGCTCGCGGAAAGGGCGTGTCGCGAAACGCACCGTTTCGGTCTAGCGCCAGCGCTCGCGCATGCGAGCCCCGATGTCGATGCGCGGGCCTTGGCTTGCGGCATAGGCTGAGGGCTGCACCCGCGGCCAGCTCGCGCGCTCGAACAGCGGCACCAGCCCTTCCGGGATGAAGCGGCTGCGCGAAGCATAGACATGGCGGTCGCCCCGCACCGGCTGTCCGTGGACGAAGAAGCGTTGCGGTACCAGCAGATGCAGGTCGTCCTTGGCCCGCGTCATCGCGACATACAGCAGCCGGCGCTCTTCTTCCAGCTCGGCGCTGGTGCCGGCGCCGAGATCGGATGGCATGCAGCCATCGACCACGTTCAGCACGTGCACCGAATTCCACTCCATGCCCTTGGCCGAGTGGATAGTGGACAGGATCAGATAGTCCTCATCCAGATGCGGCACGCCGGCCTGGTCGGAGGTCGCATCCGGCGGATCGAGCGTCAGCTCGGTCAGGAAGCGCTCGCGTGATGCATAGCCGCTCGCGATCTGTTCGAGCTGCAGCAGGTCGGCGGTCCGCACCTCGGCATCGTCGTGCACGCGTTCCAGGTGCGGTTGGTACCACAGTCTGATGCGTTCGATGTCGGCCGGCCACTCGGAACATCTCAACTGCTCTGCGGTGCGGATGAATGCGATCCAATCATCGCCGGCGCGTGCCGGTGCCGACTGCCGGCAAAGCGCCGCGACCGGATCCGACGCCTCCGCAACGCCATCGAGCACGCGCTGCGCGGATGCTGGCCCGACGCCAGGGATCAGGTGCAGGATGCGAAAGCCGGCGATCCGATCGCGCGGATTTTCGACGAAGCGCAGGAATGCCAGCACGTCCTTGACGTGGGCGGCGTCGAGGAACTTCAAGCCGCCGAATTTCACGAACGGGATGTTGCGCCTGACGAGCTCGACCTCCAGCGGGCCGCTATGCGAGGAGGTGCGGAACAGCACCGCTTGGCTCTTCAGGGCGAGCCCTTCCTCGCGTCTGGCCAGCACCTGTTCGACGACATAGCGGGCCTGATCGGCCTCGTCGCGGATCGTCACGAGGAGCGGCTTGCGCGAGGACGGCCGGTCGGTCCACAGGTTCTTGGTGAAACGTTCGCGTGCCAGGCCGATGACGCCGTTGGCTGCCGAGAGGATGGCTTGCGTCGAGCGATAGTTGCGATCGAGCGTGACGATCTCGGCGCGCGGGCTGAACTGATCCGGAAAGTCCAGGATGTTGCGCACGGTCGCGGCGCGGAAGGCATAGATCGACTGTGCATCGTCGCCGACGACGGTGAGGCCTGCGCCGTCCGGCTTCAGCGCCAGCAGGATCTGCGACTGCAGCCGGTTGGTGTCCTGATATTCGTCGACCAGCACGTGGTCGAAGCGGCCGCCGAGCTCTTCGGCGATCGCGCTATCAGCCATCATCTGCGCCCAGTAGAGCAGCAGATCGTCGTAGTCGAGCACGTTCTGTCCCTGCTTCGCCTCGACATAGGCGGCGAACAGCTCCTTCAGCTCGCCGGCCCATTCCGCGCACCAGGGGAAATGCCGGGCCAAGGCCTCCTCGATCGCCATGTCGGCATTGACGCACCGCGAATAGATCGCAAGGCACGTGCCCTTGGTCGGAAAGCGGCGCTGCGTGTTGGAGAGCCCGCGCTCATGGCGCGCCAGATTCATTAGGTCGGCGGAATCCTCACGATCGTGGATCGTGAAAGCAGGGTCCAATCCGATCCGCTCGGTGTATTCGCGCAAGAGCCGCGCGCCGATGCCATGGAACGTGCCGGCCCAAGTCAAGCTTGCGGTGATCGCCTCGGCATTGCCGCCCAGCACCTTGCGCGCGATACGTTCGACCCTGCGACTCATCTCGGCGGCAGCGCGGCGCGAGAACGTCATCAACAGAATTCGGCGGGGGTCGGCGCCGTTGACCAGCAGGTGCGCGACGCGGTGGGCCAGGGTGTTGGTCTTGCCGGAGCCCGCGCCGGCGATGATCAGGAGCGGACGACCGGGACATGCGCCTTCACCGCCGTGCTCGACGGCGCGACGCTGCTCCGGATTGAGATCGTCGAGATATGTTGCCGCTTGAGCCAGCACGAATCGCCCCTTGATAGCGGCAGAATCGGCTATTCCTGGCGGCGTTGCAACGAAATGCCGCCGCTAGGCGCAGCTCCGCGTGATTCGCAATCGCGCTTTTTTGCCACGGTTGCCCACAGACTGCGCGAGAGCCGCTTGCGCTGGCGCGCGGCGACTCCTATCCAATCAGGCCCGTCACGAATCTCGGAAGAACTGCCGTGCCGAATTTTGCGTCCATCATTGCCGCCGAACTCGCCGTGCGCGACGCACAGGTCCAGGCCGCGATCGACCTCCTCGACGGAGGCGCGACCGTCCCGTTCATCGCGCGCTACCGCAAGGAAGCGACGGGGATGCTGGACGACACGCAGCTGCGCACTCTGGAAGAGCGGCTTCGTTACTTGCGCGAGATGGACGCACGCCGCACCGCCATCATCGAGAGCATCAAGTCGCAAGGCAAGATGACGCCGGAGATCGAGCTGGCGCTGGCGACCGCCGATACCAAGGCGCGTCTGGAAGACATCTATCTGCCGTTCAAGGAGAAGCGCCGCACCAAGGCGCAGATCGCCAAGGAGGCCGGGCTGGAGCCGCTCGCCGACATGCTGATCGGTGATCCCATGAAGGATCCGCAGGTCGAGGCCAAGGCCTTCATCACCAAGGATGGCGAAAACCCGGTCAAGGACGTCAAGGCGGCGCTGGAAGGCGCGCGCGCGATCCTGGTCGAACGCTTTGCCGAGCACGCCGATCTCGTCGGCTCGCTGCGCGAAGAGATGTGGGGGCGCGGCCAGATCAAGTCGACGGTGCGCCACGGCAAGAAGACCGTCGGCGCCAAATTCGCCGATTACTTCGAGTTCGCAGAGCCCTATGCCAAGCTGCCTTCGCACCGCATCCTGGCCATGCTGCGCGGCGAGAAGGAAGAGGTGCTGCAGCTCGATTTCGGCGATGGCGAGCCGGAGGATTCGACCGATCCGTCGCTTTACGAGAACCGCATCGCGGTCACCTTCGGCATCTCGCGCCAGGGCCGTCCTGCCGATCAGTTCCTTTCCGATTCCGTGCGCTGGGCCTGGCGCACCCGCATCAAGACCTCGCTGGCGCTCGATATCCGGATGCGGCTGTGGCAGGAGGCGGAGAAGGAAGCCGTGCGCGTGTTCGCGGCCAATCTGCGCGATCTGCTGCTTGCCGCCCCCGCCGGTGGCCGCGCCACCATCGGCCTCGATCCGGGCTTCCGCACCGGCGTCAAGGTCGCTGTCATCGATCGCACCGGCAAGTTTGTCGATTACACCACGATCTATCCGCACGAGCCGCAGCGGCAGTGGAACGAGAGCATGCTGACGCTCGCGCAGCTCTGCGTGAAGCACCGCACCGAACTGGTCGCGATCGGCAACGGCACCGCCTCGCGCGAGACCGAGAAGCTGGTCAACGATCTCATGAAGCTGAAGCCGGACCTGAAGCTGACCAAGGCCGTCGTTTCCGAGGCCGGCGCGTCGGTCTATTCGGCCTCCGAATTTGCCGCCAAGGAATTCCCCGATCTCGACGTCTCGATCCGCGGCGCGGTGTCGATCGCCCGCCGCCTGCAGGATCCGCTCGGGGAACTCGTCAAGGTGCCGCCGGCCTCGATCGGCGTCGGCCAGTATCAGCACGACCTCAACCAGTATGAGCTCGCGCGCGCGCTCGACGCCACCGTGGAAGACTGCGTGAACGCGGTCGGCGTCGATCTCAACACGGCCTCCGCGCCGCTGCTCGCGCGGGTGTCGGGCATCGGCGAAAGCCTCGCGCAGAACATCGTCGCGCATCGCGACGCCAACGGTCCGTTCCCGAGCCGCGACAAGTTGAAGGAAGTGCCGCGGCTGGGTCCGAAGGCATTCGAGCAGTGCGCAGGCTTTCTGCGCATCCGCGACGGCGAGAATCCGCTGGATGCTTCGGGCGTGCACCCGGAATCCTATCCGGTGGTGAAGAAGATCCTGGAAGCGACCAAGAGCGACATCAAGGCGCTGATCGGAGAGACCAAGGCGCTGAAGACGCTCAATCCGGCCAAATTCGCCGACGAGCGTTTCGGCGTGCCGACCGTCACCGACATCATCCGTGAATTGGAGAAGCCGGGCCGCGACCCGCGTCCCGAATTCAAGACCGCGACCTTCCAGGAAGGCGTCGAGAAGATCACAGATCTGAAGCCCGGCATGATCCTCGAAGCGACGATCACCAACGTCGCCGCCTTCGGCGCCTTTGCCGATATCGGCGTGCATCAGGACGGCCTGATCCACATCTCCGCCATGGCGGAGAAGCGGGTCAACGATCCGCGCGAGGTGGTGCGGCCGGGCCAGGTCGTGAAAGTGAAGGTGCTGGACGTCGACGTGCCGCGCAACCGCATCTCGCTGACCCTGCGGCTATCAGACCCGCTGCCCGCCAAGGGTGAGCGCAAGTCCGGCAGCGCACGGCCGCCGGCGTCCGCGATGCGCCAGCGCGAGGAAAAGCCCTCCGGTGGCGGCGCCTTTGCGGCAGCGATGGCCAAGGCCGCGGAGCGCCGCAAGGGCGCGTGAGTTCGTCCGGCGCGGATGGAGATGCTATAAGGCATTGCCATGACCGCTTCTGAACAGTTTGTCATCCACGTCGCGGAGACCGTTTCGGTCTCCGCGCTGCTTGACCGCCCACCGAAGGTGCGCGCCTGCTTCGTCTTCGCCCATGGCGCGGGCGCCGGCATGACGCATTCCTTCATGACTGACGTCGCGCAAGGCCTCGGCGCCCGCGGGATCGCGACGTTGCGCTATCAATTTCCCTACATGGAAAAGGGTAGCAAGCGACCTGACCCGCCTGCGCTGGCTCATGCGGCCGTGCGTGCAGCGGTTGCCGAAGCGGCCATGCGCTGTCCCGGCCTGCTGCTGATTGCCGGCGGAAAGTCGTTCGGCGCGCGCATGACCTCGCAGGCGCAAGCCAAGGCGCCGCTACCGGGCGTGAAGGGCCTCGCCTTCTTCGGCTTTCCTTTGCATCCGGCCGGCAAGCCATCGACCGAACGTGCCGACCACCTCGATGACGTCGCGCTTCCGATGCTGTTCCTTCAGGGAATGCGCGACAAGCTCGCCGAGTTGGATCTGCTGCAGCCGGTGGTCGCGCGTCTCGGCGCGCGCGCGAGCCTGCATCTGGTCGATCACGCCGACCACTCCTTCCACGTGCCGGCGCGTTCGGGACGCAACGACCGCGCCGTCATGGACGAAATACTCGACACATTCGTGTCTTGGGCCGGCGCGCTGGAGGCGCGGCATGGCTGATCTCACGATCATTCCACTGGCAGGAAGGGGCGCTCTCGGCTAAGGCAACCCGCGCAAGTGTTGGAATGGAGCGTGCGATGTTGAGCGTGCAGGATCAGGCGGCCGTCGGGACGGAAACAGTGCCGCCGCAGGCATGGACCCGAGAGAAGGCCCTGGTCATCTACCGATTGCCTTTCAACGATCTCTTGTTCCAGGCGCAATCGATCCACCGCCAGCATTTCGATCCCAATCGCGTGCAGCTATCGAAGCTGCTCAACATCAAGACCGGCGGCTGCCCCGAAGATTGCGGCTATTGCAGCCAGTCCTCGCATCACGCAACCGGCTTGCCGGCCTCGAAGCTGATGGACGTCGACGATATCGTCGCCGAGGCGAGCAAGGCGAAAGAGGGCGGTGCCAGCCGCTATTGCATGGGCGCCGCCTGGCGCAACCCGAAGCCGCGGGACATGGATGCGCTGGTCGACATCATCAGCGGCGTGAAGGCGCTCGGGCTCGAGACCTGCATGACGCTCGGTATGCTCGATCGCGAACAGGCAGAGCGCTTGAGCGCGGCCGGCCTCGACTACTACAACCACAACATCGACACGTCGGAAGCCCATTATCCGAACGTCATTTCGACACGTACATTCGCCGATCGGCTGGAGACGCTGGACCAGGTCCGACAGTCCGGCATGAAAATCTGTTCTGGCGGCATCTTGGGCCTCGGCGAGAGCGAGGCGGATCGCGTTGATATGCTGATCACGCTCGCCAATCTTCCCGAGCCGCCGGAGAGCGTGCCGATCAACATGCTGATCCCGATCGCCGGCACGCCGCTCGCGGAGGCCAAGCGCGTCGATCCGCTGGCGTTCGTTCGCGTCATCGCCCTGGCCCGCATCATGATGCCGGCCTCCTTCGTGCGGCTGTCCGCCGGACGCTCGGCGATGACTGATGAGATGCAGGCGCTTTGCTTCTTTGCCGGGGCCAACTCGATCTTTGTTGGCGACACGCTGCTGACAGCTGGCAATCCCGAGGCCGCCAAGGATCGCAACCTGTTCGACCGGCTCGGTCTGCAGCCGCTCTGAGCGCTTGTTGTGCTGCGCAGAAGTTTCCTCGGGATGCTGTCCTGCGCAGCAGAGGTGCGTCGAGGCGTTTGTTGTCAGCTACGGTAATTAGTTAGGGAGCGAGGGCGGAAGTCGCCCCGAGCATCGGTTCGGGCGCGGCGGTCCGTTGTCCTTAAGACCTTAACCATAAATGTCTGTTACGTCGGTACCAATCATCAAGATCAGCGGTGCGACATGCGCAGACGGTTACGAGGATATCTCATCGGAGGAGCGCTTATAACCGCAGCAGCGGCGCTGGCTTCGGTCAATGCGGCTTCGGCGTCCCCCCGCCTGATCTCCGTGGTCTTCAATTCGCAAGTGCAAAATCCGCAGCAGATCGGCGCGGACGTTTTTCGCCAGAAGCTCACGGCTATGCCCGGCAAGCACTTCGTCGTCGACGAACGCGCCGGTAATGCGCTCGGCAGCGAGGCCACCATTCTGACCGCGACGCGCTCGGGTGCCGCCGATGTTGCGGTGCTGTCGGGAGCCATTGTCAGCGCTGTCGTTCCCGAACTCAGCGTCTTCGATATTCCGTTCCTTTTCCGGGACGAGGCGCATGCCAAGGCGGTCATGCAAGGCCCGGTCGGTGCGCAGATCGCCGCCAAATTCGCCGACAAGGGGCTCGTGCTGCTGGCGCTCGGCAAGCAGGGCTTCCGCAATCTGACCAACTCGAAGCGGCCGGTGCGAACCCCCGACGACATCAAGGGGCTGAAGATCCGGGTGATCCCGAACGAGACCTACAAGATGACGTTTCAGGCGCTCGGCGCTGACGTGAAGCCGATGGACTTTCCGCTGGTTTATGCCGCGCTAAAGGACGGCCGGCTCGACGGTCAGGAGAATCCGGTGCCGACGATTGCCTCGAGCCGCTTCAGCGAGGTCCAGAAGTACCTGACCCTGACCGGCCATTTCTTCGCGCCGATCGCCTTTGTCGCCAATCGCGCGATGTTCGAACAACTCGACGCCGCCGATCAGCAGGCCCTGATCGCCGCCGCCAAAGCCGGCGCGGAGGCAACTTGGCAATCGCAGATGGATGCAGAGAAGCTCGCTGAGCTTCGCAAGGAGGGGATGGAGATCATCGAGAAGGTCGATCGCCAAGCCTTTGCCAACGCAGTCAAGCCCCTCGAGCCGGAGTTCGAAAAGCGGTTCGGCAAGGAGCTGATTGCCGCCATCCGCTCTACACAATAGGTCCGGTCATCCCATGAAACTCTCGTCCTTGCTGTCCGCGATCGGCATCCGCCCCCGGATCTTCGGTGGCTTCGCGCTGGTTCTCAGTTTCCTCGTCGTGCTGGCAGGCTTCGCTGTCGTCCAGGTCGAGCACATCGGCGGCACCGTCAACGAACTGGTGACCAGTGCCGACGGCGACGCGGCGATGTCGCAGGTTCGCGCCGCGCTGCTCGGTGCAAACAGTGCGGTGGAGAAGTTCATCCGCACCTGGAACCTCGGGGATAAGGACATCGCGACCAAAGCGATCGACAATGTCGGTCGGCTTGTGGACCAAGTTGATCAGAGATTCGGCAAGCTCAAGGACATCGCTGACGGCGTTGGTCCGGTCCGGAGCGCGCTGGAATCGTATCGGTCGTCATTCGCCGCTGCAGCTGACGCTGTCGATCGGCTGCGGGCGGCGACCACCAAGACGGACGTCCAGGGCGCCACCGCCGGCCTCGTTGCCGGTGGCATCCAGGTCGCGCTTGCCAACAGCACCGATTCGGAACGCCTGATCAATTCGATGCGCCTCGCCGGCACCGTCGATACGGTCCGGATCGCGGTGATGCGCTATGCAGCTACGCTGGCGACAGGCGATGCCGACGATGCCAAGCTGACTTTGAGCTACGCCCAGGCCGCACTGGGAGATGCGGAGGCCGAGCTTGCTCCGACCGCCGAGGCCAAACTGAAGTCGCTGGTGACCGCCTTGAAGGCCGCGCTGACTGCTGATGCCGCCGCGCTTGAGGAGGTGATCAAGGTCGCCGCCGATCTGCGCGCCAAGCAGGCCGATCTCTCCAAGGCTTCGCTGGCGATCGACGGGCAGGTGGATCGCATCAATCAGAGGCTTGGCGTCGTGCGTGCCGAGCAGGGCGACAGAACCGCCGCCTCTGTCCAGGATACGCGGACGACCGTGATCTATACGGCCGCCGCCGCGCTTGTCGTGGGCGCGATGCTGGCCTGGCTGATCGGTGGCAGCGTCTCGGGTCCGATCCGCGGCATGACCGACCGCATGCAGTCGCTGGCCGCAGGCGAATTGGAGCAGCCGATTCCCGGCGGCGAGCAGCGCGATGAGATCGGCCGCATGGCCCGGGCAGTCGAGGTGTTCCGCGACAATGCGCTGGCGGTGCGCCGCATGGAGCAGGAGGCGGCCGCGCAACGCGAAGCGGCGGAGGCCGATCGGACCAGGATGATGGCCGAGCTCGCCAGCCGCTTCGAGCAGGGCATGCAGGGCGTCATCACCGGCGTCGGCGGCCGCGCCGACCAGATGGGGAGCAGCGCCAGCGATCTGGCGCGGGTCGCCGAGCGTGGCCGTGGGCTCGCCGAAGCCGTCGCCAACCGCGCCGAGCAGGCCTCGGTCAACGTGCAGACGGTCGCGTCCGCCACTCAGGAACTCGCCGCCTCGATCCGCGAGATCTCGAGCCAGGTGCAGCGCTCGGTCGCGGTCTCCAACCGCGCTACGCAGGAAACCCAGCGCACCTCCGAGCTGGTGAATGGTCTGTCCAGCGCGGCGGAGAAGATCGGCAATATCATCCAGCTGATCCAGGCGATCGCCAGCCAGACCAACCTGCTGGCGTTGAATGCGACCATCGAAGCGGCGCGCGCCGGCGATGCCGGCAAGGGCTTTGCGATCGTGGCGAGCGAGGTGAAGAACCTGGCCTCGCAGACCGCGCAGGCGACCGAGCAGATCGCAAGCCAGATCGCCACGATCCAGGACGCGACGGATGAGACGGTGAGCGCGATCACGCAGTTCGAATCCACGGTGCGCGAGATGGCGGAAATCTCCAACGCGATCGCCTCGGCGGTCGAACAGCAGGGGGCGGCGACCGGCGAGATCGCGCGCAATGTCGAGGAAGCCGCGAGCGGCACCGCCGCGGTAAGCCGCGAGATTGTCGATGTCCGTGCGGTGGCCGGCGAGACCGACGCCGGCGCCGAAGCTGCGCTTGCAGCGGCCGCGGCGCTGCAGCAGCAGGCGGTCTCGCTGAAGAGCAACGTCGCCGATTTCCTCAAGACCATCCGCTCGGCGGCGTAGCTGCGCCTGAGTTCCAGTTTTCGGCGTCTGGCGACGAGAGGCCCGCGCGTTGGTTCGCGCGGGCCTCTCATCGTTAGGCATGCCCGTTGCGGCAGCTCCGCATTGTGAGCGCGCGCTCGCCATGCGTGCCGCAAGCATCCCCTCTCGCGCGCGCACATACCCGCCCTTAATACCTTTCCTACCATTCCTTGCTATCCGTTCGCATGGGCTGAACGTAACGGTGGGGCTATGGGCAAGACGTTTCGAGAATTTTGGATCGCCGGCATCATGGGGGCTGCGCTGCTTGCGCCACATCAGGGCGTATCCGCCCCGCGGATGATCTCGGTGGCGGCGGGGCCTGCGGAGTTTCGTGAGAAGCTTGCGGCAAGCCACCGCTTCATCGTGGATGCGCGCTCCGGCAACGCACTTGGCGGCGAGCCCATCATCCTGTCCGCGACGCGTTCGGGCGCCCTCGACGCGGCCGTCCTGACCGGTGGCGTCGTCAGCGCCGTCGTGCCCGAGCTAAGCGTGTTCGATATTCCATTTCTGTTCCGCGACGAGGCTCATGCCAAGGCGGTGATGCAGGGCCCGATCGGCGCGCAGATCGCCGCCAAGTTCGCCGACAAGGGGTTGGTGCTGCTCGCGCTCGGCAAGCAGGGATTCCGCAATCTCACCAATTCCAAGCGCCCGATTCGCACCCCTGAAGACATCAAGGGTCTCAAGATCCGGGTGATCCCCAACGAGACCTACAAGATGGCCTTCAAGGCGCTCGGCGCCGAAGCGGTCCCGATGGATTTCCCGCTGGTCTATACCGCGCTGAAGGACGGCCGGCTCGACGGCGAGGAGAACCCGCTGACCACCATCGCCACGAGCCGCTTCTTCGAGGTCCAGAAATATCTGACCATGTCCGGCCACTTCTTCGCGCCGGTGGCCTTCGTCGCCAATCGCGCGATGTTCGAACAGCTCGAGCCGGCCGAGCAGGAAGCGATGATCGCGGCAGCCAAGGCCGGCGCCGAGGCAACCTGGCAGGCTCAGGTCGACGGCGCCAAGCTGCAGGAGTTGCGTGCCGCGGGAATGGAGGTCGTCGACAAGATCGACCGCCAGGCTTTCGTCGATGCGGTCAAGCCGCTCGATCCCGAATTCGAGAAGCGGTTCGGCAAGGAGCTGATCGCCGCCATCCGGTCCACCCGCTAAGTGCACGGCAGTATCATGAAAACCTCTTCCATCATGTCTTTGATCGGTATCCGCCCGCGCATCTTCGGCGGCTTCGCGCTGGTCCTGAGCTTTCTCGTGCTACTCGCAGGCTTCGCCGTGGTCCAGGTCGAGCATATCGGCGGCACCGTCAACGAACTCGTGACCAGTGCCGCAGGCGATGCCGCGATGTCGCAGGTGCGGGCCGCACTGTTGAGTGCCAACGGTGCCGTGGAGAAGTTCATCCGCACCTGGAACGTCGGCGACAAGGACGCGGCGACCAAGGCGATTGAGAATGTCAGCCAGCTCGCCGATCAGGTCGAGCAACGCTACGGCAAGCTGGGTGCGATCGCGGAGGGGCTTGGCCAGGTTCGTGCTGCATTGAACATCTACCGGTCGGCGTTCTCCGCCGCGGCTGACGCAGTCGACCGGCTGCGCGCGGCGACCACCAAGACCGACGCTCACGGCGCGACCGCCGGGCTCGATGCCGCGGGCATTCAGGTTGCGCTCGCCAATCGGACTGATACCCAGCGCTTGTTCCAGCCGCTACGGATTGCCGCCGCGGTGGACGGCGTGCGCGTTTCGGCGATGCGCTTTGGAACGACGCTCGCCAATGCCGATGCCATCGATGCCAAGAACACATTGGCCAACGCGCAGGCCGTCGTTGCCGCGACCGAGACCGAAATCGCTCCGACCAGCGAGGCCAAGCTGAAGATGCTGGTTGCGGCATTGAAGGCTGAGCTTACGGCGGACGCGGCGGCGCTGGACGAAGTCGTCAAGGCAGCTTCGGACCTCCGCAGCAAGCAGGCAGAGCTCGTCAATGCCAGCACGGCAATCGAGGAGCAGGTCCATCGCATCAACCAAAGGCTCGGCGCCATGCGCGCCGAACAGGGCGACAAGACCGCGGTCGCGGTCGGCGACACCCGCCAGACAGTGATCACGACCGCGGCCGTGGCGCTCGTGCTGGGCTGCGTGCTGGCCTGGCTGATCGGTGGCAGCGTCTCGGGTCCGATCCGCGGCATGACCGACCGCATGCAGTCGCTGGCTTCAGGCGAATTGGAGCAGCCGATTCCCGGCGGCGAGCAGCGCGACGAGATCGGCCGCATGGCCCGGGCAGTCGAAGTGTTCCGCGACAATGCGCTGGCGGTTCGCCGTATGGAGCAGGAGGCCGCCGCGCAACGCGAAGCGGCCGAGGCTGACCGGAACAGGATGATGGCCGAGCTCGCCAGCCGCTTCGAGCAGGGCATGCAGGGTGTTATCACCGGCGTCGGCGGCCGCGCCGACCAGATGGGGAGCAGCGCCAGCGATCTGGCGCGGGTCGCCGAGCGCGGCCGTGGACTCGCCGAAGCCGTCGCCAACCGCGCCGAGCAGGCCTCGGTCAACGTGCAGACGGTGGCCTCCGCCACTCAGGAGCTCGCCGCTTCGATCCGCGAGATCTCGAGCCAGGTGCAACGCTCGGTCGCGGTCTCCAACCGCGCCACGCAGGAAACCCAGCGCACCTCCGAACTGGTGAACGGGCTGTCGAGTGCGGCGGAGAAGATCGGCAATATCATTCAGCTGATCCAGGCGATCGCCAGCCAGACCAATCTGCTGGCATTGAATGCGACCATCGAAGCGGCGCGCGCCGGCGATGCCGGCAAGGGCTTTGCGATCGTGGCGAGCGAGGTGAAGAACCTGGCCTCGCAGACCGCGCAGGCGACCGAGCAGATCGCAAGCCAGATCGCCACGATCCAGGACGCGACGGATGAGACGGTGAGCGCGATCACGCAGTTCGAATCCACGGTGCGCGAGATGGCGGAAATCTCCAACGCGATCGCCTCGGCGGTCGAACAGCAGGGGGCGGCGACCGGCGAGATCGCGCGCAATGTCGAGGAAGCCGCGAGCGGCACCGCCGCGGTAAGCCGCGAGATTGTCGATGTCCGTGCGGTGGCCGGCGAGACCGACGCCGGCGCCGAAGCTGCGCTTGCAGCGGCCGCGGCGCTGCAGCAGCAGGCGGTCTCGCTGAAGAGCAACGTCGCCGATTTCCTCAAGACTATCCGCTCGGCGGCCTGAGCGGTAGGATCGCCAAATTGCGTCCGTAACTGAAACCCGCGTGAGCTCCGTTCGCGCGGGTGGTCAAACCGGTCTCGACGATGCATGATGCGGGCCTGCATCCGGGGAAACGCCAGCTTGTCGTCCAAGGTCATTGAAGAGCCCGCCCGTCGAATCCCGGTTTATGGCGAGTACGAAGTTGCAGTGCTCGGCGGTGGCCCGGCCGGGATTGCGGCGTCGGTTGCTGCCGCCCGCGCAGGACGGCGCACGCTGCTGATCGAGCGGTACGGCTTTCTCGGCGGCATGGGCACCGCGGCGGGCGTGACCAATTTCTGCGGGCTGCATGCCAATGTCCATGGCGAGATGCATCGCGTCGTGCAAGGTGTCGCGACCGAGCTGCTCGCGCGCATCGATCGTCTCGGCGGATTGAACGCGCCGCACCTGGTGCTCGGCAAGATCCTCGCACAGGCCTATGACACCGCCGCCTACAAGATCGCCGCCGACGACCTGCTAGCGGCGCATAAGGTCGACATCCTGTTCCATGCACTCGGGGCCGGCGTCGTCATGGACGACGCGCGCAACATCGCGGCGCTTGCGATTGAGACCAAGTCCGGACGGCAGGCCGTGCGCGCGAACATCTTCATCGATTGTTCCGGCGACGGCGACCTCGCGGCCTGGGCCGGCGCGCCGTTCGAAGTCGGCGACGGCGAGGGGCACATGCTCTACCCCTCGATGATGTTTCGCCTCAATGGCATCGATCCGGCGCGGGCGGGCGAGGCGTGGCAGACCATCCCGCGGCTGATGGCAGCTGCCGAGGCTGCAGGTACGCACAAATTCCCGCGCAAGGCGGCAATTGTTCGGCCACAACGATCGCCGGTCGAATGGCGGGTGAACTTCACTCAGCTGGCACGCGCGGATGGCAGCGCGATCAGCGGCATCGTGGCCGATGATCTCACTCAGGGTGAGATCGTGGGCCGGCGACAGGCCGTCGAGGCCTTCGAGTTCCTGCGCACGGTGCCCGGCTTCGAACAGGCTTACATCGTCGATCTGCCGCCCCAGCTCGGCATCCGCGAGACCCGGCGCGTCACCGGCGGTTACTGCCTGACCGGAGAGGATGTGCTCGGTTGCGCGTCCTTCTCCGATTCCATCGGCGTCAACGGTTGGCCGATCGAGGCCCACGTCGCCGGCGATGTGATCTTTAAGTTTCCACCGATCCCCCAATCGCGCGGGTACAACGAGCTGCCCTACCGCATGCTGGTTCCCGAAGGCATCGATAACCTTCTGGTCGCGGGTCGCTGTGCATCGATGACACATGAGGGCCAGTCGGCGGCGCGCGTCTCCGGCGCTTGTTTTGCGATGGGGGAAGCCGCTGGCGCCGCCGCGGCGCAATCGCTTGCCGCCAAGACCCGGCCCCGTGAGATCTCGATTGACACGCTCCAACTGGAGCTGACACAGCGGGGGGCCTTTATCGGGCGGCATCAGCAGGTCCCGACGGGCCTTTAGACGCGCAACAGCTCTAGATCCGGAGGAGACGTATGATCCAGCATGCCAAGCCTTTGTTGGCCGCGCTTCTTGCCCTGGCCAGCATGGCGCTCGCGCGCGCCGATGAACCGGCGAAGGTGAAGATCGGCGTGCTGCGGCTGTCATCCTCCGCGCCGGTGTTCATCGCCCAGGACAAGGGCTATTTCCGCGAGGCCGGGCTCGACGTCGAGTTGAAGTTCTTCGATGCGGCGCAGCCGATTGCGGTTGCGACCGCCACGGGCGATGTCGATTTCGGCATCACTGCCTTCACCGCCGGGCTCTACAATCTCGCCGGCAAAGGCACATTGAAGGTGATCGGGGGGATGAGCCGGGAGAAGCCGGGTTATCCGCTGATCGGTTACTTCGCCAGCAACAAGGCCTACGCGTCCGGCCTCAAGACGCCGAAGGATCTGGCCGGCAAGCGCATTGCGGTCACGCAGGTGGGCTCGAGCTTTCACTACTCGCTCGGCCTGCTCGCCGAAAAGGATGGGTTCAAGCTGTCGGACGTGAAGATCGTGCCCTTGCAGTCGCTGTCAAACGTGGCGGCCGCACTGAAAGGCGAGACGGTGGATGCAGCGCTGCTGCCGGTCTCGACCGCGCGCAAGCTGATGGATGACGGCGGCGCCAAGCTGCTGGGCTGGGTGGGTGACGAAACACCGTGGCAACTGGGCGCCGTATTCGCATCCCCGAAGGCGCTGGCCGACAAGACGGTGGTCACTCGTTTGCTCGGTGCTCTCGAGCGCGCGGATCGTGAATATCACGATGTGATTCTTGTCTGGATCAAGGACGGGGTAGCCGTGATTGACGACAAGACCAGGCCACTGCTCGAGATCATCGGCAAATATACCAATCTCCCGGTCGAGCAGGTGGCCGGCAATTGCGCCTATATCGATCCCGACGGCAAACTCGACGTGAAGAATGTCGACAACCAGATCAAATGGCTGCAGGCGCAAGGTTTCGCCGACAAGGGCTATGATGCCGAGAGCATCATCGCCAAGGATTACGTGAAGCCGGATTAGAAGGGCGCCCGGGCCTCCTGCGCCCCTGAATCCGAGAGACCGCAATGGACCTGATCGCCGACCATATCAGTCATCGCTTCGACACGCTCGACGTGCTCGATGGCGTCTCGTTCACAGTCTCCGCCGGCGAGGTGGTGGCGATCGTCGGGCCATCCGGTTGCGGCAAGAGCACGCTGCTGTCGATCCTCGGCGGCCTGCTGCAGCCGAGCGAAGGACAGGCCATGTTGCGCGGTGCGCCGCCGCCGGACAGTCTCAATCCGCTGACCTTCGTGTTCCAGGATTTCGCGCTATTGCCCTGGAGCACGGTGGAGGACAACGTCGCGTTTCCGCTTCTGCACACCGAGCTCTCGACGCAGCAGCGCCTTGCTGCGGTCGATGATGCGCTTCGCCGCACCGGGCTGTCCGACTTCCGCGGCGCCTATCCGAAGCAGCTGTCCGGCGGCATGTGCCAGCGCGTCGGCATCGCGCGGGCGCTGGCGGTCAAGCCTGCGATGCTGCTGATGGACGAGCCGTTATCGGCGCTGGATTCGCAGACACGCGAATTGTTGCTGGAGGACTTCGTCGGCCTGCTGGCGGACGGCGGCATGGGCGCGATCTATGTCACGCATAATCTGGAGGAAGCGGTGCGTCTCGCCGACCGCATCGTCGTGCTCTCGCGGCGTCCCGGCCGCATCCGCGAGGTCGTCACTGTTCCGATGACCCGTGCCGAGCGTGGCGACGTCGGCTTGCGCGAACGCCTGCTGCGTTTGCAGAATGATTTGTGGTCTCTGATCCGTGCCGAGGCGATCGATGCCGAGCGCGAGGTCCAGCATGCTTGACCGTGCTGAGAGCTCCGAGCCCGCTTCAGGTCAGGCGACCGGCGCGCTGCGGTCGATCCGCTTTCGCGGCGCGGGCTTCACCCCGGCAACCAGCCGCTCCGCCGGCTGGATCGCGCTCGCAACCGTGCTCGCGTTGTGGCAGGCAGCTGGTAGCCTCGCGCTGGTCAATCCGTTGTTCCTGCCGACGCCCTTGGCGATCGCCCGCGCACTTTACCAACTCGCGATCTCCGGTGCGCTCTGGCAGCATGTTTCGGTGTCGCTGTTTCGGATCGGTGTCGGCTGGGCGCTCGGCACCGTCTCAGGCATCGTCGTCGGTTTCGCGATCGGTCTGTCGCGCATCGCGCGCAGCGTCGGCATCACCTTCGTCTCGGCGCTGTTTCCGATCCCGAAGATCGCGGTGCTGCCGCTGCTCATCTTGTGGCTCGGCATCGGCGAAGCGCCGAAGATTGCGACCATCGCGCTCGGCGTGTTCTTCTCCACCACCATCTCGGTCTATAGCGGCGTCGATGCGGTGCCGCGCAACCTGATCCGGATGGCGCAGAGCTTCGACGTGCCGTTTGCCACCATCGTGCGCCGCGTGATCTGGCCCGGCGCACTGCCATCGATCCTGGCCGGCTTTCGTATCACCGCCTCGGTCGCACTGATGCTGGTGGTCTCTGCCGAGATGATTGGCGCCGACACAGGTATCGGCACCTTCGTGCTGCAGGCCGGCAATCTGATGCAGACCGATCAGCTGATGGCCGGCATCGTCGTTCTATCTGTGTTCGGGCTCGCGGTCGGAAAGCTGATCAGCCTGCTGGAGGCCCGGCTGCTGCATTGGCGATAGTTGAGGAGAGCGCTGCGGCCAACTAAAAGGTCGTCATGCCCGGGTCAAGCCCGGCCATGACGAAGCAGAAAGCGTTCAAGCATTCCCCCGGTCTTCCCGGAACAGGTCGAGCTTCTGCTGCACCGGCCGGTCCGAGAACGAGAACAGCACCGCGTCTTCGTCGGCCTCGTGTGTGACCCACTGCCAGCTCGGCACCACGAATAGATCGCGCGGGCCCCACTCGAATGTCTGCTCGCCGATCCGCGTGCGACCCCGGCCTTCGACCGCCGTGAACACGGTCGCATCTGTTGACCGATAGCGCGCCGTCTTGAAGCCCTTCGGCAGCAGCTGAATGAAAGTGCCGATGGTCGGCATCGCGAAATCGCCGGTCTCGGGGTTGGAGAATTTCAGCTTCAGCCCGTGGCAGGCGTCCCATTCGTCGCGCCGCTTCGCCTGTTCCAGGGCCTCGCGGGTGTAGGAATAGGGATAGCTGAAGATCGGCGAGGTCCTGGATCTCGCCTTGGCATCGACCGGCAGCAGATTGTGGCCGTAGCGGGCGAAGCTGTCGCCGCTGGGACGGGCGACCTTCTGCTGATCCTCCTTCGATCCTTCCGCAAAGGAGGCGTCCAGGAACTGCACCAGCGGGATGTCGAGCCCATCGAGCCAGAACATCGGCTCGGAGGTCTCGTTGCCGTGATCGTGCCAAGTCATCGACGGCGTAATGACGAAATCGCCGGGCTGCATCAGGGTGCGCTCGCCGTCGACCGTGGTGAAAGCGCCTTTGCCTTCGAGCACGAAGCGCAGCGCTGATTGGCTGTGCCGATGCGCCGGCGCGATGTCGCCGGGGATCACCATCTGGATTCCAGCATAGAGCGAGGTGGTGACCTTGGATTGACCGCGCAGGCCCGGATTCTCCAGGATCAGCACGCGCCGCTCGGCCTCCTTCGCCGTGATCAGCCGGCCGGCCTCCACCATGTAGTCGCGGATGGCTGCAAACTGCCACAGATGCGGACGGCACCCGCTCTTCGGTTCCGGCGTGATGAGGTCGCTCATCACGGTCCACAATGCGGTAAGGTTCTGGCCGTCGATCTTCTTGTAGAACGCCTCGCGTTCGGGCGTCGAAATGGCTGCCATGAGCGCCTCCCGTGACCTTGTTGTTGATTGACAGTATACTGACGATTTCACGAGCGTCAATTGCGGGCATAATGACAGCGTTCAAGGGAGGATCACGATGAAGCTGCACGGCTATTTCCGCAGCAGTGCGTCCTATCGGGTCAGGATCGCGCTGAACCTCAAAGGGCTCACCGCCGAGCATCTGCCGCATCACCTTCGCAAGGGCGAACAACGCGCGCCTGATTATCTGAAGCTCAACCCGCAAGGCTTCGTCCCGACGCTGGAAGGCGACGGCGGCGCCGTGCTGATCCAGTCGCTGGCCATCATCGAATGGCTCGACGAGACCCATCCCGTGCCGCCGCTGTTGCCGAAGGATCCGCTCACCCGTGCCAGGGTGCGGGCCTTCGCGCAGGTGCTCGCCTGCGACACGCATCCGGTGCAGAACCTGAAGGTGCTGGCGCGGCTGCGTGAGCTCGGCCTGCCCGAGGATAAGGTCACGGCCTGGGCCGGCTGGGTCAATCGGGAAGGGCTCGCCGCCTGCGAAGCCTTGATCAAGCACGAGCCGGGACCGTTCTGTTTTGGTGTTGCGCCGACGCTGGCCGATCTCTGCCTCGTGCCCCAGCTCGGCAACGCCCGGCGTTTCGGCGTCGATGTCGCCGCTTTCCCGCGGCTGTTGCAGGCGGAGGCCGCGGCAAAGGCGCTGCCGGCCTTCGCCGATGCCGCCCCGGAGCGCCAGCGCGATGCCGAGTAAGCCGCCTGACATCACGATGGACGCGGTCTACGGCAAGCCGGGTTATCTGTTTCGGCGCATGCAGCAGATCGCGGTCTCGATCTTCATGGAGGAATGCAAGGCGTTCGACCTCACGCCGGTGCAGTATGCCGCGCTGGTCGCGATCCAGACCCATCCCGGCATCGATGCCACCAGGCTGTCGGCCGTGATCGCCTTCGATCGGTCCACGCTGGGCAGCGTGATCGAGCGGCTGGAAGCGAAGGATTATATCGCGCGCGAGGCGTCGCCCGGGGACAAGCGGGTCAAGCTGCTCGCCATCACGAAGGCCGGCGCAGCGCTGTTGCGCAACGTCATGTCATCGGTGAACCGCGCGCAGGCGCGCATGCTGGCGCCGCTCAAGCCGGCCGACCGCAAGACCCTGCTGGCGCTGCTGTCGCAACTCGTCGATCTCAACAACGAGGCCTCGCGCGTGCCGCTGCGCGCCGAGGACGCGTTGGAGCGGTTGGGAAAGGCGGGTTGAGAGAGATACGCCTGCTCGCTTTCGTCTCGGTCCCACAAAAGAGCTCGATGAATCCGTCATTGCGAGGAGCGAAGCGACGAAGCAATCCAGAGTCTTGGCGTAATTCTGGATTGCTTCGCTTCGCTCGCAATGACGACCGAATGCGTGGCGAGATCTGAGATCATGATGCGATTAGTAAGGAAGCGCATCATGATCTCATCTTTTGCTTGAGCATGATCTCCGCGCAAACGCCTATGGCGTTTGTCGCGAGGGAAAGCCGGTTCCCCCCTTTTCCGGATCATGCTCTAGGCTCACATCCGCATCACCGCCTGGCGATCGATCTTGCCGGTTCCGGTCTTCGGCAGCTCATCGACGAACACGATCTCGCGCGGATATTTGTAGGGCAACAGCGTTGCCTTCACATGATCCTGTAGCCGCTTGGTCGTCTTCCGTTCGTCGTAGTTTGCCCCGTTGATCACCACCACGGCCTTCAGGCTCATGCGGCGGTCCGGCAGCTCATGCGCGAACACGGCGCACTCGCGCACCTCGGGGTGCTCGATCAGGCATAATTCGACCTCGAGCGGATAGACCCATTGGCCGGAGATCTTGACCAGGTCATCGGCGCGGCCGCGGAAGAAATGAAAACCGTCCGCGTCGCGCGTGAAGCGGTCGCCGGTGTAAATCCACCCCTCCTCGCGGATGGTCTCCGTTGTCTTGTCCGGACGATTCCAATAGAGCGGGGTATTGGAATCGCCGCGCACCCACAGAATGCCTTCCTCACCGGTGCCGACCTCGCGGCCGTCGCTGTCGCGCAGCGCGATCTCATAACCCGGCACACGCAAGCCCGCTGCGCCGAGCTTCTTGCGGTCCTCGCGATTGGAAAGGTAGATGTGCAGCACTTCGGTCGAGCCGAGCCCCTCGATGATCTCTAATCCCGTCAGCTTCTTCCAGCCGTCGAAAACCTCCGCTGACAGCACCTCCGCGGCGGAGATCGCCATGCGTAGCGGGGAGAAGTCGGTGGCTCTTGCGCCATCGGCTTTGGTCAGTGCGGTGTAGAGCGTCGGCAGGCCGAAGAATACGGTCGGGCGAAAACGCCCGATCGCCTCGAAGATCGCCGCCGGCTTCGGCTGGCCCGGCAGCAGCAACGTCGTCGCCCCCGCCGAGAACGGGAAGGTGATGGAATTGCCGAAGCCATAGGCGAAGAAGATCTTCGGCACCGAGAAGCAGATGTCGTCGGGCTTGAGTCGCAGCACATTCTTCGCAAAGGCCTGATCGCTATAGGCCATGTCGTGCTGCAGATGGACGATTCCCTTGGGCCGTCCGGTCGAGCCGGACGAATACATCCAGAACGCCATCTCGTTGCGGTCGGTCTCGGCCTCGGCGAGTTCGACCGGGAAGCCGGCCAGCCAATGCGCGGCGCTCAACGCCTCCGGCGCTGCGTTGCGACCGACCTCGCCATTGACCACGACGAGCGTGCGCAGGCTCGTATTCGCGCAGGCTTGGGCGTCGAACCGCGCCGCGAATTCCGCATCGGCGACGGCGACCTTCGCGCCGGAATCGGCAAGATAAAACTGCAACAGATCCGGCGGCGTCAGCGTGTTGATCAGCAGCGGCACGAAGCCGGCGCGCACCGCGCCGAAGAACGCGGCTGGATAGGCCGGCGTGTCGTCAAGAAACAACAGGATGCGATCGCCGCGCGCCAGCCCGAGCGAGGCAAAGCCGTTGCCCCAGCGGCAGGCCTCCGCGCAGAGCTCCGCATAGCTGCGCGAACCTGCGGGGCCGATCAGCGCCGGATGGTCGCCGCGTCCCTTCCTGAGGTTGTCGAACAGGATGCGGCTGGCGTTGTAGCGCGAAGGGATCGCGAAACCGATCTCGCGCGCGCCCGAGCTGTCGCAAGGGACCTGATCGACGATCTCGTTGCTCATGATCGTCCTCCCTTGCCGCGCGATCCCTCATAGCGCGCCATGAACTGCGGCGACATTGCACGCAGACGTGCGTCGTCGATCCGGCCCGAGCGGGTGATGTAACTGTAGGCGAAATCCAGCAGATCGAGTTTCATATGCTCGGGGAATTTCTCATACCAATCGGCGCTGGTGCGCGCCGCCGTCACCAGCTTCTTCACGATCGGCTGCCGTTCCGCTTGGTAGCGCGCCAGCCCGTCCTGGATGCGCCGTTCGGCCTCCAGCGCTTTGAGCAATGCGATCGCGTCCTCGATCGCCAGCCGTGTGCCGGAACCGATCGAGAAATGCGCCGTGTGCAAGGCATCGCCGATCAGCACGACATTGCGATGCCACCAATGCTCGTTCCAGACCCAGGGAAAGTTGCGCCACACCGAGCGGTTCGAGACCAGGGGATGGCCGTCCAGCGTGGCAGCGAAGACCTCTTCGCAGATCGCCTTCGAGTCCTCGATCGACATCTCGGCGAAGCCATAGGCCTGCCATGTCGCCCGGTCGCATTCGACCAGGAACGTGCTCATCTCGGGCGAATAGCGGTAGTGATGAGCGTTGAAGAAGCCGCGCTTGGTTGCGACGAAAGTCTGCGACAGTGTCGGGAAGGTCTTGCTGGTGCCGTACCAGGCGAACTTGTTGCTGGAATGGGAGATCGAGAAGCCGAAATCGCCTTCGTAGGTCCGGCGTGCCAGCGAGTTCAGCCCGTCGGCGGCGACGATCAGGTCGTAGCCTGCCAGCTGATCCAAGGACTGCAGCTGGGTGCCGTAGCGCGGGGCAACGCCGACGCTTTCCGCGCGCGCCTGCAGCAGTCGGAGCAGGTCCAGCCGGCCGATCGCGGAGAAGCCGACGCCGTCGATCTCGACGCTTTGCCCGCGCAAATTCAGCGTGATGTTGCGCCAGCTCTCCATGCGCGGCGCGATCGCGTCCACGGTGTCCGGATCGTCGGCGCGCAGGAATTCGAGCGCCTGTTCCGAGAACACCACGCCGAAGCCCCAGGTCGCATCCGCCGGGTTCTGCTCGAACAGATCGACCTCGGCGTCCGGATGACGCTTCTTCCACAGATAAGCGAAATAGAGCCCGCCAGGGCCACCGCCGAGCACGGCAATACGCACGCGCCTCTCCTCCCAATTGACAGTATACTGTTTATTTTGGGTGAGACTAATCCGCCGGCGCGGAACGCGCCAGCGGAATTTGCGATCGGGGAGGAGAGAGGCGAGTTAGACCCGGACCATGCGCTTGCCGCGGTTCTCGCCGGCCAACAGGCCGATCAGCGCTTTCGGCGTGTTCTCCAGTCCGTCGATGACGTCTTCCTGCACCTTCAGCCGGCCCGAGGCCACCCAGCTCTGCAGGTCGGCGATCGCCTGGTCGCGGCGGTCCATGAAGTCGGTCACGATGAAGCCCTGCATCACCAGCCGCTTCACCACGATCAGCCCGGGCACGCCGCGCGGGCCGTGCGCCGAGGGAGCCTGGTCATATTGCGAGACGGCCCCACAGCAGGCGATCCGGCCGTAATTCTTCATCAGCGGCAGGCAGGCTTCGAGAATATCGCCGCCGACATTGTCGAAATAGACGTCGACGCCGTCAGGTGCCGCCGCCTTCAGCGCCTTGAACACAGCGCCCTCTTTGTAGTCGACCGCAGCATCGAAGCCGAGCTCGGATGTCAGCCAACTGCATTTGTCCTTGCCGCCGGCAATGCCGATCACGCGGCAGCCCTTGATCTTGGCGATCTGCCCGACGATCGAACCCACCGAGCCGGCGGCGGCGGAGACCACCACGGTGTCTCCGGCCTTCGGCCTGCCGATCTCCAGCAGGCCGAAATAGGCGGTCAGGCCGGCGATGCCGTAGACGCTGAGCAGATGGGTCAGCGGCTCGATCTTCGGCAGTTTGACGAGGTGCTTCGCTGATACGACTGCATAATCCTGCCAACCGGTGTCGCCGAATACGATGTCGCCGGCAGCAAGGCCGGGCGCCTTGGACGAGATAACTTCGGCGACCGCGCCGCCCGCCATGACGCTGTTCGCCTCCACTGCGGACCGATAGGTCGCGCCCTGCATCCAGGCGCGGTTGGCGGCATCGAGCGAGATGTAGCGCACGCGGAGCAAAGCCTCGCCGTCCTTCGGCTCTGGTATTGCGCCCTCGACCAAGCGGAAATGCTCAGGGCCGAGCTTGCCGCTCGGCTTTTCGACCAGAAGGATCTGGCGATTGGTCGTGTTGCTCATAAGCTTCGCTCCCTGCGCTCCGGCGCCGCAACTTGATGTCGTTGAGAACACATGCGGCGCTGTTGTTTATGGCCTCATCCCATATTGGGGAGGCACTGGCAAACCCTCCGGAAGTGGCCGTTGGACAGCGCGCGATCGGCCGTCGTCAGCTCGCAAACACCTTATCCAGCGCAGCGCGATACGCCGCATAGACCGCGTCGGGATATCGCCTGCCGAGGGCTTCCATCATCACGCCGGAATTGATCTCCAGCACCTGCCAGCGGCCTTCTGCATATACCACGTCGATCGAGGCGAAGCGGATGCCGATCACCTGTGCGGCCTGCGCTGCCAGCATCACGCAGGCCTCGCGCGCCGGGTCGCCATCGAGGAGCACAGGCTTGGCGCCCGCCTCGAGATTGTGCCGCCAATTGAGCAGCCGCGGCTCGCCGGCCGGCACGATGGCCGCAAGCGCGGTCGCGCTGAAGTCGTCCCGCAAGCGCGCGAGCATCCCCTTCCCCTTTGAAGGCGCGACCGTCGCCAGCGCAAGCTCCAGTAGCGTTCGTTCGCCGTCGCCGACCACGCTTGGCCGCTCTTTGCGGTAGACCAGGAGTGGCGAGCCATCGAGCTGCACCACGCGCACCTCGTCCTCGATGTCGAGAAAGGGCGAGATCGCGACGTTCGTGTTGGCCGCAAACAGGCCAGTCACGGCATCCACCAGCTGGTCCCGCCGCAGGACGTGCGTCACAAAGCGTCCCGACGTGCCCTCGTTGGGTTTCACGACAAGCCCGGCGGGATGCGCTTCGAGCAAGTCCAGCATCGAACGCCACGGAGTCCCGGCGTCCCCGTCGAATGCTGGTGCGATGAAGAACGCATGAGGCACCGCGGGCAGGCCGGACAGGCTAAGTAGGTCCGCGGTTGCCGCCTTGTCGCTGGCCAATCGGTGCGCCACCGCACTGTTCAGGCCAAGGTCGTAGCCGAAGATCAGGTTCCGCCGGCCGGCGCGATGGAGCACGAGCAGCCAGCCCTCCGCCCGGATGTCGAGCGCAATCCCGTGCTCGGCGCAGTAACGCCTGACAGCGTCGATCAGGATCCGGGGGCGGTTAAGCATTGCTCAAGGATTGGCCAAGGATGCGGAATTTAAGTGCTGGGAAGATCGGGCTTCAACAAGTAAATTGCGAAGATCGTTTGTGTACGAATGAATCTCCGGAGCCGCTGGGGAGCATAGGCCGGCATGCATTTGCCGGCTATCGATTGTGCATTGCAGCGGGTTGATTTCCGGCCGGTTTTGTGTACATCAGGCGACGACAAATCTGCAGCAGTTACAGAGGGTTGCAGTCATTTTGCGGCGCAGCCCATTTCTTCCAACATCAGCCTGCGTGAAGAAACAAACATCATGAGCGCGTTCTATCGAGAGAAAGTTCTTTCCGTCCAGCACTGGACGGACACCCTGTTCTCCTTCCGAGCCACCCGCGATTCCGGTTTCCGCTTCCAGAACGGCCAGTTCGCGATGATTGGCCTCGAGGTCGAGGGCAGGCCGCTGCTCCGCGCCTACAGCATGGCCAGCGCCAACCACGAGGAAGAGCTCGAATTCTTCAGCATCAAGGTCCAGGACGGTCCGCTGACCTCCCGCCTGCAAAAGATCAAGGAAGGCGACACCATCCTGGTCGGCCGCAAGGCGACGGGCACGCTGATCACCGACAATCTCTTGCCCGGTAGCCGGCTGCTGCTCCTGTCGACCGGCACCGGCCTTGCGCCCTTCGCCAGCCTGATCAAGGATCCGGACGTCTACGACCGCTTCGACAACATCGTGCTGGTGCATGGCTGCCGCCAAGTCGCCGAGCTCGCCTATGGCGAGACCGTCGTGGCCAAGCTGCGCGAGGACGAACTGTTCGGGCCGCTGCTCGAGGAGAAGCTGCAGTATTATCCGACCGTCACCCGCGAGCCGTTCCGCAATCGCGGCCGCATCACCGACCTGATCACCTCCGAGCAGCTGTTCAAGGATATCGGCCAGCCGCCGCTGAACATCGAAACGGACCGCATCATGATGTGCGGCAGTCCGGCGATGCTGGAGGAGCTGAAGGGCATGTTCGAGTCCGGCGGCTTCGTCGAAGGCAGCGGCAACACGCCCGGCCATTTCGTGATCGAGAAGGCGTTCGTCGAGCGCTGATACGTCAGCTTACCGGCGCCTCGACGCAATCGGGGCGCCGCCTTTCCTGCCAATATCCTCCCTTGCAGGTTTTGAAGCGGCTGTGCGAGGTTCAGCCGCAAGGACCGGGCCCACGAAGGCCCGGCGCAGCAGGGAGGGGATTTGATCGCGCCTCGCGCGGCCGTCCCCCGTGATGACAGGGGACATGCATGAATTCCATCATACGGCGGCAAACGCTCGGCGATCTCCTGCGGCGCAGCGCGGCGCGCACGCCACAGAAGACGGCCGTCATCTGCGGCGATGTCAGCTGGAGCTATTCCGAATTCAACGCCATCGTCGACCGTCTCGCGGCTGGCCTCGCCGAAGGCGGCATCGGCAAGGGCGAACGCATTGCCATCCTCGCCCGCAACTCGCATGCTTTTGCCGCGCTGCGCTTTGCGTTGGCTCGGCTCGGTGCCGTGCTGGTCCCCATCAACTTCATGCTCAAGCCGGAGGAAGTCGCCTACATCCTCAAGCATGCCGGCGCACGCCTGCTTGCGACCGATAGCGGCTTCGCGCCGTTGGCGCGCGCTGCCAGGGATTTGGCGCCGGCGGTCGAACAGTTGATCTGGCTGCCGTCGGAAGGCCCAAGCGAGCGCCAGGCGGACATGATCGATTTCGCCGCGCTCGCGGCATCTGCCGCCCCTGTGCCGGATGTCGAGCTCAACGGGAGCGATCTCGCGCAGATCGTCTACACCTCCGGCACCGAGTCGCTGCCCAAGGGCGCGATGCTGACTCATGATGCCGTGATCTGGCAGTATGTTTCCTGCGTGGTCGACGCTGGCATCGCGGCCGACGACGTCACGCTGCACGCCTTGCCGCTCTATCACTGCGCGCAGCTCGACGTGTTCTTCGGCCCGGCCATCTATGTCGGCGGCACCAACATCATCACCGCATTTCCGACCCCGGACAATCTGCTGCCGCTGATGGCGAAATATCGCATCACCTCGTTTTTCGCGCCGCCGACGGTGTGGATTTCGATCCTGCGCTCGCCGCTGTTCGAGACCACCGATCTGTCGTCGTTGCGCAAGGGCTATTACGGCGCCTCCATCATGCCGGTCGAGGTGTTGCGCGAGCTCGCGCAGCGGCTGCCCGACGTGCGGCTGTGGAATCTCTACGGCCAGACCGAGATCGCGCCGCTCGCCACCATGCTCGGGCCAGAGGATCAGCTGCGCAAGCCCGGCTCCTGCGGGCGCGCCGTGCTCAATGTCGAGACTCGGGTGGTCGACGATCAGATGAATGACGTGCCCCCCGGGGTGGTCGGCGAGGTCGTGCATCGCTCGCCGCATCTGATGCTCGGCTATTTCCACGATGACGAGCGCACCGCGGCAGCTTTCTCCGGTGGCTGGTTCCACTCCGGCGATCTCGCCACCATCGACGACGAAGGCTACGTCACCATTGTCGACCGCAAGAAGGACATGATCAAGACCGGCGGCGAGAATGTCGCGAGTCGCGAGGTCGAGGAGGCGCTGTATCTGATCCCCGAGGTTTCGGAGGTCGCCGTGGTCGGCCTGCCGCATCCGCGCTGGGTCGAGGCGGTGGTGGCGGTGGTCGTGGCCAAGTCCGGCTGCAGGCCGACCGAGGAGGACATCCTCAAGCAGGTCTCGGGCCGGCTCGCGTCGTTCAAGACCCCGAAGCGCGTCGTGTTCGTCGATGCGCTGCCGAAGAACCCCAGCGGCAAGCTGTTGAAGCGCCAATTGCGCGAAATGCATGCCGATCTGTTTGCCGAAAGCCCATGAGCTCACCGCTCACCGGAAGGTGATCAGGACGACAGACGCGGCGGGAGGTCGTGACTGGAGGCGTTGCGCCGCAACAGCTAAGTCGAAAGACTAGCCGGTTGGGCGATAGATGATTGCTGCGGGAACTCGTAATCTTGCGGGCACGCTGTCGGTACAGGCTGCCGGCCAGCCTAGTCCTTTGGTAACGTTGCTCCGCTACATCCCGTAGAAGCGACATCGCCGACGCCTGCCGACGACATTGGCCCCGAGGGATTTCATGGAAACCTTGCTGCTCCCGCTCTCGCCCCGCTTCATCGTCCTGACGATCTGCGTGGTGGTCACGGCGCTGCTGCTGGCGCTCGGGCTCTACGATCGCAAGATCTTCGATCTGGTCCTGCTTCCGCTCCTGATCTTCGGCGCGCTCACCCTGCTCGGCATCCACGATCTCGTGCAGCGGAGCCACGCAGTGCTGCGGAACTATCCGATCTCCGCCCATATGCGTTTCCTGCTCGAGGAAATCCGCCCGGAGATGCGGCAGTATTTCTTCGAGAGCGAGAAGGACGGCATGCCGTTCTCACGCGACACCCGCGCCGTGGTCTATCAACGCGCCAAGATGGCGCTCGACAAGCGGCCGTTCGGGACCCAGGAGGACGTCTATCGCGAAGGTTATGAATGGCTGCACCATTCGGTCGCGCCGAAGCCGCATGCGGAAGAGAAGTTCCGGATTCAGATCGGCGGCCCGGATTGCACCAAGCCCTATTCGGCGTCTGTCTTCAACATCTCGGCGATGAGCTTCGGCGCGCTCAGCCCGAATGCGGTGCGCGCGCTGAACGGTGGCGCCAAGAAGGGCGGCTTCGCCCATGACACGGGCGAGGGCGGCTTCAGCCCCTATCACGCCGAGATGGGCGGCGACATCATCTGGGAGATCGGCTCCGGCTATTTCGGCTGCCGCCGTCGCGACGGCGCGTTCGACCCGGAAGCCTTCGCGCGGGTCGCCGGCCTGGACCAGATCAAGATGGTCGAGCTCAAGATCAGCCAGGGCGCCAAGCCCGGTCATGGTGGCGTGCTGCCGGCGGCAAAGGTTTCGGAGGAGATTTCCAAGATCCGCGGCGTGGCGATGGGGGAGGATTGCATCTCCCCGCCAGCGCATCGCGCTTTCTCCACGCCCATCGGCATGATGCAGTTCATCGGCGAGATGCGAAAACTGTCCGGCGGCAAGCCGGCCGGCTTCAAGCTCTGCATCGGTCATACCTGGGAGTTCCTGGCGATCTGCAAGGCGATGCTGGAGACCGGCATCTATCCCGATTTCATCGTAGTCGACGGCAATGAAGGCGGCACCGGTGCGGCGCCGCTCGAATTCATGGACCATCTGGGCATGCCGATGCGCGAGGGCGTCAACTTCGTCCATAACGCGCTGGTGGGTCTCAACATCCGCGACCGCATCAAGATCGGCGCCTCCGGCAAGGTTGCGACCGCTTTCGACATGGCGCGCGCGATGTCGATCGGTGCCGACTGGTGCAATTCCGCACGCGGTTTCATGTTCGCGCTCGGCTGCATCCAGTCCTTGAGCTGCCACACCGATCGTTGCCCGACCGGCGTGGCCACGCAGGATCCGACCCGCAGCCGCGCGCTGGTGGTGCCGCACAAGCTGGAGCGCGTCTACAACTATCACCACGCGACGTTGCATGCGCTGGCCGAGCTGCTGGCTGCCGCCGGCCTCGAACATCCGCAAGACCTGCGGCCGATCCACTTCTCGCAGCGGACCTCGACCACTGAGGTCTCCTCGTTTGCACAACTCTATCCGGCATTGCAGCCGGGTGAATTGCTCGGGGGCACCGAAGACCAGCGTTATCGCGATGCCTGGCGGATGGCCCGTGCGGATACGTTTGCGCCGGCATCGTGAGAGGCGTTGCCGGCGCCATCCTTTTTCGGGAACTTCCGGGCCCGGCTTGCATCTAAGTCACGAGTTCCTCAATTTGGGTGAGCGACAATGGCTTGGACAACGCCTTGGACGACGGCCACGACCCCATCCGCTGCGCCGGGCGGCGAGGATGAGCTGATCCGGCGGGCAAGGGCGCGCGACGAGACGGCCATCCGAGCCATCCTGCTGGCGAACAACCGTCGCCTGTTCCGGATCGCCCGCGGCATCCTGCGCAACGATACCGAAGCTGAGGACGTGGTGCAGGAGACCTATGTCCGGGCGCTCACGCATCTGGAGAGCTTTCGCGGCGATTCCAGCCTCTCGACCTGGCTCACACGCATTGCCATGAACGAAGCGATGGGGCGGCTGCGCGGGCGCCGGCCCACCGTGCAACTGGAAAGGCCCGCGGAACGCACCCCTGAGGCCGAGATCATTCCCTTTCCCGCCGCATCGAACGATCCGGAAAAATCCATGGCACAGCGCCAGATCCAGGGCGTCGTCGAACGCGCCATCGATGAGTTGCCGCAGCCGTTTCGTCTGGTCTTCATTGCCCGCGTGATCGAGGAGATGAGCATCGAGGAGACTGCCGCACTGCTGGAGCTGAAGCCCGAGACCGTCAAGACGCGCCTGCACCGCGCCCGCTCGCTGTTGCGGCACAACGTCGAGAAGGAGATCGGTCCCGTCGTCCTCGACGCCTTTCCGTTTGCCGGCCGGCGCTGCGAGAAGCTGACCGACGCGGTGCTCAAACGGCTCGGCTTTCCGATCTGATTCTTTTTCGGGAACGTCGGCCTCGGTTCTTCATCCAATCCCTGTGCAACCATTTACCGCCGGCCGCGAGGTCCGGCGCTACAGGAGATTGAAGCCATGTTCAACCGTATCGGCGCGGCGGCCGTCGTGATCTGCCTGTCGAGTATCGCGGCGCTCTCGCAAGGCGCCAAGCTCACCGATCCGCAGATCGCCCATATCGCGTACACCGCAGGCGAGATCGACATCAAAGCTGCGAAGCAAGCCTTGGACAAGTCCAGCAACAAGGAGGTGAAGGAGTTCGCGGAAGGCATGGTGCGCGACCACGAAGCCGTCAACAAGCAGGCGCTGGACCTCGTGAAAAAGCTGAAGGTCACCCCGGAAGACAACGACACCAGCCGCACGCTGTCCAAGCAGGCCGGCGAAAAACGCAGCGAGCTCGCCAAGCTTAAGGGCGCGAATTTCGACAAGGCGTATATCGCCAACGAAGTCGCCTTCCACAAGACCGTGAACAACGCGCTTGAAACCCAGCTGATTCCCTCCGCCAGCAATGCCGAGCTGAAGAGCCTATTGCAGACCGGCCTGAAGATCTTTCAAGGCCACGAGCAGCATGCCGAGCATGTCGAAGCCGATCTGAAGTAGGACGGTGCCATGCGGATAGGACGACTTGCCCTGTCGAGCGCGCTCATGCTGGCGGCCGCGAGCGTTCCGGCGCGCGCGGCCACCATCCAGATCTCGATGCAGAATCTCGAGATATCGCCGGCCATGGCCTCGGCCAAGGTCGGCGACACCATTGAATGGATCAACAAGGATGCGCTGGTCCATACCGCCACGGCGCGCAATGGCAATTTCGACGTCGTCCTGCCGCCGAACAAGACGGGGAGCCTGCTGCTGAAGAAGGCAGGGACGGTGGATTACTATTGTCGCTATCATCCCAACATGAAGGCGACTCTGAAAATCGATCGCTGATGTTGTCGGCCTCAGTGCGGGTTCTCCAGGCTGAACGCTTCGGATTGCTCGTCATAGGCGAACAGCTCGGCATAACGTCCCCAGGAGATGATCGTCTCCAACGTCTCGTCGGCATAGTGCTCGGACATGTAGTCCTCAAGCTCGACGCGGAAGCGTGCGGCCGGCGCTGTGTGCGACGGCCGGTCGTCGAGCACGCGCCGGATCAGGCCGATCAGCGGGACGTTCTCGGTCAGATGCTGGGCGAACAGCTTCTTGCGCTCGTCGGTCTCCAGATGCGCGAAGCGCTTGCCGGCTTCGGTCAGCGTCAGGTCGCCTTCGCTGAGCTGGGCGAAGCGCAACAGCTGCAGCGCTTCGGCGAGCGGAAAGATCTCGTCGACCTCGAGCTGCAGATGCCCGGCCAGCACCGGCAGGTCGGCGTGGCCATTATAGGGCTCGCCCGCGAGCGCCTCGATCAGACCCGAGATCGAGTTCGACCCTACGTGGCTGAGCACCATGCCGACGCCCGCACCCGGCGCGCCGTCGATGGTTGGCGCTTTCGGCTCCGGCCGCTGCGTCATACGGGCATAGAGACTGTCGACCAGCTGGCGGAAGGCGGCATCGAGGCGGTTGCGCGGATGGGGCAGATCGACCTTGAACTCGGCGGCGACACGGCCGGGATTCGAGGAGAAGACGAGGATGCGGTCGCACATCAGCACCGCTTCCTCGATGTTGTGCGTCACCATCAAGACCGATTTGATCGGCAGCCTTCCGTCGGTCCAGAGGTCCACGAGGTCGGTGCGCAGCGTCTCGGCGGTCAGCACGTCGAGCGCGGAGAACGGCTCGTCCATCAGCAAGAGGTCGGGATGCACGACCAGTGCGCGGGCGAAGCCGACGCGCTGGCGCATGCCGCCGGACAATTCCTTGGGGTATGCCGATTCGAAACCGTCGAGACCGATGAGGTCGATCGCGGCGAGCGCGCGCTTGCGCCGTTCGGCGCTGTCGATACCGAGGGCCTCGAGTCCGAGTTCGACGTTCTGCAGCACCGTGAGCCAGGGGAACAGCGCGAACGACTGGAACACCATGGCGACCCCATTGGGAGGCCCTGAGATGGTCTCGCCGCGGCATTTGACTTCGCCCGAGGACGGCGAGACCAGGCCCGCGATGATCCGCAACAGCGTCGACTTGCCCGAGCCGGAGCGGCCCAGCAGGCCGACGATCTCACCGGCGCGAATGGTCAGGTCGACCTTCTCCAGCACGACGAGATCCTCGCCGCTGCCTTTGGGAAACAGTCGGCTGACACTCTTGATGTCGATCAGCGAAGCCTGGTTGATCTGGTCGCGCATGAGAGTCCTCCTCCTCAGCCAAGGCGCAGCCGGCGCTCGCCGAACGCGTAGAGCGGCCGCCACAAGAGCCGGTTGAACAAGGTCACCAGGATGCACATCACGGCGATGCCGAGCACGACGCGCGGGAAGTCGCCCTGTTCGGTCGCGGTCGCGATATAGGCGCCGAGCCCCGTTGCCGTCAGATGGGTGTCGCCCCAGCTTGCGACCTCCGCCACGATCGAGGCGTTCCAGGAGCCGCCGGACGCGGTGACGGCGCCGGTGATGTAATAGGGGAAGATGCCGGGCAGGATGACCTTCGTCCACCAGCGCCAACCGCCGAGGTGAAAGCTGGACGCGGCTTCGCGCAGATCGGTCGGGAAGGCGCTGGCGCCCGCGATCACATTGAACAGGATGTACCACTGAGTGCCTAAGATCATCAGCGGGCTCAGCCAGACATTGGCATCGAGCTTGAGGCGCACGATCAGCACCACCACCACCGGAAAAGCGAGGTTGGCCGGAAACGCCGCCAGGAACTGCGCCAGAGGCTGCATGCGTTCGGCGAGTTTGGGCCGGAGCCCGATCCAGACGCCGACCGGTACCCAGATCAGCGAGGCCAGCGCGATCAGCACCACCACGCGGAGCAGGGTGATCAGGCCGTAGCCGATTGATATGGCGACATCCGCAAGGGCCAGCGTTGCCGAGAGATAGGCATAGGTTTTCCAGCCGGCATAGCCGCAGCCGATCACGATCACGGCGAGCCACAGCGCGTCGATCAGCCGCGACGGCTGACTGGTGCGAACCGTCGCATTGAAGGTCGTCGGCCAGTTGATCCGCAGATTGGAAAACGACCGGTTCACGGCGGCGAAGGGGATCGTCAGCGCGCGCAACGCGCGCGTGCGCCGGAAAAGATCGAGCATCCACGAGGTCGGCGGATTGCCTGAGGCCGTTTGCTCGAAGCGGAACTTGTCGGCCCAGGCCACGATGGGCCGGAACAGCAGCTGATCATAGGCAATGATGACCAAGAGCATGGTCAGGATCGCGTAGCCGATCGCGACGAGGTTCTTCTGCGCGATCGCGAGCGCGACATAGGAGCCGATGCCGGGCAGGGTCACCGTGGTGTTGCCGACCGTGATGGCTTCGGAGGCCACCACGAAGAACCAGCCGCCGGACATCGACATCATCGCATTCCAGATCAGGCCCGGCATCGCGAATGGCACGTCGAGGCGCCAGAAGCGCTGCCAGGCGGACAGGTGGAAACTGCGCGTGGCCTCGTCCAGGTCCTTCGGCTCGTTGCGCATCGACTGGTACATGCTGAAGGTCATGTTCCAGGCCTGGCTGGTGAAGATCGCGAACACGCAAGCGGCCTCGGCCCCAAGCACCTTGCCCGGGAACAGGTTCATGAAGAACACGACCGTGAAGGTGAGAAAGCCCAGGATCGGCACCGACTGCAGGATGTCCAGCAGCGGGATCAGCACCATCTCGGCGCGCCGGCTCTTGGCGGCGAGCGCGGCGTAGACGAAGGTGAAGATCAGCGAGCACAGCATCGCGAACAGCATGCGCAGCGTGGTCCGCAGCGCATAGAGCGGCAGGTGCGATGGATCGAGCGACACCGGCGCGGTGTCCAGCGCGGACAGCGGCAGCGTGGTCTGTTCGCCGCCATAGACGATCAGGACCATGGCGCCGATCACGATGATCAACGCGACGATGTCCCAGATATTGGGCCGCACCGCCTCTCGCAACACGGTTGTGTTGATGTCTTGAAGTATCATCGCGCGTGTCTCGTCCCGCCGGTCGTGCTTGTGCGCCGCAGCGACGCCTCCTTCCCACACTATCGCGGGTCGGTTCAAGCGGGCCGATTCGGCAGTCATCCGGACCGCCATGGTAGGCGGGATTTGTGATGGGTTGTTATCGGGGGTGGGCTGGGCGAGCGGTGATGCCGAGTCTGCCGGTCTTGGCGCGATGAAAGCCGAGTTGAGAGGTGTCGTCCCGCCTCCGCGCGCGAAGGCGCGCCGGGCCGGGACGACATCGGAATATTGATCTAGCGTCGGTCGCCGACAGGTCGGAAATGCCGAATCACCGTTCCTCCCGCCACGCGTTCACCACCGCCCCGATGTCGGCCACCTCGGGTTCGCGGATGGTGGACCGGGTGCGCGAAAAGCGCGGGGCAGGCGCGGGCTGGGTGATGCCGTGGCGGTCGACGAACACGCCGCGCGCCGCCATGTGGGCATGCTTGGGCGCTTCCGACATGGTCAGCACCGGGGCGAAGCAGATATCGGTACCTTCCATGATCTGGCACCATTCGTCGCGCGTCTTGCTCTTGAAGATGGCGACGAGCCTCTCGCGCAGGTCCGGCCAAGCGTTCGGGTCCATCTGGGCATCATAGCTGGCGTCGGACAATTCCGCGTGCTGGCGGAGCAGCGCATAGAACTGCGGCTCGATCGAGCCGATCGAGATGAAGTTGCCGCAGGCGCATTCGTAAACGCCGTAGAAATGCGCCCCGCCGTCGAGGAAGTTGCGCTCGCGGCCTTCGGTCCAGCGACCCATTGCGGTGAGGTCGAAGAACATCGACATCAGCGAGGCCGCGCCATCGCACATCGCGGCATCGACCACCTGGCCCTTGCCGGACTTCGAGGCCTCGAGCAGGGCGGCGAGCACGCCGACCACGAGATAGAGCGCGCCGCCGCCGAAATCGCCGACCAGGTTGAGCGGCGGCACCGGCCGCTCCTTGGGGCCGATCGCGGCCAGTGCGCCGGTGATGGAGATGTAGTTGATGTCGTGGCCGGCGGCCTGCGCCAGCGGGCCCTCCTGGCCCCAGCCGGTCATGCGGCCATAGACCAGTTTGGGGTTGCGTGCGAGGACGACGTCTGGACCTAAGCCCAGCCGCTCCATGACGCCGGGACGAAAACCTTCGATCAGCGCGTCGGCGCCGGCGAGCAGGTCCAGCACCTGGGCGACCGCCGCCTTGTCCTTCAGATCGATCTCGACGACCCTGCGTCCGCGACCGGCAACCGACTTCATGGCCTTGCGCGCGCCGACGCGATCGAGCGTGACGACATCGGCACCCATGTCGGCCAGCATCATGCAGGCGAAGGGTCCGGGGCCGATGCCGGCGAACTCGACGATGCGATATCCGGCGAGCGGGCCGGTGGCGCGAACTGATGTCTGCGGTGCGGTCGTGTCGAGCACGTTGTGTTTCCTGCAGTGTCTCAGCGCGTGAGGCGGCGGATCGGACGAAAGCGGCAGCGGCGAGTTACACCCCTCACCGTTGCGGGAGGCTGCAAGTGCGTGGTGGCTGTCTGTCTCGATCAAGCGTCGTCACGCGCGACGTGGCGTTTCCTGATGTCCGATTGTCCCGCGTGAGTGCAACCAAGGCAAGCACCAAGGCAGGCGCGCTGTATCCCGCAAAGCAAAACGGCGCGCATCGCTGCGCGCCGCATGGAATGTCGTGTGCCGTGACGCGGAATCAGCCGCGCCGCGACCTCAGCCCGCAGCCTGCACGGCGCGCTGCGCCATCACCTTCACCAGGTTGGCGCGGTAATCGGCCGAGCCATGGATATCGCTCAGGAGGCCGTCGGGAGAGACGGTGACACCGTCGAGCGCCGACGGGGACCAGTTCGCCTTGAGTGCGGCTTCGATCGCGGCAACGCGCATCACGCCGCTCTGCGAAGCGCCGGTCGCGGCCACCCGCACATCGCCGCCCTTGGTCCTGGTAACGAAGACGCCGGTGAGCGCGAAGCGCGACGCCGGATGACGCAGCTTGGCATAGCCGGCCTTCTCGGGGATAGGGAACGAGACCTCGGTGATGATCTCGCCGTCCTCCAGCGCGGTCGTGAACAGTCCCTGGAAGAAGTCGTCGGCCGCGATCGACCGCTTGTTCGTCTTCACGGTAGCGCCGAGCGAGAGCACGGCCGCCGGGTAGTCCGCCGCCGGGTCGTTGTTGGCGAGCGAGCCGCCGATGGTGCCGCGGTGGCGCACGGCAGGATCGCCGATCAGCGAAGCCAGATAGGCGAGTGCCGCGATCGCCTTCTGCGCCGTGTCGGAGGTTGCGACGTCATAATGCGGCGTCGCCGCCTTGACCGTCAGCGTGTCGGCGGAGGCCTCGATGCCGATCAACTCCTTGATCTTGCCGATGTCGATGACGTCGGACGGGGCGGCAAGACGCTGCTTCATCACAGGAAGCAGCGTGTGCCCGCCGGCCAGGAACTTCGCTTCGCTGCCCTTGGAAGACACTAGGGCGACTGCTTCGTCGATCGAAGAGGGGCGATGATAAGTGGTCTGATACATAGTTGCTCCTCCGTCGTCTTCAGGCGTTGCCGTGGATCGCGTGCCAGACGCGGTCCGGGGTTGCCGGCATTTCGAGCTTGTTGTTGCTGATCGCATCCGTGATGGCATTGATCACTGCCGCCGAGGCCCCGATCGCGCCGGCCTCGCCGCAGCCCTTCACGCCGAGCGGATTGCCCGGGCAGAGCGTGGTGGTGTGGCTCAGCTTGAACGAGGGCACGTCGTCGGCTCGCGGCATCGCGTAGTCCATGAACGATGCCGTGACCGGCTGGCCATTGCCGTCATAGACCGCGTGCTCGAGCAGGGCTTGGCCGATGCCTTGGACGAGGCCGCCATGGACCTGGCCTTCGACGATCATCGGGTTGATGAGCCGCCCGAAATCGTCTGCCGCGACGAAGTTGACGAACGAGGTCTTGCCGGTCTTCGGATCGACCTCGAGCTCGCAGACATAGGACCCGGCCGGGAAGGTGAAGTTGGTCGGATCGTAGAAGGCGCTCTCCTTCAGTCCGGGCTCCATACCGTCGGGAAGGTTGTGCGCGGTATAGGCGGCGAGAGCGACCATCGGCAGCGCCATCGCTTTGTCGGTGCCCGCGACCTTGAACTCGCCGTTCTCGATCACGATGTCGCCTTCGCTCGCCTCGAGTTGATGCGCCGCGATCTTCTTGGCCTTGGCTTCGACCTTCTCCATCGCCTTCAGGATCGCGGTGAGGCCGACGGCCGCAGAGCGCGAGCCGTAGGTGCCCATGCCGAACTGCACCTTGTCAGTGTCGCCATGGACGATCTGCACTTGGCTGATCGGTATGCCGAGCCGGTCGGCGACGAGCTGGCAGAACGTGGTCTCGTGGCCCTGGCCATGGCTGTGGCTTCCGGTGAGGACCTCGATGGTGCCGACGGGGTTGACGCGGATCTCGGCGGATTCCCACAGGCCGACGCCGGCACCGAGGCTGCCGACTGCCTTCGAGGGCGCGATGCCGCAGGCTTCGATGTAGCAGGAGAAGCCGATGCCGCGCAGCTTGCCCTGGGCTTGCGCCTGCGCCTTGCGCGCGGGGAAGCCGGCATAGTCGATCGCCTTCAGTGCCGCGTCGAGCGAGGCATTAAAGTCGCCGGTGTCATAGGCCATGATCACCGGGGTCTGGTGCGGGAACTGCGTGATGAAGTTCTTGCGCCGGAGTTCGGCCGGATCGACCTTCAGCTGCCGTGCGGCCGTCTCCATCATGCGCTCCAGCAGATAGCTGGCTTCCGGGCGGCCCGCACCTCTATAGGCATCGACGGGCGTGGTGTTGGTGTAGACGCCCATCACCTCGGCATAGATCGCCGGGATGTTGTACTGGCCCGACAGCAGGGTGGCGTAGAGATAGGTCGGCACCGAGGAGGAGAACAGCGACATATAGGCGCCGAAATTGGCGTGGGTCTTGACCCGAAGCCCCAGGACCTTGTTGTCTGCGTCGAACGCCATCTCGGCGGTGGAGATGTGGTCGCGGCCATGCGCGTCGGTGAGGAACGCCTCGCTGCGGTCGCCGGTCCATTTGACCGGACGGTTGACCTTCTTGGACGCCCACAGCGTCACGATCTCTTCGGGATAGATGAAGATCTTCGAGCCGAAGCCGCCGCCCACGTCCGGGGCGATCACCCGCAGCTTGTGTTCGGGCGCGACGTTGTAGAACGCCGACAGCACGAGGCGGGCGACATGCGGGTTCTGCGAGGTCGTGTAGAGCGTGAAATGTTCTTCCGCCGCGTCATAATCGGCGATCGCCGCGCGCGGCTCCATCGCGTTCGGCGCCAGGCGGTTGTTGGTGAGCTCGAGCTTGACGACATTGGTGGCCTTCGCAAAGGCCGCGTTGACGGCGGCCTCGTCGCCGATCGACCAGTCGTAGACCACATTGCCCGGCGCTTCCGGATGCAGCTGCGGTGCGCCCGGCTTCAAGGCGGAGGGCATGTCCGGCACCGCCGGCAGCTCCTCGTAATCGACGACGACGGCCTCGGCGGCATCGCGTGCGAGGTTCTTGCTTTCGGCGATCACGACCGCCACCGCCTGGCCGACGAAGCGCACGGTCTCCGGCGCCATCGCCGGCCACGCACCCATCTTCATCGGCGAGCCGTCCTTGGAAGTAACGGCCCAGCCACAGATCAGGTTGCCGATCTTGTCGTCGACAAGCTGCCGGCCCGTCAGCACCGCGACCACGCCCGGCATCGCCTCGGCTGCGGAGGTGTCGATGCTCCTGACCTTGGCATGCGCATGCGGGCTGCGGACGAAATGGGCATAGGTCATGCCCAGCAGCTTGATATCGTCGACGTAGCGGCCCTTGCCGGTGATGAAACGCTTGTCTTCCTTGCGCACAACGCTGGCGCCAATGCCTTCAATGCCCATGCGATCCTCTCCCTGCCGGAGTTCGTTATTCCACCGCTTCCCCATCGAGAGCGGCAGTGTTGATGTCGTGGGGTGGCCCCGCCTATTCGGCGGCCTGAGCCATCTTCATGCGGCCCGCTGCGTCGAGCACGGCTTTGACGATGTTGTGATAGCCGGTGCAGCGGCAGATGTTGCCTTCGAGCTCCTCGCGCACGGTCGCCTCGTCGAGTTCGCCGCCATGGCGGTGCACAATATCGATGGCCGACATGATCATGCCCGGCGTGCAATAGCCGCATTGTAAGCCGTGATTGTCGCGGAAGGCGGCCTGCATCGGATGCAGTTCGTCGCCCTTGGCGATGCCTTCGATGGTGGTCACGTTGCTGCCGGCGGCTTGGCCGGCCAGAACCGTGCAGGATTTCACTGCGCGGCCGTCGATATGGACGACACAGGCGCCGCATTGGCTGGTGTCGCAGCCGACATGGGTCCCGGTCAGGTTCAGGTTCTCGCGCAACAGCTGGACCAGCAGCGTGCGGTCCTCGACCTCCACCGCAACCTGCTTGCCGTTCACCGTCAGTTTGACTGTCGACACGTTGATCCTCCCGCTTGATTTTTACTTATTCCAATTAGAAACAGCGCCTCGTCACTTTGCAACTCGAATTTTTGTCCCGGATGTCATCGCGGCGTCTTGCGTCGAGCAGTACGAGACGGGAGGCGCTCTACCTGCCTATGCCTGAGGCAAGCCGGATCTGGCGGCATACCTTGTATGTAGCCTCCGCAAATTTACCGGCCCTTATCCATTGTGACGTAGTTTTGATCGCGGCTGGGCCGTCCGCCCGGCGTGGCCGCTATTTGCGACGGGTGGAATTGGGGGTTGGAGAATGTCTGCGCGTTCGGCGACAGGGCAGCGGCCTGGAAGTTTTCTGACCCTTCGCTTCCGCGGTAAGATCATTGTCGGATTTGCCCTGGTTCTGGTGATCTCGGCGGCCAGCCTCGGCTTCGCCTATTTCGGGTTCGAGCGGGTTGCCTCGGCCGTTGCTGCGTATCGCGCCAGCGTCGCGGAAGCGGATGCGGCGCGCATCATCGACCGGGAGCTGGTCTCCTATCAGGCGCTCGCCCGCTATTACGCGCTGACCGGCAGCCCGGACGATGAGAGCGCGGCGATGGCGGCACAGGAGCGGCTGCAGGCGGCCGTGGCGAAATCGGCGGCGGCGACGACGGCGCCGGAGCGGCGCGCGCAGCTTTCGCAACTGCAAAGTGAGTTTCAGGTCTTCAGCAAGATCTTTGCCGACATCGTCACCCTGACACGCGAGAACAAGCGGATATCGACCGAGCAATTGACGGTCACGGGCAACAAGATCCGCTACAAGTTCGACGATCTTGCCGATACCGCGGCGCTGGCGGGCCTTCCGAGCATCCAGACCACTGCCAAGGACCTGACCGGCCAGTACCTGACCGCCTCGACGCTGGTCGGTACGTTCACCCCCAAATCCGAGCCGCGTGCGGCGGATGGGGCGATCGCGCGCATCCGCTTCCTGGAGAACTCGCTGGTCACGATCTATGCCAACGACGAAAAGATATCCCAGCGCGTGACCGAGCTCGGCGAGCTCCTGAAGCAGTACCGGACCAGCTTTGCCAAGCTGGCGGAGAACGTCAAGGCGCTCGCGAAGCGCGAGAAGGAGATGGGCGAGGCCGCGGTCACGATCCTCAAACTGTCGAATGGGCTGCGCTCCGACCTGACGGCGGACCAGGAGCGCATCGAGACCGCCACCAACGCGACGATTTCGGACATCGAGCGGCTGATCGCGATGCTCGCGATCGGCGGCCTGGCGCTCTGCGCCGCCCTGGCCTTGATGCTCGGCAACGGCATTTCGCGGCCGATGATCACGATGTGCAAGGCGATGCGCGAACTCGCCTCCGGCAATTTCGACGTCAGGCTTCCCGGGCTCGGGCGCACTGACGAGATCGGCGAGATGGCGGCGGCGGTCGAAGAGTTCAAGGTGCAGGCCATCGCCAAGGCCGAGCGCGATGCCGCGAGCCAGGATGCACAGAACAAGGCGGCCGGTGCGGCACGCCGCGCCGAACTGATCCGCTTTGCCGACGAGTTCGAGACCGCGGTCGGTTCGATCGTCGCCAATGTCTCGGAATCGGCCCATCAGCTTGAATCCGCTGCGGCCACCCTGACCCGTACCGCGGAGACCACGCAAAATCTCGCCGGCCGTGTCGCCGGCAGCTCGGAGCAAGCCACCGGCGGCATCGAATCCGTCGCGACCGCGACCGAGGAACTCTCGACCTCCGTGGCGGAGATCGGGCGCCAGGTGCGCGAATCCAACCGCATCGCCGAATCGGCGGTGGCGCAGGCCGAGGAGACCGATGGTCGCATCGGCAAGCTGTCGACGGCTGCCCAGGAGATCGGCGACGTGGTCAAGCTGATCACGGCGATCGCCGAGCAGACCAATCTGCTCGCGCTCAATGCCACCATCGAAGCGGCGCGGGCGGGCGATGCCGGGCGCGGCTTTGCCGTGGTCGCCTCCGAGGTGAAGTCGCTCGCCAGCCAGACCGCGCGGGCCACCGACGAGATCTCGAACCACATTTCCGGTATGCAGGAGGCGACCAAGGAATCGGTCGCCGCGATCAAGCAGATCGGCGGCACTATCGGCCAGATCTCGACCATCGCCTCGTCCATCGCGAGCGCGGTCGAGCAGCAGGGCACGGCGACCCAGGAGATCGCGCGCAATGTGCAGGGCGTCGCTGCCGGCACGCGTGAAGCGGCCGCCGATATCACAGAGGTCAATCGCGGCGCCACCGAGACCGGTTCAGCCTCGGAAGAAGTGCTGCTCTCGGCGAAATCGCTGTCGTCGCAAAGCGCGCGGCTGCGCGAGGAGCTCAACCGCTTCATGGCGAATATCCGAGCGGCGTAGCGCTGCTGACTGCCACGTTGCTCGCCGCACACACGCTATCATCCCCGCGAAAGCGGGGATCCATGGCCCAGGCAATGGTTTCGATGTAAGCCATCAGCCACCGCGCTCCCTCGATGAATTCCGCAGCACGGATCCTGCCTTTCGCCGGGACGACACGGTTCGTGCGGCCGCTGGCGGGCCTTCAAACAAGTGATCTGCGAACATGGCCCCGCTGCATGCGAATGCGCAGGGATCGTTTCTCGTCTCCTGTCTGCTGGAACCCGTCCCCGAGCACCGCGTTGGAGCATGGCGGCGCGCTGCCGCATTTGCTTCACCGTTACCGTTCATCGTCTCCGAACGGTCGGCTTCCGCGCTCTCGCATGGTCCCGCATGGCTCTTCGGCACGCATTTGCACCCGATGATGGCGCCGCCGCTGTGCCGCAATCCGGGACATCTGCAGCCGAATCCGCAACTGTGCAGCCCGGCGATGACGGCCGCGTCATCGTCACCAACATTCCGGCCCGGCTCGACGATCTCCGCTGGAGCGGCTTCCATACCCGCGTCGTGCTCGCGCTCGGCATCACCTGGGTGCTCGACGGGCTGGAGGTGACGCTGGCGGGCGCGCTGTCCGGGGCGTTGAAGGCGAGCCCGAGCCTGCACTTCTCCAATCTCGACGTCGGCCTTGCCAACAGCGCCTATCTCGCCGGCGCCGTGCTCGGCGCGCTCGGCTTCGGTTGGCTCACAGACCGCATCGGCCGCCGCAAACTGTTCTTCATCACGCTCGCGCTCTATCTCACGGCAACCGCGGCCACCGCGCTGTCCTGGAGCGTGGCGAGCTATGCGCTGTTTCGTTTCCTCACCGGCGCCGGCATCGGCGGCGAATACACCGCGATCAATTCGACGATTCAGGAACTGGTGCCGGCGCGCTATCGCGGCTGGACCGACCTTCTGATCAACGGCAGCTTCTGGCTCGGCGCCGCGATCGGCGCCGGCAGCGCCATCGTGCTGCTCGACCCGGCGATCACCGGCCCCGATCTCGGCTGGCGGATGGCCTATGGCACCGGCGCCTGTCTCGGCCTGATCGTATTGGTGATGCGGATGTGGATTCCGGAGAGCCCGCGCTGGCTGATGATCCACGGCCATCCCGACGAGGCGCGCAGGATCGTCGTCGAGATCGAGCGCGACGTCACCGGTCATGATCGCGAGCAGCGCGCGAAGGAGCTGCCGAACATGAAGCTGCGCATGCGCGGCCACACGCCGCTCGGCGAAGTCGCGCGCACCCTGTTCGTGGCCTATCGCCAGCGCGCGCTGGTCGGGCTGACATTGATGGTGGCGCAGGCCTTCTTCTACAACGCGATCTTCTTCACCTTCGCGCTGGTGCTGACCGACTTCTATGGCATCGAGCCGGATCGCGTCGGCTGGTACATCCTGCCGTTTGCGGCCGGCAATGTGCTCGGGCCGCTGCTGCTCGGCCGGCTTTTCGACACGCTCGGCCGCCGTACCATGATCACATTCACCTATGGTGTCTCCGGCATCCTGCTCGCCCTGACCGGCTATCTGTTCTCGATCGGCGCCTTGAGTGCGCAGACCCAGACCGCGGCCTGGATGGTGATCTTCTTCTTTGCGTCGCCGGCCGCGAGCGCGGCCTATCTCACCGTCTCGGAAAACTTCCCGCTGGAAGTGCGCGCGCTTGCGATCGCCTTCTTCTATGCCGTCGGCACCGGGATCGGCGGCGTGGCGGGGCCGGCGCTGTTCGGCGCGCTGCTCGATTCCGGCTCGCGCATCGCCGTGTTCGGCGGCTATCTGTTCGGCGCTGTGTTGATGGTGGTCGCCGCGGCCGTCGCCTTCCGTTATGCGGTGGCGGCGGAGCGGAAATCGCTGGAAAGCGTGGCGCGCCCGCTGGCCGTCATGGAATGATATGATCATGGCTGACACCACCGATTTCCCGGAGCTGCCATTGCAAGACGATCCTGGCAAGCCAGCCGACACGGCCCGATCAACCCCGACCAGCCTGGTGCCGCGGTTCGACGACATCGCGATCCTGCTCGATATCGACGGCACGCTGCTCGACCTCGCCGCGACGCCGCGCGAGGTCTGGGTGCCGCCGGGCCTTGCGGAGACCTTGAACACGCTGCATCGGCGCACGGCGGGCGCGCTCGCGCTGGTCAGCGGCCGCTCGTTGAACGATATCGATCTGATCTTCGCCCCGCAGGTCTTTCCGGCGGTCGGCGGTCACGGCGCCGAGATGCGGCTTGCGATCGACAGCGAGGCTGATGCGGTGCAGGCGCCGCCGCTGGACAAGGAGCTGAAGCGGCGCCTCGCCGCGATCGCCAAGCTCAGCCCCGGCATTCTGCTCGAAGACAAGGGTTATTCACTGGCGCTGCATTATCGGCTGGCGCCGCAGGCAGAGCAGGCGATCTATGAGTCCGTATCTCAGATACGTGCCGATCTGCCGGAGGCGCCGATCGAGATCCTGCCGGGCAAATGCGTCTGCGAGATCAAGCATGCCGGCTTCACCAAGGCGAGCGGCGTGCGCGAACTGATGACGCATTCGCCGTTCAAGGGTCGCAGGCCGTTATTCATCGGCGACGACGTCACCGACGAGACCGTGTTCGCAATCATGCCGGACTTCGATGGCCTGTCGTTCTCGGTCGGTCGCCCGGCGCGCGGCGTCCATGGTGAGTTCGGCACGCCGCATGATGTCCGGACGTTCCTGGGTGAACTGGCACGTCGCGATTCCTAGACGTCGGCTGGCGGTCGGTGCTGATCTTATTAGAAGAGTGAGGAGCGCAGCGGGAGCCCGGTGTGGAATCCTGCGCCGGTTCCATCGGGAGCTGTGCAGATTCTGCGGCGAACACGCGACCGACTTTCAATTGCTTTGAATCGCTCTTGAATTTGCCTCTGCTTCGATAACACCCCGCCACCGCCTGAATTTGGTTTCATTTGGTTGAAAGGGTGTCGAGGAACCATATTGATGAACGCCTGTTAACCAAGGCTACGCTTCCGAGGCTCGCATGACCATCGCGCTATGCCCGTTTGCGGACTTCGGACGTGAATGGCACTGGCAGACCAAGGATCTGGTGCAGCCTTGACTATGGAGTTCCATTGACTTGCCGACGTGGACAGATCGGAACTTCATTTCGCCGCACTGGACCGTGGACAACAGGAGGGGACCTGTGAACCTCGTCGTGGTTTCGAATCGGGTGGCACGTGGCAAAGCCAACGAGCCGATGACTGGCGGACTGGCAGCAGCGTTGCTGCCGGTAGTCGAGAAATCCGGTGCTATCTGGGTCGGTTCTTCGGGACGCGTGCGCGACGGGGCGCAATTGGAACCGATTGTGGAGATCGAGCCGCTGGGCGCGGGCGCGTTGGCTCTACTGGATCTGCCCGCCGCACATTATGCCGGCTATTACGAAGGCTTCGCCAATTCCGCGCTATGGCCGGCGCTGCATTCGCGCAGCGACCTGATCCGCGTGTCCCACGACGATTACGAGTCCTATCGCGAGGTCAACGCCTTCGTCGCGCGCTCCCTGCTGCGCTTCCATAAGCCCGATACCGCGTTCTGGATCCAGGACTATCACTTCCTGTCGCTCGGCGCCGAGCTGCGCGTGCTCGGCGTGAAGAGCCCGATCGGCTTCTTCCTGCACACGCCGTGGCCGGCGCGCAGCGTCGTCGACGGCGTGCCGCACCATGCCGAGCTGCTGGAGGCGATGCTCGCTTATGACCTGATCGGGTTCCAGACCCAAGACGATTGCGAGAATTTCATCGCCTGCATCCGCTCACATCTCGGCCTGAAGGTGAAGAGCGGCGTGGTGCAGTCACGCCATGGCCGGACGCGCCTCGCCGTGTTCCCGATCGGCATCGATGCCGACAAATTCGCGCAGGCCGCCGCCAAGGCGGTGTCGCACCCGGATGTCTCGCGGTTGCGCCGCAGCCTGCAGGGCGAGAAGCTGGCGATCGGCGTCGATCGGCTCGATTATTCCAAGGGCCTCGTCAACCGCATCGGCGCATTCGATCGGATGTGGAGCCTGCATCCGAACCTGTTGCGCTCGGTGTCGCTGTTGCAGATCGCGACGCCCTCGCGCGAATCGATCGAGGCCTACGGCCAGCTGCAGAACGAAGTCGCGCGACTCGTCAGCGAGGTCAATGGCCGCCATGGCGAGGTCGACTGGACCCCGATCCGCTATCTCAACAAGGGCTATGGCCAGAGCGTGCTGGCGGGGCTGTATCGCACGGCCCGGGTCGGCGTCGTGACGCCGCTCTATGACGGCATGAACCTGGTCGCCAAGGAATATGTCGCGGCGCAAAGCCCGAACGACCCGGGCGTGCTGGTGCTGTCGCAGTTCGCCGGCGCCGCCAATGAGCTCGACGCCGCGCTCCTGGTCAATCCGCACGACATCGACGACATGGCGCGGACCATCGCAAAGGCGCTCGCAATGCCGCTCGCCGAGCGCTGTGCGCGCTACGAAGCGATGATGACGAAGCTGCATCGGCACTCGATCCAGCAATGGCTCGCGGATTTTCTCGGTGCGCTGCAGGCCACCGATGTCGAGCAGGCCGAGATCGAGCCGCTGCCGGCCACGCCGCCCGGTTTCTGGGCGCGGCGGGCGTCGTCCTCGGGCGCGCGCTATCACTGAGTTGGACTGTCATGGCGAGCAGGCGCGGACGCGCCGCCTCCGGACGATGCTTCGCATCGCCGGGAGAACCATGAGGCTCCATCGTCTTTCGCTCGATGGCAGTCAATTGCAGTACGACACGCCGTCCAGCACGGCGCAGCGCAGCTTGTTCGGCGCGCTCGGGTTTTCCATCGGCACCATGCCCTTGCCCTGGCCGACGAACACGCCCGGCCCGACCACCACCGACGCCTTGTTGCCGACGATGACGCTGTCGTGCCCTTTCAGCCGGGAGTGGGTGCCGTCCGGCCACAGGATGGCGTCGCCCTGCCAGATGCCTTTGCGGCCATCGTTGCAGGTCACGTCCACCCCCTGCCGGGTGCATTGGTCGGCGCGGGCTGTGGTCAGCCCGGCCGACAGGCTCAGCAGCAGCACGGCCAAGGTGAGGGGGCGGAACGGGTGGGCAGTGGTCATCCGTTGATCTCCGGGCGTGAGGGGGCGTCATCAATGGTCTCGCCGGGCCGATTCGGGGTTCATCCCCCCTTTGAAATCGCCTCCGCCCTTGGGCGCTGCCCCCGGAATGGCTCGATTCACCAAAGGTTTGCCGATTTTTTTGCCGGCAGACCCGCTTGATGGCTTGCAAAAGGCCGTGCGCCCCGCCAAGAGAGGGCGCCCGGAGAGATGGCCGAGTGGCTTAAGGCGCACGCTTGGAAAGCGTGTGTGCGGGAAACCGTACCGTGGGTTCGAATCCCACTCTCTCCGCCATGACGATCAATCAACTATTTGATTTTTATGTATTTTTGTGAGTCGTGAGCTGGTCGGTCCCCATCTTGGTCCCCAGATTAGGCCCGTTTCTCGCGTTGCAGACTGACCACGAATTCGCCCGCGATTGAACTTTGAGCTTACTTGGCTCTAAGGTGCGAGCAACGCGGATCAGCTCCGAACTCTCCCGCCGTGGTGCGATTGCCTCTGCCGCCTATCGTCCGTGCTTGAATGCATTCCGAATTCCCCTTTGGCGCTCCCGGCGATGCGCCACCGTGCATTCGGCATTTACCGCTTGCCATGCCCGACGAAGGCTAGTGCTTTATCGGGTCGATGCGTTTCGACAGCAAAAAGTCGATCCCTTCTTGAGGAAAACCGAGCGCCTTGGCCTGCGCCACCAGTGCCGCATCTAGCTCCTCGTCCGTCATTCGTGCGAACTGTCCAGGTTCGCCGATTTCGTGCCGATCGATAAACATGCCTAGATGCTTGCCGAGCAATTCGAGTGCCCTATTGGCGCCCGCAGCATCTACCTTGCCGGTGAACTCGCCAGTGTGCTTACCGTTTGCGTCCCGCACCGGTGTGCCGCGTAAACACCTCTCGGCATTCCACATTAGGCGCTCGATTACCCATTCCTTCGTCAGTCCAACTTTCCGAACCGCCAATTCGCTGGATTTGCGCTCGACGTCGATGCGCTCGGCAATGATCTCCTGCATCCGCGCGCGGACGTCAGCGCGCTTGAAGAATCGGCTCGCATTCGCTGGTTTATAGGTAAACCCGGCTTCGGTGTACGCCTGCTGTTGTGTCTTTCCTGCAGCAAAGGCCTGAGCTGCGGCCTCGTGTTTTGGGTTCGGCAAAATAGGCATGGCAGTGCGGAACCCTAATCGATTAATATCACGTACTCATCCGAATCGAATGCAATCGCGCATTCGCGCAAAATGGTCACGCGACCGGAGAGCCTTCGCAGTTTTAAGGATGGCGCGGCGCCGGATCGCCGCCCATCACTTCCTAGCGTTAGCTACATAGCCCACCAATCCGCCGACGCTCGTCGCCAAAATTACGGCGAAAGCGATGGATTCGAAAGTGTCCATCCCGACTCGGTGGCCCAGTATCCACGCAGCAAATCCTAAGCCGACGCAGGATAGAAACACGTCAGTTCGCGAAGAAAGCGGTCTAGCCAACCAATTCATGCGCGCTGTTCCTCAATCCGCTGCTTGTTAGTGCCGATAAACGTACCCGCCAAGGTAAAGGAGCCCGCAGATTGCGCCGAAAATCGATATCATTCCTACGGCCTCCCAGGCATTCTTTGAAGCATTGTCTTCGCTGGGATTGAAAAGAGCTTGGATCAGGAAGAATCCCATCAAGATAGCTCCGGCGGTGCCGAAGATGTCAGACAACGTTAAGCTTGCGATCGGCGTCTTCGTGATGTCCTTCGGCCAATAGATGTAGAGCGCCAAAAAAAGCGCCGCATAAGTGACAACCCGACCGAAGACACCGATCGGGCGAAGCCATCTTCGATCTATTTTATCGATCTCTGCTTTTGCCCTCGCGGCTTGACCGATCCGCTCTAATTCTTGCAGCGCGGACAGTTCCGCTTCCTCCTTCGGGAGCGGAGGCGGCTTGAGCTTGAGAGGACTGGCCCGCCGCCCACTATGCTGTGAACCCAGCACAACCAATACCAGTATCCCCGATCCGATCAGTACGACGCCCACAGTCTCGATCATTGGTCACGCTTCCGCGCAAGAGAAAAGCGCCTGATTGCGCAGGCTTTGCCGTCCCGCCATCTCCAGGTGTGAGAGAAATCTTGCAAAGCTTATGCTCCGTAGCGATAGCAGGCGAGTCCGGGCACCGGACCCTCAAGTCAATTTTTGCATTTCGAGCGGGTTTGTAAATGCGCCGCTTCCCCATTTTTCCCATTTCGATGATTTTGGGATGGCTCGCCTCTCTCAACAACTGTCATTGAAAGGCTAAGCCTCTTCTGAAGGTGTAATACTGATGGTGTAATCACTAAGGTGTATGTTCGCCATAGGTGGCGTTTCTTGATACGCCCCCCGTGGCGTTTCCAGACGTGTCAGCGGTGGCGTTACTTGAGATTTGAGATACGCCGCGGGTGGCGTTTCCTGGCGGGCTTTTGTCGCTTTTGTTTGCCTCTCAGTGCGCTTTTCTTTGAGAATTGTCTGGTGGTCTGTCACGGCGTTAATGCGGTCCCCAAGCGTCCAATAAATGTTGGCCGACTTGGTGCGCCGCCAATCGATCCAGCCCGCATCCCTCAGGCTTCCGCGGGCTCTGAGCACCCATCGCTTGGGAATGCAAGTTTTGTCGCTGATGGTGTCGTCGGACAGCATGGCGCAGCCGGTCCGGGCGTTGACATGTTGCACGATGCAGAATCCAACTTCAAAGGCTCTGGCGTCGAGGCCCGGGTCCGCACTGAGCGCAGTCATCCAGTCCAGCTTAGCACCGGTGTAGGTGCGCTGATCCGCCTCCGCGGCGAATGTTTTCTGGTGTTCCCTCCGTGGGCTTTCAGGAGGTCTGCGCATGACGCGCCCCCCCATGGCCCGGAAAGCCGTCCGTAATCGTTCGCGACGCTGATCGCGATTTGGCCGTTGGTAGGATCGAAGTCGAGCCAGAGAAGCTCTGCGGGCCGATAATCGGCCATGCGCCGGTCATCGGTCGTGCTCCGAATTCAAGAGCCCGGCGTTGGCAGCAATTGTTTTTGCGAGCGAAAGGGAAACCCTGCAGCGACGGGCCACCCACCGGACCAGACGATCAGTGACGCTGCAATCCTGTGCGGCAAGCCAGTCGAATAGGTCGGGATACTGGCAACGCTGGGCCTTACGGTGTAGAGTTCTCATTGTCGGAAATCCTTATCTGGAAGTTTTGACAATTGCCTCGGATGCGGTCGCAACACCGCGCCGGGGCTTCTCATTTCGAGGATCGCTTAGGTTCAATAGCCGGATGGCCCTCGACCCAACGTCGCAAATCCTCGGGCAAGATAAGCGTTTTGCGGCCGCGCTTTCGCGCTGTCAGCTCGCCATCGCGAATTGCTGCATAAATTGCGGTTCTGCCCGCGCGGGCCACGGAGCACGCCTCGGCGATGCTGTAAGCAAGTGGGGAGTTCATGTTGATTCTCGCCGTCAAAGGCCGGGCTAGTCCCGGCGACTGAGCCCACGTGTGTGCGGGCAATGGCGATTTCTAGCCGGAATGAATGCGGACCTACATCACGCACAATTCGCTGACAATGCTAGGTCGGCTTGACCTGCCTGCGAGGATTCCGCTGCCGAGGCCGCTTTCCTAGTCGTATATTTCCGTGCTCATTGATCAGTTCCGTAACGCCGCCGGTTCTCGCGCCAACTAATTCGAAGCACCGATGTACAAATCTAGAAAACGGCCCTCGAATTTCTTGGTTGTAGTTCGCTGTGGGCGGCGGTGATTTACCGGTTGTTGTTGCGTAGGTAAGCGCAAGCCAACGCACGAATTCCCTTTCAGCTTTTTGCCGTGGCGCTCCTCTTTTTATCTGAGCGGGTGCCCTGAGTAGCGGTTCGTATGATAATGAGCGTCGACCGTTTGGTCGTTTACGGGCCTTCACTACAGTTCCGCCATAGCTCAGAATCCCGATCATTCTCCGAAGGGCGTGCCGACGCGTTCCCGCTGAAATAATTTCGGCTGTAGTTGGAATATTTACGGCTCGCGGCGTGCAGCGTTTGAGCCAAGTCGAAACGTCGTTCGACATCGAGTCAAGAGCTCGCGCGAGATTGTGTGCGGCTTTGTCGTTGCCACGTTCGGCACGTGTAGTCAGTTGGTACAGACGCTTTATTTGTGCGCTCAAATCCGCAAGATTCAGCCGATTCTTTTCCTCGACGAAAAGGCGCACATCTGTTCGGACGCTTTGAGCGAAGCGGTCAAGATCGGCATCTGGTGACAATTTTGCCGTGTGGGCAAGCTCGCGTATGGTGGAAGCGTCGAAAACTCGTTCGATATCACTGAACTGTATCAGTGATTTGCCTAGGCGATATGCCTTATTGTCGGTTCTCACGCCACCGCAACCATCCACCGCCGAAGCAAAGCTGCGCGCGGGGCGAGCCGGACGGCGGTGATGGATGTCCGGCGACGGTTGGCCGACCGGCCCCGCGCTCTCAAGAACTAATAGGATTGGCCCGTTTGTGCAAATGGCGTCCCTATTTAGCCTCCGACTGTTTTTCGTTTGCCGATTTGCACAACATTTCCTGCGGCCTTTGGCTCGCAGAATGCCGCCCAAGCCTCCATCATCTTGCGGCGTTTCTCCAGCGCGTCGCTTCGCCGGTAAGCCTGTTCCGCTTTGTCGCCAATGACATGTGCCAAGGCGGTTTCCGTAATCTCGCGAGGGAAATTCGAGATGTTGCCCGCCCAATCCCGAAAGCTGGAGCGGAAACCGTGGACAGTGGCATTCTCAATTTTCATGCGGCGCAACACCATTTCCATCGCCATGTTCGAAAGCGGCTTATTGCGTGCTTGTCCGGCAAATACGAAATCACCGCTTCTGAGTTGTTCAAGCTGCCGAAGGATTGCGACTGCCCGTGAGGACAAGGGGACGCGATGCTCCCGGCCGGCTTTCATCCGTTCGGCAGGCACCGTCCAAATTTTCCTGTCGAGGTCAATTTCAGGCCAGCGCATGCCGAGAATTTCCCCGGAACGTGCCGCGGTGAGAATGCAAAGCTCCAGCGCGAGCGCGGAACTGGCTTCCCGCTCTCGCAGTTTCGTTATGAAGCCCGCGACTTCCTCATAGGGCATCGCGGCATGATGCCCTCTAGCCAGCTTCATGGAGCGCGGCAACAGGTGATCCAGATGGCCGCGCCACCGCGCGGGGTTCTCGCCTACACGGAAGCCCTTGGCCTTGGCAGCGTCCAGAACCTTTTCGATCCGCCCCCGCACCCGTGACGCGGTTTCGGCCTTCGTAGTCCAGATCGGCCTGAGCACCGCCAGCACGTCGTCTGTGGCGATAGTGTCCACCGGCTTCGCGCGCAGCGGAGCGGCGTAGGTCTCCAGCGTTGATTTCCATTGCGCTATGTGCTTCTCGTTCCGAAAGCCGGCCGAAAGCGTTTCCCTCACGTCGTCGGCCATCTCGCCGAAGGTCGGGATGCCGCCGTCCCGCTTGCGCTCCTCGATTGGGTTGAGCCCCTGAGCAATCTTCCGCCGCGCGCTGGCGGCCTTCTCGCGGGCATCGGTGAGGGGGACGCTCGCTGCGCTGCCTAAACCCATTTCCTTAGCCCGACCGCGCCAGGTGAACCGCAGAACCCATTTGCGAGCCCCTGTCTCCGAAACGATCAAATAGAGGTTTCCGCCGTCGCTGTATTTGCCCGGCTTGGCGGTTTCGACTTTGCGCGCCGTGAGCTTGCTGGCCATGTTCGCCCCCTCAGTCCGGTCCCCAAGTCAGTCCCCAAAAATAGCACGGCTCGGGGCGATTTGGTAGGAACAATAGCGGACGTGAGTGAAAGAAGAAGCTGTATTTAAAGGCGATATGGAGTCAGCAGCGGTTGTCGGCGAACGTGGAAAATCATGAGTTCGTCGGACACTCTCTCCGCCATCTGACATTGAAAAATATTGCAAATTTCGCTTTTCGGTCCCCGGGCTGGACGTGTCGGGAGCCGAGTGTGACATTCTGAAATTCGGTCGGGAGCCGAGCTTGCCCTTCGCGCCAACGAGATGGCCGCATAGAACCATTGGTTGGTCCAGGTCGAACTCCGTGTGTGTCGCAGAATTGGCTATTGCGGCGAGCGAATCGAACAACCTGCGCGATCAGAGTGCTGGCAGCCGGAGCTATCCAATAGCCGCTCGGTCGATGTGGGCCGATCAGATGGCCTTGCCAAACATTGCGCCGATACCAGCGGTTAGACCCATTGCAAATGCGCCCCAGAACGTCACCCGCAGCGTCGGTTTGAGCAAACCTGCGCCACCGGCCTTTGCACCGATAGCACCAAGAACCGCAAGGAACATCAGCGAGCCCACCGAAACGACGGGAATGAGTGCGTTCACTGGCGAGGCCGTGACCAGGAGCAGAGGCGCCGCGGCCCCCACCGAAAACGTGCTGGCGGAGGCAAGCGCGGCCTGAATGGGGCGCGCCGTCGTGATCGCCGAAATCCCGAGTTCGTCCCGCGCATGCGCGCCCAGCGCATCTTTTGCCATCAACTGCTTCGCAACTTCCCGCGCAAGATCGATCTCGAGTCCGCGCGAGACGTAAATCTGCGCGAGTTCCTCCATCTCGAAGGCTTGATCGGTCGAAAGCTCCCGGGTTTCCCGCGCGATGTCGGCGTGCTCCGTATCCAATTGCGAACTCACCGATACGTATTCGCCGGCGGCCATCGACATCGCGCCGGCGACCAGGCCGGCGATCCCCGTCAGCAGTATGTCGCTTCGCGAAGCAGCGGCCGATGCGACGCCCAACACCAAACTGGCCGTTGAGATGATTCCATCGTTCGCGCCGAGAACCGCGGCTCTGAGCCAGCCAATGCGTTCGACGGCGTGACTCTCCAAGTGCAGGCGGCTCATTATGTCGCTCCCGGAAGACGAGCAGAAGGTATTAGGCGTCCATTTCGCGCGGGTGCTGATAGTTGCGAAAAATGATTAGCATCGCAGTACATGTTCTTGTTGATAAGGATCAAGCCCCCGCCGCTAGCCCGCTGCTGATCGGTGTGCTGAAGCGGGGTGTTGCCGAGCCGCAAGAGTTGCGAAAGCCGGGAGTGAGCGCGGCTCACCCGGTTCTTGATTGTTCCGACGGCGCGGTGGCAAACGTTTGCGGCTTCTTGAAGAATATCCAGACGCGGCAGCCGCCTTCGATGTGCGGAACGAGAAGCCTTTGATCCTCATCAAAGTTCACTCATCGTCAGCCGATATCCTTCGTAATTAGTCGCTTCTTGTCGTAGCGAACATTGGTCCGATGCACTCGGGAGAATGCGCGTACTCGCCCGAGCAGATCCTTTCATTGGTCCAAGCGGATCCCTTCGGTGCAGGAGATATGTTCTTGAACGAGCGGGATCCCATAGCGATTGCGACTGCCTTGGTCCCTGTGCCGTCGCCGTCGAGCACGCCCGAAGGATCTGCCCAGAGCGGAAAAGCTCTGGCCGAAGTCGCTCGTCTTTCGCCCGACGAGGCCTTGCAGCGGATGTCCAGCACGACGGCGGGCCTCGCGCCTGACCAGGTCGAGGAGCAGCTCCGCGCGGTCGGGCTCAATCGGATCGCTCGACAAGCGCGTCATACGGTTCTCGGCGAGCTTGCTGTGCGCTCGATCAATCCGTTGAATATCCTTCTGTTATCGTTGGCGACGGCGTCCTATTTCCTCGGCGATCAGCATGCAGCGGTGATGATCGCTATCATGGTTGTCCTGAGCATCGCCCTAGGCTTCCTTCAAGAGTATCGGTCGAACAAAGCTGCCGACGAATTACAGAAGATGGTGTCGATAACCACTTCTGTGCGCCGACAGGGGAGTGCTGACCACGTCGATGTTCCGATCGATCAACTTGTGCCTGGCGACATCGTTCTGCTGTCTGCTGGCGACATGATCCCCGCCGACCTCAGGCTGATTTCGGCCAAGGATCTCTTCATCAACCAATCGACCCTCACTGGCGAGGCGATGCCGCTTGAGAAATTTGCGGCGGCTCATGAAGGCACGGCTGAGACGCCATTTGATCTCCCCAATATCTGCTTTATGGGTAGCGCTGTGGTCAGCGGAATCGGCTGCGGCGTCGTGGTGCTGACCGGTCCGCGAACTGCTTTCGGCATCGTAGCAAAGGCAATCGCCGAGACGCGGGAGCTGACAAGCTTCGACAAGGGCATCAGTCGATTTACCTGGTTGATGCTGGGGTTCATTCTCGTGATGGCGCCGCTTGTCTTTGTGATCAATGGCGTGACCAAGGGCAATTGGCTCGAAGCGCTGTTGTTTGCGGTCGCCGTAGCGGTAGGTCTAACGCCTGAAATGCTGCCGATGATCGTGACGGTCAATCTGGCAAAGGGTGCGATGGCAATGTCCCGAAAGAAGGTCATTGTTAAGCGTCTCAATGCAATCCAGAATTTCGGGGCCATGGACGTCTTGTGCACGGACAAGACCGGCACACTCACTCAGGACCTGATTATCCTCAAGCGTCATCTTGATATCAGGGGCGCCGATTCGGACAGCGTGCTTGAGTACGCCTATCTGAATAGTTATTACCAATCCGGCCTCAAGAATCTGCTCGACGTCGCGGTCCTGAAGCACGGCGATCTCGAAGGTGGCCTAAAGGTTCGGGAGCGGTTCCGCGAAATCGACGAAATACCATTCGACTTCGAGAGGCGGAGGATGTCCGTCGTTCTTGGGCGCGACGACGGGGTTCATGTCCTTATCTGTAAAGGTGCCGTCGAAGAAGTCGTCGCGGTTTGCAGGCACTACGTGATCGGCGACGAGACCGGCCTCCTCGATGAGAGCCATCTGGCCTCCGCGAAAGAAACGACTGCAAAGCTCAACGCGGACGGATTTCGGGTCATCGCCGTCGCCACCAAGGAGATGCCGGCAACTCAGGCGGCGTACTCTGTCGCTGATGAGGCCGATCTCACCTTGCTCGGTTACATCGCATTCCTTGACCCTCCGAAGGAGACATGCGCCCCCGCAATTGCTGCGCTACAGGCTGGCGGTGTGCAAGTGAAGATCCTGACAGGGGACAACGACATCGTCACGCGCAAGATCTGTCATGATGTTGGTCTTTCCGTGGACCGGATCGTTCTCGGCAGCGAGATGTCGGCGCTGTCGCCGGAAGAGTTGGCGAACCTGGCGGAGACCACGACGGTGTTCGCCAAGGTGTCGCCGTCGCAGAAGGCCGCCATCATCGATGCACTTCACCGCAAGGGGCACGTCGTCGGCTTCCTGGGGGACGGCATCAACGATGGGCCTGCGCTGAAGACTGCAGACGTCGGCATATCCGTCGACAGCGCCGTCGACATCGCCAAGGAATCCGCGGATATCATATTGCTCGAGAAGAGCCTGGCGGTGCTCGGCGACGGCGTCATCGAGGGACGTAAGGTGTTCGGCAACATTACCAAGTATATCAAGATGGGGGCGAGCTCAAATTTTGGTAATATGTTCAGCGTGCTAGGAGCCAGTATCTTCCTGTCGTTTCTGCCGATGACGGCGATTCAGGTGCTTACCAACAACCTGCTTTACGACGTTTCGCAGACCGCGATCCCAACGGACAACGTCGATCCGGAATTTGTGGCGGTGCCGCGGCGATGGGACATCGGCAACATCACGAAGTTCGTGCTGTTCATCGGTCCGATCAGCTCGATCTTCGATTATGTCACTTATTTTACGATGCTCTACGTCTTCAATGCGTGGAATAACCCGGCATTGTTCCAGACGGGCTGGTTCGTCGAATCCCTGCTTACGCAGACCTTGATCATCCACATTATTCGCACGGCCAAGATTCCGTTTTTCCAGAGTCGAGCCAGCACGGCGCTCATTACGACAACACTGATCATTGCCGTCATTGGGGTCGCTCTCCCATACTCCTGGCTTGCAAGCTTTTTGGGTTTCGTCCCGCTACCACCGACCTACTGGATCGCGCTCGGGCTTATTCTTCCAAGCTATGTCATCCTGACGCACGTCGTGAAGACGTGGTTCGTTCGACGGTTCGGGTTGAGTTGAATTCGGCTGGCTTCGTAATCTCAAGACGCACCCTTCGCCCGCCTCGCGAAAGACGTTGCCGGACGATATGCAACCCATCCGGTGAACCCGTAAGTTGGCGCGGTTCAATCCTCCCCATCATGAAGCCTCTCTTTCGAAAGCATCGATATCGCCACGGAGTCGCCCGCTAGGAGCGTGTTTGCGTCGACTGGGTGTAGGCCCGGCCGGGGATCAATCAGGAGTGACTTCTCCGGTATTCTTTCCACGAATTGTGAGTTGTGTTATCTCGTGAAAGCGCAACAGGAGTTGAAAATGTTCGGACTAAAGCGGCCAACCCGCATTGATCTCCGCGCCAACGACGCGGCTATCGTCGTTCGCGAAAATGGTGAAATGGAAATGTTCATCCGGCAGGCAAGGGGCGATGAGGAGCTTCCGCCCGGTCAAGTCGTTCTGGCTCTTTTCGGAATCGCATTTCACGATGAGCGAGTACACAAGCTGTTGGCGGAAATTGTTAGGGAGAAGCAAAGCCTGACGTGACGCCTCACAGCTGCAGCCGGTCTCGCAGAGGGAATACAACTATTTTCTAAACCACTTGCCGCTCCCGATCAGAACGGTGCGACAGTTGGGTATCTTAGTCCAATAAGGTTCTGGCCTTCGTGACGGTGTCATAAATCTCGATCTTGAGCATCGGATAGCTCGATTTAAGTTTGCGGGCCGATGATTCCGCAGCTTCGACTGTGCCAAACTCCGACTTGAAGTGCCCGTCGACAATGACCACGAATCCTTCCGTCGGCGGCCTGTCGGCACGTCGTACTTTCTGCTCAGGTTCGTCAACTGAGTGAACTGGCTTCTTCATCGGAACCCTCATCGTATCGCAGAACCGTAACGGGCGGCTCTTTCGGGGCGACAGTTCATCGGCGGCGACATCTCGTCACGGCAGGAAAGTGGGATCACAAAGCCCGGAGACCGTAACCGGCTTTCTCGGTTCGGATCTCCGGCTTGTTACGACTGCGGTGCAGGACTAGGCAGCCTTGCCCGGCGCAGCGGCCTTATTCGATACTGGACTCGCGCTCGGTGGAGCGCCTGTCTTGATGTCGATCGTCTTGGTGGTCTTCACGGCTTTGGCTGGCTTCTTGATAGCGAGATGCAGCACGCCCTTGTCGAAATGAGCTTCGACGGCTCCCTCTTCCGGCTCGAAAGGCAGAGACATCGATCGATAGAAGGAACCGTAGCTGCGCTCCTCGACATGCCAGTCCTTTTCATCCCTCATGCTCTCCGCCTTCTTCTCGCCGGAGATCACCAGCTGGTTGCCGTCCAGGCTGACCTTGATATCTTTGTCGTCCACGCCGGGAAGTTCGGCGGTCACTTCGAACGCATCCTTGGTTTCAGCCACATTGATTGGCGGCGCGCCTGCCCCAATACTGGGAGAGGACGAACCCTGATCGAAAGCGCGAAGGGCGTTTTCTACCTCACGCCGCATGGCCCGGAAGGGGGCGAATGCAGGCTCCTGGCTGGTGGTCCACAATCTCGGAACGCTCATCTGCTCTCTCCACTGATTGAAGAACGCGAAAATGGTGCTCTACGCGATCGCGCCGGCGTTGATGTAGCGCAAGAAATGGCTGAGTTATTTGAAGGCGGAACGCCGGTCACGATGCCGAAGCCGCAAGCGCAGAGAGCATGTCAGCGAGGCTGACCTAAGGAGCGAGCATACTCGATGAGCTTGCATCGCTCGCCGAAAGCTGGTGGGCCGAGCGCATTGTTTGTGACGATTGAGCGCAGACGCCGCGCATATTCAACCGTAACGGTTGCCGATCCCAATCTCGCCAAGAGCGGTCGCGGAGGGGCGACGATTGACAAGCTTGACGATAGAGCAGGAGAGAAAATCGCGCGCCTGATAGACGCTACGAGAAGGAATACGATGCTCGAAGCAGACCGGTCGCGGCCGCTACACAGATGCCCCTTTCCTGTCGAATGGCATCGGAGTTAGCGGCCGAGTGCCCCCAGGAAACTCTCGCGCCACGCCGTAATGCTATTGCGGCGCAGTACCGCCATCATGGCTCCCCAACGCTCACGCCGCTCCTCAAGTGGCATCCCCAGCGCTGTCTGCAATGCTTCGGCGACGGCGTCGGGGTCGTACGGGTTGGCGATCACGGCAGTGTCGAGTTCATAGGCGGCGCCCGCGAAGGGCGAGAGAATGAGCACGCCGGGGTCGTCAGGGTCCTGTGCAGCGACGTACTCCTTGGCAACCAGGTTCATTCCGTCGCGCAATGGAGTGACAAGACCAACGCGGCTGAGCCGAAAGAAGCCAGCGAGCGAGCGCTGGGAAAAGCTCCTGTTCAAATACTGGATCGGTGCCCAATCGAGTTCCGCGAAGCGACCGGCCACGTCGCCCGCCAGCGCACCGAGCCTCTGCCGCAGCTCACGGTATTCAGGAACGTCGCTGCGTGTCGCGGTGGCGATCTGCAGGAATCGGACGTGGTTGCGGTACTCGGGATAGGCGTCGAGAAACCCGGCGAATGCTTTGAACCGGTGTTCCAGTCCCTTACTGTAGTCGAGCCGGTCCACCCCGATGATGAGCTGGCGTCCCCGGAGACTCTCCTGCAGCCGGTGTGCCGTGCGGGATTTCGCAGCGCGGCTGGCCATTTCGGCGATGGCTTCGGTATCGATGCCAATCGGGAACGCGCCGGCGCGGAGAACGCGATCGAAAGCCTGAACGCTGCCATCGGACGAAACCTTGCCTCCTGCGCAGCGAACAATGGCGTCATGGAAGGCGGTCAAATCCTCCACCGTCTGGAAGCCGACGAGATCGTAAGCGCATAGTGATTTCAGCAGATCGCCATAGTGGGGAAGGGCTGCCAACACGCCCAAGGACGGAAACGGCGTATGCAAGAAAAACCCGATCCGCTGTGTGGCCCCGGCGCGGCGAAGCTCCTCGGCCATGGGGATCAGGTGGTAGTCATGAACCCAGATGAGGTCACTCGGCCTGAGCAAGGGTGCGAGGATATCGGCGAGCAGGGCATTCACCCGCCGATAGGCGGCCAAGTCCCGGCGGGTAAAGTTCATGAGGTCAAGCCGATAGTGGAATAAGGGCCACAGTGCCGCGTTGGAGAAGCCGCTGTAATAGCCGTCATGGTCCGCGCGGGTAAGATCGACGGTGGCGTACGTCACCCCCTCGGTCTCAAAAACGTTCGGCTCTTTCGTTGTTTCTCCTAGCTTGCCACTCCACCCAAACCATAAGCCTCCAGCCTGATGCAGAGCGTCGACGAGGCCGGTCACGAGCCCGCCGCTGCGCTGCGCACCTTCTCCCGGCAAGGCGACACGGTTGGAGACGATGACCAAGCGGCTCAAGCCGGTTCCCTCCGCACTGTCATGGTTGCGTCGAGCCGAGCCGTCGCCAAAGGATCTCGGCGAACACGGCAACGCAAATGATCGAGCGGTGACATCCGCCGGAGCCCATATTCGCCTCGGTCCTCACGCGAATATCCGCACGTCCCTCTATTGGAACCGAAGGGCCCGTCATCCGGCAATCCGGGTGCTTGAGGTCGGGCGGAACGCATGGATATTGAGCGGCAAGATCAAGGCGTTACCTGTAAGACATATAGATCTTCTCGCAGTAAGTATAGGATACTCTGCCGACCAAGCTGGATTGTTAGGCGCCGTCTAAGACGGATCTTCTTCACCAGGATTTCGACGGCAGGGGCCCCGGGTGTGCCTTTCGATCTCAGCCAGTGCGGCATCGAGCGAGGCGTGCGGCCCTTGCTGTATGCCGGCCATAGTTTCCAAAGCGTGGCCCTCCGGATGGATCATGAACTGACCGGGAGCGCTTGTCGTGATGCGGCCCATCGAGCGGCCGAGCAGGTCCGTCAGCTGCCAAACCGTGTCTCCTTTTGCAGGTGTAACGATTACATCCATTATGAGCCTTGAGCCTTTACGCCGCGTTGCAATAGCCGACCGGCGAACTACCGAGTTCCGCGGCCGCGGCATTCTCGTACTGGAACGATCGGGCCTCGGATCGACCCGCGATCGAGCGTATGGCGCTTAATACCGATATGTGCGATTATATAGAATGGTCAAAAAAGGTCGAAGGCCAACGTCAGGGGAAGCAATGGCAACCGCGCTCGACCGTTGGGACGAGGAAGGCGGAGCGCAGGAGGTGGCGTGGCCGTTACCCTATGAAGCCGGCGAGTTGCGGGACGTGGAGCGCAGAGTCCTGGAATGTCTGGGTACTGCCCTTGTCAGCGAATGGAATGATCTGCCTACTGATGTCCAGCGCAGACTTTTTGAGCACGCGGCCTCAGGCAAATCGCGTGATGCCGCCGTGTTGAAGACGCAGATCGCCCGTTTCCTGCACGATCATAAAGGTGCCTCGCGCTAACACGAGCTTGGCAGAGTTGTTCACGCCGTTGCTTTTTGCTGACCCGTCTTCCGCAGTATGGGTATCGCGAACCTGATAGCCGAAGAATGAGCGCGCGATGGCGGCGGGCCGCACCGGCAGGCTGCGGCTCGAGGGGGGGCTGTCGATGCGCTTTTCCGCCCCGTCTTGGCAACACGGCAGTGCTGCAAGAAGGTGCGAGCAATGATCGTCATAACAGCGTGACGGCGAAGACCGTGCCAGGACAGTCCCGTGCCAGGACAGTCCCTTGAAGGGATCGAGACCCAATTTCTCTTTCAACTGGAGACGTGCTTGCCCGCAGATCCATCTCGCCTTGACGGTTGCAGCCAACCGCCACAGGTCTATCTCTACTGGTAGATTTGCGAGATAACATTTCGTCTTCCACAGTCGCGGCGCTCGCCGATCGCCAGTTCGCATTTCTCCATTTGGCGCTAGCAAGCATCTCGTGCGCCGGCATCGACAACAAATCCGCGATTGCCCTGAATTTGGTGACTTCGCAGCCATCTCCTGATAAAGAGATAGCCAAGCTGGGCACAAAGAGCACGGTAAACGGATTGCTTCACGATAGCGCCGATGCAAGGCTGTTTCTGAAGGATAGCCGGTCATGACCATGCGCTCCCGACGCGAAGTAGTAACCTTCAAACATCCCTTCCGGATCAAGGGAATCGACCGCCTCCTGCCTCCGGGTACCTACGAGATCATCACCGATGAGGAGATGATCGAAGGATTGTCGTTCGCGTCGTTTCGCCGGGTTGCCACTATGATCATGGTGCCGGCGGCGCCGCCGCGAACTTCAACGATGGAGATGATTTCGATCAGCCCGGCCGATTTGGCTGACGCTCAGCGCATTGACGCAGCTCGTGAGTGACCACTCGATCTCGACAAGCTCCGCTGAGCTGCCCGTCGCCAAGAAGAAGGTCGCCTAAGCGCCAGTCTGCCTGTTTTCCTTATCCTAAGCAGCCGGCATCTCGAAGAAGGATAAGGCGCGCAAGTTGAAATCACGTGCCTAGGGAGCTCGCTAAGTCGCGCGGTCTTTCGGATTTTACGGTTGAAAACGGAGATCATTATGTCGGCCAAGGAAGTCAAGTTCGGCGTCGATGCGCGCGACAGGCTGTTGCGCGGTGTCGAAATTCTCAACAATGCGGTCAAAGTCACGCTCGGTCCTAAGGGCCGTAACGTCGTGCTCGACAAGTCGTTCGGCGCTCCCCGCATCACCAAGGACGGCGTCACCGTCGCCAAGGAGATCGAGCTCGACGACAAGTTCGAGAACATGGGCGCCCAGATGGTGCGGGAAGTTGCCTCCAAGTCGGCGGATGCAGCCGGCGACGGCACCACCACCGCGACCGTGCTCGCCGCCGCGATCGTGCGCGAGGGCGCCAAGGCGGTTGCCGCCGGCATGAACCCGATGGACCTGAAGCGAGGTATCGACCTCGCGGTGGAAGCCGTGGTGGCCGATCTCGTGAAGAACTCCAAGAAGGTCACCTCGAATGAGGAGATCGCCCAGGTCGGCACCATCTCGGCCAATGGCGACGCTGAGATCGGTAAGTTCCTCTCCGACGCCATGAAGAAGGTCGGCAACGAGGGCGTCATCACCGTCGAGGAAGCCAAATCGCTCGAGACCGAACTCGAGATCGTCGAAGGGATGCAGTTCGACCGCGGCTACATCTCGCCCTACTTCGTCACCAACGCCGACAAGATGCGCGTCGAGATGGACGATGCCTACATCCTGATCAACGAGAAGAAGCTGTCGTCGCTGAACGAACTGCTGCCGCTGCTCGAGGCCGTGGTCCAGAGCGGCAAGCCGCTCGTGATCGTCGCCGAGGACGTCGAGGGCGAGGCGCTGGCCACCCTGGTCGTCAACCGCCTACGCGGCGGTCTGAAGGTCGCGGCCGTCAAGGCTCCGGGCTTCGGCGATCGCCGCAAGGCCATGCTGCAGGACATCGCGATCCTGACCGGCGGCCAGGCGATCTCGGAAGATCTCGGCATCAAGCTCGAAAACGTGACGCTGAACATGCTTGGCCGCGCCAAGAAGGTGATGATCGACAAGGAGAACACCACCATCGTCAGCGGCGGCGGCAAGAAGGCCGACATCGAGGCGCGCGTTCAGCAGATCAAGGCGCAGATCGAGGAGACCACCTCGGACTACGACCGTGAGAAGTTGCAGGAGCGTCTGGCCAAGCTCGCGGGCGGCGTCGCGGTGATCCGCGTCGGCGGCGCGACCGAGGTCGAGGTGAAGGAGCGCAAGGATCGCGTTGACGACGCGATGCATGCAACCCGCGCGGCCGTTGAGGAAGGCATCCTGCCGGGCGGCGGCGTCGCCCTGCTGCGTGCTTCCGAGCATCTCAAGGGACTTCGCACCAAGAACGATGACCAGAAGACCGGCGTCGAGATCGTGCGCAAGGCGCTATCCTATCCGGCGCGCCAGATCGCGATCAACGCGGGCGAGGATGGCTCCGTCATCGTCGGCAAGGTCCTGGAGAAGGACCAGTACGGCTACGGCTTTGATTCCCAGTCCGGCGAGTACGGCAACCTCGTCACCAAGGGCATCATCGACCCGACCAAGGTCGTTCGTGTGGCGATTCAGAACGCGGCTTCTGTTGCGGCTCTGCTGATCACGACCGAAGCGATGGTCGCCGAGCTGCCGAAGAAGAACGCCGGTGGAGCCGCGATGCCTCAAGGCGGCGGCATGGGTGGTATGGATTTTTAAGTCCAACCCGTTTAACGCTCAACAAGAAGGCCCGCAGAAATGCCGGGTCTTTTTTGCAGGAGCCGGCAAAAAAGGCGAACGCTGGGACGCGTGATGAACTCTCGCCGTTTCCGCGCGGGTAAGCGGCTCAAGCGGATCCCGTCTTACGAAGGTTGCGTCAAAGTTGAGCGGCCTACTCGTAGCGCAGCGCTTCGATAGGATCGAGCCGAGCGGCCTTTCGCGCGGGGTAGTAGCCGAAGAATATGCCAACGGCTGCCGAGAACAGGAACCCGCCGGCAATCGCGGCCAGAGATATCGGCGCCGGCCAGCCCGTGAGGGCGGAGATGGCGACGGACAACGCCGCGCCGATGACAATTCCCACGATGCCGCCGCTGACGCTGATGAAGATCGCCTCGGCAAGGAACTGCAGCAGGACGTGCAATCTTCGGGCGCCAATCGCCATCCGTAGTCCGATCTCCCGCGTTCGTTCCGTCACCGAGACCAGCAGGATATTCATGATGCCGATGCCGCCGACCACAAGCGAGATGGACGCCACCGCGGCCAGGAGCAGCGCCATGATGCGGCTGCTGCCTTCGGCGGTCTCTGCGATCTGACTGAGGTTTCTCACGGAAAAATCGTTGATGGTGCCTGGCCTGATGTGGTGACGCCGCGCCAGGATTTCAGTGGCCTGGTCGATCGCCGCCTTGACGCCGGTCGGATCCAACGCCTGCACGTAAATCTGATTTACGAACCCGGTCATGCGCGGTTGAAGCCCGTACGGATTCGGCGGCGTCGGATAAATCCAGTTGATCGCGGTTTGCTGCTGGCTTGGCGACGCAACGCCGATAATCTTGCGCTCGGCCGTCGTGAACGGAACCATGATTAGATCGTCCTGGTCCTGTCCAAAGGATGTCTGTCCCTTGGAGTCGAGAATTCCGACCACCCGCAACGACACACCTTTCACCTGCACCATGGCGCCAATCGGGTTCTGAAAGGTGCCGAAGAGTTGCCGGCGCACGGTCTCGCCGAGGACCGCAACCAGCGCCGAGCTTCGCTCATCCTCCGGAGTGATTGCCCGCCCTGCGGCGATCTGCCAGTTCGTCATCGGAGGATAATTGGGGCTCACGCCCTGGATGCCGGTGGTCCAGTTCTGGTTCGCAAAGCGGATCAGCCCCGACTGGCGGATGAGGTAGCTTACAGCCCCGGCAGCAGGCGCTTCCTGTCGGATTGCTCGCACGTCGGCAACGGTAAGTGTCGAAGCGCTTCCGGAGCCGCCCCGAGCACCCCCGCTCGTGGCGGCGCCCGGCAGGATAACCACGAGGTTGGTCCCGAGCCTTGCGATCTCTTTTCGGACCGCCTCGTTCGCTCCCTGGCCGACCGACACCATGACGATCAATGCGGCGACGCCGATGAAGACCCCGAGCATCGTCAGCGCTGAACGCATTTTGTTGCGCCAGATCGCCTCGGCGGCCGCCGTCATCACCATCCAGGCAAAGGGCCATGACGCGCCCGACATTCCAACATAGATCGGCGGTTCTCTGAACTGGACCAATTTGCCCGCGGCCTCTCCCGCCGGCTCGGGTGCCTTGGCGAGCTCCGTCTTCTTCACATCCGAGATGATCTGGCCGTCGCGCATGGTCAGCACGCGATCCGCAAAGGCCGCGACATCAGGCTCGTGGGTCACCACGATGATGGTGACGCCCTGTTCGCGGTTGAGCGAGCTGAGCGTCTGCATAATCTCGTTGGAGTTGCGTGTATCGAGATTGCCGGTCGGCTCGTCCGCCAGCAGCAGGCTCGGCTGATTGATGAGGGCCCGGGCGATTGCAACCCGCTGCTGCTGGCCGCCTGACAGCTGGCCTGGCGTGTTGCGTTCCCGATCGCGCAGCCCAAGCTTGTCCAGAACTGCGCGAGCCCGCTCGAAGCGTGCGCGCGCATGGCTCTGGCCCGACATCGCATACAAGAGCGGCAAGGCGACATTGTCGATGGCGCTGGTGCGTGGCAAGAGATTGAAGCTCTGGAATACGAACCCAAGCCGCTCGCTGCGAAGGCCGGCAAGATCCGGTTCCGCAAGCTGTGCGACGTCGATGCCGTCGAACCAGTAATGACCGCCCGTAGGCCGGTCGAGGCATCCAAGGATCGACATCAGCGTCGACTTGCCCGATCCGGACGCGCCCATGATGGCGATGAACTCGCCGCGTTCGACAGTCAGGCTTACGCCCGAAAGCGCGCGAACATCTATGTCGCCGACATGATATGTCCGCGACACCCCTTCAATCCTGATGACCGGCTCCGCCATGTGCCTTCAATCGTTGCGGCTGTTGCAACTAGAGTCGTGGTGGTGGCACGCGGGAGCGCGCTTTCGCCGAATTCCGCTGCTCCGCGACAATCACCCTGTCTTCGACTTTCAGGTCGCCGTGCACGATCTCCGTGAACTCGTCGTCGTCGAGCCCGACCGTAACCGGCACCGGCACCGGCGATCCGTCCCGGAGCACCCAAACGCGCGCTTGCTTCGTGTCGCCAAGGACTGTGCCGGTCGGGACATAGCGTAATGCCTGGTTCGGAACACGGAGTACGTTGCTCCGCTGATCGACGATGATCCGCGTCGCCGCCGTCAGGCCCGGCTTGAGCGCCAGATCAGGATTGTTGACGCTGACGACGACATCGTACGTGATGACATTCTGCACGGTTTGCGGGGATTGGCGGACCTGAGTTACGGTTCCGTCGAACAACCGTTTGGGATATGCGTCGACGGTGAACGTCGCCTTGTCGCCGTTCTTGATGCCGCCAATATCGCTTTCGCTGACATTGGCGTCCACCTGCATCCTGGTGAGGTCGGTCGCGATCAGGAACAAGGTGGGAGTCTGGAAACTTGCTGCGACGGTCTGTCCCATGGTGACGGCGCGCGAAACGACCGTGCCATCGACTGGCGAGATGATGTTGGTGTAGTCGAGATTGACCTGTGCCGCGTCGAGCACGGCCTGGCGCTGCTGGATGGTGGCTTCGTCGAATGTGATTTGCGCCAGAGCCTGATCGTACACGTTCCTCGCATTGTCGTAGGCGTCCTCCGACGCGGCCCTTGTCTTGACGAGAATGGCGAGGCGCCCGACATTGGCCTTGGCATAGGTGAGCGATGCCTTGTCCTTTTCCAGCTGCGCTTTTGCAATGGCGAGACTGGCCTTCGCTTGATCGACGACGCTCTGATAAGGGCGTGGATCGATCTTGGCGCAGGTCTGTCCTCGCTTGACCTCTGTATTGTAATCGCAGGTCAATTCCTGGATGACGCCGGATACGTAGGTTCCGACAATGATCGTCAATTCCGGGTTGACCGAGCCCGTGGCGTTGATGTCGCGTGCAACGTTGCCGATGGTGACAGGCGCCGTCTCGTAACCAACCGTAGCGTTGCCGCTGAACGACCACCAGATGCCCAAGGATGTCGCGAGAAGCAGCGTTACGACCCCGACGAGAACCCAGCGCCGCGTCGCAAATCGCGGCTGTACGGCCGGCTCGCTGACCGCGCGTCCAGCCGATGGAAGCGGTACATAGGGCAGAGCTTCCCTGCTTTCGGCCGCAGCACCAGTGCCGCGCTGCGTGTTCATTTCGCTTCGGCTCCAGGCGTCGGATTAGAGCTGTTGCCACCATAGGCTGCCACGGGGCCGAATTGTTGATTGGGATCAAGCTATTCGGTTCGGAGCCTGCCCGGGGCCGCGCTTCTGCTGCCTCCGGTCGCCGCTGCGGGACGCACCTTTCCGTTGCTGGGTATTGGGAAGGGCATAGCTCCGCCCCCTTAGCCGGTCGTCCCCGTGATTTACCACAGGCCGAAGATCCATTTCGCACCGAGGATGGTCTCCCAGACAGCCGCCAACTCGACCGCCACCACGACGACGCCGACCAGCAGCGCTATCGAGAGCAGGAGCCCATCTTCTTCGAGATAGGTCAGCGCGATCAGCGCGATGACGAGGGCGGGCACGACGTTGCTCAGAGGCACCGGAGTGAAGACCAGGGTGATGTTCAGCAGCACGACAACGGCGCCAACGACACGCTTGGTCGCATCGAACGGAGTCGGCCAGCGCGGATGGATGAGTTTCTCGAGATACCTCAGCACGGGCACAGCTCGCTGCACCAGAGCGGCAAGGTGCCGAGTCGGTAACGGACGGACGGCGATGCGGCGTGGGAACACCGGCATGTCCTGGCCCGCGATCATCTGGAGCGCGGGAATCATAAGTAGCAGGCCGGCTACGATCGAGACGCCCGGCGTGATGGCGACCACAGCGAGCAGCAGCATGATGAGGCCGAAGGAGCGCTCGTGCAGGCGGCCCATCAGCCAGCCCAAAGTAAAGTGATCTGTCGGCGCCTCGTCGTACAGCCGCTGCAGCAGGACCGACGCCGGCGCAAACACCTCTTCATCCGCGGCTGGTGTCGGCTTCGGATGGCGCATCCGGATCTCCAGTTGATCGAACGGCTATCTCTTCGAGCGGCTCCCTTTTGGCCGATTAGCGATGCCACGGCGAGAATGCCGTGCTCGCAGCTCGCGGCTGCTCAGAAAATCAAATCAGCGCTCTACGCCGAGCCCTCACACGAAGTAATTGCAAACTGGAAGGCTACGACAGCGTGCCGGGTCGGGGATCCGGCACGCTGGTGATAGGACCTTTTGGGACGGCGTGTCTGGTCGACGCAGTCGGCCGCGACGGGATCAGAGCCGGCCCAGCAGCAGCAATACGACAAGGATAACCAGGATGATCCCGATGACACCCATGCCGCCGTGGCCGTAGCCGTAACCGTAGCCGCCAAATCGGCCGCTGAAGCCCCCAAGCAGGAAAATGATGAGGATAATGATGAGGATAAGTCCGATCGACATTGTCTGATTCCTTTGCTGGGTCTTGGTGATATAGGAACTTTCGGTGGATCGAGCTTAGTGCTTTCGAGCTTCCGGCGACGACTGTCGCCGTATCAGTGGGAAAGAGCTGCTACTTCTTCTCGATTGAAATGCCGCGCTCGCCAATGCTGATTTCGACGCCGGTGGTTTTCTGTCGCTCCCGGTAGACTTGATAGCCTAGGATCATGGCGACGACAGCGAGACCGCCGATGACCAAGTAGAGCATATTGCGAGACATTTTCCGGGAATCCCGAATTGTGTGTTTTGAATTGTGTGCTTCGACTTGCCTGGGTCTGACCAATCCAGTTCAACGAACTTCACCGCCATTGACGAACAGAAGTGGCGGAAGCATTCTTAACGCAATTCTCGTGGAATTAGCGGCATTTCAGGCCGGCTCATCATCTGCCGGCCGCCACCGCCTGGTCAAAGTTTGCCAAGCAAGACCAATATCAGCAGGATGACGATCACGAGGCCGAGACCGCCACCGCCGTAGTAGCCAGTACCGTAAAACGGACCGCCACCGATGCCGCTAAAGCCGCCCAGCAGCGCGATCACCAGAATGATCAGAACGATGGTCCAAATCGACATTTCGATATCTCCCCCTTGCAGTTTGGTCGCGACCTCATTGTCTCGAAGATTACTTAGCCAGCGGATCTCAAGTGGGTTCTCAAGAAGGAACTCAATCTTGTAACAAAGATAGTAAAGTCCAGTTGACTCAAATCAAGGATGTAGATGGTTCGAAACGGCACCCCGCATTATCATCGAATAGTTAGCAGCCAGTCGTCCTGCCGTTGCAGCCAGCGCCGAGGCGGAGGCGGCGCAGGGGGCGGCTTGAGCTTGAGGCGGTCGCCGTCGCGTCCGTGAACGAGCTGAAGCGTTCGGGTGTGATAGACGGCAAGGTCCGGCCGGTGACCAATGCTCAGCACCGTGGTCTGCTTCAGCTCGTCATCGAACAGAGCCATGACGCGGCGCTGGCTGTCTTCGTCGAGCGCGGCTGTTGCTTCGTCGAGAAAGACCCATCCCGGCTTGTGCAGCAGAAGGCGCGCAAACGCGAGGCGCTCCTGCTCGCCGAGCGAAAGCTCCTTGTCCCAGCGCTCCACCAGATCGAGCTTGGCGATCAGGCTGCCGAGATCGCAGCGCTCGAGCGCCTGGCGAACATTCGCTTCGGGAAAGGCGTCGCGGAACAGCGTCGATCCCCCTTTTCCGGTGTCGCCGACAATTAGTACGCGCTCGCCCGGGGTGATGCTGACCGTCGCATCATCGATGACGATATGTCCGTCCGGGTGTAGGGCGCGTTTGATTTCTTCTGCGCCTTGTTCGATCGCAGGGAGATTGTCGAGCGCCTCGCGAGAGCTGCGCCGGGCGGACTGCCGCCCGCCGGTCGACGAGCCGCGAGAAATTATCGACGAGCTATAGCAACGCCAATTGTACCTGGGTGAACGCGCCCGCCACCATGATCAGGCCGCCCAGCGTCAGGCTACTGCTGAAATAGGCCGGTGCGGAACCAGGATCTGACCTGGCGCCATAGTTCAGAAGGCGGTGAGCGTCAAAACAGTGTCGGTCCCTTTGTAGTTATTGCTCAACGAAGTGGCCGGAACACAGGCGTCCGGCGACCGTCAAAGCTTGCGCGGCGCAAAGTATAGCGTAAACATAAACGAGGTCAGTGCGGTCTAGTCAACTTTGGAGGACGCCGAGTGAAGATTCGGGTCGGCTATGAGATGGTCTACGACTTTCCGCAACCCACACCCATGATCATGGTCCTGGGCGTCCATTTTACGCGGGCTTCAGATGTCATCGTGCCCGATTATCTGACCACTGACCCCTCAGTTGCGATCATCCCATACCGCGATGGCTTCGGTAACTGGTGCAGTCGCATCGTTGCTCCGGCCGGTCGAATGCGCCTGGCGGCTGATGGTATCATTCGCGACACGGGCTTGCCGGACGTCATTGTGCCCTCGGCTTCCCAGCACGCGATTGAGGACTTGCCGGCAGAGACGATCGTGTATCTTCTTGGCAGTCGCTATTGCGAAACCGACCAGCTGTCCGATGTCGCGTGGAAGCTCTTTGAGAAGGAGCCGCCCGGATGGGCACGCGTTCAGGCGATCTGCGATTTCGTCCACAATCACATTCAGTTCGGCTATGAGCACGCGCGCGCAACCAAGACGGCCCGGGACGTGTTCAAGGAGGGTAAGGGCGTTTGCCGGGACTTTGCGCATCTGGCCATCACGTTCTGTCGCTGCATGAACATTCCGGCCAGATACTGCACCGGCTATTTGGGCGACATCGGCATGCCTCCCCCATATGCCCCAGGAGATTTCGCGGGATGGTTCGAGGCCTACATTGGCGGGCGTTGGTACACGTTCGATCCGCGTAACAACGTCCCCCGGATTGGGCGTATACTGATTGCTCAAGGACGTGACGCCGCTGACGTCCCTATTACTCAGACATTTGGACCCAATACCCTGGTCAGCTTTAAAGTGTGGACCGATGAGATCCCTTCCTAAGCAGCATACAGTTGAGTCTGAGGGCGCCTTCAAGAGAAATGCTCCCAGACTTGGGAAACGATTTAGCTGTACGAAAGCGAGCTGAGCCTCTGCCGGAACGAATGTCGGTGGCGTAACTTGGTAAGGGGCGACCGGATGCAAACGCCCCCCAAAGCATCCGAGGAAATGACGGTCTCAGTGCGTCCCCCACGCTCTGGGGCCGTTTCTTGGGAAAGTCCTCTAGTCGCGCTCTCTGAGCAGAGGCTTCTCGTGCAGCACCGCACTTAGCAACGAGTTGTGGACCTCAATGTGCCCATTATAGCTGATGAGGCCCAGCCTTCGAAACTTGTTCATGAAATAGCTGACCCGCGATCGCGTGGTTCCAATCATATCGGCCAATGTTTCCTGACTGATACTCGCGCTGATCGGCTGCGGGCTGCCTTCCTTGCCGAAATTCGCGAGCAGCAACAGCAGACGAGCAAGCCGCCGTTCGCTCGAATTGAATAGCTGGTCGATCAGGTCCTCCTCGATCCGGCTGTTCCGGGTCAGGAGGTATGACATGAATAGCTGCGAAAATTTCGGCTCGTCACGAATAGCCGCCATCATCGCTTCTTTGGTTATCGACGTGATGACGCAATCTTCCATCGCTGTTGTCGTCGCGATACGCAACGGATGACCGTTCATGCATCCCTCGCCAAAGAACTGACCAGGCTCCAAAATTGCGACGACCGCTTCCTTGCCCTGCTCCGACACGACGGTCAGCTTGACTTTGCCGTTTTGAATGTAAAAGACTGAGTCCGCAGGGTCGCCCTGCTGAAACACGTGCTGGTTCTTGCGAAACGTGAGAATCGTCTTGCCCGCGCCCACCCTGGCGAGAAATTGTTTAGGGTCGAACATGTCCTTGGTCGGCTTCGGCACGCGAGCCTCCTTCTCAACGAACGATTGATTCCGGCCCGCTGCCAAGCGTTTCGCACCGAGCGGCGAACTGCGTCTTCAGCCAGCCGATCGCTTGCGGGGGCTTGCCCCGCTTCGCGGACATTACCGCCGGATTGTCGACAGTTCTAGGGAGGCAGGTCCGCCTTTTTGACGACCTCGGTTCGCTGCGCGCCGGGCGGCGCCGCTTGGTGCTCAAGCGCAGCAATCGCGCTTGCGTGCGGGCTGCGAGTCCCACTCACGGGACGAGGGCTGAGTCCTTGCCATCAATCCACCACCGGTGCGGGTCTACCCAACGAAGAGATCGACACGGGAAGTCAATCGGAGATTCCGAACTGAGGAGACATCCTATGGTCTTGGAGCGGCGTCAGCCCGTTACGCTCGGTGCGCGCCAGTCATGACTATCGTCGAGGGTCTATACTCTGATTTCTCGGAAAGCGGCGAGCTCTGAATCTAAGTGAACTGGTTCGAGAAGCGTTGCTGCCGGCGTGTCCCTGGTGGCGTGAGATGCGCGTCACGAGAATGCTTCGGCGTTCTGCTCGTCGCTGATAGTCGTCAAAGCGCCGCTCGAGGCAACTGCGAAGACATAAGTGTATCTGCGGCGTCTCTGAGCTGACAACTCTCGAAGGCTCGGCGAGCGTCCCCGCGGAACCTCCTCACAGGCGGGCCGTTGCTGACTTGCATCAGAGATCAAAGTGGTGAGGAACCGGCAGTGCGAATACTTGTGGTCGAGGACGATCCGCTGGTCCGCGAATTGGTGGTCGAAGCTCTGCGCGAAGAAGGGTATGAGGTAATTCACGCTGCCAACGGAGAACAAGCGCTGGCGTGGTGCAAGAGGCAGATCGCGGACGTTCTGGTCACCGACATCAGGCTGCCCGGTGGCGTCGACGGATGGCAGATCGCCGAACGCTGTCGGGAGCATGATCCCGAGCTCCAGGTGATCTACGCGACGGGCTTCTCGCCCGTCGAGGCTCGTCCGGTGCCCGGCAGTCTCACCTTGCACAAGCCCTACCAAACCGACCGCCTCGTCGAGGCCGTCAGGCAAATGGACAAGGAACGGCGGCCCTCCTCGGATTAGATGAGAGCCAGACGACCTGGGATCGCAGCCGTAACTCGCATGCCGCGCTGGCTGCGCGTTCCTAAATCCTTCGCCGAGAGGCGATACTGCGACTATCCTTCGAGGACGTGCCCCAAAGCTTTTAGCGGGCGCACGCGATCGCTGACGATCTTCAGGATGGCCAGCATTGGAACGGCCAGGATCGCGCCAGGCCCCCCCCCCACATCCAGAACCAGAACACCAGCGACAAGATGATCAGAACGGGGTTCAGGGTGAAGCGTCGCGCAAGCAGCATGGGAGTCAAGGTTTCGCCCTCGGCGACGGACGTCTGACAGAAACGACTGTCCAATTGAGAGATTGTGATATCGGTCTGTGGTGCGATACCTGACCACCAGCTCGCGCCATCCACCCGGGACGGCTCATCGTCAGACGCGCGTCGGGCGATGGGTCGATTTCCGTGTGCGCGCAGTCGAGTTGCGCCACAAAGCGCAGACCGAATCAGATGTGAGCAGGCAGAGCAGTTCTGCGTCGTTGCCTTGCAGTTCGAAAAATTCGACTTGGTTTTGAAGGTTGGTCATGAGGCTCCCCTGACAGGGTGAGGGCGGGAGCGCGCGGGTCTCTCAGTCACCGATGGATGCTCGGCGGGCCGGGCGGTGATAAGTCTTGTTAACACCTGTGGCGGACCAAATCTGAGCAGATTTGAACAGCTCGCTCTCTAATTAGGTTGTTTCTCGTATCTCCGGGCTCAGGCTGGCACCTGAAGTCCGCCTGTTGCGGCCTATTGTCGCTTGGCATTCACGTCGAAGATGAGCGCGGCCTGGGAACACCCGTCCGGTATCGGTGCGGACCTCAAGCCGCCTTCATAAAATAAGTTCCGCCGGCTCGGGTTCATCAGCTACAATAGAGAGGTCCATAGCTCCCTCCTGAGCGCCATTCTGATCGACAAGTCTGAAATAGTCCGGAAGGACTGACCGACGCGCGACCAAAGATCGATACGGCTGGAAATGCGCGGCATCCATTTGAAGATCAGGGATCAGGGCTAACTGGGCTCGTCAACGGTTTGTCGTCTCTGTTGCCGGATTATGAACGCGGCTCATCGCCGGTCTTCCGCACTCACGATCCGTTGGATCGCTGCAAGTTTCAGCTTGCCAAGCGCATTGTATTGATCGCGGGACGGACTTTGATCTTCTTCCGGCGGTGCTGGACGGTGGCAAATGCCGTTGCTTGCGGAGAAACTCGTTTCAAGTTCGATAGAGCAAGGTGATGTGCATGAATGTATTCAAGATAAAGATCGCACGCATCGAGATGATTTCGCCGAATGAGCGCGGCGAGGACATTCGCCTGACGTTCCGATTCGAAAGCGGTCAGACCAGCTTTGACTTGCCAATTTTCCTGAAGTCTTGCGAATTCGACGATACGGAGATCGTCAAGGTGGCCCGAAGCAGATTGCACGATGTTTTCTGGCAACTCTACAGCCAGTGCGAGGATTGGCAGCTGACAGACGACGAGCGTCGGGAGCTCGCAAAGATCAGCGTGCGGCCTGGCGTCAAGGCGTGCGAATAGGTCGGGAACACAGCCGTCTCTGCATTGGATGCATGCCGCTGAAATCAGCTTTTCGCTCCGGCGCGCGACGCGGATCAAATGCAGCTCTCCAAGGGGCGAGACGAGTCGGGTTTCGAATAGGAGTGAGCAAAATTGGACAGCGACGGCAAGCTCGATGTGATCGGGTGAGGGCGAACGTCGCGGGCCGCTCCGCGACGTTCGGGCGGCCCGAGATCGCGACCAGTGCCGAGCTCGGGCCGTTGTTGTTTGCGCTTACAAGGGGACCGAGGGAAGCAGTATTCCGCGGCTTTCGTTGGCGCGATCGGGGTGCAATCCATGACCGCAGCTCCCGGTGTGCTGATCGAAGGCCTCGGGGATCTTGGCGCTGTTCGCCCAAGCCGGCGGTCCCTACCGGCCGGAAATGTCCTGCGGCTGTTGTCTGCTGCGTCATCGGCCGGCGCAGTGACCGCGATCCGGCATCGAGGCATTGAGACGTTTGCGTCGTCATCCCGTCATCACCGTCAGCATCAAGGCTTGCGGCAATCGCGCGCCGTCGTAAGCGAGCCCTTCCTCGAACAACAGCCCAGTCCGGCGTCCCTACCGATGCCCGACAGGACTTCAACCTGTCCGCAAGAGCAGGCCAGGTGCCGCCTCGCCCGATGCCTAATAGCGTCCGTCAGTGACTGTGTTCGGAACTTCGGACTCCAAGCCAGGTTCCAGGCCCCATGAAGTTGCGAAAGTGCCTCGTGTGCGTGCCAGGAGGGCGTCGAGATGGCCGGTTTGCCGCGCACAAAACTGTAAGCAGGGTTCCGGAGGTCGTGCTGCAGGATTGGCCACGCCCGAGCTTGGGCTTTGGCGCCGCGACCGTCAGAGTCCTCCAATGCGACCGCTCGGCCGAAATATGGGTGCGGTACCTACTCCAGGGGGATATAGTTACAAATGCTCGAAAACGATCTCCGCACAAGCCGGCACTCAGGCGGCTTAGAAGCGCACCGGGACTTCCTGGCGGCAGAGGCGAGCAATCCACGCGCCTGCAACGCAACGTTCCTCAGAGGAGCTTTTACCGCGCTCCCCGAACCGGCCACATGGTCCATCAGACTGCGACCGGCGTCGTCACGGCTGCGATCGACGAAGCTGCGGCGGACAGGTGAACGGGAGGCCCGCGCTGGGCTGACAGAAGCAGTCGTCCAACCAAGGGAAGCAAAGCCGAATGTCGTCCGATAACATGTCGATGCCGGTTTGGCACGAAAAGCACCTGCGTGCTGCGACCCACGCTGCCGGCGTGGCCTTGTGGGCCTGGAACGTGGATACGGACGCCATTACCATGGACGAACGCGCCTACGACCTGTGGGCGGTTTCGAAGACCGAAAAACACATCACATTCGAAATCTTGTCCAGGAATATCCATCCTGCTGATCTGGAGCGGGTCAGGTCGGCGTTTGCCGCTACTCGCGCAATAGTGGGCGCTTACGAGATCGATTTTCGTATCTTGTTTGGCAGCGACATTCGTTGGATCTCCGCGCGCGGGCAAGGTGACGATGCGGACATTGCCGATCGAACTATGTTTGGCATCTTTCTCGACGTCACCCAACGCAAGCAAGCCGAGGAAGCGAACGAATTGCTGGCGGGGGAGATGAGCCATCGAGTGAAGAACCTTCTGACCATCGCAACCGCGCTTACTCAATTTACATCGCGTTCGGCCGCAACCAAAGAAGACATGGCCCATGAGCTAACAAGCCGGCTGATGGCCCTAGGACGTGCACAGGACCTCATTCGCCCGGGACCGGGCAGGAAGAGCGAAGGAGCGCTTCTTGGCGACCTCGTCTCCGTCTTGCTCGCGCCCTACGACGAAAGAGGAGCGAGCGTCCGCATTCGCGTTGCCGTGCCGAAGATGAATGTCGGCGAGAGGTCGAGTACAACGCTCGCACTTGTGTTGCACGAATTGGCAACGAACTCGGCGAAATACGGTTCGCTGTCGCTGGCAAGGGGCACTTTGGACGTGTCGTGCAATGCCCATGACGACGAAGTCGTCATGACCTGGACCGAGCGGGGCGGTCCGCCTCTCAAGGCTCCCGCGATGCTCAACGGCTTTGGAAGCAGCCTGATGCAGCGGACCATGGCAGCCCAGCTTGGGGGCTCCATCGCATTCGACTGGTCGGAGGAGGGGCTTGTCGCTACGCTGATCATGAGCAAGGAGAGCATCGGAAGGTGAGCAACTTTGAGACCTTCGTCCGGTAGCGGCCGGTGCATGTGAATGCAAGACCGCCGCAACAGCGTCCGCTCCGCTCTCGAAAATGCAGGCGACACGATCTCGCTCGATGCAAACTGAGGCATCAAGGCAAGCCACGCCACCTTAAGCCTCGATCAGGCCACGCTCATAACAGGCTTTGTCGTAGGGAAAAACGACCGCCGGATCCGGCCTGTGGAGGCGACGGTGCTTTCCCGGATAATTCAGCCGCCACAGCATATCGCGAATAACATTAAGTCGCGCATGTTCCTTGTCGCCGGCCCGGACCACGGTCCAGGGCGAGCTGACGGTGTGCGTCCGCTCCAGCATCTTGTCCCGTGCCTCGGAATAGGCTTTCCAATACTTCTGCGCCTTGGCATCGACGGGGCTCATCTTCCATTGCTTCAGGGGGTCTTTTTGGCGGTCGGCAAGCCGTCGCTTCTGTTCCTGTTTCGAAATATCAAGGTAGTACTTGAGCAGGGTGATACCCGAACGCTCGATCATCGCCTCGAAAGCCGGCACGGTCTCGAGGAATTCCTCGGTTTCCTTCTTGCTGCAAAACCCCATGACACGCTCGACTCCGGCCCGGTTGTACCAACTGCGATTGAACAGCACGATCTCTCCCGCCGCTGGCAAGTGCGAAACGTGACGCTGGAAGTACCATGAACACCGTTCCCGATTGCTTGGCGGCCCCAGCGCCACGACGCGGGTATCACGCGGGCTTAGATGTTCGACAATAGACTTGATCGTGCCATCCTTGCCGGCGGCATCGCGGCCTTCGACGATGACAAGGATACGCTGGCCGCGCTCAATCACGCAGCGCTGCAGCTTGACGAGCTCGATCTGCAGCCGGACCAGCAGCGCGTGATATCTGTGGCGACTCAAATGTTGCGGACGTGCTGGCCGGTTCTTCATGGTTCGTTCCTTCCTGGTCGCCTCACCATCCAGCGTCGGCGCGATGACACGAGGTGGTCCATATATTTGCAGCTCTCCGACCGGCGGTCAGGTCACGCCTGTCGGATCACGATCGCACTGCGAAGCTGATGTTGTGCTTGCACTTCGGCGGCCGTCAACATAGCCGCATGAATGAATCGCGACGTTCTTGCTCGGTGCCTCGTCCGTAAGTCCACCCAGTTTCGGCTGTCCGGACTCCGGATCGCCATTTGCGTGGCACGTTCAACTCGGCCATACTTCCCGAGAGCGCCACCGGATGAGGGGCCTGGCCCAAAGGCTGCCCCGATCGGAGCTTTCGTTGATTACCCTGAAGGTTCTTCACACGACGACCTATCGATTCAACGAAAACGTGCGCCTGCTGCCGCACCGCTTGATGCTTCGTCCGCGCGAGAGCCGCGAGCTTCGTTTGATTTCGAGCAACATCACGCTGACGCCGCCTGCGACTTTGACCTGGGCGCACGATGTGTTCGGCAATGCAATCGCGACGGCCACGTTTCAGATGACGGCCTCCAGCCTGGTGATCACCAGCGCCGCAGAGCTTCAGCTCGATGCGGTTGCATGGCCGGTGTTCGATATCGCCGTCTCGGCCATGTCTTATCCATTCCGCTATTCCGATGACGATTGGACCGATCTCGGCGCCCTGGCTCTCCCCCAGTTCTCGGATACGGCGGGGGTCCTGCGAAATTGGGCACAAATGTTCGTTCGAGGGAGTCGGACTGATACGCTATCACTGCTGAAGGACCTCAGCGTCGGCGTTTCTGAAGCTGTGCAGTACCAGAGCCGCGAGGAGGAGGGCACCCAAACGCCGGTAGAATCCCTAAATCGTGGCTGGGGGTCATGCCGGGATCTCGCGGTGCTGTTCACCGAAGCAGCACGCATGCTCGGGTTCGGAGCCAGAATCGTCTCCGGCTACCTTTACAATCCGGAACAGGACAACGTCGGATCGAGCGGCGCGGGATCAACCCATGCGTGGGCGGAGGTCTTCGTACCGGGAGCCGGCTGGATCACATTCGACCCGACGAATCGTAGCCTCGGCGGCTTCAACTTGATCCCGGTCGCGGTCGCGCGCGACATCCGGCAGACGATCCCAGTGTCCGGCAGCTTCGTCGGCAGCATCGGCGCTTTCGCCGGGACGTCTGTAGAAGTTCTTGTCACATCTTAGATCGACGGGCTTTCAGCGGCCTTTCTGGTCAACCGTTCGGCTTCAAGGCGGTCGCGCTCATGAAGGACGGTCGCTGTCGAGCCTGGACTTTTCTGACGCGCCTCGCGCCCCGCAGCCTAGGCGATGGCCACGGGTGCCGCATACGTCACGCGGTAGATCGGCGGTAAATTGCGGGCCGGCTATAACCAATTGATTCCCGCCAAAGGCAACAGCCGTTGAAGGATCGCGGCCAGGCAGATCAGCACCACCAGCAATTTGAGAAGACCTGCCAGCCTGGATTCATTGACGAACTTGTCGATGGCCCAGAAACAAATTGCCCCGACAACGCAAATGATCAGGATCCCGATTATGAGTGAAAGCATGGAAGCCCCCGTGCGGCCGTGGCAGCGACGCGCGCGCCACCGCGGACCAAAAGAAAGATCGGCACTCGCTCGTGCGCAGGACACTGCTTCGCGAACGTCTCCGATCGTCGAAACTGAGTTTGTCCAATTGATACTCGCTCACGTTGCGCTAAATCAATTGACGCAATCTTTCCTGGATCATTCTTACGCATCGTTTCCGAAGACGCCGGCTGCACCGAAGGCGGCCGCGCTACCCGAAAATGTTTCGGAGATGCCGTGATGAACAGATCGTCCAAGACGATGCCTCTGCGCTCGTTGTTGCCACCACGCGGTGGCTCGTCGGGCTTGGCGCGTCGGCTATAGCGGCGGTACGGCATCGGAATTGGTGCAGGCATCGCTGGCGCGCTGATCGGCGGGCGGCTGAAAAAAGCGCGTTTCGGGCGAAATACGGGACGCAACAGCATCAGGGCTCGCAAGGCCGGGCGCCGGATGAAATTGACTTGCATCAATTCGACGTTCTTGCAAGGCTCTAAATTCACCTTGTGGTTGAGTGCAATGAGAAGATCCGCTCATTGGGAGCCGATGTCGTGAATAATGAGCGTCCGTCAGGCGATCCCGATCTACCTCCGGGGGTGATTATTCAGCGCTCGGATCAACATGTGCCCCGTGCGGAGTCGACGGGCGACCGGCTTGTGGCGGTTCAATTGCGAAGGGCGCTTGCGAAAGCCGAGGCGCGACTTCTTCAACAGGACGAGTTGATTCACAGACAAGAACTGCTGAAAGCGGAATCCGATCATCGCCTGTTGAACGATCTCCAGATGATCATCAGCCTTCTTGCGCTGCAGAGCCGCAATACGACCAATCCCGAAGCGGCCTCACAATTGGCCGCGGCGGCTAATCGCGTTTCCATGATTGCTCGTATCCACCATCGCCTAAATTCCTACGATGGTGTGAGAACAATCGAGTTCAAGAAATTCCTTCAGGATCTTGGACGCGAATTTTCTGCGATGTCGTCGTCGGACGCCTCCCTGGGAAAAATCCGCGTCGAAGGTAGTGAGATCAATTTGCCTGCCTTCACCGCTATTCCGCTTGGCTTTATCGCCAACGAGTTGATCACGAACGGGGCAAAGTATGGCAAAGGCCGGATCGCCATCAAGTTGGAGCCGGATCCGAAATATGGCTATGCGCTGTCGGTTTCCAATGATGGCCCGGCTTTGCCCGAGGGGTTCGACCCCGCCGCCGGCGAAGGGCTGGGAATGAAGATAGTTCGATCCTTTACCGACCAGATCCGCGGTGAGCTACGGATCGGTCGCGGCGCGGATGGTCAGGGCGCGCGATTTACCGTGCTGTTTTCAAGCGGCTGAGCATTGGAAGAGACCCCTTTGGACAAAGACCGCGCCATCGGATCGGCGAAGCAAATCAAAGGCACTGTCCAAGCAGGGTGACGGGGCTCGGCAAGATCTCCCCTAAGTGCGCCAGTTGTCCGTCAGCCGTCTTTGAATTCGGTTTGATTTCAATCGAACCATCTCGACAACCGGAGAGCTTCTGGCCCCGGCTGCTATCGCCGGCGGCCGATGGCAACTCCCAGCAGGAAGGCGACTAACAGCGAACCCAAAGGGGCTTCGCGCGCGATATTGCTCAAGATGCTCAGCGGCATCCCTGGCTTTCGGCCCGCTTCTATCGCGCCGGCAACCCGATGGGCTGTCTCCTTCAGAGCTTCAGAGACTTCCGCGATGGAGGATTTCGGCTCTTGAGCAGGATCCAAGCCTTCGTGGGGGAAAGGGGCCAGCGGCACATCATCACTCATGATCCAATCTCCAAACCCGTTGTCGAAGCGTGAACTGCCCGGATATATCCCATAAGCTATCGCGCCCGCCGCGGCGGCCGCGTCAGCCGTTGCGCCAAAGCAAGGCCGAGACGACGGTGCTCTCGACCTTACCGGCGAACTTCTTCGCCGAGCCGCCGATCCGATGGTTCTCCACGCGAACACTCCCTCAGATGAGGTCTTGGAGAGCTAACTGGCCAGATCAGGCGACGTTCCTGCGCGCACCGAAGGCCAGCCGTCAAATGTGGTGTGATTCAAGCTGTCACCATTCCACCCGCGCCGCTCGACCGGGCTGACGAGGATGGGCATCTGAAGACCATTGCGATGCACGGGGGCCAATCCTCGCACGGCTCAGTACCGTCTGGATCTTGAGGGAAATCAGGAGATGGCAGCGGCTACCGGTACTTATTTACTGGTCTGGCAATCACCGGCGGAAAGCGCCGGTCCGGCCGTTACCCAACGCCAACCAGGCATTATGTGACGCGGTGGGCTGTACTCTCGCTGCCGCCCCAATCCATTAAATATTCGCTAATGAGCAGAAAAGAACAGCGCCGTGACAGCGATGATTTCTAGACTGATGCCATCACCGTCCCATCAAGGCATCGACCGGTGACTGGGAGCTCTGTACCGCTCCCGCCTGAGTTTAGGTGAGCATCATGCCTTCCTTGGCAGTCCTGTTCGACGCAAGCCGCATGGCAATTCAGCCCCACACCTGCCCTCAATGCCTGGGTCCAATGGTCCTGATGGACATAAGACCCTCTCAGATCGGATTCGAGATCCGCACGTTTCGGGGCATCGATTGCGATCACGTCGATAAGTTCGTCAGCGAAACCAACTCGATGAAGTGGATCAATTCCGGGCTGCGAGCGCCGGTTTAGATCTCAGCATGCCCTTTGGACAGCCGCCTTCCACTTCGTTTCAGCCTTTCAGGTGCGGGCCGATCGTCTCCGGTCGCGCGACCACCATCGAGGTCGCGATAGGCTTTCACGTATCTGGCGGCGCATTTTCTCAGCCATGCGCCGACGTTCAGCGCGATCGCCAAGAAAGACCCTTTTCCTTCTGCGAAGCGTTGAATTCGAGGACGTATCTTCGAATGGCCTGCTTGGCGTTGAAGCGCCAACGGCGCACGAGCTGCCATGCCTGCTGAGACACGACCCAGTCCTGGGCTTGACGAAACATGTGGTAGCACCAGGCAAATGCAGGAATCGACATAAGCTTATCGCGGCTGATGCTGAATAGACGCTCAACAAGCAAGAGCTTGAGTAGCTCGCCTACGATGAGGGCCATAAGCCCGGCAACGACGTGACCTGTCGCCGTCAGGTAGGCGGCAACAGGCTTCACAGGTTCAAGCAAAATGACCGGTAAGATGAACAGCGCCAGAGTAGGATATGGGCGAAGCGACACGATCCATGCGCGTAGGCTCTCGAAAGCCCGGCAGTCCGCCAGCCAGCGAAAGACAGGTTTCAAGAGCGTGAAAAAGACCGCGTCCACCAGGAAGTAGATGGCGGCGATCAGAAACACAAAGGGTTTGAATATGCGGCCCAAGCTGGTTCTCCAGCGAACCAAGGCGCGAACCTATCAATGGTTCACGAAATAAAGCGACGAATTATAGGGGCCGCAATGGAACCTCTGCTCGGCGCCCAGGCGGGGGCGGCCATACTGGGCGCCAACGCCATATACGCTAAGCTGATTAATGTGCACAGACGCCAGCCGGGTCGGCGATGGACCCGCTCTGTGTGATGCAAACGCTGCATCAATCCGCTCGCCGGCTCCGAGGATCTCGCGCGGGTCGGTCACGCGAATGGAGGCTCTTTCAAACTCGGCTTTTGGTGATTGCGTGCCTCACGGAAGGAAATGAGCCGCCGTCCCTTCTCGTCCCACAAGGCCCTCGGCACACATCGCAAACTCTCGAGGAGTGTGATCCGTCCCACCGCAGCGAGTTCCGGATGATCCCGGAGCACGTCCGGCAGCCGATAGCTGGGAATTCGACTGCATAGATGGTGGACGTGGTGGACGCCGATGTTCGCGGTGAACCAGCGCAAGACACGCGGCAACTGATAGTGTGAACTGCCATGGAGCGCAGCTTCGTGAAAGCGCCAGGCCTCATCACGTGACCATGAGGTGTTCTCGAACTGGTGTTGGACGTAGAACAGCCAGACACCGATCGACGCCGCCAGAACCATGATCGGCAGATGCACCAACAGGAAGGGCCCAAGGCCGACCAGCCGAATCATGCCGGCGATCAGAACCGCGATGACGACGTTCGTACCCATTGTGCTCAGCCACGGCCGCCAGCCGCTTCGCATCATCCCGATCGGCAATCGATGCCGCAAGACGAACAGATACGTGGGGCCCACGCCGAACATCACAATCGGATGCCGGTACAGACGATAAAGGATCCTCCGCCATCGAGGCTGCGCGGCAAACTCGCTCACGGTCAATGTGTCGATGTCGCCAGAGCCCCTATGATCGAGATTGCCCGAATTCGCGTGATGCCTCGCATGATTGCGCCGCCAGTAATCGTAGGGAGTTAGCGTAACAACGCCGATGGCTCGGCCGACCCAATCGTTCGCAAAGCAGCCGCGGAAGAACGACCCGTGGCCGCAGTCATGTTGGATCATGAAGAGACGAACGAGCAGGCCCGCCGCGGGCACTGCCAGCAGCAGACCAATCCAATGGCCGCGCACGACCCCAACGGCCATCAGGGCCCAGATGACAGAAAAGGGGCCTGCCGTGATGACCAACTCGAAAATGCCGCGCGCGTTATTGGGTTGGCGATACCGGGCAAGCCGCTGCGCCAACGCGCGGGTTTCTGGTGGGTCTTGAACCATGTCTAACTGCTTTCGGACTGGCCGCCAAAGCCGCGACGTCTTCGACGGCCGGACTGATCACGACGAACCCGGGTCCGGCACGACGTAACCTCTGACGGCCGATGCCGCGCCGATAGCGACGCACGCTATCGCCGGGCGTTGCGGCGATCGGGTCTTTTGGAACCTTGCCTGAAGAGCTCGACGCACCATTTAATATTAATCCACGTCTGGAAGTCTTGCTGAGCAAGATTGATCAGCGGCTGGTCAGGCGGCGCGCGATCTTGCTGCTTTGCCGTCCGGTCTGTCGCACACCCTTTGCCAAGGTCGCCGCAAAACAGGGACGGCCGGAGCAGGGAAGTTGGTTCCGCTCACGCGGCCGCCTTGCGCAAGGGCTATGTTGCCGGGGAACTCAGCGCAGCTATCGGCACATCGAACGTGTACGAGAATCCCGTCGGCGCATAGTTGAGTTGCACGTCGCCTCGCAACTGCGTGCCGATCGTCTCGATCAGCCGTGTTCCGAAGCTGCGCCTTGCGGGGGGCTGGACGACCGGACCGTTCTTTTCGGTCCAGGTGAGGTGCAAGCGCTGCGTCGCTTGGTCTATCGTCCAGACGATGTCGACGCGCCCCTCCGGGACCGACAGAGCGCCAAACTTCGTGGTATTGGTGCAGAGCTCGTTGAGCGTCATCGCAACGGCGATGACGGCGCCCGACGTCATCCGGATATCGGGTCCGGTGATCGAGAATTTCGACTCGTCGGGATTGTCGAAGGCTTTAATGGCGCTGCGGACCACCGTGCCGAGATCGGCGCTGGACCATTTAGCCTGCAGAAGGAGATCGTGGGCCCGGCCCAGTGCCAAAAGCCGGCCCTCGATGGCGTGCTGCGCGTGCTCGACTCCCTGCACGGTGCGTAGGCTCTGGGAGACGATTGCGGCGACGGTCGCGAGCGTGTTCTTGATGCGGTGGTGCAGTTCTTCGAGGATCAGCTTCTGCAGCTTGTCGGATGCCTCGCGCTCTCTGGCGTCGATACCGGCCTTCGCAAGCAGACTCCGCGTATTGATCTCAGCCTGCGCGAGGAGCAGCCGCAGGCTGACATTCTCTGCCGCCAGAAAGTCCTGGTGGAGTTCTGCGCCGCCTGGGCGCTTGTCTGTGCGGAGATCAACTTCAAGCATTTGCAACCGTATCACCTTGGACTGGGTACCGCACTTGATTTCGGCCGAGCGTTCGCATTGAAAGGTCTGGCGGTATCCGGCGCCAAAAATCACGAGATTCACACACGGCCGATCATGCTGCGCATCTGGGCAATGATTTGCCAGGCTTGGATTGGTTTGCCAAAAAATCTGCTGCAGGGGGGAAGGTCGATATTCGATGGGTTCAATTTCCCCGATACCAGGATGATCTTGATCGCCGGCCAGCGCTTATGCACGGTATGGGCAAGACCCAGGCCGTCCATGCTGCCGGGCAATTGAATGTCGGTGCATATGAGCGCGATGTCGGACCTGGATTCCAGGATTGCGACGGCTTCATCGGTATCCAGAGCTTCGAGCGGCGTGTAACCGGCGTCTTCCACCATGTCGACCGCACGCATGCGGAGCATCATCTCGTCCTCGACGATGAGAACGACGGCCGGACTGCGTGAAAGATCGGGCACCATCGGATGGGCATCCACTGGAAAACGAGTGTTGATCGAAACGAGCGATCGATCTGGGACAAGCATCTTGGCGCTCCTACGATCCATGCCCGGGTGCTCTTTTCCTAAATGCCCGAGCTGGCGCCTGGACGGTGGAGCAGGGGAAGAAAATAGCTCTCAACCGTCATTTGACCGGCACGCCGACCTTGCCGCAGAAATGCTCGATCATTTCTGCGGCGTTCTCCAGGATCGTAGCCTTTTTCATCGCCGCCGCGCGCTCGTCTCCCGGCGGCATCTTGCGGGCGCTATCCAGGGCGTCTGCCGCCCGGATGTTCAGCCTGCAAGCTAACGATGATTGGACGCTGAATTTGGAGATGTCTGACATCGAAACCGCCTCTAGGTCGCGGCGGGAGCACAATGCTCTCAGTCACCGATAACAGCCGAGGGGCGCGCGGTGATATTCAAGATATAGTACCGATCCGAGGAATAGCGAGGCCGGGCGCGACCATTTGCTGTGACAGGATCGGGCGGGGTTGTAATCCGCTTTCACCATAGCCAGTTGAAGGTAGGTGCAACCGGACCGATTCACGTCCCTCCCCTGGCACCAAGCTTTGGCGACTGCACATCTTGTCAGCGTATCGACCGGCTGCACGCGAGTGCGTCGGAGACAGGATCGGCTATCGCCATCGAATATGCCGCGACGCACATCGCGTGCAGCCGGCACGGAGGTTTCGTGCAGCGACAACCGATTGGGCCCGACCACATGATTGAATTTCCGAACCACAGCCGTTCATATGACCGCACGCGGCGTGCCGTACGATTTTGGGGGCACGACAGCGCTATCGAGGCATCGTTTTTCATAGAGGAGGATGCGCTGAAGCGAATCCAACCGGATACCGGCTACGATGAATCGGGTTTTCTGCACGCGTTCGATTCCAATCGCGACTTGATATGCGCCGCCGCTGCCAAGATGTATGTCCGCGGCAGCAGGGGCTCTTACGATCTGGTCGCGGCAAATTTTTGAACCGGTCCTGCTTCCGCGGGGCTCGACGCTGATCAGCGAAATTGCGCGACGAACGAGGAAACGACGGCCTTGTGGAGGAATTGTCCTTCTCGCGCCTGTCGCGATCGGGACCGCTTTGGTTTGCGAACGATTGCGGGGACGAACGCTCATCGCCTGGGAAAGGCGGGATAGATCACGTCCGGCGCGATTGAAGCATCCTGCCCGCGCCATCGAGGATCATTCCAAGTAAAAAAAGCCGCGGACTACTCCGCGGCGATTTTCATAAGCTATCTGTCGTCCCTCAGTAGCGGTCGGTTCCGATTCCGACGCTCACGCCGGGAGCGCTGAAGCCGACGCCGCCACGGTCTTCATAGTCGCGGCGTTCGATGTAACGCTCGCGAGGAGCATATCCGTAAGCATCACGTCCATCGCGGATGATGACGCGGCGTTCATCACGTTGGCGCCAGCAGCGACCGTCTTCATTGCAGACCATGCGAACGTTTTGAATGTTGCTGTCCGGTGCAACTGATACGTTGGCGGAAAGCGGGGCAGCTGAAGCAGCGGTCACAACAAGCGTACTTGCCGCGGCTGCCAGAGCGATTGCGAGAGCCTTCATGGCATTTTCTCCAAAAGTGATTGTGTCAGTGAGCCAATCGGCTCGCGACAGAATCGTTCCAGGGCCCGGCGGTGAATATCGTCAAACGCAGGATGCAAGCCGGGAGCAGGGCTCTAATCCGAAGACGGCTTGACGCCGATGCCGAGAAATCCTGCCCGGCAGGGCTGTGCCGCCAGCCCGTAGGTTCGTACGCGATCTGGGTCCTCAAGCCAGCCCTAACGGCAACGATGGCGTATTCATGCAACCATTCATCCGAGGCACGATTTGGCTATCGTTGGTTTGGCTTCCCGGGCGAGGCGCGCTGCGCAAATGTAGTACCCACGATAGCCGGATCGCGCCCACTCTCAAATTCAACGAAGCAGCTTGTGGGTAAGTGGCCGGCTGCCTCAGTCGTTCGATCTATATGCTGTCACGCGCTCTTCGCACTATCCCCGCCGGTCACCTCATATTCCGCGCCGGTCACCATCGCTGCCGCGTCGGAGGCGAGGAATACGGCGGCGGGTGAGATATCGTCCGGCTGCAGCCAGCCCACCTTGAGAGCCGCCGTCGGCGCACGGGCATCCCAGGCCTGCTGCGGCGTGGGGTTCTGCATCTTCTGTCCCTGCTCGCTCATCGATTCGCTGAGCCGTTTCTCGTAGCGGGTCAGCGGCGTATCGACGAGGCCGGGGATCAGCGCGTTGACGGTGATGTTGTATTCGCCGAGCTCCAGCGCCGCCGATTTCATCAGGCCGAGAATGCCCCATTTCGAGGCCGCGTAGCTCGAGCCGTCTTTGGTGCCGTGCTTGCCCTGCATCGACGACAGCACGATGATGCGCCCCTGCTTGCGCGCCACCATCTTCGGCGCGAAGGCGCGGATGGTGTTGGCGGTGCCGTTGAGATTGTTGTCGATCACGTCGAGCCAGTCGGAATCGTCCATCTCCAGCAGCGGCTTCCAGCGCTGGATCGCGGCGTCCGCGACCACGATGTCGATCTTGCCGTAGGTCTGTTCGACCTGATCGGCGGCGGCGCGAAGCGCGGCGATGTCGCGGATGTCGGCGCGGATGCTTTCGCCGCGCCTGCCATAGGCCATGATCTGCCGCACGGTCTCGGCCAGGTCCTCAGGGGTCGCCGGCGCCGCGTTGGAGGCGGTCGACACGGGTCCCGCGATGTCCAGCGCGACCACGTCGGCGCCGTTGGCCGCCATCTCCACCGCGATCGCACGGCCGATGCCGCGCGCCGCACCGGTGACGACCGCGACCTTGCCGGTGAGCACCGAGCCGCGCCCGGGCCGGATCGGCCCTGCACTTTTGTCGTCCGGCGGCTCAGGCACCGGCTGGCCACGCAGATCGCGCGGGTCGGTATCCGAGCGCTGGCCTGCCGGGGCCTGCGCCTTGGCCCGGTTCATGACGGCAAGCGCCGTCATCCTGGCCGTGCCCTTCAGCATGCCGCGGCGGAAGATGTTGTAGGCGGGCATGGTGGTGCTCCCGTGCTGATGCGAAAGGGCCTCAACCAGCCGCGGCAAGCGATGTTCCTGCCGCCTCCGTCCCTGCCGCCTCGGGCTGTCGCACTCATGCGGCACGCGCGGACGGCGTTTGCCCATCTGTGCGTTGAATGAGCCAGGCATCCGCGGCAAACGTGGTTCCGCGACCGGCGGAATGTCATTGCGCCGCTTGCGTCGATCTGGAATGCATCTTGTTCGCCGACCGTCGAATTCTCGCCGCGCTCATCGTGCTCGCCATCACCCAGCTCATCGGTTGGGGTACGCTCGGCCTTCCCGCCGTGCTCGGCCGCGAAATGGCGGCCGATCTGCACATGGATTTGACGGCGATATTTGCCAGCACGTCCGTGCTCTATCTCGCGATGGGACTGTGCTCGCCGCTGTTGGCGCGGCCGTTCGTCCATTACGGCGCCCGGCTGGTGATGATGGCGGGTACGGTGGTCGCGGCGCCCGGTTTTGTCCTGCTGTCGGCAGCGCAAGGGCCCGTCGCCTATTATGCGGCCTGGCTGCTGCTCGGCCTCGGCGGCAGCGCCACTCTGTCGACGGCCGCCTATATCGTCCTGAACGAGATCGCAGGTCAGAAGGCCAGAGGCGCGATCGGCGCGTTGATGCTGGTCACGGGCCTGTCCGGCAGCATCTTCTGGCCGACCACCGCGTATCTGGCCGGCCTGCTCGGCTGGCGCAGCACGTCTCTCGTTTACGCAGCCTTGCTGCTCGTGGTCTCGCTTCCGCTCTATGCGTTCGCGCTGCCGCGGCGGCGCAAGGAGCAGCCTGCATCGGGCGCAGGGGAGGCGACCGCAACCGCCGCGGCTGCGCCGGCGCGGAGCACGTTCTATCTGCTGGTCGCCGCGATCGGCCTCAATGCCTTCGTGGCGTTCGGCCTCAGCGCCGTGCTGATCGAGTTGCTCAAGGCGGAGGGGCTGACGGCGTCGGAGGCGATCAGCTTCGGTGCGATGCTCGGGGTGATCCAGGTCAGTGCTCGCGCGTTGGATTTCCTCGGCGGCGGCCGCTGGGACGGTATCACCACCGCTCTGGTGGCCGGGCTCGCGCTGCCGGTGGCGATGCTGCTCCTGATGGTCAGCGGCGGCTCCTATCTTGCTGCCGCGACGTTCATCCTGCTCTATGGTCTTGGCAGCGGTGCGCTGGCGGTGGCGCGGGCCACCATGCCGCTGGTGTTCTACGACAAGGCCGAGTTCGCCAAGGCCAGCGCGCGCATCGCCCTGCCGCTCAACCTGCTCTCCGCCATATCCGCGCCGATCCTGGTCGGGTTGCTTACGCGCCATGGCAGCAACGCGCTGCTTGCGCTGGTGCTCGCCTGTTCCTGCGCCTTGCTCGGGATTCTGCTGTTGTTGCGGCGGCGGCGACCGGGCCGCAGCGCTGATGCCGTCATGACGTGATTGCGCACTGGCCCTGACGGCGGCGGAATGCGTGTGGGCCGGCCTCCCCGGCATCTGCCTGCGCTCCCCTCCCGCGCGCCGTGACCACACAGCGATACTTCGGTCCATATCGAAGCCTGAATGCGTCGAGCTCGGCTATCTCGTCTCCCGCCAACCACAATGGGAGATATGTCGTGACCGCCTCGACCGTTGCAGATCTGCAGAATGAGCACCTGTCGATCTCGCCCTCCGTGCTCTATTTCGGAACGCCCGTCGTTCTGGTCGTCACTCGCAACGAGGACGGCTCGCCCAATATCACGCCGATGTCGTCGGCCTGGGCGTTGGGCTCGCGCGTGGTGCTCGGCTTGTCTTCGGCAAGCCAAGGCGCCGCCAATCTGCGGCGCGAGCGCGAATGCACGCTCAATTTCGCCTCGGCGGATTTGTGGTCAAAGGTCGAGAAGATCGCGCGCGGCACGGGGAAAGACCCGGTGCCTGCCTTCAAGCAGGCCATGGGCTTCGGCTACATGGCCGACAAGTTCGACGCGGGTGGATTCACGCAGGTCCCGTCGCAGCGGCTACGAACGCCGCGTATCGCAGAATGTCCGTTGCAGTTCGAAGCCAGTCTCGTCGCGATCCATGGCGAGGAGGCCGACCCGAGCCCGGCGTCGCAGAGGGCCTTGATCATCGAATGCGAGGTTGTGCGCGTCCACGCCCATCATCGCATCGTGGTGCCGGGCACGAACCACATCGATACGCGGCGATGGAATCCGCTGTACTACGTGTTTCGCCACTACTTCGGCGATGCGCGCGATCTGGGCCGCAATTTCAGGGCGGAGGCCTGAGCAGGCAGGGGACGACGATCCCGAGTGCCCTTGAACAGGCATGACCCCAGCGTGCATGATTGCATGACCATGCGCCGTACACGTGGAGGCGGATGCTGCGCCAGCGCGACGCCCGCATGATTCCTCGGAGCTGTCTGGATGCAGGAAATACTCCCTAGACGTTTCGCCGGCCTCGGGCCGTTCTTCGTCCTGGTGTTTTGCTGGAGCTGGGCTTTCTGGATACCGGCCGCGGCATCGGGCGTCAGTGTGCAGACGAACTTGGGTCGGCTGCTTCTCATGCTGGGGTTGCTCGGGCCGACGCTGGGCGGCATCGGATTCACATATTTTACCCAAACTGACGCCGATTGGCATGACTACTGGGCGCGCGTGTTCGACGTCGGCCGCATCCCGGCGAGATGGTATGTGACAATTCTTCTGTTTGCGCCGTTGCTGTTTACGATCGCCGTGCTGCTGGATCTTGCCTCCGGCGGCAGCGATGCCATCGCGCAAATCAGCAAAGCATCGACATCGCTTTTATCCGCCCCGTCGACGATCGTTCCTTTCTTGCTTGTCACGCTGATCAACGGTCCGATCCCCGAGGAGTTGGGATGGCGCGGATATGCCCTGGACCAGCTGCAGACACGCTGGAACGCCTTGGCGGCGAGTATCATTCTCGGCGTGGTCTGGACGATATGGCATCTTCCGCTGTTTTATTTCGAAGGCATGAAACACGACGTCGGCATACAGTCGCAGTGGTTTTGGCTTTTCGTCCTGCAGACGATACCGGTCACGGTCATATTCACGTGGATCTTCAACAATACGTCTCGTAGTACGCTGGGCGCGATCCTTTTTCATTTCATGGCGAATCTGACGGCCGAATTGGCCAACAAGACGGATCGGACGAACCTTTATGCGACGGTATTGTGGATTGTTGCAGCTGTCGCAGTGGTGTCGTTCAGTGCGCCGGCACGCCGATAAAAATCATCCATGCCGTCGAGCGATCGACCCGGCTGCGTCGTCGCGCGAACCGCCTCGATAGCTCGCTGACGGCTGGCGCGTCTGGGATACGGGTCCGGCTACGGTGGGGAGCGGACTGCCTGGCGGGCAAATCACTTGTGCGATTTGCCGGTCGAGCGGGGGTCTCGAAGTCCGAAAAGCAGATCGAATTCACGTTCTCGAAAAACCGATTTCGCGAGGTCTTTCAAATCGGTCGCCTCGTCCGGTCGGCATTGCGAGAATATTCCTATTTCGTTTTTGCAGAATTCGTGCTTCCATAGTCTTGTCCGGCCTCGATCAAGAGGGACGTATCGCGATCGTCACGAAACGTTGGAGGCGGGATGCGATGGCCGCGCTGCTGCCGCAGCACGCTCCTTGCGTGCGGACGAACGGTAGTGCGCGGACGTGAAGTCGCAGCGTCCCGATACCCCGACGCTGGTATCACCGCGCAACGCGCGTAACGCGTTGTCGCACACGCGACGAGGCTTCGCCTCGCGCGGAGGTGGCCAACAAGCCCGGCGCACCAGGGAGACTGCGTATAAGCGTGAAAACCGTCGCGCAGGGAGGGCCGGGTCGTCCGGCTGGACCTGTGGTACCTGCCGCCTGCATTTTTTTTCGCAGGCGGGCCACGGGCCTCAGTCGAGGCCCGGCCTTCCCTGCACCCTCTGCTATCGAGAGGGGCAAAAGATGAGCAAGACTCGGGCGTTGATCGCGTCGCGAGATGAGTTGCGCTTGCGCCGAACGGCTCGTGTAACGAATCGGTGTGTGCGGCAAAGTCTTCGGTGCACTCGCTGCACCGAACTACGACGGATTTTAATAATCAAACCTCCGGTAGCTACGTATAGCAATCTATTAAGTTGAAGTTGATACGGTCGCGGCCTGCACGACATGGGAAGCTGGACAAGATAATGCGACACCTCACCATCTATCAGCGCCTTGCGACCATTATTGCGGTCCTTTCAATTGCCCTCTTTGCCGTTTCCGCCATGCAGATCCTGCTGCTCCGCGATTCCGTGCTGGAGGAGCGGCGGACCATGGTGCGCAATCTCGTGGACTCCGCGGCCAAGGTTTTGAGTTACTATGATACCGAAGCCAAGTCGGGCCGGATGGAACCGGATCGCGCGCGCCAGTTGGCCTTCGCAGCGATCGGCGCCATGCGCTGGGGACAATATGCCGATTATCTTGGCGTCTACGGCACCGGCCCGTCCGACGCCGGCGTGACCTATGTTCACGCCAATCCGAAATACATCAACGTCAATCGCTGGGACTTCAAGGATAACACCGGCAAGCTCCTGATTCAGGACATCGTGCGCACCGCACGCGCCGGCGGCGGCTTCGTCGAATATATGGCACCGCGCTCCGGCGGCGGCGGCGAACTGCCCAAGCTTTCCTATGTCGGCGCCTACGGCAGCGGCGACAAGATGCTGGCGCTGCAGGCCGGCGTCTACATCAACGACGTCGATGCGGTCGTCTATGAACGCGCGCTGTGGGCCGGGCTCGGCGGCTTGGCCGGGTTGGTGATTGCCGGCATCATCGCCTTCTGGCTGGGACGCGGCATCGTCGGCCCGCTCGATACGACCTGTGAGGTGATGGACGAACTCTGCAAAGGCAACCTCGACTTCGAGGTTCCGTTCGTCGATCGCAAGAACGAGATCGGGCGGATGGCGCGAAGCCTGCAGGTCTTCAAGGACCATCTCGCCGAAAGCGAGCGGCTGCGTGCCCAGCAGGAACAGAGCAAGACCCAGGCTGCCGAGGAGCGGCGCGCGGTGCTGGCGCGCATCGCCGACGAGTTCGAGCGCTCGATCGGTGGCGTCATCCAGGGCACCGCAGCCGCTGCCGGCGAGTTGCAGAGCTCGGCATCCTCGATGTCGAGCATCGTCGAAGGCACCACGGCGCAGAGCGCCAACGTCGCCTCGGCTGCGGAACAGACTGCGAAGAATGTGCAGACCGTCTCGGCCTCGGCCGAGCAGCTGTCGTCATCGATCCAGGAGATCGCGCGGCAGGTCACGCAGTCTTCCACCATCGCGCAGAATGCGGTCGGCCAGGCCACCCGCACGGAATCGATGGTCGAGAAACTGGTGCACGCCACCCAGAAGATCGGCGAGGTGATGGCGCTGATCCAGACCATTGCCGGCCAGACCAACCTGCTGGCGCTGAACGCAACCATCGAATCGGCGCGCGCGGGCGAGGCCGGCAAGGGCTTCGCGGTCGTCGCCAACGAGGTCAAGGCGCTGTCGGCTCAGACCGCGAAGGCTACCGAAGAGATCACCAGCCAGATCGAGGCCATCCGCGACGCGACCGGCGCCACGGTGAATGCGATCCGGGACATCGGCGCCACGATCGGGCAGATGAACGAGATCACCGAAGCCATCGCCGCGGCGGTCGAGGAGCAGGGCGCGGCGACCAAGGAGATCGCGCGCAGCGTCCAGCAAGCCGCCGAGGGCACGCAGGGCGTCATGAAGCACATCGTCGGCGTGCGCGAGGCCTCGAGCCAGGTCGGGGCGGCGGCCGCGCAGGTGCTCAGTGCTGCCGGCCAGCTCGGGACGCAATCCGCGCAGCTGAAGAACGAGACTGGACGCTTCCTCGGCAACGTTCGCGCGGCCTAGCCGCGTTGCGTTGTTTGATACGTCAATCAGACGGAGCCGGGTGCGAGCCCGTCAGAGCGCGCTGCTGTCGGCGTTGGGATCGAGCGACGGCGCCAGCATCGTGATCGCGTTCGGCACGGTAGGCTGCTTCTGATAAAGGTAGAACGCCATCAGCGGCAGCTGTTGATTGCTCGGCAACGGCTTCAGCAGCATGTGCGCGATCAGCGCGGCTTCAGGATAGAGGCCGGCCCAGCCGGCGAAGCCCGAAGCCAGGATCTCGAGCGCGAGGATGGTGGTCGCGATCTGGACGAAACCGTCATTGGCGCGTTTGGCGCTCCGCGACATCGAGGCCTGCTTCAGCAGCTGCCGCAGCTCGCTCTGGCTCTCTATGAAAGGACCAAGGCCGGACTTCCACAACAGATCAGCCAGCGCGGCGTAGCCGTGAACGCGATGGTAGCTCTCGATCAGCGACCTGCATTGTCTGTTGAGACTGGCCGGCACGATCGTCAGATCGATGCGATCGATCTGATCTATCCTCTCGAGTTTCACTTGCAACACGATCCTGACTGCGATCGCCTGGTTCGGTCGCGACGGCCCGAAAGCCTCCGCGCAAGCGACTGCGCCGATATAGTCGCATTCGCGAGCAAAGTGAATTTCGGCGCGCGATGAAATCGGACAATGTCGCGTGACTGCGCGGAAAAGACACAGGGCAGCGCAGTGTTACTGCGTGTAGTTCGCCTTGGTTTCGCAATTCGGAACTGCCGCGCGCTGCCTGCAGCGCAATGAGTACCGTGTCACATCGTTGTCATCTCGATCAGCCGGTCCAGCAATGCAGCTTGCGCAGGATTGATGCGCTCGCGGGCCTCCGCGAGGTCGAACCACGTCGCACGATCGACTTCCGGAAAGCTCTGCATGCGGCCGCTTCGCGGCGGCCACTCCATCTCGAACTGGTTGCTGCTGATCGCAGTGGTATCGAGGTCGGTCTGGGCAGCGAAGGCCACGACGATCTTGCCGCCGCGCTGCTTGATCTCGCCGAGCGGGAGCAGCGGGACGCTGAGCTCAGTCCCGAGCTCTTCGGCGAACTCCCGCCGTGCGGCGGCCTCGGCCGGTTCATCGGCGGCATATTCGCCCTTCGGAATCGACCAGGCGCCAAGATCCTTGTAGTGCCAGAACGGCCCGCCGGGATGCACCAGGAGCACCTCGAGCGCCCCGGAGGTCATACGATAGGCAAGTACGCCCGCGCTGCGCGCCGGCATCGCTTAACGCAGCTTCTGCTTGGCGGCGGCGACAAGGTCGCGCTCCCAGCCGAATACGGAGCGGCCGTCCAGTTGGGGCGAGGCGGCGCGCTCGGTGGCGATGAAGGCGTCGAGGCTTGGGCCGGTCGCGGTGCGCTCCAGCCGGCGCGCCTGATCGTCGAGCCGCTTCAGCGCACCCAGCGTCTCGTCGCGGCCGAGCTTGGCGTTCGTGACCGCCGACTTCAGCACCCGGATGGTTTCGTCATAGACCTTGATCGGCACCGGATAGGGATGGCGGTCCTTGCCGCCATGGGCGAGCGAGAAGCGCGCCGGATCGGTGAAGCGATAGGGCGCGCCGTGCACGACTTCGGCGACCATGGCGAGCGAACGCACGGTGCGGGCGCCGACCCCGGGCGTCAGCAGCAGTTCGGGGAAATCCGCCGGCCCGCGCTCGGCGGCGGCGGCCAGCGTGCCGTGGAGGCGCCGCGCGAATACGTCCTTGGGGCGGACGTCGTGATGGGCGGGCATCACCAGATGCGGCAGCACGCCTTGCGCCGGCGGCGCTGCGTTCATCCGCTCGAATTCGCCGACGATGCGGTCGGGGCCGAGCTCGGCCAGCAGATCGAGCTGGGCGATGCGTGACGGTTCGGCGCGGTGATCGGTCAGGTTGACGATCTCGCCCTGGCTCGGCCCATCGATGGCGCTATGCGGGGCATCGACGAAGCTTCTCAGCGCCTCCGAATGCCAATGGTAGCGGCGGGCCTGGCGCTTGTCGCCGTTCATGCCCTGCTGCACGACGCACCATTTGCCGTCGGCGGCCAAGAAGAAGCCGTGCAGATAGAGATCGAAGCCGTCCTGCACCGCGGCGCTGTCGACCTTGGCGACCAGCCGGCTGGTGCGGACCAGATCCTCACCATCGAGGCCGAGCTGTTCGCTCCAGCCCGTCAGCTCGTCCGGCGTCTTGCGCGAATGCTCGCCCCGGCCGCCGCACACGTAAATGCCGAGCTCGCCTTGCAGCGGCTTCAGCCCGCGCTTCAACGCGCCGATCACGCTGGTGGTGATGCCCGATGAGTGCCAATCCATGCCCATCACGGCGCCGAACGACTGGAACCAGAACGGATGCGACAGCCGGGCCAGGAAGTCGTCGCGTCCGTAATGATGCACGATCGCCTGAGTGATGATGGCGCCGAGTGAGGCCATCCTTACGCCAAGCCAGGCGGGGACGCGCCCGGAGTGGAGCGGAAGGTCGGCGCTGCCGGTGCGTTTGGCCATCGTGTCCTTGCAAAAGGTTCCCGTCGTCTCAATGTATCAGAACAGACGCGCGCGTTCGCGACAAGATTTGAGCCGATGGAATGGACCCAGCGCCGATAACCGAACCGGTCTTTTCGCCGCCTTATGCGGAGGACGATGTCGCCATCGCCGAGCGCCTCCTGCGTACCCAGGATCGGTCGGACCTGCCGCGGGTGAAAGCCACCGCCCGCCGCCTGATCGAGGGCATCCGCACCAAGGCATCGCGGTTCGGCGGCATCGACGATTTCCTGCAGGAATACGCGCTCTCGACCGATGAGGGCCTGGCGCTGATGGTGCTCGCCGAGGCGCTGTTGCGGGTGCCGGGCGATGCGACCGCCGATCGGCTGATCGAGGACAAGCTCGGGCACGGCGACTTCCTGCATCACGAGGTGAAGTCGCACACGCCGCTGGTTGCAGCCTCCGCCTGGGCGCTGGGCCTTGCGGCCCGCGTGATCGCACCGGGCGACACGCCGGAAAGCGTGGTGGCCAATCTGGCGCGGCGATTGGGATTGCCGACCGTGCGCACCGCCGCGCGCCAGGCGATGCGGCTGCTCGGCAGCCATTTCGTGCTCGGCGAGACCATCGAGCAGGCGCTCGATCGCGCCAATTCAAGCAGCGGCCGCCTTTTCCGCTATTCTTTCGACATGCTGGGCGAGGGCGCCCGCACCGCCGCCGATGCCGAGCGTTATCGGCATTCTTATGCGGCGGCGATCGCGGCCATCGGGCAGGCGGCCGGCAATGCGAAACTGCCGGACCGGCCGGGCATTTCGGTGAAGCTGTCGGCACTGCATCCGCGTTATGAGGAGATGTCGCGCGAGCGCGTCTTGCGCGAGATCGTGCCTGTCGTGATCGAGCTCGCACGAGGGGCCAAGGCATACGACCTGAATTTCACCGTCGATGCCGAGGAGGCGGACCGGCTGGATCTATCCATGGCGGTGATCGTGCGCGTTGTCGCCGATCCGTCGCTCGCCGGCTGGGATGGCTTTGGGCTTGCCATCCAGGCCTATCAGAAGCGCGCCGAGAAGGTGATCGGCTTCATCGCCGGCCTCGCCGAAGGGCAGAGGCGGCGCTTCATGGTGCGGCTGGTCAAGGGCGCTTATTGGGACACCGAGATCAAGCGCGCGCAGGAGCGCGGGCTGGACGACTATCCGGTGTTCACCCGCAAGGCGATGACCGACCTGAACTATCTCGCCTGCGCGCGCCAGATGCTTGCCATGCGTGCGCGCATTTTTCCGCAATTCGCCACCCACAACGCGATGACGGTTGCGCATATTGTTCACGCCGCGGGCGACGGCGCGGGCTACGAATTCCAGCGGCTGCACGGCATGGGCGAGGCACTCTATGCGACGCTGCGCGAGCTGCACCCGGCCATCGCCTGCCGCACCTATGCGCCGGTCGGCAAGCATCGCGATCTCCTGGCCTATCTGGTGCGTCGGCTGCTCGAGAACGGCGCGAACTCGTCATTCGTTTCGGTTGCCGCCGATCCGAACATTCCGATCGACCAGCTCGTAGCCAGCGAGGCTGAGATCATCGGCAATGCGGGGGCCGCGCGGCATCCGACCATCCCGCGGCCACGCGATCTCTACGAGCCCGAGCGCCGAAACTCGCAAGGTGTGGAGCTCGGCCATCACGGCTCGCTCGCAGCCTTGCGGGCCGAAGTCGCGCGTGCGGGAGGAACGCCGGCAAACGCGGCGGCTATTATCGATGGACGGAGCGAGCCCGGCGCCCCGCGCATGGTCGCGAGCCCGTTCGATCCGGCGGTGGCCGCCGGGACGGTCGTGGAGGCTGACGCCGCGATTGCCGATCGCGCCGTCGCTGCGGCCGTGGTCGGCTTTGATGCATGGAGTCGGATTCCCGCTGGGCAGCGCGCTCAAGCGTTGCGGCAAGCCGCGGATCTGATCGAAGCGCGGCGCGCGCGGCTGATTCATTTGCTTGCGGTCGAAGCCGGTAAGACCCTCGATGATGCAATTGCGGAGGTCCGCGAGGCGGCCGATTTCTGCCGCTACTATGCGGCCGAAGGCGAGAAGCTGTTCAGCGTGGAGCTCGATCTGCCGGGGCCGACCGGCGAGGCGAATAGGCTGTCGCTGCGCCCCCGCGGCGTGTTCGTTGCGATCTCGCCGTGGAATTTTCCGCTCGCGATCTTCATCGGCCAGATCGCTGCGGCGCTGATGGCGGCCAATACAATCGTTGCCAAGCCGGCCGAGCAGACACCGCTGATCGCAGCCGAAGCCGTGCAGATCATGCACGCGGCCGGCATCGCGCCCACCGCGCTGCAACTGGTTCCGGGCGATGGCACGATCGGCGCGCAGCTGGTCGCGCATCCGGCGATAGCGGGCGTCGTGTTCACCGGCTCCTATGAAACCGCGCGTGCGATCAATATCGCCCTCGCTTATCGTGAGGGACCGATCCTGCCGCTGATCGCGGAGACCGGCGGCATCAATGCGATGCTGGTCGATTCCACCGCGCTGCCCGAGCAGGTCGCCGATGACGTGCTGACCTCGGCGTTTCGTTCTGCCGGGCAGCGCTGCTCGGCGCTGCGGCTGCTCTGCCTGCAGGATGACGTCGCCGATGTCGTTATCGAGATGATCATAGGCGCGGCGCGCGAGCTTGCGATCGGCGATCCCCGCGATGTCGCGACCCACATCGGCCCGGTGATCGATGCCGAGGCCAAGGCGCGGCTCGAGGAGCACATCGCGCGCATGAAGGCGACGGCGCGGGTGCATTATGCAGGCGTGGCGCCGTCGCGCGGCTCGTTCGTCGCGCCGCATGTGTTCGAGCTGCGTCGTGTCGAGGACCTGGGCAAGGAAGTGTTCGGGCCGGTGCTGCACGTCGTCCGCTATCGCGCCGACCAACTGGATCAGGTGCTGGAAGCGATCAAGCGGTCGGGCTATGGCCTGACTTTCGGCTTGCATTCGCGCATCGGCGAGATGATCGAGAAAGTGTCGCAGCTACCGATCGGCAACGTCTACGTCAATCGCAACATGATCGGTGCTGTGGTCGGCGTACAGCCGTTCGGGGGCTGTGGCCTGTCGGGCACCGGGCCGAAGGCCGGCGGCCCGCATTATCTGGCGCGCTTTGCCACTGAGCAGACACTGACCATCAACACGGCGGCGGCGGGCGGCAATGCGGCGCTGGCCTCGCTCGGTGATCGCTGATGTGGATGTCCGAGCAGGTGTGGAGTGTTCCTGAGAGGCGGACTGCCTCACGGCCCCGCTGTCGATGCGGACTGGACGAGGAGATCGATCCAGTTCTTCAGGAGCAGTGTCGCGGCCGTTCCGGCGGCAAGGTCAGTGCGCAGCTTCAGCCCCGGCAGCTCTGCGGCGAGGGTGGGGTCGCGCCTCGCCCGTGCCCGGAATTCGAAGCGCCTCAGCACCTCCTCCGTCGCCGTATCGAAATAGGATGCGGGAATGTTCGGGTAGTCGTCGCGCTCCCCCGAAAGATAGCGCGCGATGTCGCGCATATATTCCCGCTGCAGCGACAGCGCATCGTATTCAGGATGGCCTTGGAAGAAAATGAAGCGGCTCGGCATGTCGCGCACGAAAACGTCGACGCCGACCTGGTCCGATCGCGTCAGGACCCGATAGCCGCAATGCACGAGATCCTGCTCGTCCACCGCGTTGAGGCGAGAATGCGAGACCTTGAGCGCCGACCGTATATTCTGCGTCATCTGGTCTTCGGCCACCTTGGCGCAGTCATAGACGCCCGAACACTTGGCGCCGAGCGGCCGCCGCGCGATGCCGTCGAGATGCAGCACGGCGGCATGGGCGGCGAGGCAGGACCAGATGGTCGAGCGCGTATTTGTCTTCGCCCAATCGACGACCGCCGCAAGCTCCTGCCAATAAGGCTCCTCACGCAGGTCGTCCGCGATCGGTTCCGCGCCGGTCACGATGAGCCCATCCATCTGCGCTCCATCGAGATCGGCGATGTCGGCATAGGTGCCTGCGATATGCGTCTGCGCGGCCGGGGAGCGGGCAATCGAGGGCAAGGCGAAGCAGCGGAACCGGATTCGCACGCGTGGCGGGGCGGCGGTCTCGAGCAGCCGCACAAACTGCCGCTCGGTCGCCTTCAACGCGCCGTCCGGCATGTTGTTGATCAGCCCGATCGTCAGTTCGACCGGCTCGCCTGAACGCCCGTCGCCATCGGCGCTGGCAGGCGCAGCTGTGGAGCCTGCGATCGAGCGGTGCCGGTCGAACAGCAGCGTCATGGCCTTGCGCTATTCAGCCGCCGCCGGTCGGGCCTGTTGTGAAGCCGCTTGGCCCAGCGCCTGGTCGAGGTCCTCGATGATGTCGCTGATGTGCTCGATGCCGATCGACAGCCGGATGGTTTCCGGCAACACGCCGGCTTTGCGCTGCTCCTCAGCCGACATCTGCCGGTGCGTGGTCGACGCCGGGTGGCACGCCAGCGACTTGGCATCGCCGATATTGACGAGGCGTGTAATCAGTTTCAACGAGTCGTAGAAGACCTTGCCCGCTTCGAGGCCGCCCTTGATGCCGAACGTGAACAGCGACGATGCCCTGCCGCCGAGATATTTCTGCACGAGCGGATAATAGGGACTATCCGGGAATCCCGCGTAGTTCACCCACGCGACGCGCGGATCGTCACGCAGGAATTCGGCGACTTTCTGCGCATTCTCGACATGGCGCTCCATCCGCAGCGCCACCGTCTCGATGCCCTGCAGCAGCAGGAAGGCGTTGAACGGCGACAGCACCGCGCCCATCGTGCGCTGATAGACGCTGCGCGCCCGCTGGATGAAGGCGCTTCTGCCGAAATGATCGGTGTAAACCAGCCCATGATAGGACGCGTCGGGTTGGCTGAAGGCGGGAAAGCGGTCGGCGTGCTGCTTCCAGGGGAAATTGCCGCTGTCGACGAGCATGCCGCCGAGGGTGGTGCCGTGGCCGCCCAGAAATTTGGTCAATGAATGAACGGCGATATCGGCGCCGTAATCGAACGGCTTCAGAAGGATCGGCGTCGCCACGGTGTTGTCGACGATCAACGGCACGCCGTTGCGGTGAGCGACCCTGGCGAGGGCCTCGATGTCGCAGACATTGCCGGCCGGATTGCCGATCGTCTCCGCAAACACCGCCTTGGTATTTTCATCAATGAGCCGTTCGATCGCATCGGGCTGATCGCTTTCCGCGAAACGTCCGACGATGCCCTGGCGCGGCAGAATGTGGCCCAGCAGCGTGTGCGTGGTGCCATAGAGCTGAGGCACGGAGACGATGTTGCCACCATGGTCGGCAAGGTTGACGAAGGCAAAATGCAGCGCCGCCTGGCCGGTCCCGACGGCGAGTGCGCCGACGCCGCCTTCCAGTTCGCTGACGCGCTTCTCGAGCACCGCTGTGGTCGGATTGGAGATCCGGCTGTAGCGATACCCCTCGGCTTCGAGATTGAACAGCGCGGCGCCATGGTCGGCGCTATCGAAGGCGTAGGCCGCGGTCTGGTAGATCGGAACGGCAACCGCCTTGGTGGTCGGGTCGGCCTCGTAGCCGGCGTGAATGGCAATGGTCTCGCTGCGCATCGTCGAACTCCGCTTCGCGCGTTGCATAGGCCGCCGAGATGCAATCCGCGCTTCTTGCCTTGGTAGAGGCGAGGAGTGAAGCGGACAATAATTCGCGACAACAACGACAAAATAACCCTAACAAACTCCAGCGCGGCGCCACGTTCGCCGAGGGACTCCCGCCGAAACCTAATCAATTCATCGGCGGTATTCCCTGCAGCTGCCTGACCTGCTCTCCGAGTTGGGTCAGCGCAGCCTGTGCCTGCGGCAGCAGTGCGCCCATCGCATGGAAATTGTGGACCATACCGTCATGGCACACATGCGCGACGGCAACGCCCGCAGACGTCAGCCGCTGCGCATAGGCATTGCCTTCGTCGCGCATCGGGTCGAACTCGGCGGTGTGGATGATCGCCGGCGGCAGGCCGGCAACGTCAGCGGCGCGCAGCGGCGATATCCTGGGATCGGCAAGATCTGCGCCAGCCGGCAGGTAATCCGAAAGATCGGATTGCAGGGTTGTCCGGTCGATCAGATAGCCTTCGGCGAAGGCGGCGCGCGAGGCTGACGCGCCGGCGAAGTCGAGCACAGGGCAGATCAGACACTGCGCCGCAATGGAGACAGCCGCGGTTTGTCGCGCCTGCTGGCAGACGACAGCGGCAAGCGCGGCGCCAGCGGAATCGCCCCCGACCACCAAGCGGCGGGCATCGATTCCGAGCGAAGCAGCGTTGCGCCAGATGAACGCGGTGGCGGCGATCGCATCCTCGATGGCCGCAGGGAATTTGTGTTCGGGAGCCAGGCGATAGTCGATCGAAATCAACCGGCAGCCGATTGCAAGCGCGAGCGCCGCAGAGAACCGGTGATGGGTCTCGATGCTGCCTGCCACCATGCCGCCGCCATGAAAGAAGACGAAGCCGGGAAGGGGCTCATCCACCCGATCGGCCGGCGTATAGAGCCGATAGCAAAGCTGGCTGACGGGACCTGGCAGTGTGCCGTCTACCGTGGTCACGCGGTCGAGATCGGCGCGTGCGAACTGCATCAGCTTGGCCAGCGACTGCCTGCGCTCGTCAGCCGATGTCCGCTGCCGCGTGGCGGGGGAGCCAGCAGCCATCATTGTGAGCAGGCGCTGAGCACGGGGATCGAGAGGCATGGCGGATCCGGTGAAGAAGAGTCCGCATCCATTCTGCCGGTCAACCGTGAATCGATCGTGAGCCACGCAGGCTAGACAAGCAAATCGTTAAAACATTCGCGCGAGAAGTGATGGAAAGCGCGTCAAACCTCTTTGCGAGGAGCCATCATGAGCCACATCGTCAAGCCGGTCAGCTATTCGCAAACCTGGACCTTCTTTGAAGGAGAATGGCACGAGGGCAATGCCCCGATCATGGGCGTGCGGACGCACGCGACGTGGCTTGCCTCCACCGTGTTCGACGGTGCGCGGGCCTTCGAAGGCGTGACGCCGGATATCGATCGCCATTGCGCCCGGGTCAATCAGTCCGCAACCAATTTCCGGCTCAAGCCGGTGATCGATGTCGAAAGCTGGATCGGGCTCGCGCGCGAAGGTATCGCCCGGTTCAGCCCCAATGCCGAACTGTATATCAGGCCGATGTATTGGGCACAGCACGGCGCCGGCGGTGGTGTGCTGTTCGATCCCGAGACCACCAATTGGTGTCTCTGCATCTATGAGGCGCCGATGCCGCAGCCGACCGGTAACGCCATCACGCTCTCACCTTTCCGCCGCCCGACGTCCGAATGCGCGCCGGTTGACGCCAAGGCGGCGTGCCTGTATCCGAACAATTCACGGGCGCTGCTAGATGCCGCCTCTCGGGGCTTCAACAATTGTCTGATGCTGGATCTGCTCGGCAACGTCGCGGAGTTCGGCAACGCCAACGTGTTCATGGTCAAGGACGGCGTGGTGTATACGCCTGCGCCAAACGGCACGTTCCTCAACGGCATCACCCGGCAGCGGATCATCGAGCTGTTGCGCAGCGACGGTGTGGCTGTGGTCGAGACGACGCTGCGCTATGAGGACTTTCTCCAGGCCGATGAGATCTTCTCGGCCGGCAATTTCGCCAAAGTGGCTCCTGTGATCCGGATCGACGACCGGAGCCTTTCGATCGGGCCGATCTACAGCCGGGCGCGCAAGCTGTACTGGGACCACGCGCATGGAACGAAGCTTGCTGCGTAGGGTCACGGCCCATACACGACCAGTTCGGTATCGCTGAGGTCGCCCAACCGCGGGCGACGTGGTCCCTTGAAATATTTCCGGCCGCGCCGCTCGGTGTAGAGGCCGACCAATCCGAGCAGGGGACCATTGGCATCGATCAGGACCGCGATCTTTGCGCGCTTGGCCAGGAACCGGCCGATGGCACCGGCACAGGCCGCGTAGTCAGCGACATCGCGACAATAAACCAGCTGCATGGCCGGCAGAGGAATCAAGCCGCGGCGCATCCTGGCCGGCTGCAACACGAACGGAATCGTGCCGCGCTCGGAGCGAACCACTATGCTCAGGCACCGGTATCGCGCGTGCCGGAGCAGAAGTGCCGCCTCATCGGCGGGCAGGCCGTCAATCATGGCGGAATCGCTGCTCACGATCTCGACGCGCGCCCCTCGTCCCGTGGGCGACAAGGCCGGGACCGAAAGGAAAAGCCCTTTGCAATAGGCGCGAAAGCCCTGCGCCTCGATGATCGGCCAGGTCGTGCGCGCGGCGCTGATATTGACGTAGCTGACGTGACCAAGCCGCTGTGCGATCTTGGTCAGCATCGGCGCATAGTTGCGGAACGCAGGCGCGACGTACCAGCTCGACAGGTTGCACCAGATTTGCGGCTGCGCCTGGGATTTGCGTTCGGAGTAGATCAAGAGCAGCGCGCCGACCGGCGTGCCGTCGTGGTCCAGCATATAGCCGAAGCGCGGATAGCCCGCCGGGATCTCACGCGCAGCCTGGCGATGCAGGCCCTCCAGCCAGTAGCTGCGCCGTCGTCCGGAGAAGCCCCGCGTGAGCAGATCCGCGACCGCTTCGAGATCGGCCGGCGTGATCTCCCGGCAGCGGATCGTGGGTTTCAGCGAACTCATCTGGCGGCCGCGCCAACGACTGTATTGCGAGCATTGCGTCGGCGAATGTCAGTCCGTACTCGTCGTCTGCGGCTCCAGACCTAACATCTCGCGGATGTCAGACGGCCACCGGCTGAGGTCGGTGCCGTGAATGTGGAACATCGCAACCGCCAGACGGTCCATTCCGAACGCCACACAGCCTGTATGCGCGGGCTCGCCGTTTGCATCCGAAATACCCCAGGTCGTGCCGAAATGATCACGATGGTAGTTGAAGCTCATACAGGCGGTCGGCTGCGCTTCGGAGCGCAGCGGCACCAGCAGTTCGAATTTCAGCGATTGCTGCTTCTGGCTCACCGCCTTCATCTGGCCGACACGGCCGAAGAAGGGATCGCTGGCCTGATCGACTTGGAAGGGCAGGCCGAGATCGCGGGCGATCGCCTGCGCGCGGACCATCCAGCGCTCGCGGAAGCCGGAGACATCGTCGGGAGTGCCGATGCAGACATATTCGCGCATTCGGAACGACTGCAGCCGGTCGAGGTGCCGCGACGGCTCGCGGCGGAAGCAGTCGGCTGCGACATCGAAGCGAAGGCCGTTCTCGGGGAGCGGGCCGCGGCTCGCAGCGATCGGATAGACCGGATAGCAAGCGGCCGGCGAGAGCACGAGGTCGGCCGGCGACAACGACGTGGTCCAGTCGCCGCCTGCCTCGAAGCGGCTGACGGCGGCATTGATGTCGCGCTCGGTGCCGTGCAGGCCGCAGACGCAACCGAGCAGATTGGGAAAGCTCTTGAGGTAGCCGGATTTCTCCAATTGCGCGCGGCTCATCACCGGCGGGAAGCGCATCACCTCGGTGCCGGGTTCGCGGTGGCGTGTGATCAGTGCGGCCAGACGTTCGACCACATCCTCATAGAGCGCAGTCCGCGCATAGACGCCATCAGCGCCCATCCGGTGGAACAGCTTATCGGCGAGGTGATCCAACGGATCAGCCGGCTGCGGCGTAACTTCTGGCGATTGCCGCAGGACAGGGATGGTCATCTTAAAAGGTCCTAATGCAAAGATCGGGCTTGAAATGGGAATCGTCAGTCGTGCAGCGAGGTGGGAATGGCGCTCATCAGGCTCGATGTCGCGACGTTGGCGAGGATGCGGTCGTTGTTGATCATGATCGGTGCAGACAGCACGTCACGCAGGTGGCGCCCGATCGTGAATTCGCCGTCATTGCGATAGCCGGACAGGCCGCAGGCGCGCATTGCCCGCATCACGGTCTCGACCGCGAGTTCGGAGGTCTCGACCTTGAGCAGGGTGATCGAGGACTGGAAGTCCAGTGAGGTCAGTGCGCGCTCGTCATGTTCGCGGGCCATGAAGGCATCCATATTGGTCGCGATCAACGCGCGCAGCTTGGCAAGCGACATCCTGGCGGCGGTGAAATGCGCTACGGCGGGCGGCGTCTGGCCGCCGGCGCTGCGTGCCGCCTTGCGGATGAAGCGTTGGGCGCGCTGGACGGCAGCGGCCGCGACTCCGGCCCAGGCCGAAGACCAGGTCAAATGCGCGAACGGCGTCATGGTCTGGGTGTGAATGCGGTCATAAGGTTCGGCGAACATGCGATCCGCGGGGCAATGCACCTTCAGTTCGAAGCCGGTCGAGCAGGTGCCGCGCATGCCGAGCGTTTCCCAGCCGAGTGTCGACTTCAGCGAATAATCGTCCCGGGTCAGGGCCAGCAGCACCTGGTCGGATGCGGCAGCATCATCGGCGCGCCGCGCAATCGTGACCAGTCCGTCGGCTTCCGCGCCGTAGGAGATTACCGTGGCGTCGCGGAGCAGGCTAATCTCGTCGCCGCTGCGGCTGATCGCAGCGGCGCTGGCGCGGATGTTGCCGCCATTCTGGCCCTCGGTGGTCGAGGACGCCAGCAGGAGCTGTTCGGAGGCGACACGCCGCATCAGGGCTTCCATGTAAGGGCTGCCACGGCCGTGCCGAACCAGGCACGCCACCTTGGTCTGATGCATCGCGAAGATCATTGCGGTGGAAGCGCAGGCGCGGCCGAGCGTGTAGCAGACCTCGGCGATATCCTGCACCGAAGCGCCGAAGCCGCCGAACTCGACCGGGATCTGCATTCCCAGGAGCTTCTGCTGGCGCGCGGCATCGATCGCAGCCTTGGGAAAGCGCCCCTGCCGATCGACCTCGTCCGCTTCCGCCGCGGCCTGTGCGGCAACCGCCGACATCCGTTGCAGGAACAACGAGCCGCGATCGTGCAACAGATGTCCGCCGTCACTCGGCGTGGGGTGATGAAGTGCGGTATCCTGGACGTTCATGACCCGATCTGGCCTCCGATTGCCGGCACTGGAGCTCAGCGCCGGCATCCGCGGGGACGCCAAGCCGATACTCGGACCGCTCATTGTTGCTCGTCAGCGTATGGATTTGATTCAAATACGTCGACGAAATTCAGGGTAAACACGATCTAATCCGGGCGCGGCGGTTAACTTCCGGTTCTTTCGCTTCGGCAAATTGTCACCAAGATGTTAGCCTTAAGATCAAATGCGAGAGAAAGCCGCCACGCGCGCGGCTGATTTTACAACATGGTCGCGTTATTTTCGGGTGGGCATACCGCGATAGATTTTCGGAAATTGTGAGAGTTGAGAGGGCGTATATGCAAGGGGCGGAAACCGATGTTCGCAGCAGGATCGTGGCGTTGGTGCGCGGGATTCTCGCGCAGAACTCCATTTCGGCCGAACTCTCCCCCGAAGTGCTGCTGGTCGACGCCGGGCTCACCTCGATGGACATGGTCAACCTGATGCTTGCGGTCGAGGCCGAGTTCGACTTCACCATTCCGCAAGAGCAGATCACGCCGGAGAACTTCCAGTCGATCGCAACTTTGGAGCGGCTGGTCTCAGGCCAGTTGCAGGCCGCCACCGCTGTCTGATGCGCTCACGAGGGTCACATCTTCGGGTGGACCTCTCGCCGCCGGTTCTCAAATCCGATCAAAGCTGGCATAGCTTATCCCCGGACGTGAGATGGGGTGAGCATGACAAAGTCAGTTCTCGGCATTATCGGCGGGTCCGGGATTTATGATCTCCCGGGACTTGAGAATGCACGTGACGAGGTGATCGCCAGCCCTTGGGGCGAGCCCTCTGCGCCGTTGCGCCGAGGCGTGATCGCCGGCCTGCCGATCGTCTTCCTGCCGCGCCATGACAAGGGCCATCGGCTCTCGCCCTCGGACATTAATTATCGGGCCAACATCGACGTCCTGAAGCGGGCCGGCGTGACCGATCTGGTGTCGCTGTCGGCGTGCGGATCGTTCAAGGAGGATCTGCCGCCCGGCACATTCGTGCTGGTGGATCAGTTCGTCGATCGGACCTACAAGCGCGAGAGCTCCTTCTTCGGCAAGGGCTGCGTCGCCCATGTGTCGATGGCGCATCCGGTGTCGCCGCGATTGCGCATCCATCTGGCCGCAGCGGCGGAAGCGGAAGGCATTCCGATCGGGCGCGGCGGCACCTATGTCTGCATGGAAGGTCCACAATTCTCGACCTATGCCGAGAGCATGACCTACAAGCAGCTTGGCTATTCCGTGATCGGCATGACCAACATGCCGGAGGCGAAGCTCGCGCGCGAAGCCGAGATCTGCTACGCGACCGTGGCGATGGTCACGGATTTCGACTGCTGGCATCCGGACCACGACGCAGTGACCGTGCAGGACATCATCCGCGTATTGACGACGAATGCGGAGAAGGCCAAGGCTCTCGTTGCCCGGCTCGCGCAGGAATTCCCGCGCGAACATGAGGCCTGTCCGATCGGCTCGGACCGGGCGCTCGATGCGGCGCTGATCACGGCGCCGGAGGCCCGCGATCCTGAACTGCTCAAGAAGCTCGATGCAGTGGCAGGACGGGTGTTGCGGAGCCAGCCCTGAGAGGAGGACGCGCGGATGAAGGTCGACGGCAGGCATTACCGCAGTATCTGGCTCGACGCCGACGGCTGGTCGGTCGCCGCCATCGACCAGCGCCGGCTGCCGCATGAATTCGTCGTTGCTAAGCTGACCACCTGCGAGGAAGCCGCGGAGGCGATCCGCACGATGCTGGTGCGTGGGGCGCCGCTGATCGGCGCTACGGCCGCCTTCGGCATGGCGCTCGCCATGCGTGACGACCGCTCCGACCAGGCGATCGACCGTGCCTACCAGATGCTGCTGGCGACGCGGCCGACCGCGATCAACCTGAAATGGGCGCTCGACACCATGGCCGCGATGCTGCGCCGGCTGGCGCCGTCGGAGCGGCAAGGCGCCGCCTATTCCCGTGCTGTCGATATCGCCGGCGAGGATGTCGTCATCAATCAGGGCATCGCGCAGCACGGCTTGGAGGTGATCGAGGCGATTGCCGCGCAAAAGAAGCCGGGCGAGCCGGTCAATGTACTGACCCACTGCAATGCCGGCTGGCTCGCGACCGTGGACTGGGGTACGGCGACCGCCCCCATCTACCTCGCTGCTGATCGTGGCATTCCGATCCATGTCTGGGTCGACGAGACCAGGCCACGTAACCAGGGCGCCTCGCTGACCGCGTGGGAGCTCGGCCATCATGGCGTCGCGCACACCGTCATTCCGGATAATACCGGCGGGCACCTGATGCAGCACGGCATGGTCGATCTTGTGATCGTCGGCACCGACCGCGTTGCCGCCAATGGCGACGTCTGCAACAAGATCGGCACTTATCTGAAAGCGCTGGCGGCGCACGACAACGGCGTGCCGTTCTATGTCGCGCTGCCGTCGCCGACCATCGACTTCGCGGTGGCCGACGGCCGGCAGATCCCGATCGAGCAGCGCAGCGCCAGCGAGGTGACCGATATGACCGGCCGAACCGCCGACGGGCGGATCGAGACCGTGCGCATCGTGCCGCCGGGATCGCCCGTGGCGAATTACGGTTTCGACGTGACGCCGGCGCGGCTGGTGACCGGCCTCATCACCGAGCGCGGCGTGCTGAATGCGGATAGCGCCTCGCTCGCGGCCGCGTTTCCGGAGCGGGCGAAGCAGAGCAACTATTAACCCTTCGTCGTTGCGAGGCGCGCATGCGCCGACGCAATCCAGCCTCTTTGTGTGACGCTGGATTGCTTTGGTTCGCTCACAATAACGCAGGACTAGCTCAGCTTCATCCCCGTTGCGGTCTCGAGCTCTGCGATCGCCTGAGCCGCGCTCGTAACCTTGATCGTGGTCATCCCCATCTCGCGAGCGGGCTTCAGATTGACGCCGAGATCGTCGAGATAGACGCAGCGTTCGGGACGAACCCCGAGCGCCTCGGTCATCATCTGGTAGATGCGCGGATCGGGTTTGCGCAGCCCGATCTTGGCGGACTCGATCACATGGTCGAACAGCGCCATCACCTCGGCGACATAGAGCGAGCGCCCGGCCTGGCTGCCGATCGCATTGGCCGGCAGATTGTTGGTGATACAGCCGGTCTTGAACTGCTCGCCGATGCGCATCAGCGCCTCGACCATGTCCGGGCGCAGGTCGCCCGCAAGCAGCGGCAGCACCTCCCTGCCGCGCACCGCGGCGCCGCCGAGCGCGAGCGATTCCTCCGCGAACAGGCGGTCGAAGGCGTCGAGATCGATCTCGGCGCGTTCGAATTTCGCCCAGGCGTTTTCCAGGTGATTGGCGGCGTTGGTGTTGCGGATGATGTCGGCAGGATAGCCGCATTCCTGTTCGAACCGGGCGAACGCCTCAAAGGGCGAAGTCGTCAGCACCCCGCCAAAATCAAAAATCACCGCCTCGACCATCATTTCCTCGCCGATTGTCCTGCAGCGACATCGCTAGCACGCAGCGTACTGCTTGGCGATATCGGCGCCAGACGCTATGGCTGAATACGATGAAGCTCGTCCTCAGAAGCGCAGCCGTCTTGCTGCTCAGTATCTCGCCCGCCGTTGCCATCGTCGGCGGCGCGCCGTCTTCGAACGATGCCGTCGGCCGTTCAGTCGTGACCATCGTCGGCTCGCGCGGCAATTTCTGCAGCGGAACGCTGATCGCGCCGAAGCTGGTGCTGACGGCCGGACATTGCGTACAGCCCGGTGCCGACTACCGCATCGTGGAATATGATCGCGAGCGCAAGCCGCAGCTCAAGATGGTCCGACGCGTCGCGGTGCATCCCGCCTTCAACATCCAATCGATTCTGGCGCATCGTGCGACCGCCGATGTTGCGCTGTTGGAGCTCGATGTACCGGCCAGGGATCGCTCGCCCGCGATGCTCGGCGTCCCGCAGCTGCCGCTCGATGCCGGCAATGCCTTTGCCATCGCAGGCATCGGCGTCACGATCAGAGGCGACGGCAAGAGCGGCGGCGTGGTTCGAACGGCGTCCCTCGTCGCCACGGGCAAACCCGGTAGCTTGCAGATCAGGCTGGTCGATCCGGTGACACAAGGTACGAAGCCCGGACTCGGCGCCTGCACCGGAGATTCCGGCGGACCCGCGTTCGAGCAGCAGCAAGCGGGGCCTGCCGTGATCGGCGTCATTTCCTGGTCCACCGGCCCAAACGTCACCGACGGCTGTGGCGGACTGACCGGCGTGACGCCGCTGACATTATACCGGGACTGGATCATGCAGACCGCGCGGCAATGGGGCATGCCGCTCGACGGAAATTGATGCGGATCGAATAGTCGGACCGTGCGCGGTGATCAGTTGACCGAACGCGCAATCGGGTCCAGCCTGAAGGCTGAGGAAACCAAGCCAAAAATCAAGCTCAAGGCGAATAAGAATGAATGTCATCGCGCCCATGCGGGAGGCGTCGGCGTCTCACGCCACCGAACATTTCGAGGTGCTGATCGTCGGAGCTGGTATCTCCGGTATCGGCAGCGCCTATCACCTGACCAGACAGTTGCCTGAGACCAGCTTCGTCATTCTCGAGAGCCAGGAGAGTTTCGGCGGAACTTGGCGCACGCATCGCTATCCCGGCATTCGCTCGGACAGCGATCTGCACACCTTCGGCTACAGCTTCAAGCCGTGGGTAGGGCCGCCGATCGCGACGGCCCAGGAAATCATGAACTACATGGGCGAGGTCATCCAGGAGAACGATCTCGGCCCGCACATCCGATACGGGCACAGGATCGTCTCGGCGAGTTGGTCGAGCGCGAGCAATCTATGGACGATCGAAGCGGTGAAGGGGACTGACGAAACGCCGGTGCGCTTCACCGCCAATTTCCTCTGGATGTGCCAAGGCTATTACCGCCATTCGGAAGGCTACACACCGGAATGGCCTGACATGGCCAAGTTCAAGGGCCGCATCGTGCATCCGCAGCGATGGCCTGAAGACATCGAACTCGAAGGCAAGCGGGTGGTCGTGATCGGCTCCGGCGCGACCGCGGCAACGATCCTGCCGGCCATCGCCGGCCAATGCGCCCACGTCACCATGCTGCAGCGATCGCCGACCTATTTCCGGATCGGCCGCAATGCGATCGAGCTCGCCGAGGAGCTGCGCCGGCTCCAGGTCAAGGAGGAATGGATCCACGAGATCGTGCGGCGCAAGATCCTGTTCGAGCAGGACTGGTTCACCAAGCGCTGCATCGCCGAGCCGGAGCAGGTGAAGAAGGAGCTGGTCGGTCAGATCGCAGCGATCCTCGGTCCCGAATACGCGGCCAAGCATTTCACGCCGAGCTACCGGCCGTGGCGGCAGCGCATTGCCTTCGTTCCCGATGCCGACCTGTTCGAAGGCATCAAGAGCGGCAAGGCCTCTGTCGTGACCGACGAGATCGAACGTTTCACCGAGAGCGGCATCAAGCTCAAGTCCGGCGACGAGCTGCACGCCGACATCGTCATCACCGCGACCGGATTCAACCTGTGCATGCTCGGCGACATTGCCTTCACTATCGACGGCAAGCCGCTCGATTTTGCGGATACCGTGACCTATCGCGGCATGATGTTCACGGGCGTGCCGAACATGGCCTGGGTGTTCGGCTATTTCCGGGCCAGCTGGACCTTGCGCACGGACCTGGTGGCGGACTTCGTCTGCCGGCTGCTCAAGCACATGAAGGGGATGGGCGTTCGCAAGGTGGTGCCGGCGCTGCGCTCCGAGGACCACAACATGCCGCTCTTGCCCTGGATCGATCCGGAGAACTTCAACCCTGGCTACATGATGCGCAACATGCATCTGTTGCCCAAGCGTGGCGACAAGCCGGAATGGCAGCACAGCCAGGATTACTGGGCCGAGAAGGACGAGATTCCTGCGACCGATCTCGACGACAAGGCGTTCGTGTATGGTTAATCTCGTCGAGTGGCATTCTTCAGCTGCGCCAAATGCCGCCGTCATCCCCGCGAAAGCGGAGATCCATTACCACCGGCGAATGTTGTTGCGCGAAGACTGCAACGACCGATCTTAGCTTACAGCTGCGTCACGCGGTATGGGTCCCGGGTCTGCGCTTCGCTTGCCCGGGACGACAGCGTCGCTTGTCGTGCCGCCCATACATAACAACTTCAGGTCTCCCGCCGTGCCACGCTGGTCGCGATCGCTGCCGCCGCGGTGCGGTTCTCGACACCGAGCTTGGCGTAGATCTGCTCAAGGTGCTTGTCGACCGTGCGCGGACTAAGTCCCAGGATTTGCGCGATGTCGCGGTTGGTCTTGCCCTTGGACAGCCAGGACAAGACCTCGCCCTCGCGGGTGGTCAGGCCGAACTCGCTGGAGAACTCGGCCGGCATCGCGCTGGTCGATTCCTTGGAGAGCCTGAGCAGGAACTCGTTGGCGCCGGCGCTGCCCATGTAATGGAGCTTGAGTTCCGGGCGAGCCGGAATCGAAGCCGCAGCCTTGCCTACGGCCTTGCCCTTTTGCGCCTGATCGAGCCATTGGCGCAATGAGTCCGGCAACACCAGCGTATCATTCGTGCCAAAACTGTCGTTCAGAAGCTTCTGCGCCTGAGGGGTCGACCACATCAGCCGGCCGTCTCGGTCGACGGCGAGCAGGAATCGTCCGGAGACGTCGAGCGCGGCGCGCGCGCTCTGTGTCATGCGCGCATTCGCGAGGTGCACGCGGATGCGCGCCAGCATCTCCTGGACCACGATCGGCTTGGTGACGTAGTCGACGCCGCCGGCGTCAAGTCCCTTCACGATATGCTCGGTGTCGGCGAGCCCCGTCATGAAGATCACTGGCACGTTGCTCAAGCCTGCGTCGCGCTTGAGCTTGCGGCAGGTCTCGAACCCGTCCATGCCCGGCATGACGGCGTCGAGCAGGATGATGTCGGGCGTGATCTGGTCGACGATGCGCATCGCCCCCGCGCCGTCGAGCGCCACCATCACGGTCATGCCCATGCCGTCGAGCGCGTCGGTCAACAACCGCAGGGTCTCCGGCGAGTCGTCGACCACGAGCGCGACGTCGCGTTTTCTGTCAATGCTCATAGGCGTGCAGGGTCTTCAGGGTTGCCATATACTGATCGAGGTCGAAACGGTCGACCAGGGCGCGCATCTGCATCACGAAATCGGCGTGCTCCGGGTGCTCGGTGCCGATCTCGTCGAGCTTGATCTGGATGGCCCGGATATAGCCGATCTGGCCGAGCCCGATCAGCTCTTCGAGATATTTCAGCGGTGGCCGCGATCCCGTTTCGGGCCGCCAATGCGGGACGGCAATTGCGTCGGTCTCATAGCTCCATTCGAGCTTGAGCAACTGCCGGACCGTTTCCAACAGGCGCGGGATATCGATCGGTTTCATCAGATAGCTGTCGTGGAACGGCTGCGCCAGCGGCCGGCCGTGCGCCTCCAGCGCGCTCGCCGAGGTCATCAGGATGCGGGCATGATGATGGCCGCTGTTGCGCAGGGTCTCGGCGACGGTCCAGCCGTCCATGCCGGGCATCGAGATGTCGAGGATGAAGAGATCGGGCTGGCAGTGCTGGGCAAGCGCAAGACACGCCGGGCCATCGGGCGCGCTGAGCAGGATGAAGCCGAGCGGCGTCAGCACCTCGCGCAGGAGATCGCGATGCACGGGATCGTCGTCGGTCACGAGGATGGTTTTCCGAGGTCCCTGATAGCCGGAGACGGGCGCCTTGACCGGCGCGTGCCGCGTCGGGTTGGTGACTTCCGACAGCAGGATCTTGACCCGGAAGGTGCTGCCGATGCCCACTTGGCTCGTGACTTTGATGTCGCCGCCCATCACGCCGGCCAGGAGTCGGCTGATCGTGAGCCCGAGTCCGGTGCCGGTATGCGGCTGGGAGGCGCCGAGCGCACCGCGCTCGAACGGCGCAAAGATTCGCTCGAGGTCGTCCGGCTGGATGCCGGGGCCGGTGTCGATCACCTCGAATTCCGCGACGGGACTGCGATAGTGAACGACGAACTGCACGCTGCCGGTTTGCGTGAATTTGATCGCGTTCGACAGCAGGTTGATCAGGATCTGCCGCAGCCGCTTTTCGTCGGCATAGACCACGACAGGCAGCACGGCAGGTCGCTTGAACACGAAATCGATGCCCTTGGCGGAGGCCTGCAGCCGGAACATGCCGACCAGCTGGTCGAGGAATTCGCTCAGGCGCACCTCGTCTCGCGAGAGGTAAAGCCGGCCGGCCTCGATCTTGGAGATATCGAGAATGCCGTCGATCAGGCCGGAAAGATGGTCGGCGCTACGCCTGACCACGCGCACCTGATCGCGGGGCTTGGGCGGCAGGCTGGCGTCTTGCTCGAGAAGCTGCGCGTAGCCGGAGATCGCATTGAGCGGCGAGCGCAGCTCGTGGCTCAGCCCGACCACGTAGCGGCTCTTGGCGAGATTGGCGGATTCGGCCACCTCCTTGGCGCGCTGCAGCTCGGCATCGGTGCGCTTATGGGCCTCGATCTCCGCGATCAGGAGCTGGGTCTGCCGTCGCGTCTCGGCTTCCGCGGCACGGCGGCTTTGCTGTGCCAGCACGAACAGCCACGTGACGACGCCGATGATGATGGAGAGCGCGAAGAAGACCTTCCACAGGACGTCCGAGATGACCTGCCTGTCTGCCGGCTGCGCGGCGGAGGTCTCCAGATAGATCATGCCGAGCGTGAGCGCGACGAGGCCGGCCGAAGTCACGAACACGCCGAGATAATGGCCGAGCTGCGAATTGATCCGCACCAGGATCCGTTCCGGCAGCATGCCGCCGAGTGCGGCCGCGAGCTGAGCCTGCACGCGCGCGTGCGGCTTGCACAGGTCGTGGCAGCGCGCATCGAGCGAGCAGCATAGCGAACAGATCGGGCCGGCATAGGCGGGGCAGGAGGTGGTGTCCTCCGGCTCGAAATGGTGCTCGCAGATGCAGCACTGGATCCGCTCGATGGTCTGCCAGCTTCGTTTCGGCTTGCGGGCCAGATAATACTTGCCGTCGGTGAGATAGGCGATCGCGGGAGCCGTTATCAGCGCAACCCCAAGCGCAACGAAGGTCGACAGCGCCTTTGCGGTCGGACCGAACAGGCCGTAGAAGGCGCAGATCGAGACGATGGTTGCGATCGTCATCGCCCCGACACCGACCGGATTGATATCGTAGAGGTGCGCGCGCTTGAATTCCATATGCTGCGGTCGCAAGCCGAGCGGGCGGTTGATGACGAGATCGGCCACCAGTGCGCCGACCCAGGAGATCGCGATGTTGGAGTAGAGCGCCAGCGTCTGTTCGAGCGCCTTGTAGACGCCGATCTCCATCAGGAGCAGCGCCACCACGACATTGAACACCAGCCACACGACGCGACCGGGATGGCTGTGGGTCAGGCGCGAGAAGAAGTTCGACCAGGCGATCGAACCGGCATAGGCGTTGGTGACGTTGATCTTGATCTGGGACAGAATCACGAAGGTGCCGGTCAAGGCCAGCGCGAGGTCAGGCTGAGCCAGCACGTAGCGAAAGGCTTCGAGATACATATGAGCCGGCTCGGCGGCCCGCTCGGCCGGCACGCCGTGACTGAGTGCAAAGAACGCCAGGAACGATCCAGCCAGCAGCTTGAGAGCACCAAGCACGATCCAGCCAGGGCCGGCCGACAGCAGGGCGATCCACCACGACCGCTTCGATGTGCGCTGGTCGCGCGGCAGGAAGCGCAGGAAGTCGACCTGCTCGCCGATCTGCGCGACCAGCGAGAACACCACGGCGGCTGCGGTGCCGAACAACGCCAGATCGAGATGACCGGCGGGATCGCCGTGCTCGCCCGGGAACTGTTGCCAGTCGGCGAACGAATGCGGGCTCGCATAGGCGATGGCGGCAAAGGGCAGGATGTGCAGCACCACCCAGAGCGGCTGCGTCCAGAGCTGGAAGCGGCTGATCAGCGTGATTCCATATGTTACCAGCGGGATGATCACGACGGCGCTGATCAGATAGCCGATCGGCCGCGGAATGCCGAAGCACATGTCCAGCGCCGAAGCCAGGATCACCGCCTCGATCGCGAAGAAGATGAAGGTGAAGCTCGCGTAGATCAGCGAGGTGACCGTCGAGCCGATATAGCCGAAGCCGGCGCCGCGGGTCAGCAGGTCGATGTCGATGCCGCATTTGGCGGCTTGGTACGCGATCGGCAGCCCGCAACAGAAGATGATGATGCTCGCCACCAGGATCGCCGCGGTCGCATTGGTCACGCCGTAGTTCAACGTGATCGTGCCGCCGATCGCCTCCAGTGCCAGAAACGAGATCGCGCCCAGCGCCGTGTTGGCGACGCGAGCGGCGGACCAACGCCGCGCGCTCTTGGCCGTGAACCGAAGCGCGTAATCCTCCAACGTCTGGTTGGCGACCCACTGATTATATTGGCGCCTGACGCGGTCTATCCGCTGCCGCCCTGCCACTCCCTAAACTCCTGAACCGTAGCGGTCCTTGCCCAAGTCCGTCCCGCCCCTCGTGATCGCTGCGCAGAGCCTACGTCGCGCTTTTGCGGTGCAGTATACGCAATCTTGCGTATCCGTGCAGTGCACGAACCGCGCCATTCTTCGTCCGACCCGAGAGTCATCGAACCGAAAAATGGGGTGGTCATGTCAGACGATATCGAACGAGGCCTGAAATCGCCGCTGCGGCGCCAATTGCTGATGGGAATGGCGGCAATCCCGGCCCTTACCATGCTGCCGCGGCCGTCATTGGCCGACGTGCCTGCAACTTCCGCGGTGAATACGACCGGGCTCGCAGTCACTGATAGCGAGGTGACCGTCGGCATCCTCCATTCGGTTACGGGCACGATGGCGATCTCCGAGACCGGTTCGGTGGAAGCCGAGAAGCTCGCGATCGAGCAGATCAACGCGCAAGGCGGCGTGCTCGGCCGCAAGATCAAGTTCATCCAGGAGGACGGCGCCAGCGACTGGCCGACCTTCGCCGAGAAAGCCAAGAAGCTGCTCGTGAACGACAAATGCGCGTCCGTGTTCGGCTGCTGGACCTCGGCGTCGCGCAAGGCGGTGCTGCCGGTATTCGAGCAGTATAACGGCATGCTCTATTACCCGACCTTCTACGAAGGCCTCGAGCAGTCCAAGAACGTCATCTACACCGGCCAGGAAGCGACGCAGCAGATCATCGCCGGCCTCGATTGGGTCAACAAGACCAAGGGCGCCAAGACGTTCTATCTGCTGGGCTCCGACTACATCTGGCCGCGCACCTCGAACAAGATCGCGCGCAAGCACATCGAGAACCATCTGCAGGGTTGCAAGGTCGTCGGCGAGGAATATTTCCCGCTCGGCCACACGCAATTCAACTCGGTCATCAACAAGATCAAGCTGACCAAGCCGGACGTGATCTATGCGATCATCGTCGGTGGTTCCAACGTCGCCTTCTACAAGCAGCTCAAGGCGGCCGGCATCGACATGTCGAAGCAGACCTTGCTGACCATCTCCGTCACTGAGGACGAGATCGACGGTATCGGCGGCGAGAACATCGCGGGCGCCTATGCCTGCATGAAGTACTTCCAGTCGCTCGACAATCCGAACAACAAGGCGTTCGTTGCCGCGTTCAAGAAGATGTGGGGCGAAAAGACCGTGATCGGCGACGTGACCCAGGCCGCCTATCTCGGACCCTGGCTGTGGAAGTTGACGGTGGAGAAGGCCGGCAGCTTCGATATCGACAAGATCGCGGCCGCCTCGCCCGGCGTCGAATTCAAGGGCGCGCCAGAGGGCTATGTCCGGATCCACGAGAACCACCATCTGTGGTCGAAGACCCGTGTCGGCCGCGCCAAGGCGGACGGTCAGTACGAGCTGATCTACGAGACCGCCGATCTGGTCGAGCCCGATCCGTTCCCGAAGGGCTATCAGTAAGGCGCTCTCAAACGGCGCACGGTAACGCGACGTTGTTGCGCCGACGCAGCCGCGCTCCCTCCCCCTTGCGGGGGAGGGTTGGGGAGGGGGGTACCCAGCAAAGACTGCGATTGGGGACCCCCACCCCCGACCCCTCCCCGCAAGGGGGAGGGGAGTAGAGCTAATCCTCAGAGAGATCGATCTCCAAGCACGGGGCACTTCGCCTGAGAGGACAGACCATGTTCGGCGACTACTCACTCGGTGATCTCGGGGCCATCTTCGCGATGCAGGGCTTCGCGGGACTCATCCTGTTTTCGGTCTATGTGCTGATGGCGCTGGGGCTCGCCATCATCTTCGGCCAGATGGGCGTCATCAACATGGCGCATGGCGAGTTCATGATCCTCGGCGCCTACGTCACCTGGATGACGTCGAACGCCTTCCAGCAATTCCTGCCCTCATTGTTTCCCGGCTATTTCTTCGTCGCGATGATATTGGCCTTCATCGCATCCGGCGCGCTCGGCATGCTGGTCGAGTGGGCTCTGATCCGCACCCTCTACAAGCGCCCGCTCGATACGCTGCTCGCGACCTGGGGTCTCAGCCTGATCCTGCAGCAGGCCTACCGTTCGGTGTTCGGCGCCCGCGAGGTCGGTGTCGAGCTGCCGGAGTGGATGATGGGCTCCTGGCAGGCGACCGACTCCATCCAGATCCCGATCAACGGCATGTTCGTGATGGCACTCACCATCCTGATCACGCTGGTGGTGGCCTATGTGCTGTTCTGGTCGCGCTGGGGTAAGCAGGTGCGCGCGGTCGTGCAGAACCGCGTGATGGCCGGCGCCGTCGGCATCAACACCGAAAGGGTCGATCGTTACACCTTCGGTCTCGGCTGCGGCATCGCGGGCGTCGCCGGAAGCGCCTTCACCATGATCGGCTCGACCGGGCCGACCGCTGGCCAGCTCTATATCGTCGACACTTTCCTCGTTGTCGTGTTCGGCGGCGCCGCCAGCCTGCTCGGCACCATCGCATCTGCCTTCACCATCTCGCAGACCGACTCGACGCTCGAGTTCTTCATGTCGGGATCGATGGCCAAGGTCATCACGCTGCTCGCGATCGTCGCGATCCTGATGCTGCGCCCGCAGGGCCTGTTCGCTCTCAAGGTCCGCAAATAGGCCGCGCAGGGTCGAGCCTCAACAAGAAAGCACGGTCATGATCATCAACGCGCGCTTCTTCAACCGCTCCGAACTTATCGGCTTCGTCTCGCTGCTGCTTCTGCTCGTGGTCATCCTGCCGCTGACGTTGGATGTGTTCCGGCTCAATCTGGTCGCCAAATATCTCACTTATGCCTTTGTCGCGATTGGGCTCGTGATGTGCTGGGGCTATGGCGGCATCCTGAGTCTCGGGCAGGGGGTGTTCTTCGGCCTCGGCGGCTACTGCATGGCGATGTTCCTCAAACTCGAGGCATCCAGCGTCGAGAACACCAAGATCCAGTCCACGCCGGGGATTCCCGATTTCATGGACTGGAATCAGCTCACTGCATTGCCGTTCTTCTGGAAGCCGTTTCACAGCTTCCCTTTCACGCTGGCCGCGATCATCCTGGTGCCCGGCCTCTTCGCCTTCATCATCGGCGCGGCGATGTTCAAGCGCCGGGTCGGCGGCGTCTACTTCGCCATCATCACCCAGGCGATCGCCGCGATCCTCGGCATCCTGATCATCGGCCAGCAGGGCTATACCGGCGGCGTCAACGGCATCACCGATCTGCGCACGCTGCTCGGCTGGGATATCCGCACTGACCACGCCAAATATATTCTCTACTTTGTCGAGGTGGTCCTGCTGTTCGCCTGCATCATGGCGGCGCAGTTCATCCGCCTGACCAAGCTCGGGCGCATCCTGGTGGCGATGCGCGAGCAGGAGGATCGTGTCCGCTTCTCCGGCTACAGCGTCGCCAATTTCAAGATCTTCGCTTTCTGTGCTGCTGCAATTTTCGCGGCGATCGGCGGCGCGCTGTTCACGCTCGAAGTCGGGTTCATGTCGCCCTCCTTCGTCGGCATCGTGCCCTCGATCGAGATGGTGATCTACACCGCAGTCGGCGGTCGCATGTCGATCTTCGGCGCCATCTACGGCACCATCCTGGTCAATTTCGCCAAGACCAGCCTTTCGGAATCTTTTCCGCAGCTGTGGCTGTTCGGCCTGGGCGCGCTGTTCATCGCCGTCGTGCTCGCCTTCCCCAATGGCCTTGCGGGCATCTGGGGCGACCATGTGCAGCCGCGCATCGATCGCCTGCTGGCTTCGCGCACCAAGAAATCCGGCAATGGCCTGGTGGCCAACGGCGCACCGGCAGAGTGAGGAGAGACGATATGCTCATCGGTCATCAGCCCAAGGATTTCCTGCTCGCGGTCGAAGCGCTCACCGTCTCCTTCGACGGATTCAAGGCGGTCAACAACCTCTCCTTGTACGTCGAGGAGAACGAGATCCGCGTCATCATCGGCCCGAACGGTGCCGGCAAGACCACTGTGCTCGACCTGATCTGCGGCAAGACCAAAGCGACGTCGGGCTCGATCCAGTTCCGCGGCAAGGAGCTGACGAGGTTGCGGGAGAACGAGATCGTCCAGGCCGGGGTGGGCCGGAAATTCCAGACCCCGTCGGTGTTCGAGGATCTCACCGTGTTCGAGAATTTGGAGATCTCCTATCCGCGCGGCCGCACCGTGTTCGGCTCGCTGACCTTTCAGCGCGACGCGGCGGTCAAGGAACGCGTCGAGGAGGTCGCCGAGATGATCTTCCTGAAGGATCGTCTCGACACCTATGCTGACGAGCTGAGCCACGGCCAGAAGCAGTGGCTCGAGATCGGCATGCTGCTGATCCAGAATCCGGATCTGTTGATGCTGGACGAGCCGGTCGCCGGCATGAGCGTCAGCGAGCGCGCCAAGACTGCCGAGTTGCTCAACCGCATCATCAAGGACCGTTCGGTGCTGGTGATCGAGCACGACATGAAGTTCGTCGAGGACATCGCGCACAAGGTCACCGTGCTGCACCAGGGGCAGATCCTCTCCGAGGGCACGATGGAGAAGGTCAAGAACGATCCCAAGGTCGTCGAAGTCTATCTGGGGCATTGAGCATGTACGCATCGAGGCACGTGAGCGCGGCAGCGGCAGTGTGCTCCCTCCCCCCTTGCGGGGGAGGGTTGGGGAGGGGGGTACCCAAGCGCGCATACGTCGTGGGGGGTACCCCCACCCCCGACCCCTCCCCGCAAGGGGGAGGGGAGAAGAAACAACTCGTCCTGGCAACGAACAAGGAGCAGGCGTGATGCTCGCAATCTCCGATCTCCATGTCGCCTATGGCCAGAGCGAGGTGCTGCATGGCCTCAACGTCAAGGTCGCGCCGAACGAGATCGTCGCGATCATGGGCCGCAACGGCATGGGCAAGACCACGCTGATGAAGTCGCTGATGGGCATCCTGCCCGCGAAGAGCGGCTCGATCGACATGGACGGCACCGAGCTGTCGGGCCTGAAGAGCTATGAGCGCGTGGCCAAGGGCCTCGCCTATGTGCCGCAGGGCCGCATGATCTTCTCCACCATGACGGTGAAGGAGAACATCGAGACCGGCCTTGTCGTCTCCGGCGAGTCGGAAGTCCCCGGCGACATCTATGAGCTGTTTCCCGTCCTGCTCGAGATGAAAGGCCGCCGCGGCGGCAATCTCTCCGGCGGCCAGCAGCAGCAGCTCGCGATTGCCCGCGCGCTCGCGACCAAGCCGAAAGTGCTGCTGCTCGACGAGCCCACCGAGGGCATTCAGCCGTCGATCATCAAGGAGATGGCGCGCACCTTGAAGCGCATCCGCGATCAGAAGGGACTGTCGATCGTCGTCTCCGAGCAGGTCCTGAGCTTCGCGCTCGACATCGCCGACCGTGTGCTGGTGATCGAGAACGGCGAGATCGTGCGCGACGATCCGCGCGACGCCGTCGATGCCGCGCAGGTCTCCAAATATTTGTCCGTCTAACCAGTCCGTCCAAGCAAGCAGCCAAGGCGAGTAAGAAGGGGAGCATTTGATGCCAGAGACACTGATCAAGGTCGATCTCACCAAATCGGCCTACGAGAACGACATGGTGCACAACCGCTGGCACCCGGACATTCCGATGGTGGCGTGGGTCAAGCCCGGCGATGACTTCATCATCGAGACCTATGACTGGACCGGCGGCTTCATCAAGAACAACGATTCTGCCGACGACGTCCGCGACATCGATCTGTCGATCGTGCACTTCCTCTCGGGGCCGATCGGCGTCAAGGGCGCCGAGCCCGGAGATTTGCTGGTCGTCGACCTGCTCGACGTCGGGCCCTTGAAGGAAAGCCTGTGGGGCTTCAATGGCTTCTTCTCGAAGCAAAATGGCGGCGGCTTCCTGACCGATCATTTCCCGCTGGCGCAGAAGTCGATCTGGGACATCAAGGGCATGTTCACGTCGTCGCGGCACGTGCCGGGCGTGAATTTCGCCGGCCTGATTCATCCCGGCCTGATCGGCTGCCTGCCCGATCCGAAACTACTGTCGACCTGGAACGAGCGCGAGACCGCACTGATCGCGACCAACCCGACCCGCGTACCGGGTCTCGCCAATCCGCCGTTCGCGCCGACGGCCCATGCCGGAAAGGCCACCGGTGACGTCAAGGCTAAGATCGGCGCAGAAGGCGCCCGCACCGTGCCGCCGCGCGAGCATGGCGGCAATTGCGACATCAAGGACCTGTCGCGCGGCTCGAAGATCTACTTTCCGGTCTATGTGCCGGGCGGCGGCCTCTCGATGGGCGATCTGCACTTCAGCCAGGGTGACGGCGAGATCACCTTCTGCGGCGCCATCGAGATGGCCGGCTGGCTGCACATCAAGGTCGACGTCATCAAGGACGGTGTGTCGAAATACGGCATCAAGAACCCGATCTTCAAGCCGTCGCCGATCACGCCGAACTACCGCGATTACCTGATCTTCGAGGGCATCTCGGTCGATGAGGCCGGCCAGCAGCACTATCTCGATGTACACATCGCCTACCGCCAGGCCTGCCTCAACGCGATCGAGTATCTGAAGAAGTTCGGCTACTCCGGCGCCCAGGCCTATTCGATCCTCGGTACGGCGCCGGTGCAGGGCCACATCTCGGGCGTGGTCGATGTGCCCAACGCCTGCGCCACGCTGTGGCTGCCGACCGAGATCTTCGACTTCGACGTGATGCCGTCAGCCGCAGGCCCCGTGAAGCACATCACTGGCGACATCCAGATGCCGATCTCGCCGGACAAATAAGTCTCCTCCCTGGGCGACAAGGATGCGGGACAGTCCCTTTGGCTGCCCCGCATCCACTTCGAATGTCCTTGAATCGAACATCAATAGAACGGGACGAGACGACGATGCCGGTCTACGAATATCTCTGTGATGCCTGCGGTCCGTTCACTGACATGCGTCCGATGGCGGAATGCGATGATCCGCAGGCCTGTCCGCAATGTTCCGACATGGCGCCGCGCGTGATCCTCACCGCGCCGGCCTTTGCCTGCATGCCGGCGGAGCGGCGTACGGCGCATGCGACCAACGAGCGCAGCCGGCACGCGCCGCAGACGGTTGCCGAATACAAGGCCAAGCACGGCGCAGGCTGCGGCTGCTGCTCGCCGAAGAAGCCGGCCCGGCTAATGACGAAGTCCAGGAGCGGCGCCAAGGGGTTTCCGACCGCGCGGCCGTGGATGATCAGCCATTGAGATCGGTGAAGAGAAACTCGGCTGTGGTCCTCGGTTGGCAAGATCCACGATCACAGCCACAACTGCGGTGTCGTCCCCACGAAAGCGGGGATCCATAACCACAGGCGGGTGTTGCGGGGCGGGCTGTTGCTCAAGCGTGCTGCCACATGATGGTCTCTATGGGTCCCGGGTCGGTGCCCGACAACGCTGCGCGTTGCCAGGCTTGCCCGGGACGACAGTGGAATGAGGCTGGGCGATTGTGCCTAGTGCCGCCTCGCAGGCATCCGCCGCGGTCCAGGCGCTGGCGCCGTGGGCGACGCTGCGCCGAGCTTGGCGCTCATCGCATTGGCGCTCTCGCTGACGTCAGACAGGGACTTTCTGCTGTCTTCCATCAGCCTTGCTGATTTCTGCCTGAAGTCGTCGGCCAACTCGCGGACGGATTTCAGCCGCTCGGTCAGGTCATGCGCATCGCCATGGCCGAAGCCTGGGATCGCATCATCGATCCGGGTCACGAGCTTGTCGAAGCCCCTGAAGGCATCCTCGGCCTTGTCGATGGCAGCGTCGATCGCGTCACTCTTCTCCTTCAACGAGGCGGTCTCCGACTCGAACGTCTGCAGCGCGTCCTTCACGGCCGGCTCATTGCTGACGATGAATTTGTCGACGTTATGCACCGTCTCGACCATCGTTTCCTGGTCTTTCAAGTCGGCCGTGAGGACCGGGATGCCGTCCTTGTCGAGCGGCACCGGAGGCGCGGTTGGCGCGCCGCCAACCAGGGAGACGGCCGCGATCCCGGTCAGTCCCTGGAATTCGATGCCGGCGGTGGTGTCCTTGCGGATCGGCGCGCTCTTGTCGAGCAGCACCAGAGCCACGACCTTGCGCGGGCTCTCCAGCGTCACCGACACGATCTGCCCGGCCTGAACGCCGTCGAAATTGACCGGGCCACCCTTGCGCAGGCCGGAGGCCGAGCCGCCGTCGAACACCACACGCAACGGGCTGCGCTGCTGGGCCATGCGCAGCTTCTGCGTGATCAACGTGCCGCCGATGCCTGCGGCGACGGCCGCAAGCGTCAGGGTGCCGATGATGAGGTTGGTTGCGCGCATGATGCCCATCGTGGCGGCGGACGAACGCCGATGATCCGGCGGTGACTTTAGCGACGAAGCGGGCTGCTGGAAAGCTTGGCGCCGCAGCGCCTCATCGTGCCAGCCCCGGGCGCGATGGAGCGGCGATGCCGGCGAGCAGCACGGCAAGAATGCCGGTCAGGAAGATGCCGTCGAAAGTTCCCGCACCGCCGATCGAGGCCACCGGGGCGCCCAGGCTGCCGATCCTGTCGAGATTCATCAGGTCGGCGCCGATCAGCGTCCCCATCGAGCCGCCGATATAGGCAAGCGGCGCGGCATAGTCGCGCGACAGCAGGAAGGCGAGGATCGCGGTGACCACGACGGGGGCGAATACCGGCACAGCGATGCCGACGCCACGGACCGGCGTTGCCATGGCATGGATGATGATGGCGATCGCGATCACGGCGATCGCCGCGCGCAGCCAGAGCTGATAGCGCAGCACGAGATAGGTCGACATGATGGTCGGAATCACCGCGCCGCCGACGTTCACTGCGAGCACCGTGCCCGGCCACTGATGCACCAGCGGCACGACATATTGCATACCGAAGAAATCGATGATCTCGCCGGACCGCACTTCTTGGGTCGGCAGCACAGTGAGCGGGATGTTGAAATAGCTGCCGATCAGCGAGCCGAACAAGAGCAGCATCGCCGCGCCTGAGCTGATCCCGAGCTTCATATAGGCATAGCGCAGGATACGGAGCTGGATCAGGATGATGAGGATGCCGAACACCAGCACCAGGACGGCGAACAGTCTGGGCGTGATCGGCAGATATTGGGCTTCCGAATGCATGAGCTCTGAAGACTGTCGTCGCGATGCGCCGCATATGGAACCAGCATCTCACGGCGCCGGCCGGATGACAAATGCCAATATCCGCCTTCTTTCCCAACGCGTGGCGGAGGGGCGCGGTCACTCGCCCGGGGCGATCATGGTCGCATGCAGGACATACCGCTCCGGTCCCGAGCGAACGGCGTCGAACGGCCAGCAGGTCGATAGCATCAACGCGTGACCGCTGCTTGCAGGATCGATGCCGCTCGCATCGAATCGCACGACATCTGTCGAATCGGCACGATAGCGAAACATCTTGCCGTCGCTCCGGGTCACATCGATCTCATCGCCGATTCGCACATCGCGAAGGAAACGGAAATGCGTATCGCGATGCGCGGCATAGACGGCCACACCGCGCTCGCCGGGCTCGGCAGTCAGCTCCACATGCCCTGGGCCGAAGGCGAGTGCCTGACCGCTTGAACCCGCGAGCGCGAGCGCGCTGGCATGAATTCGTTTCACGTCGATGCGGGCCACCGGATAGGTATCAGCCCAGGACCACGGCTTGATCGGCCGGCCCGTCGTCACGGTCTCGGCAAAGGCGCGTTCCAGCAACACCTGGGCGAAAAGCGCCTTGGCATGGATGTAAGCGCCATGGCCAAAAAGGGCGATGCCGATCACGGCGAAGAACAAGGGAACGAGGCGGAGCATACGAGGTCCCTTTGCGTCATTGCGAGCGAAGCGAAGCAATCCAGAGCTTCGTGCGCGACTCTGGATTGTTTCGTCGCTTCGCTCCTCGCAATGACGACTGAACGTGAGGTGGGGCCAGACAGTCGCTTCAGGTGATAGCTGCGCGTCGCCGGGCAAAGCCCCACATTGCCAGGCTCAGCATTAACAGCCCCGCGCCGAGCATCATGCTGAGCTCCGCATCCGTCGCCGTCTTCGGCAGCGTGATCGTGTTCGGCGCCGGGGGCGGCACGGTCGGCCGCTTCAATGCCGCGACCTGCACATTGCCATCGGCCTGGGCGCGACGTTCGGCCAGCGCGGCTGGCGCGCGCATGCGCTCGCCAAACACCTTGTCGAAATCCCAGCCGGCGGGAAGGTTGATCGGCAGCCCGCTCAGCTTCAGCGGTTCACCGGCAGGACGACGCGGCGTCCGGTCGACGGCGACGAGGCTGGTCAAGCGCGTCACCAGCTGATGCTCCAGCGCGAGCTTCAGGATGGTCTTGTCGGCCTCGTCAGGCGTGATCTGCCGCGTGGTGTGCGCCACCTCCGCGTCGCTGATCTTGCGCCGCGCCCACAGCTTGGAAAGGCCCTTGCCTTCGGCTGTATCGGCCAGCGGCAGGGTCACCGTCCAGGGACGATCGCCGATTCGGCCCTTGATCTGCAGCGAGCCCTCGAGCTTGTCGAGCTTGGCGGCCAGCACCAGCGGCTCGTCACGATAGAGGTCGGGAATGATCGCGGGCGTAAGGTCGGCAGATGCGTTCGAGAAGCTGGCGACAAGACCGATCACCGCGGGATTTTCCAGCTTCGCGAACAGGCCGCGCATGCGCTCCTCGACCTGATCGACCGAGCCGATATGGGTGAAGGCGCCGCGCCCGAGTTCGGCGGCGCGGGTCATCAGATACGTGTTCGGTGCTGAGCCGATGCCGACCATGAAGATGCGGGAGCGGCCGCGCATCGCGCTGATGGTCTCGAACAATTGCTGCTCGTTGCCGATGGCGCCATCGGTGAGGAAGATGACCTGACGTACATGATCGGTCTCGCTGCCGTCGTCGGTCAGCGCGGCCCGCATCGCCGGCACCATCTCGGTGCCGCCGCGCGCATCGAGCCCGCTCACGAAACTTGCGGCGCGGCCGACATGCTCAGGATCGGCCGGCACCGACGCCGGAAACAGCACGGTCATCGTGTCGTCGAAGCGGATCACGTTGAAGCGGTCGGTGGGCTGCAGCCGCCCGAGCGCATAGAGCAGGCTGGCCTTGGCCTGCTGGATCGATGTGCCGCCCATCGAACCGGAATTGTCGATCACGAAGATCACCTCACGCGGCAGCGGTTGTTGCGATGTCGAGGCGACTGCCGGCGGGGTGACGAAGGCGAGCAGATAGTCGGCATCGCCGACATGCTCGCGGAACAGCCCGACGGACGGAGCCGTCTCTGCCGCAGGCTTCCAGGTCAGCTCGAAATCGCGGTCCGCCGGCACCACGCCGTCGGCCAGCGTGATGAGGCGCGTGTTCGCATCCGGACTCTCGATCCTGACCTGATGATGCTGGCTCTTGACGTCGCCGAGCGGAAAGCCGGCTTGCAGGCGAACGGTGATGCGGGTCGGATTCACCGGCGCGTTCTCGGCGGGATCGAGCACCGGCGGCGTGATGCAGTCGCGATCCGGCACCGGATCGTTGCTCGCCGCGCCCCAGCCATTGCCGCCCGGGCGCAGTTCGACGCTCTGCACGATCGGCGCCGGATTGTAGCGCGGTCCGACCACGAGCGGCACGCGCAACGAGAACTCGGTGCCGTTCTGCGCGACCGGCTCCTGATATTCGATCTGCACCAGCACCGTCTCGCCCGGTCCGATATTGGCGAGTGAGTTGGTGAAGATGTTCGGTCGCTCCTGTTCGGTGAGCGCGGCGGTCTTGCCGTCGCGCTTGGCTTGCTCGTAGATCACCTTGGCCTGCTCGCGTTCCTTGATGTCGCCGATCACGACGCGGTCGCCGACCACCATCTTCAGCGTGTCGACCGCGCTGCCCGCCGGCAGCGGGTAGACATAGACCGCCTCTATCCAATGGTCGGTCGGATTGCGGAAGAGCTGGGTGACGCGAGCACGTGCGGTCGGCCCGGACACCGTGATGTCGACATCGATGCCGAGCCGGGGCGCGTCGCTGTAGCCGTCATCGGTTTTGAACAGGAGCGAGCCGGATCGGGCCTCGCCGGGCTTGGACTGCGGCGCCATCGGCCCTTCGGCTGACCAGCCGGGTTCGAAACTCAGAAGCAGCGCCGTCAGTCCGACCAGCAGCACGGCTGCGGCCTGCACCAGCAGGAACAGCAGCACCGCTCCGATCCGCCGCAGGACCGGGTGAGACCTGCAGATCGTGTCGCCATCAATTCTGTCGTCGATCGTCATCTCGTCGCTCCCCGTACGAAACAAATCCGTGCGTGCGAGACTGTGGGCAAGCGCCTGACGTCGCGAGCAGAATGATCGGCCTTGTTCGGCCGCGGTCCGTCTCGCCGGTCCCGTGCGGACCGGGTCGTTGGCGGCTTTGTGCGGGTTTGTCCGGCAATGTCCGTCTGCTACAAAGGACGGCGCCGCGGAGCAGGGGGCAGGATGTCGATACCGGAGAGCGAATTATCCGACGAGCAGAGCCGCCAGGTCGCGGACTTGATCCGCGAGGAGATCGCACGCCGGCGCGTGTCGCGCCAGACGCTGGCCGAGCAGGCCAAGATCAGCCTCTCGACCTTGGAGAAGGCGCTGGGCGGCCGCCGGCCGTTCACGCTGGCCACAATCGTGCGGCTGGAACAGGCGCTCGGCGTTCCCTTGCGTAAGGTGCCAAGCGCGCCGGTGGCTGCGCCGATCGCAAGCGGGATTGCGCCGGATGGCCTCGGCTCCTATTCGCGCCGTGCGGTCGAATGGATCGAAGGCACTTACGTGACCTTGCGCCCGTCCTTCGGCGACAAGGAGGCGATCTACGCCTATCGCACCGACATCGCCTGGGACGAGGCGGCCTCGTCACTGGTGTTTCGTGAAGGCGCGCGGCTGGATGCGGCGTTCACCCAGTTCGGCGAGGTCGCAGTGCCCAACCAGTCCGGCTTCATCTATCTGGTCACGAATCGGCACGGCCAGCACCGGCTGATCACGGTGTCGCGTCCGACCATCACCGGCGAGATGTACGGCATCATCACGACCTTGCTCGCGGGCCGAGGTTCGCTGTTGACCCCGATCGCGGCGCCGATCGCGCTGTTGCCGGTCAGGTCGGTGCCGGAGCCGAATCTGGGCCGCATCGCCCCCGCCGATCCGAACTATGCGCTTTATCGCGAGCACTTGCGCAAGACGATCGAGGAGCCGTTTGCGCTGTTCGCGCCGGGAGTATCCTGAGCAGAGCGCTGTCGACACACCGCGGGTGATCACCCTCTCCGGCAAGGGCAGGGGGTGATCACCAATGTGGCGGCGGACCTATCGCTCCAGATCGGCGCTGATGATGTCGCCGAAGAAGTCCCACTTGCCGCCCTTGAACTGCATCATCTTGAGCTGCTCGATCGGGGCAAAGTCGGTTGCACTGGTGTTGATCGTGATACCCGGGATCAACGTATCAGGCGCGAAATCCTTCAGGCTCGCGGCCTGCTTCATCACGTTTTCGCGGGTGAGATTGTCGCCGCACTGCTTCAGCACCTGCACCATGGTCTGCGCAGCCGAATAGCCATAGACGAGGTTCGAATCGGAAATGTTGGCGCCCGGCATGTATTTGTCGACGAAGGTCATGAATTTCTTCATGCCCTCATCGTCCTTCCACTGCGGATCCGAGGCGTCTTTCATGTATTGCGCCGACAGCACGCCTTCGGAAGCCTCCAGCCCGGCCGGCTTCATCACCGCGCCGATCGAGATCGACACGTCGGTCATGATCTGCATCGGCTTCCACTCGAGCTCGGCGATCTTCTTGATCGCCTGCGCCGCGAATTTCGGGGTGGCGATGTTGACGAAGACGTCGGCGCCGGTGCCCTTGAGCTTGACGATGTGGGAGTCGATCGAAGGCTCGGTGGTCTCGTAGCTCTCTTCGGCCACGATCAGGCTCTTGGCCCTGTCGCCGAACACGTCCTTGATGCCGGCGACGTAGTCCTTGCCGAAATCGTCATTGGCATAGAAGATCGCCACCTTCGCATCGGGCTTGGCCTTCAGGATATATTTGGCGAAGATCCGCGCCTCGACCCGGTAGCTCGGCTGGAAGCCCATCGTCCAGGGGAAGTCCTTCGGGTCGTTCCACTTGCTGGCGCCGGTCGCCACGAACAGCTGCGGGACCTTCTTGGCGTTGTGATACTTCTGCACGGCGCTCTGCGTCGGTGTGCCCAGCGCGTTGAAAACCAGGAACACTTCGTCGCTCTCGATCAGCTTGCGGACCTGTTCGACCGTCTTCGGCGGGCTGTAGCCGTCGTCATAGGAGATGAAGTTGATCTTGCGGCCGTTGATGCCGCCTTGATCGTTGATCATCTTGAAATAGGCTTCTTCGGTCTTGCCGATCGCGCCATAGGCCGACGCCGGGCCGCTATAGGCTTCGACATTGCCGATCTTGATCTCAGTGTCGGTGACCCCCGGATCGTATTTCTTCTGTGCGAGCGCAGCCTGGCTCGCGAGTACCGTGAACGCAGCTGCGGCCGCAAACGAGAGCAGAGTCCTGGCGGTAATGGACGGCATTCCCTGGGCTTCCTCTTGTGATGATTCTTATATTGGGCATTCCGGAGCGTATGGGCTTCAGAAGCAAACTTACGATGCTTCCTGGACGAGGTCGACCGCCGAGGCCGTCGAGAAGGTCTGGCGCAATGTCGGCTTGTGGATCTTGCCGGTGGCGTTGCGCGGCAGCGCTTCGACGAAGCGAACGGTACGCGGACATTTGAAGCGGGCAAGATTGGCCTGACAATGCGCGTGGACCTCGGCTTCGCTCAACGTGCGGCCTGGCTTCACCGCGATGATCGCCATTCCCGTTTCGCCCCATTGCGGGTCGGCAATGCCGATCACGGCAGCCTCGGCGACGGCGTTCAGTTGATGCAACACGTTTTCCACTTCCGCCGGATACACGTTCTCGCCGCCGGAGATGTACATGTCCTTCCAGCGGTCGACGATGTAGTAGAAGCCGTCCTCGTCGATCCGCGTCGCATCGCCGGTGTGCAGCCAGCCATCGGTGAAGGATGATCGGTTGGCGTCCGGCCTGTTCCAATAGCCGGGCGTGACATTCGGGCCGCGCACCCACAATTCTCCGAGCTCGCCGATCTCGGCATCGCTGCCGTCGGGCCGCACGATGCGGACCTCCGTGTGCAGCACCGGCTTGCCTGCGGAGCCGGCCTTCCGCGCGGCGTCCTCGCGGTCGAGGGCGAGCACGGCCGGCGACGTCTCCGTCATGCCGTAGCCCTGCTGTAGCGCCACGCCGCGGCCCTCCCAGGTGTTCAGCAAGGGGACCGGCATCGGCGCGCCTCCGACGCCGCCGATCACGAGTCGGCTGAAATCGGCGGTCTCGAATGCCGGGTGCTGCGCCATGAATTGATAGATCGAGGGCACGCCGAAGAAGACGTTGATGCCAACAGCCGGATCGCTGATCAATTGCAGCGCCAATCCGGGATCGAAGGCGCGCATGATCATGACGGTGCCGCCGGCATGCAGCACGATATTGGTGTAGCAGTTCAGGCCGCCGGTGTGAAACAGGGGCAGCACGGTCAGCAACACGGACGATGGCATGATACGGGCGATGCCGCCGAGATTGACGCAGTTGTAGAACGTCATGCCGTGGGTGATCATTGCCCCCTTCGGCTGGCCCGTGGTGCCCGACGTGTACATGATGGTCGAGACGTCGTCGAGCGTGACCGGCTCGGAGCTCGTGAGCGGCTGCGCGGAGGCAATTGCCTGCTCATAGGAATGGCCGGCGCCGTAGCGCAAGGTGCCAGCGACGTTGCAGAGCTCGCTGACGGCGAGCGCGGTCGCGGCGAGATCGTCGTCGTGGATCATGACTTTGGGTGCGGCATCGCCGACGATGAATTGCAGCTCCGGCACCGTGAGGCGCGTGTTGAGCGGCACGAAGATCGCTCCCAATCGGAAGCAGGCGAATTGGACTTCGAGCGTGTCGGTCGAATTCAGCGCGAGAACTGCGACGCGATCGCCCGTGCCGACGCCGAGTTGGCTTCCCAGCTGATTGGCCAGTCGCGCGATCCGCGCATCGGCCTCGGCGAAGGTGAAGCGCCTGTTGCTGCCGAGATCGACCATGGCCGTCTTGGACGGGGTGCGCCGCGCATGATGTGCAATCCAGTCGTAATATCGTACTGGCACGGGATTCCCTCCTCCGTCGTGCGGTCTGGCGCCGCCTCGCCCTGATGTTTTTCAACGCTGCGCCTCGACCAAGCCTCGTGTGTTACCGAATGCCTGCCACGCGGCGCGCGCTTTTGACGGAGTGGGCCGATCAGGGCTGCGATCTGTCTTGCGTCAAGTTGCTGGTTGCAGCGCAATAGCGCCAATCCATGACGGCCCGGCGGTGACCTGCCAGATCAGCCACTTGACGCAAGTGGATACCGGCAGTTCCGGCGCATCTTGGCCGTAGGCGAAGCAGACGTTTCGGATAGGCCCCGCATGACAAGCCCGTTTTACACGGCCGAGCACGACGCGTTTCGCGATGTGATGCGGCGCTTTGTCGAGAAAGAGATCGCGCCGTTCGCCAACGCTTGGGACGAGGCCGGCGAATTTCCGCGCTCGCTCTACGCGAAGGCATCCGAGATCGGCCTGTTGGGCCTGGGCTTCCCCGAGGAGTTCGGCGGCGTCGCGGCCGATCAGTTCATGAAGATCGTGGCCTCACAGGAACTGGCGCGCGCCGGCGCTGGCGGCATCAGCGCCAGCCTGATGAGCCATACGATCGGAGCGCCACCGATCGCGCGTGCGGCGCGCCCGGACATCAAGGCCCGCGTGCTGCCCGAAATCCTGTCCGGGCGGAAGATTTCGGCGCTGGCCATCACCGAGCCGAGCGGCGGATCCGACGTCGCCAATCTTCGCACCAAGGCGAGGCGCGAGGGCGACCACTACATCGTCAGTGGCGAGAAGACCTTCATCACGTCGGGCATGCGGGCCGATGTGCTGACGGTTGCCGTGCGTACGGGCGGTCCCGGCGCTGCCGGCGTGAGCCTGCTCCTGATCGAAGGCGACACGCCTGGGCTCGCGCGCACCAAGCTCGACAAGATGGGCTGGTGGGCGTCGGACACCGCGACCTTGCATTTCGACGCGTGCCGCGTGCCGGTTGAGAACCTGATCGGCGAAGAGGGGCAGGGCTTCAAGCTGATCATGCAGAACTTCAACAGCGAGCGCATGGGCATGGCGGCGAGCTGCACGGCGTTTGCCCGCGTCTGCCTGGACGAGGCGATCGCTTATGCCAAAGAGCGGCAGACCTTCGGCAAGCCGCTGACCCAGCATCAGGTGGTCAGACACAAGCTGGTCGACATGGCGCAGCGCGTGGCGGCATCGCAGGCGATGCTGGAACTGCTGGCGTGGCGGCTGGAACAGGGCGACAATCCGGTGGCCGAGATCTGCATGATGAAGAACCAGGCCACCCAGACCATGGCCTATTGCGCTTCGGAAGCGGTCCAGATCTTCGGCGGCGCCGGCTACATGCGCGGCGTCAAGGTGGAGCGCATCTATCGCGAGGTCAAGGTCAACGCGATCGGCGGCGGCACCGAGGAGATCATGAAGGATCTGGCCAGCCGCCAGATGGGACTGTGATGTCAGCCGTCATTCCGGGGCGCGTCGTAGACGCGAACCCGGAATCCAGAGATGAGTCCACCACATCGAGATTCCGGGTTCGCTCGCTGTCGCGAGCGCCCCAGAATGACGAGAGGAAACAGAATGCTCTTCACCACCGATCACGACGAACCGCGCCGAGCCTTGCAGAAATTCATCGCCGCCGAGATCAATCCTCACGTCGACGCATGGGAAGAAGCCGGCATCTTCCCGGCGCATGAGCTGTTCAAGAAGCTCGGCACGCTCGGCTTTCTCGGGCTCAATAAGCCGGTCGAATATGGCGGCCAGGGGCTCGATTATTCCTATGCGCTGATGATGGCCGAGGAGCTCGGCACTATCAAATGCGGCGCGATCCCGATGGCGATCGGGGTGCAGACCGACATGGCGACGCCGGCGCTGGCGCGGTTCGGCTCCGATGAGGTACGCCAGGAATTCCTGGCGCCGGCAATCTCCGGCGACTATGTTGCCTGCATCGGGGTCTCCGAGCCGGGTGCAGGTTCGGATGTGGCCTCGATCAAGACGGCCGCGCGCTCGGATGGCGACGACTACGTCATCAACGGCGGCAAGATGTGGATCACCAACGGCGCGCAGGCGGATTTCATCTGTCTGCTCGCCAACACCAGTGATGGCCCGCCCCATCGCAACAAGTCGCTGATCTGCGTGCCGATGAAGAGCAAGCGCGTGCAGGTCGCGCGCAAGCTCGACAAGATGGGCATGCGCTCATCCGACACCGCGCAGATCTTCTTCGACGACGTGCGCGTGCCGAAGCGCAACCGAGTTGGCGAAGAGGGCGAGGGCTTCACCTATCAGATGCTGCAGTTCCAGGAGGAGCGGCTGTGGGCGGCAGCGGCCTGCCTCAAGGCGCACGAGTTCATCATCAACGAGACCATCGACTACACACGCAACCGCAAGGCCTTCGGCCGCAGCATCCTCGACAACCAGGTCGTTCACTTCAAGCTCGCGGAGATGCAGACCGAGGTGGAACTGTTGCGCGCGCTGACCTATCGGGCCGCGGAGGCGCTGATCGCGGGTGAGGACGTAACGCGGCTCGCCACCATGGCGAAGCTGAAGGCCGGCCGGCTCGGGCGCGAGCTCACCGACGCCTGCCTGCAATATTGGGGTGGCATGGGCTTCATGAACGAGACGCCGGTCAGCCGCGCCTATCGCGATACGCGGCTCACGTCGATCGGCGGCGGCGCCGACGAGGTGATGCTGACCATCCTCTGCAAGATGATGGGCACGCTGCCGGGCCTTACGAAAAAGGGAGCCGCCTGATGATCGCGCTCTATCATTGCGAGGGCGCACGCTCCTTTCGCCCGCTGTGGATGCTGGAAGAGCTCGGTCTCCCTTACGAGTTGAAGATGCTGCCGTTCCCGCCGCGGGTGCTGGCCAAGGATTATCTGGCGCTCAACCCGCTCGGCACCATTCCCCTGATGATCGACGGCGAGACCAGGATGACCGAGTCCTCCGGCATCTGCCATTATCTCGGGGTGAAATATGGACCGACACCGCTGATGGTCGCCCCCGACGAGCCGGCCTACGGCGCGTTCCTGAACTGGATGTATTTTTCCGACGCGACGCTCACCTTTCCTCAGACGCTGGTGCTGCGTTACAGCCAACTCGAGCCGGAGGAGCGGCGGTCTCCGCAGGTCGCGGCCGATTATGCCAAATGGTTCCTGGGCCGCCTGCGCGCCGTCGAGGCAGCCACGGGCAATGCTGAAACCTTGTGCGCGGACCGCTTTACCGCCGCCGACATCGTGATCGGCTACGCCTTGCGCCTTGCCGAGAGCATCGGCCTCGCCGGGGATTTCGGCCCGAATGTCGCGGCCTATTGGAGGCGGTTGCAGGCACGTGATGGATACCAGCGGGCCCGCGAGGCCGAACGGCGCGCGGGGATCGTGCAAGGTGTGCCGTCGCGGATCAGGCTATGAATGCCGGGGTTCATGATTCCGGGACTGCGTGCGTTGAGCAACCGTCGACCGGGACGATTAACCGCCGCGAAATTTGAGGTGTCGTGCCGGTGACTACCGCGTGATTTGCGCTATGGTCTTTCCAACCGAAGCGGCCGGAGAGCCGTGCCTCAGGAGGAATGCCATGGATTTGACCCGCCGGGAGTCCGGCCATTTGATGCTGATCACGCCGGAGCGCGTCTTTTATGCCGGGCTGCTCGGCCGCCCGCGCCAGCGCTGCTCCGGGGCCTTTCACGTTTATGTCGCGCTCAGCGGCAGTTTGCGGCTGATCCCCGAGGGTGCCGAGCCGCGGCAGGGCGAGCTTCTGGTGGTGCCGCCGAACCAGCAGCACACGATGGAGAGTGACTACCGCACCGTCATCATCGTCACGATCGAGCCGGAGAGCGTCCCGGTCGGCACGCTCGATCGGTTGGCGAACTGGATTGCGAAGGATGCCGCGGCGTATGCCGGTCGCATCCGCACCGCCTATGAAGAATTGGTGGCGCGTCCGCTGAGCGGTGATGTGTCCAGCGCCGCGTTCGATCGTCTCTTTTTCGGTGAAGCTCTGCCGCAGCGGACGCTCGATCCGCGTGTGGTGAAGGCGATCGCGCTGATCAATCGTTTCTCGGGTGAGGCCGCCACCGCCGAAAGCTGCGCCGCGGCGGTTGGCCTGTCGACCTCGCGTTTCCTGCATTTGTTCAAGGAGGAGACTGACATCTCCTTCCGCGCGTTCCGTGCCTGGAAGCGCGCGCGGCATCTGCTCAATTTTGCCAATCAGGATCTGAACCTCGCCCATCTCGCGCAGGAGATCGGCTATCCCGATTCCACCCATTTCAGCCATTCGATCCGGCGCTTCTACGGCTTGAAGCCGCGCGCGATCTTTTCCGGCTCGCGTGATCTTGCGATCTACCGCAGCGGCGAGGTCGCAGCCGATCTGGCCGCGATATGAGGCCAACTTCGGAAGCTGGATGCTAGCGCGTTGACGCAAGCAGCAATGTAGCCGCCTTCGCATGATGCGGGCGGTCGCGGATTGCGGCCGTCGAGCATCATTCAAGGCATGGCATGAGCGACAAAGCCGTTATCACCTGCGCGCTGAACGGCGTGCTCACTGATCCCAAGCAGCATCATGTGCCGGTCACGCCGGAAGAGATGGCGGCCGAGGCCAGGCGCGCGTTCGAGGCCGGCGCCAGCATCATGCACATCCATCTGCGCCAGCAGGCGCCGGGCAAAGGCCATCTGCCGTCCTGGGAGGTCAGCGTCTCGCGCGACATCCAGCAGGCGATCCGCGAGGCCTGTCCCGGCGTCATCATCAACCATACATCGGGAGTTTCGGGGCCGCATTATCAGGGCGCGCTCGCCTGCATCCGCGAAACGCGGCCCGAGATCGCGGCCTGCAATGCCGGCTCGCTGAACTATCTGAAGGTGAAGGCCGACGACAGTTGGGCCTGGCCGCCGATGATGTTCGACAATTCGGTCGAGAAGATTCAGGATTATCTCGACGCGATGAAAGACGCGAACACGATCCCCGAATTCGAGTGCTTCGACGTCGGCATCGTGCGCTGTGTCGGCATGTACTACCAGACCGGCATGTATTCGGGGCCGCTCGAATATAACTTTGTCATGGGCGTGGCCTCCGGCATGCCGGCCGATCCCGAGCTGTTGCCGATCCTGCTCAAGTTGAAGCGGCCGGAGGCGCATTGGCAGGTCACCGCGATCGGCCGCGCCGAGATATGGCCTTTGCATCAGCGCTGCGCCGAGCTCGGCGGCCACCTGCGCACCGGTCTTGAGGACGCGTTCTATCTCGCCGACGGCAGCAAGGTGACGTCGAATGGCCAGCTGATCGAGGCGATCGCGGCTCTGGCCCGCCGCGCGGGCCGCGAGATCGCGACCCCGGCGGAAGCGCGGCAGGTTTTTGGGACGGTGAATTGACAATCCGTGCGGCGTCATTGCGAGCCACCCGGTCCGCGCGAAGCGCCGCCGGTGACAGGCTCCGCGAAGCAATCCAGGGCTAAGAAGGAAGGCTGGATTGCTTCGTCGCTTCGCTCCTCGCAATGACGTCGTTACTCATAGGGCATTTGCGACCAGGTATGGCCACCATCGAAAACACCATTTCGCCCACGGGCGCCGCGTTCCAGGCCAATCGCGACGGCATGCTGGCGCTGCTCGCGCGGCTGCGTTCGCTGGAAGAACGCACGCGCCAGGCTTCTGCCGCCGCGAAGGAGCGCTTCCATGGGCGCGGCCAGCTTCTGCCGCGCGAGCGTGTCGCGCTGGTGCTCGATCCCGGCGCGCCGTTCCTGGAATTGTCGACCCTTGCCGGCTACATGTTCGACGTGCCGGATGCGGCCAAGAGCGTGCCCGGCGGCGGCGTGATCGCGGGCATCGGCTTCGTCTCGGGTGTGCGCTGCATGGTCTCGGCCAATGATTCCGGCATCGATGCCGGCGCGCTGCAGCCCTTTGGCCTCGACAAGACCTTGCGGGTGCAGGAGCTCGCGCTCGAGAACAAATTGCCCTATGTGCAGTTGGTCGAAAGCGCCGGCGCCAATCTGTTGCGCTACCGCGTCGAGGATTTCATCCGCGGCGGCAATATCTTTCGAAACCTCGCGCGGCTGTCTGCGGCCGGGCTTCCCGTCGTCACGGTCACGCACGGCTCGTCGACGGCCGGTGGCGCCTATCAGACCGGCCTGTCCGACTACATCGTCATGGTGCGCGGCCGCACCCGCGCGTTCCTCGCAGGGCCGCCGCTGCTGAAAGCCGCCACCGGCGAGATCGCGACCGAGGAGGAGCTCGGCGGCGCCGAGATGCACACCTCGATTTCGGGCCTTGGTGATTACCTGGCCGAAGACGATCGCGACGCGCTGCGCATCGCGCGCGAGATCATGGCCGCTTTGCCATGGGAGCTGCCCCCGCGCGAGGCTGCACAGTTCAGGCCACCACGCTACGACCAGGAGGAACTGCTCGGCATCATGCCGATGGATCACAAGCGCCCGGTCGACATGCGCCAGGTGATCGCGCGCATCGTCGACGATTCCGATTTCGTCGAGATGGCGCCGAACTATGGTCCCGCGACCGTGTGCGGCCACGCCCGCATCGAAGGCCAGGCGATCGGGATCATCACCAACAACGGCCCGCTCGATCCCGCCGGCGCCAACAAGGCCACCCATTTCATCCAGGCCTGCTGCCAGAGCCGCACGCCCATTCTCTATCTCAACAACACCACCGGCTACATCGTCGGCCGCGCCTATGAGGAAGCCGGCATGATCAAGCACGGCTCCAAGATGATCCAGGCGGTGACCTCCGCGACCGTGCCGCAGATCACCGTCTATTGCGGCGCCTCGTTCGGCGCCGGCAATTACGGTATGTGCGGCTGGGGCTTTCATCCGCGTTTCTGCTTCTCCTGGCCAAATGCGAGGACGGCTGTGATGGGCGGGGAGCAGGCGGCGGAGACGATGGCGATCGTCACGGAAGCGGCGGCGGCGCGGCGCGGCAAGCCGGTCGAGAAGGAGAAGCTGGATGCGTTGAAGGCGCAGATCGTCGGCGTGTTCGACAGCCAGATGGACGTGTTCGCGACATCGGCACGTGTGCTCGACGATGGCGTGATCGATCCGCGCGACACCCGCGCCGTGCTCGCCGAGGTTCTCGCGACCTGCCGCGAAGGTGATGCGCGCAGCCCGCAAGCCATGCAGTTTTCGGTGGCACGGCCATGAGCGAAGAGAAGACGATGTCGCGCACACCGTTTCATAAGGTCCTGATCGCCAATCGTGGCGAGATCGCCCTGCGCATCATGCGTAGCGCACGGCGGCATGGGCTCGGCGTAGTCGCGGTCTATTCGGATGCGGACCGCGACGCGCTGCATGTGCGCGAGGCCGATCAGGCCGTGCGCATCGGTGACGCGCCGCCGGCGCAGTCCTACCTGAATATCGACGCCATCATCGCCGCTGCGAAAGCAACCGGTGCCGATGCCGTGCATCCCGGCTATGGCTTTCTCGCAGAGAATGCGGTCTTCGCGGACGCCTGCAGGCGGGCGGGCCTCGTGCTGATCGGCCCGTCGGCCGACGCGATCAGATCGATGGGCAACAAGGCCGGCGCGAAGGCGATCATGCAGGCGGCCGGCGTGCCTTGCGTGGCGGGCTATCAGGGCGAGGACCAGCGCGCTGGCACCATGCTGGCGGAGGCGAAGCGGATCGGTTTCCCCGTCATGATCAAGGCGGTGGCCGGCGGCGGCGGCCGCGGCATGCGGCTGGTTGCGGATGCCGCGGCATTCCCCGACATGTTGCGCAACGCGCGTTCGGAAGCGGCAGCCGCCTTCGGCGACGACACCGTGATCCTGGAAAAGGCCATCGACAATCCGCGCCACATCGAGATCCAGGTGTTCGGCGACCGCTATGGCAATGCGATCCATCTCGGCGAGCGCGATTGCTCGGTGCAGCGGCGGCATCAGAAGCTGATCGAGGAGGCGCCTTCGCCGGCGGTCAGTCCCGAATTGCGAGTGCGGATGGGCGAGGTCGCGGTTCAAGCGGTAAAGGCGCTCGGCTACGAGGGCGCTGGCACGCTCGAATTCCTGCTGGATTCGGACGGCCAGTTCTATTTCATGGAGATGAACACGCGCCTGCAAGTCGAGCATCCCGTGACCGAGGCGATCACCGGGCTCGACCTGGTTGAATTGCAGCTGCGCGTTGCGGCGGGCGAGCCGCTGCCGCTGCGCCAGGAGGATGTGCGCTTTTCCGGACACGCCATCGAGGTCCGGCTCTGCGCCGAAGATGCCGATCGCGATTTCATGCCGCAGTCGGGCCGGATGGCGCTGTGGCGAATGCCTGAGAACGTTCGCGTGGAGCACGCGCTGCAGTCGGGCACGGAGATTTCGCCTTATTACGACTCGATGATCGCCAAATTGATCAGCCACGGTGCAACGCGCGATGAGGCACGAGCGAAGCTGATCTGCGGCCTGGAGCAGGCGACCGCGTTAGGTATCACCACCAACCGCTCATTCCTGATGGCCTGCCTGCGTCATCCGGTTTTCGCGCGCGGAGCTGCCACCACCGCCTTCATCGGCACGCACCGGACCGAGTTGCTGGCGCGCGCAGCACGGTCCGCCGATCTCGCCTTGGCCGCGCTGCTGCTCCATTTGAGCCATGCTTGCGCGCGCGCGTGGCGCACCGGCCGTTCGCTGGCCGCGCCTTTTCCGACGCCGCTGCGTTTCGAGCTCGATGGCAGGATGCAGGATTGCGAGCTCCTGCGCGACCGCGACGGCGGCTATGTGGTCACGTGCGACGGCGAGGCGCATCGCTTCGAGGTCGAGGAGCTCCGCCGCGATCTCATTCGCTTCCGTAGCGGCGGCGTGATGGACAGTGCAATTTTCATTCGCGAGGACGAGCGGCTGTATCTGCACCACCGCACGGCAGCGATGACGGTCCGCGATGTCAGCCTTGCCGCGCCGCAATCAGCAGCCGGCGCGAGCGGTGACGGCAAGGTGCGCGCTGCGATGAACGGCCGGGTCGTCGCCGTCTTGGTCCGGCCCGGCGAGCGCGTCACCGCCGGCCAGCCGGTGCTGACGCTCGAGGCCATGAAGATGGAACATGTCCACGCGTCCGGAATCGGCGGCACGGTTGGCGCGATCGAAGTTGCCGAGGGCGAGCAGGTGACGACAGGGCGCATCCTGGTCGAAATCGCGGCGCTGTCGTGAGCCTGATCACCCCTGCGCAGACAGCTGCCGTCTGAGCTCTGCTACGAGGCGCTTGGTCTGAAACGGCTTTGAAAGCAGCGGTACGCTGGAGAATTCAGGCGGGCATTGATCGACCAGATAACCGGTCACCCCGATGAACGGCACGTGCGCGGCTGCCAGCGTGCTCGCGAACGGCGCCGAGGTTTCGCGCCCGAGATTGACATCGAGGATGGCGACGTCGCAGCCATGCTGCTCGAACAACGTCAGCGCCTTGGCGACGGTCGGCGCCACGCCGACGATGGTGTATCCGGCATGCTCCAACTCGACCGCAAGATCGAAGCCGATCAGCGGATCGTCCTCGACGATCAGGATACGGGGGCGGTCATCGAGGTGCATCTGGCTCGCCACAGCTGACGCGCTCCAGTTGACAGGTGAGCCGCCACTGCAGCCCTGCGGGCGGGAATAGCACATCGACGGTGCCGTCCAGGCTCAGCCTCACCATGTCGGAAATGACCCTGCTGCCGAACCCTGCGCGCGCCGGCGGCGACACGGTTGGGCCTCCCGTCTCGTTCCAGCTCATGCGGAAGGTTGCGTCGTTGCAGCTCCAGCTCACGTCGATGCAGCCCTCATCATTGGAGAGAGCACCATATTTGGCGGCATTGGTGGCAAGTTCGTGGACGGCCATGCCAATCGATTGCGCGGCTTCCGGAGTCAGCTCGACATGCGGACCTTTGACCGAAATGCGGCTTCCGATGACGTCGCTGAAGGTACGAAGCTGCGAGCGGATCAGGTCGTTCAACGGAATGAAACGCCAATCGTTCTGGATCAGGAGATCCTGGTTGCTCGCGATCGCCTGCAGACGTTCGAGGAAGCGTTCGAGATCGAGCTGCTGGCCATGGCGCGTCATCTGCCTTGCAATCGCCTGCACCAGCGACAGCAGGTTCTTGCTGCGATGGTTGACCTCGGCGAGCAGAATCTGAAGCTGCCGCTGCGTCTGCCGCCTTTCGCTGATGTCGCGAACGATCTTTGACGCGCCGATGATACGCCCGGTCGGATCGCGCACCGGGGATACGGTCACCGAGACCTCGATCGGGGACCCATCTTTCCGCAAGCGGACGGTCTCGAAACTGTCGATCACCTCGCCGGCGACGATGGTGGCCAGAATGCGGTCTTCCTCGGCCTGGCGCTCCGGCGGAATGATGCGGCGGATCGACTGATTCAGCATCTCGGCTTCCGGATAACCGAAAATGCGTTCGGCGCTTTTGTTCCAGCTGGTCACGACGCCTTCCAGCGTCTTGCTGACGACGCCGTCCGAGGAGGAGGCAACGATGGCCGCCAGCATTGCAGCGCCGCGCTCGGCCTGCTTGGCGCGACTGATGTCGCGGATGATGCTGGATATCCCAATGATCGCGCCGGTCGCCTCGCGAATCGGCGAGAGCGTGATCGCGACTTCGATCGGGCGGCCATCCTTGGTCAGCCGAACGGTCTCGAAACCCTCGATCGACTCGCCGTTCTCGACGCGGGCACGGATCGCCTTGTCTTCGGCCAGCAATTCTTGCGGTACGATATCAGACGCAGGCCGTCCGATCATGTCGGCTGCGGAGCGGCCGAACAGCCGTTCGCAGGCCAGGTTCCAGGTTCTGATCTTGCCGTCGAGTGTAGCGCCGATAATGGCCTCGGCCGACGAGTTCACAATGGCGGCCAGATAGGCGGCAACCTCGTCGGGAACGAACAATGCGGACGGGGCGCCGGGCTTACCGAGCACGTCGCAGGCTCCTTGATGGACGGCGGAACGAAGCGGATCCCGCAATCGACAGTAACAACTCATTTGTACTCAAATGCAAGGCGCTGCGTCCCGTCCGGATCGTTGATCGTTAATTTTCAGCAGCGAGCATTGCCCAGTGCTCCGCTTCCGAAGTTCGCACGAATGTCGCGGTACTCTCGTCGGCGAACTTGGAATCGGAGAGCACGAGCAAATCCTTGAATCCAGTACGGCTTTGAATTTGCAGTTCCGATGGCGGGGGTGCGGCCCAACTGATCGGAACTGCAAATTCGCCGCACCAGGCGGTCATTTGCTGGCACGGAACTGATGGGAGCCTTCGGGCCACCTTCCGCGAACTGACACCAAACGCGTTAAGCGCCGGTTTGTTCCTTACAACGGGAAATGAATCGGCTGCGCGACCTTCACGCGAGCTGATGGGCTGCGACCTTATTTCAGGTTGTGATGACTTATTTCTTCAATGCCATGATGTAGGCGGCAAGGTCAGCGGCGTCCTGCCGGCTAAGCGGCGCATTCGACATCGTTGCATGCGGCAGCAACAGGAATGCGGTGAGTGTCTCCAGGGTCACGCCGTCCTTGGCCGCGATCGCGGCGAACGGCAGGGAGCGTCGGAACCTGGTCGGCTTGTCGGCGACCGCGTGACACTCGGCGCACCAGCGCTCGGCGAGCCGCCGCCCGTGGTCGAGGTCCTCTGCCGTTGCCGATCCGGCTGCAGCAAGCGCGATGACGAGGCTGAGGGAAGCAAGTCGCATAGGCACCTCCTCACAGCGGCTGATCGTCCTCGGTCGGAGGCTCCTCCTGCAGCGAGACGATATCGCCGCCGCCAAGATCCTCTTCCGCCGGCGGGTAGATCCACATGGAGTCGCGGACGTCCTTGACACCCGGCACGCTCTTCGTCGCCGCGATGGCGGCCTGCCGCTCCCTGGCATCGCGGACTGCGCCGTTGAGATAGGCGACGCCGTCGCGGACCAGGACGTTGAGACGACAAGCCTTGCAGGCCGCTTGACCCAGCGCATCCAGGATCTGGCTACGCAGCAGGTCGTCGTCGGGCGTCGGGCCCGGAAGCTCGGACGCGATATCCGCGATGGGCTGGACGAAGTCGCGATAGCTCACGATGCCGACCAGCCGGCCACCGCGGACCACCGGCAACCGCCTGATGTGCTTGGCCTCGATGGTCCGGACGATGTCGGGCAGCGTGGCATTCTCGTCGACCGTGACCGGGTCCGGCGTCATGATTTCGCCGACGGTTCGGCCGTGGGAGCGGACGAAATCGGCGTTCAGTCGCCCACGCCCAACCAGCAGGCCGAGCCAGCGGCCGGGCTTGCGGTCGGTGCCGATTTCGGCGCGGCGGATGAAGTCGCCGTCGGTGACGATGCCGACCAGCTTTCCGGCCGCGTCGACCACCGGCAGGCTCCCGACGTGATTGCGCAGCATGACCTTGGCCGCATCCACGATCGGCGTACCCGGCGTGACCGTTATCACCGATCGACTCATGATCTGATGGGCGCGCATCTTCGCTCTTCCGCGTATTCCGATTCCGTCACGGTGCGATCAATACCGAATGTCAGGCCCCCCGGCTTGACCGGGATCAAGCGGGAAGGGGTGTGCGGCGCCGGCATTATGCCGTAACATCGGGATCGCGTTCTCAAGGGAACGGCATTTCAGAACAAAATGGCTGGGAGAAAAACTGATGAAATCGAGCTTGTTGGCTTTTGCCGCGGTCGGAGCCCTTTTGATGGCCGCGCCAGCATCGGCTCAGGTCAGGATCGGCATCCTCAACGATCAGTCCGGCGTCTATGCCGATTACGGCGGCAAATATTCGGTCGAGGCCGCCAAGATGGCGATCGAGGATTTCGGCGGCGAAGTCCTGGGGCAGAAAGTCGAGCTGGTCACCGCCGATCACCAGAACAAGCCCGATCTCGCCACCTCGATCGCGCGGCGCTGGTATGACACCGAAGGCGTCGACATGATCACGGAGCTGACGACGTCATCGGTCGCGCTCGCGGTGCAGGAATTGTCGGCGGAGAAGAAAAAGATCGACATCGTGGTCGGTGCTGCGACGTCGCGCATCACCGGCGATGCCTGCACGCCGTACGGTTTCCACTGGGCCTTCGATACCCATGCACTCGCAGTGGGCACGGGCGGCGCGCTGGTGGAGGCAGGCGGCGACAGCTGGTTCTTCCTGACCGCGGATTATGCCTTCGGCTACGCGCTGGAGAAGGACACCAGCGACATCGTCAAGGCCAAGGGCGGCAAGGTGCTCGGCTCGGTGCGCATCCCGCTCAATTCGTCCGACTTCTCGTCCTTCCTGCTGCAGGCGCAGAGCTCGAAGGCCAAGATCATCGGGCTGGCGAATGCCGGGCTCGACACCACCAATTCGATCAAGCAGGCGGCCGAATTCGGCATCGTCAAGGGCGGCCAGAAGCTCGCAGGGCTGTTGATGACGCTCGCCGAGGTGAATGGTCTCGGGCTCGAAGCAGCTCAGGGGCTGGTCCTGACCGAAGGCTTCTATTGGGATCATGACGACAAGGCACGTGCCTTCTCGGAGCGCTTCTTCAAGCGCACCGGGCGGATGCCGAGCATGATCCATGCTGGCACCTATTCGGCGACGCTGTCCTATCTGAAGGCGGTCAAGGCCGCCGGCACCAAGGACTCCGACGCCGTGGCCAAGAAGCTCAAGGAGCTTCCGGTCGATGACGCCTTCGCGCAAGGCAAGGTGCAGGAGAACGGCCGCATGGTGCACGACATGTATCTGTTCGAGGTCAAGTCGCCGTCGGAGTCGAAGAAGCCGTGGGACTACTACAAGCTGATCGCGACCGTTCCCGGCGACAAGGCGTTCTTCTCGGCCAAGGAAAGTGGCTGTCCGCTGACGAAGTGACGTCGTAACACAAACAGCTGTCGCCCCGGCGAAAGCCAGGACGACAGCTGGGCTGCGCGGTCAGCCGTGCGCGATCTGCCCGACGATTGCCACCAGCGCACCGAGCAGCAGTGCGAAGGTCGCCAGCGCCTGGGTCGCGAAGCCCGGCCGCCGCTTTTCCGCCGCTTCCGCATAGCCGCGCATGTACATTGCCCGGCCGACGATCCACACCAGCCCGATCAGCGCGGCAAAGCCGTCGCTGACATAGATCGCAAACAGCCAAAGGGCGGGCAGGAAGATCGGCATCCATTCCAGCATGTTCATCTGCACGCGGAAGACGCGCTCGAAATCCGGGTTACCTGCGGTCGCCGGTGCCTTGATGCCGAAGGTGCGGCGCGCCTTCGCGACGCGGATGCCGGTGTAGAAATAGAGCAGGACGGCCAGCACGGTGACGAGTGCGGTGAAGTGATACATCGTGTCGATCCCCATTGATGCGCGCTCTCAATATCCGGTCAGCTCGAGATAGCCTACCCCCTGGTGACTGCCGGTGAAGCTGATCGGGCCTTCCCAATAGGGCACGCTGGTGGCCATCCAGGCGTTCGGATTGAGCGGGACGCTGTCGATGCCGATCGAGAGCGAGGCGATCTCGATGCGCCAGCGCACGGGAAGCTTGCGGCCGGCGATCTCGACGGTGTCCTTCGGCGTCATGACGATGCCGTCGGGGCCGAGCGGCTGCGTCTGGCCATCCGTGCCGATCCAGGTGCCCGACGTGTAGTTGCCATCGTTCTGCCGCATCCGGTACAGCATCAGCTTCTCGCCGGAGGCAAAATGCAGCGCAAACCAGTCCCAGCCGCTCTGGTCGGGCGCGAGCGGCTGGCTGCTCCATTCGCGGTCGAGCCAGGCGACGCCTGAGACTTCAACCGCCTGGTTGTCGAAGCTGAGATTCCCGCGGGCGCGATAGAACGGCTGGCTGTAGTAATAGGAGGCCTGGCCACGCTCGGATTTCCTGCTGTAGCCGTGATCGCCCTGCAGCACGACGGGCCGATCCGCTTCCAGATGCAGCGCGTAGGAAAAACCCGCCGTCGTCGCTGACAGGTCGAGCGGCGCGAGTGAGGCTGCGTCGGTGCGCTCGGTGCCGCCCATCTGCCAATCGTCGATCCAGGCCTGAAACGGCTTGGCGATGACGCCGGCCTGGCCGACGCCGCCGCGCGCGAATTTCTCCGCCGTGCGGTGACTGTCAGCGCGCGTCGCCGCCGCATGCGCCATCCAGAGCTGCTGGTTTTCCCAGCCCTCGCCTTGCGGCCCCGGGCGCGCCGCTTGGCGGAACAAGGTCCACTGCACGCCGTAAGCCTTGCCGGCAGCATCCGTCAGGTTCGCGGTCACGTACCACCATTCGATGCGGAAGTCGGGGTGTGGCCCGTGATCGATGGGAAAGCTGAATGCCTTGCCGGGCAGCACTTGCGCAAAGCCTTTGGCGCTCTCGCTCAGGCCGGCGAAGCCTTGTGCGCGGGCAGTCCCCACGAGGCCGAGCAGCGCGGCGCCGCCGGTGAAGGCACGACGAGTGAGCATGAGATCAGCGCTCAATGGTGAAGACCCTCACGAGATCGGCCGGCTGCATGCGCGCCAGTCGCAGCACCGGCAGCAAGGATGCGGCGACGGCTGCCAGCAACGCCACGATCAGCAGCCGGATCAGTTGCAGCGGGAAGACGTCGAACGGCAGGCGCCAGCCGAACGCCTTCACATTGACGATCGCGATCAGGCACCATGCCACCACGAGGCCGAGCGGCAGCGCCAGTAGCGCCGTGATCGTCGCGACCGACAACGTCTTGAGCAGCTCGATCAGCGCCAGCCGCCGCCGCGTCAGCCCGATCGCCCACAGCGGCGCGAGCTGCGGCAGACGGGCGTTGGCGAGCGTCAACAGGCTCGTCAATAGCGCCACTCCGGCAACGCCGAGGGTGAATGCATTCAGCGCACCGGTCACCGCGAAGGTGCGGTTGAAGATCTGCTTCGATTCCTGCTTCACGCTCGCCTGGTCCAACAAATTGCGGCCGTCGAGGCCGAACTGGCTCGAGAGCGCGGCGATCAGCGTCGGGACATCGGCGGGATCGGCGCGCACCGCCATCCGCGTCAGCGGCGCCGCCGGAAAGCGGCGGCTCAAGGCCGCGACATTCACGGCGATCTGGCCCTTGGGATTGCCATAGTCGGCATAGATGCCGGCTATCTCGATAGCCCATTCGCCGCCCGGCGCTGCTATCTCGATGTGATCTCCGATCGACAGATTGAGACGGCGCGACAATTGCTCGCTGACGAAGCCGGCATCGCCCGGCACCAGCCGCTTCCAGGCACCGGCAGCCGATTGCAGCAGCGGCCAGTGATCGCGATAGGTCGCATGATCTGGCAGGCCGAGGACATCGACCGGCGCGCCGGCGATCTGCGTCTCGGCGCGGCCGCCGAGCAGCACGGCCTTGACCTCGGGGCGCGCGCGCAGCCAGCTCTGGATCGCGCGTGCCTGCGTTTCATCCGCCGGGCTGATGTAGATGTCCGCCGCGAGCCGGCCGTCGAGCCAGACCAGGAAGGTCCGGCTGAAGGTCTCCACCATTGTGGAGACGCCCACATTGACCGCGAGCGCGAGCAGCAAGGCCATCAGCGCCAGCGACAGGCCGGAGATCTGCTGCCGGCTGTCGGCCCAGAACCATTGCGCCAGCGCCTGGCGTGCGCCGCGCTCGCCGAGCCGCAAGACCAATTCCAGGATGGATGGCAGCAGCAGCGCGGCGCCCAGCATCAAGGCGGCGAGCACGCCGAAGCCGGCGAGCAGCGACTGGCCGAGCCAGAGCAGCAGGGCCGCGATTGCGAAGATGACGAGCGCCACCGCGCTCTGCAGCCTGAGCCAGCGCCGTTGCGCCTCCTGCCACGCATGGGCCTGGGCTGAGCTGAGAATCGGCAGCCGCAGCGCCTTGACCAGGCTGGTTGCCGCGGCCGCGATCGCTCCGATGATGCTGATGGCTAGTCCTGCGAACCACCATTGCGGCTGCAGGCTCAATTCGCCCGGGACCTGCGCGCCATAAAGGCCGCGAAGCGAAGCGGCGACGTTCGGCAGCAACGCGGCGGCGATGACATAGCCGCAGACAAGGCCGATGAGGCCAGCCGCGAGCGCGAGGACGATCAACTCGGTGATCAATACCGCATTGAGCTGCCGCGCCGACACGCCGCAGGCGCGCAGGGTTCGCAACATCGGCAGCCGCTGCTCGAAGGCAAGGCCGGTCGCGGAATTGACGATGAAGAGGCCGACGACGAACGAGAGCAGGCCGAAGGCGGTGAGGTTGAGGTGGAAGCTGTCGGTGAGCCGTTCGAGATCGGTCTCGGCATCGGGCTGCACCAGCTGCAGCCGGTCGCCGACGACCTGCTGCAGCGGTTGCCGTGGGCTTGTGCTGCTGCCGACCAGGAGTCGCGAGAGTTGATCCGGCTTCTCGAGCAGCTTCTGGGCGGCGGCGATGTCGAGCACCAGCACGCCGGGCGCAAGCTGCGGCTGCAGCTTGAGTGGCGGCAGTGTCGCATCATTGCTCAGGCGCGGCGTGGTGCCATCCTTGAGCCCGAGATCGGCCAGCGTCTCCGGTGCGATCAGGGTCTGTCCCGGCGGAGTGAGGAAGGTCTCCAGATCGCTGCGGCCGAGGGTCGGTGCATTGCCCACCTCGCTTGGAAGCGAGATCGGCTCGATGCCGAGCAGCCGTACCGAACGGCCCTCGATCTGCACGCGCCCTTCCACCACCGGCGACACCGGCCAGCCGGCGCGGCGCAGCGCGGCGAACAAGCTCTGCGGGAAGGTTCTGCCGTCGCCGCTGACCAGCATCGGCGTGCGCGCGCCGCCGAAGATCGCGGCCGCCCGGTCATAGGACTGGCGCGCCTCCAGGTTCAGCGCCTGCACGCCGCTCCACAGTGCGGTCGCCGAAATCAACCCGATCAGCAGGGTGGCGAGCTGCATCGGATGCCGCCGCCAATGGCTGAGCAGCACGGCCAGGATCCAGAGCGCGCGCGTCATACGACGCGCCCAGCGTGGAGATTGACGTTGCGGTCGAGCATTGCGGCCAGTCGCGTGCTGTGCGTCACCATCAGAAAGCCGCAGCCGGTGCGCGCCACCAGGTCTCGCGTCAACGTCATCACCTCGTCGGCGGTGGCCTCGTCGAGATTGCCGGTCGGCTCATCGGCAAGCAGCAACTGCGGCTTCACCGCGAGTGCGCGGCCGATCGCGACGCGCTGCTGCTGGCCGCCGGAGAGCTGCTCGGGATAACGCTTCAAGACGGCGGTGAGTCCGAGCCGTTCCACCAGTTCGGTGTGCCATGCCGCATCGTGTCGCCCGGCCAAGCGCGCCTGGAAGCTGAGATTATCGGCCACCGACAGGCTCGGCACCAGGTTGAACTGCTGGAACACCAATCCCAGTCGTTCGCGCCGCAGCGCCGCACGCTCGGCATCATCGCACGCACCGATCGAGACACCCTCCAGCATGATCTCGCCGCTATCGGCTGCGTCGAGCCCCGCGATGAGGTGCAAAAGCGTGCTCTTGCCGGAGCCGGATTCGCCGGTGAGTGCGACGCGTTCGCCACGTCCAACGTCGAGATCGACGCCGCGGAGAACGCTGATCGGCTCGCCGGCCGAGCGATAGGTCTTGAACAGGTTTCGAACGCTTAGCACGATCCATTCGCCGATTTTTTTGCGTCACGGCATATAGCAAGGCCGCAGTGCAAGATCACGGCCCCGGCAGTCAAATTTGCCTGCTTGTCGGTATTCCCGTGAGTCATGGTTGCGAGCAGCGACATTGCAAGCCTGATCGTCCCGTGCGTAGCATACGAACGCCCGACCGACAGGGCGAACAAGAGATGAGCCGGGGAGGGAACATGACCGCAGCCACACGGATGGGGACGCCCAAGCAGACTCCGAAAGGCGCCTGGACGATCACATGGCTCCTGTTTCTGTTCATGGTCGTGAACTTCGCCGACAAGATCGTGGTGGGATTGGCTGGCGTGCCGATCATGACGGATCTCAAGCTCGATGCCGAACAGTTCGGCCTGTTGGGCTCCTCGTTCTTCTTCCTGTTTTCGCTGTCGGCCATCGTCGTCGGCTTTGCCGTGAACCGCATTGCCACACGCTGGGTCTTGCTGGTTCTGGCACTGATCTGGGCGCTGGCCCAGCTTCCGATGGTCGGCGAGGTCGGGCTCGCGACTCTGCTCGTCTGCCGCATCGTCCTTGGCGCGGGCGAAGGTCCGGCCGCATCGGTCGCCATGCATGCGATCTACAAGTGGTTCCCCGACGAGAAGCGCGCGCTGCCGACCGCGATCCTGACCCAAGGCTCGGCCTTCGGCGTGATCATCGCGGTGCCGGCCTTGAATTTTGTCATCGTTCGCTACGGCTGGCACTACGCGTTCGGTGCACTTGGACTGGTCGGGCTGCTGTGGGCCGGTGCCTGGTTCGTGGTCGGCAAGGAAGGGCCGCTCGGCGAAAGCGAGGTGGCCGCGGCATCGGATGCGCGCGTTTCCTATGCGCAGTTGCTGCTGTCGCGCACCTTCATCGGCTGCGTGGCTTCGAGCTTCGGTGCCTATTGGGCGCTGTCGATCGGACTCACCTGGTTCACGCCGTTCCTGATCAAGGGTCTCGGCTTCAGCCAGGAAAAAGCCGGCCTCATCTCGGTGCTGCCGTGGCTCTTCGGTGCGACCATCGTTCTCGCGACGGGCTGGCTGTCGCAGGTGCTGATGGCGCGCGGCCATTCCACCCGCATCGCGCGGGGCGTGCTCGGAGCCGCGCCGTTGGTCGTCGGCGGCCTGATCATGTCGCTGATGCCTTACAGCAGCGGTGCCGCCACGCAGATCGCACTGCTCGTGGTCGGAGCGGGGCTGAGCGGATCGATCTACGTGGTCTGTCCATTGATGATCGCCGAATTCACCCCCGTGACCCAGCGTGGTGCCGCGATCGCGATCTATGGCGCGGTCTATACGCTGGCCGGCATCATCGCGCCGAACGTGGTCGGCAAGGTGGTGCAGAACGCCGCCAGCCTTCTCGATGGCTACCTGCTGGGATACCTCATCAATGCAGTGATCCTAGTGATTTCAGGCCTGCTTGGCCTGGCGCTGCTCTGGCCGAATACCGAGCGCGCCCGGTTGCAGACGGCCCAGCAGACTACGCCGGAGTTTGCGTGATCACTGCCGTCGTCCCTGCGAACGCAGGAACGACAGCGAGCTTGTTGAGGCCGCCCGCCTCAATTCAACGCCTGCGCCCCCCTGATCAATCGGCCCGGATGGGCGCCGGTCGCCTCTCCATTTCTCCTCGTCACCACGCCGGAAACGATCGTGGCCTCGTAACCATCCACCTGCTGCATCAGCCGGCGGCCGCCGACGGGAAGGTCGTAATGCACCTTCGGCGGATGCAGATGCAGCCGGTCATAGTCGATCACATTGACGTCGGCCTTGTAGCCGGGGGCAATCAGGCCGCGATCGCTGAGTCCGACCGACAGGGCCGTCTTGCGGGATTGCGCGGCCACGACGAAGGGGATTGAAAGCTTTTCGCCGCGCTTGCGGTCGCGCGTCCAATGCGTAAGCAGATAGGTCGGGAAGCTCGCATCGCAGATGATGCCGCAATGCGCACCGCCGTCGCTGAGGCCAGGCACCGCGCTGGGATCGCGCAGCATCTCGAATGTCGCATCGAGATTGCCATCGGCGTAATTGAGGAACGGCACGTAGAGCATGCCGCGGCCGTTGTCCGACAGCATGGCATCATAGGCCAGTTCTTCCGGTCTGCGGCCCAAGCGCTGCGCCTTCGCACCGAGCGCATTCTCCGGCGGCTGCTCGTAGTCCGGCGGATCGCCGAGCAGATACATCTTGTCGTAATTCGGCCTGAAGAACAGCGGATCGTCAGTCGCGCGCGCCTGTTCGCTCAGGATCGCGGCGCGTACCTCGCTCTGCCGCATCCGCGCGACGCGCTCGGCAAGAGGCAGATGCGCGATCGCCTGGTAGCTCGGATGGGTCTGCAGCGGATTGCGCGACAGTTCGAGCCCGAGCAGCAGGCCGACCGGGCGCGCTGCGATCTGCGTCGTCACCGAGAGGCCTCGCGCGGCGGCGGCATTGATCTCGGCGAGCGTTTGCCGCCACCGCTCCGGCGCGCGATCGTTCTGCGTCACCGAGAACGAGATCGGGCAGCGCGTCGTCTCCGCAACGCGGAGCATCATCGGCAGATCTTCATGGATGGTGGAGATGTCGAGCACGAATTGCAGCACGCTGCGGCCTGCCGTCTGCATCGCGCCGGCGATTGCCGTCAGCTCGTCCTCGCCTGCCTTGAGCGTCGGCGTGTAGTCCCCGGTCGAGGTGCGGTGGTTGAGCGTGCGCGAGGTCGAAAATCCCAGCGCGCCTGCGTGCACGGCCTCGCCTGCCAGCGCGGCCATTGCCCGGTTGTCATCCGCCGTTGCGGGATCGCGCCGCGCGCCGCGTTCGCCCATCACATAGACGCGCAGCGCCGCATGCGGCAGCTGCGCACCGACATCCATGTCGAAGTTGCGCTTCGACAGCCAATCCATGTAGTCGGGAAAGCTTTCCCATTCCCAGGGAATGCCGGCCGACAACACCGGCTCGGGAATATCCTCGACGCCTTCCATCAATTGGATCAGGCGCTGATGGTCGGCCGGCCGGCAGGGTGCGAAGCCGACACCGCAATTGCCCATGATCGCCGTGGTCACGCCATTCTGCGACGAGGGCGAGATCTCGTCGGTCCAGGTCACCTGGCCGTCGTAATGCGTGTGCACGTCGACGAAGCCGGGCGTGACCAGCTTGCCTTTGGCATCGATCTCGTCACGGCCCTTGGCTTGTACCTTGCCGACTTCGCTGATGCGGCCGGCGGCAATGGCGACGTCCGCCTCGTAGAGCGCGCCGCCCGTTCCATCCGCGATCGTGCCGCCACGAATGACGAGATCCGGCTGCTGAGTCATGGCGTTCTTCCCCGGTTGTTGTTCTTGGTCTGACATCATCGATCGACTGCCGGGGATGTCAACACGCGGGAAATGATGAGCTGCGGTGTCACGCAGTGCGTAGGGTGGGCAAAGCGAAGCGTGCCCACCGCTGAGTCTGGGATGCGTCGAGCGGTGGGCACGGCGCTTTGCGCCTTTGCCCACCCTACGTCTGAATTGCTTGGGGGAGCCTGCCACCCGTTCGCGCGGAACCGGGGGCGCAATGATGGGCTACGCCTCGACGGTCTTCGCCTTCGCCGGGCGCTCGGTGAAGAACGCCAGCACGATCGTCAGCAGCATGAAGACGACGGAGGCGCCGAACACCCAGCGCGGCGCATTCATGTCCATGATCCAGCCGAACAGCAGCGGGCTGACGACGCCGGCGAAATTGAAGCCGGTGGAGACGATGCCGAAGGCGCGGCCCGCCGCGCCGGCGGGCGCCGCGTTGCGCACCAGCATGTCGCGCGAAGGCGCGATCACGCCGCTGAGGAAACCGGCGACCAGCATGACCGCGGTGAGCAGGACTGTCGGCAAGGTCAGGAAGGTGATCGCGAGCACCAGCACCGTATTGATCGCGTAGGCGACGGCTGCGACCAGATTGTGATGACGGATGCGGTCGGCAAGATGTCCACCCGCGAGCACGCCGACGGCGCTGGCGCCGAGGAAGGCGGTGAGCGCGATGTTGGCGCTGGAGAACGAGATGCCATAGCCGTTCATCAGCGCCACCACGCCGAAGCTGGCGATGCCGGAATTGGACAGGCTGAGCAGCATGAAGAAGATCGTCAGGAGCATCAGCAGCGGCGTCAGCAGGTTCGGCTGCGCGACCTTCACTCCGTCGACATGATGCGGATGCGGCGGAACTTCGGGCACGTTGCCGAGGAGGAGCAACAGCGCCGCAACGGGACCGACGAGGCCAGCCACGATCAGGGCGCCGAACCCGCCGACCGTAGTCACCAGCGCCGCCATGATCGCCGGCGCGACCGCGCCGCCGAGATAGCCGGCGAAGGTGTGGACGCCGAAGGCGCGGCCCATCCGCTTTTCTTCGATATGGGCCGCGAGCAGCGCGTAGTCGGACGGGTGATAGACGGCGTTGGCGAGCCCGAGCAGCACGGCGGAGACGATCAGGCTCGCATAGCTCAGATGGACGCCGAGCATGGCGAGCGACAGGCCGCCGACGGTGAGGCCGAGCAGCAGGATCCGCCGCGCCCCGGCACGGTCGACCAGGTAGCCGACCGGCGCTTGCGTCAGCGCTGACACCGCCGCGAACAACGTCAAGGGAAAGCCGAGCTCGACATAGCCGACGCCGAGCCGCTCTTTCAGGAACGGAAACAGCATCGGCAGGACGAGCATATGCAGGTGGCTGACCCAGTGAGCGAGCGAGACCAGCACCAGCGTCCGCAGCGAGGATGCTGCCTTCGGCAGGCCCTCGGTCTGTTGCGATGCGGCGAGAACGTCAGCCATGAACTCTTCCGTTTCCTTCCCGGCGCATCACGGAACGCGAGCCAGCAAGTCCAAGCGGGCAGGTCCTGCATGCCATGCGCGACAATGCGTCACACTATCGGCGATTGCGGCCCATTGTCCACGAACGCGGGTGCATGGCACGTGCGCGAGGGTGCCTATTGGGCGTTCGCCAGCCCTGGATTGCCGTCAACGCCGCTCAGCATGACCTGAGGTGCGCTGATCGACACCGCGCCGGACCGGAGATAGCTCGTGACGACGTCCCAAACCGGTTTCCCGGTTTGCTCGTTCATCGAGGCCCAGCCTGCAACCTTGTAGTGACGGTTCGGTTGGAGCGCATGGCCATTGCTCCGTTTGAGATCGGAGATGCGCCGGCCGATCGCCTCGGTCGGGGTGCAGCGATAGGTGAGCCCGCCGACCCGCATCATGTCGCCGCCCTGCTGCAGATAGGGATCGGCATTGAACAGGTTGTCGCAGACGTCTTCCATCACGTCCTTGATCTGAGCGCCCGTCATCTCCTGGAGATAGGTCTCGGCATAGGTGATCGCGGTCTGCGCCAGCACATCCTCCGTCGTCACGGGCTGGCCGGCCAGGAGCGTGGGGCCCCAGCGGAACCCCGGCGAGAACGCGATCTCGGCGTCGAGTTCGCTGCGCAGCGCATCGCAGATCAATTCGTCCATCGAGCCTTCGAAATTGCCGCGGCGATACAACAGGCGGTCGGTGGTGGTGAGCCGGTCGGACCAGGCTGCCACCTGCGGCTGCTGCAGCTGATCGATCAGCGCCTGCATCGCCGGATCCGGCTTCAATAGTTCCGAATAGACCGGCAGCAGCCTGTAGCGCACGTCGGTGATATGGCCCTTGGCAATCTCGAGATCGAGCACGCCCAGAAATTTGCCGTTCGAGCCCGCATTGGTCACCAGCGTCGCGCCGCCGGCATTCTTCACCTCGACCGGCTGCGGGACCGCATCATGGGTGTGGCCGCCGAGGATGACGTCGATGCCGGTGACGCGGCTTGCGAGCTTGAGATCGACATCCATGCCGTTGTGCGACAGCAGGATCACGACGTCGGCCTTTTCCTTGGCGCGGAGATCGTCGACCAGCGTCTGCAGCTCCGCCTCGCGGATGCCGAACGTCCAGTCCGGCGTGAAGCGCCGCGGGTGCGCGACCGGAACATAGGGAAAGGCCTGGCCGATCACCGCGATGCGGGCACCGCCGATCTCTTTGACGATGGCGGGCTTGAACACGCGATGCGTCGCCGGATCGAATGCCTTGGCGTCGTTGAAGGCCGCCTCTTCGGTCAGGAATACGTTCTGCGCCAGGAACTCGCCCTTGAAGCGGGCGAGATTGGCGCGCAAGGTGGCCTCGCCATAAGTGAACTCCCAATGCCCGGTCATCGCCTCGATGCCGAGCAGGTTGGCGGCATCGACCATGTCGGCGCCGCGCATGCTGTTGGCGAGCCCGCTGCCTTGCCAGAGGTCGCCGCCGTCGACGAGCAACGAGCGATGGTCGCCGACATCGCCGCGCAATTTGTCGACCAGCGTTTTCAGATGCGCAAAGCCGCCGAGCCGGCCGAAGCGCGGCGCGGACTTCTCGAACTCGAACGAGGTGAAGGCGTAGGCTTCGGCGCTGTCAGGCCGGATGCCGTAGCGCTCGAGGAAGGCGCGCTCGACCAGATGCGGCGGCTGGCCCCACATCGCGCCGATCCCGATATTGACGCTGGGCTCGCGGAAATAGACCGGCCTCAGCTGCGCATGGGTATCGGTGAGGTGCAGGATGCGCGCATTGCCGAAGCGTTCGAGGTCGTAGAGGCTGACCGTCTCGCCGCTCCGCGCAGTGCGCAGCAGCGCCGGCGCGGCCAGGGCTGCGGCAGCAGTAAGTTTCAGAACATCCCGGCGCCGAACTGTCATCGCCTTGCATCCGCCGCCTAGCGGATCTCCATCGCCTTCCAGCGCTGCTTTTCGGAGGTCGCCTGGAAGATCGAGGCCCTGGCCAGCGCTTCGGCCTCCGCGGCCGATTTCACGGCCTGATCGAAATTGCCAGTCTCGGCTGCCTTTTTTGCGGCGGCAAGCGCGGCTTCCGTCGTGGTCCATTGATTGCGCAAGCGGCCCGCTTCCTGCTCGGCGGCATCGGCCGCGGCAAGCGCCGCCTTGAAATCAGCTTCCGTCGCCGCGCGGGCCGGCATGACAGCGGCCGTCAGCATGATCGCGGCGAAGGCGATGCACTTCATGGCCCGGCTCATGGTCTTGCTCCCGGTCCCGAGATCGGCAGGCCGTTCGACACGTAGGAGAGATAATATTCGAGGTCGCGATATTCCTCGGATTGCGGCTCCAGCGGCACACCGCGGACCTGGCTGTTGCAGGTGGTGAAGCGGCGGCTGATCGTGCCCATGCCGCTCCATTCCGAGCGGTAGATCGGCATCGCATTCAGGATGCCCAGCGCTGGCGCCAGGATCTCGGCGCGGATGCGCTCGCCGGGATTCTGCACATGGCAGCTCGCACAGGAGAAATTGAGCTGACCGCGTCGGGTGTAGAAATATTCCTTGCCCTTCTCATAAGCCTCGAGCGCGCGCGGATCGTCGGGGATCTTGATGTCGAACGGCTTGCCGCGCGAGGTGAACGCCATGTAGGCGGCGAGCGAGGCCATCTCGTCCTTGACGTAGGAATAGGGCGCCTCGCCATTGGCCTCGCGGCAGCGGTTGAGCGCGAGCTCGAGCGTGACGACCTGGCCTTCGTTGGCGTCGAAATAGGGATAATTCTGGCGGATGCCGATGCCGCCGTTCGGGAAGCAGTCAGCGTAGGTCTTGCCGTTCTTGAACGGCTTTTCGAACCTCTCCCTGCCGGCCTCCAGCGCGAACTCGTAGGGCGGGAACTCCTCCTTCTCCTCCCACTGCTTCCGCATGTCCTCGTTCATCGAGTACGGGCCGTTGACGAAGTCCTCGAACTTCACCTTCGGAAATTTCTTGCGGAAGAAATCCTGGAACGCCTTCGCATCCGCCGCGGGATCGACCTGGTCGGCGGCGGGCGCATTGGCGCCGAGCGCAACGAGCGCCGAGGCGGCAGCCAGGAGGAGAAGAGCGAGGCGGCTACGCATGTCTACCCGTTTTCTCTACTGGATCTTCGCGGTCAGGCTGTCGGTTGCGCCTTTGTTGTCGACCCAGCTCACCTTGATCTCGTCGCCCTTGGCGCCGCCCTTGAAGGCGAATTTCACGTAAGGGTCTTTGGAGACCGCAGTGCCCCAGTCGGCGAGGAACACCGTCTTGCCATTGTGCTCGAAGGTGAGCCGCTGGATGAAATGCGCCGGGATCAGCTCGCCCTTGGGGTCCTTGACCAGGCCCGTATCCATAGGGTGCTGGATCAGGGTCTGCACGTCCGTGACCTCGCCGTTCTGGATCGCGCGCACGCGGATGCTCGATGCCATCGTTGAACTCCTGAGCTATCCGCCGCAGCCGCCGACGGTGACCTTGACCTCTTTGGTCACGCTGTAGAGCTTGCCGCCGGATTCGACCAGCGCGATCACATTGCTCGTCTTGGCCATCTTCAGCCGGTTCGATACCGCCGGAATGGTGCCTTCCGGGATCTTGTACGAGGCCGCCAGCGCAAACGGGTTCTCGCTGACGACGAAGGCGATCGAGCTGACGTCGGGAAGCGTCGTGGTCACCGCGATCGGCACCACGCCGCCATTCTCGGCGATTTCGGGCGCGTCCAGCTTGATCTTGTCGGAGGGCTCGTGGTCCCGGCCGTAAAGCAGCTTGATGGCCTCGCTCGCGCTCTTCTGCTTGAAGGCGTCTTCCGGATAGGCGTCGTTGGCCGCGGCAAACGCGGGCGCAAAGCCGAACGCGGTTTGGCCCAGGGTTTGGCCCACGCCGAGCAGCGCCACTGCGCCGGCGCCCTTGAGGATCAGGCGGCGCGTCGCCAACGGCTCGGCGGAGCAGCCCAAACTGGCGGTCATTTCAAATCTCTCCAAATTCTCGGGATCAGAGGGTCTGCAGGAAATCGACGATCGCGTTGATCTCCTGCTCGGTCAGGATGCGATTGCGGCCGAACGGCGGCATTACCGTCTGCGGATTGCGTGCGGTCTCGTCTTTGAGGATCGCAACCAGCTCGTTGTGGTCGTAGCGTAGCTTCAGGTTCTCGAGCTTCGGTCCGATCGAGCCGGGCAGATCGCCGCCCTTGATCTCGTGACAGGTCAGGCAATTGCCTTTGCCGCGATCGAAGGCGAGCTTCTGGCCTTCGCTGACCGCCGATTGGGCCTGTGCGACCGAGGCGGCAAGCACGGAGAGGCCCAGCGCCAGGGCGGTGGTCGAGATCGCGTGTGAAAGCAAGGTGTGTTCCAGCCCGTTCGGTGAACCGCAATACTATAGGGATTGACAAGCATAAAGGCCACCGGCTGGCAATGCTGCCTGTCCTGCGCCGCCGGTTCGGTTAAGCTGAAGGACAAAGGAGATCGCCAAAGGAGATGGCCGTGGCGGAGTATGTGGTCGAGTTCGGCAAGGACGGGCGGCGGGTGGAACCGGACGGGCGTCTGGATGCGGCGGCGTTCCACCGCAATCATCAGCCGATCTGGGCGGTGCTGGCGCGTTTCCTCGGCCAGCAGACCGGCGACGTGCTCGAGGCCGGCAGCGGCACCGGCCAGCACGTGGTCTATTTCGCCGGGCAGAGCCCCGGTATCATCTGGTGGCCGAGCGACTACAAAGAGCAGCACCTGAAGAGCATCGCGGCCTGGCGCGCGCATGCGGGCCTGCCGAACATCCGGCCGCCGCGCCAGATCGATCTGTCCGATCCCGTCTGGTGGGCCAGGCTGCAGGCCGATGGCGGCCCGTCCGGGCTACGCGCCGTGTTCTGTGCCAACGTGATCCACATCGCGCCATGGTCGGTGGCGGAAGGGCTGTTCGCCGGCAGCGCGCAGGCGCTGCAGCCGGACGGCCTGTTGTTTCTCTATGGTCCGTTCAAGCGCGCCGGTAAGCACAGCGCGCTCAGCAATGCAGTGTTCGATACGTCGTTGCGCGAGGGCAATCCGGAATGGGGCGTGCGCGACATCGTCGATCTCGAGGCGCTTGCCTCGCGCTGCGGCCTTGCGCTGCGTGAGACGGTCGACATGCCCGCCAACAACATGATTCTGGTGTTCGGGCGAAGCGATGGTGCTGCGACCCCCGATTGACATCCGATTGACATGGCTCAAACGCGGCGGCGCCTTCGGGTGAAATACCGATAGCCGGATGAGCTCGCAGGCCGCGGCATGGCCCGCGTCCGTCCGGGTCGGTTGCTCGGACCCAACCTTCTGCTACTGGAAGGAAGCAAACCGGGCGAATGGCCCCTGGCGTGGACTGATGAATGACCGAGTTGATCGCAGACGGCGACGAGATCACGGATGACGCGCGCGCGCGGCGCAATGTGGCGCGGCTCGCCGCGGCACAAGCGCTGACCGGCGCCAATTCGGCGGTGATCTTTGCAACTGGCGCCATCGTCGGTGCCACCATCGCGCCTAGCGTCGCCTTCGCCACGGTGCCGATCTCGATGTATGTGGTCGGCCTCGCCGTCGGCACGCTCCCGACCGGCGCGATTGCGCGGCGCTTCGGCCGCCGGGCCGCGTTCGTCATCGGCACCGGATTCGGCGCCATCACCGGCGTCCTCGGCTCGCTTGCGATCCTGCGCGGCTCGTTCGCGTTGTTCTGCGTTGCGACCTTTCTCGGCGGCCTCTACGGCGCGGTGGCGCAGTCCTATCGCTTCGCCGCCGCCGATGGCGCCAGCGAGGCGTTTCGGCCCAAGGCGGTGTCGTGGGTGATGGCGGGCGGCATCTTCGCGGGCCTGCTCGGTCCACAGCTCGTGCAATGGACCATGGACGTCTGGCAGCCTTATCTGTTCGCCTTCAGCTATCTGGCGCAGGCGGCGATCGCGCTGGTCGCGATGGCCATCGTCGCCGGGGTCGATATGCCCAAGCCTGCGCCGGCCGATCTGCATGGCGGACGGCCGCTGCTCGAGATCGTGTGCCAGCCACGCTTCATCGCCGCCGCGCTGTGCGGCACCATCGCTTATCCCGTGATGAACCTGGTGATGACCTCGGCGCCGCTCGCCATGCAGATGTGCGGGCTCACCGTGTCCGATTCCAATTTCGGCCTGCAGTGGCACATTGTGGCGATGTACGGCCCGAGCTTCTTTACGGGCTCGCTGATCGCGCGCTTCGGCGCCCCTGTCATCGTCGCGGTCGGCCTGGCCTGCGAGGCGGTCGCCGCCATGATCGGGTTGTCGGGCCTCACCGCCATGCATTTCTGGGCGACTCTGGTGATGCTCGGGGTGGGCTGGAATTTCGGCTTCGTCGGCGCCTCCGCGCTGGTGCTGGAAACGCATACGCCGTCCGAGCGCAACAAGGTGCAGGCCTTCAACGATTTCCTGATCTTCGGGTTGATGGCGCTGGGCTCGTTTTCCTCCGGTCAGTTGCTCGCCAATTTCGGCTGGTCGGCGGTGAACCTCGTGGTGTTTCCGCCGGTGCTGCTCGGGCTGTGCGTGCTGGCGCTGGTCTGGTCGTCGAAACGCCGCACGCGGCTCGCGGCGGTGGATGTGTCCACAGATTTTCGGCCGTGAAGTTCGACCTCTCATCGCAGTGCCGCCGTGCTCCCCTCCCCCCTGCGGGGAGGGGGTGGGGGGCCACGAGTCATTCTCTCTCGAGGCTATGAGCGTGAGTTCGATGGAAGACATCAGTGGTCATTATCGATCACCGCAGCCGAGCAGTGCTTTGAGTCGCGCTTCGCAGATCGAAGCGCAGGAGATACTATAGTGCGTCCTCGTAACGCTGATGTGTTGGGAGATATGGACGCACCCTCAATGAAATTCGGTGCGTGTTGACCCCCACCCCCAACCCCTCCCCGCAAGGGGGAGGGGAGTTCACCTTCGCCTCGGTGAGGTGCTATCCGCACTTCACTTCAATTCCGACACTTCTCCCTCTGGCAGATCGAACTCGAACGCATTGAGCGTCATCGACACCATCGTATAGTAGCCGCACAGCCCGATGATCTCGACCAGCCCGCGCTCGCCGAGCAGCGCGCTCGCCTCAGCGTAGAGCGCATCCGTCAGGCCGTGACCCTCGTGCAGTGATTTCGCGACGTCGTAGATCATCTTCGCCTTGGGATCGCTGAACGCAGGCGTGCGGCGATCGCGGATATCGTCGATGATCTTGATGTCCAGCCCGCCCTGCAGCGCGAGCCGCTTATGCGCGTACCATTCGTAATGCGCGGTCCAATGCCGTGCGGTGACCAGGATCGCGATCTCCGAGAGCGCTGCGGGCAATACCGTGTCGTAGCGCAGGAAGGCGCCGAGCCGGGTCGCATGCCGCGCCATGTCCGGACTGTTGAGCCAGGCCATCATCGGCGGCGGTGGCGCGCCGCGCTTGCTCGCGATCGACTCGTCGTAGATAGCCCGTTGCTCCGCGCTCATTTCGCCTGGCGAAAGAAGTTTCAGCCGCACGTCCGTTTCCTCCATCATGTCGATCGTCAGCATTGCAGATAGCATCGCACGCGCTGCAACATCGATATTGAATTTAACCGGTCCTTGGGCTTAGGTCTCGGCCAACGATCTTGACAATGGAAACGCGTGAGGACGCCCGATGGCCGATCTCGAAACATTCCGCCGCGAAACGCGCGCCTGGCTGGAGGCCAATTGCCCGCCGCAGATGCGCACGCCGATGACCTCGGAAGAGGACACGTTCTGGGGCGGCCGCAACGCGAAATTCACCTCCGAGCCGCAGCGCATCTGGTTCGAGCGCATGCGCGACAAAGGGTGGACCGTGCCGCACTGGCCCAAGGAATATGGCGGTGGCGGGCTCGACGGCGAGGAGGCCAAGATCCTGCGCCAGGAGATGACTGAGATCGGCGCGCGGCCGCCGCTGACGTCGTTCGGCATCTCGATGCTCGGCCCGGCGCTGTTGAAATACGGCACCGAGGCGCAGAAGCGCGAACATCTGCCAAAGATCACGGCCGGCCTGATCCGCTGGTGCCAGGGCTATTCAGAGCCGAACGCTGGCTCCGATCTCGCTTCGCTGCAGACCCGCGCGACAAGCGACGGCGAGGACTTCATCATCAACGGCCAGAAGATATGGACGTCCTACGCCAACTACGCCGACTGGATCTTCTGCCTGGTGCGCACCGATCCTGCGGCCAAGAAGCATGACGGCATCAGCTTCATCCTGTTCGACATGACGTCGAAGGGCGTCTCCACCAAGCCGATCTTGTTGATCTCCGGCCGCTCGCCATTCTGCGAAACCTTCTTCGACAATGTCCGTGTGCCCAAGGCCAATGTGGTTGGCCAGATCAACCGCGGCTGGGATGTCGCCAAATATCTGCTGCAGCACGAGCGCGCGATGATATCAGGCATGGGCGAGCGCAGCGCCGGCCGGCCGCTCGGCCAGATCGCCGCCGACTCGATCGGCAGCGATGGCCAGGGCAGGCTCGACGATGCGGTGCTGCGCGGGCAGATCGCGACGTTCGAGGTCGATGAGGCCGCGCTTGCGGCGGCGGCCGAACGGATGACCGATCTCGCCAAAGCGGGGCAGGGCCATCCGGCTTTCTCGTCGGCAATGAAATATTACGGCACCGAGCTCAACAAGCGCCGCTACGAGCTTCTGATGTCGGCCGGCGGCATCGATGTGCTGGAATGGGAAAGCGACCGCTCGCGCGAGGGCGCCCGCCCGCGCGCCTGGCTCCGCACCAAGGCCAATTCGATCGAAGGCGGCACGTCCGAAGTGATGCTCGGCATCGTCGCCAAGCGCATCCTGGATCTGCCGGGGGCGTAGCGCCGCACCGTCGTTCCGGGGCAGGCGAAGCCTGAACCCGGAACCTCGAGATTCCGGGTTCGTCTCTGCGAGACGCCCCGGAATGACGCCTCTAACACTGACAGCGATTTTTCGAACGGATTACCCATGCCCCTCCTCCTCACCGAAGAACAATCCATGCTGCGCGACAGTGCGCGCGGGCTGATCAGCGACAAGGCGCCGGTGGCGCATCTGCGCCACTTGCGCGACAGTCGCGACGAGACCGGCTTCTCGCGCGAGCTCTGGGCGACCTTCGCCGAAATGGGCTTTGCCGGCCTGCTGGTGCCGGAGGAGCACGGTGGCAGCGGCCTGAATGCGGTCGAGGCCGGCGTTGTCATGGAAGAGATCGGCCGCACCTTGATGCCCTCGCCCTTCTTGTCGACAGCGGTGCTCGCGGCCTCCGCGCTGACGCGTGCCGGCAGCGCTGCGCAGAAGGCGGAGTATCTGCCGAAGATCGCGGACGGCTCTTTGCTCGCAGCGCTCGCGCTCGACGAAGGCGCCAAGCATCGGCCGCTGCACACTACAATGCAGGCCGTGCGATCCGGCAACGGCTTCAGGCTCACTGGCGCCAAGGCGATGGTGGTCGATGGTCACGTCGCCGACCTCCTGATCGTCGCCGCGCGCAGTGCCGGCAGCCCGGGCGAGCGTGATGGCCTCACGCTGTTCCTGGTCGATCCCAAGGCCAAGGGCGTCGCGATCGAGCGCACGGTGATGGTGGACGCGCACAATGCGGCGCGGATCACATTCGACAATGTGGAAGTCGATGCCGACCACGTGCTCGGCGAGATCGATGGCGCCTCTGCAATTCTCGATGGCGTGCTCGATCTCGGCCGCGGTGCTGTCGCCTCCGAGATGGTGGGCTTGAGCGAAGAGGTGTTCGGCCGCACCGTGGCCTACCTCAAGGAGCGCAAGCAGTTCGGCAAGCTGATCGGCGAATTCCAGGCGCTGCAGCACCGCGCCGCCCAGCTCTACATCGAGATCGAGATCACCCGCGCCGCGGTGCTGAAGGCGCTGCAGACGCTCGATTCCGACCCGGCCGATGCCGCTGCGCTGGTGGCAGTCGCCAAGGCGCGGGCAGGAGCCACCGCAACCCGTGCGGTGCAGGAAGGCGTGCAGATGCATGGCGGCATGGGCATGACCGACCAGTTCGACATCGGCTTCTTCATGAAGCGCGCCCGCGTCTGCGAGGAGCTGTTCGGGGATTCGAACTACCACGCCGACCAGCTGGCGTGCCTGCGCGGGTATTAGGCCATAGAATTCGACCCACAGCTGTCGTCCCGGGCAAGCGAAGCGCAGACCCGGGACCCATATCCACCGTTACCGGTATTGTGCAGGGCTGGGGCCACATCTCGTCCTACCGCTGATTACGGTGGTTATCCCTGCGTTCGCAGGGACGACCGCGAGTTTGCGGAGCCAGACGGATCATCACAGCGGCACCCTGTGCCACCGTCGGCCACGAATCTTGTTCCAACATCAACCTATTGAAACGCCACTTCCGCGAAGCTGCGCAATTTGCGCGAATGCAGCCGCTCGGATTCCTCCTGCTTGAGCGTGTCGAGCGCCTTCAGCCCGATCTGCAGATGCTGGCCGACGCGCTGGCGATAGAACTCATTGGCCATGCCGGCGAGCTTGATCTCGCCATGCAGCGGCTTGTCGGACACGCATAGCAGCGTGCCATAGGGCACGCGGAAGCGATAGCCATTGGCCGCGATCGCCGCTGATTCCATGTCGAGCGCGACGGCGCGCGATTGCGACAGCCGGCGAATCACCTCGGGGCCACTGATCTCCCAGTTCCGGTTGTCGACAGAGGCAACGGTGCCGGTGCGCATCACCCGCTTGAGCTCGAAGCCCGATAGCCCGGTAATGTCAGCCACTGCCGCCTCCAGCGCGACCTGCATCTCGGCGAGTGCGGGGATCGGCACGGATGTCGGCAGTTCGTGATCGAGCACATGGTCCTCGCGAACGTAGCCGTGCGCGAGCACATAATCGCCGAGCCGCTGCGAGTTGCGCAGGCCGGCGCAATGCCCGAGCATCAGCCAGGCATGCGGTCGCAGCACGGCGACATGGTCGGTCACGTTGCGCGCGTTCGACGGACCGGTGCCGATATTGATCAGGGTGATGCCTCGATAGCCCGGCTCGACCAGATGGTAGGCCGGCATCTGCGGCATGCGCTCGGGCGCCGTGCCGGTCGTGCCGCCGCCCAGGCGCTGGTTGCGCGTGATCACATTGCCCGGTGCGACGAAGCTGTCGGGTCCGGTCTCGCCCGCGGCAAGACGCTGCTGGCAGGCCTGCGCGAACGCATCGACATAGAACTGGTAGTTGGTGAAGATCACGAAATTCTGGAAGTGCTCCGGATCGGTCCCGGTGTAGTGATAAAGCCGCCGCAGCGAGTAATCGACGCGGGCCGCCCGGAACAGCGACAGCGGCTCGGGGTCGCCGGGCCTCAGCTCCAGCGTGCCGTCGGCGATGGCATCGTCCATCGCGGCGAGATTGGGCGTATCGAACACGTCGCGTAGCGACCGCATCAGCAGAGGACTGTCGGCGCTCGCCAGCGTCCCCTCGACATTGATGTCGCGCCGGTAGGCGAAGTGAAGCGGGATCGGCTCGTTGGAGACGCCGACCTCGACCGGCAGTCCGTGATTCTCGATCAATAGCCGGATCTGCTCTGTGAGATACAGCCGGAAGACGTCGGGGCGGGTGATGCTGGTTTCGTGCACGCCCGGGCGGGCGACGAACCCGTAGGACAGCCGCGAATCCAGCCGTGCATGCGTAGTGGTGGTGATGCGCACGAACGGATAATGGGCGCGGACGCGCGTGGCGAACACCTGGCCGTTGGCATAGGCTTCGAAACGGTCGCGCAGGAACTCGGTGTGGCGCGCGTAGATCTCTTCGAGCCGGGCAACGGCCGCATCGGCGTCGGTGAACGCTTCGGTCGCGATCGGCTGTGGTGTCTGTATGGTCATCGCGGAAACACGCTTGTGGAACGCGGATCGCCTGAAGCGATCTGCCTGGTCATCGAGACAGCATAGCACATCTACGAAGCATTTGCTCGGCCCGAACCGCAGCTTCAAGGATCTGGTCGCCCTCCGAGCGCCACGGAATGACGTGCTCGTCAGATGTCCGACGGGCATTTCGCGCAGCGCCGTCATGCGCAAATTGCCTGTCGTGCCAATCTGCCGCAGGCATGCGGCCTTGCCGTGTCGGGCAAATCACAACGATGATCTCGGCCATCCCGTTCGCGATGAAGAGGGGCGTTTCGGCCGATCGTCACGAAGCGTAGCAGCGGGGAGCGGTGGACGCATCGGTGTCGGGCTTTGCGTTTGCGAAGCTGACGAACGACTTCGATGCGGACGGTCAAGTCGCGTGGTCCTGACCTCCCGACGCTGAGGTCGCGGTGATGCGACAGCATCATGCGCAAACGGTGGCCAGAAAGCCCGGCGCACCGGGGAGATCGCGAAGCAGCCGTTAAAACCATTGCGCAGGGAAGGCCGGGTCGTCCGGCTGATCCTGTGGTACCTGCCGCCTGCATTTTTTTGAGCAGGCGGGCCACGGGCCTCAGTCGAGGTCCGGCCTTCCCTGCGCCCTCTCTATCTAGAAAGGGCGATGAATTTGCACAGCTCGGACGCTATGCGCCGCGAGAATGCGGACGCATATCTCGTTGTTCCGGCGTTGAAGTCGTGAGAGAGGCTACGAACCCTCAGCTTGTCATTCCGGGGCGCGACGAAGTCGCGAACCCGGAATCCATAACCACGATCCGGAGTATGGATTCCGGGCTCGCCCTTCGGGCGCCCCGGAATGACGGTGGAGGGATTGTGTCCGCGCCGTCCTTCGCCTCACCGGATCGGCGGCGCATATTGAATGCCGCCGGCGTTCCAGAGCTCGTTCATGCCACGCGGAATCTTCAGGCTGGATCGGCTGCCGATGTTGCGCTCATAGACCTCGCCATAATTGCCGACATGCCGGATGATGCGCACCGCCCAGTCCTTGGTGAGGCCGAGATCCTCGCCGAACGAGCCTTCGTTGCCGACCAGCCGCATCACGTCCGGCTTCTTCGACTTCAAGGCCTCGTCGATGTTCTTGGAAGTGACGCCGAGCTCCTCGGCGTTGATCATCGCATAGAGCGTCCACTTGACGATCATCATCCAGTCGTCGTCGCGCTGGCGCACCACGGGTGCGAGCGGCTCCTTGGAGATCACGTCCGGCAGGATGTCGTGGTCGTTCGGCTTCGACAGTTTCAGCCGCAGCGCATAAAGCTGCGAGACATCGGCGGTGAAGGTGTCGCACTTGCCGCTGTCATAGGCCTGGACCACGTCGTCGAGCTTGGCGAGCTTTACCTCCTCGTACTTCATGTTGTTGGTCCGGAAGTAGTCGGCGAGGTTGAGCGCATTGCTGGTCGCGTCCTGGACGCAGACCTTGCTGCCGGAGAGGTCCAGCGCATTCTCGATCTTGCGCGAGCGCGGCACCATGAAGCCCTGGCCGTCGTAATAGGCGACCGCAGGGAAATAGAGGTCGTAGTTCTGCTCGCGCGACATGCTCCAGGTCGAGTTGCGCGAAAGGATGTCGACCTTGCGGCTCTGCAGCTCCTTGAAGCGCTCATTGGCGTCGAGCGGCACGAACGTCGCCTTGTTCGGATCGTCGAAGATCGCAGCCGCGACCGCGCGGCAGAAGTCGACGTCGAACCCGGTCCAATTGCCCTTGTCGTCGGGGATCGAGAAGCCCGGCAGGCCGGCGTTGACGCCGCACAGCACCTCGCCGCGACGCACGGTCCGCTTCAAGGTGCGGGTGTCGTAGAACTCATAAATGATGCCGGAGATCGCGACGAGAACAGCGACAGCGAGCCCGATCAAGAGGCCGCCCCAGAAAGTGCGCATCATGCGTGTCTCGCAAAAGTCAGAAGAAACCGATGGATCGAAATGAAGAGCGCGACAGTGCCGTCACAATTCCGGCTTCTGTCGCACGACGACCTTGGTGCCGACCGGTACGCGATCATAGAGATCGGCGACGTCGGTATTGACGAGGCGGAAGCAGCCGGAGGAAATCTTGGTGCCGATGGTCCAGGGCTGGTTGGTGCCGTGGATGCGATAGACCGTGGTGCCGAGATACATGGCCCGTGCCCCGAGCGGGTTGCCGGGGCCGCCGGCCATGAAGCGCGGCAGATAGGGTTGGCGCGCGATCATCTCCGGCGGCGGCGTCCAGTCCGGCCACTCGGCCTTCTTGGTGACGTTCAGAAGGCCTTGCCACTGAAAGCCGTCGCGGCCGACGCCGATGCCATAGCGGATCGCACGGCCGCCGGGCTGCACCAGATAGAGGTGACGTTCGGTGGTGGAGATGATGATGGTGCCGGGCGGCTCGGTGGTGCGGTAATAGACGATCTGCTTGCGCCATTCCGGATCGAGCTCGTAGCCGTCATCGGCGACGAGGCCGGGCTGATCGCCGGGATCCTCGGGCTGCTGCGCGCAAGCCTGCGCGGCGGACAACGCCAAAGCGATCGCGGTCGTAGTGATGCAGATGAGGTGACGCAACCCCGCCATTCCAAGCTCTCCCTAACGGCTCCTGCCAAGCTTGCCCCGTCCATACCACCCGCCAGATCAAAGCGGCGAATTCGGTGGGAAGTCAAGCCAGGGGAACTGCGTGTCAGGCGTGCTTCAGCCAGAGCCGCAGCACGAATGCGACGGCTGCGACAGTGCCGACGCCGGCGAGCCACAACGCCGCGAACCACAGCAGGCGCTTCGCAAGCGGCGGCTCTCCGTTTAAGGAGCGCATCAGTGATAGCCGCTCTCGGGCCTGACCTTGCCGCGAAACACCCAATAGGCCCAGCCGGTATAGGCGAGAATCAGCGGGATCAGCACGGCGACGCCGACGAGCATGAACAATTGGCTGCGCTCGGGCGCCGCCGCCTGCCAGATCGTGACGCTTTGCGGCACGATGTAGGGATACATGCTGATGCCGAGCCCGGCATAGGACAGCAGGAAGAGCAGCAGCGACAACGCGAACGGCCAGCCATCGCGCTTTTCGGCGAGGTTCTTCATCAGCAGCACTGTCACTGCGATCACGGCGAGCGGCACCGGCGCGGTGAGCACGATCGCGGGCCAGGAGAACCAGCGCTGCGCATATTGAATGGTGAGCAGCGGCGTGGCGAGGCTGACCACACCGATGGCGATCAGCATCGCAAACAACAGATACCAGCTCAGCCGGTAGGCCCTGTCGCGCAACTCGCCCTCGGTCTTCAGGATCAGCCAGGTGGCACCGAGCAGCGCATAGCCGATCACCAGGGAGACGCCGGTCAGGATGCTGAAGGGGCTGAGCCAATCCCACCAGCCGCCGGCATATTGCCTGTGTTCGACATGCACGCCTTGCAGGATCGCGCCAAGCGCGATGCCCTGCGCCAGGGCCGCGATCCAGGAGCCCCCCGCGAAGGCGAGATCCCAGAGATGGCGGCTGTTGCGGGTGCGCCAGCGGAATTCGAAGGCGACCCCGCGGAAGATCAGGCCGACCAGCATCGCGATCAGGGGCGTGTAGAGCGCCGGCAGCAGGATGGCGTAGGCGAGCGGAAACGCCGCCATCAGCCCGCCGCCGCCGAGCACGAGCCAGGTCTCGTTGCCATCCCAAACGGGTGCGACGCTGTTGGTGATGACATCGCGATCCTGTTTCGCCGGAAACAGCGGAAACAGGATGCCGAGCCCGAGATCGAAACCGTCCATCACGACATAGACGAAAACGGCGAAGGCGATGATGAAGGCCCAGAGCGTGGCGAGATCGATCGATGCAGTCATCTTGCGCCAGCTCCTGTCGGCACGCTGGGCGCCGGCGTGATGCCCGCGGTGCGGATCGGGCTCTCGCTGCTTGGTCCTTGCTCGCCGGGATGCGGCGGTTCGGCCATCAGGCGCAGCAGATAGAGAATGCCGGCGGCATAGACGATGAAATAGACGATGACGAAGGCGAGCAAGGACGAGCCCACCGCAGGTGCCGCAAGCGGTGAAGCTGCATCGACGGTGCGGAGCAGCCCGTACACGGTGAAGGGCTGGCGGCCGGTCTCGGTCGTCATCCAGCCCGCGATGACAGCGATGAATCCGGCCGGCCCCATCGCGATCGCGAAGCGATGCAGCAGCGGCGATTGGTACAGCCGGCCGCGCCAGCGCTCCCACAGGCTGAAGAGGCCGAGCGCGAACATCAGCAGTCCGAGCCCGACCATGATGCGGAAGGTCCAGAACGGAATCGCGACCGGCGGCCAATTCTCTCGCGGCACGGTATCCAGGCCGGCGAGGGGCGCGTCCGGGGCGTGTTTCAGGATCAGCGAGCCCAGTTTCGGGATGCCGACGGCGTATTCCAGCTTCCCGGCGGTCTCATCCGGCCAGCCGAACAGATACAGAGGCGCGCCGTCCTTGTGGCTCTCGAAATGACCTTCCATCGCCATGATCTTTGCCGGCTGGTGCTCAAGCGTGTTGAGGCCGTGCTGGTCGCCGGCGAGGATCTGGATGGGTGCGACCAGGGTCGCCATCCACATCGCCATCGAGAACATCACGCGCGGTCCGGGAAGGTGCGCGTTGCGCAGCAGATGGAAGGCGCCGACCGCGCCGACCAGGAGGGCCGTAGTCAGATAGGCCGCCAGCACCATATGAACCAGGCGATAGGGGAACGAGGGATTGAAGATCACCTTCAGCCAATCAACGGAGACGAATTGGCCCTCGGCATTGACGGCGTAGCCGGCGGGCGTCTGCATCCAGGAATTGGCCGAGAGAATCCAGAATGCGGAGATCAGGGTGCCGACCGCGACCATCAACGTCGCAAAGAAATGCAGGCGGGGACCGACGCGCTTCAGGCCGAACAGCATGACGCCGAGGAAGCCGGCCTCGAGGAAGAAGGCGGTCAGCACCTCATAGGCCATCAAGGGGCCGATCACCGGACCGACCTTGTCGGAGAACACCGACCAGTTGGTGCCGAATTGGTAGGACATCACGATGCCCGACACCACGCCCATGCCGAAGGCGACCGCGAAGATCTTCAGCCAATAATGGAAGAGGTTGATGAAGACCTCGCGCCCGGTCCAGAGCCACAGCGCTTCGAGCACGGCGAGGTAGGAGGCCAAGCCTATCGAGAACGCCGGAAACACGATGTGGAAGGTCATCGTGAATGCGAATTGCGCCCGTGCCAGATCAACTGCGTCCAAACCGAACATGCGCACCGTCCGTCAGCCCTGCGCAGCTGCTTTAGCACGCGCCACGTGACGGAGAAATCGCACTGGTTACTCGGAAAGATCAAATGCCAAATTGCCTCACGGCGTGGTCCGGGAAAGACCGCGCCCGATCAAAAGCCTGGAGCGCGGTGGCATTTCGCCCCCAAATGGCGCTGTGTCCGCGCCGGCCTTGCAAAAGACTACGGCCCGGAGGGGGGCATCCTCCGGGCCGTCGGGCAACTTGGAAGCTTCAGTTCGTCAGATGAAGAACTTGCTCGTCTCAGGACCGAAGCCAGCTGGGGGACTGAGCTCCGGTCGGCGATCGAATGTCTAGCAACAGACCTTTTCCGGGTGATTTCGCCGATCGTTTCAATTGTTTCATTCGGCGCCATTCCGGCAAACCTCGCCGGGGCATCGTCCCGACAAACTCTTGGATACGAAGACTTTTTACTATTTGTCCGTCAGTCAAGCCGCGAGGCTGTTCACGCCCGCGCCTCGCAACAAACCGGCGAGCTGCTTGCGCGCATAGAACATCCGGGTCTTCACCGTGCTTTGCGGAATGCCGATGATCTGTCCGACCTCCTCAACCGACTTCTCATGATAGTAGACGAGATTGATGATCTCGCGGTGAGCGGGCGACAATTTTGCGACACAGGCGCGCAAGATGGCGTTGGTTGTGGCGCGATCCAACGACGTTTCCGGCGTGTCGGATCCGTCGGCGATCTCCAGCACCTCTTCCTGATCGATATCCTCGAAACGGCGCTGGCGCAGCGCGGTCAGCGCCTTGAAGCGTGCGATCGACAACAGCCAGGTCGAGACCTGCGAGCGGCCTTCGAACTGCTTGGCGGTCCGCCAAACGTCCAGGAACACCTGGCTGACAAGGTCTTCCGCAATCGTGGTGTCGCGCACGATCCGCAGGATGAAGCGATAGACCCGCACATTATGCCGCGAATACAGAATCTGCATCGCGGTGCGGCCGCCATCGGCAATGCTCTGCAGGAGCATTTCGTCCGAGGTCGTCTGGGCGGCGATGATGCCCTGACTGGCTGCGGAATTGATGGCAACGACGTTTTGCATGACGCTCTCCCGTTCCGCCGCCCCCTTTGCGGCGTTTCGTCGGAGCGGATTGTTAATGAACTCCGGTTTCGGGACGTCTGCACGGAACCGGGAAAATGGTTTCGTGGGTCAGCGGAATTGTTTCGTCGGAAGAAACGCAGCGAAATACTTGTGGCGAAATTGTGGATATTTCCGCAGGAAGGAATATTCCGTTACCCCGCGGTACCGCTGGGAGGGCAGATGTCAGGCCTTCTCTCCGGCGGGGGAGAACAGGTACCCGCCCCCACGGACGGTGCGGATGACGGCCGGTTTGGCCGGATCCGGCTCGATCTTACGGCGGATTCGCATGATGCGCAGATCGACCGCGCGATCGAACGCCTCGGCATCGCGGGCGTTGGCAAGCTCCAGCAGCCGTTCCCGCGACAGCACCCGTTTCGGATTGGCCGCAAACACCTTGAGGAGACCGAACTCGGACGCGGTCAGCGGATGCTCGTTGCCTTCGTCGTCGCGCAACGCCTGCGCGTCGAGATCGAGCCATTTCGTGCCGAAACGGATCAATTGGTCCTGCTTTGCGGCCACGGGGGCGGGTGCGGCCGGCGCCGCTTTCGCCGGCGTGCTCCGCCGCAGCACGGAGCGGATCCGGGCCATCAGTTCGCGCAGCTCGCAGGGCTTGGCGACATAGTCATCCGCGCCGAGTTCGAGACCGACGACGCGATCGATCGGGCTTGCAGTCGCCGTCAGCATGATGACCGGGATGTTGGTCCGGTTCTTGAGGTCGCGGATGATCGAAAGCCCATCCTCCTCGGGCATATTGAGGTCGAGCACGACGAGGTCGGCAGGGCCGGAATCGATCGCGCTGCGCAGGCTTTTGCCGCCGTCGCACAAGGTCACGGTGAAGCCGTGCATCTTGAGATAATCGCCGACCATTTCGCGGGCCGGTGCCTCGTCGTCGACGATGATGATGTGCTGGTTCTGGCTCATGACGGTTCGGTGGTCGGGAGGCTGATGGTGAAGGTCGATCCCTGGCCGGGACCATCGCTTTTAGCAGTCACCTCGCCGCCATGCATATCGATGATACGCTTGACAATCGAGAGGCCGAGCCCGGTCGAGCTCTCTCCGGCGGTGGGCTTGGCCGATAGCCGCTGGAACCGGCCGAACAGTCGCCCGAGGTCCTCAGGCGACAGACCCGCGCCTTGGTCGCTCACGCCGAGCGTCACATTGTCCTCGTCGCCGGCGACCTCGACCGCAATCCGGCCGCCGATCGGGCTGTATTTGATGGCGTTGCTGAGCAAATTGTCGATCGCCTCGCGGATGCGATCCGCGTCGCACATCGTCACCAGATGCGGCGGCGCCGATACCGAGATGATCTGCTGCTTGTTGTGCGCCAGCGGCTGGTTTGCCTCGACGACCTCGTGGACAAGGGCGGCGATATCGACCGGCTCGCGACGGATCGTGATGTCGAAGGCGTCCGCCATGGCATCGGAAATCAGATGATCGACCATCGAAGTCAGTCGCCTGGCGGCGTCGCGGATGTGCTCGACCTGCGAGGTGATGCCGTCCCTGGATGCACCGGTCGCGATCAACTCCGTGAGCATTTCGGTGCGGCCCAGGATCACGCTGAGCGGATTCTTCAAATCGTGAGCGACGGTGCCGAGAATCTCGTTCTTGAATCCGTTGGCGCGCTGCAGGCGAAGCCATTGCGCCGACAGCCTGCGGTTCGCCTGCATCAGCGCGCGGGTCCGCTGCGCCACGCGGTCTTCGAGCTGGGTGTTGGCCTCTTGCAGCTGCTGGTACAGGATCACGTTGTCGAAGGCGATGGACAATCGGCTGGAGAAGATCTCGACCAGCGAGCGGTCGGTCTCGGAGAGCGGCCGTTCGGCCTGCAGCAGCACGACCACCTCGCGGCCGCTTCCGGTGCGAACATAGAGCACGGTGCGCTGGTCAGCGAATTCGTTCACGCGCTGCTTGAAGGCGGCCTCCACCATGTCGCGCAGGTCCGGGTCGAGCGATTTCGAGCTGGGCGTGCCCGTGAAGCGGCTGTAACATCCGGAGCCCGCCAGCACGGAAAAATCTTCCGTTTGGCTGCCGTCGTCCCGCAACACCAGAATTCCGGCGCAGTCGACATTGAGCAGCGAGGCGATCTGGGTCAGCACGCCTTCGGCGAGCCGCTGCATCGACTTGAAATCGTAGAGCGTCGAGGCGGCATCGATGATGATCTCGAGGCCGCGCCGGGTCTGCACCATGCGCTCGAGCTGCTGATAGCTGCGCAGCGCGGCGGTCAGCGAGGTGAACAATTTGTCGGCGGTGAGCTCGGTCTTCGCCTTGTAGTCGTTGATATCGTACTGAACGATGACCCGCCGCTCCGGCGCTTGGCCAGGCTGTCCGGTGCGCAGGATGATGCGCACGGTCTCGTTCTTGATCTCGTTGCGGATATACTCCACGAGCTCGAGGCCGGCGACATCCGTCTCCATGATGACGTCGAGCAGGACCGCTGCGACGTCGGGGTGCTCGCGCATCAGGGCGCGGCCTTCGGCCGCCGAATAGGCCGACAGGATCTCAAGGCCTTGGCCGTTGAGACTGTAGTCGGAGAGCGCAAAGCGCGTACCCTCATGCACCGCACGGTCGTCGTCGATGACGGCGATCTTCCATTTCCGCGCCGAATGATCGTGTTCGACGATGCCGGTGTCGTCGATCAGGTGGAGGACATCGTCCTGTTCGGCCATTGCGTCGTTCCGTCCCCTGCGGTTTCAGAGCCGCCCAATTCTTTAGAACCTCGGGCGACCCGTGGCATGATAATGCGAAAAGTGGTGCCTTGTCCCAGCCTCGACTCCAGCATCATGCGGCCGCCGAGCTGCTGGGTTACAAGATTATAGACGATATGCAATCCGAGTCCGGTACCACCTTCATTGCGGCGGGTCGTGAAGAACGGATCGAAGGCTTGGCGCTGCACTTCGGGTGTCATGCCGGCACCGCTATCGGAGAAGATGATCTCGATGTCGTCGGGCCCGCGCGGCCGCGCCGTGATCGAGATCGTGCCAGCGCGGCCGTCGGCAAACGCATGATTGACCGCATTGAGGAACAGATTGGTCAAAATCTGCCCATAGGAGCCCGGATAGCCGTCGACCAGGAGTCCTTCGGGCACGTCCGCGGTCAGCTCGATCGGCGCCCGTTTCAGCACTGGCCGCAGGCTGGTGATGATCTGGTCCGTCGCCTCGCCGAGGATGAACTGTCGTCGCTCCGCATGCGAGCGGTCGACTGCGACCTGTTTGAAGGACTGGATCAATTCGCCGGCGCGCAGCAGATTCGCGACCAGCTGCTGCGAAGCGTCGCGCGAGGAGCGCACGAACTCCTCCAGCTGCGAGCGACGCAGCCCATTGGACGATTTCAGCTCCGCTTCGAAGATCTCGGCGCGGCGCGCAAAGCTCGATGCGACCGTGAGGCTGATGCCGATCGGATTGTTCACCTCGTGCGCGACACCGGCCACCAGACCGCCTAAGGCCGCGAGCCGCTCGGCGTCGATCAGGTTGCGCTGCGCGGCATTGAGCTCGAGCAGGGCGCTCTCCGCCTTTTCCTTGGATGTGCGCAGCTCGTCCTCGGTCTTGCGTTTGGCGATCGCGTTTTCGCGGAAGATCTCGACCGCCCGCGCCATGGCGCCGATCTCGTCCCGCGCCTCGGTGCCCTGGACCTCGCGGCCATAATCGCCGGAGGCGATTGCTCGCATGGCGGTCATGATCTGCTGCAGCGGAAGCCGGATCGAGAGCGCGATCAGCACCCCTGCGGACAGGATGATTCCAAGGAAGATCACGGCGATCGAGAGCACCCGGCGCGAAATGTCGGCCAGCGTGTGGTCGAAGGTGGTCTGCGCCTTTTGCTCGCGTTGGCGCATCTTCACCGACAGATCGTCGATGGCGCCGATGGTCTCGGCCTGGCTCGCATCGATCGTGTTGCGTAACAGGTCGGTCCGGTTGGTGAGCTGCTCGGAGAGCTTCGAGAAGCCGGCGCGCAGTGCGGCGGTGCGCGCCGCAAGCCGCTCCAGCGCCATCCGCTGCAGGTCGTTGTCGGCAAGGCTCGACATCACCGGGATCGTCTTCTCGATCGTCTCGGTGTTGCGGCGGGCGTCCTCGGCCGAGGCCGGCGCGAGCGACAAGTAATAGGAGTTGGCCGCGACCAGCATCCCGGTAAAGGCTTCGCGCGACCGGCCGAGCGCCGGCCAGATCTGCGCATCGCGGTGGCCGGTGGCGCCCTCGATCACAGAATAGAGCCCGGCCATTTCGCGGGCGGGTCCGAGCACCTCGTCTTCATAGGTCTTCGAGATGGTCGCCTGCAGGCTGCGCAACTCGCCGAATCCGTCAAGGAAGCGGACCGTGACGTGTTCCAGTTCCTCGACCGATCCGGACAGCATCGGATCGGTGGATGCGCGCGTGGTCAGGGTGCCGAGAACGGCCTCGCGCAACAGCAGGATCTCGGCAAACAGTTCCGGGCTCGGCTGATTGATATAGCGGTGAATCAGGTTCTGCAGCCGGCTGGTTTCGCTCTCAAGAAGCGCGAGGATCTTGTCGGATTCCCGTACCTGCCGCACATCTTCCCAGGCCGAGCCCAGCACCGATGCGCCGTTCCAGATCAGGGCCGCGAGCACGATGACGACAGCAGAATTCAATGCTGCGATGGACAAGATCCGCCAGCGGATCGGCACCGCGCGCAGCAGGCGCACCGTCCGGGCGCGACCGAGGGCTGCCAGGCTGACTTGCCGGGCCGGGGCACCTCGCTGGTCGGTGCTCGTCACGAGGGGGCTACCTAGCCTCGTACCTGAGCGAATAACTCGCTCTAGTTGTATTTTGGCCCAGCGGCACCTCACGCCGCGATATGCAATCGCCGACATTGTGCATCGCAACTATGCTGAGGTGTCCGGCAAGATGACGGACGCGGACCGGCCGTGGCAAGGCCGAGAGTCCGTCTCGTATCGGCGCGGCACCCACAGTCGAAGTCCGCGAATGATAGGCGCGGTACACAGCCAACATGGTCCCCTTGAAGATGAGGTCGAGCCCGGCGCGAAAAGGTTCAATGTATTTTATTGACGGGTGCTATAAGACGATTCTGCCGAGATCGCGATGTCCGTCAACGTTTTGTTCGATGGTTGTCTCATCCTGAAGTTGCTTCTCTCCCTCTTCGTGAGGGCGCCATTTCCGCCGAGCAATATTTCATCAGTTTGAATTGGGAAGCGTATCGTGCCCCTCAGTTTGCGTCCTTTCTGGATCGGCCTCGTCGCCGCTGCGAGTTGCTGGGGTGCCCCCGCTTTTGCCGCAACCGATATCATGTGGTGGCACGCGATGTCGGGCCAACTCGGTAAGCAGGTCGAGAAGCTCGCCGCGGAGTTCAATGCCTCGCAAACCGACTACCGCATCGTGCCGAGCTATAAGGGCAACTACACGGAGACGGTGACGGCGGCGATTTTCGCATTCCGCTCGCGCAGCCAGCCTGCGATCGTGCAGGTCAACGAGATCGCCACCGCGACCATGACGGCAGCCAAAGGCGCAATCTACCCCGTCTTCGAACTGATGCGCGATGAACAGGAGAGTTTCTCGTCCTCGGCCTACCTGCCTGCGGTGACCGGCTATTACGCCGATATCGACGGCAATCTGCTGTCGTTTCCGTTCAACGCATCGACCCCGATCTTGTACTACAACAAGGACATGTTCCGCCGCGCTGGGCTCAATCCGGATGCTGCGCCTAGGACTTGGCCTGAGCTCGGCCTGGCCGCGAAGCGCCTGCGCGACAATGGAGCCCTCTGCGGCTTCACGACGTCGTGGCCCTCCTGGATCCATGTTGAGAATCTCTCCGCCTTTCACAACCTGCCGCTTGCGACGCGCCGCAACGGTTTCGGCGGACTCGACGCCGTCCTGACCTTCAACAATCCGGTCTTGATCCGCCACGTCGCTCAAATGGCGAAGTGGCAGTCCATGAAAGTGTTCGATTATAGCGGTCGCGGCCAGGCCGCCGAGCCGCGCTTTCAGAAGGGGGAGTGCGGCATCTTCATCGGATCGTCGGCGACGCGGGCCGACATCAGGGCCAACTCCAAATTCGAGGTCGGCTACGGCATGATGCCGTACTGGCCGGATGTTGCCGGGGCGCCGCAGAATTCGATTATCGGAGGTGCGACGCTCTGGGTGCTCCGCGGTCGCCCAAGCGCCGAGTACAAGGGGGTAGCCAAATTCTTCAGCTTCCTGTCAAAGCCCGAGGTCCAGGCGTCCTGGCATCAGAACACCGGTTATCTTCCGATCACCCAGGCCGCCTTCGACCTCACCAGGGCGCAAGGATTCTACGACCGCAACCCGGGCACCGCGATTTCGATCGAGCAGGTCACTCTGCATCCGCCAACGGAAAACTCACGCGGCTTGCGGCTCGGCTCTTTCGTGCTGATCCGCGATGCGATCGAGGACGAGCTGGAACAGGCCGTGAGCGGACGGAAATCACCTGAGGCGGCCCTTGATGCCGCAGTGGAGCGGGGCAATAAGCTGCTCCGGCAGTTCGAGCGCGCAAGCCCAGACCGCTAGCTAATTCGCCGCCGCAGAATGGCGGCAAGATGATCCCGACATCCGAACTGACGAGCGCGAAGTCATTTCGCAGCTTTCGCGCGTTTCTGCAGTTCTGGCTGCGTTTGGCGCGGGACACCGCGAGCAACCATGGCTGTTCAAGCTTCGAGCCGGCGCCGTTTGTGGGTGAAACCAATCGGCTGGTCCGGATAGGGACCAGCTGATCCTGAAACTCTTCCCATCGATGCGTCGCGTATCGACGGCTGGCCTTTAGGGGTGAGCAGTCTGGACGAGGTTCAGGAGCTCTGGCCGGATCCGGGTGCTCAATTGCGATCGCCCAACATCTTCGCTCAAGGAATGAGCAAAATAGCATGATTGTATGCAATCGCCGACTCGACGGCTGCGACAATTCGCCCATTATCTAATAATTCCAAATGGTTGTGCCGGTGAGCGCCGCTGGCACGAAGCTTGCGAACGTTCCCTCAAGACTCGTTTCTGACGGAGCATTTGCATGAAGCGTCGCGATTTCTTGAAATCGGTTTCCGGACTGGCCGCAGGGGCGGTGCTGCCCGTTGCACCCAGTGTGATCTCATCGGCGAAGGCCGATGCCCGGTCCGAGACGCTTCTGATCGTGTCCGAGGGCGGGCCGAACAATCTCGACATCCACGGAGTCGGGACCAACGTCCCAGGCTATGAGGTGTCATGGAATTGCTACGACCGACTGATCAGCCACGAGATGAAAAGCGGTCCGGGCGGTGTGCCTTACTACGACCGCGACAAGTTCAAGCCCGAGCTCGCGGAGGACATGAACCTCGGCGACATGTCGGTGACGTTCAAGCTGCGCAAGAATGCCAAGTTTCACGACGGCGCACCGGTGACGGCCAAGGACGTCAAATGGTCGCTCGACCGGGCGGTGAGCGTTGGCGGCTTTCCGACCTTCCAGATGAGCGCGGGCTCGCTGACCAAGCCGGAGCAGTTTGTCGTCGTCGACGACCACACGGTGCGCATCGATTTCCTCAAGAAGGATCGGCTGACGATTCCCGATCTCGCCGTGATCGTGCCCTGCATCGTCAATTCGGAGCTCGTGAAGAAGAACGCCTCCGAAAAGGACCCCTGGGGCCTCGAATTCACCAAGCAGCAGACTGCAGGCTCCGGCGCCTACAAGGTGACCAAATGGACTGCGGGCACCGAAGTCGTCATGGAGCGGAACGACGAATGGGCCTCAGGGCCGCTGCCGAAGATCAAGCGCGTGATCTGGCGCATGGTGCCGCAGGCGGGCAACCGCCGCGCGCTGCTGGAACGCGGCGACGCGGACATCTCCTATGAGCTGCCCAACAAGGACTTCCAGGAGATGAAGGCGAACGGCAAGCTCAACGTGGTGTCGCTGCCGATCTCCAACGGCATCCAATATATCGGCATGAACGTGACCAAGCCGCCGTTCGACAATCCGAAGGTGCGGCAGGCGCTCGCCTATGCGATGCCGTATCAGAAGATCATGGACGCCGTGATGTTCGGTCTCGCCAATCCGATGTTCGGCGCGGCAGCCGACAAGCCGACCGAGGTCGCCTGGCCGCAGGCCACCAAATACGTCACCGACATGGAAAAGGCCAAGGCGCTGCTCGCGGAGGCTGGATATGCCAACGGCTTCGAGACCACGCTGTCGTTCGATCTCAACTTTGCCCAGGTCAATGAGCCGCTCTGTGTGCTGGTGCAGGAGAGCCTTGCTCAGCTCGGCATCAAGACCACGATCAACAAGGTGCCCGGTGCCAATTGGCGCACCGAATTGAACAAGAAGGAGATGCCGCTTTTCACCAATATCTTCTCGGGCTGGCTCGATTACCCCGAATACTTCTTCTATTGGTGCTATCACGGCAACAATTCCGTGTTCAACACGATGAGCTACAAGTCGCCCGTCATGGACAAGTTCATTGACGGCGCCCGCGATGCTGCCGCGATCGGCGACAAGATCAAATACGATGCCGACGTGAAAGGCTTTGTCAATCTCGCCTTCGCCGACATTCCGCGCATCCCGCTCTATCAGCCCTATGTCAACGTCGCGATGCAGAAGAACGTGTCTGGTTATCAGTATTGGTTCCACCGCCGGCTCGACTATCGCGCCCTGGTGAAGGGGTGAGTGATGTGAGCTGCCTTGAGGCTCAGAGTCGGGTTCTCTCATTCCCTTCCCCCTTGTGGGGGCGGGGCAGGGAGGGGGGTAGCCACACGCACCGCCGTCGCGGCTCACCCTCCACCCCAGCCCTCCCCCACAAGGGGGGAGGGAGCCGACCGCGGGTGGCTTCACCACCGACCGCACCATTGGCAAGGCTGCTCGCATGCTGACGCTCATCGCCAAGCGCCTCGCGTTTGCGATCCCCTCGCTGATCGGCGTCGTCGTCGTCACCTTCCTGCTGACGCGCGCCTTGCCGGGCGATCCCGCCGCCTATTTCGCCGGTCCTGCCGCGACCAAGGAAGCAGTCGAGCAGATCCGTAAGAAGCTCGGCTTCGACAAGCCGCTGGTCGAGCAGTTCTTTCGTTATACCGCCGACCTCGCGCATGGCGACCTCGGCAACTCGCTGACCACGGGCCAGCCGGTCGCGACCGAGATCCGCAACCGCTTGCCGGCCTCCGCCGAGCTCACGCTGCTCGGCCTGTTCATCTCGATCCTGATCGCGCTGCCGCTCGGTGTGCTCGCCGCGACGCGGCCGGGCTCGTGGATCGATCATCTCTGCCGCATCGTCACCACGGCCGGCGTGTCGCTGCCGGTGTTCTTCACCGGACTCGTTCTGGTCTATGTGTTCTATTTCCGGCTCGGCTGGTCGCCGGCGCCGCTGGGCCGGCTTGATGTGTTCACCAGTGCGCCGCCAACGGTGACCGGCTTCTACCTGATTGACACGCTGCTTGCGGGCGACTTCGAGGCGTTCCGCTCGGCGTTCAGCCAGCTGATCTTGCCGGCGGCCACGCTTGCCATCTTCTCGCTGGCGCCGATCGCGCGCATGACCCGGGCTTCGATGCTGTCCGTGCTGGCATCCGAATTCGTCCGCACCGCGCGCGCCTCCGGCCTCTCCCCGTCGACCGTGACCATAACTTACGCCTTTCGGAACGCCATGCTGCCGGTGATCACGACGCTGTCGATGGTGTTCTCCTTCCTGCTCGGCGCCAACGTGCTGGTCGAGAAGGTGTTCGCATGGCCCGGCATCGGCTCCTACGCGGTCGAGGCGCTGATCGCCTCCGACTTCGCGCCGGTGCAGGGCTTCGTGCTGACCATGGCCGTCATGTATGTCGCGCTGAACCTCATCATCGACATTCTCTATGGCGTCATCGATCCCCGCGTGAGGCTGGAAGGATGAGCACTGTCGCGCCTGCGGTAGAACCCGTCACGTCATCGCGAGGCTCCGGCCTGATCGCTCTCGTTGAGCATGCCCGCTATGTGCTCGGTGAGAACAAGGTCACGGCCTTCGCCTTCGCGCTGCTCGTTCTGATCCTGCTCTCCGCGCTGCTGGGACCGTGGATGGTACCCTATGATCCGCTCGCCAGCGACACCGCGGCCGCGTTGAAGCCGCCGTCGGCGGCGCATTGGTTCGGCACCGATCAGCTCGGGCGCGACATCTTCAGCCGTGTCGTGGTCGCCACCCGCCTCGATACATTCATCGCGGTTGCGTCGGTGGCGCTGGTGTTCGCCATGGGCGGCCTCGCCGGCGTCGCCGCGGGCTTCTTCGGCGGTTGGACCGACCGCATCGTCGGCCGCATTGCCGACACCATCATGGCCTTTCCGCTGTTCGTGCTGGCGATGGGCATCGTCGCCGCACTCGGCAACACCGTGCAGAACATCATCATCGCCACGGCCATCGTGAATTTTCCGCTCTATGCCCGCGTGGCGCGGGCCGAAGCCAATGTCCGCCGCAGTGCCGGTTTCGTGCAGGCGGCGCGGCTGTCCGGCAACAGCGAAGCTCGGATCCTGCTCGGCCACATCCTGCCCAACATCATGCCGATCATGATCGTGCAGATGTCGCTGACCATGGGCTACGCCATCCTCAACGCCGCCGGCCTCTCCTTCATCGGACTCGGCGTGCGGCCGCCGACGGCGGAGTGGGGCATCATGGTCGCCGAAGGGGCGTCCTTCATGGTCTCCGGCGAATGGTGGATCGCGCTGTTTCCGGGACTAGCGCTGATGATCGCCGTGTTCTGCTTCAACCTGCTCGGTGATGGCTTGCGCGATATCGTCGATCCGCAGCGGCGGACGTAAAGGAGCTTTTCGATGACCGCGCAGCCGCTGCTCGATGTCCGCGATCTCACCGTCGAATTCTCCACGCGTCGCGGCATCGTCAAGGCGGTGCAGCATGTCGACATCTCCGTCGCCAAGGGTGAGACCGTTGCGATCGTCGGCGAGTCCGGGTCGGGCAAGTCGGTCACGTCCTATGCTGTGATGCGTATCCTGGATCGTGCGGGGCGCATCGCCCAGGGCTCGGTGGTGTTCTCCGGCATCGACGTCAAGGCCGCCGGCGAGGCCGAAATGCGCGATCTGCGCGGGCGCGAGATCTCGATGATCTTCCAGAACCCGCGCGCCGCGCTCAATCCGATCCGCAAGGTCGGCCTGCAGATCGAGGATGTGCTGAAGCAGCATGTGCAGGCCGCTGCGAACGAGCGGGCTGAGAAGGCGATCGCGGCGCTGGAGCAGGTCAAGATCGCGCGGCCGCGCGAGCGCTACCACGCCTATCCGTTCGAACTGTCAGGCGGCATGTGCCAGCGCGTCGTGATCGCGCTGGCGCTGGCCTGCAATCCGCAGCTCCTGATCGCGGACGAGCCGACGACCGGCCTCGACGTCACGACCCAGAAGGCGGTGATGGATCTGGTCGTCGAGCTGACGAAGAGCCGCGGCATGTCGACGATCCTGATCACGCATGATCTTGGGCTTGCCGCCGCCTATTGCGACCGCGTGGTGGTGATGGAGAAGGGCCATGTGGTCGAGACGGCGAGCGCTGCCGAGATCTTTGCGCGTCCGCAACATCCCTATACGCGCAAGCTGATGCGGGCGACGCCGCGGCTGGGCGTCTCGCTGCAGGATTTGTTGCCGGAGGATGATGTTCTCGTCACCTCTCCCCGCGTGCGGGGGGAAGTCGGATCGCGCAGCGATCCGGGTGAGGGGAACTCGCCGCGAGTCGTCCTGCCCGAGAGAGCCCCTTACCCCGACCCTCTCCCCGTAAGCGGGGAGAGGGAGAAGAGGCCGCTCTTGCTGGTCGACAAACTCGTCAAGGACTATCCGCGCCGGGGTGCGACCGCGACGCTGTCAAAATTGTTTGCGCGCAAGCCGCCGGTCGAGCCTGAGGTGTTTCGCGCTGTTGATGGCATCGGCTTTACGATCGGCCATGGCGAAAGCGTCGGCCTGGTCGGCGAATCCGGTTGCGGCAAGTCGACCACGTCGATGATGGTGATGCGGCTGTTGGACCAGACCTCCGGTCGCATCGCGTTCGACGGCGAGGAGATCGGCGAGATCTCGCCGCAGGCCTTCGCGCGGCTGCCGCTGCGCAGTCGCATCCAGATGGTGTTCCAGGATCCGACTGACAGCCTTAATCCGCGCTTCACCGCGGCACGCGCCATTGCCGATCCGATCCTGCAGCTCGGCATGATCAAGGGGCGCGGTGCGGTGCGGGCGCGCTGCGAAGAGCTCGCGACGCTGGTCGGCCTGCCGATCGACCTGCTCGACCGCTTCCCGCATCAATTATCCGGCGGGCAGAAGGCGCGCGTCGGCATCGCACGCGCGATCGCGCTGCATCCCAAGCTCGTGATCCTGGACGAGCCGACCGCTGCACTCGACGTCTCGGTGCAGGCGGTCGTCCTGAACCTGCTGCAAGAGCTCAAGCAGCGGATGGGTATGAGCTACCTGTTTGTCTCCCATGATTTGAATGTGGTGCGGCTGTTGTGCGATCGTGTCATCGTGATGCGATCGGGACGGATCGTCGAGGAAGGATCGGCGGAGCGCGTGCTGGGCGATCCGCAGGATGCCTATACGCGCGAACTGCTGACGGCGATTCCGCACCCGCCGCTTCCGGGTCATTGAGAGGGAAAGCCCATGGCTGAGCCATTGGACGATTATATCGACGCGGTCGGGCACGCGCTGGGCCTGCCGATCGAGGACGCGTGGCGCCCGGCGATTCGTGCCAATCTCGAGGTCTCGCTGAAGATGGCGCGGCTGGTCGACGACTATCAACTGCCCGATGAAACAGAGCCCGCCAGTGTCTTCACCGCTTGATTCCTCCGATATGAACGCGGCCGCCATCGCTGCCGCGGTGGCCGCACGCAAACTGTCCGCCCTCGAGGCGACCGAGGCCGCACTGGCGCGGATCGCCCAGCATAACGGCGTGCTGAATGCATTCACCGACGTGACGGCGGATCGTGCGCGCGAACAGGCGCGGGCGGTCGATGCCGCGATTGCGGGAGGGCAGAGCGTGGGCCCGCTCGCGGGTGTGCCGTTCGCCGTGAAGAATCTGTTCGATGTCGAGGGGCTGCCGACGCGCGCCGGCTCCAAGATCAATCGCGACCGCGCGCCGGCCGCGCGCGATGCGACCTTGATCGCGCGGATGGAAGCGGCCGGAGCGGTGCTGGTCGGCGCGCTCAACATGGGCGAATACGCCTACGATTTCACCGGCGAGAACATCCATGACGGACCATCGCGCAATCCGCATGATGTGACGCGCATGAGCGGCGGTTCCTCGGGCGGTTCGGGCAGTGCAGTCGGTGGCCGGCTGGTGCCGATCGCGCTCGGCTCCGATACCAATGGCTCGATCCGGGTGCCATCCTCGTTCTGTGGCATCTTCGGCCTGAAGCCGACCTATGGGCGGCTGTCGCGCGCCCGCTCCTTTCCTTTCGTCGCGAGCCTCGATCATCTCGGCCCGTTTGCGCGGTCGGTCGAAGACCTCGCGCTTGCTTATGACGCCATGCAAGGTCCGGATCCCGATGACGCCGCCTGCACGACGCGCGCGCCGGAGCCGGCAACGCCTCTGCTTCGGCGGGGCACCGGAGGCCTGCGCGTCGCGATGGCTGGCGGGCATTTCCAGAAGCACCTCTTTACGGAGGCGGTGGAAGCCGTGGCCCGCGTCGCCAGGGCTTTGAACGCGACCGAGGTGATCGAGGTGCCGGAGGCTGCGCGCGCCCGCGCCGCGGCTTATGTCATATCCACCACGGAAGGCGCATCGCTGCATCTCGATCGTTTGCGATCGCGGCCGCTCGATTTCGATCCGGCCGTACGCGATCGGCTGATCGCGGGCGCGATGATTCCGGCGCCGCTGGTCGATCGCGCCCAGAAATTCCGGCGCTGGTATCGCGCGCAAGTGCTGGAACTGTTCAGGAGCGTCGATCTGCTGATCGCGCCGGCGACGCCATGTGTTGCCCCAAAGCTCGGGCAAGCGACCTTCGTGCTCGACGGCGTCGAGCTGCCGGTGCGGGCCAATATCGGCATCCACACCCAGCCGATCTCCTTTATCGGTCTGCCCGTCGTTGCCGTCCCGGTTCCGCTATCGCCTCTGCCGATCGGGGTGCAGCTGATTGCCGCGCCTTGGCGCGAAGACATCGCGCTTCGGGTGGCCTACGCCTTGCAAGAGATGGGCGTTGCCGCCGCGCCGGCACCGAAAGGGTTCTAGTTTATGGAAGTCGATCTGCCCGATGTCGTTGCGGAGGTCACCGCGCAGTTCCAGCGTTATGAACAGGCGCTGGTGACGAACGATGTCGCCGTGCTCGACGAACTGTTCCGCAACGATCCGCGCACCCTGCGCTACGGCATTACGGAAAACCTGTATGGCTATGACGAGATCTCGAGCTTTCGCGCCGCCCGCTCGCCGGCCGGCCTGATGCGCCGAACAGCAGGCACCGTGATCTCCACCTATGGCCGCGACAGCGCGGTCGCTTCGACCTTGTTCTACCGCGACAGCGCACCCGGCCGCGTTGGCCGCCAGATGCAGACCTGGATCCGTTTTCCGGAAGGGTGGAGAATCGTCGCGGCCCATGTCAGCATCATCGACGAACCGAAGGGCGCCCCGGCATGAGCCTCGACGATGTATCGACTCGGTCGCGCCAGCGGTTGATCCGGGAGCCGGAGCTCCAGCGCGTCGATCGCGCCCTCCCAAGCGTTGTCAAGATCACCCGCGCCGAAGAGCTGCGGCTGCAGCTCGCCGACGAGATCGTGCGCGGGGTGCTCGCGCCCGGTGCGCCTCTCGACGAGACCGAGATTGCCAAGCGCTTCAACGTGTCGCGCACGCCGGTGCGGGAAGCGCTGCGTCAGCTCGCAGCCTCCGGCCTGGTGGAGGCCCGCGCCCATCGCGGCGCGGTGGTGGCGCGGCCGGGCGTCGAACGCCTGAGCGGGATGTTCGAGGCGATGGCCGAGCTGGAAGGTCTCTGCGCCGGTCTTGCGGCGCAGCGCATGACCCCGGTGGAGCGGCAGCGGCTGGAGCTCATTCACGACGAGTTGCGGACGCTCAGTCACGCCGGGAATCCCGAGCGATTCCACGAGGTGAACGAGCGGTTCCACAGCGCGATCTATGCCGGCGCGCACAATGCCTATATCGCCGAGATCACCTTGGCGACGCGGGTGCGGGTGCAGCCGTTCCGGCGCGCCCAGTTCCGCAATCTCGGACGGCTGGCGAAATCGCATGCCGAGCACGACCGCGTGGTGGTCGGGATCCTGCGCGGCGACAAGGCCGGTGCGGCGAACGCCATGCGCGCGCATATCGAGCTCGTCCGCGGCGAATACGAAATCTACGCGGTCTCCGTCTAGTCTTTGCATCCTGATGTGAGCAGCGAGGAACCTCCATCGCGGGCGGTCGTTTTCTCTGTTCAGTCCTGATCAGAGGAGACGTGTCCATGGCTACAGCTTCGGAGAAGGATCCTCGTCACCACACCCAGCGGATGAAGCAGCGCCTGCAAGAGACGGTGACGCATCTGCGCGAGGATATCGGCAAGGTCGACGAGCCGCAGCTCAAGGCGATGTTCGAGACCTCGGCGGAAGTGCTGAATGGCCTGATCAAGGCCTTCGACGATTACGGCAAGAAGAACGAGTCGGCCTGGCGCAAATCGGCCTGATGGGACGTAACATGGTCCTGCTCACGCCAACTGATCTCGTCGCCGAAATCGACAAGCGGCGTTTCCTGAAGGCCGCCTCGACCGCAGCCGTCGCAGGTGGTCTTGTGCTCTCGCCCGTGGCCGCCTTTACCGCCAAAGAGGCAAAGAGCGAAAAAGAGCCGGAGGTCACGCCGCCGGAGGACCTGATGCGCGAGCATGGCGTGCTCGACCGCGTGCTGCTCATCTATGAGGCGGCGGTGCGCAAGTTCTCGGCCAATGAGGATTTCGATCCGGCCGTGATCACCAATGCGGCGGGAATCGTCCGCGACTTCATCGAGAACTATCATGAGCACTCGGAAGAGCAGGCCGTCTTTCCGCGATTCAAGCAGGCCCGCAAGCTCGTCCCGCTCGTCGATACGCTGTTGGCGCAACACGAGGCCGGCCGGCGGGTGACTGCGAAGATTTTGCAGGCGGCGTCAGGGAGCCGGAAGGCGGGCGACGACCGGCGTCAGGTCGTCGACGGCATTCATGCCTTCATCGCCATGTATCGGCCGCACGCGGCGCGCGAGGACACCGATCTGTTTCCGCTGCTGCGCAAGATCGTCTCGCCGCATGAATATGACGCGATGGCGGAGGATTTCGAGAAGAAGGAACAGCAGATGTTCGGCGGCGACGGCTTTGAAATGATGGTGCAGCGCGTCGCTTCGCTCGAGCAGCAGATCGGCATCGCCGATCTCAATCAGTTCACGCCGCGCTGATGTCTATGCCGCGCTCTGCGCCAGATACGCCCGCCAGCCGCCGAAAGAGGAGATGTCGCGGGCGCCGTGGGTCGCGGCGGACTCGACAATGAAGCCTTTGACATTGCGCTGGTCGGCGAGGCGGATCGTGCCGATCGACAGCGGCTCCGGCACGGCTGCGACGAACCGGCCGAAGCTCGCCGCCGACAGCGCCCACAGTTCGACGTCGACCGACACGCCCTCGCCGGGTTCGATGCGCAGCATGCCGGGCTTGGGCGGGATGGTCGCAAGCGCATAGAGCCGATAGTCCGGCGCGGTCTTGGTCGTTTCCAGCAGGCGCCCGCCGAGCGAGGTCAACTCGTTGTTCAGCGCCATTCCCGACAGGTGGGCGCCGACCACGGCGATCGTGATTTCGTCGCCAAGCGGCGCCGATGACAGCGGTGCGAGCGGCGGCAGTGGCACGGCATTGGCTCCGGCCGGAAGCCTGGTATCGGCATGGAAGGCGCGGCCGATGCTCGCGAGCTTTGCGTCGTGACCGGCTGGCGCGAGCAGGGTGACGCCGAATGGAATGCCGTCGTTGCGCATCGCCGCGGGCAGCGCCAATCCGCAGAGGTCGAGCAGGTTGACGAAGTTGGTGTAAGTGCCGAGCCGGCTGTTGAGCTCGACCGGATTGGCCAGCACTTCGGCCGTGGTGTAGGTGGTCGGAGCGGTCGGCAACACCATCGCGTCGATCTCGGCAAAGGTGCGTGCGGCCACCTTGCGCAATGTCTGCAGTCGATACAGCGCAGCGAAGGTATCGGCGGCACTCGGGCGTGCACCGGCGATGGTGATCTCACGTGTGACCGGATGGATTGCATCCGGATCCGACGCCAGGAGATCGCGGATCACGAGATAGCGCTCGGCGACCCACGGCCCTTCATAGAGCAGCCGCGCCGTCTCATAAAACGGCTCGAGATCGAATTCGACCAGGTCGGCGCCAAGTTTGGCGAACCGCGCAGTCGCCTCGCCATAGGCGGCTTCTGCGGCCTTGTCGCCGAAGAAGATCAGTTGCCCTGCACGCGGCACGCCGAGCCGCACGCCGGACGGGAAGGGCGCGAGCGCCTGCAGCGGCCGGTCGCGCGAGAACGGATCGAGCGGATCGGGGGCTGCCATGACGCCGAGCGCAGTCGCGGCGTCATCCACGGTCAGCGAGAACAGCGAGATGCAGTCGAGCGTGCGGCAGGCCGGCACCAGTCCTGTCGTCGAGATCATGCCGAGGCTCGGCTTGAGGCCGACGATGTTGTTGAGCATCGCCGGCACGCGGCCCGAGCCGGCGGTGTCGGTGCCGAGCGAGAGCGGCACCAGTCCCGCCGCCACCGCAACCGCCGAGCCCGAGCTCGATCCCCCCGGCACGAGGTCACTGCGCACGGCATTCTTGGGAATGCCGTAAGGCGAGCGGACGCCGACCAGGCCGGTCGCGAACTGATCGAGATTGGTTTTGCCGATGATGATGGCTCCGGCGGCGCGCAACCGTGCCACCGCGGTCGCATCGCGCGCCGGCGTGTAGGCGAAGGCTGGGCAGCCGGCAGTGGTCGGCATGCCCGCGACGTCGATATTGTCTTTCACCGCGACCGGCACGCCATAGAGCGGCAGGCTTGCCGCATCCTTGTCGCCGAGGCGCTCGGCCTCGGCGATGGCCTCCTGCTCGTCACGCAGGCTGATGAATATGGCGGGATCGCCATGGGCACGGATGCGCGCGAAGCTGCGTGCCACCGTAGCTGCAGGTGACGTCAGCTCCTGCCGATGCGCGGCGACGATCTCGGCAACGGTCTCGATCACGAACGGCCCCGATCGTTGGAGATACCTGACGTCAGCCGTTGCATTCGCGTGCGCTCCCACAGTCCAGATGTCCTCCGACTGTAGCAAGGCACGTGCCATTGTGTACATCGGCGCAAATCGGCTGCATCGATGCTTATTGTTTTGATTTCAATCGTTTGGTTGGCAGTTGGGGGCGGCTGCCGGGGCCGGATACAGATCCTTGTCTGCCAAATTGCTCAATTTATGAGCAGATACTAGTCCATCACCTTGCTGGATCCTTGCGTGATCAGGCGCGCCGCGCGCTGGTCACGGGCGTGGATCCAGAGCCAGCTGAGCGCCACCGCGAGCCGGTTGCGCAACCCGATCAGGAAATAGATGTGCGCGATGCCCCAGATCCACCAGGCGATGGCGCCGCGCAGTTTGATCCAGCCGAAATCGATCACCGCAAGCCGCTTGCCGATCTGGGCCAGGCTGCCGGAATGGCTGTAGCGGAATGGCGGCAAGCTGCGGCCTTGGAGCCGCGCCTTGATGACTTCGGCCACATAGCGGCCCTCCTGCTTGGCCGCCGGCGCGATGCCCGGTACCGGCTGCCCATTCCAGGCGGGGATGGTGACGGTATCGCCGATGGCGAAGATCTCGGGATGACCGGGCACGGTCAGGTCGGGGGCGACCTGCAGCCGGCCGGCGCGATCGGCCGGTGCGCCCAGCCATTCGGCCGCGCGTGAGGCGCGCACGCCGGCGGCCCAGATGATGGTCTTGGCCTCCAATTGCTTGCCGCCATAGACCACGCCGTCCGCATTACAGTCGGTCACCGGCTGTCCGAGCACCACGTCAACGCCGATGCTTTCGAGCGATTTGAGCGCATAGGCCGAGAGATCGTCGGGAAAGCCTGCCAGCACGCGCGGGCCGGCTTCGATCAGCACCACCCGCGCTTTTTGCGTATCGATGTTGCGGAAGTCCGGCGGCAGCGTGGCGCGCGCCATATCGGCGATAGTGCCGGCGAGCTCCACGCCGGTAGGACCGGCGCCGATGATGACGAAGGTCATCAAGGCCGCGCGTTTGGCGGCATCGGTCTCGCGCTCCGCGCGCTCGAATGCGACCAGGATGCGCCGCCGCAGGGTGGTGGCGTCTTCGAGCGTCTTCAGGCCCGGCGCGAACGGCTCCCACTCGTCGTGACCGAAATAGGCGTGGCGCGCGCCGGTGGCGAGCACCAGGCTGTCATAAGCCACCTCCGTGCCGTCCTCCAGCAGCACTCGGCGATTCGTGGCATCGATGCCGGTGACCGTTGCGAACAAGGTGGTGACTTCAGGGCGGTGGCGCACCAGATAGCGGATCGGCCAGGCGATCTCGGATGTCGAGAGCGAAGCCGTCGCGACCTGATAGAGCAGCGGCTGAAACAGGTGATGGTTGCGACGATCGATCAGCGTGATGCGCACGGGCGCGCCGGCCAGGCGATAGGTCGTTTCCAGGCCGCCGAAGCCGGCCCCGACAATGACGACATGATGAAGGTTGCGCGGTTCGGTCGTCATGAGGCTGTTCATCGCTGATGCGCTCCCAGCTTTAAGTACATGTCCGTGCGGCTGCTTCAAGCCCGTCGGCGCTATCGTACGATAGCAGGAATCTATCGCGTTGGTATGAGGCGCAATGCGGGCAACACCGTGCCAATCCCATTCGCGCCGCTGGCGCGGCCGTTGCGGTGCGATAGCGCGAATTTGTGGTTGCCAAGGCAACTATATTCTGGATATGCTGTTGAGAACAGCAGGGGCGTGCGACCAATGCGCGCCTGCAGAGGGATGGAAGCGAGATGCAGGGTTCGGCCAACGCGGGCGAAGTCGCCGACGGACGTCGTGCTGGAGCGCAGCGCGATCGCCCGGTGAGCCGCGCGGCGATGGACCTCCTAGGAGTTGGCCGCTTCCGTGACCGCGTCGAGATTGTCGTGGATGGTGCGGAGCAGCCGGATCAGCGTTTCCTGCTCTTGCCTGTCGAGGCAGGACAGCAGCCGACGTTCGCGCTCCAACGCTGCCACGATGACTTTGTCGTGGGTGGCTCGTCCTTTGGCGGTCAGCGAGATCGAGTGGCTGCGGCCATCGACAGGATCGGAGCGGATGGCGATCAGCCCGCGCTTTTTCATCGCTGCAAGCGTGCGGCTGACCGGTCCCTTGTCAAAGCCGATCACGCTGCAGATGCGCGAGGCCGGAATGCCGGGCTCGATCGCCAGCAGCGACATGATGCGCCATTCCGTGACGTTGACGCCGAAATTGCGCTGATAGAACGCGGTCGCGCTGTTCGACAGTTTGTTGGCGATGAAGGTGATGAAGGCGGGCACGTAGCGGTCGAGATCAAGCGTGAGGTCATGGCCAGGGGGCTGGCCGCCCGTCGTCTCCATCTGCGGCTTTGTTGCACGCGATTTGCGGGCTTGGTCGCTCATGATCTCCATCACCGCTCGTCCATTTCAGTCATAGAGACAGCAAAAGCCGCATGACAAGGCCAAACTTCGGGAGGACTGCATGAACCAGACGGATGTCTCCGCGCCGGCCGCTCGCCCCGCCGTGCCACCAGCCGATATTCCCCACCTCGACATCGATCCGTTCTCGATCGCCTTTTTTGATGATCCTTATCCGGCGCATGACCAAATGCGCCAGGCCGGACCCGTCGTTTATCTCGATCGCTGGAATGTCTATGGCGTTGCCCGCTATGCCGAGGTCTATGAGGTGCTGAATGATCCCCAAACCTTCTGCTCCAGCCGCGGCGTGGGGTTGAGCGATTTTGCCAAGGAGAAGCCGTGGCGGCCGCCGAGTCTCATTCTGGAAGCCGATCCGCCGGCCCATACGCGTACCCGGGCGGTGTTGAGCAGGGTGCTGTCGCCCGCGGTGATGAAGCGCCTGCGCGACGGCTTCTTGGCGGCGGCCGAAGCCAAGATTGACGAGCTGCTGGCACGTCGGCGCTTCGATGCCGTCACTGATCTCGCCGAAGCCTATCCGCTGTCGGTGTTTCCGGATGCGCTGGGCCTCAAGCCCGATGGCCGCGAGCATCTGATCCCCTATGCGAGTCTGGTATTCAATGCGTTCGGTCCGCCCAACGAGCTCCGGCAGCAGGCGATCGAGCGCTCGGCACCGCATCAAACTTATGTCACCGCGCAGTGCCAGCGCGACAATCTTGCGCCGGGCGGCTTCGGCGCCTGCATCCACGCCTTCGCCGATAGCGGTGACATTACGCCGGCGGAAGCGCCGCTTCTGGTGCGCTCGTTGCTGTCGGCCGGACTGGACACGACGGTGTATGGCATCGGCGCGGCGGTCTACTGCCTGGCCCGTTTCCCGGAGGAATGGCGACGGCTGCGCCAGGATCCGTCGCTGGCCCGAAATGCATTCGAGGAAGCCGTGCGTTTCGAAAGCCCGGTGCAGACTTTCTTCCGCACCACCACCCGCGAGGTCGAGATCGCCGGCGCCAGCATCGGCGAAGGCGAGAAGGTGCTGATGTTCCTGGGCTCGGCCAACCGCGATCCGCGGCGCTGGGAGCAGCCCGACAGATATGACATCACGCGCAAGGTGTCCGGCCATGTCGGATTCGGTGCGGGCATCCATATGTGCGTCGGCCAGCTCGTGGCCCGACTCGAAGGAGAGGCGGTGCTGACGGCGCTCGCGCACAAGGTGGATTCGATCTCCATCGATGGTGCGGTGAAGCGCCGCTACAACAACACACTGCGTGGGCTGGAAAGCCTGCCGGTGAGCATCACTCCAGCCTGAGCGAGACCATGACGAGGATCACCTTCATTCATCCGGACAATCGCAGCGAGCAAGTCGATGCCGAGGACGGCGCCAGCATCATGCTGGCGGCGCTGACCCATGGCGTCGACGGCATCGTTGCCGAGTGCGGCGGCAACGCCGTGTGTGCGACCTGCCATGTGTACGTCGATGACGCCTGGCTTCCGAAGCTTGATGCGGTGAGCGACGACGAGGATGCGCTGCTCGACGGCACTGCATCGGAACGGCTGCCGAATAGCCGCCTGGCGTGCCAGATCAAGGTGTCGCCCGCGCTGGAGGGGCTCGTGCTGCGCCTGCCGGAACGGCAGAGCTGACGTTCGATCGGCCGGGGCGCAGAGCCCGGCCGCAACAACAAGCAAATCAAAACGGGGGAGGGATATATGAAGCAGTTGAACTACGCGCTCGCACTTGCCGTGCTGGGCTTGGCCTGTGCGCCGGCTCGCGCGGAAATCTCTGACAATGTCGTCCGCATCGGGGTGTTGAACGATATCTCCGGCATTTTCCAGGACACCAATGGCATGGGCTCGGTCGAGGCCGCGCGCATGGCAGCGGAAGATTTCAACGGCGGCGGCAAGGGCATCAAGGTCGAGATCGTCTATGCCGACCATCAGAACAAGGCCGATGTCGGCTCGGCGATCGTGCGCAAATGGCTCGATGTCGACAAGGTCGACGCCGTGGTCGATGTCCCGAATTCGGCCGTGGGCCTGACGGTCAATGAGCTGCTGCGCAACAGCCGGATGACCTTTCTGGCTTCGTCGACGGCCAGCTCGGATCTCGCTGGCAAGGCCTGCTCGCCGAATACGATCCAATGGGTCAACGATGCCTGGGCCACCGGCAACACCACGGCAGCCGCGATGATGGGGCGCGGCGGCAAGGATTGGTACTTCATCACCGTGAACTATGCGCTGGGCCAGGGCATCGAGGCCGAGGCCACCAACTACATCGACAAGCATGGCGGCAAGGTGCTGGGCTCTGCCAAGCATCCGCTCGGGACCTCCGATTTCGCCTCGTTCCTGCTGCAGGCGCAGAGCTCGAGAGCCAAGGTGATCGGGCTCGCCAATGCCGGCGGCGATACCATCAACGTGGTGAAGCAGGCCGCGGAGTTCGGCATCCAGCAGGGTGGCCAGTCGCTGGTCGCCTTCCTGCTCTTCATCAACGATATCCACGGCATGGGGCTGAAGGCCGCGCAGGGGTTGCAACTCCTGGAGGCGTTCTATTGGGACATGGACGACGATACGCGTGCGTTCGCAAAGCGTTTTGCCGCCCGTCCGGGCATGAACGGCAAGATGCCGAGCGGTAACCAGGCCGGCGTCTACGCCTCGACCCTGGCCTATCTGAATGCCGTTGCGGCGACCGGCAGCGACGATGCCAAGGATGCCGTGCCGCAGATGAAGACGTTCAAAGGCAAAGACAAGCTGTTCGGCGAGGTCACCATCCGGCAGGACGGCCGCGTGATCCATCCAATGTATCTGTTCGAAGTGAAGCAGCCGGAGGAGTCGAAATACCCTTACGACTACTATCGCCTGGTTGCGACCATTCCCGCCGACCAGGCGTTCCGGCCGCTCGCCGACGGCGGTTGTTCGCTGGTGAAGTGAGTGCGGCCATCTGAGGTGGCAAGCGAGAGGCCGGCCGTATGTGATGCGGTCGGCCTTCGGCTTTCACCATCATTGTCCCGCCGGCAGTATAGTTCTTGCCATCGGGCATTTTGGCGAACTATGGTGCATGAAGCCTGAGAAGCCCGGAGGCGCGCTGCGGCGAAACGCCGCCGGCACGTCATTGGCCGGTGCTAGATTCGGCCGATGGTACATAGAGAATAAAGACAAGAGCAGCAGGGGGAGGGAACATGAAAGCAACAGTCTGGCTGGCCGGCGCAGCGGCGTTGTGCCTGGCGCAATCCGCGCTTGCGGCCGACAGCATCAAGATTGGCTTCGTTTCCACATTCAGCGGTCCGACCGCCGTGATCGGTAACGACATGCGCAACTCGTTCGAGCTCGCGCTCGATCATCTCGGCCGCAAGATGGCCGGCAAGCCGGTCGAGGTGATCTATGAGGACGACCAGCAGAAGCCTGATATCGGCAAGCAGAAGACCGAGAAGCTGGTGCAGTCCGATAAGGTCGATTTCATCGTCGGCTATATCTGGTCGAACGTGCTGCTGGCCTCGCTGAAGACAGCTGTGGACTCGAAGACCTTCCTGATCTCGGCCAATGCCGGGCCATCGCAGCTGGCCGGCGAATTGTGTTCGCCTTACGTGTTCTCAACCTCCTGGCAGAATGACCAGACGCCCGCAGCGATGGGCCTCTATATGAACCAGAAGGGCGTGAAGTCGGTCTTCCTGATCGGCCCGAACTACGCCGCCGGCAAGGACATGCTGGCCGGCGTGAAGAGCACCTTCAAGGGGCAGGTGGTCGGCGAGGAATATACGGTGTGGCCGAGCCAGCTCGATTTCTCCGCCGAGCTGTCCAAGGCGCGCAACTCCAACGCCGAAGCGATCTTCGTATTCTATCCGGGCGCGGCGGGCGTGCAGTTCCTCAATCAGTACGCGCAGGCCGGATTGAAGGAGAAGATGCCGCTCTATACCGCCTTCACCATCGACGAGCTGTCGCTGCCCTTGCAGAAGGACAACGCGATCGGCGTGCCCGGCGCCCAGGAATGGGTCAACGATCTGCCGAACGAACAGAACAAGAAATTCGTTGAGGACTACCGCAAGAAATATACTGGACTGCGCCCGACCTATTATGGCGCCCAGGCCTATGATGCGGCGCAGCTGATCAACAGCGCGGTGGTTGCGGTCAAGGGCGACACGTCGCAGAAGGATGCGATGAAGGCGGAGATGGAGAAGGCCGACTTCAAGTCGCTCCGCGGCTCCTTCAAATATGGCAACAACCACGTCCCGATCCAGAATTTCTATCTTCAGGACGTGGTCAAGGAGGCCAACGGCCAGCTCTCGCTGAAGACGGTCACCACCATCGTCAAGGACGACCAGGATCGCTTCCACGACAAGTGCCCGATGAAATAGGCCGAAGGAAAACGGCCTGGAATTTGCTTGAAGCTTAAAGCATCGGCGGCCTAAGATCGGCCGGCTGGATTGGCGGCAGCGCCATACGGGTTCTGCCGCCATATTTGTTGAACGTGAAGTGAGGGCATGCTTCTCGTCGTCGAACAATTCCTGAATGGGCTGCAGTTCGGGCTGCTGCTCTTCCTGTTGGCCGCCGGATTGACACTGGTGTTCGGCATCATGGACCTCGTCAATCTCGCCCATGGCTCGCTCTATATGATGGGAGCCTATTTCGCGGCGACGTTCGTGGCCTGGACCGGCAGCTTCGTCCTCGGCGCGCTGCTGGCGCTGGCTGCGACCCTGTTGCTCGGCATCGTGCTCGAATTGGCGGCACTGCGCCATCTCTATGGCCGCGACCATCTCGACCATGTGCTCGCGACCTTCGGCCTGATCCTGTTCTTCAACGAGGCGGTTCGGCTGATCTGGGGGCCCGCGGGCCTCGCGTTGCCGCTGCCGTCCTGGCTGGCGTTTCCGGTCACGATCATGCCGGGCATCCAATACCCCGCCTATCGGCTTGCGATCATCGTCGTCGCGCTGGCCGTGGCACTGCTGCTCTATCTCGGCGTGATGCGCACGCGGATCGGCATGCTGATCCGCGCCGGCGCCTCCAACCGGGAGATGATCGGCGCGCTCGGCATCAACATCAAGCTGCTCTATACGCTGGTGTTCGGCCTGGGCGCGGCGCTTGCTGGCCTCGCCGGGCTGATGCAGGCGCCGATCCTCACCGTGCAGATCGGCATGGGCGAGAACATCCTGATCCTCGCTTTCGTCGTGATCGTGATCGGCGGTATCGGTTCGATCCGCGGCGCCTTCATCGCCGCGATCCTGATCGGCCTGATCGACACATTGGGGCGAGCTTTCCTGCCCAACCTGCTCCGGCTGATCCTGAGCTCAGCCTCGGCCTCGACCGCAGCCCCCGCAATGTCCTCGATGCTGATCTATCTCCTGATGGCGATCGTGCTGGTGGCGCGGCCCGAGGGTCTGTTTCCGGCCAACCGCAGATGAAGTCCTCGCCCAACGTCCAGACCATCGTCGCTGCCGCGCTCGTCGCCGGCCTGGTGCTGCTGCCGGTCTATTCGAGCTTGACCGGCAACGTCTTCCTGCTGACCCTGTTCACCCGCATCGTCATCCTCGCGCTCGCCGCGGTCAGCCTGAACCTGATCATGGGCTATGGCGGCATGATGAGCTTCGGTCACGCCGCCTATCTCGGCATCGGCGGCTATGCGGTCGGCATCCTGGCACAGGAGGGCATCGGCTCCGGCTATGTGCAGTTCGGGGTCGCGCTCGCCGCGTCCGCGATCTTCGCGCTGGTGATCGGTGCATTGAGCCTGCGCACCCGCGGCGTCTATTTCATTATGATCACGCTGGCCTTCGCGCAGATGGCCTATTACGTCGCCTCGGGCCTCGCCCGCTATGGCGGCGATGACGGGCTCACCATCTACAAGCGCAGCGATTTCGGCGGACTCGTCAATCTCAACTACCGTATCGAATTCTATTATCTCTGCCTCGTCTGCCTGCTGGGCGTCGTGTTTCTGATCTGGCGGATCGTCAATTCGCGCTTTGGTCTGGTGGTGCAGGGCTTGCGCTCCAATGAGCAGCGCATGCAGGCGATCGGCTTTGCGTCCAAGCGCTACAAGCTCGTCTGCTTCGTCATTGCCGGCACCTTGTGCGGGCTTGCCGGCGCGCTGCTTGCCAACAACACCGATTTCGTCAGCCCCGCCGTGATGTATTGGACCCGCTCCGGCGATCTCATGGTGATGGTGATCCTCGGCGGCATGGGCACCTTGTTCGGCCCGGTGATGGGCGCGGTGGTCTATCTGGTGCTGGAAGAGCTGTTGTCGCAGCTCACCGAATATTGGGCGCTGATCATGGGGCCACTGCTGCTGCTCGTGGTGCTGTTCGGTCGCGGTGGCATCATGGGCCTGCTCGGGAGATTGAACCGTGGCTGAACCATTGCTGCGCGTCGACAATCTGGTGCGCCGCTTCGGCGGCATCGTCGCGACCGATCATGTCTGCCTCGATGTCGCCAAGGGTGAAATCCACGCCATCATCGGTCCGAACGGCGCCGGCAAGACCACGCTGATCAGCCAGTTGACCGGCCATCTCGCCCCGCATGCCGGCCACATCCATCTCGCCGGCCGCGATATCTCCCGGCTTCCTGCTTATCGCCGCAGCGCGCTTGGGCTGGCGCGCTCGTTCCAGATCACGTCGCTGTTGCCGGACTTCACCGCCGCGGACAACGTCGCGCTGGCGGCGCAGGCGCATGACGGTCACTCCTTCCGCTTCTTCGGCAATGCGCGCAAGGAGCCGCAGCTCCGCGCCGCGGCGCATGCGGCGCTGGAGCGCGTCGGTCTTGCACATCGCGCGGATGTGCCGGTCTCCCGGCTCAGCCATGGCGAACAGCGCGAGCTGGAGCTCGCCGTCGCGCTCGCCACCAGGCCGCAGCTGCTGCTGCTCGACGAGCCGATGGCCGGCCTCGGCGTCACCGAATCCGCGCGTATGGTGAAGCTGCTAATGGAGCTTCGCCGCGAAGTGTCGATCGTGCTGGTCGAGCACGACATGGAGGCTGTGTTCGCGCTGGCCGACCGCATCTCGGTCCTGGTCTATGGCCGCATCATCGCCTCCGGCACGCCGGATGAGATCCGCAAGAACGAAGAGGTCAAGCGCGCCTATCTCGGCGACCAGCATGTGGTGGTGAAACATGGCTGACGCCCTGCTCGAGGTCGAGGGCATCGAGACTTGCTATGGTCTCAGCCAGGTGCTGTTCGGCCTGTCGCTGTCGATCCGCCCGGGCGAGATGATGTCGCTGATGGGCCGCAACGGCATGGGCAAGACCACCACCATCCGTTCCATCATGGGGCTGACGCCGGCTCGCGCCGGGTCGATCCGTTTCGCGGGCCAGGAGACGCGCAAGCTGCCGTCCTACCGGATTGCGCAGCTTGGCATCGGTCTGGTCCCGGAGGGGCGGCAGATCTTCCCCAATCTCACCGTCACGGAAAACCTGGTCGCGGCGTCATCCAACCGCCTCGGCAATCCCGATCCCTGGACGCTGGAGAAAATCCACGCGCTATTCCCGCGCCTTGCCGAGCGCGGCAGCAACATGGGCAACCAGCTCTCCGGCGGCGAGCAACAGATGCTCGCCATCGGCCGTGCGCTGATGACCAACCCGAAGCTCCTGATCCTCGACGAAGCGACCGAAGGGCTCGCACCCTTGATCCGCGAGGAGATCTGGAACTGCCTCTCGATGCTGAAGGCAAAAGGGCAGTCGATCCTGGTCATCGACAAGAATGTCGAGCACCTCACCCGCATCTGCGACCGCCACACGATCATCGAGCGCGGTCGCACGGTCTGGAGCGGCACGTCGGATCAGCTGATGGCTGAGCCCGACCTGCAGCATCGCTACCTCGGAATTTGACCGCGCGGCTCGGATCTCCCAGCTCAGGCCGCTCAAAATCCGTTCTCGTTGATGCGTTTTTGGGCAGGCGATACGGAGAGTTGGCCTGAATCGCCAGCGTTTTCCTCTGGCATGACGATTGCTCCTTTCACGATCAGAGTTGGCAGCTAGGGTTCCGGTTCTCGTAGAGAATGCTGGTCCGAGAGCAGCCGCCAGGGGAGAGCCCTGGTGCACGGCGGGACAAAAACCCGGGAGACCTCAGTGGCCGCGCTTGGCAGGCTCGAGGTTCTTCATGCCAGTCCGCGGGTCCACCAAAAACCGTGAGGGACTGGATATGGGAAAAGCGCGAAATCTGTTTGTTGCCTTGATCGCTGCCTCCACGCTGGCGACTGCATCGCTGTCGCCCGCGTTCGCCGAGAAGAAGAAAGAGTTCAATATCGCCTGGACGATCTATGTCGGCTGGATGCCCTGGCCCTATGCCGCCGAAGCCGGCATCGTCAAGAAATGGGCCGACAAATACGGCATCTCGATCAAGGTCACGCAGATCAACGATTACGTCGAATCGATCAACCAATACACCGCCGGCAAGTTCGACGGCGTCACCGTCACCAACATGGATGCCCTGACCATTCCAGCCGCCGGCGGCGTCGACACGTCGGCCATCATCATGGGCGACTATTCCAACGGCAATGACGGCGTGGTGCTGAAGAAGGGCAAGACGCTGGCCGACATCAAGGGCCAGAAGGTCAATCTGGTCGAACTGTCCGTCTCGCATTATCTGCTCGCGCGCGGGCTGGGCACCGTCAAGCTGAGCGAGAAGGACATCAAGACCGTCAACACCTCCGACGCTGACATCGTGGCGGCGGCGAAGTCGCCCGACACCACCGCGGTCGTGACCTGGAATCCTCAGCTTCTGGAGGTGAAGTCCGAGCCCGGCGCGACGTTGGTGTTCGACTCCAGCAAGATCCCCGGCGAGATCGAGGACCTCCTGGTCGTCAACAGCGCGACGCTCAAGGACAATCCGGAGCTCGGCAAGGCGCTGGTCGGCATCTGGTACGACACCATCGCCCTGATGAAGGACCAAAGCGAAAAAGGCCGCGCGGCGCGCGAGGCGATGGCGAAGCTGTCCGGCACCGATCTGGCCGGCTTCGAGACCCAGCTCAAGACCACCTTCATGTACTACACGCCGAAAGATGCGCTCGCCTTCATGACCGGACCCGAACTACCCAAGACCATGGACCTCGTGCGTACCTTCTGCTTCGACCACAACCTGCTTGGCGAGAATGTGAAGTCGAAGGACGCAGTCGGCATCTCGACGCCTTCCAAGGCGCTGGGCTCGACGTCCAATGTCAAGCTGCGTTTCGACCCGACCTTCATGAAGCTCGCTGCCGACGGCAAGCTGTAGGCCCGATATTGGAGGGCAGGCGAGCCGCGTTCGCGGTGCGCTCCCTCTCCCCGCTTGCGGGGAGAGGGTCGGGGTGAGGGGGAGCCTCGACAAGGCCGCTGCAGGTGGGTCGCGGAGACCCTCCCTCACCCGGATCCGACCTCTTCCCGCAAGCGGGGCGAGGTTTAGCCGAGCTCGCAGAAACCCCTGTGAGCTTTCCTAACAGGCCGGGCGTTAGCAATCATCTCCGAGGGAGGCTGCCATTCCACGCGCAATGAACATCGTCCCCGGACGTGGCAGCCGGCTGTTGCTCGCACTGCTGCCGTTCCTGCTGATCGCGCTGATCTACGTGATCGGCTCGGCCGAGCGCCGCGCCGCCAATCCCGACGACAAGCTGCTGCCGCCGGTCGCCGAGATGGTCGCGACGTCGAAGCGTCTCGCCATCGAGCCCGATCGCCGCTCCGGCGACTATGTCCTGTGGGCCGACACGGCGGCGAGCCTGCAGCGGTTGGCGCTCGGGCTCGGCATCTCCGCCGTCATCGGCCTGGTGCTGGGACTGGCGATCGGGCTTCTGCCCGTCGCTGGCGCGGGTTTCGGCACGCTGGTGGCGGTGCTCTCGATGATCCCGCCGATGGCGGTGCTGCCGATCCTGTTCATCGTGTTCGGGCTCGGCGAGTTGTCCAAGGTGGTTCTGATCATCATCGGCGTCACGCCGATGCTGGTGCGCGATCTCTCGCTGGAAGTGCAGGCCATGCCGCACGAGCAGCTGATCAAGGCGCAGACCCTCGGCGGTTCGACCTGGCAGATCGCGATCCGCGTGGTGCTGCCGCAGATCATGCCGCGGCTGATCAAATGCCTGCGGTTGATGATCGGCCCGGCCTTCCTGTTCCTGATTTCGGCCGAAGCGATCGCATCCGATGTCGGGCTCGGCTATCGCATCTTCCTGGTGCGTCGTTATCTGTCGATGGATGTGATCCTGCCCTATGTCGCCTGGATCACCCTGCTTGCCTATCTGTTCGATCTTGCGCTGGTCTGGATCGGCCAGCGTGCGTTTCCCTGGGCCTACGAGCAGGAGGCGCGCCGATGAGCGCCCTCTCGTTCCGCAACGTCTGGGTCGAATATGGCGATCAGGTCGTGCTCGAGCGCATCAATCTCGAGATCGCTTCCGGCGCGTTCATGTCGATCGTCGGCCCTTCCGGCGCCGGCAAGAGCACCTTGCTGCGCCTGATCCTCGGCCAGGAGAAGCCGACGCAAGGCGCGGTGCTGCTCGACGGCAAGCCGTTTCCGGCCGAGCCCGGTCCGGATCGCGGCATCGTGTTCCAGCGCTACTCGGTGTTTCCGCATCTCACGGTGCTCGGCAACGTCCTGCTCGGCTACGAATTCGCAAACAGCCCGTTCGCCGCACGGCTGTTCGGCGCATCGCGCCGTGGGGCGATCGAGAAGAGCCTCGCCCTGATCGAGGCGGTCGGCCTCGGTCCGCATCGCGACAAATATCCGAGCGCGCTGTCCGGCGGCATGCAGCAGCGGCTGGCGATCGCGCAGGCACTGGCCAAACAGCCGCGCGTGCTGCTGCTCGACGAGCCGTTCGGCGCGCTCGATCCCGGCACCCGCGCGCAGATGCATGCGCTGATCAAGCCGCTGTGGCGCGACCTGAAGATGACCATCGTCATGGTCACGCACGACATCAAGGAGGCCTTCGGGCTCGCCACCCGGCTGATCGCGCTCGACCGCGTCAGGCACGACCCGCAGGCGCCCGAGCGCTTCGGCGCGCGTATCACCTACGACCTCGACCTCACCCGCGACAGCGCTGTGCCCGTGCTCGGCTTCATCCGCGCCGTCGTGCAGGCAGCTCAGTAACAGCTTCAACAACGAAGAAACGAAGGAGACCTCCGATGTCATTCCCGTCCATGCGCCGGTCGCGCCGCGCCGGACTGTCGTCCCAGTACAAAGCCGTGCGCCGGCATCATCCGGATTTCGACAAGATGGCCACGCAAGGTTGGCAGGCGCTGGAGGCCGAAGGCAAGCTGCCCCACGGCGGCTGGCGCAAGGAGCGTCAATGGGCGCTCGACATGGGCCTGCCCGGCGCCGACAGCCTGACCGATCGCGACATCCCGACCTTCGCGCGTGGCGAGCTGCCGCACTTCGCCGGGATCAATACCTTCATGAAGGCGCCCTATGTCGAGAACGTGCGCGACGTCGGCAAGTACGATGCGGCCGTGATCGGCATTCCGTTTGATTCAGGCACCACCTATCGCCCTGGCACGCGCTTCGGGCCGCAGGGCATCCGCCGCATCTCCGCGCTCTACACACCCTACAACTATGAGCTCGGCGTCGACCTGCGCGAGCAGATGACCTTGTGCGATGCCGGCGACGTCTTCACCATTCCGGCCAATCTGGAAAAGAGTTTCGACCAGATCAGCCGCGGCGTGGCGCATGTCTTCTCGTCCGGAGCGCTGCCGATCATGCTGGGCGGCGATCACTCGATCGGCTTTCCGTGCGTGCGCGGCATTGCCGAGTGCACCGACAAGAGGATCGGCATCATCCATTTCGATCGCCACATCGACATCCAAGAGAAGGATCTCGACGAGCGCATGCACACCACGCCCTGGTACTGGGCGACCAACCTGCCGAACGTCTCGCCCACCAATCTGGTGCAGCTCGGCATCGGCGGCTGGCAGGTGCCGCGCGAGGGCGTCGAAGTCGCGCGCAAGCGCAACACCAACGTGCTGACCATCGCCGACATCGAGAAGATCGGCCTGGAGAAGACCGCGGAGATCGCGCTGGAGCTGGCGTGGAAGGATGCGGACGCGGTCTACATCTCGTTCGATGTCGATTCCATCGATTGTGGCTTCGTGCCGGGCACCGGCTGGCCGGAGCCGGGCGGCTTCCTGCCGCGCGAGGCGCTGAAGATCCTGGGGCTCGTCGCTGCCGAAGGGCTGTGCGGACTTGAGGTGGTGGAAGTCTCGCCGCCTTACGACACCTCCGACATCACCGCGCTGATCGGCGTCCGTGTTGTCGTCGAGGCGCTCGGCTCGATGGTGGCACACGGCAAGCTCGGCAGCCACAAGTCCATCATCAACAAGCCGGTTGCCTATTGAGGACTGTCATGCGCCAACATCACCACGGCCACCATCATCATCACGATCATGATCATCACCATGGCCATGATCACCATCACGAGCATCCGCCACATGGGCCAGGCCACAATCATCCGCATGGCGGACGCGGGCCGGTGCAGTGGCAGAGGCCGCATCAGCCCGAGGGTGCGACGGTTGCCGCGGCGCCCGAGGCGGATCTCGACAAGGTGGAGGCTGCCTTCGTCGATGGGTTCATCGCAGCGCCGGATCCGACCAGCTTTCTCCGGCTTGCGCGCATCCCTTTCGAGATCATGCGAGACGGGACAAGCATGAAGCTGCTGCGCGTCGAGATCGATGCCCTGACCGATGTCGGCAGCCTGACGCCGCATCTCGGTGGCGGCACGTTCCGCTACGATCCGTTGCCGTCGAACTTCATTTCGCGGCGGCGTCGGCTGCGCTTCGTCTATTTCGACGGGCAGGGGCTGACGGCGATGAGCTATGCAGAGCTCAGGGAGGCCGATACGCGGGATCGATGATCCGCTGTACCGTCGGATGTGGCGTCAGACCATTGTCCCGGCCGGTGAGGCAGCTTGCGTTGCGCCGCGAAGCGCGACCATCGATGCCGCGGCGGCCCCGAGCCCCAAGACGTGCAGGTCGAGCTGCGGGCAATCGGCTGCATCGATGCTAAATCGTAGACGGCGAGATCGCGGCAAGCACTCGCGCGGCGCGATCGTAGCAAGATCGTCATGCCGTCGACGGTCAAAGGATGGCAAAAAATTGTCATCGAGGGTTGTTACCAGCGTCAGAATTGACGGGCCAATCCGCTTGGTTAAGATCGCGCTGGTATTCGGTCCTCAAGGGATGATAAGTCGCAGTCGGACATGCGCTGGTTTCGGGACAATATCGGGCGGGGATCGTGGCTGGCGCTGATTGCGCTGGTCATCAACCTGTCGCTGTCCTTCGGCCACATTCATTCCTTCGACGGCAAGGCCGTCAGTGCCGGACCGATCGGCAAGCTCCTCTCTGCAGCTGCGCATGACGACGGTGGTACGCCCGCCCACCCCGACGATGACGATGCAGACACGCTGTGCCCGATCTGCATGGCGAGCTCCGACATCGCGGTGGGCTTGGTATCGTCGCCACCGGCGCTGGCGGTTGATTTCGCCGTCAGCGCGATCGGTCCCCCGGTTGCCCGGAATTTTGCCCGCATCGAGCGGCCGCGCGTCGCTTTCCAATCGCGTGGACCTCCTCTGACCTGACATCGACGCTTGCCTCGGCAGGTGCGCGCGTTGGCTGCGTCGGTCTGATCGGCCGGCGGCCGCCCTCATTTGTCGTCTGCCGGCGCGCTGAAGCGCCGGGAGTCCCTATGAAATCGATGTCAGGACAAATGTTTTATGTTTCCTCCACGGACGCAGTTCGGCCGTAAGGCTTTTCTTTCCGCGTCGTCATGTGCCTTGCTTGTCGCGATGAATGCGGCAGCCTCAGCCCAGGACGGCAATTCCGCTCAGACGCCGGCGGCGCCTGCACAGCAATCCGATCAAGGCACCGTGCTGCCGGAGACCCGCGTGGTCGCACCGGCCGAACGGCCGCGGCGGCGCACGCCGCCGGTCCGTGTGGCGACGTCGCGGCGGCCCGCCGCACGCGCAGTTGCGTCGACATCGGCTCCCGCGCCGACCCCGGCAGAGGTTCAGGTTCAAGCGGTCGCCAGCCAGAACCAGACCTTCGATGCCGCTCGGCAGGGCATCGTCGCCCCGGTCGGGGCGACATCGACGGTGATGAGCAGGCAGAATATCCAGGCCCTGCCGCAAGGCGACAATGCGCCGCTCGACAAGGCGCTGCTGCAACTCCCTGGCGTGACTCAGGATTCCGCCGCTTCCGGTGATCTGCATGTGCGCAACGAGCATGCCAACGTTCAGTACCGCATCAACGGCATCATGCTGCCGGACGGCGTCGGAGCGTTCGGGCAGATCCTCGACACCGGCATCGTCGGCAGTCTGGCGCTGCTTACCGGCGCCTTGCCCGCGCAATTCGGTCTGCGCACGGCTGGCGTGATCGATATCCAGACGCGCAATGATGCGTTCAACAATTCCGGTTCGATCGGTGTCTATGGTGGCAGTCACGGCACGATCACGACGACCGGCGAATACGGCGGCACGATCGGGAATACTCAATATTTCGTGTCGGGGCGTTTTATGCAGAACAATCTGGGTATCGAAAACCCGACACCGGCGCGGGATGCGATCCACGACCGCACGTCCCAGGAGAAGGGCTTTCTTTATCTCTCGACCCTGATCGACCCAACCAGCCGTTTGACGTTCATGAGCGGAGTCTCGAACAGCACCTTCCAGATTCCGAACAACCCGGGACAGACCCCGGCCTTCAACGCGTTCGGCGTGACCAACTTCGATTCCACCTTCCTCAACGAGCATCAGAACGAGTTCAACCAGTTCAACGTGTTCGCCTATCAGAAGTCGGCTGACGACGTCGATTACCAGATCTCCTATTTCAATCGTTACAGCCAGCTCCACTTCATGCCGGATCCGATCGGCGATCTCGTCTTCAACGGCGTTTCGTCCGACGTCTATCGGCAAAGCTTCATCAACGGCATCCAGGAGGATACCGCCTGGCGGGCCGGTTATGCGCATACCGTGCGGTTCGGCTTCACGGCGAGTGCGGAGCGCTCGCTGGTCAACAACATCTCATCGGCGTTCCCGATCGATGCCACCGGTGCGCAGGCCTTCGATACCGCCGGCAATCCGCTGGCTCCCGCCACCATCTTCGATTCCAGCTCCAAGCTCGGCTATTTGTTCGGCGCCTATGTGCAGGACGAGTGGCGAATCAACAACCAGTTGACCTTGAATGCCGGGCTTCGGTTCGACCAGATGTGGCAATATGTCGAGGCCAATCAGTTGAGCCCGCGGATCAGCCTGACCTGGAAACCCTACGACGGCACGACGTTCCACGCCGGCTACGCGCGCAACTTCACGCCGCCGTCGCAGGTGATCGCGGCGCCGACCAATCTCGCCTTGGTCCAGGGCACCACGCAGCAGCCCGCGGTGTCGCAGAACGACCCCGTGCTGCCCGAGCGCTCGCATGTGTTCGATGTCGGTGTCGTGCAGAAGGTCTATCCGATTCCCGGTCTCGAAGTCGGCGTCGACGGCTATTACAAGCTCGCCAGGGATCTGCTCGACGACGGCCAGTTCGGTGCCGCCTATGTGCTGAGCGGGTTCAACTACGAGCGCGGCGAGAACGTGGGCGTCGAGCTCAAGGCGAATTACGAAAACGGCAATCTGCGCCTGTATGGAAACCTCGCCTGGGCCAAGCAGGTCGCCACCAACGTCGTCTCGAACCAATATTTGTTCGCCCCGGACGAGCTCGCTTATATCGCCTCGCACTACGTCTACACCGATCATGCACAGGTGCTGACCGCGTCGGCCGGCGCGTCCTACCTGTGGAACGATACCCGGTACAGCGTGTCGATGATCTATGGCAGCGGCCTGCGGTCCGGCTTCGCCAACACCGACCATCTGCCGTCCTACACCCAGGTCAATCTCGGGGTCTCGCACGACTTCTATTGGGTCGCGCCGAACAAGCCGACCACGTTCCGCTTCGACGTCGTCAATGTTTTCGATTCGATCTACGAGATCAGGGACGGCTCCGGCATCGGCGTGTTTGCTCCGCAATACGGTCCGCGGCGCGGCTTCTATTTCGGCATTTCACAAAAGATATGAGCTGCAAAATCAAAAGCGGTCGGATAGCCGGCCGCGGAAAGGGCGACATGCAAGAGAGCGCGCAATCGGCCTGGAAGTGCGAGGGCAGGAGATATCCTGCCCTCGGCGTGTTTTGCCTCCTGATCGGCCTTGGCTTCCTCACGGCTTCACAGCCTGCCCTGGCGCAGGAGGTCAATGCTCTGCTGCCGCGAAATCTGTCGCCTTGGGGCATGTTCCTGAGTGCCGACATGGTCGTGAAGGCGGTGATGATCGGGCTTGCACTGGCATCGCTGCTGACGTGGACGGTGTGGCTCGCCAAGACGATCGAACTCGCCTCGGAGAGACGACTCGTGCAGCGCCGGATCAAGCTGCTGGAGGCCGGTAGCCTGCAGGAGATGATTCCCTCCTGTCATGACAAGAGCGACGCAGCGGCCCAGCTCGTCATGTCAGCGGTGCGAGAGACCGTGCTGTCGGATCGCTTTGACGACGATTTCAAGGAGCGCGTCGGCCTGCGATTGGAGCGGGTCGAAGCCGCGGCGGCGCGGCGGATCTCTCGCGGCACCAGTGTCCTCGCGACGATCGGTGCGGTGTCGCCCTTCGTCGGCCTGTTCGGTACGGTGTGGGGCATCATGAATGCGTTTATCGGCATCTCGGAATCCCACACCACCAATCTCGCCGTGGTCGCGCCCGGGATCGCGGAGGCCTTGCTGACCACGGCGATCGGGCTGGTCGCCGCCATCCCTGCGGTCGTGATCTACAACCACCTGGCGCGGGTGATCACCGGGTATCGCGCGCTGCTGACCGACGCCTCCGCGCTGATCTTGTTGGCGATCAGCCGGAGCCGGCGAGGGCTGCCCGCGTCCCTGCCGCATGCGGCGGAGTGACCACGATGGCTGTGCGTCTTGGCTCGCGGTTAGGCGGCGATGAACTCGAAGTTCAGCACGAGATCAACGTCACTCCGTTCATCGACGTGATCCTGGTGCTCCTGATCATCTTCATGGTGGCGGCGCCGCTTGCCACCGTGGACATCGGCGTCAACCTGCCCGCCAGCACCGCGCCCGAGCAGCCGCGGCCGGACAAGCCGCTGTTCCTTACCATCAAGCCGGACGGGACCATTGCGGTCGGCGAAACCGTGGTCGCGCGCGAGATGCTGGCAAGCGCGCTCGACGCGGCGACCGCCAACCGCAAGGATGAGACGATCTTCATCCGCGGCGACAAGGAGCTGAACTACGCTGCTCTGATGAGCGTGATGAACCTGTTGCGGGACGCCGGCTATCTCAAGCTGGCGCTGGTCGGTCTCGAAGAGGCGCCGGCCAAGCCATGATTATTAGCCATGATCTTCAAGCGATGATCTTGACGCCATGACCTCGTTCGCGCTGCATCTGCCGGAACAACGAAAGCCCGCGCGCTGGTTGCTCGCAGCCATCGTGATTGCTGCCGCGCATGCGTTGCTCATCGCGGGCGCTGTCCTGTGGACCACGCGCACGTCGCCTGAGCCGGCCGTTCTTCCCGCTATCGCGGTCACGCTGGCGCCGGTTCAAAGCGCTGCGCCGCAGGTCCAGGATCAGGAGGATCTTCCGGTCGGGCCGGAAATGCAGCAGGCTGATGCCGCGCCGCCGGAGCCGCCGAAGGTCGAGGCGCAGAAGCCCGACGATCAGATGGCGCCACCACCGCCGGCCGAGAACGCCGAGGCGGCACTGCCCAAGCCCGAACCCAAGCAAGTGGAGGAGATGCAAGCAGCAGCGCAACCGCCGGCGCCCGAAACCACCGCGCCGCCGAAGAACGATCGCATCGGTCAATTCTCCGAGGCTGCATCAAACGCTTACAATGCTCTTGTGGTCGGCCACCTCGAGAAGTTCAAGCGCTATCCGGCGGCGGCCCATCGCGCGGTGGGGAAAGCGACGTTGCGGTTCGTGCTCAATCGTGATGGCGTTGTCACCGACGTGCGGATCATCAAATCATCCGGCAATGCGGTCTTGGACCAGGCCGCACTCGACATCGTTCACCGCGCCAGTCCGTTCCCGAAATTTCCGGAGGCCAAACCTCAGGCCGAAGCCGTGTACCTCTGGCCGATGGATTTCGGCGTCGCGCATTAATTCGCAAACGAGTGTGCCGCGGCGCGATGCGAACTTCGCAAGCCAACGACGAGGTCTTTCGTTGCCGGAGAGTTCAGTGGAACGGCGTATGCTTGAGCGCCGCGGCGATCGCCTCGAAGCGGCTGAGGATCTGGGGCAGCACAAGCGCGCGCACAGTGCCGGCCGCAGCGACACCTACGAGCAGCACGAGGGTATATTGGGCGGCGAACAGAAGCACGAGACGTCGGAGCCAGCGCCACCATGGACGGTGTTTCGCGACGCGCGACGCTTGCGGGGTGGGCGTGTTGGCTGCGGCGAGCCAAAGCTCGTCCGCTGACTCCAGCTGATGCTCCGACATCCTGCTCAGCGCTCCGAGAGCAATTGCTCGATGCGCGCTTTCAGCCGCTTGTTGGCCCGCTCGCGTTCGCGCAAGATCCGCGCCCATTCCAACGGGATCACCCCGCCGTCCTCTTCATCGCAGAAGGCGAGGCCGGCGGCGTCTCGGTCGCGCCACATCATCCGCGCGCGGCGCGACAAGCCGCGTCGTTCGATGGTGATGTCGATGCGGTCGGGAAGTAACGCGGTCCCTTCGAACTCGACCTTCGCGCCACGATCGCTGAAATTGCGCACGATGCAGGCGAGCGTCGAGCAGCGTGCATTGAATGTCAGAACGCCGCCGTAATAGACGCGGTGGCGAGTCTCGCGACGACGGTCTTGCACGATACGTCCTCCGATCACTTAACTCTTTATTAATTAATCGGAAGGTGCGTGCCAAGTCGCGACGGTATTGAAATGACGCTGGTGGTTAACGCGGGACGCCAGCCCTCGCGGATGAATGGTGTCGTTTCGTAATGCCTCACCATCATCGCGATCGCGCAGTCCGAGCTCGGGCTTCGAACGCAAGTAGATTGCAGGCAGGATGATGCGTAGCGCATTGCAGCCGGTTGCCGATCGACGAAGACCGGTGCCGATGTCGCGGAGATCAAGGACAGGCTGACGGCGATTCTTGAAGCTCACGACAAAAGCGGTCGCGGCGACATCTGGATGGGTCAACCCCGCGCGAACACCTTGGCGTCGTTTGCCAGCATCGGTTTGACCGCCTGCGCGAGCCGTGTCGCGGCGGCGTCGACCGTGAGGCCGGCGGTGTCGACCACCGCGTTGGCGCGGGCATAGAGCGGCTCGCGGCTCACCAGGATGTTGCGCAGCTCCGCCATGGCCGAGCGGTCGTCCGCCATCGGCCGCAGGTCGCCCTGCTGGCGCACGCGCGCCATATGCTCTTCCGGCTCGGCCTTCAGCCAGATCGTATAGAAGGATTTCAGGATCAGGTCGAAGGTGACGGGTTCGGAGACGATGCCACCACCGGTGGCCAGCACCATCAGCTCCTTGCGCGCGAGCAGTTGCACCAGCGTGGCCTGCTCCATGCGGCGAAAACCTTCCTGGCCATAGAGATTGATGATCTCGGCCACCGAGAGCCCGTTCTGCCGCTCGATCTCCTTGTTGAGCTCGACGAAGCTCCAACCGATCGCGTCCGCGAGCCGTTTGCCGAGCGTGGATTTGCCGGCGCCGCGCAAGCCGATCAGTGCGATGCCGGAGAACGCGCGGCGCAGCGGCGCCGAGGTGCTGCCGGCCAACAGCTCCTTCGCTTGCGCGATCTGGCTTGGGTTCGCCTTCTTCAGGAGATCGCGGATCACCGGCCAATCCGGCGACGGCTCGCCGCCAGGGATGAGATCTTCCAGCGGTGCGCCCATCGCATGCGCCACACGCCGTAGCAGCACGATCGAGACGTTGCCTTTGCCGCTCTCGAGCTGGGCGATGTAGCGCTCGGAAATGCCGGATACTTTGGCGAGCACCTTACGCGACATGCCGCGTAGCGCGCGCATCGTGCGCACCCGCTGGCCTAATTGTTCGAGAAATGCAGTCTCGGCGTCAGAGTTGGCCGCCGTGTCCTGCTCGGTGCTGCTGTCTTGCGTCATGTCCCTCGGCGGCGCGATCACGAGTCGGAAACATAATGCTGCGAAGCATTGACAGCAAGCGGCGTTAGTGGCCTTCTATGCACTATAATTCAAGAAATCGGGGAGGGAACGCCTTGGAGTCCAAGATTTCAGGGTCCTACAACGCAGTATCGTGGTTGCTCGACCGCAATATCGAGGCTGGACGCGGCGACAAGCTCGCTTATACAGACACGGTCTCTGAGTTGACCTATCGCGGGCTGCAGCAGCAGACCTGCCGTGTCGCCAATTTCTTGCGCCGCCTGGGCGTGCGCCGCGAAGAACGCGTCGCGATGATCATGCTCGACACCGTCGATTTCCCCGCGGTGTTCTTGGGTGCGATGCGGGCAGGCGTGGTGCCGGTGCCGCTCAACACGCTGCTCACGACCGATCAATACGCCTATGTGCTCGCGGATTGCCGTGCGCGCGTGCTGTTCGTGTCCGAAGCGTTGTTTCCGGCGGTGAAGGACATCGTCGGGCGCATGCCCGATCTCGATTGCGTCGTCGTCTCCGGCGCCAACGCCTTCGGCCACAAGCTGCTGTCGGAAGAGCTCGCGCGTGAGAGCGACAGCTTCGCCACGGTTGCGACGCATGAGGATGAGCCGGCCTTCTGGCTATATTCGTCCGGTTCGACCGGCATGCCCAAGGGCGTGCGCCATCTGCACGGCAATCTCGCCGCGACGGCCGAGACCTATGCCAAACAGGTGCTCGGCATTCGCGAGGACGATGTCTGCCTCTCCGCTGCAAAGCTGTTCTTCGCCTATGGTCTCGGCAATGCGCTGACCTTTCCGCTTTCCGTCGGCGCCACCACGATCCTCAATTCGGAACGGCCGACGCCGGCGCTGATGTTCAAGCTGCTCAACCGCTACAATCCCACTATTTTCTACGGTGTGCCGACCCTGTTTGCGGCGATGTTGAACGACGAGTCGTTGAAGAACGAGCAGGCGGGAGATCGCTTGCGCATCTGTACCTCGGCCGGCGAGGCTTTGCCGGAAACGGTGGGCAAAGCTTGGCAGGCGCGTTTCGGCGTGGACATTCTCGACGGTGTCGGCTCGACCGAGCTTCTGCACATCTTCCTGTCGAACGCGCCCGGCGATATCAAATACGGCACCTCGGGACGGCCGGTGCCGGGTTATCAGGTGCGGCTCGTCAACGAGTCCGGCCAGGACGTGCCGGATGGCGAGGTCGGCGAGATGGTGGTGCATGCGCCGTCAGCCGGTGAGGGCTACTGGAATCAGCGCCACAAGAGTCGCTCGACCTTCGAAGGCTATTGGACCCGCACCGGCGACAAATATGTCAAGGATGCCGAGGGGCGCTACACCTACTGCGGCCGCTCGGACGACATGTTCAAGGTCTCCGGCATCTGGGTCTCGCCGTTCGAGGTGGAGAGCGCACTGATCACGCATCCGTCCGTGCTGGAAGCCGCCGTGGTGCCGGACGCCGATCCGGAGGGGCTGCTGAAGCCGAAGGCGTTTGTCGTGCTGCGGCCCGATGCCGACCGGGCGACGTTACACGAGGTGCTGAAGGACCACGTCAAGCAGAAGATCGGTCCGTGGAAGTATCCGCGCTGGATCGAGGTGGTGGACGCCTTGCCGAAGACCGCGACCGGCAAGATCCAGCGCTTCAAGCTGCGCGAGGGGACGCAGTAGTCGTTACGCCATCATGGCCGGGCTTGTCCCGGCCATCCACGCCTTGCTGATGCGAAGAAAGACGTGGATGCCCGCGACAAGCGCGGGCATGACGAAGGAAAGAGCAGCGCATGAAGCTACGAGCGACCGGCTCCCTCACCATCGACTCCGCTGAACTCGAATACCGCCTGATCGGTCCACAGCCTTCGGCAGCGCCGTGCATCGTCATGCTGCATGAGGGGCTTGGCTCGGTTGGGCTGTGGGGCGAATTTCCGGACAAGCTCCAGCAGGCGACCGGCGCTTCGGTCTTCGTCTATTCCCGCGCGGGCTACGGCAGTTCGAGCCCGGTCGCGCTGCCGCGGCCGCTCGACTACATGGAGCGCGAGGCGCTGACTGTGCTTCCCAAGCTCTTGGACGCGATCGGCTTTCGCGACGGTCTCCTGGTCGGCCATTCCGACGGCGCCTCGATCGCGGCGATCTATGCCGGCGGCCCGCAGGATCATCGCTTGCGCGGCGTCGTCCTGATCGCGCCGCACGTCATCGTCGAAGACGTCTCGGTCACGTCGATCGCGGCGATCAAGGCGACCTACGAGACCACCGAACTCCGGACCAAGCTGGCGCGCTGGCACAAGGATGTCGACAACGCCTTCTATGGCTGGAACGGCACCTGGCTCGATCCGCAGTTTCGCAATTGGGACATCACCGGCTTTCTCGCTTACGTCCGCGTGCCCGTGGCCGTGATCCAGGGGAGCGATGATCAGTACGGCACCACGCGCCAGGTCGAGATCGTCCAAGAGGAATGTTACTGCCCCGTGGCAGTGACGATGCTGCCCGGCGTCGGCCACTCGCCGCATCGGGAGGCGCCGGAAGCTACGGTCAAGACGATCGCGGATTTTGCGGCCGCGACACTGTCGTCCGTGGCATCACAATCATGAAACAAAATGCATGTTTTTGCTTTTCCGGGTAGACGCGATCTAAAACATGCATTATTGTGCATGTAAATGATAATCATTCACCGCTCAAAGGTGTCTCATGGCCGGGGAAGACCGCGTGCTCGCGGGAGGTAAGACGTTCATCGATTTCCAGACTGATCCCTCTCGTTATCGGCACTGGAAACTTTCCGTCGACGGCGAGGTCGCGACGTTGACCATGGACGTCGATGAGAATGGCGGCCTGTTCGAGGGCTATCAGCTCAAGCTCAATTCCTATGACCTCGGCGTCGACATCGAGCTCGCGGACGCCGTGCAGCGGCTGCGCTTCGAACATCCCGAGGTGAAGGTCGTCGTGCTGCGCTCGGGCAAGGCCCGCGTGTTCTGCGCGGGAGCCAATATACGCATGCTGGCCGGCGCGACGCATGCGCATAAGGTGAACTTCTGCAAGTTCACCAACGAGACCCGCAACGGCTTCGAGGATTCCAGCGAGAACAGCGGCCAGCGCTTCATCACGGTCGTCAACGGCACGGCGGCGGGCGGCGGCTATGAGCTGGCGCTCGCGACCGACCACATCATCCTCGCCGACGACGGCTCGTCCTCGGTGGCGCTGCCGGAAGTGCCGCTGCTCGCGGTGCTGCCCGGCACCGGCGGGCTGACGCGCGTGGTCGACAAGCGCAAGGTGCGCCGCGATCACGCCGACGTCTTCTGCACCGTAGAAGAAGGCATCAAGGGCAAGCGCGCCGTGCAGTGGCGGTTGGTCGACGAGGTCGCGCCGAACTCGAAGGTCGACGCCAAGGTTGCCGAGCGCGCCAAGGAATTTGCTGCCAGCTCGAAACGCAAGGGCGGCGGCAAGGGCGTCGCGCTGACGCCGCTCAAGCGCACGATCGATGCGACCAGCGTGCGCTATGGCTTCGTCAATGTCGACATCGACCGTGCGGCGCGGATCGCCACCATCACGATCGCGGCGCCGGAGGCCGCGCCGCCGGCCGATATCGACGGCATGATCGCGCAAGGCGCGTCGTTCTGGCCGCTGCAGGTCGCGCGCGAGATCGATGATGCGATCCTGCATCTGCGGATCAACGAACTCGAGATCGCGATGCTCGTGTTCAAGTCGCATGGCGAACGCGCGCAGGTTCTGGCTTACGACGCCTTCCTGGACGCCAACAAGGCGCATTGGCTGGTCAACGAGATCAGGCATTACTGGAAGCGCGTCTTGAAGCGCATCGACGTCACCTCGCGCACGCTGGTCACGCTGGTCGAACCCGGCTCCTGCTTTGCCGGCACGCTGGCCGAGCTCGTGTTCGCCGCCGACCGCTCCTACATGCTGATCGGCACCATCCAGGGCGATAATCGTCCGCCGCCGGCGATCGAATTGTCGGCGATGAATTTCGGTCCCTATCCGATGAGTCACGGTCTGACGCGGCTGGAATCGCGGTTCCAGGCCGATCCTTCGGAGCTTGAGCGCGTCCGCGACAAGATCGGCCAGGCGCTCGAAGCCGACGACGCCGAGGAGCTCGGGCTCGTGACCTTCGCGCTCGACGACATCGACTGGAACGACGAGATTCGCGTCTTCTTCGAGGAGCGCGCGAGCTTCTCGCCGGACAGCCTGACCGGCATGGAGGCCAACCTGCGCTTCGCCGGTCCTGAGACGATGGAATCCAAGATCTTCGCCCGCCTCACCGCCTGGCAGAACTGGATCTTCCAGCGCCCCAATGCGGTCGGCGAGGAGGGCGCCTTGAAGCGTTACGGCACAGGACAGAAGCCCCGCTACGACATGACACGAGTGTAGCGAATAGCGAATGGGGAGTAGCGAGTAGGGAGTGGTCTCCTCCTATTCGCAATTCGCCATTCGCCCCTTTCGGGAGGAAAAGGCCATGAACATGAACATCATGAACGTCGACTACAGCACCAAGATTCCGAACAACGTGAATCTGGCCGAGGATCGCCAGGTGCTGAAAGCGCTGGAAGGTTGGCACCCCGGCTATGTCGATTGGTGGAACGACATGGGCCCGGATGGCTTCCAGCAGTCGCTGGTGTATTTGCGCACGGCCTATTCCGTCGATCCGCGCGGCTGGGCCAAGTTCGACTACGTCAAGATGCCCGATTATCGTTGGGGCATTCTGCTTGCTCCGCAGGAAGAGAATCGCGTCATTCCGTTCGGTGAGCATTATGGCGAGCCGGCCTGGCAGGAGGTGCCCGGCGAATACCGCGCGCTGATGCGCCGCCTGATCGTGATCCAGGGCGACACCGAGCCGGCATCAGTGGAGCAGCAGCGCCATCTCGGCAAGACCGCGCCCTCGCTGTACGACATGCGCAACCTGTTCCAGGTCAATGTCGAGGAAGGCCGCCATCTCTGGGCGATGGTGTATCTGTTGCAGAAATATTTCGGCCGTGACGGGCGCGAGGAGGCAGACGAGTTGCTCCGCCGCCGCTCGGGCGACGCGGACTCACCACGGATGTTGGGCGCCTTCAACGAGAAGACGCCGGACTGGCTGTCCTTCTTCATGTTCACCTATTTCACCGACCGCGACGGCAAGATGCAGCTGCATTCGCTCGCGCAGTCCGGCTTCGATCCGCTGTCGCGCACCTGCCGCTTCATGCTGACCGAAGAGGCGCATCACATGTTCGTCGGCGAGACCGGCGTCGGACGCGTCATTCAGCGCACAGTTGACGCGATGCGCGCCGCCGGCATCGATGATCCGACCGATGTTGCCAAGGTGCGTGCGCTCGGCGTCATCGATCTGCCGACCATCCAGAAGAAGCTCAATCTGCACTACACGCTCTCGCTCGACCTGTTCGGCTCCGAGGTTTCGACCAATGCGGCGAATGCCTTCAATGCCGGCATCAAGGGCCGCTATCACGAGACTCAGATCCAGGACGATCATCAGCTCAAGAACTCGACCTATCCGGTGCTCAAGCTGGTGGACGGTGAGATCAAGCGGGTCGAGGAGCCAGCGTTGACGGCGCTCAACATGCGGCTGCGCGACGACTACTCGCAGGACTGCGTCAAGGGCCTGTTGCGTTGGAACAAGATCATCACCACGGCAGGCTATGCGTTCCAGCTCAAGCTGCCGCACGTCGCCTTCCACCGTGCCATCGGCGAGTTCAAGGACGTCCATGCGACGCCGGACGGCATCCTGATCGACGAGGCGACCTGGCAGAAGCGCAAGAGCGAATGGCTGCCGTCGGCCGATGACGGCGCCTACATCGCCTCGCTGATGCAGCCGGTCACCGAGATCGGCGGCTTTGCGCCCTGGATCGCCCCGCCCCGGGTCGGCATCGACAACAAGCCGGGCGATTTCGAGTATGTGAAGATCGAGTCGTGATGTGAATTGCGAGTAGGGCGTGGCGAATAGCGAGTAGGGAAGAGCTACTCGCCATTCGCCTTTACTACTCAGCTGTCCCAGCCCGCGCCGGGAATGCCGGGATTGGCATAGACGATGCCGCCGTCGACCGCGACGGTGGTGCCCACCACATAGTCGCCGGCGCGCGAGGCGAGATAGATCGCCGTCCCCGCCATATCCTCCTCGGTCCCGATCCGGCCCGCAGGCACACGCGTTGCCACCTCGTCGGCATGGTCGCGGGCTGCCTTGTTCATGTCGGATTGGAACGGGCCGGGCGCGATCGCGGTCACCACGATGTTGTCGTGGATCAGCTTTGCCGCCATGCGCCGGGTCAGATGGATCAGGCCCGCCTTGCTTGCCGCGTAGGAGTAGGTCTCCAGCGGGTTGACGAAGATGCCGTCGATCGAAGCGATATTGATCACCTTGGCCGGCCGCTCGCGGCTCGCCGCCGCGCGCAGCGGCGCGGCAATCGCCTTGGTCAGGAAGAACGGCGTTTTGACATTCAGGTCCATGACCTTGTCCCAGCCGCTTTCGGGGAATTCGTCGAACTCAGCGCCCCAGGCGGCGCCTGCATTGTTGACGAGAATGTCGAGCTTGGGCTCGCGTGCCTTGATCTCGCCGGCGAGCCTCTCGATTCCGGACAGCGTGGAGATGTCGATCGGCAGCGCGATGCATTCGCTGCCATATTTGGCGCTGAGCTCCTGGGCGGTCTGTTCGCAAGGCCCCGCCTTCCGCGCCGTGATGTAGACGCGCGAGACGCCGGCGCTCAGGAAGCCGGCCGCGATCATCTTGCCGATGCCGCGCGAGCCGCCGGTCACGAGCGCGATGCGGCCTTGGAGTGAGAACAGATCCTTCAACATGGTACCTCCCTGACTTTGCGATCTGTGTGGGCCGCGTGGCTGTTCGAGTCAAGCGAGGGGCTCCGGCAGGTCGCGTCGGAAGCTTGTTCGCGCGAAGTCTGCCGGTTGTACGGAGGACGTCGCTCTAACCTATGCCGCGTCGATGCGGCGGAAGCCGTTCCACATCGCGATGGCCGCGCCTGAGGTCAGGACTGGCAGCACGCGCGCGTCCTGGTAATGGCCGTTGAGCGACACCCGCGGCAGCGCGGTCAAATGCTCTCCATTCTCTGGAAAGATCATGCCGGGGCGGGTGGTGACTGCGCAGTTGAAGCCGGCCCTCGCTGCCAGCATGAACTCGCGTGGACCGGCCGCGGCGCGGTCGCCGTAAGGATAGGCCATGTGTCGCACGGGCCGCTGCAACGCGTCCTCGATCCGCGCCCGGCTCTCCGCCATCTCGCGCAACGCGTCCTCTTCGCTTTGTTTGGCGAGATTGCAGTGGCTTGCGGAATGCGCGCCGATCGTGACCAGCGGCTCGTCTGCAAGTGCTCTCAATTCGTCCCAGGACAGGCAGAGCTCGCGGCAGATCGCGCCCGCATCGACCCCATGTCGTGCGCACAGCGCGCTCATCTCGCGCTGGATCTCGTGTTCACCCGGCAATCCGCGCAACCAGTCGTGCAGGCGCTGGAACGCGATGCATTTGGCGGTCGCATCCTGTGCATCCAATCGCGTCGCGGTGCCTCCGATCGGCGCCTCGATCATGTCCGCGTCGGCAACGATCCTCTCGAGCGCGAGCCACCAGAGCAGGCCGCTGCCCGCGGCGAAATCGGCGGTGACAAAGATCGTGAACGGCGCATCGAACTCGCGCATCACCGGCAGCGCGAAATCGCGATTGTCGCGATAGCCGTCGTCGAAGGTGAAGCAGGCGAAGCGCCGCGAGAAGTTCTGCTCGAGGAGTCGCCGGTGCACCTCGTCGAGGGTGATGATGTCGACTTCATGGGCACGCAAATGGGCGAGCATCTCGCGGAGGAAGTCGGGCGTGACTTCCAGATGGAAATTGGGTTGGAAATCGGCCTCGCGGCGCGGTCGCACGTGATGCAGCGTAAAGATAGCGCCGGCCCCTGCGAAGATCGGTCGCAGCCAGATATGGGCGCCGCTGAAGTAGAGCGCTTCGAGACCCGCCCGAATCAAGGTTTTACGAAATCGCTTCATCGAAAGCGTGCGCCCAACTGGTGCCTCTCCTGAAGCTCGCGACCTGTCGCGTCAACGCCCATCCGCGAACTTCAGAACGTCATGGGCACTCGCAAATGCTATGGTTCTGGCACCGTCCCTTCGATCTGAGATCATCAGCCGCGGCTGCGGCGAGTGAGGCATCGGAAAGGAGGCGAGAGGTGTAACCGTAACGTTAGCGACGAATCGTTGAAGAAACGGTTAGCCGGGCGATCCGCCCGCGGCGCTCGAAAAGGGCGGCGCATTTCCGGTTTGACAGGCCAGCAAGGGTTTGTTTTGTCTCCATTTCCTGACCAGACGGGATGACGAATGCGTGGACTTTTCCGGTGGAGCGGCAAATGGTGGCCTGGAATCATCCCGTTGATCGTGCTTTGGGCCTTCGCCGCCTGGACCAGCACGGCTCCGCTGGAGAATGATCTCGCCGCACGGAGCTCGGAGGCCCTGAAGGGGGCGGTGCTCGACAAGACGAAGATCGCCGCCGACGGCCGCGACGTCAGCCTGAGCGCCTACGCCTTCTCGGACGAGGGCCGTCGTGCAGCCTTGGCATCTGTTGCGGCCGTGCCCGGTGTGCGGCTGGTCGACGACGAGACCCGTCTGGTCGCGGAAGCAAAACCTTTCGTCTGGTCCGCCGAGCGCGATGTGGTCAGGGTCACCCTCGGCGGCAATGCGCCCCTGCCGGCGCTCAAGACGAAGCTTTCGGAAGCCGCGCGTTCGGCGCTCAAGGGCGTCGAAGTTGCCGACCAGATGACGCTCGCCCGCGGTGCGCCGCCGCGCTTCGAGGATGCCGCGCTGCTGCTGATCGGCCAGATCGGCAAATTGAAGGACGGAAAGTTCACGATTTCGGACGGCGACGTTACGCTGTCGGGCATGGCGCGCGAACTCGGCGGCCGCGAGGCGATCGCGGCGGCGCTCAAGGACCTGCCGGATGGCTTCAAGATCGCCAGCAACGAGGTGAAGGCCCCGCCTTATATCTTCCAGGCCTACAAGGATCCGGTCGCCTTGACCGTCAGTTTGTCCGGCAACGTCCCGGATGAAAACATCCATGCCGTGGTCGTCGGCGCGTCATCGCGGCGGTTCTTCGGCGAAAAGGTCGTCGATAATCTCAAGAACAGCGTCGGAGCGCCCTCCGGCTTCGTCAATGCGGTGGTGCCGGCGCTCGGTGCGTTGTCGCGCCTGTCGACCGGCACGCTCATGGTCTCGGAACGGGAGATCAAGATCTCCGGCGACGCACTGTATGACGAGGCGGCGCGGCAGATCCAATCGGGCCTCGCCAAGGACGTGCCGCAGGGTTGGCAAGTCAAGGCTGAGATAACCGTCAAGCCTGCGGCCGGCCCGGTCGATGCGACGGTCTGTCAACAGCTGTTCTCGGATTTGCTCGGCAAGACCAGGATTCGCTTCGAGACCGGGCGAGCCGACATCGACCGGGATTCCACCGGCCTGCTCGACCGTATCGTCGAAATCGCGCTGCGTTGCCCGTCGGCGAACATCGAGATCGCCGGCCATACCGATGCCGAAGGCGACGAGGCGGCCAACCAGGCGCTCTCGCAGAAGCGCGCCCAGGCTGTTGTCGACTATCTCGTCAAGGCAGGGTTGCCGGCCGATCGCTTCACGGCCGTAGGCCACGGCAGCACGCAGCCGATCGCGTCGAACGATACCAGCGATGGACGCGCGCAGAACCGGCGCATCGATTTCGTGGTGAGGTGACCGCAATGGCCTTTCTGATCGCATTCCATTGGGGCTGGCTGCTGGGCGCGCTCTTGATCGGGCTGGCGATGGGCTGGGTCGCCGTGGTGCATCGCGGCCCCAGCGTGTCGCGTCGGCTGATGCTCGGCTTGTCGGCGCTTGCGCTGGTTCTGGTCGCCGTTGCTGTCACCCGGGTGCTTCCGGGGCGCGCCGGTTATTGGCTCGAACTGCTGCTCCTGCTGTTCGTGCCATATCTGGCGGGTTGCACGGTCGGTTCCTGGCTACGGGCGTGGGTGTTGTTGCGCAGCATGCGCGCCAAGCCGGCGGCCTGATCGTGGCCCGCGACCGCGCAGATGTCAGGTGTGAAATCCGAAAAAGGTGCTGTGGCAATCCGACACGAAGGTTTGACCATGGCCACCTGCTAACCGCATTCGCCGACGTTATCTCTGCTGTTCGATCTCCAGTGCTCGCCGGGTCGGAAATTTGCCGATCAGGTCGTCGTGATGCGATGCGGACTTCGGACGCGATCGGAGCACTGGGAGCCCCGACATGCGGAAACCACCCCGGTTTCCGGGCATGCTCACAGAAGTTTAACCTGGGACTCGCAGGCTGGGCAGCCTTGCATGGGCTAATAGAGGTCCTGGCCTCCTGCGGCAAAACGGTGCATCGTATCGGTCGGAATCCCTCCTAAGTGTCTTGCATGCCCGAGTTTTGTTCACACCTGCCGAGTTCCCCAAAGGCGCGAAACGCGCTACGAGGGCGCTGATGAGTCATGGCGCGGCGCACGCGTTATTCCGCTCGATCGGACGCGTTTCCCAGGGATCTTGCCGTGCAGCGCGCCGGATCACGGTCAGAGGTGTCGATGCTTGAAGCCATCCGCGGAGCGACCTCTTTCCTGCGCCAGAAACAGGTGCTGCATAAGCTCGGCGTGATCGTCAGCATTGCTGTGATCGCGGTCGCTTGCCGCGTGCTTTATCACATGCTGCGGGGCATCGATACCGGCGAGGTGCTGGAAGCGATCAAGAGCACGGAGCCCTACCAGATCGGACTCGCGGCGCTGTTCGTGGCCGCCGGCTATTTCACCCTGACGTTCTACGATCTGTTCGCGGTGCGTGCGATCGGGCACCGCCACGTGCCCTATCGGATCAACGCGCTGGCCGCCTTCACCAGCTATTCGATCGGCCACAATGTCGGCGCGAGCGTCTTTACCGGCGGTGCGGTGCGCTATCGGATCTATTCGGCCTGGGGGCTGAATGCGATCGATGTCGCCAAGATCTGCTTCCTCGCCGGGCTCACTTTTTGGCTGGGCAACGCCGCGGTGCTCGGGCTTGGCATCACCTATCATCCGGAAGCTGCCGCCGCCATCGACCAGCTGCCGCCCTGGCTGAACCGCGTGGTCGCGATCGCAATCCTGATGGGGCTGTTCGGCTATGTGGCCTGGGTCTGGACCAAGCCGCGCATGGTCGGCCGCGGACCCTGGACGGTCATGCTGCCTGGCGGTCCGCTCACCCTCCTCCAGGTCGCGATCGGCATCCTTGACCTCGGTTTTTGCGCCCTGGCGATGTATGTGCTGGTCCCGGACGAGCCCAATCTCGGCTTCGTCGTGGTCGCCGTGATCTTCGTTTCGGCGACTCTCCTGGGATTTGCGAGCCATTCGCCAGGCGGGCTCGGCGTGTTCGATGCCGCCATGCTGGTGGGGCTCTGGCAGATGGACCGGGAGGAGCTGCTTGCCGGCATGCTGCTGTTCCGAATGCTCTATTATCTCGCCCCCTTCGTCATATCTGTAATCTTGCTGACGTTTCGCGAGATTATCATCAGTGCCCGGTCCAAACGGCTACGTCAGGCCGCCCTCCACTTCGAAGCAGGACGAGCGCACGAAGCCGCTTATGTGACCGAGCACAGGGATGCCGGCGTGTGACCCGGCCGCGGGATGCTCCGCAGGCCGAGGGAACAGTGATCCGGAAAATCTTGGTCAAGAGGCGCGCAGATGAAGCGCAGATATCGCTTCTCCAATCCTCAATGAGAGCTGCAGGACGCGGTGCAGAAATCTGACAGCGACAGCCCGATAGCACTGGACGGTCCATCACCGTCTTCTCCGGCCGCCTTCTCGCCCTGGCCGGACCGGCTCCGGCACTCCGCAATCATCCTCCTGGTGGCCGCGCTCGCGCTCGGCGTGCTCGTGTTGCGCGACGAGCTCCTGCCGTTCCGGGCGGCTGCGGTGTTCCTCTGCATCGCCGCCGCTGCGCTGGTGCCCTGGCGCCTGCACAGCGCCGTGACAACGCGGGAGGATGTGTTCCGTGGCAGCAATCCCGTGGAGGCCCCCGCCGTCAATGCGGTGGTGGCCGGCATGCCCGATCCCGTGGTGCTGCTCGACCGCGCCGGTCGTGTCATCCACCTCAATGAGGCGGCGGCGCAGCTGGCGCCGGCGCTGCGCAAGAACGAGCTCGCTCAATTCGCGCTGCGCTCTCCCGAAATCATCACGGCGTTGCGGGAAGCCATTGCCACCACCGAGCCCCGTCGCGCCACCTATCACGACCATGTGCCGGTCGATCGCTGGATGGAGCTGATCATCACGCCGGTCCCGGTTCCGACCGCCTTCGGCGGCACCGAGAAGTGCATGCTGATGACGTTCCATGACCTGACGCCGCTGCGCCGGGTCGAGGAGATGCGCGCCGACTTTGTCGCTAATGCAAGTCATGAGCTTCGTACGCCGCTGGCGGCACTGTCCGGCTTCATCGACACCCTGCAGGGACCGGCCAAGGACGATCCCAGGGCGCGTGAGCGCTTCCTCGGCATCATGCATACCCAGGCCGGGCGAATGGCCCGCCTGATCGACGATCTGTTGTCGCTGTCCCGGGTCGAGCTCTCCGCGCATGTTCGGCCGGATGCGACCGTTGACCTGATCCCGATCATCCACCAGGTGGCCGACGGGCTCGAACCCTTGGCACGCGAGCGTCAGGTCAAGGTCGAGATCGATCTGCCGGAGACTCCCGTCACCATTGCCGGCGACCGGGAGGAGCTGCTCCGCCTGTTCGAGAATCTGATCGAGAACGCCCTGAAATACGGCGCCTCGGGCGGCCGCGTCATTGTGTCGCTGACCTCGGCAGTCTCAGGTGAGGGAACCCCGGAAATCCGGGTCAAGGTGCGGGACTTCGGCCCCGGTATCGCGCCCGAGCACCTGCCCCGGCTGACCGAGCGCTTCTATCGGGTTGATGTCGGAGATAGTCGCGCGCAGGGCGGGACGGGGCTCGGATTATCGCTGGTGAAACACATTCTTAACCGCCACCGCGGCCGTCTTTTGATCGAAAGTGTGCCCAAAAATGGAGCAACTTTCACCGCCTGTTTCCCCCAGCCAAAGCCGCCATTCGGGGCATAAAAGCCTGTAGCTGCAATGGTTTGATCCATGTCATCCGACTGTCATCAAACCTTTATAAAAGCGGCAACGAGGCACCTTAAAGGGGCCGGCGGGAGCGCAGTCGGGCGCGCGTGGCGCTTCGCTCCCCAAATGGGAGACCAGCAATGAATTTCTTCAAAGCTATCGTCGCTGCCGGCCTGGTCGCCGCATCGACGTCGGCCTTTGCCGCCGACATCACCGGAGCGGGCGCGACGTTCCCGTTCCCGATCTATTCCAAGTGGGCTGACGCCTACAAGAAGGAGACGGGCAACGGTCTGAACTATCAGTCGATCGGCTCCGGCGGCGGCATCAAGCAGATCCAGGCCAAGACCGTGACCTTCGGCGCCACCGACGCGCCGCTGAAGGCCGAGCAGCTCGAGAAGGACGGCCTGGTCCAGTGGCCGATGGTGATGGGCGGCATCGTCCCGGTCGTGAATCTCGAAGGCGTGAAGCCGGGCGAGATGGTGCTCGACGGTCCGACCCTCGCCGAGATCTACCTCGGCAAGATCACCAAGTGGGACGACGCGGCGATCAAGAAGCTGAACCCGAAGGTGAAGCTGCCGTCCGAGGCGATCTCGGTCGTGCGTCGTTCGGACGGTTCGGGCACTACCTTCAACTTCACCACCTATCTCTCCGACGTCAGCCCCGAGTGGAAGAGCAAGATCGGCGCGAACACGGCCGTGGAGTGGCCGACCGGCGTCGGCGCCAAGGGCAATGAGGGCGTGTCCGGCAATATCAGCCAGACCAAGAACTCGATCGGCTATGTCGAGTATGCCTATGCCAAGCAGAACAAGCTGACCTACACCGGCATGATCAACAAGGCCGGCAAGACCGTGCAGCCGACCGTGGAGGCGTTCCAGGCCGCCGCCTCGAATGCGGATTGGGCCCATGCGCCGGGCTATTACGTTGTCCTGGCCGACCAGCCGGGCGACAAGTCCTGGCCGATGACGGCGGCGACCTTCATCCTGATGCACAAGGAGCCGGCCGACAAGGCGGCCTCCGCCGAAGCCATCAAGTTCTTCAAGTGGTCGTTCGAGAAGGGCGCCAAGATGGCTGAGGAGCTCGACTACATCCCGATGCCCGACAACGTCGTGAAGATGATCGAGAAGACCTGGTCGTCCGACATCAAGAGCTAAGCCGCTCCTTCGAATGTGGCCCCTCTCCCCGGCGTGGGAGAGGGGACGTCGACGACGCAGGTGCTGGTGCAGAAGTGCGAGTACACAAGCACAAGTGCGCAGGTACAAGTACGCAAGTACAGGTCTATCAGAAACAGGGGGCGGACTTGGCAGAGATGGCCGTTCAAAGCGACGCAAGCACTGTCAGCGATGCCGCCGGACCCTATGACCGCGCCCGGGCGCTGAGCGCCTTCAAGTTTGGCGACGTCACCTTCTACTGGATCACCCGCCTGTCGGCGATTTCGGTGCTGCTCATCCTCGGCGGCATCATCCTGTCACTGATCATCGGCGCCTGGCCGGCAATGAAGGAATATGGCTTCGAGTTCCTGTGGACGCGCCGCTGGGCGCCGTCAGCCGATCCGCCCGTGCTGGGTGCGCTGGGACCGATCTACGGCACGCTGGTGTCGTCCTTTATCGCGATGCTGATCGCCATCCCGGTCGGTCTCGGCATTGCGATCTTCCTCACCGAGCTCTGCCCGCAATGGCTGCGCCGCCCGATCGGCATCGCCATCGAGCTGCTCGCCGGCATCCCGTCGATCATCTACGGCATGTGGGGCTTCTTCGTGCTGGGGCCGTTCCTGGCCTACACGTTCCAGCCGTTCATGATCAGCCTGTGCGCCAACATTCCGATCCTGCAGGACATCTTCGCCGGGCCGCCGTCCTATCTCAGCCTGTTCAATGCCTCGCTGATCCTGGCCATCATGGTGCTGCCCTTCATCACTTCGATTTCGGTGGACGTGTTCAAGACCGTGCCGCCGGTCTTGAAGGAGGCCGCCTATGGCGTCGGCTGCACCACCTGGGAGGTCGTGCGCAGCGTGGTGATCCCTTACACCCGGGTCGGCGTCATCGGCGGCATCATGCTGGCGCTCGGCCGGGCGCTCGGCGAGACCATGGCAGTGACGTTCATCATCGGCAACTCGTTCCGCATCTCCTCGTCGATCTTCGCGCCGGGCACCACGATCTCGGCGGCGATCGCATCGGAATTCCAGGAGAGCGACGGTTTGCACCAGTCGGCCCTGATTCTGCTCGGACTGTTGCTGTTCGTTCTCACCTTCTTCGTGCTCGCCGGCGCGCGCCTGATGCTGCTGCGGCTCGAAGCCAAGGCCGGAAAATAAGCCGGATGGATAGGGCAGGAGAGATCGCATGACGTCTACCGATACGCCCATCAATCCGGCCAACCGGATCTATGGCCGCCGCCGCCGCAAGGACATCTTCGTCCGTGCGCTGTGCGTGCTTGCCGCGCTGTTCGGCGTGACCTGGCTCGCACTGATCCTGATCGATCTGCTCTACCAGGGCCTGGCTGGCCTGACCGTGCAGGTCTTCGCGACCGATACGCCGCCGCCGGGATCGAGCGACGGCGGCCTGCGCAACGCCATCGTAGGCTCGATCATCATGACGGTCTTCGGCGTCGGCGTCGGTGCTCCACTCGGCTTGTTCGCCGGCACCTACCTCGCCGAGTATGGTCGCCATGACCGGTTGACTTCGGTGATCCGTTTCATCAACGACATCCTGCTCTCTGCCCCATCCATCATCATCGGCCTGTTCATCTATGGCGCGGTCGTGGTTCCGATGGGCGGCTTCTCGGCCATCGCGGGCTGTCTGGCGCTTGCCGTGATCGTGATTCCGGTCGTGCTGCGCACCACCGAGGACATGCTGCTGCTGGTGCCCAATCCGCTGCGTGAGGCCGCCTCCGCACTTGGCCTGCCGCGTTCGCTGGTGATCCGGCGCATCGCCTATCGCGCGGCGCGCTCCGGCTTGATCACGGGCGTCCTGCTGGCGACCGCTCGCGTGGCCGGCGAGACCGCGCCGCTCCTGTTCACTGCGTTGTCGAACCAGTTCTGGAGCCTCGATCTTACCCACACGATGGCCAACCTGCCGGTGACCATCAACAACTTCGTCCAGAGCCCCTATGCCTATTGGAAGCAGCTGGCCTGGACCGGGGCCCTTTTGATTACCTTGACCGTACTTGCCCTGAACATCGGGGCCCGCATTCTGGGCGCCGAGAGGAGCGCAAAATGACCGACATGTCTGTTTCCGTCTCAAGTCCGGCGGGCGTCATTCCGAACAAATCCTTGCCGGACGCCCCGGCGAAGGTGACGGTCCGGAACCTGAACTTTTATTACGGCGATCACCATGCGCTGAAGAACATCAACCTGTCGCTCGGAACCAACCGGGTGACGGCCTTCATCGGACCGTCCGGCTGCGGCAAGTCCACGCTGCTGCGCATCTTCAACCGGATGTATGATCTGTATCCGGGCCAGCGCGCCGAAGGCCAGCTGATGCTGGACAACACCAACATCCTCGACCCCAAGCTCGACCTGAACCTCTTGCGTGCGCGCGTCGGCATGGTGTTCCAGAAGCCGACGCCGTTCCCGATGACGATCTACGAGAACATCGCCTTCGGCATCCGCCTGTATGAGAAGATCTCCAAATCCGAGATGGATGACCGGGTCGAGAAGGCGTTGCGCGGCGGCGCGCTGTGGAACGAGGTCAAGGACAAGCTCAACGCCTCGGGCCTGAGCCTTTCCGGCGGCCAGCAACAGCGTCTCTGTATTGCCCGCACCGTTGCGGTGCGTCCCGAGGTGATCCTGTTCGACGAGCCGTGCTCGGCGCTCGATCCGATCTCGACCGCCAAGGTCGAGGAGTTGATCCAGGAGCTGTCGGACAACTACACGATCGCGATCGTGACCCACAACATGCAGCAGGCGGCCCGCGTCTCCGACAAGACCGCCTTCATGTATCTCGGCGAGCTGATCGAGTTCGACGATACCAGCAAGATCTTCACCTCGCCGAGCGATCGGCGGACCCAGGACTACATCACCGGCCGCTTCGGCTGATGCCGGAAACGGACCCCTTGCATCGGTCGGCAAGGGGCAGTTGGCTGAGGCAGCGAGACCCGAATTGACGCGCCGGACTACGACGGCATTGCCGAGGAGACAGACATGGCCAGTGAACATACCGTCAAGGCGTTTGACAGTGACCTGCAGGAGCTGACGCGGCTGGTCGCGGAGATGGGCGGCTTGGCCGAGCGGCTGATCGTGGATTCCGTCGACGCGCTGGTGCGGCGCGACGTCGCGCTCGGCGAGCGGGTGATCCAGACGGACGCCGAGATCGACAGTCTGCAGCGGCTGATCGAGGAGCGCGCGGTGCTCACCATCGCCCGCCGGCAGCCGATGGCGGTGGACCTGCGCGAGATCGTCGGCGCGATGCGGGTTGCGACCGACCTCGAGCGGATCGGCGACCTCGCCAAGAACATCGGCAAGCGCGTCGCCGCGCTGGAGAGCGATTTCCATCCCTTGAAGCTGATCCGCGGTTTGGAGCACATGACCGACCTGGTGCAGTCGCAGGTCAAGTCGGTGCTCGACGCCTATGCCGCCCACGATCTGCCGGCGGCGATGACGGTGTGGAAGGGCGACGAGGAGGTCGACGCCATCTGCACCTCGCTGTTCCGCGAGCTGCTCACCTACATGATGGAAGATCCCCGCAACATCTCGTTCTGCATTCACCTGATGTTCTGCGCCAAGAACATCGAACGGATCGGCGATCATGCGACCAACATCGCGGAAACCGTGTTCTACATGATCGAAGGCCAGCCGATGATCGACAAGCGTCCGAAGGGCGACATGACGTCCTTCGCGGCCACCGCCCCCGGAAACTGAGAGAGAAGCTGAGCGATGAGTGCGCGCATTCTGGTTGTGGAAGACGAGGAAGCGCTGACGACGCTGCTGCGCTACAATCTCGAGACCGAAGGTTACGAGGTCGAGACGGTTGCGCGCGGCGACGACGCCGACACGCGACTGAAGGAACGGGTGCCCGATCTCGTGGTGCTGGACTGGATGCTGCCGGGCCTGTCCGGCATCGAGCTGTGCCGGCGCCTGCGCGCCCGGCCCGAGACCAAGCAGCTGCCGATCATCATGCTGACGGCGCGCGGCGAGGAGAGCGAGCGGGTCCGCGGGCTCGCCACCGGGGCGGACGATTACATCGTCAAGCCGTTCTCGGTGCCCGAGCTGTTGGCCCGCGTGAAGGGTCTGCTCCGCCGCGCGAGCCCCGAGCGGCTCGCCACCGTGCTCGCCTATGGCGACATCGAGCTCGATCGCGAGAAGCGCCGCGTCGCCCGCTCCGGCCGGCCGATCGATCTCGGGCCGACCGAATATCGGCTGCTTGAGTTCTTCCTGGAACATCCGGGCCGCGTGTTCAGCCGCGAGCAGCTGCTCGACAGCGTCTGGGGCCGCGACATCTACATCGACGAGCGTACGGTGGACGTGCACATCGGACGCTTGCGCAAGCTGCTCAATCCGGGACGCGAACAGGATCCGATCCGCACCGTGCGTGGCGCGGGCTATGCGCTCGACGACCGCTTTGCGAAGGCGGAATCGTGAGCTGAGGGCGATCGCGCGGCGACAAACAGCGCCCGATCAAAGGCGGAGCTTCGGCTCCGCCTTTTTTGTCATGACAAGCGCGCTTGCAACGTGCGCCGCCGTCATCCCGGCGAACGCCGGTACCCATAACCGCAAATGCTGATGATAGAGCTGCAGCTGTAGCTAACATCCATCATAACCACGCCCGCCGGTGGTTATGGGTCCCCGCGTTCGCGGGGACGACAGCTGATGGCTGAGCTAACAGCGCGTCCAAGATGCGCAACAGATCAGCGTGCCGGGCTCTTGCCGGGGTGACGACGGCGATCGGCCGCGGGCTGATAGGCGATGCGCGAATGCTGCGCGCAATAGGGCAGGCCGTTCAGCGCCTTGCCGCCGCAGAAGAAGAAGTCCGCGCTGGCGGGATCGCCGACCGGCCAGTGGCAGGTGCCTTCGCGGAGCTCGAGCAGCGACAGCCGCTGGTTCATCGGCACCACATTGTCGAAGGTGATCGGATCGGGCTCCGTCTCGACCTCGAACACCTGGGCGAGCGCGGTATTGCCGCGCGCCACCGGGCGGGCCACCCGCATCATCGGCTGAGCGGGGCGCGCCTTGCGCTGACGCGGAGCGGCGGCGGCAGGGCTCTTGGCGCGACCGGAGAGGCCGAGCCTGTGGACCTTGCCGATCACGGCGTTGCGCGTCACATTTCCGAGCTCCGCTGCGATCTGGCTGGCCGACAGTCCGGCCTCCCAGAGCTTTTTCAACTGCTCGACGCGATCGTCCGACCAGGTCAATACCGTCATCGCACCTTTCCCTTCGCGTTTCGCTGGCCAGTTTCGGGACAGCGCTGCGGTGCCAAACTCACGAAAATCCCTGCTCGCAGAATCCCTTAGCCCTCGCCGGGCGCGAGATGCGCGCCCGGACGTGTACGCCGAACCACCGAACTCTTAAGGATCAGACCTGCTGCACGAGATGTCGTACTCGATGCGAAAAACGCTACAATATGCCGTGACTCCCGCGCAAGAGTCGGGGGCCACCGTCCACACCTTCCGTCGATGTGGACCGGGAACGCTTAGCACTGTCATCGACCGGAAACCCCACCTGTTCCGCGCTGAGGCGGCTGGCTCACGCGTGTTGACAGCGAACGTCCTGCGCATACAATAGTTGTCCGTGCCGCCTTGAAAAGGCGGCACATTTTGTTTTCCAGGGCCGGGTCCCGGGTGCGCGATGGCGCTGCTTTGCGCCTCCTCGTGCGCGTCTTGACCGGCCCGTCAGCTCAAGTGATCAGCCATGACGGACGTCGCGTCGCATCTGCTCCCCGTATTTGCCCGGATCGATCTCGCCTTCGAGCGCGGCGAGGGCGCCTGGCTGATCGCGACCAATGGCGAGCGCTATCTCGACTTCACCTCCGGCGTCGCCGTGAATGCGCTGGGTCACGCGCATCCGCATTTGGTGAAGGCGCTGCAGGAGCAGGCGACCAAGCTCTGGCACATGTCGAACCTGTTCAAGAGCCCGGACGGCGAGCGGCTTGCGGCGCGGCTGTGCGAGCAGAGCTTCGCCGACTACGTGTTCTTCGCCAATTCCGGCGCCGAAGCGATGGAATGCGCGATCAAGATCACGCGCAAGCATCACGCCGCCAAGGGGCATCCGGAACGTTACCGCATCGTTACGTTCGAGGGCGCGTTCCACGGCCGCACGCTGGCGACGCTCGCGGCCACCGGCTCGGCCAAATATCTCGACGGCTTCGGCCCGCCGATGGATGGTTTCGACCAAGTCCCGCTCGGCGATCTCGAAGCGGTGAAGAAGGCGATCGGCCCGCACACCGCGGGCATCTTGATCGAGCCGGTGCAAGGTGAGGGTGGCGTGCGCACCGCGCCGCTGGGCTTCTACAAGGCCCTGCGCGAGCTCTGCAACGCGCACGGCCTGCTGCTCGTGTTCGACGAGGTGCAGACTGGCATGGGCCGCACCGGCGAGCTGTTCGCGCATCGCTGGCTCGGGGTCGAGCCCGACGTGATGTCGCTGGCGAAAGCGCTCGGCGGCGGTTTCCCGATCGGCGCGTGCCTCGCCACGGCCGATGCTGCGGCCGGCATGACGGCGGGCTCGCATGGTTCGACCTTCGGCGGCAACCCGCTGGCGGTGGCCGCGGCCAATGCGGTGCTGGACGTGATGCTGGCGCCGGGCTTCTTCGAGCACGCGCGCAAGATGTCGCTGCTGCTCAAGCAGAAGCTCGCCGCCGTGATCGATCGCCACCCGGAGGTGATCTCCGAGGTCCGCGGCGAAGGTCTCTTGATCGGCATCAAGGCCGTGGTTCCGTCGGCCGATCTGATCGCGGCGCTCCGCGACGAGAAGCTGTTGACCGTCGGCGCCGGCGACAACGTGGTGCGCTTCCTGCCGCCCTTGATCGTCAACGAAACCGAGATCGAAGAGTCGGTGCAGCGGCTCGATCGCGCCTGTACGGCGCTATCGAGCGGTCAGTCGAAGCAGGCAGCCGCGTCATGAGTAAGACCCCCCGTCATTTCCTCGACATATCTGAGGTTCCGCTACCCGAGCTGCGCTCCATGCTCGCGCTGTCCAGCGACATGAAGAAGAAGCTGAAGGCGCACGAGCCGGCGAAGAAGCCGCTCGAGGGCAAGGTGTTGGCGATGATCTTCGAGAAGCCCTCGACGCGCACCCGCGTCTCCTTCGACGTCGGCATGCGCCAGCTCGGCGGCGAGTCGATCATGCTGACCGGCGCCGAAATGCAGCTCGGCCGCGGCGAGACCATCGCCGACACCGCGCGCGTGCTGTCGCGTTATGTCGATGCCATCATGATACGGATCCTGAGCCACGATGCGCTGCTCGAGCTCGCGGAGTATGCCACCGTGCCCGTCATCAACGGGCTGACGCGGCGCTCGCATCCCTGCCAGGTGATGGCCGACGTGATGACGTTCGAGGAGCACCGCGGGTCCATCGAGGGCCGTACCGTGGCCTGGAGCGGCGACGACAACAACGTTTTGGCCTCCTGGGCCCACGCCGCGGAGCGCTTCAACTTCAGGCTCAATGTCGCGACCCCGCCGCAGCTCGCGCCGGGCAAGGTGATGAAGGATTTCATCCGCGCCACGAACGCGGATATTCGCCTTGGCCATGATCCGGAAGAGGCGGTTGCGGGCGCTGATTGCGTCGTCACCGATACTTGGGTGTCGATGGGCGACAAGGACGGCGAGCATCGCCACAATCTGCTCAAGCCCTATCAGGTCAATTCCAAGCTGATGTCGCTGGCAAAGCAGGACGCGATCTTCATGCACTGTCTGCCCGCCCATCGCGGCGAGGAGGTCACCGACGAGGTGATCGACGGCCCGCAATCGGTGGTGTTCGACGAGGCCGAAAACCGCCTGCATGCCCAGAAGGGCATTCTGGCCTGGTGCTTTGGGGCGGGAGCTTAAGGCCGCTCCACGAGCTGACGAACGATCTCGCCGTAGGTGCGCCGCGATTCATCACGAGCCGCCCGTTCAAGCAGTATATTCTGGATTTCGTCTGTTTCGAACGGCGGCTCGTGATCGAGATCGATGGAAGCCAGCACGCGTCATCGGCGACTGACGTCGCAAGAGATCATGTACTCGCGCTCGAGGGGTTCGCTGTTGCGCGGTATTGGAACAATGATGTGCTGCAGCGTCGAACGGCTGTCATGGAAGATATTCTCGCAAGGCTCGGCGCGGCGTGAAAGACCCCTCACCCGGCGCGCTGTCGCTGCGCGTCATCGCGCCACCCTCTCCCACAAGGGGAGAGGGTGCACTGAGCTCGGCGCGAGAGCAGAGGTCCATCGCCCCTTTCCATTTACTATCATCGACCCCATCTAGAGGCCCATGATGGCCAATTCTCCCGACATTGAAATCAAACTTCAAAGCGATATCCGCGCGCCGTCGGCCGTGCCGGTCGACGACGCCGTGCTGCCGTTCGAGGTCGCAGCGCTGGATCTGCGGGGACGGCTGACCCGCATGGGGCCGGCGCTCGACGATATCCTGACCAAGCACGCTTATCCCGCGCCCGTCGGCAAGCTGCTGGGCGAGGCGATCGTGCTGACGACCCTGCTCGGCTCGTCCCTGAAGTTCGAGGGTCGCTTCATCCTGCAGACCCAGACCGACGGCCCGGTCTCGTTCCTGGTGGTCGACTTCCAGGCGCCTGACCGGCTGCGCGCCTATGCGCGCTATGACGAAGCCCGGCTGTCCGAGGCCAAGGATTCCGGCTCCCTGCTCGGCAAGGGCCATCTGGCGATGACGATCGATCAGGGGCCGGACATGAGCCGCTACCAGGGTCTGGTCGCGCTCAACGGCGGCAGCCTGGAAGAGGCCGCGCACGAATATTTCCTGCGCTCCGAACAGATCCCGACCCGCGTGCGGCTTGCGGTCGGCGAGGAATGGAGCGGCGGCAAGCATCGTTGGCGCGCCGGTGGGCTGTTGACGCAGTTTCTGCCGAAGGCGCCGGAGCGTGCGCGGCAGGCCGATCTGCATCCGGGCGATGCGCCCGAGGGTACCGAGGTCCACACGGTCGAGGAGGACGAGGCCTGGGTCGAGGGCCAGTCGCTGGTCGCGACTGTCGAGGATGTCGAACTGATCGATCCCGCGCTGTCCGGCGAACGCCTGCTGTATCGGCTGTTCCACGAGCGTGGCGTGCGCGTGTTCAAGGAGCATCCCTTGCAGGCGCGCTGCTCCTGCTCGCGCGATGCGGTGGCGAACATGCTGAAGAGCTTCTCAGCCCAGGACCGCGCCGACATGGTGAAGGACGACAAGGTCGTGGTCACCTGCGAGTTCTGCTCCTCGGTCTATCAGTTCACGCCGCACGAAGCCGGCGTAACGGAGAATTAGTTCGCGCTTTGCGCGAATGAGTCCGCGCGCTGCTGCCTTCGTCATTGCGAGCGGAGCGAGGCAATCCAGAGACCCGCTTCCGCGATTCTGGATTGCTTCGTCGCCTCCGGCTCCTCGCAACGACGCGGAGGCAGCCCAGCTCATGGCATCGTCACATCGTCGTCCCCGCTCCATGAATTCGTTGCGAGCGCGCCTCGGCGGCCGCGGCTTCGGCCGGGGTCAGCCGCTCCAGCCGCACCGCGACGTGCTTGTGATAAGGCGTGCCGGCGATTGGATCGCGGTTGAGGCTGTCGGTCAGCGTATTGATGCGCGGGCCGTTGCTCAGTCGCTCCCCGTCGTCCGTGGGATAGGATTGGCCATAGCCGTGCGGTAGCGCGAGCTGGCCCTGGCGAATGCTGTCGTCCGCCTTGCAGCGGACCACCACCCGTCCCGCCGGTGAGCGGACCGCGATCCATTCGCCATCGCCGGCCCCGAGCGCCTCGAGATCGTGCACATTGACCAACAGCGCCCCGTCCGGGTCGGCGCGCCGCCAAGCCGGATCGCGGAAGATCTGGTTGGCGTTGAACATGCGCCGCTGCCCGGCCGCGAGCACGAACGGATAGTCCTCAGGCGCGGTCGTCTGAGCAGGATCGAGCCGATCGAGCCAATCCAGCAGCGCCGGGATAGCCAGCCGGATCTTGCGGTCGGGATGGGCAACGAGCGACCACACCTCCTGGTAAGCGTGCGTGGTGATCGCGGCGCCGCTGCGCGAGCCGACGATGGCATCGAACAGCGCATCGCCCAGCTCATGATCTGCGATCGGCCTGTCAGGGCCAAGCGCGCGCCGCACGACTTGCGGGTCGCGCTTCGCGCACATCTGTGCCGCCTGCCAGAGCGGCGCCGCCGCGGCCGTGCCGTCGGGCAGTGTGGCGCCGAGCGTGTGATACAGGATCAGCGCGCCGAGCGATGCGGCTTGCGGATTGGCGCCGATGAAGCTGCGCAGTGCCGTGGCGAAGTCGCTTCGCGATTGCCTCGCGATCTCACGCAGCGGTGCCAGCACATTGTCGCCAGGCAAGAGGCCGAGCGCACGGGCGAGGCGACTGTAGATCTCGGGCTCCGGCAGCGTGCCTTGCAGCGGCGGCAGCACGGTCGCGCGCACATGGAGGTAGTTGGTCGGGAATTCGAAATTGAACAGCGTGAACTCGGTCTTCTCGTATTGCGAGGAAGCCGGCAGCACGTAATGCGCCAGCCGCGCTGTCTCGGTCATCGCGACGTCGACCACGACGCAGAGATCGAGCGCGGACAAGGCCCTCTCCACTTCTGCTGTGTTGGCTACGGTGTTGGCTGGGTTGGAGCTGTCGACCCAGAGGCAGCGCAGCCGTTCCGGGTGATCGCTCAGGATTGCCTGCGGCAGCAGGTTCGGCGGCAACAGCCCGGCAATGATCTCGGTGTCGGCCGGCGCATAGCGTTGGTTGGGCGAATTGCTCCAGAGCGGCTGCAGCCACGAATGCAACTGGTTGGTGCCCTTCCGGCCGAAACTGCCGGTCAGCATGATCAGAAGCTTCTCCAGATAGGAGTTGAGCGTTGAGTTGACGCCTTGCTGGATGCCGAGCTCGACGCGAACGGTCATCGCCTTCGCCGTCACGATCATGTCGACGCAGCGCTCGATCTGCTCGAGCGGAATCTCGGCGGCTGCGGCCCATTCGGCGATCGGAATGCGTGCCAGCGCGGCCTTCACCTCGGTAAAGCCTGTCGTGTGATGCTGCAGGAAGTCGTGGTCGAGCGCATCGCGGCGGACGAGCGTGCCCAGGATCGCGCCGAGCAGGAACGCGTCCGCACCTGGGCGCAGTGCGAGATGCAGATCGGCCATCTCGGCGGTCTCGGTGCGGCGCGGATCGATCACGATCAGCTTGCGATTCGGGTCCTTGCGGATCTGGTTCAGATGGTCGCGCGCGTTGGGGAAGCCGTGGGCGACCCACGGATTGGCGCCGATCACGAACAGAAGATCGCAATGATGCACGTCCTCCGCGGTGTGGCAGATCTGGCTGCCGAACATGTGGCCGTTGACCCAGAAGTCCCCGGTCTTCTCCTGTGACAGCGCGTTGAACACCGAGCGCGATCCCAGCGTCCGCAGCACCGCGTTGGCGTAGGCGCCGCCGGCGTGGTTGCCCTGGCCACCGCCGCCATAGAGCGCGATGCTCTTGCCGCCGTGCCGGTCCACGATTTCGCGCAGGCGCGCCGCGATCTCGGTGATTGCCGTGTCCCAGTCGATCGCGTCGAACCCGCCGTCCGCACGCCGCCGGAGCGGGGAAGTCAGCCGGTCCTTGTGATGCGCATAATAGGGAATGCGCGCCGCCTTGTTACAGATGTATCCCTGCGATTTCGGGTTCTCGCGATCGCCACGCACCTTGGCGATGCGGCCGTCCTCGACCAGCATTTCGACGCCGCAATTGACGTAGCAGATATTGCAGGCGGATTTTTGCCATTGGGGCTTGGACATCGCGCTCCTCCACCGCTGTTTTCCATGCGGACGCGGATCATTTTACATGATGATCGTCATATCAACAAGCCGCCTCCGACGGCCATCGAGCATTTGATCGGGGACTTGCGGGAGGCCGAGGTTCTGTGATCGCGTTTCTCCGGCCACTGCCCGTCGTGCCAATCTGCCGCACGCGCGTCCGCTTGTGTCGTCGGGCAAATCAAGTTCACATTCTCCCGCGTCCCGCCTCACAAGAGGGGCGTACGCGTCGTCACGAACGTCGAGTGCGGGATGCGATGGACGTGGCATCGTCGGGCGCTATGAAGCGCAAGACGACTGGCGGTGCGGCGGACGGTCAAGTCGTATGGTCCTGGCATCCCGACGCTGATGCCCCGCGCAACGCGTCTTACGCGTTGTCGCGGACGCGACGAAGCTTCGCTTCGCGCGGAAATGGTGGCCAAAAAGCCCGGCGCACCAGGGAGAGTACGAAGCAGCCGTTAAAACCATTGCGCAGGGAAGGCCGGGATGTCCTCAGCCGAACCTGTGGTGACTGCCGCCTGCATTTCTTTCTGCAGGCGGGCCATGGGGGCGGCGAGCTCCCGGCCTTCCCCATAGGCGTTAAGTTTATGCTTGAGTGTTGGAATCCGCCGTGATTCGAACAGGGGATGGCAGACGAATCGCTCCTGAACGAGGACTGGACGAGAGTGGTTGCGCAGCTGGGCGGGGCTGCGCAGCTCGAGAAAACTGCGCGCCAGACGAAGGCCTTCGCGCGTCGGCGGCAGATTCCAGATGCGGTGACGTTACTTCGGCTGATGCTGGCCTATTGTTTGGGTGAAAGAGGGCTGAGATCGACAGCCGCATGGGCGGCTTCTGTTGGCCTTGCCGACCTCACCAGCGTGGCGTTGTTCTATCGGCTGCGTCAATGTGGTGATTGGTTTGCGGTGCTGGTGGAGGGCTTGCTCGCTGCGGCAGCTCCGAAGGCGAGCCAAGGCCGCCTGATCCGCATCATCGATGCGACGACAGTGCCTCAGGCGGGACCGGCTGCGCGCAAGAACAGTGAGCTTTGGCGCGTTCATAGCGCATTTGATCTGCCCTATGAGCGCTTTGGTCACTTCGAGCTGACAGATCAGCAAGAGGGCGAAACGTTTGACCGGATACCAGTGGTCAAGAACGAGATCCGCATTGCTGACCGCGCTTATCTGCAACCTGACCGCATTGCGGCCGTCCGCGAAGCCGGGGCCGACGTTTTGATCCGAGCGGGCTGGAAGAACGCACGTTGGCTTGACGCCAAAGGCCTTCCGTTCGATCTGATGGCCCAATTGCGTGCCGCGAAGGCGCGCGGACTGGTCGATCGGGAGATTTGGATCAAGCGCAAGGGCGGCGCGCCTCTGGCTATGCGTCTGGTCGCAATCAAGAAGCCCACCGGTGCGGCTGCTGCTTCTCGGCGTAAAGCCCGGCAAGACGCAAAAGATGAAAACCGCATCATCTCCAAAGAAACTTTGGAGGCTGCGGATTGGGTCATTCTGATCACGTCGCTCGCGCGGGACGAGTTCTCCACCAAAGATGTGCTTGCGCTCTATCGATTGCGATGGCGGATCGAGCTTGGGTTCAAGCGACTGAAGAGTCTGATTGGCCTCAAGACGCCGCCAGGAACCGATCCGCGCTCTGCCAAGCCCTACCTGCTGGCCCACCTCCTGATCATCCTGTTGCTCGAGCCGCTTGCCAGCGACTTCGAGGACTCTCCCCACTGGACGCAGGCCGCTTAACGACGCCTGGCGCTTGGCGGGTCCTGCAGCAGCTCGTTGCATCCTTGCTGCAAGCAATCATTCCACAACCAACCATCCGTTGCTTGCGCCGCAGAAAACGCGCGTTGGGGCGCCACCTTCGCGAGCCTCCTCGAAAACGCAAGTATCAATCGATGCTCGCGCTACCTTAACGCCTATGCGGCCTTCCCTGTGCCCTCTGCTTATGAAGAGGGTGACCTGATCAGTAAAGCTCGGACGCGATGCGCCGCGAGAATGCGAGTGCATGTTCGTCGGAAAGTACAATGAAGCCGACCTGTGCTCTTTCGTCATGCCCCGCGAAGGCAACGCATCCAGTGACGCCGAGCTTCTCGGTCGATAACTGCGCTCTTTCGAATACTGAATCTCCCGGTCAAGCCGGACGACGACGGCTCGGCGAAGACCGCGAGCTAATTCAACACTCGCTTGCCGTAGGGACTGTCGAGGGAGAAAGCCGGCACTTCGATCTCGAAGCGCTCGCCGCTTTCGCTCTCCATCTCGTAGTGACCTGCCATGAAGCCCGAAGCCGTGGTGAGCGGTACGCCGGAGGTGTACTCGAAATGCTCGCCGGGCGCGAGCACGGGCTGCTCGCCGACCACGCCCTCGCCACGAACCTCCTGCCGCCGCCCGGAGCCATCGGTGATGATCCAGTGCCGGCCGCGCAGCTGGACCGTCTCCTCGCCGGTATTGGTGATCACGACGGTATAGGACCAGAAATAGCGGCCATCATCGGCCGACGACTTTTCCGGCAAGAAGTTCGGTTCGACGGTCACTTCGATCTGGCGAGTCACAGCGCGGTACATGCAAATCAGTTTAGCGGAAAGTTGGGCGGGAACCAAACACCGTGCGAACGCGCGTTGACCACAGTTCCGGATCATGAGACCTATGGTGTAGAAACCGTAGCAGCCTTAGGGCGAGCCCGGGCCGCCACGGTGGCACCAGGGCGCCACACGCGGCGAGGGCTGACGGCGACGGTATCCCCCTGGTGTTGCGTGACGGGATCGCAACAATCCCGTGGCGACTGCACCGCAGCCGGGTGCGTCGCCGCCCAATAAGCCCTTCATCGCTTGCGCAAAAATTGCGCAAGCCTACATTCCCGCTGCCGGAGCACGAGTTGACGCGGTGCCTGATGACGTCGATTGCTGATCGCCTTGCCGGACCTACGGTTCCCGAAGCGGCTGCAGCGCCCGCGCTGGCGCCGGCGATGCCGGCCGCCTCGTCGGCGCCCGCGATCACCTTTCCCCCGGCCGGCGAGCGCGAGCTCAGGTTGGATCTGTTTCGTGGACTCGCACTGTGGTTGATCTTCATCGATCACCTGCCGCCCAATCTTCTGACCTGGTTCACGATCCGGAACTACGGCTTTTCCGACGCCACCGAGATCTTCATCTTCATCTCCGGATATACCGCCGCTTTCGTCTACGGGCGGGCGATGCAGGAGTCCGGCGTCGTGGTCGCGACTGCACGCATCCTGCGCCGCGTCTGGCAGATCTACGTCGCGCATGTCTTCCTGTTCACGATCTTTCTGGCCGAAATCTCCTACGTCGCGACCAGCTTCGAGAACCCGCTCTACACCGAAGAGATGGGGATCATGGATTTCTTGAAGCAGCCCGATGTGACGATCGTGCAGGCGCTGATCTTGCGCTTTCGTCCCGTCAACATGGACGTGCTGCCGCTCTATATCGTGCTGATGCTGTTCCTGCCGCTGATCCTGTCGCTGATGCGCTGGAAGCCGGACCTGACGCTAGGTCTATCGGCCGTGCTCTATGCCGTGACCTGGGAATTCGACCTGTATCTGTCGGCCTATCCGAACGGCTTCTGGGCGTTCAACCCGTTGGCTTGGCAGTTGCTGTTCGTGTTCGGGGCCTGGTGCGCGCTCGGCGGCGCCAGACGCATGACCCGCATTCTGAATTCGCCCATTACACTTTGGATCTGCGCTGCCTATCTATTGGCGGCGTTCTTCGTGACGCTCACTTGGTACATCCCGCAGTTCGGCCATCTATTGCCGCGCCGGCTCGAGCAGTGGATGTATCCGATCGACAAGACAGACCTCGACGTGCTGCGCTTTGCGCATTTCCTGGCGCTCGCCGCACTCACCGTGCACTACTTGCCGAGGGACTGGCCTGGCCTGAAGTCGCGGTGGTTGAAGCCTCTGATCGTGTGCGGCCAGCATTCGCTGGAGATCTTCTGCCTCGGCGTGTTCCTTGCATTCGCAGGGCACTTCATTCTTGCCGAAGTGTCCGGGGGCCCGCTCATGCACGCGCTGATTAGTCTCAGCGGGATCCTCATCATGTGGGGGGTTGCCTCGCTGATTTCATGGTACAAAAACGTTGCGGACAAGAGCGCACCGCGAAAGGCTGCGCTTGCGAATGCCGATATGGCGGGAGGGGGCTGATGCAGTCCGTCTCGTGGTTAAGGCGACCAATGGACGGGCTCGCGAGGCTCGTGCTCCTGACGCTGGCGATGATGCTGGCGACGGCGGCGCGCGCCGAGGAAAACGCCGCCCCGAACTGCGAGGTACCGCCCTATCTGCTCGCCACCGAAAGCCGGCTGACGAAGGTTGCCGATGCGGTGAAGAACGGCCAGCCGCTCGATATCCTGGTGCTCGGCAGCCGCTCCTCGGCGATCGTGAGCACATCGGACAACAACGCCTATCCCTTTCGGCTGCAGGCTGCCCTGAAGGAAAAACTTCCTTTGGTCACCGTTAATCTTGCCGTCGAATTGCAGCCGAAGAGGACGGCCGAGGAGATGGCCGGCAGCTTCGTTAAGGTGCTGGAAGGAAAAAAGCCTAATCTGGTGATCTGGCAGACGGGGACGGTCGATGCCATGCGAGCCATCGATCCGGATGACTTTCGCGCGGCGGTCAACAAGGGCGTGACGGAGCTGCAGAACGCGGGGGCGGACGTGGTCTTGATGAATTTGCAATATAGTCCGCGCACCGAAACCATGATTTCCGTGCCGCCTTACATCGACAACATGCGCGTCGTCGCGCAGGAGCGCGACGTGCCGCTGTTCGATCGGTTCGCGATCATGCGGCAGTGGAACGAGCAGGGCAATTTCGACCTGTTCAATCCGACGCACGGGATCGAGCTTGCCAAACAGGTTCACGATTGCATCGGCCGGGCGCTCTCGAAATTCATCATCGATGCGGCCCAACTGGGACCGGCGCAGCAGAATTAGGATCTCTGGGGTTTATGACGTTAATGAGTTGTCAACGCGTAGTTCGAGGGTTGACCTCGTCGACTCTCATGGCGATCGCTCTCGCCATTTCGACACCATCGCTCCATGCGCAGACTGTGAACCAGGCTGCGGCCCAGACCGCGCCAGCGCCGTCTGGTGAGGCGCAAGTGTCGCCGACGCCGGAGCTGAAGCCGACCATTGGGCACCTCGCAACGGGCGCGGCTCAGAAGCCGTCTCCGGCGCAGGTTGCGGTCATGCATCAGGGGCCGGCCGTCCAAGCTCCGAACCCGCAGCCGGCGACCTCGCCTGGCACGTCCGGCTTGGTCCCTCAGTCATCCTCAGCTGCCAATCCGGCCGCGCCGAAGAGCTTCACCGAAAGGGCCATCGACAGGGTCAAGCAGGTTGCCAAATCCGCCAGCGATATCCTGAACCGCGTGCCCTGCCTGCCGCCGAAGGGCGGGCCGAAGTCGTTTGGCTCGCTGCCCCATGTGGCAAACAAGCTCGCCTCCGGCCTGCCGGTCGTCATCGTCGCCTTCGGCTCCTCGTCCACGCAGGGTTACGGATCGAGCGGGCCGGAATACACCTATCCGAACCGCTTGGCCGCGCAGTTGCGCCGGCAATACCCGATGGCAGACATCAGCGTCATCAATGCCGGCATCGGTGGCGAGGATGCCCCTGAGATGATGAAGCGGCTGCAGGACTCGGTTATCGACCGGCATCCGGATCTCGTGATCTGGCAGGTCGGCACCAACGCGGTGCTGCGCGATCTCGATCCCGCCGATACGGCCAAGCTCGTCGACGACGGTGTGGCGAAGATCCAGGCCGCGAGCGCCGACATCGTGCTGGTCGACCTGCAATATTCGCCGCGCGTGATCGAACGTCCCGAGCGGGCCAACAAGATGATCAAGCTGCTCAGCCATGTCGCCGAGCTGCATCACGTCGGCATCTTTCCCCGTTTCGAGGTGATGCGCGATTGGCACGAGCAGCAATCGATCCCGATCAACGATTTCGTCATCGCCGACGGCCTGCATATGAACGATTGGGGCTATGCCTGTTTCGCGCAGTTGCTCGGCGACGACATCATCAAGTCGGTCGGACAGGTCAAGCTCGGCGTTAACCTGCCGGCGGACGTCCTGACCTATCGGCCGATGTGACGCCGTCAGGCGTCATCCCGGGGCGCACGTCCGCGCGCGGGCCCGGGATCTCGATCGACAGGGCAAGCAGCGAATAGGGGTTTCTTACTACTCCCTACTCGCCCTTCGCGATCACGCTTTCGCCAGCGCCGCATCCAGATCGGCGATCAGGTCGTCGACATGTTCGAGCCCGGTGGAGAAGCGGATGAAGCCTTCGCTGATGCCGAGCTCGGCGCGGGCCTCCGGCGTCAGCCGCTGATGGGTGGTGGTGGCGGGATGGGTGACCAGCGTCTTGGCATCGCCGAGATTGTTGGAGATCTTGGCGAGCTTGAGCGCGTTGAGCACGCGGAAGGCCGCGGCCTTGCCGCCCTTGACCTCGAAGCCCACCAGCGTGGAGCCGGCGCGCATCTGCTTCTTCACGGTGGCGGCCTGCGGATGATCGTCGCGGCCGGGATAGACCAGCCGCGAGATCTTCGGGTGGCTCGCAAGGACATCGGCGATCTTCGCCGCAGTCTCGGTCTGGGCGCGGACGCGCACCGCGAGCGTCTCCAGGCCCTTCAGCAGCACCCAGGCGTTGAACGGCGATATCGACGGGCCGGTCTGGCGCATGAAATTGTGGATGTGCTCGGCGATGAAGGCCTCCGACGACAGGATGACGCCGCCGAGACAGCGGCCCTGGCCGTCGATGTGCTTGGTTGCGGAATAGACCACGACGTCGGCGCCGAGCGCCAGCGGGCTCTGCCAGATCGGCGTGGCGAATACGTTGTCGACGATCAGCCGCGCGCCATGAGCATGCGCGATCTCGGCGATTGCACCGATGTCGAGCACGTCGAGCGTCGGGTTGGTCGGGCTTTCCAGGAAGAAGCTCTTGGTATTCGGCCTGACCGCGCGCTGCCACTGGTCGAGATCGAGGCCGTCGACCAGGGTGGATTCGATGCCGTAGCGCGGCAGCAGGTCCTCGACCACGTAACGGCAGGAGCCGAACATCGCCTTCGAGGCGACGACATGGTCGCCGGCGCGCAACGGCGCCAGGATCGCGGTGGTCACCGCCGCCATGCCCGTGGCCGCGGAGCGGGCGGTCTCGGCGCCCTCGAGTTCGGCCATGCGGCGCTCGAACATTGCCGTGGTCGGGTTGGAGAAGCGCGAATAGATGAAGCCGGGATCCTCGCCCTTGAACCGGGCCTCGCATTCCTCCGCGCTGGCGTAAACGAAGCCCTGGGTGAGGAACAGCGCCTCGGCAGTCTCGCCGAATTCCGACCGCAGCGTGCCGGAATGCACCAGTCGGGTCTCGGGGCGGTATTGGGTCAACGAGGGGGTGGCGGCAGATTTGGACATATGACCTCCATCATGACCATCAGGAAAATGGTCACAAAAAACCGGCCTGGGAGAGCTCTCCTCACGGCCGGGATCACATGGGTCCCCGGCCTGTTTAGCGACTTGTTTAACGTGGCTGCAAGCCGGCCGGCTCAAATCACCACGGGATAAGTCGTGCTCTTAGTCGCCTCCGGCCTTTTCGTCAAGCCGGCCATCGGATAACGCGTAAGAACCCCTATGTTTTAGGGGCAGGGCTGATATTCCAGCCAGTCACGAGGGACCAGGTTTTGCCGCTTTCGCTCGCCGCCGATGCCAATGGCATCCTGCCCGATCGCTTGATCGCGCAGATGGCGGACGCCGGCCTGATCATCCCCGAATATGATTTCGTCGAGAGCCAGATCCAGCCGGCCAGCCTCGATTTGAGGTTGGGCGACATCGCTTACCGCGTCCGCGCGAGCTTCCTGCCCGGGCCCGGCGCGACCGTGGCAGAACGGATCGACGAACTGAAGCTGCACGAATTCTCGCTTGCCGATGGCGCGGTGCTCGAGACCAATTGCGTCTACATCGTGCCGCTGTTGGAAAGCCTCGCGCTGCCCAAGGACATCGTCGCCGCGGCCAATCCGAAGAGTTCTACCGGCCGTCTCGATGTGTTCACGCGCGTGATCGCCGACGGCACCCGCCGCTTCGACATGATCGGCGCCGGCTATCACGGACCGCTTTATGCGGAGATCAGTCCGAAGACATTTCCGGTTCTGTTGCGCGAAGGTTCGCGGCTGTCGCAGGTCCGCTTCCGCTATCGTGACGCGGTGCTGTCAGCCGATGAGCTGAATGCGCTGCATCAGGCCGAGCGGCTGGTCGATCGCGATGATGCCGATCTGGCCGGCGGCGTGGCGCTGTCGGTCGATCTGTCCGGCGAGAACGCGGGCGGTTTTGTCGGCTATCGTGCCAAGCGCCACACGGGCGTCGTCGATGTCGATCGCCGCGGCGGTTATGCGGTGGAGGAATTCTGGGAGCCGATCAAGGCGCGCCCCGACGGCAGCCTCATTCTCGATCCCGGCGAATTCTACATTCTCGCTTCGAAAGAAGCTGTCCAGGTCCCGCCGGACTATGCCGCGGAGATGGTGCCGTTCGATCCGCTGGTCGGCGAATTCCGTGTCCACTATGCCGGTTTCTTCGATCCGGGCTTCGGCTATGCCGGTGCTGGCGGGCAGGGCTCCCGCGCGGTGCTGGAAGTGCGTTCGCGCGAGGTGCCGTTCATCCTCGAGCATGGCCAGATCGTCGGGCGCCTGGTCTATGAAAGGATGCTGGCGCGGCCCGATGCGCTGTATGGCCAGCGCATCGGCTCCAACTACCAGGCACAGGGCCTGAAGCTGTCGAAGCATTTCCGGCCGTAGGCGACGTCGGGCGCGCGCTCACGTTCGGCTGCGGCGGATGGCCCTGAACTCGGTGACGAGACGCCAGTTCGTTCCCCCGTCAGTGGAGCTGTCGCCACGCCAGAGAAACGAATGATCCGTGATGTCGCGAAAGCTCCAGCGGATCATCCGGCCGTTCTCGTCGGTGCCGAGCTGCACGATATCGTCGCCTTCGGCACGGCCGATCATCTGCAGAAAGATCTGGCCGACCGGCTCGGACCATTGGATGCGCCAGGCGTCAAGCCTGGTGTCGTAGATCCGCAGCGTCGTGCCGTAAGGGCCCGGCCCATCGCCGCGGTCCCGCTGCCCGCGCTGTGGCACGATCCAGACATCCTGAACGGCACGGCCTTCGAGCACCCAGCCGAAATGCCACTCGCCATTGCGCCGCCGCATCGGTGCATTCTCGGGGAAATGCACGACGTCGAGATCCCATGAGCCGATGAAGCGGCCATAAAGGCCCATTTTGTCGGCACGATCGGCAGACGGACCGTCAGCGCCGAGCGCGTCGAGAAATGCCGATGTGGTCATGAGCTGCCTCCCAGCGCCTTCTGCATGGCTGCCGCACCGAGCTCCATCTGCCCGTCGATATAGGGGGCGATCTCATGCGGCAGCACGTCGGTGATCCAGATCATCCGGCAGCGGGTTTCGCCATCGGGGACGATCTGGACCGAGGCGCTGTGTTGGGTGATGCGCTCGTGGGCCACGGAGTAGACGAGGCGTCGTCGCGCGTCGTCGCAGTCGACCAGCCTCTCGCGTGCCACGCTCCCATTGGCGAATGTCAGGATACGCACATCATCGTCGAGTTTGGCGTCGAGCACGAAACCTGGAGCAAGCCGTATATGCACCGCCGCGAAATCGCGCACCGCGTCCCATGCCGCAGCAGCCGGCGCGTCAATCGGAATATCCTTGTGAATGGATGCCATAATGCGTCCTCCCGCTCAAACGCAGACCGCTTCGATGTTGTTGCCGTCGAGATCGATCAGGAAGGCGGCGTAATAGGTCGGGCTGTAATCGGGACGCGGTCCGGCCGTGCCATTGTCGGCTCCGCCGGCCTTGAGCCCTTCGCTGTGGAATTTACTCACCGCTGCATGATCAGGCGCGCGGAAGGCGACATGTGCGCCGCCATGCCGTTCGGCTCTGGTGAGGTGCAACCACAGCGCCGGAGCGCCTTTCGGGCCGAAGCCCGCCGAAGTCTCATCCTTTGAGCACAGCACATGGCCAAGCGGCGCCAACACGGACGTGTAGAACCGCACGCTTGCCTCAAGGTCGTTCACCCGCAAACCGACATGATCGTACATCAATGATCTCCATGTTGCGCGCAACGGTCGCGCGCCATGGCGATCACCTAGTCAATGGCGGCTCAGGCGTTCTTGGAAAATCTTGCGCATGCCCCTTGATGCTTGGCGGAACTTCAATGGCGAAACGCCGGCTGCGCGGGTGAATGTGCGGGTGAAGTTAGAGAGATCGGCAAAGCCGACATCGTAGGCGATGTCGGTCACGGGCGCCTCGTCCTCGCTGAGCCTCTGCGCGGCATGGCGCAGCCGAGAGCGCAACAGGTATTGATGCGGGGTGACGCCGAGTGCGGCCGCAAACAGCCTGAGGAAATGGAATGGGCTGACCCCAGCCTGGTACGCGGCGCTTTCGAGGTCGACGGCACGATGCGAATTGGCATCGATCCACAGCGCGGTCTCAACCGCACGGCGGCGGTCACGCGCGGTCGCCGCCGCTGGTTTCGCCGGCTTGCCGGAGATGCTTGCAACGAACCGGCTGGCGAACACGTGGCCGATCTCGTCGAGGCCGAGGTCGCTGTTCCCCGCGGCCGCGGCCTGGGCGAGTTCGCCGATCACCATCAGCTCGGGCAGCGGAGGTGCGGCGCCGGCCTGCCAGACGTCCTTGCTGCCGCCGATCTCCTGCACCAGCTCGGGTGCGAGAAAGAACGACAGGCATTCGTCGCCACAGACGTGGTCATGCGTACACATGAACTCGTCGCCGGGATGTCCGATGAGGACCGAGCCTGCGACCAGCTCAAAGAACCGGCCGCGGTGGTGGCAACCGAAGCTGCCTTTGCGCACGTAGGAGACGGAATGGCTTTCGAACTGCTCGACATAGGGCCGCTCGCCCGGAGCCGCGGTGCAGCGGAACGCGGAAACCGTAACCGAACGGCCAGTGAGCAGGATGGAAGTTGCCATCCCCCGAACCTAGTGAGCGGCGCGCGAGTGATCAACCTTGAGCAGGGCGTCGAACAAAGTGAGGCCGGTCTGCGGCGCTGCGCCTTCAAGCGACAGCAGCCGACGCTGGGAGATCGCGCCCCAGTTGGGCGAGATCCTGTCGATCCCTCCTCCGGCGAGCACGCGATGGCAAGGCACGATCAGCGGAAATGGATTCCTCGTCAGCGCCTGTGCGACCGAATACAGCGCGCCCGTGACATGCAGGCTGGCTGCGATCTCGTCCGGCTTGCGCGTTTCGCCGCGCGGGATGCGGCGGAGATAATCGTAGACGCGCTGGTTGAACGGCGTGATGCCGGTCATGTCGAGGCTGACATCGGCGAACTCGGCCTGCTGGCCGCGCAGCATGAGGACGATGCCCTCGATGGCAAGTTCGGCATTTTCGGGCGGACGAAGCTCGCGCGCTTCGGGAAATTGCTTGAATAGCCGCCGGCGTGTCTCGATCTCGCGTGCCTCCGGCAATTGCACTCCGACGACACCGGCATCACTCCAGGCAATGCCGCAGCGGCCGATCGCCGTATCGAAGATCGTATACCCACGCCCCATGACGCCACCCCACCCTGGAACGGATCATATCTTCGTCACGATTGGCCGCATCGGGTTTGTACGAGTTGTAAACATGATGCGCCGCGACAGGGCGCGGCTCAATCGGGGGCGACCGCTAAACCGCACCGGCGTGGTGTCAATCTGGATGTGATGTCCCGGCCTCAGCGGCGCGAGCCGCCCGCGCGTCCTCCGCAAAGTCCGGGTCGTGGGCCAGCCAGAGCTCCAGGAGAGTCAGGAAGGTCACGATCAGGCCGATCGAGATGCTGACATGCATCGCGGAGCTGTGGACGAAGCCGAGCAGCCAAGGCGCGGCGATGAGCCAGAGACCGAGCGCCAGCTTCAGCCACTCCTCCCAATCTGCGAAGGCGAGGACGCCGGCGGCGGATAGCGCGATCAGGGCGTAGCCACCGATTTCGGCATCCAGCCGCCCGGACGCCCGGGTGAAGCCGAACAGCCACGGGGAGGCCGCCAGGAAGATGCCGCAGAGCAAAGTGTAGAGGTCGAGCGCCGATGGGCTCCACAGCGTGGCCCGGGTCTTGCGGGCGATGAGGGGGCTGATCATGGATATGGCTCCGTGCCCGGCCGATCGCGGCAATGACACAGAGCCGCTTACGGCCTCACGCTACACAAGCGCCGCGTCCCACTTTGGTTCCAGCGCCTCGTAATGTGGCGGATCAAGATCAGGCGATCGGCGGGGCGTCTGTCCCGCCGCCGGGTGTTCGAAAGGGCAGAAGTTCGCGCCGCCAACAAGCCGCTTGGCGGAGAGCGCGGTCTCGGCTAATCATGGGCCTGCGCGGGCGTAGTTCAATGGTAGAACGGCAGCTTCCCAAGCTGCATACGAGGGTTCGATTCCCTTCGCCCGCTCCAATTTGCCCCGGATGGCCCTGACCGGCCTAGCCTTTGGGCCCGGACAGCGGCTTGTCCGCTCCCGGCCGTTTGGCGTACATGGCGTCGATCTCCTTGGCGAAGTGGCGCTCCAGCGCCGGGCGCTTGTTCTTGAGCGTCGGGGTGATCAGTCCGGCATGGATGGTCCAGGGCTCGAGCGTCCACCACACCGCTTTCGGCGTCGCATAGGCCGGATAGCTTTTCACGGTGCGGGCGATGTGCCGAAGCAGCGACGCCGCCTCGACCTCCGGGCCTCGCAGGCCATGCACGGCGAGCTTCTTCTGCTGCTCGGCCCAGCCCTTTGGGTTAAGCACGACGAGAGCGGCCAGGAATGGGCGATTTTCCCCGATGACGAGCGCCTGATCGAACAGTGGGTCGGTCAGAATCGCGGTTTCGAGATCTGCAGGGGCGATCTTCTCTCCGGTCGAGGTGACCAGGATGTCCTTGATCCGGCCAGTGATGGTGATGCGCCCGCTCTCGATGCGGGCCTGATCGCCGGTATGCAGCCAGCCGTCGGCCTCTTTGACCCGGGTGGTTTCCTCCGGCTTGCGCCAATAGCCGAGCATCACGCTGGGGCCGCGGACCAGGAGCTCGTCATTTTGGCCGAGCTTGACCTCGATGCCCGGCAGTGCGCGTCCCACCGTGCGTGGATCATTGTCGTCCGGCGTGTTGACGGCGACAACGGGCGATGTCTCGGTCATCCCATAGCCCTGCAGCACGTCCAGCCCAAGCGCGAGGAAAAGCCGCACCACGGGTTCGGCGATCGGTGCGCCGCCGCTGACGGCCACGCGCAGGCGTCCGCCGAATTGCTTGAGCACGGTGGTGGCGACGAGCCGGTTCAGGAGCGGCCACGCCAAACGGTCCAACAATGACGCGGCCTTGCCCCCGGACTGGCGCGCATCGAAGCGCCGGCCGCCGATCGAGAGCGTCAGATCGAGCAAGGCGCGCTCGACCGGCCCGGCGCTCGCGCGATGATGCAGCACCAGCGAATAGATGCGCTCATAGATTCGCGGCACCGAGATCAGAAGCGTCGGCCGCACCGCGATCAGGTCTTCGGGAAGCTGCTTCACAGAACGCGCATAGGCGACGCAGGCGCCGAGCGCGATCGGATAATAATAGCCGCAGGTGCGCTCGAAAGTATGCGACAGCGGCAGGAACGAGAGGAAGACATCGTCCTGCTCGGCTGAGAGCAGCTGGTGGATGGCCTTGAGATTCGCCACGACGTTATGGTGCGAGAGCATGACGCCCTTCGGCCGCCCGGTCGTGCCCGAGGTGTAGACGATGGCGGCAAGATCGCTGGGCTGCGCCGCAACCTCTTGAGGCTGCAAGGCGGTCGGCGCTGCGGCGGCAAGCCAAGCGTCCAAGCTGATGACGCGCGGGTCGGTCTTCGCAAGCTCCGGCGTGGACTCGAGAGTCGCGCACACGACTCGCCTGAGAGTCGGAAGCGCATCGCCGACCGCTACGATCTCGTTCCAGCGCGCGCCGGAATCCACGAACAGTAATTGTGCGCCCGAGTCTGCGAGGATGTAGGCGATGCTGTCCGGGTTATCGATCGCGTGCATCGGCACTGGGACCAGGCCGCGCGACAGCGCCGCTTGATCCATCGCGACATGTGCGATCCCGTTCGGCATCAGGATCGCAAGGCGTTCACCTTTGCCGAGGTCTTCGGCGGCGAGCGCGCGCCTGAAGCGATCGAACTCGCGGTCGATCTCGCGCCAGGAGAAGCTCATCCACCGGCCCTGGTCCGGATCGAACTGCCGATAGGCTTCCTTGTCCGGCGTCAGGCGCACGCGCCAGTGCAGCAATTCGGGCAGCGTCCTGACACCGGAAAATCCGTCGATATCGTCAGCCGGTTCGGATGAATGGGCGATCGGTTTTGTCTCGACTTGCACGCTTGCCTCGAAATGATGCGGCGCTCGGCTTGAAGCTCAAGTTCTTGCAGGGCCGTGGCCTTGATGTTGACCTAGCGCAAGCGGGAGCGGTCCGGCCATTCATCTCCGACATGGGAGCCAAGCACTTGCATAAAAGGAGCGGTATTGGAGGCACCGTGCTGTCACGCTCTGCGCAAAGCCTTGCGGCCGCCCCCGGGGTCCAGGTAGCGGCCGCAGTCCATCACGATCGGTCCAATAATGGGTGGACCTCAGACGCCGTCGGGCACCTGATCGAGGAAGCCGGTGATACGGCGGATACGACCGTCCTTGAGTTCGGCGAAATCGGTGCCTTTGATCGGACAATCGGCGCCATCCGGGCCCAAGCCCCAGCAGAAGCGCAGGTTGTCGCCAAAGCCGTTGGCTTGACCGATCAGACGGAATCGGAAATCAGGAAAGCGCGTCTGGATGCCTGCGATCAGTGCATCGACGCCGTCGTGGCCGTCGCCGCGCATCAAGGGGTCGACATAGACGGCATCCTCGGTCCAGTTGGAGGTAAGCAGGTCGCGCCGCCTCTGTGGCGCGCGCTCGTTCCAGAGCGTGATGTAGGCGTTTGCGATCGCAGCGGTATCGGTCATCGGTGCTCTCCATCTTGTGAAGCGAGAATGGTGTGATCATCGCGCTTCCCGCACACATATGCGATTACGTCGCAGGTCATCGCGGCCGCGATAACGAAACTGTAAGTTGCCGCTCCATAATACGGAGACTATTTGATGCGCGCGCATGTAAATCGTGCCGTGATGCTTGGCCGCAAAGGACGACGACTGATGAGACCCGACACATGGAGATGGATCGCTGTCGGACTTTGTCTTGCGCTGTTTGCGGCCGACACCGTGTTGAAGTCGCCGGAAAAGCCCAATCATATGGTGTTTTTCGAACTGCGTCGGGGCGATAGCCCGACCATGATCGGCATGATGCGCGATGATCTTTTCAGACTGCCGGGCTTCCGTGCCAGCCGCCTTCAGCAGGCGCTGGCGCAAGGACAGCCGTTAACGGTTTGGCAATACGCGTTAAGAAAGAGTGACGACGGCAGCTATCAGGCGCTGCCGGACAAGCAGATTCAGCTGACCTCGGACGACGCGTCGCGAATCACGTTTGGTGCGAGCATCCGGCTGCCGGATAACTAGCCTTGCTCGATCGAGCGCCGCATCTGGGCGCGGATCGTTTCGCTGCGATCTTCGGACCAAGCGTCGGTCCGATGAGGCGGACGAGCGCACCAACGTGCTTCGTGACGAAGAGCGTGTGGAGCCCGACAGCAGGATCATCATCCACGAGCGCGATTGCGACTAAAGGGTCGCGCCGGCCACGGCGGCAAGGGCGCGGAACGGATTGTCGACCAAAGCAAGCCCCGGGAGAACCCGGGGCTTTTTTGCGACCGCGACATGGCTATCTGCCGTCGAAGTAGGCCAGCCTTCTTGGGACGCTCAGACCCTGCGATCGCCGACACTGGGGAACCCGACCGCGAGCCCGTCAGGCCACGACAAGCTCAAGGTGCAGCGAGGCTGCAACACTTGAGCTGAATTTACTGTGAGCCACAGAGCTGTCCTGGACAAAACCATGATCTCGAAACACGCTGCACGTGCGATCGGGATTTGGCTTCGTGCACCGCTCTGGGGAGCGGCAAGCGAATTTAAGTCCGTTGCGGTCCACGCAGCACAAGAAGCGCATCACAGTCGGTCAGATCGGTTTCGACGGGATTGAACTGGGGCTCGACATGAAATTTTTGACGGGGTTGCTTGCGGTTGTCCTCTTGCTGGCGGGGATGAGCGCCAGTCAAGCCGTGGTCCGCATTGCCGATGACCGTGGTGGCCGGATTGGAACCTACGTCGACAAATACCAGGGCCTGCGGTCTTCGGGGGAATACGTCATCATTGATGGGCTCTGCGCGTCGGCCTGCACGATCGTTCTCGGTGCGATCCCCCATGACAGGATTTGCGTCACCTCCCATGCCAGCCTCGGCTTCCATGCGGCCTGGGATTTCGGTTCCAATGGCCGGGCCGTCACCAACCCGGAAGCCACCCAGATGCTCTATTCCATGTATCCGTCACCGATCCGGCGCTGGATCTCCCAGCGCGGCGGCCTCACCCCACGGATGATCTTCCTGCGGGGGAGGGAGCTGCAGACGATGTATCGGCCCTGCTACATGGACGCCCAGGCCTCATCGCGCGCGCCCCAGGGCACCGCGCCCAACGTGCCGGCGCTCTCGCCGGCGGCGGCCAAGGCGTCGGCATCCCACTAATCGGGCTCGTTCAGCACGACGTGATCCGTGACGCTTGCCCCGGGGGCTTGGCGGGCCTATCTCGGGGGCAGCGGCCGATGATCTCAGGCATCGGTCTTGCGAGCACGCCATGATCCAGCCCGTTTCATCGCCACAACAGATGCCGTCGACACTCCCTGGCGCGCGGCGCGGAGCGCAAGCGGCCGGGCTTGCCGCCGGCATCGTAGCCGTCGGTCTGGTCGCGGGCGCAGTGGTGCTGTGGGCCCGGTATGGAACCGCTGTGTTCTTCGAGACGATCGTCTCCGGCCTTGAGGCCTGTTTCTGAGTCGGAGGTGAAGCCGTCATGAGCATCGAGCGTAGCGCGGCCCGTCCGCTGGTGATCGTCGGCGCCTTCGCTGCCAGCCTGCTGGTCGGGTTCGCGTTGCTGTTTCTGGTCATGGGCGGAGGTCGGAACATCGCCGCACCGGCCGCGATCGGCGGTCCGTTCCAGCTGACCGACCAGAACGGGCAGACGGTCACTGAAAAGAGCCTGCAGGGGCGCCCGACGCTGATCTTTTTCGGCTTTACGCACTGCCCGGACGTCTGTCCGACCTCGCTGTTCGAGATATCCGAAGTGCTGCGGGCGATGGGCCAGGATGCCGACCGGGTGAATGCCTATTTCATCTCGGTCGATCCCGAGCGCGACACGCCGTCGGCAATGAAGGATTATCTCTCGAGCTTCGATCCACACCTGAGGGGCCTGACCGGAGACCCCGAAGTGATGGCCAAGGTCATCTCGGAATACCGGGTCTACGCCAAGAAGGTGCCGCTGAAGGACGGCGATTACACGATGGATCATACCGCCCTGGTCTATCTGATGGACCACGACGGCCGGTTCGTCGCCCCCTTCAACCTGAAGCGGACCCCGGACGAAGCCGCATCCGAGCTCAAGAAATACCTTTAGGTCCGGTTAACGCCGCACGAGCCCGATTCCGGCCGCGCAATCAGCCCTCGAAAATGCGACAAGATGGTCTATAAGGCCGGTGATCCCCGATATCGCCGATGCTGACGACCTTGTTCCAACGCGCATACCATTCTCTGTCGAGCTGCGCCCTTATGGCGGTCGTGGTCGTCTGCGTCGTGCTGGCGTCCGGCAGCCGGCAGGCCTGCGCCCAGACCTTGCCCAAGCCACCGGTGGAGGCCGCGCCGCAGGCGGTGCCCGGCTTCTGGGACCCCAGGCGACGGCCAGAACGGCCGGATCTGTCGCGCCTGACTGTGATCCGCTTCCTGACCGAAACCGACTATCCGCCGTTCAACTTTACCGGCCCTGACGGTAACCCGGCCGGCTTCAACGTCGATCTGGCGCGGGCGATCTGCGACGAGATCAAGGTGACCTGCACCATTCAGATGCGCCGGTTCGACACCCTGCTCGATGCGCTCGCCTCCAACAAGGGCGACGCGATCATCGCCTCCATCGCGGTGACGCCCCAGATGCGCGCCAGGGTGGATTTTTCCGATCCGTATTACCGCGCGCCGGCGCGGTTCGTGTCGCGTAAGGACGCGGTGATGACGGATATCAGGCCGGAATATCTCGAAGGCAAGAAGGTCGGTGCCGTCGCCGGTTCGGCGCATGAGGCCTATCTGAAGGCGATGTTCACCGACGCCGAGATCAAGTCCTATCCGAATGACGAAGCCCTGCGCCAGGCGCTACGCCGCGGCGAGGTCGATCTCATCTTCGGCGATGGCATATCGCTGGCGTTCTGGATCAACGGCACCGATTCGGCCGATTGCTGCGCCTTCTCGGGTGGTCCCTTTGTCGAAAGCCGCTATTTCGGCGAGGGCGTCGGGATCGCGGTCCGCAAGGGCAACGATCTGTTGCGGCAGGCGCTGAACTGGGCCTTGTTCCGGGTCTGGGAAAAGGGCCGCTATACTGATCTGTGGCTGCGCTATTTCTCGATCAGTCCGTTCTGATCACGGACGTCATTCGGGGGCACGCGAAGCTCGCGCCGCCCAGGAATGACGGCCAAGAATGTCGCTGCGCTCCCCCGTCATTGCGAGGAGCGGAGCGACGAAGCCATCCAGATGCCCTTCGAGGCTGGATGGCTTCGCTTCGCTCGCGATGACGCTTGTGTTAATTTTCTGCTCTTTTGGAAGCCGGTACTTCAGATGTCCACGATCGACCTCGTCACCATGAGCCCGAGCGACCTGCGTGCGCTCGCAGAACAATCCAACGCCTGGCCGTTCGAGCAGGCGAAAGCGATCGTGGCGCGGCTGAAGAAGCACCCGAAAGACGAGGTCCTGTTCGAGACCGGCTACGGTCCCTCGGGCTTGCCGCATATCGGCACCTTCGGCGAGGTCGCGCGCACGACCATGGTGCGCCATGCCTTCCGCGTGCTGACCGAAGACAAGATCAAGACCCGCCTGCTCGCCTTCTCCGACGACATGGATGGCCTGCGCAAGGTGCCGGACAATGTGCCGAACCAGGAGCTGCTCGCGCAGCATCTCGGCAAGCCCTTGACCAAGGTGCCCGATCCGTTCGGCACGCATGACAGCTTCGGCGCGCACAACAACGCGCGGCTGCGCGCCTTCCTCGACCGGTTCGGCTTCGATTACGAGTTCGCCTCATCGACCGAGTACTACATGTCGGGCCGTTTCGACGCCGCGCTTTTGCGCATGCTGGAACGGTTGGAGAAAGTGATGGCGATCATGCTGCCGTCCCTGCGCGAGGAGCGGGCAGCGAGCTATTCGCCGTTCCTCCCCGTCTGCCCGCGCACCGGGCTCGTGCTCTACGTGCCGATCGTCGAGCATGACGTGAAGGCGGGCACGATCTCCTACGACGACCCGGAGACAAAGGAGCGTGTCACGTTGCCGGTGACGGGCGGACACTGCAAGCTGCAGTGGAAGCCGGATTGGGCAATGCGCTGGCATGCGCTCGGCGTCGACTATGAGATGGCCGGCAAGGACCTGATCGACTCGGTGAAGCTGTCGGGCAAGATCTGCGCGGCGCTCGGCGGCACGCCGCCGGAGGGCTTCAACTACGAACTGTTCCTCGACGAGAAGGGGCAGAAGATCTCGAAGTCCAAGGGCAACGGGCTCACCATCGACGAATGGCTGCGCTACGCCTCGCCGGAATCGCTGTCGCTGTTCATGTATCGCGAGCCGAAGGCGGCGAAGCGGCTCTATTTCGACGTGATTCCGCGCAATGTCGACGAGTATCAGCAGTTCCTGGAGGGCTTTCCGCGCCAGGATGCCAAGCAGCGGCTCGGCAATCCGGTCTGGCACATCCATTCCGGCCATCCGCCGAAGGCTGATATGCCCGTCACCTTCCAGCTGCTGTTGACGCTGGTGTCGTCGTCGAATGCGGAGAATGCCGAGACCTTGTGGGGCTTCATCGGCCGCTACCGCCCCGGCGTGACGCCTCAGACGCATCCGAAGCTGGATGCGATGGTCGGCTATGCCATCAACTACTACCGCGATTTCGTCGCGCCGACGAAGGTGTTCCGCGAGCCGACCGAGAGCGAGCGCGCCGCGCTGCAGGACCTGCGCGATGCGCTGTCGAACCTGCCGGCTGATGCGCCTGCCGAGGAGATCCAGAACGTGGTCTATGAGATCGGCCGCCGCGAGCCGTTCCTCGATCACGCCAAGAAGGGCAAGGACGGCCGTCCCGGCGTCTCGCTCGACTGGTTCAACATGCTCTATCAGGTGCTGCTCGGCCAGGAGAAGGGGCCGCGCTTCGGCTCCTTCGTTGCCGTGTACGGCATCGCCAATGCCGTTGCCATGATCGACGGCGCGCTGGCGCGCTCGGCGTAGTCGCAGGGACCGTACCGGCGCTTGATGTCAGGTCCCGGGCACTGTCAGCGTCATCCGCGCCGGTGCGTCGCTCACGGCGCGGCCGAGCGTCAGCAGCACGCGGTTGATCGGTGTCGGAATCCGGTGCCGCTCGCCGGCCGCGACCACGGCGCCTGTTAGCGCCTCGATTTCGAGCGGCCGGCCGGCGATCCGGTCGAAATACATCGAAGTGCCGGCCTCAGGCGGATAGGTGAGGAGCGTTGCCAACAATTGCTCCGGCTCATCGTCCGGAAAGCGCGCGCCAGCGGCACGCGCCACGGCTGCGGCTTCCTTCAGAATATCGAGACACAGCGCCTTCACGTCACCGCGCCGGAACACCGCCTGTCGCTGCAAGGTCAGCGCCGTGACGGGATTGGCCATCGCGTTGAGCAGCAGCTTGCGCCAGACCAGCGTCTTGAAATCCGAGGTCACGAGAATTCGCATGCCGGTGCCGTCGAGCAGTGCGGCGAAAGCGCGGCCGTCTTCGTCATCGCTGACCGCAAATTCATGGTTGCCGGCGCGGCGGAGGCGCACGCGATCAGGCGCGAGGCGTTCGCCGTTGTAATAGACGATGGTCGGTACCACGGCCGCATCTCCGACGAATGGCGCCAGCCGGTCCGCATGTCCGATGCCGTTCTGCAGGGTCGCGATGCGGGTGCCGGGACCGCAGAGGCGCTGCAGCCAGGCTGCGGCGGTTTCGGTGTCCTGCGTCTTCGTGCACAGCAGAACCCAATCGACCGGCTTGCCTTGGTCAGGATCGGTCAGTGAGCGGATCGGGACCTCAATCGCTCCTTCCGAGTGCTCGACGACGAGGCGGTCGATCGGCCGCCTGACACAGGCGATGACGTCGTGGCGATCGAGCGCCGCCAGCTGTCCCGCGATCACGCCACCGATGCTGCCGAGACCGATCACGGCCACCACCGTCCGTTCAGAATCTCCAGTGCTTGCCATGTCGCGCGGCCCTCCCATTGCATTCCGGAGGGGTATCGTCGCGAATCCCGACGGGAATTCGAGGGCAATTTCAGCCAACCGCACTCACAGCTGGGTGACTACGCAGGCGGCCAGTGGAGCGATTGACGAGCGCAGCGCTGGCCGCCTGGGCGAAGCCGCTTGGCTCAGATCATCTGCAGCACGAATCGACGGTCGAGTTGCTGCACGGGGCGCGCGTTCATCGGATAGAGCTTTGCGAATTTCGCCACATCCGCCTCCGCGACCTCGATCGGATCGGTCAGCAGCAGCCACTCGACGACTTCCGAACAAGGCGGCGTCGTCAGCGAGCCGGCGTAGCGATAATATGAGCGCCGCATCGGCAACAGCGCATTCGGGTTGATGCGGGCATCCGCCTTGATCGCGGGCCCTTCCTGCTGCGGCATCGTCGCGACGATCTGCGCAAAGGCAGGATTGGGACGTCCCGTGGTCATCAGCACACCGACAACGGCGAGGCCGCCCGACGCAGCCCGGTGCACGAAATGGGCTTCCATCGGAAAATTCTTGCCGCCGATCTGATGTTCGCTCGGCCGGTGGAAATGCACCTGCAGCAGCTTGTAGGTGGTGTCATCGAGCTTCAGCGTGCTGCTGCCGTCGGCGAAATTGAGCTGGATCGTATGGCCGTTGTTGACGATGGTCTCCGCGGTTTTGCCCCAGGAGAGTTTCAGGTTCGGCAGGCGGGCCTTGGTCGGGTTTTCGATATCGACCGGGGATTGCTGGGTCCCGACCGCGCAGACCTTGCTGGCCGCGTCGAGGTCGCCCCATTTCGCAGGGCCGGTATTGCCCTCATAGCTCCAATGTTCGCCTTCCGCTGCGAAGCCGGGCGTGGCGCAGACGGGGCAGAGCGCGAGGCCGGCAAGGGCCTTCAATGCGTGACGACGGTTCATGGGCAATCTCCGGACGAAGTGTGATGAAAAAAATAAAGGGGGCGACATCAGCGGGGCCCGCCATTGGGCGAATCGCCGGTCCCAGGAACGCATGAAACGCGTTAATCTTTGCTGATCGTGCCATCCTCGTCCTCCCGCCATGGTGAGGACAGGGGACAATCTCTGCGAGCGTTTTTGGGCGGCCACCCGGCCAAACGGTTCTTGAGTTCGGTCGCACCTGCCGATACGGTCCCGGCTCGGCGAAAACGTCAACGAACTCAACACCCCCGGCAGGACCGCTGCGAGATGCCCAAAATCTACAAGATCTGTCCCGCGCCTGCCTGGCGCGAGGCCGAGCGGCAGGGCGTCTATCGCGGCAGCGCGGATGATCTGCGCGATGGCTTCATCCATTTTTCCACCGCGGCGCAGGTGCCGGAGACGGCGCGCAAGCATTTCTTCGGGCAGACGGCGCTGTTCCTGGTTGAGGTCGAGGCGGATACCCTCGGCGATCGCCTGCGCTGGGAGCCTTCGCGTAATGACGAGCTGTTTCCGCATCTCTATGGCGAGCTCGATCTCGTCGCGGTTACCGCGGTGCACCAGATGCATGCGCGTCCGGACGGCACCCACGACATTTCCGGGCTCGTGCCGTGATTCGCGCCTTCGATACCGTGTCATTACCGCTGCTGCGCTGGCTCGATGCCGAGGATGCGCATCGGCTGGCGATCCAGGGCCTGAAGCTGCTGCCGGCGATCCGGCCGCGTGCTGACGATCCCAAGCTGGCGGTGCGCGCTTTTGGGCTGAACTTTCCCAACCCGGTCGGCATGGCCGCGGGCTTCGACAAGAACGCCGAGGTGCCGGACGCGCTGCTGCGGCTCGGCTTTGGCTTCGTCGAGATCGGCTCGGTGACACCGAAGCCGCAGAGCGGCAATCCACGGCCGCGGCTATTCCGGCTGGAGCGGGACGAAGCGGTGATCAACCGGATGGGCTTCAACAATGACGGCGCTGAGCTCGTGCTGCGGCGGCTTGCCGGCCGCGCTCATCAGGGCGGCATCGTCGGGGTCAATGTCGGGGCCAACAAGGATTCCACGGACCGTGTGGCCGATTATGTGCGGCTGATCGAGACCTTCGCGCCGGTCGCGAGCTACTTCACGGTCAACATCTCCTCACCCAACACCCCGGGCCTGCGCAACCTGCAGCAGGCAGCGCAACTCGACGATCTCTTGGCCAAAGTGCTGGAGGCGCGCGATCGCGTGAAGGCGAAGGCGGGCGATACGCCGGTGCTGCTGAAGATCGCGCCCGATCTCAGCCTCGCCGAGCTCGACGACGTGGTCCATGTTGCGCGTTCGCGGAAGGTCGACGGCATGATCGTCTCCAACACGACGCTGTCGCGGCCCAAGAGCCTGCGTGAGCAGGTGCGGGCCAAGGAGCAGGGCGGGCTGTCCGGACGGCCGCTGTTCCGGTTGTCGACGCGGATGGTCGCAGAGACGTTCGTGCGCGCGGAGGGCGCGTTTCCGCTGATCGGGGTCGGTGGCATCGATTCCGGCGGCGCGGCGCTGACCAAGATTCGTGCCGGGGCCAGCCTGATCCAGCTCTATTCGTCGCTGGTCTATAAAGGGCTGGGTTTGATCGAGAGCATCAAGGCCGACCTCGCCTCGACCTTATTGCGCACCGGACGAGAGTCGCTGTCGGAGATCGTCGGTGCCGACGCGGCGACCATTACTGCGGAAGATTGGCCAGTTTAGCCTCCGTCCTATTCCGCTGCCATTCCCCGACAAGCGCTGGAGATGGCGAGAGTTCAGGCCTTCCCAAACGATGCCTTCATCAGCGCCGGATAGCGCAGGCCCTGCAAACCGCCGCGCGCGGCGTAGTGAGCGAGGAAGGCGAACCATAGCCCGGTGTTGCCGGTGCTGCGCAGTGCGAACCAGGTAAGCAGGAAGATGCCGAGCGACGCGATCATGAGGTTGCGCATGTCGCGCACCCAGGTCGCGCCGATATAGATTCCGTCAAACGCGAAGGCGAACACCGCGAGCAGCGGCGATACGATCACGAAGACGAGGAAGTCGCGGGCGGCGAAGCGCACAGCAGGACTCGCCGTCATCAGCTCGATCAGCGCCGGGCCGAACAAGGCCAGGGTCGTGCTGACCATGAGCGAGAAGCCAAAACCCCAGGCGAGGATCAGCCGGGTCGCGCCGCTGAAGGCGCGCCGGTCGCGGGCGCCGATGGCGTAGCCGCAGAGCTGCTCGGCGGCGTTGGCGAGACCATCGAGAAAGAAGGCGCTGACGAGGAGGAAATTGTTCAGCACCGCGTTGGCAGCCAATGTGATATCGCCGGCGCGCGCGCCTTGGGCATTGAAGAACAAGAACACCGTGATCAGCGCTGCGGTGCGGATCATGATGTCGCGGTTCACCGCGAGCATCCGCCTCACGCCGTCGCCGTCGAGCAGCGCCTTCCGCGATAGCGCGATGCCGTCCGGCAACAGCCGTCGCGCCAATGCGACGCCCAGGATGAGGCCGACCGCTTCCGCGACCACGGCGGCGATCGCGGCCCCGGCGATCCCGGCGTCCAGCACCAGGACGAGGAGCAAGGTCACCGCGACATTGGTCAGGTTAATGGCGATCTGTACCGCGAGCGCCAGCCGCGCGCGGGCCTGGCCGATCAGCCAGCCGAGCACGACGTAATTGGCGAGGGCGAGCGGCGATGACCAGATGCGGATGGTGAAGTAGGTCCTGCCGGCGCGGGTCACCGCCTCGCTTCCGCCCATCGCGCTGAAAAGCACGCCGAAGAGCGGCAATTGCAGCACGATCAGGATGCTGCCGATCCCCGTAGCGAGTGCGAGACCGCGCACCAGCACCACCTGCAATGCGTCGCGTTCGCCAGCTCCGAGCGCTTGCGCGGTGAAGGCGAGCGTGCTCATCCGCAGGAAGCCGAACAGCCAGAACAGGCAATCGAAGATCACGGAAGCCATGGCGACGCCGCCGAGCAGGCTGGCTTCGCCGAGACGTCCGATCGCGGATGTCGCGACGATGCCGATCAGCGGCGTGGTCAGGTTTGCGACCATGGCCGGGCCCGCGATCGCGAATACCTGCGCGCTGGTCACGTTGGACTTTGTGAGTCCCGGGGAATGCAATGGACGCTCGCTTGTTCGTTCGCCGGACTCTTGCGGCGCGAGCGCTCGTTTATCGGCGATTCCCTACCGCCGCTAGAGCGCGATGCTCATGCCGTCATGCGCGGCTGTGTAGGGCAGCGCGTCCAGGCGAGACAGCATGTCGTCGCTCATATGGGTGAGGACGAGGCGCTTGGGACGGATCTCGTCGAGATGCGCTTCCAAGGTGGCAAGGCTGAGATGATTCTTGACGGCCTTGTCGTAAGTATAGGCTTCGGCAATGAACAGGTCGGCCTGCCGCCCAAGCGGAACCAGCGTATCCGTCCACTCGGTGTCGGCGCTGTAGGCGACGATGCGGCCTTCAGCCTCGATCCGGTAGCCCAGGAACGGACCGCCGGATTCGCCATGGACGACGGGGTAAGGCGTCACGGCGACCTCGCCGAAGCGGACTGTCTGCTCGGGTTCGAGGCTCAAGACCGAGAGTTCGAATTTCTGCCGAGTCTTGGACGAATTCTCGAACAGCGCCTCCATGACCTGCGTCAGACGCGTTGCGATGCTCGTCGGGCCGGCAATGACGAGCGGCTTCGTTCGGTGCGAAAATTGCGCATCCAGCAGGAAGAAGGGCAGGCCGGCGAAATGATCGCCATGGAAATGCGTGATCAGGATCAGCTCGACATCGTTGCGGACGATGTCGAGCCGCTTCAGCGCCGCCAATGACGAAGCGCCGCAATCGATCAGCAGGTTGGTGCTTTCGCCGGTGAGATGGAAGCAGGTGTTGAAGCGGCCGCCGGAGCCGAAGGCATCGCCGCAGCCGACAAAGCGGAGCTGCATCGGCAACGATCCCTCACCTGCCGCGCGGCGTAAAGATGCGCGACAGGAGCCAGATCGGGATCACGATGACGGCGCCGAGCAGGAAATAGCGCCAAAGCCAGTTGATCGCGTCGAAGCCGAGCTCATAGAGCCGCCGGACCAGGAGGCGAATGCTGTTGAGAATGTTGAGCGGATCGAAGCCGATCGCCGACAGCACGACACCGACCAGGACCGACAGGAGAATGAGCCGGAAAGCGACCGACAGCGGCGAGCCGCCGAGAAAGCGGTAGAGGCCATCCTGGCTGCTGCGAGCCGGATAATCCCTGACGTCGTTCGACATGCCATCGTCTCCTGGGAACAAATGCGTGAAGCCCATTATAGGCAACGCCGAGCAGGTGGGGAACCCGCCGTGTCGCCGCAAGCGGCTTACCGGCTTTTAATGCGGGATCACGGTGTGGCCGCGCTTTCCGCCTTCAGCATCCGCTCCAACGTCTCCAGCCGGTCGGCGTCGCGCGGCGGCTTGTCCCAGCGCAGCCGGTTGATGCGCGGAAAGCGCATGGCGATACCGGATTTGTGCCGCGCCGAACGCTGCAGTCCCTCGAAGGCGACCTCGAGGACCAGCCCCTGGTCGGGCTCGTGCACGACCTCGCGCACCGGGCCGAACTTCTCGACCGTGTTGCGCCGGACGAAGCGGTCGATCTGCAATAGCTCCTCGTCGGTGAAGCCGAAATAGGCCTTGCCGACCGGCACCAACTGGTCGCCGTCATCGCCTGCGGTCCAAACGCCGAACGTGTAGTCGGAGTAGTAGGATGAGCGCTTGCCGTGGCCGCGCTGCGCATACATCAGCACGGCGTCGATGATATCGGGATCGTGCTTCCACTTCCACCATTGTCCCTTCGGCCGGCCCGGCAGATAGACCGCGTCACGCCGCTTCAGCATGACGCCTTCGACCGCGTCGGCGTCCTCCCCTGCGCCGGCCGCGGCGGGATTGGCGCGTGCCGCCTTCAGCTCGCCCCAGCTTGCAAACGCAATGGTCGGCGACAGATCGAGCCTGATATCGTCGAGCCGCTTGACGAAGGCTTCAAGGTGCTCGCGGCGTTCGGCGAAGGTCAGTTCGCGCAGGTCGTTCTCCTCGTCGGCCAGCAGGTCGTAAGCACGCAGATGGATGGGATACTCCTTCAGCAGCTTCGGCGAGACCGTTTTCCGGTTCAGCCGCTGCTGTAGCACGTTGAAGCTCTGCACACGGCCGTCGCGAAGCACCAGCAATTCGCCGTCGATAGCGGCCGGCAGATGCAGCGAGGGCAAGAGGTCCGGGAAGCTGCCGGTGATGTCCTCGCCGCTGCGCGAATAGAGCCGCGTGACCATGTGGCCTTGTGGGTCACGTCCGCTGACGGCCTGGACGCGGATGCCGTCCCACTTCCATTCCGCGATGTAGTCAGTGGGATCCATATTGGTGAAGTCCTCGTCCTCCAGCGCATGGGCCAGCATCACCGGGCGGAACGGTGCGGGATCACGGTTCTCCGGCTTCTCGCCGCGGCCTTCGAGCCAGGCGAACAGGTCCAGATAAGGCGGCGACAGGCCGGGCCAGATCAGCTCGATCTCGTGCGGGTCCTTGTCGCCGAGCGCGGCGGCCGCGGTCTTGGCGAGCCGCGCGGAGATGCCGATCCGCAGAGCGCCGGTGACGAGCTTCAGCAACGCCCAGCGTCCGGTCTCATCGAGTTCGTCGAGCCACCGCGCCAGCTGCCGCGGCAGGTCGGTCTTGCCGAGCGTGCGCAGCGTGGTGACGACGTCGGTGAGAGTCGGTGGCGGAGGGCTGTTGTGGAAGTGGGGTGGCCGCGGTTCTTCACTCGCATCGGACTCGCGGTACCCCCCTTCCTGACCCTCCCCCACAAGGGGGGAGGGAACGGTGAGAGCAGTGATCGAGGCGGAATGCGTGTTGGTCGAGCCCGTGCTCGAAATTGTCCGAGATGGAAACTCCGCACGCAACGCGGCTCCCTCCCCCCTTGCGGGGGAGGGGTGGGGAGGAGGGCTCAGGAAAGATTGCCCATGATCGCCCTTCGGCCACATCAGCGCCACCGTCTCGGAGAGGTCGCCGACATAATCATAGGACAGCGCAAACAGCATCGGGTCGGTGCGGGCGGCAATGAGGTCGCGGATCAGTGCGGGCTTGGCGTGCTTGAACGACAGCGCGCCGGTCAGCGCCGCCAGCGCATAGCCGCGATCGGGATCCTCGACCTCGCGGAAATAGGACGTGATGAGGCGCAGCTTGTTGTTGCGCCCGGGCTCGTAGGCGAGACGGTCGAGCAGTTCGGCAAAGCGGTTCATGCCTCTGCTTCCTCTGCCGCTGTCAGCACCTCGGTCTCTTCCTCATCGCCATAGCCGACGAGATCGAGCGGCCGTGCGGCGAGCCCCTGCGATCGGCACCAATGCACCAGCGCGTCTTCCTGCCCATGCGTGACCCAGACCTCGCGGGCGCCGGTCGCCGCAATGGTCGCAGTCAGCCCGTCCCAATCGGCATGGTCCGAAATCACCAGCGGCAGCTCCACGCCGCGTTGCCGGGCGCGGGCGCGCACCCGCATCCATCCGGACGCAAAGGCCGTGACCGGATCGGGAAAGCGCCGGGTCCACAGATCGGAGGTCGCGCTCGGCGGCGCCAGCGTGATCGTGCCGGCAAGCTCGGCCTTCTTCCTGCCCTTCACGGGACGCAACTCGCCGAGCGGGACGCCCTGTGCCTCATAGTAGCTGGTAATCTTCTCCATCGCGCCGTGCAGATAGATCGGCGCATCGTAGCCGGCCTCGCGGATCAGCGCGATCACACGTTGGGCTTTCCCAAGCGAGTATGCGCCGACGAGATGGGCGCGCTCCGGAAACAGTGCGACGGATGCCAGCAGCTTTTTCACCTCCGCCGCGGCATCGCCATGCCGGAACACCGGCAGGCCGAACGTTGCTTCGGTAATGAAGACATCGCATTGCACGAGCTCGAAGGGTGCGCAGGTCGGGTCGCGCGCATCCTTGTAGTCACCGGAGGCGATGATGCAGGTATCCTTGCACGATACCTTGATCTGGGCCGAGCCCAGCACGTGCCCGGCCGGGTGGAAGCTGACCGTGACATCGCCGAGCTTGATCGTCTCCCCATAGCGTATCGCCTGCGTCGAGCCGGCAAAATGATCGCCGTAACGCAGCCGCATGATGTCGAGGGTTTCCTGCGTGGCCAGCACCGCACCGTGGCCGGCGCGGGCATGGTCGGAATGGCCGTGGGTGATCAGGGCACGTTCGACCGGTCGCGTCGGATCGATATGGAAGCCGCCGGCCTTGCAGCACAGGCCGGCGGGGACGGGCATCAGGATGTCTTGCGGGCGCATGTCGATCATATATAGGAACCTCGATGCATCAATCGAGACCGCCTCAACTCAGTTCCGTCATGCCCGGCCGCTTGTTCCTGTCCTCCGGCGATCTGATCGCCGATCGCCGCTATGAATTCGCGCGTGACCTGCAGCTGAAGGGGGATCTCGCCGCCGCGGCCGAGGTGCTGGAGCAGGCGCTCGAGGTGGCGCCGAATTTCGCGTCCGCCTGGTTTGCATTGGGGGAAATCCGGGACGACATGGGCGAAGCCGATGCGGCGATCGCTGCCTTTCAGAAGGCCTGTGTCGCCGATCCGGATGATCGTCACGGCGCCAGCGTGCGCTTGATGCGTCTTGGCGCCAAGCCGCTTTCGGACATGCCCAAGGCCTATGTGCAATCGCTGTTCGATCAATACGCCCCGCGCTTCGAACAGGAGCTGATCGAGCGGCTGCACTACTGCGCGCCTGAGATCCTGTTCAAGGCGGTGCTTTCGGTGCGCGCGGCGCAGAAGAAGACCGCCTTTTTCAAACGCGCCGTGGATCTCGGCTGTGGCACCGGCCTCGGCGCTGCGGCTTTCGCCAAGAATGTCGATACGTTCATCGGCGTCGATCTGTCTCCGGGCATGATCGAGCAGGCCCGAGCCACCGGCCTCTATGCCGAGCTCGACGTCGATGACATGACCGCGGCCTTGCTAAGGCAGCGGGATGCAAGCGCCGATCTCGTGCTCGCAGCCGACGCGATGGTCTATGTCGGCGAGCTCGCGCCGGTTCTGCAGCAGGTGCAGCGCGTGCTCATGCCCGGCGGTCTGCTTGCCTTTACCGTCGAGTCTCACGACGGGGATGGCGTGATCATGGGCGGTGGGCTGCGTTATGCCCACGCTGCGGAATATATCCGCAATGCGACCGCGTCAGCGGGATTGACGCTTTCACATCTCGTGCCGGCGAGCCCGCGCACGGAAGATCAAGTGCCGGTGCGCGGCCTCGTTGTGGTCGCGACGAAAGCTTGAGTTGTTGCGCGACATCATGAGTTGATCGCACTGCACTCTGCGACGTGCGGCAACTTCATGCTTGCCGCGTGCTTCCCGATGTCGAAGGATGAGCGCCTAGGGAGGACACAACAAATGAAAAATCGTCAGACACGGCGCCAATTCTGCGCGACCGCACTTACTGCCGTTGGTGTTGCGACCATTGCCGCCCCTTGCGTCTGGGCTGCCGAGAAGAAATACGACGCTGGCGCCAGCGACACCGAGATCCGGCTCGGGCAGACCGTGCCGCATTCCGGACCCGGCTCGCTGTACGGCGTGCTTGGGCGCGTCGGCGAAGCCTATTTTCAGATGCTGAACGAACAGGGCGGGATCAACGGTCGCAAGATCAAGTTCCTCACCATGGACGATGCCTATAGTGCCCCGAAATGTGTCGAGGCGACGCGGCGGCTGGTGGAGCAGGAGGAGGTGCTGGCGCTGTACGGCTCGCTCGGCACCGCACCGCAGACCGCCGTGCACAAATATCTCAACGCCAAGGGCGTGCCGCAGCTTCTGCTCAACACCGGCGCCTCGAAATGGAACGATCCGAAGAACTACAAATGGACCATGGCCGGGCTGCCGCTCTATCCGACCGAAGCGCGCATCCTCGCCAGGCACGTGATCAGCGTGAAGCCCGAAGCCAAGATCGGCATCCTCTATCAGAACGATGATTTCGGCCGCGATTTTCTGGGGCCATTCAAGAAGGTGCTGGCTGATGCCGGCGGCAAGGCGGAGGTGATCATGGAGCAGACCTATGATCTCACCGATCCGACCATCGATTCGCAGCTGATCAACCTGTCGAAATCGGGCGCGGACGTCTTCTACAACATCACCACCGGCAAGGCGACGTCGCAATCGATCCGCAAGGTGGCTGAGCTCGGCTGGAAGCCGCTGCAACTGCTGTCGGCCGGTTCGACGGGACGCTCCATCCTGAGCGCGGCCGGCTTCGAGAACGCGGCCGGTATCGTCGCCATCCGCTACTCCAAGGATGCCGGCGTGCCGCGCTGGAAGGGCGATCCGGAGGTGAAAGGCTTCGAGGCGCTGCGGGCCAAATACCTGCCCAATATCGATCCCGACAACACCATCGCCTATGCCGGCTACGGCCAGGCGGCCACGATGGCCGAGATCCTGCGCCGCTGCGGCGAGACGCTGACCCGCGAGAATGTGCTGAAACAGGCCTCGACCCTGGCAGGATTCCACTCGCCGTTCTTCATCGACGGCATCAATTACGACTACACGCCGGACGACTACACACCGATGAAGACGCTCTATATCTCCATCTTCGACGGCAAGGACTGGCAGATCTCGGACAGGCCGGTGACGGAATAATGAGTGATCCTCATGGTGGGGAGCGCGTCAGCGCGTCTCCGGACGATGCTGCGCATTGCCTCGTGAACCATGAGGTCTCGATGCGGCCTCACCCTTGACGCCCGCCAAATTGGTGAGCTCCTCAGGGTGAGGGGAAAGCGCGAAACGCGACCCGGAAGACCGTGACCAGTCTGCCCTCGACGAAACCATGGGGACGGCTTACCTGTTGCAGGTGCCGCTCCGCGTCAAACCAGTGCTGACCGATGACGCCGCCGCGCCGTTGCCGGACCATTTCCTGAAATGGTTTGCGACGCGCGGATGGGCGCCGCGCGCGCATCAGCTGGCCTTGCTGGAGAAGGCGCGCGCAAACCGCTCGGCGCTCCTGATCGCGCCGACGGGGGCCGGCAAGACACTGGCGGGATTTCTGCCGACATTGGTGGAGCTGGACCCGCGAGCGGATCGCCGAGCCGCAGCCTCGCCCGCCGCACAGCCTGCTCTTTCCGCTGCGTCACCCCTTGTGGGCTCCGAGGCGAGCGAAGCTCGCTCTCGCTCTCAAGAGCGGGGAGGCGTCACGAGCACCGGCCGCGGTGTCATCCGTAGCAGCGGCCTGCATACGCTCTATATCTCGCCTTTGAAGGCGCTTGCGGTCGACATCGCCCGTAATCTGCAGACTCCGATCGCCGAGATGGGCCTGCCGATCAAGGTCGAGACCCGCACCGGCGATACCCCGGCCTCGCGCAAGCAGCGCCAGCGCCGCTATCCGCCGGACATCCTGCTGACGACGCCGGAGCAGCTGGCGCTGCTGCTATCGTCGGCGGACGCGCCCTATCTGTTTTCCTCGCTCAGGCGAGTCGTGCTCGACGAACTGCACGCGCTCGTCACGTCCAAGCGGGGCGACCTGCTGTCGCTCGGTCTCGCCCGCTTATGGCGGATTGCCCCTGAGTTGCGCATGATCGGCCTGTCGGCGACGGTGGCCGAACCGGAGCAGCTGGCGCGCTTCCTTATGCCGCAGCCGGCCGGAAGGTCCGAGGCCGCCGATGTCGTGCTCGCCGGCGGCGCCGCGCCGCCGGTCGTACAGATGCTCGATACGCGCGAGCGGCTGCCGTGGGCCGGCCACAGCGCGCGCCACGCACTGGCTGAGATGTACGAGCTGATCAAGGCCAACAAGACCACGCTGATCTTCGTCAACACCCGCAGCCAGGCCGAGATGCTGTTCCAGGAATTCTGGCGCATGAATGACGATAATCTTGCGATCGCGCTGCATCATGGTTCGCTCGATGTCGCGCAGCGCCGCAAGGTCGAGGAGGCGATGGCGGCCGGCAGGTTGCGCGGCGTGGTCTGTACCTCCTCGCTCGATCTCGGCGTCGACTGGGGCGACGTCGATCTCGTCATCAATGTCGGCGCACCGAAGGGCTGCTCGCGGCTGATGCAACGAATCGGCCGCGCCAATCATCGGCTCGACGAGGCCTCCCGCGCTGTTCTGGTGCCCGCCAACCGCTTCGAGGTGCTGGAATGCAGCGTCGCGATCGATGCGATCGCCGACAATGCCCAAGATACGCCGCCGTTGCGCACCGGCGCCCTCGACGTGCTGGCGCAGCATGTACTGGGGTGCGCCTGCGCTGAGCCGTTTCTCGCCGACGAGCTTTATTCGGAGGTGATCACGGCTGTGCCCTATGCGGCGCTGTCGCGCAGTGATTTCGACGACGTGCTCGATTTCGTCTCCACCGGCGGCTACGCGCTCAAGACCTATGAGCGCTTCGCGCGCATCAAGCAGGACAGCCAGGGTCGTTGGCGCGTCGCCAATCCCAAGGTGCGGCAGAGCTATCGTCTGAACGTCGGCACCATCGTCGAAGAAGCGATGCTGAAGGTACGGCTGGTGCGATCGCGCGGAGGCGCTGCCGGCTCGGCGAGCGCGATTGCGCGCGGCGGGCGATTGCTTGGCGAGATCGAGGAGGCGTTCATCGAAGGCCTCACCTTCGGCGACACCTTTGTGTTCAGCGGCGAGATCGTGCGTTACGAGGCGCTGGTCGAGGATCAGGTCTATGTCAGCCGGGCCAATGACAGCGATCCCAAGGTGCCGTCCTATATGGGCGGCAAGTTTCCACTCTCGACCTATCTCGCCGATCGCGTGCGCCGGCTGCTCGATGATAGCAGCTCGTGGAGAGCATTGCCCGAGCAGGTGCGCGACTGGCTCTCGCTGCAGAAGGATGTCTCGCGCGTGCCGGCGCGACGCGAGCTCCTGGTCGAGACCTTTCCACGCGGCAACAAGCACTACCTGGTCTGCTATCCCTTCGAAGGCCGGCTCGCGCATCAGACGCTCGGCATGTTGCTGACGCGTCGGCTGGAGCGGGCGCGGGTGCGTCCGCTCGGCTTCGTCGCCAACGAATATGCGCTTGCGGTCTGGGGGCTCGGTGACATGTCGCTGATGGTTCGCGACGGCCGACTCGATCTCGCCGCTTTGTTCGATCCGGACATGCTGGGCGACGATCTCGAAGCCTGGCTTGCCGAATCGGCGCTCATGAAGCGCACGTTTCGATCGTGTGCGATCATTTCCGGCCTGATCGCGCGCCGCTCCACCACGGAGGAGAAGACGCGACGCCAGGTGCTGTTCTCGACCGATCTCGTCTATGACGTGCTGCGCAAGCATCAGCCGGATCACGTGCTGCTGCGGGCTGCGCGCGCCGATGCCGCGACGGGCTTGCTCGACCTGCGCCGGCTTGGTGATATGCTCAAACGCATCGAGGGGCGAATCACCCATCGGGAACTCGATCACGTTTCGCCGCTCGCAGTGCCGGTGATGCTGGAAATCGGCCGGGAGTCGGTCTATGGCGAGGCGGCCGACGAGCTCCTGGCCGAAGCCGCCGACGAACTGGTCAGGGAAGCGATGGGGTAAACGCATTGCTCCAAGCGTCGCTTCGCGGCACGAAAGAGCCGTTGGAGAAGCACGGCAGGGAACAATGAAGTTGCGGGGCGATAATTCATCCACATCGTCATGCCCGGCCTTGTGCCGGGCATCCACGTCTTTCTTTGCCGAGCAAAGACGTGGATGGCCGGGCCAAGCCCGGCCATGACGAACTCTGTGGTTCGACCGGTTGTTTCCTCCGGCAGAGTGGATGTCGCTGGCGTCTCGCTGCTCGCCGATCTCTCCGGCGCCTTGTGGTGGGACGACGAGCGGCTGCTCGTCGTTTCCGATTTGCATCTGGAGAAAGGCTCAAGCTACGCCGCGCGCGGCACTTTGCTTCCGCCCTTCGACACCGCAGCCACTCTCGCGCGGCTCGCTGGCGCGATTGCGCGCTACAATCCGAAGCTCGTGATCGCACTCGGCGACAGCTTTCATGATCGCGATGCGCACATGCGGCTATCGGGTGATGACCGCGCCTCGATCGCCGATCTGCAGGTCGGGCGCGACTGGCTCTGGATTGCGGGTAATCACGATCCTTCGCCGCGCGATGTCGGCGGCAGTGTGGCGGATGAAATCGCGATCGGCGCAGTGACCTTCCGCCACGAGCCGACCGGCGCGCGAGGCGAGATCGCGGGGCACCTGCATCCCAAGGCACGCGTGGCGACCCGGGCGCGCAGCGTGGAGCGGCGTTGCTTCGTCTCCGACGGCGAGCGCGCGGTGATGCCGGCCTTCGGCGCCTATGCCGGCGGCCTGAGCGTGCGCGACGCGGCATTTGCAAAGATTTTTCCGAAGCGATCCTTCATCGCCCATGTGCTCGGCGACACCAGGCTGCACAGCATCGCCGCGGCGCGGTGCTATTAGAATTAGGGTTTATCGTAAGCGCCCGCGAATCCGGTGCGCCCTCTCCCCCGCTTGCGGGGGAGAGTCGGAGTGGGGGCGCCACCAGCACCGCTCGTGTGACGGCCCCCTCCCTAACCCTCCCCCGCAAGCGGGAGAGGGAACTTACTGTCCGTGGGGCGCGACGCTCGCGATCGTCGGCAACGGCCTACGCCGCCTTGGCCTGGGCCTTGTCGCAGAACTCCGCCAGCCGCTCAGCCAAACGCAAGGTCGCCGAGCTCGCATCGGGCGAGGCGACCAGCGCGAGTTCGGTGTGCTCGATCGGCGCGAAGCCTTCCTTGGTGGTGAGCACGCGATGGTCGGCTTGCACCGACATGTCGCTGAGAATGCCCAAGCCGAGACCGGCGGCGACCGCGGCCTGGATGCCGGCCAAGCTCGACGACGTATAGGCCATGTGCCAGGCGCGGCCGGCGGTTTCGAGCGCGTGGATGGCGCGCCTGCGATAAAGGCAGCCGGGCGGGAACCCAATCAGCGGCAGCGACGGGCTGTCGAGGTCGACCGGGTGGCCCTTGCTCGTCACCCAGTAGACCTCTTCCGGCCAGGCCGCGATCGCCGCCCTTTCGTCGTCGGCGCTGCGCTTGAGCAGCGCGAGATCGAGATCGCCGCGCTCGAGATCGCGTTTCAGATAGAGGCTCTGGTCGGCCCGTACGTCGAGCCGCAGGTGAGGATGCGCGCGGGAAAACGAGGCCAGCAGCCTCGCCAACCGGTAGGCGGCGAAATCCTCGGGGATGCCGAGCTTCACCGCGCCATCGGCCCCCGGCCGCCCGACCACGTCGCGGGCCTCTTCGGCCAGCGCCAGCAGCCGCCGCGCGTAGGACAGCAGCCGTTCGCCGGCTTCGGTCGGGGTGACGTCCTTGCCGTTGCGGTTGAGCAGGATCTGGCCGAGATCCTCCTCCAGGCGTTTGATCTGCTGGCTGACGGTCGATTGGGTGCGGTGGACGCGCTCGCTCGCCCGGGTGAAGCCGCCGGCTTCCACCACCGAGACGAAGCTGCGAAGCAGGTCGAGATCGAGCATATCTGCCCCATTCAAAAAACCACTGGAGTTAAGTTTATCATTTAATTTCCAAATGGGAAGCGGCGGCCGTACATGGGTGGGTAAAGGAGAATGCCGGTGTCGCTTGCCCCCTCGGTTCCCATCTCGCGCTCTGGGTTGAATTACCTGCCGGTCGAGATCGGCCTGTTCTGCCTGCTCTGGAGCTTTGCCTTCGTCGCCGGCAAGATCGGCGTGACCTATTGCCCGCCGCTGCTGCTGCTGGCCGCGCGGTTCTCTCTGGCCGGCATCTTGATTCTGGTGGTTTCGGCCATCCGCCGCGACGCCTGGGCGATGTCCTGGCGCGATGCGATCGTGTTCGCCGTGATCGGCATCGCCAACAACGCGCTCTATCTCGGTCTCGGCTATACCGGCCTGAAGACGGTCTCGGCCGGGCTCGGCGGCCTCATCGTATCGGCCAATCCAGTGTTCACCGCTGTATTCGCCGCACTGTTGCTCGGCGAGGCACTCACCTGGCGCAAGGTCGCAGGCCTCACGCTCGGCATCGTCGGCGTCGGCATGATCGTCTGGCACCGGATGTCGGTCGGCACCGACCAGCTTGACGGCATCCTCTACACTTTGGCTGCGCTGGCCTCGATCGTATCCGGCACCATCCTGTTCAAGCAGCTCGCGCCGAAGGGAAGCCTGTGGATCGGCAACGGCATTCAGAACCTTTCGGCCGGCATCGTGCTGTGGCCGTTTGCGTATGCCTTTTCCAGCGCGGATGCGGTCACGCTGAACCCGCAGCTGATCGGCGCTTTCGCCTTCCTCGTCTTCGGCGGATCAATCCTCGCCTATGTGCTGTGGTTCCATCTCCTGAAAGTGTGTGGCGCGATCGCCGCCAGCGCCTATCACTTCCTGATGCCGCCCCTGGCGATGATCTTCGCCTTCCTCGTGCTCGGGGAGCACGTCGCGTTGCAGGATCTGTTCGGCGTCGTTCCCGTCGCGCTCGGCATCTATCTGGTGACGCGCGCGCCGGCTCGGGCGGTCCAAGCTGTGGGAGTCAAAGCATGAACCTTTCCATCACGCTGATCGGCGGCCCGACCGCCTTGATCGAGATCGACGGCTTTCGCCTTCTCACCGATCCGACCTTCGACCAGCCGGGCAGTTATCAACTGCCTCACGTGAAGCTGGAGAAGCTGATCGGTCCGGCGCTCGGGCCTGATACGGTCGGTGAGATCGATGCGGTGCTGTTGAGCCATGACCAGCATTCGGACAATCTCGATCATGGTGGCCGCGATTTTCTCAGGCGAGCAGCCCGGGTGCTGACCACGGAGATCGGCGCCAAGCGGCTGGAAGGTCATGCGGAGGGGCTTGCGCCCTGGGCAACGACGCAACTCACCAAGGAGGGCAAGACGCTGACGGTCACCGCGACGCCAGCGCGTCACGGTCCGGCCGGTATCGAGCCGTTCGCCGGCGACGTCATCGGCTTCGTGCTGCAGCCGCAGCAGAGCGCACCGATCTATGTCAGCGGCGACACGGTGTTCTATGACGGAGTTGCCGAAGTCGCGCGTCGCTTCAAGGCGGGTGTGGTGCTGCCGTTCGCGGGCGCGGCGCAGACCCGCGGGCCGTTTCATCTGACGATGGATACCAACGACACGATCGAGACGGCACGCGTCTTTCCCGACGCGCTGATCGTGCCCGTTCACACCGACGGCTGGGCGCATTTCCGGCAGAGCGCGCAGGACCTGCGAGCCACCTTCGATGCACTCGGCTTCGGCCCGCGGTTGAAGCTGCTGGAGCCGGGGGTGCGGACCGCGATCGAGGTGTAGTGGTCGATTCCGTCATGTCGAGGAGCGTCAGCGACGAAGCCTCGCTGGCAACGATGGACAGGATCAATCGCGCCTGAATACGATCGACGCCATCCATCCGGTCATCAGCGCCATGGCTGTCGTGACGAGGCCATAAATCAAGCCATTTTGCCGCGCCGTGGTCGCCACGAACTGTTCGAAGCCGATCTTGACGATTTCGAACGCGGTTTCGGTCTTGCTGATGAAAGTGCCGTTGGCGAACAGCTTGATCTCCACCTCATAGGTGCCGATCGGCACGGCGGCCGGCAGCGGAATGCCGGTTCGGAACAAGGTCGGCGTCAGGAAGGTAACGGCCGAAGTATCCTCGCGATAGAGGCCATGCTGCGACTGCAGCCGCACGAAAGCGCTGCGGAAGGCATCGTTCGGTACCACGTCGGCATAATCCGGACCCACCCGCTGGGTCAGCAGCACATTGTTGAGTCCAAGCTGCTGCCGTCGCTGCACCTCGGGCGGCGCGATCGCCTCGAAAGACCGGTTGGCGAACAGCGCGAGATAGCCAGGGACTTTCAGAAACTGCCGCGAGTCGGTGTTGATCCAGATGCCGAATTTGCGTTCCTTGCGCCGCGTCACCATGTCGGCGCGCGGTCCGAGCACGGTCACGACCAGATCGTAGCTCGCCCGCATCGACGGCGTTTGCGCATCCTTTTCGACCGAGCCGAACAGCACCAGCTCCTCGCCGGCGTAGTTCGGCGTCACGGTGACCCGGTGATTCGACACCGAGACGATCAGTCGCTCGGCTCGTGCAGGAGCAGTGGCACTGAGCGCGAAGGCCATCGCCATGCCTGCAATGAGCCGGCGCGCACTCATTCGCTCACTCCCGTCTCGCGGATCGTGAACAGGTCTTCGGGGCGGATCACGAGTTCAACCGCAAAGCGGATACCGACCGCGAGAATCAACAGCCCGAGCAGCAGACGCAGTTGCTCGCTGCGGATCATCTGGCCGGCGCGGGCTCCGAATTGCGCGCCGGTGACGCCGCCGACCATCAGGATCAGGGCCAGCACGGCATCGACCAGATGATTGCTGATTGCGTGCAGCATGGTTGCGATGAGCATGGTCGCGAGCGTGAGCACCATCGAGGTGCCGATCACGGTCGAGGTCGGCACCCGCAGCAGATAGATCAGGAGCGGCACCAGGATGAAGCCGCCGCCGATGCCCATTACCGCGCCGAGAAAGCCGATGATGACGCCGATGACGATGACGGGAATGACCGAGACATAGATCTTGGAGCGCTTGAACCGCATCTTCAGGGGCAGCCCGTGGATCCAGACATGGCTGCCCGGCCGTCGTACCGCGACGAACTCGCCGCGGCGCGTGCGCAGCAAGGCACGCACGCCCTCCCAGACCATCACCCCGCCGACCGATGTGAGCAGAGCGACATAGGAAAGCGCGATCATCAGGTCGAGTTGGCCGAGGGCGCGCAACAGCGTGAAGGTGGAGACCCCGAGCGCTGTGCCGATCGCGCCGCCGACCAGGAGCACCGAGGCCAGTGACGGATCGATCGCCCGCCGCCGCCAATAGGAGAGCGCGCCGGAAAAGGATGATGCGGCGATGTGGCTGGACACCGAGGCGACGGCAACGCCCGGTGTGATGCCGACGAAGATCAAGAGCGGGGTCATCAGGAAGCCGCCGCCGATGCCGAACATGCCGGAGACGAAGCCGACCGCCGCGCCCATGGCGAGCAGCAGGAAGATGTTGACCGGGATATCGGCGATCGGGAGATAGATCTGCACGCGCGTCAGCTCGTGGTCGGGACTCGTGGCTCTTTTCGCGCGAGCAGCCCGCCGCTCACGCGCGTGACTCTTGTGCTCCTTGAATAGCCGAAATGCGCAGGCGGCGGGACATGAAATCCCCCCCTTGCGGCTTTTTTGCCGCGAGGTCGGGGATTCCTCTTCCGGCCTAATCAAAGATGGAGAGACGTACGGCGGCGGCCATCACATTTGTGACGCCGGCCGCAGCGCGAGGTTCATCCAGCGCTCGCGCTTCGCGCATGTGCAAGGGCAGGCGCGGATGGTCTCACGTACGAACAAGCCCCAGCCCGGATTGTCTCCGGGCGAGGACAATGGATGACATCGCCGGCTTTGTGCTCACGCCGGAAATCAACGCGAAGCGGCTGCCGTCGTCGTCACATGCTTGGCGGGGGTTGCCTTGGCCGCAGGCTTGGTGGTCGTCTGCGCAGGCGGGGCATCCCAGCCGCCGGCAGGTGCAGGCACATTGACTGCATCATCCGGCTGCGGCTCGGCGGTGAAGGTCTGGATGGCCAGCTTTGCGGCAGCCAGCGACTGCGGGTCGAGGCGCTTTGCGACATCGTCGCGTTTGCGGCCGGCATCGGCATCGCCCTGTGCGGCCGCCAGGCTGAACCATTTGTAGGATTCGGCGAGGTTCTGCTCCACGCCGATGCCGCGGGCATAGAGGATACCGAGATTGAACTGGCTGTCGGCGACGCCACGCTCGGCGGCTTTCCGGAACCATTGCGAGGCACTCTTGTAGTTTGCGCCCTTGCCGCCGCCATCGGCGTCCAGCACCGCAAGATTGTGCATCGCCTTGGCGTTGCCGCGCTCGGCAGCAACCACGTAATAGCGGCGCGCGATGTCGACATCCTTCTTCACGCCAAGGCCCTTCTCGTAGAGGGTGCCGAGCCGGAAGACCGCCGGGATCAGTCCGGCCTGCGCTGCGCGGTCATACCACTTCGCGGACTCGTCGAAATTCGACGGCACGCCCTTGCCTTCGGCAAACCGCACGGCGACCTCGTAGGCCGCGGCCGGATCGCCCTTCAGGGCGGCGTTGCGCAGCACGGGACCGCCGATCGTGTCCGGCAGCCGCTCGGTCGGCGGCACCTGGATCGTGCCGAGGCCCTGGCCATTGCCGGCCGTCGGGATCGTGCCGGTGATGTCGCTTGCCGCGGGCGGCGGGGCCGCGGATTTGTCCTGATCCTGCGGGATCGCCAGCATCGCGATCGTCTCTGCCTCGCTCGGCATTGCGCGATTATAGGACTGCCGGTCGATGGGAGTGGGTGACGTCAGCGACGGGGTCGTCTGGTCCGGCGCGGCAGGCCTCGCCAGCGCGGCTGGCGGCATCCGCGGCGGCTGTGCCTCGTTCTGGCTCTGGGTTTGGCTTTCGATCGGGGGAGCCGGCGGCGGTGTGCTGCCGCTGTCGAGCAGCGACATGGCGAGCTTGAAGGTGCCGAGCACGATCACGACGACGCTGGCCCCGACGAGGAGCGAGCGGATCTTGGCGCCGAGCGTGGAGGCTTCCTCCTCGACCTCCGGGCCGACGATGACGGCCGCCTGCTCCTTCGCCTTCGGCGCCGGCTTGGCGGCCTCCTTGACCTTGTCCTTTTTCTTCTTCTCGGCGGGCTTTTTGCTCTCGGCCGGCTGAGCGGCAGCGGCTTGCGCTGCGCGGCGCGCCGCAGCGATGAAGCTCGAGGTCGAGACCGGTTCGCGCTTGCCGACCGGAAGATCGCCGAGCGCGCTTTCCGAGGCCGCAATGCGTTCGGCTGGTGATGTCCGACCGGGAGGCCGCGTGCCCGGCTCCAGGGGATGATCCGGCGGCAGTTCGGGCAGCATGGCCGCAGGACGCGGCGCCTGCGCCGTATGCGGCTCCAGGATATCGGCGATCGCCTTGGGCGGAATCGGCGGCGTGAGGGCGGAGGCGGGCGCAGCGGCCGCGTGGAAATCGCGCGGCGCCGCGGCAAAGATCGCTTGGTTTGCACCCTGCCGCGCAGTCTCGTTCGCATCCAGCGCACCGGTCTGCGCCGCCGGGTTTGGCAGTTCCGGCCGGTAGGACTCCGGTTTGCCACGTTCGAAGGACGCCGGCTTGTACCCATCCGCCTGCGGCTCGGGCGCCGCCATTTGCGGCACCAGCGGCGGCGATGCTGGTTGCGCGGGAGCCGCACGCACGTTGCGCAGATCGCCTTCGATCGTCGCCAGCCGATCCACCACATGACCGAGCGTGTTGTGAACCGCTTCCAACGAACCCTGGGTGTGGCGGTCGGTCTCGGTCTGGCTGAAGCGGAGATCGGACAGCTCGCGCTTGACCAGGTCGATCAGTCCATTGTCCGATGCAGCCTCGCTGCGCTGCGACCTTGCTTCGGAAAGGGCCGCAAACGTCGCCTGCTGGCGCTCGAGATAGCGCAGGATGTCCTGGAGCCCGTTCTCGACGCGGGACATGTTGCCGCTGCGCGGATCGTTCGCGGCCTCCAGGCGCTCCAAGAGATACGAGATGCGCTGTTCGAGATGCGTAAGGGCCGATGCGCTGTCGCTGCCGACCTGCAGGCGGTCGATCCGGTCGGACAGCCCGCGCAACGCTTCTTCGATCTGTGCCGTGTTCTCCGCGGGAGCCGCTGTCCGCTCGCGGCTTTCGAGGGTCGCGGTAAGGGCTGCGATGCGTTGTTCAAGCGCGGCAAAGGAATCGCGGTTGTCGCGCGCCTCGGTCACCTGATCGACCTTGGAGGACAACAGCCTCAGATCTTCCGACAGACGCTCCAGTGCATCATTGGAGGCGATATTGGCGACGATGGCGCGCAGAGCGGCGATCGCGCTCTCCAGCTGCTGCACGGTCGCGGGATCGTCATTGGTGCGCAGGATCAGATCGAGCTTGGCGCCGAGATTGTGGATCGCCTCGGCATAGCCGGTCAGCTGCTCGGCCGGCGTGAGCGAGCCGACCACCTCGCGGATGTCCTTGAGCGTCCGTTCGATGCCCGCAAGCGCCTGGCCGTCGACGCCGCTCTGCCGGTTCTCATCGATGCGGCGCGACAGCGAGCGGATCTCGTTCTCGATGGTCTCGATCGCCTGCCGCGGCATCGCCTCGGTGATGGCATGGCGGATCTCGGCAAGTTCGTTGCGAAACGCTGCGATCGATTGCTCGAGGCCATCGTCGGGGCGCTGCAGTGCCTCGATCTGGCTGGTGATCTTCAGAAGCTGGCGTTCGAGCGAGGAATAGTCCGGGGCCGGCGAGGGGGCCACAGCTGGCGTCATCACCGGGGCCGCAGCGGGAGCCATCACCGGCGCGGTGGGGGGCGCATGATGCGGTGGGAGCGAGCGCGGCGAAGCCGACGCATTATCGAGCTCGCTCTGCCGGGCGCTGATCTCGGCCACCGCCATATCGAGCGAGGCCGGGCTCAGCGGCATCGGATGGCGATAGAGCTGCGCAGCCGCGCGCTCGACGCCGTCAGGGCCCTGATAATGTTCCTCCGTCGCCGGCTTGCGCAGCGGCGTCGAAATCTGCGACAGCCGCGCATCGAGCCGCGAGATCGCGTCGTTGAGCTGTCGTGCGACCCCTTGCTCGTCGCGCAGATTGTCCTTGCGGGCGGCAGGACGTGACATCTGCTCGATCTGCCGCGCGATCGAGTCGAGCCGCTGGTGGATGTCGGCGACCTCGCGGGTCTCACGCTCGCGGGTTTCGCGTGCCGTTGCGATCGCGCGAGGGTCCTGCGGGCGGCGGAAATCCGGCGGTGCGGATGCACCAAGTGTCGAGTTGATCCAGTCGTTGAGCGACAGGCCGGCGCGTTGCGCCGCGGCTTCGGCCCTTTCACGAACGGACGGGTCGATGCCCTCACTACTCCACGATACGCGCGAATTCATGCTCTCGTCCGGTTCCGCTACCGGCGCTCCACCCAGCGCCTCCAGCCTCCCCACGCGTCCCGGCGTCAAGATGATCGGAATCCACGAAGGTCGTCTGCTCCAGTTCCAGACATTTGACTTTTACGGTAAATAACGCGTTAAGTCCGGCGGCCCTGCCTCGCTAAAAGTTCGCAGCCGCACGCGGAAATAGCTTAACCCGTGGTTTTGCGCGCATCCGGATCGAGCGGCACCACGGCGCTCGCAATCGCAGACAGGGCAGTGATCGCCTCTTCGCACCACTCGGCGACCATGCGCTCATGGCGCAGCCCGAGCCGAAGGTTCAGAAGCTTGCCGAGATCGGACGGCGCAGCCGTGCCGTCGGGAAAGCGCTTCTTCAGGATGCGGTCGTAGCGATCGGCGCGATCGCGATGGTGCTCCAGGCGCGCCATCAGATCAGCGCGCAACGGCTCGACATCGGCGGCGCCGAGTGCATAGAGCCGGATCAAGAGATCATCCTTGATCGAGGCCGGCGTGCTCGGCCGCGCCGCCCAGTGCCGGAACGCGGTGCGGCCCTCGGGGGTAAGCGTATAGACCAGCTTGTTCGGCTTTCCCGTCTGCACCACCTCGCGGCCCTGGATGTAACCACGGTCGCGCAAGCGCGAGAGCTCGCGATAGATCTGCTGGTGGTCGGTCTTCCAGAAAAATCCGATCGAGGAATCGAACGTCTTGGCGAGCTCATAGCCCGTCATCGGATGTTCGGTCAGGCATGCGAGGATGGCGTCGCCAAGAGCCATGGCCGGAAACTGCTCCCTTTTTTCTGATCGCGTCCCACCCGGCTGCACGCTTGACATTATGCACAACGGCGCATATGCGTCAATGTGCATATGGGTGGCAGCGCTTTTGGCGCGCGCCGTCTCGAGGAGACGCCACATGACAACGACCGGCCTTGCGAAATGGTACGGCTACATGAAGTCTCACGACGCGAGCGCGCTGTGGGAATTGCTGCATCCGGACGCGGTGTTCGAGAGTCCGGTCGTCCATACGCCCCAGCGCGGACGCGACATCACGTTCAAATATCTGACGAGTGCTGAGAAAGTCTTAGGCGGCCCCGGCTTCACCTATGTCGGCGAATGGCGCAGCGCGACCGGAGCGGTGCTCGAATTCGAGAATGAGATCGAGGGCGTCAAACTCAACGGCGTCGACATCATCACCTTCGACGCCGATGATCGCATCACCCATTTCAAGGTGATGGTCCGCCCCTTGAAGGCGATCAACTTGTTGCACCGCCTGATGGGAGAGCAATTGCAGAACGCGCAAAAGGCGTGACTGCGCCAAAGCACCACAAAGCAACGGCTGCCGCTCTCAGCCTGAAATCGCTACAGTCTGCTGCCGGCCATCCATAATCGCAGCATCCGAAACCAACTGAAGCCCGCCATAGCCCGCCTGTCGGAGACCCAGAGATGCCGATCTACAAAGCCCCCGTGGACGATGTGAGCTTCCTGCTCAACGACGTTTTCCAGATCGACCGTTATGACAATCTGCCCGGCTTCTCCGACGCTTCGGCAGACGTCCGCGATGCGATCATCGGCGAGGCCGCCAAGCTCGCGGAAGAAGTGCTGCAGCCGCTCAATCGCAGCGGCGACAGCGAAGGCTGCAAGCGCCATGACGACGGCAGCGTCACCACGCCGAAGGGCTTCAAGGACGCCTACAAGCAGGTCGCCGAAGGCGGCTGGCTCGGGCTTTCCGCCCCGACGGAGTATGGCGGCCAGGGCCTGCCGGTGACCTTGAGCCAGGCCGTCAACGAATTCCAGTGCTCCGCCAACATGGCCTTCTCGATGTATGGCGGCCTCACCATGGGCGCGACCGCAGCGCTGATCGTGCATGGCAACGAGGAGCAGAAGAAGACCTATGTGCCGAAGATGGTGGCGGGCGAATGGACCGGCACCATGAACCTGACGGAGCCGCATTGCGGCACCGATCTCGGTCTGCTCCGCACCAAGGCGGTGCGCCAGGCCGACGGCAGCTTCAAGATCACGGGCACCAAGATCTTCATCTCCGCCGGTGAGCATGACTTGGCGGACAACATCATCCATCTGGTGCTCGCCCGCATCGAAGGCGCGCCCGCCGGCATCAAGGGCGTCTCGCTGTTCGTCGTGCCGAAATTCCTGGTCAATCCCGATGGATCGGTGGGCGCGCGTAACGGCGTCGCCTGCGGCTCGATCGAGCACAAGATGGGCATCCACGGCAATTCGACCTGTGTGATGAACTACGACAACGCCACCGGCTGGCTGATCGGTGAAGAGAACAAGGGCATGCAGGGCATGTTCGTGATGATGAACGAGGCCCGGCTCGGCGTCGCCGTCCAGGGTCTTGCGCAGTCGGAGGTCGCCTATCAGAACGCTGCGGCCTATGCGCGCGAACGCATCCAGGGCCGCTCGCTCACCGGCGCGAAAGCTGCCGACAAGCCGGCGGATCCGATCATCGTGCATCCGGACGTGCGCCGCACGCTGCTGACCATCCGCGCCTTCAACGAGGCGGCACGTGCGATGGTGATCTGGACGTCGCTGAAGAGCGACGTCGCGCATCGCTCGCAGGATCCGAAGGACCGCCAGGCCGCCGACGACCACATGGGCCTGATGACCCCGGTCATGAAGGGCTACATGACCGACATGGGCTTTGCCAATGCGGTGCAGGCGCAGCAGATGTTCGGTGGTCATGGTTACATCGCCGAGCACGGCATGGAGCAGTTCGTCCGTGATGCGCGCATCGCGATGATCTACGAGGGCGCCAACGGCATTCAGGCGCTCGATCTTGTCGGCCGCAAGTTGCCGCGCGACGGCGGCCGCGCGGTGATGGCGTTCTTCGCCGAGGTCGGCTCCTTCGCCAGGGAGCATGGCGCCGACGAGGCGATGCAGCCGTTCGTCGCGCCGCTCTCGACCGCGCTCGGGCATCTGCAGCAGGCGACGACCTGGCTGATGCAGAACGCGATGACCAAGCCGGACAATGCAGGCGCGGCGGCCACCGATTATCTTCATCTCTTCGGCCTCGTCACCTTCGCCTATATGTGGGCGAAGATGGCCAAGGTCGCGCAAGACAAGATTGCGGCCTCGGGCACGACCGCATATCTGTCCACCAAGCTCACCACCGGCCGCTTCTTCATGGAGCGCGTGCTGCCGGAAACGGCAGCGCATCTGGCGCGGATTCAGTCCGGCTGCGCGACCATCATGGAGCTTCCGGCGGAGGCGTTCTGACGGACTGAGGGCCGGTTTGGCTGGCCTGCCATGCCGGTCTGCCGGAGCCAGTCCGCCGTAAAGTCTGCTATAAATGACGATCATCATAATATCAGGAGGGCGTGATGCCTGAGGCCTATATCTACGACCACGTTCGCACCCCGCGCGGCCGTGGCAAGCCGGACGGCGCGTTGCATGAGGTCACGGCGCTGGGGCTCGCCAGCGTGCCGCTGAAGGCATTGAAGGAGCGCAACAACCTGCCGGAGGATTGTGTCGATGACGTCGTGCTCGGCGTCGTGGACCCGGTGGGCGAGGCCGGCTCCGACATCGCTCGTTTCGCCGCGCTCAACGCAGGGCTCGGCGACGCAGTGCCGGGCGTGCAGATCAGCCGCTTCTGTGCCTCCGGCCTCGATGCCGTGAACTTCGCCGCCGCGCAGATCATGAGTGGCCAGCATGATCTCGTGATCGGCGGCGGCGCCGAATCCATGAGCCGCGTCGGCATCGGCGCCTCCGGCGGCGCCTGGCCAATGGACCCCTCCATCGCGGTGCCCGCCTATTTCATGCCGCAGGGCGTCTCGGCCGACCTGATCGCCACCAAATACGGCTTCTCGCGCGACGACGTGGATGCCTATGCGGTGCAGAGCCAGCAGCGCGCGGCCAAGGCCTGGGATGAGGGCCGGTTCGACAAGTCAGTGGTGCCGGTGAAGGATATCAACGGGCTCACGATCCTCGCCAAGGACGAGCACATGCGCCCCTCGACCACGATGCAGACCTTGGCGCAGCTGCAGCCGTCATTCGTGCAGATGGCGCAGATGGGCGGCTTCGACGCGGTCGCGATCCAGTCCCATCCGGAGATCGAGCGCGTCAACTACGTGCATCATGCCGGCAACTCATCGGGCATCGTCGACGGCGCCGGCGCCGTGCTGCTCGGCAGCAAGGAGGCGGGGGCGAAATATGGCCTGAAGGCGCGCGCCAAGATCCGTGCCTTCGCCAATATCGGCTCGGAGCCGGCGATGATGCTGACCGGCCCGGTCGACGTCACCAACAAGCTGTTCGAGCGGTCCGGCATGAAGACGTCGGACATCGACCTGTTCGAGCTCAACGAGGCCTTTGCTTCAGTGGTGCTGCGCTACATCCAGGCGTTCGAGATCGACAATTCGAAGATCAACGTCAACGGCGGCGCCATCGCGCTCGGCCATCCGCTCGGCGCGACCGGCGCGATGATCCTCGGTACCGTACTCGACGAATTGGAGCGCACCAACAAGGCAACCGCGCTGGTCACGCTGTGCATCGGCGGCGGCATGGGCACCGCGACCATCATCGAGCGGGTGTGACGGTGGGCTCCCTCCCCCTTGCGGGGGAGGGTCGGGGAGGGGGGTGCCAAGCGCTCCTCTGCCCGTGAGGACCCCCACCCCCAACCCCTCCCCGCAAGGGGGAGGGGAGAGGAATTTCCCCCCGGGCTGATGCTGTACCAGCGCGCCCTTCTCATATCTGGGAGCACCAAATGGCCTTCAAGAATTTCAAAGTCGAGACCGACGCCGACGGCATTGCGCTCGTCACCTGGGATATTCCCGGACGTTCGATGAACGTGCTGGACGAGACCTCGGCGATCGAGCTCGAGACCATCGTCAAGGACACCACCGCGGACGCGGCGATCAAGGGCGTCGTCATCACCTCGGCCAAGGAGGCGTTCTGCGCCGGCGCCGATCTGTCGATGCTGGAAGGCATGAACCGCGCCTATGTCGATCTGCTGAAGAGCAAGGGCGAGGAAGCGGCCAACCAGATGCTGTTCGATAACAGCCGCCGCTTTTCGCTGATCTATCGCGCCATGGAAACTTCGGGTAAGCCGTGGGTCGCCGCGATCAACGGGCTTGCGCTTGGCGGCGGCTTCGAGCTGACCCTGTCATGCCATTATCGCGTTGCGGCTGAGAACCCGAAGACCCGGCTCGGCCTGCCCGAGATCAAGGTCGGCCTGTTTCCGGGCGCTGGCGGCACCCAGCGCGTGCCGCGCATCGTGCAGCCGCAGGACGCGATGAACCTGCTTCTGAAAGGCGAGGCGCTCACGCTCGACAAGGCCAAGGCCCTGAAGCTGGTCGACGCGGTCGTGCCGGCCGCCGATCTCATCAAGGCGGCGAAGGATTGGATCAAGGGTGGCGGCAAGGCTGTTCAGCCCTGGGACGAAAAGGGCTTTAAGCTGCCCGGCGGTCCCGTGTTCTCCAAGGCGGGCATGATGATGTTCCCGGCCGGCAACGCGATCTATCGCCGCGAGACCTACGACAACTATCCGGCCGCGCGCGCGATCATGAGCTGCGTGTATGAAGGCCTGCAGCTGCCCATCGACGCCGCACTGCGCGTCGAGTCGCGTTACTTCGCCCACATCCTGCGTTCGAAGGAAGCGGCGGCAATGATCCGCAGCCTGTTCCTGTCGATGCAGGAATTGAACAAGGGCGCGCGCCGGCCGGCAGGCGTGGCGCCGACCAAGATCAAGAAGCTCGCCGTGATCGGCGCCGGATTCATGGGCGCCTCCGTCGGCTATGTCTCGGCCCGCGCCGGGCTTGAGGTCGTGCTGATCGATCGCGACCAGGAGAGCGCCGACAAGGGCAAGGCGCATGCGAAGAGCGTTATCGATGATCTCGTCAAGAAGGGCCGCGCCAAGCCGGGCGAGGCCGAGGCCATCCTGGGCCGGATCACAGCGACGGCCGATTACGCGGTGCTGAAGGATTGCGATCTCGTGATCGAGGCCGTGTTCGAGGACCGCAAGGTCAAGGCCGAGACCTACGCCAAGGCGCAGCCGCTGCTGAAAGAAGGCGCGATCTTCGCTTCCAACACCTCGACCCTGCCGATCAACTCGCTGGCCGAGGAGTTCAAGGACCAGGGCCGCTTCATCGGCATTCACTTCTTCTCGCCGGTCGAGAAGATGATGCTGGTCGAGATCATCGTAGGCAAGAATACCGGCGACGTCGCGCTGGCGACCGCGCTGGATTATGTCCGCGTCATCGGCAAGACGCCGATCGTGGTCAACGACTCCCGCGGCTTCTTCGCCAACCGCTGCGTGATGCGCTACATCGCCGAAGGCAACGAGATGTTCCTGGAGGGCGTGCCGCCGGCCATGATCGAGAACGCCGCCAAGATGGCGGGCATGCCGGTTGGTCCGCTGTCACTGTCGGACGAGGTCGCGCTCGATCTCGGCCTGAAGATCATGAAGGCGACCGAGGCTGATCTCGGCGCGAACGCGATCAACCAGGACCACAAGAAGCTGATGGTCGAGCTGGTCGAGAAGCTGGGCCGCTTCGGCCGCAAGAACGGCAAGGGCTTTTACGACTATCCCGAGAAGGGCAAGGGCCAGAAGAGCCTGTGGCCGGAGCTGCCGAAGCTGCAGCCCAAGCACCTCGATCCCGATACGCTCGATGTCGAGGAACTGAAGCAGCGCTTCCTGGTGGTGCAGGCGGTCGAAGCTGCGCGCACGGTCGAGGACCATGTCATCACCGATATGCGCGAAGCGGATGTCGGCTCGATCTTAGGGTTCGGCTTCGCGCCGTTCACCGGCGGCACGCTGTCGTATATCGACTTCATGGGAACCAAGACCTTCGTCGCGCTGTGCCACAAATTCGCAGCCAAATACGGCCCGCGCTTCACGCCCCCGAAGTTGCTGGAGGAGATGGCAGAGAAGGGCGAGACCTTCTATGGCCGCTTCCCGCCGAAGAAGGCGGCGGCTTGACGCGGCGCGCGTGAGGCGAGCTCGATAGCACCGCATGACCGCGAACTCCCCTCCCCGTTGCGGGGAGGGCTATCGCCTATGGCGTCAAGCAGGGGCATGGCCTCATGGTTCGAGACGCGCGGCTTCGCCGCGCCCTCACCATGAGGGTCTGCTATTTTGTGACAAAATAAGGCGTCGTCCCCGAGGAGCTCGCCGGAGGCGAGAGTCTCGAAGGACGGCCGCGGGAGGGATCGTCGGTCGCGCTTTTCCCGATCGCCCGCAAGGCGGGAGGGGAACCACCGCCGTCGGCTTGTAAGAAGCGGGAGTCCGCAGAACTCACGCGGCCTTCAGCAGTCCTTCCTTGGCCAGCGCCTCCTGCACCTTCGGCCGCGCGCCAACGCGGGCCTTGTAGGCGGTAAGATTGGGCAGGCCGGCGAGGTCGAAATTCATCCGTTCCGCCCAGGCCAGCATCGTGAACAGGTAGCCGTCGGCGACGGTGAAGTCCTTACCCATGAGGTAGTCGTGGCCGGCAAGCTGGCTGTCGACATATTTGAACTTGCCCATCAGCCGGTCCCTGAAGAACGCCTTGACCTCGTCGGAAAAGGCCGGCTGGAATAGCGGGCTGAAATTCTTGTGCAGCTCGGAGGTGATGAAGTTCAGCCATTCCAAGAGCTTGTAACGTTCGGAGCTGCCCGGGGCGGGCGCAAGCGCCCTGTCCTTGGCGCGGTCCGCGATCGTCTGCACGATCACCGGCCCTTCGGTGACCAGTTCGCCGCTATCGAGCGCGAGCGCCGGGACCTGGCCCTTCGGATTGACCTTCCAGTAATCGTCGCCATTTTCCAGTTTCTTGGCGCGAAGATCGACCTTGACCAGTTCGTAAGGAAGGCCTGCTTCAAGCAGTGCGATATGGGGCGACAGCGAGCAGGCGCCCGGGGAGTAGTAGAGTTTCATCGGCGATTCCTCCGTGAGAACCGTGTTCACGATTTTGGTTGATAAGCGAGGCGCCGAAATTAAATGCAAATGCATGGAATAGTCAAGATTGATGCAGCTGCATTCAGTGCGCTAAGGTGTGGGGATAGGATGCGAGCCCGACCATGAAACGCAAACCATCGACCGAGGCGACCGGCGCCTGGATCCGCCTGATGCGGGTCCAGAGCCGGGTGCTGGCCGCGGTCGAGCAGGACCTGAAAAAGGCGGGCTTTCCGCCGCTCGCCTGGTATGACGCGCTGTTGGAATTGTCGCGGGCACCGTCCGGCGAGCTGCGCCCGGTGGAGCTGGAGCGGCAGATGCTGATCCCGCAATATTCGACCTCGCGGCTGATTGACCGGCTGGTCGATGAGGGGCTAGCGGTGCGGCGCGAATGCAAGATCGACAAGCGTGGCCAGTTCATCGAGATTACCGAGGCCGGGCGCGAGCTGCAGAAGCGGATGTGGGCAGCGTATTCGGCGGCGATCGAGAAGCATGTCGGCTCGAAATTGTCGGATGCGGACGCCGTCAAGCTCTGTGCGCTGCTCGACCGCCTCGGCTGCTCCTGCGGCCAGGCTCCACAATTGTCTGCCGGAGAAAGCGCGTCGGCCCGATGAGCTCTCCATTGTTCTCCACGTCCGTGGTCCCCGCGGGGGCCGCGGATTTTCCTGTCACCGCGCGCGATCATCGATGCGCTTTTCTGAACCGGGACCCGCATGGCGCGTGACCAGATCGATATGACCCCGCTGCAATCCCGCGACGAGCTCGTCGCGTGGCTGGAAGCCGGCGTGAAACCTCCATCCGCATTCCGGATCGGGACTGAGCACGAGAAGACGCCGTTCACGCTCGACGGCCATCGCCCGGTGCCTTACGAGGGCGCGCGCGGCATCAGCGCGCTGCTCGAAGGCATGAAGCTCCTGCTCGGCTGGGAGCCGATCATGGAACGCGGCAATATCATCGGCCTCTATGACGTGACCGGCGGCGGCGCGATCTCGCTCGAACCTGGCGGCCAGTTCGAGCTCTCCGGCGCACCGGTCGAGAACGTGCACCAGACGCAAGCGGAGCTGATGGCGCATCTCGCACAAGTGCGGGAGGTCGCAACGCCGCTCGGCATCGGCTTTCTCGGTCTCGGCATGACGCCGTCCTGGTCGCGCGCCGAGATCCCGGTGATGCCCAAGGGCCGCTACAAGATCATGACCGGCTACATGCCGAAGGTCGGCCGCTACGGCATCGACATGATGTACCGGACCTGCACGGTGCAGACCAATCTCGACTTTTCCTCGGAAGCCGACATGGTCAAGAAGCTGCGGGTCTCGGTCGCCCTGCAGCCGATTGCGACCGCGCTGTTCGCCAACTCGCCGTTCACCGAAGGCAAGCCGAACGGCTTTCTGTCGTTCCGCTCCGAGATCTGGCGCGACACCGACAACGCCCGCGCCGGCATGATCCCCTGGGCGTTCGAGAACGGCATGGGCTTCGAGCGCTGGGTCGATTATGCACTCGACGTGCCGATGTATTTCGTCAAACGCGAGGAAGATTACATCGACGTTTCCGGCACCTCGTTCCGCGACTTCTTCGCGGGCAAGAACCCGGCCATGCCGGGCGAGCGCCCGACCTTGTCGGATTGGGCCAATCATCTCTCGACGATCTTTCCCGAGGTGCGGCTCAAGCGGTACCTCGAGATGCGCGGGGCGGATGGCGTGCCGTGGGGACGGCTGCCGGCGCTGCCGGCCTTCTGGGTCGGGCTGCTCTATGATGATGTGAGCCTCGATGCGGCCTGGGACATCGTCAAGGATTGGAGCGCGTTCGAGCGCCAGCACCTTCGCGATGACGTCCCACGGCTCGGCTTCAAGGCGCGCATCCGCGACCGCTACGTGTTCGAGATCGCGAGGGAATGCCTGACCCTGGCGCATCTCGGCCTGCGCCGGCGCGGCCGCATCGACCATCTCGGCCGCGACGAAAGCCGCTATCTTGAGCCGCTCGACCAGATCATCGATTGCGGCCGTTCGCCCGCCGAAGAGATGCTCGAGAAGTTCAACGGCTCCTGGCAGGGTTCGGTCGAGCCCGCCTATGCCGAGTACGCATTCTGACGCTGAGGACAATGCTGGGCTGTACGACGGCTGCGGCTCCCTTCTTCTGAAAGGGGAAGGGCTGGGGGCCATCTTCAGCAAGATCGATCATTGATCGCCCTGCCGGCGCTCGTGCCGGCCCGCCCATTCCAGGGGGAGATAAACATCCTGACCGGCAGTCTGGCTTGCCGTGCTGATCGCCGCACGTGTCTAAACGTGTCAGCCCCGTTCATCCGCCATACAGGTTCGTGGCGATCAAATGGCTGCTCGAGAAACTCAAGCGTAAGCAATGGGCCGGACACATCAGCGGAGTGGCGCAGGGCGCTTCATCACGGCATGCCTGAAGCTCCTGGCGTGCCTGCTCTTTGTCGCGCCCACATCTTCGGCGTTGTCGCAAACCTATTCCGACCGGCCCGGCGGCGACTATATGAGCGCGCCGATTTCCTCCGGCGACCCCGCGGATTGCGCGTTGCTGTGCGAGCATGACCGGCGTTGCCGCGCCTGGAGCTTCACCTACCCGACGGTGATGGAAGCGGGGGCGGTGTGCTGGCTGAAGAACAGCGTGCCGCCGCGTGTACCGGACAATTGCTGCGTCTCGGGCGTGCGCGGCGCCGGCGTGGTTGAGATCAGGAACGATGCGGTCGAGACCTCGATCGACCGTCCCGGCGGCGACTATCGCAGCTTCGAGATCAAGACCACCGAGCCCAAAGGCGCCGAAAAGACCGCCGATAAAGACAAGGAAAAAGACAAGAAGGTCGAAAAGGCGGCTGACGCGGAGGACATCTGCAAGGCCGCCTGCACCGGCGACAACAAGTGCCGCGTCTGGACTTTCGCGCGTCCCGGCTATGCCGGCAAGGACGCCCATTGCTTCCTGAAGAAAGAAATCAAGCCACCACGCCGCAAGGCTGGCTTCACGTCCGGCGTGGTGCGGTAGGTGCGCGATTGGGACTCGACCGGCTCGCCGCATCCCATTCTCGCTGTCATCGCCCGGCTTGACCGGGGGATCCAGTGTTCAGCGACCGCAGCGTTTGCAAAAGCCGCAGCACAGTGGCTCGTCCGCCTTCGCGGACGATGACGCCTGGGAATTTGGCGCCAGTAGGGTGGGCAAAGGCGCGTTCGACGTTGCATCCGCCACCCGCAGGGCAGGGCGATCGCACATGGCGTCAAGCAGGGGCGGGCCTCATGGTTCGAGACGCGCGGCTTTGCCGCGCCCTCACCATGAGGGTCAACGATTCCACCACGAAAAAGGCCTCATCCTGAGGAGCCCGCGTTAGGCGGACGTTTCGAAGGATGGCCGCAGGGAAGACTGCCCGAAGCTATTTCCAGCCATATGCGATCGCCCTGACCCGCAGGGGGAGGGGAGGCCGTGCCCACCGACTTCATTCGGGTCGTGAATGGTAGCCACGCTACACTTTGCCCACCCTACCGCGCTACATCGCTGCAGGCTATTCCTCCGCCGCGATCACCGTGATCTCAGGCCACAGCGCTTTCCAGCGCGCCGCCTTGGCCGTGTAGTTGGCGGCGGAAAAATTCGCGGTGCGGTTCGGCCGCACGATCATCGCAGCGATGTCGTCGAAGCCTTTCGGCGCATAGATCTCGTGACCGTTGCCGCTTGGACGAATGCCGACTTGTGTGTTGACGGTGAGAAACCGGTCGATGCCCTCGCGCGAGCGCGTCAGCGGGGGATAGGGCTGGCCGTGCTTGTCGGGATACCACAGGTGCACGCGCGCCTGATTGCGGATCTCGATCCTGGAATCAAGCCCGCACAATCGCGCCTGCACCTTCCGGATCACGGCATCCTCGGTCTCCCACGAGGTGTCGGGATCGAAGTAGAAGATGTCGTAATCGCTGATGCCGTGACCGAGCGGCCGTCCGGTCAGCGTATTCCACACCGTCTGCGTCAGGCAGCCCGCGACGATCCAGGCGTCAGGCAAGGCGAGAGCGGAGAGCTCTTGTGCAATTCGGTCGTTGACCGGATTGCGCAGCGCGAGGGCGAGGAAGTCGTCGCTGTTCATGATTGCGCGACTCTCGGCTCCGCACTGCTCGTGAGGGCGTCATTCCGGGTTCGCCCTGCGGACGCCCCGGAATGACCGCGGGGAGTTGATGGTTCTTGACGGCGACGATGAGCGCTTGTGGCTCACCGCACCGCGGTGAAGAAGCGGTCGAGCCGGAAGCCGGAGAGCCAAGCCCACACCGGCTGGCGACGGACGCCGAGATCCCAGGAGCCGACCACGGCGTCGGCGCGGCCGACCAGATTGTCGATCGGCAGCAGGCCGACGCCGCCGTCGCGGAGCGATACGCGGCTGTCGGCGGAATTGTCCCTGTTGTCTCCGAGCACGAACAGCTTGCCAGGCGGCACGGTGACCTCCGGCGTATTGTCGAGCCGGCCGTTGTCGCGCAGCTTGAAGATCAGGTGCGAAACACCGTTCGGGAGCGTCTCGACATAACGGTAGGCCGACTCGGTGCGGCCGCTGTCGTCCTCGGCCTCGCCGATGCCGTCGGGTTTCAAGTTCGCCGGCTGGTCGTTGATGAAGAGCTGTCCTTGCCGCATCTGGATGCGGTCACCGGGCAGGCCGACGACGCGCTTGACCCAGGCCTGCGAGGTGTCGCCCGGCCAACGGAACACGACGACGTCGCCACGCTTCGGCGTCTCGCCGAACAGGCGGCCGGTTTCCGGCAGGGTGATCTGCATCGGCAGCGACGAGGTGCCATAGCCGTAGGGGAATTTCGAAGCGAGCAGCGCGTCGCCGATCATCAAGGTCGGCTCCATTGAGCCCGACGGCACGTAGAACGGCTCGGCGATCGCACCCTTGGCGACGAACACGGCCAGTACGACCGCGGCAAGCTGCGCCATCTGGCCGCGCCAGGTGGTGCCGCTCGCTTCCGCCTTGCCGTCCTTGACTGTTGAAACCTTCTCGACGCTCATCGACCCGTACCTCCGACCGTGATGCGGTCCATACGCAGGGTCGGCTGGCCGACGCCGACCGGTACGCCCTGCCCGTTCTTGCCACAGGTACCGATCCCGGTGTCGAGCGACAGATCGTTGCCGATCATGCTGATCCGGTTCAGATCGGTCGGGCCGTTGCCGATCAGCATCGCGCCCTTGACCGGTGCGCCGACTTTGCCGTTCTCGATCCTGTAGGCCTCGGTGCACTGGAACACATATTTGCCCGAGGTGATGTCGACCTGGCCGCCGCCGAAATTCACGGCATAGATGCCGTTCTTCACGGAGGCGATGATCTCGGCGGGGTCGTGCGCGCCTGCCAGCATGTAGGTATTGGTCATGCGCGGCATCGGCACGTGCGAATAGCTCTGCCGGCGGCCGTTGCCGGTCGGCTTCATGTTCATCAGCCGTGCGTTCTGCCGATCCTGCATATAGCCGACCAGGATGCCGTCCTCGATCAGCAAGGTGCGGCTGGTCGGCGTGCCCTCGTCGTCGATCGACAGCGAGCCGCGGCGCGAGGCCATCGTGCCGTCGTCGACCACAGTGACCCCCTTGGCTGCCACCTGCTGGCCCATCAGTCCGGCGAAGGCCGAGGTCTTCTTGCGGTTGAAATCACCTTCGAGCCCGTGGCCGACCGCCTCATGCAGCATCACGCCGGGCCAGCCAGCCCCGAGCACGACGTCCATCTCTCCAGCCGGCGCCGGTACCGATTCCAGATTGACCAGCGCTTCGCGCAGCGCGTCATCGGCGGCCTCGCGCCAGGCCTTGGTTTCGATGAAGCGCGAATAGGCCTCGCGCCCGCCATAGCCCTTGCTTCCGCTCTCCTGCCGGTCGCCTTGGCCCGCAACCACGGAGACGTTGACGCGCACCAGCGGGCGGATGTCGCGATAGCTTTCGCCGTCGGGCCGCAGGATTTCCACGACCTGCCAGGTCGCACCCAGGCTCACGGTGACTTGCCGTACACGCGGGTCCTTGTCGCGCAGATAGGCATCGATCTCGCCGAGCAGCTTCACCTTGCTTTCGAAGCCGGGGGCATCGAGCGGATTGTCGTCGCCGTAAAGCCGCACATTGGTGTGCGGCGGCGGGCTCGCGAAGTTGCCAGAATAACCGCCCCGCACGGCGCTCACCGTGTCGGCCGCGCGCATCAAGGCCGGCAGGGAGACGTCGGAGGAGTGAGCGTAGCCGACCGCATCGTCTTTCACGGCGCGCAGGCCGAAGCCCTGGCTCGTGTCATAGGTCGCTTGTTTGAGCCGGCCGTTGTCGAAGGTCAGCGCTTCGCTCTGGCTATATTCCAGAAACAATTCGCCGTCGTCCGCACCGGCAAGCCCGCGCGCGATCTCGTGACGGACGGCGTCACGGTCGAGCTGGGCGCGGTCGAGCAGGGAGGAGGTTGATGGATTTGTCATCGGCTGGTCCGTTGTCGGAAGATACGATCCAAGATAGTTCTTTCCGGGTCGGGGTGCGAGGGGCAGGATGATTACCGAACTGACATGGTTGAGATCGTTCCCATCGCCGCAGGGCACATCGAGAGCTTTCACCGCACGCTAGACCTGGTCGCGCGGGAGCGGCGCTATCTGTCTTTCGTGGCAGCGCCGCCGCTGGACTCCACCCGCGCCTTCATTCTGAACAGTATCGCCCAGGGCTATCCGCAGTTCGTGGCCCTTTCGGCCGGCGAGGTGGTCGGCTGGTGTGATGTAACCCCGAAATCGGGGCCGATCGATGCCCGAATCGGCGTGCTCGGCATGGGCCTTTTGCCGCAGTTCCGGCGCCAGGGCATCGGAACCCGGCTAATCGCGCGGGTGCTCGGCGCCGCGCGCGCTTACGGCTACTCCCGGGTGGAGCTGACCGTCTACCGCAGCAACACCAATGCGATCCGGCTGTACGAAAAGACGGGGTTCGTGATCAAGGCGGTCGAGCCGCCCGAGACCTGCACTGAGGAAATCGACAAGACACGCTTGGTCATGGCGCTCTCGTTGGAGGGGCCGGGCACCACTCCAGCAAACTGAGCGATCACGGCAATGTGTCTGATGATCGGGCCTTCACGGCAGCTTGTCGAACCCCTCGGCGAGCCCGTTGAGGCTCAACGGGAAGCCGATGCCTTCCTCCGGCGTTTCGAAGATGATGAAGGTTGCGGTCTTGGCGGTCTTGAGCTGGTTGAGCAGCTTGTCGTCCATCACCACCTCGGCGACGCAGCCGTTCGGCAGACAGCGCACGAAGCCGGCGCGGCCGACATCCTGGTTATCGAGCTTCAGTCCGAGACCGGAGGGCAATAGGACACCGAGCGGCGCCACCACCCGCATCAGCCGGCTCTTCTGGTCGGCGGTCTTGAGCACGATGACCGTGAGCCCGGCATTGGAGCGGTCCTCTGCCACCACGCTCTGAATCAGGGCGCATTGCTCGCTCTGGGCACCCGGCGGAGTGTCGCAGCGGATCTGCCAGTCGCCATGCACCGAACGCACCGCGCCCTGCGCGCGGAGTGCTGCCGGCATGCTGATCGCGGCCATCGCGGTCGCAAGCGCGAGCGCGGCGATGCCACCGCGCACGCGGCGGGATCGCCATCGCGACTCATTCGCATCTCGGAGAGGCTTGAGCGCTGTGCTCTCCGTTGAAGGCCCTATCCGGGTCGATCCCATGACACTTTCCTGTGGGTGGTCTGTCGGCACCACGGCATCAGCCGGCAATCATGGCGTCTTCACGGCGTGTCTCCGGCAAGACGACTGTGCGACCGATGCCGCCGAATCAGCTGCAAAATACGGCCTGCGATCGTTGCGTACATCGCACGGGACGCCTGTCAAGCGGCCGTGGCCCGCGAAACCTCGTCGCATGGCAATTTCCCGGGCAAATTCCGCCAAATTGGAACGATGCGACGGCAGTTCGGAGCCGGCTTAAGAGCTGCATTGCGATAGATCAAGAATTGTGGTTTGAGAAGAAAGATTTCGTCATTCCAGTGAACTGGCCCAGGTGCTTTCCTATGAGTCCGCCATGGCCGTTTGTCCGGGGAGCGGATCATAACAGCGCACCGTGAGACAAGCGGCGGTTCGCTGAGGGGGAAAAGTTCTGAAGGGAGCGCGAACGGCATGAAGATGTCGAAGGGCCAATTGGGCGCCTGCCTGCTGGGGATGGCGGTGGCGCTGGTGTCGGGTGGATCGGCGTTTGCGGAGCTCGGCCAGCCCGCGCCGTGGGAATACAAGCTGCAGGAATCCGGCTCGCCGGTGATGGACAACATCACCTGGTTTCATGGCCTCCTGCTTACCATTATCACTTGCATCACGCTGTTCGTGCTGGCGCTGCTCGTGACCGTTGTGGTCAAGTTCAACGCTCGCGCCAATCCGGTGCCCTCGCGCACCACCCACAACACTCTGCTCGAAGTGGCCTGGACGCTGATCCCGGTGCTGATCTTGGTCACCATCGCGGTGCCCTCGTTCCGGCTGCTCTTCCTCGAACTCGATGTGCCGAAGGCTGATCTTACCGTCAAGGCGACCGGTAAGCAGTGGTATTGGAGCTACGCCTATCCCGATAACGGCAAGTTCGAATTCGATTCGTTGCTCGCGCAGGACAAGCAGCCGCGTCTGCTCGGCGTCGACAATGAGATGGTGGTGCCGGTCAACAAGGTGATCCGGGTCCAGACCACCGGTGCCGACGTGATCCACTCGTGGGCGATCCCGTCGTTCGGCGTCAAGATCGACGCCATCCCCGGCCGTTTGAACGAAACCTGGTTCAAGGCCACCAAGGTCGGCATGTATTACGGCCAGTGCTCCGAGCTCTGCGGCAAGGACCACGCCTATATGCCGATCGCGGTGCGCGTCGTGAGCGAGCAGGATTTCGCAGCCTGGGTCGAGGACGCCAAGAAGAAATTCGCGAGCGCACCGGGCAACACCTACGCCTCCGCGGCGGGCGTGTCGCAGTAAGGCGCAAGCGACGACTTTTTCATGGACCCGTTCGCGGTCCTGAGGGGACATCTAGGGCACACGAGGATTGACAATGGCGACGAGCGCAACGGCCCACATCGGCCATGACGATCACGCCCACGACCATCCGACCGGATGGCGGCGCTGGGTCTATTCGACCAATCACAAAGACATCGGCACGATGTATCTGATCTTCGCGGTCTGCGCCGGCCTCATCGGTGCGGCGATGTCGATCGCGATCCGGATCGAGCTGATGTATCCGGGCGTGCAGCTCTTTCACGAGAACCACACCTACAATGTGTTCGTCACCTCTCACGGCCTGATCATGATCTTCTTCATGGTCATGCCGGCGATGATCGGCGGCTTCGGCAACTGGATGGTGCCGCTCATGATCGGCGCGCCCGACATGGCGTTCCCGCGCATGAACAACATCTCGTTCTGGCTGCTGCCGGCGTCCTTCGCGCTGCTGCTGCTCTCGACGTTCGTCGAGGGCGAGCCGGGCTCCAACGGCGTCGGTGCCGGCTGGACCATGTATGCGCCGCTCTCGACGTCGGGACATCCTGGTCCCGCGGTCGATTTCGCGATCCTGTCGCTCCATATCGCCGGCGCGTCGTCGATCCTCGGCTCGATCAACTTCATCACCACGATCTTCAACATGCGCGCACCGGGCATGACCCTGCACAAGATGCCGCTGTTCGTGTGGTCGATCCTGGTGACGGTGTTCCTGCTCTTGCTGTCGCTTCCGGTGCTTGCGGGCGCGATCACCATGTTGCTCACGGATCGCAATTTCGGCACGACCTTCTTCGCGGCCGAGGGCGGCGGTGACCCGGTGCTGTTCCAGCACCTGTTCTGGTTCTTCGGTCACCCGGAAGTGTACATTCTGATCCTGCCGGGCTTCGGTATGATCAGCCAGATCGTCTCGACCTTCTCGCGTAGGCCCGTGTTCGGTTATCTCGGGATGGCCTATGCGATGGTCGCGATCGGCGGCATCGGCTTCGTCGTGTGGGCCCACCACATGTACACGGTCGGCATGTCCTCGGCGACGCAGGCCTATTTCGTCGCCGCCACCATGGTGATCGCGGTGCCGACCGGCGTGAAGATCTTCTCCTGGATTGCCACGATGTGGGGCGGCTCGATCGAGTTCCGGGCGCCGATGCTGTGGGCCGTCGGCTTCATCTTCCTGTTCACGGTCGGTGGCGTCACCGGTGTGGTGCTGGCCAATGCCGGCGTCGACCGCGTGCTGCAGGACACCTATTACGTCGTGGCGCACTTCCACTACGTGCTGTCGCTCGGCGCCGTGTTCGCGATCTTCGCGGGCTGGTACTACTGGTTCCCGAAGATGTTCGGCTACATGTATTCGGAGACCATCGCGAAGGCCCACTTCTGGGTGATGTTCATCGGCGTGAACCTCGTGTTCTTCCCGCAGCATTTCCTGGGCCTGTCCGGCATGCCGCGCCGCTACATCGACTATCCGGATGCGTTTGCCGGTTGGAACCTCGTGTCCTCGATCGGTTCCTACATCTCCGGCGTCGGCGTCCTGATCTTCGTCTATGGCGTGGTGGACGCCTTCGTGCGCAAGCAGCAGGCCGCGGACAATCCGTGGGGGCCGGGTGCGACGACGCTGGAATGGACCTTGTCCTCGCCGCCGCCGTTCCATCAATTCGAAGTGCTGCCGCGGATGCAGTAACTCTCGAACCAACGATGCGTGGCACCGCTTCAGGCGCCGCGCTGACGTCCAGCCGCATCGCCCGCCACCTGGCCGGCGATGCGGCAAATGAAGCGGAAGGCCTGGATCAGTCGTGTCGGTCATCGATCAGAACGCTCTTGCCGTCGGTCCCCGGATCTCCGAGGCCGACGTCGCCGATTATCTCGCGCTGCTGAAACCGCGGGTGATGTCGCTCGTGATCTTCACCGCGCTGGTCGGGCTTTTGATCGCGCCGGGACATTTCCACCCGGTGCTCGCGATCACCGCGCTGCTCTGCATCGCGGTCGGCGCCGGCGCCTCCGGTGCGCTCAACATGGCGCTGGAAGGCGACATCGACGCCAAGATGTCGCGCACCGCCAACCGTCCGATCCCGCGCGGCCGCGTCACCCGTGCCGAAGCGCTGGCCTTCGGCAGCACGCTTGCTTTCTTTGCAGTGCTGACGCTCGGCATCCTCGTCAACTGGTATGCTGGCGCGTTGCTGGCGTTCACGATCTTCTTCTATGTCGTGATCTACACGCTGTGGCTGAAGCGCTGGACCGCGCAGAATATCGTGATCGGCGGCGCCGCCGGCGCGCTGCCGCCGGTGGTGGCCTGGGTCGCGGCCACCGGCACCATCGCGCCGGAGCCGCTATGGCTGTTCCTGATCATCTTCTTCTGGACCCCGCCGCATTTCTGGGCGCTCGCCCTGTTCCGCAGCGACGATTACGCTCGCGCCGGCATTCCGATGCTGCCGGTCGTCGCCGGTCCCGATGCGACGCGGCTGCAGATCCTGCTCTACACGATCGTCCTGGTCGCTATCGCGGTCGCCCCCTGGGCGCTCGGCTATTTCGACGCCGTCTATGGCCTGATCTCGCTCGTGCTCGGCGCCGGCATGCTCTGGTTGGCGATCGAGATCTACCGCAAGCGTGAGCGCAGCGCGTCCTTGCGCGCCACCCGCAAAATGTTCGCCTTCTCGATCCTTTATCTGTTCGCGCTTTTTCTGACCTTGGGGGTCGAGGCGGTCGTGCGCATGATCGGATTGGGCACCTGACAGGGGGCGGATGACGCTGACATGGCCGAGCCGAACGAGCCAGAGGGGATCGTGCTGACCGAGGCGCAGCTGCGCGCGCGGCGCCGGCGCTCGATCGCCATTGCGCTGGCGCTCGGCGTGCTGGTGGTGCTGTTCTTCGCGGTCACCCTGGTCAAAGGGCCCGCAGTGTTGAGGCGGCCGATCTGATGGAAAGCTTCGATCATAGCGCTCCGCGCGAACCGGCCGTTCCGGCCGCAGCCGCCAAACGTCGAGGTCTTAGCCGCGACGCCTTGGTGGGGACCATTTGCGGCGCCGTAGTGGTGCTGATGGTCGGCGCGTCCTATGCGGCCGTGCCGTTCTACAACTGGTTCTGCCGGGCCACCGGTTTCAACGGCACCACGCAAGTGGCGACCGCAGGCCCCACGACCGGGCCGCTCGCCCGCAAGATCGCGGTCCGCTTCGATTCCAATGTGGCCGGCGGGCTGCCCTGGAAGTTCGAGCCTGAGAAGACGGAAATCGAGGTCGCGATCGGCCAGGTCGTCACCGTCTACTACACCGTCACCAACCAGTCCGCGCGGACCACCACCGGCCAGGCCGCCTACAATGTCGCGCCGCTGACGGTCGGGGCCTACTTCAACAAGATCAACTGCTTCTGCTTCACCGAGCAGACCATGGCGCCCGGCGAGAAGCGCGAGATGCCGGTGGTGTTCTATGTCGATCCGGCACTCGTTGGCGATCACGACAACGACAGTCTCAACACGATCACCTTGTCCTACACCTTCTATCCCGTGCGCGATCCGGCTCCCAAGCCGGTGGCTGCGGGCGAGCCGGACAAACCGCGGGGCAATCTCTAATGGCGGACGTCCGACAATCCGGGGAAATGAACTTCTGAACGAACAGGTGCCGATCTGATCGGCATAGAGCTGGGGAGAGACTCGAAATGGCAACCGCCCACGCAAAGCATCACGACTACCATCTGGTCGATCCGAGTCCGTGGCCGTTCGTCGGCTCGGTGTCGGCCTTCATCATGGCGGTCGGCGCGGTCACCTGGATGCACCACCTGTTTTCGGCCGCGCCGATCATTTTCGGCGTCGGCGCCATCGGCGTGCTCTATACGATGGCGAGCTGGTGGGGCGATGTCATCCGTGAGGCCCAGTACCGGGGCGACCACACCCGCGTCGTGCAGATCAGCCACCGCTACGGCATGATCCTGTTCATCGCCTCCGAGGTGATGTTCTTCGTCGCCTGGTTCTGGGCGTATTTCAACGCGGCGCTGTTCCCGGCCGATGCCGTGCAGGCGACCCGCGATGCCGTGTTCGGCTGCGGCCCGGGCACCCAGATGGGCGCCTGTGCGGTCCCCGGCGTCTGGCCGCCCAAGGGCATCGAGACGTTCGATCCCTGGCACCTGCCGCTCCTCAACACGCTGATCCTCTTGACCTCCGGCACCACCGTGACCTGGGCGCACCATGCGTTGTTGGAGGGCAATCGCCAGGGTCTGAAGTATGGCCTGATCCTCACGGTTCTCCTGGGCGCGACCTTCACCTGCGTGCAGGGCTATGAGTACAGCCATGCCGCCTTCTCCTTCGGCGGCCACGTCTACGGCTCGACCTTCTTCATGGCGACCGGCTTCCACGGCTTCCACGTGCTGGTCGGCACTATCTTCCTGATCGTCTGCCTGATTCGCGCCTATGCAGGCCACTTCACGCCGAAACAGCACCTCGGCTTCGAATTCGCCGCCTGGTACTGGCACTTCGTCGACGTGGTCTGGTTGTTCCTGTTCGTCTGCATCTATGTCTGGGGTCACGGCGCCGAAGCCATGGCTCACGGCGCGCATTGAGGTGCATATTCACGCCCTGTCGCTCGTGCATTGATTGTACCGGTGCTAAAAAGGGCGGCCGCAGGGCCGCCCTTTTCCGTTTGACTGGTCCGCCCTGTGTCCCGGCAGCACGGGCAAGGAGGTTAGATTGAACGCTCAACCCGTCTCCCTCTCCCAAACCGTCCTGCGCGGGCTCGCTTGCCGGTGTCCGCGCTGCGGCCGGGGCAAGCTGTTTTCCGGTTTCCTCAACCTTCGCGGGCGCTGCGAAGTGTGCGAGCTCGATTACGCCTTCATCGACACCGGCGACGGGCCGGCGATCTTCATCATGATGATCGCCGGCGCGATCGTGGTCGGCGCCGCGTTGATCGTCGAGGTGAAATACCAGCCGCCGTTCTGGGTCCACGCGGCGCTGTGGCTGCCATTGATCCTGGTGGTGACGCTGTTGCCGCTGCGGGCGATGAAGTCGCTTCTGATCGCGCTGCAATTCCACCACAAGGCTGCGCCGGGCAAGCTGGTCGATCGCACGCCGCGATGATCGCTCCCGGCGGCCGTGAGTGGGTGTCGGAAGTTCCCACCATGCCGCAACGGCACCGGGACTTCCGCCTCCTGTCAGCGGAGGTGAAGACAAGCCGCATGAGCGTCGCCCGTGACCCATAGCTTTGACGCCCGCATCCGCGCCTTCGCGATCTTCACGATCGTGATGGTCGCGCTGTTCGCCGGCCTCGGTGTCTGGCAACTGCAGCGCAGGGCCGAGAAGCATGCGCTGATCGCGGCACTCACCGAGCGCGTCGCGGCGGCGCCGATCGCGTTGCCGCCATCTTCGGCGTGGCGTGCGCTCAGCGCCGCGAACGACGAATTCCGCCGGGTCACCTTCACTGCGACTTATGCGAAACTGCCGGATGCGATGGTCTATAGCGCGGGCTCGGCCGTGCGCGAGGATGTCTCCGGCTCCGGGACCTGGGCGCTCTTGCCGGCCCGCCTGCCCTCAGGCGAAACGGTGGTGATCGATGCCGGCTTCGTCGCCAACACCATGCAGGAGCGTGGCGTGGAGGATCGCGCGGTGGGGAAGCTCATCACCGGCGAGCCCGTCACCCTCACCGGATATCTGCGTTTCCCGGAAAGCGCCGGCTGGCTGACGCCGGCGGAGAATCGTGAGAAGCGATTGTGGTTCACCCGCGATCATCTGGCGATGGCAAGGACGCTCGGCTGGGGTGAGGTCGCGCCGTTCTATGTCGATCTGGAAGCGCCTGTCCCTGCGAACGGCATCCCCAAACCCGGGCCGCTCACGCCGCATCTGCGCGACGAGCACATGCAATATGCGATCACCTGGTTCGCGCTGGCTGCCGCGCTGGTGATCGCGTTCGTCGTGTGGGTGCGAGGACGACGCTCGCGCGCGAGCTGACGCGCGGCGGCGACACGACGCTGTTAGGATTGATGTCGCCGGGTGATCGCGACCCGCGTGGCCTGGGCGTAAAGCCCCGACATCTGGTCGAGCTGTGCCGTCACGGCAGCGCAGCTCTCGACCCAGCCGGCGAGACCCTCGAACATCGGCGGCAAGGTCTCGGCGCGCAGCTTCGCATAGTCTTCCGTCACTGCGCGGCCCTTCGCGGTGGCGCGGTAGCGCGTCTCCTTGCGCGACGAGCCACCCTCGGTCTCGATCAATCCGGCGCGCGTGAGCTTGCGCGTGGCATATTGCAGATTCGGCACGTCGACCCGGTTGAGCAGCTGTCCGACCTCGGCCAGACGCTTCGGCTCATCGCCCATCCGCACCACGTTGAGAACCGCGACGTCGTCTCCGGTCAGCGGCACTTCGCAGACCGCGGCAAGGCATGAGGCCTTCCAGCGGTAGTAGGACTGCGCCAGCCGCTCCAATGCGAACTCGAAATCCGAGACCCGCCGTTCGGCGTCGGTGCGCGCCAGATGCCAGGTGCCGGCTTCAGCAGCCGACCGCCCCTGCGCCTGCTCAGTCCTCGACTGTGCCGTGGAGCCCATCCTGCGGGATTTCGTCTTTGCCGCGGCTGCGGCGCGCTTGGCCGCCGAGTTCGTCGCCCGTTTCAAAACCTGTCTCCCGCATGCCGCTTCGCACAATGGATGTGCAGCGCATGCTCAATCTCTGCTGTTTACATCCGATATTTTTACATTAAAAATTCAATGAAGAAAACACGAAGCGCGACATCGCTGTGGACGTCTGCGCTGGACACATTGCAGCAGGGGAGCAGGGCCGTGGCCGGACAATGGATCGAGATCGCCGCGCAGGACGGCGGTACGTTCAAGGGTTATCTCGCCGTTCCGGCTTCCGGCTCGGGTCCGGGCATCGTGCTCCTGCAGGAGATCTTCGGCGTCAACGCCTCGATGCGCGCGGTCGCCGACTACTACGCCGAGGAAGGCTACGTGGTGCTGGCGCCGGACCTGTTCTGGCGCTTCGAGCCGGGCATCGAGCTCGGCTATGGCGAAGCGGATTTCGCCAGGGCGTTCGGCTATTACCAGCGCTTCGATGCCAATCTGGCGATCAAGGACACGGCCGACGCGTTGAAGGCGCTGCGCGCGCGTCCCGAATGCAAAGGCAAGGTCGGTGCGCTCGGCTTCTGCCTCGGTGGCAAGCTCGCTTATCTCACGGCGGCGCGTACCGACATTGATTGCGCAGTCTCCTATTACGGCGTCGGCATCGATGCCGACATCGGCGAAGCCAAGGCCATCAAATGCCCGATGGTGTTTCACTTTGCCGAGCTCGACAAGTTTGCCAATGCCGAGGCGCGCGAGATCATCAAGGCCGGTTTCGCCGGGCGCAACGACGTCGAGTTCTATCTCTATCCCGGCTGCGACCACGCCTTCGCCGCGCCGGAGCGCCCCAGCTTCGACAAGCCGGCGACGCTGATGGCGCATTCGCGGTCGATCGCGCTGTTCCGCAAGGTGCTCGGGCCGCATTACGACTTGTCGTCGCTGTGGGATCGCCATACCGAGCTCGAGTTCGCGACCCGCTCGGCGGAGGAGACCATGAAGACGATGGTCGCCGAGCCCTATGTCAACCACATCCCGACCATGACCGGCGGCGTCGGCTACGCGAATCTCCTGCGCTTCTACGCCAACCATTTCATCCCGAAGACGCCCGTCGACACCAAGCTGGTGCCGATCTCGCGCACCATCGGCGCCGACCGTGTCGTCGACGAGATGCTGTTCTGTTTCACCCATGACATCGAGATCGACTGGATGCTGCCCGGCATCCCGCCCACCGGCAAATATGTCGAGATCCCGCTGGTGGCGATCGTGCGCTTCCGCGGCGACAAGCTCTATAACGAGCACATCTATTGGGATCAGGCCTCGGTGCTGGTGCAGATCGGGCTGCTCGACCCATCGAAGCTTCCCGTAGCCGGAATAGAGACGGCCAAGAAGCTGGTCGACGAAGCCCTGCCGTCGAACACCCTGATGGCGCGCTGGTCCGAAAGCGCACCGAAATAGTCGTCCTTCATCGGTGGCGCCCGCAAGGGGCGCCATTCCTTTATCTGGAGTCGCATCACCATGCGTGACATTTCGATCTCCCGTCGGACGCTGCTGCAGCTCGCAGGTGCAGCCGCCCTCCCGCTCACGTCCGGGCTCTCGCTTCAATCTGCGCAAGCCGCCGGGAGCACCTTGACCATCGCCTATAATGTCAACCTGCCCTCCTTCGATCCGACCGTCGGAGCGTCAGCGGTCAATCCGACGATCCAGTCGATCTACCAGGCGATCTTCGATCCCTATATCGGCCAGGCGCCGGATCTTTCCTTCAAGCCCGGCCTGCTCACCAAATGGGGCTGGAACGAGGATCGCACCAAGATCACGATGGAGCTGCGTCAGGGCGCGACCTGGCATGACGGCTCGCCGGTGACGCCGGAGGATGTCGTGTGGTCGCTCACCCGCGCGGCCGATCCGAAGGGCGGCAACCCGATCCAGTTCGTCTGGTCCAAGATCAACAATTTCAAGATCGATGGCCACACCATCACGGCCGATGTCGTCGAATTCGAGCCGGTGCTATTCAAATGGATGGCGTTCCTGACCGGCTATGTGCTGCCGAAGGCCTACTATGAAAAGGTCGGCGCGGAAGGTTTCGAGAAGGCGCCGATCGGCTCGGGGCCGTACAAGGTCGATGCGTTCGAGCGCAACGCGTTCCTGCGGTTGAAGGCGCATCCCACCTATTGGGGACCGAAGCCGGCGTTCGAAACCGTGGTGTTCAAGTTCGTCACCGATCCGACCAGCCGTGTTGCCGAACTCGAATCCGGCGGCTCCGACGTCACCTTCGAGATTCCGTATGAGGAGTTCGACCGGCTGAAGGGCAAGCCGAATCTGGTGGGTCTCACCCAGCCGGTCTCCGATATCGGCATGATCTTCCTGACCGACATCGATCCGATGCTCGACCGCAATGTGCGGCTCGCCGCCAATCACGCCATCGACAAGAAGGCGATCGTCGACAAGCTGCTGCGCGGCTATGGCGTGCCGATCGACACGCTGGAAGCCCCGGGCTATGCCGCCTTCGATCCCACGATCAAGACCGCCTACGATCCGGAGCTGGCCAAGAGCCTGCTCGCCAAGAGCGGCTACTCGCCGCAGAAACCGGTCAAGTTCACCATCCAGACCACGCGCGGCTTCAAGCCGAAAGACTACGAGATGGTCCAGGCGATCGCCGGCATGTGGCGCAAGGTCGGCATCGAAGCCAACATCGAGATCTATGAGATCGCCCAGCATTACGAGCTGCGCGCGCGTCACGCGCTGGCGCCGGCGGCATTCTACAATTGGGGTAATGCGATCGGCGATCCCACCACCTCGACCGGCTTTGCCATGTTCGGCCCGTCGCCGCATTCGGCCTGGAAAGGCAAGGATCTGATCGAGCGTATCGGTCCGCTCTGGGGCGAGAAGGACGAGACCAAGCGCATCGCCGGCTGGAAGGCGGTCGACAAATATATTGCGGAGGAGGGCGAGGTGATCCCGCTGCTGCAATATGTGCAGCCGATCATCCACAAGAAGGGACTCAAGGTCGTGGCGCAGGCGAACGGCATGATCCTGCCGCAACTGGTCAGCCAGGGCTGACGGAAAATTGGGGGCGGCGATGCGTTGGAGCACTGTTCTCAAGCGTGCCGCCCTCGTTCCGCCGACGCTGCTCGGCGTCGGCATCATCGTCTTCGTGCTGTTGCGCGTGGTCCCGGGCGATCCCATCGCCATGATGATTCCGCCGGGCGCATCGAGTGCGGACATCGCGAGGCTCCGTGCGCTGTATGGGCTCGACCAGCCGATCGTGACGCAGTTCATCACCTGGTTCGGCCAGGTGCTGTCGGGCGATTTCGGCCGCTCGATCAGCCTGCATCAGCGCGTGTTCGAGCTGGTGATCGCGCGGTTGCCGGCGACGCTCGAACTGTGTTCGCTCGCCGTCGTCATGGCGCTGCTGCTCGGCGGCATCGTTGCGCTCCTCGGTGTAACTTTCCGCGGCCGCGCCGCCGAATGGCTGGTCGACAGCGGCATCGGACTCTTCCTTGCCATCCCGGATTTCCTCTGGGCCTTGATCCTGTTGCTCGTGTTCGGCGTGCTGGTGCCGCTGCTGCCGATCTCCGGTCGGCTGCGATCCGCAGCGCGAAATCGATTTCTCCACCCATTTCTATCTGCTCGAAAGCCTTGCGACCTTTCGCTTCGATATCGCCGCCGATCTGCTGCGGCATATGCTGCTGCCGGCGCTCGCGCTCGCGCTGCCGTTCGCGGCTTTGGTGGCGCGGCTGTTGAAGGCGCAGCTTGCCGAGGCTGAGGACCAGGACTACGCACAGATCGCGCGAACCCGCGGCTTCTCGCGTGGCACGATCCTGCGCAGCGAGGTGCTGCCGAACGCGCTGATCCCGACCGTGGCGTTCTCGGGCGTGCAGGTCACCTTGCTGCTCGGCGGCACTGTGCTGGTCGAGCGGATCTTCTCGTACGAAGGGATCGGCAACATGGCGATCGACGCCGTCGTCAACCGCGACTTTCCGCTGATCCAGGGGCTGATCCTGACCTTCGCCGTGCTGTTCATCGCGCTCAATCTCGCGGTCGATCTTGTGGTCGCGCTGCTTGATCCGAGGCTGCGCCATGGATGATTGCAATGGCTGATCTCGCAATCAGCGGTCCAATGACGGCGCCAACCGCACGCTGGCGCGGTGCGTTCGTGCGAGGCGGGGCGCGGCTCCGGTGCGGCGGCGCGATCATTGCGTTGTTGGTGCTGATCGCATTGTTGGCGCCGCTGCTCGCGCCGCATGATCCGATCGAGCAGGACTTGTTGTCGGCCCAGCTGCCGCCTGCTTTCATGCACGGAGGCGACGCGTCCTATCCGCTCGGCACCGACAGTCTCGGTCGCTGCGTGTTGTCCCGGCTGATATTCTCAGCCCGCACGGCGCTCGTGGTGGCGCTCGTCGCGGCCCTCCTTGCGGCCATCATCGGCATCGTTCTGGGGCTTGTTGCCGGCGCCTTCGGTGGGGTGCTCGATCAGCTCGTCTCGCGGCTGGTCGATGTCTGGATGGCATTTCCGCCGGTGCTGCTGTCGATCGTGCTTGCCGCCGTGATCGGCGCCGGTCTCACCTCGGTGATCGCAGCCATCGTCGTGGTCGACTGGACGCGCTTTGCCCGGGTCGTTCGCGCCGAGACGATGGCACAGCTGCGGCGCGACTATGCCGCGGCCGCGCGGGTGCTCGGTCTTTCCCGCGGTCAACTGTTGCGGCTGGAGATCCTACCCAATCTCGTGCCGCTGATCGTGACCCTGCTGTCGGTGGAAATGGGGATCGCGATCCTGGTCGAAGTCATTCTTTCCTTCGTCGGCATCTCCGTCGCCGGTGATACCCCGAGCTGGGGTGGCATGATCACGGAGGGCCGGCAGATCATTTATCAGGCGCCTTGGATCATGATGTTTCCAATCGCCTGCGTCATCGCCAGCGTAATCGGCTTCAACCTCCTCGGGGACGGCCTGCGCGCTGCGCTCGATCCGGTGCAGCGCCGATGACCGCCATTCTCACCATCGACAATCTTCATGTCGCGATCGGCAGCAGCAATGTCCTGCGCGGCGTCAGTTTGAGCGTCGAAGCCGGCGAGGTGAGGGGACTGGTTGGCGAGTCCGGTGCCGGTAAATCGATGGTCGGCCGCAGCATCTTCGGTCTGTTGCCGGCGAAGGCCGCGGTTGCGGCGGGCGGCATCACCTTCGAAGGCCGTGATCTCCTTACCATGCCGGAGCGGGAGCGCCGCAGCCTGCTCGGTCGCCGCATCGCGCTGATCCCGCAGGATCCGATGACCTCGCTCAATCCGGTCAAGCGGATCGGTGCACAAATGGGCGCGATCCTGCAGCATCACCTCAATCTGTCCAAGCGCGCCGCGCACGATCGCGCCGCTGCGTTGCTGGCCGAAGTCGCGATCCGCGATCCCTCCCGGGTGCTCGAGCTCTATCCGCATGAGCTGTCGGGCGGCATGCGCCAGCGCGTCCTGATTGCGATGGCGTTCGCCTGCGATCCCGCGCTGGTGATTGCCGATGAGCCGACCACCGCACTCGACGTTACGGTGCAGCGCCAGGTGCTGCAGCTCGTCGAGCGGCTGCGGCTGCGCCATGGCGCTGCGATCCTGTTCGTGACCCATGATCTCGGCGTCGTCGCGAAGATCTGCCGCAGCATGACCGTGCTGCATGCGGGCCGCGTGCTCGAAGACGGCGCGACTGCCGATGTGCTGGCCAGGCCTCGCCATGCCTATACCCGGGCGCTGCTGGCAGCGACGCCGCGGGCCGACCGGCCCGCTGAGGCGTTGAAGCCGGTGCCGCCGTCCTTGATCGAGAGCCTGTGGGCCGAGGCTTATAGGCTCGACCAGCAGATGGCGGCGAGGCCGGCATGAGCGACGTCCTGCTCCGCACCGGCCAGCTCGGCTTCGCCTATCCGGAGCGGGGCGCGTCGCTGTTTCGCAAGGCGCCCATGCGTGAGGTGATCAGGCGCGTCGATCTGGCAGTGCCACGCGGCACGGTGCTCGGGCTCGTGGGCGAATCCGGCTCGGGCAAGACCACGCTAGGCCGGCTTTTGGTGCGGCTGCTGGAGCCGACCTCCGGCGGCATCCAGTTCGACGGCATCGAACTCAGCCATCTCACGGAAGCAGCGTTGCGGCCGCTGCGGATGCGGATCCAGATGATCTTTCAGGATCCTCAGTCCTCGCTCAATCCACGGCTGCCGCTCGCGGTGACCCTGACCCGGCAGCTCGAAATCTATGGCCGGCTGAAGGGACGGCGTGCCAGGCGTGATCGTGCTGCCGCGTTGCTCGATCTGGTGGGCTTGCCGACCTCCTTCGTCGACCGTTATCCGCACGAATTGTCCGGCGGCCAGCGCCAGCGCGCTGGTATCGCGCGGGCGCTGGCGCTCGAGCCCGATTTCATCGTCGCCGACGAGATCGTCTCCGGGCTCGACGTCTCGACCCAGGCCCATATCCTGCTGCTGTTGAAGGAGCTCCGTGCCAAGCTCGGGCTGACCGTCGTCTTCATCAGCCACGATCTTTCCGTCATCCGCGTGCTCTGCGACGATGTCGCGATCCTGCAGGCAGGCGAAGTGGTCGAGCAGGGACCTGTGGCGCGCATCTTCAGCCATCCGCAGCACGCCTACACGCGTCAGCTGCTCGCAGCCATTCCCTTGCCGGATGTCGAGCCCGGCTGGCTCGATGATCCGACCTCCACCGCGCTCCTCCAGCAGCAAGGATCAGCCGCATGACAGCGACCATCAAGGATTCTGTCGTCTTCATCACCGGCGCCACCGGCGCGATCGCGCAGGCCCTCATCGCCGGCTTGCTCGCGCGCGGCGCCGCCAAGGTCTACGCGGCCGCACGCGACGTCACGCGCGTTACGGCGTCCGAGCGGGTCGTGCCCGTTAAGCTCGACGTCGCCAGCGACACGGATGTCACTGCCGCCGCAGCGCTCGCGACCGACGTGACCTTGCTGATCAACAATGCCGGCGTCAACCACAACACGGCGTTGCTGCTCGCGCCGGATCTTGCGATTGCGCGCGAGGAGATCGAGATCAACTATCTCGCACCGCTGCGCCTTGCCCGCGCCTTTGCACCGGCACTGATCAAGAACAGCGGCGCCATGCTCAACATCCTCACCATTCTCGCCCGAGTCAATCTGCCGTTCATGGGCTCCTATTGCGCTTCGAAAGCGGCGGCGCTCAGCCTGACGCAGGGTTTGCGCGGCGAGCTTGCGCCCAAGGGCGTCCGCGTCGTCGCCGCGCTGCCCGGCGCGGTCGATACGCGCATGACCGCAGGCCTGCCCATTCCAAAGATGACGACCGAGGAAGCCGCGCGCGAGATCCTCGACGGCTTCGAAGCCGGCGAGGAGGACATCTATGTCGGCGAGATGGCGAAAGGCCTCGCCGCCGGCCTCGCGCGGGATCACAAGGCGGTGGAGCGGCAATTGGCATCTCCGGCTTAGGCAGCGGGTACCGGATCTCATTGGAGTAGGAGTCGATCATGAAGACATTCGGAATTGTACGAACCGCTCTCGTTGCTCTCGCGCTCTCATCCACCTCCGCCTTCGCCGACTCGATCCCCGGCCTCCGGGGCCATGACCACACCGGCATCACGGTGCCCGACGTGAAGGCAGCCACGGCCTTCTTCACCGACGTGATCGGCTGCAAGCACGCGATGTCCTTCGGGCCGTTCTCGGACGACAAGGGCACGTTCATGCAGGACGTCGTCAACGTGCATCCGCGCGCCAAGATCGACGAGATCAGCATGGTCCGCTGTGGCTATGGTTCGAACATCGAGCTGTTCCAGTACGAGGCACCCGACCAGGCCAAGGTGCTTCCCAAGAACAGCGACATCGGCGGCCATCACATCGCGCTCTATGTCGACGACATCGGCGCTGCTGCCACCTATCTGAAGTCCAAGGGCGTGAGGACGCTGCAGGGGCCGATTCCGATCAGCGAGGGACCGGCGGCCGGCCAATCGATCCTGTATTTCTTCACGCCGTGGGGCCTGCAGATGGAGCTGATCAGCTATCCCAAGGGCATGGCCTACGAGAAGAGCGCAACCACGCTGTTGTGGTCGACGACGGAGCCGCAGAAATAAGCCGCTTTCAGTCGATGAGAAATTTCGCCATTGCCCGAGGTCGGCGACCTAAGTTCAATCGTCATCCCCGCGCAAGCGGGGATCCATAAGCACAGGCCGTTGTTGTCACGCAAGCTGGTGCGACGGTATCGTCGATGATCGGCGTCTCTGGAATATGGGTCCCGGCTCAAGGGCCGGGACGACATTGATGCATGTGGCGAGCCTGACCGCTCGAACGAGCGGACGCGCTGATTGCCCTCGCGGGGGCCTGCCCGCAACTCGGCGATTATTTCCGCACAAGTGTGGATCCATAACTCAGGCGTTGCTGCGCGATTTGCGCGGCGGTTCGCCGGTGACCGGCGTCCTGGCATATGGGGTGCGGCAGGTAGGGGGGCCATGCCGTCATGCCTTCGGCATTGACCGCCACCGCAATTGGCCTATCTCTGTGGCATCGCACCACCCACTGATCGGACCTCTCATGACCGCACACCAGCGCAACCTTGAAGCCGCCATCGATCCCGTCAAGCTCGACCGCCTCGCGGAGGTGGCGGTGAAGGTTGGCCTGCGGCTGCAGCCGGGGCAGGATCTGTTGCTGACGGCGCCCTCGGTCGCGCTGCCGCTGGTGCGCAAAGTCGCGGAACATGCCTACAAGGCCGGTGCCGGCATCGTGACCTCGTTTTTCTCCGACGAGGAGCTGACGTTGGCGCGCTATCGCTTCGGCCAGGACGCCAGTTTCGATCGTGCCGCCGACTGGCTCTATCAGGGCATGGCCAAAGCATTCTCGGAAAACACCGCGCGACTGGCGATCGTCGGCGACAATCCGATGCTGCTGTCCGGTCAGGATCCGGCCAAGGTGGCGCGCGCCAGCAAAGCCAATTCCAAGGCGTACCAGCCCGCGTTGGAGAAGATCACCAATTTCGAGACCAACTGGAACATCATCGCCTATCCGAGTGCCTCCTGGGCCAAGCTGGTGTTCCCTGATGTGCCGGAGGAGGTCGCGGTGGCAAAGCTTGCCGATGCGATCTTCTCAGCCTCCCGCGTCGATCACGACGGCGCGGTTGTCGCCTGGGAGCGGCACAATGCGGTGCTGCGCGAGCGCACCGACTGGCTGAACGGGCAGCGCTTCCACGCCTTGCATTATACCGGTCCCGGCATGGATCTGACGATCGGACTGGCCGACGGTCATGAATGGGAAGGCGGGGCCTCGACGGCGAAGAACGGCATTACCTGCAACGCCAACATTCCGACGGAAGAGGTGTTCACGACGCCGCATTGCCGCCGCGTCTCAGGCCATGTCGTCAGCTCCAAGCCGCTGTCCTATCAGGGCACGCTGATCGACAATATCCAGGTCAAGTTCGAGGACGGCCGCATCGTCGAAGCCAAGGCGTCGCGGGGCGAAGAGGTGCTGAACAAGGTGCTCGACACCGACGAGGGCGCGCGCCGGCTCGGCGAAGTGGCTCTGGTGCCGCATTCCTCGCCGATCTCGAAGAGCGGGCTTCTGTTCTACAACACGCTGTTCGACGAGAACGCTGCTTCGCACATTGCGCTTGGCCAGTGCTACTCGAAGTGTTTCATCGACGGCACTAAGCTCAGCCAACAGCAGATCGCAGCGCAAGGCGGCAATCAGAGCCTGATCCATATCGACTGGATGATCGGCTCGGCCGACACCGACATCGACGGCATCCGTGCCGATGGCAGTCGGGTGCCGGTGTTCCGTAAAGGCGAGTGGGCCTGACGGTGATCAGGGCCGGATTGAACCTCAGTCCGGCCCTGCACTGCGGCTGAAATGGTTCCGCACAAGCAGGATCGCGCGACGCGGCCTTATTGCTTGGTGCTCGCCGCTTCGGTCGGCTTGGCGCTGGCAGCCTCGGTGCCTTCGACCGTGACTGTGATCCGCTCGGACATCACCGGCGTCTTGTGCGCAATGTGGCTCCAGTCGCCGAGCACGAGCTGCAAAGTATGCTTGCCCGGTGACAGCTTGACCGAGGCTTCGGTCTGGCCTTTGCCGAAGTGCACATGATGCTCGTCCATCGGAATGGCTTCATTGAGCGCGTCGCCTTCGAGCGGCGGCGCATCGATGAAGAGGTGATGGTGGCCGGTATTCGGCGCCTCGGTGCCGGCCGGCGCGATGCCCATCGCCGACAGGCCGAACCGGATCAGGACCGGCGAGGTCACCGTGTCGCCGTCCTTCAGATTGATGAAATAAGCCTTGGCTCCCTCGGGCGCCGGCGTCTCACCGGCACTGGCAATCGTGGCGGTCGAGAGCACCATGGCGAGCGCGAGTGTCATTCGTCGCATTGCGCGAGTCCTTCATTGGCGAATGGAAAGCAAATCATTAAGCGAGATCCGTGACGCAGCCATGATCCCGTGCCGACCATCGCTCGCGCCGCAGCATGGAGTAGGACGGCTTGGTGCGGCGTAGTCACGGATAAATTGTGGCGGCTGCGCGGCCGTGTCGAAATTGAGATTGCGTGATGCGGCGGCTGGTCGCGGCCAATGCGCCGCATTTTAGCCGATGACGTAAGCCGGCCTTAATCGCATGTGTCTAATTGTTGCTGATCCGGCCGCATTCTCCGGCCGGTCATTTCATTCCCATTGTCCTTTGAGGTCTTGATGCGCCCTTTCATTGAAACCGCCAATCTGAACGTCGATCTGAAGCCTGCGCCGATCGAGCCCTCCTGGATCATCGAAGGCAACCCGCAGGCGACCTCCTGCACGGTGGCATACAGCTCCGATGGCATCGGCTGCGCCATCGTCTGGCACTGCACCGAGGGCAAGTTCAATTGGCATTATGATTTCGACGAGACCATCCTGATCCTGGAAGGCTCGATCGTGCTGGAGAGTGCGGATATGGCGCCGAAGCGCTATGGCCCGGGCGATGTGATCTTCTTCAGGGACGGCGCACATGCCAGATGGCATGTCGAAGGCCATGTCAAGAAGCTCGCCTACTGCCAGAAGACGCAGCCTTATCTGGTGGGCCTCGCCGGGCGCGCGATCAACAAGCTGAAGCGCATGCTCACCGCGCCGAACGGCCGCCGCGGCTCGAGCCTGGCCGAAGCCTAGGCCTGCAGGCAGCGGACGGCGCGCCGGTTCACACCCCGTCGAGGATGATCACGGTCGGCGTTGCGGGCAGCGACTCGCGGGAGATCTTCAACGTCCGCTCGCTGCGGCGGTCGATCTCGAACTCCTGGCCGATCCTGCGCATGAAGTCGTCGAGCGGTGTCGCGAACCGGTGCATCGGCAGCACGACGGAGGCGCGCAGCCGCTTGGTGATCTCCGAGATGCCGTCGAGCGACATCGTATAGGTGCCGTCGATCGGCACCATCACGATGTCGAGGCGGCCGATCGCAGCGAAATGCGTCTCGTCGAGCTTGACGTGGAGGTGGCCGAGATGGCCGATGCAGAGGCCGGCAACCTCGAAGATGAAGATCGAGTTGCCGTCCTTGATCATGTCGAGACCGCTCGTGTCGCCATAATAGCGGCGGATGTCCGTCGTGACGTTGCGGATCAGGACATCACCGATGCGCTCGAAGATCTCCGCCTTCTTGCCGTCTTCGCCCCAGCCGTGCAGCACATGCGGGATGCGCGGATCCGGTGCTAGCGTATAGTGTGTGGAGTGCGCCCGATTCATCGTGACGACGTCGGGCAGGCGGCCGACCTGATAGGCACCGCTATAATCGGTCGCGATGCGGACGCCGCCGGGCGTGTCGATGAAATAGGTCGAGTGGCCGGCATAGGTGATCGTCACCTCGCCCGTGTCCGCCGCCGCGCGCCGCAGGCTGACGGGCACCGCGCGCGGTCCGCCCGCCATCGCCAGACACTCGCTGCTGCGCGGCGCCTGCTGGGCGAAGGCGGCAGCACCCATCATGAGCAGTGAAAGCAGGGCCGACAGCGCGCGCAGCATAGCGATCCTCTCGGACGAACGATGCACTGTAGCGCTCCTTGCAGGAACGCACTACGCTGATGACATCAAGAGCTTGTCAGAGGCGTAGGCAACGAAGGCAATAGGAGCATCGGATGAGCGGTCAGCCGGGGATGGGGCGGGCGTCGTCGTCTACGCGATTGGGGCCGATCCGGCAGATCGACGCCGGTGTGCTCAGCGTTGCGTATCATGAGGCTGGCCCTGCTGACGGTCCCGCCGTGCTGCTGCTGCACGGCTTCCCCTATGACATCCACTCCTATGTCGATGTCGCGCCCCTGTTGGCTGCTGAGGGATGCCGCGTCGTCGTGCCCTATCTCCGCGGCTACGGTCCGACCCGCTTCCGGGAGGCGGCTGCGCCACGCTCCGGCGAACAGGCGGCCATCGGTGCCGACCTGATCGCGCTGATGGATGCGCTGGCGATTCCGCGCGCGGTGTTTGCGGGCTACGATTGGGGCGGCCGCGCGGCCTGCGTGGGCGCTGCGCTGTGGCCGGAGCGCTGCACCGGGCTGGTCTCGGTCAACGGCTATTTGATCCAGGATATCGCAAGAGCGATGCGCCCCGCGCCCGTCGCGCGCGAGGTCGGTTATTGGTACCAATGGTACTTCCAGATCGAACGCGGCCGCGCCGGGCTTGCGGCCAATCGGCGCGAGATCGCGCGCACCCTGTGGGCGCTGTGGTCGCCCAACTGGGCCTTCGACGACGAGACCTTCGATCGCACGGCGGTGGCGTTCGACAATCCCGACTACGTCGATATCGTGATCCACAGCTATCGCCATCGCTACGGCTTGGCTGCAGGCGATCCGCGTTATGCCGAGATCGAGCGCAGACTGGCGGCACAACCGGTCATCGAAGTACCGACGATCACGCTCGATCCCGCCGGCGACGGCGTGTCTCCGGCAACGGATGGAACGGCGCAGGCGGCGCGCTTTGCCGACCGCCGCGCCCATCGCGTGATCCCGCGCGCCGGTCATAATCTTCCGCAGGAGGAGCCTGAGGCGTTTGCGGCAGCCGTGCTCGAACTGGCCAAGGGATGATCTGGTCGCCTCGATCGATCTCGCCTTGATCAGTCTCGTTCTGGTCAGGTCGGCTTTGGGCTGAGCTTCCAGGTCGCTCCCAGCAACCCTGCGGTCATCGCGCCGCAAATCAGCCCGGCTCCAGGAAGAATCAGTATCAACGCTGCGGTCGCGGCCCAGCCGATCGAGGAAAAGGCTTCGGCGAAGGTGGCGAGACGCGACGAGGTCTGGCGGCGGCGGAATTGGCTGCGCCGTGCCTGCACCCTGAACCAGAGCTGGATTGCGGTCGAGGAGATGGTTGCAGCGAGCACGCCGCAGCCGGTCACCGTGGCCTGCCAGGGCGCGAGCCAGGCCAAGGCCGCCAGCAACGGGGCAAAGATGACGGCGATCGCGATCAGCACCACCTCGATCTTGGCGCGAACGACGCGCGCGGCTGCTAACGGGGCGGTGGCGACGAACTCCGGCGCGTCCTCGCCGGAGATGGTCAGCCAGGCAAGCCCGCCGGCGAGTTGGCCTGCCGCCATCACGATGACGGGCGTGATCAGAACGATCGCGGTGGAGCTGTCGGAATAGCTGCGCCACAACAGCAGTGCCGGCGGCACCAGATAGAGCAGCTGCATCAATGTCTGCGAGATCAGCCATGGGTCGCGCTTGAGCAGCATGAATTCCTTGCGACGCAGCGCCTGCTGACGCGAGCCGCCGCGAAAGGTCCGGACCCGCGCGCCCGCCCGGCTTGCGACCCCTTGCGCGGCTGCGCTGATCGCAGTGTCGGCAAAGCGCGGCGAGAGGATCGCCATCACGATGCCGAGCAGAAGCAGGCTCGCCGCGAGCAGCCACAGAAGGGCGCCGACGTCGCCGGCCACCGCGCGCGCCGGCAGCCAGATGAAGCTGCCGGGATCCGGAGCGATCGCGGCTGCGGCGTCGGAGGTCAGGATGGCAAAGCGGGACAGTGTGCCATAGGAGACGATGGCGGCGATCTGCAGCAGGATGACGAAGCCCGCGCCGATCACGGCAGCCAGAATCTGCGCCACCAGGCGTGTGCGCGCCGGGCCGATCAGGCGGAACAGCAGGATCGTGATCGCGATCGCCAGTGCGGCGGCAGAGAGGCCGACCGCGGCCACGACGACGAAGGCAGAAAGCCAGCGCATGCCGCCCTCGAGCAGCAGCACATCGACGAACGGAGTCGCCAGCAACAGGGCCATGCTGGTGACTGATAGAGCGATCGCGGCGATCCGCACCGAAAATATCTCGGGCAGGCGAACCGGCGAGGACATGATGAGATCGAGGTCCGCGCGGGCGTAAAACACGCGGGTGACGGACTCGATCGCCTGCGAGAGCATCAAGGCCCAGGACAGCAGCACGGTGGCCGTGATCACGATCAGTGCGGTCTTGTCGAGCGGCGGCTTCAGATCCGCATAGCGGCCGACCACGGCCCAGGCCGGCAGGTGCAGGATGATGCCGAAGAACAGCAGGGCGATCAGGGCAACACGCGCCCGCCGCTGGCGGCCGGCGGTGATCATGGCGAGCCATTCGCGCCAGGCCAGCCGTAGCTCGTGGCGGGCGAACCAGGCGAGCGTTGTCGCCCGTGTCATGCAGCCGCCTCGACGTCGACCAGGGCGATGAACAGCTCTTCGAGGCTGGTATCGGTGCGGCCGTTCTGCTGACGCAACTCGGTCAGCGTCCCTTCGGCAACCAGGCGTCCGGCCGCGATCACCCCAATCCGGTCGGCCATCCGCTCAGCGACCTCGAGGATATGCGTAGTCATGATCACGGTCCCGCCCCGGCGCACGCGCTCGGCCAGCAGCCCCTTCACATGACGGGCGGACACGGCGTCCAGTCCGGTGAGCGGCTCGTCCAGAATAATCAGGCGGGGATCGTGGACCAGGGCGCCGGCAAGCGCCACCTTCTGGCGCATGCCCTTTGAAAAGCCTTCGCAACGCTCGTGCAGGTGCCGTTCCAGGCCCAGCGAGACCAGAAGCTCATGCGCCCTCGGGCCCGCGGTCGTGGGGTCGATGCCCCAGAGTCCGGCGACGAATTCGAGATATTCCAGCGGCGTCAGCTTGTCGTAGATCATCGGCTCGTCGGAGACCCACGCCATCACCTGCTTGGCCGCGATGGGATCGCGGAGCGCGTCGATGCCGAAAATCTCGACCTCCCCGGAATCGGGCCGCAGCAGCCCGGCCACCATGCGCAAGGTAGTGGTCTTGCCGGCGCCGTTCGGGCCGACGAGCGCATAGAACTCGCCACCTCGTACCGAAAGATCGAGCCCGTCCACTGCCGGGCGGTCAAAGCATTTGGTCAATCCTCGCACCGCGAGGGCTGCGGAGTCCGATGTCATGATGGCAGGCGATCCCATTGAGTTCGCATCGGTAGGCTCGGACCGAAGACGTTTCGGCGGATATCCTCGCGTCCAAGTCAGGCTGCGAGAAGGCCGGTACCCTGGCCTCCTGCGGAGGAAACACGTCGGACTAATCCAGCACGGCCAGTCTGAGGGGCAGGGCGATCGATGCTGCGCCATCGGGCAATTCGGCCTGTGCGACCAGCGGCATGTCTGTGTATTTCGCAATGCCGCCATCGTCGATCACGAACAGCGGACGGACATTCCTGGCATCGGCGTCCTCGACCATCGCCATGCGCTGGTTGTCGAGCATCAGCCAGTGGCCGTCCAACCGTGCCGCGGCGATCGCATGATCTTCGCCACTGAGGGTGTCCCGCATGATGACGATCCGGAGGTCATCCGACTCTATCCCAGCCAAGCGCAGAGCGGCATATTTGGCGATCGCATAGTCTTCGCAATCGCCGGCACCGTGAACGAAAGTCTCGATCGGAGGGCTCCAGACGTCCTCTTCGCCATATTCGGCCAAGTCGCTCGCCGGCTTGATCGCGAGATTGATGGCACGGTTGATTTCGCCGAAGCGGGCGCGCCCTTCGCGGATGCGGCCCTGGTCGACAATGGCAAGGAAGCGCAGGGCGGCAGGCGAGACGCAGCGATCGCGGTCGCCATCGCAAAGTGCAAGCTGCACCTGTTCGTCGGCGAGCTGACGCATCAGCTTCAGCCATTTGTCCTGCAGCGGTCCGTCGAGGATTTCAGCCTTGTCGAGGCCGAAGGGCTCCAATGGAAAAGGAGCGACATCGGCGAGCCCACCCGGTTGTCCGATCGGGCCGGCGAACAGGTTCGCCGTTCCGCAGGCCCACAACACGACGCCCACAAGCACCGCGATCGGCGCGCGGACGCGAGCCAGAACAGTCATCCGACACCCCCATATCCGGCCGCGGTGCGCGCTCGGTTACGCGGGACCTGACCGGTTCATTTCGGGGAGCGATGATGACGGGCGGCAATTTTGGCCCGCTTAAAGGCTGGCCTTTCGAAGACGGAAAGCTGCGATCAAGCTGAATCGCCGGTTGCCACAGTCCACAGAATGCGGCGGATCAGCAATGAGCCACCTCCTTATACCGACGCATGCAGGCTGTTGCTCGTCTGGTGGTTGTAACGGCGCGGCATTTTGCAGAAATAGCTAACTTGATCAGTTTTATTAACTGTAAGCCAGTTCACAGTTTTGCGGCGGAAAATCACTCATAAGAATGCAGAAATTCGCAAGATGAAGTCGTTTCAAGTATTTTGATCGGTCAAAATATTGGCGAGTGCTGGTCGATTTCAAATCGTTACCTGAAAATATTCAGCGCCAACGTCGCGTAAGTGGAAGGAATAGTGAGTTACTCTAGCGAAATACGGACAAAGTACGGCTATGGCGGCGTTGCTGGTCCGATGCGGCACAAGCTGAAGATGGTTCCGCGAGCCAAACGCTGGTGATATGCAGCTTTGAGCTTTGATTGTCATGTAATTATTAACCATTTCTGGTGGCCCCGTGAATTACGCCGGCACGTCCGACGCCACGCATTTTTCCAAAGGCCTTGGCGAACACACCAGGGAAAGCGTGCGTCTCGATGCACCGCCCGCGCACGCCCCGTCCGATGCGATCGTCGTTCCTGACGCCCACTTCCTGTTCAATGCTGATTTCAAGCGTTCGGGCGCCGACCTGATCCTTTCCGGCGACGGGCGGGAGCTGGTGCTGCATGACTATTTCAAGGGAGAAAAGCGCGCACCCCTGGCCTCGCCCGACGGTGCCCACCTCAGCGGTGATCTCGTCAGCACGTTGACCGGCTCGGTCCAGGTCAGTCAGGCCGGCGGCACGCCGGCAGCCGGCCAAGTGACCGGTCAAGTGATCGGTCATGTCACCAAATTGCAGGGCACTGCTACAGCCATCCGCAACGGCGTCTCCATCATCCTGCACCAGGGCGATAACGTCGAAAAAGGCGACGTCGTCCAATCGGGCTCGGATTCTACCCTCGGCATCACCTTCATCGATGGCACCGTGTTCGGCCTCGCGTCCAACGCGCGCATGGTGCTCAACGAGATGGTCTACGACCCAAACGGGTCGAACAATTCCTCGCTGATGAGTCTGGTCGCGGGGACGATTTCCTTCGTCGCGGGCGCCACTGCGAAGCACGGCGACATGAAGGTCGATACGCCCGTCGCCACCATGGGCATTCGCGGCACGGCCGTCCTGGTCCAGATCGATTTCACGGTGCCCGGTCAGAGCGGAACGCCGGACGCCAAGTTCCAGGTGCTTGTCGAGCCGGACGGCACGACCGGCTCGTACGTTCTGTTCGACAAGGTCACGCTGCAGCCGATTGCGGTGGTCAATCAGGCCGGACATCAAATCAATATCAGCAACGGTATCGTCACGCAGACAGATTCGGGGCTGCCGCCGGACGTCCAGAAGCTGATCACGGACGTCTTCTCGCTGAAGTTCTCCGATAACAGCAATCCGAAATCGACTACGCATTTCACTGACGTCGGCGTGTTGGAGAGCACGACCCCGCTGAAGTTGGCTGACGGATCAACGGCGGTCCCGACCTACTACGTTACGAATGCCGGCAGCAGCACGTCGCAATTCGAAACGTTCTCCAACTTTAACCCCCCGTCTCACATGCCGGGCAAGCCGAACGCGGTGGTGCTCGACGACGCGGGGAGGCCAGCCGCCACCTTCGCGCTGACCGAACGTCCGGGGAAGACGTCAGACGGCGCCGAATTCGACACCGTCAAGGGTGCGGTCAACTATGCCGACGTCAACGCGGGCGACCGGCCGTCCGTCTCGGTGAGCTTCAAGTCTTTCAGCTATCAGAATGCGCAGCACGCCAATCTCTCCCTGAATGCGTTGCAGCTTCGGGACATTGCCGCGACTGCGATCGACATCACCGTCGCGCAGGATCCCAATCACAAGAATTATGGGACCGCCACGTGGACTTACAGCGTTGCCGACAACGCGTTCGACTTCCTCGCGGCCGGAGAGACCCTGACGCTCACTTACATGGTGCGCGTCGACAACAATTTCGCGCCAAGCAACGAATATGCCGAGATCCCCATCACCATCACGGTGACCGGGACCAACGACAAGCCCGTCATTACCACCGGTGCGCAGAGCATTGCGTTTTCCGGCGGGACCAGCGTGCCCGGTGGTCCGCTGACCTCGAGCGATCCGACATCGGGAGTTCTCAGCTTCACGGATGTGGATCTCACCGATACCCACACCGTTTCCGTCGCGCTGACGTCTCCGCAACAGGGCAGTATTCCGCAAGCGCTCTGGGACCTGTTCAACAAAGCGCTCACGGCGTCGGTTGCGACCGACAGCACGGGGACCAGCAGCGGAACCGTGAACTGGAGTCTGGCGAATCTCCCTGCCTACGCCGCCGATTTCATCCCGGCCGGCCAGAAGGTGACGCTGACTTACACCGTGGCGATCACGGATTCGCAGGGTGCGACCACACAGCAGGCTGTGACGGTGACTATCACCGGCACCGACGAGCCGGCCGTGGTCTGGATCGCAACGACGAGCGGAGGCAACGGGGAGAGCAGAGCGGCGCCGCTTTTGTTGTGGCGCGACGGTGCAAACTGGGAGACCGGGCACGCGCCGACCGCCAACGATGACGTTGTTATCGTGACCGATCAGCTGCGTGGCCTCACTCCGGCCTTCCCGGTCACCATCGACACGGCAGCTTTTGCCAAGTCGGTGACGATGAACGATTACGGCGGCGGCAGCACGCCGGAGCTCGTTAATCTCAGCACGCTCACGATCGGCGGGACCCTCACCGTCAAGGCTGATGCACGCGTCACCAACTTCGTGGGCGCCACGATCAGCGTCAGCGGCCAAGCCGAATTTTCGGACCAGAGCGTGCTGAACAATGCAGGCACCCTGCGGCTCGCCGACGGCGGTGCATTCGGCGCCGATGCCAGCATCGCCAATACCGGCACGATCGAACTGGTCTCCGGCGCTCTGACGGTTCTGGGCGATCTCGTGAATGCGAACGAGACTGGCGCCGGGCTGATCCAGGTCGATCTCGGCGGCATGCTTGCGCTCAACGGTGGAAGCATCGCGGGTGGCACCATCGCGATCGATGGCGTCGGCGCGGTCCGAAACTTCGGCGTTGCATCGTCAGATCAGCCCAGTGACGGCGTGCTGAAGTTGCAAGACGGCGCGGTCCTGTCTGATGGTGAGCTGGATAGCTCGGGCAGCATTGTGGTCTCCGGCTTCGGCAATATGCTCCATGGCGAAGTCGTCACGAGCAGCGGCAAGCTCGAGCTCTTGATCGGCGGTGGACTGATCCTCGATCAGGGCACGTCGATCGACAATCGCGGCGGAGCCATCGCGGTCGATCAATCGGCAAAGCTCGCGCTGAACCATGCCGGTATCACCGGCGGCCAACTTACGAACGCCGGGACCGTCGCTCTCACCGGCTACGCCGCCCTGATCGGCGGTACATTAGAAAATCATGGCGCGGTGACCGTCGCCGGTTGGGGCAATCTGCTGGCGGGTGAGACCGTCAGCAACGATGAAGCTGCGGGCCTCACCATCGCTGTTTTTGGCGCACTGGCGCTTGCCGATACGGCGATCGCCAGCGGCACAGTGCACAATAACGGCGTCATTTCCGTGACTGGCGACAGCACGATCGATGGCGCTACGCTCGACGGTGGCGACCTCCTGGTCGGTATGGTGGCCACGTCCTATGGCCAGTCTGGCCAGACCGAACTCGTCAGTCAGGCGCAACAAAGCTCGTCTGAGGGGCCGTGGTCGCCGGTCAGCCTGACGCTTCAGGGCGGTGCGATCGTCGCCGGCACTGACATCGCGATCGGTCATGGCGATGTGCTCGATATTGCCGCTGCCGGCGCCACGCTCTCGCACGTCGGGGTCGACAATGCCGGCGCTGTAAGAGTCGAACATGCCGCACTGCTGGTGCTGGAGCACAGCACCGTTGCGGGTGGACACCTTGTCAATGCGGGCACGGTCCATATCGAGACCGATGCCGCCACGACCTTCGACAATGTCAGCCTCGACAACAGCCAAGGCACGATCATCGTCGACGACGAGGGTAATGCGCCGGTACCATCGACTCTCGTTCTTGATGGCAATACGACCATCACGGGCGGACTCGTTACCGTCGGCATCGTGGGCACGCTCGAGATCGCGGGAGCCGGAGCGACCCTCGCAGGCGTTCATGTGGGCAATTTCGGCGCTCTCACGGTCGACGAGGGAGCAACCTTCAAACTGATCGGCACAGACATCAACGGCGACGGCATCTTCCAGGTGTCGGGGACCGTGGATGTGAGCGGGCACAGCAGCTTCAGCGGCACGGTCATCAACTATGGCACGATCGAGATCACGGGCGGCACGTTCGAGGTTACCGGCTCGATCTCGGGAACGGGTCACGTCATCGTCGACGCCGGAGCGACGCTCGCGCTCGACGGTTCGAGCACGCAGGCGATCACGTTCGGTGAGCCGGGCGGCATGCTCGTGCTCGGCGGCACCAGCTTCGACGGCAAGATCGAAAGTCTCGCCGTATCCGACAAGATCGATCTCACGGGCATCGAGTTCGATGACAATCCCACGGCGACCTATGATTCAAAGACCGGCATCCTCACCGTCAGTGACAGTGACGGCCATAAGGCAAGCCTGACGCTGAGCGGTGGAGACTATAGCGACGTCCACTTCGCGATCTCCAACGATGGTGATAATGGCACGCTGATCACGCTGGACCATGTGCCGGTGATCACCAGCGATGCACAGCTCGGCAGCATCACCGAACGCGCCTGTACAACCGGGTCTGATCTGCCGGATACGGCGAGCGGGGTCATCACCTTCACCGATGCCGATGTGAGCGATACGCATGTCGCGAAGGTGACTGGCATCAGCGTTTCCGGTGACAAGAGCGGACTGCCGGACCAGCTTGCTCTGACGAGCTGGCTGTCGCTCGGCACTCTGATCGATTCAAAGGACGGTGCGCCGGGATCGCAGGCCTGGAGCTTCTCGGCCCAGGACAAGGCGTTCGACTATCTGAGTGCCGGTCAATCGGTGACGCTGACCTATACCGTCGAGATCGCTGACGGGCATGGCGGTGTCGTCGACACGCCGGTGACGATCACGATCACCGGCTCCGAGGATGCGCCTCAGCCCGTCGGCGAAACCAATCCGCCGGTTCAGACCGTCGTTCTTACCAACTCGCCGGTCGTGCTTGCCACTGGTACGACGACCAATACAGATGGGTTGCGAACCGAGACGTTCGATCATGTTTGGGCCGGCTCGCCGAGCAACAACGGGCATGGTCATGGCAATTTCTACAGTGAGGCGCTGCATGCATGGTTCTCGGCCTATGGCGATGCCGGAGTGGTTCATGGCGGCTCGTCCGGCTCGGTGCCGCCTTATCTCGGCGATGGCCATCAGGACGGCACGAACTATCTGAGCGTTGGCGCTCACGCCGCCGAAACCATCACTTTCGACAGCCCGAAGAACACGTTCGGCCTGTATTGGGGCTCGGTCGATAGCTACAACAGCATTTCGTTCTATGACGGCAACAAGCTGGTCGCCTCCTATTCCGGCGACGATATCAGCCCGCTGCTTGCCAATGGCAACCAGGGCTCTTTGACGTCGAACGGCTATGTCGAGTTCCACGATCTTGTGCCCTTCGACAAGGTGGTGCTGACCAGCAGCAGCGACGCGTTCGAGCTCGACAATGTATCGGCCGGTTATGTCCACGATGCACATGTCAAGCTCGCCGGCGCGATCACCGGGACGCTCACCGTGATCGACAAGGATGTCGGCGACACCTTGACGGCCTCCGTGATCGGAGATGCCGTCGTGAAGTATAATGGTTCGTGCCACCTGCCGGACGATTTCGATATCGACGCGCTGACCGATTCCCACGCTGTCAGCTTCGACAGTGCCGTGTCCGACGGCAAATCGGACGTGCTGCATTGGAGCTACCATCCGAGTGGCGCCAATCTCGACTTCCTGAAGCCCGGCGATACGCTGACGCTGACTTACCTCGCGAAAATCAGCGATGGGCACGGTACCTTCGGCTTGCAGCCGTTGACGGTGACCATCAGCGGCAATGGGTCGTCGACGGTCTACGGTACGGCGCAGAACGACACGTTCCAAGACGTTGGTGGCGGGGTCACGATCTTCGGCAAAGGCGGTAACGACAGTTTCGTGTTCAATTCACATTTCGGCAGCGCGACCATCGCCGACTTCGACGTCCGGAACGACACCATCGAGTTCGATCACTCGGTATTCAACTCCGTTCAGGCCGTTCTGAACGGCGCCCATTCCGCCAATTCCGGCCATGATACCGTCATCACCGATGCGGCCCATGATACGATCACGCTGAAGGGCGTGACGCTGGCGCAGCTACAGGCGCATCAGAACGATTTCCACATCGTCTAGCGGAGCTAGAGCGTTCCGCGGGCCTGCGTAGCCGGAGACGTTGCCAAGTGCGATCGGCTTCGGGATAAAGAGCCGGTCGTTTTGCGATCGCACGGCCGCCTCGCGGCGTAGCAGCGGAGTCCCATGAAGCGGTTGAAAGCAGTGCCACGCTGGTTCGCGCGCAGGTTCGGCTATGCGCGGCTGGTCTGCCTCGTGCTGCTGACGGGGTGTGCGGCCCTGCGGCTCGCCGATCCTGCGCCGGTCCAGGAAGTGCGCGTGCGCACCTTTGACAATTTCCAGGCGCTTCGGCCGCGTGTGAAGACGATAAGGCCGGTCACGATCGTCGATATCGATGAGGCCAGCCTTGCCAGCCCGAAGCTTGGGCAGTGGCCGTGGCCGCGAACGCGGCTTGCGGAGATCGTTACCGATCTGACGCGGCTGGGTGCCGTCGTGATCGCTTTCGACGCTGTATTCGCCGAGCCGGACCGGCTCAACCCCGATATCGCTGCCGATACCTTTCAGGATCTCGATGAAGCGACGCGCGACAAGCTGCGAGCCTTGCCGTCGAATGACCAGGTGTTCGCGGATGCCTTGCGCAAGTCGCTCGTCGTGCTCGGCGAATCCGGCGGTCCCATAGTGCAGAGCAATCTCGACAAGACGCTGCCGGTCACCGGTCTTGCGGTTCGCGGCGCGGAGCCGCAGCCGTTCATGTGGAATTTTCCCGGGCTGTTGCGCAACCTGCCGGTGATCGAGCACGCGGCTGCCGGCCGCGGCCTGTTTACCATCAAGCCGGAGCGCGACGGCATCATCCGCAGGGTGCCGATGATCATGGTGGCCCAAGGCGTGGTCATGCTGTCCTTGAGCTTCGAGATGCTGCGGGTCGCGGGCCGTTCCGATACGATCCTGACCAAGGCGGATGAGGGTGGCATTATCAGCCTGTCGTTCCCGGGCCTGGTGATCCCAACCGACGCCAATGGCCAGCTCTGGCTGCATTATGCGCCGCACGATCCCTCGATCTATGTGTCGGCGATCGATGTGCTGGAAGGCCGCGTCCCACCGGAGAAGATCCAGGGCAAGCTGGTCTTGATCGGCACCTCCGCCACCGGCCTCAACGACATCAAGACCACGCCGGTGTCGCCCGCCATGCCCGGAGTGGAGGTGCATGCGCAAGTCCTGGAAAGCGCATTGACCGGCGGCATCGTCCGGCAGCCGAACTGGGGCTTCGCGGCGGAGTTCTTCGTTGCGGTGACGTTGGGGCTGCTGGTCATCGGCTTCGCGCCGCAGCTCGGGGCGGTCACGCTGGTCGTCGCGGGCGGCGTGTTCGCGACATTGCTGATCGGCATCTCCTGGTACTGCTACACGCAGTATCGGCTCTTGATCGATTTCACCTATCCGATGTTCTCGACCACGGCGATCTACCTGACGCTGATCTTCGCGAGCTTCGTGCGCGAGCAGAGCCAGCGGCGGCAGATCCGTTCGGCGTTCGGGCAATATCTGTCGCCGGCATTGGTCGAGCAGCTCGCGCATTCGCCGGAGAAGCTCGTGCTCGGCGGGGAGGAGCGCGAGATGACCATCATGTTCTCCGACGTGCGTGGCTTCACCACGATCTCGGAGAGCTACAAGCACGATCCGCAAGGATTGACGCGGCTGATGAACCGCTTCCTGACACCGCTCACCAATGCGATCCTGCTCCGCAAGGGCACGATCGACAAATATATGGGCGATGCCATCATGGCGTTCTGGAACGCGCCGCTCGATGATCCCCAGCATCAGCTGAATGCCTGCGAAGCGGCGCTCGACATGCTGGAGCGGGTCGATGCGCTGAACAAGGAGCGTGAAAGCGAGGCCGAGCATGGCGGCCACGTCTACATCCCACTCAATGTCGGCGTCGGCCTGAATACCGGCACCTGCGTGGTCGGCAATCTCGGCTCCGACCTCCGCTTCGACTATTCAGTGCTGGGCGACAGCGTCAACCTGGCGTCGCGCCTCGAAGGCCAGTCGAAGGAATACGGCTTTCCGATCATCGTCGGCTCGAAGACCGCACTCGCGGTCAAGGACAGGCTCGCGATCCTCGAACTCGACTTCATCATGGTCAAGGGCAAGAAGGAGCCGGAGGTGATCTACGCCATCACCGGCCGCGAGGATGTGATGTATTCCGAACGTTTCCAGCAGCTGCGCAATCTCACCATCGAGACGCTGGCAGCCTATCGCAGCCGCGATTGGGAGGAGGCGCTGGCGGCGATCGCGCGCGGTCGCAAGACCAGCCATGGCGACGAACTGGCGAAGCTTTACGACCTTTACGAAGTGCGAATCCGCAACTACCAGATCAATCCGCCGCCGGAAGATTGGAACGGCGCCTACGCATTGCTGACGAAATAACAGGTGCTCCGATTCCGATGTCGCAGCGGTCGCGGCGGATCTCGTTGGCGATTTTCGGTATCAATGCGCAGCCGAACTTCGAAAGCCGGACCTAGCGGCGCTTGTTAGCTGCCGCGCGATGACAATCATTTGCAGACAACGTAAGCCGAGTAGGGTGGGCAGCGCGTGCTGCGCCCTTCTGCCGGGGCGTGGCGAGTGGAGTGCGGCGGCGGGAGGCTTCGCTTGGCGCGCGGCAGCTTGCCCGGATCGTGTTTCGATGACGATGGGGCGATCACACCTGCAGGTCCGTTGGATGATGTCTGGGCGTCCACGGCCACGAGCTTGCTGATGAGCGCGAGCACGACGACCGTGAGCTTGACGGCACGATAATGCGTGCTGCGCTGCAGGATCGGTACAGGGATAACGCGATCGAACAGATGTCTAGCACTTCGCGTTTGTTGCCTGGCTGCAACAGCGGGACAAGAAGCATCTTGCATCATGTGAGGTCGGGTTGTGCGAATCCGGGCGAATTCATAGCATAACTCTACTCATGATAGAAATTGCTGCAGATGGGGGCATCGATGCAGTGTTCCGAGGACAAGAGTGCGGCTGCTCTGATGCAAAGAAGGTCGGCATGGGGGTCGATCAAGCATTTCTCTCTACCGGTCACGAGCGGCCTCATCGCGGCTGCGGCCTCTGTGCTCGGGGTCGGCGCGGTCTCGGCCGCGGATCTTCCGGTCAAGGCGCCGCCTCCGCCGGTTTCGCTGTGGGAGTTCGAGGTCGGTGCTCGCTATTTCTACAGCTCGGGCCGCACCCGCTACACGCTGGGCGATCCTTTCGTCGCTGGTCAGATCAATTCCCAGCTGACCTACAAGAATCTCAACAGCCATGCCGGTGAGGGCTTCGCCAGGGTCGATCACAATATCGGCTTCTTCGCTAAGGGCTTTGCAGGCGGCGGAAACATCTTCAACGGTACGCTCAACGACGAAGACTATCCGCCGGCGGTCATTCCATACTCGAACACTGTCAGCGACGTGAACAGCGGCAGGCTTTGGTACGGCACGATCGACGCCGGTTATAACTTCTGGAGAGGGCCGGCGTTCAAGGTCGGCGGCTTCGTCGGCTACAACCATTTCTACGAAACTGTCAACGCATACGGATGCGTTCAGGTTGCGACCAATCCGTTCATCTGCGGTTTCGATCCTGTTGCCGGAGGCGTGCTGGTGCTCAGCAAGACCGAGCACTGGGACTCGCTTCGCGTGGGGTTGAACGGCGTCTTCAAGCTCGGCCAGAACTGGAACGTCACTCTCGATGGCGCTGTTCTGCCCTACGTCCGTCTGACCGGCTTCGATAATCACTGGCTGCGGCCCGACATCAACCCGCTTCCGCAGTCCGGAAATGGCTGGGGCTATCAGCTCGAGGGCATCGTGTCATACGACGTGACGCGAAATTTCAGCGTCGGCGTCGGTGGCCGCTATTGGTACGCCCGGACGACCAGCGGGACCACGCAATTCCCAGGAGTCCCGGGATCGCCCACGACATTCAGCTACGAGCGGTACGGCGGCTTTCTCCAAGCGTCGTACAAGTTCGACTCGGGCGCGTTGGTCGCCGGCAAATGAAATATTGGCTGTCGTGCTGAAGAAGCCCGGCAGATGGCCGGGCTTCTTTGCGCGTGCGACGGCCGTCGGCGCGGACAGTTACTCCACGCCGATCGTCGTCAGGTCCTGGAACCAGTGCTGCGCCTGCACGAACTTCTTGATCTTCGGCGACAGCGCATGCGGGTTGGTGTCGTGCACGACCCACACCAGAACGGCATCGTCCACGACCAGCGCATGCGCCTGGGCGATCAGCTCGTCCTGCTTGGTCGGATCGAAGGTCTGCTTGGCCTCGTTGATCAGCGCATCCACTTTGGGATTCTTGTAGCCGCCCCAGTTGACGCCGACCGGCGCGATCTGGTCCGAGGCGAAGAAGCGCACGATCGCGTAGAGCGGATCAGAGGTGACGTAGGCAATGTTGTTGGCAGTGATGCCGGCGTTCATCTCGTCGGCCGCACCCTTGCGCCAATGCGTATAGAGGGTTTCGAGCTCGACCACCTTGAAGTCGATGTCGATGCCGATCTCCTTGAAGCTCTGCTGCAGGAATTCGTTCATCGGCAGTGACAGCATCTGTCCGGTGCCGCCCTGTGCGATGATGAAAGTCGTCTTCAGCGGCTTGTTCTTGGAGTAGCCGGCTTCCTCGACCAGCTTCTTCGCTGCGGCAAGATCATATTTGAGGTCGAAGGTTGGCTTTCCGAACCACGGGCTCGACGGGTCGACCTGGCCCTTGGCGGGCTTGGCGAGGCCGTTCATCAGCCCGACCACCGCGTCGCGGTCGATCGCGAGATTGAGCGCCTTGCGCAGCCGGATGTCGGTCCAGGGCGAACCCGGCAGCACACTCAGGTGATAGTTCCAGACGTGCGGCGTGATGTTGTCGACGATCTTCATGCCGGCGGCCTTGAGCTGCGGCACGGCATCCGGTGCCGGCGTCTCGATCAGGTCGACCTGACCGGCGAGCAGCGCGTTGGTGCGGGTCAGCGCTTCCGGCATCGGCACCAGCACCAGCTTGTCGACTTTCGGAATCCTGTTCTTGTCCCAATAGTCGGGGTTTTTGCTGAGCTCGGCGAGCTCGCGCGGCACCAGCTTGGTCAGCTTGAACGGGCCGGTACCGGAGGGCTGGCTGGCGAACTTGTCCCAATCCTTGCCGAGTTTCTCGTATTGCGCCGGGCTCGAAATCAGGAACCAGAGCATCTGGTAGGGGAAGAAGGAGTCGACCGTCTTGGTCGTGATCTCCACCGTATAATCATCGACCTTGGCGTAGCTGGCGACTGAAGGCAGGCGGGTCTTCACCTGGGCGCTCTGCCGCTTGTCGAACTGCGGTGCCTTATCATTGAGCACCTTGTCCAGATTCCAGATTACGGCGTCGGCATTGAAGTCGCTCCCATCATGGAACTTGACGCCCTTGCGCAACGTGAAGCGCCATTTGGTCTTATCGGCATCGCTGACCTTCCACTCCGTGGCGAGTCCGGGAATCAGCTTGCCGGGCTTGTCGCCGGTGCTCATGTCCCACGCCACCAGCGGATCGTAGATCGTATAGCCGGTAAACTGATAGGCCCCGGCGCCACGGTCGGGCTGGCCGGTGGTCAGGGGAATGTCGGCCATCGACATGCCGTAGCGCACGACGGTCTCGGCGCTTGCTGAAAGCGGGGATAGGCTGATCGCCAATGCGGCGGCAAGCAGCGAGAGTCGGTGACGCATGCAGGAAACTCCGATCGGAATGGGGTGATATCAGCGAGAAACGCTCGAATTTGACCGGCCCAAAGCTGCAAGCCCGATGCCAAGCGGTGGCCGAATTCGTTTGAGTACAAACGAGTGTGATCAAACGCCGCAGCTGCCCCGAAAATGTCCTCCTTGGCACAGGCGTTGCATACAGTGCTCAACAATTAGCCAGCCAAATTGGAGATTGATATCGTGCTGTTGCGCTTAGTGAATTCCCCGAACGGTCGTGCAGCCTTTGCGGCCGCGATGCTGGCGACGGTTTCGCTTGCCATGTTGCCGGCGCGGGCTGGCGCGGAATCCGTTCTGCGCATCGGCATGACCGCGGCCGACATTCCGCGCACGCTTGGCCAGCCGGACCAGGGATTCGAAGGCAATCGCTTCACCGGCGTCACCATGTTCGACAGCCTGACGATGTGGGACCTGTCGTCGGCGGAGAAGCCCAGCGTGGTGATCCCGGGCCTCGCCACCGAGTGGAAGATCGATGATGCCGACAAGACCAAGTGGATCTTCAAGCTGCGTCCCGGTGTCATGTTCCACGACGGCTCGCCGTTCAATGCCGATGCGGTGGTGTGGAACGTCGAGAAGGTCCTGAAGCGGGACGCGCCGCAATTCGATGCGAGCCAGGTCGGTGTCACGGCCTCGCGCATGCCGACGCTGGTCTCGGCGCGCAAGATCGACGACATGACCGTGGAGCTGACGACGAAGGAGCCGGACAGCTTCCTGCCGATCAATCTCACCAACCTCTTCATGGCGAGCCCTACGAAGTGGCAGAAGTTCTATGATGCCGCGAGTGGAGATGCGAAGGCCAAGTCGCAGGCAGCTTGGGATGCGTTCTCGAAGGATGCCTCGGGCACCGGTCCCTGGATGATGGCGAAATTTACGCCACGCGAGCGGCTCGAGTTGGTCAAGAACCCGAACTACTGGGACAAGGGGCGCATCCCGCATGTCGACAAGATGGTGCTGCTGCCGATGCCGGAAGCCAATGCGCGCACGGCGGCGCTGCTGTCGGGGCAGGTGGATTGGATCGAGGCGCCGGCGCCCGATGCCTTGCCCGAGATCAAGCAGCGCGGATTCAAGCTCTACGCCAATGAGCAGCCGCATGTCTGGCCCTGGCAGTTCTCCCGCGTCGAAGGTTCGCCCTGGAACGACATCCGCGTCCGCAAGGCGGCCAATCTCTGCATCGACCGCGAAGGCCTGAGGGACGGTTTGCTGGCCGGCCTCATGGTGCCGGCGACCGGCACGTTCGAGCCGGGGCATCCCTGGCGCGGCAACGTGACCTTCCAGATCAAGTACGACAAGGCCGCGGCGCAGAAGCTGATGCAGGAGGCCGGCTACGGCCCGAACAAGCATCTGGAGGTGAAGGTGCAGACCTCGGCCTCCGGCTCCGGCCAGATGCAGCCGCTGCCGATGAACGAGTATCTGCAGCAGGCGCTCGCCGAGTGCTATTTCGACGTCAAGCTCGACGTGATCGAGTGGAACACGCTGTTCACCAATTGGCGGCGCGGCGCCAAGGATCCGTCGGCGAACGGTGCTAATGCCACCAACGTGACCTATGCCGCGATGGATCCGTTCTTCGCGCTGGTGCGCTTTCTGCAGTCCTCGATGGCGCCGCCGGTCTCGAACAATTGGGGCTACATCAACAATCCGAAGTTCGACGAGCTCGTGAAGAAGGCGCGCCAGACCTTCGATCCGGCCGAGCGCGACAAGGCGCTGGCCGAGTTGCATGCAGCCTCGGTCGACGATGCGGCGTTCCTCTATGTCGCGCACGACGTCGGACCGCGCGCCATGAGTCCAAAGGTGAAGGGCGTGATCCAGCCGAAGAGTTGGTTCATCGACTTCTCGCCGATCTCCGTGGAGCCATAGGTCTCATGTGCTGCTAACCCGCTCCTCTTGCGCCGCTGCGCTCCCTCCTCCCTTGCGGGGGAGGGTTGGGGAGGGGGGGACTCCGGCGGCAGTCTTTTGTGGACCCCACCCCCGCCCCCTCCCCGCAAGGGGGAGGGGAGCTGAAGCAACGTCTCCCAAGGGAGATGAGAAGAACTCAGGTGATACGTGCTTACTTACGTTGCCAGGCGGAGCGTCTATGCGATCCCGATCGTTCTCGGAGTCGCGCTGGTCTGCTTCATGCTCGTCCACATCACGCCCGGTGACCCGCTGGTTGCGGTGCTGCCGGCCGACGCATCGCAGGAGCTCGCGCAGCAATTGCGTGCGGCTTATGGCTTCGATCGTCCGCTGCCGGTGCAGTTCGGGCTGTGGCTGTGGCGTGCCCTCCATGGCGATCTCGGCAATTCGATCGCGACCGGGCGTCCAGTGCTCGCGGAGGTGCTGCGCGCGGTCTCAAACACCGTGACGCTCGCGATCGCAGCTGCGATCATCGGCTTTTCGCTCGGCCTGTTCTTCGGCCTGGTCGCCGGCTACTTCCGTGACACCTGGATCGACAAGGTCGCGACCTCGATCGCGATCGCCGGCGTGTCGCTGCCGCATTATTGGCTCGGCATGGTGCTGGTCATCATCTTCTCGGTCGAGCTGAACTGGCTGCCTGCGGTCGGCGCCGGTCCGTCCGGCTCAGGCGCATGGTCATGGGACTGGGCGCATCTGCGCTATCTGGTGCTGCCGGCAATCACGACCTCCGTGATCCCGATGGGCATCATCACGCGCACGGTGCGCGCACTCACCGGCGACATCCTCAGCCAGGATTTCGTCGAGGCCTTGCGCGCCAAGGGCCTGCGCGAAACCCAGGTGTTCCGTCACGTGCTGAAGAATGCCGCGCCCACCGCGCTTGCGGTGATGGGGCTGCAGCTGGGATACATGCTCGGCGGTTCGATCCTGATCGAGACCGTGTTTTCCTGGCCGGGCTCGGGGCTGCTGCTCAATTCCGCGATCTTCCAGCGCGACCTGCCGCTGTTGCAGGGCACGATCCTGGTGCTCGCGATGTTCTTCGTGATCCTCAACCTGCTGGTCGATATCGCGCAAGCCGCGATCGATCCGCGCATCAAGCGGGGATAGCGATGAGCGTCACTCCGTCGAGCACAATGCCCGATGCGGTCGTCCAGGCCGCGCCCGTTGCCAAAGGGCGCGGCTATTGGGCCACGGTCGGCCGCCGTATCGTCCGGGACAAGGTCAGCATGATCTGCGTCGCGGTCCTGCTGCTGATCTTCGTCTCCGCGCTGGTCGCGCCATGGCTCGGGCTGGCCGATCCTTATCAGGGTTCGATGATCCGCCGCCTCCGCCACATCGGCACGCCGGGCTATCTGCTCGGAACCGATGAGTTGGGCCGCGATATGCTGGCACGGCTGATCTATGGCGGACGGCTGTCGCTGCTGATCGGCATTTCGCCGGTGATCTTCGCCTTCGGCATCGGCACCGGCCTCGGTCTCGTCGCCGGCTATGTCGGCGGCTGGGTCAACACCGCGATCATGCGCACGATCGACGTCTTCTATGCCTTCCCGTCTGTGCTGCTGGCGATCGCGATCTCCGGCGCGCTCGGCGCCGGCATCGTCAATTCGATCGTCTCGCTGACCATCGTGTTCGTGCCGCAGATCACGCGGGTGGCCGAAAGCGTCACCACCGGCGTTCGCAATCGCGATTTCGTCGAGGCGGCGCGCGCCTCCGGCGCCGGCCCCTTCACGATCATGCGCGCGCACATGCTGGGCAATGTGCTCGGGCCGATCTTCGTCTACGCGACCGGGCTGATCTCGGTGTCGATGATCCTGGCCGCGGGCCTGTCCTTCCTCGGCCTCGGCACCAAGCCGCCGGAGCCGGAATGGGGATTGATGCTGAACACGCTGCGCACTGCGATCTACGTCAACCCCTGGGTGGCGGCGCTGCCGGGCGTCATGATCTTTGCGGTCTCGATCTGCTTCAATCTGCTCAGCGATGGCCTGCGCAGCGCCATGGACATCCGGAGCTGATGAGATGAGCGAGAGTGCTTCCATCGCCCACAGGCTGGAGCCGATCGAGGATCGCGGCGGCGCGGCGCAGCCGCTGCTGCAGGTCAATGGCCTCACCAAGCATTTCCCGGTGCGCGGCGGTCTGTTCGGCGCGCGCAAGACGGTGCGCGCGGTCGACGATGTGTCCTTCGCGATCCGCAAGGGCGAGACGGTCGGCATCGTCGGCGAGTCCGGCTGCGGCAAGTCGACCACCGCGCGGCTTCTGATGCAGCTGATGGACCGCGATGCCGGCGAGATCATCTATGACGGCATGCAGGTCGGGCACGAGCTCTCGTTGCGCGAGCTGCGGCGCGGCATGCAGATGGTGTTCCAGGACTCCTATGCCTCGCTCAATCCCCGCCTGACCATCGAGGAATCGATCGCGTTCGGTCCGAAGGTGCATGGCATGGCGGACCGACCGGCGCGTGCACTGGCCCGCGAGTTGCTGGGCAAGGTCGGCTTGCGCCCGGAGACCTTTGCGAACCGTTATCCGCATGAGATTTCCGGCGGCCAGCGCCAGCGCGTCAACATCGCGCGGGCCTTGGCATTATCGCCCCGCCTGGTCATTCTCGATGAGGCGGTGTCCGCGCTGGACAAATCGGTCGAAGCGCAGGTGCTCAACCTGCTGATGGACCTGAAGCGCGAATTCGGTCTGACGTATCTCTTCATCAGCCACGATCTCAACGTCGTGCACTACATCTCGGATCGCGTGCTGGTGATGTATCTCGGCGAGGTGGTCGAGCTCGGTCCGGTCGAACAGGTGTGGGCACGGCCTGCGCATCCCTATACGCGCGCGCTGCTCGCGGCGATGCCGTCGTCCGATCCGGACAAGCGCACCGAGGTGCCGCCGATCTCAGGCGATCCACCGAACCCGATCGATCCGCCGCCCGGCTGCCGGTTTCACACCCGCTGCCCGTTCGCGGAGCCGCTCTGCGCAAATGCCGCACCAAAATTGACCGAGCTCGATAGAATGGGGCATCAGGCCGCCTGTCACATGGCGGTCCCGGGATCAGGCCATAGCCGTGCGCCCTGAGAGACGAAGAGAACGAGAGAGCGAATGACCAAACCCACCCCACAAGCTGTGAGCGCGATCGCGGAGGTCGTAGGCCTTCCTGTCGACAAGGACGTCGCGACGCGAATCGCCAATTCGGTCGGGCCGGCCTTCGAAGGCTTCGCTCCGATTGCCGGCACCTTGCCGATGGATCTGGAGCCCGAAAGCTTTGTCGTGGCGCAAGCGATCAAGGTGGCGCGATGAGCACCGAGCCGGCCTTGATGACGCTCACCGAGGTTGCGAAAGCGATCGCCGCCAAGCAGCTCTCGTCCTATGAGGCGACGCGCTCCTGTCTGCACCGCATCGCGCAGTGGCAGCCGCATCTCAACGCCTTCATGGCGATCGAGTCGGAGCCCGCGCTGAAGGCGGCGGCCGAGGCCGATGCGGAGCTGGCCAAAGGTCATATCAAGGGCCCGCTGCATGGCGTGCCGCTCGCGCATAAGGACATGTACTACGACGCCGGTCACATCGCGACCTGCGGCTCCTTGATCCGGCGCGATTTCGTCGCCACCACGACCTCGACCGCGCTGCAGCGGCTGAAGGATGCCGGCGCCATCAGGCTCGGCACCCTGCAGATGGCGGAGTTTGCCTATGGCCCGACCGGCCATAACGCGCATTACGGAGCGGTGCAGAACCCCTGGAAGCTCGGCCACGTCACCGGTGGCTCGTCCTCCGGCTCCGGCTCCGCGGTGGCCGCACGCCTGACCTTCGCGGCGCTCGGCTCCGACACCGGCGGCTCGATCCGCATGCCCGCGCATTTCTGCGGCGTCACCGGGCTCAAGGTCACCTGGGGCCGCGTCAGCCGCGCCGGTGCGATGCCGCTGTCGCAATCGCTCGACACGGTCGGCCCGCTGGCGCAGACGGCGGAGGATTGCGCGCTGCTGCTCGGCTTGATGGCGGGGCCTGATCCGGAGGATCCGACTGCGAGCGCGGCTCCGGTCCAGGATTACGTCGCGGCCACGGCGGCCTCGATCAAGGGTCTCAGGATCGGCGTGCCGAAATCGTTCTATGTCGATGACCTCGATGCCGAGGTGGCGCGGGCGCTCGATGCGACGATTGCGCTGCTGAAGACCGAAGGCGCCGACGTCGTGCAGGTCGAACTGCCGGACCAGCGGCAGCTGTCTTCCGCGTGCCAGCTGGTGCTGGCGGTCGAGGCGGCCGCCTTCCACAAGCGCTGGATGATCGAACGTCCGCAGGATTACAGCGCGCAGGTGCTGATGCGGTTGCAGAACGCGCTCGCGATCCCGGGCGTCACCTATCTGGAGGCGCTGCGCTGGCGCGGCGCCGCCCTTGCCGCGCATGTCGCGGCGACGGCAAGCCTCGATGCCGTGATCGCACCGGTGGCGCCGGTCATCGCGCCTTCGATCGTCGAGAGCGACGTCGGCGGCGCGCCCGGCGCGGAAGCGGTGATCCAGCGGCTGACGCGCTTCACCCGTCCGGTCAACTATCTCGGCCTGCCGTCGCTGGCGATCCCGACGGGCTTCACGCCGTCGGGCCTGCCGGTCGGCATGCAGCTGATCGGACGTTCCTTCGACGAAGCGACGTTGCTCACGATCGGCGCCGCGTTCCAACGCGCCACCGACTTCCACGCCAGGGTGCCGAGCCTGCCATGAGTAGGACTGGTATATGCTGCCGCGTCGCTTCACCCTCCCCTGGAGGGGGAGGGTCGATTGCGAATGTAATGAGCAATCGGGGTGGGGTGACGGCCTCTCCTCTAGCTCGCAAGTCAATGGGGGCCTCACCCCACCCCGTCTCGCATTCCGCTGCGCTTCATGCGAGCCGACCCTCCCCCTCCAGGGGGAGGGTGGCAGTTCGCCTGAGCAACGTTGCCAAGCCGCTCCGATCACCAGTTGACATAGCCCTCTCATGACCCCTCTCGTCGAGATCAAGAACCTCAGCATCCGCTTCACCGGCGAGCGCACGGTTCACGCCGTGAACGATGTCAGCCTCACGCTCGGGGATGGCGAGGTGCTTGGGCTGCTCGGCGAATCCGGTTCCGGCAAGAGCGTGACCTTGCGGGCGCTGATGCGGCTCTTGCCGAAGAAGCGCACCCAGATCACGGGCAGCGTCAACGTCATGGGACGCGACGTGCTCGCGCTCGACGACGAGGAGCTGTCGCAGTTCCGTGGCCGTACGGTCTCGATGATCTTCCAGGAGCCGGGACTCGCGCTCGATCCGGTCTATCCGATCGGCCGGCAGATCGCCGAGACCGTGATGCGCCATGAGGGCAAGAGCTATGCGGACGGGCGCGCCCGTGCGCTGGAAATGCTCGATGTGGTCCGCATTCCCTCCGCCAAGCGACGGCTCGATTCCTATCCGCACGAGATGTCCGGCGGCATGCGCCAGCGGGCGATGATCGCGCTGGCGCTGGCGTGCCGCCCGAAGGTGCTGCTGGCGGACGAGCCGACCACGGCGCTCGATGCCACCGTCCAGATCCAGATCCTGCTCCTGTTGCGGGAACTGCAGCGCGAGTTCGGCATGTCCGTCATCTTCGTCACCCACGATATCGGGGTGGCGATCGAGATCTGCGATCGCGTCGCGGTCATGTATGCCGGCCAGATCGTGGAACAGGGCGGCCTGCGCGACATCGTCCGTACGCCCGTGCATCCTTACGCGCGTGGGCTGCTCGCCTCCACGATCCACGGTGCGAAGCGCGGGGAGCGGCTGCAGACCATTCCGGGCACACCGCCCTCGCTGGACCAGGCGCCGCGCAGCTGTTCCTTCGCCCCGCGCTGCAGCCTGGCCGAGGCGCGCTGCACCGAGGCGCTGCCGCCGAACGTTCCGATCGCATCGGATCATCTGGCGCGCTGCGTTCTGGCGGCGCAGGCGCCGACTGTTGCTGCGACGTAACGGTCGGCAACAAAGCCGTGCTGTAACACGTTACAAGCATTCACCGGAGTCGTCGGTTGGCCCGCGCCAGTTTATGGTCGCGCAGCCGAGCAGTCTGCGATGCGATGTGAGGACGTGCCATGTACGTGTCCAATGAAGGTATTTTGGTCATTCTGTTCGTCGGCCTGGTGGCAGGCTGGCTGGCCGGCAAGATCGTGCGCGGGACCGGCTTCGGTATTATCGGTGACATCGTCGTCGGTATTTGCGGCGCGCTGATCGCGAGCCTCCTGTTCCCCCGCCTTGGCATTCGTCTCGGGGTCGGTCTGGTCTCGGAAATCGTCTATTCGGCGCTTGGCGCCGTCATCCTGCTGCTGGTCGTTCGCCTGGTCCGGACCGGCGGCCGGCTCTAATTATGCGTATCTTTGCATGGTGCTGAACATTTCATCCGATCGCGCGACAGAGTGCTAACGCACGTTTACGTTAATCGCCGCGGCGTTGGACGCCTGTGACGGAAATCAGTATGAATCGCGGAGCGTACCGCTGAGCTCGTTCGCCGGCGGTGCTGCTGCCCAGTTGAAGAGATGGGATTGATGGCGGCCGCACCTGGTGTGAGGCATTCCGAACTCAGCGACGCATTGCGCAGCTGCCGTAGCGCCTTCCTCGGCGTCGGCGTGATGAGCTGCATCATCAATCTTCTCTACCTCACCGGCTCGATCTTCATGCTCGAGGTCTATGACCGCGTGCTGCCGAGCCGCAGCGTGCCGACCTTGATCGGTCTCGTACTGCTCGCCGCAGGCCTCTATCTGGCGCAAGGCGTGCTCGATCTGATCCGCGGCCGGGTTCTCGGCCGGATCGGAACCGCGCTGGACGAGAGCTTGAACGGGCGCGTGTTCGACACCATCGTCCGGCTGCCGCTCACGGTCGGCCGGCGCAATGAGGGACTGCAGCCGCTTCGCGATCTCGACAATGTCAGGGCGTTTCTCGGCAGCCAGGGCCCGAGCGCGTTTTTCGATCTGCCATGGCTGCCGCTCTATCTGGCGATCTGCTTCGCCTTCCACGTGCTGATCGGCGTCACCGCTCTGGCCGGGGCGATCGTCCTGGTGATCCTCACGCTGGTCACCGAATATCTGACCCGAGAGCCGGCCAAGCAGGCGATGGGGCTGGCGGCCCAGCGCAACGATCTCGCCACTGCGAGCCGCCGCAACGCCGAGGTCCTGGTCGCGATGGGCATGGCCGGCCGGCTGCTGCAGCGCTGGAGCGAGACCAACGAGAAATATCTCGCCGGCAATCAGCGCGCCAGCGACGTCGCCGGCGGGCTTGGCGCGATCGCGAAGGTGCTCCGCATGATGCTGCAATCATCGGTGCTGGCCGTCGGCGCCTATCTCGTCATCCATCAGGAAGCGACCGCCGGCATCATCATCGCGAGCTCGATTCTCAGCGGGCGGGCGCTGGCGCCGGTGGACCTCGCGATTGCGCATTGGAAGAGCTTTGTCACGGCGCGGCAGAGCTGGCGGCGGCTCAACCAGCTTCTGCAGGCGATGCCGGCCCGGCCGGCGCCGACCCTGCTGCAGCCGCCCGCGAGCCGGTTGTCGGTCGAGGGCATCTCGATCGCGGCGCCCGGGGACCAGAAGGTCGTGGTACAGGACGTCACCTTCGCGCTGTCGGCCGGCCAAGGGCTCGGCATCATCGGGCCAAGCGCGTCCGGCAAATCCTCGCTGGTGCGGGCGCTGGTCGGGGTCTGGCGGCCGGGGCGCGGCCATGTCCGGCTCGATGGCGCCGCGCTCGATCAATGGAGCTCCGACGAGCTCGGCCGCCACATCGGGTATCTGCCGCAGGATGTGGAGCTGTTTGCCGGCACGGTCGCGCAAAACATCTGCCGCTTCGATCCGCAGGCCTCGGCAGACAGCATTATTGCCGCAGCCAAGGATGCCGGCGTCCATGACATGATCATCAAGATGCGCGACGGCTACGATACGCAGGTCGGCGAGCAGGGCGCCGCGCTTTCCGCCGGTCAGGCGCAGCGGGTCGCGCTGGCGCGTGCGCTCTACGGCAATCCGTTCCTGATCGTGCTCGACGAGCCCAATTCCAATCTCGATACCGAGGGCGACGAGGCTTTGACGCGCGCGGTCCGCGCAGCGCGGGGACGCGGTGCGATCGTGGTGGTGGTGGCGCACCGTCCGATCGGGATCGAAGCGGTCGATCAGATCCTGGTCATGAAGGACGGCCGCATGCAGGCGTTCGGGCCGAAGGAGACGGTGCTGGCGCAGGTGCTGCAGCCACGGCCCACGGCGCCGATCAAGATCGTCTCCGAGGCCGGGTAGCGACGTCGTGAGCAGCCAAATCCTGAACAGCCAATTCGTCACCGGGCCCGCCATCGGCACTCAGGCGTACAGCGTCCGCCATTCGATCCGGCTGCACCTGATTGTGGGGCTCGCCGTCGTCGTCGTGCTGGCCGGCGGCCTCGGCGGTTGGGCTGCGACGCAGCAGATCTCCGGCGCGCTGATCGCGCCGGGCCAGATCGTCGTCGAGTCCAATGTGAAGAAGGTGCAGCACCCGACCGGCGGTGTGGTCGGCGAACTGCGCGCGCGCGACGGCGACGTGGTCAAGGCCGGCGACATCCTGGTCCGGCTGGACGACACCGTGACCAAGGCGAGCCTTGCTATCGTTACCAAGAATCTGGATGCGCTGTGGGCCCGTGCCGCCCGGCTGGAAGCCGAGCAGCGCGGTCTCGACCGGATCACCTTCCCGCCGCAGCTTCTCATGCGCGCTGGCGATCCCGACGTCAAAAGCCTGATGGCGAGCGAGAGCAAGCTGTTCGAGGTGCGGGTCACCGGCCGCACCGGTCAGAAGGCGCAACTGCGCGAGCGCGTCACCCAGCTCAACGAGGAGGTCGAAGGTCTCACCGCGCAGGTGCAGTCGAAGGACCAGGAGATCTCGCTGGTCATGAAGGAGCTGGAAGGCGTCCGCCAGCTCTATGATCAGCATTTGGTGCAGATCTCGCGCCTGACCGCCTTGGAGCGCGATGCCGCGCGGCTGAACGGCGAGCGCGCGCAATACATCGCATCGCGTGCCCAAACCAAGGGCAAGATCACCGAGACCGAACTGCAGATCATTCAGGTCGACAAGGACATGGTGAGCGAGGTCTCCAAGGACCTGCGCGAGACCAACGACAAGATCGGCGAGTTCGTCGAGCGCAAGGTCACGGCCGAGGACCAGCTCCGCCGCGTCGACATCCGCGCACCGCAGGATGGCATGGTGCTGCAGTCGACCGTGCATACGGTGGGCGGCGTCGTCACCGCAGGCGACGCCATCATGCTGATCGTGCCGCAGAGCGACGATCTGCAGGTCGAGGCCAAGGTCAACCCGCAGGACATCGACAAGCTGCAGGTCGGGCAGAAGACGCTGCTGCGGCTGTCGGCGTTCAACCAGCGCACCACGCCGGAATTGAACGGCATCGTCAGCCGGGTGTCGCCCGACGTGACAACCGAACAGCGCACCGGCCAGAGCTACTACACGATCCGCGTCTCGATGCCGCCGGAAGAGGTCGCGCGGCTCGGCGACGTCAAGCTGATTCCGGGCATGCCGGTCGAGGCCTTCGTCCAGACCGGCGACCGCACCGTGCTGTCCTACCTGATGAAGCCGCTCAGCGATCAGCTCATGCGCGCGTTCCGGGAGAAGTAGTCAGCCGCACGACGGCGAGCTACTGATCCAGCCGCTTCAACAGCAGCTCGAGGGCGCTCTTCGCAAACGCCTGCATGTTGGCCTGCCGATCGCTGCTCGCGGTCTCCAGCGTGACCGCAGTGGTCTCGTTGCCCGCCACCGCAAAACAGCTATGTCCGGCGGCGTCGCTATAGCGGTTGCCGGTCGGTCCGGCTGCGCCGGTCTCGGACAGACCCCAATCGGCAGAGAACCGCTCGCGGATGCGCTCGGCCAAGAGCTTCGCGTAGATCTCCGAGGCCGAGCGGATGCCGCGCATCGCGTCGTCCGGAATGTCCATCAGGATGCGCCTTGCCTCGCGCGTGTAGACGACCGCGGAACCGAGAAAATATGCGGACGCGCCGGGGACGGCGAGCAGCGCTGCTGAGATCAGCCCGCCGGTCGAGGATTCCGCGACCGCTATCGTCTGCTTGCGCGCGACAAGCCGGCGCGCAACCTCTTCTGCAACGGTGACGAGATCATGCATCACGACATCATGCATCACGATTGCCTCGACGTGTCCGCGGACGGAGCACGGCGGCTCCGTCCGCGAAGGCTCATGCAGTCACCGCATCGCGGACTTCCACAGTCCGGCCGCCGCTGCGATAGACCGTCAATGCGGCGATGATGCCGAGCACGGCCGCAAACATCAGCCAGAAGCCGGGCGAGGCCTTGTCGCCGGTCTTTTCGATCAGCCAGGTCGAGGCGAACGGCGTGAAGGTGCCAAACAGCGCAGCCGCAAGCGCGAAGGCCAGCGAAAAGCAGGTGGTGCGCACATGGGCCGGAACGATCTCGACCAGGGCTCCGAGCATGGTGCCGCTATAGGTGCCGAAATAGAATGAGAACATCATCTCGACTGCCAGCATCTTGCCGAAGGTGGGCGCCGATACCAGCCAGTGCAGCGCCGGATAGGCTGTCAGCAGCGACAGGGTTGCGATCGCGAGCAGCACAGGCTTGCGGCCGTAACGGTCGGACAGGGCGCCGCCGACCGGATTCCAGATGAAATTCGTGACCGCGACCAGAAGCGTGACCAGCAGCGCGTCACCCGTCGACAGCTTCAGCACGTTCTTGCCGAAGGTCGGCGTGTAGACGGTGACGAAATAGAACGTCGTCGTGGTCAGGATCGCGATCATCATGCCGAGCAGCACGATGCGCCAGTTGGCGAGCGCAGAGGCGAACACTTCGTGTGCCGTCGGGTGCTTCTTCATCGCGAGGAACGCCGGAGTTTCCTCCAGCGTCCGCCGCAGGAAGAAGATCAGCGGGATGATCAGACAGCCGATGAAGAACGGGATGCGCCAGCCCCAGGCTGCCACGGTCGCTGCCGGCATGGATTCGCTGAGCAGATAGCCGAGGATCGCAGCGACGAAGATCGCAACCTGCTGGCTCGACGACTGGAAGGACGTGTAGAAGCCGCGATGGCCGGGCGTGGCGATTTCCGACAGATAGACCGACACACCGCCGAGCTCGACGCCCGCGGAAAAGCCCTGCAGCAGGCGACCGAGCAGGACGATGATCGGCGCGGCGACGCCGATGCTGGCATAGCTCGGGCAGAAGGCGATCACGACGGTGCCGATCGCCATGATCGACAGCGTCACGATCAGGCCCTGGCGACGGCCGATACGGTCGATATAGGCGCCGAGCACGATCGCCCCCACGGGCCGCATCAAGGCGCCCAGCCAGAACACGCCGAACGTATTGAGAAGCGAGGCGGTCTCATCGTGAGAAGGGAAGAATGCCTTGCCGATTGCGCTCGCATAGAAGCCGAACAGGAAGAAGTCGAACTGCTCGAGGAAATTGCCGCTGGTCGCGCGCATGATCGCGCCGATACGTGATTTGATCGTAGCCGGCTGAGTTGTCGTGGTCTGCGACATCTGGACTCGCTCCTCCCGTCGAATGGCCCGTGCGGAAGAAGATCTTCGCCAGCCGTGATGATGACCTGAGGCTATTTGCCACGCCCTCGTGGCTGGGCCAACCGGAAAACAATGCGGCGGCGCAGCATAGGCAAAGCAGTGCGATGCTCAGGCCTTGTTTTGAGCCGCCGCTTTCAGCCAGGCACGGAACGCCCGCAGCTTCGGCGGATCGGTCCGGCCTTCCGGCGCGACGAGATAATAGCCGGCGTCCACCGGCAACGCGATCTTGAACGGCACGACGAGGCGGCCTTTGGTGATGTCGTCCTGGACATAGGATGTGCGGCCGATTGCAACGCCGAGTCCGTCGATCGCGGCCTGGATCGTCATGAAGATCAGGTCGAAGCTGACGCCTCGCTGCTTCGAGATCGATGCGGGCAGTCCGGCAGCGGTCAGCCACAGCCGCCAGTCATCATCATAGCTGCTGTGCAGCAGAGTGTGATGGGCAAGGTCCTCAGGAGAGCGCAGCGGTTTGCTGCCGTTCAGGAGCGCCGGGCTGCAGACCGGAAACAGCTCATCCCCCATCAGCCATTCGGAGCGCACACCCGGCCAGTGCCCCCTGCCGTAACGGATAGCGGCGTCGACATCCTCGGTTGCGAAATCGACCAGGCTGCTGGAGGTGGTGATGCGCACGTCGATCTCGGGATGGATCTCCTGGAAAGTTGAGAGTCGGGGCAGCAACCATTTTGCCGCGAGTGAGGCCATGGTGGAGACGGTCAGCACCTTGCCACCGTCTCTGCGCACCAGCCGCTCGGTCGCGAGGCGGAGGTCATCGAATGCGGCCCGCACCAGCGGCAGGTAGTCGCGCGCTTCGGGGGTCAACGCCAGGCTGCGGTTCTGCCGCACGAACAAGCGGACCCCGAGCTCATCCTCCAATCGCTTGATCTGATGGCTGACCGCGGTCTGGGTCACGTTCAGCTCGGAGGCGGCGCGGGTGAAGCTCAGGTGGCGCGCCGCGGCCTCGAACGCGCGCAGGCCATTGAGCGAGGGCAGGCGGGCGAGCCTTTGCGTCAGCTTTTGCATGAATTTATTTCATCCGAACCGGTACAAAGTGTCGTTTGTAGCCGACGGAAGCGCGGCAGATATTGCACGGGAAGTTAATTGCAGGAGGCTCTCATGTCTACTTGCGTCCCTCACACAATGACAAATCATCATGCGCTCGGGGCACTGGCCGGATTTGCCGCCCTGCTTCAGCTCTGGCGCGATCGCTCCCGGACCCGGCACGAGCTGGCCGGTTGGTCCGAACGCGAATTGCATGATCTCGGTCTGTCGCGCAGCGATATCGCCGCCGAGATCGACAAGCCGTTCTGGCGGGCGTGATCAAGCCGCCGCGCCGGAGAGCGTCATGTTTCAGCCGAAGCTCGCCGAAGCCACCGGGCATCCCGACGTCATCCATACGCGCCGTGGTGAGAGAGTCGCGTTGCGCTTTGTCGCGCCTGCCGATGCCGACGATCTGCAGGCCTATGTGCGCTCGCTGAGCTCACGCTCGCGCAACAATCGCTTTCTCGGCGCGATGAGCGAGTTGCCGAAGGCCGTGCTCGACGATTTCGTCGATACCGGGAGGGATGACCGCTTCACCTTGATCGCGACGATGGATGGCGTTGGCGGCGAGGGGATCGTCGGCGAGGCGCGCTATGCGTTGCATGCCGAGACTCGCGGTCTCGAGTTCGGGCTCTCGGTCCACGATCGCTGGCAGGGCCACGGCATTGGCCCGGCGCTGCTCAAGAACCTGGAAAGCCGTGCCGCGGCGCTCGGCGCCGTCAGCCTGTTCGGCGATACGCTGCGTACCAACGAGGTCATGATCGCGGTGGCGAAGGCGGCTGGTTTCGTCCTGCATCAGCATCCGCAGGACTGGACCCTGGTGCGGTTCGAGAAGCCGGTGGCGCTTGATCCGGCCGCGGGCTGCACCAGTCTGCGCCTCGTTGCGAGCCCAACCCGTGGGGTAGAGGCGTCATTGCGAGGAGCGTAAGCGACGACGCAATCCAGAATTGTCGATCAATGCCGGGCTGCCTTGCGAAGGCTGCCATCCGGCTCGCCTTGCGTGGACCGGATGGTGCGCAATGACGACTCAGAAATTCTCCACCCAGGGCCGCAGTTCCATTTCCCAGGTCCAGGCGCTGCGCGGCTGCTGCAGCACGCTCCAATAGCTCGCCGCGATCGCGTCCGGATCGAGCATGGAGTCGGGGCGGTCCTGGGCCTCTTGCCTCGCAGCACTCCTGATGCCGCCGTCGATCACGAAATGCGCCACATGGATACCCTGCGGCGCCAGCTCGCGCGCCATGCTCTGGGCCAATCCGCGCAGCGCGAACTTGCCCATCGCGAACGGGGCTGACTGCGCGTAGCCTTTCACGCTGGCCGAGGCGCCGGTGAAGAGGATGGCGCCATGCTTGTTCGGCAGCATCCGTTGTGCCGCCTGTTGTGCCACCAGGAAGCCGCCGAACGCGCTGACCGCAATCGACTGCTGCACGTCGGCGGGGACGAGATCGACCAGCGGGCCGCGCGCGCGGGCGCTCGCATTGTAGACCACGAGGTCGGGCGTCCCAAGCTCGCGCTCGACCAGCCCGAACAGCCGCTCGACCTCTTCCGCATTGGCGGCGTCGCAGGCGAAGGCGCGCGCGCCGGTCTCGTTGCACAGTGCGCCGAGCTTTTCGGTCTTGCGGGCCGCCAGCGCGACGCGAATCTTCTCGCGGGCAAACAGCCGCGCCAACGAGGCGCTCAGGCCTTCACCGGCGCCGACGATCAGGGCGATCTTGTAGGTCGGGATGTCCATCGGGCTCGTCCTTCTCGAAAGCGGCAGAGGCTGAAAGCTAATGCACCCGCGGCCGGCTGCCTATGGCGCTTCGGCGAAATATTTCCGTGCGGCGGAGCCGGCGTTGACGAAAGTTCGAACGCCGCTTCCACCAGCCGTTCTGGCGTCGCGGCGTCGAACATGGTCTATTTCGGCGAAAGGACTGTCGAAAAGTCCCGCAAAAATCCATAGGTGGAAACGAACGAGGACGTTGCCGGATGCATCAATATCTGCGGCGCGATGACGTGATGACGGGCGGCAGCCGGCCCGGCCTGCTAGCACCTGACACCACCGGCCTGAACTTCTATCGCGCCGATCCGTCATTGCCGGATCTGCTGCGCATCCATCTGCCCGATGCTCTGTTTCGCCACCTCCAGCCGCACCTCCACCGGCTGGGCGAACTGGCCGGTGGTTATCTCGACGAGTGCGCGCGACTGGCCGACCGCCATCCGCCCGTCTTGCATCAACGCGACCGCTTCGGGCGCGACGTGCAGTGGCTCGAATATCATCCCGCCTACCGCGAGCTCGAGCGCGCCGCCTTCGGCGAGTTCGGCATTCACGCGATGTCGCTCCGCAAAGGCATTCTGGGCTGGCCCGACAAATACCCCGTGGTCGCCAAGCACGCTTTCACCTTCCTGTTCAACCAGGCCGAGTTCGGGCTCGGCTGCCCGATCAACGTGACCGACGGCTGCGCCAAGTTGCTGGCGAGCTTCGGCAGCCAGGCGCTCAAGGACAAATATCTGGGCGGCCTGACCCAGACCGACATGGCTAAGCTGACCCAGGGCGGCCAGTTCATGACCGAGAAGGAAGGGGGCTCTGACGTCGGCACGCTGACCACGGTTGCGGTGCCGGAGGGTGACCATTGGCGCCTGCATGGCGAGAAATGGTTCTGCTCGAACGCCGACGCCAAGGTGGTGATGCTGTTGGCGCGACCGCAAGGCGCTGAAACCGGCACGCGCGGCGTCGGTCTGTTCCTGATGCCGCGCTTCCTCGACGACGGCTCGCCCAACCACTATCGCATCGTCAGGCTGAAGGACAAGCTTGGCACCCGCTCGATGGCCTCCGGCGAGATCAAGCTGGAGGGCGCGATCGCCTATGCAGTCGGACGGCTCGATCGTGGCTTCGTGCAGATGGCGGAGATGGTCAATTCCTCCCGGCTCTCGAACGGCGTCAAATCCACCGCCTTGATGCGCCGCGCCTATCATGATGCGATGACTGTTGCGACCAACCGCGTGGTGTTCGGCAGCCGCATTGTCGACCTGCCGCTCGGACGCCGTCAGCTGCTGAAGATCATGCTCGCGACCGAGCAGGCGCTGTCGATGAGCTTCCTCACGGCAGATGCGCTCGACCGTGCCGAGGCCGGCAGCCAGGATGCCGCGGCGCTGCTCCGCATCCTGACGCCGACCTTGAAATTCCGCGCCACCCGCGACGCCCGCAAGGTCTGCGGCGACGCCTTGGAGATGCGCGGCGGCATCGGCTATGTCGAGGAGTTCGCCACTGCCCGCCTGTTGCGCGATGCGCATCTCGGCTCGATCTGGGAGGGCACCGGCAACATCGTCGCGCTCGATGCACTGAAGCGCGCGGTCGGCCGCCATGGTGCGGAAGCGGCGCTGGCGGCCGATCTGCACGCGCGATTGGATGAGAGCGGCCGGGTGCCGACGGCGTGGCGCGATCAGCTGCGCGGGCTGGTCGATCGCGCCATCGGCTTTGCGAGGACTGTTGCCGCCGATCCCAACAACGAAGCCGAAGCGCGTCGCGCCACCAGCCTGCTCTATCACGTCGCCAGCGCTGTGAGCCTCGCCTGGGAGGCCGGGCACATCGACGAGATGCGTGGCGACGCGCGCCGGTTGCTGTTGTCGAAGCTCGTCGTGGAGCATCGGCTGACGCCGGCCGATCCGTTCCGGCTTGAGGATCGAAAGACCGATGACGCGATCGCGACGCTGCTACTCGGCGACCGCGTCGCCGGCATGGCTGAGGTTGGCGAACTGCTTGGACCGAAATAGCCTCGCAAGCATGCCGCAACGACGAGGCGCGATATTGGCGATACATGATGTTGTTTCGAAGCGGTCGCTCCGAGTCGGTGCACCCTCTCCCCTTGTGGGAGAGGGTGGCATGATCGAGCGAAGCTCGATCATGCCGGGTGAGGGGTCTGTCTCCGCAGCGACGATGCGCTTGTGGGGACGAACCCCTCACCCAAGAGAATGTGACGCAGGCGTTGGTGTAGCCCTCTCCCGCAAGGGGAGAGGGCGTAGTCATCGGCGCAAGCTCCTGGTGAGGCGCTGGCGCCAAGCACGTCATCGCTTTCGGCAACAAGGCTGTGAAGCTTGCTGCGTTTTTCAAAAACCGATCCGCTGAGCACGCAATCGCATGGTGGAGAAAGCGTGATCCGTAGACGCTTGAAGCGCGTCACTGCGACGAGAGCGAGTCGCCCGACAGGCAGTCAATGCACTGCGAGCGAGCTTTGCGAGCCGTCCAATGCTGGTGAATTGCCAGCGCCAATCGGCGAAATTCGCCAGCCGCTTCAAGCTGATTTGGCCTGTCCAGTCTCTTCGCGAAAAATATCTCTGTTTCTCTTTTTCAGAAATCATGGTTGTCTATCGCTATCCTGTCCCGAGCAGAGGGGCGTTTCGGCCGATCGTCACGATCCGTGGGGCAGGGATGCGATGGCCGTGGGCGCGACAGTGGACGACTGCCGCAGCCGCGGACGACGAAATCGTGTGGTCCTGGCGTCCCGGTGCTGGCGCCGAGCGCAACGCGCCTCGCGCGTTGTCGCGACACGGGGGCAACAAAGCCGGTCCCCGAGGAGATCACGTATAAGGCGTAAGCCCATCGCGCAGGGAATGCCGGTTGATCGGCTGATCCTGTGGTGACTGCCGCCTGCTTTCTTTTCTGCAGGCGGGCCATGGGTGAGGCCTTCACCCGGCATTCCCTGCGCCCTCTCGATTTTCTGAGAGCGGCCGATCGATGCAAAGCTCGGGCGTATTCGCCGCGAGAACGCGAGATCGTGTCCTCCCGCTGTTTGAGATGTGAAACAGGAATAGGCGTGGACGACAGCCGGATCTATATTCTCAATCATCGAACATCGGTGGTGGCACGAAGCCGCCGAATTCGCGCTCGATCAACTCGGCGAGTTTGAGCGGGGTGCGGTCTTCCAGCCATGGCCCGACGATCTGCACGCCGACCGGGAGCCCGTCCGCCAAGCCGAGCGGAATCGCGGTGGCGGGCAGGCCGGGCAGGGTGGCGATGCCGGGCCAGGCGAGCTGATCGGTATAGACGTGGTCGACGCCGTCGATCTCGATGCGGCGTTGCTCCTGGTCCGCCGAGTGGTCATGCGGGAAGGCGGGGATTGGCATGATCGGACAGATCACGGCATCGAAGCTTTCGAACAGTTTGGCCCATTGCGCCTTCAGTCGCGCACGAGCGCCGTCGGCGATCAGCCAGTCGCGCTGGCTCAGCACGAGACCACGCAGCCGCTCCGCGGCAAGGCTCACATCCTCGGCGGGCAGGTTGGCCGCGGCCTGTTGCGCGCCGGCGTAGGCGTCCGGCGGCATGCCGGCGCTCAGCGCCGACAGCAGCAGCCGCATGTAGAGCCGGCTGGAGGCCGCGAAGTCCGGCAGCAGCGGGCTTTCGCGTATCACCGTCACACCGGCCTTCTCGAGATTGGCCGCGAGCGTCTCGATCGCGCCGCGCACCGCTCTGTCGGTCGGCATCACCGGATCGCTTGCGATCAGCAGCACCCGAAAATCTTTCAGCGAGGTGTGGCGGGGGGCCGGCAGCTCCAGCCGATAGGCCTTGCCGGCGTCGAGCGGGTCCGGCCCGGCCATGACGTCGAGCAGGAGCGCAAGATCTGCGGCGGAGCGCGCCATCGGGCCGATCACGCTCAGATCGCGCTGGACCGGCACGGCGGGCAAGGCGGGCGGGAGATGTCCGCGCGTGGCCGCGAGGCCATGGGTCGGCTTGTGCGCATAGACCCCGCAATGGAAGGCCGGCGCCCGCAGCGAGCCGCCGATGTCCGAGCCGAGCGACAGCGGACCGTATCCGGCCGCGAGCGCCGCCGAGGAGCCGCCCGACGAGCCGCCGGGCGTGCGGCCGAGATCGAAGGGGTTGTTGGTGGTGCCGTAGATCTCGTTGTAGCTCTGCCAGTCGCCGAGCGCGATCGGCACGTTGGTCTTGCCGAGAATGACGCCGCCCGCCTGCTTCACCCGCGTGATCGCCAGCGCGTCTTCCGTCGGCCTGAAATCCTTGTGCTGCGGAAAGCCCCAGGTGGTCGGCAGGCCGGCGACGTTGAACGATTCCTTGACTGTCAGCGGCAGTCCGAGCAGCGGCTTGGTCTCGCCGCGGGCCAGCGCGGCATCGGCAGCGCGGGCGGCCTCCAGTGCCCGATCGAAGTCGCGCACGCAGACGGCGTTGATCTTGCCGTCATGCCGCTCGATGCGCGCGATCGCATCCTGCGCCAGCTCGACGGCCGAGACTTGCCTTGCTGCGAGCGCTTGCGCAGCCTCGACGGCGGTTGCGAAACTCCATTGCGATGTGGCCAAGGCGAACTCCCCGTTTTGCGCATCGGATGTGCCAGGAGAGTTCTTTAGCCGAAGCGGGCGGCCTTTGCTGGACCAAATTGCTACGCGGCGGGCTTGCCCGGCAGCATGCGTTCCATGATTCGGTCGCGATAGACGAAGATATGGACCAGCGCCGCGCCGACATGGATCACGATCAGCGTGAGCAGTAGCCATTCCGCCGCCTGATGCAGCCCGTCGATGGCGCGGCCGGCTGCTGCGTTGTCGGAGGCCAGCATCGGTATCGGAAACAGATAGAAGAATGATACCGACCAGCCGCGGAACGAGGCGAACAGCCAGCCGGTCAGCGTGGTCGCGAGCACCGCGACGTAGAGCATCCAGTGCACGACTTCGGAGCTGAGCCGCTGCCAGGTGGGCAGCGTGCTCTCCGGCGCGACCGGATGGGTCAGCCGCCAGATGAGACGCAGCACGATCACGATCAGGATGGTGAGCCCGAACGAGACATGGAACGTCATCGGTGCGCCCGGCTGCATGCCGCGATGGAGGTCCGGCATCAGCCAGCCGATCGGATATTGTATGGCGAGCAGTGCGACCACCAGCCAATGGAACACTTTGGCGGGCGTACCGTAATGCAGCTGAGGCGTCATGGCCTGCTATCCTTTCCTGATGCGGCGTCGTTACGGCTGGAAGTTGCGCATTGAAGAATGCGCCATCGGATTGATGCCGCCGGTCGGCGTGTGCTCGCTGGACGATGGATCCCCACCCGGCACCGGGAAGGCATAGCCGACGATGCTCTTCACGACCCAACGATCGGAAGACGACGTCAGGCCGTAGCCGACGCCGAAATTGACATCGAACACGCCGACCTTGAAGTCGGTAACCGCGAACAGCGTGTGTTGTTGCTCCTGGAGCGGCGAGAAGGAGCCGATCTTGCCGAAATCGGCGTAATATTCGAAGCCGGCAAACAGATCCTCGCCGAATTTGCGCACCAGGCGGACGGCGGGAGCAAAATCCGCCTCGCCATATTTGCCGAAGCCGACATCGACGATCGGGTTGACGATGAACTCGTAGTCGGCGTTGCGCCAGCCGATGATGGGACGAACTTCCAATGCCCAGCGCGTCTGCGAGAAGCCCGGCGCGTCGTTGGAGAGCTCGAAATTGAGGCCGTAGAAAAAGGTCTTCTGCTCGGCATGCGGCGTCACGAACAGGGTGCGGATCTTGAAGTAGTCCGAGTAGAAGCGGTTGTCCTGCACCGAGAACGGCAGATAAAGCCCGAGCTCGAACCAGTCGGTGACGCCATAGGCGAATTCCGGCGTGCCGTTCAGGCTGTGATTGGAGACGATGCCGCCCGGAAACGGCGGCTCCTTGATGCCGAGCGGGATGTAGTTCAGGTGCTGCTGGATCGTGAACTGCCCGGGGGCAGCGATTCCGGCATTGTAGACCTGGATTTCATCGGTGGCGTGAGCAGCCGGCGACAGCGCCAACCACCATGTTGCGAAGGCGAGCGAGATCGAGGCGCGACCAGGCGTCGAACCGAAAAAGCGTACCATCAATTTCCCCAGTTAGGCTGCGCCGATGAGAATGCCGACGCCGAGCACGATGATGCCGCCCAGCACGATCTGGAACACCGCCTGTAGGAACGGCGTATCCATGTAGCGGGCGCGGATGTAGGCGATTGCCCACAATTCGAAGAACACGACGATGCCGGCGATCGCGGTCGCAATCCAGAACGCGTTCGACCATGAGTCCGGCACGAGATAAGGCAGTGAGTGGCCGAGGCCACCGAGCGCCGTCATGGCGCCGCAGACGGCGCCGCGAAGCCAGGGGGAGCCGCGGCCGGTCAGTGAGCCGTCGTCGGAGAGTGCCTCGGCAAACCCCATGCTGATGCCGGCGCCGATCGAGGCCGCGAGGCCGACCAGGAAGGTTTGGAAGTTCTGATGGGTGGCAAAGGCGGCCGCGAACAGCGGCGCCAACGTCGAGACCGAGCCATCCATCAATCCGGCGAGACCAGGCTGGACATATTGCAGGACGAAGATGCGGCGCCGCGTCTCGTCCTCCTTCTCGCGTACGCCTTCGGTCAGGATCTTGTCGGTCAGCTTCGCCGCGACCTGTTCATGTCCCTTCTCGGCCTCGGCGAGATCGCCGAGCAATCGGCGCACGCCGACGTCCTGGGCCTGCTCGGCGGCCTTGGCGTAGAAGCGCTCGGCCTCGAACTCCATCGTGCCGACTTCCTTGCGGATGGTGTCGAGCGACAGGTTCTTGGTGAGCCAGATCGGGCGACGGCGCAGAAATCCCTTGACGTCATCGCGGCGGATGGGGGGGAGATTGGGGCCGAAGCGCTGCTCATACAGCTCCAGCAGCATGTGACGATGGCCCTTTTCTTCCTCGGCCATCTGCTCGAAAAGTCTTGCCGAATCCGGGTATCTTTCCGCCAGGTCCTCGGCGAAGGTCATGTAGATGCGGCCGTCTTCCTCTTCCGCCGAAATCGCGATCGCCAGGATCTCGCGCTCGGTCAGATCGGCGAAATTCTTCATTCCAAAGTCCCCGGATGGCCCAGTTCAACGCCTTCTCTTTTAGAACGTTTCTAAAAGCTATATGGGATTTGCCGCCAACCGGTCAAATTGCTGCCGCGCCGGTTACGCGAAACTTTTGCAGGCGTGGCCGCGCGGCCACGGAACCCGTTGATGCGGTCGCCGTTCGAGTTCCGCATTTCGGATCAAAGCCCGGGAGTTGTTATGGAGACCGTTAAATTTCGCATGAACGATCCGCGGCTCGCGCCACGGCGGACCAAGATGGACATCCCGGGCTGGGCCGGCGAGCGTGAGCCGCGCGCAGACGGGTCGCATGAGCAGGTCTGGCATTGCGTGCCATTCTCAGAAGGCGCGCAATATGGCATCGAGCTGTTCTATCCATATGATTTCGAACTGCACGTCACCACGCGGGACGGCAAGCTGAATCTCACAGGCGATTGGGGCGAACCTCCGTCGCCTACCTTGCAATGGCCGCCGTTCCGCAACTTCGGCGATAGTTTCTACACCTATCAGATCCTGCTCGATCTCAAGGCGCCGAAGGGGTTTGCGATCCGGACCGAGCCGCATCCCCGCTTCTATACCGATCGCACCGATACCGTGCCGATTGCGGTGCCCGCGCTGATCCGCAATTGGTGGCCGATGCTGTTCTTCTGCGTGTTCAAAGCGCCGGCGGAGGGACGCACGCATATCTTCCGGCCCGGCGAGCCGTTCGCCCAGGTGATCGTGATCCCGGAGGAGGCGAATTTTGCGATCGAGCCGATGGGCCCGGATGAAGCGGCCGAGCGCGAGCTGCAGGCGCGCCGAATCCATGCGAGCCGTCCGAACTTGGCGCAGGGCACGGAATGGACGTCCACCACCGACACGGTGTTCGACGGCACTTACCGTCATCTGCACCGCGCCGCGAAGGACAAGGCTCGCAAGTCCTGACTCCTGCCGCCCTAAGAAGAAGGCGCCGGTCCCGTCGGGGCCGGCGCCTCATCGTCACACCATTCGGCCTGCGATCAATAGCCGTCGTAATACCAGTGATGGTGATGATGATGGTGATGATGATGGTGGTGGTGGTACCAGCGGCGCGGCGGGACCACATAGACGCGTGGTCCGTACCCGTAGTAGGCACCGCCGCCCCAATAGCCGTGATGGTGATGATGGTGGTGATGATGGTGGTGGTGGTGGTACCACTGCGCCAACTCGACCTTCGGCTCCGTTGCCGGCGCCTGCTCGTCGAGCGCCTGCAGCACCTTCGCTGCATTCGGAATCGGCTCGAGCAGATCGGCGTAGGAATTGGCCTTCAAGACATCGGCGGGTGCCGGTGCCGGCGAGGCCTGTGCTGTGCCGAGCGCGCCGATAGCGGCCACCGCGCCCAACAAGCCTGCGATCTTCTTATCCATAAATTCTCCTCTTGATGCGCATCGCCCGGATGCGGAAACGCCAGCCCATCATGTTCGTTCCTCGATTCGCTTATTGGTTCAGCACGGCGTCGAAATTCAGGCTGTCAATTCATTCATGCTGTCAATTCGTTCATAAAGCGAAGCAGCAACTGATTAACAGACTCCGGCTGCTCCTGCTGCACCCAATGTCCGGCACCATCGATCAACTCGCACATCGTCATGTTGGTGCAGACGCGCGTTTGCATCGCTTCGAACGCACCAGGTTTCTGATACGTGCCCCAATCCTGCTTGCCTGAGATGAACGCCGATGGAATCTCGATGCGGCGGTCGGACCACATCTGCAGCTCCGCGTCGAAAGCCCCGGATGTCCCGCAGCGATACCATTGCAGTCCGCCCTGGAATCCGGTGCGTTCATATTCGGTGCTGTAGAAGCCGAGTTCCACATCCGGCAGCCATCTGTTCGCGGCAATCGTCCGTTGGTCCGGCATCGCTTCTGCAACCGTTTCCGCCATCGTCTTGTCGAGGTCCATCACATAGTAGGTAGGAAGCTTGGCAAGCTCCGCGGCCGACCACGCGCGAAGCGGATAGGGCTGGTTGCCCGGCCAGTCCGCGCTTTTGTGGTGATAATAGCCGCGCAGGAATTGATGCAGCCCTTGCGGCGCCCGATGCATGTCGGCGTTTGCCTGTCGCGTCGTGTAGTACCATTGATAGTGCTTGCGCGGCCGCGGCAGCGCGGCGAGCGCGCCATGCACGGGATCTTCTGCGGGAGGCGCGGCAGGCCTTTCGGCCGTGTCGAATGGCAGCGACGGCGGCCCCGCGAACGGCGCGCTCATCATCACGACCGACCGGAAGACGTCGGGGCGAATCATGGCGCACCACGCCGCGACGGCGCTGCCGAAATCATGCCCGACCACGGCATCGACCTTGCGATAGCCGAACGCATAGACCAAACCGAGCGCGTCGCGTACCAGATTGGTCAGTCGGAAGGGCGCGAGATCGCCGTCGTAGTCCGCGCTCCATCCTGTCGTCCGGCCATAGCCGCGCTGGTCTGGCGCGATCACGTGATAGCCCGCCGCAGCGAGGGCCGGCATGATTTTGCGCCAGCTGAAAGCGAGCTCCGGAAAGCCGTGCAGCAGCAGGATGCAAGGACGACCTTTGGTCTCGAAGCCGGCTTCCAGCACATGCACCGAGAGGCCATTGATGGCTTCGACTTGGCGGGAGCGAATCGTAGGAGGGAGTGGCGGCGGTGGAAGGGAGGTCATTGTTGTGTTTCTCCGCTATGGCCGGGCTTGACCGCCCGCGCGACCGAAGCCTCTATGGAGAGCCCGGCCATCCACGTCTTCTTTCGCAAGACGTAGATGCCCGGCACAAGGCCGGGCATGACGGAATTTGCGGAAGGAGGGCTATGCCGTGGCCTTCTTCGGCCAGTAGCGCTCGCGCAGGTGGCGTTTGATGAGCTTTCCGGTTGGCGTGCGTGGCAGCTCCGGCTCAAAGTCGATCGACCGCGGACATTTGATAGCGGATAGATGCTCGCGACAGAACAGAATGAGCTGCTGCTCGAGCTCCTTGCCGGCACGGCTCATGTCATGCGGCTGCACTACCGCCTTGACCTCTTCGCCCATCTCCTCGTTCGGGACGCCGAACACGGCGACGTCGGCGACGTCAGGATGGGTGATCAGGACGTCTTCGGTTTCCTGCGGATAGATGTTCACGCCGCCGGAGATGATCATGTAGGACTTGCGGTCCGTCAGATAGAGGAAGCCGTCGGCATCGAGGTAGCCGACATCCCCGAGCGTCGACCAGCCCTTGTCGTTGTAGGCGCGCTGCGTCTTCTCGGGATCGTTGTGATAGGTGAATTGCGGTGCGTCGGCGAAATAGACCGAGCCGATTTCGCCGGTCGGCATTTCCTCGCCGTTCTCACCGAGGATCTTGACTTTGCCGACCACGGCTCGCCCCACGCTGCCGCGATGGGCAAGCCATTGCTCCGACGTGCATACGGTGACGCCGTTGCCTTCCGATCCCGCGTAATACTCGATCAGGATCGGGCCCCACCAGTCGATCATTCTCGCTTTGACGTCGATCGGGCATGGTGCGGCGGCGTGGATCGCGCCCTTCAATGACGAGACATCGTAGCGGGTCCGCACCTCGTCCGGCAGCTTCAGCATGCGCACGAACATCGTCGGCACCAGCTGCGATTGCGTCACCTTGTGTGTCTCGACCAGCCGAAGGAACTCTTCTGCGTCGAAATGCTCCATGATGATCGATGTGCCGCCGAGCACCGTCACCATCATGTTGAAGCGCAACGGGGCGGCATGATACAGCGGCGCAGGCGACAAATAGATGCTGTCGGCGTTCATGCCGCACATGTCGGCGCACAGCACGCGCAGGAACGGGTTCGGTTGATCGATGCGGCTGTTCTCGAACGCCTTCTTGATCCCCTTCGGCCGGCCTGTGGTGCCGGACGAATAAAGCATGTCGTAACCCGCAACCTCGTCGGCAATGGGCGCCCTCGGCTGTGCCGCGGCTTCCTTGTCCCAGGAGCGAAAGCCGGGCTCAGCCTCGTCGAGCATGAAGAAGAGCGGCTCGTCCGCTGCGCCGGTCACGAGCTCCCTGACCTGCTCGGCGCATTTCGGCGAGGTGATGAAGACCTTCGCGCCGCAATCCTTGATGATGTAGGCGATCTCGTTCTTGGTCAGGTACCGGCTGATCGCGGTGTAGTAGAGTCCCGAGCGCTGCGCCGCCCAGGCGATTTCCATGAACGCCAGCCGGTTCTCCATCAGGAAGGCGATGTGATCGCCCGGCTTGAGGCCTAGGGCTCGAAACAGATGGGCGCCTTGATTGGAGAGCTCGTCGAGCTCGCGATAGGTGATCGCCTTGCCGCTTCCGGCCATCTGGTAGGCGATCTTGTCGGGTGAGTTGCGGGCGTGGATCGATGGATGGGTCACGGGCACACCACGGAGAGAATTGATAAAGTGTCGTCCCGGCCCTGCGCCGGGACCCATAGCCACAGAACTCTGTGGGTACACCGAGCTGAGGCTCCAACTCGTCGCCAAATTGAACCAGATGATTATGGGTCCCCGCGTTCGCGGGGACGACACCATCGATGCGGCTGACGCCTACAACCGCTCCACGATCGTCACGTTCGCCATTCCGCCGCCTTCGCACATGGTCTGCAGGCCATAGCGCTTGTTGCGCTGCTTCAGCGCATGCACGAGCGTGGTCATCAGCTTGGTGCCGGAGCCGCCGAGCGGATGTCCGAGTGCGATCGCGCCGCCATTGACGTTCAGCCTGTCAGGATCGGCCCCCGTGGTTTTCAGCCACGCCGCCGGCACCGAGGCGAAGGCTTCGTTCACCTCGAACAGGTCGATGTCGTCGATGCTCATGCCGGCCTTTTCGAGCGCCCGCTTGGTCGCGTGCAGCGGAGCATCCAGCATGATGACGGGATCGCCGCCCGTCATCGTCATGTGATGGACACGGGCGAGCGGTTTGACGCCGAGCGACTTCAGCCCGCGCTCGTTGACAACCAAGACGCCGGAGGCGCCATCGCAGATCTGGCTTGCGGTCGCCGCCGTCAGCTTGCCGTTCTCGGCGATCAGCTTCACACTCTTGATGCCATCGAGGCTGACATCGAAACGGATGCCTTCGTCGATATGGTGCGTGTCGCTCGAGCCGTCGGCGCGAGTGATCTCGAGCGGAACGATCTCGTCCTTGAAATAGCCTGCCTGCGTCGCAGCGATCGCGCGCTGGTGACTGTTGTAGGCAAATTCGTCGAGCTCGTCTTTGGACAGGCCGTATTTCTCGGCCATCATTTCCGCGCCGGTGAACTGGCTGAACTGGATGTTCGGATAGCGGCTCTCGATGCCGGGGCTCTTATAATGCCCAAAACCATTCTTGGCCGGCAAGGTCGAGGCGAGGCCCATCGGCACCCGCGTCATCGACTCGACGCCGGCGGCGATCACTACATCCATCGCGCCCGACATCACGGCTTGCGCGGCAAAATGCAGTGCCTGCTGCGAGGAGCCGCACTGCCGGTCGATCGAGGTGCCCGGCACGCTCTCGGGCAGCTTGGACGCGAGCACCGCGTTGCGCGCGATGTTGTTGGACTGCTCGCCGGTCTGCATGACGCATCCCATGATGACGTCTTCGATCTGGTCGGGAGCGGCGCCGGAGCGCTCGACCAGCTCGTTCAAGACCTTGGCGGCGAGATCGGCCGGATGCCAGCCAGCCAAGCGGCCTCCCTTGCGGCCGCCCGCAGTGCGCGCAGCCGCGACGATATAGGCTTCCGCCATGGCGTTTCCTCCCTAGACTTGGTCTTCTGTGATTGGTCTCGATTTAAACGAGCAATTAGGGCTTAGTCAATCGATCAATTAAATCTTGTGATCTGGGACGCCTTCGGCTTATCTGGCTCGATCTTTTGGAAGGCGAAGATGGGACCTCAGCTCCAGAGCAGCGCGCCGAATAAGCTTCCCGCGGGGCGGAATGCCACGGCGGAGAAGCTCCTGGTCGCGGCCAGCGAGCTGATGATCGAGCGCTCCTCGATCGACGTCTCGCTCAGCGACATTGCCCAGAAGTCCGGCGCGAATGCTGCGCTGGTCAAATACCATTTCGGCAACAAGGACGGATTGTTGCTCGTGCTGCTGGCGCGCGACGCCGCCACCGAAGTGGCCAATCTCGAATACCTGCTGGCCCAGCCGATCTCGCCGACCGCAAAGCTGAAATTGCATATCGGCGGCATCATCCGCGCCTATTACCGCTTTCCCTATATGAACCGGCTGATCCATTACCTGCTGCACGAGAGCAGTGCTGAGGCGGCCGATGAGGTGTCGAAATTCTTCGTCGCGCCGCTCCTGGACTTTCACCGCCGCCTGCTCGCGGAGGGCATCGAAGTCGGAGAGTTCCGCGAGGTCGATCCGGTGCTGTTCTACACCAGCCTGATCGGCGCCTGCGATCATCTGTTCTTCGGCCGCCACGCCATGTCGCGCGCGACCGGCGTCGGGCCCGTGACCGATGAAGTCTGCCGCCAATACGTTGCCCATATGGAGGCGCTGATCTGCGGCGGAATACTCAAGAGGGCGAGTGGCGAATAGCGAAAGCGAGCAGGGCAAAACTTCCTTTTCCCTATTCGCTACTCCCTATTCGCCACTCGCCAATCCGAAGAAACGTTGAGGGAGAAAAACACCCATGCAGCTCAAAGACATTCCCGTTCTTGTCACCGGCGGCGGATCGGGGCTCGGTGCCGCGACCGCGCGGGCGATGGCGGCCAAGGGCGCCAAGGTCGCCGTGCTCGACCAGAGCAAGGAGAACGCGGAGAAGGTTGCGGCCGAGATCAAGGGTGTCGCCCTCCACGCCGACGTCACCGATGAGGAGCAGGTCAAAGCCGCCATTGCCAAGGCCGAGGCCGCCCACGGCATCGCCCGCGTGCTGGTGAACTGCGCTGGCATCGGCGGCTCGCAACGTATCGTCGGCAAGGACGGCGTCTACCCGCTCGCCAAATTCGCGCGCATCATCAATGTCAACCTGATCGGCACGTTCAACGTGCTGCGGTTGTTCGCCGAGCGTCTCGTCACCGCTGAACCCATCGGTGAGGAGCGTGGCGTCGCGATCAACACGGCGAGCGTCGCGGCCTACGAAGGCCAGATCGGTCAAATCGCCTATTCGGCATCCAAGGGCGGCGTGGTCGGCCTGACGCTGCCTGCGGCGCGCGATCTCGCCAGCCAGAAGATCCGCGTCAATACGATCGCGCCGGGTCTGTTCCTGACCCCGCTGCTGATGGGCCTGAACGAAGAGGCGCGCAAGAGCCTGGGCGCGCAGGTGCCGCATCCGGCGCGGCTCGGCGATGCGTCGGAGTACGGCAATCTCGCGGTCCACATCGTGGAGAATCCCATGCTCAACGGCGAGACCATTCGTCTCGATGGCGCTATCCGCATGGCGCCGCGCTAACTACGCGCTCTGCTGTCGTCCCTGCGAAAGCAGGACCCATACCGCGTGACGTTACCATAGGAATCAGGCGGCCGACATGGTGCTCCATAACGACATCCCGTGGTTATGGGACCCGGCTCGCGCTTCGCGTGGCCGGGACGACGGGGACAGCAAGCTCGTCTAACACCGACGAACGAACATCAGATCCGCAAAGGACGATTGCATTCGGGAGACGCAAGATGGACGGAAACGCTGCGGCTGTGCTGGATAAACCGGCCTTTCGCAAAGTGGATTGGCTGAAGCGCGATATCGCGGTGGAACGGCGCCCCGATGGCGCCATCGTCATGAAGTCGCGGATCCCGCTGCAGGATTACGAGCCGCACATTCCGGCATCCCTCGCCAAATGGGCGAAGCTGGCACCCGAGCGCACCTGGCTGGCACAGCGCACGGGACCGGAGCGGCAATGGCGCAAGATCTCCTATGGTGAAGCCAAGCGCATGGTCGACAGCCTGACGCAAGGCCTGCTCGACCTTGGCCTCGAAGAGGGGCGGCCGATTGCGATCCTCTCGGGCAATTCGATCGGGCACGCACTGCTGACGCAGGCCGCCATGCAGGCACGACTGCCGGCCGCGCCGGTGTCGCCGGCCTATTCGCTGATGAGCCATGATCACCTCAAGCTCAGATATTTGTTCGACCTGATCAAGCCGGCCGCGGTGATGGTGCAGGATGGGCCAACCTTCGAGAAAGCGCTGAAGGCACTCGAGCTCGATGGCGTTACCGTGATCCATGTCGCGCGTCCGTGCGACGGCATCGAGAGCATCGGCTTTGCCGAGCTGGCCGCCACGCCCGCCACCGCGGAGGTCGAAGCCTCGATTGCGAGGATCACGCCGGACACGATCGGCAAGCTGCTGTTCACCTCGGGCTCGACCGGCATGCCCAAGGCCGTCATCAACACCCAGCGGATGATGTGCGCCAATGCCGCGATGATGATGCAGGTGCGGCCGCGCGGATCTGATGCGCCGATCTCGACCGTGCTGGATTGGATGCCATGGAATCACACCATGGGCGGCAACGCGCTGTTCAATCCGCTGCTGATCGAAGGCGGCACGCTCTATATCGACGACGGCCGGCCGCTGCCCGGCCAGTTCGAGGAGACGATCCGGAACCTGCGCGAGGTGTCCCCGACTTACTACGCCAACGTGCCGGCAGGCTATGCCGCACTCGCTGCGGCGATGGAGCGGGACGACGCCTTGTGCCGCAGCTTCTTCAGGGATCTCGGCATCATGGCCTATGGCGGCGCGCGCCTGCCGGACGATCTCTATGACCGGATGCAGGCGCTTGCGGTGAAGACGACCGGCGAGCGTATCGTGTTCTACACCGGCTGGGGCTCGACCGAGACCGGGCCGACCTCCACCGGCACCTATTGGAACACCGAACGCGTCGGCCTGATCGGACTGCCGTTCCCCGGCGTCGAATTGAAGATGGTGCCGACGGGCGCCAAATACGAGCTGCGGCTGCGCGGGGCCAACGTGATGCCGGGCTATTTTGGTCAGCCGGAGCTCACCGCGAAGGCCTTCGATGAGGAAGGCTTCTATTGCATCGGTGATGCCGGGGTGTTCGTCGATCCCGACGATCCGGTCCAGGGAATCATCTTCGCGGGGCGCGTCGTCGAGGATTTCAAGCTGACGACCGGCACCTTCGTGCATGTCGGCTCGCTTCGCACCGATGCGATCGCGGCCGCCACGCCCGTGATCCAGGACGCTCTCGTCACGGGACAGGACCGTGACCATGTCGGCCTGCTGGCCTGGCCGAATCTGCACGCGTGCCGGCAATTGGTCGGCGATCCCAATGCCGGCTTTGACGATGTCGTCAGACACCCTGCGGTGATCGCCTGCCTCAAGCGCGGGCTCGAAGCTCACAACGAAGAGTGCGAGGGCGCGACCAGCCGGCGCATCGCCCGCGCGATGCTGATGGTGGAGCCGCCCTCGATCGACGGGCACGAGCTGACCGACAAGGGCTACATCAACCAGCGCGCGGGCCTCGAGCGCCGCGCGGCGCTGGTCGATAAGCTCTATGCCGATCCTCCCGCCGACGACGTGATCGTGCTGCAGTGAACGACGTCTCGCAATACGATGTCATTCCGGGGCGAGGCGAAGCCTCGAACCCGGAATCCAGAGCCTATTCATATCGAGTTCCGGGTTCACGCTGACGCGCGCCCCGGAATGACAGCCAAAAAAGGTGGGCGATGAATTTCGATTTCTCCGACGACCAGAAGCAGCTCCGCGATCAGGCCCGCAAATTCCTCGCCGAGAAGTGCCCGCCCAAGGCGGTGCGGGTCGTGCTCGATGGCAAAGAGTCTTACGATCGTGAGCTATGGAAGGGGCTGGCCGAGATGGGCTTTCTCGGTGTCGCCATTCCCGAAGAATTCGGCGGTGCCGGCGCGGGCCATCTCGAGCTCTGCGTGATCGCCGAGGAGATGGGCCGTGCCTTGGCGCCGGTGCCGTTCTCCTCGACCGTGTATCTGGCGGCCGAGGCCCTGATGCTCGCGGGGAGCGAGGCGCAGAAGCGAAAATGGCTACCCAAGATCGCCTCCGGCGAGGCGATCGGCACGCTCGCTTTGTTCGAAGGCGCCGGCAATCCGTCGTCGAAGGCGATCAAGCTGGAAGCATCGGATGGTGTGCTGAACGGCAGCAAGAAGCCGGTCGCCGATGGCGCGATCGCGGATTTTGTCGTTGTCGCCGCGCGCACCGCGTCCACCGGCCGCGACAGCGATGTTTCGCTGTTTTTGGTCGACGTGAAGGCCGGCGGCATCGAAGCCAAGTCGCTTACCAATCTCGACCCGACACGCGGCCAGGCCGAGCTGACCTTCAGCGGCTGCAAGGCCGAGCCGCTCGGTACGCCCGGCGAAGGCTGGAGCCTCGTTACGCAACTGCTCGACCGCGCTGCGGTCCTGATTGCCTTCGAGCAGGTCGGCGGAGCCGACCGTGCGCTGGAGATGGGCCGCGACTATGCGCTCGACCGCATCGCCTTCGGCCGGCCGATCGGCTCGTTTCAGGCGGTCAAGCACATGCTGGCGGACATGTATGTATCGGCCACGCTTGCGCGCTCCAACTGCTATTACGGCGCCTGGGCGCTCTCGACCAATGCGCCTGAATTGCCTGAAGCGGCAGCCTCGGCGCGCATCAGCGCGACGCAGGCGTTCCAGCACTGCGCCAAGAACAACATCCAGGTTCATGGCGGCATGGGCTTCACCTGGGAGTTCGACTGTCACATGTATTATCGCCGCGCCAATGCGCTGGCCTTGGGCCTCGGCAGCCTGAGCTACTGGGAAGATCAGTTGATCGAGCGCATGCGCAAGCGCAATGCCGCTTGAACCATGGCTGTCATTCCGGGGCGTCCGCGTCGCGGACGAACCCGGAATCCCGAGATGAACAACTTCTGGATTCCGGATCGACGTGCTTCGCGTGTCGTCCGGAATGACGGAAAGGGGAACGAAATGAACTTCGACGATACGCCGCAAGAGGCTGCCTTCCGCGCTGAAGCGCGCGCCTGGATCGCCGCCAACGCGCCGAAGCAATACGAAGCCGAGCTGCGCGCGTCTTCGCTCGGCCGTACCGCGCTCACGAATGCCGATATCCTCGAGGTCGCCAAGGCCTGGCAGAAGAAGAAAGCCGATGCCGGCTGGGCGTGTCTGCACTGGCCGAAGGAATATGGCGGCCGCGGCGCCTCGCCGATCGAGCGCGTGATCTGGCAGCAGGAGGAGGGCCCCTTCGGCAAGCTCTCCGCGATGTTCATCATCGGTCACGGCATGTGCGGTCCGACCATGATGGCCTACGCCTCCGAAGACCATAAGCGACACTATCTGCCGCCGCTGGCGTCGGGCGAGAAGATCTGGTGCCAGCTGTTTTCCGAGCCCGCCGGCGGCTCCGATGTCGCGGGCCTGCGCACGCGCGCGGAGAAGCGCGGCGACGAGTGGGTCATCAACGGCCAGAAGATCTGGACCTCGGGCGCACATTATTCCGACTACGGCATCCTGCTCACCCGTACCGATCCCACGGTCCCGAAGCATAAGGGACTGACGATGTTCTTCCTGGACATGAAGAGCAAGGGCGTGGAGGTGCGCCCGATCAAGCAGGCAAGCGGGCACTCGGATTTCAACGAGGTCTATTTCACCGACGTGGTGATCCCGGATTCGCAGCGGCTCGGTGCGGTCGATGACGGCTGGAACGTCGCGCTGACCACTTTGATGAACGAGCGTATGTCGATCGGCGCCGGCGTTGCCACCGGCTTTCCGGAACTGTTCGAGTTCTGCTCCAATCTGAGGCTCGATGATCAGCTGGCGATCGAGGATCGCAACGTGCGATCCAAGCTCGCGACTTGGGCCGTCAAAGCGAGCGGCCTGAAATACACCAGCTTCCGCGCGATCTCGGCGCTCTCGAAGGGCGAGCGGCCAGGCCCGGAGAATTCGATCGGCAAGCTGGTCGCCGCCTCCATGGTTCAGGACATTGCGACCTTCGCGCTCGATCTGCAGGGGGCGGCGGGCGTGCTGAGCGGACCCGAAGCCGAGCTCGCCGGCAAATTCCAGGCGATGCTCTTGCGTGCGCCGGGCACCCGCGTCGAGGGCGGCACCGATGAGATCATGCGCAACATCATCGCCGAGCGCGTGCTCGGTCTGCCCGGCGACATCAGGGTCGACAAGGATCTGCCGTTCAATCAGGTCCCGACCAAGGGACGGAACTAACGGGTCATTCCGGGGCGGTCGCACAGCGACCGAACCCGGAATCTAGAGCTTATTATATCGAGATTCCGGGTTCGCGTCTGCGACGCGCCCCGGAATGACGGTGCCGGGAAGGATGGGATGATGAACTTCGATGACACCCCAGAAGAAGCCGCGTTCCGCGCCGAGGCGCGGAGCTGGATCGCGGCCAACGCGCCGAAGGAGCTCGAGGCGGAGCTTGCCAGTTCGTCGCTTGGGCGCATCCGCCTCAAGCACGCCGATATCGTCGAGGTCGGCAAGCACTGGCAGAAGAAGAAGTTCGAGGGGGGCTGGGCCTGTCTGCACTGGCCGAAGGAGTATGGCGGCCGCGGCGCTTCGCCGATCGAGCGTGTGATCTGGCAGCAGGAAGAAGGTGTCTACGGCAAGCTGACGCAGCCGTTCCAGATCGGCGAGGGGATGTGCGGCCCGACCGTGATGGCCTATGGCAGCGAGGCCGATAAACGCCGCTATCTGCCGAAGCTCGCCTCGGGCGAGGAGATCTGGTGCCAGCTGTTTTCCGAGCCCGCTGCCGGCTCCGACGTCGCGGGCCTTCGCACCCGTGCGGAGCGGCGCGGAGACGAATGGGTGATCAACGGCCAGAAGATCTGGACCTCCGGCGCGCATTATTCCGATTACGGCCTCCTGATCACGCGCACCGATCCCAACGTGCCCAAGCACAAGGGGCTGACGATGTTCTTCCTCGACATGAAGAGCAAAGGCGTCGAAGTCCGTCCGATCAGGCAGGCCAATGCCATGCAGGAATTCAATGAGGTCTATTTCACGGATGTGGTGATCCCGGACAGTCAGCGGCTTGGCGCCATCGGCGACGGCTGGAACGTGTCGCTCACGACGTTGATGAACGAGCGAATGTCTATCGGCGCCCGGCTCGCGACGGGCTTCCCGGAGATGTTCGCGTTCTGCGCCAACCTGATGACCGAGACCGGACTTGCGATCGACGACCGCGCAGTGCGCAGCAAGCTTGCCTCATGGGCGGTGAAGGCGAGTGGACTGAAATACACCAGCTACCGCACCATGTCGGCGCTTTCGAAGGGCGAACGGCCTGGGCCGGAGAATTCGATCGGCAAACTGGTGGCCGGCACCATGCTGCAGGACATCGCGGCCTACGCAATGGACCTCGAAGGCGCAGCCGGCGTTCTCACAGGCACCGACGAAGCGACGACGCATGGGCAGTTCCAGCAGATGCTGCTCACGTCGCCATCGATGCGGATCGCGGGCGGCACCGATGAGATCCTGCGCAACATCATCGCCGAGCGCGTGCTCGGACTGCCGGGCGATATCCGGGTCGACAAGGACGTCCCGTTCAACAAGGTGCCGACGAAGGGGCGACGCTAGATTCGGTGCCGGTGTTCGGTGCAAAATGGCGCCGCTATTTTCATGGCGACGCCGCGGCCTCGGAATAATATTGAGTTTCGAGCAGCCGTGCCATCGGTCAGGAAAGGTTCTGCATGACGATCGCCGCCAAACCCGAACAAGACGCCATCACCACGCTCGAATCCTTGATGCGTGCGCGCTTCTCGTGCCGCAGCTTTCGGCGCGATGCGGTGCCGCGCGCGACCATCGAACGCATTTTGTCGGCCGCGCAAACCACCGCCTCCTGGTGCAACAGCCAGCCCTGGCGCGTCGAAATCACCTCGGGCAAGGCGACCGACAAGTTCCGGCAGGCCATGTACGCTGCGGCCTCGAGCGGCAGGCCTACAGTCGGAGATTTCGAGTTTCCGCGCGAATACAGGGGGGTCTATCTGGAGCGGCGGCGAGAGAGCGGTTTTCAGCTCTATAATGCGGTCGGCATCGCGCGCGGCGACAAGGCCGGCTATGCGAAGCAGGCGCTGGAGAACTACAATTTCTTCGGCGCGCCGCATGTTGCGATCATCCACACCGACGAGGCGCTGGGGGTCTATGGTGCGGTCGACTGCGGCGGCTATGTCACGAGCTTCATGCTGGCGGCACAGGCGCTCGGCGTGGCGACTGTCCCGCAGGCGGCGCTCGCCTTTCATTCCGACGTGGTCCGGGAGCATTTCGGCCTGGACGAAGACCGCAAAGTGGTTTGCGGCATTTCGTTCGGTTATCCCGACCGCGACCACAAGGCGAATTCATACCGCACCAGCCGCGCCGCCATCTCCGAGGCTGTTCGCTTCTTAGATGACTAACGACGTCTTCGACGATCAACGGCCTCGTTTACCGCATTGCGCCAGGCGCGCCCTCAATCCGGCGTCGGCCCATGGGGCGTGCCGGCGAATTTCGGAACCGAAGCGCGCCGGCAGATCATTGCACCTGCGACTCCCTGCAAGTCATTGCCTTTAATGAGGGCGTCTCATGAGGGACTTGAATTTGAAGTTCCGATGACGCGTGCGCGGAAAAATTGATCGGAAGTTCAAATTCGCCCGTTAGTGGCAAAGGCTTCCATTGCGGTGCTTGCCCAAGCTCTCCTTGAGTTCGTGAGCCTCCAGCAGCGATATTGACAAAACCCGTTCCAACATCTTGAGTTGCATGGCTCGGGCGTCGACGATGCAAAATTGCAGACGCTCAATGATCTTCTCGAGTGAAGCTTCGGTCACGGCTCAAACCCTCAAAAAGTCAGCGATGGATCCCACGCAGATGTCGCCTGAGCGCGCAGCTCTGGAACTGGACGAGACGACGGTGCTCGGCCATCGTCTCCTGAAATCGTTCCACAAGCTGCGTCTGAAGCGGCATCGCAAGCAACTCATCGCGATGGCTGAATGGCTGGTGGAAGAGGAAGAAAAATATCCGGCAGAGCCTGACGACTGAGGTCATCGAGACCTTGCCACGTCAGCGTCGGCCGGTTGAGGCCGATCTGCTGGCACAGCGATTTCCAAGTTGCTTCATCGCAATCGACAAGCACCGCCAGCACCGACATCCCGTCGATCATGCGCGGTAGCCCCAGCGGGCGAGCCTTCCAGCCGCAGCGCTCGAAGCGCGGCAGCCACCAGCTCTCCAGCACGATGGAGAAACCGCTCAGGCCGATCGAAATGCCGTATTCCATGATCGCGGTGAGCAGCAGCATGTCGATCCGTGGTCCAGCATGTTCGCCGCGCCGCTCCGGAATGACGAAGATGCGCGACAGTTCGTAGATGTCGGGGCGGTGGATGGGCCCGCGAATGTTGAGATACGGGAATATCTCGCTCATCAAGGTCGGCAGCAAAGTCGGTACCGCTCGCATCGCGCCGATCAGTTGTCCCTGATCGAGGCAGAACAAGTAGACCGAATCCTCGGTGTCGAACTGGTCTATTTCTCGCCCATCCGGCCGGTCCAACGCCATCCATTTGCGCTGCTTGACGTAGATGTCATGGCGCAGCCGGAAGTACGGGTCGAAGTAGGACTCGTAGAGGTGTCTGTTATCCTTTCGAACGACGTGGATCTCAGGCATCGCAGCTCCCGCTTGAATAGTTTATCAAGCTTGAGCATGCCCAAGTGATCGAGATCTTCTACTGGTAGAAACGCCAGCACATCACCTCTTCATTGACACAATTAGAGGATGATCTCTCCGTTAACGAGCGCCGTCGCGACGGTCGCGGTCTTGTTGTTGGTCATCAGCTTGCGCTGCGCCTCTTCGAGATGCCAGCGCACGTTGCGTTCGGAGAGGCCGAGTATTCGTGCCGTCTCCCAAGCAGTCTTGCCTCGGGCCGCCCAGCGGAGGACCTCGGCCTCGATCTCGGACAGTCGCCGGCCCGGTTTGGCGACCGATGGACGCGCCAACGCGCGCAAGCGGCCGTAAGTGAAGATGCTAATCAGATGCACCGCACTCTTGCTCTCGGCGTCGAGATGCGGTTGCTCGCCGGCCAGGCTGATCGCCCCGACGGCATCGTCGTAATGAATCGGGATGCAGAAGCCCTGGTGAAGGCCGAAGTCCCGCGCCCGCATCATCACCTCATGTGCCGAACGATCTCGCTCGCAATCATACGGCGCTTCCGACCACAGGAAGGGGTTCAGGGTCGCCAGACAGTGGCGCGGGATCGGATCGGCGATATGGAGGTTTTGGCGCGTGTAGAACTCGAACCATCCCTCCGGCCAACCATTGGCCAGCGTCAGTTGATCGAGCGATTGGCTCGAGGTCGGTATGCCGGCGATGATGTAGGCATAGAACCCGATCTCGCCGATGAGTCTTTCGAACTGGGAGATGACGCTTGCGCTCGTCGTCGACTTCTCGAGGGCGTCGACAAAGTCGAGCGCGCGGCGTCCCCAATATGCATCAGTCCCGTCCATGCTGCAGATCTCCGCCCACGGTCAAGCTAGCCGCCGACGGATGGCTGTCAATGATAAACTACAGCTAAGCTACACATGCTGTTAGCAACCGGTGCGGGATGCGGCGTATCTAACTAAAATGCGCGCCGCCGACCGCCCAATCTGCTCGTCTTTGTATACTGCTCAACTTGTATGCCTGTTCAAAATCTCGGCGGGCGTTTCTCTGCAAAGGCCTTGATCCCTTCCCGGATCTCCGCGCCAGACATGCTATCGCGGTGCCGCTGTGCGGCGGCCTCCTGGTCAAGGCAGCCACGGGCGAATTCGTTGATCGCGCGCTTCATGCCGGCCATCGCGACCGGTGCATTGCCGGCAAGCTGGCTGGCGAGCCGGTCGACTGCAGCATCGAGCGTCTCGGCCGGCACCATGGTCGTGAGATAGCCGATGCGCAGCATCTCCTGGGCATCGATCTTCTCCGCCGTGAGGAACAAACGCTTCGCATTGTCGGCTCCCAGCCGCGAGACGTAACGCCTGATCCCGCTCGGATAGTAGTGCAGCCCGAGCCGCGCGGCCGGCATGAACATTTCAGCCGTATCGATCCCGATCCGGAAATCGCAGGCGAGGGCGAGATCGGTCGAGCCGCCATAGACGCCGCCATTGAGTCGGCAGATGGTGGGAAGCGCCAGGTCTTCGAGCCGGTTGACCACGACCTCGAAATTGGCGCCGGGGTTGTCCTGCTCGGTGCTCTCGGCACGCTGGGCGATCGAGCCGAGGTCATAGCCCGCGCTGAACGCACGGCCGGTGCCGGTCAGCACCAGCACCCTGATGGCCGCGTCGGCTTCGATGCGATCGAATAGCGCAAGCAGCGCCTCGAGGTCCTCGCGTTGCAGCCGGTTCAGGTGCCGCGGCCGGTTGAGGCGGATGGTCGCGCGGGCGCCCTCGATGGACAGCAGCGGCGGGGTGCTCGTCTCTGCGGCGGCCTGGTCGGCCTGTGCATTCGTCATGTCGTATTCTCCAATGCGCGCCGTTTGGCCTCGGCGTCGATGCTCTGAACAAGATCGGGATGGCGGGCCATCAGCAGCCGGAAATCGACGAGGTCGAGCACCAGGAGCTTGGACAGCTTGGTCGTCGAGATGTTGGCCGACCGCAGATTGTTGCCGAGCAACGCCATCTCGCCGAAAAAGGCGCCTTCACCGAGCCGTACCTTTTTACCGGGCAGGTCGACTTCCACCTCGCCGGTGGCGATGAAGTACATGCAGTCGCCCGGTTGACCCTTGCGGATCACCATGGTCCGCGCCGGCAGGTCGATCGTGCGTAACATGTGAGTCACGTCAGCGATCGCGGAGGGGCCGAGCGTCGCAAAGAACGGAACCTTGCCGACGGATTCCCAGGTCTTGAGGAAGTTGTCCCGCTTGGTCTCGGCGGCAAAGCCGGTGGCGAGAATACCGGTCCATAGTCCGAACACGCCGAGACCCGAGATCATCACCATGGCTGCGATCACCCGTCCGAGCGGCGTGACCGGTACGACGTCGCCATAGCCCGTGGTGGTGAGGGTGGCCACCGCCCACCACAAGCTTTGCGGCACGCTGCCGAAGGTGGCCGGCTGTGCCTCGTGCTCCAGCATGTATTCGGCGACGGAGCCCAGAAACAGGACCAGGAGGAACAGGGCGAGGACGCTCAGCAGGGGTCTCGCTTCCACTACCAGCACCCTGCTCAGCTGCTGCAATCCCGGAATAGCTGGGATGATCTTCATCATCCAAACCATGGCCAAGACCCAGGCGGACCGCTGGTCGACGCCGAACAGGAGCGTGACCGGCACGGCCAAGGCCGAGGCGCTGTCAAGCACGCCAGGCTCGGAGCAGAGATAGGCGAGCGCGTAGCGGGACTGCAGCGCCGCGTGAACTCTCACCCCCCATTCGAAGACAAAGAAGGCGAGGCAAGCCCAGAGCACGCCGCAGATGGAACGCGGCGCGGCGTCATATACCGCATCCACCGTGAGCAGGACCATGGCGGCAACGCCGATGACGACCGCCGCATAGCTCGCCCTCGTCGCCTGACGACCGGCCGTGGCGGCCATGAACGCCGCCAAAGCGGGAAAATGCAACGGTTTGGACATCGAAAATGGGGGCCTGTCGCGATGAAAATCCCGCCTGGGGTGTTTACGGATAATGGCAGGCCAAGGTGCCTGTCAGGGTAAGCCGCGTCAACGACGCGCCCTATGTCCGCTATCGGGCGCCCTGCGGAGCGGAATTTCACCGCAAACCGCCGGAAGCCGGTTAAAACGTCGCTTTTTCGCCGTATATCACGAGTCCTGGCTGACATATTGAGATGGGGGCGGAAACGCTGGTACGGCTCCGCCTCCGCCGTGGATCCAGAAAGTCTGGTTGATCCGAATGGATACCTCACACCTCGTACAGCACGCAGGCGCCGCCGGCAGCCTGTTTGCGTCGATCTTCGTGGTTGCGACGCTCTCGATGCGGACGATGATCCCGCTACGGGTCTTTGCGATCCTGACCAATGTCGTTTTGATCGCGACCGCTATTCCGACCCACAACTATGCGGTCTTGGCGCTTCACGGCGTGCTGCTGCCGTTGAACAGCTACCGCCTGCATCAGATGCTGCAGCTGGTTCGTGACGTGAAGCGGTCGGTCAACAGCGATCTGTCGATGGAATGGCTCAAGCCGTTCATGACCGAGCGGAAATGCACCGCCGGCGAAGTGTTGTTCTACAAGGACGAGAAGGCGGACAGCATGTATTACATCGTCAGTGGCCGCTTTCGCCTGGTCGAATCCGGCATCGTGCTGCCGGTTGGCGCCATCGTCGGCGAGTTCGGCATGATCTCGCCCTCCAACACGCGGACACAGACGCTGGAATGCGACGAGGACGGCTTGATCCTCTCGGTCAGCTATGACCAGGTCGAGCAGCTCTACGTGCAGAACCCCGCCTTCGCCTTCTATTTCCTGCGGCTCGCGAGCGCGCGATTGTTCCAGAACATCGAAACCCTGGAGCGACGCTTGGCCCAGCAGACCGCCGCGGCCGCTGTGACCGTGAAGTCGGCCTGATCGGGAGGCTGGTGCGGCTGTGACGAGCATTCTCTCCTCACTGCGTTACCTGCTTGCCGATGTTCTCGGCGATGACGATGCGCCCGTACCATTCCTGCCCGAGAATCTGCCCGAGGCTGCGGCGGCCATCGTCGCGGAAGGCGTTCATCTGCTGATCGACTATCAGGGGCCGAGCTATGCCCAGCTCTATGTCGATCGCGTCAAGCGCTTCATCGGTCGGCCGCATGTCGATGCGGCTCTGCTGTGCGAGATCGCGCGCCTGCTCGCGCTGCGGATGGCCTATGAGGATTTGATCCGGATCGCGCAGCTCAAGCTGACGGCAATGGAAACGGGCCATGCGGCCCGAGCTCACGCCGCCGCAGAGGTGCGGCGGTTTCGACTCGACGAATTGGTCGGCGTGCTGCCGAAGTTCGCCGCGGATTCGCTGATGAGCACGTTCGAGAAGATCGGCTGGTTGCGCCGGAGGCGCGTATCGGTCCGCTTTTCGACCGCCTCCAAACGGGCAGTCGGCCGGTTGAAGCTTTTCGCCGGGCTCAAGCGGTGGCGACTGCAGTCGGTGCGATACGCCGAGGAGCGGATTTGGGTCGAGCGCTGGCTCCACATGATTGCCCGCTGCTTGGATAAGCAGCCAGCCTCGGCCGCCGCGGTCGTTGAAACTGCGACCATGATCCAGGGGCAGGGCGACGCCTACTGGCAGGGCCTCGCCGATTGGCACGCAATCGTCGGAGGGCTGGCCAAGCCGACCTTCGATGGCGGGTTGCCGCTTGCCGATCTCGCCGAGGCGATCGCGGAAGCGCGGGCGGCGGCGATGCCCGATCCCCGTCAGGCCTCGCTCAAGCGCACCATCGCCCAGATCCGGGCGCGGACTCTCGCAGACCATCCCGGCGCTAAGGCCGCCGAATGAAGCTGCGACGAGGTCGCAGTCCGGGGCTGGCGTATTCCGGCAGTATCCAATTTCGCAATCCTCCAGATGGCGAGACCAATTTTCTAGAGAGCGAGCACGCGGACCGTCTTCTGACCGTGCGATGCACAAATTTACCCTATGGACGGGCCGGTGCAGCGAGGTCGGCTGCTGAGTTCCCTTTTTCGTGCAAATTTGCATCAGAGATGTCATAAATGCAGCACACGCGTCGAACTGGCCGGCCTTCGAACCGATGCCGCTGAACGCCTCCCGTTCCCGGTGCGTCCAAGGTGAGTCGTAGCGAGAGCGTCAGCTTTGTCTTTTCCCTCTTTGTCGTCGTCGGTTCCGCTCGGTGCGCTGCTCGGCTGGATGCTGCTGCTCACCTTCAAGCACATCATCGGCGATTTCGTCCTGCAGAACGCCTGGATGGCCCACGGCAAGGATCAGAGAAAGGGCTGGGCTCTGCCGCTCCTGGTGCACTGCCTGATCCACCTTGCCGTCGCACTGGCTCTCATCCTGATCGTTGCGCCAAGATTCTGGTTCGTCGCCTTCGTCGACTTCGTCATCCACATCACCATCGATCGCGCCAAGGGCATCTGTTCGTCCCATTTCGGTATGACGCTGGAGCATCCCTGGTTTTGGACCCTGATCGGGGTCGATCAGGCGTTGCATCACCTGACCGGGTTCGGACTGTCGATTTTCATGGCTGCGAACGGCTGATCCGGCTCATAAACGGGTCGCCGCGCAGCGATCGACGCTGTGTCAATGGTCTCCGTACAACTACTGGCCATCGTGGTTAATCCTTCGTTAGCGATTCCCATGCAATCTGCGCATGAGGGGATCGACCGATGTTTCCAAACCGCGACGCGTTTGACGAGTCCTGCCCGGTCGGCGAGGAACTGCTGGGCGAGATGTATCGCGCCAATGAGAACGGCCTGCCGGCACTGGTCGACAGCGTGTCAGGTGACGTAAGGGCGATGCTGGCGCTGTTCTGCTACCGGCGAAGCCATCTGCATTCGCTGGCCCTCGCGATCGCCGCAAGCTGCAGCGAGCGCGACCTGCTGCAATGTGGCGGAAGGGTCGGCGGCGTGCTCTACGCCCAATCGCGCGACAGCAAGGGTTTGCGCGCGGGCGCCGCCTCGGGCGGTCGCAAGCCGATCTCGCTCTCGACCAAGCCTCTCTCGGTCCTCGCTCCCCTGGATGACGATCTCGACGATGATCTGGCGCCGGCCGCAGGCTGATCGGCCAGCCCACGTCACGTGAGCCCTTCCTGCGCAAGACCTCGGTGAACGGTTCCGGCTGGGCGAGCCGGTGCGTGATCAGAGCTTCGACAGGCCGTATTTTCGGCGCGCCATGTTGCATTCGGGATCGCCGGGCATGCAGGTGCGGCACACCTCCGGCCGCAACGCATAGATGCCGCAGGCGGTGGCTTCGCCGATCGTCCCCTGCAGCGCCGCGCAGCGATTGCCGTCACAGCGCATGCCCGACAGCCGCGCGTTGACGAACGCCGCCGGAATCAGATCCAGCGCAGCATCCTCCTCGATCGTGAAGCGCGGCCAGTTCTCCGAATAGGCGCAGCAGGCGCCGCAGGCCTGGCACGGGCTCGCCGTGGAAGCTTGCAGGTCAGACATCCTTTGGTGCCTCCCAGACCAGGCTGCGCCGCCATTTCGCGCGCAACGCCTCGCGTCTTTCAGGGTATCTCTGGTCGAGATAATCCGCCTCGACCACCCGGTCGGTCCGGAAGCTGCGGAAGTCGCGCCGCAACTCGCACCAGGCGGCGAGAATGCGCACCGCCTCGTGATAGCCGATCGCGATCGGCCAGATCGTGCGCTCGCTGTGGCGGCCCTGCTCGTCACAATAGCGCAGCGCGATCTTCTTGCCCTCGTGAATCTGGGTGCGCGTGCGCGCCATGTCGATGCGGTCGGGCTCGCGGGCCCAGGGTGGCCGCGCGCGGCTTGCGGGTTCCAGCACGAACGGCCGCAGCCGCTCCGGCACGGTGTCCGCGATCTTGGCCATCAGGTCCTCGGCGGCGCGCGCCAGCACCGGGTCGGCATGTCCGATCACCCATTGTGCACCGAGCACGGCCGCCTCGATCTCGTCCGGCGTCAGCATCAAGGGCGGCAGGTCGAAACCCTTCTCAAGAATATAGCCCATCCCCGCTTCGCCGCGGATCGGCACACGCTGGCCGATCAGGGTTGCGATGTCGCGATAGATGGTGCGTTTCGATGTCTCCAGTTCGGCCGCGATCGCGTCCGCGGTCAGCGGGTTTCGCGATCGTCGCAGCACTTGAATGATCTGAAACAGCCGGTCGGCGCGTCTCATGGCTCGTCCTGCGCAGGCTCCCTGATGCTGACAGCATGTTGGCAGCAGCTGGGTTTTATACCGAGCTCATGCTGCAATTGAAGGGGTGATATCGATGATGATGGCTTATGGCCTGGGACTTTGGACGGCGCTACAGCCGCTGCTGACACCATGGTGGCAGCAGGGTCTCGATAGCGTTCGGCGGCTGTTGAAGAAATCGGGAGCGCTTCGATGATCACGCTGTTTGGCTTGGGCGCAGGCTTCAGCCTGCCGGAGATCAGCCCCTTCGTCACCAAGACGGAGGTGCAGTTGAAGATGGCGGGCCTCGCCTATCGCAAGCAGCGGGCGATGCCGCCGTCCTCGCCGAAGGGACAGTTGCCGTTCATCGAGGACGACGGCGAACTGATCGCGGATTCGACCTTCATCCGCGCCCATCTCGAGCGCAAATACGCGATCGACTTCGATGACGGCTACGATACGGCGGCCCGTGCGCAGGCCTGGGCGTTCGAGCGCATGCTCGAGCACCATATCTATTTCGGGCTGGTCGGCGCGCGCTGGGTCGATCCGGTGAACTTCGCCAAGGGGCCGTCGCATTTCTTCGACGGCGCGCCCGACGACAGGCGCGAGCGGCTGCGCGAGGACGCGCAATTCCGGGTTGCCGAGAACTACCTGATCTCGGGGCTCGGCCGCCATGCGCCCGGCGATGATGTCGAGCTCGCCGCGCGCTCGGTGCGTGCGCTGTCGGTTCAACTCGGCGACAAGCCCTATCTGCTGGGCGACAGGCCGTGCGGCACCGATGCAACCGCATTTGCAATGCTGGCCGGCCTGCTGACGCCGTACTTCGAATCGGAGCTGCGCCGGCGCACCGAAGGCTTCGCCAACCTCGCAGCCTATGTCGAGCGGATGATGGCGCAGTACTATCCGGAGTTTGCGTGGCGCACGGCGGCGGAAGCGGCCTGATCAAAACGTCGTCGCCGGCTGGCCCTTCAATCGGGTCAGCTCGGCCTCGAGCTCTGCGATACGGGCGTCGCGAGCGGCCAGTGCTGCCGCGACATCGGCCGCGTCGAATTTTTGTGGAATGTGCTGCGGGCAATTGGTGTCCCATGCCGATATCGTGAACAGGATCGCCTGTTCCGACCGCGCCTTGTAGCCCTGTGGCATGAGGCTGCGGACCAGCGCCGGATCGTCCTCGATCGCGCGCGCCTCGCCCCAGATCTTCACGCGCCTTCGGTGCGCGTAGTCCATGATGAAGATGTGCGCCTTGGGGTTTTCCGACAGGTTGCCCTGCGTGATGTATTGCCGGTTGCCGCTGTAGTCGGCAAAGCCGAGCGTGCGCGCATCGAGCACCTTGAGGAAGCCCTTCGGCCCGCCGCGATGCTGAATAGAGGGCTGGCCGTCCGCCGAGGCGGTCGAAAGATAGAAGCTCGTGGTTTCGGCGAGGAACGCGGCCAGATCGGGATCGATCGCGGTGCGCCAGCCGCGGCCCTGCTCGACATGCGCATAGGTCTCGCGCGAGCCCTTTCGCGTCTGGATCGCCTTCACCGCCGGTGAGAAGGCCACGTCACTCGGATAGATCAGGGTATCCGTCATTGGAGTTGCTCCTTGACCGGACCGGTCGTCCGGCCCGCCTCCCTTCGGAAAATGGTCGGCGCAGTCCTCTGAAACAATCCATCCGCTTGACACTTCATCGTTGCCGGATATGCAATAATCCGCATGGACCGGATCGACGCCATGCAGGCCTTCGTCACCGTGGCCGAGCTTCAGGGCTTTGCGCCGGCGGCGCGAAAACTCCGGCTTTCGCCGTCGGCGGTGACACGGCTGGTGGCAGCGCTCGAAAAGCATCTCGGCGCGCGGCTGATGCAGCGGACCACGCGCTCGGTGGCGCTGACCGATGCCGGCCGCCGCTACCTGGAACGCGCCCGGCGCATTCTTGCCGATATCGAAGAGGCGGAGCTTGCGGCCGAAGGCGAGCGCCAGAAGCCGAGCGGGCGGCTGGTGGTGTCAGCCCCGGTCGGTTTCGGCCGGCTTCACGTCGGCCCGGTGATGAGCGCTTATCTCAAGCGCTATCGCGAGGTCGCGGGTGAGTTGCGGCTGGAGGATCGCGTCGTCAACCTGGTCGAGGACGGCGTCGACCTTGCGGTCCGCATCGGCCAGCTGCCGGATTCCTCGCTGGTCGCCCGCCACGTGGGAGAGATGCGCCGGATCGTCGTCGGCTCGCCCGCCTATCTGAAAGCGCGCGGCGAGCCGCGGTCGCCGGAGGCGCTGGCTGAACACCAGACGATCCAGTTCGGGCCTGCGTCGGATTGGCGCTTCGTGAAAGATGGTCACCAGTTGCGCGTGCCGACCGTGCCGCGCTTCGTCACCAACAATGCCGACGTGGCGGTCCAATATGCGGAAGCCGGCGGTGGGTTGACGCGCGTGCTGGCCTATCAGGCGGCAGATGCGATCCGGCGCGGCCGGCTTCGAATCGTGCTGGCGAAGTTCGAACAGCCCAAGCTGCCGATCCACATCGTCTATCCGACCTCGCGGCTGTTGTCGGCGAAAGTGCGCGCCTTCATCGATCTCGTCACCGAAACCTGCGACTGGCGCTTCGGCTGAACCTCTCACACCCTCTTCGGCACCACGCGGAAGCTGCCGTTCGCACGCGCGATTATGGTCTCATCCGCCTTGATCAGGCTCTGCGCGAAGCAGATGGTCTGGCCGGTCTTGATCACGTCGCTCTCCACCGCCAGCCATTGCCCGGTCTGCGCGCTGCCGACATAGTCGACCGCAAGATTGATCGTCACCAGCGACACCTCCCATCCGAGCGCCTGGGCGCAGCTATAGCCCATCGCATTATCGGCGAGCGACGCGATCAGCCCGCCATGAATCAGGCCGCGCGCGTTGGTGTGCGGTGTGGCAAGCCTGAGTCCCAGGATGACGGCCTTCTCCGTCTTGCGCGCGTAGAGCGGCTCCCAAGGATCGGTGAACGGGCTCTTGCGGAAATGCGGTTCGAATCCCGGCGGGATCGCCTCGAAACTCATATGCGTCTTCCCCGGCTCTGTCGGTTGCCCGCATTGAACGCCAGCTGTGCGCGGTTTGCACCGCCTACAAAGTTTTAAACGGCTTTTGCGTCACGCCGTCTTCCGCTTGATACTTTGGGTTGTCCGCCGCCAACGGTGCGTTCAGAGCGCGCGGTTGCGCCTGCAACTTTCTTCGCATTCCCTGCATCTGGCGATGCTATAGCTTGGCCTCGCCGGGCAGTCGCGCGCGATGCCGCGGCGCTTGCATTGATGTTTATATCATATAACAATGAACCAAAGGGCCCTCGAAGGCCCGGCATGAGGAGACGATCTCGATGAGGAAGGCGCTTTTGGCGTTGTGGCTTGCTGCCGCCGTGACGCCCGCGTTCGGGCAGGAAAAGACGTTCGATCTGAAGATTTCGCACTGGGTTCCGGCCTCCCATCCGCTGCAGAAATCGCTGGAAGACTGGGCTGCGGCGGTCGAAAAGGCCTCCGGCGGCACCATCAAGTCCAAGGTGTTTCCGGCCCAGCAGCTCGGCAAGGCCTTCGACCATTATGACATGGCGCGCGACGGCATCGCCGACGTCACTTACGTCAATCCCGGCTATCAGCCTGGCCGTTTCCCGATCGTCGGCGCCGGCGAACTGCCGTTCCTGGTCTCGGACGCCAAGGGCGGCTCCGAAGGGCTGGATGCGTGGTACCGCAAATATGCCGAGAAGGAGATGAAGGACGTCAAATACTGTCTCGCCTTCGTCCATACCCCGTCGTCGCTGCACACAAGGACCAAGAAGGTCTTGGTGCCCGAGGACATCAAGGGCATGAAGATCCGCCCGGCGGACGCGACGATCGCGAATTTCGTCACTCAGCTCGGCGGGACCAATGTGCAGTCCTCGGCGCCCGAGGTGCGCGACATCATCGAGCGAGGCGTCGCCGATGGCGTCTTCTTCCCCGCAGGCTCGCTGGTGCTGTTCGGCGTCGACAAGGTCACCAAGTATCACATCGACGCGCCGATGTACGTCACGACCTTCGTGTTTGTCATGAACAAGGACAAATACAACCAGATGTCGGACCGCCAGAAGAAGGCGATCGACGACAACTGCACCACCGAGATGGCCGGCAAGGTCGGCGAGCACTGGGGACAGTTCGAGGACGCCGGCGTCGACAAGATCAAGGCCGAGTCCGGCCAGGAGGTCTACAAGCTGACGCCCGAGCAGACCGCGCTGTGGAAGAAGGCCTCCGAGCCGCTGTTCAAGACCTGGGCCGACGGCGTCAAGAAGACCGGCGTCGATGCCGATGCCGCCATGGCCGAGCTGAAGGCCTCGCTCGCCAAGTACAACGCGCTGGCGCAGTAGAGCACGCAGGTCCCAGATCATCCGTCCTTCGAGACGCCCGCCTCCGGCGGGCTCCTCAGGACGAGGGCCGAGTTCCGGGCGAATCTAAGATCCTCATGGTGAGGAACGCCGCTCGCGGCGCGTCTCGAACCATGAGGCCCGAGACGATCGAACCTCCCGCATCCGCCTTTCCTCTTTCGAGCTGCGGCGGACGGGAGCGGAAAGACAGGGGCCATCCGCTTGCTACGCAACAGCTCGCGAACGAACTTCTAAGGACGGTGCATGCCTGACGCACGGATAGAGATGTCATGAATCGCGCTGTGATGGACCGGATCATCGACGGGATCGAGTGGATCGCCGCGTTCTTCGTCGGCATCGTCGCGCTCGACATCTTCCTGTCGGTGCTGCTGCGCAACACCTTGAACTACTCGATCCCGGACTCGTTCGATATCGGGCGCATGCTGCTCGGCATCCTGATCTTCTGGGGCATTGCTGCGACCTCGTATCGCGGCACGCACATCACGGTGGATCTGGTCTGGGGCAATGTCGGGCCGCGCTATCAGCGCTGGATCGACATCTTTGCGACCCTCGTGCTGCTGTTCGTGGTGACGGTGCAGACCTATACGCTGTTCGACAAGGTGCGCGGCACCTATCAGGACAACGTGCTGACCTTCGACCTGCACATGCCGACCTGGCCGTTCTTCGCGATCGCCTGGATCGGCGACGTCTCGGCGGTGCTGCTGATCGCGATCAGGACCTATCGGCTGATCTTCCATCCCGAGGACATCCATGACCCCAAGGTCAAGGTGACGGAGTAAGTCTTGATGAGCACGGATGCGGTCGCCCTCATCGGCTTCGTATCGCTGTTTGCGCTGATGCTGTTGCGCGTGCCGGTGGGCATGGCGATGGGGCTCGTCGGCGTCTCCGGCTTCGGTTATCTCGTTTCAGGTCCCGCCGCGCTCAAGCTGGTCGGCCAGACCTCGATGCGCACGGTGACGGATTACACCTTCGGTGTGATCCCGATGTTCCTGCTGATGGGGACCTTCGTCTCCAATTCCGGCATGAGCCGCGAGCTGTTCCGTGCCGCCAACGGCTTCGTCGGGCACATGCGCGGCGGGCTCGGCATCGCCACCGTGGCCGCCTGCGGCGGCTTTGCCGCGATCTGCGGCTCGTCGGTCGCGACCGCCGCCACCTTCTCCGCGGTCGCCTATCCGGAAATGCGCCGCTTCGGCTATCCGCAATCCTTCGCCACCGGCGTGATCGCGGCCGGCGGCACCTTGGGCGCGATGCTGCCGCCGTCGACGGTGCTGGCGGTCTACGGCATCATTACCGAGCAGGACATCGGCAAGCTGTTCATCGCCGGCATCATTCCGGGCCTGCTCGCGATGAGCATGTATATGATCACGATCGCGGTGATCGGTCGCGTCATGCCCGACTTTCTGCCCAAGGGCGAGTCGCTGCCCTGGCGCAAGCGCTTCCAGGGTTTGCGCGACATCTGGGCGCCGGTGCTGTTGTTCCTGTTCGTCATCGGCGGCCTCTATGGCCTGCCGTTCCTGCCGCGCTTCACGCCGACCGAAGCCGGCGGCGTCGGCGCCACCGGCGCGTTCATCATCGGCGTCGTCACCGGGAGGCTCGACAAGGACAAGATCCTGGCCTCGCTGCTGCAGGCGACCCGCACCGCGGCCGCCGTGTTCACGGTGCTGATCGGCGCGTTGATCTTCGGCTATTTCCTCACGGTGACGCAGACGCCGCAGAAGGTGACGGAGTTCCTCACCGGTCTGGGCCTGGGTCCTTACGGCGTGCTGGCACTGATCATGGTGATGTATCTCGTCCTCGGCTGCCTGATGGATGCGATGGCGATGATCATCCTGACCGTACCGATCATCTTCCCGGTGATCCAGCATCTCGGCTTCGATCCGATCTGGTTCGGCGTCATCATCGTGATGACGGTCGAGCTCGGCCTGATCCATCCGCCGGTCGGCATGAACGTGTTCGTGATCAAGAGCGTGGTGAAGGACGTGTCGTTCTCCACGATCTTCAAGGGTGTGCTGCCTTTCGTCGTCACCGACCTGATCCGGCTGGTGATCCTGATCGCCTTTCCGCTGCTCGCCACCTGGTTGCCGCAACAGATGATGGCCCGCTGATGACTCCCGTGCTGCAGACGAAATACGTCTTCACCATCACCGCGCGGATCGGCCAAGTCACCTCCGCCGGCGAGATCGGCACTGGCGTCAGGCGGATCATCCCGATCACGGGCGGCGAGGTGAAGGGCCCGGGTCTGGATGGCGCAGGCATTTGGGGCAACGTCTGCGCCTTCGGCGCCGACTTCCAGATCATCCGCCCCAACGAGCTGATCGAGCTCGAGGCGAAATACGCCTTCGAGACCGAGGAGGGTGCGATCGTCTACGTCGAGAACCGCGGCATCCGCTTCGGGTCGGTCGAGCTGCTGCAGAAGCTCAAGCGCGGCGAGCCGGTCGATCCCGCGCTGATCTATTTCCGCACCACGCCACGCTTCGAGACCGGCCACGAGAAATATCGCTGGCTGATGCAGCACCTCTTCGTCGCCTCGGCCGCCCGCCACGCCGACCGCGTGGTGGTCGATGTGCACGTGGTGTTATGAAGGCGAAGCCTGCCTCCGTCATTGCGACGCGGTCACGCGCCGAAATCTCATCCGCTAGGCCCGACCAAGCGGACCCAGGAGAGCTGTCGCCAATTCGCTCGTAGTGAACAACCGAACCTTGACCTAAATCAACGGTCCATCGCGGACGGTGCCCACAATAGCGCCATGCCTCCTCATGGCCATCAATGTCCGCTCATTTCGATAGCCCCTTCGTCGTCTTCGCGATTGCGCTGATTGCACAAGCCGTCGCCGCCTACGCCGGCGACTTCCTTCGCAAGCGCGCCGTTTCCTTCAAGCAAGGCGAGCGTCACGATTTCAACACCGTGCAGGCTGCTACGCTGACGCTGCTGGCTCTCATCATTGGATTTACGTTCTCGATGGCGGTCAACAGGTACGATCAGCGCAAGGCGTTGGAGGAGGCGGAAGCAAATGCCATCGGCACCGAATATCTGCGCGCCGATCTGTTGCCCCCGGACGGCCGTGTGCGCGCGCGCACCATGTTGAGAAGATATCTCGAGCTGCGCATTGCCTTCTACGAGCAGAGCGATGAAGCCGGCATCGACCAGCAGACCGTGCAGGTGCAGGACCAACTTTGGGCTCTGGTCGCGCTGGCAGCAGCGAGCCAGCCGACACCGACGACGGCGCTGGCGATTTCCGGCATGAACGACGTCCTCAACGCGCAGGGATATACGCAGGCGGCCTGGTGGAATCGAATACCCGTCGGGGCATGGGCAATGATGGCGCTCATGGCAATCTGCTGCAACTTGCTGGTGGGCTACGGCGAACGCCGACAAGGGGAGCTCCTCCTGTTTGTCTTGCCGGTCGTGGTCTCCGTTTCGCTGTTCCTCATCGCAGATATCGACAGCCCAAGCGGCGGCGTCATTCGCGTGCGTCCTCATAATCTTCTAGCCATCGCGCAAATCGTCAAGGCGAACTAGCCGCGGCACGAGGCAATCCGGGATGCATGTGGTGCTGTAGGCGCAAGGCCGCGGCTACGCCGCCGTCATCGCGGGACGCGCTCACGCGCTGAATCTCTCCGCTGCGTCCGACCAAGCTTACCTCATGAGAGCTGTCGCTACTTCGCTAAAGGCCACAAACGAACGTCGGCAGAGCCGTGCCTAGAGGTCAGCCAGGTGCCATAGCCGGAAGTAATCGACTCAATTCTCTTGGCCGCTAGAACGTCGATTGATCTCCATCAACGTTCTGGCCGCCAAATATCACGATATTTGCAATCCACTGGGAGCACCATGGGAAGGAGATACGACGTGAAACAAGCCCTAGCGATATTGGCTGCAATCGCGTTCATGGCCGCGAATGTATCATCTGCGTTCAGTCAGGCGGCCCCGGCCACTAAGACGGACACGAAAAGCGGAAAGAAGAGCTCCAACGCCGGCACAACGGCCCCGACCGGTTCCAGCCAAACGAAGAAGTAAAGACGGCGGTGCTCCTGATCGGCGTTCGGGATCAACCTATCGGGAAGACAAATTGAGCTTTGGTAGATGTAGTCCGTAGGGTGGGCAAAGCGAAGCGTGCCCACCGCCACGCAGCGCGCTCGATCGGTGGTGGGCACGGCGCGTTCGCGCCTTTGCCCACCCTACGGACTATTTCCAGCCATATGCGATAGCCCTGCCCACAACGGGGAGGGGAGCTAACCGTGATCGCGGGAAGGGTCGAGCCGTTCCCGAAGATATGCTCTTTGGCCTCCGCAGGAGAAGACGAAATTGCAGTCGCCAACTGCGTGGTGGTCGATGTGCATGTGGTGTTGTAGACGCAAGGGCGCAGGCACGCTCCCGTCACCCCGGGACGCCCTCACGCGGCGGAAACTTCGTCCGCAATGCCCGACTCAGCAGATCTCACGAGGGTTGTCGCTCATTCGCTATTGAGCCATGAGCGGACCATGACCGCCCTGTGTCTCATTGCGCTTGGGGGCCGTCTGGTTATTGATCCATCGCAACAGGGGTTGGTCAGAGGCTTACTAACTAATCTCCATCGCGAGGCGATGCACGCCCCCCTCACATCAGCGCGCCAGCCTTAGGATGGATTTTGATGCTCCGCTTGCGCACGCTCGACGCTCCGACACCGTTTCTCTTTTTCACCGGCAAGGGCGGTGTCGGCAAGACCTCGCTGGCGTGTGCTACTGCCATCGGTCTCGCCGATCGTGGTTTGCGTATCCTCCTGGTCAGCACCGATCCTGCATCGAACCTGGACGAGATGCTGGAGATCAGCCTAACCGATAGCCCGCTGTCGGTGCCGCACGTGGCTGGGCTCTTCGCGATGAACATTGACCCGGAGGCAGCAGCCGAGAGCTATCGAACCCGCGTGCTCGAGCAACTCGGGCCAGCGGCTACTCTTGAGGAGAAATCGACTGTTCGCGAGCAACTTTCCGGCGCTTGCACCACTGAGATCGCCGCCTTCGATGAGTTCGTAGGACTGCTGGATGGCGATATGACGGGCTTCGACCATATCGTTTTCGATACGGCCCCGACCGGACACACGTTGCGGCTTCTTAGCCTGCCAAAGGCATGGACCGGCTTTCTGAAAGACAATGATCGAGGGGCATCCTGCCTCGGCCCACATTCAGGGTTGAAGATGCAGGAGGATCGCTTTCGCCAGGCACTTCAGGCACTGGGCGATCCCAAGCGGACGACCATCGTCCTCGTCACCCGGGCCGATCGCGGGGCGATACGCGAGGCGGCCAGAACTTCGGGCGAGCTCGATGCGCTCAATCTCTCGAACCAGACACTCGCCGTCAACGGGCGCTTTCGTGCCACGGACCGAACCGATGCCGTGGCAGTTGCCCTTGAGCGGGATCAGGACGAGGCTCTCGCCGCGATGCCAGCGTCGCTGACGAAACTACCGCGCGACGAAATCCCATTGTTTGGCTTTGATATCGTGGGTCTGACGGCCCTTAGGGCGGTGTTGTCGGCATCCAGTGCATTGCCTCCGATGACGGCCAGCGCGCCGGATGCCGAGCCGGTTGACCTGCCAGGTCTCGACCGGTTGGTCGATGAGATCTCCCGGGGCAAGCATGGCCTCATCATGGTCATGGGCAAGGGAGGCGTCGGAAAGACGACGATTGCCGCTGCCATCGCCGTGGGGCTCGCCAAGCGCGGGCATGCCGTCCACCTCAGCACGACCGATCCTGCAGCCCACGTCACTTTCGTCGTCGAGGGAGTGATGCCGGGCCTCACCGTGGATCGGATTGATCCTCGCGTTGAGACGGAACGCTATGTCGCGAAAATATTGGCGAGCCGTGGCCGCGGCCTAGACGAACAGGGCAGGGCGCTGCTTCTTGAGGACCTGGCTTCGCCATGCACTGAGGAAGTCGCAGTGTTCCATGCCTTCTCCCACATTGTCGCGGAGGCACGAAGCGCGTTTGTGGTGCTCGATACGGCTCCGACAGGCCACACCCTGCTCTTGCTCGATGCGACCGGTGCTTATCATCGCCAGATGACAAGCCAACTGGACCCAAGCGGACCGGGGCGTATCGTTACGCCGCTGATGAGGCTGCAAGATCCTGCCCTCACCCGGGTGGTCCTGGTGACCTTGCCCGAGACAACTCCAGTTTCAGAGGCCGCTGCTCTTCAGGAGGACTTGCGGCGCGCCGGCGTCGAGCCGTTCGGTTGGGTCATCAACAAATGCCTCGTAGGTTCGGGAACTCACGATCCCTTGCTGCGGATGCGGCTCGCGAGAGAGAGGATACAGATTGCTCGTGTTCAGAATGGACTGGCAAAACGAGCATTCATGATCGGCTGGCGAAGCAAGCCTCCTATCGGTGTGAAGGAGCTTGAGGCGTTGTCATGATCGACTCCGATTCCCTCAATGGCCGGCACAAGCTCGCGATGGCGATGAGGAAGCTCCGGCGCGAATGGGCAAGGCGCCATATGCGGTTGCCCTGCGACTGAAGGGGCGAGGCTGCGCGCCAATGGGCCCGTACCGTGGCCTGGATTGCTTCGCTTCGCTCGCAATGACGGGACCTGGCTCCCGCCTGTCGGGCGAATCACCTCGCCAATTTTGTGGGAAGTCATTGCCGGCGACGCCGTTGAGAAGCGAGAAATTGCCTGCGCGGAAAAGCTCATTTTGTAAGCGCTCTCAACGCATGGCGATGCGCGCCGTCCAATCGACGTAATTTTCAACTTTCGTTTTTCCAGAAATCGTGCATCATGCCTTTCATCCCGCCTCGACGAGAGGGGCGTTGCGCGCGATCGTCACGACACGCGGGGCGGGGAGCGATGGCCGCGATGATGCCGCAGCGCGTGTTTGGCGCGCCGACGAACGGCAGCTTGCGGACGTGAAGTCGTAGCGTCCTGACACCCCGACGCTGGTGTCCCGCGCAACGCGCGTCAGCGCGTTGTCGCGAATGGTGGCCAGAAAGCCCGGCGCACCAGGGAGACTACGTATAAGCGTGAAGACCATCGCGCAGGGAAGGCCGGGTTGTCTCGGCTGAGCCTGTGGTACCTGCCGCCTGCATTTTTTTCTGCAGGCGGGCCGCGGGCGCCAGCCGGCGCCCGGCCTTCCCTGCGCCCTCTCGATTCTCGAAGGGGCATGTCGTTTCGCAAGACCCGGGCGCGATCCGCCGCGGGAACGCGGCGTCATATCTTTGCCGCAGCGCACAACATCATGGCGCGATGCGCGTGTTGACTCCCGGCAAAATCGTTATAAAACATAACTATTCTGAATAGGACACAATAGAGCCGATGGGAAACGCCGACACCGCATCAGCGCAGGACTCCGCGCTGCTCCAGATCGAACAGCGGGGCGCCGTCCTCACCGTCGGCCTCAACCGGCCGTCCAAGCGCAACGCGCTCAACGACGCCATCATCCAGGACATCGGCGACTGCTTTGCCGGCCTGCCGGATGATGTCAGAGCCGTCGTCATCCATGGCATCGGCGACAACTTCTCCTCCGGCCTCGATCTCTCCGAGCTGCGCGAGCGCGACGCCACCGAAGGCCTCGTGCATTCGCAGACCTGGCACCGCGTCTTCGACCGCATCCAGTATTGCCGCGTGCCGGTCATCGCGGCGCTGAAGGGCGCTGTCATCGGCGGCGGCCTCGAGCTCGCCTGTGCCGCGCATATCCGCGTCGCGGAGCCGTCGGCCTATTTCGCGCTGCCGGAAGGCCAGCGCGGCATCTTCGTCGGCGGCGGCGGCTCGGTGCGATTGCCGCGGCTGATCGGGGTCGCGCGCATGATGGACATGATGCTGACCGGCCGGGTCTATTCCGCGACCGAAGGCTCGGCCTATGGTTTCGCGCAATATCTGGTCGACGCCGGCACCGGCCTTGCCAAGGCGATGGAGCTCGCCGAGAAGATCGCGAGCAACGCGCCGCTGACCAATTTCGCCGTGCTGCAGGCCTTGCCCCTGATCGCGGAAACAAATCCGCAGACCGGCCTGTTGATGGAGTCGCTGATGGCCACCGTCGCGCAAAGCGACAAGGAGGCCAAGCGCCGCATCCGCGCCTTTCTCGATCACAAGACCGCAAAGGTGAAACCGACGTGACATGAACGCGCCAATCATAACAAGCACACAGGGAGGAATGAACGAGACGCCGGCGCATAAGCCGGATGCCCATCCCTTGCGCGCGATCTCGTTCAACGACCCCGCGGTGAATATCGAGCGCCGCGCCGACGGCACCCTCTATCTCCGGCCCAAGCGGGCGCTTGCGGACTATCCGCGGCGCATCACCGATCGGCTGCATCATTTCGCCGAGACCGCGCCGGACCGCGTGTTCATGGCCGAGCGCGTTGGGCCTACGGGCTGGCGCGAGCTGACCTACGCCACGCTGCTGACCGCGAGCCGGCACATTGCCTCGGCACTGCTGGCACGCGGTCTGTCGCCGGATCGTCCCGTCATGATCCTGTCCGGCAACTCGATCGACCATGTGCTGGTCGCGTTCGGGGCGCTTTATGCCGGCGTTCCATTCTGCCCGGTGTCGCCGGCCTATTCACTGGTATCGCGTGACTACGGCAAGCTTGCCTACCTGATGAAGCTGCTGACGCCCGGTCTCGTCTTCGCCGATGACGCCGGCAAATTCGCCGATGCGCTCATCGCCAACGTGCCTGACGGCACCGAGATCGCGGCCTCGTTCGGCGCGGTCCCGGGCCGCGCGGTGACGATGCTGGCGGATCTGATCGCGACGCCGCTTCATTCGGGGCTCGCTGCCGCCCACGACAGCATCGGCCCGGACACGATCGCAAAATTCCTGCTGACCTCCGGCTCGACCGGCAATCCCAAGGCGGTCATCAATACGCAGCGGATGATCTGCGCCAACCAGGTGATGATCCGCGAGACCCTGGCGTTCCTGAAGGACGAGCCGCCGGTCATCGTCGACTGGCTGCCCTGGAATCACACCTTCGGTGGCAATCACAATATCGGGCTGACGCTGTACAACGGGGGCTCGATGTATCTCGACCAGGGCAAGCCCGTGCCTGGAGGCATCGAGGAGACGGTGCGGAATCTGCGCGAGATCTCCCCGACGGTCTATTTCAACGTCCCCAAGGGCTATGAGTCGCTGCTGCCCTATCTGCGCGACGACGCAGCTTTGCGGAAGAAATTCTTCGGCCGCTTGCACGCGATGTTCTTCTCGGGTGCGGCGATGGCGCCGCATGTCTGGAACGAGCTCGACGAACTCTCGGTCGCCGAGACCGGCACGCGGGTGCCGATGCTGACCGGCCTCGGCTCGACCGAGACCGCGCCGTTCTTCATGTCGGTCAATCCGCGCACCAGCCGCTCCGGCCATGTCGGCCTGCCGGTGTCGGGCAACGAGGCCAAGCTCGTGCCCAACAACGGCAAGCTCGAGGTGCGCGCCAAGGGGCCGAATGTGACGCCGGGTTACTGGCGCCAGCCGGACGTCTCAGCGGCAGCCTTCGACGAGGAAGGCTTCTACAAGATGGGCGATGCGCTCAAGCCCGCCAACCCGGAAGATCTCGACGCCGGCTTCGATTTCGACGGCCGCATCGCCGAAGATTTCAAGCTCGCCAGCGGCACCTGGGTCTCGGTCGGTCCGCTGCGCGCCCGCTTCATCGCGGCCTGTGCGCCGCTGGCGCGCGACGTCATCATCGCCGGCATCAACCGCGATGAGATCGCAGCCATCGTCGTGCTCGATCTCGACGGCTGCCGGCTGATCAACGCGACCTTGCCGCTCGACGATCTCGCCGCAACGGCCGCCGATCCGCTGATCCGCGCGGCGTTCCGCGAGCGCTTCACGAAATTCCTGGCGACGGCGACCGGCTCGTCCAACCGGATCACCCGCGCGGTGCTGCTTGGAACGCCGCTCCTGATCGACAAGGGCGAAGTCACCGACAAGGGCTCGATCAACCAGCGCGCCGTGCTGGAGAATCGGAAAGAGCTGATCGAGCATATCTACGCGGCCACGCCGTCCGACGACATCATCGTCGCCGGCTGAGCAGCGCATCAAAGGGAGACCAATCATGTTGTTGAAGGATCAGGCTGCGATCGTCACGGGGGGCGCCTCCGGACTTGGCGCTGCGACCGCCCGCAAGCTTGCCGCACAGGGCGCCAAGGTCGCCGTGTTCGACCTCAACGCCAAGCTGGCCGAAGAGGTCGCCGCGGAAATCAAGGGCACGGCCGTCGTTTGCGACGTCTCCGATGCCGCAGCGGCGGAAGCCGGCATCGCGCAGGCGGCCAAGGTGCACGGCCCGGCGCGGGTGCTGGTGAACTGCGCCGGTATCGGCGTTGCCAAGCGCGTGATCGGCCGCGACGGCCCGATGCCGCTTTCCGATTTCGACAAGGTGATCAAGGTCAATTTGATCGGCTCGTTCAACATGCTGCGGCTTGCAACCGCTGAGATGTCGAAGCTCGAGCCGCAGGCCACCGGCGAACGCGGCGTCGTCGTCAATACGGCCTCGGTTGCGGCCTATGACGGCCAGATCGGCCAAGCGGCGTATTCGGCGTCGAAGGGCGGCATCGTCGCGATGACCCTGCCGATCGCACGCGAGCTCGCGCAGTTCGGCATCCGCGTGATGACCATCGCGCCCGGCCTGTTCCTCACGCCGCTGCTCGCCAACCTGCCGCAGGAGGCACAGGACTCGCTCGCCGCCGCGATCCCGTTCCCGCGCCGGCTCGGCAACGCCGACGAGTTCGCCGCCCTCGCGCTGCACATGGTCGAGAACCCCTATCTCAACGGCGAGGTGGTGCGGCTCGATGCCGCGCTGCGCATGGCCCCGCGGTGAAGTCGCGGCACCAACTGACAATGGACCGTCATTCCGGGACGACGCGCAGCGTCGGGCCCGGAATCCATTTGGCGTCGGCGCCGGTGGTGAAATGGATTCCGGGCTCGGCTCTTCGAGCCACCCCGGAATGACAGCGGAAAGAGATCGGCAGCTGAAATGTTCATCCACCGCCGCGACGTGCAGATCCAGTGGGGTGATTGCGACCCTGCCAACATCGTCTACTACCCGCGCTATTTTGCGATGTTCGACGATTCCACCTCGGTCATGTTCGAGGCGGCCGGCTTCTCCAAGCAGGACATCGTCCGCCGCTACGGCCTGGTCGGCATTCCCATGGTCGACACCCGCGCGAAGTTCTACATCCCCTCAACCTATGGCGACTGGATCACGATCGAGAGCCGGATCGAGAGTTTCAAGCGGTCGTCATTCGAGGTCATTCACAAGGTCTACAAGGGCGAGGCTTTGGCGATCGAAGGCTTCGAGACCCGCGTCCTGGTCGGGCGCGATCCCGACAACCCCGACAAGCTGAAATCGGCGCCGATCCCTGAGGAAATAAAGGTTAAATTCATGCAGGGCTGACTCCTGCGGCATTGTCGCCTAAAGAGGGGCTCGACTTCAGCGGAATATTGCGCTCTGAACTGCAAAACAATTAGGGAGGACAATCGATGAAGAAGGCCTATTGGGCGGCGGCTGCAGTCGCGACCGTGCTCGGTATCGCGTCAGCGTCGGCCGAGACGAACGAGATCGTGATCGGCATCACCACCACGACCACCGGCCCTGGAGCGGCGCTCGGCATCCCCGAACGTAACGCGCTGGAATTCGTGCCGAAGGAGATCGGCGGCGTGCCGCTGAAGGTGATCGTGCTCGACGACGGCGGCGATCCGACCACCGCGACCACCAACGCGCGGCGCTTTGTCACGGAGTCCAAAGCCGACATCATCATGGGGTCGGCGGTGACGCCGCCCACCATCGCGGTATCGAATGTCGCCAATGAGGCTGGCGTTCCGCATTTCGCGCTGGCGCCGTTTCCGGTGACGCCCGAGCGCGCCAAATGGTCGGTGGTGATGCCGCAGCCGGTGCCGATCATGGGCAAGGTGCTGTACGAGCACATGAAGGCGCACAACATCAAGACCGTCGGCTATATCGGCTACTCCGATTCCTACGGCGATCTTTGGTTCAACGACCTGAAGAACCAGGCCGTGCCGATGGGCATCGCCATCGCCGATGAGGAGCGTTTCGCGCGTCCCGACACGTCGGTCACCGGCCAGGTGCTCAAGCTGGTCGCCGCCAATCCGGATGCGATCCTGGTCGGCGCCTCCGGCACCGCCGCGGCGCTGCCGCAGACCGAGCTGCGCGAGCGCGGCTATACGGGTCTCATCTATCAGACCCACGGCGCTGCCAGCATGGACTTCATCCGCATCGCGGGCAAGGCAGCCGAGGGCGTGATCATGGCCTCCGGCCCGGTGATGTCGCCGGAAACCCAAGCCGATAGCGCGCTGACCAAGAAGCCCGGTCTGGAGCTCAACAAGGACTATGAGGCCAAGTATGGCCCGAACAGCCGCAGCCAGTTCGCCGGCCATTCCTATGACGCCTTCGAGATCCTGAAGCGCGTCATTCCGGTGGCACTGAAGACTGCCAAGCCCGGCACGCCGGAGTTCCGCGAGGCGATCCGTCAGGCGCTGTTGACCGAGAAGGACCTGGCCGCCAGCCAGGGTGTCTACAACTTCACCGAAACGGATCGCTCCGGCCTCGACGACCGCGCCCGCATCATCCTGACCGTGAAGGACGGGAAGTACGTCCCGGCGGAATAGGCGAAGATCGCTTCATTCGATCCACGCAAACGAAAGGCCGGCTCGTCGAGCCGGCCTTCAGCGTCTCGGTCTGCTCTCTGTCGTCTAGCCCGCTGCCGTCTCGGCAAAGCCGAGATAGCTGGCGGCCACGCGCTGGTCGGTCGCGATCTCGTCCGCCTTGCCGTTCAGCACGAACTCGCCGAGCTCCATCACATAGGCGCGGTCCGCTACCTGCAACGCGGCCTTGGCGTTCTGCTCGACCAGCAGCACCGAGACGCCATCCTGCCGCAGCTTGGCGATGATCTCGAAGATGCCGGCGACGATGATCGGGGCAAGGCCGAGGCTCGGCTCGTCCAGCATCAGCAGCTTGGGTGCGCCCATCAGTGCGCGGCCCATCGCCAGCATCTGCTGCTCGCCGCCGGACAGGGTGCCGGCAAGCTGCTTGCGCCGCTCCTTCAGCCGCGGAAACAGCGTGTAGACGTGCTCGAACCCGGCAGCGGTGCGCGCCTTGTTCATGCGGAACGCGCCGAGCTGCAGATTGTCCTCGACGTTCATGCTGGCGAACAGCTCGCGATGTTCGGGCACGAGACAAAGACCCAGCGCAACGCGGTCCTCGATCTCGAGCCGGGCCAGGTTCTCGCCGGCAAACGTGACGCGTCCCTTCAGCGGCAGCACGCCCATGACGGCGCTGAGCAGGGTGGTCTTGCCGGCCCCGTTGGCGCCGATGATGGTGACGATTTCGTTGTCACCGACCTCGAGCGAGACCGAGCGCACCGCTTCGACCTTGCCATAGGACACATGAGCGTCCGTAACCGACAGCAGCACGCTCATGCGGTGGCTCCGAGATAGGCCTTGATCACCTCTGGATTGGTCTTGATCGCGGCTGGCGTTCCTTCCGCGATCTTGGTGCCGAAATCGAGCACCACGATGCGATCGGCGAGGTCCATCACAAATCCCATGTCGTGCTCGACCAGGAGCACCGACATGCCGCCGGCGCGCAGTTCACGTAATAGCGCGGCGAGCCGCTGCTTCTCCATGTGGCGCAGGCCCGCGGCAGGCTCGTCGAGCAGGAGCAGCATCGGATCGACACAGAGGGCTCGCGCGATCTCGACGATGCGCTGTTGCCCGAGCGACAGCGAGCCCGCGAGCTGATCCATCTGGTCGGCGAGACCGACGCGTGCGATCTGCCGCGCGGCTTCCGCGAGCAGCTTCGCCTCGTCCCCGCGGTCGAGCCGCAGCATGCTGGACAGTGGCCCGGCGTGCCCGCGCAGATGCGCGCCGATCGCGACATTCTCCAGCACGGTCATGTCGGGCACCAGCTTGACGTGCTGGAAGGTTCTGGCGATGCCGAGCTTGACCACCTCCTGCGGTGGCGCCTTGCCGATCGGTTTGCCCAGCATCGAGACATTCCCGGAGGTCGCCGGCAGCACGCCGGTGATCAGGTTGAAGGTGGTGCTCTTGCCGGCGCCGTTCGGGCCGATCAGCGCCACGATCTCGCGCGCCTGCACCTCGAAGGAGACGTTGTTGACTGCGACCACGCCGCCGAACTGCTTCCTGGCGTTGTCGACCTGGAGCAGCACCTCGTGCGGGGCGGCTTGGCGCTCGCGCGCGGGCAGCGTGAGCGAGGTCGCGGGCTTTTTCCCGAGCGGTTTGAGCGGCAGCCATGCCGTCAGCCACGGCCACAGGCCGGTCGGTGCCAGCTGCAACAGCCCCACCAGCAGAATGCCGAACACGATCGTCTCGAGTTGGCCTTCGCCATGCAGCAGCAGCGGCAGATAGCTCTGCAGCACTTCCTTCAGGATCACGACGATCGCGGCGCCCAGCACGCCGCCCCATACATAGCCGGCGCCGCCGACCACCGCGACGAACAGATATTCGATGCCGGCCTGGGCGCCGAAAGGAGTCGGGTTCACCGCGCGGGTGAAATGGGCATAAAGCCAGCCGGAGAGGCCGGCCAGCACGGCGGCGTAGATGAAGACCAGGAGCTTGGCGCTGGGCGCATAGACGCCGAAGGCCTCGGCCGCGATGTGGCCCCTCCGCAGTGCGCGGATCGCGCGGCCGGTGCGAGAATCCAACAGGTTCATCGTCAGCAGCGCCGCGAGCAGCACCCCGATCCAGATGGCGTAATAGATCGTGCCGGCATCGAGCATCTTCAGCGAGCCGATCGCAAGCGGCGGAATGCCGGAAACGCCGTCATTACGGCCGAGAAATGCGAGCTTGCTGAAGAGGTAGAACAGCCCAAGCCCCCAGGCGAGGGTGCCGAGCGGCAGATAGTGGCCTGACAGGCGCACGGTGACGAGTCCGAGCAGCACCGCCGCTGCGCCGGAGACCAGGAGCGACAATGGCAGGGTCAGCCAGGGCGATACGCCATAATTCGCGGACAGCACGGCCGTGGTGTAGGCGCCGAAGCCGACAAAGGCGGCCTGGCCGAACGAAGTGAGCCCACCCACGCCGGTGAGCAGCACGAGCCCCATAGCGACCAGCGCGGACAGGCCGATATTGTCGAGCAGCACGATCCAGAACGGCGGTACGCCCGGGATGAACGGGATCGCCGCCATGATGGCGGTAAAGATGAGGAGGGGCCAACGCTCGCGCATCGCGCTAGTCCTTTTCTTCTTCCACGGCGGGCGCGGCCAGCGACCGCAGCACCAGCACGGGGATCAGCAGCGTGAAGACGATCACTTCCTTGAAGTTCGAGGCATAGAAGGAGGAGAATGCCTCCACGATGCCGACGACAATCGCCGCGACTGCAGTGAGCGGATAGCTGACGAGCCCGCCGATGATCGCCGCGATGAAGCCTTTCAAGCCGATCAGAAATCCGGTGTCGTAATAGAGCGTCGTGATCGGCACGATCAGGATGCCGGAGAGTGCACCGATCGTGGACGCCAGCAGGAATGCGATCTGGCCCGACAGCGTGGTGCGGATGCCGACCAGCCGCGCGCCCAGCCGATTCACGGCGGTTGCGCGCAGCGCCTTGCCGTAAAGCGTCAGCCCGAAGAACAGCCAGAGCGCGACAATGAAGGAGACGGTAAGGCCGTACACCGCCATGCCTTGGCCGGTGAAGCGCAAGGGACCCAGCACGGCTGAGGCGGTGAGCAGGGCAGGGCCGCGCTGGCCCTCGGCGCCGAAGAACAGCAGTCCGAGGCCCTGCAGCGCCAGATGGCAGCCGACCGAGGCGATCAGGAGCACCAGCACCGACGTGTGCGCCAAAGGCTGGAACACGATGCGATAGAGCGAGACCCCGATCGCCGCTACGATCAACAGCGAGAGGACGAGGTTGATACCGACAGGCGGCCGTTGGCCGGCGGCCCAGATCGTCGCGGCCAGCACCAGGCCTGGGAAGACGACGTTGACGGCGAAAGCGCGCGCAATGCGCGGCAAATGCAGCGATTTGCGCGCTGCGTAAAGATCGAAGGCGAAGGCGACGACGCCCATGGCCAGCGCCAGCTTGGCGGTACCAGGCATCTGGCCGGCTGCCAGCGAGGCGTAGGTCAGCGCGCCATAGGTGACGAATTCGCCCTGGGGGATCAGGATCACGCGCGTCACCGCGAACACCAGCACGAGCGCCAGCCCGAGCAGCGCATAGATCGCGCCGTTGGTAATGCCGTCCTGCAGCAGGAACAGCATGATCGTTGTGTTCAAGGCTGGACGCTCCCCCTTTGATGACCGATCGCGGCCGGCATTCGTCGCCGTTGTGTCGCAGCAGTTGAAATCGGCTGCCGGTGTTTGGTATGAGGGATAACAATTATCAAGTATAATCTCAAGGCCGCTGTTTCGCTGCGGTCTTTTGGGAGGGGGAAGCCGACGCCATGACTTTCATGGACTGCAATGGCAGATAGCGTCAAAAATCAAGCCGCAAGCAGCCAAGCCAAGAGCAGCCAAGTCAAGACTGGCCAAGTCAAGACCAGCCAGGGCTCGAAGGAGCCTGCCGGACCGGCTGACGAGACGCAAGCTGTGCGGCTTGGCGAGCTGTCCGACCTGCTCGGCTACGTGCTCAAACGCGCCCAGCTCAAGGTGTTCGAGGACTTTCTGCATTGCGTCGCGCCGCTGCAGCTGACCCCGGCGCAGTTCTCGGTGCTGCTGTTGCTTGACAATAATCCCGGTCGCAACCAGACCGAGATCGCCAACACCCTCGGCATCCTCCGTCCGAACTTCGTGTCGCTGCTCGACAGCCTGGAAAGTCGCGGCTTCTGCACCCGGGTCCGCTCGCCCCATGACCGCCGCTCGCACATCCTGGTGCTCACCGAGAAGGGGCGCGGCGTGCTGGCGCGGGCGAAAAAGCTGGTCGTCTCCAAACACGAGGCAAGGCTGAACGAGCTGCTGGGCCCGGACGGGCGCGACACGCTGCTCGCAATGCTGACCAAGATCGCGCGGGAGTTTTGACGCCGAGCCGTCCTCCCCGAGCCGTCCTTCCGGGCGCAGGTCCTATAACCACAGTGACGTGGAGAGAGTGACGCCTCAATCCACCAAGATCACCCTGACGTCGTTCACGTTGGTCAGCGTCGGCCCGGTCAGCAGCAGATCGCCGGTCGCAGCAAAGAACGCGGTCGCGTCATTGTTGGCGAGATAGGCCTTCGGATCGAGGGCCCTTTCGCGCATCGCCGCGAAGGTCGTGCCGTCGACGATCGCCCCGGCAGGATCGGAGGCGCTGCCGGCGCCGCCATCGGCGCCGTCGGTGTCGCCAGCGAGCGCGGCGATGTCCGGCGTGTCCTTGAGCAGGTCGGCGAGCGCCAACGCGTATTCCTGGTTCGGGCCGCCGCGGCCATTCCCGGTGACGGTGACGGTGAGCTCGCCGCCGGAGAGGATCGCGACGCGCCGTCCTTGCGCGCGGGCATCAAGCGCCAGCCTCACATGCTCGGCAGCGACCTCGCGCGCCTCGCCTTCGAGATCGGCGCCGAGATCGATCACCTCGTAACCGGCCTCTCTGGTCTTCACGATCGCCGCGTCCAGCGAGGCCCGCGGGCGCGCGATCAGTTCGAATCTGGCACGTGCAAACGCGGGATCGTCCGGCTTGCAGCTTTCGTTGTCGGGGTTCTCGAGCGCGCGCGCAATCGCCGGCTCGATCGCGAGATTGTACTTCGCGATGATCGCACATGCGTCAGCAAGCGTCGTGGGATCGGGGACCGTCGGCCCCGATGCGATCGCGGACGGATCGTCATGCGGTACGTCCGAGATCGCAAGCGTTACGATCGCGGCCTTCTGCCCGGCGCGCGCCAGCCGGCCGCCCTTGATCCGCGACAGATGTTTGCGCACCGTGTTGATCTCGCCGATCGGCGCGCCGGAGCGCAGCAGCGCTCGCGTCAGTTGCTGTTTCTGCGCGAACGTCACTCCGTCCGCGGGCGCAATCCAGTTCGCCGAGCCGCCGCCGGAGAGCAGCACCAGCATGAGGTCGTCGGCGCCGGCCGTTGCCGCCAGTTGCAGGGTCTCATCCGCCGCTTTCAGTCCGGCTTCGTCGGGCATCGGATGGCCGGCTTCGATCACCTTGATCCGCCGCGTCGGCACGCCGTGGCCGTGGCGGGTGGTGGCGATGCCGGTCAGCCGTGCGGGATCGAGCGCGAGCACATCGAGATAGTGCCGCTCCGCGGCCGCAGCCATCGCCGCGGCCCCCTTGCCGGCGGCGAGGCAGATGATGCGGCCCTTCGGCACCGCCGGCAGGTGGGAGGCAAGCACGATATCCGGATGTGCCGCGGCGACTGCGGCGTCGAAGATCGTGCGGAGCAGTGGACGGCGACTGCTCACGCGACGCCGTCCTTGGTGGGAAGAGCGATTATTTGCCCAGCTCTCCGCTCATGACCTCGCCGAACAGCTGCCAGCGTTCGCCCTTGAACTGCATCAGCTGCAACTGCTCGATCGGCTGAAAGTCGTCGGCCGCTGTGGTCACGGTGACGCCGGGCAGCAGGCCGCCTTGCGGAAATTGCTTCAAGCTTGCCGCCTGCTTCATCACATTGGCGCGGGTCAGATCGTCGCCGCATCGTTTCAGCACCTCGACCATGGTGGTCGCGATGTTGTAGCCGGTCAGCGCCGACGAATCTATGGGATTGGTCTCCGGCAGGTATTTGGCGAGCAGTTCCTTGAAGGCGCCCAGGCCGGGATCGTTGGCCCATTGCGGATCTGAGGCGTCCTTGGCATAGGCTGCCGAGATCACCCCTTGCGAGTTCTCGACGCCGGCAGGGCGCATCACCGCCGCCGTCGAGGCGCTCACATTGGCGATGATGGTCAACGGCCTCCAATTCATTTCGCCGAGCTTCTTGATCGCCTGGGCGCCCGATTTCGGCGTCGTGAACAGCACGATCACGTCGGGATTGGCGGCCTTGATCTTGACGATGTGGGACTCGACGGTCGGTTCGGAGACTTCATAGCTCTCCTCCAGTACGAGCCGGCTGGGATCGCCAAGGCCATCCTTCAAACCCTTCAGGTAATCCTTGCCCATGTCATCGTTCTGGTAGAGCACGGCGATCTTGGCACCGGGCTTCTCCTTCAGAAGATATTTCGCGTAGATCCGGGCCTCCGACTGGTAGCTTGGCAGCCAGCCCATGGTCCACGGAAAGGTTTTCGGCTCGTTCCACTTGGTGGCGCCGGTGGCCACGAACAGCTGCGGGATCTTCTTGGAGTTGAGATATTTCTGGATCGCGGTGTTGGGCGCGGTGCCGAGCACGCCGCCCAGGAACAGCACCTCGTCGCTCTCGACCAGCTTGCGCGCCTGTTCAACCGTCTTCGGCGGCGAATAAGCGTCGTCATAGGAGATGAAGGTGATCTTGCGGCCGTTGATGCCGCCGTCGTCGTTGACCTTCTTGAACACCGCGGCCATCGCCTTCCCGACGGAGCCGTAGGCCGAGGCCGGGCCGCTATACGGGACGATGTTGCCGATCTTGATCTCGGTGTCGCTGGCGCCGTTGTCGTATTTCGACTCGGCGAATGCGGGGCCGCCGGCGGCGCCGACCAGGGCCAAGCCGAGCAGCGCCGATACGGCGCGACGGGTCGCGGGGATAAACATCTCCAACTCCTTTTTAGATTTGTTCTTGGAGCTGCCTTCTCGGAAGGTCCGGCAGCTCGTTTGCGTTCCTCAACAGAGTTCTACCTAGCTCATGAACGTGACTGGCGTAAATGCGAAAGCGGTGGACGCACCGATTGGCTGATGAGTGGTTTAACGAAATCCTTGCAAAGAAAAGCCTCCCGCGACGTGACGTCGCAGGAGGCTGAGGCCTGGATCGGATGTGTTGCGTCTAGCCGCCGACGTCAGCTGAGATGACGTCGCCGAACAGCTGCCATCGTTCGCCGGTGAAACGCATGAGCTGCAGCTGGCTGATCGGAGCAAAGTCGGTTGCTGAGGTATTGATCGTAATGCCAGGCAGCAGCACCTCGGTTCGGAAGTCGCGCAAGCTGGCGGCCTGCTTCATCACATTCTCTCGGGTCAGATTGTCGCCGCACTGTTTCAGGACCTGCACCAAGGTCTGCGCCACGCCGTAACCGACCACTGTGCCATTGTCCAATTTGTCGCCCTCCGGAAAATCCTTGGTCATGAACTCCAGATAGGCCTTCATGCCGGGATCATTGACCCATTGCGAATCGGTCGTGTCTTTCACGTACTGCGCCGAGACGATGCCTTGGGCATTGGCAAAGCCGGCGGGCTTGATCACGCTGCCGACCGAGGCCGAGACATTGTTGAGGATGTGCAGCACCTTCCACTCGACTTCACCGACCTTCTTGATCGCTTGCGCGGCGAACTTCGGCGTCGCGATGTCAACGAAGACATCGGCGCCCGATGATTTGAGCTTGACGATGTGACTGTCGATGGTCGGCTCGGTGGTCTCGTAGCTCTCTTCGGCGATGATCATGGTCGCGGCCTTGGCGCCGAGTCCGTCCTTCAAGCCCTTCAGATAGTCCTTGCCGTAATCGTCGTTCTGATAGAGCACGGCGATCTTGGCGTCGGGCTTTTCCTTGAGGAGATATTTGGCATAGATCCGCGACTCGGCCTGGTAGCTCGGTTGCCAGCCCATGGTCCAAGGGAAGTCTTTCGGGTCGTTCCACTTGGTGGCGCCGGTCGCGACGAACAACTGCGGGACTTTCTTCGCGTTCATGTATTTCTGGATCGCCGAGTTCGACGGCGTTCCGAGCGAGTTGAAGATCAGCAGGACCTCATCGCTCTCGACCAGCTTGCGCGCCTGCTCGACCGCTTTTGGCGGCGAATAGGCGTCGTCATAGGAGACGAAGTTGATCTTACGGCCGTTGATGCCGCCTTCGTCGTTGATCTTCTTGAAATAGGCGGCTTCGGTCTTGCCGATGATGCCGTAGGCGGAGGCCGGACCGCTATAGGGCATGATGTTGCCGATCTTGATCTCGGTATCGCTGGCGCCGGGATCGTATTTCTTTTCGGCGGCCGATGCGCCGCTCGCGGCAACGACGAGAAAGGCCGCCGTCACAGCGGCTGCCCTGCAGATGATGGTCATGTGTTTCTCCCTCTGATTTTTCTTACGCACGATTTTAGATGACGTGTCGTCGGCCCTTTTTTTGAAGGCTCTTCTTGAATGCGGGATCATAGCAGAGATCGATGGCGAATGCCCACGCCGACACGCTGCACGCGTCACGGTGCAGTGCGGCAGACGTCGTGCGCGGCGCGCGCCCTCTTCAAGGGGAAGAGACGAATCCGGGCCAGTGGCGCGATTGCAAAGAAAAGCCCCGCATCGCCGGGGCTCGTTGGAGATGGTATTCGTTGCGGGATCGGCTTGCCGCGGCGCGGCTTACTTCTCCAATTCACCGCTCATGATATCACCGAACAATTCCCATTGCTGGCCCTTGAAGCGCATCATCTTGAGCTGTTTGATCGGGGCAAAATCGTCGGGCGCGGTGTTGATCTTGATTCCCGGCAGCAGCGTGTCCGGCTGAAAGTCTTTCAGGCTCGCTGCCTGCTCCATGACGTTGGCGCGGGTGAGATCGTCGCCGCACATCTGCAGTACCTTTACCAGCGTCTGCGCCGCGCCATAACCATAGACGGTCGCGCTGTCGAGCTTGTTGCCCTCCGGATAGTACCGTTGGAGAAATTCGGCAAACTTCTTCATTCCGGGATCATTGTCCCACTGCGGATCGGCGGCGTCCTTCGCATAGGCAGCCGACAGGATGTCTTGCGCGTTCTCATAGCCCGCCGGCTGGATGACGCTGCCCACCGAGGCCGAGATGCTAACCAGGAGGTGCGTCGGATGCCAGTCGATCTCGGCGAGTTTCTTGATCGCTTGGGCGGCGAATTTCGGCGTGGCCACGCTGAAGAAGACGTTGGCGCCGGAGGCCTTCAGCTTGACGATGTGGCCGTCGATCGAGGGTTCTGAGGTCTCGTAGCTCTCCTCCGCGACGATCATCGAGCCGGCCTTCTCGCCGAGCCCGTCTCGCAGGCCTTTCAAGTAGTCCTTGCCGAAATCGTCGTTCTGAAACAGAACGCCGATCTTGGCGCCGGGCTTTTCCTTCAACAGGTACTTGGCATAGATGTGCGCCTCGTTCTGATAGCTCGGCTGCCAGCCCATGGTCCACGGAAAGTTCTTTGGATCGTTCCATTTTGTGGCGCCGCTCGCGACGAAGAGCTGCGGCACTTTTTTTGAGTTGAGATATGTCTGAATTGCCGAGTTCGACGGCGTGCCCAGCGGATTGAAAACCGCGAGCACTTCGTCGCTCTCCACCAGCTTGCGGATCTGTTCGATTGCTTTCGGTGGCGAATAGGCGTCGTCATAGCTGACGAACGTGATCTTGCGGCCATTGATGCCGCCTTCTGCATTGATCTGGTTGAAGTAGGCCTGTTCGGTCTTGCCGATCACCCCGTAGGCGGAGGCCGGACCGCTATAGGGCATGATGTTGCCGATCTTGATCTCGTTGTCGGACGCGCCGGGGTCATATTTCTTCCGGGCAAGTGCTGCGCCCGAGGTGAGCGCGACCACTGCCGTCGCGAGCGCCGCGATCCGGATCGTTCGGCTGACGTGCAAATTTATCTTCCTGGTCGGCATCGCACTGCTTTGAAGACGGTCTCAGCGGTTGCGCGCTTTCTCGATGAGCTGCTGGGCGACCATGGCGACCTGCCTAGCGCCGTGTGGCACCAGGAAGATGACCAGGAACAAGAGCACGCCGAAGACCGCTCCGGAGAGGCCCTTGGAGATTCCCTCGGCCATGTTCGGCACGAAGATGATGAAGGCAGCGCCGACGAACGAGCCCGGCAGCCAGCCGACGCCGCCGACCACCATGCCGAGGAACAGCGAGATCGCCAGCGTGATCGTGTAGCTGTCAGGTGCCACGAATTGCACGGCGATGGCGCCGAGACCGCCGGCCACGCCGGTAATGCCGGCGCTGACGCCGAAAGCCAGCGTCTTGTAGGTGGCGACGTCGATCCCCATCGCGGAGGCTGCGATCTCGTTGTCGCGGATCGCCATGAAGGCGCGGCCGGAACGAGAGCGTAACAGGTTCACCGAGAAGATATAGATCGCGATCGTGACCGCGAGCGTGAAGTAGTACAGCCACATGTCCTGCGACATCGGCAGGCCGAACGGCGCGTCCGGCTTGGTCACCACCAGCCCCTGCACGCCGCCGGTCCATGGCTCGAAGAATCCGAGCTTCAGCAGCTGCGGCATCGCGGTCGCCAGCGCGAAGGTCGCGAGCGCCAGGTAGACGCCGGACAGCCGTAGCGCCGGCTGGCCGAACAAGAATCCCGCGCCGAAGCAGACCACGCCTGCCACGGGCAAGGTCAGCGCGTAATTGACGCCATACTGCTCCATCAGGATCGCCGAGGTGTAGGCGCCGATGGCGTAGAACGCGCTCTGGCCGAGCGAGAACTGGCCGCTGCCGCCGGTCAGGATATTGAGCGCCAGCACGGCCAGTCCGTAGATCAGGAGCATGGTCATCTGGAAGATGACGAAGTTCTTGGTGAACAGCGGGACAATCAGGAGCAGCAGCACCACCACGAAGGCGGTACCGGAGCTCAAGGTCATGGCCCGCTTCGGCACGGCCTCGACTGCGGGTGCGTGGCTTGCGAGTTCCTCGACTGCGCTCATGGATCAGACTCGCTTGACGATATGCCGGCCGAACAGGCCTGCGGGTTTGATGACCAGGACGGTGATGATCAGCGCCAGTGCGATCGGCAGCTTCAATTCGTTGCCGACGCCCGGGATATAGGTGCCTGCCAGGTTCTCGAAGATGCCGACCAGGAAGCCGCCGACGACGGCGCCGAACGGGCTCGTGAGGCCTCCGAGCACCGCGGCAGCGAAGCCATAAATCAGGACGCCGCCCATCATGTTGGGCTCCAGGAACACGACCGGGGCAATCAGCATGCCGGCGATCGAGCCGATCGCCGCGGCCATGCCCCAGCCGAGCGCGATCATCCAGGAGGTGTTGATGCCGACCAGCCGCGCCGATTCGGGCACCGAAGCGGCCGCCCGCATCGCAAGGCCGACGCGCGTATATTGGAAGAAGACATAGAGCCCGATCAGGAGCAGCACGGTGATGCCGATCATGCCGGCCTGGTGGGTCGAGATCAGCTGGCTGCCGAGGAAGGGCGAGGAGCCGAACGGCGTCGGATACTGCTTGATGGTGAAGTCCCAGATCAGGCCTGCGCTGGAGTTGATGATCGAGAACAGCGCGATGAAGCCGGCGACCTGGGTCAGGATCGGCGCCTTGGCCAGCGGCTTGAACAGAATGCGCTCGATCGCAATGCCTCCGATGAAGGAGAAGATCAGCGTGAGCAGGAAGGCTGCCCAATAAGGCAGGCCCCATTGCATCAGCTGCCAGGACACGAAGGTCGAGAACATCGCCATCTCGCCCTGCGCGAAGTTGAGATGGTCGATCGCCTGGTAGATCATCACGACGGCGAGCGCCATGCAGGCGTAGATCGCCCCGGTCGCGATGCCGGCCAGCACCTGGTTGGTGAAAAGCTCCATGGCCGCTCCCTTCAATAACCGAGATAGGATTTACGGACGTTCTCGTCGTTCGAGATATCCTTGGCCGCCCCCGCCATTACGATGCGGCCGGTCTCGATCACATAGGCCTGATCGGCGAGCTCGAGCGCGAGCTGCGCATTCTGCTCGACCACGAGGAGCGAGACCTTCTCTTCGCGATTGATCTGGCCGAGGATCCTGAACAGGTCGCGCACGATCAATGGCGCGAGCCCGAACGAGGGCTCGTCCAGCAGCATCAGTCTGGGCCGCAGCATCAGCGCGCGGGCGACCGCCAGCATCTGCTGCTCGCCGCCGGACAGCGTGCCGGCCTGCTGCGTATGCCGCTCCTTCAACTTCGGGAAATAGGCATACATGCGCTCGATATCGGAGACGATGTTGGCCTTGTCGCCGCGCGTGATCGCGCCGAGCTGCAGGTTCTCCTCCACCGTCATGTTGGTGAAAGTGCCGCGGCCCTGCGGCACGTGGGCGATGCCGAGGCGGACGATGTTCTCGGTCGAGCGGCTGGCGAGTGGCCGGCCATCGAATTCGATCGCGCCGGTCGTCCGCACCATGTTGCAGATCGCCCGCAAGGTGGTGGTCTTGCCGGCGCCATTGGCGCCGAGCAGCGTCGTGAGCGAACCCTCGTTGAGCGAGAAGGAGAGGCCATGCAGCGCCTGAACCTGGCCGTAATAGGCGCGAAGATCCTTTACATTCAGGAGCACGGTCATTGGTCCTTGCTCCCGAGATAGGCCTTGATGACGTCGGGATTGGCCTGCACCTGGGCCGGCGTGCCCTCCGCGAGCTTCTTGCCGAAATTCAGCGCGACGACGTGGTCGGCGATCGACATCACGAGGCCCATGTGATGCTCGACGAGGAGCACGGTGACCTTGCGCTCGTCGCGGATGCGGCGGATCAGGTCGCCGAGCACATGGACTTCTTCATGGTTGAGGCCGCCGGCCGGCTCGTCTAGCAGCAGGATCTTGGGATCGGCGGCGAGTGCGCGCGCCAGTTCGACCCGCTTCTGGGTGCCGAACGGCAGGCCCGACACCGTCTTGTGCGCGACGCTTTCGAGGTCGAGATAGGACAGAATCTCATGGACCTTGGTGTTGACCGAGGCCTCGCTGCGGCGGACCCAGACGAGCTTGAGCGAATCCGAGATGATGTCGCTCGATGTGCGGGCGTGGGTGCCGACGCGCACATTGTCGAGCACGGACAGATTGGGGAACAGTGCGACATTCTGGAAGGTGCGGCCGATGCCGATCTCGGCGATCCGATGCGGCGGCCGCTTCAGGATGCTGCGACCCTCCATCAGGATGTCGCCGGCGCTCGGCTGATATAGCCGGGAGAGACAGTTGAACAGCGTGGTCTTGCCGGCGCCGTTCGGTCCGATCAGGCCGAGGATCTGGCCGTAATGCATGTCGAAGGACACGCCGTTGAGCGCAACGATGCCGCCGAACACGACGCTGACATCGCGCACGGCAAGCAGCGGATCCGCAGCTTGCGCGAACTGAGGCTGCGTCATGTCGCCTCGCCCCTGCCATGCAGCGGGGCGGATCGATGCGGCGCCTGATCACACTGATAAAGACTATCTGATCCCCTCGGCAACACGGGCAACTTTCCCTCCTGGCTTCGGCTTCTTGTTGTTATCTTTGTTGGATTGATTTGTTGGCAGCGCCATTCCTCCGAGCGCCGCTTCGATATTTCTTACCATCGCCACCAGGCGAGGTCCAATGTCGTTGCGCAAGCGCTCTTCGGTGAAGCGAAAGGCCGGCGCGCCGCAGTTGAATGCGTACGGTCCCGTACCGTCGTTGAGTTTCAATGCGACGCCGACCGCATGCACATCGTCCTGCCACTCTCCCGCGGAGATCGCAAAGCCGTACTTGGCGACGGTCTCCGCGGAACGCTCGATTCCGTCGCGCATCTTCGGCCAGCGGCTGCCGTAATGTTCGCGCAGTTCGCGCAAGAGAGCAACGCGTTCGTCGTCCGGAAGCGCCCAGATGAAGGCACGGCCCATCGCTGTAGTTGCGATCGGGATGCGTGAGCCTACGTCAAGTTGAACATTGACGACACCATTCCGGCTCTGCCCGAAATAGATCATGCTGAGCCGGTCGCGCGCCCCGATCGCCACCGCGCCGCCGGTCTCCCGCATCAATTGTTCGCGAAACGGCTCGGAGAGCTGCCGCACGCCGAGATTGGCAAGCGCGGCATAGCCGAGCGCCATCGCGGCGGGCGCCAACTGATATTTCTCGAAGCGCGGCACCGGCGTCAGATAGCCGAGCTTGGTCAACGTATAGGTCAGACGCGAGACGGTCGGTTTGGGCAGGTTGGTGCGCGCGGCGATCTCCTGATTGCCGAGCAGTCCGTCATTCGGACGGAATGCACGCAGCACCTCGAGCCCGCGGGACAGCGCGACGACGAAGCTGCGATCGGTCGCGGCTTTCTTCCCTGGACGTTTCATCTCACCGGCGGTCGATTGCTTCGTTGACAACGGTCGTGCTTCAAAATAACCGTGCGTGTCAAGATGCGGAATACAATTTCGCAGTGCGGAATTAAGTGTCTGCAGCGGGTAAACGCAAACAATGCAGCTACTCGACGCAAACTAAGAGCCACGAATTAACCGGCTAACAAGAAAACGATATTCCAAGGAGCGCAGCGTGAGCGAAGTGGTCAAGCTCGAGTCCCATGACATCGTCGGTATCGTCACCGTCGACAGTCCGCCCGTCAATGCGCTGAGTGCCGCGGTCCGCGGCGGCATTCTGGAATGCGTCAAGGCCGCCGTTGCCGATCCCAAGATCAAGGCCATCGTGCTGACCTGTGCTGGTCGCACCTTCATCGCCGGCGCCGACATCACCGAGTTCGGCAAGCCGCCGAAGCCGCCGGCGCTGAACGATGTCTTGAGCACAATCGAGAACAGCCCGAAGCCGGTGATTGCCGCGATCCACGGCACCGCGCTCGGCGGCGGGCTCGAAGTGGCGCTTGCTTGTCATTATCGGGTGGCGACCAAGGAGGCCAAGCTCGGCCTGCCCGAAGTGAAGCTTGGCCTGTTGCCGGGCGCGGGCGGAACCCAGCGGCTGCCGCGCGCCGTGGGTCCCGAGCTTGCGGTCAAGATGATCGTCGGCGGCGATCCGATCGGTGCGGCAGAAGCGCACAAGGCCGGCCTGATCGAGGAGATCGTCGAGGGCCCGGCCGCCGGCGGCGAGGCCTTCGCGCGCAAGCTGGTGGCGGAGGGGCGGCCGTTGCGCAAGCTGCGCGACGATGACTCCAAGCTCGCGGCTGCCAAGGCCGATCGTTCGATCTTCACCAACGCGGTGGCAGCGCTCACCAAGAAGGCGCGCGGGCTGGAGGCGCCGTTCGCCGCCGCGGACGCGGTCGGCTATGCGATCGATCTGCCGTTCGACGAAGGTTTGCGCAAGGAGCGCCAGGATTTCCTCCGCCTGCTCACCAGCGATCAGTCCAAGGCGCAGCGTCATGCCTTCTTCGCCGAGCGCGAGGCGGCGAAGATCGCCGGCGTGCCCGAGGGGACGAAGTCGCGCCCGGTGGCGCAGGTCGCGATCATCGGCGCCGGCACCATGGGCGGCGGCATTGCGATGTCTTTTGCCAATGCCGGAGTTCCCGTCACCCTGGTCGAGACCGGCGAGGAGCAGCTCAAGCGTGGCCTCGGCATCATGCAGAAGAACTGGGAGGCGACGGCCGCGCGCGGCGGCATCCCGGCGGATGCGCCCGCCAAGCGCATGGCGCTGATCACTGGCGTGGTCGGCCTCGAGAACGTGAAGGACGCCGACCTCGTCATCGAGGCGGTGTTCGAGACCATGGCGGTCAAGAAGGAGGTGTTCGGCAAGCTCGATCAGTTTGCCAAGCCGGGCGCCGTGCTCGCCACCAACACCTCTTATCTCAACATCGATGAGATCGCCAAGCAGACCAGCCGGCCGCAGGACGTGCTCGGCATGCACTTCTTCTCGCCTGCCAACGTGATGAAGCTGTGCGAGATCGTGCGCGCCGAGAAGACCGCGTCGGACGCGCTGGTCACGGCGGTGTCGATTGCGCGCAAGATCGCCAAGGTGCCGGTCGTGGTCGGCGTCTGCGACGGCTTCGTCGGCAACCGCATGCTGGCGCAGCGCGGCAAGCAGGCCGAGAAGCTGCTGTTCGAGGGCGCATTGCCGCAGCAGGTCGACGCCGTCGTCACAAAATTCGGCATGCCGATGGGTCCGTTCGCGATGGGCGATCTCGCCGGCCTCGATATCGGTTGGCGCTCGCGCAAGGACCGCGGCATCAAGAGCGAGATCGCGGATGCGCTGTGCGAAGCCGGGCGCTTCGGCCAGAAGACCGGCAAGGGCTACTACAAATATGAAGCGGGCTCGCGTGCGCCACTGCCCGACCCCGAGGTCGAGAAGCTGATCGACGAGACGCTGGCGCGGCTCGGCCGCAAGAAGCGCGCCGTCAGTGACGAGGAGATCCTCGAGCGCATGATGTATCCGATGATCAATGAGGGAGCGAAGATCCTCGCCGAAGGCATCGCGGCGCGCCCCTCGGACATCGACGTGGTCTGGCTCTATGGCTATGGCTGGCCGATCTACCGCGGCGGCCCGATGTACTGGGCCGACGCGGTGGGCCTGAAGCATATCGCCGATCGCCTCGCCGTCTACGCCAAGGAGACGAATGATCCCTCGCTCAAGCCGGCGCCGCTTCTGAAGAAGCTGGCCGACGAAGGCCGAAGCTTCGCCTCGCTCGCGGCCGAGTCGAAGGCGGCTTGATGGAGGTCAGTCCTCTCCGCTCGTCATTCCGGGCTCGTGCTCCGCGCGCCCCGGAATGACGACCTCATTCTTGATTTCTGGCTCGGCATTTCATGACTCACCCCGGTGAACAATTCTATCCCGCAGGCGTCCGTTGGGACGAGCCGATCGCGCGGGGTACCCTGCCTGATCTGCTCGCGCAGGCCGTGCGCGATTATGATGATCAGGTTGCGATCGAATTCCGCGACCGCCCGATCAGTTTCCGGCAGCTCCAGGCGCTGGTCGAGCAGGCGGCTTCCGCTTTCCTGCGTGCCGGTTACGGCAAGGGCAGCTCCGTCGCGCTGTTCCTCGGCAATACGCCGGATCATCCGATCAACTTCTTCGGCGCGCTCAAGGCCGGCGCGCGCGTCGTGCATCTGTCTCCGCTCGACGGCGAGATCGCGCTGTCGCACAAGCTGAAGGATTCCGGCGCGCGGGTGCTGATCACCTCGAATCTCGCCGCGCTGCTGCCGACCGCATTGAAATTTCTCGAGAAGGGCCTGCTCGACCGGCTGATCGTCTGCGAGGACGATCATTGGGGCAAGGTCGGGACGCCGCAAGCGCCGCTACCCGGCCATGCGGCCGTGATCACGCATCGGGCGTTCGTCGCTGACGCGAGCCCGCCGGCGCAATGGCCCGCTGTCGCGCCGGACGATATCGCGCTTCTGCAATATACCGGCGGCACCACCGGCCTGCCGAAAGGCGCAATGTTGACCCACGGCAATCTCACGGCCGCGGTGTCGATCTACGAGGTCTGGGGCCAGCCGGCGCGCGCCGAGCGCAATGCGCGCGAACGCGTCATCTGCGTGCTGCCGCTGTTTCATATCTACGCGCTGACCGTGGTGCTGCTGTCGTCGCTGCGCCTCGGCAATCTGATCTCGCTGCATCAGCGGTTCGACGTCGAGGCCGTGATGCGCGACATCGAGGTCAAGCGCGCGACCTATTTTCCCGGCGTGCCGACGATGTGGATCGCGATCGCGAACCTGCCCGATCTCGACAAGCGCGACCTGTCGTCGCTTACGTCGGCAGGCTCCGGCGGCGCGCCGCTGCCGGTCGAGGTCGCCCGCATCTTCGAGCGCAAGGTCGGCATGAAGTTGCGGAGCGGCTGGGGCATGACCGAGACCTGCTCGCCGGGCACCGGTCATCCCAAGGACGGGCCGGACAAGCCCGGCTCGATCGGGCTGATGCTGCCGGGGATCGAGATGGACGTGGTGTCGCTCGACGATCCCACCAGGGTGCTCGGTGTCGGCGAGGTCGGAGAAATCCGGATCAAGGGACCGAACGTCACCAACGGGTATTGGAACAGGCCGCAGGAGACGGCGGAAGCCTTCGTCGGGGATCGCTTCCTGACCGGCGACATCGGCTATATCGACGCCGACGGCTATTTCTTCCTGGTCGACCGCAAGAAGGACATGATCATCTCCGGCGGCTTCAACGTCTATCCGCAGATGATTGAGCAGGCGATCTACACCCACCCGGCGGTGCAGGAGGTGATCGTGATCGGCATTCCCGATGCCTATCGTGGCGAGGCCGCCAAGGCCTTCATCAAGCTGCGCGACGGGGCCGAGCCGTTCTCGATCGATGATCTCCGCAGCTTCCTGACCGGCAAGCTCGGCAAGCACGAGCTGCCGGCGGCGGTTGCGTTCGTCGACGAACTGCCGCGGACGCCGGTCGGCAAGCTGTCGCGCCACGAACTGCGTCAGCAGCAACCTTCAACCATCCAAACCCAACAACATCAGCAACAACAATAGGAGAGGTCGTCCATGACCGATGCCGTCATCGTTTCCACCGCCCGCACCCCGATCGGCAAGGCCTATCGCGGCGCGCTCAATGCCACCGGGGGCGCTACGCTGCTCGGCCATGCCATCGGCGAAGCCGTCAAGCGGGCCAAGATCGATCCGGCCGAGGTCGAGGACGTCGTGATGGGCGCCGCCCTGCAGCAGGGCTCCACCGGCGGCAACATCGCGCGCAAGGCGCTGCTCCGCGCCGGCCTGCCGGTCTCGGTCGGCGGCACCACGATCGATCGGCAATGCGCCTCCGGCCTGCAGGCGATCGCGCTCGCGGCGCGCTCGGTGATCTTCGACGGTGTCGAGATCGCGGTCGGTGGTGGCGGCGAGTCGATCTCGCTGGTGCAGAACGACAAGATGAACGCCTTCCAGGCCACCGATCCCGCGCTGCTCGAGATCAAGGGCGATGTCTACATGCCGATGATCGACACCGCGGAGATCGTCGCCAAGCGCTACGGCATTTCGCGCGAGCGGCAGGATGAATATGCCCTGGAAAGCCAGCGTCGCACCGCCGCCGCGCAGCAGGGCGGCAAGTTCAGCGACGAGGTGGCGCCGATCACGACCAAGATGGCGGTGACTGACAAAGCGACCGGCAACGTCTCCTTCAAGGACGTCACGTTGTCGCAGGATGAAGGTCCGCGCCCCGAAACCACAGCCGAAGGCCTCGCCGGCCTGAAGGCCGTGCGCGGCGACGGCTTCAGCGTCACCGCCGGCAATGCCAGCCAGCTCTCCGACGGTGCATCGGCCTGCGTCATCATGAGCGATGCGGAAGCGGCCAAGCGTGGCCTGCAGCCGCTCGGCATTTTCCGCGGCTTCGTCGCGCATGGCTGCGAGCCCGACGAGATGGGCATCGGGCCGGTGTTCGCGGTGCCGCGGCTTCTGAAGCGCCATGGCCTCACCGTCGACGACATCGGTCTCTGGGAATTGAACGAGGCTTTCGCGGTGCAGGTGATCTATTGCCGCGACAGGCTCGGCATCGATCCCGAGAAGATCAACGTCAATGGCGGCGCCATCGCGGTCGGCCATCCTTATGGAATGTCGGGCGCGCGGCTCACGGGCCATGCGCTGATCGAAGGCCGCCGCCGCAAGGCAAAGTATGCGGTCGTCACCATGTGTGTCGGCGGCGGCATGGGCGCGGCCGGCCTGTTCGAGGTGCTGCAGTAAAGAACAGCTGTCGTCCCGGGCGAGCCCCGGCAGCGCGAAGCGCTGTCCGGAGCGCAGTCCCGGGACCCATACGCCGCAGCGGTGCTCGAGGCAGTTCTGGCTGACGCCTTTGGTCGCGACTGAGGCCGGTGGTTATGGGGTCCCCGCTTTCGCGGGGACGACAGAAGAGCAAGACGAGCTAGATGGATACTTAGGGAGGATCCAATGGATCTCGCATTCACGAAGGAAGAGCAGGCGTTCCGCGAGGAAGTCCGGCAGTTCTTCAAGGACAACGTGCCACCGGAGACCCGGCGCAAGATGATCGAGGGCCGCCATCTGTCGAAGGACGAGATGGTGACCTGGTGGCGCATCCTCAACAAGAAGGGCTGGGGCGTCTCGCACTGGCCGGAGGAATATGGCGGCACCGGCTGGACCTCGGTGCAGCACTACATCTTCAACGAGGAGCTGCAGGCCTATCCGGCGCCGCAGCCACTCGCCTTCGGCGTGTCGATGGTCGGTCCTGTCATCTACACCTTCGGCAACGAGGAGCAGAAGAAGAAGTATCTGCCGCGCATCGCCAATGTCGATGACTGGTGGTGCCAGGGCTTCTCCGAGCCGGGCTCGGGATCCGACCTCGCTTCGCTCAAGACCAAGGCCGAGCGCAAAGGCGACAAGTGGATCATCAACGGCCAGAAGACCTGGACCACTCTCGCGCAATATGCCGACATGATCTTCTGTCTCTGCCGCACCGATCCGAGCGCGAAGAAGCAGATGGGCATCTCCTTCATCGTGTTCAGCATGAAGTCGAAGGGCGTCACCGTCCGTCCGATCCAGACCATCGATGGCGGCCATGAGGTCAACGAGGTGTTCTTCGACGACGTCGAGGTGCCATACGAGAACCTGATCGGCGAGGAGAACAAGGGCTGGGACTACGCCAAGTTCCTGCTCGGCAATGAGCGCACCGGGATCGCCCGCGTCGGCGTTTCCAAGGAGCGCATTCGCCGCATCAAGGAACTCGCCGCCAAGGTCGAGGCCGGCGGCCGGCCGATCCTCGAAGATCCCGCCTTCCGGGAGAAGCTCACCGCCTGCGAGATCGAGCTGAAGGCGCTTGAACTCACTCAGCTCCGCGTCGTGGCCGATGAAGGCAAGCACGGCAAGGGCAAGCCGAACCCGGCCTCCTCGGTGCTGAAGATCAAGGGTTCGGAGATCCAGCAGACCACCACCGAGCTTCTGATGGAAGTGATCGGCCCGTTCGCGGCGCCTTACGACGTCCATGGCGACGAGGATTCCAACGAGACCATGGATTGGACCGCGCAGATCGCGCCGAGCTACTTCAACAACCGCAAGGTTTCGATCTATGGCGGCTCGAACGAGATCCAACGCAACATCATCTCGAAGGCGGTGCTGGGGCTGTGATGCTCTCCTGTCATTCCGGGGCGCCGCGTGAGCGGCGAGCCCGGAATCCATAACCACCATCGTGAGTATGGATTCCGGGCCCGCGCCTTGCGGCGCGTCCCGGAATGACGCCGACGATGAATTCCGGGTACAAGGATACACAACATGGATTTTGATCTGTCCGAGGAGCAGCGGCTCCTGAAAGAAAGCATCGACGGCCTGCTGGCGGATGCCTACGAATTCGACAAGCGCAAGACCTACATGAAGGAGAAAGGCGGCTGGAGCCGGGCGATCTGGTCCAAGCTCGCCGAGCAGGGGTTGCTCGGCCTGCCGTTCTCTGAAAACGATGGCGGCTTCGGGGCCGGCGGCGTCGAGACCATGATCGTGATGGAGGCGATGGGCCGCTCGCTCGTGCTCGAGCCTTATCTTGCCACGGTTGTCATCGCCGGCGGCTTCCTCCGTCATGGCGGTTCGGCCGCGCAGAAGGAAGCGCATCTGCCGGGGATCATCGACGGCAGCAAGACCTTTGCCTTCGCGCAGCTCGAGAAGCAGTCGCGCTATGATCTGTTCGATGTGACGACGTCGGCCAAGAGGAAGGGCGACGGCTGGATCATCGACGGCGAAAAATTCGTCGTGCTCAACGGCGAGAATGCGGACACCTTGGTCGTCACCGCGCGCACGGCAGGCGCGCAGCGCGACAAGAGCGGCGTCGGCGTCTTCATCGTGCCGGCCGATGCGAAGGGCGTTACCAGGAAGGGTTATCCGACCCAGGATGGCCTGCATGCCGCCGACATCACTTTCACCGGCGTCGAGGTCGGCGCAGACGCAGCGATCGGCGACCCCGAGAACGCGCTGCCGCTGATCGAGCGCGTCGCGGATGAGGCGCGCGTTGCGCTCTGCGCGGAGGCGGTCGGCTTGATGGATGAATCGCTCAAGACCACGGTCGAGTACATCAAGACCCGCAAGCAGTTCGGCGTCGCCATCGGCTCGTTCCAGGCGTTGCAACACCGTGCCGCCGACATGTTCGTTGCGCTGGAGCAGGCGCGGTCGATGTCGATGTTCGCGACCATGGCAAGCGATTTCGAGGACGCCAAGGAGCGCGCAACCGCGATCGCGGCGGCAAAGGTGCAGGTCGGCAAATCGGCCAAGTTCGTCGGCCAGCAGTCGATCCAGCTCCATGGCGGCATCGGCATGACGATGGAGGCCAAGATCGGCCATTACTTCAAGCGGCTGTCGATGATCGAGACCACCTTGGGTGATACCGACTATCACCAGCGGCGCGTGGCTGAAGCGGGCGGGCTGATCTAGGCCGGAGCGTTATTGCGAGGAGCGAAGCGACGAAGCAATCCAGAGCCTTGACGTCGGCTCTGGATTGCGTCGCTTCGCTCGCAATGACGAAGGAGAGAGCACTGTCATGAAGAACATCCCCTTCGATCTCACAGGACAGGTCGCCGTCATCACCGGCTCGAGCCGCGGCATCGGCCGTGCCTCTGCCGAATTGCTGGCGCAACTCGGCGCAAAAGTCGTGATCTCCAGCCGCAAGGCGGATGCCTGTGAAGAGGTCGCGGCCGGCATTCGCTCGCGCGGCGGCGATGCCCATGTCATCGCCTGCAACATCGCGCGCCGGCCCGAGGTCGATGCGCTGATCGACGGCGCGGTCAAGCATTACGGCCAGGTCGACATCCTCGTCTGCAACGCGGCGGTGAATCCCTATTATGGCCCGCTGCTCGACATCAGCGACGAGGCCTTCGACAAGATCATGGCCTCGAACGTCAAGAGCAATCTGTGGCTCTGCGCCAAGGCGATCCCGCCGATGGCCGCGCGCCGCAAAGGCTCCGTCATCATCGTCTCCTCGATCGGCGGCTTGCGCGGCTCGACCGTGATCGGCGCCTACGGCATCTCGAAAGCCGCGGATTTCGCGCTCTGCCGCAGCCTTGCCGGCGAATGGGGACCGCAGGGCGTGCGGATCAATTGCGTCGCGCCCGGCCTGATCAAGACCGACTTTGCCCGCGCGCTGTGGGAGGACGAAGAGCGGCTCAAGCAGCGCTGCGCCACCACGCCGCTGCGCCGCATCGGCGAGCCGCACGAGATTGCCGGCGCGGTCGCCTATCTCGCCTCGGATGCCTCGACCTTCATGACCGGCCAGACCATCGTGGTCGACGGTGGCGTGACCACCGCTGCGGTCTAGGCACTCTCGTCGCCGAGCGGCAGCGCGGCGCACGGTCTTTACCCTCCGCCTCTCGGCAAGACGATCGCATATGGCGCAAACTGGACCGGGGCCTCATGGTTCTCCCGGCGATGCGTAGCATCGTCCGGAGACGCGCCGCATGCGGCGCTCCTCACCATGAGGGTCTGCCATTTTGCTCAAAAACAAGCGCTCGTCCTGAGGAGCTCGCCGGAGGCGAGCGTCTCGAAGGACGGCCGCGGGAGAGATCGTCGGCCGAGTTTTTCCCCATATGCGATCGCCCTGCCCCTCTTGGGGAGGGGGCGTCGCACATGCGGGCTCCACCTTGACCTCGCGCTCCTGATCCGCTTGCTTGTCGGCCCAACGTCGTCAACCATTCTGTCGGGAAGAAACCCCCATGTCTTTCGTGCTGGCCATCGATCAGGGCACCACGTCCTCGCGCGCGATGGTGTTCCGCTCCGACATCTCGATTGCCGCTGTCGCGCAGCAGGAATTCCCGCAGCATTTTCCGGCCTCCGGCTGGGTCGAGCACGAGCCGGAGGACATCTGGACCTCGACCGTCATGACCTGTCGCGACGCGCTGGAGCGCGCCGGTCTTGCGGCGAAGGACATCGCCGCGATCGGCATCACCAACCAGCGCGAGACCACCGTGGTTTGGGATCGCGCCACGGGGCAGGCGGTGCATCGGGCCATCGTCTGGCAGGATCGCCGTACCGCCGACATCTGCGCGAGGCTGAAGGCCGAAGGCCTCGAGCCGATCATCTCGCAGAAAACGGGCCTGATCATCGATCCCTATTTCTCGGGCACCAAGGTGGCCTGGATTCTCGACCACGTGCCCGGTGCGCGCGAGCGCGCCGAACGCGGTGAGCTCATGTTCGGCACGGTTGACTGCTATTTGTTGTGGCGGCTCACCGGCGGCAAGGTCCACGCGACCGACGCCACCAATGCCTCACGCACGCTGCTGTTCAATATCCACAGCGGCGAATGGGACGATGAGCTGCTCTCCATCCTGCGCGTGCCGCGCTCGATGCTCCCGGAGGTGAAGGATTCGTCGGCGCATTTCGGCGAGACGGTGCCGGAACTGTTCGGCGGATCGATCGCGATTTCCGGCATCGCCGGCGATCAGCAGGCTGCCACGATCGGCCAGGCCTGCTTCACGCCGGGTATGATGAAATCGACCTACGGCACCGGCTGCTTCGCGCTGCTCAACACCGGCAGCACGCCGGTCGTCTCCAAGAACAAGCTGCTCACCACCATCGCCTATCAGCTCAATGGTGAACGCACTTACGCGCTGGAAGGCTCGATCTTTGTGGCGGGCTCGGCCGTGCAATGGCTGCGCGATGGCCTCGGGATCATCAAGCACGCCGCCGAGACCGGCCCGCTCGCCGACCAGTCGGATTCGCTGCAGAGCGTCTATCTCGTGCCCGCCTTCGTCGGCATGGGCGCGCCGTACTGGAATCCGCGCGTGCGTGGTGCGCTGTTCGGGCTGACCCGCAACACCGGTCCGGCGGAGCTGGCGCATGCCGTGCTCGAGAGCGTCTGCTACCAGACCTACGATCTGTGGGCGGCGATGCGCGCCGACTGGCCGGATGCTGACGCCGCGACCATCGTGCTGCGCGTCGACGGCGGCATGACGGCCTCGGACTGGACCATGCAGCGCCTGGCCGATCTGCTCGATGCGCCCGTCGATCGTCCGATGATCCAGGAGACCACGGCGCTGGGCGCCGCCTATCTCGCCGGCCTCAAGGCGGGCGTCTATCCGGAGCCGGAAAAGTTCGCCGACAATTGGCGGCTCGAACATCGCTTCAGGCCGGTGATGAGCGCCGCCACCCGCGCGCGCAAGCTCGCCGGCTGGGCGCGTGCGGTGAAGGGCGTGCTGGCGAGCGACGAGGGGGAATAAAGCCTGAGGCGAGAGGCTCGCCTCAGGCTGCGTGCTGAAACCTCACTGCGACGCAGTCTCCTTCTGGAAATACACGTCGACCTTCATGCCTGTCACCAGCGGGCCAGGCTCGTTCAGGTCGATCAGCACTTCCACCACGTCCACGTCGGTCAGGTTGCGCTGGCTGAGCGTGGCGTTGCGTCCCTGCTCGACCAAGGGCGCGACCGAGGCGACCTTGCCGGCCATGTCGCGGCCGCGGAAGGCGGCGGAGCGCACCACCACGGTTTGCCCGGCCTTGATCTTGTCGATGTCGCGCTCGTCCGCCTCGGCGCGTACCCGCAAGGCGGAGACATCGCCCAGCAGCGCTAGCGGCGGCGTGGCCGATGGCGACGCCAATTCTCCGCGCCGGGCATTGACCTGCAGGACGGTGCCGGCGGTCGGCGCGCGGATGGTCAGCTTTTGCAATCCGGCCCGGGCCGCCTGCAGATTGGCGAGCGACACGCTGTATTCGCCTTCCGACACCGTCGGTAACGGCGCCTCGTCGGTGGCGCGGCGCAGCTCGTCATTTTGCTGCGAAAGCCTCGCCTCGGCGCGGGTCAGTCCCGTACGGGCGGCGTCGACATCCGCGTTGGTCTGGCCGGCGCGCTTGTCGGCACTCGTCTTGTCGAACAGGGCTCTCGCCTCGTAGACCGCGGTCTCGGCGTCGGCGACAGCATCTTCGGCGCGGCGCCGCGTGGCGGATGATGACGGCGCCTCCTTGTTGCGCACGCGCTTGCGCATGTCGACCTGGGCTTCGGCGGAGGCCAGTTGCGCCCGCGCCTCGCTGTCGTTCAATCGGATCAGCGGCTCGTCTGCCGCGACCGTGTCGCCCGCCTTGACCAGCACCTTGTCGATCACGCCGATCACGGGGGCGGCGAGCTTGACGGTGCCCGACACCGGCTCGACCCGTCCTGGGGCCACCGCCAGCCAATTCTTGTCGGCCGGTTCGTTGCCTGCGGCTTGCGCCGGCGCGCCCGGGCCGATGCAGGCCAGCGGCACCGTCACGATAACCGCATAGAGCACGGCAAGAAGAGCAGCCTTGCTTGTGGTGTTGGTCTTGCTGCCGTTGGACGCGATCATGAGTTCGATACTCTCTTGGCTGGGCTTGTGGGCTCGCCTTCGATGATCCGGCCGTCTTCGATATGAATGATGCGGTTGGCGAACGGCAGGATGCGTGGATCGTGGGTGACGACGAGCACCGCGCGCGAGCGGTCCTTGGCGATGTCGGCGAGCAAGGTCATGATGGCCTGGCCGTTCTCGGCATCGAGCGCGCCGGTCGGCTCGTCCGCCAGGATCGCCCGTGTGTTTCCGACGATCGCCCGCGCGATTGCGACCCGTTGCTGCTCGCCGCCGCTGAGTTGAAGCGGGAAGGATTTCCGCTTGTGGGCAAGGCCGACCATGGCCAGCGCGTCCCGTGCCGCCTTCACCGCGGTTCGCGAGGATTGCCCGCGGACATCGAGGGCGAGGCGGATGTTCTCCTCGGCGGTCAGCGTCGGAAACAGATGGTAGGATTGGAAGACGAAGCCGATGTGATCGCGCCGCAGCTTGGCCAGCGCCTCCGCATCGGCGCCGCTGACCGATTGGCCGCCGATCCGGACGCTCCCGCTCGCCGGCGTCATCAGGCACCCGAGGATCGAGAGCAGCGTCGTCTTGCCGCTGCCCGAAGGGCCCATCAGCAGCACCAGCTCGCCGCCGTCTAACGACAGGCTCACACCCTTCAGCGCCTGCACGCGACCGGCCCCCTGTCCGAGGAACTGCACGATGTTATCAGCCTCGAGGAGCGGCTCGGTCATCGCGTGAACACCAGGGTGGGGTCGATGCGCATGACCTGGACGATCGCGGCCACGCCGGATCCGACGCACATGACGACGGTCAGGAGCAGAAGACCCAGCGTCAATGTCGGCGTCATGACGATGGGCAGCGCCGATTCGGCGGTCATCCTGACCACGACCGCACTGACGCCCGCTGCGCCGCAAAATCCGATGATGGCGCTGAGCAGCGCCTGCCAGATGATCACCGTGTAGATGTAGCTGCTGGACGATCCGATGGCGCGCAAGGTTGCGAACTCGTTCAGGTGATCCTTGGTGCTTGAATACAGCGTCTGGGCAACGATCACGGTGCCGACGATGAAGCCCAGCAGGGCGCCTGCGAACAGCGCGGCGCCGGCGCCGGTTCCGAATAGCCAGAACGACCTGCTGCGGTTGCGAAATTCGCCCGAGGTCAGGACCTCCACGTCGGAAAGGCTTGCGCGCAAATCCTGTCTGACCCGGTTGATGTCGGCCTCGGGAGACAGCCGCACCAGGAGATAAGACGCCTTTTGCTGCGATGTTCCAGTGTAGGCGCGTGCGCGATTGACATCGGTGAAGACATAGGGCGTCGTCGTGAACGAGCGGATGCCCCTGGTCACCGCCGCCACCTGCACGGCCTGATCGCGAATTTCGGCGTTTTCGCCCGGTCCCCTGACGCCGAGCCGATCGAAATAGGATTGGTCGATGGCCACGGCGCCGGGAATTGCGAGGTCGTCGGTGCGGCCGGCGACCACGTTCCACGGATGCAATCCCAGCCCTTGCAGTTCGGAACCGACCACGAAGACAGGTGTCGTGGTGCCATTGGGCAGCCGCCACTGGGCGTAACCGATCACAAGGGGAGCGGCTTCGACCACGCCGTCGATCGCCAGCGCTCGAAATCGCTGACGTTCGTCCAGCAGCGACGGATCCTCGAAACATTTGGTGCCGGCCGGCACGATCCAAAGATTGGCTGCCGAATGATCGATCATGGTAGTGACCGTGCGCCGGAAGCCGACATAGAGGCCCATTTGCAGCGTCACGAGCACGATGGAAAAGACGATGCCGACGATCGTCGCCACGAATCTCAGCCGGTCATGAAACAGGTTTCGGGAAGCGAGCCTGAATCTCAGCGACATGGACTGCGAACCATCGATTTTGATCCATTTCATCCGTTTCGGGAAATGAAGTCCACGTCGAAGCGTTGCACTGTGGAAGTCACCGGCACCATCGGGGATGGCGCGGTGGGAGGGCGGCTGGGGCGCAGCCAGAGTCGATCAACGCCATCGATTGGCCGTTTCCATGGCAGGGCAGACCAATTTTGGAACGGCTGCGCTGATAGGCCTCAGCATAATCGCCGGAGCGGGATCGCACCGCTGGGGCGACGGTCTTCCAAACACGGAAGTGAGATGCGATCGCGTTTCCGGCACTCATGAACGGATTGCTTCGCATTCCAGCCAAGCTCCCTGTCATAGTCCATCGCTCCGATAACAGATGATATCGTCGGTGAAACTCGTTTCAATGGCATGAGGAGGTGACATTCATGTTCTTGATCGGCCAATACGACTCGCCCTTCGTCCGCCGCAGCGCGATCGCGCTGAAGCTTTACGGCCTCCCGTTCGAGCATCGGCCGTGGTCCACCTTCGGGGACGCCGACAAGATCGCACAATACAATCCGTTGCTGCGGGTACCGGTGCTGGTACTCGACAGCGGCGAAGCGCTGATCGATTCCGCTGCGATCCTCGACCATCTCGACGAAACCGTCGGGCCGGAGAGGGCGATGCTGGCGAGCCGCGGCGCCGATCGGCGGAGGCAGCTGCGCACGGTCGCGCTGGCGACGGGTCTCGGCGACAAGGCGGTCAGCCTGGTCTATGAGCGCGTGCTGCGCAAGGACCAGCTGAAGCTATGGGTCGAGCGTTGCGAGGCGCAGATCGCAGGTGTGCTCGCGGCGTTGGAGACGGAGCGCGCATCGGTCACGACGCCGTGGTGGTATGGCGAACGCATCGGTCACGCCGATATCGCGGTGGCCTGTGTGCTGCGCTTCACCACTGAGGCGCATCCGCATCTGTTCGATGGCAGCCGCTATCCGGCGCTGGCGGCGCACGCAGCCCGCTGCGAGGCCCTGCCGGCGTTTTGCGAGATCGTGCAGCCGCTCGTGCCGCCGAGCGGGGATTGACGACTCCGGAGGCTGCTGCAAGCTCGATCTGATCCTTCCTTGGCCGGAGGGACACCGCGCCTGCCTTTGCGAGCAGGCAGGCAAGCGGCCTACATCTTCCGCCGCATCGCCTCCGGCGTATCCGGTTGCGCCAGCGGATGTGCAGCCGCGAAGGCCGGCAGCGCCATCGCGGTTTCGAAGATGCGCGTCACGGTCGGATAGGGCGCCATATCGATGCTCTGGTTCATCGCGAAGGTGACGTGGCCGACCAGGCAGATGTCGGCGATCGTCGGCCCCTCGCCATGCGCGTAAGACCCGGTCGCGGGATGATCGGCGAGCTGCGCCTCCAAGGCGCTTAACGTCTCGGCCGCCCAGTGCCGCAGCCATGCCGCCTTCTGCTCGTTGCTGATCTTGAGCGTCTCGGTCAGATAACGCTGGACGCGCGGCACGGTCAGCGGATGGGCATCGCAGGCGACCATCGCAGCAAGCCCGCGCACGCGGGCGCGACCGGCGGCGTCAGCGGGCAGCCGTGCCGGCGCGGGATAGGTCTCTTCGAGATATTCGAGGATCGCGAGCGACTGGAACAGCACGGTGCCGTCGTCGAGCACCAGCGAAGGCAGCGCCATCTGCGGATTGACACCGGCGTAGTCGTTGCCGCGATGCTCCTGCTTGTCGATGTCGACGAACACGACGTCGTGCGCCACGTTCTTGATATTGAGCGCAATGCGCACCCGAAAACTCGCCAGCGATCGCCAGAAGGAATAGAATTTCATGGATGTGCCTCGTCCGATCGAGCCAGGCAGGAGAGACTATGCGAGTTGTTACGGCTCGCGATAGTAATAAGACTGTCATCGCCCGCGACGGCCGGCGATCCAGTATTCCGAGACGGTGGTGATCGGTCGAGAGGCTGCGCGTGCTGGATGCCTCGCTTGAAGCGGGGCATGACAGCACAGGGCGGAGCTGCGGCCTTGGGGTCTGGCGGATGATGCGAAGAACTAATTACTTCGCGCCGACCGCTTTCTTGCGCCAGGCGAGATGCACGGCACAGGTGCACCCTTGCGGATGCGAGGCGAGGCCGTTCGCGGCGCTTGCTGCGGCTTCGTCGTTGGCGGCAACGGGCGCGGCGGCTCCGGATGGGGCGGCAGCTGCGGCGGCGCTGTTCGAACCTGCGACCTGCGATGGGATGTAGTTGAGGATCGGCGCCAGCCAGCGCTCGATCTCGGCCACGCTCATGCCCTTGCGCGCGGCGTAATCCTCGACTTGGTCGTGCTCGATCTTGCCGACGCCGAAATAGAAGCTTTCGGGATGCGAAAAATAAAGTCCCGACACCGACGAACCCGGCCACATCGCGAAGCTCTCGGTCAGCTTGACCCCGGCATTCCTCTCCGCGTCCAGCAGCTCGAACAGCGTCGCCTTCTCGGTGTGATCGGGCTGCGCGGGATAGCCCGGCGCGGGGCGGATGCCCTGATACTTCTCCAATATCAGTTCGTCATTCGAGAGAGCTTCGTCCGGCGCATAGGCCCAGAACTCGCGCCTGACGCGCGCGTGCATGCGCTCGGCAAAGGCTTCGGCGAGCCGGTCGGCCAGCGCCTTGACCAGGATCGAGGAGTAGTCGTCATTGGCGTTCTTGAAGCGGTCGGCAACCACGTCTTCGCCGATCCCCGCAGTGACGACGAAGCCGCCGATATAATCGGGCACGCCGGAGGCGGCCGGCGCGATGAAGTCGGACAGCGCAGTGTTGAAGCGTCCTTCGCGCTTCTCGAGCTGCTGGCGCAGCGTGTGCAGCGTCGCGATCGGCTTGGCACGGCTCTCGTCGGCATAAAGCACGACGTCGTCACCGACAGCGTTCGCCGGCCAGAAGCCGATCGTGGCGCGCGCGGTGAACCACTTCTCCTTGACGATGCGGTCCAGCATTTTTCGCGCATCGTCATAGAGCGCGCCTGCGGCCTCGCCGACCTTGGCGTCATCGAGAATGGCGGGGAAGCGGCCGGCGAGCTCCCAGGTCTGGAAGAACGGCGTCCAGTCGATATAGGGCACGAGCTCGGCGATGTCGTAATCGGCAAAGCTCTTCACGCCCAGGAAGGTCGGCTTCACCGGCCGCGCCTTGACAAAGTCGATCTTCGGCGCGTTGGCGCGGGCATGAGCGAGCGACAGCCGCCTCTTGTCGGCCTGGCCGCGCAGATGCGCGGCCGCGATCTTCTCATACTCGCTGCGGACATCGGCCGCATAGGCGACCTTCCGCTCGGGCGACAAAAGCGAGGAGGCGACGCCGACCGCGCGGCTGGCGTCATTCACATGGACGACCGGACCATTGCGATAATTCGGGTCGATCTTCACAGCCGTGTGCACGCGGCTGGTCGTCGCGCCGCCGATCAGCAGCGGTACGTTCAGGTTCTGCCGCTCCATCTCCGAGGCGAGATAAGCCATCTCGTCCAGCGAGGGCGTGATCAGGCCCGACAGCCCGACGATGTCGGCCTTCTCGGCCTTGGCGGTCTCGATGATTTTCGCCGCCGGCACCATCACGCCGAGATCGATCACCTCGAAATTGTTGCACTGGAGCACGATGCCGACGATGTTCTTGCCGATGTCGTGCACGTCGCCCTTCACGGTCGCGAGCACGATCTTGCCGGCGTTGGAGCGTTCGGCGGCAACGCCCTTGTTGGCAGCCTTCTCGGCCTCCATGAATGGCATCAGATAGGCCACAGCCTGCTTCATGACGCGGGCAGATTTGACGACCTGCGGCAGGAACATCTTGCCGTCGCCGAAGAGGTCGCCGACCACGTTCATGCCGGCCATCAGCGGGCCTTCGATCACGTCGAGCGGACGGGTTGCTGCCGCGCGCGCCTCTTCGGTGTCCTGTTCGATGAACTCGGTGATGCCGTGCACCAGCGCGTGGCTGAGGCGCTTGTCGACCGGCCACTCGCGCCAGGCGAGATCGGCCTCCTTGGTCTGCTTGCCTTGCCCGCGGAATTTCTCGGCCAGCGCCAGCAAGCGCTCGGCGGCGCCGGGGTCGCGGTTGAGCACGACGTCCTCGCAAACCTGGCGCAGCTCGGGATCGATGTCGTCATAGACGATCATCTGCCCGGCATTGACGATGCCCATGTCCATGCCGGCCTTGATGGTATGATACAGGAACACCGAATGCATCGCTTCGCGCACCGGCTCATTGCCGCGGAACGAGAAGGACAGGTTGGAGACGCCGCCCGAGACATGCGCATGCGGCAGGTTCTGCCTGATCCAGCGCGTGGCTTCGATGAAGTCGACACCGTAATTATTGTGCTCCTCGATGCCGGTGGCGATCGCGAAGATGTTGGGATCGAAGATGATATCTTCCGGCGGGAAGCCGATGGTCTCGGTCAGAATCTTGTAAGCTCGGGCGCAGATCTCGGTCTTGCGCTGATAGGTGTCGGCCTGACCTGTCTCGTCGAACGCCATCACGACGACGGCGGCGCCGTGGCGGCGAGCGATCTTGGCCTCATGAATGAACTTCTCCTCGCCCTCTTTCAGCGAGATCGAGTTCACCACCGGCTTGCCTTGGACGCATTTCAGCCCGGCCTCGATCACGTGGAATTTCGAGGAATCGACCATGACGGGCACGCGGGCGATGTCCGGCTCGGCCGCGACGAGATTGAGGAAAGTCCGCATCGCGGCTTCCGAATCCAACAGGCCCTCGTCCATGTTGACGTCGATGACCTGAGCGCCGTTATTGACCTGGTCGCGGGCGACCTGAAGCGCCGCGGTGTAGTCGCCGGCGGTGATCAGCTTGCGGAATTTCGCCGAGCCGGTGACGTTGGTACGCTCGCCGACATTGACGAACGGGATGGCGGGCGTCAGCTCGAACGGCTCGAGGCCGGACAGCCGCAGCCGCGGTGGGATCTCGGGCACCACGCGCGGCTTGTGCGGAGCGACCGCGGCGGCGATGGCTGCAATATGGTCCGGCGTGGTGCCGCAGCAGCCGCCAACGATGTTGACGAGGCCGTCGCGGGCGAACTCGCCGATCAGCCGCGCCATGTAGTCCGGCGTCTCGTCGTACTGGCCGAACTCGTTGGGCAGGCCGGCGTTCGGATAGGCGCAGACCAGCGTGCCGGCGACGCGGCCGATATCGGCGATATGGGCGCGCAGATCCTCGGCGCCGAGCGCGCAGTTGAAGCCGATCGTGACCGGCTTGGCATGCCGCACCGAATTCCAGAACGCCTCCGGCAACTGGCCCGACAGCAGGCGGCCGGACTTGTCGGTGATGGTGCCGGAGATCATAACCGGCACATCGATGCCGCGTTCATCGCAGAGCTCGGCGATGGCATAGAGCGCGGCCTTGGCATTGAGCGTGTCGAAGATGGTCTCGACCAGCAGGAGGTCGGCGCCGCCGTCCAGCAGCCCGCGTGCCTGTTCGCCATAGGCCAGCCGCAAATCGTCGAAGGTCACGGCGCGGTAGCCGGGATTGGCGACATCGGGCGAGATCGAGGCGGTACGGTTGGTCGGGCCCATGGCGCCGGCGACGAAACGCGGCTTGCCGTCCTCGGCCGATACGCGTTGCGCGGCGTTGCGCGCCAGACGCGCGCCCTCGCGGTTCAGCTCATAGATGATGTCGCTGAGGTCGTAATCGGCTTGCGCGATCGACGTGGCAGAGAAGGTGTTGGTGGCGACGATGTCGGCGCCGGCACGCAAGTAGGCGGCGTGGATGTCCTCGATCGCGTCAGGCTGCGTCAGGATCAACAGGTCGTTGTTGCCACGGAGGTCGCGATGGAAGTCCTTGAAGCGTTCGCCGCGGAAGGCGGCCTCGTCGAACTGCAGCGCCTGGATCATCGTGCCCATGGCGCCGTCGAGGATCAGAATGCGCTCGCGGGCGGCGGCAAGAAAGGCGGTGCGCTTTGCGGATTCCTTGGGAGAGGTCGGAACGGACATCAGGCGGCGACTTTCTTGGCGAGCTTCGGGCGGATGCCGAGCAGATGGCTGATCGCGAACACGAGGTCGGCGCGGTTCATGGTGTAGAAATGGAAGGTGTCGACGCCCTGCTTGGCGAGCTTTTGCACCTGGCCGGCCGCGACGGTCGCCGCGACCAGCTTGCGCGTTTCAGGATCGTCATCGAGGCCGTCGAACTTTTCCGCAAGCCAGTCCGGCACGGTGGTGCCGGCCCGGGTGACGAAGCCGCGCGCCTGCTTGAAATTGTGCATCGGCATGATGCCCGGCACGATCGGGATATCGATGCCGCGGGCGCGGACGCGGTCGAGGTAGCGGAGATAGAGGTCGTTGTCGAAGAACACCTGGGTGATCGCGCGCGTCGCGCCGGCATCGACCTTTGCTTTCAGCATGTCGATATCGGCATCGAAGGTCGGGCTCTCCGGGTGCTTCTCTGGATAGGCCGAGACCGAGATCTCGATGTCGGGATGGCGCCGCTTGATGCCGGCGATCAGTTCCGGCGAGGTCTGATAGCCGTCGGCATGGGTGTAATAGGGCGTACCGATGCCGCCGGGTGGATCGCCGCGCAACGCCACGATGTGGCGGACGCCCACTTCGTAATAGCGGTCGACGATTTCATCGATCTCGCCGCGGGATGCGCCGACGCAGGTGAGATGCGCGGCAGGCAGCAGGCTGGTTTCCTTGAGGATGCGGGCGATGGTGGCGTGCGTGCGCTCACGGGTCGAGCCGCCCGCGCCATAGGTCACCGACACGAAGTTCGGCTCGAGCGGCGCCAGCCGCTCGATCGAAGCCCACAGCGTCTTTTCCATCTCCCCGGTCTTCGGCGGGAAGAACTCGAACGAGATCCTTGGCCGTGGCAGCCCGGCATGTCCGTTCGAGATCGGCGTCGAAAGCTCGGTCATGGCAGCGCAGACTCCGGATTCCGCGTAGTAAATGTCAGATCAAGAGCCCCACCGGCTCGCTGGGGAGGTAAGATAAGCGAAATGCATTGCAGCAAATAGCCCACCGTACGTGGGAAATTGCCCACGATATTCTTTTATTTTGGCGTAAATTGAAGATCTATAGCTTAGCTTGTTGGGCAAAAAAATGAGTATTTTTGAGAGAGATTGGCTGAATTTCGCCGAATCTAGCAGATTGCGGCTAACTTTATCGTTGGGTAGAATTACATGGTTTATGTATACAAGAAGAAATGTCCCACTATGCGTCCTGCCTATGCGTCCTGCCGAGCTATCCTAGCGCCACAGCCCTGACCCGTGGGACGGCCCTCTTTGTCGGGCGCCCGCTGCCCACTACCTTATCGGCTCACGCGCGCGAGTTTTTGAGCCATGATCCCGCTTTCAGTCCTCGACCTCTCCGTTACCACCACCGCGACCAAGCCGGCCGCGGCGCTCCGCAACAGCATCGATCTGGCGCGGTATGTCGATGAGCTCGGTTACGTCCGCTATTGGCTCGCCGAGCACCACAGCCTGGCGTCGGTCGCGAGCCCGGCGCCGGACGTGATGATCGGGCAGATCGCGGCGGTCACGAAGCGCATCCGGGTGGGCTCCGGCGGGGTGATGCTGCCCAACCACGCGCCGCTGGTCGTGGCCGAGCGCTTCAAGATGCTGGAGGCGCTGTTTCCCGGTCGTATCGATTTGGGCCTCGGCCGCGCGCCCGGCACCGACGGCACGACGGCTTACGCGCTGCGCAGCCGGCTCGACCGCCGCGAGGGCGACGACTTCCTGGAGCGGCTGCACGAATTGACCTTGTGGGAGACGCGCGAATTTCCCGCCGGCCATCCCTATCACAAGGTGATCGCGATGCCGGACGACACCCCGCTGCCGCCGATCTGGCTGCTCGGCTCCAGCGACTATTCGAGCGAGCTCGCCGCACAGGTCGGGATGGGTTTTGCCTTCGCGCATCATTTCGCCAGCCATGACGCGATCACGTCGATGACGAATTATCGCGCCCATTTTCAGCCGTCGCGCTGGCGCAGCGAGCCGCATGCGATCCTGGCCGTGGCCGTCGTGACCGCGGACACCGACGCGGAGGCGGAGCGGCTGGCGTCATCCATGGATCTGAATCGTCTCAGGCGCGACCGCGGCGAATACCTGCCGCTGCCGAGCCCGGAGGAGGCCGCGGCCTATCCGTATACGGAGGCCGAGCGCGCCTCGATCGCGCGTAACCGCTCGCGGCTGTTCGTCGGCTCGCCGGCGACGGTGCGGGCCAAACTCGATCCGATGATCGCGACGAGCCAGGCGGACGAGCTGATGGTGATCACCGCCGTGTTCGACCACGAGGCGCGCAAGCGCTCCTACAGCCTGCTGGCGGAGGCGTTCGGATTGGAGAAGGCCGCGGCGTGATGGCCGAACTCACAGTCATTCCGGGCGAGGCCGTAGGCCTCGAACCCGGAATCCAGATCTGTTGCAAAAGAATGCAAGCCAAGCTCGAGATTCCGGGCTCGCGCATTGCATGCGCGCCCCGGAATGACGGGCTGGTGTCTATCAGCTGAGCATTACTCCTGCTTCTCGCTGAAGGTCGCCCGGAACGGATGCGCAGGGTAGACGCCGATGATGCGGAATTCGCGCGAGAAGAATTTCAGCTCTTCCAGCGCAAAGGCGAGGCCCTTGTCCTCGGGGTGGCCGTCGACGTCGGCGTAGAATTGCGTGGCGAAGAAATTGCCGTCGACCATGTAGCTTTCGAGCTTGGTCATGTTGACGCCGTTGGTGGCGAAGCCGCCGAGCGCCTTGTACAGCGCTGCCGGAAGGTTGCGGACGCGGAAAACAAAAGTGGTGACCAGCGGACCGGAGTTCTGCTCGGCCCATTGCGGCTCGCGCGCCAGCACCACGAAACGGGTGGTGTTGTGGGCCTCGTCCTCGACGTCCTCGGCGAGGATGTCGAGGCCATAGATCTCGGCGGCGAGCCGTGAGGCGATCGCGGCGGCGCTCTTGTCGCCGCGCTGGGCGATGATGCGGGCGCTTCCGGCAGTGTCGCCGGCCACGATCGAACGGATGCCGAGCTGGCGAATGATGCGGCGGCACTGGCCGAGGGCATGGACGTGGCTTTCGACCGTCTTGATGTCGGCGAGCTTGGCGCCCTTGATGCCCATCAGCTGATGGCGGATCGGCAGAAACCATTCGCCGATGATGTAGAGGCCAGAGGCGGGCAGCAAATGATGGATGTCGGCGACCCGGCCCGCGACCGAATTCTCGATCGGGATCATGCCGAGATCGGCCTCGCCGGAGGAGATCGCGGACAGCGCGTCCTCGAAGGTGGCGCAGGGGACCGCTTCGGCGCTCGGATAGGCTTCGGAAATGGCGATGTGGGAATTGGCTCCCGGCTCGCCCTGGAACGCGATTTTCAGGATCTTGCTCATGAGGGCCTTCTAACAGATCAGATCTTGGACAGCAGCCGTCGCGCGGTTTCGAGATCGGCCGGGGTATCGACGCCCCGCGGCACCGAATCGACGAGGGTAATGTCGATCCGCATGCCGGCTTCGAGCGCCCGGAGCTGCTCCAGCTTTTCCTGCAGTTCGAGCGCGGAAGGCGGCAGGCTGACGAAGCGCTCCAGCGCCGCGCGGCGATAGGAGTAGAGGCCGATATGATGGTAGCGGGGTCCCTCGCCATGGGGCGCGGTGGCCCGGGTGAAATAGAGCGCGCGCAGCCGGCGGCCGCCCAGCGGCGAGCCGACCGCTTTCACGACGTTGGGGTTGAGGCTCTCTTCCTCGGTATGGATCTGCGCCGCCAGCGTTGCGATGTCGACGGCAGGGTCGGCCAACGGTGGCAGCACATCGCGGATGTTCTGCGGGTCGATGGTGGGGAAATCGCCTTGCAGGTTCACCACGATCTCGGCCCGGCGCTCGGGGTCGAGCTTGCACAGCGCCTCGTAGACCCGGTCCGAGCCCGAGGGATGATCGGGCCTGGTCATCACCACCTCGCCGCCTTCGGCCGTCACGGCTGCCGCGATCTCAGGCGTGTCGGTCGCCACCGCCACGCGGCCGATGGCAGCCTCTTGGGCACGCCGGAGCACGTGCACGATCATCGGCAGCCCGCCGATATCCATCAGCGGCTTGCCCGGCAGACGGGTCGAGGCCATGCGAGCGGGGATCAGCACCAAGGTGCGGGAATCGGTCATTCTGAAACGGCAGGTCGGAAAGGGTCGCAACATGCGGTCCGGCTTGGTGGAGGGCCGAACGACGGGCCGCTTATACGGGTTGCCAGAGCACGGGCAAACCGATATCTCACTTCTGCCGAAGGGGGCGGCGCGAAGGCTCGATTCCTTGTCGGCGACCATTGGCCGCGACTGCGGCCCAACGATGAAATTTGCCCGCGGAGCCTGACGCCACAATGGACTCCTTCGAACTCAATAAGATTCTCGGGGCCGTGCTGGCCACCTGTCTCGTTCTGCTCGTGACGAGCTTCACCGCCAATGCGCTGTTTGCGCCCAAACTGCCGGAAAAGCCGGGCTTCGAGATTGCCGTCAAGGAGACCGCAGGCGGGGCTAAGGAAGCCGCGGCTCCCGCTGCGGCCGAGCCGATCGAGAAGCTGCTGCAGACCGCTTCGGTCCAGAAGGGTGAAGCGGCGGCCAAGAAGTGCGCGGCCTGTCACACTTTCGAGAAGAACGGCCCCAATCGCGTCGGTCCGAACCTTTACGGTATCGTCGGCGATCACAAGGGTGAAGGCCGCAACGGCTTCAACTTCTCGGCGGCCATGAAGGCCAAGGGCGGCACCTGGACCATCGACGACCTCAACCAGTTCATCGCCAACCCCAAGGGCTTCGTCCCGGGCACCGTGATGGGGTTTGCCGGCGTCCAGAAGGACAGCGAGCGGGCCGACGTGCTCGCCTATCTCAACTCGCTGTCGGACAACCCGGCGCCGCTGCCCACCGCGGCCAAGTAATCCCTCGCGTGGACCTTCCCGCATCCAGTGACGTTGACGGCCAGGCCTTGCCTGGCCGTTTTCGTATCGGAGAGGCTTCGGGGCGGTTTGGGACCTTTCGCCGCAGCGGCCCCGTTCACAACCTGATATCATGAGGAAAAAGCAACGTTATTTGCCGAATCCTTGCCGTATATTGCGCTCTGAATGGAACCCGGACCGGATCATCGGACTGTGTTTTCCGGACTGACGAAGCTCACTACACTGGAGCGCAATGCCGGTTGACCGCGATCCCCTCGCGTGTCGGCCAAGGCTCTCTGCATAAGGCTCTCTGCAAAGGACCCCTCATTTGGCGATTACCCGACGACAGCTTCTCAAGAGCAGCGCCTTGGCCGCGATGACCCCGGCGCTCGGGGCCACCGCGAGCCTTCCGGCCTTCACCACCGCGGCTCAGGCCCAATCGGCCAGCGAGCCAGCCTGGCGTCACGCGCTGTCCCTGTTCGGTGACGTCAAATATCCGCCCGACTTCAAGCGGTTCGACTATGTCAATCCGGACGCGCCGAAAGGCGGCGTGGTGCGGCTGGCGCCGGTCGGAACGTTCGACAATTTCAATCCGGTCATCGCCGGCGTGAAGGGCTCGATCGCTGTCGGCACAGGCTACATCTACGAGAGTTTGACGGCACGATCTCTCGACGAGCCGGCCACCGAGTACGGATTGCTGGCCGAAGCGGCGCAGCATCCCGACGACTTCTCCTGGGTCATCTACCGGCTGCGCGCCGACGCCAAATGGAACGACGGAAAGCCCGTCACGCCGGCCGACGTGATCTTCTCGCTGCAGTCCTTCAAGACCTTCCACCCGCGCTACAGCGCCTACTACAAGCATGTCGTCGGCGCCGAGGCCATCGGCGAGCGCGACGTGAAGTTCACCTTCGATGCTCCGGGCAATCGCGAACTGCCCCAGATCGTCGGTGAGCTGACGGTCCTGCCGAAACATTGGTGGGAAGGCACTGACAGCAACGGTCGGAAGCGCGACATCTCCGCGACTACGCTGGAGCCGCCGCTCGGATCCGGTCCGTATCGCGTCAAGGAATTCGATGCCGGACGTTCCATCGTGCTCCAGCGGGTCGAGAATTATTGGGGACGCGATCTGAACGTCAATGTCGGGCGGTTCAACTTCGAGACCTATCGCTACGACTACGTGCGGGACAGTGGGGTGGCACTGGTGGCATTCAAGGGCGACCAATGCGATTGGCGAACTGAGAGCTCTGCGAAGGATTGGGCGACGGCCTACGACTTCCCGGCAGCCAAGGACAAGCGCGTAGTGCTGGAGGAGTTTCCAAACCGCAGCTCCGGCGTGATGCAGGCATTCGTGCCGAACATCCGTCGCGATCAGTTCAAGGATCCGCGTGTCCGTCGGGCGCTCAATTTCGCGTTCGATTTCGAGGAGATGAACAAGCAGCTCTTCTACGGCGCTTATAAGCGGATATCGAGCTACTTCGACGGGACGGAGCTTGCATCTTCGGGGCTTCCGCAAGGGCGTGAGCTGGAAATTCTGGAAACGGTCCGCGCCGAGGTGCCGGCAGAGGTGTTTACGACCGAATACAGCAATCCCGTGGGCGGTAGCCCCGAGGCTGTCAGGCGCAACCTGCTGGAGGCCCAGCGCCTCTTGAAGGAGGCGGGCTATGAGATACGGGAGCGCAAGCTCATCAGCGCCAAGACCGGTCAGCCCCTGAGTATCGAGCTGCTCACTCTGACCGAAAGTCCGGCCTATGAGCGGGTCGCGCTGTTCTACAAACCCTCGCTCGAGCGGCTCGGCTGTTCGGTTTCTGTCCGCGCCGTCGACGCGATCCAGTACGAAAATCGCCTGCGCAATCGTGATTTCGACGTGCTGGCCATCCACTCCTGGGGCGAGTCGCTGTCGCCCGGCAACGAGCAGCGCGAATATTGGGGGTCGCAGGCGGCCGACTCCAACGGTTCGGAGAATTACATCGGCATCAAGAATCCGGCCGTCGACAAGCTGATCGACCAGGTGATCTACGCCAAGAGCCGCGATGACCTGATCGCATCGACGCGCGCGCTCGATCGCGTGCTGTTGTGGAACCACTACGTGGTTCCGCAATGGAACTACCCGAAGGTGCGGACCGCGCGATGGGATAGGTTCGGCCATCCCGAGAAGCTTCCCAAGTATGGCTTGTCCGGTTTTCCGGATATCTGGTGGTGGGATGCCGAGAAGGCCGCGAAGACGGGTGGTCGCTCTTGAGCCGGCTGCTTCATCGGCTCCCATTGTCGCGCCGGCGTGTGCTCGGCGTTGGTCTGGGCGCACTGAGCGCTGGCGTCCTGCGACCCGTCATTGCAAGCGAGGGTGAGACCGAATCCCACGGCATGTCGGCGTTCGGCGACCTGAAATATCCGGCCGACTTTCATCACTTCGACTACGTCAATCCGGATGCGCCGAAAGGCGGCCTGTTCTCGTTCATCCCGACGACCAGGTCCAACAACCAGTCCTATTTCACCTTCAACTCCTTCAACGCCTACATCATGAAGGGCGAAGGCGCGCAGGGCATGAACATGACCTTCGTGTCGCTGATGGCGTCGGCGTCCGACGAGCCGGACGCGATGTATGGTTATGCGGCCAAGTCGGTGGCGATCTCGCCGGACAAGCTGTCCTATCGCTTCACGCTGCGGCCCGAGGCGCGCTTCCACGACGGCTCGAAGATCACGGCGCAGGACGTCGCGTGGTCGCTGACCACGCTCAAGGAAAAAGGCCACGCGCTGATCGTCACGCAGCTGCGCTTCATGGAGAAGGCCGAGGCGCTGGACGCCGCGACCGTGGTCGTGACCTTCGCCAAGGATCGCGCCCGCGACGTGCCGCTCTATGTCGCGAGCCTGCCGATCTTCTCCAAGACCTATTATGCCGCGCATCCGTTCGAGGAATCCACGATCGAGGTGCCGCTCGGCAGCGGGCCGTACAAAGTCGGCAAATACGAGATCAACCGCTTCGTCGAATATGAGCGGGTCAAGGACTGGTGGGCAGCCGATCTGCCGGTCTGCCGCGGCAGCTACAATTTCGACGTGGTCCGCTACGAATTCTATCGCGATCGCGACGTCGCTTATGAAGGCTTTTCCGGCAAGAACTATCTCTATCGCGAGGAGTTCACCGCCCGGATCTGGGCGACGCGCTATGATTTCGCCGCCGTGAAGGACGGCCGCGTCAAGCGCGAGACCTTGCCGGACGAGATGCCGTCCGGAGGGCAGGGCTGGTTCATGAACACCCGCCGCGACAAGTTCAAGGATCCGCGCGTGCGCGAGGCCTTCAATTACGCCTTCGATTTCGAATGGACCAACAAGACCATCATGTACGGCGCCTATACGCGCCTGGTCTCGCCGTTCCAGAATACGGACATGGTCGCCGAGGGCCCGCCCTCGCCGGAAGAGCTGAAGCTGCTGGAGCCGTTCCGCGGCCAGGTGCCGGACGAGGTGTTCGGATCGCCGTTCGTGCCGCCGGTCTCAGACGGCTCGGGCCAGGACCGCACCCTGCTGCGCAAGGCGCAGCAGCTGCTGAATGAAGCCGGGCTGACGGTCAAGGACGGCAAGCGCTACTTGCCCAACGGCGAGCGCTTCAGCGTCGAATTCCTGGTCGATGAGGTGGGGCTCCAGCCGCACCACGGGCCTTTCATCAAGAACCTTCAGCAGCTCGGCATCGATGCCAGTTTGCGCATCGTCGATGCCGTGCAATTTCGTGCCCGCGTCGAGGACTTCGATTTCGACATCGCCATGGAGCGGCTCTCGATGTCGGCGACCCCTGGCGACAGCCTGCGTCCGTATTTCGGCTCGAAGGAGGCTTCGACCAAGGGCTCCTACAACCTTGCGGGCATCGTCAGTCCTGCGATGGACGCGCTGGTCGAGAAGGCGATCGCGGCCGAAAACCGTGCCGAGCTGACGGCGGCCTGCCGCGCGATCGATCGTGTCTTCCGGGCCGGGCGTTATTGGGTCCCGCAATGGTACCGCTCGACCCATCCGATCGCCTATTGGGACGAGTTCGACCATCCGGCCAGGCTGCCGAAATACGCGCAGGCAGCCGGCGTGCCGGACATGTGGTGGTTTGACGCCGCCAAGGCGGCCAAGCTCGAGCAGACGAAATAATCCATGGCCGCTTACATCGCCCGCCGCATTCTCCTGATGATCCCGACCTTGTTCGGGATCCTGTTCGTCTCCTTCGTCGTCGTGCAGTTTGCGCCCGGCGGCCCGGTCGAGCGCGTCATCGCGCAACTCACCGGCGCCGACACCGGCGGCACCTCGCGCATCTCCGGCGGAGGCGGTGATTTCGGCGCCCGTGGCCAAGGCCAGATCGGCGCCGCCGCCGATGCGGTCAATTCCAAATATCGCGGCGCGCAGGGGCTCGATCCCGCCTTCATCAAGAACCTCGAAAAGCAGTTCGGCTTCGACAAGCCGGCGCCGGAACGCTTCGCGCTGATGGTGTGGAATTTCGCGCGCTTCGATTTCGGCAAGAGCTATTTCCGCGACGTCAGCGTGATCCAGCTGATCAAGGAGAAGCTGCCGGTGTCGATGTCGCTCGGCATCTGGATGACGCTGCTGACCTATCTGATTTCGATTCCGCTCGGCATCCGCAAGGCGGTGCAGGACGGCAGTCGCTTCGATACTTGGACCTCGGCCGTCATCATCGTCGGCTTTGCGATTCCCGGCTTTCTGTTCGCGATCCTCCTGATCATCCTGCTTGCCGGCGGATCGTTCCTGAACATCTTCCCGCTGCGCGGGCTCACCTCGGATTACTGGGCGACCTTGCCCTGGTACTGGAAGATCACTGATTATTTCTGGCACCTCACGCTGCCGCTGGTCTCCATGGCGCTCGGCGCCTTCGCCACCATGACCCTGCTGACCAAGAACTCGTTCCTGGACGAGATCCGCAAGCAATATGTGATGACGGCGCGGGCAAAAGGCTGCAGCGAGCGGCAGGTGCTGTATAATCACGTCTTCCGCAACGCCATGCTGATCGTGATCGCGGGCTTTCCGGGGGCGTTCATCAGCGCCTTCTTCTCCGGTTCGCTGCTGATCGAGACCATCTTTTCGCTCGACGGGCTCGGGCTGCTGTCGTTCGAGAGCGTATTGAACCGGGACTATCCGGTCGTGTTCGGCACGCTCTATATCTTCTCACTGGTCGGCCTCGTCGTGAATCTCCTTTCCGATCTCACTTACATGTGGATCGATCCCCGGATCGATTTCGAGGCGCGGGAGGTCTGATGACGCTGGTCGCTCCGCCACCGGTCGAGACCACGACGCGGGAGCCGCTCGGCGAAGCCGTGCCGCCGACGCGGCAGCGCTTCCGTCCCTCACCTTTGAATCAGCGGCGCTGGCAGAACTTCAAGGCGAACAAGCGCGGCTACTGGTCGTTCTGGATCTTCCTGGTTCTGTTTTTCGTCTCCCTGTTCGCCGAATTGATCGCGAATGACCGTCCGTTCCTGATCAAGTTCGACGGTCATCTGTATTGGCCGGCCTTCGTGTCCTATCCGGAGACGGCGTTCGGCGGTGACTTCGAGACCGAGGCCGATTATCGCGATCCTTACCTGCAGAAGCTGATCGCGGCGAAGGGCGGCACCATCCTCTGGCCGCTGATCCGTTACTCCTACGACACCCACAACCTCGATCTGCCGACCCCGGCGCCATCGCCGCCGACCTGGATGCTGACGGAAGCGCAGTGCAAGCCGGTGGTCGAGAAGAAGGGGCTGAAGAGCTGCCGCGATCTCGAATATAACTGGCTCGGCACCGACGACCAGGGCCGCGACGTCGTGGCGCGCCTGATCTATGGTTTCCGGATCTCGGTGCTGTTCGGCCTGACGCTCACGCTGTTTTCCTCGATCATCGGGGTCGCCGCCGGCGGCGTGCAGGGCTATTTCGGCGGCTGGGTCGATCTGTTGTTCCAGCGCTTCATCGAGATCTGGAACGCGATTCCCTACCTCTATCTGCTGCTGATCCTGTCCGCGGTGCTGGTGCCCGGCTTCTTCACCTTGCTCGGCATCATGCTGTTGTTTTCCTGGGTGTCGCTGGTGGGATTGGTGCGCGCGGAATTTTTGCGCGGCCGCAATTTTGAATACATCCTGGCGGCGCGCGCGCTCGGCGTCTCCAACGCCGTCATCATGGTCCGCCATCTGTTGCCGAACGCGATGGTCGCGACCATGACGTTCCTGCCCTTCATCGTCTCGAGCTCGGTGATGACGCTGACCGCGCTCGATTTCCTCGGCTTTGGTCTGCCGCCCGGTTCTCCCTCGCTGGGCGAATTGCTGTCCCAGGCCAAGGCCAACGTGCAGGCGCCGTGGCTCGGGCTCACCGGCTTCTTCTCGGTGGCGGTCATGCTGTCGCTGCTGATCTTCATCGGTGAAGCCGTGCGCGACGCCTTCGATCCGCGCAAGACCTTCAGGTAAACGCATGGACGCGATCAACCCGTTGCTCTTATCGGTCGAGGACCTCTCGGTGACGTTCCACCAGCAGGGTCGGACGTCACTCGCCGTCGATCACGTCTCGTTCGATATCAAGCGCGGGGAATGCGTGGCGCTGGTCGGCGAATCCGGCTCCGGCAAATCGGTCAGCGCGCTGTCGATCCTGAGGCTGCTGCCCTATCCGGTGGCGTCGCATCCGTCAGGCACCATCCGCTTCAACGGGCGCGACCTGCTCACGCTGTCCGACCGGGAGATCCGGGAGATCCGCGGCAGTGATATTTCCATCATCTTCCAGGAGCCCATGACCTCGCTCAATCCGCTGCATACGATCGAGCGGCAGATTACCGAGATCATTCACCTCCACCGGCCGATGTCGAACAGCGCTGCACGGGCGCGGACGCTGGAACTGTTGACACAGGTCGGCATCCCTGAGCCTGAGACGCGGCTCGGTTCCTATCCGCACCAGCTCTCCGGCGGCCAGCGCCAGCGCGTGATGATCGCGATGGCGCTCGCCAATGAGCCGGATCTCTTGATCGCCGACGAGCCGACCACCGCGCTCGACGTCACCGTGCAGGCGCAGATCCTGACGCTGCTCGCGGACATCCGCGCCCGGCTCGGCATGAGCCTGCTGTTCATCACCCATGATCTCGGCATCGTCCGCCGCATCGCCGATCGCGTCTGCGTCATGAATGGCGGCAAGATCGTCGAGCAGGGCCCGGTCGAGCAGGTCTTTTCGACGCCGAAACATCCTTACACCAAGGCGCTGCTCGCGGCCGAGCCCAAGCCGGATCCGGCGCCGCCGCGACCCAATGCGCCGGAAGTGATGTCGGCCAAGGATCTCAAGGTCTGGTTTCCGATCAAGCGTGGCCTGTTCCGCTCGACCGTGGGGCATATCAAGGCGGTCGATGGCGTCAGCATCGCGGTGCGCAAGGGCGAGACGCTCGGCGTCGTCGGCGAATCCGGTTCCGGCAAGACCACGCTGGGGCTGGCGCTGTTGCGGCTGATCTCGTCGGATGGACCGATCGTGTTTCTCGGCCGAAACATTCAGGGCCTCAAGTTCAAGGACGTCCGTCCGTTCCGCCGCGACATGCAGGTTGTGTTCCAGGATCCCTTCGGCTCACTCAGCCCGCGCATGTCGGTCGGCGACATCATCGCCGAGGGCTTGAGCGTCCACCAGCCGAACCTGTCGGACGAGGAGCGTGAGGCGCGCGTGATCAAGGCGCTCAAGGACGTCGGGCTCGATCCTGAGACACGCTTCCGCTATCCGCATGAATTCTCCGGCGGCCAGCGCCAGCGCATCTCGATTGCGCGCGCCGTGGTGCTGGAGCCGAGCTTCGTGGTGCTGGACGAGCCGACCTCTGCGCTCGACATGCTGTTCCAGTCGCAGATGGTCGATCTGTTGCGCGAGCTGCAGCGCAAGCACGACCTGACCTACATGTTCATCTCGCACGATCTGCGCGTGGTCGCAGCGCTGGCCAGCCATCTCATCGTGATGCGTGACGGCAAGGTGGTCGAGGAGGGGGCGGCTGTCGAACTGTTCAAGAATCCGAAGTCGGACTACACGCGCGCGCTGTTCGCGGCCGCCTTCCGCAACGAGGCCGCCAGCGGCGGCGCGGTCGCGACTTAGGAACTTGGGCCCTGTAACGATCGTCGGGTCCTTGCTCAGGTCCGCCCGATCTCCGTTCGCGAAATAGCGAACGGACAGCTGGAGCTTTACCTCAGCTATACCTCATCCTAAGGTAGCGTCAGGTCGGCGCTCTGCGGCGCGCGCGGTGGTGTGGGGGATGCCATGTTTACCCGAGTCGCGACGATGATCGCTCTAACGCTTTTCGCCGTTGGCCTGAGCGCATGTGGTTGGGTCACACCGGCGTTCGATCCGCTGGCGCGGTCGCCTTACGACACGGGAATCTTTGTCAATCGCATCGCAAACCAGGTGAAATGCGAGCTCGGCAAAGCCGTCTACGACGTCATCATGGAGTATCAGGAGAAAGACGCCAATCCCGTCGGATGGCTTGCAACATGGGGCGCGAAGGCGACCCTCAAGATCATCGTTGAAGAGCAAAGCAATCTCAGTCCCAGCGTGCTCGTAACGCCTCCAGGAACCTTCTCGCTGAACGCAAACGGCTCTTTATCCGCCGATGCCACCCGTACGGAGACGGTCAATTTCTACTTTGTCTTTGCGGACTTGCTCGATCCGAAAACTCATAGGTTGCCCGCTCGAGAGCCGAAACTATGCGAGCATTACAGCGATATCCTGATCGAAAGCGACCTGAAGCTCAAGGAGTGGGTCGAAACCGTGGGGCTGCTCGCGTCAACGCCGAAGACGGTATCCGATCCGTTCAAATCAGGTGGGCCTCTCGACACCACCTCGCACGAGGTCCAGTTCGTCGTGACTTTGACAGGCGGTATCACGCCGATTTGGAAGCTCGTATCCGTAACCGTCAACCCGTCCGGCACATTCTTAGGCGCCACCCGGGCAAGAACGGACGATCTCCTCATTACAATGGGGCCCATGACGTCAATCGCTCCAGGCGGAAGGCCGCTTGTTTCGACGCAAGCGATCGATGCGGCCCATCTCGGTGCTCAAATTCAGGGTATCACCACCGCAATCCAGAGCCTGCCTCGATAATCTGTCCCACCTCGTAGACGAGAGGAGTGCGCACCATGGCTGATAACAATGATATTGCCCAAACCGAAGTCGAAGCCGTTCGTCGAGGATACCAGCGAATAGATCTCTCGACTGAAGAAAAGGCTTTGCCGCATTTTGCGCATCGGAGGCCGTGCGGCGGCGCGGTGCAGAAGGGCGATTGGTGTCTGATGACCAATTGTCGTCCGGATAACACGCTGACCGTTTGTTATTGCGACGGTAACGGCAACTGCGCAAATTGCTATGTTGCGCCCTGTGGGAACTAATGACGCTCGTTTCCTGAGTCTCGCGCTCGCTGAGTCCGAAGGCGCGCAAACGACCGCTCTGGAGCGACGCCAGGGTCGTTTTGACGTGGGGACTTGCTAATACCTGCGACTTGCAGGAAGTTGAGAATTGAGCGGCACTCGCTCGCGAATTTTGGAATCCAGGCTCAAACACCAGCTTCCCATTTTGCGCCGCACCAGCAGTATTGGTGGCTGGTTACCCAGTGCCTTTGCCACCGCAAGCGACGCTCGGTTTCTCTTGTGCCGATCGCGCACGGACGGCTAAACTTGGGCAAAACCAGGAGAGCTTGATGAGACCCTTTCGGGCGTTGCTGTTGCTTGCCTGTAGCGCGCTGCTGATCGCGGCTGCACCCTCGGCTTGGGCCGAGGGAACTTTTGAAATCCCCGCAGGGGCCCATTTCAACAAGGACAAGCTGGCGAGGCTCAGCGAGTTCTTCCGGAACGAAGTGGCGACCGGCAAAATTCCCGGAGCGATCCTGCTGATCCAGCAGCACGGCAAGCCGGTGTATCACGAAGCCTTTGGCGTGCAGGACGTGGTCTCGAAGGCGCCGATCACCGACCACACCATCTTCCGCCTGTTCTCGATGACCAAGGCTATCACCAGCGTGGTCGCGGTGAAGATGCTGGACGAGGGCAAGTTCTCGCTCGACGATCCGGTCGCCAAATACATTCCGTCCTTTGCAAATGTGAAGGTCGGCGTCGAGAAGGAAGCCAGCGACGGGACCAAGACGCTCGAACTGGTGCCGCCGGACCGGCCGCCGACCGTGCTGGACTTGATGCGCCAGACTTCCGGCATCACCTACGGCTTTTATGGTGATAGCCTGGTTCGCAAGGCCTACAGGGGCGCCAATATCTATGCCGGTGATTTCGATCTTGCCGAGTTCGCCGAACGGATCGCCAAACTGCCGCTGCACAATCAACCCGGCGCGCTTTGGCAGTATGGTCATTCCACCGACATCCTGGCGCGGATCATGGAGATCGTGTCCGGGAAGTCCCTGATCGATGTCGAGCGGGAAGAGCTGCTCGATCCGCTCGGCATGAAGGACACCGGGTTCTTCGTCACCGATCCGGAAAAGCAAAAGCTGCTCGCCCAGCCGATGCCCAATGACAGCGATTTCCGGGTAGGTCGTGAAAACAACCCGACCGTCCCAAAGAAGATCATGTATGCCAGCGGCGGCATGGTCTCGACCATGGCGGACTACGCGCGCTTCGCGCAGATGCTGCTGGACGGCGGCAAATTCGAGGGCAAGACCATTCTTAGCCCGCGAGCGTTCAAGCTGCTGACGACTGATCAGGTCGGACCGGATTCGGGCGTCGATCGCGATTTCTTCTACTTCCCCGGCGACGGCTTCGGCTTTGGGCTCGGCCTCGCCGTGCGCACCGATGCGGGCAACGCCACGCCGCCGGCACCAGGCGATCTTGGCGAATTGAAATGGGACGGCGCCAGCGGCTGCTATTTCGTGATCGATCGCAAGCAGGACATGTTCTTCGTTTTGCTCGAGCAGACTCCCTCGGAGCGCCAGCGGATCCAGAAGACGGTGAAGCAGCTGATCTATGAGGCGATGGAGAATTGACGGCACCACACGGCAAGGCCGTCTTGATGTGCGTCAATCTCTCGGTGACCAGAGCTTCTAGTAGTAAGGCGTCCCAACCCGCGTCGGAGGTGACATGATAAAAGCTGTTGCAGAATGGTTGATCGTTGCCGGTCTTGCCACTGGCTTCGCCGCTGCAGCTCAGGCCGAAGACGTCGACATCGGCAAGTCGGAATTTCAGTCTTCGTGTGCGAGTTGTCATGGTGCGGATGGGAAGGGCGGAGGGCCGGTCAGCGCCCAGCTCAAGGTCGCGCCCCCCGATCTGACGCTACTGGCCAAGAAGAACAACGGGGTGTTTCCCACCAACGCGGTTTATGAAACGATCTACGGATCGAAAGCGATCGCCGCTCATGGCTCGCGTGAAATGCCGATCTGGGGACAACGGTTCAACCCCATCGTCAATTTGCCTCACGATGTCGATCCGTATTATTGGAAGCTGGCGGGGCCGCAGCAAAGCCCGGAAGTCGTCGTGCGAACGCGCATTCTCGCCGTCATCGATTATCTCAACCGCATTCAGCAAAAGTAATCGCCAGCCAGCCCGAGAGCTGCAGGTGGTTTGCCCGACGGGCATGCCTTGCCGAAACCTGTCCATCCCTTCGGGAAAAAAGAATCAGCTTGCCTCGTCGGGCAAATCACCGGCATTAATCGTCGCTGTCCCGCCTCCTTCAGGAGGGGCGTTTCGCGACCGTCACGGACGTGGGAAGCGGGATGCGATGGGCGTGTCGGGTTGCAGCGCGGTTCATTCGCGCCGACGAACAATCCCGACGCGCACGACGAAGTCGCGTGGTCCTGGCGCCCCGGTGCTGGCGCTAAGTTGGCGACGATGCTTGCGCATCGCACTGACGACAGGGGCAAGAAAGCCGGTCCCTGGGGAGATCGCGTATAAGCCGTAAAGCCATCGCGCAGGGAAGGCCGGTTGTTCGGCCCGTACCTGTGGTTCTGCCGCGTGCTTTCTCTGCACGCGAGCCATGGGTGCGGTCAGCACCCGGCCTTCCCCATAGGCGTTAAGGTAGCGCGAGCATCGATTGATACTTGCGTTTTCGAGGAGGCTCGCGAAGGTGGCGCCCCAACGCGCGTTTTCTGCGGCGCAAGCAACGGATGGTTGGTTGTGGAATGATTGCTTGCAGCAAGGATGCAACGAGCTGCTGCAGGACCCGCCAAGCGCCAGGCGTCGTTAAGCGGCCTGCGTCCAGTGGGGAGAGTCCTCGAAGTCGCTGGCAAGCGGCTCGAGCAACAGGATGATCAGGAGGTGGGCCAGCAGGTAGGGCTTGGCAGAGCGCGGATCGGTTCCTGGCGGCGTCTTGAGGCCAATCAGACTCTTCAGTCGCTTGAACCCAAGCTCGATCCGCCATCGCAATCGATAGAGCGCAAGCACATCTTTGGTGGAGAACTCGTCCCGCGCGAGCGACGTGATCAGAATGACCCAATCCGCAGCCTCCAAAGTTTCTTTGGAGATGATGCGGTTTTCATCTTTTGCGTCTTGCCGGGCTTTACGCCGAGAAGCAGCAGCCGCACCGGTGGGCTTCTTGATTGCGACCAGACGCATAGCCAGAGGCGCGCCGCCCTTGCGCTTGATCCAAATCTCCCGATCGACCAGTCCGCGCGCCTTCGCGGCACGCAATTGGGCCATCAGATCGAACGGAAGGCCTTTGGCGTCAAGCCAACGTGCGTTCTTCCAGCCCGCTCGGATCAAAACGTCGGCCCCGGCTTCGCGGACGGCCGCAATGCGGTCAGGTTGCAGATAAGCGCGGTCAGCAATGCGGATCTCGTTCTTGACCACTGGTATCCGGTCAAACGTTTCGCCCTCTTGCTGATCTGTCAGCTCGAAGTGACCAAAGCGCTCATAGGGCAGATCAAATGCGCTATGAACGCGCCAAAGCTCACTGTTCTTGCGCGCAGCCGGTCCCGCCTGAGGCACTGTCGTCGCATCGATGATGCGGATCAGGCGGCCTTGGCTCGCCTTCGGAGCTGCCGCAGCGAGCAAGCCCTCCACCAGCACCGCAAACCAATCACCACATTGACGCAGCCGATAGAACAACGCCACGCTGGTGAGGTCGGCAAGGCCAACAGAAGCCGCCCATGCGGCTGTCGATCTCAGCCCTCTTTCACCCAAACAATAGGCCAGCATCAGCCGAAGTAACGTCACCGCATCTGGAATCTGCCGCCGACGCGCGAAGGCCTTCGTCTGGCGCGCAGTTTTCTCGAGCTGCGCAGCCCCGCCCAGCTGCGCAACCACTCTCGTCCAGTCCTCGTTCAGGAGCGATTCGTCTGCCATCCCCTGTTCGAATCACGGCGGATTCCAACACTCAAGCATAAACTTAACGCCTATGCGGCCTTCCCTGCGCCCTCCGCCATTTCGAGGGCCGTCGTTTCGCAAAGCTCGGGCGGATCACGTCGCGAGATCGCAGATGTCTGTCTTGCTGTTTGATAGGTACATAGGGATGACATGGTTCGCGATGCGCGGCACCGATGCCGGTGTCCGTATTGCGAGCCGCCCGGTCGGCGCGATGCACGGCCGGATGACAGGCTTCCGCGAAGCAATTCAAGGCGAAAGCAGGAGGCTTGAATTGCTTCGTTGCTTCGTTGTTTCGTGGCTCGCGATGACGGAGCCAAAGCGCAGGCGGATAAGCCAATTCGGTGTAGCTGGAGGTGAAGGGGCGCATGCCCACATTGCCTCGCGGAGGCCGGCATCGAATGGTGGACACGCTTCGCTCGGCCCAGCCGACGAATCTGCGTGTGCCCTCGGCAGAACGAAGCAGCGTCACGCCCGCTGGAGCAAGTTCGACCGAAGGACAAGGAGACGCGTCGTCGCAGCCATTGTCTCGGCAATGCGCTCACCTATAGGTCAGTTTATCAAATTCTAGTAATGGTTGTGCGACGATCGGCTTGGCCGGCCGCCAATGTTGAGGTGCGCGCCTAGACCGGCTGCAGCGAAAGCGAGCGTCCAACGGGGCGGGCATGAATTCTCGAGGCGCAAGGATCAAACAGGCACTGGAGGCGAGGGCAGTCCGCAAGCAGCATGCATTGGCCCGGGCATTGGGGGTTCACGAGAGTGCGATTACACGATGGAAGGAGGACGGCACAATGACGCTGGACAATGCGATTGCCCTCTGTCGTGAACTGGATATCTCGGCAGATTGGCTATTACTCGGCATCGGTCATATGGATCAGCATAAAGAGCGTAGCGAAGTGGCCCCCGCCCATACGGAGCTGCTTGCGCTCTTATCTCCGGGCGCGGCTGCCGCGCTCATGAAATTCATCAGGTTGGTCGCGGCAGGGCAGAGCTGACCTGGGGAACATTTGAATTGATGGGGGGCGGCTGCTGGTTGTGCCAGGCGCAAGAGCTTGCGACCCGCAAAATTGGAATCAATCGACGTTCAAAAATTACCATCTAAAGTTGAGTTCATCGGGCAATGGCGACGGACGTGAACAATCGCTCTTACCCGATTTGCCCAATGGAGATGAACATGACCTACTATAAGCTTTGGTTGAAGGTGAGCGATGTCTGGACTTACCAGACAAAGTGCACGGGCGATGCGCTTCCGAAGAAGAAGGAGGATCCGCCGGTGGAACTCACGCGTACGGAGGGGCTCAAGCTCAAGTCGAACCACACCTATCGAATCACGAACCTTCAAGACGCCCCTTACGGCCTGTATGTTTGCGAGTCCATCACGGACGAGGGACAGAAAGGCGAATTCAAATACAGCGCGGCAGTTTCGGCAGGACAGGAGGCGGTCGTCATGGATCAAGCTATTGCTGCGAGCACGACGTATACAATCGATTTTCAGAACAACACACCAGACACCTGGACCTTGAGCGTCTATCAGACGCTGCCCGCTTCGCCCGGGCTCAAGAGCCTGTCTTGGAAGCAGACGACGGTGCCGAAAAGCGGTGAATCTGGTGTCCAGTGGAACATCAACTATCTCGTCGGCGTCGCAAACTACAAGCAGAGCGGGGGGAAAGGCGTCTACAAGGCCTCGCAGAAGCTCGGTACTCAACTGGGGCAGAAATGGGCCTGTCGTTTCGAATCCGGCGCTCAGCAACTGTTCGAGGACGGCGGCGCCAATCCGGGGCAAGTTCTGATCCAGAACAAGTCGGGTGAGCTCGCGAATCTCGGCATCGGGATGGACGGGGATCTGGCACTGGTGCAGTCCAACGTTTACTCCGGAAATGGCGCGCAGTTCGAGGTCGCGCCGGTTTACTGGGTCGCCCTGTACAAGGACGTCGTGCAAGGTGAGGTGATTTCAGGCAATCAGGTCCACGGGCCGCTGCAGGTCGTGTTTCCGGGCGGCGTGACGCAATTGACCTACGAAGCCTATATCGACGGGAGCGAATTCGTGTTCGGCCTGCAGGGCGGCAAGGCCTTGCGTGCGCCGCTCGATCAGGTGGAGCAGCGGCTTCGCATGCTGAGTGCAGCCTGAAGGGCCGGGTTCACAACTGCAAGAAATACTCCCCGCTGGCCTTCGCCAGCGGGGTTAAACGTCGGGTCTGCAGAGTGAGCCAGCCCTCAGAGACGACGTTGCGTCGCTTTCATGCGGGCGGCGGCTCTACAGCCGCTTGATCGCCAGGACCTCGCTGCCGCCGGCCTTGATGCGTGCGATGGCATCCTGCGTGGTCTCGATCGCGGTCGCCATGTGATAGGCGTTGGCATGCACGATGCTCTCCGGATCGCGCACGATCGCGACATGCCCCTTCCAGAAGATGAGGTCGCCGCGCTGCAGGGTCATCGCTTCGGAGCCATCGAGCGGCCGCCCGAGCGCGGCCTGCTGCATGTCGCTGTCGCGCGGGCAGGCCAAGCCTGCCGCATTCAGCGAGAGCTGAACGAGGCCCGAGCAATCGATGCCGAGGCTGCTCTTGCCGCCCCACAGATAAGGCGTGCCGACGAAGCGCTCGGCCACTGCGACGTAGTCGGGCTCGATCGCATCAAGCACGGCGATATGCTGCTTCGGCAGATGCAAGCCGTCGTGCGTGATCGCAAATGCAGCATCCTCTCGCGTCACAGCGATCCGCGATCCCAGCACCAGGGTCTCGCTCGGCGGCAGCTTGATCGAAGGACCGGGGAAAGCGAACGTGCGGAGTGCCGCAATCTTGTGCGTCGGCGCTGCAGCCGGCTTAGCGAGCGCGGCATCGGGCAGCCAACCGACATAGCCGTCGCTGTCAAGCTGCCCCCAGGCCCAGCCTTCGGCGTTGCGGTCGTAGATCGTGACCCGCTCGCCGCGCAGCGCCTGGGTCAACAGGGCGGCGTTCGAAAACGGGTGCTCGCGCATGTCGGCGAGCGCAGCGGCCACTTCGAAGCTCTCGCCCTCGACGAAGCGCGCGGCGCTGACTTGGCCTTGGAGATGCTTGGCCGCGATGTCGCCGCGCGCGGGTGTGAGACGCGGATCAGCCATAGCGCTCGCTCAAGAGCTTGTAGAGTGCCCGCGCGCCCTGGCATTCGCCGCCTTCGGGCCGCCCCGGCTTGGCCGATGGCGTCCAGGCATAGATGTCGAGATGCAGCCAGCTCTTGGCATGCTCGACGAAGCGCTGCAGGAACAGCGCGCAGGTGATCGAGCCGGCAAAGCCGTTGGACGGCGCGTTGTTGATCGTTGCGACTTTCGAATCCAGCCAGGAGTCGTAAGGCGCCCATAGCGGCATCCGCCATAGCGGATCGTTCTCGGCCGCCGCGCAGCGCGCGACCTCGGCTGCGAGCGCGTCATCCTGCGTGTAGAACGGCGGCAGCTCGGGGCCGAGCGCAACGCGCGCGGCGCCCGTCAAGGTGCCCATGTCGATCAAGAGATCGGGCTTTTCCTCGTCGGCAAAAGCGAGCGCGTCGGCGAGGACCAGGCGGCCTTCCGCATCGGTGTTGCCGATCTCGACCGTGACGCCCTTGCGCGAGGGGAACACATCGAGCGGACGGAAAGCGCTGCCGGACACCGCGTTCTCGACCGCGGGGATCAGCACGCGCAGCCGCACCTTCAACTTCGCGCCCATCACCATCTGGGCCAGCGCCAGCACATTGGCGGCACCGCCCATGTCCTTTTTCATCAGCAGCATGCCGCTCGAGGTCTTGAGATCCAGGCCGCCGGAATCGAAACAGACGCCCTTGCCGACCAGGGTGACCTTGGGATGGGCCGGATCGCCCCAGACGAGCTCGATCAGGCGTGGTGCTCGGGTCGAGGCCATGCCGACGGCGTGGATCAAGGGAAAGTTCTGCTGCACGAGTTCGTCGCCGACAATGCAGCTGAAGCTCGCACCATGACGTTCGGCCAGCTGCTGCGCGGCCAGCGCCAATTCGGCCGGCCCCATGTCATTGGAGGGCGTGTTGACGAGATCGCGGGCAAGCGCGGCGGCCTCGGCGATGCGCGTCAGTTCGGCGGCATCGGTCCCGTCAGGCAGTGCGAGCCGGACCTCGGACCCATCCGCCTTGCGATAGCGGCTGAAGCGGTAACTGCCGAGTGCGAAGGCGAGCGTCGCCAGACGCGCATCATGCGGCGGGTTGGCGAAGCGATACGTGCCCGCCGGCAGCAGGCCGGCCAATGCGCCCGGCCGGAACAAATCCCGGTGTTTGGCCGCATCATCCTCGAGCCCGAACAGCACCTGCGCGATCTGGCCGTCAGGCGCAGGCAGGATCAGGCAGGTGCCGGGCTTCGCGGCAAAGCCGTTGGCATCGGCAAACTGCCGCGCTTGCGGCCCAAGCCCGTCCCGGATCGTCGGCCAGGTCGATTTGGTGACGAAAGTGATGGGGCGAGCCGTCGCGGTGGCGGCAGTGTCGAATACGGATGGCATGTCTTACAAATCCTCAGAACCGACCGGCGCAGATGGCAGGTAGACTTCGCAGAGTTCGATGGGGCCTGCAATCGCCATGATGAGACGCCCGGTTGCCGCTTTTGCTCCGGTCGTCGGAAGGAACAACGGATGATCCTCGAGACCTATGTCAGATGCTTCGTCGATCCCGATGCACTCGCGCGGACGCTGGCCTTCTACAAGGACCTGCTCGGCGGCCGAGAGACCTTGCGCTTCGCCTATCCGGAAGCGGGCCTGGAGCTTGCTGCGGTGTCGTCGCCGCACCTGTCGGTGCTGGTGATCGCGGGCGAGCAGGAAAAGCGCAAACCGTTCGAAGCGACGAGCCTGACCATCAAGGTTTCCGACCTCGCACACTACGCGGCCGTTCTGCGCCAGAATGGGGCTGTCGAACTCGACCCCATCCAGGCCACTCCGGTCGGACATAAGATGCGATATCGCCACGCCGACGGGATGGTTGTGGAGTACGTCGCCCACAATGCCTGATATGGAGGCGACGCGCGCAAACGCGGGGAGGATCGGCCCGGCAAAAATGGCAGCGTTAACCGCCTATTAGCGTTAACAGTTTATTGCTGGCGCGTCTGGTCCGATCGTCTCCCGAGTCCATGTGACATGCGTCAGCAGCCTTCTACCGTCCGGCTCCTTGCCTCCGCGGCCCTGACCGCGCTCCTCGCTGCCGGGCTCGGCGGCTGCCAGACCATGTCCGACGTCACGGGCTCCTTACGGACGAGGACCGAGCAGCCGCCCGCCAGCCCGCAACAGGCGATCGAGGTCTATGGCGATCGCTACCGCGCCAACCCCAAGGACGCCAACACGGCGATTGCCTATGGCCAGGCGCTGCGCACCAACGGTCAGCGCGAGCAGGCGGTCGCCGTCCTCGAACAGGCGACACTTGCCAATCCCGGCAACAAGGCGGTCCTTGCGGCTTACGGACGGGCGCTGGCCGACAACGGCAATTTCAAGCTGGCCTTCGACGTGCTGTCGCGCGCCCATTCGCCTGACAACCCGGATTGGAAGCTCTTGTCCGTACAGGGCACGGTGCTCGACCAGATGGGACGCCATGACGAGGCACGGCGCTACTACGAGAGCGCGCTGAAGATCGTGCCGGGCGAGCCTTCGGTGTTGTCCAATCTCGGCCTGTCCTACATGCTGGCGAAGGATCTGCCCAAGGCCGAAGAGGTCTTACGGCAAGCCTACGGGTCGCAGCGCGCGGATGCGCGCGTCAGGCAGAATCTGGCGCTGGTGGTCGGACTGCAAGGCCGCTTCGGCGAGGCCGAACAAATCGCCAGGGCTGATCTCCCGCCCGAGGAGGCGGCGGCCAACGTGGCTTATCTCAAGCAGATGCTGCAGGGCAAAGGCAAGCCGCAGAACGGTCGTGGCGCTCCGGTGGCCTCGCTCGATCGGCGGGACTGATCCCCGTTTTCGATCACCCCTCCGGCGCGAAATCGCTGTGCCGGGACCGAAGGATGGGCTGACGAATTGCCAGCCGATCTTTTATTGCATGGCCGCAATCTTGATGCCGGTCGGCCCGAGAATCACGACAAACAAGACCGGCAGGAAGAAGACGATCATCGGCACCGTCAGTTTCGGCGGCAGCGCGGCGGCTTTCTTCTCGGCCTCGTTCATGCGCATGTCGCGGTTTTCCTGCGCCATCACCCGCAGGGATTGGCTGAGCGGCGTGCCGTAACGCTCCGACTGTTGAAGGGCAAGGCAGACCGACTTCACGCCATCGAGTCCAGTGCGCCGGGCGAGGTTTTCGTAGGCCACCTTGCGGTCCTGCAGATAGGAGAGTTCGGCCGTGGTCAGCGTGAATTCCTCGGACAAAGCGATCGACTGGCCGGTGATTTCCGTGGACACCCTGCGGAACGCCGCCTCGATCGACATGCCGGATTCGATGCAGATCAGGAGCAGGTCCAGCGCGTCAGGAAAGGCTCGTTTGATCGAGAGCTGGCGCTTGGTGATCGCGTTCTTCAGGAACAGCATCGGCGCCTGCAGCCCCAGATAGGCCATGCCGACGCAGATGCCGACCTTGACCGGCAGCGTTTTCTCCATATGGGCGATGACGAAGACGTAGAGCACCGAGCCCACAAACAGCACGATCGGCGTCACGGCGCGCGCAAACAGGAAAGTGATGTAGGGGGCCTGGCCGCGATAGCCGGCCATCACGAGCTTCTCGCGCGCCGCTTCCTGGGCGAGCCATTTGGTGAGGTTGAAGTCGTCGACCACCTTGGCGACGATCTGCTTCGGCGTTTGTCGGAGCGAGACCCTCTCGCCGCTGGCGAGCCGCTCGCGCTCGCGCTGCCGGAGCCGCTCACGTTCGCTGGCGACGGCCTTCATGCGCTTGTTGAGGTTTTCGCCAGCGAATAGCGGGGTGATCAGCGTGTAGACCGTCGCGCTCGCCGCGATCGCGGCGAACAGCATGGTCATGAAGTGCGGATCATGAAGCTTGCTGACGAGGAAATCGACCATGATGCGCCCTCAGAAATCGAAGTTGATCATTTTCTTCATGACCATGATGCCCATCGACATCCAGATCACGCAACCGACCAGCATGAGTTGGCCGGTCGGATGGGTCCACAACAGCGAGATGTAGCCGGGCGTGGACAGGTAGACCAGCAACATCACGATCGGCGGCAGCGAGCCGATGATGCCGGCGGAAGCCTTGGCTTCCATGGACATCGCCTGGATCTTCTCGGCCATTTTCTTGCGGTCGCGCAGCACCTTCGAGAGGTTACCAAGCGCTTCGGACAGATTGCCGCCCGACTTCTGTTGGATCGCGATGACGATGCCGAAGAAGTTTGCCTCGGGCAGCGGCATCCGATCATAGAGCCGGGCGCAGGCTTCGCCGAGCGGCATGCCGATCGCCTGGGTTTCGATGATGGCCAGGAATTCGCTGCGCAGCGGCTCCGGCGAGTCCGCAGCGACCACCTTGATCGATTCGAACAGCGGCAGGCCGGCCTTGATACCTCGAACGATCACGTCGACGGCGTCGGGCAGCGCAGCCAGGAATTGCTTCTCGCGCCGCTTCTTCAGGAAGCTCAGCGCCCAGCGCGGCAGGCCGAACCCGGCGGCAAAGCCGAGGCCAAGCGCGCCGAGCAGGCCGCCGCCGGCGAAGAACGCGATCGCGCAGGTGGCGATGCCGAGAACGCCCGAAATGATCCAGAATTTCTGCTCGGTCAGGTCGAGCCCGGCCTGCGAGATGCGCATGCTGAGCGGTACCTTGGTCCGCTGCTGCGCGCGCGCCTCGAGGTCCTTGAGTGATGATTCGACCTGTTCGCGGCGCGAACGCTGGGTTCGCTCGGCTTGGCGGACCACCGGCTCCTGCTTGGCGACCGAACTCCGACGTGCTTCGGCTTTCCGCTCACCCGAGAGGATCGGATAGAGGAAGACCCAGGCAATGCCGCCGATCGCGGTGGCGGCAAGAAAGGCGAGGGCGAGGACCTGCAGCTTCATCGTGGCGTCTCTCAGCTCTTGCCGGCGACTTCTGCAGCGTCAAGGGCCGCAGCGAGACGCTTTTCTTCGCCATAATAGCGGGCGCGTTCCCAGAACCGCGGACGCCCGATGCCGGTCGAGCGGTGCTGGCCGATGATCTTGCCGTTGGCGTCTTCGCCGACGAGATCGTAGACGAAGATGTCCTGGGTGATGATGGTGTCGCCTTCCATGCCCATCACCTCGGTAATGTGCGTGATCCGACGAGAACCGTCGCGCAGGCGCGCGGCCTGGATGATGACATCGATCGAGGCGCAGATCATCTCGCGGATGGTGCGGGAGGGAAGCGAAAAGCCGCCCATGGTGATCATGGATTCGCAGCGCGACAGCGCTTCGCGCGGGTTGTTGGCGTGCAGCGTGCCCATCGAGCCGTCATGGCCGGTGTTCATGGCCTGCAACAGGTCGAAAGCCTCGGGGCCGCGGACCTCGCCGACGATGATGCGTTCGGGGCGCATACGCAGACAGTTGCGGACCAGTTCACGCATCGTGATCTGCCCCTCGCCCTCGATATTGGGCGGGCGGGTTTCGAGGCGTACCACGTGCGGCTGCTGCAGCTGGAGTTCGGCCGCGTCCTCGCAGGTGATGATGCGCTCGTCGTGATCGATATAGTTGGTGAGGCAGTTCAACAGTGTGGTCTTGCCGGAACCGGTGCCCCCGGAGATGAGCACGTTGCAGCGGCAGCGGCCGATGATCTGCAGGATCTCCGCGCCCTCCGGCGTGATCGCCCCGAACTTGACGAGCTGATCGAGGGTCAGCTTGTCCTTCTTGAATTTACGAATCGTGAGTGCGGGCCCATCGATCGCCAGCGGCGGTACGATCGCGTTGACGCGCGAGCCGTCGGCGAGGCGCGCGTCGCAGATCGGGGAGGATTCGTCGACGCGGCGGCCGACCTGGCTCACGATGCGCTGGCAGATGTTGAGAAGCTGCTGATTGTCGCGGAAACGGATACCGGTCCGTTGGATCTTGCCGCCGACCTCGATAAAGACCGTGCCGGCGCCGTTGACCATGATATCGGCGATGTCATCGCGCGACAGCAGAGGCTCCAGCGGACCGTAGCCGAGCACGTCGTTGCAGATGTCGTCGAGCAGCTCCTCCTGCTCCGCGATCGACATCACGATGTTCTTGATCGCGATGATCTCGTTGACGATGTCGCGGATTTCCTCGCGCGCGGATTCGCCGTCGAGCTTGGCGAGCTGCGCGAGGTCGATGGCCTCGATCAACGCGCCGAAGATGGTTGCCTTGACCTGATAATAATTGTCGGAACGCCGCGTCTCGACAACGGGCGGCGGAGGTGGCGGCTGTCGGATCGGCGCGAGCGGCGGCGATGACACCGCAGGCGTTGCCAGAGTGCGCGGCGCGGGATTGCCCGCGGCGGGAACAGGTTCCGGCGCAGGCGCCGCGGGCCGCATGACCCGGTTGTCGCTGTCTAATCCGCTACGCTTACCAAACACGACTCACAACTCCAGACGAGGCGCTTTACTTCGCCCTCAACTTTTCGATCAAGGGTGTCAGGAAGAAGCCCTTGGACTTCTTGGTTTCGCTGCGGCCGGTGAGCCGCTGTGCGATCTGCAGAAACATCTCGGACGTTCGGTGATTGGCGGCGATTTCCGCGATCATCTGGCCGTTATTGGCGGCGGCTCCGAAGATCTGCGGCTCGAACGGGATGGAGACGACCGGCTGGCTTTCGATCGCCTTGGCGAATTCGCCGGCATTGATTTCAGGCCGCTTCGGCACCCCGACCTGGTTCAGGCAGTAGAGCGGCACCCGGTCGTTCGGGCGGGCCGCCTTCAACAGGTCGAAGATGTTCTTGGTATTGCGCAAGGACGCAAGGTCGGGCGCCGCAACGATCAGAATGTCGTCGGCGCCGACCAGTGCGCGCTTGGTCCAGCCCGACCACTGATGAGGCACGTCGAGCACGATGCAGGGCATGGTTGCGCGCAGAGTGTCGAAGATGGCGTCGAACGCCTCGACACCGAAATCGTAGACCCGATCGAGCGTCGCCGGGGCCGCGAGCAGGCTCAGATGGTCGGTGCATTTCGACAGCAGGCGGTCGATGAAAGCGATATCGATGCGATCGGGAGAGAACACAGCGTCCGCAATCCCCTGCGGCGGGTCCTGATTGTAGTCGAGACCCGCGGTGCCGAAGGCAAGGTCGAGATCGGCAACGACGGAATCCATCGCGAGGTCGCGGGCAATCGCCCAAGCGACATTGTGCGCGATCGTCGAGGCTCCGACGCCACCCTTGGCACCGACGACGGCAACGATGCGGCCGACCGACTTGGCTTCGGGCGCCGAGAACAAGTTGCAGATCGAACGGACGACGTCGAGCGGGGCGACCGGAGCCAGTACGTAGTCGCTGACGCCGCGCCGGACCAGCTCCCGGTACAGCGCAACGTCGTTGATGCGGCCGATCACGACGACGCGGGTGCCCGGGTCACAGACAGTCGCGAGTTGATCGAGGCCAGCAAGAATGTCCGACCGTGTGTCCGTCTCCAGCACGATCACATTCGGCGTCGGCGCCGAGCGATAGGCCTCGATGGCGGCGGCCATGCCGCCCATCTGGACCTTGATATGGGCCTTGCCGAGGCGACGATCTTCGCCTGCTGCCTGGACGGTGGCGGCTGTCTCCACGGTCTCGCAGAAGGCCTGCACCGAAACGCGGGGCGCAGGCGCGATGTGATCGTCGGCCGGTGGTGGCACGACCTCCGGCTGTCCCTCGGGGCTCTGTCGGGCGTAGCTGATCATTTGCCTGTATCGCTCAGTTTGGCCTTGTCGGCTTCAGGATAAGTGATCGCGGTTGGCGTTCCCTTACGGTATTTCTCGAATAACGCGGTACGCCTTGCGGTATAGGGCGGTGTTTCGGACCGTGGCTGCACCAGGTCGGCCGGATTGTCGATCATGGCAGCCAGATTGCGCTGATTGGCGCAGCCATAGTTGTAGTAGGAGCGATTATCGAAATAGCCCTTGTTCTTGATCGACGGGCCGAGATCCTCCGGCCAGAGCCCGCAAGGGCCTGCCGTCGCCGAGAGTCTCGGATAGCTGAGGCGGATGGCTGCAAGCAGGCGCGAATCCTTGGGACGATAGTTTCGTACGACCACCGCGTGTGGCGGGACCCCCGCGGCGACAAGCAGCGATTGAATTTCCCGGATCGAATCGGCGGCGGCGCGCGCATTCGGGGTCTGCACCGGCACGTCGGCGCTGATCGCGCCGGTACCCTCATGACGCCAGCTTTGCGCAAGGCCCATGACGTCGGCGCGCTGCTCGGCCGTCAAGCCGCCGCGCCCTTGGCCGACGAACACGACCATGGATTCGTTGGCTTCCTGAACGGCGATCGGGTGTCGCAGGCGGTAATCCTCGGGAATGCTCGCTGTGGTCACAGCATCGTTCGTATGGTTGCAGGCCCCCAATATCAGGGCCGCGCCACCTAGAACGGCTGCCACGCGCAGGCGCCGGTTGCGAACGAGGGGGGCTGTTGCGGTCATCAGTGAAATCCTCGTTCCAAGCTCAGTCGGTAATGAAGCCGTAGGTGCCGCGATAGCTCCGTCCGGGCTCGCCCCGTCCGGGTACGCCGTAGATGCGGTTGATGTTTCCGAGCAGGTCGGCTTGCGGATCGGAGGCCGCGGCGAAGCCGTCATCCGGTCGCGACAGGTCCTTCGGCGCCACAGCGCGAACGACGTAGGGCGTGACGATCACCACCAGCTCCGTCTGGTTATTGACGTAATCCCGGCTGCGGAACAGCGCGCCCAAAACGGGCAGCTGCATCAAGCCGGGCATGCCGTTGATCGCCGACTTGGTCTGCTGCTGGATCAGGCCGGCCATGGCCATGGCGCCGCCAGAGGGAATTTCCAGGCTGGTTTCGGCACGGCGGGTCCTGATGGATGGAACGGTCAGCGAGTTGGTGACGGTGGAACTGACCGCCTGCGACAGCGTGATCGAATTGTCGTTCGTGAGCTCGGAGACCTCGGTCATCACCCGGAGCGAGATACGTCCCTCGCTCAGCACGACTGGGGTGAAATTGAGTGAAATACCGAACTTCTTGAAGCTGATCTGGGTGGTACAGACATGGGTCGTGGGGTCGCACGCATAACCGGCCGGGATAGGGAATTCGCCGCCGGCGATGAAGGTGGCGGATTCGCCGGAGATCGCGGTCAGATTTGGTTCGGCAAGGGTCCGGACCACGCCTGCGCTCTCCATGGCCCGCAGCGTGGCCTGCACCGAGGGGGTTGAGCCGAAGCCAGCGGTGATGGCGTTGCTGGAGACGAGGCTGGTCCCGTTCGCCGTGAACGGGTTGGAATTGTTGAACTGAACCACGGAGGTGCCGTAGTTCAGCTGCCCGGACAGGTCGATACCGAGTTGCTTGACGATCGAGCGCGATACTTCGGCGACCGTCACCTTGAGCATGACCTGGTCGCGGCCGCGCGCCACGATCGAGTTGACCACTTTGTCGGCGCCGCCGGCAAGCCGCGCGGCAAGGTCACCGGCCTGCTGGGCCTCGACCTGGCTCGCAGCCGTGCCGCTCAGCACGATGCCCTCGCCGAGGCCTTCGACCTGGATGTCCGCGTTGGGCAGCAGCTGCTTGAGCGCGGCGCGCATCCCGTTCAGGTCGCGTTTGACGGCGATGTCATAGGCCGCGATCTGTTGGCCCGAAGCATCGAAGAACACGATGTTGGTCTGACCGACAGCCGCGCCGATGATATAGGCGCGCTGAGCGGAGCGCACCACGGCGTTGGCGATCTTGGGGTCGGCGACCAGTACGTCTTTGATGTCGCGCGGCAGGTCGATCACGATCGACTTGCCGACACCAAGCGCGAGGAAGCGTGCATTCATCTGGCCGTCCGCAGCGACCGGCGTCGCCGGACGGTAATCGGCAGCAATCGCCGGCGCCAATGCCGGGCTGAGGCTGAGCGCGGCGGCGGCAGACAACGACAGCGCACGAACCGCCCAAGTCGGCTTCATCCGCTGATTTTCGTTGCATGTCATAACGGGAGTCCTCTTGATCACTTCTGTGTCGTCATCGTGCTGGGAACGCCGTAACGAACCACGGCGACGCTATCGCTGCGCCTGCGGCTCTGGTCCTCGGTGCGGTTCTCGGCGACGTTGAGGTCGGCAATGCTGCGCAGCGCCAGCGACAAGGTGCCGGTCTGACGCGCGCGTGCGAGCAGTTCGGCCTGCTCCGGCTTCAGCTCCAGGGTGACGGTCTTGCCGACGACGGTGGTTTGGCCGTCCTTCTCCTTGGGGGCCTGGTCGATTGCCAGCACACGGATGTTCGACAGAATGATCTCGGAATTGACCATGTCTCCGGCATTCGGATGATCCGGATTGTGCTCGCGCTTGGACAGAATGACGTCCACCCGGTCGTTCGGCAGAATAAAGCCGCCGGCGCCGGTCTCGGGTGAAATTTCCGTCGAGACCGCGCGCATGCCGGTTGGCAGGATCGCGGCCATGAAGCCGGACCCGTCGGCCTTGACCAGCTTCTGCTCGCGGATCGGCTCACCGGCGATGAACGGCGCCCGGGCGATGTTGCCGACCACCTGATTGGTCGCGTCCGGGCGGTCGCTGCGGCGGATGAATGTGCTGCTTGCGGCCGCGGCTGGCCAGGTCTGCCATTGCAGATCGTCAGGCTTGATCGATTGACCGAGGCCGATATCGGACTTGGCGACCAGGACGTCGATCGTCTGAAGCTGGACGACCGGTGCCGCCGGTGCCGGCTTGTCGTCGGATCCGCTCGCAAGATAAGCGGCCACGCCGCCGGCGCCGACAGCGATGGTCAGGACGACAATGCGTGCGGTATTCATTACGCTTCACTTTCCACATTACGCTGGGATACCCGTGAAGCCGGCTCGAGGTTCGCTCCCTGCCTGCCCATGGCGGCCATGCGAACAGCAATCCAAGGTCTCACTGGCATCAATCTGCTGGTGTCCCGTGAGCGCCGGCATTCGCAAGAGCGCCTCCCGAAGAGGAGGGGAATGTCAGCGCCGAGACACCGGCGTCGCCGTGATGGGAGTTGAGCAGTTATTCGTCAAAGCATGGTTAATGAGGCGTATCTAAATCGCCTTAACACCGCGTTGCTGTGGCGTTTCAGTATCCGGCGAAGCGGGCGAGGTCGATGGCCTTCACCCAGCTGGTGTCCGGATAGATCATCAGCGCGCCAAGCGCGAGCGCGATGCCGTAGGGAATGCCGCTCTCCTTGGCATGCAGCCTTGCGAGCCAGGGGTGGCCGGCCAACATGTAAGGCAGCGGCCATTGGCGAAATTGCAGCAAGAGGAGCGTCAGCACGCCTCCGAACAGCGAAGCGTAGAGGAGGTAGTTCAACAGGTGGCCGAAGCCGAACCACAGCGCCGCGGCTGATGCGATCTTGGCATCGCCGCCGCCGATCCAGCCGCAGGCAAAGCAGCCGAATGCGACGATGAGAAGTGCCGCACCCGCCGCGAGATGCAGCAGCATGTCATAGGGACCCATCCCCCCCAATAGCGCGAGCACGACAAATCCTGCTGCGAGTGCCAACGAGACCCGGTTCGAGATCGTCATGGTAAACAGGTCGCTCGCCGCAGCGAACGCCATGAGTGCCGGGAACAGCAGAAGGCGGGCGATATCGAGGACCATGGCTCAGCACGTTGGTTCGGCCGGCGCGAGCGGCGCCAAGTCAAGTTCTAACGCCGAGAAATGAACGATCGGAAAACGGCCGGTCGCCAGGGGCCGGTTCGAGCCCGCAAGCCTCACCACGTGGCGGCGATCCGCAGCGCGAGCACGACGATGGATAGCCCGAGCGCAAGGCATACCCATTGCAGCGGTCCATCGGACCCATCGAGCGATTTGTTCGTCGTTGCTACAGGCACAATTGGCTTACGCATGCGGACGCCGTCGACAGGAGGGGAAATGATAAAGGCCCCGGGATGCCGGGGCCTTTGCTCTGGTCGTGACGGCCGCTTACTTCAGCGACGCGTTGATCGAGGTGAACTTGCTGCCCAGGCTGGTGCCGAGGCCGTTCACTGCCGCGATGATCGCGAGCGAGATGCCGGCGGCGATCAGGCCGTATTCGATCGCGGTGGCGCCGGACTCATCCTTCACGAAACGAGCAAGAAGATTCTTCATATCGTAGCTCCATGTACACGTGGCTGGTCGAACTATAGCTGGTCGTTCGGCGTTCTCAGCACCGTGACCATGTGGGCACCCTAGGAGCCGACGATTTCGGCGTCGTTAATTCGATCGCGTAAACACGGTTACAAGTGGCTGTTGTTGCGCAGAGTAAATTTCCGATGAAGGGGGCATCGAAAATTTGAGGCGATGAATATGATGCGGATCGTCTGTTCGGTCGGTGCGATCTCGTACCCGGAATAGAGACGAGCTCCTCGCCGCCATCGGCGGCGGCGAAGAACGGTTACGGCTCCTTAAGCGCGAGAGAGTACGCCTTGGCAGGGTTTTGATGCGAGGCGCTCATGTCCAATCTGCCTATGGAAGTCGTTACGATGCTCGGCGAGACCATCGAGAAGGTCGTGCCGACCACGATTGTGCTTGCTGTCGTTTTCGCGGTGCTGAGCCGGTTCTGGGCATGTAATCCCGGCAAGCCGTGGTGGCACAAACGCGAGCTCGTTACCGATTTGGTGTACTGGTTCTTCGTTCCGGTCTTCGCGCGCGTGTTGCGGATCGGTCTCCTCGTGCTGGGTGCAGGAGTCATCTTCAAGATTCACGACGCCGATGAGCTGATCGCATTCTATGACAATGGCCACGGTCCGCTGGCGCAGTTGCCGTTGTGGCTGCAGGCGCTGCTGTTCCTGGTGCTCTCGGATTTCCTGCTGTACTGGTCGCACCGGGTGTTTCATGGCGGCGAGTTCTGGAAGTATCACGCCGTGCATCATTCTTCCGAGGATCTCGAGTGGATCTCGGCAGCCCGCTTTCATCCGGTGAATCTTATTCTCGGAACCATTGCGGCCGATGTCATTCTGCTGATGGCGGGCATCTCGCCCAACGTGATGATCTGGGTCGGTCCGTTCACGACCTTTCACTCGGCCTTCGTGCATGCAAACCTCAATTGGACACTCGGGCCGTTCAGATATGTTCTGGCCACCCCGGTCTTTCATCGCTGGCATCACACGCCGATGGAAGAAGGCGGCAACACCAACTTCGCCGGAACCTTTCCGATCTGGGATCTCCTGTTCGGCACCTTCCGCATGCCGGAGGGGCAGCTGCCGCTCGTCTACGGCAAGGACGAAGCGGACATGCCAGGCGAGATCGTCGGCCAGCTCGCATTTCCGTTCCGGCATTGAGGTGGTTGAAAGCTCCGCCGACGGCGGCGTGCAAATGCGGGCCGCGTTTGCGGATCGTTCACCAATTCAAGGCAGATTGCGACATCGGGCGCCGTCACCGCTGCGTATCGCTTGAGACGGCATGTTGATGCCCCGGGGTTGAGTATGTCGTTCAGTCTGTTGCGTCGCCTTGCGTCTTTGTCTTTCGGACTGCCCTCGCTTGCGATTGTGGTTGCGCTTTGGCCGGCCGCTGCGCTAGCCGATCCCGCGCCGAATGCAATCTCGGTCAACGTCGATCAGGCAAAGCTGGTGAAGCTGCCGGATCGGGTTGCGACGATCGTGGTCGGCAATCCGATGATCGCCGATGTGACCCTTCAGAATGGCGGGGTCCTTATCGTGACGGGCAAGGGCTATGGTGCCACCAACTTCATCGCGATGGACCGCAGCGGCCAGATCCTGGTCGACCGGCAGATCCAGGTGGCTGGTCCGACCGACCAGCTCGTGACGATCTATCGGGGTGTCGACCGCGAGACCTACAGCTGCATGCCGCTCTGCCAGCGGCGCGTTACGCTGGGGGACGGCGACACCTATTTCAGGTCGGTCATGGACCAGGCAGGCTCGCTGTCCAGTCAGGCGAGCGGCAGCGTCGCCGCCGGAGCCGCAAAGACGAACTGATCAATATGGGGCCGGCCGGGCTTGCATCCGCATGCGGTCGTGCCGGCATGCGGCATGGTTAATGCCGACCTAACAGAACCCATCATTTAGTTCCGGTCGTGGGAAACGCTTCACCAAGAAGTTTCCGCTATTTCCTTCGCTCAGGTTGATTGCTCCAGCCGGATGAGCCGATGGTCTTCCCTACGTCCTCGATCGCGTCGTTCCATAAGGTATTGCGCCGGTTCCGGCGTAACCGCCGGGGTGCGGCCGCAATCGAGTTTGCGCTGGTCGCCCCGATCTTCTTTGCACTTCTGTTCGCGATCATCGAGACGGCGCTGGTGTTCTTCGCGGGCCAGCTGCTGGAGACGGCGACGCAGGATTCTGCTCGCATGATTCTGACCGGACAGGCCCAGCAGGGCTCCTACACCCAGCAGCAATTCGCGAACTATGTCTGTACGCAGACCCAGGTTTCGGTGCTGTTCGACTGCAACAAGATCTCTATCGACGTGCAGAGTTATCCGTCGTTCTCGAACGTCACGATCAACAACCAGATCGACAGCAGCGGCAACTTCATCAACAACATGCAGTACAATCCCGGCGGCGCAGGGGATATCGTGGTTGTCCGGCTGTTTTATCAGTGGCCCATCTACGTGACCGGGCTTGGCTACAACATCGCCAACCTGTCGGGAAGCAAGCGGCTGTTGGTTGCGACCGCAGCTTTCAAGAACGAGCCGTACTGACGAGCTCCGCAAAGGGTGGTGCAATGATCTCTGTCACGCGACCCGGCTCGCTGATCGGCGTCCGTCTGCAGCGTCTGGTGGGCGATCTTGCAACGGACTGCCGCGGCATCGCCGCGACCGAGTTCGCCTTCATCGTCCCGCTGATGCTGGTGATGTTCTTCGGCACCGTGGAGTTCTGTTCGGGGATCGCGGTTCAGCGCAAGGTCACCTTGATGGCGCGGACCTTGTCCGACCTGACCTCGCAATCGACATCGGTCAACGATTTCACCAACACCTTCGCCGCCTCGAACGGGATCATGTATCCCTACCCGACCTCACCCTTGAACTCGACGATCACCGAACTCTATGTCGATCCCAAAACGATGCAGGCCCGTGTGCAATGGAGCGTGGGGTCGGCTCCGCATGCTCAGAGCAGCACGGTCGGGATCCCCGCCGCGCTCCTGGTTGCCGGCACCTATCTGATCTTCAGTGAGGTCAACTATAAATACGTTCCGACCGTCGGCTATGTGATGGCCCAGACCGGCGTGACCTTGGGCGACGTCTCCTATACGCGGCCACGGCAATCGAGCTGCGTGTTCTACACTCCCGTCGATGGGACGACGACGACTTGTCCGAGCAGATGAGGGACGGGCCTGGAACACCAGTTCCGGACGGTGCGCAGTGCAACGAAGAGCAACGCAACAAAAAGGGCCGCGGAGAGGCGGCCCTTTGTCTTATCGGCATTCGGTTCAACCGGCCACGGATCGGACCGGACGGACGCTCAGTTGGCAGCGCGAAGATTGTCGGCTGACGACTTGCCCGAACGGCGGTCAGCTACGATCTCGTAGGAGATCTTCTGGCCTTCGCGCAGCGTGCCGAGGCCAGCGCGCTCGACGGCGCTGATGTGCACGAACACGTCGTTGCCGCCATCATCCGGCTGAATGAAGCCGTAGCCCTTGGTTGCGTTAAACCACTTCACGGTTCCCATGCTCACGGGGGTAGTCCCTTCTCGGATATCAAATGCGTAACCCAGGTACCTGGGCTGGTTAGATCGAATTTTTGGAAGGGTCGTCAGCGTCTGAACCGGCTGTACCGGTAATAGCTAATGTCGTCCGGCCGAAAATCGATTGCGACCTATATTATGGGAAAAAAGGCTTCAAAACAATCCTGAGCTGCGCCAGCGCGCACGTTTTTTTGACGCGCCGGCCGGGGCCGGCGCGCTCTGCGAACCGGTGGCGTCAGGCCACCTCGATCAACACCGAAGGGCGCAATGTGCGCCCAAAGTCTAACGACGGCGGAACTGGCCGCCCCGCTGGGCCGCCCCGCGCGGGGGGCCGCCTGCCGTGCTCGGGCGCTCGTCCTTGTGACGGAAAATCAGACGTCCCTTTTCAAGGTCGTAGGGCGACATCTCGACCGTCACGCGATCGCCGGCGAGCGTCTTGATGCGATTTTTTTTCATTTTGCCGGCAGTGTAGGCAACGATCTCGTGCCCGGTATCAAGTTGCACGCGATATCGCGCGTCGGGAAGGATTTCGGTGACCAGCCCTTCGAACTGGATCAGCTCTTCCTTAGCCATGTGTCTCTCCAGATCGATAGACGTCTAGTTTGGCCGTTGGTTGCGGTTCGGGTTTGTATTCCGTCGGTGTTCAGGTCTGCTCGCGCGTTGCAAAAACGCAACGCCTTGAATCGCCCCGGCCTTGCCGCCGCCTTGCGGCGGTCGCTGGGACTCTTGGCGATTGCTGGGCAGAGAACTCATCATAGCATTGGAACGCCTGCGGCGGCGAGGGCCTTTTGCGGATTTAGCCCCTTCGTTAGCCCGCGCACCCTGCATTCCGGGGCGGCCGCTGCGCTGAGGTGCCGGCGCGGCTTCGTGCTGCCCCGGCGTGCGACGGTCTTCGCGCGGCAGTGAAAGCTTGATGAGCCGCTCAATGTCGCGGAGGTAGGAGAGTTCCTCGGCGCCGGCAACCAGGGAGATCGCAACGCCCTCGGCGCCTGCCCGCGCAGTACGGCCGATGCGATGCACGTAGGTTTCGGGAACGTTGGGCAGGTCGTAATTCACCACATGGCTGACGCCGTCGACATCGATGCCGCGCGCGGCAATGTCGGTGGCGACCAGGGTGCGGATCTCGCCGGAGCGGAATGCGGCCAGGGTGCGCTCACGATGGTTCTGCGACTTGTTGCCGTGGATCGCCTGGGCAGGAATGCCTGCCTTCTCGAGGCCTTTCACCACTTTGTCGGCGCCGTGCTTGGTGCGGGTGAAGACCAGGGCGCGGTTGACCTTCTCCTCCTTGAGGAGCTGGGCCAGCAGGGTTCCCTTGGCGGAATGATCGATCTGGATCGCGCGCTGGGCAATGCGTTCGGCGGTGGAGGAGACCGGGGTCACCGCCACCCGGGCCGGGTCGCGCAGCATCGCGTCGGCCAGCTCGGCAATGTCCTTGGGCATCGTCGCGGAGAAGAACAGCGTCTGGCGCTTGGCCGGCAGCTTGGCGACGATCTTCCGGATGTCGTTGATGAAGCCCATGTCGAGCATGCGATCGGCTTCGTCGAGCACCAGGAACTCGACCTGGTTCAGCTTGAGCCCATTGCTCTGCACGAGGTCGAGCAGCCGCCCGGGGGTTGCGACCAGCACCTCGAGGCCGGGCATGACAGCCCGGACCTGGCGGCCCATGGGAACGCCGCCGATCGCGAGGCTCGCGCTCAATCGGAGATGGCGGCCATAGACGTTGAAGCTGTCGAGGATCTGCCCGGAAAGCTCGCGGGTCGGGCTCAGCACCAGCACGCGGCAGCTCTTGGGCTGCGGCTTGATGCGGTTCTGCAGCAGCCGATGCAGGATCGGTAGCGCAAAGGATGCGGTCTTACCGGTTCCGGTCTGGGCAATGCCGATGACGTCGCGGCCTTCCAAGGCGAGCGGAATGGTCTGGGCCTGGATCGGAGTGGGGGTGTGGTAGTTCTCGTCCTTGAGCGCGCGCATGATCGCGTCGGCAAGGCCAAAATCCTGAAAGGATGTCAAAAGGGGAGTCTTTCCATAAGAGGATACGCCCGTGCCGACGCAAGGTCCGACGCGGGTGAGTGAGCGAGGAAGACACCCGCGTGTTGGGAGCGCCTGTTGTGGTTTGCTGAAATGGGGCAAGCCAGAAGCTCTGAGCGAGCTTAAGAACACGCAGCTTGCAACGACGGGCCGATTCGCCTCGTCTTTCAGACATATGGAACAGTCCTGCGCCAGTTTCAAGGGGAGCTTGGGGCGCGCTTGGTACAATTGCGGTACTCTGCTGCCCCAAATTTAGTCATTTGGAGTGCAGTGCATAAGATGACAGCAAAATGCTGGCAAATTAAACAGTTCAATTGCTTAAGCTGCGGGCACCGCGGTGCGACGTTCTGGCGCGTTTAGTCGAATTTCTCATTACGATTCAAATGCTTGTCGGTCGTGTGGAGCGTGGCACACTTCTTGCGATCCCTTGGCGCGCAGACGGCCGTGGTCGTTTCGGCCGCAAAGCACGCTGCGTCAGGGAGATCAGACCTCATGCTTACTCAATTCACTCAGGAATTATCGGCGCCGTTCAGTCGCCGCCGCTGGCTGGCCGCTGCTGCTGGCCTGGCGTTCGGCCTCGCCGGCTTCAGCTCGGCCAAGGCTGCGGACGACACCATCAAGATCGGCGTTCTTCATTCGCTTTCGGGCACGATGGCCATCAGCGAAACCACGCTGAAGGACACGATCCTGTTTCTGATCGACGAGCAGAACAAGAAGGGCGGCGTGCTCGGCAAGAAGCTCGAGGCCGTCGTCGTCGATCCCGCGTCGAACTGGCCGCTGTTCGCCGAAAAGGCGCGCGAGCTGATCACCAAGGACAAGGTGGCGGTCGTGTTCGGCTGCTGGACTTCGGTGTCGCGCAAGTCGGTGCTGCCGGTGTTCAAGGAGCTCAACAGCATCCTGTTCTACCCCGTCCAGTACGAGGGCGAGGAGAGCGAGCGCAACGTGTTCTACACCGGCGCGGCGCCGAACCAGCAGGCGATCCCGGCGGTCGATTACCTGATGAAGGAAGAGAAGGTGAAGCGCTGGGTGCTGGAAGGCACCGACTATGTCTATCCGCGCACCACCAACAAGATCCTCGAGGCCTATCTGAAGTCGAAGGGGGTCGCCGCCGATGACATCATGATCAACTACACGCCGTTCGGCTTCTCCGATTGGCAGACCGAAGTCTCGAAGATCAAGGCGTTCGGCTCCGCCGGCAAGAAGACCGCAGTGGTCTCGACCGTCAACGGCGACGCCAACGTGCCGTTCTACAAGGAACTCGGCAACCAGGGCATCAAGGCCAAGGATATTCCGGTCGTCGCGTTCTCGGTGGGTGAGGAGGAGCTCGCCGGCATCGACACCAAGCCACTGGTCGGTCATCTTGCCGCCTGGAACTACTTCGAGTCGATCAAGACTCCGGCGAACGAGAAGTTCATCAAGGAGTGGCAGGCCTACACCAAGAATCCGAAGCGCGTGACCAACGATCCGATGGAGGCGCACTATATCGGCTTCAACATGTGGGTGAAGGCGGTCGAGAAGGCCAAGTCCACCGATGCGGACAAGGTGATCGATGCGCTGCCCGGCATCGAAGCGCCGAATCTGACTGGTGGCGTCTCGAAGATGCTGCCGAACCACCACATCACCAAGCCGGTGTTCATCGGCGAGATCAAGGGCGACGGCCAGTTCAGCGTGGTCTACAAGACCAAGGACCTGGTGCCGGGCGACGCCTGGTCGAAGGAGCTGGAAGGCTCCAAGGACCTGATCGGTGACTGGGTCGGCAAGAAGTGCGGCAACTTCAACGTCAAGACCAACAAGTGCCTGGGATCGGCCTCCTGAGCTGATTTGTTCGACCTGAGAAGGCGGCGGTGTCGCCGCCTTCTCTCGAGTGGAGCGGATCCGACATTCGCGACCATGCTGCGTGCTCATGGTCTTTTGTGCCACTGACTCCTGCCGGGGTTGTCCAGTGCCTGCCAATATTTTCGCTTTTCTCCGTACGCTGTGTCTGTCGATTGCATTGATCGCACTCGCGGTTCCGGCCCTTGCCGCCTCGTTCGAGGAGTCGGTCGGCAAATTCGCCACTGACGATTTCTCCGATACCGAGGAGGCGATCGGCGAGGTCGCAAGTTCCGGCAATGCGCTGGCGTTTCCGATCATCAGCGCGCTGCAGGATGAGCGGCTGATGTTCGATGCCGATACCAAGAAGGTCTACATCAAGCAGACCGACGGCAAGGCGATCGACGCCGCGACTGGCGCGGCGGTAGACGCAATTCCCGACAGCGCGTCCGCTGTCAATCTCAACAACCGTCTCCGGCGCGCGATCGATGCGGCGCTCGGCGGGCTCACCTTGATGTCGCCTGACCTATCGGCGCGCCTGTCAGCGGCACAAGCCGTCTTCAAGTCGCACGACGAGGCTCTGCTGCCGACCGTCGAAACCGCGCTCGCCAAGGAAACCAATCGCTCGGCCAAGCAGGCCCTGAGCGAAGCGCGAGCGGCGATTCTCCTGTTCAAGTCCGATGCCAGTGAAGCCGACAAGCTCGCGGCCGTCGCCACCGTCAGATCGCGCGGCGACCAGGACGCGCTGGCGCTCCTGACCGAGATCAGCGGCGGCGATCAGCCGGCCAGCGTCACCAAGGCGGCGACGGGCGCGATCACCTCGATCCAGAGCTCGCTGACGATCTGGTCGGGCGTGCAGAATGCCTGGTACGGACTGTCGCTCGGCTCGGTCCTGCTGCTCGCCGCGATCGGGCTAGCCATCACCTTCGGCGTGATGGGCGTGATCAACATGGCGCATGGCGAGATGGTGATGTTGGGAGCCTATACCACGTTCGTGGTGCAGGAGGTGATCCGGACCCGTTATCCCGCCCTTTTCGACTATTCGCTGCTGATCGCCGTGCCGCTGGCCTTTGTTGTCGCGGGCGCGATCGGCGTCCTGATCGAACGGACGATCATCCGCTTCCTCTATGGCCGGCCATTGGAAACCTTGCTCGCGACCTGGGGCTTGTCGCTGATCCTGCAGCAGGCGGTGCGTACCGCGTTCGGCCCGACCAACCGCGAGGTCGGCAATCCGTCCTGGATGAGCGGCGCTTTCGAACTCGGCCAGATCACGATCACCTACAACCGGCTCTGGATCCTCTGCTTCACCATGGCGGTGTTCGCGATTCTCCTTGCTATGCTGCGCTACACGGCGCTTGGCCTGGAAATGCGCGCGGTCACTCAGAACCGGCGCATGGCGGCTTCGATGGGCATCGCCACTTCGCGGGTCGACGCGCTGACCTTCGGGCTCGGCTCGGGCATTGCGGGCATCGCCGGCGTGGCGCTCTCGCAGATCGACAATGTCAGTCCGAACCTCGGCCAAAGCTACATCATCGACTCCTTCATGGTCGTGGTGTTCGGCGGTGTCGGTAATCTCTGGGGCACTCTGGTCGGCGCCTTCACGCTCGGCATCGCCAACAAGTTCCTCGAGCCGGTCGCCGGCGCCGTGCTCGGCAAGATCGCGATCCTGGTCCTGATCATCCTCTTCATCCAAAAGCGCCCGCGTGGCCTGTTCGCGCTCAAGGGCCGGGCGGTGGAAGCATGATGCCGCATATGCTCACCCGCTCGCTGGACCGCGCCGCGACCAGCTTCATCCTGGTCGTCGCGGCCTGCGGCATCCTCATCCCATTGTCCAACCTGCTCCTGCCGGCGGGCTCCGCTCTGCAGGTCCCGACCTATCTGGTCGCGCTGTGGGGCAAATATGTCTGCTACGCGATCCTCGCGCTCTCGATCGACCTGATCTGGGGCTATTGCGGCATTCTCTCGCTCGGTCACGGCGCCTTCTTCGCACTCGGCGGCTACGCCATGGGCATGTATCTGATGCGCCAAATCGGCAGCCGCGGTGTCTACGGCAATCCGATCCTGCCGGACTTCATGGTGTTCCTGAATTGGCCGAAGCTGCCCTGGTATTGGTACGGATTCGACATGTTCTGGTTTGCGGCGCTCATGGTGGTGGTCGTGCCGGGCCTGCTGGCGTTCTGCTTCGGCTGGCTCGCCTTCCGCTCCCGCGTCACCGGCGTCTATCTGTCGATCATCACGCAGGCGATGACCTATGCGCTGCTGCTGGCCTTCTTCCGCAACGACTTCGGTTTCGGTGGCAATAACGGCCTGACCGATTTCAAGGATATTCTCGGTTTCAACGTCCAGGCCGAGGGCACTCGCGCTGCGTTGTTCGCGCTGAGCTGCCTGGCCCTCATCGTTGCATTCGCGATCTGCCGCGGCGTCGTATCCTCGAAACTCGGCAAGGTGCTGATCGCAATTCGCGACGCGGAATCGCGTACGCGCTTCCTCGGCTATCGGGTCGAGTCCTACAAGCTGTTCGTGTTCACCCTGTCGGCTTGCATGGCCGGCGTAGCCGGAGCGCTTTATGTGCCGCAGGTCGGCATCATCAACCCGAGCGAGTTCGCACCCGGCAACTCCATTGAGGCCGTGATCTGGGTCGCGGTCGGCGGCCGCGGCACCTTGATCGGCGCCGCGCTCGGCGCCATCGTCGTCAACTACGCCAAGACCTTCTTTACCTCCGGTGCACTCGCGCCTTATTGGCTGTTCATGCTGGGCGCGCTGTTCGTGCTGGTGACCCTGCTGCTGCCCAAGGGGATCGTGGGCACCTTCAATTTCTGGTGGGAGCCGTTCAAGACCAAGCGCACTGAGGGCAATGCCGAGAGCGCCGCCCGCGAGGACGGCATCAGCGAACCCAAGCTGGCGGAGTGATCGGCATGAATGTCATGGACACAAGATCCACTTCCGCGCTGCTCTATCTCGACGGTGTGCACGTTTCCTTCGACGGTTTCCACGCCATCAATAATCTCTCGCTGACCCTCGAGCCCGGTGAGATGCGCGCGATCATCGGCCCAAACGGGGCCGGCAAGACCACGATGATGGACATCGTCACCGGCAAGACCAGGCCGGATGAAGGCACCGTGCTGTTCGACGGCACCACCGACCTGACCCGGCTCGACGAGACCCGCATCGCCGAGCTCGGCATCGGCCGCAAGTTCCAGAAGCCGACCGTGTTCGAGAGCCAATCGGTCGAGGACAACCTCCTGCTGGCGCTCAATGTCGACCACAGCGTCAAGGGCACCCTGTTCTGGCGGGGGTCGAGGAACGAGGCTGAGCAGATCGACAGGGTGCTGGAGACCGTGCGGCTGAAGGACCTCCGCCGCAAGCTCGCCGGCAGCCTGTCGCATGGCCAGAAGCAGTGGCTGGAGATCGGCATGCTCCTGGCGCAGGATCCGAAGCTTCTGCTGGTCGACGAGCCGGTTGCCGGAATGACCGATGTCGAGACGCACCAGACGGCGGAGCTGTTGAAACAGATCAACAAGGATCACACCGTCATGGTCGTCGAGCACGACATGACTTTCGTCCGCGAACTCGGGGTCAAGGTCACCTGCCTGCACGAGGGCACAGTGCTGGCCGAGGGCACCATCGATCAGGTCTCGTCCAACGAGCGGGTGATCGAAGTGTATTTGGGTCGATGAGGAACGGAGCGAATAGGGAGTAGCGAGCAGCGAATAGGGCGGCAGCGACCGCTCCTATACTCGCTGTTCGCCATTCGCAATTCGCGCAGAGGGGCGCGCTGATGCTCAAGGTCGACAACATCAATCTTTACTACGGCGCTGCCCAGGCCTTGCGCGGCGTCTCGCTTTCGGCCGAGCCCGGCAAGGTCACCTGCGTGCTCGGCCGCAATGGCGTCGGCAAGACGTCGCTGCTGCGCGCGCTGGTCGGACAATATCCTCTGGCCTCAGGCGGGATCAGTTTCGATGGCGCCGATATCACCCATCTGAAGCCCTATGAGCGGGCGCGGCGCGGGATCGGCCTTGTGCCGCAGGGGCGTGAGATCTTTCCGCTGCTGACGGTGGAAGAGAATCTGAAGACGGGCTTTGCGCCCTTGAAGCGCAGCGAGCGGACGATCCCCGACGATGTGTTCTCGCTGTTTCCGGTTCTGCAATCGATGCTCGGTCGGCGCGGCGGCGATCTTTCCGGCGGCCAGCAGCAGCAGCTCGCGATCGGGCGCGCCATGGTGATGCGGCCGAAGCTTCTGTTGCTGGACGAGCCGACCGAAGGTATCCAACCCTCGATCATCAAGGACATCGGCCGGGCGATCTCCTATCTGCGCAATCTCGGCAACATCGCGATCGTTCTGGTCGAGCAATATCTCGACTTCGCCTGTGAGCTCGGCGACAATTTTGCTGTGATGGATCGCGGCGCGGTGAAATATACCTGCACGCGCGCCGAACTCGATCCGGCCGAGATCAGTCGCCAAATGGCGCTGTAATGCGGGCGTGACGCGTCTTCGCGTCGAGGGGGAACGGATGACGGCCGAGCCGGTCAACGCGCTAGATATATTCGAGGCCAACCGCGCCCGCGGTGCCGTCCGCTTCGACGTGCGTCTGCAGGACGGGGTGACCCGCCGCGGCCGCCTGCATGAATCTGGTTCGCTCCGCGTCCGCTTTCCCTCGCCCGAGGACAACGGCCTTTCGGCCATGTTCGTCAACACGGCCGGCGGCATCGCCGGGGGCGATCGGTTCGCGATCGAGATCGCGGCGGGCAAGGGGGCGCGCCTGACCCTGACAACGGCCGCAGCCGAGAAGGTCTATCGCGCGCCGGGACGGCCTGCCGAGCTCGATATCTCGCTCAAGGTTGACGCTCGCGCCCATCTCTCCTGGCTGCCGCAGGAGACCATTCTGTTCGACCGCGCGCGCATGACGCGCCGGATCGACATCGATCTGGACGAGACAGCTTCGCTCCTGCTGTGCGAGATCGTCGTGTTCGGGCGCACCGCGATGGGCGAGCAAATGCGCGAAGGTGCGTTCGTCGACCGCTGGCGGTTGCGCCGTGGCGGCAAACTCGTCTTCGCGGAGACCGTTCGGCTCGAGGGCGCAATCGGTGGCAAATTGGCGCAGGCCGCAGTCGCGAAAGGCGGCGCTGCGATCGGCACGGCGCTGATCGTGCCGGGCGATACCGCGCTCGTCGAGCGCATCAGAGAGAGCGCCTCATCGTTCGGAGGTGAGGTCGGACTTTCCGCCTGGAATGGATTTGCAATCGCGCGGTTCTGCGCCCAAGATACCGCGCGCCTGCGCGCCGATATGATGGCAGTGCTTGGCTGTGCATCCGATGTGCCGCTGCCGCGGCTGTGGCTCAACTAGGTGATTATTAGAGAGTTGGCATGAATCTGTCTCCTCGCGAAAAGGACAAGCTCTTGATCTCGATGGCGGCCATCGTGGCCCGCCGCAGGCTCGAACGCGGCGTCAAGCTCAATCACCCTGAGGCGGTGGCGATCATTTCCGATTTCATTCTGGAAGGCGCGCGCGACGGCCGCACCGTTGCCGACCTGATGCAGGCGGGAGCCCAGGTCTTGACACGCGAGCAGGTGATGCCCGGTATCCCCGAGATGATCCACGACATCCAGGTCGAAGCGACGTTCCCCGATGGCACCAAGCTCGTCACTGTGCACGAGCCGATCCGGTGAGGCGAGTCCATCAATCTCTGTCGTCATGCCCGGGCTCGACCCGGGCATCCACGTTCTTTGATCCGAATGGTAAGACGTGGATGACCGGGACAAGTCCGGCCATGACGCTGTGGAAACACATGAGGTAAACATGATCCCCGGCGAACTCTTCATCCAGGACGGCGAGATCGAGCTCAATGCCGGCCGCAAGACGGTGACGCTCACCGTCGCCAATACTGGCGATCGCCCGATCCAGGTCGGCTCGCACTACCATTTCTTCGAGACCAATCCGGCGCTGAAGTTCGATCGCAGGAAGGCGCGCGGCATGCGGCTCGACATCGCGGCCGGCACCGCGGTGCGTTTCGAGCCCGGCCAGACCCGCGAGGTGCAGCTGGTCGCGCTCGCCGGCAAGCGCACCGTTTACGGCTTCCGCGGCGACATCATGGGCAAGCTGTAGGATCATGCCGAGCGGCATCCGCCTCGTCTCCGAAGCCGCCGAACTCGCGGCCCGTCGCGATTCGGGCTGGCAGCGCAAAGGCCGCGGAGAAGAGCCCTCGATCAACCGCCTCGCCGAGGTCGCGAACCTGTTGATGGTTACCGACGGCGAAACGCCGTTCGAGGAGTTGAAGCGCACCGGGACTTTCGATTTCAAAGTCGGACAAGCCGAACTGACATACAAATTCGATGTCGGCCTGGACGTCGTCGCTGAATTTCAGGGTCTATGCCGTATGCCGGACAAATAGCGCGATTGAGCCGCGTGCAGTTTGAGAATTGGAGCAGGGGATGTCCGTCAAAATCAAGCGTTCCGTCTATGCCGACATGTTCGGGCCGACCACCGGCGACAAGGTGCGGCTCGCCGATACCGACTTGATCATCGAGGTCGAGAAGGATTTCACCACCTATGGCGAGGAGGTGAAGTTCGGCGGCGGCAAGGTGATCCGCGACGGCATGGGCCAGTCGCAAGTGACCAACAAGCAGGGCGCGGCCGACACCGTCATCACCAACGCGCTCATCGTCGACCATTGGGGCATCGTCAAAGCCGACGTCGCGATCAAAGACGGCATGATCAACGCGATCGGCAAGGCCGGCAATCCCGATATCCAGCCGGGTGTCACGATCGTCATCGGTCCGGGCACCGACGTGATCGCGGGTGAGGGCAAGATCCTCACGGCCGGCGGCTTCGACAGCCATATCCATTTCATCTGCCCGCAGCAGATCGAGCACGCGCTGATGTCGGGCGTCACCTCGATGCTGGGTGGCGGCACCGGTCCTTCGCACGGTACCTTCGCCACCACCTGTACGCCCGGCCCATGGCATATCGCGCGGATGATCCAGTCGTTCGACGCCTTCCCGGTCAATCTGGGCATTTCCGGCAAGGGCAATGCGGCGCGCCCCGCCGCGCTGGTCGAGATGATCAAGGCTGGCGCCTGTGCGCTCAAGTTGCATGAGGATTGGGGCACCACGCCGGCCGCGATCGACAACTGCCTTTCGGTCGCCGACGATCACGACATTCAGGTGATGCTGCACTCCGACACGCTCAACGAATCCGGCTTCGTCGAAGATACGATCAAGGCGTTCAAGGGCCGCACCATCCACGCCTTCCACACCGAGGGTGCGGGCGGCGGTCATGCGCCGGATATCATCAAGGTGGCCGGGCTGAAGAACGTACTGCCGTCCTCGACCAATCCGACCCGGCCCTTCACGCGCAACACCATCGACGAGCATCTCGACATGCTGATGGTGTGCCACCATCTCGATCCTTCGATCGCAGAGGATCTCGCCTTCGCCGAAAGCCGCATCCGCAAGGAAACGATCGCTGCCGAAGACATCCTGCACGATCTCGGCGCACTTTCGATGCTGTCGTCGGATTCCCAAGCCATGGGTCGGCTCGGCGAAGTCATCATCCGTACCTGGCAGACTGCGGACAAGATGAAGAAGCAGCGTGGCGCACTGCCGCAGGACAAGGGCAATGACAACGACAACTTCCGCGTCAAGCGTTACATTGCCAAGTACACGATCAACCCGGCAATCGCGCATGGCGTCTCGAAGCTGATTGGATCGGTCGAGAAAGGCAAGCTCGCCGATCTCGTGCTGTGGTCGCCGGCCTTCTTCGGCGTCAAGCCGGATTGCGTCATCAAGGGTGGTTCGATCGTGGCGGCTCCAATGGGCGATCCGAACGCCTCGATCCCGACCCCGCAGCCGGTGCATTACCAGCCGATGTTCGCAGCGTTCGGCAAGGCGCTGACGGCCTCGTCCGTGGTGTTCACCTCGAAGGCGGCCGCCACCGGTGGGCTCGCCCGCCAGCTCGGGATCTCGAAGAAGCTCTACGCGGTGCAGAACACCCGCGGGCGAATCTCGAAGAAGAGCATGATCCATAATGACGCGCTGCCCAAGATCGAGGTCGACCCGGAAACCTATGAGGTACGTGCAGACGGCGAGCTCCTGACCTGCGAGCCGGCCGAGGTGCTGCCCATGGCGCAGCGCTATTTCATGTTCTAAGGTCTCTCCCGGTATAAGCAGAACCATACCGGGAGGAATCTTTCGTGATCTATGTCGTTGCGACCTTGACCGTCAAACCCGAAACACGCGCCGAATTCATTGCCGCCGCCACGGCCTGCATCGCGGAGACCCGCAAGGAGGCCGGTAACATCGCCTATGACTTGCATGAGAGCGTCACCGATCCCAGCAAGATGGTGTTCGTCGAACAATGGGAAAATGCGGAGGCTCTGGTGCCGCATCGTTCGGCCGAACACATGAAGACGTTCGGTCGTGTCGCCGTGAAGTGCATGACGGCGCCGCCGCGGATCGAGGTCATCACGCCCGAGAAGGTTGATGTTCGTTAAGCGGAATATGGACGAATGAGGTTCTCAGCATGATCCGAGCCACACGCGTTCTGGGCCAGCACCACTGGCGCGAAGCCGCTGCCGATACTGTCGTGCTCGATTTCGACGACCGTCACCGGCGGCGGACGGCAATGACCGGCACCCGCGGGCTCCAGTTCCTGCTGGATCTGGAGCGCGCCGTCGCCTTGCGCGGCGGCGATGCACTGGTGCTCGAAGACGGTCGCTTGGTCGAGGTCGTCGCAGCAGCGGAGCCGCTGCTGGAGATTCGTGCCACCGATCCGCAGCATCTGGTGCGGCTCGCCTGGCATCTCGGCAATCGCCATCTGCCGACGCAGATTATGGCCAAGGCTCTGCGCATCCGTCGCGACCATGTCATCGAGGGGATGGTGAAGGGGCTCGGCGCACGCGTGATCGAGATCGAAGCGCCGTTCGATCCGGAAGGCGGCGCCTATGCTGAGCCGGCGCATGGTCACGACGACGCGCACGATCATGCGCACAAGCACGGCGCACACGATCATGCGCATCACGGCCATGGCTGCGGTCACGCTCATGATCACGGCCACGAGCATCATGATCATGATGGTGAACATCACCATGAGCACGATGACCATTGTGGACACGCGCATCACCACGGCCATTCCCATGCTCATGACCGCACATGAGGTCGAACGCGATCGTGAGGTGATGACCGGGGTCGAGGCTGCTGCGCTGTACCGGCTGCTGACTTGGCTGTCGCCGTCCTTCCCTGTCGGCGGCTTCTCCTATTCGAGCGGCATCGAATGGGCCGTGGAGGCCGGTGACGTCACGGATGCGGCGAGTTTGCATGACTGGTTATCGGCGATGCTGACCGACGGCGCGGGCTTCTGCGACGGCGTGTTTCTGGCGCAGGCGCATCGCGCGATGGAAACGGATGATCGGGGTGCGTTGCGCGAGGTGGCCGAGCTCGCGGCCGCCTTTGTGCCGTCGCGTGAGCGGCAGCTTGAAACAACGGCGCAGGGGCGGGCATTCGTCGAGATCGCACGCGCCGCCTGGACTTGCGGTGGGCTGGATGACGCGATCTCTCAATGCGAGACTGTCGTCTACCCGGTTGCCGTCGGCATCCTGGCATCGGCGCATGACATCCCACTTCCGCCCACGCTGCACGCCTTTCTCCATGCGTTGACTTCGAACTGGATCTCGGCCGGCAGCCGGCTGATCCCGCTCGGTCAGACCGACAGCCAGCGCGTGCTCGCGGCGCTCGAACCGGTGGTGACGGCCACGGCCATCCGCGCGCTGGCAGCCACGCTGGACGATCTCGGCAGCGCCACTTTCCGCGCCGATCTCGCCAGCCTTCGCCATGAGACGCAATATACGAGGCTGTTTCGGTCGTGATGCAGTTCAATGCTCTCCAGTCGTCCCGGCGAACGCGGGGACCCACAGCCACCGGCAATTATTATTGCGTGAGGCGTCAGCCATTCTGCTCTGCCGATATATCACGCGTTATCGGTCCCGGCGTGCGCCAGGACGACAGCAATGCGAGGGTTGTCTAAAATGTCATCTTCTCACGGCCCGTTGCGCGTCGGTATCGGTGGCCCGGTCGGATCAGGCAAGACGGCCCTGATGGACCTGTTATGTAAATCGATGCGCGAGCGCTACGACATCGCGGCGATCACGAACGACATCTACACCAAATGGGACGCCGAGTTTCTGGTGCGCTCAGGCTCGCTGACGCCGGATCGCATCGCCGGCGTTGAGACTGGCGGGTGCCCTCATACCGCGATCCGGGAGGATGCCTCGATGAACCTCGCCGCCGTCGCCGACATGTGCGCGAAATTCCCGGATCTCGATCTCGTGCTGATCGAATCCGGCGGAGACAATCTGGCCGCGACCTTCTCGCCGGAGCTCGCCGATCTCACGATCTACGTCATCGACGTCGCAGCCGGTGACAAGATTCCCTCGAAGGGCGGCCCGGGCATCACGCGCTCCGATCTTCTGGTGATCAATAAGATCGATTTGGCACCTCATGTCGGGGCATCGCTCGAGAAGATGGAGCGCGATGCCACGCGGATGCGCGGCGAACGTCCTTTCGTAATGACCAATCTCAAGAAGAACCAGGGGCTCGATCGGATCATTGGCTTCATCGAGACCAAGGGCGGCCTGAGCCCGTCGAAGCTTCGCGCTGGGGCGTGCTGATCTGCCGCACCCCTCGTGGCCGACCGGCGACGCTGCCGGTTCTGACGCAAAAAAGCCGCACGGCGGCCGGAACAAAGTTTGCTTTCGGCGTTTACAAAAGGTCCGGATTCCGGCCTGACGGTGTGCCCCCTCCGGGATAATCGGAGGGTTCGAGAATTGCGTCCCGTTGGCTCAATCATGATATGTTTGGTCGGCTGTGTTTTTGCGTTCATGAGTAAGCGGTCCAGGCTTTTGATGACTCGTTTACCCCAACCCTCGATCGCAGAGTAAACGAGTGCTTCGGCTCGGTGTCATCATCGGTGCGATCGCGCTGATCGGGACGGTGCTCTCCGGCCTCGCCGCCTATCGTGTGCACGACCAGGAGCTGGCCCTCGATCGCATCGCTCTGGCCCGGGCTATCGATGTTCACGCCAGCCTCGTGCAGGACCGTCTGACCGAACGCGAGTTGCTGGCGCGTGTGGCGTCGCGGCTGTTTCGTGCGCCGACGGTTATCCGCGCCAATATGCTCCAGCCGCTCCGCGCCGCGATCTACGCGTTCAAGACCGACTTCGTGGTCGCGGCCTGGGTCGCGCGGCTCAAGCCTGACGAACTGCCTGCTGCGCGCAACGAACTTCAGCGGTCCGGCTTCGCCAATCCCACCATTCACAATGTCGACGGCAAGCCGCTTGATCAACAGGGACTCGATCACCCGATCGACGTGTTGATGGATCTTGAGCCGCGCAGCGCCGAGACCGCATCGCTTCCAGGGGTGGTGCTGGACGGACATCCGGTCTTCGGTCCGACGCTGGCCCGCGCCCTGGCCGAGGGCAAGCCGATCGCCTCCGATCCGTCCTCGCTATTGGGGACAAATGGTCCGGTCGGCCTGATGCTCGCAGCGCCGGTCGTTCCGGACGATGCGAGTTCGGCGGTGGGGTTCGTCGCCTTCTCCTACGAGCTCGGTCCCTTGATGCTCACCAACGACGACCTGTCGCTGTTTTCGGTCGCGCTCAAGGATCCGCGTAGCGCGACCAGCGAGCTGATCGCCAACGATCAAGGCGTGGTGACCATCCGGACGCGCGAACCGGAAGCGGCTCCGCCATCGGCCACGCGCACGGTCACCTTCGGCAATCGCGACTGGTCGCTCGTCTATTATGCCAAGAGCAATTCGATGCGGCGTGCCCAGCAGACGGCGGCGATCGTCGGTGTCATCGGGCTTGCGCTGACGGGCATCGTCTGTGGTCTGTTCGGTTACGTGGCCTACAATAATCTGCGGCTCAGCCGGGAAATCCAGGTGCGGATCGGCTTCGAGCGGCGGCTGACCGCCGTGATCGACGAGCTGAACCACCGGGTCAAGAACATCCTGGCCGTGATCCAATCGATCGTCACCCGTACCCTGCGTCACGGCAGCGACATCGACAGCGCGCGCGAACTTCTGATCGGACGCATTCACGCCATGTCGAATGTCGTCACGTTGCTCAGCGAAAGCCAATGGCAGGGCGTCCACCTGCGCGGTCTGTTCGAGGCGCGAGCCATTCCGCATGCCGAGCGTATCGCCATCAGCGGTCCCGACATCACGGTGAGCGCACGTGCCGCGCAAAGTCTGTCATTGCTGTTTTTCGAGCTCGCCTCGCATTCCGACGAGGGCTTGTCGTTGGTCGGCAAGCACCCGCATATTACTGCGAAATGGGAGGTGACGGGCGATGAATCGGAGATGGTGTTTCACTTCCGCTGGGAGGAGTTCAACACCAGCGAGGCCACACGAAGGCCGGACAGCGATTTCGGCCTGATCCTGCTCGATCGCGTCGCTCCGGAAGCGCTTGGTGGTACGTCCAAGCGCTACTTCACCGAAGCAAGCTATGTCTACGAACTCACCGCGCCGATGGTGACCGTTGTTGACATGACCGAGCGCGACCGCACCGAAAAGTTCTCAGCTCCGGTACGTCCTGCTCGCTGATCCTCATCCGCTGCAGCCCTCCAGCGTCCATTCGTAGATCGGGGCGGGCGCGTGAGCAATGCGGCGCCTGCATTGACGCGCCGACAAGCCGGCAGGCGGCACGAACGAAAAGGCGGCCATCGAGGCCGCCTTTTATATTTGTCAGTTGTCGGTCGGCGAGCGGATCAGCCGCCGCTGCCGCCGATCACGGCCCGTACCGTCTCATCGGGACCGAAATCCTCGGCACCTTCGACATAGAGCAGGGCCGCCAGCTTCGATCGCGCACGATTGACGCGGCTCTTGATCGTGCCGACCGCGCAGCCGCAGATCGCAGCGGCATCCTCGTAGGAGAAGCCGGACGCTCCAACCAGGATCAACGCTTCCCGCTGGTCCTGGGGCAGCTTATCGAGCGCCGCGCGAAACTCCTCAAACTCCAAATGCGCGCCCTGTGCAGGATGCGTCTTCAGGGTTTTGGCATAATTGCCTTCGGCATCCTCCACCTCTCGCCGCCGCTTGCGATAGTCGGAGCGAAACAAGTTGCGCAGGATCGTGAACAGCCATGCCGGCAGATTGGAGCCGGGTTGGAAGGAATCGATATTGGCGAGGGCACGCAGCAGCGTTTCCTGCACCAGATCGTCGGCGCGGTCACTGTTACCGCTGAGCGAGATGGCAAAGGCTCGCAGGCTCGGAACGGAAGCCAGAATGTCGTCCCGCAGGGAGTCAGTGAGAGGCATTAGTCCCTCCCGTTATTTTGGTCGTTGGATCCCCCGCTGTTGTCCACGTGGGGTGGATCCCCCGAGACATCAAGCTTCCGGATCAAATCCGCAAACCGGTCGGGGACACCCTGGCGGACGACATCGTCGTACATGGCGCGGAGCTGGTGTCCAATTCTGGACTGAATCTCCGCATTGAGCCCGCCGGGCTTGCGCGGTGCCGCAATCTTGCTGGCTTGAGACTTTACATCCTTCATGACCTTTTCCACGTTTCCCCGAGAGTTAAGTCCCTGAAGCTTCAAGAATTATTCTCGTCGTTGAGAGGTGTGTCGGGAACTAATGCGAACCGACGACAAAAGTTCCCATTGATTTGGGAACTTTTCTGCGGCTCGGGAGTAGTCTGCCCACCAGGGGAACCCGGGCCGCCCCCGAGGATGTTTGGCCCAAAATAGCGAATGGAGTGGGGATGTCCCGATCACAGCTTGTTGCTGAACATTTGCCGTTGCTGCGCCGCTATGCCCGCGCCCTGACCGGCAGCCAGGGCTCCGGCGACGCCTATGTGGGCGCCATGTTGGAAGCCTTGATCCAGGATCCCTCCCTGCTGGATGAACGCTACGGACCGCGCGCCGGCCTGTTCCGGCTGTTCACCCAAATCTGGAACTCGGTGGCACTGAACGACGACACCGAGGTCACGACCTTGCCGATGCCGCCGGAGCGGCGGCTCTCCAACCTTACGCCGTTGCCCCGCCAAGCGTTCCTGCTCCTCTCGCTGGAAGGTTTCGCCGAGGAGGAGGTCGCTTTTATCCTCGACATCGATGTCGCGGAAACCCGGCGCTTGGCCGATGCCGCCGGTCGCGAGCTGGCTGCAGAGATCGCCACCGACGTGTTGATCATCGAGGACGAGACCTTCATCGCCATGGACCTTGAGAGCCTGGTGCGGAATCTCGGCCACAACGTGATTGGCGTCGCCCGCACCCATGCCGATGCGGTGGCGCTTGCCAAGAATAGGAAGCCGGGCCTGATCTTGGCCGATATCCAGCTCGCCGATGGCTCGTCCGGCCTGGACGCCGTCAACGAGTTGCTGCGCACCTTCGAAGTCCCGGTGGTGTTCATCACCGCTTATCCCGAGCGCTTCCTGACCGGCGAGCGGCCGGAGCCGGCTTTCCTGATCTCGAAGCCGTTCCAGCCGGCAATGGTCTCTGCCGTGGCCAGCCAGGCGCTGTTCTTCCAGCGCAACTCCCGTAACCGGATGCCCAAGCCGGCGGCATAAAAGCCGATCCCTGTTCGCTTGGTCCGCGACATAGATGTGTTCAATCGGCGCGCTTCACGATCGAGGCGCGCCGATCGTTTTATTCTGCAGGTGCGCCCGCGACAGATGCCGTCGATCTTCGACGTGACAACGCGGTCGTGCGCTGTAAGGCCGCTCGCCTTCATCAGCTCGTCGAAGGATGTCTTTGCCGGCGTTCCCGAGATGGTAGACGGGCTTGCCCTCGTGCCATGACCTTGCACCGACCGATCAGGAGCAAGATTTAGGAATGAACAAACGAATGCGGGGCACGGCCGGCATCACCACGGCCGTGCCCCGCGTTGCCGGTCAATGGGGCAGGGGGAACGACCGGCTGCAGTGATGACTCACGACGCCAAAAGTCGTTCCTTTGGTCGCCGACTATTTTTTTACCTCACCGCGACGGATTTTAAGACACGGTTAAGTGATCGGCCCATCCAAGAACCCCGTTCCCGCGACCAACGTTGGAATGGCGATCGCCAGCGGGCGAGGGAACAGGGCCATGGCGTATTCAGCGAAAATCTTTGTTTTTGGGACTTTAGCAGCTTCCTTGACGCTCGGAGCGGTTCAGCTCGCATCGGGCCACGATCTGACGAGCGCCTTCCGCGGCGGTTCGGCGAACAACGTCAACCGCGCCGCCAAGGCAGATCGCGGTGCGATGCCGCAGGCTGCCGGACCGACGAGAACTGTCGCACTGCACCTGTCGCAATTTTCCGACACGACCTTTCTGCTTCGCCTGCCGCTGACCGCCGGCAACGGCCCGAGCCTCGCCGGCGAGGGTGGGACGAGACAGCCGCCTTCGCGGCCGATCGGGATTGACAGCGGCAAGAAGGAAGTCGCGAAGCGGCCGGTCGCCTGCGAGCCCCCCGTTTCGGTCCTGACCGAAATCGCGAAGCAGCTGCAGCCCGGCCGCTGCATTACCTGACGAACAGCCATCATTCAGCAGCCAGCGATTTTGCCTTGTGTGAATTGCACCGGTTGCTCCGCCACTCCCGCCTCGGCGCCGCGCGTGTTGGCGCCGAGGTTTTTTTGTCCTCCAAGGCTGGACGACCAAGGCTAAACGACCAAGTCTGAACGACCCGCGTTCAGTCGATCAGCGCCGCCAGGTCACGCCGATCAGGAAGCCAAGTCCGAGTGCCAGGCCGACGGTCGCCAGCGGGCGCTGCGTGATGACGTCCTCGAAGCGTTCCTCGAGCGAACTTGCAGCATCCTGCGCCGCACCCATCATCGCGTTGCCGCGCTCGGACATGTCATCGAAGGTCTGATCCATTCTCTCTCGTGCTTCGCGATAGCCGCTGCGGGCCTGGTTGCCGGCTTTCCCGGCGAAGGCGTTGAGCGCGTCGGTGATCTGGTCGGTCAGGGCGGCGATATCGTTTTTCACGGCGGTGACATCCTTCTGCAGGCGTTCGTAGTTCGCTTTGTCGGCGAGGTTCTTCGTCGCGGTCTCGCCATCGGTCATCGACATCGAAAACTCCCGGGCAAGTGGTCAACTGCGTCAGTCCGACAAACGCGGCGTCATTGGGGAAGTTCCTGGAACGAAACCCCAATTAGTCCGGCGGAAGTTGCGGCGAATCGTCCGGCAACAGATGCTCTTTCATGATCAGGCCGACGATCAGCAGCGGCGAGGCCAGGAAGGCGCCCATCGGACCCCAGAGCCAGGTCCAGAAGGCGAGTGCAATGAAGACGGCCAGCGCGTTCAGCGCCAGCCGGCGGCCGATGATGGTCGGCGTGATGAAGTGGCCCTCGACGAATGCGATTCCGGCGAAGGCAAGGGGCGCAACGAGCCCGCCGCCGAGCGTCGGAAACGTGATGATACCGACCACCGTCAGGATCGCGAACATCGCGATCGAACCGATGATGGGAATGAAGTTCAACGTCGCGGCGAGCGCGCCGAGGCCGGCTGGATTGGGCATCCCGGACAACGCGCAGGCAAGCCCGGTGGCAACGCCGAGCCCGGTGTTGATGAGCGTGACGGTCAATAGATAATTGCCGAGATGCAGCTCGATCTCATTGAGGATGCGTAAGGTGCGCAGACGCGCCTCATGATCACCGAAATTCATGATCAACGCGCGTCGCAGATCGCGCCAGCTGGCGATGAACAGCACCAGCGTGGCGAAGAACAGCAGGAATTCGGTGAAGGTCGGCGACAGGAATTCGATGGTGGGTTGCACCCAATCGAATTTCGGAAGTTGCAGGTTGGTGGCGCTCTCGGGACTGCCGCCGCCGGTCGCGGCCTGCATCTCATGCCAGAGTGCGATCGGCCGATCGAATACATTCAGCTTGTCCTTCAGCCGCGTCGCAAGCTCCGGCAGCCGGTTGCTCCAGTCGAGCAGGGGTGCAGAGATCAGTCCGACAATGAAGGCCACCGCCGTGGCAACCGCTGCCACGATCAGCAGCGCGGCGATCGCCCGTGGAATCCGAAAGCGCTCCAGGCGATTGGCCGCGGGCGACAGCATGGTCCCGACCACGAACGCCATCACGACCGGAAGAAAGAACGCCTTCGCGAAGTAGAGAACGCCGGTGACGCAGATCACCGTCAGGATCACGAGCGCGATGGCGACCACCTCGGTGCGCCGGATCATCGGCGGCACTTCGCTTCGATGCTCGACAAGTGGTGAGCCTTCATTCCCGTCCGGCAGGAGGCGCTCGGTGGGAAGTACGCGCACCATGTTTCTCTCGCGGCCGGAGGTGTCCGACGCTGGTCTGCGCCGGGGAGTGTCAACTTTGGCGTTAACCGTCGATCCAGCCCCAAGTTCCGTCGCGCGAATGTGAGGCTCGAATGCCGAACATGCGGCTCGCGTGGCTTGACAGATGTGTGAGGGACACAGCCGGGGCGGAACTCCGGCGAGACCGTTTGCGTTTGGACCCAGGAAGCGCATCGCCGGCCGCGATGCCCGATCTCGAGGGGGCAACCCATGACAGAGTCCGTTTTCGCCCGGAGCTGGTCGCTGCGCCGCTCCATGCTGATCTTCGCCGGCCTTGTTGCACTGGCGCCGTGGTTGGCCACCGCCGCCCGGGCCCAGGCGCTCGGCTACGCGCCCTCGACCCGTGAGGTCTTTCCGCCGCAAGAAGCGGCGCCCGATACCGCTGTTCAGGACGAGGACAGCGCGCTGCCGGATCGTTTCCGCCGCACCATCGTCAACCTCGACACGCGCGAGGCGCCGGGCACGATCATCATCGATACCGGAAATACCTACCTCTATTACGTGCTCGGGGGTGGTCGCGCGATCCGCTATGGTGTCGGTGTTGGACGTGAAGGGTTTACGTGGTCGGGCGTCCAGACCGTCAGCCACAAGGCGGAATGGCCGGATTGGCATCCACCGGCGCAGATGATCGCACGCCAGCCCTATCTGCCGCGCTTCATGGCCGGTGGCCCCGGCAATCCGCTCGGTGCGCGGGCGATGTATCTCGGCTCCAGCGAATACCGGATCCACGGCACCAACGATCCCACGACGATCGGCAAGTTCGTCTCGTCCGGCTGCATTCGCCTCACCAATGAGGACGTCACCGATCTGTTCAATCGCGTTCAAGTCGGCACCAAGGTCGTGGTGCTGCCCAAGGGATCGCCCGGACTGTCGAAGCGCGCGCCGCTGCAGGCGCGCAGCACGCCGCTCGCGCCGCCCCGTCCGCTCCTGACGACATCGGGGCGCCAGGCGATGTCGATCCCGGTCTCGTCCGTCAACTGAGCGAGGAGACCGTGATGAAGGCTCGATTGGTTGCCGCCGTGCTGGCGCTGGGCACCGCCGGTCTCGCCGGTGCGGTGGCATTGCCGGCAGCAGCCCAGGCGGAGGATTTCTTCTCCGCCTTGTTCGGTGGCTTCGGGTCGCCCCGGCAGTCGGCGCCGCAGCCCTACGTCCGCTTTCCCTTTGCCGACGATGCGCCATCCCAGCGGCGGCCGGCGCCGCGGGAAGAAGCCGCCTCGGGCGGCGGTCAGGCCTGGTGCGTGCGCACCTGCGACGGTCGCTATTTCCCGCTCGGCGCGACCGGCGACCAGGGCAAGGAGGCGGCCTGCAACAGCTTCTGCCCGGCATCGAAGACCGAGATCGTCTATGGCAGCTCGATCGATCAGGCGGAAACCGATGAGGGCAAGCCCTATTCCGAATTGCCGAACGCGTTCCGTTATCGCACCCAGATCGTCGACGGCTGCACCTGCAACGGCAAGGATCAATTCGGGTTGGCCAAGGTCCCGATCGAGAACGATCCGACCTTGCGCAAGGGCGATATCGTCGCCGGTGCGGACGGGCTGATGGTCGCCAATCGTGCGGCCGGCAAACATGCCGAGACCAACTTCTCGCCAGCGCCGGAATCGATCCGGGCTCGCTTCCGCCGTGCGCCGGTGGTCGCGTCGGAGTAGGCCGTCCCTGACCGCGTGACCATCAGGTCGCGCGAACCCTGCCGAGGAATTCGTTGACCTGATCGCCGAGATGCAGCCTCCGGCTCTCCTCGCCGCGCGCCCGCCGTTTTCAGCGGCCGCCGCAACGTCGCGCGCGAGCGTGCGGGTCATATTTCGGTTCCGGTTTGGGAACCGGAGCGGCCCGGGAACGTTGGATCGGCAGCGCATCATCTCAGGGGCCGATCCATGCTCATCAGTGCTCTCGTCACCTTCCTCGTCGTCATCCTCGTGCTCTATCTGATCAATCTGCTGCCGATCGACGGGCGAGCGAAGCAGATCTGCCGGGTGATCGTGATCATTCTCGGCGTGATCTCGCTCTTGAGATATATCGCTGTAATTTAACACCTTAAGGTTGCGATTCGACCGAAGAAAAAGCCCCGGTGAGCGCCGGGGCTTTCGCTGCTTATGCTGACGCCTTGGCCTCGCGGCGCCGCGCGGTCAGGATGTATTCGGTGTAGCCGTTCGGCTGCGTGCGCCCCTTGAAGACGAGGTCGCAGGCGGCCTTGAAGGCGACGCCGTCGAAGGCGGGCGCCATCGGCTGGTAGAGCGGATCGCCGGCATTCTGCTTGTCGACCACTTCCGCCATCCGCTTCAGCGATTCCATCACCTGCGCCTCGGTGACGACGCCGTGGTGCAGCCAGTTGGCGAGATGCTGGCTGGAGATGCGCAAGGTGGCGCGGTCTTCCATCAGGCCGACATCGTGGATGTCGGGCACCTTGGAGCAACCGACGCCCTGGTCGATCCAGCGCACGACGTAGCCGAGAATACCCTGGCAGTTGTTGTCGATCTCCTGGCGCACGTCGTCGGGCGCCCAGTTCGACTGCGACACCGGAATGGTGAGGATGTCGGAGAGCTTCCCACGCGGGCCGCCCTTCGCGAGCTCCTGCTGCCGCGCCTGCACGTTGACCTGGTGGTAGTGCAAAGCGTGCAGCGTCGCCGCGGTCGGCGACGGCACCCAGGCCGTGGTGGCGCCGGCCTGCGGGTGGCCGATCTTCTGCGCCAGCATGTCGGCCATCTTGTCGGGCGCGGCCCACATGCCCTTGCCGATCTGGGCGTGTCCCGGCAGGCCATCGATCAGGCCCATGTCGACGTTCCAGTCCTCATAGGCCTTGATCCAGGGCTGCGCCTTCATCTCGTTCTTGCGGATCATCGGGCCCGCTTCCATCGAGGTGTGGATCTCGTCGCCGGTGCGGTCGAGGAAGCCGGTATTGATGAACATGATGCGCTTGGAGGCCTGCTGAATGCAGGCCTTGAGGTTGACCGTGGTGCGGCGCTCCTCGTCCATGATGCCGATCTTCATCGTGTCCTCCGGCAGGCCGAGCAGCTTCTCGACCCGGCCGAACAGCGCGACGGCGAAGGCGACCTCGTCGGGGCCGTGCATCTTCGGCTTGACGATGTAGATCGAGCCGGTGCGGCTGTTCTTGAGCTTCGAAAGACCCTTGAGGTCATGGAGTGCAAGAAGCCCGGTGACGGCGGCATCGAGAATGCCCTCGGGCACCTCCTCGCCCTTGGCGTCCAGCACGGCGTCGGTGAACATGTGATGCCCGCAATTGCGGATCAGCAGCAGGCTGCGGCCGTGCAGGGTCAGCGTCTTGCCGTCGGGCGTGGTGTAGCTGCGGTCGGTGTGCAGCGAGCGCGTCAGCGTCTTGCCGCCCTTCTCGAAATCGGCCGCCAGCGTCCCGTTCATCAGGCCGAGCGTGTTGCGATAGACCAGCACCTTGTCCTCGGCATCGACGGCGGCGACCGAGTCCTCCATGTCGAGGATGGTGGAGACCGCGGCCTCCATGATCATGTCGGCGACCCCGGCCGGATCGTCCTTCCCGATCGGATTGTTGCGGTTGATCTGCACGTCAATATGCAGGCCGTTGTTGACGAGCAGGATCGCGGAGGGCGCGGCGGCATCGCCCTGATAGCCGGCGAACTGCGCCGGGGTCTTCAGCGCCGTGGCGTTGCCGCTCTTCAGCTTGGCCGAGAGCTGGCCGGCGATCACGCTGTAGGACGTCACGTCGGTGTGGCTGCCGGTGGCGAGCGGCACTGCGGCATCAAGGAAGGCCTTGGCCTTGGCGATCACCTTGTCGCCGCGCGCCTTGTTATAGCCCTTGCCCGTCGCGCTCGGATCGTGCGGGATCGCATCGGTGCCGTAGAAGGCGTCGTAGAGCGAGCCCCAGCGCGCATTCGCGGCATTCAGCGCATAGCGCGCATTGGTCAGCGGCACGACCAGCTGCGGCCCGCAGATCTTGCCGATCTCCTCGTCCACATTTGCGGTCTCGACCTTGTGCGTGGCCGGCTCCGGCTGGAGATAGCCGATCTCCTTCAGGAAGGCGGTGTAGGCGTTGAGGTCGAACGCCTTGCCCTTGTCGGCGAGATGCCAGGCGTCGATCTTGGCCTGCAAGGCATCGCGGAAGGCGAGCAGCTCGCGGTTCTTCGGGGCGAGGTCGCGGATGATGGCGGCGAGGCCGGCCCAGAACGCGTCGGCGTCGATCCCGGTCTTGGGCGCAGCCTCCTTGGCGATGAAATCGTAAAGGACGGGGGCGATCTTCAGTCCGTGGGCGTCGATGCGGTTCATCATCCGAACGTTTCTCTCTGAGAGGCGCGGCGTTGCGCGCCGATTGGGGCAATTACTGCCGAAAATGCGGCTCGGGACGCCATTTAGCGTCAAAGCCGGGCAAGCGGAAGGGGGGCAGGGCGAAGGGGCCATATGCCGCGGCGGCCATGACCTGCTCCGGGTCTCGCCTTCAGGCCGGCCGCGCCTTTTACCGTTGGCCGCACGCTCGGTCGGGTCCGGGCATCGTCATGCTTGCCATTTTCGGAAGCGTCAGAAGAAGCGTCATAAACGGTGTCATCCCCGCGAATGCGGGGATCCAGCAAGCCGCGGCTTCTCGGCAGGGTCACAATTGTCTCTGCAATACTGGATCGCCGGTCGAGTGTGTGGCCGGCCATCCACGTCTTAGTGGCCCCGGCACAGCGCGGATGGCCAGCTTCCGCCCTCCCCTGGAGAGGGAGGATCGGCGCGCGCCGCGCAGCGAGGCGCGACGGGGTGGGGTGAACTCACAAATCGCTGCGGACGTGGAGAGATCACCCCACCCCGCCTCACATCTCGCTTCGCTCGTTGCGAGGCCCCCCTCCCCCTCCAGGGGAGGGGGGCAGTGCGCGCTTGGCATCTTTCTACTCAACGTCTCAAACAGCTTATCGGGATGAGCGTCCGCGTTCTCGCGGCGCGCTTCGCGTCCGAGCTTTGCGAACAATCGCCCTCTTCGGAAGCGAGGGCGCAGGGAAGGCCGCATAGGCGTTAAGTTTATGCTTGAGTGTTGGAATCCGCCGTGATTCGAACAGGGGATGGCAGACGAATCGCTCCTGAACGAGGACTGGACGAGAGTGGTTGCGCAGCTGGGCGGGGCTGCGCAGCTCGAGAAAACTGCGCGCCAGACGAAGGCCTTCGCGCGTCGGCGGCAGATTCCAGATGCGGTGACGTTACTTCGGCTGATGCTGGCCTATTGTTTGGGTGAAAGAGGGCTGAGATCGACAGCCGCATGGGCGGCTTCTGTTGGCCTTGCCGACCTCACCAGCGTGGCGTTGTTCTATCGGCTGCGTCAATGTGGTGATTGGTTTGCGGTGCTGGTGGAGGGCTTGCTCGCTGCGGCAGCTCCGAAGGCGAGCCAAGGCCGCCTGATCCGCATCATCGATGCGACGACAGTGCCTCAGGCGGGACCGGCTGCGCGCAAGAACAGTGAGCTTTGGCGCGTTCATAGCGCATTTGATCTGCCCTATGAGCGCTTTGGTCACTTCGAGCTGACAGATCAGCAAGAGGGCGAAACGTTTGACCGGATACCAGTGGTCAAGAACGAGATCCGCATTGCTGACCGCGCTTATCTGCAACCTGACCGCATTGCGGCCGTCCGCGAAGCCGGGGCCGACGTTTTGATCCGAGCGGGCTGGAAGAACGCACGTTGGCTTGACGCCAAAGGCCTTCCGTTCGATCTGATGGCCCAATTGCGTGCCGCGAAGGCGCGCGGACTGGTCGATCGGGAGATTTGGATCAAGCGCAAGGGCGGCGCGCCTCTGGCTATGCGTCTGGTCGCAATCAAGAAGCCCACCGGTGCGGCTGCTGCTTCTCGGCGTAAAGCCCGGCAAGACGCAAAAGATGAAAACCGCATCATCTCCAAAGAAACTTTGGAGGCTGCGGATTGGGTCATTCTGATCACGTCGCTCGCGCGGGACGAGTTCTCCACCAAAGATGTGCTTGCGCTCTATCGATTGCGATGGCGGATCGAGCTTGGGTTCAAGCGACTGAAGAGTCTGATTGGCCTCAAGACGCCGCCAGGAACCGATCCGCGCTCTGCCAAGCCCTACCTGCTGGCCCACCTCCTGATCATCCTGTTGCTCGAGCCGCTTGCCAGCGACTTCGAGGACTCTCCCCACTGGACGCAGGCCGCTTAACGACGCCTGGCGCTTGGCGGGTCCTGCAGCAGCTCGTTGCATCCTTGCTGCAAGCAATCATTCCACAACCAACCATCCGTTGCTTGCGCCGCAGAAAACGCGCGTTGGGGCGCCACCTTCGCGAGCCTCCTCGAAAACGCAAGTATCAATCGATGCTCGCGCTACCTTAACGCCTATGGGGAAGGCCGGGTGCTGACCGCACCCATGGCCCGCCTGCAGAAAAGAATGCAGGCGGCAGTCACCACAGGTACGAGCCGGACAACCGGCCTTCCCTGCGCGATGGCTTTACGGCTTATACGTGATCTCCCCGGGGACCGGCTTGATTGCCCCCGTTTTCGCGACAACGCTGACGCGTTGCGCGGACATCAGCACCGGGATGCCAGGACCACACGACTTCGCCGTGCGCATCGGATCGTCCGTCTGCGTGAATGATCACGCTGCAGCCCGACGCGCCCACCGCATCCCGCACCCAACGCTCGTGACGATCGCGAGGCGCCCCTCTCATCGAGGCGGGATGGCGGAGTATAAGCACAATTTCTGAAAAAAAGAAATAGAAATATCTTGCGTAAGGGGCTGGAACCAATGATGCGTTGATGTTGCAGCCGAAATTAGTCTTACTGCGTCAAAATCGCCGTCATTCCGGGTTCGATGCCGGCGCATCGCTTCGGGTGACGGTGAAGCAGGCCATGTCTCGCGCTTGTAACGCAGGAAGCGTGCCCAGCGTCTTCGTCCAGGTTGAAGGCGTGGGTACGGCGCTGCGCGCCTTTGTCCACCCTACGAACTAGGCCCAAGCGAGACCATCCGTCATGATTGGTCCGTCATCGCTGTCATTGCTGGCGCGATCAGGCAAACGTTGCCGAGATCTCGTGCCGTGCTCGCGCCGATGCCGGATATCCAGCCGTCCGACGGTTGCGGTTAAACTCTGCGTCAATCTCGCGATCCGTGCGGTCGCCTGCCTGATGACGAACAAGATCGTGGTGACACGGCTCAGGATGCCGAGCAGGAGCAGGACCGAAAAGACGTCGATATAGGCCAGGATATCGCCGACCAGCATCAGTTCGGGCGGAATCGGGATCCTGTGATAGTAAGCCAAAATCAGAATGAGGACCGGGATGAAAGCGACGATCCGCCTTAGCGTCAGCCGATCCAAGAAGGCGGCGAGCTGTACGACGAAAACATCCCATAGCCAGTCCCCAAAGAGGGCAGGCTTATCGATGGTCCACTTCTTCCAAAGCGCCTTCCACATCGGCTATGTCCGCATCCGATCCCGCCAATGCATGTTAATATACCGGCCATAAACGCGCGTGGAAGTGGTCTTGGATGCCTCGGGTACGTAGGATGGAGTAAGCGTAATGCCGCATCTTCAACGCCTGGCGGATTACCAGTATCGATCGCGCTCATGCTGGTTTCTGGGAGCGCGGACCTGCGGAAGATGGCGCGTGAAGATCAACGTGATCAGAGCCAGCGATGCCGCATCACCTTTTGCGGATATTAATGAAGCCGCCTGGGACACGAGCGCGTCGGTCCTTCGGGAGTTGCCCGAAACCGACGTGGACACGAATATTGGCTTCCTTATCATCCATGTCGGTCAAGCCGGCGTGTGGCTGCTGATCGACCGCTGGGAAGATTGTGACATCCTGCGCCACCATCACTTCCGAGCGCCGCTTGCCGATCCGACCCGTTTCACCGATGTCAGCGCAGAGCATTACGGTCCCTGCGTCTGGGAGCTGGCGGTCCAGGCGTTCGAGCGGCAGGCGTGGCTTGATCACGTGCTGGCAAACCCGGCCGGGCCTGATATCGAGGGCTATCTGTCCGTCGGGCTGAATGGTTCGATTTGAACCAGTCTCGTAGGGTGGGCAAAGCGAAGCGTGCCACGGCGTTCCGCGCCTTTGCTCACCCTACGAACCTATGTCTGCCGCTCAACGAGATGCGCGCGCGAGGTCGCGGGCTCGAACGGGTCGGCGAAATATTGCGTTTCGTGAGTCACCAGTCCGTCGCGGAATTCCATGATGCTGACCGTGTAGGACGGCCTGCCGTCATAGGTGAGGACAAACTCGGTGACCCAGAGATTGCCGTCGCCGATCATGCGTCGGACCTGGAAGCGCTTCTTGTTCGGCTGGACGGTTCGGCTCTCCTGGATATTACGCCGGCCACGGATGCGCTCGCCCGATTGCGGATAATCCAGCACGGCATCGTCGTGGTAAATTTCATGTTCGGTCTCGAAATCGCTCGCGTCCGAAGCGTCCCAATGACGCGCGAGCGCTGCTCGCATGGTTCGATCATCCATCTCAAGCTCCCGCTCTGTTTCGAGCTTCTCTGAAACAACGGCTATCGGCCCACAGCCGCTTGTCCCGTAAGCACGTAGGGTGGGTAAAGCGAAGCGTGCCCACCATGCTTGTTGTCGAACTCGGTACGGTGGGCACGGCGCTTCGTGCCTTTGCCCACCCTACGAACCGCGCGTGTTGACCCGCCGGGGCTTGATCCGTTGCCGCTTGTCGCTCTTACGCCTGCGGCCTTGGCGAACGTCTTTCGCTGTCGCGTCCGGCTCGCGCCGCGACACGATGCGCTGCCGCGAGCGCCGCGCGCGCCCACACCACGAATTCGTCAGGCTCATCGAACAGCCGTTCCGGTGCGCGCCAAAAGGCCAGGTCGATGCTGCGTCCGCCCTTGCTATAGTTGAGCGGCGGGAACGCCGCTGCCTCCTCGAAGATCGGCTTGTTGCTCTCGTCCACCCGGAAGTAGAGGGTATCTTCGGTCACCATAGCCAGCATGACGCCGTCGCAGAAGACGCCTGTCTTGCCGAACATGCGGCGAAACGTGAGCGGCCCGAGGGTAGCGAATTGTTCGCGCAGGAACTCCGAAAAGCTGGCGCTTGCGACCATCACGGTCTCTCTCATGGCGGGACCATCTCATGCTGCTCGATCTTTCTCCTTTTCGTGAATTCGATCAATTGAGAATAGCCAGCTCAGATCGGCCGCACGATGGGCCGTCCGATTGTCGCCAGAGCGCCCGCTCAAGCGTGTTTCGTCCGACGCACGCCGCAAATCCCCGAAGATTTGAAGACGCTTGGCAAGACATTGCAGGAACGTTCCCCCGCTCGCGCTGTTCAAGCAGGGCCGGAAGTGGAGACGTTCCCATGTCCTCTCAGCCCTTTTCTGTCTTGAGCGCCCGCTCGGCGCTCAAGCATCTGTTCTCGCGGCGTAACTTCCTCGGCGCTTCGACCGCCGCGGTGGCCGGCGCGCTGGCCAGTGAGCGCGCCGTGGCGCAGGTCAATGCGCAAGGCTCGGAGCAGCAGCGCAGCGCCAGCGATCCGGGGCCGCAGAACCGCACCCTGCAGCAGCTCTTCCCGAACAGCGTTTCGCCGCCCCCGACCGATCACGCGCTGCCGCCGACCTTCTGGAGCTCGTTCTCGATGATGCACCGGCGCATCCAGGACGGCGGCTGGTCGCGACAGGTGAACGTCAATGATTTCCCGATCTCCAAGGACATTGCCGGCGTCAACATGCGCCTGACTGCCGGCGGCATCCGCGAGCTGCACTGGCACGAGGCCGATGAATGGGCGATCATGCTGTATGGCAATTGCCGCATCACGGCGGTCGATGTCGACGGCGGCACCTTCGTGGATGACGTGAGCGCGGGCGATCTCTGGTACTTCCCGACCGGGGTGCCGCACTCGCTGCAGGGGCTTGGTCCCGACGGCTGCGAATTTCTGCTGGTGTTCGATGACGGCAAGTTCTCCGAGGACAACACCACGCTGCTGTCGGACTGGATGATCCATACGCCGCCCGATGTCGTCGCGAAGAATTGGAGCGTGCCCGAGAGCGCGCTGGCCTCGTTCAAGACCATTCCCCAGGAAGGCCGCTACATCTTCCAGGCCGCCGTTCCCGGCGGCTTGGAGCAGGACCGCAGCGCCGCGATCAATTCCGGGCAGCGCAGCACGCAGACCTTCGATTTCCGGATGATGCGGATGCAGCCGCAGAAGTCCGACCGCAGCGGCGAGGTGCGGATCGTCGATTCCACGAACTTCGCGGCGTCACAGAACATCGCGATGGCGCATGTCACCGTGAAGCCGGGCGGCATGCGCGAGCTTCATTGGCATCCGAACGCCAACGAATGGCAGTACTACATCGCGGGCAAAGGCCGCATGACGGTGTTCTTCAATCGCGCCGAGGCCCGCACCGCCGACTTCAATCCCGGTGACGTCGGCTACATCCCGCAGACGCTCGGGCATTACATCGAAAACACCGGCGACACCGATCTGGTGTTTCTCGAGATGTTCAAGACCTCGCACTATCAGGACATCTCGCTCAACCAGTGGCTCACGCACATTCCGCCCGAGCTGGTCACGCAGCATCTCGGCATCTCGCAGCAGACGCTGCAGGCGATCCCGAAAGCCAATACGGCAATCGTTCCGGGATGACGTTCGATTTTGCGATCGCTAAGCTGGCGGCGTCATGCCCCGCGAAGGCGGGGCATCCAGTGCGCCGCGGCTTCTCGGTCGAGCATGAGCGCCTCTGGAATACTGGATCGCCCGCTTTCGCGGGCGATGACGGCGGAGGGCGTTACGGGCGATTGAAATCACACATCAAATATTCGCGGCGAGATCCGCGATGTCGTCGAACAGCACGCTGGTCGCCGCCAGCAGCCGTTCGATGGCGTCAGTGGCCTCGACCACAGAGCGGGTCGAGGTGTCGAGCACGAGTTCGGCGTCCGTCGGCGGCTCGTAGTCGTTGCCGATGCCGGTGAAGCCCTTGAGCGCGCCGGCGCGCGCCTTGGCGTAATGGCCCTTGGGGTCGCGGCTTTCGCACACCTCGGCAGGCGTGGCGACATAGACCTCGCGGAACAGATCGCCGGCGACGCGGCGGGCCGCGGAGCGGTCCTCGCGCGCGGGCGACACCGCAGCCACGATCGCGATGTGGCCGTTGCGCGCCAGGTGGGTCGCGACCTCGGCGAGGCGGCGGATGTTCTCCGCGCGATCCTCCGGCGTGAAGCCGAGATCCTTGTTGAGGCCGGCGCGCAGCGTGTCGCCGTCGAGCAGGATCGGCGCGCCGCCGCGGGTGAACAGGCGCCGCTCCAGCGCGCGCGCCAGGGTCGATTTGCCGGCACCGGGCAGGCCCGTGAGCCAGACCACCGCGCCCTTGTGGCGGTGACGCTCGGCGCGCTCCTGCGGTTGCAGCGCCGATTCCACCGGCACGATGTCGACGGGGGCCGCGCGCCTGGCAGCATCGGCCGACAGCACGAGACCACCGCCGGCGATGCGGCCATTGACCTCGATCACCAATCGTCCGGTGCGCGGATTCTCGGCGGTGGGATCGGCCGCGACCGGCTGCGCCAGCGCGATCTCGATCTCGCCGACATGGTTGCGCGCGATCGCGGCGGTCTCCTCGCTCGCCAGCGCGCCGGGATCGATCGCCTTCTCGATCGCGACCACGCTCGCGCGCGTCTCCCGGGTGCCGAGCCGCACCACGATGCCATCGCCCTTCTTGAGGGGCGCATCGTGCAGCCAGAAGATTCGTGCGTGCAGCCGCCGCGTCGCCTGCGGCTCCTTGCCGACATGAGCGATGACGTCGCCGCGTTCGATGAACAGCTCGCGGTCGAGCGTGACACCGACCGAACGTCCGGCACCCTGCGGCCCGGTCAGCGGCGTCGCCGGCCAGCCTTCGACGGTGCGGATCTTGGCGATCTTGCCGGCCGGCATGATCACGATCTCGTCGCCGGCCTGCAGCTGGCCGGACTCAATGCGCCCGGCGACGATGCGGCGGTCGTCGAATTTGTAGATCGCCTGCACCGGCAGGCGCAGGGCCAGGCTTTCCAGCGGCCGCGCCGGCTCCAGCGCATCGAGCGCCTCGACCACGGTCGGGCCCTTGTACCAGCCGATGCGCGAGGTCCTCACTGCGACGCCGTCGCCGTCGCGCGCGGAGATCGGAATCACCGCCGCGGGCTTGACGCCGAGGCCGGACAGATGCGCCGAGATCTCGTCCTTGATCTCGTTGAAGCGAGCGGCCGAGAAATCCACGCGGTCCATCTTGTTGACGACCACGGCGACCTGGCGGACGCCGAGCAGGTGCAACAGATAGCCGTGGCGGCGGGTCTGGTCGCGCACGCCTTCCAGCGCATCGATGATCAGCACCGCGCCGTCGGCCTGCGAGGCGCCGGTGATCATGTTGCGCAGGAACTCGGCATGGCCGGGCGCGTCGATCAGCACGACATCGCGCGCATTGGTGCGGAAGCGGATCTGCGTGGTGTCGATGGTGATGCCCTGGTCGCGCTCGGTCTGCAGCGCATCGAGCAGGAACGACCACTCGAACGGCATGCCGCGCCGGGCGCTGACGGCCTTCAGCATCTCCAGCTTGCCTTCGGGCAGGCTGCCGGTCTCATGCAAGAGCCGGCCGACCAGGGTGGACTTGCCGTGATCGACATGGCCGACGATGACGATGCGCACTTGCGGGCGCGTGGTGCCGTTCGGCGTGGCGGAGACCATCATGTTCATGATTTCAGCCCCCGATCACAGATAGCCGGCGACGCGCAGCCGCTCGAAGGCGTCTTCGGTCTCGTGGTCGAGCGCGCGGCCGGCACGCTCCGGCACCTTGGTGTTTTCCAGTTCGACCAGGATCTCCGGAATGCTCGTGGCGGTGGAGGCGACCGGAAACGTGATGTCCTGATCACCGAGCGAGCGATAGCGCTTGCCGTTTTTGGCCAGATAGAGCGGGATGATCGGGATGTTCTCCCGCGCCGTGTAGGCCCAGATGTCGGCCTCGGTCCAATGCAGGATCGGATGGATGCGCAAATGCGCGCCCGGCGGCGGCGAGGCGTTGAAATGGTCCCAGAACTCCGGCGGCTGGTCGCGCACGTCCCAATGGCCCTCGGCCCCGCGCGGCGAGAACACGCGCTCCTTGGCGCGCGTTGCCTCCTCGTCGCGGCGGATGCCGGCGATCAGCCCGTCGAAGCCGTATTTGGCCAGCGCGAGTTTCAGGCCTTCGGTCTTGCGTGCGGCAGAACGTGCCGCCGGCGGCAGCGTCGGATCGACCGCCTCGATCGGGGGGCAAGGCTCCAGTTTGAGATCGAGCCCCCATTCCTTGGCGTAAGTGTCGCGGAACGCGTACATCTCCGGGAATTTCTTGCCCGTATCGACGTGCAGGCAGGGGAACGGCACCCGGCCGAAGAAGGCCTTGCGCGCCAGCCAGATCATCACGTTGGAGTCCTTGCCGAGCGACCACAGCAGCGCCAGCTTTTTCAGCCGTGCAAACGCCTCGCGGAGAATGTAGATGCTCTGCGCTTCGAGCGCGTCGAGATGGTCCATGCTCGGCGCCGTTTCGAGAATGCGCGGCATGGAAGATGCTTGAATGACCTCTGAGGCGGCCAGCTTGTCTTTTGCGAAATCGTTGTCGAGAACGTGCATGCTGCGAGTCCTGGCCTACCGAGACGAAAATTCTATGGCCGACGCGGAAAGGAGTGAAAAATATTTTTCTCTTTACCGCCGGTGCCGGACACTTATATAGGAAAAAATTCCAGTCAACCCCGAAGAGTCGAAACGCTAGGACGCAATGCAATATCTGCCGGTGTTTCTCGATCTGAAGACCGGCCCCGTGCTGCTCGTCGGCGCGGGGGAGCTGGCGCATGCCAAGCTGCGGGTGCTGCTGGCGGCCGGCGCGCGGATCAGCTGGTTCTCGACCGACGGTGCGCATGATCTCGGCGGCCTGCGCGATCCTGACAAGCAGATCGAATTCGCCAGCGGCGATCCGCTCGAGGCGGAGCTTGCGGGCGCCATCGCCGTGTTCTGCGCCGGCGCCGGCGATGTCGGCGTGGCGATGGCGCTGCGTGCGAAGACGCTTGGCTTGCCCGTCAACGTGATGGATGACCTCGCGCAATCGACCTTCATCTTTCCGGCGATCGTCGATCGCGGCGATGTGGTGGTGGCGATCGGCACCGGCGGCGCCTCGCCGGTGGTGGCGCGGCGGATGCGCGAGACCATCGAGGCGGTGCTGCCGGCGCGGATCGGCGATCTCGCCACCTTCATCGGTGAGTTCAGAAGGACGATCAATGCGCGCATCGGCGAGATGCCGCTGCGCCGTCGGTTCTGGGAGCGCGTCGTCGATGGCCCGATCGGCGCGTTGGTGCTGAGCGGCCGCAAGGCGGAGGCTGAAGCCGCGCTGCATGGCATCGGCGATCCCGCAGCTTACGCCGGCGCCGATGAGGCCGGCCGCGGCCAAGGTCATGTCACGCTGGTCGGTGCGGGGCCGGGCGATCCCGACCTTCTCACCATCAAGGCGCTCCGCGCGCTGCAGGACGCCGATGTCGTCTACTATGACGAACTGGTCACGCCGGAAATCCTGGACCGCATCCGCCGCGACGCCGCGCGCGTGCCGGTCGGCCGCCGCATCGGCAAGCCCGGCATCGGCCAGGCCGCCGTCAACAAGCTATTGATCGAGGCGGCGCGCGCGGGCAAGCGCGCGGTCCGCTTGAAGGGCGGCGATGCCTATGTGTTCGGCCGCGGCGGCGAAGAGGTCGATGCGCTGCGCGCCGCCGGCGTGTCCTACACGATCGTGCCCGGCATCACCGCAGGGCTAGGGGCTGCCGCGCATTTCGAGGTGCCGCTGACCTTCCGCGAGAAGGCGCGCCGCATCACCTTCCTCACCGCGCACAAGACCCGCGACGCCGAAGCCGTCGATTGGTCGGCGCTGACCGACACCGAAATGACCGTCGTGGTCTATATGGGCATGACCGCGGCGCCCTCGGTGTGCGCCGGGCTGCTTGCGGCGGGGCGCTCGCCGGAGACGCCGGTCGGCGTGTTCGCCAAGGTGACGCGGCCCGATGCCCAGGCTGCTGTCGGCACGCTCGGGCAATTGCCGGATCTCATTCGCAAGATCGATGGCGGCCCCGCCATCCTCATCATCGGCGACGTGGTCGCGCATTCCGCGCCATGGCGTCAGCAAAACCTCAGCCGCGTCATCGCGCACATCCTGGAACCTGCCTGAATGACATCTCCGCTCGAACAGAAGATCAAGATCGCCGGCCCGTCGGTGGTCACCGCGAACCGGACCTCTGACGGCGCCGTGATCTGGCGGACCGCGTCGAAGGAGTGGTCGACCGATCTTGCCAAGGCTGCGATCGTCCGCACCGTCAATGATGCGCGCGCGCTGCTCGTCGAAGCCGTCGCCGATGACGTTGGCGCGGTCGGTCCCTATATCGCCCCGGTCGAGATCGAGGACGACGGCGCGATCAAACCCGGCAATCTGCGCGAACATATCCGCCTGAAGGGCGCCACCATCACGCTCCCGGCGCAGGCCGCCCAGGTCTAAGAGGTTTCTTTCGCATGTATGCTTACGACGAAATCGACCGCACGCTGGTCAATGAGCGCGTCGCGGAATTCCGCGATCAGGTGAGGCGCCGCCTCTCGGGCGAGCTCACCGAGGACGAGTTCAAGATGCTGCGGCTGCAGAACGGCGTCTATCTGCAGCTGCACGCCTATATGTACCGCATCGCCATTCCCTACGGCACGCTGGCGTCGAACCAGCTGCGGCGGCTCGCTTATGTGGCGCGGCGCTACGACCGCGGCTATGGCCATTTCACGACGCGTCAGAACATCCAGTTCAACTGGATCAAGCTCGCCGAGCTGCCGGATGCGATGGCCGATCTCGCCGAAGTCGGCATCCAGTCGATGCAGACCTCGGGCAACAATCTGCGCAACGTCACCGCCGACCAGTGGGCGGGCGTGGCGCCCGGCGAGGTCGAGGACCCCCGCGTCTGGGCCGAGCTCTTGCGCCAGTTCACCACGCTGCATCCGGAATTCTCGTTCCTGCCGCGCAAGTTCAAGATCGCGATCACGGCCTCCGAGCATGATCGTGCCGCGATCAAGATCCACGACGTCGGCTTGAAGCTGATCAAGAATGCGCAAGGCGAGACCGGCTTCGAGGTGATGGTCGGCGGCGGCCTCGGCCGCTCGCCCTTCATCGCCAAGACCGTCAAGCCATTCGTCCATGGCCACGACATCCTGAGCTATCTCGAGGCGATCCTGCGCGTCTACAACCAGTACGGCCGCCGCGACAACATCTACAAGGCGCGCATCAAGATCCTGGTGCATGAGCTCGGCGTCGAGAAATTCGCAGCCGAGGTCGAGGAGGAGTGGCAGCAGATCCGCGACGGCGTGCTGAAACTCGACGACGACATCATCGAGGACATCCGCTCCCGCTTCTTCTACCCGGCCTATGAGAGCCTGCCGCACATGCCGGACGAGCTGAAGCAGGCCGCGCATGACCAGAAATTCGAGGCCTGGCGCAAGAACTCGGTGTTTCCGCACAAGGTGCAGGGCTATGCCATCGTCACCATCTCGCTGAAGCCGGTCGGCGGCCCTCCGGGCGACGCCACCGCCGAGCAGATGGATGCGCTGGCCGAGATAGCCGACACATATTCGTTCGGCGAGATCCGCGTCGGCCATGAGCAGAACCTGGCGCTGCCGCATGTCCGGAAACGCGATCTGCCGGCGCTGTGGAAGGCGCTCGACAAGGTCGGGCTCGCGATCCCCAACGTCAACCTGGTCTCCGACATCATCGCCTGCCCGGGGCTGGACTACTGCTCGCTCGCCAATGCGCGCTCGATCCCGATCGCGCAGGAACTGACCCGGCGCTTCGCCAATCATGAGACCGCCAACCTGATCGGCCGGCTGCACATCAACATCTCCGGCTGCATCAATGCCTGCGGCCATCACCATGTCGGCCATATCGGCATTCTCGGCGTCGATAAGAACGGCGAGGAGTTCTATCAGATCACGATCGGCGGCCGTGCCGACGAGGGGGCCGTGCTCGGCACCTTGATCGGACCCGCCGTGCCTTATGGCGAGGTGGCCGATGTGATCGAGGATATCGTGGAAGCTTATCTGGCGCTGCGCGCACATCCGGACGAACTGTTCGTCGACACGGTGAAGCGGCTCGGCGTCGAACCATTCAGGGAGCGGGTCTATGCCACTCGTTAAGGGCGGAAAAATCGTCAGTGATGCGTTCGCCCATGTGGCCGACGACGCGGCTCTGCCGGAGCAGGGCGCGCTGCTGGTGACGGCGAAGCGTTTTCTCAGCGATCCCGAGGGCCTGCTGACCCGCGCAGCCGGCAAGCTCGGCGTGCTCTGGCCGAACAACCGCGACGTCGACGATCTCGTGCCCTATCTCGGCCGCCTAGCGGTGATCGCGCTCGTGTTTCCGACCTTCCGCGACGGACGCGCTTACAGCCAGGCGCGGCTGCTGCGCGAGCGTTATGCCTATCGCGGCGAGCTGCGCGCGACGGGGCAGGTGCTGCGCGATCAGTTCGTGTTCATGCTGCGCGCCGGCTTCGATGCGTTCGAAGTCAAGAAGCAGGCGGATGCCGAGGCCTTCACCGAGACGGTGAAGCGCTATTCGGTGTTCTATCAGCCGACCGGCGACGGCCGCCTGTCCGCGCTGCATCAGCGCATGCAGCTGCGCCATTCGGAGAGCGCCGGCCTATGAACGCCCATGTCGCGCCTGACCGGATCGCCGATGATGCGCCGTCGGCAAGCAAGCTCGACGCCGCGCTTCGCACGGCTGCGCCGCGCGAGGTGATCGCGGCCGCGCTCGACCTGGTGGGGCGCGAGCGGCTTGCGGTGGTCTCGTCGTTCGGCACGGAGTCGGCGGCGCTATTGAAGGTCGTGGCGGACGTCGATCCGGCGATCCCCGTCGTCTTCCTCGACACCGGACATCTGTTCGCGGAAACGCTCGCCTATCGCGATACGCTGATCGAGCGTCTTGGCCTCCGCGACGTGCGCTCGATCAAGCCCGATGCCGAGGCCCTGGCGCGCCAGGATGCCGACAACGATCTGTGGTTCTCCGATCCCGACGCCTGTTGCCGCATCCGCAAGGTCGAGCCGCTGGCACGGGCGCTCAAGCCTTTCGATGCCTGGATCAATGGCCGCAAGCGCTTCCAGGGTGGGGTGCGTGCGACGATGTCCGTCGTTGAACAGGATGGCGGCCGGCTGAAGTTCAATCCGTTCGCCAATATCTCGCAGGACGAGGTCGCTTCGATCTATGCCGAGGCCAGGCTGCCGCCGCATCCGCTGGTCGCCTCCGGATTCCGTTCGGTCGGCTGCATGCCATGCACCAGCCGCACGTCGGCGGATGAGGATGCGCGGGCCGGGCGTTGGCGCGGCCGACCCAAGACCGAATGCGGCATCCACACCGTCACTAGTTCGTAGCACAACCGCGCTGCCGGAACGGCAACAAGGAAATCCGGTTTCGTTGACATGCGCCGCGACATCCGGCCTCTTGCGCCACGCGCTCGCACGTGGCGTAGCCGGCCCAGTTGGGCCATCGTAGTAGGAATGGAGAGCTTGGATGATGCGGTATCTTCTCGCTGTTGTTGCGGCTTTGGTCTGGGCGGGCTCGGCCTCCGCGGCCGACATCACGCTCCTCAATGTCTCCTACGATCCGACCCGCGAGCTCTATGTCGAGTTCAACAAGGCGTTCGCTGCGGCCTATCAGAAAGAGACCGGCAAGAGCGTCGAGATCAAGCAGTCGCACGGCGGCTCGGGCGCGCAGGCGCGCAGCGTCATCGATGGGCTCCAGGCCGATGTCGTCACGCTCGCGCTCGCCTACGACATCGATGCGATTGCCGGCAAAGGCCTGATCGCGCCTGACTGGCAGAAGCGCTTGCCGCAGAATTCGTCGCCCTACACCTCGACCATCGTGTTCCTGGTTCGCAAGGGCAATCCGAAAGGGATCAAGGATTGGGACGACCTCCTGAAAAAGGGCGTCGAAATCATCACGCCCAATCCGAAGACCTCGGGTGGAGCGCGCTGGAACTACTTGGCGGCCTGGGGCTATGCGCTGAAGAAATACGGCTCGGCCGACAAGGCCAAGCAGTTCGTCGCCGACCTGTACCAGCATGTGCCGGTGCTCGACACCGGCGCGCGCGGCGCCACCGTGACCTTCGTTGAGCGCGGGGTCGGTGACGTGCTGCTTGCCTGGGAGAACGAGGCCTATCTGGCGCTCAAGGAGTTCGGCAAGGACAAGTTCGAGATCGTGGCCCCTTCGGTCTCGGTCCTGGCGGAGCCGCCGGTTGCCGTGGTCGACAAGGTGGCCGACAAGAAAGGCACCCGTGGAGTCGCTGAAGCCTATCTGAAATACTGGTATACGAAGGAAGGCCAGGAAATCGCCGCACGCAATTCCTATCGTCCGCGCGATCCGGAGGTGGCCAAGCAGCACGAGAATGAGTTCGCCAAGGTCGAGCTGTTCACCATCGACGAATTGTTCGGCGGCTGGACCAAGGCGCAGAAAGACCACTTCGCGGAAGGTGGCATGTTCGATCAGATCTATAAGAACTGATCGGGAGACGAGGGAACTTTAGCCTGGTGGCTTCTTGAACGCGCTTTCACCACGACGCAGCACCTTGCCGGGCTTCGGTCTCACCATGGGACTGACGCTGACCTGGCTGTCGCTCATCGTCCTGATCCCGCTCGCTGGTTTGTTCATTCGTTCGACCGACCTCAGCCTGGAACAGTTCTGGGGCATCGTGACCAGCCGCCGCACCTTGAGCGCGCTGCGCGTCTCCTTCGGGCTCGCTTTCGCCGCGGCTTGCGTCAATCTGGTCATGGGGACGATCGTCGTCTGGGCGTTGGTGCGTTATCGCTTTCCGGGCCGCCGGCTGTTCGACGCCATCGTCGACGTGCCGTTCGCCTTGCCCACCGCGGTGGCGGGCGTGGCGCTGACCTCGTTGTTTGCGCAGAAGGGCTGGCTCGGCGCGCCGCTGGCAGCGCTCGGCATCAAGGTCGCGTTCACGCCGCTCGGCATCTTCGTTGCCATGATCTTCATCGGCATCCCCTTCGTCGTGCGCACGGTGCAGCCGGTGCTGATCGATCTCGATCCCGAGATCGAAGAGGCTGCGGCGAGCCTCGGCGCCAGCCGTTGGCACATCGTCACCAAGGTGATCCTGCCCAGCCTGACGCCGGCGCTGTTGACCGGCTTTGCGCTGGCCTTTGCCCGCGCCGTCGGGGAATATGGCTCGGTGATCTTCATCGCCGGCAACCTGCCGAACGTGTCCGAGATCGCGCCGCTCCTGATCGTGATCCGGCTGTCTGAATTCCGTTATGCCGATGCCACGGCCATCGCCGTGGTCATGCTCGTGGTCGCCTTCCTGATCATCCTTGCGGTGAACCGGCTGCAGCGCTGGACGCAGAGCCGGGCACCGGTAAATTAGGGGCGCGCCATGAGCATCGAGATCAGCTTGCAACAGACGGGCCTGACATCCCCAGCGCAAGGCGTGCGTGCATTGCACGCCGCCCGCCGCGACCCGTGCACCGAGCCGCGGGCGATCCGCATTGTCATCACGACGCTCGCCATCGCCTTCCTCTCGATTTTCGTGGTGCTGCCGCTGGTGGTGGTATTCGCGGAGGCGTTCGCCAAGGGCATGCGCGCCTATATCGCTGCCCTCGCGGACCCCGAGGCCTGGTCCGCGATCCGGCTGACCCTGCTGGTGGCGCTGGTCTCGGTCGGAACCAATCTGGTCTGCGGCCTCGCGGCGGCCTGGGCGATCGCCAAGTTCGAATTTCCCGGCAAGACAGTTCTGATTACGCTGATCGACCTGCCGTTCTCGGTCAGTCCGGTGATCTCGGGCCTCGTCTTCGTGCTCCTGTTCGGCGCCCAAGGCTTCTTCGGCCCGTGGCTGCAGGCGCATCATCTGCAGATCCTGTTCGCCTTTCCCGGCATTGCGCTCGCCACGGTCTTCGTCACCTTTCCGTTCGTCGCGCGAGCGCTGATCCCGCTGATGCAGGAGCAGGGCACCCAGGAAGAGGAGGCCGCGATCTCGCTCGGCGCCTCGGGCCTGCAGACCTTCTTCCGCGTCACCTTGCCGAACATCAAATGGGGCGTGCTGTATGGCGTGCTGCTCTGCAACGCGCGCGCGATGGGCGAGTTCGGCGCCGTATCGGTCGTCTCGGGCCATATTCGCGGCGAGACCAATACGATGCCGCTGCTGGTCGAGATCCTTTACAACGAATATCAAATGGTGGCCTCGTTCGCGATCGCTTCGCTGCTGGCGATGCTCGCGCTGATCACGCTGGTCGCCAAGACCATTCTTGAACGTCAACTGGACGGGGAGGCGCCGCGTGACCATTGAAGCGAGAGGCGTCGTCAAGACGTTCGGCACGTTCAGGGCGCTCGATGGCGTCGATCTGAAGGTCGCCGATGGCGAGCTGCTCGCCTTGCTCGGCCCGTCCGGCTCCGGCAAGACGACGCTGCTGCGGATCATCGCCGGTCTCGAATGGCCCGACTCCGGCGAGATCCTGTTCGATGGCGAGAATGCGCTGGAGCGCGGTGCCGGCGAACGCCATGTCGGCTTCGTGTTTCAGCACTACGCGCTGTTCCGGCACATGACGGTGTTCGAGAACGTGGCGTTCGGCCTGCGGGTGCAGCCGCGCAGGATTCGCAAGAGCGAGGTCGAGATCCGCCGCCGGGTCAAGGAATTGCTGGACCTCGTCCAGCTGGACTGGTTGGCGGACCGCTATCCGAACCAGCTGTCGGGCGGCCAGCGTCAGCGGATCGCGCTGGCGCGCGCACTCGCGATCGAGCCGCGCATTCTCCTGCTCGACGAACCCTTCGGCGCTCTCGATGCCAAGGTGCGCAAGGAGCTGCGGAAGTGGCTGCGCTCGCTGCATCATGAGATCAACGTCACCTCGATCTTCGTCACCCACGACCAGGAGGAGGCGCTGGAGGTCGCGCATCGCGTGGTGGTGATGGACAAGGGGCGGATCGAGCAGGTCGGTTCCCCCACGGACGTCTACGACAGTCCTGCCACCGCGTTCGTGCATGGCTTTATCGGCGAATCCATCGCGCTGCCGGTGGACATCAGCGGGGGCCACGTCAATCTCAACGGCCGACCGCTGGACATCGCCGCCGATGGGGCGGCGCAGGGCGCCTCGACCCTGTTCGTCCGCCGCCACGATATGCAGATCGGGCCAGCCGGCAGCGGCGCCTTGCATGGCGCCGTCACCCATGTGCGCAGCTTCGGCCCGGTCCAGCGTGCCGAGATCGCGCTGAACGAGGGCGCGACGATCGAGATCGATGCGCCGCGCGACCGCGAGCTGAAGGTCGGCGAGTTGGTCGGGCTGAAGCCGCGGCGGTATCGGATCTTTGCGGCGTGACGGTGTGTGCACCCGCCGATGCACGTAGAGCTCGAGCTCTCATCGCGTAGCGCGCGATTGGAGACTGCTCCCAACAAGACGGGTGTCGCCCCGGACAAGCCCGGCAACGCGCAGCGTTGTTGGGCGCCGATCCGGGGCCCATACTCCCGAGAGCCCGTTGTCGCCGCGGAGTATGGGTCCCAGTGCAAGGCCGGGACGACACCGAATTCTTCAGATCGACTTCATCCCAACACGCTTGACCGCGCCAGCCGTATGGTTGACGAAGCGTTGCCGGCCGAAATGGCTCTGGAAATGGTTCTAATTGTCCTGATGGAACTTACCGCCGATTCACCTTTCAGCCACGGTTGATGTGCAACAACCCGCCTCTCGTGTCGGGATAGGGATTGGTTCATTGATGCGTTTGGCTGCTGCATTCTTCATTGCGCTCCTGCTTGCAGGCTGCGCGGCCGAGACCCCGGTCGTGCAGACGCCGTCGATGTATCTCGACATGGCCGCCGCCGGCGCCCGGCTGGACGCTGCGGCTGCCGCGACCATGATCTCGCAATATCGCCAGAACAACGGGCTTTCCGCGGTCGAGGTCGATCCGGAACTGATGCGGCTCGCCGAATCCCAGTCCCAGGTCATGGCCGAGAAGAACAAGCTCGATCATGACGTCCGCGCGCCATTGGCGAAGCGTCTGACCGGCGCCGGCTACCAGGCGACCGTCGCGGTCGAGAACGTCTCGGCCGGCTACCATACGCTGGCGGAGGCCTTTTCCGGCTGGCGCGACTCGCCGCCGCATCGGGCCAATATGCTGAAGAGCGGTGTCACAAAAATAGGCATTGCCGCGAGCTATGCGCCGAATACCAAATACAAGGTGTTCTGGACCATGATCCTGGCCGCGCCCGACACCAAACAGCCGTCGTAAAGGACGTGTAGGCCGCTCCGTGACGGCATCGGCGAACCCGGTCTGCCGAGCGGGCGGGATTGACGTCACTGTGAAGTGACGCCACGCTGCGGTGCATTTTGATATTTGGACGATAATGACGACCGATCATTGTCTCCCGGCGCCGCCGGCCACCCCCTCCGAAGCGCAACGTGTCCTGGTGCTCCAGGGCGGCGGCGCGCTGGGTTCCTACCAGGCCGGCGCCTATCAGGCGCTGTGCCACTTCGATTTCGAGCCGGAATGGATCGCCGGCATCTCGATCGGCGCGGTGAATGCGGCGATCATCGCCGGCAACGAGCGCGACAAGCGCATCGAGCGGCTGAAGGAGTTCTGGCAGCTGGTCTCCGCGCCGGTGCCGTGGAAGCCGCTGCTCAACGGCGACCGCCACCGTTCGGTGTTCAACGAAGCCAGCGCGGCACTGATCGCGACTTTCGGCGTGCCGGGCTTCTTCACCCCGCGCATCCCGCCGGTGCAGCTCTGGCCGGCCAATCGCCCGGAGCAGATCAGCTATTACGACACCGCGCCGCTGAAGAAGACGCTGGAGCGGCTGGTCGATTTCGATCGCATCAACGATCTGAAGACGAGGCTGTCGGTCGGTGCGGTCGGCATCACCACGGGCAATTTCGTCTATTTCGACAATTTCGAATTCAGGAAGCGCGGCAAGCTGATCGGGCCGGAGCACATCATGGCCTCCGGCGCGCTGCCGCCGGGCTTTCCGGCGATCGAGATCGAGGGCGAATATTATTGGGATGGCGGCATCGCCTCCAATACGCCGCTCGACTACGTGCTGGACGCCGAGACCGATCGCGATCTTCTGATCTTCCAGGCCGATCTGTTCAGCGCGCGCGGCGACCTGCCGAAGACGCTCTTGGATGCGGCCGAGCGCGAAAAGGATATCCGCTATTCCAGCCGCACCCGGATGAACACCGATAAGAACCGGATGATCCACAACACGCGCAGAGCGCTGCGCGATCTCTATGCCAAGCTGCCGGATTATCTGAAGAACGATCCCTCGTTCGAGCTGCTCTGCCAGGCGGCGAAGGAGAACACCGTCACCGTCGTGCACCTGATCTACCGCAGCAAGAACTACGAGACCTCGTCGAAGGATTACGATTTCTCCCATGTCGCCATGCTCGAGCATTGGGAGGCCGGCGTGCGCGACGTCCATCAGTCGATGCGCCACAAGGAGTGGCTGGAGCGGCCGCAATCCGGCGAGACCATGGTCACTTACGATCTCACGCATGACGGCGATCTAGCTGCCAGCAAAAAGGAGTGAAGCGACATGACGACGAATCTCGCGGGCAAGACGGCCGTGGTGACCGGCTCGACCAGCGGCATCGGGCTGGCCTATGCGCGGGCCTTTGCCAGCGCCGGCGCCAATGTCGTGCTGAACGGCTTCGGCGCGCCCGCCGATATCGAGAAGGAACGCAGCGCGATCGAGAGCGAGTTCAAGGTCAAGGCGGTTCATTCGCCGGCCGACATGACCAAGCCGGCCGAGATCGCCGAGATGGTTGCGCTCGGTGAGAGGAGCTTCGGCTCGGTCGACATCCTCGTCAACAATGCCGGCATCCAGTTCGTCTCGCCGGTCGAAGAGTTTCCGCCGGAGAAGTGGGAGACGATCATCGCGATCAATCTCTCCTCCGCGTTCTACGGCATCCGCGCCGCGGTACCGCTCATGAAGAAGCGGGGCTGGGGCCGCATCATCAACACCGCGTCAGCGCACTCGCTGGTCGCCTCGCCGTTCAAATCGGCTTATGTCTCGGCCAAGCACGGCATCGCCGGCCTCACCAAGACCGTGGCGCTGGAGCTCGCCACCCACAAGATCACCTGCAACTGCATCTCGCCAGGGTATGTCTGGACGCCGCTGGTCGAGAAGCAGATTCCCGATACGATGAAGGCGCGCAATCTCACCCGCGAGCAGGTCATCAACGATGTGCTGCTCGACGCCCAGCCGACCAAGCAGTTCGTCACGGTCGAGCAGGTCGCGGCGCTGGCGCTGTTCCTGTGCAGCGACGATGCCGCGCAGATCACCGGCAGCAACCTCTCGATCGACGGCGGCTGGACCGCGGAGTAGGGCGAGCAAACGTTCGGCCATCCTTCGGGGGCGACCTCAGCCGTCACGTCATTGCGAGCGAAGCGAAGCAATCCAGGCTTGACGTAAGAATCAGGATTGCTTCGTCGCTTCGCTCCTCGCAATGACGGAAGAGGGGGAGCGATTTGTCGGCGGAAGCATCTCAGTGAAAGGTGGAGGCGAAACCAACCGATCCTCTCGATGATAGGTTTCGCTTTCGCTCCACCCGTCCTACAAGCGTCGGAAGAAACGCGAACAGGATTCGGCCTTGCTCATCGTCACCCTCATCGGCCTTCTGGCAGCGATCTGCACCACGAGCTCATTCCTGCCGCAGGTGGTGAAGGCGTGGCGCACGCGCTCGACCCATGACATCTCGGTCGGGATGTTCATCCTGCAGACCACCGGCAATTCGATGTGGCTGCTCTATGGCGCGCTGATCGGCGACCTGCCGCTGGTGGTCGCCAACCTGATCACGCTGGGCCTGGTCGCGACCATCCTGGCGCTGAAGCTGCGCTATGGCTGACGCGACGGGTCTTCAAGCTTGAACCCGCGAGGGCGCCACCGATCAGATGCGGTGGCCGCCGAACAGGCTGCTGGTGGTGCTGGCCCCGGGCGGCAGCACCACCACGGTGGAGCCCTCCTTCACCCGGTTGTAGAGGTCGGCCACGTCGGTATTGGTCATGCGGATGCAGCCGGAGGAGATCGCCTGGCCGATATATTCCGGCTGATTGGTGCCGTGGATCCGGTACAGCGTGTCCTTGTTGCCCTGATACAGATAGATGGCGCGCGCGCCGAGCGGGTTGGCGGGGCCGCCGGGAACCCGTTTCGGATACGGCCCGAGCCGGGCCTGGATATCGGCCGTGGGAACCCAATCCGGCCATTCCGCCATCTTGCCCACCGTCGCCGTGCCGGAAAAGGCCATCGCTTCCTCGCCGACCGCCACGCCGTAGCGGATCGCCTTACCGTCGGGCAGGAAGTAATAGAGATAGCGCGCGTCGGTATCGACCAGGATCGTGCCCGGGGGCTCCTTGCGGTCAGAGTCGACGATGTGGCGCTGGAACTGCTCGGGGATCTTGGCTTCCGCATAGGGCGGATTTGCCAGAAGCTGGCGGTCGCGCGGCGTGAAATTGGCTTCCGAGGACGGCGACAGCGTCGCCTGCATGCAGCCGCCAAGCAGCAACAACCCTGCCAGCGCAAATGCCAGCCCCGATCTCGACATCGCCCGTTCTCCCCTCGTGCCTACTTTCCGAAGTCCACGCAGCATCGGCGGCACTCTTGCGACCCGACCATTTGCTGTCTCAATCGTGCCTAAATCAAGACTAATATATCCACGGTTGCGTGATCGTGGAACTTCGCGCTTTCGCAGCCAAGTGTTGCGGCCATGCGACAGTCGCGGGCCGCCGGCATGATAGCGTTCGTGCAAACCCTGCCGGCGGGGGCGTCACTCCCGCGAGCCTGCCGGCCGGTTCGCGGGGGATCAGAGCATGAACCCATTGCGTTGGTTGCTGGCCTGTGTCCTGAGCTTTGTCGCGGCCTTGGCCATGGTCGCGGAGCTGTCGAGCGAAGCGCTCGCTCGGCCGCGGCAGCACGGAGCCCAACAGCATCCCGCTTCCGTGCAAAGGCCGCATGCGAAGAAGGCTGCCACGAAAGCGGCCGCGCGACATCGACCCGAGCTTGCCCTTAAGCAGGAGCGCAAACGCAAGCCCAGCGAAGCCAGCCGTTCCGCCGTGGCTGCGCCGGTCAGCGCCGCTGCCGAAGCGCCTGCGAGCCCGCCGCTGTCGGGAGACCTCGCTGCGGTCAAGTCGGTCTTCGAGCTGACGCGCAAGGGCAAGACGAGCGATGCGAGCGCCGTCGCGAAGACGATCGAGGATCCTGCTGCACGCAAGCTCGTCGAATGGTTCATGTTGCGGCACTCGGAGTCCATGGCGAACTTCAGCCGCTACGCGGCTTTCATCCGCGACAATCCAGCCTGGCCGAATGTCAGCCTGATGCGGCGGCGCGCCGAAGCCTGCCTTTGGCAGCAGAAGAGCGACGCGGCGACGGTGCGCGATTTCATCGGCGATCGACCGGCCAGCGCAAAGGGACGCCTGGCGCTGGCGCGGGTTCTTCTCGCCGAAGGCGATGCCGATGCGGCCGCACGATGGGTCCGCAAGGTCTGGCAGTCGGAGGATCTCTCCGAGCGCACCGAAGCGGATGTGATCGAGGGCTTCGGCGCGCTGCTCGCGAGCGAGGATCACCGGGCGCGGATGGATCGGCGGCTCGGCGCAAAGGATTTTTCAGGAGCGATGCGCGCGGCCCATCGGCTTGGCGGCGACGAGGTCTCCATCGTCAAGGCGTGCCTTGCCGTCAAGGGCGACGAGAAGAAGGCGCCTGGCCTGCTCGACGACGTGCCGGCGGCTGCGCGTAGCGATCTCGGTTATGTGCTGTGTCGCATCCAGTGGCTGATGCGCCACGACCGCATCGCCGATGCGACGCAGCTGATGCTGACGGCGCCGCGCGCGACGATGGCGCTGCAGGACACGGATGAATGGTGGCGCTCACGCCGTGTGCTGGCGCGCAAGCTGCTCGACCTCGGACAGTTCAAGGAGGCCTATCAGGTCGCGCGCCAGGCCGCGCCTCCGCAGAACGAGTATTACCGCGCCGAATGGCATTTCCTGGCCGGCTGGATCGCTCTGCGCTACCTCAACGAGCCCGAGACGGCGCGCGCGCATTTCGCCCATGTCGACGAGGGATCGGTCAATCCCATCGTGCTGGCGCGCGCCAATTACTGGCGGGGCCGTGCGGCGGAAGCGATCGGCGACGCCGAGGCCATGCCCGCGGCCTATCAAGCCGCGGCACGCTACAGCACCGCCTATTACGGCCAGCTCGCACGGGCCAAGCTCGGGCTCGACGGCGTCGAGCTCCGCGCTCCGCAAGCCGGGCCGGACGACGATGCTGCGCCTGCGGACGAGCGGGTGCGCGCGGCCGAGATGCTCTACAGGCTCAATGAGCAGAACGTCGTGCTGAGCTTCGTGACCGATCTGGCGGAGCAGAGCACGGATGTCCCGGCGCTGGTCGCGCTCGGCGCGCTGGCCGGCCGCCACAACGATGCGCGCGCGATGCTGCAGATCGGCAAGACGGCCCTGGCGCGCGGACTTGCGATGGACCATTTCGCGTTCCCGACGATCGGGATCCCCGAGCACAAGCCGATCGGCCTCGCCATCGACAGCAGCGTCATCTATTCGGTGGCGCGCACGGAGAGCGCATTCGACCAGCGCGACCGCTCGTCGGCCAACGCGGTCGGCTTGATGCAGGTGACGCCGGAAGCCGGACGCGACACGGCCAAGCGGTTCGGCGTCGGCTATGACTGGGACCGGCTGGTGTCGGATCCCGTCTACAACACCCAGATGGGGGCGGCCGAGCTGAGCGCGCTGCTCCGCGAATACAAGGGCTCTCACATCATGACCTTCGCCGCCTACAATGCCGGCCGCGGCCGCGTGCAGGACTGGGTCAAGCAGCATGGCGATCCACGCGATCCCGCCGTCGATCCGGTCGACTGGGTGGAGCGGATTCCGTTTGCCGAAACCCGCAACTACGTCCAGCGCGTGATCGAGAATGTGCAGGTCTACCGCGCGCGGTTCGAGGCCATCGAGGTCGCAAAGCGCGACCAGGAGCAGAGCACGGTGGCGCGCGCGGCTGGCTCGGGAATGGTCTCCTCGGCGCAGGCGCTGCCGCCGCCGTAAGCGGCGTAGTTAGCGGCGGCCGCCGAACGCCAGCACGTGCAGGCCGAGCCGGCGCTTGACGATCCAGAACAGGAGCGCGGTCTCGAACGTCAGCGACAACGACGTCGCGGCCGCGGCGCCATGGCCGCCGAAGCGTGGCACCAGCACGATGCACAGCACCAGGTTCATGACGAAGGCGGACGCATAAGCGAGTGCGCAGACGTGCTGATGGCCGAGCATGTTGAGCAGGCGCTCGACCGGGCCGATCGCCGAACGCACCACGAGCCCGATGGCGGCGATGAACATGATGTCGTAGCCGGCCGTGAACTGTGGCCCGAAAAGCCAGAGCAGCGGCTCGCCGAGCGCGAGCAGGGTCAGCGTCGCGGCGAGCGAGGGCCAGAACGTCCAGCTGATGGCGTGCGCGACATAGGCCGACAGCCGCGCGGTGTCGCCTTGCGCGTGATATTCGGCAAAGCGATGTGCCGTGGTCGCCGACATCGCGTAGTGGATGAACGACACCAGCGCCAAGGTCTTCACCACCGCGAAATAGACGCCGACCTCCTCGGAGGGACGGAATTGCTGCAGCACCAGCACGTCCGTGTAGGACAGCAGCAGATAGAAGCCCTCGACCAGCAGGATCGGCAGCGAGACCGCAAGCCAGCCGCCGACATCGTAGGCCTTCGCGCCCGCTTCGATGTGGCCACCGAGCCTGCGATTGAGCGCGATCATCTGTCCGATCATCGCGAGCCACACGGCAGCTGCGCTGGCGAGCATCGCGGCGGTGGCGCCGAGCTGCAGGCCGAGCACAACCATGCCTGCGGTAAAGCCGATGATCAGGCTTTGCCGGATGATGAATTGCGGCATCAGCCCGAGCGTCATCCAGTCATGCGAGCGGGCGATGCCGTCCTGCGTGTTGGCGACCACGAAGGCCGGCAGGGTGGCGCAGCCGATATAGAGCGGCATGACCTCGTTCGCATCGATCCAGGGCGAGAGCAGATGGACGACGCCGGCGAGCAGCAGTGCCGCGAATGAGGACGTCGCAAAGGTCAGCCAGCGGCTGCCGGAGAGAAAGCCGCGCAAATGCGCCTGCGCGCCGCGGGCGCGATAATCGGGGATCAGCTTCTGCGCCGAGGAAGCGAGGCCGAAATCGAGCATGCTGCCGAGCAGCAGCACCCAGGTCCAGACATAGACGTAGATGCCGTAGTCCGCGCCGCCCATCCAGCGCGCCAGCAGGATCTGCGACAGATAGGCGAGGCCCGCGCTGACGACGCGAATGAGGAAGATCAGTCCCGCCAAACGGCGGGTCAGCGAGGCGTCGCTACCGTCACCGGCTAAGCGAAGCCTCGCCTTGAGCCGCGCGATCAGGCCAGCTTCTGCGGGTTGGTGTTCGGTGTCCATCACGGCCACGGCTGCGGTCCACTGTCATGTCCGCGCGAGAGGGCGGCGATCCGCGTCTGTATCAACCGGCCGTTAAGATTCGGTTGGATGGCGCCATGTTGTCGCCCCTGCGAAAGCAGGGTCTCATAACCACGGAATGTTATTGTTTAAGGATGAAGTCGACCAGTCGATTTCGTCTTGGCGGCCGCGGCGTATGGGTCCCGGCGTTCGCCGGGACGACAGCTGAGGGTGGTGCAGCGGTCGTCCGATTCACGGTCACGGCAGGTTGACGTTGAACTCGTAAGCCTTGTCCGCGCCGACCAGAGTGAACTTCAGCGCCGCGCCGTCGGGCTTGGTGCCCGGCGGCACGCCGTCCAGCGCGAATGTGAAACGTTTCACGCCCGGCGGACTGTGCTCGGCGGGAGCAGGGACGGGCAGCGACCATTCCGGCGTCGGTCCCTCCACGAACAGATTGACGTTCTTCGGGTCGGGCGTCACCACGTCGACAATGACATTGGACGGGCCGTCGCGCTTGACGTCGCGGATCGTCAGCGGGTTGGGATCGCCGACATTGGCCGGCTTCGGCACGGCGTCGAGCGCCGCGGAGAGCGCGCCGTCCTCGGTACTCGCAACGCTGGTGAAGGCGAGATCGACCTTGGCGTCGACCGGAATGCAGATCCGCTCGCACACCGCGTAGCTGATGTCCGCACGCAGCGTCACGGGCTTGTCCGTGCTCTTGGCGACGATGCGTAGCGGCAGCACGATCTGGTCGTGGTAGCCGAGTGAATGGCCGCCGGCACCATCGTCGAACTTGGTTGGCGCCGGCCACAGAACCGTCACCGCCTCGACATTCTCCGACGCCGAGAAATCGAACCGCGGGGGCACGCCGGAATCGCCTGGCGTCCGCCAATAGGTTTTCCAGCCCGGTTGCAGCTGGAAGGCGATACCGCCCAGCAGCACGTTGCCGCTGCGCGAGCCTGCGAGCAGTCGCACCGCGGAATGGCCCTCGCGCTGCCACGGTGAGGCGTCTTGCGCCGAGGCGCCGACAGCCAGGCAAGAGGTGAGCAGCGCCGCGGCGAATCCGCGGCGGGCATGAACTGGAACGAACGCGGTCATGAGACGTCTCTAATGCTGAGTGCAGGCCTAAACCATTGAATTGGTTGTGAGCGAAAAAGCCAGTGTGAACGCCGGCCTTGATTGACAGAACCCCATCCCAATATCAGGATGATCTGAAGCATGAGAGTTTGCGCCGATGAATCCTGAGGCAAAGCGGCAAGGCGATCTTCGCCGGAGAGTGACGGGCATCAGCGATGATGTCTCTCACGGCGGCTATCTCGATGGCCAGTTGCTGGTCGCGATGCCGGTGATGGGCGATTCGCGCTTCGAGCGCTCGGTCATCTATCTCTGCGCGCATTCCGCGGAAGGAGCCATGGGCATCATGGTGAACCGGCCCGCCGGCAGCATCGATTTCCCACAGCTCTTGATGCAACTCAACATCATCAACAAGGCCGACCAGATCGAGCTGCCCGGCAGCGCCGAGACGATGAAGGTGTTGAGCGGCGGCCCGGTCGATACCGGCCGCGGCTTCGTGCTGCATTCGAGCGATTACTTCATCGCCAACGCCACGTTGAAGATCAACGACGGCGTCTGCCTGACCACGACGATCGATATTCTCAAGGCGATCGCCAATGGCACGGGACCGAAGCATGCCATTCTCGCGCTCGGTTATGCCGGGTGGCGGGCCGGCCAGCTCGAAGAAGAGATCCAGGAGAACGGCTGGCTGCATTGCGATGCCGATCCGGAGCTGATCTTCGGCGACAATGTCGAGGACAAATACGATCTCGCGCTGCGCAAGATCGGGATCGATCCCGGCATGCTGTCGAACGCAGCCGGACACGCCTGAGGCGCGCTCCTGGTTCTCGCGCAACTGGGCGGGCCTCGCCCGAAAGCGTCGGGTCCCTCGTGCTTCATCGGCCGCCGCTTTTCGTCGCTTCCTCCTGCGTCTTCTTGCTGCGTCCTGGGAACTGCCACCGCTGTTGCCGGTTAGCTGGGCGGCAAGTCCCCCAAGCGAGCACGAGGAGAGGCGCGATGGACACGGATCGGATCATAGGAACGGCGAAGGATATGGCAGGCAAGGTCGAGAGCGGCGTCGGCGAGATGACCGGTGACAAGCAGACCCAGGCCTCGGGCCGCGCGCGCGAAGCCTCGGGCGTCGTGCAGAATCTTTACGGCCAGGCCAAGGATGCGGCGCGCGATGCCGGCGACGCCGCGATGAATTTCGCCAAGGATACGATCGGTGGCGATCGCGTCGACAATCTGCGCGACGGCACGCAGGCGCTCGCCAAGCGCGTGCAGGATAATCCGATCGGTGCGCTTCTGGTGGCCGGCGGCATCGGCTTTGCGCTGGCGCTTCTGATGAGCCGTCCCAGCCGGCCTCCGCAGCGCTGGCGCCACTGAGCCGCGCGCTTTCCGCGCGTTCAATTGCGATCGGCCGGTGTTCGTCTCCCAGGGGAGACGGCATCGGCCGATTTGTTTCAGCTGCAATCGAGAGAGTCTAACGGGCCGGCGCGTCCTGCACCGCCGCTGAATGGCCGACATTAGCGGGCGGCCGCGGCGGTCCTGGATTCGGGCTGCGTGCCGCGGGCGGCTTCGGCTGTTGCGGGGCGCCGCCGCCAAAGAACTCGCGGAACGCTTGGCCCGGCTGCTGCGCCTGCGCCGGAGGTGTCGCGTTCTGTGGCGCAGCCCGCTTCGGCTTTTGCGGGGTCGGCTGGGCTGTCGTTGCGGCCGGCTCGCCCGGCGTGGCGGCGGCCATCGGCGCTTCCGGCTGGGTCTGCTCTTTCGGCGGCTCCTTGGATTGCTCGCGGCCGACCTCGCGTCGCGGCCAGGCGAAATCATCGGCCCGTCCGGCTGGCGGGCTCAGTGGCTCACCCTTCACCAAGGTCCGCGCCGCCAATGCATCCACGGGAGCGGGCCGGCTGCCCGCACCGCCGAGCAACTGGTCGGTGCCGACCGATGAGGCGACCAGCGGAACGATCGGTCCCGCGATTGGCCGTGGCGCCGGCTGGCCCGGCACCGCATTGGCATCGGGCGTCGCCGGCTCGCTCGGCAGCTCGATCGGCGCCGAGCGCCCTGCCAGTACGCGCGTGATTTCGCGCTCGACATAATGCGCCAGCTTCCGGGCGCCGGGCTTGGTGAAATAGACGCCGTCATAGGTGCGCAGCTGGCGAATTTGGCCTTCGAAGTCCGGGCCCTTCTGCAGGAAGCGGCCGGCCTCGTCGACAAAGCCGTCCCACACGTCGACATAGGTGATGCCGGTTTTGCCGGCGACGTCGCGATAGAGCGAATCCAGGAACAGCATGTCGGCCGTGCCCTTGGTGCCGCGGATCGCCGGCAACCCGACCCAGATCACCGGAACGCCCTTTGATTTGGCGACCGCGATCATCTCCTCGATCTTCTTGACGTAAAGCTCGACCCAGCGGTCATCGCGGAAATCGTAGATGCCGTTCGGCGAACGTGCGGCCTTTCCCGGGGCCGCCGCGGGCGTGTCGCCGCTCTCGGCGTCGTCCTGCGGCAGTTCGCTGTCAACCGGCTTGTCATCCGGCTTCGCCGCGGCCGTGTCGGTCTTTTGCTCCGGCTTGCCGTCGCTTCCCTTCGCCTTGGCGTCCTTCTTGGTCTTGTCGCCAGGCTTCTTATCGTCCGCCTTCTTGTCGTCGGGCTTGTCCGTTTTTTCGACCACCGGCTCGCGGATCGAAATGCGGTCGTTGAGGCCGAGCATGATGACGATGGCGTCTGCCCGTTCGCCGGCGAGAATGCCCTTGGCGGCGGTCGCCCAGTCGGCGGGCTCGCCCTTCGGCTGATACTTGATCAGCCCCGAGATGGTCTTGATCTTGCGGGTGACGCCCATGTCGGGCTGTTCCGCATAGGCGTCCTCCAGCCCGTAGCCGAGCCAGTCTGCCATGCCGTCACCGAGTACCAGCACATAGCGTTCGGGTGCGTTGTCGCGCTTCTCGGGAGGTGGGGCCTTGGAGAAGTCCTGGTAGACCTTCCTGGGCTGCTGCGGCTCGCGGAACGGCGAGAAGAAGTCGCCGCCGAACCAGCCGCCGCCGCGCGGCGCTTGGCGGGTAGGAGGTGGCGAACTGAACGGATTGAAATTGAAGAACTGGGCAGAAGCCGGGCCAGCGATGCCGACCAGCATCGCAATCGCCACCGCCAGCACGACCAACAGGCCGGGCTCGTTCAGGAGCTTGATGAGGGACTTCAGCTTGGACATGCGGCCCGATCACGCGGCGAAATCATGTGTCTTCATATAGTAGCAGCCAAATCCGGCCGCAAACGGGCATTCACGGGGTGGTTGCGAATCCCTCTGCGAAGGTTCGCAACAGCGGCGGAAAGTTCCTTTCAGTCGCGGGGCGGCCGCTGATCCTCCGTGAAATGGATAAAAAGGTATCTGGGACCGGCCCAAGGCCACCCGCATCAGGCGGCACGCGACCGCCCATCTCAGTGCCCCATGCCCGGCATCAACTCGCCGTTATAGATGTCCGGGTTCTGCGGGCCTTCGACATTGAGAATTCCGAGCAGGCCACGCTCAGCGCGAGCAAGCGCGTGATCGACCAATGTGTAGTTGCCGGGCACCTGGACTTTGAACTCGGTGATCGCAGCGCCTCCCGGCGGGACGGTCACGGTCTGAATTCCCCGGAGCGGCGGCGTGGTTATCCCGCCAAGCAGATAGACCTTGTCGAAGATCTCGCCGATCACATGAAAGGAGGAGGTGTAGTTCGGCCCGCCGACGCCGAAGAAGATCCGCACGGTGTCGCCGACCTTCGCATGCAGCGGGTGCAATTTGCTCAACGCGCCGACCGAGCCGTTGAACACGAAATATTCAGGCCGTTCGTCCAGCAGCTTCTCGACGCTGAACTCGGCGCTGCCGTGCTGGCCGTACGGGATGTCGGAATAGATTTCGCCCTGCATGACATAGAATTCGTGATCCACCGGCGGCAGCCCGCCTTCCGGCTCGACCAGGATCATTCCGTACATCCCGTTCGCGATGTGCTCGGCGACCATCGGCGTGGCGCAGTGATAGACGAACAGACCCGGCACCAGCGCCTTCCATGTCATCGACTTCTCACCGCCTGGATCGACCTGCAACGATGCGGCGCCGCCGCCAGGACCGGTTGCCGCATGGAAGTCGACGGAATGGATCATGGCGCTGTCGGCCGAGTTCTTGAGGTGAATCTCGACCGTGTCGCCGACGCGGACGCGGATGAAAGGACCGGGCACCTTGCCGTTGAACGTCCAGTAACCGAACGTCGTGCCTTCCGCGAGCCGGCCTTCCACCTCGACGCTGAGAAGATCGACGCGGACCGTCTGCGGGTCGCGTTTGCCGATCGGTGGCGGCAGATCGCCAGGTTCACGGGAGATGTCGGCCTCGACCACGGTCTGTGGTGCGGCCCGCGGCGTCACGATGAACTGGCCTTCCATGCCGGCGAGCCTGTGCCCGGGCACGCTGCAATAATAGACGAAGTCGCCCGACCTCGCCGCGCGGAATGCGATCGTCGTGCTGGCGCCCTTGCCTGTCACCCTCGGCGACTTCGCATCCTGATCCGGGAATACGACGTCGTGCTCGGCGCCTTCGCCGTTGATCAGCGTGAGCTGAACCACTTGCCCTTCGACCGCAGTCAGGACCGGATTGACCTTGCCGTCGATGGCGCCGCCGACTCCGATATAGACCATGCGCCCTTCAGCGATGCCGGATCTCAACGTGTACTTCGCGTCGGCGACGTAGCCGATATCGGCTCCCGTTACCGTCTGCGGGGCTTGCGAGACCGGAGGTGGGGGCGTGGGCGCCGGCGAGGGAGCCTGCTGCGTTGTGGGTGCTGTGGCCGCGCCCGACGATGCGGCTAGAAAGGCGATCACATCGGCACGGTCGTGATCGGTCTTCAGTCCGGGGAAGGGCATCTTATTGCCGGGGACGACGCTCGCGGGATCTTTGAGATAGCGATCGAGCGTCTGCGCGTTCCAGACGATGTCGGCTCCTTTCATCGCCGGCGAGTAGTTGTAGTTCGGCTCGGTCCCCGCTTTGCGCCCGATGACACCGGCGAGCGAAGGGCCGAGCATGTTCTTGCCCGCTTCAATCGAATGGCAGGCCTGGCACTTGCGGAAGACCAGGCGGCCGGCCGCTGGATCGCCGGCGGTTGTCGTTACTGCCGCTGCCGGGCTTGGGCTTGGATAAGGGCTTGGGCTTGGCGAGGCAGCCCGCCCTTGGCCGCTGGTTTGCGACTCCGGCGCAGCTTGCGCCGCGTGCGGCTGGTGGTTCGTCGCGGGCGGCTGTCGGGGCGAGGATTGCTGTGTTGCCGGAGCTTGTTGGACGGCCGGCGCAGCCGATGCGGGCTGTCGTTTCGACTCTTGTGACGCTGCGGGCTCGGGTATCGACGCGTTCTGCGCGGTGGGGGTGAGAGCGGTTTCAGCCTGCGATTTTCCCGGCTCTGTGTCCGTCTGGCTGGACGCCGGCATCGTGCTGCCTGGCGGGTACAAGATCGTGGCCAGCGAGAAACCACCAACGATCAGCACCACTCCGAGCAGGAGTATCGACCATCGGCGAGCCGCCCCGACGAGCGTGGGCCACATTCGATCCATGCTGCTTCCGCAAGCGTTTTGCGGAATCTCGGTGCATCACGCGCGTCCGTCAACCAACATATGTTTGAGGGCAGGCACCTCCCGCAAACGTGTCGAGGCGGAGTAGCGATGAACCGCCGCGTCGCGTGCCCATCACCAGTGATGGCGGGGGGCACAGATCAGCGCCCGCGCAGCCGCTCCAGCACCTCGGCGGAGGCGAAGCCATCCGCCGGTGCGCCGATCGAGGCCTGGAAGTTCCGCAGCGCCTCGCGGGTCTGGCCGCCGAACTGGCCGTCCGGCGTGCCGCGGTAGAAGCCGCGCTCGGCGAGCAGCTGCTGCAGCTCCAGCCGCTCCGCGCGCGACAGCGTGCGCTCCTCGCGCGGCCAAGCCTGGACGAACGGCTGGCCGCCGCGCAGCCGGTCGGCGAAATGGCCGATCGCGAGCGCGTAAGCCTCGGCCGGATTGTATTTCATGATGACGCGGAAATTCTGCATCATCAGAAAGCCGGGCCCTTGCGCGCCTGCCGGGGCCAGCAGATAGGCCTTGTCGGCCGAGCGCGGAAATGCCTGCCCGTTGGGGCGCTTCAGGCCCATCTGCTCCCATTGCGCCAGGGTCATGACCTTGGCGCGGTCCGCCAGCATGTAGTTGAAGCCCTGCGGCACCACGACCTCGTAGCCCCAGCTCTGGCCGGTCTGCCAGCCGTCCTTCTTGAGGTTATTGGCCGTGGAGGCGATCAGGTCGGCGGCATTGTCGACCACGTCGCGGCGGCCGTCGCCGTCGGCATCGACCGCGTAGCGCTTGAACGCGGTCGGCATGAACTGGGTCGGGCCGAAGGCGCCGGCCCAGGAGCCGCGCATCTGTTCGGGCCTCAGGTCACCGTGATGGAGGATCTCCAGCGCCGACAGGAACTCTTCCTTGAAATAGGCCTGGCGGCGGCCGATGCAGGCGAGGGTCGCGGTGGACTGCAGCACGCTGCGATCGCCGATCTGGGTGGAATAGTTCGACTCGATGCCCCAGATCGCCGCGATGATGTAGCGGTCGACCCCGTAGGCCCGCTCGGTCGCATCGAACTGCGCCTTGTAGGTGGCGAGCACCTCGCGGCCCTTGGCCAGCCGGTTGTCGTTCACCAGGATATCCAGATACTCCCAGATCGACTTGGTGAACTCCGGCTGCGCATCGAGCAGGTCCATGATCCGCAGGTCGGGGGACAGCCCTGCCGTGAACCGCTGAAAACTCTCCTGCGAGATGCCGCGCCGTGCGGCATCGGGCCACATCCCGGCGATGCAGTTATCAAAATTCGCCGCCGCCTCGCGAATCGCAGCCGCCGTCATCAGCGGATGGCCGGAGGCGCCGTCCTCCCCGCTCCAGGGCAGCGGGCCGCCCCCCGGCGCCGGGGGCGTTGACTGCGCATTGCTCGCATTGCCCTTGGCGAAAGAGCCGGTGAAGAGATTGTCAAGAAAGTTCAAGGGATTGTTGCCGGACTGGGCGCGGACCGGGGTTGCGCAGGTGACGGCAGCGGCGAGTGCCACGGCGCCGGCCAGCAGAATCGCGGATGGTTCCGTTCGTCGTCCCATGTTCACTCGCTGCCTCACAAATCAGGCGTCCAGGAGGCCTTGTCTCGGTTTCCAGAAGATTAACGAACCTCCGGTTTCATCCGCAGGCAAATTTTCTGCAGCGCACCCTGGCTGTCTGGAACTGTTGGCCAACATCCGCCTTTGTTCTCGGCTGCAAACCAGCTACCAGGATGCGATCCATTTCGCATTCATATCTTTGCAAGGTCCAGTTTCGCCCCATGAAAATCCGCAAAGCTGTTTTTCCGGTCGCCGGCCTCGGCACCCGTGTCCTTCCCGCCACCAAAGCGATGCCGAAGGAGATGCTGACCATCGTCGACAGGCCGCTGATCCAATATGTGTTCGATGAGGCCAAGGAAGCGGGGATCGAGCATTTCGCGTTCGTGACCGGGCGCAACAAGACCGCGATCGAAGACCATTTCGACCGGATGTACGAGCTCGATGCGACTTTGGCCGCGCGCGGCAAGAAGACCGAGATGGAGATCCTTGCGCGCGACCAGCCGGAAGCCGGCGCAGTCAGCTTCACCCGGCAGCAATCGCCGCTCGGGCTTGGGCATGCGGTGTGGTGTGCCCGCGACATCATCGGTGACGAGCCGTTCGCGGTGGTGCTGCCGGACGAACTGGTCTTGAACAAGCCGGGCTGCCTCGCCCAGATGATCGCCGCCGCGGGCAAGCTGCCGGAGAAGTCCAATGTGCTGGCCGTGCAGGAGGTGCCGGCCGACCAGACCCATCAATACGGCATCTGCGGCGTCGGCAAGCGCGACGGCAAGATGTTCGAGGTCGACGGCATGGTCGAGAAGCCGGCGAAGGGCACGGCGCCATCGAACTTCTCGATCACCGGCCGCTATATCCTGCAGCCGGAGATCTTCAAGATCCTGGCAACGCAGGAGCGCGGCGCCGGCGGCGAGATCCAGCTCACCGATGCGATGATCGGCCTGTCCAAGACGCAAAAGTTCTATGGCGTGGAGTTCGAGGGCGAACGGCACGATTGCGGTTCGAAGTCGGGCTTCCTGCGCGCCAACATCGCCTTCGGCATGGCGCGCCCTGACCTGCGCGAAAGCTTGCGCGAGGACATGAGGAAATATCTCGAGGGCTGAGCCAAGGTGTCGTTTGAACGCTCGCAGGGCCGCGCATCCCGCGGCCCTTGTCGGTCTGAGAGCGCGACCTCGCGGTGATGGCAAGCTCTAGCCGGAGCCCGAGCCGCCGTCCGCGATGAGCGCCGAGCCGGTCATGTAGGTCAGCTCCGGAGCGGCCATCGCAACCGCGAATTCCGCGATTTCTTCCGGCTTAGCCATCCGCTTGATCCCCGGCAGATTGACGCGCGCCCACTGAGCGGCACCGATCTCCCACATCGCGTCGGGCATCGCCTCGGTGCCGCCGACGCGCCGGACCAGCGCGGTGTCGGTGGTGCCCGGTACGATCGCATTGATGCGGATGCCCTTCTCAGCATAGTCCAGCGCCGCCGACCGGACCAGGCCGATCAGGCCGGACTTGGTGGCGGTATAGACGCTGCGTCGGGCGCTGGTGCGATGCTCGTTCGACGACGAGGTGACGAGAATGGTGCCGCCCCCGCGCTTGAGCATTTCCGGGATCTGATACTTCATCGCGAAGAATACGCCGCGCAGATTGGTAGCGACGATGTCGTTCCATTCCGCCGCGGCGAATTCATGCAGCGGCTTTTCCAGCGTGATGCCGGCATTGTTCAGCGCAATGTCGAGCCCGTCGAATGTATCGACCGCCTGTCGGACGAAGTCTTCGACCTGGGCCTCCTCGCGCACATCGGCGCGGATGTAGCGCGCGCGACCACCCGCAGCCCGGATCTGCTCTTCGACCTCGCGACCCAACCCCTCGCGGCGGCCGCAGAAGGCCACCGCCGCGCCCTGGCGCGCGAACGCCAAGGCGGCGGCGCGGCCGATGCCGGACGTCGCCCCCGTGATCAGTACGACCTTTCCTGCAAAGCGCTTGGGCGCCTCGACGATAGTGGGGGCGGGCGAACGGCTCGCCTGCGCCAGCGCCACGCCGCCAACAGCGCCGAGCGCGATCCCGCCGGCGACGCCGGCGAGGGTGAGCGCCTTGCGGCGCGAGGGGGCTGGAGTGGTCGGTCGTTCGTCCATGGTTGTGCACTCCCTGCTTCTTGCGTTTGTGCCGTAATGTGAACGCTGATAACATCATTCTATGTAAAATATGATCACTGTCAACATGTGAGTTGGATGACCAAGCCGAGCCGCACAAAGCCTGTCCGAAAGCGCGCCGTTAAGGAGCCGCGCCCCTATCACCATGGTGATCTCAGGCGCGCGCTGATCGTGGCCGCGACCGAGCTTTTGGAGCGGGAAGGCGCCGAGGCGCTGTCGTTTCGCGCGGTCGCGCGCACCGCCGGCGTGTCACAATCGGCGCCCTACAATCATTTCTCCGGTAAGGAGGATCTGCTGGCGACGGTTGCCGAAGCCGGTTTTCGCGCGCTCGCATCTTCGCAGGCCGAAACCGCCGCGCGCGTGGCGGCGGGAGAGCAGCGCATGATCGCGCTCGGCCTGGATTATATTGGTTTTGCTGCGGCTCATCCGCAGCTCTATCGCCTGATGTTCGGCGTCGGCGTTCCCGATTGGCATGCCTATCCGCAGGTCTCCGAAGCCAAGCAGGCGAGCTTCGTGCCAATCCGGGCTGCGCTTGCCGAAAGCTCGGCGCTGACAAGCTCTATGCTGGCGCTCGATCATGCGGCGGTCGCTGCCTGGGGCCTCGCCCACGGGCTCGCCATGCTGCGCATCGATGGTTCATTGGGACGACGCAACGCGCCTGGCGCCATTCCTCCGGAAGAGGGGGCACTGCGATTGTTCGCGCGCGGGCTGAGGTATACGTTGGCCGGTGCGGGGGGCGAGGTCGAGCGATCCTCGTGAAAGCAGCCGCTGGCTGGCAGCTTATGGCTGCCCTTCGCCGGCTGCCCATAGCGCATCGAGGCCGGCGCGGTAATTCGGATAGCGCAAGCGAAGCGCGAGGTACCGCTTGGCCCTTATATTCCGGACCCGCCGGTTGCTGGCATAGAAACTCCGCGCCATCGGCGACAGCTCCGCGGTCTCGAACGGCTGTTCCGGCGGCGCCGCCACGCCCATCAGCGATGCCGCATAGGCGATCACGTCCTGCGGCGGCGCCGGCTCGTCGTCGCAGATATTCCAGGTGCCGCCGGCCTTCGGTGCGATCGCGCCCATGATCGCCGCGGCCGCATCGTCGACATGGATGCGGTTGAACACCTGGCCCGGCTTGACGATGCGTCGCGCCCGACCGGCGCGGAGTTCGACCAGCGCATTGCGACCGGGTCCATAGATGCCGCCAAGCCTGAGCACCGCGAGCCGGTCGCCGAGCCGCGCGCGCCATTGCTCTTCGGCCTGCACTCTTGCCTTGACGCGATCGTGCTCCGGCGCGAGCGGCGTGTCCTCGTCGATCCAGTCTCCCTGATGGTCACCATAGACGCCGATGGTCGAAAGATAGATCACGCGCCGCGCATTGCCATCGGCGATCGCGCGGCCGAAGGCGCCGAGCACGGGATCGTCGGCTGGGCCCGGCGGCACGGAAATCAGGATCACGTCGGCGCGGGCGGCTTTGGCGATCGTCTCGGCAGCGGCTGTGGTGCCGTCGAACAGATCGAGCTCGAGCGGCGCAAGCCGCGCGCGCTTTTCTTCGGTGCGGACCGTTCCGGAGGTGTGGGCGAAGCGATCGCCGTAGTGCTGGACGAAACGCCCTGCGGTGTAGCCGAGGCCGATGACGAAGAGCTTCATGGGTCCGCCTTATCCTGGATGGCGATCGCCATCCGCGCTTGCGCTGGCACTTTCAATAGCCGATGTCATATAAGGACCGAAAGGAGACGGCGCGCGATGAGCTTCCAATCGATCTACCGGCACGGCTTTGCCCGGGTTGCGGCCTGTGTGACGACGTCGCACGTCGCCGATCCCGCCGCAAATGCGGCCGCGATCCTGGAGACGGCGCGAGCCTGCCATGCGAGGTCCGCCGCGGTGGCCGTGTTCCCGGAGCTCTGCGTCTCCGGCTATGCAATCGAGGATCTCGTTAACCAAGACCCGCTGCTGGATGCCGTCCAGCGCGCCCTTGCCGACATCGTGGACGGATCGCGTGAGCTGATGTCGGTGCTGATCGTCGGCGCGCCGCTGCGGTTCGGCCATCGCATCTACAACTGCGCCGTCCTCATTCATCGCGGCCGGATCCTCGGCGTGGTGCCGAAGATCTATTTGCCGACCTATCGCGAGTTCTACGAGGGCCGCCATTTCGCGTCCGGCGCCGGCATCGTCGGCCAGCAGATCGAGGTCGCCGGCGCGACCGCGCCGTTTGGTACCGACCTGCTGTTTGCCGCCGATGACGTCGCGGGCCTCGTCGTCGGCGTCGAGATCTGCGAGGACATGTGGATTCCGGTCACTCCGGCCTCGGAGCTGGCGCTCGCCGGCGCCACCGTGCTCGTCAATCTCTCCGGCAGCCCGATCACGGTCGGGCGCGCGAGTTCGCGTTCGCTGCTGTGCCAGTCGACATCGGCGCGCTGTCTCGCTGCCTATATCTACGCAGCTGCCGGTGTCGGCGAATCCACCACCGACCTTGCCTGGGACGGCCAGACCTCGATCTTCGAGAATGGCGTGCTGCTTGCCGAAAGCGAGCGCTTCCTTCAGACCGGCCAGACCATCTTCGCCGATATCGATCTCGATCTGTTGCGCCAGGAACGTGCCCTGATGGGCACCTTCGACGACAATGCCCGCGTGCGCGCCAAGGACAGCGTGAGCTATCGCCGCATCGGCTTTGCGCTCGCGCCGCCCGCCGATGACATCGGCTTCGTCCGCAAGCTCGAGCGCTTCCCTTTCGTGCCGAGCGATCCGGCGCGGCTCGACCAGGACTGCTACGAGGCCTACAACATCCAGGTCGCCGGGCTCACGCAGCGGCTGCGCGCCACCGGCACCAAGCGCATCGTGATCGGCGTCTCAGGCGGCCTCGACTCGACGCATGCGCTGATCGTCGCCGCGAAGGCGATGGACCTGCTCGGCCTGCCGCGCACGAACATCCTCGCCTATAACCTCCCGGGCTTTGCCACCGGCAGCGCCAGCAAGGCCTACGCGCACGCCTTGATGCGCGCGCTCCAAGTCAGCGCCACCGAGCTCGACATCCGCCCGGCGGCGACGCAGATGCTGAAGGATATCGGCCATCCGTTCGGACGCGGCGAAGCGGTCTACGACATCACCTTCGAGAACGTGCAGGCGGGCCTGCGCACCGACTATCTGTTCCGCCTCGCCAATGACCGCGGCGGCATCGTGCTCGGCACCGGCGATCTGTCCGAGCTTGCGCTCGGCTGGTGCACCTATGGCGTCGGCGATCAGATGTCGCATTACAACGTCAATTCCGGCGTGCCGAAGACGCTGATCCAGCACCTGATCCGCTGGGTGGTCGCGACCCGGCAATTCTCTGATGAGGTCGGCAAGACGCTGGAGCAGGTTCTGGCGGCGGAGATCTCGCCGGAGCTGGTGCCGGTCGCGGAGGGCGAGACGCCGCAGAGTACGGAGGCCGCGATCGGCCCCTATGAGCTGCAGGACTTCAATTTGTTCTACACGCTGCGCTATGGCTTCCGTCCGTCGAAGATCGCGTTCATGGCGCATCACGCATGGAAAGATGCCGATGCCGGCGCGTGGCCGCCGGGCTTTCCGGCCGCCAAGCGGCGCGCCTATGCGCTCGCCGACATCAAGCATTGGCTGGAGGTGTTCCTGCGGCGCTTCTTCGCCTTCAGCCAGTTCAAGCGCTCGGCGATGCCGAACGGGCCGAAAGTGGTGGCCGGCGGCTCGCTATCGCCACGCGGCGACTGGCGCGCGCCGTCGGACGGCAACGCCGCGGCGTGGCTCGAGGAGCTCGCGCGCAACGTGCCGAGCGACGTCAAGGCTTGACCTGGCGCGGCCAAGCGATTTTCAACGGAGCATATGATGAGCATCACCGGCATTTCCTCGATGGCGACGCGGCAGATTCTGGCCGAGCTCGCGGCGGCGTATGAGGAGGCGACCGGCGAGGCGGTCACGATCGAATCCGTCGGCGGCGTCGATGCCGCCAAGCGCGTCCGCGCTGGCGAGCCGTTCGACATCGCGGTGCTTGCCTCGGACGCGCTGGCGAAGCTGGAGGCCGATGGTTGTCTCGTGCCCGGCAGCATCGTCAACATGGCGGAATCGCCGATGGCGCTGGCGGTGCGTGCAGGCAGCCCGCGGCCGAAGCTGAGCGAAGCCGGCGTGCGCGCGGCGATGGCGAACGCGCGTTCGATCGGCATCTCCACCGGCCCGAGCGGCACGCATGTGCTGAAGCTCGCCCGCGACTGGGGCCTGGAGGACGTGGTCAAGGATCGTATCGTGCAGGCGAAGCCCGGCATTCCCGTTGCGAAGCTGCTGGCCGATGGCGAGGTCGAACTTGGCTTCCAGCAGCTCAGCGAGATGATGGGCGCCCCCGGCATCGATGTCGTCGGTCTGTTGCCGGCCTCACTGCAGCCGGGCACGGTATTCGCCGCCGGCCTTTGCAAGGCTGCGACGCAGCCGGATGCCGCCCGCGCCTTCATCGCTTTTCTCGCCTCCGACGAAACCGCGGAGACCAAGCGGCGTCACGGCATGACGCCCGCGTGAGGCCGCAGGCTGCCGCTTCTGCGATTTTGCCAAGGTGGCGCTCCGAGGGCGATGAGCAACGACGCTTCGCCGCCGCCCCGCAAGGCAGCAATGATGAACGCGAAGGTCGACGGGAAAAGCGCCTGTTATCAATTGTTTGACCGCGTTGGTGGAGCCGGTGACAACCCAAGGTTAAAAAGGCGTAATCCGCAGGATGGAACTCCTATGTCGCGCGGGGGTTGGGCGTGCGTGAGTTCAACCAACGGAGATTCATTCATGAAGACGACTCAGCTCGCTATCGCCGTGCTTGTTGCCTCGACCCTGGCGGCCGCTCCTTTTGCCGCTCAGGCGAAATCGCACAAGACCAGGCATCATCACTCCGCGACCTCGTCGCAGACCACGACGGGCTCGAACATGCGCTCCGGCACCAGCGCCAATCCGTCGAGCCAGGGCAATGTCGGTCCGGGAACGAATCAAGCCGGCAGCATGTCGAAGTAAGCGAGTGAGCTTCCACTCAGCGACCACAAAGTAAGCTTCGTTCAGCGTAAGAAAGCCCCGGACCTCCGGGGCTTTCTTGACGCATGGGGGAGCGTGTCCCTGCAAGCCTGAGCAGACTGGGCCGCGTCGCCGGCGGGCTACGCGCTGCTGTTAGACGCCGGTCGAACCTGCCGGTTTGGTATAAGGTGTAGCCTCACCGATCGGGCGCGGGCGGGATGGCGAATAAGCTCACACGAAAGCTCAAGACCTTTCAAACTTCGCTCGGCTTTTTCGACCTGGCGATTGCGGCGCCGTCCATGAAGGCGGCGTTGGAGGCGTGGGGCGCGCGCAGCAATCTCTTCCATCAGGGTGCCGCCAGGGAAACCGACGATCGCGCGATCGTCGCCGCCACGCTGGCGAAGCCCGGCATCGTGCTCAAGCGCCCGGTCGGCACCAACCAGCCCTTCACCGAGCATGCCGGCCTGCCGACGAGGCTGGCAGGTCCCGAGCGCGACAGGCCACGGAAATCTCCTCGTACACCAGCGCGCCCATCGTCGCGGACGACCGATAAGGCGGCAGAGCGCACGGCGGCGCTGGCATTCGCGCGGGCGCAGAAGCAGCGCGCGGCCGAGCGGCAGAAGGAAGAGGCCGCGCTGGTGAAGGCGCGCGCCCGGCGCGACACGGCGGCGGCGAAGGCGCAAGCGGCGCTCGAGAAGGCCCGGCGCGCGCATGAGGCAAGAGCTGATGCCATCGAAACCGAGCGCGCAGCGCTCGATGAGCGGATGCAGGCCGAGGCTGAACGATGGCAGCGGGAGAAGGAGAAGCTGGAAGCCGCGCTGCGCCGGGCCCGGGAACAAGGATAAGCACTGCAAAAAAAACAGAGTAGGCTGTGTCGACCCGGCCATGTCCCGTTCGTCTTTGAACCGTATGGGATGCATGGAGAGCAAGGCATGAGCACATCGCGCTATCGGTGGGTCATCGTCGCGGCCGGCGGTCTTCTGGGCTGCGTCGCGATCGGAGGAATGTTTTCGCTGCCGGTCTTCCTCAAGCCGATCGCGGCCGACACCGGCTGGTCGGTGGCCGGCGTGTCCAGCGCGATGACGATCGGCTTCCTGGCCATGGCCTTCACCAGCATGGGCTGGGGCACGCTCTCCGATCGGGTCGGGCCGCTTCCGGTGGTGCTGACCGGCTCGATCCTGCTGGCGGCGAGCCTGGCGCTGGCCAGCTTCGCCTCCTCGCTGATCACGTTTCAGCTGATGTTCGGCCTCATGGTCGGCGGCGCGACGGCCGCGATCTTCGCGCCGATGATGGCGACCGTCACCGGCTGGTTCGAGACTCATCGCAGCCTCGCGGTGTCGCTGGTCTCGGCCGGCATGGGCATGGCGCCGATGACCATGTCGCCGCTCGCGGCCTGGCTGGTTTCGAGCCACGATTGGCGGACCTCGATGCGGCTCATCGCCGTCGTCGTCGCTGCGATCATGATCCCGGTGTCGCTGCTGGTGCGGCGTGCGCCCGCACCCGAGCGCCGCGAAGCCGCCGCGCCCGGGCAGGATACCGCGCCGTCCGAGATGACGCTGTCGCAGGCGGTGCGCTCGCCGCAGTTCATGATCCTGCTCGCCACCAACTTCTTCTGCTGCGCCACGCATTCGGGCCCGATCATCCATACCGTGAGCTATGCGGTCTCCTGCGGCATTCCGCTGATCGCGGCGGTGACGATCTACAGCGTCGAGGGCCTCGCCGGGATGGGCGGCCGGATCGCATTCGGTCTGCTTGGCGACCGCTTCGGCGCCAAGCGCGTACTGGTGCTCGGCCTGCTGGCGCAGGCCTTCGGTGCACTGGCCTATGTCTTCGTGCGCGAGCTCGCCGCGTTCTATTCCGTCGCCGCGCTGTTCGGCTTCATCTATGCCGGCACCATGCCGCTCTACGCCGCGATCGCGCGGGAGAATTTTCCGCTGCGGATGATGGGCACCGTCATCGGCGGCACCGCCATGGCCGGCAGCCTCGGCATGGCGACCGGTCCGCTCGCCGGCGGCCTGATCTACGACGCCTTTTCCAGCTATGCTTGGCTCTACATCGGCTCTTGGCTGATGGGCCTCGGCGCCTTCCTGATCGCCATGACGTTCAGGCCGTTCCCGAAGTTGGAGCCGGAGCCCGCGCCGGCGCAGGTGTCGGCGTAGGTCGAGGCTTAGCCGGTGGTCGCGATGGGCTCGCGTTCCAGCCAAAAGCCAGGGGCTTGGTACCAGACCTGCTCCATCTCGGCATGCGCAGGGGCGCCGAGATGGAGCGCGCAAATTGGGATCTTCAAGGGCGCCAAGCCCTTCATCGCACTTTCCAAGCGTTGGCTGGCTTCGGCATCACGCTGCCCAACGCAAGGAAAGATGCTGACTCCGCCGATCGATGATACCGCAAAAGCGTTGCCGCGCCGGGTGGCACGCAGCAGGAAGCCCCGCCAAGATTCGGTGGTCAGTGGCAGCAGAAGCCTGCCGCCCTCGGCCAAGCGCTCGAGCCATCCTCGCGACGGATGCGTGCATCCGGCGAACACGATGATCGCATCAAACTCGCCGGCTTCGATGTGGCCATCATTTGAGATCACATCGATCTGCGGCCAGCCCGCAAGGTTCGAGCGAGCCTGTGATGCCAGCTCAGTGTCGATTTCGACGGCAGTGACCAAACCATCGGGGCCGATGATCTCTGCTATCACGGCCGAATAGTAGCCGGTGCCGGCGCCGATCTGGAGAACGCGCTCCCCCGGCCTCAGGTCGAGCCGGTCCAGATTGCGTGCCCAGAAGCTCGGCATTCCGTTGTTGAGATTGCGGCTGGCGTCGATCGAGACAAGGATGTCATGATAAAGCCAGCGCGGGTCATTGTCGGGCGTCAGAAACGGCTCGTCGTAGGGAGACGGGATGATGCGCCAAGGGCCGGGACCGACGAATTGCTCGCGGGGGACCACGGCAAATGCCCGGATCAGTTCCGGATTGGCCAGCACCGGGGTCTTGTAGCGCAAGTCTTCAGCGTACCAGCGACGCGCTGCCGCCAGGCATGTGTCCATGAGGCTTTCTCCTGTCGCGGTTGGACAGATACGATGCGATCACGACCCGCTCGCGCGGACAGGCTCAAAAAAAATTTGGATGGCCTGTCCGCATCCGGCGAGTCTGATCGCATAGTGATCGTCATGGAACGAACGACACTTTCCTCGGTGAGCAGCGTCGCGGTGGCCCGGTCTGCGGCCGATGTTTGGGGCGCGATCCAGGCGCTATCCGAAGCCGATCTCGTGCGGCTCCGGGCGCTGGCGCATCTCTGGAGCCGGGGGTTGCCGGGAGGGCTTGGCTGGACCGACATCCTCCACGAAGCGATCGTCCGCGTTCTCGACGGATCGCGTCCCTGGCCATTTGGCGTCGCCATTCTGCCGTTTCTGGCCGGAGTCATGCGCAGCATCTGCGACGATCAGTGGCGGCGTGCACGGTATGAGCAGCGGCTTCTGGTGAGCTGCGACGATCCGGACCAGGGCCGCGACGAGCCCGCTGACGATGCTCCGGATTCCGAGCGGATCGTCAGTTCGGTCAACGCGCTGGCTGATATCTATCGGCTCTTCTCGGCCGATCCGGTGGTGTTGAAGATCATAGCAGGGATGGCGTGCGGCCTGACAGCAAAGGACATCTGCCGGACCTACGACATTTCCGATCTCGACTACGACACCGCGCGGCGATGCATGCGCCGCACTCTCATGCGCCATCAACGAACCTGGAGCGTGCCGTGACCCGTTGGCAACCACCTCATGAACTGGTCCGCCTGCTCGATGCGCTGAGCGAGGAAATCCTCACCGCGACGGACGAGGACGTGCGGCAAATGCACGGAGGGCAGCTCGCGATGACAGCCGGTGAAGTCGATGTGCTCGTCAAGGCCGCATGCGCGGAAGCCGAGGGATGTGCCACCAAAGGTCTTGGGACGGGCCCGGTCGAGCCGGGAGTTGCTCCGCAATCGGACGGGTCTGCGCGCCTATCGCTGCATCAGCGGCATTGAGCCGGTGCCGCGCGCTTTGTCAGGCGATCGTTCGCTCCGCCAAGACGATGGCCTCCGCAAAGCGCTCGCGCGCCGCCGCGTAGCGATCGATGAACTCTGCAATGCAATCGTCTGCCGGTGCACCGGTTCGCGCGTGCTCGACGAACATTGGCACGCCGTAGACCGAGCGATGCATGTCTCGAATGCCGGCGACGAGTGCCAGGCGGTCCGTGTCCGATAGCGCAGCGAGCGGCGTGTTGTTCGGACTACGCGCGAGACGAGCGATCAACCACCCGGTCGCATCCGCCTCCGCTCGCAGATGTAGCCGCTCCGATTGCCACGCCGTGATGTCCCGTGCGATCATCCGCATGACAATCGCATGACGGCCGGACGGCAGCGTGAGCCGTTTCGCCAGCCATTTCCGAACGAGTGCAGGGTAATTCACGTAGAGCCGCAATCAATCCAAGGTCGGGACGCGGATAAAGCTCTTGAAATGTCTCTTGCTGATGACAGTCGCTCGTCGGCAAGCTGCTCTTGTCATAAGATCTACTTCTGACCATGCTTGAACGGCGCTTATGGCCAATATCAAGGCACGTCCGTCGCGTGACGACGAAAGGAGATGCGCGGTGGAGCGATCGGCCAGACCGCTGCACCATGCGATCACGCTGCGACAGATGCGCGCATTTCTGTTGACGGTTGAAAGATCCAGCGCGTCGGCTGCCGCACGCCTGCTCGGCGTCTCGCAGTCGGCCGTGAGCCAGCAGCTTCAGGAAATGGAGAAGCTGCTGCAGGTGAAACTGCTCGAACGTGTCGGTGTCCGGATATTGCCCACGCAGGCGGGGCGCGCATTGATGGCACCGGTGCGGCAGGCGCTCGCTGCGGTCGAGCGGATGGAGCCCGCGATTGCCGAATTCCGCAACGATGGCACGGGAACGGTCCGTCTTGGGACCGGTGCGACGGCCTGCATCCATTTTCTTCCGAAACCGCTGGCGCAAATCCGTGCTCAATTACCGAAGCTGCAGGTCCTCGTCGTCACGGGGAACACCGACGAGATCGTCAAGGGCGTCGAGAACGGCTCGATCGATGTCGGCTTGATCACGGGCGATCCGGCTCGCCCGAATCCCACGATCCACGTCGAAGAGATCCTGGTTGAAGATCTCGTCGCGATCGTGCCGAAAGCGAACGCGTGCCGACTTCCTGAGACCTTGCGTCCGCGCGACCTCGCAGGCCTGCCGCTGATCCTGTTCGACCCGGCGGGACGCACTCGCGATATCATCGACGCGTGGTTCCAGCGCGATGGTGTCAAGCCGATCGCCGCGATGGAGCTCGGCAGCATCGAGGCCATCAAGACGCTCGTTGGTGCCGGTCTCGGCGCATCGCTGATTCCCCGTCTTGCGACCAATTGTCTCGGCCCCGACATCGTCAGCCGGCCGATCACAGGGCCGATCCAACGGCGGCTTTGTCTCGCATTGCGCATCGACAAGGTGCTCGATGCAGGACTGCGGACCACGCTTGCTCAGCTGCGCTCGGCAGCGGCGCATATGAGTTAGGTACTCATAAGCAGAAGCATTGCTTCCCATTAGGCAGCGTTTTGCGATTGTTACATTCTTGTGTTTCGTCCTCCCTAAGGTCCGGCCGAGCTGCGGTCACGTAAGTGAAGCAATCGAGCTGGAGGGAGACGAGCCTTGAACCTGCCAAAAGTGAATGTCGATTTCGAGACGGCGCCCGGACCGGTCGGCGGTGAGCTCGCTTGGCGCACCGTCGATCTCGAAAACAACCAGAGCTGGATTCACCGTCTGGACGAGAACGAGATCGCCGAGCTGGAACAGGCGGCCGCGGGGACCAAGGAACGAGGAATCGACATCCTCGACATCCGCAAGGAGGATTTCCCGCTGTCCCACGTTGCCCCCAAGCTCGCCTTGCTGCGCAACGACATTCTGAATCGTTTTGGCTTCGGTTACATGCGCGGGCTGCCGGTCGCCAAATACGATCGCGACATGCTGATGCGCATCTACTGGGGCTTGTCTTTGCATCTCGGCGACATCGTGCCGCAGAACCGCAACGGCCACATGATCGGTCACGTCATCGATATCGGCACCAAGGTCGACGATTACAACAAGCGTCTGACGCAGACGTCGGCCGGCCTGTCGTTCCATTCCGATTCCTGCGACGTCGTCGGCCTCGTGTGCATCCATACCGCAATGCGTGGCGGCGAAAGCGCGCTGGTCAGTGCGATCGCCGTCCATGACGAGATGATGCGCCAGGCGCCGGAACTCTGCCGGGCGCTCTATCAGCCAGTGACGGTGGATCGCCGCGGCGAGGTGCCTGAAGGCAAGCAGCCCTGGATGCGCATTCCCGTATTCATGTGGCAGGGCGGACAACTCAATGCCTACGCGCCGCTGGAAGAATATCTCAATTCGGCTCGCCGATTCGAGGATGCGCCGAAGATGACGGACCAGCAATGGGAAGCGACGAAGCTGTTCTTCTCGATCTGCAACGATCCGACCTTCTCGATCAAGGTCCCGTTCGAGCCCGGCGATTTCCAGTTCGTGCAGAACCATGTCGTCCTGCATTCGCGCACCTCGTTCGAGGACTGGCCCGATCAGGCCGAGAAACGCCATCTGATGCGCATTTGGCTCTCTTTCCCGGACGGCCGTGAGCTTCATCCGGCCATTGCGGAGCGCTGGGTCAACATCGCCCGCGGCACCGTGCGCGGCGGCGTCAACATCCCCAACCGGAAGGCGCTCTCGATTCCCATGGAGCCGATGACGCCGGCATTTGCGTAACGATCGGAAGCCGCGGGACAAGCGTCTCGCGGCTTCTCCCGGAGGACGAAGGCTGCCGTGAGGAGTGCGATGAATCTATTGAGCGTGCGCGACGTATCGAAGTCGTTCGGCCGCGCAACGATCCTTTCCGATATTGCACTCGACGTAAAGGATGGCGAGATCATCAGCCTGCTCGGGCCGTCGGGGTCCGGCAAGTCCACGCTGCTGCGCATCATCGCCGGGCTGGAGCAGCCGGATCGCGGCGTGATCCAGCTCGACGGACGCGATGTCACGACGACCGCACCGGGGCCGCGCGGCATCGCGATGGTATTTCAGAATCTCGCGCTTTATCCGCATCTGACGGCACGGCAGAACATCGCGCTTCCGTTGCGGATCAGGCGCCTGTCCCGGCTGCAGCGGCTGTTGAGTCCGCTGCGGCTGTCGCGGCACGTTCGCGCGATCGAGCGTGAGATCGATCGGCAGGTCGCGAACCTCGCCGAGAAGCTGGCCATCGACACCCAGTTGGATAAGATCCCGGCGCGACTGTCCGGCGGGCAGCGGCAGCGGGTGGCGATCGGCCGGGCGATCATCCGCGAGAGTCGCCTGCTGCTGTTGGATGAACCGCTGTCGAGCCTGGATGCGAAGCTTCGCGTTCAGGCGCGCGAGGAAATTCTCGAGCTGCGGCGCAATTTCGGCCTGACCTGCATCTTCGTCACGCACGACCAAGGTGAAGCACTGGCCATTTCCGATCGCGTTGCCGTGATGCTGAACGGGCGCATCACCCAGTTTGCGCCACCCGCCGCGATCTATCGCAGTCCCGCGACCCTCGATGTCGCCCGGTTCGTCGGCTCGCCCGCCATCAATTGCATCGAGGGCGTCGCCGACGGACATGGGCTGGTGCGGGCGGGGCTTCACACCTTCACCGCGCCTCGTCCGCTTGCGGCGGGCACCCGATTGACGGTGGCGTTCCGGCCCGAGCATGTGCAGATCAAGTCGGGTGCGCAGGCGGCGTTGCCCGGCTATCAGATCGCCCGCACGGAGGACTACGGTCACGAGGGGCTGGTTCATCTCCGCAGCGTGGACGACAGCACGACGCTGATCGGCCGAATCTCCGCGCCGGTCCGTATCGGCATCGGCGATCATGTGACGGTCTCGGTGTCCGAGCGCGACATTCATCTCTTTTCGGAAGCCGGTGAACGTCTCGATGCCGAGCCTTTCGGGGTGTCGCATTATGCGCGCGCCTGATGTCGTGACGCGGTCACGCCTCGACCTCGTGCCTTACATGCTGGTCGGCCCAGCCGTCGTGCTGCTCGTCGTGATGATCCTGTTTCCGCTGTTGCTGGTGGCAGGTACTTCCTTGACCGATTGGCAGATCGGCGCGGGCTGGCCGAACTTCGCCGGCCTCGACACCTACAGGGAGTTGCTGGCCGATCCGGACTTCCGCGAAGCGGTTGCCAATACGGTTCAGTACGGCCTGATGGCGGTGCCGACGACCACAGCGCTCGGGTTGCTCGCAGCCTTGTTGATCTCATCCTGCGGCCGCGGCGCGGCCGTATACCGCCTCATCCTGTTCGTGCCTTCGGTCGCGACCTTGGCGGCGATGGCGGTCGCCTGGCAAATGCTGTTCAGCCCGGCCGTCGGCGGCATCCCGCAGCTCGTGCGCGCGCTGGGCTATGTGCCGGGCAATTGGCTGCAGGACCGGACGACGGCGCTGCCGATTCTGGCGCTGATCGGGGTCTGGAGCGAAGCCGGCTTTGCGATGCTGTTCTTCCTCGCGGGGTTGAAATCCGTTCCGCGCGAACTGCACGAGGCGATGGCGCTAGATAATGGCGGCATGGCCGAGCGGCTGTTTCACGTGGTCCTGCCGCATCTTGCTCCGATCTCGGTGTTCGTGCTGGCGTTCACGGCGTTGCGCGCGCTGCGCGTCTTCGACACGGTCGCGATCATCACCCGTGGCGGACCGGAGAAGTCGACGCTGGTGATCCTCTACTACATCTATCAGCAGGGCTTTCAGCTGTTCCGGACCAATCTGGCGGCCGGCGCCTCGGTGCTGTTCGTTGTCGCCGTTATCCTGCTTAGCGCTGTGCAGCTGCTTGGCCGGACCGCCGGGGGCAAGCGATGATCGGCTCTCGCCGCATCCTGGCCGTCCTGTGCCATTGTATCCTGCTCATCGCATCGGCGTTGACGCTCGTGCCGATGCTCTGGGCCATACGGATCTCGTTCTTCCCGGCTGGGGAGCTGTTCTCCCGAGACTTTCATCTGCTGCCCAGCCGTTGGATCGGTTTCGAGAACTATCGGCGGGCGCTCTCGGCCACGCCGCTGCTGCACTACCTCGAGAACGGTGCGATCGTCTGCGCTGCGATCGTCATCTGCCAGCTTGCGGTCGCGATCCCCTGTGCCTATGCGCTGGCGAAGTTCGACTTCCGCGGCCGCGGCCTGATCTTCGGAATGGTCATTGTCGGGCTCGTCGTCCCACCGGCGGCGCTGGTGCTGCCGCTGTTCGTGATGGCGGCGGAAACCGGCCTTGTCGATACGTATACGAGCCTCGTGCTGCCATGGACGATCTCGGCGCTCGGCATTTTCCTGCTTCGACAGGCTTTCCGGCAGGTTCCGGACGAGGTGATCGAAGCCGCGCGGCTCGACGGCCTCGCCGAGTTCGAGATCCTGTTGCGTGTGCTCGTTCCCATGATCGCGCCCGCGATCGGCGCGCTGGTGATGCTCTCGCTCGTCGCGCATTGGAACGACCTGCTTTGGCCGTCGATCGCGATCACGTCGGGCGCCAAGGCCACGCCGCCGTTCGGCGTGATGCTGTTTCAGGTCCAGGAGCTCGGCTCGGATAACGGTCCACTGATGGCTGGCGCGATCCTGATCGCAGCGCCGCTGCTTCTGGCCTTTCTTCTCACGCAGCGCACCGTTCTCGACGGTCTCACCTGGACCGATTCGAAATGAACATGGCCGGCGAACGACACCCCCGAACAGGAGCTTGATATGAAACGAATGCGGTCCATCCTGCTGGCCCTGACGTCGATCGTCGCGACGGTCAAGGCGGCTGCCGCGGTCGAGATCTCGGTATTGTATCCGCAGCCTTATCTCTACCAGGCGCCGATCGAGGAGATCGTCAAGAAGTTCGCCGAGAAGCGGCCCGATATCCAGATCAAGCTGCTGGCGCCGACCAAGAACTACGAGGAAGCGGCGAGCGCGGTGCTGCGCAGCGCGATCGCCGGCGGGATGCCCGATGTCGTCTTCAATGGCACGAACCTGATGCACCTGTTCGTCGACCGCAAGCTGGCGGTCAGCCTCGATGGTTTCGTCGGGGCGGAGAAGGAATGGAACAAGCAGGGCTATGTCCCCGGTATGGTCTCGACGGGCGTCGTCAACGGCCAGCTCTATGGCCTTCCCTTCGCGCTCTCGACCCCGATCATGTATGTCAATGTCGATCTGCTCAAACGTGCCGGCGGCAGTCCGGATGCCTTGCCTCAGACCTGGCCCGCGGTCCTGGATCTGGCGCAGAAGATCACCAACAAGGAAGCCGGTACCGACGGCAGCTATCTGCTGTGGACCGATTTCGTTGAAAAAGTCAGCGGTTGCGACGCAGAGATATCGGTGATTCAGTCTGTCTAGTGGGCAGGACTGAAGGTCATGATGGGGCATCGGCAAGTCGAACAGGCTGCGTTGTTCTATGAGTTCTCGCTGGAAAGGCACATCCCCGCCGACCACCTCCTGCGGTCGATCGATAGGTTCGTCGACCTTGAGGACTTACGGCGGGAGCTGGCGCCGTTCTACAGCAACATCGGGCGGCCCTCGATCGATCCGGAGCTGATGATCAGGATGCTCCTGATCGGCTATTGCTTCGGCATACGATCGGAACGGCGCCTCTGTGATGAAGTCCACCTCAATCTGGCATACCGCTGGTTTTGCCGGTTGGGTCTGGATGGAACTGTCCCCGATCACTCGACGTTCTCGAAGAACAGGCACGGCCGCTTCCGTGAGAGCGATCTCTTCCGTCGCGTGTTCGAGACCGTCTTGCGCCGCTGCATCCGGGAGCGCCTGGTCGGCGGCGAAGGGTTCGCAGTCGACGCGAGCCTGATCAAGGCGGATGCCAATCGGCAGAAGGGAATCGAAGGCGATAAGGGGCTTCCGCCGGAGGCTGCGGGTCGAGCGATCGACGAGTACCTTGCCGTTCTTGATGATGCCGCGTTCGGTGCCGCGACGGAGGTCACGCCCAAGTTTGTGTCGCCCTCCGACCCGGCGGCGCGCTGGACGGGAGCGCACGGCGGCCAAGCCTTCTTCGCCTACTCGACGAACTATCTGGTCGACGTCGAGAATGCGATCATCGTCGATGTCGAAGCGACCACGGCGATCCGCCAGGCAGAAGTATTGGCCGCCAAGCGCATGATTGAGCGTTCAATCGAAAGGTTCGATCTTTATCCAAGCCGGCTTCTCGGCGACAGCGCCTATGGCTCAGCTGAGATGCTTGGCTGGCTAGTCTACGAGCAGGGGATCGAGCCGCACGTGACCGTCTTCGACAAGTCGGCCCGCACCGACGGGACCTTCTCGCGTGAGGCCTTCACCTACGACCATACCAGGGACGTCTATCGCTGCCCCGCTGGCAAACCCCTCACCACTACAGGGACGCTGGTGAACAACGATACGACGGTCCTCTACCGTGCGAGCAAGCACGATTGTCAAGCATGCTCTCTAAGAAGCAGGTGTTGCCCCAACACCCCGGCCCGAAAAGTGCCGCGCTCGATCTACGAGGGCGCTCGCGACATGGCACGCGAGATCGCAAGCTCATGGGAAGGCCGCACTTCACGCCGGCTCCGCAAGAAGATTGAGATGCTGTTCGCGCATCTCAAGCGCATCCTCAAGCTGGATCGGCTGCGACTAAGAGGGCCGAACGGCGCACGCGACGAGTTCACCCTGGCTGCAGCCGCTCAAAATCTTCGTAAGATGGCCAAGCTGATCCCGATGTCCACACCGACGCCCGCGTGAACCACACCGCGCCAATTCGTCCTCGAAACAGCTGGCGTTCACGACGAAACTACTGCCGACTTTTTCAACGGAATCGACCACGACCGGAAATTATCTTTGGCAGGAACTGCTGTTCACCCATGGCGGCGAGATGTTGTCATCCGACGGCAAGTCGGTCGGCTTCGATACGCCGGCGGGCCTGAAGACCTTCGAGGTTCTGCACGACCTCGTCACGCAAGGCGGCATGGAGAACCTGACGGACGAGCAGGCGACGCAGGCCTTCATCGCTGGGCGGATCGGACTGTTCTTCTGCTCGTCCGCCCGCGTCAACAACTTCACCAAGCAGATCGGCAACCGGTTCGAGTTGCGCACGGCGCCGTTCCCGAGTCCGACGCCGGACTCCAAGGTCGTGTCCGGCGGCGCGACGATGATGATCTTCGCCAAGGATGCGGAGAAGCAGGCGGCGGCCTGGGAGTTCATCAAGTTCGCGGCCGGGCCGGTCGGTCAGACCATCATGGTCCGCCACATCGGCTATATGCCCTCGAACCGGATCGCGATCGATACGCCCGAGATGCTCGGGAATTTCTACCGGGACAATCCCAACATGCGCACCGCGATCACGCAGCTGCCGCGCGCGACGCGCTGGCTCGGCTTTCCCGGTTCGAACAGCCTGAAGGCAATTCAGGTGATTTACGACGGCATGGAGAGCGTGGTCGCCGGACGCGTCGCGCCCAAGGAAGCACTCGATCGTTCGGCGACGCAGATCCAAGCGTTGCTTCCGAAATAGTGCGGTGAGCCTGTCGCGTCCAAATCCGGCTGTTCAAGTCCGGCTTATGAGCGGCATTAGAACAATCGCGTTCTATTCGATGGCGTGTTGCTGCATGATTCGATGACATCTCGGCGGGGCGCTTCCGCCGGGATCGAACATGACCGCAACACCAGACGAAATGAAAAATCCCGGAGCTGTCATGACCATCGTCGACCCGCCGCGCGCGAACATCGTTGCTGTTCGAGATGCCGAGGAAAGGGATATGGCGCAGGTCCAGGCGATCTATTCCCACTATGTCCTCAACGGCCTCGCCACGTTCGAAGAGGTCGAGCCGAGCGCCGAAGAGATGATATCGCGCCGCGCATCGGTGCTGGCGGCCGGCCTGCCTTATCTCGTTGCGGAGGCCGACGGGCGAATCGCGGGATACAGCTACGCGACCTCGTACCGGCCGCGTCCTGCCTATCGTCATACGGTCGAGAACTCGGTCTATGTCGCCGATGGCCTGCACGGGCGCGGCGTCGGAACGGCCCTCCTGACGGCGCTCATCGCACGCTGCGAGGCGGGGCCTTGGCGGCAGATGATCGCCGTGATCGGCAACAGCGGCAATGCAGGGTCGATCGCCCTGCATACGAAGCTGGACTTCCAGCCGGTCGGGACGTTGTCGGCCGTCGGCTTCAAGCTCGGACGCTGGGTCGACACCGTGCTGATGCAAAGAGCGCTCGGACCTGGATCAGCCTCGCTCCCCGGGGGCAGCTCGCACGCGGCGACATAGTTGCCGCGTTCTCGATCCATCGCCGGCAGCAAAGCCCGGGGATGCTAAACTAAGGCTATCGTGATCGACGGAGCAGAAGCGATGCGCCTGGCAGTCATTTCGGACATCCACGGAAACCTTGCCGCTTTGGAGGCCGTGCTCGCCGACATCAAGCAACGTGCGGTCGATGTGACGGTCAATCTCGGCGATTGCGTCACCAGCCCTCTCTGGCCGAAGGAGACCTTTGAAGCCCTCGAAGCGCTCGCTTTGCCCACCGTGCGCGGAAACCATGACCGCTGGATCGAGGAATATCCCGAGGACAAACTTTCGCGGACAGGAAGGTTTGCGCGGAGCGCGTTGAGTGCCGAGCAGCGACAGGCGCTATACAATCTGCCATCTCGTCTCGATCTGGGTGACGGGATCCTGGCCTGCCATGGCACGCCCGATGACGATTGCACGTTTCTGTTGGAGGAGGCGCTCGACGACGGCCGGCTCGTGCCGGCACGTCGTGAAGTTGTACGAACGCGTTTGGGAGGTGCGGCGTCGGCGCGCGTCGTCTTGTGCGGTCACAGCCACCGGCAAGCCGTCGTTCACGGACCGGGCGAATGCCTTATTCTAAATCCCGGCAGCGTGGGGTGCCCGGTATTTGCCGACATTCCTTTTGCCGCGAACCTCGAATATCGGTCGCCGCACGCCCGCTATGCCCTCCTCACCAAGAGGGACAAGAGGTGGCAAGTTGAACTGCTTGCCTTGGACTACGACTGGGCGTCCGCATCTACGCGCGCCCTCGCCAATGGTCGTCCCGAATGGGCGCAGGCGCTGTCGTCGGGATGCGTTGGATGAAGCCGCGGAGGATCATCGCGCCGCAACCTGCCACACGAGCAGGCGTTGCTCGAGCAGCGACATCGCAATCGAGGTGAAATACCCGGTGGCGCCGAGCAGGATTACGCCGGCGAATAGGTCGGGGGATCGGAATGCGCGGGCTGACAGCAGCACCCAATGGCCCAGCCCGTCGAGACCAGCGAGGATCTCGCACACGACCGAGAGGATCAGCGCGACGGTGAGGCTCAGTCGCATGCCCGCAACGATGTCGGGAAGCGCCGAAGGCAGCGCGATCTTGCAAATGATCGCACTACGCGACATCTGCAGCGCGCTGGCGACCTCGTACAGGCGAGGTTCGACCGCTGCGAAACCGTGGATGGTCGCGAGCATGATTGGCCAGATTGCTCCGAAGGCGATCACAAACAGGGCCATGCCTTGCGTCAGGCCCAGCAAAGCGATCGCGATCGGAATGACTGCCGAGACCGGCAGGGGGCGCAAGAATTCCAGGGACGGCGCGACGTAGGTGCGCATCAACCGCGAGGATCCGATCAGCGCGCCCAGTGCAACGCCGGCGACCGAGGCGGCAAGCCAGCCATAGGCCATGTGCTCGAGCGTTCCGGCCAGCTTGCCCGCGAGATCCCCGTTCGTGAAGCCGCGTACCAGAGCGGCCCAGGCGCGGTCGGGGCCGGGGAGGAACACCGGCGAGACCAGCCTTAGATCGGCGGCGAGCTGCCACAGCGCGACGAAGCCAGCAGCGACGCCAATACTCGCGATGCGCCAGAGGATCGAGACGGGGGTCATTGGTTTGCTCCGGCGAGCGCGGCACGGCCGAACAGACGAAGTTGGGCCGTGACCAACAATGCGTTGAGCCCGTAGCCGATCACCCCGATCCAGACGAGATAGGCGAGCATCAGATCCGCTCGCAGCGCCTGTTGGGCCAGCATGATGCCGGCACCAAGCCCGATCGGATTGATCGCGATCTCGACCGTGACGGCGACGATCAGCGCGATGCCGGCCGAGAGTCGGAAAGCGACGAAGATCTGCGGTAACGCGGACGGGATGACGATCTTGGTGATCCGCTGGAGCGCCGTCAGCCGCAGGGCGCGCGACACCTCGACCAGGCGTGGCTCGACGCCGCGAACCGCGCTCCGCGTCAGGATCAGCATCGGCCAGACGCACGCGAAAGCCACGATCACGATCTCCATCCGGTAGCCGAAGCCGAGCGCGATCAGCGCAATCGGCAGCAGGGCGACCGAAGGGATCGGTCGGATTGCCTCGATAGTTACCTCCATCAGCCGGTCGAGCGGCCGTGACATGCCGAAGGCAATGCCGAGCGCGAGCCCGATGGTGCTCCCGATTGCAAGCCCCGCGAAGGTCGCGAACAGCGTGTCGCGTGTCGCGGCCGGGATCGAGAGATCGGCAAGCGCCCCGGCTAACGCCACGACGACAGCGCTCGGCGGTGCGAGGCTGTCGCTCTGCAGGTGGGTGAAGCGTGCCCAAACTTCGAGCGCCAGTAGTATCGCCAGCGGCAACAGCAAAGGCTTGGCACGCGCAAAACTCATGCCTCGGTCGCCTTGATGAAGTCGAACAATTGCCGCCGCAGCCGCAGGAATTCCGGATGCTCGCGGGTGGCGAGCTGGTCGCGCGGGCGGGGCAGGGTGACGTCGAGTTCTATGCCGATCCGTCCCGAATGCGGCAGCAGACCGATGACGCGGTCGCCGAGATAGATCGCTTCGTCGAGATCGTGGGTCACGAAGATCACGGTGGTCTTGCTCGCCTGCGTCAGCGAGAGGACCTCGTCCTGCAGGGCTTGGCGCGTCATGGCGTCCAACGCGCCGAACGGCTCGTCCATCAACAGCGTCATTGGCTCCTGCGCGAGGCAGCGGGCGATCTGAAGCCGCTGTTGCATGCCGCCCGACATCTCGGACGGATATTTGGAGCCTTGGTCAGGCAGGCCGACCTTGCGCAGCAGCGCTTCGACACGCGCGGCGCGCTCGCGGGCGGGCACGCGGCCTGCTTCCAGCGCTAGCGAAACATTGCCTGAAGCCGTTCGCCATGGCAGTAGCGCCTTGCCGTAATCCTGGAAGACGATTGCGACCTCGCGGCGCGGCTCGGTTATCGGCTCACCCTCGAAGATCACGGCGCCTTCGCTCGGCCGGTAGAGGCCTGCGGCGAGCCGCAGGGCCGTGGTCTTCCCGCAGCCGGAGGCCCCGACGATGCACAGGAATTCGCCTGGGCGGACCTCAAGGTGCAGCTTCTCGATAATGGTCTTGCCGCCGAGCCGGAGCGTCGCGCCATCGAACGCGATCAGGGGCTTCTGGCGCCGCCACGCGCGCGCCTCGTCCAGGCTTGCAAGGACGCTCATGATTGCCCCTCGTCGCTTGACGGATACACGAAGTCGATGGTCGAGCGCAGATGCGCCTCCAGCATCATTTGCGCGGCGGCAACGTCGCGCGCGAGCACGCGATCGGCGAGCATCTGGTGACTATGGATGAAATCTTCGCCGCTCGCGATCGCGCGCATCATCACGCGGCGGTAGCGGTAGGCTTGGTCGTAGAGGTCGGAATGGGCGGCGAGCATCCGCTGCGAGCCGCAGGCCGCCAGCAGGGAGGTGTGAAAGCCCTTGTGCAGCCGGTCGAAGTCGGCGGCGCCTTCGCGGAATTCGTTTCCGGTTCGCTCGATATGGCGGCGCATCTGATGCAGCGCACTCAGGATGCCGGCCTCCCAGGCGTCGTCGCCGCGCTTGATGGCAAGCCGAACCGCGGCGATCTCGATCGCCGTACGCATGCAGGTGATGTCGGCGAGATCTTCGCGGCTGATCTCGGCGACGCGAAACCCACGCTGGCCGATGCCGACGATCAACCCGCGTGACATCAGCCGCGAGAGGCCTTCGCGCAGCGGCGTGGCGCCGATCTCGTAGCGCTGCACCAGCTCGACGATGCCGAGGCGCGACCCTGGCGGGAGATGTCCCGCGAGGATGTCCTGTTCGATGAGAGAGGCTGCGCGCTCGCTCAGCGTGCCGCCTTCGGCCACAGGACGGTTGAGCGCGCGTTCGGAAACCGGCATCGAGGGAGCCTTCAGTTCAGCACCAGCTTTCTGACATCAAGTTTGGATTGCAGCATCTTTTGCGACGCCATGACTTCGATCCACCAGGCGAGATCTTCCGGCTTCAGTTTCGGCTCGGAGTGGTTCGGCGGTGTCGCCCTGACGAGATCGAGCGGTTGTTTGGTAAATTTGGCGATCGAGGCGGAGGCCTTCTCACGGTCGCCGTTGACGATCGCCGCGGCTTCCGCAATCGCTTCGCGGAACTTAGCAACCGTTGCCGCATTCTTCTCGGCCCATTCGCGCGATGCCGCATAGAAGATGATCGGATCGGCGCGGGCGAGATCGACCGCATAGCGCGCGCCGATCGAGCCGAGTCCGGCGTTGGTCATGCGGGTGACGAAAGGCTCGGCCGTGAGCACCGCGTCGACGCCGCCGGACTTGATGATGTCGGCCATGGTCGGAAAGGTCACCTCGACGAAGTTGACGCTCTTCGGATCAACGCCTTTCTCCACGAGCCATTTCACGAACAGGACGTGCAGGAAGGCGTTGAGGCCGGGCGCCCCAACCTTCTTGCCGACGAAATCCTTCGGCTCATTGATGGTGATGCCGTTACGGACGAAGGCGGTGATGGCGGCGTTCGATGTCGGACTCATGACCGAGGCGCCCGCGATTGCGATGAGGTCGAGGCCGCCATCGACAGCCTGCAGGAAGACGGTGGAGGTCGGCCCGCCGACCTGGATCGAGTCGGACAGGATCGCCGCCGGAATGTTCGAGTTGATCGCAATCGGTGTCATCTCGACGTCCAGCCCGTGCTTTTTGAAAATGCCCTCGTCGACGGCAACCATGGCGGACGCGCAATCAGACGTGGCCGTACAGCCGATTTGAATCTTTGCCTGAGCCAGGGCTGCCCCGGTCAAGGCACCAAAAGCCGCAATAAAAACGCCGTGACCGAGCGCGACCCTCATCAAAGTCTGCCTCAACAGCATCCGCCTCACCGCGCTCTCCCGATTTCATATTTTTAAGTCTTGTTTATCGATATTTTCTTTGATCATATATTTGCGTAGAGAACAAGGGGTGCCGAGGGTGAAGCTCGCAACGTACCGATCGGCCGGCCAGGACAAGGTCGGTCTCGTCCATGCGCGTGACAGTCAGGTGTTCGATCTCGCCGAAGCCGCCCTTAGGGAAGGTCCGGGCGATCCCGCTTTCGCCTCGATGCTGGCGTTGATCGACGCTGGTCCGCACGCGCTTGACCAGGCCGCGGCGCTGTTTGAAAAGCACGGCGCGGACGCGACGCTCTCGGTGGCGGTTGGTGCAGTGGATATTCTCGCGCCGTTGCCGGAGCCGCGGCAGATGCGCGATGGCATGTCATTTCCGCTGCACATCCTCCAGGCGCCACGTGGGCAGCGCAAGCTGGCGGCGCGCGCGAGGGGAGACATGACCGAACTGGCCCGTATTGATGCGGAGCCGCTCGGCGAATTGCCTGAGATCTATCGCAAACAGCCGATCTTCTACATCACGAACCGCTTCAGCGTGCGTGGGACCAACACGACGGTGAAATGGCCGCGCTACAGCAAGGTGATGGACTACGAGCTCGAGTTCGGGATCGTTACCAAGAACAAGGGGGCGAACATTTCCGCGGCGAAGGCCAAGGACCACATCTTCGGCTACACCATCTTCAACGATTTCTCCGCGCGCGACGCGCAGCGGATCGAGATGGAGGGAAGGCTCGGCCCGGCCAAGGGCAAGAGCTTCGATGGTGGCAACGTGATCGGACCGTGGATCGTGACGCCCGACGAGATCGGCGATCCTTACAGGCTCAAGATGGAAGCCCGGGTCAACGGCGAGATCCGCTCCAAAGGCGTGACCGATGGCATGCTGTTCTCATTCGAGGAGATCATTGCCCACGTCACGGAGGACGAGACGCTGATGCCGGGCGAGTTCATCGGCTCCGGCACCGTCGGCAATGGCTGCGGGCTCGAGCTCGGATGGTATCTCGAACACGGCGATACGATCGAGCTCGAGGTCGAGAAGATCGGCATCCTGAAGAACAGGGTCGAGCGGCAGGACGTCTAGATCTGCCCAATACGAACAAATACTAATAATAAGACAACATGAGGAAATGCCATGGCGCGCAAACTGATCGATATCTCCGTCCCCCTGCAAAACGACGTGCCGGCCGATCCCCCCGGTGGCCACCCGACCATTCACTACATCGATCATCAGCAGGGCCTGCCTCGCATGTTGCAGTTCTTCGATGGTCTGAAGGCGCAGGATCTGCCGGACGGGCAGGGTTGGGCGGTCGAACAGGTGAGCCTCTCGACCCACAACGGCACGCATCTCGATGCGCCCTGGCACTTCCACCCCACGATGAACCGTGGCGAGCGCGCCTGGACCATCGACGAGGTCCCGCTGGACTGGTGTCTGCAGCCTGGCGTGAAGCTCGACTTCCGTCACTTTCCGGACGGCTATGTCGCCACGGCGCAGGATGTCGAGGCCGAACTCAAGCGCATCGGCCATGAGCTGAAGCCGCTGGAGATTGTCGTCGTCAATACCAGTGCCGGCGCGAAATACGGACGGCAGGATTACGTCACCTCGGGCTGCGGCATGGGCTATGAGGCGACCATGTATCTGCTCGAGCGCGGCGTGCGGCTGACCGGCACCGACGGCTGGAGCTGGGACGCGCCCTTTGTCTACACCGCAAAGAAATACGCCGAGACCAGGGACGCCAGCCTGATTTGGGAAGGTCACAAGGCCGGCCGCCATATCGGCTATTGCCATCTCGAGAAGCTGCACAATCTGGAGCTGCTGCCGTCGACCGGCTTCACGGTGTCGTGCTTCCCGGTGAAGATCGAACGGGCTTCGGCGGGTTGGACTCGCGCTGTCGCGATCATGGAAGGCTGACAGTCCTTTCCTTGTCGCGGGACTCCGGCGCCGATCCGCTTGCAACGACTCGGTGAGGGGCCGGCCGACGTCGCCCAGCCGTAAGAAGACGAGGGCATTATGGCCTCCGCCATCACAATCCGCCTTGGAGCTGACTAGAGGGCTGCAGCTGATCGAACCGATGATCTCTGCAAGTGCCCCGGCCGGCCCTTTGCCAATTCAGCACGGGAGAAACGCAAGATGAACACGAGCGATCTGACATTGCGCGGGCTTCACTCCTGCCCGGCCTGTTCCGGCCCGTCCTGGTCGAGACGGGGCTTTCTCGCAGGACTGGGAGCACTCGGCCTCGCCTCGACCATCCCGACGGCTCCGACGCAGGGACAGACCAGCCCGGTGCTGATCGATACCCATGTTCATTTCTATCCTCCTGAATATCAGAAGCTGTGGCTCGGTTACGAAGACACGCACAAGCAGCCGCACTTTCCCGGTCAGGTTGCCTGGACCCGCGAGAAGCTGGTCGAGGACATGGACCGCAACGGCATCCGCGCAGGCGTCCTGTCGATCTCCTCCACTCCTGGCGTGTGGTTCGACCTCGGGCCGGCGGAAGCGGGCCGGCTCGCGCGCGTCTGCAACGAATATGCGGCGGACATGATGCGCGACCATCCGGGTCGTTTCGGCCTGTTCGCGACCCTGTCGATGCTGGACATCGATGCCACGCTCAAGGAGATCGAATATGCGTTCGACACGCTGAAGGCTGACGGGATCGGCCTGCAAAGCAACTACGGCGACAAATGGCTGGGCAATCCGGCCTACAAGCCCGTGCTTGAGGAGTTGAACCGTCGCAAGGCGGTCGTCTATGTGCATCCGCTGGTCGCGAGCTGCTGCAGTGCGCTGAGCGTCGGTACGTTCCCTGCGCTGATCGAAGTCCCGCACGACACCACGCGCACGGTGACGAGCCTGCTGCTCAGCGGCTCGTTTGCCCGCCATCGCGACATCAAATGGTTGTTTTCGCACGCCGGCGGTACGATCCCGATGATGGCCGGCCGTATCAATGCGTTCTATGGGGCGCGCCCCGACCTCAAGGAATTCGCGCCGGAAGGCATCGAAGGCGAACTGCGCCGGCTTCATTACGACACCGCGAACGCGACCTTCGCGCCGTCCATCGCGGCGCTGCTCAAGCTCGTGCCGGTCTCCCAGGTCACTTATGGCTCCGACTATCCGTATTTCGGCTTTGGTCAGTTCGCCGAACTGCAGAAGCGCGGTCTGTCGGCAAAGGACCTCGATGCCATCGGCCATGAGAATGCGACGCGTCTCATTCCGCGGTTGCGTGCCTAGGGCTCGATGGCGCTCTAGCAACTACGGCAGCGCTCGCGATACGAAGTATCGGGGAGCCGCCTGGATCGATCCTATGCCCAGCCTGCTGGGCAGCTAGAAAACCCTACCAGTTGATAGGATCTGGCCATCTCGTCACGACATCGGTCGGACGCAGGCGCCTGGCAATTGTGCGATAGCGCAACGTTGCTTTAACGTTGTCGGCGCGTTTGAGAGGAAACGGATGCCGGCGGATGAGGGCGAATGCTCGAATGGTGCGCCACTCCGAGCAAAACTGCGAACTCTTATGTGATTGAGATAGCAATATAATCTCAAGTGAGATCGCTTCGAGGAGATGCCAGCCTGTACCTGAAGAACGCCAGGATCTCGTCGCGTGCCGCGATCGTCGGCTGGCCTGCCGCGTCGATCAGGTGCGCGGTGACAACGCTATGCGGGGTCGTAACGTGACGCTCGAAGAACGGCGCAAGATCGGTATTCGCCGCGCTGTCCGGAAGCACCCGCCCGATGAACCGATCGCCAAGCGCCTCAGCATAGGCCGAAAAACGTTGAGCCGTGCAGAACTTATCGCCCTCGAAGCGATAGGCGATCACCGTCAAATCTTCCCGCTCGAGCCGCTCGCGGATCGCTTTGACTTCGTCCGGTGCGATTTCAATGCCGGCCGGATTGTTCAGCGGCAGCGACGGCTGCGAGAGCACCGGCGCCAGCATCGACGGTTCAAGCATCATGGTCAGCGCGAAGTTTCCGGTGAAGCACATCCCGATGGCACCGACGCCGGGACCGCCGCACTCGCCATGCGCAAATCGCGCCAGCGACCGGAGCCACTTTGTCGCGGGACTGGATTCGTTTGAGGCCAAGGCGCGAAACTCGGCGCTCACACAGGCGCGCTGAAAGATCGCGGCGCCCTCCTCCGCGCCTGGAACGACGCCATCGCGGCCGAACAACGACGGCATGTAGACGGTGAAGCCTGCGTCGCGGACCCAGCGCGCAAACCGCGCGACATAGGGGCTGATGCCCGGCATCTCGGTCATCACGATGACGGCAGGCCCTACGCCGACCACGTAAACGACCTTGGTGGCGCCGTCGAGCGTGATGGCGCGGCGCGTGAAATCCTCGAGAGGATCGTCCCGCTTCATGGACCGTTTGGGCATGGCGCAATTCCTTGTCGATCGATGGATACCAGACAGAAGCCGGGGACCGAAGATGTCTGCAGACAAGCCGCCGCAAGGGGGCGGCGTTTTCACCGATATCGTTGCGATTGCGCGGCCAGCGCGCTAGTGTCAAAAATGACATTTATCGAGGTTTTTTTGACATGACCAAAGTCGCGGTTGTCGAGATCGAGGGGTGCATGGCCTCGAGCGCGGCCATCACCCACGACGTCATGGCGACCGCCAACCGGATCAGCGCTGCGAAGCGCGCTCTGCCATTCGAGGTTACGACGGTGCGTTGCGCATCCCGCAAAAGCGACGTCGATCTGCGCGGCATCGAACTCGTCATCGTCCCCGGTCTTGGAGCTGCGTCGGCCGACGAACTGGACAGAAAGTTGAAGAGCCCGACGTGCCGGCGCGCGAGCGACATGCTTACCCGAGCGTTCGGGATCGGAGCCGTGCTCGCCGCGTCCTGCGCGAGCACGTTCCTGCTGGCGGAAGCTGGCTTGCTCGACGGCCGGCGGGCCACCACGACATGGTGGCTCGCGCCGGTATTCCGGCAGCGCTATCCGGGAGTCGAACTACTGACGGAGCAGATGGTCGTCGCCGATTGGCCGATCGCAACCGGTGGCGCGGCCATGGCGCAGATGGACCTGATGCTTGCGATCGTCGGTCGGTTCGCCGGACCAAGCCTGGCGAAAGCCTGCGCCAACTATCTCCTGCTGGATGAGCGGCGCTCCCAGGCGCCGTTCATGGCGATCACCTATCTCGCGGGCCAGGACCCAAGGATCGCCAAGGCCGAGAAATGGGTGCGCGACAACATCGCACGTGACTTTGCAATCGAGGAGCTCGCCGAAGCCGTCGCGCTGGCGCCACGGACATTTGCCCGGCGAATTGCGGCGATCTGCGGCGTTTCACCGATTCAGTTCGTGCAGCGCATCAGGCTTGAGACCGCGCGACTACTGCTTGAGACCACGCGCCTGTCGGTCGAACAGATCGCGCAGCAGATAGGATATGCGGAGCCCTCGACACTTCGGCGGCTGATCCGGCGTGATACGAAACATTCGCCCGGACATTTCCGTCCCGCAGCCTGAGTGTCTCCCATCGCTCGCGACGCCTTGTCCAGGAGGCATCAGCGGCGCAGCGGACCCGTCATCGCCCGCATGGTTTATCCCATGCAGCGATACTACCACAGCGGGACCAGGCTATTGAGCTATCAAGTCATTCCCAACGAATGAGGGGCTTTAGCGATGATGGTGCCCCTGGCCGATAATTGCCTAGAGCCATAACCATTTGAATTTGAACACACTTTTATCGTCGATTGCTGTCGATACCAGCACAAATACCAGCAGGATGACGCGCGGTATTCGCCGACAAAAATAAAACGGCGGGCTTCCCGCAGCGGGCACGCCTATTCCATTCCGGACTCCACAATCGCCCTGATCGGAATCGAACCCGGCTCTGACCCGAAATCCCGGAGAGATCTACCGCGAGGTTAAGGGTAGGCTCTTGTCATGCGTGCCCCATCCATTGTCCTTCACGATGCCGAAGGAGAGACCAAATTCGTACTGGACGACCTTGGGACGACTCGATTGCCGCTCGGTGCGGGACCGACGCCGAAAGCGCCGATCGCGCGACGCTGATTTTCGTACCACGGTCAGCAACGTGCCGTAGTCGGCGTTCTCGCCAGTGCTGTGTGTTTCGAACCGAGGAAGAAGAAAGCCGGTCGGCGGGGCCATGAACGAAAGAATGGGGAAAAGGAAACGCAGGCGTCTCGCCGCCAAGGGATTGCTTCCTTGTAAGCAGCCACCACGCTACTTCCATGGCGGCAACTTCGGCCTACAGATAGGCGAATATATTTTGCCGCCGTCGGTGACCGACGTACCGCAAAATGGCGATGTTTCGCCAGATATCCGTCGGAACGATCGCATCTACATGGTGAAGCTATTTGACCAAGCTGCAATTTGGGCAGCTCACCACGAATATCCGCGCATTTATGAAGTTGAAGTCAAGTGCGTGGTCGAAGATGATCCTGACGCGCCAGGGACCGCTTTACAGTGTGAGAAAGCACGCATCGTCAACGTCCACAAGATTCCGCCGGAAATGCTTTTGGCCGCGAGGAAAAAGCTGCTTCTGTGATCGGACAGCTTGCAACGATCCTCACGAGAAGCCGTGGCCGCCGATTGATAGTGTGACTGCTCAAATGCCTCTTCGATCGCGCCATCGAGAGGAAGGCGCATTCAGCAAATCATAGCCGTGAGGGGCCTACCGGACGCGCGCTTGGGGCCCCCAGACGCCAACCATTCGAAGAACTTCGCCTCAACGGTGCGCGGGCCGTCTCGCCGCGCAGATTGGGGGTTTAACTTGCTCTCGCTTCGACCCTCGGCAGCGAAGCGTGATATTCATCAACGCTGTCGAGGTCGATGAGGGTCTTGCCTCCCATCTTGTAGGCCCTGATCCTCTCGTGGGCGATCAGCTCATAAGCTTTAGTCTTTCCGAATTTGCCATAGCGGCAACCGTCCTTGAACTCGACGAGCCGGCGCCGGTTGTGGTTATCATTGTCAACCATGGTTCCTGCATGTGCTTCATCTGCGCGTTACCCAATGGCCTGGGATGCGTTGGTCTATATCGCCTAAAGCTTGAACAAAAGGCCCTCTGACGCCTCCGCTAGCCCCAGCGCGCCGTAGAGTGCAAATGGGACGGACCGGAGCTGGGTTGACTTGGACTGTGCTGGAGGCGCGCCACCTGCAAGCTGTCGCATGGCAGACAAACCGACCACGCTTGGCCAAGCGGCGCGAAACACGAGCGGCCCGTTGTCTTTGAAGGAGCGCTTCGAGCGCTTCATGTCGTCTGCCGATTTCGCCGAGAGCATCGATGCCCTCACGGTGAACGACAATATTCCGGGCCGCAGGAAGGCCGACTACCTTGCCTAAGACGCTCGGTCATCCTTGAGCAGAAATCGATTGACCGTGACGTCGACGCCAAAGTGAGCACCTTCCTGAGTGATTTTATCGGCCAGCACGGGTCACTGGGCGCCGGTGATGTTACGCTTGCCAGCATCATCGATGCGGTCGTCAAATTGCCGCCTCCGAACCTTTTCAAGCGCCGCCTTCGATAGCTTTAGCGCGAGTTCTGCCAGATCAGGCTTGCCGTGACGCCGCCGAACATTTGCACAATATCATGAAGGCGCATGACGATCTTGTCGGTTTCCGCGCCAACGTCGGCACCTTCCGGCACTTTGAAAATCTCCCGCACGGCCGCGCGGTTTCCGACCATCTCGCCCGGCTCGAAAAACCAGTTATGCGGCTCATCCCCGAGCGAAGCCGCCCCCGTTGCGTCCGGATACTTTGCGACGAGCGAGGCGAGGGCAAGCTCGATCGTGCTGGGGTCATAATGGAAGGTGAGATTGTTGCGGATGCGGGCCATCATCTTGAATTCTAGGCTTCCCTTGAAGGCGAGCAGTGCCGCAAACGCATTCTTCGTCCGGCTGCCCGCGCGATCCACGGCCATCATCAAGATGAGGTCGTTTGGCGGCGGACGGAAACCGAGTCGCGCGTGCTGATCGAGAAATTCCTGACTCGTTGGAAGGAGACCAACGAGTGTGTATTCAACGCGGCCTTCGTACCCGTATTCATGGGCCTGCGGCTTCTGCACAAAATCGATTTCTTGCCGAAGATTCCAGAGTTGAAGTCCTTTCCGTTGGAGAACTTTCCGGATTGGAAGACAATCGAGCGGCAGATCACCAAGTAATGCCCGCGTTGATGCGCCGGCTCTATGGGCCAGGCTTAATTTGCTGCGCTGCCGAGCCTTAGTCTTGGCCCCTTCGGGGGATAATGCCTCACGCTTGCCCAGAACCGGGCCGATATGCGATTCGTACAGCGCCAAACCTTGAACCCGTCTCGGCCATGACTAGTTCTGACTGACTTGCTAGGTCTCGTTGGCGCCCAACCGAGGGATTCCTCGTGACAGGAGTATCGCTCGACTACGATATCTCGAATCGCCAGTTGGAGAACGGCGCAATCTATTGCGGGCGGTTCACGCCCGTGGTTTGGCCTAGCTCCCGCGATAACAGGCGCGTACCGAGGGAGCCATTCATCTGGACACTGCCAAGGCGAGGTCGCCATCTCGACGAGGACCTGTTCGAGAAACTTGACAAGGCTTGCAGTCAATTGACCGGTCTCGATCGCTATATCCTGCTCGTTATCTTTCTTATGGCCGAGACGGGATTGCGGATCGAGGAGTTATGCGCTGTAAAATGAGAGCAGGTTTCGCTGGACAAGCGCCGCATGGAGGTTCCAAAGCCGCGCTGTCCGGAGGAGCATGAGGCCCGGACAATCGTCCTATCAATCCGAGTACGCATGTATCTCGAAGAGCTCGCGGCGGCGCTAAAGGCGGATGACCGCTTCGAGCAGTGTTCCGCCGTTATTCCGATTGCACCGGCTGCCATACGAAAGGCTTTTGACCGCGTGGTGTACCTGGCACAAGTGAACCTCGGCGAAGCGCTGTTCGATGCTCTACATTCCGATGCGGAGGCTCGATTCAGGGAAGCGCGCCTGACCAAGATCGAGCGCGACATCATGCTCGGATTGGCGTTGCGGATTTTACCGGGGTCGCGAGCCGACCTCGTCGCTATTCAGGAAAAACTAGATTGGAATTTCCTCGACGGCAAAACTTACGAAGAAGCCAAGGACAATCTCCCCATAATTCGGGCAAATGAAATCATCGCCGCTAGTGAAATGATGGCGAAATGGGGTTATCTTCAAATCCCCGAGGCTAGCCCCACGGTGATCCGCCACTTCCCAAATGTGGTCCTCCGCATTCTGGCCGCGTAGCTGCCTGCCGGAGATGGACCGAAAGATGAAAACCACCGAGGCGAGGGTAGTCTGCAGCTAGTAAGTTGAGGCAGTTTGAGAAGCTGCAAGATCGAGCGATTTCATTTCGTTCGTATCCATCGCGGCAGGATGGGTATCTCTCTACGAAGCTCTACCAATAGTGCGCCCGCTTTCGCGGACCGGGTTTTACTCCACCCGTTCGGGGTGTCACCGAGCCGAAGTCTCGGTCCTTTGGGTGACAATCCGTTACGCTAGCTGTTCAGTGTACCTCAGCAGACTCGGCCGGGCGAACAACGGTGCTGACGGATCGTGACATCCGACGTTGGACACCCCACGATTACGCGACTCGGCGTTGGGACAAGGCCGCTATGACGTTATCGAGCCGGCGCAGTAGATCATCATAGGTAAGGATGTCCATCATGTTGGAATACTTGCGTTTGATCACCTCAAGATCGAACAATTGATCGTCAGCAAGCGCGGATGTTCCGTCAGCTCGTTTGTCGCGTCCCAACAAGATCATGGCCTTTGGACTGGTCACTCGGATCTGCATGCCATTCGGAAGCAGGTTGGCATATTTCTTGGTGAGCTGCCGCTCGCCTTCGACGCCCCATTTCGAAAGGTGAAAGAGATATTTCTCGGCCTGCATGATCGTTCCGGATAGCTCTTTGGTCGGCACGTTGTTGCCCCGATAAAGACCCCGGCTCAACAGCACGTCATCGAAGGGCTTTTTGATCTCGATGACATCGATACTTCCTCCAGCGTCAATGAGGCAGATGTCGATGAACCTGTTCTTTCTGGTTCCGGGCTTGGAACAAAAATCAGCGACTGCGACGCCTTCGAGCACGGCAATGTACTTAGGAAACAGCAGGAGGATTACCTTGATGATCAGCCGTTGCCAGTCATTTTCGGTGTAAGCGGTTGCGCTGACGAGCCAGGCCGAGATGGTGTCGCGCAATAGCACATACTTGTCGATTTCGGCCTGGATCAGCTCCGGCTGGTCCAAGGGGGCGGACGATACGGTGGAGCCTCGCCGGTTGAGATAGGCTTCGTATTTCTCTCGCGCGGCCGAGTTGTCGTCGAGAACCTCGTTAACAATCGCCTCAACGCGCGCGCTGGCATAGCGATCGAGTTCGGTCGAGTTCGGGAACTTCGCCAGAAGCTTGCGAAAAATCTCGACCGGTATCCTGTCCTGTCGCGAACCTCCCACAACGACCTCGCCGGGGGATGACATCACCTTCTCGATGCGCGGGAAGATCCGGATGTTCCGTTCCGCGACGAAGGTCTTGCGCTCGAGGCGGATGCCTTTGACCGCAATCAGCACATCGTGGTCGCATCCCAGAACCCGGCCCGCAATCCGATAATAGTCGGCTTGCTTCTCCGCGAAGCGGAATTCGTAAGCCGCATCCTGGCCGCCGCGCTTAGGGGCCTTCAGCAGGTCGCCGGGTTCAAAGGTGAAGCCATTGCTTACGGTGACCCGGCCATCATCCTTCAGCCGTTCGGAGGCCCAGTCCGGATCGTTGTTCTCGACTTCGTATAACAGGACCAACCCTCGGTCGTCTTCTTCAAAGCTGATCATGCCGGACTACCGATGCACTCTGCCCATGTCGCTGGTCGCAAGGAAGCTGACGCGCGCTCAAACATAGAACTTGAATGGCTGACGTTCCTCTCCTTTCGCCGACCCCATGGTGAGGACGTCTCCGACCATCCGCGCAAACCGGACAGTGACGGGCAGGCCATCATTGAAGTTGCAGGAATTGTAGTTGATCTTGGTGAGACCCATGATGTCTGCGAGCACCGTGCGGATGTCGGGCTTTGCGTTCTTGCTTTTCATCACGGTGATGTGCAACGGATTAGGGGTCTCTGGCCCAATGTAAGTGTCGAGCTGTGGCACATAACCCGTCGTCCAAAGATAGGCCGTCTGATCATCGAGCAGGAGCGCGGTCCCGCGCAGCACGGGATAGTCACCATCGCGGAAAAGCTTGGTCTCGCCGCCCGTCGATCGAATCCGCACGCCAATGACGTTGGTCTCCTTCGGCGCCGCTTCGACAAAGGCGTTCCACTCTTCGTCGTTGAAATAGGTCTGCCCATGGATAAACAGCTCCTTGGGAGGGCCGCCGTGCGTCTCGGCGTAGGTATTCAGCACCAGACCAAGCAGAGTCTTCGCCGCGGGTGCCTTGAGATGAAACTCGTAATCGCCGGTCTTCCATGGTCCATTGGCCCCGCGGAATACGACACCGTCCCCCTCATTGAGAAACATCTGCGCTGCGCAGCAGGCATGCCCGTCGGGGTCGTTCGGCAGGCTCTTGTAGACCATGCCAATATAACATACCCCGGGTCGAACGGCAGCTAACCGCCACGGCGGCTTGGGTTGCGTCTTGTAGTAGAGCCCGGTCGCGAGATTCCACGCGACCGTCGCGGCGTCCTGCGTCTTGCGCGACGGGTAACCGGCCTTGTTGAGGAAAGCGTCGGGCGCGATTGTCGTCTCACGAACCAGCTGCGTCGGCGCGATGGCCAGGAATTCGGCCTTGATCCTGCGATGGAAATCCGGAACGTCCTCGAAAATCGCCTCTTCGGTCTGATCGACCGCGCCCATCGCGGCGAGCAGCGGGAGGCTCTCCTTCGCCTTCTGCCGCTTGGTGAACTCCCCCTTTTCCATCGGCAGGCCCGTTCGCTTGGACTGAGGCCTGCATCGTTCGTAGACGATTTCCGGAAGGACCAGGATCCAGACGTCGACAGATCGCTCGTCGTTGCGCAAGTGCTGCTTGACGCGATCGATGTAAAGGCGCGCGACCTTGTCGACAGCCTCGTTAAGATTGATGAGGCGCGTTGCACGATCGATGTCCTTCCACGGAATCGACAGGGCACTGCATTCATCCGGCTCGAATGAAATCCCGAACGCCTCGTCCAGGCCAGGGAAGTTCGCCAGGTGCAGCCGGTCGGCCTTTTCGCCCTTTCCGGGCGGCGGGACCCGCACGACCGATTTGAGCTTTCGGCCCCATGCCCGAAAGTGACCGATCCCATCGGTGGTGCCGACGACCCCGACCCGAATCTCGCGGCTTTTCTTCGCTTTCGCATGCGGTCCATAAAGGAACAACCCGTCCTTGGGGTGTGGACTGCGCTGCGAGAATGCAAACTCCAGCGGCGGTTCGTCGAAATGTTCGACCTGAAGAGACTTCTCCGGAAACCTCATTCCTCGACCTCGTCATCATTGTCCGGCCGACCAAGCGTGCTGCTATCGGTCTCTTCCTCGTCGGCATCGAGAACGTTGGGAAGCGTCGTGCTCACCGGCGAAGTGAACAACATCGGCGCGGCTTCGATCAGGAGTCCGGTGTTCGCCGCCAGCGCGAGCCTGATATAGGCCGATTCACCCGAAAGCAGCTCGAGGAATGCAAGCATGCGGCCATGCCACTGCTTGTTGCGCCAACCCTTGCAAATGCTTCGGCGCAACCGGTGCAGCTTCCTTACATCATTGATACCGAGTCCCTCGGCCGTGTTGTTGTCGACCGAGAATAATACTCTCGACTTGAGTTTCAGATGCCAGAACGGCCAGAAATAGGGCATCGCGGTAACGCCAAACTGCCAGATGTGTCCCCTCGCGACATTACGAAGCATCGATGATCGCCGGTCGCCTTGCTTGCCCCAGGGGATGCGATGTCCGGTTGGTGCCTGAGCGGCCGAAGCGTGGAAGCCCACAGCATTGGAATATTGATACTCGACGAAGCCCTTCTCCCTGCAGAACGACAGCCATGCTTTCTTGATCATCGCAATAACCAGGTTGGACGCGATCTGACGCTCGATCCCGAGCGCAGAAAAGCCGTTGTCGACAAATTCCAGCAACGGGATTTCGTGCTTCAGCTTGAACCGCCCGGCAGATGCGAACGCGCTGTCGACTTCGGATTGCTCCGCAAAAGTGATGATCCCGGAGCCCTGTTTCGCGCACGGATAGGAGAAATCCTCGAGCGCGCGATCGAGCAATCGGTCTTCGGTCGCGCCGGTGCTCTCGAAGTATCGAATGACGTCGGGCGCTTCGGCGGCGCGCAGCCAGTTCGAGGTCAATCGCTCGGCTTCCTCGACAAGCGGGATCGCGCCGCGCCGCCGGAATAACTCCCAATTCGGATCGATCGCGGCCTGGCCGGCTTGGCGTGGCACCTTCTGGCGCCGCAGGGCATCAAGCAGAAGGCTGACGCCTTCTCCCCAACCGCGCACAAAATCGACGGTCACCGTATCCCCGACGCCCTTGACCTTCTTGCCTGCTTCAAGGCGCAGGGGAATGATGAACCGGCTATCGTTCAACTCCTTGGCGACCTCCAGCGCGATGTCGAGGTCATCCTGGACATGTGGATCGGAGAGCGTAGCATCGCGGCAGATGAGCAGAACCTTCACCGCGCGGTATTGCAGCGCTTGATTGATATGCCGGCGCCATCGGTCACCGGGCTGAAGTGTCAGAATGTCGGCGAAAACGCGGTACCCTTCGGCCTCAAGCTTGGGCGCCAGCCAAAGTGCAAATTCGTCGTCGATCGGCGACGCCTTGATCAGAAATATGGTGTCTCGCGCTGCTTCCTTGACAGCCGCTGCGCTCCCGCCCACTTCCGCAGGCGGCAGGAGATTGGCAAGAACCGTGGGAATCGCTCCAGGCTTTGACAAAGCCCTTCCGACCGCTTCCGTAACAACCGTTTCCAAAACCGACGTGCTCTGCGCCCAAAGCTTTTGATGAGCTTTCTCGATGTCTGGATATTTGCGAAGCAGGGCGTTGAGATCGCCCGGTCCAAAAATGTCGCCCGGTGTTTGCAGCGACGGACCGATGATCTGCGCCAACGTGTTCTTGTTTTTCGGGGTGAGCGGCGCGGATGTCACGAGGATGTAGCGCGTCGCCGCCAGCCGATCGATCGACTGCCGCTCCTTCGCCATCTTTGACTTCAGCGCTGCAAAGCCGGACCCGTGGTAATGCTTCGCTTGCATCACGATTGATCCGTCGGCTCGGGCGTGGCGGCCGTCCATCCCGTCGTCCGGGCCCTCGGGAAAGGCCTCGAAGCGCAGCTCTATCTCGCGCCCGATGAGGTCGCGGGCCAGATCTTCAAATTCGCTGTGGGACAGACTTGAAAAATCATAATTCATGCGTCCAGAATGAGTGCTCGTTTCCAAGGCAGTCAAGCGAGGGGTCGCGGTATTGCTTGGTCCCTAAGTCTTACCAACAACAAGATAAACCGCCTTTTGCGAATGTGCCCAGGCAGCAAGAACTGGCCTTCGGTCTCGGAACGTTAAGCCCGCGAATCTCCGCGATGCAACAACCGCTCATATCCGAGGACAGCTTCCCACCGCTTCGCTGCGCGAGGGCGGTGTCGCCAAGGACGATGCGTTTGCCGAAACTGAGCAGCGGGTTGGACCTCATCCGGAGCTATTGGAGGTGGCGCACAAATTCCCGATCCCTGGGCGCAAGCCGACTATTGCAGATTCTCGTTTTGTTCGCTATCTGTATGGTTTGGTGCATATGCACCTGCATGCGCCGGCCCATGCTCGCCGGATCGGTCGGGGCCTGCCTGCTGAGCCGCTGCTCTCAGCCCGCATCTGGCTGTGGTTGACGTGGCTTTAACGGCCGAAAGGCATGGTAGGACTGGACGATCCAAACTATGTTGATGCCAAGCTAGATAAGTGGACCGCTAATGGCTCGCGGCGAGTTGATGAAAAAGCTGTTGGCGAGTTACGGCCGGGACGACGAGTTCCGAGCGGTTGCCGAACAGATCATTCTTGAGGAGGAGCAGAAGAACAACCGCGTTCTGGCGCGGTCGCTCCGCCAAACCCTCGACCATAACTCGAACCGCGCAGCTCCCCCACGGGCGCTAGCACCGCTCATTCCGTTCCCGGACGCCGCCAACGATTTCGTCGAGCGCGTCGAGCCGGAGCACACCAAAGGCGACATTGTTCTCAGCAAGGCCAATATCCGGATCTTTTCCGGACTAATCCAGGAATTTCGCCGCGCCGATGACATCCGCCGCAGCGGACTGCCGGTGCGATCGAAGCTCCTGTTCTGTGGACCTCCGGGCTGCGGAAAGACTCTTTGCACCGAGATCTTCGCGGGCGAGCTCGGGCTTCCGTTGTTCGTGGTCAAGATCGACCGCCTGATCTCGTCTTATCTCGGCGAAACCGCAACCAACGTTCGCAAGATTTTCGAGTTCGCGCGCAAGCAGCCCTGCGTCCTTTTTCTCGACGAATTTGATGCCCTGGCGCGCTCTCGTGACGATACGAGCGAGCACAACGAACTGCGGCGCGTGGTCAACAGCCTTTTGATCTTCATCGACCGGATCAAGCCGAAGGGTTTTTTGGTCGCGGCGACCAATCTCGACCAGTCTCTCGATCCTGCGGTCTGGCGTCGCTTCGACGAGGTCATCTGGTTCGAAAAGCCGGACCGGGAGATGATCGAGCATTTCTTGGCGCTGAAATTCAAAAATATCAAAACAGCTTTCGATCCGATGTCCCACGTCGGTTCGCTAGAGGGCTACTCTTTCGCCGAGATCGAACGCATTTGTGTGCAGGCGATCAAGGCCGCAGTGATCGAGCGCCGCAAAGAAGTCCGTGAACCGGACTTCCGTCACGCGGTCGCCGATGAGATCCGACGGCGATCCGGCACCGCACGCCTGCAGCATTTGGAAGACTAATCCGGCGTGCCGCGCTACGACCACCTCCAGCTCCTGCGGCTTCCCGAGCGTCTCGAACGGCGGAAGCATGGGGGAGGAGGCGCTGCCCCTCAACGAGACGTCAGCGGACATAGCCGCAAGCTTCGTGCCGAGCTCGACACCGCGATCGCAGTGCAGCAACGCCGTCGCCGTCCGGAGTTCATCGACCCGTCGCTCATTCTGCGCGTTCGCATGACCGGAATGACGATGGAGGAAGACTGGGAGCGGCTTGGACTGACACTTCTCGCCAGCGATGAAGACAAAACCCTGATTCTCTTCGCATCGAATGACGATCTGCAGGGTTTCCGTGATCGGCTGCAAGCCTATGCGCAGGGAACACCGCCAGGACAAGCTGCCCCATCCTACAACGGCTTCATCACCCGCATCGAAGAGATCGGCGCCGTTGAGCCCCGCGACCGTATTGGGCTCCGATTGCGCGAAGACGGCCTGACGGTGCCCGAGGACTTCGGTGCGGACCGAATATTCGTCCTCGATCTCGAGCTATGGGACATTGGCCGGCGCGAACTCCGCACTCGAAAGCTTGAGCAAATCGCCGATTACATTGATGCGCGGGGAGGCGAAGTGCTTGACCGCTATGTTGGCCCGTCGATTACGATGCTGCGCGCGCGCATGTCGGGCAGCACGATACAAACGCTTCTCACGGTCGAAGACGTTGCTGATGTCGATCTGCCGCCTGAACCTGATGTTGCCACCGGCGAGGCGTTTGAGCTGACGATCGCCGATTTGCCGGAGATGGACGACCTTGGCAACGACGCGCCAGTCATTGGTATTATCGACAGCGGCGTCAACGATCATCCGTTGCTGGCGGGCGCCATCGTCGGTGCGATCGGCGTGCCGGAAAGACTCGGCACGGCCGACGATTGGGGACACGGCACGCGCGTTGCCGGTGTGTCGCTATTTGGCGATCTGCGCGATCAGATTGCTGCTGGCGCGCTGGTACGGGTGGGGCGCATTGCTTCGGCCAAGGTCGTGAACGAACGTGGTCAGTTCGACGAGCGTCGTCTTGTTCCCTCCCAGATGCGCGAAGCCCTGACCGCTCTCAATCAGCGTTTCGGTTGTCGGCTCTTTGTCGTCGCGCTCGGTGATCCCAAGCGCACCTATGATGGAGGCAAGGTTGGGCCCTGGGCCGCGACGCTCGACGAACTCGCGCGCGAACTCGATTCCGTTATCATCGTGTCGGCCGGCAATCGCGCGCCCCGCAGCGGCAACCGCCTGGAACAAGCCGTCACAGAGTATCCCGGCTATCTGCTCGAGCCGGCCAACCGTCTGTGTGAGCCTGCGGGCGCCATGAACGTTCTCACGGTCGGCGCGTTGGCGCACGGCGAGGGTCTTGGGCCCGACCTTGTCGAGCACGTTCATATCCGACCCATTACGCGTGCGTTCGAGCCTGCGCCCTTTACGAGGATAGGGCCCGGCATCGGCGGTTCCATCAAGCCGGATCTAGTCGATGTCGGTGGCACAATGGTATTCGATCCCGCAGTAGGGCGGCTGCGGCTGGGCGAAGACTTGCCGACGGCCGGTGTTCTCACCCTCCATCATCTCTTTCTTGACCGCTTATTTACAGCGGGCTCCGGCACGTCCTATGCCGCCCCTCGCGTTGCCCACAAAGCCGCTCAGATTCTTGCGCGCTTTCCCAACGCATCTGCAAACCTCGTCCGTGCGCTGCTCGCAGGCGCGGCGAGCATCCCGGATGAGGCCCTGCTCAGGCTTCAAACCCTCGGTGACGGTGCGATGCGTGCAATCTGCGGGCATGGCGCCGTCGATTCGGCGCGAGCAGCATATTCGGATGATCATCGCGTCGTGCTGTACGCGGAGGATGAATTGGCGCTCGACCACTTTGCGGTCTATCAATTGCCGATTCCCGAGCTGTTCCAGAGCGGCGGTCGTCGCAGCATCCGCGTGACGCTTGCCTTCGATCCTCCAGTTCGTCACACCCGCGCCGACTATGCCGGAATTGGCATGAGTTTTCGTCTCGTGCGAGGATGCGGTCCCGATCTGATCTTCGAGCACTTCCGACGGAGAACCCAAGAAGAGGGGCGTCAGCCGGATATCGACAATCGTTTCGACTGCGACCTGAAGCCGGGCCCGCGCGACCGTGAACGCGGAACTCTGCAAACTGCCAGCGTAACGTTTACGCGTGGCACCGAAGCCTATGGCGACAATTATTATCTAGTCGTGCGTTGCGATAGTGGTTGGGCGGGAACGTTCGAAACGCAACAACGCTTTGCAATCGTGGTGGAGTTGATCCATCAAGCAGAAGTGCAATTGTATGAGCGGTTGCGCGCTCGTGTCCGGCTCCAAAGTTGAACAGCGAGTGGAATGAGTTGCTCGCTGCTTCCGTCACGGATCCTAATTCGACACGGACGTCGGCTCGATCCTATTTCTCCGGGCCACGCTTCACTTCCACCAACGCCGTGTCGTAGACCCGACCGAGCCGGGCAAACTATAGCTGATCGATTTTGAGGGTATGCGATGAAATGGGGAGACAACGCCCGAGATTTTGATACCCCCCTGGCGGTATGGCCGCACTATCGCCCGCTGTTCGATAACTGGCTGATGCAGGAACTGGTAGAGCAGGGCGAGAAGGCTCCCATCTGGCGTGACCGCAGGGTGCCGACCGAGAATGGACACGTGCGCGGCGACGTCTATCCAGATCGCGAGACCGCACTATCGGCCGCCGCCAAGCTCAATCAGACGCTCCACGACGCGCTCGCAGCGCGCGAGATGGACGCCGAGAGGAAACGTTCGCTCCAGCTTAAAGTCGCGAAGAACTTGCAATCCAAAGAACGCCTTCGCGACGAAGAGGAGCTTATGCTCGCCGAGGCACGCCGCCGGCACGCCAATGATCCGCGACCGGACCCTTCCGCAATCGCGCTGCCTGCGGAATCGGCCGCTTTCCGTCAGCAATTGAGCGAACAGCTTTCAGACATGCCCTATCTGAGGGTCGTGATAGTGACGGTCCGGGAGACGAATCGCAGTTGGCACCGTTCCATTCTTTACCTCTCGCATGACAATAAATGGTCCAAGCCTTACGTCGCCGGTGAACGATCCGCGGCAAAGGCCGTGCGAGCACGAATCGCCAACGGCTTTGGCTACAGCGCCGACGACCATTGGGGAAAGACCAAGGCCAAGATTCGTCAGATCTTGTTGCCCCGCGCGAACCAGCTGCTGCAACTCGCAAGCGTGCAGCGTTTGCTGGCGGAAGCGTTGGTCAATGGTCAAAAGGTGCTGGTCTCGAACGGCATCGTCTTCTGGTACGAAGAGGACGGAGGCATCGGTTGGCAGGTCAAACAGACCACGTCCACCAAAGAGTCGGAGGGAAGCACCTTGTGGAAGGAAGGCACAATCCGCTCGATCAACCACGGCCGATTGGTCATTTTGCCCTATATTAAGGAAAACGGCGAGCAGGTGCGCGGGCACACCAGGAATGGACCGAATGACGGAAGAGCCAAACCGCGGCATCCCGATCAGTACGTTGATGTTCCGTTCGCGCAACTCGATGGCGACCTTATGATCGGTCTGTTCGGCGAATTGCCTTACGAATAGCCTGGATCGCCGCGCTCGCGCCACTATTTAGCTGAGCGCGCATGCTCGCGGTTGCGTGGGGGCGCTGCGCATGATTCGGATCGCGGGAGGCTGCTTTCTTTTTTTAATTCTTCGATACCCCAACAGAATTTCCTCGCAGGGGATTGTACGCCCGTGTCTCTCGGGTCGATTCTTCGAGCACGAGCCCGCACCGTCGCGCATCCTTCGAATTTGATTGCAGTGACGCCGACTATGTCGACGGCGTTGGAGCGCAGCTTTTGGAGGGCTTCCGGGCTGAACAGACGAAGCCATTCGCGTTGTTGCGCGTGGTGACGACGCCGCCCCGATTTGCCGACTTCGCAGGCTCAACACCAGTACCGGGCGATTGGTTTTATATCGAAATCGAGCCTGGCGTCACTGGTCCGCCAACCTGGCACTCGCAACTGGAGGCCAATGGCTACTCAACACATGCGCGCGGTTCGATGACCTATGCGCAGCGACTCGATGGGCCAGATCATACCCCGGGGCGGCGATCGCGGGCCCAGCCTCTTGGCGCCGCCGTTGCCCCGCGACCGGTGTTACCGAGCTCGCTTGCCAGCGCTTGCGCGGCGTTGCCGAAGCCAGCGAGACGCAGCGAAATATCAACAATCCTCAAACGCGTCGTACGGCCGGCATCCGTGCTGGTGAGGGACGTCGGTCAGGCCAGTTTCATCACGCTATGCGACAGTGCCGGCTGCGCCATCCTGCATTTCGATGTTGGATTTCCGATATCCTTCAATCGTCACATGTTTCCGGCCGATTTCGACATCGATTGGAGGGAGAAACCGCCGGTCATTCTCTCGCATTGGGACTGGGATCATCTTCACGGGGCCTTTCACCTCCCTCATTTGCTCGGGTGCCCGTGGATTGTCCCCAATCAGCCGCTTGGACCTGGCGCCGCGAGGCTGCCGCGAATCCTTTTGGGAAAAGGCAATCTGCTGGTGCGGTCGGTTACTGCACGACTTCGCTTTCCTTTTGGCGAGTTGGTACAGAGCAGGGGGCCTGCCGGCGATCTTAATGACAGCGGGCTGACGGTGCTTGTTACGCTCGCAAGTGGACGATCCGCCTTGCTGACCGGCGATGCGGACTATGTTCATCTCGTGCACGCCAATGCAAAAGCTGTCGATCACCTAGTCGCCACCCATCATGGCCAGCGCTTTAGCGCGGGGGTGGCTACCGTACCAACGCCGAACAGCCGGGATTGTACGCTTCTGATTTCTTATGGATGCCGCTACGTCTACAGGCATCCCCACCCGGAGGCCTTGCAAAAGCATGCAAAGGCCGGCTGGACGAGGTGTGTGACCACGGCGGGTCGCAGGGGTATTGCCAATCGAGGAAATCGCATCGTCGATTGAAATCTTGAAGCGAGGCTCTGCAGCGTGAAGAGTGAGAACGACGCTGATTTGCAATCTAAGTGGCTGTCATTCAGTGCCGTGAGCGCGGTAGGGCGTTTGGAAGGCGGCCGTGTTGTTGCGGAGATCGCAGATCCCTTTCATCCCAACGGCTCGATCACGCTGAACGATCCCGGCGATATCTCGACGCCTCGCTTGCCGAGATCGCCAACGGACTATTGGCGAAACTAAACCAGAGTCTTCTGGCGTGACCAGGGCAAACGCTCGCGCGATTTAAGAACGGGCGTCTCCCCTTCGGGACCGGGCTGTCGGCTTCGCTGAAGCCCCGGCTTACGCCGGGTTTTCACCCTTCGGGCTCCATCCCTGACGCGGATTTTTGCGGCTGCCCTTGATCGCTTCGTACCCGTGATGGACGCTGAGGCAACGTCAAGCGAGAGGAAGAGTGCAGGCCGAGCTGCTCATGACGGGTCGTGGGCCGGAGGAGAGTCTTCCGGCGCCCGTCATGGAGATTGCTCCCATGAACATGCAGATTCTTGATGCCCGGCGTGACGCCAGCGGCGGTTACAGGGTGGACGTGAGCCGCGGCGAGCGCGTCGGCCGGGTATCCTCCGAGTGGTTTTCCCGTCCGGCCGATCAGCGCTATCTGTCGCTCGACGAACTGGCAAGCACGGTGCGTGATCGCACGGACCGCAGCCGCACGCGCGTGGTCGAAAGTGCGCTCATTCAAGTCGAGGCGAGCCGCAGCGATCCTGAGCGGTTGGCCCTGATGCTGCCCGGCTCGGACACGCCAGTCGCGCCAACCCACTGGAGCTTCGGCCAGCTTGCAAGCCAGGTCGGCGCTCCCGCCGCGTACCTTCGGCAACTCCCCGCGGCACTCGCGGGTATCAACCTGCAACATGGCCTGACCGCCAATCGCGCCGAACAAATCAAGACGCTCAAGACCGACGATGACCGCGTTGAGCTTCGTGCCGTGACCAGCCCGGACTATGGCCGGATCTTTGACCATGAACTCGTCGAGGCCGTTCAGCGCATCGCCGGCAATGGCACAGGTGACACACGTTGGAAGGTGCCGGGGGTGCTCGACTGGGCGAACGGGATCTACAATCCCCGTGTCGACGTCTCCAAGGACACGACGACCCTCTATGCGTCAGACAGAGATGTTTTCCTTTTCCTGGTCGATGACCTGAATCCGATCGAAGCTGGCCGTCTGCCGGACGGCTCGCCCGATCTTTATTTCCGCGGTTTCTATTGCTGGAATTCGGAGGTCGGGGCAAAGACCCTTGGCATGGCGAGCTTCTATCTCCGCGCAGTCTGCCAAAATCGGAACCTGTGGGGCGTGGAAGATTTCGAGGAGATCATCATTCGTCATTCCAAATACGCCGCCTCCCGCTTTGCTCACGAAGCGGCCCCAGCGCTACTGAATTTTGCCAATTCGTCGCCCATGCCCTTCGTCAAGGGCATCAAGGCCGCGCGCGAGCGGGTCGTGGCGTATAGCGACCAGGATCGGACCGAATTTCTGCGTCGCCGCGGCTTCTCCAAAGCCGAGACAGCCAAGGTAATAGAAACGGTGCTGGCGGAGGAGGGCCGCCCGCCTGAAAGCATCTTCGATTTCGTGCAGGGCATCACGGCCGTCGCGCGCGACAAGCCGCATCAGGATGCTCGCCTCGACATGGAGGCAAAGGCGAAGAAGCTCTTGGACCGCGTCGCCTGAGCCCGGCCAAGCCAGGACGATCTTTCGTGCCTGGGCTTCTTTCTTTACGCTTCCAGTTTGTCCCTACTTGGCGCTGCCCTCTTAGAGCAAGAGGGCGGCGCTTCGCTCCTTGAATGGGTTGGAGGTCGAGAGCAGGTCTCGGCCGCCCGTTCTCGGAGAAACTGACATGGCAAAGGCCGTTCAGAAGATTATGCTGTCGCCCTCGCGCGACATTCCGTTCAACAAGCTGGTCCTGAGCCAGTCCAACGTGCGCCGCGTAAAGGCTGGCGTTTCGATCGAGCAGCTCGCCGAAAGCATCGCGCAGCGCACTCTGCTGCAAAGCCTGAACGTTCGGGCCGTTGTCGATGGCGAAGGCAACGAGACCGGCATGTTCGAGGTGCCGGCCGGCGGCAGGCGTTATCGCGCCCTCGAGCTTCTTGTGAAGCAGAAGCGCATGTCCAGGACGCAGGCTGTTCCTTGCGTCGTGCGAGAGGGCGGTATCGCCGAAGATGATTCGCTTGCGGAAAACGACGAGCGGGTCGGTCTGCATCCGCTCGACCAGTTCCGAGCATTCAAGGCCTTGAGCGACGCCGGGCTGAGCGAGGAGGACATCGCCGCGCGACACTTCGTGACGCCGGCGATTGTCAAGCAACGGCTGCGGCTGGCGTCAGTCTCGCCGAAGCTGCACGAGGTCTATGCCGAGGACGGCATGACCCTCGAGCAGCTCATCGCCTTTTCCGTGACTGCCGATCACCCGAGGCAGGAGCAAGTCTGGGAAAACGTGAGCCGCTCGGGCTATGATGAGCCCTACCAGATCCGGCGCATGTTGACGGAAGCGACCGTCCGCGCATCCGATCGCCGTGCGCGCTTCGTCGGACTTCACGCATACGAGCAAGCGGGTGGCGGTGTCATGCGAGATTTGTTCGAGCACGACGACGGCGGCTGGCTTCAAGATGTCGCCTTGGTTGATCGTCTCGTCACCGAGAAACTGACGGCAGAGGCTGAGACGATCGCCAGGGAAGGCTGGAAATGGATATCCGTCGCCCTGGAGTTTCCCTACGGTCACGCTACGGGCCTGCGCGAACTGGAGGGCAAACCTGCCGATCTTACCGCCGAAGAGCAGGCGACCATCGATGCGCTCAATGCCGAGCAGGCCAAGCTGGAGCTCGACTATCAGGACGCGGACGAACTGCCTGACGACGTCGATCAGCGTCTTGGCGAAATCGAAGCTGCCCTGATGGCGTTCGAAGAGCGCTCGATCATCTATGATCCCGTTGACATCGCCCGAGCCGGCGTCTTCATCAGCATTGATTCTGAAGGACGGCTCTCCGTGGACCGCGGTTATGTCCGCCCCGAGGATGAAGCGCCACGAGAAGATCCGGCCGTCGGGCAGGGCGTCGATACATCGTCGAGCGATGGCCAAGAATCCGGTGGTCCCGGCGTGCAACGAACCGCCATCTCTGTTGCAGGGACTGCCACCGATACCGAGGATGATGACGAGGATGCCGCGCGTCCGCTCCCGGACCGCCTCATCACTGAACTGACGGCGCACCGTACGCTGGCATTGCGTGACGCCCTGGCAGAATGCCCCGCGATCGCTTTCCAGGCCGTGTTGCACAACTTCGTGCTGACGGCCTTTTACCGGTTCGCTAGCTCCGGGAGCTGTCTTGAGATCGGACTTCGTACACCGACGTTTCCCGCTTCTGCTCCTGGCTTAAGGGAAAGCGCGTCGGCGAAAGCCATCGAGGCGCGGCATCAGTCCTGGAAAGCACGATTGCCCAAGGAGGAGAAGGACCTCTGGGACGCGCTCACCGCCCTCGACGGCACGGCTCAGGCGTCCCTCTTCGCCCACTGTGCGTCGTTTGCCGTCAACGCCGTCTATGAACCCACAAACCGCTACAACATGGGACGGGTCTCCGCCCACGGCGTCCGCTCGCGTCTTGACCAGGCCGATGTGCTGGCTCGCGCCGTCGGGCTCGACATGGTCCAGGTCGGCTGGAAGCCCACGGTCGACAACTATCTTGGCCGTGTCACCAAGCCCCGTATTCTCGAGGCGGTTCGGGAAGCAAGGGGCGAGCCGTCGGCTCAACTCATCCGCCATCTGAAGAAGGGCGATATGGCCAAGGAGGCCGAGCGTCTGCTCGATGGCTCCGGCTGGCTGCCGGAGCCGCTGCGCCTGGTTGAAACTGCCTCAGAGCCGGTCGAGCAGGAGAGTGAAGCGGGACCGCTGCCTGAATTCCTCTCCCATGATGAGGAGCGCGAGCCCGCGGCCGATGAGGACCGGCCGCAAGAACTTGATGCCGCCGAATAGCATCGTGACGCGGGACGGCTCCGTTGGTCCCGCCTTCATGGCAGCGGATGGGGACCGGCGTGCGGCGTCGGCCCCCATTTTTGTTGGCGAGGACTCTAGAGGAAGAGCCAGGCCGGGAAGGGTTTGAGTCGCCACGGTCTTGAGAGAGCGCCGGGCGGTTCAGCCCATTCCCGCTCTCCCAGAGAAATCCTCCCATGACCGAATCTCTCCTCGGCGGCGCCAGCGCCGCGCCGGCCTCCATGCGTGCCACCGCGGTTGCTACCTCCGCAGTTGTCAGGGCTGCACGACAGCTCTGCAACGACCTCGAGCGCAGCCGCCGCATCGACGCCACCGCTCTACGCTCCGCCATGGAAGCAGCGTTTGGCGCCTCCGATACGAGTGGTGCCTGGAATTGGAAGACCGCCTATGACGCCTGCGAGGCGGCGACCGTCCTGTTCTTGCGCCGGTATGGCGTCGCCATGCGCGCCAAGGCCACGTCGCCTGCCGCCATGCTGCCGATGTTGGCGAGGATCACAAATCTCCTTCCCACCCACACGCGCAGGTCCGAGGAAAGCCAAGCGCTCCAACAGTTCTCGACACCGATAGGGTTGGCATTCGTCGCCGGTGTCGCAGCCGCAATCACTCCGGCGGACGTCGTGCTGGAACCATCAGCCGGCACGGGCCTTCTTGCCATCCCAGCTGAACTGGCCGGGGCATCCCTTGTTCTCAACGAGTTTGCCGACGGCCGCGCGGGTATTCTCGGCCAGCTCTTTCCCGGCGTTGCCACGACCCAGTTTGATGCTGCCCACATCAACGACCATCTCGACTCCGGCATAGTGCCGAGTGTTGTGCTGATGAACCCGCCATTCTCGGCCGCGGTTCATGTTGATCGAAAGATGGCCGATGCAGCGCTACGGCATGTCGCCTCAGCGCTCGCGCGTCTCCCCGAAGGCGGGCGGCTGGTCGCCATTACAGGCGCCGACTTGGCACCTGGCGACCCGGTGTGGACTGAGTCCTTCAAGTGGCTGCAGGAACTGGGCCGGGTCGTATTCTCGGCGGCGATCGACGGCGCGGTCTATGCTAAGCACGGCACCACCATCGACACCCGTCTGACCGTCATCGATAGAGTGCCGGTCGACAACGTTGCGTCATTCCCGCCGTTCCCTGGGCGTGCACCTGACCTGCCGACGCTGCTCGCCTGGGTCACACAGCAAGTGCCAGCACGGCACCCACTTGTCGGCAAAGCGGCATCGACGGTGCCGGCAATTGCCAGCCCCTCTCGAACCGTGCGCGCCTACGCCGGCCAGCGTCAGCCAGCGGCGGCGCCGACGATCGAGCCCGTGGCGACCGAAGTCGCCTACGAGCCAGTCGATCGGGCGCCCACGGATGCGAGCCAGATCAGCGACACGCTGTATGAGGCCTATGCGCTTCAATCGATCCGCATACCCGGCGCGCAGGCGCATCCGACCAAGCTTGTGCAATCAGCAGCAATGGCTTCGGTGGCCCCGCCAAAGCCGTTGTACCGACCGCACCTACCAGCCAACGTCGTAGCTGACGGTATCCTATCGGATGCGCAGCTCGAGAGCGTCATCTATGCTGGCGAAGCGCATTCGGAGTTTCTTAGCGGTTCATGGACGGTCGATGCGACATTTGACGTCGTTGCAGCCGCGCGTGATGACTCGGAGAATGCTGTTCGTTTTCGCCGCGGCTGGTTCTTAGGCGACGGCACCGGCGCGGGTAAGGGGCGCCAAGTCGCTGGTATCCTGCTCGACAACTGGCTCAAGGGGCGCCGTCGTGCGGTCTGGATCAGCAAATCCGACAAGCTGATCGAGGATGCGCAGCGCGACTGGTCGGCGCTCGGCATGGAGCGCCTGCTGGTCACGCCGCTTTCGCGTTTCCGGCAGGGCACGCCGATCCGGCTTGGGGAAGGTGTCCTATTTACCACCTACGCTACGCTGCGGACCGACGAGCGCGGAGAGAAGCTTTCGCGCGTTGCGCAGATCGTCGAATGGTTGGGCTCCGATTTCGACGGAGTCATCGTCTTCGACGAGAGCCACGCCATGCAAAGCGCAGCGGGTGGGAAAGGCGAGCGCGGTGATCAGGCGGCCTCTCAGCAGGGGCGCGCGGGCCTACGGCTCCAGCATGCCTTGCCAAATGCCCGCGTCGTCTATGTCTCGGCGACCGGCGCCACCACGGTTCATAACCTCGCCTACGCCCAGCGCCTCGGATTTTGGGGTGGTGCCGATTTCCCGTTTGCCACCCGAGCCGAATTCGTCGAGGCGATCGAGGCGGGCGGTGTCGCCGCCATGGAGGTGTTGGCGCGAGACCTCAAGGCGCTCGGCCTCTACGCCGCGCGCTCGCTCTCCTACGAGAGCGTCGAATACGAGCTGGTCGAACACCAGCTCACGCCCGAGCAGGTCCGCATCTACGACGCCTATGCAGATGCATTCGGCATCATCCATAACAACCTCGACGCAGCCATGCGGGCCGCCAACATCACCGGCGCAACCGGTACCCTGAACGCCCAGGCAAAATCCGCCGCACGATCCGCCTTTGAAAGCGCCAAGCAGCGCTTCTTCGGGCACCTGCTGACCTCGATGAAGACGCCATCCTTGATCCGCTCGATCGAGTGCGATCTCGACGCCGGCCATGCCGCCGTCATCCAGATCGTCTCGACCGGGGAAGCGCTGATGGAGCGCCGGCTTGCCGAGATCCCGACCGAAGAGTGGGGCGACGTTCAGGTTGATATTACGCCACGCGAGTATGTGCTCGACTATCTCGCCCATTCCTTCCCGGTCCAACTCTACGAGCCATTTACCGACTCGGAGGGCAACCTCTGTTCCAGGCCGGTCTATCGCGACGGCCAGCCGGTCGAGAGCCGCGAAGCTGTCGCACGACGTGACCGCCTCGTCGAAAAGCTCGCATCGCTGTCACCGGTGCCCGGCGCACTCGATCAAATCGTCCAGCGGTTTGGGACGGAGATGGTCGCCGAAGTCACCGGCCGCTCCCGCCGTGTCATCCGCAGGGGCAGTCGCCTTGTTGTCGAGAGTCGTGCCGCGTCGGCGAACCTCGCCGAGACCGCGGCGTTCATGGATGACGCCAAGCGCATCCTCGTGTTCTCCGACGCCGGCGGCACCGGCAGGAGCTACCATGCCGAATTATCGGCACGGAATCGCCGCTTGCGGGTTCACTATCTGCTCGAGCCCGGATGGAAAGCGGATGCCGCCATCCAAGGGCTCGGCCGCACCAACCGGACCAACCAGGCGCAGCCGCCGCTGTTTCGACCGATCGCTACTGACGTGAAGGCGGAGAAGCGTTTCCTCTCCACCATCGCTCGCCGGCTCGACACATTAGGCGCCATCACCCGCGGTCAGCGCCAGACGGGCGGGCAGGGCCTTTTCCGGCCCGAAGACAATCTCGAAAGCCAGTATGGTCGTGATGCGCTGCGCCAGCTCTACATGCTGCTTGCGCGGGGCAAGGTCGAGGGCTGCTCGCTCGAGACGTTTGAAGACGCCACTGGGCTGAAGCTGGTGGACTCCAATGGGCTGAAGGACGAGCTTCCGCCCATCACGACGTTTCTCAACAGGCTGCTCGCCCTCACGATCGAGCTGCAGAACATTCTCTTCACGGCATTCGAGCAGCTACTGTCGGCCCGCATCGAGGGCGCTATTGCGTCCGGCACCTACGACGTGGGGCTGGAAACGCTTCGCGCCGAAAGCTTTGTGGTGACTGGTCGTCGCGCGATTTACGTTCATCCAGCGACCGGTGCCGAGACCAGGCTTCTCACGATTACCCAGCGCGAGCGCAATCGTCCTTTGAGCCTGGATGATGCTCTCGGACGGCTTTCCGATCATCGTGCCGTCCCGCTGATCAATGAACGGTCGGGTCGGTCCGCCGTGCAGGTACCGGCGCCGAACTTCATGCTCGACGATGGTGAGATCGAAACCCGCGTTCGGCTGATCCGCCCGATGGAGCAGCACAGCGTTCCCTTGAAGACGATGGCGGAAAGCCATTGGGTCGAAGCCGACCGCGAACGCTTCTCCGCAGCCTGGCGGGCGGAGCTCGCAGACATCCCTGAATTCTCAGAAAGCACGATCCATATCGTGGCGGGCTTGCTGCTGCCGATCTGGAAGCGGCTGCCGAATGAGTCGACGCGGGTCTACCGCCTTCAGACCGATGCCGGCGAAAGAGTCATCGGTCGCAAGGTTTCCGCCACCTGGGTCGCGAGCGTCCTTGAGGGCGACGCGCCCAAGCTGGCATCGGACCTTGCCTTTGCCGCTCTGATCGAGGGCCGAACGGTCCTCGAGCTCGCAGAAGGCCTGCAACTGCGCCGCGTTCGGGTCATGGGCGCATACCGTATCGAGCTCGCTGGCTTCACCGACACGATGCGCGATCGACTTCGCACCTACGGGCTCTTCGCCGAGATCATCTCGTGGAAGCTGCGCATGTTCGTGCCAACGGACGAAAGCGGCATCGAGAGCCTGTCGAAAGTGCTTGATCACTATCCGGTTGCGCGCATCAGTGAGCGGGAGGCCGCATGATGCCCCGCGATGCTTCCGAACTGGCACGCCGTCTCGCGCGTGAGGCCGAGGCGGTATGCCGTCACTACCTTTCCAATGGCAAGCGCGAGGGACGGTACTGGCTGGTTGGCGACGTCCAGAACACTCCGGGTCGCTCTCTGTTTGTGCGGCTGTACGAATCTCCAAAGGGCCCGGCAGGCAAATGGACCGACGCTGCGACGGGCGAGCACGGCGACCTGTTGGATATTATCCGGGAGCGCTGCGGTTTTAGCAATTTCCGTGAAGTTGCTGAGGAAGCGAGGCGATTCCTGAAACTGCCGCGTCCGAACCGGGAGGTCGCGCCCAAAGTCGCTCTCCCAGCGGTGCAGCGTGGATCGCGCGAGGCGGCAAGGCGGCTCTTTGCGATATCGCATCCGATCGAGAGTACTCTCGTGCAGCTATATCTGCGCCGTCGCGGCATTGATGATGTGCATCACGGCGGCAGTCTGCGTTATCAGCCGCGTTGCTACTATCATCCGCCCAACCAGGATACGCCAGAGATCTGGCCGGCGATGATTGCTCGCGTGACGGATCTCGATGGGACGATCACGGGCGTACACCGTACTTGGCTCGACCCCGATGGCTTCGATCCTCATCGGTTGGGCAAGGCGCCGATCGATACGCCCCGCCGTGCGATGGGTGATCTTCTCGGCAATGCGGTTCGCTTCGGCATGGCGGATGACGTGCTCGCAGCTGGCGAAGGCATCGAGACCATGCTGTCGCTACGTTACGTGCTTCCGACCTTGCCGATGGCCGCCGCACTGTCGGCCAATCACCTCGCAGCCATGGCGCTGCCGTCGAATTTGCTTCGGCTCTATATTGCTCGCGATGCCGACGCCGCCGGCGATATGGTGCAAACAGTCCTGATCCAGCGCGCAAAAGATGCCGGTATTGAAGCGATCGCGTTGTCCCCGCGGTTGGGCGACTTCAACGAGGATCTGCACACCTTCGGACTCGATGCCCTTCGCGCATCGATCATGGTTCAACTCGTCCCGGAGGACATCGTGCGCTTTCTGCCGCCGGCTGACGCCGTCCGATAGGCACGAGCGGCCTCTCTCGGCGTCGACGGCTTGGTCGCGGCGGCCCAATGCCGGAGAGCCGCGACCACGGCCTTCTAGAGGGCGATCGGACGGCAGGCGCCTCGGGCCGGCAATGGCTGAGGGGCGGCTATTTTCCGCCGGCCCTTGCCACCCCACGCGACAAGTCGCGTGGGGACCCCGACCGCGGGCCTTTGCATCGCGAAGCAAAATAGCCGCCCCACAGCCATCCTCCGCTGGCGCTGCGGCCCTCCGCGTTGCTCCGGGTGCATGCCCGTTCCGCCCGCCGTCTGAGTGATCGCCACGAAGGCCGCGATGGGCGCGGCCGATCCGGCAAAAGGACACCTCTCCATGACCGATCGTGACGACATCGAACCGCCGCACGCTTCATCTGCCACCGACCTTGTCCTCAACGAATTACAGCTCTTTGGCTACCGTCCATTCGACGACCAGCCCGATCCGAGACCGCTGCCCGAAGGCAAGATGATCGCGGGCGCCGTCGCCGATATCTTCGACGCGCTGGTCGCCACGCTGAACGACACCCGGCTCGAGCCCGACCTTCCGGATCTGCTCTGGTCGACGGTCAATCTTTTCCACCGCGCCGCAGATCGAACCAACCGTCAGCTCGACGACAACGAACAGGCGCAACGCAGGAGCCAGCGCGAACAGGACGGCTCGGAAGTGCGATCGGTCGAACTGGAGCGCTTGACGGCCGAAGGCATCACACTGATTGAACGGCGCAATTGCCTGGAACTCTTCCGCGACCAGGCCATCGAACGCTTTGAGCACTACACCGGCTCGGCCTGGCGCCCTCGATCGGGATCACTTGTCAACCACCGCACGCTGACCGCGGCAATGATCGACTCCCGGGACTTCATCGCAGCCAAACGCCGGTCCGAAACCGAGGTCATGTTCCCACCGGGGCCGAAGATCGCACTTACCGGGGGTCTCGACTTCAATGATCACCGCCTGATCTGGGATCGCCTCGACAAGGCTCACGCCAAGCATCCCGACATGGTCCTGATCCATGGCGGCTCGCCAAAGGGTGCCGAACTGATCGCCTCCAAATGGGCGACCACCCGGACGGTGCCACAGATCGCGTTCAAGCCGGACTGGACCAAGCACGCCAAGGCAGCACCGTTCAAGCGCAATGACGCCATGCTCGAACTGCTGCCGATCGGCGTCATGCATTTCCCTGGCACGGGAATCCAGGACAACCTTGCCGACAAGGCAAAGCGGCTCGGCATCCCTGTTTGGAAATTCGGCGGCGCGTGAGCGCCGACCTTACACGCCGACCTACCACCCAGGCGAAGTTGCACCGCCGCGACTCCGCCTCGTTTCGCTCTCATATCCAAACCTGCGCCGCGGTGGTGGTGGAAGGCGCGACCATGACATCTATGCACATGGAGCCACCGCCATGCTCGCCTTTGGCTTTCTCCTTAACATCGCTGGAATTGGCTTGTTCTGCTGGCTGATCTTCACGCTGGCCGTGTACGCTTTGCCGTTCTTTGTGGCGATTAATGCCGGCATCTGGGCATTCCACAATGGTGCGGGCTTGCTCGGCACATCGCTTGTTGCTGTCGCCGTCGGCGGCATGACGCTGGCCATCGCTCAAATCGCTTTCGCCATGACCCGGTCTCTGATGTTGCGCGCTCTCATTGCGGCCGCGTTCGCTTTGCCGGCGACACTTGCTGGCTATCATGTCGTTCTTGCCATGGCGCAAATCGGAGTGCCTTCGCCTATATGGCAGGGAGTCTTTGCTTACCTCGGCGCGGTCTTCATCGGCGGCACGGCCTGGACCCGTTTGATCGTGGTTACAGAGCCCCGTCCGCTCGAACCGGGCAGGGCGGTCAGCGACGGCCTTTGCCCAGTTCTCACGGCCGCCACGCGCGAGGGATGATCTCCTCACCCTCCTCGTCGAACAGGTCAATGTAGATCAGCGCGTTGAAGGAGGGATCGTCGAGCGTGAGCGAAAGAACATCGGGTCTTTCCAGAGCACCTCGAAAGGCTGGCGGTTAGTCCCGCTCCATCTCGACGTGAAGGGCCTTTCTCCCGGAGGTCTCTTTCGGCAACGATGGCGCTATTTCCCGCTTCTTTTTCTTTCTCTACGCCCAACCGTTTCGACCTATTGTACGGCAGAACCGAGATTAGCCATGTCACTTCTCCCGAGGTTGTGTTTCAGCACGCGACGCACCGGGCCTCCGTGATGGCTCGATCTGGCCGAAGACCGGCTGCGCCTCGATCGTCTGAGCCGCAACGCTGTCACAGCGACTTTCTTCCCCTGGGCTTCGCCCATTCCTCGCGGGAGCCAAGAAAGTCGCTGCGACAGCATCCTCCGCTGCGCTCCGGCCCTTCGGGTGCATCGCCGATCGTCCCCGGCCTCAAAGATCGCCATCGAGGCCGCGGTGGTCGCGGGCTCGAAACACAATCAGGAGAAGAGACATGGCTACCATCGGTTCGTTCAAGAAGGTCGGAAACGATTACCAGGGCGAAATCGCCACCCTCAGCCTGAAGGCCAAAGGCGTTCGCATCGTCGCCGAGCAGAACCGCTCCTCCAACGAGAACGCACCCAGCCACCGCGTCTTTGTGGGGCGAGCCGAGATCGGCGCAGCCTGGTCGAAGCGCTCCGAGGAAGGTCGCGACTACCTCTCGCTCAAGCTCGACGATCCCTCCTTCACGGCGCCGATCTACGCGAACCTGTTCAACGAAGAGGGTGGTGAAGGCTTCACCCTGCTGTGGTCGCGGCCGCGCAAGAACGCTGAGTAAGGCCGGCAGCGCCAAGCCCCGCCCGGTCACCGGGCGGGGCTTCTTGCGGCATCACACGATTTTCAGCCCAACAATGGCCGTGCTGGTTGGAGAATAAGGGCAGGCCGACCGGTGTCTACGACTTGGTCGCGCGCCCAACGCGCCTGAGCAGGTCTCCCGGCTCGACTCCCAATGCGTCCGCAATCTGCCCTAGCACCGTGACGCTTGCCGACACGTCGCCGCGCTCGATCGCGCCGACGTAACGGGCGCTTAAGCCTGCGCGCTCAGCCAGCTCCTCTTGCGTCATGCCCAGATCATGGCGCTTACGACGCAGATTCGCTGCCATGATCTCCTTGAGATCCATGGCGGCATGCGAGCCGAGCTAGAACGATCGTTCCAGGAACGATCGTTCCTATTCGTCGCAGGACATGTTATTCTACTTATTACGCGGTGGGATGGCCCGCCCTTATCGGTGTAGAAGGGGCTACCCAATTCCTGCGGGCGGTATTGGTTCAATTGAGGCTAAAGTAAGTCCTCCAGGTCAGCAGGAATTAGAATCATTCGCTCTATGACGCGCTCATGAAGACACCGCCTGCAGATCCGGACGTTGCCGACCTTGCGCCAACGGATCCTGTGCTCACGGTCTACGACGAAGAGCATATCGTCACCTATTTGCGCATGCTCGATGCGGACGCGGAGGGCGCCGACTGGCGCGAGGTTGCGCAAATCGTTCTCCACATCGATCCCGAGCTGGAGCACGACCGCGCCAGACGTGCGTTCGACAGCCACCTGACCCGCGCAAAGTGGATGACGGAGCATGGATATCGCCATCTGCTCCGAGGTGGTGCTTCAAATCCAAACCTTTGAAGCCTTGCATAGAATAATTTGCTTTCTGCCACTGGGTTCGATCTGTTGCATCACGCGATGCATGATCGGGGACTACCTGCAACTGCCGCTCGTCACGATTATCGCGCCGCAATCGCGTGTGCTGTGGGACGAGTATATGTCAAGATTCAACTGGAGATCGTCATCCGAGTTTTACAAGCGTGTTGAGGGAGCGGAAATGACCGGCTTGGCCTGGGAGTGCCTGCGTCGCAATCCTGCCTTCCAGCGAGCTCAGCAGGGCGCCCCGCCGCCTGGTGTCGGCGCGAGCATTGCGTTTCGACAGCAATGGGGGTTGGTTTTTCGCAGCTGATCCCGGTCAGTCCTATCTCGACCAGACGATCTTCTGGGCGCCAGAAGTGCTGGTGACGGTCATACCCGTGCGTCCCGCGCCAGTACATCCTGCGCTGTTCGCAGGCCCGAATTCGCCCGTTCGCCTGGATCTTGGCAAGCTGGACGACGGTCAGTTGCGTCAAGGCCCTGACGGCTGGTACGCCGTGATGCATCTGCATGGCGTGGAGCACCGAATCTGGTTCAAAGAGGCGCCGATCGTCTCTGCTGCCTACACTGTTGAATATCCGTTCGACCGTGACTTCGAATTTCGGGTCGATGCGGGCAGGCGCTTGTGGCGAGGCCTCAACGGCAGACCGCAGGGAGCACCGCTCCATGCGCTCTCAGTCTACCGCCGCCGGCGGCTCGCGCTTGCCTTGCGCGCGCTCGACGCCCGGACGGACGGCGCCACGTATCGCGAGATCGCTGAAGTCCTGCTGCCCGCTCACCGCATTGGCAAGCGGGACTGGCGCACGCACGACGTGCGCAGTCAGATCGTCCGCCTGGTCAAGACTGGCTTTGCCCTGGTGCAGGGTGGCTACCGCGCCCTGTTACGACCACCCTCGCGAAAGAAGTAAAAGCAGTCCTTCGGGGGTATCGAAAATACACCCCCTCATGTTCGGCATCCCCCTTCGCGGTTCTTCTCGGTCATTGTCGCCGTCAGCGCGCCACCAAACTCGCTGGCGCTCCACACGGCCACGGAGCCTTTCAGATGTCCGATCTGAACCTCATTACATCGCCACGATATCTACGAACGTCCGAAGCAGCGCGATATCTCAGCCTTTCACCCCGCACGCTGGAGAAACACCGGATCTACGGTACTGGTCCTGCTTACCGGAAAATTGGCGGTCGCGTCATCTACGCCATCGCCGACCTCAAAGCCTGGGCAGACGTCGGCACCAGAACGTCAACCAGCGATCCAGGCACCGGCACCGTACTGCCGGCCAAGCGGCACGCTCCCATCCCTTATGCAGGAAAAGAGCGGCGCTGACTCATGAAGAAACAAGCTCAGAATCTCGAGAGCCATTCAACGAAAGAGGTCAGAGTCGGCGACCTCACGACTGTTGAAATCCTGTGGCTCGAAAAACGCATCGAGAACCGCGTTCGATTTGGTCGATCCGTTTCTGAGAAGATCATCGACCGCAATCGACGCGTGCTGTCATTCGCCCCTGGCAGCATCTTCGCGTTTGTGCGTTGGACGTCCAACGACTTTGGGACGATGCTATCCCGCATCGATATCCTGCGCGCAGCGACGCCGGGACAGCGTTATTCCACCGTGCCCTGGATCACACCGGGCGGGGAGAGCCTGTTGCGACTTTCCGGCTGGCCGAAGGTCGAGCGGGTGCTGCAAATGATCGACACAGTCGAAGCGCTCGACATCGATCCTGCTGACGCAGCACCTGAGTATTGGCACCACGTTCATAATCGAGTGTCGGTCAACGAAGCACCCCGGCCATACACCCGGTCCCGTCACCAGGCCTGGCTCCATCGGCGAAGGGTGTCGTCATGAAGGCTCGGTGTGCGACGATTGTCACGACTATTGCAGCAACAGGTCTTCTCCTCGCGACGCTCGGTGGAGGGACGTCCAAATTCATTTGGAACGCATCAAACAGCGTTCCGATCGGCCTTTATCGCGTTCAGCCAGCAACGAAGTTGATCGTCTCCGAACTGGTTGCCATCCAGCCACCTGAGCTTCTTGCCACCTTCCTTGATCTCAATGGCTATCTGCCGATCGGCGTCCCCATGCTCAAGCGTGTGTTGGCGCTGCCTGGACAGACCGTCTGCAGAAACGGCCTAACGATCGCCGTCGATGGCATCAATGTCGGAGATGCACAGGAGCGTGACAGGCGTGGCCGGCCGCTCCCAGCCTGGCAGGGCTGCCGTGTCATTGCCGATGGCGATGTCTTTGTCATGAACTGGCAGTCCGCAGACTCGCTAGATGGTCGATACTTTGGACCGATTCCCGCATCCTCAGTCATCGGCAGGGCCGTGCCGTTGTGGACCGAGGAGGAGTGACCGTGCGGGGCGGCATCACCCTTTCGACTGGTTTGGGTTCGTCCGAACTCGCTCTAATCCTTCCTTACCGGAGCAGTCTCGATGATGAAAAATCGGCGCTCGCCTCGCAACGGAAGAGCCATTCCCGTGCGTTGACGGGCGCGATTGGGCTGCTCCGCTCGCGCCGGTTAACGGCCCACGTCATCGTCGCCATCGCGCCATTTCTGTGCCATGTGGCCGTCGCGGTGGCCTTCGGCGTGACCGTACACGCGCAAACCTCGCCGCGTCCGGGTGGCATCGATCGGTTCGCGGGATGCATCGCGGAAGCATCCGTTCGCTTCGCCGTGCCGGTAAGCTGGATCCGCGCTGTGATGCAGGTGGAGAGCTCAGGCGACCAACGTGCGACGTCGTCTCGGGGGGCGATGGGCTTGATGCAGCTGATGCCAGGAACTTGGGTTGAGCTCAGCGCTCGCTATCGGTTGGGCCTCGATCCATTCGAGCCCCGTGACAACATCTTAGCAGGCACCGCGTACCTCAAAGAGTTGCACGATCGCTTCGGGCAAGCGGGTTTTCTTGCAGCCTATCATGCTGGTCCGACGCGATATGAGCAGCATCTCGTAACAGGAAAGCCGCTTCCACCCGAAACTACGGCCTACGTCGCGGCGGTCACACCATTGCTGGACAACGAGCAACGTGAACATACCGCAGCTGACGACAGGCGTGCACTTCCTTGGCGGCAGGCGCCCTTGTTTGTTGAGCGGGCGGGCGCACCATGACGGACGTTCGGTTTGCATTCGAAACGCTGCACGGGCGATGCCTTCGGCCCGCGCTCTACTCGTCGCTTCGCTCCTTACCGAGCCACCCTACGGGTGTCTCGGCCCTTCGGGTAGCGATCGCTATCGCAAGCGCTCGCTTTGCTCGCAAACAGTGGGGCGCATCTCGCAAATCGCCGCCAGCATCGAGAGTCTGTTGGCTTGGAAGTTGGACGCTGGGAACGAGCGACCGAGGAGGGCAGGATAAAGCGCACAAGGTGCGCACGGTCGGTCGGGATGGCTACCACCTGAAAATTCCAGCGATCCAGCAAACATTGCGCGATATCAAGCGCACCTTGCGATTTCTGACAACGCGTTATCGCCGCTCAACTTTTGACACCCCATGAGCCCGAGATGACCGGAAACCACGATTTTCGCATCCGTCCAGGCCGCATCCGCTCGACGCGCGCGGCTCGCACCAAACCGTTCCTGGCGCAGGCGCTCCAGGCCGCGCACAAGGCCGGCGGTCTCTCGCGGACCGGCCGGAGGCGGGGTAGCACGTTTGGGCGTGGCCGCGCCGCGAGCCTAGCTGCGTCGCGGCTCCTGGGCAGCCGCGCCCGTGGCGCCGTCGTCAAGGCGCGGGTCGTGCGCCGTTCACGTTCGCCGGGCGCCCTGCGCGCTCATATCGGATATCTCCAGCGCGACGGGGTCACCCGCGATGGCGCGCAGGGCAAGCTGTTCGATGCCGCCGGAGACGAGGCGGACGGCCGAGCATTCACTGAGCGCTGCAAGGACGACCGGCATCATTTCCGGTTCATCGTCTCGCCCGATGAGGCGAGCGAGCTCTCGAGCTTGCGAACCTTCACCCGCGAGCTCATGGATCAGGCCTCGCGTGACCTCGGCACGCGACTCGATTGGGTCGCCATCGACCATTGGAACACCGAGCACCCACACGTCCACATCCTCGTGAGAGGCCGCGCTGATGACGGCAACGACCTCGTCATCAGCCGGGATTATATTTCAACGGGCTTGCGTGCCCGCGCCGGCGATCTCGTCACCCGCGAGCTCGGCCCGCGATCGGAGCTCGAGGTTCGTCGTGGTCTTGAGAATGAGACGACGGCCGAACGCTGGACACGGATCGATCGGGTGCTTGCCCGGGAAGCGGGAGCGGCGGATGGGGTCATTGATGTCAGGCTGGGCCTAGATGCCACGCCCGACCCGCTGCGGGAGTTTAGAATTGGTCGGATGCGAACCTTGGAACGGCTGGGTCTGGCTGAACCCGCGGGGCCCGCACGCTGGGTACTCGCGCCTGACGCAGAGCAGCGCTTGCAGGAGCTCGGCGAGCGCGGCGACATCATCAAGCGGTTGCACAAGAGCCTCACGAAGGATGGCGCTACACGCGCCCCGTCATCCTGGGCGCTCGAAGGCGAACGCCATGGCGAGCCTGTGATCGGCCGCCTCATCGCCCGCGGGCTGGATGACGAACTGAGGGCTTCAGCATTCGCTGTCGTCGACGGCATCGACGGCCGCGTTCATCATCTCAAGCTCCCCGACATCGAATCCGCCGGTGACGGGCCGATCGGCGGTATCGTGGAGCTGCGCCGTTTCGAGGATGCAAGAGGCCGTCAGCGTATCGCACTCGCGGTCCGCTCGGATCTCAATCTCGACCAGCAGGTGGCAGCGGAGGGGGCGACCTGGCTCGACCGCCGGCTCGTCGACCGAGAAGGTGCCGAGCTTTCGCGCGCCGGTTTCGGCGCCGAGGTTCGCAACGCGCTCGATCGGCGGATCGATACTTTGGCCGAGCAGGGGCTTGCCCGCCGCGACGGGGACAAGGTCACGATCGGACGTAACTTGGTCGGTACGTTGCGCAGTCGCGAACTCGAAATGGTCGGACGGCGTCTTGCCTCGGAAACGGGACTGTCGCATTTGCCCGCTGAGGCAGGGGAGGCCGTCACCGGAGTTTATCGCCAACGGCTATCGCTTGCTTCCGGTCGCTTCGCGATGATCGACAATGGCTTGGGTTTTCAGCTCGTACCCTGGATACCGTCCTTGGAACGTGAGCTTGGCAGGCATGTGAACGGCATTGCTGGCCCCGGTGGCGTTGAATGGAGTTTTGGGCGCAAGCGCGACCTCTCGCTCTGACCATCCGATTTCTACGCCACGGTGCGCATGATCACGACGGCGCGCGGATTGCCGTTGAATGTCAGTTGGGCTTGCGCATCACCTCTGTGCATGTCAGCAACTAGAATCCTCTGGGGGCAGCTTTTCTTTGCGTCGCTGCTCGTGCTTGCCTTTCTCTGGACCGCCACCGAGTGGACCGCTTGGCGGCTCGGCTTTCAGCCGCAGCTCGGGCCGGCCTGGTTCATGATCGGGCCCTGGCCCATGTATCAACCACTGGCCCTCTTCATCTGGTGGTTCAAATTCGACGCTTATGCGCCAACGATTTTCCTTCAGGGTGGGTGCATCGCCGCAAGCGGCGGGATCGCAGCCGTGGTCGTTACCGTTATCCTCTCGGTCTGGAGGGCAAAGGAAGCCCAGCATGTCACGACGTATGGATCAGCGTGTTGGGCCGATCCAAGAGAGGTGCGTCGTGCCGGCCTTCTTGGACCCGATGGCGTCGTGCTCGGTCGTTTGGGCGACCGCTACCTGCGACACAACGGTCCCGAGCACGTGCTGTGCTTTGCGCCGACCAGGTCGGGAAAGGGCGTTGGTCTCGTCATTCCGACCCTTCTGACGTGGCCGTATTCCACGATCGTTCACGATATCAAGGGCGAAAACTTCCAATTGACCTCCGGCTTTCGCGCTCAGTTCGGGTCGGTGCTTCTGTTTGACCCGACCAATCCCGCGAGCGCCGCCTACAATCCATTGCTCGAGATCCGCAAAGGAGACAATGAGGTTCGCGACGCGCAGAATATCGCTGACATTCTCGTTGACCCCGAAGGCGCACTGGAGCGGCGCAATCATTGGGAGAAAACCAGCCATTCTCTGCTTGTCGGTGCCATCCTGCACGTCCTCTACGCCGAGGCCGACAAAACGCTAGCAGGGGTCGCGAGCTTCCTGTCGGACCCGTCACGCCCAATCGAGGCAACCCTGAACGCCATGTTGGCGACGCCGCACCTCGGCGAGCGCGCTCATCCGGTGGTGGCCTCGGCGGCACGCGAGTTGCTCAACAAGAGTGAGAATGAGCGATCAGGCGTGTTGTCGACGACCATGAGCTTCCTGGGACTTTACCGCGACCCCGTGGTCGCCAAGGTGACGGGCCGAAGCGACTGCCGCATCCGTGACCTGGTTGATGGGGATCAACCGATATCTCTGTATCTGGTGATACCGCCCTCCGACATCGCCCGCACAAAACCGCTGATGCGCCTCATCCTCAATCAGATTGGACGGCGGCTGACCGAAAGTCTGGATACCGACCGACGGCGGCAAAAGCTCCTGCTGATGCTCGACGAATTCGCGGCCCTCGGCCGGCTGGACTTTTTCGAAAGTCAGCTAACCTTCATGGCAGGCTACGGGATCCGAAGCTTCCTGATCACGCAGAGCCTGAACCAGCTTGAACGCGCCTATGGCCCGAACCACGCGATTCTCGACAATTGCCATATCCGCATCGCGTTCTCCACCAATGACGAGCGCACCGCCAAGCGCGTATCGGACGCGCTCGGGACAGCAACCGAGATGCGCGCGATGAAGAACTATGCCGGCCATCGCCTCTCGCCATGGCTCGGCCATTTGATGGTGAGCCGCCAGGAGACGTCGCGTCCGTTGCTAACGCCCGGAGAGATTATGCAACTCTCACCGAACGAGGCAATTGTGATGGTCTCCGGGCTGCATCCGATCCGCGCGGGTAAGGTCCGGTACTATGAAGATCCTCAATTCCAGCGCCGGATCCTAAAACCATCAGATGCGATGCCTATCGACCGGCTCCCGCGAGCGGACGAGTGGTCAGGACGTGCGCCAATTCCTACTTCGGTCAAATTACTTGACGCTCTCAAGAACAAGGCCCGCGACCAGAATGGCGGCATCCGCCGCGAACCGGAGCTGCCGCAGCAAGAAGAGGTCGTTGTGAAAGCGCCACTCGCCGAGAACGAATTTGATGCTGCGCCGGACGAGAGTGACGCTGAAGCGGTGCAAGCATCAGCGTTAAACCGATCAATGCAGGGCCTCGCACGCGCTGTCAGCCTCGATCCTGACGACAAGATGGGCCTGTAAGCGGGCAAGATGAAAAAGATCCAGCTCAGCATTTACCTCGATCCGGAGATCTTCGCGAGCTTGGAGGCTTACGCCAAGCGTCAGGGCAAGCCGAAGTCGTTGGTTGCGGAGGCCGCGATCGGGTCGTTTCTTTCCCCCGACGATTCCGACCGGCGCGAGGCTGCGATCGCCAAGCGGCTGGACCGGATCGTGCGGGTGCTCGAGCGGCTCGAGCGCAACGATGGCATCACGCTCGAGACCATAGCCCTGTTCATCCGTTTCTGGCTGACGTCTACGCCAGCTCTCCCGGAGCAGTCGAGCCCGGCAGCGCGTGCGAAAGGTGCCGAGCGCTACGACCGCTTTGTCGAAGCGCTCGGTCGGCGCCTCTCCAGCGGGTCGACGGTGCTCAAGGAAGTCAGTATCGAATCGCCTGAAAAGTGAAGCGGCGCGAACCAAAGGTCAGGGCCGGCTCTTCGCCAGGATGACGCCGTTTCATCCTGAAGCAGAGGTGCGCATCCAGATGGCTTCATTCGCGAAAACGATTGTGCAGCTATTTTGAGAAACGATCGCCTTCAGCTCTGGTAATCGCCTAGCGCGCAATGCGCCAAACAGATCTTCCCTTTCGCTGACACTCCGTTGCCGATCAACACGGTGCCGTATCTCCTTTCTTTTTTTACGCCAGGGCATGATCGGCAGTTCTGCTCTGTTGAGCCAGAGCTCAGGCTGCCTTTTCTGTAGTTCCCGTCAGAATTGGTACCTCATCAATCGTCCGCGAAGCCGCGGCCTCGAGATGGGGCGTTGGGGAAATAGCAGCACATGCAGCAACTGGCCGGACTTGAGGCACAAGATCGCATTGAGGTGCGATCGTCGCGCAAGCGCAGAACCTCCGCGCGTCGCAAAGTAACGGTTCGGCTCAGCGAAGGAGTCTGTGGTCGGCTCGACGTCGCAACAGACCGGCCAGGCGTCGGCAAGAGCATGCTGGTTGAAGCTGCTCTCGAGCATTTTATGAACCCCGCGCCATCGGTCGAAGCTCTGCTGTGCGAGCGACTAGACAATATGCACGCCAGGTTCGAGCACCTCGAGCGCGATATGCGGATGATTGCCGAGACCGTCGCGCTGCACGCTCGATACCAGTTGGCAGTGACGCCGGCTGTATCGCAAGAGCGGCAACAAGAGGCGATCCGCCTTGGTGACGAGCGCTTCAGAGTTTTGGCACAGCAGGTCGATCGCCGCGTCCGGCAACGCCGGCCTCTCATGCAGGAGACAATCGACACTCTCCATTCCCAAAGTCAGGGACGAGTGGAGTACGAGACGGGCGAGGACGCCGCCACCCAGACGGCGGAGCCGCGCCGACACGGTCAGGAAGCTGGCTCTGAACGCTCCGATGTTGCCCAGGGCTCAAACCCAGAAGAAGGGGGGAGGCGCTCGCGCGGCGACCGCGATCATTGCGCCAGTTCGCCGGACGCCGCGAGAGACGCACGGCAAGACGCACGCCCGATTCCGCAAAATTCCATTCCGAACCCGAGAGGGGAGTCTGATGTGCCGAGAAAGGCACCCCTTTCTACATGGCGCATAGTCGTCTCAGTGTTTCTTCCCTTTGCCGCGGGCTATTACCTCGCTTACCTGTTTCGGACGATCAATGCCGCGATCTCGCCGGCATTGGCCTCTGAGTTTGGCCTCGACGCCGCAGAGACCGGGCTGCTCGCATCGGTCTATTTCCTGGTGTTCGGGGTGGCACAGATTCCTATAGGCGTCTTTTTGGATCGCCTTGGGCCGCGTCGGGTCCAAGGCGTGCTACTGGTCATTGCGGCTGGCGGCGCCACGCTGTTCGGCAACGCCTCGAGCTTCCCGGAACTGCTCGTTGCGCGCGCCACGATTGGACTTGGCGTCGCCGGCTCGTTGATGGCCGGACTCAAGTCCATTGTCACCTGGTTTCCTAAAGAGCGTGTCGCGCTTGCCAACGGCTGGATGATCATGTTGGGCTCGCTTGGCGCAGTGACAGCGACCGCGCCAACCGATTGGTTGCTGAATTACGTTGGTTGGCGCAGCCTCTTTGAAATCCTGACGATCGCGACTTTTGCGGTGAGCGGGCTCATTTACATGGCTGTTCCGGAGCGCGTCGCCGAGCCGCAGATGGCCACCGTCACCCGAAAGCCGCTGACCTTGTGGTCTGTCTATTCGGATCCGCGCTTCCTGAGAGTCGCTCCGCTTTCGGCGACATGCATTGTATCGGCTTGGGCGCTGCAGTCATTGTGGGCTTCGGCCTGGCTCACGGACGTAGAAGGGCTCGACGGGCAGAGCCGGGTCTCTCAGATGCTCTTCATGGCCGTTGGCCTAAGTTTCGGAGCCCTCTTGTTGGGTGCGATGGCTGATCGCTTGCGCAAGCTCAACATCAGGACCGAAGTCATTTTGGCTGCCGTGGGCGTGCTGTTCACGCTGGCCGAACTCGCTCTGGTCCTGCGCATTCCTCTGCCATCGCTTTTGCCTTGGTTCACCGTGTCCATGGCCGGCGCCGCAACTGTCCTGAGCTTCGCGGCGGTGGCCGATTATTTCCCAGGGGAATTTGCTGCGCGCAGCAATGGCGCCTTGAACCTCCTGCACTTCGGCTGGGCGTTCATGGTTCAATACGGCATCGGGTTCGTGGTCGGGCAATGGCCGTCTCAGGGCGGACACTATCCAGTCGTGGCCTATCAGGCCGCGTTCGGTCTTTGCGTTGTATTTCAGGTGGCGGCGCTGGTGTGGTTTGCGATGCCATGGTTTCGGATGCTGGGCAAGAGTGCCTTCGGAGATCCCCCTGGAAGCCTCGTTGGATCCGGTGGTTCTTTTGTTGACGAGCCGGTCCTTGAGGCGCGCGCAGGGGGCGATTGGTAAGCGAAATATCGGCTGCTTAAATACGATGCCCGGTAAGCGCCCGAAAGCGCCCCCATTATGTCACTTGAGTGTTGTCGCTTATGATCCAAGGCGTACATTTGTGATATCAGACCGACAATCTCAGTTAAGCCCAAAGGCGTTTCCTCGTGTGGCCAATCGCAATATTTGAGAACGCACGATGACGCGCGTAATGGTGACCGACAACGCGGGGCGGCAAGTCAACGATCTGCAAGGCACTATGCCGTGCGTACTCGTTGCCTTACTTTGCTATTGACAGTATTTTGTGGCACCCGAACTAGGTGCGGGTCCTTGACGACGAGCTGTGCGAAAACCACGATGCCCTGTTGTCGCCGGAGCGCTGGCTGCTTGATGGATACGGGCCTGGTTCTCCATCCTCGACCGAATTGACGCATGCGATACTGGTATTTTGGTTGACCAACCGCTTCGGGTTCATCTGTGGTGGGCGTCACGACACCGCTGAGGTGCGCCAGGTCACCGGGATCGCAGCTGCGTACGACCAGCCATGTAGGTCGGAGAAGCAACCGCTATGATATGAACGGGCGCCGGTGGGCGCGAGACAAGGCTAGAGGCCAGTTCGAAATCGCCGCCGATAGCGGCATCATATCCCTCCGAGATGAGGTCGACCTGTCGATTCTCGAAGTGCCGTCGAAGGATCCTTTAGTGCAGGCGATTCCAGGCAAGGCGATCTAGATAGAGCTCGTTGTTAATCGCTCCAGTGCAGCGCTTGAGATGGCCGCATATCGTGGTGTCGTTCCAAAGCTTGGTTTTCCGGCTGCTGCGCTCGGTGCGGAATGGACAACTCCCGGAAAGCCAATGCCGCGTTGCCTTCTCGATACTCGTAATTTCTTGCCGCGATTGCTTCTGCCACGAACCACTCAGGAATCCAGTTTAAGTCCGTGACCTGAATTTTGCATGGACTCTTAGCTGTTCGGTCAGGTGATCAGCGGCGTTCCACGGTCCACGAATGCTTGCCAGTAGTTCCGACTGCTCGCTTCGGGCACATGCACCAGCTCGAGCTTGAACCCGTCTGGGTCAGTAAAAAAGACCGCATAGTAGCCGGTCTCGTAATCATACTCTCTTGGAGCGTCGAGGATATTCACCCCGTTCTGGACAAGCAGATCGTAGAAATCGTCAACCTCAGTTCTACTTCTTGCATTGAACGCCAGGTGATGAAAGCCGGGAGCGTACCGATTATGTGGCAAGCCCATTTGTTCTCCGGAGGCGGAACTGAGAATAAACCAGCGCAGATTGCCGTGTTCCGCCCAGCCCGTCCATGCGAGTCGCGTATTGCTGCATTCGACGAGGTGATAGCCCATAAATCGAAGAATTGGCGAGTAAAAGTCCTTCGCGCGCTCGATACTGGTTACGGTCAATCGAAGATGGTTGACGCTACCAATTTTCCCCGTGGCGCACTTGATATCCGTTGGGTCCGCATTACGAGTCATGGTCATCGCTCCGTCTTGTTAAACTAGACGCCCGGGAGGATTAGTAGCTGTTGCCGTCGATGTCTTTGCGAAACGTCGAGATACTAACCGGCACGATCGTCGTGGATCTGCAAGTGGGGCATATCATTTTCGGCCGCTCTTTTGGCCGCGACGGTTCGCGGGAGCCACAGCGGAGCTGCATGTAGTCAACGGGGTGATTCGGGGCTTGCTATCCAGGGTGCGTGGAGCAAGCCCGTTGCGAGTTGCATAAACTGCGGCCTGTGTGCGCGTATGCATATCGAGCTTGGCAAGCAGCCGGCTGACATAATTTCGAACCGTTTTTACGGAGAGACGCAGTTGCAAGGCGATCTCTCGATCTGAGCAGCCTTCCGCAATAAAGCCCAGAATGTTGAGTTCGCGCCAAGTCAAGTCCTTGAGCGCTTTCTCCATGCTGGGAGGGGAGGCGACGGATAGATGACGGAGCATTGTCTCCTTGACCGCAGAGTCGACCACCAGATCGTCATCGATAGCTGCTCTGATTGCACGGATGAGGAGTCTTGTCTCGCTTCGCTTCAATATGTACGCGTTTACTCCCTCCGCAAGCGCCGACATCACATGCACTTCATCGTCCGAGGAAGTAAATACCACAAAGCGTGTTTGTGCCGAACTGGACCGAAGTCTACGAATCCATTCAGATCCCGGTATTGCGAGGCCGATCAATTCGGTGACGACGACATCCGGTTGCAGTTGTGCGACCTGCGATATTGCAGTTGATATATTCTCGCTGTGCGGAAGTATTTGAAAGTCAGTGACGGATGAAATGACTGATTGAAGACCCCGTCGGGTAACTTCGTTGGGCTCAAAGATGGATACGGTCGTTGTCCTTTTGCCCGGCAAGTCCGTGTGCAATTCAGATTCATTATCGATGAATGGTGGCGCAGCAGGCGGGTTGCTGGCGCCGGATCTGGTCGCGCTCTGACAGGATGGCATGATTATGCGCTTGGCTGCCGTTCGCAGGTTGCATTCAGTGCAGCTGGCGCTCGAATCCGGCGACGGCGCTTCCGTCGTATAGCAGTCGGCCCTGGTGTCAGGCGCAGTTGTGTATGTTTCGCGTCCACCATCGATGGCAAGTTGTGCACGGCGCGCATGGTCCGAGGCCATTATTCCAACCTTTCGGCACGATTATTCCATAGTCGACTTGAATGCTTGGCGGGCATGGACGTCGTCGCTGAGAGCGTTCATTGCGTCGTGATGTGTGTTCCTTGCTAAAGATGAGTGGGCCAGCACATTTGCATTTCGCGCGGCAGCGCTTCGGCCGTTGAAGATAACCAGAGCGTTCGGTGCGCCGGGTTGACGGAGATGGGGCAGGACGAAACGAGCAGGTTGCGTGCGACCCCCAGTAGTCTGCCTGTCAAGCATGCATCTGGTCTGGAAGTAGGTGATGCCGAATGTGCATTGCCTGCAGAGGACGTCTGTGATCGCTCGTGCGCCTCTCATTCCAGACCTCGTCTCGCGACAACAGATTGCGTTGCCCTGAAGTGATGTGCCGGTCCGCCGGACGGTCCGGATCGGTCGAAATTCGCACAAGGCGAGCCATGCGGATTTGGTTAGGCGGAAGTTATGGAGGCCTTGTCATACATATGAACGCCTGCCGGCTACGCCGCGTCCTCATTGCTTGCGGGCCTCCCTGCGCCGGGTTGCTCAGCAAGTGTCATTGATGTGCCATTGGGCTTGTTGCAGGGGGAGTATCCATCGATTGTCCAGCGCCGCATGCTGCTTACCGCGAAGGATCTCAAGGGAGATCCGGATTGCTGGGGCATCCGGAAAGAGGTGCTTGGTTGTCTTGCTGGGATATGGCGCGCGCGAGAGCGCTCGTTCACGAATGGAAGCAGCATTCACATCATATCCTTCGCGCCGGCTGCGGACGTCTACCTCATCGTACGTGTATTCGGCGCATGGTATCCACGAGAGGGAGAGGCGTTCAGCAGCAGCGAGCCGGTGATGACCGTCCATGACAACATTTGTAGAGCGCTCTATCCGGATCGGATCTGTCCAGAAGCCACAATCGGCAATCGCACTTATGACCTCGGCTACGCGCTCTGGAACAACTTCTTCTGATGGGAGCAGTTCTTGTCGGGGTATCAATTGTACAAGGCGCGACGTCCACATGACCAGGCTCCGATGCCGGTAAGATGCAACCTTACATTGGTTTGGTGGATTTTGACAAGCAAAACTCCGGGAAGGAGTCCGATTAGCGTAGCAGCAGCGGATAGCGACGTGCCTTGGTGTTCTGCCTATTTGTCGGGCAGGCGGCTGCATGGGATTATGTCTAAATTTTTCAGGCGTCCCTTAGGTGAGCTGCCTTCCTCCGAATCAACGACCGCGTACCAACAATGATATAGACGGTCAGTTGCCGGCGTCGCGCCTGCTCCGCGCCCCTTCGCTGTCTAATTGCTGTCAATCGATGCGGCTGGCGGTTAGGCAGTAGCGCACATGGCTTTCGATTGCTCCGAGAGCAGGTGTTGAACGCAGGCGATCACCGTGGTCCCGGGGCATTGGCGCAACTTGCGTATCGATCGTGTCCCCAATTCAACGCCGGCTCCATGCAATTGCCGACGGAAGTAGAAACGCCATCGGGTGTTGCTCGATGTTTAATCGGGCCAGCCGTCGCGATCGCTTCAATTAGGTGTTGTTTGGCTTCACCAGGCTGTACGTCAGTCCAAAATTCAGGCTACGAAACATTCGCCGTCTCGGCGCAAAGCTTGCACGAGGCATGCCCTGGTCGGACGCTCGCGAATCTTCTGTGCTGAGACAGCGGTTGATCATAGTATCGGCTGCCATTTGGTGGATTTTCGGCTGGCAACCACAGCTTGAATCATTGAAAGGGGGCGCAGTTTTGTGATTGTTCCACTGGAACCATGCCTTGATTGGCGCTCGGGCGCCGATGGGCCCGGGCTTTTGCCATCAAGAGTTCGGGCGGAGGCTTGTTTCGCCCTTCATGTGGATGTCCCACCGGGCGCAGTCTCAAAAGTGTCCAGTCCGTCAGAGGGGTGTGGCCGGAGCTTACCAGGGCAAGGGCCATGCCCTGAACCGGACGCCTCTCCGGCGTTCGGCAGAGTGCTCGGTCCGGCCGTAGAAAAGGCTGGCAACCCAAAGCGTGCCTTAGTGCTTCAAGTAAACGGGACGCAGCAGGCGCGACTGATAGTCCGCGCGGTCGCGGGCCGCCGCGAGGTGATGCATCTCTGTGTGGCGCTAAGGAAGCTAGCGTTTCCTACAACGAGCGGAGCGTTATTGTGACAGACCGAAGTGGAATGACGTTGCCCGGATCAGCTCTCAGCGATGGTCGCGTTCTTGGCCCGTCCGTTCAGCGCGCGTCGACGATCTTTTTCAACGATCTGGACGCGCTCGAGGCCGCCGGGCAGCGTAGATTCGACGTTCCGTACTATGGCCGATATGGAACGGAGACCACGTTTGAGTTGGAGAAAGTAATCTCGAGCATGGAAAATGCCGATAAGGCCTACGCGGTTTCATCGGGGCACGCTGCAATTGCGGCTGCAGCACTGGCCTTCTTGTCCGCGGGCGATGGCTTGCTCGTGCCGACCTCCGCCTACGCGCCAACCAAGCATTTGGCGACGGAATTTCTGGGTCGATTTGGCATTTCCGTCGATTTTTATTCCGCGCGGGCTGCGCAAGACATTGTCTCGTATTGCAAGCCACAAACACGCGTCATTTGGATCGAGGCGCCGTGTTCGCTCACATATGACATAGCGGAAATCAGCGAAATCGTCGCCTTCGCCCAGTCACGAGGGATCGTTACGATAGCTGACAATACCTGGTCGTCATCGTGCTTGTTCAAGCCGCTTGATCACGGAATCGATGTTTCAATTGTGTCTGCAACAAAATATCTGTCCGGACATGCTGACGCGATTGCGGGATTCATCTCATCCAGCACGAGGCATCGCAAAGTGCTGGAAAGCGCGCTGACCGCTCTTGGGCCGGCACTTGCTCCGGATGTCGCGTATCTGGTTTGGAGGGGTATCCAAAGCGTGTGGGTACGCCTCGATCGGCAAGCCAAATCCGCGATGCAGATTGCCACCGCGTTGTCACGAAATGCGAAACTCAGAGAGGTGCTTTACCCGGCGCTCCCGACTTCTGAGAATCATGAGAGATGGAAGAAATACTTCTCGGGCGCAAATGGACTGCTGTCGTTCACAGCTGCAGCAATGTCGCACGCATCGGTGTCCAAGTTCGCCAGATCGCTTAAGCTCATCAGGCTGGGTGTCAGCTGGGGCGGCGTGGAAAGCGTCATTTTCCCAACGCGAATTGACTTGAATTCGCCGGAGCCGAAAAGCGAGCATGGTACGTGGCTATTTCGCGTTAGTGTTGGCCTTGAAGATCCCCGGCTTCTCCTTGAAGATTTGGAGCAGGCCCTGGCGCAGCTCGAACCGAGTGAGGCATCTTAGGCATATCGAGCGACGGCTTATTTCGCAGTCTAGGTCGACGATTGCACTGGGAGAGTTTGCCGTGTCACCCGCATCCGGGTTCCGACCAGAACCGATGCAACGACAATAACCGAGAAGAACATCACGTCACTGTCAATCGGCTCACGATTGACCCAGCTCGCCAGCCAAATACTCAAGAATGTTTGCAGGAGCTGAATCTGACCGACACGCGCAATGCCGCCGAGTCCGAGACCGGTATTCCAGGCGAAGAATGCAAATAATTGACTGATCAAGGAAACATAGAGAAATCCACCCCATGAGCTCATAGGAATAGCCGTCACATTTGTAGGCAGAAGTATAAATGCTGCAGGCACGGATAATGGCAGCATCATCACCAGGGCCCAGCAAATGACCTCCCACCCTGGTAAATCGATTGATAACCGACCGGCTAGTGCATATCCGATCGCAACGATGACAATCGATGCAAGCAGCAACAGGTCGCCAAGGGCCAGTGCTCCAAATCCCCCGTTTCGGAGAGCAAAAACGATCGTCGCGCAAGTGCCGACTGCACTTGCGATCCAGAAACTCGAACTGGGTCGTTCACCGGCGATCGCAACCGCGGCGGTGGCGGTGGCAATCGGCAGTATTCCGAATATTACGCTGGCATGAATCGCTGGAATGATCTTCATGGCAAAGGCGGACAGCAGTGGAAATCCGACAATCAGGCACGCTGCGATCGTGGCGAGCCGCTTCCACATGGACCTTTTCGGGTACGGTCGGCGCAGTACGATAAGGCAAGCGGCTGCCACTATTCCGGCCAACGCCGCTCGTGCTGCGGTCACGAACGTAGGATCTATGCCATCGACCGCGATCCGCATGGCCGGCAGCGTGCCCGAAAACATCACGACACCAAGCATGCCGAGGATGAAGCCTATGTGCTCGCGCGGGAGTCTGGCGACCCATTGAGGTCCTTGTCCTTGTATTCCCGATTGGTCCCTCGTTCTCGTTCTTAGCTCAGGAGGCATGGATTAGCTCGTCGTTAGGCTGCACAGATTCCAGTTTCGGACGGCGGTATTCAGCACGAGGAGCCGAGACCCTGGATCGTATTGATCTTTCTTAGCAATAACGTTGAGTGAGTACAAATTGTCGGCGGCGTAGCCGTGGGCGATGATCGGCTTGCTGTCCGCTCTAATCTTGCCCGGCTCGATTTTGAGCGCGTCGGTCATGACGCGCGTTGAAAGCATATCCAGATTTCCGACCACAATGCCGTCGGCATCGGCGAGCGCAAAGCCTGATAGTCGATTGTATCGACGTTCAAGTTCGCGTGCGGCGTGTCTTATGTCGCCTATGAGTTGAGAGAGCGTTCTGTTATGGTCCGCGCCCGTGAGCAGCGATGAATAGGAAGCGACCGGCCCGATGAGCCATGAGTGCGGTCGATGCTCACGCGTCACCAGGCAGCCGACCGCAATATCGCTATAAACCGCAGCGCCGCTCGCTAGAAGTCGGGGGGCCTCACGAGGATGCCGATCGCCGACCAACACCATTGCCGTATCGTATGTGCCTCGGTCTACCGCGTCCGCGGCTGCGCCGATTGTCGGCAAGAGGTTCGCGCATGATGAAAGCCATTGCCCATATAAAACCGCGTGCCGAAGGCCGAGGTCTCGAAGCGATCGATACAGCGTTGCGCGAAAATGATAATGTGGCTGGCTTTCGTCGGACACGAGTTGCGGGTCGATGTCCCAGAAGCTCTCTGTTGCGAGATAGATTGCCTCGACCGAAGCAGAGTCGAGGCATGCGATGGACAGCGTGTGATGAGCTGCCTCCGCCAGCAAGCGGCATATCGGCCGATCATCGGTGACGAATTGATCGAACCCATCTTCGACAAGCCGCTCCACGGCATGTCGATCTTGCTCGTTCTGCGCGGCGTCGATCAATGGATGGGATACGCCAGTGCTTGTGCCGATGCAGCTCAAATATGCCATGAAGCGGGCTCCGTCGTGGACGTCGAGACTCTGCGCAACGCAGGTGCATCGAACCCGCACCAGCTGACGAGACCGCCAGTCCGTCAATTTCGCGCAGAAAGAATCAATCGGGATCGGCCGGTCAGAGAATGAGTCTGATCGTGCCGATGCATCAACGGGATGACAGCAGGTGATCAAGCTCCTCGATAAGGGCCGGCTCCTCGGAAGCCAGCTGTTGAAGTAGAGCGACGACGAGCCGGCGAGGCTCTCGATTACGCTCGATGGACATCGCGTTGTAATGCATGATGCGAGGTATTGCAGACCAGGCGCGCATGACGGTGTCATGCAGGCGGAGCGAAAGGGAGTGAAGATCTCGGCGAGATAACAGGTCCGAAACGCGACGCAAGGCGTGACAGAAATAGGCGCGATTTCGCGCGATGACCCAGAAATCGTCGCTTAGGCTGTAGAAGCGGGGGTCATTGAGGTGAGCCTGTGCGTATGCTGCGAGCTGATCGAGCGCCGCCGCTCCCACCATCCAGCCGTCCAGATCTGGGCGCAGGCGTCGTGACAAGTAGAGCTCGGTGCCCATGGCGAGAAGCTCCAGAGCTGCGTGCGGAGCGCTCGGGCGGACGTCGATCGGCGCCTCCGCCTCGAACCATTCGAAGGCATTCGAAGGCGTGGGTTGAGCCTGGTCGTCCTGGCCGAACGCGAGCCTGCTTCGCCAGTACGAGACCGGGTCGAAAGGCGAACAAGCGCGATGGTCGAATAGTGCATCGCAGGCGATCTGACCTTCGAACGGTTGTTGAACGCCGAGTTCGTCGGCGTATTGGAACCGATCAACAACGTGCAAAACGCGACCATCGGCCGACGTTTTCGCAACGATGAACCAATGCTGTGCGTGCTTCTTTTGATATGACTGCGACCATGGCAATATGTAGGCGTCGCGGGAGATGATGACTGCGCTTCGATGACGGCACTCTCGCATGATGGATGTTCGTGCTTCTTCGAATGAATCTGTCCATTTGCGACGGAGATGAAGGGTATGCGTCGGTGTAACGCCGAGGAGTGGGGTGTGGTAATGCGAGAACGCGCAAACAGGTGGGTCATCGGTGACCGGGCGGGTGGCGAGAAAGAGTTGCAATCCGAGCGCGACGTCGGTGTCAACATTCGCCCGGGCGAGGTAAGTGGCTATGCTCGTCGTATAGCACGACAACAGGTCTCCGCGCGGAGAGCTTTGTGCTAGCGGGGAAGTCGGCGGAGAAGAGACCATGACTAGCGATCGAACCGGGTGATGAATTCGCGGAGTTGCGAGAGTGTGACGAAAAACGGCCTGTAGCGGAGTTGATCTGCAATCGGATGATCACAGACGCGCGAGACCGCTGCTGGAACGGCGATATCCCGGATCGTGCACCACTGAGTCGTCGTAGTCTGAGTCTCCAGCATGAGGCCGGTACAGAGGTGCCGCAGCGGAACCCTCAACCCGTTGCCGAGCGCCTTAGACCAGGCCTCTTTGATGGTCCAGATTCGCGCGACGCGTGCGCCGCGGTCGCCAGAAGGCATTTGCATCAGGCGCGTAAGCTCGATCGTGGTCATGAAACGCCGTGCCAAGGTCAAGTCGTGGCAGGCGCCTAACTCAACGTCGACGCCGACGTGTCCGAGCCGACTTATCCCAAGCATGAGATGACCGTGGCTGTGCGACAGATTGAAGTCGTAGTCGACGAGTGACGGCAATCGTAGAATTGGTCGGCCGCGGCTGTTGAGCCGGATTGGGACGGTTGGAGGAGGAGTATCGAGAAGCAAGGAGAGTATGCAGCGGACCATAAGCCGCCCGACTAGGAACTCCGTCTTCCGGCATCCGTCGATGATCGAGGAAAGTCGCGTACGTTCCTCTTGCGTGAGTGCCGACAACATGAGCGGGTCGGCGAGATCTGAAGGCGCCTTATCATAGGAAGCAAAGACGACGACGATCATGCCGTTCAGCGCTGCGATCAGCGTCCCTCGGTCTATGCTTCCAGGAACTCCAAACATCATGCGTTCAGCCAGCCGCCGGGCGATTTCGTGAACGGCCACGAATTCGCGATCAACTCAAGCATGGTTTCGGTCGACCCGCCGCCGATCGCGAATGCGCGAAGCTCTGTCAAGGATCGAAGCAAATGATTGCCTTGCGAGAGGCCGGCGGCACCATGGAATTGCAGACAGGTACCAATGATGCGCTCCAGCGTGGCTGGAGCCGTAGCCTTGATGATGGCCGATCGCAGTGGATCAACAAACCCGTTCGCGTCGGCTTCGATCAGGGTCTCGGAAACGAGAGACCGGAGCAGCGCAAGTTGCGCAATGGACTCGGCAAGACGCTGGCGAACCGCGTCGCGCTGCCACAGGCTGGCGGCGCCAATCTGGCGGCGTAAAAGGTGCTTCTGGGTATCACGAAGTTCGCGTTCACCGATAGCAAGGGCCCACACGCCAGCGATCAGGCGTTCCATGCCGATATGGTCAAGGAAGTAGCGCATGCCGAGCTCTCGTCGACCGAGCAAGGCGTGCTCCGGGAGCCGAACGTCGTTGAATGTCAGAGAACCAACGCCGGCGCCGCGCATCACCTCCATCGGAATGGCGCGACGAAGGACGCCTTGTTGGTCAAGAGGGACGAGAAGCGAACAGAAGTTCGAAAAATGGCGACCTGGGCGCCAGCGGGCGAACACGACGGCATAATCGGCGATTGTTGCGCTCGTAATGAACGTCTTTGTGCCGCGCAGTATGATCGAGGGCCCGTCGAAGGTGGCTGTCGTCTCCATACCCATGAAATCGGAGCCGGCCGCCATCAGATCCGTCGCGGCGACAGCACCGAGCAAACGGCCCGCAGCGGCGGACGCGATGATCATTTGACGTTGAACGGGGTGGGCGAGGCGCGCGATGAGCGGAAGAAAGACACCGACGTGAAGCGCGACCGATAATGTGAGGCCCCAGCAATTCTGTAAGGCGAGTTGCTCAATGAGCGTGGCAAGAGCGCGGACGTTGACGTGCGCCGAACGCGGATCGTCATCCTCGGATATTCCCCGGATGCACGGACGGAAAATATCCTCGCTGCCGAGCGCGGCGATGAGTTCGCGCCTGGGCTTATCCGATGATTGAAGGTCCGCTACGATTGATGGTGGCAATATGCGATCCAGCACTATGCGCAGGGTCGCGGCGTCAAAGGCGATGCGTGGTCCATCGCCGGCAGGGTCGTTGCCGTTGGGAAGTTCAAGCGAGTGAGACATCGGAATCCAACAGTGCAAGCTTGCCATTCACGACGTGAAGCTTGTCATTCGAGTACATTAATGCGGCGGATCGTAGGTCGCGAAATGTACGCTCAAGACCGAGGGCGGAGCCAGTGAGATACCCGTGCCTCAGGCCCGCGAGCTGGATCAAGTTATCCAGCACCGAGAAGGATGTCTCGGAAGCATATAACTTCAGATTGTTGATCTGGAGATTGAATGAAGGAGCAGAAAAAACTGGACTGCCAACGCCGTGCTCCTGGCGCAACTGATCGTACCTGTCCGTGACACGGCCAAGAAGGGCGCTCATCGTGTCGAGTTGAAGACGAATTTGGGAAAGTCGTTCGGCAAACAAGTCTGAACGCACGGGAAATGATGCGCGTTGCCTTGGATCACGAAGTAGCGCGATGAAGCGACGGAATGCGCCGCGTGCTGCGCCGGTCCAGGTTGCCGCCCATGCGATATGGCCTACGGGTGCCATCGTCGAGACCACGATATGCTTAAATCCTTTCGGATGGCTGATGATATGGTCTGACGGTATCTGTCCCCGCAGAGACAACGCGGCGCTCTGCGTCCCGCGCATTCCCATCGAGGTCCAGGCGGAGCGAAGCGCGACGTCCATGCTTGCGCGATCAGCGAACGCCAGCACGACGCTGGATGGGGAGGCATCCTGGGAGAGACGCATCGTGGCCAGGAAGGCGTCCGCCTGCGCACCGCCGGTGACAACGGGTGCATCACGGACAAGCAGGTAGTTGTCGCCGTGCCGTTGAAGCGGAGCCATCGCCGTCAGCAATTCGCCGCCTTTTCCCTGCTCGGAGGTAACCGACGCAATATAAAGGCCATTCGAAGCGATCCGAGGCAATACCGCGTCGCAGAGCGACTGAGACGCATGGTCCGCTATTGTGGCGACCTGCTGACAATGCATAGCCCAGATCATTGCTGTGGAGGCGCAGCCCTCGCCCAGAAGCTGTGCAACTTTCGACATGGTCGAGAATGAGGCGCCAAGTCCGTCGTAACGGCGATCGACCGTCAAACCCATGAGGCCACTGCCGCGAATATCCTGAAGGCTCTTGGTTGGGAAAGCGCCGAGCGTATCCGTTTCGGCAGCATGTGCCGCTAATGTCGAACGAAGCTCGCTCGCAATGGCCAATACGCGGTCCGACCTATCGGCAGAAGAACAAGACGGCATGGGTTTCATGACACATCCGGCGTCGCTCTGGCGTCTCGAATTAGTTGGGAAACGGCAGACCAGAGGCTGCTCGCAGTCGAAAACGTCTCCTCCGTGAGATAACGATCAGGCATCGTGATGCCATAAGTGTCCTCGATATCGAGCAAGAGATCGATTGATGCGGCAGAGTCGAGGCCGTATTCGCTCAGTAGCGAATTTGGATCGAGTTCAAGATCGGCGGCATGATATTTCAGATGTGGTATGATTAGGCTTGCAAAGCGCCGCTCTGGTGTCATGTGCTGTCTCCATCCAGATATGCCGTGGATTGGCGGTGTATTGCGAGGCGTGAGACGTCGACGATCGCTCCCGCATCCAGGACAATTTCGACCGGTGCGTCATGGCTTAGAAATGCCAGTAGGCTCGCGGTGAGGCCGTACGCACCGACGTTCGGAATTTCGATGACATCTCCAGGTGTGAGGTCGGGTAATATTGCGCCCCGTGCCAACACGTCGAGGGGAGTGCAAAGTGGTCCGACCAGATTTGCGTTGAGGAGGCGCTCGTCGGACGTCTCGATCGAGGCAAAGTCAAGGCCGACATTGGGGACGCGCCGGAGCCCCGCCATGCCGCCCAGGTGATTGACGCCAGAATCAAGAACGACAAAGGTCGTCCCTTTGCTTTGCTTGATATCCTGTACGGTAGCCAGGAGGTGTCCAGCCGAGGCTGTGAGATAGCGGCCGGACTCAAACATAATCTTGGGACAGCCGGACCGCCACATCGGCAGAAAATCGTCAAGCATTGCTTCCATGGCGGTTCGCAGGCCGGGGAAGTCGGGACGTCGTGAGGCGTGTCCGAATGGGTGGCCGAAACCCCCTCCCAGGTCGATTATGTCAAAAGCAAACCCACGGGCGATCAGCTCGCGCGCCGTGACGAGGGCGACGCTCGTCGCGCGGCATATGAGATCAGTAGTGGGCAGGTTGGTGCCCATGTAAAAGTGGAGACCCACAACACTAACGCACGAGTCAGTGCGGAACGCAGCCGGATTATCCAGCACCCAGCGAGTGTCGGCCCCGAACGGCGATGGAGCACCGCACATCGAAAGACCCATTCCGGGCACCGCCGTATCGGGGTTAATTCGCAGCAGAGCGTCCACTTGCACGCCGGCTGCTTTCGAAGCGGATGCAAGTTTGGCAAGGTCCCACGGGGAGTCGACCGAAAACAGCGGTCGCCCGAGACCCAGGGCGGCTCGCATTTCAGCTTCGGTCTTGCCTGGCCCTGTGTAGAGACATCGACTGGGGACGAAGCCGGCGTTGAGTGCAGTCTTCATCTCGCCGAGCGACGACACTTCAGCCCAACAACCGACCCGGGCAAGTTCTGAAGCGATGGCAGGGTGTGGATTAGCCTTCAGGGAGTAGTAGAGATCGCTGGACTGTGGAAGAGCAGCCCTCAAGGCCGAATGCGCCTCGCGCACACGAGCAAGCTCATAAACATAGGCGGGGCTACCAAAACGTGAGATCAATTCAACGGACTTCATGGTGCGGCCATGGCAGCGATGATCTGTGAAAGCGTGTGCTTGTCGATTTTGCCATTGGTTGACAGCGGAATATGTTCGGTAACGACGATGCGCTCAGGAATTTTGTACGGCTCAAGGTTGTCGCGAAGGGCGCCCAGTATGTCACTCGTCGTGGCCGAGCCGGAGACAACGAGTATCGACGGCGAGCCATCGGTCGGCAGGAGCAGAGCGGCTAGGTCGACTCCGCTGACACCGCATGCGACTGCTTCAATTTCGGTCGAGCTCACGCGAAAGCCGCTTACTTTGAAAATGTCATCCTGCCGTCCGTGAAAGTACAGAAATCCATCGGCGTCGAGATGACACCGGTCGCCGGTGAACAGCGCGTATTCGAGCCCAGGGCCCCATCGGCGAAAGCGAACGGCGGTCAGTTCGGGCGCCTCCCAGTAGCCAGCCATTACGTGTGGTCCGCGAACAACGAGTTCGCCAACGGTTCCAGCAGGAAGCAGCCGACCGAATTCGTCGACGATCATACACTCGGTATCCGGCAGTGGAACTCCAACGGAGTCCGGCTTGGCCGAATAGTCCCGTGGATCCAGGATCGAGGTCCGCTTGCATTCCGTGAGCCCGAACATGAGAAAGAGCTTTGCTTGCGGAAACTGTGCGCGGAGAGTCTCGATCGTCTTGGCAGGCAGGCGGGCGCCGGTGTTTGTCATCATTCTGAGATCGGGAAGACCGGCGGTGTCTCTGGCAGCCAACTTATTCAGTGAGACTGCGAGCGACGGAACCACTGGAAGCACGGAAACGTGCCATTTGCGAAGGAGTGGCAGTAGGCCAGGACCCGCGTCTACATCTCGACCGAGCGCAAGCGTTGCTCCAACCTGGAGCGCAAGAAAGATCTGGTAAAGGCCATAGTCAAAGGAGAGAGGAATCACCGTCCCGATGATGTCGGACGAAAGTAGATCGAGGCGAGCTTGAATGGCTGCTGCCGCGAAGCGTATGTTGCGATGGGTTGATACCACCGCTTTGGGAAGGGCCGTACTTCCCGATGTGTAAATCAGACAAGCGACGTCCTGGGAGATCGCGTGGCTGCCATCTACGAGCGGCGGCGTGCTCAATATGTCCGCCCATTCGTCGGCGAGCGACACGACGGTATAGGGTAGTTCGGAGCAGATCCTGGTTACGAGATCTGCCGCGGTAACGGTCAGCCGGGGCTTCGCATCGTTCAAAATGTGCTTGAGATGCGGCTCCCTTATTGCATCGTTGAGAACGCAGAAAATCGCACCGACCCGGCTGGCGGCCATGATCAGGATCGCGACCTCGGGAGTATTGGGTAAGATGATTAGAAGGCGATCACCGCGCTCGAGACCCTTGGATCGAAGCCAGGAAGCAACGCGTCGGGTTTTCTCCCCGAACTGGCGATATGTCATCTGGTCGGAGGCCGTCAGTATGGCCGGCTTCTCCGGGGTCACGGCGATGATGTCGTCCAATAGTCGATGCACGGGTCCGGCACAGTTCACCGCTTCGTCTCCTTGCCCGAGATGGAAAGCAATTTACCGTCTTGCGCTGTGAAAGCCCTTGCTATCGTGGCTGGTGTAGCAAACGTGTCTGGAACGATGAGCGCGGCGTCGAGTTCGACATTGAAGACGCTCTCGAGTTCCGTAATCATGCGATAGAGCGAGAGCGAATCGTATGTCCATATGGCGGTCAGCGGGGTATCTCCCGTCAACGGCTGATCGGCATGTGGAAGCACCTGTCGAAGAGTCTCAATTACGAGGGCGATCTGCCGGAGGTCCCGATCGTGGCTCATGGGTCGCAGAGCCCCTCTTCGGCCAGAAGGGCACGTCGCGCGATCTTGCCAGTGCTCGTTTTTGGCAGGAGTTCGCGGATCAGGATCCGCTCGGGAATCATGTAGGCCGGAAGCCGATCTCGACACCAAGCGACAAGCGCGAGGGCCGTCGGCGAGCAACCCGGTGCTGGCGTAACAAACCCGAGCAATCGGTTCGTATAGTGAAGATCGGCTATCGTAACAACTGCGGATTCCGTGACGTCCGGGTGTGCTGAGAGTGTTGCTTCGACTTCGCAGAGATCTACGCGGAATCCGCGGACCTTGATCACGTCGTCACGTCGACCCTGAAAATGAAGAATGCCGGTTTCGTCCCAAAAGCCCCAATCACCGGTCCGATAGGCGGGAAAGGTCCTTTCGTTGAGCTTGACCATGAGTCGGCTGCTGGCCGTGAGTTCGGGGCTGTTGAGATAGCCAGGCGATACGGTTGGGCCAGAGATTGCAATCTCGCCTTCAGCCCCCTGTGTCGTGATGATGGATCCGTCTGTATCGATCACGAAGACATGCGTATCTGCTATCGGTGTGCCGATGGGAACGCGGGTGTCTGGCGCGGGAGCATGTTCCAGCTGGTAGGCGGTAACGACATTCGTCTCGATGGGACCGTAAAGGTTGAAGACCTTGATCCCGGGCAAGGCGGTCATGAGTTTCGCCAACTGTGCAGCGTGAAACACTTCTCCTGCATAAAGAAGCAATCTCAGCGACGGAAGGCCGGAGCGCAGCAAGGTGCTGCGCGATAGCAGCGCGATAAGCGCGGACGGGACAGCGTACAACACCGTGATGCTATGCGTCCGCAGAAATTGCAGCAGGGCTTCGGGGAAGCGCGCAACCGTATCGGTCACAGGATAAATGCAAGCCCCCCGCGCCAATCCGACATAGATATCGAACACCGGCAAGTCGAAATGCAGAGGCGCATGCACGGCAAGGCGGTCGGCGTAGGCTAGATCGAAATAGGTCAATGCCCAATTGACGAAGCCGGCTGCATTGCCGTGAGTAATCATGACACCCTTCGGAACGCCGGTGGATCCGGAGGTGTACAGGATGTAGGCTAAATCCTCATCCGAGACGGGACGATACGATCGGAATAGCGGCTTGCGATCTTTGTTCGGATCCAGGGGAGCTCGGTGCGCTGCCGCTGCGGTATCCAATGGACCAATCACCAGCGCAAGCTCGGACAATATCCGTGGGTGTTGTTCCCAATCGCGGCCATTAGCGCTGTCAATAACGATGGCTGCTGCTTGAGAATCGCGGAGTATGGAGATCTTGCGAGCCATCGGACTCTTTGGATCGAGTGGCACGTAGGTGCAGCCGGCGAGCAGAGCCGCGAGCATTGCAGCGATCGCTGCGGGAGACTTCTCAAGGCATAGTGCGATTCGTGCATTTGGTGGGAGTCGAGCAACGAACAGCTCGGCGAGCTGTTCCGCCCATGCGAGAAGTTCGCCATAGGTCAAATTGAGGGAATCTTGGACGATGGCGGGGGCGTCGGGGCTGTTGACGGCGGCCGAAATGATGCGGTGATGGATCAGCATCCGGATCTCCGAGCGCTCTCATCCGTCAGGCCAGGCGCGGCGACAATGGCGTCGCAGAGCCGCTCCGCAGCAGCGAGTTCTGCGGGCGCGATCTGCTCGACGATCAACCGAAAGGCGGCGTCGGTTGGGGACCGGCCGTCCCGCAATCTGCGCAGCGCAATATATGCAAACCCGCTTGCCTTGAGCCAGGGCTCCACGACGTTCTCCTGGAAATCGTTGACGAACGAGATCGGCAATCGATCAGGATGCGTGGTGGCAAGGTCTAACAGCCAGCGGCGGTGCAGGAGCCGCGTTCGCATCGCAAGCCAGCAATGGAGGGCAAAGGCACGCTGCGAATCCAGTTCGCTACCGACAGATCCAAAGTGATCTGCGAAGGAATGCAGCGCCTGATGATGGCCGACATTATGCAGAATTGCATTTGCATTATCATGCAGCGTGGAATTGATGTCGAGCGCGGGAGTCGTCGTGCGACGAATCGTCCACGCGATGCCGCGATGCTCGGATGAAAGTGCGTTCATGGATGCCGATAGCGCATCGAGCGAGACAGAGGTCGAGATCGGGTGCGCGTCACCCCATTCGGTCTTGACAAGATAAGCGTCGACGATCGCCGCCGACGAGCCGTCGATCGCGGTGACGATCGCTGAGTGGTCGATATGCTGGTTGCCGCAATAGGGCAGCCACGGCATATAATAGGCGTCGCCGAACACCAGAAATGGAAGCGCGGGTAGAGAGCCGGACAGGCCGACGTGAAGATCTGCCGCGCGTGTCAATGAGTGGCTCTCTATGGTGCAGCCAGCGTATCGCGCGATCATTTGAGAGATCGAGGAGCGCGCAAGGATCGGCGATGGGTGTCGTCCGCTCCTGCAGAACGAGAAGTGCCATTCAGCCGCGAATGGCGTACGCAGGTCGTGCACACCGGCAAAGTCGAGAAGAACGGCCAAGTTTGCCGCGATGCAATCAAGGGCATCGATGTCGACGCGGTCCCACCGTAAGGGTTGGGACGATTGCTCGCTGGTGCGGACGATCTCAGGTGAATTCGGCATCGACTGTTCCAGTGCGTCAGTGCGCGAGCATCAAGAGAAGCCGAATTGGTGGCGATCGCCAAGGGGCGGATGTCACGGCAAATGCCAGAGGCAGACATCGCGTGCCAGGTTAACAAACGTCCCTGCGGAGCGGATGACAGGTTACTCTTGTGCCGGTGTGCATTGGGGCGCTGATATTCGCGGCACGCATCCATGTCCGGCGATCGATGGCGAAAGTAACGTGCCGGATGGGCCAGCGCCACAAATTGGGTTGCCGGATATCGGAAGCAGAGGAAGATGGTCATGGAACAGTGCGTCGAAGCAGCAGGAATCCCGACCGGCTGGTACAATATCAACGCCGACCTTGGCTTCGAGTTGCCGCCTGATCTCCCGGCGCCGAGCTCATCTCACCCAAGCGACCTTCAGAAAGCCGATCTAAAGCCGCAATTGCCGCTGGAGCTCATGCGCCAGAGCCTCAGCAAGGAGCGTGACATCGAGATCCCCACGGCGGTGCGCGACCAGTACCGCTTGTGGCGACCGACCCCGCTCATCCGTGCGCGCCGGCTGGAGGAGCGGTTGGAGACAACTGCTCGGATCTACTATAAATACGAGGGCGGAAACGGAAGTGGGAGTCACAAGCTCAATACCGCCTTGGCGCAGGCGTACTACTACCGAGCTGCTGGTACACGCAGACTGACCACTGGAACGGGAGCCGGGCAGTGGGGCACTGCGCTCGCGATTGCGTGCCAGTCGTTCGGGCTGTCTTGCAAGGTCTATATGGTTGGAACCAGCTTCAAGCAGAAGCCGCATCGCAAGACGATCATGCAGCTTTACGGAGCTGAGATCGTATCCAGTCCGTCTCCAGGAACCAAGGCCGGTGCCCGATTGCTGCACGAAGGTTGGACGGACAGTGGGAACATCGCTTTCGCCATCGAAGAGGCGCTGGAAGACGCACTTTCGACGAAAGATACGCAGCTGTGCGTAGGGAGTGGCGAATCATATTCCATATTGCACCAGACGGTCATCGGAATTGAGGCGCGGCGGCAGTTGGCCGGACTGGGTGAAAAAGCGGATATCGTTATCGGTTGCCTCGGCGCCGGAAGCAATTTCGGCGGGCTCGCTTTTCCGTTCTTGGAGGAGCGTCTCCGCGGAGAGTCATCGATTCGCTGCATCTCAGTCGAGTCGACCGCGTGCGCCAAGCTGACGCGCGGGGTCTATCGATATGATTTCACGGATACATCGGGAATTACGCCGCTCCAGCAGATGTACACCTTGGGGCACCTCTATCGGACGCCGGCGCTCCACGCCGGCGGCCTCCGGTATCATGCCTGTTCGAAGTTGGTGAGCGCGCTGTATCACCGGGGACTCATCGAAGCGTTGGCGTATCCGCAAAGCGATGTATTCGAGAGCGCCGTTCTCTTTGCGCGTACGGAAGGAATTGTGCCAGCGCCGGAAGCGGCGCACGCCGTACACGCGGCAATCCAACAGGCAGACGTGGCCCGTAAGAGGGGGGCGGAGACCGTCATCGTATTCTGCCTGAGCGGTCACGGGTTGTTTGATATGGCGTCATACGCGGACTACCTGGAGGGGCGGCTGGAGGACGTCGAAGTGCCTGACAGTACGATTGCATCATCACTCGCGGCGCTGCCGGCAATCTGAACTGCGCGCTTGCGCTGCTGGAGACGGCGTATGGTCGAGAGAAATGTCCGAGAAATCGCGATTTCTGCGCTGCTGGATGGACGAAGCAGAGCAGCTGATAGCGTTCCAATTCTGGCCGATGACATGCCGCTCGGAGAAGCAGGGCTTGCAATCAGTTCGCTGGCGTTGTTGCGCGCATTCATCATTGTTGAGGATAAGCTCTGCGTCAGGATCGACGATGCGGCGGTGGCTGATGCGCAGTTCGCCACGGTGGGTGACTTTGTGCGATTCGTGACAAGAATTGACGCAGATCGGCAGACATAGATTGCGTGCTTGACGCGCCCGCCGGGAAAAAAGCGGTCGAAACGCATCTGTCGCGCCGATCGATCCGCTTAAGGCACAAATGTTACCATTTGCGGTTCGTCCGTTAGCTTGTGTGAGGGGGGGGGGCGCGATGTCGGACCGTCTTGAGGAGAAGTAGTGAGAATGCCCGTTTCATTTCGGCCTTCCAGTGTGATGCTGGATAAATGGGCGGCGGTGATCCCGTCAGGCTGGGAAACGCGGGCCTGAAGTCAGAAAGTCGGGTGTGGGCCATCGCAAGAGTAGGACTGGTCAAGGTGACGTTTGTCGAGGAGGAGTGGATGGCGAACTATAGCGGCGCTTTCGTCGATGCGCTTGAGACGCTAAAGGCCGAAGGTCGATATCGGACTTTCGTCAATCTGGCGCGAAGTCCTAGTGCGCCTCCAACCGCGCTCTGGCGTCCGCTAGGTGGCGCGCGATCGAAGAGTGTCACCGTCTGGTGCTCAAACGACTATCTCTGCATGAGTATGCACCCGGACGTGATCGGGGCGTCGGTGGAAGCGGCCCGCGTCTTCGGTACTGGTGCGGGAGGCACCCGAAACATCTCGGGGACCCATCAGAAGGTGATCGAGCTGGAGCACGAACTCGCCAGCTTGCATGGCAAGGAAGCGGCGCTCGTCTTCACATCCGGATGGATTTCGAACTTCGCCGCGATCTCGACGATCGCAACTCTCCTGCCGAACTGCCTGATCCTGTCCGACGCGGACAATCATAACTCGATGATCGAAGGCGTCCGGCGGTCCGGTTGCGAGAAGAAGATCTGGAACCATAACGATCTCGGCCATCTCGAACAGCTTCTCGCCGCGGAACCTCGCGAGCGCGCCAAACTCATCGTATTTGAAAGCCTTTATTCCATGAGCGGCAGTATTGCGCCGTTAGGCCAGATTGTGGGGCTGGCCGAACGCTACGGCGCCATGACTTACATCGACGAAGTTCATGCCGTGGGCCTCTATGGCGCTCAAGGAGGCGGCATCTCCGAGCGAGACGGTTTGGCCGATCGGATCGACGTGATCGAAGGCACGCTCGCCAAAGGGTTTGGCTCCCTGGGCGGCTACATCGCCGCCAGCGCGGCGATCGTCGATGCGATCCGTAGCTATGCGCCGTCCTTCATCTTCACGTCCACCATCCCGCCCAGTGTCGCCGCCAGCGCCACGGCAGCAATCCGTCATCTGCGACAGTCGAGCGACGAGCGCGACGCGCAGCAACGCACGGCGCGCAAGGTGAAGCAGGCGCTCCAGGATGCACGCCTGCCGGTCATGGACAACCCGTCCCATATCGTCCCAGTGCTGGTCGGCGATGCGCAGAAGTGCACCGCCGCAAGCAAGATGCTGATGGACAAACACGCGATATATGTTCAGCCCATCAACTACCCGACCGTCAATAAGGGCACCGAGCGTCTCCGTCTGACGCCTACGCCGGCCCATGACGACATGCATATCCAACTGCTGGCCGCCGCGCTCACGGATGTCTGGACAGCTCTCGACCTTCCCTTCGACGACCTCGCAAGCCCAAGCTCCGATCGCCATCACCGGACGCATGCCGCCCAAACGGTGAGGGACAAGGCCGATCTTCAATCTATTCTCGCGGGGTGATCGAACGTCCCGATGCGACGTGCCGTCAGTTATGGAGAGCACTGTCATGACCCGTCCCAAGTACAAGGTCCTGCTCGTCACCCAGCACTATCACCCGATCCATCTGGCCGATGACCGCATCTATATCGTCGAACCGATTCAGTACGAGGTTCTTGCCTCGTTGCTGGACCGGGATGAAGTTGCGATATCGCTGCTCGACCAGCGCCTCGATCGACGCCCATCAGCGTTGTTGGATACGCTTAAGCGGGTGCGCCCCGACTTCGTCGGATTTACATCCTGGACCATGCATGTCAGCCTCGTTCGCGCGCAGGCAGCCCTGGTCAAACAGTTCGACCCCTCGATCACGGTCGCGGTCGGCGGCCATCACGCCGGCTTGAGCCCTGCCGACTTTGCCGATCCGAACATCGACTATGTGATGATGGGAGAGGCCTACCAGTCCTTCCGGGACCTCATCCAGCGCTGCCGCGACAGCGAGCGCGACGTCTCCGACCTCGCCGGCGTCGCATGGCAGGAGGACGGTGTGTTTTTTTCGAACGGTACGGCTGCCGTTCCGAGGACATTCGATCTTGACAGCCTCCCTATTCCGGATCGGAGCATTCTCGGCGACTATAAGGGGCAGTACTATCACCTCTGGTGGAAACCCGTTGCGGCTCTTCGAACGTCAATGGGATGTCCCGCGCGGTGTTCGTTCTGTAACTTATGGCGCCCAAATCTCGGAAAGTTTCTGACCTGGAGTCCGGAGTACATCGTCGATTATCTCAAGACGATCGACGAGCCGTATGTCATATTCACGGACGATCATTTTTTTGGCGATGGGCGCCGTGCCCATGCCATCGGTGAGGCTATTCTTCGATCCGGCATCAAGAAGCAGTACCTGTTCTACAGCCGCGCCGACGCAATCGTCAGAGACCCGAGTCTTGTTGAATTGTGGTCGCGGGTCGGCCTCAAGCGTCTCCGAATGGGCCTGGAAAGCTACTCCGATTCCGAATTGGGCGCGATGGAAAAAGGCAGCTCCGTTGCGCACAACGACAAGGCCATCGAGATCCTCAAGAAGCATCAAGTCCTGATCGAGGGGCTTTTCATCGTTGGGGTCGACTATACCGCGGACCAGTTTGCAAATCTGACGAACTACATCCGGAGCCGTAAGATCGATATCCCGAATATCACCGTCGCGACACCGATGCCGGGCACGACCGATTTCACCAGGAGCGAAGCTTCGCTCACCTACAGAAACCCGACGTATTACGATTTCCAGCACGCCGTTCTTCCGACCAAACTGGACATCAAGGAATACTGCCGCCTCTACGGCAAGATGCTGCTCAAGGTTCAACGTCCGCCGCTGGAGCAGATACGGCGAATCGGCTTCTGGAAATTCCTTTGGAACGTGCCCTCTTTCTGGCTCTATTTCCTTCGGGTCTATACCTCGCACAAGCATTACGGCTCCGTCGAACGGAACTCGGCCGAGATGCCGACCATTCCGTGGGTGGACCGTCGAGTCGCGGCTTGCGCTAGCAAGAGCAGCGTGCATGACCAGCAGAGCGTCTCCGACGATCACATCGATCTGCTGGTTCCGACGGGGACAACGCCATGACCGACCACGACGACATTTTGAACGACATCAAATTGCGCCTTGGAAACCCCGATGACTTCGCCTCGCTTCAGGCGCTTCGGGAGGAGGTGTTCTGCGATGAGCTTGGCATACAGGAGCGATCATATCACGACGTGATATCCGACTGGCACTCCAAGAATGTCCTCCTGTTGTCGAGCAATCGCCTGATCGGCGCTGTCCGCTTGGCTTACATGCGCGAATGGCAGGAGTACTATGTCAGTTATCTCTGCCTGAGAAAGCAGTATCGCAAGAAGGCCCTGCTGCGATTGTTGTTCGGCGCGGTCATCCTTTTGATGAGACACAATGGAATAAATTCCATCAGAGCCGATTCGTCCGATGTGAATTTGCCGATGTACAGGGCGATGGGCTGTGTCGCCATCGGGCCCCGCTTCAGGAAGTCCGGCTTTGTCTGCGAGTGGACACCGATGAGATACAGGCTCGGTATCAATGCAGCAGCCGAGCAGAATCTCGCAGAACGTACGACCGGCCATTTCGAACGCGGGATGGAAAACAATCTCGCCTGGGAGTTCGACGCCGTGTTTCACCTATGCGGCACGATGGCAGGATTTCGGAGAACCTTTGACGCTCTGCTCGAAAAGAATCTCGTCCCTGGACATGTTCCACATCTGAGTCTTTCGCGCCAATTCGCCCAGTTGCCGTACGATCGCGCATTCATCTCTCGGTTGAATACGACCGAGGCATCATCTCACGAAATCGATTTCCGATCAGACGACATATCGATAACTCCAGCCCCGCTCTCGTGCTCTGATCAATCGACGGAGTGGCGGAATGATCGATTTTCGGATCTGAATTCCACGCTCCCGCGCAAGCACCTGCTGATGGTTTTGGCAGGCTCTGATGCGGCGCCGTTGGCTAGGTTATACGCAATCCTGACCTGTAAGTACCTGATCGAATTGGCGAGCTGGGACGAGGCGCCGCATTTGTGCCAGCTGACAACCGGAAGCCTGACCGCGATCATCGGACCCGCGGATGCGCTGCCGCCGGCTGCCGTTCTGTCGGCGCTCCAACGCGATTGCAGCGTCGGGCTGCTGACCGCCCCTGACCTGCCCTCCCTTTCTTCCGCACTTCTAGGTTCGTATTTCCATTTTATCGGCCCAACACAAAGCGCGATTGCGATACGTCGGCTGGATCACGGAAATGGCGCCGGAGCGGTCGAGGCCCACTCACGTGCCATTGATCAGGTTCTACCCGTTACCGCGTGCGGCTCAGACCGGGTATCCATCGTCTTGAGCCCTCACCACTCGGTGATTGTCCCGGCGGAGGTCTGCCGGGCTGCGGCCGGGGCGATCTCGGCATCGCTGCGCGCGGGTTGCACAATCGGGCAATCCGTCCGAGACGCGGGCATCGAACTCGGATTGAACCGCGACGCACCGATGCTGCTCATCGGCGACCCCATTCTGCGCTTGAACGTCGCCACGCCGGAGACCAGCGTCGAGGATATGCGTCAGTTAACCGTCGTCTCGGGTTGATGGCAGCGTGAACAGCGCGAGTGCGGTTCTGGCGTCGGCAGCGATCCTGGCAGAATGGGCGCTATACGCCCTCTTGTCATGCTGTCTGGCGGGATTGATCGTGATGGCGGCGATTTTCGCTCGCGCGATGCCACGTCGCGGCGGACGCTGCGGATTGCCTGGATTGTCGCAGGAGGTCAGGGTCTACTACGACAAGCATGGCGTCCCCCACATATTTTCCAATGATTTCCTGGATGCCGCGCGAGTGCTCGGCTATTTGCACGCCAGCGACCGCCTGTTCCAGATGGAAATCCACCGACGCGCAGGTCAGGGACGCCTTTCCGAGATCTTTGGATCTGAATTCGTCGACACGGACAAGGTCGTTCGCGTCTTGGGTCTTTACAGGCTCGCCGAGAGCAGCCTGGCAGCGCTCTCCGACGAAACACGCGCCACGCTCACGGCCTACGCCGATGGCGTCAATGCGTTCTTGTCCGCCCACCGGCGCAAGCTCCCTTTTGAAATGGTCGCCTTGAGAATCCGGCCGGAGCCGTGGTCGCCGGTCGATACGATCGTCTGGGGCAAGCTCATGGCTTGGCAGATGAGCCGGAACTACCTCGCCGAATTGAATCGCGCGGAGTTGAGCCGGACGATCGGCGCCCAGGATGCCCGGCTCTTCTACCCCGATTCCATGCGCGATGAGCCGGCGCCGGCAATGAGTGGTCCCGCTCACGCCGATCGATCCCTTGCTCCGGACAGGCTCGATTCGTTGATCGGAGCGGCGAACGGCGCGTCAAACGCCTGGGTTGTATCTGGTAAGCATACCGTCAGCCGCAAGCCGCTCCTCGCCAATGACCCGCATCTCGACGTCTCTTGCCCGGTGCTCTGGTTCCTGTGTCGCATTGTGACTCCCGACGGGTGGGTGAAGGGAGCAGGCGTACCCGGCATCCCCATGATCCTGCTTGGGCAGAATGAGCACATCGCATGGGGGACCACGGCGGCGATGTCCGATGTCCAGGACCTGTTTGTTGAAACCTTGGATCCGGCCGACCCGACAAGATATCTCGCCCAGGACATCTCGCTCGCATTCGAGTCACGCGAGGAGACAATTCGGGTCCGGGGAGCTCCCGACCTCAAGATCACCGTGCGCACATCGCGGCATGGGCCAGTGCTGTCCGACGTCGTGCCACGTGTTGCCTCACTTGCGGGCAGCACCAGCGCCGTCGCCCTGTCGTTTAGCGGCCTGGGAGATCGCGACCGTACGGCCGAGGCGTTCCTTAAACTCAATCGTGCGCGGAATTGGAAGGAATTCCAGGACTGTCTGCAGGTTTACGAGACGCCTGCGCAAAACATGTTCTATGCCGACGCATCCGGCAACATCGGCTTGATCGGCCTCGGTCTGGTTCCCACGCGGAAGTCGGGACATGGTCTGCATCCCGCGCCCGGATCATCCGGCGAGGCGGACTGGTCCGGTTACATCCCGTTCGAGCACATGCCACATCTGTTCAACCCTGACGTGGGATACATCCACAACGCGAATCGATCGGTTGAGCCTTGTCGGCAGGATATGTTCATGGGATGCGACTGGGAGGAGCCGTATCGCGCGCAACGGATTCAGCATTTTTTCGACACCATCAAGTTGCACTCTTTGGACACGTCCGCAGACATGCAAGCCGATCACCTGTCGCTTGCTGCCCGCGATCTCCTGCCGCTGTTGCTCCGCGCCACCCCGTCCAGTTCGATGGGACGGCAGGCAATTGCGCTCATATCGAAGTGGGACGGCAAGATGGATAAGGACCGGCCGGAGCCGCTCATTTTTACAGCGTGGGTGCAGGCTCTCCGCCGGATCCTGATCGACGAGAAGACGACGCTGAGGCTCGAGCATCTCGGCCCCTGCGCGGCTTCGCTCCTCAAGAAGCTTGTCCTGGAACACCCGAAATGGTGCAGATCAGATGAGGATGCAGATCCGGAGTGTCGCGCCTGCCTGACCCGAGCGCTCGAAGAAGCAGTTGTTTTTCTCTCGAAGCGCCGTGGATCTGACATCACGAGATGGAGATGGGGCGACGAACATGTCTCGACCCTTTCCCACGGCTTCTATTCGCGGATCCCGATCTTGAGATGGCTGAGCGACCTGAGCATCGGAAGTGACGGAGACCTGTACACGCTTAACAGCGGAAGTGCGTTTCAACCGCGCCAAGACCGCCCGTTCGAGCGAAAACACGTCCCCACTTTTCGAGGCCTGTATGATCTCGCCGATCCGGATCAGTCCCGGTTTATGATCGCCACCGGCCAGTCGGGTCACATCTTCTCCCGCTTCTATGGAAATCTCACTTCGCTTTGGAATGACGTCCAGGCCATCAAGCTTGCCGGCGACGAGATTGCCTTGCAGCGCGACAGTGCAACCTGCATGAGATTCATTCCATCGGCATGATGAGACGAGAAGCATGGTCGTCGATAAACTGACGTTGGTTCGTCCCAACGAGACCGGGTCCGACGTGCTGGACACCCCTTTGCCGGCGGCCGGCGACCGAGCCGGACGATCCCTTCCCTATTTGTCCGGGCTGATTGCGGTTCTGTTCTGGGGGACGACGCCGGCTGCGACCGTGCTGGTCGCCCACGACCTCGCCTCGTCCTTGATCGGACCGTCTCGGCTCCTGCTGGCAGCAGCGTTTCTCCTGCCGATCACCATCATTTTCCGGCCACCACTCCCGACCGATAAAGGAGGCTGGATTGCTTTGGCAATCAACGGCGTGGTCGGATTCGGCGGTTCTTTTTTCCTGCAAGGCCTCGGCTTCTCGCGAACATCAACGTCTCACGCCGCCCTGATCCTGGCCTGCGCCCCCGTGATGACGGCAATCATACAAAACATACTGTCGCGAACATTTCCGCGCCCTCTCTGGCTTGTCGGCAGCGCGATCGCGTTATGCGGCGAAACATTGTTGATCTTCGCTCGGTTCAGCGCGGATGCCGTCAGCAGTGGGACCGTCGTCGGAGACATCATCGTTCTGATTGGCACTGTGACGGTGAGCATCGGATATGTCGCGGGCGCCAGGTTATCGGCACGAATTGGGTTGTTTGGCGCCACGGCGTGGTCGATCGTGTTCGGTGCCCTCTTTATGCTGCCTCTGGCGCCGACTCTCCTGGATTCTCTCGGGGCCTTGACGGCGGTGAGCGGCGGAGCCCTGATTTTCCTCGCCGTTTTCTGTACCCTGATCGGCTTTGCCGCATGGTTCTGGGCTTTGGACAAAGGTGGCGTGTCAGCGATCGCACCTCTTCAGTTCGGCCAGCCCATCGTGTCGCTTGTGATCGCGACGATGTTTCTCGGCGAGCATTTTTCACTGCTGATGCTTGTTTCGGTCGGGCTTGTTCTTGCAGGCGTATATATTTGCCGACGATCCGCACCCCTAAGATCCGGGCCGGTTGACCGATAGCGGCTCTTAAAACGGCAATGGGCCATGGAACCGGCGCTGCTCGTCGAATTCTCTATGGCTTCCAATGCCAGAATCTACGTGCAGCTCCAGCCGATACCTAGTTGCTACAGCATTCCGGGAGGCGTGCCGCCGGCGGCGCTCGACGCGTTTGCAGCAAAAGTGTCATTCCGCCTGCAATATTGACCCCCTACAGATTAGTCTGTTGCGCTGCCTGCGAATGATTGCAACTGAGGCTCTTTGGACGTTCGCTGCGTTGTTGCGGGGGAAGCTGGAAATCCACTTGATCCTGAATGTTTGAATAGGGCCCATGATTGCCGCAGGCAGGGTATTTGCCCGTGCTGTCTGGTTATCCGGAAAACGAAGAAAATAGCTATCGGGGTTTACGACGTGGCCCTGTTTGTGCAGGACATAGGTAGACTTCATGAGGTCGACTATCTCGGTGTGCGCTGCCGCGAGCAGCGTCTTGATTGTCTCACCCGAAATAACATGGAATTTGTGGTCTTCGGGCATGGGCACATCGGAGTTCAGTTGCTTCACGATCGCCGATCGCTGGAGCTGATATCGACGTCCATTGACGTGGTCGGCTGCGATCTAAGATTTAATAGTAATCTTAAGGCTACTTTTGCGTCAATGCCGAATCTTGCGAGCGGCTGCGTTTGAGTTGGTTACGACCAATAAAAAAAGCGGTCTTGTGTCTCGGCTCGCCGACCGCGTGTCGTTTCGGATGAGCTGTACCGATTCTGGCTATTGCGGGGCGTGATCTCTGAATGGATGCCTAAATATTGATCGTTGCGGCGGGTCCAACGCGCAGATTGAGTTGAAGCTCATGTGTGATCCATAGAAGTTTGTAGCTGCGTCGCGGCGGAGTTGCGCGGCATACATTCTTCGAATGTCGCTGGCGTGGTGGCGTCAGGGTACTTGCTAATAGATGCAAACAACGAGTCGGCCGTCGCAAATCGTGTAGGACATTGCTTTGTGCGTGATGTCCATTGACATTGATGGGCGCGCATGATCCTATCGCGGTAAGGAAGTAGTACAAGTGATGCATCCGAAGATAGAGTGGCTGTTTTGGGAGGGCGCATGAGCCGCGAACACCGGCGATTTTTCCTTGACCTCAAAGAAAATCGTTCGATGCAGGAGGAGGTCGCGAGCGGGCCGCCAGATGCCGAAGCTATAGCTGTCTATGCAGCGGCTAGGGGCTACGCGATCGATGTTTCTGAGATCGAGGCAAATATCGGGGCGATATTGTGGATCGCGCGCGTGGGCGAGGATATAGATCATGCATGATGGCGAGGGACGTTGCGTCGAGTTGGGGCAAGTTGCTGAGCAAATGTCAGATCGTCCGGGTCTCAATATGACGCGCTCGAAGATCGAGGCGTTTGCAGAGGACGGCTTCGTCGTGGTCGAGCAGATTCTGGCCCCGGATGAAGTTGAACTCATCAAAGGGCGCTATGAAAAACTGTTCCGTGGTGAATTCGAGACGAGTCTGGTGCCGGACGAGTTGAACTGGTTGCAGGGGCGTGATGCAGAGGATCGAACGAGGCAGATCTGCAATGGCTGGAAGTCGGATCGCTATATCGCAGACGTCGTGTTGCGTCCGGAAATCGGACGTGCCTGCGCGACGCTCGGAGGGTGGCCAGGGGCTCGACTGAGTCAGGATAACCTCATTTGGAAACCGTCCGGCGGCAAGCCGCTGGGTTTCCATCAGGACAGCTCGTACGAGCGATGGTGCATTCCGAGTGATTGGGTCAGTTGTTGGATTGCGCTCGACGACACCACAGCTCACGGCGGGACAGTCGAATATGTCCGAGGATCTCACCGATGGGAGGAGTCGGGCATGATCAGGCAGTTTCATGCGCCTGATGATCCGCACGAGGATCTGAAAGTTGCCGCTCAGCGCGCCGGGGTTAATCGCCTGGATCTAGTCCCGATCGAGGTTCCGGCTGGCGCGGGCGTGTTTCATTCTGGCTGGACATGGCACGGGTCGGATGTAAACCGCAGCGATCGGCCAAGGCGTGCGCTTGTCGCTCATTGTATGAGTTCGGAGGCGCGATTTCATCCTTCATTCGTCGGCTACATCTACAGCCGTTATAAGCGGTTTGGAGACGATATAATGGATGAAACGCACTTTCCGATTATTTGGCGAGAGGATGGCTATTGCTCGCCCTTCATCGGCCCGTATCGCCGGCGGGAAATATCTTGGGGAGCCACGCAATACGCTGGACCCGACACTCCGAGCGGCGCGAGCTAAGCTCGCCATGGTCGATGTCGGCGCGACATGAACTGGCCGAGCGGCCGCATGGCGGCAGCGGGACCGGAAGTTGGGTGTATGTATCTGGCTTGTTCGTAGGTAGGGACTCGAGTGGGTATGTCATTCGCTTATGCGTATCTGGTCCACTCCGATACCGACCGACGTCAGATGCTCAATACCATGGGCCTATCTGGTATCGATGAGCTGTTTGCCACGATACCTGACGACCTGCGTCTTTCGCGGCCTCTTGATCTACCTGCGCCACTGACTGCAATCGAGTTGCAGCGCGCAATGCGGCGAGCAGCGGCCGATTGTGAGACGACGTTGTCGCATCTCAACTTTCTGGGAGGTGGCTTCTATGATCACTTCGTGCACCCGGTGGTCGATGCGATCGTCAGCCGCGGCGAATTCCTGACGTCATATACGCCGTACCAGCCAACTATCAGCCAGGGGATGCTTGGCGCGCTCCATGATTATCAGGCGCTGACTTCCCGGATTGCCGGTCTGCCGGTCGTAAATTCGTCCTGTTACGACGGGGCTACCGCGATGGCGGATGCGGCGTGGATGGCGTGCACGGCGACGGGTCGACGAACGGTCGTGCTTGCGCGAACCGTCTGGCCCGAATGGCGCGACATCGTCACCCTTTATCTGTCAGGACGAGGTGTGCGGACCGCCATCGCCGGTCACGACAACGGCACCGGACGAATGAAAATGAACGAATGTGACGCAGACGATGTTGCCGCGGTGATTTGCCAGTGTCCCAATGCTCTCGGTGTCATCGAAGACATCTCTGCCATCGCCGCAACATCTCATTCACGAGGGAGTCTGGCGATCGCCGCATTCAACCCCCTTTTGAGTGGCGTCGCCGAGCCGCCGGGCAGGCTCGGAGCAGACATCGTCTGCGCAGAGGGGCAGCCACTTGGACTTTACTTGAACGGTGGCGGGCCAGGGCTTGGCATGCTGGCGTGTAGCGCGTCTCTAGCGCCTTACATGACCGGGCGGATTGTTGCGGCGTCCGAGCGGATTGAATCGGGCCGGTATGAACTGGTCCGGCAGGAGCGCGAGCAGCACGTCGCGCGGGAGCGCGCCTTAAGCAACATCTGCTCAAACCAGGCGCTGTGCGCGGTTCGTGTAGCGGTTCATCTGACCCTTCTCGGGGAGACAGGGTATGCCGCTCTTGCGCGGACCAATATGCGGCTTGCGCAGCGTCTGATGGGTCTGCTGACCGACCTGCCCGGTGTTACGCGACCATATTCGGGTCCGTTTTTCAACGAGTTTACGCTTCGTCTGCCTTGTCCTGCCGGGCCGGTGTTGGCTGCCCTGCGGAAGGAGGGAATATTCGGCGGCCTGGAGATGAGCTGGACTGGTGTCGACACCGATATTCTCGTCGCCGTTACCGAGACAAAGACCGAAGACGATCTGAGTTTCTATGCGGAGAAGCTCGCAGAAATCATCGCCGGGAAAATGAGCCATGTATGAGCTGTATGATCCGTCTGATCGCGTGGCCGTCGCGGCTCCGGAGATGAATTTCAGGCCGTTCGAGATTGATCCGGCGGTGATGTCCGCATCCACGGTCGCGCCCACGCGCAGCGCGCTCGGTCTTCCGTCGCTGTCTGAATTCGAGGTTGTCAGGTACTTCACCCGCCTCACGCACGACAACTACGGCGTTGATGTCGGGCCGTATCCGCTCGGATCATGTACGATGAAGTACAATCCAAAGCTTCACGACGCGCTCGCCGGATTGGACGGCTTTCGCTATCTGCATCCCGGACAGCCGGCAGAGAGCATGCAGGGTCTTCTGACCATTCTCCACGAGCTCGAGGGGCTGCTCTGCACGTTGACGGGAATGGACGGCGTCAGCTTGGCGCCAGCCGCAGGTGCGCACGCCGAGCTCGCCGGCATGTTCGTGGTTCGCAAGCACTTCGAGACCAAGGGGCAGTCCCGACCTGTGGTGCTGGTTGCCGATTCCGCGCACGGAACCAATCCATCATCTGCCGCGATGGCCGGATTCGACGTCAAGATGATCCCGACGACCAACAGGGGGATGATGGATATGCGTGCGCTCGAACGGGCACTGTCGCCTGCCGTTGCCGCATTGATGCTCACGAACCCTTCGACATATGGGCTGTTCGAGGAGAACATTCGACAAATCGGCGAAATGGCGCATGATCACGGCGCCCTCATGTATTACGACGGAGCCAATCTCAACGCCTTGATGGGGATATGCCGTCCGGGCGACATGGGCTTCGACATCGTTCACGTCAATACGCATAAATCTCTTGCCACGCCGCATGGAGGGGGCGGTCCCGGATCCGGCCCGCTCGGGGTGAAATCGTTCCTGACCGAACTTCTTCCGGTGCCCCGCATCGAGCGAAATCCTGAGGGGACGTTCCACTTGTCGGCCGGAAACGGGGCGAGTATCGGCCGTATCAAATGTTACCTCGGTCATGTCGAAATTCTTCTGCGCGCCTTTCAATATATCCGGGCAATGGGAGCCGAGGGGCTGAGAAGAGCCAGCGAAGACGCTGTTCTGAATGCGAATTATCTGAAGTTCAAGTTGCGCGACGTGTGCCCGTCCGTGTTCCCGGAGCCAAGTCTGCACGAATGCCTGCTCTATGCCCGCGAACGCCGCTTGTCCGTGACCGAGATCGCGGAGCGGATTATCGAGGACGGGCTGCATCCGCCGAGCATAGTGGGCGCCGGCTGCGTCTACTTTCCGAACGAGCTAAAGGACGCACTGCTGTTCGAGCCGACGGAAACAGAGTCGAGAACGGAACTTGATAATATGGCCGGCAAGCTTCGTGGGATTCTTGCGAACGTAGCCGATCCTGCTCGATAGCGGCAGCCCGAAGATAGTCAATATGTCGACAGTGTAGTATCCGACAAAAGCGAGGTGCTCCAGTGAATATTCTGTCATTCCATTTCGGACACGACTCGGCGATTGCGTTGATCCGTGACGGAGTTGTGGTGGCATGCCAGCTCTCAGAGCGGATAAAACGTCGGAAGCACTTCATTGGTATCAGCGACGAGCTGATCGAGCTGTTTCTTTCGCGCAACGGCATCTCGGTCGACGAGATCGACTGCTGCGCGCTGACTTCGACCCAGCGGGAAGATCTGTATATCGAGAACAGCGGCTACTTTCAGCTGAGGTTTGCACGCCACGAGGATGACGTCGTGCATTCGGCGATCGAGGCCGAACTGAAGAAGCTCGATCTGCCGCCGATTGATGCGTTCCTGGGTAAGACAGTCGAGCAGCGTGCGCGGCGGCTTGCGCGCGTCGTCGTGCCGCATGCCATCAATCCGGTGTTCCGGACGTCCTCGACGTCGTTCACGTTCTTCCCGTGGATGGACTATTTCTCGGTCGCGACGCCGACACCCTACGACACGATGGAACGTATTGCGGAGCAGGCCGGCGAGCTCGGTATCGACTACAGCGGGAATAAGTTCGGATTCCATTTTCCAGCGTCGGTCACGATATTTGGCAAGTCGATGCCATGTTACATCATTCATCATCATGCGACCCATGCGGCGTGCACGTATTATCTATCAGGAATGCGTTCCGCAGCAGTCATGACCACGGATGGCGGCTCGGGTTTGGAGCGTGGGGGCTGGTGGAGCTACGGAAGTGGTAACCAGCTGTATCCGATCGCGCCACACTATCTGGAGGTCGGTGGGATATATGCGCAGACGGCGAAGGCCGTATTGAGGCTCGGCTCGTCCGCCGACGGTAAGATGATGGGCTTGGCGCCATATGGCTCGCCTTCGTTGTTCGATGAGAAACTCGTCGGTAACGCATTTGATTACGATGTTCTCGCAAAGAACGGAGAGTTTCCGTTTGCAGAGGAAAAGCGTTACGCATGGGAGAGGTTCGTGCGCGAACGGATTCCGACGCTGGGCTACGACTTGAGCACGTTCGGTGATCCCGACAGTCCCCTGGATGCCGTCAATGCCGATCTTGCTGCGAGTGTGCAGCGGATTTTCGAGGCAACTCTCATGAAGGCGGCCCGGGCCACGGCCGATCTGTTCGAGCGGCGTGGACTTCGCGTGGACGGTCTCTGCCTGGCCGGAGGCAGCATGCTGAATTGTCCGACCAACACGCTGATTTATCAGTCTGGACTGTTTGGCGACTTGTTCGTTCCACCGTTCACCGACGACAGCGGCTGTGCGATCGGTGCGGCTCTTTGGGTCTATCACAACCTGCTGGGCTTTTCGCTGGTGGAGCGGTCGGCGATATTGCCTGCTGACCCGTATCTCGGCAATCTGTGGGCGGCGGAAAGCAGGCTGGCAGGGAGGCCCTCGTCAAGAGCGCTTTCGATCGAGCATGTCGAGGCGGCCGCAATTGCATGCGCGAGAGACATTGCGTCGAACAAGATCGTGGCGTGGTACGAGGGACGAAGCGAGATTGGGCCGCGTGCGCTCGGTCATCGATCGATCCTGGCAGACGCCCGGATCGCTGATAATTGGCGAAGGGTGAACCTCGCCAAGCAGAGGGCAACTTGGCGACCGTTCGCGCCGGCGGTTCTCAAGGAACATGCGTCGGACTATTTCGAGGGCGCGCCGCCAAATTCTCCCTACATGTTGTTCAACGCTCGCCTGAAGCGCAAGGATCTGCCTGCGGTGACGCATGTCGACGGGACATCACGCATCCAGACTGTGACGCGTGAGAACGGCCTGTTTCATACGGCGCTGTCGGAGTTTCACAAGCTGACAAATTGTCCCGTGGTGATGAATACCTCGCTCAACGGACCGGGGGAGCCCATCGTCGAGACGCCGGAGCAAGCTCTGCAATTCATCGGCAATGGTTATGCAGACGTGCTCTATCTCGACGGTGTCCGGATCGCTCCGGTCGAGATGGCCGCACGGGAGGCCCAGGGCTTGGTCCAGTAATGCCGCGCCATCCGTGGCTGACAGGGGACTTAGGGCCTGATCGCACCACGTTATCGGGAGACCACATGAGCGCCTTATCGCAATTCGCGGCTGAGCAGGGGATACGATATTTTTTGGTTGCGTTCACCGATCTCGCGGGTGTCCTGCGGGCGAAGCTGGTTCCTGCGGGCGCGATAAGCGAGGCAGAAGAGGGCGGAGCTGGGTTCGCCGGCTTCGCGGCCTGCTTCGATTTGAGCGCGGCGCATCCTGATATTATCGCCCGACCGGACCCCAGCGGGACGGTACGGCTTCCTTGGAAGCCCGAAGTTGCCTGGGTGCCGGCCGATCTCTACCTGGACGGAGAGCCGTTCGAACAGTCGCCGCGCAACGTCCTCAGGCGGCTGGTGCGAGGCGCAGGGCAGCGCGGACTGCAACTGATGACAGGCGTCGAGCCGGAATTCTTTCTGTTGAGTCCGGATGGTGCAGACGTGGCGGATAGCGCAGACCGTCAGAGCAAGCCCTGCTACGATCAAGTGACAATCATGCGCAATTACGAGATCATCCGCACGATTTTCGATGCGATCGAGACGCTCGGCTGGGAGCCGTATCAGTGTGACCACGAGGACGGATCCGGCCAGTATGAACTGAACTGGAAGTATTCATCGAGCCTGCAGACGGCTGATCGCCACTCGTTCTTCAAGTTTATGGTTCGCACTATAGCCGAGCGGCACGGGATGCGCGCGACCTTCATGCCGAAGCCGTTCGAGGAACTGACGGGCTCTGGGTGTCATGTGCACGCGTCAGCTTGGCGGGAGGGGCGCAATATCTTCTTGGACCCCACGGATCGTCTTGGATTGTCGGACACGTGCTACGAGTTCATCAAGCTACTGCTGCGGTACGCTTCGCCGATGGCTCTTTTGACCAACCCTACCGTGAACAGCTACAAGCGTTTGAACGCGCGCAGCACGACGTCGGGAGCGACGTGGGCGCCGACCGAGCTGAATTGGGGTGGCAATGATCGTACAAAGACGGTGCGCGTGCCGGCCCCCGGCCGGGTCGAGTACAGGCTGGGAGACGGCAGTGCCAATCCCTACCTTCTCCAGTCGGCATTGCTGGCGTGTTTGCTTGAGCTCGATGACCAGGCGGCTCATTTGCCGTCCGAAGACGGGTCTCGGCAGGCGCAGACGCTTTCGTTTCCACGCAATCTGCTCGATGCAATCCGCGCCTTCGAGCGGTCGGACGTGCTGCGTAAATACTGCGGCGGGGCGTTCGTCGAGGCCTATGCGAAAATCAAGACCGCGGAATGGGACTGCTTCCACTCCCATCTGAGCACCTGGGAGCGGACGGCCTTGATCGATTGCTGAGACTGGACCTAGGCAATAGGCAGAACTGCCAGAATGAAGGCGAGGGTTGTAATCGATCGTAATGTCCCTCGCTCCGCCCCATATTTCGGCCATGTGTTGCAGCTTACGCATAGCGGTCCGAGCGATTCGCAAGGTACATTAATGCTGTAGCCATTCCCGGCCTGGAGCCTTGATGACATGCAAGATCGGATGACCATCGGCGACTGGGCGCTCCTTGTGATGCTCTCGGTGCTGTGGGGCGGATCGTATTTTTTTGCCAAGATCATCGTTCGGGAGGTCCCGCCGCTCACGATTGTCTTCTTTCGTTTCTTTCTCGGGGCTGTCGTTCTGCTCGGCTACATACAGTGGCGCCGGATCGAGCTGCCGCATGGACCTGCGGTTTGGCTGAACTTCGCGGGCATGGGGCTTCTCAACAATCTGATCCCCGGCGTTCTCATCACCTGGGGACAAACTGCGATCTCGAGCGGCCTAGCCTCGGTTCTCGTTGCGACAACCCCGATCTTCTCAATCTTGCTGGCCTACAAGATCGGCAACAACCGCGAGACGTTGTCGAAGGCCAAGATTCTCGGCGTCACAATGGGTCTGCTCGGCGTCATGATCCTGGTCGGCATTGAGGCGCCGACTTATTCGGAACGTGCGATCGTTGCCGTGCTGGCGTGCCTCGCGGCCGCGATTTCCTACGGGTTCGCCAATATTTTCGGCCAGCGATTCCGGCGACTTGGGATCTCGCCTGCCGTGGGCGCGTTCGGCCAGATTGCCGCAACGTCCGTCATGATCATGCCGTTCGCGTTGGCCATGGAGCAGCCCTGGCACCTGCAAATTCCATCAGTGAGGGTATGGCTTGCGATCTTCGGCCTGTCATGCCTATCGACCGCAATCGGCTACATGATCTTCTTTCGCGTGCTCGATCGCGCCGGGGGCACAAATATCTCCCTTGTGACACTTCTCGTCCCTGCAAGCGCGATCCTTCTTTCATGGGCAGTCCTGGACGAAGGGCTGACCGGGACCCAAGCGCTCGGAGTAGCCTGCATCGCGACCGGTCTGCTCGTCGTCGACGGTCGAATACCGGCACTCCTGCGGTGGTATCGGCGCTAAGGGCTGCGGGATGACATTGATCCCGGTGAGGGCGTCGCGACGGTGCGGGCTCGATCTGGATGGGACGTCGTGCCGCTATGCGGCTTGGTCGGACTAGGTCGCTGCCGCCTGGGATTGCGCCTCGATCTGTTTCCAATAAAACATGCAGCCTTCCATCTTTCCATACGGATCGGAACCGAAATACGGGATCGTGCCCGCGTGTACGAATCCCATCCTCTCGTAGAGGTTGTGCGCGGTGCCCCCCGTCGCGGTCGTTACCACCATCAACGAGCGCTGCCGTGCCCGCGCCGTGCGCTCGGCTGCGGCAACCAGTTGGCTGCCGATGCCCTTCCCGCGGTGCGAGAGGCTGGTCATGACTTTTCCGATTTCGCATCGATGAGATTGATTGTCGCCGCAGTCGAGCAATATCGAAAGCGTTCCGACAAGACGCGTCCCATCGAGTGCTCCCAGGATAATGCGATTACCGGAAGCGACCGACTCGAACGATTTCTGCCAGAATGCCAGGGCGGCCGATTTCGCAAGGGGATGCATGAAGTTCAATGTTGCGCCGCCGGCTACAGTCTCCATGAGCATATCGGCAAGCTGTTCACGGATGTCTTCGCTGTTATCGAGTTCGACGATCTCAAGCTTGGAATTCGGCATCGCAGCTCCTCGCGCACTGACGGTCATCGGTTCGGTTTGTGCAGTTATTTGACTACAGCCAGACCTGAACTATGGCAAAGATTTTACCGCATTTCTACTGGCGGACTGATTCGGGATGCAGACTTGTTGTCGGTGTACGGTTGTCAATGCGAGTACCTTGAGGCTTTCGGGCAGCGGTACGCTCGGTGCGGATAGCGGATCAACTACGGTCGCGGGCGGAATCCTCGGTCTTGGCGGGACCACTCAGACCCAAATGCCGGAGCTGTTATCCGAGCCGAGGTCGGGAGTCGGACTGGTACGTAGTACCAATGACGCCGTCGAAGAAAACGAGGCGCGCCGAGGGAAGGGGCCAGCCCGGAAGGAACCCTGGCGAGCGCGGGAGGGGCCGGACACAGAGCCGGATCACTCTTCCATCCGGGCTCGCACGGGTGAACGCGGCGGCCCACGGGGCCGTCCAGACCCAGTTCGACGCCCTGCTGCATCACATTGATGTCGATGCGCTCGAACGAGCGTTCTGGCATCAAAAGCGGCGGGCGAGTGCGGGAGTCGATGGGATCACGGTGGAGGACTACGAGCGCAATCTGGAGAGCAACCTCCGGGACCTATGCGCCAAAATCCACACCGGGCGCTACCGACCACATCCGGTTCGACGCGTCTTCATCCCGAGAGCCGATGGAGGGCGTCGGCCGCTTGGTGTCCCGGCTCTGGAAGCATAAAATTGTCCAGGGTGCGGTTGCTGAGGTGCTGAGCGCCATCTATGAAGCCGACTTCCTCGGGTTCTCCTACGGCTTTCGGCCGGGGCGAAATCCGCACCACGCGCTGAGGTCGCCGCACACGGCGATCATGAGCCAGCGTGTGAACTGGGTGCTCGATGCCGACATTCGCAGCTTCTTCGATTTGGTTGACCACGAATGGTTGTTGCGGATGGTGGCGCATAGGATTGCGGATCCTCGGGTGCTCCGGTTGATCCGGTCATGGCTCCAAGCCGGTATCTTAGAGAGCGGTGAATGGTACGAGACGGACAGGGGTACGCTGCAAGGTGCGGGAATCAGTCCGTTGCTGGCCAACATCTTCCTGCACTACGTCCTCGATCTTTGGGATCATCAGTGGCGTCGGCGGCATGCGCGCGGTCAGGTAACGATCATGCGCTACGCCGACGACTTCGTGATGGGCTTCGAAGGCAGCCGACGCGCAGCGAATGATGAGTGACCCCAAGGAGCGGACGGCTAGGATCGGCCTGCAACTCCACGAGGAGAAAACGCGGTTGATCGAGTTCGGACGCTTCGCGTCCTCGACTCGAAAGGCTCGTGGCGACCAGCGACCTGAAACATTTGCCTTCCTCGGGTTCACCCATTACTGCGGGTGGACACGAGACGGCCGCTTCATGGTGAAGCACAAGACGCAGAGCACTCGCCTCACGCGCAAGCTGACGGCGATCCGGCAGGAGGCGCGGCAACGCATGCATCAGCCCTTGGCTCTTCGGCACCGCTGGATCGCCAGCGTTCTGCTCGGCCATTACGGCTACATCGGTATGCGGCACAACTGGCGGTCTCTCAACGCGTTCCAGCAAGACATTCGGCGAATCTGGTTCAAGTGCCTGAAACGGCGCAGCCAGAAGAACCGTCGCATGGGCTGGGACTGGTTCGAGGAGGTAACCGCGCGTCTGTCCCTACCGCTTCCGCGCATCACTCACCCCTGGACGCCACCAGGTGCCCCTTGCGGGTAACTTCTGGGAAGAGCCGGGTGCGGGAAAGCCGCATGCCCGGATCTGTGAGGGCGAAGCCAAATGGCCGAGCTACTCGACCAAGATCGGTCATTCAGAGCGATCGATTTGCTTTGCTGCTGTTGACGTCAAACGGACGCCAGGCCGATCACCATTGCTGAACTCGATTCCTGCCGACTCCAAAGCTCGACGCAGCTTGTCGACGGTCCCGGTATAGGCCGATATCGGTCCTGGAGTGCGTTCGATCCGTTTGATTGTTTCCACCGAGACGCCGGATTTCTCCGCGAGGTCGCGTTGTTCGATTCGAAGCATCGCACGCGCCGCTCTGATTTGTTCGCTGGTCAACATTACGCTCCAAGTGCAAATTTATGCACCTGAGGTGTTGACACGTCAGGGGCAAAGGATTACTCTAATAGCGTAACATCGATGCCTTTGCGGGCAAACAATGGCGCATGTCCGCCCCACAGATATCTGTGGTCGCGCCGACGGCGTATGCCGCCAATTTGGCTGCAACATCAGCCAAGGTGGTCTCGTAGCCGAGTGAGCAATAGTGAGCTTCCAATGTGCAACGACTCCGCCGAGACCACTCCTGGTCAGCAGCTGAACGAGCGATCATGCAGACGCAAGCGCGCACAATCGCCGGCTTGGGCGATGTCCCAGTACTGGAAAGACCCTCTTGACCAGATCGATTGGGATGCGCAGGCGGTCCGCCTACTCATCGAAGCGGTCTGTGGTGTTGCACGGACACCGCTGCCATTTCGCCATGCGAGAGACAATGATTATTGCGCGACGCAGCGAGTGTCTCTGCAAGACGCGCCGGGAATGGAAGAAGGCGAATGAGCATCGTATCGATCATGGCCGCAATCCTCGAAGATGAATTGCGAGCGCACGGCGTTCTCAAGCTGACCCAGCTCGATTGTGAGATAATGGTCCAAAACATGATCGAGCGTACGGCCGAGCTTGCGGTAGACATCAAACAGTGTTTGCTGGAGCCAAAACCGAACGACGGAACCTGATAGTCTGCTCAGAACCTGACAAGGCCGCACGCGCCTTTTGCGACGACGACATCGATCTAAAGCTTGCCTCGAACCGGCGGTTTTGACCCGAAGTGGAGGTTTGACTATTCCCACAAAGTCCATTCGTGCTGAAGCAAACGACCGAGAGAAAGCCTGATGTTTAGTATCTCCGATCCATCTCCGGACAGAACGATCTGCGGGCAGCAACCTAAGCAGCCGTGAAAGACTCTTCCTAGCCCCGGCGTCCCCGTTTTTCCGTTGCCAGTTAACGATCCCGAACACTCCTCGTCATTTCTTTTCATACGCCAGGATACTAACGCGCTAATTGCCTCGTTGCAGTAGCTCGCTGCTTGCCTTCTCTGATCATCCCCATCTGAGGCCGCTCGGGACGGCCTCGTTGGCGGGGACGGCAGTGGAAAATCATCCGATACAATCGGAAGTCGTTTCGCGTGGGGCGCGCATGCTGCGCACTGCGTTTGGTTCAGCTATCGCCCGCTTTCTTGAAGATTCAACTGTCGTTGAGGTGATGCTCAACCCCGACGGGCGATTGTGGATTGATCGCCTGTCAGACGGCTTGGCAGACACCGGACAATTCGTGTCGGCGCAGGACGGAGAGCGCATTGTCCGATTGGTCGCTCATCACGTGGGTGTCGAGGTCCACGCAGGGAGCCCGCGCGTCTCGGCTGAATTACCGGAGACTGGGGAGCGCTTCGAGGGACTATTGCCGCCGGTGGTCGCGGCCCCAGCCTTCGCTATTCGCAAACCAGCCGTCGCCGTTTTCGCGCTGGACGACTATGTCGCCAAAGGAGTCATGATCTCGTGCCAAGCCGACGCTTTGCGGCGCGCGGTTGGCGCACGCAAGAACATCCTCGTGGCGGGCGGCACCTCAAGTGGTAAGACGACGCTGACCAATGCACTGTTGGTCGAAGTCGCCAAGACCTCGGACCGGGTTGTTCTCATCGAAGACACCCGTGAACTTCAGTGCAAGGCACCAAACCTTGTCGCCTTGCGCACCAAGGACGGCGTGATCTCGTTATCGGAGCTTGTCCGATCGTCGCTGCGCCTGCGCCCGGATCGGATTCCGATCGGCGAAGTGCGCGGTCCGGAGGCTCTCGATTTGCTCAAGGCCTGGGGCACAGGCCATCCCGGGGGCATCGGCACCATACACGCCGGCAGCGCGATCGGTGCTTTGCGCCGGCTCGAGCAACTCATTCAGGAAGCGGTCGTCACCGTGCCGCGCGTCCTGATTGCGGAAACCATCAACGTCATCGCTGTGCTTTCCGGCCGCGGCAACGAACGCCGGCTCGCCGAGCTCGCCAGTGTCGAAGGTCTCGGAGCTTCGGGCGACTACGTTCTTTCAGCCATAGGGGACCCACAATGAAGTTCGATCAATCGGGCATGCGAGGGATTGTAGGGGCGGCCACGTTCGCAATCACCTGCCTTACCATCACTTCAGCATCGGCTGCCGGCTCCAACATGCCATGGGAGCAACCGCTCAACCAGATCCTGCAATCGGTTGAGGGCCCCGTCGCCAAGATCGTCGGTGTCATCATCATCATCGTCACCGGACTCTCGCTCGCGCTAGGCGATACGTCCGGGGGCTTCCGCAAGTTGATCCAGATTGTGTTCGGCCTGTCGATCGCGTTTGCGGCCTCGAGTTTCTTCCTGTCGTTTTTTTCATTCGGCGGGGGAGTTGTGATCTGATGGACGGACAGATCCCAGGATTTGAAGCACCGGTCCATCGCGCGCTCACCGAGCCGATCCTGATGGGCGGGGCGCCACGCTCGATCGCCATCGTCAACGGCACGCTCGCGGCTGCCCTTGGCATTGGTCTGCGCCTCTGGGTCGCGGGCCTCCTGCTTTGGTTCGTTGGTCACATGGTCGCTGTCTGGGTGACCAAGCGCGACCCTGCCTTTGTCGAGGTCGTCCGCCGGCATCTCCGGATCCCCGGTTATCTCAACACATGAGGTCTCCTATGATGAATCTCGCCGAATACCGCCGATCCAATACCCGCCTCGCTGACTTCCTGCCGTGGGCCGCTCTTGTCGATGAAGGAATCGTCCTGAACAAGGATGGGTCGTTTCAGCGCACGGCGAGATTTCGGGGACCGGACCTCGATAGTGCGGTGCCGGCCGAGCTCGTTGCTGTCGCCGGCCGTCTCAACAATGCGCTGCGGCGCTTGGAATCAGGCTGGGCGATCTTTGTCGAGGCGCAACGTCATTCGGCAGGTGCCTACCCGCCCGACACGTTTCCAGATGCCGCATCTGCGCTGGTCGACGCAGAGCGAAGGGCGCAATTCGAGGAAGCTGGCGGACACTACGAGTCGAGCTATTTTCTGACCTTCCTCTATCTGCCGCCGGCCGAAGTGACGGCGAAAGCCGAACGGCTGCTCTACGAGGGCAGCAACCGTACCGTCGATGCCGATGCGCACGAGATCCTCCGTGGCTTTGTGGACAGGACCAATCGTGTGCTGCAGCTCGTGGAAGGCTTCATGCCGGAGTGCGCCTGGCTCGATGACGAGGCGACGCTGACCTACCTGCATTCGACGATCTCGACCAAGCGGCATCGGGTCAGGGTGCCCGAAATCCCCATGTATCTCGATGCGCTGCTCGCCGATCAGTCGCTAACCGGTGGTCTCGAACCGATGCTTGGGTCGGCGCATCTGCGCGTCCTGACGGTGGTTGGGTTTCCGACGGCAACGACGCCCGGAATCCTCGATGACCTGAACCGCCTGCCGTTCGCCTATCGTTGGTCGACCCGCGCCATCATGCTCGACAAGACGGATGCGACGAAACTCCTGACCAGGATCAGGCGGCAGTGGTTTGCTAAACGAAAATCGGTGGCCGCGATCCTCAAGGAGGTCATGACCAACGAGGCTTCCGCCCTTCTTGATACCGATGCCCACAACAAGGCGTTGGATGCCGATGCAGCGCTCCAGGAATTGGGGTCTGACCAGATTGGAGAAGCGTTCGTCACGGCGACCATCTCGGTCTGGGATGACGATCCGGCCACCGCCGACGAGAAGCTCCGCCTCGTCGAAAAGGTCATTCAGGGGCGTGATTTCACCTGCACGATCGAGACGGTCAATGCCGTCGAGGCCTGGCTCGGCAGCCTCCCGGGCCATGTCTATGCCAACGTCAGGCAGCCGCCAATCTCGACTTTGAATCTGGCGCACATGATTCCGCTGTCCGCGGTGTGGGCCGGAGAGGCGAGGGACCATCATTTCAAGGCTCCGCCGTTGTTCTTGGCCAAGACGGAGGGCTCGACTCCGTTTCGCTTTTCACTCCATGTCGGGGACGTCGGACACACGCTGGTGGTTGGACCGACCGGTGCCGGCAAATCGGTGCTGCTGGCGCTGATGGCGCTGCAGTTTCGCCGCTACCCAGAATCGCAGATCTTTGCCTTCGATTTCGGGGGATCCATCCGCGCTGCCGCGATCGCCATGGGCGGCGACTGGCATGATCTCGGCGGTGCTGTCAGCGGGGAGACTTCGGAGTTCGTCTCCTTGCAGCCGCTTGCAGGGATCGACGATGTCGGCGAGCGCGCTTGGGCGACTGACTGGATCAGTTCGGTCCTAAGCCGTGAACGCATTGAGGTCACGCCAGAAGCCAAGGAGCATATCTGGTCGGCTTTGAGCTCGCTAGCCTCCGCGCCGACCGAAGAGCGCACGCTGACCGGTTTCTCCGTTCTGCTGCAGTCGAACGTCCTGAAGCGGGCCTTGCAGCCCTATTGCATTGGCGGGCCCTACGATCGTTTGCTCGATGCCGAAAGCGAACGCCTGGGCCAGACGTCCGTGCAGGTTTTCGAAACCGATGGCCTCATCGGGACCGCCGTTGCGCCCGCTGTTCTAGCTTATCTGTTTCACCGGATCGAGAGCCGCTTTGATGGTCGGCCGACCCTGCTCATCATCGACGAAGGGTGGCTCGCCCTCGACGACGCGGACTTTGCCGGGCGCCTGCGCGAGTGGCTGAAGACCCTGCGCAAGAGGAATGCCTCGGTCATCTTCGCCACCCAATCGCTGGCGGATATCGACGGCTCAGCGATCGCACCGGCTATTATCGAGAGCTGTCCGACACGGATCTTGCTCCCGAACGATCGCGCCATCGAGCCACAGATCATGGATATCTATCGGCGCTTTGGGTTGAATGACCGCCAGATCGAGATCCTGGCTCGCGCCATACCCAAGCGCGACTACTACTGCCAGTCGCGTCGCGGCAATCGCCTGTTCGAACTTGGTCTCGGCGAGGTTGCGCTTGCCTTCACCGCGGCTTCCTCAAAGGCCGATCAGGCGCTGATCGAACAAGTCGTTGCCGAATACGGCCGTGATGGTTTTGTGTCCGGCTGGTTGAAAGCACGCGATATCGCCTGGGCGACGGACCTCATTCCTCATCTTGCTCAATTGGAGGCGTCTAGATGAATCGCGTGTGCCGTCTTGCCTTTGCCGGAATCATAGCGGTCACCCTCGCTATCGGAGTCAAGCCATCCTCGGCGCAGTTGGTTGTGTTCGACCCCAACAATTATGCGCAGAACGTACTGACTGCAGCTCGTACCCTGCAACAGATCAACAACCAGATCGTGTCGCTGCAAAATCAAGCGCAGATCCTGATCAACCAGGCGAAGAATCTGGCGACGCTGCCGTTTTCGTCATTGTTGCAGCTGGAGCAATCGATCCTGCGAACCCAGCAGCTTCTTAGCCAGGCTCAGCGGATCGCCTACGACATCCAGCAGATCGATCGTGCTTTCTCCACGACCTATGCGTTCGCATCATCGAGCGTTTCCGACCAGGCGTTGATCACGAACGCGCAAAGCCGGTGGCAGAATGCAATGGCAGGCTTGCAGGATGCATTGCGGACGCAGGCCTCGGTCGTCGGCAACCTCGACACAAACCGCACCCAGATGTCCGCTCTTGTCACCGCGAGCCAAGGGGCGACCGGTGCGCTGCAAGCGACCCAGGCCGGCAATCAGCTTTTGGCGCTGCAGGCCCAGCAACTTACCGATCTCACGGCGGTCATCGCGGCTCATTCGCGCGCACAAAATCTGGAGTCCGCGCAGCATGCGGCCGCCCAGGACCAGGGCAGGGAGCAACTGCGGCGTTTCCTGACCCAAGGCGCCGGCTATCAACCCACAACCGTGCAGATGTTTCACTGATGAAAGCGAAAATGTTCGAACGAATTCCAACCTTCGCAGCCATCGTGGTTGTTGTCCTCGTCGTTGCTGCCTGTGCGATTCGGCTACGTGGCGACGACGAGCAGACAAACCCACCCGCGTCCGCCGACCTGACATTGGTTCCATTGCCGCCAAAGCTTGCAGGGTGCCGCTCCGTAACCAGCGAGAAGGATGACGCTCTGCCCGAGTGTCGGAAAGCCCGGGCAGACATACGTGGCCCGGTTCTTGGACAGAGAGCTCCCATACCGTCCGATGCTGCGGCTGCCCAAGCAGGCTCCTCGTTGTTCGTTGCGCCCAAGGATGAGAGTCGTCCGCCGTTTGACGAGCCTTCGATCCAAGAAGCGGGGAAGGAGTGACCTATGGGAGGTACGGGAATCATTGATCAGTTTCTAGAAACGTTCACCCGGTACATCGATTCAGGGTTTGGACTGCTCGGGGGCGAAGTCGGATATCTTGCCACAACGCTCGCGGCAATCGATGTGACGCTGGCAGGCCTGTTCTGGGCATGGGGGGCCGACGAGGACATTCTGGCTCGGCTCGTCAAAAAGACCTTGTTTGTCGGTGTCTTTGCGTTTCTGATCGGCAATTGGAGCAAGCTCGCACGCATCGTCTTCGAGAGCTTTGCCGGCTTGGGGCTGAAAGCGTCCGGCACCGGCCTTTCCTCGGCCGACTTCTTGCGGCCGGGAAAGATTGCCCAGGTCGGGCTCGATGCTGGTCGGCCCATCCTCGATTCGATCTCGGGGCTGATGGGCTATGTCAGTTTCTTCGAAAACTTCATCCAGATCTCGGTTCTGCTGTTTGCCTGGGTTGTGGTGCTGCTGGCCTTCTTTATTCTGGCCATCCAGCTCTTCATCACCCTGATCGAGTTCAAGCTGACGACGCTGGCGGGCTTCGTGCTGATCCCCTTCGCCCTGTTCAGTAAGACCGCCTTTGCCGCCGAGCGCGTGCTAGGCAACGTGATTTCGTCGGGCGTCAAGGTTCTGGTGCTGGCCGTCATCGTCGGTATTGGGTCGACGCTGTTTGCGCAGTTTACGGCCGGCTTTGGCGGCAATCAGCCGACCATCGATAACGCCATGGCACTCGTGCTCGGCGCGCTTGCGCTTCTCGGCCTCGGCATCTTTGGACCGGGAATTGCCAACGGCATCGTGTCGGGCGGACCGCAGCTCGGTGCCGGCGCCGCGGTCGGCACCAGCTTGGCCGCAGGGGGCGCCGTCGTTGCAGGCGCGGGCCTTGCCGCCGGTGGTGTCGGAATCGCTGGTGGCGCGCTGCTGGGCGGAGCCCGTGGGGTCGCCTCGGTTGCGAGCGGGGCAACCAGTGCCTACCGAGCCGGAGGACTGTCGGGGGTCGCCAGCGCAGGCGGCTCGGCGATTGTCAGTCCATTGCGCCGTATGGCTGCCGGGTTCGCAAGCGGCTCGTCAACGAGTGACGCAGCACCGGCCTGGGCGCGTCGCATGAAGCGCGCACAGACCGTAAATCAAGGCGTGTCCGCTGCCAGTCATGCTGTCCGCAGTGGTGATAGCGCAGGTAGCGGAGCCTCGGTTGATCTGTCCGAGGGAGGGCACTGATGTTCAAGCGGCCATCCGTGCACTACGGCAGCACGCCGCAGCCGGTGACGCCCTACCAGAAGGCAGCGCAAGTCTGGGACGAGCGCATTGGCTCGGCCCGGGTCCAAGCCAGGAATTGGCGGCTGATGGCATTTGGATGCCTGTTGTTGTCCGGTGGGTTCGCCGCCGATCTCGTCTGGCAATCCGCCCAAGGCACGATCACGCCGTGGGTGGTGCAGGTTGATCGTCTCGGCCAAGCCCAGGCGGTTGCACCGGCAAGTTCTTTCTATCAGCCGACTGATCCGCAGATCGCGTTTCATCTCGCGCGATTTATCGAGGATGTGCGAAGCCTGCCGACCGACGCCATCGTGCTGCGGCAGGACTGGCTGCGAGCCTACGATTTCACGACCGATCGTGGCGCAGCCGCGTTGAACGATTACGCGCGAATGAATGACCCCTTTGCCAAGCTAGGCAATACACAGGTTGCGGTCGAGATCTCCAGCGTTATCCGCGCCTCGCCGCAAAGCTTTCGGGTGGCATGGACTGAGCGTCGCTACGATAGCGGTCAGCTCGCCGCGACCGAGCGCTGGACCGCGATCCTTTCCGTGATCATCGAAACCCCACACGACACCGATCGGCTGCGCAAGAACCCGCTCGGCGTCTATGTCAATTCCATCAACTGGTCGAAGGAGCTCGGCTAGTGAGAAAGCCTGCACCTTTATCGGTCGGTCTAAAGCGCAAGTGCGCTCCCATGGGCCTCGCCGTTCTCGTAACGGCCGCGCTTTCCGGCTGCACGACGTTTAAGCCCCCGGAGATCAGTTATGACGACAATGTACCACCATCTCCTGATCTACCAATGCCGGCTGGCGAACATGCGCGTCCCCTGCACGTCCCACCGCCCTGGACACCAACCCGCGGCGGCAAGATGGGGAACAAAGAAGCGAACGAGCCAGCGGAGCGGATCGCGACGGCCAATGATGCCGCGCGGGTCGAGCCGCGGCGGGGAGGGTACTTCAACGCCGTCCAGGTGTTTCCTTACAGCCCCGGTGCGCTCTATCAAATCTATGCCTCGCCGGGCCAGATTACCGATATCGCGCTCGAGCCGGGCGAGCAACTGACCGGTTCTGGACCACTTGCGGCCGGTGACACCGTGCGCTGGATCGTCGGTGATACCGAGAGTGGCAACGGAGATACCAGGCGCGTCCACATCATGGTCAAGCCGACGCGGACTGCCATCGAGACCAATCTCGTCGTCAATACCGACCGACGGACTTACCTTATTGAGCTGCGCTCCCGCGAAAAGCCATACATGCCGTCGGTCGCCTGGTTTTACCCGGAAGATAGGCCCGGTCGCTTCAAGACTTTGCCGTTGACCCCGTTCATCCCGGAGATGGAGCAGCGCCGCTACCGCTACGTCATTGAGGGCGACAGCCCGCCCTGGCGGCCAGTCAACGCGTATGATGATGGCCGAAAGATCTATATCGAATTCTCACCCGGGATCGCACAGGGTGAAATGCCGCCGCTGTTCGTCGTCGGCCAGGACGGTAAACCTGAGCTCGTCAACTATCGCGTCTACAAAAATATCTTGATTGCCGACCGTCTGTTCGCCGCGGCCGAACTGCGCCTCGGCGGAGAGAAGCAGCAGATAGTCCGAATTGTAAGGAACGACGGGAGCCGATCGTGACGGACAATGGCTCAAGCGAGACCGTCGGTCGGGCATCCGGACCAAGATCGTCATCGACCGATCACACGAAGGCCGTACGACTGGGTGCAGAGTTCCCAAAGATCACGCGGCTCTCCCGCAAAGTTCTTGCCAGCGGCAGCGCGCTGGCTTTGTTGCTCATCGCTGGCGCGGTGCTATGGGCCTTGGGCAACCGGCCGCACAATCCTGCACCGGAGGAACTCTACAGCATAGATCATCACAACGTTGCAGACGGTCTGACGAGGTTGCCGCAGGACTATGGCACCGTTTCCCACGAGGCCACCCGACCTGTACCGCCATTGCCGAACGACACGGGCCGCGCCAGCGTAACGGCGCTGTCAGCAATCGGCCTTGATGCTGAGCAACAACGTGCCAACCAGGAAACCGAGGCGGCTCGGACCAGCAAAGTATTTGCATCGACAATCGCGCCGACGATGTCGCCGCATGCCGCATCTCAGGAAGCCGCCACCAACGCCACGGCATCATCCTCCGACGAAACCCTCACGCAGAACGGGCAGGATCGCAAACTGCTGTTCGTCAATGCTCCCGTCGATCGGCGGACCACAGCGCCCGATAGACTTTCACGTCCTGCATCTCCGTATGTCGTGCAAGCGGGGACCATCATTCCGGCGGCGCTCCTTACCGGGATTCGCTCTGATCTCCCCGGCCAAATCACTGCACAGGTGACAGAGGCGGTCTATGATACTCCTTCCGGCCGTGCAAAACTTATCCCGCAGGGCGCGAGGCTCATCGGCGTCTATGATAGCCAGGTCGCATTTGGCCAGTCGCGGGTGCTATTGGTGTGGACGCGTCTGATCATGCCGGACGGTCGCTCGATCGTGCTGGAACGGCAACAGGGCGCGGATGCAGGCGGATCTTCCGGTCTCGAGGATGAGGTCGATAACCATTGGGCAGAGCTGTTCAAGGCAGCGCTGCTGTCAACCACTCTTGGCGTCGGAGCAGAGCTTGGCTCTGGTGCGGATAGTGGCAGCAACACCGACATTATTCAAGCGCTCCGCCTGAGCGGGGCGAATTCCTTGAACCAGACTGGACAACAAGTTGTTCGAAGGAATCTCAATATTCAACCAACTCTGACAATCAGACCGGGTTTCCCGATACGAGTTATCGTCAATCGTGACCTGGTGATTGAACCATGAAGCGAACGATACAAATGACTAAGCTCAAGATCGTGGCGATTGAAGAGGACAGGCCGGTCAGTCTGACGGTCAGGATGCCAGCCAGTACTCATCGCGATCTGATCGCCTATGCCGAAATTCTCAAGCTCGAAAGCGGAAAGTCGGTCGAACCGACGTCGCTGATCGTGCCCATGCTGACACGGTTCATGGCAACTGATCGGGCGTTCGCGCGAGCCAGAAGAAAGCAGCTTCAGAAAGGAAAGGATGTTGGATAGCGTTCAGCCAATAGCTTGACGAAATCCCTTAGCGGAGGACTTTGGTTATCCTCCCTCCATGCTGCGGCGAACTCCAGGCGGCTTGGTCCAGCTCCATCCCGGACCTCTCGATATGTTAACCCGGAGAAATTGGCGCCGATGTCGGATTCGAGCACAAGACTTAAGCCGAGCCCCATGGAGACCAGGCTCTTGATGACGCCACGGCTGACGTCGTGCCGTTCGATCCGCAGGCGATCGCCTGTTGACGTAAGCTTTGTGGTCAAAAGTCCCTCCAACTCACGGCCCGGATCATACTGACTTAGCAAGATCGTTTGGTCTTGCAGGTCCGTCCAGTAGACGACATCCTGCGCAGCAAGGGTATGATCCTCCGACAGGACGACCAGGATGCGCTCACTCCAAAGTGGCAACACCTTGCTGTAAAAGGATGGTGCGTCACCTGTTACAATGTGAATGTCGATGGCTCCATTGCGAAGCGCGGTCACAAGCCGCGCTCTCGATCGTTCGATGGTGCCAAGGCGCACATGCGGAAATCTCTTCCGAAATTCGAGCAACGTCGCACGAAGGTTGCCAGTCGTCAGTGACGTGCAGAATCCGACTGTGAGTCGCCCAGATTCACCCCGTCCATTTGCTTTGGTCACCGCTACGATCATATCCATCTGATCAAGCACGGATCGCGCCATGCGGAGAAATTGGTGTCCCGCATCGGTGACTTGAACGCCGCCGCTCGTTCGAGCAAACACCGCTACCCCGAGCCTGTCTTCGAGTTGACGAATGGAGCGGCTAATAGTGGATTGCTTCATCAGCAATGCTTCCGCAGCTTGCCGGATGCTGCCGTAATCCGCCGCTAACACCGCATGTCTAAGCTGCCGAAGGTCAATGCCCGAAAGTTCGCTGCTGCTGTGCGGCCTAACATTGGAATAGGGCATAAAAAATCACGTCGGTGCGTAGTGAAACCGAAACAATTGCACCATGAGTTTTCGCGATTGCCGCCCGGTGCGCCGTAGGCGCAAGTCGGAGAACTGAAAACTCTGGTATGACTATAATGCTTGTCATGGTAATTAGATACCAAAATCTTAATCGTAAGTAAATTTCAGCGTCCGCAGACCGCTTTCAAGTTTGCGCAGTCAAGCAGAAACGGCTCTGTGAGATCGCTCAAATGCGACCTTCACGGATCGCCCAGTCATTGGGGTCGATTCGTTTAGCGCTAGGCATGTCGTGCGACAGATCACAGGGGGACTAACCGAGGGATTCCGCTGGATCGGCGATGTAGAAGTGGAATCATCATCGAACATTGGGTAACCTGGCCTACCTGCTCCGTCAGGCGATCGAACGGAGCCGGATTAGGGCGTGGATTCATAAACTCTTGTCCAGAGGCGTGCTGAGGCGAGAGCTATCGCGGCGAGGAAGTTGCGCGCGAGCTTATCGAAGCGGGTAGCGATGCGCCTGAAATGCTTAAGCTTGCAGAAGAACCGCTCAACGAGATTGCGCTGGCCATAGATGCGTCGGCTGACGGAACGTTGGACTACTCGCTGGCTGGTGGCCTTGCGTCGGGTCTCGGTATCATCCTGAAACGTCTCGCGAGGAGCGTTCACTCGTTCGCGGTAGAACGTTGCAATCGCGGGATGGAGTAGGGGCGCCAGGATCTCGGCTAGCTACCTCCTTAGATTGCCTTTCAACAATCAAGCTGGACCATGTCGACGTTGATACTTTCAGCCGGGCCACCCCCTAGGATTTCGTTGAGTAGGCTGTCGAATTCTCGCTCAATCCTTTTCAGCTCAGAGGCTGCAGTCTTAAGGTGGGCTAAAACTTCCATTCGCAGCGGTTCATTTCGCGTGCGAAGCTCGTTGCGGAATTCCTCGAATAGCGCCTTTGCATCACGGTTGACTTGCGGACTCCAGAAACGGCGCCTTGGTTCACTCTAGCGCTGTGGTTCGCCGGAAGGGGTGAACTCCAGACCGCAAGTTATCTGATCCCTCATCGAGGAGCCGTCATCGACGTCACCACGTTGCGTAGCTCATTGACAAATTCAGCGACCGCTGGATTGCGCCTTTCACCGGTGCGAAACGCGACGAATATCCGCCGTGTGATGATTGGCCGGATTTCCTTGAGGCGCAAAGCGCCGATATAGTCGCGCCCGCGCAGCCCGGGGTTGATTGAAATCGAGCAACCCGCCTCGACCATCGCCCGGACGACCTCGAAGCTATGGCAGCGGCCATTGATGATCGGATCGTATCCGGCGTCGCGACACGCACGGACGATGACTGCCGAATAAGTCGCCGATGTCGTATCCAAAACCCATCGTTCGGTCGCTAACTCCGGCAACGTGAGATGCGGACGCTCGGCCAGCGGATGGTCGGGCGGCAGCAGAACGTACAGGTGGTCGTCCAACAGATGCTGCATCTCGACCTGCGTCTCCGAAAGGCCTGCCGATGCGGTCAGATCGTCGACGATTACGACATCCGCCTGCCAGGCGCGTAGCGCGGCCAGGCTGTCATCCGGCTCCATCTCCTCGAATATTGCCACGAGATCCGGGAAGCGGGCCGACAGCGCCCGAATCGCCGGCGGAATGAGAGAGGCAGCGACAGAAGGAAATGCCGAGACTCGCAGTTCGCCGGCGACAGTCTTCTTCAGCTCCGCGAGGTCGGTCTTGGCTTCCTCCAGAATGCCGATCACCCGTCCGGCGTGGTCGACGAGCCGCTGTCCCGCCGGCGTAAGCCGCACGCCGCGGCCGCGGCGCTCAACCAATTCAATTCCCGTCTCGTCCTCAAGCTGCGCGATCTGCTGCGACACGGCTGACGGGGAAATCAGCAAGGCTTCGGCCACCGCTGCCATTGTTTTTCGCAGCGAAAGCTCACGAAGCGTGCGAAGCCGGGCGAAATCCATGAGGAAGCCTCAACAATTGCCCAGAAGGGCATCATGCATATTTTCTAACGTATAGCCCAAATTTAATTAAGTAGACCAGCATTATTCGGCAATTGTAGCGTTGGTCCTGTGAGCTGTTCGGCCTTTCGCAAACTCGGAGGAAACACTTTTCGAGCCCGGCTGAAGCTCTCTTGGAAGGCGTGTCGAGGACGACGCGAGGCGCAATGCGATGCTGCCAACGTGGCTTTGCGATCCGTTCGGAGGGAACGACGAGTTCGTCCGCACCGGCACGGTGGAGTAGCGACAACGACAAACAGAGAGGGGTTCTCAAGATGGCTGGTTCGAAAATTCTCCTCGCCGCGCTCGCCGCAGCATCACTGTGGGCGTCCGGGGCATCCGCGACTGTCCTCGACAGCGTCAAGCAGCGCGGTGTGCTGAATTGCGGGACCGACAACACGGCCCCTGGCTTCGGCTATCTCAACACGAAGACCGGCAAGATCGAAGGGCTCGATGCCGATTTCTGCCGGGCCATGGCCGCCGCTGTTCTCGGCGACGCCGGCAAGGTCAACTTCGTCGTCGTCACCGACAAGAGCCGCTTCAATGCCCTGCAGACCGGTCAAGTCGACGTGGTGTTTGCGCACACGACGGTCAAGCCGGTACGGGAATCCGCAATCGGTATCGATTTCCTGCCGATCAATTTCTACGACGGCACCGGGATGATGGTGAAGTCGGCGGCCGGCGTGAAATCTGTCGCAGAGCTGGACGGTGCGACGATCTGTACGACGCAAGGATCCGGGACCGAAGCCACGCTTGCTGCCTTCATCCGCCAGCGCGGCTTCAAGACAACCAAAGTGCTGACTTTCGAAAATCTCGAGAAGCTCTTCGGTGCGCTGCAGAGCGATCGCTGCAACGCGATGTCGACAGACAAATCCGCCCTTGCGGCCTGGCGCGGCAACTCCGCCAAGCCCGACGACTACACGATCTTGCCCGAGACGCTCAACAAGTCACCTTTCGCCGGCTTCGTCGTTGCCAACGATTCCAAATGGCGCAACGTCCTGCGATGGGCGACCTTTGCCCTGTTCCAGGCGGAAGAGTGGGACATCACATCGGCCAATCTTGCCGACAGGCTGAAGGACGACAGCGCCTTTGTTCAGAAATTCCTTGGTGTGAAGGATGGCTTCGGCAAGGACTTCGGCGTCTCCGACGATTTCGTCGCCAACATGATCAAGTCCGTCGGCAATTACGGCGAGATCTACGACCGCAATCTCGGGCCCAAGACGCCTTATTTCATCGATCGGGCAGGCACTCCCAACGCGATGTGGACCAAGGGCGGTGCCGAATATTCGCCTCCGTGGAATTAAGCCGGATGGTCAAAAGCGAATCGACAGGTTCGCTCGATCTCAAGAGGCCGTCGTGACCGACCAGATCGCCGAATACCATAGCATCCCGCCGGCACGTCGCCGCCTGCTCGTCGTGTCCAGGTGGTTGTTGCAGGCTGCGATCGTCGTCTTGGCGGCCGGACTCGTGGTCTGGCTGGGCCACGCCGTACGGGCGGCGCTCGCGCACAAGGGCATCCAGTTCTCGTTCGGCTATCTCGGCAACGTCGCGAATTTCAGCCTCAGCGAGGGGCTCGTCCCCTCGTTCGCCGGCGGCTGGCCGGTTCTTGAGCCCTTCTCTTCCTCACACAGCAACCTGCAGGCTCTCCTGGCGGGCCTGTGGAACTCATTGAAGGTTGCGCTTTCGGCGATCGTCCTCTGCACCATCTTCGGTACGCTGGTCGGGATCGGCCGATTGTCGACGAACTGGCTGGTGCGCAACCTCTGCTTCGGACTCGTCGAGGTCATCCGCGACACGCCGCTGCTGATCCAGATCGTATTCTGGTACTTCGCGGTCGTCTTGCATTTTCCTCCGGCCAATGCGGCCGCCAACTGGTTCGGCGGCCTGCTTGTCAGTCGCGGGGGCATATTCTTGCCCGGCCTCGTCATCTCCGAGAGCGTCGGATTGGCCTCCTGGGCGTTGCTCGCCTCCGCCCTGGCATCAGTCGTCGGCTGCCTTTTCCTGCGAGGCACGCGACCCCGGCTGATCCTTCTGGCGTTGACGATCTTGGCCCTGATCGCAACGGCCCTGGTTGGCTTCCCCATCGGCCTCGATACGCCGGTCGCGACCAGGTTTGGCGCCCGCGGAGGCTTCGTCATCTCGCCGGAAATGACTGCGCTCCTCCTCGCGATCGTCGTCAACAGCTCCGCCTATGTCGCCGAGATCGTCCGCGGTGCGATCGAGTCCCTGCCGAAGGGGCAGTGGGAGGCATCCGCCTCACTCGGATTGTCGCGTTCCCACACGCTTCGCGACATCATCCTCCCCCAGGTCTTCCGGATCGTTCTGCCGTCGCTTGCCAACCGGTACATCAGCCTGACGAAGGATACTTCGCTCGGAATCGCGATCGGTTTTCCAGACTTGTTCAACGTTTACGGCACCGTCTCGAACCAAACCGGACGAAACCTCGAAGGCGTCGTGATCGTGATGCTGACCTACCTCGCTTTGAGCTGGATCATCAGCGCCGGCGTGAACGCCGCCAATGCGCGTGTGAACGGACGGGGGCCGCGATGATCGCCGTCATGCTGCAGTGGCTGCACCGCAATCTCTTTGCCAAGCCGTTCGATGCCGCGTTGTCGCTCGTCAGCATCCCGGCATTGGCCTGGGCGGCGTATGCCCTTGCGCACTGGGTGCTGATTGAGGCGCATTGGGAGGTCGTGACTGGCAGCCTCAAAGTGCTGATGACCGGTATCTATCCCGCCGATCAATTGTGGCGGGCATGGTTCTCCGTCGCGACGCTCTGCGCGATGTTCGGTGCGGGCCTCGGCCTATCGCTGCGTCCCGGAAGAGCCGCCTTGGTTGTCGCCGTACCGGCCATAATCTTGATGGCCGCGATCCTCTCCGCGGTCATCGACATGCCTTCCGGCATGCTCGCCGGCGCCGGCGCTCTGCTCGGCATCGCCGCATGGACTGGCGTGCATCATTCGGCCCTGGACCAACGGATCGTCCTATCAGCATTGCTCGCCGGCGTGGTCGCCATCTTCGTCGTTCTCTCGCCGCCGGGCTTCGAGGTCTGGGGTGGTCTTCTGCTCAGCATCGTCGTAACGATCGCCGTCTCGATCCTGACCCTGCCCTTCGGGATATTGCTCGCGCTTGGCCGGCAGAGCCGCATCGTGAGCCTGCGCGTGATCGCGACCGCCTATATCGAGACGATGCGGTCGGTGCCGCTGATCCTGGTCGTCTACTGGGTCTGGATCATCGTGCCGCTGCTGGCTCCAGGGACGCCCGTTCCGAGCCTGCTGCGCGGCATGGCGGGGTTTGCGCTCTTCTTCGCGGCCTATGTCGCTGAATACGTCCGCAGTGGACTGCAGGCCGTCCCCAGAGGCCAGATCGAGGCGGCACGCTCGTTGGCAATGAATACCTGGACGCTCAATGTCGAGATCGTCCTCCCGCAGGCGCTACGCGTTGTCGTCCCATCGCTGGTCGGACAGATTCTCGACATCTTCAATGGCGCGACCCTGGTCTTCATCATCGGCCTGACCGACTTCCTGCGCGCCGGGCAAATGGTCCTCGCCGATCCGCAAAACAGCGGTCGAACCTACGAGATCTATGTCTTTTTGTTCGCAGTCTATCTCGCCATCGGCGGGGCGATCACCTTCGCGTCGCGCCGACTTGAAGCCCATCTCGCAAGGGGATCACGATGAACGCCATCCAGATTCCAGCAGCCGCGACTTCACGTGAAGTCATCGTCAACATCGTCCGCCTCAACAAGTCCTTCGGCCCGTTCCATGTCTTGAAAGATGTCGATCTCGACGTCGGACGCGGTGAGGTGGTCGTCATCATCGGCGCCAGCGGCTCGGGGAAGTCGACCTTGATCCGCTGTGTCAATGGTCTCGAAGCTTACCAGAGCGGGCGCCTGACCGTCGACGGCTTCAACATGCCGACGGAAGCCGATCGCGCGATCGGCGGCGAGAAGGAACTGGCCAGAATTCGCAAGGGCGTCGGCATGGTGTTCCAGCAGTTCAATCTCTTCCCGCATATGAGCGCGACGGACAACGTCGCAATCGCGCCGATCCGTGTTCGTGGCCGCAAGCCCGAGGAAGCTAGAGCGGCCGCGTTGCGCCTGCTCGAAAGGGTCGGGCTGCGTGACCACGCCCACAAATTTCCAAGCCAGCTTTCCGGCGGTCAGCAACAGCGCGTCGCGATCGCCCGGTCGCTGGCCATGGAGCCGCATATCATGCTGTTCGACGAGCCCACCTCGGCGCTCGACCCCGAGATGGTCGGGGAGGTGCTTGACGTCATGCGCGAGCTCGCGCGCGAAGGCATGACCATGATGATCGTGACTCACGAGATGGGTTTCGCCCGAGAGGTCGCCGACCGCGTCGTCTACATCGATCACGGCCGCATTCTCGAAATCGGCACGCCAGCGGAGATCTTCGACCGGCCGACCCATGAACGAACGCGAACCTTCCTTTCGCGCGTGCTCCGTCACTGACAAGCACAATCGACGCTCTCGTCCAACGGACGCAGAGCTCTGATCACCTGGAAAAGAGGACGACACATGTCACTTTCGGCGGGCACGGCTCAGGCCCATTCAACTGACGTCAACTGGCAAGAGATATTCGGGGCAGACGCCCATCAGATCGGTGCCGACGTGGTCGCGCTGATCAACCAGGACCGCAAGCGGGAGACGCTGTCCCTCAACATGATCGCTTCCGCTTCGTACGCCCCACTGGGCTTGCGGCAGATCGAAGGTACTCACCTCGTGAACCGCGCGCCGATGGGCCTGCCGGGCCGTCGCAGTGTCGCCAATTGCGAAGAGCTCGACGCGATCGAGACTCTCGCCATCGACCGGGCGAAGGCGATCTTCGGAGCCGAATACGTCAACGTGCAGGCGCTGTCGTCGACCATCGCCAACGTTGCCGTCCTGCGCGCGATCCTGCCCGCTGAGGGCGCGCGACTGCTTACTTTCGACGAACTCGCCGGCGGTCATGTCAGCCACGGCGCGATGCGTCATATCACGGGCGCCAACCGCGAAGTCGTCTCCTTCGGCGTCACGCGCACTGGTGCGGTGGATCTGGATCAGGCCCGCGATCTCGCGCGTAAGCTCAAGCCGCACGTCCTGCTCGCCGGCCCGTCTTCGTATCCGCGCGAGATCGATTTCGCTGGATTGAAGACGATCGCTGACGAGGTCGGCGCGCTCCTCTTCACCGATATCGCCCATGTTGCCGGGCTGATCGCGGCCGGCCTTCATGCCAATCCCGTTCCGTTCTCCGACGTGTCCACGACCTCGACGCAGAAGACGTTGTGCGGACCGCGCAACGGGGCCTTTGTCTTCGCCAGGGAGCGTTTCGGCGCAGCCATCGACGCAGCGGTCTACCCCGGGCTGCAGGGCCCGGCCGCCTCGAACATGATCGCCGCGCGGGCCGTGCAGATGGAGATGATTACCCGTCCGGCTTTCGCGCAGTTGATGCGCAAAGTCGTCGCAAATGCAAAGGCCTTCGCGGCGGGCCTGAAGGAAGGCGGAATCGAGCTCTACACCGGCGGCACGGACTCACACATGATCATGGCTTACACCGGCGAAAGCTGGACCCAGCCGGACTTGATCACTGGGCTCGGCGCCTACGGGGTCATCGGCAACGCGATGCGTGCGCCGGGCGAGGCCGGCGAACCGCTGACTGCTTTTCGATTTGGCAGCATCGGGTTGACGATCCGCGGCTTCGATACAGCGGAAGCAACTAAGCTTGGCCGCGAGGTCGCGGGGATTCTGCGCGCCGGCCCGGCCGCTGCCATGGATCAGGAACGACTTCGCAGACTGAAAGACCTGGCCAGCGCCCATCCCATTCCGTCGTTTGTCGATTGATGCCAAGCCGCGGTCGGCGCGAGCGCCCGGGTACCCCCGGGCGTCTCCAATCGTCGGCCGCTGCTCGACAAAGACACCAGGAGCACTCATGAGCCGCCATTACGACGTTGCCGCGGTCCGCCGTCAGTTCCCCGTCACCGACCGTTTTCTCTATCTGGATTCCGCGCATCAAGCGCCTCTCGCCAGCAGCGTTCGCGAGGCCCTGCTCGAGTTTTACCGGGAAGGCAGCGAAATGGCGGGCCCCAAGCCCGTTTGGCTCGACCGGGTTGAGCAGGTTCGTGCCCGGGTGGCGAAGTTCCTCAACGCCGCGCCGGCGGAGATCGCGTTCACCAAGAATACCTCCGAGGGCATGAACATCGCCGCGAACGCCCTACCGCTGGCGGCGGGAGACAATGTGCTTCTCGTCGAAGGCGACCATCCCAACAACGCCTATGCTTTTCTCAACCTTCGACGCAAAGGCATCGAGGTGCGTTTCGTTCCGATGACCGGCGAAACGGCACGCGCAGACATGTTTGCGCCTCATATCGATGACCGAACTCGCGCGATTTCGCTCTCACATGTCACCTTTCACGCGGGGCATCGCTTCGATTTGGCCTCGATAGGGACATTCTGCACGCAGCGGCGTTTGTACTTCGTCGTCGACGCCATGCAATCGACTGGTGCGTTGCGGCTCGACGTGAAAGCGATCCAGGCGAGTATCGTCGGATCAGGCTGTCACAAAGGGCTGCTGGTGCCTCAGGGTCTCGGCATCCTTTATTGCAATGAAGGTCTGGACGAGTTGCAGCCTGCCTATCTCGCCATGTCCAGTCTGGCACATCCGCCCGGCGATTACATCGCGCGGCTAGACAATATGGCTCTGAAGCACGGGGCTGGACGGTTCGAGATCGGCAACCTCAATCTTCCCGATATCCATGCTCTCGATGCGTCGCTTGATATCATAGAAGGTATTGGCGTCGACGCCATCGAGGCCCACATGTATGACCTCGGTGACCGCTTGATCGAACGGCTCGACGAGCAACGCATCCGCTTGGTTGGGCCACGCGCCCGCGCCGACCGCGCTCCTCACATCTACGTCCTGGACTTGCCGGCCGACACTTGGCTCGACTATTTGGCCAGCCAACAGGTGCGGGTTTCGCCAGAGCGCGATGGCATTCGCGTGTCGTTCGGCCTGTTCAATACATTCGAGGATGTCGATCGCTTCGCTGCCATTGTGGCGCAGCGAGTCGGAACGTCGGCTAAGGCCGCGTCGGTGGTACGATAGGTCTGCAGGACGTCGCCGCTCATATAGGAGCCTGCGTATGAAGAGAGACCGCGTTGCTGTCATCGGCACGGGGGGAACGATCAGTGCGATCGGGCGTGATGTCTTCGATCTCTGTGATTACGACGCTAATGCTACGATGCTCGATGTAGCCGAGATGCTGACTTGTTGTCCTCGTGCCAAGGACGATCCGGAATGCTACCCCGTGCCGCTTCCATCGAAGTCGAGCACGCGCATGGATTTCCTGGATTGGCGCGAACTGGGCTTGCTTTGCGATGAGATCGTCAGGCGCAACTCCGAAGTGTCTGGTATCGTTATTTTGCATGGTACGGCTACTCTCGAGGAGACCGCGTTCTTCCTGCATTTGACGCTCAAGGTCGATGTCGCAGTGGTCTTGGTCGGTGCTCAGCGGCCCTGGAACGGCCTGTCGAGTGATGCCGCACTCAATCTGCGCAATGCGATCCGCGTGGCTGCCTGCCCCGAGGCGCGGGGGCTGGGTGTCCTGGTTCTCCTGAATGATGAAATTCATTCAGCGAGGGACGTGACGAAAGGTTCGACCTTGCGCGTTCATGCCTTCCAATCCCCGGTCCATGGGCTGCTTGGGCAGGCCGATCCAGACACGATCGTATTCTATAGAAAGCCTACACGCCGTCATGCGCCCGATACCGAATTCAAAATCGGAACGCTCGATGCGTTGCCTCGGGTGGACATTCTCTATGCCTATGCCGGCGGCGACGATGTCCTGGCGCGGGCTGCGCTCGCCGCCGGAGCCAAGGGGATCGTATCTGCGGGCTTTGCGCCCGGCTCGCCCAATGCTTTAGAGGCTGCCGTTCTGCGCGAAGCCGCTGCGTCAGGCACGATCGTCGTTCAGTCGTCGCGCGCGGGAAGTGGTCGCGTTCCGCGGACTACGGAGCTCGTCGAGTCCGGATTCGTGAGCGCGGACGATCTGACGCCGCTGAAGGCGCGCATCCTGCTTTCACTCGCCCTGACGCGAACCGCCGATATCGTCGAGATCGGCAGGATGTTCCGTTCCTACTGACGCGGCAATCCAAAATCACGCATCGTCTCGTAAGCACGGCGACGATCACGGATACCAAGATGCATATCATCGTCCTCGGGGCTGGGGTCACCGGCCTGACCACCGCGTACTGCTTGGCCAGCGACGGACACCGGGTGACCGTCGTCGATAGCGCTCGTGGACCGGGTCTCAGCGCCAGCTTCGCCAATGGAGGTCAACTCAGTTACAGCTACGTGGCGCCGCTAGCAGGGCCGTCCGCACTTCGCGACCTCCCAGGGTGGCTCGTGCGGCGCGACGCGCCCTTGCGCTTCCAGTTGCAACCGGACCCACGGCAATGGCTCTGGTGCCTGCGTTTTCTTGCCGCTTGTACCGGCGCGCAGAGCAGGACCGGCACAGAACGGCTGTTGCGATTGGCGATGTACAGCCGGGATAAATTGGACGCGCTGCAAGAAATCGCGCCGCTGGCGTTCGACCACAGTCGAACTGGCAAGCTCGTGGTCTATTCAAGTGTCGCCAGCCTGGACGCTGCGCAGCGCCAGATGGAGTTTCAGCGGCAGTTTGGCTGCGAGCAATCGGTGCTCGACGCTGAAGCCTGCCTGGAGGTAGAGCCGGCCCTGGCGGCCATCAGGTATCGTCTGGTCGGCGGCATCTTCACGCCCAGCGATCAGGCCGGCGATTGCCGTCTGTTCTGTGCCGCACTCGAGAAGCGGCTCAGAGAGGCGGCCAAGGTGAGCTTTCTCTATGGTCGCCGCGTGGAGCGGCTGATGGCTGCGGATAATCGGGTGTTGGGCGTCGAGACCGATACCGGCGTACTGGAGGCCGATACCTATGTACTGGCGCTTGGCAGTGGCAGTCCTGCACTGGCGGCGTCGGTCGGCATCCGCCTGCCGATCTATCCGCTGAAAGGCTACAGCCTGACGGTACCGATCCAGAACCCCCAGGCGGCACCCCGGATAAGTGTAACGGATAGCGCCCGCAAGGTTGTTTACGCGCGTTTAGGCGAGCGCCTGCGCATCGCTGGCATGGCCGACCTGGTCGGTTGGGACGATGCGATTGATCCGTCTCGGCTGTCGCTTTTAGTGCGGGAGGCGCGGCACGCCTTCCCCGCCATCTCCGACTATCTTCAGATCGAACCTTGGAGCGGGCTGCGGCCTGCCACCCCGACCGGCTTGCCGATACTCGGGCCGACCCCGCTCTCCAATCTGCTGCTGAATGTCGGGCAAGGCGCCTTGGGCTTCACCCTCGCCATGGGTTCAGCACAAATCATAGCCGACCTCGCCGCGCGCCGTCCCCCTGCGCTTCCGCTTGATGGTATGAGTTTGCCAGGGAATGCGAACCCGCGATTGTGAGAGGTTGATGAGCCAATTGTTTCGTCATTTTCCTCAAATGACCACCATCCTTCTCGTCGCCCGAGCCGAGCGTATTGCGACTATCGGCCTCGCAACCTCCATTCTGGCATGGCTCCGGTCGTCCGGCTGCTTCCGCCCAGTCCGCCAATTGGCTTGGGAGTAGCTCCGTGGAACTGCCAAAGCGCAACTAATCTAACTATTCAAAAACAGATATTCTGTGCCGATTTGCGGACACTCTCTCTCCTCCACGGCTCGAAAGCGGTCCGCAACACATTAACGGTCCCTCAGTTCTGATCATCCAGGCGTAATCCCAGATGACGCTGCTGGATGTGTGTTTCGAGTTCGGCGGTGCGCTCGATCATGCTGTGGACGATCGTTTCAAGGTCGCGTTGGGTTAGTCCGCGGATACCATGTTCTCGTAACTCCTCTTCTAGGATCGCGGCCATGATCGACACGATGCTCATTCGCTCCATTCCTTCCATCGAAATTTGAACGGCAGAAAGATCTGGACGGCCCGACTATTTTTCTTCCTCGGAGTTCGACCCCAAGGAGAATGGTATGGAGGCCACGTCGCACACCGCATCAATCAAGGAGCGAACGGCCTGAGCATCCCAGTCGATCTCGTCAATCGGCGCATTCCAGTGTTCAGAATTGACGTAGGCTGCATGACGAGCTTTTACGCCCAGACCGGCTATAGTTCGTGCCGGTGTGGCCATAATGGCCTGCTCAATGGGCGCTAGACTAGCGAGCATGGTTTCAATTCGTTCGAGATGGTCTGGTGATGCCGGATCGTCTAACGCTTGTATCTTGGCAATAGCCTCTTCGAATTGCCTGCCCAACACGATCAAGCCTAAATCGTCATCGGTTGCCTTGAACCGTATGTTGGCGAGGTCTGAAGTTGAGCGTCTAGAAGCCTTGTTAGGATTGTCGCCATCGCAGCGGCCAGAGTGAGAACCGACTTTGGTCTGAGTCTTGTAAGACGGTTGAGACGATGGGGTCTTCATTGCTCAGGCATCCTCAATGGACGGCAACATATGCACCCGGAAATTGCGCGGTCGGCTCAGTTCGAACATCTCACAGCTATCCACATGAGATTTCATTCCTATACGGGTATATAATACCCTTAAGAGGTGCATTTATAACCTTATAGTGGCGCTTTTGCTGAGGGGTCGATGGTGATCTCATGATCACCTCTCGACAAATTCGGGCTGCTAGGGCGTTGCTTGGCTGGTCCCAGCAGCAACTCGCGGACAAGGCGATCGTGTCCCTGAACGCCGTTGCAAGGCTTGAGGGCGGTGTTGTGGATTCGCGGATAAGTACAGTGCAGGCCGTTCAGGAAGCTTTGGTCAAAGCCGGCATAGAATTTCTCGATGCGGACCAAAAAGGCGAGGGCGTGAGGCTCAAGAGCCCCAAGGCCTAACCAGCCCGAAATCTACGCGCCGCACTTGCCTCGATCGACGGCGTCAGGAACCCAGGTTCGCTACTCAAGCAAATCAATTGGCTTCTAACGACCAAACGCAACCGGGCGATGGCGCCTTTCGCGCTGAACGCAACTCTGGAGTAGCTAGGGGACGTGCTCCGGGCTCAGCCCGGCTTCCGAGAGAGCTATCTATTGGCTGGCGCACCCGACACGGTTCGAACGTGTGGCCTTCGCCTTCGGAGAGTAGCCGAACATTCGGGGAGGGCGGATCTGGATGCATACGCTGAAATAGGTCATACAGTCCCGGCATTCGGACCTAGAAGGCATATCCATTGAAATCCAGGACATCCGGGACGGCGTGGCGGCATGCCAATGTCGGCCGCCTGCTCAACAACGCGGTGCGGCGCTTCGAAGGCCGCGTACTCGAATTGATGAGCGAGCGGGGGCATGACAAGACGCGCATCGCCCACGTCAGTCTCACCCGCAATCTCGATGTGGAGGGGACGCGGCTCACGGAGCTCGCCCGCCGCGCGTCGATGAGCAAGCAGGCGATGGGCGAACTGGTCGATCAATGCGCCGAGCTCGGATTGGTGGACCGCATCGCCGATCCGACCGACCGGCGCGCGCGCATCGTCATGTTCACGCCGGCCGGACGCAAATGGCTCGACTCGTTCCGCGATGCCGTCGACATCGCCGAGCAGGAGATGCGTGCCGAGCTCGGCAAGGCCGCGATGGATGCGATCCTGAAAGGACTGGCCGTCTATGGCGCGCAGTTCGACACGCTCGACGACGTCGAATAGTCAGGTTACTTGACGATATCGTCAGGCGACCTTACCATGCAAGATAATGCTGGTAGGGAGAAGCGTCTTGGAAACACGTCTGACGGCCGCGGTGCTTATCGTGGGCGGGGGCCCTTGCGGGCTGATGCTGGCCAACGAACTCGGCCGCCGCGGCGTGTCCGCGTTGCTGGTCGATGAAAAGCCGGGCACCGCCTTCAATCCGCAAGCCAATGCAACGCAGGCGCGCTCGATGGAGCATTATCGCCGGCTGGGCTTTGCCGACGAGATCAGGCGCGAAGGCCTGCCCGCCGACTATCCGACCGACGTCGCGTATTTCACCCGCTACACCGGTTATGAGTTGGCGCGGTTTGCATTGCCGTCGTCGTCACGCGCGAGTGAGCTCGTCAAGGGTCTGTCCGGCTCCTGGAGTGCCGCGGAGCTGCCGCATCGCGTCTCGCAGAAATATGTGGAGGCGGTGCTGCGCCGCCACGCCGAACGGCTCCCTGGAATAAAGCTCAATTACGGCCACCGGCTCGTCAGCTACGTCGAAAGCGACGACAGCATTGTCGGCGAGATCGAATGTCTCGATGATAACAGCCGCATGCGGGTTCGGGCCGATTTCCTGGTCGGCGCCGACGGGCCGCGCTCGATGGTGCGGCAGTCGCTCGGCATCGCCTATGGCGGCGAGACCGGGACACAGCGCGATTTCATGGGCGGCCGCATGCTGGCCGTCTATCTCCGTTCGCCGGAGTTCTACGCCAGCGTCCCGCACGCCAAGGCGTGGATGTACAATTGCTTCAACGGTGATCGCCGCGCCTTCATGGCCTCCGTGAACGGGCGCGACGAATTCGCGTTCCACACGCAGCTCCGGCCCGGCGAAGACGAGAGCGCGATCACGGCCAACGAGGCCAAGGCGGCGTTCCAGCGCGCCTGCGGCGCGCCGATCGATTGCGAAGTGCTGTCGTTCCTGACCTGGACCGCCGGCCACGCGCTGGTCGCGACTGCCATGCAACGGGGCAGGGTGTTCCTTGGCGGCGATGCGGCGCATCTGTTCACGCCGACCGGAGGTCTCGGCTACAACACCGCGATCGAGGATGCGGTCAATCTCGGCTGGAAGCTCGCGAGCGTCGTCAAGGGCGTGAGCCCGGCCGGGCTGCTCGACAGCTATGAGACCGAGCGGCGTCCGGTGGCGCTTCGCAACACCGATTATGCGCGCCGCTTCGCCGACTCCCTGGGCCTGTTCGCGCCTGCGCCGGAGATCGAGGACGCCACGGACGCGGGCGGCGAGGCGCGGCGGACCGCCGGCGTCTATCTCGAGCGGCACGCCCGTGCCGAGTTCAACATTCCCGGCGTCACCTTCGGCGGACGTTACGACGGCTCGCCGATCATCGTCTCCGATGGCAGCCAGCCGCCGCCGGATGCCGCAAACGTCTACGTTCCGAGCGCCTGTCCCGGCGGCCGTGCACCGCATGCGTGGCTGGAGGACGGCGTGTCCTTGTACGACCTGTTCGGATTCGAGTGGACGCTGCTCCAGTTCGGTGACGTCGTGTCGGCCCATGCTGCGGTTACGGATGCTGTCCGCATGCTCGGCGTCGACGTCAAACTGGTCACGCTGCCGAAGTCGCTGCGCGATCTCTACGAGGCGGACCTCGCCCTGATCCGTCCAGACCAGATCGTGGCCTGGCGGGGCAGCGCAGCACAGGCCGGGACGATCGGACGCGTTCTCGCCCACGCGCTCGGGCACGGCGCGAGCGACGGTGCACGGCTGGCAAGCTGATCTCTTTCCGCGGCCACATCCAATCCGTGGCCGCACGGGCAAGAACAACAAACACAAGAACAACAAACAACGACAACGGAGGAGGAAAACGTGACGACAGGAGCATTCGAGGAAGTTGTTCTTCCCGAAGTTCAATCAGATTACCGCGACCATCGCCGTGTTCGCGACGTTCGCCGTCGGATTTCTGGCGCGTCCGCTCGGCGGGATCGTGTTCGGACATTTCGGTGATCGCCTGGGCCGCAAATCCGTCCTGCTGTGCACGCTGCTCATGATGGGCCTTGCGACCATGTCGATCGGATTGCTGCCGACCTACGCCAGTGCAGGCGTGGCCGCGACGATCGCGCTCGTCGTGCTGCGTTTTCTCCAGGGCTTTGCGCTCGGCGGCGAATCGACCGCGGCGATCCTCATGGCCATCGAGACGGCGCCCGGCCACCGGCGCGGCTTCTCTGCCGCGGTGATCCAGGCCGCGGGCCCCGTCGGCGTCGTGCTGGCCTCGTTCGCCGCGCTCGCGATCTCGCGGCTGCCGGAGGCGGATCTGCTGTCATGGGGCTGGCGCGTTCCGTTCCTGATCAGCGCGGTGCTCGTCGCGCTTGGCGTCTACATGCGCCTGCACATCGAGGAGAGCGCAACCTTCCGTGAGGCGAAGGCGGTTGAATCCGCCCCTGTCGTCGAGGCGGTGAAGGAGCATTGGCGGGCGATCCTCATCGTGTTCTTCGCCGAGATGGCGCAGACCTCCTATTTCTACCTGACGGCCATCTTCACCATCTCGTTTGCAACGCGCCAGCTCGGCGTTCCGAAGGACGTGATCACGCAAGCCGTGCTGTTCGCCAATCTCGTCGGGCTCGTGACCATGCCGCTGATCGGCGCCTGGTCTGACCGGATCGGCCGCAAGCGGCTGTTCCTGGCCGGCGTTGTGCTCGCAGCCATCTCGATGTTTGCGTTCTACGGTGCGATCGCGAGCCGTGACGCCTTGCTGGTGACCGCTGCGGTGATATTGGCCGCGGGCGTGATCCATCCGCTGATGTTCGGCACCGAGGGGAGTTACTTCCCGGAACTGTTTCCGACCCGCATCCGCTTCACCGGCGTGTCGATCGGAAAGCAGCTCGGCACGGTGCTCGGGGGCGGTATCGCCCCGCTCGTCGCCACCAGCCTGTTCGCGCAGACGGGCTCCACCTACGCGATCGCAGCATATTACGTCGCGCTCGCGCTGGCGGCGATGATCGCGCTCGGCTTCGCGCACGAAACCAGCAAATCGCGGCTGCTTGGCTGAGCCCAGCCACAAACATCAGGGATGTTATCATGGACGTCAATCTTCTCATCAACGGGCAGGACCAGGTCGGTTCGACCGGCAAGGTGTTCGAGCGGCGCAATCCGCTCTCGCAGGAGGTCGCGAGCCGCGCGGCCGCTGCGACGGTTTCCGACGCCGACGCTGTGGTGGCGGCGGCGTCCGCCGCGCTTGCCGCGTGGTCGGCGCTCGGGCCGAACGAACGGCGCGGTCTGCTCCTGAAGGCCGCCGATGCGCTCGAGGCCAAGCGCGATGCCTTCATCCGGAACAAGATGGCCGAGATCGGCACCACCGAGGTCTGGTCGGCCTTCAACGTCAAGCTCGCAACCGGCATGCTGCGTGAGGCGGCGTCGCTGACGACGCAGGTCGCGGGCGAAGTGATCCCGTCCGACAAGCCGGGATGTCTCGCGATGGCCGTCCGTCAGCCGGCCGGCGTGTGCCTCGGCATCGCGCCGTGGAATGCGCCGATCATTCTCGGCGTGCGCGCCGTGGCGACGCCGCTCGCCCGCGGCAACACGGTGGTGCTCAAGGCGTCCGAGATCTGTCCGGGAACGGACCGGCTGATCGGAGAGGTGTTCAGGGACGCAGGCTTTCCGCCCGGCGTCGTCAATGTATTGACCAACGCGCCGGCCGATGCGCCGGCGGTGGTGGAACGTCTCATCGCCAATCCGGCGGTGCGGCGGATCAACTTCACCGGCTCGACCCGGGTCGGCCGCGTCATCGCCGAACTCGCCGGCCGCCACCTCAAGCCGGTGCTGCTCGAGCTCGGCGGCAAGGCGCCCCTGGTCGTGCTCGATGATGCCGATCTCGATGCCGCGGTCGCCGCCGCGGCGTTCGGGGCCTTCATCAACCAGGGCCAGGTCTGCATGTCGACGGAGCGCGTGATCGTCGACGAGGCGGTGGCCGCGTCCTTTGTCGAAAAGCTCGCAAAGAAGGCCAGCGCGCTTCCGGCCGGCGACCCGCGCTCCGGTCCGGTGGTCATCGGCTCGATGATCGACGAGGCGCCGGCCAGGCACGTCGTTGCGCTGATCGATGACGCCATCGGCAAGGGCGCCGTCAAGCTTGCGGGCGGAGAGCGGGCCGGAACGGTCGTGCCGGCGACCGTGCTCGACCGCGTCGTCCCGGGCATGCGCATCTACACCGAGGAGAGTTTCGGTCCCGTCGTCTCGGTGATCCGCGCGCGCGGCGTGGATGATGCGGTGCGTCTTGCCAACGACACCGAGTATGGCCTCTCGGCGGCCGTCTTCGGCCGCGACGTCGCGCGGGCATTGACTGTGGCGCAGCGCATCGAAAGCGGCATTTGCCACGTCAACGGACCGACCGTGCATGACGAGGCCCAGATGCCATTCGGCGGCGTGAAGGGATCTGGCTACGGCCGCTTCGGCGGCCAGGCCGGGATCGCCGAGTTCACCGATCTGCGCTGGATCACCATCGAGACCCAGGCGCAGCACTATCCCTTCTGATCGCGTCACGACACGGCGAAGCATGCCAGGAAATCAACCCATGAATTCAAAAGTCCTGACGGTTCGGGAAGCAACCCTCGGCGTGCTTCGTTCCTTCGGTGTCGATCGTGTCTTCGGCAATCCGGGCTCGACCGAGCTTGCCTTTCTCGGCGATTGGCCTGACGACATCGATTACGTGCTCGGCTTGCAGGAAGGCTGCGTCGTCGGCATGGCCGATGGCTATGCTCAGGCGACGGGGCGTCCGGCCTTCGTCAACCTGCACTCGGCGGCCGGGCTCGGCCATGCCCTCGGCAATCTCTTCACCGCGTTTCGCAACAAGACGCCGATGGTGGTCACAGCGGGCCAGCAGGCGCGCAGCCTGCTGCGGATGCGGCCCTATCTCTTCGCCGAGGACGCCGAGCAGTTTCCGAAGCCCTATGTGAAGTGGAGTTCGGAACCTGCGCGGGCGGAAGATGTGCCCGCGGCCATTGCGCAGGCCTTCCTCACCGCCATGCAGCATCCGCGCGGTCCGACATTCGTGTCGGTGCCGTCGGATGATTGGGCGCGGCCAGCCGTCGCGCCGCCGGTGCGCCACATCGCAACGGAGTTTGCGCCCGATCCGGCGGCGATCGCCCGGCTCGGCGCAGCCATTGCAGCGGCCAGCAAGCCTGCCTTTGTTGTCGGCCCCGAGATCGATCGCAACGGCTGCGTCGATGCGATGGTCGTGCTCGCCGAACAGGCGAGGGCGACCGTTTGGGCTAGTCCGATGTCGAGCCGTTCGAGCTTTCCGGAGTTGCATCCGCAATTCGCCGGCTTCCTTCCGGCTGCGCCAGGAGGGCTCGCCCGCGCCTTGCGCAGCGCCGATCTGATCGTGGTGGTCGGCGCGCCGGTGTTCACCTTTCACGTTGAGGGCCAATGCGAATTGCTCGACGACGGAACGCCGGTCTGGCAGATCACCGACGACCCGACCGAGGCTGCCTCCGCGGCTGTCGGCGACACCATCATCAGCACGCTCCCGAAAGCGCTCACTGCGCTTCGCTTGGCGCTGCCCGACATCGCGACGCGCGAGGTGCCGGCCGCACGGACGCGGCCTGCCGCTCCCGCCGCGCAAAACCCGATTCCTCCAGCCTATGCGTTGAGCCGGCTGTCGGCGCTGATGCCGCCGGATGCGATCGTGGTCGAGGAAGCGCCGTCGCATCGTCCAGCCATCCAGCAATTCCTGCCGATGCGCGGGGCGGACAGCTTCTACACCATGGCAAGCGGCGGGCTCGGTTACAGCCTGCCGGCCTCAATCGGCGTGGCGCTGGCGCGGCCGGGCCGTCGCATCGTCGCTCTGATCGGCGACGGGTCGGCGATGTATTGTATCCAGGCGATCTGGACCGCCGCGCAACACAAGTTGCTGATCACCTTCGTGATCATGAACAATTCCGGCTATGGGGCGATGCGGGCCTTCAGTCAGCTGATGCAGACGCATCGTCCGCCCGGGATCGACCTGCCCGGCCTCGACTTTGTCGCTCTCGCCAGCGGATTTGGTTGTCCGGGCAAGCGCGTTACGCAAGTCGACCAAGTTGACGCCATCCTCAGCGAGGCCCTCGCGGCAAGAGGGCCGACAGTGGTCGATATAGCGGTCGACGGCGCGACGATCGATCTTTTCAGCTATGGGTCCGCAAACCCATCTTTGCTATCGGGATGATGTCCGCCGTTCTCGCTCGAGACGCCGCAACGAAATCGCAACGAATTGGGTGAAACGAGCGTGAACAAAACGGGACAGAGGGGCCGTCACAACGAGAAAAATCAATTACTTAGAAGATACTCACTGCGTTCGGGACGCAAGAGGTGGTTTTGGTCAGATCGCAACCCGAACTGAATGTTGGTACCGGTGGTTGCGCCTCCCCGCAACCACCGGTTCTTGCGATATCGATGCAGGCGACCCGGAATGGTCGCCTTTAGGTGACTCAAGCAAGCGCGCCTCCCTTGATCGGCGTCACCTTCTTGGGATCGAGCCAGTAGTCGATCCGATCAGCCCAATGCTGCATCAGCTTCGTGCGCGAACCGATCAGCGCAAGCGGTCCGTGCTTCTTGTAGAGGCCTTCCACAGTCGAGTTATCGAGGTGCGCAAGCTGCAGCTCGATGACATCGCCATCCCATGCCTTGGCGTCCTTGATCTCTTCGTGGTGAGACAAGGTCGAGAAGGTGGTCCGGAATCCATGCGCACAATGGTCAGACTTGGTGTCAATGCCAAGCAGCCGCAAGCGCTTGTTGAGCGTGTTGTTTGAAAGTGGCGCGTCCTTCGAGCAGGAAAACGCGTACCGGCGATGGCCGGTCAGCTTCTGAACGCTGCGCAGGATTGCAAGTGCTTGCCGTGACAAAGGCACGACATGGTCCCAACCGGTCTTCATCTTGGCGGCTGGAACAGTCCAACGTTCTGTATCCCAATCGACCTCGCTCCACTCCATTTCATTGACCATCCCGGGGCGGGGAATGGTCAGCGCGTCGAAGCGCAAGGCAAGGCCGACAACGTCACTAAACCTCGCTCTCGTCCACGGTGCGTTGATGAGCTTGAAGACGCGCGTCACGTCGCGTGGTTCAGTGACGCCGGGACGCGGCGTCGAAATGTTGGCAATCATCTGCCCATTCAGGTTGCGGAATGGATTGTAGCCGTCGCCTTCGACATCGGCGTAGTCACAGATTTGCTCGCCGATGCTGCGCACGCGGTCGCGGGTTTCCAGCTTTCCCTCGGCTTCGTATGAACGCATGAAAGCGAGCACGTCCGGACGCTTGATGTCCTGCCTGCACAGCTTGCCGAAGCGAGACTTGACGTAGCCGACGCGCAGCTCAAGCACCTCGATGGTCTTGGGATCGCGCACCGCGACGATCCTGCCGCGTTTGACTTTCTCCAACTTCTTCTTCGCGAGCCACTCGTCGGCCCATTGCCCGAAAGGCCGGGCAGCCGCCTGCCTGTGCTTATCGAGCTGCTTCTCGGTGCTCGGGTCCTTGCCGTCCTTCAGCAGGTCTTTGGCTTTGTCGCGCTCGCGCCGCGCATCGGCGAGCGAGAACGTGCCATCCTTGCCGTTGCCGTAAGGTCCGATGGAGTATGTTTTCTGGCGACCGTGGAAACGGTAGTCCATCCGCCAGAGCTTGGAGGCAGCGTTGCCGGGCCTGCTCACGTCCGGCGTGACGAAGAGATAGAGCCAGCCGCCGGTCACGTCGGAAAGCTTGGCGGGACTCCACGCGCCATTGTCGAATTTGGGTCGGGCGGCGCGGCAGTCGACGTCGGTCCTGATCTGCTTGGGATTGGCGCACGCGCCGTCGTTCTTGCCGGCCATTTGCTCAATTCCTTCATCCGGAAAAGCGAAAGTCGCCGTGAACGTTTGTTCTCCCGATACCAGCAAAAATACCAGCAAATCGGGCGGCTGCGATCGGAGGAGAACAAACGGTGACGAACCAGAATGTACGCGGAAGTGCCTATTTTTCAAGGGCTTCCAAGCACTGCGCGAACGATTGCGGACGTTTTGGAACGGGCTTGAACAGCCTAGTTGGTGCCCCTGGCCGGAATCGAACCAGCACTCCTTGCGGAACTCGATTTTGAGTCGAGCGCGTCTACCAGTTCCGCCACAGGGGCATTCGCGGCTCCCCGTGGCCGGGGGTGGCGAAGCGGGCGGACTATAGCGGGCGGCCGGGCAGGGTCAACCCGCGCGGACGTGATTGTTCCCGATCTCGACAGGATCGCGCCGCAGAGTTAGGACGCGGGCAATGGACCGCAGCCGAAGGAGACGAAGGTGGTGACCGAGACCTCAGCGCTGGCGCGCCCGGCCTCCCGTGTGCTGAACCCGGCCGTAACCGCGGCGCTGCTCGCCGCCGGCATTGCCGCCGCGGCCCTGGCCGGCGCCTGGTACATGCAGCTGGTCTGGGGCCTGCAGCCCTGCGAACTCTGCCTGAAGCAGCGCTATGCCTATTACGCGATCGTGCCGCTCGGGCTGCTGCTGGCGCTGGCGGGAAGCGTCGCGCCGCGCGGACTGCTGGTGGCGGGGATCGTGCTCATCGCGCTGGCTGCGCTCGGCAATGCCGGGCTCGGCGTGTACCACGCCGGCGTCGAATGGGGCTTCTGGCCGGGCCCGACCGAATGCACCGGGCCGGTCGGCAATCTCGGCAGCGCCAGCAGCCTGTTGGAGCGGCTCGATAGCGTGAAAGTGGTGCGCTGCGACGAGGTGCAGTTTCGCTTCCTCGGCCTGTCGCTCGCCGGCTACAGCGTGCTGATCTCGCTGCTGATCGCCGCGATCGCGGCCTGGGGCATTCGCGGCACCGCGCTCAGGGCTTAGTCGTCCACATCGTCCTGCGGCCGTCCGAACAGATGGACGATGCCGGGGGTGGCGATGGTGACGAACACGAAGCGCGACAGATGGTGCGCGCCGACGAAGATCGGGTCGATGTGCAAGGTCAGCGCCAGCGCCATCATGGCGTCCATGGCGCCGGGCGCGAAGGCGACGATGGCGTCGGAGAACCGCACATGCGTGGTCAGCACGATCAGGACCACGAATAGCGCCGAGATCATCACGGCGACGGCGAACGAGCCGAGCGCGGCATGGACGTGGCCGAGCAGCGTCTTGACCCGCATGCGGGCGAAGCGGCTGCCGATCAGGGCGCCGATGCCGATCAGTGCCACGCCGCGCATCCAGGGCGGCAGGCCGCCGTCGACCCAGCCAAGGCCGTGCAGGAGGCCGGCGCCGAGCATCGCGCCGAACAGCCAGCTGGCCGGAAATTTGATCAGCTGCAGCAGCACCGAGACGGCAAGCGAGCCGACCAGCATGGCGGCGAGCCCGAGCGCCGACGCAACCGGCATGGCCATGGCCGGCGAGGACGAGGGCGTGACGCCGGCGATCGCCAAGACCAGCGGCAGCGCGGCGGTCAGGATGATGACGCGCAGGGTCTGCACCACCGCGATCGCCGGCAGGTCGGCGCCGCGCTCCACCGCGAGGATGGTGATCTGCGACAGCGCTCCCGGGCTGCCGGCGAGGAAGGCCGAGGTGCGGTCCCAGCCGTGAATGCGCTGCAGATACAGGCTGGAAGCGAAGGTCGAGCAGAACGTCGCGAGCGCGAGCAGGCCGATGGTGACGGGATAGGCGCTGACATGATTGATCAGGTCGCGCGACACGACCGAGCCGATGGAGATGCCGAGCAGGAGGAGCAAGGTCTGGGTGACGATCGCCGGCACCGCGAGCGGCCGGCCGGCAATCGCTGCGATTCCCGTCGCGACCATCGCGCCCGAGATCAGGCCGCCCGGCAGGTGGGCAAAGAGAAAAACAAGGCCGCCGGCGGTGCCGATGGCGAGCGTCTCGATCGCGCTCAAGGTCTTGGCGCGGCTGGGCAGATCGATCGGGAGGGAGGAGATGATTTGGCGCACGCCGCCTTATGCCAAATCCCGCGTTTGCGAACAATTATCGCGGCTGCGGAGCAGCAATGCAGGCCGTTGCAGCCGGCAACATGAATCCGCCCCGGAGACGGGTGGCCGCGCTCCGGGATCGTGCTTGGAGGACGCTCGGGCGGCGGGGTCATCAGTGGAGAACGTCAGATCCGCCGCCCCAGGCTCACTTGATCAGCTGATCACTTGGATTTGGCGTCGGTCTTGGTCTCGGCGGCGCCGCCCGCGGCCTTTTCTTTCTTGCAGGCGGAGCGGAATTTCCGGCGCTCCTTGCCCTTCAGGCCCTTCTCGTCGGCTTCCTTCGAGCATTCGAGCGAGGCGGCGCTGCGCGCCTTCTTCTCCACTGGCGCAGCCTTGTCCGAGGCGGGAGCCTCGGTCTTGGCCGGAGCCGTCGTGGTCGATTGCGCCAAGACGGGGCCGGCGAGCAGGAGCGAGGCAAAAGCGGCGATAGCCAGACGGGTGGTGAGAGTCATGTCGAAACCCTTGTGTGGCGAAAGCGTGAAGGCTCAGCTTTCGATACTGAACGGTACATGAATGACGCAATGCGGGATATGGATTCCGCCCGACTATATTTTCGCCGCGGGATACCGCCGCGGCTTGGTCACCCCCCTTGCCCGTGGCTACAATCGGGATCTCATTCGTCATGCCCTTCAGGGAGACCAAGGATGACCTTTCAAGCCAAATTATTGATTGCCGCCGTTTCGAGCTTGGCGGCTTTCGCCGTCGTCGCGCCAGCACAGGCGCTCACGATGCAGGAATGCAGCGCCAAGTATAAGCAGGCCAAGGAGGCGGGCACGCTCAACGGCCAGAAATGGAATGACTTCCGCAAGGCGCAGTGCGGTGCCGATGCCGCGGCGGCGGCTCCCGCAGCTGCGCCTGCTGCCGCTCCGGCGGCGGCGCCTGCCGCCGAGGCCAAGCCGGCGAAGCAAGCGAAGGAGGCCGCCCCTGCCGCTGCTCCTGCGGCGCCGGCTGCAGTCGGCAACGCCGTATTCCCCTCGGCTGTCGATCCGAAATATGCCAAGGAGACTCCTGGCAAAGCGCGCATGCATACCTGCGTCGACCAGTACAACGCCAACAAGGCCAGCAACGGCAATGGCGGGCTGAAGTGGATCCAGAAGGGCGGCGGCTACTACAGCGAATGCACCAAGCGCCTGAAAGGAGCGGCCTGATCGGCCCATTGACCAAGCGGCCGGATCGTGACAGCCGGCTGCGGTCATGTGAACGTCTTGAGTGAATTTCTTGAGCGGGCGCGCTGCGATCGGCGGCGCGTCCGACAGATCGACGATGATTGCGAGTCTCAGTCTTATTCTGCTGTGCCAGCTGATTGGCGAAGCCGTGGTCCGCTCCGTCGCGCTGCCACTGCCGGGACCGGTGCTCGGGCTGGCGTTGCTGCTCGGGTTGTTGTTGCTGCGCGACCGCAGCAAGTGGCTGGCGATCGGGCCGCTCGTCCGGGACCCCACGAGCGCCAAGGACGGCGTCGAGGACGTTAGCCGGGTGCTGCTTGCCAATCTGTCGCTGCTGTTCGTGCCGGCCGGGGTCGGCGTGGTGCAGAGGCTCGATATCATCGCGGCCCATGGCCTCGCGATCGCGGCGGTGCTCCTGCTGTCGGTCGTGATTACGCTGCTCGCCACCGTCGCGGTGTTCGTGGCGACGAGCCGGTGGCTGGCGCGGGGCCGAGCCAAGCCATGACGAGCAGCAGCCCGTTCTCGCTCTGGGTCTATCTTTCGCAGTCGCCTCTGCTCTGGCTGACGGTGACGCTCGTCGTCTACGCGTTCACGGATGCGATTTCGCTGCGCACGCGGCGGCATCCGCTCGCCAATCCCGTGCTGCATGCGATGTGGATCATCGCCGCATTCCTGCTGCTGACCGGCACGCCCTATACGGCCTATTTCGCCGGTGCGCAGTTCGTCCACTTCCTGCTCGGGCCTGCGACCGTGGCGTTGGCCGTGCCGCTCTACCAGAACCGCAAACTGGTCGCGCAGGCGATTCTGCCGATGCTGGCCGCATTGATCGTCGGCGCGATCACCGCGATCGTCTCGGCGGTGTGGCTGGCCGAAGCCTTCGGCCTGCCGCGCGAGGTGGTGCTGTCGCTGGCGCCGAAATCGGTAACGGCGGGCGTCGCGATGGGCATCAGCGAATCGCTGCATGCCGACCCGTCGCTGACAGCGGTGGCGGTGGTGTTCACCGGTATCATCGGCGCGATCATCGTCACGCCGTTGATGAACCGGACCGGCATCACCGATTTCCGGGCCCGCGGCTTCGCGGCCGGTCTCGCCGCGCACGGCATCGGCACCGCACGCGCCTTTCAGGTCGATCAACTGGCCGGCACCTTTTCCGGCATCGCCATGGCCCTCAACGCGCTGGTCACCTCCTTTCTCGCTCCGCTCGCGGTCACATTGCTGCTCCGCTGATGCAGACTTGCCTTTCATTTCAAGACATGAGCCTGCTGCTGCGATGATCTCGACGACACAAGGCATCCTGGGACTCATCTGCGGCGCGATGGTCGGCTTCTCGCTCGGGCTGGTCGGCGGCGGCGGCTCCGTGCTGGCCGTGCCGCTGATGGTCTATGTGGTCGGCGTGCCCGAGCCGCACATCGCGATCGGCTCGAGCGCAATTGCGGTCGCGACCAATGCGGCGGTCAACCTGTTCAATCACGCCCGCGGTGGCACCGTGATCTGGCCGATTGCTGCGGTCTTTGCCGTGGCCGGCATCATCGGCGCGTTCTTCGGCTCGTTGCTCGGCAAGATGATCGACGGCCAGAAGCTGCTCGCGCTGTTCGCGCTGGTGATGCTCGTGATCTCGATGCTGATGCTGAAGACCCGCGCCCGGGTCGGCATCCCCGACGTCAAGATGAGCATGGCCAACCTTCCGGCCGTGATCGGTTTCGGTCTCGCGACCGGTTCGCTGTCCGGATTTTTCGGTATCGGTGGCGGCTTTCTGATTGTGCCGGCGCTGATGGCGGCAACCGGCATGCCGATCATGAACGCGGTCAGCTCTTCGCTGGTCGCGGTGACCACGTTCGGGCTGACCACCGCGGCGAGCTATGCCTGGTCGGGCTTGGTCGCCTGGGATCTCGCCGGGCTGTTCATTGCGGGCGGCATTCTCGGCGGCATAGCCGGCACGTGGTCGGCGCGCCGGCTGTCGGAGCGGCGCGGCGCCTTGAACATCGTCTTTTCTGTCGTGATCACGGCCGTTGCGCTCTATATGCTGACGCACAGCCTGCTGCAGATCTGGGGCTAGGCGAAATGGAGACGGCTGTGAGACAGGTTTCCGATCGCATCGTCCCTGCCACCAGCCGGCGCAGCGTGCTGGCCTTGCTGGCGGCCGGTACTTTCACCCTGCCGTTCAGACCGCGCATCGCCATGGCGCAGGACGCTGACGAGCCGGACGAAGCCTCGGTGCTGCGCGATCCCGAGGCCCCGGTGGTGGGCAATCCCGATGGCGACATCGCCATCGTCGAATGGTTCGACTACAACTGCCCGTATTGCCGCAAGCTGGAGCCGGAACTGCAGCAGGTGGTGCACGATGACGGCAAGGTGCGTTGGGTGTTGAAGGAGTGGCCGATTCTGGGGCCGGCTTCGGTGGCGGCTGCGCGCATGGCGCTCGCCTGCAAATATCAGGACAAGTATGTCCAGGCGCACGATGCGCTGATCGGCACCAATTCGAAGCTGACGGAATCCAGGATCGACGAGATCCTCGCCGGTGCCGGGATCGACATCGATCGCGCGAAGCGCGATCTTGCCGACAAGGCCAAGGCGATCGACGCCATGCTGGCGCGCAACGACGCACAAGCTCGCGGCTTGCGCTTCCGCGGGACGCCGTCCTTCATTGTCGGGAAATTCAGGGTGCCGGGCGTTCTCACCATGGCGCAGTTCGAGCAGGTGATCGCCGATGCGCGTCAGGCAAAGGGCGCAAAGTGAGGATTGCACATAACGAAGGCGCCATCGCATTCCGCGATGGCGCCTTGCGTCTTGAGAAGCCTTGCAACGTTACTTCGCTAATTTACGCTGCCAAGTTGCCCTGCTGAGTTACTCTGCCGAGCTATTTGGACGAGATGCGAACCCAGTCATCGTGCGCGCGCTCTTTGAGTGCATGCCAGTTCGCAGCGGCGACGTCCCAGTTTACGATCGTGCGATGCGTCTCCGCGGTCTGACCGTTGGCGACCCCCGACGTCTGCATGGAATCGTAGATATAGACGCCAAAGCCCAAGAGCAGCGCACCCAGGATCATCCCCAAGAAGGTCTGCATGACGGAACTCCTCCAGTGACGGCCAATAACGCCGACATCGGATGATGGTTCCGCGCCGCGTCGACCTCGTCCTCAGCTAAGGCGCTAAGTGCGCGCTTTTTCGGGTGCCGAATTCGGCCCTGACGTGACCAGATTGAGCGCTTTCAGCTCCTCCGGCTTGAAGATGAACAGCTTGTCATGCGGCGTCTCCATCGCGTGCATCCATACGTCGAGCTTCACGCCCATATCGGCCAGATAGCGCTCGACTCGCGCGGAAATATTTTGCGCCACGCTCATCTCGTCGCGTGTCGCTGCGTTCGCGGACCGCACAGCGGCGACCTGTTGCACGCCGATCACGGCGCGTTCGCCCGCCCGACGCTCGGTCCCGCCGGCAAGCACGAGCGGGCAGGACGAGGCGCAATACTTTCCGGCTTCGACCTCGGTTGCGAAATTTCGCCCGCGGATCAGCCGTCCCATCGCCAGCGCATCGGCGACCGAGCCGCCGGGCGAGTTCAGGACCACCGTCTTGATGTATTCGCCGTGCCGTTCGACTTCAGCGGCGAAGGCCTGCGAACTGCCGGCGGTGATCGTGCCGGTGGCCAGCAGCCGCCCGCCGCCGCCCAGCTCGAACGTAATCGGTCGCGCCAGCGCGGGATCAGGCTGCGGTAGCGGGATCAGCCGCTTGATCAGCGGCGCCAAAATCGACGGTGAATCGGACGGCGAGCCCGTGATGGGCGTATCCTCTCGGACCTCCGTCTGCGACAATGGATCTGAGCTGGCGACCCAGCCGGCGCGTTCGGCGAGATCAGCTGCGAGCGCGCTGATGGCGACAACGAGCACCAAACGAAAGATCCAGCGCAGGATGCTCTCGTCCAGATTGCCTGCAAGCCAGGTCTGAACCCGGTCTGAGACGGCCGCACGCATCGCCTATTTCCCGCCGCGCGCCGATGACAAGGAGGTCACGTTCTCGTCCGCGGCCGGCGTGGCTGGAGATGCCTCCGCGCCAGGCTCCGCCTGCGATGCGGCCGCCGGGCTGCGTGGTGCAGCCGCGCGCCGCGCATCCTCGACCTCGCGCGCTACCTGCAGCGCTGCCAGCAGATCTCCGGCGGTAAGGTTGGAGGCGTTGACGGCCGGCAATCCCTCGCGGCGGATGGCGGCATGTACAACACAGAGGATGAGCACCAGCACCGCCGGCATCAGGTCGATCGAGATCGCGCCGGCCCAACTCGGGATGAAATCGCCGGCATAGCGGAGCACGGCTTCGGCCGGAGACAACGTCTGGAATCTCGCCGTCTCGACCCGCGGCATCGCCAGGATCTTGTCGGCGGCGCCGGCCAGCGAGGCGGCTTGGCTGGCGATCGAGCTCTCGACCTTGCCGACGACGGCGGTCTGGCGCTCGGCGAGATCGCCGCTGCGGCCGCCGGCAGCCGGCGCAATGAAGCCCGATGACAGCGATGTCGCTGCGCGTTTGACCGCCGGTGCCACTGAGGTCTGTTGCAGGTTGGCGATCACGCCCATCAGGTTCAGCGACTCCGCCGAGAATGCGTCACTGCGTGCGGCGATCGGTCCGCGATCCGAGATCAGCTCGCGCATCTTGGCGAGGCTCTTGCTGCCCTGGTCATAAAGCGCTGAGACGCGCTTGGCCGAATCCTGGACCTGCTGGCCGAGGCCATCGAGCTGGGTCGACATCTGGGTCAGGAGCTGCACCACCGTTCCCGACCCGGCGGTGCCCGTCAGCGATCCCGCGCGCTCGGCCTCCGCGAGCTTGGCGAACCGGGAGGAGGCGAGCTGAATGTCCGGCAACAGCCCTTGCGCCGCGATCGCATTGGTGTTGGCCTGATCGAGGTCGCGCGTGTAGTTCTGCACGGTGATCGAAAGATGCTGCTGGATCGCGGCGGCGCCGGCGAGTGCGGACGCATTCAGCCACGACGACATTGCGACGATCATCAGCGCGCCGAGCAGCATGCAGCCCGCCATCAGCCCGCGGCCGATCCCGTTGGTCACGTGCGGCATGAACTGCATCATGAACACCCAGAACGCGTAGATGCCGACCGAGACGGCAACTGAATAGATCACGGCCGCGAAGAAGACCGTCGTCGGGCTGCCGTTCAACAGCTCGCGGACGCCGAGATAGGTGTAAACGCCGGCCGCAAGCGCCAGAATGGCGGTGGTGAGTTTGAGGGTGACTTCGAGGCGCTGCACCCCGCTGACGAGCACGACGGAGGTGGGCGAGCGGGCCAGCGAGAGCTGGGAAACGGGTGCGGACGGCGAGGGCATAGGCGTTCCTTGGCGGCATCGTGGCCGCGTCAAGCGGCGCCCCCGCTGTTCGGCTCAATGGTCATCAATGCGGAAAAAATCCGCCGAGATTATGTCGCTATTGACTGTCGATCGGCCAAGTGAGCGGGCACTACGTGAAGATCACCCTTTGGTGAGCCACGCCAGAAGCTCACTGTTGATCTCGCGCGGATAGCAATGGCTGAGATCGTCGATCTCGCGATAGCTGACGTCGGCGCCGGCCTTGGCCAACGCAGCGCTGGTATGCCGCGCGACCTCGACCGGAAACATCCAATCGAGCCGGCCGTGGGTGATGCGAATGGGCAGTCCGCGCAGGCGATCATGATCGGCGAGTTCGGCCATCAGCGGATGAAACGTGGTGGCGATCGGCGCCAGATGCGTGAAGGGAGATGCGCGTTCCAGCCCACTGACATAGCAGAAGGTGCCGCCATCGCTCATGCCGGTCAGCAGCATGCGGCTGAAATCGACATTGAAGCGGCTGCGGACGAGATCGAGAATGCGCGCGAGGTTGGGGCTGTCGGTGTCTTCGCCCATCAAGGCCCAGGTTCGCCCTGTAGCGGTTGGAGCCGCTACGATGGCGCCCAGGCTCCTGGCGTCGCGCAGCCAGGTCCAGAGGAAGTCCCGTCCATGGCCGCTGCCGCCATGCAGCGCCATCACCAGCGGCCAGCGTCGATCGGGCGTGTAGTATTCCGGGACGTAGAGCGAGAAGCCGGCGCGTTCGCCACGGTCATTATGATCGTGAAAGACGCCGGTGTTCTTGGCCGCCGGACCGCTCAAGCGCTCCTTCAGCGTGTCATCGTCGCGCGCAGCTTGGGCGAGGAAGAACTCGCTCACGGGCGGCAGCTTGCCAGCGAGCGGATAAAGTGCCTCCAACGCGCGCGGGCCGTGCCGAAGTGCGCGGAAGACATCGACCAGATCCCCGTCTCCGTGCTGGACAGTGCGCAGGCCGGCGAAGGCCGCAAGTGCGGCTTCGCTCGCGCCATCGAACGCAACGCGCGCGTCGGAAAACTCCTCAGGCCAAGCCGTGAGCTGCGCACACGCCGCCTGCAGGGCCTGATCCGGCGTGCCGACATCGGACATGATACGGTCGAAGTCCGGCGGATTCAGATAACGCGCGACGTAGGACAGCGCCTCGAGCGACTGCAGCAGCGGCGGCAGCACGGCCATGATATCGTCCACCACTGCATCGGTCATGGCGCCTTCCTCGCATTTCTATGAAGCTGTCTGGATCGAAGCGCACGCATGCGGCGAGCGGAACGCTAACTTTTCAGTGTCATCGGTGCTGCGGAACGACCATACGATCGCGCGACCAGCCAGGTGGATGATGGTTTGCAATCGTCGCGTGTGGCCGTGTTTGCAACGATGTCACGCAGTCTCGTTCTCTGCCGTTGGCTCGGGTCATTCCGATTGACAAAGAATAGACGAGATAGGCTGCTTAGAGAAGCAGCCGCAGGGCGAGGTTCCGGCAAGGAGCGCCATGCCTCGAGGGCATAAGCCTTGCGGAAAAACCTGCCGCCAAAAGGGGGGATCGGATCATGACGCAGCAGCCATCGGCCGCATTGATCAACGCAGTCCTGGCCATGGACGTGTACAACAGGGGCGTCAACCCTGCGCTGGTCGTCAACTTCGAACGGATCGGTAACTACGAGCTGATTGCGGGAAGCGTGACGTCCACTGCCGACAATTTCGAGGCCGCAACCTACCAACTCGCCGGCGATCCCTCCACTCGGATCATCTCCTTTCGCGGCACCGACAGCGTAGCCGATGTTCCGGCGTGGCTTGGCGGCGCCGGTCTCACCGGCTGGCCGACGCAATTTCCGGACGCGGAGGCCTACTACAAGACCTGGGCGACCACGTCGAACGTGTCGCTGACCGGACATTCTCTGGGTGGAGGTCTTGCGGGCTACATCGCCGCCCTCAACGACAAGCCGGCCTATGCGTTCGATGCGATGCCGTTCGAATTCGCCGCCGAAGTCCGCTACGATCAGCTTCACGGTTTTTGGGGCGCGCTCACCTCGAACCCGATTCCCCGCTATTCCGATATTCACATGGTGTCGGTCTCCGGCGAGGTGCTGCAATATGTGCGCGATGCCGCGCCCATCGTAGAGGCGCCGCTGGCGCTGCTGCAGCTCGGCCCGGTCGACGGTGCTATCGCGATCGCCCACGCGGCGGTCGGCATCGCCTCTGAAAGCGACAGCGTGCTCGGCTCTGGAACCAATCTCGGCCTCGATCCGGTCAGCCTCCACTCGATCGCGCTGCTGACCATGATGCAGTGGGCGAGCGACAACGGCCTTTCAGACTGGAAGCAGGCGGCCGCCGCGCTGTTGGCGCCGCTCCAGGACGATGCCATCGCGTCCGCGGTCGGCATTCCCGGAGCCAGCGCCACCGCCGGCGAAGGCTCGCCGTCGGCCAAGATGAAGGACATGATCGCCTATTCGACGGTGACCGATGCCAGCGGCTACGGCAACAGCGCGGTGCAGGCCCTGTTCCATGGCGGCGATGTGCTCGGTGACGCGGTCGGGGCGAGCTCGGCCGCCGGCTATCTGAAAGCCAGCGGTGTGCAAGCGGCCTTTGCCGATGTCGTCGTCGAATATTCGGCGCTGCTCGCGCAGAACCATGACGAGGTGCCGGGTGCAACGCCGGGCGTCATCGGCCACGAACATGGCGTGATCTATAACGATACCGCGGCGAATCTGCTGGTCGCGGATTTTTCGCCGGATCTCTGGCTGCGCGCCGACACCGGAACGACCGTCGATGTCATCGGCAAGATGGCACTGATCGACGCCATCGCGACCGGAGATGGCGAGAACGCAGGTCTGATCGACAGCGCGATCACGACGCTGTGGGGCGGGCAGACCGGCAATCTCGACTGGCTCAGCGCGGCATTGAGCGATGCGGCCACCACCGTTGCGCTCGATGCGCTGCCGGGCGTCACGGTCGCGGCGTCCGCCGGGGCGCTGCTGGTGGCCGGTGCCGGCAACGATACGCTGCTCGGCACCGGCAACAACGATCTGCTGATCGGGGGCGGCGGGAGCGACAAGCTCGATGGCGGCGCCGGCAACAACATCCTGGTGGGCGGCGCCAACGCCTTCTATTTCTACCAGAGCGGCGACGGCAGCGATGTCATCATCAATGGCACCGCGTCGGTCTCGACTCCGACCGGTACCCTGGACTTCAGCAATGCCGCCACGGCCGGCTCGCTCTGGTTCGTCAAATCGGGCAATGACCTGCAGATCGATCTCCTGGGTACCCATCAGCAGGTGACGGTGGCCGATTGGTTCCTGGGCGGCTCCTATCAGTTGCAGGAGATCAAGGCCGGCGGTCTCGAAATCGATGCCAATGCTGCTGCGCAGCTGGCGCAGGCGATGTCGGCCTATGCGCAGAGCCATCCAGGCTTCGATCCGACGGTTGCCTCGCAGATGCCTTCGGATGCACAGTTGCACGAGATCATCGCTGGCGCCTGGCATATCAACGCCTGACGCAAAGCTGGTGCGGCGCGGATGTGACGTGCCGCCGTCTTCGACTGCCGGCTTCAGTGCAGGCGTGGACCCTTCAACAGCTTGGCGCGGTCGGTCGAAGCCACCGTGACGTCAAAGGTCACGCCCTCGTGGTGCACCGTCAGCGGCACGTCGACGCCGGCGGAACCGAGCGCCCAGAGCTTGCGGTAAAAGTCGCTCTGCCCGGTCACCTTGTCGCCGTTGATGCCGAGGATCACGTCACCGGCCTTCAGCTCGGCGCGCGCGGCCGGGCCGTTGCTGGAGACGCCGATGATGACCACGCGGTCGTCGATCTCGGTCGAATACATGCCAAGCCAAGGACGCGCCGGCTTGTTGACGCGCCCGAAGCGGCGCAGGTCGTCCATGACAGGCTTCAACAGATCGATCGGCACCACCATGTTGACATGCTCGGACCGGCCATCGCGCTCACGTTCGAGTTGCAGCGAGCCGATGCCGATCAACTCGCCTTTGGCCGAGATCAAGCCGGTGCCGCCCCAATTGGGATGAGCCGGAAGGGTGAAAATGGCTTCGTCCAGGAGATATTCCCAATAGCCCGCGAATTCCTGCTTGGCGACGATCTGGCTCGCCACCGAGCGGGTGCGGCCGCCGGCGCCTCCGAGCACGACCTGCTCGCCGACCCGGGTCGCGGCGGAGGAGCCCAACGGCAGCGGCTCGAGGTCGAGGCGGCCCAGCGCCTGCACCAGTCCGAAGCCGGTGGCGAAGTCGAAGCCGAGAACATGGCCCTCGATGACGCGGCCATCGTTGAGGTGCAGCCATACGCTTTCTGCTTCGGTGATCAGATAGCCGATCGTCAGCACCAGCCCGTCATCGATCACGACCGCATTGCCGGCGCGTTCGGTGCCGAGCGTCTCCGCGCTGAAGGCATCTGAGGGAATGATTGCATGCAGGCCGACCACCGAGGCCAGCACGTGGTCGAGATCGAATTTGTAATCGCTCGGACGAGGCTGGAATGCGAACGGCACCTTCCATTCGGTCAAAGAGGGCATTCTTCAATCTCCCACTCCGTCGGCGCGCGGCTTGCGCCGATACGTCTGCGATCCACGGCTTCGATGGGCGCGGCCGAGCTACGACTTCAGTTTAACACCATTGCTGCCAGTCGTTCCAGTTCTGAGCCGTGGTGTCTTGGCGATGACGGCTTGATCGCCGGCCACGTGGAACGTGACGGATATGCTCGCTCGAGCGGTGTCCGCAGAATGGAAACGCTCGTCGTCGGATATGGCTCCGTGAGAAGCCGCACCGGCCAACGCCAGGGCCGCAATGTCATCGGTACCGGGATTCAGCGCCATGATGGCCATCGGCGCGACCGTCTCCGCCCAGTGCGTTCCCCTGGAACCGCTCTTTTAACTTGCGATTGTCGCAATGGCGCGCGCACTGGGAGACGGACGTTGCAGCGGCGGGCAGGCTGAGATCTGCCGCCGGTGAGACGGCATCGGCGCGGCACGATCGCGCGTGCCGCGCCTGAGCGGTGACCGGCGCATCAGGCGAGGTGGCATTGATGGCCCAGGCAAGGACCTCCAACTCCAACTCCGAGGCCGCCGGCGAGATGCTGGCGCGGCTACGGCGGCTGCACGCGGCGGTGCGGTTTGCGCTGCCGCAGCGACATGCGATTCTGGTGATCGTGTTGTTGGTGCTGGCGGTTGCGGCCATCAATGCGTTCGAGCCCTTGGTGCTCAAGGGTGTGTTCGACCAGCTCACCGACCGGAACATGCCGGGGCCATCCTCGCCGGCATCCTGTTGCTGCTCGGCTTCGCGCTGGCCCGCGAGACGATGGCTGGCTTTTCCAACTGGCTGACCTGGCGCACCCGCATCGGCCTGCAATATGCGCTTCTCGAAGCGACCATCGGCAAGCTGCACCGGATGCCGCTGCGCATCCAGCGCAGCGAAGGGATCGGCGCCATCATGACCCGGCTCGATCGCAGCATCCAGGGCTTTACCAGCGCGGTCACCGCGATCCTGTTCAGCATCATGCCATCCGTCATCTTCCTGGTGATCGCGGTCGTGATCATGCTGCGGCTGGAATGGCGGCTCGCTTTGCTGGTGCTGCTGTTTGCGCCGTTGCCGGCGCTGATTGCCGCGCGCGCCGGCCCCGAACAGATGCAGCGCGAGCGCACGCTGCTCGACCGCTGGGCGAAGATCTATTCGCGCTTCAACGAGGTGCTCTCGGGCATCATGATCGTCCGCAGCTTCGCGATGGAAGATACCGAGAAGGCGCGCTTCCTGCGCGATGTCGCTGCGGCGAACAAGGTCGTGATCCATGGCGTTGGGATCGACGCCGGCTATTCCTCTGCAAGCAACCTGGCGGTGGCGCTGGCGCTACTCGGCGGTCTCGCATTCGGTGCGTACCTCGTCCTGCAAAGCGACATCACAGTCGGGACCGTGGTTGCGTTTCTCGGCTATATCGGCGGCCTGTTCGGCCCGGTGCAAGGCTTGAGCGGCGTCTACTCCAGCCTGCGCAAGGCCTCGGTCTCGCTCGACGAGATCTTCGGTATCCTCAATGTGCAGGAGCATCTCGGCGACAGCCCGGATGCCGTCGAGCTCACCGACGTCAATGGCGATGTCAGTTTCGAGAACGTGCATTTCCGTTACGAGCAGCCGCAGCGTCCGCGGCTCGATGGCGTGACCCTGCATGCCGCCCCCGGTGAGACCATCGCGATCGTCGGCCCGAGCGGCTCCGGCAAGAGCTCGCTGGTGCGTGCCATCGCCGGCTGCTGGCCATGGGGCAGAGGCCGGATCGCGATCGCGGGCGGCCAGCGCGTGCTGGTGATCCCGCAGCGGCCTTATGTGCCGGCCGGGAGCCTGCGCGACGCCGTGAGCTATCCGCGCGCGAGCAGCGATCTCGACCGTGAGCAGGTCGTCGCCGCCCTCGCAGCGGCTGGCCTCGGTCCATTCCTGCCCAAGCTCGACGAGGTCGCGGCCTGGGACAGGATGCTGTCCGAAGGCGAGAAGCAGTGGCTGGCGATCGCGCGGCTGCTGCTGCACCGCCCCGACATCGTCGCGCTCGACGAGGCGACTTCGGCGCTGCATGTCGAGGGCCAGGCGGAGTTGACGGCCACCCTCGCGCGCGAGTTGCCGGAGGCCACTATCATTACCGTCGGGCATCGGCCGGAGCTCGAGGCCTTTCATGACCGCAAGCTCACGATCGCGCGGCGGGTCGGCGGCGCCGTCATCGTCGCGGATACCCCGCTCCCGGTGGCCGGCGAACGGCGCGTGGGTTGAAGCTACCCGGCCTCCACTTGGGCACGCACCGGCAGGATACGGAAATCGCGTCCTTCCTTCAGCCAGGCAGCACGCTCGTCGCGCAGCAGCGTCCGGCGGACTTTGCCCGAATCGTCGCGCAGCATCGTGTTCACGATCTCGTAGCTTTCCGGATGTTTGTAGCGGATGAGCCGATCGGCGAGGAAATCGCTCATGCCATCGACGATCGCACGAACATCCTTGCGCTCGTCGATCTCGACGATCGCATGCACGCGCTGGCCGAGTTCGGGATCGGGCAGCCCGACCACGACGCAGGAGCGGATCTCCGGATGCGCCATCAGCGCCGCCTCGACCTCGGCCGGATAGATGTTGGCCCCGCCGCGCAGCACCATGTCGGCGAGCCGATCACCGAGATAGAGGTAACCGTCTTGGTCGAACCGGCCGATGTCGCCGAGCGACTCCCAGCCGTCCGGCCGCCGTTTGGGCTCGGCGCCAAGATAATGATAGGTCGTGCCTGGGCCGTCCTCGGGCAGGAAATAGATCTCGCCGCTCTCGCCGGGCGCGACGTCGTTGCCGTCAGGACCGATGATCCGCAGCTTGCAGGACTCGTCGATCTTGCCGACCGACCCTTTGTGCTCGAGCCATTCGGTGCCCGAGATCACCGTGCGCCCTTGCCGCTCGGTGCCGCCATAGAGTTCGTAGATTTTCTCCGGACCGAGCCACTCGATCCACTTCTCCTTCAGCCATGGCGGCATCGGCGCCGCCATGTGGAAGACGATTTTGAGGCTGGAGACATCGTAGGAATTGCGCACCTCTTCCGGCAACGCCCAGATCCGATGCATCATGGTCGGCACGAAATTGACCCATTGGATGCGCTCCGCCTCGATCAGGCGCAAGGTCTCCTCGGCGTCGAACTTCACCATGCCGGTGACCCGGCCGCCGGCGAACAGCGCGAAATGCGACACGATGAAGGGCGCGTTGTGATAGAGCGGCCCTGGGTTGAGCAGCGACGCGCCTTTCGGCATCCCGAGCGGCGGCTCGGCCGCGGTGTCGGTCACGGCGGGAAGATGGTCGAGGATCACCTTGGGCCGCCCCGTCGAGCCGCCCGAGGTCATGGCCTTCCAATAGCGCGCGACCGGTGCCGTCAGCGGCTCGTCGGAGAAGCCTTCGGGCACGAAATTCGCGGGCAACGAATTCGGTGCGTTCCAATCGGCCTCGCCGCCGACCACGAGCGAGGGTTTCAGGATATCGAGCACCGCAGCCGCTTCGCCGCGCGGCAGCCGCCAGGACAGCGACGTCGGCGTGGCGCCGCACTTCCACACGGCGAAGCTGGTCTCGAAAAAGGCATTGCCGTTGGGCAGGCCGATGGCGACGAAATCGCCGGGCTTGACGCCCTTGGCCATGAAGGCGTGGGCGCGGCGGTTGGCTGCGTGCTCAAGCTGCTCCCACGTCAAGGTGTCGTTGCCGTGACGGATCGCGATCGTGTCCTTCGGCTTGCGCTCGGCATACCAGCGCGGCACATCCGCCAAGGGAATCAGCATAGGTTCCTCCGCATTGTCAGGCGTTCAGATCGCCATCTCGTTGTCGTCGCGGCAGGTCGAGCCGGCCGCGCGTCCCGTGATGAGAGACGTTGTGCCTCAACTCATGTTGGTTCGTCCATATGCACACTGCTCATGATTGGAAATGCCGCGTCGCGAAATAGAGCTGCATGTTGCGGCCTATTGCGAGATCAGCTCGAACCTTTAGCGTCAGCAATCATTGAGGCGGAAGGGGGCGAACTGATGGGAGTTCCCTATGCACGCTCAAGAAATGATCTCCAGCCATCCGCAGGTCCGCGGCCAGACCAATGACGCGCTCATCCGCTGCATCGAGGAGTGCTATTCCTGCGCCCAGACCTGCACGTCCTGTGCTGACGCCTGCCTCGCGGAGGACAAGGTCAAGTCGCTCACGCAATGCATCCGGCTCGACCTCGACTGCGCCGACATCTGCAACATTACCGGGCGCATCGCGACGCGACGGACCGGGTCGGATCAGGAGGTGATCCGGCGCATGCTCGACACTTGCGCCGCGGCCTGCCGCCTCTGCGCCGCGGAATGCGAGAAGCACGCGCGGATGCACGAGCATTGCCGGATCTGCGCCGAGGCTTGCCGGCGCTGCATGAGCGCTTGCGAGGAGGCCGGGCGCGGCATGGCACATTGATAACGCGGTGGCCGGACCGGGTGTCAGCCCCGGCCCGGCCGCTCAGGATGCTTTCCAGATTATTTGACCGGTCAGCCGAGCAGGTTGGTCAGCGACGTGAAAATGCCGAGCAGCGTCAGGCCAAGCTTGTTCATGATGGTAATGAGCGCGAGCGCAATTCCACAGGCAATCAGGCCGTATTCGATCGCCGTTGCGCCGGACTCGTCCTTCAGCAGCTTCAGCGCCAGTCTTTTCAGAATCTTTTTCATTCCGCACCCGGACGAACGTCGTTGTCCATCTCACGGGCCGGGAAACTACGGGTGATAACCTAAGGTCGTATAAAGATGATGCCGCCAACTTTCCGCACTCGCCGGGATTTCCTGAAGACAGATGGTCGGCGCAAGCCGCGCAGGCCTCAGTCGGGCACGCCCGCGGCCTTGAGGGCCTCAGCATAGGTCGCCGCCATCGTGCCCACCGGGAACGGAATTCGGGACAGGAAGCCCGAGACCGTCAGGTCGGGCTCCACGATCAGCAGCTGCTGCGCGATTTGGGCGGCGCGGTCGCGGCGGTTCGTGTTCACCAGCGCCACCAGGAGTGCACGCAAGGCGACCGCGAAGCGCCGGTTCTGCGCCAGCGCCTTCTCCGCCCAAGCGATCGCTTGGGCAAAATCGCGGTCAGCCAACGCGCAGATCGCCATGGCGCCGGATGCGAACCAGCCGCGCGGATCGCGCGGGTTCAGCCGCATCGCGCGTTCGATCATGGTGCGGCCGGCGACCTGATGGCCGCTCATGGCTTCGATCCAGCCGCCAAGCGTCAGCGCCATCGCGGAATTTGGATTGATCGCTAGCGAGCGGCTGAAGAGCTCGCGGGCCGGCTCGATCTCGTCGGCCATGTTCCAGATTGCAAAGGCCGCCATCCACAGCACCTGCGGATCGTTCGGCGCGAGCTCGGTCGCGCGCCAGGCGCGTGCGACGGCCTCGTCGCGATAGGTCTCGTCTGGCTTGATCCAGCCCTGGAAGTGACGCAGCGCGTGGCAATAGGCGGCTGCCGCCATCGCCGGCGCGTAGAGAGGATCGATCGTCAGGGCCTGTTCGAGGCAGTCGATCGCAGCCGCCATGCTGTCGGCCGTGAACGCGTCGCGAAGGCTGGCGGCGCGCAGGAGCAGGTCGTAGGCGTGAAGGGCGTTCGCCGGTAGCGATCGACGCCGCTCAGCCTCCGCCAATTCCAATGTCGGCTCGATCGCCGCCACCACGCATTCCGTGATGGAGTCCTGCAGCGCGAACACGTCGCTGGCATCGCCATCGAACCGGTCGGCCCAGAGATGAGCTCCGGTCGCGGTGTCGATCAGCTGACCGGTGATGCGCAGGCGGGACCTGTCACGGCGAACGCTGCCTTCCAGCACATAGCCGACGCCGAGATCGCGTCCGACCTGGCGGATGTCGACTGGCTTGTTCTTGTAGGTGAAGGATGTGTTGCGCGCGATCACGGCAAGCCCACCGCAGCGGGACAGCGCCGTGATGATGTCTTCGACCATGCCGTCGGCGAAATAGTCCTGCTCGGGATCGCCGCTCATATTGGCGAAGGGGAGGACGGCGATGGACGGGCCTTCGAACGGCGGAGCTGCGATCTCGCCTTGGTCGTTCGGTTCTGCCGCCGCCGGCTCCCGCACCTCGCCGACGAAGCGAAAGCCCTTGCGAGGGATGGTCCGGATCAGGCGCTGCGCCTCGCCATCGTCGCCGATCGCGGCGCGCGCAGCACTGATCCGGCTGCTCAGGGTAGCCTCCGAGACGATGCGGCCGCCCCAGACCGCCGCCAGCAGATCGTCCCGGCTCACCACGCGGTCGCGGTTGCGGATCAGGAACTCCAAGAGATCGAAGACCTGCGGCTCCATGGCGACGAGAGCGTCGTCATGGCGGAGCTCGCGCCGCTCTGGATCCAGGGCGAAATCTTTGAAATGATAGGACAAACGTCAATACCCGCCGACTTGCTGTTGGGGCGGAGCCAGATCTAGCACGCTTCGGGGACGCTGAAATCAGGACGATCTCAAGGAAAACTCCAAGGCGTCTCCAAGCCATCTCCAAGCAGAGTGATCGGGGTTCGGGCACAAGGTGGCCAACAGATCAAGGAGATCGTCATGTCAGAGACCATCGACAATCGTCGCCGTCGTTTCCTCGGCGTTGCCGCCGCGGGCGTCGCAGCCGCCCAGTTCGGTGTGATCAACCCGGCCAGGGCCGAGACCTTCAAGGCCAAGGCCGCGCTGCCGGCGATCAGGCCGGGAATGACGACCACGTTCGGCCCGCTCAAGCAGATCGACGCCGGCGTGCTCAACACCGGCTATGCCGAAGCCGGGCCCGCCGACGGCCCCGCGGTGATCCTGCTGCATGGCTGGCCCTATGACATCCACAGCTATGCCGACGTGGCTCCGGCACTCGCCTCCGCAGGCTATCGCGTCATCGTTCCGTATCTGCGCGGCTATGGCTCAACGCGCTTCCTGTCGCCTGCGACGATGCGGAGCGGTCAGCCGGTGGCGGTCGCGGCCGACATCGTCGCGCTGATGGATGCGTTGAAGATCCAGAGCGCGACGCTCGCCGGCTATGATTGGGGCGCGCGCACCGCCAACATCATCGCCGCGCTGTGGCCGGAGCGCTGCAAGGCGATGGTCTCGGTGTCGGGCTATCTGATCGGCAGCCAGGACGCCGGCAGAATGCCGCTGCCGCCCAAGGCCGAGCTGCAATGGTGGTACCAGTTCTACTTCGCGACCGAGCGCGGCCGCGAGGGCTATGCGAAGTATCGGCACGACTTTTCCAAGCTGATCTGGCAGATCGCCTCGCCGCAATGGAAATTCGACGACACCACCTTCGACCGCAGCGCAGCCGCTTTCGATAACCCCGACCATGTCGACATCGTCGTGCACAATTATCGCTGGCGGCTCGCCCTTGCAGAGGGGGAAGCGAAATATGACGCGCTGGAGAAGAAGCTCGCGACATTCCCGATCATCGCGGTGCCGACCATCACCCTGGAGGGCGATGCCAATGGCGCGCCGCATCCGGAGCCAGAGGCCTACGCCACGAAGTTTGCAGGTCGCTACGAGCACCGGCTGATCAAGGGAGGCATCGGCCACAATCTGCCGCAGGAAGCGCCGCAGGCCTTTGCGCAGGCCGTACTCGACGTGGCGGCTGGCTGAGAATGGTGTTGTCTCAGTTCTTGCAGCCGTCATTGCGAGGAGCGTGAGCTCCGAAGCAATCCAGAGCGACAGGCGAGACTCTGGATTGCTTCGCTATCGCTCGCAATGACGGTGAGAGACCGAAGGATCCAAGGTGAAGTGACGGATGTCAGGCTAAGCAAATGAATGAACTCGCCAAGATGGCCATCGCCGCCGCGGTGGCAACAGCAGCCGTGCTGCTTCTGCCTCTGGCGGGAGTAGCCGATGACGGCGCCTCGCCGATCTTCGGCGTCACGATTCCGCAAGGTTATCGCGACTGGCCGTTGATCGGGGTAGGGCGCGAGGACAGTCTCGGAGAATTGCGCGGCGTGGTTGGCAATGCCATCGCGCTCCAGGCTTATCGGAACGGCAAGCTGCCGTTTCCCGATGGCAGCGTGCTGGTCAAGCTGGCCTGGAAGCAGGTGCCGATCGCAGGCCTCGAGGGCGCCTTCACCTCTGACACGCCGACCACGATCCAGGTGATGGTCAAGGACGCCGCGAAATATGGATCGACGGGCGGTTGGGGCTTCGGCCGGTTCGTCGGCGGCAGGCCGGCCGACGAGGCGCAGCATCGGACCTGCTTCGCCTGTCATCAGGCGCATGCGAAGGATCACGACTTCGTCTTCACGCGGTACGGTCGATGACGGGCGCCTCTTAATGCAGGTCATCATCGCAGCTTCAATGGTTGGCGGCCCCAACCCATTGGCGCGCGTCACGATCCATTGTTCGGATCTGGCCTCGCCGTTGTGTGATGTGGGAGGTCGATAAAGCCGACGAATTCCGCGCCAGTTTTCAAATGATGCTCCAGTCGTTGAAATGACGCTGAATGGCGGTGCGTCCGCACAGCAACGGTTGCAGAAACATGCGCGCGGTTTGCAGCAGGGCGTGCGCATGCTGCAGAGCTTGTCTGTGGCTCAAGCGCAAAGCGAGGCGATTGGACCTGCTTCATATGACATGGCGCGGCACACTGGACGCGTTATGAGGAATGTCGGCGACCAGGGACCGTGAGGAGCCTGGTCGCCGCCTGTTCCCGCTTCAACGCCCAGCAGGCTCGAAGTCAGGGCCCTCGAAGCGAAGGCCGCCGGAGCCACGTTCCACCCCGTGATGTGCAGCCTGGATCAAGCGCTCCTCTCCGTCGCGGACGAGACGCGCCTGCGCATCAAGCAGTGCTTCGAGGCGCCTGAGGGCGAGCGCTTTGTTGCGATGTTGGGAGCGGCCGTCGCGCGCGATTGCAGTGAGCCCGGTCAGCGCATGCACCGCGCGTACCGCGCTTTCGGTCGTGTTCTGGTGCTGGCCGCCCGGACCACCTGCGCGGAAGCTTTCGAACCGGATGTCCGCGTGTGCAGGAACGCCGAGAGCCTCGGGTGCCGGCAGTGTGACCACGCCGATGAACCAGTTCTTGCGGCCGTGGTTCGGCCGCAACGGGCTTTTGCACACCCATAGCACGGTGCCGGACGTCCATCGCGCCGCAAGCGCGGGGGCCGGCTCGCCATCGAGCACGACGATGGCGCAGGCCGGACCGTGCTGGTCGGCATGCTGCTCGGCAATGGTGCAGCCGCAGTCGAGTGTCGCGGCCTCGCGTGCCAGCCGCCGCAACGCATGCGCGACAGCGATCCGGCACTCGGCTGGACCGCGTCCTGAAGTGAACAGCAGGCGGATCATCGCCGGTCCTCGCTGCGCGGGCGCTCGGCTGCGATCTTCTTGACGGTCACCAGCGGTCGGAACGAGGCAACCACCCGGGCGAGGCCAAGCGCTTCGAGATCGGCGATCACGCCTCCGATCGGCTTGTAGGCTTCGGGCGCTTCCTCGGCGAGGAGAGCGCGATCCTCGCAGATCACGCGGCCCCCGAACGGGTTGCGTGCCAGTCGCTCACGCTCCGATTTCGTTGCGCCAACACGTCCGATCATCGACGAACGGTCGTACTTGCGGCCGGCGCCATGGGCGAGCGAGGACAGCGCCTCGGGCGGAGCCGTGGCAAGCGGCTCGACCAGATAGGACAGCGCGCCGCGTGATCCCGGGACGACGACCAGGCCCTTGTCGGCAGGCGCTGCCCCTTTGCGGTGGAGCAGACCGTCGCTGCGATGCTCGACGCAATTGTGCGAACACTCGCAAACCGGTGCTGGCTCGCAGCGCAGCGCCCCGGCGGCGCGCCTTGCGATCAGCCGGCGGTTGAGTGCGGCCCAGCGCAGCGCGTGGTCGTGCGCCTGCAAGTACGCACGGCCGCTTTCGCTCTCGGGATCGAGCGGTCGCAGTCCGTCCACGATGTGCGTTTCGAGCAGCGCGTGGCCGAGACCGCGTGAGCCCGAATGCACCAGCAGATGCGCGCGATCGCGATCGATGCCGAAAGAGGTATCAAACACCTCCTCGACCGCCTGCAGCTCGCAGAAATGATTGCCGCCGCCGATGGTGCCGAGCGATTCGTCGAAATCGCAGGATGCCAACTCCTCCGCTGCGAGTTCGCCGGCAATATCGCCGTCATAGGGCCGGGCAACGTCGCGCAGCCGTTCGGCGGCCTTGTCCAGGCGGATTCTCCGCACGGCGAGGTCGAGCGCAAATAGCGCCATGCCGCAACCGGCGTCGGAGCCGACGAAGGCCGGGTGGATCTTGTCCGCGAGGATCGCGCAGCCGACCGGACCGAACTTGCCGGGATGCAGATCCGGCATGCCGGCGACAGCGATGATGCCTTCGATGTCCGCAACCGACTGGAGTTGGCGCACGGCGGCGCCCTCGATCCAGGAACTGGACGAGTAGAAGCCGTGGACTGGCACGCGGCCGTCCACGAGATGGGAATTGCCCATGTGAGAAACCTTGGAAGAAACAGAGAGAGCCGCGCGCTCTAAGCGCGCGAAGAGTCCGGCTCAGCCCCCCCGCCTCACGCGAGGATCAGGCTCGGTGGCTCCGGATGGAGCAACGAACGATCGCGATCATCGTCTGTCTCCTCGGTCTTGAATGCGGAGCGGAAGTGCTCGACGCAGAGCGCTACTAATCACATCGGTGACGGTATGGCAATTCCCACGTCTGGGTATGCCGATCGGATCGGACTGACCTGTTGCAGGAAACGCACGTTCGACGGCCGTCAGCCGAATTTCCGTCGGGCGTCGAGCGCGAGCCCGATGCCGACGCTGCCGAGCAGGTCGGTTTCGGCGACGCGTGCACCGGGGAAGGGGGCCAGAATTGCCTGGCGCAGCAACGGCACCATGCTCGATCCGCCGGTTAGGAAGATCGTGGTGACATCGGTCGCCGCGACGCGTGCGTCTTTCAACAGCCGCTGCACCGTTGCGACGATGCGTTCGACGGCGTCAGCGATGGCGGCGTCGAACGCGGGCCGCGTGAAGGAGAACTTCGCCCATGCGCCATGATCGGCGGGCGCCGAGACCGCCGTCTCCGCGCGCGTCAGGGCAATCTTGGCCTCCTCGACCCCGATGGCGACCGCATGGCCCTGGCGCGCCTCGACCAGCGCGATGAAGCGATCGACGAGGTCGCGTCGCGCGGCCTCGTAGCGGATTTGCCGCAGCTCCGACATCACGTTCTTCTTGTAGAGCTGGTTGATGCGGTGCCAGGTCGCGAGCTCATGATAATAGAGCGAGGGCAGGCTGCGCTTGCCGTCGGCGGTCGGGCTGCCGTAGCCGAGCTCGGGCATCACGCTTTTAAGGCTCAGCAGCCGGTCGAAATCGGTGCCGCCGATATGGATGCCGCCATTGGCCAGGATGTCGCCGGCGCGCTCGGCCCGCTTGCGCCGCTCGGGCGAGACGCGCACGATCGAGAAGTCGGAGGTGCCGCCGCCGATGTCCGCGATCAGGACCAGTTCTTCGCCACGGACATGCTGCTCATAATCGAGCGCGGCGGCGATCGGCTCGTATTGGAAGGCGATGGTCCGGAAGCCCTGCGCACGGGCGATGTTCTCCAGCGCATGTTGCGCCTCAGCGTCGGCCGCATCGTCCTTGTCGACGAAGCGCACCGGGCGGCCGAGCACGACCTCCGTGATCTCTCGGTCGAGCTGGCGTTCCATCTGCGACTTCAGATGCGCGAAATAGAGTCCGAGAATCCCTGAGAACGGCACCGCCTTCTGGCGAATATAGGTCTTCTCGTGGATCAGCGCCGTGCCCAGGATGCTCTTCAGCGCGCGCATGAAGCGCCCGTCATGGCCCTTCAGGTAATGATCGACCGCGCTGCGTCCGAAATGGGTGCGGTGATCCTCGAAATCGAAGAACATCGCGCTCGGGAGCGTCAGGTGGCGGTCTTCGAGCGGGAGCAGGCGGGCTTTCTCTGGATCGCTGATGCCGATGGTGGTGTTCGAAGTGCCGAAGTCTATGCCGCAATAGGCCGCAACCATGCTCGTCTTGCTCGTGTCAGTCCGGGGCGACGGCTTACCCGCTCGGCGGCGTCGTGTCATCCGGCGAATGCCAGGGCTACTGCATATGGGGAAAAACTCGGCCGACGGATCTCTTCCGCGGCCGTCCTTCGAGACGCTCGCCTCCGGCGAGCTCCTCGGGACGAGGGCTGGTTTGCGGCAAAATGGCAGACCCTCATGGTGAGGAGCGCCGCATGCGGCGCGTCTCCGGACGATGCTACGCATCGCCGGGAGAACCATGAGGCCCGATCCAGTTTGCGCCATATGCGATCGCCCTGCGGCGAATGCGGTTCGCGCCATGCGGCTTTACGAACGATCGTGCGATGTCGGCGTCGGCCGCGGCAAGCACCGGCAGAACGCGCATCGGACGGCGGCGGCAGGCCCGTCGAATGAGAGGCCGACGTTTGGCGCCATCCCGGGATCAGCTTGGGCGCCTTACGACGGACTTCCGTCGCGCCGCGCTCTTCGCGCCGAATGTCGGCACGTCACGGTCTATCAATGTCTGTTAACCATCATATCAAGGGCGCGGACCGGCGTCGCCCTGGTGCTGGCTGCTCGAGCCCGGCGGGGGCGAGCTACACACACAGGTTGTAAAATTAACGATCGGTGCATTTTCCGAACGTATTTTTCTCAATCTGGAACCGGATACTTCCAGGTCGCGGCAAATTTGAGACATTCTTGACGCGTCAGTTGGTGCGGCTGTCGTGCTCGATGCTCGTCGCCGTAGCCAGCTGGTGCTGAGGTCGACCCGGATCGGGTGCAGCTCGGCGTCATCGGCGTGATGCAGTGTGTGGCGTTGTGAGTTGAGTAACCGGATGGAAGATTTCCATTCTCTCCCTGAAGAAGTGCCGCGGACCTTTGACCCCCGGTCGTGGCGGGAGGTGAACGGCCCCACGATCCATCCCGGCGGCGCCGGGAACGCGCTGCAGCTCTGCTGCCCGCCGGTCGCTTCCTTCGTGGGGGCTTTCCTGGGCTGCCTTCTTACCCTGGATCTGAGCAGTTCCGGGGTGCCTCCCGCAATTGCATCGGCAACCGTCACGATCCTCTTGTGCGCCTCACTGATCTTGTCGGGGTGGGCCGAACTGGTGCCGAGCGCTTTCTTTTCCTCGGCCTATGGAGGAAGCTTCGGCGGGATGACGCCGGTTGCGGTCCTCAGCGAGAGCGTGGCCCGATCGGGCCTGCCGGTCAGTGCGTCGTTCTCTTTGCTGTCGATCTTTTGCGGGCTGGTGTTCTGTCTCGCCTGCGCAATGGACCTGCGGCTGCGGAGGGGGATCTTGCGCGGCTATGGCGGGCGGCTCGGTGGGCTCGCGGCCATCGCGTCCTTTCTCTTCGTCGGCCTCGGGCCCTTGCTCGGTTCGGATGGCGAGTTGTTTCGCGTTGCTCGTGTCGACGCCTTCGACAGCGATCCCGGCGCGGTGGCACGGATCTTCGCGGTGTGCGCGACCGGCATGCTCGCCACCCTGTTGGTGCTGCGGCAACCGCGGGTGGCCGCGTCGCGCCGCGTGATCAGGATCTTCGCCGCCGCGACCGTTGCGTTCGTCGGCCTCGTCGCGCTCCATGAAATGCAGCCGAATGATCCATGTCTGCAAGACGCATTCTATGCGGGGTGCTTTCTCGGCATGTCGTCGCCGGAGCGGTTGGCAGGTCCGATCCGGCCGGTGTTGGTGTCGTTGGTATTGACCGTCCTTCTTGCCGAGACCTGTCCGATCCTGCCCGCCGTCGGCGGCAGCCTCGGCTTTCTCGCATGCCTGACTGTGCTGGTGTTGGACACCTCGCGCCGCGTCCTCCGCTCGGCGACCTCTGCGATCGTTGCGGGAGAGTGCGATAGCGGCGTTCGGGGACCCGGCGCTGGCCGAGGCTCGTCGGCGGGGATGCCGGCTTGGCGCGCGATACGGTCCTTCGCGACGCTCGCAATGTCGCCTCGCGCTGCGCCTCCGCTTGCGAAAGGGCTGGCGGCAACGCTGCTGTTTGGCGCCGCGCTGGTGCCGTTCGGTTCTGTGCCGGAGCAAGAGGAGCTGTGGACCACCGGATCGATCCGGGGCGTCGAGACCCAGCTCCCGGCGGCCCAGCCGAGATCGGCAGGCATGGTGCCTATGCTGATGAATCCCGGCGCTCTCAGCGAAGCACGAATCGTTGGCACCGCGGATGCCGCCCTTGCGACTGATGGTCCGGCGCAGAGCCGCGCCGAACTCGCGCTGCGGCCGAGCGCGGATGTTCGCAGGGTCGGCTCATCCGATGGGCGTTCGGGTCAGGTCCGGTCGCCGCACACCAAACGCGCTCACGTCGTGGCGCAGCCGGTCTCTCGCAGGAGCAACGCACACTAAACTTTTCGATTGAAATGGGTGATCGAATTTAGGTTACGTTAGCTACTGAACCGGGGCTTGGGCGAGCAAAGAGCCGGAATACAAGCGGACATAAAACCGAAGGGGATTTTATATGATTTTGAACCGAAGACTTGCCGCCTTTTCTGCGGCGTTGCTCTTGTTGACGATGGAAGCGGGCCGACCGGCCTCGGCCGCCCAAGTCGTCGCTATCGGTGCGAGCAATACGATCGGCGCAGGACGGGGTAGCCACCATGGCGGGGTGGTGCCTTCGGACGCTTGGCCCGCTCAACTTGAACAGCTGCTCCATGCCCGCGGCATCGGCGTCGAGGTGAAGAACGCCGGTATTGCCGGAGACACGACTTGCAACATGCTATCTCGATTGGACAGCGAAATCGGGTCCGACACGAAGGTGGTCATCATTCAACCCGGCGGCAACGACGCCTGGAAAGGCACTTGCAGGTTCGACACAGCGAAGAATGTGGCTGAGATGCAGCAACAACTTCGGGCACGCGGCATCAAGTCGATCCTGCTCGTTCGCCTGGGAAGCATTGCCGGCAAGAGCAATCTTGAGGTCGACGGTCAGCACTTCAACAAAGCGGGCCATGCGGCGATCGCAGCCTGGTTGCTTCCGAAGGTCGCTGCTGGGTTGCGATAGCCTGCCATTGCAGCAGCAATTCATTGGCCGGTCCTGGCGCCAAGCGTGCGTCTCGGGATACAAAAGAGCGTCAAGCCGACCGGAAACGTAAAGGCAGCCCCCGACGAGGACTGCCGGACGATCGGAATACAATGTAGGGGGGCGTCTTTAGTCTACATTAGCAAATGCCGATAATAGTCGCCGCCAAGAGCAATTGCAATTTGGTCGGAAATGAACAGCGACGAGGCCGGTCTTGCTTGGCGCACATTCAACTTGAATTGGATACCCGTCGCGATTCTCGGGGCTGTGCTGTTCTGCGTCACACTGTGCACGAACTTTTCCCTGGAACCGATGGCCTTCGGCGTTGCCGTTGCAATTGCTCTTCTACTTGCGGCTGTCGCCTATGGTTCCGCGCTCATAAAGCCGGATGTTGCAGATCCTAAGCTCGTCTTCTGGTTTGGCGCGACGGCCCAGATCATAGTGGTCACGGCGATTGTTGGACCGCTGAGCTACGTCGCAAACGCGTTGAACTGGCCGCTGCAGGACCAGACGCTATTGGTAATTGACCGTGCCATCGGGATGGACCCTCAACCGATCGCAGCCTTTTTCAACGAGCACAGTTGGCTCGTGAAGTACCTGAACGTCGGTTATGGCTTCATCAAATGGCCGCTGCTGGGCATCCCCATCATTTTGACGATGACGCTGCGATTCACGAGGCTTCAGCAGTTCGTACTTGCGTTGAACCTTGCGCTCGCCGTGACGATCGTCATTTCAGTGTTCGTTCCGGCCGTCGGGACCTACTATGGTCTTGGCTTGTCGCCGGCAGAGCAATTTCCGTTGATTGATTCGACCAATTATGCGGCGCAGCTTCGTGATATCCTGGCGCTACGCGATGGGTCGCTCCGTCATCTTGAACTGCTCAGGTTGTCGGGCATCGTCTCCTTTCCAAGTTTCCATACGGCGTCGGCGGTTCTCTATATGTGGGCGGTGTGGCCGGTCCGAGCTTTCCGGTGGGCAACGATTGCGCTCAACACATGGATGATTGCGGCAACGCCCTTGATCGGCGCGCACTATATCATCGACGTCGTGGGCGGCGCCGTCGTGGCTGCCGGAGCCGTTCTTCTGACCAAACATCTCTTCAGATCCTTGCTTCTCGGATCCAGGCGTCGAAAAGCGTCCCTGGTGGACGTGAATCAGCCCGAGCTCCGCTTCAGCCTCAAGTAGTCGCCAAATCGCTTCGTGCGATCTCTCCGCTTGTCATGACGGATCGACGCGAATCCAGGACGAGCAGTCCGTGCATAGTAGTTTCTTTAACATGTGATGATAACTTGGAGCGCTCGGGCGATCTGAGGCGCTCCGGCCGCCGGCGTGTGGGAGGGATCGCAGGCGCCTCGCGTTCTTGATTTTGATGTGGAAACCGGTCGTTGTCGCGGCTGGTATTGATGGACGACCGATGTCGGATCTCGTTTCAATCTCGAGCCTTTCTCCGACGGAGCCGCGAAGGGTGAGTGCCGGGGTCCTGATAACGGGGCTCGGACTCGCGGTTGTGCTCGCGATCAAACTGTTGTCGATCAAGACCGGCGTCTTCAATGCCATGTCCACCGACGATGCCATGCGTTTGGTCGAAGTGCGCGACCTGATCAACGGGCAAGGGTGGTTTGACCTCCGGCAATATCGACTGGACCCGCCTGGCGTGCCGATGCACTGGTCGCGCCTTATCGATCTGCCCTTGGCCGTCTCGATCCTGCTGTTGAAGCCTCTGATCGGAATGCACCACGCCGAGGCGGTGACGCTGTTTATCTGGCCTCTGCTGCTGTTCGCCATTGCTATCGCGCTTGCCGTCGCGATTGCCCGGCAGATGAGCGACGGCGCCGTAACGTCACAGATCGGCGCCGCCGTGCTGGCTATGCTGGCGGTGCCGGCGCTCGTTCATTTCCGGCCAGGCGGGATCGATCATCACAACGCCCAGATCGATCTGTTGCTTTCCATGGTCCTGTTCACGTTGCAGATCGAGCGGAGTGCGATCAAGGCCGCGTTGGCGGGCCTCGCTGCGTCGTTATCGCTGGCCATCGGCGTCGAGATGCTGCCTGCGATCGCCACGATAAGCGTTGCTGTGGTCGGGCTATTCATATGGCGGGGCGCTCCCGTCGCGCGCCAAGTTGCAGCCTTTGCGATCGCGCTGGCGGCCTCGTCGCTGCTACTCGCATTGGCTTTGCTTTCGCCGCAAGCGCTGGCGGCGCCCGTCTGTGACGCGTTGGGCGGTCCGCTACTGCTGCTGACCGTCGGCGGTGGCGTCGGCTTGGTCTTCATGGTCGGAATTGATCATGTCCGCTCTGCTCTATGGCTCCGCGTTGTCACTGCAAGCGCAGTGGCGGTTGGCTTGATGGGCGCGTTGATCGTGCTGTTTGCGGGATCACTTGCGTTGCCTTACGCACAGCTTGATCCGCTTGTGGTGTCGATATGGCTCGATAACGTTCAAGAGACTGTCTCACTTGCGAGGATGCTCCGGCTTGGTGCGGAGGTGGTTCTCGGCTTTTACGCCTTTCCTTTCGTTGCGTTGGGGATAGCTGTTGCGGCGCTTCTCCGGTCGAATCCGCAGGATCGCTTCCGTTGGGTGCTTGGCGTCGTGACGCTCGCCTCGTTGATCGGAATTAGCGCTTGGGAGGTGCGAGGCGCAGCCGGCGCAAACATGGTGGCAGCCCCGATTTTCGCCGCGGGCGCCGTGACGCTCTGGCCGTCGCTCGCCATTGGAAGCAACCTGGTGCTGCTGGCATTCGCCGTTTCACCGATGATGTTTGCAATATTGGGGCCTTCCGCGAAGCCGCTGATCGAGCTGATCTTCAAGTCGCAGCCGATGATCTTCGACCCCGATGCGTTGAGGTGCCAGAGCGTTTCGGACGCCGCTTCCATGAGACAGCTTCCCAAGGGGCGCGTGATGGCGCCGATCGATTTTGGACCGGCCATACTGGCGGAAACGGACCACGACGTGTTCGCCGCGCCGTACCATCGCAACAATGACGGCAATCTCGCAATGCTCCAGCTGATGATGGCGCCAGCGCCGGTTGCGCATCGAATGCTGTTGGATCGCCAGATCGATTACGTGGTGATCTGCCGCACGTCCCCAGATCGAAGCGTCATTGAACGCGCCCCAGATGGTTTGGAGGCAGCCCTGGTCCGCGGCGAAACGCCTGAATTTCTTGAGCCGATAGGCCTCGGATCCACAAACAAAATCGCGGCGTGGCGGCTGCGAAAGTGAAGCCTCGATCGCAAGCGGCCAACCTCCTCCTATCTGGCCCTGAGAGACCGTCAAAGGTCACACACTGTGTGCCGCACCGCATAAAGCGGTGAAATTAACCAAAAATCCAATGATTCCGTTGGCGGTGCGACGCATAAGATTGTCGCACGCGACACATAAGAGCGTATCGAAAAATTTGCGAAACCGCGCGGACCGCCTGCGACAGAGCGCATGCTGGTAGGGTGGTTGCGGCGAGCGTGGCGGATCGGAAATATCCGGCGACCGACTTTTCGCGCCGTTTACAGGGGGATCCGTTTGCCAAACGGTCTGGTTGGATGTGACCTAAGGCCCGTTCGATGGTGAAACCGCCGCACGGCGCTGGGCAATAGAATTACAACAATATATTGTGATTTTCATTATTTGCAGCCGGTTGGGTGTGCCAACTTTTCGGAAGCCGCTCCTCTCGGCTTTTGATGGTGTGAGGCAGTCAGATGTCGTGCTAGAGCGGGTCGTTGTCGGCGACCGCTTCCCAGACCGGCTCCTCGGCTGGCTGCTTGGCCCACGACCCCGTCGGGTTCGCGCGGTCCAACAACTCGCCGGCAACGGCGCCCAGTCCGGCGGTCTGCAACGCGGCCATCTGGAATGCGTCGCGAGCGGCGAAGTCATCCTCCGAGAGGTCGTCATCGAGCAGGCTGAGCGGCTCTTCGAGGTCGCGCCGAAGGTAGTTGTGCAAATCTTTGAAGCCACACGATCGGGCGGCGAGATCGAGGCAGAATGCATGCTTGAGCTTGACACCCTGCGCAGCCGTTGCGTCATGCCCTTCATGCGGTCGTCGGCCGTCACGATGATCATCGTGTACTGCTCGTTGACGTTGGGGATGGTGCGGGCGGCTCCGGCGTAGGACTGGCGCCAGCGTTCGATGTCGTCGCAGAGCTCCGTCAGCGTCGTGAAACGCTTGTTGCGGAGGAGTTCGCTCAGCTCGCGCAGAGGCCTTTCGGTGAGTGCCCTCGTCCGCAGCATGGGGCCATAGATGATCGAGATGTCATGTCGCTCAGCCCAGGAGCGAAGCGCCGAATGGCGGCGGTATTCGAAGTTGTTGTCGATCCAGACCTCTTCAGGAAGTCCCGACCGAAGGACTCGCCGGTCCAGCGTCGCGGCGATATCAATGGCGGCCGTGAGCGATACGGTCGCGCTCAGGGGACAACGCGCGTGGACGTCGATCACCGTCGTCACGAACGGCCTGAGGTCCAGGTCGAGCATCGCGGAATCGATGATCTATGCCTGATTTCTGAGCGGGACCGGGTAGGCGGTCATGTTCGCCATGAGCTACGTAGTTCTGAACTTCATCTCGACTTCCTTTCTGCTCGAAGGTTTCGGCTTATCCACGGCTCGCCGGCCGCCGAGCGCGATGTTGAACCGCCGCGTCGGAGCGCCCCATACATTGTAGACACGACATTGCTCAGATGGCATCTGGGACATTGTGGGCGCGTCTTATTTGTCGCGGCCTTGTCGCTCTGAAAGAGAATCTGACGCAAACATCTTCCAGAGGTTGATCTGCATCAACGAAGCGACGCCGCATGCATGCAGCGTTAGCCGTTGGTCAGCAAGTGGAGCCGTTCGGCTCTCAGCCGTATGCCTTCTGGGAAGTCATAAGTACAAGCTTTGTCGAGCGGGCATTTTCTGTCGAATGTCCGACATGAACGGGCCCAAGGAAACAATGAAGAAATACTCTCAAAGAAAGAGCTGTGGGGGAGGGCATGAGTCCTCTCTGGCTTCATCGACACGTTCGACTTTGGCGGAGCAGTCTCGCATCGGGCAACTCGATCTGTCGGATCAGCTCATCGCTGAACAGCACGCTCAGATACGCAAGCGTTCCGGACGTCGCAAAGAATTGGAAGATCAAGATCGGCGTCTCGACCGGGCGCTGCAAACACGTGCGATGCAATTAGCAACCACGGAAACGCGGTACCGCACGGCTTCCGCCGAACGTCGGGTCTGTCGAAGGCGTCACCAGGACGGCGAAGAACGCCTCGTAGAGATACAGGTGCCGTTTGAGCGGCTTTCTCTGTTGCAGCGGCATTGCGACTCCAAAGTAATGGCTCTTGTCCCTTGTGCGCCAGCAAATTGTTCGGCGTGTTCCGGCGGGCGCATGGTTCCGAGTTAGCCGGCACGGGCATCGGGCTAGCTATCGGCGGGTGCATCGTGGCGCGGTATGATGGGCGGGTGTGGGCCGAAGGTAAGGTGAACGAGGGGCGACGCTCTATTTTACCTTTTCGGTACGGGAGGACTCTCATGTCTGAAGCGCACGCCGGGCTCGAAATCCAAAATGGAGCGATGTCCCCGGCGGTATTGTGTCGGCGGATTGTAGCCTTCTGCCACCTGGTTTTCGAACCGCCTCGTATGAGTGAGGCGAGGAGAATCCTGTTGCTTGGAGTTGTTGCGCTCGTGCTTGTGGGATGCGGTCAGAGCGAGGAGGACAAAACGGCCGAACCCAAGTTCACGCAGCAGGCGCCGGCGGCGGCCGGCAAGGAATATGCTTTCGCCATCCATCCCCTGCACAATCCGGTACGCATGTTCGAAATCTATGGCCCGTTGATCGATTATCTCAATCGCAACATTCAGGGCGCCTCGTTCCGGTTGGAAGCCTCGCGCAATTACGAGGCCTTCGAGAAAAAGCTGTACGCACGGGAGCTTGAGTTCGCTCTCCCCAATCCATACCAGACGCTGATTTCGCTGAGCCACGGCTACCACGTCATCGCCAAGATGGGGGACGACTACAAGTTCACCGGCGTCGTTCTTGTCAGGCGCGACAGTGGCATCAAGAACCTGTCAGACCTCAAGGGCAAGAAGGTGTCGTATCCCGCCGGCACTGCGCTCGCCGCCGCCATGATGCCGCAATACTATTTCCAGTCCCACGGCCTGGACGTGAACCGCGACATTGAGAACATTTATGTCGGTTCGCAGGAATCATCCATCATGAACGTGTATCTCGGCAATGTCGCCGCCGGTGTGACCTGGCCGTTGCCGTGGGAGGCGTTTCAGAAAGAACACCCTGACAAGGCAAGCGAGCTGGAACTCAAATGGGAAACCGAACCGCTCATCAACAACGGGGTCGTGGCCAGGGATGATCTCCCCGAACAACTCGTGAAGCGCGTAGCGCAACTGCTCGACACCTTGCACACCAGTGAGGAAGGGAAGAAGATCCTGGCGCGCATGCCGTTATCCCGCTTCGAACTTGCGGATGACCGGCGCTACCGCGTGATCGACGATTTTCTGAAAAAATTCAGCCAGACCGTGCGTCCGCTCGATAACCAATAGCGAGAGAGCAAATGGGTCCTTCGGAAATTGCATCGCGAAGGTCGTTCAGGCGGCAGATCATTCTGACTTTCGTGGTCGGCTTCTTTTTCCTGATTTCGGCCTTTTCGATCTATTTGGTGGAGTCCGAAAGGACCCAGCGTCATCTCAACAGCATCAATGAAACGACAGGCTTGGCGCAGTCACTTGCGGCCAACTCCGTTCCCTGGGTGCTGGCAAACGACGTGGAGGGCTTGGAGGAAGTCGTTCTTTCCTTGCAGAGGTATCCGGAGTTTCGTTATGCCATGGTCATTTCTCCCTCGGGCCGTGTGCTGGCGCACAGCGACCTGGCGAAGGTGGGGCAGTTCCTCTCCGACGAGAAGAGCCTGGCTCTCCTCGAGGCGCCACCCGAGAACCGGGTCATGAGAGACGACGCGTCCGTAGCCGAGGTCGCCGTGCCCGTCAGTGTCGGTCAAAGGCATGTCGGCTGGGCAAGGATCGGGCTGGGGCGAGAGAAAAATTCCGGCGAGCTGCGACGCTTGACGTTGGGAAGTGCGCTCTTCGTGCTGCTCGCCACGATCTCAGCGTTGCTCGCAGCCCTCCTTATCGCGAACCGGCTTGGGCATCGGATCGGATTGCTGGTGAGGGTGGCTGAGGAAGTGCAGGCCGGGAATTACGCGACGCGAGCGAATATTCCGGGTAGCGAGGACGAAATCACCAGGCTGGCTTCCAGCTTGAATCACATGCTGGATGCGCTGGCGAGGAATGAAGGGAGCCTACGGGCGGCCGCGCGCTATACCCGCAGTCTGATCGAGGCGAGCCTCGATCCATTGGTGACCATCAACCCGGATGGCAAGATCACCGACGTGAACGAAGCCACGATCCGGGCCACCGGGGTCGCGCGCGAAGTGTTGGTTGGAAGCGATTTCTCCAATTACTTCACCGAGCCGGATAAGGCACGCGCCGGCTACCGGGAAGTCTACGCGAAGGGTTTCGTGACCGAGTATCCCCTGGCGATTCGTCACGTCTCTGGCGCTGCAATCGACGTTCTCTATAATGCGAGCCTTTACCGCGACGAGAGGGGCGACGTGGCCGGAGTCTTTGCCGCGGCGCGCGACATCACGGAGCGCAAGCGGAGCGAGGAGCGGAACGCGCAGCTCGCGGCGATCGTGGAGTCCAGCGACGATGCGATCTTCGGCAAGACGCTGGAGGGCGTCATCACCAGCTGGAACAAGGGCGCAGAGCTGATTTACGGCTACACCGCGCAGGAAGTGGTCGGCAGGTCGGTCTCGGTCCTGATGCCGCCCGGGCGCAGGCAGGAGATGTCAAGCAATCTCGCCTTGATCCGGGAAGGACGCCATATCGTGCATTTCGAGACACCGCGGCGCAGGAAAGACGGGAAGGAAATTTACGTGTCGCTGACGATGTCTCCGGTGAAGGATGACGCGGGGCACATCATCGGCGCATCGGCGATCGAGCGCGACGTCACCGAGCTGAAGCAGGCGGGGGACGCGCTGCGGCAACGAGAGGCGGACCTGCGTGTGGCCTCGCTCTACACCCGCAGTCTGATCGAGGCTAGCCTCGATCCGCTTATGACGATCGACCCGGACGGGAGGATCACCGACGTGAATGAAGCGACGATCCTGGCTACCGGGATCGCGCGCGAGGCGCTCATCGGGAGTGATGTCTCCGCCTATTTCACCGAGCCGGACAAGGCGCGCGCCGGATACCAGGAGGTCTACGCGAAGGGGTTCGTGACCGATTATCCGCTCGCGATTCGTCACGTCTCGGGCAATGTGACCGACGTTCTCTTTAATGCGAGCGTCTACCGCGACGAGAAAGGAAACGTGGCCGGCGTCTTCGCCGCGGCGCGCAACGTCACCGCGCTGAGGCGGACGGAAAGGGAATTGCGCAAAGAGCGCGAACATCTCGAAGAACTGGTCGCGATGCGCACGGCGGAACTGACCACGGCGAACGGTGATCTCGAAGCGACCAACGGGGAGCTGGAGGCATTTGCCTATTCGGTCTCGCACGACCTCAGAGTGCCGCTCCGGGCGATCGACGGGTTCTCCCGCATCCTGCTGGAGGATTATTCCGGCAAGCTCGACGCCGAGGGCCAGCGGGTGCTGAACGTCGTGCGCGACAACGCGATCAAGATGGCCCGGCTGATCGACGACATCCTTGCGTTTTCGCGGGCAGGCCGCAGCGAGATCGCGCCGGCGCGGATCGATATGGATGAGGCGGTCCGCGCCGTGATCGAGGAATTGGCGCCGGCCGTCGCGGGGCGCAAACTGACCTTCGACATCAAGCCGCTGGCGCCGGCGCAAGGCGACGCCGCCATGATTAGGCGGGTTTGGACCAATCTGATCGATAACGCCGTCAAGTTCACCGCGCCCAAGCCCGACGCCGTCATCGAGATCGGGTCGACCGCCGGCAAGGACGAAACTACCTACTACGTCAAGGACAACGGCGCGGGCTTCGACATGCAATACGCCACAAAACTGTTCGGCGTGTTCCAGCGGCTGCATGGTTCCGAATTCGCCGGCACCGGCATCGGGCTCGCTATCGTCAAGCGCATCGTCGTGCGGCATGGCGGGCGGGTGTGGGCCGAAGGCAAGGTGAACGAGGGCGCGACGTTTTACTTTACCCTGCCGGTTCGGGAGGACTCTCATGCCTGAAGCGCACGCCGTGGTCGAAATCTTTCTGGTCGTCGGGGATAAGGCAATCGATGCGGAGCCTTGCATCCGGAGAGACGAGTGAAACAGCCGGAGAACAAGCAAATAATCGCAGTCTTTGTCGGTCATGGACTGGCGATCTTTCTGGCTGTGATATTGATCGCATTCTCCGTTCACGCATTGACGGCACTGCAGCAAATTTCGCGCAACGCGAGCGTCTACCAAGAGGAGAGGGGCAAAGTAGCCGGCGTCTTCGCCGCGGCGCGCGACGTCACCGAGTACGTTTGCAGTGCCATTTCACGCTTGGCCGACCCTAAACGATGGCGGCTATGAGAATTCGAATCACGATTTCACGCGCCATTTTTGCATTTGGCATGCTCACGGTGGTCGGTCTCGTTGTGGTGATCGTCGCGAGCAATTATGCGCTCTCCCAACTCAAGGTCGGCGGCCCTATTTACAACAGGATCGTACTTGGGAACGATCTTGTCTCGGACATTCTGCCTCCGCCAGAATACGTCATCGAGGCCTATCTCGAAGCGACACTAGCCCTCCATGATCCCCCATCGTTCGCGATGCACCGCGATCGGCTGGTTCAGTTGAAGAAGGACTATGATGAGAGACACAGCTTCTGGTCGAATTCCGGCCTTGATCCCGCGATCAAGAAGAAGCTGCTCGAAAAATCGCACCGTGATGTCCAGCGCTTCTGGACCTTGGTTGAACAGTCTTTTTTGCCCGCGCTGGCCACGGCCGATGCCGCTGCGGCGGCCAAATCATATGCGGACATAACGGCGGCCTATACTGCGCATCGCGCAGTGATCGAAGAGATCGTCAAACAGACCAAGGATGATAATGCTGCCACTGAAGCCGAAGCCGCCAGGCGAGTTAGATTTTTCACTTGGGTTCCCTCGGGCATTTTCGCACTCGTCCTTGTTATTGTTGGTGCCGGAATCGCCGGTGTCGTAAAGGGCGTTATCCATCCGATCGTCAAGATGACCGATGTCATGCAGCGCCTCGCCAGTGGAGAATTGGAAAGCGAAATTCCCTCCCTCGGCCGAAAGGACGAGGTCGGCGCGATGGCTGGCGCGGTTCAGGTCTTCAAGGAAAACGCCTTGCGTGTTCGGGCCATTGAAGAGGAACTGCGCAGGGAACATCAACACCTCGAAGAGCTGGTGACACTCCGGACAGCGGATCTGACGAAGGCCAACGCAAGGCTCGAAGCGTCCAACAAGGAGTTGGAGGCATTTTCCTATTCGATCTCGCACGACCTCAGAGTGCCGCTCCGGGCGATCGACGGCTTCTCCCGTCTCCTGCTGGAAGATTATTCCAGCAAGCTCGACGCCGAGGGCCAGCGGGTGCTGAACGTCGTGCGCGACAGCACGCTCAAAATGGCCGAGCTGATCGACGACATCCTTGCGTTTTCGGGGGTCGGCCGCAGTGAGTTGATTTCGGTGCAGATCGACATGGATGGATTGGTCCGCCACCTGCTCAGGGTATTCGAGCCGACGGTCGCGGGGCGCAAGCTGACCTTCGACATCAAGCCGCTGGCGCCGGCGCAGGGCGACGCGGCCATGATCCGGCAGGTCTGGACCAATCTGATCGAGAACGCCATCAAGTTCACCGGACCCAAGCCCGACGCCGTCATCGAGATCGGCTCGACCACTGGCGAAAAGGAAACAATCTACTATGTCAAGGACAATGGCGTGGGCTTCGACATGCAATATGCCAGTAAACTGTTCGACGCGTTCCAGCGGCTGCATGGCGCCGAATTCACCGGCGCCGGCATCGGGCTCGCCATCGTCAAGCGCATCGTCGCGCGGCACGATGGGCGGGTGTGGGCCGATGGCAAGGTGAACGAGGGCGCGACGATTTATTTTGCCCTGCCTGTCCAGGAGGACTCTCATGTCTGACGCAAACGCAGTGGTCGAAATTCTTCTGGTCGAGGACAATGCAACCGATGCGGAACTTTGTATCCGCGCGCTCAAGAAGCACAATCTGGCCAACCGGCTTGTATGGGTGAAGGACGGCGCCGAGGCGCTCGACTTCCTGTTCGCCAGGGGCGCCTTCGCCGACCGCGCGGCCTCCGCCGGCCATGCGGCCTCGATCCAGCCGAAGGTCGTCCTGCTCGATCTCAGGCTGCCCAAGGTCGATGGGCTCGAGGTCATCCGCAAGGTCCGGGCCGACGCTGTGTTGAAGGTACTTCCTATCGTCGTTCTGACATCGTCGAAGGAGGATCGCGACGTTGTGGAAGCCTACAAGCTCGGCGCCAACGCCTTCGTCAGCAAACCGGTGGAGTTCGATGAGTTCGCCACCAAGGTCGCGCAGCTCGGCCTCTTTTGGCTGCTTGTCAACAAGCCGCCGCTTTAGATCGGACGCACGCGCATGGATCCGGCACCGGATAGATCTCTCAAGATCCTGATCCTGGAGGACGAGCCGACCGACGCGGAGCTGGTCGAGCGCACGCTGCGCAAGGCCGGCCTCAAAATCGTCGTGGAGCGGACCGCGACCGGGCGAGGCTTTGCCGAGGCGCTAGACAAGTTCAAGCCGGACATCATATTGGCGGATTACAAGTTGCCCGATTTCGATGGGCTTGCAGCGGTCAAGCTCGTTCGAAAGAAGGATCCGGAGCTGCCTGTGATCGCGGTCTCGGGTTTCATTGGCGACCAGGCTGCGGTCGAACTGATCAGGGCAGGCGCCAACGATTACGTGCTCAAGGACCGTCTGGCGCGGTTGCCCTCCGCCGTGCAGCGGGCCATGGCCGAGACGGAAGGGCGGCGCGAACGCAAACGCGCGGAAGAGGCGCTGCGTGAAAGCGAGGTGAAGCTGCGCGAGAGCGAAGCGATGTATCGTTCGCTGGTCGCGGCAATGGCCGAAGGCGTTGTGTTTCAGGCAGCCAGCGGAGACGTCATTGCAACCAACCCGGCCGCCGCGAGAATCCTTGGGGGGCCTTCCGAACGGCGGCTGTTTGGGTTGAAATCGGACACCGTCCCCTGGCCCTGCATTCGTGAAGACGGAACTCCGTTCCCCGCAGAATCTCACCCTTCCATGGTCACCTTGCGCACCGGCCAGCCGCAACAGGATGTGGTGATGGGCCTGTGCCAACCCGACAGGGCGCCGACCTGGATTTCCATCAATTCGCAGCCCTTGCTGTTCGCGGGGGAGACGGCTCCACATGCGGTCGTCACGACTTTTCACGACATCACCGGGCGGAAGCAGGCGGAACGCGCACTTCATCGACTCAACCGGACGCTCAGAACCCTCAGCGCCGCCGACGCAGCAGTCGTGCGCGCAACAACCGAGCAGGAATTGCTCGACGAAATGTGTCGGATCGGCGTGGAATTCGGTGGCTATCGCCTGGCCTGGATCGGTTTTGTCGAACACGACGAGGCCAAGTCGATACGGCCGGTGGCATGGGCTGGCGAGCATCCCGAATTTGTTCAAACGGCGAATATCACCTGGGCGGACACCGAGCGGGGACGGGGCCCGACCGGGACCGCGATCCGGACCGGTGAAGTGCAGATCAACCAGGACGTCGCGACCAATCCGAATATGCTGCCTTGGCGGGCCGACATGCTCAGATACGGTTTCAACGCCTGCATCACACTGCCTCTCAAGAATAAATCGGAAGTGTTCGGCAGCGTCGCATTCTACGCGAGCGAACAGGATGCCTTCGGCCCGGAGGAGGTCGTCCTGCTGAAGGAGCTGGCTGGAGATCTTGCGTTTGGCATTTCAGCGCGGCGCGACCGTGCCGGGCACGAGGCGGCGCTCTCGGTCGTGCAGGAAAACCTGAAATCGACCGTCCAGGCGATCGCCGCCGCAGTCGAAATGCGCGACGTTTACACGGCAGGCCATCAGCGCCGGGTGGCCGATCTCGCGGTCGCAATCGCGCGCGCGATCGGTCTGACAGAGGAGCAGATCGAGGGCGTCTTCCTTGCAGGCCTGATTCACGATGTCGGCAAGATCAATGTGCCGGCCGAGATCCTGAGCAAGCCCGGCAAGTTGACGCCGCTCGAATTCCAGATGGTCCAGACCCACGCGCAAACCGGATATGACATCGTAAAGGGCATCAAATTTCCCTGGCCCGTCGCCCAAGCCATCCTGCAGCATCACGAGCGGCTCGACGGTTCGGGCTACCCGAACCACCTCAAAGGCGAGGACATCCTGATCGAGGCCAAGATCCTGGCGGTCGCCGATGTAGTTGACGCGATGGTGTCGCATCGCCCCTATCGGGCCGGGCTTGGTCTCGATGCGGCTCTGGCCGAGATCGAGGCTGGGAAAAACCGTATTTACGATCCGGCGGCTGTCGACGCCTGCGTTGCCCTCTTCCGCCAGAAGGGCTTCAAGTTCAGTTGATTCAAGTTCGACTGAACTGCACGCTGCAATCGGCATTGGCGGAGGCCGGGACGAACCGTCTCGTTGTTCTCGCGAGGCGGTCGTCGAGGGGCTGGAACCATTGATTCAAATCAAAATCATCAGCTTAGCAGCAAGTATGAGTACAACAAGCTGGATTCCGGTTTGACCGCCGGGTTGCATTGATACTGGGCGGCGTACCGACATCGCCGCCAGAAAGTCCTTTCAATGTTTTTGCGCAACATCCTGCTCGCCATAGGCGGTGTTTTCGTGCTCGTCGGAGTTGGCCTCTTCATCGTGTGGTTCGGCCAGATGAGAAACCGCCCTGTCGCTGTAGTCGAAAAACCGGTCGAAAGCCGACCGGCGGTCCTGGCGGCGGCCCGTACAATCGACCTCGGCACATTATTGCGAAAAGAGGATATTGCCTGGAAGGACGTGGGGCCGGGTGAGGTTCGCCCAGGATATCTCATGCGTGGCCAGATTTCGGAAGCGGAATTCTTGGGCGCGATCAGTCGGCGCAATTTCGCCGAGGGCGAGCCGCTGATCGCGAGCGAGTTCGTCAAGCCCGGCGATCGGCAATTTCTCGCCGCAGTGCTCAAGCCGGGGAACCGTGCCGTATCGATTTTCGTTGATGCGGCACAAAGCGCGGCAGGGATGGTTTTGCCCGGCGATCGTGTGGATGTGATTTTGACGCAAAGCTTCGGCGAACAAGCAACTGATCCCGGGCGCAGGACAGTCAGCGAGACTATGCTGCGCGACGTGCGAGTGATCGCCATCGATCAGTCACTGACTCAGTCGACCAACGTAGCGACTGCGATGAGCGCCGAGGCCCGTATTCCGAAGACGGTCACGCTTGAGCTGCTTGAACGGCAAGCGGAGGCGCTCATGGTTGCCGCGCAGCTGGGTAAGTTTCAGCTTGCGGTTCGGCCTCTCGAGCGCGTAGCCGTCGAGCGACCTGAAGGACAGACGGAGGCCGGGCCGGTCTGGGCGTCGGATGTTTCGCCAGCTCTCAGGGAGATCGGGGCACAGGTACTGCGGAAATGCAATCCGGACGAGTCGCTTTCCGGGAGTTCGCTCGAATGTCTGGTCCGCCGTCCGCCCAACTCGTCTGGCGGCAGCGCGCCCTTTTTGTCCCGGCAAGTCATCGCGCCCGGTAACGTCGAGAGAGGCCCAAAGTGATGGATACGCCCGGACATGATCCCGGCCGGACCCGCGCCCAGGAAGCGGCGCCGGTTGCGACGGTCTTTGTATCCGATCAGGACTCCGAGGGAGTCATCCGTCAATCGCTCAGCGATCTCGGCGTCGACGACGCCGAGTTCAAGAAAGGTACGGTCGAAACCGCAACAGCCTACCTCGCCATGCAGCCGTCGCCGCGTCTTCTCTTTGTGGACCTGAGCGGCGTCGATGACCCGCTCGCACGTATTTATGAGCTTGCGGAACGATGCGAACCGAGCGTCAGCGTCGTGGCGATCGGCGACAGGAACGACATCGTTCTCTACCGCGACCTGAAAAACGCCGGTGTCAGCGAATATTTCTTCAAGCCTTTGATCATTGACGTGGTTAAAGCGATCTGCCGCGGGATTCTGCGTGACGGAGGCGAACATTCGCCGAATCAACGCACCGGCAAGCTCGTCTTCGTGATCGGCGTGCGCGGCGGCGTCGGAGCCACCACGATCGCGGCCAACGCGGCCTGGTATTTGGCCGAGAAAAGGCAACGCTGGGTCATGGTTGTCGATCTCGACCTGCACAACGGCGACGCCGCGCTGCAATTTGATTCGACGCCGGGCCATGCGCTCCGCGAAGCGTTCGAAAAGCCCGAGCGCGTCGACAGGCTCTTTCTCGAACGCGGAACGATACATGTGCGCGAGCGTCTCGATTTGCTGGCGGCTCTTGAACCGCTGAGCGAGAGCACGACGCTGGCCGAAGACGCCGTGCTCTCGCTACTGGGAAAATTGCTGCATCGGTATCGTTTCGTCTTTGTCGACTTGCCGTCGATCGTTGCGTTGGGGCTGGCTCAAGTGCTGCACCAGCCGAGCGTCTGTGTCCTGGTCAGTGATGCCAGTCTGGCGTCGGCGCGAGAACTGTCGCGCTGGCGCGAATGGATCGGGCCCAATTCTGCCGAGCGCAGGACGCTGCATGTTCTCAACATGAACGGGGCCGACGGAGCGCTGCCGGAATCCGAGTTCATTCGTGCGGTTGGCCGGGCCCCCGATATCATCATCCCCTATGATCGGGACATCGCGATGGCCTCAAAATTTGGTGTGAAGGCCACACGGAAATGCGCTGTGCTCAACCGTGGTTTGACGCAGTTGCTCCGCGACTTGACGGGAGAGACTGACGCGCCGACGCGTTCGATATTCAGTCGGGTCTTTGGTTGACATGGGCCAGTTCGGCAGAAAAACCGCCAGCGAGACGCCTGCCGCGGAGCAGGCTCCGACGAACCTGCGGCAAGCCGGGGGGACGGCGGTCGGCGATGCTCTGATGAAGGCCTCGACAACGTCGACGGTCTCCGTGGCGAAGGACTACATCCGCGACCAGATCTTTCTGCGTATCGAGCCATTGGTTGCGGTGCGGATCAGCCAGCAGGACCTGATGGTCTCCGTCAATAAACTGGTGGCCGAGATCGCGAATGAGCGAAAAATTCTCCTGAATCAGGATGAACAGCGCGTTCTCAGCACCAGCATCGTCGACGAAATGGTCGGACTCGGACCGATCGAGCCGCTGCTACGGGATTCGTCGGTAGCCGATATCCTCGTCAACGGACCGCGCATGATCTATGTAGAGCGGCGGGGCAAGCTGGAGCTGACCAAGCTGCAGTTCCGCAGCGATGCGCACGTCCTGCATGTGGCGCAACGCATCGCATCATCGATCGGCAGGCGCATCGATGAATCAAGTCCCATGCTGGACGCAAGATTGGCGGATGGCAGTCGTGTTAACGTGATCATTCCGCCGCTCAGCCTCAGAGGACCTTGTATTTCGATCCGCAAATTTTCCAAGTCCATGATGGATTTCGCAAGCTTTGTCACAGGCGGCACGCTTTCGCCGCAGCTCGCAAGCGCGCTCGAGATCGCCGCGCGTTGTCGTCTGAATATTATCATCTCCGGTGGCACCGGCTCCGGTAAAACGACCCTGCTCAACTCTCTTTCGCGCATGATCGATCCGGGCGAGCGCATCGTCACGATCGAAGATGCCGCCGAACTCCAGCTTCAGCAGGCTCACGTCATTCAACTGGAGACGCGTCCGCCCAATGTCGAAGGGCACGGCGAAATCAGCCAGCGTGATTTGATGCGCAACGCCCTTCGAATGCGGCCGGACCGGATCATCGTGGGGGAGGTTCGTGGAGCAGAGGCGTTCGACATGATGCAGGCGATGAACACGGGGCATAACGGCTCCATGTCGACGGTTCATGCCAACTCCGCGCGCGACGCGTTGGGACGTATCGAGAACATGATCTTGATGGGGACCGGCAACTTGCCGATGCGGGCGATTCGCACCCAGATCGTCAGCGCACTCGACCTTGTGGTGCATACCGAGCGCATGCGCGACGGTGTTCGTCGGGTGACCGAAGTTGCGGAGATTGTCGGGCTGGAAGGAGAGGTCATCACCCTTGGTTCGTTGTTCACCTACAAATACCAGGGCGAAAACCCGGATGGCACCCTCCGCGGAGGTTTCGAACCGACACAGGTCCGACCACAATTTATTCCGCGGCTGGAGTATTTCGGATTAGCCCGTGCGTTCTTGCGGTCGCTTGGCGTTCCGGAGAAAGAAACCGAGGAATAACTCATGTCGTCCGTCATCGGGCTGGCGCTTGTTCTGCTGCTGATCGGCATGGTCGCACTGACGGCGGCGCTGCTGATGAGTCGAAGAACACGCCTGGAGACGGAGAGGCGCGTGAACCTTATCACCGGCGAAAGGGAGACGTCCGGGGGGGGCAGCGCGCTCGGCGAACTGCTGAAGGTCCGAACCAGAAAATTTGATGCGCAGGTGCGCCGCATATTCACGATCGGAATCAAATACACCTGGGCAATGCGGTCCGGCTCGCTCAAGCTCCTGCTGATAGCCGCGCTATCGGCCGGCGGGATGTGGCTCCTGACTCGCCAGCTCCTCGGTTTCTCGCCATTGCTCGCGGTGGCGGTGAGCGCGGCTGCGTCGTTCTTTGCGCCGCGCTTTCTTCTTTCCCGGGAGCAGAAGCAGACCGAACGCAAGTTCGTCGACCTGTTTCCGGACGCGGTCGACACCGTCGCTCGCACGCTCCGGGCCGGCCTGCCGATCACTGCGGCGATGCGGACTGTCGCCGTCGATGGATCGCCACCCGTCAGCACGGTATTCGGCTTGATCGCTGATGACCTGCGAATTGGCGTTCCGCTCGAGGAAACCCTGGAGACAAGCAGCCGGGAAATAGGGCTGCCGGAGTTTCGCTTTTTCACCGTAGCCATGACGCTGCAGTATGTGACCGGAGGCAACCTCACGGCGACGCTGGAAATTCTTTCCGACATCATACGCAAGCGCCGCGCGGCCCGCCTCAAGGCCAAGGCCGCCACCGGCGAAATTCGCATCACCGCTTATACTCTCGGTGCGATACCGATTCTGACCACCGGAGCGTTGCTCGTCGTTCAACCGCGCTATCTCATCCCCTTATGGACGGACCCGCGCGGCCATTTGATTCTCGCGCTGGCTGGCGCTCTGCTTCTGCTATCGTTCCTTACGATGCGGAGGATGATGCGCAGTGTGACCGACGCGTGACGGAAATAGAGGCGAAGCCATGAATGCGTGGCAGCTCTGGAATGCCCTGACTTTCGCCGACTTGATGGGGCTGTTTGGCATAATTGCGCTGGTCGCAGGTGGCACGGTTCTGATTGCTTCCAGCATTCTGGTGCATGCCGACGCGCTGGCGCGGCGCGTCAATCTGGCCCTGCCGCGACCCGCGATGGCAGGGGCTGGAGCGCCGGGAGAGGCGCATCCAACGATCGTGCGGCAGCTTCCTTCGCTCGCGGTCGGCGTCTCGAAGGCGGAGCAGCAGCAGATCATCCGGCTGCTTTCGTACCTCCGTGTGCCGGCCGATCGGGCAGTGTCATATTTTGTCTTCGCCAGGGTTGTTGTGGCCTTGAGCTTTGCCGCATTGGCGTTGGGGGCGGCCATGCGTTTTGCCCTCTTTGCGGCGCACTGGTGGCTGCCGATCATGGCTGCGATCGTGGCCGCGATCCTGGGCTGGATTTCACCGCTCTTCTATATCGATCGCGTCGTGAAGCAGCAGGCCGAGGCCGTCGCGTCAGGGCTGCCTGATGCACTCGAATTGCTGGTGGTCTGCGTCGAGGCCGGTTTGTCTCTCGAGGACGGGCTTCAAAGGGTCGCTCGCGAACTCAGGGAGGCGCAACCGGCGCTCGCCGATGAACTCGTTCTGACCTGGGCTGAAATCAATGTCCTGCCCAGTCGCGCGCAGGCGCTCACCAACTTGGCTGATCGGATCGACGTTCCGAGCGTGCGGTCAGTCGTGAGCATGCTGTCCCAGAGTCTACAATTCGGAACGCCACTTGCCCAATCGCTGCGGGTGGGGGCAGTGGAAATGCGCAATGACCAGATGGCGCTGTTGGAAGAGCGGGCAAGCCGGTTGCCGGCGATGCTAACCATTCCGGTGATGCTGTTCATCATGCCTACGGTCTTTCTGCTCGTTGGTGGACCGGCCGCCCTAAGATTGATCGATATGTTCCGATCTGGATTGCACTGAAGCGGCTGTTGCAATGCAAAGCCGGAGCGTCGGACCATGCTGCCGAGATCGAATCGCCGCTCGATGCGCGACCGCGCTTTTGGACAACAGTCGGGCGGTTTCATGTGATCATGTCAAGCAAGCCCCTGTCCGCCATTGACATTCGCGAGTTAAAACAATCAAATAATCACCGGTGGTTGTGTTGGCAGGCTTTGATTCGTCTCGATGGTTGGGGCGAATGAGTTTCACTTGAATTCGATGACAGCTGAGGGCGGGCATGGCTGTTGTTTGGGTGCGCTTCAATCAAATTGAAGGTGTGCTGGTTACGAGTTCCATGAAGCCGCCAATCGCCGCGACGCATGGAGCCTAGCTGGCCGCGCCAAAAAAATGATGGCTTGGTTCCAGATGGGGCGGGCATGTTCCTTAGGTTGGCAGGCGGCATCAGCCAGTCCCTACAAAGTGGGACAGCATCGGCAATTCGAGGACAGTTGCTGGGCCGCCTCGTGATGGGCCGCATGGGAGCGGCCGTGGCACTGATGGCTGCGGCCATCAGCGTCGGAATCTACGGCACCGGCCCGGCGAGGTCGCAGGTGCACGTGGTTCAGGATGACCCCATACCAGCGCGGCAGATTTCGGTGACGCGCGACAAGTCGCGCACGATCAAGCTGGATAAGCCATTTGCCTCGGCGGTCGTTGGAGCTCCGGATATTGCCGATGTCCTGCCGATGTCCGATCGCATAGTTTATATTCAGGGCAAGAAAATCGGAACCACCAATGTTACCCTGTTCGATCAAGGCAAGAATGTGATCGGCGTGATCGGACTGGAAGTCACGATCGATGTCCAGAATATCGCGAGCAAGATTCGCTCCGGAACGAACAGCCCCGGCATCCGCGTCTCCAGCAGCAACAACCAGATTGTGTTGAGCGGCGAGGCGAGGGATGCCGTGGATGCGGAAAAGGCGGTCGCGATCGCTAGGGGAATGGCGACGCCGCCGGAAGGAAAGGACCCCGAAAAATACGTCATCAACGCGATGCGCGTTGCCGCGTCGCAGCAGGTGATGCTGAGAGTCCGTTTCATCGAAGTGAGCCGCCAAGCGGAGCGGGAAATCGGTGTGAACTGGTTTGGTGCCAATGCCAGCGGAACGCGTGGCATCAATACCGGAACGGGCGCCATCACCCAGGCTGGCCCCACGGCCACGAGCGCTGGAGTTCCCGTGTTCAACACGATCGGAACATTCGCTGGAAGCACCTTGAGTGCGCCCTTCGGCGTTGGGCTTTTCAACCTTGCCAACAAGGGCGGCAGCGTCGACGTTCTGATCACTGCGCTGGAGAAGAAGGGACTCGCACGGCGGCTCGCGGAGCCGGATCTCGTCGCTCTTTCCGGCGACACGGCGAGCTTTCTCGCGGGTGGAGAATATCCTGTGCCTTCCGTGCAGTCCTCGTCGGGCACCACCCCTGTCATTACCGTGTTGTACAAGCCATTCGGCGTGCAATTGACGTTCGTTCCGACCGTCCTCGCCAGCGGAATCATCAATCTGCGCCTGACGCCTTCGGTCAGCGAACTCGATTACACCAACGCCGTTTCGATCTCCGGTACTCTTGTTCCGGCGCTGAGCAAACGGGAGGCGCGGACGGCGATCGAACTGCGCGACGGGCAGAGCTTCGCGATTGCCGGTCTTCTTCAGTCGGATAATTTGCGGGATGTCGGACAACTGCCCTGGCTTGGTTCGGTGCCCGTTCTCGGGGCGCTGTTCCGCAGCACGTCGTACCAGCAGAAAGAGACCGATCTCGTGGTGATCGTCACGCCTCATCTTGTCGCGCCCGCGGCTCCTGGCCAGGCCCTGGCGACGCCATTTGACAAACAGCTTCCCGGCAACGATGTCGACCTGTTCCTGATGGGCCGGCCGGAAGTCCGCAAGCAATATACCGACTACCTGACCTCGGGTGGAGCGCATGAAGGACCCTATGGTCACATGATGCCCCTCGAACCGAAATGATGGCGCGACCGATGGGAAGGAAGGTTCGAATGACGAAAATGACCGGCTTGGTCGCACTCCTGATCCTGATCGTCTCTGGCGATGCGCGGGCGGCGGACTACCCGTTTTGGGATGAAATGGCGCGGTATTTTCAGCGGATCGATACGATCTCGGTGACCTCCGGCGACGCCAGAGAGGTGAATGCGGTCACCCACATCATCGACCCTTGGCCGCGCCATGTCCGCAACCGGCGCATTCCCGCAAATGGCGAGCGCATGGTCGGTGCAATCACACGCTACAGGAATCCAGGTGGGCTGGGTAAGACCACGGCTGCGCCGACCCTCGCCCCGATCATTATTCCAACCGCGAGCAGTAGTGGCGGTGGGGAAGGCTATGGCGGCGGGCAATAAGGGCGCGCGGGGCGATCACCTGGATACAACTCGTGCCGGGAATCTCCCGACTTGAAGCGCCAGAGCATCAGTTACAGACTCTAGCACCCACTTTCCGAAGTTCGTGAGTCACTGCTGCTATATTCTTGCACGAGCTTCGGAAAGTCATGGGTATTAGCAAGCTTATGATTCTAGTACCGCTTTTCGATCTGAAGTCCCTGAGACGAATTCGCGGCAGGTGATGCAGGGACTTCACTTCGGGTCGGCGGTACTAGGGGCATTTCGAATCGAAATGGCGCGCATTTTTCATTTGTTGTCGGCCGGACTGCTCACAATCGCGCTGGGAGGGTGCGAAACCGTAGCGGGCCCGGTTGCGGCCGTCGACGATGCAGGAACCACCGTGACGATCTCAGAGCCCGGGGACGTCAAATATTATCCTTCAGATGAACCCTTGCGGTTGGGCGAGGAATATTTCAATCGCGGGATTTACGGAACAGCCGAGCAGTATTTCCAGAGTGCGGTCGAAAAGGCTCCGAAGGACGTGAGTGCATGGATCGGGCTCGCCGCCAGCTACGACCGCCTTGGGCGTTTCGACCTGGCAGACCGCGCGTATGGCAAAGCCATCAAGCTGGGTGGAGAAACCACGCAAATTCTCAATAACCTTGGTTATTCCTACATGCTGCGCGGAAAACTGACCGCGGCTCGGGCAAAATTCATGGAAGCTTACCGGCGTGAACCTGACAACCCGACGATCCTCAACAACATCAATCTGCTGAATTCAAGCTATCGATTCATCGAGCGAGAGCTGCCTCCGCAGTAGAGTGCATTCCGTATTGAGCCGGGGTTGGCGTCGCGGGGCATCGTTGCGTTGCATCGAACACGATCATCTTGCCATGACGGACGCTTCGATCGGAGTCAGCAGGCAGCCGGTTCGATGACACCCCGGCGCAGGAATTCGGTGGCGCGTTCGGCTGGCACGGCCTTGCTGAAGTAAAAGCCTTGCCCCACCAGGCAGCCGGCAGACACAAGGAAATCGAGCTGGGCCTTGGTCTGAACGCCCTCCGCAATGACCTTGATGCCGAGTTCTCGCGCCAGACTCAGCGTCACCTTGGTAATCGCGATATCGTCGGCGTTTTCCGGGATGCCGAGGATGAAGCGCTGCGCCAGCTTGAGACGGCCCACCGGGTAGGCGCTCAAATAGGCGAGAGAGGAGTACCCGGTTCCGAAGTCGTCGATCGCAATAGTCGCTCCGAGTCGCTCGATCCGTGCCAGGGCGTCGCTATGCATCTGCGTGGTTTCCATCAAGACGGACTCGGTAAGCTCGATTTCGATTTCGCCGGGAGCAATGCTCCACCGTTTCAGGTTCTCGGCCAAATCCTCCTCGAAGTCCGTGCAAACGCACAACTCCGCCGCGGAGACGTTGACCGCCAAGCGAGGCGGCGCGATTCCCTGGTCCCGCCAAGCCTTGAACTGCCGGCATGTCTGATCCAACACCCAGCGACCGAGGGGGCAGATGGTCCCAGTCTTCTCCGCAAGGGGAATAAAGAGGTCGGGCAATAGCAGTCCGCGTCGGGGGTGGTTCCAGCGAACCAGCGCTTCCATCCCGACGATCCGGCCTGAAGTAAGCTCGACCTGTGGCTGGTAGTAGAGTTCGAGCTCATGGTTATCGAACGCGGCGCGCAGCTCATTGGTCAGCACGACGCGTTCACGCACTTCCCGGTCGAGTTCTTCGGCGTGGAAGCAATAGCGGTCGCGGCCTTCTTCCTTTGCCCGATAGAGTGCGAGATCGGCCTGGGTCAGCATCGTTTCAGGTTCCGTAATTGTCGGATCGCAGAATGAGATTCCGATGCTTACCGTGATGTGAATCTCGTTGCCGTCTAGTCGATATGGAGCTGCCATCGATTTCGTCAGCTTTGCGGCTAACACCCCGGCGTCCGACGCTTCGTCCATGTCGGTTTGGAGAACCGCAAACTCGTCACCGCCGAACCGCGCGATGAAATCGCTTTCGCGCACTTCATCCTTGAGACGGATCGCGACCGCCTGCAACAGGCGATCGCCCTCCATATGGCCCAGCGTATCGTTGATGTCCTTGAAGCGATCCAGATCAAGGTAGTGGACCGCAAAGGCTCCGCCTCCGCGCCTGTTCGATGCGAGAGCTTCGTGGAGCCGACGTATGAACGCTGGGCGATTGGGCAGGCCTGTGAGCGGGTCATGCAGCGCTTGCGCGAGTAACGCGGCTTCCGCCGCTTTGCGCGCCGTGATGTCCTGCACCTGGGTGATATGGTGAAAGGGCGCACCTGATGCGTCGAAGACCACGGCGGCGTTGAGCTGGACCCAGACAACTTTGCCGTCCTTGCGGATATAGCGCTTTTCCGTTTCGTAAACGGGGATTTCACCGGCATGCAATCGACGGGCGTTTTTGACGTTTTCGGCGCGATCGTCCGGGTGAGTGATATCCGCGAAGCTGCGGGTCAGCAATTCGTCCTCGCTGTAGCCCGTGATTCGGCAATACGCGGCATTGACCTTGATGAAGCGGCCGTTCAGGTCGACCAATGCCATCCCGTGCCCGGCGGACTCGAAGGCGCTGCGGAAGCGCGCCTCACTCAAGTATATCGCCTGTTCCGCCGCCTTGCGGCCGGTGATGTCGCGGGCCGAGGCGATACCCTGGACAGGCTTTCCCGTACTGTCGAGAACCACGAATACCCGCCCCTCAACAAGCACATGGCTCCCGTCCTTCCGTCGCATTTTGAATTCGGATTCGCTTATAAGGCTGGGCTTTTCGAGGCTTTGGATGCGTTTAACCGCGGCCTGGCGCTCTTCCGGCGCCAGAAAATCTTGCCAGTTCCTGCCGATCAACTCCTCGGCCTTCTCATATCCGAGAAGCTTTGCGGCGGACTTGTTGGCTGCGTCGACAGTGCCGTCCGCGTTCCAGACGAGGATGGCGTCGGGTGAAAGATCGAACAGAGCGCGATAGTCCCTCTCGCTTTTCTGTAGCGATTTTTCGAGCAGCGCCTCCTTGGTCCAATCGCGATTGAAGGACTTCCCGAGCTCTCCATACGGGATCTTTTTTGGCTGCTTCGGAGCATGCCCGAGATGGCGCGCCAAATGCGCCTCGATCCGGGCCGGCGGTGCCATGATGAAGCGGCAAGCCGCGTCGCCTCTGGCCCGGCAGGAAACCTCCGTGGCGACCAGGGGCAGTCCGAAACTTTCCTCGCACCACCCCGAGGAATACCCAGCGTTCATGTGGCAGACTGGGAAATCGCTGTGCTTGCCGGCACGCATCCAGGCATCCGCCTCGAATGAGTAAGGGTGGTCGTAGAGAAGGAAATAGTCTTCGCTGGGCTCGGGTTTCGATTCTTCCGATATGTCCACGAAAGCCCAGCCGGCATGAGAAAAGAAAATGGGACCGGGGGCGAGTTTGCTGATCGGATCGCTCAATCCCATCGCTTTGTGGAAGTGGCGGGCGTCCGCTTTCCCAAGTGCATGAGCAATGTCGAACAGCATTTGGCTGGCAATGCCGGCGGCCTCATGCTCCGAATGCGCGAAGAGGCGTTTGAGGACATCAAAGAATTCGACGGACAGCGACGCTCCTCGAACAAGGACGAACCGCTCATCCGAGATTTCAATGGTGCCCTTGGTGGGGTCATCCCGCCGGTCCCGAAAAAATCTGCTGACCTGTTCTTCCGCCTTGTCGAAGAGGGCCTCGATCGGCGGCGGGGCCTTGACCGTTCGCGACATTGCAGAACCTCAGCTTCAAGATCTCGATCGAACGCTCGTCCCGGTAACTTTCGACGTGTCGACTTCCGCTTCGAAAGCACAACGCCGCGAAACGACGATGCCGCGCCTGCATCCTGCCATGATACGATATGCTAGACGTACGTTTTCGGGCGCTGATCGGCTTGATCCAGATCAACCTGCCGATCCCGGCCTGGAAAGGGCGAGATACGCCGCTGGTGCTCGATCTTGCGCAACGCCCGCTACGGATATTGCGGCGGATAGCACGCCGTCGCGCTTAGCGTCATGGTGTTGGCGCCGCCAAGCGTTGAAGTCCCATAAAACCACGGGATGACAAACTGGAACGTATAGGTTGCGCTCACCTGCTTGCCGCAGGCAGGTTGCGTGACCGTGAACGCCGCAGCCGTGACATCGAGCCCCCATGCCTCGCCTACGGCATAGTTTTGGATCAGGCCGGTGTTGGCGCACGCCGTGCTGTTGACGGCGGCGCATCGCGCGGCGGCTTCGGTCGCCCGGCTCAGGGTCGTAAATGTCCACAGCAGGCGGCCGATGTCGATGATTCCGAAAGTGAACAGCAGCAGCACCGGCAGGACGAAGCCATATTCAATGGCGACGGCACCGCGAAGCCGAAACCGGGTTTGCGATTTCCGGATCGGCGCCATCGCCTAGTTCACCCTCACCACCGCTTTTGCGGTAAATGTGGACGGCACCGGCAGTCCCGGAAGGGACAGAATAATTAGGTGATTGAGCGCCGCGTTGACCTGAACATATACGCCCGCCGTGGTGATCCCGTCGGCGCAGGTGGGTGGGGGGTTGGGGGGGATGGGGAAGAGGCACGCCATCTCCGTGATGCCGGTTGCCTGCGGACAGCCGCAAAACCGCCGTGGAGCGGGGGTGGCTGTCAGGGCCGGCGTGCCGTCCGGATAGACGCTGCTGGCATTGAGCACCGAGTTGGTAATGCCCGCAGAATCCCAGCCGTTCTTGGCCGCATACAGCATGCCGGCTTCGACCGCATTGCTCACCTGCATCGCCTCATACATGGCGAACCCGAGATCGACCGTTCCCACCAGCAGAATGAACAGGAACGGGAGAAACAGCGCGAACTCGATGGCCGCCGTGCCCGATTCACTCCGGCGTCCGGACCGCTTTCCAGATTTCGTCTTGGCCATGGACATGAATGCGCCTCGTCTACTCGACAAGCTGGGACGCGCTGCTGCTACCGATCGGAAGAACCGGTACGCCGGAGCAATTGAGCTGCAAGGTTGAACTTCCGCTAAAATTTATCGTCAAAGCGATAAGCTGCATGCACGTCGTTACGGTTCCGCTGCCACCGGTGTAGTTGACCGCACCGTTCGGAAAATATGCTGCGCCGGTGATCGTCATCGTTGAGCCGCCCAAGAGCTTGTTGTCGTTGCCTGTGCTGGCCTTCGGGTCCTGGAACAAGGCAATTCCTGCCATCGGCCCGGCGGTCGGTGCAGAGATGTTCAGAGTCGAGCCGCCGGAAATTTGGGCCGTCCCGACCAGTTTGCTCGTGGCGCCCGTGAGCACGATGGAGACGCCGTTCTTCCCGTTCAGCGTGGCGCCGCGGCCCAACGTGAGATCGCCGCCATTGATGATGTAGACCCCCGGCATTAGCGTGAGTTCGCCGCTGCTCTTGTCGGAAATCCCGCCGCAATAGGTTCCGGGGATCAGCGTGTCGCTATCGGCTCCGGTCAGTTTGTAGTTGGTCTTCAAGCACGTTCCAGGCGTCGGCACGGTGTGACCGCTGTAGGGGTCGGTTGGCAGGTTGGTCGCGTTCGTATTGATAGGCGGCTGGACAGGATTAATCGAGCCACCGCCGCTCGTCCTGTAGTCGCCGGCAGTTGATACCGTTTGTGCATTGATTCGAGTGCCGCCGCCGGACACGTCGATCGATGAATCGGACGTTGAGTAGACCGCAAGCCCACACTTGGTAAGGTCCACGATTGCGCCGCCGGATGCCGATACTGCTTTGTTGGCGCTACGCGAAAGGGCCAGCACGCACGAACTGCCCTGGAGCGCCACCGCGCTCACGCCCAGAGTGAAGAGGTCCGAGCCGAATAATCCGACAAGAGTGAGAGTCTGAGGCTGGGTAATGATCACCTGGACCGCGGCTGGATCCGCGGCATGCGCGGCGCTGGCCGGCGGACTGACCGGCGGATGATTGACGGTGATCACGACGCCATCGACGCCGTTGACATAGCCGACGGCGGCCGCGAGCGCATACGCCTCGGTCCTGAAATCGGCAGGATGGCCTGTTGCCAGTGCGGTTGCGGCGCCGAACGCCGCCGCGTCTGCGGCCGACTGCATTTGACGATGCTTGTAGATGGCGAAACCGATGTCGACAGCCAACGCGGCCATGCCGATCAACACGGCCGCTACGAGGCCCATCTGTATGGCGACGCTGCCCTGCCGGGACCGGCGAAGTTTTCGCGCCAGGGCGCCGATCCAAATACGCATCCCAATATACCCCCTGCAGATGCTGTCCGGCGATGCGGCCACAAGACGGAGCCGCAAAACGGGTCAGCTGCAGAATGGCTCAATGCCGGCTCGCCTCGTGCACGCTCATCTGACATGGCCCAGCCCGAAATTAGAACGGTCCGTGATGCAAAATGTTCCGCCGCCGAGCGGCGATCGATAACGTGCAACATCATGAACCATAACGCCGGAACTCCCGGATTTCTCCGGAGCAAAATCGAAAGGTCGCTCGGGGGGATGCGGGGCATGCCCTTGCTCCCGGGCATGCCGTTGTTCATGCCTCTTGGTGCATCGCAGCATGTGCTGCCCGAAAAAGACACGCAGGCTCGAGAATCATATTCGTTTGCGATTGTTGAGCTATGTCAATAACTTATTTCCGTTAGCTGGTCATGGTACTATTTGTTTTGAACAACGAGGCATGCGATGCGCAGGTTCGCTACAAAAGTCGCCGGCTGGCTTTCGATCGAATCTGAGTCGGGTGTCACCGCGATCGAATATGGGCTTCTCGCCGCACTGATCGCTGTCGTGATTATCACGAGCGTGACGCTCGTCGGCACCAACCTCGAGGCTGTATTCAACTACATCGCCAGCAAGCTAAAGGTACCCACCTAGTAGTCTCCGTCAGCGACGCGGGCGCCATCGCCATGCGTCGCTTGCCAGGATGCGGATCGGCTCTCGATTGAAGCTCGCTGCGGCGTTGGGCCGCATCAGGACGTTATGAGCGTATTCTGATCTCGTCGGTTTTCGGTGGAGGAGCGTACGATGCGCAAGTTCGCTACAAAGGTGGCCGGCTGGCTTTCGGTCAAATCTGAGTCGGGTGTCACCGCGATCGAATATGGGCTTCTCGCCGCACTGATCGCCGTCGTGATCATCGTGGGTGTGACGCTCATCGGCACCAACCTCGAAGCCATATTTAACTACATCGGAGGCAAGACAAAAGCACCCTGTACCGAAAAATTTCCGCCGGCGACGCTGGAGCCATCGCGATGCGTCGCTTACCAGGACGCAAAGCAATTGGGGTGAACAGAAAACATGAGCCTCTCGTTTTTCATCCACGCTATCTGTCAGCCGGCGAGTCTGATTGTGTTCGGAGTCGGCGCCGCCATCGATCTGAAGGACAGGGTCATTCCTAATGAGCTTGTTGTCGCGATCGCCGTGATCGGAGTTGTTCAGGGCTTGGCTTTGAGACCCGGGGCGTTTTGGCTTAGCCTGCTCGTCGCCATCATTGTATTTTTTGGGCTCTGGATCTTTGCTCACTTCAAGATCATCGGGGGCGGCGACCTGAAGCTCATTAGCGCCGCAACACTTCTTGTTCCGCCCGATCGCGTTGGACAGCTCTTGATCGACATCGTCCTGGCCGGCGGGGGGCTCAGCTGCGTCTATCTCGCGGCGCGTTACGGGCTTAAGCGTCTGCCCGCGCCCCGACCCGCCGCGGCGGAAGCTGCTCCGTCGGCGAGGACGAGCGGGTTTGTCCGGGCGATCAAGGCGGAGCGCATCAGGATCGGTGGAGGATATCCCATGCCTTACGCCGTGGCCGTGCTGGGCGGCGTCATCATTTACTCCGCCATGGAGTTCTTTCAACGTTAGAGCACGATCCGGAACGGTGAGAACCGGCTTTCCGAAGAGATCATGCTAAACAGATGAGACCATGATCCAGTGTGCCGTTGCGCGATAACAAGTCAATCGTAGGCAAGACATGAGGACTCGTGACATGCCCATTCCCACCATGCCCGACGAGAAAATGCGCAAGGCGCTGAAGGAACTGGAGCAGGCCGCTTACAATCACGAGCAATGGGCCGAGATGATTTACGGCACCTTGATCTGTCGCCTGACGCCGGATCAACGGGATATCAGCGACGACGCTCATCGCATGTGCCGGTTTGGCCAATGGTACTACAAGGATGGGATGACCGAGCTTGAACACCATCCCGGCGTCGCAGAGATCGGACTTGAGCATGAGCGGATGCATCAGCATGCGGCGAGACTCCTGCGGGCGTCCGTGAGCGGCGACCGGATCGAGATCGGAGATTTCGAACGTTTCGTGACCGCAGTGAAACGCCTGCGCCTGGAACTCGCGACCGTCCAGCGTGAACTCGCGGATGCGCTCTTTAACCTTGATCCGTTGACGGGGACGCGGAGCCGAACATCGATGCTGACCAGCCTCCGCGAGCAACGGGAGCTGGTAAAGCGCGGCGTGCAACCGTGCGCCCTGGCGATGATGGATCTGGATCACTTCAAGGCCATCAACGACAAATATGGACACGCCACCGGGGACAAGGTGCTGATTGGTTTTGCGCGCCACATCATCATGCACCTGCGCCCCTACGACAAGATATTTCGATTTGGCGGCGAGGAGTTTCTGATTTTTATGCCAGACGCCGACCTGAAGGCGGGCCACGACATCGTTGACCGGTTGCGGGAGGAGCTCGGGTCGTTGCGATTTGACGCGAATGGCAAGGAAATATTTCAAGTCACCGTCTCGTTCGGGTTGACCCTTTTGGACCCGGATATACCAGTAGAGCAATCCATCGATCGCGCCGACAACGCTCTTTACGTCGCCAAGGCGATGGGAAGGAATCGCGTCATCGCCTGGAATGATTCAATGAGTGCATCCCCGGCGGCCTCCGTCTAAATGCTGGCGTGCCAGTAATGAAGCGCCCGCGTCTTGTGCCGTAGCGCCCCGACAAACCGCACAAGCCAGAGGTCGAGGTCAGCTTGCCAGTCCACGTCCATTGATCGGTCCTCCAAAAGCCGACCTCACGTGAATCACGCAAACCCTCTCTTACGAATACCCAAAGCTCGCCCGCCACTAAAAATATGTCAGAGTAGCGCTAGGGAGTATTCTGTGGCGTTTCAGCGGAAAGAGCCGCAGGCAGCGTGAAGTAGAAGCTCGCGCCTTCGTCCACTTTACCCTCGGCCCACACCCGCCCGCCATGGCGCACGACGACGTTCTTGACGATGGCCAGGCCAACGCCGGTGCCCTCGAATTCATCGGCTCGGTGGAGCCGCTGGAAGACGCCAAACAGTTTGTCCACGTATCGCATGTCGAAGCCGGTGCCATTGTCTTTCATCCGGTAGACGACTTCGTCGCCCTCGACAGCGCCGTCCACCTCGATCACTGCCTCGGCGCGGCGAGCCGTGAATTTGATGGCGTTCGAAAACAGGTTTGCCAGCACTTGGCGGATCATGGTGCAATCCCCCCTGGCCGGAGGGACTGCTCCCAGCAGCAGGGCGATCTTGCGCTGCGGCGCTGCGCTCCGCGCTTCCTCGAAGACCTCGCGCACCAATGCGGCCATATCCACTGGTGCCGTTGCCAACTCCCGGCGGGAGACGCGAGAAAATTCGAGGACGTCGTCAATCAGACGGGCCATTCGGGCAGAACTGCTACGAATGACCTCCAAATTGTGCAGACCTTCCTTGTCGAGCCGGTCGTGGTAATCTTCCATTAGAATTCCCGAGAATCCATCGATGGCCCGCAGCGGCGTCCGAAGGTCGTGGGAGAGGGAATAGGAGAACGCCTCCAGATTCTTGTTGGAGCGTTCCAGGTCGGCCGTACGCTCGGCTACTCGCCGCTCCAGCTCTTCGTTGAGCTTGTGCAGAGCATCCTCGGCCAGCTTGCTCTCGGTGATGTCGCTCAAGATGCAGGTCAGACCGACCGCGCGCCCCTGTTCCATGAGCGGTCGACTGGATATGCGCATATAGCGAGGAACGCCCTCCTTGCCGAGCAATCGAAACTCAACGAATTTCTGCCGCCCGGCCAAGGCGCTTTCGAGGCTGTTCGTTAGAACGGGCTGATCATCGGAGTGGATGAATTGTGTGAGCTTTTGGCCGACAATCTGTTCGGGTGCCAGCCCATACGAATTCTGTAAGACGGGGCTGGCATAAGTAACTCTCCCCTCGCTGTCCAAACTGATGATGACTTCGTTGATGTTTTCTACGAGCGAACGGTAGCGAGCCTCACTCTCGGTCAGTTTCTTGCGCGCCGTCTCCAGCTCCTCCAATTGCTGTCGAAGCTGCGGATAATAGCTTTTTCGGATCGAGCGCTCTCCCAGCCCGATGATCTTCTCGCGTAGGGGCGGTCCAACAGACTCAGATCGAGAGCGCTCGTTCATATAACTTCTCTATTTCCTGAATGCTCGCCTGCCGGGGATTGGTGGCGGAACAAGGATCGTTGAAGGCATTGATGGAAAGCTGGGGAATATCGGCCGCAGTGACGCCCAACGCGCCGATCGTCGTGGTGATGCCGGCATTCTCGCGCAGCTTCGCGATGCATTTCAACAGCGCAGCCTTGCGGCCGGGCGCGCCCGCGGTCTCGCCGCCGATCGCCGATAGAATTCTGTCGTAGCGCTCAGGTGCTGCAGGGTAGTTGAAGTCGATGACATGATCCAGCAACAGCGCGTTGCACAATCCATGCGGCGCGTCGAGCAGTCCACCCATGCTGTGGGCCATGGAATGGACCAGGCCGAGGCCGGCGTTGGAAAACGCCAAGCCCGCCAACAGGCTGCCCAACATCATATTGTTTCGGTATTCCAGGTTTTTTGGCGAGGCGATTGCTGGAGCCAGATTTTGTGCGAGCAGCGGTATGGCCGCCAGAGCGTTAATGTCGGTAACGGGCGAACTGGCGTTGGACGCATAGGCCTCAATGGCGTGGACCAATGCGTCCAGACCCGTGGCGGCGGTCAGATCGGCCGGCATGGTCGTGGTGGTTTCCGGATCTATCAGCGAAACGTCGGGCACCACCGTCTTGCTGACGATGGAAATCTTCAGCTTGCGGAGCGTGTCGAGTATGATCGCAAACTGAGAGATATCCGCCGAGGTCCCGGCGGTGGTTGGAACGCAAATCAGGGGTGGGCCGGGCGTTGGCACCTCGTCCACCCCTTCGAATTCCAGAACGTCTTTGTTGTTGGCGGACGCGATCCCGATCCCCTTGGCGCAATCCATCGGGCTGCCGCCCCCCACCGCTACGATGACGTCGCATCCCTGCTCCCGATAGAACCTCACTCCGGCGGCCACCTCATGATCTTTGGGATTGGGCGTGATGCTTTGGAACGTAGCCCAGGGAATGTGCTCGGCGTCGAGCGAGGCGAACGCTTTGTCTACCCATCCGGGGCGGATCACACCGGGATCAGTCACCACCAGCGCCTTCCCGGCGCCGAAATTCTTCGCGTAGCGTCCGATCAGCGTCAGGGCTCCGACGCCGTAGACGAACTCCGGCGCAACGAATTTGCGCAAATCGAACGCGACATGCGGGTCCATTTTGTTCCCCTTTTCGGGTCGTTTTCAAAGTGTCCGCACCGCAATCTAAGATTGCGGACCGTGGCCGACTAAGCGTCAACAGGCGTTGGAAAACGTGACACTCTTTTGTGTCTTTTGGCGCTCTTATGAGTCGCAGCACAACACTCGCCGCACCGCTACGGATCGAGCTCGGTGTCCCAATAGAGATAGTCCAGCCAGCTTTCGTGCAGATAGTTCGGTGGGAAGAGGCGACCGTTGCGGTGCAGCTGGTGCACCGTCGGGGCATAGGGCGTCTGTCTCGGGAACATCTTGGCCTGCTGCGTGGTCATGTTGCCCTTCTTCAGATTGCAGGGCGAGCAGGCGGCGACGACGTTTTCCCAGGTGGTCTGGCCACCCTTGCTGCGCGGGATGATGTGATCGAAGGTCAAGTCGTCGCCGGAGAGGCAATATTGGCAGACGAAACGGTCGCGAAGGAAAACGTTGAAGCGGGTGAAGGCAGGATGCGTGGTCGGTTTGACGAACGATTTCAGCGAGACCACGCTGGGCAATCGGATCTCGAAGGAAGGACTTCGGATCGCCCGGTCGTAATATTCGACGATGTTCACACGATCGAGGAACACCGCCTTAATCGCGTCCTGCCAGGACCAAAGCGACAGCGGGTAATAACTCAGCGGCCGGAAGTCCGCGTTCAGCACCAACACCGGCCAACCGCCTTGTGAGACATGTGCGTTCAAGTAACGCTCCTGGCCTCCATACGGCTGCAAAGCAGCATGCACCCACATACTACATGCAGCGTGACGGGATTGTGAAGCCCCGAGAACAGCTTATCCTGCATGCCAGTCCGGGCCGAAAGTGGGCCGGAACCATGGACAATGACCTTTTGGCGCGTCTGCTGCAACCCGCTTGCATCAGCCACGATCACCTTTGCGAGAAGAGCCCGCGGCTGATTCGCCGTTCCGGGCAGGTCCGCAGCGGGCCGCCTACTCCGCCACCGCCAGCATGTGTCCGTGATGCGGCGGAACCCGCCCGCCGAGCGTATCGAGATAGACCCGCTGTATCGCCGCGGGTCCGCAGCCCTCGACGACGGTGAGCCATCCGTCGAGCTTCGGCGCGAAGCCGCGCCACGCTGCGCCCAATCGGCTTTCGACGCCGCCCGGACCCCAGTCCTTGGCCCGCTTCCGGATCTGGTCGGGTGCGAAGAACCAGTTCGGCCTGGCGCCGGGCAGATCGGCGGGGCCGTCGTTGCCGTCCTGATGGGTCAGGCCGACGCGGCCGGAATATTTGAGGTTGTCGCTGAGGTGCTGATGCAGCCTCGCCCGCAAGGCCGCATTGCCGGCCATGTCGACGAAGACCGCGGGCGCGGCGGCATCGAGCCGCTCCACCTCGTCGTAGCTGACGACCTCGTGATAGCAGCCAAGCGACTGGACGAAGGCCGCGTTGGCCGGCGAGGTGAGGCCGATCACGCGGATGCCAGGCCGCTGCGTGTGCAAGAGATGCGCAAGCCCGAAGGCCGTTTTGCTGGACGCGGAGGACAGGATCACCTGCGATGCGCCGAACAGCGCGTTTTCGGCGAGATAGTCATCGACCAGGAACGACAGCATGAACAGCGGGCGCAGCAAGGCCTGGTAGTCGCCCTGGCGCCCGCCGAAGGCCGGATCGTCGCTGACGCGCGCATAGGCGTTGTAGACCGCCGCCGCGCCTTGCCGATGCGCTGCCGCATCGCGTAGGCCCCACTTGCTGACATGGCTCGCCTCGATGACGAGGTGGCTCGCCATCGGAAAGTAGCCGAACAGCCGTTCGCCTTCGGCGATGGACGGATTGATGGAGGCGATCACCTCGCCGAAGCCCCACACCGGAACGATGCCGAAGCCTGCGGGGGCCGGGAACAGCTGCCAATATTTCAGCTGATCGCCGAGCAGCGCGTAGGTGATGTTGTTGGCGGTGAAGGCGAAGCGATCGACCTTGACCAGCAATGCTTCGGGCGGCAGCGCATCCACATCGGGCAGTTCGGTCTCGATCGTCTTGCACTGCGTGAGATCGTGGCGCGCGACGACGAAGTCGGTGGATCTCATGGCGTGACCTCCTCAAGCTACTTTGCTGGCTTGTCTCCCGCGATTGTCTTCGACGACGATGACCGTTTTGCAACCGCAACTTTGTTTGAAACGCCGTTCGCTTTCGCTGCTGCTTGGTCTGCGCCGATGACGCCCTCGCGCTTCTTGATCGCGCGGTAATAGCTCCACCACAGATGCGCCGCCGCGCCGCGCAGCGGGCGCCATGCTTCCGCCAGCGGCATCATCTCCTTCGCGGTGGGGCGCTTGCTCAAGCCCAGCCCGGCCCTGATCGCCTCCTGCACCGCGAGGTCGCCCGCGGGCCAGGCATCGCCATGGCCGAGGCAGAACAGGAGGTAGACGTCTGCGGTCCATGGCCCGATGCCGGGCAGGGCGGTGAGCGTGTTGTGCGCGGCATCGGCGTCTTCGTTGGCGAGCACGTCGAGGTTCAACCGCTCGGCGGATAGTTCGCGTGCGATGTGCTTCAGCGTCTTGATCTTCGCGGCCGATAGCCCGAGCCGGCCCAAGCGGTCGGCGCGGGCGCGACGGATCGCGTCGTGATCGAACGGATCGAATGCGGCGGAAAGGCGGCCCCAGATCGCGGCCGCGCTTGCGGTCGAGAGCTGCTGGCCGCAGACGATATGCGCGAGCCCCACAAAGCCCGGCTCGCGGCGGCGCAGGCCCGGCATGCCCGCGGCTTCGAGAACGGGCTTCAGTCGCGGGTCCTGCTTGACCAAGGCGTGGATCGCGTCGTCGAGAATGTCCTGGTTGTCGAGGTGGAGGGTCATGTCGGACTGCCCTTGTGATCGTCGTGAGCGGGCTTGACCCGCGCATCCATCTCCTATGGAAACAAGCTTCCAAAGGATGGATCGCCGGATCAAGTCCGGCAATGATGCGATCATATGCCACCCGTTTTCCGATTTGCGCCGAGTCCGAACGGCTATCTGCATCTCGGTCACGCCTATTCGGCGCTGCTCAATTTCGACCTGGCGCAGGCGTGCGGCGGACGTTTCCTGCTGCGGATCGAGGACATCGATCCGACCCGCTGCAGGCCCGAATTCGAGCAGGCGATCTATGAGGACCTCGCTTGGCTCGGTCTCGCCTGGGAGGAGCCGGTGCGGCGGCAGTCGGTGCATCTGGATGAGTATCGCGCCGCGCTGGCGCGGCTGACCGCGTGCGGGCTGGTCTATCCGAGCTTCGAGAGCCGCGCCGAGATCGCGAGGCTGGTCGCCCAGCGCGAGGCGGAGGGCCGGTGGCCGCGCGATCCCGATGGCGCGCCTCTCTATCCAGGCACGGCCAAGCAGCTCGAGGCCGGCGAACGGGCCGAGCGCATCGCGCGCGGTCTGCCGCATGCGCTGCGATTGGACATGGCGGCTGCGATCGCCGAGGTCGGCGCGCTGACCTGGGTGGAGCAAGGCGAAGGGCCGGCGGGAGAGACGGGGGGCATCGGCGCGCGGCCGGGCCTCTGGGGCGACGTGATCCTGGCGCGCAAGGAAACGCCGACCAGCTATCACCTGTCGGTGGTCGTCGACGATGCGCTGCAGGGCGTCACCGAGGTGGTGCGTGGCCAGGACCTGTTCCAGGCCACCAGCGTCCACCGCCTGCTGCAAACCCTGCTCGGTCTGCCTGAGCCGCGCTACCGCCATCATCGGCTGATTCGCGATGACAGGGGCGACAAGCTCTCCAAATCCAGTCGGGCGGTTGGACTGCGGGCGCTGCGCGCCCAAGGCGCGTCGCCATCGGACATTCGCCGGCTTGTTGGGCTGCTGTGACCTCCGGATCGTTTCCGGGTGTTTTCGATCGTTTTTCCTGCGGGGACAACCCAAAGCCTGTCGTGACACCCGGGGGGCAGCCGTGCCATGCTGCTAATAGCGCGGGTTAATCAGGAGCTTCAATCGAAAGCGGCACGAGACGACATGACCATGCAAGTGCCCCTTCGTTTCCGGAGTTCATGTCAGAAGGGCCATGATGAAACGCGTTCGGAAGCGGGGTGCGGGGCGCCAAGCCCGGTCGGCCAAGCCTGGTAAGTCGAGGTCGGGTTCGCCCAGAGCGAATGCGACGGCCGCGACCTCGGCCAGCCTGAAGGTTGCCGCAGCGGGGTTGGCCAAGAGAAGTTCGACCAGCACGAATTCGAGCAAGGCGAGTTCGACCAAGCCCAATTCGCCCAATTCGACCAAAACCAATTCGACCAAGCGCACCCCTCGGGTGACCTCGGTGGCGCGAGGCGTGCCGCGTGCAGCTCGCGAGCCGGTTGCGCGAACGTCCACCCGTGGGGTCGTCGAGGCGGCCTTGGCGGTGTTCGCCCACGAGGTCCGCACGCCGCTGACCGGCATCCTGGCCATCAGCGACCTCCTGGCGACCTCCGAGCTTGGCGAGCGCGAGCGTCGCTGGGTCGAGACGATCAAGGCAGGCGCCGAGCACCTCTCCAGCCTCGCGACCTTGTTCGTCGACGCCGCCAAGAACGGGACCAGGAACGGGACCACGGGGGCCGCGCCGCGGACCGACCTGTTCGATCTGGGCGTGCTGGCCCGCGCAGCCGGTGATTCCCTGGCCGGGCGCGCCGCCGCCAAGGGACTGGCCGCCAAGGTCGATCTCTCCGACGAATTGCCGGCGCTGGTGGTCGGCGATCCCGTTCGCCTGCGCGCTGCGCTGGAAAATCTGATCGACAATGCGGTCAAGTTCACCGAGCAGGGCGGGGTTGCGCTCAAGGTCACAGTGGCACGGCGGGCCGGACGCGCCAGAGGCAAGGTGGCAAAGGGCAAAGTCACGATCGCCTTCGAGGTGTCGGACAGCGGCATCGGGCTGACCTTGCAGGAGATCAAGCGGCTGTTCCGTCCGTTCACGCAGGCCAACGTATCGATCGCCTCCCGTTTCGGGGGCGCCGGGCTCGGGCTTTCGTCGGTCCGGCAGCTGGCACGTGCGATGGGTGGGGACGTGTCGGTTGCGCCGCGCCCGAATGGCGGCACCAGCTTCACCCTGACGGTCGGCGTTACGATCGCCGAGGCGCCTCAATCCCAAGCCGGCGGGCCGGAGGGGGCAATCTTCCTTGCGCCGACACGGTCGCTGCGGCTGCTCGGGGTCGAGGACAATCCGTTCGGGCGTGTCGTGCTCAACACCATCCTGAACGAGCTTGGCCATCAGGCCGAGTTTATCGGCAGCGGCGAAGCGGCGCCGGATAGGATCCAAAAAGGCGGATTGGACGCGGTGTTGATGGACATGGTGCTGCCCGGCATCAACGGCGTCGAGGCGATCGCGCGCATCCGCAAGCTCGAGCCGCCTTACGGCAGCATACCGATTATAGGCGTGTCAGGCCGCGGCGAAGACGAGGCGGCTGCCCGCGCGGCCGGGGCCGACGCTTTCCTGCTCAAGCCTGTCGCTCCGCGGGCGCTCGCGAGTGCGCTGCTCGAAGTGACGAGCCGCGCGGCAGCCGCGACTTGATGATCGCGGCGTTCAGCTCGCCGCCGTAGATGAAGATCGCGGCGATGAAATACAGAAACACCAGCGCGATGATCACCGAGGCCAGCCCCGCATACATCGTGACGTAGTTGTTGGCGAAGCGCGCCAGGTATTGGCCGAACACGATGCCGGAGACCAGCGAGGCGACCAAGGTGAAGACGATGCCGGGCAGGATCTGCAGGAAGCTGCGGCGGCCGAACGGCACCCAGGCATGAAGGACGAACAGCGCGACGGTCAGGGCCGTGATCGTGATGCCGTAGCGCGACAGGTGGACGAAGCGCTCATTGGCCTCCACCGCAACCGGAAGGTAGGGGCGCGCGGTCGCCATGATCAAGGGTCCGAGCACGATCAGGAACGACATGGCAAGCGCGGTGAAGGCGGCGAGCAGCGTGTAGGCGATCGATTCGAGCCGCAGCCAGTACCAGCGCCGCTGCTCGACGACGTTATAGGCCCGGTTGAGCCCGACACGGAGCGCCTCGACGCCGTTGGAGGCGAAATAGACCGAGAGCACGGCGCCGATGGTCAGCGCATCGGTGCGGGTGGTGGTGAGCACGTCGTGGATCTGGGTGGCGAGCGCGTCGGCGACCTGGGTCGGCCAGGTCTGCAGCAGCAATGTGGCCGCTTGGTCGGCAAGGTCCTTGGAGCCGATAAAGCCGGCCAGCGACGTCAGCACGATCAGGAACGGAAACAGCGCCATCAGGGTCGACAGCGCGATGTGGCTTGCGATCGCCCAGCCGTCATCGGCAAGGAACGTGTAGAACGCATCCAGGCTGACGTGGATGATATAGCGAAGCAGCTTCACCTTGCACCTGCACCCGCGACGCTCGCCCGGTCCCGGCGAACATCGGACATTCTTCCGCGAAAAGCCAGATCGTGGATCGCCGCAGCGCCTGATCCGCCATGGCGCCCACCGTATTCCAATGTTATCTAACGCCGATGACGTCCGTTTTGAGCATATTCCTTCTTCCCATCGCAGTCGGCGCCGTCGCGTTCGTTCTGTTCCTCGGCCTCGTCAACATGATGCGTGGCGGTTCGCCGAACCTGTCGCAGAAGCTGATGCGCTGGCGCGTCATCCTGCAGTTCGTCGCCATCGTCATTGCGATGGCCGCGATCTGGGCGATGGGCCGCTAACTCGACCGCCAACTTGGCGCCAATTTGGGCCACTCATTTGCGGCACTAAGGAGCACATATGGTCGTCCTCAATCGCATCTATACGCGCACCGGCGACGACGGTACGACGGCGCTGGGCAATGGTGAGCGACGGCCGAAATTCGATCTGCGTGTCGCGGCTTATGGGACCGTCGATGAGACCAATGCGGCGATCGGCGTCGCGCGGCTGCACCTTGCAGATCGCGCCGATGTCGATGCGATGCTCTCGCTGATCCAGAACGATCTGTTCGATCTCGGCGCCGATCTCGCGGTTCCCCAGCGCGAGGGCAAGGCGGAGCGCTTGCGCGTCGTCGCAAGCCAGGTCGAGCGTCTCGAGCACGACATCGACACGCTGAATGCGCAGCTCGCGCCGCTGACCTCGTTCGTGCTGCCCGGCGGCACGCCGGCCGCCGCCCATCTGCATGTGGCCCGCACGATTTGCCGCAGGGCGGAACGGCTGATGGCGGAACTGGCCGTCAAGCCGGATGAGCCGGTCAGCGAGGCGGCCCTGCGCTACATGAACCGGCTTTCGGATTTCCTGTTCGTCGCCAGCCGGGCTGTGAACGGAAACGGGGCGGGCGATGTCTTGTGGGTGCCGGGGCAGAACCGCTGAGGCGCTGCGTGTGCCGAACGACGTCCTTTCGCGCCCGTTCAGCGGATTGACGCAAGATCGAAAAGCGATAGCAAATCATGGATTTGCCAGTACCGGAGCGGGGCGGAAGCGGCTAAGATGATGGTCGCGGCGAGACGCGCGTCGGGAGCAAAGACCCTGCCGTTGCGATGCGTGATTTTTCGCTTCTCGCGCGTTGACCGGGGGGTACGGCCGCTTTAGGTTCCGCGCCCGAACAGTCAACCCGAAAGATTTACACGAAAGAGGATCGATGAAGGTTCTGGTGCCGGTCAAGCGGGTGGTCGATTACAACGTCAAGGTCCGCGTTAAGAGCGACGGGTCGGGCGTTGAACTCGCCAACGTCAAGATGTCGATGAATCCGTTCGATGAGATCGCGGTCGAGGAAGCGCTGCGGCTGAAGGAAGCCGGCAAGGCCACCGAGGTCGTGATCGTCTCGATCGGGCCCGCCCAGGCGTCAGAAACGATCCGCACCGCGCTGGCGATGGGCGCCGACCGCGGCATCCTGGTCAAGGCCGAAGGCAATGTCGAGCCGCTGGCGGTGGCCAAGATCCTCAAGGTCGTCGCCCAGGAGGAGCAGCCGGGCCTGATCATCCTCGGCAAGCAGGCGATCGATGACGACAGCAATCAGACCGGCCAGATGCTGGCCGCCTTGCTTGGCTGGTCGCAGGCGACCTTCGCCTCCAAGCTCGAGGTGGACGGGGCCGACTTCAAGGTCACGCGCGAGGTCGATGGCGGCCTGCAGACCGTCAAGCTGAAGGGGCCGGCGATCGTCACCACCGACCTGCGCCTCAACGAGCCGCGCTATGCGTCGCTGCCGAACATCATGAAGGCGAAGAAGAAACCGATCGCCGAGAAGAACGCTGCCGACACCGGCGTCGATATCACCCCGCGTCTCGATGTGCTCAAGACCGCGGAACCGGCGGGACGCAAGGCCGGCGTCAAGGTCAAGGACGTCGCCGAGCTCGTCTCCAAACTCAAGACCGAAGCCGGGGTGCTCTGATGGCCACGCTGCTGATTGCCGAACACGACAACGCCTCCGTCAAGGATGCGACCAACAAGACGCTGACTGCAGCGAGCGCGCTGGGCGCCGAGGTCGACGTGCTGGTCGCCGGCCAGAACGCCAAGGCTGCCGCGGACGCGGCGGCCAAGCTTGCGGGCGTGAGGAAGGTGCTGCTGGCCGACGACGGGTCTTACGCGCACGACCTCGCCGAGCCGCTGGCGGCGCTGATCGTCCAACTCGCTGCGGGCTATGACGCGATCGTCGCGCCCGCGACCTCGCGCTACAAGAACGTGATGCCGCGCGTCGCCGCGCTCCTCGATGTCATGCAGGTCTCCGAGATCATCAAGGTGGTCTCGCCGGATACGTTCGAGCGGCCGATCTATGCCGGCAACGCCATCCAGACCGTGAAGTCCAAGGACGCCAAGAAGGTGATCACGGTGCGCACCTCGACCTTCGCAGCTAGCGGCGAAGGCGGCAGCGCGCCGGTGGAGACGGTCGCCGCGGCCGGCGATCCCGCGCTGTCGAGCTTCGTCGGCGAGGAGGTCGCCAAGAGCGACCGTCCCGAGCTGACCTCGGCCAAGATCATCGTCTCGGGCGGCCGCGCGATGCAGAGCCGCGAGAATTTCGCCAAATATATCGAGCCGCTGGCAGACAAGCTCGGCGCCGGTGTCGGCGCCTCGCGCGCGGCGGTCGATGCCGGCTACGCCCCGAACGATTGGCAGGTCGGCCAGACCGGCAAGGTGGTGGCGCCGGAGCTCTATGTCGCGGTCGGCATTTCCGGCGCGATCCAGCATCTGGCCGGCATGAAGGACTCCAAGGTGATCGTCGCGATCAACAAGGACGAGGACGCGCCGATTTTCCAGGTTGCCGATTACGGTCTGGTCGCCGATCTTTACCAGGCGGTCCCCGAATTGACCGAGGCGCTTGGCAAGCTCGGCAAATAAACTGGTGGACACCGGCCGGAGGGGATGATCCCAGCCGGTGCTGGAACGTTGTAAGGAGCATGGACAGGCGCGACATGCGCGCCGTCCGGTGGACAAAAAGATGGCTCAGATCAACAAGGTCGGCGTGATCGGCGCGGGACAGATGGGCAACGGCATTGCGCATGTGGCCGCGCTCGCCGGGCTCGACGTGGTGCTCAACGACGTCTCCTCCGACCGGTTGAAGTCGGGCATGGCGACGATCAACGGCAATCTGTCGCGACAGATCGCCAAGAAGATGATCACCGACGAAGCCCGCAGCCAGGCCTTGGGCCGGATCACCTTGGCCGAGACGCTGGATGGGCTCGCCGATTGCGATCTCGTGATCGAGACCGCGACGGAGAAGGAGGAGGTCAAGCGCAAGATCTTCCACGATCTCTGCGCCGTCCTGAAGCCGGAGGCGCTGATCGCCTCCAACACCTCCTCGATCTCGATCACGCGGCTCGCCGCCTGCACCGACCGGCCCGAGCACTTCATCGGCATTCATTTCATGAATCCGGTTCCGCTGATGGAACTGGTGGAGCTGATCCGCGGCATCGCCACCGACGATAGGACCTTCGAGGCCTCGAAGGAGTTCGTCACGCGGCTGGGCAAGCAGGTCGCGGTCTCCGAGGATTTTCCCGCCTTCATCGTCAACCGCATCCTGCTGCCGATGATCAACGAGGCGATCTACACGCTCTATGAGGGCGTGGGGAATGTCGAGGCGATCGACGCCGCGATGAAGCTCGGCGCCCATCACCCGATGGGGCCGTTGGAGCTCGCCGATTTCATCGGCCTGGATATCTGTCTGTCCATCATGCAGGTGCTGCATGAGGGGCTGGCCGACTCCAAGTACCGGCCCTGTCCGCTGCTGGTGAAATATGTCGAGGCCGGCTGGCTCGGACGGAAGACCCAGCGCGGCTTCTACGACTATCGCGGGCCGAAGCCGGTCCCGACGCGATAAGCCACCGCCGCTTACCTCCACCCTTCGTTAAGATCTGCCGGTTAACGTCGGGTAAGAGGGGTGTTTGCGTATGGATATGAGTCTCGTCGCCGCCGTGATGGCGCAGCAGCAGGGCGCGGTGCAGCAGCAGGTCGCCACGTCGATGCTGAAGCAGAATCTCGATTCTCAGAAATCAGCGGTCCTGACCCTGCTCGGCGGCGCGCAGCAGACGCTCTCGCTCGCCAATGTCGGTCCCGGCGTCGGCGGCAATCTCAACATCGCCGCCTGATTGCATTGTCCGGGCCGAGCGCAAGCCGCCGGGGTTACAGCCCCGCCGCGGCCGACGCGGTCGCAGCCTTGATCAGCTTGACTGCATCGTCGCTGTCCCATTCAGCGGGACCGGCGATGGTCGCGATCTCGCAGCCGGTGCTGTCCACCAGCACCGACGTCGGCATGCCCAGCGCGCGGCCGATCGATTTCAGATCCTGGAACACCTTGGCCTTGGCATCGCTGAAATAATCCAGCTGTGTCAGCTTGGCGTCGGCCAGGAACGCTTTCGGCTTCTCGGGATCGCGGGTGTCGATATTGACCGCGACCACCTGGAAATTCGGGCCGCCGAGCCTGGCCTGCAGCCGGTCCAGCGCCGGCATCTCCTTGCGGCAGGGCACGCACCAGGTCGCCCACAGGTTCAGCAGCACCGTCTTGCCGCGGAAGTCGGAGAGCTTTTTCGGTGCGCCGTTCGCGTCCTCGAAGGCGAGGTCCGGCAGCTTGAGCGGCGTCGTCGCCATGGTCAGGGCCGCCACCTCGCCATGGGCGAGCGGCGCGATCTTCCTGGCGGTATCGACGGCCGGCTGGCAAGACTGGTCGCCGGCCGGACGCCCGTGCAGCCATCCGCCGGCGTAAAGGCCGAGCACACCGAGCGCAGCGACGGCGACCACCGCGCCGATGACGGCCGGCATCCGGCGCGAGGCGGTCGGCAAGGCGGTCGGTCGGGCGGGGGAGGGATCGGGCTTATCGTTTGTCATTTCGGGTCGGTTGCGGCTATCAGAGGCGCCAATTGGGGCACGCCCGAACATGGCGTCTCCCGGCGGTGATCAGGCAAGGTTTTTAAGAGCAACAAGGCATGAGCAACAAGATGTGGGGCGGCCGGTTCTCGGAGCGTCCCGATGAGATCATGGAGGAGATCAACGTCTCCATCGACGTCGACCGCCACCTCTACGCCCAGGACATCGCCGCGTCCAAGGCGCACGCCGCCATGCTTGCCGCGCAGGGCATCATCACCGCCAGTGATGCGAAAAATCTGGCTAAGGGTCTAGACACGATTTTGTCAGAGATCACTAAGGGTTCGTTCGAATTCAAGCGCGCGCTCGAAGACATTCATATGAATGTCGAGAGCCGTTTGAGCGAGCTGATCGGCCCCGCCGCCGGCCGCCTGCATACCGCACGCTCCCGCAACGACCAGGTGGCGACCGATTTCCGCCTGTTCGTGCGCGACACCATCGACGAGGTCGATGCCGCGCTTGTCGCCTATCAGCAGGCGCTGGCGGAGCGGGCGCTGGAGCATGCCGGCACTGTGATGCCCGGCTTCACCCATCTGCAGACCGCCCAGCCCGTCACCTTCGGCCATCACCTCCTGGCCTATGTCGAGATGGCGGCGCGCGACCGCGGCCGCTTCGCCGACGCCCGCAAGCGGCTCAACGAATCGCCGCTGGGGGCGGCCGCGCTCGCCGGCACCTCGTTCCCGATCGACCGCCACGCCACCGCCGAGGCGCTCGGCTTCGACCGGCCGATGGCCAATTCGCTGGATGCGGTGTCCGACCGCGATTTCGTGCTGGAGACGCTGTCGGCGGCCTCGATCTGCGCGGTGCACCTGTCGCGCTTCGCCGAGGAGATCGTGATCTGGACCTCGCCGCTGGTCGGGCTGGTCAAGCTGTCGGACAAGTTCACCACCGGCTCCTCGATCATGCCGCAGAAGCGCAACCCCGACGCCGCCGAGCTGGTGCGCGCCAAGACCGGCCGGGTGATCGGCGCGCTGAACGGGCTCTTGATCGTCATGAAGGGTCTGCCGCTCGCCTATCAAAAGGACATGCAGGAGGACAAGCAGGGCGCCATGGAGGCCTTCGCGGCGCTGTCGCTGGCGATCCGCGCCATGACCGGCATGGCGATCGATCTCGTGCCCGAGACGGAGCGGATGAAGGCGGCCGCCGGCGAGGGCTATGCCACTGCGACCGATCTCGCCGACTGGCTGGTGCGGACCCTGAAGATGCCGTTCCGCGAGGCCCATCACGTCACCGGGCGCATCGTGGCGCTCGCCGCCAAGCAGGGCGTCGCGCTGCACGAGCTGCCGCTCAAGGCCATGCAGGAGGTCGAGCGGAAGATCACGGCCGAGGTGTTCGGCGTGCTCTCGGTCGAATCCTCGGTGAAGAGCCGCACGAGCTTCGGCGGCACCGCGCCCAAGAACGTGACCGCGCAGGCCAAGAGCTGGCTGAAGCGGTTGGAAAAGCAGCGAAAGTAGGGTCTCGGCGCCAAATTTCGCCGTGCTTGCGTGGCACTCCGGCACTCGCCAGGGCTGGGCTTTCTCTGTATGGTGCCGCCCGCATTGGGGATATCGAAACGTGAATCGTAGCCGTCGTCCGACCTCGTCCGGCTGGGCCATTGTGGCCGTGGGTGCTGCCGCGCTGCTGCTCGCGTCCTGCGGGCGCAAGGGCCCGCTGGACCTGCCGCCGAACTCGCCGCCGCAGCCCCAATTGTCGTCGGCCCCCACCGACACCGCCCAGGAGAACGCGGCCAAGCCGAGCGTGTTCGGCTCCAGCTACGGCGCCGACGCTGCCCCGGCTGCGCCGCGCGGCAACAAGAAGCCCTTCATCCTGGATCCGCTCCTGGACAGCAATAAATAGGGTTGAGCTGAAGCTCGACGGGTGGTCGATGCTTCACCCCCCTGGAGGGGGAGGGTCGCCTCACCGTGAGCGAAGCGAGCCGTGAGGCGGGGGGTGATCTCTCCACCCGCGCCGGTTTCCTTGGCCCACCCCACCCCGCAGCCCGTCGCTGATGCGACGAGCGTCGACCCTCCCCCTGCTGGGGAGGGTGGCAGCGCGAATTGACATTCCCTCCGGTTTCTCGGCAAGTCGCGCCGAGACACTCTAAGCCCTTTGCGAAGGGCTGCGCGGATCACAGCCCATGAACCATTTCGACTATCGCTCCGGCGTGCTGCACGCCGAGGCGGTCAACCTCGCCGACCTCGCCGCCCAGGTCGGCACGCCGTTCTATTGCTATTCGACCGCGACGCTGGAGCGGCATTACCGCGTCTTCGCCGATGCCTTCAAAGGCGAGGACGTCCTGATCTGCTACGCGATGAAGGCCAATTCCAACCAGTCGGTGCTGCGGACCCTCGCCAAGCTCGGCGCCGGCGCCGACGTGGTCTCGGGCGGCGAGCTGAAGCGCGCGCTGGCCGTCGGCATCCCCGGCAGCAAGATCGTGTTCTCCGGCGTCGGCAAGACCGAGGCCGAGCTGCGCTCGGCGCTCGCGGCCGGCATCCGCTGCATCAACATCGAGTCCGAGCCGGAGCTGGAGCTGCTGTCGCAGCTTGCCGCCGAGACCGGGCATACGGCGCACATTTCTGTGCGCGTGAACCCGGACGTCGATGCCGGCACCCACGCCAAGATCTCGACCGGCAAGTCCGAGAACAAGTTCGGCATTCCGCTGGAGCACGCGCGCAGGGTCTATGCCCGCGCCGCCACGCTGCCGGGCATCAAGGTCTCGGGCGTCGACGTGCATATCGGCAGCCAGATCACCGATCTCGGCCCGATGGAGACGGCCTTCCGCATCCTCACCGAGTTCGTGCAGACGCTGCGCGCCGACGGCCACACCATCAGCCACGTCGATTTCGGCGGTGGCCTCGGCATTCCCTATCACATGGACCGCGGCGCGCCGCCGGAGCCGGACGCCTATGCCGCGATGGTCAAGCGCGTCAGCCACAATCTCGGCTGCACCCTGCTGTTCGAGCCGGGGCGGATGATCGTCGGCAATGCCGGCATCCTCGTCGCCAAGGTCATCTATGTGAAGCATGGCGAAGCCAAGAACTTCGTCATCATCGATGCCGCGATGAACGATTTGATCCGCCCGACGCTGTACGAAGCCCATCACGACATCCTGCCGGTCGTTGCGCCCGCGCCCGGCACGCCGCAGATGATCGCCGACGTGGTCGGCCCGGTCTGCGAGAGCGGCGATTACCTCGCGCTCGACCGCGCCCTGCCGGAGCCGAAGCCGGGCGACCTCCTGGCGATCATGACATCCGGCGCCTATGGCGCGGTGCAGGCCGGCACCTACAACACGCGGCCGCTGGTGCCGGAGGTGCTGGTGAAGGACGACCAGGCCGCGGTGATTAGGCCGCGGCTCGACGTGGATGCGCTGATTGCCATGGACACGCCGGCGCCGTGGTTGTGAGTTGACGTGGCCGGACGCTCGAATTGGTCCGACCTCTCCATGAGCCCCGTCATTCCGGGGCAGCCCGTCAGGGCTGAACCCGGAATCTCGAGCTGATGCGGCATCTGCATCGCACCTGAAACGTCAACTTAATTCGGCTGCCCCCTTGAACGGCAGCGGCCAGGCGTAGTCCGGATGAGCGAAGCGATATCCGGGTCCTGCTCCCGCATGTCGCTGACGCTCATGCGGGCTACGCTTGCTGATTTTGCTTGGGCCTATCGCCGCGCGGCGACGAGGCGCGCAATGGCGCCTATGCGTCCAGCAGATCCGGCTTCAACAACTTCCAGGCCTCGGTTTTCAACGCTTTGGCGATCTTCTCGATGTTGTCGATCGAGACGTTCCGTTCGCACCGCTCGACCGAGCTGACATAGGTCCGGTTGATCCCGGCCTCATGCGACAGCGCTTCCTGGCTCATGCTTTGGGCCGCACGCAACATGCGCATGTTGCGCGCCAGGATCTCCCGTGTTCGCCGTCTATGGGTTCGCTTGTCCACGAACGCATATCCAACCGATTGACGACTTTAAGGCGACCTGATATCAGAAACAAAATGTCGACTATAAGATACATTCAGTTTCGTGCTGATGGCTGCATGAATCGGTCGGCAGGGAATATGCGGTGCGGTATCGGCAAGAGCGAGAGTCCTGCGGCGTAAGGCGTCCCTCATTCTTTCGAGGGCGAGGAAGGGGAGCGCCGCCCAGAATCCGGAGATAGACCAATGGACGGTCGCAACGACCCTGAAGGTTCCGCGTCTGGCGTGGATGGGAACGAGACGCCGCCCGGCGAGGAGCGTTCCGCCGAGCAGCGCGTGATGGCGGTCACGGCGATCGACTATCGCGGCCGGGTCCTGACGGTGGTCAGCCGGTCCGACATTGCCCATCCCAATGCGCAGGCGACGGGCCTGATGTCCTTCACCACGATCATCCTCTCGGGGCCGCTGGGTCAGCTGACCTGGACGGCCGAGACATGGCGAGAGTCTCTGCGGAACCATGAGATGGCCGTCAGTAAGCTAATCCGGTCGATGACATCGGAGTGTGGCGTCTGAGTGGTGGTGTCGTCGGGCTGAGAATCTGTCAGCGGAGGCTATCCGTGATATCTCGTGCGTCCATCCTTGCCCTGCTGCTCCCGCTGGGCACTGCTGCGTGGTGAGCTTTATTCGTCACGGAGGTTTGCGCCAGCAGCTGGGCAGTTTTGTGCAGCGTCACCGTAATCCCAGCGTCACCGTAATCCGTGATTGTCGATGCGCACGGTGATTGCTGGCACGGCTACCCCCGAAACCAGGGCGGTCAGCCGTTTAAGAAGGTGTGAGAGGAGCATCTAAGAGGCCGCCTCAGTTGGCGGCCTCTTTCATTTTGGTTTCCCTAGCCTTGGCAGATCATCGAACGGCAAAAGCAAATTGGCATCGTTCAGCTTGGGATAGGCAATATCCATCTTTTCCCAAAAGTCGTACTTGTCTTTGGACAGGCGCATAATGGCCTTAACGCCCTCTAGCATTTCCTTCAAACGTGGCTTGCCCTCCTCGGGGGTCAGGTATTGCGTCAACTTCTCCGTTGGCCGGCCAGCGGCATTGCGTCTCACCTTGGCGTGCAACGTCGGTCTGATCCCTGGGGCCAACCGATCATAGATATTGTTCGTCCAGTGCCCGAGTACGCTGGGACGTGCAGTTTTTTCAGGATCAAAAGCCCACTTATTGAGCCTGAATACTTCACGATAGAAGTCGGTATCGAACATCTGGACCCAAGGCAGCCGATCCTTCGCTACGTAAGCCTCTAGCATCCGCATGATGGCGTCGCGCTTGCGAACATCATCAAAACCGGTTGCTCTGTCGACTAGGTCCTCAATGGCGTGGTCCGTGAGAGCCTTTAGGAGGGCTTGGCACGCCAGGCCAATATGGCGCTGTTGCGCCGTCAACTTCCCTGCCACAAGCGCATCCTGGTAGACCCAGCAAACACCGGGTAGGAGCTTGGCTTTGTAGCCGAATGCACGCCCTTGGTAGCCTGGGCCCTTGAATGGCACGAATTCAAGCGGAACCGTCGCCTCAACTAGGTCATTGGAAATAAATGGCTCTAGGTTCTTGGCACGCAAGAATGCAGGCTTTCCGTCGACCGAAGCGCCTTCCCCGCCCTTAGCCTTTCCCGCGCGTCCGATCGCAGTCAGGAAACCCTCTTGCGAGAACACGCGGGTATTGTCCTTGTCGTCCAGAACAGCGCACGCCAACCGTACATCGCCGATCTGGAGCACGCCTTCGGCAACCGCCTTCGGCAGGTCTTTACCGAAACGAGCGAGCGCAGCCCTCCGAGCAATTGCAGACCGCTCTTCTTTTGAAAGAGCGTTAGCGCGGGCAAATCCGCCCGCCTGTTTGGATTCGTCCTTAGGTTCGTTCACCCTAACCTCATGCTTGCATTCCGACGATGCAAGAATATGCTTGCATCCAGAGAAATGCAAGCATACACATGCAAGCGGGATGGGCGAGTTTTGTGCGGCATCACCGTAACTCCGGCTCCCTGCGATAACCGTCGCTACGCTGATCCGTGGCAAGGAGCTCAATGAGACATGTCAAACTGCTGAAAGGCGACAAGTCCGAAAATTGAGCGTGTAGCTCAAAGGTAGAGACCCCGCTATGCTAACGACCCTAGTCCGTGTGACGACTCCAATGCCGCCGGATCGCGAGCCGTTGATCTGGCACTTCAAGGTGCTCACGACCGACGAGCAAGAGGCCCTGCGTTGGGTCCGATCTAACAGCGAGGTGCTGCCACAGGCGACGGTCGAAGTCGTTCCGGTCTTCTAGCGGTACCCTCAAGTCAGCGAAATTGCGGATTCACTCGGATGCCCGAGGAGGATCAAGAACTCATGGGGTTGCGGCCGAGGGGGCAAACTATGCTGGAAATTGCGTTTAAGTCCGTCATTACGGTCGGGGCAATCGTCGCACTCTATTTCTTTTGGACGAGCAAGGTCGATGTCGGCAAGACGCTGCTGAAGCCGTTTTCGTTCATCACGTTCAACAAGGAGGCGCGGCTTGACTTAGATTACCAGCAGATACTCGGCGCGCAGTGCAATGGCAGACCGTCTTTCGTGTTTTACACGTTCCAGTTCGTCAACTCGTCCGATGACAACCTCACGGTAAAGCAAATATTGGTGCGCTACCACACAGCGTCGGGTGAGCGGACAGTTGATTCAACGGTAATCGACCCCGGCGAGGTTGTGACCCCTAAGGGTAACGTTGAGAGCATAATGATCCATTCGCGTTCGCGGGGCGCGAATATAATGCTTATGAACTGGAAGAACTTCCGGCCTGTGCTTGGCGAATTCAAAACCCTATCGCCGGGCGCGGTGCTCAGTGGCAGCGCAGTATTTGTGCTGGATGGCATTACCCTTCAGGATCTGAAGCAACTGAAGCGGTTTCAAGTCGTCGCTATCGACTTCTCCGGAAACGAGGTCGTCAAAGACATCGATGTCAAGCCGGAATGGGTTGCCCACGCTGACGATCTGGAAGTTGCCTCCCGCGCCTTTACTGCAAAAGGCCAAGAAATCACTTGGCACTAAGAGCAAGGATTGCGGCGGCCTAGAGGCCATAAGCTCTGCCGAACAAACGCCGCGAGTTCGGTTTTGTCGACCGTCGTTGGCTTCCAATCCTTCGGATCGACATGTTCCGGCAAGTCGGTGCCGGCCTCAACCGCCATTCGGATTACGGTGCACTTAATTCATGTCATGGCAGTGGGATGCAGAGGTTAAGTGCACTTTCACCGTAATTCCCTGAAGGAACGCATCTATCGCGGCGCACAGACTGGGCTTTCGACAAGCCTGTATTTTAGCGGACAACTGGGCTCGCGATCCTTTTCCGGTATGACACCAATCGCGGTCACTCCTGGCGGCACAAGGTTATCCATGGCCCACATCGCCAGCACGTCTTCGCCAGAAATAAGCAGGTTATGTACGCCTATTGCGAGGTCTACCTGAATCGGCTCAGGCCCGTACTCAACGCTCCCATCTTTCTCACGCGACCACGTGGGCTCGACGAGCTTGCCGTCGGCTCCGATCGTAAAGTCAGTTATCGTTAGCGTGCCGGCGTTCTTCCCCGGATGTTGGGCGGCGTTTCGCATCGAGATAAATGGTCCATTGCATCGCTTCATCTGACTCAGGAATCTTGTCTTGAGGTTATCCGCTCCAAAGGTCGTCGTTGCGAAATCCATGACAGGCTGCGGATGCTTTCGCGTTGGCCATATCCATTCACTCGCCTCGACATAATCTGTGCCGTAGAGGCGATTGAATACATCCAGCAATTCGCGGAGAAAATCCTTGAATTCGACGAGGAAATTCTCGCAATCCTCTTTCAGCCTGGGAACATGAGGAATTTCGCCGCTTCCTGGCTTAAACGAAGCCTTGGCCTTTTCAATATCGGCGCGAATACGCTGTTCGATCTCCCAGCAACGTAGCAGCCGCTTGATCATCGATCGCGTGTAAAGCTCTATGATCGGCTCCGATAGCTTCTTATCTGCGCCGCAATATTGCAGGAGATTTATTGACTGCACTGTCAGGCGCGCCACCATTACATTTCGGGTACCGTGCTCCAGGACCCTTTGCCGGTTGAACAGTTCTTGCACCTGACATTCCTATGGCTGGCTTCCCCTCAGCCCTTTGGCCCGAGCGGCCGGATATTGTTGCCTGCGGCCCGCTGGTGTTCAAGTCAGTCTGTGAGGTCCGTTCGGCGAGGCCACGCGTGCCCAATTTCGGTGACAGTGCACTTAACTATTCATGCCGTGAAATCGGCGCGACGCGACAATTGGTGCACTGGACCAGTCGGCGCCGTGGCTATTAGGTCCAGCGGCCTGCGGATCAGGGTGCTGATTGGGCATCAGAACGCCTTGGGCAGACCGGCCTGTTTCAGAACGGCGTTGGCAAGATGGCGTGAGGGAATCGCATTGTCGACAACGAAGCGGTGGCCGTTGATCGGACTTTGCCAGATCTCATGGCGCGCCGCGCCCATGCCGCACAAACTCGCATCCTGCCTCGCGCAAGATTTTCTTCAGCTCGGGCGTGAAGCTTTTCATGCGGCCACGTGGGCGCGCACCTTGGTCGAGATCGAGGCGATGATCTCAATGGGAATTTCGGTCTCGGTGACCTTGGAAGCCTCGGTGCCTTCGAGCAGGTCCTGGATGATCCCGGGGATCTTGGCGGCCAGCTCGTTGAGGGTGGCGGCACCAGTGGCGAGGCCCGGCACGTCAGGGCTTTCGGCGATCCAATAGCTGGCTTCCGGGTCCCAGGTCGCGCGAACCACGATCGTTGACATGTCGGCGTGCTCCTCTGCTGCGTGCATGTTGTGGTGCGCCGTTCGGAAAAATCAACCCCGCAGCATCGTAATGCCTGCCCCCTTTGCCGCGTGGCGCGGCCAAGTTCAGGACTATTGCCAGCGCGATACACCCCTGCTGAGCCCGTCACTCAAAAATCTTCTATTGCGTTTTTTCCGAAATCGTGGTTCAATCTGCTTATCCCGTCCCACTGAGGGGGCGCTTCGCGATCGTCACGGACGTCGGGTGCGGGATGCGGTGGGCGTGTCGGGTCGCAGCATGGTCTCCATGCGGACGAACGATCCCGATGCGACGGTGAAGTCGCGTGGTTCTGGCATCCCGGTGCTGATGCCTGCGCAATGCGCTGACAGCGCATTGTCGCAACGCGATGATGCCAAAGGCATCACGCGGACGGGGGCAACACAGCCGGTCCCCGGGAAGAGCGCGTATAAATCGTAACACCATCGCGCAGGGAAGGCCGGGCGATCTCGGCTGAGCCTGTGGTTCTGCCGCGTGCTTTTTTGCTGCACGCGGACCATGGGCGCCGGCCGGCGCCCGGTCTTCCCTGCGCCCTCACTTTCCAGAGGGTGACGCGTTCTCGGAAAACTCGGGCGAAAACACGCCGCGAGAACGGATTTCCATGCGACATACAAAAGAGCAGTGCCGGGATCACGGCGATAGGCGAGGGCGCGGGGTTTCTGGAAATGGTCTGGAACCCGCCCGGTCACACTCGCGTGTGATCGGCGGCTGCCGGAGGGCCCGGCCCTCAGGAACGGATGCCTCACTGCCGCCTTTTGTGCTAGCTTGTGTGCCTGGGCAACCTGGAGAGTTTGTTGAGCGGTGCCATTCCTGACCCGGCCCAGCCGGGAAACACCCCCGATGCGCTCGCACGGCTGAAGCTGACGCAGGCGCTGCAACAGGCGCGTCTCGCGATCGCCTGGGAGCGCGGCTGGCCGCATCTGGCCCGCGTTCTCCTCGTCATCGGCCTGTTCCTGGTGGTGTCATGGGCCGGCCTGTGGCTGTCCCTGCCGTTTGCCGCGCGCGCCATCGGGGTCGGACTGTTCGCTCTGTTCGCGCTCGGGGCGCTGGTGCCGGCGCTCCGGTTCCGCTGGCCGAGCCGCGAAGAGGGCTTGGCCCGGCTCGATCGCAGCTCCGGAATCGCGCATCGTCCCGCCACGGCGCTCACCGATACCCTGGCGACGCAGGACCCGATCGCGCGGGCCCTGTGGCAGGCTCAGCGCGAGCGCACGCTCGCCTCGATCAACCGGATCCGCGCCGGGCGTCCGCACCCGCGGCTGTCGCTGCATGATCCCTGGGCGTTGCGCGCGCTGGTCGTGGTGCTGATGGTCGCGACCTATGTCGCGGCCGGCGACGAGCGCGCCATGCGCGTGTCCTCGGCCTTCGACTGGAACGGCGTGCTGGCGCCGGCCACGGTCCGGGTCGATGCCTGGGTGAACCCGCCGGTCTATACGGGCCGGCCGCCGGTCATCCTGTCGGCGGCGAACAAGGAGGCCGCCTTGCCGCCGAGCGGGGTGCTTGCGGTGCCGGCCGGCAGCACCCTGATCGTGCGCTCCAGCGGCGCCAATCTCGACGTGGTCGCGGGCGGCGGCATCTCCGAGGCGGCCGCCACCGAGCCGGCGCCCCAACCGGTGCCTCAAGGCGCCATCGAGAAGCACTTCACCATCGCCGGCGACGGCACGGTCCATGTCCGCGCGCCATCGGGGCAGCCGCAATGGACGTTCACGGCGATGCCCGACCATCCGCCGACGATTGCCTTCGCGAAGGATCCGGAGCGGCAGGCCCGCGGCGCGCTCAAACTGTCCTACAAGCTCGAAGACGATTACGGCGTGACCGAAGCGCACGCCCATGTGGCGGTGCGTCCCGTCGACAAGGGGGCTGCCGACAAGGACGCCGGCGCGCAGGCGCCGCGGCCGCTGTTCCGGCCGCCGGAGTTTCCGCTGGTGCTGCCGAATGCCCGCACCCGCAGCGGGGTGGGCCAGACGGTCAAGGATCTCAGCGAGGATCCTTATGCCGGCGCCGACGTCACGGTGACGCTGACGGCCAAGGACGAAGCCGGCAATGAGGGCAAGAGCGAGCCGTTCGAGATGCGGCTGCCCGAGCGTCTCTTCACCAAGCCGCTGGCGCGGGCGCTGATCGAGCAGCGCCGCATCCTGGCGCTCGATGCCAATCGCAACGGCGACGTGTTCACCGCGCTCGATGCGCTCCTGATCGCGCCGGAGCTGTTCACGCCGGAGGCGGGGCAGTATCTCGGCCTGCGCTCGGTCACCAGCCAGCTCGAAGCTGCGCGCACCGACGATGCGCTGCGCGAGGTGGTCGCCAGCCTGTGGGCGCTCGCCGTCACCATCGAGGACGGCAACATCACCGACGTCGACAAGGCGCTGCGCGCCGCGCAGGACGCGCTCAAGCAGGCGCTGGAACGCGGCGCCAGCGACGAGGAGATCAAGAAGCTGACGCAGGACCTGCGCCAGGCCATGGACAATTACATGCGCCAGCTCGCCGAGCAGCTGCGCAACAATCCGCAGATGGCCCAGCGGCCGCTCGATCCCAACACCAAATTCCTGCGCCAGCAGGACCTGCAGAACATGATCGATCGCATGGAGCGGTTGTCGCGCTCCGGCGACAAGGAGGGCGCGCGCGAGCTGCTCGAGCAGCTGCAGCAGATGCTGGAAAATCTGCAGATGGCGCAGCCCGGCCAGGGCGACAACGACATGCAGCAGTCGCTGAACGAGCTCGGCGACATGATCCGCAAGCAGCAGCAATTGCGCGACAAGACCTTCAAGCAGGGTCAGGACTCCCGCCGCGACCGCATGCGCGGCCGCCAGCAGGGCGACCAGGACCAGAGCTTCGGCGATCTGCAGCAGGATCAGCAGGCGCTCCGCGATCGGCTGAAGCAGCTGCAGGAGCAGCTCGCCAAGCGCGGCATGGGCGAGGGGCAGCGCGGCCAGAAGGGGCAGCAGGGCCAAAAGGGCCAGCAAGGCCAGGGTGGCCAACAGGGCGGGCAAGGCGAGCAGGCCGATCAAGGCGACGATGGCGATCAGGGCGACGGCCTCGACCAGGCCGACAACGCGATGGGCGATGCCGGCAGCCGGCTCGGCGACGGCAATGCCGATGCCGCCGTGGAGAGCCAGGGCAAGGCGCTCGACGCGCTCCGCAAGGGCGCGCAGAAGCTTGCCGAGGCGATGCAAAAGGACGGTGACGGCGAGCAGCAGGGCGATGGTCCGGGGTCGCGGGCCGGCCGTCGGCAGGGCAACGGCCAGACCGATCCGCTCGGACGGCCGATGCACCCCAGCACCGATATCGACGATTTCTCGCAGAAGGTCCCCGGCGAGATCGACGTGCAGCGGGTTCGCCGCATCCTCGAAGAGCTGCGCCGCCGGCTGGCCGATCCGTCCCGTCCGCAGATCGAGCTCGACTACATCGAGCGGCTGTTGAAGGATTATTAGTCCGGCCGTCGCGGCCGCCTGCCTCGGAGGTTGAAAGCCACGGGATACCTTCCCGCTCGTTTGGGGGGGCGGCCATCGGGCCGGTGCTGATGTCGCCCCTTGAAGCCCGGGGTTCAGGACGATAATCGTTGAGGACTGACAAGCTTCAGGTGTCCTCTTGCCCAGAGATGGCGGATTGCTGCGAGTGCTCGCCGCTGCTGTTTGTATGCTGGCGGCGGGTTCTCCGATCTGGGGCGCCGCCCCAGCGGCCGCTGCGCCGTTGCAGGCGAGCGATGACGGTCCGGACAGTCCGGCGTCATCTTCCGCCGGACATGCTGCGCCCGGCACCGTGACGCTTTCCGCCGCGCAGCAGCGGCAGATCGGACTGCAGACCGCCGTCCTGGAGGCGGCGCCGCATCCCGAGCAATTCCGAGCCTATGGCGCGGTCCTGGACGTCGCCCGGGTGACCGAGCTGGCCAACAGCTACACCAACGCGCAGGCGCAGCTACAGACCGCCCAGGCCAAGCTCGACGTGGCGAAGAGCGCACTTGAGCGGGTCCAGAACCTCGTCCAGTCCGCGGCGATGCCGAAGAAAGACGTCGAGACTGCCGAGGGGACGTTCCGAACCGATCAGGCCTCCCTGGCCGCCGCGGAATCGCAGGTCAAGACCCTCGCCGCGACGGCGCGGCAGGAATGGGGCTCCGTGATCGGAAAGTGGATCGTCGAGCGCTCCCAAGAGGTGGTGCGCTTGATCGAGCGCGACCAGTTTCTCGTCCAGGTCACCTTGCCGCCGGGCGTGGTCCTCGCCGGCGAGCCGCAGGTCGCACTGGCGCAAGCGCCGACGCGGAGCGCCAACATCGATCTCTCCTACATCTCCCCGGCGACGCGAACGGACCCGCGGATCCAGGGACTGAGCTACTTTTTTGCGGCGTCCGGCGACAGCGGCTTGCTGCCGGGCATGAACACCACGGTCTATGTCCCCTCGGGCAAGACCTATCAAGGCGTGTTCGTCGAGGACACCGCGATCGTTCAATGGCAGGGCCGGTCGTGGGTGTATCTCCGCTCCGGGCCTACCAGCTTCAAGCGTCATCCGATCAGCACGGATCAGCCTGTGTCCGACGACGACTACGTCGTGCAGGACATTCCGCCCGGCTCCGAGATCGTGATGCGAGGCGCGCAGGTCCTATTGTCGGAGGAGGCGAGGAGCGAGCTTCGGGGCGACGACGACAATGATTGACGACCCCGGCCCGACGCCGACCGGGCCGCAGGCGGCGTTGGTCTCCTTCGCCATCCGCTTCCGCGGGATCGTGCTCGCGCTGGCATGCGCCGTCGCGGGTTACGGCGTGTTCGCACTGGGGAATGCGAGCTACGGGGTGTTTCCCGAATTCGCCCCGCCGCAGGTTTCGGTCCAGACCGAAGCGCCGGGCCTCGGCCCGGAGCAGGTCGAGGTGCTCGTCACCCAGCCGGTCGAAACATCGATCATCGGCCTGCCCGGCATCGAGAGCATGCGGTCGTCCTCGATTCAGGGATTGTCGGTCCTCACGGTGATCTTTCAGCCGGGCAGCGACATCTACCGGGCGCGCCAACTGGTTGCCGAGCGCCTCGCGGTCCTGGCGAGCCGCCTTCCGCAAGGCGTGCAGCCTCCGTCCATGACGCCGCTGACGTCGTCGGCCGGGACCGTGCTTGTGATCGGCCTGACCTCCGATCGCCGCTCGCTGATGGATTTGCGCACGCTTGCGGACTGGACGGTCGGAAGACGGCTGCTGGCGGTGCCTGGCGTCGCGCAAATATCGACTTACGGCGGGGACACGAGATCGCTGCAAGTGCAGGTCCGACCCGATGATCTGGTCCGCTTCAAGGTCGGCATGAACGACGTTCTGGCCGCGGCGCGGAAAGCCACGGGAGTCCGCGGCGCCGGGTTTGTCGACACGGCCAATCAGCGCGTCGTCCTGCAGACGCAGGGCCAATCGCTGACGGCCGAGCAGCTCGCGCGCACGGTTCTGTTCCACCATGACGGCGCCAGCGTGGTGCTGGGCGATGTCGCCACCGTTGCGACCGCACCCGAGCCGCCGATCGGCGCCGCGCTGATCAACGGCCGGCCCGGAATCATGCTGATGATCAGTCAGCAATATGGCGCCAACACGCGCGAGGTCGCGACGCGGGTCGAGGCGGCGCTGACGGACTTGCGGCCGGCGCTGGAGGCCGAAGCGGTCCAGCTTCATGCCGACCTGTTTCGCCCCGCGAGTTTCATCGATGCGGCGACCAGCAACGTCCTGTACGCGCTGCTGATCGGCGGCGCGCTGGTGATCGTCGTGCTGCTGCTGTTCCTGTTCGATTGGCGCACCTCCGTCATCAGTTGCACCGCGATTCCGCTATCGCTGCTCGCCGCCGTGCTTGCCCTGGAGTGGATGGGCGAAAGTCTCAATACGATGACGCTCGGTGGGCTTGCCATCGCCATCGGCGAAGTGGTCGACGATGCCGTGATCGGCGTCGAGAATGTGGTGCGGCGCTTGCGCGAGAACCGCCATTCCGCGGCACCTCGCGCCGAGACGCAAGTCGTGCTCGGCGCCATGCTCGAGGTCCGCTCCTCCGTGGTCTACGCGACCTTTGCGGCGCTCCTGGTCTTCGTGCCGATCCTGGTCCTTCCGGGCGTCGCCGGCCGCCTGTTCGGGCCTCTCGGCATCGCTTATATCCTCGCCGTCGCGGCTTCGCTCATTGTCGCGCTCACCGTCACGCCGGCCCTGTCCATGGTGCTGCTGGCCGGAAAGGCGGCTGGCAATCGAAAGCACAGACCTCCGCCCTTGGTGCGCTGGTCACGCCGTCACTATGAAAGCCTGCTCTGGCGGATCGGGAGGTTTCCTCGGCTGGTCGTCGCGACCGCGGTGCTTCTCACGATGCTGGGAGCTGGGATGTTGCCGTTCTTTGGCGGCACCTTCCTGCCCGATCTGAAGGAAGGCCATCTGATCCTGCACGTATCGGCGATTCCCGGGACATCGCTCGATGAATCGCTGCGCATCGGCAAGCTGATCACTTCTGCGCTTCGAACCGTGCCGGGCGTGCGCAGCGTGGCCCAGCATGTCGGACGTGCCGAGGCCGGCATCGACACCGTCGGTCCGCACTCCAGCGAGTTCGAGATCGACTTCCAGCCCGGGCTTTCCGGGGCGGACCAGGAAACAACGGAGAAGCGCATTCGCGCAGCGTTGGCCGATTTCCCCGGCGTCGTCTTTTCGATCAAGACCTATTTGACCGAGCGGATCGAAGAAACGGTGTCCGGCTTCACCGCGGCAGTGGTCGTGAACGTCTTTGGTCCCGATCTCGATTCGCTGCAGCGCGCCGCGCGCGACGTTGCACGTGAGCTCGGCGAAGTTCGGGGCGCGATCGAGGTTCAGCAGCAGGCTCCGCCGGGAATGCCGCAGGTCGATGTGACGCTCCGCCCGACCGATCTGCAGCGATGGGGACTCGACGCGGTCGATGTGCTGGAGTTGATCCGGACGGCGTATCAGGGGGACGTCGTCGGTCAGGCCTATGAAGGCAACACGGTCTTCAACGTGATCGTCAAGATGGACACGCGTGCGAACGCCCGCCTGTCTCAGATCGGCGACATGCCGGTGCGGACACCGAGCGGCGCTTATGTTCTGCTGAGGCAGATCGCGGACGTCTACGGGACCTCCGGCCGTTATCAGGTCCTCCATCGCGATGGGCAGCGCGTTCAAACCGTCACCGCTGGTGTCAGCGGGCGCGACCTGGAATCCTTCGTCGCCGATGCAAGGCGAAAGATCGCCAGCGACGTCAAGCTTCCGCCCGGCGCCCATGTCGAGTTCGCGGGAGCGGCCGAGGCGCAGGCTCGGTCGCGGCGCGATCTTCTGGTCAATTCGTTGCTGGTGGCGGTGGGCATCGTCCTTCTGCTGTCGTTCGTCACGGGCCACTGGCGCAACCTGGTGCTCGTCCTCGTCAATCTGCCGTTTGCCTTCGTCGGCGGAGTGTTCGCGGTTGCACTCACGGGCAGCTTATTGTCCCTCGGCTCGATGGTCGGGTTCGTCACTCTGTTTGGGATCACGCTCCGCAACTCGATCCTGATGATCTCGCATTATGAGCATCTGGTCACGGTCGAACGCCGCGCGTGGGGAGCCGAGACGGCGATCGAGGGCGCGGCCGATCGCCTCGTTCCGATCCTGATGACCTCGCTCGTGACGGGCCTCGGCCTGCTGCCGCTGGCGCTCGGTGCCGGCGAGCCCGGCCGTGAAATCGAAGGGCCGATGGCGATCGTCATTGTCGGCGGACTCGTGACCTCGATGGCGCTGAACCTGCTGGTACTGCCGCCGCTTGCGTTGCGCTATGCGCGGTTCGATATTTCCCCGCCGGAGACGACACGCCAAAAGGCGACTGTATCCTGATCTACGAACCCGCCGCGGCGAGCAGGACGCCAGCAAGCGCGCTGATAGTGACGACGATGAGCGGCGGCGCGCGCCAGATGGTGAGCAGCACGAAGCCGACCAGCGCCACGCCGACATCCCGCGGGCCTTGGACAGTGCTGGTCCAGACTGGACTGTAGAGCGCCGCGCCCAGAACGCCGACCACGGCGGCGTTGACGCCGCGCATCATCGCCTGCGCGCCGGAGCGTCTGCGGAACGAATCCCAGAACGGCAGGACGCCGAGCAGGATCAGGATTCCCGGCAGAAAGATGCCGACGAGTCCCAACGCGGCCCCCGCCAGTCCGTGCGGCTCCGGAGCGACCACCGTTCCGAGATACGCCGCGAAGGTGAAGAGCGGCCCCGGCACCGCCTGGGCTGCGCCATAGCCGGCAAGAAACGCATCGTCGTTCAGCCAGCCCGGCGTGACGAAGGCCTCGCGCAGCAGCGGCAGGACCACGTGCCCGCCGCCGAACACCAGCGCGCCGGATCGGTAGAAGGCTTCAAACAAGGCCACGCCGGACGATCCGGTCAGATGATGCAGCAGCGGAAGCCCGATCAGCAGCAGGAAGAACGCGGCCAGCGCGGCGACGCCCGCGGTGCGCGACACCGGCATCTCGATAGGTCCGGACGGCGTGGCCGCCCCGCTGCGGCAGAGCCAAAGCCCGGCAATCCCGCCCAGCAGGATTGCGCCGATCTGCGCCGGCGATGACGCGCTGAACAGGATGATCAGCGCGGCCAGGACGGCAATCGATGCGCGCTCGCGATCCGGGCAAAGCGTGCGCGCCATGCCCCACACCGCCTGCGCCACGATCGCCACCGCCGTGAGCTTGAGGCCGTGCAGCAATCCGGCCCCGACCGGTCCGGTGAGCGCTCCGGCCCCGTAGGCAAACAGGATCAGCGCCGCGGCGGACGGCAGGGTGAAGCCGGTCCATGCGGCGAGCGCGCCGAGATATCCGGCCCGCATCAGCCCGATCGAAAATCCGACTTGGCTGCTGGCCGGTCCCGGAAGGAACTGGCAGAGCCCGACCAGATCGGCGAAGGCATGTTCGTCGATCCACCTCCGGCGCACGACGAACTCATCGCGGAAGTAGCCGATATGCGCGATCGGCCCGCCGAAACAGGTCAGCCCGAGCTTGAGGAAGATGAGGAGCACCTCCGCCGCCGATCGGGGACCATCGTCTCGCGCCTCGGCTGCCGGCTCGGCCTCGACGATGGCTCCTTCGGTCTTCATACGGATCTCCACGAATGCAGCGCCGTCACTCTATTCATTATCGGTTCCCGATAAAGCTGCTCGTTCGGCATCAAATTGTTTTGTGGCCGGCGGCCCCTTTGCCCGGCTTCTTGGCGCATCAGATCATTGCGTGCGACTGTCGAATTCGAGCGGAGCAGGCGATGACGACGTATGATCGAGACGACGGGAGACGCCGGATACAGCCGCTCCTCAGCCGGAGAGCGCTGCTTCGTGGCGCGCAGGCCGGCGCAGTGTCCGTGGCGACAGCCCGGACCATGCCTTTCCTTCGTGCTCAGACGGCGCCGGATGAGGCCGCCGATTACAGGATCACGATCGCGCCGCTCTCGCTCGAGATCGCGCCCGGCAAGGTGATCAGGACCACGGCATATAATGGGACGGTGCCTGGCCCTGTACTGCGCCTCAAGGAAGGGCGGCCGGTCCGGATCGAGGTTACTAACAATTCCGGCTATCCCAATCTGGTCCATTCGCATGGCCTGATGATCCCCTCGTCTCAGGACGGGGCGACGGAGGAAGGCTCGCCGATCATCGAACCCGGCAAGACGCTGACCTATTCCTACACGCCGAAGCCGTCCGGCACGCGCTGGTATCACAGCCATGCCATGGCGATGACCGATCTGAACAAGAGCACCTATTCCGGCGAGTTCGGCTTTCTGATCGTGGAGCCTGCTGCCAGCGATCCCGGAAGTTACGATCGCGAGGTGCTGCTCGCCGCGCATCATTGGGAGGGCCACTGGGTCAGTCTGCAGGACATCAAGAAGGGACCGCCGCCGGACAACGGCCTCGAAGTCATGTATCGCGCGGCTACGCTGGGCGAGCGGACGCTCGGCCATGGCGAGCCGATCCGGGTGCGTGAGGGCGAGCGCGTGCTGTTTCGGCTGCTCAATGCGAGCGGCAACATGGGCATCTCGCTCGCGCTGCCGGGACACAGGTTCAAGGTACTTGCGCTCGACGGCAATCCCGTGCCGACGCCCGCGACCGTCGACGTGCTGAAACTCGATGTCGCCGAGCGGGCCGATGTCATCGTGGAGATGAACAATCCCGGCGTCTGGGTGTTCGGCTCCACGGACGACGAGGACCGCAATATGGGCATGGGCGTGGTCGTCGAATATGCCAATCGTAGCGGCGAGCCCGCCTGGTCGGCGCCTGCCAAATCCAAATGGGACTACACCCTCTTCGGCCGCCAGAGTGAGGCGGCGGCAGCTGACGAGACCATCGGCCTCAAATTCGAGAAGGTTCCGGGCGGACGGGGCGGCTACAACCGCTGGACCATCAACGGCAAGTCCTGGCCCGACACCAATCCTCTGTTCAGTGTCCTCGAAGGCAGGCGTTACCGCCTGCTCCTCAACAACAACAGCGGCGACGAGCATCCGGTGCATCTGCACCGGCATTCGTTCGAGATCACCAAGGTCGGCGACAAGTCGACGTCAGGCGTTATCAAGGACACCATCAGCCTGCCACGCTTTTCGACCGCCGAAGTGGATTTCATCGCCGATGATCCGGGCGTGACTTTCTTCCATTGCCATCACCAGGACCATATGGACGAAGGCTTTGCGGGCCTGATCACGTATCGATGAAGCCGGAGAGGTCTGGTCTAGAGCATGATCCGGAAAAGTGGAAACCGGTTTTCCTCGCGACAAACGCCATAGGCGTTTGCGCGGAGATCATGCTCAATCAAAGACATGAGATCATGATGCGATTCCTTCTAATCGCATCATGATCTCAAGCCGTACTGAGCCGGTATCGGCCACCTCTTCGGGGCTTGGCCGTCGCGAGCACGCGTGCCCTGACATAAGCCCACGCATAAGTCATAACCGACGCCGGATCCGTCCAGTATTTCGCCTGCTCGAAGTCGATCGCGACAGCGCCAAGTCTGGATCGTTGGTCCGGATCGTTTGGTCCGGAGATTCGGTCGGCGGCGACGCGCGCACCGGGGGCGTCTCTCACCTACTTCGGAAGAGCATTCAGAAGCGCCCGGATCTTGTCCGCATCGGCGGGCGTTGCAGGATTGAAGATCACCATGTTGAGGTCGGGCCGGCCATCGACGGCGAAAGCGGAGAATTCCATCGAGAGCGGGCCGGCCACGGGATGATGCAGGACCTTCACGCCATCGCCGTACCCTTGCACATCGTTGTCACGCCACATCACCGCGAATTCGGGGCTCGTCGTACAGAGCTCATCGACTAGCGATTGCACGTCGCGCGCTGCACCGGCGCGCGCCACATCCGCGCGGAAGGACGCCACCACATAGCGTGCAACGCTTTGCCAGTTGGGCTGCGCTGCGCGGACGCGACTGTCGCGGAACATCATGCGCAAGACATTACGCTGCCCTTCCGGCACTGTGCTGTAGTCGGTCAGGACCGTTGCGGCAGCGCTGTTCCACGCGATCACATCCCAGGTTGCGGTACGCACAAAGGCGGGACTGTATTCCAGCGTGTCGAGCACGCGTTGCAGACGCGGAGAGATGCCCTCGGGCGCGCGATAACGCACTTCGGGTGGCCGGCCAAGACCGAGCAGAAACAGATGTTCGCGCTCCACGTCGGTCAGCATCATGGCGCGAGCGATGCGATCCAGCACGTCTGCGGAGGGCGCGCCGCCGCGCCCTTGTTCCAGCCAAGTATACCAGGTGGCACTGACATTGGCGCGCTGCGCCACTTCTTCGCGCCGAAGTCCCGGCGTGCGCCGTCGTTTCAGCGGAAACCCGAATGCCGTAGGATCGAGCTTGGCGCGGCGATCCTTAAGATAGGTCCCGAGCGAGTTCGCGTCCGTCATCCTGTTAGCGATTATACCAGTATGATGTCACTACTTTACCTGAATGAGCAACGTACCAGTATCCCGGCGTTCTGAACAGGGAGCGTTCTCATGCGGGTATTCGTCACCGGCGCCGCGGGCTTTATCGGCACCGAAACTACAAAGGAACTCATCGCAAACGGGCATCAGGTCGCCGGCCTCGCACGCTCGGATGAGAATGTCAGGACGTTGAAGCAATTAGGCGCAGATGTTCATCGCGGTTCGCTGCAGGACCTCGAAAGCCTGAAGCGCGGTGCGAGGGAGGCGGACGGCGTGATCCATCTGGCCTTCATCCACGATTTCACGAAATTCGCGGAGAATGGTGCGATCGACAAGGCCGCCATCGAAGCAATGGGCGATGTGCTGGTCGGCACGAACAAGCCTTTCATCGTCACCTCGGGAACGGGGCTCGTCGCACCAGGTGTGGTGGTCACTGAAGATATGCGGCGCGAGGCCAGCCCGCATGTTCCGCGCATGTCGGAGCAGGCCGGTTTGGCCTATGCGTCGCGTGGCGTGCGTGCAATGGCAATACGCCTGCCGCAAGTGCATGGCGCTCCCGGAAAGGCCGGGTTGATCAGTTATCTGGTCGAGCTCGCGCGGCAAAAAGGCGCCGCGGCCTATGTCGGCGAAGGCGCGGAGCGCTGGCCTGCGGGGCACAGGCTGGATGTCGCCCGCCTATACCGACTTGCATTGGAAAAGGGCGCAGTCGACGGAATCTACCACGCCGTTGGCGAGGAAGGCGTCCCCATGCGCGAGATGATCGAAGTGGTCGGGCGCGCGCTGAATGTGCCGGTCGTTTCGATCAAGAAAGAGGAGGCAGGCGATTATTACGGGCCACTGGCGATGTTCGCCGGTTTGGATATGCCCGCTTCCAGCGCTTTGACGCAGCAGCGGTTGGGCTGGTCCCCGACGGGAATCGGTTTGATCGCCGACATTAGCCAGCCGGGTTACTTCACGGCTTGAGGCTGGCTCCGAGAGGTTGCCAAACGCAACTTCGAACGCGGCATGTGTTCCGGTAGGCGCTCGCTCCGCAGCGCACCGAAGATCCTCGTCAGAAGATCCTTGTCAATTGCGGTCTGTGCGGCGCTTCAACAGCCGCACAGGCCTTGCGATCGATGGCTCGATCGCTGGCACACAGTGAGCTACATCCCGTGACTCTGGAAAACGGAGGAACAGCTCCTGCTCAGCCTGCTGCGGTTCTGCATCAGGCACTGCTCGACCGCATTGTCGTCGCCGAGCTGGTGTCGACAAAAGCGCCGCGCATCGCGTGAGCAGGCCTTCTGCTCCTGCGGCGTTCCCATATGGCCTTGCGCATGGCCGAATGACGGCAGAGCCGACAGAAACGCCGCGAGCGCGAATGGCAGCTTCTTCATCGAGTGACTCCTCCTTGGGCTGGACAAACGTCTGCTGCTCGCGGGGGGGCCGGTCGGAGCTCGTCTAGAATCAGCTCACGGTCCTCCGGGCGTCTCGACCCGACGGGCAATTTGCGCATGAGGTCATGCGCAAATTGCCCGTCGTGCCAATCGGCCGCAGCTTTGTGCGCTTGCCGTGTCGGGCAAATCGGAACGATCATCTGCGCATCCCGCCTCGAGCAGAGGGACGTTTCGGCCGATCGTCACGACACGTGAGGCGGGGATGCGATGGCCGCGAGATGTCGGAGCATGTCCTTTGGAGATGCGGACGAGCGATACTCTTGCGGACGTGAAGTCGCGTGGTCCTGGCGCCCCGACGCTGGCGCTAAGTCCGCAGGTGATGATCCTGCTGACGACGGTGGCTAACAAGCCCGGCACACCGAGGAGAGCGCGAAATAATCGTTAACACCATCGCGCAGGGAATGCCGGATGTTCGGCTGTACCTGTGGTGACTGCCGCCTGCTTTTTCTTTTGCAGGCGGGCCATGGGTTGCGGCCAGCAGCCCGGCATTCCCTGCGCCCTCGGCCTTCGAGGGTGAAGCAGATGCATAGCTCGGGTGCAAATCGCGCCGCGAGAGCGAGGATGTATGTCTCCGTCATTCCGAGGCGCGCATGTGCCGAAGCAGAGTCTTCACGGCTTCCTGGATCGCTTTTCGCCTACGCCGTTTGCGCTTCTGCGGAGAGGTCGCTTGCTCTCGCAACGCCCCCGAGGAGGCGGACGTGCATGACGAGCGTTTCCAAAGTTTGCAATCACGCTCTCTTCGCGGCCAGCGCGTCCGCCACCGCGGTGCGGATGTCGGCCACGGAGAACGGTTTGGTGATCACGTCATGCGCGATCGCGCTCAGGTTGGAGGCGCGCTCGCGCTGATGTGCAAAGCCGGTCATCAGAAGGATCGTGAGGTTCGGGAAATCGCGCGCCGCCGACAGCGCCAGCGCAATTCCATCCATGACCGGCATCTGGATGTCGGTGAGCAGGAGATCGAACGCGCCATTTTCCCGCGTGAGGATGTCCAGCGCTTCGGCGCCGTCCTGAGCCGTGACGGTGTCATGACCATCCATTGCAATCGCCCGGGCAACCAAGGTCCGCATGGACTCTTCGTCGTCGGCGATCAGCACGCGCGACATCATCTTGCCTTTTCCTCTCGTGCTCTCGCGAGAGGCCCGCGAGATCCGTTGCTACGCATTTCCAGCGGTAATATCGCGCCGGTTGAAGAATCGTATATCGATATTGCGCCCTTCGGGAGGCGGAGAAGCCAGCCGAGACTTGAATGCCGCTCGCTCGCCGGGCTTGAGCCTGGTTTGATCGAGCACTGCATTCCAGGCGTAGATTTCGGCGCCTTGGGCGTCGCGGACGCTGAAGCGCAGGCGGGGGAGATCGACGGGCTTGCGGCCGGTCGCGACGACGGCCCCTTCGATCACCAGGACCGGCTTGCCGTCGACTGTCTCGGTGACGACTTTCAGGTCTTTGAAGATGGCGCCGCGAAGGTTCACATCCAGCCCGACCAGCCTGTAGAACGCCGCGGTCTGCGGCATCAGCCGCACCACGTCGGCGCGCCAGACGACGAGCGCGATGACAAGGGCGCCCATGGCGAGCGTGAGCGCCGGCAGGTTGAAGCCTGGTTTGCCGCCCGTCTCGGCGAAGCTTGGCTTCTTCAGGACCCTGCGAAACCAGGGCCGACGCCTGCCATCGTTCTCCGTCTCGGCGTCAGCCTCCGTGGTCGGCCAGTCGGTACCGGCAGCGGCGCTTTCCTCCGGCCAGTCGGCGGCGATGGACGGGCTTGCGACAATGGGAGGATGGTCGTCCGCATCGCTGCGGGCGAGTGTCTCCCAATCGGTCTCATCGGGAAGGCCGCCGGAATGGCTGTCTTCCGCCATGGCTGGGATGGGGGCGGGAGCCTCCACAGCGTCTTCAGGATGCGCCAGCCAGACCTCCTTGCAGCGGGAGCAGCGGACGGTCCGGCCGCTTGCGCCCAATGTTGCCAGATCGATGGCGTAAGATGTCGTACAATGAGGGCAAACGATGAACATCCAGCCTGTCTCCAACCAGCGGCCTTAACCGCTCTGTCCGGAAGTTCGCGGCCAGGGACGTGGATTTCGTGTTCGGCCCCGACGGGTGAGAATCGGTTGCGAACGTCGAATCCAAAGCTTCACTGGCATCAATGTGTTATCTGGTGTTCCAATGGCGCGGACATTCGCAAACGCCCCAAAAAGGGAGTGCAAAGTCGCGCCTGGAACACCAGAAGGGCAGCATGACGAACTTCGGAACCTCAACCCGCCGGGATGGTACAAGGTGACCGTTAACGAACCGGAAACCATAACGAGAGCCATATTGATTGACGCTGCCAAAAGTCTGCTTGCGCGCGAGTTGTGCGAGCACGCCCTCGGACGGAGCTGACGCTTGGTTCGGTTCGAAAATGTCGGACTGCGCTATGGACTTGGGCCGGAGATTCTCCGCGACCTCAGCTTCCAGATTCCGGCGCATTCCTTCCAGTTCCTGACCGGACCATCCGGCGCCGGCAAGACCTCGCTCTTGAAGCTGTTGTTCCTGTCCCTGCGGCCGACCCGGGGATTGGTCAATCTGTTCGGTTATGATGTCTCGCTGCTCGGCAAGGACGAGATCGCCGATTTGCGCAAGCGGATCGGCATTGTGCTGCAGGATTTCCGCCTGCTCGATCACATGACGACCTATGAAAACGTGGCGCTGCCGTTCCGTGTCATCGGGCGCGAGGAGTCGAGCTACCGCAAGGAAGTCATCGATCTCCTGAAATGGGTGGGCCTGGGCGAGCGCATGGACGCACTTCCGCCCATTCTGTCTGGTGGTGAGAAGCAGCGTGCGGCGATCGCGCGCGCCGTGATCTCGCGGCCGCAGCTTCTGCTGGCGGACGAGCCGACCGGCAACGTCGATCCGACTTTGGGCCGCCGGCTATTGCGGCTCTTCATCGAGCTCAACCGATCGGGGACTGCGGTTATCATTGCAACCCACGACATCACGCTGATGGACCAGTATGAGGCCCGCCGGCTGGTGCTGCATCAGGGACGGCTGCACATCTATGAGTAGCGTGGACGATCGCGGCCTTCTGGTCGACCTTGGCGACGACCGCCCGCAACTGCCGGCGCAGGCGCGCATCGTATCTCCCATCGTGCCGCGGGCGTCGATCGCCGGCCGCGCATTGGTGGCGGTGGTGGCCATCATGACCTTCCTCGCCTCCATCACGACCGGAACGGTGATGCTGATCAGCGAATCGGCCGCCGAATGGCAGTCGGAGGTTGCGAGCGAGATCACCGTGCAGGTGCGCCCCAAGACCGGCCGCGATCTCGAGCGTGACACCGCGGCGGTGGCGGAGGCGATGAAGGCGCAGCCGGGCATCGTCGAGGTGAAACCGTTCACCAAGGAGGAATCCGGCAAGCTGCTGGAGCCTTGGCTCGGCAGCGGCCTTTCTTTCGACGAACTGCCGGTCCCGCGCGTGATCATCGCGCGGGTTCAGCCCGGCACGGCGTTCGACCTTGCCGGGCTGCGCGACCGCGTGACCGCGATCGCGCCGAATGCCAGCGTCGACGATCACCGCGCCTGGATCGACCGGATGCGGTCCATGACCGGTGCCACTCTGCTCGCAGGCGTCGGCATTCTCGTGCTGGTCATTGTCGCGACCTTCATCTCGGTATCCTTCGCAACGCGCGGCGCCATGTCCGCGAATCGGCCGATCGTGGAGGTGCTGCATTTCGTCGGTGCGGGCGACCGCTACATTGCCAATCATTTCCTGCGCCATTTCCTGCAACTCGGTCTCGAGGGCGGCGTGATCGGCGGCGGCATTGCCATGCTCGGCTTCGGTTTCTCCGAGTCGATTGCCAACTGGTTCTCGGGCACGCCGGTCGGCGACCAGTTCGCGGCATTGCTGGGCACCTTTTCGCTGCGGCCGCTCGGCTATGTCGTGATCGCGGTGCAGGCGGTGGTGATCGCGGCGGTCACCGGCTGGGCCGCACGTCGAACCCTGTTCACAACGCTCGCAAGTATCGATTGATCGGGGACGGAGTTCCCGCTGGCGGATTTCACTTGAACCGAAAACTGCTTAAAATCGTCTGCGCCGGAGATGCAAATCGCGCCTGTGCTCACCTGCATCGGGCAGAGGGCCGCGCGGCGGAATGGACGTCGCGGCGCTTGAAGAGAGGATTGCCAGACGTCGCATGGTGCCTGAGACCGACGATATGCGCCCCAAGCCTCCCCGCTATCGGGTGGCAGGCTGCGCTGTGGCGGGGATGGGGGTCGTGCTGGCGCTCGGCTTCCTGGTGGCCGCGTTCGGTTTCGTCGGTTTCCTTTCGCAATTGCGCGGCGCCGAGATCAAGCCGGAGCGCCAGGCCGACGGCATCGTGGTCCTCACCGGCGGTTCGTCGCGCGTGTCCGACGCCGTCGAGCTCCTGGCCGGCGGCTATGGCAGGCGGCTGTTGATCTCGGGCGTGCATCCGACCAACGATGCCAACGACATCTCGCGCTCGCTGCCGGAGGCGCGGTCCTTCATTGCCTGCTGCGTCGATCTGGATTATTCCGCGGTCAACACCCGCAGCAATGCTGCGCAGACCCGGCGCTGGGCGCATGAGCGCGGCTTCAAGTCGCTGATTGTGGTGACCTCGAATTATCACATGCCTCGCGCCATCGTGGAGCTCTCGCACGCGATGCCGGACATCGATCTCATTCCCTATGCCGTGGTCGGTGAGCGGTGGCGGGACGAGCCGTGGTGGACCAGCGGCCCGACCCTGCGGCTGCTCTTCTCCGAATATGCGAAATATGTTGCCGCCGAGCTCAGGGTACGTCTGGCCGATTTCGGCCTCGATCTCATGCCGGAGGCCGAGCCGCCGAGCGGCGCGCTATCCCGGCGTCCGGCGACGGCCCAGGCCAATTGAACAGGATCCGCGATGGTTTCGATCTTTCTGCGCTCGCTGCTGTTCAACATCCTGTTCTATCCGGTGTTCGTCTTCTGGGCGCTGGTCGCGCTGCCGACGCTTCTGATGTCCCGGAAAGCGTTGCTACGGGTCGCCAATTGGTGGGCGCAGACCAACATTCTGTTGATGCGCCTCATCTGCAACATCAGGGTCGAATATCGCGGCGTCGAAAAGATTCCGAAGGGGCCATTGATCGTCGCCGCCAAACACCAGTCGATGTGGGAGACCATCTCGCTGTTGCACTTCTTCGACGAGCCGTTCTTCGTGCTGAAGCGCGAGCTCAGGCGCATTCCGATTTTCGGCCTGTTCCTGATCAAGGCCGACATGGTCGCGATCGACCGCAGCGCCGGCACGCGCGCCTTGATGAAGATCGTGCGCCGCGCATCGGAAGAGGTGAAGCGAGGCCGCCAGTTCGTGATCTTTCCGGAAGGCACGCGCAGGCCTCCGGGCGCGCCGCCGCACTACAAGCCCGGCGTCGGCCTGATCTATGTCGATTGCGGCGTGCCCTGCCTGCCGGTCGCGCTCAATTCGGGCCTGTTCTGGCCGCGCAATTCCTTCATGCGCTATCCCGGCACGCTCGTCGTCGAGTTCCTTGATCCGCTGCCGCCGGGCCTGCCGCGGGATGAATTTCTGTCGCGTATGCAGGCCACGATCGAGGATGCGACCGATCGCCTCGTCGCCGCCGGTCAGGCTGAGCAGGCGCAGCTGTTCGGCCGTGTGCCGCAGGCGGCGAAGGCCTGAGGCTATGTTCCGTCGTCTGCTACCGAATGCAGCGCATGGCCCTCGCCGTGCAGCATCAGCGCCAGCCGGTGCAGCTGCGCGTCGCGAAACCCCTGGGCTTCGATTGCTTTCACCGTCGAGAGCACGTAGTCGCGATTGGCGCCGGACTGGCCGTGGCCCTGGCTCACATGGCTCAGCTGCTCGGCCAGCGACAGTCGGCCGGCATATTGCACATGACCGCGATCGACCACATAGGTGAGGGCGCTGACCCGCTGGCGCGCCTCGTCCTCCAGCCACACCGATCGCATCACCTCGCGATAGACGGATGTGACCTGCTCGCGCGCGCGCAAATAGGCGACCACCGCCGCTCGGTTCTGTTCCGCAACCCGAAACGCGATCCCGCGGCAGGCGCCGCCGCGATCAAGCCCGAGCACCAGTCCGGGCTTCTCTGGTGTGCCACGATGGACGAAGGAATACACACAGAGCGCGCGGTGCTCACCGATCAGGCGCGCCGGAACCTGCTCGATAAAGTCGAATCCCGGACGCCACATCAGCGAGCCGTAGCCGAAGACCCAGAGATCGCCGTGGGGAAGTTCACTGACAGACAGAGTCATTGCCGACATCGGGTTGGAGGCCATAAGGGTGGTGGTCGCGATTTGTTAACTTAAATACACATTCCGTGATCGCTTTATCGCCAAAATTGCTCCGCAAAGGGTCCCCGCATGTCCGATATGACGTCAGCGCCGCGCAGGCGCCCGCTATGGGGGCTCTTCATCGCTCCCGTCCTGCTCCTGATCGCCGCGGTGGCATGGAGCGTGTTCTGGTTCTTTGCCGCTTCGCAGGTCGATGTCCAGGCCGACGCCTGGCGTGCGCGAGAGGCGAAGTCCGGCCGCGTCTATGATTGCGCGCGGCGCTCGGTCGCCGGCTTCCCGTTCCGCCTCGAGGTTCGCTGCGGCGACCCAAGCGTTTCCCTGTTCTCGCAAGCCGTCGGCACGCCGCTGATGACGGCCAAGCTCGGCGAAATTCTGGTCGTGGCCCAGGTCTATGACCCCAAGCGTCTGATCGCGGAATTCAAGGGGCCTGCAACCATCTCGAACGGCAGCGATCCCGCCTCGTTTGCGGTGAACTGGCAGCTCGGCCAGGCCAGCGTCTATGGCCTGCCCGTGGCACCACAGCGCGGCGCATTGGTGTTCGACGCTCCCACGATCGATCGAAGCGACGGTGCGGCTCGCGCGCCGCTTGCGCGCGCCAATCACATCGAACTGCACGGCCGCCTCGCCGAGGGTTCGCCGACCGATCATCCCGTGATCGAAGCCGCGCTGCAGATCGCGAACGGCAGCATTCAAGGGAGTCATCCGTTGCTCGCCGAGCCGTTCAATGCCGACATCCAGACGCGCGTTTCGGGATTGAGCGATTTTCGGCCCAAGCCCTGGCCGGTGCGATTTCGTGAGATCCAGGCTGCCGGCGGCCACATCGACATCGTGCAATCGCGGATTCAGCAGGGCGAACTGCTCGCGGTCGCTTCCGGCACGCTCAGTCTGACAGCCAGCGGCAACATCGATGGCGAGTTGCAGATGACCGTCGCTGGGCTCGACAAGGTGATCCCCGCGCTTGGGATCGACAAGATGCTCGACAACGGCGTGCCGCAGTCGACGCTCGACCGCGTTGCGCCCGGGGTGAAGTCGCAGGATCTCAACAACCTTTTCGGCGCGCTCGATCGCGCGATTCCAGGGCTTGGCAAGGTGGTGAAACAGAACGCCAATGCCGGCGTCGCTGCCGGCATCAATGCACTGGGCAAGGAAGTCGTGCTGGAAGGGCGTAAGGCGCGCAGCTTTCCATTGCGCATCTCCGATGGGGCGGTCGTGCTCGGCCCGTTCAAAGTGGCGCAGATCCCGCCACTGTTCTAGCGCGCGGCCCGTCCGCCGTTACGACGGCTCGATCTGCGGTAGCGGCCGGCCGAAATCGGGCGCTGCCGAATCCTGCCCGATCTCGACGATGCCGCGGCGAATCGCGCGCGTCCGGGTGAAATGCTCGAACAACGCCTGCCCGTCGCCGCGTCGGATCGCGCGTGTCAGCTTGGCGAGATCCTCATTGAAGGTGCCGAGCATTTCCAGGACGGCATCCTTGTTGTTCAAGAACACGTCGCGCCACATCGTCGGATCCGACGCGGCGATGCGGGTGAAGTCGCGGAAGCCGCCCGCGGAAAATTTGATCACCTCGGATTCCGTCACCTGCGCCAGCTCCTCGGCGGTGCCGACGATCGTGTAGGCGATCAGATGCGGCAGATGGCTGGTGATGGCGAGCACGAGATCATGATGGTCCGGTGTCATGATCTCGACCTTGGCGCCGAGCGCAGCCCAGAACGCGCGGAGGCGCGCGACCGCATCGGCATCGGTGCCGACCGGCGGCGTCAGGATGCACCAGCGATTGATGAAGAGTTCCGCAAACCCGGAGTCGGGGCCGGAATTCTCGGTGCCGGCAACCGGATGCGCCGGCACGAAATGCACACCTGCCGGCAAATGCGGAGCCATGTCGCGCACGATGGCGCCCTTGACCGAGCCGACATCGGAGATGATCGCGCCGTCCTTCAGTGAGCCCGCGATCTCCTGCGCCACAGGCCCGCAGGCGCCGACGGGAATGCAGAGGATGACGAGGTCGGCGTCCTTCACCGCCTCCGCATTGCTCTCCACCACGCGGTCGACGATGCCGAGCTCGGCGACACGAGCCCGCGTCTCCTTCGAGCGCGCTGTGGTGACGATCTCACCGGCCAGCCCATGCAGGCGCGCGGCGCGCGCGATCGAGCCGCCGATCAGGCCGAATCCGATCAGCGCGACGCGCTCGAATTTCGCCGCGCTCGTCACTTCGTCCCCATGAATTCGCGCAAACCCTCCAACACCAGGCGATTGGCCTCTTCGGAGCCGATCGTCATCCGCAGCGCATGCGGCAGCTGATAGTTGTTGAGCGCGCGCAGCACCAGGCCGCGCCGGGTCAGGAATTCGTCGGCCTCGGCGGCCGTCTTGCCCTTCTCGGTCGGGAAGTGGATCAGGATGAAGTTCGTCACGCTCGGCGTCACCTTCAGGCCGAGCTTGCCGATCTCCTCGCTGAGCCTGTTGCGCCATTCTTCCGTGTACGTCTTGGACGTCTGCACATGCGCACTGTCCTCGATCGCAGCGACCGCGGCGAGCATGGCCGGCGTGGAGACGTTGAACGGTCCACGGATGCGGTTGACCGCATCGACGATATGGGCCGGGCCGAACATCCAGCCGACGCGTAGCGCGGCGAGCCCGTGAATCTTGGAAAAAGTGTGGGTCATCACGGTGTTCTCGGTCGTGGCGACCAGCTCGATGCCGACCTCATAGTCGTTGCGCGACACGTAGTCGGAATAGGCCGCGTCCAAAACCAGTACGACGTTGGAGGGCAGGCCGGCGCGCAGCCGCTTGACCTCGTCGAACGGGATGTAGGTGCCAGTCGGATTGTTCGGGTTGGCGAGCCAGACCAGCTTGGTGCGCGGCGTGACCGCCTGCAGGATGGCGTTGACATCCGCGGTCAGGTTCTTCTCCGGTGCGATCACGTTCTTGGCGCCGCGGCCCATGGTGGCGATCGGATAAACCAAAAAGCCGTGCGTGGTGGAGATCGCCTCGTCGCCGTGGCCGAGAAAGGTGTGTGCCAGCAGGTTGAGGATCTCGTCGGAGCCGGCGCCGCAGATGATCCGATCGGGATCGAGGCCGTAGGCGCGGCCGATCGCCTGGCGCAGCACCCGCGAGGTGCCTTCCGGGTAGTCCTCCAGATGCGTCGCCGCGTGCGTGAAGGCCGCGATCGCCTTCGGCGAGGGGCCAAACGGGGTCTCATTGGCCGAAAGCTTGAACACCTTGCGGCCCGGCTCCGGCTTCGGGCTCTTGCCGGGGGTGTAGGGCGCAATATCGAGGATGCCGGGATTCGGCACGGGGCGGGACATCATTCAACTCCGGGAAACCGCAGGATCAGGCCAGAGCCATCAACCCTAGCTCGGCACCGTATAGCGCTTTGCATGGCCGCCGACGAGGGCCGTCGAGCGTACCGAGGCGCCCGCCGCGATCAGGGCTGCCCTGATTTTTTCGAGGTTCGAGGGGGCCTCGATGGAGACCAACAGGGCCGCGCTGTCGAAGGCGGTATCCGGCACCGCTACGATGTCCGCCAGCGGCGACAGCGCTCGCGCCACCTGCGCATTCCAGCCCGACACGCGGATGCTCCAGGTCTCGACCTCCAACAGCAGGGCATCGTCGGCCACGCGGGAGATCGCAAACACCGGCAGCGCCGCCGGATGGTCGGCGCGCTCCAGGAAAGGCAGCCGGGCGATGATCTTCGGCGCGCCGGCCGGCTCGAGCGTGATCCACCACGGCGTATGCCCTGACGTCGCCGAGACCAGCGCCAGATCGCCCTTCGATTTCGCTGCCGCCTCGACGGCGGCCTGGGCGCTGAAATGCGCCACATAGGGCACGATGAAGCCGAAATGGAACCGCGCGGAATCCCGCATCGCAGCCTCGCCGACCGAGACGTCGGCGTGCGCGCAGAACGGCGCCTGCACGTAGGTGAAGCTGGAGACGATGATGCGCCAGATGCTCTCGACCGTATCGAGCGGCAGGATGCCGCGATGGCGCTGCACCAGGCGCTTCATCATGTCGGCCTCGCGCGCCGGCCGGAAGGCCGAGCCGACCTCCTGCGTCTTCTTCACCTGGATCAGGCGGTCGATGATGTCGCCGCGCTGCATCAACAACCGATGCATCTGCTCGTCGATCGCGTCGATCTCCTTGCGCAGATCGGCAAGCGAGGGCGGGGCGGGAGGCGTCTCGGGCATTTGCGGCATCTCTTGGCTGGTCCTGCGGTGCAGGCGAGCGTCGTTCTGTCCTACAGATCAGGCGCGTGCAACATCAAGTTTACCCGATCGAGCGCCCGGAAGCGCTACAGTTGCAACATGGCGGCGTGCCGTCGATTCCGGCTTGCCTTGACGTCGGCCGCCCGCCGGACTACGTTGTTGGTCATTCCGTGGTCATTTGAGCCGGCCGGCTTGCAGCCACGTTAAACAATTCGCTAAACAGGCCGGGGACAGTTCTGATCCCGGCCGAACCTAATTTCGGGCCGGGTTTTTTTATGGCCTGATATGTCACGTGGTTCGGGAGCTCCGGCGACCGCCGGGGTCTAGAGACATGACAGGCCTGACGCCCAAATCGAACTCGCCGAAGTCACGACGCGTGATCCCGCCGGAGGAGCGCTCGCACGAGGTCGATCATCCGAACTCGCCGGTTGCAAAGTTCGGCGCCGATCAGCCGCTCCGGCTCGACTGCGGGGTCGATCTCGCGCCGTTCCAGATCGCCTACCAGACCTATGGCGAGCTCAATGCCGACAGATCGAACGCCATCCTGGTCTGCCACGCCCTGACCGGCGATCAGCATGTCGCCAATCGCCATCCGATGACCGGCAAGCCGGGCTGGTGGGAGACGCTGGTCGGCCCGGGCCGTCCACTCGATACCAACCGTTACTTCATCATCTGCTCGAACGTGATCGGCGGCTGCATGGGTTCGACCGGCCCCGCCTCGCTCAATCCGGCGACGGGCAAGGCCTGGGGCCTGGATTTCCCGATCATCACCATTCCGGACATGGTGCGCGCCCAGGCGATGCTGATCGACCATCTCGGCATCGAGACGCTGTTTGCGGTGGTCGGCGGCTCCATGGGCGGCATGCAGGTGCTGCAATGGACTGTGGCCTATCCGACCCGCGTGTTCGCGGCGCTCGCGATCGCCTGCGCTACGCGTCACTCGGCGCAGAATATCGCCTTCCATGAGCTCGGCCGGCAGGCGGTGATGGCCGATCCGGATTGGGATCACGGCCGCTATGCCGACAAGGGCGTTCATCCGCATCGCGGGCTCGCGGTGGCGCGGATGGCCGCGCACATCACTTATTTGTCGGACGCGGCGCTGCATCGCAAGTTCGGTCGCCGCATGCAGGACCGCGACCTGCCGACCTTTTCCTTCGATGCCGATTTCCAGGTCGAGAGCTATCTGCGCTACCAGGGCTCGTCCTTCGTGGAGCGCTTCGATGCCAACGCCTATCTCTATCTGACCCGCGCGATGGACTACTTCGATATCGCCGCCGATCATGATGGCGTGCTGGCCGAAGCTTTCCGCGGCATTCAGACCCGTTTCTGCGTCGTGTCCTTCACCAGCGACTGGCTGTTTCCGACGCCGGAGTCGCGGGCGCTGGTGCATGCGCTCAACGCGTCGAGCGCACGGGTCTCTTTCGCGGAGATCGAAACCGACAAAGGTCATGATGCCTTCCTGCTCGATGTCCCCGAGTTCTTCGACATCGCCCGTGCCTTCCTCGAGTCCGCCGGCAAGGCACGCGGGCTGACCACACCCGGAGTCTGACCATGGCGCTGCAAGAGGTGCTGCCGCTGAACGGCGTTACGGAGCGCGAAGGGCTCGCCTATCGCCCCGACCATCTGCTGATTGCCAAGATGGTCGAGCGCGGCTCCAAGGTGCTCGACATCGGTTGTGGCGACGGCGATCTCCTGCAGTTGCTTGAGAGCCGCGGCATCGACGGTCGCGGCATCGAGCTGTCGCGCGAAGGCGTCAACCACTGCGTGGCGAAGGGGCTTGCGGTGGTGCAGGGCGACGCCGACACCGACCTCGTCGATTATCCCGACGACGCGTTCGACTACGTGATCCTGTCGCAGACCCTGCAGGCGACGCGGCAGCCGAGGACGGTGCTCGAAAATCTCCTGCGCATCGGCCGCCGCGCGATCGTGGCCTTTCCGAATTTCGGCTTCTGGCGGCTGCGCCTGCAGCTTCTGATCGGCGGTCACATGCCGCGTACCGAGAATCTGCCGTTCACCTGGTACGACACGCCGAACATCCATTTCTGCACCATCAAGGACTTCGTGCAGCTCTGCGACGAGATCAACGTCAAGATGGAGCGCGCGGTGGCGCTCGATTCCGACGGCCAGCCGCTGCGGGTCAATATGCCCTGGTGGTTCTGGAACATGTTCGGCGAGCAGGGGATCTTCCTGCTGAGCCGGGCGGGGAAGGGAAGGTAGCCTCCGGCTGCCATTCCGGGGCGAGGCCGTAGGCCCCGAACCCGGAATCTCGAAGTTGTCTGGCGCGCACACCCATTTCGAGATTCCGGGTTCGCGCATTGCATGCGCGCCCCGGAATGACCGGCCTGTTGGCACGATCTGGCTCTTCACATCTCAAACAGCGCGAGGCGTGCGCTCGCATTCTCGCAGCGCGTTACGCCCGAGCTTTGCGAAGCATTCGCCCTCGAAAAGCAAGAGGGCGCAGGAAAGGCCGGGTGTTAGCTCACACCCATGGCCCGCCTGCATCAAAAAAAGCAGGCGGCAGTCACCACAGGTACGAGCCGCACATCCGGCCTTCCCTGCGCGACGGTGTTAACGCTTATACGCGCTCTCCTCGGGGACCGGCATTCTTGCCCCCGTCCGCGTGATGCGAAGCATCATCGCGTCGCGCAACGCTTGCGCGTTGCACGGGCCTCAGCACCGGGAGGCCAGGACCACACGACTTCACGTCCGCGCCGATGTCGTTCGTCCGTGTGAGAGACACACTGCGACACGCCGCGTCCATCGCATCCCGCTTCCGACGTCCGTGACGATCGCGATACGTCCCTCTTGTGGAGGCGGGATGCGCAGAAAGGTGCTCCTGATTTGCCCGACGACACAAGCCTTGATGCCTGCGACATCCTGGCACGACGGGCAATGGCGGCATGACGACCATGCGCAAAATGCCCGCCGGGCAGCAATGTCTCGCCACGCGTCCGGGGCTGTGCGGGATGGGCGAGAGCGAGCAGTTACGGCCGTCGGCGCGCGAAAAAGGTCAGTCACGAACCACTCATGCGGCGGACGGGCAACGCCGCCCGCCATCGGGCAATGGCGGCCATCAGTTTGGTCGTCATGCGAGAGGACAACGCCAAGACCGGCTTTTTCAACCGGAGCGCAGGGAGCTCGATCAGATGCCAGGATAGCGCCGCGATCAGAATCGCAATCAGGGCAGATATGGGAAAGAGCAGCCACCATTCGCGCAGCGGCAGGAACGTCGCAACGAGCGTTTGCTGGATCGGATACGAAAACAGATAGATGCCGTAGGAATAATCTCCGCCCGTCGATGGCAGCCGCTGGGCACCGATCCAAATCATCAGGTAGGTGAGAGCAGGAATGGAGAAGAACGCGTTCTTCGGCCCCAACAGCAGCAAATAGGCAGCTGCGGCCGAGAGCAGCGCGAGTGACGCGTTCAGCTTGATGTGCTCTCGCCAATGAAAGGCGACGACGCCGGTGGCAAAGGAATAGACCAGCAGCGTTGGTCCAAGATAGCCATCAGGCACGAACGCGTCGGTAGCCTGATTCACCACGATCATCGCGACGGTCACGACCAGCCAGAGCAGCGTTGTCAGTTTCCGGCTGTAGGCTGCCCGGCTTACCATCAAGAGCGCCATGAGGGCGTAGCAGAAGAACTCCGGTTTGAGCGTCCATACATTCCCGTTGACGACGCGATCAAGCGGGAGCCCTTCGAACACGCCGGGCAATGCAAATCGAACGCGACCGATGATGTTGCCGAAATAGGAGAAGAAATCCGCATTCGTGAAGTAGTCTCGCGGCGGTCGGGTCGTCAGCAGAGGGCCGAGGATCAAGGCTGAAATCGTAACTTCGACAGCCAATGCAGGCACTATTCGCAGGCTTCGGAAGAGCAGGAAGGTGCCCGTGTCGCGCAATCGGAATGCGCTGCCGGCAACGAGAAATCCGCTCAAGGCAAAGAAGAGCGGCAGCAGCGAAAGCATGACGGCGATGTAGGGCGCGTTCAGCAGCACGCGAGAGCCGGCCATGCCGTAGGACAGCATAAACGAATGCACGAGCACGACCAGAAGCGACAGGCAAAGCCGAAGCGTATCGAACCCCGGAAATGCGCCGCCGTTGAGATCGAGAACCTCCTGCACCGATGGTCCTCGAAAGAGCCGCGCTGGCGAAGGTGGTCGTGGCGTGCTTCGAGGCAAGTCGCCGGCTGCCACGTCGACCATTCCGCATCCCCATTCCTTCCGAGATGCCGCGTTCTGCCTGGCCGCTGTGGCGATCGCTGCAACGCGTTCGCCTGGTCGCCCGATACCCAGCCCTTCGGAGTCTGGGCCTAGCGGTAGCAGGCGCAGATTAATTCAATCTGAAAAGCGTCCGCGAAAGCGCCAGCTCTCGCGGCGTTCCATCGTCGTAAGCCCATTTCAGCTGTTGGTAGCGGTTACTTCGATCAGACTCGTGTATCCCTCCTGTGTTACACAATGCGCTATGTCAGCTCGCAAGTTCCTGACGGCAGGGTATCGGGGTGGGCCGCCCTGGCGCCCAATCATGCCCGGTCGAAGCTCTCAATTGAGGGGGCGCCCTCCCTGGCTGATCTGCGGTTGAGCCTCACGACTGCGCCGGACCCGCAGTCCCCGATGTGACGATGTTTGGCTCACTAAGTCGTCCCGGCGAACCGCGCCGCCGCCCCCCGCAGGCGGTCAGATGCGTACGCCGGAACGAGTGCCCGGCGTCTTACCAACCCGCAATCGACCTTGGATCGCGCTGATTCCAGCGGCCGGCCTCGACGATGGTGATGAAGCGCTCCACCGTCGCGTTGAACAACGCGGGCTCCTCCAGATTCAGGACGTGCCCCGACTTCGGGAAGAATGTCAGTCCCGACGCTCCCAGGTGCTTCTTCAGGAACAGGCTTGGTTCGATGCAGGCGTCGTCCTCGTCGCCGCAGATGATCAGCCCCGGTGTGGCCACTTGTCTGATCGCCTCCGCCATCGTGTAGATCGAAGGACGCCCGCCCTGGAAGCTGCGCATCGTGTTGGCGGAGCCCTTGGCATCATGCCGCGCCAGCGCCGCATAGAAGTCGGCGTGGCCGCGCGGGTCCTTCACCAGGAAGGGAATCCGGCCCGGCGCCTCGCGCGTGATCTTGGCGACCTCCACTGAGCCGAGCGTGTCGAACTGCTCGGCTGTGGCCCGGCATTGCGCGCGAAAGCTCTCCAACTGTTCGAGGCTCGAGCCGGAGCCGACACCGGCGAGCGTCATCGAATGTAGTCGCTGCGGCGCATGCAGCGCGACCTGCAGGGAGGAATAGGCACCCATCGACAGCCCGACGAAATGCGCTTGCGCGATGCCGAGATGATCGAGCACGGCCAAGGCATCGGTATAAAAATGTTCATAGGTGTAAGCGGCGGGCGAGGGTGGGATGTCCGACGGCGTATAGCCGCGCGCGGAAAAGACGATGCAGCGATGCGCGCGCGAGAAGTAGCGCATTTGCGGCTCCCAATTGGTGTAGTCGGCCGCGAATTCATGCAGGAACAGGATTGGCGTACCGCTCCCGGCCTCTTCGAAATAGAGACGTACGCCATCCTTGGTCGCCGCGTGGGGCATTGCCGAGCTCCTTCTTGTTTCAGCTTTCAGCGCATCGACCATCGCAGTTCATGCTGAGGGCAGCAATGCGGATGGGTTCCCCGGTATTCACAAACGGGCTTGCCCGGAATTTCCCTCTGGTCGCCATTGCAGTGCAGCATGTCGTCATGTTTTCGTCACATCCTGCCGTTTTACGAGCCGCTGCTGCTGACTGTGCACACGGGGGCCAGTCAGGGAACAGGGGGTGTCAAGTCAGACTGCCAGGGGGACTAAGAGAAGGATTGAGTATGGTTGTGTCTATCGTTCGCCGGTCGCTTCACGTTGTTGCGCTGGCGGTGTGTTCCGCGGCCTTTGCCGCTTCCGCGACGCCGGCTTCGGCCCGTTCCCATCATGGCTCCGGGCATCATGCCCACCGCAGTCATGGCGGTCATCACTACGCCAAGCATCATATCCGTCACGGCAGATCGTATGCTCGCCTGTCGCGCCGCGTGGCTCGGCTGGAGGTGCGCGGTGTGGATGATGTGCAGGCGAACCAAATGATGTCTGGCACTGCATCCGGCGGCATGGGGTCGTCGGGTGGCTTCGGTGACAGCAGTGTGGTCGCCGAGGCGCGCCGCTATCTCGGCGGCAACCCGACCAGCCGTGCGAGCCTGTGGTGCGCGCGCTTCATGAACATGGTGCTGGAGCGCACCGGACATCATGGTACCGGGTCGGACCTCGCCCGCTCCTTCGCCAGCTACGGCCAGCGCGTGTCAGGGCCGCAGGTCGGCGCCATCGCGGTGATGAGCCGCCACGGCGGCGGTCATGTCGGCGTGGTCTCCGGCATCGACGCGCAGGGTAATCCGATCCTGATCTCCGGCAACAACCGGAACCGGGTGCGCGAGGCGCCGGTGTCGCGCGGCCGGGTCTATGCCTATGTGATGCCGAACTGATAAGTGCTTCGGGCTCTCGCTCGTGTCATTCCGGGTTCAGCCGCTGAACGCGGCTGCCCCGGAATGACGATCGAAAATCGAGATCGGGAGCCGGGCAAATACTGCCTCAAAACAAGCTCGGCTGCTCGACCATAAGCGTATCGCCGACGGCGATGTCACCGGCCTCGATCACTTCGGCATAGATGCCGCATTCATTATTGCTGCGATGGCGGACGATCGCGGGCGGAATGTCGAGGTCGCGCGCGGCGGTGTCGGGGTCGACATTGACGGCTGCGCAGCGGGTGATGGTCTTGACCACCTTCAGCCTGGTCGTGCCTATGCGCAGTGTCGCTCCGACGAGGCCAGCCTCATACCAGGCCGGCCAATCCTTGACGTAGAGATTGGCGCGGAAGCGCAGCGGGTTCACGGCTGCGCCGACCATCGCTTCGATCTCTTTCAGGCTTGCCAGATTGATGATCGAGACCACCTTGCGCGCCACGTCGGAGAAGCTGTGGTCGCCGCCGGACAGGACCTTCGGTGGGCCGCGTAGTTCCTCGGAGAAGTTGGCGGCGAAGAATGCCTCGATCGCGGCGCGTCCTTCCGACGTCTCCAGGTCGCCCTGCGCGACCACCTCGCCACCCCGCTGGATCGTCAGCAGGTTGGTGGCATCGTCGAACCGAGCCTTCAGGGCCGCCAAGCGCTCATTGCGCATCAGCATCAGGTAGAACGTCTTCACCTTCCACGCTGGTTGCGCCGGGTCGAACCCGCTCGGTCCGTTCTCGATGGCGTAGCGGCGGTCGGCGGGCAGGGTTTGGCCGACGCGCAACGGCGCCTGCTGCAGTGGTTCCGGGGTGAGACCTTTGACCGGGTAGCGGTAGAGGCCGGCGATTTCGGCTGGTGGGTTCACAGGCATCAGCCCTGATAAAAGATTCCCCAGCCGTTCGCTAGCGCACACGAATTTGTGAAGCTGCCTCTTCCGAATCCGGACCTCGCTTCCCACATTTCCGTCAAGCCGGCGACGTGCCGGCGACGCGTCCGCTTGCGAGGTTGACGAGCGTCAACGTCGAGGAGCGAAACCCAGTGAAGATGCCGACAACGTGCTTTCGGGGCGTGAGCGGCAGGCTGAGGGAAACCAGTTATGAATATCGAAAAATATACCGAACGTGCTCGGGGCTTCATCCAATCCGCCCAGTCGCTGGCCGTGCGCGATGGGCACCAGCAGTTCTCGCCCCTGCACCTCCTCAAGGTTCTGCTCGACGACACTGAAGGCTTGGCGGCTGGTCTGATCGATCGCGCCGGCGGCAATTCGCGCGCGATCCTCAAGGCGACCGAGGATGGCCTGAACAAGTTGCCGAAAGTGTCGGGCAGTGGCGCCGGGCAGGTGTACCTGTCGCCCGAACTGGCGCGCGCCTTCGACGCGGCCGAGAAAGCGGCCGAGAAGGCCGGCGACAGTTTTGTCACGGTCGAACGGCTCCTGCTCGGGCTGGCGCTGGAGAAGAACAGCGAGGCCGGCACGATCCTGAGCAAGGGCGGGGTGACGGCGCAGAACCTCAATGCTGCGATCGAGACCTTGCGCAAGGGCCGCACCGCCGATTCGGCGACCGCCGAGAACGCCTATGATGCCCTGAAGAAATATGCCCGCGACCTGACCCAGGCCGCGCGCGACGGCAAGCTCGATCCGGTGATCGGCCGTGACGAGGAGATCCGCCGCACCATTCAAGTGCTGTCCCGCCGCACCAAGAACAATCCCGTGCTGATCGGTGAGCCCGGCGTCGGCAAGACCGCGATCGTCGAAGGCCTGGCGCTGCGCATCATCAACGGCGACGTGCCGGAGAGTCTGAAGGACAAGCGGCTGCTGGCGCTTGATCTCGGCGCGCTGATTGCGGGCGCGAAATATCGCGGCGAGTTCGAAGAGCGGCTGAAGGCCGTGCTGCAGGAAGTCACCGCGGCCGAAGGCAGCTTCATCCTGTTCATCGACGAGATGCACACGCTGATCGGCGCCGGCAAGGCCGACGGTGCGATGGACGCGTCGAACCTGCTCAAGCCGGCGCTGGCGCGCGGCGAACTGCACTGCATCGGCGCCACCACGCTCGACGAGTATCAGAAGCACGTCGAGAAGGATGCGGCGCTGGCGCGGCGTTTCCAGCCGATCTTCGTCTCCGAGCCCTCGGTCGAGGATACGATTTCGATCCTGCGCGGCCTGAAGGACAAATACGAGCAGCACCACGGCGTGCGCATCACCGACTCCGCGCTGGTGGCGTCGGCGACGCTGTCGAACCGCTACATCACCGACCGCTTCCTGCCCGACAAGGCCATCGACCTGATGGACGAGGCGGCGGCGCGGCTGAAGATGCAGGTCGACTCCAAGCCGGAGGAGCTGGATTCGATGGATCGTGAGATCATCCGGCTCAAGATCGAGCAGGAAGCGCTGAAGAAGGAAACCGATCCCGGTTCGAAGAGCCGGCTGCTGACGCTGGAGAAGGAACTCGCCGATCTCTCGGAGAAGTCGGCAGGCCTGACCGCGCGCTGGAGCGCGGAAAAGAACAAGCTCTCGAATGCGCAGAAGCTGAAGAGCGAGCTGGATGCCCTGCGCATCGAACTCGCCAATGCGCAGCGCCGTGGCGAATATCAGCGTGCGGGCGAACTCGCCTATGGCAGCATTCCGGAACTCGAGAAGCGGCTTGCGGACATCGAGGCCAAGGAGAATGCCGGCGAGATGATGGAGGAGGCGGTCACCGCCAACCACATCGCGCAGGTGGTCTCGCGCTGGACCGGCGTTCCCGTCGATAAGATGCTGGAAGGCGAGAAGGACAAGCTGCTGCGGATGGAGGAGAGCCTGGCCAAGCGCGTTGTTGGTCAGGCCGAGGCCGTGCATGCGGTGGCAACCGCCGTGCGCCGCTCGCGCGCAGGCCTGCAGGATCCGAACCGGCCGATGGGCTCGTTCATGTTCCTAGGCCCGACCGGAGTCGGCAAGACCGAGCTGACCAAGGCGCTGGCGGAGTATCTCTTCAACGACGAGACTGCGATGGTCCGCCTCGACATGTCCGAGTACATGGAGAAGCATTCGGTGTCGCGGCTGATCGGCGCGCCTCCCGGCTATGTCGGCTATGACGAGGGCGGGGCGCTGACCGAAGCCGTGCGGCGCCGGCCCTATCAGGTCGTGCTGTTCGACGAGATCGAGAAGGCGCATCCTGATGTGTTCAACGTGCTGCTGCAGGTGCTCGACGACGGCCGCCTGACCGATGGCCAGGGCCGCACCGTCGACTTCCGCAACACGCTGATCATCATGACCAGCAATCTCGGCTCCGAGTTCCTGGTCAACCAGCCGGAGGGCGAGGATACATCGGAGGTGCGCGATCTGGTGATGGGTACGGTGCGGGCGCATTTCCGCCCCGAATTCCTGAACCGCGTCGACGAGATCATCCTGTTCCATCGGCTGCAGAAGAGCGAGATGGGGCGGATCGTCGAGATTCAGTTCACTCGGCTGCAGAAGCTGCTGGAGGAGCGCAAGATCGAGCTCACCCTCGACGAGGTGGCGCGCGATTGGCTCGCGGTCAAAGGCTGGGATCCGGCCTATGGTGCGCGTCCCCTGAAGCGCGTGATCCAGCGTTACCTGCAGGATCCGCTCGCCGAGATGATCCTGGCGGGCGACGTGAAGGACGGCGATCACATGACGATCTCGGCCGAAGGCAATGTGCTGACCTTCAACGGCAAGGTGCCGCACACTGCCGAGATCGCAACCTTCGAGGCGCCGATCCCGAAGCGCAAGCTGAACTGATCCGGGCGCGGCGGACGCCGACAGCAGGAGGTCGGTGAACCCGACGCCAGGAAGAGCCCGATACTAACAAGTCTGCGCCCCTTACCGCGTGTCGCGGTGAGGGGCGTTTTCGTTAGAATGATGGGTGCAAATGCGACTGATATGCAAATGAATCACTCGATCAAATCCCCGTGGAAATTTGAATGTGTTCCCCTCATCCGTCGATGCCGCCTCGGATGTGTGTTAGCGACCTGCGCATCGGAACTTCATGCGCATGCCCGGCATGCGCGACGCGGGTCAAAGCGGACGTGCGGATCTTATTTCTGGAAGACAATCGACGCTTGCGCGGGCTGACGACCAACGCGCTGCGCAGCGCCGGCTTTGCCGTCGATCCGTTCGTAACGCTGGGCGACGCCGAGGTCGCATTGCGGACGACCGATTACGACTGCATCGTGCTCGATCTCGGCCTGCCCGATGGCGATGGCATGGATCTGCTCGATTCGCTCCGGCGTCGTGGCGCCTCGACGCCAATCCTGCTGCTGACCGCTCGGGATGACGCGTCGTCCGTCATCAGCGGCCTCAATGGCGGTGCTGACGACTACCTGCGCAAACCGTTCAACCCGGACGAACTGATCGCGCGGGTCCGCGCACTGCTGCGGCGGCCAGGCACGACGTTCCAGAGCGTCCTTCACGACGGCAACATTGCGCTGGACCCGGGCGAACGCCGGGCCAAGGTGAACGGTATCGTGGTGGATCTCACCCGCCGCGAGGTCGGCGCGCTGGAGCTCCTGATGCGCTGTCGCCCCCGTGTCGTGCCGAAATCCTCGCTGGAGGAGGCGCTCTATGGTTATGGCGAAGAGGTCAGCTCCAACGCCATCGAGGTGCTTATGCATCGTCTGCGCAAGAAGCTCGCGGAGGCCGGCGCGGAGCGGGAGATCTTCACCCTGCGCGGCATCGGCTATCTTCTCTCCGAGCGACGACCTTGAGACATTTGCACCAGGGCCTGTTCGGCCGTCTCGTGCTTGGCCTCGTATTGGTGAGCCTGTGTGCCGTCGGCGTGGCGACGCTATTCCTCTATACGCGCTTCCACGGCCCGCACTCGCTCTTCTATGAAGGCACGCTGCAAGGCTTCGCTGCGGACATCCTCAAGGACGTCACGGATGGCGATGGCAAGCTGAGGGCGCAGGTCAGCGAGGAAACGAGACGCCGGATTGCGGAGGCGGGTGGCCGGTTCATCCTGCTCGATATCGACGGCCAGAAGCTTGCCGGTTCGCCGGAGGTGACCGACCCATTCATTGCCTTCGATCCGACGTCCTTGTCGTACTTCTATTTCCGCCTGCCTGCGAGCGGTACGCAGCCCGAATTGTTTGGCCTCACCGGACGCATTCCGAACATCTCGTCATTCGCCGCCCTGCAGATCGTCTTTCCCTCTGGCGACATCATCTTCGAATCCGTCCTGCACGAATTCATGAAGAAGATCGCCTGGCTCTGGATTCCGTTTCTGGGGCTGTTCCTGCTGACGAACATCGTCGTCGCGCGCCTCGCGTTGCGCCCGCTGGCCCAGGCGGTGGAGCAGGCGAGGGCGATCCAGCCGGGTGGTGTGGCGGTGCTTCTCAGCGAGAAGGGCCTGCCGCACGATCTTCTGGCGCTGGTGCGGACGGTCAACGAGGCGTTCATCCGGCTGCGGCAGGCCTATCAGTTGCAGGAGGAGTTCGTCGCCGACGTGGCGCACGAATTGCGGACCCCGCTCTCGGTCATGAAGGCGCAGCTCGCGGCGCTTGACGTGCCCCAGGCCCGGCTGCTGGAGACCGATTTGGGCGGCATGGAGCGCCTGGTCGAGCAGATGCTCGACCGCGCCCGGCTCGGCCGCTTCCGTATCGAGCCTGGCGACGTGGTCGATCTGCGCGACGTGGCGCGCGAGACGGCGGCCTTTCTCGCCCCTCAGATCGTCGCCCGCGGCCGTCTGATCGAAGTTGTTGCCGGCGATCAGCCCGTGATCGTGTCCGGGGGGCGCGACGACATCTTCCGCGCTGTCCGCAATCTCATTGAGAACGCGCTGGAGCATTCGCCGGCGAACGGCACGATCTCGGTCGAGATTACAAATGTGCCGGCAATCGCCGTCCGCGATTGCGGGCCGGGATTTCCGGCGCAGGTGCTGGACGCCGAATGGCGTAGAAGCGGGCTCGTGCGCAGCGACCGGCGCGACGGTGCGGGCCTGGGCCTATCGATCGTCGAGCGGACCATGCTCGCCCATGGCGGTGAACTCAATCTGTCGAACGCACCGGGCGGTGGATGCGCCGAGATGCGATTTCCCCCAGCGAAGAAGCTGATTGCTCACGTGAGCTGACGGGTCGTCAGGCCGAAGCAATCGCAACCAGACCCCATGCTCCGAATGGAAGGCGGTGCCGCTCGATCCGGATCCTGTCTGCCGCGAAGCCTCCGGCCCGGAGCAACTGCTGGAGGCTGAACGCATCATAGGTCTTGTGCGTCTGCGGTCCCGCGAACGGCCAGTGGGCCATGGTCGCGCGATCGGTCACATAGAGAACGGCCCGGCCGCCTGGCGCGAGCACGCGACGGATTTCGGACGCGGCATCACCACGCGAATCGAAGAAGTAGGCCACGTTGACGGCGAGCACGCGGTCGAAGCTGGCCGCCGCCCAGGGCAGGTCGCTGGCCTCGCCAATGCCAAGGGCGACGCGTCCCTCGGCGATGGCTTTTCGGTTGCGCCGCGACGCTTGCGCAAGCATCGCCGACGCCGCGTCGAGGCCGATGATGCGGCCGGCAGATACTTGCACTGCGAGGGCGGCAATGCCCTCGCCGGGGCCGAAGCCGATCTCAAGGACCCGGTCGGATCGCTGGGGAGCCAGGGCTTCGAGCGCCAAGCGGTATGGCGCCCGGTTGATCTGGGCCATCAAGCGGCCGACCAGAAGCCCGGTGAGGCCCTTGGGGCGGGCGAGCTGACGGCCGAAGCGATGCCACAGTCCGCCGCCGCTCCGGCTCGCATTCTCTGCTGCGGTCATTGCTTGGCCCTGATGTCATCGAGCTTCTCCTTGATGACGATCCGGCGGTTCTTGTCCCAGAGCGGCCGGTCGGGATGCGCTGGAATCGAGAGAGCGTGCATGAAAGCGTCGCGCGCCCGCGCATATTCGCCCCGCGACACCAGGAAGTCGCCATAGAAATACCAGGCATCGAGCCCGTTCGGTGCCGAAGCGGTCGCCTGCTCCAGAAGGGTGCGCGCCTTGCTGTTGTCGCCGAAGCCGACCGGAAAACCGGGTACGCGGTAGTACAGCACGCCGAGGCTCGTCGGTGCGCCGCCATCGAGCGCGGTTGGGCTCATCTTGTACGCCTTCTCCAGCGTATCGCGAGCCCGGTTGGCGAGCGACAGTGCCGAGAAGGCGCTGTACATGGAGGCTCGTTCGCTGGTGACGATACCGTCCCAGATCTGCGCTTCGACGCGGTCGGGATATTTTGCCGCCAGCGCGTCGACCTCCGACCCGAGCGCGTCCATCTGGCGCGTCTGCTCGTCGCCTTCCGGCACGGTGAACTTGATGGTTTCCCATCGCGTCTGGATCTGCCGGATCGATGTCATCAATGGATCCTCGGCTGCGTGGGCAGGCGCCGCGGTGATCGACGTGGCGAGCATGATCCAATAAGCGAGGTTGTGCAGTCGGGCACGCATGAGTTGGCCTTCTCGTAGTTGTTCAGGAGATTAGACGGCGGAGCGCGCCGTGGTGCGGGCAAGGGCGCGGTCGATGAGCCGAGGGGCAAGGCGCTGGATCAGCACGAACAGGCGCTCAGCCCCGCGCGGATAGATGTCGTCCCGCCCGGCTTCCACGCCGCGCCAGATCGCGGCTGCGACGCGGGCCGGGTCGTCGAGCTGCATGCCGTTCGCGGTGATCAGGTCCTGGAAGGCGGCGGCCGCGTCCGTCTGCGTCGCACGGGGAGCCGCATAGGTCACACCGATGCCGAGCTGGCGCCATTCGCGGCGCAGGGCGCTGGAAAAGCCGCGCAGTGCGAATTTCGACGCCGAGTAGGCGGCGAACCCGGGATAGGCGATATCGCCGAACATCGATCCGACATTCACCACGCGTGACGGTCGGGCCCTTGCCAACAGCCCCGCGAGATCGCGCGTCAGTGCCATCGGCGCAATGACGTTGGTGCGGAACGTCTGCTCCATGGCATGGTCGTCGAGATGAGTGACGGCTCCGCCAGCCACGATCCCGGCATTATTGACCAGCACGTCGAGGTGACCCCAGGCGCTGCTCAACCGCGTCACGATCCGCGCCCGGTGCGCCGGCACGGTGAGGTCCGCTTCGATCACCAGCGGGTCGCAGCTGCTCACCAATGAGGTTGCGGTCTCCTTCAGGGCCTCGTAGCGGCGGCCGCACAAGGCGAGCTTCATGCCGCGCCGTGCCGCCTCGACGGCGAGAGCCCGGCCGATGCCGGACCCGCCCCCTGTGATCAGGACGCATTTGCCGTCAAGCTGCATGGCTGAGTTCCGGACGGGCGCCAAGATCACGGAAGATGTCGCCATAGAGGCGATAGAACATCTTCGAATGATCGATGATGATGGCCTGCGCGATCGGATCCTCGATGCGGTCGACGACTTTTCGGAAGAAAGCCACGTGCTCCTGATCGAGACTGCCGTGCGAGGTCAGATAGGAGAAGCCGGCACCGCCGCCCTCCACCGCGAAGCTTTGCCGCAGCGTCGCGGCGAGCTGATCGGCGAGCAGCACCGAGATTCCTTCGAGAACGTGGACGCTGCCGAGCATCGCATAAGGGCTCACATGCTCGATGGCGTGATAGGCAAAGGCGACCATCACGCGACAGGCCGCGCCCGGCTGGCCGTTGTGCACAGCCTCGGCGTCGCCGCCCATCGCTTTGATGTCGTCGAGGATCCATTTCTCGTGGCCGCGCTCCTCTTCCATGTATTCGACGAGCGCGTCCTGATAGCGTTCGTCGGTGGTCCGCGAAGCCGCGAGCGCGAGCAGCGGGAAGGTGTGCTTCACGTGATGATAGGCTTCCGCGAGGAAGGCGACATAGAGGCTCTTGGGCGCACCGTAGCGTGGTGCGTTCTGGATGAGGGGGATAGCGAGGAACTGCTCACGTGCGGCGGCAGTTGCGCTGGTCAGACGCTCATGAAAGCTCATGGTTCGGTCCTTTCTTCTGAGCTGAGGGGGGAGGGGGTGGACAGGGTGGCCAGAAGGTCGCGCGCGACGCGCCGCCGGATCCGGCCGTTGTCGGTGAGGAGCCCGGCATCCTTTGCGTCAGCGAGGCTGATCACCTCGACGCGTAGCGGTCGCGCATAGGCGGGCAGTGCGGCACAGAGGCCGGCGATGCGTGCCTGGACGACGTCCGTGCCGGCCGACGCAAACCATCCCGCCGCCTGGGGTGTGGCAACGATGAGCGCGGCGAGACCGGCTTCGGCCGCTGCAACGGCACAGAAGGCGATGCTCGGGTCCTGGAGCAGCGTGGTTTCGACCCATTCAGGACTGATGTTGCGTCCGAGCGCGGTGACGATGAGATTGTCGCGCCGACCGAAAATGGTCAGCCGCCCCTGATCGTCCAGGGCGCCGAGATCGCCGGTCGGCCAGGGCCGCGGCGACGGGCCGCCGCTCAGATAGCCATCGGTCACGCAGGGACCGTCGACATGGACTTCGCCGTCATGGATCGCGACCGAGAGCCCGGGGAGCGGTTGTCCGACGGTGCCGCCGACGCGCTGGCCGGGTCGGTTCAGGGCCACCACCGAGCAGCATTCCGAAAGCCCATATCCTTCGTGGACGGGAATCCCGAACTGCCAAGCGGCCTCCGCCACCGCGACCGGCACTGCGGCGCCGCCAACGGCGACGAAGCGCAGGCTGTCTGGTGCACGGCGCCTGAGAGCTGCGAGCTCGGCGACCCAAAGTCGCAGCAGCTCCGGAACCAGCACGCCCGTGGTCGGGCGGTGCTGCGCGAACGACTCGGCAATGCCGGACGGAGCGCCGCGTCCAATCGCCTCGGCGACCGCGGTGTCGAAGTGCACGCGCCCGCCGACCAGTGCAGGAACGAAGATGGCGCAGATGGTCTCGAGCAGAAGCGATAGCGGCAGCAGGGACAGATACGAATCGGATTCGGTTGCATCGATCGCTCGGGCAAGTGCGGCTGCGGACCAGCCGATCTGGCCGCTCTCGTGCCGGACCCCCTTCGGCTGGCCGGAGCTTCCCGACGTGTAGATGATGGCGCCGAAGCCGGGCTCGAAGGCGGGAATAGCTGCCTCAGCGCCGTTCGAGGTGGCCTGCATTCGCGGCAGCCCTGCAGGCAAGGCATCGGTGTCGGTTGCCCCGGTGAGGACCAAGTCGATCCCTGCGTCACGCACGATGTGCTCGAGCTGCTGGGGGCTGAAGAAGGTCGGCAGCGGCACGGTGATTCGGCCGGCCGCAACGCAGGCCAGCTGCGCGATGGCCTGATCGCAGCTATTCGGCATCAGAAGTCCAACGGTGCGCGCTGCCTTCGGGAGGCGGGCGGCGAGCCGCGCCGCCTCACTCAGCAGGTTGGACCGCGTCAGCATCCTCTCGGAATCGCTGCACGCGATTCGTGCTGGATCACGCCCTGCATGGGCCACGACCGTCTCAAAAAAGGTGCGCATGGTGAGCCTCCGCAGCGCTGGATGCACGGGTGCGGAGCAGGCCGTCATCGTATACGCCGTAGACCTTCGGCTCGGTCTCGTAATAGCGGCCCCATGCCGACGGATCGGCCACGCGATCCGAGGTGGCGTCGGCCAGGTAGATCGGTGCGAGGTGAAGCCGCGTGAGCAGCAGGTTGAGGCGGCGCGTCAGCGTGAAGAACGACCATGAGAGGCCGCGCTCCGTTCCGAACGTGATGATGTCGTTGATGAAGGCAGCGATCTCGCGCGGCGAGCGACTGGCCAGCGTCGTGACCTCGTAGATGTCGCCGCGATTGACGCTGCACCCGGCGGCGCGCGACAGGGCCGTCTCGACCGGATCGGAGAGATATCGCTCGGAGAAGAAACCTTCCTCGGCGAGCCGAAGGCCGGCCACGCATGAGATCTGTCCGCCGGGCCCGAACCGGCAGATCAACCGGTTGGCGAAATCGGTGACCTTGGCACCGTACTCGCGACGGTAGACGTCCCGGACGAACGCTTCTGCCTCGGACCGCTGAGGATCGCAGCGCTCGACGACATGCACGGTTTCCATTTCCGCTCGCTCTTCATTGAAGATGGCGCGGAACAGACAAAGCTCAGCTTTCGTCAGACTTACGTGATCGGGGAAAGATCGCGGAAATTGTTTGGCGAATTTGCGGCGGCCTGGAGTGGAGGAAGTATGCAGGTCGCCGACGAGGGAGGCGATGAATGCCCGGCTCGACCGCGTTACGGTTGGTATTTCGGCCTCATCAGCCGCCTATCCCGCGTGCTGTCGACCGGATGGCCAGTGATTGCGGCTGAGCCCCGGCACCCACCGGTGCGGAAGGGCAATGGACGCTACCTGTTGCTCACCTGCTGCATCTGCAATGGGCCGGCATCCGAGAGGCGGGAGCCACCGTTGCGGCCGGCCATCATCTGGTCGACGCGGTCGCGCTCCTTCTCGAAATTCGCCATCAGCGTTCCTTCGAGCGAACGGCCGCGCGGCAGCTTCACCCGCATCGGGTCGACGAAGCGGCCGTTGACCAGGATCTCGTAGTGCACGTGCGGGCCGGTCGACATGCCGGTGGATCCGACGAAGCCGATTACCTGGCCCTGGCGCACCCGCTTGCCCTGCTCCATGCCCTTGGCGAAGGCCGACATGTGGCCATAGGCGGTCTCATAGCCGTTGTTGTGCTTGATGCGGATATATTTGCCGTAGCCGCCCTCGAGGCCGGCCGTCTCGATCACGCCGTTGCCGGCGGCGAAGATCGGCGTGCCGTAGGCGGTGGCCCAGTCGACGCCGGTGTGCATCTTCACATAGCCGAGGATCGGATGGCGGCGGCCGCCGAAGCCGGAGCGCATGATGGCGTTGTTGACCGGCTTGCGCACCAGGAACTTCTTCGCGCTCTTGCCGGTCTCGTCATAGTAGTCGACCACGCCGTCGTCAGGGGTGATGAACTTGTAATACTTCTTGGTCTCGCCCCCGACGGTGAGGGAGGCGAAGAGCACGTCGCCTTTGTCAGGGGTCTTTTCGTCGTCGTCGCCGGAATAGAACACGTCGAAGGAATCGCCGGGCTGGACCTTGCGCTGGAAGTCGACGTCGTAGGAGTAGATTCGGATCATCTCGTCGATGACCGGGTTCGGCACCTTGTTGCGCAACGCGGTCTCATAAATGCTCTGATAGAGCCGGACGCCCGAGCCGTCGTCCTCCTCGTCATTGGTGCTCTCGGCCGTATCGGTCACCGTGTTCATGCTCTGCACGTCCACGGCGACATATTTGCCGAGGTCGGACAGCGCAGCCACGGCCTCGACCACCGTATCGTTAGCGACGATCACGCGGAACGGCTGCAGCCGGGCGCCAGGCGCGGGACTGGAGGGACCCATCAGGATCCGCACCTTCTCGCCTTCCTTCAAACCGCCGTCGCGGCCACGCGGCCCCAGTGTCGCGGCGATGGTTTTCGCCTCGTCGGGCGTCGCTCCCTGGTCGCGCAGGATCGATGTGACCGTGTCGCCCTTCTTGACCAGATGGATGCGCTCGCCGATCGGATTACCGCCGGTGATCTGCTCCTTGGTCTTCGGCAGCAGGGTGACGTTTTCCGGCACGATGCGGGTCTCGAAGCCGGCATAGGGGTCGGGAACGCTGCCGTCGCTGGCATAGGCCAATTTCAGGTCACCCTGGGCGCCGGTCGCATCCGCCGCCGCATTGGCGAGGGCGGCGTAGCGGACGCCGCCGCCATTGCCGCGCCAATTGGCGGTGTCGCGGACGCGCATCATGATTTCATCGAGCGGCACGACGGCGGCGATCTTGGCCTTCGGCAGGACGGCGGCAAGATCCTTGGTCACGAAGGAGACCTCGGCGTCGGGCTCGACCGCTTCCGGATTGTTCGGATCCGCAGCGGTTCCGTTCGCGTTCGAATCGGCATCGCTCAACAGGCGCTGGGCGTTGAAGGGCGGGATCTTGGCCGACAGATCGCTGGTCGCCATCGCGAGGTTGCCGGAGACGCGCACGAACGGCCGAACCTTGACGACGTCGCGGGCGCCGACCCGGGTCACCGTCGAGACGCGGACCACGCTGCGGGCTGCGGCGGCCTCGCTCGGCGGCGGCAGCCGGTCGCTCTTGCGCAGCGTCGTAACCCGGTCGCCGCCGCCAAAGGCGCCCCGCAAGGCGGTTTCGACCCGTTCCGGCATGCGCGCGAACGTCAGCTCACCATCAAGGGAGGCGAAAACGGCGCCGCCGATCAGGGCCGCGCCGCAAAGCCCGGTCAGGATCGTGCCTGAAAACCATTGGACGGAAACCCGGCGGCGATCGATCACCGCTGCTTCGGAGCCGTCGACCGACAGCGGCGGTTCATGACCGAGATCGATCATGCCGATCTCGCGCCCATGCCCCCCGCGTGACGTCCGATGGTTCAACCGCTCGTCCCCCAAATTCACCGCCCGACACCGAACATCCCAAGCTGAGCCTCGTCAGCTGCAGCGGCCGGCCTCCGCACCGTTCAACAGAAACGGCTCAAGATGATGGCATGCTGCAGGTGGTCCGGGATTCTGGCGCTTCAGAAGCCGGAAACACGAACCATGAGGCTTGTTCAGGATCTCTCGATGTTGTCTCGGCCGTCAGGATCAGGCGAAGGGCTCGCCATTTCCTTGAGATAGACCACCGGCAGTCCCCGCTGGCGCCGGTGAATCAAGTACATATTAACAAATCGTCGCAGGATTGTGGCCCAAGTGCGGCGCCGCGCCGGGAGACCACGGCAAAACGACACGGCGTCGGGCGGCCTGAAGAAAAATGATTCGATGCGACGATTTGTTGACATTGGTCGTTGACACCCGGATCGGACCCCCCTATAAGCACGACCACTGAGCGCGGCGCTGCTTCGGAACTGACCGGGGCAAGCACTCGCGCCCGTTCTGCTCCTCACTTTTGATGAGTGGTGCACAACCGGTAGAACCCGGTTGCCCATCGTCGTCGAATAAGGTTGAGCGACCCTCCTTCGCGGAGGTGGAACTTCGGTTCCAGGCTGTTTGACAAGTGAAGATGAAGAAAGAGAAACGTGGACGGCGGAGTCCTTGCGGGTCTTGGGGTTGAGAGCTTCGGCTTTTGGTTCTGAGATCGGACGAGAAGACTTCGGCGGACAATGTTTCAAAGGTAACACCATGATCATTTGCGCTGTGAAGCGTGGGTGATTGATAGGTGGGACCTCGTCAAACGTTGTGATCAGCCGGTTCAAAGCTTCAAGTTCAACTTGAGAGTTTGATCCTGGCTCAGAGCGAACGCTGGCGGCAGGCTTAACACATGCAAGTCGAGCGGGCGTAGCAATACGTCAGCGGCAGACGGGTGAGTAACGCGTGGGAACGTACCTTTTGGTTCGGAACAACACAGGGAAACTTGTGCTAATACCGGATAAGCCCTTACGGGGAAAGATTTATCGCCGAAAGATCGGCCCGCGTCTGATTAGCTAGTTGGTGGGGTAAAGGCCCACCAAGGCGACGATCAGTAGCTGGTCTGAGAGGATGATCAGCCACATTGGGACTGAGACACGGCCCAAACTCCTACGGGAGGCAGCAGTGGGGAATATTGGACAATGGGCGCAAGCCTGATCCAGCCATGCCGCGTGAGTGATGAAGGCCCTAGGGTTGTAAAGCTCTTTTGTGCGGGAAGATAATGACGGTACCGCAAGAATAAGCCCCGGCTAACTTCGTGCCAGCAGCCGCGGTAATACGAAGGGGGCTAGCGTTGCTCGGAATCACTGGGCGTAAAGGGTGCGTAGGCGGGTCTTTAAGTCAGGGGTGAAATCCTGGAGCTCAACTCCAGAACTGCCTTTGATACTGAAGATCTTGAGTTCGGGAGAGGTGAGTGGAACTGCGAGTGTAGAGGTGAAATTCGTAGATATTCGCAAGAACACCAGTGGCGAAGGCGGCTCACTGGCCCGATACTGACGCTGAGGCACGAAAGCGTGGGGAGCAAACAGGATTAGATACCCTGGTAGTCCACGCCGTAAACGATGAATGCCAGCCGTTGGTGGGTTTACTCACCAGTGGCGCAGCTAACGCTTTAAGCATTCCGCCTGGGGAGTACGGTCGCAAGATTAAAACTCAAAGGAATTGACGGGGGCCCGCACAAGCGGTGGAGCATGTGGTTTAATTCGACGCAACGCGCAGAACCTTACCAGCCCTTGACATGTCTGGGACCGGTCGCAGAGATGTGACCTTCTCTTCGGAGCCCGGAACACAGGTGCTGCATGGCTGTCGTCAGCTCGTGTCGTGAGATGTTGGGTTAAGTCCCGCAACGAGCGCAACCCCCGTCCTTAGTTGCTACCATTTAGTTGAGCACTCTAAGGAGACTGCCGGTGATAAGCCGCGAGGAAGGTGGGGATGACGTCAAGTCCTCATGGCCCTTACGGGCTGGGCTACACACGTGCTACAATGGCGGTGACAGTGGGAAGCTAAGGGGCAACCCTTCGCAAATCTCAAAAAGCCGTCTCAGTTCGGATTGGGCTCTGCAACTCGAGCCCATGAAGTTGGAATCGCTAGTAATCGTGGATCAGCACGCCACGGTGAATACGTTCCCGGGCCTTGTACACACCGCCCGTCACACCATGGGAGTTGGCTTTACCTGAAGGCGGTGCGCTAACCAGCAATGGAGGCAGCCGACCACGGTAGGGTCAGCGACTGGGGTGAAGTCGTAACAAGGTAGCCGTAGGGGAACCTGCGGCTGGATCACCTCCTTTCTAAGGATGATCCTTCAGTGAACATCACGTTCACTATCGGATCGTTTTAGAAACATTCAGGGGCCATCACGATCGCCAGATCCTGATGAGCTCCATTGGCGGGATTTCGCCGTCTTCGTTTCTCTTTCTTCGCGGACGAACACGCGCCAGGGGCTGAGCGCAACGATCGGGCGCGACAGCGTCGTGGATCGCGGCACCGCAAGCCTCGTTAAGCGTTAAGGGCTTGTAGCTCAGTTGGTTAGAGCGCGCGCTTGATAAGCGTGAGGTCGGAAGTTCAAGTCTTCCCAGGCCCACCACTTTTCTGGCGCAGCATGGCATTCGTCTTCTGGTTACGGGGCCATAGCTCAGCTGGGAGAGCGCGTGCTTTGCAAGCATGAGGTCGTCGGTTCGATCCCGTCTGGCTCCACCAGATGGTTTGATTGCCGGTCGGCAGCTTGAGAGAGCGCAGGTTCGACATCGTCCGCGAGACACCAATTCGCATCTCATTGTCCTCACCAGGACTTGAGGCTGCGTGTTATCTGACATCGTGAAGAGGAGATCGATCCGAGTTGGGATCGTGCAGGCTGAGGGCATTCACTCGAGCAATCGAGCGGGAGCTTTCGGCATTAAACTGTGCGTGACCTTCACTATCTCCGGGCCGTTTCGGCGCAAGACGGAAGCTGTGAAGCTTTCGTGTTGTTGTAAACGGCTCTGTTAGCGAAGCTTGACCGCCTCGCTATCGGTTCGATCTTAAGAAG